>OY769939.1:0-38378 GCA_963669235.2 uncultured Filomicrobium sp.
TGTTCGACTTCTTCCTGATGACTGCCCTGGTTTATGCTAAAGCAAACATTCATCCGCGCCTTGCATCGTTGGTCGGCCAAGCCCGTAAATACTTTCGCGATGCTTCTGCGTTAAAAGTCCTGGAACTGATGGCCGAGTCCAACGGGACCTTTACAGCGCGGCCTTCGCACGCGCATCCCCGCCATGACAATTTTTTACTAACGCTTTGGCGCGGTGATGCGAAGGCCTCTCAAAAACACGTCGTAACGTATTACGATCGTAAGGCAGAAGAGACAGCTGGAGCCTTGATTCTCGAGAGCCCTCCCGCCAAAGGAAACAAGAGCACTTACAGTCTTTATTTCTACGACCTGGACGCCCAGCCGCTCCTCATTAGCGAGTACGCCAGCGAGCCAAGCGAGCAGGAACTCCTGGCCTTTGCCAGCAGATTTAATCCAAATCCCGGCAAAAAAGGCTACACCATCATGCGTGGAGAGTTCGAAGCGCTCGTTGCCTTGCGGCAAGGCATTACGCCTCTCGCCGCGCGGTGGGCAGAGTATGCAGGCACCCAACTCGTTAGAGAAAATGTCAAGAAGGCCCTGCAGGCGAGACGGGCGTGGAACTGGAATTATCTAGGCACCTACAAAGCCGGCCCACGGGACCGCTCGCCCTACGACGTCGCCATCTACTTCAACGGAGATCAGCCGAAAAGCGCCAAGGACCTCGAAGGTCATCGGGGTGCGCTTGAACACATTCACTTTGCCGTCTTTTCTCGCCAACCAAAGCCTTATGCCTCCTCTCCGCAGCGGAGTCTCTATGTGGGCAGTTATGCTCTGGCCAGCGATGAGCCCGTGCCGGGAGAACGGCTGTTCTTCTTGAAACGCGTCGTCGCCGGACAGTCCCACGTTGTGAAGAGTTACGACAGCCTTCCAAGCTTCGACTCTGTTTTAGAGACCCTCGTGAACGTCTTGGAGGAACCACCGCCTGGATAGGTTGCGTCGAGACTTCATCATCGTCACGCGGACACGGTCCTGACAGTGCACTACCGTTTTGAGCTCCGATGATAGATCTATACAAATACCGGCAGATCGCCGTTTTCTTTCTTATCGCCCTGGTCGGTCTGACGAGCTTCGAGGCCCCGGATTGGCTCGGCCCGACGATAGCGGCTGCGCAAGAGAGCCGCGGTGCCCTGGAAACTGATGAGGAGGGCTTCGTGAATAGGAAGGCCACCGCCAAGGCAAAAGTCGTTAAGACAAAGAAAGAGCTGCATGAGAAGTACGACGCTTACAAAGCCGCCGAGCAAAAGTTGGCGGACGCTGAGCGGCCGAAAATCGGCGAGGCCCCACCTTCCCCTGAAGTTATCGCACGCTTGCGCAAAGACAAACAGGAGGCCGCCCGCCGCGTCAGCGAAGCAACCATCGCGGCCACTGAAGCCAAAAGACGTCTTCGCCAGACGGAAGAGCTGCAGGCTGCGCAAGAGTCCGCTTTAACCGAGACATCTCCTGCTACTGCTCCAATACCCAACCCACTTTCGCAGCTCGATTTGAAACTCGGGCCCGTTTACCGCCGCGCAGAACGGCTCAATGAAATCCTGGAAGGCTTCGAAACTCTACCGTTACCTGAGATGGTCCGCCCCGAAACCTCCAAGGATCCTTTCGAAGAGCAGCTCAAGAAGTATCAGGACATGTACGAGCAGACCGAGGTGACGGGGAAACCCAACGACTTCAAGCCAGACGTTCCTCCCGTGACCGGCGCGCCTGTTGAACAAGAACCGTCCGACATGAGCGTCGCGGGAACGACGTGGCGAGCTGCCAATCAAACTATAATACGCTTCGAACCTGGTGGAACGTTTGCCGTAGCATCTTGTTCTGGTTCTTGGCAGCAAACGGACAATGTTGTAAATGCCGAGTGCAGTCTTGGGCGCAATAGCTTCCGATATAAAATCACTATCGATAATGGCCGAGCAACTATGCAACTCACCACGACAACACCCTGGCGCGAACACACTATTTCATACGATTTAATAAAAATATCCGACGGTACTCGCGACTAGTCAGCTCTTCCAATCTCAAAGAAAGAGGAAGGAAGTCGCTATGAAAGCGTCAGCAGAAAAAAGGGTTGAGAACGATCTCATTCAGCGTCTGACCAGGTACGTCATCATCTGCTTGGCCTTCGGGTTTGGCTGGGTGATGCTCGCTAAGGAGGCCTCAACCCAGACCGCTGATAGAGAGGCTCTTATAGAAGACGCTAGGAGATATCTACCGACATTGAGACTTCAGGTCTCCGGCTTTCAAAGGCAGGTGGAGCGACACCAACAACTGGTCGATCCCATGTTGACTGATTATGATCGGATCATGACCGAACCACCATCGCGCTTTCGGACGATGCAAATATCTAATTATAGGAGCAATTACCCCACTGCGTATGCTAGTAAGCTGAATCTGGATAACGCTATTCGTCAGATCGAGTCTCATATCGAGCGTGCGAAAGAGTTTCGGGACGACCTTCGCAGGTCCGGAGAACGTGCTTTGAGCGGCGTGTTCGAGTTCTGGGCTGAGGAAGCCGTAGATGCTGTGATCCAGGCACGCATGATCCCGCGCCCGCCCCCCTTACCGGATCCGCTGCCCGATCCCGTCGCGCCCGTCAAAATTATAAACACGGATTACGAACAAGATGTTGTCGTCGACGAAGAGAACGCGTTTGTCGTCACGCTCCGCAGCAATCGGCAGTTCATTTCCACCTACGTGACGGTAGAGGCAAGGGTTCGCGCCGGAGAGGCGACGCTGCGCGGCCCGGCAAGGCGAGTGATTGAGGTGAAACCGCAGCAAACGGCGACGATAACTTGGCGCTTCGTCGCGACAGCCGAGGGCGACATCAGGATCGGGGCCCGGATCGTCACTGAATGAACTATAAGAGACGCGCAAGAAGTAGGAGACAAGGAGGCCTTGATACGTGTCAAGGGCATTTTTTGCGCGACTGTGCTAGCTGTTTGGAACGATGAAGTTAAACGACGATGCGGCGCAGAAACTGATCACTAGAAAGTAGGACAACGTCTCTGGGACGTGTGAGCATAGCTCAGTCCTCGGCTTGATCATGGTAGGTTGCGCGACGAGTCTTCATGATGGTCACGCTCCAGAGCTTCGGGTTTTGCGAGGAGTATTTCCTTCGAATGCTACGCATCATCCTGGTGACATGTTTTGTGGCGCAAGGCGGGCCATGGGCTGCAATCGCTGAAGGAAGCAGCCCAAAATACGCAGAAATCAGCGTCGCCCAGATCAGCCAGAACAAGGGAGGGGAAACATCATCACTAAGGGCGCTCATGCATTTTACGAGAGGCCTAGGTCACCATAGGAAAGGTGACCTTGACCGCGCCCTTGTGGAATACGGTGAAGCTATCAAGCTCGATCCGGAATATGCCACAGCCTATCTCAATCGGGGCATTTCCCACTCTAAGAAACGTGAGTTCGATAAAGCTATCGTCGATTACGATCAAGCCATCAAGCTCAATCCGAATGATACCATGGCCTACCATTACCGGGGCATCGCCTACACTAAGAAGGGCGAACCTGACCGCGCCGTTGCCGACTACGACAAGGCCATTGAGCTCAACCCGAATGATGCAAAAGCCTACCATAACCGGGGTATCGCATACGCCAGGAAAGGGGGAGAGGTCGAGCGCGCCATAGCTGACTTCGACAAAGCTATCGCGTTAGACCCAAAACTTACCGGCCCCTACTATAACCGCGGCATCGTATACTACGGTCGGGGTGAGCTTGACCGCGCCATCTCCGACTTCGACAAAGCTATTGCGCTTAGCCCGAAGTTGGCAGCGGCATATGTCAACCGCGGTAGCGCCTATGCTGATAAGGGCCAGTATGACAAAGCAATCGCCGATTACGATCGAGCCATCGCCCTCGATCCGAACCTTGCCGTGGCCCATGCCAGACGGGAAGACGCGCTTGCAAAAAGTGGTCGCGACGTTGCGGACAAGGACGAAGCGCAGCAAGATCAAGCCGAGATACAGGATTCCACGGTAGCCAGAAACGGCCGCGACGAGCGCGCAGTGGCCGACGACGACAAAGCGGCGCAAGATCAAGCCGCCATCACGGTCGAACTGAACAAGCTAGAACCCTATGAGAAGGGCTGCCGGGTCTACATCCTGATCTCGAATACATCGAGCACAACCTACGATGCCTTCAAGCTTGATCTGGTGATGTTCAAGACAGATGGGATCATTGGACGTCGATTCGAATTCAACCTAGCCCCCATGCCTGCGTTAAAACGCACCGTTAAGCTATTCGATCTGAATGATCCGAAGTGCGAAGACATCGGCAGCTTCCTCGTCAATGACGTCATGGAATGTCGCTCGGCGGGGCGAGCTCATCAGGATTGCTTCGCGCGCTTGAAGGTGAGTTCGCGGAGCAAAGTTAAAATCTCAAAGTGACAGAGGCGACCACCTGCCTACCTACTTAGGCGGCGATGGCGGCGCTTGATTACTCTAGCTGCGCCAGTTTGCCTAGCAGGGTAAAGCGAACACCCGGACCAAAGATGATGAGCGTCCAGTGCGTGAAATCTTCAGCTCGGGTGCATCCATTTCCACGACCATGAAAAATTAAAGTCGCCTGGGCCTGATTGTGATCCCGTCCAACGATGCCGGTCAGTCCTGCAGTGGTCTCAAGCCGCCACTCCTTGTAGAGGCTCGGACCACCTCCCGCTGATCTTGCTCGATCATTGCGAGGATCAACTTCGAAGCGCACGAGCCGCAGAGGCAACGGAAAGACGATTGTCCCCTCGCTCCCCGAGCTGTCAACAAGTTTGAAAGTCCAGATAGTCGGCTCGATCCCGCGACGAATACGATAGGGGCCCACAGACGGAGCGAGGATACCTTCGATGTCTTCGGGAAACGCTGCTGTTGTGAAAAGTTGGGCTGTTTCATCAAAGAGCAGACGCCCAATCTCGCCACGTTCGAATTCATTCATGTCTTTGGCTGACTCGATGCGCATTCCCGGATCAGCACAGCAGGCACAGGCACAGACCGCGTTCGACATGCCAAACAAGACACACATAACTGCGGCCCCTACAAGGTAGACGTGGCCAACGGCGGCTTTCGGTCCATTCTGCAATCCGCGCTTCGCATTCCGGACTTCCATCACAAAGAGCTCACTCGTCCTTTGGTACCCCGTTTTGTATGTGCGCGAGCATCGCCCCTGAAGGGAATATTCAGCAGTCGAGCTGACTACGTGAACGCCGCCACTGTTTGAGAAGCATCAATGCACGCAGGGGCCAGTTTCGCTAGGAATGATAGTCTCTCGTTTTCATCGCGTTCAAGGGGCTAGCACAAGAAGCCGCTCAGTTGACTTCAATGCATGTCAGACAAAAGCTTAGGCCGCGTTCGACGCAGTCGTTTGAGAGCAACTGGACCGTGCGGTGGATGGCATTACTTGGACTCGCTGTCAGCGTTACATTGGCAGCGCAGAGTAACAGTCAGGAAATCGGCGAACGCTCTGCAGAGGGCCTCAATTCCAAGAAAAGTCAGACCCGGCTCACCCTGCAGATTGGTCATTCGAAATCTGTGAATGCGGTCGCGTTCTCACCGGACGGACGTCAAATCGCATCGGCGAGCAATGACAAATCCTTAAAGCTTTGGGACACTGCCACCGGACGTCTGCTGCGCACCTTGGAGGCGCATGCTTCGTCAGTGGAGACTGTGGCCTTCTCCCCTGATGGCGATCAGATCGTATCAGGCGGCCGGGACGACAAGATCAAGCTGTGGGACGCTACCTCGGGCCAACTCCTGCGAATGTGGGACGGGCATCTAGTGCACTCCTCAGAACACGGGGGATCGTCGACCGTGAAATCTGTTGGTTTCTCACCTGATGGCACGCAGATCGTATCGGGAGGCTGGGATCATAAGGTCAAGCTGTGGGACGCTGCATCGGGCCGTTTGCTACGGACCTTCGAGGGGCATGCATCTCCCGTTTACTCCGTTACCTTTTCCCCGGACGGCAGGCAGATCGTATCGGGCGGCCAAGAGAACAAGATCAATCTCTGGGACGCTGCCACCGGCCGTCTGCTGCGCACCTTGAAGGGACATTCTGATGCTGTGGAGACCATCGCCTTCACGCCCGACGGCTCGAAGATCATGTCGGGGGGCTGGGATAACAGGATCAAAGTGTGGGATGCTGTCTCGGGTCGCCTTCTGCATTCGTTTGGAGGTCGTGGGTCGGACGTGGCGACCGTTGCCTTCTCGCCCGACGGCACGCAGGCCGTTTCAGGAGGGTGGATCACGATTAAGCTCTGGGATATTGCCTCAGGTCGTGTTCTGCAGGCATGGCCGATTGGAAGGCATGTAGCACGCGTGGAATACCTTGCGTTTTCCCCGGATGGCAGGCAGATCGTTTCGGGGAGGCAGAGAGACCCATCTTTCAAGCTCAGGGACACGGCGTCCGGTCGTCTGCTCCATATCTTTAAGGGAGATTCGGTTGCGGTCAGTTCCGCTGTCTATTCGCCCGACGGAAACCGAGTCGCAGCGGGGTATCTTTCCCGTCGCCGAGTCGGCGCGCTGAAGCTTTGGGACACAGTCACGGGCCGACTGTGGCAATCGCTCGAAGAGCATTCTTGGGGAGTGATGTCGATTGCTTTCTCGCCTGACGGCAGGCAGATCCTGTCTGCGGGTTGGGACGAGACGCTCAAGCTTTGGGACGTTGCTTCGAGACGCCTGCTGCGCTCTTTTGAGGGGCATACATCGCAGATATATTCTGCCGCCTTTTCTCCAGACGGTACAAGGATCGCCATAGGGACATGGGATGGCATGCTGAATGTGTGGGAGAAGGCTACCGGGCGCCTCCTGCAGTCATTCGAAGCGCACTCGCGTCCGGTGACCGCGGTCGTCTTTTCCCCTGACAGCAGGCATATTCTTTCGAGCGGGGTGGATCACATGGTAAATCTCTGGGATGCGGCTTCAGGTCGTCTGCTGCGCTCGTTTGAAGGGCATGCGTTGGAGGTCTATACCGTCGCATTTTCCCCCAGTGGCAAGCAGGTTCTATCGGGAAGCAAGGACAAGACACTAAGGCTCTGGGATGCGGCCACAGGCCGACTTCTGCGCTCCTTTGAGGGGCATGCGTCAGCCGTGAATTCTATCGCCTTTTCGCCCGATGGCGCGCACGTCCTATCGGGCAGTCGAGATACGACATTAAAGCTATGGGATGTCGCCTCGGGTCAGCTTCTTCTCACCTTCAAAGGGCATTATTCGGCTGTGGAGTCCGTGGCCTTCTCCCCCAACGGTGCCCAGATCGTGTCCGGGGGTATGTATGCGATGATCATATGGAATCCCAAAACCGGCGAGTTATTGGCAAAAAGTCTCGCCACAGATAAGGGCGAGTGGCTCACAATTGTGCCTGAGGGGTTTTTCGTGGCGTCGGATAATGGTGCAGACATGCTAAATGTGGTTCGGGGCGTGGAGGTTCTTAGTGGGAAAAAGGCTTATGACCAATTGTTGAGGCCGGATCTGGTGCATGAGAAGCTAGCGGGCGACCCCAGTGGCAAGGTGAAAAAAGCGGCGGACAAGCTGAGGCTCGACTAAGTGTTCGAGAGGGGCTGGATTGGAAGCTTTCGCTTCACAAGACCTCGAAACCACGAACTGAAGCGAAAAACCAAAAACTGATCAAGACGGCGCTAGAGGGATGCCTGGAGCTTGTCCCGCTAACTAGGGACATGGAAAAGTCTTTTCTAAGAAGCGGGTGACGACCGAAACAGTGGGCTCATCGTGAATCTTGGGATTCGCCGTCACCTGCTGATGTATCTGAAAAGCCAGATGATCAACGTCGACTGTGTCCGGGAGGCAAATCTTGGGCATCGGCGATGCACGGGCAGCTTCCGCTCTTACCGACTCGACCACTCCAGATAGGTAGCCAACACAGTATGCGTAATCAATCGCATCGTTTGGTCTGCTAGAGAATGGTTTGCTGCACTTCTGAGAAAAGTCTTTTGCATCGATTCGTGTATCACGAGCTTGGACCGGGAGCGATCCGAGGCTGGTCAGCATCACTAATGCTATCAAGGCTGTGCGATTCATTTTGGGCGCTCCTAGGCGACGGCTTTGGGAATGCGAACGGTATGCGACGCCGGTCTTTGAACTGGGCGCGTTGGCGTTGACGCATTAGGAGGTTCGGTTGGTGTGAGAATAAGGGGCAGATCGCCATAACTCGAATAAATCAAGCGAGTGCGCCGTTGGGAAAGATCAAGGTATCCTGCACCGTTCGGGGTGATTTCGTCGAGAGCTCTCCCGCTCTTCGGGGCGTTGGGACCGGGCTGACGGGGGACGCCAGCAGTGTCCAGATGGCGCCTGTCTCGATCAGTTATCGTCACTGCGCACTATCGATGAGCTGCTGGTACAGTCCCGACTCGGCTGGGTCAACACGCTGCGCTTCTTTCCAATCCCGAATTGCACCCATCCTGTCGCCCTTCGCTTGGCGGATTAGCCCGCGAATTAGGTAAGCGTAGCCAAGATTGGGATCTATCCGGATTGCCGCATTGCAGTCGCTCAGTGCTGTATCGTTTCGTCCTAGCTTATGAAGTGCCGCGCAGCGCGCCGTATAACCGCGTGCAAGTTTTGGATCAAGCTCTATTGCTTTCGAACCGTCCGCAACCGCTTTTTGGTAGCGGTCGCGGGAATGAAGTGCGTGTGCTCTTTCGGCATAGGCCAATGCCATGTTCGGATTTTTATCGATCGCCGACGTAAAGTCCTCGACAGCACCTTTCATCTTTCCGATATCCATCTTTTTTTGCCCGCGCTGCACGTATAGCAGCGCATTGTCAGGCTGGTCCTGGATCAGCTTGGTGTATCTGTCAACTGCCACCTGGTAGCCTTTGTACATGTCAGAGGATGCTTCTATACGATTTCCCCACACCTGATATACCTTCGCGCGGTTGAACCACCATTCCGGAACCTCCGGCTGCAGCTCTATTGCCATGCTGAAGTCATCAAAGGCGTCATCATAAAAGTCCTCGTCCTTAGAGCCGAGGGCGAGAGAGGCTATCCCGCGAGTGGTGTATGGTTGGGCAAAATCGGGCTCCAACTCGATCGCCACGCCTGCGTCGTCAAACGCTCCTTGAGTGTCGCCAAGACTAAGCCTCACAGACGCGCGAAGCGCAGAGGAGTCGGCGTCCTTGGAATTAAATTTGAGGGCCAAGTTCAGGGTTCTTAGGGACGCATCCCGATCACCATTCCGGAACTCAAACTTGGCTTGACGTAGCATCAGGTTAGACAGCTCCCGTTTGGTGTGAGCATCCATTGTGATTTGACTTGGCTTCTGACCCATCTCGATTAGCAGGACGTGGCGCATGACTTGCAGCATCGTTTCGCCCGGGAGCAGTTCGTTCGCGCGATCCAAATCGGATGCTGCTTCCCGCAGCTTTCCGAGATTGTATCGGGCTTGGGCGCGCTGCACGTAGGCCTCGCTGAAAAAAGGATCTTCGTTAATGACGCGAGTGAACCACCCGTCGGCCGTGCCGTACTGGCCGTTTGCAAGCGTTTCCATACCTTCCGCGAAATACCTCGCCCTACCGCTGGGAACGACCAGCGTAAGTGTTATGTCCTTGGCCAGCGCCGCAATCCGGTCCGAACGCGAAAGAGCTACAGCCTTCTTGCGCAGCTGCGCCATTGTTTCCGTATCGTAATGTAGGCGATGCCGATAACCCGCATAGAAATTGGTGTCGACGCCGCCGTACGACTGCCAGATCTTTCCCTGATCCTGAAACACGAAATTAATAGTCGGGTAGGAGTCCGGCACATGGTGGGTCGTATGAGGAAGCTCGGACAGCTTCGCCAGAACTTGCGCATCAATTCTGAGCTGACTGAGGAGCTTCGAAAGCATGACTAGGTCGAAAAGACCATGCAGCTGTCGAAAGACCGGCCAATGGCGCTCGAGTTCTCGGTACCTCTTCGTGATTGACTCGGTTATTTTTTCCGTGGCTGGATCGGTTCGGCCAGTGCCAGTTAAGAGCCGGCCAGTCCATTGCATGTCCTCACTCAGAGCGCGCACACTCGTTTCAAACAACACGACATTCTCGTCCGAAGAAATTTGTATTTCGCCGACGTCGGGCTGCTCGGGGCTAAGCCAGCCGCGCTCCCAGGCGTCTCTCACCGGCCAGCGCAAACTTGGGAACTTAGGGCTAAGGGTCGGATCGCCTATGGTGATCCGCTTATAAAGGTAATCTGCGTCAAGCATAATACGGGCAAACCGCGAGTTTTTGGGAACGCCAGTCACGCGCACCCGCTGCGGCGTAAATTCGCTTTGGGGATCTGGTTCGAGGGATACTGTTGGCACGACCCCGTTTTTCCAGACGGTCTTGAGCGCCGTAGCCAGATTGTCCAGGCCGATTGGTGGCACGCCCCGTTCGACTCCGCCAATGAGTACTACATCGCGGGTTTCAGGCACCAAGACGAAGCCATATATTCGCGCTACTCCGCCCAGTTGGATTGCGTCTTTGGCGCTAAAATTGCCGGCATTTCGTGCGACAGCGTTGAGTGAAACAAGCACGGCGTCCCTGACGGTGATGGTCTTCTTCGTTTCTCGGATGAAACGCGCCTTCTCGTTATTAGTGGCCGCGCGATAGACTGCCCCTATTTGATCCGGGCTCGCGCCGGCGTAAAGTGCTTGGCGGATCTTGGTGAAGTCTGCGTCCGTGGTCTTGTCGCCGACTCGGCCTAGCGCGCGGGCTAAAATGTTGTCATCGAAGTGTATGCGGACACCCTTGGGCGACTTGATCTCGCCCGTGTTCGCCTCCCCTTGCTCTAGAGCCCGCTCGAGGGCAGCGATGCGAGCTTTGCTTTCTACCAACTCCGCGCGCCTGTCGGCGGCGAGCGAAGCCGCGCTGACGCCGAACGCTTCATGCGTGGTTTGGATTCGTTTGAGTTCGTGGAAATAGGCCATGGATGAGCGGTAATCGACGACCTTTCCGACGTGGCCGAGAGCCTCAAGCGCTACCATACCGGCCGGGCCGGCAGCCGAGAAACTTGTGGCAGCCTTCGCCGCGCTCCCAGTAAGCACGGTCTTCGCCCGGCGCTTCAATTCCTCAGACAAATAATCAACTGTCTTCCCAGCCGCCTTCTCGAAGAAATCCCTGTCCGTTGGCGTTAGATGGTCAATCGCTTGTGCGGAGAGATAGGCCGTATTGGCGCGGACAGCCATATTCTGTGCCTCGCGTTCGCGGCTTCTGCTCGCTTGTTCAGACAACCGGATCGCCTTCTTGAGGGGGGCGATGCGTGCTTTCTCGCGCGCTAGGTTCCGACGGATGTTCTCAGTCTGCCACTTGATGAACTCGCTCTGCGCCTTGACGTAAGACGGCAGCGTGAGGATCGCGAGTGCGCATGCGAGTCCGCCGCAGGTGGCAATCCTGACGAGGGGCATTTGCATCGGGTGAGGGCCTCCCTGATTTGGCGCTGTGCGCCGGTGAGCTTCAGCGCACCTATGAAAATTATTGCGCTTTAGTTTGAGGATCATTTCGTTTGAAGAGACTCCTATCTGTGGCGAAAGTAATTATTCTTAGTTGGAGAAATAGACCTTGCCAAAATAAATTGTCGGACGTTTCGAGCAGGCGTTTACGCTTGCAAGCCAACCTTCGCTAACCTAGACATGCCATAAATTTATTTTCGAAGCTCAACTTTGCATAATGAATTCACCTTCAAACGGGCGAGGCAGTCTCCACCGAGTCGATCCTGTGCGCTGCATTCAATGACGTCATTGATAAGTATGCTGCCAATGCCCTCGCACCTCATATTAGGCAGGTCAAAAACTTTGACCGAGCGCTTCGAGGGACTCATTGGCGATAGGTCAAATGCGAAACGGTTTTCAATGGTCCCATCCGTATTGAATACGACCACATCCAGCTTAAAAGCGTCGCAAGCGCTGTCTAAGGTATTCGATATAACAAAGTATGCTCGACAATCCTCGTTAGAGGTTTCGAGCTTGTTCAGTTCGACGAAAAACGAAATTTGACTCTGCTTTTCTTCCTCCGCCTTGAGCTTGGTATGTGGTTTCGCACTCCTTTCCCCAGTTGCAACGCGAGTTGATCTGCCGGCCAGTTGTCCAGCTAGGTAATCGGCATCTATGAGAAAGAACCTGAGCGAGCCCTTGCCGCGCCTATTGTGGCGTCCGATCCAAACGTAGGCTTTGCCTGCGGGCATCGAGTAAACTGGCACACCTTGACTTGCGGCCCTCGTGAAATTGTTTATGTGATCGACAAGTACACCTTTTTTGAGGGAGCGACCTTTGCGGAGTTTCTCGTAATCCGGCTCGTCTAGCTTAACGAGTTCGAGTCTGCCCCAGACGGCTAGTTTCGCTAGGTGCTTTCCATCAGGTGTTCGGGTGGAGAAGACGACGGGCTCGTTACTTTTCAAGAGAGAGATGACACCGATGTCGTGCTTCATCTCACCCCGCGAAAAGAAGGCCGGTGTGTATTGCTTGTTGAGGTAGCGTACGACGTCTTTCTCATCGATCAGAGCGCTGCTTTGGATTGTAAACGAGCCCCGTTTCGTGCGTTCGCGCTTGTTTCCCGAACACCATCTCATAGCTTCATATGTGGAGCTGGGAGAGCAGCGCATGGAAAATTTGCGCTTGAGAAGGGCTTCATCATGTACTTCGCCAAGCGCAATGCCATCGATCGTCGGCAGGTCTCGTAGTCCGGTATCGTATGGGCCTTCACGGTTGATCCACTTGGCCCCGGCTTCTTCTGCAAGCCGTTTGGCCTCAGCCTCTTCCTCCGCCTTGAGCTTGGCTTTCGCCTCCTCCGCTAGGCGCTTTTCTTCCTCCTCCTTGGCCAGCCGTTTGGCCTCAGCTTCTTCCTCCGCCTTGAGCTTGGCTTTCGCCTCCTCCGTTAGGCGCCTTTCTTCCTCCTTCTTGGCCAGCCGTTTGGCCTCAGCTTCTTCCTCCGCCTTGAGCTTGGCTTTCGCCTCCTCCGCTAGGCGCTTTTCTTCCTCCTCCTTGGCCAGCCGTTTGGCCTCAGCTTCTTCCTCCGCCTTGAGCTTGGCTTCGCCTCCTCCGCTAGGCGCTTTTCTTCCTCCTCCTTGGCCAGCCGTTTGGCCTCAGCTTCTTCCTCCGCCTTGAGCTTGGCTTTCGCCTCCTCCGCTAGGCGCCTTTCTTCCTCCTCCTTGGCCAGCCGTTTGGCCTCAGCTTCTTCCTCCGCCTTGAGCTTGGCTTTCGCCTCCTCCGCTAGGCGCCTTTCTTCCTCCTCCTTGGCTAGCCGCTTCTCGTCAACTGGCTCTGCGAGACGCGCCAGCGAGATTTCTTCATCCATTTTATGTTCGAAAAAGAGACTTCCATTTATTTTCACGACTGTATGAGTTTGAATCCTAAATTGGTAACTTTGGATATAGCCTTTGGCCACTGCGAAACTGAGCGTTCCGTCTAGCTTGGTGATTCTGGAGTCCACTTGTCCGCCCGCTAAAGAACCTTCCGCCATACTCAGAAGATTACGTTTGTCAAATGATTGCACTTTGTAATGGGCCATCCGATTAGCACCTGTTCCCTCGATCCGGTCCAGTTTTAGGGTGGCCTCAACAGGCCACACCTCCCCGGCGAAAAGGAAGTTGCTGGCAAAAGAAATCGGAACGTTAGTGCGCCAGCTTTTAGTGTCTTTAATTGGCGTGCCGGGGACCGACAGAAATGCGTGCCACTTAATTTGCTCAATCAACTTGTTGACTTCATTTCTGGTCTCCGTGTTGTTAAAACGCGCAGCCAGCTTGCTCAGTCGGAAAAGTGGCACTTGACCGTCCGGCTGAACCGTCATTTTGACCTTGGAAGTCAAGATTGCTGCAAAGTGGCGCAGCACTGGATCGTCAGAGCTTTCGATAAGTGCGAGATCGTGTCTATTGCGTGAGTCCAATTCGAGCGCGTTTTCACCTTTTCCGAACGTGACTCTGTACTCCAGGACGTCAACGTCCAGCGATGCTTTTCCGCCTTTCCGGAGACGCTGAACTTTCTGGCGGTAGACAAACGTACGCTTGAACTGGTTCTCGGCTGCGCCTTGACCACGTGACTTGTAGTGCTGACGGATTTTCAGCCTGTATCTGGCCTTATCCCCCTTGGCAAATCTATAGCTTAATGTTTCTTGGTCAGATTGAGCGCTCGAATCAGTATGCCCAACGCCGACAAGGATCATCGCAATGAGGACCGTGAGGACTTTACATGCTAAAGGACGCATGACCCGGCGTGCAAACCAGTTTTCGATCGCTCGGAACCTATTATCTAGCCTATTGGCTAAGGGGTCGAAGTCCGGTACTTCGAGCGATGGACGACTCGCTTCACCTCTTAACTCGACTGCCTCATATTCAGATGCAGCTCTCTTTCGCATAGGCCAATCCGAACTGCACATCACAACGCTCGTTGCCGTCGAAGAATTTTGTTCGGCGCAACAGGTTCACTGCCCGACACCTCTAAAGCTCACACTCGATAAAATATTTAGTCGCGCGATAATCGCTGCCGGAGTGCGAAGGGAAATAAGCTGTAAACTAAACCGTGCGCACTAGGTGAGCATTGATGCAAATCAATCGCCGAAAATGACCGCTGTCGTCAGAACACTCAGTCGAATAGCTCTATTTCTTCCGAAGTATATAACTAGACGGACCACATGAGCTAATGAATGCGAGAGATCGGAGGCAAGCTCGAAAGCTCTTTAAGGCTCCTCGCGCACATGCCACTTTTCACTTGCTCGGGGGCACAGCACGCGAAACCACCTTATGACGGTTGTGCGAGCCCGATGCGTCATTTGCGATTGCCAGAAGCGGGCGTCCTGAGCATGGGCAAGCTGTCCCGCCTTCGCTTCATCGGTCAAACGAAACTCGTCCCCTCCATAGGTCCAGGCGATCCCCTCCTCGCAATTGGCATTGACCACGATCGGTGGGCGAGCCATCTGTTCGGTGACGCAAAGCATGAACTCCCTGCCTTTTCGAGCGCTGCAGTCCGCCTCAGCATCCTTCCTCGTCGTTCGCCCCAGCGCCCAGGCTTTGTCGGTATCAACGCCCTTCAACTCGCTCGCGGTCAGTGAGCAATCCCAGCCACCACAACGAAGCAAGGCCCCCTCTTTGGATCTCTCCTGCGGCAAGTCGAAATAAGCCGCCGAGGACTCGGCCATTTTGCAGGAGTAGGAGTCTCCCTTGAAAGCGCTGATCCGAGGCGACTTATTGTAAAAAGCACCAATGCCCGGGCGGTCAGCCGTGGTAGATGCGTTGTCTAGGAAGAAAATGGCATCACCATTTAAATCACCACGGATCCAGCAAGAAACTTCTTTTCGCACAACAGTCGCGAAGTATTTCCCCGCCTTTAAACGAGTGAGCTGTTCTTCGTCCAACCAAATTCTGTAGACTCCCTGCTCAGGAGCTTCTGAGAAGGCACCTCTGCCCTCATACCATCTCTCATACCAAAGAGGCACGATGCTCATCATTGTGCGTTGAGACTCGTCGGTCTCGCCGATCTTTATGCGCAGCGCACCGGAGTAATGTGAAAGACAATCGTAGAGCGCTTTTTCCTTCGAGACATCAGTCCAAACTTTTGGGTATTGGGCTCGCTGCTGCTCGCACTCGTCGGGCCGCACCGCGTAGCTCGTCGTCGGCTTGACCATCGCCAAGGCTATCGTAATCACCCATGCTAATTTAAGCTTCATATAGGTAGTCCCGGACTGCATGTTTAAGAACTCGTAGGAACAGGGGAACAGCCAAGTCAAGCAGCTTGATATATTTTTGGCAAAGGACGAGCGTGGCCTATCTTAAAGACAAAGCAAAGTGGCGTGAAAGGATATGGCCATTAGTGTTTTCCTGAAAAAACCTATTTGGCCTTGACGTACAGTAACAATAGTAATCCGTATGATCGCAAGTCTAAGGCTGGGCCATGACCGCGATCTGCAGTGTTTGCTTCTTGCCGTCCCGCAGAACCTCGACATCAATGGTCTCACCTATCTTTGTAGTGGCAACTAGCAGTGATAGAGCGCGTGGATCCGCAACAACGCGATCACCAAAACTGATGATCACATCGCCAGACTTCATGCCGGCCAATTCAGCCGGGCCTTTGTGCGTAACTCCTGTTACAAGCGCCCCTGACGTTTTCTCCATACCAAGCGATGAAGCGAGCTCGTCTGTGATTGACTGGATGCGTATGCCGAGCCAGCCACGGCGTGGCTCACCAAATTCCTTAAGTTGAGCAATTACTTGAGTTGCCAGGTTGGAGGGGATAGCAAAGCTGACACCGGCGGAAATACCAGTTGGCGAGAAAATGGACGCGATTATTCCGACCACCTCGCCCCTGATGTTGAATATGGGTGCACCGGAGTCGCCTTTGTTGATCGCCGCATCGACCTGGATGAAGCTATCATAGGGGGCCGCCCCGATGCTCCGATCAAGCGCGGCGATGCCCCCCGATCTTACCGTTCCATCAAGGCCGAATGGATTGCCAATTATGTGAATCGTTTGCCCAAGGCGCAGTTTAGATGAGTCGCCAAGTTTCAGAGCCTTTAGAGGTCTCTTGGTATCTACCTTGAGGAGAGCAATGTCAGCCTTTTCGTCCTGGCTCAAAATTTTTGCTGAGAGCTTCGTTCCGTCGCGAAGAGATACTTGGAAATCCGTAGCACCATCGACCAATCCGTTCGTAGTCACGATGATGCCGCTTTCCTCGGTGACGAAACCAGATCCGATGATCCTCGCTTCCTGGCCGCGGCTGTCCATGGGTTTTTTCCGAGCATTATTAGGATCATTTTCAGAGAGCTCCTCCAGCGGCAGCTTGTCGGGAGGGGTGTGCGGAGCTTGAGCCGTATCCGCTTCTTCTGCAGGTTTGACAGCGGAAATGCTGACCACACCACCGATAGCTGATTCTAACATATCGGGGACCTGCATAAAAAATGGGGGTAGGATGTACTCGGGTGGAAATCTGAGTTCAGGAGGCAAAGGCTCCTTTGCGATTAGAGCGTGAGGCGAACCTGCAAAACACAGTAGAAGAAGAAGTGCGAAATAGTTGCGCATGTTCCACCTATAATTCCAACTGGCGTTTGCTTACTTGAGTTCTGGTCGTTTCAATCCAATAGAATTAACGGGCTCGTGTACCTGGCCTGCCCCCAATCGCGGTGCCAGTATCTAAGTTAGAATCCGGCCGCCATGGGCCAGCATCTGGGCTGGCCGGAGCGTAGCGTAGGTCAGTTCAGATGCTGGAGGCAAGATCGCTTCCGGTGCTGGGGGCTGGTAGCCGAGTGAAGAGTGCGGCCGGACCGCATTGTAATGGCGTCGCCATTGCTCGATCAGCACCTGGGCTTCTCGTAGCGTTGTGAAGATTTCCATATTCAGCAGCTCGTCTCTGAGTTTTGAGTTAAAGCTCTCGCAATAGCCGTTTTCCCACGGACTGCCTGGCTCTATGTAAAGCGTCTTGACGCCGATCCGAGCAAGCCAGCCTCGCACGTTCTTCGCGATGAACTCAGGCCCATTGTCGGAACGAATATGTTCCGGCGTGCCGTGTTCGACGAAGAGATCAGCAAGGCAATGCAACACGTCGTCCGAACGCAGACGCCGCGCAACAACAATGGCCATTGAACGGCGCGTGAACTCGTCAATGATCGTGAGCATCCGGAAGGGACGGCCGTCCTGTGTGCGATCGTGAACAAAGTCGTAGCTCCACACGTGGTTTTGCCGCTCAGGTCGCAAACGCACGCACGAGCCGTCGTTCAGCCAAAGCCGACCGCGCTTAGGTTGCTTCATGGGAACTTTGAGCCCTTCCCGCCGCCAGATGCGGTGAACCCGCTTGACGTTCACCTTCCAGCCTTCCGCGCGCAGCAGCGCCGTCACACGCCGGTAGCCATAGCGCCCGTACCGCTTGGCAAGACGGATGATTGCGGCAGTCAGCCTTCTCTCGTCGCTGCGTGTCTTAGGCTGACGTCTCTGCGTTGTGCGAGACTGTCCCACCACCCGGCAGGCGCGGCGTTCGGAGACCGCCAATCGCGCGCGCACGCGGGTCACGCACGCTCGCTTTCTGGAAGGGCTCAGTATTTTCCCTCGAGAGCTTCCTTAAGGATCAACTTGTCGAGTGTCAGCTCAGAGACGGCCTTCTTCAGCCGCTCGTTCTCCCGCTCCAGATCCTTGAGCTTCTTTGCCTGATCAAGCTTCAGACCGCCGTAGTCCCGGCGCCATCGATAATAACTCTGCTCGGAAATGCCCAAGCCCCGGCAAATCACGCCGACCGTCTCACCCTGGTTCAGCTTTACCTCAGCTTCTCGCAACACGCCGATGATCTGTTCTGTCGTGTACCGCTTCCGTGCCATTCCATCGTCTCCTCATCTGAGGTTCGAAATAGCCGGATTCGCTTAATCAGAATGGTACCGTTTCAGGGGGGCAGGCCAGTAGCGAGCCGTTTAACTGCCGATAATGTCGTGGTGTTAACGCACCAGGCTAGCCGGCCCTATTCGATGAAGAATACGCAAGATGGCCTTCAGGAGGTTGATACGCGGCTACTCAAGTCTTATGCGAACATGTACATCGATTGGGCTGGAGAATGGCATCTCCCACCTCTCGCTGGCATCACCTCGGCGCCAATCATTAGACGTGATGGAACAATTGTCAGCAATACAGGTTACGATACCGAAACTTGTGTTTATCTGAGCGCCCACATCGAGGTCGCAGATCGGATACCTGAGCACCCGAACAGAGCGGATGCAACGAACGCCATTAGAGGCCTGCGCCAACAGTTTGCAACCTTTTGCTTTTCGGATGCCCCTCGAACCTCAGCCCCCGGTTCCGACATCGAGTTAGTCGACCTCTCGAAGCCACCGGGTGATGACGAAACGGCCGCAATGGCCGCTCTATTAACGGCCGTCGCGCGCCCCAGTCTTGATCGCGCCCCGGCTTTCCTCATTAGCGCACCTTCGATATCTGGTGCCGGAGCAGGTAAGGGCCTCTTGGTAAAATGCATCAGCCAAATAGCTTACGGGCAGGCGCCCTATGCAGTGACTGCCGGCGAGAACGCACAGGAGTTGGAAAAACGCATCGCTGCTGAGCTCATGGCTGGCAATCCAGTTTTGTTCCTGGACAACTTCAACGACACCGCGGTGAGGTCCAACCTGCT
Organism: uncultured Filomicrobium sp.; assembly: GCA_963669235.2. Classification (GTDB taxonomy): domain Bacteria; phylum Pseudomonadota; class Alphaproteobacteria; order Rhizobiales; family Hyphomicrobiaceae; genus Filomicrobium. The sequence continues at coordinate 19,071 of OY769939.1, forward strand.
TGCAAGTGCGCTGACCGAGAAACACGCGCGCGCACGGATCTCGGGCAAGTCTGAAATGGTTGCCCTAAGAACTTCGGCATTCGTTGTTCTCACCGGTAACGGACTGTCAGTCTCGGAAGACCTGGCTCGTCGGATCATCGAAATCGAATTAGACCCACGAACCGAGGACCCTGAGGCTCGCCGCTTTCCCACCGATCTCTACACAAGCACGCAACGTGACCGGCTCACGTTGTTGGCTGCAGCGCTCACGATTTTGCGTTGGGGTCTGCAACAGGAGCAACTTGCATCGGGGCGGCCGTTAGGCAGCTTTGAGCAGTGGTGCCGATGGGTCCGCGATCCACTCTCAGAGCTCGGCTGCAGAGACCCAGTGGAGCGCATGAGTCGCGCAAAGCACAGGGACCCACGTCGGCAACAAATCAGCGAAATCTTCGATGCGTGGGACCGCCGTCATGGCACGAAGGCTGTGCTAGCAAATGAGCTTCACGACGAGGTGAGGCAGTTGTTGGACCCGCACAAAAGAGGCCGTCAGTATGTCGTCAGTCGACTCAAGCAGTTGGAAGGGACCCGCATAGGCGGTTTTATGCTCCTACGAGAGTGCAGTAAGGGCAAATGGAGCAAGAACCGTTATATCCTCAATCGTCTTACAGATTGAAGCGTGTGACGGATAGGGGTCATAGGGGGTCATGGTGCCACCTCGCCGAGTTCGCAAACGCGCGTACCCCTATGCCCCCCTATGATCTTCTCATTGCGTTGCTGCTCTCCAGCTGGGTTGTAGATCCGGACGCTCAGCCCCCTCGATTAGCCGTTACTCCGTTTGCCTGCATCCGCCCACGATGCTCGACATCGAATCGGCTACCTTCAGCCTTGTGCTTTTTGAGGTTCGCTAATCGCCTAGGGGGTTGAAATGAATAAGAAAACAAAAAAATATGTTCTTAGCGAAACTGGGCATCGCCTAACAAGGCGCGCCACCACGTCGCGACCTGAATTCCGATACAAACAACCGCGCCGGCGGAAGCTGGAACCGACAGAGCAAACCCTCGGGACACTTCGCTCGCTCGCCAGCCTCATGTGCACGCAAAAGCAGGCGGCGGCCATCCTCCAGGTGCATGTCGACACTCTGCAGAAATTCTTCCGGGCCTACCCGGAAGCCAGGGAGGCGTGGGTTGCGGGTAAGGAAATCGGCCGCGCGCAGTTGCGCATGCTTCTGTGGGACCAAGCGCAACAAGACCCAGCTCAGGCCAGGTTCCTGGCGAAGCAGAAGTGCTGGTTGGGGTATCAAGACAACCCCGGCCCTGCCAAAGCCGACGTCTCCGTTCAAGAGCAATCTGAAGCTGAGCGTCTTGCCAAGATCCAGGAGCTTCAGGAAAAGGTCCTACGCGTCCATGCCAGTGATGATCCGGAAATCTTCACGAGCAAGATCAAGAATGAGGATTAGGTTTGTTGAATGCCACTAAATCCAGACCAGTCACCCGCTTCAAGCTGGCCCTGGTTACTCATGCGTATTAGCGGGCCCGTATCGGAGTCGTGGCCACTTCGAGCTCTCCTAAGATCCGATAGACGGACATTCGGGAAATGCCTAGCAATCTCGCGACGGATGCTGGGCCATGGCCCTGACCTATAAGATCAGCGACCCGATCGCGATCAATTCTAGGCTTGCCACCTTTATAGATACCGTTCTTCTTCGCGCGGGATATCCCTTCAGACTGACGCTCGCGACGCACATCCGTTTCGAACTGAGCAAAGACGGCGAGCATGCCGAAAAAGGCGCGACCCGCTGACGTTGATGTGTCGACGCTTTGCTCAATGACGCGAAGGTGAGCCCCAACATTCTCAATTTCATGGGCAATGTTGGCGAGGTCCCGAAGCGATCGACCAAGCCGGTCCAAGCGCAACACAACAAGCTTGTCCCCCTTGGTGAGCACCTTCAGCGCGAGTTCGAGTTGCTTGCGATCTTGTCGCTTCGTGCCACTCTTCTTTTCTTCGAAAACGATTGCGCAGCCATCCTTTTCGAGTGCGCACTTCTGAATAGCTAGGTCCTGGTCCTCAGTGCTGACCCGCGCATAACCGATCCGTCTGGCCACAATAATCCCCATTGTCACAACTGGATATCCCTGTGACAGCTTGCGTAACATAAAATAAAAAGCAACCCATTTGTTACGCGATCATGGCGCCTGATCAATCGTCACTTCAGAGTATACACAGTTGTTACTGATCGCGCATTCTCATTGGTGGCTCAAAATAAGAGTCCGAGAGTTGTATGGGCAGGAAAGCAGCGCAATGGCTGCCTCTCCGCACTCGTATCCTTAGATGTCGATCCTTTCTGCAATCTCCAAAGCGTCATCGACTTCGACGCCGAGATAGCGGACCGGGCGCTGTCACATAAACATGGCTCGGTCGTAGAAGGTCTAAAGCTACCCAGTTTCAAGCGGCCGCTGTCATGGCATCCCACCTGTCCATAGCTGCCGCTCGGAACTGTCGCATTGTTCTGCGTGAGATCAGATGACGCTGGACGTTGAAAGTGTTGTAAATAGCGGCGTGGGTTGAGAGAAATCGTTGCGCGGCACCAGCTGATTTGAAGCGCTGCATCCGTCGTTCTCTTTGCCGTATCGGGAGATGAGAATTCTCGGCCCGGTTGTTGATCCGACCGCCGGTTATGTGGCGAGCTCTCATCCCAAGTTCGCTCAATGCCGCGCCATATGATGGCAGTTTGTCTGTCACGACGGCGTCTGGCGAGAAGCCTTGTGACTTGAGCAGTTTCCGCATCAGCTTCAAGGCTGCCCGCTTGTTTCGGCGCGATTGCACCAGCACGTCCATGACCTCTCCCTCGCAATCAACGGCGCGCCACAAGTATACGTTCTTGCCGTTGATCGAGACGAAGACTTCATCGAGATGCCAACGCGTATCAGCACGCGGGTGCGAGCGTCTGAGCTTTCTGGCATAGGCCAAGCCAAACTTAGACGACCAGCGGCGGACCGTTTCATACGAGACATCGATGCCGCGTTGGGACAACATATCCTCGACATCGCGCAGGCTCAGAGGAAAGCGAAAGTACAGCCAGACCGCTTGCTGGATCACAGCGGCTGGGAAGCAATGGCAACGGTAGGAAGAACGGCTCATCGGACGTTGATAGCATACGGCATCAACTGAGCAGGCGCGTTACCGTGACAACACCATGCTGAGGCTATCGCTTCTTCGAGCGGCCGCGTCTTGATCGCGGCTGCGGCGGTTCGTCTTCCGCCAACGCCCGTCGCAGTTTGCGAATAAGGATGGCTCTGGTTTTCTCATCCGGCATGGAAGCAAGAGCATCGTTCACATCCAAGATCAATGCGGTGACATCGTTGTGCCAATCAAGTCGCGCGACCCGATCGGCTGGAAGACGGGGAGCTGCAGTGCCGCGGAGCCGTTTAGCGCCTGTGTCAGAGAGCTCAAAGGTCTCGTCGAGGGACGGGAACGATCATGTGCTCATGATCGACGATGCCCTCCAAGCGGTTCGTCAGCCCCGAAATTGCGTCCTCTTCTCCATGCACAAGGAAAAGTCCCTGTTTGATCGGAAACCGTTGCGCAATCCAGTCGACGAGCTGCGGGCCGTCAGCATGTCCGGAATAGCAGTCTATGGTCCTGATGCGGGCTCGAACTTTGAATTCCCGCCCCTGAATACGTACCGAGCTGGCGCCGTCCTGGAGAATTCGGCCGAGTGTGCCGACCGCTTGATAGCCGACCAGAAGCACGGTGGCTTCATCCCTCCAGAGCCAGTTCTTCAGCCGGTACCGTATACGTCCCGCCTCACACATCCCGCTTGCCGCGATAATGATATGGAACCCTCGCAGCCGATCGAGCGCAATGCTTTGCTCGACAGATTCGGTAAAATGCACCGCGCGAGACTTAAGCCCATGAACGAGCATCGCACCGTTCTTTAATTCCCGCCAGTTCTTGGCAAACACACTCGTTGCTTTTTCTGCAAGCGGAGAGTCGACGTAGATCGGAATCGATGGGAGGTCTCCTTCCGCGATCAGCTGGCTCAAATCGCTGATGAGTTCCTGTGCGCGCTCAACAGCGAATGAGGGGATGAGCAGGACTCCATCCGGATGCATCGCAGCACGTACTTCGTCGCGCAATAATGCACGACGTTGATGTTCGTCGATATCCACGCGATCCGTATCCCCGTAAGTGGATTCGCAAACCACATAGTCGACGTCGCTGGGGCCTCCGGGTCGGAGTGCAGAAGCTTGAAATCCGGACCGATGTCGCCCGAAAACAAGAGGCGCATTGGCACCTTCTCCCCTTGTTGTTGAACCTCAAGTTCGACCGATGCGGAGCCGAGCAAGTGCCCGGCGTTCCAAAATCGTACCCGCACGTTCGGCAGAACAGGAAACCAGTTTTTGAAGGTCTGAACTTCAAATAGCTTGATACATTTTTCGACGTCGGCAGCAGTATAGATTGGCTCGACAGCGGCGCGGTGCCGGCGCGCGTTACGGCGGTTGAGCTGCTCGACTTCGATCTCTTGGATGTGGGCGCTATCAGGTAACATGACGGCAGATAGATCTGCGGTCGCCGTCGTGGAATGGATTGGCCCACCAAACCCGTCGCGAACTAGCTTTGGGAGGAGCCCCGCGTGGTCAATATGAGCGTGACTTAGAATGACAGCGTCGACCTCGCTCGGATTGAAAGGGAAAGCACGGTAATTAAGCTCTTTCTCTGACTTCGCTCCCTGATAGAGCCCGCAGTCGATAAGAAGTTGACCAGCGCCGGTCTCGAGCCTGAAGCAGGATCCGGTAACGGCCTGCGCGGCACCATGAAAGGTCAGTCGTGGATGGCTCATTTAGAGGTTCGCCGAGTCTTGATTTTCAGTTCATCGCGGCAACGAGAAAGCCGCATAGACGATCGATGAGATGCTCAGGAGAATTTCCTTCAGTGACCGGCGGCCGTCGCCGGCCACAACTCCTTAATATCATCGGGCAACTGTCCCTTGACGTTGGCGATCTCTCCGGAATCGCAATGCCGGGCGAGAAGGCCGAACACGGTCGTTACGGCCCACTCGACCGGGAAAGTATGTGGCAGGATCTCCGAACTCAACTCATCGAGGAAGGCCGCCTTCGAGCGAATCTTTCGCGGCACCTTGTGCGGGCGCCAGTGCTCAAAGTAGAGGCCCCGCACCATGAGCGGCATCTGAGCACTGAGGTCGACAGCTTCCTCAAGCGTGAGCCGGTCCCGCAGCTGGTGCAGCACTGCCCGCAACACCTTGTACGCGGCCGCTTCGTCGGCCAGTTCTCCACGATCCTTTAGCTCCTTTAGCCACTCCTGCATGGACTGAAGGGCGTGGGCAACGGGCGTGGACACGGTCATGGTGGACCTCCTGACGGGCTAGTTAGTTTTTGTCGAATTTTCGAGGCGATTAGCGCCATGCATGCAGACCAAGACTGCCATTCCAGGCCAGCGCCCAGTAATTCAATTCACGTCAAGCCTCTTCGGGGCACGGAAATCCTCTTCCAAGATCCGCTACGCGATTATCGTAGCCGAGACACGCGGCGCATTGATCCTGATCAGGAGGACGGTGGGATCGCTCGGCGGCTCCTGTCCTGTTGCGGCTATCGCGGTAGTGACAACACGCTTCCGTGAGAGGGTGAAGACGGGAAGGAAAAGGGGCCGGAGGATGGGGGGCGAAGGGGAAACAGAAGTCCCAGCAGCCCGCTGCGAGGTCTCTTCCTGGTGTTGTCACATTAAGCGAAATTGGCCCAATATAGACGATCAACCGGCAGGCTAAGCCTTTGAAATCCCGCACGTCAAAATCAGCGGCTGTCGGCAAATTCCAGTCAATCAGACTTAATGTGACAACACCCTCCTGAGCATAGTGCGCTAGCGCCGAGCTGCATTATCGGCATTGAGGAGAAATCGGCTGTGCGGATCGAACGATCTGCCCGTTGATAGATATCAAGGCTTCACGTCCCAAATTTTGCGACCTTTAGCTTTAGTCGCATCGGAGTGCGATCACCGGCACAGCTTTCAGCTGCTTTGCCACCCTCTCTTAGTACACTCTAATAAGTGGAGGATGAAATCATGTTAACGCGGACACTCAGCGCATTCATTGCAGTTTCAGCAGTTGGTCTCACCTCAATAGATGCGCAGGCCATTAGCCTTGGCGAATTTGAATACAGCAATAGCTGCGTTCAATGCCATGGGGTCTCAGGAAAAGGGGATGGGCCACTCGCCGGGTATCTGACCAAGTCGCCGTCAGATCTGACCGTCCTGCAGAAGAACAATGGCGGGATTTTCCCCCGTGAACCGGGTCTACAAAGTCGTTGATGGGAGCGAAGATGTCCGCATCCACGGATCGCGCGATATGCCCGTCTGGGGGGGCAGGTTCCGAGCTAGAGTTCAAAATGACGAAGATGAGGGCTTTTCCTCTTATGAGGATATTCGGGATTACTCCAGGGCGCGAATCCTAGCTTTGATCGAGTATCTGTCAACAATACAGACAGATTAAGTTTGTGAAGTCCGTCGTCTCGAAAGCTTATTGGGTAAGAAGCCTGTACGAATTTTCAATTCGGGGCTTTTGGCCATCCTGCCGTGGGTAACTTACCCCGGAGTCGCCGACGATTCTCAGCTGCGGCCGATGACCGAGCAGGCTGTAGAAGCTGGATGCCCGCGGGAGGTTTCGGTTATTACCAACGCTTCCGTAGGAGAACTTCGACTCATTTGCATTGCGGCCCAGCGAGCGATTAAGCTCTTCAGGCAATGTGGGTTGGAAGACCTATCGACTATTCGCGTAAAGGTCACAACCACGCCACCTGTTCCCCGTCATCATTCACGAGACATCTTGAGGCGAATCGGGAAGAGAGGGTTTTGAGATCATCATAGCCATTATGGAGCTAAGATGAGATCAAAATCCGGGCCGCAACCGTCGGCCGAGCAACATGTCCGTGAGATCTGCCACCAGACCCGCAAGCGCTATAGTTCGGAAGAGAGGATCCGCATCGTCCTTGAAGGGCTGCGCGGAGAGTATTCGATTGCCGAGCTGTGCCGACGGGAAGGCATTGCCCAGGGCCTCTACTACAAGTGGTCGAAGGAATTCCTGGAAGCTGGCAAGAAGCGGTTGTCGGGTGACACTGAGCGCCAGGCCACATCCAGTGAAGTCAAAGACCTGCGCCGCTTATCTGCCGCCGTCGGAGTCGATGACGTTCATCTTCATGATATGCGTCGCTCGATCGCCACTTGGTGCGGAGACAATGGAGTGCGGCCTGACGTTATCGAGCGGATCCTGAGCCACAAACCTCGCGATGTCACGCGGCGCCATTACAATTTCGCGGGTATGGACGAATTGGTACGGGATGCCTTGCAAGCATGGGCAGATCACATCGGGAGCCTTGTGTTGGCGAAGCAATCCCCTCTTAAGAAGACATCGTCGATGGCCTCACGACAGCTCTCGGTTTTATTAGATTGATAGCGTCCTTCGCTGTCCGCGTTCACAGCAGCGCCGGAATATGCTTGGAGGTGCCATCTGACTGACCTCACAGCTTGCCCAAGACAACGATCGAGCCGTCCTCAATTTGACGGGCAACAACCATTTCTCCGGAACTGGTGTACTCACCTGTGAGTGCGGAAATGTTGACTTGATGCGTCACAAGAACAAGGACACCATTAGGGCGTTCCTGTTCCAGCCAAGCGCGTAATGCGCGGGTTTGCTTTTCTTTGCGCTCGTATGTTTCATAAAATGAATTGAGTGCAGGTAGTGCACGAACAGGTCCAAGCCTCATCAATTCAGCTGTATCACGACAGCGGCACCATTCACTTGAAAACACGTGTGCCGCACGTATATCCGAACGCCGAAACCTATCACCGATTTCGACGGCTTGCTGTCGCCCGCTCTTAGATAAATTCCGCTGGGTCGTGCAGTCGCCCAATTGGAAGTGGCTGGGATCACCCGTACCTGGAGCAAGAGCATGGCGGATAATTGCAAACGCAGAACCGCTGCGTAGCGCCGACCAAAGCTCGGTCTCGTCAGCAGAGTGAGCCGCTTTCGGACTAATCCAAAACAGGCTAGCCATCACCAAGAGGCGCAGAAACGGCACACAGAACCTCCTACATTTTTATGCACGGACCACAAATTTTGTCTGCCGATTAGACTTCAGTTGGTTCTATATCGCAGAAACAAGCGCCAGGTCGAACCGCTTCGTGCCCTGGTTGCGATGGACGTCGTTGCGGCATGTGAAGCGCCCCCCAAAGGCCGTCGCGACGCAGCACTGTTTGCCCTCGGCTACGTGTTTGCCCTACGCCACTCAGAATTGGTCGGGCCCGACCTCGACAAGCTCGGCTCTGGCACCGGGTTCGTTCAAATCAAGGCCACGACGATTGAACTGACCCTCGCGCGCTCCAAGACTGCCGGCAGCAAACCGGAACCCATCACAATCCCACGCGCGCCGAATGCCGACGCTGTTAAAGCAATCGAAGCCTGGCTCGAAGAGGCGGGGATCGGTCCAGTGGAGCCTTTGTTGCGACGTGTCTCGAAGGGCGGAAAGACTGGTGGCCGCCTGCGCGCACAATCCGTGGCGCTTGTCATCAAGACAAGGGTTGCCGACCATCACGTCCGCCAGGGCGTTCCCCTGGCAACGGCTCAGGCCGAAGCGGACAAGTTCAGCGGCCGCAGTTTACGGGTTGGTTTTGCGACGACACCCGCGGAGAGCGGCGCTGACCTCGGAGCCATCTTTAGCGCAACCCGACACAAGACGATGGAAGTGCCTCGCAGGTATGCACAACGGGCTGATCAGCTAAAAGCATCACCGTACAATCTCGCCGGTGTCGGCCTTGAACAGACGCAACTTCGAGGAAGCGAAGCGGCCTAGGCTGTTATGCGAGTCGACGAAGATCGGCAGAAGGCCTCTAACCTGCGCGAACCGGAACCTCGATAATTTAAGAATTTCCAACGCGCGCGGACGCCGCGCTTAGCGAGAGAGTTATGGACCGACCCAGCATCTTACGGCGCAAATGTTCAGCTGATGCCGGAGTACCGCGTTCTGTGCTTCAAGCCGGCGCCTCGACTTAAATGGCAGGGCCGAGATAGCCAGAACGTAACAGAGCAGTGCCACCATGTTGACCTGACGTTAGGCGATTCCTTCAGCCAGACGAATCCGGATGAAGTTGTCGGCACACACAGCTATGGTTAAGCTGGATGGACTTTTGGACCAGTGCGGAGGGCATTCCTATGTATCGAATTTTGTCACAAAACACATTTGAGGTGAACGACCCAAGCGATGTACAGGAAATGAAACTGCACCTTCGCGCGCTTGGGGATGTGGTCGAAGAAGCCGATCAGGACATCGTCATCTACTATTTTGTGCACTCAACACTGAATGAATGTGAGTTCACTTGTTATGAGATGTACAGGTCTGACAAGGCTTTCATGAAGCATCAAGCATCCGATCGTTACCGGGAGATAATTGACAAACTCAAGCCATTGATTCGCGAAGGCAGCTTTACGACAACAGTTTGGAGCCAAGATGGTCCTATAGGCGATGCTGTGGAGAGCACATTTAGAAAAATGTGTGATACCTTCATTTTTGGCGAAACGGTCGGTGGATTCATACGCTAGGAGGGGCGGCCAATTGAGATGTCCGCTTTCGGATGTGAAGCGGAACATGCATCAGCTGCGATTATCAGATTGCTGCCATGTCCGCTTTGATCAATAAGCGGACATCAGGAGCCAAACATTCAGCAATCTTCTACCGAATAGCGCGTCCGGGCCATCGCATGCTCCTCCTGCTGGCAGCATAATAATGGCCCAGTTCTAAGGGGCAGGGACGAAATTTCGAGGAGACTCCGAAAAACCTGTATCAAACGAACAAATTCAAATGCCCCAAAGGCATCTGAAGGCCGACTCAGTTGCCCGACACGGAGGCCAGAAATGCGTCGAGTCCGTCGACATAGGAGCGGCCGCTACTCAGAAAGCCATCATTGTGGCCGCCGCGCAGTTCAAGGAATTCCTTTGGTTCGCGTGCGTGGACAAAAAGCGACCTGCCTTGCGCAAACGGTATGATTTCATCATCGCGGCTATGGATGATTAGCACCGGTGCGGATACGGCGTTCAAGTATTCGCCGCTTGGGTATTTGAACCGCGCCAGCCATCGCACTGGAAGCCAAGGATAGAGCTGGGCGGCCAGTTCCGGCACGGACACGAAGCCGCTTTCAATGATAAGTGCGGCTGGCCTTTGCCGGCTGGCCAGATAGGTTGCGATGGCAGCGCCGAGAGAGCGCCCGAACAGTATGATCTGCGACGGTGGAATGCCGCGTTGCTTCATCAAGTAGTGCCATACCGCCTCGGCATCGCGGTAGGTGCCCCGTTCGGAAACTTTGCCTTCGCTTTGCCCATAGCCCCGATAATCGAATATCAGCGTCGACAAGTTGAGGTCGTTAAAAATCTTCAGCGAGTCAAGCCGATGGGAGATATTGCCGGCGTTGCCGTGAAAGAAGAGCACGACGCCACGCGGCTCTCGCGCCGGGACATGCCAGGCATGGAGGCTAACACCGTCTTCGGTGAGGATATCTACGGTTTCGTATGCAAGACCGATACTGTCGGGGCCCGGGCCCAGCGCACGTGAAGGTACATTTGGGAAATAGATCAAGTGTGACTGAACCAGGAACAGGAGCAGAACAATCAGGGCGTAAGCCCCTCCCGCGAGAACGATGATAGAAATGAGAGTTTTCACGTACCCCCGCAGATCTGGTTCGGTCCAACCATGCTGTCTTTGCCTCGCCAGCTTACCAAGCCTCGCCTCATTATATGCCTGTTCCCCGTCATCATTCACGAGACATCTTGAGGCGAATCGGGAAGAGAGGGTTTTGAGATCATCGTAGCCATTATGGAGCGAAGATGAGATCAAAATCCGGGCCGCAACCTTCGGCCGAACAACATGTCTCGTGAATGATGACGGGGAACAGGGAGAACGGATATAACGAGCGCTTCAACTGTACGCTGCGGCGCGAGGTGCTCAACGTCGAGTTGTTCGCAACTACCCGGCAGGCACAGATCGTAATCAATCAGTGGCTCGGCCAATACAATCACGTGCGACCGCACCATGCCCTCGGCATGCGCCCACCAGCGCCTGAAACGATATTAGAGAAACGAAGTTTTGGTGGTACAGCCCAAGGGGGCTAGACACGGAGACGCACCAGCATGGGTTCGAAAATGAAGCTACGTTTGGAATAACGTTCGGCCTTGTCCTCATGATGTTTCTGGACGTCGTCTTTGGATAGCTGCGCCACATTGCTTCCAGGCTAGGGTCTATTCCTGGAGAGCATGCGATAAGCTATTCAGCTGCTCGGACTGCACCCTTTCTTAATGATCGAGGTACTCTCACAGCATATCCGGCAAGCGGTACTCGGGTATATTGGGATGATGCCAATCTCTCTTTCTTTGGACGAGTACATCCCAGATCTCACTGCCGTCTACTGCACGTCTGTCACTCTTGACAAGGACGAGACGAGCAAAGCCCAAATCGCCCGTCAAATAGATGCGCCCGTCGTCTCCCTTACGTTCATGCATCTGACCGACGGGAATGGTAGCTATATCACTGCTCATAAGCGCGTTCTCCAGTCTCTCAAATCTATCGCGCTGGCGGGACGATATGGGTTTTCCTCCTATCACTAAATCCAACCCACCACATTGATTGCGATCATACTGTAAAGCCCCCTTCATCTGGGCCACTTAATTGGTGGTTCTCTGGATCGTTCCTGGCACCGGTGCACGCATGCTGTGAGCTGATGACGTCACCGACACACTGGAGATCGCGCTGGCAGCGGCGGGTCTCGATCAAGTCGACACTGCGCATCGACCGCGCCTGCTCTCCGACAACGGCTCAAGTTACGTCGCCGGTGATCTGGCTGACTGGCTCGAAGAACAAGGCATGGATCATGTGCGTGGTGCACCGTATCACCCGATGACCCAGCGCAAGATCGAGCGCTGGCACCAGACGCTCAAGAACCGGATCCTTCTCGAACACTACTATCTGCCCGGCGACCTTGAAGCACAGATCGACGCCTTCGTCGGTCAGTACAATCACCGTCGCTATCACGAAAGCCTCGGCAATCTGACGCCCGCCGACGTCTACTTCGGGCGCGGCCAAACCATCCTACTAGAAAGAGAAAGGATCAAACGAAAGACATTCGAAGCGCGGCGCTTGCAACACGTAAAGCGAGCCGCTTAGATCAACGCAACAGGTGATTCAGACCCTCTCTCCGAAGGAACCTCACCCTGTCTCAAAGACCCTGAAGACGGACATCGTAACCCATCTCCGAGAGCATGTTGACGCGCTTTTCCTCATAGTCGGTGAGACCGTCCCAGTCATGGATCACGACAACGAGACCCTTGGACGTACCAGCGGCCTTCGACTGATATCCTTGGTAATCGTTGCCGCCGACGCTGTAGGAAACTCTTTCGCCGGCTTCGGCCGATATGGGGACAATAGCGCCCAGCAGCATAAGTGCGGCAATGAATACGATGCGCGAAACAAGATCCATGGTCGTCTCCGGAACAATGCGGAAAGGGATACCGGAGATACGTTATGACAACCGAGGCTGGTGCGGACGTCAAATCTAGTTGAGCTACAGATGAAGGAGGCTTTAGAAGGAGAGCAAGGCGCACTTGGCGTCGCTTGATACTCCATTCAGTTCGGTCAAATAACGCTGCTCCATGGATGACCGCCAGGGCAAGCGGTTGGATGCGATCGCAAGTAGTGATGTAAGACGTGCAACAGGGTCATCATGTGTTCACTATCGCCGCAAGCTTGTGCCTCGCGAATATCGTCGACAATCATTTCTCGGATCTTCGTTTCACCCTCGGCAGTTTGCGAGAGGTAACCTGCTAGCCTGCAGGCAGCCGCCTCTGGAATACGCTCGTGTTCTGCGATGGCCAGAATTTCTTCTTCAGTCACCCCGCTGAAGGATATGAGGTCTTCAAGTGTCAGCATTGCGCTCGCTCCCATGTGATGCCTGAAACGCATCCAAACAAAAGCCACCGGATCGGAGGGATTGATCCGGTGGCAGGAGACTCGATCGCGTACGACAATGATCGATGTGGCTCCTGAGCTTGGCGCCGACGGGGGTAATCAGCACGGGGGGCAGCTGATAGTTCGGCGCTGCTCTAGAAGCCGCGTGAAAGCTACAAAGGTTGCAGATAAACTTAATTGACGATTCTCAAATTGACCTCTCACCGGTCCGATTTGTCGCAGGAGTAAACTGCGCTGCACCCTTAGTTCCTAGCCCATTGGACTCACGCAAATGTAGCCTAAGATCTTGGCCATGCTGAGCTCCCAAGTAGGACATCAGCCGGAAATCGGAAAACGGGGATTGCAACTTAACTCAGTATACAGATTTATTTTTGGTTAGTTACGATGTCCGTCTTTGGGGTCTTTAAGACTCGATGAGGTTCCAGCGAAAAGCAGATTTGGATCGTCTAGGTTGTTGAGTTGGACGGCTTTCTCAGCCATCACGCTAAGGGCCATTCTCGCCAAGCTTGTCGAGATAATCCGACCAGTCCTGCATCATGCGCCGTCTCTGCTTCAGGAAGGCCGTACGATTATAGGCGCGACCATTTGGATCACGAACCTCGTGTGCGAGCTGTTTTTTCGATCCACTCAATCGGATAACCCTTCGCCTCTTCTAAGAGAGTACGGGCTATAGCTCTAAAGCCATGAGCGGTCTGTTCAGTTTTGTCGATGCCGAGCCGCCGCAATGCAGCATTGATTGTGTTCTCGGACATCGGGCGTGTTCGCGTTCTCGCGCTCGGAAAAACGAAAGCGGACGCCTTGGTAAGTGCGTGCAATTCTTTCAATATACTCACCGCCTGTCGGGAAAGCGGCACGATGTGATCTGTTTGGGTTTTCGACACCTTGTATCGCCACTCCGCCTTCTCGAAATCGATGTCGTCCCACTTAGCCGAGCGCAACTCGCCTGGACGCACGAACACAAGTGGTGCGAGGCGCAATGCACAGCGCACGATGAAAGAGCCCTCATAGCCCCAGATTACCCGCAACAGGTGCCCAACTTCCTCAGGGTCGGTGGTCGCTGAAAAATTCTTCGTTTTGGCTGGAGGAATAGCCCCTTTGAGATCCTGGGATGGATCACGCGTCGCGCGGCCTGTTGCGATTGCATAGCGAAACACCTGTCCAGCGACAGTGCGCGTCTTGTGCGCAGAATTAACGGCACCTCGCTCTTCTATGCGACGTAAACAAGCCAACAGAGCCGAGGCATCGATGTCGTCAGGCGCTTTCTTACCAAGCCATGGAAAAAGGTCAGCTTCGAGCTGTCGTGTGACCCGCTTAAGGTGCCCGATAGACCAATTGGAGCCATGCCGGACCAGCCATTCACGACCGATGGCCTCAAAACTGTCGGCTGCAACGCGACGAGAGTTCTTCTCGGCTTTCTTTGCTTCACTTGGATCGACGCCATCTGCAAGCAATCGACGCGCCTCGTCTCGACGTTCCCGAGCGCGTTTGAGTGACACGTCAGGGTATCCCCCCAGCGCCAACCGCTTCTCTTTGCCCGCGAACCGATACTTGAAGCGAAAGAGCTTGCCGCCGGCTGGACTCACTTCGACGTAAAGACCGCGTTCGTCATATAGCCGCCTCGGCCTTGCCGTGGGCTTCGCTGTTCTTATGGCTGTGTCAGTCAATGTCATGGGGCGTTGTCTTCAAGTTCACCAATGCTCCAAGGCCCGATGCCCCCAACAAACCTGCAATGCCCCTTAAAATGCCCCTTAAAATGCCCCCATTATGCCCCGGATGTCAAAGGACATTTCCGGACGCAGTCAAACTGATCCCCTGGAATTATTTAATATTATTAGATAGTTATGGACGACGCCGGACTTGGCTAGACACCCATGTGGCGGAGGGAGAGGGAAGGGATCCCGTACGGAATATTTCTCTACGAACCACCGAAACTTAGCGCCATTTTTATCTGCTCTTCGCGTCCCGCGAAGGCTTTATGTGTACCACAAAGTGTACTCGGCTGTCTTTCTTGGATTGCCTCGCTTTCTTTAGAAGACTCGGCGTTCGGGCCGCAGTCTTCTATTGGTATGACCCGCCGGATTTCATCGGACTTAATTCCAAAAAGCGGCGAGCTGGTGCGATCAGGCGGCACGACGATAGCAGCAAGCTCGGTAACGATGCCTGGGTGTAATTATCGTTTTAAATGATCGGATCCTTCGGATTTGCACTTACATGTGCAGGGATCGCGAGGCGAACCATCTGGACACAGATCTGCAGGACATATCATCCCGCATTCGGGCCCTGGTAGCGGTTGGACGTCGCCTTCCCTTTGGGCCCATCCATCATTCTTGCCACCGCTACAAGACGTTCCGATAGGACACGCCCTTTCGTCTTGCGAGTTCGGCCCTGCGGTACTACTCGACGCTATCGGCGTCAGGGCCGATAAGCACAAACCAACAATGCTTGCAACGAGGAGGTTTTTCGACATTTCTCGCATTACCCGGCTAAGCTATCACGACACCTTAAGCCCCTTAAGAGAGCGGTCTTTGCGAGACCCGTCATCAAGCTCTCTTCAAAAGACTTTTCGATAGGTGTTCCCTGCAGAATTGTAGCAATCTGCTCTCCGAAGTACCTAATGCAGTTGCGCTCCGCTTCCGACATGATTTCTGTGCACACTTTCCGCTCGCCGAAGCGAGTCGATCGGTCTACGCACGTACTCGGTAAGGAAACGCCTCGAGAACCAAAAAAAACACTCCCCCTTCACCTGTGTAAAGACAGAACACACTTATCAAAAGTGTTAGCTGCTATTAACGTTCGCCAAGGTCAAACGTCTTTCTCAGGAACATGCTAATGGCCATATCCCTGTAGACCACGTTGGCTTGTTTTCGAAATGCATGCCCTTCTTCCTTCGCCAATAGGTACCAAACTTCCACATCATTCGCGCGAGCAGCTTCTAGCATCTGTTCGGCCTCACTGACGGGAACGCGAGGATCGTTGGCGCCTTGGATTATGAACAATGGCCTTTTGATCAAGTGTGCATTATTGGCGGGTGAAATTTTTTCCAGGAATGCGCGCATATCAGGATCGCGCTCGTCTCCATACTCTGCTCGACGTAAGTTGCGACGATAGCCTTTCGTGTTCTCAAGAAACGTCACGAAATTTGAAATACCAACGGCTTCTACCCCGCCACTAATGCGACCAGCATAATCCACCATAGTCGCCAGGACCATATACCCACCGTATGAACGCCCGTAGACAATAACGCGACTCTGGTCGAGGTCAGGCTGCTCGGCGATCCAATCGAGTAGAGCGCCGATATCCTCCACCGATTTCTTGCGATTGAAGCCATCGTCCAAGACATGGTATTTTTTGCCATATCCTGTCGATCCTCGTACGTTCGGCGCGACGATCGCAATACCGAGTTCGGCCAGCCAGTACTGAAAGATGGGATCATCGAACTGAGGGCGATATTGATATTCTGGTCCACCGTGAATGTAGATCAGAACGGGGTGCGGACCAATTGAGTCTGTTGGTGTATAGACCCATGCCGGAATTTTGGCGTTATCAGCATTACGATATTTAAAGAGCTTCGGCTCTATGAAGCCTTCTGGATTGAGACCGCCAATCTCGCTTTGAGTCCAGCGCGTCAGATTGAGACTGGCGACGTCAAACGACCAAATATCGCCTGGGGACTTATAGGAGGAGAAGGTGAATGCCACCTGCCGATCATTCGGGCTAAACCTGAAGTCCTCGGCTATTCCAGGAGGTAGAACTGGCCCTGTTATGTCGGCCCCTGACTCCAAATCGATCAGCCGCACTTTCGATAGACCGCCCACATTCAAGGTGTAAACGATCGTCTGACGGTCCGACGACAAAGCTGCCATCTCGACATCCCAGGGCTCATCCGTGCTTAAGGCCTCGAGCTCGCCAGTATGCAGACTTACCAGAACAATCCGCTGAAAATCACTATCGTGGTCGGTGATGGCAATGACGCTCTTACCATCTGCAGTGAACTCTCCGGTTCCCCAGGAAACTTTGAGATCGGGTCGGACCTCTTTCAGGTTGCCTGTATCGACGTCGAGAACATAAAGCTGACATTCTCGCCCCGATACACAGCGGTTGACCAACAGACGGGTTCCATCTGGCGACCAGTCAACTGGGAGAAGGTATCCTTTGCCCTCGAGAGCGACCCGGCGTGTACTCTGCGGATCAGTCGTGTCCGAGATCATAATATCGAAATCGGGATCGCCTGACGTGCCTCGTGACCAAGCTACGTAGCGACCATCACCAGACCATATAGCTGATTTATTTCGTGTTTTGGGCTCTGTCAGACGCAGAGTCTCTCCCGTTCTGAGGTCGAAGACAAAGGCCTGATGGAGCTCATCCCCACCCGTATCTTTGCGAAATACAAAAGAGTTGCCGTTAGGGCTCACGTCACTGACTGAAACCGGTTCACTGTAGAAGGTGATTTGACGGCGGGCGCCCAGAGGGCGTTCAAGACGGTGTATTTGGTTCGTCTCACCGAAACGCGTTTCCATCAGAATTCCGCCGTCTTTGGTCCAGCCGGCGAACCTAGCGCTGCGTGCACTCTGATATCGATGCACACGTTCGCGGACAGTTGTGGGAATACTCGGAACGCCCTCAGTAACGAGGTTACCGCGTTCCACAGGATCAATTGCGGCTGCCCGAAACTGATTAGTAAGCGACAACAGAACAATGATCGACAGTCGGATCGAGATTTTGTGGTTTAGCATGTTCGAGAGGGTTCCAACTTAGACGGCGAGACACCTATCTGCAGTGAATAATGTACAGAACATGCACGCCAGTTGCCTTCTCAAGACCGGGGCGATGACGCGATTTCGTCTGAGCATGACTAACGTGTCGCGCACCAAGGTGGGGCTCGACAATAGTTTCCTTGAGACGAGCGAACTCTTGTCAACTACAGGCCCAAACTTCGCCCGATCCACACGCGGCTCGCGCGTCCGAGTGCGAAGTGAAGCATTTGCCCGTCGTTGAGCAGGCCCAATTGCCGTTGCAGCACTTGTGAAGCGATCGGCTACAGCAATTCGGTGCATCGTCCGGGCAGGTGTGTCCCTCGCCGCACGGACTACCGGCTGCGCTGGCCCGTCCCGGAAACCAAATTGTGCCGGTCGCAATGACGCCTGCTGCGAGCACCATGACGGACAACAGGCTGCGGCGGGACAACTCAGAAGCTTCGGCTGAATTGCGGGACGTCGATGCGCTGACCGGGCGGTATTCCGTGCATAGCAACGCGATAACCCGACCACTGTATGCGGCGACATGGGCAAGCCAGAGTGCACTCAGAACCAGCGGCAAAGCGAGCGCCAAAATCGGGATCTCAGGCCAAACTGTACGCGCCGCTAGATATATGGCCCAAGCACCTAGGGCCGAAGCGAAGGCGATCTTCATGCAGCGCGGACAACGACCGATATTGAAATCGAAAAAATTCCGGATGGCGTTCATTGAACAAAGACCTCCATAACCTCAAAGATTTATGCCCTATACTCGAGAGGCCTGAATTGAAGGTGATTACGTGGTGTTGATTGAAGCGCCAGATGACGCGCCACCCCATCGCCCAGACAACTTTGCAGGCAGGTGCTTTGCGGCGAAGTTGAGTCTGTTCGAGCCATTCCATTGTCGCCATGGATCATGAGCGGCTGATACACTAATAATAATTATACTGGACCATGCAAGTGCGGTTGACCATGAGCATAGACCTCTAAGTTTCTTTAATGTCATCATTGCAATAAGAGCATTGAGACAGATCAAACAGATGAGGTTATAGCTCTAGGATCGGCTGTAGGTCTTGCGGCTATAGGTGCTAAGAAGAGGTGCTGATTACAGCGCGCAGCCGCCTCTGCCATACTGAGCAAGCATGAAAAACTTTTCAATGATGTGCCGATCAATCCTGTTGTGCGTCACGCTGCTGTTCATGTTAGCCGGCTCAGCGAACGGGCAGACCGCCTTCCCTGCCGAGACACCACCTGGCTCTAGGGTAGCAAAGGACACTCGAAAGATACTCAGTCGGGACGAGACCATGAAGCGGATTGACAAGGCTCGTGAGCGCCTCCGCAGCCTTGACTTGTCCGGTGCGATGGAACTCCTGGAGGGAGCAAATTTCAAAGTGGATTATTCCCTTGAATTATATGAAACGGACAAAGGTGAGCCGGGGGCAACAGCCCGTGCCATCTCTAATCTCGCACATGGAAGTCTAAGTACCGTATCGTCGGACGCTAAGTGGGCTTGCTCAATCGCGCGGATCTTGCTAAGGGACTTGCCGCCGGGCGGCCTTACGCGATGTTCGACTTCTTCC
>CAXXFS010000001.1:0-411265 GCA_963669235.2 uncultured Filomicrobium sp.
CCTCAGCGTTTGAACCGGGGTACGTCGCGGACACACGAACCTGTGGTGGAACAATGTTCGGGAACTGCTCGACCGGCAATGCCATCTGTGAAATGAGCCCCGCGATCGTGATCACGATCGAGATGACGAACGCCAGTCTAGGACGCCTAACAAAAATCTCTGAGAGCACGTTCTAGGTTCCCTGCTTTTCCGCTGCGACGGGATTGACCTGCATGCCGGGCCGCACTTTCAAGCCGCCCTGGATGACAACGCGGTCGCCGGGCTCCAATCCCGATTTTACCTCGATATCGCGCCCAAACGCATTGCCAGTCTGAACGACGCGTTCCTCGATCTTGTTTTCCGCATCGACTAGCAATACGAACTGGCCGCGCTGATCGAGGCCGAGCGCGCTTCGAGGTACAACCAGCCGTTCTTCCGGATCGGCTGTCTCCACAATTACGACGACAAACTGTTGATCGACGAGCAAGCCATTTGGATTGGCGAAGGTACCCGCGAATGACAATCGTATCGGTCGTCGGGTTGACCTGGACGTCGGTGAAATCGAGTTGGCCGACTTCCCCGTAAATCTCCCCGTCCGAAAGCCGCAACTTCATCTGCAGCGTCTTGCGGGCGTCGTTGTCGGACGATCCCATTTCAGCAACTCTCCGCCGAAAATTGAGGACAGTGCGCTCGGTGACGTTGAAGGCAACGTAAACCGGGTCTTGTTTGACCACTGTCGCCAGGACACCAGATTCCGGAGTGACCAAGTTGCCGGGCTTGATGTTGGACCGGCCGATACGTCCATCTATCGGTGATTTTATCTCTGTGTAGGAGTAGGTGATATTAGCTTGTGTGAGTGCCGCCTCCGATTGCAGCACCGAGGCATCCGCAACGCGCTTTTCTGCCAGGCGGTCATCCGCGGTCGCCTGAGACACCGTCTTGCGCTCCACGAGGATCTCGGCCCGTTTGAGGGACGTCGTCGCGTTGAGCGCCTGGGCCTTGGCCGCCGCGAGGTTGGCCTCAGCTTGCTTAACGGAAGCCGCGAAAGGCTCTTGCTCAATAACAAAGAGCAGCTCGTCCTCTTTCACCGTTTGTCCGTCTTGAAAGGCTTGCTTGTCTAGAAAACCGGTGATGCGCGCCCGCAGGTCGACCTTTTGGACAGCCTCGACACGGCCAACGAATTCGGAAGATGGCGTGACGTCTTTATTTGCGGCCTCTACGAAGGTCACGGCAGGCAGCGGCGCGGCTTTTGCGGCGTCGGCTTTCTCCTCGGAGCGGACTGGTCCAACCAAGGCCAAGAGAAAGGCCAATCCGCAGACTGGGACAAAAAGACTTTGGAGGCACCGCCGGGTTGGGGAAAGCATTGCGAACCCTATCCATATATCATTGATATTACAAACCTTCTTGCACCGCTCAATATCCCGGCCATCGTCGTCAGCTCGACAAACGTTTTGAAGCCCGTCCACGCAAGACTTGTGGATTATTCAACATCCTCTCACCGTTGGACACAGTGCAATTGAGCAGTACCTACTCAATGGTCTAATCATAAGGTCTGGTCAACTTCACCGGCGAACCTGGATCAGAGGTGAACACAGTAGTTGCATGGCCATCGGAGCGATGGCCCGTAATTGACGGTTGCGCTATCCCGAGCTGAGTGGGCGGTCCGAGCCGGCGCCGGCCGATTGCCCGCGCGTGGATCGGTGCCGGCCGTAACGCGGCCAATAATCTCACCGCGGAACCAGGGCTTTACGGTGCGCATTTGCGACACGATTGTAGGGCAATGTCCGGTTACAGCTGTATAGAGCACTTGGGATGCTCTTAGACTCGGTCTTGAACGGGAGGCCATCTTTTTTGCGAAACTTCAAGCGGACCACCGGCCGGGCCATGGCACCTGCCTTGGCCGTGCTCGCCGTCCTGGCGGGCGCGATCGGCTGCGCTTCGACTATGCGCATTCCGGTCCCAGTCGAGCTTGCTGACAAGGTGGAAGTCGCCGGCGTCGGACAGGTCCGCGGATGGGGCGACGCCCCCATGAAGAACATCGATCAGCTTGCCAAACTCCGGCGCAAGCAGATGTTAGCCAAGAGACCGGCGTTCCTCAAAAAACGAAATCAGACGATATCCTATCTGGCAATATCGGGCGGCGGCTCCAACGGTGCGTTTGGCGCGGGTTTGCTCAATGGATGGACCGATTCCGGTAAGCGGCCGAAGTTCGAAATCGTCAGCGGGGTAAGTACCGGCGCGCTGATCGCACCTTTTGCGTTCTTGGGTTCAGAATATGACAAGCCGCTACGCGAGATTTACACACTTTACTCGACCAAGGACATTCTCGAGCCACAGATCCTGGCAGGCCTATTGGGCGGGAACGCCGTATCCAGTACGAAACCTCTGGAGAGGCTGATAGCTCATTATGTAGACCGGTCTTTCATGGAGGCCATCGCGCGCGAACACGTGAAGGGGCGACGCCTTCTCATTGGGACAACAAACCTCGATGCGGAGCGACCCGTCGTCTGGAACATGGGTGGTATCGCCCAGCGCAATAGCGACGAGGCCTTGCAACTGTTCCGAGATGTGCTGTTGGCTTCGGCAGCGCTGCCGGGACTGTTCCCTCCGGTCTATGTGAAGGTCACTTCCAACGGAAAGACCTACGAAGAAATGCATGTCGACGGCGGCACCACCGAAAACGCGTTCCTGCTGCCGTTAGACCTCGACCTCAAGCGTTATGACAGAATTAATGGTGTGCGTTGGAAGCGCAGAATTTACATCATCGCCAACGACAAGACTGACCCCAGTCCGGAAGACGTCAATGGAACTGCACTCGAAATCGCCGGGCGCTCGATCTCCACGCTTATCAAGCAACAAACCGAAGGCGACCTGATCAAGCTCTATCTCAGAGCAAAGGAAAACAAGATCGACTACAACGTCGCCAGCATCCCGGTTGGTTTCAAAGCCGAGAGCTCGGAGCCGTTTGACAAGAAGTACATGAGCAAGCTTTACGAGCTTGGCTACGAGCTAGGCAAGAAGGGCTACAAATGGCGAAAGAAGCCACCGGGAATTTGAAGCCGGCAATGGGAATCGTGGAAGGATAATCAGCATGGGTTCGCGTCTTTTGTGGTTTTGCATCGGAGCGATGGCGGCGAGTGCCGTCTGGCTTGCCGTATTGAATGGCGCAAATGCATATATCCTCGAGCAGATCCTCGGCGCACGGTAGGTTCATCCAACTCCGCATACAAAAACTTCGCCGGCGCATGCTCTTTGCCCTTCCATTCCAAAAACGACTTACAGCATTCACGACTTGCTTCTTTCCAGCGCCGAAAGATGCACAGGCGAAAACTTCATGATAAGAAATGGCGCCATTGTAATTCGAGGGGATTTGCCGATGCATACGAATAAAGGCCGCAATTTTTTTTATTCCGGGCTCGCTGTGATGTTCGGACTCTTTGCCAGCCATGCCGCGATTGCGGAGACGGCGAAGCTGAAAGTAGGAACATTGACGTGCCAGGGCAAAGGCGGTGTGGGACTGATCCTCGGATCGCAGGAGCGGCTTTCGTGCAAATACACCCCCGCGGACAACCGGCCGCCGAGCTACCTGACCGGTAAGATCACGCGGATTGGTCTTGATGTCGGCGTTCGCGGCAAAAGCGTCATGGTCTGGGCGGTGCTGGGCTCCACAACAAAGCTACCCGCCGAAGCACTCGGTGGAAAATTCGCGGGAGCATCGGCGGATATCGCCGCGGGCATCGGAGCAGGGGCCAACATCCTGATTGGCGGCAACAACAAATCCGTTGTTCTACAACCACTTAGCGTCAAAGGTCAGACGGGCGTCAACCTGGCGCTTGGCGTTGCCGGACTGACTTTGACCCCTGTTGTCAGGTAGTGGCGTTTCGGCTTTTTGCCTGTTGGACGGCTGCCGGCGGCCAAAGGCTGCGCATACCGCTGCTTGATTCGACGTCGCCGCGAGCCGTCCATGCGGGCGCCAGGCTATTGGAGAACACCCATGCTTTTCATGCTCTTTCCGACATTGATCGTTTTGGTGGCCATCGGCCCCGTTGGACCAGCAGCGGTCGCCGCCGAAACCGGTATTATCAAAGTCGCCGGGAAAACCGCCAAAACCGAAAAAAACACCGATGATGAGGGGTTTCTACTAAATCTAGAGCCGCTTCCTTCGGACCTCGAAACGTCAAAGGGTTTTGACTCGAGGCCCGTTGGTCAGCGTAAGAAGTGGCAATTCGATACCGGCTATTTCGATTTTGACGACCGCAAATCTGGATTGATTGAGCCTGGTGACAATTCACAGAACTACTCGGGCATTCGATTCCGGCGCCCTTCGAGAAAATGATCGGAATTACATGCTCGCGAACAACTTGATGATGAACGCATTCGCAAGGTCGACGAAGAACGCCGAGACGAGCGGCAGGATGATCAGCGCTAGGGGGGCGGGTCCGTAGCGCTTGGTGACTGCGGACATGTTGGCGATCGCCGTCGGAGTTGCTCCGAGCGAAAATCCAGCAAAACCCGCGCTCAACACGGCGGCGGTGTAGTCGGCGCCCATAAAGCGGTAGACGATAAACAGAATGAAGGCGGTTGCCGCCAGAACCTGCAGGACAAGGGTGCCAACGATCGGTCCGCCTAGTCCTGCGAGCGTCCAAAGCTGCATACTCATCAATGACATCGCCAGAAAGACCGACAGGCAGAAGTCGGACACAACAGCTAGTGCTTTGGTTCGCGCCGGCCAGGGGAGCTTTGGAAAGATAAACGGGATGGTGTTCGACAACAAAATCCCTGCGAGCAGGCAAGGCACGAACAGTGGTAGTTTCAGGCCCATGGCGGCGATGCCCTGGTTGGCAATGTAGCCCAGGATCACGGCCACGTTGGCTGCAAGCATCGCGCGCATTAGGTTTATATGGTCAATGTCATCGTCTCTTGTTGGCTCGGATTCAAAGGGCAGGCCAACGATGGGACCATCACTTGCGGCTGGTTCCAGCTTATCACGATCAATAAGGTATTTAGCGATTGGTCCGCCTAACAAAGCCGCGCAAACCAGACCCAGTGTAGCTGTCGCAATGCCAATTTCCTCGGAGGCAGCGAAACCCGTTGCCTCCTTGATGGTCGGCCCCCAGGCGATGGCCGTGCCGTGTCCGCCAATAAGCGACGCCGACCCGATAAGAACGCTGGTGCCGGCGGGCAGGCCAAACAGCTGTGTGCCGATTAGCCCGACAGTGTTCTGCACGAAAATGAAGACCACCGTCAGAACAAGCAGGATACCAAGCAAGCGACCGCCGACAAGCAAGTCTGAGACCCGCGCGTTGAGGCCAATGGTGGCGAAGAAAATGACGAGCAGCTCATCGCGGGCATCGAGATCAAAGACGATCTTTTGCCCGAATGCGGCGAAGAACGCCCATGTGAACATGGCTGCGAAAAGACCGCCGACGACTGGCTCGGGTATGTTGTAGTCGCGCAGAAACCCAACGTGCCGGGTCAAGAAAACGCCAACGAAGAAAACGATGAAGGCAATCGTAAGCGTGATGAACGCGTGAACTTCAATAGTTTCTGACAATGGTGCCTCGAGTACTTGGTGCCATTTGAAATGCTAGGTCTGGCGGCCGGCAATGCCGGAGTCCGCCTATGGTCAATGTTGGCGCAGGAAAGAGGGTCAAAAACATTCGCTTGTCAACCATCGGCAGCGTTGGCAAGTGAGACACTCCGGAGTTCGTTTGGAAGACGTACTTCCGGGATCGTTCAAGCAACCCCCGCGTACATGGTACCGCTGGATTGGAGACCTAGCTTACGCTCAACACTCAACAAGTGACTGGACGCCAGATGCCACGCGCCGCGATCCTCCTCATCGATCCCAAATACCCCCACAACCTGGGCGCGATCGTGCGTACATGCGCGGCCTTCGGCGTGCGCGACGTCCGCTACACCGGGCAGCGCATCGACCGGCGGC
This sequence comes from uncultured Filomicrobium sp., assembly GCA_963669235.2. Taxonomy (GTDB): domain Bacteria; phylum Pseudomonadota; class Alphaproteobacteria; order Rhizobiales; family Hyphomicrobiaceae; genus Filomicrobium. Next base: position 5,924 of record CAXXFS010000001.1, read on the forward strand.
TCAGCGAACTTTCGCGGTTGCCGCGGGAGGAGCGGATGCGGGGCTACCGGTCGGTCGACTGGCGTCGGAGTGACCGGCCATTCGACGAGTTTGCGATGTTGACGCCGGTTGCCATTGAAGTGCGTAAGAACAGCGAGTCCCTGCCAGCATTCGAGCACCCGGAGGACGCCCTCTATGTGTTTGGCCCGGAGGACGGTTCACTGACCAATGTCACTTTGCGCCATTGCCACAGGTTTGTTGCGATCCCCGCGCGCCATTGCCTCAACCTGTCGATAGCCGTCAGCACCGTTCTTTATGACCGGCAAGCGAAACTCAGTCTTGGTGCGGTCAATTGACGGGAACAGCAAGGTCAGTGGTGTTCCGCGAAGTTCGCTCAGGTCCGCATGACCGCATGCCAGCCAGAAGTGCAACGCCAGTGTGCATTGACCCCGGCAGCGTTGTTGGCGACTTTGTTTCGGCGGTAGGCAAATAGCGGGCGAAAGCGCAATGGCAAAGAACGGTACTTATGATGCTGTGGTGATCGGTTCAGGGCTTGGCAGCTTGACGGCTGCGGCACTTCTCAGCCGCGCGGGCAAGCGGGTTGCCATTCTCGAACGCAACAGCAGCCTCGGCGGGGCTGCCTCGTGCTACAGGACCGGCCAGCTGACCATTGAAGCGTCGCTTCACGAAACGGCCGATCCCCATGATCCACGCGATCTCAAGCATGCGATACTCGACCGGCTTGGGCTGCTCGATAATATCGATTGGCTGCCAATCGCCAACTTGCACACGGTGATCGGCGGGCCCGTAGGTGAGCCTCTGGAACTCGGACATGGTTTTGAAGCGATTGGTGACCAACTGAGCGCACGATTTCCAAAGCAGGCCGATGGGGTCCGCCGATTGTTGGACCGCATGGATCAGAGCTACACGTTGGTCGGCTCGCTCAACGCAGCCGGTGAGACGCGCTCGCTGTCAAAACTGCTATTTGCCAGCAAGGATTCGTGGCCGTTGGTGCGGGACTGGCGCCTCTCACTTGATGAGGCCCTTCAGAGAGACCTTGGTGACTGCGAAGGGGCCAAGTGTGTGCTTGCTGCGAACTTGGCATACTACGCTGATGATCCGCGCAAGACCTGGTGGCTCCACTTTGCGGTTGCCCAGGGCGGGTATTTTGGTTCTGGCGGAGTGTTTATCCGCGGTGGCTCGACGCGGCTCAGCCGCGCTCTTGCCAAGGTGGTCAAGCAATCTGGCGGTGACGTCTTCCTTGGTCGCAGGGCGACCGGCATCGAAATCGACGACACGGGCCGGCCGTCGGGTGTGCATCATGCCAGTCCCAATGGAGAGGCGGCCGACCGGCTTACGACGCAGTCGGTGCTGGCGGGCTGCGCGCCGTCGATGCTGGCGGAATTGTTGCCCGAGGCGAAACGCGAGAACTTCCTGGCGCCCTATCGCGGTTTGACACCGTCGATTTCGTTGTTTTGTGCGCACTTCGGTATGAAAGAGCAGCCCGCGAACTTCGGACTAAGCGGCTATTCGACGATCCTGCTACCTGAGTGGATGACGTCGCTCACCGACTATGCATCCGCTGCAGCGCTCCTTGCCGAAGCGCCGGCAGGCCGGCTGCCTCCGCTGACGGTGGTCAACTATGGGGCCGTTGACAACGGCCTAAACGATGAAGGTCGTATCCTTGTCACGGTGGCGGGCGTCGATCACATCGAGAACTGGATCGGCCTGTCGAAAGATGAGGAAAGGGCCCGGCGCGCGGCCTGGCTCGATACGATTCTGGCCGAACTCGACCGGCGCTATCCAGGCTTCGCGGACGCGACGGAAGAACGCATCTTCGTCACGGCCCGTTCAACGCGCGACTACCTGGCGACGCCTGGTGGAGCTGTCTACGGTTTCGCGCCGGAGCCACCAACGAGGTCCATTCTAGCGGGAGTTCCCCGCTCGCCGAGGACGCCTATCCCGGGGCTTTTTCTTGCCTCGTCGTTCGGCGGTTCGGGTGGTTTCACCGGTGCGATGGGTGCCGGTGCGCAGGCTGCACGGCTAGCTTTGTGACGGGTGCCGGTGCCGATCTTGAACGAACGACTTCGGCATACGGGAGGCGCCAGAGGGGTGAGGCCGGAGGCACGCTCAGAGGGACGGGGGCGCCCCCGACCTCAGTTTGCCGCTATGCGTAGCAGGGGGTTACGCTACAACAGGTCGCCAGGGGGGTAGGCGACGCTTATCCATGCAGCAAACTTATTTAATTATAAGTTGCATAAACCCTTCATGCATTGACATCTATCATTTGAGGGTGCGGTGCTTCGATCCGCAGCCGTGCACCGGCCAGCGACATCGTGGCCGAAATCCTCCAGGATCAGGCGGTCTTACGCGTTCTATTTCCACCAGCCCGTGAACATGTCCCACCAGCGTGACGCCTGTGAGGAACACTCCACCCTGCCGCCGCGTTTGGTGTCGCAGTCATCGATACGGCCGGAGCTGCCGCCAGACTTCTCATCTCTGCGCCTTGGAACCGGCTGGCGTCTCTTTAGCAGCCGGAGTTTTGGACGGATCCTGCCCCTTCCCGCAACGCGCATTTCGTCCCCAATTGCAGTCGCAGCATGCGGTAGCGAGTGGTTGAGGCTATCGCGATTAGGAAAGGCGCTAGCCGGACCGACGCGCAGTGCCGCCATGCTGGCGGCCAAAACAGGTTTCAGATCAGCCATGCCCCCCATGCTGATGATCCGCATCTCGAGCATTACATCTTATAGCCCGCACCGAAAACAGCCTAGTGGGCCGAACAAAGAAAAACCCGCCGGTTTCCCGGCAGGTTCCATCGTTGTTTGTCGACCTCGACGCGGCGAAGGCTTGCGGGGTATCCGCCCGCCAATTCCCGATCCGGTAGAGGCGGCCCTCCTAAGTTCTCCAAGGGTGGGCCGGCAGATCACAAACGCCGGCCACCTTGACACCAGCATCGGCGACCGTCCTATCGTTCTCCACCGAACTGCCACTGACGCCAACCCCACCAATCAGAATACCCTCGTCGTCGACGATCGGAAGGCCGCCTGGGAATGTGATGAGCGCACCGTTTGAGTGTTCGATCCCGTAGAGTGGACCGCCGGGCTGGGAGAGCTTTCCTATTTCTTCGGTGGGCATGCCGAAGTACACGGCCGTCTGAGCCTTCTTGATAGCGATGTCGATCGAACCGGTCCACGCAAAGTCCATGCGCAAGAAGGCCTTCAGGCTGCCACCGGAATCCACCACGGCGATACACATGTTGGTATCGATTTCGGCGGCGGCTTTCTTAGCGGCATTGATGATATTTTCAGCGTCTTCCATTGTCACATGCATTGGCGTTTCTCCCTTACATCGCGGCTGTATCGCGCTATTGATCGGCGACCCTTTTGCCTTGCGGCCTTTTCGGGTGGCTTGGCGAACCCTGCAGCAATGCGCATCGCACCGCCTTGCGTCAACTGCCGAAGATGCGCTGCAGTCCTTTTGCTTGGCTGCTTCCTCAGGGAGCTTCTCGAATTTCGCATCCTGCGCCTGCGCGCTGAAGGCTGAGAAAAAGGAACCAAAGAAAAAACACGCCGCTTGGCTTTCCCCGTCGCCGATCAGACGAGTAATAATTGTGCGCACTGAAGAAAGAGGCTTGCTTCAGATGACTAGTGTTCCAAGGGCCCGGAGGCGCTAACACCTGTCATCGATCCGCAAATGACTTTCAACGTCGTTGGGAAAGACCCATGCTCAGGTCGACTTTTATCCAGGACAATTTTGGCTCTGCGAGCAGGCGTTAGGTTCGCCTCTGATCTCGCATAGTTTTACTGGAGCTGGCGACATGTTTCTAAAGGTCGATACTCAGTTGTCCGTCACGAATGGCAAAGATAATCTGCCGCGAGATCAAGGACTGCGGCTGGTCGCCAGTCTCGCACGGATTCACACAATCAAACGCGGTGGGTCACTGGACAATGTGTCAGGTCAAAACGCTCTCATTATTGTAAAATCCGGCACCTTACTTGTGCAGAGCTTGTTTAAAGACGGCCGGCGCCAGGTACTGGCGTTTCGCTTCGCGGTCGATCTGCTGTGCTCGGCGTTCAACCACAACCTCCCGGAAACCAGCGCGCAGGCCGTGACGGACCTTGAAGTTTATTATATTCTGTAGGGATCACTGACCGAGCAAGCAGGGTGCGAACCCAAACTCGCCGACGCCCTAATCCGAATGACAGTCATGCAAATGCAGCGCCGCTGGGCGCAGCATCTCGATTTAGGGCGGCTTAATGCCGCCGAGCGGCTGGGCTCGTTCGTCCTGGAAATGGCATTGCGTTGCGGGCGCAAGGTTCGAGACGGCACGCTTGTCAGCCTGCCGATGACGCGCAACGATATTGCTGATTATCTTGGTCTCAACCCGAATGTGGTGAGCCGCACGTTGACAGCTACGCGACACGACCAGCAACTTATCTACGTCAGCAAAACCGAACTCGTTGTCCCCAAGGTGGAACGTCTGTGTGGATTGCCCCCGATCGCCGACGGGCTCCTAGACTGCTACTGCAGCGACCGATCGGAGGCGGAGACTTTCGGTCAGGCGCTGTTATAGGCCCCGCCGGGCCCCATCGGCTGCCCGGTGCGCGACAAATATTTTGTGTGATTACCGAACTTGGCCATGGGGCCCCAATGTCCTTCCTCGGCAGCAGTGTGCAGTTGCTAGAATTGAAACCTCTCACGGGCCCAGGGGAGAGGGCTATCTCTAAAACTACTCATCAGAGGAAGGGAATTCAATCTCGCCTCGAACAATTTCTTGCAGCACCCTGCATCCGTTTCCAGGCGCGGAAAAATGGTGATACGCCAGCACGCCAAAATACATGGGCGACATCAATAGCAGCATTTCTACGAAAGGAGCCAGGTCCTCGGGAGGCTCGTCCGGGAATGAGTTGAGAAGTTGGTTGCGGGCGCGCGGCGGCAAGGAAGCTATCTGCAATGCGTAGGCTACATACTCATGCGCTGCATGCGAAGCTTTCTTGTCCTTCAGGTGGCTGCGAAAGAACTGATGCGCAATCTCATGAACGACGATGCTTTGGTAGAACTCGCTGAATGGTAACGAGGCGTATGCAGCATTCGAATTCGCCATCTTTCTGCAGGTTGCCGTGTCGACTATTCTGATGGCCTGGCGCTCTGCATCAAAACTGCCGAAGGCGTCACCACCGCAAACATTGATCGGCTCCTTCGAAACCTGCACGCGGACACGCGGCAAATCCGTGAAATCGCATTGTCCGAAAAGCTCGGTTGCTCGCTTGACGGCCGCGCAAACGACCCTTTGTTCCTCAGCGGAAGCTCCTGAAACGTCGGCTTTTTGTTCACTGCACGACATTTCGGACGATCTGCCCTTAAACGCGTCCTCGCTGCCATCGCCAGCCGTAGCCGTGCCCGCCAACAAGAAGCTGGCAGCTGAAATAGCAAGTGTTTTACCGATGATCCGGCACGAACGGAACTGCAGGGACTTCCACATCAATAAATGTTCGCAAATTCTGCCAAGTATTGCACATGATGCATATCAATTCGCCAAGCAGTAGCGCCTATTTTACACTTCGCGTGGCCACTTCAGTCAGTGCTCCTCGTTGCACAAGGAGTGATCGGACAGCGACTGGAGCACATAGCAGTCGCGGACATGCTCGGCGCTGCAGCCGGAGGCGATGCGCTGGAGTTCCCGCTCAAGGCCTTGCAGACTGGCTATTCTTTCACGAATGACTTTGAGATGCGCGGCTGCAATCCGGTCCGCGTCGGCGCATAGCTCACCAGGGTTCTCGCTCAGACGAAGCAGTTCACGGATAGCATCGAGCGGCAATCCAAGTTCGCGGGCGTGTTTGATGAAAGCCAGTCGCTTGACGTCCCCGGCCGAGTAGCGGCGCTGATTGCCGCTCGAGCGTTGCGGCGGTGTGATCAGGCCCAGCTGCTCGTAATAGCGAATAGTGGGGACTTTCACCCCTGTACGTCTTGAAATATCGCCGATTGAAAACATGCGGTGCACTCTTGAACCTCAAGCAACTAGAGACATTAGGTTAGGGCAAGGCTTTTTCAAGCGGAGCGACCATGGGCGCTTGCTGCGAGCACGACCAACGCGATTTCGATGGCATGTCGCCGGAATACAAGAGGCGACTGTGGATCGTCATCGCCATTAACGCCGTGATGTTCGTCGTCGAGATGGTCACGGGGCACCTGGCGGGCTCGCGCGCGCTGCAGGCGGATGCGCTCGACTTTCTCGGCGATACCCTGACGTACGGGATCTCACTGGCGGTAATCGGAGCCTCGCTGCGCGTGCGCGCAACCGCCGCCCTCGCCAAGGGCGTCAGTCTCTTGATGATGGGGCTATGGGTTTTTGGCTCAACGGTCTATTCGGTGTTCTTCCTCGGAGTACCGCAGGCGGAAGTGATGGGGATTGTCGGTTTCCTCGCGCTTCTGGCAAATGTGACAAGCGTGCTCCTGCTGGTCAGCTACAAGGATGGGGATGCCAACGTACGTTCAGTATGGTTGTGCTCACGCAATGACGCAATCGGCAATGTCGCCGTCATGATCGCGGCGCTCGGGGTATGGGGGACGTCGAGTGGTTGGCCTGACCTCATCGTCGCCGGGCTCATGGCTACCTTGTTCGTCTCCTCGGCTGTGCAAATCCTGGTGCAAGCCTGGCGCGAGTGGCGGCTCGAAGAGGTAACACCTGAAAGAACGTGAAGGACGGCCGGAGTCATCAACCGGAGTCAATCAATAGCCATTATTCTGACATTGAACACGGGGGCCAAATCGCTTAACCAGGGCTGACTCAGCATCGACGGACCGCAAATGGCGAAACTCTTGAAAGGTTGGAGTGGTAGACGGCGTGCGCATCGCGCAATCGCCGTGCTGCTTGCCTTTTCGGTTTTCGCCGCGCTGTTTGTTGATTCCTATATCCACACTGTTAATGCCTTCCATGACCATGGCTCTCATGCCGTTGCGGCCCTCGATCATGGCACTTCTCATCATGCGGTTGATTCATCGGGGCATCATGACGAGGGGGATCATTGGGGCGAAGGCGCTGCCGATATCCAGGGCTTGGGCGATGGGTCCGCGGATGACTCCGATCCCTCGAACAACTTCGCTGACCACGCCCACGGCTGTCTTGTTTTCGTGTGGCATTCGGGTGCCGAACTGACGGCACCAACCTCCGCACGACAGCAATATTTCGTGCGTGAAGACCAGATCCATTCACGCTGCGCGGACACACTTGAGCGTCCGCCGAGACACATCCTCTGACACTGCGAATCCGGCCGACGTTGCGCGGCCCCATTGCATCGCTTGTCTAAGGGATGAACTATGATATCCACGCTCCGAATCCGCCTGCTAGGCGCCATCGTCGCTGCGACGTTGCCGCTCACGATGCCGCTCGCCATTGCGGGCCCTGGTCATGACCATGGAATAGTCAAGACGGCGCTAGCCGGACCATCCAGTCCGCGTTTCGTCACCGAGTCGGAAGCCTTTGAACTCGTCGGCATCTTGAAGGATAGAAGACTGATCGTCTTTCTCGACAGGCGATCTGACACGTCGCCGATTGTGGATGCCAAGATCGAACTTATTGTCGGCGGTCAGACCGGCGTTGCCGAGCCGCAAGCCGACGGTACTTATGTATTTTCTTCTGCCGTACTCGACAAGCCTGGCGAACACGAGGTGATTGCAACTATCAGCACGGCAGGAGCCAACGACCTGCTGGTGGGGACGCTGAAAGAACCGACCGCCCACGGGCATTACCACGGGGATAGTTACGACCACGACCACTCGATACACCACGAGAACGATGCACACTCGGGCCCCTCCATACCAGCTCCGATTGCCGAGGCGCTTGAACACGCCGGCATTCCGACTGGTGACATCGAACGCAAGATTGGCAGCACTCCGGTTCTTGCAGGGCTCGGCCTGGCAGTAGGTCTTCTGATCGGCGGATTCGTGCGCAGGCGCACGGGCCTGGTCGCAGGGCTCATTGGTTTGCTCTTCGTCGTTAGTGCCGGAGCGGTTTGGGCAGGCCCCGGGCACGACCATGGCGGCGGCGGCTCAAGTTCCGCCAGCGGTGACGGACCACGGCGCCTTCCCGATGGCGAGCTGTTCCTACCGAAACCGTCGCAACGGTTGCTTAATATCCGAACGCGCGTATTGAAGACTGAGACCGCTCATGTCGCGACAAAACTGATCGGACGCGTGATATCGGACCCCAACCGCAGCGGTCTCGTGCAGAGTACGATCGGCGGACGCATCAAGGCGGTCGACGGCGGACTGCCCGTGCTTGGCCAGTCAGTTAAGGCCGGCGAAATCCTGGCCTATGTCGAGCCGGCATTCGCACCGATTGACGCCTCCGATGTGCTGCAGACGGCCGGGGACCTGGAGCAGCGTATCGCTCTTCTGAAAGCCCGAATTGCGCGCCAGCAACGCCTGGTGGACAGGCAGGTTGCGAGTCGCGCCAATCTCAAAGATCTGGAGATCGAACTCGAGGGTCTGAGGGTTCGCCGCAAGCAACTTCGCGAGGCCCGAAACCAACCCGAACCTCTCAAGGCACCGGTCGACGGCGTCATAACCGAAGTCCGGATCGCGGCTGGACAGGTGGTGAGCAGCGCCGACACTTTGTTTCATGTCATCGACCCCTCAAGTCTATGGGTTGAGGCGATTTCCTATGATCCTGCTATTCGCATCGTTGGCGCAAGTGCACGTGCGCGAACGGTTGACGGCGCTTTGTTCAATCTCCAATTCGTCGGTCGCAGCCGGGCTCTACAGCAACAGGCCACGGTGCTTCAGTTCCGACTGGAAAACCCTAGCGAGTCGCTCAACATCGGCAGCCCCGTTCGGGTGATGGTGGATACCGGAGAGCCGATCACCGGCCTCATCATACCGCGCAATGCCATCGCGCAAGCTCCCAATGGTCAGATGGTTGCGTTCAAACGGCTGGAACCGGAGCGCTACCTGCCGAAGGCGGTTCGCTTCGAGGATATCGACGGGACGCGGGTGCACGTGCTCACGGGCCTCGAGCCGGGCGATCAGATCATCGTTCGAAATGCCCCCTTGGTAAACCAGATCCGCTGAAGAGGCGCCCATGTTCAAAGCACTCGTTGCAGTGAGCCTCAGTCAGCGCATGTTCGTCATTGCCGTCTCTTTGCTGCTGGCGGCCTATGGCGCTTATATCCTGCCGCGACTCCCCGTCGATGTCTTCCCCGATCTCAATCGTCCGACCGTGACACTATTGACGGAGGCCGACGGTTACGCGCCGCAGGAAGTCGAACAACTTGTCACCTATCTGCTGGAGACGGCGCTGAATGGAATGCCGGGTGTCATCCGGCTGCGCTCGGTCTCGAGCGTCGGACTGTCGATCATCTATGTCGAGTTTGACTGGGGGACTGACATCTACCGAAATCGGCAGCTCGTGGCGGAACGACTGGCGATGGTGCGAGCGCAGCTGCCACAGGGTGTGCAACCGCAGTTGGGACCGATCTCGTCGATCATGGGCGAGATCATGCTGATCGCGATTACGAGCGATACGGTCTCGCCGATGGAGCTGCGCGAGATCGCAGACTTCGTCGTCAGGCCGCAGATCCTGACGGTATCCGGCGTCGCCCAGGTGATCCCAATTGGCGGTCAAGTGCGACAGTTCCGGGTCAGTCCCGACCTCATCGCGATGCAGCGACTGGGTATTACTCCGCAGATGATCGAGGAGGCGATCGCGCAATTCGGCACCAACGCCGGCGGCGGGTTCATCGACCAGCACAGCCGGGAATATCTCATACGAAACATCGGGCGAACAACACGGCTCGATGATCTGCGCAATCTTGTCGTGGTCATGCGCGGCACAACACCTGTACTTCTTCAACAGGTGACGCGCGTTGAGTTCGCTGCGCGGGTCAAGCGTGGCGATGCCGGATATCAAGGGGAACCGGCCGTTATTATCGGCGTTCAAAAGCAACCTCAGGCGGACACGGTTTCATTGACGCGGGCCATCGAGGCTGAGCTGGCCAAGATCCAGCGCACCATGCCGGAGGGTGTCACTGCCGACCGTGTTCAGTTCCGGCAGGCGACGTTCATTGAAACCTCGATCGCAAATGTCAAGACAGTGCTCGTCGAGGCCGCCGTCGTGGTTGCGTTCATTCTGCTGCTGTTCTTGATGAATTGGCGTGCCACGCTGATCTCGCTGACAGCGATACCGATGTCGATCTTCATCACCATTTTGGTGTTCCATGCCTTCGGGCTATCCATCAACACGATGACGCTTGGCGGTCTCGCGATTGCGATCGGCGAACTCGTTGATGATGCCGTGGTCGGCGTGGAGAATGTCTTGCGGCGGCTGCGGCTCAACGCCGAAGCCCATCATCCCGCACCAAAGCTGACCGTTATCCTCAATGCCTCGCACGAGGTGCGCTCCAGCATCGTCTACGCAACGGCGATTATCGTGCTGGTGTTCGTTCCGCTGTTCGCGATGACGGGTCTTGAAGGACAGCTGTTCCGACCGCTTGGGATCGCGTACATTGTGTCGATCATGGCAAGCCTGGCGACGTCCGTCACACTGACGCCGGTGATGTGCTACTACCTGCTTCGGACTCCCAAGGGGCCGGAGCAGGACACTTTCGTCGTTCGCGCGCTGAAGAGCCTCAACGCGACACTCTTGCGTTTTACCTTCGCGCATCCGCGCGCTGTCATCAGCGTGATCGTCGGCACAGTTCTGGTGGCTGGGGTGCTGGCGACGCAACTGCCGCGAGCATTCCTGCCAGCCTTCAACGAAGGTACGCTGCTGGTCTCCGTGGTCTACAACCCCGGGATCTCTCTGGCGGAATCGGATCGATTGGGGCGTGTCGCAGAGCAGCTGGTGATGCAAGTCCCAGAAGTGAAGACGGTCGGCCGGCGAACGGGCCGCGCCGAACTTGATGAACACGCCGAAGGGGTTCACGTCAGCGAACTTGATATCGACCTTGAACGAACCGAACGGGGGCGCGAGGAGGTTTTCGCCGATATTCGCGACAGGCTTGCCGCCTTGCCAGCCGCTGTCAACATCGGTCAGCCGATCAGCCACCGGCTGGATCACATGCTGTCGGGTGTGCGGGCTCAGATTGCTCTCAAGGTGTTCGGCGAGGATCTCGACAGGTTGCGAACGATTGCCGTCGACATGCGGGCCCGGCTTGCAAACGTGCCGGGCCTCGTCGACCTGCAGGTTGAAAAGCAAGTTCTGATCCCGCAGCTCCAGATCGTCCCGGACTACGAGCGCGCGGCACTCTATGGCGTGACACCGCCGGCACTGACAACGACACTCGCGGACCTGACAAACGGCAGGACGGTTTCGCAGATCGTCGAGGGCAATCGCCGGTTCGATGTCGTTACGCGCTTATCCGATGTCGACCGTTCGACCACTGGTCTCGGCACGGCCCTTGTCTCGACGCCGTCGGGCTATGTGCCGTTGAACCGGCTGGCGACGATCAAGGAAACGGAGGGACCAAACCAGATCCTTCGGGAGAACCAGCAGCGCCGGATCGTTGTTTCCGCGAACGGTGACGGCAGGCGTGACATGGCCGCCATCGTCGCCGACATACGCGGTTTGATCGAGGCAACCGAGATGCCGCCGGGCTACGTTGTGCGGCTTGAAGGACAGTTCCTGGCCCAAGAAGAGGCGACCCGGACGATCGGGCTGTTGTCACTAATTTCGCTGGCGATGATCTTTCTCGTCCTTTACAGCCGCTATCATTCGCCGGCGCTGGCAGCAATCGTGCTGACCAATATCCCGCTCGGGATCATCGGCAGCGTTGCCGCGCTCTGGTTGGCCGGACTGCAGTTCTCGGTCGCCAGCCTGATCGGCTTCATTACACTTGCCGGCATCTCCGCGCGCAACGGCATCTTGAAGATCAGCCATTACATCAATTTGGCGCTCTACGAGGGCGAGACGTTCGGCGAGGACCTTGTCATGCGCGGCTCTCTGGAGCGGCTCACGCCGGTGTTGATGACAGCATTGTCGGCGGGGCTGGCCTTGGTGCCACTGATGATTGCCGCTGATGAGCCGGGCCGCGAGATTCTGCATCCGCTGGCGGTCACGATCTTCGGCGGGCTCATCTCGGCAACCTTGATCGATGCGGTCCTGACGCCGCTGCTGTTCTTAAAATTTGGCCGAAAACCCTTGGAGCGGATCATGGAAGAGCGTGATGCCAAGCCGCTCGTCGAGACCGCACCAGCCGAAGCATTTTGACGTTCAACTTCAAAACAGGAGATGACTTCATGAGAACCAACCCTCTCACCCTTGCGCTGGCGTCGGCAGTTCTCGCATTAGGTGCCGCCTCCATCATGGCAGGCGATGATCAAGGCCACGACGGGCATGGTGCCCGGCATGGCGGTCAGTTTGTTGAACTCGAAGGCCACCATGGCATCGAGATGGTGGTCGATGGCGCCCGTCTCGCGTTCCATCTCACCGAAGGCGACAAATCGTTGGACCTTGCCGGAAGTTCATTCAAAGTGATCGTTCAAACCAATGCTGGAACGAAAATACTGCCGTTGACGATCGACGGCGGTGCGCTGGTTGCCAAACTCGAAGCTGCACCGCCGGCGGGCGCCAAAATCGCGATCAGCGGCAAAGACGCAGGTGGCCATGCGCTCCAGGCCCGGTTTGTGAAGAAGTAAGCCGGACCGCCGGCTGGCGGCGAAATAGGCAGTTCCCGGACGCGAGAACAGCGAACCGGGCCGAAATGGCCAAAGTCTGGTCGGACCGTTCCTCGCCCGGCAATTCTCAAGGGATTCGCCGCCTGAGTAACCCTTGCACTGATTCCGCTTCCGAGAGGCCGCGGTCGGTACTACGCTAGGAGGGCAGTAGAGAGCAAAGCGAAGGACGATGTAACGATGCCATATTCCATAAGGCCGACAGCTTTTGTTGCTGCGGCTTTTATAGCAACAGCCTCTATTCCCAGTTTTTTTGCCGGTTCTAGCTCGAACGTAGCCAATGCTGCCGACGAGGCCGAGGCGCCAGCAGGAATCATTGCAGCGCAAATCCGCAGCCAGGGGTTCACCTGCAAAGACCCCGTCAAGGCGAAGGCTGATCCCGAACTTTCAAAACCCAACGAGGCCGTCTGGCTGTTACAGTGCAAGTCGAAAAAATACCGTGTGCGCCTGGTGCCAGACATGGCGGCCAAAGTTGAGCGGCTCGAGTAGCGCTGGTTTGCTTCTCAAGCTGTTCCTACCGGAACCGACACCGTCAATGAGGAGTTTATTATTTGGGTTTGTTTGCCGGAACATACATCTTGCTTGCTTCCGGCTCCCTAATCAGGGGGGCATAGATACATGAGCTTGCCATTCCCTCAGTACACCAGCAGTGAACGCTCTGCTGATTTCTGTATCCACGTCTTGGGCATAACCGGAAGTACTGTCGCGGTCGCGGTGATGCTCGCGATGGCCATTGGTACGCTGCCAACGAGTTCGGCTGTGAGCTTGGCCGTTTACAGCATTGGCGTTGTGGCGGTGTTTGTTTGTTCAGCGGCCTACAACATGGTCAGCAATCACGGCCTCAAAGATATCCTGAGGCGTGTCGATCACGCTGCGATCTATGTCAAGATTGCCGCGACCTACACTCCGTTCGCAGCCGTGAAGATTGGGGGGTGGGCTGGAGGCAGCCTGCTCACACTTGTGTGGTCCGTTGCAGCGTTCGGCCTAATGCTCAAGCTGCTTTTCCCCGAACGACTAATGAAAACTTCTTACGTGCTTTACCTAGCGCAGGGCTGGGCAGCACTGCTGGTCTTGAGCCCGCTCATCGCGTCCGTCTCCTCGCTCACACTCGCGATGCTTGCCATCGGCGGAATTCTCTACACGACCGGTGTTGTGTTTCATCTCTGGCAGAGCCTCAAATATCACAACGCGATCTGGCATGGTTTTGTCGTGTGTGGTTCCGGCTGCCACTACGTCGCCGTGATGGACGCTGTCGTTCTTGTGTGAAGCTATATCGAAATCAGGGTCCAGGCGGCGAGCCGACTCAATGCGGAGCTGGCTTCGGAGCAACCACAGACAAGCACCATTGGACCGATAGGCTAGACCTCCGCCATATCAACGTTCAGCTTCAGCGCGGTCGTGGTTACGGGATTGATGTACGCGCCCCTCGTGGTCCCGCCGTGCATCGGAAGGGCGGCCTTCCGTACGACGGCGGCGGTCAGCGCCCTAGAACCGTCCGCCGGCTAGAATTCGCATGCATCAATTGCCGATGGACCGCTTGCAAAACGTGAACCCTTCTTCAGCCGGCTCGGGCAGGCTTGCGAACGACTGCCCGACACCAAGATCGCAATTGGATTTCCCGGCCATTTCGTCCATGACTATTGCTGCGTCCCTGTTGCCGGCCAGAGCGTCAGCGACGTCTGTTGGGATGAACAGCGTGATTAGTGCGGGAAGTGCTATGAGCAAGTTTTCTAATTCTGCTTGGGTCATTGATCGCTCCGTGCAGACTTGGAACGGATGAGATTAGTCGAGCGCGGCGGCTGTCTGAGTGTATTGATACGAAGGAAACAAAGAATGCGGAAGAGGCACTACATATTGTCTGCAATTGGTATTGCGGTCTTTCTTCTGGCTTTGCTGAACTGGATGTATGAGTGGAGTTAAGCAGGCAACTTTGAGCCGGGCGGCTCGTGGTGTATGCGCACCCAAATCTCCATACTTCGCAATGGTTTGGGCACTTCCCGTGGCACCGCGCATCGACATTAAGGCGCGTGGAAATCATTGCGACATTGCGCCTCACCTGCTACGCCTGAGGGATGTCAATCCTAGTCTCAGCCTTGGCGGATAGGAGTGAACACCAACTTTGAGTTGAAAAACATAATTTGAGGTTGGTGATTTTTTTTGCTCCGGTCTCCATCAATTCGCTCTCAATTGCTCGACCGGAGCTTTTCAGATTGTGTATGGAGTGAGATCGGATTAGGATCTTGATCCTGGGAGCCGCCCTGGCCGTTTTGATAGTCAGCCCCGCCTTCGCCGAAGAAGACTGCGCCAAGTCATGGAATGCATACGACATCAGTGGTGATGGCCACCTAAAAGGCGACGAAGCTAAGAAGTTCCGCGACGACATGTCGATCAAGGGCATAACTGTTGTAGACACCAAGGACGGCAGCATTTCCGCGGCCCAGGATGCGAAGGCATGCGAAGCGGGTTTCTGGGAAAATCTCTCAGAAGAGTCTGGCAACTAAGCTCTAGAACCTGCCGACGACTAACAGGTCCAGTTTGAATGACCTGCGCTCAGTGCCCGGCCGGCGCCGCGGCGGCCGGACGCGTCTGGCGTCAAATACTATGTACTTGACTGGGCGAGCCGGTGGTCGCTTGGAGGAGTGTTTTTCCTGCAAGCCCTCTGTGCAAACGCGGCTGCTTTGGATCGGCTTCTATCTTATCGGGAAGTCGAAATAGGTCTCCGGGTAAGGCTCGTTCTTCAGCGTGAAGTGCCACCACTCATAAGGATAGGGCTGGAAGCCATGGAGCTTCATGAGGCTTGCGAGCAGGAGCCGGTTGGCGCGGGCCTCTACTGGTTGTTCAGGATCATCCGGCCACGACCGCTTGGAGAAAAAATCGAACCTTGTCCCCATGTAAACCTCGATCCGCGCCGGCAGGGTGACCAGGGTTAGATCGACGGTCGAGCCGCGCGTATGGCTTGAGCGCTCGGCGATATAGCCTTTTGCAAACAACTGATCCTTATTGAGATCAGGATAAAACTCTTCCTTCATTCGAGTGTCGGCAGTGTCGGCCGCCCAAGCGACAAAGTCGGCAACCGCGCGCGCGGGGCGGTAGCAGTCAAAGACTTTGAGACCGAGACCGAATGGCTTGAGATCATTCTGCACGCGAGCCAGGGCATTGGCGGCAGGCCGTGTCAATAAACAGCGCACTGCTTCATAGCCGTCGATCGGGCGTCCGATGAAATTGTAGTAGCCGGCGTAGCGCGCTTCGACCAGCACATCAGGTGCGACCTTGGTGACGTCTACGAAATCATCGGGGACGTCGTCTGCATGCCCGTATCCGCCAGTCATCGCCACTACCAAGAAGACGAGAACCGTTAATCTCATGGGATCACACACTGCCATGGCGGCGTTATGGAGCTAAGTATCGTCAAGCAGCCACATCCATTGTAGCGGTGTTGGAGCAGTT
Source organism: uncultured Filomicrobium sp. (assembly GCA_963669235.2). Lineage (GTDB taxonomy): Bacteria > Pseudomonadota > Alphaproteobacteria > Rhizobiales > Hyphomicrobiaceae > Filomicrobium. The sequence continues at coordinate 22,019 of CAXXFS010000001.1, forward strand.
GGAAAAACGTAAGATGAAAGCGTGCCAGATTGCACCGTGGTCTTCAAGGGTCCGCGCCGAGGGCAATGCAGGGGGGCATTGGAGGCGAGCAGCAGCTTGATTGGCGGAACCTTGCCACTTGTGTCTAGCAAGCTTGGCAAGCTCCAAAGACAATAAGCGCGCTCGCCGTGCTGGCACCCCTTTTCCTCTTCAGGAGTATTGTTAGATGGAACGAAGCAAGCTGTTTTTGATCATCACCGCAATTGGATTGACCCCGATAGCACTTTCCTACGGAGCGATGCCTTTGTTGAGCCTTCAGTACTTGTTCGGCATCAGCGTGGACACTGTTAACCTCACGCATATCTTCCGTGCCGTGATGGGGCTCTATCTTGCCCTGATTGTTTTTTGGATGGCGGGGGCGGTGTTCGAAGAATTGACGGTTCCTGCCCTATGGAGCTTGGTTGTCTTCATGTGCGGGTTGGCGGCTGGCCGAATTCTCAGTCTATTGCTCGACGGGATTCCGAGCTGGCTCTTGGTCGCTTACCTGCTGCTCGAATTAGCCTTCGCTGCGATCGGCGTGAAACTCCTGCGGTCGAACTTGCCTGACAGGCAAGTTCGCCAAGGCTCAAGCCGTTAGCGGGTCCCTCCCTCGGCAGAGAAACCTAGGGAAGATGGCTGTTGTCGCCCTTCCGATAAGCGACCACAACGTCTTCCAAAGTGGGATAGATGTCGCCCTCTTCAACAAGGCCCATCAACTGTTCAAGATACTCAGCTTTGAAGTCGTCCATCACTTCGGCAAACACGAGCCGTATTCCCTGCTCTTTCAAGATGCCGTGCAGCGAATGCAGGGTCTCGGCCGCTGAAAAGTCGCCATCGTCAACAGCCGACGCATCGATGCAAAAACTGTCCGTCTTCAGGGTCTTTGAGACAGAGTGAGGTTCCTTCGGAGAGAGGATCTGGATCACCTGCTGCGTTGATCTAAGCGGCTTGCTTTACGTGTTGCAAGCGCCGCGTTTCGAATGTCTTTCGTTTGATCCTTTCTCTTTCCAGAAGGATGGTTTGGCCGAGCCCGAAGTAGACATCGGCAGGCGTCAGATTGCCGAGGCTTTCATGATAGCGGCGGTGATTATAGTGGCCGACGAAGTCATCAATCCGCGCTTCAAGATCACCAGGCAGATAGTAGTGCTCCAGCAGGATGCGGTTCTTGAGCGTATGGTGCCACCGCTCGATCTTGCCCTGTGTCATCGGGTGATAAGGCGCGCCTCGCACATGATCCATGCCGCGCTCCGACAGCCAGTGGGCCAGATCGTTGGCGACATAGCTTGAGCCGTTGTCCGACAATAGCCTTGGCTGGTAGGCTGCTCTGGCTTCTTCAAGCCCGGCTGCTGTCAAGGCCAACTCCAGTGTGTTGGTGACGTCATCAGCTTTCATCGTCGTGCACAATTTCCAAGCCACGATGTAACGTGAAAAGTCATCCAGGATCGTCGACAGATAGAACCAGCCCCATCCGATGACTTTCAGATACGTGAAGTCGGTCTGCCAGAGTTGGTTTGGTGCCGTCGTCTTATCCTTGAACTCATCGGCTGCTTTCATGACGATGAAGGCCAGCGAGGTGATCAGGCCGCGCGCCTTCAGAAGCCTGTAAACACTGGCTTCTGAGACGAAGTAGGCTCGCTCGTCGGTGAACGTGACGGCCAACTCGCGCGGACTGAGCTCAGGCCGGTCAAGCGCCATCTCGATGATCTGAGCGCGCACGTCATCCGGAATGCGGTTCCACGACGGACGCTATGGTCCGGCACGCTTGTCCTCGAGACCAACCTCGCCGAAGCGGCGATAGAGATCGTACCAGCGATAGAACGTCGGGCGTGCCACACCGATCTTTGCCAGCGTGTGCTTAACCGGCAGATGCGATTGCTCAACGATCCGGATGATCTCCAGCTTTTCGGATACGGGGTATCTCATTCGAGGTCGCCCCCATCCGCGATCATGCTTTTTTTGAGAAGTCTGTTTTCCAGCAGGACATCGGCAAGCGCCTCCTTGAGGTCGCTCATCTCGCGGCGCAGGTCTCTGACTTCGCTTGAGGTGGCCTGGCGTTCGGTGTCACCCGAGAGCCGCTTCTTGCCAGCTTCTAGGAACTCCTTCGACCACTTGTAGTAGAGGCCCTGGGCAATGCCTTCCCGTCGGCACAGCTCGGCAATCGAATACTCTCCGCGCAGCCCTTCCAGGACGATGCGGATCTTCTCTTGCGAACTATAGCGCTTACGGGTCTGGCGGCGGATCTCACGGACATGTTGCTCGGCCGAAGATTGCGGCCCGGATTTTGATCTCATCTTCGCTCCATAATGGCTACGATGATCTCAAAATCCTCCCTTACCGATTCGTCTCAAAATGTCTCACTAACGCTGACGGGGGACAGGAACATGCACAGTGTCACATGGATCAAAGCGGCTAGGATTCTAAAAATCACAACGTTCTCCCGAGAGTCGTTCGGAAGCTTTTCGCCAAACCGCCGCCCAGCCACACTAAGAGAATACAACACGCCGAACACCCTGCCAATTTATCAGGCCCTTACCGGCGCCGGCTCACAAACCGAGCACCACGCGGACATCCCAACAGCGGGCTATCGCGTCAGCGCCCCAGGACCGGGGCAGCAATGCCAAGCGCTGCTACCTGCTTTTTGGAGAATGCGTTCGCCAAGCAATCAAATTGATAGCTGGGCGTCTGTACGCCTATAATAGCCACGATGCCATTAAGTGATAAGGAATAGTGCGATGGATGTGACCCAGCAAAAGTGTGCTTGCTCTGATTGCGTATGTGTCGTGAACGTGCAAAAGGCGATTAAGAAAGACGGTAAGAACTACTGCTCGGAAGCCTGCTCCAAAGGCCATCCTGATGGAGCTGGTTGCGGGCACACCGGATGCAGCTGCCACGGCTAAGCACTGGGACTGTGTTGATCATCGCTCCGCGTCCGGGACCAACTGAAGGGCCAATTGGTCCCGACTGGTCCGGCCAACAGTGTGCGTGACGATCGAACTCCATATCGTTGCTTATGGTTTTACTTTGCAGTCTATGACCTGAAATTGAATGCCGAGTTTGACGTCCCGGCGAACCGAAGTTCTCAGATCCCGACTTCACGGCCGACACCGCAATTCGCCTGGTGCGAGGTTTGGCAGGCTGCCGAGGTTTTGCGTGAACATGCGGCTGGCCGACGATCCATCTACTGCCGGAGCTTTCTTTATGGAGGCCGACAGGCCCACGAGTTTCGCGGGCGGGCTCGGGAAGCTCGGCATATTTTTGATATTCACTATCCTGGCGCTAATCGGGTCAATATTTGCCAAACTGGGTTCGCGCAACAGGAGTAAATGATGAGTGAAGAAATTCTTTTGGGCGGAATTTTAGTGTGCCAACTGGTGATTATTGGTGGCCTACTCTACGCCCTCAAGCACCTCGGGTCCCTCGTTGAAAACACCGAGAAACTTGAGGCGATCGCGGAGAACCTGGAGAACATTCAGCTACTAAACCGCCTGGAAGACAAGTAGTGCGGCACTGACTTTGGTCAGGTTGCCTTACGAACAAAGAGCGGGGTAGCCTATAGCCGTCTAGACGTGGGCGCGCTGAGTTTGGAGTTTCTCCAATGCTTAGGGGTTTTTGCCTCCTCGCTTCACTGTTTGCTCTATCCATCGGCCTGTCTTCGCAAGACAGCTACGCTCAGGCGGAACCAAAGGGGTGGAGATGCGAATATCGAATTAATGAGGGCCAATCCGACGGCCCCACGATCTACAATTGCTATGGAGCGAGCCTCCACAATACCAAAGCTCGTACAAAGTATCGCTGTGTTGTAAATGCCCTCTGCAACGCCGGCGCTTGCCTGCCGCTCGATTTCACACCGGCTAGATCTTGTCAAAGATAGAGTTGCCAGGGCTAGGCTCGTCAACGGGGCGTGCGCCTAGCCCTGTGCTTGAGACCTCCACTTCGCTAGGGGATAAGGGGGCGCGAAGCGGGGTCCACGACGCCTGACACGGTGTCTAGCCCCCTTTGGCCTATACCACCAAAACTTCGTTTCTCTAATATCGTTTCAGGCGCTTGTGGTCGCATGCCGAGTGCATGGTGCGGGCGGATGCGATTGTACTGGCGGAGCCATTTATTGATGACGGCCTGGAAGCGATCCTCTGGGTTATCGATCAGTCCCTGCATCGTTGCTTCCCTCATCCTGCCGGTTAGAATATAAGTGGGCATAAGGCTCTCCTTTGTCATTTCCAGATCATGGCGCGGTGGTGGACGAACGCGCGGGCGGAGATCGGCGCAATCGCGTCGTGCTACGGCGTGTCGCTGTTGAAAATGGACACGGCGACCTTCCATGTGCCGTCCGGCTGGCATTTCAGAACATTGACAAACTTGCCCTGCTCGGGTGGATTCGCGCCGCTAACGGCGTACGTTCCTACCTGATAGGCCAAGTCGCCTTCGACACCGTATTCCACCAGTGCATTGCTGTGTGTGCCGCCGCTGCTGTTGTCCATCCGAGACCGGTAGATTTCTTCAAACGCCGCTTTGCCACGAGTCATGGGTTGGTTAGGTGCCATCAAGATAACATCCTCAGAAAAGAACGCGGCACACCCGGCAGCATCGCCTCGATTGAAAGCCTTGTTGTACGCATCGTCAAAGTCTTCCAGTATCTCCTTCATATCCATGGTTTTCTTCCTTCATTCATCGTTGCTGAAAAACCGGCCTTCTGGATAACGCAGCTCGGGCATGTTCCGCTTCGCCGTTGACCGTGGACATCCGACGGTAGCTTGGTCCCATGCAGACGATGTCCGTCAATTTCACTCGGCGGACGTTTGGCCTCGAGCAGGTTTTTCGCCCAATCTCGCTTGCTACTGCTCCTTGCCCGAGCTGAGCAACACGTCCAGCCTGAACATAAAGACCCGCCGGACATCTGGGCCTACAATGAGACTCACTTGCGTCCCGCAACCTATCCATAGATTTGATCCGCCAGCAGACGGGATACAGCACGAAATTTTCGGCAGCATTGTCGTCTTCAGCTTAGCAAACCACGCTATTGACGCTCTAATTTGCGGCGATGAAATCGAGCACCGCCTGCGCGATCTCATCGGGCACATCTTCGAGACTGTAATGACCAGCCCCTTCAAGAATCCGCACTTGTCCGTCGGGGAATGCTCGACGAAACAGTGGCAGAAAGTGCTCGGCCAACAGTGTCCTGTCTTCCCGGCCCCAAAGGCCAAGGGCGGGTTTTCGAGCGAGCGCTTTGCGAGCTTCCGAACCCGGCTCCTCGAACACATGCCTACCGATGGCGAAGCCCTTAGCCCAGCCGATCGCACCAGCCGCATGCGCCGGCGTCGGAAAAGGCGCGCGGTAAGCTGCCAACCAGGTGTCCGAAATGACCTCGTTGCGTTCGAATCCATTTAGCTTGAGGGTCGATAGAATGTTGTAATCCAACTGGCCCAATGTATTCTCCAAAGTACCGTCGGCTTCAGCTTTCAAAATCCACTGAAACCACGGCGCCTCGGATGCGTTCGCTGTCAGGCGGTCAATGAGGTCGAGCTGGCCGGCTGGAGTGGGACCGTTGACAGAGATGATGCGCTTGATCCTAACAGGGTGGCGGATCGCAAGCCCCATCCCTGTAGGCCCTCCGAAATCGTGCATTACCAGTGTCAGGTCGTTCAGGTTGAGGGCATTCACGAAGCGCTCCAGGTTATCGATATGGTCTTGCAGCCAATAAGTCCGGTCTTGGGGCGCCGCGCTCTTGCCAAACCCCATGTGGTCGACAGCGATGACTCGGTGGCGTTCCGACCATACCAGAATTTGTTGGCGGAACAGGTAGCTCCAAGTCGGCTCCCCGTGTAACAAAAGCAAGGTCTCGGGCCCGGCGCCCTCCTCGACGTAATGCATGAGAAAGCCTGGGGCATCGGTATAGTGCGCTCGGAATGGCCAGGTTCCTGCGAAGTTTTCCGAGGAGTCGACGGCGGGCGCGGTCTCAAAGGTTCTTGGGAGTGATCTGTTTTCGAGCATCAAGGGTGCTCCCTCCAACTGGCGTCTGACAGTGGGTTACTTTGGTCCGAACGTCTCAGCGTAAATCTGCTCGTCCGGAACACCACGCTCCTCCAAGTCGGCTTGAATGTCGGCCATGAACCCAGTCGGGCCGCAGAGGAAGTAGTGAGCATCCGCACCTTTGATTAATTCCGCCAAGAGCGCGCCTGTCACCCTGCCTTCGCGGTCATAGTCGGAACCCATTATGTCTTCGGGCTTAGGTTCGCTGTAGGAAACATAGGTGACGATGTTGGGTCGCTTTCCAGCGAGCGCGTGGACCTCGGCAGCCAGTGGGTGATGGCGGCCGTTGCGAGCGCCATGGACGAACCACACTGGGCGGTCTCCGCCTTCATCCGCGACCGCGCGCAGGATGCTGATCATGGGCGTGAGACCGACACCCGCGCTAACCAGTACGAGGGGACAGATGTTGCAGGTCATCATGAATTCGCCCACCGGACGGCGGCTCTCGATAATGGCACCCGGCACCAGTTGGTCGTGAAGATAATTGGAGGCAAGGCCATTCGGGACCCGCTTGATGCTAATCCGATAGCGCGGATCGCCGGGGCCGCTGGACAGGGAGTATGTGCGGCGTACAGCACCAACGGTGCCGGGGATATTCAGTTCGATCGGTAGATGCTGGCCTGGTTCGAAGTTTGCTAAAGGCCCACCGTCTCTGGCTTCAAAGACGAATGAGGTAACGTCATCGCTTTCTTGGACCTTTTCGACCAGGCGAAGGGACCGGACCGAATCTGCATGTTCGTCCCACCGAAGTGCCACCGCATTGGGAATTTCGATGGCCTCTTCTATGTCGAAGGTGATCAGTCTCCTTGCTCCTGGGAAGCGGGTAACCTCTTGGGAGTTCCAATGAATGGACGCTTGGCCGGTCAGCTGCAGCAAGGTCCCTGTCGAGAAATCGATAAACAGGAAGCCGGCCCTCGGGTCGAGAAGCAAGTTGCCGACGGTGTTGAAATGATTGTTTCCCGCATAGTCAGGGAACCGGATTTGCCGGTCATTCACGACCTCAACAAAGCCGCGTTCGCCACCACGGTGGGACGCATCCATGCCGAAGGTGGGGCTCTCACCGTCGCCACGATAGCCGGTCGCAATGAAAAACGTATCTGCTCCCGCGATCCATTCGCGTTGCTTCGATGACAATTGTGGACTTCGGATCGGCCGGCCGGGCAAGTTGTGTTCGACGCGCCGCCATTCTCGTTCGCGAATGTACTGCGGACAGTTTCCAAAGGACTGGTCGACCCTGAAGGTGATACCCTCCCGTTCGAGCACCGAGACGCGGCCGTTGACGCGATTGCGCCGCCGGGTCGCCAGCTCAATGCCCAGGATGCCCATATCGGCGCCTTTGAAAAGGGCTTTCTCCAGCGCGTCGCCTGGTACGGGATTGGCCTCAATTTTCAGATGCCGAACATCAGGCGACGTAGCGAATCCGTCGGGACCCGCAAGAAGGGTCGCCCAGGGCCTGCCTTGTTCGTCACGCGCGGCAACCAAAAGGAACGGTAGCGACGCGTAGAAATCTCTGTGCTGTTCTGGGAGATAGTCGCGAACCACCTTGCGGGCCCAGTTCTCGATGTCCCGGACTCCGAGATTCTCCTGGACCAACTGTTCGCCCATGTGAAAGGGGGACGAAGCCTCTCTTGTGACCATGATCGGTTTATCGCTTTCTCTGACTTCCATTGTTTCCGTCCTTCTGGCAGAAAAAAAGTGACGGCGACATGTTGGATGGAGTTGCCGCCGTCAAGGAAGTGTAAGCGGCGGCTTCAGCCGGCGGGGGCGATCAGTTCCATACGGATGCCACCTGGGATGAAGCACATCATGTGCTTGGTTGGACCTCCAAGCAGGGGCTCCGGTGCGAATTCGATATCGCAGCCCTTGGACGTATCCAACTTGTGATAAAGGCTGTCGAGAACGCCGCTGTCGGCGACCGTTAGGGCGAAATGATGCAGCCCGATGTTGTTCTTTCTGTCGAACGGCACTGCGTTGTCTGGGTCGGTAGCCTGCCATAGGGTCAGCATGGTTGTTCCGTCGGTCAGGAACACGGCCGGGTACTCGGGCAATTCGCCGATTTTCGAAAACCCAAGCGTTTCCACGAAAAATGAGCGCGTTTCCTCCAAGTTGGGAACCGTAAGGCCGATGTGGTGGGCGCCTTTAGTCACTGCTGCGTTAGACATAATTGGTCTCCTTCTTCCCGCGCCCCTTGGGAAATGTTTAGGGCCGATTTAATCTCGATTGCCGCCCAGCATTACGGGCGCTTGAAGGGAGCGATTGTCATGCCCGGGCGAGCAACTGGCGGAGATTATGGCCGCCCGGTGCTCGGGCGTATTTCATCTTTGAACATTTCAGATTCCCGCACCCTAATTGCTTGCTAGCAGTGGTAGAGTGTCCGTCGACGGGCGGTACTCGCTGGATTTGCAGTTGGTTTCGATAAGATGACGGAACAGCAGCGAACAAGCCTGACGGATCCTCCGCTCGGTAGTTTGCCGGAGTGGGGCAAGCGCGCCTGTTTCGAAGAGTTTTTTGTCGAGCTCGTGCCCGCGGGGGAACGCAGCCTCAATGTGAGGCTTGAAGAGTCTTTTGCGTCTATCAGCTTCGGCCCGGACGAAGGTGCGAGCTCATTGGCAGGTAACCGGCTGCGCCGCTACGACCGGCGCGCATATGAGTACATTATCGTCCCTTCGCGGTTCCCGTTGCGCGGCGAATCTGTCGCGGCGCCGGAAGTGCTGGCATTCGTTTTCAAGTTCGAAAGGCTAAGGTCCGACATCGCCGCCGGTCTCCAAATCGCCGAGGGTGATTTGGAACAGCGTGTGATCATCGGGGCGCCCAAACCTCTGACGACGCAGATCGCGCAGCAGATCCGGCGCCAAATGATGGCTGGATGCCCGTCTCGTTGGTATTTGAAGTCTCTCTGCTTGGTGATGATAGTTGAAATGCTGCGGCTGCCCCAACGACAACAAACCACACGCCGCGGGACGACGTTAAGTGACCGGGTTCTGCGATCCATTCTCGACTACATCGATGCAAATCTTGACGCCGATTTATCTTTGGACTCTCTGGCGAGCCTAGCCGGTGTCCAAACCCATACATTCAGCCGCGCTTTCAAACGTATGTCGGGGGAACCGCCCCATCAATACGTGCTGGCGCGGCGCATCGAGGCCGCTCGATCGCTGTTAAAGTGCTCAAGCCACTCCCTTGCAGACATTGCCGTTACGACGGGGTTTTCGTCACAAAGCCACATGACAACGACGTTCCAACGCGAGATTGGCGTAACACCTGCCAGGCTACGAAGTCGGAAGGAGAACTAGGCCACTAGCAAGCGGCATGCGTACCCGTTTCCAAACGCTGACTTCCTTGTCCAACGTCCGCTTTACGCACCAAAGTTGACATTGCCTCGCGCGTTGCACCTGTCTCTCACAGGTTAAAGCCTGAGCATAAGATCGGCTGGATTGGCGCATTTGGCCAATGTCCGCTTTGGTGCGTAAAGCGGACACAAGCCTCAAGGCAGCCCCGCACATGCGCCGACCGAATCGCAACCTCACCTCGCAACACTAAAGGCCTCGGCCATGGACGGGGGCTCATGCATGTTCCGCTTTAGCTCCGAAAGCGGACATTGAAGCCAGCTTTGACGCAAGCACTTCGATACAAGGAAAGAGTTGTATAAACTGGCCGCACAACTGCAACCTATGCCCTCAACAGCTGGGAGGCAGAATCTCTTGAACGCACACCTCGTCGACTAGGTGCTCCCGTCCAATGTCACGAAGGTGGGCGCGCTTATGGTCGTTAGACAGATTTGCTCCAACACCTTGCGTCAAAGCAAGAACCACCGACCGATCCCCCATATCCAGCCAAAACGCCCGGCGGACTAACTTGCCATCCGCGCCGCGTGCGAACGGACTGTCTCGTTCCTGACCTAGGTCCGGTGTGTAGTACTCACTACTCATCGATAAATGCCTCATACGCCGAATAAGAATGACCTGCTTCTACGACATCAATCGATACCATGTCCGAGTGATGGGTTGCGTAGCCCGATGCAAAATGGGTTCGTTTCGCAAAAAACCTATGGGCGAGATTGCTGCAGGTTCATTTAGATTCTTCGGTTCTAATCCCCGGCCCAAAAACAGATGGTGACCGCGCTTACTATGTGCATACTAGGACACAACGCCGCCTAGCGAAGAAGTTCTAAGCAATTGATGTTGCTGGCGACCCCGCGAGGATTCGAACCTCGGACCTGATGATTAGAAGTCATCTGCTCTATCCAGCTGAGCTACGGGGCCGGGACGCCGCAGGCGCCGGGGTTCTTAGCATAGGCCCCGGTTTTTCGCGAGAGTGGTCAGAAGGGGGGGGCGGCCCTTAATGGGTCCACTTGCCTATGCGGCCGAACTTGAAATTGTCGGCGTAGGACTTGCGAACAGGCTGGCGCAGCTTCGGCTCGACAACGCGGAACGGAATGCCGTTGCGTTCGGCGTATGCGATCGCCTCTTCCTGCGTGGCGAAGTGCAAGCGGATCTGGCTTTTCATGTCGCGCGACGAGGTCCAACCCATCAGCGGCTCTACTTCGCGAGCGGCTTCGGGCTCGTGCTCCAAGACCCACTCCTTGGTGCGCGCCCAGCCGGATTGCATCGCCGTCTTTGCGGGCCTGTATATGCGGGCGACCATCTTGATCCTCGTCCTCAGATTTCGTCGACTAGGCTGTTCCTCGAACGCGTCAACGTTCAGAAAATTGGTCGGGGCGAGGGGATTCGAACTCCTGACCCCCTGCTCCCAAAGCAGGTGCTCTACCAGGCTGAGCTACGCCCCGACGCTGTCCGCCGCGATGGCAACGAACAGGCGCTAACAGGTGACGCTTCGCGGGCTTAAGGTCAAGAGGCAGATGCCTACCAGGGCGGTTTTTTATCCAGATGACGGAGTGGTCCCGGAGAGCTTTGGCGCCTGGGCTCGCCCAAGGGTATTAGGCTTTGGCCGGCTGGACGTGATGACCGGGCTTGATCGAGACTATTCGCCTGCTGCAAAGAGACTCGACCTCAAACCAGCGCGGGGGCCGCGAGCTGCGCTGATGCGTGAAGGTCAGCGTCCGGCGGAGAAAAGGGGGTGGTGGACCGTGTCTCCCGGCGCGATCCCCAAGCGTTTGGCGTCGCCACCCGCGATCTCAAGGACGGCCTTCACCGGGCCCTCGGATTTGATGATGCGCTCGGAAAAGGGCTCGGTCATTGCTGCCACACGGTGGATCTCGCCGTTCGCCTTGATGAACAGCATGTCGAGCGGGATGTACGTGTTTTTCATCCACATGCTGACCTCCTGCTCCTCATCATACGGAAACAACATGCCGCGCCCGGCGGCCAAATTGCGCCGGTACATCAGCCCAAGTGCCTTCTGACGCGGGCTTCTGGCAACCTCGATCATGAAGTTCAGTGGCGCAGAGCCTGATCCGGTCTTTATTGTCAGTTGTTCAAGCTCGGCATCGGCATGGACCGGCGTGACTTGCCACAACGCTGGAAGGATAGCGAAGAGAAACGCAAACAGGGCCGTTGGAACGGCCCTGCGTGTCAATGAGCTGTGGTGACTGTTTGAAGCCACAAATCGTGCGTCAATGGGACGATGGAAAGCCAGTAGTCGGCTGCACTCCATCCGGGCGAAGTTCGGCTGCCATGCACCCTTTCTCGCCATAACCATAACGTACCTGCACGATCTGACCCGGTCTCAGCTCGGTAAAGCCGAAGCGACGGAGCGTTTCCATGTGACAGAAGATATCGGGTGTTCCCTCTCCGCGCGTCAAGAAGCCAAATCCGCGGACCCGGTTAAACCACTTGCATACTGCCCGTTCCCAATCGCTCTCAGGTTGCACGATAACGTGCGTTCTTTGCGGCAACTGGCTGGGATGGATGGCTGTTGATTCGTCCATCGACAAGATGCGGAAAGCCTGCAGGCCCTTAGGCCGTTTCATCGCCTGGCAGTGGATGCGCGCACCCTCATACGCGGTCTGGTATCCGCCAGCTCTGAGACATGTGACGTGAAGTAGGATATCCCCCAGGCCATTGTCTGGCACGATAAATCCGTAACCCTTTGAAGCATCGAACCATTTAATAGATCCAGCTACTTCAAAAACTTCAAGTCCGGCTTTTTGTAGATTTTCTAGCGTTTCTTCACTCGAAAGGTCGACGATATCGAGTTCAGAAGGGATAGTGGAATCAGCCATGAGTACCCCCGCGATACTGGCTTACGTTAGCTACAGAACTTTATTTTTGCACACTTCCCGAGACCTGCCGTTTGATGCCCTCTCCCGACTCAGAACTCGGAAAGCAAGGAAACCATAGCAGACCTGCCACAAAGGAAAAGGGGAAAACCGTCAAAACAATATGGCTTTGCACAAGTGGGGGAAGGCACATTCAAATCATTGATTTAAATGCACATTTCATCAACACTTGCGCTCTTTCGTCGAGCGCAAATCTGTCTATCGCGCATCTCGGCCACACTCTGACGCAGATAATTGCGGCCGAAATAGGCGGCTTTTGATTCGGCTAATTTATTGGCGGCTTCGAATAAGAAGGAATCGTTTCGACAGCGTCAAATTGAAGATCGAGAAGTTTCTCCGAAGGGGGAGCTTCAGAGCCACGACCATCGAAAAATCCAATCTATAAACTGACGAAATGACCAACCCGAAAGCGGCGATATTACATCGCGCAATAGCCTGTTGCTCGACACCGAAACTCACAGACCGTTGATCGCATCCTGGACGACGCCGCTATCCATCGATGAGTCGAACGCGCTCGCGATCTCACAACCAGGTTTTTCTCGAGAACAACAGCACCGCCTGCCGAAAGCCAACGCCGGGTTCCGGCGCGGAGACACTGGGCGATCGCGTCCGTCTAAGATAGGGTCTCGGTGCAGGACAGTCGATGAAGGAAGTATGCACAATGCGCTATCTACACACAATGGTCCGCATCACCGATGTGGATGAAAGTTTGAAATTCTACTGCGACGTGCTCGGAATGCGGGAGATGCGTCGTGTGGATAATGAGAAGGGGCGCTTCACGCTGATCTTCCTTGCGGCCCCTGAAGACCGGCGCAGAGCCGCCGAAGATATGGCGCCGATGTTGGAGCTGACGTTCAATTGGGATCCAGGAACTTACCCAGCGGGTCGGAACTTCGGTCATCTAGCCTACGAGGTTGATGACATCTATGCGACCTGCCAACGCATCCTTGATGCCGGTGTCACCATCAACCGGCCACCTCGCGACGGACGCATGGCCTTCATAAGGTGCCCGGACAGTATCTCAATTGAATTGTTACAGAAGGGCGAGGCCTTGGAGCCACGCGAACCCTGGGCGTCAATGGAAAATACAGGGGAATGGTAAGTGAAGCGGGCTGATCGAGCATGCTGGGAAACGAAATAACAGAACAGATACTGTATAACCCTCGAGTATCTATCTGTTATATCATTACAACCGCAAGACCTAATGACGGCTATCAGAAGATTTACTTCAAAAATCCTTCCGAACGGGAGCTTGCACACTTGCAATGAGCAGTGCTCGGTGCTTAATAGTGTTTACGTTGAGCCAGATTTTGACCCGCTCGACATCAAAAAACGAACAACATTACAAAAGGAGAGGACTTATGAAGGTTTGGAGCAAGCCGCAGGTTCGCGAGCAGGAAGTTGGTCTTGAAGTAACCAGCTACCTTCCGGCCGAGATCGACATCATCTGATTGATGTAATCGACCCGAACATGCCCTGGATGTTGAGGCGGTGGTCGAGCTCTCGGCCACCGCTTTTGATTTCGGGCCTGTTGCAGCAGGTCCGCAGTAACGACACGAGAACCTAATATAATCCGATGCTGATCAAAGTGTTGGGGTCCGCTGCTGGTGGCGGCTTCCCGCAGTGGAATTGTAATGGCCGCATGAGTTCGAGCGCTCGGCTCCGCAAGCCGGGGTTTAAGGCCCGCACACAGTCATCTCTGGCCGTGTCAAGCAATGGCCGGGACTGGGTCCTTCTCAACGCGTCGCCTGATCTGCGCCAACAGATCAACGAGACGGCTGAACTCTGGCCTGCCGCTGATGGTCCCTTGCGCAGCAGTCCGATCAAGGCTGCCGTCCTGACGAATGGTGATGTCGACCATATCATCGGACTGATCAATCTACGGGAGGGGCAACCGTTTTCGCTTTACGCGTCGGACAGGGTTTTGGCGACGGTTAACGCCAATTCGGTCTTCAACGTGCTCAATCCTGAAAGGGTGGACCGGATCGAACTGTCCCTGAACACGCCGACACCGCTGACCGGGGCAGGAATAGAGCTTGGTCTCACGGTCGAGGCCTTCGACGTCCCGGGCAAGGTCGCGCTGTACCTGGAGGATGCCTCGAAGGGGGATTCCTTTGGCACCGAGACGGGGGACACCATCGGGCTCAAAGTCACCGACCAGGCGACCGGCAAGTCTTTCTTTTACATACCAGGTTGCGCGGCGGTCGACGCCCCCCTGGCAGCCCGGCTGAAGGGGGCAGAACTCGTCTTGTTCGATGGCACGCTCTACACCGACGACGAGATGGTGTCGCAGGGACTGATGCCCAAAACGGGGCATCGCATGGGACACATCTCTATGTCCGGGCCCGACGGATCAATCGCAGCGTTCGGCAACCTCGATGTCGCTCGCAAAGTCTTCGTTCACATCAACAATTCGAACCCGGCCCTCAACGATAATTCGCCCGAGCGCAAAGCGATCGAGAGTGCCGGTTGGGTTGTTTCTTATGATGGTATGGAAATCAGCCTATGAGCTACAGCTATCCTGACAACGCAAGCATCCCCTCAGATCCACTGAGCCGCGACGAATTTGAAGCTGCGATCCGCGCCGTGGGTGGGGAGCGCTATCACGACAAACATCCGTTCCACAAGATGCTTCATGGCGGCGAATTGTCGAAGGAACAGGTGCAGGCGTGGGCCCTCAATCGTTACTGCTATCAGACGGCCGTGCCGCGCAAGGACGCCGCCTTAATGTCGCGGGTCCACGATAACGACCTGCGCCGTGAATGGATGCACCGGATCGTCGACCATGACGGTCTCGACCGAGAGGCCGGAGGCATTGAACGCTGGCTGGTGCTGACCGATGGTCTGGGGCTTGACCGCAATTACGTCAGTAGCATGCGTGGAGCCCTGCCGGCCACACGCTTCGCGGTGGAAGCTTATGTGCGATATGTCCGCGAAGAGCCGCTGGTTGTCGCTATTGCGTCTTCGCTGACCGAACTGTTCGCGCCGAAAATCCACAAAGAGCGCATCGCCGGCATGCTGGAGAACTACGACTTCATCGACGAAAACGTGATGGCTTACTTCAAGCGCCGGCTCACTCAGGCACCACGGGACGCCGACTTCGCGCTAGAGTATATCAAGCAGAACGCAAGGAACCGTATCGAGCAGGAAGCCTGTGTCGAAGCGGTCCGTTTCAAGTGCAACGTGCTCTGGGCGCAGCTTGATGCGCTGCATCATGCTTACGTCGACGGACACGTTCCACCAGGTGCATTCCGACCCGGGGAAATGAATGGCTGAACCGCAAACGCCCACGCGCCTGATCGTGCTAGCCGACAGCGTTCTGAAGCTGCCGCGCCATATCAAATTGAGGCACGATCAGGGGCGCGGGATTTATCTCATACTGGCCCCTGAGCGGGTCTTCGAACCTGACGATATTTCCGTCGAGGTCCTGAAACTTTGTGACGGGGAACGCTCCGTCACCACTATTGCGCAAGTGTTGTCGGAGCAGTTTCAGGCGCCCGCCGACGTGATCCTTGCTGACATTATCGAGATGTTGCAGGACCTCGCAGACAAGGGAGTCGTAAAATCATGACCGATGCTTCGACGCTACCTGGCGAAGCTGACACGTTTAGTACCGAAACCTGTGCCCGCGCGCCGGTTGGACTGCTGGCCGAGCTGACGCACCGTTGCCCTCTGCAATGCCCTTACTGCTCGAATCCCGTCGAGCTTGAACGTTCCAGTATGGAATTGTCGACAGCCGAGTGGCAGGACGTCATGCGTCAAGCCGCCGAACTCGGCATCTTGCAGATCCACTTGTCCGGCGGTGAGCCGACGGCACGGCGAGATCTCGAAGACATTATTAAGACCGCCGCGGAGGTGGGACTATACACTAACCTCATCACGGCGGGCGTACTGCTCACGAAAGAGCGCCTGGCCAAGCTGCAAGAGCTCGGTCTCGACCATGTGCAGCTGTCAATCCAGGACGTAGACCCCGCGAACGCTGATCGCATCGGGGCATACAAAGGCGGCTCGGATAAGAAACGCGAAGTCGCAAAGTGGGTACGTGAACTCGATATGCCGCTGACGATCAACGCGCCGTTGCATCGCCAGAACATAGACAATCTGCCGGCGATCATCGACTACAGCGTCGAGGTGGGCGCGGGGCGCTTGGAAGTCGCGCATATCCAATATTACGCCTGGGCACTCAAGAACCGGGCGGCTTTGATGCCCACGCAAGAAGCTTTTATGAAGACCGTTGAGATCGTCAACGAGGCGAAAGAACGCCTTAAGGGCATCCTCGTTTTCGACTTCGTCGTGCCCGATTACTACGCCAAATACCCGAAAC
This sequence comes from uncultured Filomicrobium sp., assembly GCA_963669235.2. GTDB lineage: Bacteria > Pseudomonadota > Alphaproteobacteria > Rhizobiales > Hyphomicrobiaceae > Filomicrobium. The sequence goes on from CAXXFS010000001.1 coordinate 38,626, forward strand.
CCTGCATGGGCGGCTGGGGACGCGGCGTTATGAATGTTACGCCGTCCGGCCGTGTGCTGCCCTGCCATGCTGCTGAATCGCTGCCGGGGCTCGACTTCGACAATGTGCGCGACCGTCCGCTGGCGGACATCTGGCTCAAGGGTCAGGCGTTTGAGAAATTCCGTGGCACAGATTGGATGAAGGAGCCGTGCCGATCCTGCTCTCGCAAGGAAATCGACTTTGGCGGCTGCCGGTGCCAGGCCTATGCACTCACAGGTGACGCCGCCAATACGGATCCGGCTTGCTCGCTGTCACCGCTTCACACGGACTGGGCCACGGTCGCCAAGGAGGAATCGCACAAACCCGCGCCGGAATTCATCTACCGGCGGATGGGCAAGGGCGATGCCGCAACAACTAGATAACGGCTGTTTCTCCCAACACTCCAGCCGCGACAATGGCGCGCAATATTCTACAATAGTCGGAAAGTCCTTATAAAACTGATGCGTTAGGTTCACACAGAGTTCACAAAGGACTTGCCACAGTAGTAGTTGACCGTGCTATCCGCATAAGTCGCGCAACGTACATCGAAAACCTAGTGAGGGAGAACGTCTGCCCATGTTGAGGACACTTCTAGCCATCGCCATGATTGCTGCTGTTCCGACGGTGGCCGCCGCTGACGCCGATTTGAAGAAGGGCAAAAAAGTCTTCCGCAAGTGCAAGGCCTGCCATGCTGTCGGTGAGAAGGCCAAAAATAAGGTCGGTCCGGAGCTCAACGGTATTATCGGCCGCAAAGCTGGCTCAGTCGAAGGCTACAAATACTCCAAAGCCATGCTTAAATCCGGCATTACTTGGGATGAGGATTCCCTAGATAAGTATCTCACCAAGCCGAAAGACTTGGTCAAGGGTACCAAGATGATCTTTGCTGGTCTCAAGAAAGAAAAACAGCGCAAGAATCTGATCGCTTATTTGAAGACCTTTGGCGCTGACGGCAAGCAGGCCAAGTAATCAGGCCACTTTAAGAGCATATCGACCGTCGTTGTCAGACGATACATGAACGCCGCGCCCAGTTTGCTGGGCGCGGCGTTTTTCATGCGATTGGCTGAACGCCCTGTTTGTTGATTTCATCAAGCCACCGCGAGACAGGTTTACCCTCGATGATGGCATCGGAGGCGATATCCGCCAGCGGGGCAAGTACGAACGCGCGGGCGGTGATATGCGGGTGCGGCAAGGTCAACTCGGCGTCCGAGAAACTCGCATCCCCGTAAAGGAGCACGTCCAGGTCGATAAGGCGAGGACCCCACTTTTCAGCTCGTTTGCGCCCCATCCGCTCCTCGGTTTCCAGGCATAGCCTCAGCAGATCACGAGGGCCCAGCTGGGTCGCAACGCCGATGCAGGCGTTTACGAACCAATCCTGATCGGTATTCCCCCAGGGCGGAGTCCAGTAATCACGGGAGCGCGCCAAGAGCCGAACATCATCGTGTTCGGTCAACAGTTTGATGGCGTGATCGATGTTGGCGATTTTGTCGCCGATGTTCGAGCCCAACGCGATGAATGCGTCCGACGTTCTGTCATTATCGTTCAACGCGCGTCTCCATGCGGGCTTCGATCAATCATACTTTATGTATGAGAAGCGCAGGTCGCCCTGCGGGGTCCCATCAAGCGCGCCACCTTCGGCTCCAGGCTGCCAGGCTACGACGTCTTCGATCTTCCTGGCCAACTCAAGATCCTTCATGGTAATGCCTTTGGCCGAATGGGTTTGCAGACGTACCTCAACCCAGGCGTAAGAGGCGGTCAGATCGGGATGATGCCAGGCGGCCTCGGCTAAGTGACCGACTGTGTTTATCACCATAAGCGTGCTCTTCCAGCTGGTCGTCTTGTAAGTCCGGCGCACCCAGCCATCTTCCAGCTTCCATTGGTGTAGATTATCCGTGAGCCAGGCTGTCACTTCAGTCTCGGCAAGCGGCTTTTCACTTTCGCTCATGTTGCTCTCTCCAACGGTTTGTTCAACATTGACCGGACACTACGTTCAACCTACGCGACGATACTCTTGAGAGGCAAATGCCGTTGAGCCCATACCCAGACGCATCGACGCCCCTAGAAGCGGGGCGTGAGGGCAAGCTCGTGCGTGTCAGCGCGCCAGCACGACTGCATTTGGGCTTTCTCGATCTCAATGGCGGACTGGGACGGCGCTTTGGTTCGATCGGGCTCGCGATCGATCAACCGGCAACTGAACTGACACTGCGACGCGCACCGGCCGACCTCGTCGAGGGCTTTGAGGCGCGCAGGGCGCGGCGGACGCTGGAGCGGTTCAAGTCGCTGCTCAGCCTTGAGGGTTGTTACCGACTGAACGTCCGCAGTTCAATTCCCTCTCACGCCGGGCTTGGATCGGGAACGCAGCTGGCGATGGCGGTCGGGGCAGGGCTTGCCACCCTTGAAGGGCTTGAGACCCAGGTGCGTGCTCTTGGGGAAATGCAGGACCGTGGTGCGCGTTCGGCTATCGGAATGGCGGCCTTCGAGCATGGCGGTTTTGTTGTCGATGGCGGGCGCAGCAAAGCTGACGTGGCCGCTCCAATCATCGCGCACGCTAGTTTTCCGAAGGCCTGGCGGGTCCTCCTGGTTCTGGACCCCGGTTGCATGGGGGTCCACGGCGAGGGAGAGGTCGCCGCGTTCGAAACGTTGGCGCCAATGGAAGAAGCGGTGAGCGCAGAGATGTGTCGTGTCACATTGATGCAGCTATTGCCATCGTTGGCTGAACACGACATCGAGGCGTTTGGCGCCGCAGTCAGCGTCGTGCAGCGCATCAACGGTTCCTACTTTGCCAGTTCCCAGGGCGGCGGCATCTGGTCGAGCCCAGGCGTCGAACGCGTGGTAAAGCGGATGGAACAACTTGGCGCCGTCGGTATCGGCCAGAGTTCCTGGGGACCGACAGGATTCGCATTTTCTCCTTCGCAGGCGCAGGCCGCCCGGATTCTCGGTGCCGTCGAGGCTGAGGCGCGTCAAGCCGGACTGAAGTTGGCGATCGTGCGAGGGCGTAATGATGGCGCCAGCGTCGAGTATGCGGTTGCAGATCAGCTCAGTGCCACCTCTGGGTAGAGCCCCCTCTTTCTCCCACCGGCAGACCAGACAGCCTCCTTTTCAGGACACGCACTATCCTGCGACTACCCATTTGGATAGGCACGCAGCGACCATTTCGAATTTGGTGCAAGATCGCGCTGGCCACGCCGACGGCGCTGACTCTATAAGGACTGCGAGGCGGGCAACACGTCCCGCCAAGCACAACAAGCCGGCAAGGAGACGCCAATGAGTGAGGCCACGCCTATCCTTCATATGTTCGCACCGCAAAAGCACATGAGCCCGTTCGATGTGAACATGGCCGCCGATGCCGGATTCAAGGTGATCGTCCCCTATAACAATGTCGAACTAGGAGAGGTGACCGGCCTGGTCCAGGATGCCATCTTTTCGCGTCCTCCGGAGTATGGCGTTCGTACGGGCGTGTTCATTGGCGGCAAAGACGCCATCCTTGCGCTCGATATGATGAAGGCGGCGAAAGAGGCGCTTGTCCCTCCCTTCGAGCTTTCGGTTTTCGCCGATCCAGCCGGCTCCTTCACGACCGCTGCCGGAATGGTGGCATGCGTTGAAAAGCTCCTGCAGCAAAAGCACGACCGAGACTTCAATGGCACGACCGTTGCCGTATTCGGCGCAACAGGTGTCGTCGGTTTTGCTTCTAGCGTGATCGCAGCTCTTGAAGGCGCGAAGGTGCGTATGGTAGCCCACCGGGGTGTGGACCGGGTGATCAAGGCTGCCAAGGTCGCGAAGGAACGCTTCGGGGTCGATCTCGAGCCGGCACCCGGTGAAACGCCTGAACAAAAACTGGAGATCATACAGAGTACCGAGGTAGTGTTCGCTGCTGCAGCAGCGGGCGTTCAGGTCTTGAGCGCGCAGGAGATCCAGTCGGCCGAGAAGCTGCTGGTCACCGCCGACGTCAACGCGGTTCCACCTGCCGGCGTCGAAGGCATAGAACTGTTCATGAATGGCGAACCCTTGCCCGGCTGCCAGCAGACCCTCGGCGTCGGCCCACTTGCGATCGGTGATATCAAGTACAAAACAGAGTCGGGGCTTTTCAAACGGATGATCGCGGCCACCGAACCGTTGCATCTCGATTTCCTTGACGCCTTCAAACTCGCGCGGTCTTTTGTCGCTTGAAGAACGAAGCTGTCCTCGTCGCCGCGCTGTCCGGGCGGGCTCTTGCCCAATCCGCGCGGCGAGCTGGTTACATTCCACTCGTCGCCGATTGCTTTGGCGATGAGGACACGCGTGCGATGGCGGGGGACGCACGAACCCTTAGCGGCGCGCTGCGACGCGGTTTCCGAGTGTCGGAACTCACCGACGCCTTGGAGGAGATGGCACAGAGCGTTCAAGGCGACGTTATCGGTCTAGTTCTTGGCCCAGGGTTCGAAGACAGCGCTGATGTCGTCGCCGGGTTGCAGGTGCGCTTTCCCTTGCTTGGTTGTACTGCCGAGAGCATCGCCAAAGCCAAGAACCCAGCTGTCTTCTTCAAGCTTCTGAACGATCTTGGAATCGTCCATCCGCAGACGTCGCTGACGCCGCCCGAAGATCCAACGGGCTGGCTTTCCAAACGAGCCGGTGGATGCGGCGGCCGACACATTCGCAGGCTCACGAAATCACCCTCCGCTCACTCGGGACGGTACTTCCAGCAGGAAATCCGTGCCGAAACGGTATCGGCGCTCGCAATCGTTGGACGAGCCGGAACAGCATTCGGCTTCTCGCGGTCCTGGTGCGCACCGTTTCACCGTGAACCGTTCCGCTTTGGCGGTTCGCTGAGCGCGGAAGCGCTAGACGAGGATCTGGAAGCGCGCCTCGTGGACACCTGCCTTGCGCTCACCGAACCTCTCGGATTGATCGGACTTGTTTCATTCGACTTTCTCGTCACTGCGGATGAAGCCTACCTCGTTGAGGTCAACCCACGCCCGGGCGCCTCGCTCGACGTTATGGATGATATGTGCGGCACACTGTTCACGGCGCATGTGGCGGCCTGCCGGGGTGAGGACTTTATTGATTTGCTCGCACAGTCATGGCGTCCAAGCCCACGAGCGTCGGCGTACATTTACGCCGATCACGGTCCGCTTGCCATTGGCGAGCTTGACTGGCCGGAATGGGTAAGCGACAGACCGGCCGAGGGCAGCAAGTTGGCAGCCGGCGCGCCAATCGCGACCGTTCACGCGGAGGCCAACACTGCATCGCAGGCTTTGGAGATTTGTCAGCAGCGGATCTCGAAGTTGCAGGCTGTGCTATAGAGATCAAAAAAACCAACCAAGGGGAACGCCAAGGATGTTAGCTGCGCCAAGTGACGGCCTAAGCGTGAATGCGAACGCTGGCCGCATTGTTGATCGGATCGTCTCGCAAGCAGATGCTCTACGCTGTGAGGCCTCAATCGGAGATGCCGGAGAACGCCGGATCGATTGTGGAGCCGCGGTTCCGGGCTGTTTGGAGCTTGGCCGCCTGCTCGCCGAGATCTGCATGGGGGGCCTGGGTACGGTGCAGATCACAGCTGCTTCACCGCTGGAAAAGTGGCCCCTCGCTGTCATGGCGCATGCTACAAATCCCGTTTTGGCTTGCCTGGGCAGCCAATATGCGGGCTGGACTATCAGCGACGAGGCCAGCGGTTTTTTTGCCCTGGGGTCCGGACCCGCGCGGGCTATGTCACGAGTTGAAGCGCTCTATGACAAGCTCAGCTATGCCGATAACCATGACAAAGCCGTGCTTGTCATTGAAGGTGATACTGCGCCGCCGACCAACATTGCGCGCTTGGTCGCTAACGAATGCGGAATCCCGACTAAAGATCTCACGATCCTATTCGCGCCGACCTGGAGCTTGGCCGGCACGGTGCAGATCGGTGCACGCATTTTAGAAGTCGCCCTGCACAAGGCCCATGAACTGCACTTTCCGCTGGAGAACATCATTGACGGTTACGGGATTGCGCCGCTTCCGCCCCCGGTACCGGATTTCGTGAAGGCCATGGGGCGCACTAATGACGGCATCATTTACGGGGGACGCATCCAGCTGTTCGTCAACGGTGATGATGAAAAGGCCCGCGAGCTGGCGGAGAAGCTTCCCTCGTCGGGTTCGCCGTCCTATGGAAAGCCGTTCGCCGAGATATTCTCTGAGGTCGAAGGCGACTTTTACAAGATCGATCCAATGCTGTTCTCGCCAGCTGTGGTGACGGTTTCAAATCTCGACACCGGTAACTCTTTCCATGCTGGAAGACTGGCTCCCGAGATCGTCGATGCCAGCTTCACCTGAGATGAATGGCGGGCCGGGCTGCAACTGTACGATCGTCATCTTCGTTGAAGAAGATGGTGGTGATTGGCATGCGCGCCGGCTGCGGCTCGCCATCGAGGCGCTCGGTGCCACGGTCATCACGACGTCGCTGAAGCGCTGCGCATTCGATACGGACCTGCCGAACGGCATCGACATTCCCGGCCTTGACGGAAGGCTGCCTGACGGAGCGTTCGTGCGCGCCGTTTCAAAGGGGTCACTGGAGGAGATAACGCTGCGGCTCGGCATCCTGCACGCCCTTGGAGCAAGCGGAGTGCGGGTCTGGAATGAAGCTGGTGTCATCGAGCGTTGCGTTGATAAGTCCACGGCGACCTTCCTGTTTCAAAAGGCCGGACTTCCGGTGCCCGCGACACGGGTCGCGGAAGGGCGCGAGCCTGCCATGGCCTATGCTCGGACACGCACGCCAATGGTGCTGAAGCCCTTGTTTGGATCGCAGGGCAATGGCATCCGCCGGCTCGACGAGCCAGATGACATGCCTGCCGAGGAAGACATGCGTGGCGTCTATTATCTGCAGCGCTACCTTCGGGCGGCCGATGCAAGTGAATTTGCTGACTGGCGGGTGCTTGTGTCTGCAAATCGCATTATCGGTGCCATGGCGCGTCAGGGCCCTAACTGGGTCACGAATGTGCATCAAGGTGGACGGCCTGAAGCGGTCGATCTTGACGCGGAAGCACGTCAACTGTCGCTCGCGGCGGTCGGTGCGGTTGGTGCCGATTACGCCGGAGTCGACTTGATCCGCGATGACGAAGGACGCCTGATGGTTTTGGAAATCAACTCCAATCCAGCCTGGAAGGGTCTGCAGTCGATCTGTGAGAGTGATATCGCCGCGGCGCTCGCCGAGGACTTCCTTGGCGCCGTTCGAATGACAATGTCAGCACAATGCAAATGATTTTCCCGCTGTCGCAAGAGCAAATCTCGGAAGCCTTCATGTCGGCCTGCAGGTCCGAGTTGGATGCCTTGAAGCCAGGCAACGTACATGTTCACAGCGGCGGCCATGGCATGGACGTGGAGCATTTCGAGCGCGCCGCCGTAGCGGCCGCTCCGCATATTGCCCAAAGGGGAACGCGCGTGGGCCGTCGCATACGGGGTGCGGTCGAAGCCAGTTTCAAAGCTACTGGTTGCAATACCAACCTCGGTATCGTGCTGCTTTGTGCTCCGGTGGCGTACGCGGCGGGTGAAGTTGTCAGCGGAGAGGTCCTGCCTTCCAGAGTGGCCAAGGTGCTTGCAGATCTCGATGCGGTCGACGCGCAGGAAACATTTGCTGCAATTGCACAGGCTGATCCTGGAGGGCTAGGCGCCGCCGAAGAGGGCGACGTGCGCGGTGCCGCCGATATGACGTTGCGCGAAGCGATGGCCCTCGCCGCTGACCGAGATCGGATTGCGATGGCTTATGTGACGGATTTCGCGGATGTTTTTGAGTTCGCCCTACCTCTACTCAAGCAAGCGCGCGGAATGGCCGCAACGCCGGATCTCGCGGTCTCAACGTTGCATATGAGCTTGCTGGCGACCTTCCCGGATACGCACGTTGCCCGGAAATATGGACGTCGAACCGCAGAGGCACTGCGCGATGAAGCCCGCGGAATCGCGCCTTTGTTTCGACCGGCCGTGGCTCCTGAAGCGATCCCAAGGCTCGTTGAGTTTGATGCTTCGATGAAAGCTCGCGGTCTCAATCCGGGCACGACCGCCGACTTCGTGGTAGCAACATTGTTCATTGCAGGGCTTATCTACAAAGTTGGTCTTGTCAGAAGCGCTTAAGACTCTTGTCTTAGCCCGCTGCATCAGGCTATCAACGCGGGGCGCGTCGGCGCTGCTATCTGGCAACCGGATCGGGGCATGTTCCCGTTCGCTGACAACTGGGATAGTTCGCCCGAAGCTATCTTCAGGGCACCGCCCGTCCGGGCGGAGTTTCATTTGTTGGGTAAACTCTGGGAGGAGTTACATCATGGCCAAGATCGACAAGGTTATGGTCGGCGAATCGCTCGTCGGCGATGGCAACGAAGTCGCTCACATCGACCTCATCATCGGTCCACGCGGTTCGGCAGCGGAAACGGCATTCTGCAACGCGCTGACCAATAACAAAGACGGCTTCACCACATTGCTCGCCGTGGTTGCTCCGAACCTGCCGTGCAAACCGAACACGATCCTCTACAACAAGGTCACCATCAAGGATGCCCGTCAGGCCGTCCAGATGTTCGGTCCGGCACAGTACGCTGTCGCCAAGGCCGTTCAGGATTGTGTCGCCGAAGGCACCATTTCTTCTGACCAGGCTGACGACCTCTACATCGCCGTTGGCGTATTCATTCACTGGGAAGCGGCCGACGACGCCAAGATCCAGGAATACAACTACACCGCTACCAAGGAAGCCCTTGAACGCGCCGTAGCTGGTAAGCCGACGGCTGCCGAAGTGACTGCACAGCGCGACACCGCTGAGCATCCATTCGCCGCCAAGTCTTGAAGCGGAAACCGTCCTGAGCAGGGCAATAACAACACAAACGATGCCCCTCCAATGAAGGGGGGTCTGCTACAGCGATTGGGAAATCTGCTTTCAGGCCGCTGGAAAGGCTAGACATTTGAATGGGCCGGCACTCGCCTTGGCGGTGCCGGCCTTTTTCTATGGCCCGAGCCTTTGGTCTTCCAGTAGAGCAGCAAGATCGCCGCGGGAAAGAGCACCGTCATGCAGACAGGAAGCGATCAGCGCTCCGCAGCCCTGTCGATGGAGCAACCATAGATCATTGATATCCCGGACACCGCCGGCGGCCAGAACTTCACGGTCGCCGGCAATATCCTTGACGGATTTCAGGCGATCGAGGGCTGGACCTTCGCGGCGGCCGACACGATCGAGGGTCATGACGATGAGCGTGTCGGGCCAATATGTGGCGTCTTCGAACAAGGCGTCAGGCCCAAGGCGTTGATCGCCGCGCCAGTCGAGCGATAACGCAAACGCACCGCGCAGCCGATCCGCAATACCGGCGAGGTCGGTGAGGCAGCCCAAAGTCTCCGAGCCGATCACCGGAGTTACGCTTGGGCAGTTCGCGAACTCCGCAATGTCCGTCGCGGTCGCCGATCCATCATCAACGAGAAGTCGAAGGCGCGGGAACGTCTCGCTGAGCCGCCGAACGGTCTCAAAGTCGCGGCCCCGGCCTTCGATGCCATCAAGGTCTGCCACGTAGAGCCTGTCGAAGCCGGTGCACAACAGAGTAAGGCCTTCCACTACATCAACTGGATCGTGACTACCCGGAGCCAGCGGCGTGTCGACCGGCTGATAGTTGGCGCGGTCCCCGCCAACGGCTCGAACCACCGCGCCGCATTTCAAATCTATTACGGGGATCACATGCAAAACCGACGACCTTTTTGATATCCTCATTGCAGGGCCAAGGCCTGCGTGAGTGAGGAAGGAACATATGACTATCACAGTTGGGCTGGACGTCGGTGGGGCGCACCTGAAGGTTGCCCGGTTCGAGAACGATGCTCTGGTCGACGTGCGCCAGTTTGCGTGTCCACTGTGGAAGGGGCTTGAGAACCTCGGCCATGCGCTTAACGGAGCTGTGCCACTGCTTGCGGGTGTTGAACAGGTGGCGATCACCATGACGGGGGAGTTGTCAGACCTTTTCGACAGCCGCATGGAGGGCGTCGAAGTGTTAGCTGATGCCCTGACTACGGGATTTGGGCCAAAAGCGCGGTTTTTCCTCGGCCGTCGCGGCTTTTGCGATGCCGAAACCGCGAAAGCTCATCCCAACGATACCGGTTCGATGAACTTCCTGGCGACGGCGGAGGCCGTCGGGCGCCTCCGTGAGACGGCGCTCCTCATCGATTTCGGCTCAACAACGGTCGACGTCATCGCGGTTCGCAGAGGCATTCCCGAGACCCTCGGGCTAAGCGATGCCGAGCGTCAGACCACCGGCGAATTGGTCTACACGGGGCTGACCCGCACAGCCGTGATGGGCGTGGTTACGTCCGTGCCTTTCCAGGGCAGGTGGGTGGGACTGGCGCGAGAGTACCTGGCGACGATGTCAGACGTCCGCCGTGTGCTCGGCGACGACCTTGACAGTATCGATGTGCACGCGACGGCCGACGGTCGTGGTAAATCGGTTGAGGAAAGCTTGGTGCGGCTGGCCCGACTTTTCGGGTGCGAAAGCATGTCTGGTACGCCGGCGGCATGGCGCATTTCCGCCAGCTACATCCGGGAAGCGCAACTGCGTTCGATCGTTGATGGTGCGTGCCTGGTCCTATCGGCCAGACCCCTTCCAGATGGTGCACCTGTGGTTGCGGCCGGCATTGGCGAGCGAGAAGTCGCTGAGGTCGCCGGACGACTTGGCAGCGATTGCGAAAGCTTCGGTCAGATCGTCGGTCTTAATGGAGCTTTGATGACTGCTGCAACGCATCATGCGCCGGCCGTCGCGGTTGGACTGTTGCTGCAGGAGGCCGATAAAACCTCGGCGCGGGCGGAGTTGTAGAAACGGCTCAAAATCGACCAATCACATTACTAAGTGTCACTAATTGGCAATTTATTAGCCACTTTTTTGTTTGTCACACCTATGTTTCCTCAGTTTGGCTAAACTCTTGTGCAGGGCGCCGTAGCCACGGCTGCAGCTTCCAAAATTCATTTGAGTTGGCCGAGCCAAGTTTTGCGCGGTCTACGTCGTAACATATGTCAATCGAGGCTAGTCATGATCCGTACGATCGCTCTCGCTGTCGCACTCATGTTTATTGGTACCGCTGCGAATGCTGGTGGTCACTACACGCATAAACTCTGCCACGGGAAGACAATGCGCGGGCAAGTTGTCGACTTCCGTTGCAGCATTGATGAGAAGTGCTGCTTTGACAAAATCCGGGCCAAGGGCTTCTGCGGCAAGAAAACCGGCCGCTTGCTGACGGGCCGCTGCATGCTCAAACTGGGCCGCTAAGAATAGGCCAGATGCGCTTCGAGACGGGTCGCCATCGCGACCCGTTTTTTATTTTGAATGGCGGTTCAGGCGCCGGCCTCGGCTGTAACTCCATGCACACCTCGTCTGCGTTCCTCGGCCAGGGTGGTGAGGCCGAAGTCGTCGAGAATGGCGTAGAACGCCGGGACGGCAAACAGGACGAGGATCGTCGAAGCCATCAGGCCGAATGCCAGGCTCGTCACCAGCGGGATCAGGACCTGTGCCTGCAGACTTGTCTCGGACAGCAGCGGCAAAAGGCCGGCGATCGTTGTCAGGGATGTCAGAAGGATGGCTCTGAAGCGGGCCTTTGTGGCGAGAGGAGCAACATCAGCCACGGTACTTCCAGGCGCATGGTGCTCCTTGATCTGACGCACCAACAGAATCGAGTCGTTGACCACAACGCCGGCCAGAGCCGCGAAGCCGAGCAAGCTCGGCATGGTGAAATCGAGGCCCATGATAATATGCCCCGCGACCGCGCCGATGAAGGCGAACGGGATCAGGATCATGACCACGACCGGTTCGACGTAGCTGCGGAACTGGAAGCTCAGGACAAGATAGACGCCAATCAGGCCAATGATGAAGCCGGTGATCATCGAGGCTCCGGTTTGTCCGGCCTCCTGGTTTTGCCCTGCGATAGTCACCTTGATTTCAGGGTGGCGTTTTTCAAAGTCCGGCAGAAACCTCTGGGAAGTATCAGTGATAATCTCATTGGCGTTGGCCAAGCGGGTATCGACGTCACCCTCGATGGTGACTGTGCGCAACCCGTCAATGCGGTTTACTCGCGCGTATCCGCGGTCGTCACGAAGCGTGGCGACGGCGGACAACGGTACTTGGTCACCTTCGGCCGTCGTAATGACGAAGTTGTCGAGCGTGGCGCGGCTCTCGCGGTCTTCGCGGGCCAGCCGCGCATCAATCTCCAGGCCGCCGGTATCCACCTGAAGTTCGTTGACCGTGGTGCCGAAGAACGCTGCACGGAGCTGGTCTGCGACGTCATCAGCGCGCAAGCCCAGCGCAATGCCCTCCTCGCGCATACGGATTTTTATCTCGGGCTTGCCAAGACGCAGGTCATCAATCAGACCGACAACGCCTTCGTAGCGGCTTAGCCAAGCCTGCAACTCCTCGCTAGCTGATTTCAGAGCCTCCAAGTCACGGCCGCTCAACCGGATTTCGATCGCGCGGCCCGCAGGCCCAAGAGTGGGTTCAGTGAACTTCAAGGCGATTACGTCTGGGATCGTGCCGGTCTCGCGCCGCCATTCGGCCAGCAGAGCCTCGTTATCCAGCGTGCGCACTTCCGATGACAGCACATCGATGCTTACGGTCGCGACATGGGCACCTGCTTCATGCGAATCGGCGTTCTCGTTGTACTTGACCGTGCGATTGATAAGGAGCGGTGCGCCACCGGGCTGCTGGGGTGAGAATTCATCATTGATACGCAGGATCGCCTGCTCAATACGGGCAACGGCGGATTGCGTGCGTTCAAGCGGCGTGCCCTGCGGAAGAAGGATGCGAGCCTCCAGAGTGTCGCCATCGAGTTCGGGGAAGGCGCTGAACTTCAGGACGCCGGTGACCATCGCCGAAACAGCCAGCAACAGGGCTGCAAACGTCAGGCCGGCGGTCAGATAGCGGGCCTTGACGCAGACCGCACAGAAGACGCCGACGATGTTTTCACGAACCCACTCGAGGCCATCGCTGACCCTGCTCTGAACCCAGCCACCTTTGGGATTGCCCTTCTTGAGTGCGTGGGACAAGTGATGCGGCAGAATCAAGAAGGCTTCGACCAAGGACGCTGCGAGAACGGCAATCATGACTACCGGAATGACGCGCAGGAGTTGGCCAATGTCACCTTTCAGAAAAGCCAACGAGCCGAAAATGCAAAACGTGGTCACGAACGATGAAAGGACACCGGGCAGAACCTCCTGTGCGCCGCGAGCCGCTGCATCGGCAGGCGGCAGGCCATCCTCGCTGTGACTTGCGATGTTTTCGGAAATCACGATGGCGTCGTCCATCAACAGACCGACAACGATTAACAAGCCCACCATTGTCAGCATGTTGATCGAGTAGCCAAGAACCGCCATCACGGCGATGCCGCCCATAAAGGCGACCGGCAGCCCCATGCTGATCCAAAACGCGTAGCGCCAGCCAAAAAAGAGCCAGGTGACCAAGAACACCAACGCCAGTCCCTGGGCGCCATTGTTGACGAGCAAATTGAGGCGGTCGCGAACGATACTGGCGGTGTCGTTGACAACAGTTAGCGTCACGCCGGGCGGCGCCTGTGGGAGTTCCTCTTCCAAGAAAGCGTTGACGCGGTCGATGACCGTGAGCGTGTCCTCATTCTCGGTCTTTGTGACCTGCAACAAGGCGGCCGGTTCGCCGTTAAACCGAATCTGGACTTCGTCCTTCTCGAAGCGATCATCGATTTCGGCTATTTCGCCCAGGCGCACCTGCCCACCACTTGGATCACTGATGACGATGAGATCCTTGAGCGAGTCGATACTGTCCCGTTCATCGTCAAAACGAAGGAGAATTTCGCCATCTTGCGTTTCAACGCTGCCGGCCGGAAGATCGACACTCTGTTTGCGAATGGCATCAGCTATTCCGGCGAGACTGAGACCATACTGGCGCAATAGCCCGTCGCGCACCTCAATGCGAAGTTGCCGATCGGAAAAACCTAAGACTTTGATCTTGGGAATGCCGCCAAAGGCCTTCATGCGGTCCTTCAGCTGCTCGGCATAAACCCGCAGGTCGGTGAGGTTCTTTGGTCCAGTGACTGCAACGGCGGCAACAAGATCGGTGCGGCCGAGCTGCTTGATGGTCGGCACCTCGGCTTCGCCGGGAAAATCATCAATGGCGTCAATCTCGGTCTTCACGTCGGCGAAGAAGCGATCAAGGTTGCCGCCTTCGGCCATCTCGACTGTGGCCTTGCCCTGGCCCTCGCGAGATTCGCAAAGAACCTCCACCACGCCATCCACTGAATCGACGGCGTCCTCAATACGCTGGCAGATGCCGTCCTCGACATCTTCAGGCGCAGCACCTGGAAAAAGGACCATGATTTCCAGCTTGTTGGGCTCGGTACGGGGAAAGGTCTCACGCTGCAAGGTCGGAGCGGCCACCGCACCAATCGCAAGGAAAGCGATCATCAGCAGGTTGGCGATGGTCGGATGCTTGGTGAAGAACGCGATCACTGCTGAACCTCGCCGGCCACTTTGCGTTTGTCAGCGATTGCCGCCGCCTCTTCTTCAGGTGTGTCGGGGAACGGTTTCAGCAACATACCGTCGATCGCAGGTGAAAGGTCGCTGATGACGATCCGCTCGCCGAAGTTAAGGCCACTTTCGATAACCGCCTTACCGCCCTGTTCGGCAAGGACGCTGACCTTTCTGATGCGTAACCGGTTGCCTTCATCGGCGGTATAGACGCGGCCCTCGTGGACCGCAGACCTCGGAATCACAACGCGGTTCGTGGTCGGACGCCCAGCGATTTCAACCTCAACGAACATTCCCTTAACCAGCGGAGGCCGAACGATCGGCTTGATCCCCTCGTAGGGTTTATCGACGGAAACAATAACGCCGACCGTCCGGGTCTTTGGGTCGACGGTTTCTGAAGTGCGCAGGAGCTTAGCCGGCCATGTGACGTCGCGCGCACTGGAGCGCAGGCGGACCGTTACGGACCACCCCATGCTCTCGAAAACCTTGCTGATCCCGCCGCTGCGGATTTTGTCGACGGTGAAATCTTTGGGCAGCGTCAGTTTCATGAAGGTATGGAAGCGATCCTGGGGGATCTCCGCCTCGACTTCGGCGGTGTCGATATCATCCGCCTCGGCCAGTTCCGTGCCAACTCCAACGAACTGTGTGCGTTCGACGTTGACGTTCGAAATCCGGGAGTCGAAGGGCAGTGAAATATGCGTACGCGCAAGGTTGAGCCGGGCGGTTTCCAACTTGGACTTGTTGACGTCGATCTGACGTCTTTGAGCATCGATCCGCGTTGGAAACAGCCGTATCGAGTTTTCCAGATTGAGGACGCTTGCTTGTTGCGTCAGGACGGCGCGTTCGGTGTCCTCGACGGACAGGCTGCTAACGGTGCCGCGCTGCGCAAGCTCTTTTTTGCGCGCCAAATCCCTTTGCTTGATGCCAAGAGAACGTTGCTCAATGTCCAGCGAACGCCTGGCGTTTTCTTCCTCGGCCTTCAGCTCCACGAGCTTTGCCTCGGCCGAACGCAGATTGGCTTCAGATTCCTGAACCGCCAAGGTGTAGTCCTGCGGGCTGATCCTGATGATCTCCGTGCCGGCATCCATAATGGCGCCGCTGCGCAGGCGGGGTTCGACGTATTCCACACGACCGGCGACCTGGGCTACCGCATTCCAGGTCCGAGCCGGTTGGACGGCGCCATAACCAATGGCACGCGGCCGGAATTCCGCCGGCTTTATCGTCAGCACGCGAACGGCAGCCGAACGCTCGGCTGGAGGTGTTTGTTTTGGTGGCTCGCGTAGATTCAGGCCGAACACCAATAGTGCCGCAGCAGCTGCAACGGGTACGCCGAACGCAAGGAGGCGCGTTATCGCCTTGCGAATGCTCATATTCTGTTCCCCAACTTTGGCCGCAGGCTATTGCTCTGTCAGCTGAGTTCCGGGCGCAGACTAGGCTCTTATTAAGGATTAGAAAAGGCGACTATTAGCGCCTTTCAGCTCATGTGGAATCGGATGGTGCGGCCGATGGCGAAGGCGCGCTGTTCGATCTCCACGGGGATTTCGCAAGCAAGCGGAATGTTGTCCTGGCGTTCCTTAAAAACGCGGGCATTCCAATCGTATTTCTCCGTCAGCGCTTCGATCTGACTTGTGACGTCCTCGCCTTTGGCCGCACGCTGGCTTAGTTCCGAGATTTCGCTGCTTTGTTCTTCCAGGCGCTTGGCGCGGGCAACCTGACGGCGCTGAAAGCGCTCGATGCCGCTGACCACCCTGGAGCGTACCTTATTGGTCTCATCGAGGACGCCGGCAAAGAGCAGGGTGAGGCGTTTATCGCGCTCGGCACCCTCCGGCATCGTATCGGCGAATTTCTGGATGGCCTCTTCAGCCTTCTCAATGGGGATACGACGGCTGACGACGATGCGGACAAGCTTGCCGACCTCACGGTCCTCCCACCACTTCTTGACGTCGTCGACGGACGGTCCGTCCCAGATCTGTGCCGACGTCAACTTCTCCACCTTACGCTGGACGCACGGCCAGTCCGGATTGGCGGTATCAACGGCGAGCGCGGGAGTGGCAATCGCGAGGCTCAAGACAACTACGAAGACCCTTGGGTCGATGCGCATTCTCATTCGAACTTCATCCTCTTGGACCGCCGCGCCGTGCAATAAGCCCCTTGGACGGATTGTAGGCAAAAATCGCGGCGCCTAGGAAGAACACAAGACAACCCAGCACCACCAGGAATGCCGTCACGTTAAGTTGCCCGTAAAAAGCAAAACGGATCAACTCCACGGCGTGGGTGAAGGGGTTGAACCAGCAAATCTCGTAGAGCAGCGGGCTAGATTCACGGATCTTCCAAAGAGGGTAGAGCGCCGAAGACGCGAAGAACATCGGGAAAATGACGAAGTTCATTACACCGGCGAAATTCTCAAGCTGGCGGATCACTGATGACATGAACAGCGCGAGAGCACCCAGCATCAGTCCCGACATGACAATCGCCGGCAGCACCGTGATGTAACCGTTGAACGGCGGCGGTATCGAGATACCGAAAAAGTCCTCACCCTGGCCGACACCTATCTGCAAGGCCGGCCAGTCCGGCTCGATCTCCCAGAAGTAGGCGATGAACAGGAACGTATAGACCTGCAGCAGTGCTACAGCGACGCCGCCGAGCAGCTTGGACGACAGCAGGAACCAGCGCGGAAACGGACTGACTAGCAGCGTGCGCATCGCGCCGGTCTCGCGGTCGTAGACCATCGATAGCGAGGACTGCATGGCGTTGAATAAAAGAACCATGCCGAGCAGGCCGGGCGTGACGTAGGTTTCATAAAGAACGTAGGTCTCGTAGGGCGGGATGATGGAAATCCCCAGCACCTGACGGAAACCCGCGGCAAAAATGAACAGCCAGACAAGCGGCCGAACCAGTGCCGACAAGAAACGTTCGCGCTGGTGCAGGAAGCGCAAAACCTCACGCCAGACAATGCCGCGGAAGCAGTTGAAATAGGCCAGCACACCATGCGGACGATAGGCCCGCCCACCCGGTGCATTTGGCGGCTTCAAGGTTTCAGCGGCAGTGTCGACACTCATGCCAGCTCCGGTTGGGTTGTCCCGGTCAAAGCCCGGAAGGCCTCCGACACACTGTCGGCGCCGGCATGCTCACGTAGGCCCGGCACGGTCCCCGCATAGAGAACCTTGCCCTCGTGCAGCAAAACAATGCGATCGGTCTTTTCGATCTCGTCGATGAGGTGCGTTGCCCACAAAACGCCAATGCCATGGGTCGTCACCAGTTCGCGAACGATTGAGATAACGCTTTCGCGCGACCCGATATCGAGGCCAACCGTGGGTTCGTCCAGAATGAGCAGCCCCGGGCGGTGCAACATGCAACGGGCAATTTCGACGCGACGGGCCTGACCGCCCGACAGGTGACGCACCTTCTCGTTCGCCCGTTCACCGAGGCCAACAAGCTCCAAAGCGGCGATGGCCCGAAGCTTTGATTCACCAGGTCCGAGGCCGTGCAACGCCGCGTGATAGGTTAGGTTTTGCAGCAGGCTCAAATCGGCATCTAGCGTGCGGGCCTGGAAGACCACACCCAGACGTTGTAGTGCCGCAGAGGGTTGCCGGCGGACATCCTGACCGAGGATGGAAATCGTCCCCGATGTGTTGTCGTAGAGCCTGGTAATCAGGGCAAATAACGTCGACTTGCCGGCCCCGTTAAGACCCAGCAGCACGGTGAATCCGCCAGCGGGAACCGTCAGCGAAACATCATCCAGCGCCGGCAAATTGCCAAAGCGATGCGACACGCCGCGAACCGTCAGCGCATTCAGGGATTGGCTCATTTGTTTGACGCTGGCATCCATTACTTGACCGAAATGACGCCTTTCATGCCTTTTTTCTCCAGACCTTCACAGACCCATTCGTATTCTCCAGGCTTGATCGGCGTGAAAAAGAGCTCTGCGGACCCTTCACGCTCGAACTCGATTTCGTAGACTGCCTGGACCTTGAGCTCAACCTTGTTCACCTCGATCTTGCGTAGCCAGATGTTCTGAAAGAACTCCGGCGCCACGAACGCGCACTCCTTGGCGCCCGTTGCCTTTAGCCACAGCCGGTAACCCTTGCCCGTTTCCAGCTCATACTTGTGATCGGAGACCCCGTATCCGGCGGCGCCGAGGCCAAGTTCCAGATCAGGAATCCGCTTGGTGCGCTGGACCAGAAATCCCTCAGCGATCACGGCGGTCCCCGTCAGAACCGTTGTCGCGATGGCAAGTGCGGCTGTCAGCTTCATGGGCGTCTTCACTCCGTTAATAGCGTTTTTTGACCGGTTTGACCCGTTACTGATTGGCAATGACAATGCCCCAGGGATAACGGCCCACCGCGATTGACTTGTAGGCACGCTGTTTCCTCACATCGACAACGGTAACGTCATTGGACGTCCCGTTTGTCGTGAGTATCAGCTTTTCATCCGGTGTGAAGGCGAGATTCCATACCCGCTGCCCTACCAGAATGTACTTTTCGACCTTGAACGTCTTTGCATCGATGACGGCTATGCGATTGGCCGGACCCAGCGCGACAAACGCCTTGGTGCCCGCCTTGTTGATGCGGATCCCGACGGGCTGGATCGCGTCGGCGTTAATGCCGGGGATCGCGAAGCTGATCTTGTGGATCGGCTCTTTCTTTTCCACGTCGATGATGGTGACCGTGCCGCCGATCTCGGCGGAGACCCACAGTTGCTTGCCATCAGAGGTGAACTGAGCCACGCGGGGACGGTTGTCGACGAGGATGTTCGCGACAGCAACGTTGGTCTTTGTGTCGATGAAGTGGGCCATGTTGGTCGTCTCGGACGTATTGACGACGTAGCGGCCGTCCGGGCTCACGGCCATACCCTCAGGTTCGACGCCAACCGGCACTTCCGCCTCTATCCTGCCGGTGTCGATGTTGACCACCGTGACGATGTTATCGTCCTCGTTGGCGATGTAGAGGGGGTTACCGGATGGGTGGAGATCAAAGAGTTCGGGATCGGGACCGGAGGGCAGGTTCTTGATGAACTCGTAGGTGTTGGCATCGTAGACTTCGACGCGGTTATCGTCGCTGGCGCAGACGAGCAGCCATTTGCCGTCCTTGGCCAGCATGATGCCGCGCGGCCGCTGTCCGACCTTCATGGTATGAATGACCTTGAATGTCTTGGTGTCGATGACGCTGATCGTGTTGTCTTTTTCATTCGACACGAAGGCTCGGAAGGCTTGAGCGGGAAGCACCGCAGCAATAAGCGCGGCACTCACGAAAAGGCAAGAAAGGGCAGTTTGGTAGACGGCTTTCACAGTGAGCAGTCCTTGGTTGCGTTTCCTTTTTGGGGTCTGGTTCGCTGCAGCGAACACCTGAACCCATCTTGGTTATCTAGTTAAAGGCAGTGCATTTGGTTTCCGGCTGGTCGATCCCAAGGGTATCGAGAACCGTGATCCGGTGCAGGAAACCTGGTTGCGGAGAGACTGTTACGTGGAGCGGTGGTGTTGCCACGAAGATCGGCTGCCGAAGCTGTGCATTCCAAGGCCGGTAGGTCAGTTTCTGACCCTTGAAGGCAGCCAGCTCGAACTTATCCGACAACATGTAGTCGATCAGCGCCTTGGGATCACCGCTACCGGTGCGCGTCGCAGCCTCGCCAATGGACCGGACCGCCATCCAGGCGGCATAGTCGATCTGTTTCATGTTGCGGCCGGCTTTGCGGTTGAAGCGGTTTTGAAACTGCGTGGCGCCCCAAAGTTCGGAGGCGGGATGCCAGGTCGTGGCAAAAAGCCCATGTGTGCCGGCGACAGGCCGCGGCCTCCATGTCCGTGAAGGAAAATAATCCCCAAACTGACGCGCTTCATCAGCAACCAGCAAGACATCATACTCGGGGAGCCCCTGGGTGAACGATGGGATCTGCTTTTGAACCTGCTCGAAACCGCCGTCGGCCCGGCGACTGCCCGGCTTGTATTCAAACTCCTTTTCAGCAACCAGTTTCAGACCAAACCGCTTCAGTGAACGTTTGAGGGACTGAGCATAGAGCTTGTCCTGCGGTTGGGGACCGCTGATCAAAACCAGTTTTCGCCACTGCTTCCAGGCCAGGTATTGTGCGAGCGCATCGGTCAGCATCGCGTGGGAAGCGGCGGTGTGCTTCACATTAATGCGGCAGTTGCTCTCGCGCAGATGCTGATCGCGGGCGCCGGCGTTAAAGAGCACGGCAGGGAGGCCCTTCAGGGCATCCGATAAGGCGAGCAAGGTATCCGCTGTAGCGTCAACGACAAAGAAACCGACCCCTTCGTTGGCCTTTGCAACAACCGACTTGATCAGCTCATCGCGGTCCGGGCTGGTGATCATCTCGACGGTGAATTTCTGCTTGAGAAAGCGCCCGGTGGTGTTGTTATCGTCCATCGCCAATTCAGCGCCAGCGATACCCTCATTTCCTATGGCGAACTCAAGAAGGGAAAGCGGCGGCAGGCGCTCGCGCTGTTCCTTGACGTAGGCAATGGGGACCGTGATGACGTCGGTGGCACCCGCCGTCGGTGCGGCAAGCACGATGTTGGGTCCGGCCATGAAGGTGCACAAAGCGATGGTGACAGTGAACACCATCACGGTCGATTGTCGCATCAGCCGCGGCAACGCCGAATACACGGACTGCTTCGCCCTTCTCATGGTGAAACGCGTCTCCTCCCAGATCGTTTTTTTGGACAGGAAATTAGTGACATCTCTCATCGTGACAAGTGTCAGTATGGGAAATGGTTCGACCAAGTGGAAGGGCACATGCCGTCCATTTGATCAAATATTTCTTATGACGGCTTTAGGTACATTTGATGGCCCAAGCCCGTTTCGTGGCCTTTCTACTCGTGACTTGGCTGCATACGTTTAATAAATGAAGTAGCACGAGCGCTGCGACTTGGAAAAATCGGGAAAAATCGGCAGCGCGCCACAGGAACTACTGGTGGAGGATAATGGTGAGATTGCTCAGTGGGTCCGCTGTGGCCTTGGTTTTGGTATTGGCACCGCTGGCGCCGGCCAAGGCGGTGCAACGGGCTGCCGTACTACCGTTCGAAATGCACATCGATTTGCAGATGGACGGCTTGAGCCTCTATGGCCTTCCACCTAAGCCCAAAAAGGCGGAAACGGAGCGTCTCGAGCTGGTCCGTGACGAACTGGTTAAGATGCTGGAGAACCGCGGGGCCTATGAGATCGTTGACCTTTCCGAACACGCATCCGATATCCGGCGTGCGGCTCCTTTTGACCGCTGCGATGGCTGCGAGGTTGAATTCGGCAAGCGCGTCAACGCTGATGTCACCATGCTAGGCGTCGTACAAAAAGCGTCCGAGATGATGATCAACGTCGCCATCTATGTGCGCGACGTTGAGACCGGAAAGCTTGCGAAGTCGATGCTCGTCAGCATTATGCAGAATGACGATACCGGTTGGCTGCGTGCCGTCCGACATCTCGTGAAGAACCGATTAGCGCCTGAGAGTGAGGCCAAGTGAGTATCAGAGATCTAAACCCGACCCGCCGTGATGTTCTGGCTGCGGGTCTGGCCGGGACGACAGCCTTGGTGCTGCCTCAGTCGTCATGGGGTGCCGGCAGCCTTCGCGTGGGATCGCTGAAGTTTGGTTCGCTGGGCTGGCTACTGCAGACGGTCATCGCGGAAGGGCTCGATACGTCACACGGATTCAAGCTCGATCTGGTTGATATGGCGTCCACCGGCGCCGCGAAGATTGCCTTGCTGTCGGGCGATGCCGACGTCATCGTCAGCGACTGGCCGTGGGCGATGCGGCAGCGCTCGGAGGGCGAGGCGGTACAATTTGCGCCCTATTCGTCGGCGCTTGGCGCGGTAATGGTTAACAGTGACAGCCCAATCAAGACGGTCGCCGACTTGGAGGGCAAGCGCCTTGGTATCGCTGGCACGGCACTCGACAAGAGCTGGCTGTTGCTTAGAGCGTACGCGCGCAAGCAGACAGGAAGGGATTTGGCCGAGACGGTTTCACCAGTGTTTGGTGCCGCCCCGCTCATCACCGAACAGATCCGCCAGGACCGTGTCGACGCGGCCTTGAATTTCTGGACGTTCTCGGCACGCCTGCAAGGCGCTGGATACCGCGAGCTGATCTCGATGGCCGACGTTCTTTCCGGGCTTGGTATCTCGCCAGTTCCGTCACTTGTTGGATTCATCTGGGATGAGAAGAAGACGGCCGGCAAGAAGCAAGAGATTGGCAAGTTCCTGCTGGCAATAAACGCGGCAAATGGCGTGCTGGCGACGTCGGAAGATGCTTGGGCACGACTGAAACCCCGCATGCGCGTAAAGAGCGTAGCGGAATTTGAGGCGCTCAAGGCCTACTATCGCTCCGGCATTCCGGAGGGATGGTCTTCGGCACAGTCGGCTTCGGCGGAAAAGCTATTCGGGTTGCTCGTCGAACTCGGCGAAAAGACTCTTGTTGGCAGCAACACGAAATTTGATCCGGCTCTCTTCCATGGCGCTTGAACACCAATCGGTTGGCACTGGGCGCGTTGGACGCGGGATCGTCGGCAGCGTCCTCATCGGCCGTCTCGGCTGGACGCTGATTTCGTTTCTGACGCTGCTGGCCTTGTGGGCGATCGTCGCCGCGCTGCTGCAGAGCCGCCTGTTCCCTGGTCCGTTGGAAGTTGGCGCAACGTTCGTTTCAGAGGCCGCCAGTGGCGAACTCGGCTACCATGTCGGCATAACGCTGGCGCGCGTGGCAGTTTCCTTTTCTCTCGCAATGTTCATCGGCTGCGCCATCGGTATCGCGCTTGGACGGGCCAAGGGCGCGGACCAGTTCTTCGATACATGGCTGATATTCTTCCTCAACCTGCCGGCGCTGGTGACCATCATTCTTTGTTACGTGTGGTTTGGGTTGACAGAAGTTGCGGCCATCCTGGCGGTTGCGATCAACAAAATCCCCAATGTCGCCGTAACGGTGCGCGAGGGCGCCCGCAGCATGTCGCGTGACCTTGCAGAGATGGCCACGATCTACCGGTTCGGGACCTGGAAGACATTGCGCCATGTGACAATACCGCAGCTGGCGCCATTCTTCGCGGCGGCCGCTCGCGGCGGACTGGCGCTTGTCTGGAAGATCGTGTTGGTGGTGGAACTGCTCGGCCGCCCGAACGGCGTCGGGCATCAGTTGCATCTGGCGTTCCAGTTGTTCGACGTGCCGATGATATTGGCCTATGCAATTGCGTTCATCTTGGTCGTGCAAATCATCGAAATCGGTGTCCTGCAGCCGCTGGAGGCGCGCGTCAACCGGTGGCGACGATGAAACGAAGTGACCCCGCGATCCAAATTTCTGTCGAAGAGAAGGTCTTTCCGGCGATCGCAGATCGTCCGGAACAGATCGTACTGGGCGGTGTCGAGCTGGACGTCGAGCGCGGCTCATTCGTCGTGCTCACGGGGCCATCGGGGTGTGGCAAGTCGACCTTGCTGAATATCGTCGCCGGCCTCGATACCGATTACCACGGCACTATCAAGTTTGGAGCGGATACGGACAAAATCTCCTTTATGTTCCAGACGCCGCGCCTGCTGCCGTGGAGGACGGTCGAGGAGAATGTCGGTTTGGTTCTCGATGACGATTGTGAAGATGTAGATGAGCGGGTGGCGGCGATCCTCGCCCGCGTGGGGCTGAGCGAAGCGGCCAATGCCTACCCGGAGCGGCTGTCTTTGGGCATGCAAAGACGAGCGGCATTGGCGCGCGCCTTCGTTGTACAGCCCGACGTTCTATTGATGGACGAGCCGTTCGTTTCGCTTGATGACCCGAGTGCCGATAGCCTACGGGCGCTGCTCATCGAATTGTGGAACCGGCGGCCGACAACGGTTCTTTTTGTCACGCATGACCGCATCGAGGCGGTGATGCTGGCGACGCGTCTTATCCGGCTTGGTGGCCGGCCCGCACACATTGTCCAAGACAGTGGCGTTGACCTCAGCCCCGACGAGCGGCTCGATCGTGAAAAGGTTCTGGCCTGGCGCATGCGCTTGTTCGAGAGTGCCTGAATGAACTCACTGGCGGCGCGCTCGCCCATCACTGTTGATCCTCCACTAATGCTGGCGAGCGTGACTTCGCCGGCCGAAGCTCGTGCCTGTCTCAGCGCGGGTGCAGACCTTATCGATGCGAAGGACCCCTCGGGAGGGGCGCTTGGTGCCTTGCCGGTTTCGGTTGTTGCCGCAATTGCCGCCGAGATTGCGAAGCGTAGCTTGCCGCAGATGAAGCCCGTCAGCGCCACCATTGGCGACCTGCCGATGGCGCCCGAACCCGTGTGCAACGCCGTGACCAGGATGGCTGCAACCGGCGTTGACTACGTCAAGATCGGTTTTCAGAGCGGCGGAGACCGGAGCGCCGTCATCTCCAGGCTGGCAAGTTGCCAAGCCGGCAAGGCCCAACTCGTCGGAGTTCTGTTTGCCGATCAGGACTTGGATTTTGGCCTCATCGAAATCATGGCAGATGCCGGATTCGCTGGCGTGATGCTGGATACCGCCAACAAAAAAGCAGGATCGATTAGTCGCATCTTGAATATTGGCAAACTTGCCGAATTTATTGGGCGAGCCCACGAAAGCCGCCTGTTCGCCGGTCTTGCGGGGAGCCTCCGGCTTCGTGACATTGACGTTCTTGCGCCGCTTGGGCCCGATATCCTCGGATTTCGCGGCGCACTCTGTCTCGACAGTGATCGTATATTCGCGATAGATGAACGGGCGGTCGCGGCCGTGCGGTCGCAGATCGATGAGGTTTCAGCGACTAGATCGCGCGCTGGTGGTTAGAGAATCAACACTCAGACTTGCGTAGGAAGTACATACATGACGGAAATGTCGATCCTGGCCGGACGGCTGCAACAGCGCGTTGGAGAGGGACAATACGACCGAATTTTCATCCGTGATCTGATCCTTGACTGCCACGTCGGCGTTTACGAGGAAGAGCAGGGCATTACGCAAAAGGTGGGTTTCTCCATCGAAGCTGCTGTCGCGCCGGAGATCTCCAGCCAGCACGACCAAATCGCCGAAGTGCCATCCTACGACAATCTTGTTGAAGCCGTGCACGCGACTCTGGCGGAAGGCCATATCAACCTGGTTGAAACGATGGCCGAGCAGATCGCCCAGCACATCCTGGAAGATCGACGCATTGTCTGGGTGCGTATCCGCATCGACAAGCTGGAACGCGGGCCTGGCGCCGTCGGCGTCGAGATCGTCCGCCCACGCGGCACCGAACCTCAACGTGTTTTTTGACGCGCTTCATCCCGGCCTTGAGAATTCGACACGCGTCGTTTTGAAGATTGGCGGCAGCATTTCGCGGTGCGCCGAAACCCTGCTGCCCGTCCTCGAAGCCGTTGCACGTGCCCGACGCCCTCTCGTCGTTGTGCCTGGCGGCGGCACCTTCGCCGACGCGGTGCGCGAAGCCCAACCGCTGCTTGGTTTCAGCGACCGCACCGCCCATCGGATGGCGATTCTGGCCCTTCACCAGAACGCTTTTATGATCGCCGAGCGGGTTCCCGAACTCCGCAAATTGGAAGCGATCGACGATATCGAGCACGGCCTGCTCCAGGGTCAAAAGCTGATCTGGCTGCCCCTGCGCGAATGCGAAGCAGATTCGGCTCTACCAGCCACGTGGCAGGCCACATCCGATGCAATTGCCGCGCGGCTGGCATGGCGCCTGGGGGGATTGCCGCTTGTGTTCATAAAATCGCGGTCCCTGCGGGGTAACCGCGACCCGGCAAGTCTTGCCGCGGAAGAGCTCATCGACCCGGTCTGTGCCAACATGCTGGAGCGCAGCGGATTGCATTTCACCATCATTGAAGCGGGACAGACTTCCATTCTCGCAAAGCTCCTTGGCGTGGACGCAGACGTCGACGCCCAACCCCGTGCGTGATAAGTGCCAAGTGATGACAAAACCTGATGTTGAGACACCGCGGTTCGGCTGGGCGCTGACCGGCTCCGGTCACTTCTTCAAGGAGAGCTTGGCGTTCATGCGCGAGCTCACGCCGCTTGACGTGTTCGTGTCGGCGGCGGCCGAAGAAGTGCTCAACATGTATAAGCAGAGCCTTGACGAACTGCCGCCTGGTACGCGCATCTTCAGGGACCGCACCGCAAGCGCGGTGCCGGTCGGTGGATTTTACTACGGCGTCTATCATACGTTGATCATCGCGCCTGCAACCTCCAACACGGTCGCCAAGTGCGTGTGCGGCATCTCGGACAACCTGGCCACCAATGTCTACGCTCAAGCCGGCAAATGCCGGGTGCCATCGATCGTTTTTGCTTGCGACACGAAACCTGAAGATTTGACGGAGGCGCCAAAGGACATGGTCAAAGTCTTCCCGCGCCGCATTGATCTGGAAAACACCGAAAAGCTGAAGGGCTTCGAGTACACGACAGTGGTCGAAAGCGTGGGCGAGCTCCAACAGGCGCTAGAAGCGCGGCGCGAATGTCTGAAAAGCTCCTCTTCCTGACCGGCCATCTGGCCGAGAGGCGTCTCAGAAGTACGCTTTCCGAGGCGGGCCTTTGCGATGGCGAATGGACGGTGCACAACATCGGCATCAAGGTCGCCGCGTTGATGACAGAAAAGATCCTGCGCAACCGGCTGGACGCGCCGCTTGCCGCCGACCGGGTAATCCTGCCGGGTCGCGTGCGCATGGACCTCGCCTCGCTATCCCGCCATTATGGCGTGCCCTTCACGCTCGGACCGGACGAGATGATTGACCTGCCGCAATTCCTCGGCCGAGGCGCCAAGCCGCCCGACCTCAGTGGCTACGACATCAATATCTTCGCGGAGATTGTCGAGGCCCCGGAGGTGCCGCTTGAAGAGGTGTTGGCACGGGGGCGTGCCTACCGGGCGGCTGGTGCGGA
Organism: uncultured Filomicrobium sp.; assembly: GCA_963669235.2. Classification (GTDB taxonomy): domain Bacteria; phylum Pseudomonadota; class Alphaproteobacteria; order Rhizobiales; family Hyphomicrobiaceae; genus Filomicrobium. The sequence continues at coordinate 65,906 of CAXXFS010000001.1, forward strand.
CGTGATAGACATCGGCTGCCAGCCGGACGTAGCGTTTCCCCAACTTGAAGAGACCGTGCGGGCGCTGAAGGCCGAAGGGCTGAAAGTCAGTATCGATTCCGGCGACGTTGATGAGCTGAAACGCGGCGCCGCGGCCGGGGCTGATTTCGTTCTCAGCCTCGATGAGACAAGCCTTGATGCGGTGGCCGGCACCGCGTGCGTACCGGTTCTCGTCCCGAAACCGCACGGCGACCTCGGCTCGCTTGTCAGGGCCATCGACAAAGCCAATGCACGTGGCATCAAGCACCTCGCCGATCCGATCCTCGATCCGATCCACTTCGGTTTTATGGCCTCTTTGGAGCGCTACGCGGAATTGAGGCGGCGCTGCCCGGAAGTTGAGATCCTGATGGGCACCGGCAATCTGACCGAGCTGACGGAGGTGGATAGCCAGGGCCTGACGACGCTGCTGCTGGGCATCTGCTCCGAACTTGAAATCCGCAACGTCCTGATTGTGCAGGTGTCGCCGCACACGCGGCGTACGGTTGAAGAGCATGATGCCGCGCGACGGCTGATGTACCGGGCGCGAGAGGATGGTGCGCTGCCGAAGGGGTATGGGGGCGGGCTGTTATCGCTGCATGAGCTGCGTGCGTTCGCACAGACGCCTGGTGAGATCACGGAGACGGCCAAGGCGATCCGCGATGCCAACTACCGCATCGAATCGGCCAGCGATGGCATTCATATCTACAACCGCTTCGTACATCAGTCCGGCAGCGATCCTTTTGAGCTATATCCCAAGCTCGGGGTCGAGGATGATGGCTCGCATGCCTTCTACCTCGGCTACGAGCTGGCGAAAGCAGAGATCGCGCAACGGCTCGGTAAGCGCTACACTCAGGACCGGCCGCTCGATTGGGGCGTTGCCGCCGACGCTCCCGAAGAAGACAAAATCCACCATGCGCCCGAGGGCGCGACGCTGCGCGCGGCGCGGGAAAAGAGAGAAAGAGATCGCGAGGCGGCCAAAGCCGCTCAGACCGGCGCCAACGAGCGCCGCGACGACAAGAAATAAGAGGACAGAACAAGACCAACTAGGGAGGTCCCCATGCCGCTGATCGTTGAAACGATCGTCACTACGCGGGCGAAGAGCGGGGAGGTTCACATCGCGCCGCTGGGGCTGATCGCCGCCGGCGACCATTGGATCATCGCGCCTTTCACGCCATCGACGACACTGGATAATCTGCGCGAGAACCCGTGCGCGGTCGCCAATCACGTTGACGATGTGCGTATTTTCGCTGGTTGCCTGACGGGGCGAAAGAACTGGCCGCTAAGGCGCGCCGAGAAGATTGACGGCGCGGTGCTGAAGGCGGCGCTGTCGCATTGGGAATTGAAGGTGGAACGCCTTGAGGAGGACGATGTGCGTCCGCGGTTCCATTGCAGGGCGATCTACCGGGCGGGCCACAAGCCGTGGACCGGCTTTAACCGGGCGCAGGCGGCCGTGCTGGAGGCCGCCGTGCTGGTGTCGCGGCTCAAAATGCTGCCCAAAGAGAAGGTCGAAAGTGAGCTCGAATACCTGCAGATCGCCATTTCCAAAACGGCCGGCGAGCGCGAGGAAGAAGCCTGGGGCTGGCTGATGGAAAAGGTCGAGGCCTGGCGCGAGAAGGTTTGAGCGGCCTAGGGTCCTGAGCGAGCTAATCGAAACCTATGGGCTCCTCACTCCTGAGGGGACTTCATTTCGGTGGGCAGGTTCCATTCGCGCCAGCCATCGGTGCCGTCCGGAAACCAGAGGACGTGCTCGTGGCCCCATTCCAGCGCGCGCTTGGCAGCGTTCCAGCTCATCCAGCAATCACGCAAGCAGAAGAACACTAATGGCTTCTTTTTGTCTCCACCGGTTAGCCTTTCGAGCTGGTCCTCGAAATAGGTTGTAAAGGTTGGGTTGAGCACGCCGTAACCGACATTCGGCAACCAGTAGGCGCCCTTAATGGTCTCGTGTTTTGGAGTGCGCCAGACTGTCGATTTGGGCAGGCTCGGTGGTTTCGGGGCCTGCGGGTAGACATCAATGAAGATGACCTCCGGGTCTTTCAGCAGTAACTCGGCCTCGTCGGTATCGATCACCTGGGCGCCCTTCAAGGTCGTTGGGACCGGGGCGCGATAGTCCTCAGTGCGGTAGGCGTCGGGCTCTGGCACTATCTGTTCGGCGTGAAGCACGGAGACGGACGCAAGCAGCCCCAGCGATACGACGGCGAGGAGTGTCTTGAGTTGCATACACGTCCCTTTTCTTCTTCTCTTCAGTAGCTTACGACGCCAACTAGCGCGCTCCAACCAACTTTCACGAGCCCGCGGGACCGGGTAGGGCGAAGGCGTGTCATTTGGGGCTCCGACTGATATAATTATAGATAATCGTGTTTGAAATCGGAGTTCCCGTCGCGTTCACGGAGAATCACCAAACGAGGTGGCACCGGAGTACCGATCGCCAGTCTCCACCGCAACTGTTGGGTTATTTGCAGAAGGGCGCCGGGGCGTTAAGTCTGATTGATACGGAAACAACACGGATTGTCGCGAGGTCGCAGTAGACAATGACTCAGATACCCGATTTTACGACCATTGGCTTTGCGGACGCGAAGGCGCCGGAAGTGACGCCGGATGCTTCCGTTTGGACGACGCCTGAGGGAATCGACGTCAAACCGGTCTACGGTGAGGCGGACCTAGAAGGGCTCGACTTTCTTGAGACGTATCCAGGCATAGCGCCCTACCTTCGCGGGCCCTACCCGGCGATGTACGCGGCGCAACCCTGGACGATCCGCCAGTACGCCGGTTTTTCGACGGCCGAGGAATCAAACGCATTCTACCGGCGTAATATCGCCGCCGGGCAGAAGGGGCTTTCGGTGGCGTTCGATCTGGCTACACACCGTGGCTATGATTCAGATCATCCGCGGGTGAAGGGCGACGTCGGCATGGCCGGCGTGGCGATCGATTCCATCTACGACATGCGCACGCTTTTTTCAGGCATCGACCTGTCGCAGATGTCGGTATCGATGACCATGAACGGCGCCGTGCTGCCGGTGCTGGCTTTGTTCATCGTCGCTGGCGAAGAGCAGGGCGTTGGCGCGGACAAACTTTCAGGGACTATACAGAACGACATCCTGAAGGAGTTCATGGTCCGAAACACCTACATCTATCCGCCGGACCCCTCGATGCGGATCATCTCGGACATCTTCGGCTACACAAGTTCAAAGATGCCGAAATTCAACTCCATTTCGATCTCCGGCTATCACATGCAGGAAGCCGGCGCGACGGCCGATCTTGAACTTGCCTATACGCTGGCTGACGGCGTCCAGTACGCTCGTGCGGGTGTCGCCGCCGGGCTGCCAATCGACCGTTTCGCGCCGCGACTGTCCTTCTTCTGGGCGATCGGCATGAACTTCTTCATGGAGGTGGCGAAGCTGCGTGCGGCCCGCCTGCTTTGGGCGAAACTGATCAAAGAAGAATTCGCACCCGAGAACCCACGCTCACTGTCACTTCGGACGCACTCGCAGACGTCGGGCTGGTCGCTTACCGCGCAGGATGTCTTCAACAACGTCATCCGCACCGCGATCGAGGCGATGGCGGCAACCCAAGGCCATACTCAGTCGCTGCACACCAACGGCCTCGACGAAGCGATCGCGCTGCCGACGGATTTTTCGGCGCGTATCGCGCGCAACACGCAGCTGTTCCTGCAGCAGGAAAGCGGCACCTGCCGGATCGCAGATCCGTGGGGCGGAAGCACCTACGTCGAACGGCTGACGCATGATCTCGCGGCGCGCGCGCTGGTGCATATCGAGGAAGCCGAAAAGCTTGGCGGAATGGCCAAGGCGATCGCGGCGGGCATCCCGAAAATGCGTATCGAGGAAGCGGCGGCACGTACTCAGGCGCGGATTGACTCGGGCCAGCAGACGATTGTCGGCGTCAACAAGTACCGTGTCGAAAACGATGCGGAGATCGAACTCCTCAAGGTCGACAACAATGCGGTGCGGACACAGCAACTCGAAAAGCTGGAACGCTTGCGGGCGGAGCGCAACGAGGCGGACGTTCAGGCAGCGTTGACGGCGCTGACGAATGGCGCGTCGGGAGACGCCAACCTGCTGGAACTGGCGGTTGCCGCGGCGCGCCAGAAAGCCACCGTTGGAGAAATCTCGGATGCAATGGAAAAGGTTTTCACCCGTCACCGCGCGGAAATCCGTGCCATTTCCGGGGTCTACCGAGCGGAGGCGCAGTCTGTGAACCGGAATATCGATCGTGTCCTACGGATGGTGGAAGGGTTTGAAACCAATGAAGGACGGCGGCCACGCATTCTGATCGCCAAGATGGGGCAGGACGGGCATGACCGCGGCCAGAAAGTGATCGCCTCGGCATTCGCGGATCTGGGCTTCGATGTTGATATTGGCGCATTGTTCGCGACGCCGGAAGAGGCCGCGCGGCAGGCTCTCGAAAACGACGTCCATATCGTCGGCGTGTCGTCGCTGGCGGCGGGACACCTGACGTTGGTGCCGGAACTAAGGGCCGCACTGGAGACACAGGGCAGGGGCGACATCATGGTCGTTGTTGGCGGGGTCATCCCCCCGGCTGACTACGATGCGCTGTTCGCCGCTGGTGCGAAGGCTGTGTTCGGTCCGGGGACCAATATTCCCGAAGCGGCCGCTGACCTCATCGAAAAGCTCAACCAGCAACTCGGCCATTCCAAGGAAGCGGCGGAGTAAACCAGGGTAGAAGCTCGCGGGTGAAGAGCCTGAGCGGACGATGCGGCGCGCGCTGACAACATCTTTTTGTCTGTTGATGCTGGCCTGGCTGGTGCTTGTCGCTTCCAGCTGGGGAATCGTCGTCTGGCAATCCGCACCATTCGTAGCGCGGGGCCACAGCCGTCCGGCGATCCGCTGCACCTACTTTAACGGCACGGGCTTATTCGAGCGGGGCTATCTGTACTCTCCCGACAATCGAGTTGGTTTCTCTTTCTGCCCGCTGTGGGCACCCTCGCCGGCGTGACAAAAAACAAAAGACCCCCGGGGCTATCGCCGCCGAGGGCCTGCTGCGAGCGGTGTTCTATTACCACCAGCCCTTGCAGAGGAAGAACTTCTTTTTCCAGTAGAAGGAACGCGTTGCGTGCCATTTCCACTGATAGAAACCGCAACCGTGGAAGCGGTTGTCATGGAAGCGATCGCCATGGAAGCCGTTAAAGCGGCGGAAGCGCAAACGACGGAACCTGCGGCCGCGGGTTGCTGCCGACCTTCTGGACGTTGAGTTGCTCGATGCCGCTGTTCGGGTTTGACATGCTCTTGAAGCCGGCGGCTTCAGCCTGGGAAGTGCCGCCAGCCATGGCGGCAAAGGCAATTGCACCGCCCAGGACGGCGGCGTAAGCAATCGATTTCATGTTCATCTCAGTTTGTTCTCCATTGTTCGCAAATTTGAGCGTGATCCTTGTTGCATCCGGCGTCTCGCCATCTGCGTTGGGCGACAATGGACACCCTTGCGTGCTGCCTCAGTTCCGAGTGAAACACCTCCAGCACAACTTAAAAAAAACGCTCCGGGCGCAGCCGCCCGAAGCGTTCAGAGTGGTTACAGTTGAAAGCGCTTAATTGATGCGATCGTACCAGCGGTCGTCGCTTGAAGTCCCCTTCTTTCCCGGCTTGCCTTTGGTGCCGTTGGTCACCCAGCCATTCTCGCCGCCAGCGCCTTGCGCATTCACCATCGACGCGTAGGATTTGACCTCGCCATAACAGCCACCGACACAATCAATGGACGACGTCCCTGCGACCACACCTGCTTTGAGCGGCTTCTTATTGACGGGACCGCGGGCATCGCGCCGCTCCAAATAGACGACGTGCGCCTTCTCTTTGTCGCAGTTGGCCTGACACACAACAACGAAGTGGTCGGGAAGCTCAGCAGCAAGCGGATGCGGCTTTGTCTTGCGCCGGTGCTTGAGCTTCTTCCTTGACCACTGGTCATAGATGTCGGTTTCGCCGAGGGGCTTAGCAGCGGTCTTGTCAACATCTTGCGATGCCGGCGTCGCCGCGGTTGTATCGGCGGGTTCGGCAACTTCCGGCGAGTCGGCAAACATATCTTCTGAAGCAGCATCGCTGGCCGCCGGGGCCTCCGGTGCTTCAGCATCCATCTCGTCGCTAGCCGCTTCCATGAGTGGATCGGCAGGAACCGTTTCGACGGCGGCGTCCTCGCGTTCTGCTTCGAACTCGTGCGCAGAAGTTGAAGGCTCCACGATTTCGATCGGAGAGACGGAGGTGCTCTCATGATCCAATTCGAGCGGCTCTGCGCTTGCCGGCAGTGTTAATAGTGCGATGGATGTGAGGATGGCCGCACTTATTGTGGCCGGGCGGCGAAGGCCAAGGCGGGCCCGCCGGAAACTGTATGCTTGGGACATAGCACCCTACGACTCTGAACTAAGATCGAGTTATCGGGAAAAGGTTCGCACAAAGCGGTTAACGAACAATTTACTTGTGGGCTTCGGCGCGAACCCGAAAGGCGGTCCAGCGCACAGGGCACACTTGCTGCGCGTCCCTTCTAGCGGGTGTGCTTGTAGTATGCGGGAGCACCTTTGCCAGCGTTGATGATGTGTACGTTTCGGAAGTCCGAGGGCACATCCGCGATGGCGACCGGCTCGCGAGCTGCGGCCGGCGCTGTCGGGTCCACCTTCAGTTCGCGCAATTGCGACGCGATTTCTTGGGGCTTGCGCGCCGGCAACGGCAAATCCACGGGTACAGCGGGGGGGTGCTCCGCGCCGGGCGACGCGGAGATATTGCGGCCGAAGTACTTGGCGATGCAGGGGTCGCTGTTGACCAACTCGGAGATCTGTTCCTGGGTTAATGTAAGAACTCGCCCGTCGTCGCAGACAAAGGTTTCTACGGCAGCCGCTGGCATCGGTGCAACGGAAACCAAGCAGCCTGCCAGGCAGGCCGCAATTGCCGAGCGAATGTGCGTAACAGCTTTCGTCATGTTCTGCCCATGTTCGATGCGCGAATTCCGCCATCGACCCGACTCATCGTCTGACTTACTGGAGAGAATAAGGCCGAGGCGGGCGATTTCCAGCCCCGGCCCTGATTTTACTGTGCACCGGCAGTAGGATAGCGCCAATAGGCGCCTTTTGCGGTCTCAACGCGCTCCAACGTCGGCAGGCGAACCTCCGGTGGGCGGACACCCTCGCCGATCAACTTTCCAATATCCTGCAAGAGAGCATTATTCTCCGCGTAGCCCGAGTGATTGATGCCGACGCTGTCCATGCTCGTCGCGGTCGCGTCGATTGTGTCGATGCCATCGATCACGATAGGTCCGCTTTCGGGTACGTCACCGGCACGCGGGACACCGCCATTAACCTGCCGGGAGACCTGGAGCGCGGTATCGTTGGCAGCGGCATACAAAGTGATGCCCTCGGCGATCCCCTTGATCGACGTAACAATGTTCTCGAAGCTGTCGCGGTCGACATCGGGGGCGGCCAGGATGAGCTGCGAAATCAGGACGCCCTCCGGCAGTGAGCGTTTCAAATCCTGAAGCACGCGCAGCAGCGGCTGGTTTCCCATGGAGTGGGCGATAACACTGAGCTTCTTGGCACCCGTCTCGTCGCTTACCAGCTTGAGAAACTTGCGCAGATAAGGTTCGGCCTGGGCGGCGCTTTCGCGGTCGTAGGTGTAGCCTTGTAGGGTGCCTCCGGAAGGCCAACTGTAAAGGAAGGTGGCGCCGTCGAACTTCAAGTCGTAGGCGATCTGGGCGGTTCGGTAGATGGCGTTGTCGAACTTGGTCTTGTATCCGTGGACGAAGACCAGCGCGTGATCCTTGAAGCGCTCGGAAGCGGCGAGTTTCTGACGGACCAGTTCCAGGAACTCCGCCTTAGTCAGCGCCTTGATCTCCTTCAGCGTGAAGTGCTCCTTGGGGTTCTCGTCCTCCTCGTAGAGCGTGATTTCAAGATAGGGAATCTTCAGCGCCCAGGGTCGTTCAACCATCGGCACTTCGTGCTTTTTGGGTATGGTGACGAGCGCCTGTCCAAGCTCCAGACGGCGGCCGCGCTTCCAGTCGTACATGACCCTTGTCGTGTTGCTCGTCCGTTGACGGTCGGTGCCGTAGAAGATTGGTACGACGGACCAGTCCTGCTCCTTTTGTTCTGCTTTGGGAGCGTCGGCGCCTCGGTCTGGAACCCCCAAGTTCACCACGTCTTCTAGCGAGATGGAGGTGTCGGGTTCTGTGGGTGCTACAGGTGCCGATGGCGGTTCCATAAAGTCATCCAGTGTCAATGGAGGTAGGGTTGGTGCGGCGGTCTTCGGCAGCGCTTCCGGTGCGGTCGGAGGTTGAGCTGGTAAGGTATCCAGTTTCTCCAGCGGGGGCGCTGCAAACCCGCGTCCAAGACCCCTGGATGGAGCGCCAGGCGGGGGTGCCGCACCGATCTCGTTGGAGCTGAAGCCATCACCAGGGCTTTTCATTTTTGGCTTTGCAGAGCGTTTCTTGCGTTTGTAGTAGCGACGCTTGGTGTTGTGCCCACCGTTCTTCGCAGCGCTCGGTGCCGACCGCTTGTAGCTCGCGGCAGGCTTGCCGTTCGCTGCTGCCGGAGGGCTGGCCGCGGGCGCGGCGGGTGGTTCTGGCAGCGCTGCAACCTCAGCTTCAGGAGCCGACGCACCGGACGTGGATTCATCGCGGTCGGCGGCGGCAACGTCTTCGGCGGCCGCGAATTCCTCGGCTTCTTCAACAACCGCGGCAGGCGCCTCTTTGGCGGTCTTATCGGCGGCTTGCTTCTTCGCAGCTTCGGCGGCGGCATCCTCAGAAGCGGAAGGCGGCGGCGCCATTGCCTTGTCGGTGCCTGAATCACCGCAGGCGACGACCGCCAGCGCCAAAAAGACGGCGATACCTGAGTTCAGAAGTTTCCGCATCACAACTCTCCATTGGGTCCAGGAGGCCACTCGAAGGCAATCTGGCTTGTCGACGGCGTACCGGTGGGGCACGACGAGGTCAATGCTTGCGCCGACAGCTCATGGGGCGGGCTTGCCCAGACGGCCAGGGTTACCGCATCTGCCAGGCACGCATCTCGCGGCAGTATGCGAGGGCCATTGCCAATGCAACAGATTAAACAACGCGGGGTTGCGGCCGACGAAACACCTCTTCGAAACCGGAATACTCTAACAACGCGAATATGACGAGCAATTGACTCCATGCATCGCAATTGCGCACTTGTTGCTCACCGCCTTGCGCGGTCGGGGGCTTGCGGCGGGGCGCGAATATGGGGATGCTCACCGCCACCAAAAAGAGAGCAGAGATGTCGGAAACACCAAGCGAAACTCCTCCCGCTCAGTCCGGCGCGGGGCGCGCGGGCCCGCTGTGTCCAGAGGACTTCACCGAGGGGATCGCCAGAGGCGACAGGGCCGTGCTGGCGCGGGCGATCACGCTGATAGAAAGCACGCGGCCTCAGCATCAGGAGTTGGCGCAACAGATTCTGCAGCAGTTCATTGATCGCACGGGGCACGCGATTCGGCTGGGAATAACAGGGGTGCCCGGTGTCGGCAAGTCGACCACGATCGATCAACTCGGAATGAACCTTGTTGAAGCTGGTCACAAGGTCGCGGTGCTGGCTGTCGATCCGACGTCCAAACGCACCGGCGGTTCGATTCTCGGCGACAAGACACGCATGGCCAGGCTGGCAGTGCATCCCGACGCGTTCATCAGGCCCTCGCCGACGTCGGGAACGCTTGGCGGAGTCACACGCAAGACTCGAGAGACAATGGCGCTGGTGGAAGCTGCCGGGTTCGACGTCATTATCGTTGAAACGGTCGGCGTTGGGCAATCGGAGGTGGCGGTCGCCGATATGGTCGACTTCTTCCTTGTCCTGCTACTGCCTGGTGGGGGTGATGATCTGCAGGGCATCAAGAAGGGGATCATCGAAATCGCCGATATGATCGCCATCAACAAGGCTGACGGAGAAAACGTGACGCGGGCGGGAGCGGCAGCGGCGGAGTATCGAAACGCACTGCATATCCTGGCGCCGCAGTCGGCGACCTGGTCGCCACCCGTGATCACCATCTCTGGTGCGACCAACCAAGGTCTCGACGAACTATGGTCCAAGGTCATCCAGCACCGGGACCTGACGCAAGCATCTGGGGAATTCGACGAGCGGCGGCAACGTCAGGCCGTGGCATGGATGCGGGATATGCTGGAAGAGCGGCTGATGGCTGCGCTAAGAGCCCATCCGGATGTAGCGCGGGAGCTGCCCCGCATCGAGGATGACGTCAGAGCAGGGCGCCTGCTGCCGACGCTGGCCGTCGGGCAGGTCATGGCGCTGATGGGGATGGCGTGACCAGGCAAGAGCGCATCCTTCTGACCGGCTTCGGGCCGTTTCCCGGCGTGGAGGAGAATGCCACCAGCAAGCTCGTTGCGGAGATTGCGGCGCGGGCAGAACGGCTCAACTGGAATGCTCAAATCACCTTTGAGGTGCTACCGGTGGCTTGGAGGGACGGTCCGGATAGTGCCAGGCGGCTCATCGAGCAATTCGATCCGGCCGTGGTACTGCATTTCGGCGTATCAGAAGCGGCATCGGGTTTCGTGATCGAGACCCGGGCGGAGAACATCTGCAAGCCCCTCCCGGACGCCGCCGGTGAACTGCCCCGGCTCGAACTGCTTGACCTTGAAGGCACCACCGACAAGGCCTGTACGATCCCTTGCGCGGCGATTGTTTCGCGGCTTCGCGAACACGGCCTGTCGGCGGAGTTGTCGGAGAACGCCGGTGGCTATCTGTGCAACGCGGTGCTGTTCGACACACTGGTGCGGGCGCGGCCGGGACTGCGAGCGGGCTTCATACATGTCCCAAGCTGTCTGGCAGCGGATAGCCGGCCGATGACGATGGCGGATGCGGTGCGTGGTGGGCTGGAAATCGTGAACGCCTGCCTCGACCAAGCGATCCATGGAGATGACGTTCAAAGGGAAGTCCCGCCGACACCGACCGGGCCGCCAAGAAGTCAGGCTTGAACAGTTTCTAGGATAGCTTGAGCTGAGCCAGCGCCTCGGTGAGGGCCGGAGCCGTACGAATGGTACCGACCTCGATACCACGCCAGCTTTTGAGGATATCGCGGTGCATGAGACCAACGGCTTCGGGGACCACATGCTCGACAATGGCCATTGCGGTTCCGGCGGAGGCGCGCGTGGTGCCATCGTCGATCTTGAGCGCAAAGCCGACCTTGAGTTGCGGAAAACCGCCGCAATAGACGCCCTCCGCACCGGTCTTCAAGAAGACGCGGCCGGGCAGTCTGGCCATGACGACGCTGTCGACGCGGCCGGGACCGGCAACCAGATCGGGTTCGCTCCAGCAGGCCTGCATGATGCGCTGGAACGCTGCTACGCGTTGCGCGTCCAGGCCATGACCGCTGACCAGTTTGGCGAAGACCTCGGCCATCGACTGCAGAGGCATCGCCCAGTTCGGCAATGAGCACCCATCAAGCCCCATTACGTCGGGACCGAGCTTCAGGCCCGACAATTCGCACAGGATCTCAAGGACGCGGTGCTGCATGGCGTGGTCAGCGCGCCAGTAACCCTCAATCGGCAGGTTTATATGGCGCGCCGTGGCAAGCATGCCGGCGTGCTTTCCAGAACAGTTGTTGTGCAATTGAGTTGGCTCGCCGCCCGCGCGCCAAAGCTCCTTGGCAGCCTTGGCGCCAAGCGGGGCATGACGACCACAGCCAAGATCTGATTCAGTTAAACCCACCGCTGCGAGCATCGCCTCGGCGACCTTGGTGTGCGCGGCGGTTCCCGTATGGGAGGCACACGCCAGCGCAATTTCCGCATCGCCATAGCCGTAGCGATCAGCAGCGCCGGTTTCGATGAGCGGCAAGGCCTGCAAGGATTTTACAGCAGAGCGCGGGTAAATCGCGCGCTGGGTATCTCCAAGCGAGAGCAGTACACCCGAGGTCGCGCTGACAACCGCCAGCGCGCCTGTGTGAAAGCTCTCCAGCAGTGGACCGCGGGTCACCTCGATCAAAGTTGCATTCGTCATACGCCCCTCAGGTCGGGCTAATGAGTTGCCATCGCCCGCTCGATCTTGCCGCCAGAGCCTTAGCAGCCGCGTCCCATGAATGCCAGTCCGTAACGTGACTTGCTTGATTGTTCTGTGGGTTCTGCGAGCACCTGTTGATGCTTGCCTCTTGGTGTACAGGCCGGCAACCTGAGCCGGCGACCGGGCGTGTCGATACTGGCGTGGCGATCCCCCAGCAGGCGCCACTTCACCCGCAGCGACGACTCCAGCTCCTGCACCGACTCTTCGCCACTTAAGAACCCATCTTCGAATGGATCCTGACCGATCGATGCGTAAGCATTGGCGAAAGCGTTCTGCAATTCGACAAATGCCAAGTCGAGATTCACGCGCGCCACAAGGGTATTCATTTCCTCGCGAATGGCGATTTGCTCGCTGACCCTGCCGGCTTCGAGAGCCGTTCTAATCTGAAGCAGAATGCGATTTTGGACGTCGTAGAACTCTTCAGCAACACGGTATCTTCTGCGCGCATTGATAAGGCGCGCGCGGGAGACATGGACTTGCGTCATGATCGCCATTGTAACAGCCAGAGCGCGGGCATCGAGAAGATCATCGCATGCTTCAACCTCAGCACGTATTGCCGGAGAGCTGAAGACCTTGATCAGATTCCAGCTAGCCTTGGCGCCCCAGGTCACCCAGTGATTGTTGAACAGGTACTTGTTGCTGTCGTAGTTCGGAGCGGAATCCAGTGAGATGCCGGGCAGCATTTCCAAAATTGCGGCGTGGGCTTCCTCGTGGTTGATGCGCTCCTTGTAGGCAACCTCGCGCAGCTCCGATCTGGAGACGAGCGCCTCTCCGATCATCTCCTCGGCCGACATGCCCAGCGGTCTTGGCGTCTTGTACCACCTGGGGATCCGGATCGAGAAGTCGGTTCCCGGATCGACGTTGATCAGGGCCGCAAGTTGTGACTTCGCCGTGATCAGGGTGCTTTGAAGGTTGCGAATCTCGCGCTGGATTTCGCCTGTGTGAACTTGGCCTGCGAAATCTCAAACTCATTGAGACCGACCGCCCTATGGCGGCGTGGCTCGATGTTCTCTTTGACACTGAGTTGCGCGGCTCGCTGCTATGCGCGTGCGGCATCCAGCTCGGCCTTGTAACGCCGGCAATCGAATTCCAACAGCGTATCCCCGGCGACGAACCGCTCGCCATCCGAGAACGGCAACTTGATAGTCCGGGCCATCAATTCCGAGCCGAGGACGGCTTCCGATCGTGAAATCACGATCCCTCGCGGTGCATCCAACGAACCGGCTTCAAAGGCACCATCGAAGGAGGCGGGCAGCGGGCCAATGGCCCCAATCAGGAGGACCGAAGCTATCCAAACTGAGATCCGCGCCGCAAATGCTCCGTAGCACGATCATTCCAAAAGCGGGACACATCCAGACGGATATTTTCCCTTGTGCCCAATAAAACTAGCCCCACAACGTTGATAACATGTTGATTTATTCGAGAGACTTCAGAGCAATCGAAATTTGCAAATGCAAAATTAAGCAAATCACCGTTCAATCGTGATTACGAAACCGTTTCATTGCATATCGTTTTGATAAACGAGCACTACGGAAACAACGTACACGCCCCAATTGACCGGCTTATGGCCCAATCTTGCCGTCCAGCTCATGGGCGGGGCGGATAGGCGGCATCCGACCGCAATAATTTATTATTGGAAGAGTGGCGGCCGCCAGTGATTCTGGAGCAGAGCTGGCTGGGGCGGGAGGACTCGAACCTCCGAATGGCGGTACCAAAAACCGCTGCCTTACCACTTGGCTACGCCCCAACGGAGGACAGGGGTGATACCCGCGTTTGCCGGCCCTTGCAAGCCCTTGGGTCGCTGGAGTTGTGGTGGCATAAGATGCTTGAGCCGCGCCGGTGAGGGCGCGGCTCAACGTTGTGTTTGGTTGTTGTACCTGCTTACTCGGCGGGCTCGATGGCGTGGCCGCCGGTCAGGCTTCGTGGCAGGGCAAAGGCGATCAGAATGAAGATGAGACCCATCGCCAATCCGATGGCTTCCCCGGGGATGCCGCTGATCATAGCTGGGTATCCGGAACCTTCGATGGTGCCGAGTGTCGCTTTGCCACCGGCGATCTTCTCCAGAACCCCGCTTGATTTGACCCAGGCATAGGAGCCCATGTAGGCGGCCGCGCCGACAAGACCGCCTAGTACGAAGACCAGCCCGTCAGAGCGGCCGGTCGCGGCAGCCGTCAGGCCGGTGCCGGGGCAGTAGCCTGCGATTGCGAAGCCGGCGCCAAGCAACAGACCGCCAATGAAGACGCCGATGTAGGCCGTCTTCACCGACATGTGGCCGACGTCCACCAGTCCGAGAACGAGCCCGCCGAACAGCAGTATGGAGGCCACGCCGATGCCAGCCAGGATGGTCTTCATCAAATGCAGGTCGGAGAGGTTCAGCATTTTGATGATGTATCCGGGATTGGTCGCGCCAATGCGATCGAGGACGAATCCGAACAGTCCACCCAATAGCAGTGCGAGAAGAATCTGCTGCATGGCTTAGGCCTCCTTGCGGAATAGATAGAGTGCGATTGGAATACCGGCGAGGAAGGCTCCCGCGGCGAAAATGTAGCCGGACACAGCGGTCTGCATCATGCCGCTCATCATGTGACCGGAGGTGCATCCGCCGGCGAGGCGGGCGCCGTAAAGCACGATGAAGCCCGCCAGGAAAGCCGCCGCGTAGCGCTTCAATACCGAGTCGCCGAAGTTGACGCGCCAGACTGCGGGCATGTGGCGCTCGGCTGTCGGAACGCCACCGCGGAGTGCCGCCGAAAGCGCCGCGCCCAGGACCATCGCGATGACGAAAACGAAGCCATAGTTGAGCGGGTTAGCGACCGACTTGGCGTACTTACCGCCGCTCTTGTTGAGATAGGCGTTAGGGCTAGCGTATCCGCTCTTTGCTTCCGCGGATTCCACCACAACGCCGGGCTCGACGGCGCTCCAAAGGATTCCATCGAGGATCACGAACTGGGTCGAGACGCCGATGGGCTTGACCAGCAGCACGGCGGCAAAGAATACCGCACCGAGCAGCAGGCCGCCCATTTTCCAATTCAGAGGCATTGCTGGATCTCCTTGTTAACATATTCATCTTTTTGAATGTAATGCTCGTCGATCCAATGGCAATGATGAATGTCAATCGAAGGGAGGAGGTGCGCGCACAAGCTGGGTCTGAGTTCCCAGTAGTACGCTTCGCCGCAGGGGGAATCTGCCAGATGCTCGATACTTCGAAGATTGCCAGTACGCCGGTCAACTGGGAGCCGTTTCCATACTTCACGGTCGCGGGCGTTCTGTCGCAGGATAGCCTCGCGCGGGTGCGCGATAGTTTCCCGAAGATTGAGAAATCTGGCGTTTTTCCGCTCGACAAACTCAGTTACGACGGCCCCTTCGCCGAGCTCATCGATGGCATCAAGTCGAGTGAACTCGAGAAGGCGATGTCGCAGCAGTTCCAGGTCGATCTGTCGGACAAGCCGCTGATGATTACAGTGCGCGGGCGCTATGCGAAGCGGGACGGCAGAATTCATACTGACTCAAAGGACAAGATCGTCACCTGCCTGCTCTACCTCAACGAGCCGTAGGACGAAGGCGGCGGCCGGCTGAGACTTGTGCGCAACGGCCGCGACCTTGAGGACATGATCTCCGAGGTGCCGCTCGACGGTGGCACGCTGGTGGCTTTGCGCCGCAGCGATAACTCCTGGCACGGGCACAAGCCGTTCGAGGGGCAACGCCGGTACATCATGTTCAACTGGGTGCAATCGCAAGCGACGCTCGACAAGAATATTCGCCGGCACACAATCTCGGCGCGTCTCAATCGGCTCGGCCTGCCGTTCTGAGCCCGGCAGGAGCGCTGGCTGCGGCTCCATCCAAGTAGGTCAACTCCCGCGAAACCGCATCGCGCCGAAACAGGATCACATGGAGAGCCAAATGGAACAGACGGTCTCGGGGCGCTCGATTGCCGAAACGTTTCTCTCGTCCCTAAGCAGCGTCGAGCATGTGCATGAGCCCTATGATTATTTTCTGCTGGAAAGAATGCTGCCGCAGGCTACGCTCCGGCAGCTTCAGGAGCTGCCTTTCGAGGCACCCGAAGTGGCTACGTTTAGCGGCCGCCGCGAAACCAACAACGCGACACGCGTCTACTTCACCCGTGAGGCGCAGGCAGAGTTTCCGGTCGTGCGAGATATGGCCGACGCCTTTGGAAACGCGGAAACTGTTCGGGCGATCGAAAAGACCACAGACACCGAACTATCGGCCGGGCGACTGCGTATCGAATACTGCATCGACACGGACGGATTCTGGCTGGAGCCGCATACCGACATCTCCGTGAAGCTGTTCACGATGCTCGTCTATCTCTCCGAAGGCCCCGCCTTGAGGGACGCCGGCACGGACGTCTACGACGCGACGCCTGAGCACAATCTTGTCGTGTCGGCGCCTTATGCGGCCAACGCCGGGCTGATCTTCATTCCGGGCAAGGACACTTGGCACGGCTTCAGCAAGCGGCCAATCAACGGCGTGCGCACGTCACTCATCATCAACTTCGTCACGCCCGAGTGGCGCGACACTTGGGAGTTGTGCTGAGAGGAGTGTGACGACGCATCGGGACGGAGGCTGCGGTAAGGGTTTCACCGGCGGGCTGACCGGGAGATGAGAGTTCCCGATTGCGCCGGATTTGTCCGCCTGAAGCGCTTGCAGCGGGCCATGGCTGTGGCTATAAGTTCCGCCTTGCCGAACGACGGTTGCCACTCCCGATGGCGGCCGGCCCGATGCGCATTCGAGCCATGAGCGCAATCGGCGGGTTTTCATAATTGGCGGAGCGTAGCGCAGCCTGGTAGCGCACTTGCTTCGGGAGCAAGGGGTCGGGAGTTCGAATCTCCCCGCTCCGACCATTCGTCTTCTGCTGACGGCGACCAGAACGAGTGATGCGAAACCGAACGGCGAAGGTCCGCTAACTCCACATTCCGGGAGTCAACTCTACCGTCTCCGCGCTCTCAAAGTTTCGGAGGGCAACTCTCCGAACTGTTGCTTGTAGCGCGATGCAAATCGACCAAACTCCCAAACGCCTTTTTGCACCAAAACGTCGCTCACCCGAGTCTCTTCCGCGTCCGCAACGCGAAGTTCATGACGAATGCATTGAAGCTGCTTTAGCTGAATGTAGCGATGCGGACCAATACCATAATATTCGAGAAATGCGTTGCGCAACGTACGTTCTGAAACGCCAAGTTCTGTAGCCAGATCGCCTGTTTTATGACGAGCACCTGAACTGTTGTCGATAATTTGTTTTGCCCGACGGATAACTTCATCTCGCGAGATGCGCGGCCTTCCTCCCATATTGCGCTTATCAACGGGCATGGGCGCAGAAAGGATCGCACCGGCAAGTTCCAAAAGCTCCTCCGCTAGGGTTGCTGCAGCTGGTGAGGTTGCCAGCTCGTCATGTATCGTAGCAGCAGCAAGCGCGCTATGTACGAGTCCATTAAATCGCCTTGCGTATTCCGGCATCGCGGGTGTGACCCGGCATCTCTTTTGATCAACATACGATGAGGAGAGGAAGGAGGCGACGCGATCAGTTGGCAAGAAAACAGTGCACCAATCGTGCTCATCCTCAGTGCAAATGGAGAACTCGCAACCGGGCTCCAAGATAGCGAAAGAATCTACACCCAAAGAGTAAGCATTCGCAGTGTAAAGCGTGCGATCCGTCAGCGGCAGATAGATCATATAGCCGCTATTGAATGATTGCCCCTCAGCGATGTTACCACTACCCAGCTTGCCGACCTGGACGTGAAGCCCATTAAGATCAAGGTACGCATTGCTCCATATTCGCCGCTTCACATTACGCAATAGCATTCTGCTATCGACATCTCGGACGGAGTCGACAAATTCATCAAAATCCTTGGACCGAAGTATATCCATCGCGCAATCTACAAAGTAAGTTTATGCCGACTTTGCATAGACAAAGCGCGTTGAACAATAGCACGCTACACACTAAATTATTCAGGTGTCTGCTCAACACCATTCAGCAACAAGAGATTATGTCTGGGGCTGACTTCCGCAAAGCTCTGGAAATTGCACACTCGGGAGATATTATGAAACGCAGAGATTTCATCAAAGCGATACCGGCGGCCGCTCTTGCGCCAACAGCGGTCTCAACGGTAACGATGAGCGCCAATGCTGCGCCGCCAAAAACAGCGACTCCGCAGTCGGGGAACACCCATGTTGTCGAAGCAGCCGGGAAAGCGTCATCGGCAACATCGGGCAGTGGCGAGGTCCCCGAATTCGCCGAGCACATACTGACGTCGGATATGGACGGTCTCGGCCCTGACGGCAAGCCGAACGGCCAGACGGCTACGTTCAGCGGAGCTTCCAAGGCCAACGCAACGGCCGATAGCGCATCTTCGAAGATGGAACTGAACGATGACGAGCAGGCCATTCTCGACGGCAAGGAGGGCCCCGAAAAGGCCAAGCTGATGAAGATCCTCGTCAGGTTCGGCGAGACCTTCGGGGCGACGAAGCTGGCGGATCTGGGCGGCGCGCCGCACTCCAACCTTTACATCGGCGCGCCCTATCTCGAGTCCCTGATCGTCATGCTTGAGCAGTGCGCCGCGGCGGGTCTCAAGGCCTACGCGCCCTACACGGTCAACCCGCGCCCCTACGACGTCTACAACGTCCAGAACAACCCGACCGAGATGCAGCTGATCGCCGAGGGCTATCCCTTGCAGATGCGACTGGACGCGGTCCACGCGCAGCTCGGCGCGCCGGACCTCAACTTCCGCTCCTGCGCCTGCTACATCGACGACATCGGCAATGCGCCGAAGCCGGGCACGCCGGTGGCCTGGTGCGAGTCCTCGGCGGTGAACTACGGCAATTCGGTCCTCGGCATCCGAACCAACCGCTACGGCGCGGGGATGGAGATGCTCTGCGCCATGCTCGGCAAGGCGCCGGTGTTCGGCCTGATGACCGACGAGGGCCGCAAGGCGAAGTGGCTGATCGATGTGAAGACGAGTGAGGAGCCCGACTGGGGCGTGCTCGGAACGGCGATCGGCCGGAAGTGCGTCGAGGACATCCCTTACATAGCGGGCGTCGACAAGTACTTCGGCGGCGACGTCAACAACGACAATTGGCACAAGCTGAAGTACATGGGCAGCGCCACCGCCGCCGCCGGCGCCGTCGGCTGCTACCACGTCGAGGGCGTGACGCCCGAGCCCAAGGAAAAGGGCCGGGACATGCTGGCGGAGAACTTCCAGACGTACGTCTTCGACGATAAGGAGCAGCAGGCGATCCTCGACACGTTCGAGAACCTCTGGGACGACCCGGACGGCAACCCGACCGCCGTCTTCATCGGCTGCCCGCACTGCAACTACGAGGAGACCATACGCTGGGCGAAAATGTTCGTCGACGCCCTCGATGCGGCCGGGCAAGAGAAGTTGGCGATCCCCGCCTACATCTTCGCGCCGACCGTGACGCGAACGCGTGCGCTGCTGGAGGAGCCCGAGCTGGCAAGCCGGGCGCTCGGCGCCGGGATCAACGTCACCAACATGTGCGGCGTCTCCTACTCCGGCATGAAGGGCTTCTCTCAGCGGGTGCGGGCGGTCACAAACTCCGCCAAGAACCGGAACTACTCGCCCATCCGGTATTTCCCCGACAAGAAGCTCGTGGATATCGCGGTGACCGGAAAGGTCTAAGCCTGAAGGAACATCAAGCGGCATCGGGCTCCGTGAGTCCGATCGCCCAGATTCAGCGAGCTGATTGGAGACTGATAAATGGCCAAGACGTTTAAGGGACGCCCGATTGTCCCAGGGAACCTAGAAGGTGAGGCGCTCGTATCGAAGCAGCCGTTCAATACAACCGCATCCTATTTTACTAACATGTTTGCAGGGAACACCAAGGACGCGCCCTGCACGGACGCCAACAATGCGGAGCTCTATAAGAAGGATCTGAGCGGGGCGATCATGTGTACGCCTCAGACGGTCGGATCGACCATGGGCGCTGGCGCGATCATGGGCATGAATCTGCTCGGTGTCGGGTTTAAGGCGATGCTGTTCTCGGGCCACATCGACAGCATTGCCGCTGGCGGCCTGATCATGGACGACGTCTGGAACGACCGTAAGGTCATTACCGTCGATCTTCTCGGCGACGAGTTCATGGAGGCCGTCAAGACCGGCGATCCGATCTCCATCAAAGAGGATGGAACCGTCGAAGTCGGCTGACGATCGGCTGTCCCGTCCATTATCACCGCACCAAATTTCAAATTAGAGGCGGTCGGCCATTGGCTAGGGTCAGGGCCGACCGGAGCGAACCAAAGGTGCGTTCGAATGCTCGCGGCAAGATGGCTTGCTGTGCCGGTGGCTGACACACAAGCGATGACTGCGGCCCGACCAAGCTTTGCACACTGAGCAGTCTTAAGGCCGGCGCAAATGCGCAGCAATAACGGTGGAGGAATGTTTTAGATGATTACCAATCAGCCCGTCGAGACACACGACGACATGCGCAAGGTGACTGACAATATCTTGCGTGATGCTGGTATGACTATCGCGGACGGCGGCGGTAAGGTGACATTCGCTGGTAAGGAGCCCATTAGGAAGACTGTGATAAAGGCTGGCGCGGCACCGGCCTGTGTGCTTGCCGCGAACGCGGTTGCAGATGCCGCGATCTGGAAAGAGCGGACAGGTGAAACCCAGGACATTCATGTCGACCTCCGCAAGGCTTGGATCGAACAGAGCCCCTGGCAGAAGGATGCGCTGTCTTATACGACGATAAGCGGCGTTTCGAAGGCGTGGAACAAGAACGTTTTTGTTCTGAGCCCGAGTATCGCGCGCGCCCGCGACGGCCGGTGGATGGTGTTGTCCCCGCCTTACCCGAGCCAGCAACGCAAGGCCATGAATCTCTTGCGCTGCGGTCCTGATATCGAACAGGTGCGCGCTGCTATGGCCCGCCGCGAATCTTCCGAACTAGAGGAAGCCGCCGAGGCTGTACAAATCCCGCTGCACATCATCCGCACGAAAGAGGAATGGGCCGCAACCGAACAGGGCCGGATCCACGCTGAAACCCCGCTAATTCACATCGAGAAGATCGCGGACAGCGACCCGATTCCTTTGCCACAGGGCGAACGCCCTCTGTCGGGGCTGAAAGTTCTGTCCTTTGTGCATGCGGTCGCTGGGCCCTGCGTCAGCCGGACATTGGCGATGCAGGGGGCGGAGTGCATGAACCTTGACATGCCCGACTGGGTCGAATTCGGGAACTTCTTCTTTACCGCTCACGCCGGGCAGCGGCAGGCCTATCTGGATGCCCGTGAACCGGAAAACCGCAAGCACGTCTACAAGCTGATTGAGGAAGGCGACGTCTTTGTTGAGAACCTGCGACCCGGCTTGGCAGACAGCGAGGGTTATTCGGCGCAGGCGCTGGCCGAACGCAACCCCGGCGTGATCTATGTCAGCGTCAAGCTGAATACGCACGAGGGCCCCTGGACCAACTGGCCGGGTTACGACTTAAACGCCGGCGGCCTTGCAGGCCTCTACACAGCGGAGGGGACCCCCGATCAGCCGCTGCTACCGCAACAGGTGAATGTCGTCTGCGATATCATGACCGGCTACCTCGGCGCGATCGGCGCCAAGGCCGCGCTTTTGCGCCGCGCGAAGGAGGGCGGCAGCTACTCCATCCGCGTCTCTTTAACACAGTGCGTCCAGTACATGACGAGCCTGGGTTTCAACGACAAGCGGGTTATCGAGAACTTGGAGAACCTCGGCGAGGAGCATCAGATCCTGAAGCCTGAGCTTGTGACCGGGATGACTCCATTTGGTGAATACACTCGGCCCGCTTCGCAGGTCGAGATGTCTGCAACGCCGCAGTTCTGGGACGATCCAATGCTCTATATGCAGGGAGCAAGTCAGCCGGTCTGGATGACAGACGCTAAAGGGGAACCAATGTCGTGAGGCCGGAGTAATGTCTGGTGTGAGACTCGGAACAACATTCTGCAAGGCATTGTCACGTTGACAACCGTTGGCGGCAAGCGATTGCAATACGTGCCATTCTCAAGCTGCCGCGATCACCACTTGCCACGCCTTCATTGCCTCGCTCCGAAACTGCCGAAGTGTCCTACGTGAGATTGGATGGCGTGACCCAAGTATTGGCTCAGCCTCAATCGGTCCATGACATCGCAGGGCTCCGCCTTTGTAGAGGCGCGATATTGAGATCTCGGCAAGAAACGGAAACGAGGTTTTGATAGCCGTCCGTGTTGGGCATTGGAACAAAAATCGAAGTGGGAGAAGACGCATGCCAAAACTTGATCCAGCGATAACCGACAAGCTGACGAGCATGGACGCCGATTGGCCGCAAGATCCGGCTGTTCCGGAACTTCCGCCGATCCCGGATGCGGTCAACCCGCCCCCGCCAAAGGACAACTATCTATGGAAGTACTATAATGACCACACGCGTAAGCCGAGAGCGGTGCCGCCGAGGCCGCTGACCGACATCGTGAACGAGGAGGCCCCGCTGGAGGCGGATGTCTGCTGGTCAATGCGCAGTCCCTATAGCTATCTGACGCTGAACCGCCTTACCTGGCTGCACTCGAATTACAACGCAAACATCAACATTCGAGTGATCTTCCCGGTGGCGGTGCGCACGCGTCATGAGAGCGGCAAGGCCGGGTCGGGCCGCTGGTATAAAATGGGCGATGCCTTGCATGACACGCACCGCACCGGAAAGTATGAAGGCGTTCCGTTCAAATACCCCTATCCGGACCCGATCTGGCAGAATGAGTACCCTCCTGAAAGCGCGGACAATGCCATCCACCCGCTGGAAAAGCAGCCCTATATCGGCTGGCTGACAAGGCTGGGGAACTATGCGGAACTCCAGGGCAAAGGGATTCACTATGTCCATGCTGTAAGCTCTTTGATCTGGGGTGGGCACGCGGATCACTGGCCTGATCATGTCAAAGAGCGGTTCAATTCCATTGATGGCCTCGATTACGATAACGCGATCCAGTTTATTCGCGAGCATACGGAGGAAGTTGACGCCGTCTGGCAGAAGAACCAGATGATACAGCTGAATGCCGGTCACGGCGGTGTGCCGCTGATGATTTTCCAGGGCGAACCGTTTTTCGGCCAAGACCGGTTCAACCAGTTCTACTGGCGCCTGCGCCAAAGCGGGCTGACCCGGCGGGACAAGCCGCGCGCACCGTTCACGGTCAAGCCGCTGCACTGGCCGGATGACGAGTAACTCCGACTCGTTGACCTTCGAGCGCTAAAAGAACCGGCCCGCAGAAGGCCGGACCCGTCGCAGCACAAGCTGAATGAACGGACTGCCAATGATCGAACAGACCCTGGAAAATCTTGAACACGCCGGTTCGGTGATCAGCCTGGCAGGCGTGGTGGTGATCCTTGGCGGTTTCCTCCTGGCGGCAGGCCGCTATGCAACCCAGTTCTTCCAACTTGGTCCGGCGCGGGACTTCGCACAATTCAAGATCCAGTTGGGACAAGCCACGATGTTGGGGCTCGAGATTCTGGTTGTCGCCGACGTCATCGAGACGATAACAGCCAAACCGACATTCGCATCGCTGATGCTCCTGGCGTGCCCCGTGGTTATTCGGACAATCATTAGCTGGACGCTTTTTCTCGAGGTCGAGGGCCGCTGGCCCTGGCAAGCGGCTGGAGACGGCTGAGGCATGCTTGAGGCGGTGACAGACGAACTGCGGTTCCTGACGCAGACCCTGGAGGCCATCGGCGCATTTGCACTGATCCTTGGGTTTGTGGTCGCAACAGCGCGTTGCATTCTGGAAATCGGTCGCAAGGGTGCAAAGGATGCGATTGAGGGTTATCGCCAGGCCATCGGAAGAACCGTCCTGATCGGGTTGGAAATTCTTGTTGCCGCTACGATCATTAAAACCATTACCTTTGATCGGACTCTCGAAAACATGGGCCTGCTCGCTTTGATGATCGCTATTCGAACGGCGCTTGGTTGGTCGATGGCGCTGGAAATGACCGGTCGCTGGCCGTGGCAAAAATCGTGACAGAACCGCTACACAGCAAATAAAAATCATCAAGGGATGAAGTGTCTGTGCTTTAGCAGTTCAACTACATAAGAGAAGCAGTAATACTAGTTGACGAAACTGGAGGGAGGCTGCGGATCCCACGCATGTTTTTTTTCAGCGCTGCAGTTATCACGCAACCAACATTCTCACCTACAAATTTTATCAGATTTAGCATCAAGGCGTGCAAAGCGAATACCCGGTCGCGTTGTAGTTGGTGTTTGTGGCGGGTGACGTAGTTGGTCGCCGCCTCACTGGAAAATCAAATGACGATTGCTTCGATACGGGACCCACAAATGCCCAGACAAAGAGCCCAATTACTCTACGCCGCTGTTCTTGCGCTTTCTCTAATCCCAGTTTCGCTTTCCGCCGTCGCTCAAGAAATTGAGCACGATGATGGGCTGAGAGGAAGATTGCATATGTTTGGCGATTGGGCAGGTGCGCGCACACGTCTCGCCCAACGCGGGATCATCGTTGATCTTCAGGCGACGCAATTCTACCAGGGCGTGACGGATGGCTCGGCTGACGACAACTGGAAGTATGGCCTGAAGACTGACCTTTTCGTGACATTGCTTGGCGAAAAGCTGGGGCTCTGGAAGGGGCTGATCGTCAATACGCATTTGGAAGGTCGCGCTGGTGATGACGTCAATGCGTTATCTGGCCTGTCGCCGGCCAATTCCGCTATGCTCATGCCTAATTCAGACGACACCGTGGCGATTACCCAGCTGATAGCCATCCAGATGGTGTCAGATGAAGTTGGGGTGCTCGCGGGAAAGCTTAATGCATTTGACTTCGTGGACACGGTTTTCCATACAGGCCGCGGCGTCGATGGATTCATGAACACATCCTTGATGCTTCCGATCGGACTGGGGGGGACCCTAGGGTTGGGTTTGCCGCTCGCCTTTCTTGTGAAGTTTAATGGCAAGGAAATCCAGGGCTTTGCGGGCGCTTATGACCCCAACAATTGCGCCACCACGACCTGCCTCGACCCTTTGTTAACCGATGGCGCCGCCTACGCCGCCTTTTGGAAGTTCTACACTGGCATTGGCCCTGAAGGTGCACGCGCGGGATACGTCAGCATTGGTGGGACATACAGCGACAAGCAATATACGGTAGTCGACCGCCAAAGCGTTGCAGTTATCCCAGGTGAAGGTCTCGCACTTCCAGAGACAGATACGTCTTGGTCCATCTTTTCCGTCGTGAACCAGCAACTGTGGGCCGACCCATCCAATCCCAACAGGGACGTTAATTTTAGAGGGATGTACACGATTACGGATGGCAAAGCGAACCCAATAGCATGGAGCGCCACGGCAGCACTCGAATTCACCGGTTTAATTCCAAGCCGAGACAAAGACGTCATTGGTATTGGATATTTTCACAGCGAACTCAGCGACAGTTTTAAAGGAACGGTCGGTCCATTGCTATCTGCTGCGGCCACACTTAAGAACGGGGAACGGACGACGATTGCTATCGAAGACACGGATGGTTTCGAAGCCTATTACAAAGCGCAGATTACCCCTTGGGTGGCCGTCACCGGTGACGTGCAGGTCATAACTGAGACTCTGAGCACTGAAGACACTAAGGTCGTTGCTGGCGTGCCGACAAAGCTAATCTTCTGAGCCTAACCCACCGGTGAAACCCGGAACAACGCCCTGTAAATCGTGCAGAAGGCCCGTCAGGCGGCGGAGTACCGTTTACTCTTCAAGCGCTGCACGGGGCGTGTCAGCTCAGCGTGACTCACGCCACCCCGTCTTCCTAACTGCACCTGGTGGTAAATCCGCTACGCTGGCGAGTTAATCGTCTGGATGGAGCGACAGATCTTTATTACCCTCTACAGGCTTGTATAATTTCAGCAGATTGCGAATCGATGGATTATTCAGCGAGCTCAAATGAACAAGGCGGTAATATCTCTATTCCTTTTTTCGCTCGCTTTTCAGTTCGGTGGTGAGGCTGTCGCCCAGGATCCTCCAAGTGAGACAGTAGTCGCCCCCCCACCTGGGCCAACGGGCTTCGGTTCGTCCCGCCAAGACCCAAAAAATATACTCAAAGACATTGAGACTCGTGCGACGCAAAAAGTCGGATTAATTCCGTTTTCTCCGCTGCAGCCGCTCCGTGACAGGTTCAAGGGTTTCAACGATGCTTTGTACCAAAGAGCCGGTATGAAGCTCGGGGTGGCGTTCCATCATCTTTTCCAGGGCGCATCGAACGTCCTCCCCATGACCGCGGATTCTGGAACTGCCACGGATACCGATATCACCGGCAGTTGGGAGTTGTTTCGCCGGGGGCGGCCGACGATGGGTGAGCTAATGTTCAGCGTCGAAGGCCGTTGGGATTACGATACGGTCGGCCCTCAAGATATTGGCTTCAGCAGCGTCGCGACTGCAGGCGGAACAGCAAACACGTTTTCAGCCTACGACCCGTCATTTATTCTGCGCAACCTCTTCTACCGTCAAGGTGGCGAAGAAGCTGGTTGGGTGTTTAGGCTCGGCAAGATTACGACGGATGCTTTGTTCCTTACCAATCGTCATATCAGTCCCAACGCGACATTCCTGCCAAATGCCGGGACCGGGGTCTTTGCTGCTGGATTTGCAGATTCTGGCCTCGGGATCGCCGGCGCCTGGTATCTCAACGATCGCATTTACATCGGCGGGGGAGTGGCGGATTCGAACGGCGATCGCTTTAACTGGGGTGACATAGGTGAGGGCCAATTTTACAAGGGCGTCGAGCTCGGCGTGAAGGTCAATCCGTTAACGGAAAAGGCTAGCTTTTCTAAACTTCTGCTCTGGCATACCGATGGGACAAAGGATGGCCAGCCGATCAACGCGAACACAGGTGAAGCCGGATGGGGTTTCGCATTGGTGGCTGAGCAAGAACTGACTTACGACGGCCGCTTGGTTCTCATCGGGCGATATGGAAGAAGTTTCGAAAACGCGTCGATCTATGATCAACAAGCCGGCGTTCACCTCTTATATTACGATCCATTCGGTCGGTTTAAGAACGATGCAATCGGCACGGCCTTCAATTGGGTTGACTCGACTTTTGAGAACACAAGGGATGAGTACAACTGGGAGACCTTCTATCGCTTTCCACTGCTCCCGGATGTCGACACGACCCTGAGTTATCAGGCCATACTCGATCCGGCTTTCACGACCGACTTCGATTTTTCGTCGGTGTATTCTTTGAGGATGACAACGTCGTTCTAGGGAACCTGCGACGACGCTGGTCCGATCATACAAATCGCGACCGGTCCGACTCAATTCACAAATCATAGTTTCCTGGTCGGTGCATCTAGACCGTAGCGTCTACGGATGTCGGAGATCCTATGATGCCGTGACGTCAGAACCAGTGCTAAAGGCTCAGCAAAGATGTTGGTGGCATCGCTGACAACGGGATCGAACCCTCCGCAATTGGAGGGCGTAACAAGCAGAACGTCGGGGCCGTCTATCGCTTCCCGATTATTCCCATGATCGATATCATCTAGAGTTATATGCTGGCGATCAAGTCCGCTCTAGCGTCGACCATTGACCATGCCTCGGCTCTTGTAGTGAGACCGCCAATGACGTTATCGTTGCCTCCCTATGTTGTCCCGCGCCCCAGGTTGAGCAACGCTAGACGAGAGAGACCGCCAACCGGTGTTATAGCCACCTTTGAGCGCTTTCTGGGGGAGATGGCTCAAGCTGTAAGTTCCGCATTGCCGTGCGAGAGGCTGCCGCTCCCGATGGCGGCGGGTCTGGTGCTCAGTCAAACCATGAGGGCAATCGGTAGACGGAAACTACTTTTGCATTTGGCCGGACTTCAGTGCGAAACCAAGACCGCGTAGAAACGCGTGATATGTTTGACCGACCTGAAGGCCAACACTTCACATTCGTGATTTTCATGGGTGATTGGAACATTTGATACGCATTATGTTTTTTGGAGTAGAGATTAATGAATCAAGCAGTGAATGTGAGTCTTCTCATTGCAACGGCTCTAGCTTTCGTCCTCAATCATTCCAGCGCTGTTCATGCCGAATTGATGCGTCAGAGCCATGTTGCGGATTGTGCAGCCGGTGAGCAGGAGCACCGTCTCGTCTTTGACGTGAAGAATGGTACCTGGTGGTACCCCGACCTGATGGCCATGAGCAAGATGACCAGAGATGAGCAGAACGCGGCAATCTCGACATTGAACTCAAAAAGGTACGGGAACATTTCCGAATGGCGGATGGCCAGCCCCCGGCAAGTTTCGGGCATGAAGTACTCTTTGGCTGACATGGCGACTGAACAACAGCAGTTACCGTGGGATTTCAGTCATCTCGATAAACCTAATCCGCTGATGCCTGATCCGACCCTGGATGATCGAACTCTGGCCTCACCAAAACTGGCGTGGAACGTCGAGCCTCAGAAATTCTTCACACCAACACAACGACCGGGTTTCAAGCTCTTCGGAAAGGTTGGCGCATTGGCCTTCAACGGCCGCACGAACGAAGACTATTGGTGGCGCAGGAATAACGATGGTGGATTGACCTGGTCCAAAGGTGAGGCCGATGACCACTGGATGGTGCTTGCGATTGAGAAGTCCCAGGAATTCCGGTTCATGGTCTTCAATGACGATCTGCACTACGTCGCCGATGATGCAAAGTGGCATGGCTTTGCTGTTCCCGGCCTAACGGAGTTGGGAAACATCGGAGCATGGATTGCATCCACGAACCGGCCAGAAGCGCTAGGCGTGATGATCCAATATGGTGGAAACGCCGAAGGAGACGCTCATTCGGTCTGGATACTTGGCCGGGAGTGGTTTGATGTTGACCAGGTCAATGCCCACAGTGTGAAAGTCGATCATTGTTTGACCCAGATTCATACAAAGAAAGACGTCAATTCCGATGGTATCGCTGACTTGGGCTTCGTTGTAACTGACAAAAACTCTTGCCTTGCCAAAGGGGGCAGCGTGTTGACTGGCCTACTCAAGGACAAGTACGGCCCCGTCGCCATTCGCAGTTGCAACGCGGCTCATTTCACGCAATCAGGTGGGCGAATGGAGCTGCCGGATTGAATTTCTCTGGCACAACGCTAGGTGATGTTTCGCAAAACGGATGAGTTGACCTGCGGGAGCTCATCTATGGGCCAAGCTGGAATGGGCGCTTCGCATGAACGCCCATCAACCTGCCTCGGTAAGGCCCGACAGCAATTTCGAATGTGAGAGTTGCAACGGCTACTCGCTGGCGTCTTCATCGCGGACGAGGCGGACGACGACGTCGATATGCGAAATGCGCATGCCTTCGGGAGGCTCGGGTAGGCCGTCGATGGTGATGGAGTCGCTTTCGATGTCCATCAGCTCGCCTTCGGGTTCAAGCAGGTAGTGATTGTGGTTCGACGTGTTGGTGTCGAAGTAGGTCTTGTTGGAATCAATGGCGATTTCGCGCAGCAAACCTGCCTGGCGGAACTGATGCAGCGTGTTGTAGACGGTCGCCAAGGAGACGTGCTCACCCTCGGTGCTCACCTCCGCATGCAGTTGCTCGGCGGTGACGTGGCGGTCATGACCGGTAAACAACTGGTTGCCCAAGGCGAGCCGCTGCCGTGTCGGGCGGAGCCCGGCATCGCGCAGTGTCTTTTCGATCGAAGTGCTACCCAGCTTCCGCATCCGCTGCAATCCACCGCCGTCCCGTTAAAGCGCATTTGCGCCGTATTGCGACCATTCCTCGTGAAGGTGGCCGACTCTGCACGAGATTAAGGGCCG
Organism: uncultured Filomicrobium sp.; assembly: GCA_963669235.2. GTDB lineage: Bacteria > Pseudomonadota > Alphaproteobacteria > Rhizobiales > Hyphomicrobiaceae > Filomicrobium. The sequence continues at coordinate 95,641 of CAXXFS010000001.1, forward strand.
CCGAATGGCAGCCGTCCAAACTTGCATTTGCATTTAAGTATAGGTGTTTGCGGCGGCTTGCGCAACGCGTGAGCACGCCGCAGCCACCCGATGCCCTTGACGCCCGAAGCGTTTACCTTTTGAACGGTCGACGGTTATGGTAAAAGGTGCGATCTTGCGGCTCGCTGGATTAGCGGCCGCTTTTGCGTTTTAAGAGCACTACAGGATCCGAAGAGAGGGAACTAGGCAAGGCCCATGGCGGAGCGGCAATCGAGTTATTCATACGAAGACCTTCTGGCTTGCGGGCGCGGCGAGCTGTTTGGGCCCGGCAACGCGCAACTGCCGTTGCCACCGATGCTGATGTTCGACGAAATCTCCTCAATCAGCGAAGACGGTGGTGAGCACGGCAAGGGCCAGCTCGTTGCGACGCTCGCGGTCGAGGGAAATCCCAACGTCGACTGGTTCTTCAAATGCCATTTTCAGGGTGACCCCGTGATGCCGGGCTGTCTCGGGCTTGACGCCTTATGGCAGATGACCGGATTCTTTCTGGGTTGGCTTGGGGCACCCGGCCGCGGACGCGCACTCGGCGTTGGTGAAGTGAAATTCAGCGGTATGGTGGTGCCAAACGTCAAGAAGGTCGAATACATTGTCGATCTGAAGCGGGTTATCTTGCGCAAGCTGAAGCTTGCCATCGCCGACGGAACGCTGAAAGCTGACGGTGAGGTCATCTATACGGCGAGCGACCTTCGCGTGGGTCTTTTCGAGGCGGAAAACGCTTAGACCGGCAGCTACGACCGTCGGCCCACTCGGGCTGATACAGAACTCTTGGCCACCCGCCTCGGCTCGACCGGCGGTTAGGCCCAATGACTCGGCCACGGCGCCCGCCCGACGGACAGACCGCGAGGCCGCGACAGGAAGGAAAGATTGATGAGACGCGTGGTCGTCACCGGCATGGGGATTGTTTCCTCCATCGGGAATTCCACCCGGGACGTGCTGGCTTCGCTCCGAGAGGGCAAGTCCGGTGTCGTTTTCAGCGAGACTTATGCCGAGATGGGGTTCCGCTGTCACGTCCACGGCGATCCGAAACTGGATTGGGCCGACAAGGTCCCCCGCAAGCCAAAGCGCTTCATGGAAACGGGCATTGCCTGGAACTACATCGCCATGGATCAGGCGATCCGCGATGCTGGTCTGGAACGCGAGGACGTCGTTAACGAGCGTGCCGGGATCATCGTTGGTTCCGGTGGCCCTTCAACGCACGCGATCGTCCGGGCCGCCGATATCGCCCAGACCAAGGGCCCTAAGAAGATCGGTCCGTTCGACGTCCCCAAGGCAATGTGTTCAGGCCCCTCGGCGGCGCTTGCGACGACGTTCGAGATTAAGGGCACCAACTATTCCATTTCATCGGCCTGCTCGACTTCGGCGCACTGCATCGGCAATGCCGCGGAGCTGATCGGCTGGGGCAAACAGGACATTATTTTTGCCGGCGGCTGTGAGGAACTCGACTGGACGCTGTCGGTGCTGTTTGACGCCATGGGTGCGATGTCGACCAAGTACAACGATACACCGGAACGCTCCAGCCGGGCGTTCGACAAGGATCGCGACGGCTTCGTTATCGCTGGGGGCGCCGGCGTCGTGGTGCTCGAAGAACTTGAGCACGCCAAGGCGCGCGGTGCCACGATCTACGGCGAGATCGTCGGCTATGGGGCCACGTCTGACGGCTTTGACATGGTTGCCCCGTCTGGAGAGGGCGCGTTGCGCTGCATGCGCATCGCCATGGAGGGCCTAGATGGAAAAGGTATCGGCGATAAGATCGATTACATTAATCCGCACGCAACCGCCACACCGATCGGCGATCAACGCGAGATGGAGGCTGTCCGCGAGCTATTTGGCAATGACATCCCCCATATCTCAGCAACTAAGTCGCTGACGGGGCACTCGCTCGGCGCGATCGGCGTGCAGGAGACGATCTTCTCGTTGTTGATGATGAAAGAGGGATTCATCTGCGAGAGCGCGAATATTGATGAACTCGACCCGGAATTTGAAGGGCTGCCGATCATCCGGCAACGGCTCGATAACGTGGAGCTTAACTGTGTCATGTCGAACAGTTTCGGATTCGGCGGGACCAATGCCACCCTCGTTCTTCGCCGATACGAGAGTTAACGCCTGAAGCGCCTTGCACCTGAGCAATGCCGTTCCCTGGGGAACCGCAATCGCCGACGGATAATGACAGGGTGCTGCCGCTTCAAGCTGCGAATGACTTCGGCTTAGATCGTAGCGAACCAATTACCCAAGTGAGGAAACTCAGATGTCTGAGACTGACATTGCAAATCCTGGCCCGGTCATGAAGGGCAAACGTGGGCTTGTAATGGGTGTGGCCAATGAGCGATCGATCGCGTGGGGCATCGCGCGGGTGCTAGCCGGGCAGGGTGCCGAGCTGGCATTCACCTATCAAGGCGAAGCGTTCGGCCGCCGAGCAGTCCCGTTGGCGGAATCGGTTGGCTCGAAAATCATTGTTCCCTGCGACGTGAGCGATCTGGACACCGTCGACAACGTCTTCTCGGAGATCGAAAAGTCCTGGGGCAATCTTGATTTTGTGGTGCACGCCCTGGCCTTCTCTGACCGGCGCGAATTGGCGGGTCGCTACGCAGAAACGACGCGCGAAAACTTCGTCAACACGATGGTGATTTCCTGCTTCTCGTTTACCGAAGTCGCCAACCGTGCCGCGAAACTGATGCCAAACGGTGGCTCGCTTCTGACGCTCACATACGCAGGTGCGACGCGTTGGGTGCCATCCTATAACGTCATGGGTGTCGCCAAGGCGGCACTTGAAGCCTCGGTGCGTTATCTGTCGTCGGACTTCGGACCACAGGGGATCCGCGTCAACGCCGTCTCGGCAGGGCCGATGCGGACGCTCGCCGGCGCCGGCGTTTCGGATGCTCGGGTTATCTTCAACTACCAGCGCGATCATTCGCCCCTCCGCAGAACGCCAACGCTCGACGAAGTCGGCGGCTCGGCGCTCTATCTGCTGTCGGACTTGGGCAGCGGCGTAACTGGCGAGGTTCATTTCGTCGACTGCGGCTACTCTACTGTCGCAATGCCGACGCTTGATGCCCTAAAGGAAATCGAGGCGGGCGGCGGCGGCTCGTGAAGCCCGCCAACTGAGGCCGCACGGACGCACAATCGTTACGCTTGAGCAATTGGTCATCCGAGTGTCTTGACGATGCCCAGAAGCCGGAGCACACATCCCGCCATGATCGGTGTCTTCGATTCAGGATTGGGCGGGCTGACGGTGCTGCGGACGCTGGCGGACCGCTTTCCCGACGTGTCTTTCTGCTACCTTGGTGACCACGCCAACGTTCCCTACGGCAACCGCCCGTCGGAAACGATCGTGGAGTTGAGCCGGCGGGGCGTCGAGGCGCTGTTCGCCCGTGGCGCACGACTGGTTTTGCTTGGCTGCAATACAGCGACCGCCGTCGCGGCGCGGCGGCTGCAGCAGAGCTGGCTACCGGGCTCGGGCTGGACGGAATACAACGTTCTGGGGATCGTAGCGCCAACCGTGGAGGCGGCAACGCAGACGCCGTGGGCGGTCACGACACCGCAATACCCGCAGAAGTTCAATTCCGACCTGATTGCCGTTTTCGGAACAACCCGGACGATCACCTCGGGCGTCTATCGCGAAGAAATCCGCAAGCGCTGTCCGAAGGTGGAGGTGCTTCAGCAGATTTGCGCGCATCTGGCCGGGGCTATCGAGGACGAAGCCTCCCGCGATGAACTTGAAGGGCTCGTCAAGGAGGGCGTGACGGCGCTGCTCGATCAAGCCAGGGGTAGTGTGCCCGACCGGGTCATTCTCGGGTGCACACATTTTCCGCTGGTCAAAGACTTGTTCAGGGCGCATTTGCCGCCCGCCACACGTATCCTGTCGCAGCCTGACCTCGTTGCTGACAGTCTTGAAGACTATCTTTCGCGGCACCCGCATTACCTGGGCGGTTTTCATCCGCAGCCGCGCAACCTGGCGATGCTGACGACAGGTGATGCCGGAGAGATCAGTTCACGTGCGCGGATCTTCTGGCCGAACGTCCCGCACTTCGATGCGGTCGAGATCGGCGTCAGGCCGGGTGCCCAGACGGGGTCGTGAGGGGGACACTCACCGCTGCGGGCGGTTGAGGATTTCCAATAACTCGGCAACCTTGCGGCGCTGGTCCTCGGCGTCACCGCTCGAAATCGCGTGTTCGACGCAATGGGCGACGTGATCCTTCAAAATCTCCTGTTCAACCTTCAACAAGGCAGCGCGGACGGCTGAAATCTGCGTCACGACGTCGATGCAGTAGCGGTCTTCCTCGATCATGCGCTGGACGCCGCGAACCTGTCCTTCAACCCGGGCTAGCCGCTTCGCCAATTTGGTTTTTTGATCATTTGACATGTTGACGTGGTACCCCCTGGGGGTATATCCGTCAAGACACATCCAGATACCCCCACTGGGTATGTTCTTTAGAAGGAGGGGGAATGTAGCGATGAAACATGCTGGGTCATCCTGCTGCGATGGTGCGCAGGAGCCAAACGCTTCAACAGTCATTGATCCCGTTTGTGGAATGCATGTCGATCCGGCCACCGGCAAACCGGAAGCCGAGCACGGAGGCGTGAGCTATCATTTCTGCAGTGCGGGCTGCAAAGAGAAATTCCAGGCCGGTCCTGAGCGATATCTCGACCCTGACAAACGCGCCGCGGCGGAGGCTGCGCGCGATTCTGCGCCGCCAGGGACCCTTTACACCTGCCCGATGGACCCGGAGATCGTTCAAGAGGGGCCTGGTACGTGCCCCATCTGCGGGATGGCGCTCGAACCGATGGGCGTCCCGGCAGGCGAGGAAGGCCCGAATCTCGAGCTGATTGATTTCACGCACCGGTTGATTGCCGGCGCGATCCTGACGGTGCCCATCCTCATCCTAGCCATGGGGCCGCACCTGGGTATTCCCGTCCGGGAATGGATCGGCGAGCGCACCGCCGACTGGGTCGAATTTGCGCTGGCCACGCCGGTCGTCCTGTGGGCCGGCTGGCCGTTCTTCGTGCGCTGCGTGGCCTCGATCCGTAATCGCTCCGCGAACATGTGGACGCTCATTGGGATTGGCGTGGGTGCGGCGTATCTCTACAGCGTCATCGCGACGATCGCGCCGGGTATTTTTCCGGATGCCTTCCGCGGGCCTGAAGGTTCCGTGGCGGTGTATTTCGAAGCAGCCGCCGTCATCGTTGTTCTAGTCCTGTTGGGCCAGGTTTTGGAGTTACGCGCCCGCGAGCGGACGGGTGGTGCGATCCGCGCCTTGCTTGATCTGGCTCCAAAAACCGCTCTCAGGGTCAATCCCGATGGCAACGACGAGACGGTTCCCCTGGAAGATGTGCAGACGGGAGACAGGCTGCGCGTGCGTCCTGGAGAGTCCGTACCTGTCGATGGTATCGTTTCGGAGGGCCACTCGTCAGTCGATGAATCCATGCTCTCCGGCGAACCCGTTCCCGTGGAAAAAACGATCGGCGATGGCGTGACCGGCGGCACGCTCAACGGTTCGGGTTCGTTCATCATGGAGGCGGAGAGGGTCGGAAGCGACACCATGCTGGCGCGCATCGTAGCCATGGTTGCCGACGCGCAGCGAAGCCGCGCACCGATTCAAAAAATGGTCGATGTCGTGGCCAGCTATTTCGTGCCGGTGGTTTTGGCCGTCGCGGTGCTGGCCTTTATCGCCTGGGCCAACTTCGGACCGGCGCCGGCACTCGCCTATGCGTTCATCGCCGCGGTCTCTGTCCTTATTATCGCCTGCCCGTGCGCGCTCGGCCTGGCGACCCCGATGTCGATCATGGTGGCAACGGGACGTGGCGCACAAGCCGGCGTGCTCATCAAGAATGCCGAAATGCTGGAGCGTTTCGCTGATGTGGATACGCTCATCGTTGACAAGACCGGTACGCTCACGGTCGGCAAGCCCGTACTTACTGATACGGTACCCGCCGCCGGTTTTGATGAAGCCGAACTTCTGGGACTCGTTGCGGCTCTCGAACGCGGCAGTGAACATCCGCTCGCCGAGGCCATCGTCGCCGCGGCCCGCGATAAGGGGATCAAGCTTCCCGAGGCGTCGGACTTTGAGGCAGTCACGGGCAAAGGCGTACGCGGCCGCATCAGTGGGCGAGACGTTGCCCTCGGGAACGCGGCGATGATGGACGCCATCGGCGTCGATCACGCTCACCTCGTTGAACGGGCTGACGGGCTTCGCGATTCGGGAAAGACCGCGATGTTCGTTGCCATCGACGGCAAACCCGCCGGCCTTGTTGCGGTCGCCGATCCCATCAAGGACACAACAGCCGAAGCCATCGAAGCGCTGCACGCCGAACGCTTCAAAGTGGTTATGGTTACCGGCGATAACGCCCGCACTGCGCGGGCCGTTGCCGGGCAGCTTGGTATCGATGAAGTCCGCTCGGATGTGCTGCCGGATCAGAAGGCCGCGATCGTGCGTGAACTCCAAGCAGGCGGCGCGAAAGTCGCGATGGCCGGAGACGGTGTCAATGACGCCCCAGCACTTGCCCAGGCCGATGTCGGAATCGCGATGGGAACAGGTGCGGATGTCGCAATCGAGAGCGCGGGCATCACGCTCGTGAAGGGCGACCTGCGCGGCATTGTCAGAGCCCGCCGACTGTCGCAAGCGACGATGGCAAACATCAGACAGAACTTGTTTTTTGCTTTTGCCTACAATGCACTTGGAGTGCCCGTGGCCGCTGGTGTTCTTTATCCAGTGTTCGGTCTCCTGCTGTCGCCGATGATTGCCGCCGCCGCCATGAGCCTTAGTTCGGTTTCCGTCATCAGCAATGCCCTAAGGCTGCGCTCCGTCCGCCTGTGAGTGCGCTGCCGGTCTGGGCGGGAGCCGGCACGAGGATCAAAACCGCGGGGCGCTGTCGTGCCGAGACACTTGAAGAACATCGCTTTCGGGGTCGTGGTGAGTACTGCTGCGCCTTGCGATGTCATTGGTCCGAGGCCTGGGTGGGGAGCTCGAAATCGGGTTACGCTGTCGCGTGCCTTCCGGGAGGCCTGTTTTGCTGCATCGGCCAGGGCGTTGGAGAGGGATTCAAAACTCAGATTCCAGGACGCCTGTCGCCACCAAGCGCTGCCCTGCTCGTGCGGGGGCGACTTTGTTGCTCGCGACAGTGATACCGCGTTGCGAGCGGCTCTGCGGGCTGCGTTCGCGAATTGCATCAGCCGGGCGTATAGCGAGTCGCCGTCGGAGCGGGCCACCATGGTGCGATCGGGGGCAAGCTGTGTCAGCAGCAGAGGATAAGCGCGGCTTTCCTGTTTCACGCCTTGCGGCAGTAATTCGCGGTCTAATGAGGCGAGGCGGAGGGGCGCCACGACCTCACTCGGCTCATGTTTTTTGAGCAGGCGGGCAGCAGCCAAGCTCACTGAGCCCGCGGAAAACCTGGCGGAGACAGACTGCGCGGATGCCGAGGGCGCAAGTTGCGCCAACCATTTTGTTTCATACAGCCGGACGCCCCTTCCAGAGATGGTGAGCCTGACAACTGCCGATGGCCCGGTCTCGTTCAGCCAGACGAATGAAGGCCGCGCCGCTGCGAGATTGCGCGTGGTGAGGCGTACCGGTGCGTCTTTGGCGACGGGGCGGCGGCGCTTGACGTTACGAACGGGAATTGCCTCCAGCGCGAATTCGTCGAAGTCTTCGAAATTTACTTCGGCAAGGCGGGCGCGCGCCGCGAAGGACGCTATGAATCGCACAGCCCTGTCGGCGTGGTCGAGCGAAGCGTATTTACCGATGTAGCCTGGCACGCGCCGATACCTGCGGCCGGAGCGGTAACGGGTTTCACTTTCGACGGGAGCGCGCAGGACCCTGACGTGCAGTTCCGCGATGCCCTTTCTGGCGAAGCCCAGCGCTTTGGCCGTTGCTTCGGAGACATCGAGGCGGCGGCCGTGCCAATAAGGTCCGGCGTTGTTGACGCGAACGACGGCGGCGCGGCCGGTCGCGGGGTAGTAGATGAGCAAGATGGTCCCATCTGGAAGGTCGGGGCTTGCGGCATTGTCTGGGCTGCCAGCACGAAACTTCTCGCCGGAACTGGTCAGGCGGCATGGGTTGTATCGGTCACGCCGGCAGTGTCCGTAGTGAGAAGCCTTCAGCCGCTGGGTCTTACCCACCAGTGCCTGAGTCTCGGTGATGCTTTTGACGCGATGGCAGACGCCCTTGTAGCAGTGTTTCCCACCAGGCGTCTTGGCGCCGGCCGGACCAGCCGCCGCGATTGCCAAGACGAGCAGGCCCGCAGCCCAGCCCCAGGAGCAGCGTTTTAGAGGTTTTTCTTGTGGAAGGGCGATTCGCACGGCTGATAGACGATCCCCCTGGCAGGTCGCAAATGACTTGAGAAACTCTTGCACACTATGCTTGCGCTCTCAGTACTCGCCAATGGAACGACTTGTTCCACATGCAAAAATGGTAAATGGCCAGTACGTAGTGGGCGGGGACCCCGAAGAATTGATTTATGGAACGAATCCCTATTTGGAATCATCTAGAGCTTCTAGTTGTTCTTACTAGGCATTTCGTTGAGCTGATTGCGTGTTGGCTGCTGACTGGATCAGAACGATCACGTGATCGGTTTCTTGGAAGCGGTCTGAAGTATTGGGGAGCAGGCCCGCCCAATGCCATCGAGGATGGGTGCTGGAAAAGTGGGGAGAAGGTATATGCGGACGATCAATGCACAGATAGCAGCGCTGTCGGGGGCGCTGGCTGCAACTCTTACAATGACGGCAACAGCGGCATACGCGTTGCCCGATCTGGTTATCAATACCAAGGATTCATATGTTCTGGCCGGTGGATGCTCCGTTGACGAACCTATTGCCACGGGGCGGATCGCCATCAAGAACCAGGGCGAGGATATCGCCCAGGTGAACGTCGCCGAGAGGCTGACGCGGTCCATGCTGGTGGTCTACGTCCCAGAAAGCATCGACATGATCGACAAGCGGCCCGAGCGCCAAAAACTGGAACCCTATGACCAGCAGGGGATCGCGTTCCGGTTGGGTGAGGGAGTCGTTAAGCGGGGCCGGAACTTCAACCCGGTGGAGACCGCATTTAAGCCAAACACGGGCGGCAGCTACGCCAGCGATCCAGAGCGCATCCGGAACATTCAGCAGGCGCTCCTGGAAATCGGCTTCGACCCGCAGGGTGTCGATTCGCAACTGGGCAGGAACACGCTGTCGGCGATACGAGAGTTCCAGGAAAGCATTGGCGAACTGCGTACGGGCAGGATGACCCCGAGCCAGGAGGTGCGCCTCTATAAAAAGGCTGGTTTCACCGGCGGCCTGGGGGCAGGCGCACACGGCGAGACGAAGGTGAGAGTGTTTGCCGCCGTCGATCCTTACAATCTTGTTGAAGAATCCAACGAAGCCAACAACTCATGGTCGTTCACAGTCACCGTTGACTGCAAGTAGACCGCGCTGAGCGGGACATCTTGTTCTATGCGAAAGGGCCGCGCGGTTATTACCTGCGCGGCCCTTTGCTTTTTACTTTGGTCGTGTTCGCGAGGATCAATCGCGGTCGCGGCGCGGACGGCGGTCGCGGCGTCCGCCACCTGGGCGACCACCACCACCTTGGTCTTCGGTTTCGCCTTCCTCGCGGGGAAGTTCTTCGCCGGTCTCCTGATTGACGACCTTCATCGAAAGCCGTGTCTTGCCACGGTCATCGAAGCCCAGCAGCTTGACGTAAACTTCCTGGCCTTCCTTGACGACTTCGTCGACGGTGGCCGGGCGGCCCTGGTTCAGCTGGGATATGTGCACGAGACCGTCGCGCGCACCGAAGAAGTTCACAAAGGCACCAAAGTCAACGATTTTGACGACCTTGCCCCGATAGACGACTCCGACTTCCGGTTCGGAAGTGATCTCCAGGATGCGGCGCTTGGCTTCCTCGATCGACTCGCGTTTGGCGGCAGCTACCTTGATCGTACCGTCGTCGGCAATGTCGATCTTCGCACCTGATTCCTCAACGATCGACCGGATGACCGAGCCACCGGTACCGATGACTTCACGGATCTTGTCGGTTGGAATCTTGATCGTTTCAATGCGTGGCGCGTATTCGCCTAGGTCGGTGCGGGCGCCCGTCAGAGATTTGGACATCTCGTTCAAGATGTGCAAGCGCCCGTCCTTGGCCTGGTCGAGGGCGATGCGCATGATCTCTTCGGTGATACCGGTGATCTTGATGTCCATCTGTAGCGAGGTGACACCGTTTTCGGTGCCAGCGACCTTGAAGTCCATGTCGCCGAGGTGATCCTCATCACCGAGGATGTCGGACAAGACGGCGAAGTCGTTGCCTTCCTTGATGAGACCCATGGCGATGCCGGCAACCGGAGCTTTCAGCGGCACGCCGGCGTCCATCAACGCCAAAGAGGTACCGCAGACGGTGGCCATGGATGAGGAGCCGTTCGACTCGGTGATCTCGGAAACGACACGGATCGTGTAGGGGAACTCATCGCTTGAGGGCATGAGCGGGTGCACGGCGCGCCAGGCGAGCTTGCCGTGACCGATTTCGCGGCGGCCCGGCCCCATCATGCGGCCGGTCTCGCCGACAGAGTAAGGCGGGAAGTTGTAATGGAGCATGAAGCGCTCCTTCTTCGTTCCCTCAAGCGAGTCGACGAACTGTTCATCCTCGCCCGTGCCAAGCGTGGCCACGACCAGGGCCTGGGTCTCACCGCGCGTGAAGAGTGCCGAGCCGTGCGTGCGGGGCAGGACCTGCACTTCACTTATGATCGGACGAACGGTTTTGAGATCGCGGCCATCGATGCGCTGGCCGGTTTTGACAACCGAGGAACGCATGACGTCCGCTTCAACGGACTTGAAGGTGCCAGCCAGTAGCGACTGCTCGGCTGGATCATCGCTGGGAAGCTCGATCTCGGAGAGCACCTTCTCTTTGATTTCGCTGACCAGCTGGTTCCGCTTCTGCTTCTCGGGAATCTTGAAGGCTTCGGCGAGCCCATCAGCGGCGATGGCCCGCACTTTCTCCAGGTACTTTTCCTTGTCCGGAAGCACAACGTCCCAGGGTTCCTTGGCCGCCGTCTCAGCGAGCTTGATGATCGCCTGAACGACAGGCTGGAAGTGGCGCTGGCCGAACATGACCGCCTCGAGCATGGTGTCCTCGGAGAGCTCTTGGGCTTCGGATTCAACCATCATGACGGCGTCTTCGGTGCCGGCGACGATAAGATCGAGAATGCTTTCCTGCATCTCGTCGACCATCGGATTCAGGACGAATTCGCCTTCGATGTAGCCGACGCGGGCAGCCCCGATGGGCCCGAGGAAGGGAACGCCCGACAGAGTCAAGGCCGCGGAGGCCGCAACCATGCCTAGGATGTCCGGGTCATTTTCCATGTCGTGCGAAAGCACGGTGATGACGACTTGCGTTTCGTTCTTGAAGCCGTCGATGAACAGCGGGCGGATGGGACGGTCGATCAGCCTCGAGGTGAGCGTTTCCTTTTCGGTCGGGCGCCCCTCGCGCTTGAAGTAGCCACCGGGGATCTTACCGGCGGCATAGGTTTTTTCCTGGTAATTCACGGTCAGCGGAAAGAAATCGATGCCAGGCTTGGGCTGTTTCGCGGCAACGACAGTTGCGAGAACACTGGTCTCGCCGTACTGCGCGAAAACGGATGCATCAGCTTGGCGGGCTACATGGCCTGTTTCAAGCAACAGCTTGCGGCCGCCCCAGTCGATTTCCACGCGATGAATGTCGAACATATCGGTCGTCTTTCTGATTTCGGATTTCGGTTCGCTCTTTTGGTTTGCGAGCGTCTTGTAGCACATACGCGCATATTGATTGCCAACACCCGGCAAGCCGGTGTTGGGATGTTTGCCAACACTAAGTTGCCCAACACGGCGCAACCGCGTGTTGGTGGGCAAGCTGGCGTTGAGCGAAACTTAGTAGTCAACACTCGGCAAGCCGGTGTTGAGCGTCGAGCCCTCATGTTGAGTGCCGGCGCAGCGCGTTGGTCAGTTCGTTTTGGTTGATGCCGTGCGATTGAGAAATGCAAGGGCAACGGAGCCATTAACGGCGGATACCGAGTTTCTCGATGATCGTCTGATAGCGCGGCACATTCTTGCCTTTGACATAGTCCAAGAGCTGGCGGCGCTGAGAGACGAGTTTCAAGAGACCACGACGGGAGTGATTGTCCTTCTTGTGGCTTTTGAAGTGCTCGGTCAGATTGTTGATGCGTTCGGTCAGGATCGCGATCTGGACCTCTGGGGACCCAGTATCACCATCCTTAGTGGCGAACGATTTGACAAGTTCGGTCTTGCGCTCAGGCGTAATCGACATCGGGCATCCTTTCTCATTGTGGATTGGTCGAGTGGCACCGCGTGGGTGCCGGCGGCCACGGCCGGGATGTCGTCCAGCAGGGTCGCGAAATATAAAACGCGGGCTGTCAGGCCCGCGATGACTGCCCCTTATACATGATCCACCAGCCGGCGCCAGCGTTTTCGTCGGGTGCATGGTTCACACCGACTACCCCAGATTGAACACCCGGGTCGGGCGGAGCTGGCCGCGTTCGGCCTCCCCCAGAGCAACGAGCTTGCCCCGGCTGGTGGCGAAAAACGGGCCGGAGAACACCGGCGCGTCGCGGCCACGCATGAGGACCGTCTGGCCACGGGCGAGACTGGCGGCGTCGGCGGGCGAGAGCGCCAGTTCGGTGAGTTCGCCCAAGGCAGCCTCAACGGGGTGAAGGAAAGGCTCCAGAGCCTCCAGACCGCCCTCCTCAAATGCTTCACTGAGGTCTTCGTGGGCAAGCGCCATCTCGTCGGCAAACGGGCCGACGCGCAGGCGTCGCAAAGCCACAACGTGGCCGCGGCAACCAAGCTGGCGGCCTATGTCACGGGCGATGGCGCGGACATAGGTGCCCTTGCCGCACTCGGCTTCCAAAACTGCCGTATCAGCGTCCGGACAGGTGATGAGGCGGAGATCGTCAATGATGACTTCGCGAGCCTGCAGTTCGGGCATCTCGCCGTCGCGGGCTAGATCGTAAGCGCGTTGGCCGTCGACTTTGATCGCGGAGAATTGCGGCGGCACCTGGCTTACCTCGCCGATGAAGTTACCAAGGCTGGCTTCGATCTCGTCTTCTGTCGGTCGAATGTCGCTCGTTTCCGCCACTTCGCCTTCGCTGTCGTCAGTCGTTGTCTCCGCGCCCCATCTAACCGTGAAGCGGTAGGCCTTTTCCCCATCGACGGCATAGGAGACGGTCTTGGTCGCCTCACCAAAAGCAATTGGCAACACGCCGGTCGCAAGAGGGTCGAGCGTGCCGGCGTGGCCGGCCTTCTGCGCATCATACAAGCGCTTCACGGCTGCGAGGGCCTGGGTCGATGTCTGACCGGCCTGCTTGTCGAGGATCAACCAGCCATTGACCGGCCGGCCTTTCTTGCGTCGTGCCATATGCACTTCCTTGGCGTGTGGATGTCGCGGATCGGAAAGGTTGTTGGTGTTCGTCAGTCGCCGTCGATGTCGCGGCGAACCTCGGGGCTGTTGAGGAGGCTCTCGATATGGAGTGCTTCGTCGAAACGCTCGTCGGCGCGGAAGCGAAGATCGGGGGCGTACTTCAGCTTCACGGCCTTGGCAATTGAGGCGCGGATGTAGCGCTTGTTTCGGTCGAGCGCCTCGAGCACAGGTGCAACATTGCCACCACCCAAGGGCATGACGTAGGCGGTAGCGAGTTTCAGATCCGGCGACATGCGCACCTCGGCGACCGTGATGACGCTGCTCGTCAGAACATCGTCGTGGATCTCGCGGCGGGAAAGCAACTCGGCGAGGGAGTGGCGCAGCATTTCTCCAACGCGGAGCTGGCGCTGAGAGGGAGGCTTAGCGTTCGAAGGCATTTGTACTCCGTTCCGGGCCGGGCTCGAACCGGCGGCGGCTTGATGCTGTTTGTTATGCCGACAGAGCACCAAGTTGCGCAAGGTCAAAATTGGTGCCGAGCATCAGCGTCAGCTCAACGTCAAAGCTTGAGACTCTTGCGGGCCAGCGCGGCCTTCTCTTGCGGCAGGGCATCGACAATCCTGTTCAGAAACGAGGCGTGGGCTTTCGTTGAAGGAAATGCGCTGGCTGGAATGTTCAGATTAACGTCTGGAAACCTCACGATCACGAGGTTATCGCGCATGTAACAGTCACGCAGCAGTTTCAAAGAGATCCAATCAGTAACACCCGGGACGTGCAATGTAACGAAGTCGCCTGCCAAAGAGAAAGTCGTGCTGTTTTCATAGTGCGGGTTGTCTTGGCTGAAGGTTTCACAGTGTACCTGCGCGTCGACCATGGAAAAAACGAACACCTGGGCGATTGTCGCGATCGCGATAAGCGGCAGCCATGTCAGCGTCAGGTCGATTAGCTTCAAATCATTCGCTAGCAATGCATAGACGAGTAGAAGTCCGACGGAGCCGATGCCAAAAGGAAGTAAGCAAGAGCATTGTAGGCGGCGCAAACGAACTTGCCGAAGGTATCAGCACATGCTCAAGAAACGCGTTGGAATTCCTGTTATTCCCTAAGAAAATCGCGTTTGAAGGTTATGGAACGCTGTTCCGTTTTCTTGGCAACTTCTCCCTCTCTAGCCTTCTGGCGATACAGTTATGCAGAGGGGACAGGTCTTTGCCGGCCAACAAAAGGGATGAGCAAGGATCTATTGGTGCGTCGTCATCAATAATCTCTTGCCGCCAACACTGTGCGACGCACACACGACCAGAAACGGTCGGGCCGCGCACACCCGTTAATCGTCGAGTGTGCGAGCCACCTCTTCGACCTGGAAGCACTCGATGACATCGCCTTCACGCAGGTCCTGGTAGTTGGCAAACGACATGCCGCATTCCTGGCCGGCGGGGACTTCCTTCACGTCATCCTTGAAGCGCTTCAACATCGACAGCGTACCTTCGTGGATAACGACATCGTCGCGGATGAGACGCACCCTGGCGCCGCGTTCGACCTTGCCTTCGGTGACGCGGCAACCAGCGACCTTGCCGACCTTGGAAATATTGAACACCTGCAAGATTTCGGCATTGCCGAGGAAGATCTCGCGGATGGTCGGTTCCAGAAGGCCGGACATCGCAGCTTTGATGTCATCAACCAGGTCGTAGATAATGTTGTAGTAACGGATCTCGACGCCCTGGGCTTCGGCAGCCTGCTTGGCCTGAACGTTGGCGCGGACGTTAAAGCCCACGATAACCGCGTTCGAGGCGCTGGCGAGCACGACGTCAGACTCTGTGATACCGCCAACACCGGTGTGGATGATGCGGGCTTCAACCTCGTCGGTTCCAAGCTTCTTCAATGACCCGTTAATTGCTTCGACGGAGCCCTGCACATCGCCCTTGACGAGGACCGGCATTTCCTTGCGGTCGGCATCGTCCTTCAACGACTGCATCATCTGCTCAAGCGTGCGAGGTGTGCCGGCCGAGCCTAGCTGCTCACGGCGCTTGCGATCGCGATACTCGGTAATCTCGCGGGCGCGGGCCTCATTCTCGACAACGGCGAACTGATCGCCGGCTTCGGGCGCCGTGTCGAACCCCAGAACCTCGACTGGAACCGAGGGCCCGGCCTTCACAACGTTCTTGCCGTGGTCGTTAATCAGGGCCCGGACACGTCCCCATGAAGAACCAGCAACGACGATGTCGCCGACGCTGAGCGTACCGCGCTGGACCAATACCGTGCCGACAGGTCCACGCCCGCGCTCAAGCTTGGCCTCGATGACAATACCGTCGGCGCGACGGTCCGCGTTGGCCTTCAACTCAAGAAGCTCGGACTGCAAGGTGATGGCTTCGAGCAGCTTGTCGAGGTTCATGCGCTTCAGTGCGGACACTTCGACTTCGAGTGTCTCACCGGACATGCTTTCGACGACAATCTCATGCTGCAGCAGATCAGTGCGGACGCGAGTGGGATCCGCATCCGGCTTGTCGATCTTGTTGATTGCGACGATGATCGGAACCTCGGCGGCCTTGGCATGATTGATGGCCTCGATCGTCTGCGGCATCACACCATCGTCGGCGGCGACCACCAAGATCACGACATCGGTGACCTTGGCGCCGCGCGCGCGCATGGCTGTAAACGCTGCGTGACCTGGCGTATCGATGAACGTGATTTTGTTGCCAGCGTCGGTCGTGACCTGATAGGCGCCGATGTGCTGGGTGATGCCCCCTGCTTCACCAGCAACTACGTTGGCCTGGCGCAACGCGTCAAGAAGCGATGTCTTGCCGTGGTCAACGTGGCCCATGATCGTGACGACCGGGGCCCGTGGCTCGGTCTCACCGTGATCGTCAATTTCCTCGATAAAGCCTTCCTCGACGTCGGCTTCGGACACACGCTTTGGTGTATGACCGAATTCAGTCACCAGTAGCTCGGCGGTGTCGGCGTCGATGACGTCATTGATCTTATGCATCGCGCCTTGCTTCATCAGATACTTGATGACGTCGACGGCGCGCTCGGTCATGCGGTTCGCCAGTTCCTGAATGGTAATGACTTCCGGAATGATGACTTCGCGGACGATTTTCTCGCGCGGCTGGGCGACGCCCATCGCCTTCATCTTTTCACGTTCGCGCTTGCGCTTCAGGGACGCCATTGAGCGTTCGCGCTGCTCACGGTTGAGCAATTGATCAACGGTGAGCTTGCCGCGCTCACGTCGCTCGTCACCCGTTCGGGCCGGCGTCCGCGCCGACTTGCCGCGCTTATCCTTGCCGCGGGCGTCATCCTCATCGGCCACCGCAGGCGTGGCCTGGCGTGGCGGACGCTGTGACTTGGTCGGTTTTAGCTCTTCTTTTGCCTCGTTGCGTTCGGGCGGAGGGGGTAGCGGTTCGGCGCCCGGCAGGATGATCTCCTTCGGCCTGCCGCCCTCGCGCGGACGGAAAGCCGTGTCGAGCGAGCGCTTCTGACGCACCGGCTTCGCGGAAGATGGTGGTTCGGCGCCGGTTTTTTCGGACTTGCCGCGTCTGAATGACTTAGCGGACGCTGGCTCTGCTGCCGCAGCATCAGCCGCGGTCTTTGAACTCTTGGCGGTGGCCGGAGCCTTTTCAACCGGCGCGGCACCGGCCTCAGGCTTGGCCTGCTGGTCTGGCGTGGGTGCTGCTTCGGCTTCCGGCTTGGCCGGAATCGCGGTTTTTTCACTGTGCGCGGGTGCCGATGGAGCTGGTTCAGCCGCTTCTGTGGCAGTGTCGGGCTGGGCACCCGCGGCGGTTTCGCTTGCCTTTGCCGCAACATCGGCTTTCAATTTGGCTTCGGCATGCTCGGCGTCGGCCTTTTTAGCCTCTTCCAATGCGCGCATTCGGGCGTCGCGCTCGTGGTCGGAAAGGTTGCGACCCCCGGCGGCGCCGGCCTTCTTATCGCTGCGGGTATCGGTCCGGCCGCGCTGGGCCGCGCGTTCGTCGCCAGCTCCCGGCTGGGCCAGCTTGCGCGACTTGCGTTTTTCAACGACGACCGATTTGGAACGGCCATGGCTGAAGTTCTGGCGAACGTGACCGGACTCGACCGTGCGCTGAAGCGACAACGGTTTTCGGCCGCTGCCGCCAGTATTTTTCGTGTCTGAGTCCTTAGTTTCCGACATTCGTTTTCCGTTCAATCCGTTCGGTCCGTACCCGGCGTCGCCGCGACCCGTGTCTTTCGATGGCATGCGATGACATGCCGTTAATCCCGTTGGACCGACCCGGCGGTCCTTAGGAGGAACAACGCCTCGCGATTATGAGGCCGCCTCCCTGTCCTGAGCCTGCTGATCGCCGTCGCCCGTGATATCCTCGCCGGGGCGAGAGGATCCCGTGGCGCACTCCAAAGCGTCGGTGCGACCATCCCCGCCGGTGGTAACGCCAAGGCGATAATGGGCCAAGCGTGCCGCGTCTTCTGTAAAACGATCGGCCACTCCACCCGCTTTGAGCGCAGCGTGTACCACATTTGGCCGACCGATGGCTAAACTCAATTCGTCGATCTTCAGGCAATCTATGATGGGCGCCGGCCTGTCTCCAGCCTTGCAGACGGCGCAAAACTTCAAATCAAGCTTCTGCCGGCCGCCGGGAGCAGCGTCCATCCCATGCACGAGAACCGAGGCTTCCCCACGTTCAATAGTTGCGGACACTTTGTCAAACCCTGTGACAAGGAGTCCTGCCTTGTTCGCCATTGCAAAAGATTGCACCGCGCTGCGGGCCAGAAGACCTTCGACCACGTCGGCAAAGTCCGTAGGCACGTTCACCTGACGCTTCAGACTACGCTGAAAGGCCCGAGATTTGATCGCCGCTGTGATGCTTTGGTGGTCGGCTGTGATCCAAACGCCGCGCCCAGGCAGCCGGCGGGCAAGATCAAGGTAAATGCGCTCATCGGGCCCCGCGACGAAGCGCAGCAGTTCAGACGTCGGTCGTTCGCGACGCGTCAGCGCGCAAAAGCGCGCGGTCGCCGCGCGGTCGCGGCGATCGTCGCCCGGCACGGTGGCCGCGGCATTGTTGGTCTTGTCGTCCGCCGACGTTGCTTCCGGCACACTGTCTCCATGGTGAGCGTTCCACGTCAGGACGCGCTATCTGGTGTTGAACCGCCATCGGCTTCGCCAATGGTCCCGCCGATATCTTCGGCAGATGTCGCTTCAGCTTCAGCCCCTTCGGCGCTGTCACCTTCCTCGCCCGTATCTTCTTCGGCAGGCACCAGATCTTCCGGCGATATCCAACCTGCTTCGACGCGGGCGGTCATGATCAGATCCTCAGCATCGGCGCGAGAGAATTCGACCCCGTCGAGAATGCCGGCGTGGCGAACCGGTTCGGTGGACTTGTCCTTCTTGCGCTCGACCCAGCCTGTCAGGTCATCCGTAGCGCAATCAGCGAGATCCTCCATGGTCTTGATGCCTCCGCGACCAAAAGCGACGAGCATGGCGCCGGTGACGCCGGGCAGACCGGCCAGTTCATCTGCTACGCCTAATTCGCGGCGCTCTGCATCGCGTTCGGCTTCAATACGGGCCAGATGCTCGCGGGCACGCTCCTGAATCTCAGTGGCGGTATCATCGTCAAAGCCCTCGATTTGGGCGATCTCGGACAATTCAACGAATGCCACTTCCTCGATCGAGGCAAATCCCTCTGTCGCCAGCAGCTGGGCAATCACTTCGTCGACATCCAGCTGCTCCATGAACATTGCGGAGCGCTCGTTGAATTCCTTCTGGCGGCGTTCGCTTTCTTCCGCCTCGGTCATGATGTCGATGTCCCAGCCGGTAAGCTGCGAAGCGAGGCGCACGTTTTGACCGCGGCGGCCGATCGCCAGGGATAGCTGACTTTCGGGAACAACAACCTCGATCTTGTCATTGTCCTCGTCGAGCACAACCTTGCTGACTTCGGCTGGGGCCAGCGCGTTGACGATGAACTCAGCGGGTTCCTCGCGCCATTGAATGATGTCGACTTTTTCGCCCTGAAGCTCGTTAACCACCGCCTGAACGCGGCTACCGCGCATACCGACGCAAGCGCCCACGGGGTCGATTGAGGTGTCCTTGGAAATGACCGCAATCTTGGCACGCGAGCCCGGATCACGGGCGACCGACTTGATCTCGACGATACCGTCATAGATCTCGGGTACTTCAGCCGCGAACAGCTTGGCCATAAAGTCGGGCCGGGCTCGCGACAAGAAGATCTGCGGGCCGCGTTGTTCGCGGCGCACGTCGTAGATGTATGCACGAACCCGGTCGCCGTAGCGGAAATTCTCCCGGGGGATGGTTTCGTCGCGGCGGACGATGGCTTCTGCACGGCCCAAATCGACGATGACGTTGCCGTACTCGACACGCTTAACGGTGCCGTTAACAACCTCGCCGATGCGATCCTTGTATTCATCGAACTGCTGATCGCGCTCGGCCTCACGGACCTTCTGGACAATGACCTGTTTGGCGTTCTGAGCGGCTACGCGGCCGAAGTCCAGTGGTGGCAGGTGTTCGATGATCTCGCCACCAAGCTCGGCCTCGGGATCGGTGCGCTGGGCGATAGAAAGAGTTATCTCGGTGGATTCGTTTTCCACCTCCTCAACGATGGTGAGGACACGGATTAGCTTGGTTTCCCCGGTCTTCGGGTCAATCTCGCAACGGATATCGTTTTCCGGTCCATAGCGGGACTTTGCCGCCTTCTGAATCGCATCCTGCATCGCATGCAGCACGATCATAGGATCGATCAGCTTCTCGCGGGCGACCGCATTGGCGATCTGCAAAAGCTCGAGACGGTTGGCGCTAACGCCGGCCATGCTCATAACTTCAGTCCTCCAAGTCCAATTCATCACCGGGACTAATAGGCCCGTCGGCGGTCTGCCCGCGCTTTTCTTTCTTGGCGCGGGACAGTGCCTCGCGAACGAGTTCGTCAGTTAGGACGAGCTTTGCATCCCTTAACAGATTTAGCGGCAAACCTAGAACGGTTACGCCGATCTCGGGCAGCTCGACCTCGATCAACACCTCGCCATCTTGATAACCTTGAAGCCGCCCGCGGAAACGCTTGCGGCCGTCGACCAGTTCGCCCAACTCCAGTTTCGCCTCGTGACCAGACCAATCCTCAAAATCCGATGCCCGCACCAGCGGACGATCAATACCAGGCGACGAAATCTCCAGCCGGTACGTACCCGGCACCAAATCATGAACATCCAAGAGCGGAGATAGTTGCCGGGATATCAACTCGCAATCGTCGACAGAAATTGTTCCGTCGGGACGCTCGGCCATGATCTGGACGGTCGTCTCAGCCCCACCGTCAACCTTCGCACGTACAAGCCTGAAGCCCAAATCCTCCAGCACTGGCTCGACAAGTTCGGCCAGGGCCGCCGCCAATCCCGTTTCACGGACGAAGCGCTCGCTTGGTGCGACCGCACGCTCTGTCACAGATGTCCTCGCGATTAGACCCGCCGCGATGGGCGTCCAAAAAACAAAAAGAGTGGACCCGGGTGGGACCCACTCACAGAGTTGAGATGATCATGAGCACCTCAACAATATGTGAGGATGGCGTGCCTTTCAAGTTCAATATGAAAGTTTTTTGAGCGTTGCGCCCAAGATGTTGACACTACTTGTCGCACATTTTGCGAATGAAGCTCAAATAGTAGCAACGGCGGCCCTCTCTGCCGGCTTTTTGCTCATACCTCGTGGGCGGCCAATCGGATGGCCGGCGACGCCAATCGTCCGGTCTGCGGCAAGACCATGTAAAAATGCTCTGCCTGCGGAAAGAAATGAGGATTGTGCGCAGGTAGTCGTCAATATCAGTGGCTATGCGGAGTTCCCCGCCAGGGCGCATGACGCGAGCCAGTAGGCCAAGCAGATACAGTGATACCAGCCGCCGCTTGACATGTCTTTTCTTAGGCCAGGGGTCCGGAAACAGAATGAAGACGCGACTTATCGAGGCCTCCGGAAGCCATCGCAGCAGCGGCCTCGCATCATCGGCGTAGAGCAGGATGTTGCGCAAAGCCTTGTCGTCAATACCCGATACGGCCTTCACGACTCCGTCCTCAAACGGTTCGCAACCTATCAATCCAATGTTGGGATGCTGTTCAGCCTGCCAGATCAGATGCTCCGCGCCGCCGAAGCCTATCTCCAGCCAGACCTCATCGACAGCATGCGTCCATTGCTGGGGAAGCGGCCGATAGTTGGTTTGTGGCGGGTCGGCTCCTAATTCATGCGGTACAACCGCGACGCGCCGCTGCGAGAAGAGGTTCTCCAAGGGACATGGCGGTGGCTTCGCCAGATCGATGCAGACAGCGGGCAGAAGCTTAGAGAAAAGTTGTGTCTGGCGAAAACTCTTCGATCGACCCCGGCGGCGACCAAAGGAGCGGAGTTCGCGGTCGGCGCGGGCATCGCCGGTGTTCTTGTCGCTCATAATTCATGTCCCGAATAAAGACCAGGCGGCCGCCATGACAGCGCCCGCCTTCGTCAATCACTCCTCGTTGGGCGCCTTTGTCAGGCAACGGCCGCCTTGATGGTGTTGGCGAGGTCCGTTTTCTCCCACGTGAAGCCGCAATCCTCGGGCGGACGGCCAAAGTGGCCGTAGGCAGCCGTGCGCGCATAGATCGGGCGGTTGAGGTCCAAATGCTCGCGGATGCCGCGTGGAGTGAGCGACATGACCTGACGCACCCCCTCCTCGAGGCTGGCTTCATCCACTTTGCCCGTGCCGTAGGTGTTAACGTATATCGACAGCGGCTCGGCAACACCAATCGCATAGCTGAGCTGGATGGTGCATTTGTCGGCGAGTCCGGCCGCGACGATGTTCTTTGCAAGGTAGCGCGAAGCGTAGGCCGCTGAGCGGTCCACCTTGGTTGGGTCCTTGCCTGAGAAGGCACCGCCGCCATGCGGGGCCGCGCCCCCATAAGTGTCAACGATGATCTTGCGTCCGGTAAGACCGCAATCGCCGTCGGGGCCGCCAATGACGAACTTGCCCGTCGGATTGACGTGCCAAATGGTGTCGCCGGTGACCCAGTCCGTCGGCAAAGTCTTGCGGATGTAAGGTTCAACGATGGCGCGAACATCGTCGGAAGTCAGGCTCTCGTCGACGTGCTGTGTCGATAGCACGATCTGGGTGACTTCCACGGGCTTGCCGTTTTCGTAACGGCAGGTCACCTGGCTCTTTGAATCGGGACCAAGCTTGGCGGCGTCGCCTTCCTTGGATTTGCGGGCCCGAGCCAGGTTTTCCAGGATCTTGTGGCTATAGAAGATTGGCGCCGGCATTAGTTCGGGCGTTTCATTGCAGGCATAGCCGAACATGATGCCCTGATCGCCCGCGCCCTCGTCCTTGTTGGCGGCTGCGTCGACACCTTGGGCGATGTCCGCGGACTGCGGGTGCAAGAGGACATCAATGTTGCAGTTGGCCCAGTGGAACCCCTCCTGCTCGTAGCCGATGTCCTTAATCGCCTCTCGGATTTTCGCGCAGATCATCTCGACGGTAACACTCTCAGGACCGCGAGTTTCACCGGCGACGATGACCTTGTTCGTTGTCGTCAAGGTCTCGCAGGCAGCACGAATCTGCCATGGGTCGATACCGGCTTTGGGGCCTTCCCGATAAAACAGATCAACGATTTCGTCGGAGATCCGGTCGGAAACCTTGTCGGGATGACCTTCAGAAACAGACTCACTGGTGAACAAATACGAATTGCGTGCCAAACTGATCCTCGCTTGATTCTCATGCCCAATCCCCAGGCATGCCGCGACTGGGCATAACCTCGTCGCAAATGGCTCGAATTGCTGCCGAATCTTACAGCAACGCAACAACCTTTGCGGCAGTGGGGAAGTCGCCGCCTTCTCGCAAGCTTTGGCTAAGCGGTCAAGTGGGGGGCCTCAATCGATCAAGATTTATTCGGCTCGCCAGCCAGATTTCGCACCAGCTCGACAATCGTTCGTCTCAGACGTGCGTCACCGATCCTGACGAATGCTTTGTTGAGCTCAAGTCCTTCGCGAGTGGACAGGAAGTCAAAAACAGTATTTTCGCCGGTTTTGTCGCCGCATTCACTTGGATCTTCCGCCATTCCCGGAGACGCAAGCGGTATATCTTCATAAAAATAGTCGATCGGAACGCCCAGTGTCTTGGACAGATCAAACAAACGGCTTGCACCAATTCTGTTGATCCCTTTTTCGTATTTTTGGACCTGCTGGAATGTTAGACCAAGCTGGTCACCGAGCTTTTCCTGACTCATACCGAGAAGCATGCGGCGCAACCGGACACGGCTGCCAACATGAATATCCATCGGGTTCGGGCGCCGCGCGTTCCTTTCTTCTGCCCCGTCGGTGGCGCGCTCTTGCCGTTTCGCCATAGGTCCTTTCCACCTCTCCTCGCATACCTACTCACTGCTAACTTCCAGATTCTCCAAAGATTATTGAGTATGATATCGGAGCAAATGCGACAAGCATGAAGATTATAAGGACCAAAATAAAACAGCGTTCACCATATGTCGCGTATAAAGTTCGCGAACGGGGCATTGGCAATGGCGAATCGATAACTCCGCGCGCATTGAGACCGATGGATTTTATCACACGACCGTATGGGTCGATCATCGCTGAAATGCCGTTGTTTGCGGCGCGAACGAGCGGAACCCCTTCTTCTACGGAACGTATCCGGGACTGGTGGAAGTGCTGGTAGGGACCGGTTGTATTGCCGAACCAGCCGTCGTTGGTAGCGTTGATCAATAATCCAGGCCGATCGGAACCTTGCACTACAGCGGCCGGGAATATCGCCTCGTAACAAATTAGGGGGCCTACCGCCGGGAGTCCCGGAATGGTCAACAGTGGGCGCGGACTTGGTCCGACCGAGAAGCCCCCGCGGATTCGTGTCAGAGCTTCCAACCCGAGCCATTCCAAGGTTTCCTTGAAGGGCAAGTACTCGCCAAACGGAACAAGGTGCACTTTGTCGTAGAGTGTCGTGAGGCCGCCATCGTGTGCGAACACGAGGACGGAATTGAAGACCTTGCTTTTGGGCTGAACGCCCGGGCGCACCTCGTCTCCGGGCGCCGAGCGCTCCAGACGTAGCGCACCGGAGATGAGGTGTGCGGTCTCCGGCAGAAGATCGCTGATGGCGATTAGAGCCTGCGGCGTGGCGAGCGGCAGGAACGGCATCGCGGCCTCGGGCCAGACGAGATGCGTAATGCCCGACAAATCATCCTTCACACCGCGTCCATCCTGATGCGACAACGCCAAGTGGTCGTTGAAGATCTCGCTCTGCTTTTCGCGGGCCCATTTGTGATGTTGGGGAACACTGGGCTGGACAATGCGGATCTTAACACCGTCGACCATCGCGAGGGGCCCCGCGGGAAGAATCGCCAAACCGTAGGCGTAAAGGCCGGCGAGTGGTGCAAGCGAGAGGACGCCGATGGGCAGGAGAACGTTCCGGAGCGGCCGAGAAGACTCGCCTTCGGCGGATAGAACCACCAACGGCGTGGCGCAGATCAGGACCGTCCAGAGCGTAAGGCTGTAAATGCCAAAGAGTGCTGCCGACTGCATGATGACCTGGTCGCCGGTCAGCGCATAGCCCAAAACGTTCCAGGGAAAGCCCGTGAATATGTGGCCGCGCGTGAACTCGCCAAGACCAAAGCAGATTGCCAGAACCAAGAGACGAGACCGGCCCGGACGCCAGAGCGCTCTGGCCAGCGCCAAAGTTGCCGCGGTGAATAGGGCAAGCCCCGCTGGCATCAGCGTAACGGCGAATGGCAAAAGCCATCCGAATATATGGGCTTCGACCAGAAACGCTTCGCCGATCCAAAACAGCCCGAAAAAGAAATAGCCAAAACCGAACCACCAGCCATCAAGGGCCGCTGAGCGCACGGGCCGCAAAGGCGAACAGGGCTCATCCAGCAGCCAAACCACGACTGGTAACGTCAACAGCAAGATGGGCCACAAGTGAAACGGAGCCATCGCCAAGACAGACAGCGATCCAGCAGCACAGGCGATGCCGCGGCGGATCCATCCCCGGCTCGCACCAATTCTGGACCGCAAACCGGAAAGCTGCCGGATGAGCCAATGCTGGTGCTCATCATCGGCGTCCACCTGCTTCGCGGCGACGGAGGCTTGGGGAGCCAAGCGGGTACCCGTCGGCGGTTGCGCGTTCGCGCCGTCAGGGCTTTCGCACGGCATTCTGGTCGCTGTCCTTGGTTTCGGGGCGAGCGGCTGGGACGCTGTGGATCTTCAGCTTCTTGACCCGACGCGGATCCGCATCAAGCACCTCGAATTCCACACCAGAATGGTGGCGGACCAATTCGCCGCGGGCCGGCACACGGCCGACAATCGAGAAGACGAGACCACCGAGTGTATCGATCTCTTCGTCCTCAGCCTCGGTCAGCAGTTTACGACCCAAGTGCTCCTCCAGCTCGGCGATCGGCGTACGGGCCGAGGCGAGCAGGCCGAGTTTGGGGTCTTCCGTGATGTTTGCGACCTCCGCCTCGTCGTGCTCATCCTCAATGTCGCCGACGATCTGCTCGACCAGATCCTCGATGGTAACAAGACCATCTGTGCCACCGTACTCATCGACCACGAGCGCCATGTGTATGCGCGTCGACTGCATCTTGATCAGCAGGTTCATGGCGGGCATTGACGGCGGCACATAGAGCACCTGACGTTTGATCCGCGCCATCGACACCGGACGCGATAAATCGAAGGCTCCGAAATCAGGATTTTCGGCCGTTGGGTCTGCCGGCGCAGAAAACTCAAGGCCGGCGGAATTCGGCTGGCCGGAGCCATTGGTCGGTGCGGCACCGGTCTTGCCCCGGGTCTGCGCCATCAGCCAGCTGAACAGGTCCTTGATGTGAACCATTCCGCGCGGGTCATCGAGAGTGTCGCGGAAAACCGGCATGCGGGAGACTCCGGCCTCCTCGAAGGCCTGCAGCAGCTCGGAGATCGGTGCGTCTTCCTCAATCGCAATGATGTCGGCACGCGGCACCATGACGTCCTCAACCCGGCTGCCGCCAAAACGCAACAGCCGCAGAAGCATGCGACGTTCTTCCGCGGAAAATGAGCCGCCAACGTCTTTTTTTACAGCAACTTCGAGGTCCTCGCGAAGCGATGGCGACTCGCCAAGCCCAAGCGGGACCGGAGCGCAGCAAGCCATCCCTGAGAGGTTGTGCGGTCGTTGTCGGAACCGGCAGCCTGTTCGTTGGTTTCACTCGTGTTGCTGATACTCATTTCAAATCAAGGTTCTTGGCGATCTACGCTGTTGTTCACAGGCTCAAGCGCCGGCTTCCAGCTCGGCTCCCGCGTATGGGTCCGGGATCGCCAGGGTTGCAAGAATGCGGGTCTCCAGAGTTTCCATACGCGCGGCGGCGAATTCGGAATCGTGATCGAATCCGGAAAGATGTAACAAAGCGTGTACGACAAGGTGCTGGAGGTGATGACGCGGGGGGATCGCGAGTTCGTCGGCCTCCCGCATCACTGTTTCAGCGGCGAGGATAATATCGCCGATGAAATCCTGTTCCGCGCCACTATTTGGGGCTGGGCGAGCAGGAAAAGAGAGAACATTCGTAGGTGATGGTTTGCCGCGATAGCTAGCATTGAGCGCCGCCACAGCTGCATCATCGGACAAAGCGATGTGCGCTTCAACACGTGACAAACCGGACTGCGAGAAGCGCGCCGCAGCTTCAGCCGCGTCGCAGATCGCCGCAACAGTATCCGGGATGGCCGTCCAGTCGCCACCGTTCTCGATCACGTCCACGCTTATCAGGCCAGCCGGCCTGGGCTGTGGAGGTTCACTTTCTGTCCCATCGGGACAACTGTCGCTGGCGTCGCTCATTTCTGTCCGCTTGATTGTTCCACGATATCATAGGCAGCGACGATACGAGCTACAAGATCACGGCGCACAACATCAGCGCCAGTGAAGCGCACAGCCTCAATACCCTCGACACCGGTGAGCAGCCCGACCGCCTCCTCAAGTCCCGAAATCATGCCCGGTGGAAGGTCGATTTGCGAGGGATCTCCGGTGACTACCATCTTTGCGTTCTCGCCCAGACGGGTCAGGAACATCTTCATCTGCATGCTGGTCGTGTTCTGCGCCTCATCGAGGATTACGAAGGCATTGGCCAGCGTGCGGCCTCGCATGAAGGCGAGGGGGGCAATCTCGATCACGCCCAATTCGATGTCGCGCTCGACCTTTTCCGGAGGCAGGACGTCGTAAAGAGCATCGTAGAGCGGGCGCAGATAGGGATCGACCTTTTCCTTCATATCGCCGGGCAAGAAGCCGAGGCGCTCGCCTGCTTCGACCGCGGGGCGGGACAAGATAATCCGTTCGACGAGCCCTTTTTCAAGGCAGTGAGCAGCCATAGCCACGGCGAGGTAGGTCTTGCCAGTCCCCGCAGGGCCAAGGCCAAACACCAAATCGACGTTATGCAGAGCCCGCATGTACGTGCTTTGCGTCGGGCTGCGGGATTTGATGACCCTGCGTCGAGTGGCGATCTGGGCCTGGGAGCCGTCGACTGGGGCCTCGTGGCGCGCATGGCGGATAAGCCCGTCGAATTCACCGGGCCCAACGGTCTCACCTGATGCAATGCGGCCGTACAGCTCTTCCAGGACCTGGCGGGCGATGCCGCACTGGGCTTCTGAGCCGGTCAGAATAATCACGTTGCCGTGCGCATGCGCCTCAATGCCGAGACGATCCTCGATCAGGGCCAGGTGACTATCGAATTCGCCGAGGAGGAGCGTTAAATGGCGATTGTCCTCGAAGGGAACGACGAGGCGCGCGTTCGATGGCTGAGGCTTCATTGTGCGCCCCGATCCGGTCACGGGTTGACCGCGAAAAGCTGACAAATCAGAGGACTCCCATCGGCCTGTTCTTGTGAAGTGCCGCTCGCGGGATTGATCTTCGTGCAAACGCCCGACAACCGCAACCGGCAGCATCACATCGGTGGAATCGATTAAGCGCGAACGTAAACACCAATCAAGCTGCGCGTATGACACCCAAAAGGCTGTTAGGACCGGCTCCGGAGATTTCCACCGGAATGATGCGCCCCAAAAGATCCCTGGCTCCGGTTGCATGAACCGGCTGCAGGTACGGTGAACGACCGACAATCTGACCGGCATGGCGGCCCAGACGCTCGAATAACACCGGAATTATGCGGCCAATACAGCTATCGTTAAAGCGCGATGTCTGGGTGGACAACAGGTGCTGAAGACGCTGCAGGCGCTCAGATTTGATCTCGTCTGGCAGTTGCTCTTCGAGCTTGGCGGCAGGCGTGCCAGGGCGCGGCGAATACTTGAAGGAAAACGCCTGGGCGAACCCGATATCCTCAACCAGCTTCAGCGTCTCCAGGAATTCACCTTCGGTCTCGCCCGGGAAGCCAACGATGACGTCAGTAGACAAAGCGATATCGGGCCGTGCCGCACGGATTTTATCGATGAGCCGGCGGTAATCGGCGGCTGTGTGCTTGCGATTCATGGCCGCGAGGATGCGATCGGCGCCGGCCTGGAAGGGCAGGTGCAAATACGGCATCAATCTGGGCTCATCCCTATGGGCCGCGATGAGATCATCGCTCATGTCCTTGGGGTGGCTTGTCGTGTAGCGCAGCCGCTGCAGCCCCTCGAGTTCCGCCAGGGCCTGGATCAAACGTGCGAGCGACCAATCGCGGCCATCGGGGCCAACACCATGATAAGCATTGACGTTCTGACCCAATAACGTGATTTCGCGAACGCCCCTGGCGATCAGGGCGCGCGCCTCCATGAGCAGGTCGGCGACCGGCCGTGAGTACTCGACTCCGCGCGTGTAAGGGACAACGCAGAAGGTACAGAACTTGTCGCAGCCCTCCTGGACGGTGAGGAAGGCGGAAGCCATACGCGAGGCCCCAGCTGACGGACGGTTGTTCACGGTCCGGTCCGGCAGTCTCGTGAACTTGTCCTGCTCGGGGAAATTGGTGTCGACGAGACGGCGTGATTCAGACTGTGCGCGAAACACCAAATCCGGCAAGCGGTGGTAGCTTTGCGGTCCGACCACAAGGTCGACAACGGGCGCGCGAGCCAGGATTTCAGCGCCTTCGGCCTGCGCGACACAACCGGCAACCGTTATGATGGTGTTCTTCCCGCGCTGGCGGCGCTCATCCTTAACCTGCCGTAGCCGGCCAAGCTCGGAATAGACCTTCTCGGCAGCCTTCTCGCGGATGTGGCAAGTATTGAGAATGATGACGTCGGCATCATCGATGCGATCGGTCTCGGTGAAGCCATAGGGAACGAGCGACTCGGACATGCGTTCCGAGTCATAGACATTCATCTGGCACCCAAATGTCTTAACGAAGACCCTCTTGGTCCCCGGCATCGTTTTTCTCCTGCAAGGGCGTACCTTGGCTTTGGCAGGGGCCCGTTTTGAATGACTTAATTCGGTAATCCACACCGGTTACAGGCTACCCTGAGTCGGGGCGAATTAGCTTGCACGTTTTGACAACACAGCCTTGCAAATCGTAGACCGGAAACGATGTATCGTAGCTGAATGGCGCGGGACATTGGTGCAGGGCAGTGGCCATGTCAACAACCCGAACAGCGAATACCCGATTGCCACAGCTGCGTCTAAATCGCCTTAAACCCAGTTCTTAGAAGCGGCAGATCGAGGCGAAAATGAGCGGTGATCTTCCTGTGGAATTTCGGCCAGCTTGATGTCTTCGCCCGGCGGCCGGCCGCGCAGAATGCGCACCAGCTCGGTGCGTATCTCCTGCTCGCTGTAGCGCGCGAGTGCCTTGCGATCGGCGAACTCATCAAGCGGCACGGGAGGCCCGACGCTAATCTTAACGTCAAGCGGTCCCGCCTTGAGGAGTTCCCAGGCGTGCGCGCCCATTTCCATGTCGCCGTACCAGCCAACCAGTGGTCGCTCGGCGCGCTCCAGGGGTATGCCGTGGAGGTGCGTGTAACAGATAGTCAGCGTCTGGACGCGCGCATCGGAAGGGGTGGACGCGGCGCTATCTTGCGTTGGCGACGCGGATGCGGGCTTTGGCCCGGTGTCGGCATCATGGTCCGCTTCGGCACGGATTGAGCGTCCCGGCTTGGCGGCGGCGAACAAAGAGGTCTTGAATGGCAAAACCCGATTGCCGTCGCTGGAAGTTCCTTCCGCGAACAGCACGAGTGTGTCGCCTTGCGCAAGCCGCACCGCTATTTCGCCGGCGGAAGCGGAGGCGGCTGTGCGCCGCTGACGATCAACGAAAACGGTGCGCTGCAGCTTCGCCAGAGAGGCAACAAACGGCCACCGGGCAACCTCTTTCTTGGCGATGAATGATACAGGAGTAAGTGCCGATATGGCCGGAATATCCAGCCATGATGTGTGGTTGGCAACCAGCAAAACAGGCTTGTCGGCCACCACCTGCCCGTCAATGGTGAAGCGCAGCCCAAGCAGGCGACAGACTTGGCGGTGATACCAGTTTGGGAACGTACGTGCGCGCTGTTCCGAGAACCGCAAGAAGGCCAGCTGCAACGGCATCAGGGGCACCGTGAGTAGAAAGAACCCGGCCAATATTCGGATCGCGCGAAGTGCCCTCATGGCTTCCTTGCAAGGTCAAGCTCGAGGATCAGAGCATCAGCAGCCATGCCGTCCCGCCGGTTATAGTAACCTTTGCGCCGGCCGGCTTCCACAAAGCCGAGACTGCGATACAGGCCGGACGCCCCCGCGTTGTCCGCGGCAACCTCCAGGAAGAGGCGCTTTGCTCCCGCGCTGGCCACGGCGCGCAGCAGACCATTGGCAAGCTTGGCGCCAATACCGCGGCGCTGGAAGGGCTCGGTGACGCCAATCGTGAGAACTTCGGCTTCATCGGCCGCAATGCGCCCAATCGCAAAACCGACCGGAACGGGCGGGCCTAATTCACGCAGGCGCACCTTTGCTACGAGTGCGCTGGTCCCCGGATCCGCCAGCAGGTCGCGAAGTGCATTTGCATCCCAAGCTGGATCAAAAAGCTGGGCGTGCATGGTGGCTATATCTTCGGCCATTTCGACTTCCGCCCAAAGCAGGCTGACATACCGATCTTCAATAGGCGGATAGGGATCTTTGGTCACTGGCATCACAGGGTCCGTGGTATCGATTTGCCAATCTGCGGTTTGGCATCGGCGGGACGCAGGTAGAGCGGAGCAACAGTATCTATGCCGGCTGGACGGAGTGCCGCGCGCTTTGCAAGATAAAGTGCAGATGGTAGCAGATCTTCGCGCATGGCCTGTACCGGGCGCCCGAGTTCACGGGCTGCGGCGGCGATCGCTTCGGCACCCGAGCCGGCCGTTATGAGAGCGATCTCAGCCTGGCCCAGTTCGGCCGCATTCCGATGTGGCAGGACGGAGGGGGGTGTCAGCGCTTCACGGCCACGAAACAGCTGACAGTAGACCTCGTCGCGGCGAGCATCCATCGCGATCAGAATTTCTTGCTCTGCAGGCGTGGCTCCAGCAGCAAATTCATCAGCAAGTTCTTCGGCCATGACCGAAAGGCTGGTCTCCGCCACAACGGGACGGTCGAGTGCGAGTGCCAGCGCCCGAGCCGCGGCAACACCAATACGCGTACCCGTGAACGTGCCGGGCCCGACGGTGACAGCAATGCGGTCAATTCGTGCAAACGCCACGCCTGATTGTTTCACGACTTCGCCAATCATCGGCACGAGACGTTCGGCATGGCCCGTCGACATTGCTTCGAAGCGCGAGACGATGGGGCCGCCGCCTGGAAGCAGAGCCACGGAGCAAGCGTCAAAGCAGGTGTCAAACGCAAGGATCATCATAACTGGAAGACTACAGGCTACCGCTACGGTTTTCATCCTCTAGCTTGCGGAAAGAAACCCCGCGCGCAGTTTAAAGATGTTCCTAGACCGGCCATGCTGACCTAGCGCCGAACAGCGATATCAAGGCTCGCCGGATAGGTCTCGCAGTGTAGTTCAAAGACTTACAGGATTTTGGCAACATCTTCGAAGTCGAAACGCGGGGAGCGCGGAAACAAATCCTCGGTGTCACCGTATCCAATATTGCACAAGAAATTTGATCGAACGGACGTGCCAGCGAAGAATTCGCGGTCCACTCCAGTATAATCGAAGCCGGACATCGGACCGCAATCAAGGCCTAGCGCGCGTGCGGCCAAAATGAGATAGGCGCCCTGCAGTGTGCCATTGCGGAAGGCGGTCTCGGCAATCTTGGCGTCGCGACCTACAAACCAACTCTTGGCGTCGGTGTGGGGAAAAAGCTTTGGAAGGTACTCGTAGAACTCCATATCGTAGCCGATAATAACGCAAACCGGGGCCTGCATCGTCTTTTCGGCGTTGTTTCCCGACAGATGGGGCTTGAGGCGCGCCTTGGCTTCGTTTGACTTCACGAAGTAAAACCGCGCGGGTGAACAGTTGGCGCTGGTCGGTCCCATCCTGAGGATGTCGAAGAGTCGACGGAGCTGCTCATCGCTGACATCCTGGTCACGCCAGGTGTTGTGAGTTCGGGCATCCAGGAAGAGCTGGTTTAATGCGGCGATGGGGAGCGGGTTCGACATGCCATCCTCTATTCAATCTGCACAAATAAGAAACCCCGCCAGTGCGGCGGGGTTTTGAATGAAATCAATCGCCGGGCGCTGCGCCGCAACGCGTTGTCAGATGGCCTGAACTTCCTGCACTTCGGGGCAGAAGTGGCGCAACAGGTTCTCGATTCCGTGGCGCAGGGTCGCCGTTGATGACGGGCAACCCGAGCAGGCGCCACGCATCTGCAGGTAAACGATGCCCTCACGGAAACCCTGGAAGGTGATGTCGCCGCCATCCTGGGCAACCGCAGGGCGGACACGTGTTTCGAGAAGTTCTTTTATGGTCGCGACAATCTGCTCGTCGGCGGGGTCGTAGTTGCCCTCGGCGACGTCATTGCCTTCGCCGGACGTGACCACTGGTGCGCCCGACATGTAGTGTTCCATGATGGCGCCAAGAATTGCCGGCTTAATGTGCTGCCAATCGGCTTCGCCCTTGGTCACCGAGATAAAGTCGGAGCCCAAAAAAACGCCGGTGACCCCATCTATCTCGAACAGCCGCGTTGCGAGCGGCGATGCGTCGGCATCGTCCCCGACGCGATAATCCGCCGTGCCGGCGGTGAGTACCGAGCGGCCTGGGATAAATTTCAACGTGGCCGGGTTCGGCGTTGCCTCGGTCTGGATAAACATCGCTTCTTCTCTCGAATTCGAACACCTGGAATCAGGATCATGGCCCAAGCGCGTATTACCGGCGCCTCGGCTCTTTAGAACCATTCTAGGGCATCAAGTAGGTTACGAGAATACAAATGTCGAGCCCCGACGTCGAGTTTCGCTGGACGAAAGATAGTCAGCCGCGCCCGCAGGCCTCAAGCCAGCGCCTTGATGTAGTCTAGGGATAGATGGCCTGGAACGACCGTGATCGGGACGGGGAAAGCGCCTGCGGCCTTTCCGCCCACAAGTGTTGAGACCAGTGGACCCGGCCCCTTCGGATCGGTCGAAGCCCCAAGGACCATCAGTGCGATATCCTCATCTTCGTCTATCATCTCCATGATGGTGTCGACCTTGGAGCCTTCCTTAATAACGTCCTCC
This sequence comes from uncultured Filomicrobium sp., assembly GCA_963669235.2. Taxonomy (GTDB): domain Bacteria; phylum Pseudomonadota; class Alphaproteobacteria; order Rhizobiales; family Hyphomicrobiaceae; genus Filomicrobium. The sequence goes on from CAXXFS010000001.1 coordinate 129,554, forward strand.
GTCTCCACATCCTCAAAACCGACTTGATTGAGCTTGCGGCGGTGCAAGCGGAACAGGGCCTTGGCCTTGGTTGTTTCTTCCTCGAGATGGATCTGACGCACACCCATCCAGTGCTGATAACCCTGCGGTTCTATGACGTAGAGCAGCACCAATGAGCCGCCGGAGTGAGCAACACGGCTGGCGGCAAAGTAGACAGCGCTCTCGACTTCCGGCTCTTCATCGATGATGAGCAGGAACTTGCGTTGGTGGCCGGCTTCAAAAGATCGGCGTGGTTTCATACTTGGTTCGCCATCCTCAGCAGCGAGAAACGATGCCTTGCCAGTGTTGGTGCGGCTCGGCGCATTGCGGGGACTGATTGTCCATGAAGGATGGTGTCCTGTCCACGAAAACGCTCGTACCCAGGTCATCTAGGGACAAATTCCCGCATTTCTCGCAGCTGCACACCGCCCCGCTTCAACTACGACTTGGCACTCACAAATCCGACAATGTCCTTCACATCAGTCAGTATGGGAGTAGCAAGTTCCCGCGCACGATCGGCGCCATCGACCAGAATACGGTCGATTTCAGCTGGATCATCCATGAGGCGGCGCGCTTGTTCGGCGATCGGGCCCAGCTTGGCGACGCAGAGATCGGCCAGTGCGGGCTTGAACTGTGAGAACTGGCGGCCACCGAATTCCGCTAGAACGTCCGCCTTCTGGCTGCCCGCGAGGGCGGCAAAAATGCCAACGAGGTTGTCGGCCTCGGGGCGTCCCGATAGGCCATCGATCTCACCTGGCAGCGGTTCGGGATCGGTCTTTGCCTTTTTCACTTTCTTGGCAATCGTGTCGTTGTCGTCGGTCAGGTTAATGCGGGACATATCCGAAGGCTCTGATTTCGACATCTTTCGAGTGCCATCACGCAATGACATCACGCGGGTTGCAGGACCGGTGATCACCGGTTCAGGCAAGGGATAGAACTCGCCGTCCTCGTAACCGACGGCTTCGATCTGGGCACCGAAGTCTTTGTTGAATTTCTGGGCAATGTCGCGGGCCAGCTCCAAATGCTGTTTTTGATCATCGCCAACGGGAACGTGGGTTGCGCGGTAGGCGAGAATGTCGGCGGCCATCAAGCACGGATACGCGTAAAGCCCGACAGACGCGTTTTCGCGATCCTTGCCGGCTTTCTCCTTGAACTGCGTCATACGGTTGAGCCAGCCTAGGCGGGCCACGCAGTTAAACACCCAGGCAAGCTCAGCGTGGGCCGAAACCTGGCTCTGGTTGAACAGGATGCTCTTTTTGGGGTCGAGGCCGGCTGCGATATAGGCGGCCGTCACCTGGCGGATCGCCTGGCGCAGTTCGACGGGATCCTGCCATACGGTAATGGCGTGCATATCGACGACGCAGTAGATGCATTCGTGCGTTTTTTGCAGGTCTATCCACTTCAGCATCGCACCCAGGTAATTGCCGAGGTGCAGACTGCCGGTGGGCTGCATTCCAGAAAAAACGCGCTCTTGAAATTTCATTCGGTGGGGCTCCGCGCGAGCATGACAGGTGGGGCTTTAACGAGCGCGGGTTATGGCGCGTCGGCGGGTGTCGTGCAAGCCCTCTAGGGGCGAGCGGCCAAACAATTCAGAAGGGTGCGGAGGTTGTGACCTGCCGGCCCTTCCGACTTGCCCATCAACATCACCGATTTGGATTAACTGGAGAGCGTGGCGGGCGGCTAGAGAGAACATTTGTGTTTCGAGTTCGGCACCACTTGCGGCCGGACCGTAGCCGGAAAAGACGAGACCTGTTGGTTTGTGCAGAATTTTGGTCGTTCCACAGACCTCATCTTAATTCTGGTATTGATAACTTCCGACAATTGCCAACCGGTTGCTGAACTTATAGGCTAGCTTCGCTCCCGCCATGATATAGCGGCCATTTCTGAATTCATCCTAGAACAGCAAATCGCGCAGGTGATGGGTGTCCTTGCCCTCACCCCTGGCGGCGTGCGAGGCGACCACGGAGCCGCGCATCGAAAACGGTCCATAGGCGAACCCGGCGCCCAACCCTTTTTAGGGTGTCCCGAATTCCTGCGTATAGCTGATTGCAAGTTGTCCGGGGGTGATGCCACCCCCCGTGTCGCGGAAGCCGCTTACCGAATAGACGTAGCTGCCGCCGCGGGCTTCCCAGGACGAGCGGTCCCACTTGTAGCCCCCGAGGGTGAACAATTCGAAACCGCTGTGGTTCAGGAAACGCAGCGCGGCACCGAGATCGATCATGTGAGAATGCTTGAGCTCAGTATCGGGGTGATGCGACCAGTTGTTGGCGCCCAAGAGCCAATCATAGTCGTCCACCACGGCATCGCCGCGTAGCGCAAGCGAACCCGAGGCTCGCAGCCGGAACCAGTCAGTGATGCGCAAAGGGCCCTTGGCATTGAGCATCGTGACGTTGTCGAGGGTCCAAAACAGCTCGCTCACCTTGCGGCCGGTGGCGCTGTCGAAAACCAATTCACGGGCTTCGCCTTTGAGCCGCCCAACCCCGACCTCGACGTTGAAGACGTCTCGATCCACGTGCCGGGCCCGGGGGAAGACTATCCTTGAGGCCGTACCTTGTGAGATCCGCAGATTGCGCCGGGGTCAGGAGACCTGATGAAAAATACGGCGGCGGCAAGTGCAAGAAGCCATGCGGGCCCGGCGCGGCGGGAACGGAATCGCATGAGAAATCCCCAATCATCAACGCGCACCTGGCTATCATCGGGGCCAACTTAAAACTAATCAAGCTAATGACTAGCTTCGAATTTGCCGACTACGGAGCAAAATATCCATTGTGATATGTCGGTTGTTCAAGCCGTGCGATCGCGTGCCGTTCCAGCAACACTGCGCAAATCGAGCACGCCCGTGGCCAGGACCAGACCAAAAAAGACGATGAGCCCGATCGAAACGATCGCCGCCAGCGCCACCGCCTGGATGAGCAAGATGGAGTCAGGGCCATAGTAAGGCGCCAGCAGCGGAATCGCGAACCACAGTACCGCGCCCATGGCCAGGCTGGCGGCAATAATAATCGGAAGGTTTCGCAACAGGCGGCGATCGCCGATGAAATCGCCACGCTGGCGAAGCGTTCCCCACAGCAGCAGCGCATTGACCCAGGCTGCAATTGACGTGGCCAGGGCGATGCCAACGTGTGGCGGGCGGCCCATCGCCTTAAACGCAAAGAACAGAGCGAGGGAGCCTATGACGTTTACAACCATATTTACGGCAGCGAAACGCATCGGGGTCTTGGTGTCCTCGCGGGCAAAGAAGGCCGGCTGAAAGACCTTGATCAGGACGAATGCCGGCAGACCGATTGCGAAGGCGGCCAAGGCCGGCGCGGTGGCGGCGGTATCGGCCACGGTAAACGCACCGCGCTCAAAAAGTACGCGAATGATTGGCTCGGCGGCGATGGCAAGCGCGACGGCGGCAGGGATGGTCAAGAGCAACGCAATTTCAAGGGAACGGTTCTGGCTGTGCATGGCGATGTCATGTTCACCAGCGCGCAGCTTGCGGGACAGTTCCGGCAGCAGGACGACGCCAATCGCAACACCGACGATGCCGAGAGGCAGCTGATAGAGGCGGTCGGCATAGTAAAGGTAGGAGACCGCACCCGCCTGCAGAGTGGCGATCATGGTTCCCACGACGATGTTGATTTGGGTGATCCCGCCGGCGATCACTCCGGGGATGCCAAGTTCCACGAGACGCTTCACGCCGGCGGTATAGCGTGGCCAGCGCAACTTCAGTTTGAGACCAGCCGCTCGCACGGCGATCCACAGCATCGCAAGTTGTGCTACGCCTGCAATCGCCACGCCGACAGCGAGTATGACCCCGGCGCCAAAGCGTTCCGTGTATCCAAGCCAGATCGCCAACGAAATGGCGGTGATCAGCACAATATTGAGAAGGATCGGTGCTGCCGCGGCTGCCCAAAACCGGTTGAGGGAGTTCAGCACACCGGACAGCAGTGCAGCAATCGACATGCACAACAGATAAGGAAATGCGATCTGCGACAGCAGGACGGCAAGGTCATACTTGGCCGGGTTTGAGACAAAACCGGGCGCAAGCAGCACCATCAGCCACGGCATCGCCAGGACGATAAGCACTGACAGCACCAACAGTGAGAAGAACAGGACCGACATCGCCTGCTCGGCGAAGCGTCGCGCCTCACCCTCACCCTCGCCCTCCAAGCGCTTTGCAAATAACGGCACAAACGCCGAATTGAAGGCGCCTTCGCCAAACAGGCGGCGGAATAGATTAGGGAAGCGGAAGGCAACAAAGAACGCGTCCGCAACAACGCCGGAACCCAAGGTTGCGGCGATCAGGATGTCTCGGATGAAACCGAGCAAGCGGCTGACCATCGTCAGGCCGCCAACGGTTGCGAAAGCGCGATAGAGCATGACGAGCGCAGTAGACCCAGGACAAGAGAATCGCAAGGGCCTCTTTTGGCAATAGACCTTGCCGGGCTGATGGCCTTGTCGTGACGAGGGCGAGTCGCTTCGGAATCCTGGTTAAGCCTCCTCGTCGATTTCGACGATTTCTCCGAGCCGGTCGCCGATGACTTCCTGGCGCTTTTCGCCGGAAACCTTTCGGCCGGTCAGATCGGTAACATAGAAGACGTCGATCACCTTCTCACCGAAGGTCGCGATATGGGCTGATGAGATATCCAGCGACATATCGGACAGTTCACTGGTCAGCTCGTAGAGCAGACCCGGACGGTCGCGCCCGGCAACCTCGATCACGGTGTAATGATCCGAGAAGTCGTTACTAACGTCGGCGCGGGGGCTTACACTGAAGGCCTCAACCCTGTGCTCGCTGCGGCGGTCGGCCAGCACGTTTTGAACCCTGGCTTCACCCTTGAGGTAGCGCTCGATCAGCGTGCGGATACGGCCGGCGCGGCGTTCCTCATCGGCGTCGTCTTCAAATTCGCGTTGTAGCAAAAACGTGTCGAGGGCGAGCCCGTCCCGGGTGGTGGTGATGTGGGCGCCGACGATATCGGCACCAACAGAGAGACAGGCACCAGCAAACAGTGACAGAAGGCGCGCATGGTTCGGCGCCAGGATCGTGAGTTCGGTTACGGCTGTGAATGCGTCCGTCTTATGGGCCACAGCCAGGCGTTCATCGTTCTCATGTGCCAGGCGCATGAAAAGGGCATGTTCCAAGTGCACGTCAGTTTCGAAGCGCAGCCAGTAGTCGTCGAAGAACCGGCACAAGGTGGCATCAATGCTGGCCTTGTCCCAGCCCTTCCCGCGCAGGGCCTCGGCCAGCGCCTCTTGCGCTCTTTCAACACGGTCGCGTCGGTCTGCACGGGTATGGCCACCTGTGAGCAATGGCTCGGTCTCGTGGTATAGCGTGCGCAGGAGCTGCCCCTTCCAGCCGTTCCATGTGCCCGGGCCGACTGCCCTTATGTCGGCGACGGTGAGCAGCAGCAGCAGATTCAAGCGGTCCATACTCTTCACGGTATTGGCGAAGTCGCGGATCGTGCGCGGGTCGGCCAGATCCCGCCGCTGAGAGATGTTGCTCATCATCAAGTGCTCTTCGATAAGCCAGGCGACCGTTTCCGTTTCGCTTGGGGTCAGACCCAAACGCGGGCAAATTTCGCGGGCAATGCGGGCGCCGACCTTGGAGTGGTCCTCGCGCCGGCCCTTGCCGATGTCATGAAGGAAGGCAGCGACATAGAGCACCTTCCTGTTTCGTAACGTGCGGAAAATCCTGGTCGACAGAGGCAGTTCTTCGATGGCTTCACCACGTTCGATATCGCTCAGCTTTTCGACGGTGCGGATCAGGTGCTCGTCCACTGTATAGTGGTGGTACATGTTGAACTGCATCATACCGACGACGCGCCGGAAGGGCGGTATGAAGCGGCCAAGCACGCCGGAATCGTTCATGCGGCGCAGGGAGGTCGCCGCAGTCTCCGCGTTAGTCAGCAACGATAGGAAAATCCGGTTGGCCTCCGGATTGAGGCGCATGGATTTATCTATGAGGCGGCTTGATGTTCGCAGCAGGCGCACGGCGTCCGGGTGAAGGAATGTACCTGTCTGCGCAGCCTGATCGAACAAGCGCAGGATATTGAGCGGATCTCGTTCGAAAACCTTGGGGTCGGCGACGTTGAGTCGGTCTGAATCAATGCGGAAATCGGTGCGCGTGCGGACCTGCCGGCGCACCTGCCAGCTCAGTGGATTGAGCATCTTGCGCAGCGTTGGAACCGACTTCAGTTGTTGGATTTCAAGCGCCCCGCACAAAATCCCGGTCAGATCGCCGACGTCCTTGGCGACCAGGAAGTAGTGCTTCATGAAGCGCTCGACGGGGCGCTGACTGCCATGCCGTTTGTAGCCGAGCAACTCAGCCATTTGCGGCTGCAGATCGAAGGTCAGCCGCTCCTCAGGGCGCCCGGTCAAGAAATGCAGGAAGCAGCGAACCGACCAGAGGAAGTCCTCGCAACGGTGGAAGGTCGTTACCTCCTCCTCGGTGAAGATTCCGGCGCGGATTGTCGCCTCGCCGACGTCCTCTCCGTAGATCGCCTTGGAGAGCCAATGCAGCGTGTGCAGGTCGCGCAAGCCGCCCTTGCCATCCTTGATGTTGGGTTCAACCCGATAGCGCGCGTCACCGGAGCGGCGATGACGCTCATCGCGTTCGGCCATCTTGGCGTCGACGAATGCCCGCGTGTTGGCCTTGATGACCTGGTTCCTGAACTGCTCTTCAAGAGCGGCAAACAACGCCGCGTCGCCGAGGATGAGACGGGCATCGAGCATTGATGTCGCAATCGTCGTGTCAGATTGTGCGAGCTTGATGCATTGGGAGATCGTGCGAGTCGCGTGACCGACTTTGAAGCCAAGATCCCAGAGCAGATAGAGCAAGCGTTCTGAGACCTGTGTCTGACCGCTGCCCGTTGATGTGGGCATCAAGAAAAGCAGGTCGATATCAGAACCCGGGGCCAATAGCCCTCTGCCGTAACCGCCGGTGGCGACAACAGCCATACCCTCGATCTGTTTACGCTCTTCATCGGTGCAGCGGTACGTCACCACCAAGTCAAAGAGCGTGCGGATGAGGTCGTCTTGAAAGCCAGACAGGCCTTCGGCGCAGCGTCGGCCAAGGCCATCTGTTTCGAGTTCCTCGCGCGCCTGAGTGCGGGCGGTGGCAACCACCTCTTTCACCCGCGCGACAAAATGCGGGCGGGCGTTGTCCGGTCCGCCGTCGGCGTTAACTAGCTCTGTGAGCTCCCGCTTCAACTCCTCAGGATCGATATAGCGCGTTGCCGGCGGCGGATCGGCGGGCCGCAGGACGTTCAGCACCCTTGGTGCAGCGCCAGGGGCGAGGCTATCCATTGTTTATTTGCTCCAAGGCTCGCAGTCTCTTCGGGTTCTATTTGTCATCTTCTTGCAAGAGCGACTTGAGGCGATAAAGCGCATCGAGAGCCGCTTTGGGTGTCAATTCATCGGGATTGATGATCGCCAGCTCCGTTTCGACCGCGGACGGCACGCTTGAGGCGATCATCGGATTTTCCGGCCGGGCCGCCGCAAACAGCGGCAACTCGTCCAGCAACATATCAGGCGCGCTCGACTGATTGCGATCAGCGTCCTCCAGCAATCTCAATACCTCGCTGGCCCGCGATATCACATCGGCGGGCAGCCCGGCGAGTTTCGCCACCTGAATACCGTAAGACCGGTCGGCCGCGCCCGGTTTCACTTTATGCAGGAAGATGATTTCGTCACGCCACTCCTTAACGTCAATGGTGACGTTGGCGACCTCGGTCAAGCGGTCGGCCAGTGCCGTCAGCTCGTGATAGTGGGTGGCAAACAGTGTGCGGCACCGGCGCACTTCATGCAGATACTCAACGCAGGCCCATGCAATGGACAGGCCATCGAAGGTGGCAGTACCGCGCCCGATTTCGTCAAGAATAACCAGGGAGCGGTCGCTGGCCTGATTGAGGATCGCGGCCGTTTCCACCATTTCGACCATGAACGTGGATCGCCCGCGCGCCAAATCGTCAGAGGCGCCGACGCGTGAAAACAGGCGGTCAACCACACCGATCGCGGCATTCTGAGCGGGCACGAACGATCCCATCTGAGCGAGCAGGCAAATCAGCGCGTTCTGGCGCAGGAATGTTGATTTACCGGCCATGTTGGGGCCCGTGACGAGCCAAATGCGGGCAGCGCGACTGTCGTCAAAGCCCGGAGGCCTTGAGGCATCGGTTGCGGCCGGCTGGGTATATTGATCATCACTGGCAAGGCCGAGCAGACAGTCGTTTTCTATGAAGGGGCCGTCGCGAGCGGCCGTCAACGCCTGCTCGACAACGGGATGACGGCCGGCCCGGATCTCGAAGGTCTGGTCGTTACTCAGCTGCGGGCGGGTGTAATCCTCGCGCTCGGCCAACTCGGACAGAGCCGCGGTGACATCGAGATCAGCCAGGGCCGCGGCAATGTTGCATAGATCCTGCTCCGCCTCTCCGATACGCCGGGCGAGGTCGTTGAAGACATCCTGTTCCAAGGCCAGCGCGCGTTCGCCGGCAGTGGCCACGCGGCCTTCCGTCTCGACCAGTTCATCAGTGACGAAGCGCATGGCGTTGGCCATCGTCTGGCGATGGCGGAACACCTTGTCGTGGGGGGCAGTCGTAAGCGGGCCGGCGTTCACCTGTGTTACTTCGATGAAGAAGCCAAGGATGTTGTTCTGGCGCACCTTGAGCGTTTTTACGCCGGTCTCATCACGGTAGCGGGTTTCCAGCTCGGCAAGCACCTGGCGCGCGTCCTCCTTCAAACGCCGCGCTTCATCAAGCTCGGCAAGGCAGCCGGCACGCACGAAACCGCCATCACGGCGGTTAACGGGCAACTCATCCGCCAGGGCCCGGCCCAGTTCGTCCAACAGCGGGCCGGTGGCCGCGCTCAACCGATCGATGATGTCAGCTAGTTCACTTGGCAAGCCCAATTCACCTGGGAGGCTCATGGCGCGCGTGCTGCCGCCAAGCAGGCCCGCGCACTTTGCCGCGGCAATGAGCCCATCGCGAACGAAGCCCAGGTCACGTGGCGAACCGCGCCCGAACGAAAGCCGGGATATAGCGCGGGCGATTTCTGGTGCGCCGCTCAGCGCCGACCGTACGTCCTTGCGCAGGGCGGGCTCACCCAGCAGGTAGGACACCGCATCAAGACGCGCATTTATAACCGGGATATTGCAGAGCGGGCTTGCCAACCGCCCCGCCAGCTCACGGGAGCCGGCCCCCGTTACCGTGCGGTCGACGGCGGACAGCAGAGAGCCCTTGCGCTCACCCGACGCCGTGCGCGTCAATTCGAGACTGGCGCGGCTTGCCGGATCAATAAGCAAGATCGCTTCGCCGGCGGAACGGCGTGGCGGGCGGATGACCGGCTTCTTTCCAATCTGGGTGAGGTCGACGTACTTCAGGAGACCGGCAACGGCGGCAAGTTCGGCCCGCGAGAATTCGCCAAAGGCCCTGAGGTCGCTGACACCGAGACGGGATTTCAAATCGCGTTCGCCGGAGCGGCTGTCGTAATGGGCGGCCGGCAGCGGTGTGCGGGCGGCTGGAGAAAGAGCAAGCGCCCGCTCAAACAACTGATCGGCGGCAGCGCCGTCGGGTGTGAGCATTTCGCGCGGGGCAAGACGAGCGAGCTCGCCAGGCAGGTCGACTTGCAGGGCGGTGCCGACTTCAAACTCACCGGTTGAGATATCCAGGGAGGCAAGCGCGATCTTGCGCTCCCCGGGGGGCCCTGTGCCTGCGTCGGGGGCTGGAAAGATGGCAGTGAGATAGTTGCGGGCATTGGGTTCGAGAAGCGTTTCCTCAGTCAATGTGCCGGGGGTCACCAATCTCACGACATCACGGTGGACGACCGCCTTTGCGCCCCGCTTCCTTGCTTCAGCTGGGTCTTCCAGTTGCTCGCAAACGGCAACCCGATAGCCCTGACGAATAAGACGCTCCAGATATTCATCGGCCCGGACCACGGGAACGCCGCACATGGGAATATCCTCGCCCAGGTGCTTGCCGCGCTTGGTGAGGACAATGCTCAGCGCCGCCGCCGCGGTCACGGCGTCCTCGAAGAACAGCTCATAGAAGTCGCCCATGCGGTACCACAGGAGGCTGTCGGGATTAGCCGCCTTGATCTCAAGATACTGCGCCATGGACGGCGTAACACCGGCGGCCGCCTTGGCCGCGGGCTGCGTCTTTGCGCCTTTGTCCTGATCCTTGTCCTTTTTTCGCGACATGCGCTCCCACCGGGGCGTGACCTGTGACCGTTACGAGGGAATACCGGTCCTCCGCCGCGATCGTCCTAGTTTTAGCAAGCCATAGCGCGCGAGCCTCCTGGCCGAAAACCCCCATTGTCGATGCTGTCAACCGCCAAAACGTGAAAACGCCAGCTAAAGGCTTGGCCGAACAGGTCTGTTGTGTGCAAGGGCGATGCACCATATCGTGGAATCGAAGCGCCCCGCTGCCGGCCCTGCCGCGGCGGGGCTATCCAATCAAATCCCTCCCTTGGACCTCACTCATGTCCCAGCCCGGCCGCTTCACCGAAGCGCGATTCACACCTCAAGAAGCTCTCCAGTTCCACTCGCAGGGCAAGCCCGGCAAGCTGGAAATCATGCCGACAAAACCGCTCACGACGCAGCGGGACCTGTCGCTCGCTTATTCGCCCGGCGTCGCGGTGCCCGTGAAAGCCATCGCGGAAGACCCGACGGCAGCCTACGATTACACCAACAAGGGCAACCTCGTCGCCATTGTCTCAAACGGTACGGCGATCCTTGGGCTCGGCAACCTCGGTGCATTGGCGGCCAAGCCGGTTATGGAGGGCAAGGGCGCGCTGTTCAAGCGTTTCGCGGATATCGACGGCATAGACCTGCTGGTGTCGACAGAAGACACCGCAGCTTTTGTCGACGCCGTGCGCTATCTCGGGCCCAGCTTTGGCGGCATCAATCTGGAAGACATCAAGGCCCCTGACTGCTTCATTATCGAAGAACAGTTAAAGGAGCTGCTCGATATCCCGGTGTTCCACGATGATCAGCACGGAACGGCGATCGTAGTTGCGGCGGGCATCCTTAATGCTCTCAAGGTTGTCGGCAAGGATCTCAGCGAGGTCAAGATGGTTTGCAGCGGTGCCGGGGCCGCGGCTTTAGCCTGTCTCAACCTGCTCACCACCATCGGACTGAAGAAGGATCATGTGACGGTCGCTGACATCGAGGGTGTCGTCTACAAGGGCCGCAAAGAGCTGATGGACCGTTATAAAGAGCCGTTCGCGCGGGAAACGGAGATGCGGACGCTCGCGGAGGCCATCGAGGGCGCCGATATCTTCCTCGGCCTTTCGGCCGGCGGCATCGTCAGCCGCGAGATGGTCGCCAGCATGGCGGACAGCCCAATTATCTTCGCGATGGCCAATCCGGAACCGGAGATCACGCCTGAAGACGTCCGTGCAGTGCGCAGCGATGCGGTTATGGCCACTGGCCGTTCGGATTATCCAAACCAGGTCAACAATGTCCTCTGCTTCCCATTTATCTTCCGGGGTGCTCTCGATGTTCAGGCCTCGACCATCAATGATGCAATGAAGGTCGCAGCGGCGGAAGCGCTTGCAGAACTCGCCCGCGAAGACGTGCCCGATCAGGTGGCACGCGCCTACCAGGGCCGGCGGCCGACGTTTGGACCTCAGTACATCATCCCAGCCCCGTTCGATCCCCGCCTCATCACCGCGATCCCGCCGGCGGTCGCGAAGGCAGCGATGGACACCGGCGTCGCGCGGGCCCCGATCGCCGACACGGAGCATTACGTCGCGCGGCTGCGCGGTCGGCTGGATCCGATGTCCGACTGGCTGCAGTCCATCTTCGAAAAGGTGCGCAACGATCCAAAGCGGGTGATCTTCGCAGAGGGCGAAGAGCCGGCGGTGATCCGTGCGGCCAATACTTTTCTGGCACAGGGCTTTGGGCAACCAATGCTGGTCGGTACGACGGAAAGGGTTCGGGAAAATTTCGAGCAACTCGGCATCGCGCTTAGGCCGGAGTTCGAACTGCACGACACGCGCCAGTCGCAATACACCGAAGAGTTCACCGACCACATCTATGAGCGCCTGCAACGGCGTGGCCATCTACGGCGTGACTGCCACCGCATCGTGCAAAACGAGCGCAACGTGTTCGCGGCAATCATGGTGGCGCTTGGCTATGCGGACGCAATGGTTTCTGGGGCCACGCGTAGCTGGGCCGGCGTCTTCAAGGACATTCACCGGGTGCTGGACGCAGCTCCCAACCGCAACGTCATCGGCATTAGCCTGGCGCTTTGCCGAGACCGGGCGGTATTGATCGCTGACACAAGCATCCATGACATCCCGAGCGCGGAAGAAATCGCGACAATAGCCATCGAGGCGGCACGAGCCGCGCGCAGCTTTGGAATTGAGCCGCGGGTGGCACTGCTTGCCTACTCCACCTTCGGACAGCCACGCGGTGACCGGTCAGACAATGTCCGCCGGGCGGTCGAGATCCTGGATGAGCAGGGCGTTGATTTCGAATACGACGGTGATATGGCCGCAGACGTGGCGCTCAATCACGAACTCATGCAGCTTTATCCGTTCTGCCGGCTGTCGGATACCGCCAATGTGCTCGTCATGCCGGCGTTCCACGCCGCGTCGATCTCAACCAAGATGCTGCGCGAACTGGGTGGTGCGACCATCATCGGCCCGATCCTGGTCGGCCTCGAAAAGCCGGTGCAGATCTGTTCGCTGGGCTCACGCGACTCCGACATCGTCAATATGGCGGTGATCGGGGCTTACGAGGCGGGCTGGTAGCCGCCCGCCCACGCCTGGCGGCCAACCAAGCACTTGTCTGCCGTTGGATATGGGCCCGCGGCGCGATGCCCGCTCGTCATACACACTTACGCACACAAATTCCCGTTTGCGAATTGCTGTCGTCGAAAAATTTCGAAGCGTGCTCAGAGAGAGTGTTGCGAAGTTGCGACAACGAAAAAACAGAAATTCTCTGAACGATGCTGAAAGGCGCAGCAACGGCCGTCGCGGCCTTGTCGAATGACGCCAATGGCGGCACAGTCTGGGCCCGTGATGAACACGATGGCGGCGACCTTCCCCATCGCGCGGCGAGGTCTCGTATTATGAGCCCCTAAGTAGGCAGGATAGCAGGGAACTCCCGATATGCCGTTTTTCAGATATCTTCGTGCCGCGACGCTCGTTGCAGCAGTTTCCATTTCGATGACCAGCCTCGGCCCAACCACGGCCTCCGCTCAGGATTTGTTCTCGTTCCTTTGGTCAGGCGGCTCGAGATCCGTAGTCGACTTCTCGCCAAAGTACCGTCCGCGGCAGATCATCGTCAGCTTCGGCGATCGCAAGCTCTATTACATCTACCGCCGCGGCCAGGCGATCAGCTACCCGATCGCTGTGCCGCGTTCGCAAAGCCGCTGGTCGGGTGTGACGCATGTCTCGCAGAAGCGCGTCAATCCGGGGTGGACGCCAACTCCTCAAATGCGCCGGGAAAACCCGAAGCTTCCTGCCCACGTCCCTGGCGGGCACCCGCTTAACCCACTCGGCGTACGGGCCCTCTATCTGGGATCGAGCCTCTACCGCATCCATGGTACGGACGCCCCCTGGACGATTGGTTCGGCTGTTTCAAAGGGCTGCATCCGGATGTACAACGAGGACGTCATCGACCTTTACAAGCGTACACGGGTCGGCACCAGGGTGACCGTGACCTGGAAAAGGTTCAGTTACTACTGATCAGTTCTTGAACTACCTAAAGGCTCCGTTAGCCTTGGTATGGCCGCCCGTGATGGCGGCCATTTTTTTTTGAAGCGAGCGTTTCTGATTTGGACAGGCTTCAGCAAATTGGGAGGGCAAGTGATCTGGCGCGAGGTTGTGGATGCCTGGGTCTCGCGGGCAAGCGCACGCGATGCCCTGACGGCGAGCATTGTCGAAAGCCGTCACGAAGCCGTCTTCTGGGAGACGTCTCCATCTCGGACAGGCGAAGAGGCTTATGAGCAGGTGGTGATGGCCGCCCCTATCCTAGCCCGCTTTCCGGCAGACGCCGGAGCGTTTTCCGGACAGCTCGATAAGCCGGTTGCCGCGTTCGCCAATCTACGCGGCGACTCACGGCTTATTGCTCCCGCTCCTCCCGGTGACTTCGGGCATCTCTCATCGTTTCTTCGTGCGGCTCCGAGCGAGCTTCGGCACGCGCTGTGGCGCGAGGTTGCTATGGAGATTCAAGCCTGGTGGGCGGAAGGCCGCAGTGTACTGTGGGTCAGCACGCATGGCGGCGGCGTGCCCTGGCTGCACGTGCGCCTTGACCCACGGCCCAAGTACTACTCGTCCGCACTACGGCAGCGTAGCCCTGCGAGTTGGTAGGTCAGTGAGGCTTTGATCCCGACGCGCCTAGGTGCTGTTGCAGACAACTTTGCGCAGCGCGTGATGATCTGCCAGGTTCAGCCACTTTGCGTTGGTCGGCAACCCGTTGTCGGCGAACTGCGTATTCTGGTCGACTTCGGCGAAGCGTTCGTTCCTGCAATCAACGATGGCGCTAATGTTTACGCTGGAGGTGTTGCGGGTCACGCGCAGCAATTGTATCAGCGTCAGATCCGGGGCGTTGGGATTGGACCGCGTCGAGCCCAGATCCAGGGCATCAAAACGATAGACGCGCGGGACGGCATAAGTCCACGGCTGGTAGGGCATGCTGGTGGCATAGGTCCGCACGACCTCCAGTCGGCCGGGCAACGTCGAAGATGTGCGCGAATACCAGCTATACTCATCATATATCGCATACGCGAACATGCCGACGGCGGCCGCAGCAAGATAAACAACACCCGCGGGCTTCCAGCCGAAAGGACGGGCGATCAGATAGACGGCGCCAGCTGCAAGGCCGCCCAGCGCCAGCGTCACGAGGAGGTTCATGAACATCGGGGGGAAATCCGTCCGTTGGTGTTTTATTGGTTCAGCGCGCGCCGATCTGATGGGCATTCGAAAGAGCTGACTGGATGGTCGTCACAACCTTGAACGCCTTCTTTAACTGATCGCGCTCGAGATGCGAGATCTCTTTTGGCGCCATGAAGTTGTCGGGCTTTTTGCCGGCGCGGATCTGACGCGCCTGATGACGCAACCGGGTCATGGCGATGAACTCAAATGCCGCGAGCAGGTCGGCGGCGCCACTTTCGCTCATGACGCTGGCCGAGCGGCCCTCTTCGAGCCGGCGATGCGTATTGACCTCCGTGATCGCCGCTACCAGCGCATAAACGCGGGCGATGTCCACGATCGGCACGACGCCGTTCTGTTTCAGATTTATGGTTCCCCGATGCTCGCCGCCTTCGAGTGAAAAGGTACCAAAAAAGCCTATCGGAGGAGTGTGCGTCAGGGCGTTACTGAGTAGGTGGGCGACAAAGATCGAGTTCTTGCGGGCACGCTCCAGCGTCGCGTTTTGCAGGTCGGTGAACAGCGAGATCTTCCCGTGGATCGGACGCAGGTCGAACATGACGCTGGCCAGCATCTGCGCCTTTGGACCTGGATTATCGATCCAGTCCCGGAAGTAGCTGTGCCAGCGCTTAACCGGCTGGCGCCACTCCGGATTGGTCGCCATCATCTCACCGGGGCAATAGAAGTAACCGCACTCGTCAAGCCCGTCGCTTATGAACTTCGCCAGCTCAGTGAAGTAGGCTCCGTGGGCGGCTTCATCGTAGCTATCGTCGAGGATGAGGCAGTTGTCCTGATCGGAAACGCCGGTTTGCTCCTGGCGCCCCTGCGAGCCGCAAGCGGCCCAAACGTAGGGTGCCGGAGGGCTGCCCAAGCGCTGTTCGGCCAACGCGATCAGGCGATGTGTAAGGGAATCACAAATCGAGGTAATGATCCGGCCAATCTTGTGTGCCGATGCACCGCTCTCGACCAGGGCTACGAGCAATTCCGGGATTCTGGCGAACGACGGCGGCCATGTCCGCGACACGCTCGTAACGATGGATCTCTCCAATCATGTAGACGGCAGAGCGCGATTGCGCGCGAACCAGGTTGGTATGGGTGAGAATACCTACGAGGCGCTCGTCACTGATCAGCGGCAAGTGGGAGACGTCATGCTTCATCATGAGCACAAGTGCGTCGAAGGCAAGGGCATCGCAATCCAGCGTGACGGGATCCTTGGTCATGAAATCCCTTGCGGGCCGCTTCAGGTCCGCAGCTTCAGCGACGACGCGGTTGCGCAGGTCCCTATCGGTAATGATCCCAACAACACGCTCGCTGTCGATGACCGGAAGACAGGATACTTTCCGCTGCCGCATCAGCCGCGCCGCTGCGAGAAGTGGCATTTCTGGCTCTGCCGTAACCGGACCTGCCGTCATCAAGTCGCGGGCGGTGGTCGTCATGAGATCGATCGCGGCGTCTCTTGCGGGCAGACCATCAATGCCGCCGGACCGGCCGCGCTCAAAACCGACGCGATCAAAGTACGTCTCGAACTTGGGATGAGTCTTTTGCAGTGACTCAAATTCTTCGCGCGGCAGCTTCAAGATGACCGAGTCTTCCGTAGCGACGGCGCGATAGCTGAGGCGTTGGTCTCTTGATAGCGCTCGCGCGCCGAGGACGTCGCCCGGCTTGAGGCGGGCAAAAACCTTGCCCGTTGCGGAGCGGACTTCAAGCGAGCCGGAGTGAATAATGTAGACGTGCTCTAGGACGCGGCCCAACTCCAAAACGGTCGCGCCTGAAAGAAAGCTTTCAGCCGTGAGCCGGCCGGCCAGCTCTTCGCGATCGGCGTCCGAAAGCTTGCGGAACCCGGTCGCCGCTTGCAACGTTGCGGCAATGTCGTCCCTCGTCGGTTCCACTGTGCGGCCTCCTACTGCTGATCTAGCGCGAGTTGTGAGTACCGTTCCAGGAGTTCAAGGCCCTTGATTGAGAACAATGCCAGCAAACTCTTCCCCCATGAAACAACCGCTGCCTTGGTAACACGATCTGCAAAAGTTGCAGCGACCAAAAAAGGGCCCCACCGAAACAGCGGGACCCCTCGTTTTCGTGTCTAACGCAAAGGCGCTGCGTTAGTGGCCGGTGGCTGCACCAGCGCCGCGCGGGACGCGGATGGATTCGACCAAATCCTGGATTTCCTTCGGCGGTGCCGCGGTTGCCATCGAGACAAAGTAGGCGACGACGAAGTTCACCAACGCACCGATTGCGCCAAAAGCTTCCGGCGATACGCCCATAATCCAGTATTCTGGCGTCGAAGCCGGGAAGATTGCGGTGCCCTTGATGAAGAACATCCCCTTGTAAGCGAAGATGTAAGCCAAGGTGACACCGATGCCGGCGATCATGCCAAGGATCGCCCCATGGCTATTGATGCGCTTGGAGAAGATGCCCATCATCAATGCCGGGAAGATCGATGAGGCGGCAAGTCCGAACGCCAGCGCCACAACCTGGGCCGCAAACCCGGGTGGATTGAGTCCGAAGTAACCGGCCACGCCGATAGCACCCGCCATGGCTATTCGAGCCGCCAAGAGTTCCGTGCCTTCTGTGATATTTGGCATCAAGATGCCTTTTAGAAGGTCATGCGAGATCGACGATGATATTGCCAGCAAGAGACCAGCAGCCGTCGACAACGCAGCGGCAAGGCCGCCGGCAGCAACGAGTGCAATGACCCAATTCGGTAGTCCGGCGATTTCCGGGTTGGCAAGAACCATGATGTCACGGTCGAACTTCACCAACTCGTTGCCGCTCCAACCACGCTCACCGGCAAGGGTCGTCATGGCATCTGATTTGTCGTTGTAGAACTGGATCTTTCCGTCGTTGTTCTTGTCTTCGAACTTGAGCAGGCCGGTTTTTTCCCAGGTCTTGAACCATTGGGGAACCGCGGCGTACTCGATCGGTGCTTCCTGCACGCCGTTCGGCCAGATCGTCGTCGTTACATTTAGACGGGCCATGGCACCAACGGCCGGTGCAACCGTATAGAGCAGGGCGATGAAGACCAGGGCCCAACCGGCTGACCAACGCGCATCCGAGACTTTCGGAACGGTGAAGAAGCGGATGATCACATGCGGCAGACCGGCGGTCCCGATCATCAACGACAATGTATAGAGCGTCATGTCGAGCTGGCTTCTGACCGGCCCGTCATACTGCTTAAAGCCTAGCTCCGTGATGGTCTGGTTAATCTTCTCCATCAGCGGTATGCCAGCGTCCTGGTAATTCCCGATGAGGCCCAGCTGCGGGACAGGGGTACCCGTCAAGTTCATCGAGATGAAAATCGCGGGGATCGTGTAAGCCGTGATCAGAACGCAGTACTGGGCGATCTGGGTGTAGGTGATGCCCTTCATACCGCCGAGAACGGCGTAGAGGAACACGATGCCCATGCCGGTGAATAGGCCAGTTGCAACGTCGACCTCAAGGAAGCGCGAGAAAGCCACGCCAACACCGCGCATCTGACCAATCACGTAAGTGATCGAAATGGTAATAAGGCAGATGATAGCCACGAAGCGCGCCATGTTCGAATAGAACCGGTCGCCGATAAACTCGGGAACCGTGAACTTTCCAAACTTGCGCAAGTAAGGGGCGAGCAGCAGGGCAAGGAGAACGTAACCGCCCGTCCAACCCATGAGGAATTTGGCGCCTTCATAACCCTGGAAGGCAATCAGACCGGCCATCGAAATGAATGAGGCAGCCGACATCCAGTCAGCTGCGGTCGCCATACCGTTGGCTACGGGGTGAATGCCACGACCTGCAGCATAGAACTCGCCGGTCGATCCCGCCCGAGCCCAAAAAGCAATCCCGATGTAAAGCGCGAACGTGGCGCCCACAACGAGATATGTCATAGTCTTGAGATCCATTGGATCGTTCCCTCCAGAACTTATTCTTCTTCGACGTTATATTGACGATCCAAACCGTTCATCATCACTGCATAAACAAAAATCAGCACGATGAAGACGTAGATCGAACCTTGCTGTGCCATCCAAAAGCCGAGATCGACGCCGCCGACCTTGATGCCTTCGAGTGCTGGCCGCAGCAAAATACCCATGCCGTACGACACGAACGCCCAAATTAAGAGCAGTACAGTGACGAGCCGGATATTGGCTGCCCAATAGTTTCTGCCGGATTCGTTTTCCATAGCCTTGGAGCTCTCCCCTCTACTGCCTTCTACGAGGCATGCGGTTTGTTGACTTCATGTTTGGTCGCAACGCTAACCACCCCGAAGAGACAAGTGGGGCTAGGGCAACATTTTCGAATTCCACGAAAGATGCAACGCGCCATTAGTCGTGCGTCGGGTCACCATCGATTTTTTGGGGAAGGCATAACATGTTGAAATAATTAACTTTTAAGCATGCGCCTAATCGAGGATAGTTGCCTGCGCAAGCCATCCTGACACTGGTATCAGATCAAAGACTCATACGATCGGCGGTGTTTCGATTTGCCGACCGATGTAAGAATGCAACAAAAATACTGACTTGGAGGAGCACCATGAATGAGAGGGCTGACCGGAAGACAGTTCTGGTCGTCGACGACGAGAGCAACATCAGAATGGCCTTGCAGTTTCTCATGGAGGAACAAGGTTACGCCGTGCGTTGCGCCTCTGACGGTGAGGAGGCTGTAGAGGAAATCAAGAAGTCTCCGCCCGATGTCGTCTTGCTCGACGTCAAGATGCCCAAGCGCAGCGGCTACGAAGTGTGCCAAGCGGTTCGGTCGGACCCAAACCTCGACCAGGTGCGCATCTTGGTTCTAAGCGCCCTTTGCCAACATGTTGCTATCGAAAAAGCGACGGCCATGGGTGCTGACGGATATCTTACAAAGCCATTTTCCACCGCGGATGTCGTGGAGAAGGTCCGATCGCTTGCTGCCTGGAGCCAACAGCACCATGCATGAACGTTGGAGCCTGCGCGCCCGGTTCGCCATGTTCTTCGCACTCATCGCGGCAGCCGTCCCGCTGGTGATTGGTATCGCTTTATGGCTGGCCGCGACGCGCATGGAAGACAACCCTGTCCCGCCACTTGTCCTGTTCGGGGGAGCAGCAAGTTTTGCGTTGATCGGCATCATCGCCTGGGTCGCGCAGTTGTTCGATACACACGTGGCCCGGCCGATCGTGACCGTCTCTCGCGACCTTCAGACACTGATGCACGCCAACCCCGAGCACGAGATCCACGAGAATGAGGCCCGCTACCTTGGTGTCCTCGGGCCCACCGTACGTCAGGCAAGCGAAGCCATGCGGCAACTGCGAAGCGATATTGACGCCAAGGTCGAAGAGGCAACGCGGTCCCTGGAACGTCAGCGGCAGAGGCTGGAAACCGTCCTCAGAGACCTTAATGAGGGGGTGGTTGTGTGCAACCTGGACCACCAAGTGCTGCTCTATAATCAGCGGGCTCTGCAGGCGCTCTATTTTGGCGGTGACCTTGGGCTTGGACGATCGATCTTCACGGTCGTCAACCGGCCGCCGTTCCTCAATACACTTGAACGGCTGCGCAACAGGTTCACCTCCGGGCGTTACAAGAACCATCCCGATCATCTCATGGCGCCAATCGTTTTTGCAACGCCTGATGGCCGGTACGTGTTGCAAGGCAAGATGAGTCTGATCGTCGACGAAAGGGAAAAAGAACCGCAAAGCTACACGCTGACCTTTTCGGATGCGACCAAGCAGATCGCCTCGCTGGCGACGCGGGACAGGCTGCTACACGATGCGCTTGAAGAGTTTCGCCGACCCCTTGCAAACCTGCGGGCGACTGCCGAGTTGCTCAACCAATCGTCAAAAATGCCGGAGGATACCCGCAAAGAGTTTGCCCGTATCACGGCGGAAGAAAGCAAAGAGCTGTCAAACCGGCTGACAAGCCTAACCGAAGATTATCATTCGATCGCGACAAGCCTCTGGCCGATGAGCGACGTCAACTCGGCCAATCTTCTGAGCTGCCTGGCCCGCCGATACCGAGACCATCCCGTATTGCGGTGTGACGTCAGTGGCGAGCCTCGTTATCTGCACTGCGACAGCAACACGATCATCGAACTCATGGACAGGTTGATCCGCGGCATTCTTGAGGAGAGCGGCGCTCAGACCTATACGCTTGAAGCTTCCAAGGGCGACAAGCGGCGTTACCTAGATATTACCTGGAGCGGAGATCCTATCCCGGCCAGCACGCTTGATTCCTGGCTCAACGAACAGATTGAGAACGGCGCCGGGAACATGACTGGTTACGACGTCCTCGAGCATCATCGCTCTGACGCCTGGTCGGAGCGCGTCGAGGACGGCCGGTCGCGCTTGCGCATTCCAATGCCGGATCCGGTTACAGAGCACACCAAGCAACAAAGCGGTGCGCCGCCAATACGGCTTGAGTTTTATGATTTCGATCTGCTGCCACGACTTGGAGACAGCGGCGATCTGGCGACCCGCCGGTTGCGCGATCTCACGTATGTCGTGTTTGATACAGAGACGACCGGCCTTGAACCCAGTAACGGCGATGAGATGATTTCGATTGCCGGAGTGCGCATTGTGAATGGTCGTGTCTTGACCGGTGAGAGCTTTGACAAGCTCATAGACCCGGGGCGGACGATCCCAAAGGCTTCAACGCTGGTGCATGGGATTTCCGACGAAATGGTGGCGGGGCAACCGCCGGTGCAGGATGTGCTGCCCCGTTTCCGCGACTACATCGGCGAAAGCGTCCTGGTCGCTCACAACGCCGCGTTTGACTTGAGGTTCATTGAGCTCAAGGAAAAACAGACCGGCGTGAAACTTGATAACCCTGTGCTCGACACCGTTCTGTTGTCAGCAATCGTGCACGACCATACCGACCAGCACACGCTCGATGCCGTCGCTGAACGGTTCAGCATTGAGATCCCCGAAGAGACCCGACACACCGCACTTGGTGATTCGCTTGCCACAGCGCACGTGTTCTTGAAGATGGTCGACCTTCTGGAAGCCAATGGCATCACCACGCTGGCGGAAGCTTTGGCCGCGTCGGAGAAACTCGTGCAAATCCGTCGGCGGCAGGCGGAGTACTGAGACCGCAAATGTTAGAAGGCCGCGACGGATTTCTGTCCGCCACGGCCTCCAATTCATTTCATCCGATCCCCTGTCGCCGGATCAGTAGGAGTGGTCAGCGCGCTTTTTCCAGTCGTTGCCCGCCGCGCGCGCATCGTTGGCGATCCGGTCGGTGAGCTTTGGACGGAACAACTTGACCTGGCGGTCGGCCGTAGTGATCTCGCTGGGGGAAAGCTTGACACGGACAGCAGTGCTGCGTTCGGCGGCTTGCTGATCGCCGGCGACTGCGGCGAGCGCGTAGTAGTAGTAGGCGCTCTTCAGATCCTTCTTCACGCCTAGACCGGACTCGAGGAGAACGGCCATGTTGTATTGGCTGTCGCTCAAACCGCGCTGAGCGGCCTGTTCAAACCACTTTGCGGCACCGGTGTAGTCCGGCTGGCCGCCGTCACGCCCGGCGGTTACGACCGCAAGGTTATGCATTGCCTTTACGTTGCCTTTGTCGGCGGCACGCTTGTACCAAATCTTAGCGCGAGCAAGGTCCTTGTCGACGCCGATACCGCGCTCGTAAAACGTTCCAAGCCGGTACTGAGCTTGCGGAAACCCTTGTGCGGCAGAGAGCTTGTACCAATGGACCGCACCCTTGAGGTCCCGTGCTGAACCTGTTCCGCCAGCAAGCCGCGCGGCGACTTCGAACTGAGCGGAAGGATCACCCTTGGCTGCGGCCAGACGCAGGGACAACGGCCCGACCACTGCCGGCGGAAGCTCCAATTGGTTGCCCTTGCCCGCCTGCGCCACCGATCCCGTCTTGAGGTCCTCGGTTTGGGCAGAGGGGTAATCAGGCATCAGGCTGGCCGGCGTGGCATACGCTGCCGCAGCGCCTAGGTCAGAGGACATTTGGGCCATGGCGCGGCGACGGTGCACCTTTGCCAATTCCTCAGGACTTGCTGGCTTGCTAGAATCGGCAAGCGCGAAGCCAGCAGGCGCGGAGGCCAACGGCTTTCCGGTCAGCCCGGGTGCGACGTCATAGTTGAACTCGCCATCGTAAACGCGTCCACCTTCAAGGTTGCCCTGCTGGCCTCCTTCGACCGGTGCGGACTGCTGCGGCTCGAACAACTCAGGGCTCGTCGCCCCGTTGTCGAATGGCTGCTCGATTTGCGCAGGCGGTGTGATGACGTCCGTTTTCGGTTTGCCACGCATCATCAGGAGTGCGCCGGCGGTGGCGAACAGAACAATCACCGCGCCGACGAGTATCCTGCTCCGCGTGAGAGCGAAGCGAGACGTCTGCGTTGCTGCCTCCTCGTCAATGACGGGTGCGTGAACAGCGGCTTCTTGTTCGATTTCTTCGGGCTGCACTTCTGACTTGGACGCGCCAAATGAAATGCCAAGGCTCGGCAACTTTGGAATGCTCAGCTTGCTCATCAGGGAGGCACGCTCTTTTTTGTCCGGTTCCCCCTTCGATGCCTGCGCAGTTGCATTCTGGCGGGCACGTTTCGCGTCAGCGATGAATTGCTGACGCAAGCGATCGATTGGACTTGCGTGCGGCAACTCGCCGGCATCAGCCCCAGATACGCGACCAGTTGGAGCCGGCCCGGCTGGGTCCAAATCCGCCGCAAGATCCGCCTGTGCGGCGGCCAGATCACTGAAGGTTGGTCCCGCGCCGTTTTCAACCGACTGTGACAGAGTTTGCTGGTCTGCTCCGTTCAGCTGTCCGGCTGCCTGCAGGTAGGGAGCGGCTTCATCGGAATCGGACAGGCCCATCACAGCTGCCGGATATTCCAGTGGGCGCTGAAAACCTTCCGAGTCAACCTGTGCATCCGATTCTTCTGGCCGACTGTTTTTTTGAGCTTCTTGCTCATCGAAGGTGTTCGCTTCGAAAATGCGCGTCATTTGCTCTTGCGGCGGGTCAGCGGCTTCGAAGCCCACAGGCGCCATTTCGTGCGAACCTAACTGGCCGCTCTCCATCGCTTCGAGACGATCAAGGACCCTGATCAAGGCCTGCTGAACCGTGTCGAGCATGCTGGCGGACTCCGTATCGTGCTCGCGACGTTCGGCCATGAAGGCTTCAACTGACTCGCGGATCTCGGAGACTGCTGCGTCTTCGCCGTCGCCACCGTTGTCAGCCAGGAAACGCTTGGCGACACTCTGCGCGACTGTCTCAGCGATTTCAGCGTAGTCGGCCTGAGCGGTCTCGCGCTGCTTTGCAAAGTGTTGCGTCAGCTGGTCGTCAGAAATGCGTTCGATGATGCTCTCTAGCTGACCTTCCAAGCTGTCGATTCGTCCAAGCTGAGCTTCGACACGCTCGAAGTATCCCAGCATGGAATCGATCTGGGATTCGGCGACCTTCAAGGCGTCGATGTCTTGGCGGGTGGCGACATCCTCAAGTGCATCTCCGACGCGTTGCTCAAACTCGCCGAAGCGGCAGCTCAAGTTTTCTAGAGCCTCGTCTTCGCGAAGCACCAGCATCGCTTCTTCGATTTTGACGGCGATTTCGGCAAAGCGCTCCTCCAGCCAGACCTGGTCAATCGGCTGGAGAGCGCTCGAAGCGCCGGGGCCCCCATACGCGGCAGCGGCCGGCTCATAGTCAAGGCTGTGCGGTTCTTCAGGCTGTTCGTTGGCTTCCGGAGCAGGTTCCAAGGCGACCGGCTCATCGCGCTCCATGTGCGGCGCGGGCGCCATCGCATCAATCTCAGACACGTCAGGCAGCATGCCGGGGAGCATTCCAGGCACCAACTGGGGGTGCAAGGCAAATCCGGCTTCGCCAGATTCGTAAATGCGTGTGAGGGCTTCAGCGGATTCAAGGTCCCAAGGCTGCTCCATGTCGCCAGCGACGCTCTCGGGTGCCGGTGGCTCCGGCAGGTCTTCATTGGCCGGCTCGGCGTTGGCAATGGCCATTACCGGGTCATTGTCCATGACAGAAATCTGGAATGGCTCGCAGGTGTCTTCTTGTTGATCATGGGAGGAGGAAACCACTTGATCGGCGGCGTTGTCGGTGAAGACGCTATCGGTGATAGCCATGTTATCAACGCTCTCTTCAGCTGAAATTTCATCTTGCCCGAAATCGGGTTCAGGGGCGGGAAACAAATCTGAAATCAATAAGTTGTGGTGTTGCTCGAGTTCGGCAACGGACGGATCGCCGACGATGTTTGGGAATTCATCGCCGCCTGCAGGCAGCTCTTCTTCAAGAAGCTGTGCGGCATTCTGCTGGTTATGTTCTTGGCTGGTGGGTTGAGCGACCTCGTTGGTGGCGGGTTCGTCGCGGGCCATAAATTCGGCGAGCTGCTCGATTCCCTCTTGCAGGCGTTCAAGTTCGGGAGCCAATTCCGCCGGCACTTTTTCTTGCGTGAGCCGTGCGTCGTTGCAGATTACTTGGAGCCGCTCGTACATTTGGCCGAGCGCCTGGGCGTGGCGTCGGTCGGCGCCCTCCAACTGCATGGCAACGAGTTTGAGGATGGCCTGCATGTCCTCGGCAGGGACATTGACGCGTGCCTCCTCGGCTTCAATGGCCTCAGCACTGATGGCTTGTTCGTCTGGTAGCGGCATTGCTTCCCCGTCCCCTGTCACTCGGTCTGCGCTCTAAGCGGCCAGCGACTCCAATGACGGAGGGTAGGAGTGGGTCCGTTTGCCATCGGCCGGTCTTTGAGCAAAAAATTGGATCCAGACGCGGCACATTTTGGAACCCGATTAAGCAAAGCTCTCAGTTCGCAGTAAATGTTCGGTTAAATTGATTTCTAATCTTGGACGACTGGGCCAATCTTCGGTGAAATTCACGCGACGACTTGCATAGGACTCTTGTGCGCCCCTAAGCTGAACCCCTGGAAATGCGCGTTTGAGGCAGACCGGCGCGGGCCCAACTGAGAATGGTATTGTTGTGATAGGAGCTGAAAAACCAGGCACATCCGCTAGAATTGACACAGTTGGCACCTAGCTATTGCTGGAAGGCAAAGCGTGCGTCATAGCCAATTAAGACCAGTTGAATGGGAGACACCCCGTGAGTGTTTTGAGTTTCCGTACCGCGCTTGCAGCCGCTTTTGTTCTGCTGGCGGCTGTTTGCGCCCAGGCCGAGACCAGCGGCCGTTTCTCGATGTCACCCGTCGATGACGGGTTCGTCCGCCTCGACAAGGAGACCGGCTCGATGGCCTTCTGCAACAAACGGCAGAGCGGCTGGTCATGCCTTCCGATGGATGACCAACAGAAGAGCCTCCGCGACGAGGTTGACAGGTTGAGGGCTGAAAATTCAGAGCTAAAAGACGAAGTACGACGCTTGGAAGAGACGTTTGTAACCGGCAAACGTGATGAAAAAGAACCGGACGACGGTCCGAAGCTTGGCGGCCCTACAGGCGGCCTTCCGCCCGGCGGGCTGCAGGAGTTCACACTTCCTGATGAGGAGGATGTTGATAGGGCGGTAGATTACTTGGAGCGCATGATTCGTAAGTTTCGCGATCGCTTCGAGGACTTCGGTGAGAAAACCGCACCGCGTCGCACTCCCGGGGAACCGCCCAAGTCCGGCGAAGACCCGCCCGGCGAAGGCCCGCGTGGAACCACGCCACTTTGAGTGATGGATACGCTGCAGCAAGTGCTCGGCCGGATTGTCACTAAAACAGCCGGACCGGGATTCTACGATATCTCTCATGATGTCGACGACTGGCTTCGTGAGGGCCGCGTGCGCGATGGTATCCTCACGGTGTTCATCCGCCATACCTCAGCGTCACTGGTCATCCAGGAGAACGCCGACCCGGAAGTGCAAATTGATCTGACGCAGCGGTTGCAGGTTCTGGCCCCGGAAAACGCTGGCTATCGGCACACCAGCGAGGGGCCTGACGACATGCCGGCCCACATCAAGGCGATGCTGACGGCAACGTCTCTATCGATTCCAGTCGAATGTGGTCGCATGGTGCTTGGCACCTGGCAGGCGCTCTACGTTGCCGAGCACCGCAAGCGGGCGCACCGACGCGAGTTGGCCCTGCATTTCCAGGGCACGGTCGATGGCGCTTAACAGGCGCCCGTTGCGCCGTGAGTTTGCGGCGGCAGTTAGTAGGTCCACGCCGGACAAACAGTTTGCACAGGATCGCAGCGTCAGGGCCGCCGACGTTCTTTCTGGCGCTGAATACGCACTTCCCGGTCGTAGAGGATTTCGCCACCGGGAACACGTACATCGCGTACCAGTTCCAGAGAGCGCCGACTGGGAGACAGGGTCAGCAAACTGACGGAAACGAGCGCCAGCACTCCTGCGGGCACGCCTACAATCGCCGCCAGCGCGCTCGACAAGCCGATCAACTCGGCCTCGGATGCCAATATCATCAGCACAGCAACTGCGAACCCGGTGACGATACCCGCCAATGCCCCGAACTGGTTGACCCGTTTCCACCAGATCGACGCGACCAGCACGGGGAATCCCGCGGATGCCGTCAGCGCAAGAGCCCAGAGCAGCAACTTCAGAGGATCGCCTTTGGCCAGAACGGCGATAAATCCGCCAAAGCCAACGACCAGGACGACCATAAAGCGGACCGTGCCAAGTCGGACCGCCGTCGGAGGAGGTTGCCAGTTCAAGCCGCCGACGATGTCCTCTGAAAGCATGGCCGCAAGTGTCAACGCAGCGGCGCTGGCGGCGGCAAAGGCAAGGGCGACAATCCCAGCGGCCGCCAGGTAGGCGAACACGTCGGGCAGACCAGCGGCGTGCGGTAGGGCAAGGACGATGCTGTCGCGGTCGAAGGCAACGTCGCCCACCGCGACCTTGTTACCCCTGGTCGACATTTCCGCCAGCCGCAAAGACACCAGGCTGCGCAGCCATTCAGGTAGAGCGGCAATCGATGCTCCGGCAGCCTGCATGAGATAATGACGCATAAACACGGCGATCGTGACCGCCGTCAGCATGACCGCACCAAAAAAGAAGCAAGCCCAGCCAAGCGCTTTTCGAGCTTCATAGACTCCCGGTGTCGTGGCAACGCGAGGCAGCACCCAGGGAGCGGCTGCGACACCCATCATCGTTGTCAAGGTGGCAAGCGTGTATGCCAACGGGCCGATCGCACCGAACGGCTCATAGAACCGCTTGGCAACCGCCTGCAGACCGTCATGAGGCAGCTCGAAACCGAGCGGAGCCTGCAGAACGATCGGCATGGCTGCAATCACTTCCGAGCGCCCCAAGGCTCTGACTACCGGACCATGGCTCAGCTGTGGGAGTGGCAGATAGCCCAGCAGAACAGCGATGATACTGACCGGCACGACCAATGAGAGAATGGCAGTGACACCGGTGGCGACGCTGGACCAGGTCAGTGCGCGCATACCGCCAAAGACAAGGCCGCAGATCACGGCCAAGACCATCACCGCGGTTGCGATAGCCGGGCCCGCGCCCAGCAGCCAATTGACCGCCTTGGCGCCGATGCTGAGTTCGGCGGAGAGCATCAAAAGTGTAGGAACAGCCAGTAACGCCGCGGAAACAATGCGGACGTTGCGGCTGTCAAAGCGGCGTCCGAGGTAGGTTGGCAGCGTGAAGGCGCCGAATTTGCGGAAGAAGGGAGCCAGCAAGACCGCCATGACGACATACCCGGCAAAGCCGCCCGCCATAATCCAAATG
Organism: uncultured Filomicrobium sp.; assembly: GCA_963669235.2. Classification (GTDB taxonomy): domain Bacteria; phylum Pseudomonadota; class Alphaproteobacteria; order Rhizobiales; family Hyphomicrobiaceae; genus Filomicrobium. The sequence goes on from CAXXFS010000001.1 coordinate 158,002, forward strand.
GCATCGAAGCCGATAATGAAAAAAGCACCCGTGAGACAAGCGATACCGGTCGCGCCGAGTGTCGAAGTGGCCAGACTGAGGCCGCAGTAGACGGCAGGCACCCGGCGGCCGGCAGCGAAGAACTCAAGCGGCTCACGCGTTGTGCCGGTGATGGCGATCAACAAAAAGGCGCACAGCGCGCCGGCCAACATCGCGCCGCTCAGCACGTCCTGCGCCACCCCCATTTGCTCGAACATCAATAAGATCAGCACCAGGGAGACGAAGCCGCTGGTGAAGATCCCAAAGTAGATGCCGAGGCGGGGGTTGATGAACCGGCCTCGCGGCGTGAAGGTCATCTGATCGTGGGGTCCCTATGACAGCCTGGAGCCAAACTGGCTTTGTGCGCGGGTTCATGGCGAAGAATGACAGATGCCGGCAACGGCCTGAGCGGCATGGCAGTACCGAGTATTGGGCTTGCTCGCTTAGTTATCCTCATGCGCACCATGCCAGTGGTCGATCGCGTCCTGACGATTGACGAAACCGCCAACAGTTATGAGGGCAATCAGAAACAAGCCGTGAGCAGACAACAAGTATCCCAAAGGAAAACCAATAAACTTATTGTGGTTAAGGCCTTCCGCGTACAGAGGTAGGACGATGAGCACGATCAGAAACGGAACCAGGCTGGCAATCATCTGCCACTTTGTGTGGCGCCAATAGGGTTTGCGTTCCTTTCGCTCGATCATGACCGACTCCTGAAAGTTGCTGCATCGCGGTGAAACCCAGTTCGGGGTCCGCGATGGCCCTAGAATTCATGGATAACGAAGTCCCCAAGAATGGCAAACTTGCCACATGGTGCAGCTTGTTGCTTAAATCGTGATCTGTGTCGGTAGTAAGACGCGCGAACCGGACGTCCGGTCATCGATAGCCCTGCCGATTCGGCATTCTGCTTCGCAAAGCCGGGCCCATTCAAGAATTATAAGCTTCCAGGGAGGCGTTTCATGGCGGTTTATCGCATTACCATTGTGGATGATCATCCACTCTTTCGCGGTGCGCTGAATCAAGCTCTCAGTGCCTCCATGGATGCCGACTTCCAGGAGGCGGGGTCGCTTGATGAGTTAAACGAGCAGCTTGGTCTGAGGAAGGACGTTGACCTTGTCCTGCTTGATTTGAATATGCCAGGCGTTCAGGGCCTCTCAGGGCTGATGTTTCTACGTGCTCAGTATCCGGAAGTTCCGGTTGTGGTCTGTTCGGCCAATGAGGATCCTGGAACCATTCGGCGTTGCATTGAATTCGGCGCCTCTGGATACATCCCGAAATCGCAACCGATCGTGCATATCCGGGAGGCTGTCGCAAGGGTCCTTGGCGGCGAGGTCTGGACGCCTCCAGACGTCGATTTGAGCGGCTCGATGGACGAAGAGACCTCCGACATGCTTGGGCGGCTGTCGACGTTGACACCGCAGCAGGTCAGGGTCCTGATGATGCTGGGCGAGGGCCTACTCAACAAGCAAATCGCTTACAAGCTCTCGGTTTCCGAAGCCACGATCAAGGCGCACGTTTCGGCCATTCTGCAAAAGCTGGGAGTGGATAGCCGCACGCAGGCCGTGATCGCTGTCAACAAGATTGACAACAGGGACTGGCAAAACGCCTCGGGCTGACGGCATTGACGCCAGGCCGGGAGCGAAGCCGAAGCCCTGTCATTCCGCAGCACTCCTGCGGCTTTGCAGCAGGCGAGTTATCAGCGCGCGCAGGGCGGCCGCTTTCAAGGGTTTGCGCAGTAGACCGACGTCGGCATCTCGGATCAGGCGTTCGACCTCGGGGGTATGATCGGCAGTAATAATTATGGCCGGCAGCGGCGCACCTAGCTCCTCACGCAGCGCCCGGATGGCTTCGAGCCCTGTTCCCAGATCAAGATGATAATCGGCCAGGACGATATCCGGGCAACCGCCTTGTCCTTTTACGGTGCGAAGTGCCTCTACCGTGCTCGGGGCGCTTCTGACATCGCATTTCCATCCCGTCAGCAGTGTTTCCATTCCAGCTAGGACGGCCGGCTCATTATCAATGCAAAGCACCGAAAGCCCCGCCAGCCCTCCTGGCGGGGGACGGGCAACTGACACCGGAGCGGGCTCACTATAAAGAGCTTCACTGCGCGGCGTTACGACGGCGAAGGCCGAGCCCTTGCCTGCCTGCGACCTGAGCTCAATGCGGTGGTGGAGAATTCGGCAAATGCGCTCAACGATCGAAAGACCCAGGCCAAGCCCGGCGACCGTGCTACCGGCTCCTTCGAGACGCTGGAACTCCCGGAAAATCAATTGACGCTGGTCGTCGGGAATACCCGGGCCAGTATCGAGAACCTGAATTATGACGTCGTCACCGGCGCGGCGGGCACCAAGGACGACCTTACCGTTGCGAGTGTATTTGACCGCGTTGGAGACAAAGTTCTGCAGGACGCGGCGGAGCAAGCGCCGATCGGAGCGCACCCACAACGAGGTCGGTACGATTTTGAGCGTCAGCCCCCGCTCTTGCGCGGCTGGGGCAAAATCAACGCAAAGGCTCTCAAACAACTCCGCAAGTGAAACCGGTTCGATATCGACGCTGAGCCGGCCAGAATCCATGCGCGATATATCAATCAGCGCGGAGAAGATCTCTTCGACGGCGTTCAAGGAAGCATCGACATTGCTGATGAGCCCTGATGAGGTTTGGTCCAACGGCCGTTCCATCAAACTTGTCGCGTACAGGCGTGCGGCATTCAGAGGCTGTAGAACATCGTGGCTGGCAGCGGCGAGAAAACGCGTCTTGTCGAGATTGGCCTCGTCGGCTTTGGATTTGGCCTTCTCCAGCGCGGCGTTGAGGTCAAGCAGTTCGGCGGTGCGCTCGCGGACCCTTCGCTCCAGGGTTTCATTGGCACGCGCAAGTGCGGAGGCGGCCGCCATGCGATCGGTGATATCCGAAAAGGTCGTGACAATGCCGCCTTGCGGCATCGGGCTGGTGCGGACTTCGAGGATACGCTCCCCGTTGGACAGTTCTTCCTGGAAGGTCTCCTTTGTTACCGCCAGTCGAAGCAATCGATCGGCAACCTGCTCCTCGGGATCGCCGGGGCCGAAGTCGCCGCGTTCGGCCAACGCCTTCAAGATGCGGTCGAGCGGAGCACCGATGCGGGCGAGCTCCGGAGGAACTCCCAAAATCTTGCGGAACTGACGGTTCCAGCAAATCAGACGCATATCTGTGTCGAACACACTGAGCCCGTGGCGGACCTGATCGAGCGCCGACTGCAGCAAATCGCGATTGTACTGCAGCGCCTCGGACGCATCGTCGAGCAGCTGCATGGCGTTCTTGCCGGTCATGTTTTCCCGGCGCAGCAGTAAGGACAGCACAAGCCGCGATGAAGCGGCACCGATCGAGCTCGCCAACAAATGCTCCGCAAAGCGAACGAGTTGAAGATCAGCTTCGCTATTGACGTTGAGATTGACACCGCGGCTCGAAGAGTATTCGGCGAATGAGCGCTCGGCACGGTCTCGGCCGAGATAGCGAGCTACCGTATCCTGCAGGTCGCCCACGGTGATGGATGAGCGCCAGAGCCTATGGGTCGGCTGTGGTATTGGACCGGGGCGGTCGTCATCAACGAAGACGTGTGCCTGCAAGCGCTCGATCGGGGCCGGCAATTGGAACAAGGACACCGCGACATAGGTGGCGGTATTCAGCCCTATGCTCCAGATCACACCGTGCGTGAGCGGTTCGAAATAGAGGAAGAAGAGCGCTTCAGGCCGCAGCAAGGTGATGCCGAAGGGGCCGTTGACGATGATATCGCCTGGTAGCCAACCGGCCTTGACGATCCACGGCAGCAGCAGCGTGTAACCCCAAACGGCAAAGCCGACGGTGAGACCCGCCAAGGTGCCGCGGGCCGTCCCCTTGTTCCAGAACAGGCCCAGAAAGAAGGCCGGAGCCAATTGCGCGGTGGCGGCGAACGAAATCAGCCCGATGGTGGAGAGGATCTGGGCGTCGCCGAGAGCCACAAAGACGAAATAGGCGAGCAGCAATACGACGACAATCGCCACACGGCGGATCACCAGCAGCAGACCCGCCATGTCTTCTTGTGCGACGTGTTCAGCCACGCGGTTGCGCAACAGGAGCGGCACAACAACACCGTTCGACACCATGATGGCGAGGGCGATCGCCTCGACAATCACCATGGCGGTTGCCGCCGACAACCCGCCGATAAAGGCGATCATCGACATCCACTTGACGCCGTCGCTGACCGGCAGACTGATGACAAACATGTCAGGATCGACATCGCCCTGCGGAAAGCTCAACAGACCGGCCGCGGCAATCGGCACGACCAAAAGGTTGATCAGCACCAGGTACAGAGGGAAGAGCCACGCAGCGCGGCGAAGTTCGGTTTGTGAGTTGTTCTCGACGACCGCCACGTGGAATTGGCGGGGCAGGAGGATCGCACACACGAAACTCAAGAATGTCACCGTCAACCACGTGCCACCGTGGAAGGGACTTGAGAAGACTTCGGCGACGCTCGGTGTCGAGGATGCCTGCGCATAAAGGGCCGCGGGGCCACCCGTCCAGGTCAGCACAACAAACAAACCAACGGCGAGGAAAGCCATGAGCTTGACGACGGATTCCGCGGCGATCGCAAGCATCAACCCTTCCTGATGCTCGGTTGCGTCGACGTGGCGTGTTCCAAAGAGAATCGTGAAGACTGCGAGGGCAATCGTGATCAAGAAGGCGGTGTCAGCGAAGCCTATCCGCGGCAGCTCGATGGGAACAAGCTGCCCTCCTGCCAGGATGACCTCGATTGACGCGGAAACGGCCTTTAGCTGAAGCGCCAAGTAGGGCAGCGTAGCGACGATGGCAACAACAGTGACCAGCGCCGCCACGGACTGGCTCTTGCCATAGCGGGCAGCGAGAAAATCAGCGACGGAAGAAGTGTTTTGCCCCTTGGCCAGCCGAACAATCCGCGTCAACAGCGGCAGTCCGAGGGTGAACATCAAGATCGGGCCGAGATAGACCGGGATGAAATCGAAGCCGGTTCCCGCCGCCAATCCGACACTGCCGAAGAATGTCCAGGAGCTGCAGTAGGTCGCCAGCGACAGTGCATAGATGAGCGGCCGCCCCCTTGACGTGCCGACCGTCAGCATTCGGTCGCCAAGCCAAGCAAGAACGAAAAGCGCGCTGACGTAAGCGAGCGCGATCAGGATGATTGTAGTGCCGTCGAACATTCAGTGGTGAGCCGGACAGCCGCGCGTCCAACAACCTACTGCGACACAATGGCAGTTTCAATCGCGAGTTGGAGCAAAGGCTGAACTCCACCGTCCACCTCTTTGTTTGTGCTTTGTATACAATTGCAGCTGCGTGCCCCGGGGACGCGGGCTGCGAAGGCGACCGGGCGTTTGATCCAAACCACTAGGGGCCGTTGTCGGTCTCCGACGGGGTGATGACCGGTTCGTCAGGCTTGTGCCCGTTTCCCGAGCCACGGTCAGAAGCGCCCTCAGCCACCGGTTCCGGCGGCAGGTCGGGAATTGGTGCGGTGAAGTCCCAAGCTTCGAGGAAGGCAGCCATCAGGTAACGGTAGCGACTTTCGAGGGTCTGCCGTGTCCATTGATCAACGTTGCGGATTTGCTCGGTGAGCAGGAGTTCATGGTGCGCGCCACCGGAAAAGTACCTATCCTTCTTCTTGCTGAAATCGGCCTGACCAGCAGCATTGTTGCGACCGCCCTCGAGCAGAACCAGGTTGCCTATGCAGTTGGCGATGGCCCGGCGATAGCGGATTTGCCCGAACTCCGGCCGCCAGCCGCTCGATTTCGCCAGCGTCTCGCCGTCGGGCACAACGTGCTCGAGGGTCAGCATATTCTGGTCGACGAATGTCGCTTCGGTGAGATGCAGGTAGTCCGCAAGCGGCCGACGGGAGAGATGAGCATCTAGGCGCAGCAGAATGACCTTGTCCGCACCGTTGGCCCCGTCCTTCAGCTTCAAAGCGGCCTTGCGCACCGCGGCGGCCTGTCGTTGCTCATCGAGAAGGAAAAGCATGTTGGGCTCGGGAAAGGTCTCGCTTCTCCAAATGTGATCGATCACCTGGCGGTAGGCGGCGCGCCGGTCGTCAGCTGCTGCGCGAGTCAAAACCAGCATGTGAGCAAACCGGTCAAGGGCACGAAGAAACGCGGCCAAACGAGGTTCATCGCCTTTCAACCGGGCCAGCGCCAGCATAGCCGGTGCGACCCATTCACTATCACAGAAGCGCTCCAGAACTCTCAGACAGTCCAGCGAGTGCCAGACCTCCTGGGAGTGGGCCTCACGGGGCCAGTCGCCGCGCGTGATGAGATAGGCTTCCGCCATCGGCTCAAACACCGTGCTGGCGAAGCGAGAGGGGCCACCCTCGCGCGCCACGACCCGGCGCAGCAGGCTGATCATACGATCGCTGCGAGCCCATTTTTGCGCTAGGGCCAGGTGCGTAAAAAACGTTTTGTCCTGGCGGCGCCCTTTCTTCTGAGGCTCGCGATAGCGGGACATCTGCGCGATGACCGTTTCGTAGCGCCGGCGTTGGGTCACGGCGAGCGGACCCACCACTTCGGCAAGGACAATGTCCTCGTCGCTCAGGGGCTGACCAGGCTTATTGATCGACAGAAACAGACGGTAGGCATAGTCAATGTCCGGCGCCCAGAGCACGAGAGTGCGACATCGTTCCAATAGAAACGTCGCTATCTCCAGCCGGCGCGAGACGCTGTAGCTCTTGATACGCTTGGAGAAGAAAGCTCGGACCGAATCCATGCGCCGCTGCGCCTCGTTGGCTGGCTTCAGGTCAGCCTTGCCACGCGGCAGACGCGTTGCCCCGCGCCGCTGGATAGCGCGCTCGAGAAACCTGGCATCGCCAGCCCGAGGCTGGACGTGAAAGACGTCGAATTCGAAGGGCTCGGCCTGGGTCAGAATGGCAATGTGGGTATGTAGGTGATGCTTATGCTGGGCGGCGACCTGATCACGCAAAACGCTAATCAAAATCGTTAGCGTAATGAGCCGCTGTTGGCCGTCGACGACGAGGGCGCTGCGGACACTGGAACCCGGCTCGTCGGAATCAACGAACAGCATCGTGCCGAGAAAGAACGGCAGCGGCTCCGAACTCTGCCGGGCGATGTCGCAAGCAGCCACGACGTCATCGAGCAGGCGCTGGGCGTGCTGTTCACTCCAGGAGTAGTCTCGCTGGAATGCGGGTATCTCGTAGAGGTGAAGGCCGCTCAGCAGGTCGCCGACGCAAACATCGTCCGAACGCAGGTGATTAGTCATGACCGGATGAAAGACACAGGCAGTTTGTTGTCTGCATACAAGGTATGAGCGGTGCGGCGCTGTCAAGAAGCCGCGATGCCCACTGTTTCACCGCGCGCAACCTATCGTGTGGAGATACTGGCCGCGGGGGCCCGTATTCCGGCAGTTTGTGGAGGTTGGACAACAGGCTCATCAAGCCGCGCTGTCTCGATGTTAAGCCGCCATATGTGGTTGAGCAGTGACACCAGCTTTGCCTCCCGCTGGCGGATTTCTCCGGCTCGCCATTCATCATTGGCCACGACGTCCGCGGTTATCAGAAGTAGCTCATTTTCAGATCGGGCCGAGTCATAGATCTCCTTCTTGAGCGAATATTCGTCGTTACGGGCGCGGTCGATGTGGCCATGGCTAACAAGGACCAGATTGCCAAGACTGGAAGTCAACGCAATACGCTGTTCGCTGTCGGGGAACCATTCGCGCCAAAGGCTCGTCGATTTGGGACGCTGGGGAAGAACGTGCTCGACCGTGTAATCAACAGGATCCTCGTGCAGCGCGTCAGACTGGAACTCGTCATTGAGGCGAAGGAGCAGAGCCTTGCAGGCCTGAACGTTGCGCGAGTGCAGGTCCCTCAGGTTGTAGGCAATTGTGCGCAGCTCCTCGCGGCTCGGCTCATAGAGGTCGGCAGGCGCAGGTAGACTTTCCACCGCGAGGGCCGCCGCTATCCGGGCAAAGCGGGTCTGCCGCTTGCTCGATCCCAGACAGACGAGACGCATGAGAAAAGCAGCGCGTTCAATTTCGTCCAGGTAGGATCGGGCCTGGTCTTGATCGGAAACCCGGCTCAAGACATGCAACGCAGCCGGAACCCACTCGCGGCCCCTGAGCCGTTGGAGACTCACCAGCGGGCGGCGTAACGCCTCCTGTATCGGTGAGGACGTATTGGTTGCTGAAAGGATCAAAGCGTAGGCCGAGGCGAGCGGTTCTAAGACATCGACGAGGAACGCTTGAGCGCCGCCAGAAGCGCGGACGAGGCTGCGCACACCCGCGATAACCTGCTGACGGCCGTACCCGAAGGCGGTGCTGGCTGAAGAAGTTTTCCATCTCGTCGCCCAATTGCCGCTCGGCGTCGCTCCAGATTCGCAAAGCCTGTCCTCGGAACGGCGGATCGACGGCTTTCAGTATCTCGGCATTAAGGATATCCTTGCGCTGCAAGGGGCGGCCGCGATCGTTCAGGACCATAAAGATACAGTGTGCGCGATCGATATCCGAGGTGATCACAACGACGAAATGACATTTGTCGCAGATGTAGTTCGCTAATTCGGCACGCTGCTCGATGGTGAATTGGGCAAGTTCCGTGACCAGCCTGTCTCGGGCGTCCAAAACCGCGCGTTGACCGACGCCCATGTGCTGAGTGTTGTCCGGGCCAATCCGCGCGCAACTGCCTTGGTCTTGCACGTAGGCGGCGAAGAAGTCGCGGTCAGTGCCGGAAAGCTCCAAGCGGGAGGCCGCGCCCAAATCGCCGAAGGCGGAGCGGACGAGGCCGTCAAGCCGCCGCGCTGTTTCGGTGGTTGGCTGCGGCTCAAGATCGCGCAATGCGCTCGCCAGAATGGTCAGGGTCACCATGCGCTGCTGGCCATCAACGATCTCGAGTCGATGCACCAATTCTCCGGACTGTCCTCCAGCGGCATTACCTAACAACAAGATGGCACCGAGAAAGTAATCGGTGTCGATTGGCCTGCCATCGTCGAGACCGGCAGCGTAAGCGACGTCGTCCAGCAGACGGGCTGCTTCGTCCACGCTCCAGGAATACGGCCGCTGATAGATCGGCACTGAGAATTGGTGGGGATCCGCGAAAAGTTGTCCGGCGGACATGGAGGCAGTGGGTAGTGGCTGAAACATTCGCACCCGTCCTGGGTAAGGCTACCAGCTTGGAACGCAGCTGACGCGCTCACTTCTTACGTTTCGTTCGATTGGACAGTCCGTTGATGTCCTCGTTCTGCTGGACGGCACATCTTCATCGAACGATCATATGCGTACATCTTCCAGAGATTTCGATAGATGCTCGCGATTCCATTGAACTCAGCTGGTTTATCTGTGACCGTTTCAACACTGAACGATCCTGCACTAACATAGTCTGGCCCAACCGCTCTTTTTATGCGCCTGCACACGGAAACCTTTTCGGTTTGAGCATGAAGAAACGAGGCATTTTTCGGCTGAATGGTGCAGTATGGCGCCGCCGACCGAGGCAGTCCCCATTAACATGCATAGGCATCCCGTGACTTCAACCCGCCCGATCGCAGCAACCTTCGCTTACAAGATCATCGACGCGTCCGAATGGAGGGCGGCGGTTGCCGCCGGTGACTATAAGGGGTCGACGGATGATCTCCGCGATGGTTTCATCCATCTGTCGACCAGGTCGCAGCTGGCTGGCACCGCCGCAAAGTTCTTCCGTGGGCAACGCGACCTGCTGCTCGTTGAATTCCGCTCGGACGACCTTGGTACGGAACTGGTCTGGGAGCCCTCGCGCGGCGGCGAGCTTTTTCCACATCTCTATGCAGAACTTCCTGCGAATAAAGCGCTTAGCGTGCGCCCGCTCATATTGGATGAGAACGGGGTGCCGATTATCCCCGAGGGACTCGCCTGATGCTCAATAGTCTGTTCAAGCTGGCGCAGCCCATGCTGATGGCGCTGCCTCCAGAGGATGCTCATGAAATGGCGTTGCGGGCCCTTGAACTGGGTCTTCACACCACCGATGAGAGCGGCGACGGCGTCCTCCATCAAAAACTCTTCGGGCTCGATTTCGCGAACCCTGTCGGTGTGGCTGCCGGTTTCGACAAGGATGCCCGGGTGCCCGATGCGCTGCTGGCGCTTGGGTGCGGTTTTTCCGAGATTGGCACGGTGACGCCACGGCCGCAGGCGGGCAATCCAACACCGCGCGTGTTCCGTCTCATCAAGGAGCGAGCGGTGATTAACAGGCTCGGCTTTAATAACGGGGGACACGAAGCGGCCCTGCGCCGACTGGAAGCGCGCGGCGGGGCCGGCGGGATCATCGGCGTCAACATCGGAGCTAATAGGGAGACTGACGACCGTATCGGAGATTACGTCGCGGGGCTGGAAACATTCAGCGGCGTGGCAAGCTACTTTGCCGCCAACATATCGTCGCCGAACACGCCAGGACTGCGCGACCTGCAGGCGCCAAAGGCCTTGGACGAGCTATTCGGCCAGCTGATGGAGGCAAGGTCACGGCTGGCCGCGCAAGGGAAACCGGAACGGCCGATCATCGTCAAGATCGCGCCGGACATCGCCGAGGATGATATCCCGGCGATTTGCGAGCGCGTCATCGCTCAAAAAGTGGACGGCATCGCCGTTTCGAACACGACGATTACACGCCCAGGTATAAGCGGTTCAACGGCGCGGCAAGCCGGCGGGCTTTCGGGCCGGCCTTTGTTCAAGAGGTCAACCGGGATGCTTGCGCGGATCTTCCTGGAGACAAAGGGACATGTGCCACTGATCGGGATCGGTGGCATCGATAGCGGCGAGACGGCGCTGGCGAAAATCGAGGCCGGCGCACGGCTGATCCAGCTCTATACCGGGTTGATTTACGAAGGTTGGGGACTAATCCCGCGCATCAAGCAGCACCTTTGCGAGGCGTGCCAGGAGGCTGGGGCTACGTCAATTGCTGAACTGAGCGGACGCAAGGCTGAATACTGGGCGCGGCAGCCTCTCGACTGAGCGATACATTTGTTCTTATTGCTCGTGGGGCCTTTTGCGAAAGCGCCTACGTATCGCGATCGCCTTGTGATTTTTTCGATGTCAGCACGCCAAAGAAGCGGGCAACGAGCCAGATCGGAACGACGACTAGAGCGCCAAGCACAATGTAGCCGAGAACATTCTCAAAGACTCCGAAGCCGAGGTCGTATAGCCGCCTTGCCAGAACATCGAGATGGTAGAATAAATTCTGCGGCGTGATGCCGATCGCCGAAAGGATTATGCCAACGACCAGCGATATCAGCACGAGGCGGATAAGGACGCCGAGCGGATTGCCGCCCAGCAACGTATTGCGATCCATGGTTCGAGCTTTCGTCCAGACCTTTGTCGATGCGTTGTGCGCTGTTGCGTTACGGCCGCCCGTGTGGTGCTGAGCGCTGCCGGGCTTTAGCATGAAGGCTGGAACATGGCGAGCCTTGTACGAACCGCGATGGGCACTCAGATTGGGTCATGACGTCACGCATGCCGATAAACAAAGCGGCTCCAAAGGCCGCCGCTCAACCCGCCAGGAAGCGCATGCCGCCCAAGGCCAAGCGTTCCGTTGCTGCAGGCCCGTCGCAGGTGCTTTTGCCCGCGCGGTTCGCCAGCTGGTTCAAGTCCAGGGGCTGGCGGCCGCGGGCGCACCAGATCGCGCTTTTGGAACGCGCGAAGACGCTCACGTCCGCTTTGCTCATCGCGCCGACGGGGGCGGGCAAAACACTCGCGGGGTTTCTTCCGAGCCTGGTGGAGTTGTGCGAACGCGACAAAGCCGCGGTCAAGGGCGCCGGGTTGCACACGCTTTATATTTCACCGTTGAAAGCCCTGAGCGTCGATGTGGCGCGCAACCTGCAAGCACCGATCCAAGAGATGGGCTTGAAAATAAGAGTCGAAACACGAACCGGAGATACGCCGGTAAGCCGTCGCACGCGGCAACGTGTCAAGCCGCCCGAAATCCTGCTGACGACACCCGAGCAAGTCGCACTTTTGCTGGCGCACCCGGATGCGCCATTCCTGTTTGCCGACGTCCGCACGGTGATCCTCGACGAATTGCACGCGATCTCAGGGTCAAAGCGCGGTGACCTGTTGTGCCTTGATCTGGCGAGACTGCGAAAACACGCGCCCGAGATGATGACAATCGGGCTATCGGCAACGGTCGCCTGGCCGAGCGAGCTGCGTGCCTACCTGCTCGCGCAGGATGCACCCGAGGAGCGCCTGGCGCTGGCCGATGTCCTCGTCGCGCAGGGTGGAGCCGAACCGGAAATCACAATTCTCGAAGATGATGAGCCGGCGCCGTGGTCGGGCCACTCCGCGCGCTATGCCATGCCGGCCGTCTACGAGGCGATCAAGCGGCACAGTCTGACGCTGATCTTCGTCAACACACGGATGCAGGCGGAGCTGGTTTTTCAAGAGCTTTGGCAGCTCAACGATGACGCCTTGCGGATTGCGCTTCACCACGGCTCACTGGACGCCGGGCAACGGCGCAAAGTGGAAGCGGCAATGGCCGATGGCCGCCTTGATGCGGTTGTCGCGACCTCGACGCTGGATCTTGGCATCGACTGGGGCGACGTTGACCTTGTTGTACATGTCGGTGCGCCGAAGGGTTCCAGCCGCCTGCTACAGCGCATCGGCCGCTCGAACCATCGACTGGAAGAACCAAGCCGCGCCCTGCTTGTTCCCGGCAATCGCTTCGAGGTCCTCGAGTGCCGCGCGGCGCACGACGCGGCCCGCGCCGGCGTGCAGGATGTCGCCTTGTCGCGGAGCGGTGCGCTCGATGTACTGGCGCAGCACATTCTCGGCATGGCGTGTCAGGCTCCGTTTGATCCCGACGACCTGTTTCACGAGGTGCGCACGGCAGCGCCCTACTCAACACTTGGCCGCTCGACATTCGACCGGGTGGTGGCGTTTGTGGCAACCGGGGGGTACGCGCTCAAGGCTTATGAGAAATTCGCGAAACTGAGGCCGGAGCCTGACGGCCGGCTGCGCGTGGCCAACGGTCGTGTGGCGCAGGCCTACCGGATGAATGCCGGAACCATAGTCGAAAGCCCGATGATAAAAGTGCGGCTGGCCGGACGCCGGGGACGTGGGTCTCGTGGTGCAACAGCCGGAGCGCCGCAGCCGCTGGCTGGCGGGCGTGTTCTAGGCGAGGTTGAAGAGTATTTCGTCGAACAGCTGACGCCGGGGCAAGCGTTCGTGTTCGCCGGCGAGGTGTTGCGCTTTGAGGGCCTCAAGGAAACTGAAGCATTCGTATCGCGTGCCGCCGCGCATGACCCGATCGTGCCAAGTTACAACGGCGGCAAGTTCCCGCTGTCGACGCACCTGGCGGAGCGCGTAAGGGCGATACTGCATGACCGGCAGTCGTGGCAGCATTTGCCGATGCCGGTGTCGGACTGGCTCGCCTTGCAGGATGAACGTTCAGCGATCCCGCGAGCCACCGAGGTGCTGGTGGAGACATTCCATCGATCGGGGCGCTACCACCTTGTGGCGTATCCATTTGAGGGGCGGCTGGCGCATCAGACGCTCGGGATGCTTTTGACGCGCCGGCTGGAACGAGCCGGAGCCATGCCGATGGGCTTCGTCGCAAACGATTACGGGCTGTCGATCTGGGGACGCCGTGACATCGCAGAGATGATCGTTGAAGGACAGGTCTCGTTAGCGCGGCTGTTTGAAGAAGACATGCTGGGTGATGACCTTGAAGCATGGCTTTCCGAATCCTCACTGATGAAGAGGACCTTTCGTTATTGCGCGGTGATCGCTGGCCTGATCGAACGCCGCCATCCTGGAAAAGAAAAATCGGGACGGCAGGTGACCATGTCCACCGACCTCATCTACGATGTTCTCATGCGGCATGATCCGGGACATGTCCTGATCGAAGCGGCGCGCGCGGATGCGGCGACCGGTCTTCTGGACATCGCCCGGCTTGGCGACTTTTTGAAGCGGATCCGCGGTTCGATACGCCATGTAGCTCTGGATCGCGTGTCACCGCTTTCGGTACCAATCTTGCTGGAAATCGGGCGGGAATCGGTTGGGCAACAGGGCCGCGAAGGACTGCTCAGGGAAGCCGCCGAGGACCTGATCCGTGACGCAATGGGCTGAACGGACATCACGGCGAACGGAATTTGACGTGGATCGGCGAACCCGCGCCCGTGCAAGACAGCGCCGCCCGCGGTAGAGTAAGGTCCGAAATTCCACTGGAGGCGAAGAGATTTGCCCATGCTTCAAATGAAGCCAGAGCGCCTGAGCGTTCAAGACTTTAAGGTGCAGAACGTTTCGTTATGCGGAAAGTCTTTCCTGGCAGATATGTCGGGCGCGCTTTATTGGCCATCCGAGAAGGCGCTCATCATCGCTGATCTGCACCTTGAGAAGGGATCCTCGTATGCTGCGCAGGGGCAGCTGCTGCCGCCCTATGACACGCGCGAAACGCTATCGCGATTAGCTGAGGCCATCGACCGCTTCGATGCGAAGACCGTAATTGCATTGGGTGACAGTTTTCACGACCGTGAAGCGGCCGAAAGAATGGAGCCTCGCGACGCGGACGCGTTGCGCATCATGCAAAGCGCCTGCGAATGGATCTGGGTGACCGGCAACCATGACCCGGAGATCGCGCAGTGGCTTGGCGGGTATGTGATTGACAGCCTCACGGTTGAAGGGATCACGTTGCGCCATGAGCCTCGCGGCGCGTGGACGACGCACGAGATTGCCGGGCATTTGCATCCAGCCGCGAAGATTTCGCGCGATGGTTACACGCTGCGGCGCCCATGCTTCATTGGCAACGGGCAGCGGCTCGTGGTGCCGGCGTTCGGCTCCTACACCGGTGGCCTCAATGTCCTTGACAAAGCCTTCGATCCTCTGTTCGGAGGGCAGGCCTTCGCCGTGTGGTTGATGGGGCAGGAAGGTCTCTATCCGGTTGCCACGCGGCTTCTGCGAGAAGACTGATTTGAGCGCGCCACTCGCCTCATGTTTTCAGCCCGCCGTTCAGCTCGAACTGCGATTGAAGATAGCAGATGCGGCCAAGCCGGCGCTGACCGCCATGATGACTGCAAATAGCCCGTAGAGCGCCGGATGATCGAAGGCGAAGGAATACAAGAACGCTTCGACGCCGCGCCGTTCAAGTTGCACGGTCGCAGTTTTTTCGGCGATGAGCTCGGCATCACGAAACAGATAGGTGCGCGCCGTAACAGGGCCGATGGGAACGTTCGCCGGCAAATCAATCGACGTGCGAAACAGGGATTTTCCGATGAACACAACGCCGGTTTCATTCTTCTGGTAAAGGCCGTCCTCAGCCTTCAACCGGACGATCGCCTGACGAAACATCTGCAGCTCGTGTTCCGACATCTTGGAAGCTTCGCCAGGCTCGGGCTCAATGTGCACGTGCCGAAAACCGATCTCGTGTTCATCGAAAACCCGCGGAGTCGAGATTTCCAAAATCGGTCGCGTCGAAGAGATCGTGTAATAGCTTGGCACACTAACGAACTCCACCGACTGGGTGTTGATCCATAGACCGGCGACGTTTGACTTGCGACGGCTGATCAGAGGCGTGTTCATGCCCTCCAGGATAACGACGACGTCATAGAGGCCCTGTTCCGCCGAGGCCTGCAGCGATTTGTGAACCGCGCCGAAGACGACGATCCTCTGGCCGCTGAAGCCCGCCGTGATCGCAACCGACTTGGCCGAAACGTCGACTTCCACGCTCTCTTCGTATTCGGGATTATGGAATGGTTTCTTGGCAAGCGCCGCATGCCTCCGTTCGCCATCGGCCGACTCAATACCCTCTTTGTCTGCGGCAGGGGCTGCGTCCGGTTTTGATGGTGTCTCCATGTCCCTGACAATTGCCGACGGCGGCGACACACCCGTCTCACGCAGAATCGGGTTCTTCGGTTGCTCGCCCATGCCGGCATTGAATATCCAGATCAATACAACGACGATCGCCGCGCCAAGTGCGAAGGCCGCGTTGCGGCTTGTTAGGGCGGCCCGGACATGTTGCGGCTTGATCGCGCGGACATTGCGGTTGGCGTCGGCCAGCCGGCGGCGAAACTTTTCGGAGAATTGGGGAGAACCGGCCATTTAGTGACCTCCCACAACAGTAGCAATCGAGAACAGCTCGCTTGGCTCGACCACCAGATTCCAGGCCACACGCAGGCAAACCAACAACACCAGGCCGGCCAGAAGGAAGCGGAGCTGCTCGCCCTTCAGCTTCTCACCTGCGACAGCCCCGAACTGTGCCCCGATGACGCTGCCGATCATCAAGATAAGCGCCAGAACGATATCAACCGAGTGGTTCTGCACCGAGTGAAGAATTGTCGTTGCCGCCGTGACGAATAGAATCTGGAACAAGGAGGTGCCAACGACAACGTTGGTGGGCACACGCAGCAAATAGATCATTGCCGGTACGATGATGAAACCGCCGCCGACGCCCATGATGGCACCGAGAAAACCCACAAAACCACCCAGCATGAGGGGCGGTATGGCGCTGATGTAGAGCTTCGAACGGTGGAAGCGCATTTTGAACGGCAGGCCATGAATCCAGCTGTGCTGGCCTGGCCGTCGCGCCGAAGGCGCATGACCGGCGCGGGTCTTACGAATTGTGTTCAAGCTTTCGATCAGCATCAGCGACCCGATGATGCCGAGAAAGATCATATACGCCAGCGAAACGAAGAGCTCGAACTGGCCCATCTGGCGCAGTTCTTTAACAACCTGAACGCCGATCACTGACCCGACGATGCCGCCAAGGAGCAAGACCAGCCCCATTTTGATATCGACATTGCGGCGCTGGTACTGAGCAATGGCGCCGGATACCGATGAAGCAACGATCTGAGCGGCTTCGGTGCCGATGGCAACCGCCGGAGGGATGCCCGAAAAGATCAATAGCGGCGTCATCAAGAACCCGCCGCCGACGCCGAACATACCGGACAGAAACCCGACCGCGCCACCCATACCCAGGAACACCAGGACATTAACGGGCATCTCGGCGATCGGGAGGTAGAGGGTCATTGCTGTTGTCTGATTAAAGCCGGCGGAGCCGGCCTCCTGTTGCTCATCCGCTGCGTTATTAAACTCTTGTCCTTTGCCGCATACGTGCAAATGCAGCGATCGTGCTTCGATACGCCTGGTGTGCCAGCAAGGACAAGCAAGAACGCGTCATCGTTTCACAGAAGCGCCGAGTAGATGAGACCCAGCCGAGACACAACAAGACAAGCGCTTGTTGCTGCGGTCGAGTTGGCGGCAAGCTTTTGCCCGCGAATGAAGCTGGGTCAAGACGGAGATCTGTTTTAGTGCCGATTTATATATAGGGAATTCCGCAGATGAACATAAAGGGGGAAAATGACGCGCAGCGCTTTGCGAGACACAATTCTCCTTCCGGAACGCTGCGGACGCCCAGCAGGCGAAACCTTGGTATGGCTACTCAACGGGCCACGGCGGCGCCTACCGCTAGCTATTCTTGAGTTCGTCGCGGATCTCGGTCAGCAGTTTTTCTGTCGCTGTTGGCTCAGGAGGTGCCGGTGGAGCTTCTTCTTCCTCCCTGCGCAGGGCGTTGACGGCCTTAACGATCATGAACACGGCGACCGCGATGATCAAAAAGCTGATCACATTGTTGATAAACACACCGATGTTCATCGTCACGGCTTCCTTGCCTTCAGCGGCCTGGGCGAGGGTGATCTTATAGTAGGAGAAATCAACGCCGCCCGTCGCCAGGCCAATCGGGGGCATCATGACGTCGGAGACCAGCGATTTCACAATGGTTCCAAAAGCACCGCCGATGATAATGCCGACGGCCATGTCGACCATGTTGCCTTTGACCGCGAATTCGCGAAACTCTTTTAGGATGCTCAATTGCCCTGCTCCCTTATCCGTTGGACCGCTTCGCCAATGGCCCGGGCCAATATGGGTGTTGGAATTCTGCTCCGCCTAAACCTGCAATCCGCACGCGGATTTTGCCGAACAATAGGCGGGCCGGGCATGATTTGTAAACGTGTACGGAAACTTGCCTAAGCGTCGGAGAGTTCGGCGGAATGGGCGACTTCTAGATTGAAGGCGGCCGCCAGCAACGCTTGAGTGTAGGATTCCTGGGGATCCTCAAAGATCCTGTCGGCAGGACCCTCTTCGACAACCTTGCCGTTGCGCATCACGATCACGTAATTGCATAGCGCACGTACGACGCGGAGATCGTGGCTGATGAACAGATAAGCCAGACTGCGTTTGTCCTGCAGGTCTCTCAGAAGATCAACAATCTGGGCCTGGACGCTCATGTCGAGCGCACTGGTCGGCTCATCCAACATTACAAACTTCGGTTGCAGCACCATCGCCCGGGCAATGGCGATGCGCTGGCGCTGGCCACCGGAAAACTCATGCGGGTAACGGTCCTGGGCTTCCGGCTCAAGGCCAACTTCGGTAAGCGCGGCGCCGACCCGATCACGGCGCTCCTCGTAACTGAGGCCGGGCTGCTGAATGAGCAGGCCTTCTTCGATAATCTGACCGACGGCAAGCCGAGGCGACAGGGAACCGTAGGGATCCTGAAAGACGATCTGCATGTCCTTGCGCAGCGGGCGCATTTGCGAGGAAGAGAAACCGTCGATGCGGTTGCCCAAATAGACGATCGGTCCTTTGGACGAAATCAGGCGCAGGATCGCAAGGCCGAGCGTCGTTTTTCCCGACCCCGATTCGCCAACCACACCCAAGGTCTGGCCCTCGCGCAGGTCTAGTGTAATGCCGTCAACCGCTTTGACATGGTCGGTCGTACGTTTGAGAAGCCCGGTCTTGATGGGAAACCAGACCTTGAGATCATCGGTCTCAACAACGACGGGAGCGGTGGCATCAAAGGGGGCCGGCTCGCCCTTCGGCTCGGCGGCCAACAGGTGCTGGGTATAGGCGTGCTGAGGATCACTGAAGATCGCCTCGGTATGACCCTCTTCGACAATTAGTCCTGACTTCATCACGTAAACGCGGCGCGCCATCTTGCGGACGATGCCGAGGTCGTGGGTGATAAGCAGCATTGCCATGCCCATCTCACGGCTGAGGTCTTGAAGGAGTTCAAGGATCTGGGCCTGGATGGTGACGTCGAGGGCGGTGGTCGGCTCATCTGCGATTAGTAGATCTGGTTCGTTGGCAAGCGCCATGGCGATCATAACACGCTGGCGCTGGCCGCCGGACAACTCATGAGGGAAAGCGCCAAGCCGGCGCTCAGGGTCGTTAATTCCTACCTTGCGCAAAAGCTCAATCACGCGGGCGTGGACGGCCTCGTCGTCAAGGCCGCGGTGTACCTTCAGCACTTCGCCGACCTGCTGCTCAATCGGATGGAGCGGGTTGAGCGAGGTCATCGGTTCCTGGAAGATCATGGATATGCGGCTGCCGCGGATCTCGCGCAGATCGATCTCGGAGGCGGCCATCAGATTGCGGCCCTGGTAAAATATCTCGCCGGAGGGATGCGAGGCTGACGGGTAGGGCAGCAGTTTGAGAATGGAAAGCGCGGAGACGGTTTTGCCGGAACCCGATTCACCAACGAGCGCGACCGTCTCGCCGCGCCCGATCTTGAAAGAGACACGGTTGACGGCAAGCGTCTTGCTGCCGCCCTGGGTGAAGGCTACGGACAGGTTGCGTGCTTGCAGGAGGGTTTCTGTATTTTTGTTCTGCATGCGTATCCTACCTGAACGTCTTGCGCGGATCGAGCGCGTCGCGAACGGCTTCACCGATAAAGATCAAAAGCGAAAGCATGATCGCCAGCGTGAAGAAGCCGGTCAGCCCGAGCCATGGTGCCTCGGTATGCTTCTTACCTTGAAGCAGAAGTTCTCCGAGAGAGGCCGAGCCGGGTGGCAAGCCAAGGCCGAGAAAGTCAAGCGCCGTCAAAGCCGAAATCGACCCGGAAAGCTGGAAGGGCAGGAACGTCAGCGTCGCCACCATGGCGTTCGGCAACAGATGCTTCCACATGATCGTCACGTCGCTCAGGCCCAGCGCGCGCGCCGCTTTGATGTACTCGAAGTTGCGGCCGCGAAGGAACTCCGCACGCACGACGCCAACAAGAGAAACCCACTGAAACAGCAACAGCACAAACAGCAAGGTCCAGAAGCCGGGTACCAGAACCGACGAGATGATAATCAGCACGAATAGCGAGGGCACCGACGACCAGATCTCAAGCACGCGCTGGAATGTCAGATCGACCAGCCCGCCAAAATATCCCTGCACGGCCCCCGCAGCCACCCCAATCATCGAAGATAGGATGGTCAACACCAGGCCGAAAATAACAGACACGCGGAAACCGTAGATAACGCGCGCCAGGACATCGCGGCCCTGGTTATCGAGCCCGAGCCAGTTGGTGTTCCAAATACTGCTGTAGCGCGCCATCTGACCGGGCGGGGCCTCGCAGTAAGGTTTATTTGAAAGCCACGGGGGCGGGGCTGGATAGCCTAGACACAAACCATCCTTGCCCTGGCGACGCGGGTAGTCGCGGTTGATGGTCTGGTAGGAGTAACGGATCGGCGGCCAGATCATCCAGCCGTGCGCATCGATCTCCTCCTGGTTGACCGGATCGCGATAGTCGGTCACCGCTAGAAAACCGCCGAACTTGGATTCTGGATAGTCGAACAAAACCGGGAACAGCAGTTCACCCTTGTAGCTGACGATCAGCGGTCGATCATTGGCGATGAATTCGGCGAACAACGAAATGCCGAACAGGGTGAGAAAGATCCAAAGGCTCCAATAGCCTCGCCGGTTGGCTTTGAAATTGTCCCAACGGCGCCGGTTGACCGGCGACAGCGTGAACCGGTCGCTGAGCCCTTGCCAGAAGCCTTTGCCGCGGACGGTCCCCGAACGTACGTCCGCCGCTATGTCTTGCGTGCGCGCGTCCAAGGGTTCAGACCTCCCTGCTTTCGAAGTCGATCCGCGGATCAACGAGCGTATAGACGAAATCAGAGACGAGATTCACCACCAGGCCGAGAAGCGAAAAGATATATAGCGTTGCAAAGACCACCGGATAGTCACGCTTATCGATGGATTCAAAGGCCAATAACCCAAGGCCATCGAGCGAGAAGATCGTCTCAATCAACAGGGAACCGGTGAAGAACGCATGGATGAATGCGCTGGGAAAGCCCGCAATGATCAACAACATGGCGTTGCGGAAGACGTGCCCGTAGAGCACCTGCGATTCATTGAGCCCCTTGGCGCGCGCGGTCAGCACGTACTGCTTGCGGATCTCATCCAAAAACGAGTTCTTGGTGAGGAACGTCATCGTGGTGAAGGCACCGAGAGCCAGGGCGATAAGCGGCAGCGTCAAGTGCCAGAAGTAGTCAACGAGTTTCCCCCATAACGACAGGTCATCCCAGTTGTCGGAAAACAGTCCGCGGGAGGGGAACCACTGAAAGAACGATGAGCCAGCGAACACGACGAGCAGGAACACCGCAACGAGGAAGCCCGGAACCGCGTAGCCGACAACAAGAGCCCCGGAGGTCCATAGATCGAACGGCTCGCCATCATGCACAGCCTTGCGGATGCCCAATGGAATCGAAATCAGATAGGTGAGCAGCGTCATCCATATGCCAAGGGAAATGGAGACGGGCAGCTTTTCGGCAACCAGATCCAGCACGGGCGTATCGCGGAAATAACTCTCGCCGAAATTGAAGGTGAGAAAATTCCACATCATCAGCGCAAAGCGCTCGTGGGCCGGCTTGTCGAAACCGAACTGCTTTTCGAGGCTCTTGATGAATTCGGGATCGAGGCCCTGGGCACCCCGGTACTTGGAGGTAGCCTCGCCAGACCCCTGGCCCAACTGGCCCGTGCCTCCGCCGCTCAGCCCGTCGCCGCCTGACCCTGAGATCCTTCCGGTCATTGACGCGTCGTGCCCCTGGATCTGGGCGATGATGCGCTCGACCGGGCCGCCTGGGGCAAACTGGATGACGATAAAGCTCACCAGCATGATGCCGAACAGTGTCGGCAGGATCAGCGCGATTCTTTTCAGCAGATAAGCGGCCATCGTTGTTTTGTCTTTGTTGCGATTTGGCGGTGGGCCCGATTTTCAGGCCCTTCATAGACTACCGTTGCTTCAAACTTGCAGCTTTTTTTTCGTCATACCACCACGTCCGGATAATGCCGCGGTCGTACTTGGGTTTGGTCTCCGGCCAGGAAAACTTGTCCCAAAAGGCCACATTGTGAGCCGCCTTATACCAGTGAGGCACCCAGTAGTGGCTGGCTCTCAGGATACGGTCGATGGCGCGTGTGGCGTTTGTGAGTTCATCCCTCGATTTCGCGCTCAAAGCCTTGTTGATCAATGCGTCAATCACCGGATCCGCGATGCCGGAAAGATTCAAGCTGCCGTCGGTGTGGGCCGTGGCCGAACTCCAGTAATTCACCATCTCAAGGCCGGGCGTCAGGCGTAGGACATAGCGCCTTGTGGTGATGTCAAAGTCGAAGGACTTGACGCGGCGCTGGTACTGCGCCGTATCGACCAGGCGAATGTGGGCGTCAATCCCAAGCCGTTTCAGGTTGGCGATATAGGGATTGATGACGCGTACGAAGGCCTTTGAAAAGAGCAGGAACTCGATTTTGAGCTGCTTGCCCTTGGCGTTCGCGCGCTTGCGGTTCTGCAGCGTCCAGCCGGCCTTGCGCAACAGTCTATCGGCCTCTCTCAAGAGCTTTCGATCCCGGCCGCTGCCCGAACTCACCGGAGGAGAATAAACCTCCTCGAACACTTCGGGCGGCAACTGATCGCGAAATGGTTCCAGGAGGGCGAGTTCCTCGGGGCTCGGCTTTCCTTGAGCCTTCATCTCGGAATTTTCGAAATAGCTGCCGGTGCGCTCGTAGAGTTCGTAAAAAAGGTTCTTGTTGGTCCATTCGTAATCAAATGCGTAGTCGAGCGCCTTGCGCACACGCGGGTCCTTGAAGGGCTCCCGGCGCGTGTTGATCATGAACCCCTGGGCACCGGAGGGCCGTGTATCGGGCAGCGTCTGGCGCAGAACCCGACCGTCCTTGACGGCCGGCACATTGTTGTAGGCGGTGGCCCAATCGACGGAGGTGAACTCCTCACGCAAATCAAAGGTACCGTTGAGAAGGTTCTGCAGTTCGGCAGTCCGGTCGCGGTAGTATTCGTAACGCAACTCATCGAAGTTAAACTGGCCGCGATTGACCGGCAGATCCTTGGCCCAGTAATCATCTCGGCGGCGATAGGTGACGTAGGTGCCAGCCTTGAAATCGGCCACCTCATAAGGGCCCGAACCCATCGGCTTGGCGAGCCAGGTCTCCTCGAATGGGTGCTCTTTATAGAAGGCTTTGGGGAGGATCGGGAGACCGGCGACATTCAAAGGAAGATCGCGCACCAAGTCGCCTTTGAAGGTGTAGCGGACAGTGTGATCGTCCAGCGACTCCGCTTTTTCGACGTCACGCAGCGAGAAGCTGATAAGGGGCGTGCCCTTCTCCTTCAGCGCCTCGAACGAAAAGACCACATCTGCTGCTGTAATGGGCGTGCCGTCCGCGAATTTTGCCTCCGGGCGGAGGTAGAAGGTGACGGACTTCTTGTCGTCGGCCAATTCAGCGCTGTGGGCCACCAATCCGTAAACCGCATCCGGTTCATCAAAGGCGCGGGCCATCAGTGTATCGTAGACAAAACCGAGGCCCTGCGCCGCGTCGCCCTTGAGAATGTAACCATTGAAGCTATCGAAGGTGGTTAGGCCGGCCGTTCCAATCATCGACAATCGTCCACCCTTGGGTGCATCGGGATTGACGTAGTCGAAGTGCTTGAAATCCGCCGGGTACTTAAGTTTGTCAAAAGCGGAGAGCCCGTGAGAAGGACCGGAAGCTTGAACGGCCAGTGACGAATGGGCGGCGACCAAAAGGAACGCGGCGAATGCGATCGCGAAGGGCCGTTTCAGTCCGCTCAGTTTCATCGCAGCTCCTTTGATTGAATTGTCACCGGCGGCGCGGGCCGATCACATACCGCGCCGCTCGTTCATATTCGCCGCCTTGTCGGCGTCAATCCACCAGGTCGTCAAGACCGATCCCGGGGACTGCGAGGGTAGCTTGTCCGGGCGGCCAAAGATGTTCCAGCTGGCCAGCCGATCGTAGGGGACATGCCACTGCGGTATGAGGTAGTGGTTCCACAACAAGACGCGGTCGAGCGCGCGCGTAGCCGCTACGACATCCTCGCGGGTCTGCGCGCGAACCAGTTCCTCGATCAGTTCGTCGACCACCGGATTCTTGATTCCGATGGCGTTGCGCGAACCATTTTTGTCAGCAGCGGCCGAGCTCCAAAATTCACGTTGTTCGTTGCCAGGAGAGTGCGACTGGCTGAAAACCAACGTTGTTGCATCGAAGTCGAAATTCTCGATGCGGCGCTGGTATTGGGCGGAGTCGATAAGGCGCGCACGGACGTCGATGCCAAGCTTCTTAAGGTCACCAGCATAGGCGTTGACGATCTTTTTCCAGTCGTCCTGCTGGATCAGAATTTCTATCGCCATCTGCTTGCCGTCGGCGTTGACAAGCCTGCCGCCGTCAAGCCGCCATCCCGCTTCGCCCAGTAGTTTTATCGCAGCCCGCAGGTTATTTCGGAAATCCCCTGGAGCCTTGGCTACGGGATTCGACCACTCCTCGGTAAATACCTCTGGCGGAAGGCGGTCCTTGAACTTCTCCAGCAACTCCAGTTCGCGACCCTTTGGCAGTCCGCTGGCCTTGAGTTCAGAGTTATCGAAGTAGCTGCCGACGCGCTTGTACATGCTGTAGAAGAGCGACTTGTTCAATTCCTCAAAGTTGAAGGCAAGGTTCAAGGCGCGGCGCACGCGCGGATCCTTGAATTGTTCGCGACGCGTATTGAGGACGAAGGCCTGCATGGGTGCGACGCGGCCGTGCGCAAGTTCTTCCTTGCGGATTTTGCCGGCCTTGACGGCGTCCGTGTTGTAGCGCGTTGCCCAGGCATTGGCGCTGCTCTCCTGCCAAAAATCGATCTGTCCGGACAAGAACGCTTCGAAGGCTGGGGTCCGATCCTTGAAGTAGATAAAGCGGATCTCATCGATGTTGTAGAGACCGCGACGGGCCGGCAGGTCCTTTGCCCAATAATCGTCCACGCGCTCAAAGGTAACCTCACGTCCCGCCTTGAAGTTCTTCACGCGATAGGGGCCGGAACCCAACGGAGGCGTCATGGTTGTCTTCGCTGGATCTCTTGGTTCGCCCTTATCGTCTTTTTGCTCGTAATAGTGCTTGGGCAAGACGGGCAGATCACCAAGAATTAGGGGCAGTTCCCGATTGCCCTTCATATCAAACGTGAAGGTCACTTCGCGATCGCCGGTCTTTTCGGCTGAGAGCACGTTTTTGTAATAGTATCTGTAGAGCGGGTTGATCTTTTTCAGAAGCTCGAGCGAGAAGATCACGTCCTCGACCTTCATTGGCTCGCCATCGTGAAACCTGGCGCCCTCGCGCAGCTTGAACGTCGCTGAGGAAAAATCATCGGGGTAGGAGACCCATTCGGCGACCAGCCCATAAGCGGTAGAGGGTTCGTCCGGGCTGGCGTCCAAAAGACTGTCATACAGTAGGGTACGGACTCCATTGGCGACCTCGCCCTTGATGCTGAACGCATTGAACGAGTCAAAGGAGCCAATCGCCGCGATACGCAACCTGCCGCCCTTCGGCGCATCCGGATTGGCCCAGTCGAAGTGTTTGAAATCAGGGCCGTATTGCGGCTTGCCAATCAGTGACAGCGCGTGGTGACGTTGCTCTTCCGCATGCGCCGTTATCGCGCCAACAAGGGCGAAGAATGCGAACGACGCGGTTAAGATCCTCGTTGCGCGGCAAACCATCAGTCACGTCTCCTCAAATCGACAGCGTTCCAGACCTGTTGCAGAGTCATGAACGTGAGCTGAGGTCATACCGCTGCTGAGGCCCATCGTGTAGTTAAACGTTCTTAAGCTTGCCGGGATCAGCCTAGATACTGGTTTTCCACGAAAAGACCCGCCGGATAGGCGGGTCTATGGGCGCCAAGCTTTTTCACAAGCGGGCAGTGAGCGAATTATTTCAGGGTGTCGAGATAGGCCAGAATATCGGCGAGCTGGTCATCTTTTTTGAAACCCCTAAAGACCATCTTGGTCCCTGAAACATATTCCTTTGGGTTATGAAGGAATGAGGCGAGTGCTTCATAGTCCCACGTGCCGCCCTTTTCTACCAGTGCCGAAGAGTAGTTGAAGCCATCGACGCCACCCAGCGTGCGGCCGACGATGCCCCACAGATTGGGACCGATCTTGTTCTTACCGCCCTGATCCGCCGTATGGCAGCTCTGACATTTCTTGAAATGGCCCTTGCCCTTGTCTGCGCTGGCGTCAGCTACCAGTGTCGCGACCTTTGCTGCATCAAATTCGGCTGGGGCCGCTGCGGATGCAGCCCCGTGACCGCCTCCAGCTTCGCCGCCCTCGTCCGGTCCTGGAAGCGTAAAGCCGACGATGTCGTGACTGCCGTGAGGCGCGCTTGCAATTTCAACGATGGTGCTGGTGCCGACCATTACGAGCAGTGCGGCGAGGATTCCGCCTGCGATTTTGTTAAGCTCAAACGAGTCCATTTTCTGTGTCACGCCTCAATTGCTTGAACATTCATCTGGCACTAATCGCTTACGCGGCTTGGGCTATTCGGTTTTCTGGCCGCGACTATATGGGTTTGGCGCCTGCTTGCAACTCGTACCTGAGCCATCTAACACCCCTATCGAGCGAGACTAAATGTCACCTTCGACTAGGGTGCGCATTAATGCAGGGCGTGTTTGCTAACATGAGCGATCACGCCGGCGGAACTGCAGACCGCCCCGATCTTTACCGGCCGCACCCAAGTCATAAGAAAGGGCCGCGATGAGACGAGTACTAATAGTCATTCCAGCGCGAATGGAAGCCGCCCGGTTACCCGGCAAACCAATGGCCCTTATCGGCGGTGAACCGATGATCGTGCACGTTTGGAGGCGGGCGCATATGGCGGAATGCGGGCGGGTTGTTGTCGCAACCGACGCCGAGGAGATCGCTAATGCGGTCCGCCGCGCCGGGGGTGAAGCAGTCATGACGCGCAAGGACCATGCGAGCGGCTCCGACCGCGTATTTGAAGCCATCAACAAGGTTGACCGTGAAGGAGACGCCGACTTCGTGGTCAATGTCCAGGGAGACCTGCCGACACTGGAGCCACGCCTCATCAATGCCTGTCTGGCGCCGTTGCAGGAGGCAGGCCCCAATATCGCTACCATCGCGGCGGAAATCCTCGACGACAGCGAGCGGGACAATCCGAACGTCGTGAAAGTGGTCGGCACACCGAGCCAGACGCCGAACATCCTGAGGGCCCTGTATTTCACGCGCGCCACTGCACCGTTCGGCGAGGGACCTCTCTATCACCACATCGGCCTTTATGCTTACCGCCGCCCCGCGCTCGAGAAGTTCGTTGCGCTCAAGCCATCGACCCTGGAGCGGCGAGAGCGTTTGGAGCAGCTCAGAGCACTGGAAGAGGGCATGCGGATCGATGTGTCGATCGTTGACACCATTCCGTTGGGTGTAGATACTCCCGCCGATCTTGAGCGCGCGCGCAAGGCCTTTGAGAATCCAGACGAAAAGGGCTAATCGCGGACCTGCCGGCGACAAGCGCCACTTGACTGAACTCTTTTCTTAAACCGCCTGCAAGAGCCTTCGCCGCGAAGGCTCAATAGGGGCGGTGCCGGGTGCAAAATGACAGATACCGCTAATACCAAACGCGATGGATCGCAACCGTCGGGTGAGACAGGAAACGGCCGTAGCAGACCCGGTGAACGTGTCGTCTTTCAAGGCGAGCCGGGCGCCAACTCACACGTCGCGTGCGCTGAAGCTTTCCCGGACATGGAGGCCGTCGCATGCCCGACGTTTGAGGACGCGATCGCGGCCGTGCGTTCCGGCGAGGCGACCTATGCGATGATCCCAATTGAAAACTCGGTGGCCGGGAGGGTCGCCGACATTCATCACCTATTACCGGAGTCGGAGCTCTACATCGTTGCCGAGCACTTTTTGCGCGTACGTCATCAGTTGCTCGTCAAACCCGGGACCAAGTTGGAGGATGTGAAAAAGGTCCTGAGCCACACCCAAGCGCTCGGTCAATGCCGCAAAACGCTGCGAGAGCTTGGGCTCAAGCCCATTCCAGAAGCTGATACGGCGGGGTCGGCGCGGCTTGTCGCGGAAAGCGCGGATGCCTCGTGCGCAGCGATCGCAACGACATTGTCGGCCAAGATCTACGGGCTGGAGATCATCAAGAGCGATATCGAGGACGAGATCCACAACACGACCCGGTTCGTGGTGCTGTCGCGTGAACCAGACGACGCGGAACCTGACGAGGGACCGGTCATTACCACTTTCATCTTCCGGGTACGCAACGTACCAGCCGCGCTTTACAAGGCGCTGGGTGGTTTCGCGACGAACGGCGTCAACATGACCAAGCTGGAAAGCTACCAGCTGGAAGGGACGTTCAACGCGACCATGTTCTACGCCGATGTGGAAGGCCACCCCGCCGAGCGCATGGTACAACTGGCGTTGGAGGAGCTATCGTTTTTTTCAAACCAGGTCCGGCTGCTCGGCGCCTACCGAGCGAGCCGCTACCGTGCGGAAATGGCGGCGCATGCTCCGCCGATCTCCATGCAAGGACACCGCTAGTCGATAGGGAAGCGCCAGGATGGGCCGACTTGATAAGAAGGTTGCCGTAGTGACCGGAGCAGCCTCAGGTTTTGGCAAGGGAATTGCCGAGGCCTTTGCGGGCGAGGGCGCTCGAGTTGTCATCGCGGACCTCAACGGTGAGGTTGCGGAGGCGGTCGCCGCGGAAATCGGGGATCAGGCGATTGCGGCTAGTGGCGACGTCACCAAGTGCGCGGATGTCGAAGCGATGATCGGAGCGGCGGTTAGACAATTCGGCGGGTTGGACATCCTCGTCAACAACGCCGGCATGACCCACTCCAATAAACCGGCTCTTGAGGTGACCGAGGCGGAATTCGACCGGATTTACGCAGTCAACGTCAAGTCGATCTATCTGACGACGCTGGCCGCGGTTCCCACGTTGGAGAAGCGGGGCGGCGGTGTCATCATCAATACGGCTTCAACGGCCGGTGTGCGGCCGCGTCCCGGCCTGACCTGGTACAACGGCTCGAAGGGGGCGGTTATTACACTTACAAAGTCGCTCGCCGCCGAGCTGGCCCCAAAGAACATCCGCGTCAATGCCATTAACCCGGTGATTGGCGAGACCGGGATGCTTGAAACCTTCATGGGGCGGCAGGACACGCCGGAGAATCGCGAGAAGTTTATTGCAACGATCCCGCTTGGGCGCATGTCACGGCCTTCGGACATCGCCAATGCCGCACTCTTTCTGGCGGACCCCGCTTCTGAATTCATCACCGGTGTTGCGGTCGAGGTTGACGGAGGGCGCTGCGTGTAAGGGCAGAAAACAGCTGCCTTGTTTGCGACAAGCTGAGTTGCAATTTCGAAGCCCTCGCCGATGAATGTCATTGAGCCTGTCGTTGCGGATCGAGAACGGATCCTGTCTGCGATACCGCGGTGGAACGATTTATCGATAGAGCGTGCCTCATGAGTAGCAACATGAACACTTCATCCGCGTTTGTATCTTTTCAGGATTCGCAGCCAGCATCGAAACCGCCGTCCGGCAACAAGGATGATATCAAGCCCCTGCTTGCCCAATACTTCACCGGCGAACTGCATGCCAGGCATAAGGGCCATCTCTTCTTCACCAGTCGCGTCAAGACGATACGCACCGCGATGGCGCTGACCGGCCTCGCGCTCGCCGCGATACCGGCCATTCGTTACACTATCACTCCAGAAGTCGATTGGCCGCAGATCGTAGAAACCGAAGCTCAGCAGTACATGATGCCGGGGCTGCTTTTGCTCGTGATTGCAGCTCTGCCGATCTGGCAAAGCTGGGCTCTGCCTTTGGCTCTGGTGGCAGCGGCCGCGGCCGGAGATTTCTGGTTTTTCGAGCTGTCGCACAACGGAATCGTTTGGGGCCTGTCGGTGATCGCGGGGCTTGCCGCTATCGCATATCTTTACGACTGGATGCGCGGTTCCCGGCCTCCCGTGGCGCCGGGGGACCTCGAACCGAGGATCGATGAGTGGATTGCCAAGCAGTTCAACAGCCTGATCGACAAGGCCAAATCAGAGATCCCAATTCCACCGGAGCGGCTCGACAATCCGGTGATCTTGAAGACGTTCCCAAAGGCCGAGAGGCTGAAGGGGCTTTCCGTTCTTACCCAGATCGGCGAAGACCGGCGCCCACGGATTTCACCGGTGGGGCTTGCCGCCTTCAATTTCGGGCCGGAAAATCTGACGATGTTCGAGGGAGCGGTGGATCTGTGGAGCGAAAAGATCGTTTATGCCCGCGTGCATCTGTTCCGGTACGACGATATCGTCTCGCTGACATGGTCGAGTGATGTTTCGCCGCCTGAGGATCCCGAGTATCGTGCGGATGCGGCAAAGCCTGTTTCGGCGGCATTGGAAGAGCGCGGCAACGGCGCGCTCAGCGTCGTGCCACGGCGATTGGAGTTGCAGATCCGATTGAGCGGACAGCGCACAGTTTCCCTGGTCTTCCGGGACTGCCTCATCCACGAAAGACTGCGCAACAAAGAGTTCGAGCCGATCGAGGACATCACCAAAATCAGGTACGTCTGGCAAAGGTTGATCGATGCCAAGATGACAGAGCCGCCGACCCTGGCCGCAGCTGCAAAACAAACGGCCGCGGTTTAAAAACCAACCGCCCCTGCCCTCTCGATTGCTTGTTTGTCAGTATCAGCCCCGGTCGGCCAGCCGCGTGAGTTTGGCAAGACGGGTCTTTTCGTCTTCCTCCCAACTCAGAGTGGAGGCGAGTGTGCCTTGCCCGTCGAACAGGTAGACGACCGCGGTGTGATTCATGGTGTAGTCGCCGTCGCTTGTCGGCACTTTCTCGGCAAATACCCGATAAGCCTTGATCGCTTGGGCAACCTGCCCTTCGCTGCCGGTGAGACCTGTGATGCGTGGATCGAAGGCGGACAGGTAATTCTTTAGGTGTTCGGGTGTGTCGCGTGCCGGGTCGACCGATACAAAGAACACCTTTAGTCCATCGGCCTTGGGGCCGAGTTCTTCAAGGTGCTTGGTCATTTCGAACAGCGTCGTCGGACAGATGTCCGGGCAATGCGTGAAACCGAAGAACATCGCGTGTGGCGTGCCTTTCAGTGCCGCACTCGAAAATTCCTGACCGTTGTGATCGACAAGTTCGAAGTCACCGCCGAAACGCGCGGCCCCCGGCCAAGAGGCGCCCTGACGGGCAGCCTCCTGCAAGTGGCCGAGAAAAAGCGCTCCGGCGACGAATGCGGCGACAGCGACCAATCCCCAAAGCGCTAGCCTAATTCGGGATACAAGCTTTCCTGCTGCCATTCTGTCGTGCTCCGGAGGCTGGTTCTTTTTGGTTACTTCCCATGATTCATATGATGGCTACCGTGATCCATTCCATCTTTTTCGTGGCCACCCGTCATTTTGTCGCCGTCGCCGATCCCCTTCGCCCCGAGCGGAGCAACGGTGAATTCCACGACCACTTCTCCGGCTTTCTCGAAATTCATCTTGCCTTTGACGCGCTCACCTTCTTTCGGCGCGGCGGTGAGTCCCATGAACATAAGGTGATAACCGCCCGGCTTGAGAACGACGGTGGCGCCGGGCGCGATTTCGATGCCATCGGCGACTTCGTTCATCCGCATGACGCCATCCTTCATGGACATCTCGTGGACTTCGATCTGCTTGGCCAGTGAGACGTTGCCGCCAAGAAGTCGATCGGCCTGGCCGCCTGTGTTGGTGATCGTCATGAAACCGGCCGCAACCTTGGCGCCTGGTGGCGTGACCCGTGTCCAGGGCTTCTCAATCTTAATACCTGCCTCCTTGTCCGCGGCTCGGACCTGACTCGGCGCGCCCAGGGCGACGCCGGCAAGCACGAGCGAGAGGACGGTAAAAAGCTTGTTCGTCATATCCAATCTCCAGCTGCATGAGGTTCACGAACGCAGATCCGAAAGCTATGCGTCCGTGCTTAAGGCCTTAGAACGCCTTTTGCCAACCTACGGTGAAGGTCCAGTCCGTTTCCATCTGCGGGCCGTTGAGGTCCTGGTAAACGGGAGCACCGGCTTCGAAGGCCAGACGATGGCCCTTTAGGGGACAGTGCGGCACGACAAGATTGACGCCTGCCAAGAGTTTGAGGCGCTGACCGCCGTAGAATTCCGGATTGGCCGTCTGAACGGGTCCGCCGATCTCGGGATCGAAACCATCAATATCACCCTGCGTCATGTACTCGGCACGAAACGAAGTGCTGATCCATGGCGCGAATTGGTAGGCGACCCAGCCCGTGACCGTATGCTTGTCGCCAAAGGCATAGCCTTCCGAATTCTCGCTTTCGAGACGGACCTCGGCAATGTATTGTGCGCCCCAAGACACGTCGCCTTGTCGCGCTTGATACGTGATACCCGGCAGTATGTCCCAGGTGCCCGTTCCGATCTGCATGGAATAGGGCAGCCGCACTTCGGGTGTGCGACCGAAGGGATCAAGTATCGTGTCTCGCTTCTTGGCCGAACCGGTCGGGGCGCTGATCCCGAGGTTCAAATGGACATGATTGACGGCGTCGTCGTAGAGCCGATGCAGCGCCGAGAACTTTAGGTCGCCAATTCCCTCCGATTTTGTCGTGAACCCACCGATACGGTTCGTGTTGTCGGGCGAAATCCCCATCATTGGGTTCGGTGCCTGGAACGTTACGTGGTCCATTTCCTTCCTGATGTAGGGCAGCATGGCCATCAACGTGGTGTTGTTGGTGGGCGCGTACATGCCCCCGAACATGTGCATGTTCATCGTCATCTTGGTCGGAACCACGCGCAAGAACGGCGGCACGACGGTCATGCCCGTCGGCGTAACCACAGGGTTCAAATTCGGCACTGTTGCTACGATCTGCTCGGGGGAAACCTCATCAGTACCAATGCGGTTGCCTTCCATGTTCATGCGCATGTAGCGGTAGGAGAGCATCCAACTGCCTTTTTTGTGCAAATGCTCTCCCATGACGCCGATGGGCGCATGTCCATCGGCACGCACCGCACCGTGGTTATAACCGCCGCCCTTAACGGCAATACCAGCCATAGGCAGGTCATTCGCATGGGAGGGATGCGAATAGGCGGCAGTGGCGAGCACGAGGCTCGAAACCGCGTAGATTGATAGCTTCAATCGTGATTTCATCGTTCTGACCTTGTAAGACGATTGCCGCACGGCGGCATCACGCAAGGGTTCTGCGCAACCGTTTCCGCCGTAGCGAGTTAGTCGAACTGGGATCAGATGATTGCGGGGGGACCGCGAATGGTGCCAACACGCGCAAGCGGCCGAGACGCTTTGCGTACAAGCGCCGTGTACGGCAACGATTTTGTGGTCAGGAAGACGACTGGGATGACGTCAGTGACGGGCGCTGCGATGCAGGCGGCCGGCGCTGCGCCAACGCAAAGCGGGCAATTGATTCTGGATTCTTTGGAGCCCGGCGGTGTTTGATCGTCCGGAGCCAATGCAAAGTCCGAGACGAGAACATCGACGCCGCAGAAGGCGTGGATACCAAGAGGCGCCGTGACATCCTGCTGTGGCCCCAAACCGCGCTCAAAAGCAGCAGTGGTGTGAAGCGACAGCATGGCTATGTGAAAGACCATCGCCACAAAGGCCGCCCAAGCGGGCGCCCTTCTCAGTAGGCTGAATTTTCACAAGCCCCTCATGGGCGTAAGCGTAGTGTTTCGTGGCTTTGCGGCTAGTGCTGCGATGCCACACTGGAGAAGTCATGCACTACAGGCACAAACCGGGGCACCAACTTAAGGGCCGGTTCACGCTTCGCCGCTGATGAAGGCCTTGACTAGGTGATGGGCCATGGATTGTGCGCCGGGCAGCCACAGTTCCTGTGGATGCCGAAGTTCCAGCATCGCCTGAGCGTCCGCGCGGCTGAACCATTGCGCGTCCGTGATCTCGGCTGCTGCGACAACAAGCTCCTTGGGTTCAGCGCGCGCCACGCAACCAAGCATCAGCGAATGCGGGAATGGCCAGGGTTGAGAACCAATCAGGTGCACGTCTGTGACATCAAGGCCGACCTCTTCCTTGGTCTCGCGGCGCACTGCATGGGGAATATCGTCGCCGGGCTCAACGTAGCCAGCCAGCGTCGAGTACATCTTGTCGGGGAAGCGTTCCTCATGGGCCAGCACGATGCGGTCGCCATCGGTCACGGCCATTATCACCACCGGATCAACGCGGGGGAAGGCTTCGTAACCGCAGGCCCAGCATTTGCGCTTCCACCCGCCCTGCTTGAAGGTCATCGAGCCGCCGCATCGGCCGCAACAACGGTTGTTTTCATGCCAAGTACCTAGTGCCGCCGCCTGCCCCACGAGGGCAAGCTCCTCGGCTGACATCGAGCCCTGGGCCGCCAATGTGCGGATCTCAACGCGGTTTTTCAGCGTTTCGCGGGCCTGCGGCGCCCCGCGGGCGTAGTGCTCGCTGGTTGCAACTGCGAAATGTGCGGTCCCGTCGGAAGGATCCAGACCAACGAACATGGCTTCACTGATCGCAAGGCCCATCTCGGTGATTTCCGGGCCTGTGAACCAGTGGATGGTGGTTTTGGTGCGGTCGGCATTGGT
The DNA here is from genome assembly GCA_963669235.2 of uncultured Filomicrobium sp. Classification (GTDB taxonomy): domain Bacteria; phylum Pseudomonadota; class Alphaproteobacteria; order Rhizobiales; family Hyphomicrobiaceae; genus Filomicrobium. The sequence continues at coordinate 192,593 of CAXXFS010000001.1, forward strand.
GTCGACCACGGGCTTGGCGCCCGCCAGTACGAAGAACCGGGAAGTCTCCGCTTCGACAAGCGAGGCCATGAATTCCTTGTCCGCGCGCTTTTCGCTGAGCCTGTTGAACTCAACAGTCGGACCGAGTGTCAGCTTCATTATGGGCGTGCCTCCTTAGAGCGCCAAGACAACAGCACGGAGCGGGCGGTTCGCGCAACTTGTGCGATGGGTGAGTGGGCACACTGACGATTACGGCGGAATCTGTTTGTTTGCGGATTTATTTGCGCTCCTTAACGTGCTCCGTGTACGGCCAATCCGAAGGATATCCAAGTCGCGAACATCGCAACACACGAAAAATAGATGAGAGAAATTCCCAAAAGCAGATTCGACTTCGTCTGGCTTGCCCTATCTATATTTATGACTTCTAAAATATTCTACACTACTTTTATGTCGTTATTTGAGGAGCCCGTTGGAGTTGGTGCTCTTTTGCTGGCACTTCCTGGAGGGTTCTTCTGCTGGCGCACTCGAAAGCTCTGGCGGAGGGCGTAGCGAAACGCTCCAGCCCTTATCCTGCATGACACAGGGCTCATCTTTGCTTCGATCAGCCCTACCGTACTACCCTGGCACGCCTTGCGAGAGGTATACCTGGGTCCGATTCACATTCCGCAGAGCTATTATTGTACGAGACGGCATCTGCTGCTCTGGTTTGAGCCGGGGTTGATGCCGGTGATCCGACGCTTGCCAGAGAGCCAGCCCATTTTCTCATGGTTGGAGCAAGATAACTGCGTATGGACGCTTACGGCATCTGACATTGGCATCGATTTACACGTGCGGAATCTCATCTTGTCAGAATGGGATCGTGAGTTGAGGAAGGCCGATCCTGCGGCCTCCGTGGGCAAGGAAGTGCCGCTCCGGTTGGAGGAGAGCCGGGGTTTTTGATGCGGGAACAAAACGCGCCCCGGCTGCCCAACAACCGACCACACCTCTTGCATCGGAGCTGTAAAACCGTCATATCAGCAGCGGGCTGGCGGCGGACGCATCCCTCGCCAACCGGGTCAGGTCGGGAACGAAGCAGCCCTAACGATCAGGACGCGGGTCGTCCGCCAGCCTCTTTATTTGGCTCAACACTCGGCATGCCGGTGTTGAAGCTCACCAGCCAGATAAACAGCGAATTCATGCGACTCCCAAAGGCGGCCGCAGACATCGCCCATGCACGACGAACCGGCGCCGTGCTGCTTCCAGGTCTGCGCTTTGGTGTCCGCTCATCGCGACAACTGCCCTTCTATCGACCGACCGGCCCCGTTATAGTCGTCCGCCATGAGTGACAGCATGTTTGAAGACGCCGAGACGGGGGCCAAGCCCTACGTTGTTCTCGCGCGCAAGTACCGGCCGCAAACCTTCGATGACCTGATCGGTCAGGACGCGATGGTGGCGACGCTGAAGAACGCGTTCGCGCAGCGCCGCATCGCGCAGGGCTACATGCTGACCGGTGTCCGCGGGGTCGGCAAAACGACGACGGCACGGATTCTGGCGCGCGCGCTCAATTACGAAGCTCGCGATGGCGACAAAGGCGACACCGGCCCAACCGTCGAACTGCCCCGCGATCCCGCACAGTTTGGCCGCCACTGCACCGAGATCATGGAAAGCCGGCATGCCGACGTCATCGAGATGGACGCGGCCTCCAACACCGGCGTCGACAATGTCCGCGAGATTATCGAAAACGCCCGCTACAAGCCGCTCGTCGCCCGCTACAAAGTGTTCATCATCGACGAGGTGCACATGCTGTCGAAGGGCGCGTTCAACGCACTCCTGAAGACTCTGGAAGAGCCGCCGGAGCATGTGAAGTTCATCTTCGCCACCACGGAAATCCGCAAAGTTCCTGTGACGGTGCTATCGCGTTGCCAGCGCTTTGATCTGAAGCGCGTGGACGTACCGTTGCTGAGCGAGCACTTCAAACGGATTGTCGGCGATGAAGGCGCTGAAGCCGAAGAAGACGCTCTGATGCTGATCGCGCGTGCGGCCGAAGGTTCGGTGCGCGACGGGCTGTCGATCCTGGATCAGGCGATTGCCTTTGCCAGCGGCAGGGTCAGCGCGCAAAACGTGCGCTCCATGCTGGGTCTTGCCGACCGCGGGCGCATTTTCGACCTTCTAGAGTTGCTGATTGGCGGAAAGCCGGCAAAAGCTTTGAAATCTTTCGCGGCCCTGCACCAAGATGGTGCGGACCCGGTGCAAGCGCTCGGCGATCTTTCCGAGGCCGTCCATCTGACAACCCGCATCAAGACAGTAGGTGCGCAAGATGGCTCTGAGGGGCTTTCGGCTGAAGACGTGCGGCGCGCGCAGGCGGTATCGGAAAACGTGTCCGTGGCGCTGCTCTCGCGAGTCTGGCAGATGCTGTTGAAAGGCATTGATGAGGTTGGCCGGGCGCCGAACCCGCACGCGGCCGCCGAGATGGTGCTTATTCGGATCGCATACACTGCCGATCTGCCGTCGCCCGAGGAAATCATCAAGATGCTCGGCGGCGCGGGCGTACCGGCACGGCGAAAAAACAAGGAAGCCCCCCGCCGGTGAAACCGCAACCGGGGCCGCCAGCGCCGAAGTCGCGAACAACTGTGATGGCGGCGAACGGCAGCCCGGTCCCAGCACGCAAGGCATTGCTCCATGGGTAGACGAGGCTGCGGCCTCCGCGGAGGGCATGCCAGAGGAGGCCGACTACGATCCCGAAGACCCGCTTTATGAGGACACCCAGCTGCCCGGCGCCGGCTCGCTCACGCCCGATCCCGGATCTTTCGCGGAGGTGATTGATCTGGTCAGCGCCAAACGCGACGCCAAGCTCAAGGTGCACTTGGAGGAAAACGTCAGCCTCGTGAAGTTCGATCGGGAAAACCGCTCAATCGATATTTTCTTGCTGGTGAACGGTCCCCCGGAAATCGCCAATGAGCTGCGCGAAAAGCTCAACCAGTGGACAGGCAAGCGCTGGATTGTCATGCTTTCCAAGTCTGAAGGCGAAAAACCCATCGGCCTGGCGCGCCGTGAGGCTGCGGCGGCCGAACTCGAGAGGCTGAAATCCGACCCGGCGGTGGCTGCGGCATTGGAGGCCTTTCCGGAAGCCGAGGTCACATCTGTTCGTGATATTGCTTCCGAGGAACCTTCCGAAGACACAGGAACAGGTTAGACTACCGTCAGAACGCCGGCGTCCTGCAAACCAGTCAACGTCATCATTTGAACCCGTTCGAACAAAGGGGAACTCGCTGTGAAAGACATCATGGGCATGATGGGCAAGGTCAAAGAGATGCAGGCGCGAATGCAGCAGGTTCAAGAAGAACTTGCCGAACTGGAGTGCGAGGGCCAGTCGGGCGGTGGGCTGGTCAAGGTCACGCTGAATGGCAAGGGCGAAATGCGCAAGGTCGCAATCGACCCGAGCCTGATGAAGCCGGACGAAGCAGAAATTCTCGAAGACCTTATCGTTGCGGCAAGCCAGGACGCCAAGTCGAAGACGGAGGCCGCAGCACAAGAGAAACTCGCCGAGGTTACCGGCGGACTTCCGCTGCCTCCGGGTATGAAGCTTTTTTAGGACTTGATGAAGGATTGGCGTTTCTCACTTCTGGAAACAATCTCATATTGAAACGATCGTCAGCATCAAACGACGGATTGAGGTAGAGACCTTAAAAATGACGGAGTTCACGCCGCTATCGGCAGTCGTTGGCGGAACGCTTATCGGCATTGGCGCCGTAATGGCTATGCTATTTTTGGGCCGGATAGCGGGGGTTTCCGGAATCCTGAGCGGTGCAGTGTTCGCATCGTCCTGGGAGGATTGGGGCTGGCGGGCGGCGTTCCTTGCCGGAATGATCTCTGCCCCTTCGATCTTCACTTTGGTGACTGGTCAGACGCCGAAATTCATGATGCCCGGGACCACGGCGGTCAGCATTATCGCCGGTGTGCTGGTCGGCCTGGGAGTGACCTTCGGAGCCGGCTGCGCCAGCGGTCACGGTATCTGCGGACTCGCTCGCGTCTCGATTCGCTCGATCATTGCAACCGGTGTCTTCATGTTCGCTGCAATCGCGACCGTGTTCGTGAGCCGTCACCTGATCGGAGCCTAGGCATGCGCATCGTTTGGGCGCTTATCACTGGCTTGGTGTTCGGTCTGGGGATCACCGTTTCGGGTATGATCAACCCGTCTAAAGTTCTCAACTTTTTCGATGTGGCGGGAACTTGGGACCCTAGCCTAGCATTCGTAATGGCGTCGGCGCTGTTGACTACTGTTATAGGCTACAGGTTGGTGTTGGGCCGATCGGCACCGCTTTTCGATGCAGAGTTTCATCTACCTAAGACAACAAAAATCGATCCTCAGCTAATCGCTGGTTCGGCAATTTACGGCGTTGGCTGGGGCCTCATCGGTTATTGTCCAGGCGGCGTTGTTCCAGCGCTCGGTCTTGGCCGCACGGAACCATGGATTTTCGTGGTGGCCCTGCTCGTTGGAATGGCGATTGCGAGGTTCACACGAAATCATTTAGCCAAGTCAGCTGCGGCATAGAACTCATGTCCATGAAGATCAACAAACTGAACGAAGAAGTCTCGGTAGCTCCTCAAATTGATGTGGAGGACATCCCCGCCATCGCCGCCGCCGGTTTCAAGACCATCATTTGCAACCGGCCTGACGGCGAAGAGTTTGGGCAAGCGGTCTGCGGGGATGTCAAGGCGGCAGCGGAAGCGCATGGGATGACGCTGTCGCATCAACCAGTGGTTAGCGGGCAGATCGTTCAAGACGACGTAGCCGCTTTCAAGTCACTCCTCGATGCATCGGCCAAGCCACTGCTGGCCTATTGTAGAAGTGGTACCCGTTGCGCAGTCCTTTGGGCCCTTTCACAGGCGGAGACAACCCCTGCTGAGGACATTCTCGCGGCGACGCAAAAGGCCGGTTATGATCTTTCGGGTTTGGCTGGTGCACTTTCGGCGGCGGGCAAGCCTCGGTAATCGATCGAAATCCCTGGCATGCTTCCCAAAGTACCTACATCCCGATCGCTTCCCCTGCAGCAGCGCTGACCTGGCCACTAATGCGTACAGGCTCCCCAGCTGCACATAGAACGCAACGCAGCCGCACTATTTCGGCGGCCGGGCCGAGATAATCCGCAGCGCCTCGCGGTCGCGCCGTATCGCCAGGCCGTCGACACAGTGTTGGCGCGCCTCTGGGGCGCATTCTATCGTGACCTGGTAAGGGATGTTAGGGAATTTCCGCACGGTATACTCGGCGATCAGCCCCTCCATGCCCTCCTCTATCTCGCTGTCGACGATGTTAATTCTGGGTTCCGCAGCCAGTCCTGGAGACTGTGTGTAAATCTTGGTATCGGCTGGCAACTGTTGCTGTATCCGCAGATCACCATCCACCGTGATCGTCACGTCGCCGTAGGTATCGACAATCGTGTACCAGGTCGGTTCGTCCGGGTCGGTAACAAGTTGGCGCTCACGTTTTGGCGCTCGCTCTACCCCGAAGGCACGGTCAATAATTCCCGGCGGGCGGTCAAAGGCAATCACTGGTATCTTGAGCTTACTTAGCTTGACCTGGTCTTCTGGTGTTAATGACCGCGGGGGATTGGTTTCTAGCTCGTCAAAGAAAGCCCGTATCTCAAGGTTGTTCCAATCAACCTTCATAACCTTTGGTGGTGTCTGACCGGCTCCCACGACCTGCTGCGCCGAACCATGGTCCATCACCCAGAACAGTCCCGAGAGCACAATGCCTGCGGCGATGAACACCACGGAAAACTTCATCATTTTCCTACTCCAAGCCGACTTATGCACAGCGCCGCAGCGGATTGCCCTCGCCCCGGATACTACAATCACGCTAGACGCTCAATTGCCCCACCAACGGCACAACGTGTGGGCTCCGCGATGCGAGGGATATCCTTGTTAGGGCTCCTTGCCTTATCAGTATTTAGAGACATGAAGCGACTGTGTAGGCAGTTCATCACCTGTGCGATTTCCTTGCCCGTTGTCATAGGGACGGCTACCGTGACGGCTGAGGCTTTCATGGGGCCCCTGCGCGATTTTATTCCCACTGCGAACAGTACCAAACAAACGCTCGAAGACCGCTATAGCAGTTGTCGAGACAATAGCACAGACAACTCACCGTTCCGGACCTTACACCATGACATTCGCTGCGCTGTGCCACCTGGCGGTCCACCATCGCTCTTGCCCATCATTCCGAAAAAGCCCGAGAGCCCCGAACCACCAACGGGGCCGATAACCCAGCCCAAACCGTCGCCAACCGCTCCGCGACCTGGTGAACCGGACGATGATAAGGGCTTCCGCTACTTCCCACCCGGCAAACTACTGGCCCAGGATGCCGGCCGTGGGCGTGAAGATCGCCGCGTCTGGCTGCCAGACATGATCTTCCCCTTCAAGCTGGGCCCAGATCAGCACGCTCATCTCAATTCGCAAATTTGGGGCTACGGCGGCGGCGGTTGGGGCGGCCGTGGTGCTGCCGGTGGCGGCGAATGTGATCCGCGCAACTACGATCCACGCCTACAACGAGATAACTACTGCGAGGTACGAGGCCATTCAATGCCGCTCTGTCCCGCAGGCCGCGGTCATCAGGGTCAAGACATCCGGCCACCGTCCTGCAGCGACAACAAGTGGGAAGTTGTCGCCGTGGTTGATGGCATCATCAACATGGTCACCCGCAACACGACGGTCCGCCTTAAAGCCAGGGACGGCACTCAATATCGCTATCTCCATATGCATCCCCGCTCGATCAAGGTGCGGGTTGGTCAGCGGGTCAAGCAGGGCCAGGTCCTTGGTCGCGTGTCGCGCTACATGGGCGGCAAGACGCAGACGACAAAGCATCTGCATTTTGACGTGCGCCAACGCGTCAAGATCGGCAATGGACCAGCACGCGATCTTTACGTCCCAATCTACGCCTCACTGATTGCCGCCTATCGCAAGGCTAAGGGCCTACCTCCCGGCATTGACGAGGACGGCAATCTAATACCTGATCATCGTTACGAAATCGGTGTTCAGCCGGAACCAACGAAGCCGGAACCAACGAAGCCGGAACCAACGGAAGCCGGAACCAACGAAGCCGGAACCAACGAAGCCGGAACCAACGAAGCCGGAACCAACGGAGCCGGAACCAACGAAGCCGAACCAACGAAGCCGGAACCAACGAAGCCGGAACCAACGAAGCCGGAACCAACGAAGCCGGAACCAACGAAGCCGGAACCAACGAAGCCGGAACCAACGAAGCCGGAACCAACGAAGCCGGAACCAACGAAGCCGGAACCAACGAAGCCGGAACCAACGAAGCCGGAACCAACGAAGCCGGAACCAACGAAGCCGGAACCAACGAAGCCGGAACCAACGAAGCCGGAACCAACGAAGCCGGAACCAACGAAGCCGGAACCAACGAAGCCGGAACCAACGAAGCCGGAACCAACGAAGCCGGAACCAACGAAGCCGGAACCAACGAAGCCGGAACCAACGAAGCCGGAACCAACGAAGCCGGAACCAACGAAGCCGGAACCAACGAAGCCGGAACCAACGAAGCCGGAACCAACGAAGCCGGAACCGCCTGAGGAGAGGACTTGGTGGCAATGGACACGTGAGACAGCGTCATTGTGGTGGGATTGGGCCAAGAGTTGGTGGAAGCGTTGACAACGCTTGTGCCAATGGCACGCAGAAAACTCGTGTGCGCAGTTCTACAAAGTGATTGAAATGCGCGTTGTTGGCGCCGACGTGAGCTTTAGCGCAGCAATGAAAGGATAGAGTTCAATGATCAATCATTGTTTGGCTTTGACACTCATTGCGTTTGCCGTTGTTGGGTCGTTCCCTGCACAGGCGCAGGATGATAGCAAGGATCGCTTGCGCCGATTGCTCGAGAAAAAGTTTGGCAATCAATCGAAGCCCACAACGACGTCACCACGAAATCAGGAGCTTTACTCCATCGACAAGGAGGGCAAGGTTCGCCGCGTTAGGCCGAAAAAGAAAACAGGCAACCGATCGTCGAATACATTCGGCACACAACCATTTGCGCAGGTGGGAGGTGGAGCCTCGCCAGCATTTGCTACTGCCGGCACATGGCAACCGTCGATAGCGCCCCCCCCGCGCGGCTCGGGCAGCTGGAGCGGCCTTTTGTCGAAATTCCAACGCTTCGTCCAAAAAGCTGGCCAGATGCTGGTCAATCGGCGAACAGTCGTGATCCAGCTCAAGCCCGGTGCAACCGAACCGCAGATCGACGCTCTTGTTGCGAAGTACAATCTCAACGTGGTCGATTTCATACCGAGCCTCGGAACGCTTTATGTCGAATTGCCGGCAGACGCCGGCCGGCAGAAACCACGCTCGGAACTACGCAGGGGCCGTGGCAGCATCTCCTCCCTGCTCGAGCCGAGTATCGTTGTCAAATTACGCGAAGAGCCGGTGGTAAACGCTGCATTTGTTCAGACCACAATCGCCCCCAAGTCACTACCCGCATCAACGCAGGTCAGCGTCCAACATGGCAACAAATCCATAAGATGGCACTGGCGCACGGATTCCGAGGACGACGGCAACTGGGGGCTGAAGGCCATGCGGTTACCTCCGGCCTGGACCATCCTCAAACGCGCCCGTGAAAAACGCACCCGTGAAAAGCTAGGCTTCGTCCAGCCGGTGACCGTTGCGGTTCTTGACACAGGATTTGGACTGCATCCCCAGCTAACCTACGCGACTATAAAGGGCGAAATGCCACCGCAGCCGTTTCCTGCCAACTGTGGGACCAGCCACGGGACTCATGTGGCTGGTATCATTGCAGCCAAGTCGAACACTGGTGTGGGCACCGACGGCATTATACCAGACGTTCGCCTAGACATTATTCCCATCTCCAAGAACCTGATGCAGCTGGGTGCCGCGGATGGCCGCGACGGGACGCAGCAACAGATGTCCTATTTCTCGGACGCTATCCGCAATCTTGGCGAGTATCTTTTCGAGCATGCCAAACTGGCTCCCAACGAACGCCGCGTCGTTAATGTCAGCCTTGGCTACAATTGGGGTAATTGGCAGCGGAAACTCAAGGTTGACCCAACAACGGATCAGAGTATTCGCAACCAGATCGAGCAGCACGCCAATTTCTTACAGTTTCTAGTTGACCAGGTTAGCGACCAGGTGCTCTTCGTTACCGCAGCCGGAAACGATTCGACCACCGACGATGCTCCGTTCAGTGCAGAGCTCGCAACTCCGTTTGCCTTTGCCGCGTTGCATAAATCGTCGTTCTTCAAACCCAGTAAAAACATCATTGTTGTTGAAGCGCATAACCGTGATTACGAACGGGCTCCATTTTCTAATGTTGGCGGTCACGTCGCAGCGCCCGGCGTCGAAATCATGAGTACACTCGCTTCCGACAACCAGCCTAACACCTACGGTGTGTGTAGTGGCACCTCGCAGGCTGCCCCCCATGTCGCTGCCCTAGCGGCAATGCTCTTCGAGCTCGATCCCAAGCAGAAGCCAGCCGACGTAATGGGTATCATCCGCAGCTCGGCATTATCAGAAACACAGAGCGATTCTGCTCCCCGCGTGGACGCCCTAGCGGCCATATCGGAACTCTCTCGAGATTATTTGCGAGACCTTGCCGACCTCAACAGCGACGGACGCGTCGACATGGACGACCTGAAGATTTTCAAAGACCGGCTCATTGCGATCGAAAATGGACGGTTTGGCGGTCCTATCAATAGCGATTTAAACGGTGACGATACAATAGATGCCGACGAACGCTGTTGGCCCCGCATCGACCTCAACGGCAGCGGCCGCGCTTCATATGACCCCAGCGACAAACTCCCACTGGCCGGCGAGAAGCGCTCCGATCTAGACGTCATCGCTGCCACATGGACGGATAAGCTCCAGCCTTTCAACTCTGCGTTGGGCGAGAGTCGTCTCTCTGAACTATTTAGCGTCTGGCGCGGGACATCGCTTGTTGCTGCCGTGCCCGTGTCCAACCCTCAAGTACCCTGCCGCTGATTCGCCGGTCTTGCGGCCTGCCGTATTGGCATCCGCAGCATCAGCCGCCGGTACCATTGTGGAATTTGGAGTGCTCATAGATGGTTAGAAACATTACCGCGGCAATCGCGATCCTGGTCATCACCTATGTACTGGAGGCATTACCCGCCGACGCGCAGAGTAATGTCGAAATCGTCGAAAAGATCGTTGAGGGAGCACGTAGAACAAACCCCGCGCTCAAGGTCAGAATCGATCCGCGCACAGGCCTTCCAACCAGCATCAAGGGGCTGCGCCCGGCGGTCGATCCCCTCATCTCATTAAACGCCTCACGCGGCCCATCGGGCCAGCCAACCGAAGAAGATATCCGCGCCGCGGCGGAGGCTTTCTTTAAGACCGGCGCCCTGTCCGCAGCCTTCGATGCTGAAAACGACCGCACCAAAATCGAAGCTTTCCGAGTCCGTAAAGACCCCGACATTCCTGGCCAAAGCGTAGTGCACGTTGAACAGCGCGTCGACGGTATTCGTGTCTTTGGCTCCAGCGGTCGAGTCGTTGTCGGACCATCCCTTGCCGTCACGCAAGCCGCCGCAACTTTCTCTCGCGTGGAGATCGAGTCGACAACGCCTGACATCGAGCAGGAGCGCGCGATCGAAGTCGCCCGTACGCACCTTGGTGAAACTCTATCGGCTCACCCGATTGCCCCCGAAATGAAGCCGCTTGTCAAAGCACCCCATAAGGCCCGGACCCAAGCCACACTGGTTATCTATGAACCAGCCTTGATGCGCGCCAAAGGCCCCAAACAGGGGCCCGCGCGCCTCGCCTGGCTGGTCACAATCGATGCATTCCGTTTCTTCGTCGACGCCAAGACGGCTAAAGTTCTTTTCTTTTACTTCGATCAGAGGAAGTCATCGCAACACCGCGTCTTCGACCTCGAGACTCGTTTCAATTTCCCCGGCATCAAGGTGCTCGACGATACGTCAGGCAAACGCGAGAAACGTCTGCATCCCGACGCAGAATACGCCCATAAGAATGTTGGCCTGGTGATCGATTATTTCGCCAACGCCTTCGGCCGCGCCGGTTTGCTCGATAGAGGGGCACATGAAATCCTGTCGTCCTACGTTCGCTTCGGCAACTCAAAAAATGCCTACTGGTGCAACTATCAGAGCTACCACTGCCCCCAAGCTGGCGCCGTGGTCTACGGCGAAGGCATGCCAGCCGCACTCGATGTTGTCGGCCATGAAATGACGCATGGAATGATCACCGTCGAGGCCGACCTCACGTACGCTAACGAACCCGGTGCAGTGAACGAATCGCTGGCCGATATCTTCGGCACATTAATTGAGTTCGAGGCAAACCCTGGCAAGGCGAATTGGGTTGTGGGCGAAAGGCTGCCAGGCAAAAGCCTTACCAAGCCGATCCGAAGCATTTCCAATCCCAACCTTAGCGATGATGTCGGCAATGCGTTGTTCGATCGGAGTAAGGTGTATGGAGAGAACAACCGCGGCCAACCTGACCACTACGCTGATTACGTTAGTCGCGAGGATGCGATATGCGAAACCTCGACCGATTATTTCACTGGCTGCGTTCACTTAAACAGCGGAATATTCAACAAATTCGCCTTCCTCATTGCAGAAGGTGGCCGACACCGAGGAACCGTAGTTCTCGGTATCGGTCGTGAGAAACTCGGACGAGTCGCCTATCGTGCGCTTGTTACCCATCTCACCCCCAGCACTGGATTGCAGGAAGCTGCCGAAGCATTTCTTACGTCATGCTTAGAACTGGCAGCTGCCCGTGTTGCCGGATTTGAGACCACGGATTGCGATCGAATTCGCAAAGCCCAGGACGCTGTCGGGTTAACAATCACAGGCAGCTAAGCCCTCGCCCGACGACATCAACGCAAATTCGCGCCCTACGAGATCGCTTCGTCAGCCAAGCAACCGCTTAGAAACGCGATGAAGGGCACTATGCCTCTAGTCTGATAAGTTTTCGATCGACCAAGATCCTCAGCAGAACAGCGGCACCGCATTGTTTAGACACGGCGTTAGGGTCCCAGACGTTGTCGGCGACGAACTTGCCCTTGGCGTAATGGTTTGAGAAGCTCCATAGATAGGGCGTGTTAATGCCGTTCCGACGGCTGCGAAAACCATTGTAGGATTCCCACCTATACAGCATTCGCTCCAAGCTCCAGTCCTTCAGGTCCTGAAAACCATCGAAGCGCAAGGCATCGACTGCACTCGTTTGCCAGTCGTTGGGCGGACTCCAAACTTTGGGCCGGTTGCGCGGAATACGCCTCGTACGCTGACGCAACGAGTCCCCGTTGTGTAAATGCGAGCGGAAGTTGAAGGCTGCTTCCATGGCATGAATGATTGCCACGAAATACCATGGGCAGCAGATTTCCTGGGCGACCTTATACCAGCGCGCTTGATAGCCCTCGTTCGACAGCTTCGACATGTACCAATTGGCCGTTGAACGATGTTTTTCACGAACCTTACACCTCTCGAACAAGTCCCTGTAGTCGTCCCTGAGGTCAGTGAAAGACGGTCTCCCTGGCGTCGTCGTGATACTCATTCCGGTCTCGCGCTCGTCTGGGAGATTACGCTCGGCCTGATGCACCCTGCGCTGAAGCTCGTCAGCCTCCTCGAGCAGTTTTTCAACCTCGCCAGGTGGCAACGGCCGGCGCGAATCTCGCCCCTCCAGACTTTCTATCAGCTCCACCGCAGCCGGCATGATCTGCGCATAATCACGGTCATTATCGATGTTGATCTGCGCCGTCATGCGAGGCACGGAAATGCCCAGGTCTATCGCCCGCTCCGTTAACTGGCCAAGCTCTCGCCAAGCCGAGAAAGGGTCGACAGCTGCCCTGATCGGTTCCTGTGCCACCGCACCGCCGAATGACAGCGATCCGGCCATCGGCACCGCCAGCGTTGCACCTGCTTGTCCCACAAATTGGCGACGATCAATCAGCTTCGGTCGCATGGTTTTATCCATTAAAAGCCAGGCCGAGATTGAACCCAAAAGTCATAGGCTAGCCGGCGGGCGGTCGGCCAAGTGGTGTTTCGCTGCCATAGGATGCGCCAAATCGCAACCCATCCGATCCCTAGTACTAGACCAAGTTGAGCGCGTGATATGATTGAAACTAAGCGATTCCGTCGGTCACTGGCTCGTTCAGGACATTGTCGCCCGGCGTTATGGCTGAGTTTGTAGATCGAGGGTGAACGAATGTCCGAAACAGTCGAACGCGAAGACAGCACCGCCCGAAAGAGCCTTTCTTGGCGGTTCTGGCGGATCGGACGGTATCTTATTGCATGCGCCATCGGCGGTCTGATTTTGCTCGTTGCCTGCCACGTGCTGCTGGCAAATTTGATGCCGCCAGGTTTGCTTGCCAGAGAATTGCTCATCCAAACTGTCAAGGAGCAGACCGGACGAACGCTTACCGCCAAAGGCGCCACGGAGTTATCCTGGCTCTCAAGCATTCGTCTGCGACTTAACGACATCGTACTCTCCGCCCCCCCCGACGCAACTGGTCCTGCCCCGCTCACCGCAGATAGTCTCGAACTCGAAATCAGAATAACTGACTTTTGGAAACGTCAGTTTGAAGTCACTGAAATCAGCCTCCGGCGGCCTGTATTCACGATGGCTGCCGGCGATCCGCTATTGGTCCGCGTCGCCGAAGGCGAAGTCAGCGCCGGCGGAATTCCACAACAAATCAACATTATCGACGGACGTATTGTCTTCGCAGCCCCACCGCCCAAAGCGACGCTACAGATCGAGCAGGTCACCGGACGCCTCATTCGAACCGAGGACGGCAAAGGGCTCACCTTCAGAGGCAGATTCGAAACCAACGGCGAGATCGTCGCAATTGACGGCGAAGTCGGCGATTTGAAGGCCCTGGCCGTCGGTGACGTTTCCCCGCTGAACTTTTCCCTTCACAACAAACTCTTGGCCGCGCGATTCGCTGGCAATCTCGCAACCCAGCCGATTGGACAGATCATAGGCAGGCTGAATGCTAGATCCGAAGCGTTCCCGGGCCTTCTCAAGTGGGCTGAAATCGATGCGGCTCAGGCTAATCCTGGGCGTACTGTTGCGCTTGACGGCCAGATTGCCGGTTCCCTTCGCCGCATGACACTGAGCGAAGGCCAGCTTACCCTCAACGCTGTCAGCGGCGCATTGGCAGGAGAACTCTCCATCGAAGGTGAGCGCCCGACGCTCAAAGCAGGCCTGACGACCGGAAAACTCAACATCAATTCGCTATTGCCGGCAGCAGCGCGACCAGCCGCATTCGGAATTGCCCCTCTGGACAACAGGACCGCGCTGCCAACAGCTTGGCAAAGTCTTATGGAGGAACTCGAGGGCACACCTTCAGATAGAACTGCGGTATTGGGAGGCACCGTGGCGCCAATCGGTTGGTGGAGTACAGCTCCCTTTAAGCTGGCCAGGCTGCCTGACGTAGACACCGAGCTAACAATCAAAGCCGATGAAATCGCCTATGGAGACCTGCCGCTCAAGAACGGACAGCTCGTGGTAAACTCGAGTCCGCATCGGCTCGAAGTTTCGGTCATCCGGATGGAACTCTATGACGGCAGCATGAGCGGTCGCGTAGAACTTGACCTGGACAAGGGGCCAATGGCAACCGGGCTTCGCCTTAAATTCAGAGAACTGGACCTGGATCCTTTCACTACGGAAATGCTTAGGCAGCGCCTAATATCCGGCACCGGCGACATTGACATCTCGGTTGACGGCCGCGGTGGAAGCATGCGCGAACTGGTTGGCTCGCTGAACGGTTCCATGGCCATGGATTTAGCCGAAGGGTCCATCGTCGGTTTCGACCTCGGAAGAGCTATTGCGAACTTCGGTTCGGCCCAAACCTATAACCCCGACCGCCGAACGAAATTCAAGCGGGTTCGGGCGGCCTATTCCTTACGCAACGGCGTTTTACGTAATACCGAGGCTCTGCGACTAACCGGCCCTACCATAGCCCTAACCTCGCATGGTTCTCTTGGGCTGGTCTCACAGCGCGTCGATCAACGCTTGAACCTCAGCCTCAGCAAGCCACCGCCACATCTTCCTATTCCGCTGCGCGTGCGCGGCACTGTCGACCACCCCGACATCAAATGGGATATCTTTTCCGCCGTTGCTTCACCAGCTGAGTTCGCAACGCCGTTCGCTGTTGGTAAAGAAAACGAGAAAATGCCCATGAAGGTGCGCTGCGCCATCGAGAAGAAACTTGCAGCGAACGCTTCGGAGACCACATTATCGCCGGCCTCGCGACGTTTCCTCCGAGACCTACTTGAAACGCGCCAACCAAGCCCCCTCGAACATTCTGGCGCGCATCAAAAAGCATCAGAAATCTGCTCCAATTTTCGGACGCTGAATAATGTGCAGCGATCCAAAGCACCCGCCGTTGCAGGTTGGGGAAAGACTTTCACACACCCCCCGGTCGACGTATTGCAGGAACAGCCGAGCGAACGCATAAGTCTGCCGCCCCTACCAAACCGGAAACGATCGGCACTGCCTCCCAGTCATGAAAATGACGGCAATTATAGTTCCCAACCCGAACCACCCGTCGTGGCTAAGGCAATGAAACGAAAGCGCCGGGTCTCTTCGAACAAGAACTCGGCTCCAGCACCGGACTGGAAAAATAAAGCTCTCTTCCACGATTAGCAGCGTTGCTCACGTTACGGAAAGGCTTGTAGAGATCACATCAAGATCGCGCTCTTCGATGAAGACGCTCTCTCGCCGGCAGTTGACCCCTTTTAACTCGTCAAAGTCGATTGAACCAAGTCAAGAGTGCCGTGCCCCCCCGTAAATTCTCTATCATGTCATGATCACTGTGGACCGAGGCCTATTACTCAATTGCTATTGCCAACCGAATCTATGCGTCTATTACAAAACTGCGCGGCTGTTGCTCGAGGTTGGCTATGAAAAAAGCATACAAAACATTCTTCGCCGCGGTGCCAATGTTGCTGACGGTGGGTTGCGCGCAAGAGTTAGGATCACTGCAGACAGGTTCGTTGCTGCCAGCCAAGGTAGAAAAGGTTCCTGAGGTCATTCCGGGGGTCCCAAAGGGATACACTTGTCCGGTCGTTCCGAACACTTTCGATCCGGCAGGCTCGATCTATCGCATCGACACCAGTGGCACGTTTTATCGCGTTGCCGACCTTCGATCTCAGCCCTTTGTGGTCAAACATCGTCGCAAGGATGTCATGATTGCAGACTACGTCCTCAGCGACGAGCAGGCTGCAAGCGTCGGAATGTCCGCTCGTCTATTAAAGACGGCTTTGCCCGACCTGAGTGCAGAGGGGAATATCGATGCGAGGGTCTCTGTAGAAATCATCGTGAAAGATATACGTGCAGATATCATTTACGATACTGGTGCTGACCTGATTGTCGAGTGGTTCCAGGAGAACGTATCAGTCCGAGAAGGAAGTAAGTATTTCATCGTCCGTGAAGCTGTCCAGGCGGGCGCCGTCACCTATCGGTTGAAGAGCAACGACCTAGCCAAGTTCGGCGGCAGAGCAAAGATCGAGCAAGTCGCCGAAGGCAACGCAAACGTAACCGTGCGTGACAATAATTCGACGTTCGAGATCACGCAGACATTTCCAGGGCGCATCAACGTCTGCGTGAAGGCAGATGAAATCAAACCAACCGGAAAAGCCAGAGTGACCGCCAACGCTGTCCGCACCAGCGGTCAAGGCGCAGCAGGAGGCTAAACAGCGTGTATCGGTGGTGTCGCGCGAAGGTCTTGAGTCGAAGTAATTTGAAGCTCGGCCCCACTACACAATCCCACTATGTAGGATTTGTCACCGCGCTCTTGCAGTGTCGGCGACACTCCGATTAGCTCGAAGCTAAGATCAGTCGCAATGTAGCAAACGTAGACCGACCACAGCGTGCTGCCCGCCTCCACTAGGCGGCGCCCAATTTAGGGCTTCAGAGCTTTAGAAGGCTGGGCGGCACTCGTAAGCTGGTCGCAAGCTTTAAGCGCCCGCGCAACACGTCGGAGGAGGTCCCGGCTCGTCGAGACTGACCGCGCTGCCTCCACTGTTCATCCGCTCTAGGGCCTTGTTCACTTCTCCCCTTCTAGGTAAGAGAGGGTTCCAAGCAATTCGGTCTTTTGCGTCCGCAGCCAATAGGGGGTGACGCCTGTCTGAGTGGTTTGCAAGTATCGACCAAGCCCGTGTCGCCATCAACCAGTGGCTCCGCCAGTACAATCACACCAAACCGCATCAGGCGCTCAGCATGCGTCCGCCCGTTCCGGAAACTCTACATCGAAGTGGCCCATAACGAGGGCGCTCGTTCTACCTGTCGACCATCCTGGATTAACTTTTACAATACATCGTGGCTTGGAAATTGCGCGCGACGAAGAAAGCTGATGCCTTCACCGACACGCTGGAGTTGGCCCTGACAGCAGCCGGTGTGGACGATGCCCATGCCACCATACGTCTTGCGCCAGCGGTAATACGTCAGCTGGGTCACACCAATCTGGCGGATCACATCCGCAATCGTCAGTCCCTGTCCGCGCAGCACATCCACCTGACGCAACTTGGAAACGATCTCCTCGGGTTTGTGTCGCTTGCTCGCCATATCGTGTCCTCCCGATACTTACTAGCAGGTGGACCAATTCAATGGGGGTGGATCAGTCGACGTACTGCTCGTCACAATAAGAGGATGGATTAGTGAAGACCGTCAAAGGTGTCAGGAAAGTCCTCGATACTTACCTGATCTGACGCGGCTGCCTTCGCCAGCTCAGAGAGGATTGGCATCGCACTGACATTGACGAGTTCCCGGAGTTTCGGGAGGCGCCTCTTGAGGTGGCAATTCAATCGTTCGAGCGCGGAGCGAAGTTCTGGTCCAGGCTTCACGGAATCAGCGCCCTCGCCCAGCAACCATTTGAGTTCCAGGGGCATGTCGTAGCGCTGATAAGAGAGTTGCGGCGCATCGAAAAGTTGATCTGCAGCGAGATCCCCAATTTCGCTGTCGATTGTCCAAGATAGCCGGGGTTGGCTCATCGCCTGCATCTGCGCAACGGCAAGTTGCTCCCCGTCATGGATCATACTGCGCAATGCCCCTACGGCTTCATACACCCGAAAAAAACTGCGGCGTACGCGGGTTGCGCAGCTCCCGGTGCCGACGGAAATCATCAAAAGATTGTCGGGCCCGAGTTGCCACGTTTTGCCGTTCTGTGTGTGCTTCTTCAACGCTTCGACTGGTGCCCCGCCAAGATTATGACCCCGTAGACGCGCCAGAAGGAACATCTGGTATGATGGATTGTTATGCGGAGAAAGTGCGCCGTCCATGAAATAACCCTTCTCGGCATATCTCACACCACCCTTGTGCCAGGCATTGATCTCAATTTCTTTCGGGCTAAACAAAGTCGGTGCAGCGGTAGAAGCGCGTATAACGTCGTGGAGCAGGTAGTCGCCATTAGCGATCGCGTTGCCATCTCCTGTGAAAAAACGCCCGTGTGGATTGTTGGTCATGACCCAAGGGCTATTCGTATCCGCACGCTTTGCGACTATACAGAGCCCTGTCTTTAGTTTGTCAGAGGATAGCGTCTCGCTCCGAACGACCTCCGAGATCTTATTAGACAATGCAGCCGCGTCATAACGGTCGTTGAAACTTGCCAATCTTTTGAAGACCTCAGGCGCCCATGTGGTGAAAGTCTGTTCAACCGTCTGAACACGCCAGCCGAGGGCGAGCATCGTGGCTAGAATAGACCCTACACTCGTGCCACCGATCATGTCGAAGTACTCAGCAAGTACGAAATCGTCGCCGCGCCGAAGCTTTTGCTGCAGCGTTGCTTCGATCTGTTTGAGAAAGGCAATGGAGATAATGCCGCGGGTGCCGCCGCCATCAAGAGCAAGCATTCGTTTTGGGCCGGGTGCTCTAAAGCGATCGGCTATGTCCCTAACCATGGGCGCCTAATCTCCGGCTCATTGGCGGCTGGCCATTCAGCATCGCAGGGTTCAAAAGTTATCAAACACGCTGTGATCCAAAGGCGATCAGCCTCACTTCGCACCAAGTTGCCGTTTTTGCAAATGGCTGCGCTTTCGCGTGCCGTCCGGCGGACGCATCATGTTTCCATAACAGCTAGCTAGCTTTGCACAACGCCAGCTGGACCTAGTTGCGGCCGTGTCCTTGGTTGCGTGCCGGCTGCAGAGAGCGAAGGTGTTAAGTCATTTGGCTTCCAGTACGAGCCGACAGCGGCAAGCTTTTTAAGTGTCGAACTGCAGCCGGTAGCCAATAAGGGGGGGGCATGCCAACTTAGCGCTCTTGATTCTTGAGGTAAGGCTCGCGGATGGCTAAGAAGACGGCAGGGCCGGAAATCGAGCGGCTCATCAAGTTGCTGGCAAGGTTGCCGGGGCTCGGGCCGCGCTCGGCGCGGAAGGCGGCGCTGACGCTGATCAAGCGCCGCATCGACCTGCTTGAGCCTCTTGCTGATGCTCTGGTCACCGTGAAAGACAAGATATCGGTGTGTCCAGAGTGCGGGAACGTCGATTCGATTTCACCGTGCAGCATCTGCCTGGACCCCGCCCGCCAGCGCGCGATGATCGTTGTCGTTGAGGAGGTTGGGGATTTGTGGGCGCTGGAGCGGGCAAGCGTCATCAAGGGCCTTTATCATGTTCTCGGGGGGCATCTATCGCCACTTGATGGTATTGGGCCTGGCGACCTTAACATCGGCAAACTGGTCGAGCGCGCGGCGGCTCCGGACGTCAAAGAGGTGGTTCTTGCGCTGAATGCGACGGTGGAAGGTCAATCCACGATGCACTACGTACAAGACCTGTTGAAGCCAAGCGGCGTCACCGTCTCAGAAATCCAAAAAGGTGTGCCGATCGGTGGAGAGCTGGATTATCTCGATGAGGGAACACTGGCCGCGGCGATAAAGTCTCGGCGGCAGATTTGAAGACCCCGGGCCGCGGCGAGGCCCCCGCTGATCTCGTCCCTAACACCGTTTATGCCGGCGAACGGAACGGACATCCGAGAACCGGAACACAGATTTGCGCCAACGCGCACCTAAGCTGAAGGCCTAATGGAAGAACGAAACAAATCTGCGCGGCCGGCGCCCCGGCCCAGCCGCCGATCCGCGCCGGCACCGAAGTTCGTGACAGGTTCGCTGTTGCGACATCTGCTGGTGATGACCGGAACCGGGGCACTTGGGCTCGTGGCCATATTCATTGGAGACCTCGCCAACATCTACTTTTTGAGCCTGCTCAATGAACGAGAGGCTCTAGTTGCCGCCGTCGGCTATGGCAGCTCTGTTTTGATGCTGACGATCGGCATTGGAATCGGGCTTGCCATTGCCGCTACCGCGCTGGTCTCGCCAGCTCTCGGAGCCGGGTACAACGTGCGCGCGAGACGGCTTTCTGCGAACGCACATCTTTGGACGTTCGTCGTCTCGTCGGTGCTGGCGCTAGTGGTGTGGGTGCTCATTCCACAGTTCCTCGACCTTCTTGGCGCTACTGGGCGGACCCGCGAACTGGCCAGCAGCTATTTGACAATCATGGTGCCAACGCTGCCGCCGCTGGCGCTCGGCATGACCTCCTCAGCGATACTGCGATCGGTTGGCGATGCGCGCCGCGCGATGAACGTCACGTTGTTCGGCGCCATCACCAACATCATTCTCGATCCGATTTTGATCTTCGGTTTGGATATGGGCATTGAGGGCGCGGCGTGGGCCTCGGCGACAGCGCGCGTAGGTGTAATGCTGGTCGGATTTTACGGCTTGATCATCGTGCACGGGCTGATGGGGCGGCCGAAGCTGCGAACATTCCTTGCCGACGGTCGACCGCTCGCTGCAATTGCCATTCCGGCCGTGGCAACCAATCTAGCGACGCCGGCGGCCAACGCTTACATCACCGCGGTCATCTCGCAGCATGGCGACAGCGCGGTGGCCGGCTGGACGATCATTGGCCGCATCATGCCAGTCGCCTTCGGGGCGATCTTCGCATTGTCCGGTGTTGTTGGACCGATCGTGGGTCAAAACTACGGCGCAAGAGACAAGTCCCGAATGCATGAAACACTACGGTTATCGCTTTATGTAACGGCCGCCTTCACGGCTGGGGCATGGGCCCTGCTGGCGCTCGGAGCGCCGGTAATCATCAGTCAATTCCAAGCAAAAGGCGAAACAGCAGAGCTCATAATGCTGTTTTGCCGCTGGTTAGCGCCGCTCTTCTTCTTTCTGGGGGCCCTGTTTGTTTCCAACGCCGTGTTCAATACGCTTGGCAGACCGCGCATTTCCACGGCGCTCAACTGGGCGCGTGCGACACTGGGTACGGTGCCCTTTGTTCTTGCGGGAGAGGCGGTCGCAGGGGCACACGGCGTCATCACCGGGCAGATGCTCGGTGGAATTGCGTTTGGAATCATTGCTGTAGTGCTCGCGCACCGGCTGATCGACGTTGTCGGCGACGGCTCAACGTCCGCGCGGCCGGCAACGGGCCGGGTGGACGCAATGGTCAACGGATTCCTGGGGCTTGGCCCAACAACAAACCAGGCCAGCCCCGGGAAATAGCGGGCCCGGGCGCCCACTGGAGCTGGGGACAGGTCAACTTTTTGTTGCGCTAAGCCTCCGCCCCCGTGATAAAACTCACGGTAAGTGTTTTGGGGCGCTTTATTTTTCTTTTCTTGGGGGCTAATACGGGATTCGGAGCGGTTTGACCGTGCGGCTCGGGGGAATGCCTTGTCATCACAGGTTGAAGAGCAGCGATTTATAGCTATCATTCGCAAGTGGCTTCTGGAATTGCCGCGCTACTACAAGCGCGCGATTCTGGTAACGGCAGACTTGTTGCTGTTGACGGTCATCGTTTGGGCGGTCACATCGTTGCGGTATCAGATGTATTACTGGCCGAACACGGTGGCCGAGCTGCTGCTTTTGCTCGCGGCGCCGGTCATCACGGTGGCAACCTTCGCTCACTTCGGCCTTTACCGGCTCGTCACAAGGTTCATCGGCTACCGTGGCACGCTGCGGATAGTCGCCTGCGTAGGCCTGAGCGTGCTGATTTGGGCGCTTATCGTATTCATGACGGGGCAGCACGGCATCCCGCGCACGGTCATTTTATCCTACGGCTTCTTCGGTGCGATGGGGATAACCGCGAGCAGGCAACTGGCCGGGTTGCTGCTGAAGAGTGTCGGGATACGTGTGCCGCGCCTGCCTCTCGACATCGAACGCAAGCCCGTTCTGATTTACGGCGCCGGCCAGCTGGGCTCGGAGTTGTTGGAAGCCCTTCGCCGGATCTCGGATCGTGAACCGGTCGGCTTCATCGACAGCGCGCCGAGTATGTGGGGCCAATACGTCGGTGGTGTGAAGGTCTACCGTCCCAACAAGATCGAGCACGTGATTGAAAGGGCGGGCGTCCGCGAGGTGCTGCTGGCGGTCCCTGAGACTAAACGGCGCGAACGCCGCCAGATCATGAGTGAGCTGGAAAACTATCCCGTCGCGGTCAAGGTAATGCCGACGATGGAGGAGGTTGCAACCGGCAAGGTCGGCATTACCGACCTGCGCCCGCTGGAGGTCGAAGACCTCCTCGGCCGAGATCCCGTGCCACCGAACAGGGAACTGCTGGCGCGGTCGATTCGTGGAAAAACGATTCTGGTGACCGGCGCCGGGGGATCGGTGGGCTCTGAGCTGGTTCGCCAAATCCTGAAACAGCACCCAGGTCGGCTGGTGCTCCTCGATATCTCGGAGGTGGCACTCTACGAAATCGAGATGGAGGTGCGCGAGAAGATCGCCGACATGCCGGAAGGCGCCGGTCCGGATCTCATCGGCGTGCTCGGTTCAGTTTTGGACGATCTCGTCGTCCGAGACACCATCAAGCGCTACGATGTCGAGACGATCTACCATGCAGCAGCCTACAAGCACGTGCCGATTGTCGAACAAAACGCCAGCATCGGCATCATGAATAATACGTTCGGATGCGCAGTCATCGCCGAGGCCGCGCGCGACCTTGGCGTCGAGCGTTTCGTGCTGATCTCTACCGACAAAGCCGTGCGGCCGACCAATATCATGGGGGCCAGCAAGCGGCTCGCCGAGCTTGTCCTGCAGGCGCATGCGGAGGAAGAAAGCACCGAGACGGTATTCACCATGGTCCGCTTCGGCAACGTCCTTGACAGCTCCGGCTCCGTCGTCCGCCGGTTCCGAAAGCAGATCAAGGCGGGCGGTCCGGTGACCGTTACACATCCCGAGATCATTCGTTACTTCATGTCTATTCCAGAGGCCGCCGAGCTTGTCGTACAGGCTGGCGCCATGGCGACGGGCGGTGAGGTCTTTGTGCTCGATATGGGCGACCCAATCAAAATCGACGACTTGGCGAGCCTAATGATCCGGTTGGCCGGGCTGGAGTTGCGCACGGAGGACACCCCCAACGGCGATATCGACATCGTCTATACGGGTCTGCGCCCCGGCGAGAAACTCTATGAGGAACTGCTGCTTGGCGCCAACACAACAGGCACGGAGCATCCGCGCATACTGCGGTCCGGCGAGCCGTTTCTGCATGCCGACGAGCTTTGGAAGGAGCTTGATGCTCTCAAGGAAGCCATGAAGCGCCGCGATGAGGAAGCTATCCAGAGCATTCTAACTCAGACCGTTGAGGGCTACAGCAACGGCCTCACGGAGGAAGAACAAGGCGAAGACAAGGAGATGCCGGTCTTCGCACCATTGTCTCGGACCCTGCACTGACATGCCGAAACTGATCGTTACGGCTAAACGCCCAGACAGCGGCCAACGAATTGCGTTGTCGGCCATTCACGGGGCCACACTCGTGAACGACGACATGCCTCTCATCGCGCGCCTGTTGGAAAGCGGGCATCACGTGCTCTGCCTGGCCCCAAAAATCTCTGAAGCCGAGACACTCACTCTGACGCACGCCGGTGCGGATGTGCGGCAGCTCGACCTAGCCGCTGATCGATGGGCGCTGATGCGGGTCCGGAAAGTCCTTCAACGCGCGACGTCGGTGTTGTCAGAGTGGAAGGCCGATATTGTGTTGGCTCGTGGGGCCGGCGTCATGCCGTTGCTTGCCCTGGCAGCGCAGAAAGCCGGCGCCGCGCAGATCGTGGCCTTGGTGGAGCACCCGCCGCCGGACCCAGATAGTGGCGAAGAACTGGAAGGCGACACGGAGGAGAGCCTGATCAACGCCTTCGATGCGGTCACCGATGTGCTTTGCGCAAACTACGACCACGCCGCGCAGCTTGAAGTCAGTGGTCTGTTGCCAGAGGACCTGACGCCCGTCGTTCTACCGGGGTTGGGTGTCGACCTCGATCAATACCAAGTCGCACCGCCACCGCCCATCGACGAGGGGCTCAGCTTTCTGATGATCGGCGAACTGGCTGTGTCGCGGGGCGTGCTCGACTTTTGCAACGCGGCGAAGATCGTCAAGGAGCGCGTACCACAAGCTACATTCCAGCTCGCTGGTCCAGCAAGCCGGGCCACTGATGCGCTGTCCTTGCTCGACCTCGAACCTTTTAGCGATTCCGTCAGCTACGTTGGCGACGCCGCTGACGTAGGCCCACTCATCACGCAATGTCATGTCTTCGTCTACCCTTCTCATGGCGAGGCGGTTCCAGGCATGGCACTTCAAGCCTTGGCCATGGGGCGGCCAGTTATCACCACGGATGTGCCAGGCTGCCGGGAGCTTGTTGATGAGTGCGTCAACGGTGTGTTTTGTGCTCCAGGTGATCCGACAGCCCTTGCCGACGCGATGCACCGTATTCTGAAAAGGCCTGACCTGATCCCTGCGATGGCCCGTGCAAGCCGGCAGAAGGCAGAACGGCGCTACGACCGCCGGCTGGTTCTGGCGGCGCTTTTTGACCTGCTTGGATTGAAGCGAGCCGCCATCACGGAGGCCTGAGTTCCAATATGACGAGCGCGCGCGTCCTTGTTACCGGTGCCAGTGGCTTTGTCGGGCGGCACCTGGTGCCGTATCTGGCCAAGCGTGGTTTTAAAGTTTTTGCAGCAGCACGTGAGCCCAAAGAACTTCCAGCAGAGCCTGGCGTCGCTCCCGTTGAGCTTCCCGACCTTTCGGTTGGCACCGTGGACTGGAGCGGACTTGTCGGGGGGTGCGATTTTGCTATCCACCTCGCCGGTATCGCGCATGCCGACAAGGACATTCCGGAAACGCACTACCAAGCGGTGAACTGCGACGCGCTCGGTTCACTTGCTAGCGCGGCACGGAAGGCGGGCGTGAAGCGGATCGTCTATGTCTCCTCGGTGCGGGCGCAGAGTGGGCCTGTTGCCGAAGGTATTCTCAGCGAGGCAAACCAGCCGAAGCCCACAGACGCCTATGGACGCGCCAAGCTCGCGGGCGAATCCGCATTGCGCGACGCGCTCGCCGGAGCCGAAACGGACTGGGTCACACTGAGACCCGTTCTGGTCTATGGACCGGATGTAAAGGGCAACATGATGCGGTTGTCGAAATTGGCGCGCATGCCCATTCCGTTGCCGCTGAAGGCACTTCGCGGTCACCGATCCATCTTAAGCGTCGAGAACCTGGCAAGCGCCATTCTTCATTGTCTTTCAGCAAACGATGCGCGGCACCGGATCTTGCTTGTCGCCGATGAAGCACCTTTGCAAGTGGCCGACATCGTCGCTGGGATGCGGCAGGGGCTCGGCCGGAAGCCCGGACTATTCGGACTGCCCAGCGCGCCGCTCGCCAGCGTTGCCAGACTTTCTGGAAAAGCGGACGCATGGGCCCGGCTCGATGGCGATCTCGTTGTGTCGACAGAGGCGATTCGTGCCACCGGCTGGCGCCCCGTGATCGCGTCACAGGAGGCGCTGGCTGAGATGATGCAACCCGACGACAACTGAGCCCTACAAACCTCAAGCACAAAGCGCGTCAGGACGTTTCACCGCCGTGAGCCGCGAACCTGTCCGAGCGATGCGCTCAACGGCCTCCGGCAGCGTCTCGACCGTTACCGCCATATGATGCGCGTTGGCGTGCAACAGCATGATGCCGTCGACCATGATGCCGACGTGACCCGGCCAGAACATCAGATCGCCGCGCTGCAGTCCTTCAAAATCCTCGGGAATAAGCAGGTCGTTGCCGATTTCGGCGCGCTGCATGTCGCTATCGCGAGGGGCGGAGATGCCAGCAGCCTCCAGAGAAACCTGTAAAAGCCCGGAACAATCGATGCCCAAGCGCGTGCGCCCACCCCACAGGTAGGGTGTGCCCATGAAGCGCTCGGCAACGTCAACGAAGTCGCGGGCAAAGTAATCTTCCGCCGCGACGTGCCGGACCGCGACGTAACCACCGGACGTGAGGCGGAAGAACTGATCTTCCTGGTTGGCGATACTCAGCTGGCTATTCAAACTCAAATGAGCAAGGGGCGGTTTTTTTATATCGGGCTCGGGAAACACGAACGTGCCGAGCGCTTTGACGCGATGGCTTGGCCATTCGACCGCATTGGAAATAGTGTCGGCCTGGGCGTAACCGACGTAGCCGTCGCGTAACAACTGCACCCAGGCCCAGTCATCGGCAACATCGTAAACAACCAGAACCTCGCCAAACAGCGCTTCTGTGTCGACTGCTGCACTGGTGTCAGGCTTGTTTCGGATCTGGATGCTGGGGACAACAACCTGTCCCCAGTTCCCTGAGACAAAGCGCTCGGCCTCAACCCGCCCGCGAAGATTCTCAGCTGCCAGATCCGGCCGGAAGGCATGGCGGCGGCGATCGAGAGGAACATTTGGGTCGACAGGTGGCAACGGCGCACCCTGGTGACCGGGGGCGGCTTCACCGGTGGTTGGATTATGGTCGCTCAAGACACAACCTCATCGCTCAATGTGGCAAGCAGGACCCTGGCAGCGTGCGGCTCGCCGCCCTTTGGGCCAAGTGGCCGCAAGGCCGGACGCCAACCGTACAAATCAACATGCGCATAGCGACGTGCCTTTGCAACGAACCGTTGCAGAAACAAAGCCGCAGTAATGGCACCGGCAAAGGGACCATCGGATACGTTGTTCATGTCTGCGACCTCGCTGTCGAGCTTTGCATTATACCCGCGCCAAAGCGGCAGACGCCAAAGGGGATCGCCCACGTTCTGCCCATGCCTTAAAACGGAGGCGGCCAAATCATCGTCGTCCGTAAAGAGGGCTGGCAAATCCGGTCCCAGCGCCACGCGAGCCGACCCGGTGAGAGTGGCAAGAGATATCATCAGGTCGGGGCCGTCCTCATCACCGAGAGCAAGCGCGTCAGCAAGCACAAGCCTGCCCTCGGCGTCCGTGTTGCCGACTTCGACGGTTTTGCCCAAACGGCTGGTCAGTACGTCTCCCGGGCGGAAGGCGTTGCCTGCAACCGAGTTCTCTGCAGCCGGGATCAAAACCCGCAAGGCAATTGGCAACTCGAGCGCCATGATCATATGCGCCAATGCCAGCGCGCTTGCGGCTCCACCCATGTCCTTCTTCATCAAAAGCATGGCGTTGGGCGGCTTGATGTCGAGGCCACCGGTGTCGAAGCAAATACCCTTTCCAACAAGAGTTACAGCCTTCAGCGAGGATGCCGTTTGCGGGCGCCATTTGATATCTATGAGGCGCGGAAGCACGGTTGAGGCACGGCCGACGGCATGGATCATCGGCAGATTCCGGGAGAGCAAGTCGTCGCCGCTCGTCACTTCCATCGTGGCGCCATGACGCTCGGCTAGCAGCCTGCCGGCGGCTTCAAGATCTTCAGGACCCATGTCAGAGGCCGGCGTGTTGATCAGGTCGCGACCAAACCAGACCCCTTCGACGAGGGCTTTGATGCGCTGTGTATTCGTGCCCTCGGGCAGCACGAGGCGCGGTCCGTGGTCCTCACCTCCGCTATGGTATCTCCGGAAGCGATAAGCGCCGAGCCCCCAAGCGATGGCCGCTGCCTCGGCGGCCGTCCCTTGCGCGGATGCCAGTCGGTAGTCCCCTGAAGGAAGTGTCCTTGGCAACAGGCCGAGCAGCAACTCGGAGGGGCCGCAGGGCTCCCCGGCGAGACCATCGCCGGTGCCAAGAACAGCTCCCGCGAGAGAGCCATCAGCAGCTGGGATCAGCGCGGTGCGCCGGGCCTTGCCGCTAAAGCCAATAGCCTCCAGCCATTCGGCGCCAAGGCCCTGACCGTCCCAGATAGCCGCCAGATCGCCATCCTCGCGGATCTGCCAGATCGGCAGGGCCTCATTTGCCTCTTCGGTGAACGCATTAGTCACATCGGGGAAGCGGGGCCAACCGGTCTCACCACCACTCATAGTTCGCCTCCAAATCAGTTGCCGGGGCACCTCTTAGCACATCTCGGCGGATTGTTGCCTCAGGGGATCATCGTGAAGGTGGGTAAGGAGGGTGGTTAAGGCTTTGTTGATGGCTGTCTCACAGACTCACAGGGAACCCTGATTGATTCGCAAGCCGAAGATTGATCGGACCAAGAACTCGGCTCAGTACAAGGAACATGCTGCCATGGCGCAGACGCAAAAGAAGCGCGCGGCCTGCCGACTAGGCGCCGTTGGTTTCGTAGCAACCATCGGAGCCGTTTCGGGCGGTTGTGCGCAACTGGGCAGTCTTCCGGAACTCACAACAGCGACTACTGAGGTCAGGCCCAAGAACATTGGCGGTACGCCAAAGAACGAGCTAGCCATTGCAACAGATTACTGGGGCAAGAAATTCGCCGAAAACCCGACCAAACTTGAGCCGGCCCTGTCCTATGCCAAGAACCTTAAAGCATTGGGCCGGAAACGGCAGGCGCTGGCGGTTCTGCAGCAGGCCGCAGTCTATCACGGCGACAAGAAGGAGCTGGCAGGCGAATATGGCCGGCTGGCGCTATCTCTTGGTCACGTCAAGATTGCAGAGAAAGTCCTGGCGCAGGCGGACAGTGCAAGCGACCCCGACTGGCGTGTAATCTCCGCACGTGGGACAGCGCTTGCCAAGCAGGGCCGCTATCGCGATTCAATCCCGTTTTTTGAGCGGGCACTGGTGCTGGCTCCCAATCATCCATCGGTTCTTAACAACCTGGCGATGGCTCAGGCCATGTCAGGCGATGCGCCACAGGCCGAGGGGCTGTTGCGCCAGGCGGTAACGCAGGGCGGCAATACGAAGCGCGTCCGGCAGAACCTGGCGCTGGTGCTGGGTCTGCAAGGTCGCTACGACGAATCAACTTCGGTCGGTGCACAGGATCAGCCGACGAAGGCGGCGGCGGCTGATACCGCTGCGCTTCGCAAGCTGGTCAAACTCGATCCTGTTACTGTGCCAAGTGCGAGCGCGACCCAATACGCCAAGGCCGACAGCCTAAAGGGCTCGGCGTCAGCGGAGAGCGCGCCAGAAGGTTGGAACACACAGGTCGCACAAGCGCGATAATTCGCCGACATCCAAAGCCCACTTGATGATGCAAAAGGGCTGCTTCCTATGGCCCTTTTTTGCTGTTTTGGCCGTCTTCGCCGATGGCTTCCGTTGTGCTGTGGATCGCTGCGCCCTCATCGACCTACAAAAGGTGCCGCCATTTGCGCGAGAATTGCTGCAGTAGTGTCAGCAAGCATATCCTGGAGAAGATTGCGATGTCATTTCATTCGCGGAACTGGCCGGGGCCAGTACTGCAGATAAAGTGAGCCCCGATCTGCCTCGACAGACCGGGGCTCTACGCGGAACGAAACTTGCGTGCGCAGCAACTGTGCGCCTCTCTAACCGCTGAAAAAAATCGTTATTGCAGCCGGGCCAAGGATGACGATAAACAAGACGGGAAGGAAGAAAAGGATCATCGGAACAGTCAGCTTTGGCGGCAGGGCGGCAGCCTTCTTTTCGGCCTCTGACATACGAATGTCGCGGTTCTCCTTTGCCATAACACGCAACGCCTGGGAGACTGGCGTGCCGTAGCGTTCGGCCTGGATAAGCGCGGTGGCGACTGCCTTGACGCCGGGAAGTCCGATGCGCTTGCCAAGGTTCTCAAAGGCCAGGCGACGTTCCTGGAGGTAAGACAGTTCGGCGGTGGTCAGGGATAGTTCTTCGGCCAATTCCAACGAACTCGACATCACTTCTTTGGATACCTTGCCGAAGGCGGCCTCAACCGACATACCTGACTGCACACAAATGAGCAGCATATCGAGGGCATCCGGGAAGGCCTGCTTGATGGCCTGCTGACGCTTCTGGATAATGTTGTGTACGAAGACGTTGGGCAGGTAATAGCCAACAAAGCCTACGGCGAGTGCAATCCCGAACTTGACGATGGGTGGATATGTGAACGTGCCCAGGACGAACAGGTAGAGCAGCGCCGCTAAGAACAGAATGATCGGCATCGCAATGCGGAAGAACATAAAGGTGACCAACGGCGACTGGCCACGGAGACCGGCCATCTTCAGCTGCGCGCGCACCTCGTCGGAATCGAAGTGCCTGCGCAGATTGAGCTGATCAACGACTTCCCGCATATAGCCTTTGGGCGTCTGACGAAGGCTGTTTCCCTCACCATCGGCAGCCAAGTCGGCCGTACGCTGAGCCCGCATCTTATCGCGCTCGGTCGCCATAACTTTCATACGCTGATTTATGCGATCGTTGCTCATAATCGGCAGTGCGATGGTGAGCACGGTGACAAAGGCGGAAATCGCCGCGAGAAACGTGACCACGAATTGTGGCCGCATGACTATGTCGATGAATTCCATCATGGCTCAGTTGCCGTCCTTCGTCTCATTTTGCGAAACCTAGCAGAAGACCGCGAGGCTGCTGGAAACAGATCAGAACTTGAAGTTGATCATCCTCTTCATCACAAACACCCCGCAGGACATCCAGAAGATACCGATCGCAATCATGAAGTTTCCGATCTTGGTCATAAAGAGGGGCATGATGTAATCGGGCGAGGTCAAGTAGACCATCAACATTACACCGGGTGGCAGCGCGGCGAGCACGGAGGCTGATGCCGTCGCCTCGGCAGACAAGGCCTTCACCTTCATGGCCATTCTCAACCTTGATCGGAGCACTTCCGAGAGATTGCCTAGGGCTTCGGACAAGTTGCCGCCGGCCTGCTGCTGGATGCCGATAACAATGGTGAGAAAGCGGACCTCGGGAACCGGCATGCGTTGTGCCATGCGCTCAAGAGCTTCACCTAACGGCACGCCGACGCGCTGCTGCTCGACTACTTCCTTAAACTCCGAAGCAATGGGTTCGGGGCTTTCACGGGCGACGATCTGAAGGCATTCGTTAAGGGCAAGGCCCGACTTCACACCACGCACGACGACGTCGAGCGTATTCGCCAGCTCACGGAGGAACTTTTGTTGTCTCGACTTCGTCAGTTTGCCGAGCACCCAGCGCGGCAAGCCAAACATTCCGACGAATCCCGCAACCAATGCCCCGACCTGATTCAAAATCGAGTTCTCAAGTGAGAGGAACACGGCCAACATGCAAACCAAACCGCTTGCTGCGCTGAAGATCCAAAAAGTCTGTGGTGTTATCTTCAGGCCGGCGCGTTGAAGTCGCAGACGAAGCGTGATCTTCTCTTTGTGCTTCTGTCGCTCTTCCAATTCTTTAAGTTTCGCTGACACATTTTTGCGCCGGCTAGCGGCAACTTCAGCAGCGTTTCGCGAGGCCACTTTGACCGACCGGCTTTCTGTAACTGCTTCCATCCGCTTCCCGGCCTGCTTGTCAACCGAGAACATGGGATAGAGGACAGTTAAGAGCAAAGCTGAGACGGAGATGGCCCCTAGCAACGGAAATAGCATCTCTGCGCTAAGCATTATGGTCACCTACAGGATTGCCGTGCTCGTCATATACCTCGGATTGGTCGAGCGCGACGGACAGGCGGTCTTCCTCATTATAATACTCAGCGCGTTCCCAGAAGCGCGGCCGCGAAATGCCTGTCGAGCGGTGGCGGCCGATAAGCCTGCCATCCGTGTCCTCACCGGTGATTTCGTAAACAACCAGATTCTGCAGCGTAACGACCTCACCTTCCATGCCAAGTACTTCGGTAATGTGGGTCACCTTCCTTGAACCATCGCGGAGACGTGAGGCCTGAATGATGACGTCGATTGACCCGACGATCATCTCGCGGATGGTTTTCACCGGAAGCTGGAAGCCGCCCATCATGATCATGGATTCTAGACGGCTGATAGCCTCGCGCGGCGAGTTCGAGTGGAGCGTGCCCATCGATCCGTCGTGACCGGTGTTCATGGCCTGCAGAAGGTCGAAGGCCTCGGGGCCACGAACCTCACCGACAATGATGCGTTCAGGTCGCATACGCAGGCAGTTCTTGACGAGGTCGCGCATGGTTATTTCACCTTCGCCTTCGAGGTTCGGCGGACGGGTTTCAAGGCGGACAACGTGGGGCTGCTGCAGTTGGAGCTCAGCGGAATCTTCGCAAGTGATAACGCGTTCGTCGTGATCGATCGAACCGGTCAGGCAGTTGAGTAGCGTCGTCTTTCCTGAACCAGTACCGCCTGAAATCAGTACGTTGCAGCGGACGCGTCCAATGATTTCAAGGATGGTTCTCGCTTGCGGTGTAATCGAACCAAATTCGACCAGTTGTGCGAGTGTAAGGCGGTCCTTCTTAAATTTACGAATGGTGAGTGCAGCGCCATCGATGGCGAGCGGTGGGGCAATGACGTTGACGCGTGAACCATCGGGCAAACGCGCATCGCATATCGGGCTTGATTCGTCGACACGACGGCCGACTTGGCTAACGATACGCTGACAGATGTTCATCAGCTGGATGTTGTCAGCGAACCGGACGCCTGTTTCTTGGACTTTGCCGTCGACTTCGATGTAGGTTGTGGAGGCGCCA
The DNA here is from genome assembly GCA_963669235.2 of uncultured Filomicrobium sp. Classification (GTDB taxonomy): domain Bacteria; phylum Pseudomonadota; class Alphaproteobacteria; order Rhizobiales; family Hyphomicrobiaceae; genus Filomicrobium. The sequence continues at coordinate 225,211 of CAXXFS010000001.1, forward strand.
TTGACCATGATGTCGGCGATGTCATCGCGGGCCAGGAGCGGCTCAAGCGGACCGTAACCTAGGACATCATTGCAAATATCTTCGAGCAGCGCTTCCTGCTCCGCAATCGACATCACGACATTCTTAAGTTGGATGATCTCGCCGACAATATCGCGGATTTCCTCGCGCGCCGCCGTGCCGTCGAGCTTGGAAAGCTGCGTGAGGTCGATGGTGTCGATGAGAGCGTTAAAGACGGTCGTCTTTACGTCGTAGTAATCTTCAGAGTGCGACCGCTGCTTGTCGCTTTCGGGGACCTCGGAGGATTGGGGCAGAGCTGCTTTGGGTGTGGGCTTGGGTTCGGGGTGCGCCGCCGCCGGCTGCGACGTGGGAGACGGCGCCGCTGGAGCCGCGGACACCACAGGTTTCGGCGCGGGGCGTGCCTGGCTCGAGGGATCGCTCGTGCGTTTGCCGAACATCGATAGCTCTCCACCAAATCTTCTCAATCAATTCAACTCGATTATAGGAGGAAGAAACTAAATCTTTGTTTCCACCCGCCCCTTAATGAGAATCCGCATAGGGCCACCCGCGCTTGCCACTCGGACTTGAGCGGCGCCTGTCGTCGGCGCCGTGGCTGGACAGCGAAGGCTTCTCGATCAGCGCAAGAAGCTCAGTCTCTCCAGGAATGTCAGGCTCGACTTTTTCTCGGGACGCGCGTCCTGGCGATTGGCAATGGTCAAAGCAATATCGCGCAGCAAGGGCGCCGCTTTTGATTTTGGATTGAGTTCTTCGATCATCTGGCCGTTGTTGGCAGCCTGTCCGAAGTTTTCCGCATCGAATTCGACCTCCGCGGTGACCCTCACACCCAACGCCTTTTCGAAATCGCTAACGCTGATTTCTGGCCTCTTGGGCATACTTGTCATGTTTAGTACCAGGTGAGGAGTTTTGTCGTTTTGGCGAGAGGACTTGAGCAGATCAACAATGTTCTTGGCGTTGCGAAGATTGGCAAGGTCCGGCGCAGCCGTGATGATCACCTCGTCGGCCTGCAGCAGGAGTCTCTTGACCCACGACGTCCAAAGATGCGGTAAGTCTAGCGAGACATAAGGAACATTTTGGCGAACGACATCGATCACCGATTCGCAGGCCTCAGGATCAAGATCATAGTCGCGTTCTAGCAAGACGGGGGCTGCAAAGATCGAAAGATGCTCGGAGCATTTTGTGAGCAGTCGGTCGAGCAGCACCTCGTCAAGTCGCTCCGGACTTGAAAGCGCCTCGGCAATACCTTGGACCGGGTCGTGGTTGAAATCGAGTCCAGTGGTCCCAAAGGCCAGATCGAGATCGGCGATGACGAGATCTGAAGCAAGCACCTGAGACAAGACCCAGGATGCGTTGTGGCAGATCGTGGAAGACCCTACGCCTCCCTTGGCGCCGATAAATGCATAGACGTTGCCAACGGGGTCCGTCGATGGATCGTTGTAGAGGTTTGACACACTCTCCATCAAGTTAAGCGGCGAAATTGGCGTGACGAGGTATTCACTGACGCCGCGCTTCAAGAGTTCTCGATAGAGAATGACATCGTTGACGCAACCGACAACAATCACCTTGGTTCCGGCATCGCAGCACTCGGCAAGTGTATCCAGCTCGGCAAGCAGCTGGTCGCGCCCAGCCAGACTCTCAATTATTATCAGGTTGGGCGTCGGGTTTTCCTGATAATGGGCAACCGCCGCCTGGGCACCGCCCATGTGGACCGCAATGTGCGTTTTTGCCAACCGTCGGTCTTCTGCGGCTGATTGAACGCAATCAATTACGTCCTGCGTCTCGCAAAAAAACTGGATCGATATGCGCGGGACGGGGCGTGCTCGCTCGATCGCTCCCGCAATTACCCCGTCGCCTTCCGCAGGGACTGTCGCCACCTGCTGGCTTACCGAGGCAAGGTTGTCATGCAATTCTTCGGCCTGGTTCAACATTATCTTTCCCGCCAGCATTAATGCTATTTCTTGACCCGAATTTTGTCTTCGTTTGACTTCTTCGCAGCCGTAAGCTCACCCTTGATGTACTTGTTCCAGATCACGTCGCGACGTTCGGAGGACCGATCGGTCATGCCGCGCGGATGTAGAAGATCAGAAGCATTGGCGACCTGAGCGGCGAAGTTGCGTTGCGTTGCGCACCCGAGGTTCGGATACGGCAAGTTGCCGGGCTCGCGAGCGAGGTTGGTGGGCCAATGACCGCAATCGGGAGCCTCTGCGACATAACGAGTGTAGGAGAGCTGGATCGGCGGTTGAGGGTCATCCTCGTCGTGATAGGCTTCCACCGCGATTTCGCTCTCGGAGGCGCCCTCGCTTATGAGCAGAGCTCGAATCTCGTGCGTCGCGTGCAACGCTGCAAGTTCGTTCGGTGAACCGCTTGGCGCATGCACGACGATCCGGCCGTCAGTACCGGAAGCCCGGAAGCTGGCATAGTGATCAAGGACAAGTGCACGCTGTCGTGACGATAGACCCCTGGCCCCCCTTCCAACCCTGAGGGGCAGCACAGTTGGTTCCTGCGACACCAAAATGGGGTGGCGCTGCGCAGGATCAATTAGTGTCCAGCCTGCGATCCGAGTGCCCGGTTCGGCGTGCTTGCAGCCGGTGACCGCGAGGGCCGAGACAGCAGCGACAAGAAGCAAGCGGCCGCCGCGGAGGTCTCTCAGTTTGAAGTTTGTCATCTTCTTTCTCCTCGTCCGCTGCCGGCTCATTCGACAATGAATCCATAGTCGCCTTTAAGACCGCCATCGGGTATCGCCCTGCCACGGCCATAGATGCGGTTCATATGACCAAGGAAGTTACCCTTCATGTCGGTGGCGTCGCCCAAACCATCGGAAGGCCTTGCAAGCTCTTTTCGGGAGGTTGGCCGTACGACATAAGGGGTTACGATCACGACAAGTTCGCTTTCCCTTCGAACAAAGTCGCGCGAACGGAATAAAGTGCCGAGGATCGGGACATCTTTCAGGCCTGGGAACCCGTCAATATTTTGCCGAGTATCCTCCGACAGAAGACCAGCCATGGCCAGCGACCCGCCGGAAGGCAGCTCAACCGTCGAGGCGGCCCGACGTGTCTTGATCGCTGGGATTTGTAGGGTCGCGATCTGAATGGCGCCGACGTTAGATAGCTCGGACACTTCAGTTTCGATTTTCAAAGAGATTCGGCCTTCCGAGAGCACAACCGGAGTAAACGCTACCCCGACGCCGAATTCCTTAAAGATGACACTGACTTGGCCATCGCTGTCGACAATGGGGATGGGGAATTCACCACCCGCCAGGAACCTCGCCGTTTCACCTGAAACAGCTGTCAAGTTTGGTTCCGCGAGTGTTTTGATCAGACCGTCGCGCTCGAGAGCTCGCAGAACATAAGCGGCGCTCTGATTAGGCGTACTCCATCCCCCGGCAATGCCAGAGTTTCCGAAGGTCCCCGGTCCTCCGCCGGTGCCGGCGAAGCCGTTAAATACTTGCAGGGGCTGACCTGGAACCAGGGTCGCGATGCCGGCGAGCGGAATTCCACCCAGGCCTTCCGCAGCACTCAGCGGCAGATTGTTTTCCGACAAAATACTGGTTGTGAAGTTGCCGGAGTTTATGGCCGCGCCCAGGTTAACACCAAATTGCTTTACGAGTGAGCGCTGAACTTCGGCAACAACGACGCGTAGCATCACTTGCTCTTCGGCTTCGACCGACAGCAGGTTAATGACAACGCTTTCGCCATCCTGCTTTGTAAATTTCTTTACTGCGGTGCCCTCGGCGCTGCTCGCCGTCTTGGTTTCGAATTCGACCGTGACAAACTGCTGAGCGATGTTGGCGGCGCGCGCGGCATCAGCCGGAGTGCGAACGCGACCCGTTAGAATGACCGTCTGGTTGATCATCTCAACTTTGATTTGCCCGCCAGGGATCAACCTGTTCAGCATTTCCTCTAGGCCCGCGGTCTCGCGCTCAACAAACAGTTCAAGAGTTGCGAACTGCTCACCATTGCTGTCGAAGAAAAACGCGTTGGCTTCACCGACGCGGCGCGCCAGCAAGAAGACCCTGTTTGAGGACAGCACGACCGCATCAACCGCCTGGGGGTTGGAGACCATGACGTCGCGGACATCGCGAGGAAATTCGACAAGCACCGACTTGCCGAGACCAATGCGCACGTTTCGGTGATAGGAGGTGTGCGAATTGGGAATCCGTATCAGAGAACGGTGCGAGTCGGAATTGCCCATCGGCTTCGAGGCGCCGTAGCCACCACGAAGTTCCTGCGCAATGGCGCTGTCCCAAGCAGACCCGGTCAGGGCCGTCAGACACAGCGTGAAGGTGGCAATAAGGGCGGTGCCCCAGAGCTTGGTTCTATTTTGCATCTTTCTCAAGCCTTTTCACGAGCTACAGACGGGCGATTAATTCACGCCGTACGCACGCGACTTGGCTCCATAACGCAAAATACTGATGGAGTTAGTCTCTTCACGCTCAAGGGAATCGCCAGTCTGGTTCTTCCCGTCCGAATTCAGATCTGCGATGGACCGCAACGATAGGGTGATTTCGCCCATTGAGTTGGCGAGAGCCAGGAGTTCAGCCTGACGGGGTGTCATTTCCAGTGTCGCAGTCGTCGTTGCACCGCTCGCCTCCGCCGCTTTCTTGCCGACCGCCGCCTCGATCTGTTGGCCGATAGCAAGCACACGTACGTTGCGGAAGAGCGTGTCGGCAACGAAGCTTTCCTTGCCGGACCGCGATCGGACTGTGCGAATGAGAATGACGTCTACATGGTCATTTGGCAGGATAAGACCGCCTACTGCCGTGCGAGGTTCGATCCGCGTAGACACCGCGCGCATGCCACTCGGAAGAATAGCGGCGACAACACCACCGTGACCAGCCTTGATGAGTTTCTGCACTGTCACTGGCTCGCCTGCGATAATCGGAGAACGAGCGATTGATCCATCAAGCTGATTCATTTTAGACCGGCGGGCCTCGGTGATCATGCCTGGCTTCACACCGTCGCGTGGCCACTTCTGCCAAGTGAAATGGTGCTCGGCGACGACCTGACCAAGACCGATGTCCTTTGCGGCGACCAAAACCTCGGTGGAATTGACGACGACTTCCCTTGTCGTCGTTTCTTGCTTCTGATTCAACATGCCGCGCATCATTCCGAAGGCAGCAATACCGGCCACGCTGGCTACAAGAATTCCATAGACTTGTGCTCGTCTCATCGCGCGAATCGCCCCTCATGTGGGCAGGGTCCCCTGCCATCTCGAGGTTAGCATTGTGTGCGAATCATCAATTTCTGGTTAATCAGCGTTGAGATTCGACACACAAGCCGATGAAACTGAATGCAGCCGCTCATTGGCAACAGCTGCAACCGTCAGCCAGAGATCAAGGCGTATAGCTCGGTCGTGGGGAATGTGAGGAGAGCAGCTCCGGCGATAGCGATTCCGTAGGGAATGCCTGTTTCCTTTCCGTGAAGGCGGAACGCCCAGGCCGGTCCGGAGGCAACCGCCGCGATCGGAAGACGGCGGTATAGCAAGATGCAGAAGGCGAGCCCGCCACCAATCACTGCGACGTAAAGGAGGAACGTTGAAAGGTCTGTAATGCCTATCCACAAGCCGGCAGAAGCCAACAGCTTAGCGTCACCGCCTCCGAGCGTTCCTGTCGAGAACAGTAAGAAACCGGCAACCAAGATTCCGACCCCAGCCGCAAGATGCATAAGAAACGCTTCGAAGGGCAGCCCCGCGGCAACGGCTAGAGGTGCGAAAGTCACAACGAGTATGATCGACAGACGATTTGGGATCGTCATCGTTAGCAAGTCGCTCAAAGCCGCCATTATCATGACAGCGGGAAAGATCATTAGAAGAGAATAAGCGATCACAACTCCAACCTCCAACAAATGGCGTCATCTGCCCTATGGCCCATTCTTGAAGTTGTTCGGCTAATTTTGGCTTAACGGCTACTGAGAACAAACGCCATAGGCGCTGCCGCCTCTTGAATCAATTTACGTCTAAAACAGCGACCAGCGCTGCAAATAAGTCGTTCAGAACCGGAGCGACAGACGGCAGGCCCGAGAGGATGGCAACCGCTGTCACTGATGCGATCAAAACATACTCAACCGCAACCGCGCCATCGTCTTGGTGAACGAATCGCTCTGGAGAAACCATGACTTGCTCCTCTCACTTACTATGCTTTTTGGCTTCACGTTCCAAGGCATAACGCCTCTTGCAAACTAGGTTCAGAGTAGGCGGCCACTTACTAATTCTTGGTAGCAATTGGCAGCGCGCCCTTGAGTAAGCGCATACGAAGACAAGAAATCATTAATGGAACAACGTGGCTCTAACTTTGCAGATCAAGCTCAACAAAAAAACCACCCGGCCGTTGGCCGGGTGGTGAACGCTTTGATTGTAGCTTGTAAGCAAAGCGCCTTAAGCTGTGGCGCCATCCAGCGTACCCGAGATGGAGTTGAACAGATCATTGAGGCTAGTGCCGAGCGCAGTAGCACCAACGATGATGGCAACACCAACGAGGGCTGCAATGAGGCCATACTCGATAGCCGTTGCACCGGATTCGTCCTTAGCGAATGCGAAGATCTTCTGCATTTTTGACTCTCCCAAAAAACAAACTGACATACTTGGCTTGACAGGCGCTCTTGTTTTTGCGCCGCCGACATTGACAAATCTAGTCTTCAAAAATTACTCGCAAGTTAAGGGCTTCAGAATTCCAGAATTAACCCGACCTTTACTCTTAAGACTTCTGGTCATACTGTTAAATATTCGCCGTATTTACTTGCTGCCCACTTTAGGCTCATGTAATATCGCAACGTATAATTTGCGCCCCGAGCTGCATTCTCAGTATTCTATGATTAATTAATTGTTCTTCCTCTTGTACTACTAATATTCAAATCGGAAAAACTCTATCCCTTCACTGAGGAAGATCTCACCTGGGACGATCTCGGCGGTCTTTTTGGTGCCGTTGAGATTTATTCTGCCGCACAGGTTTCTTTTTCGATTTCAGTGGAGCGAAGCTGAGGGCAATTCAAAAAAAGCGCACGCAGCAACATGATAGAGTGCGCCAAGCGGGAAAGTGACGCCTACCTGCCCCGGCTCTTACAGCGCCGCTTCAGAGAGTTCGTGATTGAACGGCGCCATGTCGGCCGATCTGGCCAAAGGCCGTCCCAAAGACAACCGCTCGTTTGCAATTCCTTCATCAATTCCTGGCGTAATCGCGCTCGAAGTTCCAAACAGGGAGAGATCCATGGGCCGGCTTACTCCGAAATGCTCCCATCAATCGAAGTCTGCATTGCGTCTCACGCTGAAGGTCTGCCTAGCATCGGCCACTTTGCTGATAACCTCCGGCATGGCCCAAGCGAAAGACCTCATTGTGCGTTATGACCAGTCGCAACTTCTCAGACTACCGCGCGCCATTAGCCAGATAATCATCGGAAATCCCTCGATCGCTGACGCTTCAGTCCAAGCTTCGAACTTGCTAGTCGTTACTGGCAAGACATTCGGAGTAACAAACATCATCGCGCTCGACAAACAAGGCAATGTCATCCAGGACCAGCGCGTCATTGTTCAGCGAGACAATGCGCGCATGGTCAACCTACACAAGGGCAGCCAGCGCCAGTCTTTTACATGTGCGCCCGAATGCACGCCCACGGTGACCATCGGCGACGACACGGAATACTTTAAGATGATCGCTGGTCACGCACAGAAGAAAACGTCCTTCTCTGCTGGTCAGTCGGAAGGCGACACCGGTGGCGGTCAATAGGTCGGGCAACCCGTCCGAAGCTTTCTGACCGGCACGACAAACGTTTTCAAAACATTTTTCCATTGGTTGGATCGGGCGCCATTTGGCGCCTTTTTTTTTACCTCAAGCTCTCTCATCAGAACCTTTTTGCGCCATTAACAAAGCGTTCACTATTTTCGCAATCTTCTCAATCACGAAATAATTGATTCATATTGGCCATATTAGTTTTGGGGCTGACGTAGTTCTCACAGGACAAAGGCAGGCCTTTCGTTATGCGTAGCCCCAAGTCTCGGCATAAGGCTGTCCAGTTAGACGCCAAGCCAGCCAGGCTGAACAAATTTTTGAGGGACAAAAAGGGCGTGACAGCCGTTGAATTCGGCTTCGTCGCTCTACCGTTTCTCATGTTCGTATTTGGTTTGATCGCGATCGGTCTTCACTTCTTCACGCAGAATGCGCTTGAGCATGCCGTCGGGACTGCGGCGCGAAAAATCCGCACCGGACAAGCTCAACAGGCAGGCATGACAGTCGCAGAGTTTAAGCAGATGGTCAAAGAAGAGGCCGGTCCAACGATCGATGCCAACAAGCTTCAGGTCCACATGCTAACAGGGGACAATTGGACCGAGGTTTCGCCGCCGAGTTGCCTCGATAGCACCGGCCAGCAAATTTCTGGCACCGGGGAGGCAACAGACGCCGTCGGCGACCATTCCGGTGGTGCCGGAAAAGTCGTGATGGTGACGGTCTGCTACGAGTGGGAAACGGCCAAGCTTTTGCCATTCATTGACCTCGGTCAAATGGCCAACGGATCAAGCTTAATCCAAGCATCAACCACTTTCCGCACCGAACCTTATGAGTGAGAAATCATCCCCGCTCTTCGGCATCGCGATATGGGATGTAGTTGTAACAGATGATCAAACTTGAGGCTGTCATGAAAATGCCCTTCGTCGCGAGTACCAAAGCCCGTATTGCTGATGCCTTACGCCGCGGTTACCGAAGCCACGATGGCGTAGCTGCGGTGGAGTTCGGCCTGCTGGCTCCGGTCCTCTTGATTATGCTGGTGGGAACCTATGAGGCAAGCCGCGCGATCAGTATGGACCGCAGATTCAATACCATTACCTCTACTGTAGGAGATTTGGTTTCGCGCGAGCAGGATATGGGCGATACACAGGCTGAGAATGTCGCCACAGCCCACGCCATCATGGAAGTCGTTCAGCATGTCATGGAGCCTTATCCACACGATACGCTGGAAGTCGAGATCATGCCGGTTATGGCCTTCGGTGACGGCACGGAAACTAAGCTTTACGCGCCATCGTACAAATACAAGAATGGAACTGTTTCGGTGTCGAAAGCCCGGTGCACGAACTACATGCTTCCTGACGGGCTCGTCGCGCCTGGGGGCAGCGTTATCGTGATAGAATCAAAATACACGTACAAACCGTCAGAATTCGCCACCTGGTTGTTTGGTTCGTCATCAGATTGGGAAGACAAAGCGACGCATAGTCCGCGCCACAGCTGCGTCGACTTTGAGGGCAACAACTGTGTGGTTAGCTGTTGACGGAACTGATGTATGCTGCTCAACCTAGATAGGGTGGCAAAATCGCCGTCCAATCTGGCGTTTCTTGGCATGTGACGTGTGTCGAACAAGATATTCAGCTTTGCCAAATTTTGGATTGTGTTACAGCGCCAACGGCGCTTGCAGCACTGAGTTTTCAGCGACTGTCTTCGCCAGCTCAATGACATAGGCTGTTTCGACAGGGCAGCGCAAGGAGTGGCGTTTAGGTATGTGCGCAGATCATGCGGCGCCCCGGCGTGCAAAACATACGCTCGAAGAGCTGCGCGAGTTGATTTTGAAGGCGGCGACGGAACTTATCGAAGATAAAGGCCTTGAAGGCCTCTCGGCTCGGGAAATCGCCGGGCAGAGATCGGACAGCATAGCATCCGCACGGATCACTCCTCGACTGGCAGCCCCGTTCCTCCGACGGTCGATGGCTCAGGTCGGACCGGTATGGAGCCCGTGGTAATGGAGAGGCCGCCTTGCCGCTTCGCGGTGGCGACTTCGCCCCGGCCCCCGATCACACCAAACCACTTGCCATCTGGCAGAAGCCGTTCGTTCAATCCCGACCAGAGGGCCGGGGAAGACACCGCATCAACAAGGGGTCTCGTGGGGGGCGCAAGAAATAGCACCAGGACGGTCAGCATCGCCATGGTCAGGCTGTGCCCCGGATAGCGCGTATCGATAATCTTGAGCGCCGAGCCGAATGAGGCTTTGAGGCGATTGCCTAGGAAGTCGACCGAATAAATCTCATCAAGGATCAAATGCGTCAGGTATCCAACGAACATGAAACCGCCCCCAAGCCAGGCGACGCCTGCATGACGGCCCAGTAGATCGTGAAACACGATCGCTGTCAGACCAGCCCATAAGAGGCCGGCGAGCAGTGAATGCCAGACGCCTCTATGAACAGCGATCCGGTAGAAGAGCGCGTGCAGGCCATATCGAACGAAAACAAGGGAGCCGAGCCAGAGAATCCAAAGCTCGGCTATAGAGAAGCGCTCAGCGTTGATAAACAGAACACAAAACGACGCAAAGACCGCAATTCCCGAAAACAGGATGGTGCTGGCGCGACCATCTCGCAAATCGATATCCGGAAGAACGGACCCGGCAACGCCGGCGAGCGTTACCGCCATTATACTTTCCGGACCGATGACATCTGCCCCCACCGTCAGGGTGGCAAGAGCTCCCGAGACGACGGTCCCAACGGCAATGTGTGTCGCATAGTTGGCCATGTGCGCTCCCCATATCCAAGGGCCTTCCGACAGGCAGACGCACACCCGCTTGCCAGCATTCCAGGATTTCGATCTGATTCGCGGTGTGGATGGGAGTTTTTTTGCAATTCTATCCAGGGGAAGGGCGGGACAGCGTGCGACCCTGCTCGCTTCAAACAGTTGCCAAGCGACCGGCGATATTGATCAAAATGGCTGAAACGGGGTCGGGATCGGAAACTGCGGTTGTGCCGTTCTCGCCTTGGCGCGCGGGAATGCCAGGACGCAAGGAGCGGGCAATATGGCGGCACAGTCGGCGCCCGGTCATAGCCCGGTGGTTCCAGTAGTCGTCGACCAGCTGCTCAAGCGCATCCAGCAGCGCAGCATGATCACCCTTGGAGTTTTGCGCTAGAACTTCCTCATCCTCTTCATCCGGCTGCTGGAAGGCGGCATCAATCATCACCATGTCGCTGAAATGCGGACCGGCCAGCTCCTTGTAGCGTGAGAGTACACGTGCGCGTTCGGCGGGGGCGATAGCATCCTTGTTGGTGATGGCCAGCAGGCTGCGGTCGCGCATGCGGGCGGGCAAATCGATCATCGCGCGGCGTTCCGACTCAGTCCAAGGCCGGACCGCAACGGAACACCAGATAAGGATATCGGCCGTTTCGCTTGCAAGGCCTTCGACCGGCCAAGCTGGCGTGTCCAAGATCTCGAAGCCGGCATCGCGCATACCCGGCAGCTCCACCTCGATGCGCTCCAGACCGCCCATAAGGAACTTTGGGAGCGGTTCCTCGATCGCCAGAATGCTGAGCGGCACACGACCATTCGTCGTAACGGCCGAGACCGTAGGCACGATACCGTGGCGGAGCGAAACTGGTACGGTCGTGTTGGCAATGACGGCGGCCGGCAACACGTCGAGACCAGCCAGCATGTTCGCGACCGAAGTCTTCCCTGAGTTCGATTCACCAGCGACAACCACTGTTGGTCGCCGGTGCAGCGCGCGCTCTAGTTTGTCGAGGGACTGATCGAGAAGGAGGCGCATTTCGGCATAGGATCCGAAATCGGCAGTTTTGAGCTTGTGACGGGCATCCGCGAGAAGGCCCACAAGGACCTGCATGGCTTTCGTCATTGCAGCGGGCCCCCTATAATCCCTTGGTGCTACTCTGTCGGCTCAGCCGGGCCAGATCGGTGCTCCGGAGAGCGCAGCTCCGGTAAGATGCTTTGCAGTTTCTCCGCTACTGCCGCGGCTTCGGTGTACCTTGCGCGCATTTTTGCGATGTCCTGGTCGCGTTGCGCAACGGATTCGGGGGCGGCGGTTCCACCAGCTTCAGCGGCGAGACCGTCGTAGGCGGTCCGCAACTCTTCGCGCCGGCGGCGCAACGCCTCGATGATGCTGTTGCAAATGCCGAAGGACCACTTTGACATTGTCGTGCCGTAGGACATCAGCGCCATCTCAGCCTTGCTCGCCATTTCATCGATGACGGCGGCAAACTCCGAGCAGATCAATGCTGCGACCTCGTCGCCGCGCTGTTCTGGCGTCGGCGAGCGCCTCAGAAAAGCCGACCACCAAGTCGTCGCCAAGTCGAGAACGACGGCGGTTGAAAGCGCCGAAATGTTCGGCGAGGGCATGGGGAGGCCTCTGGCATCGGGCTCGTGAGGCGGCGGCGAGCCTGGAACAATCATCGACATGAGCTGATAGAGTTCCGGCGAGACGCGCGCCTGCAGACTAACGAGCCGCTGAGAGGAGCGGTTGAAGCCGGCCATAAAAATCTCGGCGAGACGGCGCCGCAGTGAATCAGCTTCACAACGCCACTCGCTCGGGCCGCGGCCACGGCGCAGCGTATCGGTGAGAACGTGGCGCTCCTCGTCGGCGTAGCGCTGCATCTCAGCGGTGAGCGACTGGCGCAGATTCGAGATTTCCTCTTGCACGATTTCGCGCATTTGCTCGTCGATCGATTTGGCCGACGTCTCGATGATTTGGGCAACCTCGCCGAGCTGACGCAATTCAGCGTCGAGCCTGGGCAAGTGTGAATCGGCCCTCTTCGCCGTTGTCGCAGCTGTGCTCTGCAGCTCCGTCAGCTGCTGGAGTTCGCCATTAATGGTGTTTTCGCTGGCGCGGGCTAATTCGGCGTAACACTGGGCAACCTGGCGCAGCACGTGAGCGCTATGGCTTTCGAACATCAACTTGTCGATGGCCTCATAGACCGCCGGCACTCCCGAGGAGGTTAGCAGTGCGTCCTTCAGATCGCTGCGAGGCGGGCTTGATGGCTGTGCGGTGCGGACCAGGTCCTCGCGGCGCATCAGACCGGTCTCGACGAAGTAAGCCAATGAGCGGCGGTCGAAAGGCTGCGAGAGAGAGGTCTGGTTTAGCGCGGCGTTGGCCCATCGCGCGGAACCGGTGATTATAGGGATGTCGGCATCGGGGAACTCGCGTGCGATCCGGTTCTTCACGAATTCCCGGACCTCGCGCTGGTCCTGAGAGATATCGGCTAAATCATCGATGCGGTTAATGAAGATCAGAAAGCGTTCCTTGTGCAGGCCACGTAGGATCCGCAGCAGCGCTACATCTGCATCAGACAGGGGTTGACGCGCGGTCAGAACGACGATGTAGAGGTCGGCCGACTCCAGGCTCCGCCGCGTGATTTCATCGCGCAGCAAGAACGGATCATTGGTGCCTGGGGTGTCGAGCACCGTGGTCGGGAAGGCGAACGGTCCACCGGCACAGTGAACGTCCGCCGAGCGGGTGATGTCGGAATAGCGGCCAAGCTGGCTTTCCACATCACGCATCGCGGTCACCGGGTCACCGGCACAAACATAGCGGCCGAGGACCTCCGGGCAGAGTTCTTCGTAACTGTGGGTCTGCCCCATGAGTTGTGTGAATTGCGGACCGAGGCGAGACGCCGCGCGCAGGCGCAGACTGTTAATCTGCTCGCGCAGGAGTTCAGGTTCAAATCCGGGAACAAGCCGCTCCGTCAACTCGCGCAGCAGACCGCCACCTTCGGCGATGCGCTGCCATTCTTGTTCATCGAAGAACTGAAACACAGCAGCGGGCTCGCTGGGCCGGCGCTGCTGAAAGTGCAGGCTGGTGATCGCGGTCGTCCAGGGGCTGACGTCGGTGGGCAGCAGCTCCGGGATTTGAACGCAAGCGTTGAGGAACGAACTCTTGCCGGACTTGATCTGACCGATAACGGCGATCTTGCAAACCTGTCGTTCGAGCAGGCGCGCAGCCTCGGCGACCAGCGACTTGCCCGACGGCTCGACGACCCGGTCAAGCCGAGCGCCCAGTTCGAGGAGTTCGCGGCGAAGTGTTTCGAGGCTGCCGCCGATGCCGCCTTCGCGCAGCGGCTCGAGACCTGTGGCGGCAGGCGTATCCGTGACGGGCACACGCCGTCCCTCTTCCAACAGTGCCGATTCCCCCATGTCCAGAGACCTTTTATTCGAGATCGGGTCCCTCCCATTACCACGAAGAACCGTAAAATCCGCCACAAATGGGGCGGAAGCCAATCTGGATCAATCCCCGGCTTGGGGAAGGCTCTCGAGTGACTGGCTCGCACGACTTGCGCCCAATTCAATTGCGCGTTGATACCAGCGGCGCGCCTTGTCGAAATCAACCGATGGCGGTGTCGCGGTTTTGTAGGCTGCGATCACTCTGGGATCGTAACTGCCTGCCAAAAGCAACGCCGCGCGGGCTGAGCCTTTTCCCGCTGCGCGCTTGAACAGAATGCGCGCGCCTTGAAGGCTTCCATTGTCAATTTGGACCTCGCCTTCGTCGACCGTGCGGCGCACTTGCGCAGGCAAATCAACGGCGTCATCGGCATCATCGGCGACAATAGCCGCCGCCCCAGGCGTCACGATGACAAGTCTTCCCTTTTCGCGCGTGGTCCCGTCAGCTCGTCGGAGCTCGATGTCAACGTGTTGGCGGCGGGCAAATCCTGCCGGCACTATGAGCTGCAGGTCCGACAATTGAGCGATGTCGATGCGCCAAGTATCGAACATTAGCTCAATCCCGCTCGACAAGCGCGCACCGCGCTTCAGCCCTGAAATGATCAGATAATGGCCGGCGAGTTCCTGATCTGAGCCAGCGACCTTGACCGGGAACTCCACGGCCTCATCGGCCGAGACCGCTGCTTCTTCTGGATGAACGAGAGCCACTTTGTCGGGGCTGGCGGGAACCTGTTCGGCGGGAACGGGCTCGGCGGCGGCAGGTGTCGTATCTGGCGTCGTTCCCGGTGCGCCTGGTTCATCCTCGGTTGCGGGGCCAAGATCACGTTTAGGCTGCAGGGAGTTCTCGTGTGCTTCGTAAACGGCGACGACCGGGGCACTTTGTGCGGCGGTTGCGGCGGTCGCGCTGGTGTTGCCTTCGCTGACGATGGCGAAGCCGCCGTTGGGATCGATTACCGCCGCGTTGTTCAGACCCTCTTTCGTCGGGGCTTTAGGCAATCCGGCCGACGCAACGTTTTCCGAGGCGACCGCACGGGTGGCGGACCAGGTTGCCGCAAGTTCCGTGGCCGCAGAAAGGATCGTTACTGACCCAATGGTTGTTGCGCTTGCTGCAGCATCGGCGAAACGGGTAGCTGGCGCCCTGGGCGGCTGAACAAGCGCCCCAGCAATTTGCGGGTCGGTCTCAGGTCCGGTGGCGAGACGGGGTTTCGTTGGGCCCAGTTCTGACACTGCTGCATCCGGCTTAGAGGCGGCCTCCGGCAGCAAACCCTCTGGAACGTTGGCCTGCGTTTCGTCTGTCGTTGTCAGAGCCCCGGCGGCGGCACCGGCTGTCTGCGCGGCGGGGAGCGGCGACAAATCATCTCGTTTTGGGGAAGGCTTTGCCAACGATCTTTCCGGTGCCTGCGGCTCGTCGCTCGTTTCAAGCGAACCGGCGTATGTAGCATCGGTTGTCTCAGCGGCTGGGAGTGAATGGTCAGTTGGCTGCTCAGCGGGCTTCACCGGAGCCTGCTGCGGCTGCACGGCAACCTGGGTCGGTGCCAGTAATCCCAGATTTCCGGCGCCACCATTCAGCCAGTAGACGGTGAACCCTGTCGCGAGCGCCGAAACGATCGCAGCTGTCACCGAGGCGATAATGACGACGCGTAGGGCACCAGATTCTCTGACCGGCTCGCTGGCAACCGGTAGCGATTGCTTGACGATAACGGGCAAATCGGCCGACTGACCTGGGTCGCGTAGCTGATCCCTCCTGCGTGTTTGAAGCTGAAGCAGCCCATCACCGGCAGCATAACCGGTCTTGACTTCGTCGAGGACCGCTTTTTGCAACTTCAACGCGTTGGTGGCAGTTGGCTCGAATGACGACGGTCGCGCACCTTTTTGCGCCTCGCGATCGATTTTTTCGAGGCGCCGCAGGAGCTTCTTCAGGTCGATCAGAATCGGTTCGTTGGCGTTGGTCACCGGTCTGCTCCTTCAGGTTGCGCCACCGGTGGATGTGAGATTTGGCAAACGGTGGATGCAACACCGGCGCCAGATCCTGACGGGTTCCGCCCCCCTCACCGAAATATCACGTCGTCTCAGCGACTTCACCCGCACACAAGCTAGTGCACGCGATTTTGGCGCTGGTGCGACAACCACCAGAAATTGCAAGCTACTGCTCCGCCCACAAATCGTATTCATCGGCGTGGACCACCCGAACCTTTACGATGTCACCTTCCACCACACCCGTATCGCCGTTCAAAAAGACGCTGCCATCTATCTCAGGCGCATCCCATTTCGAACGGCAAAGCGCGCCCTCTTCATCAACCTCATCGACGATAACATCAATCTTGCGCCCAACCTTTTCGAGCAGCAATTCTCGAGAGACCTCCTGCTGTCGGGCCATGAACCGGTGCCAGCGTTCATCCTTCACCTCGTCCGTCACCGCCCCCGGCATATCATTCGCAGCGGCCCCATCAACCGGCTCGTAGCGGAAGCAACCCACTCGGTTGAGGCGGGCCTCAGCAAGCCACTCAAGCAGTAACTCGAAGTCTTCGTCAGTTTCGCCCGGAAAGCCGACAATGAACGTCGAACGCAGCGCCAGTTCCGGGCAAGTACGCCGCCATCCGGATATGCGGTCCAAAGTCTTTTCCTGGTGCGCGGGACGGCGCATGGCCTTCAGAACCTTCGGGGAAGCGTGCTGGAGGGGGATGTCCAGGTAGGGCAGAATGTGGCCCTCGGCCATCATCGGGATGACCTCGTCGACATGTGGATAAGGGTAGACATAGTGCAGGCGCACCCAGGCATCGAGGGTGCCGAGTTCCCGGCAAAGGTCAAAGAACCGGGCGCGAACCTGCCGGTCCTGCCATGCACTTTCTGCATACTTTAGGTCGACACCGTAGGCCGACGTATCCTGGCTAATGACCAGAAGCTCCTTTACGCCCGCGTCAACAAGACGCTCCGCCTCTCGTAGTACATCGGCTGCCGAGCGGCTTCTCAGGTCGCCGCGCAGGCTTGGGATAATGCAAAACGAGCAGCGGTTGTTGCAGCCCTCGGAAATCTTCAAATAGGCATAGTGACGTGGGGTGAGGCGCAGTCCCTCCGGCGGGACAAGATCAACGAAAGGGTCGTGCTGCGGCGGGACGACGTCGTGCACGGCCGATACGACGGCTTCATATTGATGCGGTCCGGTGACGGCGAGAACATTTGGATGCTCGCGGCGAATGCGTTCTTCTTCGACCCCTAAACACCCGGTGACGATAACACGGCCGTTCTCGGTCAGTGCCTCGCCGATCGCCTCCAGGCTTTCCTCCTTGGCGGAGTTGATAAAGCCACACGTATTGACCACGACAACGTCGGCGCCATCATAGTTAGGCGAAATCTCGTAACCCTCGGCGCGCAGCCGCGTCAAAATGCGCTCTGAATCGACAAGCGCCTTGGGGCAGCCGAGTGAAACGAAACCGACACGAGGGGCATCGCGGCGAAGAGGTTTTGGCGCTGTTTCTTCGCCAGGTGGGGACTTGGTGTTCATGGGGGCTTTCAGTACGACGTCTTAAAGGCTGGCCTTAACACCCCGGCGCGGCAAACGCCATTAGCTATCCGGGAAGCGCTACTGCGCCGGATATATGTTCACCAATCCGTGATTACCACCAGACGGTGCCCGTCATCGTATTAGCGAAGTGTCCGCCCTACTTCCTAGCAATTGTGAAATCGTCACTCTTCGAAGCGAGGGCTCTGACAACGAGGGAACAGATGATCAGAACGATATTTTTCACACTTGCCGCTTCCGCGATGGTTGTGGGAGCGGCCCGTGCGGACAAGCTTGATGTTCCCGCCGGTGTCTACAAACTCGACCCGGCGCATGCAAGTTTGACCTGGAAAATCAGCCATCTGGGCTTGTCCAACTACACCGCCCGCTTCACCAAGATGACCGCCGATCTAACATTCGATCCGGCAAAGCCCGAAAGCTCCGCCATCAAGGTCAGCGTCGATCCGAAATCGATCCGGACTGACTACCCGTTCGCCGACAAGAAGGATTTCGACAACAGCCTGAGCATGGGCGAAGAGTGGTTCAACGCCGGCCAGCATCCTGAAATAACGTTCACTTCGACAAAGGTGGCGATGACGGGGGCGAAAACAGCCAAGGTCACCGGCGATCTCACCTTGCTCGGCATCACCAAGCCGGTCGTACTCGACGTCACTCTCAACAACGCCTTGAGAGAGCAGCCGTTTGCGAAAAAGCCGGCGCTCGGTTTCTCGGCAACGACAGGGATCAAGCGATCCGAGTTCGGCATGTCCAAGTACGTGCCAATGATCGGCGACGAAGTGCAGATCATAATCGAGGCCGAGTTCCTCGGCTCATGAGGCGGATTCGATGATGCAAGCCGAAAGGGAGCGATATACCGGCGTTGCGATGGCGCTGCATTGGCTGATCGCGGCGGCCGTTCTGGCGATGTTCGCGACGGGCTTGTGGATGGTCGACGCGATCGACGTCAAGGCAACCCGGGCCGACGCTTTCGCCGTCTACCAGTGGCACAAGTCGCTGGGTCTCTCGATCCTTCTTGCAATGGGTCTGCGTATCCTGTGGCGGGCGGTGCACCGGCCGCCACCGCTACCCTCAACGATGACAGCATTCGAGCGGTTGGCGGCACACGCGACCCACACGGTATTTTACATGCTGCTGCTGGCGGTGCCGCTGCTCGGATGGGCGATGGTTTCGGCCAGCATCTTCGGGTTGCCAACGATCTGGTTCGGGCTTTTCGAATGGCCGCATTTGCCAGTGTTGAGCGCGCTCGAAGACAAGAAACCCGTCGAGGAGGTTTTGAAGACCGCGCACCGGTGGGGCGCGTATGCACTGATCGGCTTGGTTGTCTTGCATATCGCAGCCGTTGTGAAACACGCCTTCATTGACCGTGACGATGTCATAAAAAGGATGCTGCCGGGCAGGGCCGAGGGAAAGGCTGAGCGGACATCATGATCGGTGCGAAAAACTGGCGCGCCAACTTGCGTATCTTTGTGCCTGTGTTGCTGGCTGCGATGAGCCTTAGCGGGTTTTCCATGGCCCAACCGGCGAAATGGACTGTGCGACCCGCCGAGAGCAAAATTGCATTTTCAGGTACGCACGCGGGTAGCGCGTTTGCCGGTGAGTTCCGATCGTGGACGGCGGACATCCGCTTTGACCCCGATGATCTTGCGGGCTCGAAAGCGGTGGTCCTGGTTGACCTCACGTCGGCATTCACCGGTGATCAGACTTACGACAAGACCCTGCCGACCGCCGACTGGTTCGATGTCGGCAAGTTCGCCGAGGGCCGCTTCGAGACGACCGGCTTCACGGCAAAAGACGGTAATCAATTCGAAGCGCAAGGCACGCTGTCGTTGCGCGGGGGCAAGGCTGACGTGCTGCTCAACTTTACTTTCAGAGTAGAAGGGGCGACCGCGAAGCTAAGCGGTGAGACGACATTGCAGCGGCTCGATTTCGGCATCGGCAAGGGCTCGGATGCGCCGGGTGATTGGGTGTCCCTTGATATCCCCGTCAGCGTTTCGGTGGTGATGGACAAGGCGCCGTGACCTATAGCCCATAAGCCTCACACAGGGCCGTCAGCGTGTTGACGTAGGCGGTCACCGTGAGCGAAAGCGGTGCCGCATAGCCGCCGCCCGCGACACTGACAACCGGCGTTGCTTTGTCCCTTGCCGCCTCGAAAACGCGGCGGTCCCGCCGCCAGAGTCCGTCCAGCGTCAGCGACAGGCGGCCCAGGCGATCCTCGGCGAGGGGATCGACACCGGCATTGTAGAGAAGGAGGCCTGGGCGGAAGGCGAAAACCTGCTCGAGCCCGGCGTCCAGACTTGCCAAATAGTTTTCGTCATCGGTGGCGTCGGGCAAGGCAATGTCGACGTCGGCGGCGACCTTGCGAACCGGAAAATTCTTCTGTCCGAAAACATCGACCGTCAGAACTCTCGGCTCGTCGACCATCAGTGCCGCCGTACCGTCGCCTTGATGGACGTCGCAATCGAGGATCGCGATGCGATCCACGGCGCCGTCGTCGAGCAGCACACGCGCCGCAAGCGCCAGGTCGTTGAAGACGCAAAAGCCGGAACCGAAATCGCGGTGGGCGTGATGTGTGCCGCCGGCGAGCTGTGCTGAAAAGCCTGTCCGCAGTGCGCTACGGCCGGCCGCCAGGCTGCCGCCGACCGTGGCGAGCGAGCGGCAGCACAGGACGTCGCTGAGCGGCAGGCCCAGTTGCCTAACCGCCTTTTGGTCAAGCGTACCTGTCAGGATCGCGTCGACATAAGCCTCGCTGTGGATGCTGACGAGTTTTGAACGGCCAATGAGTGGTGAGGCCGCCAGCATATTGGGTGACAGAACGTCATCACGGATGGCGGTTTCGCGAAGCAGACGATACTTGGCGGCGGGAAAGCGATGGCCCGGCGGCAAGGGAATGTCGGGCGCGTCTGGAAAATAGAATCTGGGGGTGTCAGCTTGCGTCATTCGATACAGACCGGTTCGGGATCAAAACTTCGTAAACTCTAGAATCTCAATACGCGAAGCCAGCGCATCACATCCAACAGGCTGATCGCAGCGGCGGCCACGTATGTGTAAGCGGCTGCGCGTAAAATCTCATGTGCTGACTTCATGTCCTCGTCGGCAAGATAACCACCTGCTTTCAGAACCGGCATGGCTCGCGCGAAACTGGCGTCGAATTCGACGGGCAAGGTTAGGGCGTGCATGAGGATCGTGAACGACAATATCAACATGCCGGCGGCGAGTATCACAAACATCAAATACGGCGCCTTAGTCAGGACCATCGCAACCGGCGCAATCAACATGACAATTGAGCCCAAGGTTTCGATGCGCTGCGCCTGCTTGGCCAACTGAGTGCGATGGATGAGGGGACGATAGCCCGAGGCGTCCTGCATGGCATGGCCGACCTCGTGGGCGGCGATGACCACGGCCGACAGGGAGCGGCCGTTGAAGTGCTGGGGTAACAGGCGGACGGTCTTCGACATCGGATCGTAGTGATCGCCGCCATCAGTCTGCTCGACATTGACGTGGCCAAGCCTCATCTCATCCAGCAGATGCCGTGCGAATTCGCCGCCCGTGCCCGGAAAGTCGGGCCGTTCCGCCGAGTGGCGGTTGATGACGTTCTTGACCCACATCTGCGGCAGAAAAGCCAGCAGGACAAGAGCGGCGAGGATGATGAGGACGATGGCCAAAACCTTATGCCTCCAGAGATTGGCCCGTCACCCTACAGCGACGAGAGGGCACTTTACAGAACTTTACAATACGGACAGCGAAGCGAAACAGCCGGGCGTCACGTTCATTTGCGACAGAGCGATGGCTCTGCTCCCGAACCGAAGAAGTACTTAGGAGCGAAAGATGACTGAGACACCAAATTCGGCACCACAGAAACCTAAACGCGGCATGCGCAATACGCTTATCGTAGTTGGCGCGATCGGCACGATCGCCGCGGCCGGTGTAGCGACGCATGCATTCTCACAGGGCGGCATGGGCAAGAACATGCGCCACTTCGCCGTTGAGGCCGGCCACTATGGACAAATGATGCACAAAGCCCGTTTTTTCCACCGTAGACCCAAGACTATCGAAGACGCGCAGAAGCGCGCCGAACGTATGGCCAAACACTTCGCAATCGAGGTTGACGCCAACTCCGAGCAGACCGAAAAGCTGGTCGAACTGGCCCGTGGCGTTGCCGGCGACGTATTCCCAATTCGCAAGTCCATCAAGGAAGTACGCAAGGAAGGTATCGAAATCCTGACTGCGGAGAACGTTGATCGGGCACGATTGGAAGAGCTCCGCACCGAACAGTTCGACAAGTTCGATGAAATGAGCAAGCGCCTGACCACCGCCCTGGCGGACGCGGCGGAAGTGCTTGAACCCAAACAGCGCCAAGAACTGGCCGAGCGCGCGAAGGAATGGCGCGGTTGGGGCGGCCGGCGCGGCTGGGGCGGCCATCGCGGTCCTCCCTGGCATCGCCCGCAGTCCGATTGAGCCTTATCAGCGAAGGCCGTAGTTTGTAGAAGGACGGGCTGGGGGATCGCCCCCGGCCCTTCACCATGCCGACTGTGCCCCTTGGTCCTGATTGGAGTGAGATTTGGTTCAACACCTTCTTTTAATCGAAGACGATGAGCGGCTGGCGCAGCTGGTCATCGACTACCTCGAGGGTGCGGGCTTTCGGCTGCGTCACACGACCTCCGGAGCGGAAGGGCTATCCCAGTATAACCAGCACCTGTTCGATGCCATCATCCTTGATTTGATGTTGCCCGATATGGATGGACTTGATGTCTGCCGCTCAATCCGAGCCGAGGCTAGAACACCAATTTTGATGCTGACGGCGCGTGGCGAGGCAATGGACCGCATCGTCGGACTTGAGCTGGGCGCGGATGATTACCTGCCAAAGCCCTTTGAACCGCGCGAGCTGCTGGCCCGGCTGAAAGCAATCCTAAGACGTGGGGCAGGGACAAATGATTCCGGTCGGGATGTGCTGAAATTCGGCCGGTTGGAAATTGACCGTGACGCGCATGAAGCGCGCCTCGACGGCATCGCGGTTCAGCTCACTGGGCATCAGTTCGATATGCTGCGGGTCCTGGGAGAACATCCTGGCCGTGTCTTGACCCGCGAGCAGATTATGGACCTCGTGCGCGGCGAACACCTGGAAGCGTTCGACCGCTCGATCGACGTGCACATCTCGCGTATCCGACAAGCCATCGAGGACAACCCCAAAGAGCCGCGCCGCATCATTACTGTACGGGGCGCCGGTTACGTTTTCGCCAAAGTGCAAGAGTGAGGACGTGGCGTGTTCAAAAGACTTTCGACGCAGGTCTACCTCACTATTGTACTGACGCTGGTCATCGTCGTGGTGGTCGCTGGCGGCCTGTGGCGTTTCAGCGGTGGTGAGCGGCAGCTCCGTCAGGTGATCACCGTCGCTGGCGAATTGCTGGCTAATGGACTGCCCCGGGCAACCGCACCGGAGAGCGTTCAGCGTGACGCTGCCATCAACCTCGCTAAGCGGCTGCGACTCGACCTTGAGATGTACTCCGCCACGGGCGAGAAAATCGCGCAATTCGGCCGGGGGATGCCGCGTGCGCGAGAGCAGGCGGGGCGACGAGGCGGCTTTGTGCGCGGCCGAGGCGGATCTGTGTGGGCGGTGCCGCTTCCTGATGGACGTATGATCATTGCGGGCATGCCGCGCCGGCGGCCGGTCCCACGTCCCGTGCGACTGATTGTCCTTTTGGGTGCGGCCGCCGTTCTCGTAGGGTTGTGCGCATGGCCTGTGGTGCGCGGGCTGACGCGGCGGCTGGAGCGATTGCAGGCTGGTGTCGACCGATTTGGTGCCGGTGATTTGTCGGCACGTGTTGAGATCAAGGGGCGCGACGAGGTGGCCAAGTTGGCGGAGAGCTTCAACACTTCGGCGGCACGGACCGAAGCACTGGTGGGCGCTCACAGGCTGTTGCTGGCCAACGCCAGCCACGAACTGCGCACGCCGCTGGCACGCATCCGCATGGGGCTTGAGTTGTTGGAGCAAGGCCCCAGCCCCGAGCGGCGCGAAGCCCTGGAGCGCGATATTGGCGAAGTCGATGACTTGATCGAGGAGATCCTTTTGCTGAGCCGGCTGGATGCGCTCGGGGAACTGGAGGAGCGCCAAGAAATCGACCTGCTCGCTCTTGCCGCAGAAGAAGCTTCCCGTTACCCGGGCTGTGATGTCTCGGGGGAGCCCGTGCTTCTGAGCGGTGACGCGAGGTTGCTGCGGCGGCTAATCCGCAACCTGATTGAGAACGCCATGAAGCATGGTGCTCCACCGGTCGCGGTGCATGTGCGACGGGAGGACGCGGAGGCCGTCCTTACGGTGAGTGATGAAGGCCCCGGCGTAAGCCAGGAATTGGCTGAGCAGGTTTTCGAGCCTTTCCACAGGGGGCCATCACGCGGCAAAACCGGCGGCAGCGGGCTGGGGCTGGCGCTGGTGCGCAGCATTGCTGAGAGGCACGGAGGGAACGTGCGCTGTGAACCGGGGACCAATGGGAGGCTGAACCGCGTTGTCACGCGGCTTGCCAGCGGGCGCTGAGGTGTCCGGGCAAAGCGCACCGGTGCTTTGGCCTTGAGTCTGTCGTTTCCGCAGGGTTAGGTACGATAGGACATTTTTTGTTATTAAGACCGCTTCCGTCGTACCATCGACTTAAACTTGGCAACTATCATCCATTCGATCATGCCCTGCCATACTTCATGTACGGATCTCTGGCATGGATTTTTTCACCCACAAGCGAGAATTGAGATCCCTTCATAATGTGCGGCATTGCGGGCATCATCGATTTATCCGGCTCCCAAACAATCCCTCTGCGCCTTATCCGGCGTATGGGGAACGCTCTGACCCACCGCGGGCCGGACGAAATGGGGGAATTTCGTGCACCGGGCATCGGCTTTATTTCGCGGCGCTTGAGCATTCAGGACGTGGCTCATGGCCACCAGCCCATGTTCAATGAAACGCGCGAAATCTGCACGGTCTTCAATGGCGAGATTTACGATCACGAGAAAATCCGTGCCGATCTGCAGGCCCGTGGCCATCAGATCAAGTCGCGGTGCGACACCGAGCTACTGCCGCATTTGTGGGAGGACCACCAGGAGCAATTCCTCGACAAACTGAACGGACAATTCGGTCTCGCCATTCATGATTCCGTTAACAGAACCATTTTGTTAGCCCGAGACCGGTTTGGCATTTGTCCGCTTTATTGGGCCGAAATACGCGATCAAGATCGACGCCTCATCGTATTCGCATCGGAAATCAAAGCGCTGATCGCTTCCGGGCTCATCGATCCCAAACCTGATCTTCGCGGCATCGATTGCCTCTTTTCGCTAATGGCGGTTCCCGGTCCCAGCACCTGTTTTGAGGGCGTCAACCTGCTGCTTCCCGGGCACTATCTGAAGATCAAGCTCGGCCATTCGCAGGACGACGCAAGTCTTGAGGAACGCGCGTACTGGTCGATCGATTTTCCCGACAAAGGGCAGGAGTATCGTGGTGAGAGCGGCGAACTCGTGGATAAATTCGAGAGCCTGCTGCTCGGCTCGGTCGATCGCCGCCTCAAGGCGGACGTTCCTGTGGCGGCGTTTCTGAGTGGCGGCGTCGATTCAGGAACCGTTGTCGCCCTCGCCAAAAGCGTGCGTGGCCGGGCTCCTGAGACATTTACAAGTAAGATCCTCAATTCAGCATTGGATGAGTCGGAGAAGGCGGCGCGGTTGGCGGACTTCGTCGACAGCCAGCTGCACTATGATCCATGCGGCACGGACGACATCGTCAATGGCTATCAGAACCTCATCGTTGCCGCTGAAGCGCCGGTCGTCGATACGGCCTGTTCGGCAACGCAGTTGCTGGCCAGGCGCATCCATAACGAAGGCTTCAAGGTTTCGCTGTGCGGACAGGGTGCCGACGAACTTCTGGCCGGCTATCCCTGGTTCAAAGTTGAACGCGGCTTCTCGCACCTCGAGCGCGCGACGGGTTCCACGGTTTCATCAGCCGTGCTCAACCGGCTCCGCGGGTTTCTTGGCTTTGACGAAGCAGGCCGACAGCGGTTGCTCAAGTATAATGAATCGGCTGGGGGCAGCTCCGCGTTCTTATTCTTCTTCTCGTTGATGAACCTGTCGCGTAGCAATTTGTACAGCTCCGACATGCACCGGGAGCTTGAGAGCCACGATCCGTTCGCCGCGCTGCAACCCGACCTCGAGCGCATGCAGCACTGGCATCCGCTCAATCGTTCCATCTACTGGGGCATGAGGATATTCCTTGCTGGACATCTAATGAGCGCCAAGGGCGACCGGGTCTCGATGAGCAACTCGGTGGAAGTGCGCTATCCGTTCCTCGACAATGACGTTTTCGACTTTCTCGCTGGCATACACCCAGATTGGAAACTGAAGGGCTTCCAGGATAAGTACCTTCTGCGCCTAGTTGCCGAACGCTGGATACCAAAAGACGTTGCCTGGCGCCGCAAGGCCATGTTCCGCGCGCCGCTCAACAGCTTCTTTCTGGATGGCCGGCTGCCCTACGTCGACCAGCTGCTTAGCGAGGAGTCGATCCGGAAGACGGGCTACTTCGACTACGAGGCCGTCAAAAGATGGCGGGAGAGCTATCCCAGCACCCCGAAAATCCTGCATAAGCGCGACGCGGTCGAAATGGGTCTGGTTGGTGCCCTGTCAACGCAGTTATGGCATCACACCTATATTGACCCGAGCCTCGCAGATCTACCGGACTGGACAGCCTTTTGCTCGGCTCCAGACACTGAGGAAACGGAACCCGTGGCCGAGCCTGAAGCCGCACCGCCAGGCATTGCCTGACATTCCTACCAAGCCAATATGCATAGAACAGCCGATAGGGAGGGCTATTGAAATGACTCAATCGATATCGGCGATTCTCAGCCTGCCTCTTATCGGCAATCCGATTAAGACATCAGAAACTTATAAAAGCTTCATATAATTCAATGGGCGGGATCAATGTCGAGCACTTGGCTCTACATGATCCCGCCCACCGACGATCGAAAAAGAACTAGGCTTCAGCCGGCAAGAACGGTAATTGACGCACTCGCTTACCGGTGAGTTTTGCCCAGGCATTGGCGACAGCTGGCCCGATGGGCGGAACGCCTGGTTCGCCGACACCTGTCGGCGCTTCGGCAGACTTGATGATTGTGACCGCGACTTCAGGCATCTCATTGATGCGCAGCGAGCGGTATGTATCGAAGTTTGATTGCTGGACCCGCCCCTTGTCGAGGGTCAGGCCAGCGTAGAGGATGTGGCCCAGACCGTAGCCGATGCCGCCTTCCATTTGCGCGCGCACGATGTCCGGATTTACCGCAATGCCGCAATCCACAGCACACCAAACCTTATGGACGCGCGGGATTCCGTCATCATTGTTTATCGACACTTCAGCGATCTCGGCGACGTAGGAGTTGAATGACTTGTGCAAGGCAACACCACGTGCGCGGCCTTCGGGCACCGCCGAGCCCCAGTCAGCCGCTTCCGCGACGGCTTTGAGGACACCGCTGTGACGCGAGTATTTGTCGCCGAGCATCCTCAGGCGCTCCTCCACTGGGTCCTTGCCGCCAAGGGCCAAGAGTTCGTCAAGAAAGGCCTCGGTTGAGTAGGCGGTGTGAGTATGGCCAACAGAGCGCCACCAGAGCGGTGGTACGGCTGAAGATTTCTTGTGAAAGGAAATGCGTAGGTTTGGAATAGCGTAGGGTAGGTCTCTGGCGCCCTCGACCAAGGTCGGATCGACACCTTCCTCCATCATGGATTCGAACGGTGTGCCCTCCATGATCGACTGGCCGACGACGACATGGTCCCACGCAGAGACCCTGCCATCGGTATCCACCGCGCCCTTCAGGCGGTGAACCGTCATCGGCCGATAAAAGCCGCCCTGGATGTCATCCTCCCGGGTGAAAATCAATTTGACCGGCCGCTCGCGGCCTATCGCCTTGACGGCGGTCGCGCACTCATAGGCGATATCCGCGACGGGTGTGGCGCGACGGCCGAAGCTGCCGCCGGCAAACATCGTCTCGATGTCAACCTCTTCGGGCCGCAGTCCCAGGGTCTGTGCGACGGCGGCTTGGTCGAGTGTTGGAAATTGAGAACCGGCCCAGACCTTGGCGCTATCGTCTTTGGCCTCGATCACGCAATCCTCGGTCTCCATTGGCGCATGCGCGAGGTAGGGGAAGACGTACTCGGCCTCGATCGTATTGCCGCTCCCGGCCAGCGCCTTTTCCGCGTCGCCCGATTTGACCACGACCTGGCCGACGCTTGCTGCCGACTTCTGATAGTCGGCCACCATCTCAGCGGTTGACCTGGTTTCCGCTTCGCTTTCATCCCACTCGATCTGCAAAGCTTCACGGCCTTTCTTGGCGGCCCAAAAACCCTCGGCGTAGACTGCGACACCGCGCGGCAACGTCTTGACGTCGACGACGCCAGAAACTTTGCGTGCCTCACTGTCATTGACGCTCTTGACCTTGCCGCCGAAAACCGGCGGGCGCTGAAGCAGAACCGTCATCATGTTGGGACGTTGAACGTCGATAGTGAACTCAGCCTTGCCGGTCGATTTCGCCTCGCTGTCGAGTTTGGGAACCTGGGTCCCGATGAGCACGAATTCGGAAGGGTCCTTCAAGAACGGTTCGGCGGGCGGTTCAAGCTTGGCCGCAGCTTCGGCGAATTCTCCAAAGGATGCCTTCTTGGCCAGGGCCTCATGGGAGATGACACCCTTCGAGACGGTGATGTCATCGACCTTCGCACCCCAGGCCTTGGCCGCGGCTTCGACCAGCATGGCACGGGCGGCGGCACCAGCCTTGCGCATTTGCTCGAACGAGTTGGCGATCGCCGTCGAGCCGCCGGTGCCCTGCACGCCGAACATCAGGTTCTTGTAGAGGGCGGCGTTGGCCGGTGCGGACTGTGCGCGCATCTGTGACCAGTCTGCGTCGAGCTCTTCGGCGACCAGGGTGGCAAGGCCGGTGTACGGCCCCTGCCCGAATTCGATGTGCTTTACGAGGACGGTGACAGTGCTGTCGGGTGCAATCCGGACAAACGCATTGGGAGCGAAGATAGCGGCGCCGGCATCGCCCTTTATGACGGCGGCCGCACCGGAGTCGGCCTTGGCTGCGCTTGGCAACTGCATGCCCAACACAAGGCCGGCGCCGACGCCTCCTATGCTCTTCAGAATGAAGCGGCGGCTTGGCTCGACCGGATCAGCGGATGCCCGATCATTTTTGGCATACTTGTCGAAAAGAAACTGCATTACGGGGCCTCCGGGTCAGCCTTTGAGGGTGTCGGCGGCGGTCTTGATCGCCTGGCGGATACGGACGTAGGTGGCACAGCGGCAGATGTTGCCGCTCATCTCGGAATCGATGTCTTCATCGGTCGGTGCCGGGGTCTCGCGAAGAAGCGCTACGGCGCTCATAACTTGCCCGGACTGGCAGTAACCGCACTGGGGTACGTCATGTTTGATCCAAGCGTCTTGAATTGCCTTTGCTTCGGCACCCGAGATTCCCTCAATCGTTACGATTTCGCTATCCACGGCGTCTTCGACTGTTGTTTGGCAGGAGCGCGTCGCAACGCCATCGATATGGACCGTGCAGGCCCCACACTGAGCAATTCCGCAACCAAACTTTGTGCCGGTCATGTTGAGTTCTTCACGTAAGAGCCAGAGCAGCGGCATCTCTGGGTCGACATCGACCTCATGGGCTTTTCCGTTCACAGTGAGGGTAAGTTTCGCCATCGGATCCTCCGGGCTTTCGGTCGACTAATAGACGGCGCACCAATAAGCGGCGCGGCAAACTTGCATGTAACTGCTACGCGCGTGCGGCAAAACTGGCCCAGCTCACGCGGGTGTGAACGTCTCAGCCCAGGGAAGTTTCGTCCGGCAGCGCGAAGCGGATGTGTTCGCCATATTCCGGCGCCAGGTCTGGCCATTTTGCTGGCGGGATATCAGCAAGTATCCCGCGCAGAGTGGATATGGGACCGCCGTGGCTGACGGCCAAGATACGACTTCCCGAGGGAAGACTTTTGTACCAGGCGAGGACACGATCGTGCATGGCAAACAAGGTCTCGCCGCCCGGTGCTGCAAAACGTTCGGGCTCGTGGATCAATCGGGCGATATCGTGACCGGCGGCAAAGATCTCGGCCCACCCGCGCAGCTCCCATTCACCGAAGTTAAACTCCGCGATGCGTGGATCAATGCAGGGCTCAAGACCGAGGCGGCGAGCCACCGCTTCAGCCAGCATGCGGCTTCGACGAAGGCCTGAATGGACGATTATTGAAGGCGCTTTATCGGCCAGCTCATCGGCCAGCGGTTGAATGTGCGCCAGGCCGCCGGCAGAAAGCTCCACGTCGCTGGCGCCATAACAAATGCCCTTTAGCTGAGGATCTACCGCCGTATGACGCACCATCATAAGCCAGCTGTCGCCGGTGGGCGGTTCGTTCGGCGGAGGCTTGGTCACGGTTTCAACCTCAGCAGCAGACCGGCGGCGACGAATTCGACGACATCGGCGGCTTCGGCAAACCGTTGGTTCAAGCGGCCCTGCGCATCGCGAAAATCGCGCCCCAGTTTCGTCTCCGGCACCAGGCCGAGGCCGAGTTCGTTGGAAATGAAGATGATGTCCGCCTCGCATTCACTAGCTGATCGGAGCAGCCGGTCGGTTTCAGCATTCACGTCCAAACCGGCGTGCATGAGATTACTGAGCCAAAGTGTCAGGCAGTCGATAACAACAACGGTTTGCGGTGAGCTTTCGGCGATGCCATTGCTTGCATCGCCAACAGCCGCGGGCAGATCGACCGGTTCCTCGATGGTGCGCCAGCTTGAATCGCGCTCGGCGCGGTGGGCGGCAATGCGCTCGGCCATTTCCTCATCACCAGCCTCGGCGGTGGCAATCATGATACGGCGCTCGTAGCTCTCGGCCAGGATAAAGGCGCGGCGGCTCTTACCGGAACGTGCGCCGCCGAGGAGAAGTATCGTTTTTTTCACAATCCGCTCTACGCGTTTCCAAAGACTACGAGGGCTGCCACAGACACAACACCGGCCAGTGACGCGGCAGCGCCTAGTGCATCACCGGTGCGGCCTCCCAGTTGCCGCCACGCGAGCCACGTCACGCCCAGCGCGGAGAGCATCGAGGCAGCAAAGACCACCGCGGTTGCACCCGGCCCCAGCAGCAGCATGCTGATGAGAGTCGCGATAAGAATTCCCAAGGCGACGATACGATAGCGAGGTTGCGGCGTGTCGGCAGCCAGGCCGTCGCTGCGGACTGGTTTCAAAAGGACGAGCGGCAGGCCTAAGGCGGCGCGCTGAAAGGCGCCCACGCAGATGAACACGGCGGCGAAACCGCCAAACGCCGGCTGCCACCCAGTGTTTTTAAGCTCGAACAACAATGTCGTGGACAGCAGGAAGAATGTGACCAGAGCCATGACGCCATAGGTGCCAAGCCGGCTGTCCCGCATGATCTCGAGTTTTCTTTCACGGGTTTGGCCGCCGCCAATACCGTCCATGAAATCGCCGAGGCCATCCTCGTGGAAGGCACCGGTGGCCAGGGTCATCGCCGCGAGCGCCATTGCGAATGGGGATAGCATACCAAGGCCCAGCTCAATTGAGATGACATAAACCGCCGCTCCGATGGCGCCGACCGCCGCACCGATTAAAGGGTAGGCCCAGAATGCGCTGCCAAGGTTTGCTTGCGTTTGGAGACGGAAGCCGGGCGCCGGAATCCGGGTCAACAGCGTCCACGCAAGCAAGACCTCCTCACCGGCGCGGCGCAGCGGCGTCTGGGGGATGGCCCGTGCATAAAGATCGCCCGAAGTTTCAGTTCTATTCAGCATCTGACCGGTTCTCCACGGCGGCGGCGCCAAAGGTTGCCATTTGCGTGTGCGTGGCTACGGCCGCACGAACGATGGCCGCGGCCAAAGCCGCACCGGTTCCCTCACCGAGCCGCATCCCAAGGTTCAGCAATGGTGATAACTGTATTTTTTGCAAGAGCTTTCGGTGCGCGGGTTCGGCGGATTCATGCCCGGCGATGCAATGCTGTAGAATTGCTGGGTTTTGGGCGAAGAGCGGCACCAAACTTGCGGTCACGACGTAGCCGTCGAGGATCACCGGAATACGCTTGCGGCGCGCGGCAACAACGGCGCCGGCGATCGCGGCGGTCTCGCGTCCACCAAGCTGTTGGAGGATCGCGAATGGACCCGCGAGGATTTCCCGTGCGGCGCGTGCCAGGGCTTGATCGACAGCGGCTGCCTTGCGGGCGATGCCTTTGGTATCATGGCCGGTGCCCGGTCCCACCCAGGCCGCGCCTGCTTCGCCCAGAGCTCCCGCGCACAGAGCCGCGGCGATGGTTGTGTTGCCGATGCCCATTTCGCCCAGGATCAAGATATCGAGACCGTCACCAACAACTGCGGCGCCGGCGTTCAAGGCATCGAGTGTTTCCGCCACGCTCATTGCCGGGGCTCTTGTGATGTCGTCGGTCGGCCTATCGAGTTGTAGTGCCACAACCTCCAGCTCCAGCCCAACGCTGCCGGTGATAGCATTGATGGCGGCGCCGCCGGCCTTAAAGTTGGCCACCATCTGTGCCGTTACGGCGGCCGGGTAGGGCGATACGCCCTGCGCTGTGACGCCATGATTACCGGCGAACACAGCAACTTTGATGCGCTCAGCACGTGGATCGCCATCAGCCTGCCAACTGGCCAGGTGTATGGCGATCTGCTCAAGCCGCCCAAGAGAGCCCGGCGGTTTGGTCAATTCGTCCTGATGACGGCGGGCCTTGAGCTCAAGGGCCGCGTTGGCGCGCGGCAGCTTAGCAAGGGCCTCACGAAAGTCTTCAGGGGCTGGGAAAGCTTTCGGCATATCGCGGCTTGGTTTGTTTCAAGGATGGCCGCTTAGCTTAGCGCAAGCTTGCAACAAACCAATACGGCCTGTCGGCGCATGATCTCAGTACCATGAAGGCTGTTGCGACCTTGTCGCGTTCACGCCGCCGCCTGCAAGCTCAGCAGACTCGGCGTCTTTCCCAGCCCTTAATCTCCTTGACGACGCGGCGTAAGTTGTCGGGCAGGTCTCCGTACGGCGGGCGACAGCACTTGCCAAACGTGGCGATTCCCCGCTGCGATTTGAAACAATATCCTTTGGACGCGAAGATCGCGTTGCGCTCATACCAGAGCTGGTTGCAGTTCAAGCCAGCGTAATAATTCTAACCGGAATTAGAATCGTCGCCGGCGTGGGCGCCGTGTGTCGGCAGGCTCACCGCCCAGAGAACAAACCCCATAAGCGCAATGCAGGGCAAAGTTCGCAACACACCAAGTTTTTGCATGGGCTCAATTCCATTGCGTTACACGGCAAACACACGTTGGCTTCACCGGGCTCGAATTTTTGATCCGTGATCGCAACACCAACGGAGCATCCCCGGCATTCTTATTGTGGCGCCCTTGCTTAACGGAGCTCGGCGGCACGGATTTCTGTGATGTCCATTACGATTAGAGCGTGATGATGGGCGGTGTAGGCGGGAAACGGACGGCCTCGCACTTTGTTGTTCATGCCGACATAGCGCTCGATCGAAGAATGAACCGACGGGTTACTCGAAAAAACATGGATCCGATCCGACTCGCTGACGTTGTCGGCCGGATCGATGGTATCGAGACAGACAGAAGCAGGAAGCTGAAGTATGTATGCGGTCTCTGCACGCCCGGCAGCGTCTTCAGCCGAAACGATGCGCAGAGTACCCCGGGCGGGCTCGGCATCCGATTGATCGTTCATACAGGCAAGCTAGGCGCCTGCGCTTGCAACGGTTAGGACAAGGCTCACCAGCAGCAAACCCGATCGTTTTGCAAGAGTGCCCATTTGAACCTCCTTAGTCGTGGCCGCTTGTTGCTTGCAGGAATGCTATCGGCCTAATGGGCGCCTTGCCAAACACGAGGTGGACGCTTGGCTAATGAGCCATGAGAAAAGAATAGACAAAAAGGCACGCTCCAACCTGGGGGCGGGCCTGCTGCTATTATCGCAAGTCTCAATCCGGCCAGAGATCGCCGGTCCTCGTCACGCCGATGCCTCCTTATTCAGAAGGTGACGACGGAGCGCCGGTCAGCCCCTTCAAGTCATGGGGACCGAAGCGCCGTGAACCGCTCGCGATAACTGTCTATGACAGTCTTCCGACAACAAATTCCGAGTTGGGGTGAAGGCTGTGAGCAGTACTGGGATCGTCCGCGAGCGCGTCCTGGCGGTGCTGCGGCGGAGGATGTCATGAAGTGGACGACAGCAACGGGATTCCCGGCTATCCATATCGTCAGACATTGCCGACTTGAGTTGCTCGAACTGTTTGAAGCTTCTTTTTTTGCTCGCACTAAGACGATGGACCTCCCAATGCTTGGATTTCTTCTCGCCGCAGCGGTCAGCGTTTGGTTGATTGCGCCTATTCAATCAGCATGGGCAAAGGAGCCTAGTTGCGACGTTGCGATCCTGAATGGTCGCGTGATGGACCCCGAAACCAAATTCGATACCGTTCGCAACGTTTGCATCGCAAACGGTTGGATTACTGGCATTACCCAGGGCAAAATTTACGGCAAGGAAACGATCGACGCCACCGGGCTTGTCGTGGCCCCCGGCTTTATCGACACTGAGCAGCATGGGCTCGGTCCGTGGGGCATCAAGGTCAACTTGCGGGACGGCGTGACGACGCAAATGGACTTCGAGATTGGTGCGGCGAATATCTCTCAATGGTACGCCGCTCGCGAAGGCAAAACGCAGGCCAACTACGGGACCGTCGTAGGCCACGAGTTTGCGCGAATGAAATTGCATGACGATTTGGAACTCGAAGGCCCCAACGTTTCGATGCCCTACTTCTTCGACTACCGGGCAGAGGCAGCCGAAGACGGAGTCGATGGATGGTCAGTCAGCCGCAGCAGCGTTGACCAGATCAACGAGATTACGAAGATCATCGATGAAGGCCTGCGCGAGGGAGCGATCGGCGCCGGCTCCACCTTGGGCTATGCGCAAAAAGGAATCACGACCTACGAGATGTTCGAAGTGCAGCGGGCAGCGGCGCGCTACGGCAGGCTAACTGCCGTCCACCATCGCTTTCATCCGAGTGCCGCCACACCTACCGAAGCGCCGACGGGTCTCAACGAACTGCTTACCAACGCGATGGTGCTGAAAGCCCCTTTGCAGATCCACCACGACAATGACTATGGCTGGTGGGAGAATGAAGAAAAGCTCGCACTGGCCAGACAGCAAGGTCACAACGTCTGGGCAACCTACTACCCCTGGATCGCAGGTTCGGGGAATTATGGTGCCAGCATTGTCGCTCCAGACACCTGGGAAAAGGCGATGGGCTACAAGTACGAGGAGACAATCTATGATCCTCAGCTCGACAAATTCGTGACGAAAGACGAATTTCTAAAGTTTCAGAAATCAGAACCCGGGCGCACGCTTATTGCCTTCAGTCCCCCCCGCAAGACTTGGCTGCCCGAGTGGACAAAAGTCCCGCACTTCGTGGTTGCGGGCGACGGCATGCCGGGCCTGGACGTCAAAGGAAATCGTCTAAGCTGGGAGGCGCCTTATGAGGCTTACGCGGGACATCCGCGCGCTGCCGGGACACATGCCGCAACACTGCGGATAGCGCGAGAGAACGGCGTGCCTTTGATGCATACGCTTTCGCAACTGAGCTACTGGAGTGCAAAGCATCTTGGCGATACCGGACTGCGTGCCATGCAAGTGCGCGGACGTATGCAGGAAGGCATGGTCGCCGACATCGTTGTTTTTAATGCAGAGAAGGTGACCGAGCACGCGACCTACAAAGCAGGTTCGAACGGCCTTCCTTCGACCGGCATACCGCATGTGATTGTCAATGGCATTGTGGTTGTAAGGGATTCGAAGGTGCTGAAAGTGCACCCTGGTCAGCCCATCCGTTTTCCGGTCGAGAAGACGGGGCGCCACGTGCCGATATCTGGAAAGTCGTGGCTTGAAACCTACACAATCAAGACGAACCCGCCAGCCATTGACCTTGATGACAGCGTGCTGAAACCAGGCGTGGTGAAGAGGGGCAAAAAGCAATCGTCACTCGACGGCGAGGCCCCGAAAGACCTGAGGACCCGGTCCTACAAGAGGGCATCGACGCGACCGGAGGATTGGTTCGACACACCCCAACGCGCGGATGTCTCGTCTTTGTTCCTGTGTCCGGTGCACAGGGTCTACCACAAGCGCGTTTCTGCGGACCTGTCCGAGCAATCAAACCCGACTGATGTCTCAGAGCGGGGCCTCGTACAAATGCGGCGGTGAGTTCTCGAGCGCCAGCCACCTACCCCTTATTCACCGTCTTGATGTCGACGAAGCTGATGTCTTCGTGGCGGTCGCGGGTAGTGGAGAGGTTGTAGACGGATGGCGCCAGGTAGACGTAGTCGCCGTCGAGATCCTTGGCGACGTTGGGGCGGTAGCGGTCGACGAAGCGTTTTAGGGCGGCTTCGTCGTCGCTTGTTACCCAGCGCACGGTGTCGCAGGGCGCCGGATCGTAGGCGGCGTCGAGACCGTATTCGTGGGTGAGGCGGTCGACTAGGACGTCCAGCTGCAGGGCGCCAATGACACCGACCACTGGCTGGGTGCCGTCGATTGGCGTGAATAGCTGGACGACGCCTTCCTCGGCCATTTCTTGAAGAGCGTCCTTCAGCTTCTTTGCCTTGATGGCATCTTCCAGGCGGACGCGGCGCAAGATTTCGGGTGCGAAATTGGGAATACCGAGGAAGGTAATGTCCTCGCCTTCGGTCAGTGCATCGCCGATGCGCAACAGGCCGCGGTTGGGGATGCCGACGACGTCGCCGGCGAACGCCTCTTCGGCCAGCGAGCGGTCCTGGGCGAAGAAGAACTGCGGCGCGGTGAGCGCCATGGTTTTGCCGGTGCGCACAAGCTTGGCCTTCATGCCCCGCGTCAGCTTGCCCGAACACACTCGCATGAAGGCGATGCGGTCGCGGTGGTTGGGGTCCATGTTCGCCTGGATCTTGAAGACGATGCCGGTCATCTTCTTTTCATCCGCCTTGACCGTGCGGGTGGCCGCCTTCTGATCGCGCGGTGGCGGTGCGTGGGCGACAAGCGCATCAAGCAAGTCGCGGACGCCGAAGTTCTTCAAGGCGCTGCCGAAGAAGACGGGGGTCAGGGTGCCCTGACGGAAGGCCTCCACGTCGAAATCCTTGGCGGCGTCCTCGACGAGTTCTATTTCCTCGCGCCAGGTGCCGAGATCGTTTTCGTCGAGCAGGGTTTCGAAGATGGGATCGCCGGGGCCATCGACGGGCTCACCATCGGGGCTCTGATCGACGCGGCGAACGCGTTTCTGGGCGAGGTCATAGGTGCCGCGGAAGGTTGAGCCATTGCCGATCGGCCAGACGATCGGGGCGGTATCGAGCGCCAGGGTCTGTTCAACTTCGTGTAGCAGGTCGAGTGGTTCCTGCGCCTCGCGGTCCATCTTGTTGACGAAAGTGATGATGGGTATGTCGCGCAGGCGGCAAATCTCGAACAGCTTCAAGGTGCGCGCCTCGATGCCGCGGGCGGCGTCGATGACCATGATGGCGGAATCAACAGCTGTCAGTGTGCGATAGGTGTGGTCGGAGAAGTCCTCGTGGCCCGGGGTGTCAAGCAGGTTGAAGACCGTGCCGCCGTATTCGAACGTCATCACCGAGGTCACGACCGAGATGCCGCGAGTTTTTTCGATGGCCATCCAGTCGGAGCGCGTCGAGCGACGATCTTTTTTGGCCTTGACCTGGCCGGCGAGCTGAATTGCACCGCCGAACAGCAGCAGCTTTTCGGTCAGCGTCGTCTTACCGGCGTCCGGGTGGGAGATGATAGCGAACGTGCGTCTTCGGGCGATCTCGTAACCGAGATCACCGGGTTTGCCCGTCGGCTTGGCGGCAACCGTGCCGGCGCCCGCTGGCGGGGCTGGTTCATCGGGGGGAGAGCTCCCGTCCTGCATGCGAATCAATGCCTGTTCACGATATGAAGTGCGGCTTTTATCGCACTGCGAAAGAAAAGGCGAGGGGTGGATTGCCTTGGTTCGGCGGTCGTTCGGCCGCGTGTGGCGCCGATATCGGGCGCCTGCGGCCCGTGAGCCCGGATAGGCAAGGTGTTTAGCAGTTGCGCAGTGACCCCCATTTGCGCTAGATGAGCGCTCCGCCGAGACTTGGACCAACGAAGATTCTGAGGGTCCTTATCGTGCCAACTGCTGGCGGGACGACCCCGTTGGCGCGGGACATGGTCAGCTGCCGTAGCTCAGGGGTAGAGCACTCCCTTGGTAAGGGAGAGGCCGAGAGTTCAAATCTCTCCGGCAGCACCACTTTTTTGGCTCACGCACCTGTAGGCGCTCCGCAAGGGCGGGCTATTCGCCCGGCAACGCGGTCGCGTCGCTGGCCGGCGCGAACTCCACCTCTTTTTTGGCTCACGCAGCTGTAGACGCTTCGCAACGGCGAGCTATTCGCCCGGCGACGCGGTCAGCCAGCTCCCAAGGCAATCGGGCGGACGATATGCTGGAATGGAATGGTACGGTCGTCATAGATGTCCGCCCAATTGACCGACGCGGACAAGGCAGTAGCCCGACGTGCGCTGCTCAGGCTTGTCCCGATTAGTGTTTCATATGCACAATCCATTGCGTCAACTTGCTTTCCGCTCAGAGGCGAATATCAACATTCGCCGCTGGACCTCTAGAGCTCCTTTCAAAGCGCATCGCGACGGCTTCCTGCTCTGGTTTCGACATGCGCCGAAACAGGAAGTCCTGCTGGTTCAACGGATGCTCCGCAAGATAGAACTGTGTCGTGAGTTCGGAATTGCGGTGAAACACCTTCACATGAATATGCGGTGTGCGGCCTGGATACGAGACCGGCTTTATCGTACGAAACACATACTCACCTGTGGAGCTGGTGATATCGAAGCCAAAGCCCTGAAAGCCACTGTCCCGCCGCGCACGGCGAAATCCGCTGTCGCCGGAGTGAAGATAGCGACCGTTCACGTCGCACTGCCAGATTTCGACACGCGCACCCGGCACCGGACGGCCATTACGGTCCAAGACGCGACCGCGCAGATGCACGACCTCACCGCCGGCATTCTCCACGCGGCCTGCAATCTTCACGAGGTCGTTGTCGATGTCCCGGTAGCGCATCGACGGCGTCGGATAGAATGGACCTTCAACAGCAGTTGGCGTCGGGGCTGCCCGCGCTGTTCTCGACAAGAACAGCAGGGGGGCCGCCGTCAGAAGCTTAGCGGCTGATCTTCGCGATATGATTGCGCGGCCGCGCACTCGGTTCGACTTCATGGCACAGCACCTCGTCAGGAAAACACTTCAGGGCCATCGTCTACTCTCGTCTTTGGCAGCATCATAGTGTCAGGCGGTCTGGCCGAGCGTCGTGTCCAAATCATGATAAATGGGATGGAGGTGCTGGGCCTGCAGATCGATACAGCCCAGCTCAATGACGAAGTTATCGCCGATCACACGATAGCCAAATGACTGCTCGGCTTCATTCGGCCCGTACCAGGCAAAGTGGACCCCTGCCAGGTCGTTCTGCCTTATGCGCGTCTCTTGAGCCGCGGCCAGAACGCCGACGTAGGGCTCCAAGGCGTACGTTTCTACAAGCCGGCGCAGGATTTCGCGCTGTCCTTCGGTCATGTCAGCCGCGGCGACACCAACTTTCTGCGTGTTCGCTCGCTCGCGCCCGGCATACGAAAGAATGTTGAATAGGCGGCCTTCGCTGAGCTGGGCCTGGGCCCTTAACCACGGGGCGAGGTCCGCCTGCAATTGGCGGGCGAGTTTCTCTTCACCCTGCAACGTATTAAGGCCCCGGTGACGTCCGCTCATGACTCTATTGGGAAGAGCAGCAAAAGCCGCCGGTGTCACCGAGACGACCTGATTGTTCCTGACAGAAAATGACAACGAGAGATGATGGCCTTCGAGACGAAGCCCCCATGGATCGATCGGTCCGGGCGTCCCGAAGATGGCGATAGAAAACCGCTGTGATGATCGCTGACCACGTCCGTTACCCGCAGCTGCCAAGATGTCCTGCAAGAGCATCACGTTTCTTGCTTTGGTCAGGCCACTCGGCGACAAGACTGAAGCCAGAATGTTCCAAGTGGCATCCTTTTCAGTCTGAGACATCTGCTCGAGGCGCAGGCCTGGTTTAATGAAACCACCGCCACCAAAGTAATTCCAATTCTGCCACTCACGTCCGTTCCAGGCGAAGCTGACAATCTCTTTCTTCTGCCCGTCGAGTAGCGACAGGAAACTGGTGACACGAGTATTCAGTTCATCCGCTGCCATGAGCGGCTGAGCCGACGCGGCTATCGACGGAAGAAACGGCGGGGGCACCACGGCGGCTGCGGTGACCCCAATCAAAATGCTTCGACGCGTAAGAGACGGTTTCATGTGTCCTGGTCCATCCTGATTGCCGCTAAAATGGCTACAGGATCAGCTCGATACCATATGACCGCGCTGCTCTTTCACACGAACGTGAATTGGCACGAAACTACCGACTGAGGCCTGCTACACGGCTTTCCAACAGCACCCATTTTTCGGCTCACGCAACTACGTGCACTCCGCAAGGGCGGCACCTGCACCGGGGCGCCTTGATCTCCAAAGTAGCTCACTTTTTCTCTTTCTCGTCGGCAGGATAAGGAAACTCCTGCCCGAGCGCCTTGCTGGCTTCCTCATAAATGGGCCGCAAGACGTCGTCGACGTTCCATTTTCCCTCGGCGATGAAGTCGGTGTACCCGATGGCCTCTTTTGGCAGTCCGTAACTCTTGGCAAAGGTCTCGCGGTCTTCAGCTCCTGGCGGAACAGCCGGCGCTCCGAGCGGCGGTGACCACGTGCGTTCTTCGGCAACGGTCATTCGCTGCCGAATCTCGTCCTTTGTGACGTTCCACACCATCAAGTCTTCAGCTAAATTGAGTGGTCCATCGTAAGTCTTCCGAACACGTTCATAAACTTCCGCAGTCGTATCGGGATCCTTGAAGAAGTGATAGGCGACCGCCATCCGCGGCTTCACTTCGCTCATGATCTTACCGAAGGCCTCGGGCGCCGTGTGGATCTGCGTCCCCACTAGAAGTGCCGACTCGGGCGTGAACCTCATTTTGCCAACGATATCGGGCACAGCGATGAAGCACTCATGGACGACGAGATCCGCATCTTTTGCGTATTTGATGAACCACTTGTTTGGATAGGTGTCGCTGGAGAAGACGAACGACAGGCCATTCCATTCAAGGATGAAGCTGACTGACCCATCTATCGAATGGATCGCTGGGAAGGAGCGGATCGTAACGCCGTTCTCGTCGTAGATCACCGCGTTCTCGCCCTTGTAGTCAAACTCATTGACTTCAATCCTATAACCACGCGGATCCGTCATGCCTGCGCGCCCTGCTAGGTCCCAGGTCAGCATTTGTTTCATCCCGTCTATGGCGTACTTGGTGCCGAGTTCTGGCGTCGAACCACTCGGACCCCAGACACGCAGCGGGACGTTACGGCCCATTAACGCGCCACCGACGAACAGCTCGGGGAGCGAGCCAAAATGGTCGGTGTGGAGGTGGCCGATGAAGATCTTGTTGAGGAAGTTATACGGAATTTGTAGCGAAGAGATGCGCTCGGCCGAGCCAGTGCCGATGTCGAACAGGAACTTGTCACCGTTGCCAAGCTCAACAAGGAAACAAGCTGCTGCCTGAGCGGCACGCGTCGTCGGCATTCCGGTCCCGCAAGCTATGACGCGCATCTCGTCGGGTTTGAGGTCTTCGGTGTTTGGGTAGTATGTGTCGCGCGGCCGTGCCAGAACCGGCGAGACTTCGATGGTCTTTTTGTCTGCATCCTGCGCCTGCACTTTACCAGGCACAAAAACGTTTTTGAACGTGTCCATTAGGGCTGAAACTTTTTCGCCGGGTGCAACGATGAGAGCACCAAGCACAACACCGACCGCAAAAGTCGAAACGACAGCGAACAATGAATACCTATTCATAACAATACTCCTCGCACCGTCGGCCTTATCCGCAATGGAAAGTTCCGCAGGCGGTTTAGGTTTAATGCAAATCGCTCAACTGGCTTATCAATGGCCGGCGGCTTGTGAAAACTGCCCTGAAAACACTTCGGTCACGAGATGCCTAGCTCTTCGGCGTGTACCAGATCGGCGAAGAGTAGGCGCGTTCCTGGGTCGTCATTTGTACTTCCTTCGGCATCTCGACGCCGAAGCGGACGGCGTCATAGGCCGTCCAGCGCGGGGTGGGAATCTCTATGACGCGAGCGTAATAGAAGGCACGCTGTTTTGGATCAAATTCAGGGTCGGTCCAAGCGGTTATGAGCTCGGCTGCACCGATCGTGTTGGTGAACGTCGCCGTTTTCGGGTCCACCGTGTTGCCGACCGGCGGTAGCTTGCCGTCGGCACCTGGTTTCCGGTCTCCAGACCAAGCGACGTCATAGACCTTCTCGTGAGTCTTGCCGTCAGCGTCGAGCCAACCCTTGATGATCTGGATGCGGTCAAGATTGCCGCTAAACGGATCTTTTAGCGCCGCGACAAGGAAGGTGGGGACCTTACCTTCGGGCGGGTTCTCTAAGTCGCCGCCCATCGGCACACCCTTGGCATAACCGATTTCGGCAGGCGTCCGGCTGGTGGCATCCCTGTCGGTAAATTCCCAGCCACCAAAAAAGCGTAGCCCGATGCGCGAGCCGGTGGTGGAATAGACTTCCTTGCGCTCCATGGCGTCGAAGATCGAACGCCGCGTGTTGTCGGTGGCCCAAACAGCGGCAAGGCCGGATGACGCCATCTCCCAGCCAAGGATGCGGGTCGGACCGAATTCACCTACCACGTGCTTCCAGC
Source organism: uncultured Filomicrobium sp. (assembly GCA_963669235.2). GTDB lineage: Bacteria > Pseudomonadota > Alphaproteobacteria > Rhizobiales > Hyphomicrobiaceae > Filomicrobium. The sequence goes on from CAXXFS010000001.1 coordinate 267,423, forward strand.
GGTTGGGTTCTGGCTCCACACCGGAATGCTTGCCGAAGAAGTTGTCCTCTTGTGCTGTTGCCAACGCCGTATGGCTGTCGGTGGAGCCGACCATACCGAACTTATAAGGGTTGGTGCCGAGCCCAGCTTCCAGCTTGAGCCCGTTTTTCAGAGCCTCTCGGGCATACTCGTACTGCAGCATTTCCTTTTCCTTAGGCACAGGGCCTAGGTTCGCCTTGTCCCAGGTCTCGTAGTCGGCAAACTCGTCTTCTGGGCTGAGAAAAGGATGTGCCTCGCCATCGCCCTTGATCTGGGTGACCTCATACATCGGCTCCCACTTCGCTCGGGTCTTGGCATAGTCGCCGGTCAGTGGCTTGCCTGTCGCCGGGTTGGTCTCAATGGGAAACATAATGCCGTTGGACACGTTCCCATTGTGGGCCAGCGCCAGTACGCGGCCACCGGATTTGTCCTCGTAGGCCTGCATCCACTTCCAGAGGTCTTCGGGGTTAAAGCTGCTCTCGGTTGTAAACGGGAGCATCTGCTGAGCGCGGACGATGCCGTCGCGATAAAGAACATTGCGGTGCAGGTTGTTGCCGCCCTCGGTCGAGGTCCACTCATAGCCGATGATCGCCGTGAACCTGCCCGGCTCATTGTACTCTTCTGCTGTCTCAAGGTACTCGTCCCAGACTGTTTGGACGAACCGCGGGTCGAGTGCGGCGGCAGGCATCTTAATATCACTGATCCCAGCGAAGGATTCGATCACCTCCATGGTGGCCATCAGTGCCGTCTCACCACCCTTGTTGAGACGCTGATTCCAATCGCGCAATTGAGGATCACGCATGAGCGTGATGTTGCCATCTATGATCTCGTTCATCGCGCCCATGCCATCGGAGTGATCGGAGACCACCAGCCAGTCGAGCGGTCGCGACAGGCGCACCTTCAGACCATGGCTTGTCGTCACTTCGTCACCGCGGGCGAAGCGATAAGCCTGCGCAGGATTCAGCGTTACGCCAAAGGCCCTCGCATCGAGCGAGTTTGAGGTGTGCAAGTGGGTGTCACCCCAAAGAGGGCGGTTCGGAAACTTGCGTCCTGCGTAGGGTGAAAAGTTCTCTCTCTTAAACAGCCCGACGTCATCGGCCGACAGTGACATTTCGCCGACTTGCCCCCCCAGCTTCTTGTCCTCCGCGAGCACAGTCATGGGAATGAAAGCAACAGCAATTGAAAGCGATATAAGTGTCTTCGGAGTGATCTTCATTACAAAGCCCCTTGGTCAAGGTTTATACTTGCCTATTAATTCGGTGCACGGCTAAATATGAGCTTCGACGCAAAATGAGTTTTGCAGCAACGAGCAGGGTGAGAATGCTATCGCGAAACTCCCTCCGCCGCCAGCGTTCGCGGACGGTAGAACGCGATAAGTTCATGGCCGTTCGAAAGCGGCTTCTCGTACCAAGAATATATTGTCTTGGTGTTCGTTGCGCCGGCTTCGCAGTCTTATCTGGATGAGCTGCCGTCCGACGACGGCAGCCGAGGCTTTTGCAATCACGCACCCAACACAGCGCAAGTGCGTGTTGGTAGGCAAGCCGGTGTTGGGCGTACTAACTCTTCGGCGTGTGCCAGATCGGCGAGGTGTAGGCGCGTTCCTGATGAATCTGCCTTGCCTTCTTCGGTAGTTCGATTTTGAACCGGACCTTGTCGTAAACGATCCAGCGGGGCGTGGGGATTTCGAGCACCCGCGCGTAATAGAAGGCGCGCTCGTTCGGATCAAAATCAGGATCGGTCCATACGGCAGAGAGTTCCGACGCGCCGATGTTGTTTACCCATGTCGCCGTCTCAAGATCGACGGTGTTACCAACCTTCGGCAGTTTGCCATTTCCATCGGGTTTGCGGTCATCCGACCATGCTACGTCATAGACTTTTTCCTTCAGCTTGCCTTCAACGTCGAGCCAGCCCTTCACGATTTGAATACGGTCGAGATTGGCGCCGATAGGATCACGCAGAGCGTAAACGAGGAAGTTGGGAGCTTTGTCATCTTTGTGCGGCCTCAAATCACCGCCCATTGGAACGCCCTTCTGGTATCCCTTCATCGCCGGAGCGCGTGACCGCAGATCATCGTCGTTGAAATCCCATCCTCCGAAAAACCGGACAGCGATGCGCGGCCCCGTCGTTGCGTAAGTCTCGCGCCGCTTCATCGCATCGAAGATGGCTTTTCGGGTGTTCTCTTCAGCCCAAACGGCGGTGTACCCGGACGCCACGAGCTGGTAGCCCTCAATACGGCCAAGCTCGCTCGCAATAAACGGATGTTCAATACGCGTCGGCGAGGGTTCCACGCTCACCGACTTGCCGAAGAAGTTATCCTCCTCCGCCGTCGCCAACGAGGTATGGCTGTCAGTCGCGCCACCTATGCCGAACTTGTAAGGGTTTATGCCGAACTTTGCTTCGAGGGCGAGTCCCTGTTTCAACGCCTCGCGAGCGTATTCTCCCTTTAGCATTTCCGGCTTTTTCAGCTCGGTAAGATCTAGATTACCGACATCCCAATTCTCATAGTCAGCGAACTCGTCATCAGGGCTCAGCGCGGGGTGGGCTTCGCCGTCACCCTTGATCTGCGTGATCTCGTAGTGAGGTTCCCACTTCGCGCGTCGACGCACGTATTCCTCGTCGACCGTTCCACCGTGATACGTTTTGTTTGTTGGAAACATCCAGCCATTGGAGAGATTACCGTTGTGGGCAAAGGCGATGGCCCGACCGCCCGTTTTTTCCTGATACGCCTCGAGCCAGTCGTACAGAGTCAACGGGTTCGTATCGCCCAACGGCGGCTGCGTGGTCGGGGGAACCACCTGAAGCGCCCTCGACGCATCGTCCCGAAGCATCACATTGCGGTGCAGGTTGAACCCCTTGGGAACCGAGGTCCATTCGAAACCGATAAACGCCGTGAACTTGCCAGGGTCGTTATGGCGCTCCGCCGCCTCGACAATGTCTTCCCAAACATAAGAAAAGGCATCAGAACCAGGGCTGTAGGCTTTGACAATGTCCTTTGGAAGCGTCATTTGCGAGAAGTTCGTGATGAGGTCAAAAGCGGACTTGCCCGCCGCCTCTCCACCGGCCTTGTAGCCTTCGTACCACTCGCGACCTTTCGGGTTGGCTAGGATCTCAGGCTTGCCTGCTTGAAGGTCGGGGGCAAACCCCATCAAGTCCGTATGGTCTGTCAGTACCATCCAGTCCAGCGGACGGCTAAGCTTCACTGGGATCCCACTCGACGAAGTCACCTGTTCACCCTTGGCAAAGCGCCACGCTTCGTCAGGACCTAGAATGTTACCGAAAGCGCCCGCGTCGAGAGACAGAGCTGTGTGCAGATGCGTCTCACCCCAAAGCAGTTTCGTTGGGAAGGAGCGGTTGGCGTAAGGCGAATAGCTGGCCGCTGGCAGTCCGCTCTCCGCAGCTTCTTGCGTCGGGACGACCTGGGCAAAGGAAGCTGTTGATGCCACGGATACGAACAATGCAAGAAGGCAAGAACAACGCTTCATCAGAACAAGCCTCTTTAAAAATGAAAAAGCAAAATCTGCGACAAGTTTGCCCCAAGTTGAAGGGGCTGTCACTTACAACAGTAGCTACATCATCCGAGCGCGGGACCGAGCCAACTATGCGAGTTGCGGCTGCAGCCAATCTAGGGTGGCCGCAGAGGTTCACGACGAAAGCAAATGACCCCGCAAAGTTGCAGGCGCAATCATGGAGCCGACACCGCTTACTTCGGTCTGCATTCCACCTTTGATGCGGATGCTTCTCGGCGGCGCAGTCGTCGTTGGGTTCGTCCATGTGGTGTGGGACTATTTCAAGAACTACTTCGAGATTGTCCGGAAAGTCTGTCCGGACTTGGCAGGAGTTTCTCTGCTTCTAACGCCCATGTTGAGGCCGTTCTTGATGCTCAAAAAGGAAGCGCGCGAGCAACCGGAATACAAAAGACTGTGGCGCCCGGCGCTGATCCCGCTCGCATCATTCCTCGCGTTGGCTCTCATTTTCTTTGCCTTTGAAGAGTTCGGCTGCCTGCCTTCAGCAACATCACGGGGTGCCTCACCCGGCGGTGCTGCGAAAGCCTCCGAGATTACGTTCTGCGCCGGAAGGCCAACCTGACTGACGGTTCGACCTCTTCTGAAGTCTTTGCGGCCCTGTCATCGCACCATTGATAGGACCCAGTCGCTGCGGCCGATGGATCGTTCAAGATCGGTCTTCATCGGGTAGGTCGGGCCGTTCTCACGAGGCAGAGATTTCTTGCCGGCTCCAGGAACACCGATCGCCTTTGCTCTAGTGCCCAATTTCCCTCAGGTACTTCAGGACGCCGGGATGGATGCGCGTTTCATCTGCGGTGGCCTTTGTTTTTTGGGGTGTGGTTTCGCGTGCCTGAGGCAAGCGTGCGACAAGAGCATCATGCCCCTTGTGCAGCGCTCTGGCGACCTTGTAGGCGACCTCATCGGGCAAGTCGGTACGAGAGAGAATAAAGCTCCAGACGCCAATCGAATTCACATCCTCCTTCTGACCGGCATAGGAACCAGCCGGTACCGTCATGGATTTGAGGAAGGTGTGCTTGGAGGTCACCTTGTCGACTTCCTCTGGAGTGAAACCGACAAAGCGACCTCCAGACTTCATGACCTTCGTGAAGCCCGGCCAGCCGATGCCCGCGCCCCAGAATGCGGCGACCTTGCCGTCAATCAAAAGGGGGGGACCATCGCCGGCTTTGGTCAGGAAGGTTGGCTTGAAGTCTTTATCCCGGTCGAGGCCCAGTCCGTCCATTATGTAACCCGCCATCAAGGTTAGACCCGACGTGCGCGTACCCCACGCAACCGGCTGACCGACCAGATCGCGGACGGCCTGCGCCGGAGAGCTGTCCTTGACGATAAACATGCCGGGGCTTGAGTAAATCGCGGCAATAACCTTGAGATCCACGGCCGGTCGGCCGATGCCGGCAAAGGCTTCGTAGGCCGCTACGCCTTGAACCAGGGCAAGATCAAATCTTCCATCTTCGAGCAGGCCAATGTTCTCGAGGCTGCCTTTGCTATTCTGCGTCTTAACGAGGAGGGACGGATCGATCTTATTGATCACTTCGGCAGCATTGTCACCATACAGCATGAAACCGCCGCCGCGCGTCGCGGTCGCCAGGGACACAGGCGTCGGATCGGCAAGCGCCGTTGTTGCCGCAAGGCTCAGCCAGATTATGCTATTCAGTATCGATATGACCAATTTCATCGTGCACGTCCTCATTAGCAAACGGTGGAGCTACCCTTCCCGCTCCGCCGTCACGTATTTGCCCGCCTGCTCAGGCGAGAGGCTATCGATGTAGACCAACAGGTCGATGATATCAGTGGACGAAAAGTCAAATGCCGGCATTTCGTCGTGGCCTTCGATAGTTCCGGTGCTGGCCGCATCGACCAGCATCTTGATCGGGAAACGTTTGTAAAGGTCGCGGAACGACGTGTTGAGGTTGGTCCGCGTCGGGCTCTCATCGGTCCTGCCGATGGCGTGGCATGCCGCGCAATGAGCTGCCGCAAGGACCAGGCCCCGTTCCCGGCGCTGTTCTTCAGTATTCCCCCCGGCGCCTGCCGAAGCGACCAGCAAGACCGGGAATTTGACAAGGAGGACTAGCAGAGCGGCCGGCCAATGACTGGTAGACATCATGTAAGAGACCCATATTCGCTAAGTGCCTTCAGGATTTATTGAGATGGTGACCTATGCGTATCGGAGTACCTAAGGAAATCAAGGTTCAAGAGTACCGTGTCGGACTGTTGCCCGCCTCCGTACGCGAAGCGGTCGCGCATGGGCATGAGGTCCTGGTCGAAACTGGCGCTTCAGAGCGGCTGGGCTTCGTTGACGAGGACTTCAGGAGAGCCGGTGCGCAGATTGTCGATACCGCCCAAGAAGTCTTCGGCGCGGCAGATCTGATCGTCAAGGTGAAAGAGCCGCAGCCGGTCGAGATCTCCATGATGAGGACTGGGCAGGTTTTGTTCACTTACCTGCACTTGGCACCCGACCGGGTGCAGACCGAAGGCCTCTTGAACGCCGGCGTTACCGCAATTGCCTATGAGACGGTGTCCGACGCACGTGGTCGCCTGCCGTTGTTGGCCCCGATGAGCGAGGTAGCGGGGCGCATGTCAGTGCAGGTTGGTGCGCATTGCCTGGAAATGGAACAAGGCGGACGCGGAATGCTGCTTGGCGGTGTGGCGGGCGTACCTCCGGCCAAGGTCGTTGTTCTCGGCGGCGGCGTTGCCGGATCGAACGCAGTGCGGACCGCCGTCGGCCTCGAAGCAAGTGTGACATGCATCGATGTCAGGGTCGAACGACTTTATGAACTCGACCAGTGGTTCGGTGCTGCGCTCGATACGGTTTATGCGACGCGTCAGGCAGTTGAGGAGTACGTCAAGGACGCCGACCTGGTCGTTGGTGCTGCGCTGCAGCCTGGTGCTTCCGCCCCACGCATTATCAGCCGCGAGCTGGTTCAGGGCATGAAGCGCGGGTCCGTGATTGTCGACATCTCAATCGACCAAGGCGGCATTTCGGAAACGTCGCGACCGACAACGCACGCAGAGCCGACGTACGTCGATGAGGGTGTCGTCCATTACTGCGTGACAAACATGCCAGGCGCTTTCGCGCGCACGTCAACGCAGGCGCTTAATAACGCGACCTTGCCTTTTGTGCTGGCCTTGGCGGATCGAGGCGCTGTGCCAGCCCTTTGTGCCGACCCGCATCTCCGCGACGGGCTCAACGTCTACGAGGGCAAGCTGACGCATCGGGCTGTCGCCGCGGCACTCGCAATGCCATTTGTTGAGGCAGCGGAGGCGATCGGTGCCTAGTGGAAGACGGGCTGATCTTAGAGGCGGACGCCTGATGCCGCCTGAGGAAACAACAACGTGAGACGATGGTCAGTCACTGTTGGCAGCGTGAGCGGGATCGTCGTGCGCGTGCACATGACGTTCTTCCTTCTGCTGGCGTGGATCGGCACGATGCTGTGGCTCTACAAGGGACCGGCGGCGGCGATTGACGGCGTTGTGTTCGTCCTCTTCCTGTTCGGTTGTGTTGTGCTCCACGAACTGGGCCATGCATTCGCCGCCCGCCGCTATGGTATCGGCACACGCGACATCACACTGCTGCCGATCGGCGGACTGGCTTCGCTCGACCGCATGCCAGAGGACCCGGGCCAGGAGATTGTTGTTGCGCTCGCCGGGCCGGCCGTGAACATCGTCATCGCGGCATTGCTCTTCTTAGTCCTTGGCGCGCAAATCGATACGGGGGGCATAGAAGGCTTCGGCGAGGGTGCGGCAAGCTTTATTGGCCGACTTGCAACGGTCAATCTCGTGCTGGCGGTCTTTAATCTCATCCCTGCGTTTCCGATGGACGGTGGGCGTGTTCTGCGCGCCTTGCTCGGGTTTGGCATGACACGGGCCAAGGCAACCCAGATCGCAGCCCGGATCGGACAAGGACTTGCGGTCCTGTTCGCGTTCGTCGGTCTGATGGGGAATCCGATCCTGATCCTCATCGCCATCTTCATATTCTTCGCCGCGAGCGCCGAAGCCTACAGCGCAAGCATGCACGACTTCGCCCGCGGCCGCCCGGTGGAAGAAGCGATGATTACGCAGTTTGAGGCCCTGCCAGAAAACGCCACGCTGGATGATGCCGCCAAACTTTTGCTTGCAACAACACAGCAGGAATTTCCTGTCGTTGACGGCGGCCAACACATTGTGGGCTTCGTCACCCGCAAATCCCTTATAGAAGAGCTTCAGTCGAACTCCGGTGCACTGCCGATCGATACGGCCATCGAGCGCGATGTCTGCGCGGTGAGTGCGAGGACATCACTCGAAGACACGGTTGCGCTTCTAGAGCGCCCGGGTGCGCCAGCGGTTGCCGTCGTTGCCGAGAGCGGGCGGCTTATTGGTTACGTAACGCTGGAGAATCTCGCGGAGTTCTTCATGGTCCGAAGTGCGGGAGGACTGAAGCTTTCGAACACGCTGGCCTTGCGTAAGTGAACCGCGCCGCTGTGTGAAACAGAAGCCGAGCATCCGCGGTGCCAAGCGTGCACGGCCCGCCAAGCTAGTCCACCTCCCGCTTCGCCAGAGCACGCTTGCGCGCCTGCATCCGGTCGCGATCCGTGACGTGGATCAAGCCCGCAATCTGCCTGATGAGAGCATCTTCATAGGGGTCGAGTGTTCCATCGGCATACGCAACGCTCCAAAGCATCTCGATGACGTGAACTCGCTGCTCGCTGCTCATGTGCAGGTTGATGTCGCGCGTAAATGGAAAATACTGCTCGGTGCCGTCGACCTTCTTGTCCGCCTTGCGGATCAGCGCTTCTGTCTCTTCGGCGGACATTTCGAACCTGTCGGCAAGGAGCGCTGCAATCGTCGCGCGCTCGCTTTCCTTGAAGTCCTGATCCATTCGCCCTGCCTCCACCAACAGAGCCGCAACGGCGATTTTCAATTCATCCTCAGAATTGTTGATTTCCGGGCTGTGGCGCCCCTCCAAGACCTCAAGCAGACCTCTGAGCATGACGGCTCCTCAATTCACAATACGGTTGCGCCGGTGCGGATACGGACCTGGATTTTCTCCATCCTCGGCGCGGACGCAATGCTTCGCAGTAACAACTAACCGTGTAGCGCCGAACCCTCTCAACCTCGCAAAAAATCTTCTTTTCCACAACTTATCCAAGGCTCGGCAGCGCAAAGATCGCGAGTCACAATAACCTAAGGTTGTCTGTACTGATCATTCGCCTCACCGCGAAACCAGGAGGGTGTCGCGATGAATAAAATGGAGTTAGTGAATATTCCTTACGAGCGTTTTCAATCATGGATGAAAAGTACGGAAATGCTCGGCGATATTGCGACGAACCTGCGTCACGAGCTGTCCTGCATATCCGAGCATCCGACCCGGCAACAGATTGAGCGAACCGCACGGGCTGCGCGCGCGGCGGAGGCCGGTTTGACCGGCACGGCCCGCGGCCTGGCATGTGCTCTCGCCCTCAGCCTGGAGAATGCCGCGAATGAAGTCGGGAGTTGGCCCGGCTAGAGCCTGTTTAATTTAGCATATCACTGCAGCGGCGCCAGTGGCATCGTATCTGCGGACGCTGCGTGGCTCCTGTTTTTCGTTCGCAGTGATGCTGGAGGAAGAGGAACCACGACAAACGTGTAATGCGTGAACATGCTCATGTTGTGAGCTAACTTTAGGGTTATGTCGTTCAATTCTCTATCTGGCTTGTTACACAGAGCAGAAGCCGAACGATGCCTGAACTCCCGAACGACGTCCCGCCCGCAAACGACGATACGCTCATCGTCTACTTTGATGGGTCGTGCCCTTTATGCCGAGCCGAGATCAAGTTCTATCGCAGCCAGGCAGGAGCAGAGGAGATCGACTTCCTCGATGTCTCCGAACGGGCCGGCGTTGTTTGTGATGGACTTACCTGCTCTCAGGCCATGGCCCGATTTCATGTGCAAGAGCCTGGTGGCAAACTCGTTTCGGGCGCGGCGGCTTTCGTGAGCGTCTGGGAACGCTTGCCACATTGGCGTTGGGCCGCGAAAATGGCTCGCCTTCCCGGCGTTTTGTCGATCCTTGAAGCCGCCTACCGTATGTTTCTGCCGATCCGTCCGGTGCTTTCGGGAGCGTTCGGCCGCATTTTCCGATCGCCCTGACCCACTTGTTTGCCGATCACGGCGACGCCTCCAATACTACTCAAGAGAATATTTGAGGACCTCCCATGAGCGAGAACGGTCACTCAGCCGCAGCCTCCGAAACTCTGCCATATGATGGTTCGTTTGCGCTGGCTCTGGGCGGTGGAGCCGCCAAGGGACTTGCGCACATCCCGGTACTTGAAGCTCTCGACGAGCTTGGCATCAAACCGCGGAAAATTGCGGGAACGTCTATGGGCGCGATCATTGGCGCCTGTTACGCCAGCGGCATATCTGGGCGTGACTTGCGGGCATTCGCGATCGAACTGTTCGAGGAGCGCCTTGAACTCATCCGAAGGGTATTCACCGAAGCAGAATCCTGGTCGTCGATCTTTTCTATCTCCAAACCCGCGATCATCGCGCCGGAGACAGTCTTCAGCGCTGTTCTGCCGGACACGCTGCCTGAAACGTTTGAAGAGCTCGATATACCTCTATGTGTCATCGCCACGGACTTTCACGCCCAGTCGCAGGTGGTGATCGAGAAGGGGGCACTGATGCCGGCCGTGGGCGCGTCGTCGGCCCTGCCGGTTCTGCTGACACCGGTACAGATCGACGGCCGGGTTTTGATCGATGGAGGCTTTGTCAACCCAACCGCATTCGACATTATCCGCGGCACGGCTCAGTTCACGATCGCTGTCGACGTAACCGGTAAGCAGATGCAGGCCGATACATCGGTGCCTGGCTCTTTGGACACTTGGATCGGAGCGTCGCAAATCGTGCTGCACTCGCTGGTCGCTGAGAAACTCAAGCACGAAGTTCCCGATCTGCTTCTGCGGCCGGACATTTCCGCCTTTCACAGTTTTGATTTCTACAAGATTGAGGAAATCCTTGCCGCCTCGGAGCCGATCAAGGATGAGGCGAAGCGTGGTGTCGAACGGTTGCTAGCAAGAGCGCCGTGAGCGGCTCGAGCCCTCACGTGCATCTGGCGTCAGAATGAGGGGCCGCGACCGGCAAATATCTTCTTGAGTTGTTCGGCGCGTGCCTCGCTCCAGCCGGGTGGGTCCGCGACAGCAGCCCAGGCGTCGATGTAATCAGGTGCGATGTAGTAATGGCCGTAACGAGGAATATCCAATGAGATCATCATGTCGAGCGCGATCTGCAGCATGGTGACGACCGGGAACCAGCGCAAGTCGGGTGAGACATCAGGTGCGCGCGGCTCGTTGAGCCAATCCGGGCGTCGGAACGCGGTGTCGAATGTGAAGGCGACGATCGGATCGCTGCCGTAATGCAGGAAGACGATACGGATGGGACCCCATTCGGCACCGTCAACGTCCCACCCGCCGGTCTGGTTGATGACGCGGACGAGGGAGCCGTTACCGTAGCGGGGCCGCCAGGCGGGGCTGTCGGGCTGGCGGCCGGTGCGGACATCTTGCCAGAACGGGCTTAGAAACGGTGATCCGGTCCAAACAGCGCCGTTGATCGGATCGCCAAGGACATCCAGCAGCGGCAAGGTCAGCTGCGAATTCAACGCTCCCTGGCTGAGGCCGTGGACATAGAGCTTCGGCCGCGAGTCCTTCGGCAACTCGATCCAGTGGTGATAGATCACGTCAAACAGTTCGCGCGCCTGTTGGACTCCGTATTCGGGGTTTGAGAGCAGCGATAGCCCGCTGGTAAGATAGGAGTACTGCACGGCAACCGTTGCTACGTCGCCACCGAGCATGAATTCCAGCGTATCGTGGCCGCCGGGATCCAGCCAACCGGTGCCGACGGGGACCACAACAACAAGCGCTGATCGTTCAAACCCACCGACCCTGATGAGTTCCCGGAGAGCAAGCTCGGCGCGCTCGCGGGGGCTGTCGGCCGAGCGGCGGCCAACATAGACCCTGACGGGTTCCTTGACCTCAACGGTAGCGAACTCGGCGATCTCCTTCCTGGTCGGGGCCTTGCTCACGAAGTGGCGGCCCCATCGACCCATCTCCTGCCAATTGACAAGCGAAGCCGGGTTGCCCGTCTTCATGGGATCCGTCGGCTGCGGAATATCGGGTTCGATAAAGGTATCGGCGGTTTCGAAGGACTTGTCGGCGGCTTTAAACGCATTGCGTACGAGAGCACCATCAATGATGGCCCAAAACAACCAGAGGACGAGCCCGGTCCCGATTACAATGCCGGTTCGTGGCGGCAGATAGGACACCAGAATAGAGTTGACGTGATAGAGCACAAAGCCAAAGAAATGCGTGCTGATCCAGAGGACCAAAAAGACTCCAAGCGAGACGGCCGCGACAGTCCAGGGATGGGCCGTGTCGACCGGATCGAGCCCCATGACCGCACGGGTTGAATTCTGCCAATCAGCGGCGTGCGACAGCGAGTAGATCCCGATGGCCAACGCCGAACCATAAAGGAGGATGTTGAGTGTCGGCCGCCACGAACTTGGCGGCATGGGTAGTTCCATGAACTGATAGAGCCAGAGAACGGCGAGCCCAAACAGGTACCCCAATGCGGCGACGACACCGCCGAGCAGACCTTGCATAATGGGATCCCGGGGCATCAAGGAAGGTGTCAGTGAGGCGCCGAAAAGGATAACACCGGTCAAAACACCGAAGGCCGTAAGCGTGGGGCCGTTGTAGTTTTCCCGGATCACATCAAACAAGTACATAAGTATCATCCATGACTCTGGAGCTCCGCTTCAAATGGGGCGGATGCCATGGGGACCAGTGTTAGCCCATGCTCTTGGCGGACGCGAGTGGCATTCCAGGCCGCGAGATTTGACGACGACGATTGGTTGAAAGCCGGGCCGCGTCAAGGTGGCCGGGCTGCTTGGTGCAAATCCGGCGAACCATGGCGGAGGCCTGGTGGCCTAGTCCAGCAACTTAGCTAGTGGACCTGCAAGGGTCTTTGCAAAGGTCGAAGTCACGTGGGTCGCGTCCTTATAGACTATGACCCCGTTGATCACGGCTTGGCAGACATTGCGACCGCAGAAGTGGTCGGTGAGGTCGTAGACCTTGACGTCTGAAAACCGCCGCGCGACTTCGACATCGGGCGGCGAACTCATGACGGCTTCTTGACGCGCGGTGCCACAACTGTCCGGACCAGATTGGGCAATACAATCGAGAATGTTCCCCCTTCTGTTTTTCGGGGTGTTTCTAATCACGGCGATGTTGACGCCGGCTTCCGTCAACCTAGCCAGCACGCGAGAGAAGCCGTTCTTCCACCGCTCGAGAGACTCAGATTCCTCAACAGGCGCTCCACTTGCATCGACATACATTTTTCGGGAGAGCCCGGTCCAGGATGAGATAACGACCAACTGCGGTTTTGTCGCGATGAAATAGTCCACAACCAAGTCACGCCATTTGGTGCAGTCGGTCGCGAGCACGCGTTTGCTCAGATTGAAAATCTCGACGTCAATTGGTGGGCAAGCGTGTTTCACAAAGACCTGCAGTGCCCATCCCTTGGCTTTCGCAGCTTCGTCCAGACCGTCAAACAAATGTCCCGCATGACTGTCGCCGAACAAGGCCACAACCTTCGACGAGCCTTTGTCACCGAATACGCAAGGCTTGATTTTGCCGTCGACGACCCCTAAGCGGCAGTTTCGCTTGAGCTTGGGGGAGGCGAGCTTGGTGTTCATCAAGAGCGACTGAAAATGCGCCTGCGCAGTGCCGCCGATCGACGGCAACAACGCGGTGAGCATCAGTGCCAGCCCGGCAATCACGCTTGACCCGGCCAGACCGGTCGCGATGGTCAATCTTGGTCGTGGTGGCGTCCAGCGGGCCCGCCTCAGCGGATTCTCAACGAGGTAGTACGCCAGCGCCGAAACAGGCAGGACGAGCGCCAATGCAACGGCCTTCGCGCTTCCGTTGTCGGGCAGCATCAACGGCGTCATCACGATGATCGGCCAATGCCACAAGTAGATGCTGTATGACAGGCGCCCGAGCCACTGCAGTGGAGGGGCCTTCAGTAAAAGTACCGGAGCAAAGCGGTGCGCGTTTCCGCCCGCGATCAACGCCGCTGTCGAGGCAACCGGCAACAATGCCCATAAACCGGGATACGTCAGATCCACACCGTAGAACACCATGCAGGCAATAAGCCCGGTGAGCCCCGCCCATCCCGCGAGTGCAAGCACAACAGCCGGCATGTGCTTCAAAGCGCCAGTACTCATGGCCAACAGGCCTCCGACGCCAATCTGCCAAATCCGTGCCTCGGTATGAAAGAAAGCGGCTGGCTGGTTTTTCTGGATCCAAATGAGCGAGGCAACGAAGGAGGCCAGAGTGACAAATAGTAAAGCGGCAAACACGGCCTTGGCGGGACTGGTGCGCCTTACGAATAACGCGGCGATCAGTAACATTGGCCAGATAATGTAGAACTGCTCTTCGACACCAAGAGACCAGAAGTGAAGCAGCGGACTGCTCTGCACCGTCTCGTCGAAATAGTCGACCGTCCGATTGGCAAAGTGATAGTTGGCGACATAGAAGGCCGCCGTGATGGCGTCGAGGGTAATGCTTTCCTTCATGCTCCAGGGCCCGAAGAGGGCCACCGCAAGCAGAGTCGCCGCGATTGTCAGGAGCGCGTTGGGAAGCAAACGCTTGGCGCGGCGCGCCCAAAAGGCCGACAGCTTGATCCCGCCGCTTGTTTTGACCTCCCTCATCAAAAGGCTGGTGATGAGAAAGCCTGAAATCACAAAAAAGCTGTCAACGCCAACGAAGCCGCCATTGGCGAGGGAAAGGCCGGAGTGAAACAGCACGACTCCGAGAACGGAGATCGCGCGCAGGCCTTCGATATCGGCTCGGAATTCGATTGGAGCACCGCATGCAGACATAATCGACTGAATTATTATGGCCCTCGGGACGAGCAATAAAACGCTAGCTTCTTAGAGCAGCAAATTATGACCGTCACGAACGACAAGCTTCGGTCATCCCCAAGATTCTGGCCAAGGCTGCCGCGTTGTTTCCGGAACTCCGCGTCCGATAGGCTTGGGCCGCAGCGCGGCCAGGCAATCACGCCCTTGGTTAGATTGTGCTATCGAAAATCTAAGGTGCCGGTCCGCCTGAGACAGCGAAACGCATTTTGACGCGGCGAAAAAGATGATCGCGGACCTTCCGGTAACTCGCCAGAATCTGCTCGTGCGTGGCGTCCTCTGGCAGCGCCGTCGCGTCAAGGGTCGGCCAATATTCGACCCGGGCCGGCATAGTACGGGTCAGCTCCAGAGCCTGGTGATGGGCTTCCGGTGACAACGAGATGATGAGGTCAAAGGCCTCATCTTCGAATTCGGAAATCGCCCTGGGCTTGTGCTTTGAAAGGTCGATTCCGATCTCGCCCATCACTGTTTTGCAGTAAGGATCTATGTCGCCGGCGCGGACGCCAGCCGAGCAAACCTGAATGCGAGGACCGACCAGGTAACGCAGAATGCCTTCGGCCATCGGCGAGCGCACAGCGTTGAGGCTGCACGCAAACAGCACGCGGCTCGCGTCGGCGTTTTGGGCCCCCGCCAGCGGCACTGGCTCAACCTTTCCAATGCAAGGCGCAAATCAGCGTGAAGAGTCTTCGCGCCGTGTCGAAATCGACATCAATCTTTCCGTCAAGCCGTTCCGCCAAGAGCCGACTGCCCTCGTCGTGCAATCCGCGCCGACCAATATCGATCTGCTGGATCTTTGACGGTGAGGCGGTGCGGATGGCCTCGTAGTAGCTGTCGCAAACGAGAAAGTAGTCCTTGATGATCTTCTTGAATGGCTGCAGCGACATTGCATGCATCGCAATGTCGACTTCGGTTTCGCTGCCAACGGTCAAAACCAAGCGGTCTTCAGTAATAGAAAGGTCAAGACGGTAGGGACCTTTGTCCTGGCCGACCAGCTTGAACTCATTGGATTCGAGGATGTCAAAAATGGCAACCTCGCGCTCGTGTTCAACGTTGGGATTCTTGCGCGCGATCGTCGCCTGATCGAGGTTGATTTCGAATAGCCGGGAACGCGACAGGGGGGATGGACCAAATTCCGACATGGCAACACTCTTAGCCGGGTTTTCTCATGCGCACCTCAACCGAGCGGCGGTGGCCTTCGAGGCCCTCAGATCGAGCCAGGGTCATGGCGGCGGGGCCGAGCGCGGCCAGCGCGGCCGCGTCGAGCTTCAGGATCGAGGTACGTTTCAGAAAGTCGAGGACGCCAAGGCCCGAGGAAAAGCGTGCGGAACGCGCGGTCGGCAAGACGTGATTGGTACCGGCAACGTAATCACCTATCACTTCCGGGGTGTGCGATCCAATAAAGATGGCCCCTGCGTTGTTGACCTGTTCCATCAAGTCCTCGGCGTCGGCGGTGGCGATCTCAAGGTGTTCGGCGGCGATGCGATCAGCAAGCGGCGGCGCGGCTTTCAAAGAATCGAGAACGATTATCGCCCCGAAATCGCGCCAGCTCGGAGCGGCTATATCCTGGCGCGGCAATTCTGTCAGCTGACGTTCAACTGCCTGTTCCACCACATCGGCGAAGGCAGCATCATCTGTCATCAGGATCGATTGTGCCGCGGTGTCGTGTTCAGCCTGTGCCAGAAGATCAGCGGCGATCCATTCGGGGTCGTTGGCGGCATCGGCGATGACAAGAACTTCGGAAGGTCCAGCGATTGAATCGATACCGACCGTGCCGTAGACCTGCCGCTTGGCGGCAGCTACGTAAGCGTTGCCTGGTCCGACGATGGTGGCCACCGGCTTGATGGTTTCGGTGCCGAAGGCCAACGCGGCGATCGCCTGGGCGCCGCCGACGCGGTAGATCTCATCAGTAATCATGCTGCCGGCGGCAAGTACCAATGGATTGACTTCACCGCCGGGCATCGGCACGACCATGACGATGCGCTCCACTCCGGCTACCTTGGCTGGTACGCCATTCATCAGCACCGAGCTTGGGTAGGACGCCAAGCCGCCGGGAACATAAAGCCCGGCGGATTGCACCGGCGTCCAACGCTCGCCGAGCTCGGTGCCAGTCTCGTCCTTGTAACGTCGAGAGTTTGGCTTTTGACGCTCGTGGTGGGCCGCAATACGGCTGTAGGCAAAATTAAGCGCCTCGAGCGCCTCCGGCGTCTCCTTGCGGGTGCGCTCCAACGCCGCAGCGATTTCGTCGGCGGAAACCGCAATGCCGGTTTCGCCAAGATCAATTCGGTCGAATTTGCGCGACAGCTCGACGAGCGCTTCGTCACCGTGGCCGCGGACGTCCTTGAGAATACCCGCGACGACACTTTCGACTTCCTCCGACACCTCGCGTTTTTCAGCAAGGAGGGCGGCAAAGGCCCGTTCGAAGTCCGGGTCGGTGTTGTTCAGTCGTTTGGCCATTACGTTTTGCGTACCCCGGATCAAGGTCTGAGCGGACCTGGGCAAGGTTTCGCCCAGGGGCTGGTCGCCTTAGGCGTCTTCTCCTGCGGCATCAGGATGTTGAGGCCGATTACTTGTAGCCCAGGCGGCTCCAAGATCGCGCAGCTCAGCCTCGATGCATTCGACGTCGAGGGCAATCTGCGGCCCGCCCGAAAAGAATAGCGTCACCGTGCCAGAAGGTGCATTTTTTTCCTCGAAACCGATCGCTAGAAGCGAAATCACTTCGCCAGGACGCGATCTGTCAAGTTCCAGACTACGCACTGCACTGACCTGCTCAAAGCGCAAACCGGACTGATGGCGCTTGTGGGTTCCAGCATCTGCGCCAGCATTCGGCCGGTCTGGCTTCGTCCAATCAAAGCGATTCAGCACCATCACGAAGCGTTTGGCGTTCTTTTCATACGCGATATCGCTTATCCGGCCGACCGCGTCCTGCAGATGCGCCGAGATGATTTGCAGGTCCTCAGCGTCGAGCGCGATCAGTTTGAGTTCTGACATGTCCTCGATGGTGCCTTAGAAAACCTCACCCGCGCCCGATCCTTTTCATGCCGGTCGGGCCCCAGCTTGATACCGGGGCGTCCAGACATTGGCAACTCATCCACATTGCGGGCGGAAGACCGGCTAACGGAGCTCAACGCCCGTTACCGGTGAGCTGGCGAAGCAAAGCGGCCCCTTGCGGCGGCAGAACCTTGCCGCCCTGCTTTGCGATAAGCTCTTCAACCAACCCCTTCAGCTCCGCATCGCCAATGCCGGTTCGCCTTGCCGTCTCCAGCTCCGGAAACGGCGAAGGACCGCTCCATTCCGTTGCGAAACGCAACCAGTCCAGTCCGGCCTTTACCTTTTTCCAGGTACCAAGGATCTTCAGCGGCAAAGAGAAACCTGGCGGTGGTGGAACGAGGGTGAGGTCAGAGCGGTAATCGATCGCGGATGTGCGCAGATTGGCGTTGCCGTTTGCCCGGACGCGGACGGTGGGCCCGTCCAGTACAATGCTTGGACTTCGAGCAATACCATCAGTGATGTTGAAATCTGCTTTCAGTATGCTGAATGACGTTGTCTGTGTTGGGTTGTATTGGCTATTGGAGCTCGGCCAGATCATCTTTCGCACGTTGTAGCCGACGATTGCGCCGTCGCGGACCTGGCCGCGAAGCTCGCCTTTCAGTGTTCCGATCAAGTCGGCTTCGCTTTTGCCGCTTGCCGACAGCTTGGCCTGGCCGGTTAGAGCCCCACGGATGATGTCGCGCTGACCGACATGTCGCACGACCCGTTCGACCGATACGTCATTCACATCGAGTTCCAGATTGAACGCTGGTTTGTCCTGCCGAGCGTTAATCCTCATGGTCCCGCTGATCTGTCCTTGAAGAGGGCGCGCCTCCTTGAGATCAAGCATCAAGATACCGTTGTCGAGCTTCGCGGTCATGGTGGTCTTGCCGAGCTCGATGTTGCCATGGCGAAGGTCGCCAACCGACAGATCAAGATCGAGGTCGCTGCCAGCTTCACGCAAGGAGTCGACGCCCAGGGCCGCGCCGCTCCAAGCCGTCGTCAATGCTGGAACCGGCGCCAGGGATTCCAGCTGCGGCCCTGCCCCACTCGCCAAGAGAGCCTTAAGCGACGGTTTCAAGGGCAGCAAGGCGACCTGATAGGGCGGGCTGACGGCAGTCGCGGGCTCCAGTTGGTCCTGCATACCGCTCGACGCCTGTGCACCTGCCTCGCCGGCGCCGACATAGCGCTTCGTATCGATGGAATCGAGGCTCAGCGCCCCCGTCACCAAAGTCCGCTCGCCAGCCATGTTGATCACCAGGTTACCGGTCGCCTCGGTAGCGTCAAAGCTGGCCTTGGCATCCGCAATCTTGATGGACTTGCCGTTAGCGGAAACGTCGCCGCTGAATTCAGCGGCGTTATAGGCGTCGCTTTCCGGGAGGGGAAATTTCAGCCAGTTGGCGGTTTCGCGCACAGAGTCCGTTTTCAACCCGAGTTTTCCGATCGCGGACCAGCTGGCGGCCTGTTCCAGGATGCCGCCAGCTGGCGGCAGCGCGGCCTCACCGTCAAACTCCACATCTCCGCCTGGGACAGTGAAACGCCCCTTTAGAGGGATGTGCTTTCCCGGTTGCACCAGATCGAGGTCTGGCACCGTCGCGCGGCCTGTAACGCGTTGTCCATTCAGATCAAACTTAAGCTGGGCTGTCAGAGGGGAGCCACGTTCAGCGATGTCAAAGTGCGCCCTCAATGCCTTCAAATCGATGCGCTCGGGAACACCTAGGCGCTTTGGATCGAAGTCAGAGATGGTGAAATCGCGGGCGACAAAATCGTCGCCCTTCTGCTCGACGCGTCCAGAGATCCTTGCCGTCATTTCATCGATACTGACGACAGCATCCTTGAAAAGAATTCCTTTGGCGCCGAGCCTGACGCGCCCTTCAAGCGCAACCGGTTTGCCCGCGAATTCCGAAACGGACCCAAATCCAAGCCATCTCGCGGTACTGTCCACGTCCGTAGTGCGGACCTTGACATTGGCCGTGAGTACCTCGTCGGCGGACTGCCAGGCTCCGTCGATCTCGGCGCTGCCGAATTCGGCGCTCAGCCTCGCGACAAGCGGCACACGAGTGCCCTTCAGAATTTTTGCCAGATTTTTCAGCTTCAAGGCGCCAATGACTCTGTGACCGTTCAGGAACATGTTGAAATCGATGTCCATCGGGCGGTCGAGACCCGCTGATTTCATTTCAGCAGCGACATCCTTGATGCGCCAGTTACCGCCAAGCCCGGTAACGCGGCCACGCTCAATCGATGCTTCGCGAATGGCAAATCCGGGCATTGCATAAGCAGGCTTGCGCAGGGGCGCGGGTGACGCGGCTTCTAGATTCTTCGCAGTGGGCTGCTGAAATGAAAGTTCAGGCTCAATAACACGAAGCTCGGTGACGTCGATGATCCAGCCCGTCAAGAGCGACAGCCAGCTCACTTGAGCCTCGACCTCTCGCGCCCTCAAGGTTGGGCTTGAGACCGACTGTGAACTTATCTCAACGCCTCGCAGAACCATCTCAATACTGGGGAATAGCGTGATGTCCGGCCGGCCCGTGGACCTGATGTCCGTTTGGGTCTCGCGCGACACGGCGGTCAGGATGTGGCGCTCGATGGCGGTCGCGGGAACCAGATAAATGAGAACGCCCACGGTAATTGTCAGCACCGTAAGAACGACGAGAATTCCACCAAGCAACCAACGCATTTGAGCTCCTCCCGCAACAAGAACTGGTTGTTGCAAGCTCCCCCATAGGCCGACCTCGCCCAGTCAACCTAAACGACGTAGTCAAGGTCGAGTATGTCAGAAATTGCGTTTGCTCTGACTCTGCGTCGCGCGCGCCTCAGCGTTCCGTGATGCGGGTGACATCAGCGCCACAGCGAGACAGCTTCTCCTCAAGACGCTCAAAACCGCGATCCAAGTGATAAACGCGATTGATCATGGTCTCGCCTTCCGCCATCAGACCGGCGATGACCAGCGACACGGAGGCCCTGAGGTCGGTCGCCATGACCGGAGCACCGCGCAGCGCCGCGACGCCTGTGACGGTCGCGGTGTCGCCGTGGAGTTGGATGTCGGCGCCGAGCCGGGCGAGCTCTTGCACATGCATGAAACGGTTTTCGAAGATGGTCTCCCGGATGATGCTGGTACCGGAGGCTCGTGTCACAAGCGCCATAATCTGTGCTTGAAGATCGGTTGGGAAGCCTGGGAAGGGCTGCGTCTCGACCGTGACCGGCGCGATATCAACGCCTTCACGCGCGACCCGAATACCGCATTCGACGGACTCCACGGTTGCTCCCGTTCGGCTCAGCGCATCTAGTGCGGCCTGTAGGTGTTGCGCGCGCGCGCCTTCGAGGATGACTTCTCCGCCGGCGGCCGCGACTGCAAACGCAAAAGTGCCAGTCTCGATGCGGTCTGGCAAAACGCTGTGTATGGCGCCTTCCAGCCGCGGCTTGCCTTGAATGCGCAGGGTCGAGGTACCGATCCCCTCGATTTCAACGCCCATCTTGGTCAGGCACTCGGCGACGTCGCCGATCTCCGGCTCACAAGCGGCGTTTTCTATTAGTGTTTCGCCCTTTGCCAGGGCCGCGGCCATCAGGACGTTGTGGGTTGCTCCCACCGACACCTTCGGGAAGGTGATGCGGTTCCCAACCAAGCCGTTGGGCGCTCGCGCCAAGACATATCCGCCGTCAATATCAATCTCAGCGCCGAGCGCCTGGAGACCGGTCAGGTGCAGATCGACCGGGCGTGTGCCGATCGCGCAGCCACCAGGCAGAGACACGCGTGCCTTGCGCATGCGGGCGATGAGCGGACCCAGAACCCAGAAGCTGGCCCGCATGCGGCTCACCATTTCATAAGGTGCCGACGTGTCGACGATATCGCGGGCGGTAAGGTGGAAGGTTTCACCCAGATAGGTGGTGGGGCCGGCCCGCTTGCCATCAACGGCAAGGTCAACACCATGATTGCGCAAGATGCGCGCCAGCAAGTTGACGTCGGCCAGGTTCGGCACGTTCTTCAGCGTCAAGCGGTCGTCGGTCAGAAGACTTGCGATCATGAGCGGCAGGGCCGCGTTCTTGGCCCCAGAAATCGGTATTTTGCCGTTTAGTTTGTTACCACCGATGATCTTGATGCGATCCATATCTCAAGCCTTGCTTCTTGCCATGTCGGTAAGTAGGCGGGATGCGTACTGTCTTCCGCCGAAGTGCGATCACTTGCGTGTCGCCGCAATCGTTACGTGAGGCGCAACACTTAGTCGTGTTCGGGCCCGCCGGGCAAGTGGTCTAGGACCTGTTCCAGCCAATTGGAGGCTTTCCTAACAGCCCGTTCAGGTCACTCTTCGGTGGGGCCAGCCTCTTCCGGCGGGGCTTTTTCCTGCTGATGGGAGCGGGCGCGGAGGAGCGCCTTGCGTTTTTGAAGGTTGGCGCGAAGCTCAGCTTCTAGGCGTTCTTGCCGCTCGCGGCGGCGATCGGGTTTCTTGGAGGCCGTATCCGACACTTGCAAAGCTCCGCAGTCGC
Source organism: uncultured Filomicrobium sp. (assembly GCA_963669235.2). Lineage (GTDB taxonomy): Bacteria > Pseudomonadota > Alphaproteobacteria > Rhizobiales > Hyphomicrobiaceae > Filomicrobium. The sequence continues at coordinate 289,398 of CAXXFS010000001.1, forward strand.
CTATGGGCGGTTTGGGCATGATGATGCGCATGAGTTGCCAGCAAGCAAGCCCAAACTATGTTGCCTGGGACTCTCGGGACCTGGCCGGCGGCCGGTCTGTGGCCGCTGATGGGTCGGAGGACTGCTGGTCCTCGGGATTCTCCGCGAGCAGGAACCAGGTTTCCTGTTCGCCGACGCCTTTGATGTCGATAACGCCATGACTTACAAGATGAAAATCCGGTTCAAGCTGATCGCGGCAGGCCGGGCACACGAGAATCCGGCCGGGCTCCGACTTGTTCTCCAGGCGCGCGGCCAGGTTCACGGTATCGCCCCAGACGTCGTAGGTGAATTTTCGGGTGCCGATAACGCCGGCCATGACCGGACCGGAGGCCAGCCCGACGCGCATCGAGATGTCGATCCCGGACGTCTGGCAGATACGAGTGATTACGTTCTGCATGTCGATAGCTAATCGCGCCAGTCGGGCGGTTGGATCGGGCACGGGATCTGGAATCCCAGCGGCGGCCATGTATGCATCACCTATGGTCTTGATCTTCTCGACGCCGTGAACCTCGGCGAGCTCGTCGAACTCAGACACGATTTCGTTGAGCAGGGCGACGATGCGCTGTGCGCCGAGTTCGCGTGCCAGCGCGACGAAGCCGGAAATATCTGTAAACAGAATAGCGGCGTTGTCGTGACTGTCGGCGATGGCGACACCGGGGCTTTCCTTGAGCCGTTCAACGACACTGTCGGGGAGGATGTTGCGCAACAGGGCATCGGTCTCCGCCTTGGCGGCCTCGGTCAGAGAGAACGCGTAGTAGACGGTTGCAGCGATCAAAACGCCTGTGGTGATTGCAGCCTGCAAATAGATATCATCAAGGACGCTGGCGGGCGCCTTGATCAGGGCAGCCTCCGGTGGAAATGAAAACCACGCCACGATGTGTAGGACGATGGCGATGACCACCATCGGCACAATCAACTTCCATCGCTGAACTCCGAAGACAACAAAAGTGGCAGCGGAAGCGATGAAGTACTGTAAATGAATGCCAGACTCGTTGCCGAGATAGGCCGTAAACCACATCAACGCTATGCACTCGGAGATCATAATGATCAGTCCGCCAGCAAGATCGGAGATGCGGTGAGAAAACGGCACTGAAAGCGCCGTGAAGAACAAGGCCAAATTCAGGTAGATGACTGGCGCGAACTTGTCGAAGTCCATGAACGTGTTCTGCACAGCGTAAGCGAACGTCGTTAGCGCGATCAGATAGGCGATGAGGTTCATGACAACGAGCCGCCGGCGAACGTCCGGCGGATAACCCTGAGTGCCCGCCCGGGCCAATGATCGCAGTGTGCGCTGAATCATGCGTACGGGGGCGAGCTCACGCAGCCGCGATAGCGTGCTTCGCAGCACGCCCTTCGACGCGTTCTCATGATCTTTGCGTTGTAGGCCTTTCATATCAGTCGATGTCCGCCCCAACGGTTACCCTAGCGGTGCCATATGGAGCATGGTGCAGGCGGCGCAGCTGTTCCCCCGGCGACTCCGTGCAAACGATTTCCTAGATGCCGGCGATATCCTCGAGTTCGAAGACACTGCAGTGGATCGACTTGCCGGAACGCTTTATGGCGCCGCTGCTTTCGAGCAGCGACAGCGCGGTATTCACCTTCGGCCGGCTGGCGCCGATGAGCAGCGCCAATTCACTCTGCGACATCGTGAAGGGAACCTCGACCTCATCGTCTTCGGGATCTTCTCCTGCTTTGGCCCTCACCGCCGCCAGGAAGAAGCGGGCAAGACGGACTTCTATCGGACACAGTGCGATGGCTTCGAGTTGCTGATCGGCCTCTCGCAGGCGCTTGCATAGAAAATGCAGCATCGACTGAGCAATCGACGGATGGGCGCTCATCACGCGATTAAAGGCGCCCCGCGACAGGCTGAAGGCGGTGACCTTGCTGGCGGCTGTGGCGTCGGCGGTTCTGAGCCCGCCGTCAATCATGGCGATTTCGCCAAACAGATTGCCGCGTTCGGCGTGAGCGAATGATAGCTCGCGGCCTTCCGCGGTCAGCACAGACAGGCGGACGCGGCCATCGGAAACGATGTAGACGTCTTTGCCCTCATCGCCACGGGCGAAGATCACCTGTCCCGAAGTGAAACCCACCTCGCGCATTTCCTTAGCGATCGCCGTACAGCCATCATCATCGATCCCGGCGAACAGCGCGGTACCTTTGATCAAGTCGGTTAGTTGCACTTTCGCACTCATGCGCATCCTCCCGCGAGACGAACCATTTGAAAAAGTTATCCGGCGGCGTGGACAGAATGGCAACGACTTTGTCGCCTATTGCTTTTCGGCACGCGCATTTGCATTCTCCCGGCCACCGGGAATTTCCGGATTTTAACTGATTCAGCCGATCAAACGGGACCCATGACCACTGCCAAGGGCACGCTTTTCACGGCACTGAGCCGAACCGACGGACCGCGTCGCGACACGCTGAGACGCGAGCTTGCGCGCCGCAAGCCGTCACCGCAGACCGGCCAAAGTCGGCCGAAACTGGTGCTCGCAAGCGCCAGCCCACGGCGGCTGGCGCTGCTGGCCCAGGTCGGCATCGATCCTGATGCACTAAGGCCCGCCGAGATCGACGAGAGGCCGCGCAAGGGCGAAATGCCCCGCGGCCTGGTGCTGCGGCTGGCCAGGCTGAAGGCCGAAACGGCCCGCGATCAGATCGCCAATGACCGCGATATTGCCGACGGTTACATCCTGGCCGCCGATACCATTGTATCGATCGGACGTCGGATATTAATGAAGCCCGAGTTCATGGAAGAGGCCGTGGCGTCTTTGCAACTATTGTCGGGACGGACCCACCGCGTGATGACGGGCATCTGCCTAATCACGCCAGATGACAAGATGCGCACACGTGTTGTCGAGACCCGTGTCCGCTTCAAGCATCTCAGCCGGGCGGAGATTGAGGCTTATATCGCCTCGCGGGAATGGCGTGGCAAGGCAGGCGGGTACGCCATCCAGGGTCTCGCTGGGGCCTTCGTGCAAAAGTTGATGGGATCTTACACGAACGTCGTCGGCCTGCCGCTGAGCGAGGTGACAAGCATGCTTATCGGAGAGGCGTTTCCGATCCACTACGCTTGGTTGAAGATGGGCGAAGCAGACGAGGAGTAGACTCGCGAGGCTGCCGTTGAACCAAGTGCACGATGCCCGGAGCACAATGCCAAGAGCACAATGCCAAGAGCACAATGAAAGGGTGCGATGTCTGAGCATGAGCGCCGGGAACGGACCGAGAAACCGCCCGAAACCGAGACAAGCCATAAAAGCCGGCCCTGCCCGATATGCAGTGCGCCATACGCGCTGACGTACCGGCCGTTCTGCTCGCGGCGCTGCGCGGATGTCGACTTGTCGCGGTGGCTGTCGGGCCGTTACGCCATTGCCGGCGGCGACGCGGACGAAGACGAGGATGGAGATCAGGCGCGGGCGGCGGAGGCGGCCCAGCGCATACGGCCGGACGACGAGTAAAAGTGCGGCACCGGCCGGGCTGCTGGGTGGCCTGGCTGACAGATTGTTGCGTCATCGGGCTGCGCTGAAAGGCGCTTGCAAGCCCCGCGCGGCTTCATTATAAGTCGGGTTCCCGCGCGGATCGTGCTGCCGCGCCCCCCGCCCAGGTAGCTCAGTTGGTAGAGCACGTGACTGAAAATCACGGTGTCGGTGGTTCGATTCCGCCCCTGGGCACCATTCACTTTCATCAAAAATGCGCTGCCTGGCGGTGATTGAAGCGCCCGCGTTATCGCATGAAGATGACCGGCGCGTTGCCGGCCTGTCTTGAAGTTCGCTTATCTTCGGTCTCGGAAAAATCCCTACCCGTTGGTGAGTGTGTGTCGTATCCAGGAGCGCAGTGAGGGAAGCGGACACCGCGGCACTGGCAACGCACGACATCAATCATCCCCGAATGCAGCAATGTCAGAGAGAAAATGACCGAGCAGAACCCTTCGTCCGATGACACCAAGCGCGATGGTCCCGACCATTTCATCCGCGAAATCATCAAGGAAGACCTGGCGTCCGGGCGGGTGGATGAAGTCGTCACCCGTTTTCCGCCAGAGCCCAACGGCTACCTCCATATCGGCCACGCCAAATCAATTGCTCTGAACTTCAGTATGGCCGCCGAGTTTGGCGGCCGTTGCAATCTGCGCATGGACGATACCAATCCGGTCAAGGAAGACACGGAGTACATCGAGGCTATCCAGGAGGACTTGAACTGGCTCGGTTTCAAACCGGATGGAGAGACACTTTTTGCCTCGGACTATTTTGAACAGCTCTACGCCTGGGCTGAACACCTCATCGAGGCTGGCGATGCCTATGTCGACGACCTTGATGCCGATGAGATTCGTGAGCACCGCGGCACGCTAACGGAACCGGGGAGCAACAGCCCTTTCCGCGATCGTCCGGTGGATGAGAACATGGATTTGTTCCGGCGAATGCGTGCGGGGGATTTCCCGAACGGGGCGAAGACCCTGCGCGCCAAGATCGACATGGCATCAGGCAATATCAACATGCGCGACCCTGTCCTCTACAGGGTGCTGCATACATCTCATCCAAGGACTGGGGAGGCATGGTGCATTTATCCAACCTATGACTTTGCCCACGGTCAGTCTGACGCGATTGAAGGCATCACCCATTCCTTGTGCACGCTGGAGTTCGCCGATCATCGACCACTGTATGATTGGCTGATTGAACACCTGCCGACGCCGAGTTCACCAAAGCAGTCCGAATTTGCACGGCTGAATCTGACCTATACCGTCCTTTCGAAGCGCAAACTGATGCAGCTTGTCCAGGAAGGCGTGGTGGACGGTTGGGATGACCCGCGCATGCCGACGCTGCGAGGTCTCCGGCGTCGCGGTATACCAGCAGCGGCGCTGCGCAACTTTGCCCGAGACATCGGCGTCGCCCGCGCAGACAGCGTCGTGGACTATGGTTTCCTGGAATTTTGCACCCGTGAACTTCTGAACCAGACGGCCTTGCGTCGCATGGCGGTTCTCAACCCCCTGAAAGTCGTGATTGATAACTATCCGGAAGGGCAGACCGAGCTGCTCGAAGCCGTCAACAATCCGGAAGACGAGAGTGCCGGCACGCGCCAGATTGAATTCTCCCGAGAGTTCTATATTGAGCGAGACGACTTCATGGAAGATCCACCGAAGAAGTTCTTCCGGCTCAGCCCTGGGCGGGAAGTGCGATTGCGCTATGCGTACTTCGTGACCTGCACTGACGTTATCAAGGACGCGAACGGCGAAGTCGTCGAAGTAAGATGCACCTACGATCCGGCATCGCGTGGAGGCGATTCTCCTGATGGACGAAAGGTCCGCGGCACACTGCACTGGGTTGATGCCAACAGCTGCGCTGAGGCACAGGTCAGACGCTTTGAGCATCTGTTCACGAGCGAGAATCCCGGTGCGGAGGATGATTTGCTTGCCGCCCTCAACCCAAACTCAAAAACGGTCATTGAGGCGGCAAAGATCGAGCCGGTCTTGGCAACCGATCCCGTGGGCGCACAAGTCCAGTTTGAGCGGCTTGGTTACTTTTCCGTCGATCCCGATACGACGGCTGATCTTCCGGTTTTCAATGAAATCGTACCTTTGAGAGACACCTGGAAGAAGGTCCAGAAATCGCAAAACTGATTAAAACGGCAAGGCGGTACGGGGCCTCAACCAGACCGTCATGGCTCCGAACGTCAACGGCTCCTTAAGCAACATCGGTTAATCGGAGCGGCGGAACGCATTTCGGTCTGGCGATAGGCCGACGTTTCGCTTCTAATGTAGCGCGTAGTGCAAATCGATGTTGGCCAGCAAGGATTAGAGACATGTTTTTGGATTTTTGCACGGACGCGAGGCGGCTGTTTTGCGTACACGCGTGTCTTCTCCTGCTTACGGCGGGTTCGTTCTCCGTTGCGAGCCACGCGCATGGCGATCGCGGGTACTCGCGATACTACGACAGCTGCGAAGGATGTGGGCGCTGGTCGAGGGCAAACTCTGGAAGATTCTACTATGGCAAGCGGAGAGTTCAGCCCCGCCGCTATCCGCCCAGGGGACAGGGCTGGTACTGGAACGGCCGCAACAGCTTTTACAAGGGCTCGCGATTTTACAGCGGACCTGCTTTCAGACCGGGCTGGCGACGCTGGTAAGTTGCCGAGTTGAGACTTACGGCAACTTCGCTTTTTGCAAACGCGGTGTGATCGCCTAGTCAGGTTGCTCAACGGCACCGCCGGCCTTTACCCACGACGTGAAGCCGTCGGTAATGTGCGCCGCATTTTCGAAACCCATTTTCTGCAACGTCTCCAACGTCAGAGATGATCGCCAGCCCGAGCCGCAGTAAAACACAAACTTCAAATCCTGACCGAATACGTCCTTGTAGTATGGAGATTCTGGGTCGACCCAGAACTCGGCCATGCCGCGAGGGCAATGAAAGCTTCCCGGTATGTAACCGAGCTTCTGACGCTCACGAACATCCCTCAGGTCCACAAAGACGATTGCCGGGTCGCCAACCAAAGTGATTGCATCGGCAGCGTCGATTTCTTCAATGTTCCGACGCGCATTTGCGACCAGTTCCGCAGCGTGAACCTTGAGTTCCCTCGACATGGATGTTCAGCCTTCCCTTGAAGTTATGACGCGGGTTGTATGGCCGCCGTCACGCTCAGTTTACCGGAGCCATCGGCTTTCATTGCGCTTGCTGTCATTGCATAAGTCAAGCGATGCAAATGGACCATACGCCGTCATGATGATTTGAGACAACGTGCTGATCCAGATCGTCAGTCGGGGCGATTGTGTAAGCGCCTATGGGGTTGGCGCTGGAGACGCGCCGCTTCGCAGGAGAGACTGCCTCGATGACACAGGCCAGCCATCACGGCGATCAGACACTGAAAGCCGTCGGCCTCATGACTGCCGGGATGGTGTTTGTTCCGCTTGGTGACACCTTTGCCAAGCTGGCTGTTGAGAGCACCTCCTACTCAAGCTTCGTAGTGGCCTGGGCACGGTTCGTACTTGGCATGCTCATCGTGGTGCCGGTGGCTCAGTACCTTGGTCGCTTCGAAGGTTTGAAGTGGTTTTTTGTCACCGCGCAGTTCCTACGCGGGTCGCTGCTTGCCGCCACGATCGTTTGCATTATCACAGCGGTTGGAAAGGTCCCGCTCGCCGACGCCTATGGTGCGTTCTTCGTTGGTCCGGCTATCGCAACTCTGCTCGCAAGGTTCGTGCTCGGCGAAACCGTTGGCCGATCCGAATGGTGGGCACTGTTTGTTGGCTTCATCGGCGTTATTATGGATTTGAAACCTGGTGCCTTGATCGCAACGGGTCAGCTTTGGGCCCTTGGCGCAGGTTTTTTCTACGGTTCGTATCTGACGGCTACTCGATGGGCCAACTCCGCCGGTCCGCCACTTGCCCAGCTCGCGGGTCAGCTGTGTGTCGGAACCATCCTGCTGGCTCCGTTCGGGTTCCGCGAATTGATGACACATGAGTAGCAGTCGCCTGCCTATTTATTCGGTTCAGGCGTCAGCTCGGCACTTGGCAATTTGCTGGCAATCAGTGCATTCGGGTTTGCACGAGCGGCGACCCTCACACCTTTAGTGTACTTCCAGCTAATCGCCGTCACAATTTTAGGCTACTTGATCTTCTCGGATTTACCTGATGTCTTGACGGGCACTGGGTTGCTGATCGCCCTCGCCGCCGGGGCAAGCCCGCTATTCCTCCACAACCAGGGGATAGGCCCTCAGCCGAAGTCGATGTCAGGCAAGTAAGGTCATCCTTGGCGTCGACGGCTGAAGAAGCGATGCGCTTCTGTCGACGGTGCGGTAGAGCTTAATGGGACCCCTTTGCAAGCGAAAGGCTACTCTGCCGACAGGTCGTTGGACACTTGCGTGGCGCCCTTCTTGAGCTGCAGTCTCTTATTCCTGAGGAACAGCCACCTTCGGCAACTCGCCCGCAAGCGGTTGCATTCCAGAGTGCCAGCTTCAGGGGTTTTCTTGCTTTGCTCGGCTGCACCTTCCGCCGTGGCCGCCTCGGGCTCCTTGTTCTTCACGGCCGCATCGTCCGGCAAGGCCGCCACGGGCTTCTTGCTTTGCTTGGCTGCACCTTCCGCCGCGGCTGCCACGAGCTCCCTGTTCTTCTCGGCCGCGTTGTGCTGCAAGGCCGCCACGGGCTTCTTGCTTTTCTTGGCTGCGTCTTCCGCCACCGCCGCTACAGGCTCCTGGCTCTTCTTAGCGGGGGCTTCCGCCACGGGCTCCTGGCTCGGCTCAACGCTAGCGTCCACGGATTTCAGCTTGGGCTTGGCAACGGGAACAGGAACGGTTGGGATTGCCTCGACCTTGGGTGGCGATTTGGGGAGCGGTGGTGCCCTGACTGGAAGCGGAGCGGGTTCTGGCCGCCTCGTCTCCAAAGCCAGTGACAATTCAACGAGCTGTTTGTCGATCCCCGCTAACCGGGGCCGCCATTTGTCGACCGGTCCCATTGCGATGCGCGACCGGACCGAGGCTATGCTCGTATTGGCATCTTCTCCAAAGGAGCCAGCCGGGATCTGAGATTGCAGGATCGGGAGCCGGTCCTTCAGCAAGGACGCCTTTTTCAACACCACCGAGGTACGCTCTTTGTTTTCCCTTCGCGCTTCATCCAATGTTTCGTTGCGGGCAAGCAGGGCTTTCTGACGGCCTTGGAGTTGGGTGTACCTTGGCTCCTGATCGGCGACGTCGCGTATACGCTCCGCGACCGCTTTCTTCAGTTTCGCGATCTTCAGGTTTGATGCTTGAAGCTCGGTTTCCAGTTTACCGAGGGATCCGAGCCGTGCATTGAACCCCTCAATCGCCTTTGTGATTGCCGCCTGCGTTTCGGTGACCTCGCGCACCGCCTGGCTCTGCAGCTCCCGGTTCTGCTTCCCGATATCTGAAAGCACCGAAGCATCAGCCTGGAGCTGATCCAGCGTGGCCTTCTTTGCAATGTCTGCGGCGGTCTGTGCGAGGCTGTTGATCGTGGTCTTCATGGCTTCAGTTGCAAGCTGGACCTTCTTCATCTGGGCCAACCCATCAGACAGTTCCGCACGAGCGGACTTGAGCTGGTCCGCCGACAGCCGCACTCGACCTTCGGCCGCATCCAATCCCTTGTCGAGTTCGGCGAGTTCAAGCTGCATTGCGGACAGCAAACGTTTCTTTTCGCCGATATCCCCGGCATAGCCTTGCAGCTTGGCTCGGCTTCGCTCGATCTGGCCTGCTGCCGGTGCAGTGTTGCTCCTCAGCCGTTCTGTCAGGCTCTCCAGGTCGTCCGTGTAACCCAGCAAATCTCGTTTTGATGCCGAGACCTGATGCGATAGCTCGTTTATCTGTGTGGTTACGCGAAGCAGTTGGTCCTTTAGTTTTGTTTTTGCCGTGACCAACTGGGAGAGGAGTTTCGCCGCCGCTTGAGCGTTGGAGGTCGTTTTGCGCAGATCTTCTTGGGCGCGCATAAAGACCCGGTCGCTCAGCGCCGCTCTGGTTGCTCCTGGTTCGCTGCCGCCGCGCAAAGTCCGGCCAAGACCGTCTACCTTTGCCGCAAGGGCAGAGGCTGTCGCCTCGACCGACCTCGACAAATCGTCTACCTCCCGGCTGGAGGTCAGGAGATCGTCCAGGCTAAATCCAATCGATGTTTTCATCTTCTCCAGATTGGAGGCGCCGTTGGCAATCTGATCAAGTTTCGCACCGTTTTGCTGAATGGAATCCTCTGAGCCCCGCAAGACCTCAGCACGTTTGGCCAGCGCGCCTGTATTCGTCTCTATTTCAGCATCTGCCTTGTCAAAAAATTCCGAGACTTCTGAGACTGACTGCAAAACGCCATCCCAATCCTGGTTCAATCTCTCCAGTGTACCAGCCACGCGCGCGCCATCATCAGAGGCGCTTGACAGCGTTGAAGTGACGCTTCCAGCATCGCGATCGAAGGCGGCGAGTTTGTCGGCGGCGAGTTTGGTGGCGGTGTCTCGCTGCCTTAAGAGTTCCTGTACCTGCTCACTTAGACGCCGCCGAGCTAGAGTCGCCTCCCGCACTCTCTTCGGCTGCAGCACCTCGTCGAGTGCGGCCAGCATTTGCTGGTACTTTTTCTCGATATCCAAGAGCTTCTTGTTGGTCTCACTCAAGGCTGTCTCGGCCTGTTGCCTCGCGCTGATGGCCGTTTGGAAATTGAGAGAGAGCTCTTGATGACGTTCTTCAAGTGCGTCGGCATTCTGTCGGGCGGAGTTCGAGATGGCTTCAAGTTCCGCGATCCGCCGGTCTTTTTCTTTTTGCTCGCCGCTATGGCGTTGCTGAGCGGCGGCCAGTTGCTCGCGCGATTGCTGAAGCTCTGCCTGGAGCTCTTTCACGAGCTGTGTTGCCTTCCGGGCGGAGTTCGAGATGGCTTCAAGTTCCGCGATCCGCCGGTCTTTTTCTTTTTGCTCGCCGCTATGGCGTTGCTGAGCGGCAGCCAGTTGCTCGCGCGATTGCTGAAGCTCAGCCTGGAGCTCTTTCACGAGCTGCGTTGCCTTCATGGCAACTTGATGCTCGGCCAGTAGTCTCCGGTAGCGAGTCGAACTTGACTCGGCGTCCCTCTTGGCCGCTGCAGATGCGATTTGGTGCTTTTCGATCAACTGATCGCTGTTGCGTTTTTCGGATTCATTTCGCGCATTGGCAGCCGTTAACGCCTTTCGTGAATCACGGAGCGCGGCCTGCAGTTCGGAAACGTTCTGCGTTAGCGCTGCGTTCTCCGCTACCAAGGCTTGAAGTGTCTGCTTGAATAGGTCGAGCAGGTCGTTTGCCCGGGCGTTGCCGCCGTTTGCCTCGAGCTCGGGCTGGTCGCTCTCGGAGCCAGCGGCGGCCACCCGGGTGAATGCCGGCATTTTGCGCGGTGCCCGCGCGGCGGTAGGGGAAGGCACATGTGCAACGCTTGTGAATCTCAGCCGGGGATTGTCCTGCTCTTCGGTCGGCTGCGACAGGGACGCAACTGCAGGGATGTGAGACTCCTGCCTGGTCCCCGAATGAATGTATACAGCAAGACTGCCTACGAGGACCGCCGCCGGTGTCAGCATCAGCAGTGGAGTGATGAGCTTGCGCGCTTTGCCAGCCAACATCTCAAGCTTCCCAATTCGATATTTCCACACAGTGCTCAAAATGGCCGCTCGTATGCAGCGAACCTGAAACGACGTCGCGTGGTTTGAAATACGGACCATTTACGCCCCTTCCGGAAGAAAGGGATCGGAACTCAGATAAAATTAACAGTGCGAAGCCAACTGATTGGAATTACTAAGCATTAGTCTTAATACCCGCCGAAATGGGCGGCAGCCAGCATTCGCGCTTCCGAATTGGGGTGTCATCGGGCACTGTTGTTGGCTCAAAAAGGACACGTCCTTCCATGCTGCGACGGATCGCGACGATGCGCCCCGATAATTCCCCCGCGCGAGCATGATTCAAATCAGATACTAATGGGCTCACTAATATAATATCGCGAGCGTTCGGCCGACCCGCTGTAGGCTCTGCCTGCAGACTGGAAGCTGAATACGGGTGCCAATGGGTCAACGAGTATGAGTTTCTCGCGGCGGGAGGGACGTGAGCAGACTGCATGGGCTTTGCGTGAGGCGGCACTCGTCGGGAGAGGGCGCCTATCGGACCGCAGGGCTGTGGTGGTGACGGCGGCTTGAGCATGCTGCGGGGACGATCCGTGCGGGAAAGCCTGACAATATTGATTGTCCTATTGGCTGCCGCGGCGGCCGGTTCGTGCGCGGACACAATGGACCTCGATGCGTTCACGAAGCCGCGCTACGAAGCAGGCCGGCAGCGCGGCGCGCAGCTGTGTGCGTCCTGCCACGAAGATATCTACAAACAATGGTCGCAAAACTCCCGCCACTCCCAAGCAACCAAATTACCCTCCTTCCGCCGGGCCGTTGAGGACCTCAAGAGCAATGTCTTTCTGGCGGGGCTCGTCAAAGAATCGATGTGCTACTCGTGTCACGGCAGCAAGACGCGCGACCAGGGCGTCAATTGCGAAACATGTCATGGCCGCCCGCTTCCGGGCGTGTCGATTGAAACGACCCACGAGAAAAAATATACGCCGCGCCTTACCAAGATGCGCAAGCCCGGCTTCTGCGCGAAGTGCCATGAGGTGAAGACCCCGATTACCGGCGATAGCTTCACGTCGGTGCACAGTGAATGGAAACAAAGCGAGGCAGCCGCCAGGGGCTTGACCTGCCAGCGCTGTCACATGGCCAAGAGAGCCGACGACGACTATGCCTATCACGGGTTCGATTCGGCCGCCCGCAACGTCGACATTTACCGGGGCGACCTTCGGATCAGCAACATCGTGTTCGATCAACAGGGCCTGCGCCTGACGCTTGAGAATCGGATCAAGGGGCATGCCATTCCGGCCAGCGGCCCGACAAGAGTGCTGGCGCTGGAGCTGGCGTTACAGGATGCGGACGGCGAGGTCCTGCACCGCCAACACAAGAGATTCTTCAAGAGGTTCTCGATGCTGCCGGTGGTCGGCGGTGTACCTTTATGGCTGACGGACAACAGCCAGCTCGCCAGCGGCGAGAAGCGCCGCTTGCGGTTTTCGCTGCCAGAGCAGGAACTCGCCAAGTCCGACAAGCTGGTCATCGTTTTGAGGATGTACGAAGTTGACGACCAGCATCAAGGCGACATCAGCAAAGCCCACTGGAAATCGAAACCAATTGTCCGAAGAGTACTCGAGACGAAGTAAAGGCCCGAGATATCACCGACCGGGTAACAATTGTAGTTGTGCCTGATTGTTGCCCGATCCAGATGGTTGTGTGGTTTCGAGGGATGGATGAACTTGAACCGAAACGTGTTTGGGAGCATCTCATGCGATCCCTATGCTCTGCCCTGCTTTTGTCCGTGGTGAGTGTCGTTTGTCCCACGGCAGCCGGCGCTCAACACCTGATGATCATGGACGAGCGCCACCACTTCATAGGTTTTAAGGTGGATCTGCTCGGTTTGTTTAGGATCGATGGCCGTTTTAATGAGGCCACGGGGGCGATGAGATATGACGCCTCAGATCCTGCTGCGAGCAAGGTGAAGATCACGGTCAAGACGGCATCCATCGATACCGATCTGGAGATGCGGGATCACGATTTGCGCTCGTCTGCCTTCTTTGATGTTTCAAACCACCCGACGATGGTTTTTGAATCCACGGAGACCATCCTCACAGCCGGATCGGTCGGAATCGTGAGAGGCAACTTAACGCTCAAAGGTATCACCAAGCCCATCACGCTGCAGGTCAAGGCACGCGAAGCCAAGCGAACCGCGAGCAAAAAAGCCGCGGGGGCGAGCTTCGAAGCCTCGGGGAAAGTCCGGCGAGAAGACTTTGGTCTGGGTTTGGGAGACGCACTACTCACACTGCGCGCCGAATTCGTTAAGTGTGTTGGTAAGTCGGCGACCAAACCGGCCTGCAGAACATCTCTCTAAGGCCGAATACCTCGGTGCGCGGAAAAATATGCGCGGTCGCTGGGGCCTAGACTTCAGGTGCTGGTGGAGGGGGGCGCTTGGTTTCGCAAGCCTTGTAACCGTAGACAATGTCGCACACGAGGCCGGTCAGGCCGCGGCCGCTTGCAAAGCTCATGTAGAGAACGAACGCGACGACCAGACTGCCAATCACAACCGTGCCCCGAATGAACTCCTTCCGCTCCAGACTGAAGTAGGCAGCGATAATAAGGAACGCTAGGACCGCGCCAACAAAAATCGCAACGTTTGTCATTTTCCGTCCTTCGGTCCAAACCGCAGCTCCAGTGGATTTGTTGCGGTCTCTTTGCAGAGTTCGCGATTCTTTCGGCGCTCACACCGCGCAAATGATTTCGTGGGTGTAAGTTTTTTCTAGGTTTTGGTCTAGAAGACTATGTTCGAACCACGTAGGACGCCAGCCCCTCCTCCGCGAGAAAGGTGCCCGAGGTCGGCTACATGGTTAACGCGGTAACATGCCTGGCAGGAATTGGCTTTCTAAAGCCCCGCCATTGAGCGGCGACGGCGCATCAGAGACTGGAGTCGGCATGAAGCGAGCAAGTTGCGGCGAACTCCTCGCGGCTTCCGAGCCTGCTAAACCCGCAAAGGATAGATACCGGCCTAGCCACGCAGCACCATATCCATTGATTTCTTGAGCGTGACACGCGTTAGCCAAGCAATGACCAAGGCAATGATGATGTACGTTGAAGGGGGGAGCCCGGCCAGCCCCGGAGGCAGCTCGCTACCCATGTATATGCCAATGATCCCTAGCCCGGCGGCCCACGTCGTAAGAGTAATGACCCAGAGCCCCATCAGCATCAGAAGCGTTTTCAACATAATCTTCGCCCGGTTGATGTCACTGAGCAGACGCTGGGGTGATTCGGGGACAGCAATAACGCCGAAGCTCATTTCCCCACAGAGAATCAGCTCTGCCCTTCCAGCGCTCAGATCATCTCCATGCAATAGACCGCGATGAGGCCCAGAGCGAAGACAACCAGCCCTGTCACCATCCCCTCAATCATTTAAGACCACGTGCTGGTCGCCAGTCAGGCACCGCATCCTCCGCAATTCAGCGTGTGCTACATGATGCAGCGATTCGTGAGAGCGCCGGTCGCCCAAAGGCAACGCGCCACCGTGTATTGCATGCCAGTTGCCGCGGATGGACGGGGAACACATTAATCATATTTGCCGTCGGCCGGGACGCCCGAGCTCGACCTTCATGGCGAATTTCTCAACAAATTCATTGAGCTGTGACGTTCGGAACAGATTGGTGCGAGCTTCTCCCGCATAGTGAGCTCATCAAACGGCGAACAAACGCCACCAACCAGTTCCAATAAGTACTCGGGAGCAGGCTCCATGAAAAAGACATTCATCACCGCAATCACCTTGGCCATCGTTGCCGCCACCTCCAGCCAGGCCTTCGCCGTAAGCAGCTCAGTCAAATATGCCTGCATGAGCGACTACCTGTCCTACTGCAGCGCCCACTCGCCAAGCAGCCCCGGTGTTCGCCGCTGCATGCGCGCTAACGGACCGAAGCTGTCACGCGGCTGCGTCAACGCGCTCGTCAAGGCCGGTTATGTTTCCAAAGCTGAAGTTCGCCGCCGCGCCGCACGTCTGCGCTAAAGCACCCCACGCATATTGCTAAAAGTATTTTCCGGACGGCGGGCCACTCAGGCTCGCTGTCTGTCCTTTTTTGTGAACAAAGAAGATACGACGCGCTGCAGGGCCGCGGCCACCGCGACGGAGAACGCGCTGTGCGGCGCCTAGTTCAAAGGAACAGCCCTCGCGGTGATGAACGTTCCACCATCCGGCGCGGCGGTGAAGTCGAAGTCAAATCCGACAAGCCCGTCGGCGACCCAGAATGCCCAGCGTTCCGACCAGTTCGCGCCGGAATCGGGGCGTCTTGTAACACCTGCGCCCATCAGTGTCGCCGCGCATGAATCCGGCCAGATATCGGGCAACCCTCTGGCGATGAGCTGCTCATCGCAAGCATAATCCTGCTGACACATGCCCGACTTCTCGACGAGCGCCAGCGGCATGAGAATGTTCATGGCGTCTGCCTGGAGCAGTGGGCTGGCGAGCGTCTAGCCGGGTGCGAGATGCACCATTTGGAGTTCGTCATCGACGAGCCTTACAAAGGTCGAGCGTATCTCGTTGCTTTCACCATAGGCCGCATACTTCTCGATCCATTCGCGGGGGCCGGTCCCGACGGGTGTGCCATCTGTGCCCCAATAAGGATAAATGTCGGTCAATTCCCATCGCATGTTGGGCGTTGCCGGCAACGTTCCCGAGATCATTGCAGTATGGATTTGCTTGGCTTCTTCAGATAGCGCCTTGTCCACAACGACTTGACCGTATGATTGTGCGAATTCCATGAGTTGCTGTTCAAGCGTCCGATGAGCCGGCAGAGATTGGCCGCTTCGCATGACCAGGGACTGCGCTTTTGCAACCGGCGACTTGAGCCTTCGAAACATTCTGGTCGTTCCAGCAACTGAAGATGGAAAATCAATAAAGAAAGTCAGATCGTCGATGCACCAAAGAAGCTTCGTGCCAGTTGTCAGTAACATGGCCTTCTCGTCCGCTGCCACAATCTAATCGATGTCATCCCAGTCCGGGTTCGGTCCGAACCGCTCAACCAGGAAATCGATCAGAAGTCTCGTCTTGGCGGCGAGGTAGCGGTTGGGCGCATAGAGTGCATAAATGCCAAGCTCCTTGGGCGGATGACCTTGCAGAACAATCTGCAGCCTGCCTGCCTTGATGTCGGGGCCGACGAGAAACGTCGGCAGGTTGGCGATGCCTTGCCCGGCCAGCGCCGCCTTTCTCAAGACGTCGCCATTATTGCAGCAAAGGCGGGATGAGATCGGCACGCTCACCGCTGCGCCGTTATCGGTAAGCTGCCATCGCTGCAGCAGCGTCGTGTGGCCGTACTTGAGGCATTCGTGGTGTGCGAGATCGGCGGGAGCGCCCGGTGCGCCAAGACGAGCGACATATTCCGGGGAAGCGGCGAGCACGCGACGGCAGGGCGCAAGCTTGCGGGCGATTAGACTAGAATCCTCCAGTGAGGCAATGCGGACGGTGACATCGACACCTTCCTCGATCGGGTCAATGAAACGGTCGTTGAGAGTCAGCTCGACTTTGAGATCCGGAAACTCGGCCATGAAGTCGGCGATCGCGTAACCGAGGTAGAGCGAGCCAAACGACATCGGAGCATTGATCTTGAGGACGCCTTTGGGTTCGTCATGCAGGCGTGAGACCTGCAGTTCGGTTTCTTCGATGCGTGCGATGATTTCGATGCAGCGTTCGTAGTAGGCGAGGCCAGACTCGGTGGGGCTGACCTTGCGGGTCGTGCGGTCAAGCAGACGCGCGCCGAGAATTTGCTCGAGCTCCATGACGCCCTTGCTTACGGCGGAACGCGTGATGCCGAGTTGCCGGCCTGCTTCGGCGTAACTGCCAAGTGCTACAACCTTGGTGAAGGCGTGCATGGCGTCGAGCTTGTCCATGGCCATTGTATCTTATTTGGATACAGGCTGATGTTTTATCGATAGATTGTGCCTGCAGTGACGTCAACATACGTTGCATCTCGGCTAACTTGTATATCACCTCTGATCGCCCGATCGGTTGGGCCATCCAAGGTCCGGAAGAGTATTCGATGAGCTGGAATCCTGCGATCGAGCCGACCTGCCCCGACTGCCGAAATCTCGACGACATCGAGACCATCATCATTCCCCGGGCGCGGGATCTGTGCGGTTTCGAGGTGCGCCGTGCGTTGCCTTCGCCGAAACGTCAGATGGTCGGACCGTTTATCTTCTTTGACCAGGCCGGTCCTGCTGAATTCATCACAGGCACAGGCATTGACGTGCGGCCGCATCCGCATATCGGACTGGCGACCGTGACTTATCTTTATAGGGGCGAGTTTCAGCATCGCGACTCGCTTGGAACGGACCAGATGATCTACCCGGGTGAGGTCAATTGGATGATCGCCGGAAATGGCGTCACCCATTCAGAGCGGACGAGTGCCGCAACGCGCGCACAACCGCACGCGCTGTTCGGAATTCAAACCTGGGTGGCGCTGCCGGATGCGGATGAGGACATCGATGCGGAGTTCGAGCACCATGGCAAGCAGGCTTTGCCGCTGCTTGAAAGCGAAGGCAAGCAGGTCCGCCTTATCATCGGTAATGCCTACGGCGAGCGGGCGCCGATCAAAACGTTCTCGGAGATGTTTTATGCCGATGCCGTGCTTCAAGCCGGTGCACGCCTGCCGATGCCCGACAACCATGAGGATCGTGGCATCTACGTTGTTACGGGTTCGATTGAGATTGCCGGAAAGGCGTTTGATAGCGGGCGCATGATGGTGTTCCGCCCGGGCGACCAAATCACGGTGATAGCTCGCGAGCACGGCGCGAGGCTAATGCTGCTCGGCGGCGAAACACTGAACGGACCACGATACATCTGGTGGAATTTCGTCGCTTCTTCGCGGGAAAAGATCGAACATGCCAAGGAAGCCTGGCGGCAAGGAGACTGGGAACGCGGCCACTTTCAACTGCCACCCGGCGATACCGACGAATTCATGCCGCTGCCCGATACGAGGTAGCTTGTTGGATTTCCCGACGCCGCGCCCGTTCATCGCATGACGGCAGGCCCTCAACGCCCGCCGATCAGCCCACGCCGGTGCAGCTGTCGCGCGACGTTTCTCAGCTACGCCAAACACGCCGGGCGGCGCGTTTTGCACTGAATCCCGCAATGAGCGAGCAATTGTACCGTTCAGAACGGTTCCATTTAGGTTGAACAGGCTCTAATAGCCAAATCGCGAGGAAGCGGACTACACTTTCGGCCTCCTGCCACTTGCTCCACGGATCACGATGACCCTGCCGCAAATCCTTACTTCTAAAGACGTCGCCTTGTTTCTCGATTTCGACGGAACGCTTGTTGAAATTGCTGAACATCCCGAAGCCGTCGTCCTCGGTGACGCGACGCGGCAGGCGCTGGTCGTTTTGTCGGAGCAGCTTGATGGCGCGCTAGCGATTATCACGGGAAGGGAAATCGCGGCGATCGACCGCTTTCTCGCCCCCTTGCGGCTGCCGGTCGCCGGTGTGCATGGGCTAGCGCGGCGGGATGCGGCGGGCCATCTCAATCCAGCTCCGGACAACTCTGAATTTGTGGACGATGCCGCCGAACGGTTGCAGTCACTTGTCGACGCCGAAGATGGCCTCATGTTAGAGCGCAAGGCAGGAAGCCTCGCGCTCCACTATCGCGCGCGGCCCGAATTGGAGGCGGCTTGCCTGACTGCATTAGAATATGCCGTCGACGGCGCGCCCGGGATCGAGCTCAAGCGAGGGAAGATGGTCCTTGAGGCTAAACCGGTCGGTGCGGATAAGGGCACGGCGCTTATCGATTTTATGTCAGAGCGTCCCTTTCTCGGCCGCACACCTGTATTCGCGGGTGATGATGTAACTGACGAAGATGCATTCCGACAGGTCAATAATCTTCAGGGAATTTCCATCAAGGTCGGCAAGGGACCGACGCTTGCCCGGTACCGGGCCGGCGACACGGGCGAGTTCTTGAGCTGGCTTGAAAAAAGTGCAGAGCGCCTCGGGGCGGAGGGGGAACGTTGAACGGACTTGATCTCGGCCTTATCGGCAACTGCTGCATTGGCGCCCTTGTCGACAAATGCGGACGTGTCGTGTGGTGCTGTTTCCCGCGCTTCGACGGCGACCCGGTGTTCCACGGTCTGCTCAGCAATGGCGACGAAGGTTGCGATGATGGCCTGTACGCCATTGAGCTCGACGATCTGGTGACCAGCTCGCAGACCTATCTGCCCAACACCGCGGTGCTAAAGACGATTCTCGAAGGGCGCTCCGGAGCGATCGAGATCATTGACTTCGTGCCGCGCTTCAAATGGCGCGACCGCTCTTTCCGGCCGCAGATGCTAGTGCGGCGGGTGCGGCCGATCGAGGGTAGTCCACGCATCAGGATCAAGGTGCGCCCGCGGTTCGAGAATGGCGCCGAGAAGCCCGTCCAAACGTTCGGCTCCAACCATATCCGTTATATAGGTGATGGTCAGACACTGCGTTTGACGACAGACGCGCCCATCGACTACGTGCGAAACGAGACCCCCTTTATTCTCGATGACGAGATAAATCTCGTTTTCGGCCCCGATGAAACACTGAGCGAGGGCGCTTACCAGACCGCCAAGAATTTCGAGGAAAGAACAACTTCCTATTGGCGCAACTGGTCACATCGGCTGGCCTTACCCTTTGAATGGCAGGAGGCGGTGTCGCGGGCAGCGATCACGCTGAAACTTTGCAGTTACGAGCCGACCGGCGCCGTCGTCGCGGCAATGACCACAAGCATCCCGGAGGCGCCAAATTCGGGCCGTAACTGGGACTACCGGTTCTGCTGGGTGCGCGATGCTTTCTTTGTTGTGCGGGCGCTCAACTCCCTGGCCGCGATGCGCACAATGGAAAACTACGTTCGCTGGATCATGAATGTCGTTGCCATGACGGAAGGCGGGCGGATCCAGCCCGTCTACGGTATCGGCCTGGAAGCGCAGCTCACCGAAGGCATCGCTGAAAGTCTTCCGGGCTATAGGGGTATGGGACCCGTGCGTGTGGGCAATCAGGCGCACGAGCATGATCAACACGATACCTACGGCAACATCATCCTGGGTGCCTCACAGGCTTTCTTCGACCAGCGGCTCTTCCTGGAAGTGGGGCAGACGGAATTCCAGCGGCTTGAGGGTGTTGGTGAGATGGCCTATAAGTTGCACGCTCAACCGGACGCCGGACTCTGGGAACTCAGATCGCGGGCGCGGGTGCACACATCCTCGAGCTTGATGTGCTGGGCAGGCTGTGACCGGCTGGCCAAAATCGCCGCGCACCTGGGTTTCACCGATAGGGCGGCGTTCTGGCAGCAACGCGCCGCCGGGATCCAGGCTGTCATCCTGAAGGAAGCCTGGTCGGAGGATCGGCAGGCTTTTGTCGAAAGCTTCGGCGGCTCGACGCTCGATGCAAGCGTCCTGTTGATGAGCGAAGTGGGCTTCATCGACGCGACGGATGAGCGCTACGTTTCGACCGTCAAGCAGATGGAAAAGACACTGGGCCGTGGCCCGTTTATGATGCGCTACGAGGAAGCCGACGACTTCGGCGTGCCGGAAACAACCTTCAACATCTGCGCGTTCTGGCGGGTTGACGCCCTCGCCAAAACCGGCCAGCGCGAGCGTGCACGAGAGATTTTTGAAGAACTGCTGGCCGTGCGCAATCCGCTTGGGCTGATGTCCGAAGACACTGCGTTTGAAGATGGGGCACTTTGGGGAAACTTCCCGCAGACCTATTCGATGGTCGGCATTATCAATGGGGCCATGCGGCTCTCTGACACCTGGGAGGCGGCCACATGAGCCGGCTGATCGTCGCGTCCAACCGAGTTGCGGATCTTGCAAAGGCAGTGCAATCCGGCGGGCTGGCGGTGGCACTGGCGGACGCTCTCAGCGAGCGGCGGGGACTTTGGTTTGGCTGGGATGGTAAGGTCGTCACCGACGATGCGCAGCCGGGCTTGAAGCTAACGCAACACGGTCCCGTTCGCCTGGCGACGTTGCCCCTGACGCAGCGCGACTATGATGAGTACTACCTTGGCTTTTCAAACAACGTGCTTTGGCCTTGCTTCCACTACCGGCTCGATCTCGGCAGGATCGACCCGAAGTCGATCGATGGCTACCGGCGCGTCAACCAACACTTCGCCCAGTCGCTGGCGGCCCTCTTGGAGCCGGACGATCTCATTTGGGTGCATGACTATCATTTGATTCCACTGGCAGCGGAACTTCGCGCGCTCGGAGTCAGCCAGCGGATCGGCTTCTTCCTGCACATTCCGTTTCCGCCGCCCGATATCTTCCTGGCGGTGCCGGAGCAGGAGTGGCTCGCAAGGGCGCTGTTCTCTTATGACGTCATTGGCTTTCAGACCAGCGTCGATACCAGCAACTTTCGCAGGTACATCACCGATCACGTCGGCGGCGAAGAGGTCAGCGAGGACCGCATTCGCGCCTTCGGCAGAACCACCACGGTGAAGGCTTTTCCGATCGGGATCGACGTCGACGCGTTCTACAACATGGCCCATACAGAAACGGCCGAAGAACAAATCATGCGGTTGCACCGGCGCAGCATGGCCAGCTCGCATATCATGGGGGTCGACAGGCTCGACTACACCAAGGGGCTGCCCGACAGGCTGAAGGCGTTCCGGCGCTTGCTGGAACTTTATCCGGAGAACCAGAAAGCGGTGACCATGATGCAAATCGCGCCGCCGACGCGGGAGGACGTGGCAGCTTATTCGGACATCAGAGAGGAGCTGGAAGGACTGTCGGGCGCAATCAACGGCGAATTCGGTGATTTCGACTGGACTCCGGTACGCTACATTCACCGTGCGCTTCAGCGCGATACGCTTGCGGCTTTATTCCGGGGCAGCCAGGTCGGCCTGGTGACACCATTGCGCGATGGTATGAACCTGGTGGCGAAAGAATACATCGCGGCGCAGGACGCCGATAATCCCGGTGTGCTGGTGCTGTCGCGGTTCGCTGGAGCAGCCGAGGACATGGTCGAGGCGATCCTGGTCAATCCTTATGATACCGAGGAAGTTGCGCTGGCGCTGCAGAAGGCATTGACGATGCGCCAGGAAGAGCGCAGGGAGCGCTATGACGCGCTGATTGAGCGGGTGCGCGAGCACGATGTGAAAAACTGGCGCGAAACGTTCCTCAACGAATTGCGCGTATCTGGAGCGGAGAATGGGGCGTGAGCGGGCCGGTCCTTGTCGGTGACGTCGGCGGCAGCAATGCACGGTTCGGTCTTAGCGATGGGCCAGGGCAGCTACGCGAGGTGCGCAGTTGCAGAGCTGCCGAACATAGCTCCTTTCGAGATGCCGTTGACGGCTACCTTGCCGAAGTTAAGGAAGCCGGAGCCGGCGAAGGCTGTCAGGCGGCGCTGATCGCGGCGGCAGGCCCAGTGGAGTCGCGGCAAATCAACTTGACGAACTCATCCTGGCGCATTGATTGCGAAGAGCTTCAACAGGCGACCGGCTTCAAGACGGTGCGGCTTTTCAATGATCTTGAAGCCGTGGCACTGGCACTGCCGCATTTTTCCCAAAGCGAAGAGCAGCGAATTGGCCCTCAGATTGCCGATCCGCTGATGGGCAATCTGATTGCGGTCAATGTTGGCACAGGATTTGGTGCGGCGAGCGCGATCAAGCTGCCAGGCGGGCGCTGGACCGCACTGGCAACGGAAGCCGGACACATGACGTTCGCTGCGCGCTCAGAGGCGGAGTACAAACTGCTTGAGGCCGCTCAATCGATCGAGGACTTCCTGTCGGGAGCCGGAGTCGTGAGGCTATACGAATTACTCGAGGCTCCGCCCGCGGCGGCTACGGTCGATCCGAAACCCACGGATGCGGCGGCGGTGTTTGGGCTCTCAGAAGATAACGTAACACGCTCCAAAATCATGCGAATTTTCTCCGATCTGCTGGCACGGGTCGCTGGAGACTTGGTGTTGGCGCATGGGTCATGGGGCGGCGTGTTTTTGTGCGGCAGTGTCGCCCAGGGGTGGAGCGGCCGGGCCGACGCGCAGCGCTTCCGCGAGGTCTTCGAGAGCAAGGGTAAGATGTCGAAGCGAATGCGCCGGGTGCCAACGAAGCTCATCCTTGCACCCGAACCCGCGCTGACCGGGCTGACGCACGTGGAACTGTGAAAGGCTCCCGACTTGCTCAATGTGCAGACCACGGATGCGTTGCGACATCCGTGTCAGACCCTCAAAGTCGCAATCTTCCCGGCTTCCACTGTCATACAGACGTCATAGATGCGGTAAATGTTTGCCAACTCCGGACCGCAAGGGCCTTGTTTCGTTTGACTTTACAGGGCCGAAGCTGCGTCGCGGAGGAGCGTGGACGCGGCTTCATGAGCACATTCGTGAAGGGCGACCGCGCTGGCGACAAAGTCGGGGGCTATGCATTTGTCCATGCGGAAAATCAACTAAGAGGGGTAGTCTCCCTACCTGCCGCTTATGAGACGAAGGCCGGCGAGCTTGGGAGACATACGTGCCCTTGTGGGGAGGCCACTTTTAGAAATCCTGTGCTTGCACAACGAACAGAGGCATTGCCGCTTGCGCGCCGCGATCGCACCGGTCACTGGCGCTACGGACCCAGGGAACTTGCGCGCCAATTGCGCTAGGAGATAGGAGACCGAGGGGTCCGCTCGTGGCTGAGAGGGAAACGGATTGGGGCATCCAGAGGAGTGAGCGAGTCAAATGAAGCGTAATTGGAAATGGCTGCCCGCCACATCGTTGGCGGTCATCACCGCCACAACACAAGCTGGCGGGGCAGCGGAGGTCCGGCTGCAGCTGAAGGGTGGGGGCTTTGAGATCACCGGTGAGCTTTATTCCTACGATGGCGTCAATTACGTCGTGAATTCTCCAGCATTTGGCAAGATGACGATTGACGGTCGGCGTTTCGATTGTCTGGGCGACAATTGTCCCAAGCGGCCCGTCAGCTTTGCTGCCACCACCATTGGGAATGTCAAAGGTGACATCACCATCGCCGGTTCGAACGCGATCGGTAACGTCCTCATGCCGAAACTCATCGAAGCCTTCGCCAAGCGCGCGGGACTGGAACCCACTCGTGCTACAGGCAATGACCCGCGCGATTTGACGATCCAGCTGATGAACAAAGGCGGGCGGCAGGTCGCTTCAATGCAGCTGTCGCGATACGGCTCATCGGCGTCGTTCGGCAGGCTGGAAGCGCGACAGAGCGAAATCGGGATGTCGTCTCGGCGGATCCGGGAAGCTGAGGTCGCGAAGCTCGCAGCAGCGGGACTTGGTAATATGCTGCAGCCGACACATGAGCACATACTCGCTCTCGACGGACTGTTGGTCATTGTAGGTCCCGATAGCGCGGCCGTCTCGATCTCGGTCGATAACGTCGCGAAGATTTTCTCCGGTCAGATCAACGACTGGGTGCAGCTTGGTCTGCCGCGCGGGCCCATCAATGTCTACGCGCCGGCGGAGGGCTCCGGGACCTTTGAAACGTTCGACAAACTGGTGCTAAAGCCGCGCAATCTTAAACTCGCAGCGAATGCCAAGCGCACCGAAGACCAAGAGCAGCAGTCCAAATTGGTCGCCGGCGATCCTCTGGGTATCGGGTTTGTCGGGATTGCGTATCAGCGCAACGCCAAGGCTCTCAATATCCAGTCGGCTTGCGGGCTGATCTCCCGACCGAAACGGTTTGCAATGAAAACGGAGGAATACCCGCTAACGCGGCGGCTCTACCTTTACACGCCGGGGACACCGAAGGCGCCGCTGGCCCGGCAGCTACTGACCTTCTCGCTTTCAGACGACGCACAGGAGGTTGTAACAGGGGCTGATTTCATCGATCAGAGACCTGAAGCGCTGCCATTTAAGGATCAAGGTGCGCGGATTGCATTTGCCCTCAACGCCGACGAAGAAGATTTCGACATCAAGGCGATGCGCAACCTGCTCACCGATATATCTCAATCAATGCGCCTGACTACAACGCTGCGATTCGAAACCGGTTCCTTCCGGCTCGACACAAAGGCTGCGCGCGACATCGAACGGCTGGCTCAGCTCCTGAAAACGCCGGAGTATGAAGGCAGAAATGTCCTGCTGATTGGGTTTGCGGATTCGGTTGGTGCTTATGGCAGCAATTTGCTGCTTTCACAGAGGCGCGCCGAAACCGTGGCGGCAGCCCTCAAGGAGGCCGGGTTCGGCACCAAAGTAACCACGAAGGGTTACAGCGAACTGGCACCGGTCGCCTGTAATGACTCAACGAAAAGCCGCAAATTCAACCGGCGCGTCGAAGTCTGGGTCAAGTGAACAAGCCTGGCGCAGGGTAGCGCCGCACTGTGCGGTGCCGTTGAATTGGCGCCGTGAGGATTTGTAGCTTCAGAGTCAGAAAGGAAGGCCGGCGGGATTTGTCTGCGTTCGGGATAGACCAGGCTCTAGTTGTGCAGGTGCTCCAGTGAAACGCGGATCAAGTCAGCCGTGCGCTGCAGGCCGAGCTTATTCTTGATCAGGCTGCACGTGTTCGCCACGGTCTTGTATGAGACGCCCAGCGTTTCGGCGATGGCGGTGAGACTTTTGCCGTCGCCCAGCAGGCGGAGAATCTCGACTTCGCGGGTGGATAACTGGTGCAGCGGGTCCTCGCCGTCGAATTGGCCAATGGCCAGCTTCGATGCCAATTCCGCTTCGATGTAATGGCCACCGTCGGCGACCTGCTTGACGGCCGCGACGAGTTCATCGGCACTGGCGCTCTTGGTAACGTAGCCCTTGGCGCCGAGTTTCAGTGCGCGGGCGGCGTAGATCGGCTCGGAATGCATGGTGAAGACCACCACGCGGGCGCGCTTGTTCTCCAAGAGCAACCGGCGCAGCAACTCGAGCCCGCCAACACCTTCCATATTGAGGTCCAGGAGCACCAGGTCGGGCTCCTTGGAGCGGAACAACGACAGCGTTTCGTGGCCCGTTTGTGCTTCCAGAATCTCGGTGCCTTGGATGCCCTCCAGCAAGCGCCGGACGCCGGCGCGTACAACGGAGTGGTCATCGACAAGCAGGATCTTAAGCTTGCTCATGGAGCAATGGCCTTTCGCGTTTCTTGTCCAATTCAATCGTTTCCTTCTCCAGCGAGCCCGCAAGTGGCAGCCAAGCCTTCACCACAACGCCGGTCTTATCGCTGCGCTGCTGCACCTCCAGCTCGCCATTGAACCCAGCGACACGCTCGAGCATTCCGGAAATGCCGAAGCCCGGCGCATTGTTCGTGCTAACCAAACCGCAGCCATCGTCCTGGACCGTGATCGATACACCGTCGTTTTTGGCGACGACTTCGATCTCGACTTCGTCGGGCTTGCCGTGGCGCATGGCGTTGCTCAGCGATTCCTGGACAATGCGGAATATCGTCTGATCAAACATTTCGCCATAGGAGCGGTCGGGCACGCTGACTTCGAAGCTGACGGCTGGATAACGGTTACGCCAGAAGTTCACCAAGTTGTCGATCGCATCGACCAGCCCGACATCGATAAGCGCCGCGGAACGCAATCGTCCGAGAAGGTCCTTTACGTGGCGCTGCATATGACCGATGGACTCGCGGATCGTCAACACCCTGGCAGGGATGTCCGCGTGTTTGCCCTCATCAACACAGCGGGCGATGGAAGCTGCATCGACATCAACCGAAAACAGGAACGGACCAATTTCGTCGTGAAGATCGCGGGCGATATCAGCTCGCTCTTCCTCCTGTACCGTAGCTACCTGTTCGGTGAGGCGGCGGTTCTTTGCCTCCATCTTCGACAGGCGCTCGGCCATGGCGTTGAAGCCGCGATAGACCTGCACAAGTTCCGCAGGGCCCTTTTCCGGTATCCGCGGCGCATCTGTGGAATTGAAGATTTGGTTGAACGAAACGGCCAATTGATCGAGAGGCTGCAGCGCACGCCCCAAGAGCCAGTACACACAACCGAGCACAAGGCCGCACAACACACCGAGTATGGTTAGCGTGTTGAATATTTGGTCCCAGACTTCACCGATTTCGTTGTGGGAATCTGTTTGCAGGACAAAGCTGCCTAATCCATCGAACACCGTCGGTAGTTTGACGCGGACTGTTCGCTCAGGTTGATGGATAATGTCCTGAAACCACTTAGGCACGGACTTGTCCGCGGTTGCTGGTGTCGACTTTGCGATTGTTCGGCCAACGGAATCCTGCCACGTCGCGCGTAGGTGTCGGTCGCCGTCGAAATCGGCGACCAAAAGATGCAGACGGCGACTTGGATCAACGGATTCTTCGGCATCGTCGACGGCGTTCGCGGCAATGCGCGCGCCCACCGCAATCGCAGCGTCCATTTCCTCTCGGACCTTGGACAGCGCGGTCCAATAGTTGATGGCCGCGCCGAACAGCAGCGTGATGACGGCAACCATGACGATTGAGGCAATAAGTGTTGATCTCAGTGACATGCTTTTGTTGAGCCGGTTTTCTCTTCTTGAGGAAGAGTTATACTCGATCCGTGCGGTCCAGAACTGAACGAATGCATCAAGAGGTCAATTCGGGACTTCGTCGTCAGTCAGGCGGGAATCAATCCCGGTTTCGCGTGGGCGATCCTGGAGCGCCAGGCGGGCTCCCAGGATGGCTCTTACCAAGCCGTTTGTAGAAGCGATCGTAAGAACGCTCAAGTTTGATCGCCGCTGGGAGGTACCGGTTCACGTCTCCTTCGCGGAAATCATAGCATTTGTCCGCATAAACGGGCTGACCGGCCGCGATTAACTCAGTGACCTGGGCGAACTCATAACCGCGCTCGCGCAGCCGCTTTATGAGAATAGTCAGCGCCTTTGCAGTATTCCAGCCACGTCCGTTTGCGTGAAACAGCATGATGGAGCCTGGCCGAACCCACTTCAGCACACTTCGTACAATACCGTTGCGCGACTGGCCGCGCCAAGCATCCGAGGAGCTGACATCCCACTGCACGGCCCGAAGTCCATAGCTTTCGACGGCCCTGATTGCTTCTGGTGTACAAGCGCCGAAGGGAAAGCGAAAAAGCCGTTGTTGAGGAGCCGCATTTTGAAAGACCGGCCTACCATTCAACGCCAGGCAACGCCGATCGCGCAGACTTTCAAAAACCTGCTGATAGGCGAGCTGTGCGGCGCGGATTTCTGCATCCATCCTTGTTTGGTTGAGCAACGGAAAGAACCGGTGCTCCCAGGCATGGTTGGAAACCTCGAAAAGGGGATCCCCAACGAGCTGGGCAGCGCGTTCTGGATGGGTGAGCAGCCACTTTCCGCCAGCGAAGAAGGTTGCCGGAACCTTATGCTCGCGAAGGAGGTCGACGATGTTTCCCTAGTATCCGGCGATCTCGAAGGGTTGCTCGCAAAGGTCGAATGTGAAGGCGACGAGTTTCTTGCCAGGCGGCAATTCAACACGACGAAGAACCTTGCCAGTCGGCTTGAAGCCGGCCGCGGGTCCCGTCGCGCTGCCGGCAGGCACCGAGCGATGGGCATGCCGGGTTATGGTCACTTTCGATTCTCGTTGAGCCCCCAACAGCTGAGCGGGCGACCAGCAGTAGTTTCCAATTTCGCTGTCGGACTTCGCCTGAAGTGGGAGTGCGGAAGAAAGCCCGTCGGCAATCAGGCCGAAACACAGCCCAAGCAGCACGTAGATTGCAGCGCGTGCGACGGACCTGGAAGATGGTTTGGAGACGAGGCGCTGTTCCACCACCTGATCCTTTTACTCCGCAAGCCCCAACCTTCGTCCTAGGCCAAGCGCACCGAACTAATCCTCCGATGCCGCGGACATGATCGCCAAGCTGACTTGGAGGGTCGCGAACAATTAAGCAAAACTGATCTCTACGACCAACAATGGGACGAAAGGCTCACCGGTGGAAAGTGGCAGCTCCTTGAGACCGCCGGCATTGACTAGCACCAACAAAGAGGCGATGGCGATGCCGGCTGCGCCGCCGGTTGCCGCGTGCAGGCCAAACTACTGGATGAGATCGGGCGGCCTTTCAGGAGGTTTCTTCATATCGACCGCTCCTTAGCATTGATGGTGCTCGTCCTGTTGGCACCAACTGCAAAACGGCAGCAAGTAAAAAGTGGCTCTAAAAAAGCTCAGCGAAGGCCTTTTTTCATGGGGTACACAACTGTTTAACGAGCAGTAATGCCGGCATATGGGTTTACGACGTCTTTGTCGACAATTACTGCTTCCTCATTTCTACCCACTTGATCCAACTGCTGAGCTTCCGCCTCACTCCCTGCACCGACTTTCTCTTCCGCCGCTAAGCTGCGCTCTTTAGGCTCAGTGTCCGGTCTGTAATTCTTGTGTGATTGTCCTCTATCTCCAGGATCTGTTGCGCTGATCAGAGCTTCAGTTGGGCGAACAAGCGCAATCAAAAATTCTGGCGATATCAGGTACTGCGGTTCGGGGTCCTGCTTCCAGTGAACCATACCCGCTGCAATACCCGCATTGAGGGCGGACACGACATCTTTGGGATACTTCTTGTCGGCCAGCGAGTGGGTATAACCCAAATCCGGCATAATTGGGTTTGCCTGCGAGAGTAAGGTTTTAGCAATGTCGCGGTGGGCACCTGCCGTCGCAACTCTTATCAGTGCTTGCTGATCGTTCAAGTCGATCGGAGCGACAGACTGAGTCGGCGCGGTCAACAAACTCTGCCCAAGACCTCGGCCTCCGCTGGGGACGGAAGCGGCTGCGCCAAACAGCCCTGAAATGAAGATCAAAGCGTCAATAGCAATGGCGATCGCCAAGGCGAGGTAAGCCAGCTGATTGGCGTCGAGAAAGGCGTTGGTTGAGACCACGAAGCGGTGGGCCGTATCATCGCGGCGCAGCGCTATCCGATTGAGCGTGCTGCCGAGTTCCGTCGTTTCAGGACCGTCGAGCGCGGCAATGCGGACGCAGCGCCGACCGAGACCGATGAGCTCGGAGGCCGTAGCGCTAGCCGGGATCGCCGATTTACCGCAGCTTGCCGCGAAGGCCTGCGACACTTGACGACGCGTGGCAATGACACCGACCAGGCGCTTCAGGTCGCTGGTCTGGCAGCGGGTCGCTGCTTTTTCGCCGGCAGATTCTGGGGTGGCTCTTGAAAGAGCGACGACAGCCCTGGAGCAAGCCTGCTGGAGCGCGATCAATGCGTCGGCGGTCGTTGATTGCTGAAAGGACCGCCGAGCCGCAGAGAGGTCCGCGGTCGAGGCATTTATAGCGTCGATAATGCCTGCGCCACCACCGCCGCGGGCGACTTCATCGGCCTCGCGCTCCTTGATTGTGATCTGGCTTGAGAGGGTTGCCAGATCGCCGGCCATCTTGGCGGCGGCACCCTCCTGCTTGACGATGCGTTCTTGGGCCCGCGCTCTTGAAGCGGCCTGCTCGTCCAACTTCTTGCGAAGGGCGCCTGCCTCGATCTGCAGCTGCAGTTCCTGGCGCTTGAGGCCGCGGTAGACCGGACCACGGCCGGCCACTCCGGTCCGACCAACGCCTTTCAGCTCGGCCTCCATGGCCGCCTGAACATCCTTCAGGGCAGTCGAAGACGTGCGTATCGCCGTCGTGAGTTTGGAAACTTCGGCATCAATCCCGCTGAGTTCCGAGCGACCTTCGGCGAGGTCCTTCGCCAGACGGTCCCGGCGTGCGTTCAAGGTCGACCGTTCGGCTTCAAGGCGAGCGAGTTCAGCGCGCTTGCGGGTTGCCGCCTCGCTTGCCGCGGAGACCTCGTCGCTGAGGCGAGCGCGCAGGGCTGCGGTCGCCTTGCGGGCTGAGGCCAAAATTTCCTCTGTGCTGTCGGTGTGGCGCTTCCAGGAAGACGATTCGAATACGGCATCAATTGCATCCGCTTCGCTTTTCGCAACGAGCTGGCGCGTCTCCGCCAGAACCGTGGCGAGATCGCGCTGGGCGCGGATGTCACTGGCTCGGGCACGCTCGGCGGATGGGAAGATCCTGGTGAACAAGGAATCGAAGGAGAAGAAGACCGAGGCCGCCATGCACATGAGGAACATGGCCCAGAGCGGCAAGTTGCGGAGAATCGTGCGCCCGCTGGCTATATAGACTTCACCGATGTCGCGGTGCGTAATCAGCGTTGCGATCAGCAACAGGGCGATTGCTACGCCGACGAGGCCGGTTACAGAAGTGTATTTTGAGAGAACATCCCCAAGACTGGAGGGCAGCAGGTCAAGCCACGAGAGCAGGGCGACAGCAGCTAGCAGAACGGCGAAAATCGTCACTGCCGTCGACGCCATGCGAACACCGCGAGCTGCTCGGGAGGTTTTGCCGACGGCGTGGGTCTCTACCTGTTGGCGCGCAAAGCTCTCGCCAATTAACCATGCGCTGATGAGCATTACGCCCTGAATGCCGAAGGTGATGAGGAGACTTAACCAACGACTGTCGGTGAAGTTCGTCATACCGTCCCAGGTTGTCCAGCCTGAGGCGACCGATAGTGCTAGTGCCGTAGCGGCAAGCAACACAAGTTGCCAGTTAAACGGCGCACCTGGCGCGCGGCGGATCACAGGCCATCCTTCCGGTACCATACGCAACTACTTTTCGCTCGAGCCCAGTCCACGAACCAATCCTGCCATTTTTTCAGCCCAACGCCAAGTAGTGGCTCTTTCAACCAAAATTGAGTGCAGACAACCTGCTTAAATGCACTGACAAGATAGCGCGTCGAAAACTTTCCAACAAAGCTCCAAGCCGTAACTGGCGCAAGTAGCTCCCGTTGTCGTCCAATAAGCCATTGCAGGAAAACGCCTCGCCACAAAATGTGGTTAAGCGACTGATAGGCTAGCAGTTGCCCAATTAAATGTCATAACTTTCACTCCGCAAACAAGACTTGCACGTGCCAGGAGCCCACCTTCAAGTCAAAACACCTTTACACCTTGAGTTTTAACACAACATCATGAATTAATAATTAATATCTCCCACTATTCTCTTATATCAAAGCTTTATGCTGCGTCTGAACAAGCTTCGAGAGCAACGATCCATAGCTTGGCACGATAAGTCTTCAAAGAGCACGATAGAAAATACTTAGGACACGCCTCATCATTGCTAATTTAAGGATTTTATCCATCACCCTAACGTAGCCCTTCAGAAGAAGTTGGAGAGGTTAACTCTGTTCTAGAAAATTGCGTCAGATATACGACCTCTCGTGCTTTATGTTTCTTCGGATTACTACAAATTGGGGGCTATACTACTTCTTAAATGCAAGTGGTACGTTCATAGGACCTGACATGCGCACTGTTTTGATCGACAATTATGACTCGTTTACATATATCCTCGCACATTTGATCGCAGAGGCTTTAGGTTCCGCACCGGACGTATTCTACAATGATGATATTTCTTGGGAAGACCTGATTGATTCGGATTATGATGCTGTCATCATTTCTCCCGGACCTGGCCACCCAGAAAGACCCAACGATTTTGGTATTTGCGAACGCATTGTTAAAGATTTTGAAGGTCCCATACTTGGCGTTTGTCTTGGGCACCAGGGAATAGCCCATCACGCTGGGGCGATTGTTGACTTGGCGCCAGCCCCGATGCATGGACGGACAAGCGAAGTCCGCCACAACGGCACAGGATTGTTCAAGAATGTACCGCCCAACTTTGAGGTTGTGCGATACCATTCTCTACTTGTGAACGAGGCCGGTCCGGACATCGAGGTCACCGCATGGACTCCCGACGGCCTAGCTATGGGATTGAGGCATACGAGAAAGCCTCAATGGGGTGTTCAGTTTCACCCGGAATCTATTTGCTCTGAATATGGGCTAGAGATAATCCGAAATTTTCGGGACCTCGCCTCAGAGTTTTTTGCAGCATCGACGAAAAACACGAAAACACTAAGTTCCGATGAGTCAGTTTATGAATCGCCTCCCACGAAAACCAGCCGGTTCACCAGAAAAAGCCCACTAAAGCTCTTCTGGCGGGAGATTGCCAATTGGGTCGACCCTGAAGATTGCTTCTCTCAGATTTTTTCTGAATCTGCCGACGCCTTCTGGCTTGATGGCACACAAACGGCACATGGAATGGGACGCTACTCCTACATGGGCGATGCCACTGGCCCCCACAGCGAACTAATTGCGTATGACGTTCGCGAGCGAGAGTTGCAGATTGATGACCATTCGGGAACCCGCGTGGAGAATATCTCACTTTTTGATTACCTCAACAATCGCCTCGAAAAACTTGGCATGCAGCAACCTGCAGGCTATCAGCCACCATTTGTTGGCGGTTACGCGGGCTATTTCGGGTACGAACTCAAGGAAGACTGCGGCGCAAGCAAAGGCGCCCGCTCGCCTCATCCTGATGCCAGGTTGATTTTCGCGGATCGATTTATTGCTTTCGATAATCTTGAGAAACGTATGTGGGTAGCCTGCCTTGATGAGCCAGCTAATGTGGAACGAGCCAAGGGTTGGCTTACCGGGGTAATATCGTCACTTGAAGGGAT
The DNA here is from genome assembly GCA_963669235.2 of uncultured Filomicrobium sp. Lineage (GTDB taxonomy): Bacteria > Pseudomonadota > Alphaproteobacteria > Rhizobiales > Hyphomicrobiaceae > Filomicrobium. The sequence goes on from CAXXFS010000001.1 coordinate 322,804, forward strand.
CCGCCAGGCATCTCCGCCCGACCCAGAGGCGGTAACGCCTATGGTATTTCGGCCTAATCAGTCACGACCAGAGTACGCAGAGCGCATAAGGGAAGCAAAGCACGAAATTCGGCATGGCGAGACTTACGAGGTATGCCTAACAAATGAATTCGTGGCCAAAGGAAGCCCTGATCCGCTGAACGCCTACCGTCTCTTTCGTCGAAAAAATCCTGCACCATATGCCTCGTATTTGAAATTTTGCAACTCCGCTATTCTTTCTTGTTCTCCAGAGCGCTTCATAAAAATAGATCACCAAGGGGTAGTAGAATCCAAGCCAATAAAGGGAACAGCAAAACGGGGAGCCACAAAAGAAGAGGACGCACAGATTGCCGAAGCGTTGCGTAACAGCGAAAAAGATCGATCTGAGAACCTCATGATCGTCGACCTTTTACGCAACGACTTAGCTCGAGTATGTAAGCTGGGTAGCGTTCACGTCCCAAAACTTTTTGCGATTGAAACCTATAAGTCCGTACACCAACTTGTAAGCACGATCCGCGGCACTCTACGCGACGACCTATCGAGCGTTGACTGTGTCCGCTCGGCTTTTCCAGGCGGCTCCATGACGGGAGCTCCCAAAATTCGCACAATGGAAATAATAGATCGACTTGAGAACAGAGCCCGCGGTATATATTCTGGCTCTATTGGATTCGTTTCACTAACTGGCGCTGTTGATTTAAACATTGTTATCAGAACTGCAGTTGTCGCTGACGGTAAAGTCACAATCGGGGCAGGTGGAGCTATCGTCGATCTTTCCGATGTGGAAGCTGAATGCGACGAAGTCTGGCTGAAGGCGCGTGCACTCCTTATGGCACTCAACTCGTACGAAAACTCATTAGGAACATGGGTCGAAAGCAGTTCTACCGAACGGCGTGCGCCAACTACGGAACCTTCTGCTCCGATCAACCCCTCCCAAGTTCCGGAACTTGCAACGGTTAGGGCTAAGATCGATGAAGTAGATGGTCAGCTTTTGAAATTGCTAGCAAGTCGCTTTGAGATTACAACGCATGCTGCAGAATTGAAGATTGCAAATAACCTTCCCATGATGCAGACCGACAGGGTCCGCCTCATACTTGACCGAATAGCGCAGCGAGCAGCGGATGAAAAACTAGATGGGGAATTCGGGCGCACGGTCTGGCGGACAATCATACAAGAAGCTTGCAGGCGAGAAATTGACATGCGGGGTGGCATGTCGGGCAACAGCACTAGCGACAAAACATCAGCACTGTTACGCGATAGCGCAATCGGTTGTTGTCAAACAATAAAGGTCAATGATGTGGAGCGTACGGCCAACATACTCCGTGATCGCTTTGGGTTTGAGATTGAGCGATCTAATGAAGGACGACCAACCGGACGGACCAACATAACTGCTCGCGCGGGCGTGGCCATCATTGAGCTGATTAAAAGGGGTGTGAGACCTGACGCAGCTGACGAGGAACCACAAGAAGTCGTCGTCGAGGTCAGAGGACTTGGTCTGCTAGAGCAGGATTTACTCGAACGTGGCGCCTCTTTAACCGCTGACGTAGACCCGATTTCAAAACGTGACAGATTGGTGGCCGAGTTAGAAGGTGAACGTCTTCGAATTCTTTTCAGGGAAGATAGACCCTTTGAGGCATTCATGGAACAACAAATAGCTATCCAGAAAACTGCAGCTGAATAAAAAAATGGGCAATACACGAGCAGTTGTCATCGGCGCGTCTGGCCAGATGGGGACCGCAATAACATATTTTTTGTCTAAGCAAGGTATTCAATGCACCGGCGTCGATTGCCGCCTGCCTAGTCTAGAAAATAGACGCCTGTGGAATGATAGTCAGTTTCCGCAGCGATTTATTCTCTCGGATGCTACAGCTCCAGACAACGAAGTACTTCAGTGTGTCAACTCGGCAGAGGTGGTAATAATATCTCTACCTATTGATCTGTTCAGCAAAACACTTCATGCAATAAAAGACTACATAAGCTCTGACAGCCTTCTGGTCGAAACTCTCTCCGTGAAGGTGCCGCCAGAGGCATATATCGAACTACTTCCCTACGGCACCGAGTACCTGGGAATCAATCCACTATTTGCCCCATCATTGGACTGGAAGGATAGACCTGTTCTTGCTGTACCCCACAAGGATGGACCGCGCTCTAGAGAATTCCTGGAGTGGCTCGCAGTTTCCGGGGCACAGTTCGCTACCATCCCAGCGATTGATCATGACAAAGTGCTCGCGCGCCGACAAGGTGCAACACATGCGGCGGCGCTTGCTCTTGGTGCATTACTACAAAATGAACAGAACTTGGATATGGCAACAAATATTCCGCTGGCATTCGGGCCGCCCCCATATCAGCTCTTATTGATGATCCTCACTCGAATCTTGAATAGTGATCCACACATCTACGCCGACATTCAGACACTCAATGATAATGCCTCCGTGGTTCGGGAGGAACTCCGAAAAGCCCTATCAAAATTGGACGGCTCCTACGAGGATGTCATTGGCTTTATAGAATCTATGAAATCGCTTAACTCGCCCCTTTCAGAGGTTAGCGACTCCACCAGCGCTTTGTTTAGCACTACCTTTTTATCGACTGCGAATTTAAAGACATAGCCGAAGGAAGAACTTAGAAAATTTGTTTCGAAAGAAATCCGCCCCCAACTGAAGAGCGGTTTAAGTGTTCGACTGAAAACTCACAGAGAACTGGCGCCTTAAGACTCTTCACGTTTAGCGCTACTCAAAGAGTGGAAGCCTCTTACTTATTGATATTTTTAAATAGGCGAGATGGCTAGTAAACTAGATTCTGCATCGCCTCAATACGCCTCCGTTGCATAAATCTCGCTCGACTTCAGTCGGACGCCACTTACACATATTACATGTCCTGGCGAGGATGGGTGGCCAGTTGACCGAAAGCACGCTAACTGAGCATGTGCCACCCCAAAACATCGCTACCGAAATGTGCCCAGTCTAACTTGCACAGAAACGCATACTAGTTTCTGCCGTGGCAACTGAACACTGATGACCCTTCCAATATCTACTGAGCGACTTTTGTTTCCAGCATTTCACTAAGAGGCAAGTCGCCGCGCCTCTAAACCCGCACTCAACCCGCATCTCGAGTTCGAAAAACCGCAGGAACTGTCAGAAGTAATATTCTAATATCTCGGGCGAAGCTCCAACGACGGACATAGAGAGTGTCTAGGATCACACGCGTTCTGTAGCTTGTCGAACTTCTGCCGCTGATTTGCCATATGCCAGTTATTCCGGGACGACCGCTCAAATAATGTCGAACATGGCACCGATATTGAGCTAACTCCTCCGGAACAACAGGTCGTGGCCCCACACAACTCATATCTCCCCTTAAAACATTGATGAGCTGCGGCAGTTCATCCAAACTGGCCTTCCTAAGAAAACGCCCCACGGGGCCAACACGCGGATCATTTCTTAACTTGCGTGTCTCTTTCCACTCGCGTGCTGCTTCGGGGTTCTCGGCCAAGTGGCGCTGAAGCACCTGATCGCCATCGGCGACCATTGTGCGAAACTTGAGACAATCAAACTCTCTGCCGTGAAGCCCAACCCGGCGATGCCGGTAGAATACGGGAGCACCGACGCCCACCCTCACAACAATAGCCACGATAACAATTAGCGGCAGCAGTAGAAACAATGCTATGCTTGCCGCACCAATATCCAAGCTACGCTTCGTGACCCCGCCTACGGGCGCCAAATCAACAACGGGGCGACCGCTGATATTTCCGCAATTGAAACTGTCCGAAGTTAAATGCTGGTTCATCAGAATAAGAGTCGGTAGACTGCTCCAATACTGTAGGACTTCTTCACAACTGCCGCCGCTCGATCTCGAGTGCATTGCGGCGAATTGGCGCGTAATTACTTCACTCGTCGGCGCAAGCTCTCTCTGTCAAAAACCGAACACACGAAATGTGCCCTCGAACCAATGCCCTTGATGGCCGACCGGCAAACTTACAAGCGCCTAACTCAAGTTGCCCTTTGAAAACCTACTATTTTCAGCACGCCGTACCACTCCGAGTTTACGTTTGGTCGATGTTAACCCTGAGCCACCTACACTACCCCTCCCTAACTTCCCATTCTATTTCTATCATTTTCCCAGCCGGAGCGTCAGCTAAGCATTTTTCGCGCATCACATACTTCATTTAGCCAATGAAGTTCGAACAACGTATTTTATGGCGATCCAAAGTGGTATGGGCATTACGCCCCAATAGCCGGCATCTTGTTTTCGCACAAGCACCTATCCAAGTTCGCTTTCTAAAAGCGGTATGAAAAGCTACTCCCTGGATACTCCATACCTGCTCTACAACCCACTTTAGAAGTAGGCAGATAGCTCGGAGAGAAAAAAATAAGCCTTCTAATTTCTATTTTAATATTAATTATGCTGGGCCCCTCAAAATATAACAGCTTATTTGTATACCATTAAGCATAAAGCACCTTCACTTCTATCGCTATCCGGCATTAAAGAGGTAAGGTCCGGAAATAGCTGCCGATGCGACTGTGGGGGCAGTATGGTTTTTAGCCAATATTTTGCGACGGGGAAAATATAGAAGCTGGGCCTACTCCCAACGCTATAAACTATCGATAAAAAATGCTTCACCCCGAACAACGCAGCGATCTGAAAGACAGACCGTTAATGTTAATATATTTATTTAATGTCAAATATAGTCCAAATCTAGGGGACGGTGTAATCGCCGAGTGCCTCGAAGCTGAGATTCGACGCAGCATTCCATACGCTACCGTTCAGTCTATTGACCTCGCAGGTCGTACGAGTTGGGTTCCTCCGCGAAACTCATGGGTTCGAGCTGCAGCACTGGGTGCCATGCGTCGACTACCAAGGTGGGCAAGTGATAATGTTGTGGAACTCGTATTAGCCCGCAAACTCCAAAAATCACTGAAACCTATCTGGTCTCAACAATTAGCAGGCGCGTCTTTTGTGATCTTTGGTGGGGGACAACTCTTCCAAGACCCGGACCTCAATTTTCCATTGAAGCTTTCCGCCGCTCACGAAGCATGCCGTAGCCAAAACTTGCAGACGGCTATTTTTTCCGTGGGTGTCTCGCAGTGCCATTCGCCGCGAGGACGCTCGTTGCTGAGAACGCTCTTGAACGACCCTAATACTGTTCACATTGGCGTACGGGACGAACAGTCATTAGAGAATTTAGCCGACCTCAGCAATCGCGAGAGCTACCTATCCCCCGACCCGGGGCTATTAGCTTCTCGTCTCTGGCCTGCTGAGCACATCAAAGCTAGAGCGCGGCCTATGATTGGGCTTGGGGTCACCCATCCTTCCGTCTTGAAGCACCATTCTGCCTCCTCTTCACCATTTTCGCATTGCAAACGCCTCTATCAACAAACAATTCAATCTCTGCTAAACTCTAATTTCGATGTCGTGTGCTTTACGAATGGAGCTGGTGAGGATGAACGCTTCCTAGGCAAACTACTACGCGAACACCAGCTCAACGAGAAATGGAGAGATCGCGTTCAGTTTGCTCCTCGAGCAGCTCATCCGCGAGATCTGGCGCGCCTTATAAGTCAACTCGACGCTGTAATCGCCCATAGGCTACATACTAATATACTCGCCTATTCGTATAAAGTTCCGCATATCGGACTAACTTGGGATCCAAAGCTCCATGCTTTCTTCGATTCAATAGACCGTTCGAACTTTCTAATTTCTCTCGACGAGCCTAACTCCAGAAGCATTTCTTCACGTGTGATCGAAGCGTTGGAGACTGGCATCTCAACGAAAATTCATTCAAGATTATTGGGTCTCTGCGCAGACGGAATTGAACAACTCGCAGCTAGGGTTGTGGAAACAGCTGGTCTTGAGGCAAAACTTAACAGCCAGAGAAATTTATGTTCCAAAAAACTGAATTCGTGCGAAAACCATCGGCAATCAGTGAGGCCCCCATTTTCGGATAACCTTACCACCGGCAGTCAACCAGGAGGCCACCGGTGACGGTCGAACCAATAGGGCTGTTTCTCGTTTTATTGGGTGTGCTTATAATTTTCATGCCCCCAATATTCGCTATCCAGTGCCTATTAATTACAAGTCTCCTAGGAGCAGCTGCGGCGCTCAAGCTGCCCGCACTTGGGGGCGCCAGCATTCAGCCTGTTCATTTCTTATTGCCCTTCGTCCTTGCCTGTTGCTTTCTTCGAAAGTCGTGGGTGAACGACTTGATAGCCAGCCAATTCTATCCGAAGCCAGGCTTTTGGCTGCTCCTGCTTACAATAGCGTCAGTCCTATCAGCGTATTTCTTGCCGAGAATGTTTTCCGGCTCAACTGTCGTTTTCCCACTCTCCCGTACTGATGACGGAATTGTGAAAATGGCATTATTTTCTCGCTCAAGCAATCTCACAAACAGCGTTTATTTTTTGGGAAGCCTGTTAACATTTGCAGCTATAGCTGGGTATATCTCCCGAAACGGGGCGCTGCCGGTTGCGAAAATGATCCTAATAACATCTATCTTCAATCTTGGATTCGCTTTTCTTGATGTCGTGACATACTGGACCCACACGGCCTCAGTGCTTGAGATCATTCGGAATGCCAACTATGCAATATTGAACGAGGTTGCTATTGGAGGGCTGAAACGGATTATCGGCTCTTTCCCCGAAGCGAGCGTTTATGGATACGTTAGTTTAGGCTTCTATATTTTCGCTCTACAGCTCTGGCTGCAGGGCGTCTGGCCTCGCTTCACCGGCTTAATTTCTCTTCTGACGTTAGCAACTTTACTTCTTTCCACATCCTCAGGAACATACGTAACACTAGCTTTAGTCTCCGTTCTGGTTTTCTGCCAGTGTGCTTGGTTTTTCTTGTCCGGCAAGGGCCGCCCTGTTCACGTGATATACCTTTTTGCCGCACCAAGTAGTCTGGTGTGCATTCTCTTGGGTTTAGCTCTTTTGCCGGGAGCATGGGACATAATAGCTGTTCTTATAGATCGAATGGTTTTGGGAAAGCTTGAAACGCGATCTGGAATTGAGCGAATGAGTTGGAATATCCAAGCTATTCAAAACTTCGTGGATACCGGCGGCCTTGGGGCGGGGTTGGGAAGTGTTCGCGCATCCGGCTTTCCTTTCGTTATTATCTCAAATTTGGGTTTAATTGGAATTGTTTTGTATTTAATTTTCTTCCTTCTTATACTTAAACCTCTTTTTCTACCGCGGCGGCCCAGCCTTGATCGGAAGATAGGGCATGCCGCCGCATGGAGTTGCCTTACTCTTTTAATAGGAAAATCGCTTAGTCACGGGGATGCATTTATGGGGATATTGTTTTGTTCTTTCGCTGCTATAGCTGCAAGTTCTATTTCTGTTCGATCAGCGATTAATTCATTTGATTCAAGATCTCGAGCTCTTTCTAATCCAGGCGCCAACCCAGCTGCCTACACCAATCAACCAGCATGAAGCAGCAACGAAATTTCGGAAAGTTTGGAGCGGCTCAAGCTTCATAAGAGTGGAGAAAAGATGTCGGAGAAAAGAAGGTACGCTTTTGACCGAGAAATAACTCGGTTAGCGATGGACTCGGATGATGACACCATCACCTTGCGGGATATCCTTGCATTCTTGCGCTCTTCGGCGAAGTTGATCTTGGCTATCACGGGAATTTTTGGGCTCGCCGCCGTTGCTTTCATTGCGACGTCAACCAAGCGATATTCATCAGAGACTCAGGTTCTCTATGAGCCGAATAATATGCCGTCAGTCGGCCAGAACGGTGCTTGGCAAGACCCAGTTATTGATAGCAACCAAACACGTATCGACAGCCAGGTGACGCTCATCGCATCAAGCGAAATTGCTGTTCGCGTGATATCGAAACTAAATCTCTCAGAGCTGCCGGAATATCAGCCTCGCGAAGGGCGCCTCCAAGGGCTTATCAAAGGCTTGGGCATCACGGTGTGGCCAAATACCGATGACACGTCCGAGAAAGACGATCTGCATGAAGATGACCCAATGCGCTATGCAAGACAAGTGTTCCAAAGAAACTTGACCGTTGTGCGCGTTGGGGAGGCATCGGTACTCAGTATCTCATTTGACTCTGAATCGGCTGAACTGGCAGCTCAAGTTGCAAACGCTATTGCCGAGACATACATCTCATCGGAGCTCGAGACCAAAGCCGAGGCTCGGCGGCGCGGAGGAGAATGGCTCCTGGAGCGCTTGGATGAACTCAGGCGACAGGCTTTCGTAGCCAAAAAACAAGTGGAAACGTTTAAAACCTCGTACTCTGTCGGATCTTTAACTGACTCCCAAGTGAAGCTGTCTGAACTTGAGAGCCAAGAAAAGACTTATCGTACCATGTACGAAAACTTTCTGCAGCGGTACACTGAAACGCTTCAAAAAGTATCCTATCCCGTAGAGGACGCTCGGATTATTTCCAAAGCTTATGTTCCGAGCAAACCGAGCCATCCCAGAAAGTTTCTTATACTGGCCTTCTCAACCGCAATGGGAATGCTAACCGGTACCGCAATTTGCCTTGCACGCGCTTCACTCGACAGGAAACTACGGACACCGAAGCAACTCCGGTCATACGCGTCGGTGCCGTGCATCGGCGCTTTAGACTACATCACACAACCTAACCTTCTTGCATTTGAATCGACACAAACTAGAAATCAACCAAAAAACCCGTCGCCAATCTCCAATCTGGCGCTTGTCTGGACGAAACCGCGACGTATCCATCCTGAATGCAGTTCGACCTCTTCGAGATACTCTGTTAACAAACACTGCGCCGGAAGCCAACCTCCAGACTATAGGCTTCATAAATTGTGGCAACTCCGAGGGAGCCTCAACGTTAGCAAATAGCTTTGCCTACTTACAGGCTAGGTCTGGCTCAGAGATACTACTAATCAAAGCCGCAAATCCCAAGTGTGGTGACCGAAGAGAGAAAGCAATGGGACACAGTTCCGGCTTACATGATTCACTCAGGAACGAGATAGCTTTAAAGAAATCAATTATTCAGGGTGAGGCGGAAAAACTAAAGATATTGCCAGTTTCGGGTGATCAGACTGGAATTACTTTGGGTGACAGAATGTCAGCTCTTAAAAATGAGCCTTGGCTCGCACTAGTTAAAAAGCAATTCGAAATGATCGTCGTAGATTTGCCGTCCATTAACGTTTCAAACGACGCCCAACTTCTCGCCCCACTTCTTGATGGAGTCATCGTTGTTGCCGAACCGACAATCACAAACATTGAATCTATTCGGTCCGTAGTTCTTACTTTAAGAAATAGCAAGGCCAATGTGCTTGGGGTTGTTGTAAATAAAGTTTCTAGTAGAGATAAGATGCAATGGACAGTATAAATTTGGCGTGCGTCAAGGGGCGCACTAGTAGAATTGAAGAGACATTGAAGCGGTGAGATTGTTGCAGCCATGACCTTGAATGAAAAAATTGTTCCTGAAGATTCGGAATTTGAGAGGCAAAACGGTAAACCGTTAAGAATAGGCATTGGCATAGCGACATGTGGCCGACCCCAGGTTCTTTCAGAAACATTAGGCGCTCTTAAGCAACAAACTCGGTTGCCAGACGCAATAGGGGTATGCGCACCAAGCAGACTTGATACAGGCGACCTTTCTCAGCAAGAAAATGTTCGTATTTTGATTGGCCCCAACGGCCTCTGCCGTCAGCGCAATGCTATTTTAGAGGCGTTGATTGATTTTGACATAGTAATTTTTTTTGATGACGACTTTGTGCCAGAGGCTCAATATATTGAAAAACTTGTAGATTTATTCAAAGCCGATACCACAATAGTAATGGCCACTGGGTCGCTTCTTGCAGATGGCATACTTGGACCAGGCATCAGTTTTAACCAAGCCATGGAAATTCTCGAAAGCTCGCAATCTTCTTTATCTCGTGCAGGGTGCAATAGTGAGCGCAACGTTGAGGATATCTATAATTGTTACGGATGCAATATGGCTATTCGCCTTCAGCCTGTTCGCGCTCACAATGTTCGTTTTGATGAGGCGCTACCACGATACAGCTGGCTTGAGGATGTAGACTTTAGCCGTCAACTTGCGGCCCACGGTCGTATTGTGAGAGCTATGGGCGCTTACGGCGTTCATCTTGGTGTCAAGTCGGGCCGTATGCCTGGCCATAATCTTGGGTACTCACAGATCGCCAACCCCGTCTATCTTTCTCGAAAGAAAACGCTAGCTTGGCATAGAGCACTCTACATAATGACGCGTAATCTGACTTCAAATACATATAAATCAATTTGGCCGGAAGCCTATATCGATCGACGTGGTCGATTATTGGGAAACATTCGCGGCATCATCGACCTTCTGATGGGAAGGCTTCACCCCCAAAAAGTTTTGAAAACTTGACAGTACAAAACATGCTCTCAGCTGTCCGAGGTCGTGCGGCCACTAAACATGGAAGCAGGATATTACCCGACCGTGTCGTGGTGCTCAACGATGCGTCGATTCCGCGTGGTGGCGCAACTGGAGTTGCACTTTCATTATCCCGTACTCTTAGTGACCGAGGTATCCCGGTTACATTTGTGGGAGGCGACAACAAGACAGCTTCTCAAAATTTCATTGCTACTGATCAGCAAATATCCATCGGGAGCCAACATATTATGGAGGGTCACCGAGGGACAGCTTTGATTCGGGGGCTCTATAATTGGGATGCAGCTAAAGCGGTTTCAGATTGGGTGAAACGTTATGACACGCCCCGGACAATCTATCACCTCCACGGATGGTCCAAGATTCTCTCTCCGGCAGTGTTCGGTGCTTTAAGAGATGTTCGGCCACGTGTTGTGGTCCACGCGCATGATTTCTTTCTAGGCTGCCCCAATGGAGGTTACTTCAATTTCCGAAAACGGAAAGAGTGCAAACTGCGGCCGCTATCACCAGCTTGCATAATAACGAACTGTGATCGACGCAATTACGCTCACAAGCTATGGCGCGTGGCTCGACATGGCGTCAGAGCCGCAGTCGGCGACCTCGCCCACTTTGGCCTCGTTATCGTGGTGCATGAAGCTATGATCGACCACTTAGAGGCCGGTGGAGTACCGCGTTTTCGACAGCAAGTTCTGCGTAATACTGTAATGCCCTGGAGTGAGGGTCGAATCATCTCGGAGCACAACCAACAATTCCTTTATGTTGGCCGCTTGGAACTGGATAAGGGGGTCCTCGAATTAGCTGAGGCGGCGCGCTCGACGGGCATAAAACTAGTATTAGCGGGCGATGGTGTGCTCGCCGAGCATTTGGCGAAGACATATCCTGAGATCCAGCAGCTGGGTTGGTGCAGCCGAACCAAGATCGAGGCGTATGCCAAGCAATCCCGAGCGCTTATAGTGCCAAGTACTACGAGAGAAAGCTTCGGCCTAGCAGCACTCGAAGCAGCGATGAGTGGATTACCGGTTATTATATCCAAATATGCTCTAATTTCAAAAGAAATTGAAAAATTGGGCTTCGGCATCGCATGTGATCCATGCAATCAGGACGATCTTCAGACCTCTCTCCAAACGCTTGCTCACAATCAGGAAATTGTTGCCCAAATGAGCGTCGCAGCATTTCACGGAGCTCGCTCTCTCGCACCAACTCACGATATATGGACGGATGAACTGCTTTGTCTCTATTCAAAGGTGCTTGACGCGGCTCCGCAACGTTAGTCAAACATCAATAAATTTAGCATCGGCGCCCGCCTTCACTTTTACAGAGAAAAGCGAAAACTGTTCTCATCACCACTATTAAGCTACCTATCAAAAGAACCGATGGTTAACGAAGATCTCGCTTTCTTTTTTCACTACCCAGTGCCATATTTTTACTACACGGGCAAAATCGCTCAAGCGATCAGCCCGCACTCCAGAGACTATGAATAGAACACTGTAGTCGGGCCGCCCCAGGGAGCATTGTATGACGCGACGACCATGGCCCACTCTTCTGTTTGCAAAGTCATGAGGAGAGATTTTTACATAACAAGATAGCTTTCAACTGCCGATCGGAACGTAGAGAATAGTTAACGAATCGCCTTAGCCGCAACTGGGCAAAAAAATGAGTGTGAACACCCTTCGGGTATACAGAAATCATACAATTTCCAGAGGCGTCTTATTTCTCTTCAGAGATGCCCAGGTCCGGTGGGAAAGTTTGATTAGAGCATCGCTTATTCTTTCATTGGCTCGCCCCGCGCGATCAAACAATCTTCTGCCGGGATGCGTTTTGGCGATTTATTAGTTTACTGCAAACATATTTGGCTGCTATTCCAATACTCTACCGATTGACGGTTGATATGCTAAAGGGGCCTTAGTTTTATATAGAAGCGTCGATCGCAGGACTTGTGGTAGGTTTAAGACAGAGGAGTGGCGTTACAGACATGGAAGTTATTACACGCCGTATTTCATCATTTCACTTGCGTCGCTTCATTTGTGCAATGGTATTTTTCGTCATGTCTATTTCACAATCGAACGCGGAAGGCTACCAGCTGGATACGAAAGACGTGATCCGAATTAAGGTTTTGATTTGGCACCTGGGAACTGGTGAATATGTTGAATTAGAACCACTAGCTGACCAATTTACCGTTGGGTCAGATGGGGCGCTTTCGCTCCCCATTCTGGGTTCTGTGCCGGCAAGGAATAGAACACCCACTGAGATAGCCAAGACTATTTCTTCTGAACTTAAAATACGAATGCGATTAGCGAATGAGCCGTCTGTAGCAATTGAGGTAACTGAATACAGGCCCATTTACGTTATGGGTGACGTAGCAAAACCTGGTCTGTACGCGTACCAACCTGGCGTATCGGCAATCCAGGCGGTGGCGCTTGCTGGGGGGCTCTTTAGAGAGGCCGCCAAGGGACCCCAACGGATGCGCCGCGAGTTCATCAATGCATCAGGAGCGTTCACGCAGGCCCAATTAGAGCATCGTCGAAGTTTGATTCTACGAGCCCGGTTACGTGCGGAGTTAGCTGACAAAACAACGATTGAAACACCAGAACAGTTGTTCAATGATGGAGACTTGCGCGCATTAGTAGACGATCAGCATGCAATACTCATTGCCCGCAGGAAAGCTCTTGTATCGAAACGAGTGTCACTAGATTCTCTGAAGACTCTTCTCCGAAATCAGATAAATTCTCTTATCAAAAAGAGACAGTCGCTGGCAAGAGAAAAGCAGCTTCTGCTCAAAGAGCAGTCACGAGTGAAGAAACTACTCCAACGGCGTTTAGCACGAGCATCGCGTGAACTGGAAGTCGAGCAATTGGTGGGCGCTATGGAGAGCCGCTCAATTGACGTCGAGAGCGCCCTTTTGAAAGCTCGCCAGGACTTGAGCAAAGCTGACAGAGACCTACTCGACCTTGAAAGCCAATGGGAAGGCGACTTAGTGGCTGAGCTACAGTTGACGGAGGCTAAAATCGAACAGGCAGCCGCGCGGATGGATACTGCCAAGAAGCTCATCGTTGAGGCTGCTGATAACGCGGCGATCGCGGAGGCTGAATTAGAGGGTATAGTAAACCGGGTTCCCTCGTTCTCCATTATTCGCAGGGCTTCCTCGGGTCAGAGCTTTAAAATGAACGCCGGCGAGGAAACGGAGTTGGAACCAGCAGACGTTGTCAAAGTGGAAATGATAATCGAGCCAACCTCAACCGCCACATCACCTAAAAAATTGAGTGTCCCTCGTCGCGAAATGAGTGACGTTAGATCTATGAATACTATTGAGTTGATCGGTCAAGAAAAGGCTGACGAAAATCGCCAGCACACGGCTACCGTGGGGGCGCAGTCATTTACAAGCCATCAGCAAAGATGAAATTCATATCTATTCATACTTGCGAGTACTAAAGCATGAGGCGCGCAACCTCATTATTGAATAAATCAGATTAAGCTGTCTTCGCTTAATTTGACAACGACATTAGCCGACGCGGCCTTAACCCACTCAAACGAAATTATTACGCTCAGAAACTTAAGCTCATTGCTCTGCTCGCGAATTAAAAATGTTCATCCAGCGGCTTAAACTAATTTAATCGACGTAACGCAAACTCAATGCAAAACAAAGACGAGCAAATTCTACAAAAATTTACCTAGGTTCAATTCCAGTATATTTTCCTGACCCCTGACAATGTATCTAACTATGGCCGACTCTGTCAGCAACACGAAAAGTACAATTGCCAGCTACGGCAATATCGGCTGAGCGGACGCTACGCTTGATGCAGGGCGGGTTGTCTCCACGAGAACCGAGCCGTAATATAATTCGAAGGATTGGCTTTGAAAGTCGCACTTGTTCACTACTGGCTCATCAACCACCGCGGGGGCGAGCGTGTTCTCGAAGCCTTTAGTGATCTTTTCCCGGAAGCTGATATTTTTACTCACGTCATAGATCCGAACAGGACCTCCGCCAAGCTTCGTGGACACAAAATTCAAACCACCTTCATTAACAGTCTCCCTCGCGCCCGACAGAACTACAAGAGTTACCTGCCACTTATGCCGATTGCCTTGGAGCAATTAGACCTTCGCGAGTACGACTTGGTTATCAGCAGTGAAAGTGGGCCGGCGAAAGGAATAATTCCACGGCCAGATGCCTTGCACGTCTGCTACTGCCACTCTCCCATGCGTTACATTTGGAATATGTATCATGACTACCAGGCCCAATCTGGATTCGGAACGCGAGCGTTAATGCCCCCATTGACGCACTATTTACGTAACTGGGACTACAGTGCCGCAGCCCGTGTCGATAAATTCATTGCCAACTCGCATGCAGTGGCAGCGCGGATCAACAAGTACTATCGGCGCGACGCCGAAGTAATCCCTCCGCCCGTATCCGTTGACGATTTCACTCCAATCGCTGCCGATCGGGTCAGTGATGCTTACCTTATGGTCGGCGAACTTGTGGATTACAAAAAACCTCTACTCGCTGTAGAAACCTTCAACGCTCTTTCGAAGCCGCTGGTCGTAATTGGAGGTGGCAAGATGCTTGAAGAGCTTCGTATGAAGGCTGGACCGACTGTGCAGATACTGGGCCCCCAGCCATTTGATCGATTGCAATACTATTATGCTAGAGCACGCGCCCTGATTTTTCCAGGAGAAGAGGACTTCGGGATTGTACCGATAGAGGCAATGGCCAGCGGAAGGCCCGTCATCGCGTATGGAAGAGGCGGAGCTGTTGATACGGTGATCCATGAAAAGACCGGCATATTGTTTGACGATCCGACACATCAGGGGCTGGCCCAAGCAATAGAGCGATTCGAGAATCTAACTTTTGACTCCTCTGAAATTCGCACTCACGCAGAGCAGTTTAACTACAACAGATTTCTTCGCTCTATTCGATGCCATATAGACCAAGCAATGGATTCACATTTGGGCAAATAAAAGCAAGCCGCGATCCGCTCATGAACACAAGGTGTAGCATTTCCTTCTGAGTTAAGTATATATTTAATTTTTCACGCCTGAGAGAGTCTGAAAATACCGCCCCAACGACGGACACAGAACGCACTTGTTTCCCGGCTGTTCAGCAGCGAAGAGGAAGAATGCCGCGCGCATTACGAAATTTGGATCGCAAAGCTTCCTATCGCTCGGGCGCGATGACGACACGCAAAGAAACAGATAATAATCCGCGAAAAGCGCATCCACTCACAAACTCCACTAAACAATAGCATTGAACTCCGCCTAGCTTGCTTTGCAAAGCGGAGGTTGCTAAGGTGCTGAAGAATTGACGTTTTGAATGATCAACAACCCAAACCGCGCTCGTGGCTCGATGTCCTCTGTTAATCAAACGCATTTCCGCCGGCTTTTTTTTGTTTTGCTCTCGACTCTTCTTCTTTTGAGAATCTTTTTGACAGAAGCGATCGCAAAAAGTGAAATCGACTTATCCCAATACACCCTTACGTTTGAAGAAGATTTTGATACGCTGGATATCTCCGCCTGGGGACCTGGAACGAAATGGATTGCTCACACCCCATGGGGCGGCGACTTTGGAAAAGCTAGATTTGTAAATCCACGGCCAACTCATCCCTTCACTTTAAATGATGGTATTCTAGAAATTCGGGCGTGGAAAGGTAGAGATGGTAAGTGGCGTTCAGGCTTACTATCCTCTGTCGATGCGAAGGGAAACGGCTTTAAGCAAAAGTTTGGCTACTTTGAGATGCGCGCCCAACTGCCTCCGGGGACCGGTCTATGGCCGGCATTTTGGCTTATTGGTCGGAAAGGCAAACGTTACACGGCTGAAATCGACATTATCGAGCATCATGGCTACAAACCATCCAGCTATGCTATGGCTGTCCACATATGGGACAAGAAGAAACGCGGTGGCCGGAAGACAACGGGCAAGAGCTATTCGGTGCCCGCCGGATCGCTCTATGATCGCTTTAACACTTACGGGGCTAGCATAGACGAGCACTGGATAGTCTTTTATTTCAATCGAAAAGAAGTCTGGCGGACTAAGACAAGCCCCGTCCACAAACAACCACTCTTTGTGCTACTCAATTTGGCAATGGCAGGCTCAATCGAGGAAACGCCAAACCCGTCGATTATGAAGGTGGACTACGTTAAGGTTTGGTCAAAGCAAGTTTCTATAAATAGACCAGAAGAAGAAACTCATACGAGAGAAATTGAATAATCCATAGCTTCACCAGAGATGCAGACTAGGAGTTGAGACGCGTGCGATGTTGCGACTAAACACGCTGACTATAGATCAGCACCTCTGTTACACATTTTTATAATCTTGGTGGAACGTCGTTATTTGGACAGCTGACGTAAGCTTAACAAAAATTGGCTTCACTCAGTCACAAGCGCAGACTGAAACGGTGCCCTTACTGCACCAAACCCGCCGGTCCTTTGAAACTCGACAATACGATTATTTCCGATCTCATTAAATATACGCAGCCTTGGAAGCGCTGTCAGATGCCCCGCATGATTTGGCAAAAGAGTTCCAATGCGGTTCGTTG
This sequence comes from uncultured Filomicrobium sp., assembly GCA_963669235.2. GTDB lineage: Bacteria > Pseudomonadota > Alphaproteobacteria > Rhizobiales > Hyphomicrobiaceae > Filomicrobium. The sequence continues at coordinate 339,687 of CAXXFS010000001.1, forward strand.
TCGCAGATTTAAAGCCAATATCCTTAACTAGGTCAAATTCACGACGGCTACAGCTACCTCTATCGCCGTAAGGATACGCAAAGTGGTTTACCTCTCTACCGATAAGCCGCTCTAAGTAGCTCTTATTTTCAATGATGTCATCATAGGCCTCTTCTAAACTTATGGACGACAACTTTGAATGATCGCTTGTGTGCGCCCCAATCTCTACGTTTCTATTCGTCGCGAGAATCTGCAGTTCAATTTCGCTTAGAGCATCTTCATCAAGCACGGCCTCAATGCTGATATTTGAATCTCTAAGGACTTGCCTCAGGCTCTCTAATAGATTCGGCTCTTTAGTTATAACGTTGCATGCAAATTGATACGCATTGACCTTCTTTGCAAATGTCGAAACGTCCAAACGTTGCCCTAAAAATTCCGCGTCAAGAGAATCGGTCTTCTTAATTAGCTCCTGCAAAGCTCTCCACCAGTAATTATAACTTCGCCTGATGAAAGCAGTAGTGATATATACCGTAAATGGTGCGTCGTATTTTCTAAATACTGGAAGAGCAACGTTCAGATTATCGCGATAGCCGTCATCAAATGTAAAACAAACAAAATATCGTTCCCCTCCTGACTTCAAGCGCTCAACCGCCTCATCTAGGGAGACTATGTCAATTTCTCTACTTCGATAATACTTAAGCAGCCTATCAAGTTGGCGGACACTTGTATGAAGCTTGTCGTTCAAATATTTCCGACGATCGTTCACAACGCTGTGGAGTACAAAAATTGCACCCACCCCTTTGAAGGGTCTACCAATGACTGAGTCGAAACCTGTTATGTTTAAGACATTTGCCAATGCGTTTAATGCTTGAAGCTTTCTCGGAACAGAGTTTTTCATGAATCATGCTATCTAATGTATCTGCTGAGTTTCAAACGAACTTACTCCTCACAAGCCTAGGAAGCCTTCGCGTTCTTTGAGAATCCTACTTGTGAGCGGCGGTTGAAAATTTTTCTAAATCAAGCTCACCTGATAACGATTTCTTTTCACACCCTAACCTTCTTTCGCAACCTGAGGATTGAATAGACAGAATCTCTTAACTTTGACAGAGATTGCTTTTTATTCATTATTTGCGGCCATCTTCGGCGAGCAAACATTTCAGCACTGGCTACAGGCTTGAAATATTTTGACTTTCTCTGAGCCATTTTTACTGCATCATAAATGTCTTCTCTATTCTTCTCATATGCGGAATTTTCAATCTCTTTCGCGAATATATAGTCGTTCTTTGTCCGAAGGTATAGTTGCTCAAAATTACTAGCCTTGTAATCCTTCCAATCAAAAGTTGTTGCCTTTGACCTTTCGACATCAAAGAGATCAAGGGAAAGCATCGTACGCATGCATTTCTGACACCTTGAACAATTTACGCTCTTGCTGTTAAGCCTTCCGCTACTGCATACGCTTACTAACGAAAGTGCGGCCTCACTTTTGCCAACCTTCTCAGTTTTCTGGACGCGCGTGTACTGAGCGCCAAAATGTGAAATTGCTATTTTATCGGAAGAAAGAAGTATATCTGTAAGTGGATGGGATCCCCAAGGAATAAGGTTTCCATAAGTATGCGTCGACGATATCACTGCTTGATCTATATACGAGGAAAGCGCGTGAGCTACAGAAGCTAATGCTGTTCCGTGGGTAATTGACGTGTACAAATTGTTGAACTCGGGCATCTCGGTCATCATATTGGTTACTATCTTTAGGTGTTCTCGGCCCGTACTTTCAACATAAGTAGTCAACTCATCGAGCCGGGAGAAACCCTCTTCAATTTGTCCGCGACTGTTACTGCGATGCTCAAATGAAATTAACGAGGTTAGGCTTTGCCCTAATTCAATATCGGTGAATAGTGAATCTACACCTGCGGAAAAGAATGAAGCGCTTTTGGGGTAGCTTGACTTACAGCGCACCTCGGTTGCCCGCACTTCAACATCAATCTCGATTGCCGGGCGCCCATACCAATCTTGCCACTGCTTCTGGAGACAACGAATGTTTCGAGCGAGAGTGCGGCTTACCGGGGCAGGATGTCGATAAACTTCACCTAGAAGGTAGGCTTGAGTCGCACCCAACACGAAGAAGTGGTCATAATGTTTGCTCAACCGCAAACCCCGGTCACCCACGTAGAAAACGTTGTATCGGCGACCCGTCTCGCTTTCGAAGAGGGCGGTCAAATGCTCTCTATCGTCTACTAGGTCTGATTCAACGTTTTTTAGTTCCATGCATGGCTCGTTTAATGATTTATGCTGAATGCGTAAGCTTCAGAGCTGATATGCCAACGGCTCAAATTACGCTTTATAGGACGACTTGTTGTAGCATGGAGGGTTAATTCTTTCGAACAACAACCGCAAACAAAGCTAATATTTATACTCGGTCTGTATTTTTCTCGGTATCAGAGGTGTCCGTTTGATCGTCTTTTAGCTGGTGAATGTCCTAGCTGAATCATACCACCTACAAGACTTTTTTGGACGCACCTCTCCACCTCTCCTATATTCTGATATTCTATCTCAGCGGCACTTTGTGTTTTTTTTCTGTGTTAGCTTCATTTCGCTCTTTAATTTAGCGCTGCAAATTTTTTTCCACCAGTATGTGGCGCAGGAGAATTATGGAGGTCGTTTTGGCGTCGAATGTATCGAGCTGAGACGTGCGCTTATTATCGGCCGTCTGAGCTAACGAACTTATCTAAGCGCCAGGGAATACGTCTTTTCTATTTTTTGACGCGTCAGTCATTAGCGCAATAGAGCTCAATTCTTCATTTCCGGGCCCTGGAACGCTTATTGCTCAACCTTACTTGAGCTTAAGTTATTGTTTATTCACTCACCCAAGACTCGCTTTTGTCCTTCTCGGCAGCTTTTTACATTCAGGCACCGAGCGTTTGGACAACTGGGCAAATGGGCTCCCTTCTATGGTATTTCCGACGCGTGGCATAAAAATTTAAATTTTTTAGGCAACTGAGAGCTAGGCTAGTATTGTTGTGGCTCAGACCCGGCGTAAAGCTCTAATCACAATTGATAAAGATCGTGCTCTCACTATAGCCACGCTTGCGATGTAAAGTGCCGCCGCTACAGCTGCGGTGACGACGAGGGAATAAATCGGATGCCAACCATATGCCGCGGCTCCATCCCTAAGAAGCACGGCTACGGCTGACATCGCGAGTACGATAGGAACAAGAAAACTACATTTCTGAATTATTCGCTTCCAGTTAATTCCGACGACTTTCTTTTGGAGCAGAATATAATTGACTAGCACGACAATGCTAAATGCAAGTTGTGCCCAAGCGACCGTCACAAGACTGTATTGCGTCGCCGGTAGAAGGAGACAGATTGAAGCAATCGAGTTTATGAGCATCAAACGAGGAAGATGTTTTAAATTCTTTGTTACGCCTAGTAGCGGCTCGCTGGGATAAATTGGTGCGTACGCCAAAGCTGCGATGCTTAAGATAGAGAGGATCGGAGCTGCAGGAATCCATGCTTCCCCCAGCAAAATCATCAGGATTTCGTCGGACATAATTGACACCCCGATATAGATTGGAGCAGCAATGCCAACAAGCAGCGGCACCGTCCACTCTAATACTTTCTGGAGATCCGCTTTCGCGTCCGGACAGTTAATATCATCGTGACGATCGCTGATCCGTCTGAATAGACTCCAAGTGACCGCTATTGCCGGGGCAGACAACAATTCTTGCGCTGCGCCGGCCAACCGCTGAGCAGCTCGATAAAATCCTACGCCCGCAGGACTAAAGAAGGCACCAATTAGAAAAACGGTAAGGGCATTTCGGCCTTGCCCTATAATTCGTGTACTAAGTATCAAAAAAGAAAAATTCGCAAACTCGGTGATGACTGGCCGTGTGAGCCTAGCCGTTGGAAGGCTTCCAGTGATATAATTACAGATCAATACTTGCGTGCCTTGCGCAAAAATTCGGCCGCATACAAGAGAAGCGGCTCCGAAATCTGCATATAGCATCATGACTGCTATCACCAGACCGATTAGCTCTCCAGCTATTTCACTAAATGCTACGGCTTTTAAGCGGCCGTTTCGAATCAGAATCGCGCTTTGTGCGGTTGCATAAGGAGAAATTAGTATCCAAATAGCAAAAAGCGCCACCAGCAGTGAAATATTTTGGTACCCTAAGATCAAATAGATTAGTGCCGCAACTGACCCTGCGATGAGGGCGACAATAAGCGCTAGCAACGCAGCAAGCATAAGTACTTCGCTCACATCTTTTTTTGACTGACGCGAACTTAGAATATACTCTTTACAGCCACCGCCGGCTAGCATAGCCGCTATAAAAGCACCGGATGCAACGATCGCAAATATACCGAATTCCGCTGGGCCGAGCAGTCGGGCACCTAATACGAAAATGGCAAGCTGTATGAGATTGGCAATTAGGCGGGCGAAAGAAGTTGCCAATCCTCCTGAAAAGTGGCTCCTGAGATTAAGAGTGCTGCTCACTTTGTCCCCTTGATATGCCGCACGACAAAAGATACCTGATAACCACGGCGGCGCACATGTCACCCTATACCGCTTTGTCTAGTAGGGGAGGCATTCTTTGCAGCCATTCATTGGCGAGGTAGGCAACCTGGGTTCGGTTCTTTGCCCGAAGCTTTTTCATAATTGTGCGCACGTGAACCTTCACAGTAGATTCGCACATTTTTAGTTCGTATGCGATCGTCTTATTTGCCTTACCTTGGCGTATGGCCTCCACTACCAACCGCTGTTTAGGCGTTAAAGAGAATTGGTCTGAAAAAGTCTTGGCAGGTGGATTGACTGATTTCGCAAGTTTTAGCAGACACGTAGCGGGCGCAAAAATGCCTCCAGCGAGAATGAAGCGAAGTGCATGTGTCCAAACGTCGAGGTCCAGACTAGTAGGTAAATATCCGCGCACACCTTTTGACAGGAGTTCTGCGACCAATTGTGGGTCCTCAGTATTGCCGACGACGACCAGCGTTGTCTTGTTTGCTAGATTACTTAGCCTTTCGATATAATTTGCCCAGTTAGCCGAACTTGGCCCATCAACACCAACGATAAGTATTCTATGAAACTGCGGACAGGTCGGCTCGTCAGTGAAGTCTAGTTGTGGTCGCTCCTCAACTGGCATATCCAGTGCCTGTGCGAGCACACGCTTGAGGCAGTCCCGATAAAGTTTGGAAGGATGAACTATTAGTACTTCGGTAGGCTCTAGTTCCTCCTTAGTGGTGGAGTAGAACAGGGGCGCCTTTACATCGAGTTCGGCTTGAATGTTTTTTTGGCTGCAAGAACTAGTTTCAAAGTCGCCAGGTTCAAGATCAGTTTCCGATGCCACTTCTGCCCTCCACCTTGATAGCCGTACTATCAATCCCTTATTTGGTGTACCTTTGTAAGATACCGTTCTTTGAAAAGTCTTTTGTTATGGTGCCCTTGCGCATGACTTTCGCATAACAAGGTAGGATCGAAAGGAGGATTCAGCACACTAATGAGGGGGCCTCTCATTCGATAGTCGTAGACGATGTCTATCTTTTATAGTATTGCCACTTCTGTTCAAACTGCATTTTGAAATTGTTTTAATATATACTTAACAAGTTCGCATTGACTGATTGCGGCACGATTCGAGAGCTTAATTTTGAAGCGCTCTCATCCAACCTTTGGCCTGGTCGAGGTTATTGTGGCTCTTGAAAGAATTATGTCTAGCCGTTGAGGGTTGAATAAACTTCTCTCAGCTTCGCGTCATCGTCCCCTTTGTAGCCTTCCGCATTGGCTCTCCGGTTTATTAGGGGCGTGCGTTTGTCGAATTATTCGGCCCGCACGCATGTTTGACAGACGTAGTGTGCGAGCCTGTTTTTACGGGGTCTTTCAGGCGACCGTTTGATGGAAATTAGTTTTCTTTAATTGCTTTTCGGTGACAAGTCCGCTTTCGATTAAATACGCGAGCTTTCGAACTGTGGGTTCGCTGAGGAAATAATTAACAGACGGTTTAATGCCGAAGGTCGTCCTCACTTTTGCTAACATGCGAAACGCTGTTAGTGAATCTCCACCGAGTTCAAAAAAGTCTGCGGTAGCACTGACCTCGTCATGACTGAGAAACTCCCGCCAAATAGTCGCAAGGGCCTGCTCATACTCGCCTTCAGGAGCCACAAATGCCGCAGTTTCAGCACTTGAGGTAGTTTCCGGTTCTGGAAGCTTCTTACGATCAATCTTTCCCGTGGGTGAAAGAGGGAATTCTTCCACTTTGATGAAGTCCGAAGGAACCATGTGAGCAGGTAATTCCTGGCGAATATGTTCGCGCAAATCCTTGACGCCCGGACCATTGAATTCGGCTTTCAACCGGTAGTATGCGAGGATACGCCGGTCTGATGGGCCATACTCATGAACAGTCGCCACGCACTCTGCAACCGCAGGGTGGCCGCTGAGCACCGTCTCTATCTCGCCGAGCTCGATACGGTAGCCGCGTATCTTGACTTGGTGATCGATCCGCCCGAGGAATTCAATGTTCCCATCAGGGAGATAGCGAGCTAAGTCGCCAGTCTTGTACAGACGGGCATCCGGGTCGGACACGAAAGGAACCTGAACAAAACTTTTCTCGGTAAGATCAGGACGCTTGAGGTAGCCAAGGCCTACTTGTGCGCCCCCAATATACAATTCGCCTTCTTGACCAATCGGCACGAGCTCCATTCGGGGGTCGAGAATATAAATCGCTGTGTTCGCAATCGGCTTCCCGATCGGAGTATTACGTTTATTTTCTCCCCTCTTGCAGCTCCAGTGAGTTACACTGATTGCCGCTTCACTGGGGCCGTATTGGTTATGCAGCCGAGCATTAAGGCAGTCAAAGAACATTTCCTGGAGCTCGAGGCTCAACGCCTCGCCACCGCAAAACACATCCCTTAGAGACGTACAAGCACGGATGCCTGGCTCTTCCAGAAAGAGCCGAAGCATAGATGGAACGGTATTGAGGATCGAGACATTCTCACGATGCGTCAACTCGACTAGATACTGGATATCGCGGTGTCCACCAGGTTTTGGCAGCACAAGATGTGCTCCCGCTATAAGTGGCCAAAAGAATTCTCCGACCGATACATCGAAACTAATTGCTGTCTTTTGCAGGACCGCATCACTCGTTGTAAGGTCGTAGTTCTCCTGCATCCAAAGAAGCCGGTTACAGATCCCGCGATGGCTGTTCAAAGCCCCCTTGGGTTTGCCCGTAGAACCTGATGTGTAAATTACATACGCAAGGTCGTTCGACGTGTTGACTCGCTCAGGCGCCGTGTCTGCGAAAGTACCTATTGTCCCCCAGTCAGTATCCAGGCAAATCGTCCTATTTGCACTCCCCTCTAAGCCAAGCGCTTTCGCTATTTTCGATTGGGTGAGGACAAGCCCGCCGACATCCTCAAGCATGAAATCGATTCTTTCTTTGGGGTAGTCAGGATCAACTGGGACATAAGCCCCTCCTGACTTTAGGGTCCCCAACAGGGCAACGACAAGCTCGAGAGAGCGCTCCATGCAAATGGCAACCAAATCATTCGGTCTCACACCAAGAGAGCGTAAATAGTTGGCGAGTCGATTGGCTCTCCTGTCGAGTTCCCGATAGCTCAGGCCTTTACCTTCAAAGACAACGGCAGGGGCATCGGGCGTCCGAGCAACTTGCGACTCGAAATGTTCATGAAGACACATTTCAAGCGGGTAATCCAAAGACGTCGCATTCCAATCGGAGAGTAGTCGCTGCTCTTCTTCAGGCAAAATGGGTAACGTGCCAATTGGCCTAACTGGATCTTCGGTAACTCCGTCCAGAAAGGCCTGGAATTCGTTGAGCCGCCTTCGGATAGTGGAGCGATCAAACAAATGCTCGTTGAATGTGCACTGAGCAGAATATCCGGTCCCGAGATTGGCGACGTTTAAAAAGAAATCAAACATCTCAAACCTTCGCGGCGTGTTGGCAATGCTTGCCTCTAGTCCGTGAAAGGAGAGCGGATGTGGTGGCGGATCGAGGTTGAAGGTCGCCGACAGCAGAGGCGCCCGGCTGGGATCGCGCTTTACAGCTAGCTCATCGAGCAAACTGCCGAAGCTAGAAGATTGATTCTCGAAAGCATCGAATACCAAACCGCGCGTTTCGGTAAGAAACTCGTTGAACGACATACCTGCATCAATTTGACTGCGGATTGGCAGCACATTGGTGCAATGTCCAACCAGATCTACAGCTGCGCCCCGCGACTCAGCTGCGGAGGCTATCCCAACGATCAAGTCAGACTGGCCGGTGAGACGGAAGAGAAAAGCCTGATACGCGGCCAGAAAAGCTGTATACGGCGTGCAGCCCTGCTTCGCGGCGATGCGTTTGAGTTCTTTGACGGTATCGGAATCAAGCTCCAAGTCCTCTCGCGAAGCTTTATAGGTGCGCAAAGGAGGGCGCGGCCTATCATACGGCAGATCAAGCACGGGCAGCTGGCCGGATAGTTGATCAAGCCAATACGCTTTGGACTCTGCGAACTCTTCACTTTGTTTTGCCGCAACTTGGCGCTTCGCGTAATCGCTGAAACGTTCAGGATCGCTAACTCCGCAAGTGAGACCTTGGGCAGCAGCCGAGTAGGCGTTTCCAAGTTCTCGCAATACCACGCCCTGCGACCATCCATCAAAGATGATGTGGTGTGACGTGAGTAGAAGGACGTGGCTCTCCTCAGCAAGCTTTACGATCTTCGCCCGAATAAGCGGACCATTGACAAGATCGAACGGCGTTTCGACCTCCTCTTTCTGAAGAGCAGCGAGCCGCTGCTCTGCCGTTGAAGGGGCTTCGTCGGAGAGATCGATGAGAGGCACCTCGAGAGTAAGGCGGGGTGCGATCCGCATGTGTCGGCCATCGTCAGTAATTGTGGCCCGCAGGGAGTCAAACCGATCAACAACCTCGTGGATTGCTCTTTCTAAGGCCTCGTTGATGAGAGAGCCCTTCAAGTCGAGGCTGCTAGACAGATTGAATGCGCAATTGGCGTCGTCGTCCACGACAGCGCCCAGCCAAATCTCGAGCTGCCCGTCAGTAAGAGGCGCAAGTTCTTCTCGGGGCTTGTGTTCGGCCACTTGTAGCTGCGGAAGGAAACCACCTTCCTGCAATTCGCGGGCACTCTCTTTGAAGGCTTGGACGATTTTAGATATGTCCGCGTCTGTGTGAGCTGTTGAGAGGAAGGCTGCGCGACCTTCCGTGATGTGTATGCCCTTGTCGCGGAGGTGGAGATAAAAAAGGCTTGCAAACTCCTGATGACTTTTGAAACTAGTTAGGAAAAACGAGCTAAAAGTTTTTATCCAAATAGGAGCTCCTATTTTGGAAAAATACTCATTGAGCTCGGCGACCATCGCTTTAGTTTTGGAGTTAAGTGTTTCTTGGAGAGAAGGTCCCTTGTCTTCGAGTTCACCGAGCGTTGCATCGATGGCCGCAAGCGTGACCGGGTGGCGAACAAACGTACCTGCAAACCACGTCACGCCTGCCTCGGGGAAAGAATCATCTCCGTAGCTCCACGCACCGCCGTCGAGAGCATCCAGGTAGATCCGTTTGCCTGCGACAATTCCTACCGGGAAACCTCCCCCAATCACCTTACCGTAGGTTGCGATGTCTGCTCGAACACCAAAATGCGCCTGAGCGCCGCCGGGGTGCGAGCGGAAACCGGTTATCATCTCGTCAAAGATGAGTGCGACGCCAAGCTCTTCAGTTAATTGTCGCAGATCCTGAAGAAATTGTTTGGGCTGCAAGTCTGGGTTCCGACTTTGCACTGGCTCGACGAGCACCGCCGCTAAGTCATTAGACATTTCGCGAATGATATTCAAGGAATCGCTATTGCCATATTCTAGGAGGGTTACCCCTTCAACCGACCAGGGCGGTATTCCGGGAGCTACGGGGACAGAACGGCGCGCACCACCCGTTTCGATGCCCTTTGCGAGGACTTCATCAAAGAGTCCATGATAATCACCTGAAAATGTCACGATGCGATTACGCCCCGTGACTGTTCGAGCTACGCGGAGTGCTGCTAGGACAGCTTCCGAACCTGTGTTGCAAAAGGCGGCGCGGTCCATCCCGGTCATCAGACATAAACGTTTAGCGATCTTTCCGGCAGCCGGCGACTGAGGGCCAATCTCGATTCCTTGATTGATCTGCTCTTTCACCGCATCTAATATGAAAGCTGGCGAGTGCCCAAAAAGGCTTACGCCGAACCCCATTGCGATATCGATATACTCATTCCCATCGACATCCCACACTCGGGATCCGTCCGATCTTTCTGCTACTACCGGATACACAAGTTCCTTCCATGTCCGCCGGAACCCAGCAACAGCGCGTGGATCTGCAAAATGTGAACGGTGTTCGGCAGTAAGTCGTTTAGACCCGGCCGTTCGCTCCGTTAATCTTTGGGTCAAGTCTTCCAAGTGTTGTTGCTGACGGTCAGTAAGACCCGTGCCAGATTCCTTGGTGATCTGCTTCCAAGGGCCAAAGCTGCTCTGGGACTGTGCACTACTTCTCGAAATTGAATTTGGGGAACCCCCGGTTGGGCCACCAGTTCGATAAGGTGTTGCACTAGCGTCGTTGCCGGCAGTGTCTGCCTTCAGGCTCTTAGACAGATCCGTTGGCGCAACCCCTTTTAGAAGCTCAAGTTGTCGGCTTGTAACTTGCAATTGCTGTCGAACTAGGTCGAGCATCCCCTCTATTGTGCTCTCAGTTCCCGCCGCAGCCTCCGGTCGGCTAACCTCAACCCTAATTTCTTCGGGGGCAGCCTTACTATCTAGATTGGCGATTTCCTCAGCATAAGCATCTGCAGGCAACTGGTCGTCAATGTATGCTGCAAGGGAGTCAAGCGTTGGAGCCTCTTCAAAGAGCTGGCGGAATGTAATCTTCACTTTAAATTCGTTCGAGAATGCCGCGTTTGCTCGCGTCAAAAATAGCGAATCAAAACCCAGCTCGAGGAATGTTGCGTACTCGTCTAGCGACTCTTCGGGAAACCCAGACAGAGTGTGAAGACAAGTCTTGAGCTTGTGTAGAATGAGACTTTTGCGGTCGGTCTGTTTCACAGTATTTGAACTCGCTGCCGAAGATGCAGGCTCAGCGCTGGCCAACTCAGAGCGAGTTGACTGCAGCATAGCGGGCTGGGAGAAGCTTTCTGACTGAAGCCAATGTCGCTGTCTTTCAAATGAGTAAGTCGGGAGACTAATCCGACGCCGCCTTTCAGCGTCATGCAGTTTTTCCCAATTGAAGTCATGACCGGCCGACCACATGCGACCTACCGAATTAAGCAGGAATGATAAATCGTGAGTCGATTCTTTTGGGTGACGAAGGCTCGTGACTACGAGGTTTCCCGGCGATTGATCCGGATGCTGTCGCGCCAAAGTTGCCAGAGTTTGCCCTGGTCCGACTTCCAAGAGGACCGACTGGTTCTCGCGGAGCAACGTCGACAGTCCCTCAGAGAACTTCACCGTGCTTCTCAAGTGACGAACCCAATAATCGGGATCGGTAGCCTCTTCTTTTGAAACCCATGCCCCAGTCACGTTAGATATGTAGGGGACCTTTGGTGGATGAAAAGAAATTTCGCGCTTTAAGAAACTCCTGAAATCATCCAGGATCGGTTCGAGCATGGGTGAGTGCGCGGCAACGGCTATGCGTACTCTTGTGAAATCAATTTCTCGATCGCGAAGACGGCTTTCAACAGCATCAATTGATCGAGCAGGACCCGACAGGACGCAGCTTGATGGGAGATTAATGGCAGCAAAGGCAACGTCATCCTCGAGGAACTCTTCGGCTTCCTCAGGTGATATTGCGACACCAAGCATGCTGCCAGATTCTAGGGTTTCAAACAGGCGCCCTCGTTCCACTACAATCGCAATGGCGTCCTCCAAGGAAACCACGCCGGCGATGCAGGCGGCCACATATTCACCCGCACTGTGACCAATCATCGCGTCGGGCTTCAGGCCCCAAGCCCTCCACAGGCAAGCCAACGCATACTCGGTCACAAAGAGAGCAGCCAATGCGATCCTAGGTTGTTCCAGCCTGGCCACGACCTGCTCTGTGACTTCGTCGTTGCCGTGCAATAATGGACGCAGGTCGATCCCGAATTTCTCTTCAACTATTCGAACACAAGTATCAATCGTGTCACGGTAAGCAGGCTCAGTTTCGTATAGACCTTTCCCCATCTGCGGGTATTGTGCTCCGCCACCAGGGAACATGAAGACCGTGTTTCGTCTACCGGGAGCACTCTCACAGCTCAACACTCGTCGACGGTCGCCTTGCATAAATGCCTTTGCAGCATCGGCGGGGCTTTCGCAAACAAGCGCCCGCCTGTATCGAAATGCTCGACGACCGATCTGTAGAGTGTACGCAGCGTCGCCGAGATTGCTGTTGGGGTGATGAGCAAGGAATTCAGCGAGATTTTCAGTCGCCAGGTTGAGAGAGGCTTCTGTCTTTGCCGATAGAAGGAGCAGCTCGTAAGGTTTTGCCGAACTGGACTTATCAATCTTCGGTGGTTCTTCAAGGATACAATGAAAGTTTGTGCCACCAAGGCCGAACGAACTGACCCCTGCGCGCCGTGGCACATCTCCTTTCTTCCATTCTCTTAGCTCGGTGTTCACGAAGAATGGGGTGTTTTCAAATCCGATTTGCGGATTCGGAACTTCAAAATTCAAGCTGGGTGGAATCTTACCGTGCTTTAAGACCAGGGCCGTCTTGATAATGCTTGCCGCGGCGGCGCCAGCATCGAGATGACCAACATTCGTCTTCAGAGAGCCAATTGGACAGTATTGCGCCTTCTGAGTGCTTTTTCGGAAAGCTTTAGTCAGCGCGGCAATCTCGATCGGATCCCCGAGCTTTGTCCCTGTCCCATGGGTCTCGACATAGCCAATTGTCTCGGCGCTTACGTCAGCTGCAGACAGCGCTTCTTCAATGACCTCAGCTTGTCCTTCGACACTCGGGGCAGTAAACCCAACCTTGGCAGCCCCGTCATTGTTAATAGCTGATCCAAGGACGACAGCGTGTATAGCGTCACCATCCCTAAGCGCTTCCGACAGTGGCTTCAGTACGACGATAGCCACTCCATTTCCTATCATCGTACCTTGCGCCTGCGCATCAAAAGCTCGACAATGTCCGTCTGGGGACGGAATGCCGTCCTCTTGATAGAGATAACCCTCCCGCAATGGAATCCGAATGCGTGCGCCCCCCACCAAGGCGACATCGCAATCTCCGTTCAAGAGGCTTTGGCAAGCAACATGGAAAGCCACACCGGAGGTGGAGCACGCTGTTTGAATATTTATAGCTGGACCACGCAGGTTTAGCTTGTAGGCAACCCGTGAGGTACTGAATTCTTTGTCGCTAGAAATCATTGTCGCATAGGCGCCCAATGTTTTCTGGAGCTCGATACGCGGGCCTAGCGTTTGCCCGAAGTATGTGTTTCTAGCGACGCCGCCATAGACACCAATCAGCCCATTATAATTTTCCGGATCTAGAGCAGCATCTTCAAGCGCTGCCCACGCACACTCCAGAAACACGCGGTGCTGAGGATCCATCGCCTCCGCTTCACGGGGTGTATAGCCGAAGAAGGATGCGTCGAAGCAGTCGGCATCTTCTAAGGGCGCCCCAGCCTTAACATAACCCGGGTCTGCAAGTTCAGAAGGGTCTACCCCATTAGCCAAAAGCTCCTCATCCCTATATAATGAGATAGCTTCGACGCCCTCACAGATGTTTGTCCAGAACTCGTCTATATTTCGGGCGCGTGGGAAACGTCCTGCCATGCCAATGATAGCAATTCTCTCGGGGTACTCATTATCATCCGAGGCAGCGAACATATCACTCATATCAAAATTCAAGCTTTACTCTCCAAAGGCTGGCGGCACGAGTATTCTTCTAGCGCAGAAACCAGGCCGAACATCAACAGTCCATAGCTTCCAGTGGCGCTGTTGACATTATATAAGGTCCGATTAATACCCAAATAACGTCTTCGGGAAAAAAATTAATAGGAAAAAGCAGAGCTCATCTAATCTAATAGCCTCTGAATTGTCCCATCACATATTTATAAGAAACCGTGACGACCGCATCTAACAAGAACTCGCAGTGCATCCCCCTATACGAAACTCGCTTAACGGATTTAGACCCGTTTGCTTCTCCTTTACACCGCGTGTGCATAAGAAGTAAAAAGGCGCCCGAGACGTTGGTGATTCACCATCACGGTCCCGTCACAAATGCGTATGTCTCTCGAACTGCAGCACTCCGTTCAAGCGCGCAGCAAAGGTTCAAGACATACCCTTCAAACCCGTTCCCTACTATCAGATAGTCGCCGACGTCTGGACCGCGGGCCTTGTCGGGCCTTGCGACCGCTCTGCGGCCGTTCGTAACCTAGCAGCGTCGCGGTCTGCCAGGTCACCGCCCCAAGAAAATCGTCCTCGATGACACCCCTCCACTTCTCACCAATTTCCGGCCGGAAACGTTTGTGCTCTAGAAATCTCGTATCCCCCATCGGCGTAGAGTCTTTGTAAAGGCCGTCCGTCATTTTCTTGTCTGTATCAATATATGGCTTTATCAAGCCTTCATTAAACTCGACAGACAAATGACGACACATCTCCCGCATGACTCTCTCAGGTTCTGCAACAAGCTGCTCGAAGCAGATGCGATAGCGCCTATTCGGCGGAACCTTGGCAAAAAAATTCAGGATATTCTGATGGCTAATTGTCCAGATCAGCTCGCCGAGCTGCCGAGGCGAATATGGGTGATCGCGCAGGTAGAGCACTTGATCCATGTGGTAGCTCTCAAATGAACGCACCATGGAGTAAGGATGTCGTGTCAAATGAATATATATCGGCTCCTCAAAATCGCTCTCGGCCTTCATGAGAGCCCCAAAGTCCGAAGCATATGCCGGCGTTTTATCAACGAGCATACGCCCACCCAGCCACCCCTGAAGCGCTCCATAGAACGCTTTTGTGCTTAAATTTCGGTCTTCCTGCTCTGCCATTAGGCGCTTTGCTTCGTGCGCATCACAACCTTTCAGCTCCATGATGGCGCGTACTGTTCCTTCCAGCCAGTGCGCATTTTTCCCGCAGAACGCTTCTTTTCTCTCTGCTAATGTATTGAATCCCAGAAGCTGCAATTCCGGCGCTGAGAACAGCTTCGGGTGACCGGCCAGCATCGCTCGAAGGAGAGTTGTTCCCGAGCGTGGCGGTGCGAGGATGAATAAAGCCCGGCAATTTCTAGGACTGCTGTCAATGCTAACGGCGCTGCGGACCAATGCAGGGATCGCTTTCCGCATCTTTTCTACATCATCGGCATTAATCCGCCTCGGAGCGTCAGGGCTTTTTTTCTTGATTTCGTTATAAGAAGAACTGACTTCTTCAGGAAATTTATCATTCACTGAAGATGCGTAATCCCTTCGCAGAAACGCTGCGTACTGAGAAATTGTAGGATTTTCGAAAATTGTAACGGCATATATAAACTCACCGAGGTATTTCTGTAGGTTATTAATAAACCTCATTGCTTTTAATGAGTCGCCGCCCAACTCAAAGAAGGGGTCACGTGCTCCCACTTTTTCAAGACCAAGGACATCTGACCACAAAGAAGTTAGATAGGTCTCGAGTTCGCCCTTAGGCGCAACGTAAGCCTGATCCAGCTCAGGCCGGACTTGATTCGGAGCAGGAAGCACCTTTCGGTCAACCTTGCCGCTAGGGTTAAGAGGCACTGTGGTGATTGGGATAAAAGTGGGTGGCACCATATATTCAGGAAGCCTTGCTTCCAAGTAGTGTCGCAGCTGGCCAAAACTGGACGGCTCCTCATGAGAGGGCAGTATATAGGCGACAAGACGGCGATCTTCAGGGCCATCTTCTCGAGCAAGAACGATGCATTGTTTTACGTCCGGATGCGTCTGGGCGACGTGCTCTATCTCACCGAGCTCAATACGGTAGCCGCGTATCTTGACTTGGTGATCGATTCGCCCAAGAAATTCAATGTTCCCATCGGGAAGGTAGCGAGCTAGGTCTCCAGTCTTGTACAGACATGCATTGGGGTCAGCCACAAAGGGATCAGAAAGAAAGCTTTTTTCTGTGAGATCAGGACGGTTGAGGTAGCCAAGTCCTACTTGTACGCCCCCAATATACAATTCCCCCTCTTGGCCAATCGGCACAGGCTCCATGTTGGAATCAAGGATATAAATCCTTGTGTTCGCAACTGGCTTCCCGATCGGAACGTTGAGTCGATTTTCTCCCTGTTGGCAAGCCCAGAATGTAACGTCGATTGCCGCCTCAGTCGGACCATAGAGGTTGTGCAGCCGCGCATCCAGGCGTTCAAAGAACCTATCTTGGAGCTCAAGGGATAGCGCCTCGCCACTGCAAATCACATCCCTCAGAGATGTGCAGGCGCGAAGATCGGGCTCTTCCAGGAAGAGGCGGAGCATGGATGGAACGAAATGGAGGACCGAAACCCTTTCCCGTTTAATTAGCTCTACGAGATATCGACCATCGCGGTGCCCCCCCGGTTTGGCCAGCACCATGCGCGCTCCGGCCATCAGAGGCCAGAAGAACTCCCAAACCGAGACGTCAAAACTAAACGGTGTCTTTTGAAGAACAGTATCACTCTCGGTCAGGCAATAGGTATCTTGCATCCAAAGAAGTCGGTTGCAGATTCCGCGATGGCTATTCAAAGCCCCCTTGGGTTTGCCTGTAGAACCTGATGTGTAAATCACATACGCAAGGTCGTTCGACGTATTGACCCGCTGGAGAGCAAAATCGACCCGCTCGAGCATTGTGTCTGCAAAAGTACCTATTGTCCCCCAGTCCGTATCCAGGCAAATCGTCTTATTCGCACTCCCCTCTATGCCAAGCGCTATCGCTATTTTCGATTGGCTGAGGACAAGTCCGCCCACATCCTCAAGCATGAAATCGACTCTGTCCTTGGGGTAGTCAGGATCAACTGGAACATAAGCCCCTCCTGACTTTAGGGTCCCCAACAGGGCGACAACTAGATCGAGGGAGCGTTCCATGCAAATCGCGACCAAATCGTTTGGTCGCACACCAAGAGAACGCAAATAACGCGCCAGTTGATTCGCCTTCCTATCAAGCTCCCGATAGGTCAGACTTGCTCCTTCAAAGACAACGGCAACAGCATTAGGAGTCCGAGCGACCTGCGCCTCAAAATGTTCGTGAAGACACTCTTCGAGAGGGTAGTCCACAGACGTCGCATTCCACTCGGAGAGGAGCCGTTGATCGACTTTGGACAAAACCGATTGGACATTGCCATCAGCTTGCCGTTCGCCCACTCTGTCCGCTTGATCTGCACCGGGGTTCACCACGTGGCCAGACATTTAACTTTACTCCCGAAGCAAGGATTTAACTAGATGTTTTTCCAAATAAACACAAAAGCAACTTTCTCCCCCTTGGCGCTCCGCTGCCACGCAGTAATCTCGGTAACTTTTTATTAACTTCAAGACCGAATTTGAGAACGCTCTTTTGCTCTCTTCATTATAGCCCGAGGAGTTCGTTTTCGAGAAACTAATATATCGAATACTTAATTAAGGGATACTCACGTCTTCAGCCGACATGAAGCTGAGCCAGGGTGAGATGGTAGGTGTGATTTGCCGACGCCTGGGTATTTCGGAGCAAAATTATTATCTATGGCGCCGGGAATACGGCGGCCTGAAGCTCGACCTGGCAAAAAAAAAGCTCAAGGATCTAGAGCACGAGATTGAGCCGCTGATGAAGGCGGTCTTGGAGCTGACGCTCGAGAAGCTGACCTTTACGCTTTTGTCAGTCATTGCTTTCCAATGACTACTGATAGGCCGAGACTGCACCAGCGACAAGAAAGAATACAGCAGCCGACACTTTTTCAGTAGGAACTAGCAAAATTGCGAGGCGCACGTTTGACAACTGCCCCTGAGTTTAAAATGCCGGAAATTAATATAGGATCACCAATTATTATTGGTGCCGTTGGTGGCAGCGGGACGCGAGTTTTGGCACGAATTGTTTCTGAGATGGGTGTCGACATTGGACGTGATCTCAACCAGGCCAATGACGATCTTTGGATGAATTTATTGTTCTTCCGGCCAAGTCGTGTGTGCTCAGGTCAATTTGAAAAGGTTGAGTCAGTCAGCTCAGGAATGAGTTTGATGCGCAGGCATCGTAACGGCCCGGTTTTCCAAACGACAGCGAATGAACTTCGGTTTTTAAGTAGGGCCATAACCGATACTTGGAAGACCGATAACTTTGGCAAGACACCGCTGCGCTGGAGCCTAAAGCGCCTGGCAAAGTTTTTCGTTCCTATCCGGCGAAAAAGCGAAGAATGTATTGCATGGGGCTGGAAAGAGCCCACATCGCATTTTTTCATCAATCAATTCCTAGGGTATTTTCCGAAGGCAAAATACGTGCACGTACTTCGTCATGGCCTGGACATGGCGTTTTCGAGCAACTTGAATCAAGTCAAGCGATTTGGCCCGCTATTTGATTTGCAATCGGTTACCCCACCCGATGCGCTGAAGTTCTGGCTAGCAGCCAATGGTGATGCGTTAATGTCTATGAACCGCTACCCACAGAGGACGATGGTAGTACGCTTCGAAGATTTGTGCAGTGATCCATCAAATTCGGTGCGTAGCTTGGCAAGCTTTCTTGGCTTTCGGCCTACAGATTTGGAAATCAAAAGAATGGCTGGATACATACGACCTCCCGAATCCATTGGTCGCTACCGCAAAAATTCTTTGGTCGGCTTCAGCGGAGAGGATCTGGCAGAGCTAACGAAATTCGGCTATTCAGTGTAGATAATCGCACTTGAAAAGGTGCAGAGTTCGTAACGAACTTTCGGCGAACGTCCAGGAAGACGATGCCTGGCTTACCGAAGTTGGCCCAGCCAGCTTACTTAAGTAGGCGGAACATCAAAGTAGCCTCCACCACCTGTTCGACGTGTCCCCGTCCGGCCGAATACATTCTAACACGAATTATTTCTGGTTTGACGAGACTGCCTTGGTCACCGCGTGCAACTACACTCGACTAAACCTAAAACTTGTGTGATTTGATCAGCGAAATATTTTTTATTCATTCCGAAGGAAGTTTATTTTCAACATAAGATGCGAGTTGTCGAACTGTGGGTTCGCTGAGGAAGGAACTGGCAGGCATTCTAATACCGAAGGTCGTCCTCACTTTTGCTAACATGCGAAACGCTGTTAGTGAATCTCCACCGAGTTCAAAAAGTCTGCAGTAGCACTGACCTCGTCATGACTGAGAAACTCCCGCCAAATAGTCGCAAGGGCCTGCTCATACTCGCCTTCAGGAGCCACAAATGCCGCAGTTTCAGCACTGGAGGTAGTTTCCGGTTCTGGAAGCTTCTTGCGATCAATCTTTCCCGTGGGTGAAAGAGGGAATTCTTCCACTTTGATGAAGTCCGAAGGAACCATGTGAGCAGGTAATTCCTGGCGAATATGTTCGCGCAAATCCTTGACGCCCGGACCATTGAATTCGGCTTTCAACCGGTAGTATGCGAGGATACGCCGGTCTGATGGGCCATACTCATGGACAGTCGCTACGCTCTCTGCAACCGCAGGGTGGCCGCTGAGCACCGTCTCTATCTCGCCGAGCTCGATACGGTAGCCGCGTATCTTGACTTGGTGGTCGATCCGCCCAAGAAACTCAATGTTCCCGTCAGCAAGGTGCCGGGCTAGGTCACCGGTCTTGTACAGACGTGCATCGGGGTCGGACACAAAGGGATCGGAAAGAAAGCTTTTCTTTGTTAGATCGGGACGGTTGAGGTAACCAAGGCCCACCTGCACGCCCCCGATATACAATTCCCCCTCTTGGCCAATTGGCACAGGCTCCATGTTGGAATCGAGGATATAAATACTGGTGTTCGCAATCGGGGTCCCGATCGGGGTGTTGCGTTGATTTTTTTCCCGTTGGCAGCTCCAATGGGTCACGCTAATTGCTGCCTCACTGGGGCCGTACTGATTGTGCAACCGAGCATCCAAAAGCTCGAAGAACATATCTTGAAGCTCTAGGGATAGCGCCTCACCACCACAAAACACGTCTCTTAACGACGTGCAGGCATGGATGCCCGGCTCTTCCAGGAATAGGCGGAGCATGGATGGAACGGTATTGAGAACCGAAACATTTTCACGATCAGTCAAATCCACGAGATATGGGATATCGCGGTGTCCACCAGGTTTGGGAAGCACAATGCGCGCTCCTGCCATCAGTGGCCAGAAGAACTCTCCAACTGAGACGTCAAAACTAAACGCTGTCTTTTGAAGAACGGCGTCACTCTCGGTCAAGCAATAGGCATCCTGCATCCAAAGTAGTCGGTTGCAGATCCCGCGATGGCTGTTCAAAGCCCCCTTGGGTTTGCCGGTCGAACCTGATGTGTAAATCACATACGCAAGATCATCAGACGTATTCACCCGCTCGAGCGTTGTGTCTGCAAAAGTACTTATTGTCCCCCAGTCAGCATCCAGGCAAATCGCCCTCGTCGCACTCTCATCTATGCCAAGTTCTTTCGCTATTTCCGATTGACTGAGGACAAGTCCGCCAACATCCTCAAGCATGAAATCGACTCTTTCCTTGGGGTAGTCAGGATCAATTGGGACATACGCCCCTCCAGACTTAAGGGTCCCCAACAGGGCGATAACAAGCTCAAGGGAGCGCTCCATACAAATCGCGACCAAATCATTTGGCCCCACACCGAGAGAACGTAAATAACGCGCGAGTTGGTTCGCCTTCCTATCAAGCTCCCGATAGGTCAGACTTACTCCTTCAAATACTACCGCAACAGAATCAGGTGTCCGAGAAACTTGTGCCTCAAAATGCTCGTGAAGACAGTCTTCCAGAGGGTAGTCCACAGACGTGGAGTTCCACTCAGAAAGTAGCCGTTGCTCCTCATCGGGCAAAATCGGCAACTTACCAATTGGAATACCTGGGTCTTCTACAAGCCCGTCCAGCAAGGCCTCAAATTCTTTCAACCGACGCTGGATCGTAGAGCGATCAAACAAATGCTCGTTGAATGCGCATTCAATCGTCAAACCGTCACCGTGATCCAGTACGTTAAAGTGAAAATCAAACATTAAGTATCTGGTCGGATTGGACTTAACCTCCGCCCCTAATCCACAAAAGGTGAACTCTGGAGTAGATGAATCGAAGTTGAAGGTTGCCGACAGCAGGGGCGCCCGACTCGGGTCACGCGCCATATCAAGATCGTTGAGCAGACTGCCAAAGCTACAGGACTGATGCTCGAATGCGTCAAAGACCAGGCCACGTGTCGAAGCAACGAACTCATCGAACAACATGCCGCCATCTATTTTTTTGCGGATTGGGAGCACGTTGGCGCAGTGTCCTACCAATTCGAAATTGCCTTCCGCTGGCTGACCTGCCGACGCGATGCCAATCACCAAGTCAGACTGACCGGTTAGACGAAAGAGATAAGCCTGATACGCAGACAAAAGAAGTGTGTAGAGCGTGGAGCTTTGCTTGGCAGCAATACGCCTCAACATTCGAGCACTATCGGGGTCGAGGTCCAGCTTTTGACGCGACGACTTGTAGGTACGTTGTGGTGAGCGTGGTCGATCTAACGGCAGATCGAGCACGGGGAGCCGCCCCGATAATTGTTCAAGCCAGAAGGCCTTCGACTGAGCGAACTCGTCTCCTTCTTTTGCTGCAAATTGGCTTTCGGCGTAATCGCTGAAAAGTACAGGGTCGCTGAGTTCCCGGGAGTTTTCTCGGACGGCAGCTGAATAAGCTTCTCCGAGCTCTTTTAACATCACTTGCCTAGACCACCCGTCAAAGATTACGTGATGCGCAGTGAATATAACCACGTGTTTATATTTAGATATTCTTATGACCCTGACGCGAAATAGGGGGCCTCGCTCAAGATCAAATGGTGTTTCAATCTCTTCTCTTTCAAGCTCCGCGAGTCGAGACTCGGCCACCGCTCGAGGCTCATCAGAAAGATCGATTTGCGGCACCTCGAGGGCAAGATGCGACGCAATCCTCATATGTTGGCCATCTTCACTGATTGTCGCGCGAAGAGCATCGAAGCGATCGACGACCTCCTGAATCGCCGTCTCTAGAGCTTGCGTGTTGATAGCACCCGAAAGGTACAGGCAGTGCGACAGATTGAATGCGCAATTGGCGTCCTTCCCGAGGAAGGCACCCAACAAAATCTCCTGTTGCCCGTCCGTGAGAGGCACAGCGGCTTTGCAAAATGAGCCGCCAACCTTTGGGGAATCCAATTCTGTCTTTTTCTTCACCACCTTCTTCGCGCTCTCTCGCTCTTTACACTCTGAGTCAAACTTCTCGCCACCAGGAAAACTTTTATTTATTTCTGGCGGGTATTCTTTACGTAAAAATTTTTCGAATTTTTCGATTGTAGGATGCTCAAAAACTTTTAATACAGATGCTAAAACGCCGACCTGTTTCTGTAGTTTGTGAAGGACGGTCATTGCTCGTAGCGAATCTCCACCTAACTCGAAGAAATTATCGTGTCTTCCCACCTGTTCAAGATGAAGAGTTTCGGACCACAGTCGTGCTAGATAACATTCCAGCTCACCCCGCGGACCAACATAAACCTTATCAAGCTTTGGCCTCGACTTAGCTGGTGCAGGAAGTGCATCTCGATCAACTTTGCCGTTCGGACTTAGCGGGACCACGCTAATTGGTAAAAAGGCCGAGGGAACCATATACTCTGGAAGTTTGGTTTCGAGGTAACTTCGTATCTGCGTGAGGCTTGGCATGTCAGCATCCACAGCTCGTATATAGGCCACCAGCCTTCGATCTTCCGGCACATCTTCTCGGGCCACGACTATACATTGTTCTACGTCCGGATGCGTCTGGGCGGCGTGCTCGATCTCACCAAGCTCGATACGGTAGCCGCGTATCTTGACTTGGTGATCGATCCGCCCAAGAAACTCAATGTTGCCATCAAGACGGTACCGGGCCAGATCACCAGTCTTGTACAGACGTGCATCGGGGTCGGACACAAAGGGATCGGAAAGAAAGCTTTTCTTTGTCAGATCGGGACGGTTGAGGTAACCAAGGCCCACCTGCACGCCCCCGATATACAATTCCCCCTCTTGGCCAATTGGCACAGGCTCCATGTTGGAATCGAGGATATAAATACTGGTGTTCGCAATAGGTTTTCCGATAGGTATATTTCGAAGACGTTCTCCTATACGGCAGGTCCAACGGGTGACATTTATTGCCGTCTCAGTGGGACCATAGAGGTTGTGCAGCCGCGCATTCAGGCGTTTGAAGAACTTTTCTTGGAGTTCCAGCGATAGCGCTTCGCCACCACAAAACACGTCTCTTAACGACGTGCAGGCATGGATGCCCGGCTCTTCCAGGAATAGGCGGAGCATGGATGGACCAAAATGAAGAACCGAAACCCTTTCCCGTACAATTAACTCCACGAGATATCGGCCATCGCGGTGCCCACCCGGCTTGGCTAGAACCACACGCGCTCCTGCCATCAGTGGCCAAAAGAATTCCCAAACTGAGACGTCAAAACTAAACGCTGTCTTTTGCAGAATCGTATCATTCTCGGTCAGGCAATAGGTATCCTGCATCCAAAGTAGTCGGTTGCAGATCCCGCGATGGCTGTTCAAAGCCCCTTGGGTTTGCCGGTCGAACCTGATGTGTAAATCACATACGCAAGATCATCAGACGTATTCACCCGCTCGAGCGTTGTGTCTGCAAAAGTACTTATTGTCCCCCAGTCAGCATCCAGGCAAATCGCCCTCGTCGCACTCTCATCTATGCCAAGTGCTTTCGCTATTTCCGATTGACTGAGGACAAGTCCGCCAACATCCTCAAGCATGAAATCGACTCTTTCCTTGGGGTAGTCAGGATCAATTGGGACATACGCCCCTCCAGACTTAAGGGTCCCCAACAGGGCGATAACAAGCTCAAGGGAGCGCTCCATACAAATCGCGACCAAATCATTTGGCCCCACACCGAGAGAACGTAAATAACGCGCGAGTTGGTTCGCCTTCCTATCAAGCTCCCGATAGGTCAGACTTGCTCCTTCAAATACTACCGCAACAGAATCAGGTGTCCGAGAAACTTGTGCCTCAAAATGCTCGTGAAGACAGTCTTCCAGAGGGTAGTCCACAGACGTGGAGTTCCACTCGGAAAGTAGCCGTTGCTCCTCATCGGGCAAAATCGGTTGAGCATTGCTATTGGCTTGTCTCTTGCCCACTCTGTCCAATTGATCCGCGTCGGGAATCGTATCGTGACCAGGCATCAACTCTTACTCCAGAAGCAACAAAAGATTATAGGTGAACACACCATTGCTGCGAATTCTCTTTGCATATTCATTTGTACATAAGGGGCTCTTCTACCACTCACATGACTCCGAATTAATTGCTAAGCGCATACAGCCACAAGCATCTGAGCCCTTGCGCGAATAATCTTCAGAAAGAAATTCTTCGACTGCCTCACTTTTTATTCTCTAATCTTCCTGTATATTGCTACGTTCGACCCACGAAGCCCTAACACAGATAAGATTTTTCTCGAATGATAAATAATGGTTACTCAGCCGCGGCGAAATGGTAGGGTTTGCTTGGTGTGAGAAAACGACTCTCGATGATTTGCGCCATTGTTCTCACGCTGGCACCACCCACTGCGTCCTCGTGCCAACCTTTAAGTATGCAGTTTGATTGCTCAATGCCTGATACACTGTCCCATCCGAAGTTGTTGTTACTCGCAAATTTTTCAGATCGGAATAGCATCACATCGCCCTGATATAACTTAAATTCATGGTTGCGACAACGCTCTGCGAGGTGATAGATCAAGTCAACGATAAACTCCTCATCTTCCAATGCAGGCTCGGCAATATTTAATTTTCGAAGAATCTTATTCGATAAGTTGTTTTTTTGCACTAGATCGGATAATCCGATTTGACCTGATCGGTACTGCTTGAAGTGATACCCCCAGCGCTTGCTCCTCTGAACCCACTTCTTTATGTAAGATGAGACAGGAGGCAAACGCCCTAGCTTCGCAAGATGCCACGTATCGATCATTACCACACTAGGAGGTTCGACATCGGATGAGACAAGCTTTTCGGCAATCTTGAGTGCAACAAGTCCGTTGACACAAAGTCCAACAATAACAACTTTTCTACCTCGATAAGTAGATTTGACGAGCGAGGCTGCGTCGGCAGCGATCTCCTCGAATGACATTGAGCGCTGGACCGTGAGGCAGGCTCTATCTGGCACGTGAAGATTTGCGACAACGGCCTTACCAGTAAAATTCTCTGCCAAATTGCGATATAGGATTGGCTGATTAATAGTGAGAATAACTGGCTGAGTACTACTACCACTGCTAAGTTCGAGCAACTCCCAAGTTTGGCTGTTTCTCCCACACCGTCGCTCAGGGTCTTTGTGGGTGTTTCGATCTTCTTCAATACATGATGCGAGTTGTCGAACTGTGGGTTCGGTGAGGAAGGAACTGACAGGCAGCTTAATATCGAAGGTCGTCCTCACTTTTGCTAACATGCGAAACGCTGTTAGTGAATCTCCACCGAGGTCAAAAAAGTCTGCAGTAGCACTGACCTCGTCATGACTGAGAAACTCCCGCCAAATAGTCGCAAGGGCCTGCTCATACTCGCCTTCAGGAGCCACAAATGCCGCAGTTTCAGCACTGGAGGTAGTTTCCGGTTCTGGAAGCTTCTTGCGATCAATCTTTCCCGTGGGTGAAAGAGGGAATTCTTCCACTTTGATGAAGTCCGAAGGAACCATGTGAGCAGGTAATTCCTGGCGAATATGTTCGCGCAAATCCTTGACGCCCGGACCATTGAATTCGGCTTTCAACCGGTAGTATGCGAGGATACGCCGGTTCTGATGGGCCATACTCATGGACAGTCGCTACGCTCTCTGCAACCGCAGGGTGGCCGCTGAGCACCGTCTCTATCTCGCCGAGCTCGATACGGTAGCCGCGTATCTTGACTTGGTGGTCGATCCGCCCAAGAAACTCAATGTTCCCGTCAGCAAGGTGCCGGGCTAGGTCACCGGTCTTGTACAGACGTGCATCGGGGTCGGACACAAAGGGATCGGAAAGAAAGCTTTTCTTTGTTAGATCGGGACGGTTGAGGTAACCAAGGCCCACCTGCACGCCCCCGATATACAATTCCCCCTCTTGGCCAATTGGCACAGGCTCCATGTTGGAATCGAGGATATAAATACTGGTGTTCGCAATTGGGGTCCCGATCGGGGTGTTGCGTTGATTTTTTTCCCGTTGGCAGCTCCAATGGGTCACGCTAATTGCTGCCCTCACTGGGGCCGTACTGATTGTGCAACCGAGCATCCAAAAGCTCGAAGAACATATCTTGAAGCTCTAGGGATAGCGCCTCACCACCCACAAAACACGTCTCTTAACGGACGTGCAGGCATGGATGCCCGGCTCTTCCAGGAATAGGCGGAGCATGGATGGAACGGTATTGAGAACCGAAACATTTTCACGATCAGTCAAATCCACGAGATATTGGATATCGCGGTGTCCACCAGGTTTGGGAAGCACAATGCGCGCTCCTGCCATCAGTGGCCAGAAGAACTCTCCAACTGAGACGTCAAAACTAAACGCTGTCTTTTGAAGAACGGCGTCACTCTCGGTCAAGCAATAGGCATCCTGCATCCAAAGTAGTCGGTTGCAGATCCCGCGATGGCTGTTCAAAGCCCCCTTGGGTTTGCCGGTCGAACCTGATGTGTAAATCACATACGCAAGATCATCAGACGTATTCACCCGCTCGAGCGTTGTGTCTGCAAAAGTACTTATTGTCCCCCAGTCAGCATCCAGGCAAATCGCCCTCGTCGCACTCTCATCTATGCCAAGTTCTTTCGCTATTTCCGATTGACTGAGGACAAGTCCGCCAACATCCTCAAGCATGAAATCGACTCTTTCCTTGGGGTAGGTCAGGATCAATTGGGGACATACGCCCCTCCAGACTTAAGGGTCCCCAACAGGGCGATAACAAGCTCAAGGGAGCGCTCCATACAAATCGCGACCAAATCATTTGGCCCCACACCGAGAGAACGTAAATAACGCGCGAGTTGGTTCGCCTTCCTATCAAGCTCCCGATAGGTCAGACTTGCTCCTTCAAATACTACCGCAACAGAATCAGGTGTCCGAGAAACTTGTGCCTCAAAATGCTCGTGAAGACAGTCTTCCAGAGGGTAGTCCACAGACGTGGAGTTCCACTCGGAAAGTAGCCGTTGCTCCTCATCGGGCAAAATCGGCAACTTACCAATTGGAATACCTGGGTCTTCTACAAGCCCGTCCAGCAAGGCCTCAAATTCTTTCAACCGACGCTGGATCGTAGAGCGATCAAACAAATGCTCGTTGAATACGCACGCAACTCTAAATGTAGTACCCCGGTCAGCTATGTTGAGGTTTAAATCAAAGTTCGTGAAACTTCCGGGGGGGGAACCAATTGTAGCCTTTAGGTCGTGGAAAGCTAGGTCTAGCGGCGGCGGGTCAAACGAAAAAATTGCCGACATCAGGGGCGCCCGACTCGGATCACGTGCCATATCGAGATCGTTAAGCAGACTACCAAAGCTACAGGACTGATGCTCGAATGCGTCAAAGACTAGGCCACGTGTCGAAGCAACGAACTTATCGAACGATATACTACCGTCAATTTTACTGCGGATTGGCAATAAACTGGCGCAATGCCCCACCAAATCAAAATTCTCGTTCAGCGGTTGCGCTGCAGCAGCTATCCCCACAACCAGATCGGACTGACCTGTGAGCCGATAAAGAAAAGCCTGATACGCAGACAGAAGAAGTGTATATACGGTGGAGCGTTGCTTAGCTGCGATTCGCTTGAGCTTTTTGACAGTATCTGAATGAAGGAAAAGCTCTTCCCGTAACGATTTATAAGTACGTTGTGGTGAGCGTGGTCGATCTAACGGCAGATCAAGTACGGGGAGCCGCCCAGACAATTGGTCAAGCCAATAGGCCTTCGACTGAGCGAACTCTTCGCCCTTTTTTGCTGCAGATTGGCTTTCGGTGTAATCGCTGAAAAGTACAGGATCGCTGAGTTCCCGGGAGTCTCCCCGGACGGCAGCTGAATACGCTTCTCCGAGCTCTTTTAACATCACTTGTCTAGACCACCCATCAAAGATTATGTGATGCGGCGTTATTAAAACAACGTGCCTTTCAAGAGCGAGCCTTACAATCTTCACTCGAATCAGTGGGCCACGAACCAGATCGAAAGGTGTTTCGACTTCGGCCTTCTCCAGTTCCGCCAGTCGAAGCTCTGATACAGAGGGAGCTTCGCTGGAAAGATCAACAAACGGTATTTCGAGCACAAGTTTGGGTGCGATATGCATATACCGCCCATCTTCACTGATCGTAGCGCGAAGGGCGTCGAAGCGATTAACGCCCCCCTGGATTGCCATCACTAAGGCTTCGTTATTGATGGTTCCCGCAAGGTGAAGGCTAGTCAAAAGATTATAGGCGCTACTGGCTTCGTCGCCCATCATAGAGCCTAGCCAGATCTCTAGCTGCCCATCGGTAAGAGGGGCGGTCTTCTCCGTGAGCAGACTGCTGAAATTATCAGAAATGGAACCAGCTCTTTCTACTAGCATAGCTGTCGACACTTTGGTCAAAACCTTCTATTTAGCCTCGAGGGTAATCCAAGCACCCTCGAGACTCGCACAGGCATTCTTCTCATTCAGAGTGATAAGCACCCCCTCGGAACATTTTGTTCGGTGGAGGTTGTCTTTTGCAGTCACCTCAATATCCCCAAGTACGGCAACCAGATAAAGCCGAAGAGGACAGCCTCGATTCCCTGGTATAATTTCCCTTATCCGAATGGCCTCGACCAGGCTTTCGGGGAAGTTTGGTAAATAATTTTAGCACACAACACGCGATACAAACGCCGCCGCTGGTGAGGGCTGATATTCAACCTAGCCGCACTCGATAGCGCGCTTGGCACAACCCAAAATACTTCAAGCAATTCCAGCTGGATGCTGCATTCTCAGACCAAATGGGCTCCGTAAGCTTGAACGTCTGAGGTGTGGCTTAGGAATTAAACACGATGGTCCGAAAAACACGCGTGATCGCATCAATAAACCCCTTCAAATACTCGATCCTGGCTACGTTGATTGGGCGCACTGTCATTCGTATGTTGGCCCCCATTGCGCGGAATTTTAAACGCACCATAGGTGCGCTCCTTGCGATCGGATAGAGCAAGTGACATTGGTATCAATCAGTGCATTATCCAAAGCGCAGCAACTAGATGATGTGAGCGCTGCGTGAAACACCCCTCGAACGCTCGCCTACCGGCCAGCGCGGGCTTTTCGGAAGCCATAAGACTTGCCATAAAAGCGGACCTTGCATGGTCAAATTCGATCCGGACGTCATGGAACTCCAGGAATGCGCCAGTTGCCGAAAAGTACGCTTTGTAGAATGCTTCCTTTGCCACGAAGCGCAATAGAGGAAACCTCTCTAGCTCATTGGGATCCTCGTCTGGCCGACATATTGAAGTTTCGAGACCATGCGCCAGCGGTGCATCAGGCTCTATGTCGACACCAAGACTATATAATTCGCTAGCCCGCCCTACGTGTGCGACGCATAGTTTCCGGCTGTGACTAATCGTACCGACAAAGCCTCGGGGCCAGATGGGAAGGCGGCTCTCCCCAACCGGAATCGTCGTCGGCTGACAGCCAAGCTGTACCAGCGCGGATCGCGCCAGCCTTCTGCCGGTATGGAACTCGTCGAATCGTGTTCGCACAGCGCTTGCCGTCGCAGCAGCTTCAGTTGCATCGAACGGCTCGGCACGAGAAATTGGACCTGTCGCCACTGCAGTTCCCGCCGGGGCGCAAGAATCAATCCAAAGAGAGATCGGGTGGAGAGGGGCTTGCATATTACTGTCCCGTCGGTTTCTCTATGACGTGTAGCGAGCAAAAATATTGCCACCGTAGCTCACCAAAAAGTGCTAAAATATAAGCAATGGAGATTAAGTCTGAATATCTAACCGCAACGGATTGGACACCAAAAGAGAACAAGCGGCGTAAATTTATGGCATCCCCTTGCGGATAATTGGGCACCTAGCGAAAACTAAACCTGGCTTTTCGTTCCTCTTAGAATTTTTGACCTCGCAGCTCCATTGCCGCTTCCGCTCACGCGACAGGCAGCACATTTACCACACCGAAATGTAGTCCATCCCTTGAAAGAAAGGGCGCGACCGCCGCAGTATATTTTATTGCCAGGGCCTTCAGGAAGACTTGACACCCCGTTAATTGCGTTCTTGTCTGCAGATCGCTCTACCCGCGCTATAAGCATTACGTCATCGGTATCATAAACACGATCAACATTGCTAACGTCTATAAAGTAGTCTGAGCCTTCCGAATCCTTACACAATTGCGCAATTCTAAACTCCGCACACGTGGTGCGGACCCACCACAATTCTTTTTTCGTATTATGAATATTCATACTAAGCGCTCATGTTTATGTAATGATCACCGCGGAGAGGGTCGCCTGGTTCGAAATAATTCGTATGTCCGCGAACTTACGGGTAATTACGCACGCGAGCCCAAGTCATACAATCAATGCAGCGGACGACAATTTTTGCCCTATAGAAAGGTAAACTAGTTAAACTATGGCCCCCTCTAGCTGGGCCAATTAGTGTGCGATTTGGTCCGCTCCCGGAAACGGTACCACCCTGATTGAGCGAATCTGTCCAGCCCCCTCGTTATGGGCCACTTCGATGTAGAGTTTCCGGAACGGGCGGACGCATGCTGAGCGCCTGATGCGGACAGGTGTGATTGTACTGGCGGAGTCACTGGTTGATGACGACACGGGCTTGGTCGATGCTTGTAAACCACTCGGCATTCAGCACCTCGCGGCGCAGCGTTCCATCGAACCGCTCGTCGTATCCATTCTGCCATGGTGAGCCCAGATAGAGCTGGATCGGCTTGACGCCAATCCGCTGGAGCCAAGTCTGCAAACCCTCGGCGATAAACTCGGAGCCATTATCGGACCGCAGGTCTTCTGGCTTGCCCCGCTCAAGGAAAAGCGGATACAGCGCTTCCAGCACATCTGCCGAGCCCATCTTTGGGGTAACAGCGACACACAGGGCGTCGCGGGTGTACTCATCCAAGACCGTCAAATTTTGTAGCGTCGACCGTTACTCAGCTTGTCGTGCACGAAACCAATTGCCCAGATGTGATTTGGGTGTTTCGGCCTCAGACGGATGACAGAAGCATCGTGATGATGGAGCCGCTTGCGCTTGCTATGACGCTGCGGGAGCTGCAAACCCTCTTCACGCCATAGGCGCTCAACCTTCTTATGGTTGACATGCCAGCCTTCCGCGCGAAGCAGTTCGCCAACCCTGCGGTAGCCGTAACGGCCGTACTGCTCCGCTAAACGGATGAACACCAAGCGCAGCTCGTCATCATCCTGAGGCGCTGGCTTGTACTGCAGGGTGCTGCGCGCAACGCCGATGACTTTGCAGCTGCGCCGCTCTGAGGCACCGAGCTTCTGGCGAACGTGAACAACCGCCTGACGAAGGTCACGCGACGTCAGGCTTTTGATTTTAAAAAATCAAAGCTCTCCTTGAGGATCAGCTTGTCCAGCTCAAGATCTGCCACGATCTTCTTCAGCCGCTAATTTTCCCTCTCGAGCGACTTCATCTCCGAGAGCTGAGAGCGCGCCCCATACCACTAAACTTCTTGCGCCAATTATAATACTTCGCGTCGCTCACACATGCCTTCCGGCACGCCGTCGAAACGTCACTGCCCGATGCCAGATGCAGCTCGATCTCACGCAAGAGCCTCAAGATATCTTCGTCTGAATACCGCTTCCGAGCCATCCCACCAGCCTTAGATATTCGCTAAAATGATGGCACAGCTTTAAGGGGCCAGGACATGCGAACTCCTGCGGATACATCTAAGCGAGATTTGTAGCGCAGTCAGTGTGCCTTATTTGCGATGTCTTCTGGGAAGAGCTGGAACCTTCGTTCTATCTGTTTCAGTCGCTCAGCATACGGAGTCTTTTGAGTGTGCTCGAGCAGCTAGGACGCCCTATCATAAGATCGGTAAAAGACTCCCTTTTGCGGCAGAGATCAGAGCTTGCGCACGCTTGGAATTGTGCATCAAATTCACAAGTTGCGCGTTAGCCTCCGCTCCACACCTACACCCGCATAGGTGCTATTTTCTGGTTGTTAACCAAACCCGTGGTCACATGTACCGCGATGCCACGTGGGCCGCGCAGCAAGCGCGCGCAACAATCCGACACGGTGCACCGAGACAAAATTGCTAGTCGATACCGCAGATTAGCATCTTGTGGACCCGGTCGACGCACATAGCGTTAGTTGGCAGACTTCTGCCGTAGCAATTTTATGACGCTTTGATGCCAGAAGGAGAATTCCATTGAAACGCCTTGCCCTAGGCCTCAGCTTGCTTGCGACGCCAGCTTCAGCTGGGCTATTCGATGACACCGCAGGGCTCGCAGGCGGGGTTGTCTGGTCCGAGCAGCATTGCCAGCTCAAGGCCACGCCGGCAGCAAAGCAAATGCTGGCATCCTTTGCTAACGGCGATGAGGCTGCATTTCAGGCCAAGGCGGCACGTGCCTGGGTCGAGCTCAACAGCGTGTCGAGTGAGATTGGCAGCGAAAAAGTCTGCAAAAAGATTATGCCGAGCCTTCGCAAGTTCAATGAGAGCTTTGAAAAGAAATAGTTGATGCGAAAAGCTTCGCTAACCGGGGCGGACGCTTCATTCTCGTTTCCATCGCAAAGTGTCGATGCTCAACGTGAATATTCGCCGGCTCCTCGTGTTTTGATGTGAGGAACACTGGTTTTTTCGGTGAGAGTCCTCGATCGGGGCATGACGGCCAATGGCATCTCCAGGCATTGGCTCAGAACACGTCTCATCGTATCAGGCTTGATGGTCGACACCTGCACGGTGCCATCTTCGGTGGTTGCGCGGAGCTTTATCTCCTGGCCACCTAGGATGTTTGTTTGCAGTCTCTTGACCAACTTGCTCACAAAACGGTTGTCTCCAGCTGCTGCGATCAGCCATGGAATACTGCCGCTCGACCAATCCTTCGCGCCGAGCTGCACGGGCTTATCCAGATCGCAGGAAAGCCGGTGGTCGAGGACATCTGAGACCTTTGCCCAAAGGATTGCTGCAATCGGCGTCGGCATGCCTGCATCCTTCGAATGCGCGTGAGCCAACAGACACTGACCGTTTAAGACGGCCGGACTGACCAGCTGTTCCATCTGTGCCAGAGCAGTGCTTCTCGCGGTGTTCGACCTCATAAAGACACTCATGACAGCTCCTAGGGAAGCGAGTGTTTCTTGAGCTTCGAGTGTTTGCAGGCCAAGTTCCGCCATTGAAGTTTGTTCAGAACTCAAGACTTCGTTCGCATTGCAAACAGTCTGAGGTTTCCTAAGTGTTCCCGTCACATGTGCGGAGAACGCTTCAGCTTGACCGAGCTTCGATGCGGCAGATTGTTTTGGGAGTGGAGGAGGACGATTCTGCTTCAGACGTTGGCGCATTCAAACAATGCTCGCTGATATGACCTGAAAGAAATTGCATACAACCGCACTCCAAGCGGTTGCCCGGTTGAATTCGGACCGTTTGGCAGAAGTCTATATATCGCCCCTGAGGGTGCATAGCGCCCTTTTCGGACCTGGTAAATCTTGGGAAACAAACCGGCGGAGTTTTGGGACGAAAAGAACTCTCCTTCAGGCTTGTCCAGCTCTTGCTACGATGAAAAATTTTCAGGGTGCATACATCAAAAGGAAATTGCAAAAACGGCAAACCGCGAAATGGGAATAAACTCGTGGACCATGCAAGCCCCCCCCCGGAGCCGCAACCAATGCGGCCCGGCCGGCGGCGGGCACGAGCAGGGAGACTACATCTCGCTCTTACAAATACAAACTAGAGACCGGTTTGCTGCCGCATAATTGCTTCTGCCGAGGATCCTACAGAATGGAGCCAGTCACGAAGTAGCAACTTCTCCTGAGCGCCCAGCCCTAATACCCACGCCGTATATTCTTTCTCGGGCTTCCAATCGACATCGGGAGGCTCTGAACAGGAAACGCTTTGGTCTTCACTAGTCAATTGGCCTATGTCCCGTTCCGCGGCGTAGGAATTGAATCTCTTTAATCGTTCTTGCGTGCAGTCTTCGATTGATCGCACGGCCTCGGAAATGATGATCCGAAGGCTCGGGTCCAGTTCGCACTTTTGGGCGCGACGCAGGCGAACCTCGGTGTACCACTTTTGCAGAGCGATCAACTGGGCCAGATAGGTTATATTTGCAAGAGCTCTTTCGGGCGAACTGTCGAGTCGCCCAGATTTCCACACGCCCTCTTTGTCGATCCCGGCTTCTGAGTAGATCGCGTTATCTCCGACGGACTTCCGTATGATTTGGCCTGCAACAGTGAATGCCCCAAATCCAACTCGTTCCGGGCCGACCAGGCCGGACAACCCTCCAAGGAAGACGCGATCGCGATCCAGGAAAACGCCGTCGACTACATTGCCGATCAACGATGCTGTCGCTTTGTCACCGTGCTTCCCCCACGGTGTGAAATTGAAATGAATAAAACCACTGCCGATTTCACTATGCTCTTTTCTGGATCGACCGCCAGAAACCAGCGCGTCGCAAAAATTTATCAAGGAGCCAGCCGTTACGTAGCACATCAATATTGTTTGCTTTAGGCCCACGGCGTGAGCGGTCGACGCCTCTTCCTCCAACAACGTGCCGCCTCGAAAATGAGAATTGGAGCCGGCCCGTGAACGCGCAAGCAACACAGCATTATTCAGGAACCCGCTTGCGACTTCGGCGTTCTGGCCCACAACAGAAGACTGAATCGTCGCGGGGCCCTCCGTACCAATTTGCGCATTCGGCGCCACAACCGTGCGCGCCCCTTCGAGCCTGGTCCCAGGATAAAGCGTCGCGCCAGGATAGACCCGCTCAAGGTCCACATCCTCGGCCACATAGGTCTGTCGTGCGTCGACCATAATGACCCCCTTATTGATCAAAAGGTCGAGGCGGTTCTCAAGTTCTGTGCCCATTGCGAAATCCTAATCCCTGCTCTTTATCTGCCGCATGACGCAGCAGTCGCTCTCGTTAAGGGCCCAATTTGGCCGATCGGCCACAACGACCACCATTGACGAAGTCGTGCGCGCTAAAGCGGGATGACGTCCACCTAAAAGTTGTCAGATGCCAAGCACTCGCTGGAAGTTTCGCACACATTTCCGCCCTGAAGTCGAACATTGAAGTGTTGGTTTGGCTCTTTGTGACAGCTATGCGAAGGCTGGCCTCCCCACCGACTCAGGAGAGCCTGGAAGGATCCATAGGATTACTTCCGTGATGGTCTCCGCAAGCACCTGCGCGAGAACGCGAATGCGAGGACCAATTGAGGTCCAAAATTTGGTCTGTTTGCGGTCTCCTGACGATCTAGCGAGCGTGAGACATCAAAGCGAGGAAGCCGCTGCTTGCGGCTTCGGCATCCCGCCTTCCTGGAAATTGGACTGCTCCCTTGAAACGGTACCATCCTGATTGAGCGAATCCGGCTATTTCGAACCTCGGATGAGGAGACAATGGAATGGCACGGAAGCGGTACACGACAGAACAGATCATCGGCGTGTTGCGAGAAGCAGAGTTAGAGCTGAGCCAGGGTGAGACGGTCGGTGTGATTTGCCGGGGCTTGGGCATTTCCGAGCAGAGTTATTATCGATGGCGCCGGGACTACGGCGGTCTGAGGCTTGATCAGGCAAAGAAGCTCAAGGATCTGGAGCGGGAGAACCAGCGGCTCAAGAAGGCGGTCTCTGAGCTTTGGCTCTTTGTCCCCCGTCAGCGTTAGTGAGACATTTTGAGGCGAATCGGTAAGGGAGGATTTTGAGATCATCGTAGCCATTATGGAGCGAAGATGAGATCAAAATCCGGGCCGCAATCTTCGGCCGAGCAACATGTCCGTGAGATCCGCCGCCAGACCCGTAAGCGCTATAGTTCGCAAGAGAAGATCCGCATCGTCCTGGAAGGGCTGCGCGGAGAGTATTCGATTGCCGAGCTGTGCCGACGGGAAGGCATTGCCCAGGGCCTCTACTACAAGTGGTCGAAGGAGTTCCTAGAAGCTGGCAAGAAGCGGCTCTCGGGTGACACCGAACGCCAGGCCACCTCAAGCGAAGTCAGAGACCTGCGCCGCGAGATGAGCGACCTCAAGGAGGCGCTTGCCGATGTCCTGCTGGAAAACAGACTTCTCAAAAAAAGCATGATCGCGGATGGGGGCGACCTCGAATGAGATACCCCGTATCCGAAAAGCTGGAGATCATCCGGATCGTTGAGCAATCGCATCTGCCGGTTAAGCACACGCTGGCAAAGATCGGTGTGGCACGCCCGACGTTCTATCGCTGGTACGATCTCTATCGCCGCTTCGGCGAGGTTGGTCTCGAGGACAAGCGTGCCGGACCATAGCGTCCGTCGTGGAACCGCATTCCGGATGACGTGCGCGCTCAGATCATCGAGATGGCGCTTGACCGGCCTGAGCTCAGTCCGCGCGAGTTGGCCGTCACGTTCACCGACGAGCGAGCCTACTTCGTCTCAGAAGCCAGTGTTTACAGGCTTCTGAAGGCGCGCGGCCTGATCACCTCGCTGGCCTTCATCGTCATGAAAGCAGCCGATGAGTTCAAGGATAAGACGACGGCACCAAACCAACTCTGGCAGACCGACTTCACGTATCTGAAAGTCATCGGATGGGGCTGGTTCTATCTGTCGACGATCCTGGATGACTTTTCACGTTACATCGTGGCTTGGAAATTGTGCACGACGATGAAAGCTGATGACGTCACCAACACACTGGAGTTGGCCTTGACAGCAGCCGGGCTTGAAGAAGCCAGAGCAGCCTACCAGCCAAGGCTATTGTCGGACAACGGCTCAAGCTATGTCGCCAACGATCTGGCCCACTGGCTGTCGGAGCGCGGCATGGATCATGTGCGAGGCGCGCCTTATCACCCGATGACACAGGGCAAGATCGAGCGATGGCATCAGACGCTCAAGAACCGCATCCTGCTAGAACACTACTATCTGCCGGGCGCTCTTGAAGCACAGATCGATGACTTCGTCGCGCATTACAACCATCGCCGCTATCACGAAAGCCTCGGCAATCTCACACCGGCCGATGTCTACTTCGGACGCGGCCACACCATCTTATTGGACAGAGAAAGGATCAAACGAAAGACATTCGAAACGCGGCGCTTGCAACACGTAAAGCAAGCCGCTTAGATCAACGCAGCAGGTGATCCAGATCCTCTCTCCGAAGGAACCTCACTCTGTCTCAAAGACCCTGAAGACGGACATGCCGATCATCTAATTGAAAGAGCAAAAAAAATGCAATACGGTTTTAGCTAAGATTTACGGCTCATCACAGTCAACAAAAGACTTCACGGGTGACGGCTGTCGAAGTTCACCGATTTCTTAGAATCGCGACGTGCTGCCCGCTAATCAGAGCTAGCAGTTTGCATTTCAGCGCCCGTGTTGATGAACAGCAGATTTTCTCCGAGTTCTAAAGGTGGAGCCATTGACGGCGCCAACGCTTCGTTAACGGCAGCAAGGCAACCGCCGTCTTCGTAAAGGAAATCGTGTTCTTCGACAATTACGCAAGCGGCCGCCTGTAAAGTATCTGCCGAAGCCCTGCAGACCTCCCTCTCCGCTCCTTCGATGTCGAGTTTGCATATCAACAACCGGCCATTAGCAACCGTCTGCATAGCACTCTCCAACGTTACCGATAGCGTTCGCGGACGCTTGCCACCAACTCCATGTGACCGAGCCCGCACCGCCCAGGCGCCGCCATCGGGAAATTCGAGATCCACACCATTCTCGTCGCACCATAGGGCCGCTTGAATCGCATGGATATTGGAAAAATCGGATGTATTCTTGATTAGCAATTCAAACGAAGGTGCGTTCGGCTCAATCGCAATAACGATCGCCTCGGGAAACTTGACGGCAAAATATATCGCTGAATACCCCGTGTTGGCGCCTCCATCGACAATGATAGGAGCGATGCTGTTATTGCGCCAAGCGCGGGCGAGGTTCACTAGCGTTGCTTCGATCAATTCTGGAAGTTTGTATTCTTGCCAGCCGAATACCTGCTCGGCAACGAACAGGTCGCTTTCAGTAGGTCGCAAAAGTAATGGTTTGTGGCTTTCCATCCCAGCAGTAATGGGGGATGCCGTCATTGGTTCCGACATCTTAAACGCGCGACGAGCTATTATTTCGGTGGCTTTAAATGTACCGAAAGCTCGTTTCAAGACTCCAAAATGATGGTACAGTTTCCACATAGTAAACATCAATTATCGGGATTGTTGTATCCACAGTACGCGCACTTTCGTCGCTTGTTACTTTCTTGCCAACTTATGCTTAATGCGTAGACCGTTAAGCGTTTGACTAGGCTGGGGCTGTATATCACGCTTAGCAGCGGGCGTGTCACCGGTGGTTCATGTCGGATTCTGGGCCGTCCCGGACATCGGCCTTACGCTGGTGAACGTCTGCTAGCAGTGCCAGCGGAACAAGGCGTGCCGAGATGCTCCGCCAACTGCGGACAATAAAACTGGCATGACAAAATTCCACCCCTGATTTAATTACCTTCTACCCAATTTGGGTGGACTCTCTTTTCCACATCGAGTTGGTGGCGCTGTGGTTCCAGAGGCGTCGCTAACGCCGTCGGTGCATTGTAAATCCGGAAGCTTAGCGATGTTTGCAGCTACTCTCCTGGCCTCGTTCTTGGTCAACCTCTGGTGCCCTGCTGCCGCCAGCTCCTTCGGGTCGAGGCCATAGAAGTAGGCAAGTGCCCTTCCCTGTGAGTCGACCACACGGTAACCGCTGGGTATCGTCTCGACGTTCCACGGTGCGGGCATCTTACGCGGCGCCGACATCAGGCCCCCGGAAAATTCCGGGCCACGGTATCGACCACGCGTTTCATCTGGTTGAGCGATGGTCGCCGGTAGAGTGACCGAGCGTTGCCTTGATGTGGTGCATTGGGAGATCGGCCTGAACAGCCGTTTTGTTGTACCACTTGCGACACCAGTGATACGAGAGTTCGGCTTGGGGTAACTGGTCTGCTCCCCTGAAACGGTACCATCCTGATTGAGCGAATCCGGCTATTTCGAACCTCGGATGAGGAGACAATGGAATTGCACGGAAGCGGTACACGACAGAACAGATCATCGGCGTGTTGCGAGAAGCTGAGATAAAGCTGAGCCAGGGTGAGACGGTCGGTGTAATTTGCCGGGGCTTGGGGCATTTCCGAGCAGAGTTATTATCGATGGCGCCGGGACTACGGTGGTCTGAAGCTTGATCAGGCAAAGAAGCTCAAGGATCTGGAGCGGGAGAACGAGCGGCTCAAGAAGGCGGTCTCTGAGCTGCACTCGACAAGTTGAACCTTAAGGAAGCTCTTGAGGGAAAATACTGAGCCCTTCCAGAAAGCGAGCGTGCGTGCCCCGCGTGCGCGATTGGCGGTCTCCGAACGCCGCGCCTGTCGGGTGGTGGGACAGTCTCGCACAACGCAGAGACGTCAGCCTAAGACACGCAGCGACGAGAGAAGGCTGACTGCCGCAATCATCCGTCTGGCCAAGCCGGAAACTTGCTTTACCATGCACACAGTTGCCCAGGTGTGGGGCACAAAGGCCGGCGAGCGAGCAGTTCAGGGGTAAAACAGCTTCACGCCCTTCGTTCGGGCTCATTCAGTGGATGAAGAGAGCTTTGCAAACCGTCGCGCTAAAAGAGCCGCCTAGGCCAACGTCACACCGCAAAGCTCTCTATTTTCGCCCCCTTCTTCAGAGCTCCTACAAGCCAGTTGGGTTTGCGGCCTCTGCCGGACCAAGTCTGAGAGGCGTCCTTGGGATTACGGTACTTAATCACCACGGCCCCTTTGCGCCCGCGCTGCTTTTTACCTCCAACCAAATCCGACAGACTGAACCCTGACTTTTGCGCCAACGCCTCGAGCTGCTGCTTGACCGACTTGGCTTCTTCAGCCCTTCGCTCGGCAATAGCAATATCAACGCGCTCTTTGAGGTCCTGAAGCTGCGCGGAGGTCATTTTTGTAAGGTCAATTCTCGCCATTTTAAAGCTCTGCCCTTAACCTTTTTCCCGGCCCATTCAAATTTATATAGCTGCTGAAAATTGCAAGTTGCATCTTATGTTTCGACTCTACTAATTCGCAATACGCAATATTTCAATATAGCTAACGGCACATCTTCTGTTATTAGAAGACGATCCTCGTATTTAAACTATCGCATGGATGCTTTTCTCCAATACCTTAGTACAAAGAACTCGGACTTCAATCGCGAGATTGATGTTCAAAAAATCGAATATGGAGGGTGGAAGAGGGGTCGCGTTACAAAACCATTCGGTCCTAACCATCAACGGTACGCTGCACATCGAACTCCTCAACGCCGAGTGGCTTGCAACGACGAAGCAGGTGCAGATTGTAGTTAGTCAATGACTTCGCCAGTACAATCACACGTGTCCGCACCATGGCCTCGGCATGCGTCCGCCAGCACCTGAAACCCTATTCGAGAAACCGCCTCCGAGTCGTGCAATTGAAGGTAGCTAAACATCATAGGCCTCGGAATACTGCACGGCATGATGTGATTATCCGGCGGGAATGATGCATTAAATCGATATTAGCATCACTCTCTGGGTTGCGTTTACGCCCAACTGATAAACACTCACCAGAGAGTTCTCAAGCGCGAATCGGTTGAAGCTGAAGCATTAATAGCTCTTACGCTACCCAGCCTAAATTTCTTATCGCAAGTGAAAAATTTTGCAGATAATTTACCGCATGCGAGTATTAATAGAATTACCTCTCCAACCTGCACCAAAAATCTGGTCACCGCGTCCAAGAGTGCGCCCACAGCGGAACGGACTTAGTCCACTGATAACTCGTCGAATGGCTGCAATAGTCCATGAATAAATTTGACCACGTCATACTCGGCTGCGGCGTGAGCGGTTTGTGTGCGGCGAAGATGCTATCTCACGCCCGGAAATCCAGTATTCTCATTCTGGATAAGTATGCCGAGCCAGGCGGCAACCAAATTTCCCGGGAAATAAACGGATTCACATTTGACATTGGCGCTTTCTACTACTGGCCGTCGATGCCGTTATTTGAGATGTATCCGGAGATATTAGAACAGTGTCTGGAGCGAGACATCAAAATACAACGGGTCTCTCCCGCCGGTGATGTCGGGCCGTTTCCTTTCTCCTTGAAGCACGAGTTCCTTGACAAAGGTTTTAGTTACTGCCTGCGTGCGGTGGGGTCTGTTATGCGAGCGCGTATGCGGTCCTCACCAATTACTACTGCTGAAGATTTCGCGGTATATTGGATGGGTGAACATCTTTACAACGATCTGGGGCTTCGGTCCTACATCGAGCGTTTCTTCGGCATGCCTGCCAATTGCATTGAAGCTGCGTTCGCGATCAGTCGAATGCAAGGAGTCGCTCAACGTGGGCAACTGAAGTTCTGGCTTGAGAAAGGGCATAAATCAATCAAGAAAAGAGTGATGCCGCAGGGTGGCCAACCGAAAGAAATACTCTTGGTCCGCCCAGAAAAGGGGTTTCCTTGGATGTACCGTCCGGCTGTTAAAACGCTCAGCCAGCTTGGTGTGGAGGTACGCCTAAATCAGAACATCAAAAGCATCAGAAAGGAGGGGCAGACCTTCGTTTTCACGACCGGCAATGGCGTCATTCGAACTAACAATCTCATAAATACGGTGCCGGTACAGCATATTTGTAAATATCTAAATTTGAACGTCGGGACAGACCTAGAGTGTGTCACTCTCGCAACAATGTTTATCAGCTTTACCGAACGCCAAAAATTCGACGGAGCCATTCTCTATAACTGGGGTGCTTTAGGGCGCTGGAAGCGGCTGACTATGCACTCAGACTATTATGGTTCGAGAAATGGGATGGAATACGCAAGCGTTGAAATTCCCATTTTTCGATCTCCCAACATTGATATCCAAGAGTTGTTTGCTGATTTTGTATCGAGTAGCAAAGCTTATGGCATTTTAAACAGCCCTATCAATTTGGAGGGCTTTGAAATCGTTGAAAATGCTTATCCTGCTCATATCACCGGAGCCAGCGATAAGCTAAAAAAGGTGATATCCGTGTTAAGCGGACTGGGAGTTCAGTCGATCGGGCGTCAGGGCCGGTTTGATTATCTCCCGACAGGGGAGCAAGTTGTCAAGCAAGTTCAGAACAATCTCAAAGTTTGATGAACTTGCCTCTCGATCAGCCAATTTCCCTATTTTAATGTTGGCAAAGTCGGTCGGATGCAATCGTTAAGATGGCTGCGGAAACGTGGACTACTTAGAAAATTGCCATGCCTACTGACTGGCTTTAGTCGGACGCTAACTAGATATACCGTTGATGTCAGATGCCTCCTCTTTCTATGCTCGATGCGCTATGTCCAATCACGCTGATCACTTTGGCTTCGCCGAGATCGCTGTCGAAAATGCGGAGTTGGGAGGACGTGAAGAGCGTTCGCCCGATCCGTGTGGGAAAGCGGATGAGGCATATCCTTCTGATCTCGGTGCCGTCGACCTCGATGTCCATGCGCCGCCTCTGCCATTTCGCATCTAACGGGTTGGTTGGTCTACATCGGAATCGCAGCGCCGCTCATCGCGCTCGGTGCCGCGACCGCAACCGGCATATTTTTTGGGCCCTACTCCGCAATTAAAGCGGCACAAATGACCCCGATGGAAGCACTTCGGTATGAATGGTCGTAGCGACACGCTTTTAGCGTAGATCGCACTGCAAGGAATCGTCAGACTAAGAGGGAGATGGAAGGGTTCCCGCACGGAATATTTCTCTACGAGCCACCGAAACTTAGCGCCGTTTCGATCCGCTCTTCGCGTCCCGCGACAGCTTTATGTGTACCACAAAGTGTACCCTACTGGATGCTTTTGTTGTATAAACTTTGGCGAATACAACCGTACTGACGCGGTTCTCATAGGTCTCGACTTAGTTTTGCCCGGCGTTTGTTCCATGACAGAATCCTACGAAGGCCACTATCCCATAGAGAGCAGACTTGGTGAAATCGAGCGTCTCCACATCCAAGGCGCTTCGATGGCTCCAGAAACAGAGAACATGCTCGATTCAATCGGTGTCGGAGATGGCTGGATTTGCCTCGACATTGGCTGTGGGCCGAGGGGGATTACAGATATTCTGAGCAAGCGGGTGGGGCCAAAAGGACGGGTCGTGGGCCTCGACATGAACGCGGCTTTTCTCGAACATGCGCGTGCATCGGCTGACGACAACACCGAGTTTCTATTGGGTGATGCT
This sequence comes from uncultured Filomicrobium sp., assembly GCA_963669235.2. Lineage (GTDB taxonomy): Bacteria > Pseudomonadota > Alphaproteobacteria > Rhizobiales > Hyphomicrobiaceae > Filomicrobium. The sequence goes on from CAXXFS010000001.1 coordinate 382,927, forward strand.
TACAGCTCCGACTTGTCACCGAACAGCTTCGATTTGGTTCATATGAGGTTTGTTGCCAGTACCGCTGGCGATGTCGACCGGCTTCTCTCGGAAGCGATCCGGCTTACGCGCCCAGGAGGTGTCGTCGCACTCCAAGAACCTAACGCGTCGAGCTTAAACTGTTATCCGCCTCATCCAGCCTGGGACAAGCTGAAGTCGACTTTGATTGGAGCATTCAGCGGCGTCGGAGCCGACCTACAGTTGGCGTCACGGCTCTATTGGGTAATGAATCAAACGCCGCTCGAAGATGTTCAATTTCGTCCGTTCATTATCGGAGTTCGCAGCAACGATGAGATGGTCGAATACCTGCCATCTACGGTGGAGTCGCTTCGAAGCACTGTCATAAAACTAGGGCTTATGGATGAGCCCGAACTGGCTAGAGTCCTTACAGAATGTCGTGCTCATCTGGCCAAGCCGGAAACTTCTTTCACCATGTACACAGTGGCCCAGGTGTGGGGCACAAAGACTGCTGAGCCCGCGGCTTAGAGGTAAAGCGACTTCACGTCCTTCGTTCGGGTTCATTCGGTGGATGAAGGGAGCTTTAGAAACCGTCCCGCCAAGCGGGCCACTTAGGCCAACGTCACACCGCAAAGCTCTCGATTTTCGCACGCTTCTTCAGGGCCTCTACCAGCCAGTTGGGTTTACGGCCTCTACCAGACCAAGTCTGAGAGGCGTCCTTAGGATTACGGTACTTTACAACAACGGCCCCTTTGCGCCCGCGTTGCTTTTTGCCCCCGACCAACTCCGATAGGTTGAACCCCGACTCTAGCGCTAACGCCTCGAGCTGCTCCCTGACCGACTTGGCTTCTTCAGCCCTACGCTCAGCAATAGCCATATCGACGCGCTCTGAGAGTTCCAGAAGCTGCGCGTAGCTCATTTTTGTTAGATCAATTCTCGCCATTGGAAACTCCTGCCCTTCACCATACCTCTAAGCCTGCCACAGTCTTTTTAACTAATAGATTCGCAGAACGCACCCTATATTTTGAGTCTAGAAAATTGCAGCTTGCAATATCTCAATATAGCTAATGGCTTACGTTCTGAATTTAGCCAAAATATCTCGGTTTCAAAACATCTTATGGGCGGCCTTCCATAATACCTTAGCATTATTGGCTAGGCTCTCAATCGTGAAACAATATTCAAAAAAAGAGGACATGGAGCGCAAGAAATACGTTCACGTACATAGGGCCATTTGGCTCTAACCAGCACCGCTGCAACGCATGTCGCCGCCCCCCTAAAACTGGGCCATTATGACGTTGTCAATAAAAGAAGCATGCGACGGCCTGGAAGCGTTGTTCGGATGAGGACTGCCTGAGGTTGTTAGGGATAATATGCGATAATACCGCGGCGCCGAGACTTCCAACGACACATGTTATCTGGTGCCTCATGCAGCCTAAAAACACCCGTGCCAATTATTGTGATGCCACGAAAAGAACAGCCGATAGCGCACCGAGCACTGTTTCAATCGTCACGGCTGCACTCATCCCCTACTGCCGCGCAACCACCGAGCAGAGCCGAACTCCATTGAGAGTTATTCAAGCGAGCTCTTTGCCCTCCAGGCGCCTCAACAAGTGAAGATTCTCCAAATTCTCCGCGATTACTTCGATCTTGTCCGTGTTGTCGGAGAGGGTTCGCAAGTATCGGAGAGCATACAGCAAGCAGACAATAATGATCAGCCGTCCAACTACTATTTTGCCAAGCAAAATTTCGTGCATCATTTTCTCCAATGAGAAGCGCCCAAAAAGACTGCTCTTTACCGATCCGAGTTTGCCACCTGCAATGGCACCGAAACACATCGTTCGAGCCCTTGACCGCGAGGAGCAACGCTAGCCCAGAGCGAAGCCCGCGAGACTTGCAAAGCTAGCCCACTCACAAAGCCGGCGGCAGCGGCGTCAGTCTGTAGAGCGTTCAATAGGGTATGCCCGGTCGCCCACGAATGAAAGGATAGGAGACATCTCTTCAATCTACCTGGAAATCTTGTCGACGTGAGTATCCGGGAAGGTTCATGCTGTAGTGCCACCATTCTTTACGATAATTTCGAAAGCCATGGCGCCCCATTGCGCGCAACAGAAGCTGTCGGTTTTGACGAGCATTGCCGGAAATCTTCGGGCTAAATGTGTGACTATCTTTGTCGAAACAATCGAATGAAGTACCCATATCGGCAGCCTGGTCAAACTGCCGCGCAGCATTCTGATCATTGCAGTGATTCGGCGGCCTAGCGCTTGTCCCGGTGAAAGTTTCGTTTTCTTCAATGTTTCCTTTTAACGGGACGATCGTAAGATCGACTGCTGTCCCCAAAGAGTGGGATGATCTCCGGGCGATATAGCCGCGTCGGACAAGGTCACGCTTTGGAACGCTTGGATAATAACGTTTCGTGCGAGCGTTCTCATCACGATGACGAGCGGCCCAATTCATGAAGGCCGCGACGGAATGTTTCGGCCGATAGCAATCAAAGACCTTCAGCGCGTAGCCCAGGGTTCTCAGGTCGCGTTGTACCCTTGCGAGCGCGACAGCAACAGGCTCGGCCAATATGCACGTATTACTGATATATCCAGGAACGCGCGCACCTGTGAAGTTGTCAGGCGTCGCATACCGCATGTCCTCAATGATTGTCGGATCGACATCGCGTAGTCGCACGAAACCATCCGGCAGACTGGGCTCCTTGCCGGTCGCGCCACTCATCAACGGTATGATCACAACGACGGCCGATACCCAAATCAAAAGCCAATACTTAGAAATCGAGTACAGCGAGTGAGCTCCGTGATTAATGCCGTGCTTTTTCATTCAAATACTGGCTTGATCTCGTTGATCGCGGTGTCGGCATACTTTATGCCTCGCTTGGCAGCCCGCAGCTCAATCTTCACCCATTTTGCAGGTTCGGGGCGCGCAAACCGTACCGTCTGCCAGCTCGACGTGTCTTCAATATCGCGCTCAGCCTGGTTCCCATTTGAAAAAGTAAACCGTAGTCGGCTAACTCGCCCATTCATTTTATAATGTCGTTCGGTCTTCGCATAACCATTCTTGACACGGATGCCGGCAAGGCGGCGCTCAGCCCCCCAACTCAAGACGACCCACTCGCCGATGCCTTTGTCGGTCTTTTCGGTGCGACCTTCGACCCAGGCGGTTTGGTCGCTACCATCGAGCATGCTGTCGGGACCGTACCTGGAGCGATTGACGCCGCTCGTTGGCAGATATGAGCTGACGCAGTAATTCACGCCGGCAGTAGTCGCGCAATCCGCCGCGTTCATTTCCGGCGAGCGACGGTGCGAGTTGGCTGTCGGGGGCTTCCTTTCTAGAGGATTGCGATCAAGTGCGGCGGTTTTCTTGGCCCGCACAGCTCTTGCCGCCGCTTGAGCCATATCCGCGTAAACAGTTCCTGCATACCGCTTAGCGAACGCATCCAATACAAAGGGGTTGCGGGAATCCTTGATATCTCGCCAGACCCGTGAAGCTTCGCCGAACGATGAATTCGCATCGCTTGAGGATCGCGCCTCGGTAAGTTTCGAAGTGTCGCTGGTTTGCGGCATACCGCTCAAGTAGAGCTGCCCCATTAGTGCGCTTTGCTCCCACGGCACCTGCGCGTTTTCTGTTTCCTTCACGACTTCAACACGGACATTGATCAAGGTAGATGGAAGGTCAAGTTTCGGCCGCAAGATATGTCGCTTCAACGCTGCTGTATAAGGCGAGTTGCGTCCTGTGCCATCAAGAGCAACGTTGCCGGGTTGCGTGGCGAAACTGATGAGAGTGCCAAAGCCGGCCTTCACTTCTGCCAGGCCATAACCAATGCTGGTTGAGCGATGACCGAGAGCACGCGCGAGGTTACGAGTCAGTGGATTATTACGGCAAGCATCGAGGAATATAACGCTTGCCTTCGCCTCGTTTTCCATTGTGCGCTGAACGAGCGACAACCGAAGCATTTCGAAATCAAGTGCGGACTTCGTTTCGGCCTTGGCGTCGATAGGAACTAAATAATTTTTTCCGTCGACTTGCAGGCCATGACCCGCATAGAAAAATACAGCGATCTCCGCCCCACGAATAGCAGCAGCGAAGTCCCGAAGCTTAAGATCCATCTCGGCTTTCTTGAGATTAAGGCCCTGAATGACCTTGAAGCCAAGCCTACGAAAAACTTCGGACATATCGGTCGCATCGTTGACCGGGTTCGTAAGCTCCGGAGTATGAAGATAGTTTGAGTTGCCGATGACAAGGGCAACCCGCTCTCCTGCTGCGCCCGTTTGGCATGCCGCCAGAAGAATTAGACATGTCATGATGATGCGTTGCAACTTAGCCCCACGTGTGTCCGTGCCTCGCCGATGCGCTCGTAAATTAAACGCTCCAAAACCTCAAGCCCGCGGAATTGAGGCGCGAGGAACATGAAAATGTCCGTCGTTGATTCCATATCGTCGAAAATTCTCTTACCATTCCTGCCGGCTGTGGGGCAGTAGTCGAAGCCTCTTTTCAACTGCAGTTCCAGGCCGCCTCGCCAAGCGCATCGCCTTCGCGACAAGCCTCGCTTCTATGCGGATGGTGAGCATGGCCGGCATCAGCCGCTCGCAAGTTTTAACTCGATCTCGCGTAACAACTTCAAGCAATCTTCGTCCGAAAAGCGCTTCCGGGCCATCGCATGCACCTCCCACTGGCAGCATTATAATGGCCCAGTTTTAAGGGGCAGGGACAGCCCTAGATGTCCGGCCCATCGCAGCCGGGTGTATCCCGAGAAACAGCGCAGATGCGCGAATTGCGCTTGCGTGAGGTGAAGGCGGACTCACACCCGTGACCTCACAAAAGGGAGAGGCAAGTGAAAGAGCTTATTGCACTGGTTATGGCGTTGAGCACGCTTGTAGGTCAGTTTTTTTCCTCTGGCACTTGGCAAGTTTGTCACCAGGCCAAAAATCCAGACAGACAAATCGAAGCCTGCACGAAGATCATTGAAAATACCTGGCTCGAATCATCCGTGAACCGAGCTGTCGCTCTTAACAATCGCGGCACTGCCCATAGTTCAAAAGAAGACTTCGATAAGGCGCTCGCGGATTACGCTGCCGCGATCAAGCTCAACCCCGCATCTGCGCTGCCATACTACAATCGCGGCAACTACTATCTTCAGAAGCAAAAGCTCGATGCTGCATTGGACGAGTACGAGATCGCCATCAAGCATGACCCGGCTTTCGCTCTAGCGCATTTGAACCAGGCTGTGGTCCACATAAAGAAGGACGATGCGGAGCTCGCATTAGACAGCCTGAACGAGGCGATTAAGCACGACTCTAAACTTGCACTGGCCTATGACAATCGGGGTCTGATCCACCAACACCTTCAGCAGGACGAAAGCGCGCTTTCAGACTTCAGCAAAGCCATCGAACTGAAACTCAACAATGCCCAGGCTCTTTACAACCGCGGCCGTTTCTATTTGGCCAAGACCGAGAATGACAAGGCGTACTCGGACTTCACTCAGGCTATTGAGGCAGACCCCAAAATGGCTCTCGCATTCTTTGAGAGAGGGAATGCCTCCCGACTAAAACAGGACCATCAGTCGGCCATCAATGACTACGATCGGGCCATTCAGTTTCTTGATGAAAATGCTGATCTCTTCTATTGGCGCGCAATTTCGAAAGAAGCGCTCGGGTATGACGACCAAGCTATTTCAGATTTTAACCGCGCGCTGACCCTTGATCCAAAGCATGCCAGCGCACTAATTGATCGCGCGAACATCTACCTTCGTCGCGAACAAATTGATAATGCCTTCCGCGCATACGATATCGCAACAACGCTCGATCGGCACACTGAAATTGCCTTTAATAACCGCGGATTCCTCTATTTCCGGAAGGGTATGCATGAAAAAGCCTTGAAGGACTACAACAAGGCAATCGAGTTAAACTCTAAGTTTGCGCTTGCCTACAAAAATCGTGGCGATTTATATCACTCCCGCGGTCAATTCGCCGAGGCGCTTGGCGACTATGAGAACGCAATCTCACTTGACCCTGCGGCCGAGCAAAAAATCAAGTTGTCTGAAAGTTATGTTGAGATTTACAACTCGCGAGGCAGGGTTTTCCTCCAAATCAAGAAATATGAAGAAGCACTGCGGAGCTTCGATAAAGCGATCGGCCTCGCTCCCAACATATCCTACCTCTGGTTCAACCGAGGAATTGTCTTGCGGGACATGGAGAAGCATGAGTTGGCCGAGCAGGCTTTCACAAAGGCAGTCAAGTATGACCCGCGGGACTTCACCAATTTCTATCAACGCGGCAATGCTTTTCTCCACCAAGGTCGGTACGACCGTGCGATCGAGGACTTCAAGCAGACCTTAAGGCTCAATCGTCGATATGTGGACGCAGTCGTGGACAAGGGTGTTGCGCATTTTAGAAAAGGTGAAATTCGTGCAGCAATGCGGGAATATAAGAGAGCTATCAAAATGAAGGGGAGTCATGCGCTAGCTCATTATAATCTTGGTCAGATTTATCGTGGCCAGGGGAAAAAGTCGCTTTCCGTCAAATATTATACGGCCGCGATCCGGTACGATAAGAAAGATGCCGACTCCCATAACAACCGTGGAATCGTTTACATGCAGCAAGGCAAGTATGACCGGGCGATAGCAGATTTCTCTCGCGCGCTCGAGATCAATCCCAACCACCCCTACGCTGCAAACAACAGGAAAGACGCAAGGCAGAAGATGGCGTCGCGCTAAGGCGCTCGTAGACAGCAACTGCTTCCGCGAGATCGCTCGCTCATGTGACTGGGCCTGCGGTTATCGCGATGGAGAGCCCAATAAGGATTTGTCCCCGCATCGGGAACACGCCAGGAAAGCTATCCAGGTTCTAATGTTGTGCGAGCGCATTCCGGCACCGTGAACACAAACGCCGGCGAAAAACTCAAAGAGGTTTTGAAAGGACAGCCTTGCTGCATATACCTCAGCCCTTTTGGAAACAAGGCGCATAACTCGAGGCCCGGCGATTTGTTTTTGAAATTTCGAAATCGCGAGGGCCTAAGCTCCAGCGTCGTCTATCGGAAAACCGCCCGGCACCTCGGGCATGTCTCAAGTGCCCAGGGTTCTTTCTGGGCTGACTCAGCCTGAGTGAGCCTGCCTATCCGCTGCGCATTGGTCGAAGATGCCGTATTTTTGGTCGGAGCTGGATCGCTGCTTTGATAAAAGTAGAGACCGTCGGGCGTTTCCGATCCCACCCCGACGGCCTCTGTGCTGTCGCAGCCCTCTCCTGTTAGTCCTCCCTGGACTTCGTGGCGCGACTAGCGCAGAGGCATGTTAAGCCCCTCAAACTCAGTTACAAATTAGCACTTCTTCATGTTGTCGGGTATACATGGCCGTGCCGCATTCAGCTGTAGCAACATCAACATCTTAACAACCTGATCGTAGTCATGGCGCATCGAAAAAATTGGGCCGCCAACACAGCGGAGAATGCGCTAGCGTCCGGTAACACCGGACGTTCAGGCAGTGAGACGACAGTCCGGCGAACCGCGCCAAGGGGTAGCAGAAACGCGGTTGCAGTTGGAACAGCATGTCAGTGGATTCAGATCGATAGAAAGTACGTATCAAGCCGATAGATGGCCCGCATTAACGGGACGCGCCGAGACCAAATCGCGACCCAAAAAAAGGCGCCGATGCTTTAAACCGACGCCCAAGTCCAAGGAGGAGCCAACAGTGGCTTGCATCATCTTGGCGAGAATTGGTCAAAGATTAGATAGCCCCCAATCTAAGCCACCGCTCCTCGGTTACTCCCCAATACCAACAGACCTTCTCGTAACTGATCTGCCTTTGCTGCGCGGTAATGCGGATCTAGGCCTGGACCTCTGCCGCTAAATCCTTGTGCGACATCGCCTGACCCGACACTTCGGCCTGGTCCTTTCCCCTGTTCCCAGAAGTTGCGAACGCTCGCCCATAAAAAAGACCCGGCATTGGGGCTCGATCAACCCAATGCCGGGCCATGATTTCGGGGAGCGGAGGTGGTTGCGCGGCTTCAAAAGCGCTCGACCCCAATGGAACACGATCGAGCATTAGGCCAATGACCGAACTGTGGCTCTCCGCGACCCACTTAATATCGATTTGTTGATAAGCACTGCTCGGTGCGCCGCTGACGAGTGCGCGGCCGGCGTTTCACCTGGACTGCTCTGACGATGAGCTGGAAAGGCCGCCAGCTCAATCGCCGAGGGGGACAAAGGCGAGAGCTAGCGGCATGGCATTGAAGCCACGACCGACACGACGGGGGGAGCGCGTCGATCTGCCAGTGAAACGTGGCATATTGGGAACTGGTTCTCGGCGTGTCGGGCTTCTCCACAGAAGAGCGTCGTCGTGTGGAAAAAACGCCCACAGCCAGGGCATTTCGGCGACACAAAACTGAAAGACTTTTCTCCATCAGCCGCATTGTGAAGTGGTTCGCCGCCGCCACTGCCGTTGCTCAGCGGCTCACCTCCTGGCTATAGGCATGACGCCGACAGTTCAGCGCCGCTTCGGGGTGCGCAGAATTGAAATAGTAAGTGATAGCAGCCGACCTATTCCGGTGCCGCAAGTGGGTGTAGCGGTTGAAATACGAAGGGGGACTTGCAGAGGGAGAGGCGAGGGCAAACCAGGTTCGTTAACGGGGGTTAAGGTGGTTCGCTCTCGCCTCCATTGCAGCGTCTCAGCCATTGGCGAACAAGGCCAACCGGACGCGCTCGTATGCTTGGCTTAGCTGATCGGGCCCTCGAAAACGAGTCATTCTAGAATCACCCGCTATCAACTTGTAATGACGACTTTGAAATACAGGCAGCGCGTCAGTCGCGTAAGCCTCGTTTGCGTATCCGCGAATGAAGTTCACACGGCGCCCCACAAGGTGAGTGTCGCAGAAGCCCCAAGGACGCCTCAGCCACGTCAAACCGCCGTCCCGAGGCACCCTCGGGCGTTTTGAGCATATTCTAGAGTTTGAGGTCGAAATCTTTTAATTGAAAACCTTGCTACCGTTGCAGCGGGTCTGTGCATTCCTTGTGTATTGGGAGTGGAAGGTTAGTGGATTGTGATTCCAGTCTACGCCGTCGACTCGGGTTCAAAAGTCCTTGGATCGCTTGGTCCCATAGGGAACCCTGGCGCCGTTCCGGGAAGCCACGGCCGGTCTCCGGTGGCGCACAATGGTCAGCGCCTGCGCTAGGCGTGTCAAAGACGTAGCAGTTTGATGTCTGCACCACGCCGATGAACCACCGGTCCCGCTCCGCGTCCCAGACTTCCTTCCGCTCGATGCGGCGGATCACTCTCAAAATGCCGCAGTTCTCCAGCCTCGCAATCGTCCCGGCAATGCTCTCCTTGCAGAGCCCCGTGGCCCTCATCAGCGCTTTACAATTTCCGTCGGTTCGAGCTTCCGCCTGCGCGGTTGTTTGTATCGGAAGGCGGGTCGAGAACTGGCCGCACGCTTGGTAACGCGATGCCCTGGATCGCCTAGAAAGTCATTCGCGGTTTTCTTCGCCATAGCAGCCAGTTAGGTCGTTTCCAAACACCTTTGGTCTGCAGGCTAAATATAACAGATCCGCAGGCGATGGTCCGCTATGCTTTCGCTGATCAACGAGGGACAGCACACTTGGCACCCCTCTAAATCGGCGCCGTTTGTGGTCGTGGGCGAGGGGGGAAGGTGACGATTGCCGCTACGATGGTCCGCTGAAACTGAACTGTCACGACTGCTTTTCAAGCTTGCTCGCCACTGGTGAACTGGCCCCGTATCTGTCGAGCCAATTCGACTAACTCGTTATCGCTCGACGCCGCAAGGGCGTCGCAAAATGCATCTGAGGCGACGGAGTTTTCTTCCAATATCGACAGAAATGCACCCACGCTGCCTGCCTGCTGCGTTTCTCTTGGTAGGTGCATATCTGGATCGCTCCATTTAAAGTAAAGCGTCCAGGTGCTTCTGCGCTTGTCCCTCGATACATCGACCATCAAGCGCCAAGCGATGGGAGGAACAGATGATGGAGGCCAAGCCAAGATTCATTACATTCGGGATTTCGCACTTCTGCGAGAAGGCGAGATGGGCCCTCGACTGGCACGGCATTGGTTACAAAGAGGTCAGCTGGCCACCGGGTTTGCATCAAGTTTTGGCAAAGCGCTGCGGCGCAAAGCACACCACCTTGCCCATTGTCTTGGACGGCGAGACCGTCGTTCAAGGAAGCGGCGCGATCATCGATTGGGCAGACCAATGTACTCAGGATTATTCTCGACGGCTTAATGCGCCAAACGCTCGCGAAATCGAACAGCGCGCAGATGACGTTATTGGCATTCACGTGCGCCGCTTAGCCTATGCCGAAATGCTACCGCGATTTCCGCATCTGGCGAAACCCGCGCTCTTCTCCAACACCTCTCGTTCACACCGTCTCATTGGCAACATGATGTGGCCGGTGACACGACAAGTCATGATGCGGATGTATGACGTCAGGCCAGGAGCCGCAGCAGAGAGTCGCGCGAAACTGGAGGCCGAGCTGACCTGGCTCGACAGTCTGCTCGCTGGTCGTCCCTATTTTACTGGAGACCGCTTTAGCCGAGCGGACATTGCCGTGGCTAGCCTCCTGGCGCCCTTTGCGCAGCCTGAGGAAATGCCAACCTATCATGAGATGTCGATCCCCGATGCACTTGTTGCCGACGTCGAACGCTGGCGCGAGCGGCCGGTGATGCGTTGGGTCGCTGCGCAGTACCAGAAGCACCGCGCGGCAGAAAGCAGTTCACCTCAGCCTGCATCCAGCCAATGCTGAGATGGGCTATTTGTGCTCCAGGCGCCTTAAAAACTGGAGGCTCGCCAACGGCGCCAGTCGGGTAGTTCCTGAATAGGTCCAATGGGGTGCCGCCAGCTCACAGAGCGAACTGGCGGCCAGGGCAGCGCTCGCTACCAAGGTGCGCTGCCCACGCTGCATCGAGACAGGGGGGCCAGTCTCGTGCGCGAATGGATAGCCTAGCGACATTCGACGCCAGCTGTATCAATCCTGCTGAGTACCGTTAAGGAGCCGCAGTACGCGCCCAGCCGCCAGACCGAGCGACAATCTGGCGGCGTCTTTAGTTTGATAGCGTCATTCGCTGGCCGCGTTCGCAGCAGAGCCAGATATGCTTGGGGGGTGCCATCCGACTGACCTCACAGCTTGGCCAAAACGGTGTCTAGCCCCCTTGGGCTGTACCACCAAAACTTCGTTTCTCTAATATCGTTTCAGGCGCTGGTGGGCGCATGCCGAGGGCATGGTGCGGGCGGATGCGATTGTACTGGCGGAGCCATTGATTGATGACGGTTTGTGCCTGCCTTGTCGTTGCGAACCATTCGGCGTTCAGCACTTCTCGGCGGAGTGTCCCGTTGAAGCGCTCGTTATAGCCGTTCTCCCACGGCGAACCCGGATAGATCCGGATGGGCATGATCCAAACATGCCGCAGCCAATCTCGGAGCGGTGCTGCTAAGAACTCCGGCCCGTTGTCGGAGCGGATGTAGGTGGGCGTGCCGCGCTCCAGGAGTATTGGATAAAGCGCCTCCAGCACCTCTGCAGAGCCCATCTTAATGGCCACCTTCACGGTGAGCGCTTCGCGTGTGTATTCATTGAGTACCGTGAGCATCTTGTAGGGCCGACTTTGCAGCAGCTTCTCGCTTCACATCACCAAAGGCGGCGATGGCTACCACCTCGGCATCAACGGCCCGAGCAGACTTCTCCCCTTGCGTCGCTCGCCGCTAGGGCCATTGCTGGGACCAGCCAATAGTCGGCCATAGACAATCTATAAAATTCAATACCTTGGTGGGCTTTCATGGCGGAGGGAGAGGGAAGGGTTCCCTTGCGGAATATTTCCTCAAAAACCACCGAAACTTAGCGCCATTGCGATCTGCTCTTGGCGTCCCACGAAGGCTTTATGTGTACCACAATGTGTACCCGGCTGTCTTTTTTGTGTGAGCCCCTCCCGTCTCTAAAAGGGGGCTCAACTCTTATTCCAGGCTTGAAGTCCGGCTCGAGATGACCCGTCAGCCAGATCAGCTCAACGTTGCGGCCACGCTCGTTCCAGACGGCGTAACGACAGTATCTAGCGGACAAGGCTGTGGTCTGACGAAAATTGACGGAAGTCAATTCGGAAGGTGGTTTTTCTCGCTACTAATCTTGGATCGGGACGAAGGTTGCGGATCTGAAACATCCGGATTTCGGACCGTCAGCTGGCAGAGGGCGAAAGATGCCTACTGAACTCGGGCCAGATTGATGTGCGAGCCAACTATGTCATAGGGGTTCAAAAATGTGGAAGAAAAAGACAACGACAATGCCGACAGATGAAACAGCTTTCGGAACACTGAAATTCACGAGCGGATTTTCTGCAAACGCAAAGAAAACGACAACGATAGAGACAACGCCAACGACAACGACGCTAGGTGAAACTGAAGGAACACTGCAGTTCACGAGCGGTGTGTTCCAAAACCCCACGAATGTAATCGCAGACCCCCCTTGTACGGATAAGGAGGCTGATCTCTCTGAACTCTCAGAGCTTGACTTTTCTGGGTGCACCGGTCTCATCACTGACGTGACGTACACAGTAACAGTTTACGCAAATGGTGATTTAAACAATCAACCGAGTGAGTTGGGTGAAGATCTAGGAATATACGTCAATGGGGACCTTAACAGTACACTATTCAACGAAGACACAGCCGACAACGGCGATTTTATGTACGTTTCTGGAACTGCGGATGCAGACTACAACAGCGGTACTGACAAACTTTCTACCGGCTGGCCGGAGATCACCGTAAACGACAACACCGGTTCGGATGTTGGGCCGGCTGATGGCGCGGACATCTGCAACGATGAAGCGGCGATGGAGTTCGCCACGGAGACACCCTGCTTCGAGGCGGAATTCGAGAGTCTTGAATCGTTGGCTTTCAGCATCGATTCTGGTGGCGACATAAATTTCGGTGTTGACGCTGCGCAGATCGACTACGAGGTAACGGTGGAAGCGACCTGCCAGTCGTGGGGCGACAAAGCTGTTTCGAACGTGGTGATTTACGCGGATTGTGAAAACGACGACGGGATAGTCGACACCAAGATCAAGTTCGACAACTTCGACGAGATTGGGGAGATCTATGTGCTGACGGAAGAAATGCTTGAGTGCGCCCTAGAAGCGACGGGTTATGGCGACTGCGATATCGAGGGGGTCACCGTCAAAGCCGGCAACAACAAAGGAGGCTACGGTCCAGGAGAGGGGATGTTCTTCGATTTGGGCAACACGCCAACCTCTGGAAGCATGGATAAAGCTGACGTCAAATTCGAGGCAGCCGACTACTCGCTCTGCTGGGATTTAGCATAGGCGGCAAGCCTAGCAACGCAGATCAAGATGGCAATGGTTCCCGAGCCTACTCGGAGTAGCCACAGCGTCAAAGTGGAGGGCTAACGACGGCTGGAAAACATCAAAGAACACGTGGCGGTTTGAGGAACGCAGTATTTTTGATTTTAGCTGACCAGTCAGTGGGGGCAGGTCACATTGATCGAGACGAACATCTCATCGAGATGCCAGCGCACGTCGGCAGGTGGATGTGATCTCCTGAGCCTTTTGGCATAGGCCAGGCCAAACTTCACTGACCAGAGGCGGACCGTTTCATACGAGACATCAATGCCGCGTTGGGACAACATATCCTCGACATCGCGCAGGCTCAGAGGAAAGCGAAAGTACAGCCAGACCGCTTGCTGGATCACGGCCGCCGGGAAGCGATAGCAACGATAGGAAGAACTGCTCATCGGACGTTGATAGCATACGGCATCAACTGAGCAGGCACGTTACCGTGACAACACCCAGCGGAAGTCATGACGCGACGAAGGCTGTTCCCCGTCAGCACTCACGGGACAGGGGGCAGGGACAAGACCCTTACACGGCCAACTCGATTATGCTGGTCTCATTCGCTCCTTAAACGTCCTGGCCGTTAGCGGCCACAGCTCCTTGAGATCATCGGGCTGCTGGCTGATCACGTCCGATATCTCACCGGGATCGAGATGATGCGCGAGAATAGCGAAAACACTCTTCACCATTGGTTCCGGAGGTAGTCGGCGGGGCAGGAGTCCAATCGCGGTTTTGTCGAAAAATTGCTGTCGGTTTCGCACTTGTTTGTCGGGCGTGCGGCCAGGCACCCAACCCTCGTAATAGACACCTCGGAAGACAAGGGGCAACTGAGCGGCCAATTGTACGGCCTCATCAACAGTCAGCCTATCCCGCAATTGATGAAGCACGACGCGAAATACGCTTAGTGCCTCAGTTTCATCGGCGAGCCCGGCTGTATCCCGTAGTTCTTTCAGCCATTCTTGCGTTTGCTGCATTGCATGAGCGAGCGTAGCTGGAACGGTCATGTTCTGCACTCCTCAGTACTGGTTCTTGATTGATTTTGAAATTCAAGCAGATCCGCGGCTAGTTTTCCTTGAGAGTTATCAAGACTCATCGCCAACGGATCCGTTGTCATCATACCTCATTGAACGAGTAGGGAGCTTTCACAACGTCTACCGGGATTTTGTAGGAATGATCGAAATCAATTATTCTTGCAGGGGTGCTGGGATAATAAATTATTGACGTTTCGGTTTCTGGCAACTGGTCAAGGGAAGCGATACATGCAAGTGCCTGTCCAAATAACATTCGACAACTTGGAACACTCGGATGCAGTTCAAAAGCGCATTGAAGATGAGGTGGCCAAACTCGAGCAATTCTACGACCGCTTAACATCCGTTCGCGCCGTTGTTGAGCGGCCACAGCGCCGCCATCATAAGGGAGATACGTACATGGTACGCATCGTCCTCACAATGCCAGGTGGAGCAGACATCATCGTCAATCGGGATCCTGGCCTGGATCATGCCCACGAGGATATCTTCGTTGCGATCCGCGATGCGTTTGCTGCGGCGCGGCGTCAGCTGCAGGACCATGCTCGCAAAAGACAGGGGCACGTCAAACATCATCCGAACCAACGCCCCTAGATAGTGAGGTCGGGTGCCGGGGACAGGTTGGAGAATACAGGCAATTATATTATTCGGGCGACGCTCATTCCTGTCAGTCATCGTCTCCCTCCTCGGGGCTACGATGAACCGGAAAGTCTCTCTTACGCAATTAGCTCAATCTGTCCCGTGAATGATGACGGGGAACAGTCGGAGCTACGCGACTCTCAGAAGGCTGTCCGCGATGTGACCGGCTTCGATCTCGGATTGGGCTCTGAAAAACCTCGCGCCAATCTTGACCGCTGTCTCGTCGACGGCGCCCATCACGGGGGTCTTCTCAACCGCCTTAGGTCCGAAGGTGAACTCCTGGCGTTTGAGGAAATCCCGTTCAAGTTGCCGTTCAAACCACCGGCGGAACACCTGGCGGGTGTTGGCGATATCTTCAGGATCGGTTTGCCGTAACAAAGCGATGGCTCTCTTCAACGCGGATTGAACGCGTGTCTTGCGCGCGAGCGCGGTTGGGTAATGCGAGGTATTTAGCGACCGCACAATCTCGCGCTGATCGAGCCGGGATGCAACATCATGTGGCAAGCGCTGTCGGAAGTAATAGACCCCTGCCCTCAGCTGGAGAGGTCGGGTGGGTTTTAGAGGTGGGAGAGTGTGCTCCAAGCGATGGTCCCGTGTGTACTAGTGTGTGTACCAGTTGGGACGTTGGGAGCGGATGGGGCTTTCAAAAAAGCCTTATAAATCAATGGCGGCGCCTAGGGGTTTTATCTGGCGGAGGGAGAGTCCGTCCCATAGATTAGCTGAAATACCTATAAGCTCTATGGCTGGCGAAAAACCAGATACTAGAATGCCCCCAAAAATGCCCCCAAAGCGCCCCGGCTGCTCACCGCCGGTTAGGTTTGCGATTTTGCGCTCTGGAGGCTCGCAAGGCGTGACCAAAAATCTGCGGCGCTGCGTCAGATCAAGAAATCATCAGGGACAACGTACATGCTCGGGAGCAGGCCATCCTGGTTGATGTTCGGCAGACCGTTCTCATCCGCAGCTGGATAATCGCCATCTCCGTCGAGATCACCTACTGCAATAGACTGGGTTAAGCCTTCTCCTTCTAAAGCGACAGGCCTGAAAATTACATCCCCCGTCGTCTCATCAATTCCATCGTTGAATAAAACTTGATTGGGGTTCGCGCCATCAGAAGTAGCCAACGCGACATCCAAATCGCCATCCCCATCAAGATCAGCAAGAATGGCTTCAAAGCCAGGACCACCTGGAATAGACGATGCAATGAACTCGCCTTCTACACCACCTTGGTCGCCGCCTTGATTCATCAAAACCTCATTAGAACCAACATTAGCAACTACGGCATCCATATCGCCATCGCCATCGAGGTCACCGATTGCGATACTGAGGGTGTTCCCCGCTGCATCATTCAAAGCGTCCGGAGGGCTGAAACCCAACCAAACACCGTCCTCGTCGACACCATTGTTGATTAGAATTTGATTCTTCTGGCCGTAGTTGGCTATCAGGGCATCCAAGTCACCATCCCCGTCAAGATCGGCAAGCGGAGTGTCTCTGCTGCTAGAGCCCGTTGAAATATTCGATGGGTCACTGAACCCCTGCCAAACTCCGTCTTCGACACCATTGTTGCGCAGCACCTGAAGCGGCGCATTTTCGTAATTGGCAACGAGAAGATCCAGGTCACCATCTTTGTCAATATCGCCGAGCTCTACGCCCGCACTAGTGCGTCCACCGCCAGGTACGTCAGAAATATCAAAATATGTGATGCCCTCGTTGATGACATTGATGAGAATGTAGTTGGACTCGGAGGCAGAACCAGAAGCGTGTACCGCATCCAGGTCGCCATCTCCATCGAGATCGCCAAGCTCAACATCTTTGCTCTGTATGTTCGCCTTGGCCCAAGGCACTGACTCGAAAGTGCCCTCCGTACCTCCCTGCGGACCACCCTGGTTGATGAGAATCTGATTGGTCTGGCCCGGGTCGTTCACGATCAGTGCATCTAAATCACCATCGCCGTCCAGATCTCCAACTGCGATTCCTGTAGTAGACTGTATTGGACCGCCCTCGGCTACACTCGAGGGCTCCCCAAAAAATCCGGTACCATCATTCGAAAATAATTCATTGGGTAGAGTGTTACTGGAACTGCCGTTACCCGTGAGAATATCGACATCCTTCCTCAAGCGTCCCTGCAACCCTGGTGGCACCGTTCCATCCTCAAGCTGCATTGCCAAACCTGGCGGGAGGCCATCGGCCAGTCCGGGTGGCAGTCCTCCATTTTGGGGCATTACCTCGTTCCTTTTTTCTTGCTTATTGGTTAGATCACGCCGAAACAGATTCGCATGGGCGCAAAATCTTTGCTGGAAATTAGTGAATTCAACACATCTCGTCGTTGATATTTCTCAGCCGATGGTGAGAAGCAGGTCTTCACCGACAAAACAAATTGACGCAGAACGGGTTCAGCAAAGATCAAGTGACTAGCGGTCATCTCGAAATGCTTGATCAAAACCATTCAATTCGGTGGCGAGATCAAGCTCATGCGTACCTGATCAATTCGCTAGGCAAAAGCATATCGATCATGGGTACCCAACCGCTTGGGCTGTGTATAGGCGTGCATATGATGCGACGGTAAAACAAAGGCCACCGGACCGGGGGATGGATCCAGTGGCGCAAGGGACCTACGCGGTACTATTAATCCTGCCCTGAGCTTTGCGCCAACGGGGGTAATCAGCACGGGGGACAACTGATATTCCAGCGCCGCTCTTGGAGCACCCACGTGCATAGCAAGGTTGCAGATAGAATGAATTGACGATTGTCAAAGACTAATCGGGCTATCACAAAAACCGCAAGGTCTCACAATGCTGCCTGCGGGGGCGCGCGCCATGGGGTGCCAGAACAAGCGGCTATGAACGTTTCGGCACTGGGCCACAAACTAGAGTCTTCGCGCATGTGCCGTGTTGGGGTTCAACAAAACGCATCGGTTTCGTGTAAGCGCCACACGCACCCGCGCATCAAGAGGTTCGCTCGACAACAGCAATGTGACGGCAAGGACCATTGCGCGGTCAGTGGTCGCCTGAACTGACGCCTATGTCTCTTCTTCGAACACGAGAAAGACTATTCCGACGCCCACGAAAATCAAAGCAGCTAACAATGCAACAACTCCACCCTAACGAACTACGCTGACACTAGCTTCAACGTGAAATGTGAAAAGACCGTGATGGCCGCTGATCGCTCTGTGAAATGGACGCTCGGGCTGTTATCAATTCGTGCCATTCCATCGTCTCCTCATCTGAGGTTCGAAATAGCCGGATTCTAACTTAGATACTGGCACCGCGATTGGGGGCAGGCCAGCCGTTGGCGCCAGCACTGCCTTACATTGAACCCGGCAGCCCGTGGGAGAACGGCTATGTGGAGAGCTTCAATGCCCGCCTAAGAGATGAGCTGCTCAACGGAGACATCTTCTACTCGCTCAAGGAGGCACAGATCATAATTGAAAACTGGCGTCGACATTACAATCAGATACGACCGCATTCGTCACTGGGATACCGACCACCCGCCCCGGAAACGATGATCACGTTGTCACCGAGGCCGTCAATGAACTAACATTCAAACCGGACCAGTCATTGGGGGCAGGTCACGCGACTATCATAAACTATACACCGGACTGGGCGGTGCGATTTGATTTGAACGGGAGGGCGATTGAGAGTTTCGACACAGCGTATTGTCTTGGCAAGGGAACGCTATGTATAGGGGGACGAGCGATATCTCCTGGCGTTTTGCAGAGTGCTCTGGGTGGTCGCGGCCGAGCATAAGAATCCGGCTCGCAACCGTCTCAACAGCCCAAATTCCGCCGTATAAACGCTTGCCTCAATGAACCGACAATGCATGGGTCAGACATTAGGATCGCGTTCAAACAGCAGCTTCGTAGTATTATGCTGCACGCTTGAAGATCTTTTCTATTGTTGCGGTGCGCACGTAGCTCCCGATTAGTACTTCAATTTCTTCTCCTTCCTCCGCTTCTAGCAGAGCCTTTGCGAGGGGGGCATCAAAATTGACGACACCTTTTTTCAAATCCGTCTCTCCACGTATTATTGTGACTTGCAGCAGGCTTTGATCCCCAGTGAGGTAGCGCACCCTAACTGTGTCACCGACGGATATGTCGCGACTGGCATTGTGTCTACTTTCCGAAGATGCCGCCCGGTTTTCTGCTGCAATCTGGCGCAGAGCTTCGAGAGCCACTTCGGGGTCATCCGTAGCGCTTGATGAAGCTGGAGTGGGGTCCGGATCTACCGAGGTGGTCAGCCCCCATCCAGTGGCCCAGTTTGAATGTTAGTTTGGTGGCGGCCTGATTTCCAGGCCTAGCGTTGCCGTTGGAGCCGCTCTCACGAGCGGAGACGGCAGCGCGACCCGGCTTGGGACCCACGCTTCGGGTGCTGGTGGCTGATATCCGAGTGATGAATGCGGTCGCTTCTTATTGTAGTGCTGCCGCCAATTCTCAATGATGATGCGGGCCTCCTTCAGCGAGTAAAAGATCTCGCCGTTGAGCAACTCGTCGCGCAGGCGGGCATTGAAGCTCTCGATGTAGCCGTTCTCCCACGGACTGCCCGGCGTGATGTAGGCCGTCTTGGCCCCGACTGCTCCGATCCAGGCTTGCACGGCTTGGGCGATGAACTCGGGGCCATTGTCTGAGCGGATGTAAGAGGGCACACCACGCACGATGAACAGGCTCGACAAGACATCGATTACGTCGATCGAGTTGAGCCTGCGTCTGACCCGAATGGCGAGACACTCCCGAGTGTATTCATCGACGATATTGAGCATCCGGTACGCTCGACCGTCATGCGTCCGGTCCTGCACAAAGTCGTAGGACCAAACATTATTGCGTCGCTCGGCACGCAAACGCATGCACGACCCATCATTGAACCAAAGCCGTTTCCGCTTCGGTTGCTTGGATGGAACCTTGAGCCCCTCGCGCCGCCAGATGCGCTCGACACGCTTGTCGTTCACCACCCAGCCGGCACGCCGGAGCATTTCTGCAATCCGGCGGTAGCCGTAGCGGCCATACTGGCGGGCAAGCTCGATGATGTCCGCGGTAAGCCGCGCTTCATCATCCCGGCCTTGCGGCACTTTGTGTTGTGTCGAGCGGTGCTGGCTGAGCACCCGGCAAACACGGCGTTCGGAATAGCCGAATATCTGTTGGACATGCTCAACGCATACCCGGCGGCGTGAAGGGCTTAGTAATTTCCCTTGGCGGCCTCAGCCAGGATCTGCTTGTCAATCGTCAGGTCCGAGACCGCTTTGCGGAGCCGGGCGTTCTCCTGTTCCAAATCCTTGATCCGCTTGACTTGGTTCGTCTGAAGCCCGCCGAACTCCTTGCGCCAGCGGTAATAGGTCAGCTGCGTCACGCCGATCTGGCGGATCGCATCTGCTACCGTTGCGCCCTGCGATGTCAGCACGTCTACCTGCCGAAGCTTCACAACAATCTCTTCCGGCTTGTGTCTCTTGCCCATTTCAAGTCCTCCTCGGGTCCAAATAATTACTTCGAGTCGGACCACTTCAGTGGGGGAGGACCAGCATCCGTTCGAAGATTTGGTGGCCAGACAGTTGGGACTACGCATCAACAGCCTCTTCTTTCCTGGGTACGAATTTAGCGCTCCCACCTGTGAGTGCATTCCCAAAATCGAGCCCGAAGAATGGAAGAGTGGAGGACAATGGATTGTAAGGCCTGACGGTCAAATTCTAGACAACTCTCAATCCGGCTTTTGCTAGGACTATATTTCACTAACGGCACACCCTTCACTAATGGTTGTGATCTAACGAGGACTTTGGCAGAGCGTTCAATGGGCGCCCTGCCATTATCCTATTTATGCTCTGTGCAGCCCCACGCTCACGCAGCCTCACTCGGCGTCTTCGACACACCGCTCCGATAGCATTAGTTCGTAAGACACGATCCGCACGAACGGTTATTCAAAATTGTCGAATATCTTTCGGCGAGACGTCTCTTTGAGTCCGTTCAACGCTCACCGGCTGTTTAGAGATAAGATGCTCTCCACTAAACGGCCTGCAAGCGGAGGCCGACCGACATCATTCGCCACTTCGGAGGTGGCTTCGATCGGTGCTGTGAACTCTTCCTCGTTTCACCTCGAGGTGATGAACGTGCCACCCTGGTAAATCTCCGCCGGGTCGTTAGGATCGGCCGGCGGCTCAGCCGCAAGAACTTCTGCCGCATAATCCTCCGAACGATCCTTTGGCTTGTAACCAAGCCGGTAGGCATTCGAGTTGTCGTAGAATGTCCGGTCGTTGTCGGAGACCCCGTGCACGATTTCGTAGCGTATGTCTGGGTGCTCCAGGCCGATGCGGCAGAGCTGCGCCATGTCGCGCTTGCTGATCCAGATCGACAACCGCCGCTTGTCCACCGGCTTATCCGCGACGTTGCCGATGCGCATCATGAACACGCCAAGGCCGTGCTTCATCGCATACATCGCGCCAATCGCCTCGCCAAACGCCTTGGAAACGCCATAGCGGCTATCCGGCATCACCTTCATGTCGATGTTCACTCTCACATCGCGGCGGTAGTAGCCGACGGCATGGTTCGACGTGGCAAAGCAAATGCGCCTCACTCCCTGCCGCCTAGCCGCCTCGAACAGATTGTAGACGCCGTCGATATTGTTGGCGCGGATTTTCTCCCAAGTGTTCTCGTCCGCCTGCCCGGCGAAATGCAGGATGCCGTCCACCCTTCTGCAAGCTGCCTCGAATGCCGCCAAGTCGGTGATGTCGAGTTCCCGGAAGGTCTCGCCTGCCCCCAGTTCGCCAATGGGCCGGATATCCGCCAGCACCAGTTCCGGATAGACGCCTGCTAGTTCGCGCCGCAAGAACGTGCCGATCGACCCGGCCGCGCCGGTCAAGAGTACGCGCTGCATTAGTCTCCCTCCTTGCTTTGCTCGTTAGCGAGGTACACATTGTGGTACACATAAAGCCGTCGCGGGACGCGAAGAGCGGATCAAATTGGCGCTAAGTTTCGGTGGTTCGCAGGGAAATATTCCGTACGGGATCCCTTCCCTCTCCCTCCGCCATTCTGTTGTTTCAGGTTGCTTGTTCCCCGTCATCATTCACGAGACATCTTGAGGCGCATCGGGAAGAGAGGGTTTTGAGATCATCGTAGCCATTATGGAGCGAAGATGAGATCAAAATCCGGGCCGCGACCTTCGGCCGAACAACATGTCCGTGAGGTCCGCCGCCAGACCCGCAAGCGCTATAGTTCGGAAGAGAAGATCCGCATCGTCCTGGAAGGGCTGCGCGGAGAGTATTCGATTGCCGAGCTGTGCCGACGGGAAGGCATTGCCCAGGGCCTCTACTACAAGTGGTCGAAGGAATTCCTGGAAGCTGGCAAGAAGCGGTTGTCGGGTGACACTGAGCGCCAGGCCACATCCAGTGAAGTCAAAGACCTGCGCCGCTTATCTGCCGCCGTCGGAGTCGATGACGTTCATCTTCATGATATGCGTCGCTCGATCGCCACTCGGTGCGGAGACAATGGAGTGCGGCCTGACGTTATCGAGCGGATCCTGAGCCACAAACCTCGCGATGTCACGCGGCGCCGTTACAATTTCGCGGGTATGGACGAATTGGTACGGGATGCCTTGCAAGCATGGGCAGATCACATCGGGAGCCTTGTGTTGGCGAAGCAATCCCCTCTTAAGAAGACATCGTCGATGGCCTCACGACAGCTCTCGGTTTTATTAGATTGATAGCGTCCTTCGCTGTCCGCGTTCACAGCAGCGCCGGAATATGCTTGGGGGTGCCATCTGACTGACCTCACAGCTTGCCCAAGACAACGATCGAGCCGTCCTCAATTTGACGGGCAACAACCATTTCTCCGGAACTGGTGTACTCACCTGTGAGTGCGGAAATGTTGACTTGATGCGTCACAAGAACAAGGACACCATTAGGGCGTTCCTGTTCCAGCCAAGCGCGTAATGCGCGGGTTTGCTTTTCTTTGCGCTCGTATGTTTCATAAAATGAATTGAGTGCAGGTAGTGCACGAACAGGTCCAAGTCCTCATCAATTCAGCTGTATCACGACAGCGGCACCATTCACTTGAAAACACGTGTGCCGCACGTATATCCGAACGCCGAAACCTATCACCGATTTCGACGGCTTGCTGTCGCCCGCTCTTAGATAAATTCCGCTGGGTCGTGCAGTCGCCCAATTGGAAGTGGCTGGGATCACCCGTACCTGGAGCAAGAGCATGGCGGATAATTGCAAACGCAGAACCGCTGCGTAGCGCCGACCAAAGCTCGGTCTCGTCAGCAGAGTGAGCCGCTTTCGGACTAATCCAAAACAGGCTAGCCATCACCAAGAGGCGCAGAAACGGCACACAGAACCTCCTACATTTTTATGCACGGACCACAAATTTTGTCTGCCGATTAGACTTCAGTTGGTTCTATATCGCAGAAACAAGCGCCAGGTCGAACCGCTTCGTGCCCTGGTTGCGATGGACGTCGTTGCGGCATGTGAAGCGCCCCCCAAAGGCCGTCGCGACGCAGCACTGTTTGCCCTCGGCTACGTGTTTGCCCTACGCCACTCAGAATTGGTCGGGCCCGACCTCGACAAGCTCGGCTCTGGCACCGGGTTCGTTCAAATCAAGGCCACGACGATTGAACTGACCCTCGCGCGCTCCAAGACTGCCGGCAGCAAACCGGAACCCATCACAATCCCACGCGCGCCGAATGCCGACGCTGTTAAAGCAATCGAAGCCTGGCTCGAAGAGGCGGGGATCGGTCCAGTGGAGCCTTTGTTGCGACGTGTCTCGAAGGGCGGAAAGACTGGTGGCCGCCTGCGCGCACAATCCGTGGCGCTTGTCATCAAGACAAGGGTTGCCGACCATCACGTCCGCCAGGGCGTTCCCCTGGCAACGGCTCAGGCCGAAGCGGACAAGTTCAGCGGCCACAGTTTACGGGTTGGTTTTGCGACGACACCCGCGGAGAGCGGCGCTGACCTCGGAGCCATCTTTAGCGCAACCCGACACAAGACGATGGAAGTGCCTCGCAGGTATGCACAACGGGCTGATCAGCTAAAAGCATCACCGTACAATCTCGCCGGTGTCGGCCTTGAACAGACGCAACTTCGAGGAAGCGAAGCGGCCTAGGCTGTTATGCGAGTCGACGAAGATCGGCAGAAGGCCTCTAACCTGCGCGAACCGGAACCTCGATAATTTAAGAATTTCCAACGCGCGCGGACGCCGCGCTTAGCGAGAGAGTTATGGACCGACCCAGCATCTTACGGCGCAAATGTTCAGCTGATGCCGGAGTACCGCGTTCTGTGCTTCAAGCCGGCGCCTCGACTTAAATGGCAGGGCCGAGATAGCCAGAACGTAACAGAGCAGTGCCACCATGTTGACCTGACGTTAGGCGATTCCTTCAGCCAGACGAATCCGGATGAAGTTGTCGGCACACACAGCTATGGTTAAGCTGGATGGACTTTTGGACCAGTGCGGAGGGCATTCCTATGTATCGAATTTTGTCACAAAACACATTTGAGGTGAACGACCCAAGCGATGTACAGGAAATGAAACTGCACCTTCGCGCGCTTGGGGATGTGGTCGAAGAAGCCGATCAGGACATCGTCATCTACTATTTTGTGCACTCAACACTGAATGAATGTGAGTTCACTTGTTATGAGATGTACAGGTCTGACAAGGCTTTCATGAAGCATCAAGCATCCGATCGTTACCGGGAGATAATTGACAAACTCAAGCCATTGATTCGCGAAGGCAGCTTTACGACAACAGTTTGGAGCCAAGATGGTCCTATAGGCGATGCTGTGGAGAGCACATTTAGAAAAATGTGTGATACCTTCATTTTTGGCGAAACGGTCGGTGGATTCATACGCTAGGAGGGGCGGCCAATTGAGATGTCCGCTTTCGGATGTGAAGCGGAACATGCATCAGCTGCGATTATCAGATTGCTGCCATGTCCGCTTTGATCAATAAGCGGACATCAGGAGCCAAACATTCAGCAATCTTCTACCGAATAGCGCGTCCGGGCCATCGCATGCTCCTCCTGCTGGCAGCATAATAATGGCCCAGTTCTAAGGGGCAGGGACGAAATTTCGAGGAGACTCCGAAAAACCTGTATCAAACGAACAAATTCAAATGCCCCAAAGGCATCTGAAGGCCGACTCAGTTGCCCGACACGGAGGCCAGAAATGCGTCGAGTCCGTCGACATAGGAGCGGCCGCTACTCAGAAAGCCATCATTGTGGCCGCCGCGCAGTTCAAGGAATTCCTTTTGGTTCGCGTGCGTGGACAAAAAGTGACCTGCCTTGCGCAAACGGTATGATTTCATCATCGCGGCTATGGATGATTAGCACCGGTGCGGATACGGCGTTCAAGTATTCGCCGCTTGGGTATTTGAACCGCGCCAGCCATCGCACTGGAAGCCAAGGATAGAGCTGGGCGGCCAGTTCCGGCACGGACACGAAGCCGCTTTCAATGATAAGTGCGGCTGGCCTTTGCCGGCTGGGCCAGATAGGTTGCGATGGCAGCGCCGAGAGAGCGCCCCGAACAGTATGATCTGCGACGGTGGAATGCCGCGTTGCTTCGTCAAGTAGTGCCATACCGCCTCGGCATCGCGGTAGGGTGCCCCGTTCGGAAACTTTGGCCTTCGCTTTGCCCATAGCCCCCGATAATCGAATATCAGCGTCGACAAGTTGAGGTCGTTAAAAATCTTCAGCGAGTCAAGCCGATGGGAGATATTGCCGGCGTTGCCGTGAAAGAAGAGCACGACGCCACGCGGCTCTCGCGCCGGGACATGCCAGGCATGGAGGCTAACACCGTCCTTCGGTGAGGATATCTACGGTTTCGTATGCAAGACCGATACTGTCGGGGCCCGGGCCCAGCGCACGTGAAGGTACATTTGGGAAATAGATCAAGTGTGACTGAACCAGGAACAGGAGCAGAACAATCAGGGCGTAAGCCCCTCCCGCGAGAACGATGATAGAAATGAGAGTTTTCACGTACCCCCGCAGATCTGGTTCGGTCCAACCATGCTGTCTTTGCCTCGCCAGCTTACCAAGCCTCGCCTCATTATATGCCTGTTCCCCGTCATCATTCACGAGACATCTTGAGGCGAATCGGGAAGAGAGGGTTTTGAGATCATCGTAGCCATTATGGAGCGAAGATGAGATCAAAATCCGGGCCGCAACCTTCGGCCGAACAACATGTCTCGTGAATGATGACGGGGGAACAGGGAGAACGGATATAACGAGCGCTTCAACTGTACGCTGCGGCGCGAGGTGCTCAACGTCGAGTTGTTCGCAACTACCCCGGCAGGCACAGATCGTAATCAATCAGTGGCTCGGCCAATACAATCACGTGCGACCGCACCATGCCCTCGGCAGGCGCCCACCAGCGCCTGAAACGATATTAGAGAAACGAAGTTTTGGTGGTACAGCCCAAGGGGGCTAGACACGGAGACGCACCAGCATGGGTTCGAAAATGAAGCTACGTTTGGAATAACGTTCGGCCTTGTCCTCATGATGTTTCTGGACGTCGTCTTTGGATAGCTGCGCCACATTGCTTCCAGGCTAGGGTCTATTCCTGGAGAGCATGCGATAAGCTATTCAGCTGCTCGGACTGCACCCTTTCTTAATGATCGAGGTACTCTCACAGCATATCCGGCAAGCGGTACTCGGGTATATTGGGATGATGCCAATCTCTCTTTCTTTGGACGAGTACATCCCAGATCTCACTGCCGTCTACTGCACGTCTGTCACTCTTGACAAGGACGAGACGAGCAAAGCCCAAATCGCCCGTCAAATAGATGCGCCCGTCGTCTCCCTTACGTTCATTGCATCTGACCGACGGGAATGGTAGCTATATCACTGCTCATAAGCGCGTTCTCCAGTCTCTCAAATCTATCGCGCTGGCGGGACGATATGGGTTTTCCTCCTATCACTAAATCCAACCCACCACATTGATTGCGATCATACTGTAAAGCCCCCTTCATCTGGGCCACTTAATTGGTGGTTCTCTGGATCGTTCCTGGCACCGGTGCACGCATGCTGAGAGCTGATGACGTCACCGACACACTGGAGATCGCGCTGGCAGCGGCGGGTCTCGATCAAGTCGACACTGCGCATCGACCGCGCCTGCTCTCACGACAACGGCTCAAGTTACGTCGCCGGTGATCTGGCTGACTGGCTCGAAGAACAAGGCATGGATCATGTGCGTGGTGCACCGTTATCACCCGATGACCCAGGGCAAGATCGAGCGCTGGCACCAGACGCTCAAGAACCGGATCCTTCTCGAACACTACTATCTGCCCGGCGACCTTGAAGCACAGATCGACGCCTTCGTCGGTCAGTACAATCACCGTCGCTATCACGAAAGCCTCGGCAATCTGACGCCCGCCGACGTCTACTTCGGGCGCGGCCAAACCATCCTACTAGAAAGAGAAAGGATCAAACGAAAGACATTCGAAGCGCGGCGCTTGCAACACGTAAAGCGAGCCCGCTTAGATCAACGCAACAGGTGATTCAGACCCTCTCTCCGAAGGAACCTCACCCTGTCTCAAAGACCCTGAAGACGGACATCGTAACCCATCTCCGAGAGCATGTTGACGCGCTTTTCCTCATAGTCGGTGAGACCGTCCCAGTCATGGATCACGACAACGAGACCCTTGGACGTACCAGCGGCCTTCGACTGATATCCTGGTAATCGTTGCCGCCGACGCTGTAGGAAACTCTTTCGCCGGCTTCGGCCGATATGGGGACAATAGCGCCCAGCAGCATAAGTGCGGCAATGAATACGATGCGCGAAACAAGATCCATGGTCGTCTCCGGAACAATGCGGAAAGGGATACCGGAGATACGTTATGACAACCGAGGCTGGTGCGGACGTCAAATCTAGTTGAGCTACAGATGAAGGAGGCTTTAGAAGGAGAGCAAGGCGCACTTGGCGTCGCTTGATACTCCATTCAGTTCGGTCAAATAACGCTGCTCCATGGATGACCGCCAGGGCAAGCGGTTGGATGCGATCGCAAGTAGTGATGTAAGACGTGCAACAGGGTCATCATGTGTTCACTATCGCCGCAAGCTTGTGCCTCGCGAATATCGTCGACAATCATTTCTCGGATCTTCGTTTCACCCTCGGCAGTTTGCGAGAGGTAACCTGCTAGCCTGCAGGCAGCCGCCTCTGGAATACGCTCGTGTTCTGCGATGGCCAGAATTTCTTCTTCCAGTCACCCCGCTGAAGGATATGAGGTCTTCAAGTGTCAGCATTGCGCTCGCTCCATGTGATGCCTGGAACGCATCCAAACAAAAGCCACCGGATCGGAGGGATTGATCCGGTGGCAGGAGACTCGATCGCGTACGACAATGATCGATGTGGCTCCTGAGCTTGGCGCCGACGGGGGTAA
>CAXXFS010000002.1:0-18048 GCA_963669235.2 uncultured Filomicrobium sp.
ATCGTCCATTGCTGTCACAAACGCGAGGGCCTCGTTGGAGGCGGTCCGGATCGTTTCCGTGCGTCCACCTTTGTACATGCGCGTTGACGCCGCTTCATAGGTCTTCGGCAGCCGTCCGTACATGCGCTTATAGGCCAGCATGAAGGACATCTGCAGGAACGGGTCCGGACCGGTCTTAAAGGTCTTGATCAGGTCCTTCCCGAAGGCGTCGAAATGGACGATCCGCAAGTCGAGATCTCGGATCAGATTGTCAAAAACGACACTGGCATCAGCGATGTCCGTCGTCGTTTCCAATGGTAATTCCCAATGGAGCTCCAGCGGTGCCGGAGCCGAGGCGTCTTTCTGCGCCGGCAGCGGATCGGCGGGCCCCACCGATAGCTTCGATAAGAGGCACCCAGGCACCTGCGTCGACCGGCGTGTGCTCGCCATGCAGCGTGAACCTACCCTGCGGATCGATCACAAGATGGAAGCTCTTGTCATGCCAGCGGTTGCCCTTCTGGCCATGCAGACCGGACCGCGCGAGGTCTTCGAAATTAGGGGCCAGTTCATCGTCAAGACAGACCAAAAACAGCGCCCGATCGATGCGGTCCAGGACATGACGGTTTGCCGTGAGGCAGCCAGCCGGTCGCGGGCACGCGCCCAATCGGGGCGGAGGGCGGCGGTAAGCACGCCGACGGCAGGTGCCCGTGCGGCCGTGTCCGTTGCAAGGATTCGGCGGAACTGCACCATGAGATCGCCGTCCGAAAGGCGCTCACCGGAAGCATTGATGACTTCCAGTTCAAAGAACCTGTGCTTGCGGATCACGATGATATGCCGGCTCTGGCCACCCCGAAGGTGGCGATCCGGTCGCCCTCGGTCCCTGGATAACGGTTGGTCGCGAAAAACCGTTTCAACAAGGACATGTCTAAGCCCGATCCATCACGCTGGACTTCCGGTGGCATCGTCTCGTTCAGGATCGAAAGATAAAAGTCGAGTGTGCCGCCGGTAAGTTGTCCAGCGCGCATCGCCTGGTCGCCCGGGGCATAGCGGGCATCGGTTGAAATCCGATCGAAGAGTTGATGACGAGCGACTCCGGATAGCTCAGGTAGGCCACGTCCTCCCACCACCCGGCAAGCCAGTTCTCTAAGCGTGCGGCGCGGGCCTCCAGAGCGCGTCTGCAATTTCCGGCCTGCCCCGTCAGGCTGAAGTAGCTCTTCGGAGGCGGCCTTGATGTCGCTGAACGTCGACGCATCGACTAGGGGCTCGACGCTGTCGAGGTAGCGTTGGACGCTATCCTCAAGGCGTGGCACGGGAAGATTTGGCAACGTTCCGTCAAGATCAAAGGTGCGCGGTTTCGCGGTCATCGGTGGCCTCCAGGCCAATTGTAGGTCCAGAACAGTTCTTCAGCGCGGGAGGCCGCATCTTGCCTGCCCGCGTAGGTCAGCCGCATGCGAGGCGCTGGGCCAGCCTTCGCGGCGTCGGATAGTCGAATATTTCACCGATACTCACTTTGTTCCCCCTCGGCAGTGCCCCACGCAGCTCCATGGCAAGCTGCGCGGCCAGTAAGCTGTCTCCGCCTAGTTCAAAGAAATTTGCGTCAAGCGCAAGATCACGAGGCCCAATCACTTTGGCGTAGGCCTTGAGAACAACCCCAGATATCAGATCGGGCTGCCCGGCGCAGTCTCGGGTCGGGCGACGGTCTTTCCTCTGTTTGGCATCATTGCCGGTCGCGATCTCGTGATCGGATTCGGCGGCTGCATTATGAAACGAAGTCCATTTGGCGACACGTGGGCCAAGCGGTGTGGCGCTGAGGACAACTTGTTCGTAATCAAGAGTCCCGAGAATGGTCTCAATCGCGGCAAGGCCATCGTCCGCGGACACTGCAAGCCCCTTCCGCGTGTGTACAAAAGCGCCAACTTGTTCTTTCGAATAGTCGAAATCCCAGTCGTCGAAGTTGACGGAAATCCATGGTACACCAACGGCCGCCTCTGTGCCGGCGACCGAAGCATCGAGATAAGCGGTTGGCGGCCGCATAACCGGCCATGCCAAGGCCGCCCAGGACCGAGGCCAGCGAGGAGAACAGCATTATAAAGCTCGGCATGCCTCCGGTATCGCCAGCAAGTTGGCGAACCGCCATACGCAAATTATCTGTGCCCAAAATCTTGGAAGCCGCTTCAGCTGCGATCGTTTCGGCGCTGGTGTCTTCCAGGTAGCGCAGATCGGCGAGGCCGGCGCAGTGGAAAACCCCGCCGATTCCACCATCGCGATGGGCTATATCCTGCAGTACGCGGGCAAATTGCGGACCATTAGCAACATCGCAACTCTCAATCCGGATCAACTCGGCCGCATCACCAAACTGGCTCTGGAGCCATGCTGGATCGGGAGGTCCGCGCCTCGAAATCAGGACAACCCGGCAACCAAGCCGCGCAAGCCGTCCGGCGATCGTCAAACCAATGCGGCCCAATCCCCCGGTGATGACATGCGCATCAGCATCATTCCTTAGCCGCGCGATTCCGGCATGCCTTGCCCGGATACCAATAGGCAGTGGCTCGAAGCGTTCCACCCAGCGCTGGCGGCCGCGCAAGGCGACAAGCGGCTCACGTCGTGCAACAGCAGCCTTCACTTCTTCGGCGAGACGGCGGACCTGACGGGGATCGCCGGCAAAACTGCCCCCTCCGTCGGCGCGGATATCGATCAGCCGGACGGCCAGGCGAGGGTTCTCCTGAGGCGCCACCAAAACAGGTCCGATCAGCGGGGCAACGCGCGGCTTGAAGTCTTCCTCGGTAACCTGTAGAGCGCCGTCGGTCACGAGCCAGTATTCGAGCTGGTGTTGGCTCGTCGCAGGTGCAAGCGAAGCAAATGCTTCGCACAGCGATGCCGTGTACGCGACCGTATCGACAGCGGTTTGCGGGGAAGTGCAAAGGTGGGAAAGATCGATAACCCGCGCCGGTCCTTCATGCTGTATGAGACGTTCCCGCAGCCTTGCTATCGCCAGTCGGTAGGCCCCCGGCTCCGGATCAGCGCGCAGAGGTATGATTTTTGAGCCGTTCCCTCCAAGCTGCCGGCCCAGATCTTCAGCGAGTTCGGCACTAGGCCCGTCAGCGGAAGAAAGGATAAAGAAGTGGCCTTGCCAGGCAGGCTGCGCCGCAGGACCAGCAGTTCGCGCCCAGGAAGGCAGATGGAACATCTCCTCAAAAGGCACACGGGCTTCCCGGCGTACAGGCGATGACCCCGGCTGAGCCGTCTTCGCTTTGTCATCAAGCGGCCAGCAGTTCCGCCTTTCAAAGGGATAGCCGGGCAACGCGATGCGTCGAAATCCGCGCCCGCCGCGCCAAGCGTCCCAGTCGATATCAATGCCCGCTTCCCAAAGCTCCGCGACTAATCCGGAAAGAGCGCCGGGTTCACGCGAGCCCTCACCGAATGCGGCGCCCAAGGCCGACATGATCCGCGGTTGTTGCTCGACCCCTAGTGCACTGCGCTGCAGGCAACGCTGGAGGGTGCGGCCAGGCCCGACCTCCAGAACGATGGATGGATTGGCGGCCAGCAGACTCTTGCAGTTCTCAAGGAACCGTACCGGCGACAACATCTGCTCCGTCCAGTACTTTTGTTTCCTGGTTTCGTTTTCACCCCACCGGCCGCCGGTGAGATTTGAAAACAAGGGAAGGCTGGGCGGCATCATGTCGATCGCCGCGCAGGCGTCCTCGAGGGCTTCGGCAGCCGGCCGCATCGATGGCGAGTGGAATGCGTAAGATGCCGCCAGCCTTCGCGCCGCGATATTCATCTGCGTTGCCCGCCGCTCCGCTTCTTCAATCGCTGATAGCGGACCTGACACGACGGCGTCGCACTCCGAGTTGACTGCGGCGAGCGCCAGTCCAGGGATATCGGCGGCCAGTCGGCGCGCTGCGTCCTCTCCAGCCGCTAAACTGAGCATGCTGCCGTGCCCACAAAGCGCCGTCCCGTTGCCGCGCGCATGAACAAGCCGCACGGCATCTCCAAGGGTCAACGCCCCGGCAATCGTCGCGGCCGCGTATTCGCCGAGGCTATGACCACACACAGCGACAGGTTTGACACCCCAGTCGATCAGTGAACGTCCTAGCGCGCAGTCCAATGAAAAAATGGCAGCCTGAAGCGCGGTCGGCTGGCGCAGCAATTCTTCGCAGGCCTGCGCGGCAAACAGATCGGTGAGCGGCCGCTCAAGGAATTCCGCGAACGCGGCCGCGCAGCGATGAAAGTGCTGCCGGAACGTCGCGTTCGTTTCATAAAGTCCAGAACCCATTTGCAGGTACTGTGCTCCATGCCCCGGGAAAACAAACGCAACGCCGCCATCGGCCGTCGCCGGTGTTTCCGCCCGACACCTACCATCGAGGCGTTCTGATAGAGCAGTGATTGCCGCCTCATGTGTCGTTCCGGAAACGGCGATGCGATGCCGGAAGGTTTCGCGCCCGGATTGCAGCGTCGCGGCGGCATCCGCGAGCGGCACGACGGGGTGTTGGTGCAGATGCCCGACAAGTTCCTTCGCCCGTGTCTTCGCGGCTTCGCCGGTCTTGGCGGAGACCGGTAACACCACCGGAAGTGCCGCCGGCTCCGGTCTTTCCTCCGCCGCAATAGGCGCCTGTTCGAGGATGACGTGGCAATTCGTACCGCCGATCCCGAAGCTGGATACACCAGCCCGCCGCGGCTCGCCGTCCGGACAACTCCAAGCTTCGCTGGCGGTTGGAATCCTGAAGGGTGTCGTGTCAAGCTTCAGTTCGGGGTTCGCAGTTGTGAAGTTGGCCACCGGAGGGATAATGCCGTCGCGAACGGCCAGCACGGCTTTGATAAATCCCGCGACCCCGGCGGCGATATTCGAGTGGCCGATGTTGGGCTTGATAGAGCCGAGCGCACAAAAACCTGTTTCGTCGGTTTGCCTGCGAAACGCTTGAACAAGGCCGCGCACCTCGATTGGATCGCCAAGATGCGTTCCCGAGCCATGTGCTTCGATGTAACCGATGGACCGGGTGGGCACATCGGCCATGTCGAGCGCGTTCGAGATCACAGCCGCCTGCCCCGCCGCGCTGGGCGCCGAGTAACCCGCCTTGGAAGCGCCGTCGTTATTGACCGCGTAGCCCTTGATGACCGCAAGAACCGTGTCGCCGTCAGCCAGCGCCTCGTCAAGCCGGCGTAGAACCACAACACCAACACCGTCGCCTAGGATTGTGCCGTCGGCTGCCGCGTCAAAGGCGCGACAGACGCCGCTGCGCGTCCCGATATGGCCTTCGGCACCGACAAAGCCACCCTGCGGAAACGTGATGGATGCAGCGCCCGCCAGGGCCATCTCGCATTGGCCATCGCGCAGCGCCGCCGTCGCCTGCGCGATCGCGACAAGGCCGGTCGAACAAGATGTCTGCACGCCGATCGCCGGACCGCACAGGTTCATCAGATAGGCGGTGCGGCTCGCCAGGTAATCCTTGTCATTGCCAAGTTCGGCAAGATGCACGCGTGTCGGATCAGCGGCATCGAGATGAGTTTCGGCGCCCAGATGATGGATGAGGTAGCCCGGCAGGTAGCATCCCGCGAAGACCCCGATTTTCCGGTCGCCATCCCCGGGCCGGTGGGCAGCCGACTCGAGGGCGTGCCAGCTGCATTCCAGGAACAGCCGCTGTTGCGGGTCCATGATCGTCGCTTCGGCCTCGCTCAGGCCCCAGAAGCGCGGATCAAACGAGCCGACATCTTCCAGGATCGCCCCGGCCTTGATGTAGCTGGGATCAGCAATCAGATGCCGCGGGACACCTCGTTGCAGGAGTTCGGCGTCATCAAACCTGCGAACCGCGGAGCGTCCTTCCTGGACGAGACGCCAGAGCTCCTCGACATTGCTGGCTGCAGGAAAGCGCCCGGCCATACCGATGACCGCAATCTCGCCGACATCGGCTTTGTTGACACGGCGAAAACGTTTGCTGCTCCCGGCACCCTTCCCGCGGCCGGCGCGGCAGACGTGAGCTGCATAGGCTGCAGAGGTGGGATGGTCGAAGACATCAATCACGTCGATCGCAACTCCGAGTTCGTCCTCCACGGCCCACGTCATTTCCGTGGCGAGTAACGAATGCCCGCCAAGATCAAAGAAGTTATCATCTGGCCCAACGCTGGCTGCGGCAAGGACGCGGCGCCAGATCTCGGTGACCTTTGCAGCGACCTTCCCGGCAGTGGGCGCTGCTGCGTCCGAGGACCGCCGGGCCGGGGCAGCGGCCGTCGCTGGATCAGGCAGCCTCCACCGATCGACCTTTCCCGTGCTGGTATCAATGGGCAGCTCGTCAAGCGGCACAATTACCCTGGGAATGGCATAGTGAGGCAGGCGCATTTTTAGATGCTTGCGCAATTCCAGCAGCTCGGTGTCGCAAGGCGCTCCCTTATCGCCGGTGACGTATGCGGCAAGGTAGCCTGGTTGCCCCGTCTTTTCATCTTCGACAGCCCTAACAACAGCCGCGGAGATCTTTGCAAAAGCACGGATCTCGGCCTCAATGGCGCCGGGGACAATCGAGTATCCGCGCAGCTTGATCATAAAATCCGAGCGCCCGGAGATTTCGATCTGTCCATCGGACAAAAGACGCCCTATGTCGCCGGTGCGGAACATCCGAGCATCGCCAGCCGCCTGTCCATCGCGGGCGAAGGGATCGGTCATGAATCGTAGGGCTGTCTCGGCTTCGTTATTCAGATAGCCACGCGCGATCCCATACCCGCCGACATAGACTTCGCCGGGTGTGCCCATTGGCACCGGCCGCTGCTCGCTATCGAGGATGTAGACATTGACGTTGCTCATCGGCCGACCAACCGGAAGATAGCGGCTCGCGACATGCGAGGCCGCGGCGCCAATTTCCAGTGTCGCGACGTCGTGACACTCCGAGATTGAGTAGTCGTTGACGAGCAAAACGTGCGGCAGCCGCTCGCGGAACCTTGCCGCCAATGCCGCCGGTACAACCTCTCCGTTGAGGATCACGACACGGAGATTGGCTAACGGCTGCGAGAGGACCTGGCCGCCCCCACTCAGCACCTGATCAAGAAGCGACGGCGTGAATAGAACTCGCGTAATGCGGTTTTTTTCAAGGAAGCCAATAAGCCTGCGCGGATCGAAGATGACGTCGTCAGAAATGACGTAGGTGGGACGGCCTTGAAGCATCGGCCGAAGCGCTTCCCAAACGAAGAAGACGTTGCAGGCTTCCCGTTCCCCATCGCCATAGGGCCCATCATCATAAGGAAGGTGACGATAGCGCCACCAATAGGAGTTCACGGCCCCGCGGTGCGGACACAGGATGCCCTTCGGTTGTCCTGTAGTGCCCGAGGACATCACGCAATAGGCGAGGTTGTCGGCGCCCGGCCGGGGTGCCGATGCTAGCTCACTTAGGTCATCCTTCGACAGCCGGTGTTGCCAACCCTCACCTAGGACCGTGCAGCGATCGCGGTTGCGCCAAGCCACGGGCAAACGAGGCGAGTGTGCCGCCTTCGTCGCCACCGCAACCGGATTGGCAACTGACAGAATGTCGGCGATGGCTGCGTCCGGGGTGGCGATGGGGATCGGCAGATAGGCGCCGCCTGCCTTGAGCGCGGCAAGGTAGGCGATAACGAAATCCGCGCTCGGCTCCATCAGGATGGCAACAAGTCGGTCCAGGCCGCACCCTTGGGCAAGAAAACGCCTGGCCAGCATGTCGCTTTGCTGATCGAGTTCGGCAAACGTCAAACGGACTGATTGATCGACGAGCGCGGTACGCTCGGGGGTCTGAGCTGCCTGCGCACGAAAGTGCTCGTGAAGACAGATCTCCTGCGGAAAATCCTCCCGCTGCCCGAACGCCAGCGAGCGTGGCTGCTCTTCTAGGTCACCAGCCAGTGTCTCGCCGACAAACCGCAGCAGTTCGTCACGTTCAGATTCAGTATAAAAATGGCTGCCGCGAAACAGCCTGCTGCTGAAACCCCTGGCCGCGTGACGGCTCCAGCCCGCTAGCGTCGCCACAGGCACGGTCTCGTCATCGCTCCCGCCGAGAACGGTGAGCGGGGCATTGATCTGCTGCTCAGGAGCGACACGATGCAGCTCGGCCAGCTTGAAATCCGCTCTCACGGATTCCATTACAAAGTCGCGCAACTCGGATTCGAGAGCCGGACCGGAACCGCCATGCCCGAGCTGCTGCAGAAAAGAAAGCAGCACATCATCGGGCTGATCATGAATCGGAGCCACCACCCGGGCTGCTTGGGGCGCAGCGTACGCCGACAAGAAAACACGCAGCGGCTGCGGCGCCCCCCGCGCTTGTAGCTCCGTAGCGACCTCAAAGGCGACCAGAGCCCCGACGCTGTGTCCGAATATTGCGTACGGCCGATCGAGAATTGGTGTGATTGCCTCAGCAACCTGAGCGCGCATCGAGGCCATGTCAGTGATTGCCGGCTCGCGCAACCGTGCCCCACGCCCGGGTGGTGCGATCGGCAGGACCTCGATCCACTGAGGCAGTGTTTCAGACCAAGCACGATAAGTCCGCGCACCGCCCCCGCCGTGCGGAAAGCAGATCAGCCGAACGCGCGCATCAGCGCACGGCGGACCTGTATGGAGCCATTTCGAGCCGCGCTGCGACATGATCGACCGTGTCACCCTCCCCACTGAGCCGACATTAACTATGTTGTGATGCGGCCGGTACTACCGCGTGATCAGCCGCGATGGAAGGCATCCCAAATGATGGGGCGGCCCGTCTAGACACGAAAAGAAGAGCTCTAAATTTCTGAGCTGAATGTATGAATCGTCCCAAGTATGGCGATGCCTGGACCGCGAAGTTCCCTCCGGCAAAGTCCATCATGCCCTGTAGAAACCGCCCGCCGGTTCTGGCGGATCGAGGGAATTTTGGGCAGGAGGTTGAGAATTTCTCTGGTCCTGTTATACAAAAGCGCCCGCGGGATCAGATTTGGTGCCTGCATGCGGCAAGAGGCGGAAGCACGTGTGCAGGAAAGGCAAGTTTGGAAACTGCACAATTGCATGACCGATCCTACCGCGAGATCTTAGATCGCGACCTACGAATTCTATAGAAACTGGCAGTATTAAGCTGAAATGTTGGCTTAATACTTGTCCTGGCTCGCTTAAACGCTGGAGCAAAGATGATGGTAAGAGGCCTAGCAGTGAAGACTGAACAACAATACGGCGAGGATCCACTCGCTGTTCGAGAGACGGGGCAATATCAGAAGGAGTACGTTGAATCCTTCGTCGACAAGTGGGACGCCCTCATTGATTGGGAACGGCGGGCCAAATCAGAAGGTGAGTTCTTCATTGAGACGCTGCGCCAACATGGCGCCAAGAAGGTGCTTGATGTTGCCACTGGCACCGGCTTCCACTCGGTAATGCTGAGCAAGGCCGGCTTTGAGGTCACCAGCGTCGACGGCAGCCAGGAAATGCTCTCCAAGGCATTTGAGAATGCCCGCGACCACGGCCAGATGCTGCGCACGATCCACTCCGACTGGCGCTGGCTCAACAAACACGTTCATGACCTTTATGACGCCGTGATCTGCCTTGGGAACTCGTTCACCCACCTGCATAATGATAATGACCGGCGCAAATCTCTGGCCGAGTTTTACGCGACCCTGCGCCACGACGGCATTCTGGTCCTTGACCAGCGCAACTACGATGCGCTGCTGGACCACCAGATCAAGCCGACCCACAACTACTACTACTGCGGCCAGGACGTCCGCGCCTATCCCGAGCATATCGACCCGTCGCTGGCGCGCTTTTGTTATGAATTTACGGATGGTGCGCAGTTCCACCTCAATATGTTCCCCCTGCGCAAGGCCTACGTCAGACGTCTGATGTCCGAAGTTGGCTTCCAGAATGTGACGACGTATGGAGACTTCCAGGAGACGTTCCGCGAGGCCGAGCCGGACTTCTTCGTCCACGTCGCTGAGAAATCGTACGTTGAGAAAGAGGAAGAGGCGTCTTGAGCCAGAGCTATTCGGATGTCGTGCAAACGGCCCGCGATTACTACAACAGCGAAGACGCCGACAATTTCTACCTGCATATCTGGGGTGGTGAGGATATTCATATCGGGCTCTATCAGAGCGAGCGCGAGGACATCGCCACCGCCAGCCGGCGCACGGTCGAGCGGCTGGCCGACAGGCTAACCGCAATCGGTGCGGATGCCACTATTCTTGATATCGGTTCGGGCTATGGAGGAGCCGCGCGCTATCTCGCCAGACGCTTCGGCTGCAAAGTCACCGCCCTAAATCTTTCGGAAAAAGAAAATGCTCGCAACCGCGAACTCAGCGCGGAAGCTGGCCTCGATAAGCTCGTCGACGTTGTCGACGGATCATTTGAAGCAATCCCGCTTGCCGACGCCAGCGTTGATATCGTCTGGTCGCAGGATGCAATCCTGCATTCTGGTCGCCGCGATCAGGTCATCGCTGAAGTTGCCCGGGTGCTGAAGCCTGGCGGCGATTTCGTTTTCACCGACCCCATGGAAAGCGGCAATTGCGACCGCGCCGATCTTGAAGCCGTCCTGGCGCGAATTCATCTCGAGACGCTGGGTTCACCCGAGTTCTATGAGCGGGCAGCCAAATCCCAGGGACTTGAACTGGTGGCCTGGGAGGAAAAGACCCCGCAGCTCGTTCGTCACTATTCGCGGGTTGCCGAGGAGCTTTCCGCTCAACGTGCTCGTCTCACCGGCAAAGTAAGCGAAGCCTACATCGACCGCATGCTTGAAGGACTCGCTAACTGGGTGAAGGCCGGCGAAGCGGGGTGTTTGGCCTGGGGCTTCCTGCACTTTAAAAAGCCGGCGGCCTGAACCCGTCTCAGGCGCCACCCTCGCCCCTTGCGGGCGCCAACGCTTCAGTGTCCCCAATATCCGCAGCAATGCTTGCGTCGACATTTAGCCGGCACGGCCCGCCTGTCGCGGCCGAAGTCGTCGTCGGACGTGTCGGCGCTCAGATCACCTGCCGTTAGGACGGTAGCCGGCGAATGGATTGAATAATCGTGATGCCGGGATCGAGTGAACAACTCGATCCCGGCCGTACGTCATGATGCAGCAGACCACTCCATGCGGCGGTCCATTGCATCAGCTCTTCGGAAGAATGACCTTGTCGAAAATATGAATGACGCCGTTGTCAGCCTTTATGTCGGCATCGATAACGTTGGCCTCATCTACGGTGACGCCGCTGCTCGATTTTGTCACCGATAGCAACCGATCGCCTTAAGACTTAATCGTGCGGACGTGGATCAGCTTATGAGGCAACATGTTTGACGTCAGCTTACGCGGGAGAACGTGGTAGCTGAGAATTGCGGCGAGCTGGTCCTTGTTTTCGGGCTTGAGCAAATTCTCGACTGTGCCTGCAAGCAACTTTGCAAATGCTTTCCCCGTTGGAGCAAACACGGTCAGAGGACCGTCATTTGCAAGCGGCGTATCGAGGCCGGAGGCAGCAGCTGCAGTCAAGAGTGTGTTGAACACTCCAGCACCTTTGGCCGTTTCTACAATGTTTGCGGCATTTGCCGCGGGCGACGCTACGGCAAATGCGGCGACAAGCGTGATTAGAAGTCTTCGCGTGGTGTTTCTCCAATTCTACTACAATAAAGTCTACTTACGCGCAGGCTGGATTGCGGGTGCTCCATCCCGGAAGCTGGTTGTTCACATTGATTTTTGTGATCCAATCCCACCCAGTCACAATCACGCACGGACGATCGGCCAATCTCTCTAATGCGGCGGTTGCCAACTCGCAGTGCGCAATTTAATGCGTCGCAAGAAGATCGGAATTGGGTGCAGGTCAGGCTGCGGCCGGCAGCAGGGAGACTGGATGCATGACCTATGACACGCTCGTCTTGTTGCAGGATGCCGCCAAGCTATTCTTCTCTGTGGCCGTCATCGGCGGATTGATCTATCTCGTCGCGGGGCTGGCACGGCCGTCATGGCTTGGGCTCACTCGCAGGCGCTGGGCCGTGCTCCACGCGCTGGGAGTCTGGTTGCTCGGGTTTGTCGTAGTGGCTGGCACACTCGTTTACACGCACTCCCATCCAAATGGTCCGCACAGCTTCAGGAGCTACATGAAGCTCGCGGCCGCCAAAGACTGCGCTCGCGGCAAGCGGACGGAGATCTGTGAAGAATTGCGGCAACAATGCCAGACGCCGACGATCTTCCCCGCTTGCAAGATCTACCTGGAAGCCAAACAGAAACTGATCCGGCAGCGAGGCAAAGGCGAATTGTCCCTCTAGCCGTTTTCGCCGCCCCTTCTCCCGTGGATTTTTCCGTAAAGGCTTCGCGCTTGTATTTCGGATTGATGCGGACGAGATTATGGTTTGTAGACAAAGTGCCGACCGCACTCGGCTATCTGGTCCAACCAAGTTCTGTGGCCGTTTGCAAAGATAGAGCTGTGACCCTCAACAGTTACCAGCCACCCCCGGAAATTAAAACGCTGAGCGATACGCTCAAAGGGCGCGTCCGTCACACTCAATCGCGAATTGAAGCTGTGAGGACTGGAAAGCTGACTACTCCGATGGCTTCCCAACAGTGGCTCAAAACATGACCGATCAAACACCAAGCCGGACCGCGTCACCAACCACACAACCGGATTTGACGCGGCGTTGACTCCGCTTGGCAACTGTGGGCTTGTTGGCGACAGCCGTGGCCTTGTCGTAGTCCGTAGCCTCGGCAAGCCTGACGACTTCGCCTGACAGCCTGTTGAATGACTTCACACCCGCCAGGGCCAAGTGAGCTAGCAAAAGAAGGCTAACCGTCGTCAACACCCATATCCGGAAAATCATCAAGTTGTTCATCAGGCACACACTCATATTTCTATGACGCCGCAGTGCCCCAAGGTGATTGGTCAAGACGACCATATTCCTCGCCTTGTTTCAACGGCCAATGACACCGGCAACGATGGTTGAAAACAAAGCCGGCCACCTGTCGGGCTGTCACCCTCATCACGAGACCGCCGCCGCCAGGTCCGCTTGCCTGCCGCTGACGTAAGCCGGATAAATTCACTCGATCTGCACACGCTAATCTGCAAGTCTGGCTTTCCAGACCGGTGGATCTGATACAGGAGAACACCGGTCTTCCAAGAGCAGTCATAATAACTGGGAGATAATGATGCATTTTAGCGCTCGGTTCGCGTTGTCGCTTTTGCCCGCTTTTATCGTCGGTGCCTGGGCATCGCTCGCACATGCCAACAGCAAGATTGTCCACGACGCAGAGTACTATATCCTTAAGGCGCAAAACGGTGAACGCTGGGCGGCCGCAGACCAGGAGTTGGACAAGAAGCTGGCGGCGCTTCGCGAGAAGCACGGCCGCCCACCCAACATCGTGTACATCTTGTGGGACGATACCGCCTTTGGCGCTGTCGGCTTTCCAGCGCTCCAGAAAAACCTCGGCTACGACACGCCCAGCATGAACAAGATGGCGCAGGAGGGCATTAACTTCACGCGGATGTACACCGAGCCGTCTTGTACCCCGACACGCGCTGCCTTTCTGACAGGACGGCTACCTGTGCGTCATGGAATGGGCGTGGTCGGTATGCCGCATGAATTCTCGGGACTGCGCGCTGAGGAAGTCACCATCGCCGAGGTGCTCTCCGAAGCGGGCTACGCAACAGGTTTCTTCGGCAAAGGCCATCTGGGTGACATTGAAGAGAGCTATCTTCACAACCAGGGTTTTGACGAAGCCCTGTTCACTCCGATGAACCAGATAACCTCACTTTACAACAAGCAAGGCAATGCAGTGAATGCGGTGTTGGGTCTGTTCCCAGACATCTATCCACCCGATCCCTATCGCTTGGACAACCCCGGACTCCTGCCTGAGGGCTGGGTAATGAATATCGAAGGCAAAAAGGGTGAGCTTGGACGCGAATGGTGCGGCACTACGAACGAGTGTTACGACAAAGTGGACCCGGAATCGGAGAAGAGAACCCTTGACTTCATCCGCAAGAATGCGAAAGCAGGCAAGCCGTTCTTCGTGTCATACTGGCCTAACTTCCTGAATTTCATGAAGGCATATATTCCAAAGAACTCAACTGCGGGCCTGATGGTAGCCGATGCATTCCCGATGCTCGACAAGTTCGTCGGAACGGTTATGGATGAGCTTAAGCAACTCGGCATTGCGGAAAACACGCTCTTCGTTGCGATGGCCGACAACGGTCCGATGGTGCACAGTCCGCCTGCAGGCTGGGGAATGGTTCCAATGATGTACCGTGGGGGGAAGGGGGACTTCACCGAAGGCGGCGTTCGGGTCCCGGCCTTTGCGTGGTGGCCCGGAGTGATCGAGCCAAATCAGGTTGTCGGCGACATCGTTCACGTCACGGATTTGTACACGACATTCGCCAGAATAAGTGGGGCAACAAAGTACATACCAACTGACCGGATCGTTGATGGTCTCGACCAAACCTCGATCCTACTTAATGGCGACACCCATGGTCGCCGTGACTACGTCTTTATCTACGCCGGTCATCAACTCGGAGCGACCGTCAAGGGGCGTTACAAGAGGCATTGGATCGGTGCAGGTGATGTGGCTGCATCAGGGATGCCGGAGGCCTACTTTGACCTCTACATGGATCCGCGCGAGGAAAACCCGCAGTTGGTCCCGCTGATTCACACTCAGGGCCAATTCAATCGGATGCGCGCTCGACACGAGCTATTTAAGAAGAAGTATCCCGACGTCGAGAATGGCAAGGGGATCCCCTATACCGGTCTCTCGAACGCGCGGCCTGAAACCAAGGCGATTGCCGATCGAGTCAAGGCTACCCTCAACAGCATGCCGTTTGACGTCAAGGAATACCTCGATTTCGATATATCTGGCAGCGATGCAGTAGGTGATTGGGGACGCTGATCCGTCAAAAGGAACGGAGGCCACTTTTCCAAGGTGGCCTTTTTCATTCCCTAAAAGGCTGGTCTGGTTATCGACGTGTTGCGGCACGGACTGCGCCGCCGCGCCGGAAGGCGGCTTGCAGGGGCGTTCTGTATGGTCCGCAAAACAGCCGTTTAGCGCACTCAGGACACCCTGAGAATTCTGAAGGGCTATTCACGCGG
Source organism: uncultured Filomicrobium sp. (assembly GCA_963669235.2). GTDB lineage: Bacteria > Pseudomonadota > Alphaproteobacteria > Rhizobiales > Hyphomicrobiaceae > Filomicrobium. The sequence goes on from CAXXFS010000002.1 coordinate 14,978, forward strand.
GTTGCGGAGGAAAGCCGAGCTGCGACAAGCGGCGGTGGACAAGCTGCCAGCACGGCAGCGCCGCAAATCAAAGTGGCGACCCAAGCAAAATAGTGCGAACCATGTAGGTGCCACGCATTCTGTGGTCCCTGTCGTTGCGACAGCAATTGGTAGGCGGGGAGAGGATCGAACTCTCGACCCTCCGATTAAAAGCTGATGGTTCCACCTGTCATATCTGTCTCCGGGACCGATATCTGTAGTCAAAATTGTCGTTGAGTGTCCATAAGTGTCATTGTTGTTCACAGCGCGGGTCCACAGTGCACCACGAGGGGTGCATGGTCCGATCTACGCTGAGACTTCTGGTTCTCCTCAAAACCGAAGGCGGAAAAACACCTAGTTGAAACGCGTTCTGCTCTGCTCGAAAAGTCCTATTAGCACCTCTGCTACGCCCGCTTATAGATCAGGGCGGGCATGCCAGATGACCTACGAACACACCTCGCACCCTGTCCGCTCTGCCTCTAAAAGAAGACCTTCCGACAGCGGACGTGGCGCACATCACTAATGTCCGCTAAGTCCACTTGGCGGACATTATTGAATTGAAGTTCCGAGACTAGCAGGACCCGATCCTCGCATTCGATAAATTTTGCCGAGCGGAAACGTTTGCTTTGTTCCAACAGCTTGTGGGTCAATGGTTGACCGGTTTGGTCAAACTAGTAGAGGACGTCAGAATCAACATCATTGGTAAAGGTTACCCAACGCTCGTTAGTAGCTCCATATTGGGCGACAGCTACCAGGTCGCAACAACGCCAGCATCCCCTGACGTCGAGTGAAGAGCCTCGCCGAGGCTGCGCCACAACCACAATAAGGATTTTTTCCTATCTAAATGTCCTGAGCAGAATTAAAACTATGTACGTTCTTTAAAAGCACGACCTAGTCTTCGTCCCATGTGCAAAACCGAAGAAATCCAGCAAATGCCGAATGAGATACCTCTGTTCAGCGGCTGCGCTTCTACGACACACGTTGCGATTGCAGAGCTCGCGGTAAAGATTGATGTCGCCGAAAGGCGGGATAATCTATGAGGTTGGCAGAGAGGTGGTCGACATGTTCGTTCTCGTCGGGGGGCTGATCCGCTTTACGACCGATACAAGTGTCGGCCTTCTCTACGATGAGACAGTTATGAAGCGTCTCTGCTCATTGATTGCCAGCACCTTGATTGGCAAGCGCTGAGACCACTTTCTTTACATTGAGCAATGGTAAGTCGGGAACAAATTTGAAGCACGCGCCAAAAGTGCCTTAGGACGGTCAGGACTGCTAAAGGGCAACTTTCAGCATTTAAAGTAAGTAGCGCTAGAGTCCGAAATTTGACATCGCGCCTGATCGAGATTCGCAGAGCCCCCAACTACATTCATTGGAGTGTCAGCATGCTTGAAACCAAAAGAATAAAGGAAATCCTGGCCCAAAACCTTTTATTTAAGGGGTGTGGCGATAGTACGCTTGCCGATATCTCTAAGATTGCGGTCGAACTCAACCTAGAATTGGGGCAGGAAATCTACAGACCAGGTGAAAAGGCGGATAATGTCTATGTGCTTGTGGAGGGAATCGTTACGTTCATCAACAAAAGCGGTCTTGAGTTCCTCAACGTTCAAGGAGCCATTGAACGCTCGATGATCTTTGGTTGGGCAGCCATGGTGCCTGGACAGCCAAATCGCATAGGCACGGCGCAATGTCTGGAACAGTCAAAGATTCTATCAATAAATGGATCACAGTTGTTGAAAATCCTAGATGAGGATATTGCGTCCGGATATTCGGTAATGAAAACGTTATGCGAGCTAATTACTAGCACGCTGGAAGGAAAATCTTGAGCCAAACGTTTTACAATAACCCGCTTCGCCGCGAATGCGTTGGGTGACATGCAGGATAGCGGCGCACCACAAAAGTGCTTTCGACGTTCCGACCACCGGTAAATTAACTTCGCGAAAACTGAGCCGGACGCGCTCCTTCATTCCTTACGCTCGACAAAAAACCGACTTTGCACAAGTTTGTGCTATGCACCGCCTAGACGAGTCACCAAGCGGAGTTCAGATGGTACAACTCTTTGAGAAGCCATTCACCCAGCAGGAACCCATCCCGGAAACTGCGATTGAGCGTGCGTGCGAAATTTTGAGATCCGGTCGTTTGCACCGCTACAACGTCGCCGACGGCGAGGTGTCCGAAGCAAAACTTCTAGAAGAAGAGTATGCTGCTTGGCAAGGATCTGAGTATTGTCTAGCGATAACTTCGGGTGGACAAGCACTTCAGATCGCGCTGCGCGCTGCAGGTGTGACAGCCAGCACCAAGGTTCTTGCAAATGCCTACACGTTGGCGCCAGTGCCTGGTGCCATCTATGCGGCAGGCGGCATACCGATTCTCGTTGAGATCGACGAAAACTGGCACACCGATATTGATGATCTGAGAGCGAATGCAGAGGCCAGTGGCGCACGCTACCTTTTGCTGTCCCACATGCGCGGTCACATTCCTGATATGGATGCAATCGTCGCGATATGCGATGAGTTTGAAATTACATTGATTGAAGATTGCGCCCACACGATGGGCGCGCAGTGGAAAGGTGCCCGCTCCGGCAATTTTGGTCGTGTCGCGTGTTTCTCTACTCAGACCTATAAACACATCAATTCCGGAGAAGGAGGACTGCTAACTACGAATGATTCTGAGCTAGCGTCACGTGCCGTCGTTATCTCGGGCTCATATATGAACTATGCCGCTCACGGCGCTATTCCCTCTGAAGATGTGTTCCAGCAAACGCGATTGCAAAGTCCAAACTGCTCCGCTCGGCTGGACAACCTTCGTGCTTCGTTAATCCGAGCCCAATTGCCACTACTTGAAGACAACGTCCGCAGGTGGAACGAGCGGTATTCAGTGCTACAGAGCGGTTTAAGCAGTGTTACCGGCCTGCGACTGCCTGAGCGGCAACAGCACGAGGAATTCGTTGGTTCATCAATCCAGTTTCAAGCCAATGGTCTTGGTCCCCACGTTATCCCCGAGTTCGTTGAGGCCTGTGCCAATCGTGGTGTAGAAATCAAATGGTTCGGCGCGGA
>CAXXFS010000003.1:0-15025 GCA_963669235.2 uncultured Filomicrobium sp.
CAAGGGCTGTCAACGCCGGAGCAAAGTTAGGCCAGCGCACCGGAGTAAAAGTCGGCCACTAAGCGTTGCTGTTTGTTGAAGCACAAGAGCCCCTTCGCGAAGGGGCTCTTGTGCTTTTGCGCCATTCTTCGATGGTGAGGTTAGCGGCCGTGGCTGGCTTGGCGAGCCTTGGACTGTTTGAGGCGGTAGCTGTCGCCGTTCATCTCTAGGATGTGGACATGGTGGGTAAGGCGGTCCAGGAGTGCGCCGGTCAACCGCTCTGAGCCGAACACGGATGTCCAGTCTTCGAAGGCCAGGTTCGAGGTGACGATCGTCGAGCCGCGCTCATAGCGCTGAGAGATCACCTCGAACAACAGCTCAGCTCCCGTCTGCGAGAGCGGCACGTAGCCCAGTTCGTCGATGATGAGCAGTTGCAGCTTCGCCAACGACGCTTGCAGACGCATAAGACGCTTCTCGTCACGTGCCTCGGCGAGCTGATTAACGAGGCCAGCCGCCGTCACGAAGCCGACGGTCATGCCTTTCTGGCAGGCAGCTAGACCAAGCCCGATCGCCAGATGCGTCTTGCCGGTGCCGGAAGGTCCAAGCGCGATGATGTTCTCGCGCCTGATCACGAACTCACACCGCGCCAGTTCCAGGACGAGCACCTTATTGAGATCGGGCAGCGCCTTGAACTCGAAGCTATCGAGGCTCTTGGATGCCGGGAACTTCGCAGCTCTGATCCGCCGCTCGACGTTTCTGCGTTGGCGTTCGATCAGCTCAAGTTCAACGAGGCGTAGCAGATAGCGCGGGTGATCAATGCCCTGTTCGGCGCACTGCCTGGCCTGCTTGTCGTATTCGGCGAGGATGGTCGGCAGCTTCAACTTCTTGAGATGGTGCCCAAGCAAGACCTTGGGATCTGTGGCTTCAGTCTCGCTCATGCCGTCGACCTTTCAACGAGGGCTGCATAGCTGGCGGCCCGTGTCGTCTGGACAGTGGCGCGTGGCAGATGCGGATAGGCATCGAGATCAAGACGTGGCGGACGACGCTCAATCCGGGCAACAGCCAACTGCTTGACTGCATCGAAGCTGATCGTGCCGAGCCGGATCGCTTGACTGACGGCGCCTGCGACGAGGTCCTGTTCGAACACTTCCATCAGGCGAAGGACCTGGATGAACTCTCGCTTGCCGCGATTGCCCATGCGCTGCTCCATGAGCCGGCGCAGATGGTCGAACTGTTCCGGCAGGTTCCAACCCTGCAATGGGGCGGCTTGATCCAGTGCACCCGGCTTCTGTTCTAGAAGTGCCAGATAGTGCAATGGATCGAACACGAAGGTACCGCGCTCATAGCTGCGGGGATGACGCGCGATCTCCTCGGTGCCTGACAGGATCACCACCTCATCGACGAAGCCCTTCACGATCACCGAGCGCAGCCCATGGGTCGTCGGCACCGAGTAGTCATTGCGCCGGTAGCGAACGAGCGATGTCGACGTGACGCGGACCGCCTTCGTCTCACAAGGCTCGAATGGAGCAGCAGGCAAGGCACGGAACGCTGTCAGATCATCTAGCAGGCGCTCACCGATCGTCCGGTCGGTGTTGCCGGCCTTGCGATCCTGATCCTTGAGACAGGATGCCTCCAAACGCGCATTCACCCCATCGAAGCTGGCAGCGACCGGCACCGGCGTCAGGAAGCGTCGACGGCCATTCTTGACGAGCCCCTCGACCTTGCCTTTGTCGTTGCCCTTGCCGGGGCGACCGAAGCGGTCGCGGAACAGGTAATGGCTGATCACGCCGGTGAACGCTTGCGTCCGGTTGCGCGTGCCGTCGCCGCAGATCTTGGCAACCGCCAGCTTGGTATTGTCGTAGAGGATCGACTGCGGGACCCCGCCGAAGAACTCAAACGCCGAGACATGGCCGTCCAGGAAGGCCTTCAGTCGTCTCCGCCGGATAGGCCTTCATGAACCAGGCATCCGAGTGCGGCAGGCTCATGAAGAAGACGTGCAGCTTCCGCCGCACACCACCGATCACACCGATGGCTTCGCCGAAGTCGACCTGAGCGTGACCCGGCGGATGGCGCAGCGGCACGAACTTCTCGGCCGTTCGCTGCCACGCCTCACGTACATAGTCGGTCACGATCGTAATGCCGCCCGTAAACCCGTGCTCGTCGCGCAGGCGCTCAAAGATCCGTCTGGCGGTATGACGCTGCTTTCTTGGTGCGTCCTTGTCCGCTGCCAGAATCGCATCGATGATCGGCACAAACGGATCGAGTTTGGGGCGTGTCGGCGGCCGGCTCCGACGATAGCCCGGTGGCGCTGAATAGGCGCACATCTTGGCGATGGTATCCCGGCTTACACCGAACACCCGAGCAGCTTCGCGCCGACTGTTACCCTGGACAAGTACGAACTGGCGAACCGCCGCGTAAATCTCCACGGCAAACATCCCTCGCTCAAGCCCTCCCGAATCGGAAAAGCCCAAGCCTACACAGTGGCCGGGTTTTACTCCGGCGCAGCCGCACCAAGCTGCCGCTTCACTGGCCGAGTATTGCGCCGGTGGTTACAGAACGGCGCGTGAACTCGTCGATGACTGTGAGCATTCGGAAGGGACGTGCATCCTGCGTGCGATCTTGAACGAAGTCGTAGCTCCCTACGTGGTTCGACCATTCAGGCCGGAGCCGAATGCACGACCCGTCATTCAGCCAAAGCCGACTGCGTTTGGGTTGCTTCTTGGGAACTTTTAGCCCTTCCCGCCGCCAGATGCGGGCGTCAGATTGCCGAGGCTTTCGTGATAGCGACGGTGATTGTACTGACCGACGAAGGCGTCGATCTGTGCTTCAAGATCGCCGGGCAGATAGTATTGCTCGAGCAGGATCCGGTTCTTGAGCGTCTGATGCCAACGCTCGATCTTACCCTGGGTCATTGGGTGATAAGGCGCGCCTCGAACATGATCCATACCGCGCTCCGACAGCCAGTGGGCCAGATCGTTGGCGAGGTAGCTTGAGCCGTTGTCCGACAGCAGCCTTGGCCGGTGGGCTGCTCTGGCTCCTTCAAGTCCAGCTGCCGTCCTCCAGTGTATCGGTGACGTCGTCGGCTGTCAGCATGCGTGCACCGGTGCCAGGAACGATCCAGAGAACCACCAATTAAGTGGCCCAGATGAAGGGGGCTTTACAAAAGCGCATCGGAGCAGCGAGTTCGGCGCTGTTAGGTCTCTAGCGCCTCGGACAAAAACCAAGCTTGTTCAGTTAATTCATATATGATTATATGTGTGACAATGGGCCGCGATTGAGCAAGTGAGGTGAGCCCAAGAAATCTGATCCAAAAGTGAGCATGGCGCTTTTGGCGAGGAAGATGTTTCGTACAGAGATGATCCCTGGATGAGCCAAGAAAGCAGGCTTCCCAAGCCTTCTGCTTCAGGGAGAATATCATGCCTAAGAAAATTGGAACGAACAACGCCGACATCATTAACGGCACCACCAAAAACGATCGAATTTACGGATTAGCCGGTGACGACCTGATCAACGGGGGCGACGGGGATGATGTCGTTTATGGCGGACCCGGCGACGACACCATCGAAGGCGGCTCAGGAGACGACAAGCTGTTTGGCGACGACGGCGACGACGTCCTGTTCGGAGGTGACGACGACGACCGCATCTACGGGGGCGAGGGCGATGACATCATCGACGCGGGTGCTGGAGACAATACCGTTTCCGGTGGCGCTGGCGACGATCGTTTCATTTACGAGGAAGGTGCAGGCTCTATACGCATCACCGATTTCCAAGCGGGTGCCGGCAGCGATGATGTCATCGTCTTGCGCAATACCGGCCTCACCAATCTGTCGGCAATATTAGCTCTCGCTCGCGACGTCGGAAAAAATACAGTTATCGAGCTCGAAAACGGTGATCGCATCACTCTTGTCGGCGTGAAAAAGGCCGATCTTCACGAAGATGATTTTGCGTTCGAGATCGTTGGGTCCGAAGAGGGCGAGGTTGTCGCCAGCACCAGCGCCGATGAGGTGATCGACGCCGGCGGCGGTGACGATCAGGTTGTCTACACCGTCGGCGACGGCGTCGACACCGTCGATGGCGGTGAGGGCACCGATGAATTCGTTCTTCAAGGAATCGACAATGCGCAAACGGGCACGTTGATTGAGGACGGTGCGACCTACGCAGCCCGCACCGGCGACACCACCTTTGCGCCGGACCATATCGCTGTGAGTGTAAACGGCGAGCTTGTCGCCGACCTCGATAACATCGAAGACCTCGTCATATATGCCGGAACACAAGGTGACAATGTTGTCATCAGCGGAGATTTTAGCGGCACGGATCTGTTGCCTCAGACGGCTTATTTCTTTGGTGAAGATGGAGCCGATAGATTTGACGGCTCGTCAACGACACAAAACATCGTCGCGTTCGGCAATGGCGGCAACGATACTTTGTTTGGTGGCGGGGGCGACGACTATCTGGACGGCGGATCGGGCTCCGATTTACTTTTCAGTTATGGGGGTAACGATACGCTCGTAGGCGGAGATGAGCGTGATCTAATTTACTCTCGTTCGCTTGAAGGTACAGACCGCGTAGATGGCGGCAGCGGAGATGATCTCTACGGAATTAACAACTCGCAAGGAATAAGCGGCGCCGGAAATCTCCTTATCGAAGACGGTGCTACGTATCAAGCGCGGACCGGCGATCTCGAAATTTCCAGCGACCACATTGTTTATAGTATTGACGGCCGGGTGTTTGCCGACATCGATAATGTGACAGACATTGTAATCGACAACGGAAACAACCTTAATCCTATCTTTAGCACTGTTACATTTAGTGGAGACTTTACTGGCACCGACCTTGTATTTGCTTCCTTCTCCGGCGCCAGCTTCGGCAGCAATAACGATTTTTTTGATGCCTCCTCGCTTAGCAGGACCGACGACTTTTTAATTCAGGCATTTGGCGGCGACGGCGACGATACATTAATTGGAGGCGATGTTCCCATAAACTCGCTCGTTGGGGGTGGCGGGAACGATACTTTCGTTGGAGGGAGCAGCGCCAGGGACGAACTACGGCCAGGAGACGATATCAACGGGGAGATCGGCTACGACATCGCAATTTACGGCTCAGCGCCAACAAGTCCATTAACGCCCGAAGATTCCGTTTTAGGTTATGATATTACCTTTGACGCAACGGCCAGAACTGCCAAAATTCTTGATGTCGACGCGAGCGATGGTGACGACGGCTTGGACGAATTGCGTGACGTTGAAGAGGCGCGATTCGGAGATGCGAATGTCTTGCTCGATGGCCGTAATAACAATCCTTTTGTTGGAGCGGCGGAGCTATCTGGCAGCGTCAGCGAACTTGTAGACGGGGATCCCAATGAGAACCAAATCCAGCACTCGGTTTCAGGCACAATTGATTTCCGAGAATTCGATCGCACGCTCGGCCACACAGTCGCTGCGTCTGAAAATGGTGCCAACTATCGCGGCACACTGTTAGTAGAGTTCGTGGATGATGACACCAGCGACGGTGCTGGACAAATCAGATGGACGTTTAATGTTGATGATAGCGCGCTTGACGATCTCGCCGAAGGGCAGGTGCTGTCTCAGACCTATGACGTGACAATTGATGATGGAAACGGCGGACTAGCGACGGAGACCGTCACCATTACCATCAACGGTGCGGACGATGTTACGAACACGGCTCCGGTGATCACCGTCGAAATCGGTGATAGGGCAGTATCGAACTTGCCCGAAACCAATGCAGCTTTGTTCGACAACGGGACCCTGTCTGTTAGCGATGTGGACTTAGCTGACATAGTCAATGCGTCGGTGATCTCGGTAACCGCCAGCGGCACAGGTCCGACGGCGTCGCGCCCTGATAATGCAACGCTTCTAGCAATGCTGACCATCGGCGCGAACCCGGTGATCGATGCGACAAGCACTTCGGGTTCTATCGCATGGGCTTTTGCGTCGAGCCCGGAGACATTCGACTATCTTCCGGACGGCGAGACCCTCGTTCTTGATTACACAATCCGGGCTAGCGATGGAGCCGCCGACGTCGATCAAACGGTGCAAGTGAACGTTACTGGCACCAATGATGTTCCGACGATCCCAGACACAATCATCGTGCCGTTCACGGCGACGGTGCTGCCGGCGGAGACCTACGGACCGAACATCGGCCCGGGAGATCTGCTGACTGGCCATTTTACGATCGACGCCACAACCGGCGCCGGCCTGTCGATTCAGGTCAATCATCCAACGGAAGGCTCGCTTTACTCGAACACTGTGAATATCAACGTCTTCAACGACGCCTTTGGCGGCACAACCGATGCGATCGCGGTTCAGGGAACCGATCTCATCGGGGAGCTGGGGGGCATCGTGCCGGGATTGGGGTCCATCGTTGTAGATCTGAGAGGTGACACGTCGGTCCTGACGTCGACCAATGTTCCAACGGACCTAGACACGTGGAACGACTTCACCCAGCGCACATTGTCATTGCCGGCCCCTTCAAATCCTGACGCAACAACCGGCATCGCTGCAATCAGCTCGTTCTCGACGGCTGACACAATCATCGTGCCGTTCACGGCGACGGTGCTGCCGGCGGAGACCTACGGACCGAAACATTGGTCCGGGAGATCAACTAACGGGCTTGTTTACGATCGACGCCGCGACCGGTGCCGGCTTGTCGATTCAGGTCGATCATCCGACAGAAGGTCTGCTTTTCTCGAGCACACTAAATATCAACGTCTTTAACGACGCCTTTGGCGGCACGACCGATGCGATCGCGGTTCAGGGAACAAATCTCATCGGCGCGTTGGGCGGCATCGTGCCGGGATTGGGGTCCATCGTTGTAGATCTGCGAGGTGACACGTCCGTCCTGACGTCGACCGATGTTCCAACGGATCTGGACACGTGGAATGCATTTACCCAGCGCACATTATTATTGCCGGCCCCATCGAATCCTGACGCATCAACCGGCATTGCCGGAATCGGCGCCTTCCCAGAAATCCAGGTCATTGAAAACCCCGACGATCGGAACGTCAAAGAGGATGTGGATCCCACCGCATCTGGCAATCTGATCATCACCGATGCCGACGAAGGCGAGGACGCGTTCCAACCGGTCGATGCTGCCGAGCAAGAACCAAGCAATGGAGGGTTCGGCACCTACACCATGACGGCGGGCGGGGCTTGGACCTATACGCTGGACAACGCGAACCCGGCTGTGCAAGCGCTGTCCGAGGGCGAGGTACTGGCTGACAGCATCGACGTTGTTTCCTTCGATGGTACCGTCACAACGACGGTCAGCATCACCATTACTGGCACCGACGAAACTGGCCCTTCCAACGGGATCAACCTCGCAGCGAGTTACAATATTGTCGACATCCTTGCAGGCACGACGGATCTCGATGGATTTGTCATCAACGGCATCGATGCCAATGATCTGAGTGGTCAGTCGATTTCGGGGGCAGGCGATGTTAACGGCGACCTCATCGATGACTTCATCATTGGCGCCAACACTGCCGATCCTGACAATGTGGGAACGCCCGGCCAAGCATATGTCGTATTTGGCTCCGCGTCGGGGCTCCCGGCGGACCTCGAACTGTCGGCGTTGAACGGAACAAATGGCTTTGCAATTAACGGTGTCGTCCAGAACGGGCAGATCGGATTAAGCGTTTCCGCGCTGGCGATATCAATAATGACGGACTCAACGACGTAATTATTGGTTCTCAGAACGCGGGCAGTTACGTCGTATTTGGATCGGACAGCGGCTTGGGTTCAGGTGGCATTTTGGATCTGGCAACGCTCGACGGCGAGAACGGCTTTCGCATCGACCCTGCCGGCTTCACTATCTTGTCCTCAGTCTCGGCGGCAGGCGACATCGACGGCGACCTCATCGATGATCTAATTTTGGGCTCACCAAATGCCGATCCAAACGTTCAATCTGATGCTGGCGAGAGTTATGTCGTGTTCGGGTCAGAGACGGGATTCGGTGCCAATGTGTGTTTGACCTCGATGACCTTAACGGAACGAATGGCTTTGTCCTCATCGGGCCGGATGCGGGCGACAGGGCTGGCACTTCGGTGTCGGCGGCGGGCGATGTCAATGGCGACCTAATCGGCGATATTATTATCGGCGGCGTGGGCGCCGCTCCGAACGGCGATAGCTTCGCCGGCGAGAGCTATGTGGTGTTCGGATCCCAGAGCGGCTTCGGCGTCAACGGCGTTTTGGACTTAGAGACGCTCGACGGAACCAACGGCTTTGTCATCAACGGCATCGATCCGTCAGACATTAGCGGCAATTCCGTTTCAGGGCTGGGCGACATCGATGGCGATGGCCTTGACGACCTCATCATCGGGGCGAGCGGTGCGAATGGTGGTCTTGGCGAGAGTTATGTCGTGTTCGGGTCCAACGCGGAGTTCGGCACCAATGGTGTGCTGGATCTGGAGTCCCTCGACGGTACGAATGGCTTCGTGATTACAGATAGCTCACTCGTAGGGGATGGGCGACTTGGCCAGTCGGTCTCGGCCGCAGGCGACATAAATAACGATGGCCTCGACGACCTGATTATCGGAGCAAGTCAAGCAACGACGAACGGTAACCTTGGTTCGGGCAAGACCTACGTAGTGTTCGGATCGGAGAATGGATTCGGTGTCAACGGTGTGCTGGATCTGGCCACCCTCGATGGGACGAATGGATTTGTTCTGAACGGTGTCGCTCCAGATGATGGGGCCGGTTGGTCTGTCTCTGATGCAGGAGATGTCAATAACGATGGCTTTGATGACGTTGCCGTAAGCGCCTTCCAAGCCGATCCGAACGGAGATCAATCGGGAGAGAGTTACATCATTTTGGGTGGGGAATTCGCTAGCGCTTGAAGGGCCTCGAGAGATGAATGGGGCTGGCATCGTTAGCCCTTGTTGTGTTCCTGGAGTTCCTGCGATTGCCGCGTTCAAAGACCCACACCAAAACCGATGTCTGTAAGTCAAAAACGTCAAGAGCAGTCAAGTCCGCTTAGAGATGCGGTCGCGGCCTGCAGCGCCGGGCTGATTGGCGTTTTCATCTTCTCCGCCCTGATGAACGTGCTGTTGCTCACAGGGCCGTTTTACATGCTGCAAATCTATGATCGCGTGTTGACCAGTCAAAGCTTGCCCACGCTTGCAGCCTTATCGATCCTGGTGGTTGGGTTGTTGGCGATCTTTGGCCTTTTTGACCTGATGCGCTCGCGTCTCATGGCGCGGATCGGAAAGCTGCTCGATCAGACTGTTGCACCCGAGACCTTTGCAGGTGCCGTTGAGGGCACGGCCTCGGGCAGTGAAGCCGTTCGCGATTTGCGCATAGTACGCCAGTTTATCGCAGGTCCAGCGGCAGCAGGACTGTTCGATATCCCCTGGATGCCGCTCTATGTCGCTGTCATCTTTTGCTGCACCCCATTCTTGGGTGGCTGTCAGTGGTCGGCGCCATCTTGCTGATTATCATAGCAGGGATCAATGGCTGGCGGAGCCGACGACCAGCACGCAACGCCATAATGTGCGCGGCGGAGGAGGACCGGTTCGTGGCTTCGGCTCAACGCAATGCCGAGGCCATATCCGCAATGGGAATGCTACCGGACCTCACTCGGGTGTGGCGCGAAACTCATTCCGGCCTACTCAATGTCACCCAAAACGCTGCGGATCGAAACGCTGCCTACACAGCTGTCTCGCGCACCTTACGATTGATCCTTCAATCAGCCATTCTGGGCGTCGGCGCCTATCTTGTCATTGGCAATGAGTTGTCGCCTGGTGCCCTAATCGCCGCTTCGATCATATTCGCACGCGCCCTCGCACCCATTGATGGGGCGATCGGGCAATGGCGCAGTGTCGCTGCAGCGCGCCAGAGCTGGCGTCGGCTAAGACAAGCCGTGCAGGGCGTCCAACACACGTCTAACGGCTTGGAGTTGCCAGCGCCGGCGAGAACCTTGACACTAGATGGCGTGGCGGTGGCTCCGCCCGGAGCCCAGAGCTCGATTGTTGCCGGGGTCACCTTTACCCTCGCCGCTGGCGAGGGCGTCGGCGTGATCGGTGCCAGTGGCTCGGGCAAATCCACTTTACTGCGCGGGATCGTCGGTGCATGGCCAATCAGCGGTGAACTTCGCCTTGACGGGGCGACGCCTGATCAATGGACCGCCGCCGCGCGTGGCAGCTTTATCGGCTACCTGCCCCAGGACATCGAACTGTTAAGTGGCACTGTTGCAGAGAACATAGCGCGGTTTCGGTCCGACGCGACTGACACAGCTGTTATCGCAGCGGCGGAGCTGGCCGGCGTGCATGAGTTGATCGTTTCATTGCCGGACGGCTATGAGACGCGGGTCGGGGTTGACGGCGTGACGCTGTCCGCCGGGCAACGGCAACGGGTGGCCCTGGCGCGTGCTGTCTACGGCGAGCCGTTTATCGTCGTACTCGACGAGCCAAACTCCAACCTCGATGCGGACGGAGAGGTGGCCTTATCGCAAGCCATTGCAGCTTTGCGCGCCAGGAACTGCATTGTCGTTGTCGCAGCCCATCGCAAAGCAGCCATCGCCAACCTTGACAAGCTGCTCTACCTCAAAGCCGGACAGGCTGTAGCCTTCGGCGACAAAGAGCGCGTGTTGGCGCATGTGAGAGCTGAAGGTGCCGCCCCACCCGGAGGATTGCGCGTTGTCGGAAGCTGATCTTCAGAAAACCAAGCGCTCGATCGCCAAACACCTGTTGACAGGTGGCGTCATCGCGTTGGTCCTGCTTGGGACTGTTGGCGGATGGTTGGTGGCTGCCTCGATTGCCGGTGCCGTCATCGCGCCTGGCACAGTGATTGTGCAATCGAATACGAAGCGGGTCCAGCATCTCTACGGTGGTCTCGTTGCCGAAATCCAGGTGAAAGATGGCGATACGGTCAAAGCCGGTGACGCGCTGCTACGCCTAGACCCGACGCAAATTTTGGCGGAACGCGCCGTTCTTCGTAACCGCAGCCTGGGTTTGCGAATTCGCAAGATTCGGTTGCTGGCCGAACATCGCGGATTAGAAAGCCTCACCTTCCCTGAGGAGCTTAAGCGCGAGGTGGCCCCGCATGCCAACGTTCAATCGATCCTGCGCGGCCAGCAATACCTTTTTCAGACACGGCGCGAAATGCGCTTGGGAAGCAAGGCGCAGATGAACGAACAGATCCGTCAGCTGGAATCAAGGGTTCGTGGGCTTGAAGCCATAAAGGCGGCAAGAGCCAGCGAGCGGGACGTACTGCGGGCGGAGCTTGCGGATTTGGAGACATTGCAGCGAAAGCAACTGGTTCGCGCCTCACGATTGAATGAGCTAAAGCGTCTAATAGCAGAGACCGAGGGTGAACACGGGCGCGCCGTCGCCGATATTGCGACTGCCGGTGGGCGAACCGCCGACTTAAGCTCAAATTATTGGAGCTCGACGAGCGCTACCGCAATGACGCGCTAAGTGATCTAGAGGCTGTCGAGGCAGAGCTAGCCGAGCTGAGTGAAAAACGAGCCGGGTTAGAGGATCGTCTCGACCGGCTGGTCGTAAGAGCGCCGGCGGCCGGCATCGTCCATGAACTGAACGTCCACACGATTGGTGGCGTCGTGAAACCAGGTGAAACGCTGTTGTCGATCGTGCCTCAGATGGACAGACTTATTGTCGAGGGCCAAGTCAGGCCGGAAGACATTGATCAAGTCTTTGAAGGGATGCCGGCCCGGATCCGCTTTACATCATTTAACACGCGAACCACCCCCGAGCTGCCGGGCCACGTTTCTCATGTTTCCCCTGATCAAACCGGAGGGCAGAATAACGTTGAGCCGCATTACAAGGTCCGCGTCAAACTCGCAAAACGAGAGTTCCCAAATTTTGCCGGGAAGCAGATCGTGCCAGGCATGCCTGCTGAGATCATGATCACGTCTAAACAGCGTACCGTTTTGAGCTACCTTGCGAAGCCATTAACGGATCAGTTTGTCCGTGCGTTTCGCGATGAATAAGACTCTGTGTCAGCGCCCAACTGCGTCAGGGCGCATTGCGGGCAGCAGCCGATAAGCCTCACGCTCCTTTACCATTCCCACCCTGCGGCGCGACGAAATCAGGATATTGAGCTCGAGCTACATCGGATGCAAAGGAGCGCATCAAGCGATAAAATTGTTTGAGTAAGAGCATATCGTCATACAGGTAGCAGGCGTATGCGTTTACGCGATCCTCCGACTGCCCAACACTGAACTGAGCGAAGGCGAAAGCCTGGATGCAACGGTTCTCGATTGATTCAAGCCTGTTATCATTCTGGCCTGCCCCCAATCACGGTGCCATTCGAATTGAGCGAATCCGGCTATTTCGAACCTCAGATGAGGAGATCACCTGCGCTGGGAGCGTTCAACACCGCAGGGCAATCATCATCCAACTATGTACATGGTTAACACAACCCCCACGAAAATTCTTGTAAGGATCCGCAAGCAAAATGCGTCTACGTCACTGAAATAATTAGTGACCCGGCGCGACCCGAACGCACGACCTGTAGATTAGAAGTCACCTGCTCTATCCAGCTGAGCTACGGGGCCGGGATACTGTTCGCTAACGGCTCGCGGTTAGCTGCAGGCCGCGCTGAGGCGCTCATACCATTCAACGAGCGTTCAATGGTCCTTGTCACCGGGTTGAGCTTATGCCGGCCGTTTACGAAACTTCGCGCCCGCGCTTTCTCGCAACCTAGCTCTCTCATAGCCTCCTTTTCCATCGCCCGCCGTTACAACAGCGCACGCCACTTCCCGTCGGCGACTCTTGCGCCTGAGTGGTCAGAGGTCAGCCCGAGGTCACCTTGAAAGAATTCTCAGATCGCCACCGCCGGGCTACCCTTGGCCGCCGGAAGGTCTCACCTCTAAGAGACCACAAGCGGCGCCGGGTGCGCCGCGCACCATCTCAAGCGCTCCATTGGAGCGGTATCTTATTGGGCGTCATTGTCGCGTCGCTATTCGGCTTAACGGCCTCCCTAGCATTGCACTACTTTAATGATCGCCTCACCTCCGCGACTAATCCCTCGCGATCAACCTACGCCCGGACGGTTGCACCCTCCTCTAGGCGACTGGGCGCTACAGCCACTTCTATCCAGGTGTGTCCGAAGTATGGTCGCCGCATAACGTGTTTGGTCGATGGAGACACGGGCTGGGAGCGCGGCATCAAATGGCGTTTGACGAGTATCGATACACCAGAACTCAGCAAACCTGCTTGCGCTCACGAAAACCGAAAAGCAGGGGCCGCGCTTCGACGTCTCAGAACGTTAATGAGTTCAGGCTACACGATCGACTGGCTTGGTCGACGTGGTTATTACGGACGCCAGCTCGTTAATATTACTCTGTCCGACGGAAGGGATGCTGGGGACGCCTTATTGACGAAGGATTTGCCCAACTTGGGCCCAACCGGCGCAATGTGTGGTGCAGTGGATCGGGCGAACCATCGGTCCTAATCCAGTGGCCAGCCGCGGTCCGAAATTGGGCGCGCACGATCTGGCATCGCAGCTCGATGTGGACGGATGTTGAGTTGCAGGAACGGCAGCGAGAATAGAGTAGAACTTGTCCGTCAATAACCTCACCCGCTCACCAAGATCAGGAGGGAGAGGTAGTCTGACGCCAGCAGGGGTTACAAGTGCCAAGCAACAAATAAGAAAGCACGGCTGTTACCCCAGATGTTACCCGGGAGACCAAAGCTGGCCAAGCATGCTTGAGTAAGTCATTGAAATCACTGGTGCCCCCGGAGAGACTTGAACTCCCGACCCCCTGATTACAAATCAGGTGCTCTACCAGCTGAGCTACAAGGGCAAGCTTTTGTAGTTGTTTGCGTTCTGACGTTGCATTGTGGTTTTTGCCGTGGTCCGAATGAGACCTGCGGAGTGCGGACGATGCCGGAAACACAATCGGACGTCAACTGGTTCAACCGTGAGGCGGTCGGTTCGCTGCCCGTTCTCCGTTGTGGGGCCGCGTTCGCACCTGGTGGAAACCGATCCAACGGCGCTCTATTGCCACACTCGATCAGCGATCAGATGCCTGTGATGAGTAGCCTAGTCAACGTCCTGCAGCGGAATGAATACCTTAACGGTTGCGCCCTGTCCGGGTTCACTATCGATCTGAATGAACCCGCCGGATTCTTTCGCCAGATCCTGCACGGCACTTAATCCCAGTCCGGTTCCTTACCCTTTTCCTTGGTCGTAAAGAACACTTCGAAGATTTTATCCTTCACCTCGCTCGTCATGCCGGCCCCAGTGTCCATCACCTGCAGGATCGCGTATGGCCCGGTGTGAGGTTGCCCCCAGTTAGCCGGCGTCGCAGACTCAATCGCGGCTACGTCGGTCGCGACTGTGATCAAACCACCCTCCGGCATCGCATCGCGAGAATTCAACACAAGGTTGAGGAGCGCCATCTCGACCAAGACCGTGTCGACATACACCGGAAGTGGTGCTTCGTGCTGCGAAAACTCGAGTGTTGCAGATTGACCAACTGAACTCCTTAGGAAGTCGGCTAGGTCCTCAAGCAGGTCGTTCAAGTCGACCCTGTCTTATCGAGCGGTTCCTTTCTTGCGATCGCCATCAGGCGCTTGGTCAGGTTCGAAGCCATGCCGACGGCCTCGGTGCAATCCTTGATCAACTCATTTCGCTTATCGGCGCTAACCCTTTGGGAATTTAGAAGAGGGATATTGCAGGATAGCACCGTCATTACATTGTTGAAATCGTGGGCAATGCTGCCGGTCATCTGGCCAATCAATTCCAATTTTTTCGATTGGCGGAGCCGGATCTGTTCCGAGCGTCGCAGATTGGTGATTTCGAATGATACACCACCGATCAACTTGACCGCATCTCCGTTCCCGCGGATAGGAAACTTGGATGAGACGAATACACGCTCGTCACCAGCGAAGTTTCGTTGTATCTCGTGCTCAACGATGCGTCCTGTTTCGATCGATTCCTTGTCGCGCGCACGGAAGAACTCAGCCTCAGCTTTTGGCAGAACTTCTTCGATTGTTTTGCCGATGATATCGTTTCGGTCGACATCGTAGATTTCTTCGTAGCGCGAATTCACCAATAGGAATCTGCCG
>CAXXFS010000004.1:0-774144 GCA_963669235.2 uncultured Filomicrobium sp.
GGCCAGCATGACGAAGGCCGTCGTCAAAACCAGCAGTTTGAAGGGCAGCCGCAGTTTCTGCCAGGTGGTGACCGTCGCAGTCTGGCTGTTGCGAGAGGAAAAGAAGGGTAGGCGTTGGAGCACGGAGATCCTCCTTCCCGAGGCGGCGGTGGGCTGGCCGGGATGGGTGTTATTGCCGTCGTCGTGGCGCCGTTGCGGCGTGTCGGCTTTTTGATCCATGCGGTTTCGCGAGCGGTCGGCGTGTCTGTTCTTAACAGCCGGAGTTTACGGCGGGTGCCGCGGCTAAGTTAAGGCCCTTTTTGGACCAGTCCGCGGTGCCCAGGAGCCGCCTACCTGGTACGTGGGAGTTTATTTGCAGTGCGCAAGTGACCTGCGGGTACTGGTCCGCCAACCTGTTTCATGGGCCGGCGGGCCATGATCATGTGCATGTCGCCCATGCGGCGCGTTGTCCAGAGCGTTGGCTCAGCCAAGTTTGGCCAGTAGGCCGATAACCTTTCGTACCAGCGGACTTGAGGTGGCGCCGGAATAGAATTTGTATGCTGCACGCTTATTAATCTCCGAAAGCGTCGGATAAGGCGAGATCCATTCGGTCATGGCCTTAATCTTCAGCTTCTGAGAGATGGCGAGTGACCACATCTGAATCAGCTCGCCGGCATGTTCCCCGACGATCGTGGCGCCGAGAATGCGGCCCTTCTTGTCAGTGATGACCTTGACGTGGCCACTGGTGACGCGTTCGGCCTGGGCGCGATCGTTCTCGTGATACGGCCAACGCAGCACTGAGACCTTACCACGCTTGGAAACGGCCTCATCCTCGGTCAGGCCGACATGGGCGAGTTCGGGATCGGTGAACGTGACCCAGGGAATGTTTGCTTCGTTGACCTTTGCCGGTATGCGGAACAGTGCTTTGCGGATGACGATGCCGGCATGATAGTTGGCGACATGGGTGAACTGCAGGCCGCCGATGACGTCTCCGATAGCATAAACATGGCTGTTCGAGGTGACCAGGCCGGCGTCGACCTTGATTCCCTTCTTGTCATATTTGACGCCGGCTGCTTCCAGACCGAGATCGTCAACATTCGGCTTGCGACCCGCGGCAATGAGAATGTGTGTACCTTCGACGACGTCGACGCTGTCACCGACCTTAATGTTGACGCGGATGTCGCCCGGACCGCCTTCGACTCCGGTAACAAGGGCGCCTTCACGGATTTCTATGCCTTCACCGCGCAGACGCTCCAAGACGAGGCCGGTCAGTTCCGGGTCGTCCTTGCCGAGCGCCTTGATGCCTTCAAGTACGGTCACCTGGCTGCCCAGCCGGCGGTGAGCCTGCGCCAGCTCCATGCCGATCGGACCGCCGCCGACAATCAGAAGATGGTCGATCTTCTGCTGGTTGTCGAAAACAGTCTCGTTGGTGAAATAGGGCACGCTGTCGAGGCCGGGGATCGGCGGCACCAGCGGGGCGGAGCCTGTTGCCACGACAAAACGACGGGCCTTGATGCGTCTGTCGCCGGCTTCAACGGTGTTCTTGTTGATGAAACGGCCGGCGGCCTCGATGACGCGGACGCCGAGGCCGGTGAAGCGTTCCACGGAATCGTTGGGTTCAATGGCGGCGATGACGGCGTGGACGTGGTCGTGAACCGCCTTGTAATCGATCTTTGGCTGTTGCGGTGCAATGCCGAAGTCATTCTTGGAGCGCATCAGATGGGCACGCTTGCCAGCTGCGATGAGCGCCTTTGAGGGGACGCAGCCATAGTTCAGGCAGTCGCCACCCATCTTGTGCTTTTCGATCAGTACGACGCTGACGCCGAAAGCGGCGGCGGCGGCCGCGACTGAAAGGCCGCCGGAGCCGGCACCAATTACGCAGATATCGCATTCAATCGTTTCATCGCGCTTGCCATTGGCGGCGTCGGAAGATCGGCCTCCTGGCGCGCCGGCGGAGGGTCCTTTGGAGGGGGGAGCGCTGCGGCCGAGGACATCTGCGGTTGTGTTATGCGGCTGCATGGCGGTTGCTCCACTTCTTGACGATGACGGGAATGAGGGCCACGACGCCAATGGCGCAAAAGGCTAGTATAATTTCTTTGCTGACCAGCGTGCCCGCGTCAATGACATACGGGCAGGCCGCCTCGCCGCTGGCTGCAACACACGCGGCGTGCGCGGCGTTGGTCTTCTCGATAACGGTGCCAAGCTGGGAGGCGGCGAATGAGAAGGCCATGGTGCCGGGAATGATTCCGACCAGCGTACCAATGACGTAGGTGCGCAGCGGGACGCCGAGCAGTGCCGGGGCCAGGTTGACGACGAAGAACGGGAACGCTGGGACGAGGCGAAGGAACAGCAAGTAGTTTAGCGCATTCTCCTGGAAGCCCTCGCGCAGCTTGTTTATCGCGGGCCCGGCTTTGGCCGCCAGAGTCTCACCAAGTGAGGTCTTGGCAACCAGGAATATGATAGTGGCGCCGATAGTCGCCGCAACGACGGTGACGGGGGCACCGATCTGCCAGCCAAACAGGAGGCCGCCCGCCAGGGTCAGGGCCAGCGCGCCAGGCAGCGAAAGCGCGACCACGACAATATACAAAACGGCATACGCGAGGATCGCCACCAGCAAGTTGTCGGAGATGAAGGCGTTCAACGTGGCGTAGTTGCGGCCCAGGTGTTCCAACGCCAAATACTCGTGCCAGCCCATGGCAAACACCAGCCCCATGAGCGCGACGATCGCAATGAGGGGGCCCCAGGTGCGTAACGAGTTGGCCTTCGCTGTAGTGGTCTTCTCCGGTTCTTCCGTTTCCATTGATTCATTCCTTATCCTTTAAGCGTCGGGCTGCCTTTATGAGCCGCGCTGAATTGAGTTGAGGGACCAGTCGTAATCGTAGCTGCCGATGGAGTTCTTGGCCTTGAGCTTGGAATTCAGGTCGTCACCGGCGTACTTGCGGACGTGATCAAGGACACCTGCTTGGGTGCCGCCGAAGTCGGACTGGAACCACTGGTAGATGGAGGAGGCTTTGACGGAGCCGCCCTGCACATCGATGCCGCGCGGGTGGTTGATGAAGGCCTTGGCATTGGCGTCGAGTTGCCCATCGAGTTTCGCGCTGGTGAAGGCTTCGCGGCCGAGGTTGGGGCAGCCGTAGGACGCGCAGTTTACGGCGTAGTGGACGCGCGGGTCCTTGAAAATGGGACGCATGATTTCGTGCTCGACGTCATCGAGGCTCAGCTGCTTGCCAACTACGGTGATAAGCTTTGCCTTCCAGGGGCCGCCGGCGCCTACGCTCTTCTTCAGGAAGCCAAGCAGGCCTTCATTAATGGTGATCTCCCGAATAGATTCGACAGGATAGTGATCAAGCAGGACGTCAATCGTCTTGGCATTATAGAGATTGGCCCAGTAGGCGAACTGCTCGGATCTGCCCAACTTGCGCGGGTCGGTGTTTTCGAGCTTTTTGACATAAGCCTTCAGAGGTGCGTGGTCGTTAGCCTTCCAGGTGACATAGTCGACGCGGTTGACGCCATCCTGACCGGCGGTGACGTATTTGCCCAGCAGGCGATCCCAGTCACCGTGATCGACGGTCTGTGTCGAATCTGCAGCATGGGCCTTGAATGTTTTTGTGATGTCTTCAGCCGAAGCTTGTCCGACCGCGGCAAGTGAGACGACCAGCAGCGTCGCCATGACACGTCGGGCGGTTCGGCTAATAAAAGTAGACGTGGTGCTCATGATCATGATTCCTCATTGAAGTCTTAATTGCTCATGCGCTCCGGGGCCAGGTGAAGAGGGAGGCGCAGCGCTTCAAGGCGCGTTTGTGGCGAAACCCGCGAATAACCCCGTGGCAAGCGGAACATGAACGAGGTTGCGTGAGAATAGAACGGCCTCTCAAGCACTCGTGAAGGCTGCAGGTTGTTCGTGAAGGGCCGTGATCGGCGGATTTGCTGTAATGTCGATTAGCGTGATGGAAATGGCATGCGTGTTCGCGCTTCGTACCTTGGTTTGACTTTGAGCCGATGCCCCCGTATAAGCGGCACTTCGGCCAATCGGGTCGAAATCCAAGCAATTTTGTCAGCGGCGCCCAGCACCGGCTGGAGACGCGCTCATCGGCGGCGGTGCCGACTCCCTGTCTCAATGTGGAGTGGTGCTTCCTAGGAATTTGGAGAGTTGACGTGAAGCGCACTTATCAACCTAGCCGGCTTGTTCGCAAACGGCGTCACGGGTTCCGCAAGCGGATGGCGACCAAGGGTGGCCTGCGCGTGTTGGCTCGTCGGCGCGCGAAGGGCCGCAAAAAACTATCGGCCTAAGCTTTGCACACGCCGGCCGGCGTATCGCCCATCGAAACACTTAAGAAGCGCTCGGAATTCCTGCGTATCCGGGGCGGCGCACGTAGGAACGCGATGTCATTTGTGATGGAGGCGCGGCCACGGCGCTTGAGCCCTTCCGACGCGTCTGGAACGGGTCCAAGCGGCGGATTGTCAGACTGTGAGCGGATCGCCGGTGCCAGATTTGGCTTCACGGTGACGAAGAAGATTGGTAACGCGATCAAGCGCAACCGCATTCGCAGGCGACTAAGGGAGGCTGTACGGACCGTCGCACCGGTTTGCGCTAGGGCGGGTTGCGACTATGTGCTGATAGCGCGGCAGGAAGCCTTGACGCAGCAATTTGCACAACTCATCGAAGACCTTAAGAACGCTTTCCACCGCATCCACGCCATCTTAGATAGAAACTCGACGCGCCTTAGCAGGCGGCCGCGCCGAGGCGCTCAGAACAAGCCGAAATCGGTGTGAGCGCGAATATGAACCTGCCCGGTGGATGCAAACTGATGACCCCTGTATAGACGAGCGCGAGACACATGGCTGCGGGAACCGGACAGCGGTTCGCACAGGCGGTACCGACAAGAACGTGAGCCGAGGCGGTAATGCAAAGCCAAGACCCCGACAATCACAACAATCTCATGCTGGCAGTAGTTCTCTCGATGGCTGTGCTGCTGATGTGGCAACTGGTGTTTCCGCCGCCGAAACCGGTGCCCCAGCCCCCCACGCAGCAGACCGAGGCGACCGGCACCTCGCCAGGTTCATTGGGAACACCCGGTATCGCGGGAGGGTCTGGCCAGAGCGAAGCGGGGGCCGCCAAGAGTCCACGCGTTGCTATCAAGACGCCGTCGATTGAGGGCTCTATCGCGCTCAGGGGCGCCCGCATCGATGACGTGCAACTCGTGAAGTACCACGAAACAACGGATCCCAGCAGTCCGAAGGTGGTGCTCCTGCAACCCTCGGATTCAAAGTTTCCCTATTTCTCCGAGCATGGCTGGCTGTCGCCAGGTGGCGCCACGGTGCCCAATAAAGACACTGTATGGAGCGTTGCCGATGGCGCCCAGCTGACCGCTGAACAGCCACTCGTTCTGACGTGGGACAATGGTGCCGGCCTGACGTTCAAGCGTACGATCACAGTTGACGAGAACTACCTATTCACCATCGTCGACGAGGTGTCGAATAACTCTGGCAGTGACGTCGTGCTGCACCCCTATGGGCGGCTCTATCGGCACGGAACACCGGAGATCGAGGGCTTTTTTGTCCAGCACGAGGGGATCATCGCCTGGCTTGGTGAAACCGAGCGCCTGCAGCAATTCAGCTACTCGGGAATTCTGGACGAGGAGAAGCCGCAGTCGTTCTCAAACATCACTGGGGGGTGGCTCGGCTTTACCGACAAGTATTGGGCGGCAACGTTGATCCCGGATCAGGAGAAGCCTTATTCGGTCAACTTCAGCACGCCGTCGCGAAAGAGTGACACCGGAAGTGAGTCGTTCCAGACCGATTATCAGCAAGGCCCGGTCACGGTGGTCAACGGAGGCACCGCGAAGGTATCTTCCAGACTGTTCGCTGGGGCGAAGAAAGTCGGACTGATCGGGAAATACCAAACCGAGTTTAACATCCTCGATTTCGACTATCTGATCGATTGGGGCTGGTTCTTTTTCATCACCAAACCGCTCTACTTCCTGCTGAATTGGCTTTATGGCCTGTTTGGCAATTTCGGGCTGGCGATCCTGGCGACGACGGTCATCGTCAAAGCGGCCTTTTACCCACTGGCCAACCGGGCTTACGTCTCAATGGCGCAGATGAAGAAGCTGCAGCCGGAAATGGAGCGTTTGAAGAAGCAGTATCCTGACGACAAGCAAAAGCAGCAGCAGGAGATGATGGCGCTCTATCAAAAGGAGAAGATCAACCCGCTTGCAGGTTGTTTCCCGATCCTTTTGCAAATCCCTGTGTTCTTTGCCCTCTACAAGGTCTTGTTCGTTTCGATCGATATGCGGCACGCACCGTTTTATGGCTGGATTACCGACCTGTCGGCGCCCGATCCGACCTCGATCTTCAATTTGTTCGGGCTTCTTCCATTCGCGGTTCCCGATTTCCTCATGATCGGCGTTTGGCCGCTCATTATGGGCATCACGATGTGGCTGCAGATGCAGCTCAACCCGTCGCAGCCTGATCCTACCCAGCAGATGATCTTCAACTGGATGCCGGTGATGTTCACCTTCTTGCTGGCAACGTTTCCGGCGGGGCTCGTCATCTACTGGGCTTGGAACAACATTTTGTCGCTGATCCAGCAGTACGTGATCATGAAGCGGCAGGGCGCCGAAGTTCCACTGATCGACAACCTGAAGAAGACGTTCGCGGCGGTTGGCGACCTAATACCCAAACGAAAGAGCGAATAGGGGCAAGGCCGGGCCAGTCCCTTCTGATCGCCCGGCGATGACCGCCGTTAGCCGGAATTGATATGCAAGACGACGTTCAAGTGTCCGCCGACGATATCGCCGCTGGCGAAGCGATCTGTCACCGGCGCTGGGACTTCGTCAAAGGTGTCGTCGCACTGGAGCATCTGCCGGCGGCCGACCGGCCGGAGATTGCCTTTGCGGGCCGCTCAAACGTCGGCAAATCAAGCCTCATCAATGCCGTTCTGCACCAGAACGGTCTAGCAAGAACCTCCAACACGCCAGGGCGGACTCAGGAGCTCAATGTCTTCGCCCCGGCGGCCGGAGAAGTTGCGCCGCCGGTCTATCTTTTTGACTTGCCAGGTTACGGCTTCGCCAAAGCGCCAAAAAACAAGGTCGACGCGTGGACGGAACTGGTCAAAGACTATCTGCGCGGGCGTCCGACGCTGAAGCGGGTGTTTTTGCTGATCGATTCAAGGCATGGGATCAAGCCTGTCGACCGCGAAATCATGGAGATGCTCGATCTTGCGGCGGTGAGCTATCAGGTCGTGTTGACGAAGGCAGACAAGATCAAGCCACCACAGCTTGAAGCACTGCAGGGTGAAACGACGAAAGCGTTGGCGACGCATCCGGCCGCCTATCCGGCCGTTCTTGCTGTTTCATCGCTCAAAGGAGAAGGCCTCAGCGCGTTGCGTGGAACGATGGCTCAGGTGCTTGAGATCTGAGCCCGTCTGCCCTGAAGGTCTGCATGCCTCACGGGAGGGGTTCGGCTCGCGTTATTGGCGCATCAGCGGTTCGATGAATGGGGCCGCCGCCGTCCAGGCTTCGGCGCCGAATTGCGCGAGAAGGCCGCCCAGGATAGCAGCGATGGACCAGCCCATGATGCGCTTGAAGAGTGCCCCGTAGTTGGCGGATACCCTGACTTCTATAATCTGATCCGGCAGTGCCGTTTCCGCGGCCAAGCCGTCAGGGCCGACCGTCCGAGCAGAAACAATCAGCTGGAGACGCCGCCGGCCGCGCATTTTCGGGGTGACGGACCAGCGCCAGCGGGCGAAGTCGTCGGCCATCAAGCCAAGGGCACTCTCGATCCATTGGGTCTCTGGTGAGGCGGTCTCGATGTAGAAACCGCCTTCAGGCGCGCGCAGGCGAACGCTCATCGCCTTTGTTACCTGAACGTCGTGGCGGAAGGCTGTGTTGCCGATATCGAGGCCTTCGGAGATCGCTTTGACCTCAGCTTTGGCGATGCGAACTTCGACGGGTACCGCGATGCCGACCCGCATGCGCCGGGGGATCGTTTCGACAAGCTGTCCCGGCATGACCGCAGGGGTCTCAGCAGGTGGGGGAAGCTCACTTGGCTGCGGTACGGTCACTCTTTCAAAATGGCTGAAGACCTCTTCCGGCGATGGCAGCGGAACGGTTGGCGGAATGCCTATCCCTGAATCCGGTGCGCCTTGCGAGGCGGCGGTCGGGCCAGTCCATGGCGGTTCGCGACGGTTTGGGTCGATCGTTGCCGGGCCGGCGGGAACGGGAGCGGGCGGTCGCGACGGCGCACCGGGCGGAATCGGTGGTGGTGCTCCGCGCGGCTTCGGCGAGGCGGTTGACGGGGCGAGGTCGGCGGGAGGTGGAGCCCAGCCAGTACCCGGATGCGGTGCGGGCGGCTGCTGAAAGGGCGCAGGCTCCAGGCTCTCGAAGGTGGGTTCCGGCACGGGCCCGGTTGGTGCGCTTGCCGGACCAGCATAGGCAGGAAGATCCGCCGGTCCTGGCGGCACCGGTGTGGGCTCAGCCTCAGCTGCCGCTCCTGCCAAACCGCCGTGTCGGCCGGCCTGTGGCCCAGCACTGTCATCGGAGGAGGCCGTGTCATCTTCGGCGGCGACCATGCCTTTTTCGCCGTGGCCAGTGATGCGGCGATCGGCGGCGACGCGGGCACGTGCTTTGGCGAGAATCTCGCTGGCGTCGGTGGCCTGTGGTCCGGCTGTATCGGCGGGCGGAGATGGAAGCGGTTCGGGCACCGGAAAAGGCGTTTTCGCCGTGGACTCTTCGACCGGCGCAGGGGGGCTGGTTTCCCCGGCTGGTGCGGCCGGTTGTTCAGGGTGGGGATTGGAGGTCTGGCGGATGGCCTCGATTGCGGCCTCGAAGGTGAGGCCGTGAGCGCGCAGAAGTCCGGCGGCATTGGTGCGTCCGTCGCCGATGATCGCAGCGAGTACGATGGCTCCGTCAATCAGGGTGCGGCGTCCGGCGCGCGCGGCAACAGACGCGGCGTTCAGAATTCTGCGCAGTTCATCGGAGATGGCCGCGGTTCCACCCTCTCCCGGCGGCACGCGAGGTTCCATGCGGCCGATCTGCTGGGAGACATCGGTTTGCAGGTCGGAGATGCTGACGCCGCTTGTTAACATGACCTGGCGGGCGTCTTCGTCTTCGGTCAGCGACAGCAGAAGGTGGTCGAGCGCGACCTCCTTGTGGGACTGCTCCTGCGCATACTGAGCGGCGCGCGCAAGCGTCTGTCCGAGCGTCGACGACATCGGTATCGGTGCCAGTTGATCGGCGATGCCCGCCCCCATGTCGCGCTCCCCTTAAGCCTTCCGCCTGTCCGCCAAATACCTGAGTCGCAGCTGCAGCGATCTTCTATAGCGTTATGGTCGCGTCCGATAGCAGCAGAATGTGTGCGAAATCCGCTGTTTGTATCGTAACGAAGGACATGTGGGATATATAAGTCCCGCGAGGCAATAAACTGTGGCAAAGACGCCCACGATTGAGCCGCTGTCTTGGTGTAGGCAGCTTTTGCGTCGGGCAATGGAACGTCAACGATGGATGATAAGAAGAAACGTGCACACCCCCCGCAGCTGGCGGGCTCTCAGTCGGGACCGGAAGAGATCACGGCGCATGTGCAAGCGCGGATCCTTGCCGAAGCCCTACCATATCTCATCCGCTATGATGAACAGACGGTGGTCATCAAGTTTGGCGGTAACGCCATGGGGGATGAAGCGCTTGCGAACGCGTTCGCGCAGGATGTGGTTTATCTGAAACAGTCCGGAGTGAACCCGATCATCGTTCACGGCGGTGGCCCGCAGATAGCCAAGATGCTCGCCAAGCTTTCGATTACTTCGGAGTTCGTCAACGGCCTGCGGGTCACCGACAAACCGACCGTCGAGGTCGTGGAGATGGTGTTGGCGGGTGCGATCAACAAAGAGATCGTCTCGGCCATCAACAGGCAGGGTGGAAAGGCGGTTGGCATTTGCGGCAAGGATGCCAACTTGATGATCGCCACTCGCATTACCGAGATGCCCGATCCGACCTCCAACATTATGAAAGCGGTCGATATCGGGTATGTCGGCGATCCAAAATATGTGAATCCGCATATTGTGGATGTCATCTCAGAGTCGGACCTTATTCCAGTTATCGCACCGGTGGCGATGTCGCCGGATGGAGAAACGCTGAACGTCAACGCGGATAGCTTCGCGTCAGCACTGGCGGCGCGAATGAAGGCCAAGCGCCTGTTGCTGTTGACCGACGTTGCCGGCGTGCTCGACGGTGACAACGAGCTCATTGCGTCCCTGTCGACTGACGAGGCGCGGGAGCTCATTCGAAATGGCACCATAACCGGGGGCATGATTCCGAAAATGGAAGGATGCATCGAGGTGGTCGAGGCCGGTGTTGAAGCCGTTGTCATTATAGATGGGCGCGTGCCGCATTGCGTGCTCTTGGAGCTCTTCACCGAGCACGGCGTTGGCACGCTCGTTGGACAAGAAAACAGGTTCTCGTGAGCAATCAGTCGCCAATACGCGACCCTATTGAAAATCCGGCGGCCGCGAAGGCGGCGGCCGTTTCCGGGGATGCTCCGCGCGGGTTTGACGATACCCGGATCTGGGTTTTCGATCTCGATAACACGCTTTATCCGGCCGAATGCAATCTGTTTGCGCAGGTCGACCAGCGTATGGGTACCTTCATTGCCAAGGAGCTTGGCATTCCCTTCGCACAGGCGCGCCACCTACAGAAGGCATACTACCGGCAGTTCGGGACCACGTTATCGGGGTTGATGCAGGTTCATAAACTGTCACCGGAGCCTTTCCTGGACTACGTGCATGACATCGATCTCACCTGTGTTCCCGAGTTGCCTGAACTGAGGGCGGCGATCGGGAAACTTCCCGGGCGTAAGCTGATTTTTACTAACGGCTCACGGCGTCATGCCGAGCGGGTCGCGGGAAAGCTTGGTGTGCTCGAAGAGTTCGAGGACATCTGTTCGATCGAGACGTGTGATTTTGTGCCGAAGCCAGAGGCCGAGGCTTTCGACCGGATGGTCAAGCGGCATGGTTTTTCGCCCGAGAATGCGGCGATGTTCGAAGACATGCCGCACAACCTGGAAGCGCCACACGTTCTCGGGATGACAACCGTCCTGGTACACTCGGATTACTACGACCATCCTGTGCAGTTGAAGATCAAGGGCTGGAGCCAACCGCCAGAGCACGTCCACCATATGACGGACGATCTCATTGCGTTTCTCAAGACAATCAAGTTGAAGTAGGCGCCAGCCGGCCCACGGGGCTAGCTGAAGCGAGGGCGGCGTCGCGCTGGCGCGTGTCCGCCGCCCACGAAGTGCGTCAGTTGCTGCGCGTAACCTCGACAAGGTTGTCGGAAAACGACGGGGCGTGGCCCATGTCGGTGAACTCCGCGGAGCTGATAGAGTTGACAGTGCCGACATTCAGCTGCCGCCAATACCCGAGCGTTGCCACAACGACGCCGGGGTTCACGTCATCGGTGATCTTCGCCACCGCCTTGAAGGCGCCGCGTCCATTGGCGACTTGAACCCGGTCACCTTCGACAATCCTGCGCGGTTCCGCGTCCGCGGCATTGATGAGAACGAACTGCTCGCCCTGCCCCTTGATCTTCTGTTCCATGTTTGCGTAACAGGAATTCAGGAACCCGTGGCTCTTCGGCGAGACAATGCTGAGCGGGTACTTTGCAGCCAGTTGCGGGTTGCTGGCGGGAGATTCCCGAGGAGGCGTGTAGTCAGGCAGGGGGTCCAACGGTTCGCCCGGCTGGAAGCCTTCGTACATCTGGCGGAAGGGTCCGGCGACGAAATTTGTCGCGCCATCGACTTTCAGATGGCACTTGCCGGATTCGGTCGGGAAGTTGCCTTCCTTGTGAGGGACCCGGTCGTCCTTGGTGCCGACGTTGAGGCGGGCGTATCCATGCTCGCGCAGATAGTCGAGGTCGATGCCTTCACAGGCCGGTGCGTCCCAGTCGACGTAGTGCTCCAGGCATTCAGAGTCGGACCATTTGAAGTTCTCCTCCTCGAATCCCAAGCGCTGGGCGAGGCGGCGGAAGATCTCGTTGTTGGGTATCGCTTCACCGGGGGAATGGGCGCACTTGGCGTTATACGTGAGATAGAGGTGGCCCCAGGATAGAATCATGTCCTCCATTTCGGCGCCCATAGAGGCGGGGAGAACGATGTCGGCGTAGGAGGCGGTATCCGAGATGAAGTGCTCGGCGGAAACCAGGAATAGGTCGTCCCGCTTCAAGCCTTCGACGATCTTGTCGGTTTCCGGCGCCTGGGTGACCGGGTTCGAGTTCCAGCACATCATCGACTTGATCGGTGGATCGAGCTGCATCTCGCCGGTCAGGGCGCGGCCAATCTGCAGGTTGTTGATGACGCGTGTTCCCTCAGGGATCAGGTCGGGTCTGCAGATAACGTCAAACTTATAGGGATGTTCCCAGACCGGGAACTGGGTGACGCCACCGCCGACATGGCGCCAGGCACCGGTCAGGGCCGGAATGCAGGTGACGGCACGGATGGTCTGGCCGCCGCCATTGTGCCGTTCGAGCGCGACGCCCATTCGGATCGCCGCCGGCTGGCTGGTGGCCAATTCGCGCGCCAGAGTGCGGATGTCCGCGGCGGGGATGCCGGTGATTTCGGCGGCCCATTCCGGCGTGCGTGTGCTGGCCCGCTCTTTAAGGTCTTCAAAGCCAAGTGTGTAGTTGTCTACGTAATCTTGATCAACGAGACCCTGCTCGATGATGGAATTGATTAGCGCCATTGCCAGAGCGCCATCGGTGCCTGGCTTGGGACAAATGTGCCAGTCGGCTTCCTTGGCGGTTCTTGAAGCGTAAGCATCAATAACGACGACCTTCGCTCCGGCCTTCTGGGCGTCCTTTACGATCGCCCAATGGTGCAGGTTGGTACTGACGGAGTTGCAGGCCCAGATGACGATATACTTGGAATGAATGTAGCTTTCCGGATCGAGCCCGGCGGTTGGCCCGACCGTCAGCAGCCAAGCCGTGCAGGAGCCTTCGCCGCAGAAGGTGCGCTCGCAGACGGTAGCGCCCAAGCGATTAAAAAAGGCATCGCCGCCGTTCAATCCATGCACCAGACCCTGATGACCCAGGTAGCTGTAAGGAACGATGGCTTGAGAGCCATACTCATCGATAATCGCTTTCCAGCGGCTCGTGATTTCGTCGAGGGCTTCGTCCCAAGTTATCCGCTCGAATTGCTTGGAGCCCTTTGGCCCCGTGCGGCGCAGCGGGTAAAGGACGCGATCAGGGTGATAGTGCCGGTTCTCGTAATCCTTCAACTTGACGCAAAGACCGCCTTTGGTCATCGGATGATCAGGGTTTCCCCGGACGCTCTTGAGTACCCCATTTTTTACTTCGAACAACATTGAGCATGTGTCGGGACAATCGTGCGGGCAGCCGCCAAAAAAGACATCCTGCTTTGGTTGTTCGTTCATGTGTATCCTCCGATTCCGCCTGCTCTTATGGGATTGCGCCCGGCACCCGAGTTTACAACTTTGGGCAGCCTTGACCGGCGGCATCTTGTCATTGACCAATGTCGGTGTCCATGACGACCGCAGTATCTCTTTATACTGCTTCCCCCGACCGAGCGCACGAGCTGCAACGGGGCAAGATTCATCGGGAAATCGGATCGATTGGGATGCCGGACAAGCAAAAAACGCTGCCGGAAGCTTCCAAGAGTGACCGCCACCGCTGTGCGGGCAGAGGCAGTTTTCCAAGGTAGTTTGTGCATTGCGTTCAGCAAAACGGAATAGAGACAAGGCCGGTCCGCGGTGAGGAGACCGGCTTTCATTCGACGTCGCCGGGCTCGAAGCGGTAGCTCTCGCTGCAAAACTCGCAGGTGACGGTGATCGCGCCGTCGGGTTCGCGCAGGTCGTCGAGGCCCTCGGCGGCGAACTGACTGAGAAAGCCTGTAACGCGCTCGCGTGAGCAACGGCAATGATCGATCAGCCGGTGCGGTTCCTGGACGCGGACACCTTCTTCGTGGAACAGGCGATACAGCAGGCGCTGCGGGGTAAGGTTTGGATCAATCAGTTCGTGATCCTCGACGGTCGCGGCGAGAATCTCGGTTCGGCGCCAATCGTCATCATCCTCGCCCGATAACGGCAACGGCTCGCCTTCGGTTTCAGTCTGCGGCGTGCCGCCGGAGTGAGCGATGTGCTGTAGCAGCAGACCTCCCGCACGCCAGGTCCAGGCGTTGTCGCCCTTTCCTGGCTCATAGACGCGGGCGACGGCCAAGCGAAGAAATGTTGGCAGCTGTTCGGACTGGCGGAAGTAGTTCAGGGCGGCGCTCGTCAGCGTTTCTTTCTCGAGGGTGACAATCCCCTGGTAACGGTCCATATCGCCGCCCGGGTCGATTGTCATTGCGAGATGGCCAGAGCCGAGGACGATAGGCTGAGATGGCTCGGAGCGGCCTGCATCTTGCGATTTGTGGGCGTCAAGATCGGCCTGTAGTCGTTCGGCGTCGAAGTTGGCGTAGCCGCGCAAGTGGCCCGGCGTGTCGTAGTTGACAACCAGCATATCGAGCGATCCGTCGGTCTTTGTTTGAAGGATCAATCGCCCGTCGAACTTGAGTGCGGTGCCGAGCAGAGATGTCAGCGCGAGGGATTGTCCGAGCGCCTCGCTGACGGCGTCAGGATACTCGTGGCGGGAGAGGATGCTGTTGAGGCTTGGGCCGAGCCGGACTATGCGCCCGGAAATGTTGGAGCGCACGGTCTGGAACGGGAGCACAAAATCATCGGTGGGCGCGGCGGCGCCGTTTCCATTGTCATCGCTGCTGTTGCCGTTCGCTGTATCTTCCGCCACGTCGCGTCTCTCGCGTACTAACCTTCAAATGAATTAGGCGCCAAGGCACCAGGCCAGAATAGCCTTCTGCGCGTGCAAACGGTTTTCAGCCTCGTCAAAGACAACCGAATGGGGCCCCTCAATGACTTCGGCGGTAACCTCGTTGCCTCGGTAGGCTGGAAGGCAATGCATGAAGATGGCGTCATCGCCGGCTTTCTGCATGAGTTCTTCCGTTACCGCGTAGGGCTTGAGAAGGGCCTTGCGACGCTCGGCGTCCTTCTGACCCATTGATACCCAGGTGTCTGTGACCACGCAGTCCGCGCCATTGACGGCGATTTCGGCACTGTCGGTGATGCTGATCCGGCCCTTCTTGTCGTTCACCCAGTTCTGAATGGCCGGATCGGGACGCAGTGATTCCGGGCAGGCGATGCGCAGCTCAAAGCCGAATTGTACCGCTGCCTGCATCCACGAGGCAGCGACATTGTTGCCGTCTCCGACCCAGGCGACGGTGCGGCCGGAGATAGGGCCCTTGGCCTCCTCGAATGTGACGATGTCGGCGATGATCTGGCAAGGGTGGCTGCGATCGGTGAGGCCGTTGATGAGCGGGACTGAGGCGTGCTGGGCAAACTCGATCAGTGTATCGTGTGCGTTGGCGCGCAACATGATTGCGTCCACGTACCGCGAAAGAACGCGAGCCGTGTCCGCGATCGATTCGCCGCGGCCGAGCTGCAAGTCGGTGTGATTCAACATTATCGTCTGACCGCCGAGCTGGCGCATGGCGACATCGAATGAGACGCGGGTGCGGGTCGAAGGCTTCTCGAAAATCATGACGAGAATGGCGTTGTCGGCGCCGTCGGGGCGCATGGCATCAGGGACGAGCTTGCCGGCACGCTTCATAGCGTGGGCCGCATCAACAATGCCGCGAAGCGTTTCCGCATCAACGGAATCTAAATCAAGAAAATGGCGGGGGGTCATGTTTTGCAACCCGCAGGCTCCATGAGGAATTGGTTTTCAGAGCGTGTTTTTGCGAATTCGGGACAGGGCCCGCTGCAGCCGGGCCAGGCCGTCGCTGATTTCGTCTTCCGACACATTAAGCGAAGGAAGAATGCGCACGACGTTGTCGCCGGCGCCAACAGTCAGAAGGCGCTCGTCAGCGGCGGCGACGATGAGGTCGCTGGGCGCTACGCCATCTTGGAGCTTCAGTCCGCAAAGCAATCCTGCAATGCGAACTTCGGCCACGAGATCGGAAAACTGGTCCTCGATCTCCGCAAGTCGCTGTCGCAGCACGCCGGTTTTGCGAGAGACTTCTTCGAGGAATTCCGGTTGTAGGACGATATCAAGTACGGCGTTGCCAACGGCCATGGCCAACGGGTTGCCGCCGAAGGTTGAGCCGTGCGTGCCGGGCTGCAGGCCGCTAGCAGCGTCTTCGGTCGCCAGTATAGCGCCAAGCGGGAAGCCGCCGCCAACACCCTTGGCGATAGCCATAAGGTCCGGGGTTATCCCGCTTTGTTCATGGGCGAAGAAAGTGCCAGTCCGGCCGACACCTGTTTGCACTTCGTCGAGGATAAGGAGCAGCCCGTGCTTGTCGCAAAGTTCACGCAGACCGTGGAGGCACTGCGGCGGGACTATCCGGACGCCGCCCTCGCCTTGGACGGGTTCGATCATGATGGCCGCGGTCTCAGGTGTAATGGCGGCTTCAACAGCGTCATGATCGGCGAACGGCAGGTGGTCAAAACCGTCGGCGGGTATGCCGAAACCTTCCAGGTGCTTTGGATTGCCGGCCGCTGATAGCGTTGCCAATGTGCGCCCGTGGAAGGCGCCTTCGAAGGTGATAATGCGCCAGCGCTGCGGATTGCCCTTTACATAGTGGTAGCGGCGGGCCGCCTTGATGGTGCCCTCGCAGGCTTCGGCGCCCGAATTGCAGAAAAACACCTTGTCGGCAAAAGTTGTTGCACAGAGGCGCTCAGCAAGGCGCTCTTGTCCGGCAATGCGGTAAAGATTGGAAGTGTGCCACAGCTTGTCGGCTTGAGCTTTAAGCGCATCGATGAGGTGCGGATGGGCATGACCCAGTGCGTTGACCGCGACGCCAGAGCCAAAGTCGAGATAGCGCTCATTGTCCTCGGTGATGAGCCAGGAGCCCTCACCTCGTTCGAAGACAATATTGAGGCGTGCGTAGGTCCCCATCACAGCGGGGGATGGGCCGTTAACTTCAGAAGCCGCTGTTGCGGGAGCTGTCTTAACTTCAGCCATCGCAAGCGTTCCACTTAATCCAAAATCAAAAAAGGCCGCCTTTGCGGGCGGCCACGTGCGAAATAATGTGAATAGGCGTGAGACCGCTGACTGTCAACGTAAGATAGCGCTCTACGTCAGGTTCGTCATCGACGTCTTTCTAGGGCCCTCTCGACCCGAGTGAGTATGCAACTGTACGAATCGTTGATGTGGCGGCTGGGACACAAAATTTGTCAACCACCGGTAAACAGACCTGGCGGCCTTGTCGCATTGGACCGCTCTGTTGTATTCAGGAGGGGTCTGGCACGACATGTAGTAGCGCGTTTGTTGTAATCCGCTTTATCTCGTTGCCAGCACGCGTAAGCCGATGCGTTTTCCGGCTTTTGAATTGTTCGCGTGTGTTTTCGTCCAGCGTCCAAATGTGAAGTTTAGCAACCGATCGCTATCGGCTGTGTGGAGTCTTGCGCGCCTTTGAGGCCGCGCCTGAAGGCTATTCCAACCAGCCCACCGCGAACGGCAGTAGGTTTGCGCTTCTGACAGAGCGCGACACTATTGTGATTCTGTGAGGAGCAAAAGCATGTCCTGGACCGACGAGAGGGTGGAGCTATTAAAGAAGCTCTGGTCCGATGGATTGAGTGCCAGCCAAATTGCCGGCCGGCTCGGTGGCGTGACACGCAACGCGGTAATCGGCAAGGTTCACCGGCTCGGACTTTCCGGGCGGGCGACAACTTCCCGGGTCAAATCGCACCGCCCGCGCAAACGCAATCCGAACGCCATCAAGCGTCCCACGAGGCCGCGTTTTCCCACGAACGGGAACCCGGCGGTTCGCGAGCTTTATAGTGGCGAGCCTTATGTTCCCGCTGTTGAGGAAATCGATATCCCCGAGGCGCAGCGGAAAACGATCCAATCGCTTGAGGCGTGTAGCTGTCGGTGGCCGGTTGGTGACCCTCAGACACCGGATTTCTACTTTTGCGGCGGCAAAGCGGTGCCTGGCCTGCCCTACTGCGAACACCATGCACGACGGGCTTTCCAGGCTCCGGCACCGAAGCGGCGCGAGCGCGAGAGCATCGAGACAATTCGTGCCGCCATGGCGCGCGTCGAGACCGAAGGTAGCGCGTCAGTGAAGGAGCCAACGGACGCCTGAACCGTCGGCGCTAGAAGTTTTGCCAGCGCGATAGCGCACGGCAGCGGGGGGAAGACCGGATGGGGAAACCTGTCCGGTCTTTTTTTGCGGTTGTGTTGGGAGCCGGTTCCTAACGGGTGAATGCGCCCGTTGACCAAATACGCAGTTTGCCGTCGGTGCCAGCGGTGGCGAAGGTTTGTCCGTCGGGGGCGATGGTGAGTGACGTGACCGGGCCCTGGTGATCTGGGAGCGTCTTCAGGGTTCGCCAGCGGCGTGTCTCGCGCACTCTGATCGTGCTATCCTTGCTTGCGGTGATGAGGAGTTTGCCATCGGGTGAAAAGGCCAATGCCGTAATCTCTCCACCGTGCCCGCCCAGCCGTTTGATGCGCGACCGCGAGCTTGGCCGGAAGATGCTGATGCCGCCGTTCAACGTGCCGGATGCAACGAGCTGGTCGTTGGGGGAAAAGCTGATCGCGGAGATGAAATCGCCCTGGCGGCGGTACGTGCGGACCAGATCCAGGGTGTTGAGGTCCCAAAGCCGCAACTTCTTGTCGGCACCGCCGGATGCCAGAAGCCTGCCCCCTGACGAAAGCGCGACCGCCTGAACCGGATTGTCATGACCGTTGAGGACATGGATGGGAGACTCCGGTTTGCGGATGTCCCAAAGACTGACGGTCCAGTCATGGCTGGCCACCGCCAGGCGCCCGGAAGTTGTGAACGTGAGCGACCAAATCGGAGCTTCGTTGCGCCGCAGGTCGGCGATCTTGGTTCCGGCTTCGAGGTCCCAAACAGCAGTATAGCCGTTCTGATGACTTGTCGCGGCATGTCTGTCGCGGACCGCCAGCGCCGTGGCGGCGCCGTGGTCCATGTTGATGATACGGTTCATCTCTCCCGTCGCCGCAGACCATATCCGCAGTGTCGCGTCCTTGCCGGCGGTGATCAACCGGCTTCCGGACTGGCTGTATGCGGCCGCGGTAATCGGGCCGTTGTGAGCGGAGATC
This sequence comes from uncultured Filomicrobium sp., assembly GCA_963669235.2. Classification (GTDB taxonomy): domain Bacteria; phylum Pseudomonadota; class Alphaproteobacteria; order Rhizobiales; family Hyphomicrobiaceae; genus Filomicrobium. The sequence goes on from CAXXFS010000004.1 coordinate 19,098, forward strand.
GTGCGAACCCGCTCGGCTGGCCGCGGGGCGGGGCGCTCGATGGCAGCAGCGCGCGCGTCGTGTTTGGGCGGCGGGGTGGGTTGGCTGTGCGTTGCCGGGGGAGGGGCGAGCTTGGCGGCAAAGTGGTTCAACGCGGAAAGGTCGATGTCGAATAGTTTTTCGCGGTTCGCGAAGATGGTGCCAGCGATCAGGCCTATGATCAGTAGTTTGACGAACGATGCGCCCCACCGTGCGGTTCGCTGTCCCAGCTGCTCGCCAGGCGGTTTGGGCGGTTTGCGGGGTGGATCATAAGGAACCGGAAGGACCTGGTGTTGCTGATCGGCAGTGCCCGCGTGTGCATGTTGCGGTTCTGGTCGTGGAGGTTGCGGTTCGCGGCGGCTCTCGGGTTCTGGTTTGCGCTTCTTGGGAAACAGCGGCGCTTGGAACGGCTCGTCGAGCCGTACGGTTTCGGGCAGCGGTTTAGGATGGGCCGGCTGAGCCTGGGCGGGTTTTTTCGGATCGTTGGGGTTGGTTTTGAGGGCCGTATCGCCATCGGCCTCAGCCCGCAATGCCTCGGCAAGCGGCCGGCGCGGTTTCTTTAGACCTTCCACGAAATCAAGCATTCCGCCTTTGCGCCCGGGAGCATCTGGCGGCGGCGGTGAGGTATGTCCGTCGCCATGGTCGGTGGAAGGCTCATCGGTGGCGTCGGTGAGCGGGTCTTGTCCTTCTTCTAGTTTGCGCCGGCGGCGGCTGAGCCAACTCTTTTTTGCGGCGTCAGGGCCCAGGATTTCGCCGCGCCAGGCGGCGACGGACTGAGGCCGAGAGCCGATATCGACAGCCAGCGCCTTGTCGATGGCACGCAGGAAGCGTTTGCGGTAGGCACCGAGGGCGAACTCGGATACAGGGCGGTATTCGTCCTTTGTGACGCGCAAAACCGCATCGGGCGGACGCTTCTTCGTTACGGCGAAGAATAGCGTCGCGCCGAGCGCGTAGATATCCGTCCAGGGACCCTGCCTGCTGTTCTTTTCGGCGTATTGTTCGTAGGGGCTGTAGCCGGGTTTAACGAGCGCGGAGATTGTCTTCGAGTGGCGGGCGATTTCACCCCGGGCCGATCCGAAATCAATAAGAACGGGCTGTCCGTCCTTGCGGATGATAATGTTGTCGGGGGCGATGTCGCGGTGCAGAAAGTCGGCGTTATGTATCAATTCCAAGGCGTTAAGCAGCGGCGGCATGATCCGGTCGAGGTCGGCTTGGCGTGGTACGCGGCCGAGGGTCTTCAGCCAGTTCTTGAGGCTTTGGCCTTCTTCGTAGTGCAGCACCATGTAGGCAGTGTTATTGGCCCGGAAATAGCGGTGCACGCCGACGATGTGCGGGTGATTGAATTTGGCGAGTGTCTGCGCCTCCGCCACGAAGCGTTCGAGCCCCCAATTGTAGTCGCCGGCGCTATCATGTGATTTGGGAACCGCTTCGAAGCCGTCCTTGCGGGCGGCAAAGTCGCTTGGGAAGTACTCTTTGATCGTTACGGGGCGATCAAGCTGCAGTTCACGGGCAAGATAGGTGATGCCGAAACCACCAGCGCCCAGCACCCGCTCGATGGTGTAGTCGCCGACCAGGTCCGTTCCCTCGGCAAGCGCTATGATGTTCGTCATCGTCAGCGGTCATTGGCCTTTGAGGCCATCCCCGGTTTTGATCGGTTGGCGAAGGAAGTTTGATCCTGGATATAGGCGGGAACCGTTGCATGCATCGGAACTGCGCCACAGCATTCCCGCTTCTGAACCGGCTCCTTTGTGATGCCACTTTTGCAGCATGAACGAACCAGAGATTCCTATCCCTGTAACTTCAATAGCTTAGCTCCCCGTTTGTGACTGTAGCTGCCACTTCATGTGACACTTATTGGAGATTACCAGATATGGACAACGCTATCACGATCACCCTTGTAGACGATCTTACGTGACTAGCGGCGGGTCAAGTTACGGACATACAACAAATCGACGCCACCCTGTTTCAGACTGCTGCTGAGAACGGGCGTACCCGTCAAAACGCATTCGAGCTTGGCGAGCTTGCTGGTCACTCAGGGGGCTGCTCAGAGGATTCAAATCCGTATCGAGACCCTGAGCTGGCAGCAGCCTCTGACGCAGGATTTATTCGCTCGCAGTGTATGCGGGAATTTGAAGGCGAAACCTAGGCCGCAAACCTACAGGTCTACCAGAAGTCAGCTTACAGCGACCAGGAAGCGTAGGGAGCGGAAGGTCATGCGCAGGACTAGACGTCATTAACCTTATTGAGACTCAGAGTCCCGGAATTCTGTGTGCGTAGTTAACTTATCGAGACTTTGTTTCCCGCCCCTGGCGTCAGCAGTCTCATTGAATGGGACTTTAAGTCCCAATAAATACAAATTATGTTTTGGATGAGTAAAGCAATCACGGGATCAGGGGGCGGACAAGGGCTGGAAGCGAACGTTCCACAACTGAAGATGGTTATGGCGGCGAGATATGCCAGCCGGGGGATTGTCGCAGGACTAAAGAACTGAGGAGTACGCAAAGCCCACTCGTAGGGCTCATCTCCTCAGTCCAGAAGTACGCCTCACCTGGGAACACTCAAGTTAAACGACAGTTGTGCTCGAAAGGTTAAGATCACAGCAGAGCATAAGTGGACTTTCGTACGTCATTTCTGAAGTGGCCTTACTTGGGTCAGCTGCTAGCGAACCGATATCTGTCGGTGCAAACCTTATATTCTTGGTGCATCGGTGGTGTTGGGATGGAGCCGTCTGCCACGACTGGCGTTTTCGCCTCAGGCCCGCAGTATTTTCCTTAGTTTCTATTTTCCATTATAATTCGTCGCTAGCGGCCTACGGGCGGGCGGATACGGCTACCGAGAACGGTTTACTTGAGAGGAGCAAATCATGTGGGCCAAGTCTGTGGGTAGCTCTAGCCTTGCATTTATCGCCTTAGCTTTCGGTTACGCGACTTCGATTGCGCAAGAACAGCGCATTTCTCAATTGGTGATCCCAAACGATCTCTCGGACAGCACGACAGTCATCCATAAGGTAGCCAGTTCGTGTCGCTCGAAGTGCCGCCAAAGAGTGAAGCGCTGCAAACGAAAGTGTCCAAAGGGCAGCAGTTGGGGCGCTGAGTGCCGAACCAACTGTAAGGGTGGCTACTCAGCTTGCAAAAAGAGATGCTGAGGCGCTTGCTGGCGGCATTTCGAAGCCCGCACCGCGGAAGTCCCTCCTGCTCAGACAATCGTGTGGATCAATAGCACGACCACGATGTCTCCGACACTCCGGGCAACTGTCGTTAAGGGGCTGAATACGGTTATGTGGCCAGCGGGTTCACGAACACCTCTACTGCGATAAGGATTGCGATGGCTATCAGTGCGACAGCGACCATGTCCTTAGTTCTGATGTGCTCAAGCAAGGGCATCTCCTCAGTCCGGTGGGCGGATATCCCCATCCAATCTGATCCGCGATGACAATATTAAGGCGATGGGCTCGGGGTGTGGACGCGTAGTGACGACATGAGCTGTTGGCTTACTCGTAGTAAACTTTGATTAGCTCGATAGCTTCTCTCAGTTCTGTGGGCTCAACACCATGGAAGTAGACTCGATTCATCCCGCGCTCAACATGTCCGAGCAGTTCGTTGACGGCCAAGTCACGGGCGAACTTTCTATTACGACTACGAAGCATGGAAGTCTTAGCGAAGTGTCTCAGTGAGTGGCTGACGTAGTCACCAGCAGTTCGCCTATCGATCTCTTCGAGGGGCTTTCCCTTTGCCCACGGAGCGAACTCTTTGATTGCAGCTTCCCGTAGTGCCTGAGTGTTGCCGCTAACCTGGACCTCCCGAGACCATCGATCGAGATGGAGGGCTATGGGTGTACGCTGGCCGGTAACGCGTTTGTACCAGCCGACCCCTTACTGGCCTTGTTCATCCATCTCTTCGGCGACGTAGAGAAGGGCTTCCTCAGCACCATGGCGATCATCGGCCGTCATCCGATTTAGTTCATCGATTAAGTCGAGCTCCCGCCGGTATACTGAGAGCTGCTGCTGTTTTTCGACCTCACGAGCCCTCCGCTTCAACTTGCCGATCATCCGATCACGAATCATCTAAACTTCCCGCAAGTCAGCGGTCTCGGTCTTCGCCGTTTACCAATCCTGGCCGAGCTCATCGGCTAAAGCTTTCGGATAGCGCACCCGAAGCCCCCATTGCCTACCAAGCCAGCGTAGATGTTCTCTACCTTCTATCGCGCTTTGCCATCTCATCGCCCCACGAAGCACCGAGAACTACCGTTGCCGGTCGTTTTCAAATCATTCGGCGCCTCCGGATTATACCCGAACCGTGACAGGCGCTGTGACACTTTTGGGGGATTTTAGCCAACAGTTCCGACAAGTTGCGGACCCCATGCCTGCCGTAAATTATGCAGCATGAATGTGGCGTTTACGGGTGCTTTGGCCATGTTCGTTGATAACGCTTCAAAGTCAGTAGTTCGCTTTAGTTCGTGGCAGACAATCCTGGCTTGGAACGAGAGAGACGTGAACCGATGGGGTCAATAGAGGAATTTATCGCTTTCGTTGGCGTAGGTCTCGCAAAAGCTGGCGAGAGTTTTCAAGAAATGATCGGAGTGGGGTTGGAAGCCGCGCCGGCGCTGGTGCTTGGGTTGAGTGTCATCGCGGCTTTACCAGTACTAATCCTGGCGGGTTTCGTGCTGAGGTGGGTTGCGCCCGATGGAGATCGCACGTCGCGGTACTTCGGGCCGCTTCCCGAACAGACAAATGGGGAGCGTACCGGCGCGAAAGGCCCGAGTGAAGCCTATTCCGAGGCGTTTATCTTTGTGGAGTCGGATGGCGGCAAGGGGACCGGAACAGGCGGTTTTCAGTTTACAGTCGGCTCGATGATGGTACGCATCGGACGTGAAGAGGATAACGAGATCCGTCTCACCCATCCAACTGTTCACCGGTATCATGCGCTCATCAGTCGAAGTCTGGAGGATGGCTACGAAATCTCTGATCTGTCCGATGTTTACGGCAACGGTATACGGATTAATGGTGAAAAGGTCTCTCATCGGAGGCTGTTCGACGGCGACGTCATATCTTTGGGGGCGGCAAGGTTGCGCTTCGCGGTCGAGGGATGAAGAATTGGCAAGGCGATTGCCGCCTTCGAGCGGGCGTCATCCGGCCTTGCTCTTAGCGCTGTGATCATCATACTCGCAGCGCTGAAGGAGTTCGCGTGGGCCTTGCATGGCGATGAGTTTCAAGTCGGGGACGTCACACTTTCGGGAGGACCAAACGAATGGGTCAGGATCAAAAATCGTCTTCGGGTCAGCGCGCTGGGTTCCTCGGAACACTGAAAGACGCGTTGGCGGCGGCGAGTCGTGATGAATCGGGCCGGCCAAAACACGCGGTGGATGACGCCGATGAGCCAACGCAGGCTGCATTAGGTGAGCCGATACAACTGCCTCCGCCTTTACCTGCTGCCTCCGATGCGCCAAAAGATGACGTGCAAATAGGCGGGCCTAGTGACGAATCCGCCTCACCGGTCGCTGCGAAAACCATCGGATTGAGCGCCGCCGACGCCGCCCGTGAAGCCAGAGGTACCGCGGTCGTGACGCCGGAAACCGCACACATAGAACAAGTCGCAGAAACCAGCCGAGCGAGTGTCATGGTAGCGAAAGCGGAAGATCCTACACGAACGCAATTGGTCCGCGGCAAGGTCGAAGTGGCGCGCGGACAATTTGATTGCGACCCTGTTGTTGGTTGGCTCGTCGTGGTCGGTGGACCAGGCATCGGAGCCTTCCGACCGGTCTATGAAGGAAACAACTCGATCGGCCGGGCGTTGACGCAGCGCATTCCGATAGATTTCGGTGATGACGCGATCTCTTCGGAGGAGCAGGCCTACATCCGATACGATTCCAGCGATCGGTCTTTCCTGTTCGTACCGAATCTGGCCAAGACGAACGTGGTTTCCGTGAACAACGCGCGCCCGACTGGCGCGGTTGAATTGTCGGCGATGGACGTCATCGTCATGGGGCGTACGCAACTGGTCTTCGTGCCCTTCTGTGGTGGCGATTTCGACTGGTCGGAGATTGCGGAAAACAAGGGCTGATGCTCGCATTCGATTATGGACGGCGCGCGACTCAAGGCGCTCGTGAATATCAGGAAGATTCAGCGGCGATCCGCGCCGGGAGCGATGCGGCTGCGTCCGCGGAGCCCGGTGACGGCGGCGCGGACCATCCTGAACTAGTCGCGGTACTTGCGGACGGCATGGGCGGGCACACGGGCGGTGCGCTTGCCAGCAAGATCATCTGTGAGAAATTCATTGATGTTTTCGGTGGGAGAGAGGGCGCTGTTGCCGAGCGGCTAATGGTGTCACTGACGGCAGCCAATGAGGCCATCGCAGGAAAAATCGCGGCGGATCCAGTTCTAAGCGGTATGGGATCAACCATCGTTGGCGTTGCTTTTACGGGCAATGGCGTCGAGTGGGTCAGTGTCGGTGACAGCCCATTGTTGTTGTTCCGCCGTGGTGAAGTCGCGCTGCTCAATGAAGATCATTCGCTTGCGCCGGAACTCGACAGGCTTGCTGAAGCGGGACAGATCACGCGGGAGCAAGCGCGGCATGATCCGAGGCGTCACATGTTGCGCTCCGCGGTGACGGGAGAGGAACTCGACCTAATCGATCAGTCCGTCAAGCCACTCGTCCTGGAGCACGGCGACTATGTGGTCCTGGCGAGCGATGGTCTGCATACGCTGGAGACGAGTGAAATCGAGAGGCTCATTTCCGCCTATGCAGACGATGGCGCTGATGCAGTGGCCGGTGCGCTCATCAGATCGGTTGAGGCGATGCGCGATCCGCATCAGGACAACGCGACGGTAGTCGCCGTACGCGCGCGTGATGTTACCCAAAGTTGAAACGCGCGAGCTCTGCGTGGTCGCCTGAGTCTCATGCCGGCATCGCGTGCCTCAACAGCGCTTGCGTTAGGCGTTCGTGGTTGGCGAGCGCTCTTTTGCATTTGGTCGTCGCAAGAAATTAGTTCGTAAGTTCATAATGTTGTGCGGAGTTGTGTCGCGTCCAGCGCAGGTGCCACGTATTGGAGAGTCGCTGCCACTATGGGAAATAGAGCCGCGGGTTGGGCTGTCGCCATAGGGCGCAAGTGGCTGCAAACGCTTCGGCACGCGATTATGGCCAGCGGACGCGCTGGCCGCCGTGATCAGCCAGTGGCTGGCATCCTTTGGGTGGTTGCCGCGATGGCCTTTCTGGCCGGGCTGATCACGCTTGGGCGGTATGCCGCGCTGGCCGGTATGGATCCGCTGCAGGTCGTGTTCTTTCGCAATTTCTTCTGCGTTGTCTGGATGCTGCCGTTACTTGCCTGGCGCGGGCTGTCGCTGGTTCGAACGCAGCGGATCGAGCTTTATGCTCTGCGCGTGGCGTTGAGTTTCGTGGCCATGACGGCGATGTTTCAAGCTATCGCGCGTATCCCGATCGGCGAGGTGACCGCGATTGGGTTTCTAGCACCTCTATTTGGCACCGGGGCTGCGATACTGCTGCTCGGCGAAAAAGTCAGGATCAGGCGTTGGATTGCGCTGGGTGTCGGGTTTGTGGGTGCGATGATCATCCTGCGGCCGACTGGAAGTTCACTTGGAGCCGGTGAGATCGCGGCATTGGTCTCGGCGCTGGCGCTTGGAGTGATTGGGCCTTTGGTGAAGCGGTTGACGCTTGAGGACGATGCCGACCGGGTTGTGTTTCTAACAAACCTACTGCTCACTCCGATGTCGCTTGTGCCGGCGCTGTTCGTTTGGAGCTGGCCGCCGGCGGAGCTGTGGCCGTATCTTGTTGCGATGGGCTTGATGGCAGTGCTCGGGCACATGTCTCTTGTGCGCGGCTACACCGTGATGGACGCGTCGCTCGTTATGACGTTGAAGTTCGTGCGATTGCCGTTCGCGGTGCTACTGGGTTACCTGGCGTTTCAGGAAACCATTGATGCGTGGACCTGGGTGGGCGGCTTCATCATTTTCGCGGCGTCGTTGTACGTGACACGGCGTGAAGCGATGCTCAAAGGTGAGCGGGAGGCAGCCGCGTCGAGAAGCCCGCCGGCCTGATTGTGAGTTATTGGGAATTGGATTTCCAACCGAGAGAAGGACCGCCAGCAAACCGCGGGCGGTCCGAAGTCTACCCCGCTGAATGTTCCTTGTCTTTCAGGATGGACAGAAGCCCAGCGTTGTTTCGCCGGGGCTGATCAAGGAACTCTTTGCGCGCCCTCGCAGAGGGTCATCGCGCGGCGGAACCTGCCGGTCAATTGGAAGCAGATCAAGTGCTTGGCGCCGTGCCCGGGCCTCATCCACCGTTTTTGCCGGGGTGCTTCAAGACAGATTCAAAGCAGTTTCACAACGATTGAATGACAGATCGGCGACAGTGTTATTCGCGAAGAGGGAAGTCCAGGCGGGTTGTCTTGATGGCACCTGGTCGATGCCGTCAAGCGAGCGGGATGTGAGAGGGCGGCTGGCGCAACCGCGGGCCCTGATTGATCAACCGCTCTGTTGCATTTCGGGGAAGACGGGATAGACACCGGCTATGCGGCCCATCTGCTGGGTAAGGGCCAGGACCGTGTCGATGGTGGGCGTGGGCACTTCAACGAGTCTGCCCATCTCTTGCACGACAGTCAGCAGCGCGTCGAGTTCAAGCTTGCGGCCTTTTTCGAGGTCCTGAAGCATCGACGTGCGGTGGGCGCCGACGGCGGCGGCACCGTCAATGCGCCGCTCGATGTCGACGCGGAAATCGGCGCCCATCTTACGGGCCAAAGTTTCCGCCTCGCTCATCATGGCGTGTGCGACCGCGCGGGTTCCTGGATCGGTTGCGACGACGTCGAGGGTTGCGCGGGTCAGTGCCGAAATCGGATTGAAGCACAGGTTGCCCCATAGTTTCAGCCAGATGTCGTCCCGGATCTGATCATAAACGCGGCACTTCAGACCGGCTGCTTCGAAGGCGCCGGCGAGGGCCATGACGCGCTCGCTTTGCTCGCCGTTCGGTTCGCCGAGGTTATACCTTTCACCATAGGTGTGCTTGATGACGCCGGGTTCGGTAATTTCAGCGGCGGGGTAAACGGTACAGCCGATGGCGCGTTGCGGGCCCAACGCTTTCCATTGGCGCCCACCGGGGTCGACGCTTTCGAGCTGCTTATCCTCCCAGGGGCCTTTGAGGCCGTGAAAGTACCACCAAGGAATGCCGTTTTGGGCGGTGACGACGTGGGTGTCTGGGCCGAGCAACGGCACCATGTGCTCGGCTGCGTCCCAGGCCTGATGAGATTTGACGGCGACGATCACGTAATCTTGGGGGCCGAGTTCGGAAGGCTCCTTGGCTGCGGGCAAGCGAGCGACTAGCTCTTCGTCCTTGACGATGAGCTTGAGGCCATTGGACTTGATTGCCTCGAGGTGCGCGCCGCGCGCGATAACAGAAACGTCGACTCCGGCCTTGTGGAGCAGGACCGCCAGATGTGCGCCGATAGCCCCGGCACCATAGACACAGACCTTCATCCGCCTCCCCTTGGATTACATTATCGTTGCAATTGTTGGTGTTGGTATACCAGCCCGGACTTGATCGTCAAAAGTTGAATTGTCGCTGTCCGAAGTGGTCTTCGCGTTCTGCAATTGCACTGTTTCGATGCCCCCGCCATGGAGCAGCTGCCGCTTGCTGCAAGTTAGCCGGCGTGGGTGGTCAGTTTTACGGCTCTGCGAACTGCGTCGGTCATGTTGTGTGCTTCGTCGAATTCGACCCCTGAACTTCTCAGCCGAACTGACGCGAAGTCGGCGTTGTTTCCGGCGAAGCGGGCAATGATTGGAAGTTTGCGTCCTGTGCGGCGGACGGCAATGGCGATCCCTTCAGCAATGGTGTCACAACGCTGCATGCCGCCTCCATGGACGTTTATGAGCATGGTTGTCGTGTTCTTGTTGCCCAAGACCAGTTCCGCGCCGTAGGCGATGTTGAGGCTACTGGCAGTTGTGCGGATGTCCATGAAGTTGGCTGGCTCACCTCCAAAGTCGCGAAGCATGTCGAGTGTCGCGAGAGCCAGTCCAGCGCCGTTAACGATGATACCTATTTTGCCGCCGAGGGCCGCGTAGTTGATCTGGTGATGGTCGGCTGCCAATTCCTGCGGGTCTTCTTCCTCTTGCGTGACGGCCTCTCGGAAGGCGGCAAGGCCCGGGTGCCGAAAAAGCGCATGGTCATCGATCTGCAGTTTGGCGTCGAGGGCTACAAGGTCTTGAGAGGGTGTGAGAACAAGCGGGTTGATTTCAACTTGGAGGGCGTCAAGCTCAACGGCCATTCGTGCCAGACTGCGAAAGATCCCGGCGGCTTTCTCCTCGGCTTCGGGGGGGAGTTCGAGGCGCTGGGCGGCGGCTTGGAAAGCGCCCTCGGGTCCGTTGCTGGTGATCGTCAGGGGCATGCGAAAGATCAAATCGGGTCGTCCGGCTGCACGGCTTTCGATACCTGGACCGCCGGACCGTGATGTCAGCAAGAGCAAGCCGCCCGTAGCGCTGTCGAGCGCGACGGCTGCATAGAGCTGAAGCGAATAGGGGATCGCCTCCTCGATCAGGACCCAACGAACGTTTTCTCCCAGCGATGTGGAAGGCGGCGTGCCGAGCTGTTGGCCAAGCATGTCGGCGGCGGTGGCCGCGACGCCGTCGGGGGAGGCTGCAAAACGGACCCCGCCTTCGGCCATGCGCCCCGTGGTGCGGACCTGTGCCTTTACCGCGAAGCGAGGAAAAGCCAGGCGACGCGCGACGCGGCGCGCGTCTTCTGCTTCGCACGCGATGCGACCCTTCGGGATGCGCAATCCGTAGCGCTCCAGCAGTTCCTTGGCCTGGAATTCGTGCAGTTGCATTGAGTGACGCTCTTTGGGCTGATGCAACAGGCCGTCGGGGCCCAACGACCGGCTCGCGGGTCTGGTTCAGATTGGCCGTTTTGCTTGCAGTTTGAAACTACTCGGCCAATGATGGGTGCCAGACAGTAAGCCATTCGCCCGGCAAGCTCGAGTTCGGCCATAACTTTTTTATTATCGTCCCATTTCGATACCCTGTTGCACTTTCTTACCTTCTGGCATATTGTATTCCAAGGGGCGCCTGAATGCCGCAAGACCATTTTGTCGCCCTCTATAAGCGCAACACCAAGGTCGCGGGTCAAAGGGACGTTCGTTTTCCCTAGACCCAGGCACTAAAACGAAGCGCAAAAGGGAGGAATTTTGATGCTTCAACGTAGTGGACGAATGCTGGGGCTGGCCCTCGGTGTCACGGGCGCAGCCGCGTTCGTTGCAGGGCTCAGTTCGGCGGCAGTCGCAGAATGGAAGCCGAGAAAGCCCGTCGAATTCGTCGTGATGGCCGGCAAGGGCGGCGGCGCCGACAAGGCCGTACGCTTGATGCAGTCGATCATCGCTAAGGAGAAACTTGCCTCTGTTCCAGTTGTTCCGGTCAACAAGCCCGGCGGCTCTGGTGCCGAAGCTCTCGTCTACATGAAGGGCAAGAAGGGCGACGATCACACGATCATGTTCACCCTCAACTCCTTCTACACAACTCCTCTTCGTCAGAAGAAGCTAGGCATCGACGTGACGAAGTTCACGCCTGTCATGCGTATGGCTGAAGATACGTTCTGCCTGTGGGTCCACTCGGACCGCAAGGACATCAACAACGTTGATGACTTTGTCAAAGCTGCCAAAGCCAAGGGCAACAATTGGATCATGGCCGGTACAGGCAAAGCGTCGGAAGACAACCTGCTGACCGACTTCCTCAACACGGCCTACGGCCTTGACATGAAGTACGTTCCTTACAAAGGCGGCGGCAAAGTCGCGAAGGAACTGGCGGGTAAAAACGCCGACTCGACGGTTAACAACCCTTCCGAACAGCTCGGCTTCTTTGAAGCTGGTACGACGAAGCCGCTTGCTTGCTTCACCGATGATCGTATTGGCCTGTTCAAGGACGCACCGACCTTTAAAGAGATCGGCAAGGACTTCGTCTACTACATGCAGCGTACCGTTGTTGGAGCGCCTGGCATGAGCGACGAAGCCAAGGCCTACTACAAGGATCTCTTCACTAAGGTGTTCAATTCAGAAGCCTGGCAGACCTACCGCAAGAAGAAAGCCTTGCAAGGTGATGCGCTGTCCGGTCCCGATCTGATGGCTTACTGGAAGAAAGAACGCGACGTGCACGAACAGATGCTCAAAGAGATGGGCGAACTAAAATAACGCCTACTGAGTAAATTCCGGCCGGGCGTAGATTGTCCGGCCGGATTACGAACCAAGCAAAAAGTGGTTCGAACGTAAGCTGAAGACTTTCCGCCAAAGGCCCCGCCTTGGCCGTCAGGTGAGCTACGTCCGCCGGTTTGTTTAAGATGCCGGCAAGATTTCAAGGATTAGAGCGATGACAGTCCGTACGGCTGAGCTCCTGATGGGGCTCGCGCTGGCAGTGCTATCTGCCTACTTCATGTGGAAGAGCGCCGAACTCCCGATTGGTTGGGTTCCGGATGTTGGTCCTGGCGGCGGTGCCTGGCCGTTCTGGCTCTCCGCGGTGATGTTCGGATCCTGCATCTGGGTCCTCGTCAACTGGGTCCGCCGGGTGGGACCAGTCGCGAACAACGAAGGCCCTCTGTTCGAGCCGGGTATTTTTCTGCCGGTGTTTCTGGTCGGGTCGGCTTTGACAATCTGCATCGCGCTGATCGGCGGCATCGGAGTGGGTGGCTTCGAAGGCATCGGCTTTTACGGCGCGCTGCCGCTGTTCTTGATCTTTTACCTCAAGGTGATGGGAAACCATTCGTGGCTGACCACCATCGCGACAGCCTTGATCATTCCAGTCATCACCTTCTTGTTCTTCGAAATCATGCTCAACATCACGCTGCCCAAGGGCATGACGGAACCGCTGTTCCTGCCGATCTACGCGTTCTTTTACGGCCTGTAGTGGATGTTGTGAAACTGCTCCTGCCACAAGGCCGCGCCGGGGCTCAAAAACAACGAACAATCTGAAGGCGTCTCGCCATGATGGAAATCTTCGGTCTACTTGCTCAAGGTTTTACGGTCGCCCTGCAACCATTCAATCTCTCGCTGATCATTGCCGGCTGCGCGGTTGGATTGTTCATTGGCGCTATGCCGGGGCTGGGCTCGGTTAACGGGGTTGCGATTCTGTTGCCGCTAACGTTCTTGGTGCCGCCCGAAGGCGCCATCATCTTCCTCGCCGCAATCTATTATGGTGCCATGTACGGCGGCGCCGTCTCGTCGATCTTGCTCGGTATCCCCGGCGCATCTACCGCGGTTGCAACCACATTCGACGGGCGTCCGCTTGCTAAACAAGGAATGGCGGATAAGGCACTGACGGTCGCGGCGATGGCCTCGTTTGTCGGTGGCACCATCTCGGTAATCCTGTTCACGTTCTTTGCTCCGCCGCTGGCGTATGTGGCCCTGACGTTTGGTGCGCCGGAGGAATTCGCATTGATGATGCTTGCCTTCGCGACCTTTATCGGCCTGGGCGGCGACGACTTAGCAAAGACAATCTTCTCGATTTGCATCGGCCTGGTGCTGGCGGCAGTCGGTCTCGACATCATGTCGGGCGAACCGCGCCTCATCTTCGGTGATATCACCGGGTTCCTGCACGGAATCAACTTCCTGGTGCTTGCCATTGGCATCTACGGCATTGGCGAAATGCTCTGGACCGTTGAAGAGAATGCCAAGGCTGGTGGCAAGAGCATGTTGTCGGAGGCAACTCTTACCTGGCAGCGGACAAAGACCAACATGAAGGAGTTTCTGCGCTCCTGGAAAGTCGCGACAATGGGGTCGTTCCTTGGGTACTTCGTAGGCATCCTGCCGGCGGCTGGCGCGACGCCGGGCGCGCTCATGGCCTATGGCATCGGCAAGCAGATGTCGAAGGAGCCTGAGAAGTTCGGCAAGGGTGCCGTCGACGGTGTCGCGGCTCCTGAATCGGCCAACAACGCTGCTAGCACGGGTTCGATGCTGCCGATGCTGACGCTTGGTATCCCGGGTTCACCGACGACGGCAATTCTTCTGGGCGGCATGGTGATTTGGGGACTGGAGCCTGGCCCGAGGCTGTTCACCACCAATCCTGACTTCGTCTGGGGGCTCATTGCCTCGCTCTACGCGGCCAACCTCTTCGCGGTGATTCTCAACATCCTGTTCATCCCAGCTTTCATCTGGGTCTTGAAGCTACCATTCACGATCTTGGCGCCGATCATTCTCACGCTGTGCCTGGTTGGTGGATACGCGCCGACGAAGGATATGCATGATGTGTGGCTGATGCTGTTGTTCGGCATCGTCGGTTATCTGCTGCGGAAGCTGGACTATCCGGTCGCACCGGCGGTGCTTGCCATTGTGCTCGGGCCGCTTGCCGAGCCGGCTCTGCGCCAGTCGCTGCTGATCAGCGGTGGTGACCCATCGATCTTCTTCACGCGTCCGTACTCGGGACCGCTCATGGTCATCGCGTTGATCTTGCTGTTCCTGCCCGCACTGTTGCTGATCTATCGACGGCTTCGCGGCGGTGATCAGAAGGCTCCAAGCGGTAGCGCCGCGGAGTAACGACAACAGAATTCGCGGGCGACGAGCTTCGGCGAAATCCCGCGAATTCTCATGGCAATGATGGCCGGTGCATTGATGGCCTGCCAAGTGGTCCCGGAGGGGCCACAAGCAAGGGAAGCAAAACTTACAGCCCCGATTAGAAAAGATCGCGAGAACCTCAACTAGAAACGCTTGAGCATCGGGGACTAATCTGGTATATGGTATACCAGTGGACTTTAGGGCGGGTTTCGGCAAGGCTTTTCGGCCAATCGAGACGAAACCGAACATCCTTTTACGTCAGAGAGAAGAAGGCGTGTGATGTCTGGCAATCGACTGTCGGTTAAGCCCATCGGGGAAAGTCAGAGCCTTAAAGCTCGAGCCTACGAGGCTCTGAAGGCAGCCATCACTGAAATGAATATCTACGACAGCAAGGTCGAGCTGCGGCTCGACGAGCGCGATCTGTCGGCACGCTTTGGTATTTCGAGAACGCCGCTTCGAGAAGCGCTTGCGCAGCTTGATCAAGAGGGTCTCGTGCGGGTTGTCGCGCGGCGTGGGATCTTCATCGTGCGCAAGACCAAGGCGGAAATCATGGAGATGATTACTGTTTGGGCGGCGCTGGAAAGTATGGCGGCGAAGCTTGCCTGCGAAGTTGCCAGCGAAGGAGAAATCGCTGCTCTGCACGATCTGGTTGATGAGTTCGGCCAGGACGCGGTGGCAAGGCGCATGGGTGAATACTCTGACGCGAACATAAGATTTCACCAAGCCATAATCGGGCTTGGCAAGAACGAACTGATCAACGACATCACGGACGGGCTGTTCGTCCATGTTCGCGCGATCAGAAATAGAGCAATCTTCGAAAAGGATCGGGCGAAGCGCTCGATTGGAGACCACAAAGAGATCATCGAGGCCCTTGAGGCCCGCGATGCAGTTCGAGCTGGCCGGCTCGTGTGCGAGCACACCATGAAGTTGCGAAACCACGTCGAACGCTACGTGGACATTGAATAAAGCCAGCACAATCGGGCCGAAAGCCCACAATCACATGGGAGGCTGCAAATGGCGGCAACAACGACCGCTCCGGCGACCAACACGGCCGACGATACCCTGGTTCAGAAAAGTTCGGACCCTAACATCGTATCCGGCGGACGGCTCGCAGCGAAGGCCCTGAAGAACGAGGGCGTCGATACCATTTTCACACTGTGCGGTGGGCACATCATCGATATTTACGACGGATGCATCGACGAGGGCATCCGGATTATCGACGTGCGCCATGAGCAAGTCGCCGCGCATGCCGCGGACGGTTACGCCCGGCAAACGGGTAAGCTTGGCTGTGTCGTTACAACGGCAGGCCCCGGCTGCACCAATGCGGTCACGGGCGTTGCAACGGCCTTCCGCTCTGAGAGCCCGGTCCTCCACATCGGCGGCCAAGGCTCGCTGACGCAGCACCGGATGGGTTCGCTGCAGGACCTCCCGCACACTGATATGATGCGGCCGATTACCAAGTTCTCCGACAGTGTTCGTTCAACGGAGCGCGTGGCGGACATGATCTCCATGGCGGCACGTGAGTGTTTTGCTGGTGCGTATGGTCCTGCCTATCTCGAAATCCCGCGCGACGTGCTTGACCGTGAAGTTCACATCGACAACGCGGTGGTCCCCAAGCCGGGCGCCTATCGTGCCTCTGTCAGGTCTGTCGGTGATCCAAACGACGTCGAGAAGCTCGCCGACCTACTGGTCAATGCCGAGCGCCCAGCCATTTTGTTCGGCCAGCAGGTGTTCACCGCACGCGGCCAGGATGAAGCCATAGCCTTGCTGCGCGGCCTCGACATCCCCGGCTACTTCAATGGCGCCAGCCGTGGCATGCTGCCTCAAGGTGACGAACATCACTTTGACCGGACCCGGTCGTTGGCATTCAAGAACGCCGATGTCATCGTCATCGTCGGTACGCCGTTCGATTTCCGTATGGGTTACGGCAAGCGGATCTCGAATGATCTGCAGCTTGTTCAGATTGACCTCGACTACAAGACGGTCGGCAAGAACCGCGACATCTCGCTTGGTCTCGTCGGTCATCCCGGCGCGATCCTCGGTGCCGTGCTTGATGCGGCCTCGGCGAAGATCGACAACGGAAAGCGGCAGGCCCGCAAACAGTGGATGGCGAAGCTGGGTGAGGCGGAAGCCGTCGCGCTTGAAAAGCTTATGCCGCTGTTCACGTCAGACCGATCGCCAATCCATCCGTTCCGGGTGGCCTGGGAAATCAACGAATTCCTCGGCGACGATACGATCTACATCGGCGATGGCGGCGACGTTGTTACGATCTCCGCGCAAGCGGTGCGTCCTCGCGGGCCCGGTCAGTGGATGGACCCCGGTGCGCTTGGCTCTCTGGGCGTTGGCACTGGTTTCTCTCTAGCTGCGAAGCTGGCGCACCCGAACAAGGAAGTGCTCTGCTACTACGGCGACGGTTCGTTCGGCATGACCGCATTCGATATGGAATCGGCAAACCGTTTTGGAGCACCCTATCTTGCGGTCATCGGCAATAACTCGGCGATGAACCAGATCCGCTATGGCCAGATCTCCAAGTACGGTGAGCAGCGCGGCAACGTCGGTAACCTGCTAGCTGACATCCCGTTTTCGAAGTTCGCGGAAATGCTCGGCGGCTACGGCGAGGAAGTTCGCGAGGCTGACGATATCCAGCCGGCTTTGCACCGAGCGCGTGAAGCGATCGCAAAGACCGGCCGCTCGGCGGTCGTCAACATCTGGGTCGACCCGACCGAGTACGCACCGGGAACCAAGAACCAGACCATGTACAAGTAGAGCCTGAAGGGCCCGGCCTTTCACAGAATTACGGGGGTGGTTCCAGGGCAAGTGGAGCCACCCCCGCACAAGCCGACCGGTTGAGACGGTCGGCTCCTCAATGCCCCTGGCGGAGTTTGGAGAAGACCACCATGAGCAAAGCTCTAGAAGGTATCAAAATTATTGACTTTACGCACGTTCAGGCCGGACCGGCCTGCACGCAGTTGTTAGCTTGGTTTGGCGCCGACGTCATTAAAGTCGAGCGTCCAGGTTCGGGGGACGTCACACGCACCCAGCTGCGTGACGTCCCGGAGGCCGATGCACTCTACTTCACAATGCTGAATAGCAACAAGCGTTCGATTACGCTGAACACGAAAACGCCTGAAGGTAAAGAAGTCCTGGAAAAACTGGTCCGTGAATCGGACGTGATGGTCGAGAACTTCGGTCCTGGTGCGCTCGACCGGATGGGCTTCACCTGGGAGCACATCATGGAACTCAACCCGAAGATGATCCTGGCTTCGGTGAAGGGCTTCAGTGATGGTCACCACTATGAAGACCTGAAAGTCTATGAAAACGTCGCTCAATGTGCAGGCGGCGCAGCTTCGACTTCGGGTTGGTGGGATGGTCCTCCGACGGTGAGCGGCGCCGCACTTGGTGACAGCAACACCGGTATGCACCTGGCGATCGGCATTCTCACGGCGCTGCGCGCACGGGACAAGGACGGCAAGGGCCAGAAAGTCGCCGTGTCCATGCAGGACGCCTGCCTCAACCTGTGCCGCGTGAAGCTGCGCGACCAACAGCGTCTTGAGCGGGTTGGCTATCTTGAAGAGTACCCGCAATATCCACACGGCGAATTCACCGACGTCGTGCCACGTGGCGGAAATGCCGGCGGCGGCGGACAGCCTGGCTGGGTTCTAAAGTGCAAGGGCTGGGAGACCGATCCCAACGCTTACATCTACTTCACCATTCAGGGCCATGCATGGGCGCCCATCTGCGATGCCATCGGCAAATCCGAGTGGAAAAATGATCCGGCTTACATGACGGCGGAAGCCCGCCAGCCGCACATCAAAGAGATCTTCGCGACGATTGAAGCGTGGCTCGCTGACAAAGCCAAGTATGAAGCCGTCGACATTCTGCGCAAATTCGACATCCCCTGCGCGCCAGTGCTGTCTATGAAAGAGATTGCCCGGGATAAGTCACTACGTGAAAGTGGAACGATCGTTGAGGTCGATCACAAGGAGCGTGGCAAGTATCTGACAATCGGCAGCCCGATCAAATTCTCCGACATGGAGGTCGAAGTCACAGGATCGCCTTTGCTGGGCGAGCATACCGACGAGATCCTCGAGGAACTCGGCTACGATAGCGACAAGATCGACGCGATGCATAAAACGGGTGCTGTCTAAGGCGCACTTGCAGAGGGCCGGCCGGCCCCCCCCCCCTTCGCCGGCCGGAATCCCGTCTGCAACTGGCAGCGCCTGTGTTGGCGCTGTCTTTTTCGTTATTAGCCAGCGCGCTGTTGGGAGGTGTGAGTTGAAGACAACATTGAACCTGGGCGCGCTTGTTGCAGCGGTTGGAGATGCAGTTGTGGCGTGTGAGGCGTCGGGCGCGATCGTGCTTTGGAACCCGGCCGCGGAGCGACTGTTTGGCTATGGCGAGAGCGAAGCCTTAGGACAATCACTCGACATCATCATTCCGCAGCGCCTGCAGCAGCGGCATTGGGAGGGCTATCATAAGACGATGGAAACCGGCCATACGAAGTACGGCCACGACGTGCTGCGCGTACCGGCCGTCGATAAATCCGGGCGCGACATGTCGGTGGCCTTCAGCGTTGCGATGCTGTATTCGCCCGACGGCAAACCGGAGATCATCGTTTCCGTGATCCGCGACGAAACCGCGCGGTTCAAGAACGATCGGGAAATGCGCAAACGACTGGCGGAGCTCGAAGCAAAGTCGACGGATCCGTGATGGGCGAGTTTTTCCTCGAAACCGGATGCTTGGGCGAGGAAGGCTCAGTATCCACTTGCGTTTCGTCTTTCGCTTGGGCATCGATTTTCGCAAACCCTTGCCGGTGGGGCTTCTGGACCGGCACGCCTCTGGTTGGTATACCAATAAGCAAAGCTGTACTTCGGGACCTGGCTTTGGGCGCTCCTCTCGTCCCTTGGCCTGCAACCAAACAAAAGAAGAATGGGGAGAGTTCACTGTGAAGGCACTCGAAGGCATCAAGATCCTGGATTTCACCCACGTCCAATCTGGTCCGACCTGCACGCAGCTTCTTGGCTGGTTCGGCGCGGACGTTATCAAGGTCGAGCGACCGGGTGTCGGTGACGCCACGCGAAAGCAGCTCGTCGATGTGGAGGGTGCTGACAGCCTCTACTTCACAATGCTCAACCACAACAAGCGGTCGATTACGCTCAACACCAAGAACGCGAAGGGCAAGGAAGTCCTCGAGCGTCTGGTGAAGTCGTGCGACGTACTGGTCGAAAATTTCGCACCAGGTGCGCTTGATCGGATGGGCTTCACCTGGGAGCGGATCCAGGAACTCAATCCGCGCATGATCATGGCGTCGGTAAAAGGGTTTGGTCCGGGGCCGTTCTCGGACTGCAAGGTCTATGAGAACGTCGCGCAGTGTGCTGGCGGTTCGGCATCGACCACCGGTTTTCTGGACGGTCCGCCGATGGTGACGGGTGCACAGATCGGCGACACTGGTACCGGGCTGCATCTTGCTATCGGTATTCTTGCCGCGCTGGTCCAACGGGAAAAGACCGGCCGTGGCCAGAAGGTGCTGGCGCCGATGCAGGACGGTGTCCTCAACCTGTGCCGCGTCAAGCTGCGTGATCAGCAGCGCCTGCAACACGGTCCGCTCGAAGAATACTCGCAATTTGGTGAAGGCATTCCGTTTGGTGAGGCGACGCCGAGGGCTGGCAATGATTCAGGTGGTGGTCAGCCCGGCCGTATCTTGAAGTGCAAGGGGTGGGAAACGGACCCTAACTCCTACACCTACTTCATCACCCAGGCGGCCGCATGGGAGAAGATTTGCGACGTCATCGGCAAGCCGGAGTGGAAGGAAGATCCCGAGTACAAGACGCCTCGGGCGCGGCTTAACAAACTGACGCACATTTTCGAGACGATCGAACAGTGGACGATGACCAAGACCAAGTTCGAGGTGATGGAAATCTGTAATCCGCTCGACATCCCGGTCGGTCCGATCCTTTCCATGAAAGAGCTCGCGGAAGATGCATCGCTGCGCGAAACGGGTACCATTGTTGAAGTCGATCATCCCGAGCGCGGCAAGTACCTGACTGTTGGCTGC
This sequence comes from uncultured Filomicrobium sp., assembly GCA_963669235.2. GTDB lineage: Bacteria > Pseudomonadota > Alphaproteobacteria > Rhizobiales > Hyphomicrobiaceae > Filomicrobium. The sequence goes on from CAXXFS010000004.1 coordinate 39,703, forward strand.
CCGATCAAGATGTCCGACAGTGAGGTCTCTGTCGTGCGTTCGCCGCTCCTGGGCGAGCACACCGAAGAGATCTTGGGTGATGTCCTCGGCTACTCGGCCGAAGAGATCGCCGAACTGAAGGAAACGGGCGCCACCGAGGTCGTCAAAAAGATGGCCGCAGAGTAGTCTCTTTCCAACATAGCCCTGTAGGACCAGCTCCGCTGGTCCTTAATCTCAAAACGTAACACGTTCCTCCGGCGATTGGCTGGACGGGGAGGCAAGACGCATGCGTATCGTGGTTCACGGCCAGCAGGCCTTCGGCAAAGCGGTTTTGGAAAAGTTGCTCGAGCGCGGCGAGGATGTCGTCGCGGTTTGCTGCGCGCCGACCAAGGAAGGCCGTCCGGAAGACCCGTTGGTGGAATTCGCCCGGGAAAAAGGCCTGCCGGTGCATCAACCGGCGTCATGGAAGACGCCGGAAGCTCTTAAGCTCATGAAATCGTTCGAGGCTGATGTGTGCATGATGGCCTACGTCCTCTTGTTCGTGCCGCAAGAGGTTCGTGATGCGCCCAAATACGGAACTTTCCAGTACCATCCCTCGCTTTGCCCCTGGCATCGCGGCCCTTCCAGCATCAATTGGCCGATCGCGATGGGTAAAACCCGAACCGGCCTCACGATTTTCTGGCCGGATGACGGGCTGGATGAGGGGCCGATCCTGCTGCAGAAGACCTGTGAAATCGGCGCTGACGAAACGCTCGGCGACGTCTATTTCAAGAAACTGTTCCCGATGGGGGTGGAGGCGATGCTGGAGTCGCTCGACCTCGTTAAGGCCGGTGTCATCCTCAAGCACACTCAAGATTTGGAGGCTGGCTCGTATGAGAGCTGGTTCAATAAGAAAGCTGCCCAGCTAGATTGGTCGAAGCCTGCTGCCGAAGTCTATAATTGGATCCGTGCGGCGAACCCGCAGCCGGGGGCATGGACCACACTTAACGGCGCAAAGCTGTCGATTTTCGATGCTGCGACAATCCAAGGTACGGGCAAACCAGGGGAAGTCCTGGCTATCGACAAAGAGGGCATCAAGATTGCGGCTGGGGAAGGCGCCATTCTGGCCAAGCGGGTTCGTTCCGGCAAGGATGCGAAAGTTGCTGCTGACGAATGGGCGGCAAATGCGGGCTTGAAACTGGGCGACGTCTGCGTTTTTGTCGAAGAGTAGCTATAAAACGATCGGCACTTCATAAACCCGCTCATGGCTGTGGCGGGTGACTAAGGGGTCCGGCGACGGGAAAGGAAACGTCCAATGAGTGTTAAATCCGACATCGAAATCGCGCGAGAAGCCTCAATGCGGCCGATCGCCAACGTCGCGGCGAAAATCGATGTGCCGGCCGATCAGCTGCTTAACTACGGACCCTACAAGGCCAAAATCTCCGCTGAGCTGGTGGAAAGCCTGCAGGGACGTCCTGATGGCAAGTTGATTTTGGTGACGGCGATCAGCCCGACGGCGGCCGGCGAAGGCAAGACGACAACGACTGTCGGTTTGGGGGATGGGCTCAATCGGATCGGCAAGAAGGCCATGAGCTGCCTGCGCGAGCCTTCGCTTGGGCCGTGCTTCGGCGTCAAAGGTGGGGCCGCCGGCGGGGGATATGCTCAGGTCGTGCCGATGGAAGACATCAATCTGCATTTCACCGGCGATTTTCATGCCATCACGTCAGCCAACAATCTGCTCGCCGCGCTGATCGACAACCACATTTATTGGGGTAATGCGCAGGGCATCGACGGGCGACGAGTCGCCTGGCGCCGGGTTTTGGATATGAACGATAGGGCGCTGCGCCAGATCACCAACTCGCTTGGTGGCGTTGCGAACGGTTTTCCGCGGCAAGACGGGTTTGACATCACGGTCGCTTCGGAGGTGATGGCAATCTTGTGCCTCGCCAAGAATCTGAAGGACCTGCAGCGCCGGTTGGGCAATATCGTTGTTGGTTACACCCGCCAGAAGAAGCCGGTTCTGGCCCGCGACCTCAATGCCGATGGAGCCATGACGGTGCTGCTCAAGGACGCGTTGATGCCGAACCTTGTGCAGACCTTGGAAAATAACCCTGTCTTCATTCACGGTGGCCCTTTCGCCAATATCGCGCATGGCTGTAACTCAGTGCTGGCCACCAAGACGGCTTTGAAGCTTTGCGATTACGTCGTCACTGAGGCCGGTTTCGGCGCCGATCTCGGCGCGGAGAAGTTCTTTGACATCAAGTGCCGGATGGCCGATCTCAATCCGCAGGCGGTCGTGCTCGTTGCTACGATCCGCGCGCTCAAGATGCATGGTGGAGTCGCTAAGGACGAGCTCAAAAACGAGAATGTCGAAGCCGTGACGAAGGGTGCCGCCAACCTCAAGCGTCACCTGGAGAACCTGCGCAAGTTCGGTGTGCCGCCGGTTGTGGCAATCAACAAGTTTATCACCGATACGGATGCCGAGGTGGAAGCTGTTAAAGCGGCGGCCGAGAGTGTCGGCGCGAAAGCCTTCCTGGCGACGCATTGGGGAGACGGTGGGGCCGGCATCGAGGACCTTGCCCAACATGTGGTTGAGCTTGCAAATTCGGGCCAGGCCTCGTTCAAGCCGATTTACACCGACGACCTGCCGCTTTGGGACAAGATCCGCACGATCGCGATGGAGATTTATCGGGCCGACGATATCTCGGGCAGTGCCTCAGTCCGCAACCAGGTCAAGGACCTGCAGGAAAACGGTTATGGGCATTTGCCGATTTGCGTGGCAAAGACGCAGTATTCGTTCTCGACCGATCCCAGCCTGCGGGGCGCGCCAACCGGCCACCAGATCCCTGTGCGGGAGGTGATCCTCGCTGCTGGAGCTGAATTCATCGTCGCGGTTTGCGGAGACATCATGCGCATGCCGGGTCTGCCGCGTGCGCCGGCAGCCGAAAAGATCTGCATCAATGAAAAAGGCGAGATCGACGGGCTGTTCTAGGCAACCCGACGATTTCTGACCGACAATGAATAACGAGGAAGGCCGGCGAATAAATCGCCGGCCTTTTTCCCGGAAGCTATTCGCCAGGCTGCAGGGTCTTGGGGTGATCGCCGCCTGGTCCACGCAGGAAACGGAAGAAGCTGCCGAAACCACGGCCTGTGCCCATTGCCATGCGGCCGATATCGCCGCCGATACCGATCAAGGAGGGTACCAGCAAGAGTACGAGGATGGTGGCGGCGGCCAGACCGAATACCAGCGTAATCGCCATCGGGATCAGGAACTGTGCCTGACGGCTCGTTTCAAACAACAGTGGAGTGAGGCCGCCAACCGTCGTTAGCGACGTCAACAAGACGGCGCGGAAGCGGTCACGGGCGCCGCCAACGGCGGCCGCTTCCAGTGTTTCGCCTTCGGCCAGCCGCTCGTTTATGCGCGTAACGAGGACGATGGAGTCGTTGACCAGGATGCCCGAAAGCCCTAACAAGCCGATCATGGAGATAATGGTCAAAGCGTACCCCATGACGTAATGGCCGACGATTGCGCCGACGAGGCCGAAGGGGATGATCATCATCACCGTAAAGGGCTTCCAATAACTGGCGAAGACCCAGGCGAGCGTGATGTATATCAGGCAGAGTGTGAGCAGGGCACCCTGCTTGAGATCACGGAAAGACTCGCGGCGCTCTTCGTCGCGTCCTTTATAGGTGTAACCAAGGGCGTGTTTGGCGGCGAGTGCAGGCATGACTTCGGCTTCCAGGCGGGCGACAACTTCTTCGGTGCTGGTTATTTCGGGATCGATGTCGCCAGTTACGCTGACCGTGCGAATGCCGTCGCGGCGCTGCACGATGGAGAAGCTGCGCCGTTCGGAAATGTCGACAACCTCCTTCAACGGTACGCGCTCGCCGGCCGATGTCGCGACGTAGAAGTTCTCGAGATCCTGGCGGCCTTCGGAGGTTTGCTGGCGCATGACGCGGACGGTGATTTCATCATCGCCGCGCGCAAATCGCGTTGATATCGCGCCTTCAAAAGCGCTGCGGACTTGCGCGCCGATTGACTGACCGGTGAAGCCTAGCGCATTGCCGCGGGCGTTTACTTCGAGGACCAATTCCTGCTTGCCGTAAGGGAGGTCATCGGAAATCGCGTTGACACCTGGGAAGCCGGTGAGCGTTTGATTGAGTTCTTCGGCGGCAGCTTTCAACACTTCAACGGGCGCGCTTTGCAGGCGGACATCAACGTCGCGACCTGGCGGTCCAGCGCGGCGGCCGGAGATGGCGACGCGTTCGACGCCGGCGATCTTGGGCAAAGCCTTGCGCCAGGCCTTGATAATCTCATTCGTGCGGATGAGGCGCTGCTCGCTTGGGGTGAGTTGAGCGGTGAGCTGGGCGACGTTGTCGTTCTGGGTCCGCCCCGCCTTGCCTACAAGCGTGAAGACCGCGTCGACGAGCCTGTCGTCGGTCTTTGGTGATGACGAGACGTTGTCATTCAAACCGATCAACCTGCGCCCGGCGGCGATCAGTTCGCCGGCCCCGAAGACGGTGGTTGTTTCGGTGTCATTGGCGGCGACGCTTTGCTGCTGCGCCTCAAGGAGTTTTTGCTCTGCTCGATAGAGTGACTGTTCGAGTTGCTCCAGCGTGGCGATTTGTTGCGGACGGGGAACGCCGGGAGCGAACTCGACGGCAGCGGTAAGGTTCTCAGATTCCGGCGAGGGAAAGAACTGGAAGCCGACGCGTCCGCCGGTGATCATGCCGATGACGATGAACAAGCTTGCGACCAGTACCGCGACGGTCGTGTAACGCCATGCGTATGCGGTTTTGATGATCGATAGTACCGGGCCATCGCGAAGCCAGGCAAAGCCGCGGTCGAGATTACGGCGGATGAGGCCGGGCTGCCTTCTCTTTCCGCTGTGCCGCAAGTGACCTGGGAGAATAAGAAAGCACTCAATGAGGCTGGCGATGAGCACAGAGACGACAACCAGCGGGATGGCGAGCAGGATGTCGCCCATGCGTCCGCTTATGACAACGATCGGGAAGAAAGAGCATAGGGTCGTGATCATGGCCGCGGAAACCGGCACGAGCATTCCAACCGCGCCCTTCTGGGCGGCTTCGAGGCTGGAGTAGCCTTGTTCTTCGAGCGTGGCCGTTTGCTCACCAACGACGATGGCGTCGTCGACGATTATGCCTGTCATCATAATCAATGCGAACATCGAGACCATGTTGATCGATTGACCGGTGAGGTACATCACGCCCAGTGCGGCCAGGAGAGCGACGGGGATGCCGGCGGCGACCCAGAACGCGACGCGCGCGTTAAGGAACAGGAAAAGCAAGAGGAGCACGATGGCGAGACCCTGCAAGCCGTTCTCGATCAAGATACCAAGACGCTGCACGACGAATTTGCCGCGTACATCGTAGACCGAAACTTCAAGAGTCGGCGGCAAGGTCGGAAGCTTCTTCTCAAGGTATTGGTTGAGAATGTCCATCGTCTTCAGGGTGTCAGCGCGCTGGGCACGCTGTACGGCGATCTCGATTGCCGGTTTGCCGCGGATCAAGCCGATCTTGCCTTCCCGCTCGAAGCGGGTGTCGATCTCGGCGATGTCGCGCAGGAACACCTTTTCCCCGTCGGTGCCGGATTTGATTTCGATTTCGCCGATGGTCTCCGGGGTCTTGCGTTCGGCGCGGGCCCGCAGCTGGATTTCGGCGTCGCCTTCGAGTTTTCCTGCTGGAAGGTCCTGGGTGTTCTGGCGGACGCGTTCGGAGATGTCCTGTAAGGTTAGTCCAAGCCGCCACAAGTCGGCCTCGCGAATCTTGATCCAGATTTCTTCCTCGCGGGCGCCATTGAGCGTGACGCGATCGATGCCCGAAGCCAGCAACTCATCTCGGATCTGCTTTGCGAACGTCTTCAGGACCTGCTCGGAAAAGGGACCTGATATTGCTATCGACGCGACGCCATCGAACATCACGGAGCGAGAGATGATCGGACGTTCTGACTCCTCGGGCAGCGTCGTTATCCGGTTGACCGCCTGTTCAACGTCGCTTTGGGCCTTTTGAAGATCGGCATCGGAGTTGAACTCAATGGAGATGACACCGCTGCCTTCGCGGGCGATGGAGGTTACCTCGTGGACATCGTCGAGAAAGCGCAGCTCTGGCTCGAGAACCTCGAGGACATTTGTTTCGACGTCCTCGGCGCTGGCCCCGGGCCAAGGCACGGAGACCGAAATCATCGGCAGGTCGATGTTCGGAAAGAACTGACGGTTGAGCCGCAGCAAGCTGAAGATGCCGAGTACAATCAGTACGGCCATCAGCAAGTTAGGGGCCGTGGGATGGCGGACAAAGACGCCAATCAATCCGCCGCCAGTGGGCTGGTGCGGATTGCCGGGTCCGTGATTCAATATGACCGGGCGGTTCATTTGGCCTTCGCCTCTGTCACTTTGATGCCTTTGCCGGGAGTCGAAATCCGTGTGGTCATGACCTTGTCGCCGTCGCGAAGTTGACCGTCGACAAGAAGGTCCTGGTCGAGGCCGCCGATTACGCGAACCTTGCGCGGAACGAGTCGCTCATCCTCAATCACATAGACGGTGTCGCCTTCATATAGTGCTGTCGAGGGCAGCCGGAAAACACCCTCATATTTGGTGTCGGGAACCTCGATTTCGACGAACGCACCGGGGCGGAGAGGAACAGGCTTCGCCGGGTCCTTTATCCGGGCGTAAACTTCCACACCGCCCGTCGCTGATGCGATTCTGGCACCGATGCGCTCGATGGTCGCCGGGTAAACGAACGTGTTGCTTCCCAGGTCCCAGTTGACCTCCACCTCGCGGCCGGTGAGCTTGCCTTCCTTGGAGACGATGCGGCCGAACTGCTCATCGGTCAGGTTGAAGCGAACCTCAATCCAATCGCGGTCGATCAGAGTTGCGACCTTGTCGTTGCTGCCAACCAGGCGCCCGACCTGCGCGCCGACTTCGGTTACGAAGGCTGAAAACGGTGCCCGCAACTCGGTCTCGGCGAGCCGGCGCTGGGCCCGTTCAATGGATGTCTCAAGGCGCGACACTGCCGCGATCTGCTGGGCAATGCGAGCTTCCCAGACAGCCAGGTTGTTCTCGATCTGGTCGGCGGCTTGTTGGCGCTGCAGGAGGATCTGGCGCCGATCATCGACTGTGCGTGCTGAAACTGTGCCGCGCTTCACCAACGGCGTGGCGCGGCTCAAGTCAGTGATTGCGAGTTCAACCTGTTCGCGGGCATGCTTGAGCGACTGCTTGCCCGCTGCTAACTCGCTTTCGAACTCGCTGATTTTGGCGCGGGTTTCCAGAAGCTGAGCTTCGAGTTCGGCAAGGCCGGTGCGGTAATCAATCGGGTCGATCTTGAGGAGAAGCTCGCCGGCTTTGATCTGGCCACCTTCTCGCAACGTCTCGCCGGTCTCTATGATCAGTCCTGAGACGAGGGCGCGGATGTCAACTTGACGGCCTGCGACCGTGGAGCCGAACAAGGTGAGTTTGGGTTGGAAATTACCGGCGCGCGCCGCAATGCTGCTCACCGTAAACGCGCGCTCCTGTTTGGGGCGCACAGGGCGGTCAGGCTTGGTGCCCGTCAAATAGGTGTAGGAGAAGTAGCCGGCCGCGACCACCGCTATGGGGAGCAGCACCTTTAGCGTTATGCGCGCTACCGTGACGAGCAACCCGGTCCCGGGCGGGCGGTATTGCTGCTGTTCCTCGTCAGGGCGCGCCGGTGTCACTGACGCTGGCGGCGTCTGTGACTTGTCGGCGGGCGCATCCTTGCGGCTTGTTGTCTCCGCCCTGGTCATCGATGTGATCTTTTGGTCATGAATGTTCATCTTCGATTACCGTGGCGTGACGTCATTGTTCCGGAGGTCTTGGTTTCGCTCATACTTCCAAGGGCAACATTTGATCGTGTCTAAGGTCTGGCCATAAGGGTACGGATTAGCCCGGCGTTGGGATTTCTCCCCAAATTACGATGAATGTGAGCTGAAAACCTGATTGTTCCTTCACGTTAGCGCGATCTAAACCACGGGAGTCGGGGCGCGAAGCCCAGTAAACACGATGTCTTCGCGCTACCATTGCGGCAATGTAAAGTTATGTTAAGGGGCGAGGTCGTCAGGCGTATCGACATCCTGGAACCCAACCTCGTCTAGAATCACTATCTTCTGGAGTTTGCGAGGGTCTTTGGGAATTAGGCGCTTGGCGCCGCGGTCAGCGTGAAGACCGCTCAGTTCCTCGAAGTAGCTTTTTGGCCAAAGCACCGGATTGCGCTGCTTGCCGTCCGGGGTGACGGGGAGCGTAACGAGTGAGCCTCCCGCGCATTCGAAGGCAGTGATCAGCGCGTCTAATACCTCGGCCCTCATCCAAGGCATATCAGCCGGTAGGATCAGTGCCCCAGTTACGTCCTGGGCCAGGCTGCGGATGCCGACGACAATGGAGCTGCCGATGCCGCTGGCGAAATCCCGGTTGATGCACAGGGTCAAGGGCAGGCCCGCAAGTGCCTTGTCTAAAAGGGTGCTATCTGGCGGGATAATGACATGGATGTCCCTTGAGCGGGATGCCAGCGCTTCGTCAACGGCATGGCGGATCAGCGGTCGCCCATCAACTTCGGCGAGGAGTTTATCAGTTTTGCCGAACCGCGCGGACTGCCCGGCGGCAAGGATGAGGCAGGCGACCGACATATCGTGGGCTCCTGGTCAAGTGGCTCCTGGAGCGCCGCGTTTGGGTCCGCGAAACGCTAGGACAACCTCAGAGGCGATCGCCAGCGCGATTTCCTCTGGCGTGACGGCACCGATGTCGAGGCCGATCGGACAATGGATGCGGTCTATCACCTTGTTGGCAAATCCCGCCTCCGACAGGCGGATGCGCCGCTTGGCCTGGTTTCTCTTTGAGCCAAGCGCACCGATGTAGCGCGTGGGGCTGCCTAGAGCCAAGCTCAGTGCGTCGTCGTCAATATGGGCGACATGGGCCAGGGCAATGACAGCGCTGAACGGATCGAGGCCCAGTTCGTTCAAGGCATCCTTAGGCCAGGCGTTGAGAATGTGCGCCGCTCCGAACCGCGTTGAAGACGCGAAACTCTCGCGGGGATCGATGACAATAGGTGTCAGGCCCACGATACCAGATATGGAAACGAGTGCCTGCGCGATGTGCGTGGCGCCGACAATGTAGAGCCGCGGGCGTGGTGCGTAGGCATGGGCAAAGACATCGGTTGGGGCCGCTCGGACGAGCCCGCTGCGTCCTGCATGGAAGAGCGGTAAAATTTTAGCGTGCAGGTCTTCGGTGGATGCGTACAGCGTCCTTGTTCCACTATCGAGATCTGTGGTGACCAAGAGCAGTCGACGCTCGTCGCGCGCGGCGATGATAGCCTCAGCGTATGCCAGATCGGCGGCCCCTTGGAGAGGCTCAACAAGTACCTCGATGTTGCCACCGCACGGAAGCCCGGAGGCCCATGCGGTTTCGTTCGCAATGCCAAAACTCAGTCGCTTCGGGACCCTCTGCGGGATGGCGTCCAGGGTAGCGACAATGACGTCGGTTTCAACGCAACCACCTGATACCGAGCCCTGAAACTCCTCTTCCCCGGCGATCACCATCTGGCCGCCAACGGCAACCGGAGACGAGCCCCAGGTGTCGATGACGGTTGCCATGCCAATTGCGCGATTATCGGCCAGCCAATCGCGGGCGTTGGCCCAGATATCGAGAGTGCGGGCTGCGCCTTTATCGTTTTTCTCAATCATGGATCATTTACACCGCTGCATTTGATACGGGCCTTGCCGGCGATTCATTTTGAGTACCTGTGGGTTTCACTGCATGAGTTCCAGGAAAAAGTGATTTGCCGAGAGCGTTGAACGTATTGCGGCCCTAACGTGGCAGAACTCATTTAATCTCACTTTGCATTGGGGGCCGCACCTTCTTGCTTGGATCATTTTTCCGTCGACGATGTCCGTTAGAAGAAGCACTCCGTCGCCTGAAGACCCTAGCCGATAATCTCTTCACATGCGGTTCAGGCTCGAAAGGGTATCGAGACTATGCTGTCGCCATTTGTGAAGGCCGGCAACAGCAATGACGGCCATAGGTGGATGGCGCAGCGAAGCACTGTTCACGTTACCGGCCACCGCGAAGATGCAGAGAGTAAGAATGAGAGGAGCGTTCTCGTGTTGAAGTACTCGTTAGCAGTTCTGACTGCAGCAGCCATGACGCTAATGCCAGTGTCGGGCACCGTGCAGGCTCGTAGTGGTGGCGAATGGTTCGCGTTGCCTGTCGAAACGCAAACCAGCGTCAAGATCGTAGAATTCACTCCGAGGATGGGTCAGTTCAAGCAGGTCGCGCTTCATGCGAGCAACGGAGATGTGTACGTCGAGTCCGTCGAGCTGTTCTTCGGCAAAGCTGGTACGCGCACGTACCAGATCGAGTCTTGGATCAAGAATGGCATAACCGGAGCTGTGGTGGACTTGCCGGGACGAAGTGCTGCGGTAAGGCGAGCTGAAATTAAGTACAGAAGTAGCAAACGAAGCTCGGGCGTGGTCACGGTCTTTGGTTTGGTGGCTGACCCACCGGGCGATTTCAAAGTGCTTGAAACGGTGCGAGTCGATACGAAAGACAGGGAAACAAGGTTGCGTCTGGACGGTGGTGAGCGACCTGTTGCTTCTATCCGTCTTCGCGCCTGGGGTGATGCGCTTGCAATAAAGCGCGCCGATATCGTCTTTGGCAATGGTGAGCGGCAGCGGGTCCGGATTCGTGACCGGCTGGAACCTGGCGAAATGACTAAGACCATCGACCTGCTCGGCTATGAACGGCACATCAAGTACATCGCATTGAGACTTCGCCCGCAACGCGGCGTTGCGGAAGTTGCCCGCATTGATCTGCTTGGCAAGCGTGCGCGCAGGGGGTACCGGCGCGGGGTGTGGCGGGGAGCTGCGACCGATGGTTGGAACTTATTGGGCCGGCGCAAAATTGCTTTGTTCGGTAAGGATGCAGATGTCTTTAGGGTCGGGGGTTCTCAGGGGCGCTACGTCAGTATTCTTGCCCGCGCCCGGGACCAAGACGTGCGGATGTATGGAATGACTATCGTGTACGGAAATGGAGAACGGGAAGACGTTCCCATGTACGGGAGACTTGCGGCAGGTGAAAGCACGCCGCCATATAAGCTCAAAGGACGACGTTACATCGACTATATCAAGTTCCAGTATCGGACCCGGCTGAATTTTCGGGGTTCGGGTGAGATTGAGCTGTGGGGCAAGCCTCGCAAGCGCGGGCGGCGTTGAGGCGCTGCCGAAATCCTGACTGACTGGGGGTGGGAGCGGCCTTGGCTGCTCCCATTTTCGTTTATAGCAGCGGTGGTCTGCTCCAATGAGTGTCGCCGCCTTAGTGGGCCGGCGGGCTTTGTTCCGAGATATTGGAGGCGGCGCGGATGCGCATGACGTGGATAAGATTGCCTTCGTTCCGGTTTGAGTGAGGTTTTTCGACACGCCGGGTTCGCGCTGAGCCAGGCAGTATGCTAAGGGCCGCCGATCGCAATTAATTCAGACTCAAGGGGCGCACGCAGAATGAATGATGCAGAATTTAGATCGCTCGCGGAGAGTCTAACCGTGACGGCGATCAGGGCAGGCCAGATAACGCTCAAGTACTTTAAGAGCGAGGATAACGGAGCGACCCAAAAGGCCGACGGTAGTCCCGTGACGCTGGCTGATCAGGAGGCTGAAGTCCTGATTCTGGATGACCTGCGGAAACTGGTGCCAGACATCCCGGTCATCGCCGAAGAGGCGGTCAGCCGCGGTGAAGTACCGGAAGTGGGATCACGTTTCTTTCTGGTCGATCCGCTTGACGGTACACGTGAGTTCACTGGCGGTTCGGGGGAATTCACGGTCAATATCGGGCTCGTCGAGGATGGCGAGCCGATTTTCGGCATTGTCTATGCGCCGGCGCTTGGAGACATTTATCTGACGCTCGGAAGGGATACGGCGGCGACAGCGAAAATTGCTGATCCAGCAGCGGCTGCCGAGTCGGGTCTGTCTGGTCTGTCGCTGCAGCCAATGAGGACGCGCCCGCCGGCCGAGGAGGGCCTTACGGTGGTGGCCAGCCGGTCGCATGGGACTTCGGAGGGTGAGGACTGGCTTGAGAGCCTGCCGCTGCTGGTGACGGGCCGGCGAAATATCGGGTCTTCGTTGAAGTTCTGTCTTGTCGCGGGTGGCGAAGCCGACATTTATCCGCGGCACGGGCCGACCATGGAGTGGGATACCGCGGCGGGGCATGCAGTGCTCCGGGCCGCTGGTGGCACCGTGACAACGGCCGATGGCGCGCCCTTCCGCTACGGCAAGACGGAGACGGGTTATCTCAACACCGGATTTATCGTGTATTCGTCCGAAGCTCTGAGAGAGCGGCTCAAGCCCGCCTAGCGTCCCATTCGCTTGGGGCGGAGCAGCTGCGTTAGAGCGTGATCGAAGACCAGTCGCGGGAATCTGCGTTGTGCGGCTCAGGCTGAGCGCGGTCCATAGAAATCCCGATACCACGCGACGAACTTGGCGATTCCAGTTTCGATCGGCGTGTCTGGGCTGAAGTCGACGTCTCGTTCTAGGTCGGCCACATCGGCATATGTCTCAAGGACGTCACCCGGCTGCATGGGCAAGAAGTTCTTTTTTGCCTCGCGTCCGATGGCGTTTTCGAGGGCTGCGATCATGTCCATCAGCTCGACGGGTTTTGAATTGCCAATGTTGTAAATCCGGTAGGGTGCCGATGAGGTGGCGGGATTGGCCGTCGTGGCGTCCCAATCGGGGTTCGCTTGAGGAATGCGGTCACTGGCACGGACGACTCCCTGGACGATATCGTCGATGTAGGTGAAGTCGCGAGCGTGGCGGCCGTTGTTATAGACGTCGATAGGTTCACCGGCGAGGATGCGTTTGGTGAACTTGAAGTAGGCCATGTCAGGCCGGCCCCAGGGACCGTAGACCGTGAAGAAGCGCAGGCCTGTCACCGGTATGGCGTAGAGGTGCGCGTAGGTATGCGCCATCAGTTCGTCCGACTTCTTCGTTGCGGCGTAGAGGGAGACGGGATGGTCGACATTGTCTGACACCGAAAACGGTTGCTTGGTATTGGCTCCATAGACGGAACTTGAAGAAGCGAACACCAAGTGTTCAACACCGTGGTGCCGGCAACCCTCGAGGATGTGCAAGGTCCCGATAATGTTTGAATCAATATAGGCGTGGGGGTTCTCGATTGAGTATCGGACGCCAGCCTGCGCGGCCAGATGGATGACCCGCTGCGGCTTGCGGCCCGAAAACAGGTTATCGATTCCTGTTCGGTCGCTGAGGTCAAGCTTGTGGAACTCGAACCGCGGCTGGTCTGAAATCTGAGCCAGGCGAGCTTCTTTCAGCGCCACGTCGTAATAGTCGCTAAGATTGTCCAGGCCGATGACGTCATGCCCGGCGTCCAACAGCGCCTTGGCCGTATGGTAGCCGATGAAACCAGCCGTTCCGGTCACCAGGTATCGCATATGCTCACTTTCCTTGAGATGGCTCAGGGCCAGCTAATCTTGCCTGAATCGGCGTCTTGCACCGGCAAAAACCTCGCTCCTCATGCAAGCAGGCGGTAAAATAATTACTATCGCTTCTCACCACTACAACGATTAGGAAGCGATACTGGCGGCGTCAATGCACTTGGCCGCCAGTCCCATTGCAGAGCGTTGCCAATCTTTAGAGTCCCAGCCCTCCATCGAGCACCCGATGAATCAACTCAATCATCCAACACCGGACCTGATCGCCAAGCTGCGCGCAATTGTTGGCGCCCAGTTTGCACTCACCGACCCCGAGCAACAGTTTCCCTATCTTCGTGAATGGCGCGAGAAGTACGTTGGGAAAACCCCCGTCGTGCTGCGGCCCGGGTCCGTGCAGGAGGTCGCCGATATTCTCAAGCTCGCCAATGAGGCGCGGATCGGGGTTGTCCCGCAAGGCGGCAATACCGGGCTGGTCGGCGGGCAGATACCGTTCGAAGCCGGCGACGAGATAGTTGTTTCGACGGAACGGCTCAACCAAATCCGACAGGTCGATGCTGCCGGTGGTTACATGGTCGCCGAAGCCGGTCTCACCCTTGCCGAGGTACAGGCGGCCGCGCTTGAGGCGGGGGCCTTGTTTCCACTTAGTCTCGCGTCCGAGGGGTCGTGCCGCATCGGTGGCAATCTCGCCGCGAACGCCGGTGGTGTTCAGGTGCTGGCCTACGGTAACGCGCGTGAGTTGACGCTCGGGTTGGAGGTTGTGCTGGCTGATGGGCGCATCTGGGATGGCTTGAGGGCCTTGAAGAAAGACAATACCGGGTACGACCTCAAACATCTGTTCGTCGGTTCGGAGGGGACGCTGGGCATCATTACGGCGGCGGTCCTGAAGCTCTTTCCAAAGCCGGTGGAGACGGCGACAGCGTTCGCCGCGCTGCCCGATCTCGAGTCGGTGAAGAGGCTTTTCGAGGGCGCGCGTGCCGTCGCCGGCACGAGCCTGACGGCGTTTGAGTTCATGTCCGGCTGGTGCCTCGACATTGTGACGACGCACATGCCGGGGACGCGACGGCCTCTTGAGGGCGAGGCGCCCTGGTATGTGCTGTTGGAGATTTCCAAGGGTACTAGCGATGGGGCAGCTGAAGCGATCATGGAGCTGCTGCTGTCAGAAGCGCTGGAATCCGGAGACGTGCTTGATGCGGTGGTGGCTGCATCGCTGGATCAGGCACGGCAGCTCTGGAAACTGCGGGAGGATATGCCGGAGGCACAGAAGTTCGAAGGCGGCAGCATCAAGCACGACATCTCCGTGCCACTGGCGGCGATCCCCGATTTCGCGCGGCGTGCCGAAGACGTCGTTCACGCCTTGTGCCCGGGCGTGCGGCCGGTGGTGTTTGGCCACTTTGGCGATGGCAATCTGCACTATAACGTCACGCAGCCTGTGGGTATGGACAAGGCAAAGTACCTCGAGTTGTGGGATGAGATGAACGAGGCGGTGCATACGCTAGTTACGGAGATGGATGGGTCAATTTCGGCCGAGCACGGCATTGGCCGTATGAAGCGGGAGGCACTAACGCGGTTTCGGCCGGCTGTTGAACTCGACTTGATGCGCGCGGTGAAGGCGGCGCTTGATCCACGAGGGATTCTCAATCCGGGGAAGGTGATCTAGGACACGAGCCGGGGGCGGGGTCTGTCGTCTCAATCTCGGTCTTTCGGGCTGAAAAAGATCAAGCAAGGGAGCTTCGAAGTTGTTGAGCCGGGTACGTCGGGAAGCTGCGACCCTGTGTGGGTATTTGGCATTCGCGGTGGTGACCTATTTCGGCGACGCGTTAGCGCCCGCCGCTATCGGTGGTGCCATGGCCGGGGTGTTGCTCGTGACCTTGTTCCTCGTCATGCTCTGGCTCGCGTTTGCCGTGGTCCGGCATGCGGAAGGTCTGGCGACGTTGTTGGGAGAGCCATATGGGACGCTGATTCTCACGCTTTCGGTGATCGGAATCGAGGTTGCGTTGATCTCGGCGGTTATGATCACAGGAGACAACAAACCGGCGCTTGCGCGCGATACCATGTTTGCTGTTTTGATGATCGTTTTGAACGGTCTTGTGGGTCTCAGTCTCGTTCTTGGCGGACTGCGGCACCGCCTCCAGAATTACAATCTGCAGGGTGCTAATGCCTATCTCGCTGTGTTGATCCCACTGGCGGTGCTTGGCCTTATTCTGCCAAGTTTCACGCCGTCGGCTCCGGGCGGGGAACTGTCGAAACTGCAGGCCATGTTCCTGATTAGTTTGTCCTTGATCCTGTATGGGATCTTCCTTGCCATCCAGACCATCACGCATAGTGACATCTTCCAGGAACCGGTGCGGGAGAAAGGCGGCGATCCGGCAACTCATCATCACTTCGTTGTTGAGAGCGTTCCCAGTCACAGTATCGGTCTGATCGCGGCGATGCTTCCGATCGTCCTGCTCTCCAAAAGCCTTGCCGTTTATGTCGACTTCGGCATCGATGCCGCGAATGCGCCCGTGGCTCTTGGCGGGTTTCTCATCGCTGCTCTGGTGCTGACGCCTGAAGCACTCAGCGCCATTCAAGCGGCACAGAAGAACCAGCTGCAAAGGGCCGTCAACATCTGCCTCGGCTCGGCGTTGGCGACGATCGCTCTAACTATCCCGGCGGTGCTGGCGATTAGCTGGGTAATGGACCGGCGTGTCGAACTTGGACTGGGAAGCGCGGGAATCGTTGAGCTCTCGGCAACGTTGCTGGTCGCCATCGTGACGTTCGCCAGTCCGCGAACGAATGTCCTTTTGGGGGCGGTCCACCTGGCGCTGTTTGCCGCCTATATTATGCTGATTTTTGACGGGTCTGTTTGAGATGTGCTGGCGGTTCCGGACGTTGCGTTTGGTGCCGGCCGGCGCCTTCTCATGCCGTTTTTCGTGGACGTTCTGACGTCCTGTTGGCGCGGGAAAAATAATGTACTCGGAGAGTTGATACTTGTGATCGACGTGCAACTTTGTTGACGCAGAGAATCGGGCTAGCGCTTGAGGTTAATAAATCGCCGGCCTGGGGTGTTCGACTCCTGACAAGGCAAACGGCTGGCTGTCCTGGTGTCTTGCCGTCAGCAAGTCGCCATTGGGACTGCGCTGGAGCGGACCTGTATCGGGCTAGGGGCGATCCACTGTGGGGACGCTGAGCAAAAAGGCGATGTCGCATCTCTTTTTGCCGAACATGCGAACCGGGCTTGTCACGCTAGGGGGGAGGCCGCGAGCCAAGAGGCTTGGGGTCACTCGCACAGCAGAACCGAATATTGACCGGCTGAGCTCGCGCTTTGCCGGACGGGGTTGTTTTGTCTCGCGGGAGCCTGCGGATGTCCAAATGTCGATTTCTTGCTCGAAATAGCGCGCGCTGGCTGGCGCTCAGCTCCAAACGGCTATCTGTTTTTGTCAGCGGCGCAATAATCGCCGGGGCGTCAATCGTCACAGCGAGTCCGTCCCTGGCGCAGGACGGGGGGGCTGATGGTCCCATACTTCGAATTGAGAAAACGACGGTCGGTGGCGTTGGCACCTTCGCTTTCCAAGTCGAGATCGATGGCTCAGTGACAGATAACCTGCAGCTGACCACGACGGCCCAGAACAACCCTGTTTCAACGAGTGGCATTCTTCTAAACTTCAGCAGCAGCGTCGTGGTCCGGGAAACTGAGCTTCCAAGCGGCTACACACTCGAGAGCCTGGTTTGCGAAAGCACCAGCGAGACAGCATTCAGTTTGGATCTTGCTCAGCGAACGGCCTCCTTTGAAACTGGTCCCGAACCAGAGCTTATCACTTGCCGCTTCGAGAACCGCTTTGAAGAGCCAAACCAGCCAGATGCAAGAGACGAGCGCATGCGCGATGCCAGCCGGCTGTTCATCAATCGCCGGGTCGACAACCTACTGTCATACGAGCCCGACCGCGCGCGGATGCTGCGCCGGCTACAGCCAGGCCGGAATCCCGTGAGCCTGAAGGATGAGGTTCCGCCGTTGAAGCTTGGTATGAGAGCGGCGCCGGCAGCGCAGAGCTACGGCCAACCTTATGCCAGCAATCAAGGCGGCTTGTTCGCCAACCAAGAAGAAGACGATCAGCCCTGGAACCCGCGAGGCGGGCAAAAGAATTCCATGCTGTCGTCGATTATGGGCCAGCTTTCAGGCGCCACCGGAGGTGCGAACAGCTACAAGTTCGGGACGAGTTTGAGCCAACTTAGAGAGTCGGCCGCCGAAGCTCAGGCCCGCGATCAGGAAGAGAAGCTCAAGGCTGGCGGTCTAGGCTTTGCCGGGCAGTCCTTTGCCAATCCGAATGCCACCATGCGTCCGGGTTTAGACGTATGGGTGGAGGGACATTTCAGCCGCTATGACGATGGCACGGGCGGCATTGATCGCGATGGGCAATTCAAGGTGCTTTATGCCGGTGCCGACTACCCAATCGCACCTGGCATTTTGGTCGGCGCGCTCGTCCAGATCGATGACACGCGCGAGGATGTTGAAGACGCAAGCCTCATTGGCGAAGTCGAAGGCACGGGTTGGATGGTTGGTCCCTATGTCGGTGTCCGGCTGACAGACAGCTTGTATTTTGATGCCCGTGCGGCCTGGGGGCGTGCCGACAACGATATCTGGTTGTCGGATATCTCGTCTGGTTACCGCACTGGCAGCTTTGACAGCGACAGGTGGCTCGCCACGGCGAAGCTAACCGGCAATCATCAGTTCGGAGCCTGGCGTCTCACCCCGGAGGTCGGCCTCGCCTACGGCAACGAATCCTATGACACCTACTTCAACAGTCTCGGCCAGATTGTCGACAGCGGTGATGCCACGATCGGGCGCTTCACCGGTGGAGCGGAGGTCGGGTACTCCATAAGAATGCGCGATGGCTCGGTGCTGGAACCGCATGTCGGCTTGAAGGGAATCTGGAACTTTAAAACCGACGACATTGTTGTGGGTGGCGTGGTGGCCGATACGGACAAGAGCCGCGGGCGCGTTGAAGGTGGTCTGCTCTACAGGACGCCCGCTGGTTGGGCGGTGCGTGGCGCTGGTGCCTATGACGGGATTGGGAGCGGCGACTTTGATGCTTACTCAGGGCAAATGTGGCTTAACGTGCCGTTGAACTAGGTGGAGAAAAGCCACGTGCGGTGCCGACCTTGCGTGGCAACCTTGGGAGCGCGGTTCTGTGGTGGTGCGCTGTTCTTTTTGGCCGTTTCATTAGGCAGCTCAAAGAGCCGATGGTATGTGTGGCGAAAGCAGAATCCAGCCACCCCAGGCGATCATGACAACGCCGGAGACGCGAGCAATAGCGTGCCCAAATGGCGCGACCTTTTCGATCAAAACAAGGGTCGTAAGGCCGGCGATCCAAACCAGGTTCATGATGCCGCCGGCAAATAGCAGGGCCATGAGGAACCAGCAGCACCCCAGACAATAGAGGCCGTGCTTCAGGCCCATTCGAAACGCTCCCGCGGTCCCGGGCTGATAGTTCTCGGCAAGAAACCGTGCCGGCGTACGGCAATGCCGTAAACAGACATCCTTCAGCGGAGACAGCTGATACAGGCCGGCGGCGATCAGCAATGTGGCCGCGAAAACCGGGTCGAGGCTCCACATCAGCATCGTATGGATGAGGCCGGCTTTCTCGAGGGCCCATTGCAAGCTGGTGGCGAGGAGGCTGAATGCCAGCCATGCGCTGAGATAGCCGCTGAGGAACGAGAAGGTGGGGGCCACGGAGTCTTCGATCTTGCCCAGTTTGAACTCGTGGCGGTGGGCGCGCGCGTACAGCAAAATCATGGGCGCGGCGCTCGGTGTCATCATGGCGATCATCATGATCCACCACATGAACAGCATGACCACCGCATACTCTGGCGACCAGCTTTGAACCATTGACGGCCGCGCCGGTGGCGGAAACTGCCAAGTGGTCATGTTCAAAACGTTCATGTCGGTTCCGGCGCCATCGAGCAGCCACCACCAAGGCCAAGGCGATGATCGCCAGCAGGCCCGCCAAAAACGATCGAACGGTCCCGCCTGAGAAGCGCTTCGACATTTGTGGCTTCGTTGTCCATCGGCGAGAAATCAAACGGCCCGATGCTTAACCACGCCGTGATTATTGAGGTGCAGGTGAGCGAAACTGACCGTAGCTGTTTTTCGAGCTTCAGCTCGATGTTGCCTTGGGTGGTGCTGGTTGCCGCTTCCGATTTCGGCGTATTTCGTACTCGAAACCAAAAGGTATATCGATGCGGGCACGGTGGTCGGCACCGGTGAGAGGGTTCTTAATCGGCTCACCAACGGCTTCGGCGACGCCGGCAACGACGAACTTGCCGCGGCGTGCCTCCACGTCAACGTCAAACTCGATTGGCGCGAAAATGGGATCGTAGACTTCTACGAGGGTGGCGGCGAACACGGCGAACACGGTTGCCATGGGATCGGTGTCCTGGCCCGTCATGATCTTCAGTATTGCTTCGCGCTGCGCATTCCGTCGCGCGCTCATCGACGAAGGGTTGAACCTTGCCGTTGCCTTCATGGATGGCGCCGGGCCATGAGAAGATACCGCCGAAACGCAGCCCGTCGAGCTTCACGTCCCCATAATGGCCTTCGGTTACTTCATTACAGACAACTGCATCACAATTACCGTAAGTCGGTGGAGCGTTGAATTGGCAAGGACATCCGTAGTCGCAGTTACAATTTGCGAATTCAATTGAGCGCATTTCCCATGGCGTCATGATGCGTCCCCAAAAAAGATCATTCGTCGGATGAAAGCTCTGTTCTGGAACCTGCGCTATCATGCAGATCATCCCGTCCGATGCAATGAATATGGCTCGGTTGGTGCCGGCCGTTGCCGGGAATGTGATTGTCGCTGCCAGACTCACATTTGGGGCGTCAACAACCGGTCCGGGATCGGCGCTAATCGTCCGTGGTTGGCCGGCCGATGCCAGTGTAGCGGAAGCCGGCTGCAGCTGCCTGGCTTGGATTGAAGATGTTGCGCAGGTCAACAAGCATGTCGCCTGACATGCGCTGCTTTGCTTTGTGCAAGTCGAGGGCGCGGAATTCATTCCACTCGGTGAGCACCAAAATGATGTCGGCGCCGTCGCTTGCGTCGAGCGAATCCTCGCACCACGTGACGCCTTCCAACAGTGGTTCCGCCTGTTTGCGCCCTTGCGGGTCGTAGACGCGAAGGGTTGCGCCGCGCTCCTGCAGCATCGGGACGATGACCAGACTTGGGGCTTCGCGCATGTCATCGGTATTGGGCTTGAAGGTTACGCCAAGCACCGCAATAGTTTTGCCGCGCACGGATCCACCAGCGAACTGCTCGACGCGGGTCGCCATGGAAATCTTGCGTTCTTCATTGACGGTCTGGACCTGTTCGATCAGCGAAAGCGGTGAGCGTGCTTCGCGGGCTGTGCGGACGATCGCGGAGACGTCCTTGGGGAAGCATGAGCCGCCGTAGCCTGGGCCAGGGTGAAGGAACTTGTCGCCTATGCGGCGATCCTTGCCGATGGCTGATGCCACTTCCTGGACGTTGGCGCCGACGATCTCGCACAGGTCGGCAATCTCGTTGATGAAAGAAATCTTCATGGCGAGAAAGGCGTTGGCCGCATACTTGGCAAGTTCGGCGGATTCGCGGGAAACGAACACCACTGGGGCATTGCGCAGAGATAGAGGCTTATAAAGCCGCGCCATTAACTCCCGCGCCCTGTCGTCGTCTGTGCCGACGAGCACGCGGTCGGGGTGCGTGAAATCCTGAATTGCGGATCCCTCACGCAGGAATTCGGGGTTTGAGCAGACGGCATACTGTGCGTCTGGGCGCAGCTCTTGCAGGCGTTTTTCGATTTCGCGACTGGTGCCGACCGGTACTGTCGATTTCGTGGTGACAACGGTAAAGCCCTGCAGGTGCGGGGCCATCTCCTCAACCGCGTTGTAGACGTATGACAGATCCGCGTAGCCATCGCCGCGGCGCATGGGGGTTCCGACAGCCAGGAAGACTATGTCAGCTTCTTCGACCGCGGGGCCTAGATCGCCGGAAAACTTGAGGCGGCCCGACTTCATGTTGCGGGCCATTAGGTCGTCAAGGCCCGGCTCGTAAATCGGCGAACGGCCCTTGGCCATTTGCGAGAGACGCTCGGGATTGTTGTCGACGCAAGTGACTGTCCAGCCAAATTCAGAAAAGCAGGTTGCTGAGACCAATCCGACGTAGCCGGCGCCGATCATGCAGATCTTCACGATAGAGCTCCCGAGTAGTGAAAAATGAATCTCGCGATGACAACTGCCTAGCTAATCGCCAGCGCCAAGGCAATTGCTCAACCGAGACCCGACGACGGTCCCCAGTATCAGACAAGGCCGATGCTTGTGCGGAGCAGCTAACGGCGTGATCCATACCGCTCGGCTGGGCGTTTGCAGCCTACACCGGAAACTAGAGGCATCCTCCAAATGCTGCTCTTTTACCAAATCTGTGTCACCCTTCTTATTGCCGTAGCCATTACGCGAAGCGGTCCTAGGAGCAGTTGAATTGGCCGGTCAGACGGTCATGCCGGTCCCCAAAGCGTTTAGTTGCACAACACTCAGGCAACTGATGATCTGGGTGTCTCGTCCCTGCGAAGCACGAACCTACCGTGTATTAGACTTATGTCCCAAAAGTACAGTTGACCTCGGGGTCGCGCAAGGCGCCTTATTCAAGGAACCTGCGGCGAGATGACCGTCAATTAAGAACCACGGGAGGAACAATATGCTCAAGGCGCTGGTGATAGATGCCGGCAAGTGCACTGCTTGCAAACAGTGCGAGATGGCTTGCTCGCTCGAGAACGAAGGGGAATTCAACGTCGCCAAGTCCCGTATTCGGGTGTTCGACTTCCACACCGAAGCGCGCTTCGTCCCTTACACATGCACGCAATGTGATGAGGCTTGGTGCCAGCAGGCATGCCCCGTCAATGCGATTACCACCGACAGCATGGGAGTCAAGGTTGTCCACGACAATCTGTGCGTCGGCTGCAAAGTTTGCACCATCGCCTGTCCGTTCGGCACCGTGAACTACAACGCCTCGACCGGCAAAGTGATCAAGTGTGACCTGTGCGGCGGCAATCCGGCGTGCGCGGAAGCTTGTCCTACCGGAGCGATCACATATCAGGACGTTGAGCAAGGCGGCTTCGATAAGATGAAAGTCTGGGCAACACAGTCGGCTAATGCTGCGACCCAAGAAGGACCGAATGTCCCGAAGGCCAGCCAGGCGTCCGGCACCGGACACTAGAGTTTTCGTGGCGGACAGTTTGCGCGAGCGACGAGGATTTATCGTTCGCCCGCTCGCAGCGAAGTCGGTCAGATCGTGAATACAGTCAAAAAATGGGAGAGGTCCGATGGGTTGGACTGGAAAAGTCCTTCGGGTGAACCTGACAAATGGTACGGTTCAATCCGAACCACTCAACATGGAGTGGACGCAGCAGTATCTTGGCCAGCGGGGTTTGGCTTCCAAATATTTGGTCGAAGAAGTGGACGCGAAGTGCGACCCGCTTGGACCAGAAAACAAACTCTTTTTCGCGACGGGACCTCTGACGGGCACCTGCGCTTCAACCGGCGGGCGCTACTCGGTCATCACCAAGGGACCACTGACGAATGCCATCGCATGCTCCAACTCCGGCGGTTATTTTGGCGCCGAGCTGAAGTTTGCCGGCTGGGATATGGTGATCCTCGAAGGCAAGTCGCCGAAGCCAGTGTACTTGTGCATTATCGACGATAAGGCCGAATTGTTGGACGCATCGGAGATCTGGGGCACGTCGGTGTGGAACGCCGACGAATGGATCAAGTCCAAGCACCAGGATCCGATGATGCATGTCGCGACCATCGGCGTTGCCGGGGAGAACGGCGTGCTCTACTCGGCCATTGTGAACGACCTTCACCGCGCGGCCGGCCGCTCCGGCGTTGGTGCAGTGCTTGGCTCTAAGAACGTCAAGGCACTCGCCGTGCGCGGCACCAATGGCGTGAAGGTCAATGACCCGCGCGCCTTCCTGAAAGCCACCAACGAGGGCAAGAAGGTGCTTGCCGAAAACGCCGTGACCGGCAGTGGTCTGCCGACCTATGGTACGCAGGTGCTGATGAACGCCATCAACGAGGCCGGTGCCATGCCGACCCGGAATAGCCGCGAGGTGCAGTTCGAGGGCGCGCACGACATTTCGGCCGAGGCCATGGCGACGCCGCGCAGCTCGGATGGTCAAAAGAACCTGCTGACCAACCAAGCCTGCTTCGCCTGCACAATTGCCTGTGGCCGAATCTCAAAAATTGACGAGAAGCACTTTACGGTAGTCAACAAGCCGGAGTACTGGCATTCCTCGGGCGGACTTGAGTACGAAGCTGCCTGGGCACTCGGCTCGAATACCGGTATCGATGATCTGGAGGCGCTGACTTACGTCAACTTCATCTGCAATGAGCAGGGTCTCGACCCGATCTCTTTCGGGGCGACGGTATCTGCTGCGATGGAGCTCTATGAGCTCGGACTGCTGACCAGCGTACAGACCGGCGGCATTGAGCTTAAGTTCGGCTCCGCGGAAGCCCTCGTGAAGTGCGTCGAGCTCACCGGCAAGGCGGAAGGATTCGGTAAAGAGTTGGGGCTCGGCTCGAAGCGGTTGTGCGAAAAGTACGGCCGGCCAGATTTGTCGATGTCGGTCAAAGGACTCGAGTTCCCTGCCTACGATGCGCGTGGCATCCAGGGTATGGGGCTGACGTACGCGACGTCCAACCGTGGCGCTTGCCATTTGCGCTCCTATACGGTGGCCTCGGAGATGCTCGGTATTCCCGAGAAAACCGATCCATTAACGACGGACGGGAAGCCGGCATTGGTCAAGGCATTTCAGGACGCCACGGCAGCCGTGGATAGCTCAGGCTTGTGTGTCTTCACGACGTTCGCGTGGACGCTCAACGATATCGCACCGCAGGTCGATGCTGCGTGCGAAGGTGATTGGTCGCCTGAAAGGATGCTGGAAGTCGGCGAGCGCATCTGGAACATGGAGCGGATGTTCAATCATCGCGCGGGCTTCACGGGCAAAGACGACAACTTGCCGCCGCGTCTTTTGAAGGAGGCTGCGGCTAGCGGTCCGGCAAAAGGACTCGTCAACGGTCTAGATAAGATGCTGCCGGAGTATTACCAGCTGCGCGGCTGGACTGCCGATGGCGTTCCAACCAGCGAAACGCTGTCACGACTCTCAGTCTGATCCCTCGACGGGAGGCAGTCTCGGTTGGATATGAACCGGACTGCCTCCCTTGACCGGGGCGATCGCTTGGTGAGCTGACTGCGAAGGGTCGGCTCCAGTAATAATATTATCAGTGAGGAAATCGGTGGCGGCTTGCCCGTCTGCCGAACCGGAGTCAGCGTCCAAGGGGATTGCTCTTATGAAATACGTCATCTTGGGCGCCGGGCCCGCAGGTGTCACCGCGGCCGAAACGCTGCGCAGCGTTGATCCCAACGCCTCCATAACAATGATCGGTGGTGAGCCGGAGCCGCCCTATTCGCGCATGGCGTTGCCCTATCTCATTTATGGCAAGATCGATGAGGGCGGCACGTATCTGCGGCAGGATCCCGCGCACTACGATGACCAGCGCATTCGCTACATAGTGGGGCGATGCGGCGGTATCGATTCGCGTGCAAAGGAGCTCTACCTGTCGACTGGTGAGACCCTGCCTTACGATAAGCTTCTCATCGCGACTGGTGCCAATCCGATCAGGCCGCCGATCCCGGGTTCGAATCTCGAGGGCGTCGAAAACTGTTGGACACTTGCGGATGCCCGCAAAATTCTTGAGTACGCCGATAAGGGTTCGCCCGTCGTCCTGATCGGCGCCGGCTTCATCGGCTCGATCATCCTTGAAGCGCTCTATCTGCGGGGCTGCAAGATCACCGTTGTCGAGTTGGCTCCACGGATGGTGGCGCGCATGATGGACGAGACGGCTGGAGGCATGCTTGGGCGTTGGTGTGAGGCAAAGGGTGTCCAGGTGCTGACGAACACGAAGGTGACCGGCATTGCCAAGGGCGCTAACGGTGACCCTCGTCTTGCTGTTCGCTTTTCCAACGGGCTTAGTGCACCAGCCGATCTCGCCGTCCTGGCGGTCGGGGTGCGATCCAACACAGGTTTCCTTGTCGGCTCGGGTGTTGCCGTCAACACCGGTATCGTCGTTGACGAGTATCTACAAACAACGGCGCCGGATATCTATGCGGCTGGCGACTGCTGCGAGGGTATCGATCTATCGACCGGCAAGCCAGACATGCTGGCCATCCAGCCGGTGGCCGTTGAGCACGGACGCATCGCTGGGCTCAACATGGCCGGCCGCCAACACCGGCATCGCGGCTCGCTCAACATGAACGTGCTGGATACGATGGGGCTTATCTCATCGTCATTCGGGCTTTGGCAGGGCGCGCAGGTCGGTGAAACCGGCAAGTTAACGGATGAGGATGCCTTCAAATACATGAAGCTCGAATTCGAGGGCGACAAGCTGGTTGGGGCGCAATGCGTGGGCATGACAGATCATGTCGGCATGCTGCGCGGGCTTATTCAGACCGGCTTCAGGATGGGCGAGTGGAAAGACAGGCTCCTCGCCTCACCAGAACGGCTGCGCGAAGCATATATCTCTGTCGCGCAGGGTGCACCCACGGCTGGTCCTACGGGGCCGCATGTGAAGACGCCCGTCGTGGGTGTCAGTCATGCCGGTGCCAGCGGGCATTAGTGTGATCATCAGTGGGCGCCGGGCATCGGCGTTGGCGATTCCGCAGGCTGATACACTGCGGGTAGGGCAGGCCGGCAGGCCTAGCCTTTCCCACGGCATTGAAGAAGCCCACCAGGGCTAGTTGACCTGGCGTCCAGCAGTTGCCGACCTCTCCTGAGACCGTGGTGCCTGTACCAATCAGCATCACCCCTCGCCATCGTCCTTCTCCAGAACGGAGCAGTTTTGATCAGGGCTCTGATCGAGCCTTTGCAGCTTGATCTAGTCCCACGAAAAGCCGATGGAGGCTTCCGGCAAGACCATGATTGTCGGTGTCAATGGGAGTTTGTCGGCGGAGACGACGACAGATGATTTCTCAGTGTAGTGGAGCGCGAATTCGGTTCCCATCCTCTGTAGGAAGGCGGCCAGCGAACTTGGCCCGAAGGCGTGCATGGGAACGATCAGGCGGGCCTTTAGGACCTTCAGCGTCTTCACCATGGTCTCGTGATCCAGTGTCATGCTGCCGTCGACGGGTGCCATGACAATGTCGAGCTGCCCAATGTGCGCCAGATCCTCAGGCGCCAACTCGTGATGCAAGTGGCCCAAGTGGCCGATGCAAAGCCCGGCCACTTCAAAAATAAAGATGGAGTTGCCGTCCTTTTCCCGCTCACCGATCCAGTTGCGAATGTCGGTCGGCACGTTGCGGATTAGAAAATCTCCGACCTTCAGATTGTGACGGGCCGGGCCGCCCGCCGGGTTCCAGCCGCGTAAGACGTGTTTGATTTCCGGGTCGGGGAAGAAGGTAAAGTGCGTTTCATGCGCGTGGTTCATTGTCACGACGTCAGGCAGGGGGCCGGCGCCGGCGAAGCCTGCGTAATCGGTGGCGATGATTGTCCCATCGGCGGATTCAATACGGAATGTGGCGTGGGTGACGTAGGTGATCCGGACTTCGGTGTTCGACAGGGCTGCGGGTAAGTAGCGGACCGGGACTGCGCCGGGTGGTCTGCTCGCCATCGGCAGGCAGCGGCTTCCGTTAGCTGCTTGGGACGGAACGACAGAGGCGGTGAGCCCCACCACAATCAGCAGTCCCAAGAGCAGTCGAGTGGACATCAGAGAGTAAAGGGAGACCATCCGGCAATCCTCGTCTTTGACGACCCATGATGGAGACAACTGGATTCAAAGTGGCGGCCGGTGGGCGAGAAATCAATTGATTGAGTTGCGGCTAAGTCGGAGGCCGCGGCTTAGTGCGCCGGGTGGCTTGAGCGCTTGCCGGGTCATCGGGCCAGACGTGCTTGGGATAACGGCCCTTCATTTCGGCTTTTACGGCTGACCAAGAGCCCGACCAGAAACCTGGAAGGTCTTTTGTGATCTGGATCGGGCGTCCAGCTGGCGACAGCAGATACAGGGTGAGTGGAAGGCGGTTGTCGGCGATCGCCGGATGCCGCTTGAGGCCAAAGAGCTCCTGAACCCGGATGTGAAGGGCGGGTGCGCCTTCGCCCTGGTAGTCGATCGGGTGGCGCAGACCAGTCGGCGCAAGGTAGTTAGTCGGAGCGGCATCATCGAGCTGCTGCTTGAGTTGCCAGGGGATGAGTGCCGCAAGAGCGCTATTGAGATCGGCGGTTGTTATCTCGGCGGCTGTCGTCTTTCCTTCAATGAAAGGTGCCAGCCAGTTCGTCACCGTTGCAGTGAGGGCGGGATCAGATAGATCGGGAAAACCGGACTGACTGGCAGTGCGCAGAAAGCGAGCACGCGCGCGCAATTGTTGCTGCGATTTGCTCCAAGGCAGTTGATCGATGCCGAGCCCCGCGAGCCCCTCGGCAAAGGTCCGCGCGAGACCGGCTGCGTCCTCCTTGTCGAGGGCGACCGGCTCTGAAGTCAGCACGATGGCGCCGAGACGCGTTACGCGGCGTGCCCTGAGGCTTTTCGATCCAGGATCAAAGTCGGTTTCGCTGACCTGCTCGATGCGTTGGCCGGCGATGATGTGGAGATCGTCCTCGCTCACCGAGGCAGCTGAGAGAATGCGGGTGGAGGCTGCGGCTCCCTGTAGCTCGGCGACAACCAGATATGGCGCGCGGGCGAGTGTTTCTTCGGGCGTGAGGTGGGCGCCGCGTCCATTGGCGAGAAGATACTTTCCAGGTCTGCCGCGCGCTTTTGCGATCCGGTCCGGGTAGGCGGTGGCAAGGTGCGTGGCAAGGCTGACCGAGTCGGCGAATTGCTGCGGGGAGGGTGGTTCGGCATCGGGGTTATGTGTCGCCGCCTTTTGGGCGAGTCGGGTCCAGTTCTCAGCGAGGTTCCTCATTTGCCGGGCGCGTGGCGAGCGATCGCTTCGGAAACGCTCGAGGCGCTCTGCGAGATCGGGTGCCTTGCCGCCAAGGCCTCGCTCGACGAGCAGGGCAGCGATTTCGCAGGCCTGCCGGGTTACGGATGTCCCAAACGGAGTGGCGCTAATCACCATTCCGGCGAGCCGCGGGGGCAACGGCAGGCGGCGCAATACCCGGCCGAACGCCGTAATGTGGCCGCTGCCGTCAAGTGCCTCGAGGTTCGCCAGCGTTTGCCTGGCGGCATCAATCGCGGCGGCCGGTGGCGGGTCAAGCCAGCAAAGTGATGACGGATCGGCGACTCCCCAGTCGGCGCAATCAAGCAGAAGGCCGGATAAGTCGGCGGCGCGGATTTCTGGTTCGGCGAATTCCGGAAGGCCCTTGGTCTGGGGCTCGTCCCACAGGCGATAGCAGATTCCAGGTGACGTCCGGCCGGCCCGGCCTCGGCGTTGGTCAACGGATGATAGCGGAGCTTTGATGGTTTCCAGGCGGGTGACTGCGGCGCCTGGCTCGAAGCGTGGGACACGGGCAAGTCCGGAATCGATTACGATGCGGACGCCCTCTATCGTTAGCGAAGATTCAGCAATCGCTGTGGCGAGGACGACTTTCCGGCGGCCGTCCGGGGCTGGCGCGATCGCGAGATCCTGGGCTCTTTGATCCATGGCGCCGAACAGTGGTGCGATGATCACTCTCTGATCGGCACAGTGCTCCTCCAATCGCTCCGCCGTGCGGAGGATTTCTCCCTGGCCTGGAAGAAACGCAAGGATCGATCCTTCGTCGCGCCGTAAGGCCTGTTCGACGGCATCGGCCATCTGTTTCTCGATGCGCTCATTTGGGTTGCGCCCGAGATAGCGGGTCTCGATGGGGAACATCCGGCCGGTGCTTTCGATCACGGGAGCATCACCCAGCATCTTTGCTACCAGTGCCCCAGACACGGTCGCCGACATGACGATAAGTCGAAGGTCTTCGCGAAGGCCGGCCTTGCAATCGAGGGCCAGGGCAAGACCTAGGTCGGCGTCGATCGAGCGTTCATGGAATTCATCGAAAAGGACACAGCCATAGCCTTCAAGCCCCGGGTCCGCCAGAATCATGCGGGTGAAGACGCCTTCAGTAACGACTTCGATGCGCGTCTTGCGGGTGGTTTTGGTTTCAAAGCGCGTGCGCAGCCCGACCGTTTCGCCGACGTCTTCATGCAGCAGTTCGGCCATCCGTCTGGCTGCCGCCCGCGCGGCGATACGGCGGGGCTCAAGCAGAACGATTTTTTGATGGCCGAACGCTTCGCCGCCAAGCAGGGCGAGCGGAACACGGGTTGTCTTGCCAGCGCCCGTCGGCGCGACGAGCACTGCAGCGCCGCTCTTGGAAAGCTTGCTCACGAGAGCCGGTAGCACTTCAAGGACGGGAAGGTTGCCATGGGCGGGTTTGGCCATGCTCACAAGATCAACGTCCTTGTTGGGTATGCAAACGGATTCTTGAGGGTAGGATGTAGCTTCGAAGTTTACGCGCGCGTTATGACTAGAGCGATTCAACGTGAGCTGCCTTTATTGGCAGCGTTCCACTTTCAGCCTCGAGAAGCTCCCAAGTGGTGGGGCTTCCGGGTATTCTATCGAGGCATGCATGTTATCGGTGGGCTCAATTAGCCGAGAGATATTTCCCGCAGATCCGATCTGGCACTAGAAATCTCAAGGTATACCTCGACACGGGACAGCTTGTGGCATATGGTATGCCAGAAAGACGTGACGATCAGCCGCTAATGCTTTTTTGAGAGCAAGACCGCTTCGTATGCAGCCTCGAGCAGGGTTGCCATCAATCGGATTGACGGCCGAAACCGCGCCGTCGGACAGGGCATGTTGGCGCAACGAGGCTCTCAATTTGAAACGGTGAGTGTTTCTGTTCTTGTCGAATGTGGTTAGATCATGTGGAAGTCCCTATGAAGACCTTTCGCCGGCTCTAACGGTCAAACCACACGGCAATCTGAGCAGCTGATCATAAAAAGACCACCATACAGGGAGGTGCGGCGATGCTGTTGCACGAGTTCCAAGCCAAGAAGCTGATCAAGGGCTTCGGGATCACCTGCCCCATGGGACAGGTGGCCGCGAGCCCCACGGAGGCGCAGGATGTAGCCGAACGTCTGGGCTGCCGGCGCTATGCTGTCAAAGGCCAGCTACTGATCAGTAACCGGATTCAGCATGACGCCATCCGTTATGCCTCAACACCAGGCGAGGTGGCTGATCACGCACGAAAGCTGATCGGCACGTCCTTTAAGGTGGCAAGAGGACGATTGCCTGACCAGACGATTCACCAGGTGCTGGTTGAAGAATTCGTGGAGGGGACGCGCGAACTCTATGCATCGGTGGCGCTGGACAGAGCAGTAGGGAAGGTCGTTTTGCTGGCGTCGGGTCAGGGTGGGTCCGGCATCGAGCAGCGGGCCAGCGCGGAGCCAAGTCTCATTCACCGCAGTGCCTTGCGATTGGAGGGCAACCATGCAACGGGGGCGTTTTCAGAGATAGCGGCCGAGGTCGCTCCGGAGCCTGATCTGGCAATGGGATTGGCGGAAGTTTTCCGGAACATTGCGGCAGCGCTCGTCGCGAATGATGCGACCCTTGTTGACCTCAACCCTCTCGTTGTTACCTCGGACAAGCAACTTGTGGCGGTTGATGCCAAGATCATTATAGATGACAACGCGCTTATTCGGAGGCCAGAGCTTGCCGCGCTGCGCTTAGAGAACGAGAGACTCGAGCGAGACCGCAGCGAACTTGAGGCGCAGCGCTATCAAATAAACTTCCTCAGCCTTGATGGTGATATCGGTGTTGCCGTCAACGGAGCGGGGCTGGCCCTTGCGACACATGACCTGCTGGTTGATTGTGGTGGGCACCCATCGAACTTCATGGATATCCGCACGACCGCTACAAGCCTTGATATTGCCCACGGCTTCGAGATGCTGTTGAAGAACCCGCGGACGAAGGCAATCCTGGTGAATGTCCATGGTGGCGGAATGCAGCGTTGCGATACGATCGCTGAAGGGTTGGGAATTGCAGTTCGAAGGCGCGGGCGAAAAATGCCAATCGTGATCCGGATGGCCGGGAACAATGCTGCTTTCGCGCGAACCGTGCTCACCAACAACGGCGTGAAATTCATCGAGACCGACACAATGCTGCAGGCAGCGCAGCGAGTTGTGGAGCTTTCCAATAAGGAGGCGGCGCAGTGGCAATCCTGATCACCTCGGAAACAAAAGTCCTGTGTCAGGGGATGACCGGCCGAACGGCCACCTTCCACTGCGGGCGCATGCAGTCCTACGGCACCAAGCTGGTCGCGGGCGTCACGCCGGGAAAAGGTGGCCGGCGGCATCTCGACCTGCCCGTGTTCAATACTGTCAATGAGGCGGTTGAGTCGACGGGTGCTGATGCAAGCCTGGTTTTTGTGCCTCCCGATAATGCTGCTTCGGCCATTATTGATGCCATTGAAGCGGAACTCTCATTGGTCGTTTGCGTTACGGAACGCGTACCGGTGCTTGACATGGTGCGGGTGCGGCAGGCCCTGGAGGGGTCAAGCACGGTTTTGATAGGGCCTAACTCGCAGGGGTTGCTGGCTCCGGGAATTGCGCAGCTTGGAGTTATGTCAACAGTTGACGCAAAGCCTGGGCGGATCGGTATCGCGTCACGTTCGGCGTCGCTGACGAGTGAGATCGTGGCACAGACCACCGAGGTCGGGTTGGGCCAATCGACGACCGTCGGCGTTGGCGGGGACCCGGTGCATGGGATCAGCCTGGCCTGTTGCGTTGAGCGCTTCATAGATGATCCGCAGACCGAAGGCATCATCATTGTCGGCGAGATCGGCGGCTTTGAAGAAGAAGACGTCGCCGAGCTGGTTGGCCGGTTGCGTCCGAAGAAGCCGGTGGTCGCGCTGGTAGCTGGACGGCATGCTCCGCCTGAGCGCCGGATGGGACATGCCGGGGCGCTGGCGACCGGTGGAACAGGTTCGGCGCAGGCCAAGATCGACGCACTGGAGGCTGCCGGGGTAATAATAGCGCCGCACGCTGGAAGCATCGGTGAAACGATGGTTGAGGCGCTGAATTGAAAGGGCGATCATGAGCGATGTGACTTTGAAGGACGGCAATGGGGCCGTGAAGGGAGCAGGCAAGGCGATCCATCCCGGGGCGGGTCGCCGTAAGGCGGTGCCTTTTCCCAAGGGACGCGTGCTTGATCCAGTGGATCTTGAAGTCGTTGCCGCGCTGATCGGCGCGCCACCTTACGAACGTCCGTTGCTCATCGAGTATCTACACAAGATCCAGGACGCTGAGGGCTGCCTGCCGGCGGGGCGCCTGCATGCCCTGGGCGACTTGTTGAAGATCCCGATGGCCCACGTTTATGAGGTCGCCACGTTCTACGCGCACTTTGATGTGGTTCCAGACGGTGCGGAAAAGCCCGCTGCTACGACGGTGCGTGTGTGCGAGAGCCTGTCGTGCATGATGGCGGGTGCCGAGCAGCTGATCGCCGCCCTGCAGTCCGAAAACATGCCGAATGTGCGAGTGGTGCGGGCGCCATGCATCGGCTCCTGCCATACCGCCCCTGCATGCCATGTTGGGCATCATCATGTTGATCACGCAAGCGCCGAAAAGGTCAAAGAACTGGCGCTCGAAGGACACGTGCATGCGAATATCCCCGACTATCAAACGCTGGGCGATTACATCGAAGGCGGTGGTTACAAGGTGCTTCGTGGCTGTCTTGCGGATGAGATTGCCGTCGATGACGTGATTGCTAGGTTGTCAGATGGCGGTCTTCGGGGGCTTGGCGGCGCCGGCTTCCCGACAGGCCGCAAATGGACCTTCGTGCGGGCCGAAAAAGGACCACGCATGATGGCGGTCAACGGCGATGAAGGTGAACCGGGGACCTTCAAGGACCGGCACTATCTGGAAACTCGTCCGCACCAGTTCCTAGAAGGGACGTTGATTGCCGCCTGGGCGGTCGAAGCCGAAGAAGTCTTCATTTACATGCGGGATGAATATCCTGCGGTGATCAAGATTCTCAATGATGAGATACCCAAGCTGCAAGCAGCCGGTCTTGTTCCCGACACCAAGATCAGCGTCCGCCGCGGGGCCGGCGCTTACATCTGTGGTGAAGAAAGCGCGATGATCGAGTCGATCGAGGGCAAGCGCGGCCTGCCCCGGCACCGGCCACCGTATGTCGCCCAGGTCGGCATCTTCGACCGCCCTACGTTGGTTAATAACGTTGAGACACTGTATTGGATTCCGCAAATCCTCGAAAAGGGGCCGGAGTGGTTTGCCTCCCAAGGCACAAATGACGCCAAGGGGCTTCGCTCCTATTCGGTTTCAGGCCGGGTCAAGAACCCCGGCGTGGTGCTGACCGCGGCGGGTTCGACGGTGCAAGACCTTATCGAGCAGTGCGGTGGCATGCTGGATGGGCACGAATTCAAGGGCTACCTGCCGGGCGGTGCTTCGGGTGGCATTCTTCCGGCATCGAAGGGCGACCTTCCTCTCGATTTCGGTCAACTCGAAAAGTTTGGTTGTTTTGTCGGTAGTCATGCCGTTGTGATCTTGTCGGACAAGGACGATATGAAAGATGTGGCGCTCAACCTCATGCGCTTTTTCGAGGATGAGAGCTGCGGACAGTGCACGCCGTGCCGCAACGGAACGGAAAAGGCCGTTCAGTTGATGAGCCAGGAAAGCTGGGATGGGCAGCTCCTGGAGGACCTATCGAAAGTGATGGCGGATGCTTCGATTTGCGGATTGGGGCAGGCAGCCGCCAATCCGCTGATGAGCGTGATCAAGTATTTTCCCGAGGACCTGAAATAGCCGGTGCCTTATGCCCGCCGACGGGACGGCGGCGCGGAGTTTGAAACTGAATAGAACATGACAGCCGAGGGCGTTGATGACGGACAAGATCACTTTTGAGCTCGATGGCCGGATGGTCGAGGCCGAAGCGGGCGAAACGATCTGGCAGGTTGCCAAGCGCGAAGGAACATCGATCCCGCATCTGTGCTGGCTGCCACAACCGGGTTATCGCTCAGACGGTAACTGCCGGGCCTGCATGGTCGAAGTTGAGGGTGAACGCGTTCTTGCTGCTTCGTGCCAGCGCAAGGTCGCAGAAGGCATGAAGGTCAAATCAGCCAGTGAGCGGGCCAAGAAGTCGCGCGAAATGGTGTTTGAGCTATTGCTTGCCGATCAACCGGCCCGCGAGGATAGCCATGACCCGGTATCGGCCTTCTGGTCGTGGATCGATGACATGGGTATCGCGCCGACGAGCCGCTATCCCAAGGGCAAGCGTCCGGAGCCCGATTCAACGCACGCGGCAATCGCTGTCAATCTCGATGCCTGCATCAATTGCGGCCTTTGCGTGCGGGCTTGCCGTGAAGTGCAGCATAACGATGTGATCGGCATGGGCTATCGCGGGCACGGTGCACGTCCGGTGTTCGATTTCGACATTGGCATGGGGCTATCGACCTGCGTGGCTTGCGGCGAGTGTGTGCAGGCCTGTCCGACGGGCGCGCTGATGGAAGCCAATCTGCTTGATGAAAAAGGCAAGCGCGTTCAGTTCGAAGACAAGAGCGTCGATACGCTTTGCCCTTATTGCGGTGTGGGATGCCAGACGCGGGTGCACGTCAAGGACAATAAGATTCTCTACGTCGATGGGCGCGATGGTTCAGCCAACGAGAACCGGCTGTGCGTCAAGGGCCGCTTCGGCTTCGACTATATCCACCACCCCGACCGCCTAACAAAACCGCTCATTCGGCGCAATGGCGTGGCGAAGGACGCCAACATGCAGCTTCGTAAGGAGGACATCAGCGAGGTGTTCCGAGAAGCAAGCTGGGATGAAGCCATTGAATTCGCGGCGTCCGGCCTGAAGAAGGTGCACGATAAACTGGGTGGTGCGGGGATTGCCGGCTTCGGTTCGGCCAAGGGCTCCAACGAGGAAGCCTACCTGTTCCAGAAACTGATCCGGCAGGGCTTTGGCACCAACAACGTCGATCACTGCACCAGGTTGTGCCACGCCTCTTCCGTGGCGGCGCTGATGGAAGGCCTAAACTCGGGAGCCGTGACGGCTCCGTTCATGGCGGCCGAGCAAAGCGACTGCATGATCGTCATCGGCGCGCGGCCGAACCAAAACCATCCTGTGGCGGCGACCTACCTGAAGGATGCCGCATCGCGGGGGGCCAAGCTGATCATCATGGATCCGCGCGGGCATGGCGGAGGCCTCGGCCGTTATGCTTCGCACATGCTGCAGTTCAAGCCGGGAACCGACGTTGCACTGCTGAATGCTATGCTGAACGTGATCATCACCGAGGGCATGGTCGATATCCAGTACGTACAAGCGCATACCGAGGGTTATGAAGACCTGAAGAATCGTGTAGCGGACTTCACGCCGGAGGCGATGGCGCCGGTGTGCGGGATCGACGCTGCAATGATCCGCGAAGTTGCGCGCATCTACGCGCGCTCGGAACGCTCTCTGATCTTCTGGGGAATGGGAATCTCGCAACACACGCATGGCACCGACAATTCGCGCTGCCTGATCTCGCTTGCGTTGGTGACCGGTCATATCGGCCGTCCTGGAAGTGGTCTTCACCCGCTACGCGGTCAAAATAACGTGCAGGGCGCCTCGGATGCAGGCCTCATTCCGATGGTCTATCCCGACTACATCTCGGTTGAGGACCCGGCGGTTCACGCCAAGTTCGAACGGCTCTGGGGACGGCCGCTTGATCCCAAACGCGGGCTGACCGTGGTTGAGATCATGAAGGCGATCCACGCCGGGGAAATCCGCGGCATGTACATCATGGGTGAGAACCCGGCGATGTCGGACCCGGATGTTCAGCACGCCCGTGAAGCGATCGCGGCGCTTGACCACCTGGTCGTGCAGGACCTTTTCGTCACTGAAACCGCTTGGCATGCCGACGTGGTGCTGCCCGCCTCGGCGCACGCCGAAAAGTGGGGCACCT
This sequence comes from uncultured Filomicrobium sp., assembly GCA_963669235.2. GTDB lineage: Bacteria > Pseudomonadota > Alphaproteobacteria > Rhizobiales > Hyphomicrobiaceae > Filomicrobium. The sequence goes on from CAXXFS010000004.1 coordinate 76,039, forward strand.
TCACCAACACCAACCGGCAGGTGCAGCTTGCCAGGCCGGTCGTCAATCCTCCAGGCGAAGCGCGCCAGGACTGGGAGCTGGTTCAGGCGTTGGCGCAGAAGATCGGACTCGACTGGAACTACAAGGATGTCGGTGAGGTCTATACTGAAATGGCCTCCGTGATGCCGTCGCTCGACAACATCTCGTGGCAGAGATTGCTTAAAGAGGAGTCGGTGACCTATCCATGTGATGATCCCGGCAAGCCCGGTAACGAGATCATCTTCTCGACGTCGTTTCCGACCAAATCGGGCCGCGCGAAAATCGTGCCGGCCAAACTGCTGCCTCCCGACGAGTTGCCGGATGAGCACTATCCAATGGTGCTCACAACCGGCCGCCTTTTAGAGCACTGGCATACGGGTTCGATGACGCGGCGGGCGAGCAGCCTTGATGCGCTCGAGCCGGAGGCGATCGCCAGCCTCAATCCACGTGATCTCGAAAAACTCGGCCTCACGGCCGGCGATTTCGTCGACGTCGGTACGCGGCGCGGTTCGATCCGACTCAGAACCCGGGCCGAGCGGGATGTGCCGGAAGGCATGGTGTTCATTCCGTTCTGCTTCGCGGAAGCATCGGCCAACATGTTGACCAACCCGCAACTCGACCCGCTCGGCAAGATCCCCGAGTTCAAGTATTGCGCGGCGCGTGTCGAAAAGGCTGAAGCGGGCGAGCCGGCAGAAGCCGCAGAGTAACGAGGGCTTGCGCTGTGTCGGTCGAGGTCGTCGAAGAGATTGACGAGGCACTGGGAGGCGCCTTGCGCCGAGCGACGCGTTACCTTGACCGCCTCGACCCAAAGCTGCCAAGGCGCACGCGTGCCGAACTAATCGCGCGTGCGATCCTGACCATCTTCGACAACTACTATAAGCGCTCACGTGAAATCCCGTTCGCGTATCAGCGGCTGTTTGAGGAGCGTAACTGGCCCGAGACCTTCAAGCTCAGTGTCGAGCGGCTGACCATCTATGGCCGCTATCTCAACGCGGTCATTCCGCTGCTGCATGACAGATGGCCTAGCAATATTCCCGATGTGCGCGGCTTCTGGGTTGAGATCGAGGCCGCCTATCTCGACTACATCCACGGCCGATACGAAGCCGATCTGGCGTTTGCCTTCCTTCGAACGACGCGTCGCGTTGTCCGGCAGGGGGAATGGGCACCGGTGGCCTATCACGCGGGGCGTCAAGCGGACGGCCCGGAGTTCGATATCAGCAATGAAGTGACGCTGACGTTTCCGGCTTCGGGAAGGGTGAGCGCTGGTGCGATGGCCCACGTCCTCAACGTGCCCGACTTCAGGGCTCCTTTTCGTGACTTGCATGCGGATGCGGCATTGCTTGCTGATCGCGTCAACGCCGAATTAGCAGAGCGCGGTGCCATCGTTGATAGTCCTTGTGCTCTTGAATTCATCAACGCCGGGTTCTTTCGCAACCGCGGCGCCTATCTGGCCGGGCGTATCTGGTACAAAAAAGGCGATGCTTCTGGTGGGGGCGGCGACAGTGGCGGCAGTCAGGACAAGGCGAATGAGCGCGAATTCCTGCCGGTCGTGATCGCGCTTCTCAACGACAAGAATGGTATTTACGCCGACGCCCTGATCACCCAGTCCGATGAGATTCACCGGGTGTTTTCCTCGGCGCTGGCGAACTTTCACGTCACCGAATACGCCTATCACCAACTCGCGCGGTTCCTGCACGCGTTGATGCCGAAGCGGCCGCTGGGGCTGCACTACTCGACAATTGGCTTCAATCATGTCGGCAAGGTCGCGGTGATGCGCGAATTGCTGGGAGAGCATAACCGGACGCAGGAAATGCTCGATTTCGCAGTCGGGTCTCGTGGTACGGTGGCGATCGGGTTTTCGATGCCGTCTTCGCGCTATGTGCTGAAGGTTATCCGTGACACACCGGCGGAGGGCTACAAATGGGATGCTTTCGACGGTCCCGATTCGGTGCTGCAAAAGTATGACCTTGTTCACGACATGGACCGGGCGGGCTCGATGCTCGACAACGTCATGTATTCGAATGTCCGCCTCGAACGCTCATGGTTCGAGCCCGAACTTTTAAAGGAGTTTGCAGAGGCTGCGCCGGGGTCGGTCAAGATCCTGCACCGCTATGTCCTGTTTAAGCACCTCATCGTGCAGATGAAACTCGTGCCGCTTCCTGTGTTCTTGAATGATGCCGATTTCGAGACTGGTAAGCGGGCGATCGAGGAGTTGGGCATCTGCATTCAAAACAATGCTGCGGCGAATATCTTCAATAAGGACCTTGACGCCCGCAACTACGGCGTAAGCCGCATCGGCAAAATCTACCTGTTTGATTATGACGCCGTCGAACCTTTGAGCGGTGTTAAAGTGCGGACCAATGTCGGGCGGATCGACGGGGAAGAAGACATTCCAGATTGGTTTTTCGAGACCGGGACGATTTTCCTGCCCGAGGAGATGCTGGTGGGGTTGCGAATTGATGATCCGGAACTGAGACGGTACTTCCGGGAAGCCAACGCGGAGCTCATGTCGATCGATTATTGGGAGGGAATGCAGCGCGCGCATTCCAGGGGCTTTGTACCGAAAGTCCGTTCCTATCTGCCAGAGCGCTCGCTGTCCGCGCAAACACGGGTGAAGGACTGAGCGCGAGCCCGCCCGCTAGTCTGATCGTGTATCAGTCAAAAGACTAAACCTACTGATTAATCTATTCTTTTCATGGCTTTGTCGGGCCGTGTTTGTGCCGCATATCAGGATTGCGTCAGGCGCACCCGTATTCCCGTTGAGCGAGAGTGGCACTATAGGTCAATATAGGCCAGATGATCGTGCCGACACCGGTCACGTCCTGTTGACCCCCGCATAAGGACTCTCCCATGACGAATCAGTACGAGACGGATCCAGCGGAAACAGCCGAGTGGGTCGATGCGATCAATTCGGTGATAGCGTTCGAGGGGACGGGACGCGCTGACGACATCCTGGAACACGTGGTGGCCACCGCTCGTCGGGCCGGCGCAAATCTGCCGTTTGCTGCCAATACGGCCTACATCAACACGATTCCGGTGAGCGAACAGCCGCCTTATCCCGGTAATCGCGAATTGGAAAACCGCGTACGCGCGGCGATCCGTTGGAATGCGGCGGCAATTGTCCTGAAGGCCAATAAAGAATCCTCCGAACTTGGGGGCCATATCGCCTCCTTCCAATCGGCCGCCACTCTCTACGCAACCGGCTTTACCCATTTCTGGAACGCGCCCCATGAGGGCCACGGCGGCGATCTCATCTTTGTGCAAGGGCACTCGGCGCCCGGCATCTATGCACGTGCCTTTATCGAGGGCAGGTTGACTGAAGACCAGCTGCTCAATTTCCGTCAGGAGGCCGATGGGCATGGCATTCCATCTTACCCCCATCCGTGGCTGATGCCTGACTTCTGGCAATTCCCGACGGTCTCAATGGGTCTTGGCCCGCTGATGGCGATTTATCAGGCACGGTTTCTAAAGTACCTGCATTTCCGCGGACTTGCTGATACGTCGAACCGGCACGTCTGGGTGTTCTGCGGTGACGGGGAGATGGATGAGCCAGAAAGTCTCGGTGCGATCGGTCTTGCGGGGCGCGAAAAGCTCGACAACCTCATCTTTGTCATTAACTGCAATCTGCAGCGGCTCGATGGACCGGTACGCGGCAACGGCAAGATTATCCAGGAACTTGAGGGTGATTTCCGTGGCTCGGGATGGAACGTCATCAAGTGCGTGTGGGGCTCGACCTGGGATGAGCTACTTGCACGTGACACAACGGGGCGTCTGCGCCAGTTGATGGAAGAGTGTGTTGACGGCGAATACCAGGATTTCAAATCCAAAGACGGCGCCTATATCCGCGAGAACTTTTTCGGGCGCTATCCGGAAACCGCCCAGATGGTTGCTGACTGGTCCGATGAGAAGATTTGGAAGCTCACGCGCGGTGGGCATGACGCCGTCAAGGTGTATGCCGCTTACAAGGCTGCCGTCGAACAGAAAAGCATGCCAACCGTCATCCTTGCCAAGACGGTAAAGGGATATGGCATGGGGGCTTCGGGTGAAGGGCAGATGATCACGCACCAGCAGAAGAAGATGCCTATCGACTCGCTGCTGCAATTTCGTGACCGCTTCAATGTCCCCTTGAATGATGAGCAGGTGAAGAATCTCGAACTCATCAAGCTTGCCGAGGATTCCGAGGAGATGAAATATCTCAAGGAGCGGCGGTCTGCACTTGGAGGGTATCTGCCGCAGCGGCGGCAGACGTCAGATGTCGAGCTTGAAGTGCCGCCCTTGTCCAGTCATGCATTCGAAGCGCAACTCAAGGGTTCGGGCGAAGGGCGAGAGATCTCAACGACGATGTCGTTCGTGAGAATTTTGAGCGGCTTGCTGCGCGACAAGTCGCTCGGGAAGCGCGTCGTGCCGATCGTTCCAGACGAAAGCCGGACGTTCGGCATGGAAGGCATGTTCCGGCAGTTCGGAATTTTCTCCCAGGTTGGCCAGCTCTATCGCCCGCAGGACGCTGATCAGCTGATGCACTACAAGGAGCACAAGTCCGGGCAAATGCTGCAGGAAGGCATCAACGAAGCTGGTGCCATGTCGAGTTGGATTGCGGCGGCGACGAGTTATTCGACGTCGAACTGCCCGATGATCCCGTTTTACATCTACTACTCGATGTTCGGCTTTCAGCGCATTGGAGACCTTGCCTGGGCGGCGGGCGATATGCGGGCTCGCGGGTTCCTGATTGGTGGTACGTCAGGGCGCACCACACTTAACGGCGAAGGATTGCAGCACGAGGACGGGCACAGTCATGTGCTGTCGGCGACAATTCCGAGTTGTGTGTCGTATGACCCGACGTTCAGCTACGAACTGGCTGTGATTGTTCAAAACGGCCTGGAGCGCATGATCGCACAGCAGGAGGACGTCTATTACTACATCACCGTATTGAATGAGAATTATGAGCACCCGCCGATGCCGGAGGGCGCCGAAGAGGGCATCATCAAGGGCATGTATCTGTTGAAGGCCGCGGATGCGAATGCCTCAGGCTTCAAGGTCAAGCTGATGGGTTCGGGCTCGATCCTGCGAGAAGTGATCGCTGGAGCCGAGCTGCTGGAGAAGGACTTCGGTATCGCTTCGGATATATTCTCGGTGACCAGTTTCACAGAACTCGCGCGGGAAGCTCGCGATGCGGACCGGTGGAACATGTTGAACCCTCTTGAGGCACCGCGTGTGCCCTATGTGAGACAGCAGTTGGACAGCGGTGGGGACGGGCCGGTGGTCGCCTCCACTGACTACATGGGTTTGTTCGCCGAACAAATTCGTGAGTTCGTGCCTGGCAATTACCGTGTGCTTGGCACGGATGGCTTCGGCCGTTCGGATTTCCGGCGCAAACTGCGTCATCACTTCGAAGTGGACCGCCATTTCGTAGCGGTGGCCGCGCTGAAGGTGCTCGCCGACGAGAACAAAATACCATCGATTAAGGTTTCCGAGGCGATCGAGAAATACGGCATTGACCCGCACAAACCAAATCCCGCCAGAGTCTAACTGGCCGACAAGATCCGATGAAGCTGCAATTTTATCCATGAGGACGCGCCCCAATGGCACTGATCGACGTCAAGGTACCAGACATCGGAGATTTCACAGATGTTCCGATCATCGAGGTGATGGTGAAGCCTGGCGATACGGTAGCGCCGGAAGATCCGCTCATCGCATTGGAAAGTGACAAGGCGACAATGGAAGTGCCGGCGCCCGAGGCGGGGCGCGTTAGCGAGGTGCTGGTCAGTGTCGGAGACAAGGTGAGCGAAGGAAGCGCCATTTTGAAACTCGAGGCCGGTGAGAGTTCGTCGGCCGAAGCGCCTGCGGCCGCTGCTCCTGCGGCTGAGCCCGCAGCGACACCTTCTGGTAATGGGGCGGCTGCTTCTGGCGGAATGCCGCCTCCGGTAGACCAGGCTTCTGCCGCCGTTCCAGTGTCGACGCACCGTAACGCGGTGGTGCCGCCGCCGACGGACTTTGGCGGGGTTCTGGCCAGTCCCTCGGTGCGGCGTCTGGCGCGTGAACTGGAGATCAATCTCACCAAGCTCACTGGTACGGGTGAAAAAGGACGCGTCACCAAGAATGACGTCAAGCGTGCGATGGCTGGCGCCAGCACGCCGTCCGTGCAAGGCGGTGCAGGCATTCCCGAAATTCCCGCCCAGGATTTTGCGAAATTTGGTGAAATCGAAACCGTACCGTTGACCCGATTGAAGAAACTTTCGGGACCGGCGCTACATCGTTCATGGCTTAACGTGCCGCATGTCACGCATAGTGACGAGGCGGATGTCACGGATCTGGAAGCCTATCGCAAGACGCTCGACTCGGCGGCGAAAGAAAAAGGCTATCGGGTAACGCTGATCTCGTTTCTGTTGAAGGCCTGCGTGGCGGCGCTTAAGGAGTATCCGACCTTCAACGCGTCCCTGGCGCCGTCCAAAGATGCACTGATCCTGAAAAAGTACTACAACCTCGGTGTAGCCGTTGACACGGAGGATGGTCTGGTCGTGCCGGTCATCAAGGATGTCGACCGCAAGGGCATCGTGGAGCTTTCAAAGGAACTGGCGGAGGTGTCCGGACGGATGCGCGACGGCAAGATCACGCCGGCGGACATCCAGGGTGCGACGTTCTCCATTTCCAGCCTCGGCGGCATCGGTGGATCAAACTTCACGCCGATTGTGAATGCGCCGGAGGTGGCCATTCTTGGTGTCGTCCGCTCGACCATGAAGCCAGTGTGGGATGGTGAAACGTTCCAGCCGCGACTAATGCTGCCGCTCTGCTGTTCTTATGACCACCGGGTGATAGATGGAGCGCTTGCAGCTCGCTTCACGCGCAAACTTGCGGAAGTGCTGGGCGACGTCCGGCAACTGGTGCTCTAGCGTTTCGGCGATAGAAGCTGAGCGAACGGCTCGTCGACGATGCGGCGCAGGGATGCACTGTAACGTTCGAAGGCGGGGTGACCCTTGGCGATGCGTCCGAAGTGAACCTTCCTGGCGCCTTCGATTGGGACCAGGGCGATCGGCGTTGAAACCGGTGTTAGCTGGGCGCCGCGGCCGGCCTGCAGTGTCGTCAATATACCGAGCATCTCTCCATTGATAAGCGGTCGCGAAACGACGATCAGCCGGAACTGACCATGCCGGTTGGTGATTAGATAGATGTGGCCGGACTGGTGCGGGATCGAGACCTGGCCCCATTGGGTGAAATCGGCATCCATGCGTTCGGCTTCGCGGAAGCCGAGGCTGGAGGTGTCGTCGTCCCAGGCGATTTCGGTGCGGTAGGCGTAGACGGCGGAGGCGTCGCCGAATGACGGGCGCAGGGTCAAGTAGGACCCTTCGATCCAAGTCACGGCGGGCCTGGCATATGATCCGAGGTTTTCGGGAGCGAGTGACGTAATCGTTTCAGTAATCGCGGCTGAACTATCGGGCCTGCCGCGCAGGCTCAAACCAAGGGCCTCCTCCAGCCGGACCAGCGTTGCGATGGTGAACGGGCGGCGGCCGGAGAGTGCCTTTTCCAATGTCGACAGGCTGATGCGTGCATCATCGGCGAGTTGTTGACGGGTGATGTGACGGCGAGCGATTTCCTCGCGGATGCGCATGGCGATCGAGAGGCTGTCATCGCCTGCTACGTGCTGGTCAGTTGCCATCACTGCGGCTCGCTTTCGGCAGATTTCCGGAATGCGTACATTTCCGTACATTCGCGGCGGTGAGAAGGCAAGGCGCGGAGATGGTGATGGAGCTACCCCGCCGAGCCAAGGAAGCCGGGCTTATCTTGGCGGATTGAGCGTCTGTAGAACCTCAATTGTCATGCCCCAGCGGCGATGCTTTTCACGCTCCTTCTCCCAGTAACTCATGAGGGACTGGCCCGAAATAAGCTCGCCCGTAAGGCTGTTCTTCTTGCGGTATCCCTGCCATTGCGGTGAGTTGAAGAGGTTCTTGAAGAGCGACTCGTAGAATTGGCGGGCGCCGGTGCTCATGCCGGGCGCGCCGACGACCGAGCGCTGCATGTAGTAGTGAAACGACATGCCGGTTTCGTTGAGTGTCGGTGTACGCTGGTACTGCTCCAGCCGTTTCGGCGTGATGGCGACGATCGGCTTGGTCAGGCCCTGCTCAAAATACTTGGCCTGCTCGGACGGATTGTTGACGGTGGAATCGCATTTCTTCGCGACCAGTTCCTTGGCCACGGCACCGCCGCCCTTTAGCGGCCGATACTTGATCTTAAGACCGTACATCGTGTTGAAGAAGTCGGTCAGAAGGTTGTCTTCGGAGCCGCTTCCGGTGCCAGACATCACCCACTCACCGCCCTTGGCACGAGCGGCTTTGACAAAGTCTTCGATGGAGTTGATGTCCTTGTGGTCGGTATGGACCCAGAGCAAAAAGACGTCCTCAGCGAGACGGGCGATGGGTGTGAACGACGAAATGTCGATCTTCAGCTCCGGCTTCCTAAGCGGGGTCGTGTAGAAGCTGTTGAGTGTGAACAAAATCGCATGATTATCGCCCTGGCGGCGCTGCAACTCGGCTAAGGCGTCACCGCCAGAATTGCCGGTGATGTTGACAATCTCTAAGGGGACTTTGACGAGCGACTGCTCGGCCATGGTCTTGACCAGGAAGCGGACGGCCTTATCGGCGCCACCACCTTTGCCGGCCATAACAATGAACGTGATGGGTTTTGTAGGTTGCCAGGCTGCTAAAGCAGGCGTGATCAATAGGTTCGGGAAAATCAGCGAAACGGCCAGGGCGATCGCAAATGCTACCGCCCTGCGCGGTTTTTGAATTTTGCTCAGCATCATTCCTCGCTTGCAGCACGATTACGGCGTTTTTTTTGTTCGAAGGCTATTTAACCCAGACCTCGACACGCCGGTTGAGGTAGCGTCCCGCAGGCGTGTCGTTGCAGGCGACAGGTGCGAGTTCGCCGTAGGCTTTAGCCTCCGCCTTTTCATAGCCGGCCCGTTTTAGAGCCTTCGCTACGGTTTCTGCGCGTGCCTTCGAGACCTCCTGATTTACGTTGTAATTGCCAACAGAGTCGGCGAAGCCAATAAGCATGACCTTGCGGTCGCGATAGGGCGGCTTTTGCAATTCGCGGGCGAGCCGTACGACATCCTCCTGGGCCTTGCTGTCTAGGAGTGCGGATCCTAGAGCAAAGCGGAACGTCGTCGAGAGGCGGCTTGCTTGAGAAACCTCCGATATCAACGATCGCATAGGCTCAAGGCGGAAGTCTTCGTCCTGTGCATTGAGCGCATAGGCGATGCGGCCCGCCTGCTCCCGGAACGGCAACAGCTCCGGCGCCTGATCTACGAACTGCGCGTTCTTGAGCGCCTCCTGAGAATTCGGTGAAAGCGCGAATGCCAGCAACTCGCGGGCAAGCCGTGAGCGAGGCTGCCCTTTGGTGTAGAAATAGAGCCGGCGCGCCAATGGAAACTCCTCGGTCTTGGCCGAGAAGATCGAGGGCCTTGAGGTCAGGCCGCAGCTCTGTTCGATATTGAGGGCCTTGGCGTCGCGGACATAGGCCATCATGGTGATGCCAATTCCGCTCGCATCTCCAGCAACGGCATCGGACCACTCAACCGCTGTCGGTAGCCGCTTGACTTGACCGGCGATGGTCAGGCCGCGGGGTTTGAGAAGGGTGTTGTTGAAGGTGGTCCAGGTGCCCATGCCGGAAATCGGCGCGTAGACGTTGATCCGTCCAGGCGGCTGACCCAATTCGGCCCAGTCGGTAACCTCTCCCGCGAAGATTTGCGCGACGCGATCGAGTGAAAGGGAGATCAGCGAGTTCTCACGATTGACCAGTACAACCAATGCATCGAGGCCGAAGACGTGCTCGTTACCGGCGGCGCGCATGTTGAAGCCCCGGGCGGCGAAGCGGTCGGCTTCCTGGTCGTTGACCGGGCGGCTGGCCCAGACCAGATCGGCCTTGTCCTCAAGCAGCGCATCCAGACCAGCAGGCACGCCGTGGCGCATGATTGTCACCCGGCCAGTTTCGTTGCCAGCGCTCCCGGTTAGCGTGAAGACCAGATCGCGATCGTCCTGGCCGACGGATTTCTCAAGGCTCAGTCCATTGTTGGCGGCATACGATGCAATCAGCTCCGGTATGAACTGGGTGCCGATTGCGCTACCTCCAATGAAGGTCGCCTGGCCAAGTCCGACCGCGGAGGCGGGGCGTGCGGTTGTGGTCTGCGGTGCGGTGACTGGGAGCCGGCCGTCGGCCGCCGGACATCCGCTGCCAACGCACTCGAAGCGCTCACTGTTGATTTCGAGCAGCCCAAGGTCGGGCGATTTTATGATGTAGCTTTCGCCATCGTAGGCTTTGAGTTTGCCGTTGATCTCGAAGCCGCCGCCCTTCATGCGCAGCGTGATCTCGGCAGCAGTCGATACACCTGGAACCAAGATCAGCAGAGAAATTACCGCCAGGAATATTCCGACCGCGGCATTCCTAATCATTACAAACACCCACACTTTCGGACGAGCCCCACTTCACTAAGGCACGATCGGCAAAAGTTGAGCTTTTTTGCGGCAAAGACGGTGCCCGAAGTCAATTCGGCGGCTATTAGTTATCAGTATACACCAGACTGAGCCTCAGTTCGGAGAGCGCCGTTCAACCAGGAACGGGCAAGGCTGATTTTCGTCAGCATCGCAGCCGTGGGAATTGTGACTTCCGGAGCGATGTGTTTGGCTCGCCGGTGTTTGCTTGGTCAAAAAGAGAGGTTGTGAAATGCGGCTCATCCGCTTCGGTGCAGCAGGTAGCGAAAAGCCTGGGATTCTCGATGCTGATGGCCGGGTGCGGGACGTTTCGCATCTGGCCGCGGACTATGCCGGCGAAGGGCTTTCCGCGGAGGCAGTCGACAAGCTGCGGCGGCTTGACCTTGCAAGCCTTCCCGTCGTTGAGGACGGAGTGCGTATCGGCCCGCCGGTCGGTTATGTCCGCAATTTCATCGGCATCGGGCTCAACTACGCAGACCATGCGGCCGAAGCTGGACTTCGCATTCCGCGCGAGCCGGTGATCTTCAATAAGACCGGGAACTGCATCGTCGGGCCTGATGACGATGTGATGATGCCACGGGACTGTCAGAAGCTCGACTATGAAGTTGAGCTGGCGTTCGTGATCGGAAAACGGGCCCGTTACGTCGAGGAGTCGGAAGCTCTTTCGTATATCGCTGGATTTTGCATCTGCAACGATGTCTCCGAGCGTCACTTCCAGACCGAGCGGTCCGGACAGTGGACCAAAGGAAAGTGCTGCGAGACATTTGGACCTCTGGGACCCTGGCTGGTCACCGCGGACGAACTCGATATCGACAACCTGGGGCTTTGGCTGGATGTCAATGGGGAGCGGCGGCAGACCGGCTCGACGGCGAACATGATTTTCAAGATCCCCTATAAACTGGCTTACCTCACGCAATTCATGGTTCTGGAACCTGGGGACGTCGTTACCACCGGGACGCCGCCGGGGGTGGCGCTTGGGATGAAGGAACCGCAGTGGTTGCAGGCTGGTGACGTTATGCGGCTTGGCATCGATGGACTGGGCGAGCAGCAGCAAAAGGTGGTGGCGTTCCAGCCTTGACGCGGTGTTGTGTAGAATGGGCGGCCGAAATGAATTGGGCCGCGCAATGCGCGACCCAAACAGACCTGATCTCAATAAGAGCGAAATGGCTCTAGTAGCTCTGGCGGACCTTTGCCTTGTGCTGTTGATAGCGCATTGACTTGCGTGTTTTGCTCCACTTCTTGGCGTCGAGGTTGTCGGCAGCCGTGGCGCTTTGTTCTTCGAGCTGCTCGAGTTCCTTCAGCGCCTTGGGTGAGGCAGGTGCCGCGCCGGTAGCAAAGAGCTGGCGGGATGATTTCAGATAAGCAGCGTTGTCCTGCAGCAATTTGCGTGCACCGGCGAGGTCGCCTTTGTCGCGCAGGTCAACCGCCTTTTCTGAACGTTCGGTGGCGATCTGTGTTGTGATTTCGCTGAGGACTTCCTTGTTGCGGCTTTCCTCCTGCCTGGCCTTGTCGTCGGAAATGGTGGCATTGACGTGAGCCGTCGTCTTGCGGCGTTCGCCGGCCTGCAGATCAAGATACTGGGTTTCGATGTGGGCGACGGCAACGTCGTCGGCTGGTTTGGAGCTGGCGGCGTCCAGTTCCACGACCAGATAGCGTTCGTTCAAAGCGGTCAGCTGGTTGAGGCGGAGCTTGATGCGCGAGCCATCGATAGCGGCGTCGCGGCCGAGCACACGTACAGGACGGAAGCCGGCGCGTACCTCGATAATGATTTCGATGTCCTTGGCAGCGATCGACAGCGTATCGCCGAACTCCGAGTTGAAAATCTTGATGAGGTCGTCAGGGTTTTCGGCGAAGGCGTGGTTGCCATCGCTGGCGAGCGCGAGGCGCTGCATCAGGTCTTCATTGTAGCCGAGGCCAAGGCCGATGGTTGTCACCGAGATGCCCTTGCCGCCAAGCTTTTGACCGAGCTTGGCCAATTCCGCTGGGGATGACGGGCCTACGTTGGCGAGGCCGTCCGACATCAGGATCACGCGATTGATGCGGCGGTCGCTCATGAAGCGCTCGACCTGACGGCCGCCTTCCTTGACCCCTGCGAAAAGTGCCGTGCGCCCGTCGGCGGCCAGGCGGTCAATCGCCGAGGTGAAGAGCTCATGATTGCTGAGCTGGCGGGCGGGCTGCAGTACGTTGACTTTGTGATTGAAGGCCACCAGCGCGACGACATCTTCGTTGCCGAGACGCGATAGGGCCATGCGGGCGGCTTCCTTGGCCGCGGCGATGCGCGGGCCGCGCATTGAGCCGGAGCGGTCAAGAACCAGACCAACGTTAATGGGAGGGCGGTTTTCGCTCGCCTCGTAGGCCAGGGCCTTGAGGTTCAAGCGGAGATAGACTTTGCCTCCGTTCGAAGGAATGACCGACTGGCCGAGGCCAGCAGACAGCTTCACTTCCGAAGCATGGGCTGGTGTAAATCCAGCGAGGAAAAGGCCCACAGCAAGTGCAAACACGCTGAGGCTGAGAACTAGTACTGCGGTCAAGACCGCGGTCTTAATGGGATTGAGTACCGACATGCCGCAACAGCTCCTGGAGACCGACTCAAAAGATGATTGAAAGCTAAAGGGCGGGTGCGGCGGAATGGAGCTGTGCTTGTGGCGAAACGGGGATTAAACGCGGCAAAAGAAGGTAGCCCGTGTGCTGTTGCAGCAAGAGCACGAAGGGGCGGTCCCGGTGGCGGCTGCTTGTATGCAAAGTCACTGACTAGACGCCGCCGGAATTGCCGTCTGTCTTGCGGGAAGGCGGTCCGCGATCCGAGCCGTCCCAGCCGGCGAGCGTATCCTTGATCTGCTGCCAGGCGGTGGCGTCGCCAAGGTCGACCTGGCGAATGATGCTGTCGACGGCGCGTAGGCGCGTCAGCAAATCGTCTTCTTCGAGGTTGGCTCTCGGGTCATTGGCGATCGCCTCCTCCAATTGATCAAGAAGGTAAGAAATCAATCCCAACTCGGGGAAGAGGAGGAGGACAGGCAGGTTATCGTGGATGCGTGTATCGACGCTATCAAGAACATCCAAGAGAGCCCGGTCACCTCCAATCTCACTTCGAAGGTTGGAGTACTCGCGAGACAGGGCCTCGCCTGGTTTCTGGCGGAATTCGACGACGAGTTGATCAAGCCTTGGATTGTCATGGCAGCGGTGCTTCAGAACTTTCCAAGCATCCATCGCGGCCGACTTCACTCCGTCGGCGGCCAGACGGTGACGGATGTGCTCCGGGTCATCAAAACCCACGGCGGTCAGGAACTTCTCCTCAAAATGGGCTCGATAGATATGTGGTTGGTGATCGGCGTCTGAAATGTCCGCGTCCTGCTGCACGTTGGCGGAGCTTATATGGTCCGGCGCCGGCGGGGCAAAGGGATCATCGCTTTGATCCGCCAGCAATTGAGTGCGCGGGGCATCGACTTGCTTGGGCGGCGGCGTGAGGTTTGCAGATTGTGTGCTTCCGGCCCCACCAAGCAGCGGCCGGTCATTGAGCCAGGTTCCCGTGGTCGGGTTGGCGGCGGCGATTATGCAAAGTGTCTTGTAGAGATCCTTGTGGACATAGAATCGATCTTCCTCGCCCGGGCGGCGGTCTGGAACAACATAACTGAGCACCGAGCCGGCGTTTAGCGCGCGCCTGATAATGGGAACCTGTTCGGGCTCGACCTCTCTCAGGCGAACCTCAGAAGTCAAATCTCCGTTCTCGTTGATCGGGTGCATGTTGTGGAGGACGACTTCCGCATGGTCGCCGACATGGGGCTGCAGGGCCACCGTGATCAGCCGCTTGAGTTCGGCGAGGCGGCGATGGTCCTTGTCGGCTTCGTAATGGCGGCGGGCGATGATCGAAAGGAACTCGAAGAGTTCCGGCCGGATGAGATAGCGGGCGGGATTGTATTCGTCACGGGTCACGGCGCCGATTGTCGCTCCGGCGTTCAAGACCTTGGCGACCGCGGCGCGGTTCGAGGTGGCCTGTTGCGCCAGGATGATCTCCTGCGTGTAGCCGCTCTCGGCCGCGATCGGGTGCATCGCCTCGATGACGGCGTGGGCGGCTTCATAGGGGTGCGGCTGAAGCGCGGCCTCCATGACCGACTCCAGTTGCTGGGCCGAGCGCGGCTGATGGCGGGGCACGTCTTGAAGCGGTGAGCGGATCGCGTTGGCACCGAACAAGCCAGACATGAAGACGAGGGCGTCAATCGCGATGGCGATGGCGAGCGCGAGATAAGCAAGGCGGTTGCCGTCTGTGAATGCATTCCATGTGACGACAAACCGGTGAGCTTTGTCGTCACGGTTCAGTTCGGCGAGGTTGATCTTGGTGCGCAGCTCATCGGTGTCGGCGCTTGGCAATCCGGAATCGGCCAGGCATTTGCGGGCGAAACCGAATAGAGCGTCGGTGGACCCCTGTTTCTCGAGGTTTTCGCCGCTGGCACAATTGGTGCCAAATACTGTGACGCCCTGGTTCAAAGCGAAGACTCCGGTGGCGGCCTCGCTGGCGGCTTTGGGGTCGCAATCGATTTTGCGGACGCTCTGTTTGGTGCTTGGAGTTGCCAGCATGGCGCCGAGCAGCTGCGTACACTGTTGCTGGAGATTATTCAGTCGTCCGACGGTTGGTTCCTGGCGGAACGCCACTTTGGCGCGCTCAAAAGCGGGCAGGACGCGCGCGGGATCGACCTTCATGGCCTCCTCTTCTAGACCGGTGGTGATCTGGGTGGCGCGGATGCGTTGCTCGGCGGTTTGGGCTTCGCCCTTCAATTGGGCCAGCTGGCCTTCGATCAGGGACAGCTCGGCCTTGATCTTTGAGATACGTTTGTCGATGCCGAGCATGCGTGACCTGGGTGAATCCAGGCGCTGATTGGCGACCTGCAATTCGGCGCGGATTTTGGCTTCAGCGGCCCGCTCCAGGCGCCACTGGCTGCCGCGGCCAACCTTGCCGGTTCCTTCAACACCCTTTTCCTCCGCAAGCACCTTGGCGCGTTGTTCGTCGAGGCGGCGCTCGATTTCGAGAACGACCTGGCGCTGCACAGCGACCGAGGCGGCGGCTTCCGGGCGTTGGGCCTGCAGACGGGAGATTTCCTCGTTGAGCTGGATCGACTTGCTTTGTAATCCAGCCTGCTGCGATTTCGCCGAAGCCTGGCGCTCCTGCTGTTCGGCGACGGCGCGGCGGCGCTCTTCCATTTTTTCGACGAAGTAATCCTCGATTGCCTCCTGGGCGCCTTGTGCCTTGCCAGCCAGTTCGTCGAGTTCGGTTTGGTAGGTGAGCCAGCCTTCCGAGGTAAACAACGCCTCGGCTTGTTCGAGGCGGCGGGTGGCGATCGTCTGGCCGATGTCGGATACGATACCGGCGACCTGGTTTTGTGCGCGCAATTCGGCGGCGCGGACCCGTTCTTCCTGCGGGAAGATGGTGGAGAACAGTGAGTCGAAGGAAAAGAACACCGAAGTCGCCATGCAGGACAGGAACATCACCCACAACACAGCGTTGCGAATGATGATTTTCGTGCTGCGCAGGTAGGGTGCAAGGAGGTCGTTCTGCAGGATCGCGATCAGAGCGATGACGGTGGCTGCAACCAAGCCGTAAATGACCTGATCCCGACTGAGCAACGGGTTGTCGGTGTTCAACAGAGCAATCACGCAGGCGGCTACGACAAAGATCCCGAGCAGCGCACCGGCCACCCATTCCAGGCTTTGGCCTCCCCTGTCGCCGCGTAGGCTGCGGTTGACGTTCATGCCGGAGGCGAAGCTTTCACCGATCAGCCACGCGACAATCAGCATCACGCCCTGGATGCCGAAGGTGATCATCAGCGACAGCAATGGCTCGTTGGTGAAGTTGCGCATGCCGTCCCAGGTCGTCCAACCGGAGGCCAGCGATAGGACGATCCCGGTTGAGGCCAGCAAAGCGAGCTGCCAATTCGAAAAAGCGAGCTTCTCAATGGTCTGGGCAACGCGTCCCCAGAAGCCGCGGGACCAACGGAAGAGGACATAGCAGCTGATCGCGATCGCGAGGATCGGCCAGTTTTTTGCAATCCAGTCGGTGACCGGTCTCAGCGATTCAGTGATCGCGACGATGTCCATGTTCGTCCTGCTCCACACCCAGCGGATCCCGCATCTCCAGAGCACGGCTTCATCGTGTCATGGAGCCACCACTTCCGAGCCACTATTGCTTGCGAACCTGACAATACGGCGGCCAAGGTGCGGCATTCGAATGCCCGGACGAGTAATGTGTTATCCGGGCAACTGTATGAGGCTCGGAGGCACCGAATCACCTAGCTCAGCCAGGCTTCGCCAATACTAAAGGAGTCTGGCCATGTTACGAGATGCTTAGGATTAAAAATCCGCAATCCAATTGCGGGCCCGCATCGAGCCGCTTCATTTTCCTCAAACTGATTCAAACAGGGCCGCGACACCGATGCCGCCGATGGCCCCGAGCGCGGCGACGCCATACTGCAGGCGCTGTTCGGTGCGTTGACGGACCATTCTGCTAAACAATCTGACGACGAGGACGGCACCAGCTGCCGCCAAGGGATGGCCGCGGACAACAGCGCCACCATCCGGGTTTATCAAATCCTCCTCAAGTCCCAATGAGGAGGTGAAAGCGATGGCCTGGGCCGCCGATGTTTCGCTAAGTTCGATCAGACCGATATCCTTGGGATTAAATCCATCGAGGCGGTCGTAGAGCTTCTGCATTGCCTCCATGGGGGCGCCGGCCTCGTTATCGTGGGCGACTCCGCGAGAGACGCTGGCAACCAGCCGTAACGCGGGCGGGCGGCCGAGTTCCTCCCAGACGCCTTCTGAGACAACGATTGCGATGGCTGCGCCGTCGTGCATTGCGCTCGTATTGGCCGGGGTAAGTCTGCCTTCTGGCGGCAAGAACGGCGGCTCCGCGGAAAAATCCTCCGGCTCGGCACCGGCAGCGGCGCTTTGATCCTTGGCTTCTTCGGGGGAAGAGCGCAGCGGTACGATTTCTCCGACGAACTTCCTGTTGTCGCGGGCGTGTTCGGCCTTCAGGTGAGAGCGCAGGGCCCAGGCGTCCTGCTGTTCACGGGCGATGTTCAGCCGTTGCGATAGTTCTTCGGAGGCCTCGTAAAGGTGCGGCTCCTGGGATTCGTCCATCATGGCCGGCTCGACACCGATGAAGCGCGGGAGCTGATAGAGGCTTTTGGGTTTGGCTATGCGCCAGGGGGCGGTTGAAATCGCTTCGGCACCGCCGGCTGCAATGATGTCGGCCTGGCCATCAGCAACAGCGCGGCAGGCTGTGAGGATCGAATCGAGTCCGGAGGCGCACTGACGGTCAATTGTTAACGCCGGGGCACTTTCGGGCAGGCCGGAGGCGAGGGCTATTAGTCGCGCCGGATTGCCGCCCTGGGTCGCGTTGCCAATAATGATTTCGTCAACGCGTTCTGGTGGCAGATTGCAATCTTCGAGCGCTGCGGCGATCACCGGTGCGGTCAGAGATTCGATGCGCCGGTTGCGGTGCAAACCGCCGACACGACCAAGAGCGGTGCGTCTCGCAGCGATTATGTATGAGGAAATTGTGCGGTGCATCGTGAGTCACCAACCGCCTTCTAGTACTGGATCAGAACGAAAATTAGGCGGCGTCTATTCTGGTGTACTCACCGATCGCCCGCCCGTTGTGATTCGGACATTGAAAAGTTTGCGAAAGTAAGGCGGTGCCCACGGGGGCAATATTTGCAAGGCTTGGTGCCGCTTCACGGCGATCACAGCTTGTGAATAGCCGCAAATTCAATACTCTGTCGCAAAACTTGTGGGGAACACCTATATTTGGAGGGTGGAAACGACACAAATGGCCAAAGCAATGATGAAACCGGCCAAGAGCGACACTGGCGAACTGGCAACTAAGGCCCTTGATGAAATCATCCAACGCGCGCGAGATGCGTTCGATGACAAGAATCTGCGGTTTACCCAGCTTAGAGAGCAAGTGTTTTCTGAGATTGCCGCAATAAGGGGCTCGATCGGAGCTTACGAGATCCTGGAACGGCTGGCGGACAAGGGAACGCGGCTGGCACCTATCTCGGTCTACCGTTCGATCGATGCGCTGATGGAAGTTGGTGTTATTCACCGCCTGGAAAGCAAGAACGCTTTCTTTGCCTGCCGCCGTCATGAACACGGCAAGAAGGGCCGCCCGATCTTCATGGCTTGCGAGCAGTGCGGCGGTGTTGTCGAGGTGCCTGCACAGGCCATCTTTGACGAGGTCAAGTCGTTGGCTGCTTCGGTAGATTTTACCCCCAAGGTCAAATTCATCGAAGTCTCAGGCGTGTGTGCAGTCTGTCGGGACAAGGCCAAATCTGAGTAAAGGACGGCGTGCCCGCACCTTGTCCGGTTTTCGTCATGGAGAGGTGCCGGTGCCTGCGAGAACAATCCTCATCACGGGCTGTTCTTCCGGGATTGGTTTGTCCTGCGCAAAGGTTCTGAAAGCACGAGGCTGGCGCGTTCTGGCCACGGCGCGGCGCAGTGATGACCTTAAGCGCCTCGAACGCGACGTTGGTGTTTCAGCAATACCCCTGGAGCTCTCGGATGGGGCATCGGTCGCAGCTTGTGCGGACCGTGCCTTGGAACTGGCCGATGGCCGGATCTATGCACTGTTCAACAATGCCGCCTTTGGCCAGCTTGGCGCGGTGGAGGATTTGTCCGCAGCTGTTTTGCGCGAACAGCTGGAAGTCAACGTCATCGGCGGACACGATTTGACATGCCGGCTATTGCCAAGCATGCGGGCGCGGAGGTCCGGCCGCATCGTGCAATGCTCTTCGGTGCTCGGGCTTGTGTCGGGTGTCTATCGTGGAGCATACTGTGCTTCGAAATTCGCGCTTGAGGCATTGAGTGATGCTCTGCGTCTGGAGCTTCGCGACAGCGGCATTCACGTATCGCTGATCGAGCCAGGTCCGATCCGGACGCGTTTTCTCATCAGCACGATTGAACGGTTCAAGACGACGATCGACATGAAAGCTTCCGTGCATCGGCAGGCCTATGAGGCGCGGTTGCAGCGGCTAGAGGCGGGCGGGAAACAAGCATTCAAGCTCGAGCCCGAGGCGGTGGTTGAAAAGCTCATTCATGCGATCGAAAGTCCGCGACCGAAGGCGCGGTACTTCGTGACCACGCCTACTTTTGCCGCGGACGTCATGCGCCGTGTGCTGCCGACCCGGATGCTGGATCGTTTCCTTCTGTCTCAATGACCTGCAAAACGTGCGTTTGAGTCCTACACCGGGAATTGTTGTTTAGGATCGGTGATAGGGGTGTCCCGCGAGGATCGTCACGGCGCGATAGAGTTGCTCGGCAAGGATGATGCGCGTCAATCCATGAGGCAGGGTGAAGCGAGACAGCGCCAGCGTCTTTTTGACCTCTGCTTTGGCGACGTCTCCGTGGCCGTCCGCGCCACCTATAAGGAAGGCGATTTCACGGGTTCCGCCATCACGTTCATTGGTAAGGAAATCTGAAAGCTGTTTGCTGGTCATCTCGGCACCGCGTTCATCGAGCAGGACGCAGCGGTTTGCTTGGGACGATGCGGCGAGCAGTCTTTGGGCTTCGTCTTGCCGCCGGAGCGCCGCCTGCGATGCGCGACCTTCAGGCAGCTCGATGATATTCAGCGGTTTGAAGCTGCAGGATCGTCCCAGACCACCGAGAAGGTCGCTGTAGCGCTCGATGAGATCGCGCTCGGGGCCAGACTTGAGGCGGCCGACCGCAACGATGGTCAATTGCATCGCGCCTTCCTTCGAGGAGGTGTCGGCACACAATGAAAATTCTTCCGGCCAAGCTTGAAGCCCCGACCAGCTTACTTTTCAGCACCGGCAGCCAGGTCTAGTGCGACACCGACTCAGCCGGACGTTCCGTCGACCACATCCGTTCCAGATTGTAAAACTCGCGAACCTCTGGCCGGAACAGGTGGACGATAATGTCGCCCGTGTCGATCAAGACCCAGTCACAGGTGTCATCGCCCTCGACGCGCGCGCGGCCGTGACCACCGTCTTTCAGTTTTTGCTGAATCTTGTCGGCGATGGCGCCAACATGCCGGTCCGTTCGACCCGATGCGATGATCATAAAATCACCGATTGAGGTCTTGCCGGCCAGATCGATCGAGACGATTTCTTCCGCCTTGGCTTCATCAAGCCAGTGAACGATCTGCTTTGCGAGCAGTGCCGAAGAATTGCTGTCGTGCAACGCCTCAGCAGGAGGCTTGCCGGTCCTGGCTGCCTCAAGCGCACTTGGCATATTTGTGTAGTCGTCCTTTCCTCATCGAACCCTTTGTGGAGGTTGTTTCCAAAGGTCCGTCTTGCATGCCCGGAACATCTAAACGCGGTACCGTTCCGGTGATGTAAGCGCGAGATATAAACACTCCTTCCACCAATTGGAAGAATAGGCCCATGGCAAAGTGCCAGCAATAGATAATGGGCATTTTATTGCAGGCGTGTGAAGATCTAGGCACACCGCGTGGGATGTCGTCATTGCGTTGCTTTGGTGCGCAGGGCGGTGGAGGACTGGTTTGAAAGCCTGGTTGTCAGAAAAACCCAGGCCGGGGGCGTCTGAAACGGCAGAAAACGGGCGTTTTCCTCGCGTATCCGAGCTGATGCAAGGCTGAGCGCGGCCGGTGACGACAGGGCGGGGAAACGCCAGCCGGGTCTGTCGATAACGGCGATTGGCACCATGGCGGCGATATCGCGCCAGAGTTGCCAACGGTGGAACGTGGCCAAGTTGTCGGCTCCCATCACCCAAACGAATCGCGCTTGAGGGTGCCTGTTCACCAGGAACTCAATGGTTGCAGCCGTGTAGGGCGTGCCCAGGTCCGTTTCGAAGGCTGTCGTGACCATCTTTGGGTGGCTGGCCAGAGCTTCAACGGCTTTTATGCGGTTGCCGACGGCGGGCAGGCCGCCATGGGACTTCAGCGGGTTGCCCGGTGTGACGACCCACCAGAGCTGATCCAATCGAAGGCGCCGCAGTGATGTTCGCGCCACCACCAGGTGACCCTCATGCGGCGGGTTGAACGAGCCGCCCATCAGTCCAATGCGCGCGCCGGGCCAGACGGGTGGTGTGCGGACAGAAAAGGCCGAGCGATGTGTCGTAGCTGCGGTCACTCAGGCGGCTCCCGGCCCGGGTCGCGGACTGATCATGGACGGATTTGGCCGTCGCCACGTACGACATATTTGAACGTCGTTAGCTGTTCCAGGCCGACGGGGCCTCGGGCATGCAGGCGGCCGGTGGCGATACCGATCTCGGCGCCCATGCCAAATTCGCCTCCGTCCGCGAACTGTGTCGAGGCATTGAGCATAACGATGGCCGAATCCACGCGGGCGAGGAAGCGTTCAGCGGTGCCAAGGCATTCGGTGATGATGCAGTCGGTGTGTCGCGAGCTGTATTTGGCGATATGGGCGATTGCTTCGTCGATGCCATCGACAACCTTCACAGCGATGATCGCATCGAGGTATTCGGTTCCCCAGTCGTTTTCAGTTGCGGCGACTGCGCGCTTGTCGGCGGCCTGTGTCGCCGCGTCGCCGCGGACCTCGCAACCCGCATCAAGCAGCGCTTTGACAAGCGGAGTGAGGTAGTCGTCGTGGGCGTTCTTGTCGACAAGGAGGGTTTCGGTGGCGCCGCATACGCCGGTTCTTCGCAGCTTGGCGTTGACGAGAATCTTGACAGCCTTGTCGATATCGGCGCCGCGATCGACGTAAGTGTGACAGACGCCTTCCAGGTGGGCAAAGACAGGAACGCGAGCTTCTTCCTGGACACGGGCGACGAGGCTCTTGCCGCCGCGGGGCACGATAACGTCAATTGCACCATCGAGGCCGCGCAGCATGTACCCGACGGCCTCGCGATCAATGGTCGGCACGATCTGGATGGCGTCTTCGGGCAGTTCAGCTTCGCGGAGGCCATGGGCGAGGCAGGTCAGGATCGCCATGCTCGAATGGTGGCTGTCCGAACCGCCGCGCAATATCGCGGCGTTGCCCGACTTGAGGGACAAGGCGCCAGCATCAGCAGTAACGTTCGGACGGCTTTCATAAATGATGCCGATGACGCCGATCGGAACGCGCACCCGGGAAATCCGCAGGCCATTCGGTCGATCCCATTCGGCAATGACTTCGCCGACGGGATCAGGCAGGTCGGCGATCGCTTCGAGGCTGCCGGCGACCCCCTCGATGCGGTCGGGATCGAGCATGAGGCGATCGAGGTAGGCACCGGGCTTGCCTGCGTCCTCGGCTGTTGTCAGGTCTCGTTTGTTGGCTTCGATGATGACCGGGGTGTGCCGCCGTAACTCGGCGGCGGCTATTTTGAGCGCTGCGTCCTTGGCTTCACGCGGTGCAGTCGCGAGCTGGCGGGCGGCGTTGCGGGCGGCTTGGCCCATCGCCAGCATTGCTGCTTCGACGTTGCTGTCATGGAGTAGTTTTTGGACGATGGCGTTCATTTTTTGTGTTTCTCCAGGGTCTTTCTGGCCCTCGGGCTTAAGTCTGTGCGGACATGAGGTCTTCAACAAAAATGCGCAAGAGCAAGTCCCACCAGGAGGCCGTTTCCTTGAGATGGTCGGTGTTGATGCCGGTCAGGATGACAGCGTGGGTGAGCATAGCTTCACCGTCGACGGTGAGGGAGGCACGTGTCAACGGAAAGCGATTGTTCCAGCTATTGGCCCATTCGAGGCTGGCCTTGCGGTCAGGAAACATGGCGCTCAGCATCAGGTAGGGGCTGTCTTGGTCTTCATTCTTGAACAAAAATGCCGAGAACGGAATGCCGCTGGTAGCGGCGCGGATGCCTTTGGAGCCCGGGCTTGGTTCGGTGACTTCGACGGGAAGACCGAGGCTGCGGAGGTTCTCGGCCAGCGATTCTAACTCTGCGACGACCGGTTGTGCGTTCTGCATTAAATTTCTAGCTCCCTCTATCGTTGCGATGTTGGCGATGTAGGGCCATGTCATCGCGATGTATGAGTTCGTCGCGTCCGGCAAAGCCGAGGATGGCAGCAATTTCGCTAGTCTTCTTTCCAATAATCCGTTCCGCGTCCTTCTTGGCATAAGCGACAAGGCCACGTCCCAGTTCGCGGCCGTCTTGGTTGCGGATAATCACGGAATCGCCGCGGTCGAATTTACCAGCCACGGATGCGACACCCGCGGGCAGTAGGCTGCGTCCGGAGTGCAGGGCCTTTTCTGCACCCGCGTCGATGGTGATCGTGCCCTTGGGTTCGAGTTGGCCGGAGATCCAGCGCTGACGCGCCGTGACCGGATCGGAAGGTGCAAGGAACCAAGTGCAGGGAGCGCCCTCGACGATGGCGCGCAGAGGATGCATGCGCTTGCCGGAGGTGATGACCATATCGCAGCCGGCAGCGCGGGCGATCTTGGCCGCCTCCACCTTGGTCTTCATCCCACCACGTGAAAGCTCACTGCCGGTGTCGCCAGCCATGGCTTCGATATCACCGGTGATATCGGTCACCAGGTCGAGACGCCGTGCGTTGGCACCTCTGCCGGGTGGGGCCGTATAGAGTCCATCAACATCCGACAGCAGGACTAGGCAGTCGGCATCGATCATGGAAGCGACGCGGGCCGACAGGCGATCGTTGTCGCCGTAGCGGATTTCGTTGGTTGCCACCGAGTCGTTTTCATTGACCACGGGGAGTGCCTTGAGTTGAAGCAGCGTGAGCAGCGTGTCGCGCGCGTTGAGGTAACGACGGCGTTGTTCGGTGTCGCTCAGCGTCAGCAGGATCTGCGCGGCGGTCAGGCCCTGGGCTTGGGCCAATTCGGAATAGGCGTGGGCAAGCGCGATCTGCCCGACGGCGGCGGCGGCCTGGCTTTCCTCCAACTGCAGCGGGCCATTGCCGAGCGACAGTGAGTGGCGGCCGAGGGCGATCGCCCCCGATGAAACAATGACGACCTCGCGCCCCTGTTTGGCCAGTGCGGCGACATCCTCGACAAGGGAGCCCAGCCAGTCGGTTTTCAAGGTGCCGGTTTCGCGGCAGGCGAGCAACGCCGAGCCCAGCTTGACAACGATGCGGCGGGCCGCAGCCCATTCTGAGCGAGTCTGAGCGTCTTTATCGATTTGGGGACTTTCAGCCATGAGTTCTTCGTCTGCCGGGGCACAATTCCGTCGTGGCGCTGATAGCACGAAACGTGTGCCGTGTCGGGATTGTTCGTGCTCTAACCCCGAACGGCTCTAGGGCCGCCAAGGTTTACGCGCCTGGTCTTCGGTCGCCTGGACTTCAGCTTGCTCGCTGTCGATCTGCCTGGCAATTGCGAAAAGGGCTTCATCGACGCCCTTTCCGGATACAGCCGACAGCAAGAGCGGGCGTTTACCAGACCCGTTGCGCAGGGCTTCAACGCGTGCCTTGAGTTCGTCCTCGGGCAAGGCATCGATTTTTGAAAGCGCAACGATCTCTGGCTTTTCGGCAAGCTTGGGATCGTAGGCTTCGAGTTCTGCGCGTACGGTATGGTAGGCCGCAGCAACGTCTTCTTGAGTGCAATCCACCAAATGCAGAAGGACGCGGGTGCGCTCGACGTGACCGAGGAAGCGCGTGCCTAGTCCGGCGCCTTCGCTGGCGCCTTCGATAAGGCCCGGGATGTCGGCCAGGACAAAGTCGCGGGAGCCTGCTTTCACAACACCGAGGTTGGGGTGCAGTGTCGTAAACGGGTAGTCGGCGATCTTTGGTTTGGCGGCCGAGACGGCGGCCAGAAAGGTCGACTTGCCAGCGTTTGGAAGTCCCAGGAGACCGGCATCCGCAATGAGCTTCAGCCGCAGCCAGATAGTCAGCTCTTCGCCGGGCAATCCAGGATTTGCGTGGCGCGGGGCCTGGTTGGTCGGACTTTTGAAATGAGCGTTGCCAAAACCACCGTTGCCGCCTTTGGCTAGGCGAACGCGGTCGCCTGGCAGCTTTAGATCGGCAAGCGCCGTCTCGTTATCTTCGTCATAGATCTGGGTTCCCGGGGGGACCTTAATAACGCAATCCTCGCCGGACGGTCCGGAGCGATTGCGGCCCATGCCGGGGGTGCCGTTCTTGGCCTTGTAGTGCTGCTGGTAGCGGAAATCGATGAGCGTATTGAGGTTGGCGACGCACTCAACCCAAACGTCGCCGCCGCGTCCGCCGTCACCGCCGTCCGGGCCGCCGTACTCGATGAATTTTTCGCGCCGGAATGAGATTGAGCCGTCGCCGCCCTTGCCGGACTTGATGTAAATCTTGGCTTGGTCAAGGAACTTCATCGACTTGCCTTTTCAAATTCTTCGCGTGTCAGCCGCGTCCTGATCTCTTTGACTTGTTCGCCGCGAGAGACGATGTGGGTCAGCTCCTCGCCAATTCTCGAAAAACCCATCTTCTGATGAACGCGCCAGGAAGTTGGATTGTCTATAGCGTAACCCGAGAACACCGCCGCGGCTTCGGGATTCTCGAAGTGGGCGCGAAGGAGCGCGCCTATGGTCTCGCTCATCAAGCCTCTGCCCCAATAGGCCTTGCCGAACCAATAGCCCGGCGTGTCCCTATCGTCCCGCTTTTCGATGCTGACGATGCCGATTACCCGCCCCTGGTATTCAATCGCCGATCCCGCTCCACTCGCGGCAAACTGAATCGCGTGGTTGCGGGTATAGGGCCAAGGCGGCATCTTCAGCATCTTGACCACATCCCAATCGGCGATGTGGCTGAAGATGTCATCGGCGTCTTTGGTGCTGACGGTTCTCAGCACCAGCCGGGGTGTTGTTAGAACTTCGCTGGTCATCCCGTCTTCAGCCAGGAAATGGACCAGGGCAACCTGAACCGGGGTGCCCTCTTGTCCAAATAGTAGCGCACGGCGTCGGCTTCCAACCTTCGCGCCTCGCACCAACACGGTGCCGAACCGGCATATACAAAGCCAAGTTTTTCAATAACGCGCTTGGAGCCAGGATTGTCGGTGAAATGACCGCAAGTGATGCGCTGTATGCGACTGGCCTTGAAGCAGTAATCGATGACGGCTTGGGCAGCCTCGGTGGCGAAGCCCCGGCCCCAGTACGGTTTGCCGATCCAGTAGCCAATCTCCGCGCTGCTGTGATCTGGCGCAAGCATGTAACCGGTGACGCCGATTAGCTCGCTGCAATGCGTGATGCCGAAGACCTGCTCGTCGACCTCAAGATCGTCGATCCACTGATGCGCAGCATGCACCGTATAAGGGTAGGGGATTCGGGATGTCATGCTGGCGACATCCCAATCTCCGCCGAGCTCGGCGATGCGGCCGGCGTCCGCCATTGTCAGTTGGCGCAAAACTAGCCGCGATGTTCTGATTTCGAAACTTGACACCGTCAGCCCCTGAGCTCGATGCCAACCGGCGCTTTTTGGCCTCGGGCGGATCAGTCCGCCGTGTCGGCTGATTTAGGCTGAACCGAGATATAGGTCCGGCCATTGCGCTTTGTGCGGAATTCGACGTTACCCTCGACCTTTGCGAAGATCGTGTGGTCGGTGCCCATGCCCACGCCAGAACCTGGGTGCCACTTGGTGCCGCGCTGGCGCACGATGATGTTTCCGGGGATGACGAGCTCACCGCCGTAGCGCTTTACGCCAAGGCGTTTTGATTCTGAGTCGCGGCCGTTCTTCGTTGAGCCGCCTGCTTTTTTTTGTGCCATCTCGTAGTTTCCTTCGTGTTCTTCGGCAGCCCTATCGCGCCCTGTGGTGTTCGGCGAGCGCCGCCGGTAATCAAATTTTCAACCGGCTCAAGCACCTGTGATGTTGGTTATGCGCACCAGGCTGAGGTGTTGGCGATGCCCCCTCTTGCGGCGCGAATTCTGGCGACGGCGCTTCTTAAAGGCGATGACTTTCGGCCCGCGGGCCTGGTCGACGAGTTCCGCGGTAACCTTGGCGCCATCGACGAAGGGCGCACCGACCTTCACGTTGTCGCCTTCGCCGACCATCAGGACGTCCGCGAATTCGATGGAGGCGCCGGGTTCGCCTTCGAGGCGTTCGATTGTGAGAAGATCGTTTTGGGCGACGCGATACTGCTTGCCGCCCGTTTTGATGACAGCGTACATGGCTGACAGGATCCTTCGTTCATTCGTGTTTCGTTGCAGGTCCTCGTATCCGAGCCCCTGTCGGTTTGTTCGCGCCCTACGGCGCCGCATCTCCTTCAGGCCCTTTAGGGCGGGATGCGGACTTTGAGGTCGGCGGTTGTGATCCTCGTTGCTTGCGACCATATCCGTGGTCATGCAACTTGTCGCACCCGCCGAACGGAGATTTTCCCCGTGGCCGAAACGGCTTGGCCTCAGGCAGCGACTTATGCGCGGGAAGCTTGAGCCTCTCGCGGTGCCTTTTTCTGACCGAGCGGGCGCGGTTTGTCAATGTGGTAGGCACATAATGGAGCCTCGTTAATGCCATTGCCCGACGAGACACCGGCCCAGCCGATGCGCTCCATTCCGGTCGTCGATGTGGCCGGCGAACTTGGCGTGGAGACCCTCATAGCCGAGCGGGGCCGTGCTGACGCTTTGGTCGATGCGGCAACCCGGCAAGTTCCAAGGGCCGCACTGCGGGCGCTCGATGCGGTTTCGCGGCGATGGCTGTCGCGCTGGAACCATGCGCAGCTGGCGGAGATCGATCGGGTTGCGGAACTTCTGGGCCGGCCTGGTGCCTACTATTTGTGCGTTAGCTACGAATGGGGGTGCACCTGCCGTGTGGCGGCCTCGCCGGGTGGCGGTTCGGCACGGCTGGCGCGGGTACTGGACTGGCGCACGCCGGGTCTTGGGGCGAATGTTATCGCGGCCCGCGTGAAGTCGAAGGCGGGCAGGTTCGTATCGATGACGTGGCCGGGTTATAGCGGCGTTTTGCAGGCAATGGCGCCCGGGCGGTTCGCGGCGGCTCTGAATCAGGCTCCGATGCGGCGCCCGATTGGGCTGTTCGCCATCGACTGGGCGGCAAACAAGGCGCGTGTCTGGTCACGGCCGCATCCCATGCCGGGGCACTTGTTGCGAGAGGTTTTCGAGACTGCTGGAAATTTCAACGAGGCCAAGCAGCGGCTCATCGAAATGCCGATTGCTGCGGCGTGTATCTATATTCTCGCGGGCACCGCACCGGATGAGGGGGTGGTGATCGAAAGAGATGAGGAGAGTGCCGAAGTTCATTGCGGTCCCAGGGTTGCGGCCAATCACTGGCAGACGGCCGGATGGCGAGGAAGTTCGCGGGGGCATGACAGCGCTGGGCGCGCCCGTATGCTGTCAAATCTAACTCCGGA
Organism: uncultured Filomicrobium sp.; assembly: GCA_963669235.2. Classification (GTDB taxonomy): domain Bacteria; phylum Pseudomonadota; class Alphaproteobacteria; order Rhizobiales; family Hyphomicrobiaceae; genus Filomicrobium. The sequence goes on from CAXXFS010000004.1 coordinate 104,711, forward strand.
ATTCGATGAGAGTTTCGGCTGGTTGCGGCCTCCCGTTCTCAACCCGCTCACCCGGCTTGTGATGGTGGCTGATGCCGCCGAAGGGCGCATCCTGGCACAGGGTTATGAATGTGAGGCGCCTGCGACGGCACCTCTGGTGCTGACGGTGTGAGCCTCAGGAGAGGGACGGTGTACCGGCCGCTTTGGCGATCTCCTCGATGTGGCGATGATCGGTGCCGCAACAGCCGCCCAGGACGGTGAGCTGAGGGAAACGCTGGCGGAGTTCGGCCAGTTCGCGGCCCAATTCGGTAGGATCGCCATCATCGAGATCGCAGGCACTGTCGAGTTCGGCATGGGAACGCTTAGAGGCGTTGGCGCGGATGCCGCCGAGGCGCTCGCTCCAGGCTCCTGCGCTTGCCAGGGTTTCGGTGAAATGGCTGGGGTGGGCGCAGTTGATCATGTAGTAGACGGGGTAGGCACCGGTGGCGGCATCAACCGCCGCGATCGATTCGCCCAAGCTGTCTCCTGTTGGTAAATTGCCGTCCGTTTCGACGGTGAAGGAAATGACCACCGGCACAGCGTGGGCACGGGCGGCGCGGGCAATGCCGACGGCTTCACGGACGTTGTTGATAGTGATTGCTGAAACGAGGTCGGCCGGTCCCTTCGCGAAGATGCTGATCTGCCAAGCGTGATAGTCCTCGGCTTCCTTGACAGTCATGAGGTGGCCTGGGTCGTAGCCGTCGCCGCGAGGTCCGATACAACCAGAGACGACGATCGGCATGTCGGGTGTGGTGTTAGCCGTGCGGATTTGGTCGGCCAGTTCAAGGCCCCTCTTGTTAGCTTCGGCGAGTTCGGCGAGATCGGCAAAGCCGATGGGTTCGGCCCAGTCCGGGCTGGCGCGCCAGGTTGGGCTATCGAGCACCAGGCCGGTGCCAGACGATCTGGCGATGTCCAAATAGGGTTTGAAATAGGCTTGCAGGATCTCAGGGCCGTCGGGCCGACGCATCAGGTCGATGGCTGCGAAGGATGCCAGTTCGATCCCTTGTTGAAAGATCAGTACGGTCTCAAGGCCGCCGTCGGTGAGAAACAGGCCGTCGCGCAGCGGTAGGCGACTATGAAACAGGGCCATGCAGGTCTCCAATATTGGTGAGGCCCCTGCGGTAGAATGAATGCGATCTAAACAATCCCCTCGCAGGAGCCGAAGTGCCGCGAAGTGCCATGGTGTGCCGTCGCCGTGCTGTCACCCGGGGAATAACGACGGGAGGCGCCGGAAAAACAAAAGGGGTCACCAACAGCGCGGTTTTAGCGCTTTGGTGACCCCCCGTGAGATTGGCCCGCTTGAGAGTTCGTGGCCTTTTTGTAGAACCGCGGCACCTAGCCGCGCGTCAGAGGCTGCTCTAACGTCGCGCTACGGCGCCCGAAATCTCCGGCCGGCACATAGATCTCACTCGACATCAGATCACCTCCTTCCACGTTGTTGAATTCGACTCAGATGGTAGCAGCGAGAACGGATTCGCTCAACGGCGAATACGCTGTGTGCGCAACTTGAGAATTTCGTTCCCGGCGGTAGAAAAAGTGCTCCGTTTGGGGCTCTTGCGCCCGGCGTTGCGAGGCGCTAAAAGCGCGCTTCGGCCGATACAAAAGGCACCCGGAGAGGTGGCTGAGTGGTCGAAAGCACCGCACTCGAAATGCGGCATACTCGCAAGGGTATCGAGGGTTCGAATCCCTCCCTCTCCGCCATAGTGGCATTGAAATTAAAAGATACTTCCAAGATTCTTTGGGTCCGCCCTAATTCCCGCCCTAACAGCGCTGTTGGATTAGAGCGTACTATTGCGGACACCTGCCTTGAAGTCTTTCGAGTTTGATTGCGGGAAGTTAGCTTTCACTGCAGTGAGCGATCAAGACGGCGGGTTCAGTCAGCACTCTGCATTTGCGACCTCTTCGTGGAAGAGCCCCAAACTTCTCTCGATGTCTTTGAGTTGCTCAGCATGTGAAGTCTGTTGGGTGCTCTCGACTGGTTGGGTTGCTTTTCCATAGCTGCGATCAAGGATCTCTTTCGCGGCGGAGATCCGAGCTTGCTCACTCTTCGCATGGTGCATGAGGTGAGCCAGTTGTTCGATAGCTTCCTCTCCATACTCGCGTGCGATGATTCTAATTTCTTCAGTCGCTTTATTGGGTGTTCCCGGTCGGCGACCGCCACGGCGTTCGCCTGGTGCTGATCCTCTAGGCATGGCTGATTGCTATCCTTTGCTAGCTTAGTAATGGCCAGTGTCGAAACGCCTCGCTTACTAGGTGCGCAGGACAACGCGAATGCCTAATTGATGTGTGTAATGCATTTGTAATTTCAATGGCGGTTTTTCGATAGCTTTGTCGAGCGTCAGCTCCGAGACCGCCTTCTTCAGCCGCTCGTTCTCGCGCTCAAGATCCTTGAGCTTCTTTGCCTGGTCGAGCTTCAGACCGCCGTGTTCACGGCGCCATATATAATATCTGCTCCGAAATGCCTAAACCTCGGCACATCACGCCGACCACCTCGCCCTTGCAGCAGCGACCGCCAACGGCCAAAATATCAACCCAGGGCTCTACCTTTGAGTGGATGGAACCTGGGGCTCAGGTCACCCTTCGAAGCCTACCAGCTGTGGTCAGTTCAATGCTAGGATGTTGTGGGATCGCTTGCATTGCTATGGGTACTATTTCTACGATGAGATGCTCATGCTCAAACAGTTTGTTCGACTCATCCGCTATTTTGCATCGACCGTTCAGGAAGCCGCTTGCGATGCTTCCATCGTACCTGAGTATGCTGACGGTGCGTCAGAGGTGATCAGCTTATACGGAAGTCTTGAGGGGCTTCTGCCGAGCTGTGTTGAGAGGATGGTGTCGAACACCCCATGGCAAATACAAAAGCCTGCATGTAGCATCAAATTTTTGTCGGCTAAAGAGTAGGAGGGGTCCTAATCGCAGTATTTGCTGACTAGGGAATGGATGTCATCTTGGACAGAGTCTCTTTCGGCTTGGTCGTCCGATACAAGGCCAGGCACATTTACATGCGCTAGGATTAGCTTGCCGCCACTGAGACCATTCACTCGCCACTCCCGGCAGTCAACGTTGGCCCCCTTATCGGTTGGCCCGAACATTGGGAAGAACAGGATTCCAGATTTGGCATTGTAGTGGACCATGTAAGTGGCAAGTTGATAGACGTCCCTTTCGTTCAACCCAGAAACATTATTACCAGATCCTACTGTCTTCCACTTGGCGTCCGCAATGCAGCGGGTCGCTCCAGTCCGATCGACGAACACATAGTCGGGCTTTAGCGTAACAGCGTGAAGCTGTTTTCCGTTAGCTTCATTTCGGGTCAGCAAGCGCGAGCTCGCCTTGCTCTTGATTCTCCAATCGGGTGAGCCGCAACTTCTTAGCGTTTTCCTGAGGAGGGCTTCGAAAAGATCAAAAAGCGAAAAAAGGAGACCGAAGAGGTCGGTTGATCCAGATGACAGTGGGCTTGGGGCTTCGCCTCTAATAAGGGCCTTGGCAAGGAATTGGATATCGGACCAATGCTGTTCATATGGGCCAAGTTGGATATCATGGAGTACTGCTCCTATCTGCCTTGCCTCGACGTGATTCAGCAGATCCAAGGCCGTTTGAAACTTCAGGCGCGTCCGGGAGTTGGTTGACAAACGCTGTAGTTCAATCGCCACCGCCTTTATCAGTTGAGATAGGGGATTGTTGACCTGCAGTGGGTAGTGCTCGATAGGTACAAGCCAATCCCGACCAGGCGGGCACGCAGCGAGTCGCCGGAAGTCGATCCTGCCCTTCAGAACTGGCGATGAGGTGTCCTCACGATGATACCTTCGGGGGGGATCATGGTTGAGACGCAGAACGAGGCTTCTCGCGACCCTTTCCAAGATTGGATCCAGAAAAGTGTTCTTCTCCAGTCCCGGTCGCGCCTTGTTGACGGAGATATTTGGGACGGCCCCAGAGCGCTGCATCATTCGGATCAGGAAAGCCGCGTCGTCTTCGATTGAGGATCCATCACTTATCTTAGGGAGTATCTGGATGTGGATGTTTGCAACATCTGCGACGCCTACATAATTTCCGGCTCGAACCCCTGACTTGCTTCGCAGAAAAACGTCCCTCCCAGATAGAGCTGAGTAGCGGAGTAGCTTGTCCCTCAAACTAGCGGACCCAAGCCCTACGGGGAGGCTGATTGGCTTTCCCTCGAACGCAATCAGTGACTTTTGCGGGTTAGGGGGCCGAACATTCATGCTCAAGCGTTCGTAAGGAGAATGGTTCGAAAGCAGGACCTGAACTTAGCCTCATCCCATGCCGCTGAATTCGGATCCCACCAAAGCGGAATTTGGAACGCTCCGCTCTCGTCAAGATCGATGATCTCGCCGACGAGAGTAGCCAAGTCGTCCGCAGCAGTTGATTCAATGAGCGAGTTGGCGTAGCTCCCTACAGCTATCCCAAGAACTGACGCCGCCAAGCGCCAATCATCCCGAAAATACTCCAAAAGTAGGGGAACGATCTTCCTCCGGAACACCTGCGCTGCTGCTCTTGCCTTACCGCTATCGTCGTCTGGCCATTTGTGAGCCAAGCGGAGGGCTTCGAGCTTACTTTCCATGATCTCGGCGTGACCAATTTGATGCTCTTTTGAGGAAAGCGCTGTCACCCGACGGTTCATCGATCTCAATGCCGAAGAAAGATCCAGTCCCCCATACGACCCTGGGCATTTCTCTGGGATGGGATATACGCCTTCGAATTCGAATCTTCGGCGCAATGCAAGATCAATCGCAGCAAGGGATCGATCGGCTGTGTTCATTGTCCCGATTACGGAAAGCTCCGAAGGTACCGAAAAGTTCTCCTGTGAGTACGACAAAAAAATGTTTCTCTGCTCTGCAGCCCCTGACCGCTTGTCTATTTCGATAAGCGTCATGAGTTCACCAAAGACCCTGGACAGGTCAGCACGATTGATCTCGTCGATCACCAGAACTACTGGCCTGGGCGTGCGCTGCGTTAATCTTCGGGTGAGTTCTTCATAAACGGCCTTATGAGGGCCAGTATTGGCTAGGAAAGTTGTCGGCAGACCAGATTGTCGGCAAAACTCTTGCTTTCGCTCGTTGTCTTTACCCGGTACCGCCAACCAACTGGGGTCCAGACCGGCGGCCCTAAGCATGTCAATGGTCCAGAAATCCACATACTGTCGAATAGTGGGGTTCACAGCATCTTTTCGCACCACATCGCTCTCTAGCACTACACCTGACGGATCGACGTGAACAACCTTGTAACGATCTCCGCCTATCAACTCCCCCATGGTGAACACGACGGCATCAGAGGTTGGCAAGCATGCTTTACAGGCCTTTTTGAACGGTCCGTCCCGTACCTCATAGACGATCTGACCAATACCATTGGTTGTCGGCCTGAATCCTTCGACGAAGTCCTCGTAAGAGTATGAGGGGTGGAAGGTGACCCACCAGATCTGCTGGCTTTCAACAAGCGCCCTGTGGCGATCAGAAACCGTTGCCTCATCAACTGAACCGTCAATGATCTGAACAGCTTCCCTCGCGGCCTGCCACGTCTTTCCGGTGCCTGGGGGACCGTACAGAATCTTCATCGTCGATGACGTTGTCATGAGCGTGGATTCGTCAATCGTCCGCTATAAAAAGATCAACAGGGGGGACTTCCAGAGCATCAGCGATGCGCGAGATCGTCCTAAGGGTGATGTTGAGGTTACCTGCCTCAACCTTCTGGAGGTGCCGGACGGAGATGCCTGCTCGATGAGCAAGCTCCTCCTGGCTGAGAGCAAGCCTCGACCGTTGCCGCCGAACTGTAAGGGCAATTGTTTGGAGGGTATTCTGATAGCTGAGGTCTGATGCGTTGTCCGACATCCAGACAATTAACAGAAAAGACAGGTCCAGAAACACGCCATATATGGCGTGTCAGCGCGGTTTGGGGGCATTCAGAAGTGTTGCATTAATCTTGTGTTTTATCGAGTCTAGATCATTGTAGATCTCGTGTTCCCAGAACCTCATTACTGTCCAACCCAGTTCAGCGAGATAGGCGTTCTGCCTCCTATCTCGCTTTACGTTTTCCTGAATCTTATCAGACCAGAATTCATTTCTTGACGCGGGTTCGACGAAATGGATGGAGCATTTGTGCCAGAAACAGCCATCGACGAAAATCGCCACCTTTCGACCGGGGAATGCAATGTCAATTCTGCCAGCCCGGGTTTTATAGTGAACACGATACCTCAGGCCAATGCCCCAAAGGGCTCGCCTTAACATCAATTCTGGCTTCGTGTCCTTCCCACCAATCCGTGCCATCTGCTCTGATCGCGTCAGAGGGCGGCGGCGCTTTCGTCTGGCACTGCGACTAATTTGGTTTTTCTCCTTCGATTGCTCTCTTTAGCATCGTCAAGCCACAGGATCTGCGCGACGCGATCCGCCAGTTGATTGCTCAGTAAAGGAGGTACAGCGTTACCGATCATCCTGAAAGCATCGACAAGGCCTACCTTTCCGAAAGAGTACCAATCCGGGAAGCACTGGATACGGGCAGCTTCCCTCACAGACAAGGTTCTCGGGTGGTAAGGATGGACATAGGCGTAAGTGTCCTTGGCCATATGACTGACTATCGTTTTGCTTGGACGCTCTCCATCGAGACGGGCCAGCCAGTCTCCGTGATTTCCATCCTTCTTCTTCAGGTAGGTAGGGGTGGCCAGGTGATGAACGAGTTCACCCGGCATCGGCTCAATGGTCTCAAGTATCAACCGAATTGAAAGGGAGCCGTCCAGCATGTCATAAATACGCTGAGCCTTCTCAAGGGACAACTTGGATCGAGAGCGATCAGTCTCTAATAGGTCTATGAGTTGCTCAAGAGAGTTTCTTAGCTCGCACAGGGTGACAGATGAATCACACCGGTAGTCCATCCACCTCTTGCTTGGGCCGAACAAGTCGAAGACTGCAGAATCATCCGGTCGTGGTCGCCTTGCATGATGGGCGTCGACACGTAATTGACAGCTGCCATCTCTGCTTGAACGGATCCACGAAAGATATCGCTTGGATGCTGCGGAAGCTCGACTGCAATGTCCCTGTATCTCAAGCGTCTCAGCCAACCCAGGCCCGTTCTCTCCAATCCAGAATGGCTCGGGCAGGTCATCAATCGCATCCTTAAGCGGAACAGTCTCCGACCTAGCTAGCGCGAGAGCCCAATCCGCTAACGGAAGAGTGTTGCACTTTCTTGAGATCTCACGATCAAGACCAATCATGAAGAACCGCTGGCGGGTCTGTGGAATTCCATGCTTCGAACAATCGATGATCCTGCTCGAAACATCATAGGTAGACCCTGTCAGCGAAACCCGTTCAATGCATTCGGCAAGAACCTCAGGAGCTTGAAATGTACCCTCTGGTGTCTTGACCTCACTTTGGAAGTGCTGGACATTCTCGAAGAGGAATACTCTGGGGGATAGGGCGCTCACAAAGAGCACATATTGGAACATAAGGCGGTTCCGCTCATCCCCAGCTTCACCATCAATTTGGGCATGCACGGCGGCCTCGCGCAGGCTTCGTATCTTGCCCCGCCCGATTCGGCTGAAGCCCTGGCATGGCGGTCCCCCGAGGAGGACCGAAACCTGATACCTTGGTGCGTAGAGCTTTCGAAGTCTATTGAAGTCTAAGTGCTGTTCAAAAAAGTAGCGTCGCAAAGCGAGCCGGCGCGAGAACCATTCCCTCCAGGCGCGTAGTATTAATTGGAACGGTTCGGTATCAGAGAACTCCAGAAACGCCGCAATCTTACGCGAAGATGAACTCAGCTGCCCTGCCCCCTTGCCGTGGGCTTTGTCCTTTAGTTCACTTACCTCAAGCGCCAATTTCGTCTCTGCGACAATATAGCATTCCTCGATAAGTTTCTTAGGTACGTTTATCTTAGACAGTCTTTGACTACACGATGGATGATCAGCCCATAGTAACAGGCCAGCCGTTGCCCGTGTTGATGAAGTCAAGGGCAACCTCAGTTCTCGGTGGAAATTAATCACCGAGGTTTGTTTGAAACCTTCGCGATTGCTACGACCATAAACTTCTCGGAATTGTTCTGATGATCGAATCCCGTTTAGCTTTTCAAAAAAATCGTGGTCGATCAAAGCTATGGTTTCGATAAAGTCATTGATTTCAATCGCCTTAAGCTGACCGGCTAACTTATCGTCAGAGAAGACGCTTACGTACTGTGCAAGGTAGTACGCCAAGACTTCAGTTTCGTTCATAAATTCAGTAAGGTCCGCCGCGCGGGCTGGTGAAGATAAGCCAGGGTGGTTTTCGTTGAAGGTGTTGACCATAGGCTTCTCGATATCGAGAGCCATGACGGTGCGGAATACTTGCCCGTCCCCTAAAAGCTCAAATCCCAAGGACATGCCACCGCACCCCGAGAAGAGGTCTACTACATTGAACAGTCTGGACCCTTGAGCGGGACGATGAGCCAACTCCACGTTGGCAAGCCCATCCGGCTCAATACTAGCACCTTCACATTCCGAGGCGTCCGAAGTCGTAGTCTCCACCCTGTTGCCTTTCAGCTCACCTGCAAGCCAGCGGCGGTATTTAGCCAGCGAATCGCTTCGGACATGGCCACCTGATAGATGTTTGCTCAAGGTGGTCGCAGACATGGAGAGTTGCCTCGCCACGTCGCCAACGGCGAGATTCTCGACGATAATTCGGTCTTTCACACTTTTTAGAATGCGATCCGCTTCGGTAGAAGACATGAATTCCCAACCTGCAAGTGAGCCAAAACTCGCATGTAAGCTCTAAATCCTGCACTATGATGAGCAAAACTAGCAGGTGCTTCAAAACCTGAAGCGAAGACGATGATCAGCCGTTGATACTCCAGAAGAGCCGATTCGGCCAATTGACGTGTGCGATGGAGTTTACCTTCCGCCAACGTTCAGAAACACCGTAGCTGTGGCTGGTCGGTGGAGCCACACTGGATTTATTTTCCACAGAGAATACTCGTTAGCTTTCTCCCCTGGATGGTTAGGCTAGCCTAGCCTCGTGTAGACGATATGAGTTGTCGAAGCGCTGAAGAGCACGGCCGTCCGGATCAAATCGCACCGCCCAACCCGGCGTGTAATTTATGATGGGTCCGGTAGGTCTGCCAAAACAGGGAAGCTGGCCCCCCAGCGGTTCCGCTTCTGTCGGACGCCGTCCAGCGCCTGCCGAAGGTACGTGACTGGTAAACTTCCAGGCGCGAAATCTACCCGCTTCAATTCGCCGATCCCGATCATGGCCGCTATAAACAGCCCATGCAGTCGCACCCGTTCAGTCAGGATGACCTCATGCGGTGCAAACCCAGAGCGCCATTTGTTCTCTTCAGCTTCCGCAATCTGGCGACGGGAGTTCTGCATTGCATTCTGCATATCAGCTGCTGCCAATCTAAGGACGTCAGGGAGTGCGCTTATCAGTCCTCGGCTTGCCTCGAACTCACCTTGATAAAGCTCGGTGAGTCTTCGGAGACCTTTAGGGACATTCTTATAGCCCGCAAGGCGAACGAGTTCCGTTGGGCGCAGTTCGAGTTCACGAGCGCGGTCACGGACCAGAATTTCAATGGGGTGTTTGTCGTCAGGCATAAAAATTCCTCCGTCAGTTTTGCACTGAGGAGGTCCACATATCCTCCCCTCTTGGTTGCCACTTTCGTGGCCGCATCCCGATTTCGAGGTTTCCACCTTGCCAGGGGTTGGCAGGTTGGAGTGGACCGTGTGGTCCATCTCTTAATGCTTGCTCGACGATCTGCTGCGCCTAGCAGTAACGAAGGAATGTGACTATGGGTTCATTTGCAATAATCGCGACCTGCTTCAACTGCGAAATATCTTCCTCTAGGTGCCAAGAAGCAGATGTCGCCCCTTGTGCGTCGAACGGGTCGGCTTCCAATCCTTCATGGAGAGACATGCGTCGCCATCTCTAGATACCTGCAGAAGGCATTCGCAAGTTGGATTTGGCGGGGCGTCCGACACTCAGCTTCGAAGAGCTGTGGCGAGGCCACAAGGACCGAGAGGCACTTAGCGCGCGAGGTTGCAACGTTGAGTCGGTTCAGGCTGTAGAGAAACTCCATGCCGCGCGGTGCGTCGGCGTGGCTTGATGTGGCCATCGAGTAGATAGCAATCGGCGCTTCCTGTCCCTGGAACTTGTCGACGGTGCCGACGCGGGCCCCGCGCAACTGCTGCTGAATTTCAAAGACTTGAGCGTTATAGGGCGTGATGATCACGATATCATTCAAGGAGAGCGGCTTTTCGCTGCCGTCTCGATCGATCCATGTCGCGTCGTTCACGAGAATGCGACTGACAAGTTCGCTGACGGCCTGTGCTTCTTCTGGTGAACAGTTTTGGTTGCCATTATGCTGAACGGGCAAGTAGCGAAGTCCAGAGCCGCTTGTAGGTCCAGAGGACTTGGTAATCTGACATTCAAGTCCGTCTCTGGAACGGAGCTTTCCGTCATAGAACAGCTCGGACGTGAACGCGCAGATATCGGGGTGTAGCCGCCATGTCTCCCCCAGAAACAGCCCTCTGCCTTGCGGCACGGTAGGCGCGTCTCGAAGTATGTGAGTGAGTGCCGAGACGTCTGTACCTTCGGGATGTGTTCCCTGCATGGGCTGGTCGAGTTGCTGCGGGTCGCCGAGCAGGACAACGGTCTTGGCTGCCTGCGCAACAGCCAGCACGTTAGCGAGTGACATCTGCGCAGCTTCGTCGACAAAAAGCACGTCCAGCGTCGCTAACGCGTCCTGTCGAGACCACAGCCATGCCGTGCCACCACCAACATTTACGCTCTGACCAAGACCGTTAATAAGCTCCTCGTTTGTTCGGGCGAAGGTCAAGCGATGGTGCGCTAGTCCGACCTCGTCGGCCTTGTGGCAACACTGCAAGTTCACGCCCTGTTCGTCAGCCGCCTTAATCGCTTCGTCGATGAGATTGCGGATGACCTTATGGCTGTTTGCAGTGATACCTACCGTCTTCCCCTGACGAACCAACTCGCAAATCATTCGCGCGCCCGAATAGGTCTTTCCGGCGCCGGGGGGGCCCTGTATCGGCAAGAGGCCGCCCTGTAAATGGCCACACAGTCTGACAGCGGCCTCGCTCGTCGCCTCGCCTTCGCGCAGAAGCGACTCCCCTTCCGTTCGAGGTGCCATCCTAAGCAGAAGATCTCTCGCGGCCTGGTGAGGGCCCTCGCCGTCGATGCCCTCGTCCGAAACGTATTCCCCAAGTCGGACAAGCGCATCCTTCATTGGCTGCGTATCGACATGCTGGTGTGCGAATACAGCCTCTGAATGAAACTTGGCTGTCTTCTTCCGCTTCTTAATGTCGATGATACGGTCCTCGAAGGACACAGCTTCGACCCTGCCGAGCACGTCCCCGCCCAATGAGTGCAAATTCTCACCGCCACGCAGTTCTGTCTCCTGCGGCGGAAACCTGTACTGGTGGATGGGCGCGCGTGCTGTACCGCCCGCATCGCCGACATGGGTCAGACCGGAAAGACCGGCTCTCTCGTCGAGCAAGTCTTCCGCCGAAAGGTCGGACAGTCTGAACAACTCCCACCACACCGCCTTTTCTTCACGGCGATGCCAATCGAGTATGTTGGCAAGGATCCACCGACCCTGTTGCTGTTCTGTCCGCTCTTTCGGATCAGCAGGGATATCACTCGTTAGGCGATCAATGAGAGCGTTGATCTTTAGAGTCCAGTCGGTGATTCTCTCATTTGCTGCGCCGTCGCCCCCTTCCGGCCTAGGCACACCAGTGCCGTCTGCAACCATCTGGCGCCTCAGCTCTTCGAGCCAATCGCGAAGGCCGCTTGCCGCAAGACAATCGTCCTTATTGTAAATGCGGACGGCGTCTTTCGTTTCTTCCGTGATCGATGCAGCGTCGTCCAGTTCGAGACCGGCTTGCATCTCCGCAAGCGCGGTGCTGGCGTCAACTAAATCCTTCTCGCGAACAAACGAGAAGAACGGCTCCATTTGCTTAATGGAATAGCTTTCGACGCTCGCTCTTACGGCATGGCGGACGACTTGGTAGAGGTCGACGAACAGTCCGGCCCGGAGCATCTGGTCGATCTCTTCTTCACGCACCGCATACCGTCCCATCAGTCGCTTCATCGCGGCCGGCTCGTAAGGCGCGTAGTGGTAGATATGAAGGTCGGGATAGGCCTTCCAGCGCGCCATAGTGAAATCTACGAAATCCTCAAATGCCTTCTTCTCCTCTTCGCGCGTGAACGCCCAGTCGCCTCTGTAGGACGGGACTCCGTTGTCGCTAAAAACATAGCCGAAGAGATATTCGAGGCCGTGCTCGCCCATATAGCGATCGCCTTCAAGGTCGAAGAAAATATCGCCCGGTGATGGCTCGGGAAGGCGAGTTAGTCCGAAGCCGTCGGAGATTGATAACGTCTCGTACTTCAGTTCACCGGTTTGTCGCGCTTCGAACTGGATGCGGGCCTGCTCGCGGACGCGCGCGTACGACCCGGCCGAGCCTCGGTCGGGTTTCCACCCAAGCGGCAAAGGCATTTTCGCGAGCTTTTCGACAGTCGCAATGCCGCAATTCTTCAGCTCGTTGATCTGAACCTTGGAAATTCCGGCAACGAGGCAGAGGTGGTCGTCATCTCGGCGGCGCTTGTCGCAATTATTCCGCCAGCGACAGATGTCGCAGTGCTCTTTTGGGTCGGGATAAGTCTCGGAGGTTTCGACAGTCGCAAGCTCTGCAGTCAGGCCCTGCTTCACCTTGCGGAAGTATGCGGCGCAGTCTGCAAATCGGTAGCGCTGCGGTACGAAGTCCGACCAGGGCGCCACCACATACATGTACTCTGGCGCAACACCCTGCGCCTTCGCCAGCAGATCGGAATAGAGGGCCAGCTGCAGGATTGTCCCGGCTTTGGTCTCGCGCGCCAGCTTTGTGTCGATCACCTCGTACGACCATTCGCCGAATTCGCTTGGCGCGTCATCCACGCGGCGCAGAATGTCTGAGCGGCCAATCCAACCTTCGCGGGCGAGTGCTCCTTGCACGATCACTTGTGCACCCGCGCGCATCGCATCGAGAGTCAACCTGACAGCTTTGTCGTTCACATCGACCCCTTCGATGCGAACAACCTTTATTCCCGACTCTTCTAGGTGATCGATATACCTTTGCTCGTGCTTTGAGCCTCGCTCTGCGAGCACCTTAAGAAGCGGGTCCCAGACTTCCGGCTTCTGCAAGGCTCCTTCCGCGACCGAGCGGTCGAGCACGGTAAGGTGGCGGCAATTTAGATAACCGACCAGGTCTGTGGCACTGAGTTCAAATTTTTGCCCGATCTTTTTCATTCTGTAAGCGAAAACTTTCTTGTATCAGATTGGAAACGTGCGACGCCGCTTTGCATGGGCCTCTGTGGGGTACTGTTTGGGTTAGTATAGGTTGATCACCTCTGACCTCGCCTCATCATCGGAGGGAACGAGCAATTCATCGTACGCGGCCTCGTAGACAGTCGACGCAAAATACCGCATCAGTCGCTCGAACTGTTTGAGCAAGATCATGTCGTCGTAGAAATAGAACGCAGAAGCGTGGATGCGATTCTTAGAGGTTTGAGCATAGAACTGAGCATAGCAGTAATTGGCATTGCAGCGGTTCGCGATTGCCCCAAGGCTCTGCATGTTCTCTGGTGCGAATTCAACGTAGGAATGCAACTCTACGACGCGGGCCTCGCGATCCAATTTTATCCAGATCGGCCATTTCAAACCGTCGGTAACACAGAGGTCTCCATCCTCGTCGATTTTGGTATCGATGAAGACGTTTCGTAGGGCTGAGAGGAGACTGTCGCACGTCACCTCGGTTTCTGCGATGCTTGATGGAGGGCTTGGCTTACGCCTTGCGGGCACAGAGCAGGACTTGAACATCAGTAGTTTCTCCGAGTTTCGAAGCGCGCACAGTCCATGGTGGGTTTCAGTGATTACGCTGCGGTATTGGGGCAATCCACAAATGCAGCCGTTCTTGTGAAGTCGGATGTGGCTCTGGTTTTCGACCAGACCCGCCCATGACATGCTGGGCTTATACAAGTCGGGTGCGACAGAATCGGTCGTTGTTGGTAACCGTGGCTCTGGATATTTTTGCGTGTTCGGACCAAGATGTCTTCAAGCAAGCAGCGCCCAAACATGGCGCAAAAGGCAACACAGGCATGCGTTTAGAAAAAGCAAACCGGCTGATAGAGCTTGCTCAAAAACTTGCTGCCAGCGCCGAGGGACTTACACTCAATCAGATTGCCGAAGAATTTTCTGTCAATCGCCGCACCGCCGAGCGCCTTCGTGATGCAATCCGCGAACTCTACCCGACGCTTGAGGAAATCAGCGATGGCCGTCTTCACCGCTATCGCATTCCCGGCGGGCTGGATCGCCTTAGCCTACAGCCAACTGCTGAAGAGCTAGCAGAACTTGAATTGAGCGCAGACCGGCTGGAGTCCGAGGGTGCAGCGCATCGCGCGGAGACATTGCGGTCTCTTGTGAGAAAACTCAAAGCGTCGATCAGGTCGAGCGTGAAGGCCAGGCTAGAGCCTGACATCGAGATCATGCGAGATGCCGCCCGTTTTATCGTCTATGCAGGTCCGCGAAGAAAAGCCGCTCCCGAGGTCATGTCTGCGATCACCCAGGCGCTGCTTGCGGGGCGAACCATCACTTTTCGGTATAGTAGGAGTACCAAGCGTCGCGCTGGCGTCGAGGTTGTCCCTTTCGGAATGCTTTATGCCAACCGCTATTTTCTCGTCGGCGCGAAGCTTGGTACTCCGAGACCCTTCCTGTGGCGCCTCGATCGCATTGAGCATGTCGAACTTGGTCACACTGCTGCTGTGCCGCCAGATGATTTTGATCTGCAGGTCTATGCCGCTAGGTCATTCGGGGTTTTCCAGGATGATGTGGAAGACGTCAGCTTGCTGTTCTCGGCAGCGGCGGCATCTGACGCAGAAGAGTACGTTTTTCATCCGACGCAATCTTTCGAGCAGCTGGACGACGGATCCCTTCGTGTCCGGTTCAGCGCAAGCGGCATGCGTGAATTGTGCTGGCACTTGTTCACCTGGGGACCAGAAGTGACAATTGAGGCGCCGAAAGACCTGAAGACCATGATGTCTGCGTTGCTAGAGGAAGCCTTATCACATGGACGAGAACCGCAAAATTGATCTGTCTGTTGGCGCGGCAACGATGCGTGGGGAAACAGTGCAACTACTCTTCTAGGGAAACTCCAGTTCCGCAATATTGATACGAACGGTGCAACCGCTTATATTGAAATGAGCTCAGCGCGTTTGTCGCCGAGCAGGCATCAAGAGTCGGACCACTACAGTCCGCTCCAACCTGCCATTCCCGGGCAAGGTGGAAACCGCGAAAGCGGGATGCGGCCAGTAAGGCAACGAAGCGGGGAGGCGAACGTCCTCCTCAGGTTAAACTGACCGAGGATTTTCTGTGGCTAAGGTACTCCCAATCGAAACATTGGTTCGTCAGCGAGCTAGGGAACTCGGGCTTGGACCGACGGAACTCATTCGCCGTGCCGGCTATTCAAATGTATCGAAGGGTCTCCGGAGATTAGGTGAGCTCTATCAGGGAAACTTCGACTCAAGCCGCGGCCTCGCCGGGAAACTGCCAAGCGCCCTTGAGCTGTCTCCCGATGATGTGTGGAAGGCTGTGCGGCAGTCCCGGCGTCAAATAGCAGAAGCCGAAGAGGCCAGATGGCGCTCCGCGTTCGTACCCCATGCGACCATCCTGACTGAACGGGCACGCCCACACCCGCTTCACATCGCGGCCATTATTGGGATCGGCGAACTGAAGCGAGTTGATTTCACGCCGGGAAGCCGGCCGGTCACCTATGTCCAGCAGGCGCTGGACGGTCTCCAACAGAAGCTGAAGCGCTGGGGGCACGGTCAGCTTCCCTGTTTTGGCAAGCCCGTTGAGATCATCATAAACTATACACCAGATTGGGCGGTGCGATTTGATCTGGACGGGAAAGGCATTGAGAGCTTCGACGCAGCGTATCGTCTTGGCGAGGCGACGTTGTCCATAAGTGGGCGCAACGTTTCTGCTGCTGAGTTGCAGAGTGTTCTCGCTGAGAACTGAGAGCCGAAGTGGCTCGATAGCCAAGCGACGCCGGTTCACTGATCTTTATCAATCGGAAGCGCAGATCGTTTTATAGAAGGTAATGTAGAGTCCGCTAACTCTGCCTCAGCGTGGGCTACGCCATCCATCACATGGTCTTCATGAAAACCGCGTAAAGCTGGGTTGGGCTGGTTTCTCATCCCTCTCTCCAGCCTGCACACTCTTCGCCGTTCCCTCACCCGAGCTGCGGCGAAGGAGCTACAGGCCGAGGCTAGGTTCTCTTCCCCCGAGCATTGCCCGCCTAGCCTCGGTTCTAATCGCGATGAAGGTTCCTATAATGAAAAGTGCGGGCGTGGGGCGATCAATTCATCGGTTGAAGTCTACCGCCAGCCCGCCCCTCGCAACTCACTGAAGCTCTCCCTGTAACCATACGCCCAATCTATTCGAGTTGGGCGCGGCATCGATAGCTTTTTCGACGAAATCGAGCCACGAGAATGTGTCTATACCCAGTTCATCAAATTCAAATTCGCAGCCTGCCTCTATTTCGCGCAGGCGCTCCATGAAGTCTGCCACATGGCTACAATGTTGTTTCTCAACCTTTATAGCGGCCTCGATCATGGTCGGCGCATCGAGTGGACGGCCTAGTGCACGATGGACAAGCAAGAACACCAAATTCCTGTCACAGGGCCCGTCCTCATGGACTACATTTC
Source organism: uncultured Filomicrobium sp. (assembly GCA_963669235.2). Classification (GTDB taxonomy): domain Bacteria; phylum Pseudomonadota; class Alphaproteobacteria; order Rhizobiales; family Hyphomicrobiaceae; genus Filomicrobium. Next base: position 121,450 of record CAXXFS010000004.1, read on the forward strand.
GATCGCCTTCCAGGTTCATCACAAGCCTATCCAACCACTCCTGCGGATCCTCTTCCTTACGATCTGATCCGGCTCCCAGTATGACGTTTTGTACACTCCTATATCTCTCCAAGAAATCAGCCGTATAGCACCCACCTTTCATTGCCCAATCAGGGTCGATACCCATCTCATCCAGCGTGACGAGATAGCCATCCCAAGGCTGATTTCCATATTTCGGATAGTGCTGGATACCGTTGAATTTCACCGGTCCCTGCATTGCCAAGTCGAACATGTGCGACTTGACTGCTATGGTAAGAAGCTTGGTTGGCGAAACCCCATGTCGCGCAGCAAGTGCATTAAGCAGCTCATATTCGCATTCGCTGAGGCGTAGCGTCAGCGTCTTACTTATCATTTCCATTCTATCATCCCCCATTTATTGCGTTAGGAAAGAACCAGACTGTCTAGGCACCCTTCCTCCTGCGAAAAAAAGCGAATTAAGCGAAGAAACAACTCCAAGTTCACCTTTCTTCGCTTTTTCAGCTTTTTTCGCGTCATCGATGTCCTTCCGAAGCTGCCATACTGAGCGCGATCGCCCGCGCGTCGGATAGCGATCACAGTCAATTCGGCCCTGGGTCTGAAGGTTTTGGAGCGCTGTATTCAAATCTTCCCCCTTTGCGTGCCTCCCGAACTTAGAGTGTAATTGGGTTTGGTCGAGAGGCTCATCTGCTAAAGCCAACAAAATTCGGCTCTCCAAGGTGCTCGCTGAGGCATCCCAGAACAGAAATTTTGCGGAAGCCTGGCAATAATCCAGGACAGATAAAGCAGCGGCTAGATGGTCAATTGTAATCCGCGGTGAGGCTTCGATTAGTGCGTAGGTGAGGGCCAACCTAATAACCTGCACTTCGGACCGCGCGATAACGACGCCATAGATGCCGTCATGATCAGCACTTAGGTCCTCATACAGAGCCTCATAATGAGCACGCGCATCTGCAGTAAACTTGACCTCACCTAACTTTTTTGTATACCGCAGGCGTTGTGCATATTCATCACCAAGACGAACAACGTCCGCGTCCTCCATCCCTCTCGCCAACGGAATACGTTTCGATCGCCGAGTACACCACCAAAGGAAGCGGTTGGCGAAACCATTGAAGATCTCAACTTGTCGGAGAAGTGTCTTTAGCTCTGGCTTTGTAATATGGCCCATTATGCCGATATGCGGATCACTCGCCCTTATACGTCCATTTTTCACAAGAGGCTCTAAGGTCTTGCCATCCCACGCTGAACGGATGACTGTTGACAGTGTATTGCCTTGACGTTGCATCGCACGTAGCGGGGCCCCGAATTCACCCTCAACGATAAGCAATCGCTTATCGGCAACCCCGCCGGTACCGCCTTCATCCGCATCGCGGATCACATCGATCAACCCTTCTCCGGACGACATGGGGCCGGGGCTCCAATTGAGTGGCTCTATGCTGCGAGCAGCCCGTTCGCCAATCCGCCGTACTGGGCCTTCACTCGTTCCCTTGCGACCACGTGCCGATTGGCCAACGAGGACATTGAACAAGCGTGCATGATGCTCATCGTCCCCTACGCGAACATACGGGCCACGGCCGACGCTAATTCCAGCGTGCGTGAGGAAAGTTGCAAGGACAGCGGCCGGATCTGCTTCGCTGTTGGCGGTGGCGCTCGTTACAATCTCGCCGGTCAATCCAAACAATGCTCCTGGCGCGAGCTGCGGCCACGCAGGAAAGAGCGGTTCATTCAGGCCAGTTGACCTTTCCAATTCGGTGAGCGCAGTCATTGTGCACCCCTCTGCGCTAGAGCTGAAGCCGCGCCAGCCTGCCAGCCGGATTTAATCGTTGCGGTGATCTCTCGACTGCAAAGACCGATAATCTGTGCCGTTGGTGTAAGTTGTGAGGCCACTTCTTGCTGGTGCAGACCAAGCTGTGCGAGGCGAAATGACGACCAGTTAAGCGTACTATTCCGACTGCCCTCTGCAGCTTTCGCAAGATCGCGCACTATTCCGCGCACTGCGGCTGCAACATAGCGGTCATCGTGTAGGACCAATGGTGTCCGCGGTAGTGGAGCCTTTCGCTGAACGGGGAGAGGAAAGGCTGTCAACAACTCATCCCGACTGTAACGTTGGCCATTGCCATCAGTTATGTGCACTGGATGAGGTTCACGCTTGAGATGCTGCGAGCCAGCCAATCGTAGAACGCGAGAGATGTCGCAAGCCTTGAGATCCCCACCATAACGCTCTGCAAGTTGGCGATTGATGCGGGTTGCTTCGGTCAGGGAGAGTGGGTCATCTGTTTGACATAGAAAGTAGTCCTGCCGACGTCCCGGGCTCGTTTCAACAGAGAGGCTTGGTCTAAGAGGCAGCTTTTTTGGGCTGGGCTGATCTAGATCCCGATGGACGGCCCTCACACGAACAACGTCAGCTTTTCTTCGGCGTATGCCTTTGAAAACGTTCACTGCAATAAAGACTCCGCAGCCTTGCAATTGTGCCTTTTCGAGTGCTTCAACGGCATCGGCAAGCCTTCCAAAATGGCATTGCACTTTGCCAATTACCCCCGGAGCTTCTGGCACAGATAAGAACAGGTGCGGGACGTCGCTTGGGTCCAATAACCGGCAGTGATGCTCAGCCATTTGGATGTCGATACAGGGAAGCTTCGATCGCTTAAGCGAAAATTTGTTCATTTCGTTGTCTCCTTCGAGACAACAGCGGCGCGGCCATTGAAAAAACCGCACGAACGCGATACTCTATCGCTGTTGGTGACAATGATCTTCGGAATGAGATGCGCCTAGGGTGGCAGCCCTATCGGCGCTTCTTTTTTGTATTGCGGCTCACGTCTCGGCGCCGTTTTGCGCCAAACTCTCCAAGAGCAGACGTTCCAACTCAGCACCCGGGATGACACGCCTACCGGCGACCACAGCAGACTTCAGCTTATTTTGCTTCATTAGCTCGTATAAGCTCGTACGGCCTATGCCGAGTTCTCTGCACGCTTCATCGATCCGGTAAGCTAGCTTAGGATGTAGTGTTGTCTGGCTAGTTTCAGTGGTCCCAAGTTCGTCCATAAAGTGCACCTCCGTTTTCACTGGTGCACTTGATAACCCTATGGACACTTCTTGAACTAGGGACGCGACTAACGAGAAACAACGATCGATCCGTTCCCAGAATTAAAGGGGTTCGTAGCCCAGCTCTAGGGTTTTTTCTACACGATCCGGATTCAAGCCATTTACCGCGTTGCGGATCTGACGTTCTTCAGCTTTGTTCAGAAGCAGATAAATGAACTCGCCAAATGTGCTTGTGTCCTGCTGGTTTCCACGCCTGGGCGGCTTGCCGATGATATCGGTCCAGGCATAAGCCAGTTCTGAAATTGGCACTGACGCTGATGAGAACCTAGACCTCCCCCCCGTAAGTTCTTGTTTGAATGTGGTTGTTCTGCTGACGATCGTTTCGAGCGACGTGGCCGCGGATTTGAGGCATCTCACTAGCTCAGCGGCGGTTTTGCTATCGTCCGTTGGGTGCAATCCCATAGCGTGGCACAGAGAGCGAACCAGTAGGCGCTCATCTTCATTATCTTCCAGTTTATAGGGCGCCTTATCGCGGAGCGTTTCCAGAAGCAAACTTAAGTCTTTGGCAGACTTGCCTGCCTTCTTGCAAATAATCTCGATACTTTCGATCTCATCGGGTTCGGAGCCTGCAGTTAGATCGCTTATCTCTCTGACCAATACACCTGTCTGGTAGGCCTTCTCAACAATCTGATAGGCGTAGGTCTTGTCTCTACGAGGCTTAAGTCGACCGCTCCGTTCGAACAGCCAATCAACTGCACTCGCGATGTTGGATCCTGGCTCTTCGTTCTTCATGACCGCTCAGCGCTTTTTGGGAATTGGGTCTGTGGAAGCACTTTCGAGAAACTCAGCCCAGGCTTCCATCAACTCGCGCCTTCTTTCAAGCGCATCATCGCGACGATATGCTTGTTCAACCTTATTGCCGACTTGATGTGAAAGAGCATGCTCGGCCAGTTCGCGGGGAAAGGCCGTCCGGTTGCCGGCCCAATCTCTGAAAGTTGAACGAAAACCGTGGACGGTCGATTCTACTTCCAGGCGCCGCAGGATCATTTCCAGCGCGGAACTGGAAAGCGGCTTACCACGGCGTTGACCGGGAAAGACAAACAGACTTCTTGGATCGTTGGCGCGCAAGGTTTGCATCTCTCGCAAAATCTCTATGCCGCGGGCAGTTAATGGCACTCTGTGTTCGCGATCAGCTTTTAGCATCCGTTCGGGAGGGAGCCTCCAGACCCTATTCTTGAGGTCCAGCTCCTGCCATTGAGTTTTCAAGGCTTCGCTAGTTCTTGCGACTGTTAAAATAGCGAACTCAAGGCAGCGTGCAGCGACTGCCTCCCGCAAGCGCAGCTGTGTCAAGAAAGCAGGAAGATCATCAATCGGCATTGCGCGGTGGTGCCCCCGCGTCAGCTTTTTCCGGGCCGGTAATGTGTGCTCTAAGTGACCCCGCCATGCTGCTGGATTTTGACCTGAACGAAATCCCCGGACCTTTGCTGCATCCAGAATGTTCTCGACGCGACCTCGAAGGCGAGAGGCGGTTTCGGGGATTTTTTCCCAAATGGGTGTCAACACGCCCAGCACATCGGCGGTTGTTACCTGATCGACTGGGATGTCGTGCAGGGGCTTAGCGTAGACCTCTAACGTCATTCTCCACTGCGCACGATGCTTATCGTTTCGCCAACGAGGCTCCATTGTCGCAAGAAAAGAAGCGGCGAACTCGCCGAAGGTAGGAGTTTCTCTCCGAGTAGCTTTTATGGCCCGCGGATCGTGGCCATCGGCCAGCAGCGCACGCGTCTCTGCGGCTTTTTTGCGGGCATGCTTGAGTGACACCGCTGCGGCGCCACCTAGGCCTATCTCACAGCGCTTACCGTCGTTGGGGCGCCGGTAGATGAAGACCCAGCGCTTTCCAGCGTTCCGCCCCTTGGAAACCCTAAGGTATAGTCCTCCACCATCTGCATACATGCCAGGTTCGACTGTAGTGACGACCTTCCGAGCGCTGAGCCGGTTGACTTCCTTCGCCAATTTGTCTCCACCATTCATTCCGCCCTAACATCCGCCCTAACAATATGCACGGATTTACGCGAACGAGGAAGGTTGCCTATGATGGATGGGTGGCTTATATTGTTGAAAAACGTATATTTCTTGGATTGTAGCGAATAGCTGAGAACATACATATGGCGGACTCCCTCTCCGCCACGAGACCTTCCAAGTTATTGTTATTTATGAGGAATTTGAGGCGACCTTGGGTCTATCCCTCATTTCCTACCACATAACAGTTTTGGTGGCGGTTCGGCGCGAAGCTGCGCAAGCTAAGCAGCGCAACGTTCCATCCGCGTTAATTGGAACTGGCTCCATGATCGGCGCAATGCGTCCCAACACAAGCCGGGGAGCGTTGGGGCGTATCAATTTAAGAGTCGTGGGAATGGATAGCGCATTGCCATTGCTTCAATCAGATATAACCGTGCAGCTTCGCAAGGCCGATGATCGCCTGCATCTTGCTCGCAGGCGGCGTCTCACTGCTCTCGTAGATCTCCATGTACATGTCCGACAGTTTGTCGACGTTAACCCCGTGTTTGGCCTCCGCACGCCGCCTAGCCTTGGCTTGCAGCTCACGTATCCTGGGTGCGACCTTGGGGTTGTGCAGCAGCTTGTGCGCTTCCTTCTGCTGGCTCCGCAGTGAGTTGTTCTGTGAATACCCAGCCGCCTCATAGGCCTGCCGCGCATTGCCAAGTGCAACGTATGCGCGGGCAAAGGCTTCTTGCTTACTTGTAAGCGGTGTCATTGTCGTTTTCCGTGAACATTCCAATCAATATTGAATGACGTAATGCGGTTCGCAATGACGGGCAATGGTCTGCGCGGCCAGCGCGTTTGGCATTGTCCGCTTTCGGTCGCAAAGCGGAACATGCTTGAGCTGTGATTGTCAGAGTTCTGCTTTGCCGGCTTTGATCAATAAGCGGACATTGGTCGACATTCGATACCAAGGCTGTGAAGCAAAGCGCAACGCATTTTTGTCGGTGCACTCCGCAATCAATCAGATGGCAAGCCTCGGTTGCCGGGCCGAGTAAGCGCCTCCAGCCCCTTACAAGCGATTAATGCGTGCGATTGGGCCCAGCGCTCAAGTATAGAAACAAGAAGGCGTTTCTATTCGACGTCTATTACCACTCCTTGGAATAAACGACTTTCCTTGCACGTTGTAATCTCGTCGGCTTCTTGATCAATCTTATGGGCTGGTGAGCCCTCATAGCCATCCCAAAAGGTTCCCCAATCTTTGAAGGACGGGGCTCTGAGTATCAACTTGAAGTCAGTATCTCCAGCTGCGGCTGCGACCGGAAAATGAATGCTCACCTGCAAATCCTTTCCACCCTCCATAGTTTTTTGCTGCCTTGAGCCATTTCTTAGCCGCCGCAACGACATCCGCCTCAGTTTTGTCGTCATCTTCCAGCTGGCAACTAAAAGGCTTGCCAAGCTTCTGTCGCATAAGCCGGATTGGCTAGCATCGGCAGCATCGAAACAGCCGCGCACCATATAATCCTTTTCATCACTAACCTCTCTATAGTTGCCAGCTGTGGATTTGCTGGTCGGTTTCCAATTCAGAAATGAATGCGGGTGTCGCTAGGATGAGGCCCCCAAGAGGGGGTAACTCGATGCGGCATCGACAGGAGACGTGATCTAAGAGCTTCTAGAAATACAGGTTCAGCTCTATCAAATGCAGAGGCATTGACTTCCATCAAGTGTCAGTCTTACACGAGCAATCAGGGAAACGAGTGTGACACTGGCGTTGCCCTGACCAAGGGCAGCGCTGGAGCACAGAGGCTTTACAGTGAAGTGATGGCGATCCGGGTCAGACCGGGGGTCGAGAAAATCCGAGCTTAGTCCGGGACATTCCTTGTCCGATAAATAGAGCGGAACTCGATCCGCGGAACCCATCAAGGCCAGCGGTCTTTGACCCGCACCAACAGGCCGGACACAAGACTGCTCCTGACCGAGACGCCAGCTTCAAAAAGTTCTTGCAATGCAGGAAACCATCCACACAGGACGAAGCCGAAATCGGGCACGATCGCAAGGTACGCTGCTGGAGGGTCCGCTTTAGGTCCGAAAGCAGACATCCGCGACGCGCTGGGCAACGTCACTGAAGCGACCGGGCGTAATTGACGCTTCGAAAGCCTGCCTTCAGAACGTCGTCGAGTTACACGGCCTAATTTGTCGCATCCCTTAACGGACAGTTCGTTGTTGATACAAAAATACGATTGATCTTCATCAATCCAGCAAACATTCCAGAACGGTAAAATTACACAACCGCGCACGATAGACCCCCGTTATCGATGCCAGCGCGGTAGGCCGGTACGCACCCCCACCCCCCATCGCGACCGGCATATATCGGCCGCCAGCTTTGCACCCCCGCAAGCTGGCGGCACACCTCTTGGCACACTCACTACGACAACGCCCTCGTCTCACTCGGTTGTCTTGCCAGTCCAACGTTTGAAGGCGGATGTGAAACTGGCATGCGTCGAAAAGCCGAGTAAGAAGGCTAACTCCTGCAACTTGACCTTGCCTTCGTCGAGATAGCGCATGGCGAGGTCCTTGCGAATGTCGTCGATCAATTGCTCAAAGCTGATGCCCTGCTCAGCCCGGCGGTTATCAAAGCTCAATGAGCCATACGCCGACTGACCCCTACAACGACGAGTCTGGTGTTTCCGTTGCGACAATTGGGCTGACCCAACTGATGATTTCCCCGACGGCCCATGGCGGCCGGATTCTAACTTAGATACTGGCACCGCGATTGGGGGCAGGCCAACCAGCAGTAAGACCGGCAAGTTGGTCCTGACTATCCTGGCAGGTGTTGCTGAGTTTGAGCGAGAGATTATCCGGGAAAGGCAGCACGACGGCATTAGGGCGGCACAGCGTAAAGGCGTGAAGTTTGGTCGTCCTGCCAAGGTGTCGGGGGATTTAGCGAACACCGTTCGAAAAATGAAGGCCGATGGCAAACCATTAGCCGACATCAAGAAGGCTACGGGTCTGGGCAAAACGAGCATCTACAAGGTGCTCAATGCAGGCTGAAGCATACACCCATCGAACCAAGGCTTCGGGGGCGGGCGACCAAGCCCCGCAGACAGTCCAGATGTCGAAGTAGATGGCGCCATCCAACACTTTCAGGTCAGCAAAAAGAAGCATTCAAACTGCTGTTTTAATTCACGAAAGCGCTCGACTTACGCCCATCAAGATTACTTGAGAGGCCTACGTTGAAAATATTTAGGATGATCAGCAACTGGGTTCCCGGGAAACTGGCACGTGCCCATTCCTAGAAGCGAATGAAACAGCTTTCTCAAACCTTCCAGAATCGCTCGAGCGATGAACTCCTTCCGTAACAAGGGTAGCTCCAAGAGCTAGACGTTCCTTGCTCCAACTCGTGCGGGTAGCTCTCAAGGCATGAGCGATACCTAATCGGCCCACCACCACATTCGTCCCGAGTGCATCACCGAGCCTCGAGTCGGCCTGTAACCTAGGGAACTGCACGAGCCCTCAATTTTGCGTGAATACCCTCGCGATCCAGCATGGACCTGCTTGGGGTCCATTCGGATCCGCTTTTGTCCGCTTCTGAAGACAGTAAATCTTCGCGAACGAAGTGGCGAAAATCCGGGCGTGTGCGGGAAATCTAGCATCTAGATCTGCCGTTCAACTGATACTCATTTAGCGTTTTCTTTCTAGGGAGTCATAAATGAATAAAGTTACCGTCATCGGCGGCGGATTAGCTGGCATGGTCGCAGCCCTACGTCTAGCTCAAAGAGGCGAATCCGTAGAACTTTATGAATTGTCAGACAGACTAGGCGGCAAGGCCGGTGCAAATAAGTTCGGTGATGAATACGATGAGCATGGCTGGCATCTTTTTCCGATTTGGTATCTTAATACATTCGCGCTAGCCGATGAGCTTGGCTTCAGGGACAACTTCATAGATTGCACCACTTATTCTTATATGTCTGAGCGGGACTACCCGAAAGTTCGCACTCTTACCAATCCTTTCTCATGGAAAACCTGCCTACAAAACCTCTTTAACGGAATCATTCCTTGGGAGCATAGCCTCTTATACCAGTATACTGGCCTTGATCTAATGAGCCAGTCAGTATCCAAAGAGACAGAGCTTGACCAAATCACCTTGAACGCTTTTGCCCGATCTCGCTACTATAACACCGAGACTGTGGTGCGACAACTTGAGGACACAGTTTCCCGTGCCTCAGCAATCGAAAGTTTCGAAATGTCAGCCATGTCAGTCCAAAATGTTATGCGGTACTGGTACAGCTATAATGCACCCTGGTTTCGCATCTTAAACGGTGATATGCAAACAAAATTTATCAGTTACTTTGAGAGAGCATTGCTAGCGAATGGAGTGAAAATTCATAAGAAGCACAAGCTCACCAAAGTCCATTTTTCTGACGGAAATGTTTCTGGAATTCGGCTGGTAAACCTTGAGAAAAACTGCGAATTCGATCGCAAAGCCACTAATCTGATTGTTGCAGTGCCAGCTCCCAACTTGCAGAGTTTACTTGATCCAAAATTCATTGAGGCTAGTCCAAGTTCGGGGGGCGTTATGTATTTGCGTTCTCGAGTCATGGCTGGAATGACAATCTATTTAAAATCGGCAATTGAGGAGATGCCAGTTGGGCATGTTAATTTTGTGAACTCTCCCTATGCACTCAGCATGATTGACGTAACCAATTACTGGAACACAGACAAGTCAGTCATACAGGTGATTGCTTCGGATTATACTGCATTGTCAAACCATGATAAAGACGCCGCACAAGCTGTAATACTAGCCGATCTTCGGCGCTATATACCTTGGCTTTCGGATGACATTATAAGGCGAATAGATTTCCAGCCGCACACTGAGAACCCGTTGTTCGCAAACACGGCGGGCATGTGGGAGCGAAGGCCTGTAGCTACTTGCGAGGTGCCGAACCTTTTCTTTGCTGGTGATTTTTGCCGAACGCATGTTGAGCTAACCTGTATGGAGGGCGCCGTAACCAGCGGACTCCAGGCGGCGCAGGCAGTCCAAGAAAAACTTGGGCTCGGCCGTCCCGTGGAAACTCTCTATCCAAAAACTCGTTCTTCAGCTTACTTCAAAATAAAGAAATGGATCATATGGCCGGCTGCGATGGTGGCGCTAATGGTGGTGCTATTGAAGGGAACTAGAAAAGCTCCTGCGGCTACCAAGGCTGAATTGAACTACTCCGACGCATAGTCGCTGGTAGTATGGTCAATATGTCAAACCAATGTTGAGTACCTGTATCATGCATTGCTTTCTGCTCATAGGAAAGGGATACGTGGGGAGCCGCCTCGCGCGGCTTCTTTCAAAGACTGAGCGCGTATTGCATCTATCTGCTCGTGAAGTTATGCGCCGGCCAAATATTCTGCATTCAGGCCCCTTGATTGGGAAAGGCAGCTATATCTCTGCCAAGGTCACGATAGTGTTTTGTCACGGCCAGGACGTTTTCAGAGCAACAACTCCGAAAGCCCTCGATGCAGCTTTGTTTTCGAGGACTGAGCCACTTCGGAAGGTGGTCAAGTTCCTGGAGGCTGCAGGAGAAAGACTGGTTATTCAAAGTCTAATATTAATTAGCTCAACGGCAGCTGTTGTTGAAGGCAAAGCTTCGGCTGATCATTATACTTATTCGGGACCTCCCGATAGTATAATGAATTTGCAGCTACAGTACGAGGAATTCTTCCAGGAGTTATTCCAGAGTAGATTTAATACAGGTGTAATTAGAGTCGGAATTGTGAAAGATGAGGATAGCCAATTGGTACGGATTCTTCGGCGGGGCAACCGTAGCGCATTGGGCCGGAGGCTCAGGCTGGCTACGGACATTCTTGTTCCGACCACTGCAATGTCTACTGTTGCTCAGAAAGTAAGGAGCTGTCCGAGCGGTTTTACGGAATATGCGGTTGATCAATTGGAATCATTTAATTCTTTACTGAATCAGTTTCAGCCGGCGGAATTCCACTTTCCGATTCCAAATCGTATTTACTTTCTCATACTTCGAGCTATGGGCTATAGGACAGAGGCTTATGTTGACCACAGGCCCTGGCGTCGATTGATGCTTGAAAATGGAAACCATCTTTGAGCTTCTGATAATTCATGGGTCTCGCTTGGTTTTCTTTCCGCGTTTTTTTCTGTTTAAATAAAATTGATAAAGCGGACAACCCTTCTTGAGTTATAAGTTAGGTGAGGCGGGGAGTGAGTATGCTGAGTTTGGATGTGGTAGGTTATCGTGTTCAGTTATTCTTTTCGGCGACTAGGGTGCGTCGGAGTATTCGGATGGCACCAATTTTGGCCTTTCGGAACCTTTTCCATGATCGATTAAGTTTTTTTGTTACGGTTATCGGAATCATCTTCTCTGTCGTGCTGATAGCTTTTCAGTCAGGGATTTATCTCGGTATTGAGAGGACAATTTCCACTATTATCGACCACAGCAAGGGTGAGCTTTGGGTGGTTCCGATTGGCACCAAGAGTGTAGATGACGTTTCTCTCTTGTCGGGACGGGAAAAACACTCCCTGCTATCGGTCCCAGGCGTTTCCAACGTCGAAGTTCTTGCTATGGGTTTTGCTCGCTGGCGAAAGCGAGATGGCGGCTCAACGACAGTTGTTGTCGTTGGTTCAGATTGGAAATCTGGCGGTCTTAGGCCGTGGAATGTGGTCGGGGGCTCTGTTGCCGCGCTTTCAGCGCCCAAGGCAATTGCTGTCGACCGACTGTATCTTGATGATCTTGAGGTGAAGGGCTTGGGAGACGCTGCTGAAATTAATGGCATGACCGTCGAGGTTGCTGCTCTAACGAAGAGCATCCGATCTTTCACGACAATGCCATATGTTTTTACAACGCTGGAGCGGGCTCAAATGATGTTGGGTGCAGATCAAAGGCAGGGTTCTTCTGCGCTCTTGACGCTTATGCCCGATGCTGATCCTGAGGAAGTCAGGAGGCTGATCCAAATCCGTCTTCCCGATATTGATGTTTTCAAACGGCATGAATTTCGGCAGCGTAGTATTGATTATTGGCTTTACCGAACTGCAGCTGGTTCGAGTTTAATCTCTGGTACAGTGCTTGCTTTGATTGTGGGGTTCGTAATCGTTGCTCAGACGCTTTACTCAAGCACCAAGGACCACCTAAATGAGTTCGCTACCCTGCGCGCACTGGGGGCGTCAGCGTCATATATTATCCAAGTTATTCTATTTCAAGCGCTATTCAGCGCTATTGTTGGGTATGCTGTAGGGATTTGTTTAACGCTTTCAATTTTTAAATTGGCTGAGGGTACAACGCTGAATGTGCTTATGACTCCGGGTTTGGCCCTTTTGCTTTTTTCAATGACAGTCGGCATGTGTGTCTTTGCGGCGTCTGCGGCGATAATTAAAATTATTCGCATTGATCCGGCTAGTGTGTTTAGTCGGTAGTGATTTTCGTTTTTCGTGATTCATGTCGTTCTGACTGGCGAGGGCAACTATGGCTACGGGTTGAAGGAGTAATTGCTATCCCAGGTGGTTTGTTAGAAAAGTTTTGACCGGGATCAGCGTCCTTCATCCATTACTGGTAAAGAATGTGGCCTCCGCGGTATATTGTGGTGTCTTGTAAATCGCATTATGGGGTCTCACAATTCAAGAAATTTGCGACGGCCGAGCTATTCAGCAAAAAAGTCTCCACAATCCCTGTTTTTATGAGACACAATGCGGTGGACGTTAGATCAATATTCAAGGCCGCCTATAATCGAGTAAGCAGCACTAGGCAGAACCTTGAAGCCCAGCGCTAAGCCTTTATTGAGGCTGGCGCAGCGCAGGCCTTAGAAGACAGGGGGTGTAAGGAGCGACCGCAACCGACCTGAGCTGAAAGCCTGCATGGATTCCCTCAGAGAAGGCGACGAGCTCCTCGTAGCGCGACTTGATCACTTCGCACGGAGCAATACAGACCTCCATACACTGATGTCGGAACTGCAGCACAAGAGCGTCAAGGCCCGTTTCTTGGGCAACCCAAGTATGACCCTTGATACAGCCCATGGAGAGTTCGTCATCGCTATCCTTGTAGCTTGCGCAACGCTTGAACGGCAGTTGATCCTGACGAGGAAGCAGGATTGACGCCGAGCAGCTAAAAAGAAAGGCGTCAGGTTTGGACGACCTGTACAGGCTGATGCCTCTTTGAAGACGCAAGTGAAGGCATTGAAGGCGGAGGGGTCTCTCGATGTCCGAGATCGTGAAGAAGCTTCGGGGTCGACCGAGCGACCGCTTACCGGGCACTCTCGGTCTGACCGTCAGATACTGCCCATAAACAATCGATACCCATACAAGTCGTGGCCTGCCCCCCTGAAACGGTACCATTCTGATTAAGCGAATCCGGCTATTTCGAACCTCAGATGAGGAGACGATGGAATGGCACGGAAGCGGTACACGACAGAACAGATCATCGGCGTGTTGCGAGAAGCTGAGGTAAAGCTGAACCAGGGTGAGACGGTCGGCGTGATTTGCCGGGGCTTGGGCATTTCCGAGCAGAGTTATTATCGATGGCGCCGGGACTACGGCGGTCTGAAGCTTGATCAGGCAAAGAAGCTCAAGGATCTGGAGCGGGAGAACGAGCGGCTGAAGAAGGCCGTCTCTGAGCTGACACTCGACAAGTTGATCCTTAAGGAAGCTCTCGAGGGAAAATACTGAGCCCTTCCAGAAAGCGAGCGTGCGTGACCCGCGTGCGCGCGCGATTGGCGGTCTCCGAACGCCGCGCCTGCCGGGTGGTGGGACAGTCTCGCACAACGCAGAGACGTCAGCCTAAGACACGCAGCGACGAGAGAAGGCTGACTGCCGCAATCATCCGTCTTGCCAAGCGGTACGGGCGCTATGGCTACCGGCGTGTGACGGCGCTGCTGCGCGCGGAAGGCTGGAAGGTGAACGTCAAGCGGGTTCACCGCATCTGGCGGCGGGAAGGGCTCAAAGTTCCCATGAAGCAACCTAAGCGCGGTCGGCTTTGGCTGAACGACGGCTCGTGCGTGCGTTTGCGACCTGAGCGGCAAAACCACGTGTGGAGCTACGACTTTGTTCACGATCGCACACAGGACGGCCGTCCCTTCCGGATGCTCACGATCATTGACGAGTTCACGCGCCGTTCAATGGCCATTGTTGTTGCGCGGCGTCTGCGTTCGGACGACGTGTTGCATTGCCTTGCTGATCTCTTCGTCGAACACGGCACGCCGGAACATATTCGTTCCGACAATGGGCCTGAGTTCATCGCGAAGAACGTGCGAGGCTGGCTTGCTCGGATCGGCGTCAAGACGCTTTACATAGAGCCAGGCAGTCCGTGGGAAAACGGCTATTGCGAGAGCTTTAACTCAAAACTCAGAGACGAGCTGCTGAATATGGAAATCTTCACAACGCTACGAGAAGCCCAGGTGCTGATCGAGCAATGGCGACGCCATTACAATGCGGTCCGGCCGCACTCTTCACTCGGCTACCAGCCCCCAGCACCGGAAGCGATCTTGCCTCCAGCATCTGAACTGACCTACGCTACGCTCCGGCCAGCCCAGATGCTGGCCCATGGCGGCCGGATTCTAACTTAGATACTGGCACCGCGATTGGGGGCAGGCCACGCTGGCCGTAGCTGTGCCGTCACCTAAGTGTTGCACAGTATCCTCGCCTGGCCGCATGATGAGACATTATGATTGATAGAGATCCGACGTTGGCACCAGCGCGTCCACGCCGGTCGTGGTTTCGACTTGTGGTCGCGATTGTCGCCTACACTGCGTTGCTCTCACTTGGTTACTGGGGCAGCGGTTGGTTGGCAGAGGCTCTTGGACTTAGGCCCGGCGATGACGCTCTAATAGTCAACGATGGGGCAATTTGGCTTGGCATCTCTGCGTACGCACTGCTGCTGGCGACACCATTCGTTCCAGGCATAGAGATCAGCCTCGGATTGCTCGCCACCTTCGGCAGTGCCGTTGCCGTTCAGGTATATCTAGCCACAGTCGCAGCGCTCGTCCTTTCATATTCGGTCGGTAGGATCGTACCATCCGCTATGCTCTCGGCGTCGTTTCTATGGTTCGGCTTGACCAGTGCAGATGCACTTGTGAAGCGCCTAGGTCCTCTATCGCAGAAAGAGCGGCTAGCATTGCTCGTTGACCAAGCACCCCACCACTTTGTCCCTACTCTCTTGCGATATCGCTACGTCGCGTTGGTGGTTGCATTCAACCTACCAGGAAATGCAATTCTTGGCGGTGGCGGGGGGATTGCCCTTCTTGCCGGACTTAGCGGTGTGTTTTCGTCTCCGCTGTACGTTATTGCTGCGAGCGTCGCGGCGCTTCCGGTTCCTTTGGCCGCGCTGCTGATCGGCCGCATCTTCTAACGCGAAACAAACCGGGTGCTGAGCCGCATACTAGCCCAGTTAATCGAGTTTCCGAGGTAGAGCGGAACATGCTTGAGCAGCGTTGGGGGCAGGCCAATTTGGTAGCACGCAACGGGAGATTGCTGTTGAAGTTTGATTTCTTCGTATTGTCCACAGGTCCGATACCGCTTTAATCAGCCGTCATCTCAACGAACTAGCGCTGTGGAGCGGTTGGCCTCGCACCGGGGCTTCTTCGAGCTCTATTCCTGTTGCCTGTGCCGCTTGCTGCTGGTCGGAGCAGCTTTGATCTAATAATTCGAGCGCTCGGTTCGTTCTTCGTCCGTGAACCCGCGATCCAAGCGCTCAACGCACCCCCCGGCACGTCCTTAAAACGAGCTCAACCATGTTGCACGCCACAGCGGCTTCCGTCACTATCTATATCACGCCAACTGCTGGCGGCGAAATTGAAGCGGCAAGTGAAGAGTTAGAGCGTAAGTTCAGTGACGAACAAAATCCGAGCGATATGGGCTCACGCCGCCTATCAGGAACTGAAACGTCGCAAACTAAATGTGTCTGTGGCGCTCGAACACGCGGGCCTATCGCAATTGGCTATCGCGGATCGCGAACGGTGGATCCCGTTTGATAAAGAGGTCCTATTTTTCGAGGCCGCAGCTGAGCTCTCAGGCGACGATTGCTTCGGGCTACATCTCGCCCCGACCATTGAGCTCAAGACGGCAGGGTTGATTTCCTACATCGGGTTGGCTGCAAAGACCTTGGATGACGCGATCCGCAATTTGATCCACTACCAACACGTGCACAACGTCGCCATGGACGGCGAGCTCATCGAAGACGGGGCAAACGTGCGATTGCGGGATACCTATTTTCAAGTCGACCTTCACCGCTATAAGCAGCGCGAAGAGATGGATGCCAGCCTCGCGCTTCATGCTACGCGCTGGTTGACGCAAAAGGACATCTCTTTGGTGGAAGTTCGCTTTGTTCACACGCGGGAAAAGCATCGAGATGAGGTCGAGCGCGTCTTGGGTTGTCCTGTGCGTTATGGGCAAAAGTACTATGAGATTGTTTTCCACCGCGATGACTTGTCCTTGCCGATCCCTACTGCGGACAAGGAGCTACTACGAGTGCTCACCAAGAACGCGGACCTAGTTCTGGAGGAGCGGGCTGAGAATGGCGATGCATTTTTGGATCTTGTCACGGAACGCATCGTTGATCAGCTCTCGAGCGGACGCGTGACAGCAAAGAAGATTGCATCTGATCTCGGCACCAGTCAGCGTACCATCAGCCGCCGCTTAGCCGAACACGGCACAAGTTTTGACGAACTCATCGATGATATCCGAAAACAGCTCGCGATGCGGTATCTCGATGAGGACAGCATCAGGCTCCAGGAGCTTGCATTTTTGCTGGGCTTTTCTAGCCACGCGAGTTTCACGGCAGCCTTTAAGCGATGGACGGGCAGGACACCTAGCCAGACCCGCTCTTTGGTCTAGGTCGTTGATCATGATTTGCGGACGAACATCGGACTGGCGCCGCGAACAACCACATCGCGCCTGGCAATCTTCACAATGGAAAGGCAGATGTTCTGGCGCCTCCGACCCGAAACCCCGCTTGGGTCTGGAGGCACCAGGATCGCCGGAATAGCCTACCCCGGCGATCCTGTAGTTAGCTATTAAATGAGGAAAAGGGGTGGCAACTTTCGACTTTGATTGCGACAGTCCCGCAGTTTAGCCGCGCATCAAAGAATTTAAAGCTTATGCCTCGCACACCAACTCAGTGAACAACTCGTCCAAGAACTTGAAGTCCTGTCCGCGTAGGTAGCCAGTGCTGCCCTTCGAGTTTCATATATCCGCGAAGAACAAGCGTTTCAGCTACAGATAAATGAAGTGGCGGGAGGAAGCCGATGGGCTTCATCGCGGCAAGCTCGAGCAATGCGTAGTCGTTCTCATCAATAGCATGCATGACGCAAGTCCCTCTCTTACGACACAACCAAAAACTGGGCTGTCCAAACTCGACCCGATGGCAGTGTGAGGTTCGAGCTTGGTCACACAATAATAGTGGTCACATTGGTCGTTCGGATGCTAGCCCGGCGGGTTTCGTTACCGCACCACTGTGGCAACTGTTCATCCCGTATGCGGAGGTCAAGTTTGGATGGGCAATGAGAAGCGAGTTACTAAAGTCTAAAGGGCTGCCCACTGGGGAGAGCAGCCCTTTCGCGTCCGGCGTATTGAGTAGTGGAATTCTTGCCGGCGCCCAAGAGAGGTGTCTGAGCATTTTACCAGCTATGCGGCGTAGTCTTGGTCTTTTTCCGGCTTTGAGTATTTGGCTGGGGTTCCACACACAGCCCCGTGGAAAAACGTGATCGCCCATCAATGGTCACAAACAACCATCAAATGGGTGCCGGCTTCCAGCGCTTTTTGTTTTGGGTTGAGGAGCCAGTGGGGCGCCACAGTCAGGCCCACAAAATCGAAAGCGGGCAGCGCCCGAAGGCGCTACCCGCTGACCGCCACATAATAGAAGTAGTCAGTAAGTAAGGACGCCTCTGTCTTGCTCCCCGCGCAGATTTGAGGCATCGGCTTCGGCGGAGATCCTCGCTCTCCGTCGAGCCCTTTTCTTATCAACCACCTCACCAGACAGAAACCCATTGAAGCATTGAGCCTGTGGAGCTGTTGTTGCTCGACAACCCGTAGGCATCAGATGCTTAAATAGTAGTTGTGCGCTGAATGCAGCGACCGACCACCAGTCGTGGTGTTTTCATCGGCGCCGAATTGGATGGGGAATTCCACAGAAGAGGTAAACTGCGACAGCCAACACTACCTCAGAGATCGGTAGCTGCCGTTGTGATGTTTCCTCATTCTTCGCTGCACGTAGAAGTTCACGCACGTCTGCAGCTTCACTTGTGACCGTACATAGGCGAACACCCTGCAATGCAGTGTTGAGGTGCCACGCGTTTGTTGCGTGGTACCAATCTGGCAGAAACACACATGCGCCGTGAGCATCCAAGTACGATTTAGCTACCATGGCCTCCGCGTAGGTTGAGTAGGTACGGATTGTTACAATCGAAGTCATTTCAACCTCTGCGCTCGCACTCTCCAGGATAATTTGCTCTTGCCATTTGGTGTGATGAAAGCCGGCCAGTCTGTTCCGCTTGGAACCCGCATGGCTACACCAGCAGTCACCCGTGTGACTGCTCCGCACCCTTCTCGCGTCTAGGCTAGGTCCGTTCGCAGTGGGCCTCAAAGGACCGCGGACAATCAGGTCTGATGAGCAGGGTGTATTAAGGTAAATGCCGATCAAGCTTTATAGGACGCAGGTCTTCCGGGAGGGAGCCGAGCAGGGGCAAATCCTTCATCTTGATGATGATTGCCTCAAGCTACTTAGATGGCTGGATCGCACCGCCTGCGATAGGAACTACGGGCGAAGTCAGCCGGACAGCCCCTTCAAGGAAATCGACGACTGGTACATCGACGGTCGGTACCGGAGTGATGCCTACAACACGCGCTGGAATGTAGCTGTAACGCTCTACTATCTTGCCACGCATCCCGATGCTTATGACTTTGGCCATCTACTCGCTGACTCGCTTGATTGCCGAGACGATTGGTCTGGCTGGAGTGAGGAAAAGAGACAAGCGCTTGCCGAGACGGTGTGTCTGTTTTGGCAGTGGCTTCTGCAGCAGCTTCCCGGAGTGCCAGCAGGTGGGCGGACCTCACTTTGGTGGGACCATTCTTTTGCTGGGCGCTTCTTTGAGTTTGCGCGGACGATGGATCTGCTCGACGATCGGTTCTTTAGCGAGCTGTTTCAGCCTGCGCCCTGTTCAAATCGCTTCTTCTATGAGTGCCTATTTGTTTGCGAGTACTGGGAGCGCATTCGTGATCCAGACGATCCATGGATGAAGCATTTGCCAGCCCAGAAAGAAATCAGAAAGTATCTGCAATGGGGCTTCTTCGAGTTTCCAGAGCACGAAGAGATCGCGAGTTCGGCTGAACAGAGCATCGCTTGGAAGACGCTCTACTGCAAGCTCTTGGATGATTAGAGCAGTCGGCGCGCGATCAGGTCAGAGAGCGTAGATGCTATAATTGGTTTTGGATCAGGCGATGATCAACAATCGCCATAAGCATTATTCTTGATAGACGCTGTCTCGCCGCTGCTCCTCTGAGGACCTGCCGCTTGTTCGTGCCAGCAACGCGGCAACGATTGCTTTGACTGAAGCTATCGCCTCAGTGCAAGGGCTACCCGGTCGTCGACAAGCGCTAACAATAGCGAGACCAAAAGCTTTTGCTCCATCGTACATCTTAGAGCGTTGTTCCGGCTCAGCAGTGGCTATTGCGAAAACAGCAACGGCGACGAAAAGCCACTTCAACATGGATGACACAGCTTGCCTCATTAACAGTGAACGCTAGACCTAGCGTTAGCGGGGGCGTGTAACTGAGAGGTAAATTACTCCAGCAATTCCTGTTGCACTGGGAGGAGGGGGCGGCAAATCGCAACCTCAACCAAAGACTTCACGCCGGTCAGGCTGCTTTCTCTCCTTGGAAGCTGGGGCCGATTTAGCAAGTTCCTTGAGTTCTTGAACCCAATCTCGGACAGCTTCTGGGATCGGGTATTCTTCGTCGCCTGGAACATGGATCCATTCAGGCCCAACGATCTTACCTTCACCTCTGGCGAGATCGCCATCGATCGCCTCCTGAAGTGGCTTCTGCTTTTCGGGAGGTTCGTCCAACTCATAGAAGGCAACCTCATCGTGATCGACTGAGGTAACGACGAACAGCTCTTCAGGTATGTTCGGTGTGCAGGCCTCCACGAACTCCTTATCAGGTATTTCCTTGGCCGCAGCTAGGGCTGCTGTCTCAACCGCATCAAGCTCAGCTTCGACTTCAATCTCGACAGTCTGTAAGACAACACGGCCCACCACAACGGTGTGCTTGGTACGCGACAATGCGGTACTCCAGGTAAGAATGAGAAACCAAATAATGATACCGCTGAGAGGGGGCAGAAGGAAGGCAAATTCCAGTCGATCTTGTTCTGACCTTCTGCTTAAAGACTTTTGGGTTTGATTGTACGAATTGGTGTGCTTGTCGAGGGTGATTAACCATCATGGTTCGACTGCGGCAGACGGTCACTTCTCAAAAGGCGGTGCGCTTATAACATATAAGAGACTGACTGATCTTTCCTAAGTCAGTGTGCATCTGACTTAAGCCGGCGCTAGGCTCTCTTCCTCCTGGCGCCGGCCTTTTTTCTTGAGGCGACCGCGAAAGCCGGAGTGGGAGCATGCAAAGCTTCAGAGCGGAAAGCCTTCGCGCATGAAGTAAGCAAGATCCAGAACGGCCTGCTAGTAAGGGGGGCAGCCCTAACGCTACGCTTCCGTGCCGCCAGGGTGGTTGGGGGAGAGCGACACAGGCCCTGTTCATTAGCCAAGGAATAGCATTAGAACGCCACAGAGAATTGCTGCGAAAAATATGTTGCTGCCCAGGCCGACAAGTGCCTTCAGCTATCTGCCGTGCCGCTTATTCTGTTCTTCAAACTCAAGGATGCGTGGGTCATTTGGGCTGATCACGCCGTCCATGTTGAACATGATCAACGCGGAGGTGCCGCCACCAACTCTCAAGCACTGGATAAAGCCCACAACAGCGATGAATGGCAGTAGGCGAAACACAGGATCTAGGTCTTTGCTCTCAAGGCCAGGGGTGTAGCCATGCACTGCGAAGTCGTTAAGAGTGAAGTAGCCGGATTCGCTTAATCAGAATGGTACCGTTTCAGGGGGGCAGGCCAGTAAGCTGCTAGGAGCGCTAGTAGTCCAATAGCCGAGCGCAAGAATAAGAATGGAGGCCACATCCGCCGGACAACTTTGACTGCTCCTTTGTGTTCCAAGGGCAGCTCGGCGTTGTGCTTCGAGGAGAGAGTTTGTTCGGACCGGGGGGCTCGCAGCCCCTTTGGCGCTACGAAATTGACTTTGTACAGGTGCCTTTGAGCTAGCATGGCCCGCTCCAAAGAACGGCATTGCCCCCTCCTATTTATTATACGGTGCATATTTCAGAAATTGCCACTCACATTCTGCACGGCCAATCAGAGGAGAGACAAGAAGAAGACCGATGTGGTGGGCAACATAGCTGTTTCGTTCTCCGGTCTACCGTCAGTATGCATGCGAACCACTCGCCTTCGGTAGTCATGACGAGGCGCTGAGCAAGCTCTCGAACATCCGCGGATGCTGTGACCCATGACTGAAGGTTCGCGACGTTGCGGAGCGTCCTCACAACAACGCAGCTCAGGCATTTTACACTCTACCCCCAATAGCGGACCCGCGGACCGCAGTTCGCCGTTACATCGCCAATGTCCGCTTTGTCCACATAGCGGATATTTGGCTGGGACGTTTGTGAGAAGGGGCGGCATGAGTGTCCCGAAGCAGACAAGGTGAACTTGCTGGATCTGTCAAAGGTCCGGGGATGTCGCATGCGGCTGAATAAAGTGGCAAGTCATCGGTCGTGACCTACATTGCGGCAGGAATGCTGGCGAAGTAATTGCGGCCAAGCCAGGTTGCAATATCCCGCTTGAGGCGCGTTGGACCGGTCAATCTTATTCGCTTGTCGCGCAGTGCTTGCCCAAGCCCGATGTCCCCCATCCAGACGCCTGTTAGCGTGCGCACGTCTGTCGAGATCGTAAGGTCCACCTCGTGACCTGGGTCCTTCATACACACGTCGACCTCGCCATTCTCAATGACCAGCCACCAGCGACGGAACTTCGCATCGAAATCGCCGAACTCGATATGCAATGTCGTCCGTCCCGAACCGAAATACGCCGCATTAATTGTCCGGTGAATGTCCCACATTAGTAATGAGGGATCCAGGTCCTCTGGCGCGAGCTTGCTGCGGGCCCAGCGGTGTCCCCAAATACCCATCTGCAGAATGACCGGCTTAAGTTCGAGACCTGCTTCAGTGAGCGTGTATCTGATGCCGTCCTCCGTCTCAGTTCGTGCAACGACACCAGCGGCTTCAAGAGACTTTAGCCGCGAAGACAATAAGGAAGGCGAGATCAGTGGAAGACCACGGCGAATGGCGTTGAAAGTCTCACTACCCGCCCCCAGTTCGCGGATGATGAGATTGGTCCAACGCTCGCCGAGAATCTCGGACGTTTTTGCTATTGGGCAGAATTGACCGTATTGGCTCATAGCGAACAAACTAGATCAACACCGGGAGCAGTTCCAATCCAAAATTTGTACCTAGAACTGCTCCGCTGTTCCTGACCTCACATTCCAGATCGGTCTTCATTTCATTGTCTTGATCGATCGCGTCGCCCGAAACGTGGGGATTGAAATATTCGGCTCAGCTGATCCTCACGACAGTTTCAATACAAATTTTAGACTAGATAGTCAGTGCACGATTCCGGGATCATGCCCTTCTTACCGCAACCCATGCGAGGAGAACGAGGATGTTGCCCACACAGTTCAGATTCTGGTTGTTCGACAAGATGTCCGTTAAGACGATGCGCTATGTCAGCGCCATTCCCGACCTCCAGGCCGCGGGTCTGACAAAGGAAGTCTACGACATGATCCGCGAGGATTTCTTCCGAAACGGGTCACTAACCAGCCGCTCGAAGGTTCCCGAGCTTATGGCGGCAATTTGGATAGCCGGACGAGAATCCATGCTCGTCGCGGACAAGGTTGACAGAACCAGCAAGGATGCAATCTGCGCGGTGCTCTCGCAAATAAACGACTGCCCGTATTGCGAGGATATGTTGGTCAGCCTGGTCCATGCTAGCGGCGAACACGAGGCAGCCGAAGACATCTTTGGGCGAAATGGCCTTGATTCAACGGACCCAAAGTTGCGCGATCGGCTCGAATGGGTGCGAGCGATTTCGACTCCTGGGGCAGATTACGTGCCGCCTAGTCCATTTTCTAGGGCGCAGATGCCGGAAATTCTCGGCACGCTCCTGGCAATGAGTGACATCAACCGGTTCAGCCACGTCGTTATGGAAGACTCGCCCGTTTCCGCACCGCTCGGAGTGCAGGCTGGCAAGGCGCTACAGCTTCGCCTTTTTGGTTCGGAGCTAGTTCCCACACGGCGCTTGCCACTCGAACCGGGGCGGGCGCTCTCGCTTCTACCTCAGGCGGACCTGCCCGAAGACCTTGCTTGGGCAGAACCGAATCCGCGCATTGCAGATGCTTTGGGTCGCTACGCGGCTTCCGTCGAGCGCGAAGCGGCATTAGTGATTTCCTCACAAGTGAGGCAGGCGGTTGCGCAGTCGCTAGCGACATGGCAAGGCGAACAAATGCCTATCAGCCGTTCCTGGGTTGAGAGCGATCTTGTCGGTCTTGCCGGTGAAGATCTCAATATTGCGCGCCTTGCCATCGTGCTTGCTAAGGCACCCTATCAGGTTGACGGGACTTTGGCAGAGGCTGTTCTTGGACCTGAGCGAGACGAGGCCCGGTTTGTCAGAATTCTGGCCTGGGCGTCATTCACTGGCTCTAGGCGCTTTGTAAACCTGATTGCGCGCCAGTCGGCTCAAGAAGAGAATTCTCAAAGTTTAACGAGACTGCCCATAGCCACAAAACAGCAAGCGGCTGAGCTCGCAAACTAGCTGCCGCAAGACGCCAGGGCATAGGTCCTGGCGTCACCAGCCTTATTGAGCCACGGAAGAGCCAGTTTGGACCCTGTCGGGTAGATGAGGAACTGGCTTTACCAGGTAAATCTCAAGCGATTCCGTTTTATTCAGTTTTCCGACAACGCCCGCCATTCGCAAAGGTGGTTCAGGGCGAAAGAAGGGGAGAGAACCATGAACTTACATGCAATACCCACCACGGAGTTCTCTGCAATTAAGTCGAAGCAGAAAGTCGACTGGGCCTCAGGCGACTATGCGAAGATTGGCACGACACTACAGGTGGTTGGCGAAGAACTTGCCGAAGCAGTGGACTTGAGCCCGGCAACACGGGTGCTCGATGTAGCCGCAGGAAATGGCAACGCCACGCTTGCCTTTGCCCGCCGCTGGTGCGACGTCACATCGACGGACTTTGTCGAGAGTCTCCTTGCTCGGAGCGAAGCACGCGCCACTGCAGAAGGCCTGCGGGTCAAGTATCAGGTTGCCGACGCGGAGGCGCTGCCGTTCAACGATGAAGAATTCGACGCCGTCGTCTCCACGTTTGGTGTCATGTTTACTCCCAACCAGCTACAAGCGGCTGCAGAACTGATCCGCACGTGTCGTTCAGGCGGCAAGATCGGTCTTTCCAACTGGACGCCCGAGAGCTTTATCGGAGCGCTCTTTAAAACCATCAGCACCTTGATGGACCCGCCACCTGGTGTTCAGTCGCCCAGCCTTTGGGGCACGCGGGAATGGATTGAAGAGACCTTCGGTGCCGCCAGTAAGTCGATTGCGTTTAAACAAAAGAGTTTTGTCTTTCGTTACCGCTCGCCGGAGCACTTCATGGAAGTGTTCCGGGCGTTCTACGGACCGGTCCACAATGCCTTCTTGGCCCTTGATGCTGAGCAACAGGCAACGCTGGAAGCCGTTATTCTCAGCCTAATTGCAGAACGCAATACGGCAACCGATGGCTCCATGCGCCTTCCTGCTGAGTACGCCGAAATCGTGATGGTGAAAGCCTGATGACCCCAGCGCCCGGCCACGATCGGTCCGCACCCAGGCGGAGGATATCACCCAAACGATAAAAGCTTGCCGCAGTCGCTACCAGCGTAACGTTACCTGTTACCAGAAGCGCTCTTAGTTAAACTTCATGGCCACACTAGCTTGGTGTGCGATTGTGACTGATCTAGTGGGTGATCTAACGTCCGCTTATTGATCAAAGCGGATATGACCAACGTCTGACGAGCGTGGTCCAAGCATATTCCGCTTCCTACCCGAAAGCGGACATTCGAACAGCGGCCTTGGCGCACGTCTCTGATGTCCGCAAAGTCCACAAAGCTGATGCTCTCAGGTCTAAGCGGGGCGCGACTTTGCAATTTTGAACTAGAGGAACGGCGGCCTAGACGCAATACGGCATCGCCTCCACACCCGGCATCGTCGTCGACGGCAAATTCGTTGATGCCGGCGGGTTTCCGAAACACCGGCGATTGCAGGTCGGCTCCAAGGCTGCCTCCGGTGACGGCTGCACCATAGGTGTCCGCTCCAAGAGTCGCCACTAGCAAAACAAAGTGTCTCAGGGCCGGTCGAAGGTTCACGTGCGAAGATGCTTGCAAGCGATCTTTCACCTTGATAATTCGTTATTCGTCGAAACACGAATAAGATCCATGGAGAAAATCGTCAATGGCTAGGGCGACGCGGCCGTCGGAGAAAGCATTTCCGGGCGAGATAGCAAACAACGACATCGCTCGCACCGCAAAAGCGCTCGGACATCCTGCTCGCATTGAAATTCTGCGGATGCTTCTCAGTCGGCAGACCTGCATCGGCTGTGATATCGCCGACCGGGTTGGCTTGGCGGCATCAACAACATCTGAGCATTTGCGGATCTTGAAGGAGGCGGGTCTGATCCGTGGCGAGATTGCCCACCCGAGGGTTTGTTATGCCCTGGCCCCTGGCGCGGTTGAACCTCTCTTGCAATTCTTGACTGAACTGAATGAGGCGCAATCTTTGCTGCCTTTGGAGGAATAAGATGTCAGCGTTTGAACGATATCTGTCTGTGTGGGTCGCCTTGTGTATCGTGGCTGGTATTGTTCTGGGTCAGCTTGCGCCGGGCGCGTTCCAGTTTCTCGCCTCGCTCGAATACGCAAACGTCAATCTGCCGATCGCCCTTTTGATCTGGGCGATGGTCTATCCGATGATGGTGGCGGTTGATTTCGGCAGCCTGTCGAAGGTCGCCGAAGAGCCCCGCGGCCTCATGATCACGATCATCATCAACTGGCTCATCAAGCCATTCACGATGGCGGTTCTCGGTGTTCTCTTCTTCAAGTACCTTTATTCCGATTTCGTGAGTCCAGCCGATGCCGATCAGTATATCGCTGGTCTGATCCTTCTGGGCGCCGCGCCATGCACGGCCATGGTCTTCGTGTGGTCGCACCTTACGAACGGAGATCCCAACTACACGCTGGTCCAGGTCAGCGTGAACGACATTATCATGGTGTTTGCCTATGCACCGATTGTGGCGCTGCTGCTCGGGGTCACTAGTATCGAGGTGCCCTGGGCAACGCTGACCTTGTCGGTGGCCCTATATGTGATCGTCCCTCTTGCTGCAGGCTACTTCACAAGACGTTATCTGGAGCCGAGCGGCCGCGGCGAGGAAGCTGTGAGCGAATTCATCGCGTGGCTGAAGCCCGCGTCGGTGTTTGGCCTCCTCGCGACTGTGGTGCTGCTGTTCGCCTTCCAAGGTAAGGTCATTCTCGACAACCCGTTCCTAATTCTTTTGATCGCCATCCCGATCCTGTTGCAGTCCTACGGGATCTTTGCTGTTGCCTACGCGGCAGCCAATTTTTTCCGCGTGCCCTACCGTGTCGCGGCGCCGTGTGCGATGATTGGGACTTCGAACTTTTTCGAGCTAGCCGTTGCGGTTGCAATCAGCCTGTTCGGATTGAATTCGGGCGCAGCATTGGCGACGGTTGTTGGCGTTCTAGTCGAGGTGCCCGTGATGCTATCCCTTGTCGCCTTCGCCAATGGAACTCAGCATTGGTTCCCTGAGAAGGATAACGCGACAGCAGCCTCCCATGACGCACCTGCGCGTCAGTCCTGATGTCGGCGCTATTGAGCAAGCCCGATGGAGAGAACCCCATTAGAACCTAGGCCATTCTTCGACGCATCTTCCGCATGGTCCAGGCTCCGATGACGCCGGCGATCGCACCAGATGCGCCAAGAGCCGGAATGGCGGAGGGGAAGTTGAACACGAAGTGTGCCAGGCCGGCAGCGAAGCCGGCGAGAAGATGTAAAGCCCCCCTTGGTCTGGGCCACAAGTTGGCCCTGCACTAGCCCAAGCGTTATGAAATCACTCCAGAATGGTCGAAAAAGCAGCGTCCCGCTAACAGAGCAGTGCCACTGCCAGGTCCGCTTATTGATCAAAGCGGATAACGCGGCTGTCGGGACGATCGCACTCCAGGGATGTTCCGCTCTGCCTCTGAAATCGGAAAGGGAGTCTCTCATTTCTTATAGGGGGCCTACAGCGGACATCCCGACGGCAGTCCGATCCCACGTAGCCGATGACCGCAAAGTCAACTTTGTTGAGGTTCAGCTTGCAATATTCTCGATCAATTAGTTCCATAGGACTGGCGGCTGCTGCGATGGCCAGTCGCAACAACCCCGATCTATCGCCAAACGGTCGATGATGCCCCACCTCTTCACCAACCGACCGCGCTGCCATGACCTGTTCAGTAAAAATGCCGAGCTGCGGGACCAATTTCGATGGGAAACTATTAATACGGCCGCATACCTGCTGGGCGGCTTCGTGTTTGCCGTTGGCAGTGTGTTGTTTTTTCCAGCCCTGTCGATCTACTTGGACGTGGGAGCCTGCCTATTTATTGTTGGTTCGCTGTTCTACCTTCTAGTAACTGGGCACGACCTAGCGGAAGTCGTCTGTTACATTATGACAAGGAGAGTAGCTGAAACGATTTGGGACAAGCTCGAATTCTGGGCGGCCCTGACGTACGTCATTGGCACCGTACTCTTCATAGTCGGTAGCGTCTTCTTCCTATCAATGGTTGGATTGACCAGAGCTGGGTCCTGGTGCTTCATTATCGGCAGTCTCCTTTTCATCATCGCAGCGACGATCAACGTCCTTCAAATCGTGCAGGCCGAGGATCTGGTCACGCTTCAGTTGATGAATCTGACCGCCATCACCTTTGTTACCGGATCGCTTCTCTTCGTAGTCGCATCGGTCCCCTACCTTTGGGTTCTTGCGGACTCGTCGGATCGCGTCGAGGTCTACACATTTCTTGCCTCGCAATACCTTGCAGGTAGCGTTCTTTTTCTGGTTGGTGGTGCGTTCAACTACTGGAAAGCTTACAAAACTATGAGACAACAGATCTTGGTCTGAAAGCAGCGGCGATAAACCAATCTAATCGGCGTAGGTCCTTCACGGTCAGCTTTGCCTCCGAAATCAGACGTCGCCCAGCGCGTCGCAGATGTCTGCTTTTGAACCTGTTGCGGACATCCCAACGGCGGCCTCGGCACACATCACCAATGTCCGGAAAGTCCACATAGCGGACGTTCATCCGCGCTAATATAGAATCCCTAGAACCGAGAAGATTCGAGTGCTCCAGTATCGAAAGTTGCAGCGCATCGATCAGTCCGGCTGTGGCGCCGACGCTAGCGGTGTCGGCTCGGGGGGGGGGCGACAAATCGTGATTTTTGCAAAGTGTCGTACCGCGATATGCTTATATTCTGAGGACATTCGAACGTGAGTGAGTAGAGCCAATGAGAGCCCTTGGAGCAATCGGCATTCTGGTGCTTTTGATCGCGATCGCCGGCGCGATTTATCTTTTTTCAGGCTACTACAACGTGGCCGCTCGGGAGCCCGACGCCGCTGCCGTCTCCTGGTCACTAATCAACATTCGCCAGGCTTCTATAAAACAGCGGGCGCCCACGGAGGTTCCTGTTTCCCTGGATGACACTGCCATCATTCAGGAGGGGGCCAAAGCCTTTTCGCAGCATTCCTGCGCAATTTGCCACGGTGCACCGGGCGTGAAATGGGCCAAGTTTTCGGAAGGCATGCGCCCCTATGCGGCAGACCTCAACAAAACAGCAAAGAACCGTCCCGCCGGAGAAATATTTTGGATCATCAAGAACGGTATAAACATGACCGGCATGCCGAGCTTTGCGCTGCTCAAAGTCAGCGATGAGGAGATCTGGAACATCGCCGCCTTCATCAAGAATTTGCCCAAAGTCTCGCCTGACGATTACAAAGCCTGGACCGAGACGGGCAGTCCTGAACCAGTGGGCACGCAACCGGCTAACCCTTGAGGTGATTTGAAGCTGCCAGACCGTGGATGTGCACAGGAGATTAAGAACGGGGCGCTCCTTCTATATGAGCGCCCTCTTTTTTGAAGTGGTTTCCCGGAACTTGAGGGTCGGCGGCAACCAGACGTTCACATGACTAGGCCAAGAAAGGGCCTCTTCCTTGGAAGGTGGAGTAGTTGCCAGGCGGCTACCGCGTCCGTGATGCTGAAGGGAGGCACCCACTTACGTACATTGCCTCAACCCGGAAGAGCTTGCGGCAGGTCGCCTAAGGCTCACCAAAAATGGGGCCAGGAGTATTGCTTCAAATATCGCAAAGCTTCCTGACCTCATAGGTTGAGAGGAAACCGGTAGGAGTGGCCAGGGCCAGGATACGGGACGAGGGGAAAAGCACCTAAACCTGGCATTTCGCTCCATCGCCGTAACCGAGGGGAAGGGAACCGGCGTGGAGTAGGCCGGCGCGGTGAGGGACAGCAATCGGGCCCAGCACCAACTTACGCCTGCCTTATAAGGTTCTTGTGATAAGTCCGGCAGTCGCATTGACGAAAGGAGAGGCCAGGGCTGATAAGGCAGGAAGAAGAACCGCAGCCGTGGCTCCGGACCTCTGTGCCACAAGTGTACGAGGGAGTGTGCGGCGCAGGAGCAGCGAGGCTCGCCGATACGCAAACAATTCCAGCCTCAGATCAGATTATCCCTGGACCAACCGACTACGACCAGACTATTCGAGAGATGAACGTCACACAGAGGCCAACCCTGCTACACGGAATTTCCCATAGCGGCTATCTCTCGCCTTGAGGGGAACCTGCAGCTAGCATCATGTTGAGCTCGCCGGCGCAACGGTGTGCAATCCATGCTGCAATCCTAGAGGTAAGCCATGTTTAGAGCCGCAACACTATCCTTCCTTGCACTCTGCTTTTTCTGGTCGGCGGTGCCTAGCTTTGCGCAGGATCAGAATACGCAGCTTCTTTTTGTGCAGAGCGCAAGCTCAATGTCCTTTAACGATGGCGTGCTGACGCTGAAGGGTGTCGCACCGCTCACCATTTTCTTCTCCGATCGCCCAAAGCGAGTGGCTGGGCACATGCCCACTAAGGCATTCATGCAGCATTGGACCAAAGGTAAGAACAGCTTTGAGAAGGACCCGCCAAACGCTACCTTGTCGGTATTCCACCAGAATGCCCCCGCGACGGATGCAGTTGTGGAGCTGACCAACCCCAAGGTGGAAGGCGGCGACATCATCAGCTTTCGTGTAAAAGTTCTGTCCGGGAAGGTTCCTGCGCAAGGCGGTGAGTCGTCGTTGTTTATCGATAGCAGTGATGGTGCCTGCTGGGCGGGATATCGCGACTTTGGTGGTGGCGTGCCATGTTGGGCACGAGAAGCATTCTCCGGTAGGCCATAGCCAGCTGCGTGGCTCTCAACAACATGGGTATTGCGTCTCTGGATGGTTTCTTTTCGCTAAGCGCCTTCCTTTGGCAGCTTAGGTTTCGTTTTCGGGCACGGGTTTCGAGGGATCACGCAACGTTTCGTATGCGATCTCCAGTAGCGTCATGGTGACGGCGGCGAGGACTGGGCCGACGACGAGGCCTGCGCCGCCGAACATGCCAAGTCCTCCAAATGTGCTGATGAGGACTAAGAGATCCGGCATTTCAGTGTCGCCGCCAACAAGGATTGGCCGCAACACGTTGTCGATGTTGCTGACGATTATCGCTGACCACAGCAGCAGTCCAAGCGCCGAGGTGGTGTCTCCACTCGCCAATAAATAGATAACGCCGGGGATCCAAATTAGCGTTGTGCCCACAACAGGGAGCATAGATGCAATCGCCATCACAGCCCCCCAAAAGGCCGCGCCTTCAATCCCGAAGAACCAAAAGCCCAGCCCACCCAGGACGCCTTGGACGATGCCGATAACGAGCGTGCCTTTGATGGTGGCGCGCGACACGACGACTGCACGATCGAAGACGCGTTCCTGCGCGCCCGCAAGCCACAAGGCATAGCGCTTCAGGGCATCAAGTAGCGCTGGACCCTCGCATAGGAAATAGAACATCGCATAGAGCATCACGAACAGATCGAGCAGGAACTGCGCCGCACCTGAGGTTAGCGAAGAAAACGCTTTAACGGCAAATTCGCCGATAGTGCTTGAAAGGTCGCCGAGTTTGGTAGCAACGGTTGGTAGCCAGCCTTGCAGCTCATCGCGAAAGGGCAGCCAATCGGGGAGCTGCAGGTTCGGGGCTTCGGGATTTTGTAGCTGTTGTTGCACCCAGGGAATGGCTTGCTCGCCGACACTGCTGGCCTGCTCAGCAACTAGGATCAAAATCGCGATGCCAGGAAGCAGGACGGCGGAAATCAGCAATAGTAGCGTCAGGGCGGCCGCGAGCTGCTTTCGGTCGCCTAGTTTCGCGGCGATCCACTTGAATAATGGATAGGCCATAGCGCTGAAGACAGCCGCCAAAAACAGCGCGAGCAGAAAGCTCCTCACCATGCTGAGGAATGTGGCGGCCACCACTACTGTCATTATGATTATTGCCAGGTTGCGATACACCTGCCGCTGGCTAAGGCTTGGGGACACCGACACGGGGCTCTCCTTAGGTGCTCGGGGGCGGATGTGGTGATGGGAGGGGCGTTGTAGCTATAAGTTTGGCAAGTGGGAATGGAGCTGTCCCACTATTTCCATCAGGAGCATGCGTTTGATGCAAGAGAATTCCCAGCAGATAGGCGGTCGCGCCCGCTCCTATCAAGGCGGCATTCATTTCGACGATGATGTCTATTGCGAAGTCACCGAATAGCCCGCTAGATACTCGTATCCAGTTTGCATGCTGGGTAAGCTTAGGCGCAAATCCCAGTATCGCCCCCAGCAGAATGCCCATCTCAAACAAGGCCGTATGTACATAGATGGGAGCGGTCACGTCATCGATATCAGCTAGGTGCTTTCGAAAAGTCTGTACCTCTTCATCCGTAATTTCAGTCGTGTTCTTGTGGAGCTGCTTCAGGAACCAGAGCACTCGACCGATTTTTCTCCAGCTATTGTTTCAGCTTTCATCTTTCCCACGACTACGTCGTTAGCCATCAGAGCACAGAGCTTCAGTGGTAACCTTGTGAGTGTTGGTAGTGATTGATCCAGTCATGCATCGACGCGCAAAATGGCGGAATACGCTGAATAGCGCGCTCATTTTAGGCGGAATGACAGCTCTGTTTGCCGTCTGCGCTTGGGCCTTGTTTGGGCCGTCGGGCATTATCTGGGCAATCGGCCTTGGACTTTTTCTATCATTTATGACACCTCGCCTAAGTCCTGCAATAGTGCTTCGGCTTTACAATGCTCGTCCCATCCAGCCCTCGCAGGCACCTGAGCTATTTCGGCAGCTTGACGTCCTGTCGACGCGTGCAGAGCTCCCAGCGCTGCCAAAACTCTATTACGTCCCAAGTTCCAACATGAACGCTTTTGCGGTTGGTAGCCGTGAAGGCTCAGCCATCACTTTTACCGACGGGATTCTGCGAGGCTTATCTCTCCGGCAGCTCACTGGCGTGCTTGCCCATGAGATTAGCCACATCGCCAACGAAGACCTGAAAGTCATGGGGCTGGCAGACATGGTGGGACGCCTCACGAGCACGATGCAAACCGTTGGGTTCTTGATGATTTTCTTCGGGCTCTGGCAGGGCGGAAACATCTTACTTGCCGCGTTTGTGTTGATGCTCGCACCTACCGTTGGGACCTACCTCCAGCTCGCCCTCTCACGATCACGGGAGTATGACGCCGACCTTGGAGCAGCCAGACTGACCGGCGATCCAGAAGCACTCGCTTCCGCATTGCGAACCCTCGAACGCAAGCAGGGAAGTCTGTGGGAGAACATATTCATCCCAGGTGGACGAAACCCCGACCCATCGGTGCTTCGCACTCACCCTACGACCGAGGATCGGATCGAGCGCCTCCTGGCTTTGAAAGGCCAAAAGCCCACCGGCAGGCCGGAGGACGAGAAGAAGATAGTTTTGCCGTCCGGCTTTCACCGAGTCATGCAACCACCTCGGTATCACATGTCAGGTTTTTGGTATTAGATCTAACGACCAGCTCACTCAGCAACTCGTGAAATATCCTCGGCTCGTTGTTGTAGCGGTGGAAATTCATCAGGTGTTATTGTCTCGCGTTCGAGCAGTAACTCCGCACCGCTCTTTAGATCTCCTGAGTGAGTCGTGAGCAGGTCCATTGCGTGTCTGTAAGCCTCATCAATCAATTCACGGACGGCCAAATCAATCTCACGAGCCGTTTCCTCTGAATAGTGCTTGGCCGATCCAACCGCATCTGCAGCATCACCAAGGAAGCGATTGTTCTGCTTTTCTAACACCACCTGTCCTACATCAGCCGTCATGCCGAAGCGAGTGACTATCTGGCGCGCGATGTCTGTAGCTTTAGCGAGATCGTCGGCTGCACCTGTTGTGATTTCACCGAAAGTGAGTAGCTCGGCCGCGCGCCCTGCCAGCAACATGACCATGCGGTTCTTAAGATCTTCCGTTGTTATGAGAAAGCGGTCTTCGGTGGGTCGCGTTAACGTGTAGCCCAGCGCGCCGATCGAGCGCGGAATTATTGAGACCTTGTGCACCGGGTCCGCTCCGGGAAGGTTGGTGGCGGCGAGCGCATGGCCCATTTCGTGATAAGCAACACGCTTTCGGTCTTTTGGGTTCATGAGACGTGTTGCCTGCTCGGTGCCAGCGATGATCCTTTCAACTGCCCGAGTAAAATCGTCCATTTTTACTTGTTTGCCGCCTCGGCGTGTCGCAACAATTGCTGCCTCATTCACGAGATTGGCGAGATCGGCCCCGCTGAAACCAATTGTGATGCCAGCGATCTTGTCGACGTCTAGGTCCGGGTCCGCCTCTATCTTCCTCAAGTGGACTTGAAGGATCGCTGCGCGGCCTAAGCGATCAGGTCGATCGACGACGATCTGTCGATCGAACCGGCCAGCACGCTTCAACGCCGGATCGAGGACCTCAGGGCGATTTGTTGCGGCGAGAAGCACGATCCCTTCCCGTGGATCAAAGCCATCGAGCTCGTTTAGCAGCTGATTGAGTGTTTGCTCCTTTTCCGAGTTCCCACCACCGTAGGACGCTCCACCACGCGCGCGGCCTAACGAATCGAGCTCATCAATAAAGATGATGCAAGGTGCAACCTTTCGCGCCTGCTCGAAGAGGTCGCGGACCCGGGCCGCACCAACGCCCACGAACATTTCTACAAACTCGGACCCCCCGATTGAGAAGAAGGGAACCTTCGCTTCACCCGCCACAGCGCGCGCAAGGAGAGTTTTGCCAGTGCCCGGTGGGCCAACGAGGAGGATACCTTTAGGAATGCGCGCCCCTAGCTTACCAAATGCCTCCTGATCCTGGAGAAAAGACACAACCTCCATTAGTTCTTTCTTCGCCTCATCCACCCCAGCAACGTCGTCAAAGGTCACCCCCGTCTCTTTCTCGACGTACACCTTGGCTTTCGACTTCCCGACATTCATCATGCCGCCGAGACCTTGACGGGCAAAGACGCCACGCAGTAGAAAAAACCAGATCGCAACAAAGAATAGGATTGGCAAAAGCCAAGAGAGGGCCTGACCGAACAGCGTCACCTCTGTACCACCAGTAAACTCGATACCTTTCTCACTGAGGTTCTTGGCGAGTTCCGGCTCTACTTTTTCTGTAATGAACTTTGTATGTCCGTTGATCGGCTCTTTAAGTGTCCCGGTAACTGTCGTCTCTTTGACGACAACATCAGTGACCTTATCACCTTTAACGAGCTGAAGGAACTCACTGTACGGAATGCGCTCGACGGTCTGATAACTGACAAGAACGTTTTGTATGAGAAGAACTAATAGCGCGGCGATGAAGAAGTACGCGATATTGAATTGCTTATCTTTTTCCATTTTACAGCTGGGTCCGAACGCGCGAGCAGCCGTCAGCGGCACACACCCAATCTTTCCCGCCTCCCTTGATCAAAATTCTTGGTATTTCAGTTTCCGTTGGTACGCGAGGCTTCAGGCCAGCCTATCGCAGCTCGACGCTGGCAGTCATCGCCCTTCTCTCGGGCTATTTCATTTGATGCGACAGGTCTCCCGGGGTCTCCCGAATAATTATGGACCGGCTTTCGCAAGCGAATTCTGCTCCTGCTTCCGCAATCGCAGCCTTGATTGCGAGAACCAAGCTCTCCCGAGCTTTCAGGAAATCCTCGAACTCCGTGCTCTTAGTGAAGCAATAGACGAGCATGTCGATCGCTTCATCACTAAACCCTGAGACATGGACGTTCTGTCTTGCAGCAGGAGGCTGCGCGAATTCATTCGATCTAGACAGGAAACTCCTGACAGATTTGGTAATCTGCGATAGTTGCTCGACTGTCGTGCCGCAGTGGAGCTTCACCGTGGCACGGATCTGCCGGTGGCGCATTTTGCTCACGTTAATCAGTGGGGCATCGGCAAGGGCACTGTTGGGAATGTGCACGAGGGTCATGTCGAATTGACGAACTGCGGTGGACCGCAGTGAGACATCTTCAACAACCCCCTCCGCTACTCCTTCGGCTCTAATCCAGTCACCGATCGCAAAGCGCTCCTCGGCCATGTTCGACATGCCGGCAATCAAGTTCTTGAACAAATCTTGGGCTGCAAGTGCGGTCGCGGCACCGGCAATCCCAACACCGGTTAAGATGGGACCAATGTCGATGCCCCAAACTCTAAGGACCGAGGCAACACCGAGCACAACAGCGATTACTTTCAGTATCTTCTCGATCCAGCCAGCATTCATTGTGCGGCGGCTATACTTCGAACTCGCAAGAACAGCTGCTCCAAGACTCGCACTCTCAAAAGCGGCAGAGAATATTGCTGCGATGAGAATTGAAAATGAAACCTTGTTTGCAATCACTCCCAGCTGTTCCTGTAGGTCGAGCAAAGCGACCCCCAGCAGGAGGCCGAGCGCAAATACGAAGAGCTCGGCTCCGCGCTGGGCAGTGCGACGTAGTTCGTCCGAGAAGCTGAAGTCAAAGTAGCTGAGGGCCGCGCTTGCGGCATGCAGAGACCATTTCGCTATTGGCCCGCGCGCAACTGTAAGCCCAATAACAACGGCAATCGCGGCAGCGACCTGCAGCCAGCCCATATCCTGAATGGGCTTGCCAAACATACTTGTGAGTTCCGGCATCGAGCTATCGGCCCAAAAAACTAGAAGACGCTAATAGGGTATCAAGACTCGCCGTTGCCGCAACAGCCCTGTATGGGAAGTTGAGCCTTCGGATTAGCACAGTCGTTTCTCGAGACATGGTTTGCTGAAATTTGCGAGCGCTCGCAAGTGGGCATTGCACGTAAAGTCAAGCTGTTCGATGGCAAGTGCCAACAGTACCATCATGTCTGTGCGCCACGCGCGAACCTCTCGTGTATCTACGGAGCCTGACAATGAAACACATCATTCTTGCTGCAGCGTCGCTTGTCTTGTTTTCGAACAGCGGGCAAGCGCAATCATTTTTCTCAGGCGAGGTGCCTGAAGTTATTGATTTCCAGATTAAAGAGGACGTCGTCTTCGGGTCGGGCAAGGTCGTCGAGAATGGCGTGATAATCGACAAGTACCTGTTGATGGATGTCTACTATCCTCTCGAAGATGCAGTGGAGCCTCGGCCAGCGGTGATCCTCGTCTATGGCGGGAGCTTTCACCGCGGGCATCCGCGCGTGCCCTATATCGGCCTAGGCGCACAGACAACCACGATGAGCGACTACGCGAAGATGCTCGCCTCCGAGGGCTACGTGGCGTTCACGATCACCTATCGGATTGCGCCAGACATCCCGGTGGCGGGACCGTACGAAGGCTTCACCGAGGACGATCTTGAAATAGATTCGATGACGTCTCCCGCTGCGGTCACCCAATTGAACATCATTCGCGGCCAGATGGGGCTCGAGGAACTCAATCCAAAGGAATCCGAGACGCTGATGAAGGCCAGCGTCATTTCGGCAGCGGAGGCCCTTCGCACCGCGATCCGCCACGTGAAGAACGCCAGCGCCGACTACATCGTTGACCCTAAACGGATCGGCCTTCTGGGATTCTCCGCAGGAGCGATCACGATCATTAATGTAGCCTATGGCATGAAGGAAGATGTTGCAGCCGTGGTTCTGAACTCGGGATATCCTGCAGTCTTCAACATGGATCGGTTGCTGACGTCGGAGAGCAAGGTGCCGCCGGCACTGTTCCATCTCGCGCAGAACGATTACCCCGTCGTGGAAGCTGGTCTTGTACCGTTCCTCGGCAAACTCAAAGAGATCGGTGCTGAGTATAGGCTCAGCTGGGTTCCGTCTCATGGGCACTTCTATCCGTCCGGTGCGTCCACCCTGTCGAGCCGCGGAGAACGCAGGTCCGTCGAGCAGGGCATCTTGGAGCATTTCAAGGAGCATCTGGCCGACTGAGGAAAGTCTCGCTTACGAAATCAGCCCAGTTTGTACCGTGAGTGCTAACGGGGAACATTCAATACAGCCAGTCACGGAGCCATCGCAAGCGTTGGCGAAATCAATGCATGGTAGTTATTATTAAAAATACCATCGTGGACCCGTTTGTAGAACTCTTTGACAATGGCTTCATAGGTACCCAATCGTGCCGCGCCGTATTTCCGCTGGTGGCGGGCGATGGATTACCCGAGACTTGCACCTGCTTAGCCAATGGCAAGCCGGAAAAATTATCAATCGATCTATTGTCAAATGGCTACAGGCCCCAATTGCTTTGTATGCTACCTTCTTTCTTGTCTGCGAATCGGGAGGCGATAGATGCGGGGTAATTCGCCCATATTGACTGCGATGCTTCTCGGCATGTCAACTATCTTTGCAAAAGGCAGCGCAGCGGGCGATACCTCTGTTAACGCAGGCTCTGAGATGGGCCTCAGTCGGCTCGGTTACGAGCATTTAGATCTTGGTCGCCCCGCTGTTGCCCCACGTGCATTGCTTCCTGAGTGGCAAGCGATAAAGAATCGGCTTGCAGAGCAGCACCACTTCACCTTCTCGCTCGCCTATTCAGCTCTTTAAAAGCGCTCAAGTGAGACTGCCGAGGGCAGCCTGGCAGGTACAGCGCTTCTACGAGAGCTTTATGATTTTCTATTCCTGGGTGCACCCGTGCCTGGCCTGCAAAAGGAGGCAGCAGGCGGCATTGCAGAATTCTATGGCAAATGGACCTTGATACGACCCGGAACAGCCAATTATGGGTTTATCGGGTTCGGGGTGGAAAACCGTCACCGACTTGGAACGCCAATCAACCTCCAGGCCTTGTTCCTCGACAACGGCTCAATCTGGCCAACTGGTACGGCCTTCGGTGAATTCGACACCGGCTTGCTCGACCTCTACTACGAACAGTACATGCTTGATGGCAGGCTCGGGTTCCGTGTTGGAAAATCCCTGCCGTTCGCCATTTACGACTACTTCAGCCTGAAGAATCCGAAGTTGTCGTTCAACGATTTTTCCTTCTCATTGACGCCAGCGGTAGCGTGGGCGACCTGGGGCATGGGGCTCACTGCTTACGTCAAGCCAACAAAGCAGACCTACATCAACTTCGGGATCCACGATACTAACGGCGGACCGCGTCGTGGCATCGAAAGTTTCTTCGAAGAGCGTGAATACTTCACGGTGGTCGATGCTGGCTACATTACGAGCTTCGATTTCGGCCAAGGGAATATCCATGCCATGTTCTCGCACACGGATAAGCGCGAAAAAGCCGGAACACCGGAGGCCCGCGGTATCACGGTTGCGGGCGAGCAGCAATTTGGTTCCTTGCTCCCGTTTCTCCGCTACTCTTACCAAGATGGCCAAGCTGCTGTGCTCGAACACTTCGTTTATGGCGGGATAGGTTTCAAAGAAGTGTTCGGTCGTGCTGAGGACCTAATTGGCATTGGCCTCGGCTGGGGTAAACCCGCCAACACGGACCTGTTCATCACCAATCAAAAGTCCCTTGAGGCCTTCTATCGCGTGCACCTCAGTAAGGAAGTGTCGGTCACAACCGGCGTAACTTACATCAAGGACCCTCCGCTGAATCTGA
This sequence comes from uncultured Filomicrobium sp., assembly GCA_963669235.2. Taxonomy (GTDB): domain Bacteria; phylum Pseudomonadota; class Alphaproteobacteria; order Rhizobiales; family Hyphomicrobiaceae; genus Filomicrobium. The sequence goes on from CAXXFS010000004.1 coordinate 160,740, forward strand.
CGGAAGACGAAGTCACCGTGTTTAGCGTTCGAGGCCGCATCCAAATGTAATTATCCCTTAGGTTCTCAGACATTGACCCGCGCATGCAAGGCAACCTGACTTAATCAACGCCGCTTCGTCGTGTATTCAGCGGTTGTGTTGGTTCTTGCCACGCCAGAATTAGCAAGCGGGCAGGGTACAATTGTCGAGTACGGAACTGGGCAGGCTGGGCCACTCAAGGGGGCTTTACAGGACGTTGATAGCATACGGCATCAACTGAGCAGCCGCGTTACCGTGACAACACCTCGGAGTGAGCTCCACAGGCGGCCGGATGTGAACTGAGATACTGGCACCGTGATTGAGGGTAGGCCGAAAGAAAAAATCTGCCCGCACGGCTTGTCGGCATGAGGGGGCAAGAAGGTTTCGCCTATTGATCAATATCATAGAGAGTTCGTCCGGGATGTGATCGCTTGAAAAGGCTAAAAATGGGTGGAAGAGCGCCGCAGGTTTAAAACAATTCTGCGTCGCGTCGGTAATGCTGACGAGCCTCGATCAAACTCGATACTCTCGTTGGAAAGTAGCTGATCCGTGACGGTCAGACTTACGGCAAGCAACGCTTCGTTGAAAGGTTCCGCCACCCAAAAAAGTGGAAGGAACGCTGCAATGGCCGAGCAGAAAACTGCCAGCACCGTCCCCCTAAATTGGTGCGAGGTTTACTACACAAACTGTCCGCTGGTGTCTGCCAGCAACGTGGACCAGGAACTCGGATGGACCAGGGAGGAGTACAAAAAGATCGGCGTCGACTACGCGTACTTTCGGTCTCGCCGTGAGAACAACTGGTACCCGCACTACGTCCATAACCTAGATAATCTAATTCGCTTCGGCGGCTTATTCCCACCCATACACGTTAACGCCGACATTCGACGGACACGGCTGCTTGGCGCGACACACGTCCCAAGAGAGGGCGGTTGCATGATGGTCCGCGCCCGGGACGACATCTACCGGATGATTGATCTGAAGGGAAAAAGGATCGGCCTCACCAAGAGCCTGAACACGATCAAGAATGACTGGTGGCGCATTCAGGAGGATCAGCAAATCCGCTTGATGCTTCGGATTAACGGCATGACCCTCGAAGACGTCGAGATTGTGGAATTCCCTTACCCGGACGATTGGTATGACAATCCCGAGATGCTGAAACCCATAGAGAATCCTACTGAGTGGCAACTCAAACGTGATCACAAGCACGATTTAGCCTTCCGCCCCCTAGAGACAGCGCTGCTGGAGGGTAAGGTCGATGCGATCTACAGCCAGAGTAAAGTCTTTCAGCATCTCCAAGAAGCAACCGGCAAACTGAAGGCCATTGAAGACCTGTCGCGCCATCCTGACTGGACCTTGCAAGTAGCCAACATCCCCGCTGTGATCACTTGCACCGATGAGATGGCAGACAAGCACCCGGAATTGGCCGTTACTTTCATGAAGGGGATGATCAGGGTTGGGCGATGGTCGAACGAACACAAGCACGCTGCAGCAGCCATCCTCGACAAGCAAACTTATTATCTCGACGTCGAGGATACTTATCGGGGCATCAAGGAGGTCGACATGGTGCCGAACCTGTCGCCGCAGAATCTCGCCGCAGTCGAGATCGGCAAAGACTTCATGCTTAGCCACGGTTACATCCGGAACGATTTCGATGTCTCCGAATGGGCCGCGCCAGAATTTCTCGAAGAGGCAGCAAAACAACTTGTCAGGGAACGCTGGGAAAAGATCTCAGCTGAAAAACTGTCGGTTCCGGCAACTCGGCTCGGGTAGCATGCCTCAATAGAATTCACTGAGAACGCGTACGCAGCCGCAATAAACATTCCGGAGAGACAACATGGCCATGTCACTCAAAGAGATGATGGCAACTGCAAGAGGAGCAGTTCCCGAAGCCACACCTGAGGAAGTGAAGGTGCTGCTCAATAGCGGGAATGCACTCGCCGTCGACGTTCGCGAGCAGGAAGAGTTTCGAACGAGAGGAGGGATGATGGGTGCGGTGAATGCTCCTCGTGGGCACTTGGAGTTTCAGGTCGATCCGGAGTCGCCCCGCTACGACAGCGCCCTCCAAAAGGACCGAACAATCCTCGTCTATTGCAACTCCGGCGCCCGTGCCGCGCTTGCTGGCAAGACCATGAAGGACATGGGTTTTCTGGATGTCCGGTTCTTCGGGATTAATGACTGGGTGGCTTCCGGAGGGGCCATCGAGGAGTAAAGGCGCGTGGGTCAATAGCTCAATCAGCGTTCAGGGAGATGACCGTAATCACATCCCAGCCAGTCACGGCCTCGAAACCTTCTGGTAGCAAAACCGATTTCGGGGTGTTTGCCGAGGGCTTGCCCTTTGAGCGGCTGCAAGGTGAGCGTCTGCGCGATAACGTAAGCCGGTGGGGTTCAGCATTTGTCGTTTTGGTTCCCTTGCTTGCTTGGATGCCGTTGCTGTTACTCACCGCAATTGAGGGACTGCTATTTCGGGGAAAGGTGGAGGTACCCTTCGCGCTTGACCTTGAAGTCCACGTCCGCCTGCTTCTAGCTCTTCCTGCCCTGCTAATTGCAGGACGTATAGCCCAAAAGCGGATGCGTCCGTTGCTTCGGAACTTCTATGACCGACACTTAATCCCGTCGAATGAAATCGCGGAGTTCGAGGCAGCAGTGAAGTCGGCATTTCGCCTTAGAGATTCCGTTATTGCTGACATTCTGCTCATCGCTTTTGTCTATGTTATTGGCGTTCTCTTGTTCTGGCGCCAATTCGTAGCTCTGGAAACATCAACATGGTACGTCACCTCTCCGGCCGAGGGCGCTGACTTAACAATTGCTGGCTTGTGGTTTGCTTTTGTTAGCTTGCCGATCTTCCAATTTGTTCTTTGCCGCCTGTACTACCGCTTGTTCATTTGGGCGTGTTTCCTTTGGCAGGTCTCACGACTACATTTGAACTTGATGCCCACGCACCCTGACGGCACGGGAGGCTTGGGCTTCATCTCGGAGATGACACGAGCCCTGATAGGGTTCGCTCTTGCGCACGGTATCTTATTATCTGGTTGGCTGGCCACACGCGTCGTCGTCGCTGGTCAGCCACTCTCCGAATTCAAGGGAGAGATCGCCGTCATGCTGATCTTCGTGCTATGCGTGACGCTAGGCCCGCTCCTAGTTTTCTTGGAGCCCATTAGGCGGGCGCGGAGAATTGGTCTGCGGGAGTATGGAACGCTCGCTACTCGCTATGTTCGCGAGTTTGATGCAAAATGGGTGCGCGGTGGGGCTCAAGGTGAAGAGCCGTTGGTTGGCAGTTCGGATGTCCAATCTCTTGCGGACCTGGGAAATAGCTACAGCATCATACAGGGCATGCGCAGCACGCCGATCACCCGAGGACTCTTGCTTCGCTTCTCCGCAGCTACCCTCATTCCAATCGCGCCGCTGCTGCTGACCATGATCCCGTTGGAAGAACTGCTGAAGAAACTAATCACTATCTTGTTCTGAGGCGAAACACAGAGCCACCAATTACAGTATCGGGGGAGAGCAAGATATCAATGCAGACGCAGCTGAAGCATGTTCCGCTTCACCCCGAAAGCGGACTTTCAAACGGCGACCTTTGAGCACATCTCCAATGTCCGCAAAGTCCTGTATGGATGGTTCCTGCATTGCAAGAATTTTTCGAAGCTTAGCGCCTCTGTCAGGAGCAGTCCTGTGTCTGGCCTAGTGGTGCGGGTTAGTTTGCCTGGCTTCGGTAAAAGCCCTTGACCTTGCCGCCAGATTGGTCCCCCCGCCTGGCGGCAACTTTTTTGGGTAGTTGCTATCGAGCCGCCCTTTTCAGTATTCACCGCCTTTGGTCCGGTTGGCCTCGCGTGTCGTTGAACGGCAATCTCGCACAGCGCGGGTGGCCGGTCATCGCCACGCACCGGCAAGCAAGTCACTAAGTCGCCAGTGCCTCTCCCAACGCTGGCGACCTTTTTGCCGCAGCCCTTATCGGACTATCGCTTGTTGATAGAAGATTGCGATTGATCGGAATCAATCGGGCCTGCATCTCAGAGGGCTAGGATTACATATCCGCGCATGACAAACCCCCGTCAAATGATGCCAGCGCGGTTCGCCGGACCGCCCCCACCCCCATCGCGTCCGGCAAATAATGGTCGCCAGCTCGCCCCCATCCCCCTACCCCGCGAGCTGGCGTCTTACCTTTTGTCAACTCACCTTCCAACGTGGCCAAGCCCAGAAGCTTGTCGCCGCTATAAAGTCACCTTGGTCTGGGCTACAACTTGGCCCTGCACTAGCCCAAGCGATATGAGACCACCACAGAATGGTCGAATAAGCCGCGTCCCGCCAAAAGAGCAGTACTATTGCCAGGTCCGCTTATTGATCAAAGCGGACATAGCCGATCCATGACGATCAGAGCTCAGGCACGTTCCGCTTCGCACCCGAAAGGGGACACCGCCCAGCACGTCATCACAATTCGGTTGGAGCAAACCGAGTTGACGGAACCAGGCCCAACTGTCCACCTCGGTCTGCTTCCGAAGCACCTAACTATTTGGCTTAGGTGTGGGAGCAAACGTGGGAACGGTTTTGTGAGAACTCTAAAAGGCAAATAATTTCAAATTTATGGAAGGGTGTGTGGCTGAGGGGGAGGGGTCAAATTTGTACGGAATATCGCTCCACGAACCACCGAGCCTGAGCGCCGTTTTCATCCGCCCTTCGCGTCTCGCGAAGGCATTTTATGTTCCACACTGTGTGCTTGTCGTCAGCTTTAGAGGCGTCTTTCGGCGGTGTCGGAAGTCATGAGCTCAACTTGCTCAAGATCCAAAAACAAACACTCAATACGAGACTGATGACGATCGACGTAGTGATCGGGATATAGATTGTGCCCCAGTCTCGTTTGATGATGATATCGCCGGGAAGGTGCCCCAAACCCAGCCGCTCGGCGAGAAGCCAAACAAGACCAATGGCAACGATGATGAGGCCGACAAAAATCAACGTTTTGGGCATCATTCAAACTCAAAACAGTCCGCATTAGTCAAACAGTCTTTCGACCTGCCTTGGTTCAAACCGGTGCGTTTTTTCAGGTGCCGACGCTGGGATACAGAATAAGGCAGGGACAGGTTGCCTGTTTGCACACAGAGTCAGCCACACTTGAATGGAACAAGGACTCGATGCCCTGCTGACCATGGCTCCCCAGGACAATAAGGTCAGCTTTATATTCGCCTGCAGCATCGAGGATGCAGGCATCCGAGCGTCCTGAACGCAACAAAGTCAACACCTCGGGCACACTCTGACCTTTGGCAAAGCCAGCTTCTCGCTCGACGATTGTATGTGCGATAGCGCTTGCTGTCCGCGATAAGATGGCCTCGCGATTGAGTTCAGCTTGGGTCGACGCAATACTGGGATATTCGAGCGAATGGACAAAATCCTGATAACTGGATGGGCGTATGATCCCTTCATTAATGGCCGCTTCGACGGCTTCTTCAGATAAGTGTCCATCGCTCACGCAAAGCAAGATCACGCGGGCCTTATGGTGTTCGGCAATTAGGCAAGCAATCTTTAAGCCCTCATGGGCCTCAGCGCTCCCATCAATCGGAACGAGGATTCGTGAGTACATGGTCGTCATCCCTTTGGGACAGATTAAAAGGGGCACGCCAATGAGGTGGCCATCGGCCAACGTCTCAGCGTAATGCAAGCATACCTGAAAAAAGCGCCGATCGAGAATGCACCTAACGTTGCCTGTCAACAGCGCTCGAAAGTTGACCCACTCCAACGGCTGAAAACTAACGAACCCTGTGGGGTCGTGATGTAAACGCAGGTGTGCGCTCGGATTTCGTGATAAATGCTGTCACGATAAGGGTTTGGGAGCGATGATCATGACGCTCCAGGCGATCAGGAGCAACGCCAGCCAAGACCAGTTAGCGCTGATTGCGACCCCGGCCACAACGAGTAAGCCGCCAACTAAGAGGCCACTTACGAGCTGCTGTTTGTCCCACATCATCGCACCCCACTTCGCCTTAGCTCTGGCTCATGCACGCCCATTACTACTTTGGGGAAAGGTTGCTCGATGCTCAAGGCGCAATTGCATCGAGCTCAAAGCCCGTCCCCCGGCAAGATGTCTAAAATCCGAGGCCCAATGCCCTCAAGTTGAAAGTGGGAGCCCAAGAGGTCCCTTCACCACGCTGCCCGAAAAGGCGATCAAGTAGTTTCCAGTCCGCCGATTTTCCATGAAGTCGAGCAAACCCAAATCGATCAGCTGATCGATGAAATTTGGACTAAGTCTCGCGCTCGTATCCCTGCCGTGTCAAACAATCTTCTCGTTCAGGCTCAGAGTGCCACGCAGCACGTTCAGCGCAAGCGCGTCCCAAGAGCTGAAGGATCTCGTCTTGAAGGAAATGTCTGTGGCTGATGCCGTCCTCCCTTTAAGCTTGGTTGCCAAGGACGAAACAAACGAACAGGCCTGAACAATAGTGCTTAGAGCATCCCTAAATCGTTTTCATTTGTCCAAATTTTTCGATGGCACCGAGGTGTGCGAGAGAGGAAAGGCATCTGCAGACAATCTTTCTTGACGAACCGCCCGAACTGAGCGCCCTCGCAACCCACCCTGGCCGTCGCTTTTACCTGCACTAGTATCCGGTGGTTTCCGCGACGATCCTGTACGTTGCCGCGTGACCTGCAGCATAATGCGCCGGCGCATAACCGTGTCGCCGAACCAAATTCGACTGCGATGGTCCTCGCAGAACCGGTCGCCGATGTCAGATGATCAAAGTGGGGGACTTGTGGCAGCTGGGAACATCAGAGAACAGGTGGCCGATTTGGAAACGCAGAATCGCTGATTGGTCAGTTGATCGAAGCAACACTTTTGATTGAGTCGACATCTGAAGGTTACTGGCTGTCCTTGCGTGGTCACCGCCCGACAAAGGTTATGGGTGTAACGTTTGCCTGCCTGAGCCGAAATCGACGTCGCCGCAATGAATGCGCATGTGGCTGACAACAAAATCAAACGGATCATGACGCGCCTCGCAATGGAGTTCTGGAAATCATTAAAGAGCCCCGTCCAGGCTCACTTCTCAACGTGCTCATTCAGTCCCAAAAACTATAAGGAACGTCCTCGCGCGCCACAACACTCAACCGGATCTTGGAATTCGCAAAATACGAGTCTTGTTTTTATTGTGCGGGCCATTTCATGCTCCTCTCACGGGCAGCACCATGATGGCGCAGATGAAAGGGGCTTTACGCACAATAGACCGGCCGTTGCTAGGCGCCCAGCGAAAGGGTCATTGGCACGATCAAAAAGACGTCGTTTCGGTCGGCAAGCAGAGATGAGAGGGCGAAAAAGGGAGTTTTTAGTTGGGAGAACAACCAGGACACACCTATGACGCCGGCGGCGCCAGACGCTAGGTAGGCAGCGATTACATAGACAACTCTAACCGCAGGGTTGAATTGCTGAGCTTCGTACTCCGCGGATGACGATGACACTCTTGCTTCCTTAATCACTGATGCATTCAGCCCACTAGACCACCCGTGGGCTGAACAGGCAAGACGCAAACGTCCCAAATTGTTACTTCTATTAAAATTGGGTTTGCTATTCGGTCTTGCGCCCGGATATTTCGAAGTCCATGCCGGTCTCAGCAAACACTGTATGGGCTACAAACAGCCATACTTTCAAATGGGCGTTTAGCGCTCACCGCCCTCGAAACGCTCGTGAAAACGACCGGGCGTTTGTGGCGATCTGGTCTGGGGCATCGGTCAGCTGGACTGCACAGAAGCATCTCTAGCCTTGATGAGGTTGGCCCCTAGCATAGTCTACCCAGCCTTTCGTTGCTCAGCCTCGAAGGCCGACTGCGGGGCAGATATTTTAGCCATCCAGTAGCTCAATGCCTCTAGGATGCGGCTATCTTCATAGAAGTGGTTATGGCGCTTCCCATTGACTTGCGAGTTTTTCGCCAACCGCACAACTTCGGTGAAATTGGAGGCTGCTTGTGGGAGCTCAGGTTTCGTGTCTGCGCCGATTTCCGCCCAGTTGTGAAGGAACGGACTCTCCCAACCAAAACCCCATGGATGGCCCCGGAGAAGGCTGAGCACAGAGCGGACGCCTGCCGTTAGAAGCCAGAGACCTCCAAGCGTAAGGCCTATGATAACGATAGCGTTCGACGCCAGATCAGCAAAATGTGCAATTTTCGAAACGAACTTCGGCCCTAGGAACTCTTGGAACGCACTGGCGAAAGCTTGAGCCTTGTCAGCAAAATAAGAGACAGCGAAGGCCGGTACCATACATATGAAGCCAATCCCTAAGGTGACCTTCATCAGCCAAGTTGGTACCTTAGTGAACAACTCCAGCCCGTCCAGCCAGAGCCCTGCCTCGTCGCGAGGGTAAGCAAAGCTAAGAACGTGTGTTCGCGGCACCCTGGGAAATTCTATTGCCTTGGCGAGGCGCAGCGCCATGCGCTTGCCGCTGTACTGATGCAGTGTCGGAGCGAGACGTGGGAACAGAACGAATTTGATCGCCGTGTAGGTGATCCCAAACGTGAGGAGAGCGGCTGCTACCACCGCAAGCCAGCCTAAAAGATCGCCACTGCCGACCTTGAAGATCCTCTGGATTGTTAGGAAGGCCAGCACCGAGAGCATAAAGGCGAAAACGCTGGAGAGGATATCGCGTTCTCCCATCACCTCTTGTTCGAGCGACTGCAGGGTAATCTTCTCAAGGTCGTCCTTAAGTTTCGCGTAAAGAAAGGGTGTTCCGAGAGTTGCAATACCGAGAGCGTGAAGTTTTTCCGGCAGATGCTTATGGGCGAATAGCGCAATGTTGCCACCGTGGCTGTGCCCCACAATGAAATGACTGCAGTGAGGGTAGGACTTGCGTAGTTCGCGGATATGAGCAGCCAGTTCGTAACCTGCTTTGATGCGAGCCTTATGTGTGTTGCGACCCGACCATTTGAACACGTCGAAGTGCATGGTCTGGCCTTGCTTGCCAAGAGCGTCGGCAATTTGGCGCCTCAAAGTAGAGCCGTCCTTTGTCCACGCGGCACTAGGCGCGAAAGTCCCATGGATAAGTGTTACGATGGTCGGTGCCTTCTTAGCGACCGCAAAATGGCGACGCGCGTGCTGATTGCCCCGTATTGGACCACGTACCGCTTCCATGCTGCTCCCCCAAGTCGCATTTGTCGGAAGGGGCAGAAGCTAAGAACGGGGGCGCAACAATGGAAGCCAGATTGCGACAAGGAATGCATGCAATCCCCAAGACTGTATCTACGTTTGAAATTTTGGGGGGGCACCGAGGGGAAAGCGCAACAGACCTCCTCCACTCCAAAGTGCTCTGATGGCCGGCATCACTCTTTGCAAGAACGAACGCTTGAGGGTACAAGCACGTGTCGCCGGCCCGCTCACGGCACCGGCCAGGCAGCGACGATCAATAAAGCCGGCAGATGTCGCGACGGTAATACGGGCTCCACCTGCGGCGCGGGCGGATGATGACCGGCCCCACGCGGATGTACAATGATTGGCCGGTGCAACGGCCGCCGGCGCATTACAGCGACGCCACCACGCCGTCCCGCATAGAAGCCGACGCGCGGCCCGAGGTAGGCCACCGGGTCAATAAATTGCGCGACGTTTGCAGCGCGCGCGGGCAACTTCCCCTCAAGAATATCCACCTCGTAGGCGAGCGTCCCGTTGTCGCCAAGCTTGAACGACTTCAACTCGACGATCACGGGCGGCTCCTCGCTGTCGGCGATGACAACAGCGGCATTGGGAGGATCGGCGCCAAACCCGCCGGCCGCTGCCGTCCAATACTTGGCAAAGTCGCTGTTGCGCATGTGCCCTTTGAAGCGGCGCGGCCGATCGGCAAAGAACACGGTCATCTGCGCCGGCTGGGTGAGCTCCAGCCGACCGTTTGCGTAGGTCAGGCCACCTGCCTGCTGCACGAATTCGACCGGTGCTGGCTCCGAGGCGTCGAGAGCGCGTCGTCCTCTTCGGTCGCTTGAGCATACGCCATAGTCGCAGAGCCAACCAACGACAGAGCCAGTGCCGCACTCAGGATTGCATGTCTAAACATAAAAATACTTGGTTTGAAAAAGGGCTGCTCGCCCTGTCGTGTGCTGGGCGTCGCGACAATGTGTGTCCCCTTTCATTGGGGCGTGAATGCGGAAGAATTCATTGGAAATTCTTGGCTGCTGTTGTGAGGTGTCAAGCCGAAGTGCTTGGCGAAGCCCTGCTTGTCACGTGGGGCTCACCAAAAGATGAGGCCAGGAGAGTTGCTTCAATTTTCGCTAGGCTGCCAGAGTTGCTAGACTCCGAGTATTGATTCCATCAGTTGGGAGAGGTTTATGCTTGCTAAATTGGCGACTGGTTCATCGTTATTGGCTTTTGTCGTAGCCATCCCCATTCAGTACGGCAATGCGCAAGGGGAACCAAAAGGGTGGAGGTGCGAGTACCGCATTGATGACGGCGCCCGCAGCAGCCCCCGCCTCTATAACTGTTTTGGAACAAACCTAAACGACACGAGAGCGCGAGCGAAAGCGCGCTGCGCCGGCAACCCCTATTGTAATGCGGGTGCGTGCTTGCCGCTCGATCATGCTCCAAGCAGTTCGTGTCAAAGATAGCTGGATCAAAAGGCATCAGGGCTAGGCTGGCACAGAGAGGTTTGCAAATCCTCGACCTGACTGCTGGAGGCTGATGGAGGCGTTTCCTTCCGGTGCCGGCCTGCGTGGCACCGTCACGTTATGTTGCGCTGTCGGTTTTTGGTCCGTTAAGCGTTCGAAATCGCCAAGCGCCTTTTGTTGCGCTAGATCACGCCGGCCTCAAGGCCGCCGGCCATGGCAAGCCCAAGTTCTTCACATTGCGTGATAAACTCGGGCGCGTAATCACCGCGGCAAATCAGCGGCGGTTGCACGGCTTTCCAACTCAGTCCAGTAGCGATGGCCTCTACGCCGCGCCGCGTCCCGGTGCCGTCATGGCCGGCCCGAATGTAGAGCGCATAGGGCAAGCCCTGCTTTTCTTCCAGGACGGCATAGTAGGTGCGGTCGAAAAAGTCCTTCAGCGCACCGGACATGTAACCGAGGTTTTCCGTGGTTCCCAGAACGATAGCGTCGGCTGCGAGAATGTCGCCGGGGCCCGCCTCAAACGGAGTCAATGCTCGCGCATGAACCCCTGCAATCTCTGGATTGTGAGCCCCCCGGAGAACCGCATCACGCAAGGCGCGTGTGTTTTGCGAAGGCGCATGGGCGATGATCAATAGCTGCTTCATTGGGGGTCAAGGGCCTGGTCATGTTGCAATGTTCAACAGACGTATGGCCGAGCCTTCGCGCTGACCCGGTGCTCCACACCGGATCGGCGCAACTCAAGACATCCGCAACGGCACGGCGTGCGGGTCAGCCTCCGCCTGCCCGGAACATCGCTGCATCGTAATGTTTCAGAAAGGCCTCTGCTTGTTCATCGGTATATCCGATGCACATGATCTCGACCTGGGTCAAAGGAAGGTCCAAAGACCCTATATGCCTCTCGCCCTCGTAGGTCAGATTGATGACAACGGTTCCTTGGTCGGAATGTCCGAGCACACTGTTGCCGCGAATCTCATAATCCATGTGTCCGAGAGCCCCGGGTATTTCCCTCAGGTATTGGGACACAGTGGTCTGCACTTGCTTGACGATTGCTTTTGTCATTAAGCCGACTCCCTAACAATGCGCTTCCAGTATGTTTTGGTCTGACCAATAATAGGTTCGAACCGCCACGACACAACCGCTTACATGAGGTGCTGGCCTGATATAATTCCCACTAAGTGCAACAACGGTATTTTGGACGTTTTGGAAGACGTCGAGGAGCGCTCGTGCGCGTTGGGCGAGACCCGGTGAGACGGGTAATGCCTATGATGTGAACGGCAGGCTTCCGCATCAGTGCATTCACAAGGCGGGCCTCGTGAAAAAGGCGTGCCGGCGGTTGATCGCCTCCTCGGCGTCTTCATTGTTTTGGGGCACGAAGACGGTGCTTTGCGCGCTGTGAAACACCAACCATATCCTTACGCGGTCTTCGAGATCCCGCCCCTCAAATCCCATTTCGCAAAATAGCGAGCGGATGAAGTCATAGCGTGCCAGGTCGACCTTTTTGACTTGTTCGGCGACCGAGGGTTCTTGGGCTGCCCAACTACGAAAGGCGATGTCATAGCGATCGAGTCCTTCGCGCTGGATGGTTTGCATCAGTCGCAAAAGCCGCTCGTCCGCCGGCACATCCAAACTTTCAACCTCTCGCACCACCCAATCGGTGAAGGCTGAGGTCCAGTACGCCAGCAGGCTCTCGACAAAGTCCTCGCGGTTTTCAAAATGATGGTAGAAACTGCCTTTGGTGACGTCGAGATCGCTGGCGAGCCGATCCACTCTTAGCTTCGCCTGTCCTTCTCGCGCGAGCACTTCCATCGCGGCGCGCAGCCACGCTTCCCGGTCGAAACGAGGAGCGGGTTGAGTTTTATTTCTTGAAGCGCGCTTAGCCACTTCAGCCAAGATAGCAACAAAGGACTGGCCTGAATACTGAAAGGTATGCTACATACTAATTAGTATGTTCGGGTTATTTTTTCAGGAGTTTGTCATGTCCCGAGGCGCAAGGATTTTATCAAGCATAGTATTGGTGAGTGTGGGACTGGTATTTGGTGCCTGGATGGTCGCCCCAGAGCAAAAGGTCCGGGCGTTGGGCGAAGCGATTGATGGCCTGCTCGGCACCTCCGCGGCCCAGGCCGAGACGAAAACTCCGAAATTCTCACCGGTTAAGGCGCTCGAGGAGCATGAAGTTTACTATCCGGGCACCGAGGACATCGCGCCCGACGAAATGCGGATCACGGCCTGCGGCACCGGCATGCCGAGTGCGCGCCCGAAACAGGCGGCTGCATGCTTTCTGGTTGAGCTGGGTAACGGCGATAAATTCATCTTCGATATTGGATCGGGATCAGCGGAGCGGCTTAGCGCACTAGCCATCCCCTATGATTACCTCGACAAGGTTTTCATCGGTCACCTGCACAGTGACCACTTCGGCGACTTGGGTGATCTTTGGGTCGGCGGCGTCATCTCCAACCGGCAGGTTCCGTTGCGCGTCTGGGGACCCAGTGGCAGCAAGAAGGAGTGGGGCACCGCTTACGCATTGGAACACATGCAAAAGATGCTCGAGTGGGATGCTGCTTCGCGCCTAGGCAACGTCAACACCAAGGGTCAACAACTCGAGGTGACCGAGTTCGACTATAAGGGCGTCAACCAGGTCATCTATGACGAAAACGGTGTCGTCATCCGGACAATCCCGGCGATACACGCTCTCGACGGTCCCGTCAGCTTCATCCTGGACTGGAACGGTCTGAAGTTCGCGTTCTCCAGCGACACTTATCCGAACAAATGGTGGATCGAGCATACGAAGGGGGCTGACATATCGATTCATGAAAGCTTCCTACCGCCAGTATTGCTCGTGACGAAACAGAAATTCCCGGTCGAAGACGCACTCAATGTCGGCACGCAGGTTCACACAGAGCCTTCGATGTTCGGAAAGGTGATGAGCCTCACCAAGCCGCGCATGGCCGTTGCCTACCACTTCTACAATGACTTCGACACGGCACCGATCGTCGAGCAGCAGATTCGCAAGACCTATGATGGCCCGCTGTCGCTTGCGGTCGACTACATGGTCTGGAACGTCACCAAAGACAAGATTCGTACGCGAATGGCCGTCATCAATCACGAGGCCTGGCCGCTGCCTTCGACCACGCCAAAACTGCCAGCCGATCCGAAAGACCGTGTCGGCTTCACGAAGTTCCTTCTCGATGGGCGTGAGGTGTTCACCGACGTTGTCCAGGCAATCTACGACGAGACGAATAAGAAGTTTGGCACCAATGTTCCGGCGCCGAAGCCCAATTAATGCCCCCGCTCTCACTCATTGCAATTTAAGGAGTATTGCCATGCCCACAGTGAAAGAGATCAGACAGACGATTGATCAAACGCTAGACCGGTGGGAAGCGGCAGCAAGCACGCTCGAGGCGAATGCCCAGGCAACATCAAATGCAGTGTCGGAAAGACTGCAGAAGTTCAAGAGCGAGGCGTCAGCCGCCGCCGACAAGCTGCAGGAAGCCGTCTCTCATACCCAACAGATGCCCGAGGAAGCGCGCGATCAACTGACGAAGAGTATCGCGCTGCTAAGGTCCCAATTGGAACTGGGTCAAGCTGCTGCTTACGACGCCGTTTTGGATCAGCAGAAGAAGATCAGCGAGGCTGTTCAGATCGTGGAGAGCGAGATCGACAAAGTCAGCGGCCAGATGGGCGATGCTTATGATCGGAGTGTGGCTGACTGGGTTCGTGCTCAACAAGAACTGAAACAGCAGATGGATCTTGCGGAAATCCGGTTTCAGCACGAAAAAGAAAAGACGCAGGCTCAGTTCGAGGCACAACAGCAGACGTTGCTCGATAATGTGAAGCAGTTTCGTGAGATGTTCGAACAGCAGGCCGCCAGCGCGCAGCAGACAGGTGCGACCTTTGCGAAACATATGAATGCATCGTTCGAGCAAGCACTCGATGCGTTTCGTAAGCTGTCAAAGTAATAACTCGCGATCGGAGATAAGCGCACCTGACCAGCCGCAAGCTCAAGACTAAGCGCGGACGCCTGGCAATTCCAGTTCCTGGAGCCAAGCGCCCATGCTGGCGATCTTATAGGAGATCAGAAAAAGGTTCGGCATCAACGGTCCCAAGCCAAAGCAATCTGCCATGTTCGAATTGCATTCGTGACAGGGCGAGACGGAGAAGCCTTGAAGCCACCAGGAGTCCAACGGTTTTGCGGCATTAGTGTCGTGCAACGCGCAACCTTCTTGCTTGTCCTGTTCCTCATGCCGCTGAGTGAGCAAGCGCGCGGAGATTGGTTGAATGCGACAGGCGCAGAGACCGCGCCAAACTTCGCGGAAATCTCGATACTTGAAGACAGAGTGCGCATCGCTTTGGAAATCGACTTTGCCGATTTCCCTGCTTTTGCGGGAGAGCAGAACACTGTCGGTGGCGCTCGTTCGAAGCCGGATGGCGAGCCTGACGCTGCCAGGTTATCCAAATTCACGGGCCGTGCGATGAGTGTTCTCGTGGATGGCGCAACGCCCCTTGAGCCCACCGTCAAACGTCTTGAGATTCGCGACCGAAAGGCTCGGCCAACGGCACAGACCCGTGCGCTCGGTGCAGGTTCTTCGCCGCCCGCGTCTAATGCTCAGCGCAGCCCGCGCGTCGTCTACGTAGAACTGGACTACGTGTTTTCCGACCGGCCGCAAGCGCTGACCATTGGTCCACCGCTAGACGGTGAAGGCAGAGTTTTGGTGACGATCGGCTTTTTGGCTCATCACGGCAAGGTGCCGGTTGCCGACTATCGCTACCTTTCGGTGCCAGAGACGATCGCGCTTGATTGGAATGATCCGTGGTACAGCGCCTTCGAAAACCCCAACCTCACCCGACATCACAAGTCGGCGCTGATGTCTTTCCTCACTGTCGAGCCTCGTGAAGTCCGGCATGAGGTGATCTTCAGGTTGCGGGATCTGGAGGTGTGGTCGGACCTCGAACTTGACGATGGGGCGATGCTGGATGCCGCTCAAATAGGACAGGTAAAAAAAACAGCGGAGCGCTTCTTCGCTTTGCAAAATCCTGTGGTGATCGACGGTGTCTCGCGAAAGCCGGCCACAGTCCAGGTCGAGGTGCTCGACATAAGCGTCGCGGGCTTAAAGGTGCTCGAAAATCCTGACGCTCTGGATCGAACTACGGCGCTCTTGGGCGTTATCTCATCGTATCCACACCGGACCCTTCCCAAACGGGTAGAGTTGACCTGGCAGCTGTTCACGGATGAGGCTGGGACCATTCCGGCACGAATTACAGATCCGGCGGGTGGGGTGCCCGGTTTCATCAGGCGCGATGACCCCGTCGTGGTTTGGACGAATTTCCTGAAGTCTTGGGAAGACCCCATCGCCAAACCGGTGACTGCCGGAGCGGGGCAACACGTCGGTGTTCCCATCCTTTCGCTGGTGTTGGCAGGGGTTGGCCTCATTGCGGCCGTCGCTACGGTTCGATCGGTGCCCAAAAACCGTTGGCGGTGGGCAGCTGTTGCGTTGACCTCGGGTATCCTTGCCGTTCTGGTCATACGGGTCGCCGTTGTTCCCGTTCCCAATCCCGCTGCAGGTTCGTTGGGCAAACGATCCGCGCAAGAGGTTGTCGAGGCGGTTCTTTTGAACGCAGGAGCCGCGTTACTGGAAGTGGATGAAGCAAGTTTTGAAAAGGCACTCTCGAGTTTTGTCTCCGCCGACCGGGCCGAAGCCGTCGGGGCCGAGTTGAAACGTGGCCTGTCGGTGACTCTGCCGTCAGGTGCGCTTGCCCGTACGGAAAAAGTCGACGCGGTTGCAGTTGAAGAGATTAGCAACCGCGATGATGGTAGCGGGATCAGCCTGCTTGCCAACTGGAACGCACTTGTCAGTGGTGGGCACTGGGGGCACATGCACCGGCGTCGCCTGCGCTATCGCGCACTGTTGGATGTGGCGCGGATCGACGGGGCGTGGAAGCTGCAAGGACTTACCGTCATTAGTGCAAGGCCCGGCCCATGAGCACTGCGCTGCGCATCTGTTGGGCGACAGCAGTCGCTGCTCTGATTGGGTTGTGCTGCGCGGCGGCCGCACTTGCGCACTTCAATCTCAACATGAACGTCCGCATCATCCATGTTGAACATGTCGATGACGGTCTGCTCCTCTATTTGAGGACGCCAATGCCCTATCTCGTTGCTGACAAGATCGGTCCGGTTGGGGCCGATGGCCTGCCGAAAGCGGCTCCCTTCACAAGCAATCGCGCAGAAGAAGACCGTATCGTGCACCTGGTCGATGCTGATGCGCTCCGTCGAGACCCATTGGGCTTGGGCAGGATCGCGGCCGATGGTCTGGACCTCGAGACCGGCCGGCGCGAGGCCGAGCCGACGCTCATCGCGGTACGAGCCTACCCAATCGGCAAAGAACCCGGCTTTGCGACGCTGGACGAAGCAAAGGCGGCTTTGAGTGCCGGCCCTGCATTTCCCGAAGGCGCCCCGGAAACGTACGTCGGCGACACTGTCGTCGATGTCCTGTTGAAGTATGACGGGCTGCCCTCCATCACGGAGTACGATCTTTCAAGTCAGTTGGACCCCGGTCAGAGCGGACAGGAACAAACGGCCAACCTGATCCTCGACCACGGTCCAGGCGGCACCAAAGTTTTCCGAGCTATGGGCTTGCTGCGGGAACCGGTAAGCGTAACGCGATCGAGCTACTCCGCAGCAACAACCTTCGTCTGGGAGGGTGTCCGGCATATTCTGGGCGGGCCCGACCATGTGCTTTTCGTGCTGTGCCTCGTGCTTGGCGCGACGGGCCTGAGGAGCCTCATCGCGCGGGTCACAGGCTTTACTGTCGGCCATAGCGTTACGCTCACAGCAGGATTCTTTGGGTTCGTGCCAAAGGGAGCCTGGTTTGTGCCGACCGTCGAAACCGGCATCGCTCTTTCAATCGTTTACGCGGCTGCGATTGCTCTGATGCCTCGCCAGAAGCGCGCGGGCAGCGAATGGACAATGTTCCTGATTACCTGTGCGATCGGTTTGTTGCACGGGCTGGGCTTTTCCTTCGTCCTGCACGAAATCCTCAAAGTGGACTCCCCCAACATCTGGAAGAGCTTGCTGGCCTTCAATGTCGGCGTGGAGATCGGCCAGCTGGCGATCGTGCTGTTGACATGGCCGCTGTTTCTTCTGTTCCGACGACTGAGCAAAAGCGCTTGGCGATTCAGCCGCATCGGCATAGCGGGTGCTTGTATTCTCATCGCGACGTACTGGAGCGTGGAGCGCATCGCGTCCGGGCTGGGCCTATCTTGATGCTCCCGCTACTATGATTTTGGAGCTGCCTTGGTGTCAGTCGGTGGGCCGTCTGACTGAACGGCTTCCGTGGCTTTTGGAGCCGGGCTCTTTGTTTTTTTAGTTGCGGCTTTTTCGCTGGCTTTTGTCTGCGCCGCAGACCAGTCTTTAAATGACATAATTCACCTCTAAATTATTGCGGCAGAAATCCTCCGATATTGTACTGTTAAAGCAAGTTTCGAAGTCTGCCATATTATTGTTGGGCACATTTTTGTTTGCTCAGGCAGGCGCACTGAAGATCGCCATGAAATTATCTTAGCGATTGCGCACGCTAAGAATTCCATTTCAATCTAGTGGCTGTCTTGTCCTGCGATTCATGAAATCCGCGGGCTTTTCAACAGATAAGATAAATCAAAAATCTTTTGCAGTGAGTATGTAGATGTTTGTGCCCCGGCAGCCGCGTGCGTAGGCTTCAGAAGCTACGTCTTGGATGCGGTCTCTGGCGGCGTCGAAAGCACCTAGAAGGCCAGATTCATAACCTCCCAATCCCGGGAAAATCTTCCTGATTGCACTCGCTTCAATAAAAAAGCGTGACCTCCATTGGGCCATCATGGGGCCAAAACCGGCCCCGTTCTTTTTCCTCGTCCAGGCTTCGGCTCTGATTTGGAAAGTTCAATGTCATGGCAGCCTGAGTACCCTTCGACGAGTGTGCGATCGTGAGCAACGGCTTGAGGGAGGCGCCTGCTTCGTCAGTTGGATCGTGAACGCCAAAGTTGTTGCTATGCTCGCCAGTCGCTGCAACTTCTCTACTGCTAGTCGCTTGTCGGTCAACTGGCTTTTGGACATGTGACCCTCGACCTCTTTAAGTAGGGCGAGGATCGTTGTGATGCCTTCATTCATGAACTGTCCGCCTTGGTCGCGCGCCGCGTGGTGTTGACGACAGAGTACCGAGCTAATTTGTCTTAACGCACTTTTCTCCGCGCTGCCTGTAGGGGCGTTTACATTCCCAGCCGCGGCCGACGTTTGTATCTGAAAGAAATGCGTTGGCAGGCAGGGTAATCGCGACGCATTCTTGGCCGCGTTTGCTGAAGCCTCGGTTGCACCGCCATTCGGTTCCGGATGGAGCGAGGTGTGCTGCTGGCGGAACTTTCAGACTATCGCAACCGGCCTTGCCCATAACGTAGCCTCGGTTGCAAGCCCAGCCACGCGAGTACGCGCTATCGATGGCGTGAGCGTTGGGCGGAATAATGATTGCAACGCATGTGTTTTTCAGCTCTCGGTAGCCTCGCTCACAATTCCAACCCTTCGTGTGGCTGGAATCTGACAGGTAGGCGTTTGAGGGGACTTCGATAGCGACGCAGCTATCTTTCCTTTTCCGGTAGCCACGCTCGCAGCTCCATTCATCTCCATAGCGCGCACCGTTTAGAAAGCCATATTCAGGTACCGCGATTTCAACGCATCCGTCGCCGCCAATTCGATACCCGTGCTCGCAATCCCAGCCCGTGCCGAAGTAGGAGTCCGTGTAATAAGCATTTGAAGGTAGCTTGATCTTCTCACAGAGTTCCTTCAACCGGCGAAAGCCTGGGGCGCAGTCCCAACCACTACCGTAGCTGCGAACGACAGAGTTAGCGGGTCGAGCGATGTCTGCAGCCTCGGCCTTCGGCGCACCCAGCATCTCTCCCGTCAACGACGCGCAGAGTGTCAATCCGAGGAGCAGTCTTGAGGCCCGGCCAATTCGCATCCTGTTCTTCCGATCAAAAATTCAGTTTTAAGCAGAGGTAGATCGCAGCGTCGTGTCTGCTCACCTGCAACGGATCGAACAGAACTCCGACTCGGAAGGGCTCAAAGGGCTCTGCCGCCGTCATCGGTGGAAGCACCCATGTGACAGTTAACTGTCGGATTGATCCTTCGCTGTATCGGCGTCTTCACTTTCGACCTCGCCGTCGTCGATCTCCTCATCAAGCTCCAGCAGCACGTCATCGTCATCTGCGACGGCTTCGTTTGTCGATTTTGCGTCGCTGGGCGTGTGATTATTCATTATCGCTGGAGCGCTTTCAGCGGCCGCAACCGGATGAGGCCGTTGCGCGGATTGCTGCGACGTCCATGGCGCTCTGCGGCCAGCGTTGTGGGCTCTTGTCGGCTCTGCACGACGGTCAACCACCGGAGGCGGCTCGAATGTTTCGTTGCAATTCGGGCATATGATCGGTGTGCGTGCCAAATCGTAGAACGGTAGAGCGCAGGAGCCGCAAAGCCGCTTCTCGCCGCGGGCATCGGTTAGCCCCGAACTAATACTGCTCACTTTTCTCTCTTTTCCGGCTTTTGCCGAGTTGCTAAATCTAGAACAGGCGAAAACGATTTCGTGCGGAGTTAATCGACGAGAAAAAACTTATCACAATACAAGGCTGCGTTTCGGATGTGGTGCTGGAACAGCGAAATTACAAGATAATATTTGAGATATATTTTGGTGGTGGCCTTTGTTCGGAGTCGCTACGCCGCAGTTTTTACCCAACATTTCGTCTGTTTTCCCACCTCTGGCATCCTGCCGTACCCCATCGAATACTGGTGACGCCAACATGTACCGGCGTCCACGATTGCTCGATCAAGTTGCGCACTGCATTCATCTGACTTCTGCAACGGGTCATTCGCGTCGCTGACCGACATTCCGGTTCCTGGTCAAAGCGGCCGGCCCCTTAGCTATGCTGAATAATGGCGCACAAGCGCACGATCTTCATCGCTGCCGCGAAGGCCAATCATGGGCTGCAGTATCTACAGGGTCTGCAGCCGGATCGAGCCGGCTGATACACAGTCTCGGGCCGCGGCTTCCGCCGGGCCCTGATTTTTGACACGCTGATCTGGCGTTTTTCGCGAAACGATCCGATGGAGCGATGCAAGCCGACTTAGGCTGCCCCAATTAATCAGCGCGCGGTAGACGCCCGGATCAAAGAAAATTGGCTGGCAAAGATGCCAATTCCATTACGATTTTCCGTTGGAAGGCTCAAATGCGGCGATTAACCTGGAAATACTGGGCCTCGCACCGCGCCGTTTAAGATAATGAGAAATTTTGAGTCTATTAATCAGGCCGTTTAGGTTTAGAATGTTACCTAGGGAACAGTTTCACGCTTACACCTAGCGTAGAAAGAAAGCTGTTCCTTAGCAAACAGTGCAAGCGCCATGCGTACGATCTGTCTAGCGTTGTTCGCCATTGCGCTCGTTTGGAGCGGGCCCCCCGCGGCTGCTGCGACGGGCGATGAAATTGGCTCGGCCGTCAGGATCGTCAACCTCGTTTCTGCTCGGTACGCTTTTGACGAGCGTGCCCTCGCAGCCGGCGATAATGTCCGACAAGATGAGTTGATAGCGGTCAGTGCGGATGGCACGGGCGAACTGAGGCTGCGCGACGACACAAAGCTGGCGCTTGGTCCAGGTTCGCAATTGTTGCTCGACAAGTTCGTTTACGATCCCGACGTCGATGACGGTTCCATTATCGTCAATCTCGTCAAGGGTACGTTCCGGTTCATTACTGGTATCGCTGCCAAGCCCGTTTATGAAATCCGCACGCCCACGGCGTCGATCACGGTGCGTGGTACCATCTTCGATGTCTATGTCGATGAAAGCGACCTAGCTTGGCTGTTGCTGATCGAGGGCGCCATCGAAGTCTGCAATGCGTTGAACGAATGCCGTTTGCACGACGAGCCCGGCAAGATCATCCCCATCACGCCCGATGGTGAAGTGGGCAATCCTGTCAAATGGGCAAGTCTGGATGGAGCCGACGACACGCAGTTCGAGACCGTGTTCCCATTCGTGGTCGGGCCTCCGGAAATTGATACCCACAAAACCTTCACGCCCAACGACATCATCAAGGGCGATTTTCCTGCCAAGCCGCCTCGGAGAGTCAAACCTCCGAAACGTGCGGCTAATCCCCCGGCCCGTGGTCCGCGTCCAAGCGGCGGTTCACGTCCAGGTGGCGGAGGACGTCCCGGCGGAGGTCTTCCTCCTCCGATCCGTGTTGGCCACCCGCCAGCCGACGACGACCACCTGCCGCCGAACAACGGTTACCCGCCGGTTGTCGAAGACCCGCCCATCATTGATGATCCCCCGCCACCTGGTGGATGGATCGACGTCGGCATTCCTCCAACCATCGTTCTTCCCCCTATTGTGAGGCCGCCGGAGTGGAGTCCGCCTGAGCATGACGACTGGGAGCCGGGGCACGACGGTCAGCGTCCACCCCATGATGGCCAAGGTCCCCAGCACGGAGGTCGCGGTCCTGATTATGGTGATCGGGGTCCGCAACACGGAGGTCGTGGACCTAAACACGAAGGTCGCGGTCCGAAGAACGGCGGCCGGGGACCAAAACACAAAGGCCGTGGTCCGAAACGTCGTGTTAGAGCAAGCCTTGGGGGTGACGCGAAGCGCGGCGATCGCGCGAGCCGCAGCCGAGGTGCCAAACGCCGCCGCGACGCGAAGCGCCGCAGCAAGGCGAACCGCCGCAGCAAAGCGGATCGTCGCCGCAAGGCAAGTCGCCGCATCAAGGCCAACCGTCGCCGCAAGGCGAGCCTGCGCCGCAAGGCGAATAGTCGCCGCATCAAGGCCAACCGTCGCCGCAAGGCGAGCCTGCGCCGCAAGGCGAATAGTCGCCGCATCAAGGCCAATCGTCGCCGGAAGTCGAGTCTGAGCCGCAACGCGAATAGACGCCGCAAGGCCATCAGTCGCCTCAAAGCCAACCGTCGTCGCAAGGTTATCCGCCGCGTCAAGGCAAACCGCCGCCGCAACGTTAATCGCCGCCGCAACGTTAACCGCCGCCGCAAGGCAAGCCATCGTCGCAGAGCCAGCAGTCGCCGCAACGCAAACCGTCGTCGCAACGCACTGCGCCGCGTCAAGGCAAACCGTCGTCGCAACGCACTGCGCCGCGTCAAGGCAAACCGTCGTCGCAATGCCGTCCGTCGTGGTGGCAGAGCGCGAGCCGGCCAGGTCGCCGGACGAGGTTTGGGTGGCGCTCGCCGGAGGGGTGCCGGTCGTCGAAAACGCGGTCAGTTTCGCTAGCAAATAGCAGCAAATACCGTGTCGGTACCTTGGGATGACCAGTTGGCATATTTGGCCCAGCACGGGGCCAGCCGACCCTGCCGCGATCACACCTGTCTATTCGATGCCGACGCGAATCTCATGGATACTTGTTTGGTGCTGTAGGCTCACCAGCCGCTGTGCCCTGCCAAAAAAGCCTCCGCTCTGGATTGATCTGAC
Organism: uncultured Filomicrobium sp.; assembly: GCA_963669235.2. GTDB lineage: Bacteria > Pseudomonadota > Alphaproteobacteria > Rhizobiales > Hyphomicrobiaceae > Filomicrobium. Next base: position 183,786 of record CAXXFS010000004.1, read on the forward strand.
TCTAGGTAATCGGGAGACCCTCATGCGCTTTCCTTGTTTAAGGGTCGTTATGCCGGTCTTCCTCGTGTTGGGCACGACTTCGGCAATCGCAGAGGAACCCAGCACGGGAGAGAAGACCGTTAAATCAGGCAAGAACTTACGCTCGCCCAAAGACGTCTTTCGAACTCCGGTTCGTCGCGTGAAACGTCAAGGAAGGAGGCTCAGAGGCGGCTTTGGTTCGGCCGCCCCGGTGCACTGGAGGCCGAGGGAGCGTCGTCGACTGCGAGGTGCAATACGGAGGAAGCGGCTTCTGCGTAATTGGAAACCCAGGCGCAAGGTTCCGCAGAGCTCCGAGTTTCCGTCGAAGTGACGGGACCAGGTTCAGGTTGCGGGGCTGCTCCTTGAAGGCAGCCGGCCCCCTGTCGCAGGCGTGGGCTGGTTGCTTGGGCTTTACTCATCTGGCGGTTTTCCGGGAGGCGTCGGATCGCTGGCTGATCCGGTTTGCGACTCCAGCTTCGCCGCACCCTTTTTCTGCCGGGCTGTGCCGGCGGCGATGTCTGATTTCAGGCCTTGAACGCGTGCTCTCAGAATAAAGCAATCCGTGCGTCTGGGGCCGGCCGGCATGGCTTCGCACTCGCCTTGCGCAACGGCCTCGGGGGGCAATGCTGCGGTTGCCGCCACCGCTGCTGTGAAAAACCAAATGACTTTCAGGATCTCAATGTTCCTTCTCGGCCGTAAAAAATTGGAGTTTGGCAAATCTCGCGTTTGGCCTCCTAAGTTATGTGATTTCTGAAAATGGAGTGAGCTTGATCCAGAATTCATTCGGGGTGGGGTCGAGGACACCTTCCCACAGCATCGCGCCGGATTCCGCTATTGGCGCGCCGATGGAATGCCACCAGCGGGACTCTCCGGGAATGGATGCTTTGTGAATGGCCTCAAAGAATGCGATCTCAGCGCCAAGCCACCTTGGATCAGCCTGTACGATGTCGTTCACGCGATGGCCGTCGTTATCTTTGCTCCAGAGGCTGTCGGGGTCTGTCAAAACCTCTTCAAGAGTGACACCGAGTGTCTCGAGAAGGCCCTTTGACAGCAAAATGGGCACCGAAAAATCATCCAGCTTGCAAAGATATTTCATGGTTGGTGATGAGAGAATGTAGGCATCGCTGTGCGCGGGTTCTGCGCGTCTTGAGATTTCCCTGATGCGGCTGAGGATAGAAGGTGACGGGGTTAGCTTGCCGCACTCCCAACGTGAGACGGTCGCCGGATCCACGTCCATCTCTTCAGCAAACAGCTGCTGGGTGTACCCCTTTATCAACCGCGCCCGGCGGCACATGAAGGGGGCAGCGTCCAGCATTCTACAGACCCTCAAAGTCGGATTGTTCGCAATATTGCGTCATGGTTTGCCAGTGCCGCGTCGGCTATTAGCCTAGCATCGCTTCCTCCATCGGGGGAAGTATGGGCCGGGTGCGTCGGCAAGCAGGGAGTCTCATGGTTGCTCTAGCTGCCAGAGATTGCGTCCAGGCGTTGCCCGGCCCGCCCCGGGCAGTGATGGTCTCATTTTAGGATCCACGAACCGGCCTTTGGACTCTGTTGCTGAGGGTTGTTCAATGTGTCTTGGTTGAGAGCCGCAACTCACAACCGTGGCAGCTTTGGAGGTCCGTTTGACCTCGGCCTTCTCTTCCAAGACTAGATTTCTGTTACATCGGAACTGCCGCTTTTTTCGCGCGTGACGTTGTCGTCACTGCGCGTGCCTTCCTGGTCGCGAGGCTGTGCACTCCTGAAATTGCCTGTGTGCAACCCGAACGAGTTTCTCGCCGTCAGCTCGCAATAGCGATATACTGCTCGCACTTGCGATATAATGTGGTATTGAGGTGTCCAGCCTCTGTTTGGACGAGGGAGAGCTAGGCTGAAGGGAAAGATGCGGGGGATGTGACTTCAGCCTAGCTCAGCTGCCATAACCGGCGGGGGGCATATCCGGTATTCATACATGACAGCCGATGACCGCTATTGGTCGCAAAGTGTTTTTCAGACTACACTCAAGTTCTGATTAAGCGTCAATTTTTTTGTCAGGATTCCGTTACTTGTGCACAACTCTTGAGTGCGCAGTAGCGCGCTTTTTTGCGTTTGCGCGACCGTCCAATTCAGGATCTCTTCAACTCGCAGCATGGTTTTGTCGCTGTCTGGCCCCTGACTTCCTTGGCTCAAATTCCCGAAGATCAAAAAACACCGTAAAGTTCATCTGGTGCTAGTCTAGTCTATCCGGCCTGTTCTATTCGGGCGGGTTAATTACCGTGTCGGCGGAATGGCGTTTTCAATGAGGCACAGACATATACAGTGACTGTACGCGTTGGGCGTTCTCTCGTTTTCGATGAACTGAGTATGACACCCTGATTACGGAGTAATTTTATGACCAAGGGAATTTTTGCTGGCTACAGCTCGCTTCTGGGTTTGGCGATCTTGCTTCTGCCATCCCCAGCAATGACGCAGGAAAGCTGGACGGGGAACTGGCGTGCAGACGGCCATACAGTGGATGGTATGGTCTGCCGTCAAAAGTGGACGTGCGTTGATCCCAAGAGTGCCGACAACGGCAAGGGCAGCGGCGATCTGGTTTTCGAGCCAAAAGAGAGTTTCACCGAAGGCGTATGCTTGAGCGCGGAAGCAGGTTCGGCCTGCGGAAAATGCGGTGCTGAGCAGCCACCAGAGCAATGCACAGTGACGGCGAAGTAGAAGCACGACTACCAACTCTGGCCGTGTCCGCGTTCGCTGAAGCGCGTGGAACTGAATCAGAGTTATTCCCCTCCTTGTTGCGCAGCAATCTCCACGCAACCGTTGGCTGCTGTTCTGGCCGCCTAAATATTCACTCTTCTATCGCATTCCGGAGGTGGTTCTCCCAACCTTGCGGTTTTTCCATGTGGAGGCGAATTTTCACGCCAGGTATCCCGTTGATCATGTCGTCGTTACCGACGCGACAGGCCGGCATGCCGTAGACGTCAGGGAAGACCTCGCGTTTGCCGCACCGAAGCCAGATGAGTTCATCGGTATCGCCAGGGTTGGCACCATGCCTCCTTCTGGGTGTCATGTGATCCTAGCTGATAACTTCTACATCCGGACGCATTACAAGGCCTACGGGCCGTCGTCCGAAGGAGACTGTCAATGCTGGAGGGCGGGGAACTTCAATCCGGCCGTCTAGCCCGATCTCTTCACCAGCCAATCTTTGTCCTGCACGGCAAGCGGGAGGCTGGCGAGTGCTGGGATTGTGGCGACGCGCTGCTTGTCTCCGGGTGCGAGTTTTAGAGGGTTGGGCTTCCATCCGGTAAACTTTGCGACCTTGGATGCATTTTGTGCTGGCTTCTTAAACGAGGGCAGCCAGGTGGCTCCGAGACCGTTCTTCTGACGTCCCGCAACTTCCGATATTTCTAGCCGCGTCCTTTCGGGATCCGACCTGCTATGGCACTGTGCCGCCGATGAGCGGTGTCGTGGCAAGGACGACCAGTCCAGTTCTCGGGGGCATATTGAATGCGGGTTCTTGTTCTGGGTGCCTACGGGCTCGTTGGTCAGGCGATCGTGCGCGAGCTACTGGCTCGTGGCGACCTAGTGGTCGGGCTTGCGCGGGATGTCGAACGCGCCCGTCAGCTTTTAGCGGACGTCAGCTTTGTTTCCGGTGACCTCAACCTTCTGGTCCGTGAAAATGATTGGTTGCCTCTGCTGGATGGTGTTGATGCGGTGGTCAACGCGTCGGGCGCATTGCAGAGCGGGCTAAACGACAACTTGGCCCTTGTGCAGCGCGATTCGATTGTTGCGCTCGTGGCGGCCTGTGAACGCGCCAATGTGCGAAGCTTCGTGCAGGTCTCGGCTCCCGGCGCCGGGGAGCGAGCAGAGACCGAATTCCTGCGCACGAAGGGCCATGCCGATGAAGCGCTTCGGGCCAGTCAACTTGACTGGGTCATCCTGAAACCTGGTCTCGTCGTATCGCAAACGGCATATGGTGGCACAAGTTTGTTGCGGATGCTGGCCGCATTTCCGTTGGTGCAGCCGATCACCTTGCCGGACGCGCGCCTGCAGACGGTCGACGTCAAAGACGTGGCGAGCGCGGCCGCGCGTGCTCTCGATGACCCAAGGCTGACCCGCAAGGATTTCGATCTGGTGGCCCCTACGGCGGAGACACTGCTAGAGATCGTTCTGATGTTCCGCGGTTGGCTTGGGTTCTCAAAGCCGGCGATGGTCTGGCGCCTGCCGGATTGGCTTGCCGGTCTGGTCGGGCGGCTTGCCGATTTCGCCGGGCTGCTCGGCTGGCGGTCGCCTTTGCGCACTACCGCCTTGCAGGTGCTGGCGGACAACGTTACCGGTGATCCAGAGCCATGGCGACGCTCGACGGGGCACACCTTTAAATCGCTGGGCGAAACGCTGCGTAAGATGCCTTCCAACAGGCAGGAGCGGATCTTCGCGCGCACGCAGTTGGTGTTCCCGGTGCTGGTTGTTATTTATGCCGGGTTCTGGATCGCGTCTGGGCTCGTTGGTCTGTGGCAGAGCGATAATGCGGCCATGATCGTTTCGGGTGTGATCGGCGAAACGGGAGCGCGTTGGTCGGTGCTTGGCGGATCGGCGGCGGATATCCTCGTCGGAGTTGGTCTTTGCTTTCGCCGCAGTTTTGTTCCCGCGTGTGTCGCCGCGATAGCTGTCTGTGTTTTCTACCTGCTGGCCGGCAGCATCCTCACTCCTACCCTTTGGGCTGATCCGCTCGGGCCGTTCGTGAAAATCATACCGGTCGCGGCGCTCTCAATGGCGTTAATCACCATGGCAGAGGAGAGATGATGGAAGTTGTGGATGTCCTCAGATGGGTGCATGCCATCGGTGCGGCGGTTTTGCTTGGTACCGGAGCCGGCATCGCGTTCTTCATGCTGATGGCGCACCGGACGGGCGATGCGAAGATCATCGCCCACACCGCAGCTACCATTGTGATCGCCGACTCGCTGTTTACGGCAAGCGCGGTGGTCTTGCAGCCGGTTAGCGGACTCCTGCTTGCCTATGTCTTGGGGTGGGATTTGCGCCAAGGCTGGATTGTCGTTTCGCTCGTGCTTTACGTTGTCACCGGTGCATTCTGGCTGCCGGTCGTTTGGATCCAGATACGGTTGCGAGATATTGCGAGGGAGGCCAACCAACAAGGAGGTGCTCTACCGGCTGAGTATTACCGGCTCTTCGGGGTATGGTTTGCTTGCGGAATTCCGGCCTTTGCAGCCGTGCTGGGGATTTTCTGGCTGATGCTAATCCGGCCGGACTTATCGCTTTGATGGAAGACTTTCAAAAACGCGGAGGGCGCATCCGGGTTACCCAGACGCGCCCAATTACGCAGACCGCCTTCGGGCAGGGCTCAATTCGCGTAGTCGAATGAGTCGGGAAAAAGATCTCCGCTTTCGTCGCGTTGGAACGTCAAGTTAACAGTGATCGCCTCGCCGTCGGAACTCTCGCACGAGGCGGAAAACGTGACGATGTCGTCGTCAACTTTCTCGGAGAAGCTAATTGGTTTTTCACACGGCTCGAGAATGGATATGGCGCTGGATACGGCGGATAGCGCAGTCGAAGATTTGAAGTAGCGCGAATAGTCGACATCAGCGGCCCAACTCGGAGCAGCCGATGCCAGAAACACTGTCGCACAAATCACCGCGCCCTTGAAGGTGCTTGAGTTTGGATTCATCGTGGTCTCCATGAAACGTGAGCCGTTCGATCTGATGTGGCGTGACGCAGCACCAATCGAAGACCTGCACTTGCCTATCCATGCGAGCAAGCACACGTTATTGCGGGCTCCCTCGTTACCTAAGTTGTCGATTTTCGGCCTGCAATCAAGCTTCTTTGCTCGGAGGTCACAGTTGCGTTGTGAACGCTTTTCAGTGGGCTTGCGTGTGGTGGTCGGGACAAAAAAAGTGCGCCCCTTTTGGAGCGCACCGTTTGATTTAGATTCAGATGGCGTCCGCGGCACTAGACTCTAGGTCATCTGCGGCGGCGCTGCCGCCGGGGGCCAGCTCGACGTCTCGGAGCTGCCCGGCGTCTCGGGGCGGCTCGTCGTTGAGCAGCCCTGCGTCTCGGGGCCGCACGCCGTCTTTGAACCGCCCTGCGCCGAGCGGCAGAACTTCGCCTCTTGGCCGCGCCGCGTCGAGCAGCTGACTTGCGTCTTCGTGCGGCGCTGCGCCGTGCGGCGGAGTTTCGCCTCTTGGCCGTGCTGCGTCGTGCAGCTGACTTGCGCCTTTGTGCGGCGCTGCGGCGTGCCGCGGATTTGCGCCTTTTCGCTGAGCTGCTACGTGCGGCTGACTTTCGCCTTTGAGCTGCCTTGCGACGGGCGGCAGACTTCTTGCCGCTCGCGGCCCTGCGGCGTGCCGCGGCCTTGCGCTTGTTGGCGGCACTATTGCGCCGCTGGGCAGCCTTTCTTGACGCGACGCGTTTTCTTTTCGCTGCATTCTTGCGCGCGGCGGTTTTCCTTGCCGCTGCCTTCCTGCTTGCGGCGCCCTTTCTCTTCGCAGCCGCTTTCCTGTTAACTGCTGCTCTTCTCTTGGCGAGCGCATTCTTTTTACCAGCGGCGCGACGGGCGTTAGCCTTTCTGCGAGCGATTGCCTTTCGAGTGGCCGCCGACTGGTTCCTGCGTGCTTTGCGGATGGCGTTGGCACGAGCGTTGCGACGCTTGTTCTTCAATACCCCAGGCCGGCCTCTTGCGCCGCGACGCGGACCAAGGTTGGCTCTTGCCCGAATTAGGCGATTGCCACGTCGCGCCAAGTTCCGCGGCGTTCTGCGGACGAAACCGCGGTTCTGCCGTAGGCCCCAGCCCGGACGGAAACGACGGGCTCGGAACGGCCGGACGAAGTTTACATTGACGACGACGTTGTTGCGTGACCATGGCCGGGGTCCGCCCCACCACCATGGCCGAATGCTCCAGCGGGGCCGAGTGACTGCGGCGAAAACAATGGCTCCACCGAAGATGGCGACTACTGGCGACGCGTACACCGGGCCAACAATGATCACTGGTGGCGGGGGTTCACGATAGATCGTAACGACGTCGATAGGGTCGTAGTAACCTGGATAGTCGTACCAATCGTCGACGTCGTCTTCGATATCCTCGACAACATCTATTGGTCCACGTCTGATTCTCGAGACGGGTTCTTCATCGTAATCGTCTTCGCGAAGGTCACGGTAACCGCCGCTCCGACGGCTCGAGGAAGAAACTCTGCGTGTACGCGGAGTCGCGACCGGCTCGTCGACGTCGGCGTCATCAGCATATTCTTCCTCGGGCTCTTCCGAGATGGCGTCTTCGTCGGTCTCCCGGAAGTCTTCATCGGTGGCGTTTGCGACCGCGGTGCCGGGATCGGTGTCATCGACAAAGCCGCTGTCGTTAGGCTGCAGGGCTGCCACGTCCTGCTCTCCGGCGGCCGGATCGTCGGAGTCGACGTATTCTTCTCTATCGGCTGTTGCGAATTCTCCGTCCGCGACTTTTTCGTCATCGGCTTCGGCAAGGTCGGCGTCGCCTTGCGCAAACTCGCCTTGCGGGTCATCCCCATCAAACGCCTCGGCAAGTTCGACCTCGTCTGCTCCTTCCAAGCCGGTCAGTGCGACGTAGAGCTGGAACTCGGTGGAAATCGGAACCGAATCTTCAAGCTTCTCACATGACAACGCGTTTGCTTCCGGATCGTAGACCGGATGCATGTAGCCAAAGAGCTGACGCGTGCTGTAGGTCTGGAGTCCAACCTCAAGCTTGACCCCATCAGAGATCTCGCCTTCCTGAGGCTCCTGCGTAGCGATGACGTGCTGGGACACGGCAGCAAGATCATGGGCGTTAAACTTCTCACCCCATGAGATCAATTCGGGCTTGCCGGTGACTTTGAGGGCTTGCCGCAATCCGGTCAGCATTGGATCGAGCTGCCCGTTCAATGGGCTCTCGCACTTGCAATCGACGGATTTGCCGAGCTTCTCGTAAAGCTTCTTGCCTCCGGTTTTGTCGAAGGTTGGGCCCCATGCAAGCGAATCGTACTCATCGCTCATGATGGCGAGCTTGGCATCCTTATCGGAACCCGCCTGGCTGCCGAACACGAACTTGGGGGTCCGGCGCGTCTCACCCGACATTCGCTTTTGCTTCCAGCGATGAACAGCGCGGGCCACGACCGGTGGCGTGCCATCCTTGAGTGCCTTCAACAGGCTTTGAAGGCCATCGCCCTTGCGCTCTTTCGAAATGGTGCAGCGGGATAGCTTTGGATCAAGCGTAACCGACTCCGCCAGAGCAGCGAAGTCGACAGACGGTTCGCTCTTGCCCTCTTCTGCGGCCGCACTGTTCAGTCCCACCGCAATGAGGAGTGGTATCGATGCCAATCGATAATGAGTCCGAGTTGGCCAAGTTGTCATGATTTACCCCAAATCCTGATCTGTTCGCTGATCGGGTCCGCGCGCTCCGCACGAGAATCTTCACCCCATCCTGACAAAGTGCTGATGAACAGACGATAAACAAGCCGCAGTCGCAGGGCCGCGCTGTTCCGTAGGGAACATGTTAATTTAACTTAGCACATTGGGCTCAAAACAGACAGTGCGGCGCCATGGCAAAGGTCCGTTGCAAACGACGCTAGAAAACAACCATGGCAATGATGTGTAACGCGTTGGCGCTAGCGGATAATTAGCTTCGGGAACCGATGGCGCCCTGGCTCGCCTGCTTCCAGGTCGGCTGTGCCGAGGGGACGAGCGAACGGCTTTTCTGGCGGCACAGCGAGAACGTTGAAATCGGCCTCGTGGAGCGCTCCGTCGACTTGGTCCGGGTTGGAAATACTCAGTTTATAGTAAATGCCGTTCCAGGCATCGATGCCGTAGTCCGTTGGTCCTTTATGAAGAAAAAGCAGGCGGTATTCGAGGTCGCTTAGATCGTCTGATGTGATGCGGCCCTTCAGGGAGTATGGATAGGGCAAATGGCAGACAGTCTGTTTGGTGCCGTCGATACATCGAAAAGGACGCATAGACAGGAATTTCTCGGCAAACCGGTTTTCGTCGAGTTCGACGGATATAGCCGTCGAATCACCGTTTTCACCGGAGAACGAGACTTTGCCGATCGTGTGCTCCGTGCCGTCGGCTTCAACCAGGTAGATCGATTTCTCGCCGCGAAGCCCGGTGGTATCGGCTGTGGCAGCCGAAGGCATGGCTGCTACGATCGCCGCGGTGCAGCTGATAAGCAGGAATCCTGTCGATAAAACCTTCGGCATCGATGGCAGCATCACATGCACCTCCGCGAGGCATCATTGGCCCGGCGCTTCTGCCTGAGCGGGCCTGATGGTGACGGGCACCGGAGTTGCAGGTTCGATCGGATTGTCCCAATCCGTCCAACCATCGGTGCCTTCCGGATACCAGTAGAGCTGCGAATAGCCGAGTTCGGCGGCGCGTTTGACGGCGTTCCAGGCCATCCAGCAATCGGACTGGCAGTAGAAAAGCAGGGCACGAGATTTGTCGCCATTGGAGATTCGCGCAAGGTTCTCATCAAAGTAGCGCAACAGCGTCGCGCTCAACGTGCCGCGGCCGACGTCGGGTAGCCAAGTGGAGCCTGGAATGTTCTTGCGGGATTTGCGTAAGCGCCACGCACCCGTTTGCGGGTTGAAGCTGGCGCCCGTGGAAGGCATGACGTCGACGAATGCAACCTTGCCTTCCTTGAAGAGCTTTTCGACGCCTTCTGTATACAACCGCTTTCCCCCGGGCACCGTATCGGGCAGCGCGGCTCTGTAACGCGCAATCCGGTATCCGGTCGCGGCGTCAAAATCCGGATCGCCGGCGAACGATGAAGTCACGCCGCCGCCCGTAAAGACGACGAGGCTGCTTACCGCAATGGCGAAAAGGCGATGGTTCCACCGGCACAACATCACTGAATTCGTTTTATTGCGGCACCCCAGGGGTAGCGCCCGACAGTGATCGACTTTACCGGCTTCAGTTTCGTGACGTCGATGACGGTAACATCGTTGGAAACGCCGTTGGTCGTGAAAAGCATCTTCTCATCCGGGGTGAAGGCCAAATGCCATACGCGCTGACCGACCAGAATGTATTTCTTAACCTTAAGAGTTTCCATGTCGACGACGGCGACGCGGTTGGCCGGCCCCAAGGCGATAAAGGCCGTCTTGTCGTCTTTGGTTAGCTGCATGCCGACAGGTTGGATGACGTCTTCCGTCAAGCCGGGGATTTCGAAAGTGAGCTTCTTTTCGACGTGCCGGGTTTCCATGTTGATGATTGAAACGGTGCCACCGATCTCGGAGGAGACCCAAAGATAACGGCTGTCGGAGGTGAATTCGGCATGGCGCGGGCGCTGGTCGACAAGGATGTTGTCGACGACCTCGAAGGTCTCAGTGTCTATCAAATGGGCCATGTTGGTGGTTTCGGACGTGGTCACGGCAAACTTGTTGTCCGGCGATACCGCCATGCCTTCTGGTTCGATGCCGACATCGACCTGTCGAACGACTTTGCGGGTCTGCAGATCAACAATGGTGGTGACGGCGTTGTCCTCGTTGGCGATGTAGAGGTGCCGTCCGTCAGGTGAGACCGCGAATTGTTCGGGGTCTTCGCCAGAGGGGAGATTATAGAGCCATTTGTCGGTTGCGGCATCGAAGACCTGCACGGCGTCGCTGTCGCTGGCGCAAACGTAGAAGTACTTCTGGTCGGGGGAAAACGTGATTCCGCGCGGGCGCATGCCGACTTCGAAGGATCGCACGACCTTGAGCTTGTTGGCGTCGATTACCGAGACTGTATTGTCCTTTTCGTTTGAGACATACACTTCTTGAGCGTTGGCGCTGGCTGGCACCGCCGAACAAGCAATAAAAGCTGCAGCCATGACATGGCGCGTCAGCCGGCCCATTCATACCCTCCCAGTTCGTTTTTGATCATTGTCGAACGCTTGCCCCAAATTTAGTATTCGGGGCGACACTCCAGCGTTCGAGCTAGCAGGAGGGTAGGGCAGTCGTGTCCTTGTTGCAGCTGGACCATGGTACACAGTTACGTTCCCGAAACGGGCGGGTCGCTTTTCCCGAGTGGGGCAACTCGTTTGGACGGCTGGATGCGTCAAAGCGCTGGCAACTCTTGCAATAGTTGCGATTGCTTTGCACTTATTTCCAGTGTTCGAGCATCTTCAAAGCAGCTTATAGAATCACAATGGGGAAACGCGAAAACGCACTTCAAGGAGTGGCTTCAATGCAATTTCTTCGTGGTTTGGCCACATCTCTAACAGTCTGCTTGGCACTTGCTCTTGGTTCTTCTCTAGCTCATGCTCACGGCGATGTTGCACCGCAACCGGTCAACACGGAAGGTCTGGAGCCCCTGGGTGATGATTGGCGGGAGTCCAATCCATACCGTGAAAATCCGGTGGCGCTCGAGATCGGTGCATCGGGCTACAATCAGAATTGCGCGCGATGCCACGGTCTGCAAGTGATCTCAGGTGGTCTGTCCCCGGACCTGCGCTATCTGGAAAAAGGCGACGAGGGAGACGAGTGGTTTATCGAACGCCTCCGCAACGGCGCGACGATCAACGGCATTACCAGAATGCCAGCGTTCGAGGGAACGCTCAGTCAGGAAGCCATGTGGGCGATCCGGACTTACGTCGAATCCAAGTACGAAGAATGACCTTGGCGGGATTCTATCGTCGGCTCTCATGCGGTTGGGCGCGTGCGCTCGCCGCTGCAGTCCTGCCGTTCTTGGGCCTGATCGGGTTCGCCGATGCCCGGCCGCTCGACGAAGTCAAAGAATCCGGTTTCCTGCGGGTCATCGTCTATACCGACGCTAAGCCGTTTTCATGGGAAGAAGACGGCAAGGTTATGGGCATCGACGCTGACCTTGGCCGGGCGATCGCCAAGCAGCTTGGAGTGAAGCCGAAGATCATAGCACGCGGGGCCGGCGAGGAAGTCGACGACGATATCCGCTCGAATATTTGGCAGGGCCCGCGCACCGGTGGGGTAAAAGGCGATGTCATGATGCATGTGCCGATGGAGCGGGAACTCATCGCGCGCAACAATCTGGCGGCTATCTCGAACGCCTACTACCACGAGGATGTGATTCTGGCGCTGAAGAGCGATGTGCTGGGGGACAAGGCCGGACTCGAAGCGTTTCAAGATGGCAAGGGCAACAAGGTCGCCTGCCAGTTCGCGACCTCGACCCATTATTTCCTGGCATTCGCCCAAGACGGTAAATTGCGGAACAACGTTAGCCCGTTCATCAAATTCGAGAGTGCAGCTGAAAACTTCCTTGAAGGCGGCGCGGCCGGCCTGATGGGGCGGCGCGCGCAGATCGAGTCGGCGCTTGCCGGCAGCGATCTCAAGCTTCGTTTCCAGGAGCCCGAATTCCCCGTGACGTTGCGGTCGCGGTGGAACGTCGGCATGGCGGTCAAAGAGGACAGCCGCGACCTTGGCTATGCGATCGGCGGTGCCTTGCGGAAACTCAAAGCCAGCGGTGAGCTTGCAAAAATCTTTGAGAAGTACGGTGTCAGCCATGTTGATCCGAAGAAGATCTAGGGCCAAGTGTCAGAGAACGCAGAATGTAGTATGGTCTACGGACAGCCTCTAACCATGCGGAGCTACTGAAATGCGCAGCTGGACCCGATCGACCATCGCCGCCGCGGCCATCGTTTTACTTAGCGGCGCCAGCATGCAGGTCCGGGCCGAAGGGTTGGCCGATCCGCTGCAGTCGCCCATGTGGGATGATATGCGCGAGCAGTTCTTCGGCGATGCGCGCTTCGTGTTTGACAGCCGGGTCAAGGTACGGGTGCCCAAGGTGGTAGAGAACCAGGCGCAGGTCCCTGTAACCGTCGATGCCCGGGGCCTTCAAAATGTTGAGAAGATCATCGTCTTCGCCGATCTCAATCCGGTTCAACATACTTTGACGATGACGCCGAACGAGGCTGCGCCATTTATCTCATTTCGCCTCAAGGTCGAGCAGGCGACACCGGTTCGCGCCGCGGTATTGACGCGAGACGGGATCTGGCATGTCGGGGGTGAGTTTCTGGAAGCTGCCGGTGGCGGTTGTTCCTCGCCTGCCATGGCTCGCAACAAACCGGACTGGTCGTTGACGGTCGGTGATACGCGCGGCCGGGCCTGGCGGCAGTCCGATGGTCTGTCGCGGTTTCGATTGAGCATCAAGCATCCCATGGATACTGGTCTGACCCAGGACAACATTCCTGCTTTCTACATCGAGCAGGTGCTCGTGCGGTCACAGTCAGGGAAGGTGCTGGCCAAGGTTGAGATGCGTGAACCTGTTAGTGAGGACCCGACCATCACGATGATGGTGCGCCTGCCGCTGGCTGACCGGGCAATCGAGGTGGACAGCCGGGATATTGACGGCAACCAGTTCTCCTCGAAGATCAAGGCGGGCTGGAGAGAGAGCCGTTTGCGGACCAGCGCGGGCGCGGAGTAATAGGCTTGGCTTGGGATCGCGATGGTCTGAAACGGCTTGGGCCCGTCGTCGACCGCAGGGCGTTGATCAGCGCCGCGGGCCTTACGGGGGCCTTGTCATTCTGGCCGATGTTCGCGGCGGTATCGGCTCCGCTTCGCTATAATCTCAAACCGATTGAAGTTGCTCCAGGCGCCTGGATGATCTCTGGAGCCGATGAAGCGATCACCCGCGCCAATGGCGGGGCGATCGCCAACATCACCATTTTCGATACCTCTGATGGAGCGGTTGTCATCGACACCGGTCCCTCGCGACGCTACGGCGTGGAACTCGAAGCCCTGGCGCGGCAGCTGACGGGAAAGCCCGTTGTACGGGCGTTACTGACGCACTTTCATCCCGACCACGTTTTCGGCTGTCAGGCGTTTGGCGCGGAGGCGCTCGCGGCACCGAAGGGTGTTGTTGATGGCCTAAAGCAATCAGGAGAGGATTTCGCGACGGCAATGTACTACCTCGCCGGTGATTGGATGCGCGGCACCGAACTCGTGCTTCCTCAAAAGATCATCAAGAGTGATCATGAAGACATTGGTGAGCGGCGCTTGCGATATCTTGTACTTGAGGGACATACCGACAGCGACCTTGCAGTCTTCGATGAACGCAGCGGCGTTCTGGTGGCTGGAGACCTGGCATTCTTGGACCGCGCGCCGACCACGCCGCATGCGGATTTACCAGCCTGGCATCGCAGCATTGCCGAACTCTCCGAGCTTTCGGCTTCGAGGCTGGTTCCCGGACACGGGCCGGCCGAAACAACATCACGTTCTTTACGTCAGACCGGGCAATGGCTGAAGATGTTGGAAGAGCGCATCGTCGATTCTTTCGAGCGTGGGCTGGCGATGACAGAGGCGATGGATGAGCCGCTGCCGGCCTGGACGGAAAAAATCGCGTTGGCCCGTTATGAGTTCGAGCGATCGGTCATGCACTTGTATCCGAAGCTCGAGGGCAACCGCTGGCCGCGAGTCGATCAGTCGAATTGAGGACGTCGCTGCGGGTTTGATCGTGGTCAGGTGGAGGTCCGTTCGCAAGTTTCCCGAGCCGCGCTTCTCAAGCTTCTCGCATCATGCCGCAGTATGACCCGCCTTCCTGTACTATTTGGCAATTAGAGCCTTTCACCACCTGCGTTACCGTGTCGCTGGCCTTTTTCACTCGAAACTGTGCCGGAGACGGAAAGCCTTGGTTGGTGTCGCCTTTCAGGCGCCGCTCTCGCTTTCTCATTCCTAAAAGGCCCGTCTTGGCTGCTTCGCAGTCGGATGCCCGCCTGGGTCAATTTCCGGGCGCAAAGCAGAGTGTGAATTCGCTTACAAACTTAGCAAACAAGGGGAACGCCGAACATGAGGAAGTGGGTAATTTCCGCCAGTGCGATTGCGCTGTCGGTTGCAATCTCGCAGCCATCGCTGGCAGATGTCACCATTGATGACATCGTAAACGACGCAAAGACAACTGAGGACGTGGTCAGCAATGGCCTGGGTCCGCAGGGTCAGCGTTACAGCCCTCTCGATAAGGTCAACACCGGTAACGTCGATAAGATTGTTCCGGTCTGGGCGATGTCGCTCGGCGGCGAAAAGATGCGCGGTCAGGAAACCCAGCCGCTCGTCAAGGACGGTGTGATGTACATCACCGGGTCCTACAGCCGGATGTGGGCGATCAACACCAAAACGGGCGAGGAAATCTGGCAGTACGATGCCCGGCTGCCCGAAGGCATCCTGCCTTGCTGTGACGTCATCAACCGTGGCGCCGCATTGTTCGGCGACAAGGTGATCTTCGGTACGCTCGACGCCAAACTCGTCGCGCTCGACCGGAAGACCGGCAAGGTCGTCTGGAAGAAAAAAATCGACGACTATAAGAAGGGCTACTCGTATACAGCAGCCCCACTCATCGTGCCTTCCAAGACGCACGGCCCGCTGCTGGTCACTGGCGTTTCTGGCGGTGAATTCGGCATCATCGGCCGGGTGGAAGCTCGCAAGATCGACGATGGCGAGCTGGTCTGGTCGCGTCCCACCATCGAAGGCCATATGGGCATGCTCAATGGCAAAGAATCCACGATGACCGGCAACAAGAATGAAAGCTGGCCGGGCGATCTGTGGAAGACCGGTGGCTCGGCGACTTGGCTCGGCGGCACTTACGACCCGGACACCAAGCTGATCTTTATGGGAACCGGTAACCCGGCGCCGTGGAACAGCCATATGCGCCCGGGCGACAACAAGTGGTCGTGCTCGCGTCTGGCGATCGATCCGGAAACCGGTGAGATCAAGTGGGGCTTCCAAACGACGCCCAACGACGGCTGGGACTATGATGGCGTCAACGAAGTCGTCTCGTTCGACCTCGGTGGCACCAAGGCGGTCGCGACTGCCGACCGTAACGGCTACTTCTATGTCTTGAACCGTGAAAACGGCAAGTTCATCCGTGGCTTCCCATTCGTTGAGAACATCACCTGGGCGAAGGGGCTCGATAAGAACGGCCGTCCGATCTATGATCCCGCTAACCGTCCCGGTAATCCAGCCGATGCAAAAGGCGGCAAGAAGGGCTCATCGATCTTCGCCATTCCGAGCTTCCTTGGCGGCAAGAACTGGATGCCGATGTCCTACTCGCCGCAAACGAAGCTGTTCTATGTGCCTTCCAATGAATGGGGCATGGATCTGTGGAACGAGCCTGTCACTTATAAGGCCGGGGCGGCCTACTTGGGTGCCGGCTTCACCATCAAGCCGATCTTCGATGACCATATTGGTGCTCTGAAGGCTGTCGATCCGGCAACCGGCAAGGTCGTATGGACGATGAAGAACAACGCTCCGTTGTGGGGCGGCGTCCTGACGACTGGCGGCGGCTTGGTCTTTACCGGCACGCCGGAAGGATATCTCAAGGCGCTCGATGCCAAGACCGGCAAGGTGCTTTGGCAATTCAACACTGGCTCCGGAATCGTCGGTTCGCCGATCACCTGGGAAGAAAATGGTGAGCAGTTGATCACGATCGTCTCCGGCTGGGGCGGTGCTGTCCCGCTGTGGGGTGGTGAAGTCGCCAAGACCGTTGCGAACCTTAATCAGGGTGGCATGGTTTGGACCTTCAAACTGCCGAAGTCCCTCGCTTCGAAGTAAGCGGATCGAAGTGTTGTAACGCACTCGATCACTGAGTTCTGGGGTAAGCGGTACGAGCGACTGCTTATCCCCTTTTCTATTCACCGGGCACGAATTTCCAGGCTACGATTGCAGTTTATGTTGTGAAGGCTAGACTTATGGCAGACATTGCGCTTGCAACCAGTTTCCTGGGAACCAGCAACATGCCAGAGAGCTTTCTCGTCGTTGACGATCATCCCCTGTTCCTTGATGCCATGAAGTTGGCCATCAATACGGCCTTTCCCTCGGCTGAGATCGCGGAAGCCAGTACTCTGGCGTCGGCGTTCGATACCATTGAAGGGGGCGGCGAATTCGATCTCGTGCTGCTCGATCTCAATATGCCGGGCACCCGGGGCTTTGAAGGTCTACTGGAACTGCGGGCGCGGCACCCCAAGCTTCCGGTGGTGATTGTTTCGGCGATCGAGGAACCTGAGACGATCCATCGGGCAATGACGTGCGGGGCTTCGGGCTACATCTCCAAAGCGGTGCGTAAGCCGGAACTCGTTGGTGCGATCCAGGGGGTGATGAACGGTGAGGTCTGCCTGCCGCCGGGTTATGTGCCACCTGATTCTCCGGCCAATGAGACGGCGGAGATAATTGCCCGGTTGAAGTCGCTCACTCCGCAACAGCTGCGTGTACTGAACATGCTGAAGCAGGGTTTGCTTAACAAGCAGATCGCACACGAATTGAGTGTGGGGGAGACCACCGTAAAGGCTCACGTCTCGGAAATCCTGCGTAAGCTTGGTGTCGCGTCGCGAACGCAGGCGGTCATCGAGGTGTCAAAGGTCGTGCTTCCTGATGAGAAGCCTTCGGATGCTGATAGCGCCTGACCGACGGACCGCGGCCAGACGCACATTGCTGATTGGGTGGCCAGCCCAGCCGACAAATTCAATTTAAGAGATGCTGCATCAACGCGCGTAGCTCGGCCGGCCGTATGGGCTTGCAGAGCAGTTCGCAGCCTGCCGCCTTGACGGCTGCCGCCGACTGCGTCCCATGGTCAGCGGTAATGACGATCGCTGGAATCTGCGTATTCCAAGCTGATCGAAGGCGCGCCACACCGGTCAGTCCGCACTCATCGTCTTCGAGGTGATAATCGGCGAGAATGATCGCGGGTGGCTGTTCGGCTGTGGCGATGTAATCGTCAATTTGCCGAAGATCCGTGGCGGGAAAAGTCCGGCAGTTCCATTGATCGAGCAAAGTCGTGGTGGCCGCGATAATGTTGAGATCGTTTTCGATCACCATGACATGCACATCGGCGAAGCCATATTGGGCCTTGCGGGTGACGGCCTGCTTTGCCTTGTCGATGCCGCCTGAAGATTCGCCAGCGAACGGGACATGCACGATGAACGTCGAACCTATGCCTGGTTTTGATTCCAGCGTGACCAGGTGATTGAGCGCGTGTGCCATGCGCTTGACTATGAACAGCCCAAGACCGAAACCGCCGTCGCGGGCGGGACGCTCATTGGAACCGCTCTGGAACTCCTCGAAGATGCGGTCGCGGTCGTGTTCTTGGATGCCGTGCCCGGTGTCCGTGACTTTGATCCTCACTTCTTCACCGTGCCGCTCCGCGTGCAGGCTGACATGACCGGCATCGGTAAAGCGGGCGGCGTTCGACAACAGGTTCTGCAGGATTCGGCGTAGCATCGGTGGATCGGAGATGACGTCGAAACCATTCGGATTTATCGTCAGCGTCAGTCCCTTTTCGGCGACAATCGGGGTGAAATCAACATCAAGGGATTCGAACAGATCGCTTAGTGACAAAGGCCGCGGGGCGGGTTGCGTGACGCCGGTTTCAATCTTGGTGATGTCGAGCATCGTGCGCAGCAGGTCTTCGACCGACGACAGGGCATGGTCGATCTGGTCGGCCAGTTTTCTGTTCTCTGAAATCTCGTTGCTTTCGCCCAGTGCCGAGACGGTTAGGCGGGCGGCGTGCAGCGGCTGCAGAAGGTCGTGACCGACGGCGGTGAAGAAGCGTGTCTTTGCTTCATTGGCGCGTTCTGCCTCGTCGCGGGCGGAGACAAGAGCTTCGTTTGAGGTTTCGAGCCGCTCGAGGGCTTCCTGGAGCTCGTCAGTTCGCTGGCGAACCTGGTTTTCCAAGCCTATTGCCGCTGTGAAAAGAGAATAGGCGTTGCCCTGCTGTTCAACTGATCGCTCGACGCGCTCGATTAGCGCGGCGTTGATCTTGTTCAGCTTCTCCAGCTTTCGGCTGAGGTCTTGTGAGGGCGATTGCGGCATGCGGTTGGCGTTTTCCAGGCTCGGCTTCAGGAGGGCCTAAGACAGCAGACGATGTCGTTGAGTTTACGGGTCATGGTGCGCCGAAGGCTATCCCGGTGAGGGTCTGGTTTAGATGCATGGCGTTGTACTGCTCCCCGTAGGTGTGGAAGCCGACCACCTTGTGGCGCTTGTAGATCTTTTCGATGCGGTTGCCCATCTGGCGGTTCTCCGCGTCGAGGCGCCGCAAAATGCAGTCGAAACCGAGGATCATTTGCGTGCCGGACAACAGTTCGTCCACCTCGGCAAGTTTTGCTTCGGTTGCTTCCGCCAGGTCGGTCGGGCGGGCAATGGTCAGCACGAGACCAACGTCGATCGCGCAGAAAAATGACAGGCTGCCGTCCGGGTTCATGTTGCGTATGGAGCGGCAGTAGTAATCGTTGCCAACTTTTACGACGAGGGGATGCGAAGCAAAGCTGAACGGCCCAAGGTCGTCGGGGATGAGGCCGATGGCGTTCGCGTACTCCAGGGCCGCGGGTTCGGCGTTGAATTCATGGACGATGCGGCGTTCGGCGTCGCATGAGGTGATAACAAGTTTGGTCGGCGTCGGATCAAAGTTCTGGGTCTTGAAGGCGTGGAACGGCACATCCGTTTCGACCAACATGAGAATGGCGGCATCTCTGACAGCACCGCGGTTATGGATCAGGGCCGCATCCTTGAAGCGCAAATCATCGCCTGCCGAACCGCCGATCAACTGGATGTCGCCAAGTGCCCAGTTCACCGCCGCAACCAGCGTTTCCTCATGATTGGCAAGGCCATCGGTGAGCAGCAGGCCGAATTTGTCGTGTACGCCGCCACGATCACCTATCTGCGCCTTCAACCGGCGCGCCACATGAGAAGCGTCTTCAACGCCGGAGCTGCTTGCGTTCTCTACGACCGCGCTGACGAATCTGAAGCGCGTGTCTTCGAAGGCGATCACTTGAATGCTGCCGCCGCGAATCCCGGTCGGCGTGATCTCGCCGGAAGTGGTGCATCCGCTGAAAGGCGTGTCCGGGAACGCCTTGTTCAGGCCACTAACAATCTCCGTGGGCTCGTACTTGGGAGAGAAGAATACGATCAGGTGCGAAAAATTCGAGGCGGGAAGATTCGCGCGCAGCTCAACGATCGCGTCGGCGACCGTATCAGCCACGCTAAAAGCAACGTGGATGCCGCATGTGCACGGCGGCCAGGCTTCCCAGCGCAACGTTTATCCTCCCTTGCGTCCGCCTTCTTGCGCGTCATCCAAGACATCATGCCCGGATTCGAGGCTCTCACCAGCAGGCTGTCAGATCGCTGCCTCGTGGAAGGAGCCACGCCTAGCGCAGGGCGAAATCTCACAAAAACGCTGACACAAAGTTCCGCCCGGCGCAATATTCATGACAAATGACTTCAGCGTAGCTTAACCACCGGCGGTGTGGCTTGATACGAGTTGCGGCCCTTCGCTTCGGCCGCCCAACTGATTTCGACAACAAACTTGCTACGCATGGCCCGGGCAAAGTCGCCATATCCGTTCGCGGTGATGGTAAACGCGCCGAAACCACCGATAACATTACGATCATACCAGGTCTCAAGGGTCACGCGTTCGCGCAGATCGGGTGGTGTCAGCTGGACAAGGCCAGCGCCCGGCGCGCGGTAGGCGCCCTCGCCAACGAAGCGTGTGCCTTCGACGATAATTGGCAGGCCGTTGATGATTGCACCGGCTTTGACGACGCCGTCCTTGGCCCTTTTGAGTTCTGTTTCGGATTCGCAATTGTCGATGCCATCGCCGGACACGTCGACGACGGTTTTCAGGGGATTGAAGGGGATACTCTCGATTACAGTTTCCCTCAGATTTCGCAGCATACGCGCCATGCAGGTGTATTCACCGCCACGTCGCGGTAACCGCCGGATCCTGGCGGCGGCGTTGATGGCGGCCTGTTTGGAGCGAATTGGTGTCCAGGGCAGAACGAAATGCGAGTGGTCGGCCCACGACACCAGCATGATGGCGATGGCGCCGCGGGGGCCGCCGAGGATGGTGTTAATGACGCCGGGATCCTCTAGGGCCGCTGCGATCCCGTCCAATTGCAGGCGGAAGCGTTGTTCGTTGACGGACTGACTGGTGTCGACGGCGAGAATTAGAGCTGTGTCGATTGCGCCGTCGCTTTGGTATTGGGCGAAGGCTGGCTGCTGAAAGAAGGCGATCAGAAACACGAGGGCGGCCAGGGTACATCGCCGAATGCTTCGGCCATCGCGCTGCGGTTCGATTGGTCTTGTTCGTTGAGCGTCCATGGCTGCCGACGGTTTGCCCCGTGTGGAAGATCAGGTCGGCAGGTGTTGTTACACGCATTGGCGCAAAAGCGAAACGGCGAACCCGTGGGTCCGCCGTCAAATTCGAGGTCGTGGCTGGGCTGGATGACCGCCCTTATCTGCGGCGCAGTTTTGCAGCGCGGCGGCGGGTTTTGCGCTTGGAGACGTAACCTGCCTTGATTAGAGCATTGACGCAGCGGCGCGACAGTTTCGGGCCGTTGGCGCGCATGCAGCGGCGAACGCCTGGGCTGTTGGGTGCGTGGGCACTGCAGTAAGAGAGGTAATCTCCGGTGCAGGCGCTTCTCACGGAACTGCTGACGGCAGAGGCCTGAGTAGCAGTCGCGGCAATAATTGCGAAGGTCAGTACGGATAAAATCTTGGCTTTCATTGTTCCTGCTCCCGATAAGCTTGAGTATGTTTGGCGTTTCATTCTCGCCGTTTGATGAAGCCACTATGCGGAAGCCGCCGGCGTCCTGCTGTTCCGGGTGTCACAAGCCGATCAGATTGTTCAAAAAAGTTCGATTGACCTTTTCCAAACCTGCTGCGCCGGCCCTTTGAATATCAGTTTGAAACACAGCGGTTAGAGTTCGGTTAAGCATGATGGCGAAAACAAGCAGGGCAGCGGAAGAACCGCTGCCCTGATGTCAGAGGCTGCCGGTGCAGGGCGGGCGCCTCTGATAAGTGGATTTGGGCCGCTCGAGGGGTCAGGCGACTTCGAGCTGGCGTTCACGGCCGTGCAGACCACATTCCTTGCCATCTTCGTTTTCCCACCACCAACGGCCGGCACGAGGATCTTCTCCCGGGGAGACGGCGCGTGTGCAGGGCTCGCAACCGATAGAGGGAAAGCCCTCATCGTGCAGCGGGTTCACGGGGACATCGTTTGCGGTGATGTATGCATCAAGCTCGCTATCGGACCAATCGGCCAGCGGGCTCGCCTTGATCAGTTCGAGGCCTGCATCCCAGACGGCGTGGGCAATCTCAGCGCGTTCGGCTGATTGTTCGCGGCGCAACCCGGTAATCCAGCCAGCGGAACCTTTGAGCGCGCGGTTGAGCGGCAGCACCTTGCGGATCATGCAGCAGGCCTTGCGAGAATTCACCGAAGTGCGAAAGCCGAATTCGCCGTCATGCGCGATGAGCTCCTCCAGATCCGTCGGATCGGGCGTCACAACGCGGATCTTGATGCCGTAGTGCTTTTCGGTCTTCCGGAGAGTTTCCAAGGTTTCGGGGAAGTGCCGCAATGTGTCGAGAGTGAAAACATCGACGTCGATACCAGCTTTGATGATGGCATGAAGGACGGCCTGGTCTTCCTTGCCCAAACTGGTAGAGAAGGCGATACGGCCCTTGATGGAATTGCCGATCTCACGAACGCGCTCCGTTAGATCGGGTGTATTGGCGACCTGTTCGGAGAGCTCTGAAGCGCGCTGTTCGTCCTTGATGCGCTGACTTGCCAGGCGGCGTTGCATCAGGGGGTTGCGAGCGGCTTTCTGATAGGCGCCCTTATAGTGCGACAGTGACTTCTGCCAGTGGAAGAGCGCTTCTGAATTCTTCAGGTTGGCTGTGTCGAAGCCGGCGCGCAGAAGATGCATGGCCTGATCGGGGATGACGTGGCCGATTGCGAGAACCTCGCCACGAAAGCCGTTGTCGTTGCGAAGCAGGTGGGCGATGCTGAAGCCGCGGCCGTCATTGAACTTGGCGAACGGAATGGCGATGGCCTTGCCGTGCAAGACCGCCTCCACGACGGCAGCGGTGCGTTCATCGCGGCCGGCTGTTACGGCCAGTTCGGTAACCCCAGGAGACGTCTGTGCAATAGCTGCGGTTCTCAGATCAACGCGGTGTTCCATAGAGGGCCTCCTTGAAGGGGTCGGCTCCGACGCGGGCATAGGTGGCAAGGAAGGCCTCGCCGTCGCGGCGCTGGGCCAGGTATGTGTCAACGATTGTTTCGATCGCATCGGGTACGTCTTCGGCGGGGAAGCTTGGGCCGACGATGTCGCCAATCGCGGCGTCGCCGCCCGGTGAGCCGCCGAGCGTGATCTGGTAATGCTCGGTACCTTTCTTATCGACGCCGAGAATGCCGATGTGGCCGGAATGATGGTGCCCGCAGGCGTTGATGCAGCCGGAGATATTGAGGCGCAGTTCGCCGACGGCTTCGGCCCTCTCAGGGTCGGCGAAGCGCTCCGTAATGTCCTGGGCGATGGGCAGCGAGCGGGCGTTGGCCAAGTTGCAGTAGTCAAGCCCCGGGCAGGCAATGATGTCGGTGATGAGATCGGTATTGCCTGCGACCAGGCCGGCGGATTTCAGGTCTTCGTAGAGATCTGCGAGATCGGCGCGGGCGACGTTCGGCAGGATTAGGTTTTGCGTGTAGGTCACGCGAACTTCGCCACGGCTATAACGATCGGCGGCGTCGGCGACGTGCTCCATCTCTTCTCCAGTCGCGTCACCGGGCGGGCGGCCCGGCTCCTTAAAAGCGATCGAGACGATGGCGTAATCGGGGTTCTTGTGCGGAAGTACGTTGTGGCGGACCCAGCGATCGAAGCCGCCGTCCTCGGAGCGTGCTTTGGAGAATGTCGCGTGGTCGACAGGGTTCAGCTGCAACTGAGGTGGTGCGAAATGTGCCTGGATGCGAGCGACCTCATCTGCGGGCAAGTCGATCTCCTCGCCGCGGATGCACTCCCATTCATCTTCAACCTGGGCGCGGTAAGCGTCGACACCGATCGCGTTGACCAGGATCTTGATGCGTGCCTTGTAGATGTTGTCGCGCCGGCCGTGCAGATTGTAAATGCGCAGCATGGCTTCCAGGTAGGAGAGCAGCTGATCGGGTGGCAGGAAATCTTTCATCTCCTGCGCGACGTAAGGCGTGCGGCCCTGACCGCCGCCAACGTAAACGCGGAAGCCGAAGGTGCCGTTGGGGCCGCCGACAATGCGGATGCCTATATCGTGGAAGGCAATAGCGGCGCGATCTTCGAGGGCGCCGGTAATGGCAATCTTGAACTTGCGCGGCAGGAATGTGAACTCGGGATGGTTCGTCGACCACTGCCGAAGGATCTCGGCCCAAATTCGTGGATCTTCGATTTCATCGGCAGCGGCGCCGGCGAATGGATCGGCGGTGACGTTGCGAATGCAGTTGCCGCTCGTTTGGATGGCGTGCATGTCGACTTCGGCCAATGCCTCTAGGATATCGGGTGCGTCGACCAGCTTGATCCAGTTGAATTGGATGTTCTGGCGTGTCGTCCAATGTCCGAAGCCTTTGTCCCAGCGGCGCGCGATCATGCCTAACTGGCGGAGTTGGCGGGTGGAAAGTACGCCATAGGGGATCGCCACGCGCAGCATGTAGGCGTGGAGCTGCAGGTAGAGGCCATTCATCAGCCTTAGCGGCTTGAATTCGTCCTCTGTCAGTTGTCCGGCAAGACGGCGCTCGACCTGGGCGCGGAACTCACGGTTCCGGTCGAGGAGGAAGTCGCGGTCGAAATCATCGTAGCGGTACATCAGCGGGCCTCGGTGACGGCGGTGATGGTCGGGCGATGGGCGGCGCGGATTTGTTCGCGAACGGACTTCGGTCCAGGTACGCCTTCGCTCAAGTCGACGGCCATTGAGTAGGGCCCGACGACAATATGATCGGCAGCCGCCTGACCGGCGATGGCGGTTAGCTTTTCCAGGCCCGCCTCGTCGTCGGCGACGCGCGCCGCGGCAAGGTCGGTCAACCATTTGTCGTCTTCGGACAGATAGACAACAATGCCGTCGACAAGCCGGTTCGCAGTGATGACGCTAGGCATAAGCAAGCTCCCGATTGTGGGTCTGAACCCGCTCAATTGTGGTTTCAATGATGTCGAGTGAGCCCTGCACCGGGAGACCGGCGACGCGGCCGACAAGCAAAATGGCGGGGCTTTCGAGGGCGAGTGCTTCAGGCTTCTTGGCAAGGTCCGCAACCGTGGCTCGGACGCGCCGTTCGTTCGGCCGTGACGTGTTTTCTATAGCGAGGACAGGGGTCCTTGCCGGCCAGCCGGCTTGCAGCAATTTCAGGCTAAGGGCACCAGCCGTTTTCACAGCCATGTAGACGGCAAGTGTGTGCTGGCCATCGTTGAGTGCTTCCAAGTCGATATGCGTAAAGTCCGGCAGGCCGTCGCCAGGCCCGGCGCCGGAAAGGAACGTGACCGTGCGGGAAAGATCGCGGTGGGTGAGCGGTATTTGCGTCGAGGCGGCGGCAGCAACCGCGGCGGTAATGCCGGGGATGACTTCCACCTTGATGCCGGCGGAGCGAAGCACCGCGATTTCCTCGCCGCCGCGGCCGAAGACGAGTGGATCCCCGCCTTTGAGGCGCACGATCGTTTTGGCCTGGGCGGCATGACTGAGGATGAGTTCATGAATGTCGGGTTGTTTCCAGCTAGGGTGTCCGCCGCGCTTGCCGACATGAATGAGCAGTGCTTCGCGGCGGGCGTGCTTGAGGATGCCGCGGTCGACGAGCTCATCAAACAAGACGACGTCCGCGGCCTCGAGCGCGCAGACGGCTTTTAAGGTCAGCAGTTCGGGGTCACCGGGGCCGGCGCCCACGAGTAAGACGCGTGCCTGGTGTTGGGGCGGCGCCTGCGATGCGTTGGAAGCTTGGGTGGTACGCATGGCTCAGCTTGCGACCTCCAATGACGGGACTGGGTAATCAATGCGAGGCAGGGCGCCGCTCGACAGGCTGTCCGCCTCGAGCTTGACGACGAGGCCATCGATGGCGGTATCGGTCAGGAGCTGGCAGGACAGGCGCGAGTTGTCGTCGGCCCCGTGGATCTCATCGAGCTTGTCCATTTCCTCGTCGCGCGGTGGGATGACACGTTCCACCCACTCATCGGCAACGCGTATGTGGCAGGTCGCGCAAGCGCAGGCGCCGCCGCATTCGGCTTTGATCGGCAGGCCGTAATCGCGGATGACCTCCATGACGCGGTAGCCTTCGGGAGCCTCAAGCGTGTGGCGGCTGCCATCGGGCAGCTCCACATGGATGTGAATTGTCTTCATCTCGCAAATCATCTCCGGGTGCGTGGCTTATTGCGCCGCGTCATCGAATCCCTAAGAGAATAGATATCGAAATATTTTTCTACATTCCAGCCTACTGGACTCAATAAGAGGAAATATGTTCCTTTTGATTTCGATATGGGAATTTTTCTTTTGCGTCGAGGTCGGCGCAATGGTTCCTTGCCGGTAGGAGGAGCAAAGGGGGAATGTGGTTTCCTATGGAGGCGCCGCAGCGATAAAGAGGTGTCTACAACGCAAGTCGAATAAGGGCTGCGACAAGGGCTAGAAATGCCACGCTTGCCGCCCAAATGACGATGAACCAGGCAAGGCGGTGGAGGAAGGGCCTGGTCTTGTGGCCGTCGTCGGCCGTTTCACCAGCACTCGATGCGCCCGTATCGCGCATAGGGGAGTCGGTTGGCAGCCTGGAGGGCATCAGTGGTAGCCCTCTCCCTCGCGGATTTTGCCGCGGAACACCCAGTAGGAATAGGCGGTATAGGCCAGAATGAGTGGCAGCAGGACGGATGCTCCGACCAGCAGGAAGAGCAGGCTCGAATCCGGACCGGCGGCCTCCCAGATCGTGATCGAATGCGGCACCATGTACGGAAAGAAGCCAATGCCGAGCCCGATGAAGCAAAAAACGAAAAGGGCCAGGGCGGACAGGAAGGGCTGCAGTTCGCGGCGCATCTGCAAGCTCTTGAAGAGGCTGTAGGTTGCGGCGATCACAAGCAGCGGGACCGGGGCTGCGTACAAAATGGCCGGGAAGGCTAGCCAACGCTTCATATAGACGTCATTGAGGAAGGGTGTCCAAAGGCTGACGATGCCGATCATGACGATCATGCCGATACCTGCGGTCCAAGCCCACTCGTAGGCCTGTTCTTGTATCTCGCCTTCGGTTTTGGCAATCAGCCAGGTGGTGCCAAGCAAAGTGTAGCCGATGACCACGGCAATTCCGGTCGTGATCGAAAACGGCGTGAACCAGTCCCACCAGCCACCAGCATAGGCGCGGTCGACAACATCGATTCCCTGGACCAGGGCGCCAAGGGCGATGCCCTGCGCAAAAGCAGCCACGAACGAGCCAACAGTGAATGACCAATCCCAAACGGCCCTGGAGGTGTTTGCCTTCCAACGGAACTCGAAGGCAACGCCGCGAAAAATCAATCCGAGGAGCATGGCGATGATCGGGGCGTAGAGGGCCGGCATGATGACCGCGTAGGCGAGCGGAAAGACTGCGAACAGTCCGCCGCCGCCAAGCACCAACCAGGTTTCGTTTCCGTCCCAGATCGGCGCGACGGTATTCATCGCCACGTCGCGCTGGCGGTCGTTTCTGAAGAATGGAAACAGGATGCCGAGGCCGAGGTCGAAGCCGTCGAGGACGACATAGGCAAGCACGGCGAAGGCGATAAGGATGGCCCAGATAAATGCCAGATCGAGTTCCATGCTAACCTCCTACTCGCCGGGCCAGACAACGCCAGTTTCGCCTGGGGTTCTAAGCGGCGGAGTCGGCGTAATACCTGTTGAGCGGATTGGTTCACCTGGTGGCAGGCCGGGTTCACCGGTTTCGGGCGGTTTGCCCATCAGTCGCAGCAGGAAATAGACCCCAGCGCCGAACACGAGGAAATAGACCACCACAAAGGCGGCCAAAGAAACCCCCACCGCCGGCGCGGCCAGCGGGGAGACAGAGTCGGTCGTCTTGAGAAGCCCGTAGACCGTGTACGGCTGGCGGCCCATCTCGGTCGTGATCCATCCAGCAAGCACGGCGACAAATCCCATCGGCCCCATGAAGACCGCGGCGCGGTGAATGAGCCCTGGTTCGTAAAGATGGCCCGTGAACCTACAGACCAGAGACCAGACGCCGATGGCGATCATCATCATGCCAATGCCGACCATTATCCGGAAACTCCAGAACAGAACCGGTGCGTAGGGCCGCTCCTCCTTCGGCCAGGCCTTCAAGCCCTTCACCTCGCCGTCCCATTCATGGGTCAGGACGAGGCTGCCGAGTTTGGGAATGCCGATTGCGTAGAGGGTTTCTTCAGCCTCCATGTCGGGCCAGCCGAAGAGCAGAAGTGGCATGCCCTTTTCGGTCTCGAAGTGGCCCTCCATGGCGGCAATCTTGGCGGGCTGATGCTTGAGTGTATTGAGGCCGTGCAAGTCTCCGGCGAAGAGCTGGATCGGCGCGACCACGACAGCCATCCACATCGCCATTGAAAACGACACGCGGGCAATCTCATTCGTCCTGTCAGGCAGAAGATGCCAAGCACCGACCGCGCCGACGACAAAGGCTGTGGTCAGGTAAGCCGCCAGCACCATGTGAACCAGGCGGTAGGGGAACGACGGGTTGAAGATTATCTCCCACCAGTCTGCGGGCACGAACTGGCCAACGTCGTTGATGGCGTAGCCGGCAGGGGTCTGCATCCAGCTATTCACGGAGAGGATCCAGAAGGCGGAAAAGAACGTGCCGAAAGCGACAAGCAGAGTGGCAAGGAAATGCAGATGTTTGCCGACGCGATCCATGCCAAACAGCATGACGCCAAGGAAGCCGGCTTCAAGGAAGAAGGCCGATAGGACCTCATAGCCCATCAGAGGACCCAGGACAGGGCCGGTCTTGTCGGAAAAGACGCTCCAGTTGGTGCCGAACTGGTAGCTCATGACGATGCCGGAGACGACACCCATGGCAAATGAGAGGGCGAAGATTTTCAGCCAGTACTTGAAGGTGTCGATGTAGACTTGACGACCGGTTATCAGCCAGAGGCCTTCCAACACGGCAAGATAAGAGGCAAGCCCAATTGTGAAGGCGGGGAAAACGATGTGAAAGGAAACCGTGAACGCAAATTGGATGCGGGCCAAATCGACGGCGAGCGGCATGTCCATGAGGCAACCTCTCCAAATCTGACTGTCTTCAATAGTGTTACGCGAAAGGTGCGGCGGTGGATAGCGACAGATGGCCAATTTGCTGCGCGATTGCGCGCCTCAAAGATTCCGTGTGAGTTGCATGGATGCGAGGTTGATGGCGATCAATGACGTGGTCCGTGGGCGCCTTACCATTAAAGATTATTGCGCCTGAACCGTTTTGGCTTTCGGCTGTGAAGAGCCGCCTATGGAGGAACGCCGCCATGCTGAACTCGCTCCGTAGTCTGATGCTGGTTTTGTTGCTGGGTGTGCTTGTTGCGCCGTTGGGCTCAGCTGGAGCAATGGAGAAGCGCGGTTACAAGTCTGCGATAACGGAGGGTGATTTTGCTGAAGTGCTGCGTGACGTTCAAGATGCGATCATCAACCGCGGGCTTGTCATCGACTACATCGGGCATGTCGATACGATGCTCGACCGGACGAGTGAGACGGTTGGCAGCGTTACCGAAAGGGGTGTGAAGTCGCCGTTCCTTGCCGCGAAATATGTGCAGTTTTGTTCGGCGAAACTTACGCACGATGCCGTCAGTGCGAATCCTTACAACATTGCCGTGTGCCCCTACGTGGTGTTTGTTTTCGAAGAGCGATCGGCACCGGGACAGATTGTTGTCGGATACCGCCGGCCGATTCCGGGACCTTCGCGGCTGACGGGCAGGGCGCTTTCAAAGATCGAAGCGCTGCTCGCAGAGATTATCGCGGAAGCGACCGAGTGACACGTGTTGCCGTAGTTGGCGGTGGCCCCGCCGGTTTGATGGCGGCGGAAGTCGTCTCGGGCGCGGGCGTTGATGTGACCATCTTCGAGCGGATGCCGTCGGTCGGGCGCAAGTTCCTAATGGCGGGGCGCGGCGGACTGAATCTCACCCACAGCGAGGATCTGGAGGTGTTTCTCGGCCGTTATGGTGCCGGTCAGGAAGCGCTGCGGCCGGCGATCGAAGCGCTTCATCCAGAGGCCGTCCGTCAATGGTCCAGCGGACTTGGGCAGGAGACGTTTGTTGGTTCCAGCGGGCGTGTGTTCCCGAAGTCCATGAAGGCTTCCCCGTTGTTGCGGGCATGGTTGAGGCGGCTTGGCGAGCGTGGCGTGGCGGTCGAGACACGGCATCGCTGGCAGGGCTGGGATGAGGCTGGTTGCCTGCTGTTTGATACGCCGGAGGGTGCCCGTTCGGTTGCTGCCGAGGCAACGGTTTTGGCGGTTGGTGGCGGTAGCTGGGCGCGGCTTGGATCGGATGGAGGTTTTGTCGAAATCCTGCGTGGGATCGGACTAGACGTGGCGGGGCTCCGGGCGGCCAACTGCGGCTTTCTGGTGGACTGGTCCGAGACCTTCCGTGAGCGCTTTCAAGGCATGCCTTTGAAGCGTGTGGCACTCAGTTTCGACGGGCAGGGCGTTCGTGGTGAAGCGCTGATTACCGCGACGGGGATCGAGGGCGGAGCGGTTTATGGTTTGTCAGCGCCGCTGCGCGAAGCAATTGCGCAGAGCGGTCGCGCGACCGTCATCATTGATCTGCGGCCAGACCTCGAGGGGGGCGATCTCCTTAAGGCTTTGCAGGCTCCCCGTATGAAGCAGTCGTTGTCGACCTTTCTGCGCAAGGCTGCCCGGTTGTCGCCGGTGGCTATCGGGCTGTTGTACGAGGCGGTACTGTTGTTGCCCCAGGCGCTGGGCCAGCTTGCGCCTGGGGAACTTGCCCGGTTGATCAAGAATGTGCCGGTTCATCTCACGGCGACGGCACCAATCGAGCGTGCCATTTCAACGGCCGGTGGTGTCGCGTTTTCCGAGATCGATCCGGATTTCATGCTGGAGCGGCGGCCGGGTGTGTTCGTAGCCGGAGAGATGCTCGATTGGGAGGCACCGACGGGCGGGTACCTGCTGCAGGCGACACTCGCGACCGGAGCGGCTGCGGGACACGGCGTGCTGAAGTGGCTGGCCGACCGGCCATGATCTTCTTGCCAACGAACACCAACGCTTGCCGTCGTTTTTCGGCCGGGCTACTTGTTGGCCATGAGCTTAAAGATCCGCGTTATTCCCTGCCTCGACGTCAAGGACGGCCGTGTCGTCAAGGGCGTCAACTTCGTTGATCTCATCGACGCTGGCGACCCCGTCGAAGCGGCGGCCGCTTATGATGAAGCCGGCGCAGATGAGCTTTGCTTTCTCGATATCACCGCCAGTCATGAAGACCGCGATACGATCTTTCATATCGTCGAGGAGACAGCGGAGCGCTGCTTCATGCCGCTGACCGTGGGTGGCGGCGTGCGCACCACCGAGGATGTTCGCAAGCTGCTGGAGGCGGGTGCCGACAAGGTGTCGATCAACACCGCGGCGGTGAACCGGCGGGAGTTCGTTCGTGAGGCCAGTGAAAAGTTCGGAGCCCAATGCATCGTTGTCGCCATTGACGCAAAGCAGGTATCGGGCGAGGGCGAGCCGCTCCGGTGGGAAATCTATACGCATGGCGGCCGCAAGCCGACGGGTATTGACGCGGTCGAATACGCGCGAGAGGTGGTCGCGCTTGGCGCCGGTGAAATCCTTCTTACCTCGATGGACCGAGATGGCACCAAGGCTGGGTTCGACCTGGCGCTAACCCGGGCAATCTCGGAAGCCGTGCCGGTCCCTGTGATCGCATCTGGTGGTGTCGGCACGCTCGATCATTTGGTCGACGGGGTCCGGGAAGGGCATGCCAGCGCGGTGCTCGCCGCCTCGATTTTCCATTTCGGGACCCACAGTATCGGCGAAGCCAAACGCCACATGGCGAAGGCTGGGATCGCAATGCGGATGGACGGCGTGGCGACGGATTAAGGCTGCGCTGGTGGCAGTGCACTTTTTATAGCGGCACCGGCGGCGGCGCGCAGCCGGTCGACGGGAGCTCCGGCCTTGGCGAGGATGCGCAGGCCGACGTAGGAGGCGGTCAGGCTTTCGGCTTCTGCTTCGCGGTCCGATTTAGTTGATTGTTGCGCGTGTTGTGAGTCCAGCAGCGCGGCAGCAAAAGCTTCAGTCATCCTGGCAAGCATCCTTGAAACCACCCTGCTGATATCCGGGTCTTCGGAGGCGGGGCCGGCGGCGGCGTTGCACATCAAGCAGCCTCTGTGGTCGCCGTTTATGACGGCGTCGACAATAGACTGAAACAGGCGCGCAATTCGTTTGCCGCCGTCTGACTCGCTTCGATCGGTCAGGAGTTCAACGGCACCTGCGACGGCGACCTCGTCGTAGCGTTTCAATACGCGCAGGTAGAGCTGTTTCTTGTCGCCGAAGGCCTTGTAAAGGCTGCCTCTGGCGATTCCCATGCCGTCCAGCAAGTCTGGCAGGGCGGCGCCGTCATAGCCCTTTTTCCAAAATACCTCGACCGCCTTCTCGGTGGCCTCGTCGATATCGAACTCGCGTGGTCGCGCCATGGTCATCTCTCCTTGCCCATGCATCAGATTGGGTTTGGGACCAAAAAGTCAACAATTCACGAGGATGTGTTTTGAACCAATCGGTTCCAAATGCATATTGGGGACAGCGCCGGTGCTGAGACGCTGCCGCGAATAAGGGAACAGAGATCGCGGAAAACGCGAGAGAGGACGATGATCATGAGCAACTACACCAATTCAAACAACGCTGTCGGCGAACTCGGCGGCAAAGTGACCTTGTACGGTCTGGCCCTGGTTTTTGCGTGGATCGGGGCGATGAAGTTCACGGCTTACGAAGCCAACGCCATTCAGGGCCTGGTCGCATCGAGCCCGCTGTTGTCCTGGCTGTATGGCATTTTGGACGTGCGCGGCGTGGCGAACCTTATCGGCACGATTGAAATTGCGACCGCGCTTCTCCTTGTGGCGCGGCCCTACAACGCGATTGCGGGTGTCGTTGGGGGTTTGCTTGTTGCCGCGACGACGGCGGTCACGCTGACGTTCATCTTCTCGGCACCTGGCTGGGAAGCGAGCCTGGGCGGGTTTCCTGCTCTTTCGGTTGTTCCCGGGCAATTCCTTTTAAAGGACGTCGTGCTGCTAGGCGCCGGACTGGTGGTCGCGGGAGACGCACTGAAAGAGCTCAATGTTTGGGGAGGGCAAGCAATCCGCACCTAAACCCAGGCAATTGCAAGTGCAGTCAAATTTGGCGGGGCCGCTCTGGTCCCGCCTTTTCTTTTTTGTTCTCTTTTTGCACGTTGCGGCCAAATGCTGCATCGCAAAAATTCTTTTTCCATGAGTTTGTTGAGGTGATAGGGCTCACTTGCGACTTCAACCTTTTGGGGTGTCCGACGTATCCCGGTTTCGATCAGACAACGGGTCCGCGACGGGCGTCGCCCATCGGTTGCTCAGAAGGAGTACAATGCATGAAATCAAAAATCGCCATGAGCCTTGCAGCAGTTGCTGCTGTCGGAATCTCCGTTTCGGCTACAGCACCTGTTGCTGAAGCCAAACACTCTACCTGCAAGGCGATCGCCAAATTCGATCGCAACGGCGACGGACGGCTCAACATTTTCGAAGCCAAACGCGCCGGCAGGGCAACTTTCGGAGCGCTTAACCCGGACGGTGACTTCACGCTGGAATACGCTGAAGTGCGCGGCCGCATCGGCCCCAAGACGTTTGATCGCTACAACAAGATCAAGCGCAAGGGTCTGGACCGCGTTGAGTGGTCCCGCCTTGTCCGGGCCCGCTTCCATGCCGCCAACCCAGACGGCGACCGCACAATCGAGTGCGATGAGCTGCGCACATCGGCCGGCCGTCGCCTGCTCGCCGTTATCTCATACTGATTGTTTTCACAGCCATATCGGCCATGGCCGTTTGAAGTGAACGCTTCTGCAGGACGCCGGTCTACCGTTTCGGGGCCGGCGTCTTTTCCGTGTGTGGACATAGATCAACGACCGGGCACCGCCAGCACTCCGGCTTGCGCGCCTTGCACAGATAGCGCCCGTGCAGGATGAGCCAGTGATGGGCGGGGACGGCATACTCCTCGGGGACGATCGCCAGCAGATCGGCTTCGACCTGCTCCGGCGTCTTGCCTTTGGAAAATCCGAGCCGGTGGGCAATGCGGAAAACGTGAGTGTCGACCGCCATGGTCGGCTGGCCGAACCAGACGTTCAAAACGACGTTGGCGGTCTTGCGCCCGACACCTGGCAGGCTTTCGAGGGCAACTGAGTCCTGCGGGACGGCGCCTTGGTACTCGTCGATAAGTTTTTGGGACAGGGCGATGACGTTCTTGGCTTTGTTGCGGTAAAGCCCAATCGTCTTGATTAGCTCACGTACGCGGTCTTCGCCGAGCCGTACCATTTTGTCGGGAGTATCGGCGGCGGCAAACAGTCCGCGGGTGGCCTTGTTGACGCCGGCGTCGGTGGCTTGGGCGGACAATACAACTGCCACCAACAGTGTGTAGGCGTCGGTGTGCTCCAGTTCGCCCTTGGGCTCTGGTTCGATTTCAGCGAAGCGCGAAAAGACAGCTTTCACGGTTTCGGCGGAGACCGATGGGCGGCGGCGCCTCCTGGCGGACTTTTGCTTGGGTGTTGAGCGTGGAGGCTTGTTGTTGGCCGATACAGGGCCCTGCGCAGCTTTCGGCGGCTTTGTCCGCTTTTTGGAGGCTGCCGCTTTGTTGGGCGGCCGCGAGTTCGCCGCCGGCAAGGCGCTGGGTGATTCCGCCGCCGATTGCGTTTTTCCAGATGTGATCTTGGCTTTGATGGATTTGTTGGGTTTCATGGAGCTGGGAACAACAAGGTTTCGGGCTTCGCGATCTGAAGGCGATCCCGTTGCACTACAGGCGAATTGGATGGACGAGCAACAACAAGAAGCGCAACCTGCTGAATCCTTCAACGCAATTCTGACACCGCATCGCTCGCTCAGTCCGTTCGGTTTCCTCGTTCTGATGTCCTTGATTTCGCTCGTCAGCTTTGTTGTGGGTCTTTATTTCCTATTGCTTGGAGCCTGGCCGATCTTTGGCTTCTTCGGGCTTGACGTGCTGCTGATCTACATTGCTTTCCGCCTGAATTATCGCTCCGGGCGGGAATACGAGACGGTGGACCTGTCGCCACAGCTGCTAAAGCTAACGCATGTTGATCCGGCGGGGCGTACAAAGACTTATGATTTCAATCCCTACTGGGTGCGCGTGGGGCTCACGGAGGAACACGACGGGCGAAATGTCTTGTGGCTGGCCTCACACGGCCGCGAGCTCGTGTTTGGCCGGTTCCTAAGTGACGATGAACGCCGTGAGTTCGCTGAAGCCCTTGGTCTGGCGCTTGCCAACGCGCGGTCAGCGCGCGTGTGAGCCGTTAAAGGGCAGCAAGAATCGGGTCGCCTTCAGATTTTCGGTCGGTATAAGTCCGAGTCCGACGCGCTCTAACAAATGGCAACTGATGGCTGAAATCACCGAAATCGCAACAGAGCGGAATGGCGCAGCAGGAGAACTGCGGGCACAGGATTACGAGACGATCCGGCAGGCAATCACGTATTTGAAGCGCGATGATCTGCAGCCGGCGCGCCTTGATGAACTTGCCCGGCACCTGGGCCTTTCGCCATCGCACTGTCAGCGATTGTTTAAGCGCTGGTGCGGGCTTTCGCCGAAAGACTTCAGCGCTGCGATCGCACTCGACCGGGCGCGGCGTTTGCTGAAGGAAAGTTCCAGCGTGCTGGAGACCGCTCATTCGGTGGGGCTGTCCGGCGGCGGGCGGCTGCACGACCTATTTGTTACTCACGAAGCGATGACGCCTGGTGATTTCAAACGTCAGGGGGCCGGATTGCGGATGAGCTGGGGTGCACACGCGACACCGTTTGGAGAAGCGGTGGCGGTGGCGACCGAGCGAGGAATCGCTGGTCTAGCCTTTGTTGATGAAGATAAAGGACATACCGCACGGGACGCGCTGGCTGATCTTGGCCGGCGGTGGCCGGGAGCCAGTCTGTCGCACGCACCGGAAAAAACTCAGCCGTTTATCGATGTCATTTTTGACCCTGTGCGGTGGTCAGTGGAGGAGCCCGTCCGACTGATCATGATTGGCACGGACTTCGAGGTTCGGGTTTGGCAAGCGCTGTTGGAGATTCCGGTGGGGCAGGCGGTCAGCTATCGGCATGTGGCCCGGCGGGTATGCAGCGAGAGGGCCGCCCGCGCGGTAGGTGCGGCGGTGGGCAAGAATCCGTTGTCATTCGTGGTGCCTTGTCACCGCGTATTGCGGGCCGATGGTGGACTAGGCGGGTATCACTGGGGGCTGACGCGGAAGCTGGCGTTGATTGGCTGGGAAGCGGGTCAGCTGGCGCAGGCGGAGGCCGGCGAGGGGGCTTAGAGCAGGTCGGGTCTAGGCGGAAGCGCTGTCGGTGTTCGGGCCTGCTCCAGGTTTTTGTTTCAGAGTGTGATTCACGCTGTCGGTGGAAGCAAAGGGCTTCCACCTCAAACGATCACGCTCTAGGGCCTGCCCGTCGCCGCACTTTCCAGATCCGCAAGGAGAGTTGCGGCTTCTTCGATGGCCTGCATGCGCGTCGGGACAATATGTGTTTCAGGTATGCGCTGCAAAACGCCAAGGCGGGTCAGTGTCTGCTCGGCCGGACCGGAAAGGCCGCTGATGAAGACGCCTTTGACCTCTTCTTGGGCGGATTCCAACATGGCTTCGATCGACAAGGCAGCACTGGTATCGATGTGAGCCGCGTCTGTGAAATCAAAGATCGCGATTTTGTAGCCGGAAATACCCATGCCGATTCGCTGAACCAACTCGCGGGCCGAGGCATATGAGAAGCGCCCACGGAGGGCCAGCAGGGCAATTTGGCCATTGTTGCGCTTCAAGACGGCGCGTTCGTCGTCGCTCAATGACACCTCGTTTTCCGGAAGGGCTAATTGGGTGATGCCTTTCAACTCCTCGATCTCCATCCAGCGTGCGGTAACGAAGCCAGCGAGGATGAGGCCGACGGCGACGGCCGTGATCAGGTCGACGAATATGGTCAGTGCGAGTGTCACCAACATGACGGTGAGCTTGTCGCGCGGGGCGCTGCGGAACCTCTTCAAATACGACCAGTCAATGATGTCCCAGCCGACCTTCATCAGGATACCGGCCAAGGCGGCGTGTGGGATCTGCTCGGCGATGGGGCCGAGGCCGAGGACCAGCGCTAACAGAATAAGTGCGTGAAGCGCACCCGACAGGCGCGTTCTTCCGCCGGCGCGAACGTTCACAACGGTGCGCATGGTGGCGCCAGCACCCGGCAGGGCGCCGATCAAACCAGCGGCGACATTGCCGATGCCCTGCCCGATGAGTTCACGGTTGGAATCGTGACGCGTCCGCGTGATTGAATCGGCGACGAGGGAGGTCAGCAGGCTGTCAATGGACCCCAGAAGTGCGAGGATCA
This sequence comes from uncultured Filomicrobium sp., assembly GCA_963669235.2. Taxonomy (GTDB): domain Bacteria; phylum Pseudomonadota; class Alphaproteobacteria; order Rhizobiales; family Hyphomicrobiaceae; genus Filomicrobium. The sequence continues at coordinate 221,003 of CAXXFS010000004.1, forward strand.
AAGCCGGCTCGACGATCGCCGGCAGGCTGGCGAAGTCAATTGCCGGGATGCGCAACTCGGGGAGCCCGGTCGGGACAGTACCGATCGTGGGGGCGCTGGTGAAGACGAAAAGACCTGCGAGTGTGCCCACGATCAACGCCGCCAAGGGCGCAGGCAGGTAGCGGCCGAACTTGGTGGGCCAGAAGATCATTATTCCAAGTGCGAGGAGTGCGATTAAGAGTGCATCGGTGTTGATGCTCCGCGCCGCCGCAGGCCAGGCTAGGACAGAGCCCATGGGCCCGCCGCTAGCGGGGTCGACGCCAACAAACGGCAATGTCTGAATCAGGATGATGATGACGCCGATACCGGACATGAAGCCGGAGACGACCGAGTAAGGCGTGTAGGAGACGTAGCGGCCGACGCGCATCAGGCCGAAGGCGATCTGCAATAATCCGCCGAGCGCGACGATGGCGAATGCCTGGGGAAGGTTGTCGGCGAATTGGGCGACGACTGTCGCCATGACAACGGTCATCGGGCCAGTCGGACCGGAGACCTGGCTTGGTGTGCCTCCGAATACGGCGGCAAAGAAGCCGACCGCTATGGCACCGTATAGGCCCGCGATGGGACCGAGGCCGGAGGCCACACCAAAGGCCAATGCCAACGGCAGTGCGACAACGGCCGCCGTCACACCGCCGTAGATGTCCCCCAGAAGCTCGCTGCGTTCACCGTTCCTCATCGTCTAGCTATTTCAGTGGTCGGGTGATGCACATCGAGTTGTGGCGTTTGTCTAGAGCCAAGGATACTTGGTGGCGGCCTCTTCCTCGAAGGCTTTGATCTTGTCCGTTTTTTCCAGGGTCAAACCTATGTTGTCGAGGCCATTGAGGAGCCGGTGCTTGCGGAAGGCCTCAATCTCAAACTTGATTATGCCTCCGTCGGGTCCGCGGATTTCTTGAGCCTCGAGGTCAATGGTCAGCGTCGCGTTGGCCCCGCGCTCGGCATCGTCCATCAGCTTATCGACGTCGGCCTGCGGAAGCCTGATCGGGAGCATGCCGTTCTGAAAACAGTTGCTATAAAAGATATCCGCGAAATCCGGCGCGATCACGCAGCGGATGCCAAAGTCGTGCAACGCCCAGGGAGCATGTTCTCTCGACGAACCGCAGCCGAAGTTATCTCCGGCGACCAGGATCGACGCATTTCGGTAGGCAGGTTTGTTGAGGACGAAGTCTGGGTTTTCCTTGCCCTGGTGATCGTACCGCATCTCGAAAAAGAGTGTCTCTCCGAGGCCTGTGCGGTGAATGGTTTTCAAGAATTGCTTCGGGATGATCATGTCTGTGTCGACGTTGCGGATCGGCAGCGGCGCGGCGATGCCCGTGAGCGTCGTGAACTTATCCATTCTAGTCTCCCGGAAACGGTCGTCTTGGTTGGAGGCGGCGTATGGTCATACCCGCAGGCTGTCGGACAGGGCACGAAAATAGCCTTCGGAAGCATAGAGGTGCTCGACGCGGAGCTTGCCAGAGGCGGGGTGATCCTTACTCAGCTCGTGCAGCGATCCGCGATCAAGGCTCTCAAGTCGCCTTTTAACGCCAGCTAGGCGGCGTCCGTCAAGGCGATGCTGAAGAACCTCGACGATGGTCGCGACATAGCCGTGAACGCGGCCGAGCTCATGTATCGCTGCGCGCCGTGCCTTGGGAACCGAGGTGGCGTTGCATTCGAGTTCGGCCAGCGCATCGGCGGCACGAGCCAAGGTATCGGCGATGGCTTCGGCATATCGGGCGACGCGCGCCCTTCGCTCCGGCTCCAGCTTTGATAGCGCACCGAGCCATCGATGAACCACCTGCGCCAAAGCCAGGATCTTTTGTGCGCGTTCGGTCCAGCGCATGGGTTACCCACGGTCTCCGTTTGACCCGCTGTTGAATAGGTCAGCGTAGGCCGTTTTTGGATAGCGGGGATTAACGGCAGCTAGCAACCCTCTCTGGAAGGCGGTTAGCGAACCGTGGGATCGGCGTAGCAGCGGCGCATGTACTCGCAGCGATAAGAGCCCTGCAGGTGCATCATGTCACCTTTGGCCGGGGAGATGAAATTGCAGACTTCATCAAGACCGGCAGGCGTCAACCAGCCGTAGCGGCGGCCGCGCTGAACCGCAAAGCAGTCAGCGGTCTCCTCATCGGGCCCACGAAACTGGTGTCCGCATTCGTGCGCGAAAATCCACTTCTTCACGGGTGTCGAGACACGAGCGAGCAGCTTGGGGTTCATGATCAGGAAGCCGGGGTAAGCCGCGCCGTAGTCGTCCAGATTGGGATCCAGGACCGTTGGGCGCCGGCCACAAAGTTGCTTCTGCCCGTCAAGCTTTAGCCCGCCAGCGGGCAATATGCGGGCTTCACCGCCAACGTATTCGACATATTCCTCGGGGGTGGGAGGGCCTTCAGCGGCGGCCGGGCTACCGAGCAGGGCGAAGGTCGCCGAAGCGGCTGCTAGCAGCACCGGTAGTACGATCGGTTTCATAAGTCCGCCCCTCATCCCCAATCCCACAAGTCAGCATAAACAGCTCGAATTATGTGTCGGGAACATGATTAATGTTTGGTTTCTTTCTGGCCGTCCGCAACAACATTAATCGTCCAATGCAATCACGCGATGCCAGAGACTCCGTTGCCCCGTAACTCAGCATTCGTTGCAAAGGTGGCTGGAAAGCCGTCACAATTCAACCCCAGGAGCATCGATTTGGCCCACCATGTGGCGGGGGTGCCGACAGGTCCGGTGCTTTGGGCTGACCGGCTCACGGTTGTTTTTGGGCAATCAGGATTGCCTCGCGAAGCGTGAGATGGAGTTCGCCATCGGTTTCGCGCGGTTTCAGGAACGTTGAAAGAACCGATGGTTGTTGTAGCGTTTGTATCAGCTGATCGACCGTCTCGGGGGCGCAGCGCATCCGTTCGACCCAGGGACGGAATGCCATCTCCTTTTCTAGCAAATCATATCCAAGAACTTCGAAACCGGCGGTGCGTAACTGTTCCTTCCATTCGTATACGCTGAGCGCGCGGGTATGGCTTGGGTCCCGCAGCTTTTCGAAGGCGTTATAAGCATCTGCTGCTGCCGGCACACCGGCGGCGGATAACTCCGGCACGCTTTGCTGGTCTGGGGGCACGTTGTCGACGATGGCAAGTATGCCTCCGGTGCGCAGAGCCGCGTGCGCTTTTTCGATAAAGCGGCCCATGTCGGGGAAGTGATGGGCGGCCAGCCGGCAGGTGATGAGGTCGAAGCGGCCGGCTTCGAAGGGCAGCTCATGAGCATGGGCCTTGGCCGTCGAAACGTTGGTGAAACCACGTGCAGCGGCGAGCTTTGCGGTTTCGGCGAGCATTTCGGCTGTGATGTCGCTTGCGATCACGTGAGCGACGTGTGGAGCGAAAGCCAGGGCGGTGTGGCCGGCGCCGGTGGCGACGTCGAGCGCCTGCCAATGGGCTTGCGGTTGAGCCAATTCGATGAGCCGGGCGAGGCTGGCGCCGCTGCGGTGCACTTCACATTCGGCGTACGCCTTGGCCGAGGGGCCGAATTGTTGTTCAACGAGGGACTTGTGCATGTGAACTCCTTGCAGGCGAGCTTGTCGCCAATGATCGGCTGGCGGTGTATCCTCGCACATCGTCCCGCGCTGGGCGTGAAGAGGGCAAATGATATCATACTCTCCACGCTGCCAAACTGGGCCCACCGAGATGCGGGTTTTTGCTGTCTCACAGTTGAAGGTGGTGTCAGAGTTCGTTGGCGTGCGGGGGCGCATGCCTGCAAGGCTCATCCTGATAGGCGCGGGTAACATCCTGTGTTGGTTCATTTGCCCTTCGTACTCACGGAATTTTGTCAGAGGTCATTTGTAGCTATGACAACCGGTCACGTCTTCATTGCCACCAGCCTGGACGGCTACATTGCCCGCAAAGATGGGCGCCTTGACTGGCTGATGAAGCAAAAAACCGAGGGAGAGGACCACGGCTACGATGCCCACATGGCGTCCGTTGACGGTCTGGTTATGGGGAGGGGAACATTTGAGACCGTCTTGACGTTTGGCGAGTGGCCGTACCACAAACCAGTCATCGTCGTGAGCGGGACGTTGAACGAAGCCGATATTCCCGCCGCCATAAGGACGCGCGTGCGGCTTTCGAAGCGCACGCCAGAGGCACTGATGCAGGTGCTTCATTCAGAGGGTTGGACGAGAGCTTATGTTGACGGGGGGAAGGTTGTTCAATCGTTTCTGCAAGCGGGGCTGATATCCGACATTACTCTCACTTACGTTCCAATTCTTATCGGCGAGGGTTTGCCTCTGTTCGGTTATCTTGATCGGGACATTGACCTAACGCATGTCGAAACATGCACTTATCCCTCAGGCTTGGTTGGCTCAAGGTACCGGGTTTTGTAAACGTGTGGGGCTCCTCAAGGGCGCATGGCACGGTCGTGCACAGCTATGGCGTGCCGGCCGTCGGTATTGGCCTAGTGCTATGAGGAATGCTATGGTTCGAGCGCAGATGGACGGGAGGAGGCTGTGTTCACGCGAAAAGCGGGCCGGCTCACGTGTTTGCTGCATCTCCGGAGTGGCTCGTTTTCGCCGTGCCGATTTTTCGGAACAAAGGCCCCGTAGCTCAGCAGGATAGAGCATCAGATTCCTAATCTGAGGGTCACAGGTTCGAATCCTGTCGGGGTCACCAATGATTTCAATCACTTAGCAGATTCATCCGCAGTCTAACGAGCTGGTCTAGTTCAAGTCTAGTTCAAATCAAAGCCTGAATGTATAGGCGCTTTGCGCCGACTCCAGAGTGGCCAGAATGGCTTGATAGATACCACCATCTGGCCACCCATCTCCGGAGACGGATGTAGACATCTGCCCAGATACGCCGGGCGACTAACCTCGAACGTAACCGTACGCTCCAGGCCGCCTTACAATCACGCCCGAACATGCTGACAATGTCCTCCTGGATATGAGGGGGCAGGAATGTCATGGCATCAACACCGAGAACATCGCGTCGTCGTTGGAGTGAGACGTTCAAAAAGGGTGTCGCGGCTGAGGCCAGTGAGCCCGGCGTGACAATCGGCCAGATTGCGGGGCGGTATGATCTCGATGCGCGACGTGTCTCGAACTGGATGAAGAAGTTTGGCTCTGGTGTCGCGCTGATGCCGGTGGAAGTTACATCGGACAATGGCCGCTCTCCGACATCGCCCGCGATTGAGATCGATCTGCCATCTGGCACGAGATTGCGGTGTGATCCGGGCACGAACACCGAGCTGGTCACGAGCGTCATTTTTGCCCTCAGATCGAAGCTTCCATTCGTGGCGATCCACCAGACAAACGCGAGGCAGTCAGGCAGGAATAGGCAGCACCACTCATTGACGATCTTGAAGAGTGGCTGCGCGGGCAGCTCGTCCAAATCTCTGGCAAGTCAGTATTGGCTGGCGCCATCCGCTATGGCCTGACGCGCCTCAAGCGACTGCGCCCATATCTCGACGATGGCCGCCTCAGCATTGATAACAATGCGGCTGAACGAGGCATGCGAAGCATTGCCATTGGGCGCAAGAACTACCTGTGCATGGGCTCGGATAATGGTGGCAAGTCTGCTGCCATTGCTTACACGTTGATCGAAACGGCCAAGCTCACTGGTGTCGATCCGCAGGCTTGGCTCACCGATGTTCTCAGCCGTATCGCCGACCACAAGATCAATAGGATCGACGAGCTGCTGCCTTGGCGATATGCTCAGCAGAGCTGAGAGAGGACGAACGCCGGACGCTCACCGAAAAAGGGTGGCTTATCCGATTTCGACGGTGCCGTCTTCCTTGACGGAGATCGGATCACCCGTCTTCAGGGCTTCGAGGAACTCGTCGCCGAGTAGGTCGACGCAAACAATCGGCTTTTCCTGCCAGATGTCGGCCATGAGAATTCCTGCCGCACCGACGGCGTCTATGTGACTGGAAAAGAGGATCGCCTTGGGCGCGAGGTCGAGCTCCGCCACCAGCATAAAGGCGCCGCCGCCCATGCTTGAGCCGATTGTCTGCGGCGTGCACAGGATGATCCCGGCGAGGTCCTTCTGATAGAGGTCCTTGTTGTCCGCATCCGTGCAGGGCGCGGCTTCCGTGTTGCCGCCCCAGATGTTGTCGACATAGCTCGCAGTGGGGTTGAGTGGTTGTTTCGAGACGGTCGCCTCGCCCTGGATCGCGCCAGGAACGACGGGCCGACCTTGGAACGTCTGCTTGGCCATCGGTTTACTCCAAGTAATCTTCGTGTTGCATCAGGATGTTACGGGCGCACGCCACAGAGAACTGCGGCCTAGGCCGGCATCTCGCCCGTCACGATGACGTGGAGCATGTCCTCCATCTCCGGCAGGTATCGGGAGTTGCTGTATTTTCGGGTCTTGTTCGAATTGGTGACCGCGAAGTTGCCGTCCGAATAGCCTTTCATGCCCGCGAAACAGACGGTGCAGGTATTGGAGAACCTGACGTCCATGGCATACAGATCCCGCACAAGTTTGGGATTATCCAGGAAGAAGTGGTCGCGAACGACTGTTGAGCAGTACATGACGGTCTGCACAGCGACCTTGTCCTTACCAGCGTCCTTCATCGCCTTGTGGATGGCGTTGCCCCAGATATCCAGTTCTTTATAGGTGTTGTGCGGGCATCCAATATGCGCTGCGGTCGGTTTTTCGACATCTTCAGGCCAGACGTTTGGATACGAGTCGAAGACACGCTTCAGTTCCGCGTCATCGATCGTGTAGGTCTGATAGTCATCGACCAGCAGGTCGCGACCCAGCTCTTTCGCTTCTGGCGTCAGATCCTCGACATGGTAGAGACCGATCGCGCCGCTCGACGCAGTTGCCGCTCCCATCGCCTTGACTTTATGGAGGTTCTCCTCCGTGATCTCGCCGTCTAGGTACTGCGCAATGCCGGTGATGTAGGGAACGTCCTCGACGCATTTCTCGCCGATGGCACCGCCCAACGTTCCCCAATCCGGCTCGCCGGAGGTTTTAACCTCGACCAGCCATTTGGCCTTGCGCCCCTCATCCGTCATGAGACCGAAATAGGGGGCCTTGCCGACCAAAGCACACAGCATTTCCATGCCGGCCGCGTTGCGGTTGGTGCGCACACCAAACATGGAGTTGATGGCGTTGATGGCCGAGGATTCACCCCAGCACACATTGCTGCCCTTCTCTGGTCTGTTGCCCACCTCCGGGAGATAGCACATGCAGCTGTGCTTGTTGCGCGAAGCCCCGCCAAGCCGGACATGAAGATGGTCGACTTCGGCCTGCAGCGGCAGACCCTCGAACATCATGAGCTCCATGTCCTGCGTGGTCTGGACATTGTACAGGTCAACTGGACGTGGATTGATTGTGTAGGGGGCGTAAGACTTCAGGCCCTCGTCCGCGCACTGCGAGAAGATCTTGAGAAATGGGCCCATGAACGCGCTGCCGATGAACATCGACGTATGCGGGTTGGCACCAAGGTCCACGAGCTTCGTGGCACCGAATAGCTCGCCGTGGCGCTTAATGGTCTGCAGCACCTTCGCCTTGGCTTCTCCCTGCTTGCCGTCGAGGATGTCCTGTTCCTCTTGGGTCAACTCCATCTCATGGGCCGGTTCGGACGGGTCGTAGGAGGTTTTCGTGGGCGCTGCACCGGTGCGGGTAGACTTGTAACCGGGAACCGGCTTGCCGTCCGGCCCAATGCCGTCCATGTCGGTTTCGCGCCAATGCTGAACAAATTCTGGGGCGCCATTCGGGGCCGGCCGTTTCGTGAGAAGGTGGTGAGGGCCCCTTTGAGCGGGCGCTGTGTCTGCTTGAGCCTGTTGGGAGATGGCTTCTTTAGAATTTGCTGTAAGAGCAGCGGGTGCTAGCGCGGCTGCGGGCACCGCTTTGATGAAATCTCTGCGCTTCACCTCTTGGAACTCCTTTTTGGCACTCGGTTCGGAACAGTATTCGCCAGGGACCTGCTGTCCTCGTAGTTTTGGCTAGCTGCTTTGGAGGACCTTCGCGCTCTATTTGGCGAACGGTTTTGCTCTAAGGTTCTAAGGAGAAGACTCGCACTTCGCCGTTCGTACCTCTTTGACGCAGCTCAATTGCCACTTAGCAGATCACGACAATTTACGTTCGCGACCGCATCGAGCCGAAACCCACCAAAGCGAGTCTAGTGCTGCCGGCGACCTTGCCGATCCTAAGCGACCGAAAGGGCTCCGCACATCAACTTCAGTGCTGAGCGTAGAGATGGAGGTATTGCTGAGGCGACACTCCGGCGTAACGGCGAAAAGCGCGGGAGAAACTCGACAGGGTGTTGTCACGGTAACGCGCCTGCTCAGTTGATGCCGTATGCTATCCACGTCCGATGAGCAGGTCTTCCTATCGTCGCCATCGCTTCCCGGCCGCTGTGATCCAGCAAGCGGTCTGGCTGTACTTTCGCTTTCCTCTGAGCCTGCGCGATGTCGAGGATATGTTGTCCCAACGCGGCATCGATGTCTCTTATGAAACGGTCCGCCGCTGGTCGTTTAAGTTTGGCTTGGCCTATGCCAGAAAACTAAGACGCTCGCACCCGCGTGCTGATACGCGTTGGCATCTCGATGAAGTCTTCGTCTCGATCAACGGCAAGAACGTATACCTGTGGCGCGCCGTTGATTGCGAGGGAGAGGTCCTGGACGTGCTGGTGCAATCGCGCCGAAACAAGCGAGCAGCCTTGAAGCTGATGCGCAAACTGCTCAAGTCACAAGGCTTCTCGCCAGACGCCGTCGTGACAGACAAACTGCCATCATATGGCGCGGCATTGAGCCAACTTGGGATGAGAGCTCGCCACATAACCGGCGGTCGGATCAACAATCGGGCCGAGAATTCTCATCTCCCGATACGGCAAAGAGAACGACGAATGCAGCGCTTCAAGTCCGCCGGTTCGGCGCAACGATTCCTGTCCACACATGCAGCGATCTACAACACCTTCAACGTCCAGCGTCATCTGATCTCACGGAGAACATTGCGCCAGTTCCGAACTGAAGCGATGAATAGGTGGAATGCCGTGACTGCTGCGGCGTGAAACATGGCGACGCCGTGCATTTTCGCGCAGCACACGAGTAAACGTGACAATGCCTTAAAGCTGATGCGGAAACTGCTCAAGTCACAAGGCTTCTCGCCAGACGCCGTCATGACAGACAAACTGCCATCATATGGCGCGGCATTGAGCCAACTTGGGATGAGAGCTCGCCACATAACCGGCGGTCGGATCAACAATCGGGCCGAGAATTCTCATCTCCCGATACGGCAAAGAGAACGACGGATGCAGCGCTTCAAATCAGCTGGTGCCGCGCAACGATTTCTCTCAACCCACGCCGCTATATACAACACATTCAACGTCCAGCGTCATCTGATCTCACGTCATACACTACGGCAGTTTCGTGCTGCGGCGATGGAGAGATGGCAAGAGGTGACAGCGGTTGCTTGAATTTGGGTAGTCGTAGATCATCTGCGACCGAGCCATGTTTATGTGACAGCACCGCAAGAAACTCGGCAGCATAGCGCATCGATTCCGGGCTGGGAGCCTATCTTGATGCTCCCGCCCTTATGATTTTGGAGCAGCCTTGGTGTCAGCCGGTGCGCCGTCTGACTGAACGGTTTCTGTGGCTTTGGGTGCCGGGCCCTTTGTTTTTTCAGTTGCGGCTTTCTCGCTGGCTTTTGTCTGCGCCGCAGACCAGTCTTTAAATGACATAATGTACCTCTAAATGATTGCGGCGGAAATCCGCCGGTGTTTTTACTCTTAAAGGAAGTTTCAATGCCTGTCATATTATTGTTAGGAACAATTTTTCTTTCTCAAGGAGCCGTATTGCAGGCCCCATGAAATTACCTTAGCGATCTTACACGCTAAGAATGCTTTTCCAATCTGACGGCTGTCTTGCCCTGCAATTCTTGAAGCTGGCTGATTTTTTAATAGGTAAAAGGCGTCAAAAATCTTTTGCTGTGAGTATGTAAATGCTTGTGCCCCGACAGCCGCATTCTTTTTCTTCGTCCAGGCTTCGGCTCTTATTTGGAAAGTTCAATATCATGGTAGCCTAATTATCTTTCGATGGGTCTGCGATGGTGAGCAACGGCTTGAGGGAGGCGCCTGCTTAGTTAGTTGGATCGTAAACGCCAAAGTCGTCGCTATGCTCGCCAGCCGCTGCAACTTCTCTGCTGCCAGCCGCTTATCGGACAACGGGCTCTTGGACATATGAACCTCGACCTCTTCAAGGAGAGCGTGGATCGACTTGATGCTTTCTTTCATAAGTTGTCCGCCTTGGTCGCGCGCTGCATGATGTTCACGCCAGAGTGCCGAGCTAGTTCGTCCTAACGCACGTTTCTCCGCGCTGCCTGTAAGGGCGTTTGCATTCCCAGCCGCGGCCGACGTTTGTATTTGAAAGAAATGCGTTGGCAGGTAGGGCCACCGCGACGCATTCTTGACCGCGTTTTCTGAAGCCTCGGTCGCACCGCCATTCGGTTCCCGATGGAGCGAGGTGTGCTGCGGGTGGAACTTTTAAACTGTCGCAACCGGTCTTGCCCATAACGTAGCCTCGGTTGCAGGCCCAGCCACGTGTGTACGTGCTATCGATGGCGTGAGCGTTGGGCGGAATAATTATCGCAACGCATGTATTCTCCAGTTCTCGAAAGCCTTTCTCACAATTCCAACCTTTCGTGTATTTGGATTCTGACAGGTAGGCGTTTGAGGGGACTTCGATAGCGACGCAGCTATCTTTTCTTTTCCGGTAGCCACGCTCGCAGCTCCATTCATCTCCATAGCGTGCGCCGTTTAGAAAGCCATGTTCTGGGACCTTGATTTCAACGCATCCGTCGCCGCCAATTCGATACCCGTGCTCGCAATCCCAGCCCGTACCGAAGTAGGAGTCCGTGTAATAAGCATTTGAAGGCAGCTTGTTTCTCTCACATCGTTCCTTGACCTGGCGAAAGCCTGGAGCGCAATCCCAACCACTACCGTAACTGCGAACGACTGAGTTGGTGGGTCGAGCGTTGTCTGCAGCCTGGGCCTTCGGCGCACCCAGCATCTCTCCCGTCAACGAGGCGCAGAGTGTTAATCCGACGAGCAGTCTTGAGGTCAGGCCAATCCGCATCCTGTTTGTCCGATCATAAGTTGAGTTTTATGCGGAAGTAGATCGCAGGGTTGTGCCTGCTCAATTACAACGGATCCAACAGTACTCCGACTCGAATGGACTCAAAGGGCGCTGCCGCCGTTATCGGTGGAAGCATCTATGGGTCTGCTAACTGTCGGATTGATCCTTCGCCGTGTCGGAGTCTTCACTTTCGACATCGCCGTCGTCGATCTCCTCATCAAGCTCCAGCAGCACGTCATCGTCATCTAAGACAGCTTCCCCTGTGTCATCTAAGACAGCTTCCCCTGTCGATTTCGCGTCGCTGGGCGTTTGATTGCTCAGTATCGCTGGAGTGCTTTCAGCGGCCGCAACCGGCTGAGGCCGTTGCGCGGATTCCTGCGACGTCCATGGCGCCGTGCGGCCAACGTTGTGGGCTCTTGTCGGCTCCGTACGACGGGCAACCACCGGAGGCGGCTCGAATGTTTGGCTGCAATTCGGGCAGATTATCGGCGTGCGTGCCAAATCGTAGAACGGTAAAGCGCAGGAGCCGCACAGTCGCTTTACTCCGCGGGCATCGGCTAGCCCCGAGCTAATACTGCTCACTTTTTTTCTCTTTTCCGGCTTTCGCCAAGTTGCTAAATCTAGAACAGACGAAAACGAATTCAAGCCGAGACAATCGACGAGAAAAAAACATTATAATACGAGGATGCATTTCAGATGTAATGCTGAAAACGCGAAATTACAAGGTAATATTCGAGGTATATTTTGATGGTGGCCTTTGTTCTGAGTCGCTACGCCGCGGTTCTTACCCAACATTTCGCCTGTTTTTCCACCTCTGGGGTCCTTCTGCACCCCATCGAAAACTGATCACACGCCGTTCGCAAGTTCTTCGCGCGGTTCGGCGTTTGATCACTCAATGGGGGCTGGTCATGCACAAGAACAAGCTTGCCGTAGCGCTTGCCAACAAGTTGGCGCGCATCATCTGGAGTATTCTCAGACATGAAGGGAGCTTCGACTTTCATCGGCTGACCGCAGCATCGATCTGATCAACGCCGCGGCGCTTGAAGTTCGCGATTGAGACAACTGCATGGAACGGATCAAGAAACGCCCGCAACGTCTGATGATCAAAGTGGCTGCTTGTAAGCCTGTCCGCTAATGAGACCAATGGCGCGTGCGTTACGCAAAGCGTCACGGAACACGACGCCCCTGGCTCGTCCAGCTGTTGGCGCGCCGGCCTGCAAAGACGGCCATCGTCGCGCTGGTCAATAAGATGGCCCGCGTGGCTTGGGCGTTCATGACATCGAAGGAGGTCTATCGCGAACCCTTGCTGAAAGCTGCATAGAGATTTCGGGACACGTCCCGAAGCACGGGTTGGAAAGGTCATTCGTCAAATCATGCAATGAGCGGTCGACCATCGCGGATCAGCCAACCCCAATTGCCCCCAAGCGCCCAGAGCGCGTGCTTTCGATAGGGAACTGATCTTGCGGAGCGCATGAAGGCCAGCGGTGTTCGCATCGCGCAAACAGGTCGCACGCACGGGCGCACCCGACCAATCTGAAGATTCAAAAGAGCCTTGCTAACAGGATGTCGTCCACACATAGGTGCGAAGCGGACTTCGGTAACAGTTGGTGGCTCGACGATTGGTGACCGGCTGGATAATTCTGGCAGAAAAATCTGAGCGCATAATCGACCGTCAAGCCAACCAACTTCCCCCCGTGGGCCTTCTCGATTCCTCACGTGCAAGAGCTGAATTGTCATCTGGGATTCTCTGGTTCGTTGCTTGCTGAGGGCGTCTATAAGAGTAGAGGCCATTTGGCAAAGCTGAAGGATGCTATCAGGTCCACAAGGTTGAAGTAAACTTGGAAGCAGACATGAACGGATCGACCGAGGACTTACTCTTTCAGGGAAGGTGTGAATTGCGTTGAGCTATAGACGAACGCAGCAGAGGATTTTAGGGGATGGCTGGCCACGAAGGCATGTCTGAACATCTTCATACAAGCGGGATATTCGCACTCTGGTCAAACAATTTACCGGATGCAATTTACACAGAAAGGCTTTCCGGGGTGTTTGCGGAAGCGTGGCCCGAGCCTGTGACCTTCTACACTCCCTACCAGTCCAAGCCGGCCGTAGAGACGGTCTAATTGGCGCGCAAACATTGTTAAGGTTCCTGATGTAGCGTCAATCGATCGTGACCCGCCGCCTTCACTTGCGCGTCATGCCATGTGGTGTGTGTTTGCGGCTTGGAGGTTGCGCGTGGCCTATTCAGTTATCGGTGCAGTTTTATTGGTAATCTTGGGAATTGCCGGGTTCCCAATGGTCAGAACGCTTCTTGCGGAACAGAAGAAGAAGCAGGCACAGAAGCACAATCCGCGGCGGGTCAGGTTGTCATCAGCGGACATCGCTGCCCAAGAGGTCGCAGCCGCTAGGCGCCGTAAGGTCGAACGTCCAAAGTTCGGACGAAAGAACCTCCTGAAACCAAGACCTGCCCGCAATATGGTTGGCTGGTCAGGACGGATCTCTGTACGATGATGTAAGGTGTGTTTCAGCGCTGGCTTCGCCGTTCTGCATTTGGAGAGAGAAGCTCTCCAACTGTCTGCAACGGCCTACCGGGTATGCCATTGATCATTTGCGTTGGCCTACCCTTCTCCAAAGCTTTGTAGGTTCTTCGCCATCTCGCACGAAAGCGACAGATGTCTGGCATAGAATCGTTCAATCGGGTTGATGCTGGTGCCGGCGTTCTTGGCAAGGTCGAAGGTGTTGACCTGACCGTGGCTGAGAATGATCCTCATGCAAATAGCAGTATGACGAAGGCTATAGACGCTTCGATCGCTGTTGGTCATGGGATCATGCTTCAATCCAGTGCGATCTAACAGCAGATTGAACTGCCGCTGAAAGATGCGCTCTGCCGTTGCGCGATTCGTGTAATCGGGCAGAAAGACGTTGTGGTCTCCACCAGCTTCACGGTGGCGCTGCCGTCCTCCGCTCGTGAGCGCAGCTCCAACGGCAACGCTAGGCCTGGAAATTAGGCCACCACCGAACTAACATTCAAACTCGACCACTCAATCGGGCTGACCAATTCTCGGCGGACCAATAGAACATTGAACGAGCTTCCTTTCTTTTAGCGTACTTCACAAAACAAAACCGGCTCAGTCCAATTGTTATGTGAACCTCTAGGCTGGCACTTTTCTCGTAAAAGTTTGCCGCTGTAGATAATCAGCTGAGCTCCGCGATGACTTTCCACCTCGTACTCGTAAGGTCGCCAATCCTTTCCACACTCCACTTGCTTTTGTCACGGAGCTCCACCTCGCCGGTTCCGTTGTTGACGTTCCAAGCGAGAGCTTCACCACCGCCTGGATCGCCGTTGGAAAAACTGCAGGGAAAACTTGTCCTTCAGGTTTCGGATGAATTTTCCGCGTGCGCCCATCCTCTTCGTCGGTTTACTTCGAGAGGCTTCGGCCAAAACTTGGTGTCCAACTTCCCAAACGCTATTTTCGACGTGCCAATGGAACATTGAACGGGCTCCCTTTCTGCTGGGGTACTTCAAAAAATAAATCCGGCTCGGTTCAGTTGTCGTGGGACCCTCCAGGCCGGCGCTTTTCTTAACCGCCCCAGTCGAATCCGCCGAGGACGAGGGACCAGGCGCCGTATTCCTTCAGAGCAACGCCGCCATGGGCCAGGAGCGGACGTTTCAGTCTATCATTCGGCTCGCGGCACCGTCTCGCTGCTTTGCGGGCCAAGATGCTGTCGTGCTAGAAAGTCCTTCCGGACAAAGCGTGAGGTCATGGCGCGCAGGAGGGCGCTGTAGTTGAGCGCGAAGGCAAGTTCCGTACCCCACTTGGGCCCGACACCCGTTCTTCATGACGATGAGATGGTCACTGGACGCACCGAGAATTTCAGAGCCGTTCAAGGCCGAAAGACCGGCCGGGTCGATGTCCTGATGTCCAACTGCCAAGACGATGTGGTTGCCGGTCCGGTGATGGTGCCTTTTTGTAGTTTGTTCGAACGTGGGATGCGCCATCTCACCCCATGGCTGTGATGGCTTAATCTTTGATTCTATAACTTCGGCGAAGAGAGTGACGGCATCCGTAAAGAGCCCCTCAATAGGTTCGCGATACAGCGGATCGATGCCCATCAGTATGGATTCACCCAGGCGCAATTCATTGATGCGACCAATACTGATGCCGCTGAGCGCCCACTTCAGATTGCTCGAGTTTCCTCCTGAAAACAGTGCGCGTCACCAAGTTACCGCTGGCGCAGAACTTCTGATCGAGGTCATCGGCCAAGCGAGACAGTTCGCCCATGTTTATGCCGTCAGAAATGACACCGTTGAAGCAGCCCAGGCTAGTGCCAATGCCACGCAGATCAATGTGCGAAAAAGTTAGCGTCCGGCGTACTGTTTCTTCGAGGTCATCCGGCATGATACCCTCGCGAAGGTCACCCAGCTCAACCATCAACAGGATCGCATGACGGCGCCCAGCTTTTTGGGCAGCATCTGACAAAGCACTGATGACATCCAGTTCTGTATTCAGACTGATATCGGCATTGGCAACGACGATACCGGCTTGGCTCAACATAGGCGTGCGGATTAGGGCGATAGGAGCTGTAATCCCAGCGCGGCGCATTTCTTCGATGTTCTCGATCCGGGAATCCCCAAGCATCCCGACGCCTGCAGCAAGTAATGTCGCGGCCGTAGCTCGGATTGCCCAGGCACGCCCTTGGTTACGCCGGTCACTGCAATGCCGTGGCTATTCAGGCGTCCAACGAGTGTTGATGCGTTGTGAAAAACCTTGTCTAAGTTGATTTCGAGCCGGGGCGCGGTCACTGCGCGTTGACTGTCAGCTTGCCCGCTAGTTGGGGGTGCGCCGACAGGGCCATTTGCACCAGGTTCTCAGACGGGCGGGATAGCGCATCAGTGACGGGAATGCCGAGTTGACTCTCGTATACCGTGATGGCGTCTGAGACTGAATCATCCGTCATTCTCTCATGGTTGATCGTCAGGCCGATAACCTTGGTTTCCGTGAACGATTGAATGAGTTCGATCTCAGACTCGGGTGACGGCATCGCCATATCCTCAAAATCACCATCGATGCTTTCTGCCAGGTGCGTGTTGCAGAATGACGCTGTCTGGGCACGCTGCCTCTCAGGATAAACGCGGACGTGCAGAAGGCTGGATGGCTGAGTGCACCCTGACCCTCGATAACAATGATATCGGGGTGCTCGCCCTCGCTCGCCTCTATGATTGCTGCTTCCAGCTCACCGCAGCAGAACTGCGGAGGGACTGCGTCTAGCGCAAACGCCGTAACGCCCCCCCTTGGATCAGCCCCGTTTGGCCAGTACTGACCATGACGGCTTTGATACCGCGTTGGGTTTAGTGCGCGAGTTAGAATGCTCGCAGTGGTTCGCTTGCCAATTGCGCAAATCGGTACCAAGCACGGCGATGCGTGGGCAAGGCACAGCGTTAACGCGGCCAGTGAAGAGGCGAAGATCGTTTTGGGGGCGTGGCTTGCGGATATCTACGATTCTGACGTTGGCCGCTTTCGAGGCTGCCAAAAACACAGGATCATCATTGAGAAATTCGTGAAGCCCGTTGACGACGTTCATGCCAAACTGGATAGCGGTGAGTACGACCGTTCGTTCGTGGGCCGATAACTTGCCCGTTGCTGGTGCCATGCCATAGATGAAGGTGTCGGGCTCAGCTTGCAGGGAGTCCAATGCATCGCCGAGATCTCGATAAATTGGAATGCCATTGGGCGTACCATCAAGAACGGCGCCGGCATCGAGACCGGATGTTGCGCTATCGATGACTGCGACGATTCTGTATCTCTCGGAATAGCGGACAAGTCCGTTGGCGGTCTTGCCGTCGATCTGTCCGAAGTTCGCTTCGCAATAAACAATTGCTGTCGGCGTAGCTACCTGTTGCCGAGGTGGGGCGCTGCAGCAAGAGCGGCACGACGTTGGTCGTTCCTGAAAGCTTTCCAGCCAAAACATCGGCCTCCGATGGGCTAGTGAACGGAATGACGGTCATGAACGATCCTCAGGTGCGGAGGTTCAGCACGCAACACGATTGTGCGCGCAGTCCGCAGGCTCTGCGCCGGTTCAGGACCGCGCAAGGGCGTATTGTCGATGGGCTAGCGTAAGTTGCTGCGAAACAGGCCGACACAAACCCATTCCAGTGAGCCGTAAGCGCTGCACTGAGATTGCATCGACAGGAAGTGCTTGATTTCAAGCCGCGTCGGCCATCCGTCCGGCGCACCAAGGTTGACCTTGCGAAGCCATCGGCCGTTGGGCCGGTTTTGTGACGTCTATCAACCGAATCTTTATGCACGATATTGAAGCGCAAGTCCAATCGATGTGATGGCCGACAGTGGCATTGTCACGTTAGCACGTACGCTGCGCGAAAATGCACCGCGTCGCCATGTTTCACGCCGCAGCAGTCATAGCGTCCAACCGGTCCATAGCTTGCCGCTCGGAACTGTCGCATTGTTCCTGCGTGAGATCAGATGGCGCTGGGACGTTTGAAAGTGTTGTGGATAGCGGCGTGGGTTGAGAAAAATCGTTGCGCGGCACCAGCTGATTTGAATCGCTGCATCCGTCGTGCTCTTTGCCGGACCGGCCAGATGCGAACTCTCGGCCCGGATTTTTGATCTCATCTTCGCTCCTTGATGGCTACGATGATCTCAAAACCCTCTCTTCCCGATTCGCCTCAAGATGTCCCGTGAGTGCTGACGGGTAACAACGTTGGGCCCGCTGGGCTATTGACCGGGCAGAAAAATGGCTGGAAGTAGGATGCCATGCGCTACAATAACGAGACAAATCCTCATCCAAAGTTGGTACTTTCCGTTTTTAGCTTTTGTGCCTCTTCGTCATGCTCACGGTTTGAGAGCTGATTAACCCGATATGTAAAAAATATCGCGAAACAAAACCGCAACGATCGGGATCCATTGGATGATGGACTTCATAAGCTCTGGCTACATGGGCGCTCCGTTTCAAGTCTACGCAGCTTCCAATAACCGATGTGGCCGCCCTACGCGCTAGGAGCTGCTCAAATCCAGGCGGACATCATGACCGGCAAAGTGATGTCGCGTGACGGCGTGCGCTTGGCCGAGTGGCGCGGCATCAATACTCGTTGCGCTTGTAAAGACGCCCGCGCTCAGGCCGTACTGCGGACCGAGCGCGGGCGAGGTTTGACGGCTGGCGAGGAGGATGCGCCAGTACCGTCGCGTTGATGGGTTTGGCCGTAGCGGCTTAGCGGCACTCCTGGCGCAACGTCCCAACCGCGAACCTTGCAGTACGAACCCCCGGCAAACTCGCTTCGGGATGCGAACGTATGAGCAATAGTAGCCACCGTTGGCGTGGCCCTCATAGCCATGCATCGCCCTCTTGAACTGGTAGTCTTGCGTCTGTACCTGGCGGCTGCCTTTAGCCGATGCAGGAGCCGATGCGATTGCGATACCAACCACGACCGTGGCTGCGATGGCGAGGGTGGTCTGTGCGAATTTGGTGTTGATGGCATGAACATTGTCCCTGTATCCTCCTGGTGATGCACTTGACGGTCAGTTCTTTGCCGCCGGTGTATCAACCCTAGGCAGGATCGCGCGCCGCTGCTGTTCCCGGCGAAACAAGCCGAAGTAACTTTGAAAGATCGGGTCAGGAAGTGGGCTTAGCGGTTTAAGGTCCGTCTGTTCCGTAAAGCTCACGACCACGGAGCCACCTAATGGCAAAAAGATACGGATTCCACTCAAACCATGCTCGGTGGGAGCTCAAGATTCTCATCACTCAAGGAGATGAGGCACCGCCGATACCGAAAACGGGCGACAGCTTCTATGTGGTCTTCTCTGTGAATGATCGCGCCTCAGGCGATTTTTTCGAGGTCGAAGGAGATGAAGCGAAAGTGCGCTTGAGCTGCGGCTCCGAGTGGATCCTGAAGCGTATAGACGGCAAGATTCGAGGGCGGGTCCTCGACCCTAATAGAAATGCCGACATGGCCAAGAACCTCGTTTAGGACCCGCGCGGTTGATTATTCTCTGATGCGCGGGATCAGCAGCGCGGCTTCGGATTGGCTGACGTCAACTCAGGATAAACACTGGCAGTCATGCTCAGGACCTTTTTCTGAAGCTCCTGGAGCCTGGCCAGACGCTCAGCTTCAGGAAGGTTTCGGACGGGGACGACGGCTTTGGCAGGGATGGGGTTGTCTTGATACGCGAGCCAATTTTTTTGCTTCGCCACAAACCTAGCCTGGGCCGGATTGTCGACGGCCTGTTGCCACAGAAGCATGCGCAACTTCGCGCGGCCGATTTCTTTGCCCCCACCCCAGGCTTCCCTGGCTTCTGGGTAGGCTCGGAAGAACTTTTGCAGAGTATCCACGTGCACCTGAAGGATGGCCGCGGCTTCCTTCTGCGTGCGCATGCAACTGGCGAGTGAGCGAAGGGTCCCGAAGGTTTGCGCCGTCGGTTCTAGCTTCCGCGGGCGTGGTTGTTTCTATCGGAATGTGGGTCGAGAACTGGCGGCGCGCTTGACAACGCGATGCTGAGTATCGACCAGAACATCATTTTCATTTTTCTTCTCAATAACAGACTCTTAGGGTATTTCCACACGTTTATGCGCAGTTGGCTGAATGTAGCTGCTTCGATGCCGAGTCGCAGGTACGAGCCAGGCTAGATGGAGCCGCGTGGCATGGGCCGTTGACCGCTTAAGGTAGTCCTCATACCCGGGCCGGCGGCCACGCAACTAGCCCCTAGGAGCCAGCTTACAACCACATCCGGAAGACGCC
The DNA here is from genome assembly GCA_963669235.2 of uncultured Filomicrobium sp. GTDB lineage: Bacteria > Pseudomonadota > Alphaproteobacteria > Rhizobiales > Hyphomicrobiaceae > Filomicrobium. The sequence goes on from CAXXFS010000004.1 coordinate 240,823, forward strand.
TTAGGCTTACTGCGAAGAATGCTTCGTCTCTGGATCGTTAGTGAGATACTACATCGACTAAGGCAATTGCAGAGTAAGAGTACCGAGGGAATCGATGTATCGACGCAAGACCCGAGATGAAGATGGATTCGTCTGGCAACCCAAGACAAACTGGCGGAAGCAAATCATTCGCCTTGTCGTCGTTGGGGGTGCGATGGGGATCTTTGTTTGGAGCACTTTGCTGCCAATCAGTACGGTCACAACACGACGCGCAGAGACGCCCGAACCGGCCTTGAAGCAGTCGACTGAAAACTCTGCTCCCCGAACCATATCGCGACAGACACAACCACGTTTCGAAGAGCGACTCGATGTTGTCGAAACTTCGCGGGCGATGGGGGAAGCCCGCCGACCGGCACCCTGGGTTATTAGAGCGCAGTGAGCCAAGGCACTGAGGATCGATTCCCTTCGCGGGATATGAATGCGCAGGCGTGCGGGCTTGTTCTTAGGCGGCTGCTCGCTCCCGGTCGGAGGCGGGCTCTTCTTTCACTCTCAAGTCCTGGACCTTCTTCAAGGCCTTCGTCACCTTCAGCCAGGTTTCCAGCTCTCTGTCCGCACCGTCGACCGTCATTGAGAGTCTTTGTCGATTTGTCGCAGGCCTTATCGAACCGTTCGTTGTTGATACAAAATTTCGATTGATCATTATCAATCCGGGCAGCGACGGTGAGCGTTAAAATTGATCAATCGCGCATGATAGACCTCCGTTATCGATGCCAGCGCGGTAGGCCGGTACGCACCCCCACCCCCCAATTGCGACCGGCACATATTGGCCGCCAGTTTGCCCCCCCCCCCCCGCGAGCTGGCGGCTCACTTTTTGTCGGCTTACCTTCCAACACATGACCAAGCCAAGAAGGATGTCGCCGCCCTGGACCCGAAGGAATTGCCAGCCGCCGGCCCAGCCAGGCTCAGTCTTGAAGAGGCCTGGCGTGTGGCCTCCAACATCGTGAAGTTGCTGGCGCTGCTGAAGCCGAACTGACAGGAGAGAATCGTTGCGAAAGCACAGGATTTCAACGCGACCGTCAGTTACGGAACTTGTGCATCTTTCCAACGGTCGCAGCCAACTCAAATGACAAGGTGAGTCATGACGGAAACGCAGGAAGAAGATGAGCTGTTCCGGATTGTTGAAAAGCTTCGGAAGGATTGCAGACTGTTTTGGGATCACCAGCCGGCGTGGGCTGTACACGACGCGCCCGAACACCCGGATCGCAAAATTGCTGCCTTGTGGGGGCGACTTGTGTCGGAAGAAAATTCCGACCGTACTATCAGTCTGGGGCCTGCGCTGACGTTCACCGACTTCTATAAGATGGCCATTCATGAGATGCATTCTTATGAATCTCGTTCTCGTAAAATATGAGCTGTTTTTCTAGGATAAGGTTATGTTTTCGGGCGCGCCTCGATCGATAAACTTTACTTATTCGAGGTAGACCAGTCTTCTTGGAGCATCGCTGGCCTAGCTTCCCATAAGTCTCCGACCAGGTGGTGGATGCCCCAGCACCGGAGCAGGAAGTCGTCATAGCTCTCGTATTCCGGCATTCCGCAATAGCAGAAGCCGTCTGAGTGCACACGCCAGGTATTCATCCTGATGATGTCGGGAAAGATGGATTTCAGCGGGTGGTGCTTGCCGGCCTTCAGGGCATTTCTCAGGCGGCAGAGATGGTCGTAGTTTTGATAGTCGAGCTGGTGGGGCATCAGTCGATCTTCACCCGTCTAATCTTATCGATCCGTTGAAGAACCAGATCAGCGTAGGCTTCGCGGTCCCAGGGCTCGACCTTTTGGATTATGTAGTTCCCGATCCAATTGACGCGGTCGCGGATCGTCATGCCCTCATTCTCAGCGATCGCGGCGCAGATTATCGCGTCGGTCATGATGTGCGTCTTCTGAGCCATTACGCGATACTCCCTGGCCAGTTAGAGAGGCCTGGACGAGGGTAGCACGGCGCCGGCTTTGTCCTGGCCCCTTAAAGCTGTGCCATCATTTTAGCGAATATCTAAGGCTGGTGGGATGGCTCGGAAGCGGTATTCAGACGAAGATATCTTGAGGCTCTTGCGTGAGATCGAGCTGCATCTGGCATCGGGCAATGATGTTTCGACGGCGTGCCGGAAGGCATGTGTGAGCGACGCGACGTATTATAATTGGCGCAAGAAGTTTAGTGGTATGGGGCGCTCTCAGCTCTCGGAGATGAAGTCGCTCGAGAGGGAAAATTAGCGGCTGAAGAAGATCGTGGCAGATCTTGAGCTGGACAAGCTGATTTTCAAGGAGAGCTTAGATTTTTTAAAATCAAAAGCCTGACGTCGCGTGACCTTCGTCAGGCGGTTGTTCACGTTCGCCAGAAGCTCGGTGCCTCAGAGCGGCGCAGCTGCAAAGTCATCGGCGTTGCGCGCAGCACCCTGCAGTACAAGCCAGCGCCTCAGGATGATGACGAGCTGCGCTTGGTGTTCATCCGTTTAGCGGAGCAGTACGGCCGTTACGGCTACCGCAGGGTTGGCGAACTGCTTCGCGCGGAAGGCTGGCATGTCAACCATAAGAAGGTTGAGCGCCTATGGCGTGAAGAGGGTTTGCAGCTCCCGCAGCGTCATAGCAAGCGCAAGCGGCTCCATCATCACGATGCTTCTGTCATCCGTCTGAGGCCGAAACACCCAAATCACATCTGGGCAATTGATTTCGTGCACGACAAGCTGAGTAACGGTCGACGCTACAAAATTTGACGGTCTTGGATGAGTACACCCGCGAAGCCCTGTGTGTCGCTGTTACCCCAAAGATGGGCTCGGCAGATGTGCTGGAAGCGCTGTATCCGCTTTTCCTTGAGCGGGGCAAGCCAGAAGACCTGCGGTCCGATAATGGCTCCGAGTTTATCGCCGAGGGTTTGCAGACTTGGCTCCAGCGGATTGGCGTCAAGCCGATCCAGCTCTATCTGGGCTCACCATGGCAGAATGGATACGACGAGCGGTTCGATGGAACGCTGCGCCGCGAGGTGCTGAATGCCGAGTGGTTTACAAGCATCGACCAAGCCCGTGTCGTCATCAACCAGTGACTCCGCCAGTACAATCACACCTGTCCGCATCAGGCGCTCAGCATGCGTCCGCCCGTTCCGGAAACTCTACATCGAAGTGGCCCATAACGAGGGGGCTGGACATGGTCCGCAGGTACGGCAATCATCGAGATTGAACGCGTAGAAGAACTGATCCTGGTCCCGGTTAAGCCGCCCCATCATGCCATCTCTCCCCCTCTATCCCGTTGGAGGAGACAGAATCACTGTTCGCCAGCAGCTGCAACGGATTTTTAAAACAACATCATCAATAAGCGGACACTTTCGTCGTGGGTATTCTCGTGGAAATGTGAAGCGTACAGATTTAAGTGAACTTCGCCTTCAGGTAACCGATCAGAAGGGCAGTGACGGCGCCACTGATGCCTCCGGTTGCGAAGCCTTGGATGATCGTGCCGAAGTCTATTCCACCAGTTGCTGCGGTTTTTCCAATATCCAAAAGGATGTTCAGGAGTTGGCCTCCTAGACCACCTCCGATGGCGCCCGTAATGGAGTTTCCGAGCGGACCTAGACTTGTATCTTTCGAAGCTGCACCGACCGCGTTTCCGCCAACGAGACCTCCGATCACTTGCGTCAGAATAGTGGTGAGATCCATAGGTCTTCTCTTCCCTAAATCTAGTTTGATCGCCTCTAAACTTCTGCTCTTGGACAACCGCCGTCAAGAATTTTAGCGGGCATTTGGCGATAGTTGATGCTCGTTGACTTGTCTTGGCGCTACCTCAGGCGGCGCTACTACACCTTGTTCCAGAGCTGTCTTGCCGCGTATAGATTAAGACTGTGGGAGTTCTCGTCGTATAAACAGGTAGTAGGAGTTCTTATTATGCAAATTGCCAATTTAAATCGTCTAATCGCTCTTGGCTCTATCATTCCTTTTGTGCTGTTCGCCTCTCCATCGACTGCTGAAGATGAAAAGTTAAAGGGGGCTGCAAAGGGGGCAGCGGTTGGCGCGGCTGTGGGCGCTGTCACAGGCGCTGGCGCAGGGGCAGGAGCTGCTGCAGGTGCCCTTATTGGAGCCGCCGGAGCCGACAGCAAGGAGAGCAAGAAAGGGGCTGAAGCGAAATCGAAAAAGGACGCGAAGTAATCTCTTCGGTTCGACGTCATAATATTTTCGGAAGGAAGTGGATCGCCGAGCAATTGGCGACCCACCCCATAGTTGAAAGCGACCTCGGTATCGTGGGTTGAAGCACCGCCCAATTGTCCGGGAATAGTTCAAGAGCAGACACCAAGAGTGCGCTGTTCGAGGACCGCTTCCGAGGGCTAAGCAGAACTTGTCTGACCTGCGTTCGTCAGACAACCGCTTTGTCCGCTTTGATCAATAAGCGGACATTGATCTACATTCGAGACTAGTACTGAAGAGCAAGCCGCATCGCCAGCTACGAATGCATAGCTCTGCTTATCCTCGTCTTGCAAAGGCGGCCCCTAAGCACAATAGACCTGCAAGTGGCGCAATATAGAAATCCGGCCGGCCAAGCGTCCAGAGGGTGAGGCCGGTTGCAATGCACCAAGCCGTTGGGATGAGCATCCCCACCCAACGCGCTGTGCCGCTGCTTAGGGCTAGAACCGCCAAAGTGGCTATGGCCGTTGGATCTGGCGTCAAGGCGAAAAACTCTGCTGACTGCCAGGTACGCCCGAAAAACGGCGCGACAAGTGGATAACCAAGAAGTCCGAATAAGAGTACGAGCATGGCGATCATGCCGGCTGGCGCTACGGGGAACATCGGATCCGGTGGACGCTCCATGGCGGTGAGTGCCAACAACAGAACACCCTCGACTGCTATCAACGGAGCCATATATTCTGCTGCCCAATTGATCGATTGGTAACTTGTCATGAAGAACGCCCAGGCAACAAAAAGCCAGGCGGCTCCAATCAGGGCATAGACTACTCTCCCGCGGAATGCGGTATTGCGGATAACGAATGCAATGATGGTCAAGCCTGTAATAACCGCCACGCAATGTGCTGGCCATAACGCCGAATTGTGAAGCTCGAACAGGCGTTCATAGACCCGCGGAGAGAAAAGCAAAAAATCAGAAATCGCGTAACCCGACCAGTATGACATTAGAACTGCTCGACGTAGCTTGTCATTCGCTTCCGCATCGCGCGGTCTGGAAGGATGTCTGCAGCCGAAGCAAGGTTCTCTCGCACGTGATCAATGCGCGTCGTCGCGGGAATAGAACAGGTCACCGCCGGGTGCCCAATGATGAACTTGAGGAGGAATTGAGCCCAACTCGATATCCCGATCTCGCCAGCCCAAGTCGGCAGAGGCTTGCCGGAAAACCGACGGATCAAATCGCCCCGCCTATAGGGTCTGTTAACGATCACCGCGATGCCGCGTTCCCGCGCCAAGGGAAGTAGACGCGCCTCTGCCTCACGGTCCAGGATGTTGTAGGTGAGCTGCACGAAGTCTATGTCCTCAGACTGCATGATCCGCTCCAAGGTCTCATGACGGCGCCCATGCGAGGTGGTAACCCCAATGTACCTGAGCTCACTTGCAGCCTTTTTGGCTCTAAGAGAGTCAAGGTGTTCTTCCCACGCCAGTAGGTTGTGTACCTGCATGAGATCGAACCGTTCCACGCCCCACTTTGCGCGCGTCTCTTCTATCTGTTGGGGGCCAGATGACGGTGAAGAGGTCCAGACCTTCTCGGCCGAGAATAGCTGCTGCGGGTATCCGATCTTTCTTAGACCAAAGCCAATCGTGGACTGCGAAGAGCCATACATCGGCGACGAATCAATCATGCGACCGCCGTCTTTGAAGAAGGCTCCGATCACAGCCGTGCACTCATCGAGTAAGACCGGGTCATTCCCGACATTAAAGGTGATCCAGCTGCCGAGACCGACGACCGGAATCTCTTCACCGCTTGACGGGATACGCCGCAGAAGTGGACCTGCAATCGCTGACTTTGAGGAATTGAAAGAAAGTCCTGTTGCACCGCCAGCAATTGTGGCAGCCGCAATTGCTTTGAGAACATTTCTCCGACTAGAAAGCATGATGCATCACATCCGATAATATTGTCGATCAGCAGGCTTCGGCTAAGCTTATAATGTGGTGCCTTATGCAGCCCAAAAAACACTTGTGCCAACGATCGTGATGTCGCGGAAGTTGGGTTTTGCCAACGTTGCGCGCCATTGATCATGCACAGCGACTTCAGCGCCGTGCACCATCCGGACGCTGGCGATTTGCGCCTGTGTCAGAGTTGAGATGTTCGCTTTCACTCCCAAAGCGAAACACGACAGAGCTGTGATCGTCAGAAGCCAGCTAGGTCCGCATGGCCTCTCGCGCATTATCGAGAAGTTGGAATCGACCTTCGATGATCTCATTCTCCATCTGCCGCATAAGGCTCAACTGCTTTTGCTTGCGCTTCTACATTGGCATTGGCTCGACCGCCGTCTTCGAAGTCGTCGGGACGCTCCTGACGCAGCTGGCAATCGACAAGATCGGGGAAGCCCGATCACTTCGATGTGTGCTCGTCACGAAGTGCCCTGGCATGTTGCGGGAAGCAGAGGTAAAGCTGAACCAGGGCGAGACCAAAGGATGGAAATGACAACGATCAACGAGCGCATCGCCAAGGAACTCAACGTTCAAGTCGGCCAGATTGCCGCGGCTGTGGAGCTGTTTGGAGAGGGTGCCACCGTACCGTTTGTTGCCCGGTACCGTAAGGAGAAGACAGGCGGGCTCGACGACAAACAGTTGCGTCAGATCGAGGAGCGTGTGGGCTACCTTCGCCAATTGGAAAATCGCCGCGCCAAGGTGCTCATGACGATTGCCGAACAGGGCAAGCTGACACCGGAGCTGCAGCAATCAATAGCAACCGCGGATAACAAAATTGAGCTCGAGGATCTCTACGCCCCCTTCAAATCGAAGCGGCGGACCAAGGCACAAATTGCGAGAGAGAGTGGGCTCAACCCGCTGGCCGACGCGTTGCTTTCAAATCCATCGCTTAATCCAGTCAAGGAGGCCGACAAATATATCAAAGCTAAAAGTGGCGTGGCTGATGCAGATGCCGCGCTGGATGGCGCCAGATCTATTCTGATCGAGCGGATCGGAGAGAACGCCAGGCTGGTCGGCGAGCTGCGCGAAACACTGTGGGGGTCTGGGTGCCTCGCGTCGAGCGTGAAGAAAGGCAAGGCGGCGGAAGGCAGCAAATTCTCCGACTATTTCGATTTCCGCCAGCCCATACGGGGCCTGCCGTCGCACCGCGCCTTGGCCCTTTTGCGCGGGCGCAAAGAAGGCGTCCTCGCCCTGGACCTTGATGTCAACGCAGAGCCGGATCACCCCCATGCGGCTGAACTAAGAATCATGTCGGCCTTTGGCATCTGCAATCGTGGCCACCCCGCTGACGGCTGGCTCGTCGATACAGTCAAGCAAGCTTGGAAGACTAAACTTCACAAGTCACTTACGGTCGATCTTCTTGCGCGGCTCAAGGAACACGCCGACAACGCGGCGATCGACATATTCAAATCGAACCTCAAAAACCTCTTGCTGGCTGCGCCCGCTGGACCGCGCATCACGATGGGACTGGATCCGGGGATCCGCACTGGCGTAAAAGTCGCCGTTGTGGATCAGACCGGCAAGTTATTGGATACGGCTACAGTATATCCCCACGAGCCGCGAAAGGACTGGTCTGGCGCGCTCGCGGCCCTTGCCAAATTGTGCCTCAGGCATAAAGTCGATCTCATCGCAGTTGGCAACGGTACCGCGGGTCGGGAAACCGACAAGCTGGCTGGCGATCTAATTAAGCAATTGCTGGATCATAAGCTGATTAAGGTAATGGTCTCGGAGGCCGGCGCATCCGTCTATTCCGCGTCCGAACTCGCCGCCAAGGAATTCCCGGATCTCGATGTCAGCCTGCGCGGCGCGGTGTCGATTGCGCGGCGGTTACAGGATCCACTCGCAGAACTAGTTAAGATCGCGCCGAAGGCCGTTGGTGTCGGGCAGTACCAGCACGATGTCGACCAGACCAAATTGGCTCGTTCGCTTGAAGCAGCAGTGGAGGATTGCGTAAACGCCGTCGGGGTCGACGTCAACATGGCGTCGGCACCGTTGCTTGCCCACGTTGCTGGTCTCAACACCGCAGCCGCACAGAACATTGTGCTGCACCGGAACAAACATGGAGCGTTCAAGAAGCGGTCCGATATCAAGAAGGTCGCGCGTTTGGGCCCCAAGGCCTTCGACCAGGCGGCTGGGTTCCTGCGAATTATGAACGGGTCGAACCCCCTTGATGCGTCTGCCGTTCACCCCGAGGCCTACAAGGTTGTCGACCGCATCGTGGAGGCGACCCAAAGGCCGGTGAAGGCGATCTTAGGTGACACCGCGTTCCTGCGAACGCTAAGCCCCGCAAAATTTGCCGACGAGGACTTCGGCGTCCCCACAGTGGCCGACATTATGGCCGAACTCGAAAAGCCGGGGCGGGACCCGCGTCCGGAATTCAAGACGGCGACTTTTGAAGAAGGAATAGAGAAGATTTCTGATCTACGGCCCGGAATGACGCTCGAGGGTGTGGTGACAAACGTCACGGCGTTCGGCGCATTCGTCGATGTCGGTGTTCATCAGGATGGGCTGGTTCACGTGTCGCAACTCGCTGATCGCTTCGTGAAGGATCCACGCGATGTGGTGAATGCGGGCGATGTCGTCCTGGTGCGCGTCAAGGATGTCGACCTTGATCGCAAGCGAATTGCACTCACGATGAAAAATGTTGCGCTCGAGGGTGGCACACCCAGCGCAAGCGAAGCGTCTAGGGCTTTCCGGCTGCAGGGCAGCGAAGGGTGACCAACCCCTGTTGATTGGTCCGGTCCATAGAAGCAAAAGCCGTCATGTTTGCTTTGTTCTCGATGGCGAACATGGCGGTAAGGCTCGCTCAATGTAAGGTTGTGCCCAGACTAACGTTGGCCCATGGCGGCCGGATTCTAACCTAGATAATGGCACCGTGATTGGGGGCAGGCCACAATGATGCAGGAGGGTGTTTCTCAGCTCAACAAACATCACATTACCATTGTGGTTGGGCAGGTGGGGTCGGACGATCTCCCGGAGGCGCTCGGAAAGACTTATCCGCAACCTGCCGTGTATTTATGGCCCCTACGATAGGCGGCGTGGTCCCGTGTTATATTCCTACTATGGCACCAGCCTGCCAAACACTTAGGGAGCGAAAGAAAGCGCGATGCGGCGCGCTCGACATCTTGCCGTGATCGACTAGTCTGGCATCTTCAATTCAAATGTGAACGATACGATCGCATTCTTCGGGGTGGCCACTCGGAAGTCAGCACCGCTCATGAGATAATTCAGAGAGATGCGATAAGGGCAACCCAGGCGGACAGCATGAGAGCGGATAATGCCGTGTAGGCACCGTTCCAAACTATTCCGATATGCCAGGCACTGACCCGCGCAACGTTGCCGACCAGTATTGTCGTTGCGGCAAAGGGTGAACTTGCGCCGCTGAGAGCCCACCCGGCGGTCAGAGCAGTTGTCACCGCGGCCGGGGTCACGCCCATCGCCGATGCCTTTGGTAAAAGCGGTGCGATGAGCGAAACTGACAAAATGGGGTTCATGCCGATCTGGCCCGTGATCGGAATTAGCCAGACAAGAGCAACGAGTATCAGCCAACCAGGGAAAACTGTGAGGTCGTAACCTGATGCAGCAAAGATCGGGCTCACGAGTTTCGCGCCGAGAGTGCCAATAAACCCGGCCATGGTGAGCAGGAACAGTTCAGACCGGTAGCTGGGAAGATCGCGAACCAGGTACTGTGCAGAGCGAGATAAAGTACTGGCAATGGGTCTGTCGTCAAAATTCTGCAACGCGAGCCAACATGCCGATATGATGGGCACAGCGACCATCACAACACCGACGGCACGAATGCCGGTTGCGATGTGGAGCGCGCCAACGGTCATGACCAAGAGAGCGAGAAGGGCGACCAGCGGCAACAAGCTGGCCCATGTCCCATTTGGCTTTGGCCTCGGTGAGCTAGGAATCGAAAGGCGGGGTTTGAAAACCGTGTCCAATGCCCAGCCAATGCTAGCGAGGATCAAGGCGCTCACTACGCAGTAGCCGAGGGCGTCCGCCCAAGTCGCGCCGGGCACAAGCGAGGACGAAATGGCGACGGCAAATGTCAAAGGCGACCAGGGTAACGTGGAAACGAAGCCGCGCTGGATAGCGAGGAGCATGCGGCGGGTACGATGGCCTCGGATTTCTTCATTAGGCTCGCGTCGTGCACTGGCTTCAGCAAGGTTCCCTAAAAGTGCTATCGAGCCATAATTGAGGATTAGCGAGAACAAGTGGGAACCGATGGTTAGCGTTGCGTAACGGCGACCGGGTGGCTGTTCGGCGAGGAAACGGCCGCACACATTAATTGCAGATGACGAAGCGGAGGCGTTGCGCAGCCATGTGAGCGCGGTGAAGAATGCGGCAATGAACGCTGCGCTACTTAGTGCGGCTTCCGTAATCGCTAGCCAGTCCCGGCGGGTGGTCAAGGCCCAAATGAATAGCGTGAAACCGGCGACGGCAAAGGCAATCCTCGACCACCCGATCCGCGGGATCGCAGCGACGACAAACAAGATGACGCCGATTGCGGCGAAGCCTTGCCAGGTTGTTCTGCTTGTCCATTCCGAGAGAATAACAAGGACCGTTACGGCAAGCAGGCAGATGCCTATGAGAACGTCCTGTATGGCGGGAGGTTTTGCCGGGCTTGGGCTTTGCTCCATTGATTGTGTCCAGTTAGGCTGCAAGTAGCTGGTGTGTATCGTTCTCGACCGTGCCACCTTGAGAACGGCAATTATCTCCCACCTAGGATGAATGCGACCGGGTCAAGGCAACAATCTTGCTAGTTCTTTTTAAGGGTAAGCCACTTTGGTAGGAGCCTTCGCTCCGCGGCCGCAACAATACTCGCTGGGCATCAGTCCTGAACGGCTCCTTGGCGCACAGGAGCAAATGTCAGAGGCCATCAGTGATATGTTGGCGTCAAAGTAAAGCTGCACTCGCAACGGAACGTGTCATTCTGGATATGCCCGATTTACGCGCAGAAGAGGATTCACATATTGGACGGGCAAATAAGTGGTTGGAATATGTTTACATGCTCGAAGCGATGGCAGCAAAAATGCCCATCCCTATCATGCAGATCGCTTGCACGAAGAAGAAGCCAAATCGAAATGATGCCATGACATTTGTCTGTTCGACCAAGATGTGGGTCATGGTCTGGCATACGCGAGCCAGCAGTATCGCCAGTGCTAGGACATCAAGAATGGGGCTTGTGAGTTGCGTTGCATTAAGGGCGACGACGATTGCCGTGTAGATAGGAAGGTTTTCCAGGCAATTTTGGTGCGCCCGGACTGCACGGCGATACCACTCGTCCCCTTGGACTTCATCAGCACGCCATTCGGCAATGTCGCTCTGACCCGCGAGGCTTCGGTGCCATCGATAGACACCGACGGTCGAGAACAGAGTCAGTAACGTCCACGCTGCATAGGCCAACAGCACCCAAAGCGGGATCGACATACGTGGTCTCCTTTCGCAAGCGACCGTTCACAAATCTTTTCTGCCAGAGTGTCTGGGCGCCGACTTTGCTCCTCGTTTATCAGTTTCTGCGGTGAGACCTGTACAAGGCCTCCCTCGAAAGCTCGTTGGCGAAATGCCGAACGAAAGGCGCTAGTAGCGCTGTTCTTTGATGGTTCGCCGACGCTGCGCATCGGTCTATTTCCACAATCTCCTCGAACTGCCCGCCAGCCAGCCTGGCCGCTTATTGAGTAATATTGTGCGGTTTTCGAAAGCCGTGCAGAAACGAACTCCGATCGTTTGGCAGATTAGCGCGTTTGTCATGATGTACTTCGTGGATGCCATCCTGGCACTCTACACCGGCCAAGAGCGAGTATTGCCCGCAAGACGTTTATTGCCCGCATCCAGAAACCCCTTCGACCATTTCTAGTAGAGGCTTTCGGCGTTTCCCTCTTGCCAGAATAGCTCCGATTGAGTACTCGCGGCGCAGGCCTTCCAGAATGATGCGGAACTTTTCTCCGCAGAGTACTGCTTGCTTGTCTGGAGACGGATCTCGCGGACATGCAATTCGGCCGTCCCATGCGGTCCGAAATTCTGGCCCATCTTTGCTCCTTCGCGGCTGCAATGATCCAAAAATCCTCAGTTCGTGAAACTCATCAATCTGTCTCATGGGCGCTGAGGGCGGACACCCAATACTCGCGAATCTCTCTGACGTCAGTCGGGAAGTACGTCTGTGGATTCTGACACAGGTCACATTGCGTCTGAGCGATTCACGTAGGCTCCAAATGGGTAAGGGGGGAAGTGGATGCAGTAACGAGCTGCGCTCAATAGAGGGAGAGAAGACATGGCCTTCGAACGACGCCCTAACTGGGGTGAGCTGATCAAGCCTCAAGTCGGAGATATTTACACGGTCAAGGGAGTTCAGCTTGAGGTTATCGAGACGGGCTACATCCCTCAGTTCAAATTGCCATGCGGTCACACTGGAAGCCGTGAAGATTGTCGTGAGTACATCGGAGCCACTAACAGCGATCCAACCATCACGCCGGATGGTCGTACGTTGCAAGAAGTCTATGAGGAGAAACTGGATGAGTTCGGTCTGCTCTGCGCTGAGCTAAACTAAACTGGGCCACTTCGTGCCGCCCAGCAAGAGACCTAGGTCAGAGCAAGAGCAGGGCCAAATCGCTATAAAGCGGCCGTTCGCTCTCGCTGCGCGTAAACATGCGCCTAGCTTGCGTCAATCACGGCATTGATCTCTTCGTCGGCGTGTCTGCTCAGCAAGCCGGTGTCTTTACTGGAGAGGCTGTCAAAGAACATGGAACCCATGCGGTCACCAGTAGCTTCATTGGTGTGCCAGTTGTGTATTTCTCCTTCAATCTGCTCCAGCTTCATTAATCTTTACAACACGAGTGCGACAGGCGATCACTTTTCAGAAGTTGGAGTGAGCATAGCATCTATGAAGCTCACTGTTATTTCCTCAGTCCGCGCTCATCGAAACTATGGCGGCGTGAGGCTCTCTTCCTCCTGGCGCCGGCCTTTTTATGAGCGGCGTGCGCACAGGCAAGGAGGAGAGAACGTGGCGATGAGGAATGGATATTGAAAAAGAAAAAGGGCTGGTAAGGACCGGCCCTTTAGTTTGTATCATGACCCCGAGTAGGAGGAAGGTCACTTTCAGATTTATCAGCCCCTCGAAACGCGATGGTCGCAATCCTGCAACGCGGTAGGCGCTTCTGCTCTAATGCGAGATATGGGCCGGGTTTGCGAGGATTGAGAGGGGTGGAAAAGTGTATAGCCGCGTTAACATCCGACAGTCACCCAAGGTTGCTATCGATCCTGCCGGCTCCAGCGAGGAGCCTTTTGATCGGGTCATAGTCGGCGCTGGGGTCTCTTCCTCCTAGAGCCGGCTTTTTTCGATCTGACCCACGTCGAAATGAACCCCACAGCTTATCACAAAGGTTTCATAAGGGAGGCGCAAACACCGGTCGAACTGGATGATCGCCTGTTCCCAGCCCCGTCTATTCCGTGCCGGTTCCCTCCGGTTACGGAGAGGGCAAGAGCTACTGCGTGGCTCCTTTTACCTCGTACCCCTACCCGACCATGGCAACCTTCCCTATCTCTCGCACGAGTTTCTTGGAGTATGTTCGAGCGGCCAACACGCGCCGGGGATGCAATACGGGTTGCCAGAGCAGCGCGCTTTCGCGCGAGCTCGAGTGCTGTTTAAGCTCCTGCCGTAACAATTATAGAGGCGAGGGGTGAGACGGGGGCCTTCGAGTATACGATACTGACAACTCCACCCTTTTGGCCCCGCTTGCACGTAGTCGTGCCGAGCGTAAATGCCCATTGCAGAGACAAAGAACAAAAAGGCCGTCATGCCTTTGATGAGCATGAACTTCTCCTAATTGGTGTGACCAGTCCCTGAAGTTAGCGGGTCTGGCAGCTCCTGGATACTTAACGTCAACCCTTTGTTAAACGTTAACCGTCCAGTCTGCACAGCCTTGGATCATGCTTCAGGCCCGTGCGATCCAGCAGTGGACGGAATCGCCGCGGGAAGATACGTGCCGCTGTTGCCCAGTTCGTGTAGTCTTGCAAGAAGACGTAGTCGTCTCCACCGGCATTCGGGTAGCGTTTGCCTAACATATGTGTCGCCAGCTCGCGGGGGCAAACTGGAGACGATCATTTGCCGGTCGCGAAGGGGAGCTTACCGTTCTAACGCGCTAGCCTGACGACAGCCCGAATTCTTAGCGGTGAATCTCACAGGCCATTCAAACTCGGACGCAAGTTTGGGATCGCTAGGTCTGGAAATTAGAACTCCGCGGAACTAACATCCAAAGAGGTTGCCGGATGAGAGCTTCAATCGGGAGGCAGTGCAATGACCGATCGCTTCTCAGTGAATGGTCGCATCGCCTGCGTCACGGGCGCCAGCAGCGGGCTCGGCCGATTTCTGGCGGAAGTATTGGCCGAGGCGGGTGCCACTGTTATTGGAGTCGCACGCCGAAAGTCAGAGCTTGAGTCCTGGTTGGGGGGCGTGCGCGCCGAAGGCGCGCGCGCGGCTATCTTGCAAGCGGATCTGTCGGACCCTAGTTCGCTCGATGAGGTGGTGCGCGAGGCGGGGACGTATTTCGGCGCCCCGGATATCTTGATCAACGCCGCGGGTATTAATCCCAGACAGCATGCCGACGACCTGACACTGGAGACCTGGCGCCACACATTGGACCTGAATCTATCAACTCCATTTTTTCTCGCGCAGAAACTTGTGCCGGCGATGGCTGAGAAAGGCTGGGGCAGAATTATCAATATCGCCTCCCTACAGTCGCAACGGGCATTCGTGGACGGTCTGGCTTATGGCGCCTCAAAGGGTGGCATTGCGCAGCTAACGCGTGCGATGGCTGAAGCTTGGTCCGGCAGGGGCATCATGTGCAACGCACTGGCGCCTGGTTTCTTCCCCACAGAGCTTACCGACCGTGTCTTCTCCAACTCTAAGCTGCAGGAACAGGTTGCCGCGCAGACCTGCATCGGTCGCAACGGAAGGATGGAGGATATCGCCGGCCCGGCACTGTTCTTGGCCTCTCCCGCCTCAGACTACGTCACCGGCCAAGTGCTCGCCGTTGATGGCGGCTTCACCGCCAAATGAGACCTTGATGAAAGCACTCGTTTATACTGGCCCGAAGCAGGTAGAGATTCAGAACGTTCCCGATCCGGAGCCGAATTCCGGGGAGGCGCTTGTGGAGGTCGAATCCGTCGGAATCTGCGGCTCCGATATTCACGCCTTTCTCGGTCATGACGGACGCCGGCCGGCCCCGCTCATTTTGGGCCACGAAGCAGCCGGCAAAATTCTGACCGGTTCTCGCAAGGGCGCACGCGTAGTGGTCAATCCACTCGTTACGTGTGGCGCTTGCGAAGATTGCCTGGACGGACGAACGAATTTGTGCGCGACGCGCCAAATTATATCGATTCCGCCACGCGAAGGCGCGTTCGCGGGTTTGCTCCGCATCCCCGAGGACAACCTTCTGGACATTCCCGACAATCTGTCAGCTGACAGGGCCGCATTGACCGAGCCGATTGCCTGTGGCTGGCATGCGGTCAATCTTGCTGTGAAGGCCTTGCGCAGGCCACTTGCTGCAGGCCGAGCGGTTGTGCTTGGCGGAGGCGCCATCGGCCTTGGCTGCGCGCTTGTTCTGGCATCCCGCGGTGCAGCCGACATCTTCATTGCGGAGACGAACGAGGCACGGCACGAGGTGTTGCGCGCCACAGGCGCGTTCAACGTTTACGATCCAACCTCCGGAGACGGACCGGAGAGTGGGAGCGCACAACTCGTGATCGATGCCTATGGTGGCCAAGCGACCCGCAAAGCGGCCAGCGCCCTTGTTCGTTCCGGCGGGGTTATCGTGCATATCGGGTTGGCCGGGTCCGAGGGAGGCCTCGACATCCGCCGGATGACACTTCAGGAGGTGACTTTTATTGGGACGTACACTTACACAGCACTAGAATTTCGCGAGACGCTCGCAGCCATCGTCAAAGGTGGACTTGGGCCACTTGATTGGACCGAAGCTCGTCATCTTCGTGATGGACAGAATGCCTTCATCGACATCCTTTCAGGGAGTGTTGCTGCCCCCAAAATCATCCTGCGTCCATAACGCAACGCGCGTTGACGGGGCAGTGATATGTGAGTGGGACTGTTATCGTGCCGCTGGTGCGCTCCCCTGATGAGGTTTCAAGCCGATTGAGTGAAATCGTCTATTCCCAACCTCAGATGAGGAGGCGCCGGAATGGCAAGGAAAAGTAACTGTACGTGACAAGCAATCGAAGTTTTGAGGTTGCTCAGCCATTCTCTCCACGCATCGACGTTTGGCCTGCCCCCAATCACGGTGCCAGTATCTAGGTTAGAATCCGGCCGCCATGGGCCAGCATCTGGGCTGGCCGGAGCGTAGCGTAGGTTAGTTCAGATGCTGTCGGCAAGATCGCTTCTGGTGCTGGGGGCTGATAGCCGAGCGAAGAGTGCGGCCCGGCCTTTGTTCACCAGGTGTTGTTGACAGTTTAAATGTTGCGCGTGACGGGCTCAAAGGTTGGTGCGACCGCGGAGCGGATCGAGACCATTGATGAGTTGCCCGGCACGGTTGCTTGTTACCTCGCAGGCCAGGAACACGAACCGAGTCTCCGCGTGCAGCCGACGCCTGCGCTCATGCAACTCGAGTAGCGGCCGGCATGCATGTCGACTCGGTCCTGGATGATGGTGTGTTTGTCGTGGAGGCGAGCCTCGGCATCGCCGAAACCAGCACTGTTGCAATCCACTCGGCGCCCGACCAGCCGATACTGGCGAGCTTTCTGTGCGGAACTCAGATTGTCGTGATTCATGCGGATGCGATGGTTTGCTACGTGGAGGACTATGCGGACGCGTTCCGCACCCAGGCTGCGCCCCGCAACGCCTGCCTCATCACGGGTGCCAGCGGCAGAACTGACATTGAGGGCAGCCTTGTGAAAGGCGCTCATGGTCCGCGTGATCTGCATATCATTGTCGTGGGCGAACTAAGTTAGGCAGCGAGCTATGAACAGCGCGGGCGATCAAGGGCAGGCATCCGTACAAAAACACACGTGCTCGCGTTGGAGTGGCGGCGTCGAAGTGGTGTTGCAGAAGACACAAGCTGCTGTTAGCAGGGGTGTCTTGTAACAGTGGTGTCTTGGGCTCACTACTAACGAGGCCACATCTCGGATTAGAGATTGTCGGGCGCCTCTCAGAAACGGCTCGGATTGCGGATTTTGAATACTACGTCGCGCGCGAAAGTAACACGCAACTGGTCATGGTCGGTTCCAACCGTGGCTGCTCTCCTTCTTCTCGTCGCGTTCAGTCACTTCGTTGACGGAAATGCGCCATGGCTGCTCGTGATCGCTGCGATCCTGTTGGTCGGAACCGTATTTGCGGCCGTCCATCACGCGGAAGTCGTAGCGCACCGCGTCGGCCAACCATTTGGCTCCATCCTTCTCGCGATAGCGGTAACAGTCATAGAAGTGGCTCTGATTGTTTCAATCATGCTCTCAAGCGCCGATATTGGCTCGGGGGTCGCACGCGACACCGTCTTTGCCTCGATGATGATCGTCCTCAATGGCGTTATCGGGCTTTGCCTGCTGGCGGGAGGGCTCCGCTATCATGAGCAGGACTTTCAAGTTCGGGGCGCAAGTGGTGCTTTTGGCGTCATCGGGACGCTGGCTACGCTCGCGCTCATTCTTCCCAACTACACGCACGCTGCTCCCGGTCCAGTCTATTCACCCGAACAGCTTTTCTTCGTAACAATCGTCTCTTTGGCGCTTTACAGTCTTTTCCTATTTGTCCAGAGCATTCGGCACCGAGATCATTTTCTCGACAGTGTCGAGGGAAGCGATGCGGATAAAGAGGTCGCGGTGCCTGGGACGTTCGAAACTGCGTTGAGCGCCTTTCTGCTCGTAGTGACGCTCGCCTGCGTCGTCCTTCTCGCGGAACTGCTGGCATCTGCCGTTAAAGCCGGTGTGGCTGTAGCTGGGCTGCCGCCGGCGTTTGTTGGTGTTGTGATCGCGTCACTGGTTCTTATGCCCGAGGGGTTTTCAGCCTTTCGAGCAGCGCGTGCGAACAAACTCCAGACCAGCCTGAACCTCGCGCTTGGTTCGGCTCTGGCAAGTATAGGACTCACGATTCCCGCTATCTCGGCTTTGTCGCTTGCGCTTGGCTCGCCGGTGGCGCTTGGCCTTGAATCCGAACATGTCGTCCTGCTTGTCCTGACTTTGTTTGCAGGGACTCTGACGCTTGCGACCGGCCGCACGACTGTCCTGCAGGGTGGCGTTCATCTCGTGATCTTCGCAGCTTTCTTGACGATTGAAGCGGTTCCTTAAACGGACTCAACGGGGGCCTATGCTCGAGCGTGAATACTTGCCCCTGCAGCCGAACGACATTGCGCGGCGGGAGCTTCTAACCCGCCCTCAAGACAGCGCGATCGTCAGGAGCCGTCGGCGGCTCGAATCTGGGTGATGCGTCTGATTGCGGGGTTGCCCCAAAGAGCCGCGACGAAGACGAGAGACAGAATGGCCCCACCGATGCACATGTAGTAGGGCAGGGCGATATCGACGCCCGTCAGCTCCCCCCCGATCAGCGACGTAAGCCCGGCGCCCAGGGTCCAGAGCGCTGTCGTCACGCCCATCACCCAGCCCTGGTCGCGGCTGCCGACGCTGGCCGAGTAAATGCTGAGCAGGGTGGCGTAGCCGACGGCGAAGGCGGCCGACATGGGTACGACCGCGACAAGGACTCCGGTAATCCACGGCGTTGCAACGACCAGGACCGATGAGAGGGCCATCGTTGCCGCCGCGCCGACCACGACCGTCCGCTTGTAGAACTGGCTGTTCAGGACGGACACCAGGAAGGTGCTCGCCACCACTAGTGAAACACCGATAACCAGCATTGCCATACTGTTTCCGAAGGTGCCGAACTGGAAGCGACTGAACAGATAATTGTCGATGAAGATGACGAACGTGTTCCAGGTGAAAATGAAGAAGAAATAGACGGCAGATATCCGGAGTACAGTCGGGTTCTGCGTTATCTGCCACAGCAGCCGGAACACCTCGATCGGCATGACGCGAAGCGGAGCCCGGGTTTCAAGTTTGTCGTCGAAAAACAAGACGATGAGAATGATCGCGATCAGCACCAGGGCCATCGCCACATAGAATGGTAGGGCGAGGGATGCAAGATCACCGAGGACTGATTTGGACGACAGCAGACCGGCGACTATCGGCCCGGTGATGAGGCCGATGCTAAGGGCGGAAACGCAGTAGCCGAGGTTCTTCGTCTTCTCGGCGTCGCTGCGGCTGAGATCCGTCATGGCTGCCTGGGAGATCGGTTGATTGCCCGCCGTGAAACCGGTGACCGCGCGGCCGAGGATGACCAGCCACAGGCTGTTAACGGCCAGAGCCAAGATGGTCAAAACGTATCCCACCAGCGAGCCGGCCAGGCAGACCAGGATGCCGTTCTTGCGGCCAATGCTGTCGGAGAGTTTGGAGACATAGACCGCGCCGAGAAACCAGGATAGGTAGAACACGCCGATGACCAGGCCGAAGTCGAAATGGCGCGGTCCGCCGTGGCGACGACACGTTGACAGGTTAGCTCGCGCTGCTTGGGGCGCAAGGCCGGGAAGGTCATCCTATAAGATTGAAAGCGGCGCGATCCCATACCCCCTGGTGGTTCGTATGCGATGGCGCCGGTCGGTCAGCGCCGCGATCGCCCGAGGCTGGACACAAGGATAGGCGGAATCTGGGAACGAACCACATCTCCCGCGGGGAGGGTCCAGGGGAGAGCCCCTGTAATCTGATCGTACCCTATGAAGCGGACTTTTAATTATGTCGCTGAAAATTCCAGCTTCCAATCCGAGCGAAGTCTTCGTGTGCTGGGGAGGATCAGTGCACCGCTGTTATGCTTTGATTAAGGAGCAGATTTAACTGGGCGGGGTCGCCTTATTCCTCCCGCTCTCCTCTAGTCATGGCCGATACCAGGTCCGATCGCCAATCCATTCCGGGTAATTTGGCGGCGGCAGCCTCAATCTCGGCTCGCGTCTGACTGTAGAAGTCGATGCCCTCAATAAGGGTATCCAGATGCATGGATGTTAGCCGCAGTCGCTCTGCCAAAATGGCTGCGATAGAGCGATAGAACCGACCGGAAAAGCCGGATTCCTTTTCCATCAGCGCGTTGACGGTCGCCTCGTCGATGAGCCGCAGTCTGGTTGGCGCATCAGCAATGACTCTCGCGCTGGTTGGCGCGCCATCGATATAGGACATCTCGCCAAAGAATTCGCCAGCCTCCAAGAGAGCCAACGGCACCATCTTGGTCCCCTCTTGGCGCTCGACCCGCACCGCCCCCATCTCGATGAGGAAGATGATCTTCATCTGCACGTTCTGATCAAGCACGACCTGGCCGGGATCAAACGACTTGATCGGGGCCGTCGCCAGAACAGCACTCTCCTCGGCGGGCTCGAGGAAAGGAAGAAACCGCGTCGTCTGCGTTGTGGCCACCATTTTTAGCTCCATAAGTCGCGGCTATACAGTATCATTATAATCGACGACGTTGCTTTAGGTAAGGATACTTTTCCTCAGCGGACTCCGTGTCGCTTTCGAGCCTCGTCTAGGCTAGGCTATATTAGTAGGAACAGTGGCTCATACCACGAGCTATTAGCATGCGCCAATATGCAGGACGGCCTCATACCCGGATCCGCGCCCGGTGCTACGCAACAAGAGGTACCATATGACCAGCCAAGAAGTGGGATCGCGGGAAGGTTCTTGGTACGAGGCGGTTGAACGCGCGCCTAGCGGTGTGAAGGGGGCTGCGCGGTCGCTGGCTAGGGCGCTCGGCACGATGCGCCCGGCGGAGACGGAGCCGACATACAAGCCGGCGATTCCGTTTGGTGAAATGCATATCTTCCAGACGATGAGCAAGCACCGTACCTTGCAGAGCATGTTCTCGCTGAAGAACCCGTTTTACCGCGTGCATGATGGGCGGCTCGGGGCCACGGCTTTGCACGAAGGCAAGGAGCTGGTGAACTTTGCCTCCTACGATTACCTGGGGCTTAACCAAGAGCCGGCCGTCGCAGAGGCTGCCAAGGCGGCGATCGACGAGGGCGGAACTTCGGTTTCGGCCAGCCGGCTGGTCGCGGGCGAGCGCATGTTGCACCGCGAGCTGGAGCAGGAGTTGGCCGACTTTTATGGTTCCGATGCCTGCCTTACTTTCGTCAGCGGTCACGCCACCAACGTTTCGACCATCGGCATGTTGATGGGGCCTGGAGACCTGATCGTGCAAGACGAGCTGATGCACAATAGCGCGATTATTGGAGCCAAGCTGTCGGGTGCGACCACGGTTAACTTCCGCCACAATAACCTGGACCACCTGGTAGAGGTGCTACGGGAACATCGCGGCAAGTACGATAACGCGCTGATCGTTGCGGAAGGCCTCTATTCGATGGACGGCGACTTTCCGGACCTGCATCGGCTGGTCGAGATCAAGAAGCGCTTCGGCTGCTGGCTGTTGCTGGATGAAGCCCATTCTCTGGGCGTCATGGGCAAGACCGGTCGCGGCTCGTTCGAGCACTTCGGCATCGATCCGCGCGAGGTCGACATCTGGATGGGGACGCTGAGCAAGACGCTGGGCAGCTGCGGAGGTTACATCTGCGGAAGCAACGACCTCATTGAGATTCTGAAGTACCAGGCGCCAGGATTTGTGTATTCGGTCGGCTTGTCGCCTCCTGCGACTGCTGCTGCCCTTGCGTCGTTGAGGATCCTCAAAGGTGATCCGGAGCGGGTTGCCAAGGTGCAGGCCAACGGTCATCTGTTTGTGGAGGAGGCGAAGAAGGCGGGTCTCGATACGATGACCAGTGCGGGACTGTCCGTGGTGCCAGTCATGGTCGGCGATCCGGTGCGTGCGGTACGTTTGGCGGACCGCCTCTTGGAACGAGGCATCAATGCCCTGCCGATCATTCATCCGGCGGTACCGATGAAGGCGGCGCGCCTGCGCTTCTTCATCACCTCCAGGCATACACCCGAGCAAATCCGCGATACCGTGAAGACGGTTGCCGAGGAAGTGGTGAATGTCGCCAAGCGGCAGTCGCTGATAGAGCGGGCGTCAGTTGCCGTCGTGGCGCGCTGACAGGCGAGAGGCAAGATCCGGGTTCGCCGCGACGGTGAGACCATCGTTGCGGTGGTCACAGAGGCACTGAGACAAATTAGGGAGCCATGGTGGCGTGATCCCGACTGAGAGCACATGGCTGGAGAAGGACAAGATCAAGATTCTCCTCCTCGAGGGGATCTCGGATAAAGCTATCGGTGCGCTCGAGGGGGCGGGCTACTCTAACGTTGAGCGGCTGCCAAAGGCGCTTGATGGGCTGACCTTGAAGAAGGCGCTCGCGGGCGTCCATTTGCTCGGTATTCGTTCTCGCACGCAGCTTACGGAGGAGGTCATAGGCGAAGCCGACAGCCTCATCGCGGTAGGGTGTTTTTCGGTCGGGACCAATCAGGTGGATCTGAGTGCGGCCCAGCGCAAGGGCATCCCTGTCTTCAACGCACCCTTTTCCAACACGCGCAGCGTCGCCGAGCTCACGATCGCCGAGATCGTGATGTTGCTGCGAGGCTTATTTCCGAGGTCCGTTTCAGCGCACCAGGGTGGCTGGAACAAGTCAGCGGTCGGTTGCCACGAAGTGCGCGGTAAGACGCTGGGTATCATCGGGTATGGCAATATTGGCAGCCAGCTCGCGGTTCTCGCAGAAGCGATGGGCATGCGCGTGCTGTTTCACGACCGCGTCGACAAGCTGCGCCACGGCAATGCCGAGGCATCCGCAGATCTCGAGGATTTGCTGGCGCGCAGTGATGTCATCAGTTTGCATGTGCCTGAAACGGCGGAGACGCAGAACATCATCGGGGAGCGTGAGGTTCGCCTGATGAAACCCGGCGCATGCTTCATCAACAACTCGCGCGGCACCGTCGTTGATCTTAACGCGGTGGCGGCAGCGCTGCGGGAAAAGCATCTAAAAGGTGCCGCCGTTGACGTTTTTCCCGTCGAGCCCTCATCCAATGCGGACAAGTTCGTGAGCCCGTTGCAAGGCCTAGACAATGTCATCTTGAGCCCGCACATCGGCGGTTCGACGGAAGAGGCGCAGGAGCGGATCGGTTCGGAGGTCGCCCGCAAGTTCGTCGACTACTCCGATAACGGGTCAACCACCGGCGCGGTCAACTTCCCGCAGGTACTCTTGCCAACTAGGTCATCAGGTATTCGTTTCATCCAAGTCCACCGAAATGAACCTGGAGGGCTTGGCCGGCTCAACGACGTGTTCTCCCAGCACGGCACCAACGTCGCCGCACAGTACTGCCAGACTGACAGTGAAATCGGCTATGTCGTTGTGGACGTTGATGGGAACGTTCACGACGCTCCGGGCCTGTTGGGGGAAATCCGAAGCCTTCCTGGCACGATCTGCGCGCGGCTGTGTTTGAGCAGAAGCAGCTCTCGAACGTTCCTGATCAGCACGCGGGCTTCGTCCGTTTGGCTGCGTGCGGCTCCGATGGAACAAGGCCAGGTGAGTCCATCAAGGGTACCCCAAGGGAAGGTGCGATCGCTTCAAGTCGCACTGAAACAAAAAGACCAGAGCGAGCGCTAGAGCTACAACTAGGTCCCTGATCTGCCCTGGCTTGCGCTTGTTGTTACCAGACCGTATTGGGGCAGCATGACTTACAGTTCCCACTGACGGTCAATCGCCATGGCTCTGCCATTCATTATGGGGCGTTGAGCTTGGCACAGCCGGGCAGGCACGTTCGTCAGGCCTTGGCATCAATTCTTGCTCGACCGCCTGCCCGGTTAGGAACGCTTCCTGACGGTGTTCCCTACGGGACAGCCTGGGTGCCGCGATAACGTTAATGTTATTGCAGACACAACACATAGCAATTCGACCTCATGGAATTCGTGAATTCAACTGAGGAGTTCGTTTGCACCTGGTGCAACGCAGAATTGTTCATCGAGCCGATCGAGCCTGTATCCGCGCAAGCGGCCACAAAACCTAAGCAGAACAAGCAACCCAGGTGACAGAGAATGAAACCACGTGTGCTGATCCTATATTATTCATTCACCAACCAAACCCGCCGCGTTGCCGAAGCGATGTCGGAAGTGTTGGGTGGACTAGAATGTGAAGTCGAACATTGCGCCATCGAATTCATCGATGAACAGTATCGCTTGGAGCTTGCTGACAAGCCGAAGCTGCTGCGAACGATAATGAGTTTGCTGCCGGCCCAATTGCGGGGCAAGGCCGGCAAGATCCGCGTGCCAGAAGAAGTCCTCAAGCGCGACTATGATCTCATTTGCATCGGTTCTCCGACATGGTGGTTCTTTCCGGCTATGCCGATTGTGTCCTTTTTGGAATCATCAGGGGCGAAACAACTTCTGGAAAACAAGCGTTTCGCGGTATTCGCCGTTTGCCGAGCGATTTGGTGGCACAATCTGCGTCAGGTCAAAAAGATGGCTCAGAAACAAGGCGGAACATTCGTTGACGGGGCAGCCTTCTGTTTTGATGGAGGCTACGTCCGGTCGGAGCTGTCGTTCATCAGCTATATGAAAAACGATGCCGATCTAGGCCGTTTCTGGGGCTTCAAGATCTACAAGTTCGGTGTTTCAGACGAAGGCATCGCCAGGGCGAAAGAATTCGCGGGAGAACTGGGCCGCGGCCTGCTGGGCAGGATTTCGTGCCTTGGTTCGTCAGCGACAACGGCGCAACCGCACGAAGAGCATTCTCAGGCCGGCGTCAGGGAAGCTTGCGCAATTGAAGAGTCTCGACACCGTGAAATGAGCTCCGAAGTAGCGACTTTGTAGCTCCAGAATCCAGCTAATCGAGCGAAGGAGCCGAATAGGCTTCCTTGCTGATCTTCCAGCGTCGCGGACGTCCCAGAGTCCGCGGCCGAACTCCAAGACAATGTGGTCAATTGCCGACGCGTGAAGTGTCTGCACAGGAGGACGGTATGGCTTATCATGTAGTTTCAGAGGCGATCAAAAGTTTGGCTCCCAGCACGCCCTTTACGGACGACTTGAGTGCGCCGAGCCGGGAGGCCGGCGGCGTGTCCGGTTATAAGATTTCGTTATCCGATTCACTAAACTTCTGCGTGCCCAAGCGAGAGATGCTCAAAGCGGCACGTTTTCTCAAGAAGGAAATCTTTCGCGACCGACGCTACCACCGCGAAGGGTTTGAGATTCGGCCCAACGACACGATTGTCGATATCGGTGCGAACATGGGAATGTTTTCAATGTGGGCCGCCCCGCAGGCTCCCGATGGACGGGTGATCGCGATCGAACCGATGGATGTTGTTCGTTGTATCGACATGAACGTTCAGCTGAACAAGCTTGACAATGTCGTGGTGCTGAACGCCGCAGTTGGTCCCGATGGCGAGGTACTGGAGTTTCTGGATTATCCTACGTTTAACATTCTTACTCACCAGGTTGGTGCACGACCGGCCTGGACAACTAGATTGCTGGTCAGGCTGCTGCTTTTGCAGCAACAGCTTGAGCCCGTGCATGTCCGGGCGCCTTGCATCTCTTTGGGAACCATCATGGACCAGCTCGAGTTGGAGACAGTCGACTATCTGAAGGTCGATTGCGAGGGCGGCGAGTACGAAATTCTTCGGACCCTTTCCGATGAGCATTGGGGCCGTATCCAGAAGATAGCGATGGAGTTCCACGAATTGCAGCCCGGCCAAAGGCACAATGAGCTGGTCAAGTTAATGGAAGCGCAGGGCTTCGAAGTTGAAGTCCGCAAGCCGTTCATTGATTATCATTTCATGAAGTTCGGCGAGCTTTGGGCGTGGCGCCCGTAACACGTGCAACCGGCTGTGAAAATTCTATGGACCCGGTTGGCCCGCGCCGTGTTGTTCAGTTGAACGCGAATAATATTTCACCTGAGTTTCTCGGCGCGGATGCAGTTTTGAAGTTTCGATTCTTGCTCGACTCAGATGGCGTGTGAGAGCCAGTCGCATACGCATGCAGGCTCCAAAAAACGCCGATGCTTATGCGTCGATGAGAAAGAATACGATGCGGTTCTTACATACTTCAATAGCCTGATGGACAGCCGGCCCCAGCTTTGCCCGAAGGGGCTGTGGTTTGGTAACCACTCGCTTCGATTTGCACTGGCTGCACTTCAGCCGACGCATCAGCGACGGCAATGCCGTGTCCGCCGGCACTGGCCGAATCGGGCAGCTGGCAACGTATCACTGTGCTTCATCGCCGGTATTAATTTTAACGCAGTCACCTCCCAATAGTTCCGCCTGCTTTGTACCAGTGGGAACAGCGAGTGGACATTGGATTTGGTTTATCGGCGATATCAACGAGGGGCCATGCAGCCGGCCGAATACCCACGGCCCTATGTCACCTTAGGAACCTGAAAATGAAAACGATGAGTTTGCTTCGGAACGAAAGGTACCAGATGACCAGTCAAGAAGTAGGACTGCAGGAAGGTTCTTGGTACGAGGCGGATGAGAGCGCGCCCGGCGGTTTGACGGGAGCAGCGCGGTCGCTGGCCAGGGCGCTCGGCACGATGCGCCCGGCGGAGACGGAGCCGACATACAAGCCGGCGATTCCGTTTGGTAAATTGCATGTTTTCCAAACGATGAACAAGCACCGTACCTTGCAAAGCATGTTCGGGCTGAAGAACCCGTTCTACCGGGTTCATGACGGACGGCTCGGGGCCACCGCTTTGCATGAAGGCAAGGAGCTGGTGAACTTCGCCTCCTACGATTACCTGGGGCTTAACCAAGAGCCGGCCGTCGCAGAGGCTGCCAAGGCGGCGATCGACGAGTGTGGGACTTCGGTGTCGGCCAGCCGGCTGGTCGCGGGCGAGCGCATGTTGCACCGCGAGCTGGAGCAGGAGTTGGCCGACTTTTATGGTTCCGATGCCTGCCTTACTTTCGTCAGCGGTCACGCCACCAACGTTTCGACCATCGGCATGTTGATGGGTCCCGGAGACCTGATCGTGCAAGACGAGCTGATGCACAACAGCGCGATTGTCGGGGCCAAGCTGTCGGGTGCGACCACGGTTAACTTCCGCCACAACAACCTGGACCACCTGGTAGAGGTGCTACGGGAACATCGCGGCAAGTACAAGAACGCGCTGATCGTTGCGGAAGGCCTCTATTCGATGGACGGCGACTTTCCGGACCTGCATCGGCTGGTCGAGATCAAGAAGCGCTTCGGCTGCTGGCTGTTGCTGGATGAAGCCCATTCTCTGGGCGTCATGGGCAAGACCGGTCGCGGCTCGTTCGAGCACTTCGGCATCGATCCGCGCGAGGTCGACATCTGGATGGGGACGCTGAGCAAGACGCTGGGCAGCTGCGGAGGTTACATCTGCGGAAGCAACGACCTCATTGAGATTCTGAAGTACCAGGCGCCAGGATTTGTGTATTCGGTCGGCTTGTCGCCTCCTGCGACTGCTGCTGCCCTTGCGTCGTTGAGGATCCTCAAAGGTGATCCGGAGCGGGTTGCCAAGGTGCAGGCCAACGGTCATCTGTTTGTGGAGGAGGCGAAGAAGGCGGGTCTCGATACGATGACCAGTGCGGGACTGTCCGTGGTGCCAGTCATGGTCGGCGATCCGGTGCGTGCGGTACGTTTGGCGGACCGCCTCTTGGAACGAGGCATCAATGCCCTGCCGATCATTCATCCGGCGGTACCGATGAAGGCGGCGCGCCTGCGCTTCTTCATCACCTCCAGGCATACACCCGAGCAAATCCGCGACACCGTGAAGACGGTTGCCGAGGAAGTGGTGAATGTCGCCAAGCGGCAGTCGCTGATAGAGCGGGCGTCAGTTGCCGTCGTGGCGCGCTGACAGGCGAGATATGGGCTTTACAGTAGTTTGAAAATGCCTGAATATCTGTATCAAGAAAGCATTGCTTGCAAAGCGGTATTAAATCCAGCGGTGCCAGGTCATGATTCCGGAGTGCGATTTTTCATGACATGTGAGCACTGTGATGCCCAGATTGAAAAGACGGTTGATGCGATTGCAGAATTTCGCAAGTCAAGCGGTCAGTTACTGGGAAGCAAATAATGGTGTCACTGGTTACAGGCGCAAGTGGCATGTTGGGTCACTCTCTCGTTAACGTTCTTGCTCAAAACAATGAGCCTGTGCGGGCGTTGATTCGCAAAGCGAGTGACACGGACCTGTTTGATTCAAGCCGTATTGAAATGGTCATTGGCGATCTAAAAGACCCGAACTCTCTTAAGGCTGCGGTAAGAGGCGTAGATGTCGTCTACCATTGTGCCGCAACGTCAACTGACTGGGCAGACTGGGATACCTATTACGGCGGCAATGTCGATGGCGTCAAAAACCTATTAGATGCTGTGATTGCTGAGTCGAAGGCCATTCGCTTTGTTCATGTCAGCTCTACAGATGTCTATGGATTTCCAGAAGAAGCCGTGTCGGAAGAGGCGCCCATGGTTGATGTTGGGTTGCCTTACAATAAAACGAAGATTATGGGCGAGAACCTGGTTCAACAGGCATACAAAGAGCATGGCCTGCCCACAACCGTGATCCGGCCAGCAACCATTTATGGCCCAAGATCAGCTGACTTCATTGTTGAGATCCATGAGCAGCTAAAAGCTAGAATGATGCCGCTCATCAGCGGCGGCCGCTCATCGCCTGGATTAATTTTTGTCGATAATATCGCGAATGCAATGATCCTTGCTGCGAAAAGCGATAAGACGGTCGGCAAGGCATATAATTTAAGAGATGAAAGCGTGCAGTCGTGGAAAGAGTATACCTACGCGCTGGCCAAGGCTTTCCAGCTTCCACCACCCCGGCTGCGGTTACCGTTTACCTTTGCATTTCCCTTCGCCTGGTCAATGGAGAAGCTGCACTCAGCACTAAAGCTCAAGACAAAGCCTTTGCTGACCCGACACGCGGTTTACCTACTTTCTCGAGATGCCTCTTTCCCGATAGATCGTGCGAAGCGGGATTTTGGATTCAAGTCTGAAGTTTCGTTTGAAAGCGGTATCGAAAAAAGTGTTCGTTGGTTTCGAGAGGTATACGAGCCGCAGAGGGACCGCAAGAGCGCGAGAGGCTGGTGATTGCCAGTATCACGCGGCCGGATGAAGTCAGGCAGGCTTAATATTCAGGCGAACAACCAAATAGACCAGCAGGCAGATAAAGTGAGCACTAGTTCAAAAAACGGTCAGCATTGGACCAATATGGCGAAAGATCTTCAACTGGAAGATCAGGCGCTAACTGCGAAATATCGGGATTTCCGAGACCAGGCCAAATTCTATTATCATATGCGTGGTGTTAATAAGATGCTTGATGCCGGGTTCAACGGTATTGAGAATGTCCTCTATCGAAACGAGATTTCGCAGCCGATCGTCGCGCCAATTTTCCTGCTCGGTAATTTTCGGTCTGGCACCTCATTTTTTGAGAAGATTATTGCTGATCACCGCGACGTTGGGCATTTTACTTATGGCTCGCAGGTGTTTCCCCGGTCACCGATTATCACTGGTGCAGCTATACGACGGTTCTCCTTTTTGAACAAACCAATGGTTCCGGTTCACATGCCGTCGTCTGTAAATGCCGAATCCCCCTATGAAGCGGAGCCTATCTGGAGATTTTGTAAAAACAACTGTTGGACTGACGATGCCGTAAATATTCTTGATCAGAATTTTAGTGATCCGGCATTCGAAAAGGTATTCCGAGCCGTGATTCAAAAAAACCTGATGTCGCAAAAGAGCTCGCGGTTCCTGAACAAGAACCCGTGGAATACTTTGCGTGTTGGCTATCTCAGCAAGTTGTTCCCGGATGCAAAATTCCTGTACATTACCCGTCACCCCAATAGGCAGCTACGCTCACAGTTGGACCTCGAGAAGATCTGTCAGAAAGTGTTGGGAGGGCTTGAGCATTTCAATGAAGCGTTTTCGGACCAGTTTTATCCGCCGAGAGTCTTTTTTCGAACCAACAACTCTGCGCGCTACATCGACCTTTATCCGCAAAATAAGCCGCTGGCGACAGCAATGAGTATCGTTGATTTTGATGAAGAGTTTGATGCTCAAGTGGAGAGCGCCAACCTAGAAAGCCGACTTTTTAGAATTCGGTATGAAGACCTTGTCGAGAATTTCTCGCCCATGCTTGATGGCGTGTTCGATTTTCTCGACCTGAGTAAAAGCGACGCAAGGCGCGTAATCGAGGAAAACCAGGCCTCCTATTTGCAGCGCAACCTGGTTTCATCAACCAGCAGGATTCCAGAATTTGATGACGAAGTGAATAGTTGCCTTTCAACGCTTCATCGTAAGCACGGTTACGCAGCAGGCTGACTGAGGGCGAGGGTGTCTACATTGGTGGAACAAACTATGACGGCGTCGTCGCTATTGCTGTACTCGGCATTACTGTCGTTGCTTTTGGTGCCGATAATTGTCGCGTGGGTCGCGGTTTTTTTCTGGTTGCGCTGGGAGAAGATCGGGCGCTGGCAGGAAGCAAAGAGGCATGAGTTTCGGCTGCGGATGCAGATCGCCCGATGGATATGGTTTCGCTACATACACCTTGACTGCCAATACTGGATTGCCTTTGTGAACTTCGACAAGGGGCCGTTGAAGCTGGTAGGGCAACCGCCGGATGCTCTGTACTGGAGCTTCACGTACAACAAGTTTACGGAAGTCGGTCCGGTGATCAACTCGAATGATATTAAGCTCCGCCCGGATGGGAAGTACGAAATTCTGATTTCGACCGATGGGCCGGAGGATGCAGAAGCCAACTGGTTGAGGTTGCGTGAGGGTGTTGGGCGCGGGGTAATCTATTTCCGGACCTATGAGCCGCGCGGCAACTTCCCAAGCCAACTCCCAAGTGTGTTCCAGAACGGAAAACAGATTATCGCTGAGGGGTCTTCCTGATGGTCGACATGCTCGTGGTCTTTTTGTTAGCGTCAGCAATTGCCTGCGTAATCATTGGCGTGTCGGTCTATGTAGTCGTTCCCGCAATAGTTCGTTGGCAATACGGCGTGCAAGCCCCAAGCGCCGAGTTCAAGGCCGTCGATGGTTCTGAGGGCGCTGGCTCGTCGGATCTTCGTTACTTCATTCTCTCTTACGATTGCCGGCAGCAGGATT
Source organism: uncultured Filomicrobium sp. (assembly GCA_963669235.2). GTDB lineage: Bacteria > Pseudomonadota > Alphaproteobacteria > Rhizobiales > Hyphomicrobiaceae > Filomicrobium. Next base: position 271,972 of record CAXXFS010000004.1, read on the forward strand.
TGAAAATTTCCGCCGAACTGCCAGATGCGCCTCACTGGCAAATAGGCCTATTTGATGGAAGCATGCGTCTGGTTGACGGCGGATATGTGAACCACCTCACCGCGATGACTCGGGGGAACCGGTTTGAGGTTGTTGTCAGCAAGACTCCGGGAAGCGGAGAAGGTTCCATCAGCTGTGCGTCATCGCCAAACGGTTTGCTGATATATCGCGTGTTGTGTCCGAGATCCGCCGTTCCTCTGCCAACGGTGGAAAAAGTGCCAGCATGAGCGTAACGCGTGTCTCCTCGCGTCTGCCGTAACACCCCTAGAATGGGCCGTGCTCCAATTTGATTAGCTGAGACCCGAGTGACAGGGACACGCGGGCTCGCCGGGTTCCGCAACCGGCCTTCCGCTGCTAGTGCAACTTCACCTTGGGTTCGGTCTGGCGTGTGATGGTGCGGGCAAGCGTATCCATGCCGACCTTTGACACGCCGTGGAGTGCCTTCAGGTGCATCTTGTAAAGGGAGCGATACATGAGTTTCGCGAACAGGCCCTCGACCCACATCGAGCGCCCCTGAACGAATCCCATCAAGCTGCCCACCGTCGAATACTCACCTAGCGACACGAGAGAGCCGAAGTCGCGATAGACGAACGGTTTTAGTTCCTGGCGGGCGAGGCGCCGTTTCATTTGTTTGAAAAGCAATGAAGCCTGCTGGTGGGCGGCCTGCGCGCGAGGCGGGATCGGCTCGGCCTGCCCCTCGGGCACCAAGTAAGAGCAATCGCCAAGTGCGAACACGTCCTCGTCGCGCGTTGTCTGCAGCGTGTCCTTAACGACCAGCGTGTTGGCGGGACTCACTTCCAGACCGTCGAGGTTGGCCAGGACGTTTGGGCCCTTCACCCCGGCCGCCCACACAACCAGAGCTGACGGAATGAATTCTCCTGATTGCAGCGTGACGCCCTTCTCCGTCACCTCGGTGACGCGCGCGCTGGTGCGGATCTCAACGCCAAGGTCCTCGAGTATCTCGACGGTCGAATTCGAAAGGCGTTCGGGGAGGCCGGGCAGAATTCTGGGTGCAGCATCGATAAGAGTGATCTTGATGTCGCGCTCCGGATCGACCTTGTCCAGGCCGAACGCAACGACGCCGCGGGCGGTCCGATGCAGCTCCGCCGATAGCTCCGTGCCGGTGGCGCCGGCGCCGATGATTGTCACGTGCAGCTGTCCGGGCTCGATAGGGTCGGGGTGCGTGTTGGCGCGCAGGCACGCGTTGACGAGCCGGCGGTTGAAGCGCTCCGCCTGCTCCGGGGTGTCGAGCATTATTGCATGCTCTTGGACGCCTGGAGTTCCGAAGTCGTTCGATACCGAGCCAATGGCGATGATGAGCGTGTCGTAGGGGAAGGAGCGCGGCGGGGTGATCTCGCGGCCCTCTTCGTCGTATGTTGCCGCGCAGTGAATGAGCCGTTTCGTACGATCAAGGCCGACCATCTCGCCGTATCGATAATGAAAGCCGTGCCAATGGGCTTGCGCAAGGTAGCTGAGTTCGTGACGCGCGACGTCCATGCTTCCGGCGGCGATCTCATGCAGCAGCGGTTTCCATATGTGCGTTCGCGAGCGCTCGATCAAGGTGATATGAGCTTTGTCCGTGCGTCCCAGCTTGTCACCAAGCTTGGTGGCCAGCTCCAGCCCCCCGGCGCCGCCTCCGACAACAACGATTTTGTGCAGGTCTGTTTCGGGTGTGACGATGAAAGGGTGTTCGCTGGTGCGCGGGCTGTCCGCCTGAACGGATTGCTGACCCTTGGTTTCCTGACTCATGGCTTCCTGGGGTTCGGTATTGTTCTGGATTTTTTTGTCCGACATCAATTCTTCTCAAGCTTGTTGCGTTGTGGGGGGGGGGGGGGGGCAAGATTTCCAGGCCGCTACCTGTGCGCGAAGTTATGCACTACGCGGCTGAAAAAATTGAATCAGGGAGGTGGAAGCTTACAGTCCAGTTCGGAGCATCGACGATTTGACTGATCCGTAGATCGCCTGCGACGCTGCATAGCATATATGCATCGATGGCGCTTAGGCCGTGCACTTTGGTCAGTAAATCGATCATGCCGCGAACAGCTGTGCGGGAGGCTTGATGGAGATTTGGTCCAATACCCGTCGTGATCTGCACGCTGCCTGCAGTGCTGGTCACTCGTCTCTGGGCTGTCACGATGCGGGGCATCTTGAGCGCCTTACCCTTCTCAACTTCAATGGAAAGCGAGACCTGCATCGGGCTTTCGATTGCGGTGCCGCAGACTTCCCCGTCGCCTTGTGCGGCGTGGGTGTCACCGATGGAAAACAGGGCCCCTTCGACTTCAACTGGAAGATAAAGAACGCTGCCGGCGATAAGGTCACGAACATCCATGTTGCCCCCCACATGCCGCGGTGGAATGATCGAGTGCGGGCCGGGTTCGGCGGGTGCGACACCAATCGTCCCAGCGAACGGGGCCAATGGTATTTCCGCCTTGTCGGCGAACAATAGCGGCCTGCTGCCGTCAGGCTGATACTTCCAATGCAGCAATGCCGCGTCCGGGAAGTCATCGGCAAGAAGGCCGAATCCGGGAATGTTAGCCGTCCAGCCCCATCCCGACGGAGCGTAGGATTCAAGCTTCACGACAAGCGTATCGCCCGGCTGCGCACCATCGACAAAAACGGGGCCGGTGACTGGATTGACATGGTCGGCGTCGTAGTTGGCGAAGACGGCCTCAGTCGATCTGGGTGTGATTTGCCCCCCGGATGCGTCCGTGATGTCGAAGGTAATCGTTTCGCCAGGCGCCGCCCGAAGCACAGGCTGCAAACTCCTGTCCCAGGCAAAATGGCAATGGTTGCGATGAATGGTATGGGAGGGTCTCGTCGCCATGGTCCTTTGCGTTTCCTTCGCGGCGTTGGCAGCAAACCGCAGCATGCACGCGGGGGCTCTTCATTGAAAGAGCTCGTTGCACTGACTGCAGCGGGTTTGCGGGCGCAACTTGGGTGTCAGTTTTCACGATGTGCCGTGCCCACGGCCGTAGCTCCGCCCGGGCCTTGCGGCCAGGCGGAGCTTGCCGGTCCTTGGTGGCTGATCAGCGTCGCGGCGTGAGGCCCGCTTACTCCTGCCGCCGCCGCTTGTCCTGCATGGTGCGCTTGATCATCTTGCCGAAGGCGCGGTCGCGGGCCCGGCGCTCGGCCAGGCTTTGTGAATTAACCGCGTCTTCGGCGACAAGCTTGTGCCAGCGTTTCAGCCGGTGTTCGTCCAGAGCTCCTTGTTTGATTGCTGCCAGCACGGCGCATCCGGGTTCAGATTCGTGACGACAATTATCGAAGCGGCACGCCTTAGCGATTACGATGACATCGTCGAACACCTCGCTGATACCGGCCCTGACGTCGGTCAATTGCAGCTCGCGCATGCCCGGTGTATCCAGTAGCCAGCCGCCTGCGGGCAGGCGATGGAGCGCCCGCGCGGTGGTCGTGTGGCGCCCCTTGCCGTCGTCTTCGCGAATGCCCTGGGTGGCGATCTGTTCATTACCGCTGAGCGTGTTGACGAGGGTCGACTTGCCAACGCCGGAAGAGCCAACGAAGGCGACTGTCTGACCGCGTCCGCACCAGGCGGATAGGCACGCCACGGCGTCGCGTTGGCGGGCATCCATGACTTCCACCAATAGTCCAGGGGCAAGTCTCGCGGCGGCGCGAACATAGCTCGCTGGATCATCGGTTAGATCGGCCTTGGTCAGGACTATCAGCGGCGTGACGTCGGCGTCGCGGGCCAAAGCAAGATAGCGCTCCAGCCGTGCGACGTTGAAATCCTGATTGCAGGAGGTGACGATGAACAAAGTGTCGACGTTCGCCGCAATGAGTTGAAGTTTGCGGCTGGTGCCGGCGGCGCGGCGTTTGAACAAGCTCTTGCGCCGCAACAGCCATGTTGCCCTGTCGGTTGCAGGTTCGAGCAACAGCCAGTCGCCGACAGTGGCGATGGATTTGTCATCGCCGGGTATTGCGGCGAACGGAGGTATCAGCCTGTCGATGTCAGAACCGGCGACGCCGAGGCCACTGCGGTGCACAGCCATGACGCGCACAGGAGTGGAGGCGAAGGGATCGTCAGGTTGGATCTGGGATGCAAAAAAAGTGTTCCAGCCGAGTTCGGCCAGATTGGGTTCTTGAATTGTCATTGGTCTCGCGCCAGCTTCGGCGTCGCGCCGATGGCGCGCACGCGCAAATACAGGAAAGGGTAAGCGCTGTACTTTCCGCGCGATGCGAAAAGCTTGCAGCGGTCGGCTGAGCCGAGACCGTTCTGGATGCTTGGCGGCATACCTCGGGATGGCACTTTCCATCCCAAAGCGCATTGCTATGCCGCTCTCCTGTCTCCGTCAGCCAGACGAGACGCGACGACAATCATAAAATGCCCCTTTCGCAAGTTTGTCCTGGTTCGAGCAATAGGTGTGCTGACGAAGATATTTGTCAAGGTGTGATACGGGTCAGGGTGCAATAGAGGCGGGGCCTGGTGACAGCAAAGGCACACCGCCAGGCCCGTTGGTGCGGACAACCTGATGCTGAGGACACCGGTCGTAGGCCGGTTGTCTTAATGCCCGTTCATGCGGAGGCGCCTTGAAGGCCGACCAAAATTTCCGGGCGCTCTTTCACGAGGAAGGGATACTTCGCATATGGCTTAAAATGTTCGGCCCAGTCTGACTTGATCTGGGCATTCCAATTCGCGTCGATATCACCGCCCAGGGACGCCTTCCAGGAGCGGATTTGCAAGCGGCATTCGTCGAGTATTTCCCTTTCGTGTTCTTCCACCCGGTCGCCGTAGATTTCCTTGAACTTCTCGTTCAACGCCGCAAGCGTTTTATCGAACGTCGGCTTGATGAACTTCCTGAACCGAATGATGCGGACATCATTGTCAAGGCGCTCCGCTATCAGCCGTTCCATGAAGTATCGAGCCTCATGCTTCATGGGAAATACCGTGTATATCTGTTCTGAAGAATTCGTCGCTTTGCGGGTCAGCTGCATGTCATACTTGGCAGACAGGTCCAGTTCGGCCAACTCGACCCAAGGAATGACAAAATGCATGCTGTGCTAGCAAGCGCCAGAGGGATGCGGAATGTCTCAGGAGAACAGAATGCGGGTCGCGACTTTCAATCTTGAGAGCCTGGATCTGCCGCCGCGGGCGGCGCGACCAATCGAGGCGCGTATCGAAATGCTGCGGCCAGAGCTGGAGCGGGCTGCCGCAGATATATTGTGTCTGCAGGAGGTTAACGGCCAGCGCGTTCCGGGTGAACCGCTGCGTGTCCTGGCGGCGCTCGACCTGCTGCTCGAAGGGACCAGGTACCAAAGCTTTTACCGCTCGGTGACGCACCACGCGCACGACCAAGGCGTCGCCGACGTGCACAACCTCGTGACCCTTTCGCGTTGGCCGGTCCTTTCCTCCCGATCGATTTGTCATGATTTCATTCAACCCCTTAGGTACCGGCCGGTGACGGCTCAACCGCCAACTCAGGATGATGAGGAGATTGGATTCGACCGTCCGGCTCTTGTTACTGAAGTCGCGACCGCGGACGGACCGACGCTGCATGTCATCAATTGCCATTTGCGGGCGCCGCTGGCGTCCAGCATTGAAGGGCAAAAGCAGGCGCCGTTCGTGTGGAATTCGATTTCGGGTTGGGCGGAGGGCTTTTGCATTTCATCGATCAAGCGCAATGCCCAGGCGTTGGAAATCCGATTGCTTACCGATCAGCTGCTTGAGTCAGATCGGCATGCCGAGATCATCGTGACGGGTGACTTTAATGCCGAGGACAATGAGTCGCCGCTGCGCATCCTTGTCGGTGCCGAGCAGGATACGGGCAATGGTGCGTTGGCAGCCAGTTCCATGATCATTCTGGATCGCGGCTTGCCGGCGGACCGCCGGTTTAGTGTCGTTCACCAGGGCCGGCCGCAAATGCTTGATCACGTGTTGTGCAGCCGCACGCTCTACGGGCGCTTCAAGGACATACAGGTCCATAACGAGGCGCTGAGCGATGAAGCGGTTGCTTACGCCAGAGTGGACCGCCCGACGGGGTCGGCGCATGCCTGTGTCGTTGCCGAATTTGCTGATACAAGCGCGCGCGCGGAATAACTGGGGCCGCCCTGCTTAAGTACGCGGCGTCGGTCGGCGATACTCGTTCAGCAATGGCTGCGTGACAATCCCGGGGGTGCTTTGACGACAAGAACAATACAGGCAGCGCAGGCGGCTTTTGCCGCTGCGATCATCGCCTCGATTGCAGCGGTCCTGGCGCTTCATGTTACGGATAAGGCCGATGATCTTTTCGTTGTTCCCTGGGCTGTGGGGGCAACTCTTGTTTTGACGTATGCCATCTGGTTTGTGGCGTTTCCCGCGCCGCGAGCGGGACTTTGGAGAGCCTTGTTGGTGGGGGCGTTGACCGTCGTTCTGGCGAGTTACGCAATGTGGGCGGTGCTCGTCTTGTACACGACGGGAGAGATCAGGCATCTCGTTTCGGCAGCTGTGCCGCGCTGTTCACGCTGGTTGTGCTGGCCGGGGGTATGGCAATCGGAATGCGTGGAGTTCTGGTGTTCGGTTACCTCATTTTCTATGGCTACAGGGTTCACTTTACTTCGACGTCGTCGTTCGGGCGGCTGACGTTTCACGCGCTTGTGAAGGTTGCCTTGGGCACGCCTGCTATCACGACGGCGAGCTCGAGCGCCACACGGGTCGGTTCAGCTCAACCAGTGTGCCCTGCCGGCTGGGGTTCAGCGCCGAATTCTCCTTTTTCGGAACGGGAGCAAGCGCGCGTTGGAACGACGATGAGACGATCGTCACCTGGACATCGAGCCAGGGTTATACGGGCCAGGTTGACGTGCGCAAGGATTTTGGGCCGAGGGGGGAGTGAAGAGCGTCGCATGTCGCGCGGCCGACCGAGCGGAGCACTCACTTTTCAACTCTGGGCGACGACTTACTTTTCGGTTGCGTGCTCACTCCTCGTCGAGCGGTATCTTCGCGTCCTTGTCATAGCCCTTCTTGGCGCCGCGACGGAAGACGAAAAGGACTATCCCAGCAAACAGCACGATTCCGAGAATTAGCCACCAAATTTCACCGAGCTGGTCCATAATCACTTTACCTATACCAAAAAATGAAATCGTGTTTTGAGATTAGGTTTTCCGCTGGCTGAAGGCAACGGCGATTCACGGATTGCGGACGACCACGTTGAGTCTCCGTAAACGCCTCAGGGCGCGCTATCCGGACTAGCTGATCTTGGTCAAAGCTGCGGAGCGGAAAAATCCGCATCGGCGCGGCGCAGGCTCGTCTTTGAGCGCGTCATCGCTACGACACTCTAAGTCCGGGAGGCTGCAGATGGTTTCGCGACGGCCGAGCATCTTTTTGCTTTTTCGCGGGCGGCGAATTTCACGCTCGCTCAGCTCTGCGACTTCTTTGCGGCTGGGCACGTCGACGGCCGAGTTCAAGGCAAAGGAGCAAATCGAGTACATCGGCGGGGTGAGCAATGTCATCCCACTGGTGCTTGGGGTTTACAAACCCGGGTTGGGCAGTAGGGCTGCTGCCATTCGTCCGGCTAATTGAGTTCGGCGCGCTCGACAATGTCGACCCCGTCGGAGATTCGGTCGCTAGGATGCAGCACGACGCGGTCACCTTTTTTTAGACCCTTGAGGACGGCGGCGTACTGCGTGTTGCGGTTTCCCAGTTTGATGCTCCGCAACACCGCGGTGCCGTCTTCGACGACGTAGACCATCCAGTTGTCCCTAAGCCGGAACAGAGCGCCCAAAGGGACGACGAGCACGCCCTTCAAGTCCTCGATGATGATCCTTGCGAAAACACGGTAGTCATGGCCGAGGCGTTGCAGCGCCTCGCCGATACCCGCCTGGTCGAAATCAAGAATCACCCGGACGCGTTGTTCCTCGATGCCCAATGCAGAGATCTTGGTGAAGCCAGCTGGTTCGATCCTTGAGACTTTGGCCATAAGATCGCCTCCACCCCAAGAAGAGACGATGGCGGGGGCGCCGATCGGGACGCGCACAGCGTCGGCGGATAGCAACTCAACGACGAGTTCGAGCTTTTCTGGGTCACCGACCTCAAGCAGTGGGGTGCCTTGGATGACAATCTGTTTGCTCTTCTTCAGTACCTTGAGAACGCGGCCGCTGACGGGAGATTTCACCGCCATACAACAGCTTTGAGCATAACCATTGGGGTTGTCTTCTTCCGGGCCCGTTAATCGAGCGATCGCGGTTTCCAGTTCGCGCTCGTGAAGCACCTTGTTGGCGCGCGCGCGCGCCAAGGCGGCGGATTTCGTTTCAACCTCGATGCTGGCCTTCTGCAAAACGCGTTCGGAGACGACCTTCTTTTTGGACAAGGAGCGGGCTCGCTCGAGATCGTGCTCGGCAAAATCCAGTTCGGCTTTGGCCCGTTTTACCTCGGCCTCAGCAAGATCAACGGAGGCCCTGGCGGCCTCGATCTGCGCCTGCAATTCGCGGCGGCTTCGAAGGTCCAGAAACGGGGGTGGACTTGGCTCAATGGCGGCGACGGTGGTTTGGCCGCTTTCCACCATATCGCCCACTTCAAGCGGTGACCTCAGCACGCGTCCGGTGATCGGCGCTGATACAACAAACACGTCCTTGATCCTGGTCTTGCCTTCTTCATCGACGGTGACGCGGAGATCCCCTTCGCCGATAACCTCGGTATCGATGGGGACCGGTCTGGGCGAGAGCGCATAGAAAAGGGCGCCGAGGATCGTCACCGCTACCAACGCGGTGAGCACGCGTTTGATCATGGTTGCGTTGTCGCTAGGGCCGGTCACGTTCTACTCCCGGGTTTTGAGGGCGGCGATTAGATCGAGGCGGTTGATCCTGGTCCGTACCACTAGTGCTGAGATAAGCGCGGCCAGCAGCACGACGAGCGATGACCACGCATACGTCGAGGCATTGATGATCAGCGGTATGCGATACAGATCGCTCGAAAATCCGGCGATCATGAGCCACGCGAATCCGTACCCCAGTGCCCAGCCCACGGGTTGTGCGGCAAGAACCAGGAGAGTGGTTTTCAGCAGCAGAACCCTGCTGACTTCTGCGTTGGTGAACCCCAAGACGCGCAAACTGGCAAGTTCGCGGGCTTGTTCAGACAGCTGGATGCGCGCGCTGTTGTAAACAACTCCAAAGGCGACGGTTATCGCCAGCCCGACGTAGATCGTCACCATCATGCCGATGTTCATGGCGATCGTTTCGCGGAACTTCTGCAGCGAGACGCCGCGCAGCGCGATCGAGGCGATGGCCGGGGTGGACTTGATTTCTTCGAACAAGGCGTCTTCGAAACGGCCGTCGTAAGCGACATGGACGCCAGAGACCAAATACCCCTCGTCGATCATGCGATTGAGCGCCGACCGGCTCATAAAGGCGGAGAGACCAAAGTAGCTTTCGACGATGTCCAAGACCGGAACGCGCACGCGGCCCTTTGCCCCGCCCGCCAAGTGTGTGGCCTCGTCGCCTCTCGCCGACGTTCGTACAAAGGGCATGTCGACGATGCGTCCGGCACCGCGCCAACCGCCCAGTATCTCCAATTCAACAACGTCGCCGCGCTTAAGCCGAAGCAGTTCGGCAACGCGCGTATCGACGACGAGACCATCTTCAGGAAGAACGATTGGTTTCAACTGGCGGTCGATGACACGAAATAATTGCGGCTGCCGGGGGCTACCATGAACGGCGAGCTTCTTTTCAAACTGTCCGTGGCGCATGCGAACCAGCACGCTCCGAAACGTTTCAACACGCATGACGCCTGGCAGGTTGGCGGCCGCCTGAAGAACGCGTTCGTGCTGTTCGTCGGACAGGCTGAGTGTCGCGTCTTGGCGTTGCGAAAGAAAGAAGCTGACATCGATCATGTGCTCGATCGAGTCGACCGAAAACAGCGATACCACTATCAGCGCTCCACCGAGCGCCAGTCCGAGTGTCGTCATCGCCGCGCGCAGCGGCCAGCGGACGATGTGGCGAAGCGTGATCATGGTGAGCTGCGAGAAGTGCCGGTAAATGCCGAGGCTTTCCGCCCATAGCTGGCGGTAGCGTGGCGGTGCCGGTGGCTGCATGGCGACGGCAGGTGCCAGGGCGACGACTCTCATCACCGCATGCAGTGCGCCAAGGGCCGCGGCGCCGAGCGAAATTGCCGCCGCAAGCGGGTAGATGTCGGCATCGCGCTTGAAGACTAGAAATGGGAAATGAAAAAACTCCTGGTAGAGGCGCGTGAGGCCATGCCCGAAGTAGGTGCCAAGCGCGAAGCCGATGAGGATGCCGAATGCCGCGATAACCAAGACCAGCTTCACATAGTGCATCGCGATTGCCGCACGGGTGTATCCCAGAGCCTTCAACAGGCCGATCTGTTCGCGCTCGAGAGCCACGAGCCGGGTCAGCGTCATGTTGATGAGGAATGCCGAGACGAACAGAAAGATCGGTGGAAGGACGCGCGACATCGCCTTGAGCTGCTGAAGTTCCGCGTCGAGGAAGGCGTGGCTGATCTGGTCTTCCCGCCCGTACGCCCCAGCACCGCCGTAGCGTTTTAGGATTTCGTCGAGACTATCAATGACGTGTGCCTCGGAGGCGCCGCGCAGGAGTTGGAGCGCGACGGAATTGAAGGCACCGTCAAGGTCGAAGATTTCCGCCAGGGCCTCTTCGGACATCCAGATGACGGCATATCGCTTGTCATCGGGCACCAGGTCACCAGGGCCGATGGCATAAATGAACTCAGGAGACAAAAGAATGCCCGTCACAGTGAGCCGTCTTTTGCGGCCGTTCAAGATGGCCTGGAACTGATCGCCGATTTCGAGGCCGTGAGCCTTGGCGAAGGCCTCATTGATGGCAGCTTCGCGAGAGGATCCGGATGCTGGAAAGCGGCCTGCGCGGACATACGTCTGATTGAGCCTGGGCGGACGGTGGTCGGGTAGCGACAAGACGAGCCCTGTTACCGGCGGGGAAAAGTAGGGAATGTCCAGGATCGCCGGTTTGGAGATGCGTACTTCCACCGTGCCGATTCCCTCGATCGCCGCAATCTGTTGCTCGATCTGCTTGGGTGCTCGCGTGAGTGCTGCGAAGGCGTCGGCGAAGTGGTAGCGCTGGTAATACGCGTTGCGGGTTTCTTCCAGCGACTGATAGGCGCCGACCGACAAGACGAGTGTCGACACCCCAGCCGCCAGAACCATCGCGATCGCCAGTACCTGTCCCCACATGCGCCGGAGATCTCTGAGGATTTTCTTGTCGAGTGCGCGCACGGCGGTCACCAGGTGATCGCGGCTGGTTCGAGCCGTTGTTGGTTTTCTTCCACGTGTGTGATCTTGCCGTCGGCGAAGAACGCAACGCGATGGGCGATGTCCTTGATCGAACGGTTGTGGGTGATGACCGCCGTTGTCGTGCCAAGTTCACGGTTGACCGAAACGAGCGCTTCCAGAACGAGGATGCCCGTCTTGCTATCCAGAGCGCCGGTCGGCTCATCGCAAAGCAGCACTTCAGGCCTCTTGGCGATGGCGCGGGCAATGGCGACGCGTTGCTGCTCGCCGCCCGAAAGCTGAGATGGGAAATGGTCCAGGCGGTGGCCAAGTCCGACCAGTGAGAGCGCTTCTTCGGGCCGCATTGGATTGGTTGCGATCTCGGTCACAAGCGCCACGTTTTCGCGCGCCGTCAACGAGGGAATGAGGTTGTAGAACTGGAATACGAACCCGACATGCTTGCGCCGGAAACCGGTCAACCCAGGCTCATCAAGCCGCGTCAGGTCGGTGTCTTTGAATCTGACTGTGCCCGAGGTGGGCCTGTCAAGTCCGCCGAGAATATTGAGAAGGGTTGATTTGCCTGACCCTGAAGGACCGAGCAGGACCAGCATTTCGCTCTCGAACAACTCGAGATCAACACCGTCGAGCGCCCGCACTTCCAGTTCGCCGGAGTGGTACACTTTCGTGACGGCGCGAGCCTGGAAGATGCTGATATTTTCACCGTTATCCACAGACTCGATGGCCATTTTGCCCGTCGTCGCTGGGTTTCGGAATCGAAGGTTGAAGCTTTTACCCAACCGTCCAGTTAATGCGTTGATGCTGATCAACGCTTTGGTTGCGGTTGCGATTGATGCTTGCCGCAGTCCGGAGCTTCCTGCCCGGGTGTCGAGCGGGCATCAAACGCGGTATCCTCGTTTTTATCTCAATGCCAACAGATCGTAGCCTCGTGCGAAATACAAGCAGCCATAGCGAAGGTTCGTATAAGTTGCTGCGACGCATGGGCCCGCTGCTGCTGACGTTGTATGGACTGAGTGTCACTATTGGGGCTGGCGTTTACGTCTTAATCGGAGAAGTTGTCGCACGCGCCGGCATCCATGCGCCGTTGGCGTTTCTTGCCGCTGGCGGTTTGGTCGCGCTGTCGGCTGCAAGCTATGCCGAACTGGCATCGAGATATCCGGTAAGCGCGGGGGAAGCGGCCTACGTGCGGCAGGGGTTTGGCGCTGGCTGGCTGGCGCTGGGCGTCGGGCTCATTGTGTGTGCGACTGGCATCGTTTCATCGGCTGCACTTTTGCGCGGCGGCGCGGGTTACATTCAGGAATTCGTTGCGGCACCGGGCTGGCAGATCCAGATCGTATCAGCTCTTCTAATTTTCGGGATTGCGTCCTGGGGAATTTCACAGACGGCCTGGACGGCAGCTGTGTTGGCAGTGGTGGAAATCGGTGTGCTGGTCACCATCGCGGTTGCCGGTTTGTCCAATCCGGCCCAAGTCGCGACGACGGCGGCGGCGGCGTTTTCGTTACCTGAGCCCGCACATGTCTTCGGCATTTCGAGTGCCATCTTGCTCGCGTTCTTCGCATTCATCGGCTTTGAAGACATGGTCAATGTCGCAGAGGAAGTGAAGCGGCCGGAGTCCACCATTCCCATAGCGATTGGGGTGACGTTGTTGGTTACAACGGTGCTGTATGTCCTCGTGGTTCTCGTCGCCATGTCGCACGTCCCCATGGCCGAGCTTGCCGCCAGTAAAGCGCCGCTGACGCTTCTGTCTGACCGCCTGTTGGCGCTGGATGGCCGTGTCATCAGCGCGGTCGCGGTCATGGCTGTTTTCAACGGCGTTCTGGTGCAGGTCGTGATGTCAAGCCGAGTGCTCTATGGGCTAAGCCGCATGGGGGCGCTGCCGGAATTGTTCGGCAGCGTTAGCGAAACGACCCGAACCCCAGTCATCGCGACCATATTCGTGATGCTCATCGTCGTGGTCCTCAGTCTTATGACCGGGACTGCCGCTTTGGCTGATTTCACATCGACACTGACGCTCATCGTATTCGGCACGGTCAACCTGTCGTTGTGGCGGCTGAAGCGTGAGGGGATTGGTCACGCTCCCGCGTTTCGGGTTGCCAGCTGGGTCCCGGTGCTTGGTTTTCTGAGTGCTGCGGTTTTTCTTGCCTTTGAGTGGACTGTTCGCATCGCTTCACTGGCGCACTAGCTGTTTTGACGGTCTCCCGAAGTGCTTTTCTTGGGTTGCGCTGCGGGTTCTAGCATTCATAGTACAAGTCTCCAACGTGCAGTTGGCCCGTACAACGGAAGGCTGTGCCCGAAATCATTTCTTCCGGGTCAGCTTTGATAGTCAATGCGGCCTGCGCATGAATTCCTCAATCAAGGCTCGGCTGCATGGCAACAATATCGGGCCGCACCCTTTATGAGTCGTCAGCATGGCATTTGATATTTCGACCATTCTTCTTCTGATTTTCGCAGCGATGGCATTGCAGCCGATTCTCATGGGCCGCTGGTTTGGTCATGAGCGGCAGAAAGCCATCCGTGCCATTGAAGAATCCAACAGCAGCCGCGTCATCACAATGATCCACCGGCAAGAACAGCGAAGCCTGTTCGGATTCTCCGTTGCCCGGCATATCGACCTGGAGGACGCCCAGACAATCATCGCGGCGATCAAGGAGACGCCGAAGGACCGCCCGATCGACCTCATCGTTCATACACCCGGCGGACTTGTTCTGGCGGCAATGCAGATCGCCCGCGCGGTCGAAGCGCATCCAGCGAAGGTCACTGTGTTCGTGCCGGTCTACGCCATGTCGGGCGGGACGCTAATCGCACTCGCGGCCGATGAAATCGTGCTGGGTGAGTTTTCTGTTCTCGGTCCAATCGATCCGCAAATCATGGGGCTGCCCGCGGCCAGCATCCTGCATGCGCGTGACGCCAAGCCGGCGGCCGATGTTTTCGATCTTACTCATGTGCTGGCCGATGTGAGTGAGAAGGCGCTGGACCAGGTCAAGCGTGGCGCGGTCGAAATCATGACGCCGCGTATGGAGGTTGCCGCGGCGGAGTCACTCGCGGAGAAGCTCGCCGGCGGACACTGGACTCACGATTACGCTTTGACGGCGAAGGAAGCGTCGCATCTTGGGCTGCCCATCAAAACCGGGATGCCGCAAGAGGTTCTCAAGCTGATGCGGCTTTACCCGCAGCCGGTGCAGCGCTCGGGGGTCGAGTATCTGCCGATCAACGTGCCAAATCAGCGTTTATGATCAGCCAGGCTGATTGAGGCGGTATCCCGACGAGCCGTCGAAACCCCGTTGACGGTCTGCGTTCAAATTCCGCGCGCGAGGCCGGCCGGAGTGCCCGGGGGGCTGGCGGGTTGACGCCAACATGCCGACCTCGGCCGTCGGTCTTTCCAATTCGCAGAAACGTCCGCCGCTGTGCAGAAGGAGCCGGCGATCGCCAAACCTATCTTTCTCTGCCGAGAGGGCGGGGCTTCAGGCGCTTAGGATGCCTTCAGGACCGTGAGGCGTTCTTCCCAGCTCAGGGCCTGGCTGACAATCTTTTCGAGGTTGTCGTGCTGAGGCGTCCAGCCGAGTGTCTGCCTAATCTTGGCGGAGGCGGCGACAATGGCGGCGGGATCGCCGGGACGGCGTTCGGTCAGGCGTGCATTAAGGTCCACACCAGACACGCGCCTGACGGCCTCGACCACTTCCAACACCGAGTAACCCTTCGAGTAGCCGCAGTTGAAGATGTTCGAGGTATCCTTCTCGCGAAGGTACGTCAGAGCTTCGAGGTGAGCGCAGGCGAGATCAGTGACGTGGATGTAGTCGCGGATGCAGGTGCCGTCCGGAGTGGGGTAATCGGTGCCGAAAACCTGCATATGTTTACGTTTGCCCAGAGCAGTTTCGCAGGCAACCTTGATGAGGTGCGTGGCGCGCGGCGTCGACTGGCCGCTGCGGCCTTGTGGATCGGCGCCGGCGACGTTGAAGTAGCGCAAAGCGACGTAATTGAAATCATGCGCGTGCGCAGCGTCGGCCAGCATCCACTCGGTCATCAGCTTGGAGCGGCCGTACGGCGACATTGGCTGGAGGACAGCGTCTTCGGAAACTGGGTTTTCCGCCGGGTTGCCATAGACAGCGGCGGTTGAGGAGAAGATGAAGTGGCGGACGCCGGTGTCGATCGCGGTTGCGATCAGGGTGCGGGATTTGACAGTGTTGTTGTGATAGTAGCCGAGTGGATCGATGACTGAGTCGGGCACAACGATGGATCCAGCGAAATGCACGATGGCGGAAACGTCGTGATCCATGATGACGCGCCTGACAAGGTTCGCGTCCCCAATGTCGCCGACGACCAGCGCGGCTTCTTTGTGGACCGCCCAGCGGAAGCCCGTCGAGAGGTTGTCAATGACAACGACCTTCTCACCAGCATCGATGAGTTCCAGGACCATATGGCTACCGATGTAGCCAGCGCCGCCCGTGACCAAAATTGACATAGTGATTGAGAACCAGATTCTGTTGACGTTAACGGATTTGGAGGGCCTGTTGTGCCGTGCAGCATAGAGCCATGCGAGGCACCTTAGGGCAAGGTGTTAAAGAGAGCATTAGTAAGCGTAGCTGGTTACTATGTAGGCGCGGTTAACCGTGCTGCGCCTGCCGGACCGGCGGGCAGTATGTTGTTGTTGTTTGTTCGCAACGAGTTGGCTGTCAGCGCCGGCGAGGCGGCGGCAGGTCCGTGCATACGCCTTCGAACACCTCGGCGGCCATGCCGACGGACTCGGCCAGCGTCGGGTGCGGGTGGATCGTCTTACCGATGTCCACGGGATCAGCGCCCATCTCGACGGCCAGGCAGACTTCGCCGATGAGATCGCCGGCGTGTGTCCCGACGATACCGCCGCCAATACAGCGGTGGGTCTCTTCATCAAACAGCAACTTGGTAAACCCTTCGTCGCGGCCATTGGCGATGGCGCGCCCTGAAGCTGCCCAGGGAAAGACCGCCTTGCCGAACTTGAGCCCTTTTTCCTTGGCTTCCGTCTCGGTGAGCCCGGCCCAGGCGATTTCCGGATCGGTGTAGGCGACCGAGGGGATTTGCCGGGCGTCAAAAACGCTGTTCTTGCCGGCGGCAGTTTCGGCGGCGACGTGGGCTTCATGTACGGCCTTATGGGCCAGCATCGGCTGCCCGATGACGTCGCCGATGGCGTATATGTGGCCGACGTTAGTGCGCATCTGATTGTCGGCTGGAATGAAACCACGTTCGGTGACTGTGACACCGGCCTTACCAGCATCGATCAGATTGCCGTTGGGCGAACGGCCGACGGCGACCAGAACCATGTCATAGACCTTGGGTTCGGCGGGGGCGTTGTCGCCTTCGAATGTCACGTGGATGCCGTCGTCCTTAGCGTCCACCGCGGTCGTCTTGGTTTTGAGCATGATGTTGTCAAAGCGCGGCGAGTTGACCTTCTCCCAAACCTTGACAAGGTCCCGATCGGCTCCGGGCATCAGGCCGTCGAGCATTTCAACGCAATCGAGACGTGCGCCGAGTGTTGAGTAGACCGTCGCCATCTCCAAGCCGATGATGCCGCCGCCGATGACCAACATTTTCTTTGGGATCTGGCGCAGCTCGAGTGCTCCGGTCGAATCCACAATGCGCGGATCTTCGGGGATGAAGGGAAGCTTCACGGCCTCTGAACCGGCGGCGATGATCGCCTTGTCAAAGCGGACCACCTTCTTGCCGGAGCCATCGGTCATTTCAACTTCAATGTGGTTTGGATCAAGGAAGCGACCGGTGCCGGTAACGACGGTGACCTTGCGGGCCTTGGCCATGCCGGCAAGCCCAGTGGTGAGTTTGCCGACAACCTTTTCCTTGTGAGTGCGCAGGGCCGCCAGATCGATCTCGGGTGGACCGAATGTAATGCCATGCGCGGCCATGGCCTTGGCTTCATCCATGATGGCGGCGGTATGCAGCAGCGCCTTGGAAGGGATACATCCAACGTTGAGGCAGACGCCACCAAGCACGTGCCATCGCTCTACGAGGACTGTCTGCAGCCCCAAGTCGGCGGAACGGAAGGCGGCTGAATATCCGCCGGGGCCGGCACCAAGGACCATCATTTCGCAGGTGATGTCGGCCCCGCCGGAATGCGTCGCTGCAGCACGGGTCGAGGCGGATGGGGCCGTTGGCGCGGCGGCTGGTTCGGTTGCTGGGCTTGCGGATGCGCCTTCGGCCGGCTCCAGGGTCAGGATCGAAGTGCCTTCGGAGACCTTGTCGCCGACGGCGACTTTTATCTCCACCACCGTGCCGGCCTGTGGCGCCGGGACCTCCATCGTCGCCTTGTCGCTCTCGAGCGTGATCAGCGGATCTTCGGGTTCGATCGTATCGCCCGGTTTCACCAGAACTTCAATGATCGGGACATCCTGGAAATCACCGATGTCGGGAACTTTCACTTCGATGGCGGCCATAATCTGGTGTCCTTGCGTGTGGGAGGCGGGCGATGGCGGGAACTTGTTTGATCAGTTTGCCATCTAGGTCATCACCTCGTCCATGCGTCGTCCTGCGTAGCGGACCTGCGCTGCACGCATTGGGTCAGTTGGCAAGGAGGGCCAGTGCCTGCTTTGCATCAAGACGGCCGTCATAGAGCGCGCGGCCGGTAATGGCGCCTTCGAGCATGCTGTATTCGGGGCGGAGCAGAGCCTCGACGTCCTCGATCGAGGCGAGGCCGCCGGAGGCGATAACGGAGATCGCAGTGGCTCGGGCGAGTTCGGCGGTCGCGGGCAGGTTGAGGCCCTTCAGGACGCCGTCACGCTCAATGTCCGTGTAGATTATGGCGGAGACGCCGGCGTCCTCGAAGCGGCTGGCAAGTTCAATCGCGGTCAATTCGCTAGTTTCCGCCCAGCCTTCAACGGCGACCTTTCCGCCCTTGGCGTCGATGCCAACGGCGATGCGGCTTGGAAACTTTCGGCATGCTTCCCTTACGAGTTGCGGATCGCGGACGGCGATGGTGCCGAGGATGACGCGGGCGATGCCCTTTTCCAGCCAGGTCTCGATGGTCGCCAGATCGCGGATGCCGCCGCCGAGTTGTGCCGGGATCGATAGCGCGTCAAGGATCGCGTCGACGGCTTCGGCGTTAACCGGCCGGCCCTCAAAGGCGCCGTTGAGGTCAACGATGTGGAGGTACTTGAAGCCTTGCTCCTCGAAGGCCTTGGCCTGGGCTGCCGGGTCATCGCTGAATACGGTGGCGTCGTCCATCTCGCCGAGTTTGAGGCGAACGCACTGGCCGTCCTTGAGGTCTATCGCTGGAAAGAGGATCACGGGGGAGGGCGCCTTATCGATTCTTGGTTACGTGGTCTGGTGTCGTCCCCTGCATTGTCAGCTCGGACGGCGGGGTCAAGTGTTGGATAGGACCGGCGTAATGGCTGCTGCCGCTTTTGGCCATGGAATGGCTAAGATGTTCTTATAACGTGCCTGACTAGGTCAGCTTATAGTTGCTCAGGACGGTAACCCTTGAAGCGTATCATTCTGCCCCTCGAAATACCGGCGGCAAAACCCGAGCCGCCCCGCGTCATCACCGAAACTGACGCTGTCGACATCTGGATCGCGCGATGGCTTCGTGTGCGACGGATCGAAATCATGCGGCGTTACGCGTGCGATCCGCGG
Source organism: uncultured Filomicrobium sp. (assembly GCA_963669235.2). Lineage (GTDB taxonomy): Bacteria > Pseudomonadota > Alphaproteobacteria > Rhizobiales > Hyphomicrobiaceae > Filomicrobium. The sequence continues at coordinate 290,829 of CAXXFS010000004.1, forward strand.
CGGCTTTACGAAATCTGGGAGGGGCGCCGTTTTCCGGAGGCGCGGGAACGGGCGATGCGGCTGTTCGAGGAACGCTACCCGGAGCTTATAGATCGGACGGACTTCGGCAAACACCGTGTCATTGCCCGCTCCAACAATGTGCCAGGCCAGCTCAGCCTGTTTGATTGAGGTGGCATCTGTTTGACGGGGCATGTCCTATCCCGCGCAGCGGGCTGCTACAACCTCAGCCATGGGAAGCTCACAGTTCCTCCCTAACGGGAACAAAAATCGAACTTAGGCTTTACGGGTAGCGCGATTCATGCCATGTTCTACTTACGTTCTTCGCTGCTGTCGCCCTAAATTGTTTTGCGTTTAGAGGGCCTTAGTCAAAACCGACGAGAGCCTCATCATGCGCACCTACCTTATCTCTTACGACCTTGCCAATCCGAACGCCAAGAAACGGGCGATCGCTGAAATCATCATGTCCACCGGAGAGCGTTGGGCGCGTCCGCTGGACCAGACTTGGTATGTGGAAAGCCGCGAAAGCGCCGAGGAAATCGAAGCCCGGATGTCTTGGCTGTTAGGTGATGATGACGGACTGCTGGTCCAAGCCGTCGGCTATGGCAGCGTTCTCACAAACACGTCGCTGCGCTGGTTCCGGCAACGCGGTCCTCAGATTGCGGAACGGCCTCTTCCAGAAGCTGCCGTCGAAGCCGATGCCACGGCCAATGTGGTGTCGTTCCCAGGCAACGACGAAGCGTTGGCGGCCTAGTACTTCGATTACGGCGCCCAGTTTAGGAAATTGGCGAGGAGCTTCAGGCCTAGGGCCTGGCTCTTTTCCGGGTGGAACTGGGTACCGGCCAGGTGATCACGAGCAACCATCGCCGTAATCGCGCCGCCGTAATCGCACTCGGCAACAACATGAGCGTGGTTGTCAGGAATCAAGTGGTAGGAGTGAACAAAGTAGGCGTGAAGCCCGTCCGCGCCAGTTTTGATGCCTTCCAGAAGCGGGTGAGCGGATGCTGTCGTCAACGTGTTCCAGCCCATGTGCGGGATTTTTAGCGAAGCATCGCCGGGGGTGATCGGCCTTACCTCCCCCGGGATCCAATCAAATCCATCGGTGACGCCGAATTCCAGGCCGCGGCTGGCCATCAACTGCATTCCAACGCAGATTCCAAGGAAAGGCCGCTCGCGTTCCATGACGCTTGCGTGGAGTGCTTCGAGCAGGCCGGGAACTGCTTCTAGGCCGCGACGGCAATCGGCGAAGGCACCAACCCCCGGGAGAATGACCCGGTCGGCCGAGGCGACATCGGCCGGGTTGGAGCTGATCAGCACTTCTGCGTTGGCTTCGGCCTCCCGGGCCGCCCGTTCAAGAGCTTTGCCGGCCGAGTGCAGATTGCCGGAGCCATAGTCGATGATCACAGCCGTCCGCATCGCGTCTTACCGGGCTTCCTTAGCCACCCACCGTTCAAAGAAGCGGCGTTCGCAGTCGCGGGTGCTGGCGCCGCTGACGGTTCCAATTATGTGGTAGCCCTTGCGGTTAAGTGACCAACGCCCAATTGAATCGGCCTCAAACGCAACGATGATGTTTAGTGCCAGATAAGCCAAAACGTACCAGGTTGGGCTGACTGGGAGCAGTGAAAGCGCGCCGAACAGAGCCGCTGCCAAGACCGAATAGATCAAAAGCGCAAGCCAGTACCTCTTTGCGAGCAGCCAGATTGGCGCGAGGAGCAGGGCCGTCCAAGAGAGGCCATCCTTGACGAAGACCAGCCCTTCGGCCCGCTCGACGGGGTCGAAAGAGTTTTCCGGAGGTTCGTGAACGGTATAGGCAACCACGCTGTTTGATGCTCCAAGTCTGATTGGTATGAGCAACATTGGCTAAAGGGTTCCTTTTGTCGAGGGCACACGATCACCCTGGCGGGGATCGGACTCAACAGCCTGACGCAAGGCCCGGGCCAAACCTTTATAGCAAGTCTCGGCGATATGGTGACTGTTGTCGCCATAGATGTTGGTAACGTGGCACGTGATGCCAGCGTTTTGCGCGAAGGCCTGGAACCATTCGCGGAATAATTCGGTGTCGAGGTCGCCGACCTTGTCGCGTGGGAAGTCGACCTGCCAAATAAGAAATGGCCGGCCGGAGACGTCGACGGCGACCCTCGTCAGGCACTCGTCCATGGCGAGGTGAACGTCGGCGTAGCGGCTGATGCCCTTCTTGTTGCCGAGAGCCTGTTTAAAGGCCTGGCCCAACGCGATGCCGCTATCTTCGGCAGTATGGTGGGCATCGATGTGCAGATCACCTTTGGCATTCAGCTTGATGTCGACCAGCGAGTGACGCGCCAGTTGCTCCAGCATGTGGTCGAGGAATCCGATGCCGGTGTTGATCTCGTAGGAACCGGTACCATCGAGATCGATCTCCACGGAGATTTCGGTCTCCTTGGTCTTGCGGTCGAGCTTGCTTGTTCGTTTTGCCGCTGCGCTCACGGTAAGAATTCCTTAAGATTCGGGCTGGCTATGGCGCCTGAAGTCAGAACGAAGGCTGACGGGTGCGGGTTTCTGGCCGGTTAAGATGCTGCGTTTATCAGCTTGCTGGCCCAATCGCCAGCTTTCAACATTGCGTTCTACGGCGCCGCGGCAACCTTGACACGCCCACGACGAGCGCCCTTATCGAGCAGCTATGAGCATGAACGACGACAAAATTGGGATGTCCGCCGCTCAAGGCTGGCACGCCACAACCATCCTCACCGTACGCAAGAATGACCGAGTCGTTATCGCTGGCGACGGCCAGGTCAGCCTTGGCCAGACGGTGATCAAGTCCAACGCGCGCAAAGTCCGCCTGCTTGGCAAGGGCGATGTCATTGCCGGTTTCGCCGGAGCGACAGCGGATGCCTTCACGCTTTTTGAGCGGCTTGAAACCAAGCTCGAGCAGTATCCCGGGCAGCTGATGCGGGCGGCTGTCGAGCTTGCAAAGGATTGGCGGACAGACCGTTATTTGCGCCGGCTTGAGGCGATGATGATTGTGGCGGACACGAACACCACGCTGGTTTTGACCGGTACAGGCGACGTGCTCGAACCGGAAGCGCACGTCATGGGGATCGGTTCGGGTGGCAACTACGCGCTGGCGGCAGCCAGGGCACTGCTTGATCAACCGCTTGATGCGGAGCAGATCGCGCGCAAGGCGATGGAAATTGCGGCGGAAATCTGCGTTTACACAAATACGTCGCTGGTCGTCGAAAGCCTCGAGTCGCAGCGTTAATTGTTTTGTTTCTTGCTTCGAGCGGAGCCCCAAATGGCGTGGATGTATTTGCTGATGGCCAGCTTTTGCGAGGTCGCGGCGACGACGGTTTACCGCTTCACAGACGGACTGACACGCGTCTGGCCAACGGCGGGACTGGCTTTGCTAGGAGTCTTGAGCCTGTATTTCCTGCATCGCGCCGTCAGCCCGCTGGATGGGGAAGCCATTCCTATCGGGACCGCCTATGCGATCTGGACTGGAATCGGCGCGGCCGGGACTGTGATGGTCGGAATGGCTGCCTTTGGTGAACCCTATGAGGCGCTGCGTATTCTGTTTCTCATTTTGATCATCGGCTCGATCGTCGGCCTAAAACTCATTTCCGGTGCTTGAAGCATCGACATCTTCGTTTGGCCACGCCATATGACGGGCCAGGGTTTCGGCGAAAACCATCAAGCGCTTCGCGGGACGCCTTCACAGAACGAGAGCAGACCGCTTTGCTTTAGAAGTAAATATGCGCATTGAGCGTGCGATCGCCACATGCAGACCAGTATGGTTTGTTCTACTTGCAACCTGGAATGAAGAATTTGGTGGCAGTCTATTCCCATGCTATCGGCCGCCAGACAATCAGCGAGACTCATGACCAACTTTTCCCCCCGCGAAATTGTTTCCGAACTCGACCGCTATATCATCGGGCAGAACGACGCCAAACGCGCCGTTGCCATTGCGCTGCGCAACCGTTGGCGCCGGCAGCAGCTGACCGGCGATCTCAAGGATGAGGTGCTGCCGAAGAACATCTTGATGATTGGTCCGACGGGTGTTGGCAAGACCGAGATTTCGCGAAGGCTGGCGAGGCTCGCCGCCGCACCATTCATGAAGGTCGAGGCAACGAAATTCACGGAAGTGGGTTATGTTGGCCGCGATGTAGAGAGCATAGTGCGGGACCTTGTCGAGGTTGGCATCGGGCTTGTCAGGGACGCCAAGCGCAAGACCGTGCGGGCGGCAGCTGAAAAGGCCGCCGAGGAACGTGTGCTCGATGCTCTTGTTGGCGCCACTGCGTCACCAGCGACGCGGGACAGCTTCCGCCGCAAGCTCCGGGCCGGTGAACTTGACGAGAAGGAAATCGAATTGGAGGTCGCCGATACGGCCGGCGGGATTCCGATGTTTGAAATCCCCGGTCAGCCCGGCGGGTCTTTTGGTGCCATCAATCTTAACGACATGCTCGGCAAGGCGTTCGGCGGGCGGACGAAGAAGCGGCGTATCACCATCGATCAGAGCCACGACATCCTCATTAATGAGGAAAGCGACCGGCTGATCGATCAGGAAGAGATCACGTCCGAAGCCGTCGCGGCTGTCGAAAACAACGCCATCGTCTTTCTGGATGAAATCGACAAGATCTGCTCGCGTTCGGATGGGGCGGGTCGGGTGACGGGTGATGTCAGCCGTGAAGGTGTGCAGCGGGATCTGTTGCCGCTGATCGAAGGCACGACGGTAGCGACCAAGCATGGACCAGTGAAGACCGACCATATCCTGTTCATCGCGTCGGGCGCTTTTCACGTGTCAAAGCCGTCCGACCTATTGCCGGAGCTGCAAGGACGGCTCCCGATCCGGGTCGAACTGAGGGCGCTGACACGGGAAGACTTCCGGCGCATTCTGACGGAGACCGAGGCCAGCCTCATCAAGCAGTACGTGGCGCTGATGGCGACCGAAGGCTTGACGTTGGAGTTCACCGACGATGCAATCGATGCGCTGGCGGACACTGCCGTCGCGGTGAATGACTCCGTGGAGAATATCGGCGCGCGGCGCCTGCAAACGGTAATGGAGCGGGTGCTCGACGAAATCTCCTACGAGGCCTCGGACCGCAATGGTGAGACGATCGTAATTGATGCGGCATACATCAACGAGCGTGTCGGCGAGCTGGCCAAGGATGCGGACCTGTCGCGGTTCATTCTCTAGGGCCACTTTCAGTTGAATCCTGCATCCTGGTGACGCGCGGCATGACGATATTTGCTGCGTGACCCTAGGGGCCAAGGGATTGCCGGACCGCGGCTACTCCGCCCCGATGAGCCGGTCGACGGGGGCGAAGTCGTCGGTGAGCAGGAGCGGTGCTGAAGTACTCTCAAGCTTGGCGATTTCGTTTTCCGTCATTAGGTGCCAAGAAGATTCGGGGTCTGTTCGCGAGTAGAGCGTCTTTTTCGGAGTCGGTGAATTGGCGGCGAGGATCACGAACGTCTGACGGGCGCCCTGACCAAAAGGCTGCCAGAGTTCAACGATTGGAAACACGTCCTGCAAGGTGCGCCTGATCGAGAGCGTAAGGCTTGGCCGACTGCCGCTGTCGACGACGTTCATTAGGTAGGTACCATCGTCCTTTAACCGACTAGCGATCAGTTCGAAGAACTCGCGTGTTACCAGATGCTGGGGCACGGCGATGTCGTGGAAGGCATCGCCGATGATGACGTCAAAGCTCTTTTGGGGTTCAGAAGCAAGCGCGCGCCGGGCGTCCTGGTGGCGGAGCTTCAACCGTGGGTCGTCAGGCAGCCAGAACGAGTCGCGGGCGAGTTTTGTCACAGCGGGGTCGATTTCAGAGACCGTGACTTTAGCGGCGGGCCACTGCGTGAGCCAGGCGCGCGGCAGGGTATAGGCGCCGCCGCCAATGAAGAAGGCGCTGGGGTCCGGGCGGTCCTTGAAGTGGGCTTTGACAAGCGCGTCTTGGGCCTCAACGTAGGGCGTCAGGAAAATCTCCGGGCGGTCGCGCAGATTGGTCCCGTGGCCGAGGTGGTCGAGGACCATGGTGCGGGCGGGGGTTCCAACGTCGCGGCTGATGTCGATGACACGGATACAGTAATAGGCGCTTTCCTTGGTGCAGTTTTCGACAAAGGCGCTGACGCTGCGGCCCCATAAGAAAACGCCACCGAACAGCAGTGCGATGGCCGCAAGCGGCAGCACCACGTGTTTTGACAGAAGCGATTGTTTCTCAAGGCGGCGGTCGAGCTCGAAAACGATGGTTGCCATCGCCGCGTAGAGCAGGGCGACGGTCAGGATTGTGCGGATCGAACCGAAGTAGGAGATGAAAACGTAGCCCGCCGCGAGCGTGCCCGCGATGCTACCCAGTGCGCCGATGGCGTAAAAGGCGCCGAGCAGCGTTCCCATTCGCGATGGGGCCTCGTCGATCGCCAGTTTGGTGAGGACCGGCGAGGGTATTCCGACAAAAAGGCTTGGTAGAAAGAAGAGCAGGAAGGTTAACAGCAAGATCGTCGGCACGGCGGGCAGGCCGATAGCAATGACAGGCCCGGACAGTGCGCGCAGCAGGACGAGGCTCAAGGCCGCGCTGACGCCCGCCAGAGCAAGGCTGACGACAACCGCGCGGCGGGCGGGCCCGGATGGCTTTTCTGCAAGCCAGCCGCCGATCCAGTGGCCGACGGAGAAGCCGGCAAGGACGACCGCGATGACAGCAGTCCAAGTGTATAGAGACATGCCGAGGTAGGGCGCGATCATGCGCCCTGCGACAATCTCGATGATAAGGCCGCAGGCCGCCGACAGCCCCGTGACAACGAGATAAATCGCGATCGTGAGATTGCCGTTTGCTGGTATCTTAGGGGCGGCTTCCTTTGCGGCCGTCATTTGCGGGCTCTTCATCTGCTTCGGATAGGGATTGGCGATGTTCGCAGAAACGGTGGCGGGTGACTGGTACTTCGTCACGGGTCAGCTATGTATAGCCTTTCCGAGGCGGGCCTCGAGTTTGTAACGAGAAAGAAGAAGAAGCCAAGAGATGGTGCTGATCCTCAATAACCTGCCAGCCGCCGACGAGGCGGGCGCCGAAGGGGCGGGCATGCTTGCGACACTGGCGGGTGCGAGCCGCGAGGAGCTGAAGGCGGCACTCCATTCGCTTGGTGTTCCGGACAAGCAATTACGCATGCGCTCCAGTCAGCTCTGGAGCTGGATTTATGCGCGCGGGATCGGCGATTTCGATGAGATGACAGACGTCTCGAAGGAGCTGCGCGGGAAGCTAGCGGGCGCTTTCACACTCGAGCGGCCGCAGATCGTTTCCGAGCAGGTTTCGCAAGACGGCACGCGCAAATGGCTGCTGCGTCTGCCGAAACGCGGCCATGATGCCAAGGCACCCGAGGTTGAGACGGTCTACATCCCCGAGTCCGATCGCGGCACGCTTTGTATTTCCAGTCAGGTCGGCTGCACGCTGACCTGCACGTTCTGCCATACCGGCACGCAAAAGCTTGTGCGCAACCTAACTCATGAAGAAATCGTCGGGCAGATCCTTCTGGCGCGGGACCGGGTTGGCGACTGGCCAGGCGCGGAGGCCCCGAGCGACGGTGGTTTGCTGCCGGATGCCGAACGCAAGATCACGAATATCGTGCTGATGGGCATGGGTGAGCCGCTCTACAACTTTGAGAATGTTCGTCAGGCGATGGAAATCGCCGCGGACAGCGGCGGGCTGGCGCATTCGAGGCGGCGGATTACGCTTTCGACTTCCGGGGTGGTTCCCGAGATCGAAAGGTGGGGGGCGGATGCCGGGACGATGCTCGCCATTTCACTGCACGCGGTGAACGATGAACTGCGCGATGAGCTGGTGCCGATTAACCGGAAGTTTCCGATCAAGGACCTTTTACAGGCCTGCCGCACCTATCCGGGGTTGTCGAATGCCCGGCGCATCACTTTTGAGTATGTGATGCTCAAGGGTGTCAACGACAGCCTCGCCGATGCCCTGGCGCTGGTGAAACTGCTGGCGGGCATACCGGCCAAGATCAATTTGATACCGTTCAATGCCTGGCCAGGTGCGGCTTATGAATGTTCGGATTGGGAGCAGATCGAGCGGTTTGCTGAGATCGTCAACAAGGCGGGCTATGCCAGTCCGGTGCGGACGCCGCGTGGGCGGGATATTCTGGCTGCGTGCGGGCAGCTCAAGTCAACGAGCGTGAAACTGCGGGCTTCCGAGCGCGACCCGGCCACGGCAACGAGCGGAGACTAGGGGTGTTCTGGAAGACTGTCGGGCGGATGTTGCTGGTGCCCATCGCTTTCATTCTGGGGATGCTGGCGGCGGGGTTCGTGGTGGTCACGCTTGGGCTTGAGCGGATTACGCAATCGGTCCATGCGGATGAAGGCGGGCTCGAGAGCTTTGAGCGGGTGATGACGTTTATTGATGAGGGCTCGGCCCTGGTTGCTGCTTTCACCATCATTCCGGCACTCGTTTTTGCGATTGTCGGCGAAGTCGCCCGCATCCGCTCCCTGCTCTATTACGTCATAGGCGGAGGTGTCTCGATGGCGGTGACGCCGCTTATCGCGCAGGGCAGTGCCGGCGGTCCCGCGGTGCTATGGCAGGTATTCGCGGCGGCGGGGTTCGCGGGCGGGCTGGTTTACTGGCTCATCGCAGGACGGACGGCCTGATGGCGAGTGATCACGTGCCAAACCGTCGGGTTTGCGATGCGGTGTCTGCTGCGTATAACCTTGTAGCCTGGATCAAACTGAAAACTCTCACAAATTGGGTGTGCGATGATCGCGGCAATGGTTCGCATCCTGTTTGGTTTCGCGTTGGCGTGTCTGGCCGGAGCGTTGACCCAAGTGTTGTTCGTCATAACGCCGGCGGATCTTTACAGTCTGGAGGGCGATGCGCGGTGGCAGCGGATGGGCTTCGCGGGAATGATCACGCTGTCGGCGGCAACCCAAGCCGCTATTTTTGCCTTGCCTTTCGCGGTGGCTGCGATCGTGTTCGGGATTGTTCAGGGCGTCCGCGGCTGGGCCTTCTATGTTTTTGTCGGCCTTGCTATCGCCCTGCTTGGTTTCTCGGCTCTTTATGCGAGTGAGGGCAGTGGGCAGCCAACAATCGCAAATAGCTACGCGGTGGCGGCTTTTGCCTTCTCGGGCATCATCGCCGGGTATGTTTACTGGCTTGTCGCGGGGCATCGAGCGGGGGCCTATCGGATGCGGGAAGAGCCAGTTTACAAGGCGGCCGAGCAAGATGCCGGCCGTGAGCACTTGAAGGCGAAGGACTATGATCACGCCGATCGTTTGGTGCGCTCGGTGCCTGATCCGGGTGCTCACAAGACGCATTAAGGGGCGCGACCACGTTGATCTAAAGGCTTTGTTTTGCGGCGCAGAATTTTCTTGTTGCGGCGCAAAGTGTAAACTACTGTGAGCTAAAGTGCAGCTAGGGGGCTATCAGCTCGACCCGCGCTTCCCCACTCGATATGTTCCGAATTCCAGCCGAACACCCGTTTGGCCGGCGCATCTGCCAATATGGCGAGGTTTTTCAATATGTTCGATGCCGATTCGCAAGTCCGCTTCAACAAGAGCTGCGCGGAAGCGGTTGTCAACTACTTGAACGCGAGCGGTGCCGCCTATCAGGCAATGGCTCAACAGATGCTGAACATGTGGGGGCAGTCTGTAGACACTCTCCTGGAGACGGCGCAGCCGCAGAACGGCTCCCGGTTCCCTCAGCCTTACAGAGCCGAGCGCGCAAATCCGATCGGGGCGGCGGCCAGCATGATGCCCTGGGCGGCGATTCCGAACAGCATGATGAATGCCAATCCAATGGCTAGTTTCAACGCGCTCGGGACGCCTTACGGGATGTTCTCACCATTCGCGCCGTGGCTGGAAATGATGAAGCCTTCACATTACAACGCCTGGCCGATGGCTTTCGGGATGATCTCGGTGGGTGTGCCCGAGCAGGTGGCCTGGCCGACGGCGCGGGCCAACCTTGCGGCGATCGATGCTTTCAACGTGGCTGCTAACTCGGTCGAAAAGGCGCTGGCCGATTATCAACCGGACACGAAGCCGGTCCCGGTCACGAGCGTTGAATCAATGCCCAATCCTCTGACCCTGGCGTTCGCCGTCACGCCCTTTAATCCAAACCTGCTGATGCAGTTCTTTCAGCCATTTCGCTCGCGCTGACAGGGAATACGTGTGCCTTGAGGCCCCGGGGCTGATTTGCGGAGCGTGGCGGCAGGCTGCTTAGGGGCGGCCTGTTTTGTTTTCAGCGGGCTGTTGCGGTCGCTGATCTTGCTGGGTTTTGGGCGGGTCTATTCGGCCAGCTTGCGGGCGCAGGTGGTTTGCCTATAGTGCCGCGCCATCAGCTATCGGACGCATCAAAACCAGGAACGGTAAGAAGAAAAATGGCAGCAGCGAACTCGGCGGGCGGAGACGGCAAGGTCAAAAAGGTTATTCTCGCCTATTCGGGCGGACTCGATACGTCCATTATCCTGAAGTGGCTGCAAGAGCATTACGGTGCGGAGGTGGTGACGTTCACCGCTGATCTCGGCCAGGGCGAGGAGCTGGAACCGGCGCGCAAGAAGGCCGAGATGCTCGGCATCCCCGACGAAAATATCTTCATCGAGGACCTGCGCGAAGAATTCGTCGCCGAGTACGTGTTTCCCATGATCCGGGCCAACGCGCTCTATGAGGGCGTATATCTGCTTGGCACATCGATCGCCAGGCCGCTCATCGCCAAGAAGCAGATCGAGATCGCACGGGCCACGGGCGCGGATGCTGTTTGTCACGGCGCGACCGGCAAGGGCAATGACCAGGTGCGCTTCGAACTTGGCTACTACGCGCTTGAGCCGTCGATCAGGATTATTGCCCCGTGGCGGGAATGGGAATTCAAGAGCCGCGAGGATCTCATCGATTTCGCGGAAAAACACCAGATACCGGTGCCAAAGGACAAGCGTGGCGAAGCGCCCTTCTCGGTTGATGCAAACCTGTTGCACTCGTCTTCGGAAGGTAAGGTTCTGGAAGACCCCAACGAGGAGCCGCCGGCCTACGTCTACATGAGGACAGTTGCCCCCGAAGACGCGCCGGATGAGGCAACAATCGTTACTATCGGATTCGAAAAGGGTGATGCGGTGTCGCTTGATGGGGCGAAGCTGTCGCCGGCGACGTTGCTCGCCAAGCTCAATGATCTTGGACGTGACAACGGCATCGGGCGGGTGGATCTCGTTGAGAACCGCTTTGTCGGTATGAAGTCGCGTGGGGTCTATGAGACGCCAGGCGGCACGATTCTGCTGAGCGCGCACCGGGCGATCGAGAGCCTGACGCTGGACCGAGATGCGGCGCACCTGAAGGACGAGCTGATGCCGCGCTATGCGGAGCTCGTCTATAACGGCTTCTGGTTTGCGCCCGAACGCGAGATGCTGCAGGCGTTGATCGATAAGAGCCAGGAGCATGTCGAAGGCGAGGTTCGTCTGAAGCTCTACAAGGGCAACGTTATCGTGATTGGGCGTAAGAGCGACAAGTCGCTGTACTCCGACCAGCTGGTTACCTTCGAAGACGACCAGGGCGCCTACGACCAAAAAGACGCCGAAGGCTTTATCCGCCTTAATGCGCTGCGCCTCAGAACGCTGGGAATGCGCGACCGGGGCTAGGGGCGCAGGGCGACCCTCAGCCTCTTTGATAGATGGGTTCCGACTTCGCGCGGGCGAATTCGCGCTGGACCTGATGCGGCTTTTCCAGAGCAGAGAAGGCCGCGTTGAGGCGCCGCGACATGGTGTCGATGTAGGCCTTTACCTCCGCGGGCAGATCCATGTTGGCATAGCGATCCGGGTGATAGAGCTTGGAAAGGCGATGGTAGGTTTCGCGGATTGTTTTCCAATCGGCGCCGCGAGGAAGGTCCAAGACAGCATACGGGTTGAACTCTTCGGACCCCGTGGCGAGCCGCAGTTGGTTGGCCTTCGGGACATCGGTTAGCCGGACGGCGCGGACCGCTGCCTTGGAAATCAGCTCGCGCTCCCCATCATAGGGCTGGAAATCAATGAAACCGCCAGCGCTGTTCAACTCTTCATAGGCGCGGCGCGTGGCGGCCGTAAAAATGTGGCCCTTGAGGATGCGGCCATCGTCCATGGAAAGCTCCACGGTGATGGCTTTTTCGCGTTTATCGGACGGATTTTCAGTGCGGCTGCGCTCGAACATGACGGCTCTGGCGTCTGATTGTTTCAAAATGGGATGAGCAGTGATGGTGTATTGAGAGTTTGCAAGTGCTGGACCGCGCGTGCAGGAGCCGTGATTAGAAAGGAGATGTTTGGTCGCAGGACCACCTTCGTGTGGGCGACAAAAAACTGTGCTGTCCTGGTGTGCCGCCGAGCGCGTCCGGACCGACATTTTGAGTATACATTTCACGGAGTTCCGCCGACATGGCCAAATCCGATCAGCCACGCTCCGTTCTCTTTGAGGAAGTTGAGGACGCTGCCGTCAATTCCAGCGACAACCCCACGATTGGGGACGTGATCGCCGAGCGTCTTTCGCGCAGGGATCTGATGAAGGGCATGCTGGCGACGACGGCGATGGGCGCAGCGGTTTCTCCAGCGTTGCTGGTCGCTGCCTGCTCGGAAGACACGTCGTCAACGCCAAAGTTCAACTTTCCTGAAGTCACGGCTGGTGCCAACGAACGCCACTATGTTGCGGATGGCTATCGTGCCAACGTACTGATCCGGTGGGGCGACAAGGTCGAGAGGGATGCGCCTGAATTCGACGTCAAGGCACAGACCGCCGAGGCCCAGTCCAAGCAGTTCGGTTACAATAATGACTTCATCGGTTTTGTCGCTTTGGGCGGCAGCGCCGATCATGGGCTGTTGTGCATCAATCATGAATACACAAACGAAGAGCTGATGTTTCCGGGCATTAACCCGAAGGACAAGAAAGCAAAACGCTTCGCGGAAATGACCGAGGACCGCGTTGCAATTGAAATGATGGCGCATGGCGGCTCGGTCATTGAGGTGAAGCGCGATGCCAATCGATGGTCGGTGGTGCCCGATTCAATCTTTGCGCGGCGGATCACGGCGGCCACAGAGATGGAAATCACCGGTCCCGCCGCCGGCCATGACAAGATGAAGACGAGCTATGATCGGGAGGGCCGCAAGGTCATCGGGATGGTCAACAACTGCGCGGGGGCCATCACGCCGTGGGGGACGTGGCTAACCTGCGAAGAGAACTTCAATGGCTACTTCTGGAACAAGAAGGCGGCCGAGGCTTCGCCGCATGCCGTCGCCTTGAAGCGTTATGGTGCGCCCGCCGAGCGCTACAACTGGGGCCAGTACCACGATCGCTTTGATATTGAAAAAGAGCCAAACGAGATCAACAGGTTCGGCTGGGTCGTGGAAATTGACCCACTGGACCCCAATTCAAAGCCGAAGAAGCGCACGGCAATGGGCCGGTTCAAGCACGAAGGTGCAGGTAATTTGGTTAATAGAGACGGCCGTCTTGTCATCTATCAGGGGGACGATCAGCGCTTCGACTACATCTATCGGTTTGTCACCACGGGTAAGGTCGATGAAGCCCGGCGGGAAGGCAACAAGGACCTGCTTGATGAGGGCACGCTTTATGTAGCCCGGTTCAATCCTGATGGCTCGGGTGTCTGGCTGCCTTTGGTGTTCGGTACGGGGGCCCTGACGGAAGCGAGCGGCTTTGCTGATCAGGGTGATGTGCTGATCAACGTGCGGATTGCCGCCGATTTGCTTGGCGCGACGAAGATGGACCGGCCAGAGGACGTCGAAGCCAATCCGCGGACCGGCAAGGTCTATTGCATGCTGACCAAGAACAAGAAGCGCACCGAGTTCGCCACTGACGCGGCGAACCCCAGGGCGAAGAACGCCTTCGGCCATATTATTGAGATGACGCCCGATGGAGGCGATCACGCCGGACCGACATTCCGATGGGAGATCCTGGTCAAATGCGGCGATCCAAGCGTTGCGGAGCTGGGTGCCACGTTCAATCCGGCGACAAGCACCAGCGGCTGGTTCGCCAACCCTGACAACTGCATGGTCGACAACGAGGGCCGTCTGTGGGTTGCCACGGATGGAAATACGGCTGTAACGACGGGGCGGACGGACGGCCTGTGGGCGCTGGAAACAGAGGGAAAAGCTCGCGGAACGGGACGTCTGTTCTTCCGCTGCCCGGCCGGCGCGGAGCTGTGCGGCCCCTGCGCGACACCCGATTCGGAGACGTTCTTTGTTGCCGTTCAGCACCCCGGACAAAGCGAGGATAAGACCGTTTCGACGTTTGACAGCCCGTCGACACGCTGGCCAGACTTCCAGTGGAGTATGCCGCCGAGGCCGGCAGTCGTCGTTATTACAAAAAGAGGGGGCGGTAAGATCGCCGTATGACGCAGGACGAGATTGCGCCAATTCATCCGGACGAAGGGGCCGATGACATAGCGCAGCGCCAGATGCGCGGGCCTGCTTTGTCGCAGAGTGCTGACGAGGCTCAGCTGGCCGCGCGCTGGAGAGGGCAGGCGCGCGCCCTGATCTTTACGTTTTGCGGCCTGCTGGCGGCATTGGTTGCATTTGTCGCTATTTTCAATCCGTTCGGCAATCTGCCGTTGCGCATATTGGGCCCTCACGTCGTCATGGACATCAATCAGCGCTACCAGTACCCGGCGCTGATCCGCGAAGGTAACTTCGACTCCTTCGTTCTTGGTACTTCGACTTCGCGGCTGTTGGAGCCTGATCGATTGAATGAGGCTCTTGGCGGGCGTTTCATCAATCTGGCGCTCAACTCCGGGCGCGCTTGGGAACAGTACCGGCTTGGAAAGCTTGCGCTGCGGAACGTTTCCAGCCCGAGGAACGTGCTTGTCGGCCTGGATGTTGTTTGGTGTTACAGCGATGCTGATCAGGTGCGCACGACCAAACGGGGTTTTCCGGAATGGATGTTTGATGAAAACTCCTGGAATGACCTGCCCTACATGCTGAATATGCGCACGGTAGAGATCTCCGCGCGCAGACTTGCTTATCACCTGGGATTTTTAGGTCCGCGGGTTCCTTCGAATGGCTATGAGGTGTTTGTACCGCCGGAATCCGAGTACGACGCGGAAAAGGCCGCGCGAAAAATCTGGAAGAACAAGAAGAAAGCACGGCCGGGCCAAGTTGGGACGTATCAGGTCAGCGAGGTGGAACGAAAATCGTGGCGTTATCCGGCACTCGACTGGCTTGACCGTTTGCTAGGGCTGGTCCCCCATTCTTCGAATGTGATGCTGACCTGGATGCCGGTGCACATTGCCGCGCAGCCCGCGCCTTTCAGCCACAAGGCGGCGCGCGAAGCCGAATGCAAGGCACGGGTTGCCGAAATAGCTGCGCGGCACGGCGCACATGATGTTGATTTCCGTATCTTGTCAGATGTTACGCGCCGTGATGAGAACTATTGGGACAGGCTGCATTATCGCGTCCCTGTCGCGGCGAAGATCGTCGAAGGCCTGGCTGAGGCCGTGCGGACGCAGCAGGATTCGGCGACCGGATTTTGGGTCTACAGCGCTGGACCCGCCCGTTGACCCGGCACGAAGTAGCTGTAGTCTGCGGCGATCCGTTCAAGGGCCATTGCGACGAACGGGGACGTTGTGGCCGGCACGGCTTACGTCCATTGATGGGCTGAATGTCCCGGGTGCACCCGAAGGAGTAGTCAGATAAATGCTGGATAACCCGATAGGCGAAGCGGTGACCGCAGCCGGTGAAATGGGCACGGCGCAAACCGGAATGCGCCACGACTGGACGCGCGAAGAGGCGCAGTGCATCTACGATCTTCCCTTCAATGAGCTGTTGTTTCGTGCCCAAAGTGTCCATCGGCGCAGTTTCGATCCCAATACCGTTCAAAAATGCCAGCTTTTGTCGATTAAGACCGGTGGATGCCCGGAAGACTGCGCGTATTGCAGTCAGTCTTCGCGTTACGAGACCGGGCTTAAAGCATCGAAGCTGATGGCTTTGGAGGAGGTGTTGGAGGGAGCGCGGGCGGCCAAGGCCAACGGGGCGACCCGCTACTGCATGGGTGCAGCCTGGCGCAGCCCGAAGCAGCGGGATATGCCGGTCGTCCTCAGCATGGTGCGGGAAGTCAAGGAAATGGGCCTTGAGACCTGCATGACGCTTGGAATGCTGACAGATGATGACGTCGTGCAACTGAAGTCCGCGGGGCTCGACTATTACAACCACAACGTTGATACGTCCGAGCGGCACTATTCGGAGATCATCACGACACGCACATTCGCGGACCGGCTTGAGACGCTGGAGCGGGTGCGGGAGGCCGGTATCAAAGTATGCTCGGGAGGGATTCTCGGACTTGGCGAGACGGATGCCGACCGTATTGATATGCTGGTAACGCTTGCCAATCTTCCCGAGCATCCAGATAGCGTTCCTATCAATATGCTGATGGCAATCGAAGGTACCCCGCTCGAGGGAGCCGCCAAGGTCGACGGTATCGCTTTCGTGCGTGCCATAGCACTGGCCCGTATCATGATGCCCAAATCCTATGTCCGGCTGTCCGCCGGGCGCAGCGAGATGAGCGAAGAGCTGCAGGCTTGGTGCTTTTTCGCCGGTGCCAATTCAATCTTCTGCGGCGAGCAACTTCTAACGGCCGACAACCCCGGTGAGGATGCGGACGATTTGCTGTTCGCGAAACTCGGCCTCAAGGCCGAGGCCGGCGGGTAGGAAAACGCGGATTGACCGAACGATATGACAGCTCGGTGCATCACCCGGCGCACGTGCGTTCGCTGACGGCCTTGGCCGGCCGGAACCGACTAAGGCAGCTGGCGCAGTGCGACGGTTGGGATTTGTCTTCCAACGACTATCTCGGGCTTGCCGGTTCGGCTGAACTTCGCGAAGAATTCATGCAAGCAGTGGCTGGTGGTGCGGCCATGGGGTCTGGCGGATCGCGGCTGCTGCGCGGCAATCACCCGGCACACACGCGTCTCGAGGATGAGGCGGCCAGCTTGTTTGGGGCGGAGGCATCACTCTACTTCAGTAGCGGATTTCTTGCTAATGCGGCTATCTTTTCGACGTTGCCGCAGCGGGGCGACATCGTCGTGCATGATGCACTCATTCATGCCAGCGTTCATGACGGTATGCGACTGTCACGCGCCGAGGCTGCCGGGGCCGCGCACAACGATGCTGACGCTTTCAACGATGCAATCGTGCGATGGCGGCGGGATGGGGGAACAGGGCGGCCGTGGCTGGCTGTCGAGAGTCTCTACAGCATGGACGGTGATACAGCGCCGTTAGATGATCTTGTCGCATTGGCGGATCGGCACGACGGCGTCGTTGTTATTGATGAAGCGCATGCGACAGGTGTTCTTGGCCGGGACGGCCTCGGGCTTGGCGCTCACCTCAAGGGTCGCCCCAATGTCATTTCGCTGCACACTTGCGGTAAGGCGCTTGGGCTGATGGGAGCGCTGGTTTGCGCGCCGCGCGTATTGGTCGACTTCCTCGTCAATCGCTGCCGACCCTTTATCTACACGACGGCGCCGTCGCCGTTGATCGCCGAAGCGGTGCGCTTGGCGCTAATGCGTGTTCTCAAGGACGAGGGCTCTGGTGGGCAACTGCGCCGTCAGCTGCAACACCGCGTGACGCAGGTTGGGGCAGCCTTGTCGGCGAAATGTGGTCTCAAGCCGACGGGAACGCATATCCAGCCGATTCTCGTGGGCCGGGATTATCGCGCGCTGCAACTCGCCGACGGTCTGCAAAAGCGCGGCTATGACATTCGCGCGATTCGCCCCCCTACGGTTCCCGAGGGGACGGCGCGGCTCAGGATGTCACTGACGCTCAATGTCCCCGAAGAGAACCTGTCGGAGTTCGTTGACGCGCTCGCAGAAGAGCAGGAGCTGTTGCGCTCATGAGCGAACAGAGCGCATTTGTCATCGCCGGAACGGATACCGGGGTTGGGAAAACCGTCTTCGCGGCGGCACTCGCCAATGCGCTCACGGCCAGCTACTGGAAGCCAATTCAGGCGGGGTTGGATGAAGCAACCGATACCGATGTGGCCGCCGAAATCGGAGGCGTGCCGCCAAGCCGTCTTCTTCAGGAGGCCTACCGGTTGCGGACGCCCGCTTCGCCGCACTTCGCGGCAGAAAGCGACGGGGTGGTCATCGATGTGGAGCGATTGACACCGCCCGCCGACAAGCGTCCGCTTGTGATTGAGTTGGCGGGTGGTCTGTTGGTGCCGGTTACCCGCTCAGTTCTACAGATTGACGTTGTCGCGGATTGGCGGTTGCCGGTGATCCTGGTGGCGCGCACGTCGCTTGGAACGATCAATCATACGCTCGTTTCGCTGGAAACCCTTCGCAGCCGTGAAATTGAAGTCGCGGGAGTGGCGTTCGTCGGTGAGAAAACCGTCGATACAGAAGAGACGATCTGCGCGTTTGGACAGGTTCGGCGACTGGGCAGGTTGCCGTTTGTCGAACCGCTGACGGCGGCGGCCTTGGCGGAGGCATTCGCTGCGAATTTTAGCCTGGAGGACTTTCGATGACCTCCAAGTCACCGGTCTGGCATCCCTTCACGCAGCACGCGATCGCTCCGGAGGCGATCGCGGTCGCGCGGGGCTCTGGCGCCTATCTCGAGACCGTTGATGCAGACATGATCCTCGACGCGATCTCTTCATGGTGGGTGATCACTCATGGCCACTGCAACCCGCGTATCGTCAATGCAGTCCGGGAGCAGGCCGAGCAGCTCGACCAGGTGATCTTCGCTGGTTTTACGCATGAGCCCGCAGAAAGGCTCGCGCATGCGCTTGTCGAGCTGACGCCGGCGCCGCTGACGCGGGTGTTCTATTCGGATTCTGGATCGACCGCGGTCGAGGTGGCTTTGAAAATGGCGCTTGGCTACTGGCGCAACGTTGGTTCGCCGCGCCGGCATATCGTTGCACTGGAACATGCCTACCATGGCGATACGATTGGTACGATGTCGGTGGGCGCGCGCGGTGTCTTCAACGCGGCTTATGAACCGCTGCTGTTTGATGTGAAGCGATTACCATTTCCGGCGGAGGGCTGGGAACAGGAGACCTTGGATGCTTTCGAAGCGGCCTGCCGGTCGGGAGGGGTCGCCGCGTTGATCGTTGAGCCGCTGATCCTCGGCGCTGGTGGCATGTTGATGTGGCGGGCGGCGACTCTCGTGGAGTTGCGGCGCATCTGTGACCGGTATGACGTGCTGCTGATTGCTGACGAAGTGATGACCGGATGGGGGCGTACTGGGACGCTGTTTGCCTGCGACCAGGCCGGCATCGCGCCTGATATCCTGTGTCTTGCCAAGGGCATCACCGGCGGGCATCTGCCACTTGCGGCGACGCTGTGCGCTGATCGGATCTTTGATGCCCATTACTCACCGGACCGATCCAAAACCTTCTATCATTCGTCGTCCTACACGGCGAACCCCATCGCATGCGCGGCGGCGGTCGCCAATGTCGAGATTTGGCGGGAGGAACCCGTGCTGGAGCGCGTAAATGCGCTTTGTGACATGCAGGAGCGGCGTATCGCCCGGCTCGGGACAGACAATGTGTTTCGCAACGTCCGGCAGACCGGAACGATCACGGCAATTGATATTGAGGTTGATGATGAGGGTTATCTGGCTGAGATCGGACCGGCTATGTACGAGGCGTTCCTTGCCAAGGGCGTGCTACTCCGGCCGCTCGGCAATACGGTCTACGTGATGCCGCCCTACTGCATCACATCTGATCAATTGGATAGCGTTTACGCGGCGCTTATCAATGGTGTCGAGCAGGTCCTGGCCGGGGTGCGGTCATGAACGGCGGAGTCGAAATCCTTGGTCTTGGCCATTACGCGCCGGAGCGCGTCGTCAAGAGTGGCGAGATCGAACAGCAACTCGGCCTTGAAACGGGATGGATCGAGCGCCGTACGGGAATCGCGGAGCGGCGTTGGGCGGCCGAAGGTGAGCGGCTATCGGACCTGGCAATCGCAGCCGGAGATATGGCGCTGCGCCGTGCGGGCGCGTCGCGGGATTCCGTCGGTCTGGTGCTATTGGCGACGTCGACGCCCGATCATCTGCTGCCGCCAACGGCTCCGCTCGTCGCCCACCGGCTTGGCCTTGATAGCGCCGGAGGGATTGATCTTGCTGGAGCGTGTGCCGGGTTTCTCTACGCGTTGACGTTGGCGGATGCGTTTGTGCGGGTGCATCAAAAAAAGGTTCTGGTGATAGCGGCCAACATTCTGTCCCGGCGGATCAATCCGAAGGAGACGGCAAGTGCCGTGCTGTTCGCCGATGCCGCGGGCGCCTTGCTGATCGGGCCTTGTGGGCGGGCAGGCGCGGGTGTGATCGGTGCCGACCTCAAATCCGATGGCAGCGGTTATGATCTCATCAAGATCGCTGCGGGCGGCAGCGCGGTTCCCTACGGAACAGAGCTTGAAGCCGAGGACGTGTTGATGTGCATGGCTGATGGCCGTGCGGTTTTCCAGCGGGCCATCGCGATGATGTCGGAAACGTCGCGTGCAGCGCTGGCGAAAGCCGGGCTGCATGCGGCGGAGGTAACACACTTTGTGCCGCATCAGGCCAACGTGCGCATCATTGAGGCGGTGCGTAAGGACCTGGGGATACGTGAAGTGTCCGTTTGTTCAAGCGTTTGCGCTTACGGAAACAGCTCGGCGGCGACGATTCCGTTTACGATGTCTATTTTGTCAGAAGGGCGTGGCTTTCAGGCGGGCGATCGCGTGTTACTGTGTGCAGCAGGAGCCGGGATGAATGGCGGTGCCGTGCTACTCGGCCTTTGACCAGCGTTGCGCTGGGCTGCGTGATGTGGCCTTGCGTGCGTGTTAGAGGAGGTTTGTTGGATGGGGAAGGATCAAGACGCCGCCGGTGTGGCCGAGGTGCTCGCCGCCAACGAACTTTTCTACGACGCGTTTCGCTCCGGTGATGTCGCGGCCATGGAGGCATTATGGTCGGAGCGGGATGATATCTCGGTTTATCATCCCAACTGGCCCGGAATTACAGGCCGGGAGGACGTCATGGCGTCGTGGCACCAGGTCATGGTGCTGAGCGAGCCGCCGGCGATCTTTTGTTCCGACCCGACGGTGATCCGCCAAGGCCGTGTCGCCATTGTCTTCTGCACCGAAGATATCGAGGGCCACGAAATGACGGCCAGCAATGTCTTCGCCGAAGAGGACGGTGTTTGGCGTATGACCGGTCATCACGCGCGGCCGTTGTCTCTCAGCGGGCAGAACATTGCCGAGGACGGTGGTGACGACGGAACGGCCTGAAGCCGTCCGCCGCCAATACGGACTTTGCCGAGTTACCGGTTCCTTCCGCCTTCGTCGTTGCGGAATCCAGCGCAGATATCCTGAACACGCGTATCGTGCCCGATCCAATTACAGATCTCTTCTTTTTTGCTGGGGTTCTGGCGGATCGCTCTTGCCGAGACGCTGCTGCCGTAGCCGCGCGCGACCTGCGCCAGGTAGTTGTCACCGCAATAGGGGGTGGCGAGCTCATTTCCCTGGACGATCTGGTAGGGGCCATTGCAGCGGATTTTTGCCGTGACCGGGCTGGTCATCGTGCCAGCGATTGCGATGGCGGCGATGGCGGACAATATGATTTGGCTTTTCATCTAAGACCTATGTAATCGGATGCGCGTTTCATCAACGGGTGTATGTAAGTCAGCCTCGCGTCATGCTCCGGTTGGCGCAAGGGTATGGCCGGGCAAAACATTCTCACAGGTGCGTTACGCGAGAGGTGGATGCTTGGATGGTCGTGCGCCAACGGTCGTACGCTCGGGTGTTTCGTGCGGCGTTCGCAGACGAGGGCTTTTTTACGACGATTTCAAAACATGGCCGCAATGGTAAATGCGAGCGGGAATAGCACGTCATTTGGGGGCGTGAAGTGTCCGGACTATCTTGCAATACATGCAATGGGTTGTGCTTTTTTTCTCGGATGAATGCTCGGTGAATGCACCGTTCAAAATCAATTCAGGGGCGGGACGACAATGTGGCGATCGAAGGACACACACCGCACCTAGGAGTTGAAACAGATGTCGAGCCAAACCACAGCAATCGCCACGACCGCCACCTCTCGCCGCAACCTTTTCACGTTTTTTCTGCTGCCGATCCTCGCCGCCATGATGATGTTCGGTGCCGCCGGCTTCACGGCAACTGCTGCAGAAGCCGGGACGTACTGGCAGGGTTATTCGAAGGGTAAGAAGATCGGCCGTAAGCACGGTTATGAAGATGGTTTCAAGAACGCCTACAAGGCTTCTTACATTGATGAACTCATCAACGGTCGCAGCCGCTACAGCGCCAAGAGTGCCTTGTCGGCCGAATACATCCGCGGTTACAAGGCCGGTTATCGAGCCGGATACGAGCAGGGTTACCGCTCTGGCCGCCGCGAAGGTAGCTACGCTGGCCGTCAGGATGCCCGCAACTGGAAAGCAGACCTGCGCCAGAAGATGCGCGATTGCATGCGCAGTGGCTTCCGCTGCTGATTAGGCGGGATTTCGAAAGCCTAGAAATTTGGACAAGCCGCCGGATGCCTTGGGTGTCCGGCGGTTTTTTTTGGGGGGAACTATTCGTGTTCTCAATAGTACCGGGCAATGGCGTCCATGCCGGCAAAGCCCAAAGCTATGTTCTCATTATCGGGGCTGATAGGGAGTGAAGAGAATTTCAGAAAATATGATTGCTTTGATTCCGGCTTCAGCCACGAACTGCTGACTATGCCCTGACACTTGCTGCGCATCGCGTTTCCAGCTGCCTTGTGTGAGTGTATTCGCTCTCACAGCTCAGAACTCCCATTGCAGTGGTGGCTTGAGGGAGGTTTCGGATGGGAACGGTGCGTACGTAATCCGCAGCAATCAGTGCAACGTCTGACGAAATCGTTCAACAGCAGAGGGGGCCGAAGCCCCCTCGCCGTTCTTTTCTAGTTTTTGTCGCCGTCCTTGGTGGCGCTTAGTTTGTAGAGGCGCTGCAGCATGGCGTCGAAGCCACCGGTCTCACCGGTGTGCAGGTCGATGCGGCCGACCTTTTCGACAAGCTTTTCTAGTGCCTCCAGCTCCTTGAGGCGGAGCAGCAACGGGTTGTCCTCCATCAGCCGTGCCGTATTGAGCAGGGACCGCGTTGCGGCCGTCTCTTCTTGGCGGCGGATGAGGTTGGCCTTGGCGACTCGCTCGGCCTCAACGACCTTGTTCAGCAGCTCGCGCACGTCACCGGGAAGGATGACGTCCTTGACGCCGATCTCACCGATTTCGACACCGAGTTCGGTCGCACGCTTGCCGACGTACTCGCGCACCTCACCGTCGATCTTGTCGCGGGCGGCAAGGATGTCGTCGAGCGTGCGGGTGGCGACTGCCTCGCGGATGGCGAACTGCACCATCCGGTAAAGCGTACCGGCCACGTCGCCGGAAGCCAGGACCGTCTTCTCAGGATCGATGACCTTGTAGTAGGCGGTCAGCGTGACGCGGATACCGACGCGGTCCTTGGTCAGGATCTCTTGAGCCGTCACCTCAAGCGGTGTCGGACGCAGATCGACCTTCCTCACCTCAACCGTGCGGCCAACCTGCCAAAAGGCGTAACGGCCGGGTGCCAGCTTCTCGAGCAATGCGCCGTTGACGAATAGCAGGCCGACCTCGTGGGCCTCGATCAACTCGTGACGGAACGGGGCCTTCGGGAAGTCGGTCAGCCGGTCGATGACGCGATCGGGCACGCGCAGTTCCGCGCCCGCGTCGATGCGCTCCACGTCGACCTGCGACAGGGTCTTCCAGAAAGCGCACGTCACGTTTGGTCGCACGACATGGAACGGCTCGCCGTCGAGGGATACAATGGCGATCTCGTTGGCTGCCGTCTGCACGATCTCGAAGTGCTGTTCAGCGACCGCCGGATGCATCTTTTCGAACATCAAGGCGCGCTCGGCCGGGAACTCGGCGCGCGTCACCTTGACGACCTCGGCCTTGAGCTCGCCCTTCATGTCAACGGTGCGAAACCGGCCGGTCTCGAGCAGGCGCTCAAAGCGGCCGTTGCGGGTGAGGAAGGCACGCTCGCCGGCCTTCACATCCACTGTAAACATCCCGATCATTGTTCGTAGCCTCAGTCGTCTTGTGTTTCTGCAATATCAGATGCCCAGCAAAAGGGTCGCCGACCGCCCGATCCACGCCGCCGCCCACGGGCCTTCGCTTGAGCCGTGCGGTCCCGGTTGTTGCCCGGGGCTGCGGTCGCCGGCCTTCCCGTAGGTCAGCCGATGCCGGGGCCTAAGGCTCGAGCCGGTGCCACGCGGCGGTATCCGCGAAAGCACAAAGCGGCGACAGCGCTGCCGCCGCGGCACCAGCAACCGACCTAGGCCGGCGGCCGACACCGTGACAGCCGGACCTTGCGGCCGGCTTCCCGTGATCAAGTTGACTGGTCCAAAACCAGATGCGTTGCTGACGCATTGTGGGAATCGAACCCACTGTGGGGATAATCCCGCTGGATCAACAGTCCAGTGCTCTACCTCCGAGCGTGATGGAGAAGCTAAAGGGAATCGAACCCTCGTCCTGCCGGGTTTCCGGCCGCTCTACCGCTGAGCTACAGCCTCGGCCTCAAGACACGCGGAACACGCCACCCGCAGGGCGGTGCGCGCCAGCCGGGTCTCAGCGAGCCCGGACACATGGCCTGTCGAAAGGAGGCAGTCGGCTAACGGAGGATTCGGGCGAAAGTATAGCGTGGCTCGCAGAGAAGCGGCGCTGAGAAATCTTTCTGCCCACGTTCCAGATTTGCATTCGATCCGTGTAACGGATGGCCGTTCGCCAGCCACGCCTCAAGACCACCGTCAAGACGGTTCATTCAGGATGGCATGGTTTCGGGCATTCGACCGGCGGCGCAAATGTCAGCTCCACAGGCTTAAATTCAGCAACGACACACGTTTGTTGTGGTTCACTTCATTACATTGCCGCATGGGCGGTGACGGGCCTCCTGATTGGGCTTAAGAGTCCGGCAGTGCAGCTGAGAATCAGACCTTGAGGGGCACAATGGGCCGTCTTGCCAAGCCGGTAGAGCAATTGCGTGAACGCTACGACGTGATCATCGTCGGTTCCGGATATGGTGGTGGCGTTTCGGCGTCGCGATTGGCGCGGGCGGGCAAGAAAGTCGCCGTGCTCGAGCGCGGCCGGGAATTCGTCACCGGTGAGTTTCCATCGCGGTTTCCGGATCTGCGTAGCGAGTTGCGGATCACCAGCCGGTCGATGTCGTCTGGGTCCGCGACGGCTCTATATGATTTGCGGATAGGTGACGATATCCACGTTCTGGTTGGTTGCGGTCTTGGCGGCGGCTCGCTCGTCAACGCAGGCGTCTCGCTGCGTCCTGACCCGCGCGTGTTCGGGGACGAGGTTTGGCCGGGCCAATTGCGCCAGGACGGTCTTCTCGAAGACGGTTACCGGAGGGCCGAAGCCTGGCTGCGTCCCTCGCCACATCCGCGGGCAGCTGAGTTTGAAAAGTATCGGGCGATCTCCGGGGCAGCCGAAAAGATGGGCTGTCAGATGCGCAACACGCCCGTTGCCGTCAGCTTTGAAGACAACGTCAATCCCGCGGGCCTCGCTCAGCCGGCGTGCACATCGTGTGGCGACTGCTGCTCCGGATGTAACGTTGGTGCCAAGAATACAGTTGCGCTGACATATCTGCCGGATGCGGTGCGGCACGGAGCGGAGCTGTTCACGGAAATCACGGTTCAGCGCGTCACGAAGCAGCCTGATGGCGGCTGGCAGGTCGACGCGCGCCGGACGGGAAGCAAACCGAACGGCAAGGGCGAGGGCGATGCCATAAGGCTTGAAGCCGATGTCATCATTCTGGCGGCTGGGACATTGGGGTCGACGGAAATCCTGCTGCGCTCGGCCGCGGCGGGCTTGTCGGTTTCCGATCGGCTGGGTAAGCGTTTTTCAGCTAACGGCGACATCATCGCATTCGGTTACGGAGGCGAGAAAGTCGTCAATGCGATCGGCATCGGGCACCCGGCGAAGATAGATGGCTTTGAAGTGGGTAGTGCGGTGACGGGCCAGCTGGAATATCGCGATAGTGATGACCTAGATATGGAGTATGCGGTGCAAGATGGCGCGATGCCTTCTCCGATCGCTCCGATTCTGCCTGTTATGTTCCTGCCAAACGGAAGGCTTTTGGGGGCGGTGCAAAGTCTGGTCAAGGGTGTCTACAAGGGGCCGTTTGCCCGGCTGCAGACATTCTTTGCCGTCTCCCACGACAGTGCCTCTGGGCAGTTTGTGTTGGACGGAGATCGCCTCCACCTCAATTGGCCTGGAGCACATGAGGAGCCGGTCTACCAACGGCTCGGCGAGGCGCTGTCGCAGATCTCAGGGTATGTTGGCGGCAGCTACGTTCAAAACCCACTCGCCGGTACCGTGATGGGCAAGCAGCCGGCCACGGCGCACCCGCTCGGTGGCTGTGGCATGGGGGCGGAGCGTGGTGATGGTGTCGTCAATCATAAATGCCAGGTTTTTGACGCGAGTTCGGGCCAGGGCAGCACGGCGACACATCGCGGTCTCTATGTCATCGACGGTTCGATCATTCCGCGCTCGCTCGGGGTCAATCCGCTGCTGACGATCACGGCGCTTGCCGAGCGGGCCATGCTCCATGTGCGGGCCGACTTCGGACTGTCGTTTGACGCGGAGCCGGTTGCAGCAAAGCAGGCGGCTGATGTGACTGCGCCAGGCGCCGTCTCGTGAATGTGCCGGTGTTGCGGTCGGCCTACTCGATCTCTTTGAGGATCCGGTAGACGCTGCGCTCGCTGATGCCAAGCGTTTTGGCGATGTCCGCCCGATTGCCGTGGCGGCGTTCGGTGACAATGCGCAAGTAGGCGTTGCGCACCTCGTCCAGTGTCGGTTCATTCGCGAACTTCAACTCCACGCGGGCCTTTGGATTCGAAATGGCTGCGGCGTTGGTGTTGCTTTGCGGCAAGCCGAGGTGCTCGACTTTGATGGCTTGCTCGTTGCGGGAGGCCAGCAAAGCGCGCTCGATGACGTTGCGTAATTCTCTCGCGTTGCCCGGCCAGTCGTAAGTCTGAAGCGCAGCTGCCGCCTGCGGGGTCAGCACTTTGTCGATCTGGCGGTCGAAGCTGCGCGTTACGACGAACAGCTCGGCGATTTCGACGATGTCATCGCGCCTTTCCCGGAGCGGCGGTACATCGAGTACCAGTGCGGAGAGTCTGTAATAAAGGTCCCGGCGGAAGCTGCCGTCTTGCGACATCGCCAGCAGATCACGGTTGGTCGCGGCGACGAACCTGACATCGCAGGCGATATCCCGCGTGCCGCCGACACGACGGAAACGACCAGTCTCGATCACACGGAGGAGCTTGACTTGTTGGGAGAGCGGCAGGTCACCAATCTCGTCAAGGAATACCGTCCCGCCTTCAGAGACTTCGATTAGGCCTTCCTTCTTTTGATCCGCGCCCGTGAACGCGCCGCGCTCATGGCCAAACAATTCAGACTCAAAAAGCGTGTCCTGAAGGGTGGCGCAGTCCACGGCGGTGAAATTGGCTGCGCTGCGGGGGCTTGCATCATGAACCGCACGGGCCACGAGTTCTTTGCCGACGCCGCTTTCACCCAAAATCAACACGGTCGCCTGGCTCGGGGCGAGCAGTTCGATCTGCTTGCGCACTTCGCGAAGTCCCGGGCTCGAGCCGATCAATGTCGGGGTCTTGCGCCGAGCTTCATCGCGCAGGAACTGATAGCTGCGCCGAATCGAGGTGGTTTCGAGCGCACGTTCGATAACCACCTCCAGCGTATCGGGATTAATCGGCTTGATCAGGTAGTCGATGGCGCCTGACCGTATGGCCCGGACCGCGTCATTTATTGAACCAAACGCTGTGATCACGACGACTGGTGCGATTTCCTTGAGTTTCGGAAGTTTTTCCAAACCATTCGCATCCGGCAATCGCACATCAAGCAAAATCAGCGCGGGCTGCAGGTTTGCCAGTGCCTTTTTGGCGTCTCTCCAGGTTTCGACACCGGTCACGGTATAGTCGGAACGTTCGAGCCGTTGGAGAATGAGACGGCGCAAGGTGGCGTCGTCCTCAATTAGTAACAATGGTTTAGGTTTCGGCATCATTGCACTCAACTCCAGCATCGGCGCAGGGCAGCCAAACGGAGAAGCACACACCAGATTGCGGCGTATTCTCCACGGCAATGCGGCCGCCCCAACTTTCCACCGCGGACTTCGTCAGTGTCAGCCCAAGGCCTGTGCCGCGTGAGCCGTCGGCACGCTTTGACCAAAATGGCTGGAACACCACCTGCATATCTTCCGGTCGGATTCCTTCCCCGGTGTCAGCAAAATCAATTTTGATCTCGTTTTCGACGATGCCCGCACTCACGGTGAGTTCGCCACCGTTCGGCATGGCATGAAAAGCGTTTTGCGCCAAGTTGATCACGATGCGCCTCAACTCACCGTCTGAAACCTCCGCACGTAGTCCCGGCGGCAACTCGAGTTTAACCCGCACATCCGTTTTTTCAGCCTCAGGCGCGATAAGTCGCAGTGTTTCCGCAATTGTCGCGCCGACGTCGACGAGTTCGAGAGCGTCTGTTGCTGGTATCGAGAGCTTCAACAAACTGGTGGTTACGGTTAGGCAGCTGCCGATCTCGTTCTGGGCGATACTGATGTACTCGCGGGCGTCCTCGGCAAGGTGTTTGGAGCATGCGGCGTCAGCCTCCGACAAAGCAAAACTCACACCGCCGAGCGGATTGCGAATCTCGTGGGCGACACCTGCGGCAAGCATCGACAGTTCGGCTAGTTTCTGTTCGTGAGAGGCTTGAATGTCGGCATCGAGATCGCGGATGGATTCAACAACGCCCCACTCCGATGTGTCACCTGTCGGGATCTTTATCCGGTCGGCGCGCACCTCAACGAGGCAAGTGTCGCCATTAGCGCGTGTGTGTCTGGCCCGGTAGCTCACCGGCGTGTTGAGCTTGTTGGTGCGGGCAAGCTCGATGGGGCAGATCTCCATGATTGTCGGGCATGGGGAGCAGCGGCGGTGACTTGTTGCGTAGCAGGGTTTGCCAACCACGGTTTCACAGGTGCCACCGTGCAGCTCGACGAACGCCTCGTTGGCTTTGAGGATGCGATAGTCCGGGCCGATGACACGTACGGCGTCGGGAATTGCGTCGATCATGGACTGCTGGAAGGCTTCATTGGCCTCACGTTGAATCATGGCCTCCTGCAGACGTGAGGCCATTTTATCGAAGGAGCGGCCAAGGGCGCCAAGCTCGTCGTCGCCAACCTGCCGACTTCGCGATGAGAGGTCACCGAGTGCCAGAAGGTCACTGGCCGCCTTGAGGCGCGAGACGGGTTGGAGCACCCAGCGCCGCAGAGCGAGCCAGCTGCCCAGTGCGGCGATCAGCGCGACGCCTAGACCGGCGCTTGAAAAGGCGAGGGCCGTGCGCATTGCTTCCTGCCGTATTGCCGCGGCGCGATAGTCGACAACGAGGATGCCATTGACGGGGTTCGTGGCCATCGGCCCATGGCAGGTCTCACAAGGCTCGCGGTTGGCCACGGGGATTACACTGCGCAAGATGTCAGGAGCGCCGGCATCCGTAATGAAACTTTCACCCGGGGTAACCGGCATGATCTTGCCGAGCTGCTCGGCATTCGATGTGAACCTGATCTCGCCTTCAGGGTTCAAGATGGAGACCGAGGCGATGTTTTCTTCGGCGCCCAGCCGTTTGACGATGGTTTGCAGCCCCGCCAGGTCGCGTTTGAGCATCGCGTTTTCGAGGGAGATCTGCAGGAAGCGGTTAATCTGGCGCGCGGAATTCGCGTGTTCATCGATCAGGTTGCCGCGGTAGGCAGCAACGAAGAGCACCAGGAAAACAAGCGACGCCAAAAACAGACCCGCAGCCGTAGCGGCAAGGATCTTGCGATGAAGTTTTTGTCCAATCCAGTGCCGGAGGTTCATGCATTCATCTGGCCAGGCGCAGAGCGGTTGAGGGTCGTCTGACGTGGCCTTGGTCCTCACATTTCCATAAGTCGCGTCAACAATGATTCTTCGGGAAGCACCGCTGAATCGAGCACAACCGTGCGGGGCCCGGTCGCGGCGTCGTCTGAAAACACTACTAGCGGCACCACGGCGAGGAGATGGGCACTCGAGACAAAACGCGCCAGCCAGGCGGTGCGCTCCTCGCGTGACTTGGTGGACAGCAGTGCTTCGGCATTCATGATCATGCCGCCGCCATTAGCAATATAGTCGTCAAGCTCGGACAAAGATGTCGCGGACGCCTCCCAGCCCTTTGGTTTTAAGACTTCAGCTCGAAAGTCGCGTAACACGAGGCCGCACTCTTGCGCGACGACCTGGATCAAGGTCGGCCGATAGTCGGACATGCTAATGACGTATCCGCCTCGGCGGCCGTTGGCGTCGATTGCGGCGCTGATTGGTGAAATCCAGCTATCGGTCGGTTGTGTCATTGTCAGGGTCCTCCAAGACTTGAAACAGTCTTTGAGTGTGGTTGACCTGTTCGCAGATCCTGCAAAGTTGAACGTTCCGTGCCCGGCTCCGTGGCAGCCGGAATGGTGCGCCGCATGCGGTGCACTGCCTTTGTTCGAGCTTCACTTCGGGCGGTGATGAAGCCATCGGGTGGATGGCAACGGCATTAGTCTCGCACACATCCACGCACAGCCCGCAACCGACGCAGCGTTCCGGCCGCGCGGCGTAGCTTTCCTGTGTATCCACGAGTGCCTGATGCGGGCAGACGCGCACGCAGGCGTCGCATGCGACGCATGTGCCGGCATCGATGACCGGTGTGACGGCGTGCAGGCGGCGATCGCCGGTGTCGGGCAGCGGGAACCGCGCCGGGTCCTCGGCGGGGCGATGTTGCGCCGGGGTGGTTAACCGGCGGAAAAGCTGGCGGCGGCTTAAGCCCTCTGCTGGAAGTTGTGCGCTTTCCAGCGCCGTGCGCCATTCCGGCGGTTGCAGGTGGAGGGAGAGCATGGGCTCCGCGTTCCGGCTGGCAAGAAGAGCATTCAGCTTGTCGCAACTTGCTTGGACCGTGGTGGCGTCGCGGCGCGTGCATGTGTTGCATGGTGCTTTGGCGAGGATGAGCTGTCGTGCGCCCTTTCGCCAGGCTTCGGCAAGGGTGCGAAGCCCGATGCGATGGGCGCAGCCTGCTCCCGTACCAGTCACCTCGCAGCCGACAAATAACGCTAGCCCCGCATCGGTGTCGCGTATGTCGGGATCGGCGAGGACAGATATCGCGGCTTGTGGGCATGCGGGTTGGCAAAGACCGCAGCCGTCGCAGTTTTCTTCGAGGAGGCCCAGTCCTTCCTCAGAAACGTGCAGTGCGTGCTGTGGGCAGGCTGATGCACATGCTTCGCAAGTGGCCGACGCGAATAACCCGTGTACGCATCGGTCTGCGTCTATTTCGGGCAGGGTGACCGGGGCCATTACCACCCTGGACCGGTGCCCGGGATGAACTTCAGGGCGTCTTTCAGTTGGCAAAGGTCTGGCGCCTTGGGCTTTTCAGGTTCAGGAGGATGCCAGCGCGGTTCGTCGAGTACGGTCTCCAGCAGTTCACGCGTCGTTTGTGCGTGAACAGCGGTTGTCACAGCCAGGGCGCGGAACCACGGTTCGCGCGCACGTTGTTTTACGCGGGCTGCAAAATCGCCAATCCAGAGCAGAAGGTGACGGTCAAGAAAACGGGCGGCATCACGCAACGCGATCTCTGTTTTGTGGCCGGTCAGATGGGACAGGAAGAGTAGCTGCAACACAAGGTGGTCATCCGAGCGCTGGCGCCAGTTCTCTGCCTCCAAGCCATAAAGGGCCTGCCAACCGCGGACGTCGAACATCGCGTCCTGACAAACAAGGTTCTCGTCATCGAGCCAGTAGGATTCGACGGGCGCGGCCTCATAGGTGCTGACGAGGTAGATGTCGGCATAGTCGGCTGCCAGGCCGTCGAGCGCGGTCTCATCTATGGGATCGGGTTGCTCGGCGAGAGCGGCATCCAGTGCTTCGGTGACGGCTGGTTCGATTCGCACGCCGAGCCAATCTTTTGCCGGTGTCGCGCGCAGAGCCGTTAGCGCCTCGGCGGTTGGCTCGCGGTCATGGAGCGCGGCGAGAAGCCCGAAGTCCTCGCTAATGGCATCGGCCAGCATGGCCATTGCAACGAAAGGCGCCGGGTTGTTGTCTTCAGGATTCATTTCACGGCACCCTTGGAATGGGCGATAAACGCAATCGAGGGCTTGGTGAGTTCCGGGTCGGCCATGTTCTTGACCTGGCGTACAACGGTCTCATTGGCGCCCACGGCCTTGCTCTTTTCGCCCAACACGTCGACTGCCTCGCCGGCCCAGATCTTGTCGATAGGTCCGATATCGAGGACACGCATCATGCAGGCCATGACGCAGTAGGGCTTGCGACCGGCATCGATTTCGTCGACGCACATATTACATTTCTTGACGAGTCCGTCTGAGGGATCGAACTGCGGTGCGCCGAAGGGGCAGGTTGCTTCGCAGCGACGACAGCCGATGCAAAGCGTTGAATCGATGTCGACGATGCCGTCCTTCTTGCGCTTGAAGATCGCGCCGGTGGGGCAGGCCGGCAGGCAGGCCGGCTCGGCGCAATGGTTGCAAGACATGTTGACCTTGTAGGCGTACACCTCCGGGTAGGTTCCCCCTTCGATGTACTGCACGCGGCGAAAACGCGGTCCTGGTCCAAGGCCGTTCTTGTCCTTGCAGGCGATTTCACAGGCGCGGCAGCCGATGCAGTCGACGTTGTGATGCACGAATCCAATTTGTTCGTCGGGCACCACGGGGACGTAAACCTCGCGCTTCACACGCTTGACGGCGGCCTTGATCTTGGCCTTATCGATGTCGGGTTTGGCCATAACGGGTGCCCTCTATCAAAGATCTCTGCGAAAGACGTGGGAGCGCGCGGTGGCAAGGCGATCCCAGCCCGGTTTATGGACGCGATCCGACTTGCGGACATTGGCGAGAATTGTGTTGTAGGCAAAGGCGCCGGCCGGACTCGGCTCGTCGAGGGTCAGGAAGTCCGGGTTGCCGGACAAGTCCACGCCATTCTCGTCGATGTCCATCCACGAACCTTCGTGGACGACAACCACACCCGGCATCAGCCGTTCAGTGACGTAGGCTGGCAAGATGATCATGCCGCGGTCGTTCCAAACTTCGCAGGTGTCGCCGGTCTTGATGCCGAGTTTCCGTGCATCCGAGGCGTTGATCGTAACTTCCTGCTCGTAGGTCTCGCGCAGCCAGGGAATGTTGTTGAAGATCGAGTGGGTGCGCCAGCGTGGATGCGGTGTGATGACGTGGTAGGGGAATTCCTTGGTTTTTTCAGCTCCCAGGTATTCCCACGGCTCGATCCATTTAGGGATGGCGGGAATTGGGTAGCCGTATTGGGTGCGTTTCCAATCCGTGATTGATCCTAGCTGGCTTGAGAAGATCTCGATCTTTCCTGACGGAGTCTGAAAAGGGACACCATTTTCGATCTGCTGGCGAAAGGCGACGTGCGGCTGGCTGAGTTTGAATTTGTAGATGCCGTGGCTCTTGAACTCATCCCAACTCATGTCGACGTGCTGATGATGCATAACCTTTGAGTCCCACCATTCGCGCAGATAGGCCTCATCGGCGGCATCGGCATCCTTGAAATAGTCGCGGTCGCCCTTTGGATTGTACCCTTCGCCAAAGCCGAGGCGGTAGGCGAGTTCGGTGAAGACCTGGAAGTCGCTCTTGGATTCGCCCATCGGCTCGATGACCTTGGGACGATGGATGTAGTAATGGCCCTTGTACCAAGGCAAGGCGACGTCATGGCGTTCGAAGTGGGTCGCAATGGGGAGCAAGTAGTCGGCCCAGATGCCGGTTGGTGTTATCGTTGAATCCATACAGACGAGGAGGCTTTCTTCGTCGCCATCGGCTTCCAGTTTCTTGAGAGCTTCGATTTCCTTGTTGATGTTGGTGAGCTGGTTCAGCCAGTCGGAACCTTGCCAGAAGATGCCGCGGATGTTCGGAATGACGCCGTCGAGATTGTCGCTACGTGGCCATAGGCCGGCGTCTTCGCGGCTGACGTTTGGATAGTTCAGGACAATGTGGGCCCAGCGATCCGATTTTATCGAGGCGTACCAAACGTTGGCGAACTGGTCGTAGGGATAGGCGACGGCCTCGGAATGCCACGCCTTGCCCACGCCCTCCGCCGAGCCGCCGAGGATGCCGATGTTGCCGGTCATCGCCTGCAGTGCGGCGGCCATTCGATTGTACTGTTCGCCGTAAGCATTTCGGCCCGGCGCCCAGGAGGCCTTGAGCGCGGCTGGTTTGGTTTCCGCATACATCCGCGCGAGTTTCTTGATGTCGTCGGCGGAGACGCCGCAAATCTCGGAGGCCCATTCCGGCGTTTTTGCCTGACCGTCATAGGTTCCGTAAATGTAGTCGCGGAAGTTTTCCTGATTCTTGGCCCAGTCGGGCATGGTGCCTGCGTCCAGACCCTGGACGAAGCGATTGATGAAATCTTGATCGTGGAGATTGTTGTCGAAGATGTAGTGCGCCATGCCGGCCATCATTGCGGCATCGGTGTTGGGCCTGATCGGGATCCACCATGCGTCATATGCGGATGCTGAATCGGTATATTGCGGATCGACCAGCACGAACTTGCAGCCGCGCTGCTTGGCAAGGCGCATGTAGTAGAACGTATTGCCGCCGTGGAACGTATAGGCGGGGTTCCAGCCCCACATGATCATCAGTTTGGAGTGGGCGAACGCATCGTCTTCGTTGCCATCCTCGATGGTGCCAAACGTCATGCGTGAGGAGAACGTCGTTCCCTGGTATGACGGCACGGACCAGCTCGATGTGCGGCATCCGAACATGCCCATGAACCGGCCCAGTAGCCCTTCGATCTGGTCGGACTTGTGGAGCACGCCGTAGGACGCGCCTGCGTAGGATTGGTCAAGGAGGGCCGTTGGGCCGTACTTATCTCTAAGATAGACCATGCGGCGGGCGATGTCGGTCAGGGCTTCATCCCAGGTGACGCGCTTGAACTTCGCCTCGCCGCGTTTGCCGACACGCTTCATGGGATAGAGGAGCCGTTCGGCAGAATAGAGCCGTGACCGGTAAGAGCGTCCGCGCAGGCAGGCACGGATTTGTGGTTCTTCCTCGGTGTCCTTGCCGAAGTGGCCATCGCGTTGATAGGTACCGTCGTCGGCCGACAGCCGGACGATTACGTCGCCTTTCTTGTGGGCGATTAGAGCATGGCGCGAACCACAGTTGTGGGCGCAGCTGGTGACGACCGTTTCCAACTCGTCGTCAGTGGGATAGGGCTCATAGGCGAAAGCCTTTGCTCTGTCGGTCTTGCCGGTGGCTACGAGCCCGGAAGCGGCCGTTACAGCAGCGCCCTTCAGGAATGTGCGCCGGTCTGTATTGAGCGCGCGTTTGAGGTGCTCGCGAAGCACGAAATCTTTCAGCATCTCGCTCTCCTTGCGGCTCACTTGGTGCTCAAACGATATTTTTCTTCGGATTGGGTTGGCCGACTTTTTGCCCAATCTGGAATTTCTTCATCCATGCCGGGGAATGGATTGCGCGGGTATGGATAGCTGTTGCGGTACCAGGCGCGCCCGCCGTGGCATCCGAAACAAACGTCTGAGGATGTTTTGGCGGCCTCTTCGATGGAAGCCGCGTTCAGATAGGTGACGGCGTGACGGTTCGTGCGGAAGGCCTCGCCATGGCAGCTCAAGCAGCCGTTGGGTGTTTCCTCGTCTTCGACATCGGCGCGATATTCGTGCCATGGCCCGGTGCCCATCAGCTCATAGTCGTACTGGCCGTGGCAGCGCAGGCAGCTGTTTGATGGATTGACCATTTTGCGGAGGGTGAATGCGCCGTCCTGCCCGTTGCCGCGCGTCGGGTCGCCCGGGCTCTCCTCGCGTGGGTCGTTTCCTTGATGGCAGAAGTTGCACTTCAGATTCATAACCTTCTTGGCGAGTGGGCTTTCCATATGGCGATAGTGGAATGTTTGCTGTTCGCCTTCGTAGGTATCGAGCGTCTGATACCAGGCGAGTGCATCGTCAGCTTTGACGCCGGCGGGGGTGACCTGCAGCGGTTTCCGATCGACGATCCGCTTATGGCAAACTAGGCACTCTTGGTTGCTGGCTTGGTCGATCGCCGGCTTGAAGTGGATGGGATGCCAGCGGGCGCGTTCGTAATCGAGTTCGGGAAGGGCTTTTTCCAGCTTGCTGACCCTCTGGGCGATGTCGGCAAGTTCGGCATCGGTTGCCGGGGGAGGATCGTGATAAACGACGGCTTGCTCTTCTTCTGTAGCTTGTTGTTCATCAGCGGCTGTTGCAGCGTCGGTGGCAGCGACCGCTGTCCCGGCAGCTGCCAAGCCAAGCGCTTCAGGTGAAATCGGGTCGTCGGCCTGCTGAGCCAGCCAGGCGATTAGATTGTTTCGGTCGGTTTGCTTCTTGATGCCGGCGAAGACCATCTTCGTCTTATTCACGAGCTTCTTCGGCGCGCGCAGGAAGGCGTCAAGCCTCTCGGCTGTCCATGTCTCGGGCTTGAGCTCCGTCATCGCGGGTGAGTACTTGAACCCTTCGCTCGATGCGATTGACTGATTGACTGTGTTCCAAAGATTCGGACCGGTTTTGTTTTTGCCGTTCTTGGTGGCCGTGTGACATGCCTTGCATTTCTTGAATGCTTTTTTGCCTGCCGCGATATCGATGGTGCCAGCGGCAGTCGCCGCGGCGGTCTTTTCCAGTGCAGCTGCCTGGGGTTGTTCAGCGGCGGCCTGTTTGGCTGGGGCTGTCTGCTCAGGTGGTTCTTCGATCTGAAGCTGGGCGCGGTCGCCTGGAACAGGGCCACTCTCGAGCAGGCCTGTCAGCGAAGAAATCCCGAAAATCACGCCCGCCGCGATTACGCATGCGGCAACGAAAATAATGGCTGTTTTCATTCAAGGTGCCCGAGTCGATCCAAGCGGATTTGAGGAAGGCCTTGGACAAGGCCTTCCCGCAAACGGTTGTTGAGGGCATTCGGCTCGTTGCCCTTCTACGTCTTACTTTTTGTCGCCGGACATTCCGCCCATGCCGCTCATGCCTTTCTGACCAGACATGCCGCCCATGCCGCTCATGCCCTCTTGACCGGACATACCGCCCATGCCGCTCATGCCTTTTTGGCCGGACATTCCGCTCATGCCCTTCTGGCCCGACATGCCACTCATGCCTTTCTGGCCGGACATTCCGGACATACCCTTTTGCTTGTCGCCTGCGTAGGCTGCTCCCGCGCAAAGGGCTACTGCGCAGGCGGCGATGATCAGTTTGCGTTTCATAGCCATGAGATGTTTTGCTCCTTTATCTTTAGGGTGCCGCCGGGCGCCGTTGCTCGTTGGTCTAGAGCCGGCGCCCGCGTTTGTCGTAGGCTTTGTTTTATTTGCCCTTTTTGGTCTTGCCCGACATTCCGGACATGCCGCCCATACCGGACATGCCACCCATTCCGGACATTCCGGACATGCCGCCCATACCGGACATTCCGCCCATGCCGCTCATACCGGACATGCCGCCCATGCCTCCGGCGCGCGACCACTGCGTGCAGACCCAGCCAGGACCGCCGGCCATTCCAGCCATGCCGGACATTCCGCCCATACCGCCCATACCGGACATTCCGCCCATACCGGACATGCCACCCATACCGGACATGCCGCGCTGACCGCCCATGCCACCCATACCGGACATGCCGCCCATGCCGCGCTGACCGCCCATGCCGGCCATTCCGCCCATGCCGGACATGCCACCCATACCGGACATTCCGCCCATGCCGCGCTGACCGCCCATGCCGGCCATTCCGCCCATGCCGGACATGCCACCCATACCGGACATTCCGCCCATGCCGCGCTGACCGCCCATGCCGGCCATTCCGCCCATGCCGGACATGCCACCCATACCGGACATTCCGCCCATGCCGCGCTGACCGCCCATGCCGGCCATTCCGCCCATACCGGACATGCCGCCCATGCCACCCATACCGGACATGCCACCCATTCCGGACATTCCGCCCATGCCACCGGCACGAGACCATTGCGTGCATACCCAGCCAGGACCGCCGGCCATTCCAGCCATTCCGGACATTCCGCCCATGCCGGACATACCGCCCATACCGGACATACCGCCCATTCCGGACATGCCAGACATGCCGCCCATACCGGACATTCCAGACATGCCTTTTTGTTTGTCGCCCGCGTAAGCCGCGCCCGCGCATAACGCCATTACGCAGGCGGTGATCATCAATTGACGTCGCATAGCCATGAGATGTTTCGCTCCTTTGGTCTTGGGGTGCCGCCTCGCGTTGTTGCTTGACGGTCTTCAATTCACGCCCCCCAATGATGCGAGGGCGCGAAAACGCTAATTTGTCGGGGAATGCCAGTTGCGGAGGTCGTAGGGATGGGGCGCGCCCGGGTGATTGAAGGGCGTGTACCAAGCTCCCTGGTCTTCTAAGAATCGCAGGCTTTCCGGGTAGGGCTCCTGCACGCCCTTTCGTGCTAGGGCGTACCAACCGTCGTCCTTGGCGAACTCTTCGATAACGGGGGCGCCTGCCGGCCGCTTGGAAGGCTCTACTCCCGCAACGAACGGTTGTTGAGATGCTGCGGGTCCGCTGGCGACAGCCAGCGCCGCTGTGAGAACGAGCAGGGATGCAAACGACGAATGACCCAATGCCTTTATCTCCGCAGTAATGAGCGGTTAACCAACGAAATATTCAGCAAAGAGTATGCCAGTCGCTCACGCGTCGACTAAGTATATGTAAGCGCTTGTAAAAAACTCATTTCCGGACGCTTTTGATCTGACTACGGCTTCTGCCATATTGGCAGTCGGAGTGGTGTTCGGTGAGGCTCTTAGCCATGGTTTTCGGGTGCTTGGACGGATTCAGGCCGTGTCCACTTTTCCTGCCAATCTGGCAGGTCGGCGGCCGAGGATTTCAAGCGGGCTTCGGGGGGGGCTGGCAGTGCTGGGAGCTAAGCGAATTCGGTTTGCGGTGATGCTGCTCGATAGCCACCATCCACCACGTACCTGTGGCGGTATTCGCCGAGCCTGTCTGGCAGGTGTGTTCTTCGAAGCAGAAGAAGTGCAGGTGGGTGACTTAGTGCAACTTCAGCATGGCTCAGCGTGCCTCGACCCAGACAATCTTAGACATTTTTGGATCGAACAGCGTCTCGGGGTGGCTGCGACCAGATGCGAGCGGTGCGCGGTTGTGTTTCTGCAGGCCGACTTACACTTCAATGACTCTATGAACCGCTCTAGCGTGACGAAGCTGCTTTCAAATCAGCGAAGAGCGCCTCGCGCAGCACGTCGAACTTGTTGGCAAGGTGTTCTTTTAGCAGCATGCCGAGCCGTTCGCCGTCACGTTTGCTCAATGCCATCAGAATAGCGCGATGTTCCTTAACGGCGGCTGCCCAGCGTGTCGGCGAAAGGTTCGCCATGTAGCGCGCGCGCCGAACCCGGCCAGAGATGCTGCGCGACATCTGAGTGAGTGTCGGGTTCTGTGCCGCGGCGAAGATCAGTTGATGGATCTCTTCGTTGGTGCGGAAGTAACCTCTGAGATCACCTGACTTGTGCTGGGCTTCCAACTCCGCCTGGAGTTTCTTCGCACGCTCGATCTCCGCGTCGGTGACATGCAGGCACGCAAGTTCACCGGCGAGGGCTTCCAATGCTCCCATGACCGGGAAGATGTGCTCCAGTTCTTCGGTTGTGAGTTCGGTAACGGAGGCGCCGCGGTGCGGCGTCAGCTGTACCAGGCCTTCGGTTGCAAGTAGCTTGAGGGCCTCGCGCAGGGGTGTTCGCGAGACGGCAAACTGAGTGCAGAGATCCTTTTCCGAGATCTTTGAACCCGGTTCCAACGCGCATTCGATAATCAATTGCCGCAAGTGTTCGGCGAGTTCCTCGTGGAGGGGTCGCCGAGCGATTGGCGCGGGAATCAAACCGTCCTTCATCGTCGTACCTTATTGCCTTCAATTTCATCTGTCGCGTCTAACAAGATCCGGGCAACGTGCACGGCCTGGCGTTTTGAGCCGTCGTAAATCTGGTGGCGGCATGAAGTTCCGTCGGCGATGATGATGGTGTCGCAATCGGCCTGCCGAACGTGCGGCAACAAGCTCAACTCCGCCATCGCCTTGGAAACCTCGAGTGTTTCCGCCTGGTATCCGAATGCGCCCGCCATACCGCAGCAGCTCGATTCAATCAACTCAACATCCAGCCCAGGAACGAGCTGCAGCGTCTTTTGGATCGGCGTTACCGCGTTGAAAGCCTTCTGATGGCAATGGCCGTGCAGCAACGCCTTGCTGGCCTCGATCGGCCGCATGGGCAGCGCCAACTCGCCGTCCTCTTGTTTGAGCGCAATGAATTCCTCAAGCAGCAACACACGGCTGCCGAGATCCGTATTCCATTCGTCACCGAGCAGGACGGGGGCTTCATCGCGGAACGTCAGCACGCATGAGGGCTCGAGCCCGACGACGTAAGCGCCGCGTTCGAGCGCCGGACGAATGGCCGCGACGGTTCTCAACATTTCGGCTTTCGCCGTTTCGGCAAGGCCGGCGGCGAGGAATGTTCGCCCGCAGCACAAGGGGCGCCTATTCGTTTCCGCCGCCGCTGGTGCGATCGCAAGTCCCGTCCGATGAAGCACCGTTTCGGCGGCGCGCAGGTTTTCGGGTTCGAAGTAGCGGTTAAAGGTATCGGCAAAAAGCAGGACGTCGGCCTTTTCCGGGGCGAGGCCCTTTCCAGAAAAGCGGTAGGTGTCGCCGGGCCATTTCGGCAGACTGCGGGAGGCCGCGAGCCCGAACATGGTTTCGCTGAGGCTGGCGGCGCCTGGCAGGCCATCCCGCAGGTTCATCAGCCACGGTGCGTGGGCGGCCCACGGTGCGTAATGCGGCAGATAGGCGACCAGCCGATCGCGCAACGAGATGCCTTTTTGGGCAGCCCGTGCGGCCAAAACCTCGATCTTCATTTTGGCGATGTCGACGCCGGTCGGGCATTCGCGCCGGCAGGCCTTGCACGAGACGCATAGCGATAGCGCCTCGGCGACTGCTTCGTTGGTGATGCTGCCGGTGCCCAGCTGACCTGAGATGGCCAGCCGCAGAGTATTGGCGCGGCCGCGTGTGAGATCGCGCTCGTCGCGCGTCACCCGGTAGGACGGGCACATAGCGCCATCCTTGAGTTTTCGGCAGGCACCGTTGTTGTTGCACATCTCCACGGCGCCCTGTAGGCCGCGGCCGGCGCCTGAATACCCCGGCCAGTCAAACACCGTCTTGATTTCGGGGGCGGCGTAATCCGGCCCGTAGCGCATGATGCGTTGATCATCCATGCGCGGGCTGCGCACGATCTTTCCGGGGTTGAAGAGGCCGCCGGGGTCCATACGGTCTTTGACCCAGGTGAAGTTGTTGACCATGCGCTGGCCGAACATCTTGCCGTGAAACTCCGAGCGGACAATACCGTCGCCGTGTTCTCCAGAATGAGAACCGTGGTAGTTCTTGACGAGGTCGAAGGCTTCCTCGGCGATTGCCCGTAAGGCTTTGCGGTCCGTATCAAGTTTGAGGTTCAGCACCGGGCGCACGTGCAGTGTGCCGACGGAGGCATGCGCGTACCAGGTTCCGTCGGTGCCGTATTTTCTGAAGATCCCGGTGAGGAGGTCGGTGTATTCGGCAAGGTCCTCAAGATGCACGGCGCAGTCTTCGACGAAGGATACCGGTTTCCCGTCGGATTTCATCGACATCATGATGTTGAGGCCTTGCTTGCGGACCTCGATGATTTGCTTTTGAAAAGTTGGATCAACCGCCTCTACAACACCGCCTTCCTTTTTGCTGGGGTCGCCCCAGCGAAAGCCGAGGTCGGCCATCACGTCGTGAAGGCTGGCGAGCCTGCGCAGATTTTCCTTTTGGTCTTCCTCGGCGAATTCGACGATGAGCAGGGCGGCGGGTTCGCCGCGAACGAATGAATCAACGATGGGTCGGAACATGGCGATGCCTCGGCCTAGCTCGATCATATTGCGGTCGACGAGTTCGACGGCCGTAGGGTCGAGTTTGACGAGATGCTGGGCGGCATCCATCGCTTCGTGGAAGCTTGGGAAATGGCAGACGCCGAGGACCTTGTTGCGCAGGACCGGAGAGAGCTTGAGGGTGATTTTCTCGCTGAATGCGAGGGTTCCCTCGGAGCCGACGAGCAGGTGTGCAAGGTTGTTGCCTGAACCTGCAGGAAGTAGCGCGTCAACGTTATACCCACCGACGCGACGAAGAACTTGCGGGAAGCGCTCCTTGATCTCCTCAGCTTCGCGTTCGCCGAGCGCCAGCAAGTCGCGGAACAGCTCCTGCACTTCATCCGTCTCGTTAACCCCGCGCAAGTCGCTGGGCACCTCGCCGAAGCGGGCTCTTGTGCCATCGGCCAGGATTGTGTCGATAGCCAGTACGTTATCACGGGACATTCCATAGCGGATCGATCGCGAACCACAGGAGTTGTTGGCCGTCATGCCGCCGAGTGTTGCGCGCGAAGACGTCGAGACATCGACTGGATACCAAAGCCCGGAGGCCTTGATCTTGTCGTTGAGGTGGTCGAGGACGAGCCCTGGCTCGACGATGGCGGTTCCGGCCTCCTTGTCGAACTCGACGAGTTTGTTCAAGTGCTTCGACAGGTCGATGACGATTGCGTGGTTGACGGTCTGCCCGCACTGGGACGTACCGCCGCCTCGGGGCAGTACGGGCACGCCTTCTTCGCGCGCGATTTGCATGGTGGCGACGACATCTTCAATCGATTTCGGCACGACGACGCCGAGCGGCATCATTTGATAGACCGAGGCGTCCGTCGCATAACGTCCCCGGCTTGGCGTGTCGAACATGACCTGGCCGGCAACCGCGCCTTCGAGCCTGCGTCCGATGTCGGAGCGATGCTGCGAGCTTACCCTGGCCAAGCGTTGTCCTCCATGTTGCAACGCAGCTACGATTCCCGATTGACAACCGGGGCATCGTCAATTTGTATTCAAAATTCATAGTAAAAAATGCACGCCCCTGACAAGGGGGTTCTCCCTCAATCCTTATAGCCCAGGCTCTTAATCGGGAGGCGTTTTCAAGTGTTTAAGTCTGGTCGCCATTTTCTTCAAATTCCTGGCCCGAGCAACGTTCCGGATCGCATTTTACGGGCTATCGATATGCCGACGATGGACCATCGCGGTCCGGCGTTCCGTGACGTTGGTCAACAGGCCATCGATGGCATGAAGGCCGTGTTCAAGACCGAGCAACGGGTGGTCATATTCCCGGCTTCGGGAACCGGTGCCTGGGAAGCCGCGCTGGTCAATACCTTGTCGCCTGGTGATCGCGTCCTGATGTATGAGACGGGGCACTTCGCGACACTTTGGAGAACGCTTGCGGAAGCCGTCGGCGTGCGGCCGGAGTTCATTTCCGGTGACTGGCGCGGTGGCGCCGATCCCGTTGCCATCGAGGAGCGCCTGAAGGCGGACACCGGTCATGAGATCAACGCGGTTTGTGTGGTTCATAATGAGACCTCGACGGGGTCGGTCACACAGGTCGCTGAAATCCGTAGGGCGATCGATAGTGCGGGTCATCCGGCGCTGTTGATGGTGGATTCCATCTCCGGGCTCGCATCAATCGATTTCCGGTTTGACGAGTGGGGGGTGGATGTTGCTATTAGCGGCTCTCAAAAGGGCCTGATGCTGCCGCCCGGACTGTCGTTTAATGCTGTTAGCGACAAGGCGGTTGCAGCATCGAAAACGGCGCAGCTGGCCCGGTCCTATTGGGACTGGGAGGCGATGCGCGGTCCAAATGACAAGGGGTATTTTCCTTACACGCCCGCTACCAACATGCTCTACGGTCTCAACGAGGCCATCGCTATGTTGATGGAGGAAGGCCTTGAGAACGTCTTTGCCCGACATGCGCGCCACGGCGAGGCAACGCGCCAGGCGGTGCGGACCTGGGGCCTTGAGATCTTATGCAACAACCCAAAGCACTACTCAAACGTGCTGACCGCGGTGATCGTGCCGGATGGTTATAGTGCAGATGGCTTCCGACGGACGACGTTGGATCATTTCGACATGTCGTTGGGCAATGGCCTGTCGAAAGTCGCCGACCGCGTCTTCCGCATTGGCCATCTGGGCGATTTCAACGATTTGATGCTTATGGGCACGCTGTCAGGTGTCGAAATGGGGTTGAAATTGTCTGGCGTTCCGCACAATCGTGGCGGAGCCCAGGCGGCCATGGATATCCTGACGAATTCAGCGACTGCTTCTGCAGCGGCCGCCGAGTAGGATGGACATGACCGAAAAAAAATAAGCAGACGACAACCAAACTCGAACTCTTCTGGGAGGAAGAAAGCATGAAGCGATCTTATCTCGTTGCCGTTGCGGCAACCGCCACACTTATCGCCAGCCCGGCGCTCGCCGACAAACTGACCTTGAAATTCGGCCATGTCGGCAAGCCGGGCTCGCTGTTCGAGACCAGCGTCAATGCCTTCGCGGCATGTGCCAACAAGGCGCTCGGCGATAAGGCAGAAGTGCAGACGTTCGGCTCTTCTCAGCTGGGCAAAGACAAAGAACTGTTGCAGAAGCTGAAACTCGGCCAGGTCACTTTCGCTCTACCGTCATCTGTCATGTCATCGGTGTCGGAGACGTTTGGTGTGTTCGAGATGCCCTACATCATCAAGGACCGTGATCATATGCGCCGCGTCCAGGGCGCGCTAATGGAGTCGACATTCCAGCCTGCGGTCAAGCAAAAGGGCTACCGCATTATTGGCCTGTTCGAAAATGGTTTCCGCCACATCACGAACAACACGCGGCCGATCAATACGCCGAAGGATCTGGCCGGGATCAAGTTGCGCACGCCTAAGGGCGCGTGGCGTGTGAAGATGTTCAAGCTATACGGAGCAAACCCAACTCCGATGGCGTTCTCGGAAGTCTTCACG
This sequence comes from uncultured Filomicrobium sp., assembly GCA_963669235.2. GTDB lineage: Bacteria > Pseudomonadota > Alphaproteobacteria > Rhizobiales > Hyphomicrobiaceae > Filomicrobium. The sequence goes on from CAXXFS010000004.1 coordinate 335,611, forward strand.
GCGCTCAAGACGAACGTTATCGATGGACAGGAAAACCCCTACGCCCAGATTGCTTCGGCCAAATTCCAGGAAGTGCAGAAGTACCTGTCGATCACCGGCCACGTCTACACGCCGGCGTACGTGCTGGTCTCAGACAAGCATTTCGGCAAACTGCCGAAAGACGTGCAAGATGCCCTCATTAAGTGCGGCACGGACACGCAGGACTTCGTCTATGACACGGCGGCCAAGTTGGAAGTGGACCTCCTGAAGGTGATCAAGGACGCTGGTGTTGAAGTCAACGAGGCAGACAAAGCGGCCTTTGTTGAAGCCTCGAAGCCAATCTACGACGAGTTCTCGAAGAGCTACTCGGGTGGTCAGGCTTTGATTGACTCAGTGCAGAGCCTGGCGAAAGGCTCCTAGGACCGTATGTCCGGATTGGATCGCGGGGGGCATTGCCTCCCGCGATTTGTTCGCTGAAACAAAGATTCAAATCCCCTCGCCGGTTTCGTGTCCGAGCGTCAGGAGCGTGCGATGATCACGGCACTCAAGCAGTGGCTTGAGAAAACCCTCGAATGGGTGACCATCTTCTTGATGGTGACCTTGACCATTGTCGTGATCGTGGCAGTTCTGTTTCGCCTCACCGGCAATTCTCTATCGTGGTATGACGAAGTGGCCGCGATCCAGCTGTCGTGGATCACCTACTATGGCAGTGCGCTGGCCGCGCTGAAGCGCCGGCACATCGGTTTTGATACGGTGTTGTTGTCGATCCCGATGCCGCTCAGGATGGTGGCGCTAGCGGTGTCCGAGCTTATCGTCCTCGGTTTCTTCGTGCTTCTTGCCTACACCGGCATGCAGGTCGTCGAGGTTCTGGAAGGCGACATGCTTGTGTCATTGACCTGGGTTCCGGTGCAGTTCACGCAGTCGGTGATTCCGATCGGTGCGGTGCTATTCATCATCTGCGAGCTTATTTCGCTGCCTGAGTACTGGCGCATGACGGCCGCCGGCAAGTCTCTGGAGCACGCCGAGATCGAGGAAGAAGTCGAGAGCGAGCTTCAGAAAGCGGAGGCGCGCTGAGCCATGCTGATGCTCGCGATCTTTCTCGCGCTTCTGGCGATGATCTGCCTCAACATGCCGATAGCCGTGGCGCTTGCGGTGTCCGGTGTGATCGGGCTTGTGGCCACGGAAGGGCTCGACAGTCTGCCGACTGTGGCGCTCGATATGTACGATGGCTCCACCAAGTTTTCGTTGATTGCGATACCAATGTTCGTGCTTGCCGGCGCGATCATGAATGCCGGCGGTGTCACGGATCGCCTCATCAACTTTGTGTCGGCGTTGATCGGCTTTGTGCGCGGTGGGCTGGCGATGGTCAACATCGGCGTGTCATTGTTCTTCGCGGAGATCTCAGGTTCGGCTGTTGCCGACGTTGCTGCCCTGGGCTCAGTGCTCATCCCGCAGATGAAGAAGCGCGGCTATTCAGCGCCATTTGCCGCCGCGGTGACGTCTTCTTCGGCCTCGCTGGCGATTATTATTCCGCCGTCGATCCCGATGATCCTCTATGGCACCTCGGCCAACGCCTCCGTCGAGCAGTTGTTTGTTGCGGGCTTCGTTCCCGGGTTCATCGGCGCGATGGGGTTGATGGGTGTCGCCTATCTGTTTGCCCTGCGCTACAACCTGCCGGTCGAGGAAGCTTTCAACGTTCCAAAGCTGCGCGCGACGTTTCTTGACGCACTGCCGGCGTTCAGCCTGCCGGTGATCATTCTCGGTGGCATCTTTGGAGGTTTCGTTACTGCGACGGAAGCTGCGGGTCTGGCGGTGATCGCCGCTACGCTTGTCGGGCTTTGGTATCGCGAGATGGACTTCAAGCATCTGAAGAGGGCAATGCTTGACGGCGGCATGCAGACGGCGGTGGTGATGCTGCTCGTTGCAGCATCGGTGCTGATGGGCGGCTTCCTGACGCGGGCCCAGGTGCCTCAGCAGCTGGCGCAGGGAATCCTTGATCTCACTTCGAACAAGTACTTCATCCTTGCGATCTTGAACGTGTTCTTTCTCGTCATCGGATTCTTCCTGCACTCGGCGGCGGCGATTATTCTGGTCGTGCCTATCGTCATCCCGTTGATCAATGCCGTGGGAATTGATCCTGTGCACTTCGGTATCATCGTGACATTGAACCTTGCGATCGGGCAGCAGACGCCGCCGGTGGCCAGCGTTCTTATAACGTCATGTGCGGTTGCCCGCGCCAACATCTGGGATGTCTCCAAGGTCAACATATATTTTGTTGCCGTGCTGCTGGTCGTGCTGCTCTTGTGCACCTATGTCCCAATCGTTCCGATGTTCCTTGTCGAGTACCTTTACCGATAGGTGACTTCTTTTCGAGCGCGCCGACGCCGAGGTGCTTTTCCGGGCCCTCTGCACCGCCCTATTGAGCCGGCCGCCCTACGCGTTCGAGGTTCATTATCGCGAGACCCTGGTGCGGCCGCACCGGTAGGCCGCATGCGAGTGATGAGGCCGCCATGAGCGAATTGGTAATACCAACCTTCGAAGACGTGATCGCAGCGCATCAACGTATTGCGCCGCATATCCACCGAACGCCGGTGCTGACCTCAAGCTATCTGGATCAACTGACGGGCGCAAAGCTGTTCTTCAAATGTGAGAACCTGCAGAAGGCCGGGGCCTTCAAAGTGCGTGGCGCCTGCAATGCGGTTTTCGGATTGAGCGAGGCGAAGGCGAAAGCCGGGGTCGCAACGCACTCCTCGGGCAACCATGCGTCAGCTCTTGCCTACGCGGCCGGGCGGCGTGGGATACCGTGCACGGTCGTCATGCCGCATACGGCGCCGCGGGCGAAGAAGGATGCCGTTCTTGGATACGGCGGAAGGATTGTTGAAAGCGAGGCTTCCATGTCCTCGCGCGAAGTTATGTTTGCCCAAGTCGTGGCCGAGACCGGCGCCGAGTTCGTTCATCCCTACAACGACCCTCGGGTGATCGCGGGACAGGGGACGTGTTCGCGTGAACTTGCCGAGCAGGTCGACGGGTTCGATGCCGTGATCGCGCCGATCGGTGGTGGCGGTATGACTTCCGGCACGTGCCTGACGCTTGCGAGCGTCGCGCCGGATGCCGCCATTTACGCCGCGGAGCCAGAGAATGCGGACGATGCCTGCCGTTCTCTGAAGGCCGGGCATATCATCGTCGACGACGCCCCGCAGACGGTGGCGGACGGGCTGAAGGTGCCATTGAAAGAACTGACCTGGCACTTCGTGTCGAAATATGTTGCCGACATCCTGACCGCCAGCGAAGAGGACATCATCGACGCAATGAAGCTCACCTGGCAGCGCATGAAAATCGTGATCGAACCAAGCAGTGCCGTGCCGCTGGCGACGATCCTGAAGAATCCAGACGTGTTCGCGGGCCGGCGCGTCGGCGTCATCATTACCGGCGGCAATGTTGATTTAGACAAGCTTGCCTGGAACAAAGGCTGAGAAGGCGCGGGTATGAACGCAATGCTTGAGGGTCTTGAGGTCGGCTATGATATTCCCGCATTGCCCGACATGGATGCGGCCGACATTCAAACGCCTTGCCTTGTGGTTGATCTAAATGCGCTTGAAAACAACATCGCGCGCATGCAAGCGCTGGCCGACGAGATGGGTGTGCGGCTCAGAGTTCACGGCAAGATGCACAAGTGCGCGGCTCTAGCTTTGAAGCAAATCGCGGCGGGGGCTTGCGGAATTTGCTGTCAGAAGGTCAGCGAGGCGGAGGCCTTCGTTCGCGCAGGGGTCAATGATGTGCTGGTGTCGAACGAGGTGTGCGAACCAGCCAAGATCGATCGCCTTGCGCGGCTTGCGAAGACCGCCCGTATGCTCGTGTGCGTCGATGATGCCGCCAACATCGCTGAACTTTCCATGGCCGCCGGCAAGCATGGCACTGAAATAGAGGTGCTGGTGGAGATCGACTGCGGTGCCGGGCGCTGCGGTGCTGCCTACGGTGAGACGGTTCTGGAACTGGCGAAAACGATCGCGGCGGCACCGGGGCTGAAATTCTCAGGTCTCCAGGCCTACCATGGAGTTGCGCAACACATCCGCAGCTTTGAGGAGCGCAAGGCCGAAATCGACGAGGCGATCCGGCAGGTGCGTGAGACCGTCGATCTCTTGGATGGCGAAGGGATAGCTTGTTCCATCGTCGGTGGTGCCGGGACTGGCTCCTACTACTTCGAGGGCAGGTCCGGTGTCTATAACGAGCTGCAGTGCGGATCCTATGCGTTCATGGATGCCGCCTATGGGCGTGTGCGTGGCGAAGACGGAAGGCCCATTTCCGAATTTGAGAACGCACTGTTTATTCTCACCTCGGTGATGAGTCACGCCAAGTTCGACAAAGCTGTTTGTGACGCCGGTCTCAAGGTGCTGTCGGTCGATAGCGGCCTGCCCGTCATCTTCGGGCGCGATGACGTTTCGTACGTCAATTGCACGGATGAACACGGTGAGATTGCCGACCCCGACTGCGTGCTGCGCGTCAACGACAAGCTGAAGCTCATTCCCGGCCATATCGATCCCACCTGCAATCTCCACGACTGGTTCGTCTGCGTGCGCGGCGGCAAGGTGGAGGAGCTGTGGCCGATCACTGCGCGTGGCAAGTCTTTTTGAGGTGCTGTCGCATGGGCCGTCGCGTTCAAAGGCTGCTATTGGTGAAATACAGCAGCGGCGCTGGCCGCGCGGCAGTGCGAGAGCCGCAATGCTTCTGCGAGTTACACGAGGCCGAACTTTTCGAAGCCGGTGAGCAATAGGTTGGCTTTGTCGTGATCTTCCTGGTTCGCATAGGCGCTGGGGCTGACGATGCAGAACAGGCCGGCGGACTGCGCCGCATTCAATCCATTCAGCGAGTCCTCGATCGCGACGCAATCCGCCGGGGTGAGGCCAAGTCGCTCGAGGGCCAGTTGATAGACGTCCGGGGCCGGTTTCTTGGCGGCAACTTCGTCGCCAGCGGCGATGACGTCGAAGACCTCATTGGCTTGTCGCCCGAAACATGCCTAGCTTAGCGCCTCGACGTTCGGCCGGCTGGTGGTTGTCGCGACGGCGAGCTTGAGGCCTTGTTGGCGCGCCTGGGCGATCAGCGGTTCAATGCCGGGGCGCAGCACAAGTTCGCCACCGCCCAGGAGTTCGCCGAAACGCGCTGTCTTCGCGCGGTGCAATTCCGCGATCCGCGATTTCCAGGGCGCGGGATCGATGCCGGCTTCTTCGCCGAGGTATTGCGTGATCCGCTCCTTGCCGCCGGTGGTTTTAAGCAGGCGCGCGTAGGTCTCTTTGTCCCAGTTCCATTGGCGTTCGCGATCGGGCCAGTGCGCCGTCGACATCGAAGATCAGGGCTTTGAGGTCCATTGTTTAAGCCTCGACGGCGAACCGGGTGACCAGCCCGGGGAGTTCTTCGAAGGATTGGAACTTCGAGGCGTGTTTGAGCTCGCTTACGGGCAGCTTTCTGTAGCCCTCGGTGAATAGGAAGAACGGAACGCGGGCGGCTTCCGCCGTCGCCGCGTCCACGTCGCTATCGCCGGCGTAAAGTGTGAAGGGCTGCATGAGTTCGGCCATTGCCTTGAGCAAAGGGGCCGGATGAGGCTTTCGTTCCGGCAAGCTGTCGCCGGCGATGACGACGCTGATGAGTTCGTTCCAGCCCAATGCATTGATGAGCGCCCGCGTGGGTACCATCGGCTTGTTGGTGCAGATCGCGAGGCGATGTCCGGTTGCCGCGAGTTCCTTCATGGCCGCCTCGCAGCCGGGCATGGGTTTGTTGGCCTCGGGAGGCGCTTTTGCATAGAGCGCCATGAACCGCGCTAGCCGCTCAGGGAATTCGTCGTGCACGTAAGCGCTTCTTGTTTCGAGCGCTTGTTCCAGAAAACGGCCAGCACCGTTGCCGACATATTGGCGGGTCTCGGTGAGGTCGAGTTTGGGGAGGTTCAACTCCGCCATCAGTTCGTTGGCGATATCGCGGATTGCCGGGGCGCTTTCTACAAGCGTTCCGTCCAGGTCGAAGACGATGCTCATTTTGATTGCCTCACGCGGCCGGGCAGGTGGCGCTCTGTGCGCTTTCAGCGGCTTGCCGGATGGCGCGGATGTTGTCCGCGTAAACGCCAGGGTTCGACACCGAACCGCCTTTGAAGACTGCCGATCCTGCGACAAGAACGTCCGCTCCCGCCGCCGCGACGAGGGGCGCTGTCTTGGGTGTCACGCCACCGTCGATCTCAATGTGGATCGCCCGGTCGTCGATCATCTCGCGTAAGCGGGCGACCTTGGGGATCATGGCTTCGATGAACGACTGGCCACCGAAGCCGGGGTTGACGGTCATCACACAGACAAGGTCGAGGCGGTCGAGGACGTGTTCGATTGCTTCGACGGGGGTCGCCGGATTGAGGGCGACGCCGGCCTTGCAGCCTGCGGCGCGGATCGCCTGAAGGGTGCGGTCGAGATGAGGGCCGGCTTCAACGTGCGCCGTAATGATGTCAGCGCCGGCCTTGGCAAAAGCATCGAGGTAGGGGTCGACGGGCGCGATCATGAGGTGCACGTCCATTACGGTTTTGACGTGCGAGCGGATTGCTGCACAGGTCTGGGGGCCAAACGTGATATTTGGGACAAAGTGGCCATCCATGACATCGACGTGGACCCAGTCGCAGCCTTGCGTTTCGATGGCTTCGCACTCGGCGCCAAAGTTTGCGAAGTCCGCAGATAGGATTGACGGTGCAATCTTGATGCTACGATTGAAAGATGTGCTGGTGCTCACAGTCGGGGGCTCCCGGGTTTGTCGCTGTCGAGACCGCCACTGAAGACGCGGCTCTTACGAATATCGTGTTCGTCTATGGTGCTCAATGCCGTGGCATCGAGCGGCCCGTTTGCGGATTCGAAGAGGCGGTTGGCCTGCCGCAGTCAAGGGCGTTTCGAATAGAGCGCGCGTTAGCGAAATGGGACTGATTCCGGCGCAGGTCAATGTACTCGCGCATGGCTTTTTCGGCGTCCGGCGTGAACGCTTAGCCTTGCTCGGCGAGCATGCCCACGGAAATCTGAAACAATTCGTCGTTGGTGTGGTCGGGAAAGTCAATGTGGTGAGCAATGCGTGAGCGAAAGCCCGGGTTGCTTGAGAAGAACTTGTCCTACCGGTCGCCGGGCTGCCGATAGTCCGTCAATAATATCTCATTTATCGCGCTGACCGCGAAATTTTAACGGACACGCAGATCTTAGAGGACTTCGTCTTGAAAAACAAACAGCAGCTCATTCCCGAAGTTCCGAAGTCGAAGTAGGCCCGGCGCGTGCTCGCGGCGGACCCGGCCGATCTCGCGTATAGGTCCGCGCTTGCCAATCTTGTGCGGCGCACACAATATGCCGGCCATGTCCGAACAGGCCCTGCATATCCTGATTATCGACAACAATCGGCTCCGGGCCTCGATCATCGAGGACGGACTGAGGGAGGGCGCGTGCGTCCGCGTCACGGTTCTCGACGAAACCGCGCAGTTTGCTGCGCCGCATTGTCGAGATCGATCCCGATGTCGTTTTCATCGATCTGGAGAACCCGAACCGGGACGTGCTGGAGCACATGTTCGAAGTGTCACGCGCGGTCAAGAGACCGATCGCGATGTTTGTCGATCAAAGCGACCAAGCTTCGATTGAGGCGGCTATCGAGGCCGGAGTCTCCGCCTATGTCGTTGACGGGCTGAAGAAGGAACGCGTGCGCTCGATCCTGGAGACCGCGATTAGTCGCTTCAACGCTTTCGAACGCCTCAAGCGGGAACTGGAGGAGGCGAAAAACCAGCTGGCGGACCGCAAGGTCATCGAACGCGCCAAGGCACTGTTGATGCAAACCCGCGGGATGTCCGAGCCCGACGCCTATGCCCTGTTGCGTAAGACCGCGATGAACCAGAACCGGCGCATCGCTGAAATTGCGGAGAGTCTTGTGCTTGCCGCGGGGCTGCTTGGCGGGGAGGTCGACAAATGACGGAATCGATGTGTGAGGTTCGCGCCGGGTTTATTCCGCTTGTTGATTGTGCGCCATTGGTGGTTGCTCGTGAACTTGGTTTCGCGGAGCAGGAGGGCCTCAACCTGCATCTTTCAAAAGAGACCTCCTGGGCGACGATTCGGGATCGGCTAGCCGTTTCACATATTGATGTGGCGCATATTCTGGCGCCGATGCCCGTGGCGGAAAATCTTGGGTTGGGACCGCTGCAAACCCCCATGGTCGTGCCGATGGCGCTGGGTACAGGGGCCAACTCGGTGACGGTATCGCGCGAGCTCTGGCAGGCTCTGAGCCAATTCTTGGATGCCGCCGACTTTGATGCCGCCAATGCGCTCAGTGCGCTTGGCCGGGTTGTGCGGGACCGCGACGCCAGTTCGCTGCCGCGGCTGACGCTCGGTGTGGTGCATCCTTATTCGGCGCACCACTATGAACTGGCTTACTGGCTTGCCTCCGGCGGCTTGATCCCCGGGGCGAGCGTAGACCTTGTTGTGGTGCCGCCGCCGTTGATGCCGGCCGCTCTGGCCAGCGGACATATTGATGGTTTTTGCGCCGGAGAGCCGTGGGGGACGGTCGCGGCAACGGACGGCAACGGCGTCATTCTGACGACCAATGCCCAGATCTGGCAGAACAGCCCCGAAAAGGTTCTTGGTGTTCGCGAAGACTGGGCGAAGTCTCATGCGGAGGGAGTCTCAAGACTGGTCCGGGCCCTCTACCGGGCGGCTCAGTGGTGTGACGTTGAAGGCAACCAACAACAGCTCGCAACGATTCTCGCGGATGACCGGTATGTCGGCCAAGCGGCAGAACAGATCCGTCCGTGTCTGGCGCGCCGCCTCAAGACCGCGGACGGTGAGTTTCTGACCGTTGAGGGCTTTTTGAACTTTGCATCGAAGGCGGCCACGTTCCCATGGACCAGTCACGCACTTTGGTTTTACAGCCAGATGGTGCGCTGGGGGCAGGTGACGTTCAGCTCCCAAGCGGCGGAGATCGCCAGAGGCACCTACCGCCCCGACCTTTACCGCGCAGCACTCGCACCCTTAGGCATCGAGCTTCCATCGGCGAACGCCAAGGTCGAGGGTGCGCTTACAAGCGAAACGCCGGCTGGTTCCACGCAGGGTCAGTTGCGGCTTGGACCGGATACTTTCTTTGATGGACTGGTGTTCGATCCTGACGGGTTGGAGGCCTACGTGGCGGGCTTTGAGGCCAAGGACAAGCAGTCCTGAGATCGCTCCTGTGTTGTGGCAGGAACTATTACGCTGCATTGCACAATCGATCATCACGCGCCTTCGGATTAGGCAGTTCCCCTCACCTTTAGAGTACCGGTTCATTCTGTCGCAGTCTACCTAAGCTATTGAAATAGATGCGTTTTATATCGATGTCGAGTTTGGCACGGTTTGTGCCAATAGGAACGCGAGGCCAACGGAGGCCCGCAACGAACAAAGCCCTCAGTTAGTTCGGGCACCGGCAACGCCGCCGAAGGGAAGGATGACGCTTTGTCTCCTGAGCTTCGCGCGGCGTTTTTTGTTTCGGTCCCGACGATCAACGTGTCGCCCGGTCTCAACCGGCGACTGTACAAGGCAGGAGAACTGGATGATCACCACTTCCCTAGCGGATCGCGGAAGCACAACGCGTCGGCTGTTTTTGGCCGCGGCGGGTGCCTTGGCGGTGATGTCGGCATTCGCGACATCAGATGCCAGAGCCGAGATGCTGGATGTTGAAAAAGACGAACTGAAGTTTGGATTCATCAAGCTGACGGACATGGCGCCTCTCGCCGTCGCCAAGGAGCTTGGTTACTTCGAAGATGAGGGTCTGTTCGTCACCTTGGAGGCGCAGGCCAACTGGAAGGTTTTGCTGGATCGCGTGATCACCGGCGAACTTGACGGTGCGCACATGCTGGCCGGGCAGCCGCTTGCCGCGACAATCGGTTTCGGCACCAAGGCGCATATCATCACTCCGTTCTCCATGGACCTCAACGGCAACGGCATCACGGTGTCCAATGAGGTCTGGGAATTGATGAAGCCGCATATTCCAAAGCAGGCCGATGGCAAACCGGTGCACCCGATCAAAGCCGAGGCGCTGCTGCCGGTCATCGAAAAGTTCGCGGATGAGGGCAAGGCGTTCAAGATGGGCATGGTGTTCCCTGTCTCGACCCACAATTACGAGCTGCGCTACTGGCTAGCATCGGGCGGGATCCACCCCGGGTTTTATTCGCCAACCGATACCTCCGGTACGATCAAGGCAAAAGCCCTGCTGTCGGTGACGCCGCCGCCGCAGATGCCTGCGACGCTCGAAGCCGGCACGATCTACGGCTACTGCGTTGGTGAGCCCTGGAATCAGGCGGCCGTCTTCAAAGGTATCGGCGTGCCGGTGATCACGGACTACGAGATCTGGAAGAACAACCCGGAGAAAGTGTTCGGCATCACTAAACAATTCGCCGAGAAGTATCCGAACACAACGCTGGCACTTACCAAGGCACTGATCCGTGCGGCCAAGTGGCTTGATGAAAACAACAACGCCAACCGCATGGAAGCCGTGAAGATGCTGTCCCGTTCGGAGTATGTCGGCGCGGACGCGGAGGTCATCGCCAACTCGATGACCGGCACCTTCGAATACGAGAAGGGCGACAAACGCGATGTGCCGGACTTCAACGTCTTCTACCGCTACTTCGCGACCTACCCCTTCTACTCGGATGCGATCTGGTACCTGACCCAGATGCGGCGCTGGGGCCAAATCCCCGAGGGCAAGTCGGACGACTGGTACTTCGAAACCGCGAAGAAGGTTTACCGCCCCGACATCTACATGAAAGCCGCCGAGATGCTCATTGAGGAAGGCCAGGTCGCCAAGGCCGACTTCCCGTTCGGTACCGACGGCTTCCGGCCACCTGTCCCGCCCGAAGATATGATCGACGGCATTCCCTACGACGGGAAGCAGCCCAACGCCTACCTGAAGAGCCTCAAGATCGGTCTCAAGGGCGACGACAAAGTTGAGGGTGCAGAAGTCGTCAGCAACTGACGATCATCAACTTCATTCCTCCCAACACGAATTCGAGACGGCGGCCCGGCTGCCGTCTCCTAAAAAATAAGAGCTCAGCCGAGACAAACCGGAGATGATCATGGCTGCCGTTACTGACTACGTCGACACATCCGCTGAGGAGGCCCGCGAAAAGCGGACCCAGCGCCTTCACCAGAGATTAAACAGCGCCGCTGGCATGTTAGGTGTCTTCGGCCTTGGGTTCATTGTCCCGCTCATCAAACTGGCAATGGGCGACTCTCCCAAGCAGAACCTGAGCGAGCTTTGGCAGAAGCTGTTTGTGCCGCTGATCGGCATTGGTATTTTCATTGCGGCTTGGGCCTACATGGCGCCGCAGGTGAAGACATCGCTGGGCGCAATCCCCGGTCCCGTCCAGGTGATGGAGCAGGCCGGCAACCTTTATCAGGACCACCTTAACGAACGTCAGCGCCAGGCTGCCTTTTACGATCGCCAGGACAAGCGCAATGCAAAGCTGATCGCTGCGGGCAAGGAAGACCGTGTCAAGTATCGCAGCTACACCGGCGCCCCGACATTCTTCGACCAGATCTTCACCAGTCTCGTCACGGTTGCGCTGGGCTTTTTTGTCGGTGTCGTCATCGCCATTCCGCTCGGCATCATGTCGGGCCTTTCGCCGACCGTGAACGGGGCTTTGAACCCTCTTATCCAGATCTTCAAACCGGTATCACCGTTGGCCTGGCTGCCAATCGTAACGATGGTGGTTTCGGCTGTTTACATGAACCCATACGACTGGCTCCCGAAGTCGCTTTTGATCTCCGCGATCACTGTGACGCTGTGTTCGATGTGGCCGACGCTTATCAATACCGCGCTTGGTGTCTCCTCCATCGATAAGGACCTGTTGAACGTCGGCCGCGTCCTGCAGCTTCCGACCTCGCGCACAATCACCAAGCTGGTGTTGCCGTCCTCGCTGCCGCTGATATTCACCGGCATGCGCTTGTCGCTGGGCGTGGGCTGGATGGTGCTGATTGCCGCTGAAATGCTGGCGCAAAACCCGGGGCTTGGAAAATTCGTCTGGGATGAATTCCAGAACGGGTCGTCCAGCTCGCTTGCCAAGATCATGGTCGCGGTTTTGACCATCGGCATCATCGGGTTCCTGCTCGACCGCCTGATCTACGCGCTGCAGGTCGCCTTTACTTATTCCGACAAGCGCTAAGCGGGGGCAGCACAGATGGCATTTCTCGAATTGAAAAGCGTTCAGAAATCCTATGGTGAGGGCAGTGCCGTCACTGAGGTTCTGAACGACATCAACCTTGAGGTCGAAGAGGGCGAGTTCGTCGCGGTCGTGGGGTTCTCCGGCTCTGGGAAAACGACGCTCATTTCGACGATCGCAGGGTTGGTGTCGCCTGATCGCGGTGAGGTCCTGTTGAAGGGTGAGCCGATTAAAGGACCCGGCCCGGATCGCGGGATCGTCTTTCAGTCCTACTCACTCATGCCGTGGCTGACGGTGTTGGACAACGTCGCGCTGTCGGTCGACCAGGTGTTCCGCAAGTACAGCAAGAAAGACCGGGAGGCCCGCACCCGCCACTATATCGATATGGTCGGGCTCAGCCACGCCGCGGACCGCCGGCCGGCTGAACTGTCGGGCGGTATGCGCCAGCGCGTTGCCGTGGCGCGGGCGCTCGCCATGAGCCCAGAGATCCTGCTTCTCGATGAGCCGTTGTCGGCGCTTGACGCGCTCACCCGCTCCAAGCTGCAGGATGAGATTGAGAAGATCTGGGAACAGGACAAACGCACGGTTGTTCTCATTACCAACGATGTTGATGAGGCGATCCTGCTTGCGGACCGGATTATTCCGCTCACTCCAGGACCGTGTGCGACGCTGGGGCGGGAGTTCAAAGTCGATATCGCGCGCCCGCGTGATCACACGGCGCTGAGCTCGGATCCCGAATTCCAGAAGCTGCGCCAGGAGATCACCAGCTATCTCATTGATCTAGGCATTGACCGTGGGTCTCAATCGGAGGAGACGCTTACGCTGCCGAATGTGGTTCCCATCACGCTGGGTGGCGGCAGGACCGTTTTGCCGAAGGCTTATGAGAAAGCCGCCGCATCGCCGCGCATGGATCGCTACCTGGAATTCTCTCAGCTTGAAAAGGTCTACCCGACGCCGAAGGGGCCGCTCAAAGTGGTCGATGGCTTCGACCTCAAGCTGAAGAAGGGCGAGTTCATCACGCTGATCGGGCATTCGGGCTGCGGCAAGTCCACGGTCCTGTCGATGACCGCCGGCCTCAATGAAATCTCGTCGGGCGGCATCATTCTTGACGGCAAGGAGGTTACAAACGCCGGTCCGGACCGCGCGGTCGTCTTCCAGGCGCCGTCGCTGTTTCCGTGGCTGACGGCGCGCGAGAACGTGATCCTCGGCGTTGACCGGGTTTACCCGCACGCGAGCACGGCGGAACGTGACGACATCGTTGCCTACTATCTGGAGCGTGTCGGTCTGGCGGATGCCATGGACAAACTCGCTAGCGAGCTTTCCAACGGTATGCGCCAGCGCGTCGGTATTGCCCGCGCGTTCGCGCTGTCGCCAAAGCTGCTGTTGCTTGATGAGCCGTTCGGCATGTTGGACAGCCTCACGCGCTGGGAACTCCAGGAAGTCCTGATGGAGGTTTGGAGCCGGACGAAGGTGACGGCTGTTTGCGTAACCCATGACGTTGATGAAGCAATCCTGCTCGCCGACCGGTGCGTGATGATGACCAACGGGCCTAACGCCCGGATTGGCAACGTCATGGAGATCGACCTGCCACGGCCGCGCTCGCGCAAGGAGCTGCTTGAGCATTCCGACTACTACGCCTACCGGCAGGAGCTGCTCGACTTCCTTGAAGCCTATGAGGGTGGCGCCAATCCGGATCCCGAAGTGGTTGCCGCTCTCAAGTCGAAGCGCACCGGGAAGTCGCGTTCGGCGACGACCGAAGCAGCTTGAGGGGAGGGATCAATGACTCAGAAACTTGTCGTTGTCGGGAATGGTATGGCTCCCGGACGCGCCCTCGAGCGCTTGTTTGAAACTGCACCCGGGTCCTACGACGTCACCATCTTCAATGCGGAACCGCGTACGAACTACGACCGCATCCTGCTGTCGCCGGTTCTGTCGGGTGAAAAATCCTACGAGGAAATCGTTATCCATGGTGATGCCTGGTACGAGCAGAATGGCGTTACCTTGCACAGAGGAAAAAAGATCGTCGCGATAGACCGCGAGACCAAGACAGTGACCGCAGACGACGGCACTACCGCCGCCTATGACAAATTGCTGATCGCCACGGGCTCGGTACCGTTCATCATTCCCGTTCCAGGCAAGGATTTGGCGGGCGTTCTCACCTATCGCGATCTTGATGACGTCAATGCCATGCTGATTGCCGCCGAGAAGGGTGGCAGTGCTGTTGTTATCGGCGGAGGGTTGCTCGGTCTGGAGGCCGCTGCAGGTTTGAAGTCGCGCGGTATGGATGTCACCGTGCTGCATTTGATGCCGACGTTGATGGAGCGCCAGCTTGACGCCGCCGCGGGAGGGCTGCTCAAGCGTGCTCTCGAAGATCGCGGCATCAGGGTCATCACCAAGGCCAACACGAAGGAGATTTTGGCGACCCATGACAGCCAGGGTTCGACGCGGGTGCGCGGGGTCGTGCTCGATGATGGAACAGAGACCCCGGCTGATATCGTCGTGATGGCTGTCGGCATCCGGCCCAATGCGGCGATCGCAAAGAATGCTGGCTTGGAGACTGGTCGCGGCATCCTCGTCGACGAACGCTTGCGAACTTCGGACCCAGACATTCTGGCAGTCGGCGAATGCGTCGAGTTTAACGGCAACGTCTACGGCCTTGTCGCACCGCTCTATGAGCAAGCCACCATCGTCGCCAACGAACTTGCTGGTGCTGGCGGAGCTGGCTTCGCCGACAAGGCGCTCGCGACCAAGCTCAAGGTGACCGGGGTCGATCTGTTCTCGGCGGGTGATTTTGCGGACGGTGAAGACCGTGAGGAGATCGTGCTGCGCGACGCGACGCGAGGCGTCTATAAGCGCCTGGTTCTCATGGACGACAAGGTCATCGGTGCCGTCATGTTCGGCGATACCGCTGATAGCGGCTGGTTTTTTCAACTCATCAAAGACGGGACCGACATCAGTGAGATTCGCGACACGCTGATCTTCGGTCCAGCTTATGCCGGGGGGGACCATGCGGACCCTACGGCGGCCGTTGCAGCACTTCCTGATGATGCCGAGATCTGCGGCTGCAACGGCGTCTGCAAGGGGCGGATCGTTTCCGCAATCAGCGAGAAGGGGCTGACGTCGGTCGACGATGTGCGTGCGCACACAAAAGGCGTCCGCGTCTTGCGGGACGTGCTCTGGCTTGGTCGAACAACTGCTGGTGCTGTCACTTGGCGATGCCTATGACCCGGCTTTCGTCAAGCCGATGTGCGGCTGCACCGATCTGGGCCATGCCGAGGTGCGGCGGCTGATCGTCGCCAAGGAGCTCAAGACAATCCCCGAGCTGATGCAGGAACTGGAATGGAAGAGTTCTGGCGGCTGCGCGAAATGCCGTCCCGCGCTCAACTACTACATGCTGGCCACATGGCCTGGCGAGTATGTCGATGACTATCAGTCCCGTTTCATCAACGAGCGTGTTCATGCCAACATTCAAAAGGACGGTACCTACTCGGTCGTGCCGCGCATGTGGGGGGGCATCACCAACTCGCGCGAGTTGCGTGCCATCGCCGATGTCGCGGACAAGTTCGAGATCCCCACTGTCAAATGCACCGGTGGTCAGCGCATCGACTTGCTCGGCGTCCAGAAAGACGATCTGCCGGCCGTTTGGGCTGATCTCAACGCCGCCGGGCTTGTGTCCGGTCACGCCTACGGCAAGGCGCTGAGAACGGTGAAGACCTGTGTGGGAACGGATTGGTGCCGCTTTGGCACGCAGGACTCAACAGGTCTCGGCGTCCGCATCGAAAAGTTTATGTGGGGGTCTTGGACGCCCGCCAAGGTGAAAATGGCTGTGTCCGGCTGCCCGCGGAACTGCGCCGAGTCGACGTGCAAGGATGTCGGTGTCATCTGCGTTGACAGCGGCTATGAGATCCACTTCGCCGGTGCGGCCGGTCTTGACATCAAGGGTACGGAAGTCCTGTGCCACGTGAAGACCGAGGATGAGGCTCTCCAAGTGATTGTCGCCCTGGTGCAGCTCTATCGCGAGCAGGGGCACTATCTTGAGCGCATTTACAAGTGGGCGAAACGGGTCGGTCCTTGAGTCGATCCAGGCTGCTGTCGTTGATGACCTGCAGCGTCGCGAGGCGCTGTTTGAAGCCTTCGTTTATTCGCAGAAGTTCTCACAGAGTGATCCATGGTCCGAGCGCGCGCGCGGCGTCAAAGACGCGCACGAGTTCGCACCGATGGCCGATCTTACCCGCATGGAGGCAGCGGAATGACCATGATGGAAAGCGTGTGGATCGATGTCGGAGCGCTTGACGATATTCCGCGCCAGGGCGCGCGGCTGGTGAAAACGCCGGTTGGCTGCGTCGCGCTGTTCAGAACGGAAACCGACCGTGTGTTTGCTCTTGATGACAGGTGTCCGCACCAGGGTGGGCCATTGAGTCAGGGGATTGTCCATGGCAACGCGGTGACCTGTCCGCTGCACAACTGGGTTATCAGCCTGGAAACCGGTCTTGCCCAGGGGGCGGATGAGGGTGAAGCGAGGACTTTTCCAGTCAGAGCCGAGGGCGGGCGAATCCTGGTTGAAGCGTCGAGGCTCGGCCACAACAAAGATGCCGCGTAATGGACGAGGCGTGGGTAAAGACGACGTGCCCCTACTGCGGTGTCGGCTGCGGTGTCCTTGCTCGGGGCCGCGCGGATGGGGGCGCCGACGTCAAAGGTGATGCGGAGCATCCGGCGAATTTCGGCGGCCTATGTTCGAAGGGATCGGCGCTCGGTGAAACGCTGTCGCTGGATGACCGGCTGCTATTTCCGTCGGCTAATGGTTCGCGGACAAGTTGGGACGAGGCCCTCGATCTGGTTGCCAATGGCTTTCAGGCGGCCATTGACCAATATGGCCCCGAAAGCGTTGCGCTTTATGTCTCGGGCCAGATACTCACCGAGGATTATTACGTCGCCAACAAGCTGATGAAGGGCTACATCGGCACCGCCAACATCGATACGAACTCGCGTCTTTGCATGGCGTCTTCGGTCGCCGGACACAAGCGCGCCTTTGGGTCCGACACGGTACCTGGTACCTACCGCGATCTGGAGCTGGCCGATCTCGTCATCTTTGTTGGTTCCAATCTCGCGTGGTGTCATCCGGTCTTGTTTCAACGTCTTGTCGCCGCGCGCAAGGAGCGTGGAACGAAGGTCGTCGTCATTGACCCGCGTGCGACGGCGACGTGTGAGATGGCGGACCTTCATCTGGCGATCGCGCCTGGAACGGACGTTGCCTTGTTCAATGGCTTGCTGGCCCATCTCGCGGCGAGTGAGGGTCTCGATAACGCGTACATCGACCGTTACACGAGCGGATTCGATGAGGCTGTTGCTACGGCTAGTGCGCTTACGCTTTCCGAGATCGCCGAAACCTGCGGCGTTCCCACATCTCAAATCATTGATTTTTACGAACTGTTCGCGGAGACCGAACGGACCGTCAGCGTTTACAGCCAGGGCGTCAACCAGTCCACGGCCGGCACTGACAAGGTCAATGCCATTATCAACTGTCACTTGGCTACCGGGCGTATTGGCAAGCCTGGCAGGGGCCCGTTTTCGGTCACGGGCCAGCCAAATGCGATGGGCGGCCGCGAGGTCGGCGGTCTTGCGAACATGCTGGCTGCCCACATGGAGCTTGGCGATGCCGAACATAGGCGCATTGTGCAGGAGTTTTGGGGGGCGCCGCGAATTGCCAGCGCGCCGGGTCACAAAGCCGTCGACCTTTTTGATGCGGTCGCCGATGGGCGCATCAAGGCTTTATGGATCATGGCAACCAATCCCGTCGACAGCCTGCCGGAAGCTGACAAGGTTCGCCGCGCGATAGAAGCCTGCCCGTTTGTCGTGGTCTCCGACGTAACGCGGCAAACCGATACGACGGTGCTGGCGGATGTGCTGCTTCCATCAGCAGCGTGGGGAGAAAAGGATGGCACTGTTACCAACTCGGAGCGGCGCGTTTCGCGGCAACGCCCGTTTCTGGCGCCTCCAGGAGAAGCTAAACCCGACTGGTGGCAGGTTTGCGAAGTTGCCAAGCGGCTGGATTTTGACTGTGCCTTTGATTATGCCGGCCCGCGGGAGATATTCGCGGAATACGCGGCGCTTACCGGCTGCGAAAACAATGGCCGCCGGGACCTCGATATCTCTGCTCATGCTGATATCTCCGCTGATGACTATGCCAGCTTGAGCCCGTTCCAGTGGCCGCAACCGAAGGGCAGCGCTTGTGTTGAAACCCGCTTCTTCGCGGATGGCGGGTTCTTCACGCCTGACCGCCGCGGCCGATTTGTTGCGACGTCGCAGCGCGGTCCGGCCTCGTTCGTTTCTAAAGAGTTCCCGCTGGTGCTCAACACAGGCCGCATCCGCGACCAGTGGCACACGATGACGCGCACGGCGAAGACGCCGAGGCTGATGTCGCATTACGCGGAGCCATTTGTCGAAATCCATCCAGACGACGCGGCGAAGGTCGGTTTGGCGGCTGGCTCATTGGCCGAAGTTTCAAGCGTGCACGGAGTGTCATTGTGCGCGCGGCGATTACAAGAAACCAGCGCCGGGGCGATGTGTTCGTGCCGATGCACTGGACCGATAATCACGCCAGCCGGGCCAGGGTCGACAGCCTCGTTGCCGCGCATACCGATCCGGTGTCAGGGCAGCCGGAATCCAAATTCACTCCGGTCGCGGTGCGGGCGTTTGAGGCGGCCTGGTATGGCTTCGCTGTCAGCTCCTGCCCGGTCAGTCTTCCTGACGTGGTCTACCACGCTGCCGCCCCCGCCAAGCACGGATATCGCATCGAGCTGGCGGATCTTCACGCGCCGAATGATTGGGACGCTTCGCCGCGGAGCTGTTTGGCGAGGCCGCGTTGGCAGAAGATGAACTGCTTACTTATCGGGATGTCAAAGCTGGTCAGTATCGCTTCGCACGCCTGCGCGGGGGGCAGCTTATAGCCGCGCTGTTCGTCTCGAAGTTGCCTCTAGCCGTCTCTCGCAGCTGGGCCGTTGGCGAACTGAGCCGGCCAATCGCGCAGGCCGACAGGCTGAGATTGCTGGCCGGACGTGCGGGTGAGGATATGCCCGACCCTGGAGCGACCGTGTGCTCGTGTTTTGAAGTTGGGGTGAACCAGATCGTTGAGGCTCTTGGCAAGAAAGGCTGCACGAGCGTCGATGCCGTCGTGCGTGCCTTAGGGCCGGCACGAATTGCGGTTCGTGCCGTGCCGAAATCGCGAGGATTATCGATGGCACAATCGTCTCGAAAGCCGGTTGAAGTGCCGCCGCCGCGCCGCGCATTGTGGGACCGACTTGTTGGTCGTGCCTTTGGCAAGGTGCCATACGACAAGGTGCGCATGTCCCGATTGATCAAGACCGCAAGGACGGCGGCGCTGTGTTCGGCCGGGCGGGTTACGCTTGTCGGTGCCGGGCCAGGTGATCCTGAGCTGCTGACCTTGAAGGCGGTGCGTGCCTTGCAGTCCGCTGATGTCATCTTGTTTGACGATCTGGTCTCGGATGAGGTGTTGGAGCTGGCGCGGCGCAAAGCCAAGCGAATGCTCGTCGGCAAGCGGGGCGGCCGTCAGAGCTGCCGGCAGGACGATATCAACGATTTGATGATCAAGCTCGCCAAGCAGGGCAAACATGTGGTGCGGCTCAAGTCCGGCGATCCGATGATCTTTGGCCGGGCAGGCGAGGAGATTGAGCGTTTGGAATTGGAGGGCATTGCGGTTTCAGCCGTTCCGGGTATTTCGTCGGGACTAGCGATGGCCGCTGAACTGGGGTTTCGCTGACACACCGGATCGCGCTCATTCGGTCCGGTTTGTCACCGGGCATTCGCGCGCGGGCAAGCTTCTCGGCGACCTCGACTGGAAGGGCCTCGCCGATCCGGAGACGACGCTGATCTTCTACATGGGTGGCCGAACCGCGCCGCTGATCGCGGAGCGTCTGATCCAGGAAGGCCTTTGTGAACGAATTCGGTCGTGATCGCGACCGGAGTTTCGCGCGACGGAGGCCAGCGCGTTCATACAACGCTGGGAGACTTGAAGGTTGCCGAGGCTGTTGCCCCAGGAGGTCCAGTGCTGATCGGAATCGGGGATGTCTTCAGGCGCTGCAAAGCACAAGCGGTGCAGAGCGGCGATTTGCGGTTTGCCAGCTGAGAAGGCGTGGCATCTCCGTGCCATGTTTTACCGGGGCTCAGTCGGGGTCGGTTGTGGCGGACCCATACAACCCGGCTGGGGAGCCAAAGCGACTTTGATTACCTTGCCACTTTGAGCCGCGTAACGTCCGTGGCGAGGCAGTACCCTATGCCGTGTATAGTCTTGATCAGTGACGGCTTGCCGGGGTCCGACTCGATTTTCTTACGCAGGCGCATGATGTGCACGTCGACGGTTCTGTCGCCGACGATTGCGTCGGTGCCTCGGGCAAAATCAAGAAGCTGGTCACGGCTCAAGACGGTCCTTGGATGTTCCGCCAAGGCCTTGAGGAAGTCGAACTCCATCGCCGTGAGGTCGGCTTCTTCCGCGGTCTTCTGGTGAGTGACCGTCCGCGCCGTAATGTTGATGATCCACGCATCAACCTGCAGCAGAATGTTACCTGCGTCGGCTTCGAAGCTTGCCAAGCGTTCGATGCGTGTTCGTCTTAGAACAGTTCTGATGCGGGCGACCAGCTCGCGCGGCTCGAAGGGCTTCGTGACGTAATCGTCAGCGCCGAATTCGAGCCCGAAGATGCGGTCGAAGGTTTCATCGCGCACGCTTAATACGATGATTGGCAGGTTTGACTGTCGGCGGATCTCTTTGGTCAACTCAAAGCCGTCAGCGTCCGGCAGGTTGATGTCGAGAACACATAGATCGATGGCTTCGCTGGTCAGTAAGCGGCGCATTTCCTTTGCCGAGCCGCATGTGGACACGCGAAACTGCTGCTGTTGCAGGTAGCGCTCCAGGAATGCCGTTATTTGAGTATCGTCATCGACGATCAGAATGTGCTCGTTCATTGGGTCCTTTAAGGTGCCCTAGCGAGAGAGGAGGTGCGAAATACGCACAGGCAAACGATCGGTTGCCAGCATAAGATTAGCATCCCGACGGCGGCAAGGCGCGTGGGCGAGCGATGGGCTTGTCATCATCCTTCTTGCGGTGTCGGATCGCGGCGTTCACAATCGGCCAGTTTTCAGGCGGAAGAGCAATGCCATTGAAGCCAGTACTGGTGGGTTCGGGTGCCTCTGTGCTCTTGATGGCCACGGTTCTAACCGGTTTGTACCTGGGTTTTGAGACGCGAGATCGGTTTGAGCGAATCGAAGAGAGCTGGAGCGATTATCAGCGGCAGGCGGATCGCCGTGGTGCTTTGCTGAGCCGGCTTCGAGGATACTTGGGCTATGGCGGTATCATACACAATTTCAAGAACTACGTGCTGCGCCAAGATGCGCGTTACCTCACCAAACTGCGAAAGCAATTCAAGGACTTTAAGGCCGCTGTCAGTGAGTTCCAGGCAACCAGCCCAACACAGCGGGAGCGTGAGGCGCTGGCGATAATCGAGAAGACGATCTCCGTTTACGCCTCGAAATTGCCCATTGCCATTCAGGCAGCCTCGGAATCCTGGCCGCCGACCAAGACCGACAAGTTCGTCAAGGTCGACGACAGCGCCGCGCTTGAAGCGATGGTCGTCCTGGCGGCTGATTGGAGGGAATGGCGGCAGCGCAGCTCCCAGGCCATCGTCCGGTCCGTTGAGGAAGGCCGCGATCTAATCGATATCGGTTTTCGGTTTCTACTCGGGCTGGCGATTGTTGCGCTTGTCCTGTTCGCGTTGTTCTTCTTGCTGCTGCGCGAATTGCGGGGAACGGTCAGCAAGCTCACCACGGAGCTCCGTGAACGTCTTGCTGCTGAACACTCAGCCAACAAATTTCTGCGTGCAGTCGAGCAAAGTCCGGCGACGATTATCATCACAGGGACCGACGGCAGGATCGAATACGTGAACCGGAAGTTCTGCGAGGTCACCGGTTATCAGGTTGATGAAGTCCTGGGGCGTACACCGCGATTCCTGCAATCGGGTGAAGCATCAGAAAGTGCCTATCTAGATTTGCGCCGGCGCATTACCCGTGGCGAAGAGTGGCGCGGCGTGTTTCGCAACCGCAAGAAGTCCGGACAGACATATCTTGCCGCGACGGCGATTCTGCCGCTGCGCGACCACCAAGGGAGCATCTCTCATTACATTGGTATTGGCGAAGACATTACAGAGAAGGCGCTTGCCCGGGAGCAGATTCAAAAAGCGCAGAAGATGGAAGCGGTGGGGATGCTGGCAAGCGGTGTCGCACATGATTTCAATAATGTTCTGACGACCATTCTTGGAAATGTGCATCTGGCGCAGCTGGGGGCCAGTAACAATGCCTCTGTTCAGGACGAGCTCGAGCAAATCGACATTGCCGCCAAGCGGGCTCGCAACATGGTCCGTGAAATACTGACATTTGCTAGGCGCCAGCCGGGACTTGCCTTCAATTTGCGCGTCGATACGGTTGTGAGAGAGGTTTGCCAGCTCATGCGGGCGTCGCTGCCCAAGAACATTGTGCTGTCCAGTTCCACGGAAGACGAAACGATTTCGGTTTATGCCGATCCCACGCGGCTGCATCAGGTTCTCATGAACCTTTGTGCGAATTCCGCGGAAGCCCTCGGCGCGGACCCCGGAGAAATCAAGATCGAAGTTGACCGCAAGCCCGCGCCCGGCGCTGTGCTCAATGGTAATGGAGTTCAGCACAACGGATCGGTCCGAATAAATGTGAGTGATAACGGCCCCGGAATTCCCGACAACTGCAAGGACAAGGTCTTCGAGCCCTTCTTCACGACCAAGCCGCCGGGTAAGGGAACGGGACTTGGTCTGGCCGTCGTCTCCAATCTCGTTGGCGAGATGAAGGGGCAGCTGTCTTGCGCGAGCAGTGACAAGGGGACCAGTTTTGAGATTTTGTTGCTGGAAACGCCCCCTTCCGAAGAGCCTGACCTGCCGAGGCGCGAACAGGCAGAGTTATCTGGCGCGCCTACCATATTGCTGATCGATGACGAGCCGGAGGTCGTCCGGGCTTGCGGTAAGATCCTCGAAACGCTGGGCTTCAACGTTGAAAGTTACACCGATCCCATATTGGCGATTGAAGCCTTCGAGAGGGCACCGGAAGACTACGCTCTGGTTATGACCGATCTTGTTATGCCGGAGCTCAACGGAGAAGAAGTCTGCCACGCCGTGCGCACGCAACGGGCCGACTGTCCCATCCTTTTGTTCAGCGCATTTCGTCCTGGTACTTTGGATTTGGACCAGCTTGCTCCCTTGAAGGTCATCGAGAAACCGATTGATCCGAGAATCTTGCAGGCGGCGTTGAACCAGCTCTTGACGGCGCCAGTTGAACAGCAGACGATGGATGTTAACAACCTTTAGCAATTCGTTACATTTGTTCACATTTGCAGGCCAACGACGATATCGCTTCGTTACATCTGCACCTTACGCTCGTTCCAGAATTCGGCGCCGTTGCTGCGCGAACCTTGTGCATCGACGGTCAACACCAAGAAACGTTGCATGGAAGTGAGCTGCTGCTGGCTTCTAAATCGTTCATTTGACAAGGGAGAGCGCATGTCCACGAAACGCCTTCGCCGGCGCATAGTCGTGCTTTGTCTGTCGGCGGTAACCCTCTCGTCCATGCTTGGCTTGCCCGGCGGAGTTGCTTCCGCTGAAGAGTTCGGGCCGGTTCAGCCGAAGGAAGTCAAGCCTGCCTTGGCCGACCTGGGTAAGCGCCTGTTCTATGATCCCAGGGTTTCGGGCGATACCAACGCGTCCTGCTCTTCGTGCCATCAGCCGGATAAGGCGTTCACCGACGGTCAGGCATTATCCGACGCCTACACGGGGTTGAAGCATTTCCGCAATACACCGACGCTCGCTAATGTCGGTCATCGTTCGGCTTGGCTTCACGACGGCCGTTTAGGGACTAACCTCAACGACGTCACGCGCGAAATGATCACCGAGACGTACCTCATGAACATGGACATGAGGATCATGCAGGAGCGCCTCAAGCAGGATCCCGTCTACGTCAAGATGTTCAAGGATGCGGGGCTTGGTGAGCCGTCGAACGGCGGCGCGCGAAAAGCAATTCAGAATTTTCTGAAGACGATCACGTCGAAAGGTAGCCCGTTTGACCAGGGAGCGATGTCGGCCGGCGCCAAGCGTGGGTTCGAATTGTTCAAGGGCAAGGCGGGCTGCGCATCATGCCATTCGGGCAACCGGTTTACTGATGACAAGCCGCATAACATCGGCGTGCCGGGTAATCCGGAGATTTGGTCGGATCCCGAACGTCATACCGCGTTCGTCACCTACGCCAAGTTCTTTGGCATTCCGAACTACATGAACCTGCGCGAAGACCTCGGAGCCTTCCTTCGCACGCACCGCGATGAGGACCGCCGTAGCTTCCTTACGCCTACGCTTCGAGAACTCACATACACCGCGCCCTACATGCACAACGGAACGCTGGCTACCCTCGAGGACGTGATTGAGTTCTACAATCGTGGCGGTGGCGATGATCCCAACAAGGATAGCCGCATGAAGCCGCTCAAACTGGTGCCGAGTGAGAAGCAGGATCTCCTGGCCTTCCTGAAGGCGCTGTCGGGTGAGTCGTTTGCCCGAGACGAATACACGCTGAAAGACGAGATCGACACCGATTATCCCGTCATAGCCAATTGGCGCAAAACGCCGAACTAGGGAGGGCGGACGCGATGCAAGGCTTCAAGGAAACACCGAAGCTAATCTTATGCGGGGCGCTGGTGACAGCCTTTGCTATCGGTGGGCTTGCCCCAACGCTGGCGGTGTCCGAAGAACGCCCGAAGATGCTGGCGCCATTGGGTGACCCGCCGAACCCGGCGGATAACCCGACGACCGATGCAAAAGTCGAACTGGGTAAGATGCTGTTCTTCGATCCCAGGCTTTCGGGAAATGCCGCGATGGCTTGCTCGGCATGCCATCTTCCCGACCAGGGGTGGGGCTTGAGTTCCCAGATCTCATTTGGTTATCCGGGCACGACGCACTGGCGCAACAGCCAAACGGTGGTCAACTCCGCTTACTACGGCAAGCTGTTTTGGGCCGGGGCCTCGAAGTCACTGGAAGGTCAGGCAAGGTCGGCCGCGCGCGGCGGGGTCGCCGGGAATGGCGAAGACGACGTCATGGAAGCTCGCCTGGCTTTCATCCCCGAGTACCGTAAGCGCTTCCGCGAGGTGTTTGGCGACAACTATCCTAAGGTGCGCAATGCGTATCGGGCGATCGCCGCGTTTGAACGCACGCTGGTGCAGAAGGATACCCCGTTCGACAATTATATGCGCGGTGATGACGGGGCTCTCAACGAGCAGCAAAAGCGCGGCTTGAAGCTGTTTGTCGGCAAGGCCAATTGCGCCCAATGCCACAACGGCGCGCTGCTCTCGAACGAGAAGTACTACAATCTCGGAGTTCCACCCTACTCGGGTTGGGAAGACGATGCATTGGCGCAGATCACGTTCCGCTTTGAGCTCTATGCCAAGGGCGT
This sequence comes from uncultured Filomicrobium sp., assembly GCA_963669235.2. Taxonomy (GTDB): domain Bacteria; phylum Pseudomonadota; class Alphaproteobacteria; order Rhizobiales; family Hyphomicrobiaceae; genus Filomicrobium. The sequence continues at coordinate 361,286 of CAXXFS010000004.1, forward strand.
GACGCAGGAGAAGTACCAAAAGCTGAAAGATGACCCAGGTCTCTATTTCCGCACAAAGGAAGAAAGAGACATGGGTAAGTTCCGGGTGCCTTCCCTGCGCTACACGAAGTACACCGGGCCCTACATGCACAACGGCATGCTGGAAACGCTCGCCGATGTTGTTGCCTTCTATAACAAGGGCGGCGGAACGAACGAGTTCGCCAAGAACAAGACCAAGCTGATCAAGCCGCTAAAGCTCTCGGACAAAGAGCAGGCCGATCTGGTCGCGTTCCTCGAATCCCTCTCGGGTGAAGAAATCATGATGGATGAGCCCGAGCTTCCCGAAACCGCACCGTTGCCGCCGCCGGTCAACTGATCGAGGAGTACCACCCATGGCCGAAAATCCTCGGATACTGCAACCGGAACCTCCCGCGAATCCGCCGAAGGGGCCGAAGTGCTTGATAAACAGACGCGATTTCCTTCTCAGTTCTGGGATCGCGACGTTCACGGTGATGGTTGCGGTCAAGGCTGGACCATCGCTGGCCCGCATTCCTGCCGTTGTCGCGACCTACCCGCGCAAGAAGGTCGCCAAGCTATCGGAGCTCAAGCAAGATGAGCCCGTCGAATTCAATTACCCCGATGATGAATCTTATTCGGAGTCGTTCCTGGTGAAGCTCGGCACGAAAGCCGGCGGCGGGATTGGTCCGGATGGAGATGTTGTCGGCTTCAACTACATATGTACCCACCAGGGCGGTCCGATGCAGGGCACCTATCAAGCCGCGGACAAGGCGCTTGGTCCATGCCCGCTACACCTGACCACGTACGACCTCACGCGCCACGGGATCTTCATTTCCGGCCAGGCCTATCAGAGCCTGCCGCAAGTCCTCCTCGAGTTGGACGGTGATGATGTCTACGCCGTTGGCATGTTCGGCCTGATCTATGGCCGCTACGACAATCTCCAGGGATAAAGGGCGGACCTCATGACCACACCGTATTACATTCCTGAATCAAACATCCCGCTGCCGCCCACGGACGCGGAGGTTATCTCAACTGCCTGCGATTACTGCATCGTCGCATGCGGCTACAAGGTCTACCGATGGCCCGTGCGCGGCGGCAAGGTGGGCGGTCCGAAAGCCGATCAGAACGCTTTCAAGGTTGATTTCCCCGTCGAGCCCCTTGGACCCTGGGTGGCGCCCAACCAATACAATGTGGTGCTGCACAACGACGAGCCGCATCACATCATTATCATCCCCGACAAGGATGCCAAGCACGTCAACCCCAGTGGCAACTCGTCGATCCGCGGCGGTGCGATTGCGCAAAAGGTCTACAATCCGCAGACCCCGACCCGCGACCGCTTGAAGTCGCCGATGCTGCGCATGTTTGGTGTGCTGATGCCGGTGCCTTGGGACTTCGCACTCGACATTGCCGCCGAAGTGGGGCGCCACGTTCTCGATAAACACGGGACCAATGCTTATGGCGTGAAGACGTTCTCTTACGGGTACATGGAGAACACCTACGCGATTTCGAAGTACGCGCTGCGGCACGTCAATACGGCAAACTTCACGTTCCACGACACGCCGTCGGATGTGTCCTCGACGCCGGGCTTCCGCAATGCCGGGTTCGATAACTTCGGCCCCGCTTATGAGGATTGGCGGGATGCCGAAACGCTGCTCATCTGCGGCACGGACCCTTATGAATCCAAGACGATCCTGTTTACTGACTGGATCATGCCCGGCATCCAGAACGGCCAGAAGACGATCTTCCTTCTGCCGCGCCGGACCGGTGGTGTTGCTTACGCCGAAAAGAACGGCGGGATGCTGATCGACATCCAGCCGGGAACCGACCTTCCTGTTCTGCTCGCCATCTCCCGCGTCATCGTTGAAAACGGCTGGGAAGATTCCGAGTGGATCAAGAAGTGGGTCAACAACAAGTGGGAATCCTCTTCCGGCTTCGGCCAGGGCACGCGCAATACTCCGTGGCAGTGGCGCACGACCTGGGGCAAATTCCAGACCAAGGGCTTTGAAGACTGGAAGAAGTGGCTGCTTTCCCAAGAGGTGAGCCAGCCAGAGAAAGCTGCTGAAATTGCCCAAATCGATGTGCAGAAGATCTACACGGCCGCCGAGTGGTTGGCCAAGCCGCGTGCAAATGGCAAGCGGCCAAAGACTTCGATCATGATCGAGAAGGGCTTCTATTGGTCCAATAATACCGGGAACACAGTCGGTGTTTCGGCGCTCGGCATCATCTGTGGATGCGGTGGGCGTCCAGGCCAAGTGATCGGCCGTGCCGGCGGCCACCAACGCGGCGGTCTGCGTGGCGGCAAATACCCACGCAACAAGTCGCCGGAAAAAGTGCCCGGCCGGCGTCGCCGCGCGATGGATACCGACCGCTATCTGGTCTCAGGCCATACGCGCCTGGCGCACGTGATTGGGAACACCTGGATCCAATCGATGTGCGGAAGTCAGGGGCTGGCGGCAAGGTTCAATGAACTGACCGTTCAGAACCCTCACCAGATCATGTCGTTCGACAAGGCCGACATTATCCAAACGCTGAAGGATCGCGCCGACTCCGGAGGCATGGTGGTCTTCAACCAGGATATCTACCTGGTCGATCCAATCGGCGCTCGTTACGCTGACATCATCTTCCCCGCAGCTGGGTGGGGCGAAGACACGTTCACTCGTGCCAACGGCGAGCGGCGTCTGCGCGTATATCCGAAGTTCTACGACCCGCCGGGCGAAGCCAAACCCGACTGGTGGATCATTGCGCAACTTGCAAAGCGCATGGGCTACGACGGTTTCGACTGGAAAAATTCCAACGACGTCATCGAGGAAGGCGCACGCTTTTCACGGGGCAGTCGTAAAGATTTCTTCATGGTCAAGGTTGCCGCGCAGCGCGAAGGCAAGACGCTGCATCAGAAGCTGGCGGAGTTCGGTACTGACGGTATCCAAGGCCCCGTTGTCATGAAGGACGATGGCTCCTTGGAAGGCACCAAGCGTTTGCATGATACAACGCGCGAGCTGCCCGAAGAAGGGCCGGCCGGCTTCAACACGTTCAACAAGAAGCTGACGCACTTCAACAGCCAGACCGGTAAGTGCAACATCGAGAAGGCCGACTGGGGGCTTTTCTCGGATTACTGGGAATGGTTGAAGCCACGCGAAGGTGAACTGTGGTGCACCTCGGGCCGCATCAATGAGCGCTGGCAGTCGGGTTATGACGACCGGCGGCGGCCCTACATAGTGCAACGCTGGCCAGAAAACTGGGTTGAGATCCACCCTGAAGATGCTGCTGCCCGTAACATCGAGTCGGGCGATTACGTGATGATCTACTCGGACCGCATTCCGGTTCAGGTCAATACGATTGTCGGCGTCGAGGGAGACGATTTCCAATTCTCGTCGCTACTGCGTAACGGCCACATCGAACTGACGCGTGCAGCGATCACGGCGGTTGCAATCGTGACGCCGGCGATCAAGAAGGGCGTGACGTTCATGGACTTCCTACACACGTCGCAGCCGGCCAATGCGTTGTCAGGCCGTGTCGTCGACTGGATCAGCGGAAACTACAACTACAAGATGGGCATTGGACGTGTGAAGCGCATTGGCGAAAGCCCGTATAAGCACCAATACCGTTCGATGAGCTTTGCCCGCCGCGATATCGCCTAGGGCAAAGACCACAAGGATGAGAAGTGGCGCGGTATTTTTCAGGCCGCGCCGTTTGCTCGTTTGAAATGATCGCCCTTTTTTGGCGGAGCCGTTCTTGAAATTTGCAAGTGGTCGTTGGGCTTCGCTTGAGACACGCGAGGACGTATTGATGAAGAACGGCCAAGGCCTGCCCCAGCCCAGCATCACCCGGGAACTCACAAGGCTCGCGATCGAAGGCATCGATGTCGAGCGCTGCTTGGCTATCCGAGCACTGGCCCGGCAGCCGCTAGCGGAAGCTTTGCCGGCGCTCAGAACGTCACGCGTGGATGTGGACGAGGACGTGCGCTACGACGCCGTCAGCGTGATGGCGGAGCTTGCCGATGCCAGCACGGCAAGCGACCTGCTTCAGTCGCTCGTTGAAGACCCAAGCCTTGATGCCAAGGCGGCCGCAATCGACGGGCTAGGCAAAGCCGGTGCGCGTGATGCTGTCGACATCCTTTGTGAGCTTGCGGTTGAGCCAACCGCCAACATCGCCTGGGACGGGGAGGAATTCGCACAAGGGGAGACGGATGCCTGGCTTGAGCTTCAGCGCCTGGCGATCAAAGCACTTGGACAAATCGGTGACCCGAAGTCGATCGAACCGATTGTCGCGGCTACTTACGACGAATTCTCCCAGGACCTCTGGCCGGAAAGCCTCGATGCTCTGATGGGACTGGGACAGGCCGGAACGGAGGTTGTGATCCGGCACTTGTCATCGGAAAAGGAGCGTGTTCGGCGGCTAGCGATTGAACGCGTGGCAAAACAGCCGTGGCTGTTAAGCAGCGAACAAATCGCGAAACTCACAAAGGACGCTTCGGCCGAGGTTAGGCGCATCGCTATTTCCGCGATCGACAAGCCTGATGCCGGCGTGATTTCTGAACTCATGTCGGACGCTGATGCGGGTGTTCGCGAAATGGTTCTCACGAAGTTTTGCGCAGATGACCCGAAAAGGATTTCCGAGGCACTTGGCGATTCCGCTCCGCGTGTTCAGGCGGCTGCGCTGCGTTGTCTCGTCAAATTGCAGACCAAGCCCGCGACGGAAACCTCTGAGCGGTTGCTGCGCTCCTTGCTTGAGAAAGACGAGATTGAAGTCGCATGTGCAGTGCTTGATGTTGCCGGGGAGCTCGCGCCAAGCCTTGCCGGTGAACTGGCCCGCGGGTTGGCTGCAAAGCGGGCGGCGCCGCTGAAAGTACGACGTACCGCCATTGCCAAGCTGGCGGACCAACCTGATTCTGAAGGCTTGAAAATACTGACAACGCTGATTGGCGACCCTGTGCGCTCAATCCGATTGAGTGCGCTTGATGCGCTGGCGGCGATCGCCAACCTGGGTGCCGGATCAAGTGCATTGGCGGATATTGCTGCCGGCACCATTCTTGCGGCTTATCGGGGTCAGCTCATTGCGCCGCCCGCGGAGGCCTCACGCAGCCAGCTTACGGCTTCAGAGCCTGCGCCGGAGCAGGGAGTCCGGCGTCACGGGACCGATGCCGCCGCCGACGATGAGGCGGCTCGTCAAAACCCGATCAAGATCGATCGGGAAGGGAACATTGTCGAGTTGTCTGTTGCGACGGATGCGGCCCCACAGCAGGACAGCACGGAGTCGGCGTCCCAGCCTGGTTTCCCGCGCTCGACTCTTGACGCCATACAGGGGATCAACGGTGGCGATGACGGCACTTCGGCGGGGGCTGTTGAAGACGTCGAGCTGACGGCCGAGGACCTGAGTTTTCTCGAACTCGCACAGGGCAAGCTCGGCCGCAAGACGTCTGCTCCCGACCCGAAGATTCCGGTCCACGCGGATGCCAAACTCCTCAGCTGCAAACTGTTGTCAAAGGTTGCACGACGGGATGTGGTCGAGGAACTCGTTGATGGGCTGAAATCCTCAAACAGCGAACTGCGAACATCGGCTGCCGCCTCGCTGGCGGAAATCGGGCGCGGCGACGGTCGGCTCATCGGTGATTTGATCGACAAAATCGCCGCCTATCTGAATGACCCGGTTCTGCTTGTTCGCCTCCATCTTGTCCGCTGCCTCGGGTACGTCGGAGAGCCGGCGTTTCCTCATCTCGAACGCGCGTTGCAAAACAGCGAACCTGCAATCCAGGCAGAAGCCGTCGGCGCGCTCGCCGAGACGCTTTCGACGAGTGAAAAGGCAAAGCTGCTGCGGTCGGCGGCGTCAGTTGTTCGCAAGGCGGCCGCCGATGCCTTGGCAAGATCAGGCGGCAATCAAGCGATGAGCGCGTTGCGTGACCATGCCTTCGAAAGGGATGGAGAGGGCGCATTGCACGCCTTCGGGCTGCTTCGCAAACTCGATCAGCGGGCCTCCGACGATGCGCTGATCGCTGCATTGGCCCAAGATGGCGACCCGCGGCATCGCCAGATCGCCCTGGGCGTCCTGGCCTCTTGGGCGGGGTATGCCTGACGGGCGATAGTCTATGTTCCGCAGAAGGTGGCGTGCACGACCTGCTCGGGTTGAGGCGGGTCAGAGTAGTGGGCGAAGGCGGGTTGCTCCTCAAACGGGTGTGCCAAAACCCGCAACAGTTCTTCGAAGGGCTCAAAATCATTGAGCAGCGCGGCTGCGATGACTTCCTCGACGCGGTGGTTTCTTGGAATGAACGCGGGGTTTGTTCGTCGCATCGAGGCTTTGCGGTCTTCATCGCCAATGGCTTCGGCAGATAGTCGCTGGCGCCATCGAGCCAGCCACTCGGCGCTTGTGTCATTGTCAGCAAACTGTTCTCGGAACGCCGCCTCACCGTGTCCGGGTTCCGCCGCCTCGCAAAGACGGCGAAACGTCAACGTGAAGTCAGACTCGTTTGCGGCCATCAAAGCGAGCAGGCTTTCAGCGAGTTCAAGGTCGCCGTCCTGATCGACATGCAACCCGAGCTTGCGGCGCATGCCGGTGAGCCAAGCGGACTGATAGAGGTGTGGGAAGCGGTCAACGGCTTCTTGCGCCAGGGCAACGGCTGCGTCTTCCTCACCGAGCAGAGGCAGTAGGCATTGGGCGAAACGTATGAGGTTCCAGTGCGCGATACGGGGCTGATTGCCGTAAGCGTAGCGGCCCGCGCGATCGATAGAACTGAAGACCGTCGTTGGGTGATAGCTATCCAGGAAGGCGCACGGACCATAGTCGATTGTCTCGCCGGCGATCGACGTGTTGTCCGTGTTCATGACGCCGTGAATAAACCCTACGTGCATCCAGCGCGCGACGAGTTCGGCCTGGGCTACAATGACCGCTTCAAGCAGTGCAAGGTACGGCACTTTTGACAGAGCGGCTTTTGGATAGTGCCGGGCAATTACGTAGTCGGCGAGACTATGCAGGGCTTCGGTATCGTTGCGTGATGCGAAATACTGGAAGGTTCCAACCCTGACATGGCCTTTGGCAACACGCGTTAGAATGGCACCGGGCAGAACGGTTTCCCTGACGACAGGTTCACCGGTCGTGACCGCCGCGAGGGCTCGGCTTGAGGGGATGCCCAGCGCGGCCATGGCTTCGCTGACGATATACTCACGCAAGACCGGACCAAGCGCGGCGCGGCCGTCTCCCATGCGAGAGAAAGGGGTTCTCCCGGCGCCCTTGAGCTGAATGTCCCGACGAATACCGTTTCGATCAATCAACTCTCCGAGCAGGATCGCTCGACCGTCACCCAGGCGCGAAACCCAGTTTCCGAATTGATGGCCGGCATAGACCATTGCGAGTGGATCGGCCGCGCTTGGGATCTCGTTGCCGGCTAGAACGCCGATGCCAGCGGACGAGGCGAGCGCCTCGGTATCAAGGCATAGTTCATCGGCCAGTTGGGTGTTGAGTTGGACAAGTCCGGGCGCTTGCACGGGTGTTGGCTGCAGGCGTGCATAAAAGCGTTCGGGCAATCGGGCGTAAGTATTATCAAACAGAAAGGTGACGATCGGGGTCTCCATTTCACCGCTTGGGATGGACTTGTTCTGGTGTACAAGGGTTTCATGTGTGGGCAAATGATTTCCCGGTGGCTCCCAGAATACGCTGCAGGAACTCTCACGCGTCGGCTCAAAGCATTCGCGGTGCAGTCGCTTGGACTCCTTTAACAGGGCGCAGGCCTCCGCAAACATTTCATCATTTGGATCGCGCGTCACGCTCAAGAAACTCGCGGCTGACGATCACGCTCACTACGTTTGAACCGTTAGGCCAGCACTGGCGCGTTCTCGGCCTCGTTACATCCGCTTTCTGATCAAAGCGGATGTGTTGGTCGTTCGACGAATGCAGCTCAATCTTGCTGTTTGCATCTGATCCAATTGCAAACATCCCAACAGAGGCTTGGGCCCACACACTCAACGCCTGCTAAATCCACAAAGCGGACTTCGGTCCCAAATTGCACAGGGTCATATAACGGGCACCGCTTTACTGTTGACGTCTATCAATGCGCGGCCAGAAGCTGCCATCTACCATCCAACCATCGACATAAAAAGAGGTCGATGGAGGAAAGCGATGGCGCGAATTAGCAAGGCTGGCTGCTCCTCAATATCGTGGCTTTGACGTGGGCGGTGCTTATGTCAACGACCCAGCCGGCATGGCCTCAGCAGGGGGGCACCTTCCAAATCGACGCAGGTGCGAAGGCCTACACGAACCTCAACTTCAAAAATAAACCCAGCAACTTCCAGTTTGCCATCATAGGTGACAGGACCTGCGGCTGGCTAAGACCCGGGGATACCGACAATGGGCTCTCCTTAAGTGCTCAGGTACGAATATGATTATGGGAGGGGCGTTGTAGCTATAGGTTTGGCGAGTGGGAATGGAGCTGTCCCACTCTTTCCATCAGGAGCATGCGGTTGATGCAAGAGAATTCCCGGCAGATAGGCGGTTCCGTCAGCTCTTATCAAGAGTGGCATTCATTTTGACGATGATGACTATGGCCTGCCCCCCTGAAACGGTACCATTCTGATTAAGCGAATCCGGCTATTTCGAACCTCAGATGAGGAGACGATGGAATGGCACGGAAGCGGTACACGACAGAACAGATCATCGGCGTGTTGCGAGAAGCTGAGGTAAAGCTGAACCAGGGTGAGACGGTCGGCGTGATTTGCCGGGGCTTGGGCATTTCCGAGCAGAGTTATTATCGATGGCGCCGGGACTACGGCGGTCTGAAGCTTGATCAGGCAAAGAAGCTCAAGGATCTGGAGCGGGAGAACGAGCGGCTGAAGAAGGCCGTCTCTGAGCTGACACTCGACAAGTTGATCCTTAAGGAAGCTCTCGAGGGAAAATACTGAGCCCTTCCAGAAAGCGAGCGTGCGTGACCCGCGTGCGCGCGCGATTGGCGGTCTCCGAACGCCGCGCCTGCCGGGTGGTGGGACAGTCTCGCACAACGCAGAGACGTCAGCCTAAGACACGCAGCGACGAGAGAAGGCTGACTGCCGCAATCATCCGTCTTGCCAAGCGGTACGGGCGCTATGGCTACCGGCGTGTGACGGCGCTGCTGCGCGCGGAAGGCTGGAAGGTGAACGTCAAGCGGGTTCACCGCATCTGGCGGCGGGAAGGGCTCAAAGTTCCCATGAAGCAACCTAAGCGCGGTCGGCTTTGGCTGAACGACGGCTCGTGCGTGCGTTTGCGACCTGAGCGGCAAAACCACGTGTGGAGCTACGACTTTGTTCACGATCGCACACAGGACGGCCGTCCCTTCCGGATGCTCACGATCATTGACGAGTTCACGCGCCGTTCAATGGCCATTGTTGTTGCGCGGCGTCTGCGTTCGGACGACGTGTTGCATTGCCTTGCTGATCTCTTCGTCGAACACGGCACGCCGGAACATATTCGTTCCGACAATGGGCCTGAGTTCATCGCGAAGAACGTGCGAGGCTGGCTTGCTCGGATCGGCGTCAAGACGCTTTACATAGAGCCAGGCAGTCCGTGGGAAAACGGCTATTGCGAGAGCTTTAACTCAAAACTCAGAGACGAGCTGCTGAATATGGAAATCTTCACAACGCTACGAGAAGCCCAGGTGCTGATCGAGCAATGGCGACGCCATTACAATGCGGTCCGGCCGCACTCTTCACTCGGCTACCAGCCCCCAGCACCGGAAGCGATCTTGCCTCCAGCATCTGAACTGACCTACGCTACGCTCCGGCCAGCCCAGATGCTGGCCCATGGCGGCCGGATTCTAACTTAGATACTGGCACCGCGATTGGGGGCAGGCCACGGCTATACCCTGCTTCGCGGTGCAAAAGGTGACATACTAGAGGGAGGCGTGCGTGTGCCTGCGATGGCGTGGTGGCCTGGCATGATCGAGGCGGGAAGTGATCCTGTCGACATGCTGCATGTCACAGACCTGTTCACCACTGCAACTCGCCTTGCCGGTGCGATGGACAAAATTCCAAACGACAGGATCACCGATGGTGTTGACCAGTCCTCGCTCTTCCTGAATGGAGAGGGGCATTCGCGCCGAAACTTCATGTCCCACTATTCCGGTGATGTACTCGGCGCACTCCGCTATGAGAATTTCAAGGTCCATATTAAGGCGGCCAAGGCGGACTCCCGGGCATGGACTTCTACAACATCAAGCGGGATCCAGGCGAGAAATACGGCGCTTCTTATGGCGGCTTGTTCGCGGTGACTCCGATCCAGATGACCATGCGCCAACACATGGGGCGCATCCAAAAATTCCCGCACCGCCCGCCGGAAGTTGCAAAGGACGCGCAAATTACGCCGCACGACTGAACTCGGTTGGCTTCAGATGATCTGCGCTAGCCAGACGTCCACGTCTTGATCAGAGCGGACGTCAAGCCCGCGCTAAATCTCAGGCTTTAAACCAAAGACCCACATCGGACTCCAGGTTGGTCCCTCGCCTCACGTCAATGGTGGGCGACAGGATTGTCATATAACCTCAGCCTGGTCGTTCCGCATTTCGGACGACGTCAAAATGCTGGCCTTGCCTCTATTCATTCGGGAGAACGATTTCATGTTTGGTTGTGGTGTTGTGCGTGCTTCCCGTAGAATTGCGATCTTGGGATGCTCCTTATTATTCGGATCGCTTCCATCGACTGCGCAAACCGCGCAGGACAAGGCCATCCAGCATGACGCAGAGCACTACGTTCTGCTGCATCAATATGCTGACCAATGGGCCTCTGAAGACAAAGAGTTGGATCAGCGCCTGAGCGATCTTCGCAAGCAGAATGGCGGCAAGCCACCCAACATCGTCTACATCCTCATCGATGATATGGCCTTCGGTGAATATGGGTTGCCCGCCCTCGACAAGATCAGAGGTGGCCGCACGCCGAACATCGCCGAGCTTGCGCGTGAGGGCGCGACCTTCACGCGCATGTACACAGAGCCGATCTGCACGCCAACTCGCGCCGCCTTTATGACGGGCCGCCTCGCGCTCAGAACGGGCATGCATATTACGAAAGTCACGCCGCCCGAAGGCGTTGGATTGCCGGGCGACGAAGTCACGATCGCTGAGTTGCTGTCGTCCGTCGGTTACGCCACGCACCATATTGGCAAGTGGCACCTAGGCGACATAAAGGAGAGCTATCCCACGAGCCAGGGCTTCGACGTCGCTTCTTTTCCCATGCACAACCAGGTGTCCTTCAGCTTCCTTACACATGACGCGGAATTAGAGGGCCTGACCTCGGCCTTTACCAAGAAGGCGATCGATCCTGACTATGGCTTAGACAAAACCTTTCGCCTCTACGACTACGTGCTCAGCGTCGATGGTAAGAAGGGCGGCAAGCTTCGCGAATGGGGCGTTGAGACAGGAGAAGAACTGACTGGCGACTATTATCGGAAGGTCAATAAGCGGTATCAGCAGCAGACGCTCGAAGCACTTCGAAACCTCGCTGCATCTGACCGGCCATTCTATTTGAACTACTGGCCGCAAATCCCGATCGCGGTGCTTCGTGAGAGCGACGAATTCCGCACCCCGAACGGCGGCCGCATGGCTGATGCGATGAACATCCTGGATGAATACATCGGACAGGTCGTTGACGAAATCGATCGGCTGGGGATTGGCGAAAACACCATCGTAATGGTCATGGGGGACAACGGTGCCTTCAAGCAGACCATGCCCGAGGGCGGCTACACTGACTGGTTGTTCCGCGGTGTTAAGGGGCAGACGTTGGAGGGTGGTGTTCGCGTGGGCGCTTTCATCCGCTGGCCCGGTGTCGTTGGGGAAGGCTCCATAGTCGGAGACGTCATCCACGTCACCGACCTCTACACGACTTTTGCACGGATCGCCGGAGCCACCCACGACATCCCCCGTGACCGTGTGATCGACGGCGTCGACCAGCTGCCGCTCCTGGTCAAAGGCGACACACACGGCCGCCGCGACTATGTGCATCTTTATGAGATGGACCAGCTGACAGCGACAGTGAAGCAGCAAATGAAAATCCATTGGCCCCCGCCCAGCGTGAACCCCTCATTGGCCCCCATCTTCAATCTCTACTGGGACCCCCGCGAGGAGCATCCGCTAAAGTCGGCGGGTGTCTGGACCGGGACCTCATTCGTACGTATGCGCGCTCAGCACTTGCGGCTCAAGGATCGCTTTCCTGATCGTCAAGCCGCCCGCGGTATGCCCTATGAAGACGTCGAAAACCTGAGACCGGAGACCAAAGCCATGCGTGCGACTTGGCTCAAGATTTACGGAGACGCCAAGGACGTGATCCTCGGGGTCGAGGCGGCTGGCAACTAGAGCATGCGCGTGCCCCTGAAGGAGGACTGATCTTGCACCAAGGGACGTCCGCTTAATTGATGTAAGCGGACATCCCCCAAGCCGCCTAGGCGCGCATCCAAGATGTCCGCTAAGTCCACAATGCGGACTTCGGGGCAGAGACCTACTCGACCACTTTCGCACTGCTTCCCGCTGTCGTATTGAGGTGGCACGCAAGAGGCATGACCTCGATAGGTTTTGCACCAACGGTAACGCTCGATAGCAAAACCAAGTATGAAGATCGCATGAAAGGTCGCAGCACGGATGAACAGGCTTTGCTCGGTTCAAGGAACAGCTCCATTCCCAAATCCTGAACTGACAAGTTCGCCACAACTGCCCCTTGTTCGGTCATCTACCTTCATCCATTCGCTACGACTTGTTTTGATATTCGCATTCTCGACGCTCTTCAGCTTCGCGCTTGATCTTTCGAATGCTGACGCGGGGCAAGCATCTACGTCAACGGCGTCAGCAGAACTCGCTTTGCTGGCAGATCCTAAAATGACAACCAAGGAGTTTGCTCAGCGGATCGTTCCGTTGACACGCAGTGAGCTTGGCGAAGTCGCGAAAGCATGGCTGAAGCTTTCCCAGAAGGAGATCGCACATATTACTTCGATCGACTTGGCGCTTCCAGACAGCGACGAAGCGGATCGCGAACGGCTGGTAGTGGACCTAAGTGACTCGGTAAAGCGACAAGACCGCCTGTTTCGAAAATTTGGGGTTCTCATCACTGAATGGGAGGCCAAAGGGGGGAAGCCCGAAGAAGTAGCCGAGTATCGCCAATACATAATTGCGGTTCGTAGAAAGCAGGCTGAGGTCTACGACGCCGCAACGTTATGGAAGTTGTTCAAGACCTGGTTGACCTCTCCGGATGGGGGGATCCAGGTTGGTTTGCTGCTCATTTCCCTCATGCTCTGGTTTGCAATTGCCTTCAGTGTAGCCTTCGCGGTTGCACGTGTAGTGCGTCGGTCGCTTTCAACAACGCAAAGGATGTCCAGATTGCTGGCCGGCTTTTTGTCGGGCGCAGCGTTTTGGTTGATCCTGTTTGTCAGTATTATGATTGTACTCTCGGCACATGGGATCAATTTGACGCCGCTGCTTGCTGCTTTCGGCGGTGCGAGCTTTGTCATAGCATTCGCTACACAGAGCACCCTGAGTAATCTCGCAAGCGGAATGCTATTAATGATCACTCGGCCGTTTGATATCGGCGATACCGTTGATGTTGCTGGAGTATCGGGAAAGATTCGAAACGTCAGTATGGTCTCCACAAATATCCAATCCAATGATGGACAGGTGATCGTCGTCCCCAACAAGATGGTTTGGGAAAACGTCATCGTGAATCACAGTACCAACTAATCATTGGCCACCGGATTCCAGCGTTTGCGCCGGTGTGAACGACGTGATGCGAGAGTAAAACCGGGTGCTTCCGCTTATTGATCGAAGCGGACTTTACGGTGCGCGGACTGGAGCAGCTCAGGCATGTAGCTGGACGCTCTCGCGCTGTTCAAGAATCGTAACGGATCGCTGTTCTGCCGCCAGTTGGGGGGCGAGATAGGCGGTGCGCCGTTCTATCTCGGCCGCTCGCAGTTCGACCGTTGGAGACACACGCATCTCATCGTCGATGTCTCCGAGGGCGCAGGTTCGGAGTTTTCACTCGAAGCTCCTGAAGGCGTGCTTTTTTGACCCGTGGACGCGCTTCATCTGGCGGAGCAGCATGCCGACCAACGCGGTGACCAATTCGGGGGACGGCGGTCGAAATGATGGACGGAATAATCGGACATCGTGGTTGAGGCGTCACAAGAAAGTTGCCGCCTTGAGCCTCGTCGCAGCGGGTTTCGCAAGCCACCTTACGGTTGCGGGTCGCGTTGGCGGAATATGAGCTTGTCGACAGGCAGGCCCTGTTCGGCGCTACATCGGAAAATTTTGGTGCGCAGTTTATTAGAAATCTCCCGAGCTCTTGTCAGAACGAAGATATAATCCTTGTTCGGTCCGCTCACTACCGCCCAGTCGTATAGCCCATTTCGGTTCGCCGGGCCGATACAATAGATCCAATAAGGGAAGCCACCGCCGGAGATTGCCCTCTGGAAGAACTGGGCGATTCCGGAGCCAAAAGCAATCTGCAGTTTACGCCCTTGACTACCCGCTCGAAGTACAGCCTTGCCTGTAATGCTGTCGGTAATTGTCGAGCCATCTGACGCGCGCCGCTCGCAAGAGTTCTTCAAACTGATCGCATCGTTGCCGTCAGCTCGATAAGTCGTCCGCGCCGCAAAACAAGGCCCGAAACTCTTTCCGCCCTTCGATAAGGTGTTGTCTTCGAACTCGTTCGGCGTGCGCGCATATTCATACCAGTCCCCTAGATAACGAGGCAGCTCCACCGAAAAGCTGTTTGAAAAGGCCAACGCACCGCTCGCTAATCCCAACGTTCCCAGCGCAATAGCGAGAGTACTGGCACACGTTTTGAGGCAGTGCGGATTGGTAGTTCGCCGCAAACTTCGCCTCGCACTATTTCGCAACATCTACAGCCTATCTCCATTGTGAGACGTAATCTTACTTACGAAGCCGGGGTAGTAGCGGACCTTAGTTTGAGCTGGGGATCTGCTACGGGATTTGTGCCAGGCACGGGCCATGTAGCTGAATGCGCTAGAGCTGTGATTGGCCGACTTCCGCCCTGTCCACTTTGATCAAAAACCGGACATCAAGTGAAACATAAAGAATAAATAATATCATATGGTTACGTCTGGATCGGGCAAGTTCTGAACCTTCATAACGGCAGTGTCCATGACGGCCGTCCACCGAACTGAATCGGTCACAACAAAGCCGAATTTGATTGATTTCTCCGCCTGATTAGTGTGGCGGGGGTATCCATGTTCGAAATCTCGTTGAAGCGCGGCCTGACGTCTGCATTTGCAGCAGTAATCTTCCTCTTGGCGCTGCCTGCTCCAACCTGGGCACAGTCTGGAAACCCACTGCTTGCCATTGATACCAGCAGTCCGCGCGGGACGATGCGAGCATTTTACGATCTAACCGAAAAACTTGAGACAGCATATGGGCGCTTAAGAGCTGACCCCCGCCCTGCCCGTCAGGCGGATTTGCGGCGCATCATGGATCAGCTGCGACGCCTCCTCGACATGCGGCAGTTACCTCCGGCATCGCGTAGGAAGGTCGGTGCTGATACTATCGTCTTTCTCGTTGATGTCCTGCGGCGCATAGATCTACCGCGGCTCACCCAAATTCCAGATGCCAAAGCTGTTCAGTCGTCTGGCGAGGCTGATCACTGGACCATACCCGGGTCTGAGATCACAATAACTCGAGTTGCAGAAGGTGTGAACAAGGGACACTTTCTCTTCAACTCGGACACCGTGGCTCGTGCGGAAGAGTTTTACCACCTTGTTAAGAACTTGCCGCCGAAAGAACCAACCAAGATTTCTAGCTGGCGCAATGTCCAGCTACAGGCGCATGGCTGGATGATCCCGCCTGGCGTTGTTTACAATCTCCCTGACAATTTGAAACGACCGATCCTTGATACGCCCGCTTGGAAACTAATCGGAAGCTTTATGGTGCTGGGCGTGGCAAGTGCAATGTTTGCACTATGGTATTGGCTAACGTGGCCAATAAACTCTAGTCGTGGCCCAGCAAGATACATGCGCCGTATCTTGACGCCGCTGGCCTTGTTAGTCGCCATATCCATTGCAAGATTTCTGATAAACGACCAAATTCTTGTTGTCGGCACTTTTGCAGAGATATTCGAATTCTCTGCAGATTTCCTATTCTACTTTGCACTAGCCTGGACCATTTGGTTGGCGATTTTCCTTGCAATAGAATGGATCATCGCGTCTCCCGCTATTCCAGATGAAAGTCTTGATGCAAGTTTGCTAAGACTTTTAGGGCGGGTAGGCGGCATTGCTGCCGTTGCTATGTTGGCAGCGCATGGGGCCCAGCAGCTCGGTTTGCCTGTCCTTGGGGTCCTCGCTGGGCTCGGTGTCGGAGGATTGGCTGTTGCGCTAGCGGCCCAGAGCAGCCTAGAGAACTTCATCGGAGGCGTGAACCTTTACGCAGATAGACCTGTACGCCTCGGAGACTTCTGCGAGTATGGCGAAATCAAAGGACACGTCGAGCATATAGGACTCCGCTCAACACGGATTCGAGCACTGGACAGAACCGTCACCACGGTGCCGAATTCGCAATTGGCCAAGGTGCACGTGACCAATTACACGTTACGTGATCAAATGCTTTTTCGGCATGTACTTGATTTAAGATACGAAACGACAACTAAGCAGCTGCGCTTCTTGGCATTTAGTATTCGAGGCTACCTCTCGTCTCATCCGAAAGTGCGCAAAGAAGTCGCGCTGCCACGAGTACATGTTGTTGGCTTTGGTGATTGGTCAATCAAGGTGGAAGTCTACGCATATGTCGATACGCGAACAGTTCCTGATTTCCTTGCCGTTCAAGAAGAACTGATACTTCGCCTCATTGAATTGGTAAGCCAGTCTGGCTCTGAATTCGCTTTCCCTTCTCAGACTACCTATATAGCGCGCGATACAAACGAGGGTACCAAAAGTCGCCGTCAGCATCTGGTGCCAGTCGATTTGCAGAACACACAGCCGCTCCCGCTCTCATAGATGTTCAACGTCCGCTTTCGGGCGCAAAACTGAACATGGCTGGGCTGCGTTCGTCAGAAGTTCTCCTCAAGCAAACAGGTCATTCGTTGGGAGTTCAATGGTTCCCTGCAAGGCTCCTCGCAACATTCGACATCCGTTTCCAGGCGCTGAAAAATGGCCGTGTGCTACTGTGGCAAAGTATGTGGGAGACATTATCAGCACCATATACACGAAGGGGCTTAGTTCTGATGGAGGTTCGCGTCGGGTCGTATCGAGAACAGGTGTCACGAAATCGCGCGTGAGCACAGAAAGGGATCGAGAAGAATATGACCGATCGTGTTGTCGAGCTCGTGAATGCTGCGAGCGAACGCTGGCAAGCATTCTTCAACGCCGGTGATGCAACTGGATGCGCATCTTGTTACGAGGCCGATGCCAAAATGGTCGCGGCTCCATTTGGAACCTTTACTGGCCGCGAACAAATTGAGCAGTTCTGGTCCAAGCTGATTTCGGATGGATATGCGGACGTCGAATACATCGACCGTAAGACCGAAGCCCTTGATGACACGTCCGCGGTGATCAGCGCCGGCTGGCGTATGAACAAGGCGCACGGAGTGATTACCCGCGAGCTCTGGGTCATCCAGGAGAACGGTGACGCCCTTCTGCGCGAAGATCATTTCCAAGCGCAGGGCTGAGTCGATACTTGAAAAGTTGTGCCTGGCGGGCGTTCTCCGCGCGGAGGTCGAAGCCGTGCACGACTTCATCTTGGCTGTGGTTTGGGGGCGACAAACAGAATCCCAGCGGTTGCCGATGCGGCCCCGACTTCCGATTGTCCGTCTTCAGGGTCTTGGAGCCATGGTGAGGTTCCTTCGGAGAGAGGGAGTATTGGCAGTGCGTTCTGACCCGTCTGAACTTCAACCTGCCGAGCCCAGGCCTCAGCATCGCGCTTGGCATGAACGGACTTGCACAGAGATTGACGTCCGGCACGTCGCACTTGGACTTGCTATTTCTTGCCGCGTCTTCTGATCGTTGCCATGTCGAACTTCTTGCTGTGACACATGTGTGACAAGCCGAGATTTCGATTGATCGGGCGCGGATCAGGCCTGGCAGAAAGCGCAATTATAACAATCGCGTATAGATGGTGGAGCCGAGGGGAATCGAACCCCTGACCTCCGCAGTGCGATTGCGGCGCTCTCCCATCTGAGCTACGGCCCCGGCCGGGAGGGCAGATTTAGTGACGGGCCCGTCAGGTTGTCAAGGAACGGCAGGCGCAGGCTGATTATGGGCCCGGTGCGCACTTGCCGACGGCGCGGCGCGGGGCTACACGTCGATCCAGGAAACAAGATAGATTTGCGGGCCCAGGCGGAATGATCGAACTGCTCACCTTCATAAGCTACCTCATCACGCTCTATGTGTATGTCATCCTGGCGATGGTGATCATGAGCTGGCTCATCAGCTTCGGCGTGATCAACGGATACAATCCGACAGTGCGGGCCATCTATGATGCTCTGCGTGCAATGACCGAACCGCTGTTGCGGCCCATTCGGCAAGTGATGCCGGACCTTGGGGCCGTCGACATCTCGCCGGTGGTCTTGCTGCTTGGCTGCATGTTCGTGCAGAGCGTCGTCATCCCGAACATTGCCAGGCTGGTCGGTTGAGCGCTTGCGGCGATCCCTGGCTGGCGATCGACGGTGGAGTCCGTTTGTGGGTCCGGGTGACGCCGAAGTCGTCGACTGAGACTGTTTTGGGCCCGTGCGAGACGGCGGAGGGAACGGCCCTGCAGGTAAAAGTCCGTGCGGTTCCTGAGGATGGAGCGGCCAATGCGGCCGTTAAAAAACTGATTGCAGGGTGGCTTGAACTACCGAAATCGTCCGTGGCGATGCGAACGGGCGCGAAATCGCGCGTCAAGTTGCTGCATGTGCAAGGAGATTCCTATACTTTAGTAGGAAGGCTTCGCGCGAAGCTCTCCAAAGCTGGGGCCAATTAGCTTCATCGCGCTTACTTCTGCGCAACGACAATCAGACACAACAAACGAGAGAGGAAACTTCGAGCATGTCGGGTGCACGTATAATCGATGGCAAGGCCGTTGCAGCACAGGTTCGCGCTGATCTCAAAGGCAAAGTCGACGCGCTGAAAACCGCGCACGGGTTTACGCCCGGTCTTGCGGTGGTTCTTGTTGGTGAGGACCCGGCCAGTCAGGTTTATGTGCGCAACAAGGGGCAGCAGACCAAAGAAGTCGGGATGAACTCCATTGAGCACAAGCTGCCTGTGGAGACTTCCGAAGCGGATCTGCTGGCGCTGGTCGACTCGCTCAATAAAGACCCCGCCATCAACGGCATCCTGGTGCAGCTGCCGCTGCCCAAGCACGTTAATGCTGAAAAAGTTTTGAATGCCATCGACCCGGATAAGGACGTCGATGGATTCCATCCGGTGAACGTCGGCCGGCTGTGGGTTGGCGAAACAGCGCTGGTGCCCTGTACGCCAACGGGCTCGCTTATCCTGGCCAAGTCGGTGCAGGAGAGCCTGTCCGGCATGAATGCGGTGATCATCGGGCGATCGAACATTGTCGGCAAGCCGATGGCCGCCTTGCTGCTGCGGGAGAACTGCACGGTGACGGTGGCGCACTCGCGCACGAGGGACATTCAAAGCGTGGTAAAGCGGGCCGATCTGGTGGTCGCGGCCGTCGGGATCGCCGAGTTTGTCAAGGGTGATTGGATCAAGCCCGGTGCTATTGTCATCGATGTTGGAATCAATCGGGTGGAAGTCCCGGGCGGCAAGGCGAAGCTCAAAGGTGACGTTGCTTATGGCGAAGCTGCCGCGGTGGCGAGCGCCATTACGCCAGTACCGGGGGGCGTTGGCCCAATGACCATCGCCTGCCTGTTGAAGAACACGCTGCAGGCTGCTCAGATGCAGCGGGGAATTGAAGTCACAGCTTAGAGCAGTCCTAAGCGGCTTGGCGCTTTTTCAGCGTCTCGCCGCAATAGGAGAGTGCTTCGGCGATATGGATGCTGGTTACGGCGTCCATATCATCCAGGTCGGCCAGAGTCCGGGCAGCGCGCAACGTGCGATGGAAGCCGCGGGCCGACAGGCCGAGACTTTCGGCAGCCTGCCGCATCAATGCCAGGCCAGCCTCATCGGGCATGGCGGTCTCCTCCAGAATCCGACCAGAGCAATCTGCATTGGTGCGGATTTTTTCAGTATTGAGGGCGGCGAAGCGATCGTGCTGGCGTTGTCTGCGCTGCGAAACGGTTGTCTCCGCACCCTGCTTTGTGTTGTCAGTTCGCATCGTCTGCGGCCCGACGTATCGTGAGCCCGAGTTCGTAGACGCGCTTTCGCGGTACGCCGAGGTCGTCGGAGACGGCTTTGGCGGCGTCTCGAAGCGATAATTCGGACAGTACTTCCACAAGCCGTGCTTCAATCTCATCGTCCGAAGGCTCGGATTGCGTTGGCGGGCCGATCACAATCGCTATCTCGCCCTTGATCTGGTCGCGGCCTTGGAACTCGGTCGCGAGCCCGCTCAGGTCATTGCGAACAAATTCCTCGTTCAGTTTGGTGAGTTCGCGGGCGACGGCGGCCTGGCGGTTGCCCAGTCCTTCAGCCAGATCGCCCAATGTTTCGGCGACGCGCGAGGGTGACTCGAATATGATGAGCGTGCAGGGAAGCGTCGCGAGCTCGCCGATCCGGGCTCTGCGTGCATGCATTTTTGTTGGCAGGAAGCCCGCGAACAGGAAGGTGTCGGTCGGCAATCCTGAAGCGACCAGTGCGGCAAGCGGGGCGGATGGACCTGGAATGCTGTCGACGGAATGTCCGGCTTCAAGACACGCTCGAACGAGCTTGTAGCCAGGGTCGGATACAAGTGGCGTGCCGGCATCTGAAACCAGAGCGACGCTATCGCCGTTTGCCAGTGCCGCAAGGATCAGCGGACGTTCGCGTTCGGCATTGTGCTCGTGATACGGGCGCAGCTTTGCCTTGATGCCGAAATGGCTCAGAAGCCGGCCGCTGTGGCGTGTATCTTCGGCATAAACCACGTTGGCCGTGGCCAGAACCGCAAGTGCCCGCAGCGTGATGTCACCAAGGTTGCCAATCGGCGTCGCAACAAGATGCAGGCCGGGACCGCGGCTCCGGGCGATGAGCCTCGTAAGATCGCTGGCGGCGCGGCTGGCGATTTGCGCAGGTGCGCCGTGTTCAATCTGATTGGTTTTTGCTCCGGGCGTCTCAATGCCGGGTGGCCCGTCGGGGGGCGAAGTGGGTTCGTCCACAGCGTTGGGTCCTTTGTTCGTTCAAGGACATTGTCCTAGCGCGCCGGCGTGTCCCCGCCAAGTCGCCCGCGTCAGACGCTTGCAGCCCCATTTCATGGAGCCTTTATCGTCAGCACAATATCTCAAGGCGTGTGCCCCACGAACACCATTGTCGGATTGCAAGCTTCTCCTGTGCGGCAAGATCATCTATCGAGATTGAGTGATCATGGCGAATCAGGCGGGGGTCATGCGCTCTTTAGGCACCGGTGCGGGCGAAGGGTCATGAGGGGATTATGCGGCTGATGGGCAATCCGGCACGCAACAGTTATTCAAGGTTCTGGGCAATCTGCGCGCCGTTCAAGGCTCTGGCACATACGGCAGCGCTGCTTGCCTGCCTCGTCGCGGCCGGATGCGCGACCAATCTCAACAGCGTACCTCAGACAGGGCAGATAAACGGTGAGGTTCAGGGCTTGCCACCAGCCGACGCCAATCGAAAGAGTCCGGTCACGGTTGCCATGCTGCTGCCGCTGCAAGGGTTCGGCCCGACGGCTCTCATTGCCAAGGGGATGAAACAGGCCGGCGAGATGGCGCTGTTTGATGCTGATAATCCGAATGTGCAGCTCATCGTGAAAAACGACGACGGTAGCACCTCGGGGGCGCAGGCCGCAGCCCAGGAGGCCCTCGGCGAGGGTGCGGAGCTGATCGTCGGTCCGTTGTACGGCGCGTCCGTGCCCAGCGTGTCTGCGGTTGCGCGCTCGGCGAATGTTCCAGTGCTGTCTTTTTCCAATGACCGTTCGGTGGGTGGCAACGGCGTCTATTTGATGAGCTATCTGCCGCAGGCTGAGGTCGAGCGAATCGTCTCGTTCTGCCTTTCTCGCGGCAAACGGCGCTTCGCGGCTCTGGTGCCCGTTGGAGCTTACGGTGACGCTGTTGAACAGGCTTTCCGCAATGCCGTGTTGCGAGGTGGCGGGACAATCGTTGCGCTAGAACGCTTTGAGCCCGGAGCCAACAAGATGCTGGAGCCGGCAAGGCGGGTTTTCAACGTCGTCAACGAAGCGGCGCAAACCGGTGTCCCGGTGGATGCACTGTTCCTGCCAGGCAACAAGGATACGCTGCCGACCCTTGGTCCGCAGATAGCCTACGCTAACGTTGACACGCGGACCACGCAGCTTGTGGGGCTGAGCGGCTGGGATTATCCCAGCATCGGCCGAGATGAGGTGTTTGTCGGCGGCTGGTATCCGGGTCCGGATCCGCGCGGCTGGCAGCGCTTTTCAGAGCGGTTTGCCAATACGTTTGGAAGCGTGCCGCCGCGTGTGGCAATCCATGCCTATGATGCGGTCCGTCTGGCGATCTCGCTATCCGGGCAGCCCAAAGGGCAGAGGTTCACGCAAGCGAACCTGACGATGCCAACTGGCTTTGACGGTGTCGACGGGCCCTTCATGCTTCTTGCTGATGGCACGTCGCAGCGCGGGCTGGCTGTTTTCGAGGTTCAGAAGTTCGGCGGAAAGGTGATCGGCGAGGCTGCCCAGGCTGGGTTGGCGAACCCGGTCGGCGAGGGCAACAGGCCGCGTTATACGAACCGACCTTATGGCGGACAGTCCGTGGGCGCTGCGCCGCTCTAACGGCAGTTTTGTGTCAGCCGCTATTGCGAAACCCGTTTGCGAAGGATGATTTCATCCGGCAGGGTGGGCGGCTCGTGCGCCGAACCTGAAGGGCCTCCACCCGTGTTCGAAATCCTGTCCATTGTCGCCCCCGTTTTCGGGCTCATTGCGCTTGGGTACGTGTTTGGCTGGCGTGGCTGGTTGTCATCGACAGCCGAACAGGGCGTGACTGAATTCGCCTTTCATCTGGCGATCCCGGCATTGCTTTTCAAAACGATCATCAGCGCGGATTTTGCGAATGTCTCGGTGGCCGGTGTCTGGCTCAGTTTCTATGGTGCGGTTGTCACCGTCTATGTTGCTTCCGTGCTTGGGACAAAGTTTCTGCTCGGGAGGCCGCAGCCTGATGCGGCATCGATCGCCATGTCGTCGATGTTCGGCAATGCGGTGATGTTGGGTATCCCGATTTCCCTGACGACGTTCGGGCCACCGGCGGCGGCGCCATTGGCACTCGTCCTATCAATCCATGCCCCGACACTTTGGTTGATCTCGACGTTGCATGCCAACATCGCCAGCCGGGATGTCGGAGCTAGTGCGAGTGACATTGTTACGACGCTCATTCGTGATCTCAGCCATAACCCGATCATCGTTGGCATTGTGCTTGGTGGAATCTGGCGCTTCAGCGGGCTTCAGATGCCCGAAGTCGGTATGAAGGTTCTTTCGCTGCTTGCCCAGGCCGGGGTGCCGGCCGCGCTGGTGGCTTTGGGGCTATCGCTGGTGCGGTTCGAAATCAAAGGGCAAGTGCCGACGCTGTCGATGATTGTGATGCTGAAGCTGGTGGTGATGCCGCTTGTGGCGGTCTTCCTGGCGCACTTTGTGTTTGGGCTGGATGCGTTATCGCTCGGTGTTGTTGCGATCCTCGCCTGCGTACCCACAGGCGCCAATGCTTACATCTTCGCCAACAAGACCGGGTGCGCGGTCAACTCGGCCTCGGGGGCGGTGGCTCTGGGAACCGTCATCTCCGCTCTGACGGTCTCGGTCTGGTTGCTGTTCATCAAACCATAGGCAGAGGCGTCGCGCCGGAAGGCGTCGTTGTCTAGCCGTGCAGCACGCGCGCAGCACGCGCCAGTTTTTCGATGAGGTCCTTATAACGTTCCTGGGCAGCGACGTCCTTCAGGTGACCGTTCTCCTCGAAGGCCTGGGCGGCGCGGGGGACAGCGAATTGCTCGGGCAGCACAAGGGCGCCGAGGCCATGCACTAAAACATGGCGGACAGCGAAAAGGCCGCGCAATCCACCCATACCGCCCGGAGAGGCTCCGGCCAGGGCGAAGACGCGCGTGCGGTAGACTTCAAGCGGGGCCTCGTCCTCGTCTCGAACGCGGCTCACCCAATCGAGAGTGTTTTTCAGCAAAGGTGAGATCGATGCATTGTATTCCGGGCATGAGATGAGAACGCCGGTATGCAGACCGAAGAGAGCCTTCAGCTTCTTGGCGTTCTCGGGAGGGCCTTCGTCCTTTTCGAGGTCGCCATCGTAGATGGGCATCGGGTAGTCCCCGAGGTCGGCGAAAGTCGAGTGGATGCCGTTAGCTTCGGCGATGCGGGCGCCGAGTTCGGCGACCTTTTTGTTGAACGAGCCACTGCGGGCGGAACCGGCAAAGAACAGCAGTCGGGTCGCTTCGCTCATGGTGTTGTCGATCTCCGGAATACCTAGTGAATGTTTCTAATGTCGGCGCCTTCCTATTTTTCGTCTGAAGGTGTGTTGCCTGGCAAGGTCTTTAAGAAGGCCAAGATGGCTTCGCGTTGATCCTGCTTCGGGATGCCGACGTGTCGCATGCGGATATCGGGCGTGTCAAAGGTCGTCTGCGCAAGCCAATTGTCGAGTATCGAGGCCGACCAGGCGATGCCCAGGTTCTTGATATTACGGGAATATGTATAACCGTCGAGACTGCCTGCTTTGCGACCGAAAAGGCTGTGCAGCGGTGCGGCGTAGCGATCCTCGCCGATGGCCACAGCGTGGCAATTGGCGCAACGCTGCGTGACAAGAAGCCTGCCGAATTCGACCTCTGACATTGCTGGCAGGCGCGGAGGTTGGGGAACCGGGGGATCCGCCGCGAGTGCGGCCCAACTGACCAGGAAGCCCACTACCAGTGCGTAGATTGCTGTTTGTTTTGGGTGACGCGGCCCCATTGGATGATTCTCCCATCGCTCCTGCTTGCTTGCGTTCTATTTACGCAGGAGGAGCGATGGACGATCAATGGGATGGCGCGTGCGGCTTTGAAGGGGGGCTTGGGGCCTGTTTACGCAAACGCCGGCCAGAGCTGGCGGCCGGTGTCTGCATTGTTTAGGCGCTTGGGTGGTGATGCGTCTACTGTGCGGATAGCGTTTTCAAATAGGCCAGCAGGAAGTCCTGCTCGGCGCGATCGTCAATACCGACGTGGCGCATGCGGGTGCCTGGCATGAATCCATCGTTGTCCGCCATCCAAGCACGAAGCGTATTTTCGTTCCAAATGATGCCCGATTTCTTCATGGCATCAGAGTACTCAAACCCGTCGAGGGAACCGGCCTTGCGTCCGAGGACGCCAATGAGGCTCGGTCCATAAGCTTTGCGAGCGGGATCGTCGGCGTGGCAACTGCGGCAGCGTTGTTCAAACATGATCTCGCCAGCGGCTCGCATTGCCTTCTTCCCGGCGTCGGTCATCTCCGCGTTGGCGACGCCCAGCTGCAGGGTCAGGCTTGCTAAGAGCACCATGAATGGGATGGCGAATTTAGTGAATCTCATGATCGTAGCTCCATGTTTGCCGGTACGCCTCGGTTGGCGCCGGCTAGCTGTCGATACGATGCTTTATGGTGTAATTGCTTGATCGCGATCAAGAGGGACGGAAGGCCTATCCGCTTGATGTACTTGTGCTTTAGTACAGTGAGGCGCTCAACTGGTCTTGCCGTCAAAAAGGCCCTTCATGCGGTTGAAAAAGCCCTGGCTCTCGGGGCTTGTTTCCCCATTGCTGAGCTTTTGAAATTCTTCGAGCAGTTCGCGCTGCCGCTTGGAGAGGTTGGTTGGGGTCTCGACTTCAACCTGAATGTACATGTCGCCAGAGAGCTTGGAGCGCAGGACGGGCATGCCCTTGCCCTTTAGGCGAAACTGCTTGCCGCTTTGGGTTGCCTCGGGGATCTTTACGCGCGAGATGGAGCCCTCGACGGTGGGGACTTCGATTTGGCCTCCGAGCGCTCCCGTAGTCATGGAAATCGGAACACGGCAGAAGATGTCCGCGCCATCACGCTGGAAAATGGCATGGGGCTCAATCGAGAGGAAGATATAGAGGTCTCCAGCCGGGCCGCCGTGCAAACCAGCTTCGCCCTCGCCGGCCAGGCGGATGCGGGTGCCATCCTCGACTCCCGGTGGGATGTTGACCGAGAGTGTGCGTTCCTTGGTTACACGACCGGCGCCGCCACAATCCGCGCAAGGGTTCTGGATGATCTCGCCGCGGCCATGACAGGTCGGGCAGGGACGTTCGATCGTAAAGAAGCCCTGGCTGGCGCGGATCTTTCCAGCGCCGGAGCAAGTCGGGCAAGTGGTTGGGGACGTGCCGGACTTGGCACCGCTGCCGTCGCAGGTCTCGCAGGTGACGCTGGTTGGCACCCTGATTTGCGCGGTCTTGCCTTGAAAGGCTTCGTTGAGCGTAATGGACATGTTGTAGCGCAGGTCGGCACCGCGCTCGCGTCCTGAGCGGCGGCCGCCTCCGCCGCGTCGCCCGCCCATGAATTCTCCGAACAGATCATCGAAGATATCTGACATCGACGAGGCGAAATCTGGTCCAAAGCCGCCTGGCCCGCGCCCGCCCATGCCGTCGAAGGCGGCGTGGCCGAACTGATCGTAGGCGGCGCGTTTTTGCGGGTCCTTCAGCGCCTCGTATGCTTCATTGACTTCCTTGAAGTTCTTTTCCGCGTCACCGTCGCCGGGGTTGGCGTCAGGGTGGTACTTCTTGGCAAGCTTGCGGAAGGCGGACTTGAGGTCCTGGTCGGTGGCACCACGTTCGATGCCGAGAACTTCATAGTAGTCGCGCTTGGCCATGGTCGTCATTAGTTCCTTGCCTGTTTAGCTGCGCAGCAGACGAAAGCTCACGGCTGCGCCAAGCGAAACATCGAGCCTCTGCAATCTGTGAATGGCTGCCAAATGATCTATAGATCATTTTTGGGCTGGCCGTCTGGGAGTTTTAACACGAACGACTTAACGCATTTCGGGACCCGGATTGCGCCCGGGTCCCGCTAAGCTCGATCAGATCGGAAATCAGGCCGATTTCTTGTCGTCGTCAACTTCTTCGAAATCGGCGTCTACTACGTCATCGCCCGCCGCCGAATCGGAGGCCGCGTCGCTTTCGGCGGCTTCTTCAGCGGCTTGCTGCTGGCCGGCATAGACGGCTTCGCCAATCTTCATGGAGGCTTGCGTCAGGTTTTGCAAGGCGGTCTGGATGGCTTCGACTTCCTCGCCCGACATGGCTTCTTTGGCGTCGTTGATGGCAGCTTCAACCTCGTCTTTCACCGCAGCGACCTTGTCGTTGTCCTTGTTTTCCTCAAGGGTTTTCTCGGTCGCATGGATCATTGCTTCGGCCTGGTTGCGGGCTTCCACAAGTTCGCGGCGGGCCTTGTCCTCGCTGGCGTGGGCCTCGGCATCCTTGACCATGGTTTCGATCTCAGAGTCGGTCAAACCGCCGGAGGCCTCGATGCGGACAGACTGCTCCTTGCCGGTCGCCTTATCCTTTGCCGAGACATGGACGATGCCGTTGGCGTCGATGTCGAAGGTGACCTCGATCTGCGGTACGCCGCGGGGCGCTGGAGGAATGCCGATTAGGTCGAACTGGCCGAGCAGCTTGTTGTCGGCGGCCA
Organism: uncultured Filomicrobium sp.; assembly: GCA_963669235.2. Taxonomy (GTDB): domain Bacteria; phylum Pseudomonadota; class Alphaproteobacteria; order Rhizobiales; family Hyphomicrobiaceae; genus Filomicrobium. The sequence continues at coordinate 388,908 of CAXXFS010000004.1, forward strand.
TTTCGCGCTCACCCTGCTGGACGCGGATGGTGACGGCACTTTGACCGTCTTCGGCGGTCGAGAACACCTGGCTTTTCTTGGTCGGGATCGTGGTGTTGCGATCGATGAGTCGGGTGAATACGCCGCCCAGGGTCTCGATGCCAAGCGACAACGGGGTTACGTCAAGAAGTAGCACGTCCTTGACTTCGCCCTTCAGAACGCCGGCCTGGATCGCAGCACCAACGGCGACGACTTCGTCCGGGTTAACACCCTTGTGCGGTTCCTTGCCGAAGAGCTGTTTGACGACTTCCTGCACGCGCGGCATGCGGGTCATGCCACCAACGAGGACGACCTCGCCAATGTCGGCGGCTTTCAAGCCGGCATCCTTGAGCGCCTGCTGGCAGGGGCCCTTGGTGCGGTCAATGAGATGCCCGACAAGGCTTTCCATCTTGGCCCGGGTCAGCTTCATCGTCAGGTGCTTTGGACCGGACTGATCGGCCGTGATAAACGGCAGGTTGACTTCCGTCTGAGCGGAGGAAGAAAGCTCGATTTTGGCTTTTTCCGCAGCCTCCTTTAGGCGCTGCAGGGCCAATTTGTCCTGGCGCAGGTCAATGCCGTTTTCTTTTTTGAATTCATCGGCCAGATAGCCCACGATCGTCATGTCGAAGTCTTCGCCGCCAAGGAACGTGTCACCATTCGTTGACTTAACCTCGAAAACGCCGTCACCGATCTCCAGGATGGAGATATCGAAAGTGCCGCCGCCAAGGTCGTAGACGGCTATGGTGCTAGCCTCCTGCTTTTTATCGAGACCGTAGGAAAGGGCTGCTGCGGTTGGCTCGTTGATGATGCGGAGCACTTCGAGCCCGGCGATCTTGCCGGCATCCTTGGTTGCCTGGCGCTGGGCGTCGTTGAAGTAAGCAGGAACGGTAATCACCGCCTGGGTGACCGTTTCACCAAGCTTGGCTTCCGCCGTCTCCTTCATCTTCTGCAGAATGAAGGCCGAGATCTGCTGAGGTGAATACTTCTTGCCGTTGGCTTCGATCCAAGCGTCTCCGTTCGGTCCCTCAATGATTTTGTAGGGAACGAGAGCCTGATCCTTCTTCACCGTCTCATCTTCGAACCGACGGCCGATCAAGCGCTTGATGGCAAACAGAGTGTTGAGTGGATTGGTTACAGCCTGACGTTTGGCAGGCAGACCCACCAGCCTCTCGCCGTCCTCGGTAAAAGCGACGATCGAGGGTGTGGTATTGGCACCTTCGGCGTTATCGAGAACTCTGGGCTTGCCGCCTTCCATTACGGCTACACATGAGTTGGTCGTGCCTAAATCGATGCCGATGACTTTGGACATTCTTTCTATTCCCCTTTTTGTTGCGGCAGACCGTGTAGGCCCATAAGCGCGGCGCCTCGTTACCTGAACGCCTGCTGAAGACATGCGCCAACAACAGGCGCCCGGGCACGGTCCCCTTTACTTGCTACCAACACGCGGCAAGGCCGGTGTTGGGACTCTAACCTGTTACCAACACTCGGCAGGCCGGTGTTGGGACTTTCTGCAACCAACACGCGGCAAGGCCGGTGTTGGGTCTGGTACCACCACGCGGCAAACCTGTGTCAGGCCTGCTATCAACTCGGGGAAAACCCCTGCTGAGTTTGCAGCCAACACACGGCAAACCCGTGCTGGGCTTGAGAACGTGGATCACATAGGCGTTATATAAGCTGGCGAATTCGCCGTGCAACCGCACAGAGCGGGGCTTTTGTTGATGACGCCCGGGGGCATTGGCACGACCGCGGACGCTCGGTGGTCGTGTTCGCAACCATGAGGGCCAGGCGCAATGCTGGACGGATTCAAGCATCTTTCGGGATATTTTCCCCATTCCGAACAGGTTGCGCTGGTGAACCTGGTACACGGGATCCTGGCGGAAAGCCCGCTGTATCGCCCTACGATGCCGCGCTCGGGGAAGCCATTTTCCGTGCAGATGACCAATTGCGGCGCGCTTGGCTGGGTATCCGACAAGACCGGCGGCTACCGCTATCAAGCGATGCACCCGGAGACCGGAAGGCCGTGGCCGAAAATGCCCGATAAGCTGCTGGACCTGTGGGCGGATGTCGCAGATTGGCCCGGCGATCCGGAGGCGTGTCTCATTAACTATTATGCGATGGGCACGAAGCTTGGCAGTCACGTTGATGCCGATGAAGTCGAAACACGAGCCCCGGTGGTCTCTTTGTCGCTTGGCGATGACGCGGTTTTTCACGTCGGGGGGCTCAAAAGAAGCCATCCGAAGACACGGATGGTGCTCAAATCCGGGGACGTCGTGATCCTGGGGGGCGAAGCTCGCCTGGCCTATCACGGTATCGACAAGGTGAATGAAGGAACCTCAGATCTTCTTCAGGATGGAGGAAGACTTAATCTGACCTTGCGAAGAGTTACGGAGATGAGAAAAAAATGAATGTTCAGGCTTGTAAGAATTCTGATTGCATAATTCTTTTATGAAGCGCACGTATCAATATTGTTGTGGTCAACATTTGCTGTCTTCTTGAATTAACGCTTTCAATTGAGTCATTGGAACGCTGTTGCGTGCTGTCAGATTTCCTTAGCGGCCACACCTGAACCGCAGGGTCTGACCAAACGCCGGCAGCGCCAGGCGAACAGTAGACTGGTGCAAACGAGCTTGAGAAGCGGGGCCGCAGAGATGCAGCCTCGATTTGCTTTGGTTCATTCCCTAAAAGCAATGGAGGCGCTGGGCGCCATCATAACGGGCGGACTTGAGGCAGCATTTCTTGAAACCTGCGTCCGGAGCCGCACGGGCACACATCGTCGCGCCCGAGCTTTTCGATGAGCACGACCGAGCCGTGAACGACGCGATCACCGCGCTTTACGCGCGTTTCGGATGGGAAGGATTTACGGCGCTTGCTGGAGACCTCAAAAGTTTGCCGTGTGGTCGGCGAGGACTTGGAGGTCGTGCTGGCTGTCGCTGCTTCCGCGCGTTGGTTTGCGTGACATGGTGGACCTCCTTTCCAGTTGGTGCGCGCTTTGGCTCTAATGTTGCACGATGGTAATCGCGTTTGAGTTGGAAGTCGTTCACTGCCAGCTCTAACGTTCACGAACTAGGCGAACACTATGATCAGCCTGTGGCGGTGCCGTTCTTTGGGCCGGTGTCCGAATCATGGGCTGCACCAGCGTTATCTTCCGGGGCATCTGAAGTCCGCGTGCCCGGTTCTTCCCACATCGCGGCGGCATCCTCAGCGGACTCCGAACCCGCCTGCGCAGGCTTCATCGGTTTCGGTCCACCGCGCGCAACGACGACCATGGCCGGGCGCAGCACGCGTTCAGCGATTACGTATCCTGGTTGATACACCTGAAGCACCGTGCCGGCTGGGACGGTTCGGTCTTCCTGCTCCATGACCGCCTGATGCTTATGTGGGTTGAACATCTCGTCCTTGGGGCTAACGCGCATGACGCCATGACGCTCCAGCACGTTGAGGAACTCGCGCTCGGTCATGGTGACGCCGTCAGCAGTGACTTCAGGACCGGGTTGTCCTTCGTGGCCTCAGCCGGCACGGAGCTAATGGCGCGCTCGAAGTTATCGGCGACGGCAACGGTATCGCGAGCAAACTTGGTGATGGCGAACTTGCTGGCTTCTTCAGCCTCCTTTTCGCGGCGGCGATGCAAGTTTTGGATCTCGGCCTGGTAGCGGTGAATGTCCTCTTGTGCCTTGGCGAGACGGTCGGCCAAGTCGGCCTGCTGCTTTTCCATCTCTTTAAGCTCGGCCCTCAGTAATTCCGGCACGTCAAATGGCGGTGCGTCATCGGCTGGCGGCTCGTCGTACTCCGTTCCCCCTGCAGGGTGCGGTGTGGCTGCAGCCGTTGGACCCGACCTTGACGACGGAGCAGCCGTTTCTGTCGGCTTGTTCGCGGCAGGAGGGGACTGCGGTGCATTCTCGTTTTGACCGGGCTTATTGGTCTCGTCGGTCATTGTCTCTCCGATCCGGTGCGTTTGACTTTGCTGGCCTGTGAGGGCCGTGGCGCAGCACAATCGTGCTGCTGCCTTCGTGATTTCAGCGACTTCGATATCAGTGAGAGGGCTGCGAATTCAAGTCAGCAACTTGCTGACCAGCTTCGCGGTGTAGTCAACCATTGGGATAATGCGCGCATAATTCAGCCGCGTTGGTCCGATGATGCCTATAACGCCTACGATTTTGCGCTGGTCGTCGCGGAATGGGGCCACAACCATCGAGGAGCCCGATAATGAGAAGAGTTTATTCTCCGATCCGATGAAAATCTTCACACCCTCGGCTTCTTCGGCAAGTCCCAGGATTTGCATGAGGTCGCTTTTGGATTCGAGATCGTCGAAGAGCTGGCGGATGCGTTCCAAATCCTCCTGCGCGGAGACTTCCTTCAGAAGGTTTGAGCGGCCACGGACGATCAGGCTCTTGCGGTCGTCAAGCGTGCCCGACCACTCGGCCAGGCCCAGGGAGATGACCCGCTGGGTCAGTTCATCGAGTTCAACGCGCGCCTGTTTTTGCTCGGTCTGCAATTTCGAGATCGCTTCGGCAATCGTCAGACCCTGGATCCGGGCATTGAGGTAATTGCTTGCCTGGGTCAAGGCCGAAGCCGGTAGCCCAGCGGGTAGCTCGACAATGCGGTTTTCAACTTCGCCGCTTTCGCCGACCAAAATGACAAGCGCCTTGGCAGGAGCGAGCGGCACGAACTCCACGTGTTTCAGGCGATCGACCTGCTTGTCGGCGAGGACCACACCGGCACAATGGGACAGGCCGGATATCATTTCGCCGGCCTCGTTCAAAAGCGTGTCGAAGGAGCCCGTGTGATGGCCCATGATCTGGGCCTCGATCGATCGGCGCTCATCGTCGGTGAGGTCTCCAACTTCCAGCAAACCATCGACGAACAGGCGCAGGCCCATTTGGGTTGGCAGGCGGCCGGCCGAAGTATGCGGGGAAGCGATCAGGCCCAGGTGCTCCAGGTCCGACATGACATTGCGGATGGAGGCAGGCGACAGGTTCATGGGAAGCACGCGGGCGAGGTTACGCGAGCCGACGGGCTCACCCGTTTGTAGGTAAGATTCAACGATTTGGCGAAGGATCGCGCGTGAGCGTTCGCTCAACGCATCAATGTTGAAGACCCGGTCCGCAGTATCGATTCTCGTTTCCTTCATCGTGCTCGGTTCGCCTTCGGGACCGTCAGCGTCGCAAAAATTGCTGACCCCACTAGCTAGGCACACTGTGCGCTACCGTCAATTTTCGAATTAGATGATATCTGCTAAGTAGCTGAGTTGGATTGCTTGCCGGTACTTGAACCTCCGCGCAGGCTCTTTTAGGGTCCAAAATCTTCGCGCAACTTGCGTATTACGGGTCGGGCCGGCTGATTCCTCATGCTGCGCTTTCAGGCCGTCAGCAGAGCCCATATCCATGCGTCCTTCCAATCGCCAGCCTGATGAACTGCGCCGTGTATCGATCGACCGTGCCGTTTCCATGCACGCAGAAGGTTCGTGCATGATCAACTTCGGTAATACGCAGGTGCTTTGTACTGCGACGCTGGAAGAGCGTGTACCACCCTGGCTGAAAGGCCAGGGAAGAGGCTGGGTGACCGCTGAGTACGCCATGCTGCCACGCGCGACACTCGAGCGCACCCGCCGCGAGGTGACCCGGGGATCGCCATCCGGACGCACGCACGAGATTCAGCGGTTGATCGGGCGGGCGCTCAGGGCGGTCGTCAATCTTGAGAGGCTCGGTGAACGGCAGATCATGGTGGACTGCGATGTCATACAGGCCGACGGTGGTACACGCACGGCGGCGATCACCGGCGCGTGGGTAGCTTTGCATGATTGCATCGAGTGGATGAAGGTCCGCGAAATGGTCTCAGCCGACGTGTTGCCCGACCAGGTGGCCGCGATTTCGTGCGGGCTCTACCAGGCGACGCCCGTTCTCGATCTCGACTATGCAGAAGATTCGAACGCGGATGCGGACGCGAACTTCGTTATGACCGGTTCGGGTAAAATCGTGGAAGTGCAGGGAACGGCCGAAACGTCACCGTTCAGCCAAGAGGATTTCGAGGCGCTAATGAATCTTGCCAAGAAGGGAATTGGTGAGCTGTTACAACTTCAAAAGCTGACGATTAGCTGATTGCTGAGGACGCAGCCGTTTTTGACCGCTTGCGGCAAGCAACCTCTGGGGCACCGGCATTAAGTCAATAATAGTGGGGCCGGCATGGACGAGCTGATGCCAGGCGGCATCCTGGAGACGATCCTTTACGCAGAGGATCTCGAGGCCACGGCAGCGTTCTATTGTCAGGTGCTGGGTTTCCAGGTTGTCTCCAAGCAGCCCGGGAGGCAGGTCTTTTTTCGCTGCGGCGACCAGATGCTGTTGATCTTCAACCCGAAAGCCACCGCTGTTCCAGCGCCCGCTGATGCGCGGCTGCCCGTCCCGGCTCACGGAGCGCTTGGTGCGGGGCACGTCTGTTTTCGTGCTGGCGATGAGGAGATTGTCCGTTGGCGCAAGCACCTGGAAGACCGGGGCGTGGCGATCGAAGCGGATTTTGAATGGCCGCGAGGGGGGCGCTCCATCTACTTCCGCGATCCCGCCGGCAATTGTCTTGAGTTTGCAGAGCCAAGAATTTGGGGACTTTCATGAGGCACGCGCTCGCGCCGGGAATGCAGCTCGTTGTTGCCAGTCACAACGCCGGCAAGGTCTGGGAAATCAAGCAGTTGATTGCTCCGTTCGGGCTGGACGCCGTGTCAGCGGGTGAGCTTGATTTGCCGGAGCCTGAAGAAACTGAGACGACCTTCCAGGGAAATGCCCGGCTGAAGGCGGTGGCGGCCGCGGAGGCTTCAGGGATGCCAGCGCTGGCAGATGATTCCGGCCTGGAAGTCGCGTGTCTCGGTGGCGCCCCGGGGATCTATTCGGCGCGCTGGGCGGGACCGCAAAAGGATTTCGCGGTGGCCATGCGAAAGGTCGCGGAGGAAGTCTCGCAGCGGCAAGGCTGGGCGGCGCCTGGGCCTCGGGCGAATTTCGTTTGCGCATTGTGTTTGGCGTGGCCCGACGGGCAGGCGGAATTCTTCGAGGGACGGGTTGACGGTGTTCTCGTCTGGCCGGCAAGAGGCGGGCAGGGTTTTGGCTATGATCCCATGTTCCAACCCTACTTTGAAGATCAGACGTTTGGGGAGATGGAGCCGGCCCGAAAACATGCCATGTCGCACCGTGCGCGGGCTTTTGAGGCGTTTCGGGCGGAAAAGCTCGTCGGGCTTGCACTGGCCGGTGAAAAACCTGCTTCGGCAGGTGCCGGGGCTGGTGCCTATGAGGGGCTTGCCGCGGCGGCGGCTAATCTGTCGACTCCGGATGAGCTTGTGACATTCATCGGTAATCTGCGCACGGACCTCAAAGACAACGCCCATGCGTGGGAAAATGCGGATCTTGATCATTACTTGAAGGCCATTGGGGCGTTCATCGAGGACAGTCCAAATCTGGAGGTGGAGCCGCGTTGGCGTTTGATAGCCAAAGCCCTGTTGGCGGGCAGCCGCCGCACGTAGGTGAGGCATTTCAATCGGGCATCCGGTCGGCCGAAATTTCTGATGGCGGTCTGGATCCGGGTTTTGGCGTCTATGTGCACTGGCCGTTTTGCGCGCAGAAGTGCCCCTACTGTGATTTCAACAGCCATGTACGGTTTGGTGGACGGGACGGTCGAAGCGGCTGGGATGAGGCGCGCTTTGTCGACGCCTACCTGCGCGAGTTGCGTTCTTGGCGTCAGCTGACGGGACCGCGCCTGGTGACCAGTGTTTTCTTTGGCGGAGGTACGCCATCGCTGATGCAAGCTCAAACGGTTGCGGCCATTCTGGCTGAGATCGGCGAACTTTGGGACCTTATGCCGACAGCCGAAATCACGCTGGAAGCCAATCCCGGTTCGGTCGAAGCGGGACGTTTTCGAGGCTATCGGCAGTCGGGCGTCAACCGGGTGTCTCTTGGAGTGCAATCGCTTGTAGAAGACGATCTCAGGGCGCTTGGGAGGATTCACAGCGTTGCAGAGGCCCGTACGGCGCTCGAGATCGCGAACAACACGTTCGAACGGGTGTCGTTTGATCTCATCTATGCGCGAAGCGGACAGACTCTTGCAGCATGGGGCGCTGAATTGGCGGAGGCCTTGTCGTTTTCTCCTTCACATTTGTCGGCCTACCAGCTGACCATCGAGCCGGACACGGTGTTCCACCAGCTTTATGCCGCGGGCCGGCTCGTGGTGCCTGAGCCTGAGCTGGCAGCCGACATGTTCGAGCTTACCCAGGAGATGACGGCGGCCGCGGGCCTTCCGGCCTATGAAGTTTCGAATCATGCTCGGCCCGGAGAAGCAAGCCAGCACAACCTCGTTTATTGGCGCTACGGTGAGTATGCCGGCGTGGGTCCGGGTGCACATGGCCGCGTCGTCGTTAACGGTGAGCGCATGGCAACAGTCGCAGAACGGCACCCTGAGACCTGGGCGGCAAGGGTTGAGACCGAAGGGCAGGGCATTGTCGCCAGGGAGCCGATATCAAGCACGGCTGCGGCGGATGAGATGCTTTTGATGGGCCTGCGGCTTGCTGAAGGGCTTAATCTTGTGCGCCTGGCAGAAGTTGGGGGTGTGACGGTTGGACCCGAGGCCGTCACCCGTCTGGTCAAGCAGGGCGTTTTAGAGGTATCGGTTGACGGGCAAAAACTTCGCGCGGTTGGTTCAGGAAGATTGCTCATCAATGAACTGGTGCTGCAACTTTCGGAAAGTTTTGTTCCCCTTAATTCGTCATCGTGACGCCGCGCTTTGTGATTTAGACCAACGCAAATCCTTCCTTTACTCATCCCGGTGCCATGATCAGACGCCTTTACGACTGGACGATGCAGGCTGCCGCTCACAAGAATGCGGTTCCCTCTCTCTTCACAGTTTCCTTCATCGAGAGTTCGTTTTTTCCGATTCCGCCAGACGTGATGCTCATCCCGATGGTTCTGGCTGAACGGGCAAAGGCGTGGTTTTTCGCGCTGGTGGCCACGGTCGGATCCGTGCTTGGGGGCGTGTTTGGCTATCTAATCGGCTTCTTTTTGTTCGATGCCGTCGGCAAGCCAATGCTGGCGTTTTATGGATATGCGGACAAGTTCGAGAAGTTCGCCGCGCAATACAACGAGTATGGCGCCTGGATCGTGTTCTTCTTTGGCGTCACGCCGTTTCCCTACAAGGTCATTACAATCGCCAGCGGCGCCACAGCCCTCAATATCGCTGTGTTCATGCTGGCGAGTGTGCTGTCGCGCGGATTGCGTTTTTTCATTGTGGCCGCGCTGCTCTACTGGTTTGGTCCGCCGATCCGCGACTTCATCGAGAAGCGGCTCGGGTTGGTGTTTACCGTGTTTGTGGTCTTGCTCTTCGGCGGGTTCATCGCCATCAAGTACCTGGTCTAGAACACAGGCTGTGAAACGGGAGTCGTCGATGCGTTCGGAACAGGTTAGCCCCCTTAAATCCCATGCTTATCAGCTTGGCGGGTGGATGCTGTTCCTGGCGGCCGCGGTCATTTTGGCGGCGCTCGCCTTTGAGTACATCGGTCAGTATGCGCCTTGCCCGTTGTGCCTTGTTCAGCGCTACGCCTACTACGCGGGCTTGCCGTTGCTGTTCGTGTCGTTGATTCTGCTCAGCGCCGAAAAGACGCGGCTGGCGGCTCTGGTGTTTTTCATCGTTTCCTTGGCCTTTCTCGCCAATTCGGGCCTCGGTATGTACCAAGCCGGTGCCGAGTATGGCTTCTGGCCGGGGCCGCAAAGCTGTTCGGGCGGGCAGGAAGTCACCAACTCGGCGGATTCGCTGCTGGCTGATCTGCAGACCATGAAAGTGCCGCGCTGCGACCAACCGGAATTCTGGTTTCTTGGCCTCTCATTTGCCGGCTGGAACATGTTGATATCCTTTGTGATTTTCGTTGGCACGCTTAAGGCCGCTTTCGCATCGGTCGAGCGGCGCCAAGCAGTCTGAAACCCCTTATTTCATCCGCCTATGACGAGATTCGACTGGGTGGGTGGCCCGTTCATCTTCCGTCAATGTATTTGCCGTGGAGGGGCCTATTTCGTGTCTTCTTGTTGCCCAAATGGGACGCTTAATTCAAGACAGCCGCGGGGTTGGACCCCAGGCTGATGAGACAAGGGAATGATGGCTTCTAGTTGAGTTTGTTTTGGCTGCTTTCCCAGTCGCGTGTATCTGCCGGTTTCAAGTTAGTGCGCCCGCGTTCCAGGGGCATGGCCGACAAACCTAGTCGGCAGCTGCTGAGTCGTTCGAGCCGCGTACTTTGGCTCTCCCCAAAATCGCGTAGTCGCGTCGTGGTGATTTTGAGTCGTAACCGTGAGTAGTGTTTCCCATGCGTAGTGTTCTGGTTGGTGGCGTAGTTCCAGCGTCTGAGTTGCAGTTGTGTGAGTTGGAGCTCGGAGTGTCGACTACTGGTCGTACAGCATCTGAGTTCCTGAAGTTGCGTTGGTGTACTGGTAACGCGTTTGTACCGGGGTCCTCGCCTAAGAACGTGCTCCCCGCGATGTTCGAAGAGTCGAGAAAGTTTGCTCGCCGGATCAAGTCAATCCGCATCGGTGAGCAGATGAATGCCCCAGTCGTATCTGTAGCGTGTCGTGCGTCGTGAGCGTTTGCCGGATCTCCCCCCGCGAGAACTGGCGAAGCGAGGTCACCGCGGCCGGCGTGGCTGGTGCGGCGCCATTAAGCGCCGGTCGTGGTTCGCATTTCAATTAAGTTGAGAGGCGTAAGGTGAATAGTAGTGAGACCACATGGCGACCGATCAGCGACATCGTTGAGTTGGTGCTGAGTAGCGTTAGCGTCGAGAAGTAAGCGCGTTTCGGTTGGATGTAGTTCGCGTCAAGCCCATAGCCCGACTGCGTAATTTCAGATGCGGCACCGGTGAGCGCAAAAGCCCGGGTCTGCAAGAAATGGCAGGTGCGTCGAGCGCGAGAGAGTACTGCTCGATCGAAGTGCTGTGTATCCCGGTTGCGCGTTACAGCACACCTTGTTCCTCGCACCTGCCGCTGTTCAAGCGGCTGCCAAAAGTTTATGGAGCACACAGAAATGCAGATGTCCCCAGAGTACGTCGATACGATGCAATGGCACCAGACGCTAGGATACGCGCGGCAGGTCTGCGCCCGGGTGTTCCGCGACGGCGGTGCTCCAGCGGACGCGCTAGGTGCATTCGGCCTTGCGCGTCACGCGGATAAAGCGGACGGCGATTGGAGCAAGGCGGTTGAGATCATCGCCGAGGCGATGTGCGCTCCGCCATCGAAGCGGGCCGCATAGTTCAAAACAAAAAAGGGCGCCGCAGGGCGCCCTTTTTGTCTTTGAGCGTATTGCCAACCGTTACGGTTCCAGCTCGGTGTCCCAATAAAGGTAGTCGAGCCAGCTCTCGTGAAGGTAGTTGGGCGGAAACAAGCGTCCATTCCGGTGCAGTTCGAAAACCGTCGGACGATAAGGCGCCTGCTTGGGCAACATCCCCGCAACTTCGGGCATGTCGCCGCCTTTCGCGAGATTGCACGGCGCGCACGCCGTCACGACGTTGTCCCAACGCGTCAGTCCGCCGCGTGATCGAGGGGTAACGTGATCAAACGTCAAGTCTTGCTGATCTCCGCAATACTGACAGGAAAACCGGTCGCGAAGAAAAACGTTAAAACGCGTGAATGCCGGAAATAGTGCCGGTTTGACGTAGGTCTTGAGTGACACCACGCTCGGCAGCCGCATCTTGAATGTTGGGCTTGAAACGTGGCGGTCGTACTCAGAGACAATGTTTACGCGATCAAGAAAAACAGCCTTTACCGCTTCCTGCCAACTCCATAGCGACAGCGGATAATAACTCAGGGGCCGGAAGTCGGCGTTGAGAACCAGGGCCGGAGAGTTGTCCAGCATTACAGCAGAACGATCCACGTTCGTGCCTCCTGTTGGGTTCTTGCAAGAATCGGTCCGCGCCACCAGACCGTGGTCCGGATATTAGACATGCATGTCAGCTCTGTGAAGCACCACAAAGCGTCGTCCCGCATCTGGTGGAAGGGTGGGTCTCCGTGGGTTGCGGTGTGACAGGAAGGACACGAGCCATGCGTTTCAAATCGATTCGGAAATGGTGCGCGGGTCCGGGACTTACAAGGCTTTTGCGGGCTTTGACCTATAGAGGTCAAGCGTTGCGGGACGGATCAGCCTGGCCGGACCGTGCCTGCGCGTAGTAGGACCACAGAAGCCTTGCGGCAACACTGCGCCAGGGCTTCCAGCGTTCGGCAATCGCCAAAAGCTCATTTTGGCCCGGGCGAGATTCGCTTTGCAGAGCAATCCGCGCAGCCTCCTGCAGGGCCAAATCGCCGGGAGCAAATCCATCCTGTGCGCCAAGGCAGAAGAGGCGGTAAATATCCGCTGACCAGGGACCGATGCCAGGCAGCGCCATAAGGCGTTCGCGCAGTTGGTTCTCGTCGCAGTGCCGTATGGCATTAAAGTCGAGCTGACCTTCGACGACCGACGCGGCGATACCTCGGAGGGTTTTGATTTTCGGACGGGAGAGGCCATATCCGCGGAGCTCGCTTTCCTCGCGCCGTAAGACCTCAATGGGTTCGAAAGGATGGAGGCCGGTCGACAGGCGTGCCCAAATCGCGTCGGCGCTGGCGATCGAAAGCTGTTGCCCGACAACGATACGCGCCAGGCCGGGGAATCCGCCCTCACGGCGCCGCAAGGGTGGATCGCCGATGGCTTCGTGTATCATTCGCATATGCGGGCAGCGCCGGCGCAAGGCGCGGCAGCCGCGCCGGATGTCGTCGGGTGTTTCTATGGTGGGATCGGCGGATGATGTCCTGCGTCGTGCGGGCATGTGCGAGTTCGTCCTCAACTTGCAGGCGGCGGTAGCATAGTCTGTGACAGTTATCATCCCTATCGAACCTTCGGGAGGGCACGTGACGATTAGTAGGGCGCAGTCGCCGCCTGTGTTCAGGTTCGCGCCAAGTCCAAATGGGTTCTTGCATCTCGGGCATGCGGCTTCGGCGCTCATCAACCAGGCGATCGCGCGCCGCCACGGCGGCCGTTTACTATTGCGGATCGAGGACATTGATCGCGGGCGATCGCGGGAGGCGTTCGTCGATGCGATCTACGAAGACCTGGCGTGGCTGGGTCTTGGCTGGGAAGAGCCGGTTCTCAAGCAGTCGGATCGCTTCGATGCGTACGTGAGCGGCGCCGCGCGACTTTCAGAACTCGGGTTGCTCTATCCTTGCTTTGCCAGTCGAACCGAAATCAATGAGGCGGCCATTCGCATGAACTCGGGTCGCGATCCCGACGGGGCCATGATCTATCCAGGTCTTCATCGCGAATTGTCAGCTGATGTCATCGAGCAACGTATCGCGGCTGGCGAGCCTTTCGCCATTCGGCTCAATATGGAGCGTGCCGTGCGGCAGGTTCTGGGGGATGCGGGGGCGGAGCTTTCATATCTTGAGTCCGGCCAGAGGGATGGCGCACACCCGGTGAGCGTTGATCCGATGCGGTGGGGGGACGTGGTCCTACAACGCAAGGACGTGCCGACCAGCTATCACCTTGCCGTTGTGATCGACGATGAGCATCAGGGGATCACGCATGTCGTTCGCGGCCAGGACTTGCAGCCGGCAACGGCCATTCACCGGTTACTGCAGGAGCTGCTCGGGTTTGCGGCGCCGGCTTATCATCATCATGGGCTTGTTCGCGACGCTTTGGGCCGGAAGCTATCCAAGAGCGACGCGGCGACCAGTCTGAGGAGCCTGCGCGAAGCGGGGTGGTCGCCAGGTGAGGTTATTGAGAAGCTGGGCCTTGAGGGCCTGCTATAACGCCGCGAGAGCCCGCCGCGCAGAGCAGTTTCTGTCACCAGCCCGTAAATTCGCCATGAGAACGTAGTTTAGTATCTGGTGTCTTCGTTGTTGAATATTGGAGTGCCGCAGGTGCGTTTCGCGGACTGTTCTGTCTTCCCGGCGTTTGCCGCCGTCTTATTCTCCGCCTTGGCTCTGTCTGGTGCAGCGAGCGTTCCGCTGCGTGCCGAAACTGCTGAAGTGCCGCGGTCGTTCGCAATGGACCTTGTCGCGGCGGCGCGCCAGCAGCGGGCCGTACTGGCGATTTATGATCCCAGTTATCGCAAACTCGATTATCCGATGGGCGATGTGCCCTGGTACATCGGAGTTTGTACTGATGTGGTGGTTCGCGCTTACCGGCAACTCGGCATCGACCTGCAGCAGCTTGTCCATAAATCCCGGCTTGGATCTGGCGATCGCAATATCGACCACAGGCGGGTGCGCGTGTTAAAGAAGTTTTTCTCTCGGAAAGGAACTCGGCTGAAGGTGAGCGATAACCCGGAGAACTACAAGCCTGGGGACCTTGTCACCTACTACCTTCCTGAAGGGACGTATTCAAAGACGCATATCGCGATCGTTTCGGATCGCAAAACGGCATCTGGAGTGCCGCTCGTCATTCATAATATTGGTTACGGGGTGAGCGAGGAAGACTGGCTTTTTGGAAGTAAGATAACCGGTCACTATCGCTACGAAGCTAAGCCCCATATCAAGGGCTGGAAGAAATGAGAACTTCGTTTGAGGGATAGGCGATCGTATCGGCTTTTTTTAATGGGCCTGAGACTTCGCTGAAGGCGATAGCACAATCTCGAGGGGGCTAAACGCATTCGCCGTCTTTGCGACGGGTGGATGGGAGTGAGTGATTGTCTGCCCGATGGTTGCGATAGGCTATCTTTTGCGCATTGTTGGGGATGCATCAGTTCAATTTACGCTCTTTGTTTAGAGTGCGTGTAAATTATTGCTAATCATTTCGGGCGAATTAGTTTACCCTGTACGCTGAAGCGTTTGATTCTTTGGACTGATCTTTTTGTCGTGCTTGGTGCCTCCGCAGTTTTGATTTGGCGGATGATGCGTCGGACTGGCTCTCGGTACATGTGTTCGGGGCTGTTTCGTTTTCGCAAGGCAGGCACATTCTCGTCTGACTCCTTGAGCGAAGCGACGCTGCTCCCATGCCTTTTTGCGCGGGCCCCTGGTGGCTACGTGTTTTTAGACTCTTCCCTCGCAATTCAACGCGGTTGTTGGAGTGGAGGCGACGACGAAGGATTGGCCTGGTGAACCTCTACATGATCCCCATTATCGGATTTGAAGGGGCAGTCATTCTCTCGATTATTGCGATCGTGAGCCTGGGACTGGCAGGCGTCCGTTTTTCGTTTGCGAGTTCAAAGCCTGGTCCGAATGGCCGATCGGCCAATTCCGGCTCAGCACCGCGGCCCACCATTGCACGAACGGATGTGCAAACCGCATCCTGGATGCGAAACACGTCAGGTTTCTTTTTGCTATCCATGAGCCTTGTTTGGGCGTTTGTTTCGTCTCCTTTACGCTTGTTCAAAGGCGGATTGGATAAGCCGTCCAGCGGGACGGTGGTCACTTCGCCAGATCCAGTTTCTCAGCCCGCGTCGTCAGATTTGGAGGTTGCCGCGCCGAGCGCGACCGAAGCCAGTGCAGGCGTTGAAGAGCGGGACGAGCGAATGGATACCCAGACACAATGGGCCCGTGTGAGCCGTGTTGTCGAAGACGGAATCCAACAGGCGACTGAGATCGAGGCGCTGCATGAAGCGGCCGGGCGACAGCTCGATGCGGTCGACTATGCCTATGAGCGGATGCTGCTGGAATTGAGTGAAGTTCTGCCGGACGTCACCGAAAACCGTAGTGCCTGCCGGGCTAATCGAGATGAGGCTTATGCGGAAGCCGCTGTCGCGTATGCGGCCGATTTGGCTGGTGAGGTTGCGGAGCAGCTCGCCGAAGAGGCCGCCAGTGCCGAAGAGCGAGCCGGGCGCAAATCACGCAAGAAGAAATCCCAACAGGAATCGGTGGCCGCCTGAGCGGCCAACCGTCCTGCGGCAATCGCTATTTCACCGTGATCGTGATGACCTCGCTCTCAACCGGGGGCTTATGCGGGATGTGGTTGTGATCGCCTAGCAAGAGCTGCAGCGTGTGCTTGCCAGGTGCCAGTGTGACCGTGGTTTCCGTCTGTCCGCCACCGAAATGCTTGTGATTGTCGTCGGCTGGCACGGGAGCGCCGTAGTCCTCGAGCTTGGTGTCGATGAGCAAATGGTGATGGCCGGTCTTGGCCTTCTCGACGCCAGCAGGTGCAACGCCCATCCCCAATAGCCCGAAACGGACGGTCACCGGACTTGAGACCTCGGCTCCGTCGATGGGTTCTATGAAGTAGACCTTGGCGCCCTCAGGCGAAGCGGTCTGGGCGATGGCGGAGCCAGTCATAATCAATATTGCCGAGGCAGCCAGAAGCAGGTTTCTCATCACAGCGTTTCCTCCGTTACGAAACAAAAGTATTGTTGTTTGAAGTTTGCAAGTTTCTGCGCGAGTTTGGCCCGGCACAAGTCCGTAGCAGCGGGCGCGACCTCACTAACGTAACACGTCTCGGTAATCGAAAAACGACATGCGCGATCGGTTGGATCAAGTTCTTGTAAGGCGCGGTCTTGTCAAGTCCCGCTCGCGGGCGCGCGATCTCGTGCGTCGTGGTGCGGTGCAGGTCGACGGTGTATCGGCGGCCAAACCGGGACAACTCGTAGAAGTCGAGGTTCCGCTGCATGTTGACCGTGAGGCGAATGCCTATGTCGCGCGAAGTGGTGCCAAGCTGGTTGCAGGGCTTGAAGCGTTCGAGTTTTACGCAGAAGGGCGTGTGGCGCTTGACGTAGGGGCCTCCACAGGCGGATTCACACAGGTTCTCGTGGAAAGAGGCGCGGCCCGGGTATACGCCGTTGACGTGGGGCGGGACCAGCTCGATGCCAGTTTGATTGCCGATAAACGGGTGATTTCGCTTGAAGGCAATGATGTGCGCCGATTGTCGGTTTCAGAGGTCCCCGAGCAAGTCTCCGCGATTGCGATTGACGTAAGCTTCATTTCCCTGTCGCAGGTGTTGCCGGCTGCGGTTTCGTTCGCCGCGGAAAGCTGCTGGCTCATCGCGTTGATCAAACCGCAATTCGAGGTTGGGCGCGGCGGTCTTGGCAAACGCGGTTTGGTTCGCGACGAAGATGCCGCCGCCGTGGCCGTGGAGCGGATCCGCCAGGGACTAATGGAGCAGGGTTGGCACGTTCTGGGTGCCTTGCCGTCGCCGCTGCCTGGGAAGATGGGGAATTCGGAAATTCTGATCGGGGCGCGGCGCGATGCCTGAAACTCGGCGGTTGAAGATCGACCGGCTAGGTGCGCAGGGCGACGGTGTTGCCGAGGGTGATGGGGGACCGGTGTTTGTGCCGTTCAGCCTGACCGGCGAGACCGTTGATGCCATCGTCGAAGGGGAGCGGGGGTGGTTGACTGGCGTCGTAGAGCCGTCGGCACAGCGCGTTGAGCCGGTATGCGATCACTTTGGACGCTGTGGGGGCTGCGCGCTGCAGCATTACGAATCCGGAGCCTATCGTGATTGGAAACGCGGGCTCGTTCAATCGGCTTTGTCAATGCGCGGCATTGCGGCCGATCTGGAGCCGCTGGTGAGCGTCGGGTTAGGCTCGCGCCGCCGCGCCGTGCTTACGGCCCGGCGCGATGACGGCGCGGTCAGGATCGGTTTTCACAAAGCGGGCAGCCAGGCGCTTGTTGATGTTCAAGTTTGTCCGGTGATGGCCTCAGAGATCGTCGACGCTCTGCCAGGGCTGCGTGAACTTGTTCGGCCGCTTGTCCCATCCCAGAGTGAGGCCCGGTTACATGTCCTGCTGGCAGACAATGGCCTTGATGTTGATGTCTCCGGCGTCAATGTGAAGCTATCGCCGAAAGCTCGCGCCGGCCTGGCGGAGGCGGCTGCCGCGCTTCAGCTAGTGCGGCTCAGCCTTGATCGTGATCCGCTCTATCAATCAGGGGTCCCTGTGGTGGCGGCGGGATTAGCGAAGATCGTGCCGCCACCGGGGGCCTTTGTGCAGGCGTCGGCCGTGGCGGAAGCGGCGATCGCCGAGCGGGCGGTTGCGGCATTCGGTAAGCGCGGGCGGCAGGCGGCCGACCTTTTTTGCGGCGTCGGGGCGTTTAGTTTCGCGCTGGCGGCCAAAGCCAAGGTCTTGGCGATTGATAACGAGCGGCCGGCAATAGAAGCACTTGATAAGGCCAAGCGGCGGACTCAGGGGGTGCGTGCGATCGAAACCCGTTTGCGGGACCTTTTCCAGGAGCCGCTATCGCGCAAGGAGCTGGAGCCGTTCGATCTTGTCTTATTCGACCCGCCGCGGGCGGGTGCCAAGGATCAGGCCTCGATGCTTGCCAAGTCGAAGGTTCCGGTCGTGGTGGCGGTATCGTGCAATCCCGCGACGTTGGCACGTGATCTGCGCATCATGATTGATGGCGGGTACCGGCTCGAAAGCGTGACGCCGATCGACCAGTTCCTTTTCACGCATCACGTGGAGGTGGTGGCGGTGCTGCGGCGTTAGAGCGCCTGCTCCTTGAGCAGGGTTTCAACGTAGGCCGGAACGATTTCGGTCGCCTTTCCGTGATGACGTTCGGCAAAGTAGCTTCCCGTATCGGAAGGTTCGAGGTTCAGCTCCACGGTATGGGCGCCTGCTTCGATGGCTCCGGAGACGAAGCCCGCCGCCGGATAGACGTTGCCGCTGGTGCCAATGGAGATGAACAGGTCGCATGTAGCGAGTGCGGAGGCGATGCGATCCATTTCGTAGGGTATTTCTCCGAACCAAACGACGTTCGGGCGAAGGCCACCGGCGAGCTCACACTCTGGGCAGGTGAGTTCTGCGGAGAGATCTTCGATCCACGGCAGACGTGCATCGCAGTTGTTGCACAGTAGCGTGGCCATCTCACCGTGCATGTGGATCAGGTTCGAGGTGCCCGCCGCCTCGTGAAGAATGTCGATGTTCTGCGTAACGACCAGGACTTCGCCGGGATGTTCGCGCTGCAACTGGGCCAGCGCATGGTGCGCAGCGTTCGGTCGCGCCTCGCTGCCGTCGCGCCGGCGCATGTTGTAGAATTCGTAGACGAGGCTGGGATTGCGTTCAAAGCCTTCCGGTGTTGCCACGTCCCGGTAATCGTAACGGGCCCAGATGCCATCTTCGTCCCGGAAGGTGGCGAGACCTGATTCCGCGGACAGACCGGCACCGGTCAAAATGACGATTTTGTCGTAACGTGGCATTCTGGAGTGGTCTCCAATTCAAGGCGATCCCATGTTAGCAATCGCACATTAGTTCTTTCTACGAAAGATTCCGCCACGAGGATGCGTGGCGTTATCGGCATCTAAATGCCGTGTGCTTCCGTTTTTTGCCGGAGGAGTTGCAGAAAGTCATGGCGGATCAGATGGGAATGGCTCTTCAGCTGGCTGGAAACGTTGCCCGGATGACGTGGTACAGCGGTGTCAATTGGTTCATGCAGCGGCAATCAAGGCGTATCGGGACCCCGGCGAGCTTCACGCCGACGCGGCCGGTTCCGGACCGGGACGAACTGCTGGCAGGCGCGCGCGCGCTACTCATGGCGGACGCTGCGGCGGTGCGTGAAGGGCTCTATCCACCCGGGCATGAGGAAGTGGCAAGTCCGCTGGAACACCTGCGGCGCCTGCGCGATATGTTTCAGGATCTTCCGGAGCTGGTTGGGCGCCGCAAGGAACGAGACGCGACCAGCGTACAAGCCGTGGTGGATGAGGATTTGCCGGACTACTTCACGCAGGACTTCCATTTTCAGACGGGCGGCTATCTCACCGAGGGTTCGGCACGGCTCTATGATGTGCAAGTCGAAACGCTGTTTTACGGGGCGGCGGCGGCAATGCGGCGCGCGGGCCTGCGTTCGATTGCGCAATTCATGCAGGGCCGGGATCAGCGTCATGTCACACTCTTGGATGTCGCCTGCGGAACCGGACGGTTCCTGAAAGACGTGCGGCGGGCCTATCCGGCGATGCAGCTGACGGGGCTCGACTTAAGCGGTGCCTATCTGCAAGAGGCTGAGCGTTTTCTGGGGCGGCTCAGGCCGGTTCGCTGGCTCAACGCCAATGCGGAAAAGATGCCGCTTGAAGATGATTCTCAAGACATTGTCACGTGCATCTTCCTTTTTCACGAGTTGCCGCCGGAGGTGCGCCGCGTCGTTACCAGGGAGTTCGCCCGCGCTTTGAAGCCTGGCGGGCTGCTTGTATTCACCGACAGTTTGCAGATGGGTGACAAGCCCAACTGGGACGGGCTTCTGGAGGCTTTTCCGGTGCGCTTTCACGAACCCTATTACCGGAGCTACGCAATCGATGATCTCGACGGGATGTTCGCGGCGGAGGGGCTTGAAGCGCAAGGACAGGAGCTGCCGTTCCTGTCCAAAGTGATGGTCCGGCGCAAGACGTAGCTATTCGGGCCGAAGACGTTCCGGTCAGTGCTTTTCGCATGCGGCGGCGACGCTGCTTATGTCTGTCGTCCGGCCGCGGGCCGCCGACCGCACACCACCTTTTGCGCGGTTGACGGGGAGCGTGTTGAAGCGCCATCAACGCAACGAAGACAGACTCTCGGCAATGTGATCAAAGCCATGGCTTCCTTCCATCAAGGGCAGGGCTACCATCGCTTTGCGATGCTCATTGCAGCCGATCTCCGGTTACGCTTGAATCATCGACGTTATCGCGCGGCTGCATGTGCGTTGGAATGCAGGCCTAGAAAAACAGTGGTCCAGTTTAGGGAGTACCTGAGGATATGGATGATAAACTGGCCGCTGCCGCCCTCGATTACCATCGATATCCGCGGCCCGGGAAAATCTCAGTCACGCCGACCAAGGGCCTGACGAACCAGCTCGACCTGTCACTTGCATATTCGCCGGGCGTTGCCACGGCGTGCATGGAGATTCATGGCGACGCCGGTGAGGCCGCCACGCTGACTTCGCGCCAGAATCTAGTCGGCGTCGTGACCAACGGCACCGCGGTCCTTGGCCTTGGCAATATCGGCCCGCTGGCCAGCAAGCCGGTGATGGAAGGGAAGGCCTGTCTGTTCAAGAAATTCGCCGGTATCGATGTCTTTGATATCGAGGTGGAAGAATCCGATCCAGCGAAGCTCATCGAGATCATTGCGGCGCTTGAACCGACGTTCGGTGGGATCAATCTGGAAGACATCAAGGCGCCTGAATGCTTCATCATCGAACGTGAGCTTCGGGAGCGGATGGCTATTCCTGTCTTTCACGACGATCAGCACGGAACCGCTATCATCGTGGCGGCGGCCATCACCAACGCGCTGAAGCTCGTTGGCAAGGATATCTCACAGGTCAAACTTGCCGGTTCGGGGGCAGGCGCGGCGGCACTCGCGTGCCTCGATCTTCTCGTCAATCTTGGCCTGAAGCGCGAAAACATAACCATCTCGGACATCGCCGGTGTCGTCTATCAAGGCCGAACGGAGCTGATGGACGAATATAAAGGCCGATTTGCGCAAGATACTGATAAGCGGACACTGGCGGAGATCCTCGAAGGGGCGGACATCTTCCTCGGCCTGTCGGCGGGGGGGCTGCTCAAACCTGAAATGCTGGCAAGCATGGCGAACAGACCGATCGTCATGGCGCTGGCCAATCCCGACCCTGAGATCCTGCCGGAAGTTGCCAAGAAAGCGCGTCCTGATGCTCTCGTGTGCACGGGCCGGTCGGACTATCCCAACCAGGTCAACAACGTATTGTGCTTTCCCTTCATCTTCCGCGGCGCGCTGGACGTCGGCGCCAGCGGGATTACCGAGGAGATGAAAGTCGCGGCTGTCAAAGCCATCGCCGGATTGGCGCAAGCGGAGACGTCCGATGTGGTCGCTCAGGCCTATGGTCAGCAGCACTCGAGTTTTGGCCCGGATTATCTCATCCCGACACCTTTCGACCCGCGTCTTATCGAACGCATCGCGCCGGCGGTTGCCCAGGCGGCCATGGACTCTGGTGTCGCGACGCGGCCGATTGCCGATATGGATGCCTACAGGCAGAGCCTTGGACGCTACGTCTATAAGTCGGGCCCGATTATGAAACCGGTGTTCGATACCGCAAAGCGCCAGCGCAAGCGCGTGATCTTCGCCGAGGGGGAGGATACTCGAACGTTGCGGGTGGCGCAGCTGGCCGTGGATGAAGGATTCGCTTTTCCGGTTCTCGTCGGCCGCGACTACGCCATCAAGGAGCGGATTAAGTCCCTCGGCCTGCGTCTCGAGCCAGGTAAGGACTTCGAAATCGTTCAAGGGGTTTCGCACCATCAGCATCGCGACCTGGAGCTGGAGTACTATGACCTGATGTCGCGCCGCGGCGTCACCATGGCGATGGCGCGAGAGGAGATGCGTGCCCGTCCGACGCTGATCGCCGCAATGCATGTTCGCCGCGGCTACGCCGATGCGATGCTGTGCGGCTTGCGCGGCACCTATGACGAACACCTGACGTACGTGCGCAGGGCGATCGGACAGCGTCCGGGCGCCAATACTCTCGCCGCCATGAATATGCTGATGCTGCCGGACCGGCAGCTGTTTATCTGTGATACCTACGTCAATCACCACCCGACGATCGATCAGATCGTCGACATGACCTTGCTGGCGGCCGAGGAAGTTCGCCGTTTCGGCGTGACGCCATCGGTGGCGCTGCTTTCGCATTCAAGTTTCGGTAGCTCTGATGCTTTTGAGGCCCGCATGATGCGCGAAGCGCTGAATGCGATCATCGAATGCGCGCCGGACCTAGAAATCGACGGCGAAATGAATGCTGATGCCGCTTTGTGCAAGCCGATCCTGGACGAAGTCCTGCCGGGGACGCGATTGAAGAGCGAGGCGAACCTGCTCATAATGCCGTCGGTCGATGCGGCCAATATTGCCTATAACCTGCTAAAGATGGCATCGAGCAACGGCATCACAGTGGGACCGATGCTGATCGGGGCGGCGCGGCCGGTGCACATTATGGAACCGACGGCGACGGTGCGCCGCCTGCTCAACATGACGGCGCTGGCCGCCGCAGAAGCCGCGAACTGGCAAGCTTCCTAATCCTGTGCCAAGGAATCTTGCCCGAGGTTGCGCGGACCTCAGCTTAGTCTTGGCGTCCACAAGTGTTGGCGCCGATCAGAACGTAGGCCGGGCAAAAGCGGGCGAGGGCGGTCAGGATCAAGATCACACCCACGGCGGTGATGCCGTAGCGTGCTATTGGATTGACCCACAACTCAAGACCGGTGAGCTTGGGAAGCACGATAAGCAACGCTCCGAGGCCCAAGTGTAAGAGGCGATCAACTGTTCCCACATTGGCGGATTGGAGCATCTTGGTCTCCTGTTGGAGTGTGCGGCGAGCAACCAAAAACATTCAACAATTTGAATGTTTATAAGAGGTAGCTAATATCGGTTCCCCCATCAAGACCAAAGAAGCCGACTTGGAGCCTAACTTGTCGCACCGTCTGAATCCTCCTGATGTTGGCACTTGTGAACCGTCACAGGCCGAAGTTGTCCGATGGCTCGGCGATCCGGAAACGCATGGCGGGTGTGCAGTAACCCGGATCGACACGCCAATTTCGCACGTCTTCATCGCGGGGCCCAGAACCTACAAACTGAAGCGTGCGGTGACGCGCAATTTCGTCGATTACGCAACGTTGGCAAAACGCAAGGCGCTGTGTGAACGGGAAGTTGAGGTCAACATCGCCCATGCGCCGCGGATCTATAAGGGCGTGCTGGCTATCATGCGGACGATTTGCGGTTTTCAGTTTGGCGCAGCCGACGGCGAAGCGGTCGACTATGTGGTGGAGATGGCCACATTCGATTCGGATCAGGCATTCGACCGGTTGGCGGAAGCCGGTGCGCTTGACATTATTCAAATGCGGCAGCTGGCCGATCTCATCGCGCGCATGCATGCGGTTGCATTAATCGTTGCGAATGGCGGCGGGGCAGGGATTGTCGGTCAAACGCTTGCGCAGGTCGCTGAGGCCATCGTCGAGGCCCCTGCCGGAGACGAGCTCGTTTCGGAAGTCAAGGCCTGGCGGGCCGCCGCCGAGACGGCGCTTGCCGTACATGCCCCGCTGATGGATGTCCGACGTAGGCACGGCTTCATCCGCCGTTGTCACGGTGATTTGCATCTTGGCAACCTGTGTCTTTTTGAAGGTGTGCCGACGCCATTCGATGCGATTGAGTTCAGCGAAGAGATCGCTTCCGTCGACGTGCTTTACGACCTGGCGTTCGCGGTGATGGACCTTCTGCACCGTGGTCTGCGTCTGCACGCGAATGTTCTCGTTAGCCGCTATCTCAATATCACCCGGGACTATTCGGGGGTGGCGCTGATGCCTTTGTTCGTATCGTTGCGGGCGGCTGTGCGAGCGATGGTCGCGGCGTCGAAGGAGGATGCCGAGTTGGGCCGTCGGGAAGCTTTGGAGCGACTTGAGTTTGCAACTCGCGTGCTTGGTCCTGGGCCGAGGCCACAGCTGATCGCCATAGGTGGCCTGTCGGGGTCGGGCAAGTCGACGGTAGCGCAGTCGATTGCGCCGGAACTGCCGGGGCTTTGCGGTGGCTTGGCAATCCGTTCTGATGTTTGCCGTAAGCGACTGTTCAGCGCCGCGCCGGAAGAGCCCCTGCCGTTGGAAGCCTACGCGCCTGAAGTCAGTGCCCGGGTCTACAGCATTATGCAAAAAGACGCGGCGCGGGCGCTGCACGCCGGGGTGTCTGTCATCCTCGATGCAACCTTCATCGATGGTGAGGAGGGGCACAGATTGGAGCGGATTGCCGGGAGTGCCGGGGCTAGTTTCACTGGACTGTGGCTGTCGCTTGACCTTGATGTGCTGCAGGCGCGGATCGAGCGGCGTGGAAGTGATGCGTCCGATGCGACACCGGCTGTCGCCGCTGCACAATGGGCTCGCGTGCAGGTGGACCCGGCCTGGACGGAGATCGACGCTAGCGGTACGCCGGAGGAAGTCGCGGCAAGAGCGCTGCAAGCGCTGCCGACCGGAGCCGAGCGACCAGCCTAGTCACCAGTGTTCGGCTGCGGTGTATCCATGAAAAAGCGGATCAGTTCAAGATCCTCCGGATTGGTCTTCTCCTTGAAGCCCAGGTTGCGGCAGAGCCGAAGCATGCCACTGTTCCAGCGCAGAACGTCGCCGTACAGCGTGCCGATCGGTTCCTCGCGGGCGTATTCAATGAGCGTCTGCATCAGAGTCCAGCCGATGCCGCGACCCTGAAGATCGCTGCGTACGACAACGGCGAATTCGGCGGCCGTATAGCCAGGGTTAGCGGCCAGCCGTGACACGCCAAAGAGATCCCCACTGGCAACATCGATTGCCACAAATGCCATGGCACGGGCGTAGTCGATCTGCGTGAACCTGGCGATTTGCTCGTGCGTAGGGTTCATCATGCTCAGCCCGAAGAGCCGGTAGCGCAGGTCCTGCGTGGTGATGTTGGAGAGAAACTTGTTGTATAGCTTTTCATCGTCGGGGCGGATGGGCCGCACGCGCAGGATCGTCGATTTGACTTCCATCGTGCGATCCCATGCGGAGGGGTAGGGGCGCAAGGCAAACCTCGGATTGCCGCCGGGCGAGACGGCTTTGGCGGGCTTGACGGCGATGCGTGCGTCGAGCGCGATGACGCCGGTTTCGTCGGCGAGCAGCGGGTTGATGTCGAGCTCGCGTATTTCCGGCGTGTCTGCGGCGAGCTGGGCCAGCCTCACCAGCGCCAGAGCGATTGCATCTCGATCGGCGGCCGGCCGGTGGCGGTAACCGTTGAGCAGACGCGATATGCGCGTTTCGTCTATCAGGTCCTGGGCCAGCGTCAAATCAAGTGGTGGCAAAGCGACGGCTTTGTCGCGAACAGCTTCGACGGAGGTTCCGCCGGCGCCGAACAGGACTACCGGGCCGAACACGTTGTCGTCGGCAAGG
The DNA here is from genome assembly GCA_963669235.2 of uncultured Filomicrobium sp. Taxonomy (GTDB): domain Bacteria; phylum Pseudomonadota; class Alphaproteobacteria; order Rhizobiales; family Hyphomicrobiaceae; genus Filomicrobium. Next base: position 414,675 of record CAXXFS010000004.1, read on the forward strand.
CCGAGGATCAGCTCGTGTGCATCGGGCCGATAGATCATCGGCTGGACGACGACACCTTCGATTCTGGCGATGGGGACCTGGGCCTTGGCTTGGGCGATCATGGCCTCGGCGGCGGCGTGGGCTTCTTCGGGCGTGGCAATGTTGAGGCGCACGCCGCCGACATCGGATTTGTGCGTGATGTCGGGCGACAGGATCTTGAGGACGACTGCTGAGGTGTCGCCCAGCATCAGTGCTGCAAGCTCGGCTGCCTGTTCGGCGGAATTGGCGACACGCGTATCGACGGTCGGGATACCGTATGCATTGAGCACGGCTTTGGCTTCGGGCTCGTTGAGCCAGGGCCGGCCCTCTTCAAGTGCCTGATGTAACGCTGCTTTGGCCGTGTCTCGGTCAGGCTCGAAGTCGCCGGGAATGCTCGGCGGCGTGCGCATTAGAGCCTTCTGTGCCTTGGACTGTTCGGCCAGATAGGCAAAGCCTCGTACGGATTGGGCCGGGGTGCGGTAGACGGGAATTCCAGCAGGTGCCAGGATCGCCCGACCGACTTTGGCGTTGGCCTCACCGAGCCAGGATGCGAGTATCGGTTTGCTGCGTCTTGCACCATTCGCCGTCTCGGCATGGACGGTGACGACGGCCTTGGCGATATCGGCCGAGGATGCCAGCCCTGTCGGGCAATTCATCACCAGCACCGCATCAGTCTCAGGATCCTGCATCAGTGTGCGCAGAGCCTTTTCGTAACGCTCGGCATCGGCATCTCCGATGATGTCTACGGGGTTGTCGTGCGACCAGGTTGGCGGAAGCATGGCGTCTAGCTCGGCCCTAGTTTTGTCGCTGAGGTTGGCGAAGCGGGCGCCGGTCAGGGCCAGTGCGTCGGCGGCTAGTACGCCGGCGCCGCCGCCGTTGGTGAGGATTGTCAGTCTGTCGGAAGCGAGTGGCCGATGGTGCGCCATCGCTTCGGCGGCGCCGAACAGATCCTCTAGCTCTTCGACCCGAAGAATGCCGGCGCGGCGGAAGGCGGCATCGTAGACGGAGTCCTGGCCGGCCAGTGCGCCGGTATGCGAGGCGGCGGCGCGAGCCGCTTCGACCGAGCGTCCCGCCTTTACTGCGATGACCGGTTTGGTCCGTGCTGCCGAGCGCGCCGCCGACATGAACTTTCGCGGATCGGTCACCTGTTCCAAGTACATGAGGATGGCCCCTGTATGGTAGTCGCCTGCCAGGTAGTCGAGCAGATCGCCCATGTCGACGTCAGCCATATCTCCCAGCGAGGCGACGACGGAAAAGCCAATCTCGCGGGCTTCCGCCCAATCCAGCATGGCGACGACGATAGCTCCGGACTGAGAGAGCAGCGCAAGATTGCCGCGCCGCGGGGTCAGGTGAGAGAAGCTAGCGTCGAGGCCGATACCGGGGACCTGCAAGCCAAGGCAGTTCGGACCGAGGATGCGCAGGCAATAGGGGCGCGCCGCATCGAGCATGCGCTGGCGCAGTCCGTTGCTGTCATTCAGCCCCGCTGTCACAACAACGGCTGCGCGAGAGCCCGCTTCACCGAGTTCGTGGATCAAGCCGGGCACGGTTTGCGGCGGCGTGACGATAACGCCGAGGTCGGGAGGTTCGGGAAGGTCGGCGATGGTCGGAAAGCACGGCCTTCCATCAATCTCAGCATACTTCGGGTTGACGAGATGAACTCTGCCTTCGAAGCCGGACGAGATCAGTCGCTTCATGACTGTGCCGCCCATGGAACCAGGTTTGGAGCTGGCACCGATTAGCGCAGCCGACCGCGGTTTGAGCAGGCGGTCGAGGTTCCTCACGCTCATATTCTTGATCCTCAGATTTCGGGCATCGCGATGGGCCGTAGTGTCGGGCCCTTTCTTGAACCTTTTATCGGTTTTTGCGAGCTATGTCGGAGGGCGCGTTGCCCCCCCCGCCCCCGCCCGCAGTTCCGATTAATCGTGAAACGGGGTTGGTCCCGAACACAGTCAATACGACTGCTCTGCGAGCCAGGATAGTTATGATCCGGGTCCGGTGAACGGTTGGAATAGGCCATTGATCGGCATCAATGAAAAAATTTTCATTTGGTACAATATGCACCCTCGAAATCAGCTAGGCGCGATCAGCATTTCGCAGCGCCGGTGTACACCTTATGCAGTATACAGTCATGGAGCTTTGAATGAGTGGATCACCCTTGCTTCCTCTGTTCGGGCGTGACCCGAGAGCCGCTGAGAATACTTTTGACCGGCTGCAAAAAGAAGTCAGTCGCGTGTTTGACAGTTTTTCGCGCGGTTTGCCGCTGCCTGAATTGGCCAAAGGCGAAGGTCTGTCGTTCGGTGGGTTTGCGCCGAAGGTTGACGTAACCGAAACCGACAGCCATTTGGAGGTTACCGCTGAGTTGCCAGGTGTTCCCGAGGACGCGATCAATGTTTCCTTGAGGGACAACATACTTTCCATCAAGGGTGAGAAGAAGTCCGAAAGCGAAGACAAAAATAAGGACTACCATGTCGTGGAACGCTCTTACGGAATGTTTCAGAGAGTGATACCATTACCCTTCGATCCGAGTGTCGCGGAACCAGAAGCAAAGTTCCGCGACGGGGTTTTGCATATAACGATTGCAAAGCCGCCCGAAGCTACCGCGAAGACGCGCCGGATTAGAATTAAGTCAGTCGACTGAGCAATGGTTCGCCGTTTGATCGGTGGCCCCTATCGGATATTCAAACTAGTAGGCGCAATAGGCTCATGAATACAAATGCAAACGTTGGGTTGTCGGACCGTTCGTTGCGCACGCTTGCGGGTATTGGTCTGATCGGCTTTGCCGTGTCTGGCGATAGGACCGGCTATGAGTGGCTTGGCTGGATCGGCATTGTGCCGCTCGTGACGGGACTCGTCGGAATCTGTCCCTTGTATTCTCTGCTGGGCGTTAACACGCGTGGCCACTGACGACTTCTTGCAAGAGCATTGATAACCCCACCGTGGATTGGAGTTGTGGTATGGCGTTCAAATATGATGGCTCGGGCAGTCCCTGGAAGCATGCCCTTCCGGGTGTTGATGAGACGGCGATGGAAACGGCGGCACAGGCATATCAGGCTTGGTTCCGGTCGGCGATGGCGGTCAATGCCGAGACGACCAAGTTTCTGACGCGGCGCTTGCAGCGGGATGCGCAGTTGCCGATGACGATCATCCAATGCCGTAGTCCGCAGGAAGTCTTTCAGATTCAGATGGAATTCCTGAAGACGATGGCTCGGGACTACTCGGTGCAGGCTGAGAAGATGGGCGAGATCATGAGCGAGAGCTTCCACGCCATCGATCGTCCAAAGACGTTGTCGGAGCCGACGCCGGTGACGCCGCAGGTTGCGGAGACTCGTGACGCCGCCTGACGGCCTTTCCGTTCATCGCCACTGCGGGTTCGAAATGATGGCTCGCTGAGGGCGACATTATGCCCCGCGCTTTCGGGAGAAGGCCGGGGCATTTACCGCTGGCCATTGATCCTGGTCAACGAAACTCCGCGCTGCTCCGTTCACGTTGCGCGACAGTATGAAATTCGAGCGCCAAGAGACCATTCAGCCCCGAAACCAAGGGGTCGCTCGCCCCGACTATGTCGTGGTGCCGACGTGCTGCGGTCTGGTCATTGTGCCAATCGGCGAGATGGTTGGCAGTAGCGTAGGGCCGCACGGGGAGATAAAAAAGCCAGCTGCCGATGGCGCGCAGCGCGCTCAGGCCGCGTCGCAAGCGGCGGCCCCGATCCATGCGTTTAGTCCGATCATTTGGCTGTTGGCTGCCGCGAGGCGATTGCGGTGGGGGCGTGAGAGCAACCGGCATTGAGTCGAATCTTCGGTAACCTGCGCGGTTTATAATGGGTACGCGTGAATTGCCATTACCGAGCACCTTGCACAGCTGCCCAATCCGGGGAACACCGGTGTGATTGGCGGGAAAAACTGAAGCCTATTGCTGAAGTAAACTTATTTAACTTGAAACTCATGTGCTTGGTCCAATATCCCGAAACAACGAGCGATGGCGAGGTGGGCTATGGACAAGGCGTCTAATGGACATGCCAAAACTAGAGCCGGCGGCGGAAATACGACTGAGCCCCGATATAACCCGATTGAAGTTACCGAACTGCAGCGCCGGGCGGTTGGCTATGACGATCTTGATGAAAGCCTGATACGGGATTCCTATTCGGCGACGGCGGCCGCAGAGGTTTTGGACCGTTCCTTTCACGCCGGCCTGGCGCACTATACGGCCGGTATTTCTCCGGCCGCACTAACCAACGCCTACGTCGACTGGGCGATCCATTTGTGGCTGTCGCCCGGCAAGCAGTTTGAACTCTACCAGAAGGCGTTCCGGAAGCTTGTCCGATTCAACCGGTATGTCGCCAGTGAGGCGCTGGTTCCCGGCAACGGACATCCATGCATCGAGCCGCTCGAACAGGACAAGCGCTTCACCGCGGACAGCTGGCGCAAATGGCCCTTCAACGTCATATATCAGTCTTTTCTTCTGCAGCAGCAATGGTGGCACAATGCCAGCTGCGGTATTCGCGGGCTTGATCCGCGCCACGCCCGCGTTGTGGAGTTCACGACGCGTCAGATGCTCGATACTGTGTCGCCGTCGAATTTCCTGTTCTCCAATCCTGAACTCCTTGAGGCGACCCAAGAACAGGTGGGGCTGAATCTAGTGCGCGGCGCGATGAACTACATGAACGACTTGTCGGACATGGTAGGAGGCCACCATCCGCGGCATTCTGTCAGCCATATCGTCGGCCGCGATGTCGCGACGACTCCCGGCAAGGTGATTTATCGCAACGATCTCATGGAGCTAATTCACTACACGCCGAAAACGAAGAAAGTCCACGCTGAGCCAATACTGATCATGCCGGCTTGGATTATGAAATACTATATTCTCGACCTTTCACCGCACAACTCCATGGTCGGCTATCTGCTGGAGCAGGGCTTGGACGTTTTTGTCATTTCCTGGAGAAATCCCGGCCCCGAACACCGCGATCTGGGTTTTGATGATTATCGCAAACTTGGACCCATGAAAGCCCTCGACATTATTTGCGAGATTACCGGGGAGCAGAAGGTCCATACTGCCGGGTATTGCCTTGGCGGTACGTTGCTGGCGATTTTGGCCAGCGCGATGGCGCGTGAAGGTGACGACCGGCTGAAATCCGTCACCCTGCTTGCCGCGCAGACCGATTTTTCCTCGCCTGGCGAACTTGGACTGTTCATTGACGACAGCCAGCTTGCCTTCCTGGATGACATGATGTGGGAACAGGGCTTCCTCGACGCGGGTCAGATGGCGGGGGCTTTCCAATTATTGCGCTCGAATGACCTCATCTGGTCGCGCATGACCCGTGAATATCTGCTCGGCCAGCGAGAGAACAACAACGATTTGATGTCTTGGAACGCGGATGCAACGCGCATGCCCTATCGCATGCATTCGGAGTACCTGCGCTCTTTGTTCTTGAATAATGATCTGGCGGAAGGCCGGTTCAAGGTCGACGGGCGTGCCGTGTCGATCGGCGATATTCGGGTGCCGATGTTTGTTGTCTCGACCGCCCGAGATCATGTGTCACCGTGGCGGTCGGTCCATCGAATTCATTTGCTGGCGGACGTTCCGGTTACGTTCGTTCTGACCAGTGGCGGGCACAATGGTGGCATCGTTTCCGAGCCTGGCCATCCGCACCGTTCCTACCGAATTGCCACGCGGCAGTCGGAAGAGAATTATATCGAGGCCGACAGTTGGGCGGCGACCGCTCGACGCCACGAGGGATCGTGGTGGCCTTCGTGGTCGGAATGGCTGGCGGAGCAGTCAGGTGGCAGTGTACGGAATACCGGAGAGTCGGCTACGAACGGTCGGCGTGCGCCGTTGCCTGAGCCGATTTGCGACGCGCCAGGAACATATGTTCACGAGATCTGAGGTGCCACGATTAAGAACTGACACTGATCAGTATTTTGGATCTATTTCTGCGCCTTAATGAGAAAAATTGCACGGTCGGCAAAGTAGCAATCTCTTGTCGCGTTAGCTCCGACCCTTTAGCATCCGGACTAAACGACGACCGGAGGCGCCTGAAGATGGCCCACGACCCAATTCGGCTTGGGCCGAACAGCTGTGATACGTGTGCGGTTAGACATCGTGCGATCTGCGGAGCGCTAAGCGATGACGAGCTGGCGGGCCTTAGTCGGATCGGCAGGATGCGGAAATTCAGGGCCGGCGATATAATTCTAGCTGACGAGGAGCCGACCACCTTCTTTGCCAACGTGATTTCCGGCGTGATCAAGCTGGAAAAGACGTCTGCAGATGGCCGCCAACAAATTGTCGGCTTGGTGTTTGCGCCGGATTTTCTTGGCCGTGCTTATTCTCGTTTCAATCCTTATTTTGCGCAGGCGGCGACTGACGCCGAAGTTTGCACCTTTCCGCATACAGGTTTCGAGCAGTTGTTGCGCAGCCATCCCGGTCTGGAGCATCGCCTGTTCGAAAACACGCTCAACGAACTGGATTCAGCCCGCGAGTGGATGTTCGTTCTCGGCCGGAAGAGTGCTCAGGAGAAGGTCGCAAGCTTTTTGCACCTAATTGCTAAGCGCCAGCCGATGATTGGATGTGCGACCATCGAATCCAGTGCGCACGCGGCTCGGTTTGAATTGCCGCTGACGCGGGCTGATATCGCGGATTTTCTGGGGCTCACAATCGAGACAGTCAGCCGACAGCTGTCCAATCTGAAGCGCCAGGGCACTATTCAGCTGGTTAGCGGTCGTGAAGTCGTTGTTCCCGATCTTCGTAAACTTGAGTCAAAAGCAGAGGGCGATGACGAAGCTGTCGCCTGATTATTGCCGTCGCTCTGTTTCTTCAGGTGCCGGGATTAACTGGGACGATTCATTTCTTGTCCAGCGTGAGTGGGCAACGTGGTCCACTCGGATCCCTATTGCCAATGGCCGCCGAGACCGTTTCCAGAATTTGGAGGCCGTCGTCGGTTTGGGTGCGAGCCGCCACGGCTTCGCGGAGCTCGGCCAGGTCGGCCTCGGTCAGCGTACGCCGGGCCAGAGGGAGCACCGTTGCGTTTTCCCACCTTATGTGCCGGCGCAGCGAAATAAAGAAGCCGCGCAGCATGTAGCCCAGCATTTCTGCGTTCTTTGGTGCCTGGGCCTCGGCGATGTGTTCGAGCTCGTCGGCGATCTCATACGCGAACGCCTCGTCGCTGCCGTGCTCGTGCTCAAGCTGCAACAGGACTTTTTGACATGACTGTTCGCCTGCGTTGCGTCGTCGAAGCAAAGGAAACAGATGGCCCTCTTCAAGGGCAACGTGTTCTGGCAGCCCGTTGCGAAGGATTCTCATCGCGATGGTGGCTAGCGATGCGTCAGCGGAATGCGGCAATGCGTCGGCGATATTCTCCAGAACATCGCAGAGGCCAAGTTTTAAGACGTGATCGACCTCAAATGCGGAGATTGGATCCATGGCATCGACCGAATCGGGAATGGCTTCATGCGCCTCTACGAGGCGCAGGTGGAGTGGCTGTGACGGCATTGGCTGACGAGTCTCCAAGTTTGAACCAGCAAAGCGCAGCCTTTGTGATCGCCAAAGTAGGTGCGGCCAATGAAGCCCTCATTGATCCTGATCAATGCTGACAAGTTGGCTGAAAGACAAGAAAGCTATGCGGGGATAGGGGGCACCAAGAATGCCAATTCAAACCTGCCCTAATTCCGAAGATTCCTCCCTCTGACCGGAGAAAAATGCAGATGGCTGTAGCAAAAAACGGCGAGGAGATGTCCGCTCTCTCCGATGCGCTTGCTGTGCTCGGAGCAGCTTTGGTGGCGTTCCTCGGCTTCTACCTGACGTTGTTCTCGAAAGATCCCGTAATGAGCTTCCACGGCGCCGTACTTGGCGTTGCGGCGGTTCTTTCCGCGATCTGGGTGCTGTCGTCGCTGTCCCTTGGTGGGGAGGCGTCTTACTATAATGATGGGCCCATTAAGTTCGCGGCGATCGCTTCGGTTTTCTGGGGAATCGCGGGCTTCCTGGTCGGCGCGACCATCGCCTGGCAGTTGGCCTACCCAGCTCTCAACTTCGACCTACCGTGGACAAGCTTCGGCCGCTTGCGACCACTGCATACGTCGGCGGTGATCTTCGCGTTCGGCGGTAATGCGTTGCTGGCAACTTCGTTTTACGTCGTTCAGCGAACCTGCAAGGCGCGCCTGTTCGGCCGCTGGTCGCCCTGGTTCGTGGTCCTTGGCTATAACCTGTTCATCGTCATTGCAGGTACAGGGTATGTCCTCGGCGTTACGCAGAGCAAGGAATACGCGGAGCCAGAATGGTATGCTGATCTCTGGTTAACGGTCGTGTGGGTCGTTTACCTGATCGTTTTCGGCGGGACGCTGTTGAAGCGAAAAGAGCCGCACATCTATGTGGCGAATTGGTTCTACCTGGCTTTTATCCTGACCATCGCCATGCTGCACATCATCAACAATTTGGCGGTGCCGGTGGCACTGACCGGCACGAAGAGCTACGTCCTCTTCGCTGGCGTGCAAGATGCGATGACGCAGTGGTGGTATGGTCACAACGCCGTGGGCTTCTTCCTGACGGCCGGCTTCCTCGGTATGATGTACTACTTTATCCCGAAACGAGCTGAGCGTCCGGTCTATTCCTACCGTCTGTCGATCGTGCACTTCTGGTCGCTGATCTTCCTCTACATTTGGGCAGGTCCGCACCACCTCCACTACACGGCTCTGCCTGACTGGGCGCAGACCCTCGGTATGACCTTCTCAATCATGCTGTGGATGCCTTCATGGGGTGGCATGATCAACGGTCTAATGACGCTGTCGGGCGCTTGGGACAAGCTGCGCACCGACCCCGTCATCCGTATGATGGTCGTTTCGGTGGCCTTCTACGGCATGTCGACCTTCGAAGGTCCATTGATGGCGGTGAAGGCGGTGAACTCCTTGAGCCACTACACGGACTGGACCATCGGTCACGTTCATTCCGGCGCTTTGGGTTGGGTTGGCATGATCTCGTTCGGCGCGCTCTACTGTCTGTTCCCATGGTTGTGGAAACGTCGCGGGCTCTACTCGATGCGTCTCGTAGAGTGGCACTTCTGGATCTCGACGGTCGGCATCCTTCTTTACATCACCGCGATGTGGGTGTCGGGAATCCTGCAGGGTTTGATGTGGCGGGCCTACGATAAGCTTGGCTTCCTCAAGTACTCGTTCGTCGAGACTGTGGATGCCATGCATATCCCCTACATCATCCGTGCCGGTGGCGGTTCGCTGTTCGTTCTTGGTGCACTGCTGATGGCTTACAACCTCTGGCGCACGGCGCGTGGAGACGAACCTGTCGATGCCGAGGATCAGCCTCGCGTGGCAGCCGCTCCTGAATTGCGTCCTGCTCTTGCTGCAGCCGAATAAAGGAGACCAAACCCCATGCTCAGTAAACATGGTGTCTTTGAGCGCAATGCCTGGCTCCTTTCGATCGGCACGCTGATCGTGGTGTCTATTGGTGGCATCGTCCAGATCGCGCCCCTCTTCTACCTGAAGTCGACGATCGAGAAGGTGGAGGGCATGCGTCCCTATTCACCGCTCGAACTGGCGGGGCGCGATATCTACATCCGCGAGGGGTGCTATTTGTGTCACTCGCAGATGATCCGGTCACTGCGTGATGAGGTCGAACGCTACGGCCCTTACAGCCTCGCTGCGGAAAGCATGTACGACCACCCCTTCCAATGGGGCTCGAAGCGGACGGGGCCTGATCTCGCTCGCGTCGGCGGCAAGTACTCGGATGACTGGCACGTTGCACATATGATCAATCCGAGGTCGGTTGTGCCGGAGTCGATCATGCCGGGATACCCCTGGCTTGCCCAACGGAAGCTTGATGCCTCAGATGTGGCTGAAAGGCTGAAGGCGCAGGTCGCCGTCGGGGTTCCTTATACCGAGGAGATGATCGCAAACGCTGCCGTGGATCTGGCTGCACAGACGGATCCTGACAGCGACGACGCGGAGAGTGTTGCCACCCGTTATCCGAAGGCCGTGGTCAGTAACTTCGATGGCGATGCCTCCGAGGTTACCGAACTCGACGCGATGATCGCCTACTTGCAGATGCTTGGCACGCTGGTCGACTTTACGAAGTACGATGCAGCGGGTCCGAACCTGCGATAGGAGGTGCCATCGTGACCTATCAAACCGTAGCAGCTTTTACGCAGAGCTTTTCGTTGCTCCTGTTCTTCGTCCTATTCATCGGCGTGGTCGTCTACGCTCTTTGGCCTGGCAACAAAAAAGTCTTCGAGCGCGCGAGCCGGATGCCGCTCGATGGCGATGAGCATGATCCACATACGCAACAGCATACCGGAGGCCGGACGTAATGGCTGATCAAAAAAAAATCGATGAAGTGACTGGCGTCGAAACGACGGGGCACGTCTGGGACGACGACCTGCAGGAACTCAATAATCCAATGCCCAAGTGGTGGCTTTACATCATGTATGCGACGATCATTTGGTCGATCGGTTACATGGTGGCGTATCCGGCCTGGCCATTGGCTTCCGACTATACAAGAGGAGTGCTGGGTTACAGTCAGCGTCAGGTGGTGATGGATCAGATTGCGGCCGGCAAGGCAGCCCAATCCAAATTCCGCGACGCCATCGCCCAGGCGGAACTCAACGAGATCCAGACGAACCCGGAACTCTTGGAATTCGCTCTGGCTGGTGGAGCGGCGGCCTTTGGTGGCAACTGCGCACCTTGCCATGGGCGTGGCGCTCAGGGCTTCAAAGGATATCCGAACCTCAATGACGATGACTGGATCTGGGGCGGTGATCTTGAAGCTGTGCACACGACGATCCGGCATGGTATCCGCAATGCCGATGAAGATTCACGGCAGAGTGATATGCCGAAGTTCGGCCAGGAGCGGTTGCTGAAAAGGGCGCAGATCAATGATGTCGCCGAGTATGCCCTCTCGTTGAGTGGTGCAGCCACTGATCAGGAGGCCGTTGGGCGCGGTGCGGAGATCTTTGCCGAGCAGTGCAGTGCTTGCCACGGCGAGAATGGCGCCGGTAACACCGAGTTGGGTGCCCCAAATCTGGCTAACGGTATCTGGCTTTACGGCGGTGATAAAAAGGACGTCGTTCAGTCAATCCACACCGGACGCGGCGGTGTCATGCCGCCTTGGCATACACGACTTGATGATGTGACGCTCAAGCAGCTTGCCGTTTACGTTCACTCGCTGGGTGGCGGCCAATAGTTGGCGTTACGAGAAGACACGCGTGGCGTGCGATGGAGCGATAAGGGATCAACCTTTTTGGGCTCGGCGCTCGCCACGCTTCACTCTGAAAATCAAACGATTATGGCGAATACAGCCTGCCGCCTCTCACATTGTCGGAAACCGCCATCGAGGATGATGCGTGCATGGCGACCACTTTAGATAGCTACATCACTCCGAAGGTGGAGAACGAGCCAGTCGAAGCGGCGCCTGGCGTCATGCGACACGACGTTGAACCTGTTAACGCCAAGGACGACCGCCCACTTTACGTCGACCATGTCAAGATCCATCCCAAGCTGGTGCACGGAACCTTCCGGAACCTCAAGTGGATCGTCATGGTGCTGACGCTGGGCTTCTACTACTTGGTGCCGTGGCTGCGCTGGGACCGGGGTCCGACGCTGCCGGATCAAGCTGTATTGATCGATTTTGCTGATCAGCGACTGTTTTTTGGTCCGATGGAGATTTGGGCGCAGGAGTTCTACTACGTTACAGGTTTGCTCATCTTGGCGTCGCTGGCGCTGTTTTTGGTGACGGCGCTGGCGGGTCGGGTTTGGTGTGGCTATGCTTGCCCGCAGACCGTTTGGACGGATCTATTCGTCATGGTCGAGCGGTTCTTCCAGGGTGACCGCAATGCCAGACTACGTCTGCAAAAAGCGCCGTGGAGCATGGACAAAATTCGGAAAATCGGCGTTACGCACCTGGCCTGGCTGTTTATATCGCTGCTGACCGGTGGTGCTTTTGTCTTCTACTTCAGAGACGCACCAACGCTCGCCCACGAATTCTTGACGGGGACAGCGCCTTATATTGCTTACGTCTTTGTCGGTATTTTCACCTTTACTACCTACGCTCTAGGCGGTTTGGCGCGCGAGCAAGTCTGCATCTACATGTGTCCCTGGCCGCGTATTCAGGGCGCCATGTTCGACGATCATTCCATGTTGGTGAGCTACCGCCCGCATCGTGGCGAGCCGCGCGGGCCCCACAAAAAAGGTGATACTTGGGATGGGCGCGGCGATTGCGTCGACTGCAAGCAATGTGTCGTCGTCTGTCCAGTGGGGATCGACATCCGGCAAGGGGCGCAACTGGAGTGCATCCAATGCGCGCTGTGCATTGATGCCTGCAACAACATCATGGAAAAGGTGGGGCGTCCAAGGAACCTGATCGCCTACGATACCTTCCACAATCTCAAGGCGGCAGAGACCGGCGGTAGTGTGCCGGTCAAGGTCTTCCGGGCTCGAACGATCCTGTACATGGTGCTCATCCCAGCGGTGCTAGTGTTGATGACTTACGGCTGGGTCAACAGGTCGGAACTGCAACTTAACGTTCTACGCGACCGCAACCCGCTGTTCGTGAAACTCTCCGATGGCGGCATCCGCAATGGCTACACGTTGAAGATCCTCAACAAGCGCCACCAGACACGTCAGTACAAAGTGTCGATTGAAGGATTGCCCGCGACAGCCGTCGATCCGAAACTCGATTTTGTGGGCTTCAAAGAAGCTGATCCGGTCATCGATGTTGTCCCTGATAGCCTGCGCGCCATCCGCGTTTATCTCTCTCTGCCGAAGCCCGCCGTCAGCCAGCTCAAAGGCGAATCTACGGACCTGACCTTCGTGGTGACTGATATCAAGGATGGTACGGAGACACGGCGTGGCACGAAATTTCGGAGTCCGAAATAATGAGCACTCACGAAGGATTGCATGCAACGGGGCACGGCGGCTGGACGCTGAAGGGCTGGCACGTGCTGGTGGCTCTTCTTAGTTTCTTTGGTGTGATGATCGCGGCGAACATGGTTTTCTTGTACTTCGCCGTGACCACCTTCACCGGTCTAGAGACGGCTGATGCCTATCGTAAAGGCGTCGCCTACAACGCCCGCCTGGAGGAGGCTCGCCAGTTCGAGCGGCTGGGTTGGCAGGGTAAAATCTCGGCAAAGGACGGTCATCTTGAGGTGACCCTTCTCAGTCAGGACGGCACGCCGGTTCGTGGGATTCGCATCGACGGCAAAGTTGGGCGGCCGGCGACCGATCAATTTGATCGGACGGTGGTTTTCGAAGACGCCGGATCGGGTCGCTACCAATCCGAGAAAATCGATCTGGCGCCCGGGCATTGGATCGTTGCCATAGAAGCCCGCGATCCGGTTGCCAATGAAACGATCCGGCTGCGCCTGAAGGAGCGCCTATGGCTTTCGCAGTAGACATGGATGCGGGAACAGCCGAACGGACCGCGACCGGCGGGCCGTATGCACGGTCGCCGGCGAAACCGGAAAGTGCGGTTCTTGCGATCGAGAATATGAACTGTGGCGGCTGCATGCGCAAAATCGAGCGCGTGCTGGGAGATGCCCCAGGGATTGCTTCGGTTCGTGCCAACCTTTCGGCAAAGCGTGTCACGGTCGCCTTCGACCCGCAGCACACAGGCACTGAAACGATCATCCAGACCTTGGGTGAGGCTGGTTTCCGCGCCGCCGATCTTGCGTATGACAACCTTAATGATAGTGACCGGGCCGACCGAGATTTGTTGCGGCGTCTTGCGGTTGCGGGATTTGCCGCCGCCAACATCATGCTGCTGTCGGTGTCGGTCTGGGCTGGGCTTGCGAGCGACATGGATGCGGAAATCCAATCGCTCTTCCACTGGCTGTCGGCATTGATCGCTTTGCCGACCGTTGCCTATTCCGGCCAGCCGTTCTTCCGTTCAGCAGCGACGGCGTTGAAGGCGTGGCGACTCAATATGGACGTGCCGATTTCGCTGGCCCTGCTGCTGGCGACAGGCATGAGCCTGGTGCAGACCATTCGTGGCACGGAGCACGTATATTTCGATGCCAGCGTCTCGCTCGTCTTTTTCTTGCTGATTGGACGCTATCTCGACCAAAGCCTTCGCAGTCGGGCCAAAGGTGCCGCCCAGAACTTGATTGGCATGAAGTCGGGCTGGGCGACCGTTGTCGCTGACGACGGCACGACCGAGCGCATGCCGGCGCGGGCGCTCTTACCGGGTATGCGTGTACTCGTGGCTGCCGGCGAGCGCATCTTTGTTGACGGGGTCATCCAATCGGGCAAAGCCGACATCGATGAGCAGCTGATAACTGGTGAAAGCGTTCCCCGTTCGGCTGCGGACGGCGATCGGGTCTTTGCGGGGACTGTCTGTCTGACCGCGCCGATTGAGGTCAAAGCGACTGCCGCCGACAACGATACGCTGTTGTCTGAGATCACCCGCCTGATGGAAACGGCAGAGCAAAACAAGGGCCGTTATGTGCGGCTGGCTGACAAGGCGGCGGCATTCTATGCGCCGGTGGTTCATACTCTCGGATTGGTAACGTTCCTGGGCTGGATGTGGGTTGGTGCGGGCTGGGAGGCAGCGCTCATTACCGCCATTTCGGTGCTCATCATTACGTGCCCGTGCGCTCTGGCTCTTGCGGTTCCAGCTGTCCAGGTTGCGGCAACGAGCCGGCTGTTCAATCGCGGTGTGATCATGACTGCTGCGGATGGCCTGGAGCGTCTTTCCGAGATTGATACGATTGTTTTCGACAAGACCGGTACACTGACCAGGGGAATGCCGGAACTGACGAACGGCGATGAAATCAGCGAGGGAACACTGAGCGCGGCCGCAGCTCTAGCGAACAAGAGCCGTCACCCTTATGCGCAGGCCGTGGTGCGTGCAGCGGAGGCCCGTGGCCTCAGGATTGTGCCCGCTGATGAGGTTTTCGAGGCACCGGGCGCGGGTCTTTCGAGGCGGGGGTCTGGAGGTGGTGAAGAGCGGCTGGGGTCGGCGGATTGGTGTGGCATCGATCTAGATTCAGGAATGGCGGATGATGCGAGGGCCACAGCCTCCTTGTGGTACCGGCCAGCGGGCGGCGGTGCTGCTGCGGCATTCCTGTTTGTGGATGCGTTGCGTGCCGATGCCGCAGATACTGTTGCAGCACTCCGTTCCGCGGGATTTGGTGTTGTGCTATTGTCTGGCGACCAGGAGGCGGCCGTGAAGTCTGCCGCCGAAACGGTGGGGATCCAGGATTGGTTTGCCAGGCAGCGTCCGGATAAAAAGATCCACCAACTCAAGCGGCTGGAAGCTGAAGGCCGTTGCGTTCTGATGGTTGGGGATGGGCTTAATGATGCGCCCGCATTGGCGGCTGCGCATGCCTCAATGTCACCAGCCTCCGCGGTTGAGGTCAGCCAGATAGCTTCTGACGGAATAATCCAAGGCCAGCGTCTGGCGCCGGTCATTGAGACTATCGCGGTCGCCAGGCGTACGCGGCGCATGTCGCTGCAGAATTTCGCCATCGCCGCGGCTTACAATGCTATCTGTATTCCGCTCGCCATGGCAGGGTTCGTGACGCCTCTAATTGCAGCGATCGCGATGTCGGCATCGTCCATTGTGGTGACGGCGAACGCCTTGCGGCTGACGACGGCGAAGCTAGAGCTTTAGGAAGCTCGCCTTTCAGGGAATGTTGAGAAATGACAGCGCTCGCCTGGCTAATACCGGCCGCCCTTGTTTTGGGCTTGCTTGGGCTTGTCGCGTTTTTGTGGGCGCTGCGAACCGGGCAGTTCGAGGATCTGGATGGTGCTGCCTATCGGATCCTTGATGATGATGAACCGCCCGACGAGGTGCGTGACCGCGACGGTCCTCAGCAATAGAGCCTCATCCCACTCGTGACGCGCGTGTCAGGCAGCCTGTTCCGGCACCGAATGAACGAGTTCCCGATAAGCGTGCCATGTCGCGTGCCCGACGAGCGGAAAAGCCACAATCAGCCCGAGGAAGGCTGTGGCTATGCCGCAGCCCATGATCGCGGCAATCAAGACAGCCCACAGCAACATCGGATTTAGGTTCTTCGCGACGGCGCGGATGCTGACCGAAATTGCGGTGTAAACATCGACGCGATGCTCCATTAACAGCGGGATTGAAACGACCGAGACGGTGTAGGCAACAAGCCCCAGGGCGGCTCCGGTTGCGGTGCCGACGATGAGAAGTCCGAGCCCATGGGGCGTAAACAGTAGTTCGGGAATGAAGCGTTCCACGGGAGGAAGTATCTCGCTGCCAAAGAACACCGCAAAAAGCAGGAATGCGATGCGTAGCCAAGCGGAGAAGATAAACAGCAATATGAAACCCATAAACGCGAGCTGTCCCGGAGAACGGAGCGATGGGTGGACAAGCGTGTCAGCCTCAACGACCTCACCCTCCGCACGTCGGCGGGAGATCTCGTAAAGCCCGACAGCAAAAAGCGGGCCCAGGATCAAGAACCCGCCGGCGAGAGCAATGACGACGGACTGCCAGCCAAACTGGGTCAATCCATAGGCCAAGCCCATCGAAATGAGCGCGAAGATCAATCCGTACCCGAGACTCAGCACTGGAGTCGCTGAGATATCCCGCCAACCGGCGGCGAGCCAGCTCCACGGCGCGTCGAAGACGACCGAGTTAATGACAAAGCTCTCTGAGTCGAGACTTTCAACCTGACTATCGGCGCCCATTCTATCCAATCCGGTGGCTAGATCACAGTGTTCGGGAACAGTTGTAACTATAGCATCTATTCGGCGATTTTAGCATTGAGGGAGGTCAACCGGCAGACCGCCTCCTTTTGACATTTCGTCTATATGACAGGCAGCGGGTCAATCCCAGTCCGCTCCATCATATTCTCGAAGTAGGCTCTTACTTTGTGCGGAAACACCAGTCCTTGCACCACGGCAGCTGATCGTAGCAGCGGCAAGATGCGCACATCGTCCCGCGAGAGTTCACCATTGATTGCCTGCGGGGATTCTATCAGTCGATCAAGATCGTCCAGGACGGGAAGGAGATCAACGAGGAACTCGCGCGTTCGAGCGCGCAGCTCGACGAGGCTATTAAAGACCTTTTGCTTGCGAGCGATGAAGTGATCACGCGCGGCGACAGTTGCAAACTCTGGCAAAGAAAGCAGCGGGTATCGTGGCATAGTGAGGGGAGGTGTCGTCTTGAGCAGTCTGTCCGCGATGTCGCCAATCTCGGGGCGTTCGTCTCCCGCGAGGGTCGGCGTGCCCATGGCATCAATGTGGTCGACCATGTCCATGCTCTCGAGCATTACAGAGCTATCTTCCTTGATGAGTATCGGGATGACGCGCCTGCCGACAAGCGATACCAGCGTATCGGTGTCATTGTCGAGGACGGCTTTTTCTTCCAACGGCAGCCCCCTCAGCGCCGCTGTCATGCGGACGCGAAAACAAAGTGAGCAATGGTCGAACATATAGAGCTTCATGGTGATCGGATTCAGCGATATGGGCGAAGGCCAAATGACTATTGAGAAGTTTGCGGAAGATCTATGGATCGCGGAGGGGGAGATCGTCAACTTCTACGGTTTCCCCTATCCGACGCGCTGTGTGATCGTGCGCCTGGCTGACAGCAGCCTGTGGGTCTGGTCACCGATACGTTTGTCGTCTGAACTCAAGGGCAAGATCACGACGCTCGGCCCGGTGGCGCATCTCGTCAGCCCCAACAAGATCCATCATCTCTACCTCCAGGAATGGCATGCAGCCTTTCCGGAGGCCAAGCTGTGGGGACCCCAATCAACCATTAAGAAGCGTTCCGATTTGCCCTTCGAAGCGCCGCTTGAAGACCAGCCGCCGGCAGAATGGTCAGGCTTGCTGGACCAAGTGTGGTTCAATGGGTCGCCGGTCTTGGATGAGGTCGTTTTTTTCCACAAATCTTCACAAACCGCGATCCTTGCAGATCTTTCGGAGAACTTCAGCGATCGGTTCCTCAATGAAAACTGGAAACCGTGGCAAAGATGGATTGCCAGGCGTTGGGGGATTGTCGAGGGAACCGGAACTGCACCTCTCGAATGGCGCCTCTCGTTCTTTGACCGCAAAGCAACCCGACGGGCCAGAAACAGAGTGTTGGCGTGGAATCCTGAGCGTGTCGTCATCGCCCACGGCGAAGTACAGGTTTCCGGTGGAAGGCAGTTTTTGGAGAAAGCCTTTGCGTGGTTAGGCTGAGGAACCGCTGGATGATGCTCAATAGAAACCAAGTACCGCTGGTGCGGGTTAACGCGAGCGTCTATACCGTTGGCGGCGAACTGGTGCTGTTTGAAAAGTGCTTCCAGGGGCTTCGGCGTCGCCATGAGAACGGGTTGCTTGTGGATGTTTTTCAGGCCTTTTGAAGCTGCCGCACGCCGGTATGCCGTGCCGAAAGATAGTGCTGCGGAGGATCGCTAGCTTGAGCCCCCGACGTTCATGTGTCATTCGCGCCACTTGGATGGCTTGGCAGTCTTTCAGCATGGCTGTAGAGAGTCCGTCGATATCGCGGCAGGCTGCCGCCCTTGGAACCGCAATCAAGTGAGGATCTGTGCATAAGAGCAGGCATTTGAAGGACCTGGAGGCCGAGAGCATCCATATCCTGCGGGAAGTTGCCGGTCAGTTCGAGCGGCCGGTGCTAATGTATTCGATCGGGAAAGACTCTTCTGTTCTTCTTCATCTGACGCTGAAGGCGTTCTACCCTGCGAAGCCGCCATTCCCGCTGCTGCATGTCGACACGACCTGGAAATTCCGGGAGATGATCGAATTCCGCGATGAGATAACGAGGCAGCACGGATTAGATCTCATCGTGCATATCAATGAAGGCGGTGTCGCCGAGGGTATCGGCCCGTTTACGCACGGGAGCGCATTGCATACTGACATTATGAAAACCCAGGCCCTGCGCCAGGCATTGGATAAGCACAAGTTCGATGCCGCGATCGGTGGTGCGCGGCGGGATGAGGAAAAGTCGCGCGCGAAGGAGCGCGTTTTCTCTCATAGGACGGCCGATCATCGCTGGGACCCCAAGAAGCAGCGGCCCGAACTTTGGCAAATCTACAATGGCCGTTTGTCGCCCGGTGAGACCATGCGGGTGTTTCCGCTATCGAATTGGACCGAACTCGATATCTGGGAGTACATCCTGGTTGAAGAGATTCCGATTGTACCGCTGTACTTTTCGGCGGAGCGCCCGATTATCGAACGTGACGGGATGCTGATGATGGTCGATGACGACCGGCTGCCGCTTGAAGCTGGCGAAACGCCACGGAGCATGCGGGTCAGGTTCCGTACACTGGGTTGTTATCCCCTAACGGGTGCGATCGAGTCACCGGCCGTTACGATCGCGGATATCGTAAATGAAATCAAAGCGGCCCGCACGTCGGAGCGACAAGGGCGCGTAATTGACCGCGATCAGTCCGGCTCCATGGAGAAGAAGAAGGAAGAGGGGTACTTCTGATGGACGAGGTTGCAGCGCGAGCGAACGCGTCAGCAGAAGCAGGTGCCGCCCGTTCCGATAGGGATGTTGCTACCGCTCATTCCGAACTGCCGATTCTCAGATTCTTGACCTGCGGCAGTGTTGACGACGGCAAATCAACGCTCATCGGGCGGCTGCTCTTTGATTGCCAGCTGATCCATGAGGATACGCTGGAAAGTCTGTCCTCGGAGAGCCGCAACTTCGGCACGACTGGGGATGAGCTTGATCTTGCGTTGCTCGTTGATGGATTGCAGGCAGAGCGCGAACAGGGCATCACGATCGATGTTGCCTATCGGTATTTCTCTACGCCAAACCGGAAGTTCATCGTTGCTGACACGCCGGGCCATGAGCAATACACGCGCAACATGGCGACCGGTGCCTCGCGCTGTGACCTGGCGATTATTCTCGTGGACGCGCGCAAGGGTGTGGTGACGCAGACCCGCCGCCATAGCTGCATCGCACACTTGCTTGGCATCGAGCACGTGGTCGTCGCTATCAACAAAATGGACCTGGTTGATTTCGATGCGAAGCGGTTCGCCGAGATTGAGAAGGATTATCTCGAATTCGCCGGTGTCCTTGGTATTCCGCACATCACGGCCATTCCTATGTCAGCCCTGCAGGGCGACAACATTTCCCGGCGGAGTGAGAAGACGCCCTGGTATGACGGTCCGACGCTGCTGGAGAAACTGGAGACGGTCGATGTCAGCACTGCGACCACAAGTGGACCGCTGCGCATGCCGGTGCAGTGGATCTGCCGGCCCGACCTCGACTTCAGAGGGTATGCCGGGACGATCTCATCTGGCTCGGTGAAGCCTGGCGATCACATTGTGGCGCTGCCAAGTGCCCGCGGCAGTGCGGTAGCCCGTATAGTCACCGCGGATGGCGATCTTGAATCCGCCGCTGCCGGGGACGCGGTGATGCTGACCTTGGTCGACGAGATAGACATTTCGCGCGGCGACGTCATCTGCTCGTCCAATGAACGTTCCGAAGTCGCAGATCAATTCGCGGCGGATGTCGTGTGGATGAGTGATCGTCCGCTGCTCAAAGGTCGACCGTATATTTTGCGGCTCGGGCAGCAGTCGTCGGTGTGCCAAATCAGCGACCTTAAGCACAAGATCAACGTCGAGACGCTCGAGCACGTTGCCAGCCGGCAGTTGGAACTCAATGAGATCGGCCTGTGCAACCTGTCGGTGACCAAACCCATCGTTTTCGACCATTACTCGGATGGCCGGGAAAGCGGTGGCTTCATCCTGATTGACCGCCTGACGAACGAAACCGTTGGCGCCGGCATGATCCGCTTCTCATTGCGCCGCGCTCACAACGTGCATTGGCAGGCAGTCGATATTCACAAAGATGTCCGCTCGACGCTGAAGCATCAAAGGGCCTGCTGTCTGTGGTTCACAGGACTATCCGGGTCGGGCAAGTCGACGGTCGCCAACCTGTTGGAGAAGCGACTCTATATCCAGGGACGGCACACTTATCTTCTGGACGGCGACAACGTTCGTCACGGGCTCAACCGCGATCTCGGGTTCACTGATGCCGACCGCGTTGAAAACATCCGGCGGGTCACTGAGGTGGCACGGTTGATGGTCGATGCTGGTTTGATCACGCTCGTATCGTTCATCTCTCCGTTCCGAGCCGAGCGCCGTTTCGCGCGCGAACGTTTTGACGGGGGTGAGTTCCTGGAGCTCTATGTCGACACGCCGATTGAGATCTGTGAATCGCGCGATCCCAAAGGGCTCTATGCCAAGGCCCGCACCGGCAATATCAAGAACTTTACCGGGATCTCATCGCCTTACGAGCCGCCAGAGTATCCGGAGCTGACGCTACACGGTGGTTCGAAATCGCCCGAGGCACTTGTTGATGATTTGATCGAGTACCTAGTTTCGAACCGGATCATCGATGAAATTTAGGTGTTCGCCGTGATGGGCCGAAACGCTAAAGAGCTGGGGCCTCGTTTTGGACGGCCAGCGACTGGGCCGACCGGTTTCGAAGCTCCGGCTGAAAGCGTGCGGCGAGAGCGTTGCTGGCTATGAATTGAAAGTCCGCGCGGGTGAAGCCGAACGTCTCTTCCACAACGGCGAACTCGTGCTCCAGATCGCAGTCAAATGCGCCCGGGTCGTCGGTATTGATGCTGAAATTCATGCCGAGATCGCGCGCGCGCGCGATTGGGTGTTGTTCGATTTGGGATACTGCGCCCATCTTGAGGTTGCTCGTCGGACAAAACTCGATGTGGACGTTTTGATCGCGCAGACGTTTGATAAGGTTGTCGTCCTGGAAGGCCGATACGCCGTGGCCGATGCGATCGGCTAGACCGATGTTGAGAGCTGCGCGAACCTCTTGCGGGCCGCCGCGTTCACCGGCGTGAATCTCGATTCCGATACCGTGGTCTTTCAGTACATGGAACAAGCGCTGGAAGCGTGATACCGGGCAGTCCTGCTCAAGTCCGGCGATCGAAATTCCACATATGCCATCCACTTTTGCGAACGCAAGGCACCTTTCAATATCGCTCTGGATGAGCTCCTCCGGCAGGCTGCGCGGGATCAAAGCCAGAAACTCCATCTGGATGCGGCCGCGTTCCCTGCTCCGGACCAAGTGGCGGAACTGCGCGAATTCGTCGACCGCGGCGCCGAGGTCGCAGGGGAACATCAGTGGCGAGATCATCAGCTCCGCGTAGACGGCGCCCTGCTCCACTAACCGTTCCATGTGCCAAGAGATTATCGGCAGGTACGTTCGCCAACCGGCGCTTTTGTACGGCGCAACTTTCGCCAGCCAGCGGGCAAAACCATCGGCGCCCTCGTCGTTGCCGACAGGCGTGACGTCGTCTGGCGCGACCAGAACAGGATGGCCTTCCGCTCTCAGTGTCTTGAGAAGGCGCGCGTTGAGGACACCGATCAGATGGCAGTGGAGTTCAACTTTAGGTACCGATTCATGGACCATTTATCGCCCTTCGGGTTCATCGGCGGAACGATGTCGACGTACCCGTCCTGGGAGACGATAAAGATCATCGACGGATGCGCGCTGCTGGTGACGTAGTTGGCGGCGGAGTTATAGCGGCCGCCGCGCTGCCAGGTGCCGCTCGCCGTCGAGCCGCCATCCATGATCGCTCCGACGGCATGCACATTGCCATTCACGTCGGCGATCAAGGTGCCGTCGATGGCGGTGAGCTGCGTGGTGACTTCCGGAGTAAGTGCGACGGGGCGAATGGGGATGCACTGTAAAGCAAGGCGTTTTGCTTCCTGTTGCGCTCCCGGGGTGAACAAGATGTTTGTGCCGACGGGCTGCTCGGCGGCGATCGTGGCGATGTTCCAGAGCTTCTCAAGCCCATTCTGATCGATCATGGGCAGACACTTCCTGGCGTGGGCCTGAAAGACATCCTTGGTGAGAATGCGATCGGCCTCAACGGGCGTGCCATAAGAGACCATGGCCAGTAGCTGCTCGCCGTGCTGCATGGTCCAAATGCCGCGACCCTTGAACAGGATGTGATGGCGATCGTGGATCTGCTCGAAGTCGACGAAGCCGTAGAAGTAGTCGCCGTCGAACAGCAGTGCGAACTGCTGTGAGGCCATTTCTATGAGCTTGCGGACGCCGGTGTTGTGCGAGAGATGGATTGGCCGGCGAAACTCGATGCTGGGTTTTATGTCCTTGCTGCCGCGTCTGGCAAGAATGATGTAGCCGGCGCCTGCACGGCCCTCGTATTGGGCCGCGGCAAGATCGCAGCACAATTCGTAGAGCCCGTAGTTCATCCGGCTGGTGGCTTCCTGCGATATCTTTTGCAGGAAGAGCTGTGCGGCGGCGCGCGACAGGAGGTCGGGGGCCAGTCCGAAGAACGTCTCTGATTGACGTGGCGAGAGGCAGTACTGCAGCGAGACATAGACGAGCGCGTCGAAGAGTTGCCTGATCACGAACGGCACGGGCTCCGTCGCGGAACTCGTCACGTGACCGCCGTCCGGCCTCGTAATTAGGAATCCAACGGTGCGGTGATCGTTTTCAGTGCGTGTCGATTTGAAGACGAAATCGGCTCCACCCGATGACAACTGAAAACGATCGAAGTATCCGAGAATGGCATCCTCGACGACCGGATTGCGCTCGTTCTCGCACGAGACCAGCGTTATGTTGCTGTGCCTGTTTGCCTGCGGTTTGCGGTTGGGATTAACGAAGGATGGGTGCGGATCGACGCTCGAAGCAATCTGAGCGTTGCCTTGATCGTGGATGACGACAACAAAGGTGACCTCACAGTCGGGTCTGAACTTCGCCAGCAGCCCACGCACCTGCTCGAAGGATTCCAGTGAGACGGAAATACGATTCCGGGCGCAGGGAGCCTGTGGCGGCTGCGATCTTGTTTTAGCTTCATTCAACACAGCTTTGCATGCCCTGCTGAGCGTTGTTGCCCGGTTGTTTTTCAACTCTTGCCGTTTGCATGATCTCTTTGAAATCGCCGCCACCGCAGACTCGTGTGCCGTTCAAGTCTGGAGGCTGAGCAAATTGGACGTCGCAAAACCAAGCCGCGCCGTTAATTTCGACCTTAGAAAGATTGACGGATTTGCGGAATTGCGCACCTTCAAACCCGCAAGAAGTCTGGAATACGGCCTGCGCAAAAGATGCTGAGCCTAGAAACTCGCAGTCGGTGAACGATGCCGGATTACCGAAGCGGGAGTTGTCGAAAGCTGCCGAGTTGAACCTGCTTCCGGAAAACCATCCGCCGTCGGCAAAGTCGGTGCGTTCGAACACAGCGGGTCCAAGGATCTGCACTTTGCGGAATTGTGCCGGCTGCATGAACAATGAGTTGGAGAAATCGACCAACCCATAAAATGATGAGCGTTCAAAGCTTGATCCGCCAAGGAAGCTCGCCTGCCTGAAAGTTGCGTGGCCAAAAAAGGTTGAGCCTTGGAACCAGCAATCTGTTTCAAACTCGCTGCCGCTGAATTCAGCCCTGCCGGGGAAGACCAATGCCGCGAAGTCAACGCCTTCGGTAAAACGGGTTCCGGAGAAGTTTGCTTTGGCCAGGGCATCGCATACGGCGACGAGACCGGGGTCGGAGCCAGCGAGTTTGCGAACTTCAAGCATCTCCTGTGACCACGCGTTCCATGCCTGGCGGCCAGTAGCGAACCGGTTCATGGTCGCCAGTCGCTGTTCGAAATGTGCCTTTTCGGAAATCGGGCCAATGTTGCCGAGCAGGGCGCGCGCCAGGTGGACGATGTCGTCGTTGTAATCGGTGTTCTCAACCCACGGGTTCAGCAGTTTCAATTCCGCCACGACTGTGGAATGGCGCTGTGGATTGAACTTGGTCATCGGTCTGGAAAGTCCAAACTATGAGTGTGCTGAAGCTGCCAGGCTTCGCTTCTGATCTTGAACCGAAACCGCCCCTGCCAGTTCTCGGTGTGGGCCGTCATCAAGCTTCCGCTGTTGGCCCCCATGCCTTCTGGAAAGCCACTTCGCAGATTAATATTCAAGATAGTTCATTAGCGTAAAGAGACTGCTAAGTTCTTCACTCAACTAGTATGGATTTGGCGACGATTGTCTTTTTCGCTGCCGTTGGGGATGACCTCATCAAACCGCTGCTACGCGGCCTTCACAGCTAATGAATTGGCTGTTCCTGGTTGCGCCTATTACAATGAGTCTACAAAAGCTATCAGTGCGTTCCGCTCCTGATTGGACAGCGCCACGTAGGCATCCCGGGCCGCCGCTGCTTCTCCACCGTGCCAAAGGATCGCCTCCTCGACGCCTCGGGCGCGCCCGTCGTGCAGCAGGAGTGCGTGTCCGCTGACCGTTCGTGTAAGACCAATTCCCCACAGTGGCGGGGTCTTCCATTCCCGGCCATTGGCGACGCCTTCGGGCCGATTGTCGGCGAGCCCTTCACCCATGTCGTGGAGCAGCAGATCGGTGTAGGGCCAGATCCGCTGCTGGCTGAGATGGGGTTGTCCGGCGACCTTACCGGTTTTGTATGTTGGCTTGTGGCAGGAGGCGCATCCCACGGTCTGAAAGATCTTCTTGCCGCGAAACACTTCCGGGCTGTTTGCATTTCGACGTTTGGGAACCGCGAGGTTCTGGCTGTAGAAAACCACCAAGTCGATCATTTGCTGGGTTACCTCAGGGTTCGCATTTTGCTCGCCACTGGGGGCCGCAAGGCATCTAGCCTGCGCTTTGGTGCAATCACCCGAAGGCTTTGCGAACATGGGCGTTGATAGGCCCATGTCTCCGGCGAAGGCGTCGGAACTTTGCTGGCGCACCGTGGGATTGCCAGCTTTCCATCCGAACCGGCCAAGTGTCACCTGTTGGTTTTCCTTTGACCATACCTCACTTGCGCGACCGGAGATGCCGTCGCCATTCTCGTCCAAAGGGTCGGCATTGGCGCGGATCGCTGCTTCCGGGATCGCCTCAAGAAGGCCGAGGCCGATCATCGGTGGGGCAACCCGTGGCGAGAACATGGTCTCAGGGTGCATTGGGCCGTAGCCCAAATCCGTCACGCGATAGTTCGGCCGGCGGAGGGTTACAATCGTCCCATCATCGAGTTCAACGGGCACGTCCTCGTACTCGATGTGCATCCGGCCTTCGCCTGCGTGGCCCTGAATGGAAAGGTCTTGCAGCTGGCCGCCATAGGTCGGTTCCGGAATGATGTTGGTGCGGCGTTCGGCCAACAGGCGCTTTTGCTCTTCCGTCTGGGGCGGAATCGATAGCCGCAGCAACATGGAGACGGCGCCGTCGTCGGGCCAATTGCCTGCGGGTGTGTGTCCGCGGCCATCCTTGAGGTGGCAATGTTGACAAGCGCGCGCGTTATAGATCGGCCCGAGGCCATCGGAAGACTTTGTCGAGGCCGGCGCCGAGACCCAGATCTTACGGAAGATGGCGTTGCCTACTTTGAAACGGGATTCCCCTTCGAAGCCGATGCCGGCCGAATGCTGCGAAAATGCATTGCGGGTTTTGGTGGCTCGGTTTGTCGTTGCGGCTCCGCCAGGCCTTTCCTCGCCAGCTTCGAGTTTTGCAAGCCGCGTACCGCTTTGCGCAGCGACAAGCCCACAAGCGCCGACAATCAGAGCCGATATCAAGCCGAAGCGGATGGCACCAATCTTCGAGTTCATTGCGCGCCTCATCATGCTGCGTCACTCAGGATTGTGGACTGACATAGTCTACTTTTTGCGGCGACGTCATGCGACAAAAATGAACTACCGCCCAATGCTAGGCGGTAGCTCACAACCTTCAAGTCTCGCGGCAAAATTAGAAGGAGATAATTGCACCGGTTATGACGGTTTGGAAGTTTTGCAGCCCCTCCGCGGCGAGTTGTGAACCGTTTGTGTCGGCGAGATCAAAGTCAGCTTCGTAGTGACGGTATCCGATGTACATTTGCATCTCCGCAGCATCGATGGTTTGCACCACACCGAGGCTCCAGACATCGACGTCACTTCCAGTCACACGGCAGTTGCCCGGCGTAGAACAGAAGCCGTTAGCGGCAAGTGAAGCGACTTGGTCCCCGTTGGCCCCTGCCGTAGCAAAGTCTCCGAAGTAGCCGTGCTCGCCGTAGAAGCCGGTTGGGCCGAGAGCACTCCAGTTGGCGATCCAGCCGAGCTTGTAAATGCACTTTGCATCCGCTGGTGTGCGAAAAATACCGTCGGCGTCTTCAACACTTTCATCGAATGACTGCTGGTCGGCGGCCACAAGAGCGTTCAAACAAGAGGGTTCATGCAGTAGTGCGACGGAGCCAACAATAACTGAATTGTCGAGCTCGCAGCACTCGCCCTCCAGACCGTTAGCATCAGTCGATTGAGTGTAGGCAATGGCGGCGGCAACCTGGAACCCGCGTGCTTCGCCTTCGTAACTTATCCCAACATCCCACATGTCATCTTCGCCATAGCTGGCTGCGAAGGTGAAACCCGCCAACGTAGGTGTGTCGTACCGCGCCACGTTAGCGGTGTCGCCGTTGAGATGACTGATGAGGTCGCCCCCACGCGATGTCGGACAGAGTGCCATCGTCGCGGCGTAGCAAGAAGGCGCCGCCAATGTCCTGTGCGCCCGCGTAACCTGCAATGCCGGTTTCTGAAAGGTCGTTTTCCGGCGCCGTCTCGGAGACGCGAGATGCTTGTCCAACGGTCAATCGCCCGGCGGGTTTGCTGTCCAGATACCAGTTGGCTTCCCATAGCGTAAAGTCGAATTCAGGGTCATCGGAATCTTGAGTGATTTCGTCAAACAGCGTGTCGCGAAGACGCAGCGTTAGGGCCATACCAGCGGTCAGGTCCGAAGAGATGGCTGCATCGCCAGTGAAATTGAAGTTGCTCTGGTCATTCTTGTTGTCGACCACATAGGTGTTGCTCTCCTTGCCGTCATCTCAGAAAAGGACCGCCGTCCTCACATGCCCTGAAACTGTTGGCGAGACTTTGCGGTTCCCCTTGCGGACCGTGGTTGCTTCGAGTTCGGCGACACGTTCTTCCAGGTCGGCGCAGCAGTCTCCGTCGAAGTCGGCGGCGTCGACAGGTGCTGGTGCGAGGAACAGGAGTGCACCAATGGATGCGGCCATGAATGGGCTTGAAAGTTTATTGGTCATCTTTCATGTCTCTGATCTAGATTAGGCGCCATGTTGTGCGGAACTATTGGCGTGTGCAAGCGTCTCAGCTTCGCTGCTCACGGCCTCGGCAGGCGTCCGACAGGTTTCAAGATTCGGGTTTGTTGTTGGAGGCCTACTACGGCGTGACTTTGCCTGGGTTGTCGAGGCTGTCTGAGCCCTCAAACTGGATGGCTTCGAGCTTCAGGACCGCGATGGCGCGCTCCAATTCCTTCGCCTGGGTGACAAGCGCATCGATTGCAGCTTGGACAACGGCATTGCCTTCGGTGTTGCCCTGGCCGATCATCTGGTCGTAGCGCTCTTTGGTTTCCGCGCGCTTCTTGAGCACAGCCATTTTCTCGACCGTGTTATCGATGGCGGAATGCAGGCGTTTGTCGATTTCAGGGTCCTTTGCGCGAACGAGTTCCGATACGCTTGGCCCGCTGACCTTGCTACCGTCGGGCCGCGTATACTCGCCGAAATAGACATTGCGAATGCCAAGGACGTCGTAGTAGTGCGAGTTGTGGGTATTGTCTGAAAAGCAGTCGTGTTCTTCTTCGGGATCATGTAGCAGCAGGCCTAGTTTCATTCGCTCTCCGGCCATCTCACCGTATGTCAGCGAGCCGAGCCCGATGAAAATGGCGCGCAGGCCATTTTTGCCGGCCGCCTGGGTTACCGCGAGACGGGCGTCGCCGTCCTTGCTCCACTGTGTGGTTATCCATTTCAGGTCGTCGATCATGAGGGCCGTGACGACCCGGAGGTACTCAGCGCGGCGCTCGCAATTGCCACCTGTGCAGTTGTTGGGATCGAAGTCCGTCGCTGGGCGGTTGCCGGCGCCGGGACCCGTTCCATTTAAGTCCTGTCCCCAGAGCAGAAACTCGACGGCGTGGTAGCCGGTAGATACGTTGGCTTCTACGCCACCTGCCTCATGCAGTTGCTCGGCCAAGAGCGCCTTGGTGATCTTTGATGTGCCAACATCCTTGCCGCTCACCTTAATCAGCTTCTTGTTGGCGATGACGTTGGCGATGTAGAGCTCGTTTTCGGGATTGTCATCGCCGTAGGAGGTGGCGACGTAGTCGATCAGGCCCTCATCGAGCGGCCAAGCATTCACTTTGCCCTCCCATTCGTCGACAATGGGGTTGCCGAACCGGAAGGCCTCGGTCTGCATATAGGGCACGCGCGCTGCGATCCAGGCTTGTCGCGCATCCTTGAGAGTCGCGTCACTCGGCTTGGCGATGAGTTTTTCTATCGCGGTCTGAAGCGTTTTAGCTGCGGCCAGAGAATCCTTGTAGCCAGCTTCAGCGATGTTGGCGTAGTTTTCGAGGATGTCGGCTTGCTTAGGTGAAGACTCGGCAAGCGCGACTGCTGTCGATGCTAGCAGAAGCGGCAGCGCGCCGACCATACGGCTTAGTTTCGTTGTCACAGAGGCCTCCAATTTTCCAGGGATCAAGGCCCTGCCATTGTTGAGGTTGGTTTGCTGCTCGGTCATGAGATGCGCGGTCGTTCGCTTAGCTCATACCCGTGATGCAATATATTGTATATTTTACGAGTCAAGAATCCATTGTCTGCCGAGATAGTAATGCTTTGTGTGGTTGCCGATTAGTCACTCGCACGAATCTTCCGTGACGTGGGCCGCTGGTTTCAGTGCTTGATCCATTTTGGCGGGGAGACTTATATCGAAAAAGTGAAGTTAGGTCCTCATGCTGTGCGTCAATTCAGCACAACGAGAACGTGTGGGCAGATAGATGAAATTAATGACCGTTCGAATGATAGCGCTCTTGCTTGCATGCACGCTGACGACTGGCGCTTGGGCGGTACCGCAAGGACCTGAGCGAGAGCGCGACCTCCTCCAGCGGGTTGAGCGAGCCGTGGATGGACACGTCCTTCCAACCCTCAAGGATTTTTCCACGAAGGCGCGTGAGCTTGCGGACCGGATCGGCGCATTTTGCGATTCCGGTGACCTGGCCGCAATGAGCGATGTGAACGACGCTTTCCGGGCGGCCGTGTTGGTGTGGGGGCGTGCGGAGCATCTCAGGTTCGGCCCATTGCAGGGTGGCGACCTGTCGATGCGCATCAATTTCTGGCCGGACCCACGAGGGGTTATATTTCGCCAGATGCGACGAGTTCTACAGGCTGAGAATCCGGAGTTGCTTGATCCCGCGGTTCTCGCCAAGCAGAGCGTTGCGGTTCAGGGGCTTGGATCCTTGGAGGTCATCTTGCTCAGGTGGTCGAGCAAGCCAGCAGCGGTGTTTCAAGCGGGACAGCAAAACTACGATTGCCATCTAGCAACATCGATCGCCCGCAACGTTGCTGGTATTTCCGACGAGATTGTGCAGGCTTGGACGCGCGAAGGAGGGTGGCGGTCAAGGTTGTTGAAGCCTGGCCCGAAAGATCCAGTCTACCAGGATGCAGATGAAGTGGCGGCCCAGATAACCAAGTCAATGCTGCTGGGTGTGGCAATCATCCGAGACCAACAAGTGCTGCCCCTGTTCGAGCTGGCGACCGGCGAGCGCAAGAGGATCAAATTACCCTTCCAACGTTCCGGACTTTCGGTTGCTTACATTCGCGAGAGTGTACGTTCGCTGAGGCAACTGCACGAGCAGTTCCAGCTTACCGACTATGCCCGCGGAAACACGGCCTGGACAAAGGACTGGGTCGCGCACACTTTCGAGACGCTTGAGCGGGCGGTCGGCGACCTTAAGCTTCCTCATGAGAGGTCGATCGCCAAGACCGACCTTGACGAGGAGGCGATGCGACGGTTGCGTTTCTACACGAATGGCTTGAGGCAGGTTTACGGCCGTGCCCTGGCACCGGCTGCTGGCCTAACGATTGGGTTTAATGAGCTCGATGGCGATTGATCGCAGGCGCATTCTGCAAGGCACTCTTGCAATGACATTGGGGCTTTCTGCTCTCACACGACCGGTGCGGGCCGGAGGCCGTGATCTGACCCAAGCAGCTTTTGCCTCCGCCGTTCGGGTTGGAAGCGGCTTCGCGCTTCTCATTCTCGATGAGGCCGGCAGGGTGCTTCGAGAGATTCCACTTGAGGCTCGAGGACATGACACAACGGTTCATCTTGGGTCCGGCATCGGTGTCATGTTCGCGCGCCGACCTGGTGATTTCGCCGTTGCCTTCGAATTCTCGCGTCCTACCGCGTCAAAGGTGTTCCGAACGCCGGCTGACCGGCACTTTTACGGTCACGGCGTTTTTTCAAACGACGGCCGGCTGCTTTACGCCACTGAAAACGATTTCGATAACGCCCGTGGCCTGATCGGTATTTATGATGTTAAAGCCGGTTTTTCGCGTATCGGCGAATTTCCCAGCAGCGGGGTCGGGCCGCATGATCTGCATTTGTTGCCCGACGATAAAACACTGGTGGTGGCAAACGGGGGCATAGAAACGCATCCTGATGCCGGACGGGCGAAACTCAATGTGCCCGATATGCAGCCCTCGCTTGCGTTCATCAACCGTGAGGACGGCCAGATGCTTGCCCGTCATGAGCTCGGGCGTGAGTTCCACAAGCTGTCGATCCGGCATCTCGATGTCGATCAATCCGGACGGGTCTGGTTCGGTGGGCAATGGGAAGGTGCGCTTGATGACGTGCCTGAATTGGTCGGCTCCGCGAGCCTCGACAGGCCACTCACGCTACTTGCAATGAACCCGGTTTTGCCGGCTCGTTTGAAGGGCTATATCGGCTCCGTCGCGCTCGACAAGAGCGGCAGGCGTTTGGCGGTGTCTGCTCCGCGCGCCGGCCGTATCGTGTATTTCGACACCGCCGCGGAGAGGCTCATCGGTGAGTCACTCATCATCGATGGTTGCGGGGTCGCACCACGCGGTCGTGATGGGTTCGCAATCAGCTCTGGGGGCGGTGAATTCAGGGCGGCTGCCCCAGGTACCGAAGATGTCGGTCTTGCTGTCCACCGGGGCATGGCTTTCGACAATCACATGATAAACGTCGCCAATTATTAGCAAGGCCAGCCAGTTCTTCCGCTGGCCCGATAGAGCCATTGTCTATAATAGTTCTAGATTAGTTTCGTTCTAAGCTTCCAGACTCGTTTCATTCTAAACAATGATAAAGTTTGCGCAAATCTTGCGCAGGACTTTTTTGTGAATTGACTTTTCGGGGCGAGCTTAGTTGTGTTGCAGTGCTGCGCCGTGATTTGGCGCGTCCGATGTCGGGGCCTTAACCCCCTTCGATTGGAGTTGGGAGATGACTGTTTTTTAAAAATGTCGAAAGGCTTCTCGCGCGTCCAAGCCTGAGCTCGGTGCGGGGTATCCGTGTGCCATGGCACACGAATTACTCGTCGGCTATGGGTTCCGAGGTTGGATCGCGGGCTACCAAACAGGCGACGTGCAATGCTGGGAGCGGGTATGGAGGCTCTACTCCAACCTGCTTGGTCCGCGTGCTGCAAGGGGAACCGTTGATTGTCTGGCCTCATGGGCCAAGTCAGTCAGCACTTCTTCGCGGCGTAGTGTTGAAATCAGCCCGCTGGAAGCTTGTAAGTTTTGCCGCGACGAGTGTCTGGCGATCTCACTAATCGCGGCCAGTCAGCATTAGACTTGCCGGGCGATGCGTGCATGCGCCTTTGCGTTGATCGACAGTTGGCTGATGGATGATGTTTTGCATCACACGGAGACCTTCGCGGTGACAATGCGCGTTAATGACAAAATTGTTTCGCCGGAGTGGATCGTGAATGCGAACGCATTCGTTGATCCTTCGGCTAGCTATGCGAACTGACGTCGAGGAAAATTACATTGGTCATTTGTTCCTGTGCGGTGGTTTCCGACCACGATATCGAGCTGGCTCTGCTTGAGTTGATGATCGCCGAAGATGCACCGTTGCCCACACCCGGTGTGGTGTGGCGCCATCTTGCCAAGAAGATGGATTGCTGTGGTTGCGCACCTCTCGCCGTGGCTAAGATCTACGAAAAACTCGAAGCCCTGGAAACTCAAGGGCTGATCTTCCCATGCGCCTGCGCAAATGCGAAGGATTTGAAGCGGCGCGTAGAGAGACGCGACACAAAGGCTAAAGCGATGCTTGAAGCAGAATCGGTTTGTGACTGAGCCGCCATCCGTTCACGGCCTCTAGCAGCTGAAGCGGAATCGCTATTCAAAACGGGCGCGCGCAGTCGTCGACCCGGCCTAATACCCTATTGTTGACTTGCAATGCCCAGAACCCTCGGTAAGTGTTTTCGCCGAGTGTGTTCATGATTGGAGTGCGGGTATGAAGGGCGACAAGAAGATTATCTCTATGCTCAATGAAGCGCTGAAGCTGGAGCTCGGTGCTGTTAATCAGTACTGGTTGCACTATCGTCTGCTGGAGGACTGGGGCTACCTCAAGCTTGCCAAGAAAGAGCGCGAAGAATCCATTGAGGAGATGCACCATGCGGACAAGATTATCGCCCGCATCATCTTCCTGGAGGGTTTGCCTAACCTGCAGCAGATCGCTCCTTTGATGATCGGCCAGAGCGTCAAGGAAGTGCTCGAATGCGATCTTAAGGGCGAATACATCGCCAAGGAGCACTACATGAAGGGCCGCGCGCTTTGCCGCGAAAAGGAGGACTATGTCTCCATGGCCCTGTTCGAAGAGCTGCTTGCTGATGAAGAAGGCCACATCGACTTCCTCGAAACGCAGCTCGATCTTCTGAAGAGCCTCGGCAATGAGAACTACGGCCTGCTTAACGCTGCGCCGGCCAATGAAGCCGACGATCATTAGAGCTTCCTTGGCGGAAAAAATGGGCCATCCGAAGCGGATAAATTTGCGCCGCAACCAATCTCTTTAGGTTGGCGATCGGCGCTGACGGACCCATGTTAGAATTGTTTACTTTTCGAGGAGACATTTATCGGAGATATGATGTCTGCACCGTTTGATTGCGGCTGGCCCGAAGCCGACGCGCCAGCGCGTTGCGCTGTGTACGATGCTGTTTGAGGGTCCGCCCCGGCATGTCACGGTGGAAGAACTGCACCAGCAGGCGGCGGATACCTGGCATCGTTTGTCGCTGGCAACGGTCTGCAATACGTTGAAACAGCTTGGAGAGGACGGTCTCGTTCGGCGCATTTCGGTGCCGGGAGGTCGTGGCTATTTCTTTGTCGACACCGGCGATCATCATCATTTCTACATCGCCGACGAAGACTGTATAATCGATATCCCGTTGGGGAGCATTGCGCTGGGCGATCTGCCTGAACCGCCGGCAGGCTATCGGATCGACAAAGTGGATATCGTAGTGCACCTGAAGCGCGTGGATGGTGACCGGGACTGAGCCCGGGTCGATGTTTCAAATCGAGTGTTTGTTCGGCTAGTAATGGGCTTCTTTATTCAAAGTCTGACATGCAGCTTCGGCTAGGGCTTGGCCGCTATCAAATGCCGCTTCGATCCTTGGCCCAAGACACCAGTCGCCACATGCTCCTAGTTTCTGGCCGTCATTCCAGATGCACTTTTGCGAAAGCGGCCGCTCGACAAGCGCGTAACGCCAGCGATGTGCCATGCCGATGATTGGGTTCGCTGCGAACCGGGTGATTTTCTGCATTCGCTCTAGAATTGTTGCCGTGACTTCTTCCGGGCCCATTTCAAAATTCGCTTGCGACCAATCCGACGTGGCATGAACGACGATGGTTTCGAGATTGCGGGAGCGGCCGGGTTTAGTCCCGTTTGATGCAATCCAACCGATAAGGTCATCGTCAGGCCTGAGGTGGCCGTCGGGCAATTGAGGGAACCGCTTAAAGGTCAACATCAGAGCCCAGCAGGGGGCGTATTTGACCGGCGTGAGATCGCAATCCAGGAGGTCGGATCCGGAGATATGGGCGATCTGCGGGGCTGGAATGGCAAACACGACAGCCAAAAACTCCCCATTGTCATTGCATTGCAGGGGACCGTTTTCGGAGTGGAGCGACCATCCGCGAGCCGAGCGCTCTATCACGGTGATACGGGCACCGTGCACGACGTGATGCCGGCCGGCCATGAATTGCGCTGGGCCGCCCATCCCCGGTGTGCCGACATAGGCTTCGCCAAACCATCGTTCAGCACAGCCTTGCGCCTGCCATTGCTCGACAAGCGTGCGAAAACCGGGGCCGTTCACCGTAAAGTACTGAGCGCCATGGTCGAAGCTGATATCGCCCATGCGGCGGTTAGACATTCGGCCGCCGAGCCCGCGGCTCTTTTCGAATATTGTGACGGTAAAGCCACTTTGTAGAAATCTCTGAGCGGCGGCCAATCCCGATATGCCTGCTCCTACGATGGCAATGCGTCTTTGCATCTTGATGATCACTTTTTGGGCCAGAACGGGTTCGTCGAGTGTGAAACGTGATCCAATCGGGTTGGTTCACTCTAACTGTGATCATGAGCACATCGACCGATCTGTTATTCGTTCAATGGCCTGCACGTGGTGCGACAGTTCTCGGGCTCGGCTGGGCGGGCGTTGTGCCGTTTGCCGTTCTTGCAGCAGTGGCGGTCTTGCAAATCGATTTGCCAGGGTTTGAGGCCCGGGCGCTGCTGGTCGATTATGGTGCCGTGATCCTGAGCTTCATGGGTGGCGTGCAGTGGGGCTTGTCGATGACAAGATCCCAGAGCGATGGGATTAGCGGCAAGGGTTACGCGATCAGTGTGCTTCCCGCTTTGCTGGGTGTTGCCGCCGCGCAGTTTGCGCCGGTGATTGCGCTGCCTGTTCTGGTGATTGGCTTCTGCGGTCTACTGGCTTTTGATCTATGGACGGTGCGCGAGGGGCTGGCGCCGATATGGTATCGCTCGCTTCGCTGGCAACTTACGATCGCGGTTGTGGTGAGCCTAATGAGTGCCTGGCTCTTTTAACAGGCTAGGTGCCCTCAGGCGAAGTTCGCTGTTTCGCGAAGCTGCTGATGCGTGTAAGTCCATGCACTGTGGCCTGTGGCGCGGGATTTTAATGACCGGCTGGCAGGGTTGAGCGGAGTTTTTCCGATCAACTCCAGTTGCTTGATTTTGATTTGTAAATGGCATTGACAGAGCACACCGATCCGACCCCGGCAAAGACTCGTTCAAACCGAGATAGTTCAGTCAAGAAGTGGACTCGGCTCAGGCTCGATGTCCCCGGTGAGGGGTGGTTGCCGGTATGATATTCGATACGAGAATCGAACGGGCGCTCATTGCGGTTACCGATCGGTGCAAAGATCCGTCTGCACCGGCAAAGCTGTCCGCGGCCATCGCGTACGCCGTTTTTCCAGGCGGTTCACGTATGCGCCCGAACCTCTGCCTATCGGTTGCGCAAGCCTGCGGTGACAAGAACCCTGCCGCAGCTGAAGCCGCCGCAGTCGCCGTCGAGCTGATGCACTGCGCGTCGCTGGTTCACGATGATCTACCCTGTTTTGATGATGCTCCCACGCGCAGGGGCAAACCTTCTGTGCACTGCGCATTCGGGGAGCAGATTGCCGTGCTCGCCGGGGATGCAATCATAGTCCTGGCTTTTGATGCAT
Organism: uncultured Filomicrobium sp.; assembly: GCA_963669235.2. Lineage (GTDB taxonomy): Bacteria > Pseudomonadota > Alphaproteobacteria > Rhizobiales > Hyphomicrobiaceae > Filomicrobium. The sequence continues at coordinate 451,069 of CAXXFS010000004.1, forward strand.
TGCTTGAAGGAGCCGCTGATCATCCTGAACTATTGATTGAGTTGTGCCGGGTTTTGTCGCGATCCGTCGGTGCGCCGGGCGGCATTATCGCTGGTCAGGCTTGGGAATACGAGGACACTGTCAACCTGGCGGCCTATCACAGGTCGAAAACAGGGGCGTTGTTTGTCGCCGCCGTTGAATCCGGCGTCGTGGCAGCCGCCGGTGATCCGGCTGAATGGACAACTTTCGCGACACGTCTTGGTGAAGCCTACCAGGTTGCAGATGACCTGCATGACTGCCTGTCGACGTCAGAGGAGTTGGGTAAGCCGACCGGTCAAGACAACCTTCATGAACGGCCGAACGCTGTCGACGTGATGGGTGTCGATGGCTCGATGAAGAGGCTGAGGTTTCTTATCGAAGATACTCTTGCTTCGATTCCCCCCTGTCCTGGGCAACGCGAACTCCATGCGATCATCAAGGCTGAAACGGATCGATTCATGCCGCGAAGCCGTTCTGACTTTGCCGTCTCCATGAAAAGCCTTGCTGCTGGCGGGTTTTAGTCGACGATCTCTGGGGCCGCCTCGATCAGCCGTTCGACGACCTTGGCGGATGACAGGACGCCTGGCAGGCCTGCTCCAGGGTGCGTGCCGGCACCGACGAGGTAGAGCCCCTTGATGCTCTCGGAGCGGTTGTGAAAGCGGAACCACGCTGACTGCGTGAAGTGGGGCGCTATTGAAAAGCCCGCACCCGAAACGCTCAGATAACGATCCTTGAAGTCCTGAGGTGTCATGATGAAGTCAGCCGTTATCGTTTTGCGCAAGTCAGGCAACATCGTGCCCTCCAGTGCGTCGATGATTCTGTCTTTGAGCTTCGGCCCCTCGGTCGACCAGTCGAGGCCGGCATCTAGGTTGGGTACAGGACACAAAACGTAGAATGAGTCGCAGCCCTCCGGAGCGAAACCTGGATCGGTCGCCGTTGGCCGATGGACGTAAAGTGAAAAATCGTCGGCAAGGATCTTGCGATCGAATATGTCCTTGAGATGCTCCCGGTAACGCGGTCCGAACCAAATAGTGTGATGGGCGACGTCGGGATAGGTGCGCTTGGTGCCGAAATACAGAACGTACAGGCCCATCGACTTGCGCGAGCGGCGCTTTAACTTGATGCTCGCCGATTGGACGCTTTCGGGGACCATATTGCGATAGAGGTGCAGCGGGTCGGCGTTTGAAACGACAACATCTGCTGATAGATGCGAACCATCTTGCAACGTTACGCCGGTCACTTGGCGACCTTCCAACGTCAGCTTTTCAACCGTCGTGCCGAGGCGCACGTCGATGCCTTCCTCAGTCATCAGCCGGCCGATGGCGGTGACCAATGCTCCCGTGCCGCCCATTGCAAAGTAGACTCCCCACTTGCGCTCCAGATAATGGATGAGCCCATATATGCTGGTGGTGGTGAAGGGATTGCCACCGACGAGCAACGGCTGGATGGAAAAGGCTTGCCGTAGTTTTTCGTTCTTAAAGTAGCTGCAAACGAGCTGCCAGACGGTGCGGTAAGTCTTCAGGTATCCGAGCCGCGGGATTTCCTTCAGCATCGTGCGTACGTCATGAAACGGCGCATCGGCGAGTTGGGTAAAACCGGCATCGAAGAGCTTGTGGGAGTGCTCTAGCATGCGCGTGTAGCCCTCGGCATCGAGCGGCTCGATGCGACGTATCTCGGCAAGCGTGTCTTCTACGGTGCCACCGTAGTCAAACGTGCTGCCGTCCTGAAAGCGGAACCGATACCAGGGTGTAAGCGGAACGAACTTAATATAATCCTGTCGGGGTTTTCCAAACAGTTCAAAGAGCTCATCGAACAGGAACGGCGCGGTAATCACGGTCGGTCCGGCATCGTGGCGGAAACCATCCTTTTCGAAGACCTGTGCGCGGCCACCAAGCCGCTCGACCCGGTCAAGCAAGGTGACATCGTAACCTTTAGCCCTCAAGCGCAGCGCGGCCGCCATTCCGCCGAAGCCAGCTCCGATAACAATCGCCTTCGCTGCTGATTTTGTTGTAAGTTCTTTAGACTGCAGCATCTTTTGCATTAGGACACTCTGGTCGTTGTTGAGTCGCGATTGCGGCGCTTGCGCTTGACTATTCCAAAACTCGAAACAATGGCGAACGGATCACTTCGGGAGCCTAGCGTGTGGGACGATCTCCGGCGGTTAAAGCAAATGTCTGACCCAAATACCGAGTGCTGATGAACTGTTCCGCGTTCGCTGTCGTAAAAAATCACATAAAGACTGGAAAAAAGTCTAAGCATATCCGCCGGCGATCGAGCCTCTTTTAGTCCGCTCACGAAGAAAAAGTACTTAATGTCGAATGAGATCATTATTCCGGCCATTGAGCCCGGCGGGAAGCTTTACCCGATTGAGAAGCTCGATGCCCATCGCAGGGGGCTATTGCACTTGGCGATTTCCGTGTTTGTGTTTTCGGGCGACCGTTTGCTGATCCAGCGCCGCGCCGAAGGCAAGTACCACAGTGGCGGGCTGTGGGCGAACACATGCTGCACGCATCCGGATTGGGGTGAAGATCTGGGGATTGCCGCGCATCGCCGGCTTAAGGATGAGCTTGGCCTGTCCGTACCGTCGCTTGAAGAGCGCAGCGTCATAGAATATCGCGCGCAGGTTTCAGATACGCTGTGGGAACATGAGCGGGTGCACGTGTTTCGCCACCGTGCCAGCACCGAAGAGATCGATACACATCCGGCACCTGAAGAAGTATCGGAAGTGCGCTGGATCACGGAGCGGGACCTGCGCTCTGAGATTACGTCCTCGCCGGAACGTTTTGCGCCGTGGTTTCGCATCTATGTTTCGCGCTGGGACGAGCTGAACCTTGTGGGGGATGGGGCAGAAAGCTAGCTCGATCCGTTGTTGTCCGCGTCATGACCGTACGACCTTGCAGCCTTGGGACCCTATGCCGGTACAGCATCACGCGGGTCGGCCGCTGATTGAGGTTCGGTTGCAGGCTGGGCGGGCAGGGTGCCTGACCGCGCCAGCAGCGTGAATGCCGGTGGAACGAAGAAAAACGAGACGACAGTCGACAAAAATACGCCTCCGGCGATCGACATGGCGAAGGGTGGCCAGAATCCACCACCTTCCATGATCAACGGTACAAAGCCTCCGAAGGTGGTGAGTGTGGTCGACACGATGTGGCGGCCTTGCGCCATGACCACTTGAGCGATCCTTTCGATGTCGCCAAGCAGCGCTTTCGCATCGGCCTGAAGTGCGGTCATGATGATGATTGCCGCGTTGATCGAGACTCCGATAGAACCGATCACGCCGATTACCGCTTGGATTCCGAAGGGGTACCGGAACACGGCCAGCGCAAGGAGGCTCAATCCCATCGACAGAACCGCCACGAAAGCCGTCACTATCGACAGGCGGTAGGAGCCGAAGGTCAGAACGATGCTGGCCACGGTCAACGCGATGATTACACCTATGGAGCCCAGGAGATTGCGCATGGTCTCGTCGCGGGCGTCCGAGTCACCTCCGACCTCGAGGCGATAACCGGGCGGCAGCTTCAATCCGCTATTCGCGATCCGTTCGTGGACCTGACGGAGGGTGACCTCGGGCAGAACATCGCGTTCCACGAATGCTTGCACTGTGTTGATGCGTTCGCCATTGCGCCGGTGGATGGACGTTTCGGCCGGTACGATATTCAAATCACCCAGTGCCGTTAAAGGAATGCCTGGATAGGCGCCTTGCTGGGCTAGGGTTGCTGCGTCCGGAGCAGCGAAATCAAGGTTTCCGACGGAGCCGATGGAGGCGCGTCCATCGTCGTTGACGCGAACGCGGATCGGCAGTTCCTCACTGGCCTCGATGATGGATCCGCCAACGGCGCCTTCCAGTTGCGTCTCGAGTTGCCCTGCAATGCCGGCAAGGTCTAGGCCAGCCAGCCGCGCCTTTTCCTCGGACAGGTCAAAGCGCACCTTGGGGGCTCCGGCAGTGAGTTCCGTGCGAGCAACGGTGATGCCCGGCACATCCAGCATTAGCAGCCGGATCTGATCTCCGATCCGACGCAGGACAGCGAGGCTCTCTCCAACCACGCGGATCTCCACCGGCGCATTCACGGGCGGGCCCTGGACAAGGCCGCGGACAACAACGCGGGCGTCCGGTATGGAGGCGTCAAGGCGGCGTTGAAGGTCGTCAAGCAGAGCTTCGGTGGTCTGTGGCGAGCGCGTGGTGACGAGTGCTTCAGCGAAGCTTGGAACGCTGTCCTGGTTGGCGATCATATTGTAGTAGAACGCCGGCGCACTCTCGCCGATGACCCAGGTTAGCCCGGTGATGCCGGGTTCCTTGCGCAGCAGAAGATCGACGCGCTGGGCGACGCGATCGGTTTCCGTGATTGAGGTGCCGTCGGGCAGTTTTACCTGTACGTAGAACTGATTGCGATCGACGCCAGGGAAGAACTGAGGTTTCAAGGTTGGGAATGCACCGAAGCCAATCACCGGTAGAATGAGTGCGAACAGCATGGCCAGTCTTGGGTGTGATAGGGCCACGCGCAGGGCGCGACCGAAGATCCAGCCTAGCGATGAAAACTTCATGCCGGTCGCAAGCCATGTTGCGTTTTGCGCCTGTTTCGGGTTCTTCAGCAGGTGACCGGCAAGGGCCGGTGTAACTGTCACGGCCAGCGCGAGAGATGCGATCAGCATGATGATAACGGCGATGGCGATGGAGCCGACGAAGTCACCGGCCGGTCCGGGGAGCAGCACCATCGGCATGAAGGCGAGCACCGTGGTTACGGTTGATGCGATCAAAGGTGCAACAAGCCTGCGTACTGACTGGTCGACAGCGGCAAGCCGGGTTTCACCAGCTGTCAGCCTTTTGCGGATCTCGTCGGTCATGACGATTGCCGCGTCGACGAGCAGCCCTAACGCGACGATCAAGCCCGTTACTGACATCTGATGAATCGGCACGCCGGCGAGGCGAAGGCCGAAGATCGAAATGAGAGTCGCCAATGGCAGGACGAGCGCGACGACAAGGGCGGCGCGCCAGCCAAGCGTTACAAGCAGCACGGCCAGGACAAGGCCGATACCGATCATCATATTGATGACAACACCGGACAAGCGTTCGGAGGTGTAGGTCGCCTGGTCAAACAGGCGTCGGAGTTCCAGACCCGCTGGAATCGAAGTCTCGAAATCGTCAAGTGCCACGCCGATCCGCGCGGCCCAGGCGTCGACCTGTAGGTCGTCCTGCATGCGGGCGGCTATGAGAACAGCTTCGCGTCCGTTGATGCGCGATAAGCTTTCGGCGGGTTCGCGGAGCGTCCGCTTTACTGTGGCAACGTCGCCAACGCGAACGATACGCCCGTCGTCACCTTCGACAACAGGAATTGCGCGGACGCGCTCAAGAGCCTTGATCTCGCCGGCGACCTCGATCAACAAATCGATCCGCTTCCCGCGCACCTGGCCGGCGCGCACCTTGGCGTCGCCGCGTGCGATCGCCTCGGAAACCGATTGTGCGGTTAGACCCAAAGATACGAGCTTGGCAGTGTCGACTGTGACGCTGATTTCCTCATCTCGGGCGCCGTAGAGTTCAACAAGCTTGGTGCCGCCAACGGCGCGAAGCCGATCTTGCAAGACCTTTGCTGTGCGACGCAGGATAGCGGGGTTGGTGTCAGTGCCTTCCGCCGGCAACAACGCGATGATCGATGTAAAGGCGCCGGTTCGGTCATCGTCGAATTCGGGTTGTGGAACGCCGGGCGGAAAGTTGCGGGCGGCGTCGCCGAGTGAATCGCGAATTTCTGACCAGGCCTGCTCGATGCGATCGTCGGATATGAATTGCGATAACTCGACGCTGACGACGGAGATGCCGAGACGGGACACCGAGGTCAGGTCGTCGATCTCAGGGATTTCGTGTAGCTGTTCCTCGATCTTTTCGGTGACAAGGGCCTCAACGCGCGCGGGATCGGCGCCAGGGTAGGGCGTGATAATGGTCGCGAAAAGATTGGTGATGGTGGGGTCTTCCTGACGGCCGATTGCCATCAGGGCGGAGGCGCCGGCGGCGACTATCATGAGGATCGCAAGTGCGAGCAGGCGCGCGTCACGGTAGAACAACGTCGACATCGGTCTACTCCCCTGAAAGTGCCACGCGCTGTCCGGTTACGATGCGGTTGGTCCCACCGGAGACGATCTCGGCACCCGGCTGGAAGGTGCCGCGCACGTAGGCTTGTTCGCCATCAATGTGTAGGATTTCAACTGCTTCGCTCTGTGCGACCCGTTGTCCCTCGCGGGTGACGACGGTGAGGATGTTCCAAAGTCCGCGATGGCCTTCGCTGAGGGCTGCCAAAGGCACCCATGTACCGCGTGTCCTGATCTCGGTGTCGAGTGTCAGCGTCACGATTTCCCCGAACGGAACGCTGCTCTTCCCGGTCACGTCGAAGAGTACCGTTACGGTCCGCGTACCTGGCTGGAGATCCGGCCGTTGGGTGTTCAGGCGGGCTTGCAGTTCACCAACACCTGTATCGAGAATGTAATCTCGTGCCGGGTCGAGCTTGGTAGTCACCTCAGGGGGCAATCCAATGCGGGCCTGGCGGTAATCGGCTTCGAGGACGGTGAGAAGGGGCGTGCCGGCGGCGACGACGGCACCTTCGTCGATCGATCGCGAGCTGACGATGCCGTCGAAGGGGGCGGTGATCTTTGACTTCGCTATGTCAATGTCGATCGAAGCGATCTGAGCTTTGACCCGATCGATACCCGCTGTCAGTTCGCTGAGGGAAGCTTGAGCTTCATCAAGGCGCTGTTCCGGGCTCCAGCCTTTCTTTTGGAGTTTGGATTGACGGTTGAGGGTCAAGGTTGCCAGGCGGCGGCGTGCCTTCAATTCACGCACTTGCGCTTCGAGTTGATCGCGGGTTGCCTCTAGTTGTGCCGTATCGAGCTTGGCAACCGGTTCACCGGCAGCAACGCGGTCGCCTTCATCCTTGAGGACTGATGTGACCAGTCCTCCGCGCTCGAAGGCGAGCGCGGTTTGCCGTGCTGGTTCGAGTCTGCCGACGTAACGGCCTGCTTCTTTGTAGCTGTCCTGCATTTCGATGGTGAGCGTTTCGACCGGCGTCGGCAGTGGCCGTTGGGGACCGGCTTCGGCGTCGGCGCGCAAGTGAAGCGCTGTGATGCCGGCGCTCATAACTCCAACGAAGACAAGTGCAACCAAACTCGTTGCCGTACCGACCAGGGCTCGGCGCAGCCAAGACTCTGGTTTGGACGTTTCGGGGCTTGTCCGTTCGTCTGTCGCAGCCTTGTTCATGATCAGCTCCGTTAGCGGTTTGAGCGTTTCGGCGGGCTCTCGTTTGACCAACCGTGGGGGGGCACTTGCGCTAAGTTACGACCGCTAACATATGTTAGATGCGCTAACTTGCTAATCACAAGTTAGTGTTATTAACTTCCTCCTTTTGGAGAAGAAACGTTATTGTGCGAATCGTTGGCAAACCAAGGAGTTGGAACCCGTGACGAGCGGAGACGCTGTCAAAGCCAAGGCCAAGTATCACCACGGAGACCTGCGCGAGACGCTGGTTCGGGCCTGCTATGACCTCGTGGCGGAGAAAGGTGCTGAGAACTTTTCGTTGGCTGATGCGTGTCGGCTGGCGGGTGTCTCGACAGCTGCCCCCTACAAGCATTTTCGCGATCGCGATGAGGTGCTGGCCCTGGTGGTTCAGCGCGGGTTCGATGAGATGTCGGAGCTGTCGATGGCGGCCGTCGAGAAAGCCGGCGTTGGGACGCTTGCCGGCATTACAGCCATGGGGAACGCCTACGTTAGTTTTGCGGTCGAAAACCAGCGTCTGTTCCGGCTGATGTTCGGTCAGCACCCGGTGCTCAAGAGGCAAGAGGGTGTCATGGACGAGGGCACGGGCTGCTTTTCAAAAGTAATCGAGCAGGTTGAAATCTACTGCGAGCGCAATGGCGTCAGCGGTGATCCGATGGCCATCGCGGTGCGGTTGTGGACATTCGTGCATGGTGCGTCTTCGCTGTTGATCGACCAGGACTATGCTGTGGTAGCCCCGGGCCTCGATGTTGCAGCGATGCTGGAAGAGACGACACCGCTGCTGTTAGCCGTGCCGTCGTCGTGATGTGGCGGCTGTTTTCGCCTGCCGCGCCCAAACGATCAAGCAATGATGCCGGCGACCCGTTCTATGGTCCAGAAGGCCGCCAGGGTGCCAATCGCGAATGCGACCGCGGTGGCAGCTTGAGGCATTCGCTCGGGTATCAACCGGCGGGCAACTGCCGCGATCGCGAGAAGCACCGCAACGAAGGCGAGCTGGCCGATTTCGACGCCGATATTGAAGAAGAGCAAAGCCACGGGGATGGCGTCGTCAGGCAATCCCGTTTCAGAGAGCGCACCGGCGAAGCCCAGGCCATGCAAAAGTCCGAAGCCAAATGCGATGAGCCAGGGGCGCTCGGCCGTAGGGCTTGGTTGTCCGCGGTGCTTTGCAACGACTTCGGCGGCAACGAGTGCAATGCTGAGTGCGATCAGGGCTTCAATTGGGCCCGAGGGCGCGGAAATGTAGCCGAGGGTGGCGGCTGCCAGAGTGATCGAGTGGGCGACGGTGAAGGCGGTGATTGTCCATATGAGTTTGCGAACGTTATCGATTAGGAGAAGCAGCGCCAGGACGAAACAAAGGTGATCGAAGCCAAGCAGGATGTGATCGATGCCGAGTATTCCGTAGACCGCGGCGACGCCGAGGATGGTGGACGGTTCGGCGACTATAAAGGAGGTTCTGCCGCCCATTAGGCGGACGCTTTGCGCGGCTCCGCCCGAGCGTTCGAAGCGGGCGATTGTTTCAACCAGTGTTCGTTCGAGGCCGGCGATGCGGACTTCCTGTCCTGCGAGGCCTCCCTCGCATTTGACAGACCAGCGAGAAGCGTTGGCGGCGCCGTCGTTTGTGCTGACGGCCGGTACGGTCTCAGCACAGGTTTCGGGAAGAACGACCGCCAGCCTTATTGTCGCGTCCCCGCGGGCCGGTGTTTTCCAGAGAATGTCGTATTGCTCTGGTCCGGTCTCTCGAATCTCGAGATACGCAGGCCTGACTTCATGAGCCTCAACAGGAGTGACAATGAGGCTTAATACTGCGCCAAGAATGACAAGGGCCTGATAGATCATGCGTTGCCGCCCGGCGGCTGCTCGATACTGATTTCGTATTTCTTCTTCAGGGCATCGAGATACGCGGCCCGAGCCTTCTCGCGCTGGGCTTCGCGCCAGTCCCGTTCAACGGCAGCACGGGCTTCATCGAGGCTTGGGATTCGTCCTTCATCGCGAGCGAGGACCTGCACGAGGTGGGCGCCATAACCTGATTTGACCGGGCCGCTCCAGCTTCCGGGTTTGACTTGGCTGATGGCGTTCGCGAATTCTCTGCCGAACGATCGCGAGATCGAACGCGTTGTTGCCTTCTCCATTTGTGGCGGGAGCTCGATGACGTCGCCAAGAGCGGCCGGATCGGCGCCGCGTTCAAGTTCGGCGAGGACGGCGGCGGCGTCCTCCATCAATGTCGGTCCGCGGCGGTCGCTACTCAGGTAGACCTGACGAAATGTGATCATCGGGCTGACGGCGTATTTGTCCTTGTTTTCATCAAGGAAGTTCTTGAGGTCCTGCTCTGTGGGTTTGCTCGTGGCGGCCAGATCGTCGGTGATGAATTGGATCTTCTGGGCCAGTCGCCGGCGGACGATGACATCACCGCTGTCGAGGCCGAGTGCCAGTGCCTCCCGATAGAACAGCTCCTCTCGTACCCGGGCTTCGATCAGTCCGTTAAGCTCCGCCAAGGTTGGTGGACGCCGCCAGGTCTTGGTGAAAAGTGCAGCGAGGTTCTTTTGTTCCGCCGCGGTGATTGTGATGGCCTGAGCCGGTTCGGCGCTACCCTTACCTGTGACCGCATAGAGGCCGAAGATGATGGCCCCAGCGATGAAGAACTGCACCAGCGGTGCAGTTAAGAGTGTCCGTGCAATCATTCAGTGTCTCAACTTGCCTTTTTCAAAGCGGCTGTGGGTTGGCTCGGCGCCCTACATTTGGCAGGCCAACTCCTCGCGGCCGTTCCGAGAAGTGCGTCCGGGCAACAAGGCGTGCCCGGACGCCGGTTGCGAACTCATCAGCCCTTCGGTGTATACCAGATCGGCGATGTGTAGGCTCTTTCCTGGGTCTTCATGGGGACTTCCGCGGGGAGTTTGATGCCGTAGCGGAATGCGTCATAAGCGGTCCAGCGCGGGGTCGGGATTTCGATGACGCGCGCGTAGTAGAAGGCGCGCTGGTTGGGGTCGAAATCCGGGTCGGTCCAAACCGTGCCCAGCTCTGCCGAGCCGATGTCGTTGGTCCAGGTGGCCCGGCCAACATTAACGGTATCACCAACAGGCGGCACCTTTCCGTCCGCATCCTGCTCTCGTTCTCCAGCCCAGACAACATCGTAGACTTTCTCTTGCGTCTTACCGTCCTCGCCAAGCCAACCCTTGACGATCTGGATGCGGTCGAGATTGCCGCCGATCGGATCTTTCAGTGCGTAGACCATGAAGCTCGGTGCTGCCTCGCCCTCGGGGGTCTTCGCCAGGTCTGCGCCCATTGGAACGCCTTTGCGGTACCCAATGAAGGCTGGATTGCGGGTTATCAAGTCGTCCTCGGTGAAGTCCCAGCCGCCGAAGAAACGCACCAACATGCGCGGTCCGGTCGTGGCGTAGACTTCCTTGCGCTCCATGGCATCAAAAATGGATTCGCGAGTATTCTCTCTCGCCCAGACGGCGGCCAGGCCCGAAGCGACCTGCTCCCAACCGAGAATCTTCTGGTCGCCAAACTGGCCGACCAAATGCATGGGGCGTTCGGCGCTCGGTTCGGTGCCGGTGTGTTTGCCGAAGAAGTTGTCCTCCGCAGCCGTAGCAAGTGACGTGTGGCTGTCGGTCGATCCGATCATGCCGAACTTGTAGGGGTTGGTGCCGAGAGTGTCTTCGAGCTTGAGGCCGGTTCTCAAAGCCGAGCGTGCATATTCGCCAGCCAGCATGTCATTGGTCTTGGCTTCGCTCAGGTTGAGGTTGCCCTTGTCCCAGGTTTCGTAGTCGGCGAACTCGTCGTTCGGTGACAAGAAAGGATGGGTTTCGCCGTCGCCCTTGATCTGGGTTGCCTCGTACACGGGCTCCCACTTCGCACGCTGGGTGATGTACTCTTCGTCGAGCTCCTTTCCGTTCCACTGTGCCTTTTCGGGGAACATGATGCCGTTGGCGAGGTTGCCGTTATGGGCAATCGCAAGCACGTCGCCGTTGGTCGTTTGCTCGTAGGTATTCATCCACTTCCACAGATCGCGCGGATCGGGACTGCCATAGGGCTTCAAGGTCGTGTAGGGGCCCATCATCCTGGCCCGTGCAGCACCATCACGGTACATCACGACGCGGTGCATGTTGTTTCCGTTAATAAGAGAGGTCCATTCGTAACCGATGAAGGCCGTGAAGCGACCGGGGTCGTTAGCTTCCTCGGCGGCTGCGATCTGCCGATCCCAGACCGAGCGGAACAGCTTGGTGCCGGGTACGACTTCGAGCGCGTCCGAGATTTTCTTGCCGCGCGAGAAGGAATCAATCAGTTCGATCGAAGCTTTGACGGCCTCAGAGCCGCCGGCGCTGATCATATTATAGATGCGCTGGCCTTCCGGGTCGGAGGTGATGCTGCGATCGCCGTCAACAATCAGATCAAAAAGCCCCATGTTGTCGGAATGGTCGGCGACGACCAGAAAATCAAGCGGCCGGGAGAGCCGTACCTTGGATCCCGTTGTTGCCTTGATCTCCTCACCCTTGGCTAAACGGTAGGCCATGCGGGCATCGAGACGGGTGCCGAACGCACCCGCGTCGAAGGATGTCGAGGTATGAAGGTGGGTGTCACCCCAGAGCGGGAATGTCGGGAAATTCCGACCGGCATAAGGTGAGTAGGATTCACCCTCGAAAGCCTTGTTGAGGCTTGATGCGTCTGGGGTTGGCTCGAACGCAGCGGCCGGGGTTATCACAAGAGCAAAGGGAAGCGTCGCAATAAGCAAGTTTCTGAACATATGCATTTCTCTCTTAAACAAACACTGAAAAATTCACGATGAAATCATTGCTTGGGCGTGTACCAAATAGGTGAGGTGTAGGCGCGTTCCTGCTGGCTTGTCGGCGCATCCTTGGGAATTTTGGTTCCCAGGCGGAAGGCGTCGTAGAGGTACCAGGGAGGCGTCGGTATCTCAATCACCCGGGTGTAGTAGAAAGCGCGCTGCTTTGGGTCGAAATCCGGGTCGGTCCAGACCTTGCCCAATTCCGCGGCACCGATGGTGTTGGTCCAGTTGGCGTTCTTCACATCCACTGTGTTGCCGACGGCTGGTATTTTGCCTTTCGCGTCCGGCGTACGGTCGCCCGACCAGGCAACGTCGTAGACTTTCTCATGCGTCTTGCCTTGGGCGTCCAGCCAACCCTTGACGATCTGTAGGCGATCAAGGTTGGCGCCAATCGGATCGCGCAGCGCATAGACCATGAAGGTCGGCGCCTTGCCTTCGGGCGCGTTTGACAGGTCGCCCCCCATGGGCACGCCTTTGGAGTAACCTGCGAAGGCCGGCTGGCGGCTATTCAGGTCCTGCTCTGTATAATCCCAACCGCCAAAGAAACGCACCACCATGCGCGGGCCGGTGGTGGCATATATTTCTTTGCGGTCCATCGCATCGAACAGAGAAGTGCGGGTATTTTCCCTGGCCCAAACGGCGGTGTAGCCGGAAGAAACCATCTGCCAGGCAAAGAGTTCGCCATTCTCGTTTTTCATGAACGGATGGGTCAGCCGCCCTGGCGAAGGCTCATAGCCAGTATGCTTTCCGAAGAAATTGTCCTCTTCGGCGGTGGGCAGCGAGGTGTGGCTGTCGGTGGCCCCGCCAATGCCGAATTTGTACGGGTTCGTGCCGAGTTTTTTCTCAATCGCCAGACCGTTCTTCAGCGCTTCGCGCGCATATTCATACTGCAGCATGTCATTAGTCTTGGCTTGGGACAGGTCCAGGTTGCCAACGTCCCAGGTGCCATAATCCGCAAACTCGTCACCAGGCGACAGAAACGGGTGGGCTTCGCCGTCACCCTTGATCTGGGTTATTTCATACATGCGCTCCCATTTGGCTCGCTGCTCGACATATTTCTTATCAAGTTTCCGGCCCGTATACTGGGCGTCCACAGGGAACATGATGCCGTTCGACAGGTTGCCGTTATGGGCGAAGGCCATCGCCGCACCGTTGGTCTTGGCTTCGTAGTTTTCCAGATATTTGTAGAGATCGAGCGGGTCTGTACTGCCGATCGGAGCTTGAGTTGTGTACGGCACCACCTGGCGTACACGATCGGCTCCGTCACGGAAAATGACGTTGCGGTGCATGTTTCCGCCCTTCACCAGCGACGTCCATTCAAATCCGATAAATGTTGTGAAGCGGCCGGGATCGTTAAATTCCTCTGCTGCTTGAATGACGTCTTCCCAGATGGTCGCATAGCGGCGCGAGCCGGGCGAATAGTTAGCAAACATCTCCGGATCGACCTTGCCCTGCGAAAAGGTGCCGATCAGGTCTAGCGTGGTATCGACAGCCTCCTGCCCCCCGGCATTGAAGCCCTTGGACCAGCGTGCACCCTGCTCGTATTGTGTCACCAGCGGTATTGCCGCCAAGGTATCGATGATGAATCCCATTCCATCGGAGTGATCAGTGATTGCCAGCCAATCAAGCGGACGGGAAAGCCGGACAGGCTGGCCTGACGACGCTGTTATCTCCTCACCACGGGCAAGACGATAGGCGTCCCGCAGGCCAACGCGATTACCAAAACCACCTGCATCCATCGACAGCGATGTGTGCAAATGGCTGTCGCCCCACAGAGGGCGTTCGGGGAAGGTTCGTTTCGCGAAGGGTGAATACGCCTTTCCGGTGTAGACGGCCGAAAGGCTATCCGGTGACGGCGTGCCAATATCCTGAGCGGCTGCTGGAAGCGCTAGTGTGAGTGCAACTATCGACGCTGCACCCAGCATGGCGACTTTCATTATATATCTCCCATTAGTTGCGACGGCTTCCGCTCTGGTTGCTTCGATGGCGTCTACCAAATCGGCGGAGTTTAGACTCGTTCGAGCCATGTTGGGCTTGATCAAAAAATGCTGTATGTTTCACCGCAGCATTCCCGGTGGAATTACTATTTCAATTATTCCTGGGTTAGGCGGGCCGAAACTTTGTCCACGATCACCCTGCAATCTTCGCCAATCTCATCCTTCTTGATCCTGAGGCAGGCATAAATCCGTCCTTGTCCCGCTGCGACGTCGGCACAGTGCTTTTCAATGTCGGGCGCGCATGTTGCAATCGCCTCGCGAACGCTCGACAAGAACCAATCCAGCTGGTCGGCTGCATCCGCGACAGCTACATCGCATTGCTCTGAAAGCTTGTCTTCGTGCGCGTACATGCAGGCGAGCAAACGGCCGTCACCGAGTTTCACCTGGCTGCAATAGGTCTTGATGTCGGTTTCGCAGGCCTTGAGCACATCCTGTGCTTGGATGGCGGAGCTGGCATTGAGGAGTATCAATACGGCGGCGGCAACAGTGAACAGGCGAAAGCAGTATTTACGCATTACATGAATCCCCAAGGTCATGGATTGACGACGACGTAGACCGTTGCGCCGTCGCGCACGGCGCGTCGATAGTAGACACCACCGCAATAGTAATAACCTGAGCGAACTGGGCAGCCGGCCACGGACGTCCGATAGGCGACGCGCCGGGTCGTGCGCCGGGCCGTTCGCCGGCCGACGCGGCGGGCCTGGTGCCTGGGCGCAGCGGCTGCTTCAGTTAGGCCGATACCCGTGATAACCGTGCCTTGTTGACTTTGTTCGAGTTGGATTGTCGTGCCGAGACCGAATATGGCGGCCGAAACGGCCCACACGTACCAATACTTCATTTTTTACTCCAACTCACGGTGGAAATAATCAGGTTTTGAGACGTTTAACGGTCGCAGAATTGAAACGCGTTGGCAAGCAATTCATTGGTTAATCTTACGCCAGAACAACCGTGCACATAATTTAGTTGCAAGTTGAGTATAGCGTGACCGAGCGCGAAACTGTCGAAAGACGGCTGCAGCTCGGTAGAGCGAATTCTTGTCGATGCAAGAACTGTTCAGGGCAGGTGTTGCCGAACGAACCGGTTTCAGGTACGCGCTGGTGTCATCGACACAAGAAGTGCCGATCCCGTCATGCGTCTCGGCTTGTCATCAGCGTTTAAAAAGTGGGCCCAATGGCACTGTTGTTTGAAGGTAGACTGAATCACCTTCGAGCCGGTTCTTGACATCAATTTCATGATACCATCGCAGCGAAGTCGAAACGGGGATCGAACGGATTGGAATGTTGAGATTTAGGCTTGGCCCAATCGCCGTTGTACGGCCTTTAAAGTCGCCAAGCCTTGCGCCGTCGCCGCTGTCACCGGTGACCTGCTGATAATGAAAGCCAACGAGTCCGGCCGAGAAACTTTTCGAGAAATGTTTCATTAGAGCATATTCGACATGAAACTCTGTCCCAGTCTTATAATCGGTGTCGGGGTTGCGCCCATTGAAGGTGAACCCTGCGGTTGCAGTCACCTCGAAGCCGACATTCGGGTCCAACCAAGTGAAGCCTCCGTGAATGTCGGTAGCCCATCGGTTGAAGCCCATATTGACGATGTTCTCATCGTCATAGGCTCCGATTGGAATGTTCGTTAGGGTCGCCAGTCTCCAGTGCCAATTGCCGCGATTCCAACCAATGAACGAATGAGCAATAGGGTCACCGAAACTGAAAGTGTCGTCATTGATCCCGAAAGTCGTACCACGCTGGAATGTTCTTCCGTCCGTAAGCGTCAATGATGCTAGCGCGGATGCGTCCGCTGATATGTCTTGATATCCAACTGGCGTCAAAAGTCCGAAGCCAAAACGCCCATTCAAAAATTTGCGTGGGGCAACCCAGATGATGCCCGGAAGCTCGACGAAGATGTTTGCTGTGGCGTCAACATCTACATCCAGTTCGAAGCGCCCTAGGTCGTTAGCCACAACACTCCGGGCAGGGTCTGCGGTGGCATCGCCATTGTAAAAATATTTCCAATTGACAAGGTAAGTTCCTGGAGGCGGTACAATGTTAGCTACAGAGGCGTTGCTGCCTAGCAGGTAGAAACCCTTGGCGTCTTCGGCGGCCCTGGCTGGCGGAGATGAGATCGCCGCGATGAGGATCAGCGAAAGAGCGAAAGAAAAAATCGCGCCAATACGGCAGCGCTTGCGGAGATCTTTAAAGAACCGACCGATCATTTGAGAACCAATGGATAAAGTTGTCCCTGATTCTTGTCTCGCCTGAGTCCTTTGCGCGCGTCAAACGTGTTTGGCGTGCGGAACAATATCTCCGTCACAGTGCGCCATTGCTGCAACGCTCAGTTGCTGAAAATCTGCCGGTGCCCGCTCGTCTAAAGCTGCTTCAACATTGACTGAATGAATTGATTTTCCGGATTCTTGGCAAGGCCCTTTTTGAGCACATCCCGGGCGCCGTCGCGATCGCGAATCGCCAGCCGGATCCTTGCCAGCATAATCCAGGCATCAATCAACTGCGGGTCCTGGCGCACGGCTTCGCCAAACGCCTGAAGCGCAGCGCGAGGGTTGCGCAACGCGAGTGCGCTGCCGCCGATCGCCATGTGGCTTTCGGGGAAGTCGGCCTTGGCCAGAAGCGACTTCTGCCACTCCGTCGATGCCGATTGCAGTGCGGGTCCGACACTGCGTTTGATGAGAGAGCGCGGGACGCCAATCAGTGCTCGTGCGGCGGCAATGCGGACCAGCTTCATCTGATCATTCAGCAGCGGCTCGAGCCGGCGCAGGCGTTCAGGCATGGGCAATGAGGTCTGAAGGTCGATCGTGGCGGCCCGTATGAGCGGATCGGGATGGCGCAGCAGCCGCTCGACGCGTGTGGCGGTCTCTGGTCCGGCGCTACGCAGCAAATCGAGGGCTGAAGCCCGTACGATGGCAGGCAGTTTGGCATCCAGTGCGAGTTCGACGAGCTTGTCGATCTGGGTTGTTGGGTCGCGCCGTGCTGCTGCGAAGACCTGTGAGAAGTGCGGCCCCCGGTGCTTGCTGTCGGGAAAGCGGCGTTCGAGTTCGGCCGCCGCCCATGCCGCATCCTTGTCGTTGTGGCAGTCCGTGCAAGCGTTCGGCGCGCCGGTTTCATCGGATAGATCCGGCCGGGGAACTCGGAAGCTGTGATCGCGCCGGCCGTCGATGCCCATGTAGACACGTTCGATCATATGGCAGCTCTTGCATTGGGCACCTGCTGATCCCGGCTCGTGAAAATGGTGGGTGGGGTCGTCGTAAGACGCATTCTTCAAGGTTGGGAAACGGGTATTGCCGGTGGGTGAATGGCATTGCGTGCAGACGCCGTTTCCGCTGGCTTTCAGGTCCGCCTTGTGGGGATCGTGGCAATCGCTGCAGCGCACGCCCTTTTTATGCATTTTCGATTGCAGGAAGGAGCCGTAAACGTAGACCTCGTCTTGGATCGATCCGTCGGCGTGATAGAGCCCGTCGCGCAGAAGTGCGAGGCGGTAGGCATCGTGGAAGGGGGTTCCTGGTACCGGGCTTTGATCGCCAAATGGCCCGCGACGCGAGTGACACCCCGCGCATTGCTGTATCTCGGATTGCGCTTCCTTTGGCGTGAACGCGATGGTGAGCCCTTTGTCGGATAACCTTGGCTGGCTCTTGGCCGCGCTTGCCTCCGGCTGCTTCGCCCAGGCAAGGTGAGCTTCACCGGGGCCGTGGCAAGCTTCGCAGCCGACTCCGATCTCTGCCTGCGTGCTGGCGTAGCTGCGGGTCTGCGGGCGGTAGTTCTTCTCGAAGCCGGTGGCGTGGCACTCGGCGCAGCGGGCGCTCCAATTCTTGTAGGGTCCCGTCCAATGCAGCCCGTTGCCGCCTTTGAGGTCCTGATCGGGGTAGAGGTGGTACCAGCGTTTGGCCGTCGCGTCCCAAGAGAGGTCAAGCGCCTGCAGCCGGCCTGGCTCCACTTCAAGGAGGTATTGCTGAAGAGGTTCGATTCCAGCGACGGACTTAACCTCGAATTCTTTCATTTTTCCGTCGGGACCGTCCGTTTCGATAACGAACTCATCCCCACGCCGGAAGAAGCGCGAGTTAATACCTTTGTGCTCGAAGCGGGCATCATTGAAATCGCCGATAACGCTTGAGGAATCGGGGGGCTGCCAGGCTAGGGCGTGATGTGACTTCGACCAGGCGTCGGAGATGGCGCCATGGCAGTCCGCACAAGCCTGCGAGCCGACGTACCGGGGAGCGTCTGGCGACTGGGCGAGACTGAGGCCCGTGCCGAAAACGGCTAGGCCAACCAGAATAGCGAGAGGTAATGGGGTGCGGATCATTGAGGAAATGGTCTGAGGAAAGCTTGCGCGCCTGCGGATTGAACAGCCAACTCATTGTTGTGCTTTGTTGCGCAGGAAGTCACCGACGCCATGAAGCATTTTGTTCTCGGACCTGACCGTGACCCTGGCAAGGAAAAAAATGGATTGCAAGCCGTGCGCGGAGCGAAGCGCGCAGTGTTGTGAGGCCGTGGAGCCTGAATTGCGGACTAACGGGGAGATTGCCGCCGGCAGATTAAATTTCGTCCAGTCTGTAATTCGGCCGGTCTGTGCTCTTTGCGGGCTGTCCGCCGGTCAGACTCGTACTCGAGCGGACTAACATCAGAGTGGGCTGCCATCCTAGCAGGCGCGCAGGCTGTCGCCTGCCGGGTGGCGGCCAATCGGCTCAATAACAAATCGAACCAACAAGCTACGCGGCGGGGATCCAACGGCCCCCGTAATACGTGAAAGCGACAGCGTCGCGATGCTTTTTCGCAGTATCTTCGAGTTTTGTTTTGTCCGTGACCTCCACTGGCCGTTCGCTGGCTTTTGTCAGCACATATCCGCCGAGTAATATAACCTTCTTGTCTTCGAGTTGGATCGTTGGGTAAGACATCCTTGCGTCCTCAAAGACCCCCGTCTTCCCAGAACAAGTATGGCATGCTCGCGCCGGTCGCAGCGCGGTTTCCACAGCCAGATATGTTCACATTGGGCAACTGGGGTGAAAGGATTCGTGAGCCCCGGACTTGCGATCATTTTATGCCCGGTGATTAGTGCTGAGGGGGCGGCCAATGTCATTTGAGGCGTCGCGGGCGTCTTCCCATTGGGGGTGAAACATGCGCGTTTTGACGACTTTGCTGATCGTTGCGCTGGTCATTACGGGACTGGTGGTGGGCAGGAACTTCCTTATTCCCCTGACGATTGCTTTTCTGGCCACGACCCTCATTGCGGCGACCTCGGATCGCCTGGAACGCTTTGGGCTGCCTGCCTCCCTTTCGTTACTCGGTGCCCTCGCCGTTGTGCTGGCTGGGTTGGGGGCCGTAGTCTATATTCTGTCCTGGCAGATCGATGCCATCACGGATGCTTGGCCTCGCTACATCCAACGGTTGGAAGGGCTGGCTGATCGCGCTTCAGAGTATCTTGGCTCCGACATCTCAGAAAAATTCAGCGAGGCGTTGGCCAACCTCAATCTTGCGCGGACGGTGCCAGGCCTATTGGGGTCCGCCGGCAGTTTCCTGAGCAGCTTTGTCCTGATCGCGCTGTACGTCGGTTTCATGCTCGCCGAACGTGGCCAGGTCACGGGCAAGCTTGGCCACCTCTTTACAAACGACGAGCATGCCGCGGAAGCCAAACGGACCGTCGATGACATGGTTTCGGGAATTCGCGATTACATCGGGATCAAGACTCTGATGAGCGTGTTCACGGCGGCGGTGAGCTATGCCGTCTTGAAGTGGCTGGGGGTCGACTTTTCCGAGACCTGGGCGTTGTTGATCTTCCTGCTCAACTACATTCCGAGCATTGGGTCCGTTTTGGGCGTCGTCTTTCCGGCCCTGATCGCGCTCATTCAGTTTGACACCATCTCGCAGTTTCTTGTAATCGCGCTTCTGCTTTCGGCTGCTCAGTTCCTCATCGGCAACGTACTTGAGCCTGCTATCATGGGGCGGACGCTGAACCTCAGTCCGCTCGTGGTGATGGTGTCATTAGCATTCTGGGGCATGATCTGGGGGCTTGTTGGCGCGTTCCTCAGCGTGCCGCTCACGGCGGCGATCGCCATCGCCTGCAGCAAGGTGGAATCCTGGAGGTGGGTCGCGGTGCTGCTGTCTGAGGATGGCCGCATCGATGAGCGGCGCGCCGATTGCGCACCGGCGTACCCTGGATAGCTTTAGAGCCAAGGATTAATGTAGTTCAGGTACGTCTCCATGCGGATCATGACCTTGCGAATGATGTGGGTCATGCCGGCGCTATCGGTATAGATGGCAGCTGTGCCGGCGGAGCCAGCCGGCAGCTCCTTTTCAGCCGACTTGTTATCGAGATCGACGCGAATGAAAAACGGCTCCGCCTCAACCTTGTGGGCGTCGGGGACGGTACCGCTGATGACCGTCTGGCCCTCATTCGTCACCTGAATGACGGCCTGGACCTTGCCGGTGAAGATCTGTCCCGGTCGCGACTTGAACGCCATTTCAACGGGCTGGCCGATGCGCAGATGACGTTGATAGATTTGATGAATCTGAACGCCAACTATCTTTCTGGAGGTGTCGATATAGGTCATAGCGGGCTGGAGCGGGAACGTGACCACACGCTGGCCCGGCCGCAGCGCCAAGTACGTCACGTACCCATCTGATGGCGCTCTGACAGTTGTTTCCTTGAGATTCCACTCCGCCTGGTCGAGTTCGGCCTCCAACTGCTGAACGCGGGCGGCGGTCTCCTCGACCTGAAACTTCGTTCCGGCCGACTTGCGTTCGAGCTCGGTGTATTGTTCGAGCCGTAACTTTTGATACTCGAGCTGCGCTTGGGCGGCCGTGACGGTCGCCTTGTAAACTGTCGGATCGATCTTAAAGAGGACTTCGCCCTCTTTCAAAGGCTTGTTGGCCTCGACGGGTACTTCGGTCACGGGCCCGGCAACGTTGGGAATTATCTGGACGGAATAAGTGAGAATGCGCGCCGATCCCGCAGGTGCGCCCCATTGCATGGGGATGAACAGCACGACGAATAAGAGCAGCATCCAAACCAGCGTGGATAGCCAGGTCCAAAGCGTGTTGGGCAGTAGCTTGAGCCAGACGAGAACCGCGAGAACGGCGACGTAGCACAGCGTCATAAAGGCAATCATGATCCGTCACCCCGATGAGCGGCCTGGTTAGAATCCAACTCATCAATCCGACTGCGTAGCGTCTGGAGTTCGGACGACGGGGCGTCTCCCGTGTCGATACGAAGCGGCTTGGTGAACGCCCAGATCAAAAAGATGGGCCAGAGCACTCCGCCGAGAAGTGCCCCGAGCCAGCCGCCAACGTTGATGGCTTCGGCCTGCGGATGCTTGCGATCCTTGGCGATCTTGCCGGGCAGCATTGCCAGGATGAGCCATATGCCGAGTGCGGCCAGTACCAAGATAAGTAGTACGACGATAGCGAAGATGTCCAAGCCGGACATGGGGGGCCTCAATTATTTGTGTGCGCAGCAATCTCTACTAGTATGGTTCGAAATAGTGCAAGCTAGACTGTCTCGTCAAAAGGCCTTTTCGCGGTTCAGCTTGGCCAACCAAGTCAGCATGCACTTTTTCCAGCTGAGGGTTGAACGAGTGCGACAGGAGCAAGCCGGCTTGAGCTTCGATTGGCGGTGGGTGCGGAATCATCGCCATATCTGCAGGTGGTCAAGCAGCGCCTGGTTGAACGCGGTCGGTCGAGTTTCGCGACCAACTGGGGCTGGCCCAATCGGATGTTGCATGCGCGGTGTTTGCCTTAATTCCCAAAGAAATGAAGTAACAGATTTTCTATGGAGCTTGAGTTGCTTCAGTGTCTGGCTGGCTGACGGCCAGGAAAGCTTTGTTTCACGGGCGCTGGAGACGATTTCACAGATTGACGCTAGTGACTAGTCGGATTTTGTCAAGACGTCGACTGTCAAGGTTTAGTGCTTCCTCAAGCTAGACTTGTGGGCTTGAGGTGCTAATCTGCCACGAGTTTTTGTATGCACATGGCAGCGTTATGTCTGAGTTAGTTGATTTGCGTCGATTGGATGCTGACCGCCTGGCCGAAGCCGGGTCGAATGTTACGGCGGGCTGCTGCCTTCCGTTGCGTGTCGTAACTCTAAGGGCGGGAGAAGCGCTATTTCTCGTCGGTCAGCGGAAGGACTTCATATATCGCGTTGAGACTGGGCTTATCAGTGTGCTCTGGTCAGCGCCGCGAGATCCGCAGGATCTGGTCGAGGAAATTCGTTCCGGGCAGGTCTTTGGCCTAGGATTCCTTGACACCTACATCTTTGACGCGGTGGCGCTGGAACAGACTTCGGTCAGCTGCTGGTCCAAGGCGGCTTTGCCGTTTCTAGAGGAACTGGATCCTTGCGTGCATCAACGGCAGGGCCTCGAAACCGAGCGCGAATTTGTCCATCGGCGAGAAGCGCTCACTTCCGGGGCACCGCTTGGGGCATTGAAGCGTCTTGCCGGTTTCCTGTGTGTCGCCTCGCGCGTTAACGCAACGGATGGGCGTGATCCGCTTGTCATCGATGAATCGGTAGACTGCGCCTCCGTCGCGTCATTTCTCAGGATTGACGTTGATGAACTAGGGCAGGCCCTGGTGGCTCTGCAAAAGAAGGGTCTCGTGGCGTTCGATCCCCCGCACGGTTTGCGGCTTCACAATATCGAAGCGCTGCAGTTGCTGGTGCGGGATCAGGAGCGTGCCGGTGCTTGAAGCGAAAGTCATGAGTATGTTCCGAGTTCTTGTTTGTTGCGTTGTTTCCATCGGACTCTTTGGGTCCGGGTTGTCGCTCGCCTCGACGGCTGCGAACGCGGAAGGCACATCGTGGATGGCCGAGGCGTTTGGCGAAGAATTCGATAACTATGGCGGTAGCAGCAACCTCCAGCCCGCGCCAGCGCAGCCCCAGTACAGCTTCGGTCCGAAGGCATTTCCGACGATCATGCAGGGCGGTCCTCGCCCCTATGTGCCGCCTATCGTTCCGGAGTACGTCGCGCTCACCAATGAAGAGCCGGCTGGGTCGATCATAATTGATAGCGAGGCGCGCAAACTCTATCTGACGATTTCCAAAACCGAGGCCTACGTTTATCCGATCTCCGTTGGCCGTGAGGGCTTCGACTGGACAGGCACCGAAAAGATTTCTCGTGTCGCGAAATGGCCCGACTGGCATCCACCGACCGAAATGCGGCTTCGCGATCCTCGCCTGCCAAAGAAGATGCACGGAGGGATCAAGAACCCCTTGGGTGCCGTGGCGCTGTACCTCGGCGATACCCTCTATCGCATCCATGGTACCAATGATCCCGACACTATCGGGCAGGCTGCCTCATCGGGTTGTTTCCGGATGCTTAACGGTCACGCCGTGCATCTGGCAAGGAAGGTCAAGATCGGCGCGACAGTGAAGGTGCTGCCGCGTATCAACATGGGTCCTGCTTCCGCGCAGTTACAGGGCTCAACTCAGTCGGCCACGGCTTGGACGCCGACAATTACCCGATAGGGACGCTGCAGGAGCGGCGGCACGAATGCCCCCTTTGTCGTGAGGGGGCTTTTTGATGCAAACATCTCGGGCCAACTGCGGTGCGCCGATTACTTGGTCTCGTCGGCCCGTCGCTGGTAGATGTCATTCTTGCGCAAGATGTCGTCCTCACCGAGGTACGCGCCGAGTTGCACTTCAATAATTTCGAGCGGGACCTTGCCGGGATTTGCCAGCTGATGCCATTGGGTGGCGACGATATAAACGGACTCGTTTTCGTGTACGAACTTCTTTTCATCGCCAATTGTGACGAGCGCGGTGCCGCGGACGACAACCCAATGCTCAGAGCGATGATGGTGCATTTGCAGTGACAGCTCGGCGCCAGGTTTCACGTGCAGAAGTTTGACTTGAAAGCGTTCGCCGAAGTTGAGTTGTTCGAAGAAACCCCAGGGACGGTGGTTGCGCAAGTGCTGCTCGTGCTGGTGAACTCCGCTTGCCCGTAGCTGCTTGACGATGTTGCCGACATCCTGTGAGCGCTTCTTGTCGGAGACCAGCAAGGCATCGGGTGTTTCGACGATGACCATATCTTCCAGGCCGATGGTCGCGACGAGAGTGCGCGTGGAATGGACATAGGTGTTTGACGTGTCGACCAAGACGGCCTGTCCCGGTTGGGCCGCGTGTCCGGCGGTCACGTTACCACTTTCATCGCCCTCGACGATTTCCCAAAGTGAGGACCAAGAACCAACGTCACTCCAACCGATATCCAGGGGAATAAAGGCCGCCTTGGAAGTTTTTTCCATGACCGCGTAGTCGATGGAATCGGCTGGAGAGGCAGCAAAGCTGTCTTCATCAAGTCGCAGGAATTCAAGATCGGGCTGGGCGGCGGCGAGTGCCGCTTTGGCGGCGGTCAGGATCTCTGGTTGAAGACGTTCCACCTCTTCCAGGAAGGTGGGGGCGTGAAGTACGAAGATGCCGCTGTTCCAGTAGTAGTTGCCGTCGGCGAGGTAGCTCGCCGCGGTTTCGGCATCCGGTTTTTCGGCGAACCGTGCGACGGCAAAGGCCTGCTCGGGACAATCGGTCAGGGGCTCTCCCTTAAGAATGTAGCCATAGCCGGTGTTGGGACTATCCGGCGTTATCCCGAAGAGTACCAGACGACCGGTGGCTGCGACTTTGGCGGCTGACTTGACGGCGCTGCGGAAGCCTTCCTCGTCGCCAATGACGTGGTCGCTCGGCATGATAACGATGACCGCATCCGGATCGTCGGAAATCGCCGAGAGTGCCGCGACGGTAATCGCCGGCGCCGTGTTTCGTGCGACAGGCTCAAGGATTATCGCGGCGGGAGATACGCCAACGTTCTCGGCTGCTCCCGAGACCAGGAACCGATGATCGTTGTTGCACATGACCACGGGTGCGGCAAAGCCTTCGCTCTCGGGGAGGCGGATCAACGTGCCTTCGAGAAGGCCGCGCTCGTCGTCGCCTGTCAGATTTAGAAACTGCTTGGGATAAAGGGATCGCGAGAGCGGCCAAAGTCGGGTGCCGGCGCCTCCAGAGAGGATGATCGGCGAAATCCTCATGATGAAATCTCCTTTTGAAGGCGAACTGCGACCAGTATCCGCCGCTCGACGAATACTATCGCGAAGCGGGGGCTACTCGCAGGACTGCTAATAGCTGGAAGCCGCACCTTGGGCAATTCTGATCGACTATTCACCTGCCACATCAGTCGTTAAGATCTATGCAGAGTTATCAGGCTTTGGTTGGTTATTGGCCTCGGCTCCGTTAGCAGCGGAGAGAATCTTGATTCCGTCTCGAAGCTCAAGCAGTGTCGACAGGTCCCGGCCAAATTCGTTAGCCTGGCTCATGACCTGCCGTAATGCGAGCACGATGAAAATGAGTGGTAGCGGTACCGAGAGGAGCTGCATTTTGTTGAAGTTGATGAAGGGCATGTATGCGATGAGGGCAATGAAGCCAAGCGCCAGCACGAAATTGCTGATCTGCCGTGTCTGAAGCTGATGCTTCTGCGGCGCACGGTAGGCCGAAATATAACCCGCCCGCTCAACTTTGATCCATTCGCTCCAACGTTCCTCATCATTTGCCTTGTCTGGGAAGGCACTATTGTATTTCTCAAAAGCTTTGCGTTTCTTTTCGACGATTCTCAAGCGATTACGCCTGGCCATCAACCCTGGTAATGGGATTATTAGAAAGACCGGGATGAGGAAGAGGACAATGTTAAAATTGATGAAAGCGATTGTGACAAAAATCATTAACGAAAAAAGCAGAACCTCTGCCAGTCTGACAAGAACGTCGATGGCTGGTGCGACCCGCTGAATCAGGAAGCGATCTGTAGCCAATTCTATTTCATCGGGGTCACTTACTGCGGTGGAAAGAAACCGCTCTTGCAGTTTTGTAACCCCCGAGAAGCGGATATGACCGGCCAAGCTCGCACCGATATTGATGGCGATTAGTGTTGCGACCACAATCAAGATGACATCGCTACCCGAAACTGGAATGTCAAAACCTTGTCTGGTGAGCACCCGCTGAAGGAAAGTTGCGTATTCATCAGAATTTATTGCAACCAAAACGCCTTTCAATGCACCTACGAATGTCAGCAGGTTTAGGAACCGCGAGAGGGCTCCCAAACTGGCAACATACAGGAGTCTTGGCCAGTTCTCGCGAACTACATTGTCGTAGATAAACGCCAGCACCGTTTTTGCATGCTGAATGGCCGGACGCACCAGCTGGGCCCGGTTGTCTCTGTTTTCGGTGAAGCGCTTGAGCATCCGTCCTCCTTAGAGCAACTTCGCGCTTACACTATCATGGGAGGTTCCACCACTACGGACCGCACACGAATCCCCCACTTTGTTGGCCCCCACCTTATTCGAACGTCAGACGGGCGTGTCAATGTGACTCACCAGTCTGGCCTACGTATGATCGGCCTTATGGTCTCGTGGTTGCTGGAATCGTTTGGCGTCACAGTCCGGTAGGCCGCCAGGCGTATGGGTCGTCTGATTCGCTTGCAAAATTTGACGCCGTCAAGCTGTTTGCTGGCCGTAGTACAGCGTGACCACATGTTTGGCCTCGGCGAAGAAAAGCCAGCGCTCGAAGACGACCCCGAAACCCATCGAGACAACGGCTACGAGCGAAAAAAACGGCGCCGTCGTCGAGCTTGCGAAGGTTAGCAGCAGCAGGCAGACCGCAGGAAGAATGAACATCAGATACGAGGAGAGCCGGCGCAGTTTTTCGGCATGCTTGCGGGCGACGGTGAAACCCATCTCGCGCATGACATAGTTTTCCTGAGTGTGCGGTGGCTCGAGCTGCCGGACGCTGCCGAGGTGGCCAAGGCCGGTTGCATCTCCGGCGGTCAGTGACGGCGGCTCATCATCGATGGCCTGCCAATAGGACCGCTTGACGAAGAATGCTGCAGCAAGTGCCAACAGTGGGAGCAGGACCGCCCATGTCGGCACCGCGCGAAAAAGCGAAAGGACGAAAACGAAAATCAAGCCTCCGCTGGCGATTGAAAGCGTCATATACACCGGTACCGTCAGCGGTTGGTGCCAGGCTCTGATGGTCGGCAATGATGCGTAGATCATGCCGGTCGAATAGACCGTCGCGAGAGCCAGAATAGCGGCGAGAATGGCGGCGAGTATTACGATGCCATGTGTTTGCTCAAAGAAGATCCAGGCGATGCCGAGAATGCCGGCGGGAATATAAGTCGCTACCGCCAGAACACCTTCGCGGGAGAGCCAGGACGAACGCCATTGGGAAAACGCGCGCCAGGCGCGCTCCGGTCTTCCCACGTGCGCTGTCGAGGATAGCAGTCCACCGGTGATAAGTAGCAAGGCCAGGCCCAAGCCGACTACGCCGAAGGCCCACCCGATGGGTGCTGCGCGCAGGGCCGAAGCCAGTGCCATCCAAACGAGGAGCCCATATCCAGCGCCGGAGGCGGTTGTGAAAAGAATTACGGAATAGGCGGGGTGCATGGCTTCTTGTGGTTATTGGGTGGTGAAGCTATAGCGTGAGCTTTTTTGTCGGCCCAGGCGGAGAACATGGCTGTCCTTTCGCCGTCGTTTTCGGTGGGCGTCTTTTGGGTGAAAGGGACGGACGGCGGGGTGGTCTCGCGCCGGGGTTGCGGTAGCAAGTACTTGTTGACCGGTTTGTAGCCCATCTCAGGCATCAGATCGTATCCCCCGCGTTCGGCCACCAGTTTAGACACGTCGCTGCCTGGATCGCCAACCTCTTCGCCGTGGGCGCGGATGAGCCAGGTTCTGTTCGGGTCGACGCCATCGAGTTCGATGCTTGGCTCACCGGCCTCTATAATGGCTGCCGCGTTTTTCACTCTTCCTTCCATGCCAGTGCACGTTCGCAATCACCTTTGATTCGCCCGCCATCGGACATCTGCAGCATCGTTCCTGATTGCTCGGCTTCTTGTGTGTCATGCTGAGAGTGGTGTCCGCGACCGGTTGAGCAGGCGGATGCGAAAGAGGCCGGTTGGTGAGCAACGTGTTTGCGCGGCAACTCGCCCTTCCGGCGCCCGGGTTTTGGCCTAAAGAGGAATTGGCGCAGGTTTACCTCATTACGCTGAATATCAATGCGGTAATACGCAGGCATCGTGTTCAGTCTCTCCGGGCGTTGCAATGCACAAGCTTCGGGTATTTCTTCGAGTCTCTTGCGCTACGCTGCCGCCTGGCATTCCACGATCGGATCGATGGAGAGCTTGGCTAAGAAGCCTTGCTTTTGGTCGATGGTTCATCCCGAGTTTTTGAACCACCGCAACCTGCTCATCCGTGCTCAACATGAAGATTTAGCGGAGCTTGTTAGTCACATCAGGCGGGCTCTGGAGTCAGGCATCTGCGCGGCGGTGACAAATCGCATTTTCGCAAAGCCGTAAAATGGTTTAGGCTGTACTGGCTGCGCAATTGTGTAGTATGCAGCGCGTGCTTGTCGGCCAGCGCAATGGAGCGACCGGGCCGTTTGTTGAGAGCCTGGAATGCTAGCAATACTTTTTTGCTGATTTCGACAGTGCGTACTAATGGAGTTGTCACATGTTTAGATTTACACGAAGCGTACTTGCGAGCCTGATTGCCGGGCTGGCAATGATGGTTTTCACGGTGACCAGCGGGAATGCTGCACCTGTAGCCGGTGCGGCGAACTTGGAGCGGGCGGTCAACGTCCAGTCCAAGATCTCCGGACAGTCCCTCACCCCAGTCCATTACCGCCGCTACTATCGGGGTCGTTACCGGCCCTATCGCAGGTACCGCCGCCGTTATCTCAGGCGCCGCTGGTACAGAAGCTATTACCGCCCTTACTACCGTCCATACTACCGCCGCAGGTATTACAGCCGCAGGTATTACGGCCGCCGGTACTATCGCCCCTACTATGGACGCCGCTGGCGCCGTGGCCGGTGGTGATAGCGGGACATCTTCGGCAGTGAGGTGATATCGAGCCTCGTTCGAAGAACGGTTGAATGCGAACAGACGCGTGGTCTCTACGGACCGCGCGTTTTATTTTTTCGGGGCCCGCAATAGTTGAATTGATGAAGGGCGCCTCTCGCTTGCTCAGCGACGCGTAACAGGGCTGGTCCTCGCTTTGAGGCCGGCAAACCTGGCTGTTCCGAAAAGAAGCAGTCAGATGAAAACAATTTATCAACAAATCGGTAACATAATTCACGCCTAGCGTATCCGCGTTGTGAGGCGTCATGCACTTCGGTTACTCCAGGCCGCATCAATCATCCAATGCTCCCGATCAGGAGCGGGGTGGTGCCGGCCGAGCCGCATCCGACGCCGAGACAACGGAACTTCAAAATAGCACGCAGCGGGGCAGCGCCGCCGATGCCGAGCTGCCACCTCAGATTACCGAGTGGATGCGGCGCAAGAAGCGCAAGCGCCGCGTGAATTTCCTTAGGAACTCAGTTTTCGTGGGCGATTACCTTGACGGTGACGGGGGGGATCATCACGGGTACCGTTTTGCTGCTGCCGGAGAGGTCCGCCGTTCTCAAGTTGTGGCACGAGCAAGCGCAACGCACGCTTGAGGCCATGGAGCAGCCCAAGACCATCGAGCTGACTGCGGATGAGCAGATCACCGTGCCGGCGCCAAAGTTGGTTTATTGATCTTTGCGCGGCGGCATTCCCGTCCGACTACTCACTTTATTCCAATGTCACGTCTGCGGTTCCAATAGGAGCTGCGAAGTCGCGTGTACCTATAAGGCGGTGACTGCCTCGGCGGTCGTGTTCGACTATAAGGCATCGATCGGACCGAAGAGGGCGTCGCAGTGGAAGTGAGCAGTCGCAAAGGACAGCCTACAAAACTCCGACGTCATTAACTCATCAATTCACCGACGCTCCGATAGCATGTCCTGCAACGTGTTCATGGGCCGGTTTGCGTGGTACTTGGCTCGATGAGTTTATGAAAGGGAGTGGCTGCCGTCCGAACACCGAAGTAGCAACGGCAGCCGAATCGGCTGTTACCCCGATTTATGAGCCCCCGCTAGGGTATACAGGCAAAACATGCAGACTGTTGAGCTGCGGAGGCTGAGCCGAAACTGAGCTCTGGGCAGCTACCCTAGTGGATTGTGCAGCCGAGAATTCGAAGTCCTTTGGCAGTTGGGTGCCAACAGCGGTCGACTTTGTTTAGCAACCCCTTTTCAGCTAGGTGTTCGGCGATCAATGAATGAAATGGATGGAGAGAGCTAATTGGCTTCTTCGCCAACAATTCCAGCATTATGTAATCGTTCTCGTTTGATTGAAACATGACACACTTAACCCCGCTTAGCGCCACTCGATAAGGCAAGCCGTTGGCTTGCTGCATTTTTGAATTCCCCCTCGCAGGCTGCCGCAATCGCCGCATAGTATGCTGGGAGCAGGCACGACCTGGCTCAAATCCCAATTTTTCGTTTCTCTTACGATCGGGGCAGCCCAAACGGTTCCCTGGACCGGCAATGGGCTGCGCCAATCTTCAAGCATGATCACCAAAGTTTGGAGCCGGGTCCAAATTTGAAGTTGAGCTTTGCTCGAACAACATTGAGATCGACATCGCGACTGCCGGTCGAGATGTAGCTTGTTTGGAGGCCGCTGCCCTCGGCGCGAAGATTCATCCGCGTGTATTCTACGCCAATGCTCATGTCGTTTGTGAAGGCATACTCAACGCCACCGCCAAAAGCGATGCCATCGGCCGTCTCATTCTCAGCTCCTTGGAAATCTCCAAAGTCGCTTCGGAAGGTGGCTTTATGGTCAATTCCGGCGATCGCCCAGCCAACAGTTCCGTAGGTGAGCCAGCGATTCCATGCGAAGCCGAGTTTGAACAAGCCGGAGCCCACCCAGTTTACAGTCGTGCTGCAACTTTGTGTGATCCCAGCCAATCCTGAAGGTTCGACTAGATTGCAGTTGCCTGACGAGCCATCAATGTTTGCACCGCTGAGATTTAGTTCGCCACCAACGACCCAGTTTCCATATTGACGATACATGCCAGCCTGGAAACCGCCGATAAATCCGTTGACGTTGTATGACCCGGTGCGGCCGATTACGTCCTCGAGAAAGAACGATTCGAAAACAGGGTCTGATCGCTCGTCAAGTTGCGCGTTGCCCCAGCCGCCGCCGGCGTTCAGGCCACCATAGATGCCGGTCCAAGTGAAGCGTGGTGCGGGTGGCGGAGTATCCTTAAAGCTGTCCCCTCCATAGAGGTCTGCAGCTTGTGCAGTTAGTGAAGACGCTAGGACGAGCGCTAATCCTGCAGCGCTAACGTAGAGACGACGCATGTTTCTTACTCCTCACGTGTTGCTCTAAACTGTGCCCTCACATGGGCAACGCGTCACTGATTGAGGATTTAGCATCGAAGAGTAGATGAGAGCAGGAACTGGAAAGCCACAACCCACAGCACCAGGCAGCTCCAGGCATTGATCGAGGTGAGGTGGTGCGAATCCGCCACGGGCGAGGGTGCCGAGCGGGGCTTGCGATCTGACGCGACCTAGAGCGCGCCTGTCGAGGGTAAGAGGGCTCGCCAATGCTTCAGATTGTGTTCGCGAACGCGTTTGCTCGCCGCTAGACTGTTTTGAATGTCATTAACGCCGCGCGCCTGGCGGCGACAAGTGCGGCAGGCAGCCCAAAACTTGCCAAGCTTGTTCGTGGGAACGAAGGCTCTCCAACAAACGAAGGCCGCCCACTGGGGGTGGAGCGGCCTTCGTGCGTCCGGCGTATGGGAGTAGGGAATTCTAGCCGGCGCGGTGTGAAAGTCTTGAGAAAGTGAGGCAACGGGAGGGCAATGGGGCGGCTATTTTAAGGAGCTCCACAGGCTGACTGCGCGAGACGTTGCGGCCTCTAGTGCCGTGTAAAGCTTGTTGAGACTGAGCCACCTAGTCCGCGGTTCTCTGGATCGTTCCAGGATTAGCTGGTGTGCGTCAGTATTATTATGCCTCTTCGGGTCTGCCCGGGCGGTCCCAGTCCCTGGGAAAACGGCTACAACGAGCGATACACCGGTATCCTGCGTCGCGAGGTGCTCAACACCGAGTGGTTCGCAACGACCCGGCAGGCACGGGTCGTTATCAATCAGTGGCTCCGCCAATACAATCACGCGCGACCGCATGAGGCTCTAAGCATGCGAGCACCGGTGCCAGAAACGATCCGGAGAACCACCAATTAACTGGCCTAGATGAAGGGGGCTTTACCGGTCAATATTTGCAGCGCACGAGCGAACTGCAATTTTCTGTCAGACATTTCTGAAGGGTTTTTTGGATGATCTGCTTGGAAAAGTCACTATGCGTCTTTGCGTTGTCTCTGCTGTGTTGTTCGACGATTGGATGGCCCGCAGCTGGCCAAAATCTCCGGCCGGGTATGATAGGGGAAGATGATCGCATACGTGTAAATACGACAGGCTCGCCTTGGGATGCCATCGGGCAGGTGAATATCAGTGGGTATCGAATGCTTGGAGCATGTACAGGTACGTTGGTAGCTCCGGACCGCGTCGTGACCGCAGCGCACTGTGTCATGGACAAGTGGAAGAAAAAACCGCACCCGTCGCATCACATCCACTTTCTCGCAGGTGTCCGCGGGGGGAAGCATAAAGGGCACGCAACCGCCAAATGTCTGCGTTTCGTAGAGGGCTACGAGTACATGCCACCTCCACGCTCGCCCAGGGGGGCACTTCCGATCGAAGCATTCACACAGGACGTTGCTATTATAGAGTTGTCGGAGAGGCTCGCGGTAGAACCTGCACCGTTGTCGGAAGGGCTGGAGTTGCGAAGCGGGCTCGATCTTGTCCACGCCGCGTACTCGGCAGACAGGAGGTACGCACTTTCGGCTCATTTCGGCTGTCGGCTCAATATGATTAGGCACGACACGGGTCTCTGGTTCACAAACTGCGACACACACCCGGCAAGCTCCGGCGGCCCCATTCTCGTGCGTGATAACAACCAAATGAAGGTTGCAGCCATCCTCGTTGGAGGAAATATTCTCCGGAGTGTCGGTCTGCCGATCTCGAAGTGGCTGCGGCTCCTTGAAGGACCATCATGTTCTCCAGGTTAGAGCGGCGACATCGTCTCGTTGCGCTTAGGGGAGAAGCTCGACCAGGGGACCGCGAAATTGCTCGTCCGAGGTTAAAGAGCTAGGGCTTAGCAGCTGAAAAGTCAGTTTGCTCGAGACATCCACATCGCGGGCAGATAGAGCTTGGCCATGTTCGGCAAGCGAGCCCTTGCATGTCCGCGCCAGAACAAAGGTCGGTCACCCGCAGGGCAAAGTCTTCTTTTTTGGAACTTGAGTGGGTCTAATGGCTGAAAGCGAAGTCACTGAATGGCCTCTCTGACGCGCGATCTAAAAGGAATTCAAGCGCGTCGGCAGACCAAACCCGTTTTCCGGTGATGCCGGGCTTGATGAGGTCTTCAATCAATTGGCATCGCCAAAAAAGCGAGATGCGGTCAGTTCGTTTGTCTCCGACGACGCAACCGCGTCAGCTGTGCAGTTCCGCCGAATTTCAGCTGACCTCGTCGGGGCAAACACGAAAGGTCGATAGAATGCATTCCGGGCCACTTGGTCTGCGTCATTCCGGGCCTGGCTAACTGACACCGGCAGAGCCGAACACTTGCAATCGTCAATCATCCTCGAAATTCATCCGCATACATGTCCATTCCTTCACCGCTGGATCACCGAAATCGGCGACCTTCGGTACCGTTTGGCCGGTGCGGAAAAAGCGGTAGCGTCGCCCCAGCCAGGCGATCACCTTCGCATCGTCGGTATTGGTGTGGACCGTCCGAACCCCCTGCGAGCGCATGTAGGCTAGCCGCGCATCCTGGAGTCGTGTGCCTAGCCTAAACCGCCGTGCGGAGGGATCCACGGCCAGGAGCGTTGTCTTAGCCTCGCGATCACTCAGGATGCGGTAGCCGCCCACACCCTTCACCTCCCCGCCGACTAAGGCGATATAGCAATCCTCCAGCGGAAACGTCTCCATCTCCGGCCCACCGATATGGTGAAAGTTCGCGCTTTCTAGAACAGTCAAAATGGCCGGCCAATGCGACTCGTTCGGCCGGGTGATCTCGACTGAGGGTGTCTCCAAATCTCTGCTGTATTCCATCATAAGCGCCTCGCGATTATATTTGCGGCCGCGTTGACAATTATAGGGGAAGAAGAGGATTAGGGTGTCAACGCCCGAGGCAGAAAGGCTGATGGCAAAGGACAATCAAATCAAAGTTGGGGTTCTGTACGGAACGGATTCCCTCGAGAACCGCGAGCTCCGCTCCGAAAAGCCCGGCTCCGGAAGCGGCGGCAATGACTCCTTTTTGCATCTCAAAGACGCGCCGTGCATCGATGCACGGCGCACAGGTATCTCAAAGAGTTACCTGCGCCAGAAGCTGCGGTGGGATTTCAACGCCAGCTACGATGCGGTGCTCAATATCATCAGCGATGTCGACCAAAATCCAAAGGTGTTCGACGTCGCCGAGCGTGTCGTGAAGTCAATCAAGGTCCCGGTCCTCAATCCGCCCGCGCCGCTGCGCCACACGACCCGAGAGCGCATATCAAAGCGGCTCAACGGCCTCGATGGCGTCTGGATGCCCGACACCCGGCGGCTACGCAAGGCAACCCGTGATCGCGTGCGTCGGGCGCTAGAAGAGATGGACCCGCCCTTCCCGGCACTTCTACGCGCGACTGGCACCCATACCGGCCAGTTTCTCGGCCTGATCCGCAGCGCTGCGGAGCTCGATGCAATCGCACTCAACGGCACGCACGATTGTTTCGTTACCCAGTTCGTCGATTTCCGCTCCGAGGATGGCCTTTACCGCAAATACAGGTTCTTCCTGATCGGAGACCAAATTGTCCCGCGGCATGCTCTGGTGTCACACGATTGGAATGTGCATGCCTCCGCCCGTCAGCAGATGCTGGGCAATCCCGACCACCTTCGCGCCGAGCAGGCGTTCCTGCAAGATACGGATGCGGAGTTTGCGCCGGGCCTTGATCCGATCCGTGCCATCGTCCGCAGGATCGGTTGCGACTATGTCGGGATCGACTGTGCCGTCGCGCCGGACGGGCGGGTGCTCGTATTCGAAGCAAACGCTACGATGAATTTCTTCCCGTTTTCGGACGATCCATCCTTCGCCTACATGACTCCGCTCATAGACCAAGGCCGCGCCGCCATGATGCGGCTTTTGCACAAGCGCATCGGCCGGCAGGTCTGCGACTAGTGGAGTTTGCGGCCGCGAAGACAATACCAGGTTTCGACCAACCTGGTGTCTCGCTCCCGTTTATGGCGCGTTGTTATTTAGTCCGCCTCATCAGCTCCGTCGCTGCTATACAAGAGGTATGGGAGCTAAGACCAAGATGGTTCTAAGGCGAACACCGCATGTAAGCGTACCGCTTCGCGCCCTATCGCGAAGCCAGGTTCGGCGACGAGTGCGTCGATCTACGTTAGGTATACAATCTTCGGAGCTATCAACAGTACGTGTATAAATGTGGAAAGTTCCCGGCTTCGGAAAAGCGGCGTAATGCGCGGCCACGGCCGCCCCCCTGCCCGCAGTGAAAGCATCCCGACCAACTCAGTTTGAATTTGGCGCTGCGGTGTCAAAGCGAAAGAAAAGTTTGCGACTTTTGGAGTGGGGCAGAAGCCTACAAGATCTCGATTTTTTTTGCTTATTTGCCAAGGGTGGGCTGGCAGATTGTTTGGTTAAAGATTTGTCAGTGCGTTGAGGCGTCGCCTGCTTTGGCGTGTGTTTCCTGAAGACTGCAGAAGGCTCGATAATCAGCGCTCATCATAGAGTTCTGCTGCTGGCGGAGTGGGTGAGGCGGATTGGCCACGCTGCCATTGTCACGAATTTCTGGACGAGCGGATGGCGTTGACTTTTTCTCCGGAAAATCGATTCGTCTTCGCGAGCTTCGTAGGGGCAAAGTCTTCCAAGCGTACTCGACAACGAAGTGCAAGTTTGACGGTGGGGAATTTTTGTTAGCAGCTCAAGTACGCTTTGCGTGCGTAGCGGGAGGGATCCCATGAGAATTATCTTTAGTGCTCTTTTGGTAGGTGCATTTGCGCTTCAAATGCCGAGTGCAGCGGTGGCGCAAACTGGCTTCTTCGGGCCCTGTACAACGGGTCCATTCTCAGGGCCCTATGTCGGCGCCCAAACTGGATATGTGAACGGGAAATCAAAGACAGTTGCGCGTCCAAATTTCTCGAACGCCGCTCTTGACGAAATACGAGACTTTTTTGGTGGTAACATACCACCTGACATCCAAGCAGCTCTAAACAGCAGAGATCGTTACAGCACCGATGACGACGGTTGGTCGGGTGGACTTCATGCCGGCTATAGCTGGCAGTGTGGTGTTTGGGTATTCGGTGGTGAATCCGACTTTTCGTGGACTGACCTCGAGCCGACCGTCAGATTGCCTGCCGGACAATCCTTCAAGACGACTTACGACAACTTCGGCACGGTGCGTGGCAATCTCGGGCTCGCCTTTGGAAACTTCATGGTGTACGGAACCGGTGGGTTTGCCTACTCTCGGATCAAACGAGAATTCAATGCTGGCCAGTTCGGCCAGTTCTCGGAACGTAACTGGGAGACCGGCTGGACGGCTGGCGGAGGTATCAAATGGGCCTTTGCTAACCGATGGGTCCTCAAGGCTGAGGCCTTATATATCGACCTTGATGACCAGAATACCGGTTATCGCTTCAATACTGGTGCCGGAGCGATAGGGGTTGCAAATTGCGCCAAGGAATGCGGCACTAAGGTCAGTTGGGACGACGAATTGGTGGTGGGTAGAGTTGGTTTGAGTATACCCCTGTATTCCCCACCGGCACCCATTGTGCCGCTGAAATAAGGTTCGCTATCCAAAAGCGTCCAACAAGCCTGGCAGCGACACAAGCACGTGCTGCCAGGCTTTTTTTATTGGGTCGATCTGTGGTTGAGCGGTAGCCCCCAGGATCGGAAAGCCGCGGAACAGTTCATTTTCTAAGTCTCAGTCTTGAGGCTTTGTACTTCCTTGCGACACGGCCTCGACCTTGCGAAATGGTTCGTCGCGGTTGCGCCCATTACGCTGTTCGCGCACTTGATGCTCTAGTATGTTCGATGTTAGTGGCGAGGCCGCATCTCGCTTTGAGCGTGACCACCTTTGCCCCAATATATTTGCGTGGTTCCAGCGGGCCCCCCGAAATGGGAGGCAAGCCAACGGTCGAGAGATCGCTGTGAGAGGGTCCGTTCCGTTTTGGCTACAAGGTAGGCAGCCGTTGTCCGCGCGCGTCCCAACCTGAAACAGTTTCCTGCTGTCAGAGTGCAAACGTCAGAGAATTGCGTAAAATCAGGCCGGTAGCGCCGTTTTGACCTGGCGCAATGTCGCATCTCTGTTAACGTGTTTTTACTATTTGTGTTCGAGGCGTGATCTGGCTTCTATAAATGTTAGATCGTGCTTAGTCTAAGGCGTGTTCTCGGCAGTTTAGGTGCTGCAGGGGGTCGTTTGGCTTGATTGAGTGGCGTAGCCAGCGACGTAGAATTTCACAGGCGTTCAGCTCAATACGTATGGGTGAGCCTGTAGTGGTATGTCGTAAAAGCTGCGTCCCCTAAGTTATTTGCGTATGGGTGGCGTACCATGTTGAGACAGAAGACACGCTCGGATCCGACCAAGAGCATCAGCACGTCACTTGACACGAATCTTGATCCTCTAAGCTCAGAACCGGAGCTGGCTCCGGTAGACCCTGTCATCGTCGAACCAGACCCGCTGGCGGGTGGCGATACGACTGTCGAGACGGACCTGGCGCCGGTTGAGCCACTCAGCGTCAGCACCGACAAGCCGGATTACGCTCCAGGCGAGACGGCCCTATTCACCGTCACCGGAGTAACCGAAGGCGGCACGGTCACTTTTGGTGTGGCTGACGACCCTGCCGATCCTGGTGACGACGGCGATGCCGATATCTATCCATCGTTTGCGATCGTCGACGGTGGCGAGGGTGACCTTGATGGTGAGGCTAATGGCTCCATCACGGCGGCGTGGCTGGTGCCGACAAACGGCGACCCGTTAAACGCAACGTTGAACCTCACAGCAACCGACTGGGGTGCAGACGGTTTGCTCGGCGGCGAGGACGACCGGACGGCGACGACAACGTTTACGGATGCAAATCCGGAAGTGGTGGGCTGGGAGAATTTATCGGACGACTGGAAGAACCAGCTATCACCATCGGGGGGGAACCCACCCACATCGGGCGCTCGGTACTTCGAAGATAATTCCATACCGTTTAGGTATACCCAAGCCGAAACGTTGATGGAAGGCGTTACGTACCAACTGACCATTCAGTGGACTTATAATGACGGTGATGCGTACTTCATTGATTATCTGACATCGTACGACTCTAGCGAAAGTGTTGTCCCTCCATTGTTTCCTTTCCCACTGGGAAACGAAACGACTAAGGACATTCCCCCCGACCCTGGATTGGAGCCGCAGGTCACTCAACAGCCCGGAGAGTTTACACTCTACAATATCAAGAACGAACTCGTGACCGATGTCAGTTTCTCAGCTTACGGACCTGGAGACGCAGCAGGCACTAGGTCTATAACTATAACTTTTATGCCGGACGATGGTGATGGGGTCGTCGACACTGATCCGATTGACGTTGGCATCGCTTGGGGCGGACATCTAGCCACTCAGATAGACTATGGCAGTGGTAATGGTGCGGGGGCATTCCCGGGTGGTTCGCCAAAAATGCAGATTAGCCTTACCGGCAGTAGCCCTTGGGATCAGGTGGGCATCAATCCTTCCGGCGTTTTGGCCTTCCCGTCAGGCTACAAGTGGGACGATGCGAATCGAGATGGCAACTGGGACGAAGCCGAAGATGGTCTCAACGGCCGAACGATTGTCCTTGATAACGACCAAAACCGGGACAACGGTAACATCGCCACGGTTGAAACGGACGATGACATTGACGGCAATGCAGGCTTTTATGCATTTAGAGACCTCTCGCTAGACGATCTCGGCGGTGCCACCATCCTTTACGTCTATGAAGACCTCCCGGATGGCGCTGAGCAGACCTTCCCATTCCCGGTGCTCGAATATCAATGGGATATCACCAATCAAAATAATCCTGAGCTCATTGCGGGCCAGTATGGGGCCGGGGCTGAAGCGGACCCAGTACTCTCAAAGGGCAACTTCGGTAACGCCACGAAGATCGAGATCTCGGGCTACAAGTGGGACGATGTGAATGGTGACACGAACTGGGACGAGCCAACGGAAGCTGGGCTGAACGGCTGGACCATCATTCTTGACGACGATGAAAACCCAACCAACGGCACTATCAAGACCGCCACGACGCAAACTCTTGGCATGAATGACGGTTACTATACGTTTGGCGATATCTCGCTTGCGGACATCGGCGATGCCACGACGCTTTATGTCTACGAAGTTGTTCAAGCTGGCACGGATCAGACCTTCCCAATCCTTGGTGGCTCATATGAGGTAGATGTCACAGCTGGCGAGATCATCGCGGGCCAGTATGGGGCCGGGGCTGAAGCCGAGCCCGAAGACTCAAAAGGCAACTTCGGGAACGAAACGAAGATCGAGATCTCGGGCTACAAGTGGGACGATGTGAATGGTGACACGAACTGGGACGAGCCAACGGAAGCTGGGCTGAACGGCTGGACCATCATTCTTGACGACGATGAAAACCCAACCAACGGCACTATCAAGACCGCCACGACGCAAACTCTTGGCATGAATGACGGTTACTATACGTTTGGCGATATCCCGCTTGCGGACATCGGCGATGCCACGACGCTTTATGTCTACGAAGTTGTTCAAGCTGGCACGGATCAGACCTTCCCAATCCTTGGTGGCTCATATGAGGTAGATGTCACAGCTGGCGAGATCATCGCGGGCCAGTATGGGGCCGGGGCTGAAGCCGAGCCCGAAGACTCAAAAGGCAACTTCGGGAACGAAACGAAGATCGAGATCTCGGGCTACAAGTGGGACGATGTGAATGGTGACACGAACTGGGACGAGCCAACGGAAGCTGGGCTGAACGGCTGGACCATCATTCTTGACGACGATGAAAACCCAACCAACGGCACTATCAAGACCGCCACGACGCAAACTCTTGGCATGAATGACGGTTACTATACGTTTGGCGATATCCCGCTTGCGGACATCGGCGATGCCACGACGCTTTATGTCTACGAAGTTGTTCAAGCTGGCACGGATCAGACCTTCCCAATCCTTGGTGGCTCATATGAGGTAGATGTCACAGCTGGCGAGATCATCGCGGGCCAGTATGGGGCCGGGGCTGAAGCCGAGCCCGAAGACTCAAAAGGCAACTTCGGGAACGAAACGAAGATCGAGATCTCGGGCTACAAGTGGGACGATGTGAATGGTGACACGAACTGGGACGAGCCAACGGAAGCTGGGCTGAACGGCTGGACCATCATTCTTGACGACGATGAAAACCCAACCAACGGCACTATCAAGACCGCCACGACGCAAACTCTTGGCATGAATGACGGTTACTATTCGTTTGGCGATATCCCGCTTGCGGACATCGGCGATGCCACGACGCTTTATGTCTACGAAGTTGTTCAAGCTGGCACGGATCAGACCTTCCCAATCCTTGGTGGCTCATATGAGGTAGATGTCACAGCTGGCGAGATCATCGCGGGCCAGTATGGGGCCGGGGCTGAAGCCGAGCCCGAAGACTCAAAAGGCAACTTCGGGAACGAAACGAAGATCGAGATCTCGGGCTACAAGTGGGACGATGTGAATGGTGACACGAACTGGGACGAGCCAACGGAAGCTGGGCTGAACGGCTGGACCATCATTCTTGACGACGATGAAAACCCAACCAACGGCACTATCAAGACCGCCACGACGCAAACTCTTGGCATGAATGACGGTTACTATACGTTTGGCGATATCCCGCTTGCGGACATCGGCGATGCCACGACGCTTTATGTCTACGAAGTTGTTCAAGCTGGCACGGATCAGACCTTCCCAATCCTTGGTGGCTCATATGAGGTAGATGTCACAGCTGGCGAGATCATCGCGGGCCAGTATGGGGCCGGGGCTGAAGCCGAGCCCGAAGACTCAAAAGGCAACTTCGGGAACGAAACGAAGATCGAGATCTCGGGCTACAAGTGGGACGATGTGAATGGTGACACGAACTGGGACGAGCCAACGGAAGCTGGGCTGAACGGCTGGACCATCATTCTTGACGACGATGAAAACCCAACCAACGGCACTATCAAGACCGCCACGACGCAAACTCTTGGCATGAATGACGGTTACTATTCGTTTGGCGATATCCCGCTTGCGGACATCGGCGATGCCACGACGCTTTATGTCTACGAAGTTGTTCAAGCTGGCACGGATCAGACCTTCCCAATCCTTGGTGGCTCATATGAGGTAGATGTCACAGCTGGCGAGATCATCGCGGGCCAGTATGGGGCCGGGGCTGAAGCCGAGCCCGAAGACTCAAAAGGCAACTTCGGGAACGAAACGAAGATCGAGATCTCGGGCTACAAGTGGGACGATGTGAATGGTGACACGAACTGGGACGAGCCAACGGAAGCTGGGCTGAACGGCTGGACCATCATTCTTGACGACGATGAAAACCCAACCAACGGCACTATCAAGACCGCCACGACGCAAACTCTTGGCATGAATGACGGTTACTATTCGTTTGGCGATATCCCGCTTGCGGACATCGGCGATGCCACGACGCTTTATGTCTACGAAGTTGTTCAAGCTGGCACGGATCAGACCTTCCCAATCCTTGGTGGCTCATATGAGGTAGATGTCACAGCTGGCGAGATCATCGCGGGCCAGTATGGGGCCGGGGCTGAAGCCGAGCCCGAAGACTCAAAAGGCAACTTCGGGAACGAAACGAAGATCGAGATCTCGGGCTACAAGTGGGACGATGTGAATGGTGACACGAACTGGGACGAGCCAACGGAAGCTGGGCTGAACGGCTGGACCATCATTCTTGACGACGATGAAAACCCAACCAACGGCACTATCAAGACCGCCACGACGCAAACTCTTGGCATGAATGACGGTTACTATTCGTTTGGCGACATCCCGCTTGCGGACATCGGCGATGCCACGACGCTTTATGTCTACGAAGTTGTTCAAGCTGGCACGGATCAGACCTTCCCAATCCTTGGTGGCTCATATGAGGTAGATGTCACAGCTGGCGAGATCATCGCGGGCCAGTATGGGGCCGGGGCTGAAGCCGAGCCCGAAGACTCAAAAGGCAACTTCGGGAACGAAACGAAGATCGAGATCTCGGGCTACAAGTGGGACGATGTGAATGGTGACACGAACTGGGACGAGCCAACGGAAGCTGGGCTGAACGGCTGGACCATCATTCTTGACGACGATGAAAACCCAACCAACGGCACTATCAAGACCGCCACGACGCAAACTCTTGGCATGAATGACGGTTACTATTCGTTTGGCGATATCCCGCTTGCGGACATCGGCGATGCCACGACGCTTTATGTCTACGAAGTTGTTCAAGCTGGCACGGATCAGACCTTCCCAATCCTTGGTGGCTCATATGAGGTAGATGTCACAGCTGGCGAGATCATCGCGGGCCAGTATGGGGCCGGGGCTGAAGCCGAGCCCGAAGACTCAAAAGGCAACTTCGGGAACGAAACGAAGATCGAGATCTCGGGCTACAAGTGGGACGATGTGAATGGTGACACGAACTGGGACGAGCCAACGGAAGCTGGGCTGAACGGCTGGACCATCATTCTTGACGACGATGAAAACCCAACCAACGGCACTATCAAGACCGCCACGACGCAAACTCTTGGCATGAATGACGGTTACTATTCGTTTGGCGATATCCCGCTTGCGGACATCGGCGATGCCACGACGCTTTATGTCTACGAAGTTGTTCAAGCTGGCACGGATCAGACCTTCCCAATCCTTGGTGGCTCATATGAGGTAGATGTCACAGCTGGCGAGATCATCGCGGGCCAGTATGGGGCCGGGGCTGAAGCCGAGCCCGAAGACTCAAAAGGCAACTTCGGGAACGAAACGAAGATCGAGATCTCGGGCTACAAGTGGGACGATGTGAATGGTGACACGAACTGGGACG
Source organism: uncultured Filomicrobium sp. (assembly GCA_963669235.2). Taxonomy (GTDB): domain Bacteria; phylum Pseudomonadota; class Alphaproteobacteria; order Rhizobiales; family Hyphomicrobiaceae; genus Filomicrobium. The sequence goes on from CAXXFS010000004.1 coordinate 494,093, forward strand.
AGCCAACGGAAGCTGGGCTGAACGGCTGGACCATCATTCTTGACGACGATGAAAACCCAACCAACGGCACTATCAAGACCGCCACGACGCAAACTCTTGGCATGAATGACGGTTACTATTCGTTTGGCGATATCCCGCTTGCGGACATCGGCGATGCCACGACGCTTTATGTCTACGAAGTTGTTCAAGCTGGCACGGATCAGACCTTCCCAATCCTTGGTGGCTCATATGAGGTAGATGTCACAGCTGGCGAGATCATCGCGGGCCAGTATGGGGCCGGGGCTGAAGCCGAGCCCGAAGACTCAAAAGGCAACTTCGGGAACGAAACGAAGATCGAGATCTCGGGCTACAAGTGGGACGATGTGAATGGTGACACGAACTGGGACGAGCCAACGGAAGCTGGGCTGAACGGCTGGACCATCATTCTTGACGACGATGAAAACCCAACCAACGGCACTATCAAGACCGCCACGACGCAAACTCTTGGCATGAATGACGGTTACTATTCGTTTGGCGATATCCCGCTTGCGGACATCGGCGATGCCACGACGCTTTATGTCTACGAAGTTGTTCAAGCTGGCACGGATCAGACCTTCCCAATCCTTGGTGGCTCATATGAGGTAGATGTCACAGCTGGCGAGATCATCGCGGGCCAGTATGGGGCCGGGGCTGAAGCCGAGCCCGAAGACTCAAAAGGCAACTTCGGGAACGAAACGAAGATCGAGATCTCGGGCTACAAGTGGGACGATGTGAATGGTGACACGAACTGGGACGAGCCAACGGAAGCTGGGCTGAACGGCTGGACCATCATTCTTGACGACGATGAAAACCCAACCAACGGCACTATCAAGACCGCCACGACGCAAACTCTTGGCATGAATGACGGTTACTATTCGTTTGGCGATATCCCGCTTGCGGACATCGGCGATGCCACGACGCTTTATGTCTACGAAGTTGTTCAAGCTGGCACGGATCAGACCTTCCCAATCCTTGGTGGCTCATATGAGGTAGATGTCACAGCTGGCGAGATCATCGCGGGCCAGTATGGGCCGGGCTGAAGCCGAGCCCGAAGACTCAAAAGGCAACTTCGGGAACGAAACGAAGATCGAGATCTCGGGCTACAAGTGGGACGATGTGAATGGTGACACGAACTGGGACGAGCCAACGGAAGCTGGGCTGAACGGCTGGACCATCATTCTTGACGACGATGAAAACCCAACCAACGGCACTATCAAGACCGCCACGACGCAAACTCTTGGCATGAATGACGGTTACTATACGTTTGGCGATATCCCGCTTGCGGACATCGGCGATGCCACGACGCTTTATGTCTACGAAGTTGTTCAAGCTGGCACGGATCAGACCTTCCCAATCCTTGGTGGCTCATATGAGGTAGATGTCACAGCTGGCGAGATCATCGCGGGCCAGTATGGGGCCGGGGCTGAAGCCGAGCCCGAAGACTCAAAAGGCAACTTCGGGAACGAAACGAAGATCGAGATCTCGGGCTACAAGTGGGACGATGTGAATGGTGACACGAACTGGGACGAGCCAACGGAAGCTGGGCTGAACGGCTGGACCATCATTCTTGACGACGATGAAAACCCAACCAACGGCACTATCAAGACCGCCACGACGCAAACTCTTGGCATGAATGACGGTTACTATACGTTTGGCGACATCCCGCTTGCGGACATCGGCGATGCCACGACGCTTTATGTCTACGAAGTTGTTCAAGCTGGCACGGATCAGACCTTCCCAATCCTTGGTGGCTCATATGAGGTAGATGTCACAGCTGGCGAGATCATCGCGGGCCAGTATGGGGCCGGGGCTGAAGCCGAGCCCGAAGACTCAAAAGGCAACTTCGGGAACGAAACGAAGATCGAGATCTCAGGCTACAAGTGGGATGATATCAACGGAAACGGGCAGTGGGACGAGCCAACGGAAGCTGGGCGGAACGGCGTGACCATCGTTCTTGACGACGATGAAAACCCAACCAACGGCACTATCGACAGTGACGTGACAGCCTTTGATGGCAGCACGTATGACGGTTTCTATTCGTTTGAGGACATCTCGCTTGCGGACATCGGCGATGCCGAGTTTCTTTATGTCTACGAAGTTGTTACCGTCGGAGTAGACCAGACCTTCCCTGCCGACGGCGGTTCGTATCAGGTGGATGTCGCAAGTGGCGAGGTCATCGCGGGCCAGTATGGGGCCGGGGCTGAAGCCGACCCCGCAGCCTCAAAGGGTAACTTCGGCAATTACGAGCCGGACCCGCTTTTCACGATTGAAAAGAGCGTCGTTGATGTAGATGGTGGCGGTCCAAATGGCGTGGTGAACGCCAAAGGTGACGTGATTACCTACCGGCTTGAAATTACAAACGAAGGCATTGCCCAATTCAATAACGACGTTGATGTCGCCGATTATTTCGAAAATGCGGTAGGGGAAATCTGGGATTACGATCCAGATAATCCGGAAGCAATGATGGGTTGGGTCGGTACCGATACCAATGTCAACACAATCAGCATCAGCGGCACGGGCGGCGAACCAGATGATGGTATATTCGAGAATGGTGAAACGCTGATTATTGAATATACACGTGCCGTCACTGCGGATGATCTCGCGGAGGCCCGAGACAGCACACTGGATATTATCAAAGTTGGCGCGGTGTGGTGCCTGATCGAGGAATGTACAGGCGATTTGGATCTCGACAATACGGCTAAAGTTTTCGTGGATGATGAGGTTGTCGACGCTGATTATGCTGTTGTCGATGTCACCTGTCCGTCAGGCGCAATCAATAGGAGTGGCGGTCCTGACGGTGGCAGCAACGCTGAGAATGTCTGGCAATCCTGGGTCGACGCTCAACCGCAGGAGATGCTCACCTAGAGGCGAACGCTCATCGTGAAACAAACCTTAAGAGAATCTTGACCAAACAGCGAAACAGAAAGCGACTGCTGAAAAATTGAAGTATTCTGGATTCTTGGTTGTCTAGTCGAGTATCCGAAAAAGATGATCTTAAAAGTGAAGGTTGTTGGCTGAAGCGTATTAAGTGCGATTGGCTACATACTCAAATAGCCCAATCGGGGTTTTGAAAATAGCATCAGTCGCAAGCGCTAAAGTGGCCGGAAAACAATGGCTCGGATTTGTTGATCAGAAGTCGTGAATTCACACGCTACAAGTAAGCGGAGTAAGTCTCTATGTTATTCAAATCCAAACAGTCAGACGCCAAGGCGACACCGGAGATTGCTCCTCCCGCCGAGGCTGTGACGCCGCCGCCTTTGCCCGACAAAGTGGAAGACAAGCCAATGTCTGAGCCGGACCCGAAATTTCAGCAGCGCGCCGCACGCTCAAAGCGGATGCAAGCGGCATTTGGTGAGATTGTTGCCTTGCTGATGCGCTCGCCGCAATTTAAGGGCATGCCGCTCGCGGCGCTGGATCAACTTGTCGTGCCTCCGGTCGCAGCTGGTCAAACGATGATTGCCGAGGCGCAGCACAAGGAGACTGGCATTGTTGCCCCCTGCGGCGGCAATTCTTTGGGCCAGCGTGTCTGATGAGGTTGATCAGCGGCTCTCCGAAGGACACGGAAAGCCCCTCAATCTTTCCCCGCAGGATTGGAAAAGCGGCGAGAATCCGTGGCTGATGATTACGGCAGGGGAGCCGCGCCTTGTGAAATCGCTCGTAGAGCGGCTGCAAAAAAATGTTCCTGAAGGGAAAAAGTTGAAGTCGCTCTCCATTTCGCCAGTTGCGAAACAAGCTTCAAATGGCGCCAACTTGAATTAACACACGCTCAACGCCGGCCCCTTGTAGGGCTGTTTGCGAGGAAGAACTGATCTCCACGTTTGAAGCAGATGGGAGTTCGTTAACCAAGACGTCACTTCGCACTCGCTGGCCCCGCGTATTGCTTACCACTGTGATGCCGACGTTTAGGATTAAATAGTGCAGTGAGAATTCTACGTCTCATCGGTCTGGTATTCATCTGCGCCGCACTCGCAGTGGCGCTCTATGACGCAACTCGACCTGCAGACTCAGTTGCCGTTTCGGTCACCACCATTGCCGACGCTTGGACGGCTGCATTTCCCGATCGCGCTGCGGAGCGGTACGACTGGCTCGATTATTCTCGCGCAGCGGAGCGACATGATTGGGGCGATCATTCGCGCACTGAGGCAGAGGTCCAGCCAATATCCGATATCTCCGATCAGCTCCGCGAACTGGTGTTGTCTCAGCCCCTGTGGTTGGCGCTGGTGGTTTTCGGGGCAGCGCTGAACCTGTTTGCGTGCAAGCGTCGGTCTGAATCTGATGCGCCGAGGTCCTTATTCGTGCACCTTCTGATGGGGTATGGGCTTGTTATCCTGATTGTGGCGGCCGGGGCTCTTTTGCTCGACCTGTCGCAATTGACGCCGCTGCAAACAGGCTTTGCCTATATGACGCTTGGCGAAGTCTGGCAGTGGCTTGATCTTGGAAGCCTCAAAGCTGCAACAGCTGCCATTCAGGTGAACGCGCCAAACTTTTGGGACCCAGGCGCTCTGACAATCCTGCGACTTCCTGTGTTGTTGATCGCGGTGATCGCGGGGCTGAGTTTCTACTATCTTGGCTCAAGTCCGCGGCGTCAGGGAGCCGTCGATCTTCAGGAAGAAGGCAAACCTCCACTAAACAAGCCTTCAGAAGCGGAGCAAAGGGCCGTGGCGCCCTCGCTGGCGCAGTCGACGGCGATATCATCTAAGGCGGGGAAGCGAGGCTTTGTGACATTGCTTCGCCAGCCCGCGGTGCCGTTCAAATGGCTTGCTAACTTTGGTCGCTCGTTCTTTGGTTCGCGGCGGCCCCTGGAGGCGTGTGCGGAAGCAGACACCGGTCCGGATAGAGACAGTAAAGCCAAGATGGGCTCGCCAGCTCAGCCGGCAACATCTAGGCAGGCGGCACGCTCGCCCGCCCCGCCCCGCTCGGAGCTGTCGCAGGCCCTTGCCACGTGCAAAAGCGCTTTCCTCAGCATCGGCTTGTTTAGCGGGCTCATCAATGTGCTGATGCTGACCGGCGCTTTCTTTATGTTGCAGATTTACGATCGCATCTTGCCGAGCCGAAGCGTTCCCACGCTTGTCGCGCTGGCCATCTTGGTGGGCCTCTTGTATGCCTTCCTAGCGATCCTCGATATGATCCGGAACCGCCTTCTCGTGCGCGCAGGGCGTACGATCGACGACGCCATGAGCCCGCGGGTTTACGACGCCATCGTTCGTGCGCCCCTGAAACTGCGTGGCAAAGGCGACGGCCTGCAGCCGCTACGAGACCTCGATGCCGTGCGAGGGTTTCTATCGGGGCCAGGCCCAACTGCCCTCTTCGACTTGCCGTGGCTGCCGCTCTATATCGGAATAATTTTTGCCTTCCACCCAGCCCTTGGGATTGCGGCGCTCGTCGGCGCCCTCATCCTCGTGACTATGACCCTTCTGACGGAGGCTTTTGCGCGCCGGTCGATGACGGCAGCTTCTGGTTTTGCGAATTCCCGGCAGGGGCTTGCCGATGCAAGCCGGCGCAATGCTGAAGTTGTTGCGGCCATGGGAATGGCCGGCCGGCTTGGGTCCCGCTGGGCGGAGGTGAATCAGGATTATTTAGCGAGCCACCAGAAGATCAGCGACGTCGCCGGCGGCTTCGGAGCGGTTTCCAAAGCCCTGCGCATGATGCTGCAGTCGGCAGTGCTGGGGATTGGCGCCTTCCTCGTCATTAATGAAGTCGCAACCGCCGGCGTAATCATCGCCGCCGCTATCCTTGTGGGCCGCGCCTTGGCGCCAGTTGATCTCGCGATTGCCAATTGGAAAGGCTTTCTTGGGGCGCGCCAAGGCTGGAAGCGCCTAAGCGAGTTGCTGCGAGTGTTGCCTGAACGCGGGTCGCCGATGGCTCTTCCGGCGCCCTCCGAGAACGTTCTCGTGCAGCACGCGAGCGCGGTCCCGCCGGGTGGCACGAAGCCGGTGGTCCACGACGCAAACTTCGCGCTAAAGGGTGGCCAAGGTCTCGGCATCATCGGCCCGAGCGGGTCTGGCAAATCATCGCTCGTCCGGATGATAGTTGGCGCGTGGCCGCCGGCGCGCGGCCAGGTTCGTTTGGATGGCGCGGCACTCGACCAATGGTCAGCAGAGGCGCTTGGACGTCACATTGGCTATTTGCCTCAGGACGTCGACCTGCTGTCGGGAACCGTGGCCGAAAACATTGCCCGTTTTGAAGAAGACGCGGACCCTAATGAAATTATTGCTGCGGCCAAGAAAGCCGTGGTTCACGATCTCATCGTTAGCCTGCCGCAAGGCTACGACACCCAGATTGGTGACGAAGGGCGCGTGCTCTCGGCTGGACAACGCCAGCGTATTGCCCTCGCGCGAGCCCTTTATCGTGATCCTTTTCTTGTCGTGCTCGATGAGCCCAACTCTAATCTCGATGCCGACGGCGAGGCCGCGCTGATGAAGGCGATCAAGGGCGTGCGCGACCGCAGAGGCGTCGTTATCGTGGTGGCCCATCGCCAGAATGTTTTGCTTGCTGTTGATCATGTGCTCGCCATGGGGGGCGGTAAGGTGGTCGAGTTTGGGCGGAAGGATGAGGTTCTCAATAAACTCGTGGCGAAAAAGCGTAGCAAACGGCCGCCGCTAAAAGTCGTACCTGAGGCGGGGCAATGAAGCCATGACCAATGCGCCCAGAACAACAGGACGTCGCTCGATCCGCCGCCATCAACTGGTGGGGCTCGCGGTTGTCGGACTTCTGGTGGGCGTCGTCGGGAGCTGGGCTGCAACAACGTCGATATCAGGTGCGGTTATTGCTCCTGGCACACTCGTTGTCGACACGAACGTCAAGAAGGTGCAGCACCCAACGGGCGGCATCGTCGGAGAAATCCTCGCGCGTGATGGTGATCACGTGACAGCTGGGCAAGTTGTTCTGCGTCTCGACGACACTATGACTCGCGCCAGCTTGGCGATCGTTACAAAGGGCCTCACAGAATTCTATGCCAGGAAGGCACGGCTCGAAGCAGAGCGCGACGGTGCAGACGCCATTGTAATTCCCGATGAACTGGCTGCGCGTTCCAATGAAAAAGACGTCGCACATGTTGTGAACGGCGCGCAGCGGCTATTTGAACTGCGGAAGTCTGCGCGGGTCGGCCAAAAAGAGCGGCTTCAGCAACGCGTCGAGCAGCTCAATCAGGAGATCGTAGGTCTTGAGGCACAGGCCAAGGCCAAATCCAAGGAAATTAAACTGATCAAGACGGAGCTATCCGGCGCGCGGAGACTATGGGCCAAAAACCTTATTCCCATTCGAAGATGACCAATCTAGAGCGCGAGGCGACCCGTGTCAGCGGAGAGGAAGGCCAGCTCATATCAGCGATTGCACGCGCAAAGGCCAAGATCGCCGAGACTGAGCTTGAAATCATTCAGATTGATCGGGACTTAGCAAGCGAGGTGGCACGCGAGCTGCGAGAGATTGATGCTAAGATCGGTGAATTCGTTGAGCGCAAGATTGCCGCCCAGGACCAGCTGAGCCGGATCGACATACGCGCTCCCCAGAGCGGAACTGTCCATCAGTCGAGCATTCACACTGTGGCCGGCGTAATTAGCCCGGGCGAAGAGATTATGCTTATCGTTCCTGAAGCGGATAATCTTATCGTTGAAGCCAAAGTGGCGCCTCAAGACATCGATCAGCTTTACCTCGGCCAGCCCGCGATCCTTCGTTTATCAGCCTTCAATCAGCGAACGACCCCTGAAATAAATGCAACTGTCAGTCGCATCTCCGCGGACATTACGACGGACGAGCGCTCAGGTCTGAGCTACTACACAATCCGCGCGGCGATGTCCGGCGACGAGGTGGCACGCCTTGGCGACGTTTCTCTCGTTCCCGGCATGCCGGTCGAAGTCTTCATTAAGACAGGCGATCGCAAAGTTCTCTCCTACCTGGTGAAGCCGCTTAGTGACCAGATTGCTCGCGCGTTTCGCGAGCAATAGTGAGTGCCTTCAAATCTGGTGCAAAGGTAGGGCTCCGCGGTTGGTTCTAGCGCTGCGCAATCTCCAAACCCGAGGCTAATTTCAAGCGCGCTGGCTTTAAGTCGGCGTCGCTGTGGTGCCAGTAGCCGCCAAGTATCCGGTGGCCCGTTTATAGGCGTGATCGCGCTGACGCCGTCTATAAGACATGGGAATCACTCGGAGCGAGTGACTGCGGCGCTCGCTGCCTGTTTTTCTGCAAATATTACAAATTGTTATGATCATAGGTGGGCTCTCGACCGTCGCGTGCATTATGCGTACGCGGCCTGCCGCATGAATAAGGATTTGCGTGCATTCTCAGGGCTTTGCGGGCTGCGGATCTTCGATTCCTCGTGAAGGAGTCGGCGAGGACGAAGTGTGCGCAAACTGCAACTATTGCTCGCGCCATCTGGCGGTGCCTCACTAAAGCTGGGGAGCAGGCGGGTTGGGCCAATTGTTAGAGCCAATTAGATCGATTAACTGCGGTCTTAGTTGATTCGGAATGCGCGCCTGCAAGAGTCTTGTAATCCTAAGTCTGGTCAATGTGCGCCGATGAGTAACGAAGCGAAGACCTCAATGCAAAATGATCTGGGGTCTGCAGAGTGCGCTAAGCATCACCGCTGATGCGGAAGCACTTTCGTAAAGAGTGGTAGCTGTGTCTGTCCCGTGTCGTGTCACCGTGCAAAAGGTCAAGGTATTCGGGTGGGTCGTTGCGTCCCTGCTCTGCCTTGTCATATTGCCGGCTTCTGACGGTCACGCTGAGACGCTCGATAGCGCCCTCGCGGCAGCCTATCGCTACAATCCTCGCATAGACGCCGAGAGGGCGCGCTTGCGCGCGACGGACGAGAGTGTGCCGGAGGCCCGCTCCGGCTATTTGCCCCGCCTCGATGGTACTGCGGACGTCAACATTCGAGATAGCCGGACGCGCCTGCGCGACGAGGAAGGTGCTGGGTTCTCGCCGAGTGAGGGGCGGTTCGTTCGCGGCACCCGCTCCGGCGATACAGTTTACCCGCGTGGCTATGGTGTTTCTCTCGAGCAGAATCTTTTCGACGGTTTCCGCACCAGCAATTCGGTTGCGGAGGCCGAAGCGAACGTTCGCGCGGGACGCGAAACACTCCGCGATATTGAGCGCCAAGTTCTGCAGGAAGCGGTGACAGCGTATATGGATGTGATCCGCGACAAAGCTGTCGTGCGGCTTCGGGAAAACAATGTGAAGGTGCTTTCGCGCGAGCTGCAGGCTACGCAGGATCGTTTTAAGGAGGGCGAAGTCACGCAGACTGATGTTTCGCAGGCGCGTGCTCGACGTGCGCTTGCGGTTTCGCAGCTTGATGTGGCTCGCGCTGATCTCAAGGCGAGCCGCGCTCGATATCAGCGCGTCGTCGGCGCGCCACCGTCGAAGCTGAGGGAGCCGCGTGTCCCTGCGCGCTTGCTCCCCAAAAGTCTCGATGGGGCAATATCAATTGGTATCAAAGAGAACCCTTTGGTCATCGGAGCCCTGTACCGCGAACAGTCCGCACGCCGCGCCGTTGATGTGGTCCGCGGTGAGCTGTTGCCGTCGGTCAACCTCGAGGCGAACTACGTCAACCGTTTCAATACAAACTCGACCGTTGCGGAAGAAGAGAATTTGGCCGTGACGGGTCGCCTCAATGTCCCCATTTACCAGGGGGGAGCGGTCTCGGCTCGGGTGCGGGCTTCCAAGCACACGCACGTGAGCCGCATACAGGAGGTCGAAGACGCGCGCACGCAGGTTCGCGAGGCGATCGTTACTGCTTGGTCCCGATACCAGGCAGCGCGCGCGCAACTTGGCTCTGATCGCATCCGAGTCCAATCGAACAAGGAGGCGCTGTCGGGGGTTCGAGAAGAGGAGAAGGTTGGGCAACGCACCCTGCTGGACGTGCTCAACGCCGAGCAGGAACTCGTGAATTCGGAAGTTCAGCTGGCGACAACCCGGCGCGATCTGATTGTGGCGGCCTACGCGCTACTTTCCGCTATGGGGAAACTCAGCATTGACAACATCGGTGTCGCTTCCACGGTCTACGATCCCGAGGTTCACTATTCCGAGGTCCGTCGACAGTGGTGGGGGATTTCTATTACGCACGCCGACGGGCGTCGCGAACACGTTGACCTCTGGGACTCGCACGGCCGCCGTCATTCGTCGAGGTAGTCGATGCCTATGATGTTTTGCACGGCTTGGCTCCAAAGCCCGTTTTGGAAGCAACCCGTTTCAATCGTGACGCAAAAAGCGTTAGGGCTGAAGCCAGAGTTATGGTGCGTCGAGACGCAGCCTCTTACCAGGCGATATGGCGCAGCCCGATCAACTCACCTCCTTCGACCCTCTAAGAATTGACCTGTTATGGCGCTTCTAGAAATTCGGTCAGGTATCGCGCGATTACGCGTTCTTCGTCGGTGTTGATAACGAAGACGGGCGTCTTTCCAGATGAAATGAGCGACTTGTTTTCGCGATTGCGCACGGCGTCGAGCGATATCCCAATCCAGTCCATGCCTTCGCAAACCCGTCCGCGAACTAATGCCGAGTTTTCGCCAATTCCGCCGCAGAATACAAAGGTATCAAGTCCGCCTAGGACAGCGCACATAGCACCGAGCTCGCGGCGAATCCGGAATACGAAATAGTCGATCGCCTGCCGTGCTTCGGGTTTATCGGAGGCCTCGAGCGTACGCATGTCGTGGGTCAGACCGGAAAGACCCTTGAGGCCGCTTTCCAAGTAAAGCAGGTGCTCGATCTCACCCGCGGTCATCTGTTCCTGGTCCATTAGATAAAGCAAGACGCCTGGGTCGAGTTGGCCGCAGCGCGTACCCATCGGCAAGCCGTCGAGGGCTGAGAAGCCCATCGTTGATGCGATGCTCCTGCCTTCGTGGATCGCGCACATCGACGCGCCGTTGCCTAGATGTGCGATCACCACCCGGCCATTGGTCACTTCGGGTGCCGTTGTTGCCAGTGCGCCCGTCACATATTCGTAGGAGAGGCCGTGGAAGCCATAGCGCCGGACGCCCTTTTCAAAATAGCGCCGGGGCAGGGCAAAGGTATCGTTCACCCAGGGTTGGCCGCGGTGGAATGCGGTGTCAAAGCAACCAATCTGGATCGCCTCAGGGAAGACCCCGAGTGCTGCATCGACGGCCGCGAGATTGTGCGGCTGGTGCAGAGGTGCGAGCGGGCTCAGTGCACGAAGCTTGGCGATGGTGTCGCCATCAAGCCGTCTGGGTTCGGCAAAGTCGATACCGCCGTGGGCGATACGGTGACCGACGCCGACAACGGGTTGCCGTCCGAGCAGCCGTGTTGCGAGATTCAATATCTCCTCAAGAGCGGTGGAGTGATCGGCCGGACCGAGGTCGTGGCGCTCACCTTCACCGTTCGGCAGCTCGAATTTCAAGCGCGCTTCGGACCCGAGGTTTTCAACAAACCCGCGCGCGCGTTCGCTTGGTTCGCGCTCGACATTATACAGCGCGAATTTTATCGATGAGGAACCGGCGTTCAGAACTAGGATTGCGCCATTTCTCATGTTTCTTGCACCCATGCGTCGTAAAGGGCCGCAACGGCGCAGGACGCCAGGCGGGCGCTCTCGTCGTCGTCGCGACTTGTCAGGATAACGGGGCATCTGGCTCCGATCGCGATGCCACCGGCCTCCGCATAAGCCACGAAGGTTAGCTGTTTGGCCAACATGTTCCCGGCTTCAAGGTTCGGCACGGTAGGGATATCGGCCCGGCCCGCAATCATGGATTTGATGCCCTTCGTCTTGACCGGATCCAGGGTTTTTCGCCATCCAATTAAGCTGAGGACGCTGCCTCCGTTTCCGTGCCAATTATTGGGGTAGACGCGTCAAGCTCCTCGATTTGTCTCGTAATGCGTTTGTGTTCGGGTGAATTCTCCGCTGCGTAGTTCAAGTTCTTGAATAACCCCGTTAGTCTTGTGAAATGCCCTCTCGCGCCAGCTTTGTCGGCAAAGACGTAACTGCGGGTAACAGCATTATATACCATATCAAATTGCGCTCTTTGACGTTCCAGCGAGACAGAGGCATCGACGTCATCAAAAGCATCCTGCTGCAGATAGACCATGTCCAGGAAGAGTGCGGCCTGGCTTGTGACAAAATCCTCGAGCGTTACGCCGTCCTCACCGGTTACCTGGATCATCTTAGCGATCTCATCACCGCGATTGAGTAACTCGACTAACTCATCGACGCGGCTGACCCAGTCCGGGCCGAGTTCGTTTCGGTACCAGGGGGCGAGCTGTTCGCGATATCGCGACCAAGACATGAGCGGATCAACTGCCGGGTAAAACCGCTTGTAGGCTCGTTCAGCGGAAAGTCCCAGGAAGCACTTCACGGCCGATAGCGTCGACTGGGTTACAGGTTCCTCAAAGTTCCCGCCTGCGGGCGATACTGTGCCGATCATGGTGAGGGCGCCGACTGATCCGTCGTTGGCTTGGATCAGTCCAGCTCGCTCGTAGACGCCCTTGATCGAGCTGTCGAGGTAGGCGGGAAATCCCTCCTCGCCAGGAATCTCCTCGAGCCTGCCGGAGGTTTCCCGCATCGCCTGAGCCCAACGTGATGTTGAGTCCGCGATTATCAGCACTCTCAGGCCCATCTGCCGATAGTATTCACCGATTGTCAGGCCCGTATAAATCGACGCCTCGCGCGAAGCGACCGGCATCGAGGACGTGTTGCAGACGATCACCGTGCGGTCCATCAGGGACCCACCTGTCTTGGGGTCCTTGAGGTGGGGGAACTCGGTGATGGTCTCGACGACTTCGCCGGCGCGCTCGCCGCAGGCGACGACAATGACGACATCAACGTCGGAGTTCCGCGAGATCAGATTTTGCAGCACCGTCTTGCCAGCGCCAAAGGGACCGGGGATGCAAGCGGTCCCACCCTGGGCGATGGGAAAGAAGGTGTCGATCAACCGTTGCCGGGTGAGCATCGGGGCATCGGGATAGAGTCTTGTGCTCTTGCGTCGCTCTAGCATGCGGCGGGGCAGGGCTTCGCGCACTGGCCAGTCCTGCGCCAGCGACACGGTACGTTCGGCGCCCGAGGCTGTACGCAATCTGGCGACCGGCTCGTCGACGGTCAGCGAGCCTTCCCGGATCCAGGACACCTCAACTTGTTCGTCGATATCGAAAGGGGCCATGATCTTATGGGTTAGCGTGCCTTCGGGTACCGTGCCAATCACGTCGCCGCCGGTAACTTTGTCGCCGATCCTGCGCAACGGCGTGAAAGACCATTTTGCCGTCTGATCCAGTCCCGGCTTCTCGACGCCGCGCGGCAGGAAGGTACCGTGGCCCTGAGCGAGCGCTTCAAGAGGGTTCTGCAACCCGTCATAGACCTGACCAAGAAGACCAGGGCCGAGTGAAACCGAAAGCAATTGTCCGGTCTGGTCGACGACGTCCCCCAATGCGATGCCGCCGGTGCTCTCGTAGACTTGCGCGTCGGCCTCATCGCCAGTCACTCGCAGGACCTCGGCTTTCAAGCGAGCTTCGGGCTGGCGTCCGGGGCAGATGTAAACGACCTCGTTCTTCAGAAGTCTCTGGTTTTCAGGATCTGTCAGGCGAAGGCGCACGATGTCCTCTTGCACGGCCGAGATTCGGGCCGTTGGAGCGTTTGCGTTTTGCGAGGTTGTTTCAGTCATCGGTTTGCCTCTAGGAGTGCAGTTCATTGAGGATCGGTTCAGGTCCTCTATCGAGCGCGTCATTGAGGAGTTCTTGAAAGCGGGCGGCCGCGGATTGGGCGTCGTAGCGTGTCCAGCGGTCGAGGAGATTCCAGCGCACGATGTACAGCGCGACCGCCTCGAAATCGAAATGGTGCAAGACGGCTAGCCGCTCGGCCTGCACCCAGGCGGCCTCGATCAGGATGCGCTCGAGCCGGGTCGATTCATTGTTTTCCAGCGCGGTGCGGGCGGACAAAACCCATGGGAAGGACTGCTCAACGCCGAAGCCGGGTTCGCGCCAGTTGGCGCGCATCCGGGACACGTAGCGTCCATATCCCCATAGGACGTCAGCCGGCGGCGCGTCCTCACCGGCATGGCGCCGGCGCAGTGCGGCCACGAGTGTTCGGAGCTCCATGCGATTGCGCGCGAGGAGAGCCAGCGTTTCGCTCTCTAAGGCTGGAATCACCCTTCGCGCGCGGCGAACGAGTTCATCGTCTGTGCCGGAAAGCGGAAGGCGATGCCAGGCCAATAGATCGCCGACGGCATGCAACTGCTTTAGATCATCGGGCCGCAGCTGGCGAAGACGGGATTCGAGCCGCACCCGGTTGATGGGCGCGTGCTTGGCGGCAAGCATTGGTCCCAGTGCGGGGAGGCTTGCCATCAGCGTAATGTAGTGTTCGCCCGGCATGTCAGGACCTCAGTTCACCACGCCTTCAAGCAGGGCGCGGAAGCGCGGCTGGAGATGGCGCAAAATGACTTCGGCGACGGCGCGGTCGGTCAGGTCGATGACGAGGCCTTCTTCCTTAAGGGCGACGCGGATACCGTCGGCGTCGTCCTCGGCCCGGGAAAAGCTGACGCCCTCGCGTAGCATTTCGGCGGCGGCGGAAGCGGCGAAGTGGGCGAGCGAGCCTTCGCGCAGCTCTTCGGGATTGCGGCGCAATTGATCGAGCTCGATGACCGATCGCGGTAGGATGAACTCAAGATCCGCTGTGTCCGCAACACCGGCTTCGTCGCGGGCGCGGCCAGCGACCGCGATGATCATGCGCTTGAGCATCTCGTCGTCGCGGGTGAGTTCGGAGACAGTGCCGCGCACCTGCTCGGCGAACCGCCGTGTCAGGGTCTCCTTCATGTCGAGTACGGCGTCGCGCATGGCGGTGCGCAGGGCTTCCTCGCCGCCGCGGCGGAAACGGCCAGCATCATCTTCGGCGGAGTTTCGGGTGTGTGCCGCCTCGGCCTCGGCCTCGTCGAGTATGCGCCGCGCGCGGCGTTCGGCTTCAGCAACGATCCGCTCGGCTTCAGAGCGGCCTTCGTCGACACCTTCCTGGCGCAAACGGGAAATGAGGGACTCGATTCCGGAGGAGTTTGGGTGGGCAGCATCTGCCATGGGTCTGCTCCTGCGCTTTCTATCACGTTGGGATGTTGCCGGCCAGTACCAAGGCGAAGACAAACGCGAAGACGGCAAAGCCCTCGACGATTGCGGCCGGCGCCAGAGACAGCCCGAAGATTTCAGGTTTGTCCTTGGCCGCCGCGATCGCCGAGGCGCAGGCGCGTCCCTGCCAGATGCCGCTCATCATCAAAGCGATCCCGGCGAGAAAGCCGATGGCAAAGAGCGCGCCGCCGTTTGCTGCCGTTACGTTCTGGCTGAGTGAGAACATGATAACGATGCCGTAGATGATCTGGGAGGAGGGCATTGCGGAGATGCCAACGAAGCGGCCATAGCCGCCATCGGTTTCGAGCATGGCGCCGATGGCCGCCTGTCCGGCGACGGCGCAGCCGATGATACTGCCGACCGCACCGAGCGCCATGGCGCCGAAGATGCCAACCCAACCGAGCGTAATTACCAGCTCGTTCATGATACTGTCTCCCTGCGAGCGAACGCCTTGAACGGATAGCCTTCGTCGGAGAAGCTCCATCCGAAGAATTCTATGAAGTTGAGTCTGAGGCCATGAACCACACCGCTCATGATGCCAAGTGCGAGGTTCACGACATGGCCGAACACCAAAACCAGGATTGCCAACAAGACACCGACGCCCGGCATCGTCTCGGCAAGCTGGGCGGCAAGGTTATTGAAGGTTCCCGCCAATGACGCACTTGCCAGGCCGAGTGCGAAGAGCCGCATGTAGCTCAACACGTCGCCGAACAGTTTGGTGACGCCGGTGAGTCCGACCGCACCATCGGCCAGACGCATGAGAAGGCCGCGTGGCTCCGAGATCGAGCGGCCGAGCCCACTGCCTATGAATACGCCGAGCAGACCAACTGCAATCAGCGCAAAGCCGATTTCGGCCTGCCCGAGCCATGTCACCAAGCCACCAATGGTGGCCGCGATCCAGCCTATCTTCGCAATGGCAATGCCGCTGCCTTTGTTGTTGTAGGCCGACAGAGCGAGGGCGAGCGTGATGTGCAGCACGCCGATGACGATCGACGCCTTCATCATCGTATTGAAGTCTTTGACATCGATGAAGGCGAGGCGTGCCGGTAGGCTGTCCTCGGGCGGCGCGATGCCGAAATAACTGCCGGCGGCGACACCATATAAGAAAGCGCATGTTACTGTCGTTGCCAGCATGACCCGCGCCCGCTTGCCGGCCAACGTGCGACCCATAGGTTTCCAGAACCATGCGGTGATCAATCCAAGAACGGCCGCGTACCCGGCATCCGCCAGGATCATCGAAAAGAAGACGCAGAAGGAGAAGAAAACGATCAAGCTGGGGTCCCAGCTCGAGTAAGCTGGTGTCATGTAGAATGATGTGAGCGCGCCGGTTCCCTCAAGCTTGTCTGGGTTCTGTAGCAGTGTTGGCGGCGGGTCCTCCGCGGTTGCTTCCTCGAAGGTGACGGCCAATCGGTGCCGCTCGGCGAAATCGCAGATGTCGGTGATGCTATTTGTCGGCGCCCATCCCTGCAGGGCGAAGATGCGTTCGGCGTCGCGAGTCATGCGGACCGCTAATCGCCGGTCGTCCGCGTCTTCGGCCTCGGCAAGCCGCATGCCAAGTGCGAGGCGGTGCCGGGTTAACTCAGCGTATTCGTCCTCGGCCTGCTCAATTTCGATCTCGATCTCCTCAAGCTCTGCTTTGAGCACCGACAGGTTGCGCGAGCCGGTGTGGACCCGTGATACAGGCAGGATGGAGCGGCCGGGTTCCTCGCGTGAGATGATAGCGACGTACAGATGAGTTGTGTCGCGGCCAACGATCTGCCACGGCAATTCAAGCTTGTTGAGGGCTGATCGGTCCCTCAGAGGAAGGACGTAAAACCAGAGCTTCATGCCCCGCAGCGCATCTTCCGGCGGAAGACGGAAATTGCCGAATACCTCCAGATTGGCGATGCGCTCGTTGAGGAAGTCGCGCCGGTCGCGGGCGACGCGCAGGCGTTCCTTGTTGGCGAGAATAGCGCTGATTGCCGCATCGAGATCAATGCCCTTGCCGCGAGGCCAGTGGCGGCGCTGGCGCGGTGCATCGGTGAGGTGCCGATAGGCCGCCTGGGCGCGTCGCCGGCCGGCCGGATCCTCGGGTTCGAGTGGTCCGGGCGTGCTAAGAGGAATGAGATGCAGACAGCCCAGCTCCTGCAGCCCGGTGACGACCATCTCCTTTTCTCGCAGAGGCCCGCACAGCGTGACGCGGCTCATGGGTTCGATGGTCATGCCGTTGCCTCCCGCTTGCGCTTAGCGATCTTCGAGGTGACGACGGCGGCGCGTTCGACATCGCCGAGCGCGATCTGGATGCGCCGGACATTGTTTCGAGCCTGCGGGATCAGGACCTTCTCAAACAAGTTTACGCGCTGGGTCACTTTGGTGACGGCGGCATCCAAGAGGTCGAGCTGCCGCTTTGCAATCCGAGCCTCAACCCGGAGCCGCAATACTTCCTTCAGCCGCCCGGCCACCAGATCAACCCAGTGCGGGCGGATCAGGAATCCATAAGGCTCGATCGCGACTTCGATCTCCTCTACAACTGGCAGGCGTTGGCCGACGACGTTGCGCTCTCCAAGGCGCACAGAGGTTAGTTTGGCGAGACCTTTCAAGTCGATGTCGCGGTTGGCGAGCATTGGGATTTCAGCCCCGATGGTCTCGATCTGCCCGGCTATAATCGTGTCGATTTCAGCAATCCGCTCCCGGGTTTTCGCGCGCTCCGACATCAACTGTTTTCGCTTCAGGTCGAGTGCTGGGAGATAGCGCCGGTACATCGCCAGGTTGGTATTTTCCTTGGCAAGCTGCGCCTTGCTGAGAGGGAGTCGCGACATGGCTCAATCGGCATTCTGCGGGTGAGGGAAATAAGTGTCGATCATAGCCTGCTTCATCAGCAGTTGCTCAGGCTCGAAGCACTCCGCCATGGTCTTCCAGCCAAGATCGAGAGCTTTTTCGAGCGGTAGCGAAACGTCGATGTCCATGAAGCGTTCGCGAAACAGGTCGCCAAACTTCAGCAATTGGTGGTCGTAGTCGGACAGGTCGAATGCCATCGCCTGCTTTTGCTGGGCGTCGCGGGCTTCCGAATAGAGTCGGATCATGGTGTTCATCACGGCACCATGGTCCTCGCGGGTCTCCTTGCCGATGACATGCTGTTTGAGCCGCGAGAGTGAACCGAAGGGATTGATGGCGCCGCCCTGGAGATAGAATTGACCTTCGGTGATGTAGCCCGTGTTGTCCGGCACCGGATGGGTGACGTCCCCTCCCGGCATGGTTGTCACGGTCAGGATTGTTACCGAGCCGGCACCGGCGAAGTCGGCGGCTTTTTCGTAGCGCCGGGCAAGCTGACTGTAGAGATCGCCAAGATAGCCCCTGTTGGAGGGGACCCGATCCATCGAAATGCCGACTTCCTTCAGCGCGTCCGCGTACGCCGTCATGTCCGTCAAGAGCACGAGGACCCGCTTCTTCTCTTCGACGGCAAAACGTTCCGCGACAGCCAATGCCATGTCCGGGACTAGCAAGCGTTCGACCATCGGGTCAGAGGCCTGGTTGACGAACATAACCGTGCGCGAGAACACGCCGGCGTCCTCGAAGGACGCGCGAAAGCGCCAGTAATCGTCAAACAGAAGGCCGAGCCCACCGAAGACGACAACGTCGGCGTCCGCTTGAATCCCAATCCGTGCCAACAGCTGGTTATAGGGCTCGCCGGAAACCGAAAAGATCGGGATTTTCTGGCTTTCGACGAGCGAATTGAAAACGTCGATCATCGGCACATCGGTGCGGATCATTTTGGAGGCCAGCCGCCGCCTGACCGGGTTGGCGGAAGGGCCTCCTGTCTCGATACTGGGGTCGAGGTCGAGGGGTGGACCGCCATCGATGGGATTGCCTTCTCCGCCGAAGACGCGGCCCAGAATGTTCTCAGAAAAGGTGACGTCGGGTGGATGGCCGAGGAAACGCACCTGTGCCTGCGTTGAGACCCCTTTGGAGCCGGCGAAGATCTGCAACGAGGCTTCGTCGCTGTCGAGCTTCACGACCTGCGCCAGGCGCGATCGACCGTCGCTATCGCGAACTTCGGCGAGATCGCCAAAGCAGGGAACATCTTCCGTTTCAGGAAGCCTGATTTTGAGGATGTCTCCGACGATGGAGAGGACGCGTGTGTAATAGAGCATTGCGTCGGGCATGAGGCACCGAATTATGTAAATCAATAACTTACGCGGTTTTCCTTAGGGCGACCATAGGTTTCTGGCGGGACGATGTCACGCATTTTGCTTCATCCATGATTGGTCGCCTGGTTCGGCAGATTCGCAGGACTGGCGGATGACCTGAAGGGTAATAGCGGGCGATGTCCACGTCGATTGCGCACTCCGTCTCAGGAGCGGTCAAAACCTCGATGGAACCGTGTGCTTGAACGTTACGATCTTGGGCTCGTCCGGCTTACGTTTACGTCTTTTGGGAAGCGGCGGAAGCTCGAAGGGCACGATCTCGTAGGGGATGTGATCGAGGATATGTGAGATACAGTTCAATCGCGCCGAACGCTTGTCGTCGGCGTCAACGCGGTACCAGGGTGCATGTTCGGAGTCGGTGGCTTTGATCATGTCGTCGTAGGCCAGCGAATACTCCCAGAAGCGCGCCCAGGACTCGAGATCCATTGGGCTCAGCTTCCAGTGCTTCTTGGGGTCTTGCGCACGCGCCTTGAAGCGTTCTTCTTGAACCTCCTGACTGACGTCGAAAAAGTACTTCAGCAAAATAATGCCGTCTTCGACGAGGGCGTGTTCAAAGTCCGGCGTGCCGGCCAGGAAATGCTCGTATTCAGGCCTGGTGCAGAAGCCCATGACGCGCTCGACTCCGGTACGATTGTACCAGCTGCGGTCAAACAGAACGACTTCCCCGGCGGCGGGCATGTGGGCGATGTATCGCTGCAAGTACAATTGGGTTTTTTCGCGATCGGTCGGAGCAGGGAGCGCTACGACGCGGAAGACGCGTGGGCTGACCCTTTCGGTGATCCGCTTGATGACGCCGCCTTTACCGGCCGCGTCGCGCCCTTCGAAGACTATGACGACGCGCAGGCCAGCCTTTTTCACCCAGGACTGAAGCCGGCAAAGCTCGATCTGCAACTTTTCTAGTTCCCGATTGAACTGTTGTTTCGACATCCGCCGCTTCGCGGTTTCTGAGGGCTTTCCGCCCGTCTTTTTATCTTTGGCCATCGATCTATTATTCCAAAAAATTCTTGCGACTGAAAATGCAGGTTATGAAATCCCGCAGGCTGAAGACAGTGGACCCCCAAATGCCCGGCGCGCATGCAATAGGAGTTCAGCACGAAAGCCCCGCGTTTGTCAGCTGCGCGGCGGGCTGCGGGCTAATGAATAATGACAAAAGTGCCCGGTCGCGTCGGCCAATTCTTCGGCTGCGGTTAAAGGCGCTGCCGTAAGTTGTGGACCCGCGCCATTCCGACGGTGCAGGCGGGTGCTGACGGTCGCGAGAGACAATAAACAGATTGGACCAATCGATGGCATCGTTATGATGGACGAATCTCTGGTGCGCTATGCGTGGGCGTTCGACCACGCAGGGTGGAAAGCGCCGAGGCAGCTTTGAACGCAGGTTGGAGGAACCATGCCAGGTCGGGCAGGATCAACGCATGCGATCATTGTCGCGTTGTTCGTCAGTGCCGTGCTAGCCGGCGGGCAGCACGTTCTGGCCCGCGAACATCTAAGAGAGTGCGAACTCGACGCGATGCTTGTCTTTGACGCCTCAGGTTCAATGGCAGGCACGGATTGGCATGGCCAAGTGTCGCGCATCTCTCATGTGAGAAAAGCGCTGAGCAGGGTCTTGCCTGATGTCACGCCGGTGCGGAAAATCGGTTTGATGTCTTATGGGCCGGGTCCCTACAACAAATGCGAGAACATCGAGCTACAGCTGAAACCCGACCGTTACACGCCGTCGCAGATCATGTCGCGAGTTGACGCGCTTGTACCAGCGGGGCGCACGCCGTTGACAGATGCGGTCAAGCTGGCCGCAGAGGAGCTCCAGTACACGCGAAAACCTGCGGTCATCGTGCTCCTGACCGACGGCGAGGAGACTTGTGGGGGGCGGCCTTGCGAGGTCGCGCAGAGGCTGGAGGCAAGCGGCAAGGATGTTACTATTCACGTGATTAGTTATATGTCACGCGATACATCGATAGGGCGCGGGCTGTTGCAGTCGCGGTGCCTCGCACGCGAGACTGGAGGCCTTCAAGTTACGGTCGAAAACGAACAAGAGCTCGTAAAGGCACTTCGCAAGACCCTCGGCTGCCCGTTCCTAACTCGCCGCTTTCCATCGCCCCATCGAGCATTCCCAAGTGCTACCAGTCTTGCTGAATGGCGACCGAGCCAATTCCAACGAAGCAAGCGCCGGCTCTGGAAGAAACCTTGCTCTGAGTTGAGCCTTCCGCAGTCACCCTAGTCGAGAGGTACTGTCAGCTTGACGCGGCTTTTGACCTCGCTGCTTTCGCCTTCACCAAGACCGTCGAAGTCGGCTGTTGCTTCGAGTTTGTATTCGTCGGGTTGCGAGAGGTTGAGGCCAATTCCGACCTTGTCGATGGCACTGTCGCCGGCAGCTTGCTCGGTCACGGAACTATCCAGGCCGATTTGACTTGTGAAGTTGACGAAAGGTTCCAAGACGCCGCCGTTTTCAAGTTTCATGGGGCGGCGGAGTTCGGGAGCGAGTTCCAATCGGGTTGAAGCAGTAGAAGTCGCCGAGCCATCGCGTGTTGTTGCCTCGCCGGCCGCACCGCGACTTGTGGTGTGCTCATCAACAATGCTTGCTTGCGGTACGAGTTGCCAATCGTTGAAGTTCAAACGGGTTTGCAGGCCGGCCCTATTAATCAACTTCTCTTGAGCTTGGTTCTCGCGGCGTTCGGTGCCGACGCCTAGCTTCAAATTGCGGCCAAGCTCCAAGGCTGCTCCCAATGAGGTGGAGTGACCCTGCCCGGCTGGATCATTTGCGAGACCCTTGACTTCAGTTGTGCTCCAAAGATCAAGAGGCTCGTTGGATGCCACCCGTCCCTTTGGCAGCCGAAGTCCTTCCGGAGCCAGTTGCTTGGCGGCCTCGATCTTTTGGCGTTCGCGTTGATCGAGGTAGGAGGTCCATTGATCGAGGCTCATCTTGACGACCGCGTCGTCGCCTTTGGGCGTTACGACCAGGGGGCCAGCGGACTGGGCGGCCGGCTCGTCGGCTGTTGCCTGAAGCGAGCCGAAGTATAGTGCAGCCATGACCAAGCCGAGTTGGATGCAACCTACCGGAATGGTGCGAGGCTGCCGGCGCTCATCTGTTCCAATATTCATGCGATGAACAATAGATCCTTTGTTTCAGATTTCGCGGACTTTGGCGAATAACTCGGCCGGATTTGCGGCATTCCGGTGCGCGCGGTGGTGACGAGTTATTGCGGATGTGTCGTCAAGTTTGATCGAGCGCGGCTGCCGGAAATACATGTGAGGATGTCCGGCGCGGCGTGGCCTTGAAGTCCTCTACTTTTTGAGGTGCGACAGCGAGGTCTTGGATGATCCCCGCCGGCGAACGCTCGAATGCCAATGGACGCTGCCGTCTTCAATAGCAATACGGAAGACGTGGCCCGCGCAGGCGGCATTTACGATGGCGGAATCAGCTGCAGCGATTTCGACCGGCTCACCGGCGCAATCGCTGCAATTGTCCAATGAGGCGAGCTCGACAGACCATATCACGCGGCCGGTTTCCGGCTCCAGTCCGAAGATATGTCCTGCATGACCGACAACAATCATTCGGAGTCCTTTTCCGGGGGTGCGGCGGGTGGATCGCCATCAGGCAGTAGAAGAATGACAAGCACCACGCTGATGCAGACGATGAAACGGAACGCGGCCTGCTGGCCATTCCATTTTGCGGATTGCCACATCTGGAACCACTCTCCGCCAATCGTCAAGAAGCCGAAGAACCATAGGGTGAAACCAAACGTCAGGCCGGTGACAGCCAAGGTTTTCGCGTGCTGAAAGCCAGCAGAGCTTGCCGAGATGTGGCGGATCATCCAGATTGCTCCAGCGATGCATAGGATGCCTGTGATGATCTCGGAAGCAATGATGATCGCGTAGGCTAGATGATGGAGGTTGGGGTCCGTGATCGCACGGTCCATCAACGCGTTGCCGGGGAACGTCGTATCCATCGACAAGACGTGGCGGACAAATTCAAAGTTCGAGTTGTAGTCGATAATGTTGTCGACGCCGACAAGCACTGCGAACAAGCCTATCTGCAAAACGAGCACTACTTTTGCGAGGCGGATCAACATGGCTGCTCCTCAACGTCGCGTCTCGGCCTTCTACTCTATCCTTACACGATGATGGAGAGGAGTGCTTGCCGCCAGGGTGCGCAAGCCAGAGTGTTTCAAGGAGACTACCGCCGCCCGTGTAAAGGCGGCGGTTTGATCAGCAACGCGGGTCAGAAGCGGCTGGTGCCCTTCAGAACGACCCCGTGCTGGTCTGTGTCTTCTGCTATGCGCGCTTCGTAGGAAATCGACATCGAGCCTAGTTCGTTATCGATTACAGCCAGCCCCGTTTCGATGTCGGCAAAGACGTCGTCGAATTCCGAAGCGATCGCAAACGCACCGACACCGCCGGGTGCGCCGGCGAACCTAGCGGTGAGCGCATGCTCGTCGTCGCTGAAGAAAGTGACACCCGCCTTGATAAAGGGGCGCAGCACAGAGCCGCCGGCGATGGGAAGATCACCGCCGAACTCGACAGCGGGGGTAACACTGAAGAAGGTTTCGTCGCCGCCGGCAACGTTGAGGTTGGCAGCTCCACCGCTCGTTTCGTTCAGTGCATCGCGGTTGAGATGCGTGAGATTTAGATCGACCAGCGGTTTCGCGTACCAATGGGATCGTGACAAGAGATATGCGGCGCGAAGCTGACCGGCGACGTAGGTTACGTCATGGTCGGAGTGCGTTGCGGCAGTGAAGCCACCGAAATCGATGTGGCGGTCGGTTTCGAAGTCGGCGATGCCACCCGATACACCTGCCGCGAAGAGCATCGGGCCCCTTTGATACTTCAAGACGCCGCCGATGTTGAAGCGGTCGCTGTCGCTTTCGGCGCCTGTCGAGGTATTCAGCGAGGCGGTCTCGTATCCAAGGGCGCCACCAGCGAACCAGCCTGGCGCCAGCGCAAATTGCGCGCCCGCTGAGAAGGCGCCGGAATCTTCATTGAAGCCGATGTTGTTTGCCGTGCGGTCGCGGTTAAGGAAACGACCTTCAGGGCGCACCCAGACGCACTGTCCCTCAGCGATGAAAGCGTAGCCGCCATCAGCGGTGCGGCAGGAGAACAAGTTGTTGGTGAACTCCTCGGCTGCGAACAGGGTCGCTGTCTCGGTCATCAGATAGACTTCAGGAGACAGCTGGTCGAGTGCATGGCGATAAGTGGGGATGTCGAATACGCCGTTTGTTAGCGCATTGAAGACCGGCCCGAGCGTGCCGCCGCCTGCCCCAAAAACTGCATTGAGATTGTTGGCAATGCTGGTCTGATTCGGGTTAAGTCGGGCAGCGGCGGGCGAGAAATCAAGTGAGATGCCGAGCACGACATCGGTTGCGTTCGGGAACAGCAAATCCGCCTGAAGTGCAGGGCTGGCAATGACACCCAAACCGTTGTTGGTCGTTCCACCGGCTGCCGACAGAATGGTGAACTGCTTTTTGCCGAAGGCCAGGTTTGTTGGCAGAACCTTGACGTTGCCGTTGAGCGCGGCCCTGCCCGTCGCGTTGAGCCGATCGTTTGTGGTATTGCCGACGTTAATGTCGACGTTGAATTGACCGGACACCGTTTGAATCACATTCCCCGTCAGCGTGGTTGTCTGGATGCTGCCATTGCCGCCTGGTGACAAGATACCGGCGTTGTTGAGGAAATTACCGTCTCCGAGATCGGCGATCGCGGCTGAGTTAAACGTGCCGCCGTTCTGGTTGTTGAAGGCGTTGGCGCCCGGGCCAAGATCAACGTTGCCGGTGATGATGCCGGAGTTGAAGATCAATTCACTGCCGCTGCCTTCACCTTCAATCGCGTTCTCGCCCGCCGTGGTGATGGTGCCGAAGTTGAAGACGCGGTTGATGTTGCCGCCTTGGAAGTCAATGCCGTCGCCGGAGCCTGGACCGCCTGTGATTGTGCTGCCTGCGGCGATGGTCACCGCGGCGTTGCCAGTTCCGTCAGCGTTATCAACGTCAATGGCATCGGAGCCGTTGCCGGTGACTGTGACGTTGCCTGTCTGATTGATTGTGACGCTGCCGCCGGAACTGTCGACGTTTATGCCATCGGCGTCCGACCCCGAAGTGGAGATGTTGCCGGTCGAGTTGATCGTGATTGGCCCGCTGCCGTACGTCGTCGCGGCGATCGCTACGGCGTCATTACCTGTTGTGGTGACGTTACCGGTGGACGTAACCGATATCGCGCCATTGTCCCCGACATAGGCTGCAATCCCGATGGCGTCATTGCCATTGGTCGAGATGTTCCCGGTTGAGGAGATCGTGACATCGCCGTCGTCGATGATGACGCCAGCGATCCCAAACGAGTTGTTGCCGTCGGTGGAGATGTTACCCGACGAAGTGACAGCTACATCACCATCGTTATAGACGTAGGCAAAGATGCCGTCGGCGTTTCTGCCCTTGGTGGTGACGTTTCCAGTGGACGTGACCGTTGCATCGCCGTCGTCGGCGACGATGGCTGCTATCCCAAACGAGTTGTTGCCTTCGGTCGAGATGTCGCCCGACGAGGTGACTGCAATATCGCCATTGTCATCGACGTAGGCAAAAATGCCTCCGGCGTCTCTGCTAGTGGTGGTGATGTTTCCAGTCGACGAGATGTCGATATCTCCATCGTCGTTGACCACCGCATAAATGCCCGTCGCGAAACGCCCCTCGGTCGAGATGTTGCCCGATGAGGTGATGGCTATGTCGCCGTCGTCAGCGATGTAAGCAACGATTCCTTCGGCAGCTCTGCCCTGTGTGGTGATGTTGCCGGTTGAGGAGATGTCGATATCCCCGTCGTCTCCGACAACCGCTTCGATCCCGGTCGAGAAATTGCGGCGGGTCGTGATGTCGCCTGTCGAGGTTATCGTAATGTCGCCTTCGTCATCGACGTAGGCGGAAATCCCTTCGGCGACCCTACCTCTTGTGGCAATGTTGCCCGTGGAGGAGATGTCAATATCGCCATCGTCACCGACGCGGGCGAAGATGCCTTCGGCGTCGCTGCCTCGTGTTGTGACGTTGCCGTCCGATGTTATCGTTATGTCGCCATCGTCGCCGACGCGTGCGAAGATGCCTTCGGCGTCGCTGCCTCGTGTTGTGACGTTGCCGTCCGATGTTATCGTTATGTCGCCATCGTCGCCGACGCGTGCGAAGATGCCTTCGGCGTTGCTGCCTCGGGTGGCGATGTTGCCGTCCGATGTTATCGCTATGTCGCCATCGCCATTAACTCGGGCGAAGATACCTTCCGCGTCGCTGCCCCGGGTCCGGATATTGGCGGTTGCATCGATGGTGATGTTGCCGCTGCCGACCCGAAAATTGATGCCGTCAACGCCAGAGCCCGGCGTGATGTCCTGTGTGAGATTGTTGATGTTGAGGGTCGTCAACGGTGCGTTTGCTTCAACGCCGGCGGAAAGGTCGCCGGTACAGGTCGCGGTGGTTCCGCTGATCGGACATTCCGGGGTGGCCGGCGGGACGACAATTTGAGCCTCAGCCGTGCGACCGTAGCTGCACATTATGACGCCAACCGCGGCTGTGCTCAGCATTGCCCGCCGAAGCGCCGTTAAGCTGCTTGTTGCACTGTTTGAGGCTGGAGGTCGAAGGCTAGCCGCGAGTGATCTGTGTATTTGTGCGAGTGGCCGGTCACCGTCCAAGGACGTCTTCACAGCGCACAGCAACTGCCACTTCGGATCCGATCCAAATCTGCGCACGAACACCCCCCGGTTGATTCGATATGAAGCCTAGCAGTCGCTGCCGGTGGTTGTGGGTATGCTGTGTGCAGAACTGTCATTCTTGCCTCTACCGCCTTGAAATTGCAACAGCATTGCTTCAATCAGAGTATGCATCTGTAAAGAATATCTGTCAGCATTAATTGCGTCTAAAGGCGCGCCTCAAGTGGGTTTTGTAGCAGTCGTTGCGGTCCAGTCGCGGACCGCTCGGCCATAACTGCCGGCCCGAATTACAGAGAGGTCGCGACGTCACGGTATTGCGTCTTCGGGCTATATGTGTTGCGAGCAACTAAATTGATTCGGCTTTGTTGGGCGCAATCAATCTTTCCGACGGCAGGGTAGCCGTGGACGGCCCGCGTCGCTTCGCAGCTATTGCCTCTGTTTCCCGATCGCGGGTGAGGAAGCTGGATCCTCACAGTACTTCAGCCGCCATCCACCGAGCGGTTTGGTGGATTGTGCTCGCTGTGTGGGGGCAGATTGATAACTTCTGACGAGAAGAACGAGACGACGTAGGCGACAACGTCCCGCATAACCAGGATGCCAACCGGGCGGTTTTCCAGATCGACAAGCGGCACGTGGCGGTAGCCCCCTTCGACCATTCGGTTGAGCGCGAATGCGATGGTATCGTCGGGCGTCAGCGTGTCTGGATCAGGCGTCATAAACTCGCTCACTGGGCGGCCGAGCTTATCGCCCTTCCAGAGCTTCTTGATGAGTGCGTCGCGCTCCGCGAAGATGCCGACAAGTCGTTCGTC
Source organism: uncultured Filomicrobium sp. (assembly GCA_963669235.2). Taxonomy (GTDB): domain Bacteria; phylum Pseudomonadota; class Alphaproteobacteria; order Rhizobiales; family Hyphomicrobiaceae; genus Filomicrobium. The sequence continues at coordinate 521,812 of CAXXFS010000004.1, forward strand.
CTTGGTTACCAGGAGTGCACCGATGCCAAGCTGAACCATAATTTCAAGGGCCTCACTCACGGACTGATGCGGGGCGACAGCTGCAGGGACCGTAGGGAAATCAAGCTCACGGATCGGACGCAGCAGCGCTTCGTTATCGAGCTGTTTGTGCTTCGGCCCGACCGCTTCCTCGTACATGGCGAGGTCTTCGTTTAAGCCGTCGCTCATGGTTTCCTCCGTTTCGGTATTTTAATCGCCTTTTGTGCTAACTTTCCAGGTGTCTCCTTGATGAAGCAACTCATCCAGGGTGGCCATCGGCTCACTACGGGAAGCCGCAATTTGGCGGTGAACGGCTCTTTCGTAGCTTTCCGCCTCAAGTGCCCGGAAAACGCCAAGCGGAGTTGGGAAATCGGGAGGGCTCAGCTGAGCGAGTGCGTGAGCAAGTGACGGATTGGTGTCGCTTTCGTTGTGATGGAGCAGGTCGCCTGTTTTAACGTCACCTTCGTCCAACGAAACGACCTCGGGATCGAATCCGTTCAGCCGGATGCCTTTGTCATGATGCTTGCCGAAAACGAGCGGCTGGCCGTGCTCGAGCTTGACGATGTTGTCGTCGCGCAGCTTGCGGTTGGAGGCTGCCCCGAAAGCTCCGTCATTGAAGATCGGACAGTTCTGCAGGATTTCTATGAATGCCGAACCTTGATGGGCGGCGGCGCGGGTCAGGATTTCGCGAAGGTGGTCTCCGTAAACGTCCAGGCTCCGTGCGACGAAGGTGGCTTCAGCGGCGAGCGCGACCGAGACGGGGCGGACGGGACGATCCACGGAACCAAACGGTGACGTTTTTGATTTCATGCCCGGTTCGGACGTGGGGGAGTACTGGCCCTTTGTCAGGCCGTAGACCTTGTTGTTGAACAACAGCACCTTGATGTCGACGTTGCGGCGCATCGCATGGAGGATGTGGTTGCCGCCAATGGATAGAGCGTCACCGTCGCCTGTAACCACCCAAACTGACAGTTCAGGCCGGGCGATTTTTAATCCTGTTGCTACGGCAGGTGCGCGGCCGTGGATCGTGTGAAAGCCGTAAGTGTTCATATAGTAGGGAAAGCGGCTGGAGCAGCCGATCCCCGACACGATCACGTAGTTTTCCTTGGGCACCTGGAGCGTGGCAAAGACCTTCTGCACCGCGTCAAGGATGGCGTAGTCGCCGCAGCCGGGGCACCAGCGGACGGTCTGATCGGAAACGAAGTCGCGTTTGGTGTAGGGATGGGGCTGCGCCGTTTCTGGCGGTACTTCCGGTTTGTTCATTGCGCGCGCCCCGGCAAAAACTCTTTGATGCTTGCAATCACTTCAGAAACTTTGAATGGCTGGCCCTGCACCTTGTTCAATCGCACGGTCTTGAGCAGGAACCTGTTACGCAGCAGGACGTCGAGTTGTCCCAGATTGAGTTCCGCAACGATGACCTTGCGGAAGCGGTGCAGCAGATCGCCCAGGTTCGCAGGAAAAGGGTTCAAGTAGCGCAGATGAAGCTGGGAGACCTTCCAGCCATTTTTCTGGGCCTCGCGGACGGCGGCGTGGATCGCCCCGTAAGTGCCTCCCCAGCCAACGACGAGGACATCGCCCGCGTTCTCGCCAAATACTTCCGCAAGGGGAATTGCGCGAGCGATGCGGGCCACCTTCTCGGCGCGGATGTGGGTCATCTGCTCGTGCATAGCAGGGTCGTAAGAGACGTTGCCGGCGCCGTCGGTGTGCTCCAGGCCGCCGATACGATGTTCCAAGCCCGGCGTGCCCGGGCGAGCCCATTCCCGAACCAGAGTTTCAGGGTCTCGCGCAAAGGGCTGGAAATACGTCGGTTCGTCGCGGAAGCGCGCCCGGATGGCAGGCAGCTCGCTTGAACTCGGGACTTTCCACGGCTCCGAGCCGTTAGCCATGTAGCCGTCAGACAGCAGGATGACGGGCGTCATGTGTTCCACGGCGAGACGCACGGCTTCGATTGCCGTGGTGAAACAATCAGAAGAACTGCGGGCGGCCACAATCACCGCCGGACATTCGCCGTTGCGGCCGTAGAATGCTTGCAGGAGGTCGGACTGTTCGGTCTTGGTTGGCAGGCCTGTCGAAGGGCCGCCGCGCTGCACGTTGACGATAACCAGCGGCAGCTCGGTCATGACGGCGAGCCCAATTGCCTCGCTCTTGAGGGCAATGCCAGGGCCGCTGGTCGTTGTTACGCCAATGCAGCCGCCAAAAGAGGCGCCAATGGCCGAGCACACGGCGGCGATCTCGTCTTCGGCCTGAAAGGTCATCACGCCGTACGGCTTGAGTTTTGCCAGTTCGGCAAGAATGTCGGAGGCCGGCGTGATCGGATAGGAGCCGAGGAATAGAGGAATGCCAGCGCGTTCGGCGGCGGCATAGAGGCCGAGTGAAAGAGCCTTGTTGCCATCGATGTTGCGATAGAGGCCGGGTGCTTGTGGCGCGGCGGGGATTTCGTAACGTGTTTGGAACAGCTCACCGGCGTCCGCATATGCGTAACCACCGCGAAGGGCGGTGAGGTTGGCCTCCAGGATTTCGGGCTGCGAGGAGAACTTGGTCCTGATCCAGTTTTCCGTACTGTCGATGGGGTGCGAGTAAAGCCAGTAGACCACTCCGAGCGCGAAGAAGTTCTTGCAACGCGACCGTGCGCGCTTGTTCAGGGCAGAGTCCTTGAGCCCTTTCAGCGTGAGCGTTGTAATGGGTATTTTGTACGTTCGGTAATCTTCGAGGTGGCCGTCCTCCAGGGGGGTGGAAGCATAGCCGGACTTGACGAGGTTGCTGCGATCGAAGCCGTCCGTATTAACAATGAGCGTGCAGCCCTTCTTCATTGTCGGCAGATTGACCTTCAGTGCGGCGGCATTCAACGCCACCAGAACGTCGGGATCATCACCGGGTGTGAAGATGTTGCTTGAAGAGAGATGGATTTGGAAGCCGCTGACGCCAGGGGTGGTGCCCGTCGGGGCGCGAATCTCGGCGGGGTAGTCCGGCAGTGTCGCGAAATCGTTGCCCGCCAGCGCCGCTGTTGTAGTGAACTGGCTGCCGGTGATCTGGACGCCGTCGCCCGAGTCACCTGCAAAGCGCACGACGACGGAGTCGGCTAACTCTTTCGCCGGGATATTCGCACCCATCTCGGTCTCCCGTGCACGTGCTCACTCGGCGAAACGTAGCGAGTTGGCCGTGGGCCCGCAAGGGAGTGCGACGCCAAGAGGCGGGTCTTCCGCCTGGCCAATTTTGATGCCGCCAATCAGGTTATGTTCGTACGCTTTTGACAAATACAGACCGTCGCGTAAGGCGTGCCAGCCGGTGCAATCGCGAGATGTCTCCTAGTGGCGCCTGCGCGCAGAACTTGCCCGGAAACTCGCAGTCCTTGCTTGTTCGAGACATGCGGGTCCTACTAATGTCGAAGAAATACTTTCGGTGATGGTCGCTTGTTCACTTTAGGGCCGGGCTCAACGCTGCGCCTTGGGTGGGGCGGTTGAGCCGCGCACGACAAGCTCGGCGTCATATTTGTGATGGCGCTCAAGTGTGGCGCTAGGCCAGGTTATCATTTCGACCAGGACTTCGGCTGCTTGCCGGCCGATGCGGCGGGCTGGCACACGCAATGTTGTTAGACCCGGTTCCACCGACGAGGACCCTCGGAAATCACCAACGCCGATGATGGAGAGATCGTCGGGAACGGAGATTCCAAGCGAAAGCGCCGCAAACAGCGCGCCATGTGCAATCACATCATTGGTCGCGAAAACCGCCGTTGGGCGCGGCGTCCGAGCCAGAGCCGCTATGACGATGTCCTTGCAGGCCTGAATCTCATAGGGGCAAACAATGCGCTGGTCGGGTGGAACGGAAATGCCTACCGCTTTCATGGCCGCCAAGGCGCCGGCACGGCGATCGGCTGCGCGGTCATTCGCGCGGGCTTCGGCGAGCAGGAACAAGATTTCCCGGTGTCCGAGCTCCAAAAGGTGGCGGACGGCGGTCCTGCCAGCTTCGCGATTGTCGATCCCGATGCAGGGGTGTTCCTGGCGGTTGCGGTAATTCCAGAGCATTACCGTTGGGATATTGGCCTTCGCTAGCTGCTGGTTTGTCTGTTCCGTATGCTCCAGGCCGGTCAGGGCAATTGCATCGATGCGATGCTGTAGGAGGGATTCAGTGAGGATCGACTCGCGGGCAAGGTCATATCCGTGAGCGGCGATGAGCATCGTTCGTGCGTGCCGGAAGAGCGTGATCGAGAACTCCTGGATCATCTCGGCAAAGATCGCATTGTCGATGGTTGGAACGATGAGGCCGACGGTGCCGCTGGCCTGTGGGCCCAGTCCGCTGGCGGCGTGCGGTACGTAGCCCAGCATGTCGACCGCCGACGCGATCCGGTTGCGCGTGGCTTCTTTCACTTTCTCGGGGGCATTGAAGTAGCGCGATACAGTCGCCGGAGAGACGCCTGCGGCTGAGGCGACATCGACAATGCCTGGCAGACCATCTCTGAGCGCTTTTCGTGCCATGCCTCACTACATCACGGGTCGTATAAAGATGAAAGTGGTTGCAACATCGTTTTCATAAATGTTTCTTGGCTCAGCAAGGGAACGTGCCTCGGTCTAGAGCTTGCTAGGCATATGTTCCGGTAGCTTCTAAGAGGCAAACGTCGCTCGGATTTGTGCTGCCGAAATGAAAATGCTTGCGAAGCCGTTTTCATAATGCTGCATTAAAGTTCATCAAGTGACAAGTGGTTCAAATTCACATGCATCGACTGTTCGCATAGGAACAGTAATGGGGTGTTGGCACCGTGGAATTCTTGCAGCATTTCGGGCCCGTATTCACGCTGACGTCAATGGCCATTCTTTGTGGTGGCACAATTGGCGGTCTGTTGTTGGGCGCTACTCCAGGTCTGTCGCCAACCATGGCGGTGGCCCTGCTGATCCCCTTCACATTCCATATGACCCCGACCCATGGCTTGATGCTGTTGGGTGCCGCCTACACGGCGACGGTGGCTGGTGGAGCAATTAGCGCGATCCTTCTGAAGATACCCGGTGCGCCAGCAAACATCGCTACGGCGCTCGATGGCAACGCCATGGCCAAGAAAGGCGAGGGCGCCCGCGCGCTTCAGATTTGCTTCGTTTCATCCTTCATTGGTGGGGTGCTGGGAATTCTGGTGCTTATCTTCCTGACCCCGGTGCTGGCCAAGTGGGCGCTCGGTTTTGGTCCCTCACATATGTTTTGGATCGCGATCCTCGGGGTGACCATCATCGGTTCGCTCGACTCGAAGTCGGTCATCAAGGGGCTGTTGGCAGGCGCCGTCGGGCTGTGGATCGCAATGATCGGGTACGATTCTATTCAAGGGGTGGAGCGTTTCATCTTCTCAGAACACCTTGAAGGCGGAGTGCATATCATTGCCGCTCTCATCGGCTTGTTCGCGATACCTCAGATCATCGAGATGCTCGAAGGCGGGCGGATTAACCGCCAGTACGAAATCATCAAAGTGCAGCCTCATAGTATCGTGGCTGCGTTCCGTGAAACCATTTCCAAGATGCGCGCTGCCATCATCGGGAGCGTCGTTGGTGTGATCGTCGGGCTTATACCGGGCGCGGGTGGCCAGATCGCCGGACTAGTTTCCTACGACCAGGCGCGACGGTTTTCGCCAAACGGCGACAAGTTCGGCACGGGCGAAAGCGAGGGGGTGGTTGCTGCTGAATCGGCCAACAACGCGATGGTTGGACCGTCATTGGTACCGTTGCTGACCCTTTCGGTGCCCGGAAGCCCGACCGCAGCTGTTTTGCTCGGCGGGCTTCTAATTCATGGCATCTTCCCTGGGCCGAACCTGTTTGAAAAACATGCTGACGTCGCGTGGGCCTTCATTAACTCGCTGCTGATTGGGCAGGTGTTGATGTTGGTGTTCGGGCTCTATATCGCGGGACTGGCTGCTCACGTCGTTCGCATCCCTCCGCCCATCTTGGCCAGCGGCATTCTCGTGTTGAGCGTTTTTGGAGCCTACTCGGTTCAGAGTTCCTACTCAGACGTCGTGGTGATGCTGGCCCTTGGGTTGGGAATGTACTTCCTGTCCAAGTACGGCTTCAGTCCTGCACCCCTGGTGCTCGGCGTTATCCTCGGGCCGATTGCGGAATCGAACTACGTGCAGGGCCAAATTATCGCAGAAGCGGGTGACGGCATGTTCTCGTACTTCTTCACCGGGACGCTCAATCTGTTTCTCATTGGTCTCGTCGTGGCGTCGATCGTTTATTCGGTCATTTCCGAAATCCGCATCCGCAGACTTGAGCCACGTACAGGAGTTGCATCATGAGCCAGCAAGACCAAGTTGCCGGGCGTTTTCAGCAATCCTTGCCGGTTCTAGCGACCCTCGCTCTCGGTTTGTGGATCGCTTACGAGAGTTTCACCGTCGAGGACCCGCAACCGTATCTGTTCCCGCAGCTCATTTCGGTTGCGATGATTGGGCTGTCGGTTGCTGCACTCTTTCGGGCAGTTCGTGGGGCGAACCGCACAGGCGTGGGTATTCCCGTCGACCTTCTGCTCCGTATCGCCCCAGGGATTGCGATGATGCTGGTGTACGTTCTGGTACTGGCACCTCAGCTTGGGTTCTACACGGGGTCGGCAATCGGGTTCATCTCACTTTACTCCCTGTATGACCCGAATCCGCATCTTTCGGTTCGCACCTGGATTACGAGGATCGCCATTACCGCCGGGTTCATGCTGGTGATCTACCTCGTCTTCGCACTTGCGTTGCAAGTGCAAACGCCGCGCGGTCTATTCCTGTAGCGCATCGGCCAGGCAATAATGTCTGGTTGGAGAGTAAAAATGTACGGAGGAAACCCTATGAGAAAATACGTGACGAGATTCGGCATGCTGGCGGTGATGGCCGCGGCGATGGCCTTGCCGGCATCGGCGGGAGAGTATCCCGAAAGGCCCGTAAGCTTGATGGTTGCTTACAGCCCCGGCGGTGCAACGGACTTCCAAGCCCGCATCGTCACTATGGTGGCAGCAAACGACGAGTACCTTGGGCAGCCTATTGTCATCATCAACAAGCCGGGCGCGGGCGGTAAGGTCGGCTGGAACAAGTTCGCATCCGGGGCAAAGAAGGATGGATATGAGCTGGCGGCCTATAACGTTCCGCATTTCATTGCGCAGTCGATCAAGTTCAAGACGAAGTACAACGTCGATAATCTTGAGCCAATCGCCAACTGGGGAGCGGATCCCGCCGTGTTCGTCGTCAATCGGGACAGCCCTTTCAATACGTTGAAGGACGTGCAGGATTACGCCAAGGCCAACCCTGGAAAAATCACGGTTTCCGGCGCCGGTCTTTTTGTCGGACACCACATCGCCTTCCTGCAGATTGAGAACGCACTTGGCGGGAAGCTCAAGTACGTCCCGCACAAGGGGGGCGCACCAGCGCTGAAGTCCGTACTCGGCGGGCAGGTGATGGCTGGCGTCAACAATCTGTCTGATGCATATCGCAGCCGGGATAGCCTCAAGATTCTCGGCATTGCCGACGTGCAGCGCAATGAAGAGTTCTTGCCTGATGTGCCGACGTTTAAAGAACTGGGCTTCGACGTTGACGATTCTTCGGTGAACTTCCGGGGAGTAATGGTTCGCAAGGGCACACCTCAGGAGGTGATCGACACGCTCGCGGCGAAGGTGCCTGAGATGTTCAAGAACAAGCGCGTCGCCAAGCAGATGAAGGCCGGCGGTTCGCCGTTGCGTGTGATGACGCGGGATGAAGTGAAGGCAATGTGGGCCAAGCGCCAAGAGTTTCTGAAGAAGCTTCTGGCTGGTCTCTAAGAACTACTGTTTAGGCAAACTGGGTGTGGCCGTAACGCGCTCGTCGGGCGCGTATAGGAGCAGTGCGGCCACACTCACGAAACGAACTGGCACTGGTTTCGTTGATTCCAGAGCCGAATTTCTTGGAGTGGGAGATGACATCGTTAGGTGCAAAGACTGAAGTGGCTGGCACGACGAATGGCGTGAGTGTTCCGGCAAACGCGGACACTGATCCACAGGTGCTAGTCGCACGCATTGTGGCTCGAGCGCGCGCAGCGATGGCCACCTATGTAAACACCGACCAGGAACGCGTGGATGATGCCGTTCGTGCGTTGGCTTGGGCGATTTACAAGCCGGAAAACGCCGAGATGCTGGCGCGACTTGCCGTCGAGGACACGGGTCTTGGCGACGTGCAATCGAAAATCATTAAGAACACTCGCAAGACTTTCGGCACGCTGCGCGATCTGCTCAGGGCCAAGACAGTCGGCGTTATCAGCGAAGAGCCCGAACGCGGCCTCGTGAAGTATGGCAAGCCGGTCGGAGTTGTCGGCGCTGTTTGTCCCTCAACGAACCCGGCGGCGACCCCCGTCAACAAAGCCATGATGGCCTTGAAGGGCGGCAATGCCGTTGTTATCGCGCCTTCGCCGGCAGGCTATGCGACGACGTCGAAGACAGTTGATTTGATGCGCGCCGAATTGAAGAAGAGCGGTCATCCTGAGGATCTCGTTCAGGTGCTGCCGTCGCCGGTGTCAAAGGAGTTGACCCAGGCCCTTATGGAGCAGGTGGACCTTGCGGTCGTCACAGGGTCTCAAAACAACGTCAAGCGCGCGATGCAGTCGGGGACCGTTGCTATCGGGGTGGGAGCCGGAAACGTGCCGGTCATTATCGATGCCTCAGCGGATCTGGACGCGGCGGCTGAGAAGATCTGCGCTTCCAAGATTTTCGATAACTCGACGTCGTGTTCCTCGGAAAACTCGGTCGTTATCCTGGATGAAATCTACGAAGACGCGTTGGCGGCTCTGGAACTCGCCGGTGGGTGGCGCTGCAGTCCCCAAGAGCGAGAACGTGTTCGCAACACGCTGTGGATCGATGGAAAACTCAATCGTCGAGTGATCGCCAAGGACGCCGCCGTCACGGCGGAAGTCATGGGGCTGCCGGAAGACGCAAAGAGCTCGAGCTTCTTCATGGTGGAAGAAGACGCAATCGGCGGAAAACATAGTTTCGCGGATGAAAAGCTGTCGCTGGTGTTGACAGTCTACCGCGCCAAGGATTTCGCCGATGCCAAAAGGATTGTTCGCGATGTTCTGGACGTCACGGGCAAGGGTCACTCGGCCGGAATTCATACAAAGGATATGGAGCACGCCAAAGAGCTGGCAACGGAGACCGATGTTGTCCGGATATTGGTGAACCAGCCACACACATTCGGCAACGGCGGGAGCTTCGAGAACTGCCTTCCTTTCACGCTTTCAATGGGTGGCGGAACCTGGGCTGGAAATACGATCACCGAGAACCTCAACTATCGGCATTTCATCAATATCACGCATCTCGTGACCACCATTGCGGAAGACAAGCCTTCTGAAGAAGAGCTGTTTGGTCCGTTTTGGTCGAGGTACGGAAAATAGTTTCAGGCCAGAAAAGGACATCGCGCGATGAACTTCGAAGAACATGCCGCCAAGCCTTTGTTGGCCAAATGCGGCGTTAAGGTGCCAGAGAGCAAGCTTGCTCATGACCCCATCGAGGCGGGCCGGGCTGCGGAGATCATCGGTCCGTGCGTGGTCAAAGCACAGGTGCCAACTGGCAAACGCGGAAAGGCGGGCGGGATCAAGCTCGCGGCCTCGACGGATGAAGCCATCGCGCATGCCGAGAAGATTATTGGCATGGAAATCGGCGGGTGGCCCGTTGAGAAAGTGCTGATCGAAGCTCAAACAAACATCGATCGGGAGCTTTATGCGGCAATCGTGAATGACAGTGCGACCAAGGGACCGATGCTGCTGTTTTCGCAGATGGGTGGAATGGACGTCGAAGAGGCGGCCGAGAAAGACCCGAACGCGATGCGCCGAATTCCATTTTCGATCATCGACGGGTTGACAGAAAAAATCGCGCGGGAGTCGGTCGCGGGTCTTGGGCTGGATGGCGTCGAGGACCAGCTTGTATCGACCCTGGTCAATCTCTATAAGGCCTACCGCGCGCTCGATGCGGAACTGCTTGAGATTAATCCACTTGTGATCACGGCGGATCACCAGGTGGTTGCACTTGACTGCAAACTGACCGTGGATGACGGGGCGGGGCCGCGACAGGAAGCCATCGTTTCTCTAGCAGCTCCGGAAAAGAGAACCGAGCTGGAAGCAAAGGCCGCCGCTGAAGGATTGAAATACATAGAGCTTGGCGGCTCGGTCGGCGTCATCGCGAATGGCGCGGGACTCACCATGACCACCATGGATGTGATCGCTCACTACGGTGGACAGCCAGCCAATTTCCTTGAAGTCGGAGGTGAGGCCTACACCAAGGCGAAGACGGCTTTGTCGATCTTGCTGGAAAATCCGAACATCAAGAGCCTGCTGGTAAACTTCTGCGGTGCGTTCGCTCGAACCGATGTCATGGCTGAGGGTGTGGTAAGCGCCTGGCAGGAACTCGACCCTGATATTCCGATCTTCTTCACGATTCACGGAACGGGAGAAGATGAAGCGATTGCACTCGTCAAGGAACGGTTGGGAATTGAACCCTTCGACCTGATGGACGATGCGGTTAAAGCCGCTGTCACTGCTGCGAACGAAAGGGCGAGCGCATGATCCCCAGAAAGCACCATAAGATCCTGGTCCAGGGCATCACTGGCAAACAGGGAACGTTTTGGACAAACGCCATGCAGGAATATGGCTCCCACATTGTCGGCGGGGTCAATCCTAAACGGGCCGGAACGGAGCATCTTGGTGTTCCGGTGTTCGCAAGCGCGCGTGAAGCCGCGAAGTCGGCGCCGTTCGATATATCAATCATGTTCATCCCGCCGATGATGGCCAAGGCGGCCGCCATCGACGCGTGTGAGGCAGGCGCCAAGATGCTGGTGTGTCTGACCGAGCATATTCCCGCCCATGACGTCATGGAGATGCATGTCGCGGCGGCGGCCAACGGGACGCAGATTGTCGGTCCAAACACGGCAGGCCTGGTGACGCCGGGTGAGTGCTTCGTCGGAATCATGCCTGGCTTCAATCATCGGGTCTTCCAGCCTGGCCGGATTGGAGTTGTCTCACGCTCGGGTAGCCTTGGCACTTTGGTGTGCCTCAATCTAACGCAACAGGGGATGGGCCAATCCGCGTTCTACGGCGTTGGCGGTGACCCGATGATCGGAACAACTTCAGCGGATGCCGTCCGCATTCTCGATGCGGATGCTGATACTGACGCGATCGTGTTGTGTGGGGAAATCGGGGGTAGCGCCGAAGAAGACGCTGCGGCCTACGCAAAGACCATGAAGAAACCCGTCGTCGCCTTCATTGCCGGGCGGCAATCCCCTCCTGGCAAAAAGATGGGGCACGCCGGAGCCATCGTGGCCGGCGGCAAGGGCGACTATCCAACCAAACGCGCAGCTCTCGAAAAGGCCGGCGTCGCTGTCGCGGATACGCCGAGCGGAATTCCCGGCCTGTTGAAGGAGCGGCTTGCATCAAGCGCGGCTTAGGGCACCTCATTTGCGGGAACAAGGCAAGAAAACGAGACGAATACGAGAGGCATGAAACTGTGAAAATGACCACCGAAGAGGCCTTCATCAAGGTCCTGCAAATGCATGGTATCGAGCATTCCTTCGGGATTATCGGCTCGGCGATGATGCCGATCTCGGACCTGTTTCCGGCGGCCGGCATCAAGTTTTGGGACTGCGCCCACGAGGTCAACGCCGGCATGAGTGCGGACGGATATACGCGGGCCACCGGCAAGATGTCGATGGCGATTGCCCAGAACGGACCTGGCATCACCAACATCGTGACGCCGATCATCACCGCCTATTGGAACCACACACCGCTTCTGCTGGTGACGCCGCAGGCGGCCAACAAGACGATTGGTCAAGGCGGGTTCCAGGAAGTAAAACAGATGGCGATGTTTGAAGACTGCGTCTGTTATCAGGAAGAAGTTCGCGACCCGACGCGCATCGCGGAGGTGCTGAACCGCGTCATCGAGAAAGCTTGGCGGGGAAGCGCTCCGGCGCAGATTAACATTCCACGCGATTTCTGGACCAAGGTGATCGATATCGAGATGCCGCAGATCATCAACTTGAAGCATCCCAGTGGCGATGCCGATGCCATTCAGCGTGCTGCGGACCTTTTATCGGGAGCGAAGTTCCCGGTCATTTTGAACGGCGTCGGCGTTATTCTGGCTGGCGGTATCGATGCTTCGCGCGTGCTGGCAGAAAGGCTGGATGCTCCCGTGTGCTGCAATTATCAGCACAATGACGCCTTTCCGGGATCGCATCCTTTGTCGGTCGGGCCGCTCGGCTACAACGGCTCCAAGGGTGCGATGGAGCTGATTTCGAAAGCCGATGTCGTGCTGGCACTTGGCAACCGGCTTAATCCCTATTCCACGATGCCTGGCTACCAGTATGACTATTGGCCCAAGAACGCCAAAGTGATCCAGGTCGACATCAACGGCGACCGCATCGGATTGGTCAAACGTGTTGAGGTCGGCATTCAGGGCGATGCGAAAGCTGTCGCAGAGCAACTTGTCGCCAAGCTCTCTCCGACCGCCGGCGACAACGGCCGGCAGGAGCGCAAGGAGCTGATTGCTTCGACCAAGTCGCGCTGGTTGCAGGAACTGTCGTCAATGGAAAGCGAGTCGGACGACGCCGGCATCACCTGGAATGCGCGGGCCCGCGAACGCGATCCCAACAAGATGAGCCCGCGTCAGGCATGGAAAGCGATCATGGCCGCGATGCCCGGCGATGCCATCATATCGACCGACATCGGTAACAACTGTGCCATCGGCAACGCCTATCCGACCTTCGAAAAGGGCCGCAAGTATCTGGCTCCGGGCATGTTCGGACCGTGCGGCTACGGGCTGCCGGCAATCCTTGGCGCCAAAATCGGATGTCCAGATACGCCTTGTATCGGATTTGCCGGTGACGGTGCTTTCGGCATCTCGATGAATGAGCTGACGGCATGCGGGCGCAACGACTGGCCGCCAATCACGATGCTGGTTTTCCGCAATTACCAGTGGGGCGCGGAAAAGCGCAACACGACGCTGTGGTTCGAAGACAACTTTGTCGGCACCGAACTCAACGTCGGCGTCAACTACGCCAAAGTTGCCGAGGGCTGCGGGCTCAAGGGTGTGCAGGCCAATACACCCGAAGAGCTGACGGAGATGCTGCAGACAGCGATCAAGGAGCAGATGAACGACAACGTCACCACGCTCATTGAAGTTGTGCTGAACCAGGAACTCGGCGAACCCTTCCGGCGCGACGCTATGACAAAACCGGTCGTCGTCGCTGGCGTTGATGCCAAGGACATGCGTCCACAGCAGGTGGAATGAGCGCGACGTCGCGAAAGGCTCGCGGGTTATGCCAAGGCACGGCCCGCGGGTGATTCGGCCCGCCCATCGCAAGTTTGGGAACGGGCCTGCTTGCCCATGGCCCTTGCGGGATCCGACGCTGTTTGGAATGGAAACTACTCGATGAGCGAGCCAGCAACGATGCCCGATCAAACACGACTAAGCCGGCATCATTTTCTTAACGATGCCCCTTGTTGTCCGACGGGTCTGATTGAGCGTGCGCGACGGCTTGGACCTTCGTGTACTGCAATTGTCTGTGCGAATGCCGCGCTTCCGATGCTGTCGTGCCGGGCGGCCGTAAATGCTGAAGTCATGGAGCCGATTTTCGTTGGCCCGAAAGAAGCGATTCTTAGCGAAGCGCAAAACATCGGTTGGGACATCTCAGAGTTCAATATTGTTGATGTGGAGGACGAAGAAGCGGCCGCGGAGGCTTCTGTCGCAATGGTTCGCGAGGGGCGTGCGGATGCCTTGATGAAGGGGCAAATCCATACCGACATCATGATGCGCGCGGCAGTGAACCGCAAAACCGGCATTCGCGACGGTGGCCGGCTCATCCATATCTTTCACATTACGCCGCCGCACAGTGACAGGCCGCTGCTTGTCACGGACGCCGCTGTCAATGTTGCGCCAGACATGGAGACAAGGAAGGCCGCCATCCGAGCCGTTGTAGATGTCGCGCGCGCAGTAGGTATCGAGCGACCCAAGGTGGCGCTGCTGTCGGCGACGGAAGAACCAATTCCGACAGTGCCTTCGGCACAGGAGTCCCGCGAACTTGCTCAATGGGCGACCAAGAACATTCCGGGGGCCGTTTTCAGCGGCCCGCTGTCGCTTGATCTTATTCTGTCCCGAGAGGCCGCGTTGGCAAAGCGGCTTCATGATGACGAAGTCGCCGGAGCCGCTGATGCGATTGTCGTGCCGGACATTGTCTCGGGCAACGTGCTGTTCAAGTCGCTAGTTTATTTCCGTTCGGCGTGTGCCGCAGGTGTTGTCGTTGGCGGACGAGTTCCAATCATTCTGACCAGCCGGGCCGATCCACCGGAAACGCGCTTGGCGTCCGTGGCGCTGGCCAATGTGCTGAGCAATCAGAACCGCTGAAGCCAACACACCGAAGAGAGAGGTGGTCCAACCCATGAACGCGCCAAGTACGCTTGATCTGTCGCCGAAGGTTGGGGACGAAGTTCGCAAGGCGACCTGCTACATGTGCGCATGCCGCTGTGGGATCAACGTTCATTTGCGTGACTGCCGGGTGCGTTACATTGACGGCAACCGCGATCGCCCGATCAATCGCGGCGTGCTTTACGCCAAGGGTTCGGCCGGCATTGTACAGCACTATTCGCCAGCCCGCCTGCAGCGTCCTTTGAAACGTGTCGGCGAACGCGGTGAAGGCAAGTTCGTTGAAATCGATTGGCCGGAAGCGCTCGACATCGCGACATCCTCGCTAACGACATGCCGCGCCAGGGTCTTCTTTGAATGTAGCAAGCAAACCCGGGGCAGTATCTGCGCGCAGCCCCAGCCGTCGGAAGTTACCTGAACAACGGGACGCGATGCCGTAGTGTGGCGTCCCACAGTGCATGAACCGTTAGCATGTGGAGATAGCTATGGCGATTAAGGATCTGGCGTTAGCTTATGACGGCAGCCCGGCTGCTCATTCGGCACTCGAGTTTGCGGTGCAGATGGCAAAGAAGTATGAGGCCGAGATTACCGGTATCCATGTTTACTCGCCGGCTAAGATCTCGGACGATTTCAAGCGGTGGATTGCGCAGGATGTCCTGGAGAATATCCAGGAAACCGCCAGGGCCAAAGTTGAGGAGATTGAGAAGGAATTCCACGGTCAGATGTCCGCGCTGGAGTTCAAGGGGCCGATCCACTGGTCTGTCGAAACCGGCAACCCGGGCATAGCGCTGGCTCGAAAGGGGCGGTTCTTTGATATCCTTCTGACCGGACAATTTTCTCGCGCGATCAGACGAGAGCAAGGCGCGTTGCAGCCTGAGGAGCTGATCCACAGCATCGGAAAACCGCTGATCATCGTGCCTGAAGGCTACAAGCCCCGAGAATTCAAGGAAACGGCGGCAGTCGCCTGGGATGGCAGCCGGTCGGCGACGCGGGCGCTATCGGATTCGATGCAGATCCTGGAAACGAAGCGTAAGCTCGATATCTTGGTCGTTGAAGGCAAGAAGAGCCACGAAGATCCATATGCTCCACTGCCGGCGGCGGAGATTATCACGCATCTTGGACGGCATGGCGTCGCCGCGACGGAAGTCAGACTGGATCCTGGCAAACGCAGTCCCGCTGAGGCGCTGCTGGATTATTGTGGCGAAGCTGATCCGGACGTTCTCGTGATGGGTGCTTTTGGCCGCGGCAAGCTCGGCGCGATGCTGTTTGGCAGCATGACGACGAAGGTCCTGGCTTCCATGAATGTGCCCGTCCTGGTTTCACACTGAGTGACGCTGCTGGCGCCGCAAGGGTCTCAGTGTGTGCCGGCGGCGTCCAAGCCGGGCGCGTCGGGAGGATCTGAATTTCGAAATTTACTTCAAGGAAGTTTTCGAAAGGGCGACATATGGCTGTTACAGATCACGTCGGATATGCGGAGTTCATGGAAGGTGTCAAGAAACGCAATCCCGGACAGCCGGAGTTCGTGCAGGCTGTCGGCGAGGTCGCCGAGGACATCTTTGATTTCATCGCCGACAAGGAAGTCTATCATGAGTATCAGATCCTGCGGCGTCTGGTCGAACCCGACCGGGTCGTGAGTTTTCGCGTTTGTTGGGAGGATGATAACAACAACATTCGTGTCCAACGCGGCTGGAGGGTTCAAAACAACAACGCCATCGGACCCTATAAGGGCGGAATTCGCTTTCATCCGACCGTCAACCGGAGCGTGCTCAAATTCCTTGCGTTTGAGCAGACGTTCAAGAACAGCCTCACCGGTCTTCCCCTGGGGGGAGGCAAGGGTGGGGCAAACTTCAACCCCAAAGGCAAATCCGAGCATGAGATCATGCGGTTCTGTCAGTCCTTCATGACAGAACTCTATCGTCACGTTGGGGAGGGCACGGATATCCCGGCAGGGGACATCGGCGTCGGGGCGCGTGAGATTGGTTACATGTTCGGACAATACAAGCGCATCACCAACAAATTTTCAGGCGTCCTTACAGGAAAAGGGCTGGAATTTGGTGGCAGCCGCGTCCGGACGGAGGCGACGGGCTATGGTTGCGTTTATTTCGCCCAGAACATGCTTGAGCGCCTTGGTCAGTCTATGGACGGCAAGATGTGCGTTGTCTCCGGCTCCGGCAATGTCGCAACCCACGCCGTTGAAAAAATAATTCAACTTGGAGGGAGAGCGGTGACGCTTTCGGATTCAGAGGGTTTTATTTTTGACCGGTACGGAATTGACCAGGAGAAACTGCAGTGGGTGAAGGAGCACAAGACCCACCGGAGGGGACGAATTTCAGAATACACGAAGGTTTTCAGGGGGTCTGAATTCCATGCGGACAAACGTCCTTGGTCGGTGCCGTGTCAGATTGCGTTTCCCTGCGCCACTCAAAATGAACTCAGCGGAGACGACGCCCGGACACTGATCGGCAACGGTTGTGAGTGTGTTTCGGAAGGCGCCAACATGCCAACGGCTCTCAAGGGGATCAGGTCGTTCAAGGATGCTGGATTGCTCTATGGTCCTGGCAAGGCTGCGAACGCGGGAGGCGTTGCGCTTTCTGGGCTGGAGATGAGCCAGAACGCAGCGCGATTGTCATGGGATGAGGATCAACTACAGCAGAAGCTTCGGGAGTTAATGCAAGGCATCCACGACCGTTGTGTGGAACGCGGCGGCATTGCGGGTTCCGAACGCATCGACTATGTGCGCGGCAGTAACATCGCGGGATTCGTTAAGGTGGCGGATGCGATGCTTGCCTATGGCGTGGTTTAGGCTTTGTCGCCACGGTCCCGACGCACGTTGGGTTGGTCATTCTTTGCGAGCCGGATTTGCTGAAGGACTTTGGAACTATTCGCGGTAAGACCAAGCCTCGGCACCCTCGTGATACGGGCTAACCGGGGTCTTGGCGGTGCGATCCGTCTTCACGTCAATCACAACTGTCTTGTGGAGTTCTAGAGCTTTCGCGAAGGCGGGCGCGAGCTCATTGGGATCCCTGACCGTTATTCCCTCCGCGCCCAGGGCTCGCGCAAACGCGGCGAAATCCTGGTCCGGTGCTTCGTTCAGTTTCGCGGGAAACGGTCCGACCTTATCGGCACGCAACCAGACATTTCCCAGTGCGCAGTTGTTGCTCAAGCAGTAAATCACCGGCAGTCCGAACCTGGCGGAGGTCTGCACCTCCATACCGTGCATCCGGAAACAACCATCGCCAGAGAACACGACGACCGGCCGATCTGGTCGTGCCGCCTTGGCACCAATGCCCGCGCCGATGCCCCAGCCCATAGGGCCAAGATTCGATGCTGTGATGAATTCGCGGGGGCCGTAGCTATCCCAATAGTGGGACGCGAAGGCCCGGTGAGCGCCACTGTCGACAATGGCAATTGTTTCGCGAGGCATCGCCTTTCGGCACTCCGCAACCATGCGAGCGGGATGTATCCGCTGCTGGTCGCTGGTCATGTTGTCGGCGTCGTAGAAACGTGGACCCTTGCGAATGCCGTCGACCCAGCTTGAACGCTCCATCTTCGAGATCAGAAGCGGCGTAGCGTCACTGTCGGATGCCTGCCGGAGCCACCGCAAGAAGGCACCTCCGTGGCCGCGAACAAAGTGCTCCTGTCCAGGGAGCGTGTGGCAACCGATATGAACCGCAGAGATATTCACGGAGAACACTCCGCGCTTGGGCGCAAGCTTTTCAGACCAATACATGGAATCGCGAACATTCAAGGTGCTGCCGAGTATGACGAGGAGATCGAGATCCTCCTGCAGAATGGCGTCGGTAGCATGAGGCGTCCCGGCGTATCCAAAGACTCCGAGCGCAAGGGGATGGTCTTCGGGCATCACTCCCTTGGCATGCTCCGTCGTTGCAACTGGAATACTGAACCTTTCGGCAACCGCGATGAGATCGGCCGTCGCGTCGTCTGCAATAACGCCGCCGCCAACAAGAATGGCGATGCGAGGCGCACCGTCGACCCTTGACCAGAATGTCTTCGCCATTTCCTCGTCTAGGGACATTGAGCTAAGGAGTTGCGGCGCGACTGGTTCCGGTATGACGTCGATCTCCCCTTTTTGAACGTCGCGAGGAATCGACAAGTGAGCGGGGCGTCGTGCCCCATCTATCATGCTCTTGACCGCCCGGCTGTACTTGTGATGTAGCAAGCGAACGTCGGGAATGCTGTAGGACTCAACGGTGACGGGCCGGACGATCTCGGTATCGTTGTAAGTGCTGGCAGTCGCGTCCTGAAATAGGCCGAGACCTTGCATATAGTTTTCGATTTCGCCGGTGATCAGGAGGACGGGCGACTCGTCCGTATATGCAGCGGAAATGCTCGTGACGGTATTGGTCAGGCCCGGACCGCCAATGCAAAGGCACGCACCTATGCGGCCACTTGCGCGCGCATAGCCGTCCGCCATTGCTGCGGCGCCACCTTCATGCGCGGCGACAACCGGTGTCAGCTCGGGGACCCGTGCAATTGCGGGAAGGAATGGATCGATCAAGCCACCGGTCATCATGAACAAGTGATCCACGCCATCGGCGGCTAGTGATCGGAGAATGAAATCCGTGCCTTGCATGATACTGCGATCCTCTCACTGGGTTGCCGCGGGAAAGCAGCACGCGTACTTCCTGGTTCAGAACGGGATTGGGGAACGTTATTCGACAGTCTTCAGCGTTTAAGGACGCCAATGCGGAGTGGCTATGCAATTCGCATCCTACGCCCGCCCGTGTGCTGGATAGACCAGTTAACTTGACCACCATCGTTCCACTTTCTCTTTTTCCGCCCTAGCCAAGCAGATATTGGATCGAAGGCATTAAGTCCGAGCACGTTCAAATCCGTGATCTTCGAACGGTTAATGCGGTGTGTGCTTGGCGGCGGAAATCCCGCCGCGCCAATCAATGTTGTGCTTGCTTACTCGCAACTTGAAGAGCAGCGTGCGACTCGCACGCACTGGAAGAAATAACGCAATAATCATGTTATCTGTAACGAGCTTTCTGGTTCCGAGATTTAGAAGAGCAGTGAATTCCCATGCTGACGCGCCAATATTACCTCATCTTGTCTGCCTTGGGCATCGCCTCGCTGATCATCCTTCCGCAGTACTGGTCGGCGTTCGCTTGGACGGCGCTGATTATCATACCGTATATCGTGATCGGCTTTTACGACCTATTCGTTTCGCGCAGCAACGTGCTGCGCAACTATCCCGTCATCGGGCATCTGAGGTATGGGCTGGAGTTTATCAGTCCGGAAATCCGGCAGTACTTCATCGAGACCGAGCATAGCGGCCGACCGTTTAACCGCGAACAACGCACACTGGTCTATCGCCGCTCGGAGGGCCACCCGGATTTTCAGCCCTTTGGAACGCAATTTGACGTCGACACGGTGGGCTACGAGACCGCCGCGCACTCTCTCAACCCAAAGGAGGTTCCTGAAGGGGAGGGGAGGACTGTCGTGGGCGGTCCGGAGTGCAAAAAGCCCTACAGTGCTTCGCGGCTCAATATCTCAGCCATGAGCTTTGGAGCTCTCAGTCCGAATGCCATTGAAGCGCTGAATAGTGGCGCGAAGCTTGGCAACTTCGCACATAACACCGGGGAAGGCGGACTCAGCAAACATCATCTGGCGGGTGGCGGCGACATATTCTGGCAGATTGGGACCGGCTATTTCGGCTGTCGTACCAAGGATGGTCACTTTGATCCCGCTCAATTCGCGGAGCGGGCAAAACTCGACGTCGTCAAGGTGATTGAAATCAAGCTGTCGCAAGGTGCCAAGCCGTCACATGGAGGGGTCCTTCCCGGCGCCAAAGTCGACAAGGAGATTGCCGAGGTCCGTGGCGTGCCGATCGGCGAAGACTGTATCTCTCCGCCGACCCATTCAACGTTCTCCAATCCTCAGGGATTGCTAGAGTTCGTTGTCCAACTGCGCGAGCTTTGCGGTGGCAAGCCGGTCGGCTTTAAGCTGTGCGTTGGTCGCAAATCGGAGTTCATGGGGATCTGCAAGGCAATGGTCGGGTCGGGGATCACACCCGATTTCATAACCGTCGATGGATCCGAGGGTGGGACCGGAGCTGCACCGCTGGAGTTTTCCGACAGGTTGGGCATGACCGCCAACGAAGGGCTCATTTTCGTACATAACTGTCTCGTCGGAATCAACAAGCGTGACAAGGTCAAGCTGATCTCATCAGGCAAGGTCGTCACCGGATTCGATATGGTGCAGAAGATCTCGCTCGGTGCCGATATGTGCAACGCGGCCCGCACAATGCTGTTCGCCATCGGCTGCATTCAAGCGGTGCGCTGCAATACAAACACGTGCCCCTCCGGCGTTGCAACGCAAGACTGGAAAAGGATGCGCGCTGTCGTCGTTGATGAGCGCAAACACAACGTTGCAACTTTTCACCGTGAGAACATTCGGAGTTTTCTCGACCTCGTCGGCGCGATGGGTCTTTCTTCGCCCGACGACCTAACCCCATTTCACATCTATCGGCGAATTGCGAACGAAACCGAAAAAACCTACGGCGAGCTCTATCATTATCTGGAGCCTGGCGAATTGCTCGACGCGTCAGGTCCTGACAATAACTTCAGAAAAGACTGGGCAGTTGCCAGGGCTGATGCCTTTTGACGCGCAAGGCCCGCGCCGGATTCCGGTGTGACGCTGAGATAAGGGCGCCCGGGTGCGGCCCAATACGAAAAAGGGAGCTTAGGAGGCGTGGCCAGTCTGCCAGATCCAACCCCGGGACTCACCGGGGCAGACAAAGAGATCTATGACGACATCTTGCGTCGGCGCTCCGCAAAGGGCGTGCACCATCTCGGACCCTATGTGCCGCTGCTCAATTATCCAGAGCTGGCGAAACACATTGAGCGGCTGGGGTATTTCTATAAGTACGAGTCGGTCCTGCCGGGCCACATCTATCAGTTGATCGTCCTGGAGATCGCGCGTAAGTCCGGAGTGGAGTTTGTCTGGCGTGACCACATCAACGCCGCGCGCAAAGCCGGCGTTCCAGACAGCGTTATCCATGCGATTGAGGATGATGCAAACAAGCTGGACCAGCCCTATCAGATCGTTCGCGATGTGATGGATTGGGCTTTCCGCTTCAAATCGATTCCGAAGAATCTCCAGGACCAAGCTATTGCTGAATTTGGCGCGCACGGGTTTATTGAAATAGTGACGCTGTGCGGATTTTATACGCTGGTTGGCATGGTCAATTCTTGCTTCGACGTTCCCCTCCCAAAAGCTGCGGATCACACGTGATGTTTGATTTTCTGATAGTGGGCATCGCCGCGACACTGATGCTGGATGCGATGCAGCTGCTCATGAAGCAGGTATTCGGCTGGCCGGCGACCAACTGGGGTATCATTGGTCGATGGGGTGCGGGGTTGCCGGAGGGCAAGTTTGTCAACACGGAGATTGGTAAGTCGCCGCCCGTGAAGAACGAGCTAGGGCTCGGCTGGCTGATCCACTATGGCGTCGGCATCGCCTATGGGGCGATCTATCTCTTGCTGGTCTATCAGGTTTTCGGGACGACTCCCGGTTTTGCTCCGGCAATGATTTTTGGGCTGGGCTCAGTTGTGGTGACCTGGTTCATGATGGAGCCTATTCTCGGCGCCGGCGTGATGGGCGCTAATACACCTGACCCTATGGTCACGCGCCTACATGATCTGGGCAGTCATTTTGGCTTCGGATTGGGTCTTTATCTCGGTGGTTTGCTCATTGGCGCGTGACGGAATTGCCTGTTGTCCCCGCCAAGTGAGCCGCCCGGATGTCTGGCGAGCAGTCCGTACGGCACGATCGTTATCTAGTTGCGAATATCAACGGCCTGACTGCACGCTCCGGAGTCAAAAAGGCAGCGAGACATCATGCCTCCGTCGCTAATCACCACGAGCGTGCCGCCGGAAAGGATGCCAGCGCTTGAAAGTTCATGTCTTCCAGCGGGGAACTGGATTAGTTTCCAAGGCTTCGTGCAGGACAAATGTGGAGGTCTCAGAATCGACGTGCACCATCTTGCGTAGAGCGCTGATTTCCCCGGCGATGAAACCCGAGCAATATGCCAGATATGTCTGGCTCCAACGATCGACTTTAGGATCTCACCCTTAAATGCATCAGGCTCTATCACCTTCTCATCTGCGAGTGCGGATGGAGCCATAGCGGCAAGGGCAAGTGCGCCGCATAGCCATGTTTGTCTCGTCTTCGACACTATGTGGGCCTCGTCCATAGATATTTATTGCAGTGTAACCGCGGGCTTGGTGCGGTGCTTGGCTCATGAGAAACAGCGCACGTCTGCGTCGCAAGCTGATTTACCCTATTTTAGAAAACCAAGTTCCTCGAAAAAGCGATACTTATCCCAATCAACCCAGCTCTCGACAATCGTATCGTTCTCAAACCTGTCGATTTGTACGCCTGTCCATGCAACCTGCCGATCGGTTGCGGCATGGCCGAGGTATTCGCCGGTGTGCCTTGCTGAAAACTTCCAGCGCGTAGCGACAAGGTCGTTTTCCGCAACCTGCATTAGAATCTTTACCTGAAAATTCGAGAAAGCGCGGTGGTTGGTGCTAACAATGTCCTTCCAGCCCTGAAGGTCTACGGACCTCGTGCCACCATTTGCATCAGGTTCTTGATGATTGATGTAGTTGGCGGCGAACACCTCATCAGGCTGATCCGTATTCGTGCTCGCCCACATTTCAATCGAACGCCTGGACAGCTTCTTTTGTTCCTCAATCGTCATTGGTGCCACCACTGATACAGGATGCTGTGCGGTATCGCCCGCGGTGAGCTGGAGAGCCGGCATCAAGGCGGCCAATGCTCAGAAGGCGACCGATCTACACTTCTTCATATGAGCCTCGCTTAGCTTACATATGGATGCCTGTGCTTGCATAGTACAGGTTGCGTTGCTGATCACGGGCGTGACGGGCTCGGGCTGCAGGATGCTGGCGTGTGGTCAGGTTGCGCAAGCTATAGCGGATCGAAGGGACTTCGTGCCGGGCTTTTCCCGCAGACCAGCCAGCAGTGAAGTGGCCTTGGCGGGGAGCAAATCCTTTTCAGCGCCGGGTCAGGTGTTCCCTAAGAAACAGTCGGCGGCCGGGTAGCCAGCCATATTCAGAATTTGTTGCAGACCTGCTGAATTCCCCTTGAATAAGCAATTTTCCGCGCGTTCACGGGCGAGCGAAGAGCCAGCGATTGATCTTAAGGGGATTCACAGGGAAGCGGCCCAGCCGGCCTGAAAGCGCGTTTCCGAAATGATGTGTGAGAATATTTAGCTCATGGTCGAAATGGTGAAATCGGCGCTGCATGCGTACCGCAAGTTGGTTGCCATCCTGGCGGCGGATGTCGTCGGTTACTCGTGCCACATGGAGCAAGACGTAGTCGCCGAACAGACGCCCTATATCTTTGACGATGTTGGCGAGCAGTGGGTCAAGAATCTCGCGGAGCCGATACGTGCCTACGGCATACGGTTTGTTGGAGGACGAGCCTTGCGCACTGCCGTCTGCGACAGCGCTGCGGCAACGGTTATGAGCCCCGTCGCATCGCCGCTGGAAAACACATCATCTTGTCCCCCGTCAGCGTTAGTGAGACATTTTGAGGCGAATCGGTAAGGGAGGATTTTGAGATCATCGTAGCCATTATGGAGCGAAGATGAGATCAAAATCCGGGCCGCAATCTTCGGCCGAGCAACATGTCCGTGAGATCCGCCGCCAGACCCGTAAGCGCTATAGTTCGCAAGAGAAGATCCGCATCGTCCTGGAAGGGCTGCGCGGAGAGTATTCGATTGCCGAGCTGTGCCGACGGGAAGGCATTGCCCAGGGCCTCTACTACAAGTGGTCGAAGGAGTTCCTAGAAGCTGGCAAGAAGCGGCTCTCGGGTGACACCGAACGCCAGGCCACCTCAAGCGAAGTCAGAGACCTGCGCCGCGAGATGAGCGACCTCAAGGAGGCGCTTGCCGATGTCCTGCTGGAAAACAGACTTCTCAAAAAAAGCATGATCGCGGATGGGGGCGACCTCGAATGAGATACCCCGTATCCGAAAAGCTGGAGATCATCCGGATCGTTGAGCAATCGCATCTGCCGGTTAAGCACACGCTGGCAAAGATCGGTGTGGCACGCCCGACGTTCTATCGCTGGTACGATCTCTATCGCCGCTTCGGCGAGGTTGGTCTCGAGGACAAGCGTGCCGGACCATAGCGTCCGTCGTGGAACCGCATTCCGGATGACGTGCGCGCTCAGATCATCGAGATGGCGCTTGACCGGCCTGAGCTCAGTCCGCGCGAGTTGGCCGTCACGTTCACCGACGAGCGAGCCTACTTCGTCTCAGAAGCCAGTGTTTACAGGCTTCTGAAGGCGCGCGGCCTGATCACCTCGCTGGCCTTCATCGTCATGAAAGCAGCCGATGAGTTCAAGGATAAGACGACGGCACCAAACCAACTCTGGCAGACCGACTTCACGTATCTGAAAGTCATCGGATGGGGCTGGTTCTATCTGTCGACGATCCTGGATGACTTTTCACGTTACATCGTGGCTTGGAAATTGTGCACGACGATGAAAGCTGATGACGTCACCAACACACTGGAGTTGGCCTTGACAGCAGCCGGGCTTGAAGAAGCCAGAGCAGCCTACCAGCCAAGGCTATTGTCGGACAACGGCTCAAGCTATGTCGCCAACGATCTGGCCCACTGGCTGTCGGAGCGCGGCATGGATCATGTGCGAGGCGCGCCTTATCACCCGATGACACAGGGCAAGATCGAGCGATGGCATCAGACGCTCAAGAACCGCATCCTGCTAGAACACTACTATCTGCCGGGCGCTCTTGAAGCACAGATCGATGACTTCGTCGCGCATTACAACCATCGCCGCTATCACGAAAGCCTCGGCAATCTCACACCGGCCGATGTCTACTTCGGACGCGGCCACACCATCTTATTGGACAGAGAAAGGATCAAACGAAAGACATTCGAAACGCGGCGCTTGCAACACGTAAAGCAAGCCGCTTAGATCAACGCAGCAGGAGATCCAGATCCTCTCTCCGAAGGAACCTCACTCTGTCTCAAAGACCCTGAAGACGGACACCCAAATTATACCAGCAAGAAATCGTCAGTATTTAGATTACTCTCTGTTTCTACATCGCGCATGGTGATTAAGTCGCCTTCGCCGTAGCTCACTTGCACGCCCCATGAATGGTTTTCTACTTGAACCGTCGCCAGATCTACGTCGACGAATTCAAGGCGATCAATACCAATCTCGAAGTTTTCGATAGTGTCCACGCCATCGCCAGCATTGAATATAAAAGTGTCGCTACCGCTGGAGCCGCCGAGAATGTCATTGCCCGTACCACCGATGAGAGTGTCTCCTCCGCTTCCGGCCGAGAGTTGGTCGTTGCCCGCTCCACCGTCGAGCGTATTCGAGCCTGATTGACCATAGAGCTTGTCGTGACCGTCTCCCCCTATAAGCAGATCGTTCCCCGATCCTGCATACAGGCGATCATCTCCCTCACCGCTGTCTAGCGTGTCGTTGCCGCTCATTCCGTAAAGAACATCGCGCCCTTCAAGCCCAAGAATGTCGTTGTCGTTGCCATTTCCCACCAAGACATTGTTGCTCGCGTTGCCCGTCGCGGATAGAGCGCTAGAACCCTCGTTCAGCCACAGGTCTTCCAACGTCGCGCCGAGGACATAGTCGATGTCGGACTTTACCTTGTCCCTGCCCCCGCCGGTTTCCACCACCAAGTCTGCGGCCTCACTGATATAATAGACGTCGTTGCCCGCGCCGCCGTCCATGGTATCGGCTCCTTTCCCGCCATTGAGCAAATCATTACCGTCCCCACCGATGAGATTGTCTGCTCCGCTTCCGCCCGAGAGTTGATCGTTGCCCGCTCCGCCGTCGAGTGTGTTGGAGCCGGATTCACCATAAAGTTTGTCGTTACCGTTGCCCCCCCTGAGCAGATCGTTCCCCGATCCGGCGTACAGGCGGTCATCTCCTTCACCGCCGTCGAGCGTATCATCGCCGCTCAACCCGTAAAGAACATCGCGCCCTTCAAGTCCATGAACGTCGTTGTCGTTTTCATTTCCCCGCAAGACATTGTCGCTCGCATTTCCAGTCGCGGATAGAGCGCTCGTACCCTTGTTGAGCGACAGGTCCTCTAGCGTCGCGCCGAGGACAAAGTCGATGTCGGACATTACCTTGTCCCTGCCGCCGCCGTTTTCCACCACGACGTCCGCGGCCTCACTGACGTAATAGATGTCATTGCCCGCGCCGCCGTCCATAATATCGGCTCCTTCCCCGCCATCGAGCACATCATTCCCCGCCCCACCTGTAATCAGGTCATTACCCTCCTGGCCACGCATGCGGTCATGGCCATCCCCGCCATGAACTTCGTCATCGCCGTAGCCCGCGAAGATCTTATCGTTGCCGCCATAGCCGAAAATTACCTCGGATAAACCATCCTTTGAGTCCACAGCGTTTCCGTCGACATCTCGAAAGCCGGCGCTGATAGAATCATTGGACGAAGTGCCGTCGACCGGGCTCGGTGTCACGGTGACGAAGGCCGTGTCTGAAGTGCCGGTCGCATCAGAGATTGTGTAAGTGAAAGTAACAGGCTGATTGGCGTTGGTAGAAAGGATCTTGACCGTGCCGTCCCCGTTGAGATGGACGATGTCGCCAGTGGTTAATGTGATCTGCTCCCCAGGAGATATTGCTTGATCGTTGATATGACTAATTCTAACGCTTTCACGCCCTTCTGTGGTGTCATCCGAGATTAGATCGACGGTGACTTCACCTTTGGTGGTGACGAACACCGCATCATCCTTGGCGATTAGGGAGGTCTGAATACTGTCAGCGACGATCATCAGCGACGAGTCGTAGATACCGTCTCCAGCATCGGCGATGCCGATACGGATTGTGTTCTCCTCGCCTGGATTTACAGACGCTTTCAAGGTCATGGTGACGGTCACGCCGTCCATTTCTGTATTGTAGGCGCTATCGGTATTGTCGCGGAATAAGTTCTGGTTTGATGTCGTATTGATATTATCGATTGAGATGTCGCCATCTCCGATGGTTAACTCAACCTTCTCTCCATTGACCCAAACACCAACGGCGTCGTTGTAACCCGAGTGAACGTATTCAAGGTATTCTTCGGAGCTGAAGACAAGCTGCATCGTCAGCGTGTCACCGTCGGGGATAAAGGTCGCGTCGAAGAATGCGGCGTCGTAAGTTGGTAGGCCGGCAATGGCGTTCATGTCCGCATCGCCATCGATCCCGTTTGCAAGGTTGGTCGACGTGCCAGGGCGTTGGTTAGCCTCGCCTGACGCGTTGGTGAAATCGGTCGCCTTGCCTGTGGAGAGAATGACGCCACTGTCGGCAGGAACAACGTTAGGAGAGACCTGCAGCCCCTCGTTGTAAATGCCTGAGGCGAGATCGTCGCCGACGTAACTCGCGGACAGAATGGTGACACCATCTCCGAACATCATCTCCGCCATCTGCATGGCGGTAGCGTTCGTATCCACCGTCAACTTCGTCGCTGTAATTGGCATTTTTTTTTACCCTCTCAATCAGATGAGGATCTCCAAAAGCGAGAGCGTGGCTCGAGCAGAAAGAGACATTTTTCGGGAGCGAGGCCGCACTGGAAAATCAGCTATGAAGCCTGCGTTGAAGCATCGAGATATTTAGCTCGTCGCTCAGGCATAACGGAAGCTGCGCAAAGGGCGAGTAAGTGAGCGCAATCGAGTGCTTGCCACTTCTTTCGTATAGTGCCGGATGGCCTTTTAGCAGAACTCCTTGATCAATGAGACTTCCGGCTGCCCCATTGCGCGCGGGCCTGCCCCCCGGATGACGCATATAAAAAGTCCGGTGTTTCACATGCACTGGTCTGCAGTGAAGTATTTGCGCCTCATGCACATTTGTTCGACGTGCACGAACCAAGAACCAAAAAACAAAGGAACTTTCATGGCCGGGCCATTTCGCTAGTCCGAGTTGCCTGAGACGGCAGCTTCAGTGAACAGCATCTGACAACGCCGCCTACGCCTGTGTTGGCCGCGGTGGTTCATCCCCTTGCGGGCAAGGGGATGATGTTTCGCGACAATTTTTGGATTTGAACTTACCTAACTCACTTTTCCGAAGAGGTTTCAGTGGCCCTACGAGCGTTGAGTTTATGCCTTCTCATTGTCGCCTTGGGCGTCCTGGCCTGGGACGCGCTGCAGGGCAATGCCGGCAGCCCAGCACTCGATACTACAACAATTGGCGCCGTAGTGCCTCTCTGGCTAACGCTGGGGTTCTTGGGACTGGGCCTGTGTGCTGTTGACAAACTGCTCATGACTGATCGGCCCCTTAGGCCTGTAGGTGACAACGTATGGCGGCTCACCGGCCTTCTTATCGTCTGCGGAGGGCTCTTCTGCCTTGTTGTCGAACTACTGCCAGACCTGGCTGTAGGGGCCGCGCCGACAAGCCTGACCATTGCGGATCTCTGGGCTCAATCTCACCCGCCAACGTACAAACAATTCACCACATCTTTGCAGGCTACCCCTGACGAGTGGGCGTTCATAGCTTTCGCTTTGTTTCGGCTACCGGCTTTCCTCGCAATTACACTTTTCGGCTTTGTCCTGTTCCTGGTCGGTAACGCCCGAGTCCAAACCAGCGCACCTCTGACCGCAACGCTCGCTGGGGTTGAAACCGCTTCACCTTTGACGCCAAAGCTATCAAAAAGCGAACGGCGCTCCGAGCTAGCAGAAGCACTATCGTCATGTCGTAATGCCCTAATTAGTATCGGACTGTTCAGTGGCATCATCAACATCCTGATGCTGACTGGCGCGTTTTTCATGCTGCAGATTTACGATCGCGTGTTGCCCAGCCGAAGCGTACCAACGCTGGTCGCTTTAGCTATTCTCGCTGGATGTCTCTTCCTGGCGATGGGCATTCTCGACATGATCCGGGCGCGTGTCCTGGCCCGCATCGGCGGAACGTTCGATGAAGCCCTCAGCGATCGAGTTTATGACGCGATTGTTCGAATGCCGCTCAAGTCCCGCAGCCAAGGCGATGGGCTGCAACCCGTTCGTGATCTCGATGCTGTCCGGTCCTTCCTTTCCGGGCAAGGGCCGTCAGCACTGTTCGATCTGCCGTGGCTTCCGATTTATCTAGCCATCATCTTCGCGTTGCACCCCATGCTCGGTGTAACGGCCTTAATCGGTGCAATCGTCCTGGTGGCACTGACGGTCATTACAGAGGTTCTAACGCGGCGACCTATACAGGTTGCCACGGGCTTCAACATGTGCCGAACCGGAGTTGCCGAGGCGAGCCGGCGGAATGCCGAGGCTGTGACTGCGATGGGCATGGCGGGCCGTCTGCGGAGCCAATGGTCGCTAGCCAATCAGCGATATGTGACAAGCAATCGCCAGGCGACCGACGTTTCGGGTGGGCTCGGGTCCTTCTCCCGATCACTGCGGATGATGCTTCAGTCGGCCGTGTTAGGCGTCGGCGCCTACTACGTTATTCACGGCGAGGCCACCGCCGGCATCATCATCGCTAGTTCAATTCTTGTTGCCCGAGCGTTAGCTCCTGTTGATCTTGCCATCGCCAACTGGAGAAGCTTTGTTGCGGCCCGGCAGGGCTGGAGACGCTTGTCGAAAGTACTTCAGTTGCTGCCTCCTCAGACATGCCCCATGCAGCTGCCGACACCACGAACCAAGCTTTCCGTTGAAAGCGCCTCCGCGATTCCGCCGGGGCTGCAGAAAGTCGTGGTGCGAGATATGAGTTTCTCAATTGCAGCTGGGCAGGGTCTTGGTGTTATCGGTAATAGCGGTTCCGGCAAGTCATCTTTGGTGAGGATGCTTGTCGGGGTTTGGCAACCCGCCAGAGGACACATACGGCTTGACGGTGCCGATCTCTCGCAGTGGTCACCGGAGACGCTTGGGCCTCACATCGGGTATCTACCACAGAATGTCGAGCTGTTTGCCGGTTCTGTTGCCGAAAACATTGCGCGATTTGACCCTGAGGCTAATCCAGAAGCCATCATTGCCGCTGCCAATGCCGCAGGTGTCCATGACCTCATCGTCAACCTGCCAGACGGTTACGAGACCGAACTTGGGGAACAGGCACAGGCGCTCTCCGCGGGGCAGCGTCAACGCATCGCGCTGGCGCGTGCCCTTTACGGCAACCCGTTCCTGGTGGTGTTGGACGAGCCCAACTCTAACCTGGATACGGAGGGTGAAGCCGCGCTGACGAAGGCCATCTTGAGTGTGCGGTCTAGGGGAGGGATCGTCATTGTAGTCGCTCATCGCCAAAGTGCTCTCGCAGGAGTGGACCTGTTGCTGCTGATGGCCAACGGCAGCGCCATGGCGTTCGGAACGAAGAACGAGCTTCTGTCCAAAGCGTTTAGGCGTGGACAAGCACAACCTAGCCGCATCAAGGCGGCGGCGATGACAGGGGCAAACACGGCATGACAGCACCACCTCAATCCTGGTCCCGCCGATCGATCCGCCGCAACCTGCAAGTTGGCCTGGCCATGGTCCTTCTTGTCGTCGGAGGTGTCGGAGGTTGGGCTGCGACCGCCGAGATATCCGGGGCCGTCATGGCTCCAGGCACCGTTGTCGTCGATACAAACGTGAAAGAAGTCCAGCACCCAACGGGTGGGATTGTTGGCGAGATTCTCGCTCGAGACGGGGTTCAAGTCGACGCCGGTGATGTCGTCCTCCGGCTTGATGCAACCCTTTCCAAAGCCAACCTCGCAGTCGTCAACAAACGCCTCAACGAGATGCGGGTGCGCAAAGCGCGGTTGGTTGCGGAGCGCGACGAAAAAGCTGAAGTCACCCTGCCGGAAGATTTTGCCGGTAGATCGGAAGGTCCGGAGATCGCCCGACTGATCGCCGGCGAGGAGAAACTATTTGCGTCGCGGACTTCTGCCCGGTCTGGCCAGAAATCGCAGCTCCAACAGCGCATCGTTCAGCTGCGAGAGGAGGTCCGCGGGCTTAAAGGCCAAAAGGCTGCCAAGGATAAGGAGATTGAGCTAGTCCACCGAGAGCTTACAGGTGCCCGTAGGCTCTTCAAGAAAAAGCTCATGCCGATCACCAAGATGACGGAGCTGGAGCGACAATCTGCGCGGATTGAAGGCGAACGGGCTCAGCTCACGGCTGCTACTGCACGCACCGAAGGGCGAATTGCTGAAGTCGAGCTGCAGATCATCCAAATCGATCGTGACTTCACGGCAGAGGTCGCGAAAGAGCTGGCGGAAGTCGACGCAAAAATCGGTGAGTTTGTTGAACGAAAAATTGCCGCCGAGGATCAACTGAAGCGCATTGATATCCGGGCACCGCAAACCGGAACCGTGCATCAATCGACGGCGCACACCATCGGCGGCGTCGTTAGCGCTGGAGAAACCATCATGGTCGTTGTGCCCAAGGCCGATACCTTGACCGTCGAGGCGAAGGTCGCGCCCCAGGACATTGACCAGGCTCGCCTTGGCCAGTCCGCTATTCTTCGGTTTTCTGCATTCAATCAGCGTACAACGCCAGAGATTGGCGGGGAGGTAAGCCGCATCTCGGCAGACATTACGGCGGACGAGCGATCCGGCACAAGCTACTATACGGTTCGCATCGCAATGTCCGCTGAAGAGGTTGCTCGCCTTGGTGCCTTGGCGCTTCTACCCGGTATGCCGGTGGAAGTGTTTATCAAGACCGGCGATCGCAACGTCATCTCGTACTTGGTCAAACCGCTGAGCGATCAGCTCTCACGAGCCTTCCGAGAGCAGTAAGCACTAACCGCTCGACAAGGGAGCCAGCGGTTATGCCTATCCCCCGGCCACCGACGAGAGCCATTGCCTGATGACGATCAAGAAATAGACCGCGCAGGAGATGAAAAGACTCAATGTTATATTGTATAGGTTTTCAGTTCCGAGGATCGACATGACACCTCAACCCCAGTTCGCAAACTAGTACTGATTGTGCGCCCTACCTAGAGCTTTAAATTCATCGCCCGCTCACCAAAGAAACCTTCTACTCGGTCCTGGCCTTGCTACGTTTAGATGCGAGAGCCACGGAGATGTATTGAGGAATTGCGCGTCGCAACGCGAACCGCGACTACTTGGGACAGGGCAGTACTGGCAACGATACCCCCGGGACGCAAGTTCAGAGATTGTCGCTGGCCAGTAGTTGGCGATAAACGCCTTCCGTCCTTGAAAATAGGTCTCGGATCGCCCTAACTTCATCGGGTGTAGGGTTATAGCCGCCGGATTTGCGGCGGTTCTCGGTTTTCGAAAGGAGCGCACTCAAACGCCACGCCCCCATCACGGAACTCGCCCCTATACATCGATGAAGTTTTGCCCATACTTCCGCCTCGGACCAATCGACGTTGTCAACCCAAAGGAAACCGAGGTCCGATTTCAGTTGGCGCAAGGCATTCATTGTGAATGACCTGTACTCCTTCTTTCCGAAGGCCTCGGCAGCCTCTGATACTATTTGCATATCAACGTAGTCAGAGAATTCTTCACTTTCGCGATCGGTCATATTGGATCAGGTTCCCGCATATCTGCCGTATCCCAATTTCTCTAGAATTTGGATCATCTCCTTCCGTCGAATTGGTTTGACCATGTAATCGTCCATGCCAGCTGCCATGCATTTCTCCCGATCACCGGCCATGGCCAGAGCGGTCATCGCGATAATCGCAGTGCGTGGAAAGCTGTTTCGCTCCTCCATAGCTCTCACGCGCCGGGTCGCCTCAAAACCATCTACGACCGGCATTTGACAGTCCATGAAAATCAGGTCGTAGTTCTCGCTTTCAAGCCTCTCGACGACCTTTTCGCCATTCTCCAGAAGATCCACGCACTCGACACCTAGGTGGTTCAAGATCTTCTGGCCGAAAGTCCGGTTAATCTCGTCATCGTCGACAAGCAAAACGTGCAAATTGCGGCTCTCGGTCCCCCTTGAGCCACTTGGATAGCGATGCAACGGGCTCTCCGGCTCGTGCGAGATACCGTCCACTTCTTTGCATGGAAGATTGACAATGAATGCCGACCCATGTCCGAGCTCTGACTGCAGCTTGATTGTCCCGCCCATCATCTCGACGACCTTTCTGCAAATTGCAAGGCCGAGACCCGTGCCGTTGTTCGACCCGGCTTGGGAACTTTCTACCTGGACGAATTCGCGGAAGACTTTTTTCTGGTCTTCCTCGGCTATCCCGATCCCGCTATCCGTGACGGAAATGATAAGCCTAGGTTCTTCGGAGGAGGGCTCTACGGTCAGCGTCACCCGTACGTATCCGTCGCTCGTAAACTTAATCGCGTTGCTTATCAAGTTGCTAACAACCTGCTGCAGTCGAAAGGGATCGACACGTACCAAAGCCGGGGCATTCTCCACCGAAAACGAGAGGTCCACGTTCTTCGTCGCCGCGGCCGCCTGAAAGAGCACAACCTGCTCGGAACAGACCTTCACGATGTCGGTGTTTTCCAACTGAACGCGAAACGTACCAGCTTCAATCTTCGATATGTCTAGAATTTCGTTGAGCAGACTCAGCAGGCGGCGACTCGAGCGGCTGATGATCTCGAGGTTCTCTCGCAGTTCCGGTGTCTCAGCTTCTTCAATTAACACGTCCGTCAGTCCGAGAATCCCATTCATCGGTGTCCGGATCTCGTGACTCATGTTGGCAAGAAACGCTGACTTCGTTTCACTTGCCGCCTTCGCCTGCGTGCTGGCCTCCACCAGTTCATCCTGACCGAACTTGATCTGATTCCGCATGGAGTCAAAGCTTCGAACGAGGTGACCGATTTCATCCCGCGTCGGTTGCGGGACCTTCGCCTCGTAGTTGCCGCTCGCTAGAGCGTCTGAGGCGTTCTTCAACTGATTCACCGGTCGCAGAATCAGAAATTGCAGCAACAGAGCGATAGCTGTGGCAAACACGACCATCAACAAAGAAATGACGGAGAAAAGCTCGTAGCCCTGGGATTGAACGTCGTTGATTAGTTTGGAAAAGTCATACGTGACACTGATCGTCCCAAGCCTTACCCCGCCAGTTGTGATTTCGCGGCTAACAAGCCTTCTTTCAAAACTCGCCTCCGCGATCTGAGACGGAATGAGCGGATAGACGGACCGCCCTTGGCTGTCATGCAGTTGCAGGTCGACCCACCGGGGGTTGTCTTTCAACACATTATCGAGCGTCGCGTAGACAGCAGCGAGCTTGTTCTCGAGTAATAATGGGATAATACCCTCCGACACGGAGAGTATCGTCTTGTCGACCTGAGCAGTAAGTGCACCAATCGTAAATTCAACGTAGTCGGGCAACCACACAAAATAAACAAATGAAATCGACAAAGAAAGGAGAATTACGATTGGAAGGAATAGCTTTAAGGCAATCGTGTTTCGTAATGGACTCCTCACTCCACGTACCTCACTCCACGTGCCTCACTCCACGTGCCTCACTCCACATACCCTTCAAGACCTATCGCGCTAAGACCTTCATAGTCGGCGAGATTCGACGACGTCGGCCGTCTCATCGGGATGCTTTCGAAAAGTTCCGGGCTTTCTTCCGCAAGTTCAAGTAAGGCAGTTTGAATGCTTTCTCGCAACTCCGGCGTCAGGCGCGGGTGAACGACGATCGGATGGGCGAATACCTCTGAAGTGGTGTAAAGAACCCTTAGCGCGCCCTTGATCGCCTCCGGCTGCTCGCGGAGTGTCCGGGCAACCCCCCCACCGGCAACAACGAGTTTCTTCATAACATGAATGTACGTCGAGCTGTGTGTCTTGACGTATTTAGGAACGACACGCACACCGTGAAGTTCGCCAAGTTCCGCGCGCATCAGCAGTGACGCGCCGAGGGCATTGGGCGAGGGGAAGGCGACCTCCTTGCCGTGGAGATCTTTGATAGATTGGATCGGGTTGTCCTTCGGGACGACGAGAATTCCCTTCAATCGGCTTTCGCCGGACCTAACGATTGGCTTATAGCCCTGGGCGTCATTTGCCATCACCGCATGATATGGGTTCATGTAGGCAATGTCGAATATGCCGGCCTTGAATTCGTCCTCAAATTCCGAAATGCTTTTCGATCCGTGCAGTTTGACCTCGCATGCCGTTTTCAAGGAAATGGCGTCTGCCAAAGGCGTCCAAACTGCGATCAGTCGTCTTTGCTCGAACTGCGGCACGACACCGAGCCTGATCGTACACGAGGTTTCTTCACTAGACTGGGCAACCACCCGCTCAACCGTGAGGATCAAAAAAAGCCCAGCGAAAAGCCCGAAGGCCAAATTTGTGATCAGCTTGCAGACGCTAAGATGCATGGCTGGCTCCGCTCCCCATAGTAAGTAGCCACCACCCGGGCGGCACGGTATATGGGGAGCATAATAAGTACTGGTTCTTTTTTCAGGTCTATCATCTGCGACTATACGAAATCGTTCGCAGCTACTCTTTCGTATACCTTTTTCAGCGTCCTTCCACTCTCTGCAACAGCTGGATGGAGCCGATCTGACGCGCCAGCGAAGCGTTCTCGTCTGATCAAATGAGTGACGTGATGGCGGAATTCGCCGCGCACCCCGCTTATTCGCCTGCCTGGCCGGCGATACGAAATCCGTCTATCGTATTGTCTGGGTCATACGGAGGCGGGATACAATAAATTCAAAGGGGATGCGGGCTCCTGCTAACTTTCTATCTTTGTCAATGTTTTTGCGGACAACAAGTAGCCGTTTGGTCAAAAAGCAATGGAGGGCTCTGTGAGCAGTTTTGACACTTGCGCCAAATGGAAGAGCGTGGAGACCCGATAAGATTTCGACCTTGGTTGACCGCAATCTGTTGGAACTCTGTGAGGCGCAGTTGAACAACGCTCTTTTTGGCCCCAGAACCCACTAATTGTGTAAAAGCGCCACGACCGCGTGGAGCGGATAGTCGACCTCCAGTAGCTCGATGCAGTTGGACTTTAATTTCCAGCCCTAGGTCCATTAGGCGACAACCTGTCGAGCCCAGAATCAATTTTTCACGTCATTCTGTCTTCAAGCAGCAAGTCGTCCAGCATTGTAGCCACGAGATGGCTCTTTTCCGGTATCGGTGCTCTTCCAAAGTACGCCGTGCTGGCTTCCGGCAACGCGGAAGGGAAGCTGCCGTTCGGTTGCAAACTGCATGAAAGCCTCGTGAGCGCCGTCCCAAAGTGGATCGTGCTCGTTCACGTCATCAACCATCAGAATGGAGCGGTCTGCCATGTTTGGCCAGAGACCTTCAAGCGCCGACAGAGTCGGGCGGTACAGGTCCACATCGAGAAAGCAGAAGTCGATGGGCCCAATGCTTGTATAATCGAAGCGGCCTGCATCCGCCTGGATCGGCCTCACAAAATCGTATCCCGCGAAGTTCCTCTTCCACGCCGCGTAATCATTGTAGGTAAACCAAGACATATCTTTTCTAGACTTCCCGCGATGGGTTTCTTCATGTCTCAGGTCTTCGTCCGTGAAAGACGAAAAGGTGTCGATGCAGAAAAACCTCACATCGTAGCCGGACGCTCTGATGTGCTCGGCGATGAAGCGACTGGTCATACCGCGTGCCACGCCGATTTCGACAATTGTCGCTTGTGAAGTTCTCCCCTGCATTACCG
This sequence comes from uncultured Filomicrobium sp., assembly GCA_963669235.2. Classification (GTDB taxonomy): domain Bacteria; phylum Pseudomonadota; class Alphaproteobacteria; order Rhizobiales; family Hyphomicrobiaceae; genus Filomicrobium. The sequence goes on from CAXXFS010000004.1 coordinate 558,744, forward strand.
CCTCAATTCCGAGGACGATCTCGGCGAGTTGGATCGGCTCCAATTGATAGCCGTACGTCGGCTTTCCAATGGTCGTATGTCGGAAGAGGAGTGATTTGGCAATCTCACGGATGTTGTTCATTTGCGTCCCCTATGTTCGCTTTTAATAGTTAGCAGCTGCATGATGAAAAGGCTCTGTTTCAGACGTACGGTTTAGCACTACGAACGGATAGTCGAGAGATCGTTTGCCTAGGGTAGCCTGCCGCTCAACGGTCGAATGGAAGGCACTAAAAAATGTCGGCCAGTCATGCCCTCAGCACTTACGCCCTCTCATGCCCAACTTCGATCATGACAATCTCCGGCGGAGCACCGAAACGGATCGGCATACCGGAGCATCCCAGTCCCGCTGAAACAATGAGATGCCGTTCGTCTTCGACAATGTGACCGTAAGCATAGCGCTGACCGTAACGGGAGGGTATGATTGGTGCGTAGTTCAGCAGCCGGACTTGACCGCCATGCGTGTGTCCGGACACCGTTAGCGCCACCCGATCGCCCATTTCACCCATGTCGGCGAAAATATCGGGCTCATGAGCCATCAAAATCACAGGCGCATCATCGGTGATCTGCCGCAGTGTTCCGGCAAGGTCATCAACGCCGGAACACGGACACGGGTTCCCATCCATAATAGTCTTGGCGCCTGTACCGAAACGTCGCCTACTTTGTGAAAAGCCCATGATCAAGGCAGCTTGATCACCAAGGCCCGCCACCCAAAATGGCATCCCCTGTTTGTTCAGCCGAACAGCATTGTTCTCGTAGACCGAAATCCCAGACCGCTCGAGTGCTAGCCCCGCTTGAAGCGGCCCACAGCCACGCCGCTGTGCCGCGTGGTCCTCCCACCAGTCGTGGTTGCCAAGGACTGCATGCACCCCAAGTGGGGCGCGAAGTCGGCCGAGTTCACGTGACCAGTCCTCTGGCGGAATGACGCCGCCGCCAATGCGATTAGCCCAGCGCTGCATTCCTGTGTTCGGCAAGTAGTCGCCCAGCAGAAGCACGGCGTCAGGCTCAAGCGCATTAGCTCGCGCAACGATCTGCGCCACGCGCGGCAGACTCATCCACGGATCAATCACGTGCAGATCCGCGATCACGGCTAGTCTGAGCCGCAATCCACGAGGCCAACCACGGGGTGAAATGGCGTAACGCGTTACTTGCAACCGAAAGGGCTGAGCGAACGCGTAGCTGCCGAAGGTCGCGCCGGTGGCCGACAACGCGACCATGCCTTGGAGAAATGTGCGTCTGGATATCAATGTCTTAACCGCCCGAAAAGAATGGTTGCTGCACCTGATTCCAAGCTAAAACGACACCAACGGTGCGGAGCTCCGTCAGTACGCCCCCTTGCCTGTCAATACTACTCCAACGGTGCGAAAGAGTATGAGCAGGTCGAAGCCAAGCGAGGAGCGGCGCACATACTCAAGATCAAGCTCGATCATCTTTTCAAAGCCGATGTCCGCGCGTCCCGACACCTGCCAAAGTCCGGTAATCCCGGGGAAAACGTCGTGCCTGCCGTGCGCGTGCAGAGGATAGGCTGCGACCTCCTCCTCCAGCGCCGGGCGCGGTCCAACGATCGACATGTCTCCGGCGAGCACGTTGAAGAGTTGGGGAAGCTCGTCGAGCGACCAGCGACGAAGGAACCGACCAACTGGAGTGATCCGGGGATCGCGCTTGAGCTTGATGCAGATGCCGGACCTGTCGCTCTGCGCGACGACCTCACTGCGCCGCTTCTCGGCATCTAGATACATCGAACGAAACTTGACCATTGAGAAGCTGCAATCGCCGCGACCGACACGTCTTTGCATAAAGAAGATCGGGCCGGGACTGGACAACTTCACCGCTAAAGCGATCACCAGGAAGAGCGGCCAGGTCGCGGCCAGCATCGCTAGCGCAATGAATACGTCGAGGAAGCGCTTCCATCTAGCGCTATGAACTAAATTGGTTCTCTCATCCGTCGCCGATATGAATGCTTCAATAGTCATGATGAATCTCCCTTTACTCAGACATTTCATAGGCCATCACGCCTAAGTGGTCGCGAGCGCAGCAGGGCAGGCTTTGGAGAGTTCGGATGAGGGGGGCTATCCGAAAGGATAGAATATTTCGCCGAGAAAAGCTGAGCCCTGCCCGCTCATCGCTGCAGACGGCGCACGGGGCTGGTGTCTTCTCTCTGAAAAGAAATCAGCTGCTCAGGTTGGCCCACGGATCTCCGGCGCGTGCATTTCGTACCACCGCGACGCTTCCATGACGCGGCAAAGAGTCAAGCCGTTCGAGATGCCGAAAAACGTTCTTTCGTTGGTCGGACGGAAAAAGCATGGCAATCGCCACATCCGCGACCGAAAGGATAAAGTGGCTCGCAAGACGATCCTGGAGGCTTCCGGCCGAGACCACCACAACGTCGAAGCCCTCCGAGACACGATCGATTGCCCGGCGGATCGCGCGGACCGAAATGGTTTCGTCGCGGATCTCAGAAGAGTGCCCTGACGGCAACAAAAAGAGCGGGCCATCTGTATCAGCCCCGATGCATTCCGCGGGAAGGTCAGCAAGAAGCTCCCGCCAGCCCGGCCGAGCGTCTGACTCACAGCTAACTTCGAGGCTGGCGTCGATGTAGAGCGTCCTCATGCGGGCCCGCGCGTAGCTTTCAGACAGAGCAAGCGACATTGGACCGGTACTGCCGGGGTCGGTTCGCGTGACGACAAGAACCGGGGGGCGACCAGCTGGTCTCGGGCCGCGCACCGGAAGAAGTTGAAGTTCGTTGCGCAGCTTGTCTGCCGAAAATGCGTCTTCCGGACCGGCTGACGTGACCTGTAGTACGGGAAGCCGATGCGCATGGGGTGCCAGCGTCTCAGCATAGCGCAGCCGACCGTCAGAAAGACCAAGGGCAAGCGCTACAGCCAGGCCCAACATTGTGCCCGCAGCCAATCCCCCCGCCGAGAAGAGTTTTCGGGTATCCTTGGACGGATCAACCGGTTGCGAAGGGGGCGACATAATAGCGGTGTATCCGGGCAGCGCGCGACCGGACTCCAGACGAATGATTTCAAGCGCCCGACGGGTCTCTACGAGGAGCTTCTGGTTTTCCGACACGTCCTCCGAAATGGCATTCAGCTCGACCCGGCGACGGTTCAGGTCACGCGCTTCGCGACGCACATCCTCGATCTGCTGGCTGACCTTATCGTAAAGCCGCCTCATTTCGGCTAGGCTTGCTTCGGCCCCTTCTTCGGTCGTATCGGTCAGGGCGCCAGTCTGGGCTAGGATGCGAATTTGCTCGCGGCGGTCAGCTATGGCCTGATCGAGAACCGCAATCTCCTCGCGCTTGTAGCGTAACCTCGGCATTTTTTCACCGACACTTGAGCGCAGATGGGCAAGCTCCGCAAGCTTTTTGACACGGCTAAAATTCAGATCGGCAAGTCCGCGGTCCAGAAGTATGGCGCGCATGATTTTTTGATCCGACACATCGGCGGAAGTGCCGCCGCTCTGTGTCTCGAGCGATGCGAGCGTTGTAGAGACTTCAGATTGGCGCGCTGCAAGAGCGCTGATCTGCGCGACCTTCTCGATATGCGCTTTGACGATGGCGTTACTGCCGAATTCACCACCTACTTCAAGTTGTAGCTTACGTAGCGTAACCAGCCGAGCCGACAATTCGGACTCGCGATCACGAAGTTCTTTCAGCCTAACCGCGGAACGAGCTTCTTCGGCTTCCTTCTTGAGATCGAGATAGGCGGTGACGACGGCATCGAGCTTCGCAGTCGCGAACTTTGCTTCACGACTCCCAGTGCTTAGGATGATGAGACTATCTTTGCCACTCACCCGGATGGACTTCTTGAGGTCATCGACCTTCAGATCCTCAGTCAGCTGCGGCCCCGTCGTCGCAAGGATGTCGACTGCCCGCTGCATCACCGGGTGTGACGCTACGTAGGTTGTTTCGGCCTTCACGAAACTCTTGAAGGTCTTCACTACGGAGTCATTACCGGTGGCGTAAAGAATGTTTGATTCTTGGGGAAACACCCGCAGGATTGCTTGCGATTCAAAAAGCTGCCCACCGACCATATACCCCAGTACGGCAAGTGTGGGGCCAAGCAGCGCGGCTGTTGCCGCCGCAACATACCAGCGACCGCGCATGGCGCGCATGACCGCTGCGATCGGATTCGGCTCGGGGGCCTCTGGTGCCGCCGAGGTTATAGTATGGGGTGGAGATTCTGGAAGCTCGTTTGCAACCGCGATGTTCATGGATATTATCCCTCCACCCGGCTTGTCATGTCGCGTTCCCAGCGATCCTTTGCCCGGCCTCTTTCGAACGCAAGGACGACGCGAATGTACGCCGTGACCGCGGCGAATACTGCGAAAGGATAAGCCTCAGAGGGTCGGCGCAACGCGCGGCGCGCCATGGTTAGAGTACTCCCCTTCTCGGGGCTGGGGTGTCCCATCCCGGCAATCGCCCGGGCGCCCCGCAGGGCGCGCTTGCGGACGCGGATGAGGTTGGACAACCGCTTGGGTGCCCGAGCTGTGAAGACACAGTCGGGCACGAATGCCGTTTCTGCTTTGCTGAACGATCGACGAATAAATTCGTCGTCGGCGATCACGTGGGGCAGCGGGAAGACGCGTGCGGCGCCTTCGTGAGATAGTGCAAACAGCCCACCAAACTTCCCATGCCCGAAATAGGGATTCAAACGCCAGCCGCGGTAGAAGTCGCGAACCACGGGTAGACAGCCATCTGTAAGGATATTCATGCGGCCACAGGCGGCAAGTGATGTGCCTATCAGCAGGGGAGCGATCAACGCCCTGAGGGACTCCGCTGTGACATCCAAATCGGCGTCGAGAAAAACAATCGGCGCTCCGGGCGGAGCCGCCAGTCGGCCGATGTTTAGCGCATGGGTTTTGCCGGCGCGCGGCGTCTGGATCACAATTGCGTCGGGCGCCACCTGGCGGGCGATGTCCGCGGTATCGTCTGTGCAGGCGTTTGCGATCACGACGATCCGAAATTCTCCAGGGGACATACCGATGAGCAGGTGCTTCAGCGTACGTCCGATAACGGACGCCTCGTCATGCGCAGGTATTAAGATGGTTGGAGTTGTCATGCCACAGACCTGTCAGCCTGTGGCGCTTCATTTGCCGCCCCACTATCGGTGGTCCAAACAAAATCGCGGAGCGCTGCTAACAGGGCCACGCTCGCCTCGGCTTCGATCGCCGATGCCGGCAGCATTGTAAAGCTTTGGGCGAGCGCGATGTCGAGTGCGGTGTGCAACTCCTCATCGTTTTCGACAACCGTCACATGCGAAAGCCGCGCCATCTCCCGGGCTGTATCCTGTTGATGGTCGTTGCGGTGTTCACCGAACTTAGCCAAACGGGGCATGACGATCAGGGGTTTGCCAAGCTCGGCCGCGGACAGGATAGTTCCCATGCCGGCATGCCCGATGACGAGACTGGCGGCCTGGAAATGGCGACGAAACTCGTTCTGTGGCATCGAGGCCACCGTGTTCAGGTGCTGAAATTGCCGGGATGTCGAACCCACCTGTGCAGTGATGGGAACGTCGAGATTGTGCGCGGCCCAACTGTCTAGCGCCGCGATCAGTCGGTCAAATGGCAACTGCGTGCCAATCGTAGCAAAGATCATGGTGCGAACTTTCGATAGGACTGGTTCAAATGATGGCGCCACGGTATTCCGCGCCGGAAAGCTCGGCGACGCGAGGCCATTGGCAGAGAACTCGATCGGCGATCCGAAGCGATATGCGGGCGGAGATCGACAGCTCGCGGGCGTTCGCGATCGAGTCGACGAACATGGTCCTGGCCCCGATAAGACGCGCGATGCGGATCGCCAGGTAACCGCCTGCCGCGCCGGTAGAGACAACTACATCTGGACGAACCGTAAAAATTATCCACGCGAGTTTGAGCGCGCAGACAAGCAGTCGAATTGGCGTGTCCTTGTTGGCGTCGGAGAAGGTATGAAAAGCGGCAGTTCCTACCTGGTCAGCCGCGCTTGGATCAGTTGTTGCGTAATGGACATCTGCTCCCCGAAAAGCTGGCGCAAGGCGGAGCATCTGGACCCAGTGCCCCCCGCCGGAGGACACAGCTAGAACGACTGGGCGGTGGCGACGTTTTTTCAGCATAATTTTACGTTCCGTAACGGGTGACAACGAGGGCAGGTTAGCCTCTATTAGTTGTCTTCCGTTACGGAGCAAAAAGCTGCCTCGAGTCTCATGAAGGCAGGCTCAACTATCCTTTAGTACAGGCCACTGGGCGATTGGCGTGCATTCGCGTCTCTTCGTAGAGCGCGACCATGCGCGCTGCCTTGTTCCGCCAGAGGCCTTGCTGCGAGACCCGGGCACGTGCGCCTTGCCCCAAGCTTTGCCGCAGCGCGACGTCTCTGGTGAGCCGCCGCACCGCGCTGGCGATGTCGGCAGGAAATCTGAGCGGATCGGTGACCGATATGCGGATTCCAGAACGATCGTCGATGATCCAGTTTGGTCCTCCGCGTGCCGCCGTGATAACCGGCAGGCCATGACGCATCGCCTCGTAGAGTACGCCGCCGGCAGGCTCCCGAAACGAGGGGAAGCAGAAGGCGTCGTGCGAGTCGTAAAGTACTTCGACTTCGTCACGCGCCACCTGGCCTAGAAATGTGACCCGTTCCGAAACGCCAAGACGCTCAGCCTCCGCTCGGCAGATCGCGATCTCTTCCCCCGTTCCAGCGCTGGTCAGGGTCACTCCGGGCAGATCGTTGAGGTGGGTAAGCGCGCGCACAACATCTCGCAGGCCCTTCGTCCGCACGCCCCGTCCGACATGAAGGAGTCGGAGCCGCCCAGATTCGAATGGCCGCGAAGTTTCGGGGGCGAGCTCATCAATGCCAAGTTCCAGAACGGGCGCGAAGTGGCGGATGGGAATATTCGCGAGAACGTCACGCACATAGGGCGCAACGCCAAGCACGCAGTCGGCTTTCATGTAGCTCGCTCGAAGCCACGGGTCGTGACGGAAACGATAACCGTCAAGCGCGCGGAGCCGCGTGAAGAGCGGCGCGCTCGCCATCTCATGCCGGAAGGCTGCGGGTGTATCTAGCGCTCCGCCGAGGGGGCCAATAACATAAGGGATATCGAAGTGCCGAAGAGGCGTGGCGTACCGCGCCGCCTGAGGCATGAGCTGATGCGCGATGTCAAACCGTTCGCCGCGATCGATTGCTGCGGACAGCCAGTTTCTCACTTGGCGCGAAAACACCGGCCAGGCGGGCTTGAGCATGGCGTTGATCCGCTCGTTCCTGAGTGCCCAGCCCGGTTCAGGCCAGGTCACGACGCGGGCGTGGGGAAGCTGCTCTTCGGGATTGGGACGCCCGTCCCGATGGAAGGTCAAAACCGTTAGGTTTACGAGTTGCGAGAGTGCCTCTGCCCATTTGTGAGCAACAAAAGCTTCGCCAACGTCCTTCGCATCGACGTTAGGGGCGATCATAAGGATGTTCATGAATTGGTCGCCCTTTGCGGTGTGGAGGGCCAGGCCTGCGGAAGCTCGGCCACTACATGCGCGAAGTGTCGGGCGCGTGCGATGGCTCCAGGCTGCCCAGCGACCGAGGCGACGCCCCAGAATGCAGCGCGCGTGATGTTATGCAGTGCTAGGATCGTGAAGCAGACGACCGCGGCCGCCCGGCTGCCATGTTTTAGCTGAAGCCGCGTCGTGCCCTCCGTCAGCATCACATCCCTACGATGGTCCAGCCGGCGGACCGAACCGCCACCGAAATGTGTGATCTCAGGGATCGGAACGAATTTCAAGCCCCACCCCTTCATGCGGAACCGGAGGCACCAGTCGGTCTCTTCTCCGTAGAAATAAAAGCTTTCGTCTAGAAGGCCGATCTCGGCCATAGCCTTGCCACGGACGAACATCGCCGCGCCTGAGATCACGTCTACCGATCGTTCCTCTGACCTGTCCCACCCCGTCATACGGTAGCTGTCCCAGCGGGCAATGCGCGTGATCCCGATCAACTGCATGGTGAGACTTCTTAGCGACGGAAAGGCCGAGCAGGATGGCTGTACCGATCCGTCGCTGTTGAGGAGCCGTGGACCCATAACGCCTACGCGCGGGTTCCTGTCGAGCCAAGCGACGCAGTCCGGAATCACGCTGCCATGGACGATCGTATCGGTGTTGAGCAAGAGCACGTAGCGCCCCGAAACCCGACGAAGCGCAAGGTTGTTGCCTGCGGAGAACCCTAGGTTCTCTGGGCTTTGAATGAGACGCACCTCGGGAAAATCACGCCGGATCATCGCGGTGGAGTCATCCGCGGAGGCGTTGTCGACGACGAAGACCTCCGCCTCCAGGCCGCCGAGCCCAGCAAAAACGGACTGCAGGCAAGCGCGAAGCAGGTCCCTGGTATTCCAGTTCACAATGACGACGGAAAGGTCCACGCTAAGTCTCCTTCATGGCGCGAGTTCAAAAAAGGGTTGCGGGGGCATGGGCTGGCGGCACAGGGCTGCGCCGTGGCTCGGCCTTGGAGGTGGTGACGCCCGGCCTGACATCGCTCAGCCATGCCCCCGCGCCGAGCAAGAAGAGGAACAGCACGAACAGCGCGTTCCAGAGATGCACCGTTGCGGCGGCCACCGAGATCCCGAACAGTGTGAACGCCCAGGCGTGGCGGGCCCGCCGCCAGTCAGCGGGCAGGCTTTTGCGCCGCCCAGCAGCGAAGACCAGCCCTATCAGCAGGGCTAGCAGCAAGACGAGCGCGGGCAGGCCGTAGCGAACCGCAATGACGAGCCAGAAATTGTCCATACTGTCGGACATCCAAGACGGACGTTGCCAGTCACCAAGGCCGATGCCGAAGGCTGGGTGTCGGGCGACTTCGGCAGTCCCATAGTCCCAGATCCGGATCCGATTGTAGGCGGATTCTTTTGAGAACGTGAAATTATTCACGAAGACATGAAAGGGCGTTTTGGTCGACAAAAGATCGATTGCGAAATACGCCAACGCGAAAAGCGTGAAAAGCACCCTCCACCGTCCATTGAACCGGCTGAACACACGCTCCCAGGCTGCGACGAAACCCTGCATAAGCAGCACAACGTAAGGACCGCCCGACGCGGACATGAAGGTGGCCAAAGTCACACCGGCGACCTTCGCCATTCCGCCGTAGTTGGTAAGGCGCCGTTCGCTAACGACGAAGTAGGCCAGCGAGAACGCCGAAGCGGAGAATACGCCATAGAGGATCGGGTGGTCGAAGGGGCCAAACGTACGTTCGAGGCCCATACGTTGGTCTATGTATGGTGCGGCCGGAGCGCCCATCACCGACGAGATGCCGTCATGCAGGATGTGGACCGCGGTTATCGCTTCGGGGATCGTGAAGATGAGCATGCCAACGACCACCATCACATAGGCCCGCGCCATGGCCACGAAGTCTTCGTACGATCGTATGTAGAGTCGGCCAACGAGGTAAGCGCCAGCGCATTCGACCACATAGATGCCTCCGGACTCGATACCTTGTGCCAGCCCGCCCCACTTGATGAGTGCGGCAACGGCCCAGGCGCAGTGGAGCCCGAGCATTATATCGAAAACGGTCATTCGACCGCTTCGTCCCGACAATAGCTGCAAGACCATTGGGAGGAACCAGAGGATCAACACCACTCGGTAGGCGGACAAGCGCAGGCCGCCAAGGTCCACAGAGACCGCCGTAGGTAGCATGATGCCGAAGAAGAAAAGTGCAACGACAAGCGGTACGCCGAAGACTCTGTGCATGGGTGGCTGTCCGTCCATTGGTCACAGAAAGGCGCCGAGATCTGCGTTCCGATTCTGGGTAATAGCGTCTGAAAGCGTCATATTCAGCCCTCCCGCGCAATGCGGACGGGCCGCCAGAGGCGCTCGCGAGCGATGCGTCGCCACGTTCCGAGAAACGATGAAAGCTTCTGACGGATCGGCAGACGCCACCAGAGCCAAAAAAGGCTCTGGCCAAAGTCATGTGGCACCGGAAGTCCGCTGAAGCGCATCGCAAGTCTCCGTCCCCAGACCGCGCCGTGTGTCGCCGCGAGGTTCGGCTGGGCGCGCGCAATAACATCGCGCGAGCGCCGGTGCGCTATCAGTGCACCATCACGGATCGCGGCCTCCACGAAGGCCCGGCCGCGTTCGGTCCGCGCGACGATCAGCGATCTGCCCGCGTCGGCATCCCCCGAGGGCGGCGTATGCCACGGATCGCCCACCGAGATATCGGCGAACGCCCCAGTATGGTCCGAGCATATGCGACAGCGCCAACGCCTTTCCGATTGGAGGATCCCGCCCCATCCCTTCGCGTAGGATAGCTCGTCGCTTTGATGTTCTTCCCCGTGCGCATCACGCCATCGAGCCTGCATCGTGCCAGGCCATCCGTTTCCGCGATACCTGAGTTCGGAGATGGCGGTGTCCGCAGGCACGCCTAGCCTGCTCAGCAGCTTGTCAGTCGCAACAAGGTTGGGTGCCCCGGCGCAGAAGATTGCGATAGTCAACGGTAGCTTGTTGTTCAGGATCGGATCCGCCGCCGCGGCCTTATTAACCGTGGCAATATCGCAAGGCTTGCCAACAAAGACGACCGGCTCGGCGCCACTAGCAATTCGACCCAGAGCATCTGCGGGACTGGCCTGCGCGTACCGAGACCCTGCGCCCCGAAGCAGTTCGGTGCGCCCGCGGCTAATAACGGTCGCATTTCGTCGCGGATCGTCTTGGCGTGCCGCGATGTGTGCGACACCGGAGGCCAAGCCTGCGGAGAGCGCATGGAGGGAAAGAGCGGTAACGGCGCCCCCTGAAGAGCCGCGATGCCGGATCTCGGGGTCAGCGGACCACCCTTCCCAAGCCGCAAGGATCGGACCCCAGTTCGCGTCAAGGATGTCCTTGCGTGGCAAGGCGCCCCAGTCCGACCCTGCTCCAGCGCAGAAGGTCGACGCGATCTCGGCGACCTCTCTCGAAGCCGGGTCAGGGTTGACGACCGGCCGGCGCCCGTGGAGCGGGTCCTCCATCATTTTAATTGCTTCTGGGAAAAGGCCTGCGCAAGCCCCGCATCCGGTGCAGAGGTTTCGCGAAACCATACGTGTGATCGGATCCTCAATCATGCCATGACCTCTTTGAATTGCTCTTGTGCCAAAAGCGGCCAAGCGAGAAATACCGCACGCATCGTTGCTGCAGCCTCTCCCAGAGCAGCCGCAGCCGCTAGAGCCGTCAGCGGCAGCCCCGCCACCGCCGCAAACGCAGCTGGAACCAACGCCACCGCCCGAAGCACATTGGCACGCGCCGGGTCCTTCGTGCGGCCAGAGGCGATTGCGAGTTGTGACAGCGGCGTACGGAGGATCCGGAATCCAGCGGCTGTAGCAAGTAGCATCGCGAGCGCCAGATCGGGCCGAAGGGCCGCGCCATATGCGAATTCGATGGTTGGCCCAGCAAGCATCGTGAAGCCCACCAAGAAGACGCATGCCAGAGCGAGATGCGCGCCCATAGCGGCGCGAGTGGCGGAGGCGATCGAGCCGTCGGCAACAGCGAGGCGGAAGTGGGGCAGTAAGAGGGATCCAGCGGCCCGCCCGATAATCTGCGAGGGGAGCAAGGCGAGTTGCAAGCACGTGGCGTATATCGCCAGCACTGTCCAATCAAAAGCAGAGGCGACGATCATCCTGTCCGCGTAAAACGTCAGAAACAAGAGCGCACCATTGGCAATCAGCGGTGCCCCAAACTTGGTTATACGGCTGAGCGCGTTCAGCGTGACGCGTAGGCGGTACGGTCGTTGCGACTGTGTGTGGGAAAGGACCGCGAGCGCTGCCGCGTGCACCACGAGGACGACCACCATTGCGCGGTGATCGCCAAACACCCACACCGCTGGCCCGACCACCAAAAGCATGACCAGCGTCGCTCCACCTTCTCCTATAGCCATAGGCGAATAATTGAACTGGCGCTCGGCCCTGCGCATGTCGAGATGCAAAGCGCCGCGAAAAAGAGAAACGAGAGCAAGCGCGGCGTATGTCGCGGTTGCCGGACCATCGGGAAAAGCAACTGCGAAGACGGGAGCTAGGGCGATCAGGATCAGCGCTAGAGCGCCCCCGCGCAGCGCCGCAGCACCGTGAAGTTCCGCTTGAAAGCGAGCGGATTCTCCATCAGGCGCCTGCACGATCAGGCGCTCGATGCCGAGATCGCTCGCCATTTCGACCATGCGCGCAACGAGTGCCAGCATCATCGCGCGACCTAGCTCTTCTGGACCGATGGCCCAGGCGAAGGCGACGGACCGGCCAAGCGCAGCAGCTTCGGCGAGCAGCGGCACGCCCCACGCGAGGATGCGACCTGATGCGGCCGGTTGCGCCATAGGATCAAACTCCAACTTGGTGGGCGATCTGATCCATTTCGGTCGACGCACGCGCCTGGAGTCCTACGACCCGCTTAGCAAGGTCGACGCGCATAGGCGTCCGTTTCAAAAATGAGACGACCGTCCGTTCTGCGAGCTGTCTTGCGTCGAGGCGACGAAGGTCAGCGACTTCCGAACCTAAGCCGCATTCCTGGAAGACGCCCCGAGTTTTGTCGGTATAACCCAAGCCAAGTGTTGGGACGCCCGAAGAGAAGGCACCAATGGTCGCATGCATTCGCGCCCCCGCGAACCAGTCGAGCCGCGCTAGCACCCATTTCAGTTCCATCGCCGTGAGCGGGCTGGAAAGAACGTGGACGCGACCGTCGGCCAAGGACTCAAGGCGAGCGGCAAGAGAGTTGGCGGCGGCCAGGTCGCTCTCGGGTTCGCCAGGCGGCCGATGTACATGGGGAACGAGAAGAAGCCGCAGTGACGGATCGACATCAAGAAGTGCCCGTGCAACGGCTTCGATCTGTGCCGGATGCGCATCGGCAAGGCCGAAGTCCTCGCAGGCTGCCTCAGCATCATTGCAAAGGAGACCGGAGACGTTGAGCCCGACAAGCGGAAAGGTGCGAGGCTCCGCCAACATCTCCATTAACATGGGGGGAAGCATTGCGGGCCGCTGCATCGGCAGCGCGACGGCGATATCGACACCAAGCCTGTGCCTCTCCGGATCGAACTTCTCTCCCAGCACATTCTGCAAGAAACGAAAGCTTTCAGCATCCCGAACCCAAACGGCAGCCGCGCGACGCAAAATCTGTGTAGCGACGCGTAGGTTTGCTGGGTCCTGAAAAGGCCCAAGCTTCTGTGGCAGGAGGATCAGAGGAACGCCGGAATCGAGCGCCAGCAGTTTTGTGAGAACCATCGTTTGGAAGCGCCGCGATCCATATAGATCGGTGAAGCTGTCGCCTCCAGAGATGTCGAGAACCGCCCGCGACTCAGCGACCGCGCGAGCCGCAATGCTTCCCCCCGCGCCGAGGCGGGCACAGAGATGCGCCCTTCTCAAGCTATCATTTCGCCAGATTTGCCGGGTGTTCGTTAGACCGAAAAAATCGACATTGGCGTGCTCCCAACCCGCCCGGCGTCGGCCACGACCGTGATCGGCCACCGCTATGCGTGCAGCACCGCGATGCACTAGCCCCGCCACGGCAGCATGACACAATGCCGAAACTCCCTGATTGCCTGTATCAGGAGCCGCATTAAGCAAAGTCAACATGTGGATCCTCCCATTTCTCGATACTGTCATAGGCCATGGCGCCTAAGCCGTCTCGAGCGCAGCGGGGGAGGTGCCGGGGCGATCGGATGAGAGGGCTATTCGAAAGGATAGCTCGTCATGCTGAGGAAACCGAGCCGTGCCCGATCATAGCGGCAGACGACACGTTCCTTATGTCAGTGGATACCTGATCAGACCAGATTGCGGTCTCGCGCGATCATCGCGGCGTGCGTCCGGTTCTTTGCGGCGAGTTTCCGGCAAAGTGTCTTCGCATGGAGCTTCACCGTGGCTTCATGCAGGCCGTAGTCGCGGGCGATCTCCTTGTTGGACTGGCCCCGGCAGATCCCCCTCAGTACGTCGAACTCGCGATCCGTCAGAAGAGCGCTGGCATTGTCTTTGCCCTCCTGCATAAATTTGAATGGTGCGAAAATCTCGCCCGCTACCATGAAGTTTGCTGCGCTAACCATCGATTTCGCCCCAAGTGTCTTCGGGACATAGCCTGCGGCACCAGCGCTGATGGCATCGTTTGCGAGCGCCCGGGAGACTGTTCCCGAGAGGATCGCTACGGGTCGGTTCTCATTTAAAGCGATCACTATCCGCAACCCTTGGAACCCTTCCATGCCCGGCATGTTGTAGTCCAATAGGACCAAATCAAATGATCCTTCCTTCTTAATAGCCTCGATGGCTTCGGTGAGCGTTCCGGCCGTCGTGACCTCCGCACCGCTTTCTGACCTCAGGAAGGCAGCAATTGTCTCGCGGACTAGACCATGATCGTCCGCTATCAGTATACGCATGTGACTTTCTGTTCGGTTGAGGTTATGCCTGTGCAAATCATACATCGGTGGATCAATTAACGTCACGCTTTTTCCTAACCCGCGCTGCGGTAAATCGAGTGTCTCGATCATTTCTAGTATCAAAGAACACGTCACTCAATCTCAGTGGGACGGCCTTTTTGAGCGCATTAGTGGTTTGAGCCTATACGAAAGAATACAACGCTATACCCCTGGGCAGATGACAGTATTTGCGGGTCATGCGATCATCATCGCAAGTAATTTTCCGAGTTGTCGAGATGCGGGAAAACTAGTCTATGGCTGACCAAGTCGCGTCAGCGTGGTGATCAATTCCCGTATCGATGAGGGGGGGATCGGCCGCGCTGAGCGCATGAACTAATTAGCTGCCGCGCGGCCGTACCGAACCCATCCAGGGTGCGTGCACTCTTGCAGCCATCGCCCGTGAGAAATTTTTGAGGGTTTGCGGACCGTTGAACATATCAGCGGAGCAGCTTCGGCACAGGTACAGCGGGAGCAATCCTACGGAACGCCCCGCTGGGAAAAGCGGGACCAGGCTGGGTAAGTTTCGAGGAGAGCTCGGGTTAGAATTAGGGCGTCCGATGAATACGCTGGACAGACGCACGGAAAGAGGTCTTGTCAGCTCCGAACTGAAGAGCGTGGAGCACAATTTGGCAGGCTCGTCGTCACAACTGACCGCGCGCGGGCAGGGCTCGGAGCGCTATAGGGCAAAGAGGTGCTACTGCCCAGCGATGCAAGCGTGCCGTCAGGGGCATTTGATTTGTTGCGGCCGGGGTGTCGCGTTCGAGCACATGATGAATAGAGACGGCTAATCGGATGATGTGAACGGTCAACACGCCGATGAGTGGCTGATCCATAAAAAAGAAATCGGAAATTGGAGACGACCTGTGCTGCGAACAATTGCCAAAACTTTACTGATCGTTATGTTGGCGTGCACTGTGCCTTCGCTGAGTGCGTTTAGCTTATCAAGCAAACAAGGCTCTTACAAACTCGCGCCCGGTGATAGTTTAACCATTACCGTGTTTGGCCAAGAAGAGCTGTCTGGTCCATACACTGTTGACGCTGAGGGTTACCTGCAACTTCCACTCGGCGGTCCGTTGCCTGTTGAAGGTTTGACGCTCAAAGAGACGCAAGCTCGTTTGACGGATCGGCTGGCTGATGGCTATTTGGTTAATCCCGAAGTGAGCATCCGCATCGCAGAACTTCGGCCCGTTTATATTATTGGTTCGGTCAACCGGCCAGGAAGCTTTCCATATCGGTTCGGGATGACAGTGGCGGAGGTAGTAGCACTCGCGGGTGGCTTCGGTAGTGCCGCTCAAAACACAACATCGGCGCTCCCAGACTTGATTTCCGCAAAGGAGCGGCTAGCACTCTTAAAGCAGAAGCATCGGGACCTCCTCATTCGATTGGCGCGCACTGATGCGGAGCTGTTACGCAGCGAAAGGATCATCCTTCCGCCGGAACTCAACTCGGACACAGACCCTCGCGTGCTTTCCATGATCGCGCACCAACAAGCGTTGTTAATTCAGTTGAACGAACAAGAACAGCGTAGTTTGGAGTTAATCAACAAACAGCGGCCTCGAATCGAAGCTGAGATTGAAGAGCTAAAAAAAGAACGTAAAGCGGCGGTACGGAAGCTCGAACTCGCCAGCGACTATGCGAAAATACAAGATAAGTTGAAAGCTAAGGGTTGGGCACGAGCGATTACAATCCTAAATGCCGAAACTTCAGTTGCAAACTTCGAGGGGCAAATTGCAGGGCTGGATGGAAAGTTGTCCAACCTGTCTCAATCCATGGGAGAGCTCGAGCTTCAATTACAAAGAGAAGAAAAAGCGCGGATGCAACGGATAACTAATGAAAAACAAATTATTCTCGCAAATCTCAATGAGGTTGAAATATCAATTCCGCTTGCTGAGAGGATTCTCCAACTGAGACAAAATGAAGTGGGCGGCGATGTTTACTCGAACCAAAATGTCGTCTACACAATTGAACTCATTCGCAAAACAGAAAGGAAAAGCGAGCGGCCTCAGGTTGATTTGTTGGACGGCGTTTTTCCTGGCGACATCCTAGACGTGCGTGTGAGTATGCCAAGCGTTGCCAACGGTGTTTCCTCTGGGACGGGGGCTGGTATAAAGGTGTCGCGGTCGGCGGCGGGCAGCCCACGCATACGCTAATCCCGGGCATGCACGCTCCACGCGTTGTTTATCTTCTTTTAAGACGTTATTTCCTGCTCGTTCTCGGACTTGAGACGCGAATCGAGCGAGGCAATCACCGCATCACATTCACTGAGCAGACGCTCGGCGCTGGTCCAAACGCTTTCAATTTCTAACTGTCGCGCGCCGTCATTCGTTTCGTGCGCTTTCTCCAACAACGCCGTCGCCCCGAAAACACCCGATAACCCCGCCAACTTGTGGCTCGCCTCCTCCAAGAGCCCAATATCGTGCTCGGCGATAGCCGATGAAATATCCGAACCGCATGCTTTCACGTCCGCACGAATCTGGCACAGTAATTTGAGCTGTTCTCCTGCATCGCGATCCTTCAGCAACGCCTCTAAAATGAAGTCGTCAAAAGGGCCCTTAACGGTTGCATGCTTGTGGCTTCCTTTTTTCGACGCGATCAGAGTAGAAAGCTCATTGAGCAATTCCATCTTTGAAACCGGCTTTTGCAACACCGCTTGCATCCCATGTGACATGAATCGCTTCTTGTCCTCCGGATAAGCATAGGCTGTAAGCCCAAGAATCGGTGTTTGCTCGTTGGGGCACACCATATCACGGATTAGGCGCGTTGCTCGCTCTCCGTCCATCTCAGGCATGGCGATATCCATTATAATAGCCGCGTATTTACGACTAGCGGCTAGCTGCACAGCCTCGTTGCCGTTGATGGCAAGGTCAATAACACAGCCCGCGCCTTCGAGAATTCCTCGGATGACCATCTGGTTCGTGAGATTATCTTCAGCCACCAAAACCTTTTGGTCTTTCAAATTCCAGTGTCCTGAAGCTTCGTCGACTTCCGACGTTTTGGGCACTGCAGTCGCTTGCTCCAAAGGGATTGTAAATTCAAAAGTACTCCCAGCATTCCTTACACTCTTAAATTGAATGGACCCCTCCATCGCGGCTACGAGACTTTTGCATATTGATAGCCCTAGGCCGGTAGACTCTACAGGGTTGGCCGTCTTACTATGAACCTTGACAAACTCCGAAAACAACGCCTCCTGATCTTTCTCCTCAATACCTATTCCCGTATCTGAAACAGAAATAGTTATATCATCTCTTCGGTCACTTCTTTCAATGGCTTTTACTAGTATGGAGATGCAGCCAGCTTCTGTATATTTTATCGCGTTACTAACAAGGTTCAGAAGAACCTGCCTGATGCGGCCTGAATCTCCAATGTAAGCTTCTGAAACATCATCATCGATAGCGGCCGATAACGAAAGGCTTTTGCGATTAACCTCTAATCGCGAAAGGTCTAAAACGTGTTCAATGATATCTCTCAACTTGAAGGCTTTTGGATTCAACTCGACCTTGCCTGCCTCCAAGCTCGAAAGGTCGAGAATGTCATTGATAATATCTAGCAGCCCCCTCCCCGAGCGTTGCGCCGTGTCTAGTAAATGGCTTTGCGTAGGCGTCAACTCGGTATCTCTCAGCAAAGTGAGCATTCCGAGGACGCCGTTCAGTGGCGTCCTTATTTCATGGCTCATCATAGCTAGAAACTTTGACTTCGCCTTATCTGCTCTTTCTGCCGCGGCCTTTGCAGCCTCTAGCTCTTGTGTTCGCTCTAGCACGCGTCGCTCGACTTCCGCGAGCGCAGAGGATAGCTGCCTATTTGCTTCAAATAGCTCCCGCGCCTTTGTCTCCAGAAAACGCTCGGCCTCTTCGCGACGCAACTTTTCTCGGCTGAGGCGTTTTCTTAGGCGCTCGATTTCAATTTGTTGCTTCATTTCTTTTAAGATTAAATGTTGCGCGAGTGCCATTCAGGGGCGGGTTTAGCTGCATGTTTATTTCAATTGATTCATTGTAGTGTGCGGCACACCCTTTGATTAGCCCGTGGGCCAAATGTGCGAATGGTCGCGTCGATTCATATTCCATAATAAGCATATCCTTGCCTTCCCTACGGCACTCAAAAGTGGGGAGGTTGGCTTCTGGATATAGCATTCGTACTTCCTTGTGGATATGGGCTTCGATTCCCTCCAGGAACTCAAATGAATTTTGAATTTCTTCAAAGAACGTTGGATATCGACAGAGAAAGCGACCAAATAGGTGCTCACCGTATACCTCAACCAGGTCAGCCGTTGGAATTCCGGTTGCCTCACTCAGCTGCTTGACGAGCAGCAGCATCTCGTTGTGATCATAAAAACCGACGGAGGTATAGATGCCACCGCTCTTAAATTTCTCCTCAGATAGTGAAATTAGTTGGTCGGATACTTCTGGCGGAAAGCGATCCTCCACCATGTCAAAGAACTCTGTAAAAACCATGCCTAGCATGCTGAACAACGCCTGTCTGATTGCTGTCGAAGGTCTTCAATGGAAGTAAGGTGCTGCAGAGAATAACCCGATTGGGGAGAGAGGCAACTTCGGGCGCCGCCGATGATTGGTGGAGTGGGCTGAGGCCCAGCGGTACGACTTTATAATTTGGCCTTTTGCAGACGGGCGGCGCGGACCCTAGCACCGTCACGGCACTGACGTGATAGTCTCTCGCCCTAGCTTGCTTCGAACCTCGATCCGCCTTTCTTGTCTTCGGGATGTCTGCTTTGATCAATAAGCGGACATGCTAGAACCCTCAGGCCGACGTCCGCTAGTTGCCATTGGCGGACATTGCGCCTCAAGGTTCGCGTCATAATAGAAGCGGAAGAAGTGTCGAGCCTTGGCCACCGACTCGGGCGCAAGTACCCTGTCGCGCCACATCCAACTCCGGAGGAGAAAGAATGCGAAGGCGCACCACTATCACCATGGCTTGCCTCGTTGCTGGACAGGGCTTCCTTATCGGAATTTACACACCAACGGTTCTCGCTGGGGATTGCGACATCGCCATTCTGAATGGCCGGGTGATGGACCCCGAAACGAATTTCGACGCCATACGGAATGTCTGCGTCAAGGACGGCAAGATCGCGCAGATAACCGAACGCAAGATTACGGGAAAGGAGACCATCGACGCTCGTGGGCACGTGGTTGCTCCTGGATTCATCGACACGCATTTTCACAGCCTCGATCTGTTCGCCGTCAAGTTCGCCCTTCGCGACGGCGTGACCACGGGGATGGATCTGGAGTACGGCGCCTGGCCGATCGATACGTGGTATGCGGCCAAGAAGGGAAACTGGCCGATGAACTACGGGACCCTTGTCAGCCAGGAGATCGTCCGCATGGTCGTCCACGATGCACTGGTCGTCAAAGAGCCCATGGACGCGACGAACGGACTGAGCATGGGGCGCGGCTTTGCCGCCAAGGACGGCGTCAAGGGCTGGTCGGTGATTCGGAGCAACCTGGAGCAGTTGAACCGCATCACAGCCATGATTGACGAAGGCCTCCGACTAGGTGCTCTGGGAATGGGTTCCACCGTCGGGTACATGCCCAAGGGTATGACAACCTACGAGATGTTCGAGGCGCAGCGGGCGGCGGCTCGTTATGGGCGGATGACAGGTGTTCATACACGGTTCCACGGCAGCTCGGCGACGCCGACCGAAGCGCCGCTCGCCTTCGCTGAAGTCTTCACGAACGCTTTCCTTTTGGATGCTCCCCTCTTGATCTCTCACAACAACGACTACGGGTGGTGGGAGATCGAGGAAAAACTCAAGCTCGCGCGTGCCAAAGGGCTCAACATGTGGAGCGAATATTATCCTTATGACGCGGCCTCCACGGCTATCGGTTCGGCGCAATTGTTACCGCAGAGCCTGGAAGGCGCCCTTGGCTACAAATATGAAGACGTCATGTTCGACCCGATCGAGGACAAGTACCTGACTAAGGAGGAATACCTGAAAATCGCTAAGAGCGATCCCGGACGTATTGTCGTTCTGTTTATTCCACCGCGAAAGAAATGGCTGCCCGAATGGCTGAAGGTACCTCATATGACAGTAGCGGGAGACGGGATGATGGGGCTCGACGCGAAAGGCAATCCCCTCGGTTGGGATGATCCCTACGAAGCCTACGCCGGGCACCCTCGGACCGCCGGCAGTCATGCCAAGGTACTTCGGATGGCACGTGAAGCGGGTATCCCCCTTCTGCATACTCTCTCGCAATTGAGTTATTGGAGCGCATTGCACCTGGGCGACGCGGGCATCGAGGGCATGAAAGTACGTGGCAGAATGCAGGAGGGGATGGTTGCGGACATCACGATCTTCAATCCCAAAACTGTCACCGACAATGCAGACTACAAGTCCGGCTCCAACGGGCTGCCGTCCACGGGCATTCCCTACGTATTGGTGAATGGGCAGCTCGTCGTGCGGGACTCCAAGGCGCAGAAGTTGATGGCCGGCCAGCCGATCCGCTTCCCCGTCGAAGAAAAGGGACGTTTCGTACCCGCCGACGCGAAGCAATGGCTGAGTACCTTCACGATCGACGGCAGCATGTTGTCGCAGAGACAATAGATGAGCAGTTTGGTGGTGAAGATGTTTTTCAAGGCTGTTTGCGACGCATGCCTTGCGGACTGCCTCGGCGTCATTCTGTTGCTTTTTCCGCGGATCGTCATCGAGCAATGGCCCCAACACTACAACGCCAAACGATGCCACAGTGCCCTCGCTTACAAACCACCCGAACCGGAAGTCATCATCACATTGCAGGAAAGGCCGAGCATGAGCTAACATTCAAACCGGACCAATCGATGGGGGCAGGTCAGATGACCCAGGGCAAGATCGAGCGCTGGCACCAGACGCTCAAAAACCGGATCCTTCTCGAACACTACTATCTGCCCGGCGATCTTGAAGCACAAATCGACGCCTTCGTCGGTCAGTATAATCACCGCCGCTATCACGAACGCCTCGGCAATCTGACGCCCGCCGACGCCTACTGCGGGCGCGGCCAAACCATCCTTCTGGAAAGAGAAAGGATCAAACGAAAGACATTCGAAACGCGGCGCTTGCGACACGTAAAGCAAGCCGCTTAGATCAACGCAGCAGGTGATCCAGATCCTCTCTCCGAAGGAACCTCACTCTGTCTCAAAGATCCTGAAGACGGACATGTTGCTCGGCCGAAGGTTGCGGCCCGGATTTTGATCTCATCTTCGCTCCATAATGGCTACGATGATCTCAAAATCCTCCCTTGCCGATTCGCCTCAAAATGTCTCACTAACGCTGACGGGGGACAATCGATGCGATCGCCTCCGGGGTCTCCGGAGCGCGCGTCAAAGGTCGCATTGGTGACTAGAAAGTCGCAAGGCAGAGTTGGAGCGCCAGCTAGCGGACGCGCAGGAGCCCCCGACTCTGCTGCATCCCAATATGGCTGAGCACTACCGCAAGGAAGTGGAGCAGCTGCATGCGGCGCTCCCCAATGAAGCACGCCGTGCCGAGGCGGTGGAGATTATTCGCTCTCTCGTTGATAGAATTGTGCTTCATCCGCTTCCGGAAGAAGCACCGCACACGCTGACCATTGATCTTCATGGGCACCTTGCGGGAATTCTAAATCTTGCCGCACAAACGAAAACGCCGCCCAAGCGGGGCGGCGATTTTAAGGAGTCTACAAAATTGGTTGCGGGGGCCAGATTTGAACTGACGACCTTCAGGTTATGAGCCTGACGAGCTACCGGGCTGCTCCACCCCGCGTCACGAATGTCTCCTGGGCGCCCGATCCATCATGGATAGCGTTAGACGCGCCCGGGATGTCCGGAGGACGGTGCATAAACAAAACGGGCCCGCGCTGGCGAGACCCCTGCACCGCAAGGCCGATGCGTGAAGCATCGGAGGGACGAGGTATAACAATCGTCCCCTGTGTTGTGAAGTCCAGAAAACGGGCGCGCGACCTTTTTCTTTGTGCGTTTTGACGCGGGCCGCTGCGCTATTCACCCGACCGGGGGATTGCCACGATTTAGGCTGTGAGCACTATTTTCCAGCCGCCTTATCGGTCATGGCGCCCAATGCTTTAGCCATCTTGGCGAAGATCGCGTTCCTGCCGGCGATGCCATAGCGGGCCTTGAGATTCTCGGGGTCGGTGTATCCCAAATAGACATTTCCGTCAGCGTCCTGCCAGGCCAGCGCCTTCATTGGTAAATCTATGCCGATCTGGCGATTGGTCTGCATCAGCGGGGTGCCGAGTTTGGGGTTGCCGAAGATCAGCAATGTTGTCGGGGGCAGATCAAGTCCGGCCTTCTTGGCATTGGCCTGGTGATCAACGCGACCAAATACGCCAATGCCTTTGGTTTCAAGCACCTTTTGCAGCGCGTCGATGGTTTCAGAAACGCTTTTCGTACTCTCCTTTACAACCAATGGGCTGTCGGCGTGCGCGGGTGCCAGCCAGGCAAACGTGGCGGCGGCGATCAAAAGCGTGCGGAGAATTGAGGCGGGCAGGGCGATCATCGGGGGCTCCTGGGTTGGTATCGCGCGAGGAAACCTTGGTGTTCTATCGCACGACGGGCGCCAGATCGCCGGAGAATTGCCTGGCGCACGGACTTGTGAATGCCGCGCTGATCGAGCAATGAGCGGGCTTGCAGGGGCCGGTTCGTTTCAGATGGTCAGCCGGCGCGGCGGTTTCTCATGGCTTCGCGGCGCCGGACGATCCATTTGGTCATGAAGGCAAGGGCAATCCAGCCTAGGGCTGCCAACACAAGGTACTGGATGGCCTGGAGATCACCTGACTGGGCGCGTTCGACCACCTTGCCCAACAGCGCGATGAGCGCGCTTTTGGGCAGGATGCCGATGGCCGTGCCACCGAGGAAAGCAACGTAGGGCGTTGCCGTCAGACCGAGACCCATGTTGACCACGATAAACGGTGCTGAGGGAATGATGCGGACCAGGAGCGACGCCATGAAGCCATTGCGCCCAACCATTTCCGTCAACCCGCCGATGCCCTGCCAGCCGCGCTTACGCAGCCAGTCGGCGCCGAAGTGCCGAGCCATGAGGAAGTTCACGGAAGCGCTAATAAGGGTCGAAAGAACCGAATAGACAAATCCGTAGAGTGGGCCAAAGGCGGCGACGGTGACCGCAATCAGCAGGAACTGCGGTGCGCCGATCAACGAAGCCGCGGTGAAGCCGAGGGCGACGACCGGCAAGGCCCATGGGCTGCCCGCGAAACTGCGAAACGTGGTGGCGAGAATGCCGTTTTCATCAAGCCCGATAATGTTAGCGCTGACCCAGAACAGTATCGAGACGGCAATAACAGACGCGATCAGAAGACCAATGTTCCGCAAGCTGGCGGCGTCGCGTCCTCTGAGGATCGCGCGCAAGCGGGCCATGCGCTCGGATTTTTCGCCAACTGGTTCCATTATACCGGCATTTTCGTGGGGACCGCTGGCACGGGCGTCAAGGGCTGCTGCTTTGGCATGGGCTTGAGATTGTCTACCGATTGGATGCGTCATGTCACCTGCCGATGCGGTTGGCCACCATGATCGCCGCTTTTGGCAGTAGGAGGCATGGCAGGGCGGGGCCAGATGGTGTGCAGCTGATCCATAGGAAGGGCTTCGCGAATGACCGGGACGCGCGTGCGGCGACGCAACCAGCTGACGCCGAACAGGTCGTATAGGCCGACCAGGGCCCGGGTCAGATTGTTGTATTTCGAGTGGCCCACCTCTCGGGGCCGGTCATTTACCGGGACATAGGCGACCTTGTGGCCGTAGGTCTGGAACATGGCCGGCAGGTAGCGGTGCATGCTGGTGAAGAACGGCAAACGCACGAAGACCTCGCGCCAGTAGACCTTGATGCCGCAACCGGTGTCAGGGCAGTCATCGCGCAGGACCAAATCACGGATCTTGTTGGCGGCGCGGGAGGCGAAGCGTTTGGAGCCTGTATCCTTGCGGGTCTGGCGCCAGCCACCGACGAGCGCTGGTCCGTCTTCGCCAGGTGAAGCAAGATGCTCGAGCAGTTTAGGGATGTCGCGGGGATCATTCTGGCCGTCTCCGTCCATGGTGGCGATGACAGGGTTCGATGCGGCACCGATCCCTGTACGCAAGGCAACGGACTGTCCACAGCGCTTTTCGTGACGAATCAACCGAAGGCCCGGATATTCGCCTGAATCCATCATCTGCTTGATCTCATCGGGCGTGCTGTCGTCGCTGCCGTCGTCGATGACGATCACCTCGGCGAGTGCGGGGGATGGCACGTGCTCATAGGTCTCGGCGACCAGACGGCCGATGTTTCCGGCTTCATTCAACGCCGGAATGACCACTGAGATGCGCATGCCTGCTCCTAGCCTCGCTCAATAGTGCCCGCGGGGGGCTGGCGACTCACGAAACTGACATACACCACGAGTCGCGGCAGTTCCAAGGTGGCCAAGAACACGATCGATCTGGAAAAACATGGACCAGCGGGTTGGTCAGCGGTCACTGAATAACGCAAATCATAACGTTGGATCAGTCCTTTAGATCGAGATCCACAGCCTTCCGCGCGGCGTCTTTCGTCGCGTGACTGCCAACTTGCATCGCGGTTTTCTCCCACGCAGGTGCAGATTGGCGATTTGCGCTGAGATCTTGCAATTGCGGAGCCGTTGGGGTCCTGTTCGGCGCGGAAACTCGTCGCACGGTAGGGCAGGCGGCGATCCGGGGCATGTGCGATAGTGATTGGATGAGCAGTGCGGACTACAGTCTTGACGACCGGCAGTGGCTGGTCTTGCTGGCCAGCGGGTTATCGGCCCTGCTGGCGTTGCGCATTGTGGCGCTCGGACTCAACCAGACCGATTTGTTCTTTGATGAAGCACAATACTGGTTCTGGAGCCTTGAACCGGCTTTCGGCTACTACTCGAAGCCACCGCTCATCGCCTGGATCATTGGCCTTTCAACGAGTGTATGCGGTGTGAGCGAGTTTTGTGTGCGCTTGCCTTCACCAATTCTCCACACGGTGACGGCGATCGGCGTCTTTTTCATCGGCCGCCAGCTTTACGACATACGTACAGGTGTCATTTCGGCTCTGGTATTCGCCACGTTGCCCGGTGTTTCCTTGTCGTCGGGGATCATCTCCACGGATGTGCCGCTGCTGATGTTCTGGGCGGTCGCGCTGTATGCGTTCGTGCGCCTAATCGAGACGCGGGAGACGCAGTCGTGGTGGCCGGCATTGCTGCTTGGTCTGGCATTTGGCGCTGGGCTGAACGCCAAATACGCAATGGCTTGGTTCGTGGTGTGCACGGTCGTCTACCTTGTGATGACGCCAGAGCGGCGATGGCTTGCCCGTGATGTCCGCCTTTACGCGGCGCTCGGGCTCGGCGCGGTGATGCTCGTGCCGAACATTCTGTGGAACCTGGAAAACAAGTTCGCGACGCTGTCGCATACTGCTGACAACGCCAAGTGGGGCGGGCCGCTGGTGCACCCGCAAAAGGCGCTGGAATTCTTCGGGTCGCAGTTTGGGGTTTTCGGGCCGATCTTGTTTACGGCGCTGTTGATCATCTGCTGGCGCGCGATGCGGCAGAAGTTGCCGGAGGCGGATCGCCTGCTCATCGCGTTTTCCGTGCCGGTGGTGGTGGTCATTCTAACCCAGGCGTTTTTATCGCGGGCACACGCTAACTGGGCTGCGGTTGCCTATGTTGCCGCGACTGTGCTGGTGGCCGCGACGATGATCCGTGATGTTGCCTGGCCGTGGCTGAAATCTTCGTTTGCGATCCACCTAAGTGTCATCGCGCTTATCCTTGTCGGCATGGCGACGGCTGGAATGGTGCCAATGCCGTTTGGTGCGGCACCATTCGCGCGGACACTGGGCTGGCAGGAGGTTGCGGCCGCTGTACGTCATGAAATCGCTTCGGCGGCGGCGCGGGGGGAGCCTTACTCCGCGATCGTCAGTGATGACCGACCCGTCACAGCAGAGCTGCTCTACTATATGCGTCATGAGAAGACGCCGGTTTATGCCTGGCGGGCCAAGGAGCGTCCGCGCGACCATTATGAGCTGGTGCGGCCGTTCACCAAGGCAGTGAAAGGTCCAATTTTGCTCGTGACGCTGTTTGGCGACAACAGCTCGGTGCCGGCACACTTTGTCTCGGCGCAGAAGATCGCGGAGAAGACGCTGCCGGCGGGCGGCAATGCAACGCGCCGCGTGGTCTTCTTTAGACTTTCGGGCTACAAGGACGAATGAGCCGCAAAGTCAAACCCCTGCCCTTATCGGTCGCCAATGGGCTATCGGAAGCTTTTGTCCTTCTCGACAACAGCTCGGGCAGTCGCTCGCCGTCTTTGTTGTTCACAGAACCCCAAGAGATCGTCAGCGCTGAAACGCCCCAAGATGTTGAACCGGCGATCAACAGGATTGAAGCAGCCGTCGCCGATGGACTGCATGCCGCCGGGTTCTTCTCCTACGAACTTGGCTATGTCATGGAGCCGAAGCTTGCCGGGCTGATGCCCCAGAAGCGGAGCATGCCACTGTTGTGGTTTGGGCTTTACGAGGCTCCGCGCGAGATGACCGGGCCCGGTGTGCTGAATTGGCTCAACGAAACCACGCGAAGTGCCTCTCACGACTTCAGTGATGTCAGCCTGGCTTGGACGCGCGAAGATTATGAGAAGCGGTTCGACAAGGCACTGGAGATGATCCGTGCCGGCGACATCTACCAGATCAATTTGACGTTCAAGGCGCATTTCAAGCTGCTGGGTTCGCCACTGACGTTCTATCGTGATCTCAGGGCGAAACAGCCCGTCGCCTATGGTGCCGTGGTCGATACGGGGGAGGCGACCGTGTTGTCTGCTTCGCCGGAGCTGTTCATCGCGCAAGACGGGCGGAAGATTCACACACGGCCGATGAAGGGGACGGCGGCCCGGCGTGGGGCGATCGAGGCCGACGAGAGGCAGAGGCGCATCCTTGCGAGTGATGAAAAACAACGCGCCGAAAACCTGATGATCGTCGATTTGATGCGTAATGACCTGGGGCGGATCGCGGAAATCGGCAGCGTGCATGTCGACGATCTTTTTACCGTCGAGACGTTCAAGACGTTGCATCAGATGACGTCCGGAGTGACCGCCACTTTGCGCGAAGACATGGGGCTCAAGGAACTGTTGGCCGGGATCTATCCGCCAGGGTCGATCACCGGGGCACCGAAGATCCGTGCGATGGAATTGATTGCCGAACTTGAGACGGAGGCTCGCGGTGTCTATTGCGGTGCCATTGGTCATATCGCTCCCGGGGGCCGCTCGCAGTTCAACGTCGCGATCCGTACGCCAGTGATCATGCGGGGCGGTGATGGCGAAATGGGTATTGGATCGGGTGTCGTATACGATTCAGCGGGCGGCAGCGAATACGAAGAATGCCTGCTGAAGATGAAGTTTCTGACCGATCCTCCGAAGCCCTTTGAACTCATTGAGACGATGCTCTACGAGCCGGGCAAGGGACTGTGGCTGGAAGACAGACATATCGAGCGGCTGCGGTCTTCGGCGGCTTACTTCGCTTTCCAGTTCGACAAGGATAGGGTTTGTCGGGCGATTGCCGCTGTTCTCGAGGAACGGCGGGATCAGCGCTTACGGGTGAGATTGACGCTGGTGGAAGACGGTACCCCCAATGTCACCGTTACTGAGTTGGGTGCGAGCGCGACGCCTGCCGTCATGCGCTACGTCGTTTCTCCAACCCGGCTCAATAGTGCCGACCCATTCCTCTTTCATAAGACGACGCGGCGTGAGCTCTACGATCGTGAGTGGCGCAAGTACCACGACGAGATCGGAGCGGACGAAGTCATTTACCTCAACCAGGATGGCGCTCTGGCGGAGGGCAGTCGCACCTCGGTTTTCGTGGAACGTGGCGGCGTGCTGGTGACACCGCCGCTCTCGGTCGGGTTGCTGCCGGGAACGCTCAGGGCGGAGCTCATCGCTAGCGGACGCGCCGTCGAGGGTTGTTTGCGGCTGGAAGACTTGGAGCGGGGAGAAGCCTGTTATCTTGGCAATTCAGTCCGTGGTCTTGTTCGAGCTCATCGGCTTGAGGCCGAACAGGCCTTGGAACAGGAACTCGGCGGCGAATAGGTTTTTGGGTTCCGCTGGCACCGTCGTCCGGGGTCGCTTGGCAACCGGGGCGGCGCCTTAAGGGGTCTGGCCAGGCGTGTGGATCTTTACCTGCGTTGGCCACTTGTCCTGTTCGTAGCTGAACGCCGCAAGAGCCAGGAAACCCAGGGCTGACACCGTCAACAAAATCGCAGCCGCGAGTTCGAAGCGGTAACGGGTCAACTGGGAACGGGTCCAAGTTCGTTGCATTCACTCTTTCCGGCTTAGTTTATCGGATGAGTTGAGAGGTTCGCCTAAGGTCGGCGAGACTCGCCAGTCCACGCAATGACGCGCGACAGACTGGCGCAAGACTATCCACAATCTTCATTGCGGCACGGTTAGGGCGGTTTTGTCCGTGCCTACGAAGGTTCACGAGTTTTTCTCAATCAGTGCGTCGGAGGATGAGCGGCGGACGGCCGCGTGACCGGCTCCGCTGGCGCCAAACGGGCAGGTTTTTTGTTGTGCGGGCTAGGTGTCCGCTTGTTCCGTCTGGCGGCGGCGCGGGGCTGAAAACAGCCGGCGCAGCACGAAGAACAGCATTAGCAAGGCGAAGGCGACCGCACCGAGTGCTATTGGGTGCTTATCAATAAGCAGGTACGGGCTCACCCGGCCGTCGATGACCATCTGGAAGTCTTTCACTGTGGCGGACGGCGAAAAACCGTTGTCTCCGCGCAGCATCATGTCCACGGCGGCGGACTGGTCGGCACTTGTGAGGACGGCCTGGCGGACCCGTGCCTTTGCCAAAAGCTTAAGTTTGCCCGGAGACTTGGCCACTGCGTTCAGCACCTGTTCGCGGGGGGCCTGTTGAAGGCCGGTCAAATAGCCGGAGAGCTGTTGAAGTTCGTCCTTGGTGAGGCTGCGGGCCAGGTTCTTTAATGACGCCGGATCCAGATCGAAGAGAATTTCCCGGGCGTCGGCAGGCAGACCGGCGACGCGAAGAATGGCAACGCGGTCGTTCAGTTTCAGCAGTTCGTCCAGGGATCGTGGCGTGAACCTGTCGGGTTCGGCCTCCTGATAGATGCCGTTCTCGAGGACAGCTTTGGTGTTGTCGCCGGCGACCGCGTACCACTTCAGTCCGGTTTCCAGCGAGCGGGTTGCTCGTGCGATTTGCAGGGCTGAGTCGGGTAGACGATTGACAGCTTCATCAAGTGTGCCGTTCTGCAATCGCCTGACAATACCGGCCTCGCCCTCCTCGGCCAGCACGAGTGCAACCACTCCGTCCAGACGGCCAAGCCGATTGGCGGCCACGGTATCCAGAAAAGCTCGAAACTCCGGGTTGGAATCGGCCAGTTGAAGCGCCTTCAGGTGGGCGCGGCGGAATTCATGCCAGACGTCGACGACGCGGTCAGCCGAACTCTGGCCAATCTCCTTGATGTGCGATTTGATCTGTTCGGAGATGGTCTCGGCGAGGACTTCGCGTACCTTTTTCTTAGTTTCTTCAGACTTCATTTCGTCTTTGATGATCGGCAGAACGCCGTGCCGGAAGTCCCAGATGTCCTTGGCGATCAATACGAGGCCGACGCCGCCTGCGACAACCGAAACCAACCTGGCGAGGACGCTGCCGACGATACGTTGGCCGACGCTGCGGGCAAGGTTGGCGAGCTGCCGGCGTACGATCAGGATGGCGACACCGGTGGCGCCGCCGCTTGTCTGGCGAAGAACGCTGCCGGTTGTGACCTTGGCACTTCCGTCTTCTGAGGAGACGGCAAAATCCTTGCGGGCGTCATCGCGAACTAGACTTGAGACCGTGGTGCCGTAGCGCGGTCCAAGATAGGCCTGTAGACAATTTAATGCCGGTTGAGCGGCATCCTTGGCGGCATACTCGATACGTTTACCGACCTGTTCGCCGACGCCGCTTGCCAGAGCGGCAATAGCGTTGGTGACAACCTCAGAGCGGTAGACTCTCTCAGCGACTTCGGTGGCGAGTTTCTGGGCTTCTTCACGGTAGGCCAGTGTCTTGAGAAGATTGCCCCAGCTTGTTTCCTCGCGAACCTCCTTTATGGCGATATCGACCCGCGCATCGATGATGGCGCCAACGTCCCCCTTGCGCCACTCGTCGTCAACGAGGGCTTTGTAGTCGACGTTCTGCAGGCTCTTTTCGAGGGAGTAAGTTGTGATGTCTGCGATGGCCTTCCTGAAGCTCGCTTCGTCCTGCGACTTGCAGGCTTCAATATCGGCGCGAGTCACGTCTTGGGCTGCAGCGTTGAGAACCGGGGTCACCGTCATAGAGACGGCAACAAGGCTGGAGACGACAGATCTGAAAACACGTGCCAACTTCTCGTGACTCCCTTGGCAGCCCCAGGTCGAATTTTGCGTCTAACGCGCTGCGAACCGCCGCGACGGTCCTTACGTCTGGTGTTGCGCGCTCACATCAGGGCATTGTGGCTCCTGGGCAAAGGGTGGCGATATTTACGTTATGCGGTCTTATCGTGTCAGGAATACCGCCAGGCATGCGCCGGAAGAAGCAAGTGTTTCATACCGCACAGGTTGGAGTTGGGGTCATTCGAGCGTGACGCCAAGGCATATTGGCAACGGGTTGGGGCTATTCGGGGGCAGAAAGCGTGAACGCGGTCGTTGTTGGCGTCATCGCCTACATTCTCCTTCAGTTCGCGATTGGTGTGTGGGTGTCTCGGCGGATCGTCACAGAGACAGACTACATCAATGCGGGGAGGCGGATTGGTCCGGTCATCGGCGCCTTCACGGTATTCGCAACTTGGTTTGGCGCTGAGGCTATAATCGGTGCCGGCGGTGAGGTTTATCGTAAGGGGCTCGCTGGAGCCACGCTTGACCCTTTCGGTTACGCGCTGGCTCTCGTCGTTTCCGGGCTGCTTCTTGCGGTCCCATTGTGGAAGCGCGGCTATGTCACTTTCGGCGACTTCTTCCGCGAGCGCTATTCGCCAGGAGTTGAGAAGCTTGCGGTGTTCTTGATGCTGCCGGGAACCGTCATGTGGGCGGCGGCTCAGATCCGTGCTTTCGGCCAGGTCATGGGTGCGGCAAGCGACGTGCCCGTGATGACCATGATCGTCGTTGGAGCGGTCGTGGTGATCGCTTACACGACCATTGGCGGACTGATGGCCGACGCGATCACCGACTTTGTCCAGGGTGTGGCGATCATCGCCGGTCTGATCATCATATTTGTTTTGGTGAGCAGCAGCCTCGGCGGGATCGGTGCTGCGCTGGAGAGGGTGCCGGCGGAGCGTTGGAGCTATGGTGAGGCCGCGAGCAACCCGCTGCTGCTTGCGGAAATGTGGGCTATTCCCCTCTTTGGAACGATGGTGTCGATCGAGCTGATCTCGCGAATGCTGGCGACGCGTTCTGCGCAGGTGGCACGTAATGCCTGTATCTTTGGTGGTCTGCTCTACTTGGTGGTCGGCCTTATCCCGGTCTTCCTCGGATTGGTTGGGCCACTCATTGATCCCAGTCTGGAGGACCCTGAACAGATCGTGCCGCGGCTTGCGCAGCTCAATCTGCCGGCGATGCTTTACGTCATGTTCGCTGGAGCGATCGTGTCGGCCATACTTTCGACGGTCGATTCCGCGTTGTTGGCGAGCGGGTCGCTGCTCTCCCACAATGTTATCCAACCTGTCGCCGGGGCCTGGGTGAGGGACCGCCCGCTGCTCGTTACGAGACTGACCGTGGCGGGGCTGGGGCTGGTCGCTCTGGTCATTGCCGTGCAGTCGGGGACTATTCACGAGCTGATATTGACGGCTGCGTCATTCGGCAGCGCCGGCCTGGTGGTCGTGACGCTATTCGGGCTTTTTACTCCTATCGGCGGGGTCGCCAGCGCATACTGCGCACTCATCGTAGGGGCTGGTGTCTGGGGTGGCGCTTCGCTCTTCGAACTAACCGAGACACCTTACCTTCTGGGTGTCGGATCGGCGATTCTGGCTTATCTCGGTTTGGCTGTGCGCGGTCGGTAAATTATTGCTTCTTAAGGTTTATTCTAGATTCCACTGCTGTTGCGACGGGTTCTTTGCCTGCAGAGACACATCGGTAAGCAGTCTGCGTTTAGATCGGTGTTGGACGCTGCGAGGGCAAACTAAACTTGAATTGCCGGTGGTGTTGCCAGCGTGACCAAATGGTGCAGTGCATCGTTCAAATTTATTTGAGCTAATCCAGTTACGCCACTGCAACAATGATCAAATTTTGCCGAGGGGGGCTTGCGTGATGCAGTGGTTTTCGGGCTTTTTGTGCACTGCACAAACGCGCCTTCTGAGATTGCGGCGCGATGCCTCATCGCAAACAGGGGCGCATCCGGGATTAAAGAGCGCCGCTTCGATCGCCAGGAAACGCTGGGCTTTTAAGGGTGTCCCACCGATCGCCGTTTGTTGGAACGACGGCCCTAGCGGGCAATCCACCTTCCATCCGGTCGGCGGGTTAGCTCAGGTGACTTGAGATTAACCACGCCGACGCAGTGAGTTACGGCTTCGCGTTTGCACATGCTGTTATCATGAAATATTGATGATGGGCCGGCTGTTAGTGAGTTCTGAAGGATCATGACGAAGACAACGAAGAAGAAGAAACTCGGCTTGCTTACTGGTTTGTCCTACGAGGGCGGTCGTGTCGGGGTCCTACTGATCCACAGTCTCGGTGGTACGCCGCTAGAGCTGAAGTACGTGGCGCAGGGGTTTGCACGTGAGGGTTACAGCGTTGAGTGCCCGATGCTCCCGGGCATGACGAATGGCACCGACGTTCTGTCCTTGTCGCGTTGGCAGGACTGGTACTCGGAGGTCGAACGGGTCTTCGATGAGCTTTGCCAGAAATGTGACACCGTCTTCGTCGGTGGGCTTTCCGCTGGATCTATCCTGGCATTGAAGTTGGCGAAGGAACGGCCTGATGATGTCGCGGGTGTTCTCGCCTTTGCTCCAACGCTGTGGCCCAACGGATGGGCTGTACCTTGGTCTTTCAACCTTTACAGGCTGGTCACAGCGCGATGGTTTGCGCGGCTGTTCTGGTTCAGCCAGCGTGCACCGTACGGCATCAAGGATGAGCGGATCCGCAAGTTCATGGTCGATTCCTTCAAGGCGGAGGATCGGACAATAGAAGAAGTCTATGCCCGGCCAGGCGTGATGGTTTTGGAATTCCGCCGCTTGGTGCATCAGGTGCTGAAGGACCTTTCGAGTGTGACCGTGCCGACCATGATCACGCACCCCCGACAAGATGACCAAAGCAGCCTCAAGAACGCTTTGATGCTCCAGTACAAGCTGGCAGGTCCCGTTGAGGCTCTCGTTTTGGACGATAGTTATCATATCGTGACGCTCGACCGGCAGCGTGACCTCGTTTTGGATCGTGCAGTTGACTTCACCTCGCGGCAGCTTTCGCGGATCGAAAGTGAGCGCAAGGCGGCAGCTCCCAAGCGTCGCACTGCCGATATCGTTGAGATCTCAGGGTGAACAGCGGCTGGCAAAGCCGTAATCGAAGATGAGAAAAGGCCGGGAACTGGCTTATGCCAAGTTTCCCGGCCTTTTATACATACGGCTTTAGCTGACCTGACTATTGCGAGGCGCGAGCATCGCGCTTGCATCGCGGCAAATTCCCGGGCGCGCGTTTCCAGTAAAGTGTCTTGCCGAAAAGTTTGACGCCAGCATAGCCGTAAACCGTCAGTGTATTTCGGTTCGAGAGGCTGATCTCGACATTGTAGCTCTTGCCGACTTTAGGATCGTAAACCCAGCCCTGTCCCCATTTCCCGTTGGATTGCGGCGCGAGATTTCCCAATACTTGGATGCCGCAAATCAGCCGATTGCGCATGCCGGGCTCCGAATTATATTTGTCTCGAAGTGGCTTGCCATTTGAACCAAGCGGGTTCTGCAGCCAAACAATATGACCGCAGAGCATGCCGCCGCAGGGGGCGATTTGGACGGCTCCCCTGCCGCTGTCATCGTACCAAAGGCCGCTTTCGGGCGGTGCGGCGGAAACAGCCGTAATCATGGGCACGAAATAAAGGGCTGCCGCAACGGCTGAAAGCCTGGCGGTCCGCCTTGGACGGGGCTTTGTAATCGTTCGCATGCTGTTTTTTCTCAAATCAACGGTTTGTACGTCTGGCTTGTAATGAACCATCAAATCGGCACAAATTCGGTATCCAGTCGCGGCGTCTTGATCAAGGACCGCGCCACGGAAAGATGACTTCATAATGACGCATCCTTTAATTTGTACCGGAAAAACATTGTGTTGGCCTATTCTTAACCCTACGTCTTCTGGGTTGTGATACAACGCCTCATGTACGGGCGTGGAACGCTATGCAGTATCGCCGACTTGCATGATTTCCAGTTCATTCACTCGAACTTTTGGGAAATCACTGAGATGAATAGAGCCGCGTGCTAAATCCGCGGTATTCAAGTAGTTGAAGTTGTAACCAGGTCCGCCGATGATCTTTACGCTTGCCTTTCGTAACTTGTTTCACGACCGCGTTCGGTTGATGGTTACATTGGTCGGGATCTTGTTCTCCATCGTCTTGGTAGCCGTTCAGCTCGGGCTGTATCTTGGTGCAAGCCGGATGATCACGGCGAACATCGATCACGCCAATGCGGACCTCTGGATCATGCCGTTTGGCGCGAAGAGCTTCGAAGATGGCGGCATGTTGATGAGCGCGCGTGAACGGCATCAAGCCTTGGCGACTCCGGGCGTGGCTCAGGTTACGCCAATCATCGTTCGCTTTAGCGAATGGCGAAAACCGGCGGGTGGATCGACGCGCGTCGTCATCGTCGGAGCCGACGCGGAAGCAGGAGCCGTGCAGCCCCTATCGCTTGAAACCGGCACTTGGGAAGACATCAAGGCCCCTGATTCAATCGCCGTCGACAATACCTATCTCGAGGAACTCGGAATCGATGGAATTGGGAGTAGCGCACAGATCGGTCCTGGCCGCGTCAAGGTTCGGGCGCTCACCGATGGGGTACGATCCTTCACCCAATCGCCCTACGTCTATATGCCGCTTTCCCGTGCCCGCTATCTCACCGGTGCGGCTGGCAGCGATCTGGCAACGTTCCAAGTCGTCAAAGTCCTGCCTGGAGTTGATATCGGCCAGGTGCGTTCTGAACTCGCTAGCCGGTTGGAAGGTGCCGAGGTGCTCACCACCGAGGAATTCCGCGATCGAAGTTTGACGCAATGGCTGTTCCGAACTGGTGCTGGTGTTGCCCTTATCGGCGGAGCGCTGCTTGGAATACTCGTCGGCACGGTAATCGTGGCGCAGACGCTTTACTCAAGCACCAAGGACCATATTAACGAATTTGCGACACTTCGCGCTCTTGGTTCGTCGTCAGGATATATTCATCAAGTGATCCTGACACAGGCAGGATTGAGTGCCGTCATCGGGTATGTTCTCGGCATGGCGCTGGCGCTGATTGTTGTGCTCGCCAGCCAATCAACGCCGCTGCCGATTATCATGACACCGCAACTGGCGGTCGGACTCTTCTCGGTGACTTTGTTCATGTGCGCAATCTCGGCCATCTCGGCGATCGTAAAGGTGACCAAGATCGACCCAGCAACGGTATTCAGCCGATGACAACGGAGACGGTTCTCGCTGCAAAGAATATCGTCAAGGAGCTTGGCCGCGGTGCCGGCAAGGTGATGGCGCTCAAGGGCGTCGACCTGGAACTGGTGCGCGGAGAGTTGACGCTGTTGATGGGACCATCGGGCAGCGGCAAGACAACTTTCTTGTCAATCCTGGGCTGTATCATGGCGCCGACGGCGGGAGAGATCCGCGTGGCGGGACAGTCGACGGACGGACTTGATCCGGAGGAACTTGCTGTCCTGCGCCGCGACCACATTGGGTTCATATTCCAGTCGTACAACTTGTTTCCGACGCTCTCGGCTCTTGAAAATGTTCGCATCTCGCTCGATGTGCGGGGTCAGAAGGGGTACAAGGCTGCGCGCCGGAGTGAGGATGTATTGCGTGAAGTGGGGCTGGGCCACAGGCTCAAGAACTATCCCAACAATCTTTCTGGTGGAGAGCAGCAGCGTGTGGCTGTTGCACGTGCGATCGTCTCATCGCCATCCATCGTATTGGCTGATGAGCCGACCGCGGCTCTCGACGGCGAGAATGGTAACGCCGTTATGGAATTGCTCGCGCGGATCGCGCACGAACAAGGCCGAAGTGTCCTTGCCGTGACGCACGATCCGAGAACGCTGCCCTATGCCGATCGCGTTGTGCGCATCGAGGACGGGCTCATCGTCGGCGAAGAACGCAGGCCTGAAGGCCTCGACGCGCCGGAAATCACCGATCTCACGAAGAGGCGCAAAGCGCATGCCTAAGATCGAGTCCAACGTTTCAACTTTTTTCATCGCGGCAACCATCGCGGCGGGACTGCTATTCAGCTCGCTTGATGCTCCGCCGCTGCCCACCGGCGCTGACTACGCTTTGTATGTCGGCACCGCGGCGGAGGCCCAGGCTCCGGCGACGCCGCGGCCATTATGGGCGGCTTCGGCGGCCGGACGGGTGGAGCCATCGACCGGCGTGGTCCGGATCTCGGCGCAGACAGGCGGCCGGATCGACGATGTGCCGGTGGGGATCGGCGACAAGGTCTTTGCCGGTGATGTTCTCGTCAAGCTGGACGACGCCGCCGCATGGCAGCGTGTCATCGCCGCGAAGTCCGAAGAGGAAGTCAGGTTGCTCGAGCGGGAAGACGAACCAGTCACGGGTCTGGCGCTTGATCGGCGCAAAGCAGAGGACGAAGTAGAGACCGCCAGACACGAGCTGTTCAAAGCTTGGTGGGCTTACGACGAAACGCTTGAATTGATGCACGCCGGGGATGCGCGTGACAGCGACATAACAGCGGCCCGCAAGGCCGTAGAAAAAGCGCAAAAGCGGTCGCGCGTTGCCAAAGCTGCGCTGAAGAAGCTGAATGCGAACTCAGAGATGCCGCTGCCGGGACGCCTGGACACGTCATTGACCATCGCCCGCGCCGACTTGGCCTTGGCTGAAGAAGCGTTGGAGAAAACGCGGATACGTGCCCCATTTGATGGGACGGTATTGAACGTTCTTGCCCGCGTCGGAGAGACCGCAGCGGCAGGGCCGCAATCTCCGCTGATCGTTTTCGGTGACGTCAGCAAAATGCGGGTTCGCGCGGAAGTCGAGGAACGCGATGTCGCCAAGGTGCGCGTCGGACAGAAGGCCGTCGTCAAGGCCGATGCGTTCCCGAATGAGGAATTCGAAGGCGTCGTGACAAAGATCTCGGGGGCTTTGGGTAGCCCGCGCATCGCGACCCGGGGCCCTCGCCGGCCTAACACGGTGGATGTACTTGAAGTCGTTATCGACCTTGAAGGCATGCCGCCGCTGCTGACAGGCATGCGTGTTGATGTTTTCTTTCGCTTGAAGGATGAGGCGGCGGCCAAGTCGGCATCGGTGACGGTGCGTGCCAATTGACCAGCCGAATTTCGCTCGTAGCATCACGAATTGAATCTGGAAGGCCCCGGGGATGTTGGATCCGGGGCCTTCTTTTTTGAGTGCTAGGCGCCGCGAGCGGCGGCGTTGATGTGCTGTGCCAGGTCGTGCTCGATGTCGAGGCGGCGCGCCAAGTCATGCAGGAAAGCCTGCTCACCGCGGGTGTCCGGGTCGATGGCGATGCGAGCCGCTGCATAGACCTGTGCGGCCTGTTCTTTGCTGTGCACGGCTGAGGCAATATCGCTAGCGGTGGCGGGAGCGTTGAGTTCTTGCGCCAGGAATTCCTCGGCGCCTGATTCCAGACTGCCATCCTCCTGCAGCCCCTTAAGGATGCGTTGCTGCTCATTGGCATCTATTCTGCCGTCGGCAGAGGCCGCCGCGATCATGGCGCGGACCATGAGGACTGCGTCGTCATTGCTGAGGGAGTCTGGTTCGAAGCCGGAACCGCTTGGCGGAGCTTCGATTTGACCGGTGGACGCTGCGTCGGCCGGTCCGCCATCCTGATAGTTCCTGTAGGCCTTGTAGGCGAGGCCGCCGATGAGTGCGAGGGCGCCGAGCTTGGCGGCTGCGACAGCGGCCGAGCGACCGGTCTGGGTGCCAAGGATGAGCGCGCCAAGTCCGCCGAGAGCGGCCCCCGTTCCAAGTTGGTTTTTGGAGATCAGCTCTTTGAGGGATGCGATCAGTTCTTCCGGCGACTTGCCCGACACCTGACGTGCCAAGTCCTCGATCTTAGAGCCAGCGCCGGTGGCATTTCCAATATCGCGGGCGCCCTGTCTTGTGCCTTCGGTGGCTTGCTTGAATATGTCTCCGAGGACGTCCGTGATGTCTCGGCCCGCGTCCGCTCCGCCCGCGTCCGATGATTTGTCCGAAGGCTGGCCGCCGGTGCCGCCCTTATCGATGCCGAGCCTTCCTAGAAGGTCACGCAGCGGGTCGCCCTGCTTGCCGCCACTTGCTGATTGGTCATTAGAGGGGATGGCATTGCGCAATAGATCTTCAAGGCCGCTTTTGCCCAAAAGGTCACCTAGGGGATCACCTTGCCGGCCGCCCGCTGACGCGGTTGAACGTTGGCCACCCGTAACAAGTGACTCGAGAATACTCTTTGCATCAAACATAACACACACCTTGTGGAGCCTGGAGAGGGGATCCAGACAGTAGGGTGCGCGACGCCAAGCGGCAAGGCGTTGCGGGTGAAAGGAATTTTGCCGGAGGCGGACTGAATTGCGCGGTCTACATGGAGGGCTGTTCGATGGCGGGGCTTGTATGCTCGCCAAGGTCTGCTTCGTCCGGTGCACCGATGAACCTTGAAAACAATGCCCATGTGCCGCGGCCGAAGTCATCGATCAACACATAGACTGCCGGAACGAACAGCAAGGAAAGCACGGTTGAAGATATCAAGCCGCCGATCACGGCGATGGCCATCGGCGAGCGGAATTCGCCACCCGAATCCAATGCAAGAGCCGAGGGGACCATGCCGCCCACCATGGCGATGGTGGTCATGACAATCGGGCGCGCACGCTTACGCCCGGCATCGATTATGGCTTCGTTGCGATCCATGCCGTGCTTGATCTGTTCGACGGCGAAGTCGACCAGCATGATCGCATTCTTGGTGACAATGCCCATCAGCATGAGAATGCCAATGACCACGGGCAGACTGATTGGATTGCCGGTCAGCGCCAGCGCAACGATGGCGCCGCCGATCGAAAGCGGTAGCGAAAAGAGAATGGTGATCGGTTGCAGGAAGCTGGCAAATAGAAGGACCAGGACCGCGTAGACCATCATCAGTCCGGCGCCCATTGCCCTAGCGAAACCTTCGAAAACCTCGGCCATGATCTCGGCGTCGCCGAACTGCTTGACCTTGACCCCATCGGGAAGGTCTTGGGCGGCGGGCAGGGCCAGTGTAGCGTTGATAGCGTCACCGAGTGGCGTGTTGCCGACAAGGTCCGCGCCGATCAGGATGCGCCTGTTACGGTCATAGCGGTCGATGGCGGTGGGCCCTTGAGCCAGTTCGAAGCGGGCAACCGCGGAAAGCGGAACGTGAGCACCCGTTGCTGTCGGGACCTGCAGGTTTTCAAGTAACTGGCGATCGCTGCGTGAGACATTAGGAAGCTTGACGCGGATCGGCACCTGACGGTCGCCGACGTCGAACTTGGCGAGGTTGGCGCCGATGTCGCCAATGGTGGCGATGCGCACGGCCTCGGAAATAGCCTGCGTTGAGACTCCGAGATCGGCGGCGATATCGCTTCTGGGATAGACGCGCAGTTCAGGGCGGTCGAGCTCAGCGGTCGAGACGACGTTGAGCAAGTTGGGCAGGCGCTTGGACTGGCTTGTCAGCGCGGCGCCGACGCGGTCGACGTCTTTAGAGGAGGGGCCCGTGACGACGAGCTGGAACTGGCGCTGACCGTTGTCCATCAAGAACCAGTAGCGAATGTCAGGGATCTCGGAGAGTGTCAGGCCCATATCTTCTTGGATCTCGGCCTGGGTTTTCTTCCGTTCGCTTTTTGGTTTCAGCGTGATGATAAGGGTCGCTTTGCGGATTTCCGCACCGGAGCCCAGGATCGTGCCGCCGTTGACGAAGACGCTTTTGACGTTGGGATTCTCTTTCAAGCGCTTGGCGATGCGCGTGGTGACGGCGCGGGTCTCTTCCAATCGCGTGCCCGGCGGCAATTCGACGCCGAGCAAGGCCCTGGAGAGGTCCTCAGTCGGTAGGAAGCCTGACGGCAGGAGATAGAACGAGCCAATGGAGCCAGCGAAGATCAACAGGCCGAGCAAAACCGTGGCGATCCTGCGGCGGACCGTCCAGCTCACAAGGCGCGTGTAGGCGCGAATGATCAAGCCCTCTTTTTGCTCAGGTTTGGCTGCGCGCATGAAGTAGGCGGCCAGCAGGGGTGTGATTAAGCGGGCGACCAATAGTGAGAAGAAGACGGCAAAGGCGACTGTCAATCCGAACTGCTTGAAGTACTGTCCGGCGATGCCGCCCATGAAGCTAACCGGGACGAAGACGGCAATAATGGTGACTGTGATGGCGATCACGGCCAGGCCAATTTCGTCTGCGGCCTCTAGGGAGGCTCGATAGGCGGATTTGCCCATGCGCGTGTGGCGGACGATGTTCTCTATCTCGACGATGGCGTCGTCAACGAGAATGCCGGTGACGATGGTGATGGCGAGGAGTGAGACGAGATTGAGCGAGAAGCCGGCGGCGCTCATTGCCCAAAAGGCCGGGATGATCGACAGCGGCAGGGCGATAGCGGCGATCACTGTCGCCCGCAGGTCGCGCAGAAACAAGAATACCACAAAGACAGCCAGGGCAGCGCCTTCGAGCAACGTCTTCATTGTTGCTTCGTAAGTGCCGTAGGTGTTGTCGACGGTGTTATCGATGCGCGCGATCGTCGTGCCGGGGTACTCGTCTTGGATTTTTTTGACCTCGGCCGCAGCGGCGTCGGCGACGGTGGTGTCACTGGCCCCCTTGCCGCGAGTAATGGAGAAGGCCACAACGGACTTGCCATTGAGCAACGCAAAGGTCCGAGGCTCTTCCCAGGTGTCCGTAACGGTTCCGAGTTCATCCAGACGGATTTCCCGCCCACCTGAAAGGGCGATGGAGGTGGCCGCGAGATCAGCGACGGATTTCTTTCCAGCAAGGGTTCGAATTGCTTGTTCGCGGTTGGCGATTTCGCCGCGTCCCCCGGCCAGGTCGATGTTGGTGGCGCGGAGCTGCGCGTTGACTTCACCTGCGGTGATACCGAGTGAGAGGAGGCGGTCGGGATCAAGGGTGACGTGGATTTCGCGAGTCACGCCGCCGACGCGGTCAACGGCGGAAACGCCTTTGACGCTTTGCAGCCGACGGCTGATGGTGTCATCGACGAACCAGGAGATTTCCTCCAGCGTCATGTTGGGGGCCTGCACGCCGTACGTGACGATGGGAAGGCCTTCGATCTCTATGCGCTGAACGAGCGGCTCATCGATCGTGCGGGGCAGGTCGCTGCGGATGCGTCCTATCGCATCCTTGACGTCATTAAGGGCACGGTCTTCGTCGACCTCAAGGCGGAACTCTATCATGGTGAGCGAGGAGCCTTCGGTGATCGCCGAGTTTTGATGCTTGACGCCTGTGATCCCCGCAACCGCGTCTTCAACCTTCTTGGTGACTTGGGTTTCCAGCTCCGATGGGGCCGCGCCTGATTGCGTCACCATCACTTGGACGACGGGCACATCGATATTCGGAAAGCGCGTAATCGGCAGCGTGTTGAAGCTGGTCCAGCCCAGGACCATCAGTACCAAAAAAAGCACGAGCGACGGTATAGGCTGGCGGATGGCCCAGGCCGAAATGTTCATTAGCGAACCTCGCTGACCTGTTGGTTTGCAGCGATCGGCCTGACGGCGTCACCATCGCGCAGGAACGAGCCGGACTTAGCAACCAGGACATCACCGCTGCTTAAGCCCGACTTGATTTCGATGGCGTTGCTTGAGGTGAGGCCGAGTTCGACCGCGACGGATTTCACTTTGCCATCGACTATTTTATGAACGAAGGCCTGGCCATCGATGAACAGGACGGCGGAGAGTGGAACCGCAAGACCCTGGTTGCGGCTGGCAATAATGGTGCCGCGTCCGAAAGCGCCGATACGCAGTTGCGGGTTCTTGCCGAGAAAGACGCGAACTCGGCCGAGCCTTGTGCTCTGGTCGATTTCAGGGGAGACGAGCCTCACCTCGCCCTCGACCGTGCCGGCTCCGGCGATGCGGACAGCGACTTTCTGGCCAGGTTTGATGCGGGCGAGTTTTGGTTCGGTAACCGCGGCTTCCAATTCGATTTCGCCGTCTCTTGCAAGGTGGAACATCGCTGTCTTGCCGCCGGAGGCGAGATCACCGATGCGCGCGGAACGCCTGGTAATGAGTCCGGCCGTTGGTGCGCGAATCTCTGTCTTTGAGAGGTTCCAAACGACCTCGCGCCGCTGTGCTTCGATCTGGGCTTTTTCTGCTTGAGCGAGCAAGACGCCGTCTTTGGCTGTGGCGAGCTGCGCGCGCGCTGTGCTGGTCGCCGCGCGGCGCTGGTCGAAGATGGCATCGGAAAGGATGCGCCGTTGCTGCAAGGGTTTGGCGCGCTCCAATTGGGCTGCGGCTTCGTCGAGGACGGCCTCGGTTTCCCTGATGCGGCTCTTAGCCTGGGCGATGGCGGCTTCGGCCCGGCGTAAATTGGCGTCGTTTTGTGCGCGTTTGGCAAGCAAGGTTTCACGCTCCAGCGTCGCGATAACCTGGCCCTTGGTGACGCTATCTCCTTCCTCGACTTGCAGCGTCAGAACGCGCAGGCTTTCAACTTCAGGCGCGATGAGGATTTCCTCACGTGCGACGAGCGAGCCCGTCACCATAATCCTCTCGACAAATTGCTCCGGCTTAGCGGTCGCGATCGAGACCGCTGGCGCTAGGATGTGCTTTGGAACTCTGTCGGACTTTTGGGTGGCGGCATGGGCATCATCTTTGGTAATCGATTGAGTGACCTCATCGATGATCTTTTCGCCCTGCTTCACAGCGGCACGGAGATCGATGTGACCGGCGTGGTCGATGTAAACCGCGCCTCCACCAGCGATCAGCACGACTGCGAGGAAGATCCACTTTTTCATCATTGTCCCTCTAGGGCCGGCACTCGGTTTGCCGGCGAAGTCGATTTCGTGTCCCCGGTTGGCGCAGCATTGAGTAATGCGGCGATTGAGCCCATCACGGCAGGCATCAGAGATTTCGCGTCAAAGGAAGCGTCTACGGCTCGTCTCCAGAACAGTCCCTCGCCGAGGACGCACAACATTAGAGCGGTTTCGTGGGCGGAATTGGCCGGATTGATGCGGCCTTCTTCTGTGGCGCGGGCGATAAGCTCGGTGAGGTTGTCAATGGCGAAGCGATCGCAGGTGAGGCAGAGTTCAGCGATGCGCGGGTTTCTCGTTGCTTCGGCGGCGATCTCGAGGTTGAGGACGCGTTTGTACTGTGGCTCGTCGACGGCATAATGCTCACCCAATTTGGTCAGCGCAGCGGTCAGGTCCGGCGCTCGCGCCAGCTCGGCGAAGTGTTCGGTCAGCTGCGTGCGGTCGCGCTCGACGATGCCCGCGATCAGGGCTTCCTTGGATTCAAAATGTACATAGAGTGCACCGGCGCTGATTGCAGCTTCCGAGCAGATGTCGGCCATGGTGCAGCCATGAAAGCCGGAGCGCGCAAAGCAGCGCTCGCTGGCATTGAGGATGTGCTCTCGGCGCGCTTCAAGTGTTTCTGGTTTGAGTTTCGGCATG
Organism: uncultured Filomicrobium sp.; assembly: GCA_963669235.2. GTDB lineage: Bacteria > Pseudomonadota > Alphaproteobacteria > Rhizobiales > Hyphomicrobiaceae > Filomicrobium. The sequence goes on from CAXXFS010000004.1 coordinate 602,803, forward strand.
TGTTGGCTATCGGTCTGGTGTTCGGGCCGGGATTTCGGCGTTGCGGTCGCGTGAGGAACGCAAACTCTGCACTGTGTCATGAACCCATACAAAACGAATATTCGTTTTATGTAGTTTGGAAATGTGGCCGTCCAAGGACATTTCTTGATGCGGGAGAGCTGTGGATGAACCGGCTCGGACACGAGGTTCCGTGCTCAAAGCTTCTAGCAGACAGAGCTCAGCAGGAGCTGTGCCGGATGTGACTGCGGACCAGGATTTTCTGACCATGCACGCGTGTGGTGTCAGTCCTTACGGCAGGGTGTTCCAGTGAACTGACAAACAGTACCGTCGGCACCCGAAAAGCAGCGCTCCGTGGAGTTTTCCGCGCGTGACCAGTTGGCGTAAGGGTCTCCCAGGTTCGGTATGGCGCGGACTTTCGCACGCCAGTTTGCGTGCGTCTTCATCCTGGCGATCCATTCGAAGCTGGCGGGTTCGCCGCGAGCATAAACAACCTGAGAGGCGCATGTCTTTGCGATCGCAGGGGTGGAGATCAGCGCATAGGCGCACATGGCGATCGCGCATAACAACGCCAGCTGGTGAAGTGGCTGAGCCCAAACCTTCGCCGTTCTCCTGCGCCTCACCAATTCGGCCGGCTTTACGGCTTCAGAACTGCTTGTTCCAATTGAGGGTTCCATATGCCGATCTCTCCTCGCGGAAATCGCCAATGAAGCCAGCAGCAGCCGACACTTCCCCACCATACCATTCATACCGTGCAAATGCTCCGATGCGCCCATAGTCAATCGGTTCGGAGCGGTAGTCTAACGAATCTTGTTAGGTCTTAAAGTCGGCTTGCCGGTCCAGATTAAGCCCAGCTTCGGGACCAACGGAGAAGTGAGGCGATACCCTGTAGCCAATCCGAGCACGGGCAGAGCGTGTTGCGTGCGCCTGCGACCAGGCGATATCCGAGGATGCAAATCCATGATTGCCGAGGTTGTACCCGAGCCCTGCGACCAGCTTGATACCGACGTCCGGACCCTGGACTTGATTGTTTCGATCAATTGGGCGGATTTGGTGGTCCGAGAATGCGGCGCCGACGAATGCTTTCAGGATCAGGGGATCGAGCCGCCAAAGATAGCCGATGAGCGCGTCGCCTGCCGATACGCTGGTTGCATACTCGGTGAGTTCCGGCTTGTCGGTCGTGGACTGGTACCTGTGGCGGCCATAAGCGCCGACGAAACGCAGCCGCAAGCCCTCTTGGTGGATATCGCCAAAGGGCGCCAAAGTCGTACGGGAATAAACCAGCCAGGCGTTGCTCGAGGCATCGGCTCCGGCCCAAACCTCCTTGTGACGAGCCTCGGTGGCCGCAACGCTGGTGATGAGGCGAGTAAAGCCAACATGGTGGCTGTGAACACCATAAGCGTGGCGGTTCGCCGTGCTACGGCTGGCCGAACCCTGCTTGAACGCGTTACGCTATTCTGGGGCAAGAGCCGCCGCCCCCCCCCGTACCCAAGTAAACAAATCTACTGAGTCATACCAATCTATTATTAAGCTGACTAAGGTAAATAAAATTACGAGCCCGAGACTGTTTTTAACCAATGATATACTTGCTAATTGCTTCCAGTTTTGGGTTTATTCTGCCTCAGCCGGCTTGACTATGGCTTACCCGTTCGCCCTTAAATTCAGTTGCGGACGATTCGTCGCGGCAGTGGATAGTTGAATTATTTTGCGCTGCATCAACATGATAGTGCGTTACTGTGACATATACCGCATGGGCGGAAGCGTTTCGTAATTGAGTAGTGTTAAGGGAGTCCCGGGGAATGAATTTTCAGTTTGGCAACAATGGGTTATCTTTTGGACAGCTGAATGAGATGATGGAGCGCTATTACGCGCCCGCTGGCGACGAAACGAGCGCTGCACAGGCTGCCTGGAAGAATGTTGCGCGCTGCCAACTCGAACTTTGGGCGCTTGCGAACAGACGTGCTCGAGCGACTTTGGCGCTCCCTACAACTTTGGCTGCTTCCCCTTCGCCGATGGGTCTGATGGCTGTTTATGCTGACTTCTGGCAAACGGCGTTCAAGGAGTGTGCGGATACAACCCATCGAATGACCGAGCTTCTGACTGAGCCAAAATCGCAAGAGTCCAGCGAAGCGGAGACCACTCCGCCGAAAATGGCACAACCCAAAGTCATTCGGACCGAGTTAAACGGCCGGGGTAATCGTTGGGACTATGACGGCGCCAGGGGAGGAGACCTGCGGGCGCCCTGAACAAGTTGTGATCGCGTTTTACTGGTCTAAGCCGGGAATCGGCGCATAAACCGGGTCAGTCAGGGCTCGGTAACAAAATAGCTCGACGTGCTTTCGCGCCGGGCTTTTTCATTGCGTACTGCCGTTGTTTACTGCCATTCAGGGTCTTTCAAGCTTGGGAAAACAGCTGTTAGTCCGGCCACTCGTGATGGCGATTGGTCTCAGCCTTCTTGGTCTTGCCCTGGGTGGCCTCGGCTGGCGTCAGCCTTCCGTTCAGCCGATTGTTGAAAAGAATGGATTTCCAGGCACGCCGGGCCACGTCTCGCCTCTATCGGCAATCGAGACTGTGATCAAGCTGAAGTTTTCCGATATTGGACACCTATCGCCCGGTGCTCTTCTCACGATGGAAGGACAAAACGACCGTCTCGTTCTGCTCGATGCCCGTGAAGCTGAAGAGTTTGAGGTGAGCCGTATCCCGGGTGCCGTCAGGATTGATCCAGAAGCAACCCCCCAACAGTTGCTTGCTGCCGCCGGTGACCCCAGTGGCAAAACCGTAGTGGTCTATTGCTCTGTAGGAGCGCGAAGCTCCGCGCTAGTGCGGCGTGTGCAAGACAGGCTTCAGCAAAAAGGTGCGAAGGGTGTCTACAACCTGAGTGGAGGCATCTTCCGATGGCACAATGAGCAGCGGCATCTCGTCGACGATGCGGGTGGCACCGATTTTGTCCATAAGTTCGACGGTTACTGGGGCCAGCTTGTACATCGACAAGATCTCGCCGTGCCGGGTCCTGTACGATCCAGGGAATAGCTTTGGAGTTCGTTTGAACGGCGACGTAATCGGATATTGGTATAGGGCGCCATGCCGATCGCCAGGCCGTGCCTCGCCTACTGCTAAAGCTTCTTGAGGGCATCCTGGAAACCGGCGAGGGATATCGGAATGCCGATACCAGCTTCCTCGGTTTGAAAGATGATGAAAATTGCTGTCTTGCCGGTGCTCAGCTTGTCGACAAGTTTGGTATCGACGGTAACTTGAGCGTAGCAGGCGAAGGAGTGACAGCGAAGAAATGGAGCGTTTCCAACGTCCTGCCCGTCGATCTTGAGGCCGAGGCCCGGCGGCAACAAGACTCCAAGAGGCGCGAAAACGCGCAGCACATGAGTGCCATCTGAGAACCTTTGGAAGTAGACTGTCAGGCCAACGTTGTTTCGGTCTTCGGCCGTAACACTCTGAACGATGGCACAGACCTCGTTGCTGGCCCCCGGTGGCGGCGGCTTGCAGACGATCTGCCAATCTCCATGCTGTGAGCGAACCTTGCCGTCGCGCGCCTGTGCCGAGGCGGCCGTTGGCGCGTAGTTGCAGACAGTCGCGATGCTCAGGCTCGCCGCCATCACGAGGCGTGTCGCTATTCCAATCCGTCCGTTCATCCCCGCCACTGGTCTGTTTTCTCCCTCGTGACACCTTACCCGAGCGCCTCGAGTACGCAGCGGCACGCCGGCAATTGCAAGTGTGTGGACTGGAAAAGGAAAGCGGCTAAATTGGGACTCGTCCGATCGGGCGCAATATTGCACTGCGTCAGTGCGCCATGATCTGAATCAGGATCAAACAAGTCGCGCGCATATGACGCACAAATGTTGACTTGTGCTGCATGGCTTGGTTTTGATGAATGGAAGCGTGCGCTACCTCGCAATTTATTGATTTTTAGAAATCTGAGTTCAGCCCAAGGGGGGCAGGACTTTACGGGCGGGGTTTGTAGTGGACGCGGCGATAGGTCGTCCACAAATCTTCAGGTCGTCTGAAACGGCCAGATTAGGGAGTGAAGAATGGTGAAGCGACTGCTTGGGGTCCTAGCTAGGACTGGTCTTGCAGGTCTCGCTACTGCGGTGCTTTATGTTGCGCCAGCTAGTGCGGAGGTGTTTGGGCAGCCGGTCGATGGACAGATAGGCTTACAGACTGGAGTCACTCCGGTGGCGCATTCGATCAACGACTTCTATGACCTGGTCACGATCATCATCATAGTTATCACGCTGTTCGTTCTGGCCCTGCTCGTTTACGTGATGTACCGGTTCAGCGAGAGCCGTAATCCGACACCGTCTCGCGTCACCCACAACACTCTTATTGAGGTGATGTGGACGGTGCTACCGATCATCATCCTTGTGATGATCGCGGTCCCGTCGTTCAAACTTCTGAACCTCCAATACTCATTTCCCAATCCTGACCTGACGATCAAAGCGACTGGTTACCAGTGGTACTGGTCGCACGAATATCCCGACCAAGGCGGTTTTGCTTTCGACAGCTACATGTTGGACGATGAGGGCCGCAAGGAGCTGATCGATAAGGGTATCGATGCGCCGCGCAATCTGGCCGTCGATAACGATGTCGTCGTTCCAGTCAACAAAGTCGTGCATGTTATGATCACGGCGGAAGATGTTCTGCATAACTGGACCATCCCGGCGTTTGGCTCGAAAACGGATGCGGTTCCAGGGCGGCTGACCGCAACCTGGTTCAAGGCCGAGCGTGAAGGTGTATTCTACGGTCAGTGCTCGGAGTTGTGTGGTATCAATCACGCCTACATGCCGATTGCAGTGCGCGTAGTCAGCGAAGACGTCTTCAACAAGTGGGTCGAGGCCCGCAAGGCTGATGACGAAGATGCCGCAAACGCGATCATTCATGAAGCGGCTCTGGCTTTGGAAGGCAAGGACAAGGTGGCGTCCGTCGCGAAGTAGAGGATTGGGCTGCGCCTTGCAGCCGGTAAAGCTCGGGCCGCCCGATCCCTGGGGTCGGGGGCTCGTCAGCTGACTAGGAACCTAAGAAGTCGCAGGTGAAGGGAACGAGACTATGGGAACGGCTCAAGCCGGTTACGATGAGCGCGGCGCTCCGACAAGCTTCGTCAAGCGCTGGCTATACTCCACGAACCACAAAGACATTGGAACGATGTACCTGATCTTCGCCATGGTGGCGGGGGTCATCGGTGGCGGAATGTCCGTGGCAATGCGAATGGAACTGCAGGACCCTGGTCTGCAGTGGTTTGCCAACCCCCATATGTTCAACGTGTATGTCACCGCGCATGGTCTGATCATGGTGTTCTTCATGGTCATGCCAGCGATGATCGGAGGCTTCGGCAACTGGTTCGTGCCACTGATGATCGGCGCGCCGGACATGGCGTTCCCGCGCATGAACAACGTCTCGTTCTGGTTGCTTCCGGTAGCTTTCATCCTACTCGTGATTTCGTTGTTTGTTGAGGGCCCGCCTGGACAACCGGGCATCGGCGGCGGCTGGACGTTGTACCCTCCATTATCGACATCCGGTCATCCCGGACCGGCCGTTGACTTCGGGATTCTGTCGATGCATGTCGCCGGCGCGTCCTCGATTCTCGGTGCGATTAACTTCATCACAACGATCTTCAATATGCGCGCGCCGGGTATGACGATGCACAAGATGCCGCTGTTCGTTTGGTCGATCCTTGTGACGACCTTCCTGTTGCTGCTGTCACTGCCAGTGTTTGCCGGTGCCATCACCATGATGCTCACCGACCGCAACTTCGGGACAACCTTTTTCGAGGCCTCCGGCGGCGGCGACCCGGTGCTCTATCAGCACCTGTTCTGGTTCTTCGCGCACCCGGAAGTTTACATTCTGATCCTGCCGGGCTTCGGCATCATTTCGCAGGTCATTGCGACGTTCTCGAAGAAGCCGGTGTTCGGTTATCTCGGCATGGCCTATGCCATGGTCGCGATTGGCGTTGTCGGTTTCATCGTGTGGGCGCACCACATGTACACCGCTGGTATCTCGTTTGAAACGCAGGCCTACTTCGTGTTCGCGACGATGGTCATTGCGGTGCCCACGGGGGTTAAGATCTTTTCGTGGATCGCAACGATGTGGGGCGGCTCAATCTCGTTCCGCCTGCCTATGGTCTGGGCGCTCGGCTTCATCTTCCTGTTCACGGTCGGAGGTGTTACCGGGGTCATGCTGGCAAACGCGGGTGTCGACCGCGCGTTGCACGATACCTATTACGTCGTGGCGCACTTCCATTACGTGCTGTCGCTGGGGGCCGTGTTCTCGATCTTTGCGGGCTGGTACTACTGGTTCCCGAAGATCAGCGGCAAAATGTACTCGGAGTTCTGGGGCCGGTTGCACTTCTGGCTGACCTTCATCGGTGCCAATGTGCTGTTCTTCCCGCAGCACTTCCTGGGTGCCGCCGGCATGCCGCGTCGTTACGCCGACTATCCTGACGCTTTCGCTTTCTGGAACCAGGTATCGTCGGTGGGGTCCTACATCACGGCGCTTGGTACCGTCTGCTTCTTCATAGGCGTCTACGTTGCGCTGTCCCGCAAAGAACGGGTCGGTAATAACCCGTGGGGCGCCGGGGCCACGACGCTGGAGTGGACGCTGTCTTCACCTCCGCCATACCACTGCTTTGAGACTTTGCCGAGAATCAAGGCGACGGAGCATCACTGAGCGGATGGACCAGGCAAACACGCGTTTGTCTGGTCCACCGTCTTCTCTTGCGGCCAGCCACGATCTGGGTTGGGCCTGCAATACTTGATGAAACCGGGCGTACATTGGTTCGCCCGGCGCCACAATCGGAACCGCCTCACATTGCGTCATTCGGTGCGGCGAAATTGAAAGAAAACAATAACCGCGATGGACAGGTCGGCTGGACTAATGGGAGCTGAAACGCAGGTGGACGGAGCCATGCTCTCCACGGGCCCTGGCGTCGAGGATTTCGTCGCTTTGATGAAGCCGCGCGTGATGTCCCTTGTCGTGTTTACCGCGCTGGTCGGCATGGTCGCGGCGCCCGGCCACTTGCACCCGGTTCTCGCCTTTATCGCGCTGCTCGCGATTGCCGTCGGCGCGGGTGCCTCCGGCGCCCTTAACATGTGGTACGATGCCGACATCGACCGGCACATGGCGCGCACCGCCGCGCGTCCGATCCCGCGCGGGCTGGTGACCGAGAACGAAGCGCTGACATTCGGTGCGGTTCTAGCGGTCACGTCTGTGCTGACGCTCGGCGTTCTGGTGAACTGGGTGGCCGGGGGTCTGCTCGCGTTGACGATCGGCTTTTACATGTTCGTCTACACGATGTGGCTGAAGCGGAGAACACCGCAGAACATTGTGATTGGCGGTGCAGCCGGCGCTTTTCCGCCAATGATCGGGTGGGCTGCCGTGACCGGCGGGGTCTCGCTGGAAAGCATCGTGCTATTCCTCATCATCTTCATGTGGACGCCGCCACACTTTTGGGCGCTGGCGCTATACCGCTGCCGGGACTACGAGCGCGTCGGCGTGCCGATGCTGCCGGTCGTTGCCGGATTACAGGAAACACGCCGGCAGATTGTGATCTATTCGCTGCTGTTGGTACCGTTGGCTATGACGCCGTCGTTTATCGGACTTGGTGGGATCGCCTACGCCGTGACCTCGGCGGTGCTCGGCGCTATCTTCTTGTGGTTGGCCTTCAAGGTCTACAGAACGTGCGAAGGCCGCGCGGCGGACAAGGCAGCCAAGCGGTTGTTTGGTTTTTCGATCTTCTACTTGTTCGCGCTGTTTGCGGTTTTGCTCGGCGAGCGGCTGGCTGACAGACTGACGGGGCTGGCCGGAGTTGTTGGCTAGACCTGCGGAATCGCTGGTAGGTGCGGCGGCATGCGAGGACACACGTGAGTTTATGGGCGCGACGGAACAAATGAGCGAAGAACAGGCGGAGGCCGAAAGGCAGAAGCGTCAGCGTTTGCGCTCGATTGCAATTGCTGTGGGACTAGGCGTGCTTGTGGTTCTGTTCTACGCAGCGACCATCGTCCATCTGGGCGGTAATGCGCTCAATCGGCCATTTTAATCCAACGGGCAAGGGGAATTCACAGCGACATGAACTCAACACCAACCCGCAGCCAAGCCGATACGTCGCGCAAACATCGCAGTGTTGCGATTTCGTGTGCCGTGGTCGCCGTCGGGATGGTTGGGATGTCGTATGCGGCGGTTCCGCTATATCGGATGTTCTGTCAGGTCACCGGGTTCGGCGGTACGCCGCAGGTTGCGACAGAACCTTCGCAGAACGTGCTCGATCATACCATCACCATGCGCTTCGACGCCAATGTGTCCAAGAAGCTCGCCTGGAAGTTTGTTCCGCTTGAGCGGAAGATCAAGCTGCGTATCGGTGAGAACCGCATTGCGACTTACCGGGCGACAAATATTTCCGACCGGCCGTTGACGGGAACAGCCACGTTCAATGTGTCGCCGGACTCGGCAGGGATCCATTTCAACAAGATCGAATGCTTTTGCTTCACCGAGCAGACGCTTCAACCTGGAGAAAGCGTCGACATGCCGGTCAGCTTCTTTGTTGATCCGGAGATTGTGAAAGACCCCAATGCGGCACATTTCACGCAGCTGACGCTGTCTTACACCTTTTATCCAGCCGAAACGGACAAGAAGGCGAATGCGCGGGCCGATGCGCCCGTGGAAGAAGAAAATGATGGACTGAGCGTGCGCGGCAGTTCGCCGGGCTGAAGAAACTTTGGAGTTAACAAAACTCAGGTTCGTGGGAGACAGAGTGCCGACCAAGAACTGCGGTGAGGGAACTATGGGAGAAAAACATGGCGGATAGCCACGCAAAGCACCACGATTATCATCTTGTCGACCCCAGTCCGTGGCCAATTGTGGCTTCGGTGGTGGCGCTCGGCACCGCGATCGGCGCTATCGTTTGGATGCGCTCCAACCTGGGCGGCGAATTGTTCGGGCTGACCGGGCCGTGGCTGTTCCTCATCTCGTTCGCGGCACTTTGCTTTGTTGCGTTCCGCTGGTGGGCCGATGTCATCCGCGAGGGCGACGAGGGCGATCATACGCCGGTGGTTCAGCTGCACCTGCGCTACGGCATGATCATGTTCATCGCCTCGGAGGTGATGTTCTTTGTCGCCTGGTTCTGGGCCTATTTCGATGTGGCCTTGTTCCCCTCCGGCGTGTTCCAAATCCAGAACATGGCAGAGCCGATCGGCATGGTGGCTCGCGATGAGCTGACCGGCGGGCACTGGCCTCCTGAGGCTTCGGAGAATTTCAAGCACACCTTCAATCCCTGGGGGCTGCCGCTTGTCAATACGCTGGTGCTTCTGCTTTCCGGCGTCACCGTGACGTGGGCCCACCACGCACTTTTGGAAGGCAAGCGCAATCAGCTCATCTATGGTTTGATCTGCACGGTTGTGCTGGGTGCGCTGTTTACGGTTCTGCAGGCCTATGAATATGGCCATGCTGCTTTCAACTTCGCCGGTCACATCTACGGTTCGACGTTCTTCATGGCGACCGGTTTTCACGGTGCGCATGTAATCATCGGAACGATCTTCTTGTTCGTTTGCTTGATCCGCGCAATGAAGGGTGACTTTACGCCGAAGCAGCACTTCGGCTTTGAGGCTGCTGCCTGGTACTGGCACTTCGTTGACGTTGTCTGGCTGTTCTTGTTTGCATCCATCTATGTTTGGGGTGCCGGGGCAGGTGCCGCTGCTGGGCACTGAGCTTTATGGAGTTTTGTTAGAGACACGTGCGAGGGCGGCGAAAAGCCGCCCTCGACTTTTGGAAAGCCCTCAGGCTTTGTCGCAGCGACGTATACTTGACGGTGTCGATTGATGAGCAAGTCTGAGAAGACCAAAGCCCAGGTGCCGGCGGTTTCTCCGATTTACGCAGGGCTGTTGGTGAAGTGTCCGCGATGCGGAAAAGGCCCGCTGCTGCAAACGTTTCTAAATCTGCGCGAGCGCTGTTCGGTTTGCGGGCTAAATTACAGGTTCGTCGACTCTGGTGACGGTCCGGCGGTGTTCGCAATCTTTATTCTGGGTTTTCTGGTGCTCGGTGCGGCGCTGTGGGTGGAGTTCAACTTCGAGCCGGCGCTATGGGTGCATGTGGTTTTGTGGGGCGTTGTCACGCCGATCCTCGCACTTGGATTACTGCGGTTCCTTAAGGCTACCTTGATCGCGCTGCAGTACTACCACCGGGCCGAAGAAGGCCACCTTTCTGAGGACTAGCCGGCTTGTTGATTGGGAATTCGTCATGATCGGGCGTCTTGCGCGTGCGGGCCTCTTATTGCCGACCGTGCTTAGCATCGTTGGGGTTGCGGTCCTGATCGGGCTTGGCAGCTGGCAGCTTTCGAGGAAAGCCGAAAAGGAAGCACTGATCGCCAAGATCGATGCGCGGCGTCTTGGTGCCCCCATTGAATTGGAAGTGATACTTGAAGATCGCGGGGTCGTGAATGTTGACTATCAAAGGCTGGTGGTGCGCGGTGAATTCGTCGCTGGTAAGGAGCGCTTCTACTATGCGCCGCAGCCCAAGCTCGGTCCTGGGTATGACGTTTATCAGCCGCTGAGATACGCACCTGGCAAGGTCGTGTGGGTCAATCGGGGCTTCATCCCCCGGAAGGTCAAAGGCAGCCCAGAGGTCTGGCAGGCGGGGCTTGGTGAAACGAGCGTTACTGGCAACGCCAGGTTGCCAGCGAAGCCGGGTACGTTCACACCCGATAACGATCTAGCGGCAAATATATGGTACTGGCGGGATCTCGCAGGCATGCATGCTTCGGCTTTCGGAGCGGACGCCGGCGTTGATGCAGCTCCTTTCTTCGTCGTGGCCGGACCGGAGCAGCACTTGTCAAGTTCGGATAAGTCATCCGTGGACGATGTCCGGTGGCCGCAGCCCGGCGTTTCTGCAGTCGCCGTCGTGAACAGGCATCTGGAATACGCTGTAACCTGGTTTGGTTTGGCGTTGACCCTCGTTGGCGTGTATGCCGTCTACGCATGGACGCGGCTGCGGCCGTGAAAAAGCGTGTCTTGTTGTCGTTGGCCTGTGAGATTACGTTGCGATGCAGTTCGTGTACCACCGCCTTGCGGCAGCCCTGCTGCCCGCTGTAAAGAGTTCCGGCTTCAAGCATGGCGTCCCCAGGGCGGACGGCGATGCGATGTTGGTCGGGCGAACCGCTGCTGCCAAGCCATAGAGATCCGCCGTTGAAATATGTTTCGACACGGGGCGAAGCCCCGATACTGAACTTCGAGGAGGTGCTGCTTGCTGGGCTCGCGCGGGATGGCGGTCTTTATGTTCCGGAACGCTGGCCGCATTTTGAAGCCGACCTGATTGCATCGTTGGCGGGGCGGCCGTTCGCAGAGGCAGCGGTGGAGGTCATCCATCCGTTCGTTGGAACGACGGTCGGCCGCGAGGCGTTGATGGAGATGGCGCGCGACGCTTATGCGAGCTTCGGGCACGCCGCCGTGACACCGCTCGTCCAGATCGACACGAACCAGTTTGTTTTGGAATTGTTCCACGGTCCAACGCTTGCGTTCAAGGATATTGCAATGCAGCTGTTGGCGCGACTGATGGATCATGTTCTGCAGAAGCGCGCAGGCAGGGCGACGATCATCGGCGCGACCTCGGGCGACACTGGCGGGGCGGCGATTGAGGCGTTTCGTGGTGCCTCCAACGTTGACGTGTTCATCCTGTTTCCGCATGGCCGGGTGTCGGACGTACAGCGCCGCATGATGACGACGCCTGGCGAGGCAAATGTGCATGCAGTCTCTGTGCGGGGGACGTTTGACGACTGCCAGGCGCTTGTGAAGGCAATGTTCAATCATCACGACTTCCGCGACCGCGTGCAGCTTTCCGGCGTCAATTCGATTAACTGGGCGCGGATCGTTGCGCAGATCACCTATTACTTTGTCGCCGCCGCTGCGTTGGGCGCGCCGCACCGGCGCGTCTCCTTCTCGGTGCCGACCGGCAATTTCGGTGACATCTTTGCGGGCTATGGCGCAAAGCGGATGGGGTTGCCTATCGATCGTCTGGTCATCGCCTCAAACGAAAACGACATCTTGCCGCGAACCTTGGAGACGGGCGCCTACGAAACCCGGGGTGTCATCGCAACAACTTCGCCGTCGATGGATATTCAGGTGTCCTCGAATTTCGAGCGCTATCTTTATGAAGCTTCCAACCGCGATTCAGCCGGCGTACGCCGTCAGATGGAGAACTTGACGCAAGCGGGGCGTTTCGAGCTTGATGCAAAGGTCGCCACCGTGATGCGCGAGGATTTTGCTGCCGCTTCGGCGCGCGAGAGTGATGTCGCGGGGACCGTACGCAAGCTACTTGGCGAGGCGCAGTACCTGGCCGAGCCCCATACCGCCTGCGGCGTTTATGCGCTCAAACAGTGCCTGACCGGCTGTGATAGGTCGGTGCCAGAGGTGGTGCTGGCAACGGCGCATCCTGCAAAATTTCCCGACGCCATGGAGGCGATTACCGGCCAGCGGCCGCAACTTCCAGAGCGTTTGAAATCGTTGATGAGTGAAGAAGAGCGGTTTCCTGTTCTCGACAATGATCAGGCGGTGATTGAAACTCATATTGAAAAAAATGCCCGTGGCGGGGCACAGAACAACGCATAAGGAGCCGGATGACAACAAATCTCAGTACGCTTGCCAACGGCCTAAGGGTTGTCACCCACGAGATGCCGCATCTGGAGACCGTGTCACTAGGTGCCTGGGTGGGTGTGGGGGCGCGTCACGATCCGGCGCCGGAAAATGGTATTGCGCATTTTCTCGAGCACATGGCGTTTAAGGGAACAAAGCGGCGCACGGCGCAAGATATCGCCGAGGAAATCGAGAGCGTCGGGGGGGACCTCAATGCGGCTACCAGCCTTGAGACAACCGCCTATTACGCCCGGGTTTTGAAGGGTGATGAGGATACTGCCCTCGGAATCCTGGCTGATATCCTGCAAAACTCACGCTTTGATTCCGAGGAGCTCAAGCGCGAAAAAGACGTCATCTTGCAGGAAATCGCAGCAAGCCGTGATTGCCCCGATGACGTTGTTTACGATTTGGCGCAGGAGGCGGCATATCCCGGGCAGCCGCTCGGGCGGACGATCCTTGGTACTCCAGAGACTGTGACGGCGATAACCGCGGAGGGGCTGCGCACCTATCTCGACAGTCGCTATACTTCCTCTTGCATGGTCTTGAGTGCTGCCGGGTGTGTTGATCACGGCAGGGTCGTGCGGCTCGCGGAAGACCTTTTCGCTGGGCTTGGTTGCGCGGATAGCGGCGGTGCTGACGGCGAGGAGGCGCGTTATAGCGGCGGCGTGACAGCTTCATCGCGACCCTACGAACAATGCCACGTGTTGGTAGGCTTTGAAGGTCCGGCCTACGGCAGGCCTGGTTACTTCGCCTCGCAGGTGCTTTCCGGTCTGCTCGGCGGCGGAATGTCCTCTCGATTGTTTCAAGAAGCGCGGGAGAGACGTGGGCTTTGTTATTCAGTTTACTCGTCGGTTTGGGGGTTGAGCGACACCGGAGTCATGACCGTCCATGCGGCCACCGGGCCGGAGCTTGCCGACGAGCTTCTTGGTGTGCTGTGCGATGAGATCAAGCGACTAGCTGAAGATGGGCCGTCTTACAGCGAGGTGCTGCGGGCCAAGGCTCAGCTCAAGGCCGGATTGATGATGGGGCTTGAGAGCTCAGGGGCGCGGGCCGAACAGATGGCACGGCAGCTCATTTGCCATGGCCGGCTGATGGACAAACGCGAGCTCGTGGCCAAGGTTGATGCTGTCACGGCAGAGGATGTGCGCGAACTGTTGGGGAGTATGATCCTCGGGGTCCCGACGGTTGCCGTGGTTGGAGCAGGGGCCAGGTCCCAGGATCACGCTCAACGCGCCAGTCAGCTCTTCCGGGCGGCGGCGGCTTAAGGAGGAGAAACCCTTGGCATTTCTGCGTCCGTCAGCTGCCAACGAGGTTGTGGAGATTGTTCGCGGCAGGCGCGTTCATCTGCGCCCGCTCACTCTGGATGACTATACGGAGTGGTCGGATCTCAGAGCCGTGAGCCGTGCTCACCTGGAGCCGTGGGAGCCGGAGTGGCGGCAGGATGAACTCTGGAGAAGCTCTTACCGGCGGCGGATTCGGCATTATCAGCGGGAGGCTCGAGAGGACCTGGGCTACGCCTTCGGTGTGTTTGAGACCGTCGAAGACAAGCTGGTTGGGGGGGTGACGCTCGGGAACGTGCGGCGCGGCGTTATGCAGTGTGCGACGCTTGGTTATTGGCTCGGCGAGGCCCATATCCGCTGCGGCTATATGAGCGAGGCTGTGCGTGCGGTTATCCCCTATGCGTTCGGACAGTTGCGGCTGCATCGGCTTGAAGCTGCCTCGATGCCGTCCAATACAGCCTCGATAAGGGTGTTAGAACGGACGGGATTCGTGCGGGAAGGCTTGGCACGACGCTATCTCAAGATTAGCGGATCATGGCAAGATCACATTCGATTCGCGCTTCTTGCCGATGAAACCGACGAGGGGACAGACGGACTATGAACGACGATCATCGCGGCCGGGGGGGACGCATGCCGAAGGCGGCATGGTTCCGGCTTCGCGTTGTCGTTATGCTGACGATTGTCGTGGCGGGCTGGCTGTTGCAGGCCGGTCCGAGCGCAGCGTTGGAACCGATCCAAGTCAACCCGAAATATGACACCATTGAAATTACGTCGCGCGGGGAAATCTGGGACAACCGCGGAGACAGCCTGCAGGTTGAAACGGCCGCTGGCCTCGATGGCGTCGTCGGGCGTATGGATGTCAAGGCGGCGACGCCGGGTACCAACCCGAATTGGATCGTATTTGCGCTGACCAATCGTAGTGACCGCCATATTGAGCGGTGGCTGACAGCAGAACGCTACAGCAGCGTTGGTTCGGGTGGGGTCTGGCCCGACCTTGATGCGCGCCGTATTAGCTCCGTCACACCTTCGATAGGCTTCGTGCCGGAACGCGTGCAGAGTGACCGCGCCGACGTCTTCAGCATTACCCTGGAGCCTGGGCAGACCATTACGTACGTTGCCGAGCTATCTTCCGAGAGGTTTGCGCGCATATTCTTATGGAAGCCGTTGGCCTACGAGCTCAAGGTGCGCGAGCGGCAATTATTCAACGGCACGCTTCTTGGTCTCACCGGACTCATGGCGATCTTCCTGACCGCCATCTTCGCCGCCAATCACAAAGCGATCTTTCCGACCGCGGCGTTGGTGGCGTGGTGTGTGCTGGTCTACCTTTGCGTGGACTTCGGCTTCTTTCACAAGCTGTTCAACTTGAGGCCGGAGGACAATGCGGTCTATCGCGCCGCCGGTGAGGCATCGATCGCGGCCAGTTTGGTGATCTTCCTCTACACTTTCTTGCGGTTGGGGCTGGGGCATGGCCTGGTGCGGATGCTGTTTGGCGTCTGGATGCTGGCCCAGCTGGCACTGATCGCCGTAGCGGTGGTCGATCCGCGCTTGTCGGCGACGTTTGCGCGGTTGTCCTTCCTATTGATTGGCGGGGCTGGCGCCGCGCTTGTTTTGTTCCTCGCTGTGCGCGGCCAGGATCGGGCGATGTCATTGATCCCGACCTGGATGCTGTTCCTTGTCTGGACCTTTGGGACGGCGGTTACGCTGACTGGGCGGATGTCCGGCGATATCGTCGTGGCGGGGCTGGCAGCCGGGCTTGTGCTGGTAGTCGTGTTGATCGGCTTTACGGTGACGCAATTCGCGTTCCGCTCGAAGGAACCTGCTTACGGATCGGCGCCGGACGAAAAACAACTTCGTGCCTTGGCGGTCGATGGGGTCGGAGCGGCGACCTGGGAGTGGAGCGCTCGGCGCGATGAAATCAAGGTCAGCCCGGTTCTTGATGCGCAGCTTGGTCTCAACCCGGGTGAGCTGTCGACCAAGGTTGAGGACTTTCTGCAGCACGTGCATCCAGGTGACCGGGATAGATTCCGGCTAGTTTTGTGGTCGATTCAAGAGCGGGCCGGCGGACGCATTCGGTTGGAGTTCCGGTTGCGCCACTCCGATAACACGTACCGCTGGTACGAGTTGGAAGCGGCCAGCGTGGAAAGCGCTGACCGGCGCAACGTGCGCTGCGTCGGTTTGCTGCGCGATATCACTGATCCGAAGCGAACGCATGAGAGGCTGCTACAGGATGCGGTTCGCTGCCGCGTGACTGACCTGCCAAACCGAGAAATCTTCCTCGACAGACTCAAGGTGGCAGGTGAGCGTTCGAACAGTGAACCGGATATTCGCCCGACAATCATCTTTATCGATCTCGACCGATTCCGGAGTATCAATCAGAACCTCGGTCTCGTTGTTGGTGACAGCTTGTTGCTGACCATCGCGCGACGGCTCAAACGCCACCTGGGAGCACAAGATACCTTGGCGCGGATCGGGGGCGACCAATTCGCCGTGCTGCTCTTGAACCAGCAGGACGCGCGCGAGCTTGCCGGTTTGGCGGAGCGTATCCGACGCTCGCTGCGATCGCCGATCAAGATTGCCGGACAAGACATCGTCGTGACCGGCTCGCTTGGGATTGCTGTTTATGATGGCGATGGCACGTCGCCGGAGGAGCTTCTGAAGGGCGCCGAAATCGCTATGTACCGGGCGAAGCGCAAAGGTGCCGACCGGATCGAGATATTCCACCCTGATATGCGGAGTGAAGCCTCTGGTCTGCCGCTTCGGGAACAAGAGCTGCGCGCGGCCCTTGAGGAGGGACAGATCTCTGTCTACTTCCAGCCGATCGTCTATCTGCCGACCGAGGAACTTGCTGGTTTCGAAGCCGTGCTGCGATGGGAGCACCCCAAGCACAAACTGATCAATCACGGCGCAATCATTGAGATCGCGGAAAAGTGCGACCTGATCAAGAAAGTAGGCAACCATCTGCTGCTGCGGTCTCTCGAGTCGGCGAAGGTTTGGCAAAAGCTGCTGCCGCGTAGCGAGGCGCCGTTGTTTGCCAGCATCAACCTCTCGAACTGTCAATTGTTCCGACCCGAGCTGGTTGAGGAATGGCGCCAAATCATCGGACGCCATATTGCGCCGCCCAATTGTATTCGCCTCGAAGTGAGCGAAGCGCTGGCGATGGATAACCCGGAACGGGCCATCGAGCTGATGCAGGCGCTGGGGGCGGCCGGCTCAGAGATCGTACTTGACGAATTCGGCGCGGGTTACACTTCGCTTACCTATCTGCAGCGATTTCCTGTTGGAACGATCAAGGTCGACAAGTCCATAGTGCAGGCCGGGACGAGCGGCGAAGGTGAGGGTGCCGCGGTTGTGCGATCGGTCGCTTCGTTGGCTCACGAACTCGGCAAGAAGGTGCTTGCCGAGGGGGTTGAGATCGAAGAAGACGTCGTTTTCCTGAGGGCGATCGGTTGTGAGTATGGGCAGGGCCTTTACTACGGCGAGCCAATGCCTGACGCCGATGTGGTCGAACTTGTCAAACTGATAGCCAAGTCTGAGCGCAAGCTTGAAGCCGCGGGCCTTTTCCGGACGCGTCCAAAGAAGACCAAGAAGAAGCGGGTGGATGCCAACGTTGGCGGGGAAGTTGCGCAGGCGCCGATGGCGGCGGCGGGCGGTGGTTCCACGCAAAGGCCGCGCAAGCCTCGCCAAATCACTCACGACGGCGCTCCTCAGACCAATGGTGCAGCGGACCAACGGGCTCCATCACAGCCGCCGCGCCCTGTTGCTGACGACGTCATGAAGGACGCGAGGCGAACGATTGCCAGCCTTCCAAATGTGACGGTGCGTCCTTTGGAGCGTCAGCAGCCACCTGAAAGAGCTCGCGATGTGAAACGGGCCGCAAGAGCGGGCGGCGGCGCGGCGCCGAGGCTGCCAAAGCAAGCAGTGGCAGCCGACAAGCTGGTGGCTGCCTCGCAATGGCCGAATGCGGCGCCCGCCGGGCCGGTAGCCCCGCCGACCAAGCCCGCGACCGCTCCGCCGAAGAATGTCGTTCCGCCATCCCAGCCCCGGGAGGCGCGGGGGCAGCCGCCGGCGGCACCGGCCCCGCCGCAGAATCCGTCGCCACCGGCGGCAGCTTCGCAAAGACCGTCGAAGGGGATCGCCAAGCCTCCAATTCCGCAAGCGCCCGCCGCTCATGGGGGAGTTTCGCCAAAGACCAGCGCGGCAACGCCCCCCGCACCGACACCGGCGGCCGCAAAGGCTGCCGATCCAAGAACAGAGAATCTTTCCAGGCGTCGCGGTTCAAGTAGTGGTGCGCCGGTTCAGGATGCCGCCCTGGTATTAGGCACGGCCGTTCGCGGTTTGCCACCGGCCGTGCCTGAGGGCGATTCTGGCAAAGGCGCGAAGGTGGCCCAACCGCCGGCGGTCCCGAAGGCCGTTCCACCGGCGAAGCCACCGCCTACTCCGGCTGCCTCTGAAAGCCCGGCCGCTAAGGTGAGTGGGCGTGGGAGTGTTGCTGGGATAGCACCAGCATCACCCGTTAAGGCTTCGGCAGGAGCGTCCTCCGAGCCGGCACAGGCGTCGCCCGCGAGCACGCAAGCATTTACTTCGCGACCCAGGACACAGCCTCCGCCAACTCCGTCAGCGGTGCAGCGCGCGAGACAACCGCAAGACGAACCGGCGCAAAAGGTTGTGGGCGACAAAAAACTGCCGCCGGCCTTGCCTCTACCGATTTCCAACGGCGGCGCTACCATACCGCCGGCTGCTCCGGCGAAGCCTATTGCAGAGGCACATGCCGGCAAAGGCGGCTCACCGCCCGCCAGTTCGGATGAGGATGATCCTTACGCGCATCTGCCGCCTGGCATTGCAGCAAGTCTCCGGCGTCTGGCTGGCAAGGGAGCGGCTAGCGGGGCCACCGCCGCACAGGGGCTGCCGGCGTCGGCGACGGTCGGCGGGGAGGCTGCGGTCAAGAAGCAGGGCCAAGGCTAGAGATCTTCTACGCGTGACCGGCGTCCGCGACTAGATGGGAAGGGTCGATGCCAAGGGCCGCCAGCGCCTGCTCATACTTGTTGAGTTCGTTTTCCGAGAAGACGATGTCTGGATCAGCTGGACAGTTTAGCCAGCCGTTGGCCTGGATTTCGCTTTCAAGTTGTCCGGGCGACCAGCCGGCGTAACCAAGTGCAAGAAGCGCGTGCTCTGGCCCTTGACCCGCGGCGATAGCCTTGAGGATTTCCAGCGTGGCCGTTAGGCAAATTTCATTCTGGATCGCCAGAGTTGAATTGTCGACAAAGTAGTCGGCGCTGTGAAGGACAAAGCCGCGCCCCGTCTCGACCGGGCCGCCGACATGGACGGGCAAATCCGGGACATCTATCAATGCCTTGTCCGCGTCACCGTTCGGAGGGAAAATCTCCAGCCTGTCGAGAAGGTCGGGGAACGAAATGTGCTGGGCTGTTTGGTTAATGATGAGACCCATGGCGCCTTCGTCGGAATGCGCGCACATGTAAATGACCGATCGTGCGAAACGGGGGTCCGACATTGCGGGCATCGCGATCAGAAGCTGGCCTTCGAGAAACGAAGCGTCTTGCTCATCTGTTATCGAGGTCTTGCTCATTTTTCTAGCTTAGCGCTGCTTAGCGGCGGAAGTGAAGCGGATTTCGCTCGTGGCGGTGGGGACTTACATTAAGTGCTCGGCTTGGTCACGCGAACTTTTGCAGTCGTGATTTGCGAAGTGCGGGAAACGGCTTAATTGATGGTGATTGGCCGAAATGATCAGGATGGGTGAATTGACCCCTTATTCTTTCTCCTTTTGGATCAGACCCAAGCTGGGTGTTTTTGCGGCCATAGTGACGGGTGTGGCTGTGATTATGGGGCACGCGACGTCGCCGGTTATGGCTGGGTCAGAACTTGCCACAAGCTGGATTGATGGTCATGCCTCCCGGGTCCGGATGGTTGCTGGCCGCGGCCCGGCCGAGGGCGCGGAAGTGCCGAAGATTGTTGCCGGCGTCCAGATTGAACTGCAGCCGGGATGGAAGACATACTGGCGCAATCCAGGCGAAGCGGGTGGTGTGCCGCCTCACTTCGATTGGTCGAAATCGGCTAACGTCGCCGAAGCAAAGGTCGTGTATCCGGCGCCGAAGCGGCTGACGGACGCGGCTGGCGATAGCATCGGCTACAAGGACAGCATTGTTCTGCCGGTGGTGATTACGCCACGTGACGCCTCGCGGCCGGTCGACCTCAAACTGGATTTCGCATTCGGTGTTTGCCGGGAAATCTGTATTCCGGCTGAGGCGCAGTTGGCCTTGGTCGTGCCGCAAGGCGTTTCGCTGGCGTTGCCGGGGGCGTTAGCCGAAGCGCTCGAGCATGCACCGCGCCTGGCGGTTGGTAGACGAACCGGCGATCCGGAACTCGTCAGTCATGAAGTCATGCTCACCGGCAAGCAGCCCCGCATCGTGCTTGATGTGGACTTTCCCGGTGAGGCCGATAAGGGTGACGTGTTTGCTGAGGCGCCTGATGGAATCTACCTGCCGATGGCAAAGCGGGTGACAGGGCAGAGCCGGGAGGCGGCCAGCGGACCAGCCCGCTTTATCATCGATTTGCGCGAAGCTTTTGAGCTTGACGAACTCAAGGGCCGTACAATTACGTTGACACTTGTCGGGTCAGCGGGCCAATCGGAACGCAAGCTGCCGCTGCATTGATGTGGCGGTCTTGCCGTCCTATCTCCTGAATGAGCCTATGAGCCTCGCACGCTGCTACTGGCCGTGTCGCGAACTGAATTGGTGGCCGAGACGTTTGAATCACTGCCAACTTCACATGTAACCATCTTTGACGAGTTAATTTCGAGGAGAAGCCTAATGACCATCAGCGTCGGCGACCGGCTGCCAGAAGCCAAGTTCTTTGTGATGGGCCCGGAGGGGCCGCAGCCCAAGACGACCTCGGATGTGTTCTCCGGGCGAAAGGTGGCGCTGTTCGCGGTGCCAGGCGCCTATACTCCGACATGCCACAAAAAACACATGCCGGGCTTCCTAGAACGGCTCGACGAGATCAAGGGCAAGGGGGTTGATGCGGTCTGTTGCACAGCAGTCAACGACATCTTTGTCATGGATCAGTGGGGAAAGGACACCGGCGCGACCGGCAAGGTCGAACTGCTTGCGGATGGTGCGGCGGAGTTCGCCAAGGCGACGGGCCTCGATATCGACCTTTCGGGCTTCGGACTTGGCGTCCGTTCCAAACGTTATGCGATGCTGGTTGATGACGGCGTCGTCAAGGTGCTCAACATCGATGAGGCTCCGCCCGAGCATGACAATTCGAGTGCCGCCACGCTGTGCTCGGCGATTGGGGATTCGATCTAAGTTGCGCTTCGCGGGCCGGCGGTCTGCCGGCCTGATGCGCTTTTCGCTCAAATCATCGTCCTGGGTGTGGGCGTCGTTGAAGACCGAATTCAAAACAGTCGGCACGTTGCGCGGCTCTGTCAGCCAGCTGTGGCCCCTGGTGGTGTTCTTTCTATTGCTGCCGAACTATGCTGGATCGTGACACGAGTCGCAGCTTTCCTTACCGGTTTCTGACAGCCGCGGATCGGCAAAGAGACGTTGGCCAAGCGCCATTCGGTGTGGTGACACCGGATTGTCGTCAGGGCTCTCCCGCTTTGAGGGCAGCGGGCCCAGAAACTCCAGGGCGTCGTCGCGCAGCTGTTCGTTGGCGTTGGCAGGACCAATGCAAAGGATGGCGTCCAGCAACAGCCAATGAGATTGGCGAAACATCAAAGCATTCCCCATGCCGCATCGTCTTCGACCTAGCAGGCCGTTTGTGCTCGGCCGCTGACAAGTTCCGTAGTGCTCTCAAAATGAGGAACTCGAAGGAGAGCTCGTTGATGAGTGTCAAATCCCATCGGCGACCTTTGCCGAAAACAGTCTCTCTACGTCGTTAGGGGGCTTTTGGGTTCTTGATGCAACACAATCAGGCGAAGCGTTTTTCGCCTTACCCTTTGAATGGCGCCATACCTTCGCGGGCCAGTTCATCGGCGCGCTCGTTTTCAGGATGGCCGGCATGGCCCTTGACCCAGTGCCAATCGACAGCATGGCTGGCGCGGAGTTCGTCGAGGCGTTGCCAGAGTTCGGCGTTCTTGACGGGCTTCTTGTCGGCGGTCCTCCAGCCGTTGCGCTTCCAGCCGTGGATCCACTTTTTTATGCCGTTTTGCACGTAGGTTGAATCGGTGTGCAGCTCGACCTTGCTTGGCCGTTTTAGTGCTGCGAGGGCCTCGATGGCGGCGGTAAGCTCCATCTTGTTGTTGGTGGTTAGCGCCTCACCGCCGCTGAGTTCCTTGCGGTGTTCGCCCGACATCAAAATCGCGCCCCAGCCGCCGGGGCCGGGATTTCCCGAACAGGCACCGTCGGTGTAGATGGTCACGTGGGGTTTGGGTCTTGCAGTGGCCATGTTGGCGGTGCCGTTGTGTTCTTTTTTGTGATGGATCGATTGCTGGTCAGCAGCCATAGTCGGCGATCGTCGCAGCGCGCTGATGGAAGCGCAGGCGGCGCAGATAAGCCTTGGGGTCGTGCGGCTTGACGATGGCTCCTGGCGGTGTGTTGAGCCAGTCGTAGCAGCGTGTCAGCAAGAAGCGCAACGCGGCGCCGCGCGCAAGAGTCGGCACTGCATCGCGTTCACCGGCCTCGAGTGGGCGCACCTCGCTATAAGCCTTGAGCAGTGAGCGGCCCTTTGTGATGTTGAAGGCGAAGTCTTCCTCAAAGCACCAGGCGTTGAGACAGACGGCCAGGTCATAGGAGAGGAAATCATTGCAGGCGAAGTAAAAGTCGATAACGCCGGAGAGATTGCCGCCAATGAAGAAGACATTGTCGGGGAACAGGTCGGCGTGAATAATGGCTTCGGGCAAGTCCGCGGGCCAATTCTGTTCCAGCCAGTCAAGCTCGGCTGAAATCTCACACTGCAGACCGCCGGCAATGACGTCGGCATCATCGGCAAAGTTGTTGAACAGCGGGCGCCAGCCTTGCGGACCAAGAGCATTGTCACGGCGCATCGCAAAACTGTCGCCGGCAAGATGCAAGAGCGCCAGACTGCGGCCGACCTCAGCGCAGTGGGCCGGTGTGGGCCGCCTGATGCAGAAGCCCTCCAGGAAGGTGATGAGGGCTGCCGTACGTCCGCACAACGTATTCAGGTTGCGACCCTCGCGGTCGCGAACCGGCAGGGGGCAGGAGACGCCGTGCTGGGCCAGGTGCTCCATGAGCCCAAGAAAGAAGGGCAGGTCTGCGGTGGCGACGCGTTTCTCATAGAGGGTCAGGATGTACGTGCCGGCGGTCGTGTGCAGGATGTAGTTTGTGTTTTCAACGCCCTCAGCAATGCCCTTGAAGGAGAGCAGCTCGCCGATGTCATAGCGCTCTAGGAACCGGGCGAGTTCGTCGTCGCTGACTTCGGTGTAGACGGCCATCGGGTATCCGCGTGTTGTTTGAATTTAATGACAGGGTTTTGGAAAGTGCCTGACCGTCAATAGACCGAGGCGGTATCGCGCAGCGCGCGGGGGATGTTGAACGCGACATTCTCCTCGGCGGTGGTCACCACGTCGACGGATGTTTCATAGCGCTCCCGCAGCGCTGAGATGATCTCTTCAACCAGTACTTCCGGCGCCGATGCACCGGCAGTGATGCCGACGGTGCCGCCCGATGAGGGAAGAGCATTCCAAGGAATGTCGGACGCGCGCTGAACAAGATAGCCGGAGGGGCAGCCGGCCTTTTCAGCGACCTCAACGAGACGCATTGAGTTGGAGCTATTCGGGGCGCCAACGACAAGTACAAGATCGCACTGGCCGGCAATTTCCTTGACGGCGGCCTGCCGGTTGGTGGTGGCGTAGCAAATATCTTCCTTGGGCGGCCCGACAATGGATGGGAAACGCTGCTGGAGGCGCTCGACGATTTCAGCGGTATCGTCAACGGACAATGTGGTCTGCGTCGTGTAGGCGAGCTTTTCCGGATCTAGAGGCTTAAATGCGTTGGCATCGGCGACGGTCTCGATCAGCGTGACGGCGCCGTCGGGTAATTGTCCCATGGTTCCGACGACTTCCGGGTGCCCGGCATGTCCGATCAGCAATGCCTGATAGCCGGCTTCATAGTGGCGGACGGCTTCAAAGTGGACTTTGAACACCAGTGGGCAGGTGGCGTCGAGAACGAACATATTGCGTGATTTTGCAGCTTCCGGTACTGACTTGGCGACGCCATGTGCCGAAAATATCACAGGCTGATCTGTGTCCGGTATCTCATTGAGTTCATCCACAAAAATGGCGCCTTTGGATCGCAGAGAATCGACGACATACCGGTTGTGAACGATCTCATGTCGCACGTAGACGGGCGCACCGAATTTCTCGAGCGCCAGCTCAACAATCTTTATGGCCCGGTCGACGCCGGCACAGAAGCCACGCGGAGCGGCCAACAGGATCTTGAGCGAACGTCGTTTTGTCGGAGCCGAGATCCGTGGTGGGCCTTCGTTTGTATTCATTGTCGGTTGGCCTCGATTTACGGGAATTGAAGTCTGGTTCGCCCTTACGAGCACTTTTCTGTATGCACTTGGGGGTGCTAGGCTTTGAGTCGGGTAATGGCAACACGTCGACATAAGACGTGTCGGGGGATGAACAAAAGGCTCCGTTCGCGGCAGTCAAAGTATGGGGGCTCGCAGGGCATCATGCAATGCACTGAGCTGGGGGTTTCGCGGTGTCGGGCGGCAGGCCGGCTGCGCAGATCGAAATCGGTCGCCGTGTGGGCGCTCGCGGCGTCTGCCGGCTTTGGTCTCGCGGGTTGCAGCATACCGTCTTTGTCAACGGGCTTCGGTTCGAGCATTCTCGGGGGCGGTCCGGAGCAGACCAAAGTTGCCGGAGTTTCCGAAGAGCAGCTGCTGTCGGCGGCCAAGGCCGACGCAAACGGCGCTGCTAGTTCGTTGTCGACGGGTGGCATCGCCCACGGCTGTCCGAAATTCGTTCCGCAGGAGCGGGGAGGCAACGTCACGATTTATGAGGATGGCCGGATTGGTGATGGGCTGGCGGTGAAGCATCGCGGCGAAATAACGAAGACGGCGCGAGAATGTATCGTGGAGCCGGGGCGCGTGACGGTCAAATATGGTTTCTCGGGAAGGGTTTTGCTTGGCCCGCGTGGACAGACCGGACAGGCAACATTCCCAATAAAGGTCTTCGTGACGGATGCAAGTCGGCAGGAGGTGGCGGCTGATACCATGCAGGTTGCCGTTGACCTGAATCTCGATCGCCCGATCAGCTATTTCTCGGCGGTGCGAATAATCGCCTTTGACGTCGCGCAGGGTTCACGTCCAGGCGAGTACAAAATGCATATCGGCTTTGACAGGAAGGCGACCGCTGGCGCGAGCTGATCGCGGCCGCTCCGGACACTTGGCCGAGAAACATCGAAATCCAACGAGAAAGGGCGGGACCTTACCGGTGCCCGCCCATTTGCTACGTAGCCTCCACAAAGAATAGATGTGGCGTCAATTCAGGCGATTGCCGAGTGACTTGATGCTCTCGTCGATGAGGTTGTTGCCTTTGTCGCCCGTGACCTTCTTGGCGACGAACTTTTCGGCTGCAGCGACGGCGGCGTCGATGGCGGAGGATTTAACCTCGCTGACGGCCTGGGCTTCGGCGCGGGAGATTTTATCCTCGGCGAGCTTCGTGCGCCGCTCAAGGCTCTCTTTGAGCTTGATTTCGGTGTCTTTTTCGAGAGCCTCTGCTTCTCGGCGAGCTTGGTCGATGATGCTCTTGGCTTCTTCTTCGGCTTCGCGGGCCTTCTTCTGGTATTCCGTCAGCAGTGCCTGGGCTTCTTCGCGAAGGCGCCGGGCTTCATCGAGTTCGTGGCGGATACGGTCGGCGCGGTCGTCGAGCCCTTTCGCCATCATTGCCGGGACGCCCATGTAGAAGAGGATGCCGCAAAAGATGAGGAAGGACAGGAGGACCCAGTACTCGGGGTTGTCTATAATGGCCTGCATATCGGGTCTCCTCAGCCTTTGCTTAGCGCGGATCGAATGTCGGCCGGCGACACATCGGTGTCGATGAGCTGTTTGACGACCGCTCCGGCGACATCAGTGGCGATCTCATCAACGCTGGCGAGTGCCTTGGTCCGCGTAGCCTGGATGCGCTTTTCGGCGTCCGCGATTCTGTCGTGGATTTCTGCGTCCACGGCCGCTTGACGCTTGGAGACCTTGGCATCGAGCTTGTCCCGCGTCTCGCGGGCAATGGCGCCGGCGTTTGAACGCGCGTCGCTCAAAGCCGTCTCGTAGTCGGCAAGCGCTTTGTCGGTATCCAACTTGAGACGTTCGGCAGTGTCGAGGTCACGTCGGATGCGCTCTCGGCGTTCGTCAATCACTTCGCCAATGCTCGGCAGCACGAGGCGAGACATTAAGACATAAAGAAGCGTGAACGTTAGCGTGAGCCAAACGAGTTGAGAAGAATATGTGTCGGTATTGAAGGGCGGGAACTCGGGTTGCTCACCGCTGTGAGCACCGGTTGAGGTGTATACTTCGTGCTCGCCTGCGACAGCTTCTTTATGAGTGCTTTCAGCCATGGTTCGCCAGTTGTTTCAAGAATGCGGACGCTTCAAGGAACCGAGGCGGAACCAACTTGAAGGTCTCGCCCCGGAAATAACGTGACTTAGAAAGCGAACAGGAGAAGGAGTGCGATGAGCAGGGCGAAAATGCCGAGAGCTTCTGTCAGTGCGAAGCCGAGAAGCAGCGTGCCGCGCTGCCCGTCGGCAGCCGAAGGATTCCGCAGAGCGCCGGAGAGGAACTGGCCGAACAGGTTGCCGAGGCCAATGCCGGCTGCTCCTGTGCCGATGGCGGCGAGGCCTGCACCGATCATTTTTGCTGCTGCTGGATCCATGATATTCTCCTTCGATGAGTTTGGTTGGTTTGAAATATCCGAGTTTGTGAATTCGGCGGTTTCGATAATTTGGATGACCTGACGGGTGAGGGCCAGCTAGTGCGCGCCATGCACCGCGTCCGACAGGTAGATGCATGTCAAAACAGCGAAGACGTAAGCCTGAAGCACGGCGACGAGAACCTCAAGTGCGGTCAGGGCAACCGTTAGCGCCAGTGGAAGCGGGGCGAGCAGTGCCCAGATGCCTCCGCTTAAAAGCAGGCCGATAAAGCCGGCAAAGATCTTCAGGGCGATGTGCCCGGCGAGCATATTGGCGAAGAGACGGACAGACAGGCTGATCGGCCGAGAGATGAAGGAGATAATCTCGATCGGGATCAGCAGAGGCAGAAGGGCTGGCGGCACACCGGAGGGGACAAAGATGCCGAAAAAGCCGAACCCGTGCTTGTAAAGGCCGTAGATGATGACGATCGAGATGACGAGGAGCGCCAGTGTTGCGGTGACGGCGATGTGGCTCGTCACGGTGAAGGTGACGC
Source organism: uncultured Filomicrobium sp. (assembly GCA_963669235.2). Lineage (GTDB taxonomy): Bacteria > Pseudomonadota > Alphaproteobacteria > Rhizobiales > Hyphomicrobiaceae > Filomicrobium. Next base: position 630,077 of record CAXXFS010000004.1, read on the forward strand.
CGGGTATCGGGATCATTCCGAGCAGGTTCAAGACGAGCACGAATATGAACAGCGTGAAGACCAGGGGGAAGAACTGCATGCCCTTAGCGCCGACGTTTTCGCGGACCGTGCTGGCGATGAACTCATAGAGGATCTCAGAGATCGACTGTAGTCTTGTCGGCACTAGCGAGCGGCCGCCGGTCGAAAAATACAAGAAGCTGAAGATCAGCCCCAGAGCGATTAGCATGTAGGCGCCCGAGTTCGTCAACGAAGCATCGATGCCAAATAGATTGATCGGCACCAGTTCCCGGATCTCGAACTGCTCGATTGGACTGTGCCCATGACCTTCTGCTGCCACGCTACTCCCCCTAATTGTCATCATCATCGTCGGGAACCGCACGACCCCTGGCGGGGGCGCTCGGGCCGGTTTTCATCTTCATTCCGCTCCGTACCACGTTCAACATGCCTGCGGCTGAACCGAGCAGGAAGAATATGATGAACATTAGCGGCCAAGTCTTCACACCAAATAGGTATGGCATCAGGTAGTGATCCAGATACCAGCCGAGTGCGGTGCCGACGACGATCCCTCCGATCAACTCCGTGGACAATCTCAGCGCGTGTCCCATGGCCTCGTGGCTTGCGCCTCTGCCGGGACTACTAGACGAACTCCGGTCCGGCGATGCCGGGCGAGCTGCTTCGAGCCTGCGGCCGATCTCCGCTGACCGCCGTTTGATTTCGGCCCGAGCTTCTTTGCTGATCTTGCCATTGTGTTCGTCGGAGCCCTTGCCTGCAGGTGACATCAACTGAAGCCTCAAAGGCAGAACCGGGCAAAAAAATCGGTGGGTTTCGTGACGGAACGGACCATAAAGCTGGCCCAGATGGGTGTCAAGAAACCGGCCCTGCGACAAAGGTTTGTGGTCCGGGCCTCGCCCGGCAGCCATCCGTATAGCGATTGCATTGCAGCTGGCGGTCGTCAGATCTACTTTTGGGACGACGTCAGATGACCGACAGATTCGATCGCGGTGCAGGCGTGCTGGCGCACGCTGCGATTGTTGGTCTCAACGATCATTAGCGGGGTAGCTGACCGTGGTCACCACACATTCGCTAATCATGTTGTCCTTGGGCACTGTCTTCCTGTTGGTTGGTGCTCTGGTATGGATGGTCGATGCCGATCTTTGCAACAACACCAAGAGACTTGTGACGTATGCCTTATTCACCTTGATGTTTGCAGCCGTCACGCCGCTCTACTTTGTCCAAGTTAACTCCGAGTTTAAGTATCGGGATTGGACACTCAAACCCCGCAAGGCCGTAAAGCGGCGCCACGCGGGCGGCGGCGATGGAGGGGTTGGGTGCGGTAACCGCGCAAGCCTTCGGCAGGCACTTTCCGAATACGAGGAAGCGCCATCTGGCGGCGGAAGTGGCCAGTCCTCTGGGGGCATCAAGTATCGCAGCTGGCTCACGGCGCATTTGGTCGCGGTTCGTTTCGAGATTGTCGGTTGTGCCCGGGGATTGGGCACATCACGTCGGGGAAGGCGATGATCGGTTCGCCGTCGAAGATGGCGATCAAGGGGGCCGAGCTTGGGCCGGCCAGAGTTGTCACCGTTGAGCGGGACTTTGGGATTGGCAAGTACGAAGTCACCGTCGAGCAGTTTCGGGTTTTTATTGAAGAGACGGGCTACCAACCTTCGGCGTCGTGCCATGTTGGCGCCAGGCATCTAATTGACCGCAATTACTTGAGGCCCGGCTTTGCCCAAGATGCTCTTAGTCCGGCGGTCCGCATCAGCTGGAAGAACGCTAATCGCTACCCCGACTGGCTCAGCCAGCTGACAGGCGAGGTGTATCGATTGCCGACGGTGATCGAGTGGGAATACGCCGCGCGTTCTGGTGTCACAGCTGCCAGTGTCGGCAGTGCTCAGTTTGATGCCGGACTTGCGAACGTTGCCGACGAAAAAACACTTGGAGTTCGCCAACAATGGGCTCGGATTCCGCGTCGTTCGTGAAGAGACGCGCCGTTGTGTGTAAACTCAAAACGATTCGAACAAACTTGCCTTGGTCCAGCCCGCTGGGCCTTTAAGGGTGATAACGACTTGCCAAGCGTACGCCCGGCAAATGCAGGGTTGTGGGTACGGCAGGTCTGTGTGCAATATATGTCCGCATAAAGATAATGTGGGCCACCAGCTTTGCCGTTGCATTTTGGGGCGGTGCTCAACGATTGCTTTATAGAATCTCGGTACGTTGGTGGTTGTGTACGCATATAACGCTCTCACTTGATGCAATTCTTCACATGATCGACGACAAGGGGCTCGGCCATGATTGATATGGGCACGTTCATCGTTGTGGCCGTGGCGGCTGTGTTTGTCATGGTCGGTGCGCTGGCCTGGATGGTTGATGCCGGGTTGAGCGACAAGGACAAGGTTCGCGCGAGATACTGCTTATTCGCCATGCTGGCCGCGGTCATGGGGCTGTTCTTCGCGATCGAGGACGACAGCGAGTTCGAATACAGCGAGTGGGAGCGTACAGAGAAGGATGGTGGTGGAGAACGCGGCGGTGCGGCGGGTAGCGGAGGCGGCGGTTCGGGAAGCGCGACCGGTGGCGGAGGCGGTGGAGGCCCGACCGAGGAGCAACCATCGTTTGGCAATGAAGAAGAGGAGCCCTCGGAGGAGCAGGCATCTGGCGACGGCTCGATCCAGGATTGTCTAAAATGTCCAGTGATCGTGCCCATTAAGGCGGGGCAGGCGCTGATTGGCTCAACGTCAACGATGGCCATCAAAGGGGCGAAACTCGGGCCGGCAAGAAACGTGTCCATCGCCGGTGATTTTGGCATCGGCAAGTATGAAGTCACGGTCGAGGAGTTCCAGGTCTTCGTCAACGAAGCCGAATATAAACCTGGCCGATCCTGCCGCGTGGCCGGAAAACCGAAGAAGGGGCATTTCCTCCGGCCAGGTTTCATGCAGCATCGTGTGAGCCCCGTGGTCTGCATCAGCTGGAAGGATGCGAATCACTACACGGATTGGCTCAGCCGCAAGACGGGTATTGTTTATCGCCTGCCGACCGAGATCGAGTGGGAATACGCCGCGCGGGCAGGGGCCACGGGTGCCTATCTGACCGAGGAACCGCTTAATAACGAGTCGGCCAACTTCGTCGATAAGGACCGGCGCGGAAGCCGGCGTACGCTGCCGGTCGGCCGCTTCGCCGCGAACGGGAACGGTATGCACGATGTACACGGCAACGTTTGGGAATTGACGTCGGACTGCTGGTCGAACGGTTACCTCAGCAAATCGGATTCCGCGAACGGTAGGAAAGGAGACTGTTCGCGACGAATCGCCAAGGGCGGAGGCTGGTTTAGCTCAAAGGACCATCTCAACCTTGCGGTTCGGGTTGGGGTGAAAAGTGAGTTCGCCAACAATGGTATGGGTTTTCGCGTGCTGCGTGAAGGCGGTCAGCAAAGGGCAGAGAATTCTCGGCCGGCTAGGGCCACTTCAGACAAGGCGGGCGGTCATGCGAGTACGCGGACTGCCGACAGGCCTAGCATACGTCTGGCCGGTCGAGCGAATTAGCCAACGCGCTTCACGCGTCCTGGTTTTTCAGCGCGTGATGCAGGACTTTTTGCATGACGCTTGGCACGGCTGCGTCACCGAGCCTGTGGCGACTGATCCACAAGCAGCGGTCGGGCTCCGCCCAAAGATGCAAGCTGGCATCGACTGGGACAATCGCAAGGTGGACGTGCAACTGCAAACGAAAGTGCGTGAATGTATGGGTGATGATGCCTGGCACCGCCCACCATTCGCTGGCTACGGGAACCGTGCGCAAGGCCTTCTTGACGGGCGTTGTCACCGATAGCCAGTCGGTTGAGGGTACCTCAAGCATGCCGCCGAGAAGACCCGCCGGCGGGCGTTGCCGCATCAGGACACAGCCATCCTCCCGCAAGGCCACGAAGGCATGGCCGTAGCGGTTGGGACGTTCGGGCTTGGCGGCCTTGCGCGGCAGCTCGGATGCAATGCCCCTGGCACTGGCGTGGCAATCAGTTTGCAGCGGACACGTGAGACAAGAAGGGCCCCTGGGTGTGCAAACGGTGGCGCCGAGATCCATCACTGCCTGGGCGAAATCACCAGGCCGGTCGCTGGGGACCATGCTCGCCGCGAACCGATGTATCTCAGGCTTCGCGCTTGGCAGGGGGAGCTCCAACGCGAACAATCGCGCGACCACGCGTTCAACATTGCCGTCAACCGGAGCTGACTTCTCGCCAAATGCGATGGCGGCTATGGCGGCGGCCGTGTAAGGCCCGATGCCGGGTAGCTTGAGCAGTTCCTTCTCGGTTCGTGGGAACCGTCCGTTATGTTCGTCCGTGAGAGTTCTGGCGCATTTATGAAGATTGCGGGCACGCGTGTAATAGCCAAGGCCCGCCCAGGCGGCGAGCACATCGTCTAGGTCGGCCTCGGCAAGCTTCGTCACAGTGGGCCAACGATCGAGAAAGCCGCGGTAATATGGGATCACAGCCTTGACCGTAGTCTGCTGCAACATGATCTCGCTAAGCCAGACACGGTAGGGGGTAGCGCGTTTGCCCGGCGGGCTTCGCCAGGGGAGTTCCCTGCGTTCGGCATCGTACCAATTGAGCAACCGTTCAACCGTGGCAGGGCCGGCTGGGCGCAGCGGTAGTTGTTTTTGTGCAACAGTGCTCATCAGGCCCTCCGGGCGACCGGCGCGAATCATTAAGGAAATGGTAACCCTATCTGCTGTTCCTGGAAACGAGCAGGAGCCGGCGCCAGATCGCGAGCGGGATGATGCAACGCAGATCAAATTGCCACATGAGACCGAGGGAGGCCTTGGGCCGCCAAGTCGCGGCGCGCCGGGAAGAGATCGTGCGACGCGCGGCTCGCGGCGACCGGAAGGTCAATGTCGGGAAGTCCGTGGGAAGCTTCGTGCCGAGGTTGGCGCAGAAGGCCTTTGAGAAGTTCGGTTTTTCGACCGTGGCACTGTTGACGGAATGGCCGGCGATTGTCGGGCAAGAACTTGCGGGCTACACCCTTCCGGAACGGCTCAAATGGCCGCGAAAGGCGAATCCACGGGGTGAGGCGCAAGGTGACGCGGAGGCCGGCTGCGAAGGTCGGCCGGGAGCGACGCTCGTTATCCGGGTCGAACCATCGCGGGCGCTGGACGTTCAGTATGGGGCCGCGCAGATCATTGAACGTATCAATAGCTATTTTGGTTATAGGGCGGTCTCGGAGCTGCGTTTGCAGCAGCTGTCCATCGATGCAGGCGGAAACCGCCAGAAAGCTCCGCAACCGGAAGAAACCAAGGCGCAAGATGCTTCCCCGGGCCAGTCTTTCGGCGATGAACTGCTGGCTGGCATAGTGGACGAGAGGCTGCGCGACTCTCTGCAGCGCCTGCAGACCGGAATTCTTAGCCAGCAACACTGATTAAACCTGTCTGCAGCGGTTGCTCAACTGCAACCGTCTGGGGCTCACAAACCATTCAGTTGCTATTCACAGCCAAATTGCCTTAATCGGTGCAGTTCGGTGGTCTACGGGCATTTTTATAATGTTTAGCTGGCCGCCCGCAGTATTCACTTTGCAGTAGGAGCCGCACCTTGCCGAAGCAAATCCAGCCCATGGGCTATTCGTTCCTCAGCCGCCGCCACATGCTTGCTGGCTCCGGTGCGATGATTGGGGCCGCCGGCCTTGGCGCGAGCCTGCCGATGCACGAGGCGCGGGCCGTCGAGTTGTCGAAGTTGCTGGCGGATACGGGCCTGCCGGCGCTCTCGGTTGGTTCCGACGATGCAAAGGTCACGATCGTTGAGTATGCCTCGATGACGTGTCCGCACTGCTCGCGGTTCCACAACGACGTCTATCCGAAGCTCAAGGAGAAGTATGTGGATACGGGAAAGGTGCGGTTCATTTTCCGCGAGTTCCCGCTCGACAACCTGGCTGCCGCCGCTTCGATGCTGGCGCGCTGTTCGGGAGACGGCAAGGCCTTGCCGATGATCTCGGTGCTGTTCTCGAAAATGGACGACTGGGCGTTTGTGCGCTCCAATCCCGTGCCGGCACTGTTCGAGATTGCCAAGCAGGCCGGCTTCACCAAAGAGAGCTTCGAAAAATGCCTTCAGGATCAGGCGTTGCTCGACAAGCTCATCAAGCAGAAGGACGTGGCGGCGCAGGAGTTCAAGGTGAGCTCGACGCCGACGTTCTTCATCAACGGTGAGAAGCTGCAGGGTGCACCTAACGTCGAGAATTTTGCCGCGGTCATCGATCCGCTGCTGGCCGGGGGCTAGGCGAGATTATTTTGGGGGAAGGCCGTTGCAGCAGTGGTTCAGTCGGGTCACGTATGCCGTATTAGCTATTGTGTGGGCGCTTGCGGTGGCAGGCTGCTCGAGTGATCAGCTGCTGCAGGCCAACTCCCTAACGGTCGAGCCGGCGAAGGCGACAGGCAGTAGTGCCTATGCGGCCGCGAACAAAACCGCGGAGGCGCCGCCGTTCAATCCGTTTCGTGACGGAAGTTCGAATGACTACGGCCGTCGGGAAGTTATCGCCAAGCCGACCCTTGATGAAGTTTTGAAAGTCGGCACGCTGCCGGAGATGGCGCTTGGCCGAAAGGATGCCCCTGTCACCGTCGTGAAGTACGCCTCGCTGACCTGTCCGCACTGTCGGCGCTTCCAGATGAAAGTGTTTCCAGTATTCAAGCGTGAATACATTGATACCGGTAAGGTGCGCTTCATTACCCGTGAATTTCCAATCGGACGGTCTTCCGGGAACGCGACAATCGCACTGCGCTGTGTGTCCGCCTCCAAATACTTCAAGCTCTACGATTTGTTCTTGCGTCAGCAGGCCCGCTGGGTTTCTCAGGAAGTACGGCTGGACAAGATCCACGCGGTTGCCGCCCAGGTTGGGTTATCCCGGTCTCAATTTGACGCCTGCCTCAAGAATCAGGACTTAATCCAGGGTCTGAAGTGGGTTAAGGATCGTGGCCGCACGCTTGGGATCATTGGGACGCCGAATTTCTTCATTCAAAACAAATTGGTGAAGAAGGTTCTGGATATCGACGATCTCAGGGGTCTTGTCGACGCCGAACTGGGCGCTCGGAAAACGGTGGTTGCGAACTGATCGGCCGTGCTTCGAAGACGGAAGGATCTCCGGTGAATCGAGATTTGCCGCGCGCCAGGTTGGAGCCGCTAGCATGCACCTGAGCCGTTTAAGGCTCGTCGGTTTCAAGTCATTCGTCGAGCCGACGGAACTCGTTATATCCCGCGGACTGACCGGAGTGGTCGGTCCGAACGGGTGCGGCAAATCCAATCTCCTCGAAGCGCTGCGCTGGGTGATGGGCGAGAGCTCGTACAAGTCGATGCGCGCTTCGGCCATGGATGATGTGATCTTTGCTGGAACGGCCGTGCGTCCGGCGCGCAATACGGCCGAAGTTACGCTTTTCATCGATAACGGCGAACGGCTCGCGCCGGCTGAATACAACGATGTTGAACAAATTGAGATCTGCCGCCGCATCGAGCGCGAGGCAGGCTCGGCCTACCGGATCAATGGGCGCGAAGTGCGGGCGCGCGACGTCAAGGTTCTGTTTGAAGATGCCGCGACCGGGGCACGCTCCCCTTCACTTGTGCGGCAGGGGCAGATCGCCGAGATCATCAATGCAAAGCCGGAAGCCCGGCGGCGCATTCTGGAAGATGCCGCCGGTGTCGCTGGGTTGCACTCGCGCCGCCACGAGGCCGAGCTCAGGCTGAAGGCCGCCGAAGGCAACCTGGCTCGCCTGGATGATGTTGTCGGTGGGCTCAATCAACAAATCGATTCGTTGAAGCGGCAGGCGCGGCAGGCGCGCCGCTATCGCACGATCTCCGATCAGATCAGCAAGGTTGAAGCGTTGGCGCTTCATCTGGCGTGGCTGCTGTCACATGAGGCTGTTGAGGCCGAAGAAGCCTTGTTGCGAGGCGTCCTTGAGAAACTGGGCGAGGCGGCGACGGCTGAAGCACAGGCGCTCAGGTTAGAAGAAGAAACGAGCCAGCGTTTGCAGCCGTTGCGCGACACCGTTGCAGAGCGGGCGGCGGCGGCGGCGCGGATCCGGCATGAGCTGGAAGCCTTCGAGCGGGAGGCGGAGCGGCAATTGCAGCTCGGAGACGAACTCAGAGCGCGCGTGGAGAGCTATCAACGCGACCAGCAGCGCGAAGAACAAATGCATTCGGAAGCCGTCGAGACGGTTGCGCGGCTCGAGGCTGAGATCGTTACGCTGGAAAGCGCGGAGGCAGACTTTGAAGCCGCCGAGCGTGAGGCGCGGGAGTTGTGCGAAAATGCACACGTTTCGCTGCTTGAAGGCGAGGCGCAACTGACCGCGGCAACGACGACGTTGGCAAATGAGACCGCACACCGCGCCAATTTGGAGCGAACTCTGGAGGAGCGGCGTGCGAGTGCTCAGCGTCTCGAACAGCAGGTCGACGCGCTTACTCAGGAAGCCGCTGAGATCGGCGGCCGCGTGGAGATGAATGAGGAACGGGCCGCTGCCAGCGATCAAAGCCACGCACTGGAGGCCCGGGTCGAGACTGTCGAAAATGAGGTGTCGGAGGTTGAGCAGCGCGTTCTCGTCTGTTTGTCGGCGCTGGATGATGCCCGCGAATTGGCGCAGCAAACGCGGTTGCGATCGAGTGCCCTGCGGACCGAGCGCGAGACGCTGGCGCGGCTGCTTGGGCCGTCGCACTCCGGTGAGTTCCCCGCTCTGATCGATGCCATCAAGGTTGCGCCAGGCTATGAAACGGCGCTCGGTGCCGCGCTCGGTGATGATCTTGATGCTCCGGCCGACGAAGGAGCCGCACTGCATTGGCGGCTCAACAACGGCAATGTCGACGAAGATCCCGATCTGCCGGCTGGTGTGCAAAGCCTGGTTGAATCCGTTCAGGCGCCACCGGAACTCGAGCGGCGGCTGAAGCAGATCGGAATCGTGGAACGCAAGGATGGCCGGCGCCTGCAGAAGAAGCTGCGCCCCGGCCAGCGGCTTGTCAGCCTTGAGGGTGACCTGTGGCGCTGGGATGGATTCGTTGCAGCGTCGGAAGGTGTGTCGGCGGCGGCAAAGCGGCTGGAGCAACGCAACCGGCTTGCGGCGCTTGAGCAAGAAGAAGTCGAGATGGCCGGGGATCTTGAAACGCGCGATGGGGCGCTGGCGGAGGCGCAGCAGGTGCTGCAGACCGCTCAGGATAACGAGCGCCAGCTGCGATCCGCCTGGAGGCAGACGCAAAGCGAACTGGGTCGTGTTCGGGGACAGCTTTCCGACGTCGAGCGGAGAATAGCCGAAACGGACAACAAACTGGCGGCGATTGCAGGCGCGAGACAGCGCTCGGAAGCGGAACTGGCGGATGTTCGTGCAGGTGTTGCCGAGGCCGAGGCGGCGCTTTCGGAATTTGGCGATGGCCGCATCGGTGAGCTTGAAGCTGCATGGCAAGCGGCGCAGGAGCAGGCTCGGAACTTGCGTGCTGCTGCTGCCCAAAAGCGTGCCGAACTCAACGCGCTGCATGCTACTCGCGACGAACGTCAGCGGCGTGTTGCCGCCCATCGGGATGATGTCAAACGGTGGCGGGAGCGTGCCGGAGCCGCCGTGCAGCATACCGAGGCTCTGCGCGAGCGGATCGCCAAGGCAACGGGTCAGCTCGATGAGCTTGCCGATCTACCTGAAAAGACCGCTGACCAGCGTCAGAAGCTATTGCATGCCGCAAGCGAGGCGGACCAGCAGCACAAGGTTGCCGGGGACGCACTCCAGGAGGCGGAAGGCGAGGCCAAGCTGGCGATTGATGCGTTGCGGTCGGCGCAGGCGGCGGTGGCGGCCGCACGCGAGGAACGTGCTGGAAGCGAAGCTCGACTGGAGGCGCAGCGTCAGCGTCGCGCGGATGACGAGCGGCGAATCCGCGAAGTCTTCGATACGGATCCACAGTCGTGTCTGGCGCTGGCGGAGCTGCCGGAGGCGGCGGAGCTGCCGCAGTTCGAGGATGTCGAGCGCAGGTTGCTGCGGCTGCGGGCGGACAGAGAGCGGCTTGGCGGCGTCAACCTGCAGGCGGATGAGGATTTGCAGCGCATCACCGAGCAGGTGGAGCAGATTGAAACCGAGCGGGCCGACGTGCAGCAGGCCATCGACAAGCTGCGTCATGGTATCGGGCAGCTCAACCGTGAAGGCCGGCGGCGCATCAACGAGGCATTTGATATCGTCAACGGGCACTTCGGGCGATTGTTCGAGACGCTGTTTGGCGGTGGCGAAGCGCGCCTGCAAATGATTGAATCCGCGGAAGATCCGTTGGAAGGCGGATTGGAGCTTATCGCTAAGCCGCCCGGCAAGAAGCCGGCGACGTTGTCGCTGCTTTCAGGTGGTGAGCAGACTTTGACTGCGCTGGCGTTGATTTTCGCGGTGTTCCTGACAAACCCGTCGCCGATCTGTGTGTTGGATGAGGTCGATGCGCCGCTTGATGATGCCAACGTCGACCGCTTCTGCACGTTGATGGAGAGCATGGCCGAGGAGACGTCGACACGCTTTTTGGTCATCACCCACCATCCCATGACGATGACGCGCATGCACCGCCTGTTCGGTGTCACCATGGCGGAGAAGGGTATCTCGCAGCTGGTGTCGGTCGATCTTGAAACGGCGCAGGGCTTCCGCGAGGCGGGCTAGATTCTAAGCGGGCGTGAGCTGCGGAACTGCCTATTTTGAGCCGTCAATTTCGTCGCGGACCTGTGCGTAGGCAATGACCGCGAACAGGACGGTGCCGCCAGTAACGTTGCCAAGAAGAATGAAAACACCGCTGCCGCGAGGTCCGCGCGGCCTTCGAAAACCAGGAACAGGGCTTCGACGGAACCCGCGACGACGTGGGTGAAATCTCCAGGTGAGATGAGGTAGGTCGTCAAGGTGATGACGATGAACTCATTGCCCTCCGATAAGGGCAGCATCCACACCAGTGCGGCGATCAGCCAGCCTGCCATGATTCCGGCGAGGAATTTCTCAATGGGCGCCTTCTGCATCATTTGCGTGGAGATTTCCGTGACGGCGTCGTGCACCTCGGTTCCCAGGATGCCTGTGTAGGAAATGAACGCCGCGAAGATCGCGCAGCCAACGACGTTAGCGCTCAGAACGATGGCCCATAGTCGCAGCAAGATGAACCACCAGACAGTCTTACCGTGCTGCATGGCAGGCAGGACGGCAGTGAGCGTGTTCTCGGTGAACAGTTGCTGGCGTCCGAGGATGACGATCAAGAAGCCGACTGAATAGCCGGCGCTGTCGACCAAAAGCGTCCAAGATGCCTCGGGCAAGTATGCCGCTAATATCGCCTTGGCAACCACGGAAAACTCGATTGAGAGGCCGGCGGCGATGCCCGACCACCACAAAGCGGGAAAGTGGCGCAGCAGTTCCTTATCGCCCTCGCGGCGAATAATGTCGAAGACCGCGGCAGCGCGAAGGCGCTTGTGCTCAACCTCAACAGCGATGGGCTCGTCGGAAACCAACCCCGCGGCTTTGTGTTCGAGTGGGTTTTGTTGATCGTCGCGAGCGTCTGTAATGGTTTAGGGTTCAATGCGTCATTCGCTATACGGTCATCATTGGCTGGCAATGTTCGGGTCTGTTGCCGCCATCCGGAAGTATCAGGATCATTAGGTGTGCCGGTATCGCCTAGCCGGCTATCTTTGAGAAGTCGGCGACGGCGTGCGTGGCAGCGCGGATTTCGGATAGCAGCTTCAGACGGTTTTCGCGCAGCGCTGGGTCGGGGGCGTTGACGGTAACGTCGTCGAAGAATTTGTCGACGGGCGCGCGCAGCTCCGCGAGTGCGCGCATGGCGCCTTCGAAATTCTCGACGTTGATGGCTGCTTCGGTGTCGAACTTTACCTTGGCGATTGCTGCGGCGAGTGCACGTTCGGCCGGCTCGGAAAAGAGCGGCCCCTCGGGCTCGCCATCGTAGGCACGCTTGTCCTTTTTTTCTTCGATGGCCAGGATACTAGTGGCGCGTTTAACGCCGGCCAGCAGGTTGGCGCCATCGTCGGTGTCAAGGAAATCTGTGAGCGCTTCGACGCGTTTGACGATGAGGGCGATGTCGTCCTGGCCAGGCAGGGCGAAAACGGCGTCGATCAGGTCGTGGCGTTTGCCTTCGTCGCGCAAGTGGACCTTGAGGCGGTCGGCGAAGAAGGCGAGGAGGTCGTTGGCGATTTCGGTGGATTCTGGTTCGACTGCCCCTTGTAGCGTGAAGAGGTCGACGCTTCGCGCAATCTTCCTCGATAGACTGAGCCGCAGATCGTTATCCAAGACGGTGCGGATCACACCCAACGCGGCGCGGCGGAGTTGGTAGGGATCGCCGGAGCCGGTTGGTTTTTCGTCAATGGCCCAGAAGCCGACGAGGGTGTCGAGCTTGTCGGCGAGCGCGACGGCGAGGGCGGTCTGGTCGCCTTCATCTTCGAGCGGCACGGTGTCTGATGGGCCCTTGGGTTTGTAATGAAGCTCGATGGCGCGGGCGATATCGGGTTTGATGCCGCCCTTTTCGGCGTAGTAACGCCCCATAAGCCCCTGCAACTCGGGGAACTCTCCGACCATTTCGGACACGAGATCGGCCTTGCACAGCTGGGCTGCGCGGCGGGCGGACTCCGGGTCGGCGTCAACGGCGCCGGCGATCTGGTAGGCTAACTCGGCGATGCGTTCGACGCGGTCCTTTTGGGTGCCGAGCGTGGCGTGGAAGGTAATGCCCTCAAGGTCGGACGCCATTTCGTCGAGGGGGCGTTTCAGGTCCTGATCCCAGAAGAATTTTGCGTCACTTAATCGCGCGCGAATGACTTTCTCGTTGCCGGCGGTGATCTGCAAACCGTCATCGGTGGCGATCAGATTCGACACCAGAATGAAGCGGTTGGCGAGCTGGCCGGTCTTGGGATCGCGTAGCGAAAAGCACTTCTGGTGCGATTTCATCGAGGTGATGAGGCATTCGGCGGGCACTTCGAGAAAGGCTTCGTCGAAGGTGCCCATAAGAGTGACCGGCCATTCAGTCAGCCCGGCATTCTCGTCGAGGAGTGCTTCGTCCTCGACGAGTTCGAGGCCGGCGTCTTCGGCGAGTTGGCGGGCGTCCTCAGCAATCATGGCGGCGCGTTCAGAGGCCGGCAGCAGGACCTTGGCGGCCTGAAGTTTACGGCCGTAGTCCTCGAAGTTCTCGACGGCAAAGGGGGCATGGCCGTGAAAACGGTGGCCGCGAGTGGCGTTGCTGGAGCTCAGATCGGCGATCTCAAAGGGCACAACGTCGCCGTCATACAGGCAAAGGACTGAGTGCAGCGGGCGCACCCACTGGAAATCGCCAGAGCCCCAACGCATGGATTTCGGCCACGGGAACTTGGCGGCCGTCTCTGGAACAACTTCGGCGATGATGTCGGAAGCCGGACGTCCTGGTTTATCGATGCGGGCGACGTAGAAGTCCCCTTTCTTGGGATCGGAGACAACTTCGGCGTGGTCGATGGAGGACAGCCCGGCGCCGCGTAGGAAGCCTTGAATGGCTTTTTCGGGGGCGCCGACGCGGGGCCCCTTGCGTTCCTCCGCGACGGCCGGCGACATTGGCGGCACATCCTCAATGACGACGGTGAGCCGGCGAGGCGTCGCAAACGCTTGCCCCTTCCCGATTTCCAGTCCGCCGGCCTTGAGGCCGTCACCGACTAGACGCAACAAATCCTCCGCCGCGCGCGACTGCATGCGGGCAGGGATTTCTTCGGAGAGGAGTTCGAGCAGGAGTTGGGGCATGGCGGGTCGTGGTGCTCCCTTGTTCAGGAGCACCGTTCTAGTGCGTGATTGGTCTTGATGGAAGTGGTCCGTTCAAGACTGACCGCGGCTTTTATAATGCGCCGATCACGCTACCCCCATTTGCCTCCCACGCGCTCGCTCTATTGTACCGGCGCTGGGGTCGTCGCCGGCGCCGCCGCCGGTTCCGAGCCCGTATCTGCTTGGAGACCGGTCTGGCCGGGCTCAAAACCGGTTGGGTAGACCTTGTTGACTTCCGTCAGCACCATGTTGCCGACGTGTTCGACGGCGCCGGTGTAGTGCAAATAGCCAATGCCGACGCCGACGAGGACGACCAGGAACCACCACACTGGGCGCTTCAAGATGAGCGCTGCGATGAGCAGCACCGGCAAGACAACGATTGCAATTCCAATCCAGTGGTTCACGCACCACCTCCATCGTTTTTTGGCCAAACACCTTCAATGGGCGCTGGCGGGTTCTCGAACGCCGAGGATATAACTCCGCTGTTCGGTCAAAGGTATGACACTGACAAGGTGCCCGCTGAAACTGCTCGTGAGCATTTTCTAACGCTATCACTCAACCTTATCGTCAGCCCTCATTCCTACTCTTCTTGGGCCAGTTGTTCTCGTAGTGTGGGGGCCGAAATGCCACGCATTTCCGTTTGCTCAATCCTTGCGGTTGTGATTTTCGCGGCCACGATGACAAGCGCAGAAGCGCCGCGGGTTCAGGATTCCGATCGTTGTTCCGAGCTTTTCAAACAGCGAGACAATCCAGAAGGTACTCGATCTACCAGATATTCCGCTCACCGAAGCAAAATTGAAGATGCTCCTAATGGTCGCGGGCGTGCCGAAGCCGCCGCCAGAGCGTTTCGGCACAGGCGGCGGCGGGGCTCGGCTACTGGTGGATCATCGCGGCTGCCGTTCTGTTCGGCGGCGGCTGGAAGCTGCTGCGAAGGCTGCCGCTTGGAACGGCGCAAGCCTCCCAGAAGCTGACGCGCGGCATGGTCCGCAAGGACGAAAAACCCGCCGACTGGTCCAAGGCACATGAGGAAATCGCCCGCGCCGCCGAGCTGCGTGCGGAGGGCCGTCGCGCGGCCGTTCAACCGGCGAGAGCGTCGCCGGGTCGCGGTAGAGCACCTGCTTTGGGCCAGGCGGCACCATCAGGCGGCGGCTTTGGCCGTCGCGGCCGTTAGTTTTATTCAAGACACCTGGGTTTGCCTCTAGGCCGCGCCGCCGCCATCGGTTTGCAACCAGGCGCCACAACAGGCTTTGGCCAGGTCTCTGACGCGCAGTATGTAGCTTTGCCGCTCCGTCACGGAAATGACGCCGCGGGCATCCAGCAGGTTGAAGATGTGGGAAGCTTTGATCGCCTGGTCGTAGGCGGGCAGGGCCAAAAGGTGCTTGTCGCCACCAGTTCCCTTATCCAGAAGGGATTTGCATTCGGCCTCAGCGTCTTTGAAGTGCTGTAGCAGGATTCCGGTGTCGGCGTGTTCGAAGTTGAAACGGGAGTACTCCTGCTCGGCCTGCAGGAAGACGTCGCCGTAGCTGATCTTTCTGTCGTCCATGCGGCCGTTGTAGTTGAGATCATAAACGCGATCGACACCTTGAACGTACATGGCGAGGCGTTCGAGGCCGTAAGTGATCTCGCCGGAAACCGGACGGCAGTCGAAACCGCCGACTTGCTGAAAATAAGTGAACTGGGTCACCTCCATGCCGTTGCACCAGACTTCCCAGCCCAGGCCCCACGCACCAAGCGTCGGGCTCTCCCAGTCGTCCTCGACAAAGCGGATATCGTTTAAGGTGGTATCAATGCCGATGGCGTCGAGGCTTTGGAAATAGAGGTCGAGGATGTCGGGCGGTGACGGCTTCATGATCACCTGGAACTGGTAATAGTGCTGAAGCCGGTTGGGATTCTCGCCGTAGCGGCCGTCCTTGGGGCGGCGCGAGGGCTGCACGTAGGCGGCATTCCAGGCCTTAGGACCCAGCGAACGTAAAGTGGTCGCGGGATGAAAGGTGCCGGCACCGACCTCCATGTCGTAGGGCTGCATAACAACGCAGCCCTGAGCCGCCCAGAACTGCTGCAGCACGAGGATCATGTCCTGGAAGGATTGGGTCGGACGCAGCTTGTCGGACGCGCCGCCGGAGCCGGCGGTTGTCGGGGCCGCGACCGTTGCGCGTGACGCTGCCTTGTTTTGATTCTTGGCCGCCTTGGGCATTGTCCGCTCGCCTGTTTTGTTCAAACCGGCAGCACTATACCCATTTGGGCGTCGGCGTCATCAGGGCTGCGGGCGATATTCACCCGTCATAGGATCATGCACGAGGTCGCCGAGATCGCGGGCTTTGGGCGGTTCGGTGGTGGTCTTGGCAGTTTGCTTCGATTTTCGCGTTTGCAGGGCCCGGTACGCCAGGCGATAGCCAGCGTAGAAGCTTGCGCCAACGGCCGCCAGTAGTAGGACTTGCGGTGGCATTGTGGCCTCCTTAGCGATTACAGGCCGTAGCGGGACCATAGTGCACGAGCCTCGGCAGCCGAAAAGAAATCGTCGGCCAGTCCGGGGCCTGTTCCGATCAGGCCGGCGCCTTCCATATTGGTTCTTCTTAGCATGCTCAGAAGGCCACCGCGAGATAGCGGAACAATGCGTAGGCGGACCTTTGCGCCATGCAATTCCCGCATCTTCGTCCTGAGGTCGATGATGCCGTCGATGAGACCCAGCTCCATTGCTCTCGGCGCCGACCAGAATGCGCCCGAAAAGACCTCGGTGTCGGGAGCCTGGATCTTGGCTCCGCGCCGCTCTTTGACGACACCGATGAAGGTATCGTGGATTTCCCCGAGGATCTGCGTCAGGCGGGCGACGTCCTCGGGATTTTCCTTCCTGAAGGGGTCGAGCTGACTCTTGGCGGTGCCGGCAGTGTAAACGCGCCGTTCTATGCCAAGCTTGTCGATGGCTTCGACGAAGCCGAAACCACCCGATATGGCGCCGATGGAGCCGATGATGGAACAAGCATCGGCGTATATCTCATCGCCGGCGATGGCTAGGTAGTAACCGCCTGAGGCAGCTACATCGTCGCAAAATACATAGATCTTCTTGTCGTGTTTTTCGGCCATCTGGCGCAGGCGTTTGAAGATCAAGCTTGATTGTACGGGTGAGCCACCCGGCGAATTGATGACCACCGCCACGGTTGGCAGGCGCGAGAGCTTGAAGGCACGTTCGATTGCGCCGGTGACCGCGGCCAGTGAAAGCCCTTGGCGCAGCGGCGTTGCCATGCCGATGGGACCGGTGAAGCGCAGGACGGGCACGATGGGTCCGCTTGTGAATGGCCACATTGAGTTAATCCCCGGGGCAGATTGTTGGAAGGGTCGGGTGGCGACAGCGGAAGGCCGTGCCGCGCGTTGATCATCAGTTTCGATGTATGGCAGCGAATGCCGTTTCTTGACAACGTTTCAATGAGTGGTTTTTAGCGCCGCTGCATGCCTAAGAACAGAATCGACATGTGGCGTAAAGGAGTTGCCGTCACCATGGAGGATGAGGCCTGGAAGGAGGGTCAATCTAGCGCGGCGTCCTTTGATGGCTTTAACAATAATCCTGTTGGCTGGTTCGCCAGCGCGCGGGTGTAACGGCAAAAAGGTTAAGGCGCCGAAGCGCCTTTGCAGGCCAGCAAGAACCTCAGGTAGAGCATCAGCTTTATGAATCAAGATGATGGTGCCGTCAGCGCGCAGCATGCGGGCAAAGAAGCGCGCCCAGTCGTCGAACGACTGGCCGGCCTGTAAACCGTGCGAAGCGGCCTTGAGGTAGGATTTGCTGCTGGTTCCGGCTCCTGGCGCCATGAACGGCGGGTTGGCGACGACGTGTGTGAAGCTCTCATCAGCGAAGCCTGCTGCGGTAAGTTGATCGGAAGGTGCGCAGACATCCCCCATTACGCAGCGGACGCGGTCTTCAAGCGTGTTTCGGCGGATGTTTTCGATAGCGATGTGGCACAATTCCGGTTCGCGCTCCATGAGTGTCACGCGAAGTGTGCTGATCCGGCGGGCCGCGCATAGCCCGACGGCGCCCACACCGGCACCGACATCGAGGAGGTGCGCTGTCGCGTCCTGCGCCGCTTCCAAGGTTGCCGCCAGCAGCACTGCGTCGATGCCAGCGCGATATCCGTGCCGGGGCTGAAGAAGTTGGAGCCTGCCGCCGAGGAATGCATCGTCTGTCACGTCGGCGGGTAGCGGCTTATCCAGGTCCGAACCAGCGATTGGGTTGGGCTCAAGGTGTTTTTTCATCAATCAGCCATTGACCGAGGTCGGCCTCGCGGATAATCCGACGTGCGGCTGGTTCGTATCCCTCCGGGACCAAGAGACGGCGCGGAAGCATCCCTAGTGATCCTTCGAGGACGCTCATGTTGGTGTCGAGGATCACAGCTCTTATGCCGGACTCAGCGAGGATTTTCTCGACATAACTCAAAAGAACCGGATCGTTTGTCCGAATAAGTTCATTCATGCTGTGCGGCCTGACCCTTAAGTTTCGGATGCGGATGGTGCAAAGAGGCTTTAATGTCCGATTGTTTCGCCCTCGTATGCATGACAGCACAAATCAACTCAACTGAGGAATGAACATTGGGCGTCGTAGTCCCATTCGAAGAATCGCGTGATCCGAATAAAGGCCTTAAGCCCCTCCTCGAGCTCGTGAGCGAGGACATGGAGGGGATCAACCGCCTGATTTTGGACCAAGCGGTCTCAGATGTCGAAATGATCCCTGAACTGGCGCATCACCTGATAGATTCCGGTGGTAAGCGCCTGCGCCCGATGCTGACGATCGCGGCGGCGAAGCTGACCGGATATGAAGGCCCGGAGCATGTGCGGGTGGCGGCGGCTGTCGAGTTTATGCACACGGCCACGCTGCTGCACGACGATGTTGTCGATGAGAGCGACTATCGCCGGGGCAAACAGGCCGCTCGCACGATTTGGGGCAATCAGGCCAGCGTTCTGGTCGGTGATTTTCTGCTGGGCCAGGCGTTCCGCATGCTGGTCGAAGTCGGATCCCTGCAAGTTCTACGCATCTTGTCGAATGCGGCGGCCGTGATTGCCGAAGGCGAGGTGATGCAGCTTTCGGCGGCCAAGAACCTGGCGACGACCGAGGATGAGTATCTCAGCATTGTTAACGCGAAAACGGCAGCGCTATTCCTGGGTGCCGCTGAATCAGGTGCGGCTCTTGCCGAGCGTCCCGCCGAAGAACTCGCCGCGTTGCGGTCCTATGGGAAGAATCTCGGTATCGCGTTCCAGTTGATTGATGACGCGCTTGATTACTCCGGTGACAGCAAGAACCTTGGCAAGGCCGTTGGCGATGATTTCCGCGAGGGGAAGGTGACACTGCCGGTGATTTTGGCCTTCCGGCGCGGTAACGAGGACGAGCGCAACTTCTGGCTCAGAACCATTGGTGAGGGCAAGTTCGAGGACGGTGATCTCGAGCATGCGGTGGCCTTGATTTCCCGGCACGATGCAATCGCGGCGACTGTTGAGCGGGCCCGGTCCTTTGGAACGGTTGCACGCGACGCCATGGAGATCTTTAAGGACAGCCGCGAAAAACAGGCGTTGCAAGACGTTATTGGGTTCTGCATCGCGCGGGCGCACTAGAGCGCGATTTGCGTTGATCTAATCCAGTAGCCGGGGTGTTCTTGCTGAAGCCCTTCAGCGATGGCCGCGGGCTCATCGAAGACGCCGAAACACGTCGGACCGGCGCCGGAGAGGCCTGCAAAGCGGCATCCGGGCGTTTGGCGAATGATCCGCAAGGTCTCCGAGATTTCTGGTATCACCGCGGTTGCGGGCCGCTGCAAATGGTTGCCCGCCCGCGTCATGAATTCGATGAGGCTGGCGGTGTCGCAAAACGTCCCGGCCGGTGGCGAGGTTGCCTTGGCGGCCCCGGTTCCAAGTAGCGCGCGGAGCTGCCTGAAGACCTGGGCGGTCTTGTCGGGCGGGACTTCAGCCATCGGGTTCATCAGCACAACGCCGAGCGGCGGCAAGGCTGTCAGCGGGGCCAGCTCTTCTCCCACACCGGTGACCCAGCAGGCTTGGTTCCTGAAGCAGACCGACACGTCGGCGCCGAGCGTTGCTGCGAGAGATGCCCAGTCAATGTGCGCTGCAAGGTCTGGGTTGACGTGCCGGATTGCCCGCAAAGCGGCGGCAGCGTCGGCTGATCCGCCGCCTATTCCGGCGGCGACGGGCAGGTGCTTTTCAATGATGATGGCGCCGAGTTTCAACCTCGGTTCAGTGTCCGCCAGAATCGCAAGCGCCCGCCCGACAATGTTTTTGCCAACGACTGCTGAGGCGAAGGGACCGCTGACGGTGACGCCTATGGGTCTGCTGATGTCGAGCGTAACCATATCGAATGCGTCGTCTGCAAATGCGATCAGGCTAGCGATTTCATGATAGCCGTCCGCGCGTCGACCCAACACTTCAAGTGTTAGGTTTATTTTCGCGCGGGCTGTCTCCGTGATCACACCAGGTTTTGCCGACTATCTTCGGTTCCGCCGCTGGGGCAGCGGTATCGAATTCTTGTCAGGACGTGGCTGTTCTTTCGCGCTCCGTTTCGAGTCCACCGCGGTGGCTGAATCAGCAAGCGCCTGTCGTTTGACGGGCAAGCCCTCGGAGAGTTTCGTGCGAATGGTACCGATAAGATCGGCTTCTGGATTGAGGCTCAGGGCCTGATCCCATTGGAAACGGGCTTCGCGAATGCGTCCCACTTGCCAGTAGGCGTCGCCAAGGTGGTCATTGAGGACTGGGTCCTCGGGGCGCAGCTCAACGGCCCTCTCCAAGTACTTCACCGACTTGGGATAGCTGCCGAGGCGATAGTGCGCCCAGCCCAGACTGTCGACGATGTATCCGTCGTCCGGCTTCAGCGAAACGGCCTTTTCGATCAGCTTCAAGCCGGTGCGCAGATTGATGTTTTGGTCAATCCACGAATAGCCCAGATAGTTGAGCGTTAAAGGCTGATTGGGATCGAGTTTAAGCGCCTGCTGGAGATCGGCCTCTGCCGGCTTCCACTTCTTGCTGCGCTCATAACAGGTGCCGCGTGAGTAGAAGTAGACCCAGTCCTTCTTCTTGGGCTCTTCGATCAACTCAATGGCGCTGGTGTAATAGCCGATCGCCTCCTCGTAGCGTTTGCGCGCGCGCATAATATTGCCGAGGGCATCATAGGGTTTAATGCTGGTTGGATTAGCGGCGGCAACCTGTTCCAGGAGCTTCTTGGCGTCCTCAACGCGCTCCAGTTCATTGAGGTTGAATGCCTTGCGGATGTCGATGGCCAGCTGAAGCGGTGAGCCTTGTGGAATTTGATCGTAGGTGTCGATCGCCTTCTCGTAGCGCTTCATCGATTCATACGCACTTGCGAGCGCTGCCAGAGCAAATGGATGGCGCGGCTTCAGATACAGTGCCATTTGGAGATAGAGCACTCCGATTGACACGCCGCCTTCGCCGGTCAGCGCTTCGCCTAGGCCGTAGAACAACTCGGCCATGCCCTGTTGGGGGTCATCGATCAGTCTCGAGACCGGGCCGCCCTGGTTCAAACGCTCCTTCAGATCGATCGCCAATGGATGCGGCTGGCCCGAGGATTGACGGATGTGAGTTCTCAGGATGCTCTTGGCGCGACGAAAGTCGCCGGCGTGCGCGGAACTTTGAGCGTAGGCAAGCGCGGTTCTCAGCGTTTTGCTGTCCTGTTGGAATACGCTTTCGAAGGCACGTTTTGCATCGGAGCGCCGGTCTGCCAGATCGGCGATCAATGCACGGTGGTAGCGCAGGTAAAAACGGGCCCAATCCGCCTGACGCCGCAACGTCAGCGATGATAGCGCTCGGATGGTGTTGCCGCGAGCGTGCTCTACCCATGCCTGGGTGATGACACTGGTCAATTCGCCAATGGGACCGCTGCCGGCGGCCTTGAAATGCTCAACCGAGCGTTTGTATGAGCGCGATTTGAAGGCGTCGAGTCCGAGTAGCAGCCGGGCCATCCGATGGCGCGGCTGACGTTTTACGACCTGCTCTGCAAGGTTGACCGCTCGCTCCCAATTACCCTCGGAGGCTTCCATCAGGAAGGTCCGTTCGAGGAGAACACCGCTGTCAGGATCCTGGCGCAGAGCGTTGCGATAAAAGTTGGCCGCCTGGCTGGTGTCGTGGCTTGATCGCGCGAAGCGCCCAGCAAGGTAACTGCCGGCTAGAGAACGGGTGTTCGTGCCATCGACGCCAGACCAAGCAGATGCAGGCGCGGGCATTGCGACACCGGTCAACAGCGCTGCTAAGCTTAGAAGGCCGACATTCTGGACACGCAGCAAGCGTGTGAGTCTCATACCGGATATCCCTCAGGTTGAATGAGCAGGCTCGTAACGGGGGCTGGCCAGTGGACTTGCCAGTTTAGCAACAAGATTCGGAACTTGGCGATCATATATGCACACACGAGGCTATACCAAGGCGACTTGTAGGTTTTGGTTCCTATGGTGACGTGCACGGAAAGATCGTGCAAAAGAATTTTTCGTGCGCCGCTCAGTCCGGGAAAAAGACCATTGAAATCAATACGTAGATGTTCTTTCGCTGATGGCTGCTCGAATCGTGACCAATCCTGGGAATTGATCACGAGGCCGCGGCCACGGTCCGCGGCCGTGATGACTTGTCAACAAGCTGAGAGCCGCGATCTTTGACGGCCGTCATGGGCCAGGTGATTCGCGGTTGCGGCTACATGCCCGAATAATTGGGCCCGCCGCCCCCTTCAGGGCAGGCCCACGTGATGTTCTGGCTGGGGTCTTTGATGTCGCACGTCTTGCAGTGCACGCAGTTCTGCGCATTGATCTGAAAGCGGGGTTCGCCGTCTTCGCCTTCGATGACTTCATAAACACCGGCGGGACAATACCGCTGTGCGGGTTCGGCGTACCTAG
This sequence comes from uncultured Filomicrobium sp., assembly GCA_963669235.2. Lineage (GTDB taxonomy): Bacteria > Pseudomonadota > Alphaproteobacteria > Rhizobiales > Hyphomicrobiaceae > Filomicrobium. Next base: position 652,675 of record CAXXFS010000004.1, read on the forward strand.
GCAAATTAATGCTAATTGGTATGCCGGGATCAGTGAGCACCAAGTGTACTGGCTGGTCTTCTTCATGGTTGGTGGCCGAGAAGGAGACGTTAGTCAGCTTGTCGAAGGTGAGTTTACCGTCGGGCTTCGGATAGTCGATTCTCGTGGCCGAGGCTGCGAGTTCAATTGATTCACTGTCAGACTTGCCGTGGTTCAGCGTGAAGCCGAGCCCCAAGCCCGGGACGATTGTGTTGGCCCACATATCAACCCCGGCTAGCATGATGCCGCCGATGGTCCCGAACCTGGACCAAAGCGGCTTCGCATTTCTCACCGTCTTAAGGTCCTTGCCGACGACTCCCTCACGGATGCGTTCGTCATATCCTTTGAGCGTGTCGTGGCTGCGGTCCGCTTCGAGCGCCGCGAATACGGATTCAGCGACTTCGATGCCCGAGTGCACGGCGTTATGTGAGCCCTTGATCCGGGGCAGGTTGACGAAGCCAGCTGCGCAACCCAGCAATGCACCACCGGGAAAGGCTAGCCGGGGAATGGACTGCCAGCCGCCCTCGGTGATGGCCCGCGCGCCGTAACCGATGCGCCGGCCGCCTTCGAGGAGTTCGGCAATCAGCGGATGCGTCTTAAACCGCTGAAACTCGTGATAGGGGCTGAGATAAGGGTTCGTGTAGTTGAGGTGGACGACAAAGCCAACGGAAACGAGGTTGTCGCCATAGTGATAGAGAAACGATCCGCCGCCGGTGGCGTTGTCTAGAGGCCAGCCGAATGTATGTTGCACGTAGCCTGGGTTGTGCTTTTCGAGCGGAATCTCCCACAGCTCCTTCAGCCCAATTCCGAATTTCTGCGGATCACAATCGGCGTCGAGGTCGAAGTGTTTGATGAGCTGCTTTGACAGCGAGCCACGGGCGCCTTCTGCGATCAGTGTATATTTACCGCGCAGTTCCATGCCACGAGTGAAGGCGTCGCCGGGTTTGCCATCGGCGCCAACTCCCATGTCGCCAGTCGCAACCCCAACAACGGCACCGTCGTCTGAAAACAGGACTTCGGCGGCTGCAAAGCCTGGATAAATCTCAATGCCGAGCGCCTCGGCTTTTTCACCCAGCCATCGGGTCAGGTCGCCGAGGCTGCCAACGTAGTTCCCGTGATTGTTCATCAGCGGAGGCATTGGAAAGTTCGGTAGGGTAATCTTGCTCTCGGGCCGCAGGTAGTAAAAGCGATCTTTGCTAACGGCGGTCTTGAGTGGGCAGTCGCTATCGCGCCAATCCGGCAACAGGCGCTCCAGTCCCGACGGATCGACGACGGCTCCCGACAGAACGTGGGCGCCGACCTCCGAGCCTTTTTCCAGCACGACAATGCTGAGATCGCGACCGGCGCCCTCGGCCAACTGGCGTAACCGGATTGCCGCCGAAAGACCGGCCGGGCCGGCGCCGACGATCACGATGTCGAATTCCATTGCCTCGCGTTCCGGCAGCTCGCCGTTCGTCTCTGCCATGCGTGCTATGCTCCCCATTGGACCCGTCAAAGCTGATCAGGTGGCGTGTTTACGAGATCTGACACGCGTCTTTGCCTCGTTTTTTTCCACGCTGCAGGCTTCTCGGCCTACTGATAAGCCTGCTTTAGCGCTAATGTGGCGATCATGTCGATTGAAACCATTCGAGAAGATTTTGTCGAACTACTCGCCCTTTACGCGGAGCTGGGCGTTGACTGCGCCCTGAGCGAAGAGGCTGTCGATTGGTTGCATCATGGTCATGCTGCCCCGGGTGATGCTATTCGCCAAGCTCTGAAACCAGCGCCAAATAGCCGCGACCAGTTGTCCGCGTCCGATCCGATGCCGGCACCAGGAAAGACCAGACAAAGGCGCGCTGGCGGTGTTGACGCGATTGCGGCACCTCGATCAGAGCGGCGAGCGCCGGCCGCCGATGGTGTCGGGCGAAGCCCGTCGGAACCAGGCGTGGCGGCGGCGGAAACGCTCGCGGCGCGGGCCAAAAATCTCGAAGATCTGCTGTCGGCCCTCGAGACTTTCGAGGGCTGTGCATTAAGAGCTACGGCGAAAAACACCTGCTTTTATAGAGGGGCAAAAAGAGCTCGCCTCATGATCATTGGTGAAGCGCCGGGGCGGGATGAGGATCTGGCGGGGCTGCCGTTCGTTGGCCGGGCTGGTCAGCTGCTCGACCGCATGCTGGCGGCTATCGGTCTTAACGAAGAGTTGGTGCATATCACCAACGTCGTTTACTGGAGGCCACCGGGAAATCGCACGCCGACCTTGCAGGAGACTTCAAGCTGCCGACCGTTCCTTGAGCGGCAGATTGCGCTTGTCGGACCGGAACTCGTACTGCTTCTGGGGGGAGCGGCTGCTAAGAACGTCCTCGAAGTCAACGACGGCATAATGCGGCTGCGGGGCAAGTGGAAGCAGGTCAGCCTCGGTGGGCGTACCCTGCGCGCGCTGCCAACTTTGCATCCAGCTTACTTGTTGCGGACTCCGGCCGCCAAAAGGTTGGCTTGGCGGGACCTTCTAAGTCTGCAGCAGACACTTCAACGATCGTCTTGATTCAGTACAGATAACCAGGATCAAGTCACCCTAAAGAATTTGCGCAAAATTGGTCGCAATTTATCATTCAGGTTTAAGCTCAACCAAACACCGTTCGCGTATCGTCGCAGTCTCGAGTTTGCTGTGGCGGGTTCCGCCAAGGTTGAATAGGGACTTGCAAGGTGTCTGTGGGACTAGTCTATCTGCGCCCGCTTCGCTTGGTGGGGATCACCGCGCCGACCGTTTCGAACGTGGCAATTTGCGAGTCCTGGAACGCTCTGAACGATTGGATCACGCGCAAGTCTCTCAGCAGCGAGATTGAGATCGGCTATGGGCTGCTGCAGCACTCGGCGCTGGGAGAAGGCGACGGGGTGCCGTCTTATGAAGCCTGCATCGAGACGCCAATGAGCACGACGCCAAGTGAGACCAGCGAACTCAAGCGCTTCCGACTTCAGGGAGGGGCGTATTTCCGGCGCAGATACCAAGGGCCGGTTGCGTCCATGCTTACAGAGTTGCGCACCATGCGGGCGGAGCTCGACAATAACGGGCACGTCAAGATTGATCTTGCCCGGCCAATCGTGACCGTGATCTTGGATGTCAGAAAGCTTCGGTTCGGAGACGAGGTGCATAGCAATCTGCTGATCCCCGCTCGTGGTTGCGACATGTTTGGCAGTTCTCGCCAAGCGGCCTGATGATCGTGCTTTAGGGATTGGTGAAAAGCCGCTAGGCTTCAGTCATTGCACCTCAATCAATGATGGTGCAAGCGATGCCCGGCACCCCACCAGTCATCTTGCGCCAATCTGTTAGGTCAGTACTGATCCCGATGCCAAAAATCGATGAAAACCGCCCGTTCATTCCGGTCCGTATCGCGATACTCACGATGTCCGATACACGGACGCTCGATGAGGACGCGTCCGGTGCGCTGCTCGTCCGGCTTGTAACGGAAGCAGGCCATGAGGTCGCCGACCGCGCACTGTCGAGCGATGAAGTCGCATCGATCCGTGCGCAGGTGCAGCGGTGGATTGCGGACAAGCAAATTGACGTTGTGATTACGACGGGAGGTACCGGGTTCACGGGGCGCGATGTGACACCGGAAGCGGTCCGACCTTTGTTTGAGAAGGAGATCGACGGCTTTTCAACGCTCTTTCATCAACTGTCATTTGAGAAAGTTGGAACTTCGACGATCCAGTCGCGGGCATTTGGGGGCGTAGCGGCCGGCACCTACATCTTCTGCGTGCCTGGGTCGCCAGGGGCCTGCCGTGATGCTTGGGACGGAATCCTCAAATGGCAGCTCGACAATCGACACCGACCCTGCAACTTCGTTGAAATCATGCCGCGGCTGGAAGAGCATCGGCGCGGGTCGTCTTGAGCTGCGGATTGCGTGCCGCGGCTGTCTATCATCGTATGCCGGCAGGTCCGATGTGCTGAAGATCGCTTGACCGGCGATGATTACCAGCCGGCCTTGGCGCGTTCTATCTCAAGGATTTCGCGAGTGTTGTTGGCAGCCTCAAAGGTTGCCTGGGCGAGCGCTCCGATGAAGACCAGTGCAAGCCCGGTCGCGATCGCGGTGAGGCCTGGGAGGACGCCACCGGGCAAGCCGCCGATGGTCGCGGCGACCTCGGTTCCAACGACGCCCGCGACAGTCAGCCCAACGAAGATAAATCCGCCCAGGAGTATCAGCCAGCCAAACAATTGCAGGGCGGATGCGATAAAGCGACCAAGCCGGTATCTCGGCACGAACTCGGTTTCTTCTTCGCCGTCCTCATCTGGTTGGGCTGCGTGTGGCAGATGTTCGGTTGTGCTTGCACGGTCGGCAATTGGCGTGGCTGAAGGTTGTCCGTAAGGTTGGTGTACGGGGCCAATGTCCTGCTGCCTTGGGTCCTCGACACGGGGCTGGACGGCTTGGCCACCGGGTATTGACAGTGATGGCTCGGGCCGGCCTCCGACGGGTCGTGAGACATGCGGCGCGTGGGCTGAGGTTGCCTGATAGTGGGCGACGTCCGGTGATGGTTGTGCCGGTGGGCCGGTGTGCGGCACTTCGTCACACCCCGCCGGTGTCGGCTGGGAGCAGTGAGCTGTGGACGGGGGGTATTCGGGTCGCCGCTGCCGAAAATGTGAAAGGCGTTCGAGTGCCAGACGTGCATCCACAGCTTCAGGCGCGCCGGCAAGATTGTCGGCGATATAGGAGTAGAACTGCGTGGCGTACTCGAGGTTGCCTTCGTGTTCGGCGCGATGGCCCATCTCCAGGATCTGGGCCGGCGTATACTGCGGGCTGTCAGTCATGCGAGGTCCACCCGTGGCCAGAACGGGCCACTCCCACCACTGTCATTATCGTCATCGCCATCGTAGGCAGATTCAAATCAGTCGCTCACAGACTAGTCAAAGTTAGTTTATCAGGACTGGTGCGAGTTGTCCGCCGTCTGTCGTGGCCAAGAGGTTTCATGTGGGGCAGATACAAGGCGTGGCAGGACGATCCGGCCGTTCCATCCGGCGATGTTAGACAACTCCTCGGCCTCATCGACATCATCCAAAATGCCGAGCCGGGCAATTTTCAGACCGGCTGCGTTTCGCAGCGTGTCGGCCAACGTTTCTGGATGCGACCATCGAATTTTCTGAAAGATGTTTGGCACTTTGGGCCGGCGCTTGAAACCAATCAGCCAATACCCGCCATCGGGGGCGGGGCCGATAACGATGTCTGCGCCGCCAATTGCCCGAAAAGCCTGCGAGATGTGTTCGCACGTGATGCCCGGGATGTCGGAACCAATGATCACCACGGGGCCCGGTGAAAGGTCTTTGGTGACCTTCTGCATGCGCTGGCCCAGATTTCCCCCGCCCTGGCCGCGGCGTGCCAGGTCAATGGGCCAGACAGGATGATTGACGGCCCGGTCCGGGGCAATCGCAAGCCACGTCTTCCATCTGCGCCGGTCTGCGACTCGCCGCGCGAGCGCAGCTGTGGTCGACCGGTAGAAGCGGGTGGCACCGACGACGCCGATACCCATTGCCAGCCGGGTCTTTACCCGGCCGGCTTCTGGGGCCTTGACCATCAAAACAAGGTGGCGCTGGAACATGCTTCGCCGCTGTCTCAGGCCAGCGGCACGAAGGCGTATCCAGTACCGTCCCTCTCGATGCGGCCGGCACCCGGCATTCCAAAATGGTAGCCTGTCACGACGGCTTTGTCGGAGATGGCGCGGTCAAACACGCGGCGGCGGGAAGCTTCCGCGGCATCTGGATCGGCGTCGAAAACAGCATGCCAACCGGGGTTGCGCACAAACAGCGCGGGGATATTGGAGGTGTCGGCCATGACCAGCAGTTGGTCGTCACCTGAGGCGACGGAAAAAACCGTGTGGCCTGCGGTGTGGCCGTGAGCGGGTATGGCGGTGATCCCCGGTGCTACTTCCTTTTCGCCTGAGAAGCGTGAGACGTTCGACCAGCTTGGCAGGGTGGCCCGAACGCGCTTGGCAAGCCCCTGTCTGTACTTCCCAAGAGTTGCGGTGAGGGTTTTGTCGGTCCAGAAGGCGAATTCAGGGTCCGGTACAATGATCTCGGTGTTCGGATAGACCTGCGCGTTTCTGTCTTTTTCCATTAGGCCGAAGATGTGATCGGGGTGGAAGTGGGTGATGATGATGGTGTCGATTTCAGCGGGTGAAATGCCGGCGGCCTTCATATTGGCCGATAGCTGGCCTGCCGTTGGCGCCAATTGCCCGCCGGTTCCCGCGTCAAACATGATAGTTCGGCTTGGTGTCTTGACGAATGTCACGGTGAACGGGATCTGGACTTTATCGTCGGATCGGCCCGCGGCTTTGAGTGCGGCCTTGGTTTCGGCAACCGAGGCGTTGCGGATGAAACCCGGGTCATGCGGCTTGTCCCAATGACCGTCATAAAGTGTCGTCACTTCGATGTCGCCGACCTTGAACTTGAAGTAGCCCTTGTCGCGAAGTTCATCGGCGCGCGCCGATGGCAGGAACGCCAACTGTTTGTTGATCCCGAAAGCGGCGGCAGCGACGCCTGCCGATATAATGAATGTCCGGCGGTTGCTCACTGGCATCGCTATTCTCCTGAAAGTTTGGAACGCAAGGGCCAGGATACCAATCGCCGGAGGCGCGGTGTGCCTGACTCGTGCAGAATAAATAGGCCTGCCGGAGCGCCAGTTCGAGCCCGCTTTTTGAGTTTTAGATCACGACGGCTTGATATTATGCACGGCTGACTTTGCGGCGGTGTCGCTCATTTCAGACGCGGCCTTGCTCGTCTTGGATGAGGCTTTGTAGTAATCGGCGATGCGCTCTATCGGGGCGCCCCAGGCATACATCATAAGGCACACCTGATTGCGTGCGACGCGCCGCAGGTAGCCTTCGCTGCGATAGCGCTCGGAACTGGTCAATGCACCGGACTTCAGGATGCTCAAGCGGCGACGGCCGAGGCGCCGGACGATCTCGACGTCCTCCAGGATGGGCATCGACTTGTAGCCCCCGATCTCGTCGTGGAGCCGGCGTGGTATCAGCAGCGCTTGGTCCCCGTAAGGCAATTTCGCCAAGTTGCTGCGCAGGTGCACGATCGTCTCCATGAGGCGGGGCATGAAGCCAACATCGTCGAGTGCATACCGAAACGCGGCGGCGGCCTTGTCGCGCTGTCCCAGATCCACGGACCTCATGAAGGCTGCGACTTCGTCCTCCCAGCCTGATTGCAGTTCCGTGTCGCTATGCAGAACAAGCAGCCAGGGTGCGCGTGCTTCAGCGATGCCAGTGCGGATCTGCTGGCCCCGGCCTGGCTGGCTGACGACGACGTCGGCACCGGCTTCCTCGGCGAGATCGACAGTTCGGTCGGAGGAGCTTCCGTCGGCGATCACGACTTGCTGGACAAGGCCATCGATAGCCGCAGGAAGCAAGGCGAGGAGACACCTGCCCAGAGTGGCTTCCGAGTTCAGTGTGGGAATGATGACTGAGATCATTACCTGTGTTTCGCACCTCACCGGCGGGCCGACAAGGTTTCGTTGACATCGCTCAGCACTGTCTATGCGCTTTGTGGTTTGTTCTTTGTTTGTTCCGATTTTGATGCTAGGCTTCCGGTTAAGATTCGAGCAGATCGGAGTTTCGGTGTGGCCCAATCAATGAGTGATCCCGAGGCGGCGCAGAGTGCGCGCGAAATGCTCGTAGTCGACGCGGAACGCCGGCGGGGGCGCGGTGCGCGCTCGAACGTGTCTGGCCGCTTTGAAACAGAGAGACGCGAAGTTGTTGATGATGGATGGGAGAGCGGCGCGGAACTGCCGGCTTTCAAGACCACCATCCATCAGGAGGCCGCGCGCAGCGTCATCTCCCGCAATGACAGTCCGGATATTTCTTTCGATCAGTCGATCAATCCCTATAGAGGGTGCGAACATGGGTGCACGTATTGCTACGCGCGTCCGACGCACTGTTATCTTGGGCATTCGGCCGGGCTCGATTTCGAAACCCAGCTCTATGCGAAACCGAATGCTGCTGAGTTACTCGAAGCGGAATTGGCGAAGCCCGGCTACAAGCCAGCGACCATCGCGCTCGGCACGAATACGGATCCCTACCAACCCATCGAGCGGCAATTAGGGATTACAAGGCAGATTCTTGAGGTGCTGGAGGCGGCGAGGCACCCGGTCGGGATCGTGACGAAGTCGGCTCTGGTGCTTCGGGACGCGGATATCCTGTCACGGATGGCAAAGAACGGCTTGGCCAAGGTCGCACTTTCGGTGACGACGCTCGACAGGCGATTGGCGCGGTCCATGGAACCCAGGGCGTCGACCCCGGAAAAGCGGCTTGAAGCCCTTCGTGGGCTGCATGCGGCGGGGATTCCCACGGCTGTGATGGTGGCACCGATCATCCCGGCTCTCAATGATCACGAGATTGAGGGTATTCTGGAAGCAGCCTTAGCCGCCGGTGTGAGCGAGGCGGGCTACGTCATGCTGCGGCTGCCGCTTGAAATCAAGGAGCTGTTTCGCGAGTGGCTTGCCACCGATTACCCGCAACGGGCCAATCGTGTGATCAAACTTGTCCAAGGCATGCACGAGGGGCGTGACTACAGCAGCGCGTTCGGACTTAGGCAGAAGGGAAGCGGCCCTTATGCGGGACAGGTGGCGATGCGGTTCAGGCTCGCCTTGAAGCGGCTTGGGCTCAACGAATGCCGCGAGCACCTGAGGACGGATTTGTTTCGAAAGCCGCCGGCGAAAAGTGGGCAGCTTTCGCTGATTTAGGTCTTTCGGGCGGCGCCGACTCAAGCAACACTGGCCGCCATGAGAGGGCTTCAAAAACGGAACCGACCGACGCTCGAGCTGGAGCAGTCGGAGCTTGCGCTGTCTCCGGGCGCGATCGCCGGTGTCGATGAGGCCGGTCGCGGTCCGTGGGCGGGGCCGGTTGTTGCCGCCGCGGTTGTTCTCGACCTCGACTGCCTGCCGGTTGGCATCGCGGATTCCAAAGCGCTTCAGGCTCAGGAACGAGATGCGGCCTTCGCCAGTATCCAAAAATGCGCGCGGGTGGGCGTTGGCGTTGCCGATGTCGGCCAAATCGACCGCGACAACATTCTCAATGCCACGATGTGGGCTATGGCGAAGGCGGTGGCTCAGCTCGGAGAGATGCCTCGTCTGGTTCTCGTTGACGGGAACCGGCGTCCGCCTGTGAGCTGCGAGGCGCGCACGATCGTCAAGGGAGATGCCAAGTGCCTGTCGATCGCCGCGGCGTCGATTGTTGCCAAGGTCACGCGGGACAGATTGATGACGGAATTGGCGGAGGTCTATCCGGGTTACGGATTCGAGCGGCACAAAGGCTATGGCACGCCGCAGCATCGTGAAGCGCTGCAGCGGCTTGGGGCGACTGCGATACACCGGCGCTCGTTCCGGCCGGTGCAACTGGCGCTGGGGCTGGTTGACCCGGATTGAAGCGCCGCCTCCCTAGAGATACGACAGGATCACGACGGCGCCGAGAGTCACGGTGGTCCAAAATGCCATCGTGCCGGTTGGCCAGCTGCGGCCGAACCAGCCCTCCGGGCCATGGTGACGATAGAGTGCGTTGTGCACCTTGGTGGCGAGCTTGACGGTGCTGTCGGCCACCCATTGCCATGTGATTGAGCGGAACTGGTTTGCGACTTGCGCGAGGTGGCGGCCCGGAACGCGGTAGAACCAATCGGTGTCGAGGTTGATGGATTTGAGTTCGGGCGGATAGATGCCGGTGCGCATGAGAACGGTGAAGGCAAGAGCCGAGAACATAAGCAGCTGAAGCTGGGTCACCACGTGCTCAAGGCTATAGGCGTCGTACTTCACATCATAGGGCAGGAGCGCGTAGAGGGGGGCTGGGTAGACGCCAAGCCCGATGCAGAAAGCCGCGGCGATGGCCATGGCAATCAGCATGTTCATTGGGGCCTCCTCGCAGCGTTTGCCGGAGTCGTGAGCGAAGAACGCAAAGTAGGGGATCTTGATTCCGGAGTGGTGGAAGACGCCGGCGCTGGCAAAAAGCAGCGTCAGCCAGACCCAATAGTAGCCTTCCTTCATCGCAGCGGAAATGATCAGTGACTTCGAGATAAAGCCGGAGAATAGTGGGAAGGCCGAGATCGATGCCGCACCGACAATGCAAAAAACCGTGGTCCAGGGCATTGAACGATAAAGCCCTCCGAGCTCCGAGCCCTTGATTGTGCCAACCCGGTAGAGCACGGCACCCATCGCCATAAACAGCAGGGCCTTGTAGAGGATGTGGCAGAAGGCGTGGGCAGCGGTGCCGTTGAGTGCAAGCTCGGTGCCGATACCGATGCCGACGACCATGAAGCCGAGCTGGTTGTTGAGCGAGTACGCCAGCACCCGCCGGAGGTCATTCTCGATGACTGCAAAGAAAATGGGAAAGGCTGTCATCACAGCACCGATCGGGATCAGGATCTCGGTGCCTGCGTAGCCGCGTGCCAGGGCGTAGACGGCAAGCTTGGTGGTGAAGGCGGACAAGATAACGGTGCCAGTCACCGTGGCTTGCGGATAGGCGTCCTGCAGCCAGTTGTGAAGTAGCGGGAAAGCGCACTTGATGCCGAAGGCGATGAGGATGAGCTGGCCGGCAAGGGTCTCGGTTCCCATTGCGCCAAATTCGATCGAGCCGGTCTGTTGGTAGTGTATGAGCACGCCGGCAAGGAGTATGACGCCCGAGCCCACCTGTATAACGAGGTAACGCAATCCCGCCGCCATCGCCGATGAATTGCGCGAGGCCCAAACCAGGAAAACTGATGAGATCGCAGTGATCTCCCAGAAGATGAAAAGGGTCACGAAATCGCCGGCGAAAACCGCGCCGATGGCGCTGCCAGAATAAATAAGGCCGGCGGTGTGCTGGACCCAATCGCCGACGTGAAGCGCGTAGATCACACCTAGCAACGTGGCGATAAGAAAGATCGTGCCGAAGACGAAACTGAGCTTGTCGACCCGAAGCGTCACGAGCGACAGGTTCATAAACTCGATCTGTCCCATTTCGCCCATCGGCAGACCCATAAGATAGGCGAAGGCCGCGATGGGCAGCAGAAGCATGTAGGCTCCGCGCAGGACACGCCCGGGCAGCAGCGGGACCAGCAGGGCGCCGAGAATAATGATCAGGCCCGGGTTCAGCTCATTTGTCATAGTAGTCTTCCGGACGCATGAGGATGACGCGCATCAGCTTGGCGGCGAGCACCAGGAAGACGCAGCCGACGAAGCCATAGAGGGCGTAGAAACCCCAGATGTACTCAATGGCAAACGGACCATGCTTGTGGATCAAGGGGTCGATGAGGAAGAGGAGGGCGCAAACTGCGTAGAGCGCGTAGACGATCTTATCGACGTTCTTTGGGTCGTCGATCCAGGTGCGTTCGTGAGGTGGCGTTTCGAAGCTGTGGCCGTTTTGATCAGCGGACATTCGAGGCCCCTTTCAAGATTTCCGCGCTGGCTGCGGGCGAAGATGCGGTATTCGTTTGCGCACCCGTAAAGTCGACAAGCTTGATCATGTCGAGGGCGAAATCGGCATAGAAGAAGAGGAAGAAGCAGCCGAGCGTCGTCACCGATATGGCGATCAGGCAAGCGGTCGGAGCCTCGGCAATAGCGACTTTCTCGCCGTTTGCGATTCCAGGTAAGGGCTTGAAGAACGCGCGTGAAACAATGGGCAGAAGGTAAGCCGTATTGAGTAGTGATGAGATCATGAACACGGCCATCGCGAATTGATAGTGCGCGTCGAGTGCACCCAAGGCCAGGAACCATTTGCTCCAGGTGCCGCCAAGCGGCGGGATGCCGATGATGCTAAGCGAGGCGATTAGGAAGGCGAACATGGTCACCGGCATCAGGCGGCCGAGACCATCGAGCTGACTCACCTCCGTCTTGTGGTGGGCGACGTAGATCGCGCCGGCGCAGAAGAATAGCGTGATCTTCGCGAAGGCGTGCATCAGGATATGCAGCGCTCCACCGGTGACGCTGGTCGCAGTCGCCAGTGCGGCTCCCAGAACTATGTAGGAGAGCTGACTCACCGTGGAATAGGCGAGCCGTGCCTTGAGGTTGTCCTGGTTCATCGCGATGATCGAGGCCATCAGCACGCAGAATGCCGACAGATAGATGATCCATGTGTTCGCGCTGGTTGTGGTCAGCGCGTCAATGCCGAAGACATAGACGACCACCTTGAGAATCGAAAAGACACCGGCCTTGACGACCGCGACGGCGTGCAGGAGCGCGCTGACAGGCGTTGGGGCCACCATCGCGGCGGGAAGCCAGAAATGGATCGGCATGACGGCGGCTTTGCCGATGCCAAAGATGAAAAGGAACAGCAGTCCGCCAAGAAGGAACGGCGAAACGGCATTTTCGCCAGCGATTGGAATGATTCCGCCGGCGGTGAATTCGAGCGTTCCGGCGGTCGCCCACGTGATCACAATGGCGGGCAGGAACAGCACCATTGAGGTGCCGATCAGCAGCATTAGGTAAACACGGCCGGCCTTCATGGCTTCGGGTGTCGCCTTGTGCGTGACGAGGGGGTAGGTGGAGATCGTCAGCAACTCGTAGGCGAGGAACATCGTGAACAGGTTGGCGGAGAACGCCAGTGCCATGGTTGAGGCAAGGGCGACGGCGAAGCAGACATAGAACGATGTCTGGCGGGGCTCGTTATTGCCGCGCATGTAACCGATCGAGTAGATCGAGTTGACGATCCAGAGCGTCGAAGCGACGAGCCCGAAAAGCATGCCGAGCGGCTCGACCCTGAAAGACAACGTGAGCCCTTGCGCGACTTCCCAAACCTTTAGTTCCGGCTGCTCGCCGCCGATGATGTGCGGGTAGAGAGACCAGCTAACGGTCGCCAGAGTAACGGCAGCGATTAAGGTGACGGCCTCGCGCAGGTTCGGGATGCGGTGGAACAGTGGGATCAGTAATGCGGCTGCCGTCGGGATCAGAAGCGCGGCGAGGATCAGGTCTTCTGGCGCCATGTTCTGCAGGGTGGCAAAAAGGCTGGTGAACATCACTGGACCCCCTCGAGCAACATCTTGGCGGCCTCGGAGGCAGTGCCGACAGTGGCGCGGGTGTCAAAGCCCAAATAGATCGTGGCGCCAACCAGCAGCCACAGCGGTATCAGCATGGATAGTGGCGCTTCTTTCGCTTGTGCGGCTGCCTTGGACGGTTCGCGGAACCAGACAACCTCGGTGATGCGGCCGATGTAGACCACTGAGATCAGAGAGCTGGCAACGATCAAAAAGACGACCGAATACATGCCGTCGTCAATGGCCGCGACGGCTAGGTACCATTTCGAGATGAATCCGGCCGTGCCGGGCGTGCCCATCAGGCCAAGTCCGGCTACCGCGAACGCAGCCATGGTCAATGGCATCTTCCGGCCGATGCCGGAGATGTCGGAATAGAGCACTGATCCAACGCGGTAGAAGACGGCACCGAGTGCCAGGAATAGCGCGGTCTTCATGATGGCATGATTGGCGATGTGGGCGAGCGAGCCGGTCATGCCGGCCTGGTTCGCGATTGCGATGCCAAGCGTGATGTAGCCGATCTGGGCCACCGACGAATAGGCCAGCATACGCTTGGCGTTGGTCTCGAATACCGCGCTTATGGAAGCGAGGAACATCGCGGCAATCGACAGAACGATGACGACTTCTCCAATCGGCAGGTTCTCAAGCGTCATGCCGACACCGAAGACGGAGAAGACGACACGAACCAAAAGATAAATCGCGGCCTTGGTGGCCGTGCCCGCCAGAAACGCGGTCGCAAACGATGGCGCGTAGGCGTAGGCGTTGGGCAGCCACATGTGCATTGGAAACAGCGCGAGCTTCAAAGACAGGCCGACGACGATGAAGCCAAGAGCGGTTACGACGGCATTGCGCTGACCGGGGTCGACGATGGCGGCACTGAGACGGCTTGCCAGATCATCAAAGTTCAGGGTGCCGGTTACCACGTAGAGGAGGCCGACACCGATCACGTACAAGGTCGCGCCGATGGTACCCATGATGAGGTATTGATAGGCTGCCAGAAGGGCGCGCCGGTTCTTGCCGAGAGCGATCAAGACGTAGGTGGCGAGTGATGAGATCTCGAGGAAGACAAAGGCGTTGAACGCATCACCGGTGATGACGATGCCGAGCAGGCCGGCTAGGCACAAAAGGTACATTGTATAGTACCAGGAGCGCGCCCGTTCTTCGATTTCGGCGGCAACGCTGCGCCTTGCAAAAGGCATGATTACAGCGCCGATGATGGCGATCACGGAGAGCACGTAGCCGGACAGCTGATCGACCCTGTAGACGATGCCGAATGGGGCCTCCCAGTTACCGATATTGTAGACGATCGGTTGCCCGGTTTGGAGGACGGTGACCAGCAGATGAATGGATATGAACGGCAGCGTGAAAGCGACCACCGTTGCGACCAGCCATGCCAAGAAGCTGTTGCGCAGGAACGTCGTCAGCAACGCACCCAGCAACGGGATCACAACAAGAAGGATTGGAAGTTGCGGTTCGACCGCTCCCCAGCTTAGCACGTTCATTCTGCCTCAGGATCCTTCGCAAAGATTTCGTCCTCTTCAACGGTCCCGTAGGCCTCTTTGATGCGAACCACGAGGGCGAGGCCAAGGGAAAGCGTGGCCACACCAACGACAATTGCCGTAAGCATCAAGACGTGGGGGAGAGGGTTCGAATAGAGTTTGTAACCCTCTTCGTAAATGGGGGCGGTGCCGCCGAGGATTTTAGCCGGGGTCAGGTAGAGCAGGTAAACCGAGGTCTGAAACAAGGAGAGTCCGACCAGCTTCTTTATGAGATTGCCTCGGGCAATGACGATAAAGAGCCCGGAAATCATCAGGAAGATCGTGATGAAGTAGTTGTAGTGGGCTGCAAATGTCTTGAGCAGTTCCATCAAGAACGCCCCCTTTGAACGAACGCATAGAACATGGCGACCATGGTGCCGCAAACGGTCACGAGCACGCCGAGTTCAACAATCAGGATCCCCCACTCGTGCGCATGAAGGTAGTCGTGCGCGAAGCCCGTATAGTCGAGGAAGTTGTTGCCCATCAGAAGGCTCGCGACGCCAGTTCCGGCGAAGATGGCGACCCCCAAAGGCACCATCATTTCAACCATAATGGGCGGAGCGATCCGCTTGGCCGCGTGGACGCCAAAAATGATTGCGTAGAGGATCACCATGCCGGCGGAGATGACGCCCGCCTGGAAGCCGCCGCCTGGCCCATAGTCACCGTGGAACTGGACGTAAAGGGCGAATAGCAGAATAAACGGCAAGACAAGTTTGGCGCCGACCCTAAGGATCAGATCGAGTCTCATATCTCGTCATCTCCTTCAGTGTCGTCGTCGCGGCGCGAGCCGCCAAGGCGCCAGCCGCCCTGCAGCAACAGCAAGACACCAATCCCCGCAGTGAATACGACGGTGACTTCACCCAGCGTATCGAAGCCGCGGAAATCTGCGAGGACCGCGGTGACGATGTTGGGCGGCATGTCGTGCTTCCTCGAGAAGTCGATGTAGGTGGGAGCAACATGCTGGTGGATGGGTGCGTCGGAGATGCCAAAGGCCGGCAAGCCGATGGTCCCCCAGACGAGAGCCGCGCCGACGACGATGCTGACAAACAGCGGTATCGCCACGCTGCGGCGCTGCGGGTATTCCATTGAGCCGGTGAGGTACAAAGTGGCCAGCAGGATCACCGTTGAAATGCCGGCGCCGACCGAGGCTTCCGTCATGGCAACGTCAACGGCGTCGAGCACAATCATCAACGAGGCCATCAGGAAGCTATAGATGCTCGACAAAATGACGACGCCGAACATGTTGCGCTGACGGGCAATGGCGAGCGTGACGGCTGCCAGAAGCGTCAGCAGAACCGCCATGACGAAGGCTTCGGCGCTGGGGTTCCCAATCATGTCGAAGGAACCCCTTCTTGCTTGCCGTCGGGTTCCGGCTCGTCACCGCCAGGCACGTCGCGGCCGCGGCGATCTTCGGCAAGAAGCGGTTCGATTCCGGCATGCAACGCGGCTTGCGCCAGGGCATGGCTTGCAACAGGTCCGAAGAAAAACAACAGCGCGATGACGAAGAACAGCTTTAGTGCCAAGAGCGAAAAGCCCGCCTGGAAAACCAGCCCCAGGATCAGGAGCATGGCACCTAGCGTATCGATGACGCTTGCTGCATGCATGCGCGTGTAAACGTCGGGCATGCGTATCAGGCCAATGGCGCCGCTCACCAGGAAGAAGCTGCCCAGAGCGATCAGCACCCAGGAGATGGCGTCGGCGATCACTTCCATGCCTTGCCCTCCTTGTTCTCATCGACGTCGTAGGCAAGGTCACCATGACGGAAGAACTTCAGCACCGCAAAGGTTCCGATCAGGTTCAACAGACCGTACGTCAGGCCGATGTCGAGGAATTCCGGGCGGCCGGTCAGGAAGCCGATCGAGGCGAGCAGCAAGATGGCTAGCGTGCCGACGGTGTTGCCGGCCAGGACGCGGTCGAAAACCGTCGGGCCTCTAATGGCGCGTATGACCGCCAGTAGCAAAGCGAGGAGAACGGCCGAGGTTGCCAGAACGAACATTCAAGCGTCTCCTTCGAATTGTCGAACACGCTTGTCCATGCCGCCGGCTTCGAGATCGTCGGCTCCCTCGCGGATGATGGCGTGGACGGTGAGGATGTCATCGGAGACACCGGTCGTTATGGTGCCGGGAGTGAGCGTGATGGAGTTTGCGTAAGTCGCCAGTCCCGCCGTCGTCTTCTGACTGGCGCGAACTCGCGTGAATGTCGGTGAGATGGGAAGCTTTGGGTCGAGGATTATGCGCGTGACGGTTACGGCTGATTTGGCGATCTCGACATAGAGCCAGGCCCAATAGGTCGGGGCCGCCAGGAGCAACTCCATCGGCTGGCCCTCATCATCGACGATGAGCATGCGTGAGGCGACAAACACCGTCAGCGCAACACAAAGCACGCCTACTGTGAGGAGGAAGGGCGTGTAATGACCTGAGAGTGCCAGCCAGAAAAGAAACAGTGCGACTGCGAGGACGAGCGATCTCATTTGTTGTTCTCTCGTCTTGTTATCGAGACGTTTCCACCTTGGTATACCGTATACCAAGGTTATCTATGAATCCATCCCCTTTCGGCACTGGTCTGGTATTCGAGGCTGAAAACGGCATAGGACCCCTGCTGCCTTTGGCTTTGGCGTCGTGCCCATTTGGGCTCGGGGTTGGCCGTTGAGGCCTAATGTTCACCGTGTGCTTAAGGAGGTTGGGCGGGTGACGTGCAGTGGTCTTGCTTATCGTTGATAAGCCAGTCGCGAGCCGTTGCGCAATAACCCGAAGTCTGAGACGCGCGCAAAAAAAAGACGCCGCATTTTTCGAGTAGGCTCCGACAACCCATGAAGCGAGATCGGCTCGCTGTCGTCCGGTGGATCAAAACGGGATCCGTAACGTTCATTATCGGTTCAGGTGCCTACGCCCAATTTGTGTCGGTATGCTGAGGCTTGATGGTCTCAGAATCTCTTCGGCACAGGCTTCGGGGGCCTGGTGCCGAGTTGTCAGGTTGAACAATTCAAGCCGGGCGACGGTGATCTAGGAGAGTTGAGATGAAGATGCTGATAAAACTTATCGCGCTTGCCGCTTTGGTTGCCGCGTTGCCGTTCTTTGGCAATGCCGCCTGGGCCGCTGAAGTGCGCCAGCCGGAGACCGCCGCGGTTGCGTTGAACGGTGTGGTTGCGCCGGCCCCTGCTGCTGTTGCTGCAAATTCGAGCGTCAAGCCTGAGACGATTGTCGTGGCCGGTCGGCGTGGCCGCTACCTGGGGCCCGCGATCATCGGCGGCGTTGTTGCTGGTGCGTTGATCGCCGGTGCGGCGCGTGCCCACGAGCGTGAGTATTATTATGGCCGCCGCTCGCATTACCGCTACCGCAACCGCTGTGATCGCTGGTTGTGGAGGTGCGAAGATGGCTCTCGCCGTTCGTGCCGCAAATTCTACCGCTACTGCGACTGAACCAGATGAGGCGCCTTACGGCGCACATCGGATAATTGCAGGCGCTTCGCGACGATCGCGGGGCGCCTTTTGTTTTGGGGGCGCGGCGTTGTAACCGGCGACCGACACCGTTCGTCATTTGTTCGACTCATTGGTCCGGCATCAGATTTTAAGAGAGTGTTCACCGACGTTAAGAATGTCTTAACGATCTTGGCGGGAGAGTGGGCTATAAGCGGTTGTCGGATGGCTGCTGACCGGCACCCCTTTTTCTTCCAAGTGGCAGATGTTTCTTGCCGAAAGAGTCATTCGGCAGGCTAGAGTGAGCTGTGTCGTTTCGGCAGTGTGGTTTTGCGTTGAAGGAAGCTGTGAGTTCAATGGTTGTGCGTCGTGTTGGGGTCTCGAAGCGTGAGAAGAAACAAACATCTCCGCTCGATAAGGTGCTTTATGGCGATTGCCTGAGCCAGTTGAAGAAGATCCCCAGTGGCAGTGTCGATCTGGTCTTTGCCGACCCTCCCTACAATCTGCAGCTCGACCGGGAGCTTTTGCGCCCCAACAACACACGCGTTGACGGCGTCGACGATCATTGGGACAAGTTCGACAGCTTCGCCAATTATGATGAGTTCTGCCGCGCGTGGCTTGGCGAATGCCGCCGGGTCCTCAAGCCTGATGGAGCGCTGTGGGTGATCGGCTCGTATCACAACGTTTTCCGGCTTGGGGTCGCCTTGCAGGACCTCGGGTACTGGATTTTGAACGATGTGGTGTGGCGCAAAACGAACCCGATGCCGAATTTTCGAGGCCGCCGTTTCACGAACGCGCACGAGACTCTGATCTGGGCGAGCCGTGAGCAGTCGTCTCGATATACGTTCAACTACGAATCCATGAAGGCAATGAATGACGACATTCAAATGCGTTCGGACTGGCTGTTTCCGATCTGCTCGGGGCCAGAGCGGCTGAAGGATGAGGGCGGGCGCAAGGCGCATCCAACGCAGAAGCCGGAAGCCCTCCTGCAGCGTATTCTGCTGGCCTCGACCAACCGGGGAGATATCGTCCTTGATCCGTTTTTTGGGACCGGCACCACAGGTGCTGTCGCCAAGCAGCTCGGCCGGCGGTTCATTGGCATCGAACAAGATGCGGATTATGTGAAGGCGGCGCGGGAGCGCATTGCGAAGGTCGAGGTGCTTGATGATGCGGCGCTGGAAACGCAGCCTTCGAAGCGCTCCGAGCCGCGGGTGCCGTTTGGAACGATCATTGAACTTGGGATCTTGAAGCCGGGCTCAACGTTGTTTGATCCGCGCCGCAGGATCCGCGCCGAGGTCAAGGCCGACGGTACGCTGCGCTATCGTGCCAGCCAGGGCTCGATTCACCGCCTGGGTGCCGAAGTGCAAGGCAAGCAGGCGTGTAACGGCTGGACGTTCTGGCACTATGAGCGCAACGGCAAGTTGCAGCCAATCGACGTTTTGAGAGACCAGGCCAAGCGCGAACTGGGCCTTGTTCCCGCGCCCATCGTGGTAGCTGCCGAATAAATGACGGAATTGCCGTAAACCTGTGAGAATTGCAGGCTGTTATGGCACTCGGTTATTGTTGCAGCAGCGTCTGAGGCGAGGGAGGTTGGCGTGCTGAATTCGGTCGCTCAGGAGCGTTTCCTTGATGAGGTCGCCGTCTTTAACGAGGCGCTTGACCGGCCCATCGGAAGCGCGCAGGTGCTGGCGGCAACGCTTGAGCGCGTCTACAACTCCTTCGAGGAACAGGATTTCTTCCGCTATGACGTCTTCCAAGAGCGCGAAAAGGCGCCGGAGACGATGTTCGCGCTTTTTGACCTGCAGATGAAACTGCGTGAGCGCGTCGGTGTCTGGCAAAACGCCGGGCTGATGTCACGCCAGGCGCAAAAAGCAGCGCGGGACTGCCTCAGAGCAACGCGCTACGCCATCGATATCCTGGGTGAGCTTTGGACGGGCTTCGAGCAACTGCCCGAAGGCGGCCGTACCTACCGGGCCTTCACGGGCACTAATCACAATACGCTTTATAACCGCGCCGGTGAGCGGGCGGCCGACGGGACGATGGCGTTCCGCTCTGGTGACGTCATACTGACCCGGGGGCGGCTGCACAACAGCGCGGCGATCGCACGTATCGGCGATATCGACTCGCAGTTCTCACATGTCGCCATGGTCTACATCGACGCCCGCGGCCGGCATTGGGCGGTCGAAAGCCTTATCGAGCGCGGTGCGGTCGTTGAGCCATTGTCAGACTGGCTCGATCATGAGCTAGGGCGGGCCATTTTGTTCCGGCACAAGGATGCCAATCTGGCGCAGCGGGCGGCGACACTGATCCATGACCGCGTGCAGCAGTCCAACAGCCCGTGGGGCAAGCGCATTCTGTACGACTTCACAATGACGCTCGATGAAAAGACGCATAATCTTTATTGCTCGAAGCTGGTGCGCCGCGCGTTTCGTGAAGCCAGTGACGGAACCGTGCTCTTTCCGACGTTTGCGACCCATCTCGACATGAAGAATAGGGATTTCGTGCGTCGCATCGGCGTCAACGCGACTGAGACTTTCGCGCCCGGTGATCTGGAGCTGGAGCCTGGATTCGAGATCATCGCCGAGTGGCAGGATTACAGGGTCACCTCGAACCTGCGCTTGAAAGACATCGTCATGGACAAGCTGTTCGAGTGGATGGAGCAGGACGGCTATCGGTTCCAAGAGACGATGAAAGTGCGCCTTATCTCGATACTGGGCCGGATGGCGAGCTATCTATCGCATGATGTCAAAGAGATGATCGATGACGTGATCCCGGTCGTTCCGGTCAATATGAAGCGCAGCGCCATCGCGGCCATTGCGATGCTGCATGAGACCGCGGAACCGCTATTCCAGGAATTGCGAGCGCTTGAGCAGGACCGTACCAAGAATTCGAACCTGCCTTTGCACCCGCGTGAAGTGCGCCAGATTTTGGAGCGCATCCGAGAGAGCAAGGGTTCTCATATCGGTTATCTCAAGAAAGCATAGTCGGCGCCGGTACTCCGCCTCTAGCGGCTGATGAATCGGGCCAGGATAAACATGACGAGCGGGGGCAGCAAGGCAACCGCAGCATGTTTGCCGACATGGATGAGCACGGCCTCGTCGAAGGCGGCCAGTGTCGCAGGGTCGGTGTGACTGATATCAAGCGGCATATGGGGCCAGCTTTGCATGGCGAATGAACCGACCGCCAGGACCCAGCCCAAAGATAAGACCAGCCAAATGAAGAAGACCAAACGCGACATAGCAAGCCCCTTCCCCCTAACGTCCCTTACACCTAACGCCCATGTGGCGCACTAGATGAAGGCCTTTTATCCGGGTTGGCGCAGATTGGCGAGGCGCGTAAAGCTGCGTGATTGAGCGCACCGTCACCGTGCGCTCAACAAGCACGTCTGGCTTTGAATAAAGGACTGACCCCGCCGGCATAAGGGGGCATCCGGCGGGGTCATGCTGCCGCGCAGGGGCACGGGGGGAGCGAGGTGGCGCGGCAATAGAGTTTGGATTGCTTGAGCCTCAAACTCATTTGTTCAACACGTTCGGCCAATTGGCGTTTGCCTTGGCGATGTTGGCTGGAATGTTCTTCTTCCAAGTGCTTCTGACGTCGAGATTGTAGTTCAGGTAGAGCTTGCCATCGACAACGGTCCAGGCGAACGGATCAGCCTTTGCCGTGTAGCCTCTGCTAACTGCCCAGGAGCAATACCCGCCGTATTGAGGTGCGTACTTGACCGGGTCAGATTCAAACAGCGAACGATTGGCTTCGGAACCAAAGCGCCAGATGGCACCCTTGTATTGCAGGGAGATCGCCTGCTTGCCTTTGACCGGTTTGCCTTCTGAAAAATATGCAACGGGATCATAGCCGCCGACCGCGACGCCTCTTACCAGCCCCGTGAAGACTTCAGACTTGGCGGCTCGCGCATCCTGCACCGCGAACAATACAGCCGCTAACAGCGCCAGAACGGCGATAGCCGGTGTTGCCCATTGGGTTCGATTCCTCAGCATGTTTCGTTCGGTCCTGTTGGCGTCTTTCGCTGAATTGGAATTTGGCGACTTTGGCGTTCACATGCACTCAAATTGGCGGTGAAGTGTTCGTGATAGCTCCGGTTTGCAAGCCTGGAATGGGGTCTCAAGTGGCAATTGATCGACATAGGCAAGCGCCATCGCGCTATTTATTCGTATACGGAACGCTGATGAGCTGGGCGGACGGCGCGATGGGGCTGGGCCAGCGCAACCGGCTTCGCCGCGAGGCAAGAAGTCTTGGGCCGGCGTCTTTCAGAGGACGGCTTTATGACCTCGGCCAGTATCCAGGGGCGATCACTTCAGAAGTCTCAGAGGATGTCGTTCACGGTGAAGTGTTCGAGCTGTTGCGGCCGGCCGTGACTTTGCAGTGGCTCGATCATTATGAAGGGGTGCGGCGCGGGGGGCTTGAACATGATGCTTACAGGCGCGTGATCCTCGAAGTCACGCTGGCGAATTCCGTGGCAGTCGAAGCATCGGTGTACATTTTTCAGCACTCCCTCAGGACGGCGCACTTCATCCGGTCGGGGATTTGGCGGGCGCGTTAGTCATTGATCCGCCCCTGTCTGTCGGGCGGCGGGCTTGAACCTACTGTTCCGGAGTGATCCTTCTGGGCGCAACCGCCGTTATAAAAAAGTTCATTACAATTCGCGGCGACGTATCCGAACGCTCTATTCACTATCATTTTCGCCACTATTGCGTTCGGCCCACCCAGCGGGAGCTGACAATGCAAAGACATTCCAAGACGCTTCACGTCGAGATGGTTTTGTATGACGATGGGAAATGGGAAAACAACACCATCATTCAGCCGGTCAATGGTGCCCGTAGCATGAGGGTGGAAAGCGGCAAGAAGCGGCTGCGCCTTGATTGTAACGGGTCGTCTCTCGACGGGTTTTCCCGGTTGCTGTCCAAGCGCAACGTCGAACTTCTGAAGTTGATCAAGGAGGCTTCGCCGCAATCCGTTGCCGAACTGGCGCGTTTATCGGGCCGGCCGAAGGCGAGCTTGATGTTGACGCTGCGGCGCTTCAAGACCTTCGGGATTGTCGAATTCGACGAGGTTGACGGACGACGCAAGGTGCCGCGTCTGGCCTGTGACCGGGTCCGCCTCGAGATTCCGATCGCCTAAGACTTTTTGTCGCACTTGGTGGAATCAACCGGCAACGACGGGGCGGAGCGTCTCGACGAGGAGGCGCTCCTGAACCTGTTTGTCGTTGATCGCGATGTGGGCGGCAAACCAATCTTGGACCATCTTGCAGACCTGCTCGGGCGGCGCTTTCGCCAGGGCCTGGGGATTAGCGAACAAGCCGACATCCGCCTTCGACCAGCCAATCTTGGTCAGTTCGGAGGACAGAATGTCGTAGTCGGGCTTGGTTGCTTTATCGCGCGTTACGGGAGATTTGCGGCCATCCGCGACGGCGCGGAACACGGCTGCAATCTGCCCTTCGATGGCGTCTCCATACCCTGGCTTGGGAAACAGCGAGATCACTGCTGGGCTCGTCTCGCCCTTACTGATGAATGTGTAGCAGGCATCGGTCGAGTGTCCAGCCAGGCTTCTGAGGTTTGCCAGGAAAGCACCGGCGATACTTTGCAGATGCTCCGTGCTCGAGGATAGAGCGTGCGTTGCGTGTTCGCGGCGTAGGGCGACGAGTTTGCCGATGAGATGCTTGGAAAGATCGGTCTCGCTGGCCGTGTTGCTCAATTTCGAAATCTCTTGGACGCGTTCCTCGTACCAGTCGGGGAATTCCGTCTTAATGACGCGCCAAAGCTGAGATTTCTGCAGGTTGCTATCGATGGTCTCAAGCGGGACGCTGTCGGTGGTGCCCGGGCTCGGGGCAACCGGCTGTGTCGTGGGTACGGTCACGGTGACGCCTGGAACTTGCGGAATCCCAGAGTCAGCTGCCTTGGGGGCCTGTTTCTTGGGCGGGGTGGTTTTTTCGAGCGCTGCCGTCTTCGTGTTGGTGTCGGCCTTTACAACCGGAGTATTGGCCTCCTCAGAGGGTTCGTTCATATAGCTGAGGATGGCGTCCTTATTTTGAAATGCGACGACGCCGCCTCCGGCGATTGCCGCGGCAACCGCGACCGTGCCGATCAGTAATCCAATGCGACCGCGACGGCGCGGCGGCTCGTCGTCCTCGTCTTCAACTTCATACCCTTCGACCGGCGCTGGCTGGCGTGCAGCCATGTCGGCGCCTGCGGTGAGGCTGGGCTCAGGCCGAAGTGATGCGTGGGTGGCATCTGCTGATGGCATTGTGTGTGTGTTGGGAGCGGCTGCTGACGAGCCGGGCTCGACCTGCAGGACCGGACCTGGAGTCCGGTTCTGTGCCGCCAAGGTGTCGTGCCGTGCGGGCTGTTTGTAGGTCCCCTGGGCGGCTGGGGAGGTGACCTTCGGAGTCGCCGGCGGTGGTGGCGGTGATGGAGGAGCAGTTGGCGGGAACACCGAGGCAGCCGTCTGCCAGTCCGCCATTTCAGGGTTCCAGACCAAGTCGGTCGGTTTGAGATGCCCGTTCGTCACGAAGATCTTCATTTCGGCGTCCGACAGCGGGCCGTGTTGCTCCCCTTCGCGGGCGATGTACCAGACAATCTCAGAGTTCGTTTCGCTCATCGGCTCTCACAGTGGGCTGGATCGACGGAACTCCGGTCGCCTCCTCACTTCTTTCCTTCTCGTTTCACACGGATCGCCGCAACGCGTCAACGTTACGCAAACCCCCACGAAACCTGTGTGCGCCCTAAGTCCGAGATGGCGGTGCAAACTCTCTCCACCATCGCTTCTGGCACTTTTTCACACGCTAAAGCTGGCTATTACAAGGCGTTGGCTATTCCAATCAACCGATAGCCAATTTGCCGCCACGCCATGCAATATTGGTCAAGCGCGGCTATTTGCGCGCCTCGCCGGCAGGGCGCTCGGCTGACTTTGACCTTGGCAGTCTTGTGGGCGGCACCAGCCATGGCTATAAGACGCTGGTCTGAAATGAATATTTGCTGGGGGAAAGTCTGCATGGCAGCCGAGCGCACGTTTTCGATTATCAAACCAGATGCGACCAAACGGAACATCACAGGCCAGATTAATTGCGTCATTGAGAATGCCGGGCTTCGTATTGTCGCCCAGAAACGCGTCTTGTGGACAGCGGCGCAGGCTCAGAAGTTCTATGAAGAGCATTCCGCCCGGCCGTTTTATGGTGAGCTTGTCGCATTTATGACGTCGGGGCCCATAGTCCTTCAGGTCCTAGAAGGCGAAAACGCCATCGCCAAATACCGTGAGGTGATGGGCGCGACCGACCCGGCTGAAGCGGCCGAAGGTACGATCCGCAAGCAATTTGCGTTGTCGAAGGGCGAGAACTCGACACATGGGTCGGATAGCCCAGAGTCGGCGGAGCGCGAAATCGCGCTGAATTTCCGCCTCGACGAGATCGTTGGCTGACGCCGGCTGGCTAGCTCCGTTTTGTTTGGTCCTTAACCGCGTGCGGGAGGGCAATGGCACAGGTCAGGTTGTACGCCGCCATGAGCCTTGACGGCTTCGTTGCTGACAGCGATGGGGATTCAACATGGCTTGAGCCCCATAGAAAGAGCATCTTTGAGGAGTCGGGGTTTCTTGAAGCCATCGGGGCGGTCGTATTGGGGCGCCGCACGTGCCAGATGATTCAGGCCTTTGGTGAATGGCCCTATTTGGAACAGTACGGGTTCATTCTGTCATCGCAGCCGCCGTGGCCGGTGCCCGCGACCGCGGTCATTATACCCAACGGCATTAGGGCCGCCGTGCAGGCGGCTCGGGAACAAACTTCCAAGGATATCTGGATCGTTGGTGGGGCGGTGACGATGCAGTCAGCGCTGGAAGCAGGGCTTGTGGATATCGTGGAAATCTGTGTGGCGCCGTATCTGATCGGCTCGGGCTTATCGTTGCTTAATTCCTTGAAGGAGCAGCAGAAGCTTGAGTTCGATGGCATCCACGCGTTTTCCGACGGCATGGTCAAACTGCGCTACGAAGTCCTATAGATCGCGACGGTCGATGGCCGTCGTACATGCGAAAAGAAAAAAAACGAGGGCGGTTTCGCCCTCGTTTTTCTTTTTTGGCACGAGCGTTTTGTTCAGCTCAGTTCGTGGATGCGGAAGTGCAGACCACCTCTGGGCGTCAGCGTCACGGTCGCGTTGATCGGCGCCGGCTCGGGTCCAATGTATTCGGGGCGGAAGCGGCGCAGTAGCAACGACAGAGCCAATGTGTTTTCGACCTGGCTCATGGCGCCGCCGATGCACGAGCGTTTGCCCGCGCCGAACGGGATATAGGAGTACTTCACGCGCTTCTTCGCGGCGTCGCCCATCCAGCGCTCGGGGCGGAATTCTTCCGGCGCGTCCCAGAACTTGGGATTGTGATGGGCGCCGTACCCGAACAGGACGATGCGATCGCCGGCTTTGATTTCTTTACCGTCGATTACGTCGGGTCCGGCGGCCGTGCGGATCAGGCTCCATACGGGCGGGTAGAGCCGCATGGTTTCTTGAATGACGGCGCGTGTGTATGTGAGTGCGGAGTAGTCGGCCGCGTTAGGTTCGCGGTCGGCACAGACCTCCTCGCCCTCGCGACGGATGCGCTCTGCTGCCTCAGGGTGCTTGGAGACAAGATACAGGGCCCAAGCCAGAGTGAGAGCGGTGGTCTCTGTTCCCGCCCAGAGATACTGCTTGAGTTCGTCGATTGCTTGCTGCTGATCAAACTCAGGGACGTCGGGATCGTCGACGGCAGCCTGAATCATCTTGAGCAGGGTTCTCTCGCGCTCCTCGCGCGGGTCAGAGGCGATCACGGCGGGAGGCACCGAAGTCCAGGCTTCGACCGCTTCGGCCGGGGAGGCCTCGGTGTAACCGCTGACGTCGCCAGCCTGCTTCTTGTCGCGGATCGACTTGTGATTCATCACGTCGGTGTAGGCTTTGACGTACCGGAATACGACATGCGGATTGAATGGCATCTCGCGGTCGAAAAGCGCCTTGCAGATCATGTCGGCGGCGAGCGTCCAGGTCTGCTCGACCATCTCGACTGACTCACCCGTCGTGGCCAGTTCGGCCCAGTTCTGCATCTTCGAGCGGATTGCTTCGTTGAAGTACGGGATGTATTCGGCGAAGACGTCGGGGTGGAACGCGGGCTGCTGCGGCATCCGGATCTTCTGCCAAAGAGCACCATCGTTGGTGATCATCGACTTTCCGAAAATCGGTTCGAGGCCGTCAAAGTATTTGATGTAGTTGTCGGCCTTCGATACCAGCACGTGCTTGAAGAATTGCGGATCGCTGATCAGCACAACGCGTTGAGAGGCCATACTGACGGGAATGACCGCACCATACCGCTCGGCGGTCTGCATCAGGACGCCCATCGGATTTTGGGGGTCCTTGAGGAGAGGCGTCAGTTTGAACCAGATGCTCTCTTCTCCGAATTCGGCGGAATCCGTCTCAGCTGTGGGCATTTTCAATCGTCTCCGGAGCTTCGCCCCCATTACTCAAACAATTCGGCGGGCGAATTTCAACAACTTGCGCCGCATTTTTGCGTTTCGTTGGCCGCCGTTGGTTGCGCGCTATGAATTCTCTCCCGTCACTGCTTTTTCGATTGCAGCGCCAGAAATGGGGCAGTGGGGTGGACTCGTCCTACGGCTGGCTATAATGCGCCGATCCATGCCGGTTGGATGTGACTAATGAAGCACAATCCCCTGTTAGTGCCGCGCCGCTAACATTTAGATGCTCGATTGTCTACGGATTCAGCATCTTTCGCTACAATTTGGCACGAAAAAACAAAGGCTAGGGACCGTACATTCGCGTTTAAGTTAAAGTTCTGGTGAAAAAAGCGTTGATCCTTCGACGTACTCCGCTTTGAGGCGTGCGACATGTTGATCGATTTCGTACTGGTTCGCGGCAAATAGCGATAAGATTTGTGGATAGAGACGGTGCTCGGCGGCGAGCACGCGCTCGGCCAGCATCTCCGGCGTATCGCCATCGAGGACGGGGACCGCCGCCTGGCCCAGAATGGGCCCCTCATCCATCTTTGGTCTTACGATATGGACCGTGCATCCCGTGATCCGTGCACCTGCGGCCAGGGCGCGTTTGTGCGTGTCCAGGCCTTTGAAGGCAGGGAGCAACGATGGGTGGATATTGATCATTGCGTTGTGCCAGCGATCGACAAGTTTGGGGGTCATCAGCCGCATGAATCCAGCGCAGGCGACAAGCTCGGCGCCGGTGCCAACAAGAGTCTGGTGGAGGGTTTCATCAAAACTCTCGCGGGAAGCGTAGTCCCGATGGTCCAGCGAAACGGTCTCAAGGCCCTGGCCGCGGGCCCAGGTCAGGCCGGCGGCTTGCGGCCGGTTTGAAATCACGGCGACGATCTCGGCGGGGTAGCTGGGCATGCACGCGGCCTCGACAAGCGCCATCATGTTGGAGCCGCGGCCGGATATCAAAATCGCAATGCGCTTCCTGGTCGAGACGTTCATGTCGTGTTGTCCAAGCTGCCCTGGTAAACTACCGCCTGGTCGTGGCGCTGCACGATCTCGCCAATCACAAGCGGTGTTTCGCCGGCGTCTTCGAGGGCCGAAGTAACATCTACCACGCGGTCCGCAGCGACCACCAAGATCATCCCCAGACCGCAGTTGAAGGTGCGCAGCATCTCCTCATCGGGGAGACGGCCGGCCTTGGCCAGCCAAGCGAACACGGCGGGCTGCCGCCAGGACGCCAGATCGATCGCGGCGGCCGTTTCGTCGGGCAGAACGCGAGGGATGTTGTCGCTCAATCCGCCGCCTGTTATGTGCGCCAGCGCCTTGATCGCGCCCGATGAAGGGCCGGTTGCGCGAAGTACCGCGAGCGCCGGTTTGACGTAGAGCCGGGTCGGGGTCAGCAGCGATTTTGCGACACTTGCATCGGGAGCCCAAGGGGCAGGTTCGTTCCAGCCAAGACCGGCCTTCTCGACCAGCCTGCGGACCAATGAATAACCGTTCGAGTGAGGGCCTGACGAGGCGATTGCGAGGATTTTGTCGCCGGCCGCCACGTCGGGCCGGGGCAATATGCAATCGCGCTCGACGGCGCCGACGGCGAAACCGGCCAGATCGTAGTCACCGCTTTGGTACATGCCTGGCATTTCGGCTGTTTCACCGCCAATCAGCGCGCAGCCGGACTGGCTGCAAGCCTCGGCAATGCCGGCAATTACGTCGCGGGCGGTGGCGACGTCCAGGCGTCCGGTCGCCATGTAGTCCAGGAAAAACAATGGCTCAGCGCCCTGCACGATCAAATCGTTGACGCACATGGCGACGAGATCGGTGCCGATGGTTTCGTGCTGGCCGGATTCGATGGCAACCCTCAACTTGGTGCCGACGCCATCGGTTGCGGCAACCAGCAGGGGGTCCCGAAATCCGACCTGCTTTAGATCGAAGAGGCCGCCAAACCCGCCTAGGGCCGCGTCCGCGCCTGGGCGGCTCGTGGCGCGTGCAAGTGGTGCTATCGCCTGGACCAGGGCGTTGCCTGCGTCGATATCCACGCCGGCTTGACGGTAGGTGACGGGGCGGTCGGTATCTTCACTCATCGTGTTGAAGGTGACCTCGTAAGGGTTGAGTTGATCTGTTATAGCAAGCCCGGCACAACATTGATCTGCGAGCATATTGCGGATCGCGTGATCGCATCGCTGACGGCAGACCAGCCGTCAAATCGATCCCGCACTGCCCGAATATGGCGGGCCGGTCAAGGCAGGGTGACGAACAATACGGGGACGCAGAGGCATGACGTTAGGGTCCAATCGTGTCCGGGCAGCTGGTTTATTGCAGGCGGTTTTGGCGTCCGCACTGCTTTTTGTGCCGGGTGGCCCGGTGGCTGCGGCCAACCAGAATGATGGCGCATTCACGGTCGCCAACTTCCCTGTCGAGGCGCGGGGCAAGAATGCGGTGGCGGCGAAGAAGACTGCCATTTCCGACGGTCAGAGCGCGGCTTTGCGATCGCTGTTGAAGAGGATTGTTCCCGTCACTGCGTATGGACGCCTCCGGCAGATGGGCGAGGTCGACGCGGCGGAGTATGTCAACGGCATCTCCGTGCGTGGGGAGCAGAATTCATCGACCGAATACTACGCCGCGCTTGATTTTGCTTTTTCGCCGGATGGTGTGCGCGGCCTTCTTCGCGAGCGCGGGGTTCCATTCATCGACGAGCAGGCTCCTTCCGTCTTGCTAATACCTGTCTCGATAGGTGCGTTGGGCGGGCCCGAGCGATCGGCGGGGACTTGGGGAGAAGTCTGGGGCGGGCTCGATTTAAAGAATTCCGTTACACCGCTAACCGTTGTGCCATTGCGGCCCAACATCCATCCGGACGTTTTCGATGGGCTGGCGCAACGCGATGACGCTCGGGGAATGCGGATCCTTGCCGCCGAGTACGGCCGCCGGCAGGTGGTCGTTGTGCGAGCGGAAGTTGATAGCTCGACAAACCGGCTCAAGGTGCGGATCGACGGCCATGACAGTGTCGGGCCGGTCAATTGGTCGCGCGCCTATCGCATTTATGATGGAGATGCTGCTTATGCGATGGAATTGGCGGCTGTCGTGACGCTCGGCGTTCTGGAGGGCCGATGGAAGGTGTTGAAGGCGCGTCAATCGGGTGGGATTGGTGCATTGACCCAGCCGGCGGCGCCGGTGAGGATCGAGGTCTTGTTCAATAACGCGCGTGATTGGTACCGGCTGCAGCGTGAACTTGCCGAACTATCTGGTGTTGAAGCATTCCGTGTCGGGGCCGTTTCGGCGCGCAGTGCGAATGTGTCGTTGAGTTTCCCAGGCGGCGGCGGCGGGCTGGCCAACGTTTTGGCCCGGCAAGGCCTGTCGCTTGATAATGCCGGTGACCGCTGGGTGCTGCGACAACGGTTTTGAGGGGCTAGCGTTGGAGGACGCCAAAAGACGAGCACTGCGGGAATGGTTTAGATGGGCTGGATCGGCCGCCCCTCTCTTGTCCCTTCCGCGCGAGTGGGGGGAGGCAGCCAAGGCTTGGTGATCATGGCGGTTCAGCCGGTGAACATACCCAACCTCATTAC
The DNA here is from genome assembly GCA_963669235.2 of uncultured Filomicrobium sp. Lineage (GTDB taxonomy): Bacteria > Pseudomonadota > Alphaproteobacteria > Rhizobiales > Hyphomicrobiaceae > Filomicrobium. The sequence continues at coordinate 683,630 of CAXXFS010000004.1, forward strand.
GCTCGGGCGCGCCGTGCTCGTGCCGATCGTATTCTGGCTCGTGTTGGCCGGTGAAGATGCAATCGCGTTCTTTTTGTTTGCTATCGCCGGGGTGTCGGATGCCGTCGACGGTTATCTTGCCAGACGATACGACTTGCACACGGAGATTGGCGCTTATCTTGACCCGTTGGCCGACAAGCTGCTGATCGTCTCGATATTTGTCGGCCTTGGTCTACGGTCTGTCCTGCCGGAGTGGCTTGTTTACACCGTGGTTGGCCGCGACCTGCTCATCCTGTGTGCGATCGTGTTGTCGTGGCTGCTTTCGAAACCCGTTGCGATCGCGCCATTAATGATCTCGAAGGTTACGACGGTGGCGCAGATTTCGTTGGCCGCCCTTGTCCTAGCGGATGAGGCTTTTTCGCTTGGCATCGAGATGCTTCGAACCGGTCTCATTTGGTTCACCGCAGGCTTAACGATCGCCTCATTGCTTGCCTATTTCCGCATTTGGATCGTGCATATGTCGCGAAACTGACGGCAAGCCGGGAAAGCGGATTTGCGGAGTTAGCTTGGGGATTGCGCCAAGCCGATGGCCGTCGTGGCGGACGTCATGGTAGGTTACATGCCGCGTGCCTTCCGCGACCCTCGTGGTCCATCCCGGTATGACACTCCAAGTCGATCCAACACCCAATGGCTAGATGAAACCGCCACCTCAACAACTCGTCTTCGACCTGCCTCACCGCTCCGCCTTGGGGCTTGAAGATTTTCTTGTCAGCGGTTCGAACGAAACTGCCATCGAGCTCATCGATGAAGCTGTCGCGTGGCCGAACGGCGCGGCTTTGGTCGTTGGTCCGGCAGGCTCTGGAAAAACTCATCTTGCCGATGTTTGGCGAGCGAAATCGCAAGCCTCGCTGCTGCGCGCTGGCGAAGCCTCGGAAGCCGCATTGCAGGATGCGGCGGCGATCGGGGCGGTGGTTGTTGAGGACTTGGATCGCGGCATCGCAGATGAAGCGGCGCTGTTCCACCTCCTCAATATGGCGCGGCAGGGCCGGATACGAGTATTGTTTACTTCGCGGCTGGCACCAGGCGATCTGGAAATCCTGCTTGCGGACCTGCGGTCTCGCGTCAGGGCGCTACCTATCGCGCAGATCGCACCACCGGACGAAGCGCTGCTGCAGGCCGTTCTGGTCAAGCTATTTTGTGACCGCCAGCTCACGGTTGAGCCGGAAGTTATCGGCTACCTCGTTGTGCGGATGGAGCGTTCGATGGCGGCCGCGAACGATATTGCAGCCGAGATTGACCGGCTGGGCCTGGCGATGCGCCGCAAGGTGACAAAGCAACTTGCGCAAACGGCATTAACGAACCTGGAGAACCAGATTTAGGGGCCTTAACCAGTCCCAGTTATCACAAATGTGTCTTCTTTGATCGCGCGTTTATATCACCGCAACGATTGTTTGGCACAGCTAGGCAAAACACCACACTGTTATGCATTGCGACCGGCTGGCGGCTCATTCCATGCAGCACGTGCCGGCATTTCGAGGAGAGAGAGAATGACGGCGGCCCGGCGGATGCCCGAGTACAAGACGGTGAAAAAGCCGGCTGCTAAACGCGTAACGGACGTCAAGTCCAAGCGGACGAAGGCACCTGAGGGACCAGAACGCTACTACAACCGAGAACTGTCATGGCTGCAGTTCAATTCGCGCGTTCTAGAGGAAGCCAGCAATAAACGACACCCTCTGTTGGAACGGCTTAGGTTCCTATCGATATCGGCCTCGAACCTCGATGAGTTCTACATGGTGCGCGTGGCCGGTATTCAGGGCCAGATCGTCAATGGCGTGACGACGCTGTCGCAGGATGGGCTGACACCAACCCAGCAGATCGAGCGCATCAACGAGTTCGCCGCCGATCTGGTCGAGCGCAAGCAAAAGTGCTGGGCGAGTCTTGGAAGAGAACTACAGGCTAACGGCATCTCGATTGTCGGTCCGGACGATCTCAACCAGACGGAACAGGCGTGGATTGAGCAGGAATTCTACAACCATATCTTCCCGATCCTGACACCGATCGCCGTCGATCCGGCACACCCGTTCCCCTTCATCCTCAACAAGGGGCTGACGCTTGCGGCTCTGATGCATCACGAGGTGAAGGAACGGCGGCAAAACGGACTTGTCCCGATTCCAAGTCAGCTCGATCGTTTCATTCGACTGCAGCCGTCACAGTATACGAAGGGCGAAATTCGGTTCATTCCCGTCGAAGACGTTATCGGGATGTATATCACGGAGCTTTTTCCGCGGTTTATCGTGGACGCCAAAGGTGCGTTCCGTGTGCTGCGCGACAGTGACATCGAGCTTGAAGAAGAAGCCGAGGACCTGGTTCAGACCTTCGAAAACCTACTCAAACGGCGGCGGCGCGGTCATGTCATTCGGTTGGAGCTCGACGCGCGCATGGCACCCGAGCTGCGCCGTTTCGTTACTAATGAACTGGAGGTGGGGGAACCGGCCGTCTTTATCAAAAAGGGCCTGCTTGGGTTTTCCGACATCTCCCAACTCATCGTCTCGGAGCGGCCCGACCTGTTGTTCAAGCCGTTCAATATTCGCTATCCTGAGCGTGTGCGTGAGTATGAAGGCAACGTCTTTGCGACCATCAAAGCAAAGGACTTCGTGGTCCATCACCCGTATGAATCCTTTGATGTTGTCGTTCAGTATCTGCGCCAGGCCGTCAACGATCCCAATGTCATGGCGATCAAGTGGACGCTTTACCGGACGTCAAAGGATTCTCCGATAGTGGAAGCCTTGAAGGACGCGGTGGAGGCCGGCAAGTCGGTGACGGCGGTGGTGGAACTGAAAGCCCGGTTTGATGAGGCGGCAAACATCCGCTGGGCGCGCGACTTGGAAAACGCCGGCGTGCATGTGGTCTACGGCTTTATCGAGCTGAAGACGCACGCCAAGCTTGGCATTATTGTCCGGCGCGAAGGCAAAGATCTTGTCACCTACTCGCATATCGGTACAGGCAACTACCATCCGCAGACCGCTAGGATTTACACCGACCTGTCATTGTTCACAGATGATGTAGCCATCGCCCGTGATGTCACCCGTATTCTCAATTTCGTGACGGGGTACGGCGAGCCCGGCAAGCTTGAGCTGATGGCTGCCAGTCCGCACGGAATCCGCGACCGCATTGTTGATCATCTGCGCGAAGAAATGGATCACGCCCGTGCCGGGCGCCCGGCGGCGGTGTGGATGAAGATGAACTCGCTGGTCGATCAGAAAATCATTGAGGCGCTCTACGAGGCGAGTGAAGCCGGAGTTGAGGTTGATCTCATCGTGCGGGGGATTTGCTGCCTCAGACCGGGTGTGCCGGGCATGTCGGAGCGGATTCGCGTGAAGAGTATCATCGGGCGCTTTCTCGAGCATTCGCGCATCTATTGTTTCGGCCGCGGTGAAGGGCTGCCATCGCCGAAAGCCGCGGTTTATATCTCTTCGGCCGATTTGATGCCAAGGAACCTTGATCGACGTGTTGAGTCGATGGCGCCGGTGCTCAACCCAACGACGCACGAACAGGTGCTCAACCAGATCATGGTCGCAAACTTGAAGGATAACCAGCAAAGCTGGCACATCCTGTCAGACGGCAATGCCTTGCGAGTTAAGCCGGGAGACGGCGAGGAGCCGTTTAACGCGCACGCTTACTTCATGACCAATCCGAGCCTTTCTGGACGCGGGGAGGCCGTGCTCAAGGATGGCCCGCCACAGGTGCATGTCACGCGAAAGCGCAGGAGCTGAAATTGGCGGGGTCAGCGAGGGCCGGGGTCATAACCGCGGCGTTGCTTCCATTGTGAGAAGAAATAGGCGAGTTCGTCGTCGACTTCGTTGGGCATGACGATCCGGACGGTCACGATTTGGTCGCCGGTTTCGCCCGTCTTTGCGTTGCGTACGCCCTTGCCTTTGAGACGAAACATGCGTCCTGAGGAGGTTCCCTTGGGTAAGGTGAGCTGTACGCGGCTGCCAATGGTCGCGACTTCGATCTTGCCACCGAGTATGGCTTCGTCGAGCGCGATCGGCACTTCGCTGAGGATGTTGAGTTCTTCGCGCGTGAAGCGGGCATGGGGGCGAATTTTGATCTCAACAAGGGCGTCGCCTGCCTCACCACCGAGGAGACCAAGGCCGCCCTTGCCGCGCAACCGCAATACTTGACCGTTTGAGACACCTTCTGGGACGGCCAGATCAAGGACTCCGCCTTCCGGCATCGTCACGCGTTTCTTGACGCCGGTGACTGCTTCAACGAAGTCGACTTCCAGGGTGTAGCGCACATCCTGTCCTCGGCGGGAAAAGCTGCCTCTATTGCTGCCCTGTGGGCTGGAGGCGGAGGGGCGATGACCATTTTGCGCGTAGTGGGAGGCGAACATGTCGTCAAAGATGCCACTGAAGTCACCGCCGAAACCGCCGGGTCCGCCATTTGCATTGGCATATTGCTGGCGATGTGTCCGGCGTGGTTCTCCGCGGGCGTCGATCTCTCCTGTGTCGAACTGACGGCGCTTCGGGGGATCGCCGAGGATGTCATAAGCCGCTGAAACCCTCTTGAACTGCTCAGCGGCCGCCGAATCCTGCGGGTGCAGGTCGGGATGCAGCTCCTTGGCAAGCTTGCGAAACGCGCGCCGGATCTCATCATCGCCGGCATCGCGCGAAACACCCAATGTCGCGTACGGATCAACCGCGTTCACTGATGTGCCCCCTAGAAGTAGCCTCGCGTTCCGATGCGAATTCGCACCTGCCGTGCCAATCGCACGAGCGAACTCTTAGATAGTGAACGAGCATATTGGGTCTCGAGAATACGCGGCGGCCAGCTGTGTGGCCCCGCAAAAACACTTCATGCGATCAGATTGTGGCAAGCCTGAGCACTGGACGGGCCGAATGGCCAGATTCGATGCGTTTTATTTCTCTTTCGAGGGATCAGAGAACTCTAGCACTCCCGTGCAATCTATGAGACCCGCCAATGTCGCGAAGCGCCGGCGCAGGCGCGCACCATCTAGAGCGGCATGCGTTTTGGGGATGCTCCAGATCAGAGTATCATTCTTATAGGTCAGCTGCGTGTCCAGGACTTTGCCCGCCATCCCGATGGACAGCATGTGGGCTGCGCGTACGGCAGCGCCGATGATCCGAGCTCGTCGCAAAGAGCGTTTGCTTGCCGCCTTGCGGAGCCGGACGGACAGTTTTTCGCCCTCCAGTTCTCCACGACCGGCGTGGCGGAAATAGATGGACAATGCAAGAAAGACGCGGCCTGGATGGTCAATGCCGCTCAGGGCGGAATGAGCGACGGCATCTAGGCTTTGTTCGCCGCGGTAGTCTGGGTGGGCGCGCCAGCCGATATCGGAGATCAGACACGCGGCATGGCGCAAACGGCGCTCCTCATCAGTCTCCTGCAGTTCCGGGTGAGTGAACAACTGGTCGGTCCAAGCGCAAAGCTCTTCGGCATGCTCGGCACTGCGCGCATAGAGTTCGGCGAGGCGCTTGCAATAGCTGAGGAGCGGGTCCTTGGCTCGCTCCTCTGTATCGAGCAGCGAGTAGAAAATGCCTTCGCGCACGCCGAAGACAGAGAACAGCACGGACCGAGGTCTTACTTTCAGAAGAAGCCGCTCCATCAGGAGCGCGCCATATGGCAGCACCTCCTTACGCGGCTTGGATATCTCAAAATTCCCGGGGAGCGTCGCGAGGCGCTTCGACTTGCGCAGCTTCTCGGCAAAGTCCACGGCCTTATCCCAAGGCAGATCGAATTCATGCATGACGTTCAGCGGATAGTCTGAACTGGCCATGTACATCTTGGCGAAGGCGCGCCAGGTGCCGCCGACGGCGTAGAAGTGCCGGCCGCGCCCATTGCCGAGCCATGGAACATCCGCAAGGGCGTTATCAATAATTTGGGTGGCTTTTTCGATCTTGCCGCCTGTCATATCGATGAGCCGCAGCCCGCCGAGCGGGAGGGTGACGGTCTTGCAGATCTTGCCTTGCTTGATATCGACAAGTTCGACGCTGCCGCCGCCGAGATCGGCGGCGACGCCGTCGGCATCGGGAACGCCCATCAGAACGCCCTGCGCGGAAATCCGTGCCTCTTGCTCACCGGTCAGAACCTGCACGGGGACACGGCACACCTTTTCGGCCTCGGCGATGAAGATTTTGCCATCTTCGGCATCGCGCACGGCGGCGGTGGCGATCACCTTGAGGTCGCTGACGTTGAGCACGTCTGCAATGCCACGGAAGCGCCGCAAGGTCGTTAAGGCGCAATCCACGGCATCGTTGCCCAGGCGGCCCGAACTGGCGATGTGGCGCCCAAGGCCGCAGAGTTCCTTTTCGTTGAAAACCGGGGTCGGAGCTCTAAGTGGCCCTTCATAAACGACCAATCGCACCGAGTTTGAGCCGATATCAATGACGCCAACCGGTTGCATTCCAGCGTCAATGATGCGACCGGCGGAATTGAAGCGCCTCGTGAAAAGCATGACTGTTGCCTCCCCCTGTACGGCCAGTCCACGAGCCGCGCAGCCACTTTCGATCTCGCCGAAGAGCCCAGGTCGTTGCTGCCATCTTGGCCGTGCTCTCAGTCATAAAGCGATTCACGGACAAATGGAGGGGCTCATTCCACTTGCCTGTAGTGCAGCTTGACGCAGGAATGCAACGCATCTTTGGGCGCAAGAGGTATTTGTGCCCGGCCTTTTGGCGGCGAGAGGAAAGTTTCGGAGGAAGCTCCAGATGCCGAACGGTGTTGCGCAAAGCGATGCATTTGAGCATAAGGCCTACAAATAACCGACCGATTTTAGCATGCCGTTCCACTTTGTCGGTGCTGGGCGGCGAAAATGGAAAAAATATGCCATATCACGATAGTGATTTCGCGATCAAATCATAAGCAATGGTAGGGACGATGTTCGAAGTGCTGGGGCTTGAAGGTTGGACGCCGCTTGCGGCGTCGGTTGTGTTTGTCCTTCTTATTGGAGGGGCGTTCGGGGTTCTTGCCCAGCGGTCTCGGTTTTGTCTGCGGCGCGGGTTGGTTGGACCCGAGGCGGAGCGCAGCTCGGCTCTGGGCACTTGGCTGATTGCGCTTGCGATCACTGGTACGACGGGGCCTCCGTTTATGGTTTCGTCGATTTCTCGGCTCATCGCCTGAAGAGCGAAAGTCTGCCGCTGGCGGCTGTCCTCGTTGGCGGATTGATGTTTGGTGCCGGCATGGTGCTGGCGGGTGGATGAGCGTCGCGGCTGACGGTTCTTGCCGCCACCGGCAACCTGCGCGCACTGACAACGATTTTGGTCTCTGCTGTCGCCGCCCATGCGACGCTTTCTGCAATGTTCGGTAACGCGATCCTACCGGCGGCTGTGATCATCGCTCTGTTGCTGGTGGTTGTCTTTCGTTCGGGGGCAAGCTGGACGCAGTTGGCGATGGGCGCTTTGATTGGTGCTCTTGTTCCGCTCGCCTGGGTCGGCACCAGCGATGTCCTGTTTTACGAGTTTGACCCGATCGCGCTGCAGGGCATGGCGTTTACGCTGCCAGCCACCGAGATGCTGTTCTGGACCGTCGCCGGGACCGCTATCGATCCTGGTTTTGGCGTCGGTTTCATCGACGGAGTGCTTGCCGGCAGCCTGTTAGCGTCGGTGGCATTCGGCGATTTCAAGCTGGTTGGTTTTGACCGTGACACGCCGACGGGCAAGTATCTTGCCGGTGGCATTCTGATGGGAATCGGCGGCGTCCTGGCCGGCGGCTGCACCATCGGCGCTGGTCTGTCGGGTGTCGGCATGCTGGCGCTTGGCGCCATGATCGCGGGCGCGCTGCTGACGTCGGCGGCGCTGCAGCGGCAGGTGTCAGGCCAGGCCAGCCTGGTGTCAGCGGAATAGGCCCGGGAGGCCGCCGGACCTTTGCCAGGCCGTTGTTTCGGAGTGTGATTCACGCTTTCGGTGGAAGCCAAGCGCTTGCACCTCGGACGATCACACTCTAGGCGAACACTTTGTCCCAGTATAGCTTCGGTACATCGGGACCACCGACGGCCTTCAGTTCGACGGTCAGCGTTGGCGAGGTGACGTTGATCTCGGACAGGCGCTCGTCGATCAGGTCAAGGCCGGCGAAGAATACGTCCCATTCCTTCAGCTTGGTGCCGACTTCCCGGCAGACTTGCTCTTCCTTAGGTGTGAGGGAGCCCAACTCCGGGCGCCCACCTGAGTGGATATTGGCGACGAAGTTGCCTTCAGCCGGTATGCGGCCCAAGACGCCGGCCACTTCGCCCTCAAGCATCATCACGCGTTTGTCGGTATCCTTGACGTTGGGTAGGAACGCTTGGGCGACGACCGGCTCGGCGGAGTGGGCAAGTAAGGTGTCGACGTGGCTTGAGAATTGCGGGTCATCGATATTGCTGCGGACGATCATTTCGCCGCCAAACAGCGACAGCGGTTTCAAAACGACTTCTCCAGTACGGCGGGCAAAGTCTGCGATGTGCTCGCGGTCGTGGGATATCAGCGTCGAGGCCATCAGGTGGGGGAAGTTGAGGGCGCTCAGCTTTTCAGGAGTATTGCGGATGGCGCGCGGGTTGTTGAGCACGCGGGTTCCCGACGGCAGCAGCTCCAGAAGATAGGTGTTGGAATAATAGGCCATGTCGAAAGGCGGGTCCTGGCGAACGAGGACCACGGCAAAGTCCTCCAGTGGCCGGCGGGTGGGCTCGCCAAGGGTAAAGGGTGTTTCGGGCCTGTCGGGGTGAACCTTGGCGGCGCGCAGAAGCGCTGTGATGTTGCCGTTCTCGATGGCGAGCGATGTGGGCTGATATTCGTAGACTTCGAGGCCGCGGGACTGTGCCTCCACCATCAAGGCGAACGTCGTGTCGCCCTTGATGTTGATTTTCTCGGGCGGGTCCATCTGGACAGCGATTTTTGTCATTCGTGGCCTCGACGTGGGTGGGGCGATTTGTTTCGCAACCTAGTCGACAGTTAGTCACACTGGCCACCCATATCCAGATGTTCGAGGCAGTCGTTTGCTGTGACGTTTGGTTTCTGAGCCAATAAGAACCCCAGGAACCAGCCAACGGACGGGGCGTGAACGGCGCCATGTGCTTGGATGCCGGAGCCGATGTTGAAGTTGATCTCGAGTTCCTCGTAAAGATGGGCGGCTTCCGGATCCTGGTTGCTTCGGAATGCATCGACCATCGGAGCGTCCTCGACGCCGAGCCAGTCGACCTTGGGCAGTCCCTGCGGGAGGGCGAGTTCGGGCAGGGTGCTGGCGATCGAGGTCTGAACTGTGTCCTCTTCCGAATAGAGGTTCAGAACGGGAAAAGCGCTACCGCCGTCATCGACGAGGTCTACGTTCAGGCGGTAGGGCAGAGAGTGGTCCAGGGCGTTGACAAAATGCGGGCAGGCCAGGAAGACGATCCGGCCTATCGGCGCTTGATACTGCACTCCTGAGTCGCCTGCTTGACGACATTGCAGCCGTGGGAGTGGGCGACGATGTCGGTGGGTTCGCCGGGCGAGACCTCGCTTAGCGCTTCCAAATACCGCGCAAGTTTCAATACCGACCTGGATGCGGCCAAACCAGTGTGCATTGGCACCGGTCCAGCGAAAGCGCCCTCCAAGGTTTTCGAATATGAGCGGTTTACGGCCGCTCCATACGCTGAACTCTACCTCCGGCAAAAGCTGGGCGAAGTTGCCGACGGGCTCATCGTCGATGCGCCAAACATCGGGATCCGCTCCTGCGGCGATCAGGCCCCTGTCCAACTGCTCGGCAAAACTGCCTGGCGTTGTCTCCAACCACCAGTCGCAATCGCGATCATGCGTCCCATGGACGATAATCATTGCCATCGGTCTACTTCCAGCAAGGCCAATCGGTGCGTGAAGTGAGGGTCGATCTTGTTGTGGTCGTGTGCCAGATTCGGCATGTCAGAAGCCCACGTCATAATATCCGTTGGCGCCGCAATTTGCTATCGTGTTCCGGAATTGTGACCTGTTCTTAGTGTCATCCTCGCGTTGCTATAATTCGAACAGAAAAGGCGGGAGGTTTCCCTCCCACCAACTGCTTGTGTTGTCGCGGGCGCGGTTTCTTTATTGAGCGCCACCGGGCTGATGCAGCTTTTCCATGACCTGGTCGAGAGAGAAGCTGGCGGCTTTCTGCCTTGGTGGGAACGCCTTGAATGTCTCAAGGAATTTGCCGACGTAGGCCTGCGCTGGAACGAGCAGAAACGCACGGTCGAGCAGCCAGTCGTAATAGGTGTTCGACGTCGAATAGGAGCGCTCGTAGGGGTCGCGGCGAAGATTGAAGATCAACGGAATGCGCAGTGGAGTCCAAGGCTCGATCCAGGCGCGCAAAGTTGCTTCTGCCTTTTGCTCAAGGAAGATCATCTTCCAATCTTGATAACGCAGGGCAGTTAGATCGCCGTCATCGGAGAAGTAGAATATCTCCTTGCGCGGGCTTTCCTTCGCTTCACCTGTGAGATATGGCAGGAAGTTGTAGCCATCGAGATGTACCTTGTACTCGCGGCCAATGGCTTTCACGCCTCCTTTTAACAGTTGTTCCTTGATGTCAGGCACACCGGCGGCGGCGAGATATGTCGGCAGCCAGTCCATGTGATGCATGATGTCGTTGGAAACGACGCCAGGTTTGATCTTGCCGGGCCAACGCACCATTGAAGGAACGCGCCAGCCACCTTCCCAGTTGGTGTTCTTTTCGCCGCGGAACGGAGACCAGGCGGCATCTGGCCAGGTGTTCATGTGTGGCCCGTTGTCGGTCGAGTAATGCACAATCGTGTTGTCGGTGATGCCGAGCTCATCGAGTTTGTCGAGAAGCTTGCCGACGTGCATGTCGTGCTCGACCATGCCATCGGCATACTCGTCCTGGCCGGAAATGCCGCGCAGCTCTTCTTTGACGTGTGTGCGGAAGTGCATGCGGGTGCCGTTCCACCAAACATAAAACGGCTTGCCTGCTTTGTGAGCGCGCTCGATGAAATTCAACGCCACTTCGAGCGTCTCGTCGTCGACCGTTTCCATGCGCTTCTTGGTGAGCGGACCAGTGTCTTCGATCTTGCCGTCAGCCGATGACTTGATGACGCCCCGTGGACCAAACTTTTCTCTAAACTTCGGATCCTTGGGGTAGTCCATGTTTTCCGGTTCTTCTTCGGCGTTCAGGTGGTAGAGGTTGCCAAAGAACTCATCGAAGCCGTGGTTGGTGGGCAGATGCTCATCCTTGTCGCCGAGATGGTTCTTGCCGAACTGCCCCGTGACGTAACCTTGCGCTTTGAGAAGGCCAGCGATCGTCGGATCTTCCGGCTGCATGCCGAGTTCGGCGCCTGGAAGTCCAACCTTCGAAAGGCCGGTGCGGAAGACGCTTTGGCCCATGATGTAGGATGAGCGGCCAGCGGTGCAGGACTGCTCACCGTAGTAGTCGGTGAACATCATGCCTTCCTTGGCGACGCGGTCAATGTTGGGGGTTTTATAGCCAACAAGGCCCATCGTATAAGCGCTGATGTTCGTGATGCCGACGTCATCGCCCCAAATGACAAGAATGTTTGGTTTTTTATCTTGAGCGGCGGCCTGTCCGCTGATTGATGCCGCAAAGAACAGTACAGCCACTACAGCCAATAGGCTGCGGTGCAACGGCTGCGAACCGCACCGCGACTGAATGCATCGTGAGAACATACAAGTTCCTCCTTGGAACTGCTTTGGTGCTTGAATTGACCGAGCCATGCGGCTCGGTGAGACAGAGATTTCGCATAGAAACTGTTGTCGGCAAAATTAATTCTCAGGCGCGGCTGCAAGTCGGCTGTCGCGAAGGTTTCGTCGACCATCGGTGCGTCTATGGGGCAATTGGCAAGACGGGGTTCGCGTCAGCTTTTCGCCCTTCCAATGGAGATCTCTCAACGCCGAGCATTGCAATGCGAGAGCCGTGTGTTGCTGTAGGGTCCGGAGGCTGCCGCCGAGCAGTGGCGGGCGTTTCACACTTCGGGCACTTGCCGGTTTTTTGTTACGTCCGCGTGTCTGCGGTGGTGAGGCTGTGCGGGTTCAGTCCCACCTTGTCTGGCACGTTCGTGACTCTCCTTGCCTGCAAGACCTTGTCGCGGAAGCCTGAGACAATGCGAAAGATCTCGCGTGTGTCGGTTGTCGCCGAGGTCTTTAGCAACGCGTCGTGGTAGCGGTCTTGCTGCCAATCTCTGGTGGGTTTCAAAGGATCGTTTTGCTTTGATTGCCTGGATAAAAACTGGACCGTTGCAGCGCGGTTTTTCGGCGTCAGGCAATCTAGCCATCTCCAGAACGCCTTGATGACCTCGTCTGTATCTCCCTTAGTGCAGGCCTGTCTGAACTTGAGGAAATAGAAGGGCTCAGAGTTCAGGATTTTGCTGATGAATGACCTAACAGCACTCATGGCAGCTGCAGCGTATCGACGCCAAATCAGCGCGGCCAGATAAAGGGCGATGCACGCCAGCGTCAGCGAAACGATGTTCGTTCGCAGCCACTCGAGCATGGTCACGATCAAGCTGGAGATTTGTGATGATGTGCTCTCCTCCGGTGTCTTTGTCTTCGGGGTGCTATTGGCCAGCGGATCGGGTTGTACCGAAAAGTTCTTGCCGGGCAGCTCTTCACTCTTGAGGGTCTTTGTCCCGGGGTCAAACCAGGTCACTGTGATGGGCGGCAGGGAAAACTCGCCGGCGCTACTAAAAACGTACGTCGCGGCATCTGTTCGCTTTGCGCGATAGGTGCCCCGATTGATCTTGTCCTCAAAAATGGTTTTGGCGGGGTAGACCTGCGCGCCGTCCAGTTCAGAAAAGACTATCTTCGGCAACGCCAGCGCCAAGGTGCCTTCCGTGCTCATCGTAATTGTCCGCGTAGCCGCGTCTCCGGCTTTGAGCGTGTCTGAGATACCGTCGTACTTCTGATGGACCGCTATTTCTTGGACAGTCACGATTGAAGCCAGGTTCACAGCGCCTGAAGGCATGGTGACCGACATTGAAACTGGTTTGGTGCGCAGTTCGATTGTCTTCGGTTGCTCGTTTTCGTCCGCTATCGTTACGGCAATGGTGAGGGCGGGTACGGTAAACTCGCCTGAGCGCTGCGGGATGATGACATAGCGTTGCCGTTGCCCGATCATCGTGTCATCGCCCCGGCCCTCGCTAAAATTGACGCCGAGCTGCTCCGGCATAATCGCAATTGCACCGTCTATGTCGAGGTCCGGGTATCGCGGCGAGCGAATGAAACGCCCCGTTGATTTGATCTCCAGCCATAGGCGGACGAGTTGTCCGACGAAGATGCCGTCCTTTGGTTCCAGGTAAGCGCTGATTTCCGCGTAACTGCGCTGCGGGGATCGCTCTTGGAGCTGCGCAATCGTCGGCTGGCCCAAGAGCAGCAACATGGCGATGGCAAGAGGTAGCCTCATTGTGGCTCCTCCGCTGGTTTTGACGGGCTATCGTCCTGCACGTTAAGCTGATGATTGAACTTCAAGCGCAGGAAATCGCCCGGGGTGGTTTGAACGCGTCGCATCCACATGCTGCGGAGGTCTTCGTCGGACAAACCTTCCTGCGCCTTCAACTCCTGAGTGGAAACCTCCCCTTTTGCATCGGCGCCGCGCTCGTCCACGACGATGCGATCGGCACCGAGCTTGCCACCGGTTCCGCCAGTGTCTTCGTACTCCTTGTTGTCCAGCTCCAGCAGACCCTCGACCCATTCGAGGTTGAATTTCGCTTCGGGAAATTCGGGCCTGAGCTCGAGTGCCTGCTTGTAAACCGTTACCGCCTCCGGCAGTTTTTCCTGCTTGGCAAGTGCATTGCCGAGGTAGAAGTGGCCGGCGGCCGTATCCATTTTCTCGAACAGCGTTGCGGCGTTGGCGAAGTCGCCTGCCTTGTAGAAGGCGATCGCCTTCCATTCCGGCATGACGAAAGTGCGTGCGGCTTTTTCGTAGTCGCCGCGTTCAAAGTAGAGGCGTCCTTGTTGATCCGGAGTGAGCCACCAGTCCAAGAAACTCGCTGCACGGCTCTCGGTTGGGCCGGCGAAGAGCATCATCATCAGTAGAGCTAGTCTTTGCATGCTCAGCCCCATTGAACCGTCCACCCCCTTCGTGCCCACAACAAAATGATGAACGCTAAAGGCCAAACCAGAACGTATCCGAAATCGTGCCATTGAAAACGCTCGTCGTCTTGAATGGTATTCACGAGGTGGGTTCTGATCTGACGAGCCACGGCATCGATATCGGAACTGTTGGACGTCATGCGTATTACGACACCGCCGGCAGCATCCGCGACATTGTTTATCCCGGCGATGTCGGCGCCTGGAGCCTTTCCGTCGATGAGACCGAAATCTTGTCCATCAGCTCCCGATTGTGAAACCGGAGCGGCGTCGTCGCGGCCTGCAACGAGGAATACCAGCTGGTCATTCGAGTCGTGATCGGTTGGTGCAAACGCAGACGACTGGGTTCGATCTATGCCATCGGTAATGAAAAGGACCGTACCGGCCGACTGTTGCTTGGCAAGGATGTCGCGGGCGAGTTGTAGGGCGGCTGAGGCGTCATTGCCTTCTTTCGGCATGATCGCGGGGACGAGTGAATCGAGATAGGTTTCGATGAGATTTGCATCATCGGTCAGCGGCAACACCAGGTGCGCGCTTCCAGCGTACGCGATCAGCGCTGTCCGCGCGCCTTTTCTATGTTCCAGTAGATCGCGGATTTTGTGCTTGGCGCGCTCAAGCCGCGTTGGTGGCTGGTCTATTGCCAGCATTGTCGGCGTGAGTTCGAGCGCGATCACGAGAGGCGCCCGATCCTCGGTGAAGGGCGTGACCTCGCGCTTCCACGTCGGACCGGCAAGTGCGATTGAGGCAACGATCAATGCCGCGGTCATCAACTGGTAAGGACGGATCCGATAGCGATCTCCGGAACCAACCACAAGATGTTCGATGAGATGGGGCGCGATCGTGTGCCGCCATTGAGCGGCGGCGTTATAGCGGCCGCGCAGGCGCCAGTACAACCAAGCCGCAATGGGAATTATTACCAGCCAAGCCGGGCGCAGGAAGTGGAACTGTTCCAATCCTTGTTCAAGCATGCGCCTGCTCCCGCTCCCGCCTCGCCGTGGCGAAGAGCATTGTAGCCGCTAAGAGCAAAATGCAGATCACAAGTGCTGCCAGGGGATAATAAAACAGCTGTAGCTTGGGGCGGTATGAAATTGTCTCGAGCAGTTCCGGTGCAAGCCTGTCGAGCTCTGCATAAATGGCTTCAAGAGCGGCCTTGTCGAGCGCCAGGAAATACTGGCCTCCGGCCCTGTCGGCGATGTCTTTAAGTGAGTCTGTATCCAGTTCCTGTTCGCCAACAGTCGTGGGATTACCCATGGCGATGGTGTGGATCACGATCCCATTATCGGAAGCGATCTGTGCGGCACGGGAAACCGGCATCTGACTGCCCGAGTCATTGCCGTCGGTGAGCAGAATGGCGACTTTGTTTTGTTTGTCACTTGCATCGAACAGGCGTATCGTCAACCCGATTGCGTCACCAATCATCGTCTTCGGTCCGGCCATGCCGGTGCTGAGTTCGGCCAGCAGCTTGATGACAGTGGCATGATCCTCGGTAAATGGCGCCTGGGGGAAGGCGGCGTTGCCAAAAACGGCTAACCCAATCCGGTCTTTCTCGCGCCTCTTTATGAAGTCGCGGAGCACTTCCTTTACGGCCTCCAGCCGCGTTACCTTTTCGCCGGAGGCGCCGGTGAAGTCCCGTTCATCCATGGATTGCGAAAGGTCGACAATCAGGAGCATGTCGCGCGCAGACTTTTCCTGCACGATCGGCTCTGCGACCCAGACTGGTTTTGTCAGCGCGGCAACGACCAGCAGCCATGACGCTATGCCAACCAATAACTGCAGCGCACCCTTTTGCTGCACTACTGCGCCGGACTGCGGATCTTTGCCGGTGAGCTTCACAAGACGCACGAAAAAGGGAACGCGAACGGCTTCTCCGTGGTCGCGGAATTCCGGAGCCAACCAATAAACGAGTAGCGGAAGAGGAAGCAGAGCCAAGGCCCATGGGAGTTCAAGCTGTAACACGGTGCATCCTCATCCAGCTCTTGCTTGCGTCGATTAGGTGCTCGGCATTTGTCGTGTCAGGTGAGGTGCGATCAGACTGCGCGTAGGCCAGCAGCTCGAAGGTGTCGGCATCGGAGACCGAGAAGAGTTCTTTGCCAGCCGTTTTATTGAGCCACTCAATCCAGGCCCGTCCGTTGAGGTTGGCAACCTGTTGTCTTGAGCCGGCCATCAAGGCCGACTTCTTCAGAAGCAATGGCAGCTCTTTGAGCGCCGCCGGATCGGCCGTCATTTTTTCAAGGCGGGCCAAACCTTCCCGCCGGTAAGCGTTGTGCCGGTAGCGCATCCACATCCGCCACATCAGGTAGCACAGGCCCGCAATGGCCAACCCGCCGATGACACACCAACCTGGTGTCTGCGGCCACCAACTGACAGGGTCGGGAAGGGGCAACTCCTTGAGGCCCCACATCCGGTCGGATCCGAAAATCTCAGTCGGCGACTGCTTGTCGGTCATGTCTGCCTCCGCCGCGGAGCATGGCCGAGAAGCTTGGCGATTTGCTCGGCAACCGGGAGGTCCGTCTGCAATGGGAGAACCGGTATTTGGCGCTGCAGCAAGAACTGGCGCGCTTTCTCGAGCCGATTGTCAAAGGCTTCCGCGAAGCCGAGACGAAGCTTGTCATCGGCAGAATTGAATTCGATCTGCTTTGCGCCATCGCCCGCGACCAGGCGACCGGCGCTCGGGAATTCGGCCTCCATGGGGTCGAATACGAAGGCGGCAATAATGTCGTTGTGCCGCGCAAGCCGGTTGAGAAGCCGCCGTGTCGTCTCATCATTACCGGCGAAATCGCTGACGATGCAGACGAGCGTGTCATGCGTCGACAGCCTGCAGGCTTCACCCAAAACGAAGTTGAGGCGGCCCGGGTCTGGCGAAGCGTCACCATTTGCATTGAGTGCTTGGTTTTGAGCTACGACCGCTTGAAGGATCTGCATAATGGTCTTGCTGCTGCGCCGTGGTTTGACAACGACGGTTTCTTTGTCGTTGAAAACGATCGCACCGACCCGGTCGCCGACATCTAGCGCCCGCCAGGCAGCCAAGGCGGCCACTTCTGCTGCTGTGACCGATTTCATTGCAACGCGGCTGCCGAAGAACATGCTGAGGCGTTGATCAACAACGAGCAGTGTCGGGCGATCCCGCTCCTCTGTGTAAATCCTTGAGTGCGGCTCGCGCATGCGCGCGGTCACCTTCCAATCGATACTGCGGATATCATCACCTGGAAGGTAGTTGCGGATCTCTTCGAAATTCAATCCCCGGCCGCGCAGCCTGGAGGCTTTCCTGCCGGCCAGAAGACTCTGCACGGGCTGGCGGGGCAGAAACGAATACCGTGTCGCCTGATGCTTAAGGCGTGTGAGGCTATTCAGATTCGTGTAGGCGCCATCAACCATTCCGATATCACACCTCGGTTGCAGTGTATGAAGCTAGTCTCCGCGTTTGCGGAACCCTCATCAGGAAACTGCCCACTCAAGGCACGGCGACCTGGGACAAGATTTCCTTGATCACCTGATCGGGCTCGACTCCCTCGGCATTGGCCTCGTAGCTCAGGATTAGCCGATGGCGCAGTACATTATGGACAACCGCGCGAACATCTTCCGGCGTGACGTAATCACGGCCCTGCAACCAAGCGTGCGCCCGTGAGGACTTGTCGAGCCCAATGCCTCCTCGAGGACTCGCGCCGACTTCGATCCAGCTTCTCAATTCCTTGGAGTATCGCTCGGGATAACGCGTCGCGAAAATGATATCGACGAGATATGTCTCGATGGCTTCAGAGGTATGTATAGCTGCGATTTCATCGCGAGCACTGAAGATCACCTGCTGAGGGATTGGTGTGGTTTCTTTTTTCTTTTCGCCGGTCTCGGGCGCGCTCTCACCGCGCACTAACTGGATCACTTGCGCTTCCGCGGCCTCATCCCCGTAACCAATCATGATATGCATTAGGAACCTATCCATCTGAGCTTCTGGCAACGGGTAGGTGCCTTCCTGTTCGATGGGGTTCTGGGTCGCCATTACCATGAATAACTCTGGCATTGCATGGGTTGTCCCGGCGACCGTGACTTGACGTTCTTCCATTGCTTCGAGCAGGGCCGCTTGGACCTTCGCTGGTGCGCGATTTATTTCGTCGGCAAGCACGATGTTCCCAAATATCGGACCTGCTTGAAACTTGAACTGGCCTTCGCCGCCGGCTGAATAGTAGATTTCAGTGCCGGTTACATCGGCGGGCAGTAGGTCTGGAGTAAACTGAATGCGGGAGAATTCGGCGGCTAGATTCTTCGCCAGGCTCTTGATCGCGCGTGTCTTTGCCAGGCCCGGCAAGCCTTCGACGAGAACGTTGCCGTCGGCGAGCAGACCGATGATCAAGCGGTCGACGACCTCTTCCTGGCCAATGATCGAACGCTGCATGCGGGCCTTAAGATCGAATATCTGCTCAAGTACGCTCATAGGTAACAATACTCGGTAACAACATGATTGGGACCAGCATCACGACTGCCACGGCGAACAGGCCGGGGCAGAACTGCTGCGATCAACACGGAGAGGGTATTGGAGTCTCCTGCTTCGAGTGGATAGGTGCTTAAATCAACTGGGCCTTCCGGCTCAACACGGTCGAGATTGTGCACACGAGCCATTGACAACGCAATCAGTTCGCAAGGCGAAAAACAATCGCACATGCGCGGGCGATTGTTTTTCAAAGTTGTTTTGTTCTGTAATTGCTGAATGTCCGATGCCGGGCCAGCAGAGCTAGCGCAGCGGTATCACCGCGACATCGCCGTCCTTGAGCGTCAGGGCCAGTTCACCACGCTTTAGGCTTAGGGCGTCGGCGCCGAACAGGTCGCGTCGCCAGCCCTTCAGCACGGGCAGATCAGGGTTTTCGTGGCGGGCGAGTTTTTCCAGTTCGGAAGCATCGGCGATGAGGCGCGGCGCAACCCCGTGGCGGGCGGCGGCGGATTTCAGGAGTACTTTCAGCAGTTCCAGCGTGGCGGAGGCTTCGGCTGAAAGTGGCTGGCCCTGGCGCAGCGCGGGGACGCCCTCCATGTCACGGGCAAGGCCTTCTTTCACGGCGGCGACGATCTCCCTGGCGCGGCCGGAGCGGGAGAAGCCGTCAGGCAGTGACCGCAGACCGGCGAGGTCGTCAGTTGAGCCAGGCGCAAGGTTGGAGAGGTCGTAGAGGGCATCATCTCGCAAAATGCGCTGCCGGGGGACGTTTTGCTTCTGGGCGGCGCGTTCGCGCCAAGCTGCCAGCGACATGAGGACGGCCATCGCACGGCGGTTCTTGACCTTCGCCTTTAGGCGCTGCCAGGCGTCCTCTGGATGCTGTTCGTAGGTTGCTGAGTCGGTCAGTGTCGCCATTTCCTCGTCAAGCCACGAGGCGCGTCCAGACTTATCCAATTCGGCCCTGAGATGACGGTAGACATCACGCAGATGGGTAACGTCGCCAAGCGCGTACTGGAGCTGCTTGTCGGTCAGCGGGCGTTTCGACCAGTTGGTGAAGCGGGAGGATTTGTCGAGCTGCGCGCCAGTTATGGAGCGGACAAGGTTTACGTAGCTGATCTGGTCACCAAAGCCGCACACCATAGCGGCGACCTGGGTGTCGAAGACCGGCGCCGGTATAAAACCTGATCCAATGTGGAAAATCTCGAGGTCCTGGCGGGCGGCATGGAAGACCTTGACCTGATTTTGGATCGCCATCAGCTCCCAGAAGGGTTTTAAGTCGAGGTCTGAGGAGAGTGGATCAATGGTTGCGGCGGAATCGGGGCTGGCGACTTGGATCAGGCAGAGATTTGGGTAATAGGTCTGTTCGCGCATGAACTCCGTGTCCACCGTGACAAATTCGGCGGATGAGAGTTCTTGGCAGAGTTCTGCAAGTTCGGGGGTGGTTGAGATTGGTGTCATATTGAACAGCGCTATAGCGCATTGCGGGCGATTTGTCGCCTATCGGGGCCGTGGGGGCACTGCGCGGGGCTGTTGGCGTGCCTTGCCATCGGGTGTGAAAGGGCAATCGCCCGGCTTGACATCGCTTAGGCCGCGTGCGCTTTTCCGGCGTTAATTTGGGCCACCGCACTCTAGACTAAAGCACTCGAGGCAAGACCGATCATGGCTGAAGTGAACGGCAAGGGTACAGGCGCGGAAATTCACCGGTATCGTTCGCATACCTGTGGAGCTCTGCGCTCAGGGGATATCGGTTCGCAGACCCGCCTGTCGGGTTGGGTTCATCGCGTGCGCGACCACGGCGGCGTGCTGTTCATCGATCTGCGCGATCATTACGGATTGACGCAGGTTGTGGCCGATCCGGACAGTCCAGCCTTCCAAGCTGCCGAGACGGTGCGCTCGGAATGGGTCATCCGTGTGGACGGGCGGGTTCGTGAGAGGCCCGAAGGAACGTTGAATCCTGAGCTTTCAACGGGCGAAATCGAGGTTTTCGCAACCGAGATCGAGGTTCTCTCGAAGGCTGAAGAGATCCCTGTTCCGGTGTTCGGCGAGCCCCATTATCCCGAGGACCTGCGTCTCACCTACCGGTTCTTGGATCTTCGGCGCGAAACTCTGCACGCCAATATCATGCGCCGGCTCGAGGTGATCCGATTCATGCGCAGGAAGATGGAAGATGCGGAGTTCTTCGAATTCGCGACACCGATCCTGACGGCGTCCTCGCCGGAGGGTGCACGGGACTTCCTGGTGCCGTCGCGGCTACACGAGGGCAAGTTCTACGCGTTGCCGCAGGCACCACAGATTTATAAGCAACTCCTGATGGTGTCGGGTTTTGACCGTTATTTCCAGATCGCGCCGTGTTTCCGCGATGAAGACCCGCGTGCGGACCGGCTGCCTGGGGAATTCTACCAGCTCGATGTCGAGATGAGCTTCGTCACACAGGAAGATATCTTCCAGACGATGGAACCGATCATCCGGTCGGTGTTTTCGGAGTTTGCGGACGGCAAGCGGGTGACCGACGTCTTCCCGCGCATTCCCTATGATGAGGCGATCGCGAAGTACGGCTCGGATAAGCCAGACTTGCGCAACCCAGTTGAGATGCAGGACGTGACGGAGCATTTCCGTGGTTCTGGTTTCAAGGTCTTCGCCGGTATGATCGAGAAGGACCCGAAGGTTCGGGTGTGGGCGATACCGGCGCCGACCGGCGGATCGCGTGCGTTCTGCGACAGGATGAACTCCTGGGCGCAGGGTGAGGGTCAGCCGGGGCTCGGGTACATCTTCTTCCGAGATGGTGAGGGCGCCGGTCCTATCGGCAAGAACATTGGTGCCGAGCGTGCCGCGGCTATCCGAGAGCAGCTCGGTCTTAAGGACGGAGATGCCGTTTTCTTTGCCGCTGGCAACCCGCGCAACTTCCATAAGTTCGCGGGGGCGGCGCGCGACCGGATCGGTCAGGAGCTGAAGCTTCTTGACGAGGACCAGTTCGCGCTGTGCTGGGTCGTCGACTTCCCGATGTACGAATGGAACGAAGACGAGAAGCGAATTGAGTTTTCGCATAACCCCTTCTCGATGCCGCAGGGCGGCCTCGAGGCGCTGGAGGCGGCCAAAAGCGATGACGATCTTCTGGCGCTCAAGGCCTGGCAGTTTGACTTGACGTGTAATGGTTCGGAGATCGCTTCGGGATCAATTCGTAACCACCTGCCCGAGAGTATGCTGAGCGCTTTCGGCCATTCAGGATTCGGGGAAGATGTGGTGAAGGAGCGCTTCGGCGGACTTTACCGTGCATTCCAATACGGACCGCCGCCGCACGGCGGTATGGCAGCCGGTATCGACAGGATCGTCATGCTTCTGGTTGGGGCGGCGAACCTGCGGGAAGTCTCGCTGTTCCCGATGAACCAGCAGGCGCAGGACTTGCTGATGGGAGCTCCGGCGGAAGCGACGGCGGCGCAGATGCGTGAACTCTCGTTGAAGATTGTCGGCGACGCTGCGAAGAAGGGCTGAGGTCTAATTCGTGGTGGAACGCTCGTGAGAGCTTCGCCGGACCACTCCGTTTGCAAAGCTGACAGCGCGGTGGTGCCGGCCATACAGCGAAAATCCCATTGCTAACCGACCGCGGGGGGCAGCTATTTGATGTGCCCGGCTTAAGCGGCGGTCGGCATGCGGAGATTTTTGACGGGCGGGGACGGCTGGTTTAGGAATATCGGGGCTTTCGTTGGCAGGGCGAGGCCTCTCGCTTTGCTCCACCTTGCTATGTTTCTGGCGATTATTTTTTGCGGTGAGTTATGTCACGTAGGTTTTTTCACGGTCTGTTTGTTGTCATTATCTGCTCGTTCACGGCGATATCGTCTACAGCCTTTGCGAGAGATCTGCTGCCCTCGTGGAACGAGGGGCCGGCGAAGACGGCGATCGTGGAATTCGTGAAAAAGGTGACGACCGCCGGTGAGCTTGAATTCGTCAAGCCTTCGGAACGGATCGTCGTTTTCGACAACGACGGCACGCTTTGGGCCGAGCAGCCGATTTACTTCCAACTGGCGTTTGCGATTGACAGAGTGAAGGCGCTGGCGCCGAAGCACCCTGAATGGAAGAACAAACAGCCGTTTAAATCGGTCCTGGATAACGACATGGATACGCTTGTGAAGTCTGGCAAGCGGGGCCTTATGGAGTTGCTCATGGCGACCCATGCGGGCATGTCTTCTAAGGACTTTGCGCGGGTCGTGGAGATCTGGATTAACGGGGCTCGTAATCCGAAGACGGGCGAGCTCTATCGCGACATGGTCTATCAACCGATGCTGGAGCTGCTCGCCTACTTGCGTAGCAATGACTTCAAGACCTTCATCGTTTCCGGCGGAGGAATGGATTTCATGCGGCCGTGGGCGGAGAGCGTGTACGGCATCCCGCCGGATCAGATTGTCGGCAGCAGCATCAAGGTGAAGTACGAGGTTAAGAACGACACACCCGTTATCACGCGGCTGCCGGAACTGAATTTCATCGACGACAAAGAAGGCAAGCCGGTTGGTATTCACTACCATATCGGGACGCGCCCTATTGCGGCCTTCGGTAACTCCGACGGTGATTTTCAGATGCTCGAATGGGTCACGGCAGGAGAAGGGCCGCGGCTTGGCGTGCTCATTCATCACGATGATAAAAAGCGCGAGTTTGCGTACGATCGCGAGTCACATATCGGCAAGCTCGACCGCGGACTTGACGAGGCTGAGAAACGGGGCTGGGTCGTCGTGAGCATGAAGTCTGATTGGGCGTGTATCTTCCCCTACCAGTGCAAGGCGGCCGCCTCCGCCAAGTGATGCAGCCGCTTGTGCCGGGGACTGCTAACCTGGAGCCTGAACGTGGCGCAGGTGGCCTGTCTTGATCCAGATGCGGGCGCCGTCGTTGCCGGCTTTGAGCGAAACGGTTTGACCGTCAGGGATGCGGACCCACGAGTGCCGCCATAATACGTCACCGCTTTCTTCGGCGCTTCCTTCGAGGACCAGCATTTCGGCGCCGCCTTCGGCTTTGAAGCTTGCGGCGACACTGGGTGCCCAGGTTTCAACCCGAACCGTCTCGCGATCGTCCTTGAAGAGCGAAGTTACATCGACGCCGGGGCGTTCGCGATCGGCGTCGGCACCAGACGTGTTCATGTCGATGCGGACGTGGGCCCGGTCGTCAGGATCAAACTGCCAGAGTTTGACGAAGATCACGCAGCCGGGTTCGGAGCCCGGCGTGTGTTTGGAGGTCGGCGGGTTGCGGATGTAAGAGCCGGCGGGGAAATCGCCGTGCTCATCTTGAAAGACGCCTTCAAGAACAATGAACTCCTCGCCGCCGTCGTGGGTGTGTGCTGAAAAGTGGCTGCCTGGGTCATAGCGCACGATTGTCGTCGCGCGGGCGACTTCGGCTCCGATGCGGTCGAGAGGGCGACGGCTGACGCCGGGTATGGGAGAGGCGCGCCACGGGATCTCATCGGCGTGAAGTACGACGCGCTTGTCAAAGTCGGCGTTGATTTTCATGGCTCTGTCCAATTCGTAACGTGCTTGGTTCAAGCATCGGGACTGCCGGTTTTATTGGCGGTCCAGTTATCGCGAACGGTTCTAGTTGTCGACAATATGCGTGCCGCGGGTGGCGCCGGCGCCGGCTCAACGGCTGGCCATGACGCCATCATCGACTTGGTGCAGGGCGCCGGTGATGATGGCAACTTTGTCTTGGAACTTGTTGGTCATGTCTTTCTCCACTGGCTCGCGCTTAGCTCATACCTATCGATAGGCAGGTCAAGGAAGTTGGCTAGCGATCAATGCTCGGAAGATCATGGCTATCTATCGATAAGTGGGCACGAGGTCGTGAGTGCGAGCTGCCAGGCGAGGGTGGGGCGAATGTCAATGGCAAGCCGTGACGGGGCTGGTGTGCGTCAATGGTAAGCGCCACGGGAGCAGCTGGTTTGTGGGGAAGAGGAACAAGTCTGGCGGCAAGTGGCAGGGACACTGCATTTTTTGGCGATCGGGCGACACGCAGCGGGGGCAGCCTTCAGAAGACCGTCCGGCCAGGACGTCGAGGGGGCGGCAGCATGGAGATTCCCGGAAAGGCTTCCGTGAATAGAGCCAAGCGATCCGCGAGCGACAATCAGGGGCCGTATAGGCACGTTTTGTCGCCTGCGCCGGCCGCAGGAATCTTGAAGGAGAGAAAGGATTTCTTATCTATGGAGTACTTCTGAAGTTGCCCAACCATCGGGTTATCCCGTCTTTCAGTGGAGGTTGGCAAGATGAGTAAACTCTCTTCAGCGCTACTACCCGACAAAATCAACATCGTTCTTGGCATCGTGCTGTTCCTGTCGCCGTGGCTTTTTGGCTTCGCCGACGTTCAGGCCGCTGCAATGAGCGCGCATATTGTCGGAGCGATCATCGCTGTGATTTCAATAATCGAGATGGTCGCCTTCAAGATGTGGGAGGAGTGGATCGGCGCGGCTGCAGGCGTCTGGCTGCTGTTCGCCCCGTTTGTTCTCGGCTTCAATACCCACATCGAAGCTTTGGCAACTCACATATTGATCGGCTTGGCGACAATCCTGTTCGCCATATGGTCAATGAGTGATCACGGTTCCGGCCGCTTGACACCGAGCGGTTGAAGATACGGATCACGCGAGCTGGTTCGTGGTTGAGGTGGTACCTTTTGTGCGCTTCAACCACGGCGCCTGATTTCGCGCGTTGGAATAGTCTGCCTGTGGGAGCGGCCCGACGGCTTCCGGTATACGCCGCAAGCCATTGAGCCGCTTCCGAGGACGCTAATGATGCGCTTTCGGCATCAGCTTTCCCTAACAGCAAAGATGGGTTTGACTGGCAGATCTTCTTGCGGATGCTACAGTTTGGCAAAGGAGGATGAAATGTCAGATCATATCTACAAACATATTCAGCTCACCGGGTCTTCCACGAAATCAAGCGACGAAGCAACGCGTTCCGCAGTCAAGCGAGCCGCGAAGACAGTTCGTGGAATGCGTTGGTTTGAAGTCATCGAGACCCGAGGTCACATCGAGAACGGGGAAGTGGCTCACTGGCAGGTCACGATAAATGTGGGCTTCACACTTGAGGAATGAGTTGTGACCGGCGCATCCCGGGTCGACGCGACAAGCCGACGAAATGCCAATACAATAGATCGCCATGGGGGTCGCAGCACGCCGTGACCGATATTCCATCGGCCCATTGAAGCGCCGGATGCCGCGAAAACCTGAAGCTCTAGAGCACAGGAGAAGTGGCATGCCGAACTCTCAAACTCAAAAATATGATATCATTTTGCCGATCGAGACCGGTACCCGTCTGCCTGTCGTGCGCAGTGTGTCGCCGTTACGCTGTTGTCGGCCTCATTATCGGGCGGGCTGCGCTGGGCTACGAGTTTGTTCCGCTCATCTATCCGTTGATTACGGGTTTCGCCTTGTTGGGGCCCTTCGCGGCAATCGGGCTTTATGAGTTAAGCCGGCGACGCGAGATGGGGCGTGACACATCTTGGCGGCATATGTTGGACTTTACCCATTCGCCGTCACTTGGATCGATTGCCATTCTCTCACTGCTGCTGGTTATTGTCTTCATGGTCTGGATCGCCATGGCGAACGCTATGTATGTGGCTCGCTTCGGTCACCAGAACTTCACGTCTCTTGCAGAGTTTGTGAATCAGGTTGTGACGACGCAGCAGGGCTTTGACCTTTTCGTTGTCGGTAACGCCGTCGGGCTCTTGTTCGCGGTGCGGGTCTTGTCGCTCACGGTGGTCGCGTTTCCACTGCTTCTTGACCGGCAGGTGGGCATTGCAACGGCCATGGCAACCTCGCTTGCCGCGGTTGCAAAGAACCCTCTTACAATGGCGCTGTGGGGCTTGATTGTTGCGGTAGCGCTGTTTGTTTCATCATCGCAACGGGAGGATGATTCCAAGTGACGGGTTTGAGCCCGATCTCTTCACCGGCCCACAAGCCTTGATCGCGCAAAATGCCCTCTTCGGTGAACTCCGCGATGCCAGTATCTTCTTGCCGAGCAAAGAAGCCCCGGCCAGATTGGCCGGGGGCCCGGTTTAAGCGGCGAGAGCAGTTTCTTGGCGGGCGGCAAGGATTTCGTCCAACTCTCCCGACCGATTGAGTGCCGCGAGGTCGTCGTAGCCGCCGATGTGGCGCCCATCGATGAAGATCTGCGGAACCGTGCGCCTGCCGGATCTGGCGATCATCTCCGATTGCAGGTCAGGATCAAATGCGACCTCGATCTCCTTGAATTCGACGCCCTTGTCGCGGAGGAGCGACTTGGCTCTGGCGCAATAGGGGCAGTAGTGCTTAGCGTAGACGACGACGTCGTTCATGCTCATTCTCCTCTCTAGACATCATGACTATATCTATCGATTGATAGGCTGCTAGGTGTGCATTGCGCATGCTGCCGCCAATAGCTATCTACTGATTGATAGACACAACATCGTGAGCATGAAGATGGCCAAGACAGAGACGTCCACCACTGAAAAGATTATCGCTGCGGCGGAGCGGCGGATGCGGGATGGCGGGTTTCACGGGTACTCGTTTCGCGAAATTGCGGCCGACGTTGGCATCAAGAGCGCCAGCGTGCACCACCACTTTCCAACGAAGGAGGATTTGAGCGCTGCGGTGGCAGAGGCCTACACGGATCGTTTCATGGCGGCGCTTGGCGATCCTGAAGATCGCTCCCGCAGTCCGAAGGAGTTGATCGGGCATTATGCTGAGCTGTTTCGCCGGGCGATCATCGAGGATGGGCAAATGTGCCTGTGCGGTGTGCTGGCTTCGGAAGTTCCTGGACTGCCGCCGCGGGTGGGTGTGGCCGCGCGCGGTTTCTTTGAGCAAAATATTGCCTGGCTCGAGACGGTGCTCAAGCGCAAATCTCCTCGAGCCCGGCCTGACCAAATTAAGCTAGGAGCGCTGAAGATCGTTGCGCTTCTGGAGGGGGCGATGCTCGTTTCCGGGGCGCTGCAGTCGCAGGAGGTTTTTGAGCTGTTGGCGAAATCCCTGCAGGAGTAGCACGCACGACACCGCATATTCCCAGCCACAAGCCGGATTGTTGTTAGGATTGTGCCGACTGCAGAGTGTTCCCCAGGGAACAACGCCTAACTTTGGCGCCATTATACTGGCCCATGGGGAGAGCCTTTTCGGCTTGAAGGACGCTTGGACTAATGGAAGAGGTGAGTGTTTTTGTTCCGCCGGCAAAGGCGCCGGGGCCGGACAAACCTGGTGTGCTTGGTTTTCTGTCGGCGATGATTAGCGACCCTTTGCGGATCATTCCGCAATCGGCCTACAGCGAACCTGTCAGCGCTATGACCGTGCTTGGCGAAACCGTAGGAGTTGTTTCGGCTCCCAGGTTCGTTGAGGATATCCTGGTGCGCCGACCGCAGGACTTTCCCAAAACACGCATTGATGAATTGATTTTTCGGCCGGTCCTTGGAGACGGCCTTCTGACGGCTCAAGGCGACACGTGGAAGTGGAAGCGGCGGCTGCTGGCGCCCTATTTTTCGCCAGCGACGCTGGGTTGCCGAGTGCCGGACATGGTTCATCCCTTCGAACGGCTTGCGAACGAATGGCATGCGGCGACAAGCAGCGACGATGTCGACATCACGGCCGCGATGACGGCGGCGACGTTCGAGGTGATTAGCCGGACGCTCTTCACCAACCAGGAAGAGATAGATTTTGGCAGGCTTTCCAGAGCGATTGATGACTACCTGAGCCCGATATCCTGGGTCGTGGGGCTGTCGACTTTGCGGTTGCCGACCTGGTTACCGCATCCAGGAAAGGCTCAGCTCCGCAGAGCCCGTGTCGCCATGCGTGAGGCTGTCGCTGATCTGATTGCCGCGCGGCGGGGGTCCAATATTGTTGCTGAAGATATTTGCGGCGACCTGATGCGGGCGCAGGACGCGGACACCGGGCGAAACCTCAGTGATGAGGATCTCGTCGACATGCTTTTGACCTTGGTTGCAGCGGGGCACGAGACCACGGCGAACGGGATGACCTGGACGTTGTTTTGTCTGGCCAATCAGCCAAAGCTGCAGGAGACGCTTGCTCGTGAGGTGGAAGAGGTCTGTGGCGGGAGCTCTCCGGATGCCGCGGATATTCAACGGTTGAAGTGGACGGAGGCGTTCATCAAGGAAACCATGCGCCTTTTCCCGCCGGCTCCGTTGATGGCGCGCCAGGCGCTAAAGCCTGAGCGGTTTGGGTCCTATCATTTCAAGGCGGGGACGACGTTGTTTATTCCAGTCTATGCCATCCATCGTTATGAATCGTCGTGGGAGGCACCTGGTGAGTTCCGGATTGAACGCTTCTTGAGCGGCAATAATGGAAGTGCTGGCAAGCTGGTTTCCAGGACGGCCTACATGCCGTTCGGGGCGGGGCCGCGCATCTGTGTCGGCTGGGCGTTCGCGATGATGGAGATGACGGCCGCGATCGCGATTTTGCTGCAGAAGGTCCGGTTTTCGATGGCTACGGCAACCGAGTGCGACCCTATCCACCGTGTGACCCTGCGGCCGCGGCACGGTATGCGGCTTAACGTGTCAGCGGTCTGATAACCTCCATCTATTGCCATTCATTGTTGGCATGTGGTGCGCTATGAACCTGGTGACAGCGTGGGCCTGGGGAGACACGGGGCAATGGAGCAATTGGAGCAGTGGGCGCGGTGGCTGGACCGGCAGGTTCCAGCCAGGGGCTGGCATGACAAGATTTTTTCCTACTGCGAGCGCGGGGCCGATGCCGGCTTTTGGGCCGAGCCGCTCAATGCCTGGTCGAATGGCGCGTTTCATCTGGCGAGCCTGGCCGCATTGCTGTTGTGGCTGATGGCGCCAACGGGAAGGCGTGGCGCCTTTGAACTTCTACTCATCGTGCTCGTCTTTGTTATTGGAACCGGGAGTTTCCTGTTTCATACGCTGGCGACGCGCTGGGCGGCGGTCGCCGACGTCGCGCCCATCGGCATTTTCATGCTGCTCTATGTCGGATACGGGCTGAAACGGCTGGCGGGTCTTAACTGGTTCTTGACGGTTGCCGGTCTGGCATTGTTTGCCGCCGCGCTCTGGTATGCGGTTCAGATGCGTTGCGGCGGGCGGCTGTGTCTTGGAGGTTCAGTGGGTTATTTGCCGGCGTTTGGGGCGCTTGTTGTGATGACACTCTTGATGGCCGTCATACGCCGCCCGGCTTGGGGCTACTTTCTTGCCGGGAGCACCGTGTTTGCTGTTTCCCTGACGCTCAGGACCGTTGATAGGCAATGGTGTCCCAACACGGCAATCACTGATATTGGTCGGATTGGGACGCACTTTTGGTGGCACATTCTGAATGCGCTGTTGCTGTATCTTCTGCTCAGAGCCGCGATCCTGTATGGGGGCGGGGATGGCGGATCGCGCGAAGCAATTGCGCGCAGCGGCTGAAATCGGCATAACTGCCTGCTTGAATGCGGACGTGGTGGAATTGGTAGACACACAGGACTTAAAATCCTGAGGGTTCGCCCGTGCGGGTTCGAGTCCCGCCGTCCGCACCAGCAATTTTAATATAAATGGTTTCAGATACTTACTAGCTATGGGGCATCTGAAGTTCCCCGCCGTTGTGACCTAATTATTGTTGGCTTTCTGAGTTTTCAGTCAACAGTAAGTGCCCTCGGAGTTTATTGCCAAAGCGTCTGTAAAGTGCAGATCGCCGCCATAACAGATAGCATCGAAAAGATCGTCGCCGTGATCACTATGATCGCCTTCAAGATAGCCGTCCTACTGCACTTAGGCTTCTAGCTTACGATGATCTTCTATCCGGCACCCGCGGACGTGCCGCTTTAATTTATCAGCCCCTAAAGTCGGGCTAGGGTCAAACCAGACACCGATGATGTCCGCTTTTGCAGGTGAAGCGGAACATGCTTGGGCTGCAGGCGTTGGAGGACCGCCCGTCCCGCTTTGGTCAACGCTGTTGGCAGAGATCATTCAATCCCGAACGGGACATTCCACGGCATCGTCGATGTCTACGGAAAAAAGAACGTTGCTTTCCTGCATTTCGATGCGCACCTCGATCGCAGTGCAGGCAAGCTGGGAGGCTTCTATCACTCCGGCAGCTACATGACGCTTGCTGTGCAAGAGGGTCTGGTCGAAGGCCGGCATGTCATTCAGTACGGGATGTCGAGTTACGCCTTTGGCACAGACTTCTAAGATGACGTGCTTAAGAAGGTTGGCAAGGTCTACCACATCCACGAGATCGAACGGGATGGCGTTAAGGCTACCTTCGACAAGATCTACGAGGATTTGAAGGATATCGATCTGGTCTATGTCTGTTTTGATATCGACACGTTCGATATGTCCTATGCACCGGGTACAGGATCATCGACACTAGTCGGCTCGAAGCCGCGCGAGTAGATGCCTCACCTGCGAAAGCTCGCTGCGACCAAGACGATGGTTGGCTTTGACGTCGTCGAATACAATCCATTCTTTGATAACAAGGGCCAGCAAACCGCGCGGCTTGTCCGGCGAACGATGTTCCAATTCCTGGCCGGCATCGCGATGAAGAAGAAGGGCATGGACCCGGGTTATGTGCATCCCCGGGTTGCTGGTGATCGGTAATTTGTAAGTTGAGTTCAGCACCAGGCTCTCAAATTCTGTTCTGCGGACTTACTCGGCTTGGCCTGCCCCCAATCACGGTGCCAGTGTCTGAGTTAGAATCCGGCGGCAGCCTTACAGGTAGTACGCACGCGTGGAAGGGCTTCCCGAGTGGCCAGCTCATCGTCGGTTGCGGCCTCTTTAGTGGTGAGGCAATGGCCAACGACGGAGTGTTCAGGATTGTTGCGGAGCATGTTGGTCAAGAGAAGTCGGAGTTCACAATCGATCTGGTCAAGATTGATTTCCAGCGGCGCAGGTAGTCTAGGAGTTCAGCAGCGATGTTCGCCGCGACCCTCCCTGGCTTCATCGAGAGTGAGGCGAGTTGCGTCCGTCTAATCACTGCCAGGTCAGCTTTAATCAATAAGCGGAAATGAAAGGCCAGATTCGCAAGAAGAGTACAAAAGGTGATGTTCAAGCTGCATGGTAGGTGTCGTGAGAGGTTAGCTGCCACGTAGATAGGCAGAAGACAAAGGTTGGCACTTCACCGGCTCATCGTGAGGAACTCGAATTCTACATTCAGGCCTGATAGAGGTCAGCCTGACGACCGCGTTCTTGGATCATTGCCAAAACGATGTCGATGGCGGGCGTTGCGACACCCGCCAGGCGGCCCAACTCTTGAACAGCGGTGACAAGGGCGTCGATCTCAAGACTGCGGCCGCGCTCAAGGTCCTGCAACATGGAGATCTTATGCCCAACGACGGAACCCGCAGCATCAAGGCGCCGATCAATCATCTTCTCGGGGATATCGAGGCCTAGGGCGTTCGAAACAGCTTTGGCCTCGTACATCATCGTTTTGCACAATGCCCTGAGCGATGGCTCTGAAGTCACGCGATCAAGCGTGGCGTGTGTAAGTGCGCTGATGGGATTGAAGCAAACATTGCCCCAAAGCTTCAACCAGATATTCCAGCGGACGTCGTCGCGAACTGGTGCTTCGAACCCTGCGTCGGTGAAAATGGCAGACAGTTCCTCGACGCGTTTGGAACTACTGCGATCAGGTTCGCCAATTGTGAACCTCCTGAATTCGCGGTGCTCGACCACACCTGGTTCGATGACTTCGCAGGCCGGATCAACAACGCAGCCAATCGCACGTTCAGGGCCAATGAAGCGCCACTGGCGGCCACTAGGATCGACAGAGCTGAGCTGATGCCCTTCCAGGGGGCCGCCGTGTTTGTAGAAATACCACCAGGGTATACCATTCATAGCAGTGACAACGGCCGTGTGCGGCCCGAGCAGAGGGGCAAACCTCTCGGCATTTCCAGCTGCCTGATGAGCCTTGAGCGCGCAAATTACGTAGTCTTGCGGTCCGAAATCGGCGGGGTCTTCGCTGACGGGAAATCTCGCCGACCTCTCCTCACCGTCGATCAAAAGCCGTAAGCCATTATTCCTTATCGCGACGAGATGTGCCCCGCGGGCAATGGCGCAAACATCATGTCCTGCGAGCATGAGTTCGACCGCTATATAACCTCCGATCGCGCCAGCTCCGTAAATGCAGAATTTCATCCGTCAGGTGTCTTTCGCATCAAAAAAAGCGCTCCGCCCCGCCGGAAGCCTCAATGGTACATCCGGTTACGAAACCGTTTCGGGCCGAGGCAAGAAACGCGGTGATGTCTGCGATTTCTTCCGACGTCCCGAAGCGACCGACAGGTGTGTACTCGGCACCAACACGTGCAATCAAATCTTCATCGGCTAGGTCAGCCAAGTCAGGCCGTGTCTGCCGCACTTTTGGGAGCATATTTTCTTCCCAGTTTTCCGTGCGGATCGCACCGAGCGCGACAGCGTTGACAAGAATACCGTGCTGAGCAACTTCGAGCGCGAGCCCCCGGGTCAGATTGTTGATAGCGGCGCTGAGAACGTGAGAGATCAAGAGCTTTGGATTTGGATAAATTCCGCCGACCGAAGACATATTGACAATCCTGCCCCATCCTCTCTCGCGCATAATGGGAATTGCAGCGCGATTAAGACGGATCATCGCGTGCAACTTGATGTCTTCCATCGTCTTCCAGGCTTGATCATCATTCTCCATGAGGCCCCCCGGATGTGCACGGCCGGCATTGTTTACCACAATGTCGACGCCGCCAAACCTCTTCCCGGCTTCTTCAACGAGTAGTTCGCCAGCCTCGGGCCAAGTCACGTCAAGCGGAACAGCGACCACGTCAGCGCCGGTCTCGTTGCGAAGTTTTTGCGAAGTCGCATTCAACCGATCAGCACCACGCGCGGTCAAAACAAGCTTGACGCCAGCAGCAGCGAATTCGCGGGCAATCGCTTCGCCTACGCCAGCACTTGCGCCGGTTACGATTGCAACTTTGCCGTCTATCTTAAGATCCATGGTGCGGGTCTCTCAGAATCTACGCTGCCCGATCAGTCCTTGCCCCAATTCTCGGAAATCCGGTACGAGATGTGCTGCTCGTTGCGCGGCAGCGTGATTTCAAACTGGAAGCTGTCGGTCGGGTAATAGAAGGTCATCAGTTCCAACACGCTGCCATTCTCCGCAAACGTGATGCGGTCCATGGAAAGGCAGGTAGAGTCGGGCGGCACGTTTAGAGCCTCGGCGACATCTGATTCCAGGGGCGTACTGTGAATGATGTGCTTCGCTTCTTTAATTGCTATGTTCATCTCTTTCTCAAATACGGAATAGGTCGTTTCCTTGAGATGATCTTCCCGGCTCAAGACTTCCGCAACTCCGCTCATTGCAAGCGGCAAGAAGAGGTCAACAAGGGCCAGAGGTGCGTCTTCATGGAGGTACAAGCGGCGCAACCTGGTAACGACAGGATCCTCTTGGAGGCCAAGCCTGGTTGAAACACTCAGAGGAGCTTCAATCTGCTCGAGTCCGAGTATGCGCACCTCTGGTTCAATGCCGCGCGCGCGAAGCGCTTCAATGATCGTGCTCGCTTCGCGATTCAGTTTTTGGCTGACTTGAGGAGCGCTTACGAAAGTTCCCCGGCCACGACGCCGGTAAACGAGTCCGCGTTGCTCCATGTTGGACAATGCCTGGCGGACGGTGATGCGGCTGACCTTGAATTCCTCAATCAGCGCCGCCTCGCTAGGCAGCATATCCCCGCTTCGCAGTTCGCCGGAGTGGATGCGACCCTCAAGTGTTTCCATTAACTGGACGTAAAGAGGGACATCGGATTTACGGCTAATGAGGTCCAATTCGTCATCCATGTTTTCTGGTCTTGAGACTAGATGTCGAACCGGGATTGGAACCTCTCCATTCCGACTGTTATGCTCTTGACCTGTGTGTATTCGTGCATGGCCTCCGCTCCATGTTCGCGGCCGATGCCACTCATCTTGTAGCCACCGAACGGAATTTCGGATTGGTAACCATACGCGTTGATGAAGACGTTCCCCGATTCAAGTTGGTTGGCAATTCTGCTGCTCTTGCGAATGTCGTTAGACCAGACATACGAGGCAAGCCCGAATTCGGAGTCGTTGGCCATTGATACAGCATTTTCCAAATCCTTGTAAGTCGTAACGCATAGCACGGGACCAAATAGCTCCTCGCGTGAGACAGCCATGTCTGGGGTCACGTTCGTAAGGATCGTGGGAGCGAAGAAGTTGCCTTCTTCCAGGCCAGGGGTCGAGACCTTGCTGCCGCCGCAATAAATTGTCGCGCCGGCTGCCTCTGCTGCCTTCACATCACTCGCGATGGAGGCTAAGCGATCCGCGGTCATCAGGGGGCCAAGTTGTGTCTTCCCGTCTAGCGGATTACCCATTGGGATCCGCGCGGCCTTTGCTGCGAGGTCGGCCACAAACTTGTCATGCATATTTTGCGGAATAAGCAGCCGTGTTCCCGCAAAACATACCTCTGCTTTACGAGCGAACGCCTGCGTCAGTACGCCATCGACAGCTTCGTCCCAATCGATATCTTCGCAAACAATGATTGGACCTTTGCCGCCCAGCTCCAGCACGGCAGGCGTGACGTTTGGATGGCATTGGCGCAGAACCTCAAGGCCTCCCTCCGTGCCGCCGGTAAAGATGACCTTGCGGACATTTGGGTGCTCGACAATGTCCTTGCCAACGGTTCGGCCGCTCCCGGTAAGAATGTTGACCGTTCCCTTTGGGAAACCTGCCTCATCGATGATCTTTGCAAAGCGCAAGATGCTGAGTGGAGCGACAATAGAAGGCTTGATGACCATCGTGTTGCCGCACGCCACCGCCGCGGCAAAGCCGCGAGCCATGAGTTTGAGCGGTGTGTTCCAGGGTACAATTTGGCCAACAACGCCAAACGGTTCGCGCCTGGTAAAATTGTAGCGGCTTCCCAGGTCCTGATACCTGCCTTCAATTTTGCCGGCAAACCCCGCGAAATACTCCATGTGAAGAGCGGACGTCGAGACCTCCATCCGTGTCTCGCGGATCGGGATGCCGGTGTCCATAGATTCCAAAGTAGCGAATGTCTCAAGATCGCGCCTAAGGAGCTCGGCAACCCGCAACAACAACGAGCCTCTTTCACGACCCGTCATGCCTTGCCATTCATTGCTTTTGAATGAAGCGTGAGCGGCCTTCACTGCTTGTTCGACTTGGTCGCCGCCTGCAGGAGAAATACTGCAGATTTCTCTATTGTTGAACGGATTGAGTATCGGAGTTGACAACCCGCTGTCGCCTTGTGTCCATTCCCCATTGATGTAATGGAGCACCTCAACGTCGGCTTTGTTTTCTGCGAGAGCTGTGACTGTCATTTTCCTTTTACCTCGTGCGCATTGTTGGAAGCTGGTGAACTCGTCGGTACGGCTGACCTTTCACTATTCTGCGAATGCAGAAATTCCCTTCTCATCGTCCAGACAAGGAAGGAGACGAGCAGAACGACAAATGCTAAACTAATGGGCTTCTTCACGAAGATGAGCGGATCGCCAAGCGCTATGATCAGCGACATGCGGAACTGCGTCTCGAAAATTTTGCCGAGGATCAGTGCCAGCAGAAGTGGAAGAATCGGGTAATTCCACCTTTGCATGTAGTAGGCGAGCACGCCCGCCGAAAGCATGACCCAAACATCAAGCACGCTGTTCTGGAGCGCATAGGAACCTATGATGCATAACAGTACAATTGTCGGCATCAGAACGCGTGCAGGAATTCGGATGACCTTTACGAACAATGGAATGCCGAGCAAGCTGATGATGGTGAGTAGGGCTAAAGAAATCCCGAATGAAGCAAACAGCCCGTAGACAATTTCAGTACTATCGCGGAATAAAGTGAAACCTGGGGTCAACCCCTGGATCAGAAGCGCACCAAGCATGACTGCTGTAACTGGATCCCCCGGTATGCCGAGAATTAGCATTGGAATAAGCGCGCCGCCGGTCAGTGCGCTGTTGGCTGCTTCAGGTGCTGCAATTCCTTCAGGATTACCTTTTCCAAACTCGACAGTACGGTTCTTGGATAGCCGTTCAGCGTATTGATAGCTAAGGATGGCGGCGATCGCGCTTCCCGTGCCGGGTATTGCGCCGATGGTTGTGCCGATTGCCGATGACCGTAAGATACAGCCCCATAGCTGCCTTAAGGACGCGATGGCTGTACGTACGCCTAGCTGAGCGCTGGCGACCGGGATCGCTGATGGCAAAGAGTTTTCGCCTGTTCGCACCAGGGACTGGATTGCGACCGGCAGGGCGAACATCCCGATCATCACAGGAATGAAGGAAATGCCTTGCTGCAGCTCAACAATGTCAAATGTGTACCGCATCGACGCCGTGATTGGATCGAGGCCGATCGTTGCGATAGCAAGGCCAAGACCTGCCGAAATGAGACCGCGAATGATTGATCCTTCGGAGAACCCTGCGACCAACGTCAAGCCGAGCAGAACGAGCATGGCTTGCTCGGCAGCTCCGAACAGCAATGCGAACTTGGCGATTTGCGGTGCAACAAGGCAAAGGACAAGAAGGCTGAAAGCTCCTCCCAAAATGCTCGAAAGGAATGCGATACCCAGCGCAACGTCTGCGCGCCCTTCCTTGGCCATTGGGTAGCCGTCGCGTGTTGTGATGATTGACGCGGGGTTACCTGGAATATTGAGAAGGATTGCCGAAATCGCCCCGCCAGCCATACCACCGACGAACACGCCGATAAGCATCCCAAGCGCGGGGCTCGCAGGCAGATAAAATGTAAATGGCAGCAAAAGGACAACCGCGAGCGAAACGGTCAGTCCGGGGATAGCAGCAATAACCAGCCCCAACACAACGCCAACGGCAGTGAGCAAAAGCGTGAATGGCTGAAGCCCTTCGATCAAACCGTTCATTAGTGGGTCCAAGCCAATTCTCCCGTATCTTACGCTAGAAAGCCAATACGAGGCCGAATAGCCCGGAGAAGATGAAGTGTGCTGAGAGCGCGACTGCGATCGATGAAAGCGCAGACACCCATATCGGCCGCATTCCCATCGCGAGCGACAG
Source organism: uncultured Filomicrobium sp. (assembly GCA_963669235.2). Lineage (GTDB taxonomy): Bacteria > Pseudomonadota > Alphaproteobacteria > Rhizobiales > Hyphomicrobiaceae > Filomicrobium. Next base: position 721,024 of record CAXXFS010000004.1, read on the forward strand.
TGCGAACACAAGACCGCTGGCTGCAGGTATGAAGCCGACATAGCGAATTGCAAAGACGGTTGCGACGATGAGGGCTACGAGTAGGCACGTTGCAGCCAGCTCGCGCAGTGAAATACTCACCAGCGGAATGTCACGCTGCGTAGGGTCAATGTTGGAGCGGGAAGCGCTCACTGACTGAATGACTACTTCAGCGAGCGCCAGTACGCCGACAGTTGCTGCAATGAATGCGGGGAAGAGTCCAGGCCCAAAACCCTCGTCAAGAGACATTGATGGGAAGCCCTGCGCGATCCAGCCATACATAACGGCAAGAAGCGCAATAACCGCGGGGAAGATGATCCGAGCTGCCATGTTTGCCGGCCTTATACGGGTCCGAGGGCCTGCGGGTGGGGCGCTGGCATCGTCCCGCCCGCGCAGCAACGCCTCAGTTCGAGGTGACTTTCTTTTGTGATTCAATCACGCTCTTAATCAGTGCGTTTTGTTCGGCGACATACTTGGGAAATTCATCGATGCCGATGTAGTTGATTCCGAAGCCACGTTTCTTTGCTGCTTCGATGAGCTTGGGGTCGTTCTGAGCCTCCTTAAAGGCGGCGGCGAGTTTTGCCTTGATCCCCTGCGACGTGCCTTTGGGGACAAAGACCCCTCGGAATTGATGAAAGTCGATCCTGATTCCCAGCTCTGCAAATGTCGGCACGTCTGGGAATGCGTCGATGCGCTTTGGCGACGAAAGAGCGAGCAGACGGACGTCACCGGAGCGGACGCTGGCAACCAGTTCTGGAGGATGCACTGAAATCGCATCGACTTCTCCGCTGAGCAGAGACGGCAGCCGACGTTTGCCAACGGGAACGTAGACAACGTCTGCACCCTCTCGCTTCATCAGCGTAGAGCCAACCATATAGGTGAAGCTGCCTGTGCCAGCGTGGCCCAGCTTGATTCTCTTTGGAGATTTCTTCGCTGCCGCTATGAATTCAGGCAACGTTTTCCAGGGCGAATCCGCTTTGACCGCAATTGTCGTTGCATCAAAGGTCACTGCGCACACGTAATCAAAATGCGTGTAGTCGTAAGGCAACTTCCCCAAAAGTGTCGTTGTCAGAATTGAGGCTGATAGCCAACCAATATTGTAGCCATCTGGCTTCTGCTTGCCGACGTAGTCGAAGCCGATCGAGCCTCCGCCACCGAGTTTGTTGATGACTGAAATGGGTTGGCCAAGCTCCTTTGCAGCCGCCGCGGCGGAAAGACGTCCTGCGATATCGGCTGCTCCGCCAGGCTTGAAAGTGATCGTCATTGTGACGGGCTTCGTTGGATAGTCGTCGGCTGCTACAGTCAAGGGCCCCGTAATGGCGAGGGCTCCAATCAGCAGAGGCAGGCCAATAACTCTCATAACGCTATTCCTCCCAACGCTAGAATTGCGACCCCTATTCTGTGTCGGGTGCCGCGAAATAAGATGGGGTGGAGCGAGCGCGGCCGTTCCACCCAGCTGTGCTCGATCACTCGGCCGCTTCGCGGTTGTTGGTGGCCTTTGCAAGGCTCGCGCGGCCTCTTTCAGATACCGCTTCCGCCTCAGCTGAAGGCCCAGTATTCCAGCGATCCGGAATCTTGTCCCATTCGCTGTAAACCGTGAACGGATTTTCGGTCACGCCATGTGGAGGCACGCCGGTGTATCCGCGATGCTTGAGCTGATAGAGATAGTTGTTCGACGAGCGCATATCGCGCGCGGCTTCCGCAAGCTGCGGATAGATATCGACTTTGGTCAGGCCTTCTGTATCGCCCATCTTGCAAACGATGTTTCCGTCGAAGTCGCAAACCATTGAGCGACCGAAATACGAATAAGAATGATCCTGTCCTGTGTGATTGACGGCTACGACATAGGCTTGGTTCTCGTAGGCGCGAACCTGGTTTGTGATGTCCCAGATATGATCCCACGGATACATGTATTTGGACGGCCGCAGGATGACGTTTGCACCCTTCCATGCGGCTTCACGCGAAACCTCAGGGTAATCGAAATCGGAACAAAGAGTGATCGCGAGTTTTGAACCCTTTGGACCATCACAGACATTCATGGACTCGCCTGGAGTCCAAGGTTCTTTGGGGCACCACGGCATCATCTTGCGATACTTCATCGCGACTTCGCCATCCGGGTTGATGATGACCATGGCGTTGTGCGGGTTGTTCTTTGGGTCGTCGGCCTTCTCGACGATCGATACGCACATCCAAACTCCAAGCGCACGCGCCTTCTTGCCAAAAATCTCGGTCTCAGGACCGGGAATTGTCGACGCGAGCTTCAGATGCGTCCCGTAAGGGTCGAAGGCGAAACCGTGGGTGGAGTACTCGGGGAAGACGATTAGATCCACGCCAGGGAATCCGGAAACGGCTCGGTCGGCGTACTGACAGATCGTTTCAATGTTGCGCTTCACGCCGTCCGCATCAGCTGCCGCATCAGGTGAGAATTGAACGATTACGATGCTCATCGCGTCAGGAATTGGGTTGATTGCTGGCATAGCTCACTAACCTCAAGTTTGTGCCGGTGATCATACTTGTCATGGTTGTCATGATAGGTTAGGACATCTAAGATGTTCCGTCAATGCACCTGCTGAGGAGAAGAGAATGGCAGACGAGCCGGTACTTGTTTTTGCATCCTTCGAACCCAAGGCGGGACAAGAAGAGGCGGTTCAAAAGATATTGCAGGGAATGGTCCGCCCAACCCGTCAGGAGCCCGGCAACGAAATTTACGATTTGTACGAGCGCAAAAATGGGGCTGACGGCAGGCGCTCGTTCCACCTAATTGAAAAATATACAGATGCATCGGCGCTCGAATATCACCGTCAGACGGGGCACTACATAAATTATCGAGCAACAATCACCGATCATTTAGATGTGCCAATTGGCGTGGTCGTGTTGGCTGCAATCGACGCTGCTTGATCGGCCAGCCCGCGTTTGAGAGCGAAAAAAAGAAATGACCTTCAAGAGCATCAATCCCACTGACGGCACTGTGTTGGCGGCCTTCGAAGAGTTGTCGCTAAGAGAAGTGGAGCAGAAGCTCGAACGCGCCCGCACGGCATTCAAAGATTGGCGCGGATCCACGTTCGAAGACCGCGCCGCTGTGCTACGCAAAACAGCCGAAATCCTCGTATCGGAACGGAACGCGTGGGCCCGGCTAATGACCCAGGAAATGGGCAAGCCATTCAAACAAGGTGTCGCTGAAGTTGAAAAGTGTGCTTCGACTTGTTTGTATTTTGCCGACAATGGCTCGCGCATTCTTGCTGACGAACCAATCGAGACAGAATCCGACAGCAAGCTTCGGTATCTGCCACTAGGCATTTTACTCGCCGTGATGCCATGGAATTTCCCATTCTGGCAGGTTTTTCGCTGCCTCGCGCCAGCTGTGATGGCTGGCAATGGAATGGTTCTTAAACACGCATCAAACGTACCTCAATGCGCGCTTGTTATTGAAGATATTATGGTGCGATCTGGTTTGCCGAGAGGTGTTTTCACGACGCTTCTGATCGGCTCAGCGAAGGTTGCAGACGTTATACGCGACCCGCGAATCGCCGCTGTGACACTTACTGGAAGCGAAGGCGCCGGAGCGAGTGTCGGTGCAGCTGCCGGCGCGGCCTTGAAGAAGTGTGTCTTGGAACTCGGCGGCAACGATCCCTTCATTGTGCTACCGAGCGCAGATATTGACAAAGCGGTTGCAACAGGTGTGCAAGCGCGCGTTGTGAACAACGGCCAAAGCTGTGTCTGCGCCAAGCGGTTCATCGTGCATCGTGACGTTTACGATGCCTTCGCGGACAAATTCACAGGGGCGATGGAAACTCTTGTGATGGGTGATCCGATGGAAGACGCCACGCAGATTGGTCCTCTCGCTACGGAAGATGGCGCGCAAACCGTTGAGCGACAGGTAAACGAGTCAATCGCAGGCGGCGCACGCGCGCTAACCGGAGGCGCCCCGAACAGCCGCAACGGGAATTTTTATACGCCGACTGTGCTCGCAGACGTGCCGTCAGATGTGCCAGCTTACCGCGAAGAGCTGTTTGGTCCCGTTGCCGTGCTTTTGCGCGCTGAAGACTTTGATCACGCAATCGAACTTGCCAATGATACCCCCTTTGGTCTTGGCAGCAGTGTGTGGACCCAAGAACGTTTAGAGCAGCAGCGATGCATGAACGAAATCGAGGCGGGGCTGACGTTCTTCAATGCAATGGTTGCGTCGGATCCGCGGCTGCCCTTTGGTGGAATAAAGCTGTCCGGTTACGGTCGCGAACTCGGCGCACTGGGTGCGCGCGAATTCACCAACGTAAAAACAATTGTCTCAGCACGCTGATTCCGGCATGCCACTGATGCAGTTCTTGTATCAATACCTGAGCTGCCAGTGCCACCCGATCAAGGCAGCACCGACGTCGTGTCTAAGTTAGCGTATTCGTCGGGGAACCATTTTTGAAGTTATCTACGTGGTCGATTGTTTGATCCCATAGCGTCTGCATTGCCTCGTTGCTGGCCCAAGCAACGTGCGGCGTCACGATAACATTTGGTCGCCCAAGAATTGTTAGCAGGGGGTTATCCGCAGCAGGCGGTTCGGTCGTAAGGCAATCGAACCCAGCTCCAGCAATCAAGCCTTGATCAAGCGCAGCGACGAGATCCGTTTCGCTGACGAGGCCGCCGCGGGAGCAATTTATCAGCAACGGCTTTCGTTTCATTTTCTTGAATTCCGGCATTGCGATCACATTGCGCGTCGCCGGCATTAGAGGACAGTGAAGAGTAATAATATCCGAAGCTTCAAGCACCACATCAAAAGGCGTGTAGAGCGGTCCAAGACCCTCGACACCTTTGTGAGCAGCAAACAGGACGCGCATTCCCAATGCACGACCAATGTTGGCAACACCTTGCCCAAGAGATCCTTCACCTATGATGCCGAGCGTCGAGCCTGCGAGATCATTGATTGGGTGCGTAAAGAAACAGAACTGCTGGGCTTCCTGCCACTTGCCATCGATCACATCCTGACGGAAACCGACGACCCCTCGGCGAAGGGCAAATATGAGTGCGAAGGTATGTTCTGGAACCGTGTTGACCGCGTAACCGCGCACGTTTGAAACCGTTATTCCACGCTCTTTGCAGGCATCGAGATCAAATGCATCATGGCCCGTTGCCGGGATCGCGATCATCTTGAGTCGATCGAGTTGCTCGATTTGCGGTCGGCGGATAGGAACCTTGTTGCAGATCGCGATATCAGCTTCCTTGAGCCTCTCGACAACTTGTTCTGGCGCCGTGCGATCGTGCTCGACCCACTCATGCTCGAAGCTAGGCTTCCGAAGGTTCACTGAGGGACCGATTGTGCTTCGGTCCAGGAAAACAATTCGTGTCATTTGTTATCTGTCCTTGGGTCTGCGTGTTTCCTCTCTTGAAGCCTATTTCTATAGTGTAACCCACCCGAAGCGACTAGACCTGATCCGCGAGAAGGCGTCGGATCGTACCGACTGGCAGTCACGTTGCCGCGGTTCCGCCGACGCTTGTCATCGCGATAACGCACCGCTGGATACCGACGAAGCTCGTGCTGGGGCGCCTACAATCACCGAGATATTTGGGGACTTCAGCGTGATTTGGATCATGAACCCACTCTTGCGGATACCCAGTTTGGGCTGGGCTCATCGCGGGATGAGGGCCGTCGAGGGGTTCGTGATAGGCGCTAGAGATTTCTTTGAAGCCTGCGTTCTAGCGGTAAGTGTTGCTAACGAACACGAGCGCCTCAGTCGTCTAACGGATGCGGAGTTGGACCAACGAGGACTTTCCCGCGAAGCTCTCATAGAGGATGTGTACTCCGGCAACCGGCGACGAGATCGTCGTACGACGAGAAGCTCGAAGCTCAACTCGGGCGAACGGCTATTTTAAGCCGCTGGCATCAACGAAACACCGCTACATAGATGGAACGGATGGCTCTTGCTCCACCATTGCCTCGCCGATTTTGACAACGCCCAACGAATAAGTTCATCTGAGCCAAACGCCAAGTGCACGTCAATTCCGCATAACAGCTAAAGGTAGCCTTCGTGCGAATAACGCCTCCGGGCCATCTCATGCTCTTCTAATTGGCAGCATCATAAAGGCCCAATTTTAAGGGGCAGGGACAATGTCCCCTATGTGGACATAGCCGACATTGACCGGGTTCGCGATAGTACCCGCGCTCACGTTCGCAGTTGGGTGCAAAGTGGACTTCTGCGCCGGTTGGTGGCGCGGAGATTGGTAACTGCAAGCTGGGTGATTCCGACAGCAACTTCCGAGCGTCTCAATCGATGGTCGAGCCAATGAACTTCCCGTCAGTGGGCCTTCGCAATCCCTTACGTAGAGGCGCTAGTTGGTCATTGAGGACCATCTGTCTCGTGGCTTGCTGAGGACCTCAATAGGTCCAGAGGTCGGCTCGCTGCACACGTCTCACAAATCATAACTTCTAAGACCCAGCGCCATGTGGAATGGAGCCAGCGCATGAATGATCTTGAACTACTCATCGACCTCCATCGCGACGGCGAACGCCAGGGCCCGGGCAACGCGTCGGATACGCGCCTCGCCGTGGCGCTGTCCGGACTGAGCGGAGCGAAAGGCCTGAGAATTGCCGACATCGGCTGCGGGACCGGTGCATCTACGCTTGTTCTTGCGCGAGAACTCGATGCAACTGTCACCGCCGTTGACTTGGTGCCGGAATTCCTGCTCGAGCTTCAGCGCAGGGCGGAACGGGAAGGACTTGCTGATAGGGTCACGACCCTTGCCGCTTCAATGGAAGCGCTTCCTTTCGAGAAAGAAGCCTTCGACGCCGTCTGGTCGGAAGGCGCTATTTACAACATAGGCTTCGCGAACGGCATCCAGGCCGTGCGCCGATTTCTGAAGCCCGGTGGCATTCTAGCCGTATCAGAGCTGACATGGCTGACGCGCGAAAGGCCAATGGAGCTCGAGCAGCATTGGAGGGAGGAATATCCTGAGGTCGATTGTGCCTCGGCCAAAATCAAACTTCTAGAAGAATACGGTTACTCACCAGTCGGTTACTTCGCTCTTTGCGAACGAAGCTGGTTGGAAAACTACTATCGACCGATGCAACGGCGCTTCGACGACTTCCTGTCAAGGCACGGCAACAGCAAAGCTGCACGAGCTGTCGTGGAGGCGGAGGGAAAGGAGATCGCGCTGTACGAACGCTATTCGGCGTTTGTCAGCTACGGTTATTATGTCGCCAGACGAGCAATTGACTGACAGGTCCTTTTCGTCGAGCGCCACGAAGACTTCAAATGTTGGCAATGTCCCGCAAGTCCAAGTCGGTGCGGTATGCCGCGAATGGCCGCCGTGGGTGACCTCCAAACAGTCCTGGCCAATGTGAGTCGCGGGCACTTCAGCTCCTAAACCGGAAGTTGCTGCTCGGCAGGGCAACGCAACCTTTATGGCAAAACAGACAGCCCCACTGAACCGGAACAGCGTTGTCGAAACCACTTGGGAGAAAGTTGGGCAGCTCAGTGCGGCTGCCATGCGCGGCGGCCGGCCGTGTTGAGTCGACGCTCGGTCATTGGCGGCGAGGCGCTGGGCCTTAAGTGGACCTACGCGCTGGAATTGAAAGCTGCCAGCCTTGGCGTGATTTGATTTGCGAAACCGCGTGTTATTCATTGACTTTTGAACGCGTGGATTTGGATCAAGCCCTCCGGCCCTCTAATTGAGCGCACCGGTCATAACTAGCCAAATCATAATGCCGAGGAAGACGAAAGCGAGCGCAAGATACCCCAGTAGACCGATCAGCAGGTAATTCGTCCTTGGCATCCGGATCGGTAGGCCGGTCGCCTCTGCAACTGGCTTCATGGCAAGCCGGATACGCTCCTTCGCGCGAGTGCTGCTGGTCGAGATTTCGTGGCTGGTGCCCTTCCAGAAAGCTCTTTGGAAGCCTGAGAACCTGCCCTGCCAATTGTGGTCGAAGAACACAAGACCCGAGATGTGATCGGCCTCATAGCGCGCCGTCTTGCGGCTGGGAAATGGTGGCAAGGTCAGCGGGAGTCCGGCCTCTCGGGCTGTAGCCTGAAACGCTTCATAGCTCGCCCGCCGGTTGGGTGCGAGCACCACGAGCTTTTTGGGACCGATCCGCTGGGCACACTGCCTGAGTTCCCAGCCCAGGCCCTGGGTACGACCTGCCAACATCACCACCAGTGCCGCGCGGTCTAGCAAGTCCACCACATAACGCTGCCAGTCCGAGTCGCGCTGATAGGATCGACTTGCACCGAGCGGAGGGAGCTTGTCCCCTGGCCGCCCTACTGCCACGAAGGGGCCCACATCCTCCATAACGTCAGCAAGACTGTACTCCAGTCCGCGCGCCTCTTCATCGTCTTCAAAGGCGCGTAGGTAGAGGATAGGCGCGCGCGGGTCTATGGCGAGCACCTCATCGGCGGTTGGCGCAGAGTGCCGCTCGCCGTGCTGATGAAGCCAAACAAGTGCAGCTCCAATGAAAAAGGCGAGCAGACCCAAGAGTGCCCGGTCCAGTCCTTTCGCATCGGAGATCAGGACGAGGAGCGGTAAGCCGATCAGAATCCCGAGGCCAATGGCAAGGCCCTTGTAAATCCGGCCCCTCGTCAAGCTTTGCTCAGGAAGATGGTCGTTTGACATCAACTCGCCCCTCGTATCAATGGCCCGCCATGGCAGTGCATCGGCCGTCGTTGACGACCTCAACCAATAGACCCTGCGCAATGCCCTGAGTAGTGTGTCGGGGAGGAGCTGCAAATTCAAGATATGCTGTAGATATTACGCCAGACAGCGCAGACGCCATGAATGGGTTTTCGAGCTGCGCATTGGCTTTCCGTTTCACCGCCAGCTACGGCAACCCATGCCGCAACGCGCGCATCGAAATCGGTACCCGCCATTAGACGCGGTTCCTGGTGCGTATGGGGCCGCCATCCGGGGTCCTTCATGATCAAAATCATTTCGGCTTTATGTCGCTGAATTTCGTCGTATGTGGAGCAGTCTTGACTACCGCAGCGCAAACGCGACGGCGGCCAACACGAGAACCGCGGTGACGCCGTAGAAAATGTAGAGCATATCGCGATGGTGCATTGAGGCGATCCTAGTCGTAGCTGAATTTCTCGGACACGATCTGCCGCCGCGGAATGCCAAGCGAGACCAGTGCTTGCTCGACAACATCTATGAGGGCGGCAGGGCCGCAGACGAAGTAGAGTTTGCACTCCCGTTGATCTCCGGGAATGCAGTTATCGAGTGTGGGACGATCAAGGCGTCCGGTGCGACCCCGCCACCCGTCGGGAGGTTCCGAAAGAACCAACTCGATATCAAATTGCATCTGACCCTGCAGGGACTTCAACTCATCCAAGTAGGCAATCTGTTCTTCGAGGCGGTTGCCGTAGATCAGCTGCACCGGGCGGTCACCGGAGTCTGCAGCGACTTGGCGCAGAATGCTCATGAGCGGTGCGATACCGACGCCGCCGGCGATCAAAACGATACTTGATCCCTGTCGACCCTCGAGAGTCAAAGCGCCATGCGGGCCATCGAGGTAGGCCTTGGCGCCGACGGGCACCTGCCCAATCCGGTTCGTCGCGTCGCCTGCCTCCTTGATCAGGAATTCTATTCGCGGGCGCTTGGCTTTGCTTGATGATATGGAAAACGGATGCTCCGTGATCTCGAACGGACTTCGATCGAGCGTCAGCCAAACGAATTGACCGGGCTCGAATTGAATTGCCTTGCCCCGTTCCGGTTCGATCGCAAGTTCCCAGGTTTTCAATGCGACAGGGCGGACGGAGAGGACCTTGTATGGGTGACGGAGCTGGCGCATCGGCGTTATTAGATACACCCAAGCCATGGTCGATAGCGCAACAAACAGGAGTGCTAGCCAGTAAGCCGCGAGAATACTATTGCCGCTATAGCGGCCCGCGTAGATGGTGTGGTGAGTTGCGAACAGTGCGAAAATAACGGCAGCGATTCCGTGCGACAGTCGCCACGCCTCGTAGGTCCAGCCGGACTGGTTCCGGAAGATCGCGAAAACCACGAGTACTATGAGCGCGATCCAGCTAACAAAGCCTGTCGCCAAGGTGTCAGAGGTGAGCCCAAGCGTCGAATGCCGTGTCGCGTCATCCGGCATGGGGTAGTTCTGTATCCCAGTCGAATAAAGGAAGGGATGGACGAGAATAAAGAGCGTCAGCGAACGTGCCATGAGTTGGTGGAAACGCATCGTCGCGTCGATCCCAACCCGTCCAGAAACGAGAGGGAACCGCCCCGATAGGACGAACTCAACAAGGAGTCCGGCAAAGGCCATCATGGCGAGTGCGGATGACAACTCATCCCAAAACGTTCTCGGCGGATAAGAAAGTGCCCACGCCAGAACAAGCGGGGCCAGCGAGACCGCTACGTAGAGGCCAAGCAAAGTGACGAGACCCGGTGCGGTTGACCGTCGACGGCTGTCGTTCTCGATTCTCGTAGGCGACCGGCTCATGAACACTCCGAAGAGGCGGGTTGCGGCGTTGTTCAGAAAAAAACTTCGATGCTTGAAGCAGTTCAGTTCTGCATCGGTATAACAAAGAGATCGTAGGGCAGGGTCATCGTCATACGTTCCGTCACGTTCACTATAGCCTCATGTTACCGACGACTCCGGCCGTGCTTTCCGGAGATGACAAGCTCGGGTCAATCACCGTCGGATCGGTTTGCGGGTGTTGCTTGGCTCGATGCACAGCGTGATCGAGGATGCCGTCGCCGGTCGCAGTGATTTCTGTCTTGAGCATGATCTTGCACTTTGCCCCGCCGGATATCCTGGGGGCCTTTGCCGTACAACTGGAAGCCCCGCGACGAACTATCCACGTAGGACACCATCAGACATTGACATCCATCAACGCACACGAACATACATGTACCTATCTTGAGATCTAGCATCTCCAACGGAGGTGGCATGCTGAGCAAGCCGCTACTGACGACCCATGAGGTCGCGGAACTTTTGAAGATCAAGGAAGCGACGGTCAGAGCCTGGATCAGAGCCGGCGAGCTGCCCGCCATCCAGTTCCATAGAGAATGGCGCGTGGCGTTTAAGGATCTTGAGCACTTTGTTGGTGTGCGACGAACTGGTGACCCGCGGGAGGCCCGCGGCGAGCAACACAAGTCTGAAACAGAGTTGCGGTCATCCAACCGCAAACAACCGCAAACGACGCGGCGAGGCGCATCGGAGCAAGCGGCGGACAAGAGAAATTCCAGAAAGAAGGGACGCCCGAACAATTCGCGCTAGGCCCTGCTGGTCTTTGCCGTTGAGCTTCAACAAGATTGCGCCGGTCTCATGTTGTGGGCGCGTTCTAGAGGAGTGGAATGAAGAAAACTCTGATGGCAACAGACTTGTCCGCCCGGTCCGATCGAGCGCTCAAACGCGCGCTCGTGCAGGCGCGGGAGTTTGGAGCTAGCTGACGGTCTTCCATGTCGTCGATGACTCTTTACCGGAGAGCATCGCTCTGCAGCACGAGAAAGCTGCGAGAGCTGCTCTCCAGAAGCAGATTCAGTCGTTGCCTATGGCCAAGAAAACGCAAATCTCCAAGGAAGTCGTTCGCGGCAAGGACTACGCTGATATTCTTCGCCATGCCCAAAAAGATGGTGCTGATCTCCTGGTCCTTGGTATTCACCGGCACAATGTACCGGAGTTGTTCCAGGGGACCACTGCCGAGCGCGTCGTGCGTTTCGGCTTGTTGCCGGTACTCGTTGTGAAGGATGCCGTGACCAGCGCTTATCGGCGTGCGGTCGTCGCCGCGGACTTGTCAGTTCATGCCCAAGCCGCCGCGATCGCAGCCGCCCGTTTGGTCCCGCTAGGTAAGTTGCATCTGGTCCACGCCGCACACTGGCCATTCATTGCGTTCTTGGGTAGCGATACGCAGAACCACCTCATTCGTGAGCAACGCGAAAAGGTCATGGCTGCCTTCGACCAAATGATCGCAGCTGCTCAGGCAGAGCTAGGAGCGGCCGAGCCCCGCTTGGAGAAAGTCATGCAGGAAGGCGAAGTCCGCTGCGTAATTCGCGAGCAGCTTGCCACCATCAAACCGGACTTTCTTGCGTTGGGAACGCACGGGAGAACGTGGGCGGCAAATGCCGTGGTTGGTAGCGTTGCCGAAGACCTGCTTGCAGACGAGCCTGTCAATGTTCTGGCTGTAAAAGCAGCGTAGCTGGGCGGTTTGCCGGAGCGGCCATGAGGTCCGGTTGGGCCACGGTGTTATGGTTAGAGAGCTTGCTGAAGCACGGATTTACTTAGACGACTTTTGACAGGTGAAGCCGCCGCCGCGCATTAGCGGCCTGCTGGCGGAATGACCAGCACAGGGATCGGGCTGCGTGTCACGACCTTGTTTGCCTCGCTCCCCAGGAGCATTTGCGAAAGACCCTTGCGACTGTGCGTTGACATTACGATGAGGTCACAGCCTCGTGCTTTCGCCGTTTCCAGTATGCCCTCTGCCGGGGAGCTCTGCTTAACGTGGACGGTGTCGCAGGCAACATCGGCAGCGGCTGCCCGCTGCGCGACATTGGACAGCAGTTTGGCAGCTAGTTCCGCTGCGCCCTTCTCGTAGTCTTCTTCTGGGAAAGACATTGTCGTCTCAAAACTACCAATGATCGGAAGCGGTTCTGTTACCGTGACCACGGTCACTCGGGCCGAAAGGGAATTGGCAAGTTCGATTCCCTTCGTGACCCCGACGTTTGAAAGTTCGGAACCGTCAGTTGCGAGCAGCAGGTGTGAGAACATCAATGGTTTCCTTTGTTGCCAGGAAGCCGGCCAATACCGAAGCCGTGAATTGCACGGCAATGAATGGTTCAGAGATGGACGACCGCAAGGCGCTATTGCAGATAGGGTCTTTCACGACCTTGGCTCGTCCTTGACAGCGTTGGTCCGTGTATTCAGCCCACGCTATCTAACTGGGGTGGCGCCAATTTCCTTCAATGCAAAAGCGTGCGACACATTCGACGTTATCCTGCATGGAGCTGAGGTCTGCTCTGATGAGTGCCGAGGGGTGCGCCAAACTTCTACTCCGACGACGTGCGGCGCAAGGGGGCTAGGCGGGCTGATCGGGTAGCAGATGCTGTTGCGACAAGATCAGCCACTATGGTGACGGGCCTGGCGATCACGTTCTTCGAACATGGCCCCGCGATTGTCCGTCGTTTAAGTGAACGGGACGCGCGGGCATCGGGTCGAATTGTGTATTCGGTCCACGAGTGTTCGAGCTCGCTGTCGCCTTGCGGTGTGTCCGCGCCATCAGTGGCGAGCGGTTTAGGTTGAGACGCGCAAGCACGCGAGATTTCGGATCAAATGATAAATTGTAGGGCCTGAGTGGCCCTCAGCGCATGCCTAACCGATCGACAACGCTGCTTGCATTGCCGATAAGCCTATCTCGTCTGGCGCCGCGAGGAGGTTGTTTACTTTGTTTGAAGGGAAGCTTCGGTCGATCTCGCTTCTTCTGGTTGCGGAGGTCGCGGCAATGAGCCTTTGGTTTGTGTCTACGGCAATCCTGCCGGACATGTTGCGTGAGGCGCCACTATCGAGTTTTCAGCAAGCTGCTCTTTCCAGTAGCGTTCAGGCGGGATTTGTCGTGGGTGCGCTTGTGTCAGCCGCTTTGGGATTGGCGGACCGGTATGATCCGCGGATGGTGTTCGCTGCATCAGCGATTGGTGCGGCTTTGGCTAATGCGTCGCTGTTGATATTGGAGCCGGGAGGTGCGTTTGCGATCGCGGCACGGTTTGCCACCGGTGCCCTGCTGGCCGGTGTCTATCCTGTCGGCATGAAGATCGCCGTAGGCTGGGGCCAACAAGACCGGGGGCTGCTCGTTGGTGCGCTTGTCGGTGCCCTAACTCTTGGCTCGGCTTCGCCGCATCTGATCTCGCTGGTGGGCGGGGCGGACTGGCGCCTGACCGTGGCCATTGCATCAGTTGCTGCAGCATCCGCCGGCCTTTTGTGCCTGGCCGTAGCTATCGGCCCATATCATGTGACCGCCGCCACGTTCGATTGGCGAGCCATGGGGACGGCGTGGACGAATCGGAAAGTACGCTTGGCCTACGCCGGTTATCTCGGACATATGTGGGAGCTTTATGCGATGTGGGCCTGGATTGCGGTTGCTACCGCGGTCTCGTACCGCTTCACGCTGTCGCCGGCCGACGCGGAGACACTGTCAAAACTAACGGCTTTTGTGGCTATCGGGGCAGGCGGGTTGGCATGTGTTGTGGCGGGGTTTGCTGCCGACCGTATTGGCAAGGCCAATGTGACGATTATCGCTATGCTCGTGAGTGGCACATCAGCTTTGGCCGCAGCGATAACATTTGGCGGTCCGGCGTGGCTGACTTTCGTGATCGTTGTCGTGTGGGGCATTGCGATCGTCCCAGATTCCGCTCAATTTTCCGCCCTGGTCGCGGACGCATCACCGCCGGGGCAGGCGGGTAGCCTGTTGACGCTGCAAACGGCGTTGGGGTTCGCGCTTACGATTGCGACGGTACAGGTGACGCCGGTGCTCGCGGCGGCGTTCGGCTGGCCCTTGGTGTTTGCAGGGTTGGCTCTCGGCCCGGCATTCGGAATGGTGGCGATGCTGCGGTTGCGGGCGATGCAAAAGCACTTAGCCGTGCGCGCTTCTTAAGCTACAAACACTGGACAAGTAAATCTGATGCCAGATAGCGTTCTGCCTCGTCATCAAGCTGCAAGAGGTCACCAATGCGGACGAAGTTGATAGTGGCAGTGGTTATTGCCAGTTTTGTAACTGCGGCACCGGTAGCAAGCTATCAAGGCCTTGAAGCAGATTATGCCACCTGCACGACGGGTCAGGGCAAAGTGGACAACACAAAAGTTGTGGCAGCGTGCTCTCGCCTCATCAAAAACGCGCAAAAGGAAAATGCAACAATCGGCCTGTTCTATGCGTTACGGGCTTCAGCAAATAACGACAAGGCCTCCAACTGCCGGAATGCACGGAAGGCGCGAAGTCTGGTTAAAGACTCTAACCTCACGAGCGCCTTGGACGCTTTAAAACCGGCCAACTGCTGACTGGACCGTGTCGTCTAACTTGCTCCGCGTTCGGGAGCGAATATCGACTGTTGGCCCTTTGCGGAAAACCATCATCGGCCGCTTGCAGTGCTGGTAATTTTCGAGGTTCCCGGTATTACGCCGGCGGATCGTGATCGCGTGAAGCCATGGTGCGACGACCTCTCGATCGTTGCCCTCATTTTCTACTCCAAGATCACGGATGAACAGCTGCAAGCGGGGCGTGACTCCGTCTCGGCTTTCCGCGCGTATCTTTCCAATCAGATCGCGGCAACGGCGGGAGCAAGCCGGCAGCGATCCTCTATCCAAGCTGGTTGCGGCCGAGGAGGCGGGTGCTTGAGCGCGTGCCTAATCTGGCGTGGCTGGTGATGAATCGCGGCGACGGCTTCACCGCAGGGCTTTATGTGATTGTGAAACGACTGGCACGTTGTAAGGTTAGCAATGTCTTGGTTGATATGGGGAAATCGCCTCTGCGGAAGTTTCCTGGCTATGACGCAACTGTCGGCTTCTGGCGCTACGCCGAGGACCTTGATGAAGTTTGATCTTTGTGCGGATGGCTTAGAGAGGGTGCCCGGATTGACGAATTGATGCTGCGTGTCGGATGGCATGCGAAATGGATGATTATCAACCATTTTGGTTTCTCGGAAATAGCGGTTTGAGACCGAGACGATTGGAGAAAGCGAGCCATGAAAATTGAAAGCAGAGAGGCGGACAACATAATTGTTGTGACACCTGAATCGGAAATTACCGCGGACGATATCGCCACTTTGAATTCGAGGGTGGATGTTTACATCAGCACCTACGGCAAGGTTCCGAATGTCGTAATTCATGCGCCTGAGGCGCCACATTGGAAAAACTTCCACGCCCTGGCGTCACATATTCGGTTTGTTGAGGACCACCAGAAGCTCATCAAGAAGGTTGCGATTGTTAGTGATAGCGAGCTGTTGTGGCTGGTCCGCGGCCTGGTGGATCAGTTTGTTGGGGCAAAAGTCAGACGCTTTCCTTTGACTGGGCTTGAGGACGCTATTGCCTGGGCTAAAGCCAAAGATGACCATCCTGGAAAACTAGCTGTCTTGAACTTCCTGCCGGAGGATGTCATCGGCCTGAAGGCCGAAGGGATTGTGACAGCGCAGGACTACCGGGAGACATTGGTTCCGTTAGCGGAAGCCAGGTCAGCCAAATTCGACAAGCTGAAGATGCTTTATGTTATCGGCGAGGACTTCGATGGTTTTTCGGCGGGTGCGCTCTGGGATGATACGCGTTTCGGGCTGACGCATTTTACAACTTTCTCCAAACTAGCGGTTGTGACCGACGTCGCGTGGATCCGCCAGAGTGTGAAACTGTTTGGTCATCTGATGCCGACGGAGGTGATGGTGTTCGACTTGGCCGAACTTGAAGACGCAACGGCTTGGATCACCTCTTGACAGCCGGGTTGGACGTGCGCACCGTACCTTTCAAGAACTCATTTGGCATCACGTATTGGAAGGCACGAAATTAAGTAATCCAAGGCCTGAGGTCTGTGGCTGGCATCCCTTTCACCGGCTGGCCCCCCGGAGTTCCTGGTCACGCTGCCTGGCCGAGCGAAACGCAAGTCAAGTGAACGGCAATTGAACCAACAATTTCTTTCTGATGGAGCGCGACCCTTGAGAAACCACCACCTACCCCTGACCGCCGTCATGGTTGGCTTGGCGAGCCTCGTTGCCGTGAGTCTCGGGTCCAGCCAGCCAGCGCGAGCGGCTTCCGAATTCCAATGTCCCGAAACGCACGCGGCGACAACGAATGCGGCGCTTCAAGAGACACCGGAACAGCTCGCAAGCGCCACGAATGCATTGAAGAGTCCTGAGCGCGAAAACGCCATACGCGTCATCGCCGGCGACCTCAAGAAAAAATACCCCAATGCGGACACGGCTGACATTGTGAACTATATGCTGACCGCATACTGTCCACTCGTGGCGGCCAAAGGTGGTCTAGGAGCGGATGAAAAGCAGGCGGAGATGGATCGCTTTTCTTCTCAGGTCTTTCAGATACTAAAAGAATAGTCCTCAAACGAGGAAGCAATCGTCCGGAAGTAACTAAGGTTGGGAATGGAAATGTCACAAGAACAAGATTCGCAATACACGGTACGCGAGGTCGTTGCTGTTTTTCAAAAATCTGATGATCTCGAAGCGGCGATTGACAAGCTGGCGTCGTCTGGTTTCGCGCGTCAGAATATCAGTGTTATGGCCGGCCACGACGTGATTGCCGACAAGCTTGGGCATCACTTCAAGCAGGTCAAAGAAATCGAGGACGATGCCAAGGTTCCTGAGGCCTACTTCGTGCGTGACGAGGAAGTCTCGCAGGCACAAGCAGCGGCGATCGGTCTGCCAATGTACATCGGTGGTGCCGGTGGTGCTCTTGCAGTTGCCGCGTCCGGCGGCGCACTGGCGCTTGCTATTGCTGCCGCGGCGGCTGGCGGTCTCATCGGCGGGGGCATCGGCGGCGTCATCGCCAAGGCGCTCGGGGATCACCATGCCAAGACTATTCAGTCCAACCTAGAGGCAGGTGGCATACTGCTGTGGGTGCGAGTTAACGATGCCGATGAAGAGAGCAAGGCAACGCAACTGCTTGGTGAGTCCGGCGGGCAAGACATCCATGCTCACGACATAGAACGCACGTGGGGAACGAAGGATGTTCCGCTACACGACTGGCAGCCGGACCCACTCCTCAGATGAATGCCAGGGCTGTCCATTGATCAATTCCACGGCCACCTAATGCTGGTGGTCGTGAAATCTGCGACAATGCCGTCGCGCTAGATCGACAGCGTTGGCGGAAGATGAAGTCCTATAGCGGCGCGCCAATGCGGGTCTGCCGCTGAAGAGATCGTGCTCCGTTCCGGCAAGCTCTGCATCCCATCATTTTGGCGGGCATGAGCGGGTTGAAGCGCTGAATTCCAACGATTGGCCTGGAGCCAAAGTACTTACTGCGAGTGATTGCCGCGTGAGTGTGACGGCGAACGCATATCGATTGGCTGCCCATTAATTTATGACCCGGAAGGAGCCCCCATGCAGCTGCTGCGTTTATCGCTCATGCTCGTGGTGTTCGTCGACGTCATGGGGCAGGGGCTCATCCTACCCATCATCAATACGCTACTGATCGACCCAACGAGTTCTTTTCTACCAGCAGGCATGGGGCATGGGACGCGCGAAATTTACTATGGCGTGTTGATGGCTACGTTCTACGTTTTCTGGTTCTTTGGGGCTGCATACATCTCGAAGCTTTCTGATTACATCGGCCGCAAGAACGGCATGGTGATCTGTCTTCTTGGCGCATTAGCCGGCTACATGCTGACTATCATCGCGATCGAGATGTCGAACTACTATCTGCTCTTGGTCGGGCGGGCGATCTCCGGCTTCACCGCAGGAAACCAGCCTATTGCACAGGCCGCGCTTGTTGATCTCAGCCGTAACGATGAAGAGCGGACGCGCAATATGGGGCGGGTGGTTGCCGCGCTCGCGTTAGGCCTCGTCGCAGGGCCGCTGATCGCTGGGATTTTGAGTGACAGCGCGATCATCGGGGATTACGCATCTCTCGCTCTGCCGTTCTGGGTTGCGGCGCTCCTGGTCTTTTTTACGCTGATGATGGTCCAGTTCTTTTATTCCGATACCCGCAAAGAGCGCCGGAAAATCGATTTCGGTATCAGCGAGGTGTTCGTCAACTTGCTGCGCATCCGTGGCCGGCCGACGATTATCAAGATAGCGGTCGTGTGGTTCTTCGCCGAACTCGGACTGAATGCTTTCTTTGTTTATGTGAATGATTACACGATCACAGTCTTTGACTTCTCGACGTTCGACAACAGCATCCTCATGATCGTTTTCGGTCTGGTGATGGCGGGCACCAGCGGCTTCCTCGCCAGCTGGCTCACTTCCCGCTACCGTAAAGTCCCTACAACGGCTGCCGCGGTCGCCTTGATGATGATCGCTCTGGCAGTCTTCACGCTCAACGGTGATCGTGACCTGGTCTATGTCCTGCTGGTACCTATCATTATTGGTTTCGGCATTGCTTACCCGACGATGCTTGCCATGTTTGCGGCGAGCGCAGGTGAGCAGGAGCAGGGCTGGGTAATGGGGGTGGCCATCGCGCTGTTCACACTTGGTACGGGAATGATCTCCTTGGTCGGTGGTGCGCTGATGGCACTCGACCCACGCTTGCCGTTCCTCGTTGGCATCGCCGCGTATGCGATCGCGCTCTATTTCATCTTCACCTTGTGGCGTCAGGACGACGTGCAGGCGCTGGACCCTGAGCCGGTGTCGGCAAAGTCATGAGCAATTCGCACTGATCGCTGGCGCGGTGCAGTTCCGGACCTTCCTAGAGGTCCGTGTTGAGTTCCCTGAGGAGCTTGTAGTCCTTGGGTGGATCATCGCAAATGGTCGGGCCGCACTCAAAGAGCGTAGAGACGGCATTGCCTGCGGTCAGGGCGAGCATCAGGCAAAACGCGAACACAGCAAGTTTGTGGTCTTTGAACTTTGCATCGTTTGGCTTGTCTCTCAGGGTCGTGAACTGTCCCTCGAAGAGCAACATGATGGCTGTTCCGACGATCACGAGAAAGAAGCAAATGCCGGCCCACGTGTAATAGTGCAGCCCAAGAAATGGCGAGCCGTATGCGCCCGTTCCGGGCACGATGTGCAGCAGGATTTGCCGGATCGAGACCGAACCGCCGAACAGTCCGCCGATAAGCATGATCCCATAGTGGTGAGGCTTCGAGCCGTACAACAAATTGAGACAAAGCCCGAAACCTACCATGGCCAATCCGACCCGTTGCAGGAGGCAAAGCGGGCAAGGCAGTTCACCGAGAACGAACTGGGCAATGTAAGCTGCGATGAGAACGCCGCAAACGACAAGGAGCGCGATGGCATTGAGCGTTCGCGAACCGTGTGGGGTCATAATCATGCGCTTGCCTCACAGTACGACTTTTAGGATTGTGGTTGAGTGGAATTTTAGCCAATAGATGCTCAGCGCAAGTGTTATGGCGAAAACAGCGTAAGCCATGTAGGGGCGCTCTTTCCAGGCGAGCACCGTGGCTATCGCCAAGAGTGCGAATAGTAGGGCAATCATAGGAATCTCTCCCTGGAAGAATAGACTGAACGCTGCATTCTCAGAGGCGGCGAGAGCAAACGATGTCGTCACCGGCATCAATTGGTTAACGAGTAAGCCTGAGCGATGTCAGACTACTACCTGGGTAACCCGTGCGCAACGTAACCGCCGCCGTCAACTCGCGCGACGGCGGTTGGAGTTGTCTTGCTTTGCTGCCTCGCTAAGGAGAGCGGCTTGCCTGGAAATTGCGGTTGTACTCCTCGAGAATCTGGCGGGTGTAAGCGCCGATTGCCTTGTATTCCGCATCCGTTAAGTTTGCCAATGAAACGCGTGCGGAGGCATCGAGCACCTCAAAACCCTTTCCGGGCAATAAGACAACGCCGGTTTCTTTGGCCAAACGAAATAGGAAATCCAAGCTCCTTCCTTGCTTTGAAAACCAGTCAGAGAATTCCTTGCCGTAGAGCCTGCCGCCGAGTTTCTCAAGGTCGATTAGAGTATAATAGTTGACCTCATCCGGCCCTCTATGCGCCTCGATCCCCATGTTCAGGCAAAGTGTTTTGTAACGCCCGCGGATAAGCCCCTTGGCAGCGTTTTTGTATTCGTCCTGCCGGTCCAGCAACCCATTCAAGGAGAACAAGGCCATCTGTAGCTGCTGTGGTGTCGAAGAGCCGGCCGTGTGGTTCAATGCCACGGCGCGGCTATCGGCGACGAGCCTATCGATGAACCGAATGTCGCGCGGGGTTGTCGTTAATGACGAGTAGCGCCGGTCGAGAGTCTGTTTTGTGGTCTCAGGAAGGTTCGCGAGTGAGGCGTCGAAGACGTTGTCATCATGAATGGCAATCGCCCCAACGCGCCAACCTGTTGCGCCGAAGTACTTGGAGAAGGAATAAACGCAGATCGTGTTTCGCGGACACTTGGCGAAGAGAGACACGAAGTCATCCGCGAATGTCCCGTAGACGTCGTCCGTTACAATGTAGAGGTCTGGACGCTTTTCGCTTACCAGCTTGGCGAGCTCGTCCAACACGGGGGGCGCGATCTTGGCGGAAGGTGGATTACTCGGGTTGACCAGACAGAATATCTTGATCGCTGGGTCTTCAAGTTTCTTCAACTCGCTCGCAGTGAACTGCCACTCCTGATCCTCGTCCATGCGAACGTCAACGATCTCCAAACCGTATTCGGGTAGTGGAGGAATCTCCAAATAGGGTGAGAAAATCGGGGTGCCGAGCGCGACCTTGTCACCTTGGTTGATCAACCCATTAAAATGCATGGTTTGAAAAATATAGGTCATTGCGGCGGTTCCGCCTTCGGTGGCGAATATCCTAAAGGGCCCGGCGCGCGGCGTGTCGCCGAACATCTCCTTCGTCAAATAGGCTTCTACGATTTTCTCTGTATAGGGGAGCATCCTTGGAGGGGTCGGGTAGCTGCAACCCAGGAATGCATGCACCATTTCGTAGATGAAATCTTCGCGATCCAAACCAAGCTGGTCATTCACGTATGAGATCGACGATTGAATGAACCGAATTCCTTCGGTGTCTTCATGCCGGTGCGCAAATGTTTCAAACCGATTCAGCATGCCCTTTTTCTGCGGCATGCCCCCAAACCCGCTGTCCAGATAGGAGTATGAGCGTTCGGCCTCCTGCATCGAAAAATCACCGAGACGCAAGAAAGCCCGACGCGGAAGCGTGGCCAGAAAGTTTGGATTTCCGCGTCCGGCGTTCAACATCATACGCTGCGATTCAGTCGTGGCGATTTCGATGAGCTTGTCCTTCAACTCGAAGGGGCTCAGTTCATCGAGCTTGCCTTGGTCTGCGGCTGGCATGAGATATCCTCTCGAGTGTCAGTTAGGGCGTGGGATTCTTTGTGATGATGCCAACGATGAGTGGCCCCCAGAGCGTCAGAAGGACATTCGCCACGGCGTAGGTCACGGTGAACGTGACGACAGGCGTTGAGTTGCCCGCCTTTTGAAGGAGCGCCGCGAAACCCGGGTTAGCGCTTCGTCCGCCAACCACACATGCGAGGGCCTCGATAGGATTTTGGATTCTGAGGATGTAGTAAGAAAAGAAGAACGTGATGATCTGTGGAATGATTGTCACTCCGACGCCTAAGAAAAACAGCGTCATTCCGTATTGTTGAATCGTGGTGAGCACTTGCGGGCCGGCAGTAATGCCAACAATGCCGACGAACACGGCCAGTCCGAAATCTCTCAAGAAATTTGAGGCGCCTGGTGGCAAGGCGGCATAGCGCGGATGCGTACTTCTCAGCCAGCCGAACAGCAGTCCAGACAGCAAGCATCCACCCCCACTGCCGATGGTAACCGGGACCCCTCCGATCTTGAATTCGATCAAGCCGAGCAGGAGCCCCAGTGTCATACCTAGTCCGAAAAATACGAAGTCTGTGACAGCGGCGGCCGAGATCTTGTAGCCGATTTTACTCTGCACACGATCGAGGTCCCGTGTACTACCCTCAAGCTGCAGCACGTCTCCCCGGTGCAGTTCCAGCTTCGGAAGAACCGGCAGTTGAAGCCCCATCCGGCGCACACCGCTGAGAAAAATTCCGTGGCGCACGTCCGGGCTTATGTCGTCGTGCAATGACTTGATTGTTCTCTCAGCCAGCTTCGGGTTGGTGAGGATGATCGAACGGCTTTCCTCGATAAGCTGGAAAGCGGGAGGTGTCGGGACCTCATAGCCAAGCGTTTGTTGTGCGTCCTGAAGCACTGCCACCAAGCCGGTGACGGCGAGCAAATCTCCGGCTTTGATGGTGGTCGTATCGGTCAAGTCCAGCGTCTTGCCATCTCGAATGATGGCTTCGATCGCGGCGTCGGTGAGCTCTGCGTCAATTTGTAGTACGGTACTGCCTACAAACCGACTATCTGCAGCGATATTGTAAAAGCGCGTTTGGATCGTTCGGGCCGCATTGAACTGACCTGGTTCCAGTTCGGCCTTTCCGCCGGCCATGCTCACGGCGAGTTTTTTGGCCTCGGCGCGAATGTCCCACTTCATGATCGTTGGAAAGAACCAAGTGGCCATGATGATTGGGCCAAGATTGCCGAAGATGTAGCAGACCGCATAGCCGACAGCGATGTTGGCTTGCATGGTTTGCTTGAGTTCTTCTGAGACACCCAGTCTTGAGATGGCATCTCCCGCCGTGCCGATGATTGCCGATTGCGTTAGCCCGCCGGCGGCCAATCCCGCGGCCGTACCGCGATCGAGATTGAAGAGCCAAGCCGCGCAGAGCACGCAAATCAATCCCACCACACACATCACGATGGCGGACAGAACTTCATTCAGGGAACGCAGGCTGAGGGCACGAAAAAACTGGGGTCCGCCTTGGAAGCCGACGGCGTATATAAACAGCGCAAAAAATATCGTCTTGATGCCAGGATCAATTTTAATCCCGAGCTGCCCCACCACGACGCCAACCAGAAGCGTGCCCGCAATTCCGCCAAGAACGAACGTGCCGACGCGGAATTTCCCGACGACATATCCGATTGCGATTGTGAGGAAGAGTGCGATTAACGGCGACTGATCGATCAACCAATTAACCAACTGCATGGTTCCGACCTCGCGTTACCGGATAATCAATACTGTGGCCGCCGCTGACGGACCTTCCGCAATGATAGATGGGTAGGCGGAGCGAACGTCCTCGTCAAGCCGCAACCGACGGTGTCCTGACCGAAGTCAAGCGGTTGGCACTGGCTTGGTGGCGCCGCACGAATGAGTTCTTCAATCGCGTCTGTTATCATCGGACGGGGCGGGGCTTTCGTCTTCATGATGACCGGGATGGGACGCGCGCGAATGATCAGATTCGCCGAGTTATTCGTCGACCTTACGCAACCCTTTTTCATCGATCGCGGCGACAGCGAGTATGCCCAACATCGCGGATACGAGTGCCGCCCAATAGGCCAGGCTCAAACCGTGGATGAAGCCGTCGGCGACCGCGCCTTGCAAGGTGCGAACAGGCCAGCAGGTCCGGTAAGGGCTGCGTAGACATTCAAGCACCTGGACTTGGCGCTAGAGAACGCTGCCCGCCTCGAAGTTGCCTAGCAGGCCATTCCGCCCCAGGTGCATGAGCTGAAACTCGGGTGTCCTACGATCAAACGTCGGGAAGGCGCTTTTCCAACCGGGGCAGTGGCGAAGGTGGTTGAACAAGGTCGCGATCCTCAGGAGACAGCGCAGAAGGATCCAGTAGACGCCCCCAATTGGTTCTGGCTCCCATTTCTTCCTTGACGCTGTCAGGTATGAACCCGCTGAAATTCGCTGGCAACCATCCACCCCCCAGCGCTTTGTAGGCTGCAACCAGATTAGTAACGATATCAGCTCTAACGGTGATCAGTTGCGCCTGACTTTGCAGTAGTGCTTGCTGCGCGTTGAGCACGCGGGTGTAGTCGGCCGTCCCATCACGATACTGAGCCATGGCGATCTTGGCCGCGCGCCGTGCCGCAGTAACGCTCCTTCTCAGATACTGTGCTTGCTGTTTTGCTTTGGCGAAGCCAACCAGGGCGTCTTCTACTTCCTTGTAGGCCGACAGGACCTTTTGTTCGAAGTCGGTTATTGCCTCTTGGTATTTTGCATCCTGTACCCGAACGTTGTTCCGGATCCGGCCGTAGTTCAGAATGTCCCAACTGACTGCGGGATTTATCACGCCGGTTACGCTGCGACGTTGAAACAATTCAGCCAGATCGCTTGATTTCAAACCGATCGCACCGGTGACCGTGAACGTTGGATAGAGATCGGCCTGTGCAACACCAATCTGCGCCGCTCTAGATTGTGCTCGGAGTTCCGCGGCGCGAATGTCTGGCCGCCGGGTCAGCAATTGTGCAGGTATGCCGACGGCGATATCCAAGGGTGGCCGCGGCAGGCCTTGGCTCGGTCTCAGCAGCGGGTCGATATCATTGGGAGGCAGTCCGAGAAGCAAGCTCAGGGCATTCTTGGCCTGGTCCAGGTCTGATTCCAGTTTTGGAACCAGCGACTTCGTATTGTTGAGAAGGACTGTCGCCTCTTGAACGTCGAGTTCTGTCGTTACCCCATCTTTCAAGCGCAGTTTGGTGATGGAGAGGCTTCTTGATTGCAGCGAGACGTTTTCGCGCGTGATCTGCAACTCCTCCTGCAACTCTCTTATCGTTACGTAGGCCTTTGCAACGTCGCCAGTCAGCGTGACCAGAACGTCATCGTAACTTGCTATCTTTGCGATGAGGTTTGCGTCAGCCGCTTCAATCCCTCTGCGGAACTTGCCCCAAATATCGAGCTCCCAGCCGGCGTCAAAACCGACGTCCCAACGCCTGAAGCTCGGATCAAAATCAATAAACCGGGAAATGTCTCTTATAACGCCGACGTTGTCGGCAATGCGCTCTTGCTTGAAGCCAGCTCCAACTTGCTGTGTTTGAGGGTAGGCGTCGCCAATTATTATTCCCAGTTGAGCTCTTGCCTCATAGATTCTTATTCCTGCAGAACGCAACGTGAGATTCTGGCGATAAGCCATGCGAACGAGCTTATCGAGAACCGGGTCGTCGAAAACTTGCCACCAGTAGACCTCGGGCTCGCTGCGGGAAGTCAATCCCGTTGAGGCGTTGATTTTGAGCTCATTGGATTTTTGCCATCCGTCCAAAACGGGTGCTGGCAGAGGTGAGAAGTCAGGGCCCACGGTGCAACCGGTCAAGAAGGACGCCATCGCAACTATAGGTGCGACCGCGGTCCAAGCTTTGCGACGGCTAGGCCGACGGAACCGGTGTAAATTGCCCTGCAAACTATCCCCCCGTTGCGGCATATGCGCTCGATTGAGTGCGACATCTGATCGGACTGTTACACATCGTTGGCGCGAGAGGATCGATAACTGTGTAGACAAGCTCTCGGCTGCCCCGGCTAGATCGGAAGCGGTAGTATGAAGTTCGCCCAGCTGTAGATCCTTATGCCAATGCGCCTGAGAACCTCAAAGCCCTTACCCTCGCCCGTATAGATTGCAACGCTTCCGTGCGCACCGGCAGGCAGCCGGTATTTTTCGGTATCGGCGAAGTCAATCTGTATTGCGTAGCGGCCGGGGAGTTTGGGCAGGAGAAAGTTTGGCACACTTCCAGAAGGCTTGATCTGCCCTTGGCCTGTCGCCCACCAAATGGTCCTTACAGATCCCTTGAAGATTTGGCCGGGATAAAGGTCAAGCGCGATTTCAACGGGCTGGCCAGGACGAACTAATTTCAAGTGTTCTTGGTGATAGGAGGCCAACATGTACGGCTTCTCGTCCGTTATGAAAACCGCTATCGCACCAATTCGGCGATCGCCGACGACAAGTCCTGGTTGAGCCTGCTGGTTCACGACAAACCCATCTTCGGGCGCATAGATGGTGGTTTGCTGCAGGTAGTACTTAGCCTGGTCGAGCCGTGCCTGTGCTTCGATGACCTTGGTATTAACGCCATCTATCTGTGAGGCGTAGGCTGCTTTGGCCTTTTCCAGATTTGCCACTGCTTCCTTAGAGGCGGCACTTCGACTAATGACTTCGTCAGTCCATTTGTCGAGGTTCTCTTGCCGCGCGCCACCTTGTCTTGTTAGGTCCGTGAACCGGCGTTTCTGGACTTCCGCAAAATCCAGTTGCGCATTCGCTCTAATTACGGCCTGTTCAGCTTCCTTGATATCGGCCTGCAAAATAAGAACATTCTGCTGGGCCTGCTTGAGTGAGGCTTGCTGTTCTTTCACACGCGCTTTGAAAATCGTCTGGTCGAACTCATATAGCGGTTCGCCCTTTTTCACCGGTGTATTTGGCTCAACCAATACCTTCGTCAGAATTGTTGGTTCCGGCAGGCGCGGCACGATCTGAATTGTGCTGCGGATAATGTGGGCGTCGACAGAATACGGCTGGAAGAACCTAAGCGCGATGACGAAGACCAGGATGAGGTGCACACCCACCCAGAAAGACAGAACGCCCCAGACCACATTGAACCGGAGCCAGCGATACCTGAAAAAAACAAGCCACACCGCCAAGACGTAGAACGCAGTGATTGAGGTTATTAGAAGCATGGCTCTCTATCGCGAAAGATCTAGTCGATTGCAGAGTCTACTATCTGGGTTTTGGCGCCGGGTGCTGCCTGCTCGCTCTATTCGCTTGTTTCAGGCTTTGCGGAATTAGAGCCGCCAAGTCGCGCGAGTTCTTTTTCGATGGCATCCCTTTCTTCAGACGGGAAGCGTCGAATATCGATTGTGAGAGAGTCGTGAAAAGCCCAAATGAGCGCGTGCACCCACGGTATGACCACTAGAAAACCGGCCCAACCCATCCATTTTACTGTCTCGGCGTGAGGATGCTTCCGCTGCAAAGCAACTTTTCCTGGAAGGCCCAGGATAAAAATTGCGAGCGTAAAGAAGGCAACAAGCATAATAATCACGAACAGGAACATAAGATAGTCGTAGAGGTCCAGTGGTCCTGTTATGAGATCCATAACCGTGGCCTCCTCATCAACCTGAGAATCAGCTATCGTGCGATTAGCTATGGAATATATTTTGTCGAGCTCCAAGGTCTCGACCCTTTATATTTTCTTATGTTCTATTTTTGACACATACCGGAATTTTTCGAATTGGAAATGTCTGGTAAGCGGGACACAGCATGGCATTGGCTTGGATACGGGACAGATTTAACGGCGAGCTGTCGCTAACCGCAAAAATTGCCATAGGTATGGGACTTGGGTTGATCGTTGGGGTGCTCCTTAACGTTTTGAATTTCCCGTACCTCAACGAGCATTTGGTTGGCGGCCTGTTCGGCATGATTGGCAAAATGTTTGTCAATGCCCTCAAGATGCTTGTTGTCCCACTTGTGGTGTTTTCCCTTATTTGCGGCGTTGCCGGTATCGGAGATATTCGATTGCTGGGGCGCGTCGGGGGGCGGGCGTTTGTCCTGTATCTCACAACTACCGCGATAGCCATC
Source organism: uncultured Filomicrobium sp. (assembly GCA_963669235.2). GTDB lineage: Bacteria > Pseudomonadota > Alphaproteobacteria > Rhizobiales > Hyphomicrobiaceae > Filomicrobium. The sequence goes on from CAXXFS010000004.1 coordinate 748,979, forward strand.
ACGCTTGCCATAGGTCTCGCTACAATCATTGGGCCAGGCGCTGGATTCGACATGGCGGGTGTCGAGGCGCAGGTCATGGCGGCCAAAAAGGCACCGAGCGTTTGGGATGTCTTTGCCAATATCGTCCCGACGAATCCCATCGCTGCGTTTGCCAATGGCGCGATGCTGCAGATCATTTTCTACGTGATCGTCCTCGGCATTGCGGTTCTGATGCTGGGAGACCGCTCCAAGGATTTCGTCAGGGCCTGCGAATACATGAACGAACTCATGATGAAGATCGTTGAGATCGTCATGATGTTTGCGCCCTATGGTGTGTTTTGCCTCATCGCGAAGACGTTCGCTGAGCAGGGCATAGAGCTGTTTCTTCCTGTGCTGGCCTACGTTGTAACGCTGGTCAGTGCTCTCTTCCTTCACCTGTTCGTGACTTTGATGGCGTTGCTGTGGCTGCTCGCCCGGCTCGACCCTCTTGTCTTTATGAGCAAGATCCGTCCGGCTCAGATTTTCGCGTTCTCAACGGCTAGCTCCAACGCAACGATCCCGATCACCTTCCGCTGTGTTACTCAGCGCATCGGTGCCGACAACTCGGTGGCATCTTTTACAGTCCCGTTCGGTGCGACGATCAACATGGATGGCACGGCCATCATGCAGGGTGTCGCGACGGTCTTCCTGGCCAACGTCTACGGGATAGAGCTCGGGCTTTTCGGCTACCTGACGGTGATTGGACTTGCGGTCCTTGCATCGATCGGCACGGCAGGTGTGCCGGGGGTCGGGCTTGTGATGCTGACTATGGTGCTCAACCAGGTTGGGCTGCCAATTGAGGGGATTGCCCTAATTCTCGGCGTCGACCGGCTCATGGATATGATCCGGACTGTCGTCAACATTACAGGCGATGCTGTCGTTTCCACGATCGTCGCCAAGCAAGAAGACAAGCTCGATATGGAAATCTTCAATGATCCGGATGCCGGTATGCTGACTGGCGACGAGCTTGAGATCGATCTTGAGGCAGAGGCCGCGCTTGCCGATGCTGCGCGTCCGCCTCACGACTGATGAGGTAGTTTCCAGTGAGCCATAGCTGGTTTCCTGATCCTTCCGGCGCGAGGCGTTGCTGTGCGGCGTAGCGCAAGCGACTGCCGGCTTTGCGCGTTTTTGGTTGATCTCGTTGTTCCCGAATACGAAGCTGCAAATATCAGCAGCGCTGGCACGTCGCTTTTGGGGGCGCGGCGGCTGCTGCGAAGGAACGGCGGTTTTGGTTCTGCGCGACGTGACGCTGTTTTTGGCCAAAGAATACTGCGCCGTAAGGCATGGGGCGAGTTATGCGTTGCCTATTGTGTTTGGTGGTGAGTTTGGTGTTTGCGACGCCGCTACACGCAATATCGCCGTGGCCGGCATCGAACGGTGCGCCGCCAGCAGGTTGGACGGGGCCTGTCTTCCAACCCAACTTCGATTTTCCTACAACCCAGCCGCCAGCTGAGGGCCACCCCTGGGACGAAATTGATTTTCGCACTGATCCAGAAGCCTATTTGAAGGCGGTTTTGTCCTATATCCTGGAAGGGATGGACACCACGACGTGGGATGGAAGGACAAACACCGTCCGGCAGTGGTATCACGCACCATGGATGCATGAGGGGTTCAACGGGCGTGAGTTCATACATGGGCTGACGCGTGAACGTTCATCCAGAGCAGGCGAACTGGGTGCGGGCCAGACAAAATGCTACCAGAACTGGGCGGTCGCCATTACCAACCCGGCCGGCGGTTACATCTACGGACAGGTTTGGGGGAACGGCACGGCTCTTCCTGACCCGCGCAATTCGATGTTTGGGCGAGGCACGGTTTTCGCCAAGCTTCTGTTCACACAAGCGCCTGCGAGCGAGGTTCCATTACTGGAAGGCGCGCCGGAATGGGAAGCCAATATTCATGATCCGACCGACCTTTACCCGCCAAACAGCGCGGACCCGTGCCCGAGCAACAGAGGGCGCCGCTTCCCGCAGAAGGTCCGCCTGCTCCAGTTCGATGTCGCTGTGCGTCATGATACCGGCGAGGTGGAGAAGGGTTGGGTCTACGGCACCTTCGTTTACGACGGCAGGATTGCCGGTGACGATGCCTGGGCCAAACTGAAACCCGTTGGTCTCATGTGGGGTAATGATCCCGCCTTGACCGATTCCGCGGCGGCAAGTGGTGCCGAGCCAAAGGAGAGCATCGTACTATCGGATTTCGGGCTGGGCAGGCATTTCGGGCGCGGAGGGCGCATGAATGGCCCACTTGATAATCAGAAGTCGGCCTGCCTTTCGTGCCACGGCACCGCCCAGTATCAGTCAATTGCCCAAATAGTTCCGCCTGACGATGGGCCGGAGAAAGATGTACTTTGCTGGTTCAGGAACCTGCCGCATGGAACCGCTTTCGGGTACGGCGCGGATAAGGACCATGCTTGCGGGGCCTTTCCGGCGACCGGGGTAGTGTCCACCGATACGTCTCTTCAGATCGCTGTCGGCCTGAAGAACTACACGCATGCGACGGGCGCGCATCTGCCCACGGTGCTAGAGACACTTCCTTCGGAAATGCGAGATGTTGAAGCTCGGCGCGCAGCCTATGCTCTCGATAATTGGCGGACACTTTCCGTCGTCCGGCGCTCGTGGATTTTGGAACGCACTGTAATAGACCGGGGCGTATTGATAATGCCAATCCATAGAGGCGACCCCGACCTTGGCGGCGACCGCTCTGCGACAGGCGAGAGCAACGGCCGAACCTTAAATGCCAAGTGAAATTTGCCGGAGGGACTTGCCTTCGTGACTTGGGGCTTTGGGACGTTGAAGTGAATTTTCTGTCCACCTGCTCGGTGTCGAACAAAGAGGTAAGAACATGTCAAATGATCCGAGCGCGAGCCACAAGGGGACTTCCCATGATCTTGAGAAGGCTAGTCTTGAAACCGTCTACAAGGATCTTGGGACGACACCCCAGGGGCTGACGTCTGCGGACGCAAGGCGGCGGATCGAAAAGTACGGCCGCAATGAGCTGCTCGACAAGGAAGCCAGCGATCTTGAAAAGTTCCTGCGGTTTTTCTGGGGGCCGATCGCATGGATGATCGAGGCAGCCGCCATACTTTCCCTTTTGATGGGACATTGGTCGGATCTCGCCATCATCCTCGTGCTGCTTTTCTACAATGCCATTTCGGGCTTCTGGCAAGAGCGCAAGGCGTCGGACGCTTTGGCTGCGTTGAAGGCGGGCCTGGCGCCGAAAGCAACTGTGCTTCGTGATGGCAAATTCGTCTCCATGGATGCCGCCGAGGTTGTCCCGGGCGATGTGTTGCGGATCAAGTTGGGAGAGGTCGTGCCCGCCGATGTGCGGTTCATTGATGGCGAATACATCAGCATCGATCAGGCTGCGCTAACCGGCGAATCCCTGCCGGTGAGTAAAAAGATCGGTGACATAGGGTACTCGGGCAGTATCGCCAAGATGGGCGAGATGGGTGCTGTCGTGATTGGCACCGGCAACAATACGTTCTTTGGCCGGACAGCGAGCCTGGTGGCCAGCGCAGGTGCCGGCGCTTCGCACACTCAAAAGGCCACGGCCCAGATTGGTGACTTTCTCATTTTTACGTCGGTGGTCCTGTGCATCATCCTGGTGGGCTTCCAACTCTACCATGACATTGTTGTCGAGACGGCCTGGCAGTGGTCCGAGTTGGCGGACATCGCCCGCATGGTGCTGGTGCTGCTGATTGCTTCAATTCCCGTGGCGATGCCGACGGTCATCACCGTCACCAACTCACTGGGCGCCCAGCAGCTGGCGAAAAAGAAGGCTATTGTTTCGAGGTTGGAGGCCATCGAGGAGCTGGCCGGTGTCGATATCCTGTGCTCGGACAAGACCGGAACCCTCACGAAGAACATCCTCTCCCTTGGTGAGCCAATCCTGTTTGGTGCGGCCACAGCCGACCAGTTGATTCTTGCCGGCGCGCTTGCTTCGGAGCGAGGCAGTGAGGATGCCATCGACAAGGCTGTGATTGGCGGGCTCAAAGACTCCAAGGTTCTGGATGGTTGCAAGGTGATGAAATTTGTGCCGTTCGACCCGGTGGGCAAACGCACGGAAGGACAGGTCACGGATGCGCAGGGTCACGCCCTGAGGTTCACTAAAGGCGCGCCTCAGGTCATTCTCGATCTGTGCAAGCCTGACGCTGATATAGTCGCAAAGGCTGAAAAGACGGTTGCAGACTTCGCTGCCAAGGGCATGCGAGCCCTGAGCGTTGCTGTGTCCAAGGACGGCGGCAAGAGCTGGGAGTTTCTCGGCATCTTGTCGATGCTCGATCCACCCCGGGACGATTCCAAGGAAACCATCAAGCGGGCGAAGGAACATGGCCTGCGGGTGAAAATGGTCACCGGCGACGATGTTGCTATCGGCGATCAGATCTCCAGCCAGCTTGGCATGGGCTCGCATCTCATCGCGGCCTCGGACATGTTCACCAAGGACATGGACATGAGCCATCTACCCGACCAGGTCACCCAGAGCGTTGAAAGGGCGGACGGGTTTGGCCGCGTGTTCCCCGAGCACAAGTACGGAATCGTCCGAGCATTGCAGGACCGGGGGCACGTCGTCGCCATGACGGGAGATGGTGTCAATGACGCGCCGGCGCTCAAGCAGGCCGATTGCGGGGTGGCTGTTAGCGGCGCCACGGATGCGGCCCGAGCGGCGGCGGCCCTTATTCTCACCGCGCCAGGCCTTTCGACGATCATTGATGCCATTGATGAATCGCGCCGGATTTTCGAGAGGATCATCAGCTACATCATGTTCCGGGTGACCATGACTTTGGACATCATGTTTGTTGTTGTTCTGGCGACCCTTTGTTTCGGTTTCTCTCCACTGACGCCGGTGATGATCATCTTGCTGGCGCTGCTCGACGACATACCGATTATGACGATCGCTTATGACAATACTCCGCTGCCCAAGCAGCCGGTGCGCTGGCAGATGCGGCAGCTGTTGCTTGTTTCAGGATTCATGGGGGTGATGGCGGTCGCGCAGACCTTCGGCCTCTTGCTCATCGGCATGGAGTGGTTGAGCAATCCGAAGTGGCAGTCCTGGATCACGCTCAGCAGAGATCAGATCCAGACCGCGGTATTCTTGCAGATCGTCGCAGGCGGGCACCTGCTGTTGCTCGTCATGCGTGCCCGCGATTCCGTTCTTCGTCCCCCTTGGCCGGCGAGGCCTTTGTTTCTTGCCGTTGTTGGAACCCAAATCGTCGCTGTCTTGATGTGCGGTTTCGGCTGGTTCGTGGCGGCATTGCCTTGGACCGTCATCGGTTTGGTTTGGATCTACCTGCTTGTCTGGATGATCATTCTCGATTGGATCAAGCTGGCGCTCTACAGCAGAATTCGAGGTGGTGCCAATCACCCCCGATGGTACGCGCGATTTCTCAAGAGCAGGCATGCCGCGCATGCGATCGCCGGCTCCGAAAGTGCTGTTTCGTGACGACTCAAAAGAAAGATCTCGCCATGAATTACTATGACAAATTTCGTGTGACGCCCGGAAGCAAGGTCGATCTCGGCAAAGTCGATGCAGGCTTTAAGGACAAGCATGAATCCCACGAGCATGCCTTGCCGGAGATCGAGGCGTACAGCCAGAAAATGCACGACCTGCAGTATCTCATGTACGCAGAGGGCAAGAGGTCATTGCTGATTTGCCTGCAGGGCCGAGACGCGGCTGGCAAGGATGGCACCATCAATCATGTGCTTGCGGCGATGAATCCGCAGGGATGCTCGGTGACCGGCTTCAAGGTTCCGACCAAAGAGGAGGCGGCCCACGACTTTCTATGGCGCTGCCACAAGCATACGCCGGGCAAGGGTGAGGTGGCGATTTTCAACCGCTCCCATTACGAAGACGTGCTGGTCCAGCGGGTGCATAACATGGTGCCCAAGGATGTCTGGACCCGCCGCTACGAGCACATCAACAACTTCGAGAAGCTGCTGCATGACAGTGGAACCCAGATTCTCAAATTCTATCTTCACATCAACGCTGACGAAGAGCTGAAGCGCTTCAAGATGCGCATCGAGGACCCGGCGCGGAACTGGAAGATCAGCGAGGGGGACTACGCGGAGCGACCGTACTGGGACGCCTATACGGAGGCCTTTCAGGACGCGTTGAGCAAGTGCAGCACTGAACACGCTCCCTGGTTCATCATCCCTTCGAACCACAAATGGTTTCGCAATCTCGCTGTCTCCCGAATTGTCTCGGAGAGCCTAGAGTCCTTGAACATGAAATTTCCGAAGCCATCGGTTGATCTTGAAGAGATCAAAAAGAAGTACCACGCGATCGTGGTTGAGGAAGGCGATGGTCCTAAGGCTGATCTCGACGATTAGAGCGGTTCAGGGCTGGATGGGTTCATACCAGGTAGGTCGCGTGCCAGAGATGGCTTCTTTTGGTGCCGTTCGGCTAGCCAGTAGATCGACGCCGCGGTAACGTTAGGCGTATTGGGTTTAAGGCGTGCAGCACCGCCGAGAGGCTGGTGACAAGAGGACGAAAATTGTGATGGAAACGAATATTCTGATCGTTCAGCCGGTCGTTGCCCTTGTTGCGGGCATCCTGATTCTGGTGTGGCCACAGATTTTGAACTACGTGATCGCGGCGTTCCTCATCATTACGGGGATCCTAGGGCTGATGCATCACGTGTAGCTCCTGCCTCCTGTTGGCTACAGGTTCTTGTATCGATTGATATCCAAAACGCCGGCTTGAATAGGGTCGGTGCGTTTTGAATATTCGAGCATGTCGTGAAGGACTTCCCAGAAGTCTGGGTGCGTTCTCCTGACGCCCCATCTTCCTACGAATGCATCAAATTGTTGCTGGCTCTGGCTTGATAATAATTCACTCGCAAATTCTCTCAGCTCCCCGGATTCAACGCGGAACATAAAATTGGGATAGCTGCCTGCTATGCCTGGAATTATGGTCAAAGTGTCCTTTTGAGGTTCAAGCCTAAGGTCCTCGCCGAGGATGAAGGCTACATCCGCGTGCGCGCGATTTCGCACCACGGAATAGACCTGGTTCTCACCGTCGTTCGATTTGATCAGAATAAGTGCGAGATCAGGGAAGAAGGAGATGTATGGCGCCTCTTTTAGAGGTTTGCCAACGAGCCGCCGCAGTGTTCCCTGAATTTCTGCTTGATGCTGATTTTGCGGCGACGATGCGCTGCATTGGTCATCCTTGCAGCGATTGATGGGGTCTCTTGTGCCGCCAAGGTTTTTCAGTCGATGCATGACTTGATCGGCAAATTCCTGCTGCAGGTTGGAGGAGCGGTACACCACTTGTGTAGGCGTGGTTGTGTCAACGCCGAAGTAGGTCAGTTCCATTCTGATTGACGCAAGTCCGCGGTACCAGCTGAGGCGAATGGGCTCGCGTTGGTCAGGCGGCAAGAAGCGAAGGTAGTTGAGCTCCGATTCTCGACGAATGAGATCGAAGTAGAGTCGTGTCTGCAGCTGGTGTGCAACGTCTCCAAAGACATCGAAGTTCACCACCAACCCGTAGTATGACCGCTCGATAATCGCATAATCCATGACCCAGACAGTCTTTGGGTAGTTGCCAACGAATCCACGCTTTACGGATGCATTGTCGAAGTGGCGGAAGACGGTGAGCAGGGCTCCGGGGTAATTCCCATCGCCGTTCCAGATGTCCGTGAGTGACGGACCTAGTGGCTGTGCTTCTTTGTACTCGACCTGACGCCGGCCAAGGTAAGTCTGGCGATCGTCGCGATAGCGCAGCCATGCCGGGCCTGCCTGCCACAGGTTTTCGTCTTGCCCCGGCAGGCCTAATAGAGGTGTGACGGAGGCGCGATACTCAGGATCTGACATGAACGGATCAGAAGAGGGTTTTTGAAACAGGACCCAGAAATGATCTCTGATGACATCAGTTGCGGCTTGGCCCCGGCAAACCGGTCCACGGATAAAGGAGCGGACAAAAAACTCGGCGTCATCGAGCAGGAACTGATATCGAGCTTTCGCAGGAATGGCGCGGAAGGTTCTGAATGGGTTCGCGGACTCGCTTCGACCATAAGATGGTGGAGAGTCGACTGACCAGTCTCCAGACAAGAAGAGTGTCTTGATCCGTTCCAGTTTTTCCGGACCGGCGTCGTAGGTTATGTGAGTTTTCTGAACGATCGTTTGATCGAGGATCCGCAACCGGTAGTAAAAGCGGCCCTCAGGATCGTCGTTTGGCCGAGGGGTGGCGACTGGCTGAATCTCCTCGCCGGGAGGCGTTCGTGATCTCAATACGACGAAGAAGTTGCGCTTGTCCGTAGTGTCGAAGTGAAGATGCGCCAGGAACAGGTGCTCGAAGAGGTAGCGCGCGACCAGAGCCGAGCGTGCATCGGTTTGATTCAGGAGAGTTTCCCACGCCGCTACCATCTCCTGTTCGGCTTTGCTGAGTTTCAGGTGCCGCTCGTCGACAGGAGCACCGCTGGCTGCCCAGGTTTCAATGAGGGTGAATTCGTGATCGGTTAGCCCGGTAGTTCCCAACGGCATGCCCTGGTGCGGCCGCAGCGCGGCATAGCTTGTAAACTCGGACGGCAGTGGACAGGCATTTTGGCGATGAAGACCGAGCTCAATTTGCGGCGGTATTTTCTTGTTCGGCGCCAACCGGTTTTGGCGGCCGAGCCAAAGCATCTTCATGAGTAATGATGTCGAGGACCCGCCTTCGCCAGTTGAGCCATTCAGGACCGAAAAGAAATCGAGCTTGCGCCAATCGGAGGTATGTTGACCATCCACAAACAACCGGGTTGGTTTTGCCGGTGATAACCTCTGCGGGTCGTAGACCCCGTTCTTATTTGCTCCGCGCGTGAGCCCTTCCGGCGATGACATTATGAGTTGGCAGGGCGCATCGTAGCAGGCGTGACAGGTGATGCACTTGCGCTCCAGGATCGGTCGGATATCCGTGCTGAAGCGGGGCGTTGTCTGGGTTGATGCTGGGCGGGAGAGGTTTGTAGGTGGTTGTTGTGCAGCTATTGGCTGCACAACCACCAGCATCAAGGATGCAACCGAGATTACGGAGAAGCGGCTCATACCTGATTGACCGCTGGTCATGCTTGTCACCCTCAATTGCTCTTGCCGAGCGCCCGAACTGGCCGGCCTATGGTCAATAATAATCCCGGTGCGCAAGGTTGGATCCGGCGACTTACGGACAATGGATATTTGCGCAGAGAGGAACTTAGACCGAGGCCGTTGCTGGAGCCAAGACTACTTCCAGCGTTGTTTGCCAATCGCACAGGTTGGGCTCGCCGATCCTGAATTATAGCGATGCCTGCAGCGTCCGATCGGCTCACGGCTTCGCAGTGCGTCTCTTGCGCCTAGACCGGCCCCGATGCTCAAGGCGCAGTCTCCGTTCGCCAAGTTGTTTCAGCAGAAGCGTTTGATCCCTGCAGATCGAGGTACCTATTCCGCCGGTGCAGCCAATGGTTCGGTGGAGGCCCTGCCGTTGTCTGCTTCTTCGGCCTCCAACTGTCGTGAGACATCGCCTGGCGATCCGGTGTTGCGGGCCAGCAAGGAGTAGGCGACGGGGACGAGATAAAGGGTCAGAAACGTCGCGGCGGTCACGCCGGAGGCTACCACGACGCCAATGACAAAGCGCGTCTCCGCACCGGCCCCGAATGACAGGATGAGGGGAATGCTGCCTGCTGCCGTCGTGATGCCGGTCATGACAATGGGGCGAAGCCGGACAGCCGAGGCTTCCAGCAATGCGTCGTCGAAGGGTTGCCCCCGATCGCGCAATTGATTGACGAATTCGACAATCAAAATTCCATTCTTGGCGGCAAGGCCGACCAGCATGATAAGCCCGATCTGACTGTAAATATTCAACGTGTTGCCGGTGAGCCAAAGGCCGAGCAGTGCTCCACCGACGGCGAGCGGTACCGTGAACATGATGACCAGAGGGTGGATCCAACTTTCAAACTGTGCCGCAAGAACCAGGAACACGACGACGATACCCAGCAAGAACACAAACAGAATGGACTGCCCAGCATTCTTGAAATCCAGTGACTGACCCTTGTAGTCGATGATCGCAGATGGCGGCAGTTTCTCCTGGGCGAGCTTTTCGATATGGGCGAGTGCGTCTCCCAGTGCGACCCCGGACGCGAGGTTTGCTTCCAGCGTGATGGCCCGGATCCGATTGTAGCGATTGAGCGAGGTTGAACCGGCCTCTTCGCGCACCGTTACGAAATTCGACAAGGGGATGAGCGCGTTCGAACGGTCGGACCGGACATAGATGTTTTGGAGGCTTGCCGGTGTGCGCTGCTTGTCCCGTTCACCTTCCAGGATGACGTCGTACTCTTCGCCTTCATCAATGTAGGTCGTTACGCGCCGTGATCCGAGCATAGTCTGTAAGGTTCGGCCGATGTTTGAAACCGTAACGCCTAGTTCGGCGGCGCGATTGTAATTGATTTCCACGCGCAATTGCGGCTGCGTTTCCTTGTAGTCCCAGTCAAGTCCGACCAGGCCCGGGTTGTCGGCTTCCAGCGCTTCGACGAGGGTGTCTCGCCACTCAGTGAGCTCTTCCCAGGTGCCGCCGCCGATGGTGACTCTAATGGGTTTCTTGATGGAGCGCCGGAAACCCTGCCGCATGATCGGGAAGGCGCGAACGCCCGGCAAGTCGGCGAGTTTCGTGCGCACCTCTTTCATGAGGGTGAAGGCGGAACGACGTTTTGCCCAGTCGTCCAGAAGAACGATCACGATGCCTGTATTGAAGGTTTCGTAGTTGGCGAAGGTTCGGGGGGCCCGGACAAGAAGCCGCTGGAATTCACCGCTCTTGGTGTAGGGCACCAGGCGTCTTTCAATCTCGTCCATGTATTCCTTCATGTAAGAATAGGTCGCACCTTCGGCCCCCTGGACCATGATGAAGAATGCGCCGCGGTCCTCGGTGGGAGCGTATTCAGATGGCAATTTCTCGAAGAGCCAGGCGGCTCCGGCGACCAATCCAAGGAAGATCAATACGACTAGGAAGCGGGCCCGAAGGGCAAGTTTGAGCGTTGCCACGTAGGCGCGCCGAATAGCGTCGAACACACTGTCGACGGCACGTTGCGCAAAAGAGGGCCGTGCGGACTGCCTCAGCACCTTCGAGGCAATCATCGGGGATAGAGAAAGCGCGACGACGCTGGAGAATGCGACGGCGGCGGCCATGGTCAGAGCGAATTCCGAGAACAGCCGACCAATGTCGCCTTCAAGGAACGTGATCGGGACAAAGACCGAGATCAGTACGACTGTTGTTGCGATGACGGCAAACCCAACCTGACGCGTTCCATAGTATGCGGCGACCAGTGGGGTTTCATTGTGTTCGCGAATGCGCCGGACGATGTTTTCCAGAACGACGATCGCGTCATCGACGACGAGGCCGATGGCAAGGACCAAGGCCAGCAGTGTGAGAAGATTGACTGAAAAGCCGAGGGCATAAAGCACGATGAACGTCGCAATAATGGAAACCGGAACTGCGACGGCGGGCACCAGCGTAGCGCGGACACTGCCGAGGAAGATCAATATGACGAGGATCACGAGCACCATCGCGACGAAGAGCGTCTTGTAGACTTCCTTAATGGCCCCTTCGATGAAGATGGATGTGTCGTAGCTTTGTTCGATCGTCATGCCACGGGGGAGCCCGCCTGCATTGATGCGTGCGGCCTCCGCCTTGGCCGCGCGTGCGACCGCGATGGTGTTGGCGGTTGATTGCTTGACGATACCGATGCCAACCATTGGCACCGTGTTGCCGCGAAAGAAGCTTCGATCTTCCTTCGTGCCCTTTTCGACCCGCCCTATGTCGCCCAAGCGAACGAGATACCCGTCATTGCCGCGGCGCAGGACGAGGGCGGCGAATTCGTCTGCGGATGTAAATGAGCGCTCGACGCGCACGGTGAAAAGTTGGTCACGGGATTCGATCGATCCGGCGGGCAGTTCGACGTTTTCGGCGCGCAGCGCTTTCTCGACGTCGTTGGCCGTCAGTCCTCGTGCCGCCATCGCCTTGCGGTCGAGCCACACCCGCATGGCGTATACTTGCTGTCCGCCGACCCGGACGCGGGCGACGCCGTCGAGGACCGAGAAGCGGTCGACGAGGTAGCGTTTGGCATAATCGGTCAACTCCGGCACCGTCATTTCAGAGCTGGCAAGGTTCAGCCACATAATGACCTGACGGTCGGCGTCGACTTTTTGGATTTCGGGGGGATCGGCTTCGTCGGGCAAGTCATCGAGAATGCCCGAGACGCGATCGCGGATATCGTTGGCGGCGGCGTCAACGTCGCGACCGACCTTGAACTCGATTGTTACGGTGGACTCGCCATCCTCGCTCTTCGATTCGATGAATGAGATCCCCTCGACGCCAGAAATGCGCTCCTCGATCAGCTCCGTCACCCTTGTTTCAACGATGTTCGCGGAGGCTCCCGGATACAGTGTTTCAATGCTTACGACGGGGGGGTCGATATCGGGGTACTGGCGCAGTGGCAGGCGGTCGAAAGCAACCGCCCCGAAGGCAACCAGGAGCAGTGCAACGACCGCAGCGAAGACCGGCCGCTTGACGGACAGATCAGACAGGAACATGGCGCCTCGTGTCGGTCGGGTTGCCTTTTACGGGTCGAGCGGAGATCAAAGCTGCCTCAGGTCGGGTTTTTTGCCTTGCGCTTGAGCAATTCGGCTAGGGGTTCGTCGTTGTTGTCAATGGCGGTTATGCTGACCGGCTGACCAGGTCTGGCGCGCAGCGTTCCATCGGTGATGACGTACTCGCCGGCCGCTAGTCCTGAAACAATCTCGACCTTGCCGTCATGGCGGGTGCCGGTTTTCACCTCCCGCTTCGTTGCCTGAGGGGCCGCGGAGTTCGGATCTACGATGAGGACGTGAGTGGTGCGGCCGCGTGCGATGATCGCCTGCTCGGGTACGACAATCACCTGCCGCCTATCCTTGAGCACTTCGACTGTCATCAAAATGCCAGCCTTCAGAATGCCGTCCTTGTTCGGGATGACTGCGCGAACCGTGATGGAGCGCGTGATAGGGTCGACGCGGCTGTCGATACCGGCGACTTCGCCCTCGAATGTGCGATTACCAAAAGCTTTCGCCTCGGCCACGATTGGCAGGCCGACGCGCATCGTGGACAGGAACGTCGCGGGGATTGGGAAGTCCAGCTTCATGACGCTGTCGTCATCGATGGTGGTGATGACTGTACCAGGTTCGACGAGCGCACCGACGCTAATGCGACGGAGGCCGACGACGCCGGCGAACGGGGCCACGATGCGGCGATCGGCAAGCCGGGATTTAACTGCCTCGAGCCTCGCGGCCGAGGTCTCGAAGTCGCGGCGGCGTTCGGCAAGAACGGCGGCGGAGCTGACGCCGCGTTTTGCAAGCGGCCTTGCCCGCTTCAATTGTTCTTCGGCCTCCCGGCGGGTTGCCTCGGCTTCCTGCAACAGCGCCTGTTCTTCGGCGCGGGTCATTTCCGCCAGGGCCTGGCCCTTTTCAACGCGCTGGCCGTCTTCGAATTTCAGCTCGGTGATGATCTCCGTTACCTGGGCGGTGACCGTTACCGACTCGTTGGCGCGAAGTGTGCCGAGCGCCTCGATGCGGTCGACCATCTCTTCCTTTATGGCCTGGGATATGATTACGGGCGGGGGAGAGGACTGGGCGAATGTGTTCGAGGCGTTGGCACAGGCAAGAAGCGTCAGGCTGCCGATCCAGCCAAACAGCCTTAAGCTCCTAGTTCCTGCAATCGTGTCGATCATCAAATGACGTCCTCTGCCCAAAGGCCTGCGATCTAATAGGTAGTGCGCGGGTTGGCGCGTGAGCACCGAACTCTTGCATTTTTCGATCAAAGGGTCGTGATTTTGTACGCAGATCAGCTGGTGATGGGAGCATTGTAAACTTTTGCCGGTCCAGTGGCAGGGCGGTTAGGCAAGTTCCTTATCGGCGATGTTCATTTTTCGTTCCTGGCTCCTCAAGCGCCGGATCGCCGCCGGTGAGAACAAGCTGAGTGGTCGGATCGCATTAGCGAATTGTAATGCCCGGACGTGCGTGCGGCTCAAGGCAGGGGTCTTGGCAAGCCGTCGCTGTCGATGGCGACGAACGTAAAGACGCCCTCAGTGACTTTGACACGCTCACCAATGCGGTTTCGGAGTGCCCAGGCTTCGAGTTCGATTGACATCGAGGTTCGCCCACAGCGTTTGATATTGGAATACACGCAGAGGACGTCGCCGACGTGCACCGGCCGTAGAAAGCTCATCGCTTCTATTGCGACGGTCGCGACACGGCCCTGGGCCCTCTGACCGGCGGCGATGCCCGCAGCAATGTCCATTTGTGACAGCACCCAACCGCCGAAGATATCGCCACTCGCGTTAGAATCGGCGGGCATGGCCAGCGTCCGCGTCATCAGTTCGCCAGATGGTGTCGCGGTATCGGCCACGGTTCGCTACTCCAGAAAATTAGTCCTGCGCCGCGGATCGCCCAAAAAGGGCAGCCCGCTTGTTGGCGCAGTCCCCGTACTCCTCGCTAACGTGTGATGATCTCTGGTCCCATCAAGAGTGTTGGCAACCAAGTTGAGATAATCGGGACGTAAGTAACGAGGATTAGGAATACAAACATGATCCCGACCCAGGGCAAAGCCGCCTTGACGACGTTGATCACGGACATTCCCGCCACACCGGCGGTCACGAACAGGTTGAGGCCGACCGGTGGTGTGATCATGCCGATCTCCATGTTAACGACCATGATGATGCCAAGATGGATTGGATCGATGCCGAGTTGAATTGCAATCGGGAAGACCAGCGGTGCAACGATCACCAGCAGTCCAGACGGCTCCATGAACTGGCCGCCGATCAACAGGATAATGTTGACGACCACTAGGAAGAGGATCGGGCCGAAGCCGGCGGCGAGCATCGCCTCCGTGATCATCTGCGGAATGCGTTCCTCGGTCAGCACATGCTTCAAGATCAGCGCGTTGGCGATGATGAACATCAAGAGGATGGTGAGCTTTCCGGCTTCGAAAAGCGTGTGCTTTGTATCTGGGTGGAACCAGACCGTGAGCAGGCTTTGGGGTTTCCTGAGAACTGGAATGGGATCGCCGTCGGGATTGGCGAGCGGTCCCATGTCGCGGTAGACGAAGTTGGCGATGAAAAAGGCGTATACGGCCGCGACGGCTGCTGCTTCGGTGGGCGTGAAGATGCCGCCGTAGATACCGCCGAGGATGATGACGATCAGCAAGAGGCCCCAGATAGCGTCGCGGGCTGACGCGAATATCTCGCCCCAACCGGCCCACGGCTGTGCTGGAAGGTCCTTCCAGACAGCGGCTACATAGATGCCGACCATCAGCATGAAACCGGCCAGAAGCCCGGGGATGACACCGGCCAAGAACATGCGCCCGACGGACACGTCGGTGGCCGCTGCGTAGACGACCATGACGATGGAAGGCGGAATCAGGATGCCGAGTGTTCCGGCGTTACAAATGACGCCCGCTGCAAAGTCTTTCGTATAACCAACCTGACGCATTCCGGCAATGACGATCGAGCCGATGGCGACAACGGTCGCTGGTGATGATCCCGACAGCGCCGCAAACATCATACACGCAAAGACCGATGCGATCGCCAGACCGCCGCGGAAGTGCCCGACGACGGCGATGGCAAACCGGATGATCCTTCGCGCCACACCGCCCGTCGACATGAAGGTGGAGGCGAGAATGAAGAAGGGGATGGCGAGTAGTGTGAAATGGCCTTCGAATGCATTGAACAGAGTCTGCGCGATCGACGCGAGCGATCCGTCCGAGTACACGAGAAGGAAGATGATGCTGGAGAGACCCAGCGCGACGGCGATCGGAACGCCAATGAACAGCAGGCCGATCACCATGGCAAAAAGAATGGCGACTTCCATGGCTCAGTCTTCCTTCGCTGCGGCTTGTGCGAGTTCTTCTTCGGCTTCGTGGCCGGCGATAAGCGTGTTGCGCTTTCCGGTGTAGATGTCCCAGCCAGCTTGAAGAAAGCGGAACGTCAGCAGCGCCATACTGATCGGAAGAACGGCGTAGGGAATGAAGCGCGGCATCTTCTCGTAGACTTCGCCTTCATTGAGCCAGCCTTCGAAGAAGCGAAGGAAGAAGGGCATTGGTATGTCGTCAGTTTCCAGCCATGCGCGCTTGCTGACGAAGGGGTACCAGTAATCCCAACTGCCAATCAGCATTAACACCGCATAGGCGATGCAGCAGGCCACCGCGATGAGAGTGACGATCTTGCGCGTGGCGGGCGCGAGCGCGCCGACCATGACGTCGACACCAAGATGAAGGGATTTTTTTACGCCGTAGGAGACGCCCAGAAGAACCATCCAAGCGAACAGGAATACAGTCGCTTCAAGAGCCCACAGGATGTTGGAGTTCAAAACATAACGTGCGACGACGTTGGCGAATGTAATGAGCGTCATTGCTCCCATGAGGATCGCAATGATCGATTCCTCGATGTGATCGATAATGCCGCTGACGCCGCCTTTTGAGGCCTCGGACATGGCGTATCCTCCCGGACATTCGTCTTTCGGGTCACCGTACGTCCGGATGTTGTTTCGGACGTACGGTTGCCGATGAATTGGCCCGCATTTCTTATGGGCTCTTTTTTCAGATGCCGTGCAGCGATCAGTTGTTGGACGCTTGAGCAGCTGCAAGCAGGTCGGAGCCGATATCGCGCTCGAACTTCTTCCAGACGGGCTGCAGGGCCTTAACCCAGGCTGCACGCTGTTCGTCGGTCAGGGTGCGAACTTTGCCCCCGGCTTCGATAATCTTTTGTTTGTTGGCCTCATTGACCTCGGAGGAGGCTTGGTTGCGTGTCTGTGTGACCTCTTTGATGATCGTCGCCAATTGCGAGCGAACGTCTTCGGGAAGCCCGTCCCACCATTCGGTCGACGTCACGACGAGGTAGTCGAGAATGCCGTGGTTGGTTTCCGTGATGCCGTCCTGTACTTCAAAGAACTTCTTGCCATAGATGTTCGACCAGGTGTTTTCCTGTCCGTCGATGACCTTGGTTTGCAGGCCACCATAGACCTCCTTGAAGGACATTTTTTGAGGATTGGCACCAAGCTGAGCGAACTGAGCGACAAGAACATCCGAAGCCTGCACGCGGAACTTCAGACCCTTGGCATCCTCTGGCTTAATTAATGGACGGTTGGCCGACATGTGCTTCATGCCGTTGTGCCAGAACGCCAGCCCTTGAAGTCCTTTGCGCTTCATCGATGCCTTCAGTTTTTCACCATCGGCCGAGTTCTGGAACTTATCGACGGCGTTCACGTCCTTGAACAGGAAGGGCAAATCGAAAATGCGAAACTTCTTCGTGAATTTCTCAAACTTTGACAACGACGGAGCGGCGAGCTGCACGTCGCCTTGAAGCATGGCTTCGAGAACTTTCTTGTCGTCGTATAGCGTCGAGTTTGGATAGACCTCGATGCAGGCCTTGCCATTCATTTCTTCGTTGACGCGCTTCGACAGGAGCGATGCGGCAATGCCTTTGGGGTGTTTGTCGGTGTTGGTGACGTGACTGAACTTGATTTTGATCTCGCCGTCCTCGCAGGCGGCCATGGCTGGCGATGCGGCGAATGCCAGACCAGCGATGGCGGTCGTCATAAGGAGTGCTTTGCGCATAAAATTCCTCCCATGTTGGAAAGCGCTTTGTCGGTTTGGGCCGAGGCCATACCGCAGGTTAACAGGAAGTAAAGAGCAACCGCTGTGCCACGTTCGTCGACACTCGACGAATGCCTGCGTTTTTCTGCCAAAGGATTGAAAAAGCGGTCTATCTAGAAGCGCCAAAAGGTTGCTGCGTTGCAGCATTGCCGGAGCTGTGTGGGAAGCTTAACCCATCGCCGGAAATTCATGTGTGATAAGGCACACACACATGGGTAGGCTGAGCAGCCTACGTTGCTTTTGATCCGATGTCGTCGTCGCCGGCCTGCGAGATACCGTACTTCTTCAGCTTGTCGTAGAGCGTTTTGCGGGAAATGCCGAGACGCTCATAGCATTGCCGCATGCAACCTCCGCAATCGGCGAGTGTGCGGCGAAGTATCAACTGCTCTAGGCCCGCAAGCTGATCGGCAAGGGGCATCCCATTCAGTCCGGTTCCCACAGCAAGGCTGTTTGTCTGCCCGAAGTCGATGCCGAGTCCTAGCGCGAAGCGCATGGCGACGTTTTCGAGCTCGCGCACGTTACCCGGCCAGTCGTGTGCCACCAGCAGGGCCAGGTCGCTGGGTTGAGGTCGTGTCACTTCCCGCTTCAGTCTTGTTTCGGTGTTTGTCAGAAAGTGCGCGAATAGCAAGGGCACATCATCCTGGCGCCTGCGTAGCGGCGGTATCGAAAGCGTCAGAACGTTCAGGCGATAGTAGAGATCCTCTCGAAAGCTGCCCCGGTCAACCGCGCCGCGGAGGTCCTCTTTCGTCGCGGCGACGACCCGTACGTCGACGGAGCGTTCCTCGTTGGACCCCAGACGCACAACGCTGCGCTCCTCCAGGACCCGTAGCAAGCGCGCCTGCAAGTCGAGCGGCATGCTTTCAATCTCGTCGAGGAAGAGTGTTCCACCGTTGGCATATTCAAATTTGCCCAGGCGGGTCTTTACCGCGCCGGTGAATGCGCCCGCCTCGTGACCGAATAGCTCGCTCTCGATGATGGTTTCGGGGAGGGCACCGCAATTGATGGCGACAAAGCGGGCCTTTGATCTGGGCGAGACTTCGTGCAGGCTGCGCGCGACAAGCTCCTTGCCGGTTCCGGTTTCGCCCGTGATCAGCACATCCGCATCGGTGCCGGCGAACGAGACAATTCTCTCACGGAGCTGAATAATCTCCGGGTTCTTTCCAACGAGCGACCGCTCCAGCGGTGAGCCTTGGGTTAAGGCATCGAGAAGTGCGCGGTTGTCCAGGACAAGGCGGCGCTGTTCTAGTGCGCGCTGCACCGAGTTCACCAGGTTGCCGGGGGCGAACGGTTTTTCGATGAAGTCGTAGGCGCCATCGCGGATCGCTTGAACCGCCATCGGGATATCGCCGTGACCGGTGATGAGGATCACCGGGATCTGAGGGTCGATGCCAAGTGCGCTTGCCATGAGCTCGAGGCCGCTTTGGCCGGGCATGCGGACATCGCTGACGATGATACAGGAAGAACTAGCTGTAATGTTCATCAGGGCGCCGTCGGCTGCAGCATGACATTCGACTGCGAGGCCGGCGAGTTCCAGAGACTGCTTGCCCGATTCCAGCAGGTGAGGTTCGTCGTCAATCAGGATGACATCTGCACTCACTCGGCCGCCTCCCGATTAGATTCGGCGCGCTGCAGCGTGACGGTGAACGTGGCGCCGCCCCCATCATTGTTGGTGGCACTGATGCGGCCACCGAACTGGTTGACGATGCCATAGGTGATCGAAAGCCCGAGTCCGGTCCCCTTGCCGACCTCCTTGGTTGTAAAAAACGGATCAAAGACACGATTGATATCCGCGGTCTTTATGCCGGGGCCGGTGTCGGCGATGGCTATCGCGACTTCCGTGGGGCGGGGCTCTACGCTGACGCGGAGTTGACGGCGTGGCGCGCCGGTCATGGCGTCGATTGCGTTTGAGATGAGGTTGACGAACACCTGCTGCAAACGGACATCGCCGCCAACCACCATCAGCTCTTCGTCGTTGAAATCCAGGTCCACATCAATGCCTGCGTTGCGCAGTTCCGGTTGGAGCAGCCCGATGGCGTCGCGGATGGATTGACAAAGCCGGGCCGGGCGCGAGCCGACCGGTTCGTTGCGTGCGTAAGTGCGAAGATTGCGAATGATCCGCGCCATTCGCTCGCCCATCTCGACGATGCTCCCGAGGTTCGCGTCGGCGGTTGCGGTATTCTGGCGACTTAGGAAGGCGCGAGCGTTTTCGGCATAATTGCGGATGGCGGTCAGTGGCTGATTGAGTTCGTGGCTGAGACCGGCGGACAAGCGGCCAAGCGCCGACAGCTTTGAAGCCTGAATCAATTCCTCCTGGGTTCGGCGGAGGTCTTCTTCGGCGCGCTGGCGTTCGCTCACCTCGGCGCGCAGTCTTGCGACGGCACGGCTGAGGTCCTTGGTGCGCTCGCGGACCTTTTCTTCCAGCTCCGATTTGGCGGTCTCTTGTAATTCCAGGCGTTCGTTCAAGCGCCGCCGCCGCTGATAGATGTTGAGGCTGGCAAGAAAGGCGCTGGCGAGCATGAAGCCAACGACCAGAAGGGCAATTTGTGCACGGTAGGCAACGCCCGACGCATCCGCCAGGATTAGGACGCGCCAGCCGGCTTCGTTCATGGGGGCCGAGATCGCCAGGTATTTTCGGCTCTTGTCGGCCGAATTAGACGTGCCCGGCAGATCGTTCTTGCCGATTTCGATAATATCGCTGTCTGGAGCGCGCGATAGTGAGAGCTGGTGGTGCGGCGCTCCGGCGTACCGGCGGGTGTCGGCAAGGCGCTTTCTGGCCTCCGCGGTCAGTGGAGAGATTGTGTTCAGCCGCCATTCCGGTCTCGAACTCAAAAAGACGATGCCTTCTTCGTCGAGGACGAGGACCACGTCGTCACTGGCCTGCCAGGCTGTTTCCAGTCGGGCGACTGCCATTTTGACAACGACCGCGCCGATGGTTTTGCCAGAGTCCCTCACCGGGTGGGCAAAGTAGTATCCGCGCTCACCGGAGGTCGTTCCGAGAGCGGAGAACCGGCCAAGCCGGCCTTGCATGGCTTCTTTGAAGTAGGGCCGGAAGCTAAAGTTACGACCGACGAAGGGCTTGTCGGAAGACCAGTTGCTGGCGGCAACAGTGAGCCCGTCCTTGTCCATCAAATAGGTCGCGAGGGCACCGGTGACCTCGTTGATGCGCTCAAGCTCGCTGTTGGCGCGATCGATAGATGGCTCATCGGGATGCCGCTTGAGTGCGTCGACCAGGATTGTTGAACTAGCGAGCAAGCGCGGCTGAAAACTGTACTTGGCCAGTTCGCCTCTGAGATTCTCAACAACCAAATCGAGTGTGTAGGCGCTGCGTACCCTAATTTCGTCGAGTGCGACACTACGCGCGTAGCGTGCGGTCTCCCATAGGATCAATCCTGAGAGCAGTGCAGCGCCTATGATGGCGAACCAGGTTGTGCGCGACAATGAACGGCTGGGCATTGACCAACTTTCTGGCCGGTTTCGTGGTGCAGGTAGCCTGCTGAATAATACTAGCCGATGTGTGCTGCCCCGACCAAACCCCGTCTGCCGTTTTTTGGGCTTGACCTTGGTCAATATGTTAATCACCCGGGATGCCCACATTAACCGATTAATGGGCGTCCTTTAGAAGGCCTTCGATCCAAAACGGGTTCTTTGAGGAGGATGCAATGGAAGGGCCTATCGTCCGTCACGTCGAACGTAGAGCGCGCCGGCTCCATGACATGATAAGGTCGCTCGAGGTCGATGAGATCGCTTTTACCCGGCTTGAAAGGGGCGAGGCGTATGTCCAAGCCCGCGACAACTGCCTTCGGTGTGCATCCGTGGGTGAGTGTCTCCACTGGTTGCAGTCAAGCAGCGAGAAGGATGCGGCTCCGGTATTCTGTCCGAACCGCCGTTTATTCATCAAATGCCGGAGGCATTTGGTCTGAGGTGATGCAGTACTTTGGCTCTTTTCGAGTTTAGGCCGGCTGAGTTCAGCGCGACCGTAGCATGATGCGCGGTCGCCGCCCGCGCTGCGATTTCCACTGATGACATACGTCAGCTAGACATTGGACCGCTTTTCTGGGGAAGCGATGCCGGAGCCATGGGCGACGACCGCATCGGCGGGCGGCATTGAATTCACCAATGTATTCTTCCTCACACACCTTATTGTGCGCCGGCGCCAACACCATGATGCCGCATGACATGATTTGTGATCCCCGAAGTCACAGATATCGGAAGTGCTCCGTCCCGAACGTGCAGCGTGTGCCCGACAGAGTCACGTGCCCCCCTTGAGGCTTGCGTTTTAAGAATTCTGGAAGGCTATTGATGGAGAAAATCACCGGTTCGGGTTCGAGCTATGAGTGATTGTTCCGGTCGATGGCGTGAGGCAGAGCTGACGGTGCAAGTTCACGACAACCCGGTTTGCCCAAGTTATAGTGCGCAGACATTTTTTAGGGTGTCGACGCACCAAAATCGTTTTAGCGCAATGAATTTCATAGTCTGGGAGAGCCACGGATCATCATGAGCGAAGCGTCAGAGAAATCGATGGCTCAACTCGAGCGGGACTCTCTTGAGACGGGCAAATGGGGAAACCTGTTTATGGCCTGTGCCGGTATTGTGGCGGCGTGGGCCTCCAACTCGGATGCGCTGCTGGTCGATGGGCTTTACTCAGGTGTCAATTTCCTTTCGGCGATTGTCGCCGCGCGCGTTGGGATGTCGATCCTGCGCCAGCCGGATCAGAAGCGTCCGTTCGGCTATGACGCGGATGAAGCCATCTACGTCACGTTTCGCTCCATGGCGCTGATCGGTATCCTTGCATTCGCGATGTTCAATGCGGTTTCGAAGATCATCCGATACAGCCTGGGCGGGGAGGTTCCGGCGCTGAATTTCGGGCCGATCCTGCTCTATGTTGTTGCGATGGTTACGATCTGTGCCGGGTTGGCTTTGTTGCACCACCGGACCTATGTGAAGACCGGCCAGCGTAGCGAGGTCCTCGTCACAGAACGGCGGGCTGCAATCATTGATGGCGTGTTGAGCGGGGCGGCCGGCTTCGCGCTTCTGATGGTGCCGTTTCTCAAAGGCACGGCGTTTGAGTTCTTGGTGCCGATTGCTGACGCGATTGTTGTTTTGATTCTGTCAGCCTTGATTCTCCCAGCCCCCATTCGCGCGTTCCGGGCGGCTCTAGGCGAGATTGCTGGGGAGAGTGCTACCGCCGAAAAGTTCAATAACGTGCGGCAGGCCTTGACCGACTCTGTTGCCGGCCTCGACGTTAAAGTGGTCGATCTTGCGGTTTTGAAACTTGGCCGGCGTTACACCGTCGTGGGCTACCTCAATCCAGACAATGTAGTGCTCGCAGGGGACGTGGATCGCTTTAATGACGGTTTCCACGAGCGATGCGCGAAGATCCTCGGCGATGTGCGGACCGAGATTATCCTGACGGAAAAATCGCGGCAGTCGGTTTAGAGTTCTCCGGTGTTGGCCGTCTTCTTCGAAAAGGAGGCTGCAAGGAGTTCCTCCAGATGTTGGGCCGTCGCATCGGAGCTGTCGGCAAGGACCACGAGCTTTTTGTCGAGGGCGTCCTGCCAGCCGACTTTTCCATCGAGCAGCGCGCGGATGATGTTGGCCGAAGTGTAGAGGTCGGGCCGGCGGTGCTTGTTGCCCGTCATCAGAGGTCCGAGTTCGGCTTTGTTGGCGCGGGGCTCAAAATTCGCCGTGTAGATCTCGTTGGTGAGTAGAACCTTGATGGTGGCGACGCCCCCGGTCTGTTTCGAAAGCGCTGTGTGGTGCAGGCGTGCGCCGAGTTCCTTGACTGCCTTTTCGGCACGGGCGAGTGACCATTGGTGATAGGTGGGGCCGAGATCACGGGACCAGACGGGGACCGACAGCTGCCCTTGACGCTTTGCATCCATTTCAGCGTCGTAGACGACCTTTGTTTGCGGGTAGGCGCGGAACAGAAGCGGAAAGAGCATCGCGTTGCCACATGCCAGGCTGGCGCTGGTTGTGGCGATCACGGTTGCGATCGCGATGCCGAGTTGGAAGGCTTTGGATCTATATCGCTGCATGTTGCGCCTCGGAATTCTATACGTTGGGTGCCGGAGGAATGCGGACGCCCGAAACTCGTTTGCAAAGGCTAATTATACTTGGACGTTGCCGTGGCGCCGGCGATAGCGAAGCTGGCAAGCAAGCAGTAAGGCTGGGTTTTGATATTGGCGGTTCTTCGAGGTCTCATTGTTCGCCGAAACACTGCAACCGAAAACAGGCTTAGAAAATACTCTGGCTATGAAGCATCATTGTCAAAATCTATATGAAAGACGATCAGTTAGCGCTCGCTATCCGAATTGCACGATTCATGGCATGCGGAATGCACTGAAGCAATCTGAATCCTGTGGTCGGGATTGGTAGGCCGGCTAGAGTACTGCTTGATCAAAATGCCAATCGTCTTGGTCCATCAGCTCGAACCTCTGAACGTGACGCGGCCCGGCACCGGGCGAAAGTCCTATTGGGCCCAATGCAGCCATTGCAATGTTTCCGCTCACTTACCGGTCGCTTGACTTGCCGTTGATCGTAAAAGTCTCCAGGGCGCCAGTCTCGACCCCGTACTTGGAAACGATCGCTCTGTACGTGCCTGCCGCCTTAAGGCGCTCGAGGGCGGCTTTCACGGCATCTCGGAGAGCATTGCCTTCATTGGTCTTCAGGAATGGGATGCCGACCAGTTTGCTTGCGAACGGACTGCCGATCGGAACGTATAGCCCCGGATCGAGTTTCTCGAAGTAGTCGAGTGTCTCGCTGCCGTGGATCGCGGCATCGAGCCTGCCCATCTTGAGCTGCATGCGAGCGTCGAACGAGCCTTCGGTGCCGCTCACTACGACGGCGGGCTTGTCTTTCGCTTCACAGTGCATGGCCGACCACTTTGCAATATCCCCAGGCCATGTTCCAGCCCGGCTGGCTCCAACTCGTTTTCCGCACAAGCCAGTCAAGCTTGCAGTTGCTGCATCGCTTGCGCGCACGGAGACCACCGCTACTGATCTCAAATAGTCCACGAAATCGAAAGTCTTACTCCGCTCTTCCGTGTCAGCCATGAAAGCGAGGATCATGTCGATGCGCCCTGTCTTCAACGCCGGCAACATCTGTGCAAATGCGATTTCGCTCCACTCTACGCTGACCCCAAGTTCACGGGCGATCGCTTCGCCCAGTTCGATGTCAAACCCTGTGAGCCGCATCGAGTAGGGGTCCTTGTAGGTGATGGGCGGATAGTTTGGGGAAGTTCCGATCACCAGTCGGCCTGCATCCGCGACCCTCTTGGGCAGCTCGGCGGAAACAACTCTGGGACACCAACAAAATATGAGGCTGGTGACGAGAAAAGCGGATAGCGCACGAGCGGTCTGCTGCCTCACAACACTGCCCCTATAAAATCGCGTGTCCTCTGCTCGTCAGGTGCCGTCAACACTTTTGAGGGCTGACCCTGTTCGACGATGCCACCGCGATCCATGAACACGACATGGGATGCGGCTTCTCGTGCAAATCCCAATTCGTGCGTTACGACGATCATCGTCATCCCGCTT
>CAXXFS010000005.1:0-11940 GCA_963669235.2 uncultured Filomicrobium sp.
TGTTTGATAAGCTGCGCGTTGCTTGCGTTTGAACTGTTTGAGCGCATCAAACACAATCTCGTTCGCCATTTGCCCGCTGATCGCGCGGGTCTCAACTTGCCTGCAGCCGAAAAAACAACGCAAAGCGGTTTTGAGATCCTCTTCTTTCTCCATTATGAAATCTGTGCCCTGATAATAGCGGACGTGCGGGGCATCGGGCGGTCTTGACTTGTCACGGTTATGTTCGTTGTAGCGGGCGGCAGGTTCTGACGAGATAAGCTGGTCAACAAAAGCGGAAGTCGGCTGCTCGGACGGAATGAGGTTCATGCACTCTGAGCGGCGCCATCGCGCATTTCGTTTCGCCGCTTCAGCTAGCCCCCTTGCCAATTCCGGCGCTTCCTCTTTTCGGTCCATGGTCAATTATTCCGTTAGCCGTCATGCTCCGTGGCGCTCTACCACTTGTACCATTCATTTATAGGATTGCGCCTCGGCCAGCCAGACATTCTGAGTATTGGAGCTGTGAGGTTCCTGCCTGCTCGGACGCTGGTGCACGCAATTCAACAAAAGGAACCGTCGCATAAGGTGGCTTGCACCAGTGGATTATAATTGTCACGCAGGTTACAGCGCCGAATCTGAACCAGCTACACACTTTCCTTATCGATGATGTGCGTCCCAACTCATCAGCAACTAAGGAGAAACGTTATGAAGAAGGTAATCGCAAAAATGGCGGCACCAATTGCGCTCGCCATTGCAATGTCTGCTGGGGTCTCTGCCAATGAGATCAAGTGGCATGGGATCAATAACGAAAGACCCGCGGCATTCACCCCAATCAGCTGTTCGGAGGCGCGCAAGATGCTGGTGTCGCATGGCTTCACTCATCTACGTGCACGTGACTGCTCTGGCATGCAGTATCGGTTCGAAGCCAAACGCCAAGAAGTCGCTCACGTTATTTTGTTTAGCCCTGAAAGTGGCGGCTGGGTCGCGCTACCACGCTGATGTCTCGGCCCCGTAAGACTGTGCCATTGTTTTCTTAGTGGCATGGGAGTGTTTGATGGCTCGGAAGCGGCATTCAGATGAGGATTGTTTAAAGCTGTTGCGTGAGATTGAGCTGAAGTTGTTGGGTGGCTCGGACGTATCAGCGGCATGCCGGGCAGCTGGCATCAGCGATGTGACGTATTACACGTGGCGCAAGAGGTTTGGTGGCATGGGGCGCTCACAGTTGGCGGAGCTAAAGGCGCTCGAGAAAGAAAACCAGCGTTTGAAGAAGATCGTAGCCGATCTTGAACTCGACAAGTTGATCCTGAAAGAGAGCCTCGATTTTTTAAAACCCAAGGGCTGAAGCCAGGCGATCTTCGAGGTGCGGTTGTCCATACGCGCCAGAAGCTTGGAACCTCGGAACGCCGGACATGCCAGATTGTCGGTCTTTCCCGCTCAACGCTGCGTTATCATGCAAAGCTGGATGACGACGACAAGCTGCGCCTGGCGCTCATTCGACTTGCCAAGCAATACGGACGCTACGGCTATCGCAAGGTTGGCAAATTACTTGAGGCTGAAGGCTGGCGCGTCAATCACAAGAAGGTTGAGCGGCTTTGGCGCGAAGAGGGTTTGCAGCTTCCGCAAAGACACAAGAAGCGCAGGCGGCTTTATCATCACGACGCATCTGTGATCCGCCTGCGTCCACATTATCCAAACCACATCTGGGCCGTGGACTTCGTGCACGATCGGCTGAGCAATGGCCGGCCCTACAAGATGCTCACGGTACTCGATGAATACACACGCGAAGCGCTCACCGTGAAGGTGGCCATTAAGATGGGCTCTGCAGAGGTGCTGGAGGCGCTTTATCCAATACTCCTGGAGCGCTGCACGCCCACCTACATCCGCTCCGACAACGGGCCGGAGTTCTTAGCAGCACCGCTCCGGGATTGGCTGAGGCATGTTGGGATCATGCCCATCCGGATTTATCCGGGATCGCCGTGGGAAAACGGCTATAACGAGCGCTTCAACGGGACACTCCGCCGAGAAGTGCTGAACGCCGAATGGTTCGCAACGACAAGGCAGGCACAAACCGTCATCAATCAATGGCTCCGCCAGTACAATCGCATCCGCCCGCACCATGCCCTCGGCATGCGCCCACCAGCGCCTGAAACGATATTAGAGAAACGAAGTTTTGGTGGTACAGCCCAAGGGGGCTAGACAGCGGAAGAGGTGAGCTCAAGCCGAGCTAATCCGGCGCTGCCGAGAGCGTCTCAGCATTCTTAGTATCCGTCTAATCGATGTGGGCCAGGCACTCTCAACCCAGACAGTGGTAAGCGATACTCACCGGACGCTTACTGCAAAACAGATGAAACAGGTCGTGTTCTTGTGTGCCCACGACTCGAAGTGGCGGCTCGCTAAAATTCAAATCGTAGTTACGGCTGCAGCTGCGAGACTTGCAGCTAACGCCGCCCAAAATTCTTGTTCCATAAGACCTTGTAGCAAGCGGATAACTCCCGTCTAATCAAGCGCAGCGCTAGCGGGACGAGCCATTCATAACGAATTGAGTTACGTCAATGATCCGTATCAGGGGATAGACGAAAATTCTCCGGCACATAGGAGAATGGCCAGCAATGATAGACAGTCAGGCTAAGCCTGCGGTGCGAGAGGCCGTGGGCACGCTCGATCGTCCCGAGTTGCTGCAGGAGGCCATCGATGAGTTGTTGAGTTCGGGCTTCAATCGGGCTGAGTTGAGTTTGCTTGCAAGTGAAACGGCTGTTCGAGATAAGCTCGGGGATTTGTATCTAAAAGTGAGCAGTCTAGAGGACAATGCCAGCGCACCAAGGTCGGCTTATGTCTCTACGCAGGCAGTCGGAGACGCCGAGGGTGCCGTAATCGGTGGCCTTATGTACGTCGGTGCCGGTGTCTTGATGGGACCCGCCGCGTTCGCAGGAGGATCCCTTGCTGCAATTGCGAGTGCCGCAGCAGTTGGTGGGGGAATCGGCGGCGTCATTGGATCAATCTTTGCTGGCCTGATCGGTGAAGCACATGCGAACAGGATAGTCGAGCAGCTCGACCACGGTGGTCTACTACTGTGGGTCCGGGTCTGGGATACAGCCCGCGAGAAAAAGGCCATGGAAATTCTTTCGCGCCACTCTGCCCAGAATGTTCATGTTCATGAGTTTGCCTAGTAATGATCGCGACGGCCCACAGGAGTTTGTGTCGTGACGGAAGAGCAGATCGCGAAGGCGATGAGTGATCCGGAAGGCAGCTTCGGAACCCCAGAAAGCATTGTTGAGGCAGTCAACCTCTCTACCGAGACGAAAATCGAGCTTCTTAGGCGGTGGCAGTACAATGCATGCGAGGAGGCTGTAGCGCTAGAAGAAGGCATGCCTGGGGAAGAGAGCGACATACTGCAACGAATTCTTACGGCACTTGGCGAACTTGCTGGGCCGCTCGACCTAGAGCAAACCGGGCCCGCAAAGCAACACGGTCTGCGCAGGGGAGCTATCAAGAAACAGACGTGAGCATCCGCTGTTACACGCCTACTCAGCAGCTGATAGCTGAGGCTGGTGGTGAGGAAGTCATGTGGACGTAAATGCTTGGACAGTGCTGTTTGCTACAAGCATCACCGCCCCGCCAAAGATGGTTAGCAGGAGTTGCCGCCGGCTGGGATATATTTCAACGCGTTCTGAGACCGAGGTTT
The DNA here is from genome assembly GCA_963669235.2 of uncultured Filomicrobium sp. Lineage (GTDB taxonomy): Bacteria > Pseudomonadota > Alphaproteobacteria > Rhizobiales > Hyphomicrobiaceae > Filomicrobium. The sequence goes on from CAXXFS010000005.1 coordinate 3,659, forward strand.
CATCGCGCTCTGGATTTTCGCTCATGTGCTTCTTGTGCCGATGTTGTGCGTGCGCGGCTGTCGCTCATGATTGCAATTGACTACCCCCTCCAAGGTGAGCGGAAGCGTCGCTGAGTTCCCTTCCAGTACGGAGCCGCGCCCAATGCCTCCAGTAGCTCTTTCGCCTCTTCGTCTTCAGGGTCGATTTCAAGAGCGCGCCGGGCATCACGTTCGGCCGACCCCTTTTCTCCGGTGTCTAGATGTGCCACAGCACGCATGAGAAGTGTGCTTACATCGTGCGGCTCGTCTTCCAAAACGGCATTGAGTTCCAAAATCGCCTCGTTTGGCTTCCCCGTCTTGAAGAGCAGAAGCCCATTCAACTTTCTGATGTGGCGACCTTCCGGCTGACGTTGGAGAGCCAGTTCGCTGTCGCGTATGGCAGATTGATATTCCTCCTTCAGAGCGTAGGTGGCGCTGCGTTGGAACAATGCATTGGTGTTGGTGCCATCCTTCGCAAGTGCAGTCGTAAAGTCTTCAATAGCGCCATCCGTGTCACCGAGTTCCCGATACGCTCTGCCACGGGCTTCATAGGCGGCTGATGAGGCTTCATCATTCGCAGCATAGTCTTCGATGACGCGAGAGCAGGCGGCGATGCGTTCTGCTGCAGGCCCGTTCCCGGAGCAGACCCGCAGATCTCTCTCGGTGATGATCTGATACGCTATGACTGCTATGAGGCCTGAAAACAGAACCGTAGCGATCCTGAGTGCCGTGGTGTCCGTGGCAGGGTTAGTGACTTTCATGGCGTTAGCCTTTGATATTTGCATCATGCAAGGGTGTCTAAAACAGGCAGCTGCTGTCAGCTCGTTATGTGGGCGAGTAAATCCATTATTCCGAGCTCCTGCCGGAAGACTGCTCCGACAACAACTGTGATGGCAATCAGGCCGACGGCAGCCACTGCCTTCGCCCATTGCGACGGCGCTTTCTCCAGTTCGATTGGTTGGTTTACTGCCTCAAGGTGATCGGCGAAAAGATCAGTGACCGCGATCACATAGATCGGTCGCAGGATCACCATAACAATAGCCAGGGCGATCATCAGCGGGATCGTCGCGCTTAAGTAGATGTGTTTGATGCCAGTGGAGGTGGCAACCTCCGCAGGCATCAGCTCCGGAAACATCACGGCCAGAGCGATGCCGCCGACATACGCGCCAATCCCAATAATCCAGCACAGGCTCGAATAGCCCGCACGAAGCAAGGCAATGTCCTTGAAGTTGTTCTTGACGAAACGGATGGATTCCTTGCCTGCCGGAATTAGAGATCTGCCGGTGATAAGTCCTGGCAACACACCCGCAGACCCGATCTTCCATGCGTAATAGAGCGCTTCGCTGAGAGCGCGCTCAGCAGGTGTGGTGTCGTCATCCTTCTTGGGGAGACGGTCCAGGATCTGGTTTACGGTAATCCAACCATCGACCCAATGAAGTGCCCATAGGCTCCATGCGCGAGGCCCAACAATCTTCAGACAGGCCGCAACAGTCGAGTCTCGGCCGGATCGGCGCAGCAAATGCACAGCACCGATACAGGCACTCAGCATCCCAACGGGGAAGGCGACAATCCCAACGATTACAAAAGACCAGGCCAGCAGAACGAGGCTGGGCAAAAGAGCCGAGCCTTCGCCATCGCCACTCGCAGCATTCCAAACATCGTCAGGAATCCAACCAAGCATCTGGACCCACAGGATATACCCCAAGCCGATTGCAGCCCACTGCAGGCCCGCAAATGCGAGGATTTCCTTTTCCGCCAGGATCAGCCACGCCGCATTTTTCGTGCGGTCCCAAAACGTTTTGGTTGAGGTTTTGAAATCGGACTTGAAGCTTTGTACCTCAGGAAGGGTCTTTATCTCGTCCTGGATAAACGACAGCTTGTTGAAGAGCGCCATGCGGGTTGCCTCCCATATAGATTTACAGGTGGAAGGTTTCCGCACCAGTGCCGGTTCTTCAGTCTCGTACGTTACAACCCGTCCTTAATTGCAACTGTGTGGCCGGGAGAGTTCAGCAACAATCTTCCTCAGCCGCTGGTTCTCTTTCTCGAGCGCCTTTAGCTCCGCCAACTGTGAGCGCCCCATGCCACCAAACTTCTTGCGCCACGTGTAATACGTCGCATCGCTGATGCCAGCTGCCCGGCAGGCCGCTGATACGTCCGAGCCACCCGCCAACTTCAGCTCAATCTCACGCAACAGCTTTAAACAATCCTCATCTGAATGCCGCTTCCGAGCCATCAAACACTCCCATGCCACTAAGAAAACAATGGCACAGTTTTACGGGGCCGAGACATTCGTCGAACACGGCACGCCGGAACATATTCGTTCCGACAATGGGCCCGAGTTCATCGCAAACAACGTGCCAGGCTGGCTTGCTCGGATCGGCGTCAGGACGCTTTACATCGAGCCTGGCAGTCCTTGGGAAAACGCCTTTTGCGAGAGCTTCAACTCGAAACTCAGAGACGAGCTACTGAACATGGAAATCTTCACAACGCTCCGAGAAGCCCAGGTGCTGATCGAGCAATGGCAACGCCATTACAATGCGGTCCGGCCGCACTCTTCGCTCGGCTATCAGCCCCCAGCACCGGAAGCGATCTTGCCGACAGCATCTGCACTGACCTACGCTACGCTCCGGCCAGCCCAGATGCGGGCCGATGGCGGCCGGATTCTAACTTAGATACTGGCACCGCGATTGGGGGCAGGCCAATCGCGCCGGCAAAGCAAAAGCAACAGATCAGGAGGTGCCGAGATGGCCAACGATTCAGTGAACAAGAACGATCGTTACGCGATGATGAAATCCATGATGGAGCAGTTCTTCGGCGGCATGGGTGCGGACGAGAAGAAAGAGATGTGTGCGACCATGATGGCCAAGATGACCGAGGGTCTAGATATGAAGGAGATGATGCCCAAGATGATGATGGGCATGATGTCCGGAGGCGCCGACGACGGTCCCAGCAAAATGCAGGCGATGATGGCAAACATGAAGCAGGGCGGTCATAAACAGCAGATGCCGGAAATGATGCTCAAAATGATGATGCCTCACTGCATCGAAATGATGCTGCCGGCTATTGACCAGGACAAGCGCGGCGAGGTTGCCACGACGATACTCACAGCAATCGTTGAGAAAGGTTCCGTCGGCATGTCGGACGAGCAAAGGCAGTCCTTTCTCAAAGCTCTTGGACAAGTCGTAAATCCGTCGAGGTGATCGTGAGCCTTCTCAGACATATGCTGCACATATCGAAGCTACGATGAGCCCTTGATTTCTGCATACTCCGTCCCATTTCTTCCCGGAGTGTGGCAGGAGAACTTAGTGAAGACAGAAGCCGACCAGACCTTTCAACAACTGCACGACGAGAACCACGACCGGGTTCACCGCCTGCTTGCGCGCATAGTTGGGCCACAGGAAGCCGAAGATCTTACCCAGGTCGTATTCGCAAACGCTGCCCGGGGATTGCCAAAATTTCGCGGCGCGGCGGAGGCCTCGACCTGGCTCTACCGGATAGCGGCACATGCCGCTTCCGATTGGCTGCGAAGCCGATCGGCGAAAGAGGCCCGAGCAACTGACCAATTGCCTGCAGCACTCTTAAACGACGAGAATGTACCAAACGTGCTCTCCGCATGGGTCACGACCCCTGCTTCGGCCGAGCGGGACATGATGCGCAAAGAAATGAATGAATGTATCCGCGCAGTCATAGGGCAACTGCCCGAGAAACAAAGGACTGTTTTGATGCTGCGGGAGCTTGCAGGGCTTGCCAACGATGAAGTTGCCGAGACACTCGGAATTAGCCCAGCCAATGCCAAAGTTAGGCTGCACCGCGCACGGACAGAGCTACGAAAGATGCTGCAGGTCCGCTGCGACTTCTCGCGTAACGACGACAATGAGTTCGTGTGCGAGCCAAAGCCGACTGCATACTGTACGCCTTCAAATTCCTCTAATTGCCGCGAAAAATGTTAGGCCGATGGCTGCTGCGGCAATCCAACCCTGTAACTATTTTCGGTCCACCCCCGTCTAAACGATTAGGTGATCAGCGGTGCGTCTAGGTACTGCGCACATGCGGTCTCGCCCGCATCATGATCGCGTATCGCACTGTCATGATGGTCATGCAGACGCGTCACGGCAGGATCTGCCGGGACGGAAACGAAAGGTGGAACGAATGACATCCATCGCTGCAAAACTCGAAGAACTGCCAACCCCGATGCTGATCGCGCTTGTGCTCATCGGATTGATGACCTGGTGGCCGGTTGCACTCGCGGTGGTGGCATATCTCATATGGAGTAGAAGAATGATGTGTTGTGGATTTGGGATCAGCCGTTGGGACAATTTCGCTTCCGGTGTTAGGCAGGATCAAGACCGCCAGGCCCGACCGCGACTGAGCGGAAACCAGGCCTTTGATGATTACCGGGCCGAGACGCTGCGCCGCCTGGAAGAGGAGCAGCAGGCTTTTCGGGATTTCCTCGCCCGGCTCCGTGTCGCCAAGGACAAGGCTGAGTTCGACCAGTTCATGGCCGAGCGTTCGAATCCCGTTCCAGCGGAGCCCAACGCGCGATCTTGATCATGTGACCCTGCGCGCCGGCCTCAGGTTCGCGCAGGGTCGCAATCAAGGGGGTGGGTCAGGCCTGTCACCCTCAGAAACAGAGGCCGACGTTGATGATTGTCAAGACTCTCACTTGGCCGCATGATAAGTTGCGTGCCATTAGTTTATCAGACTGACGGTCGGTCTAAAGACGATATGAGTAGAGGCTTGCGTGTGTGGCAAAAGATTTCGACAGTACTCATCTTGGTCGCGGTGCAAGTTATCGAACCATTCATGGCAATGGCGCAGCAGGCGCCGCAAACACCCAGCCCGCAGGCGCCCCATTGGCATTGGCCCGGACACTGGCACGGTCCTCAACTATGGTGGATTTGCCCGTTGATGATGATCGTCTTCTTCGTTCTGTTTATTGCGGCCATGCGCTACTTCCGCTTCGATCGAGGATGGGGCCCTATGCACCGAGGGCATTACCGGCCGAGTTCCACAGCGATAGAGGTTTTGGACGAACGCTTCGCCAGAGGCGAGATCGACGAGGACGAGTACAAGGCCAAAAAGGCCGCGATCCTCTCAGCCTGACGCATTTGGATCGCGCACCAAGGCGATGGCGCTCATCGCGGGGCTCGCCGGAAGCTTACCTTGAGGGTAGCAGTATGTTCTCTGTAGATTAACGCTGGCCCAGATCGTCTGGCTCCTGATGCCACCCCACTACGGCACCCTCATCCTCTGCGAATTGCTTAGGGTCTCCCATGGTCTCATACACTGCGATGGGAAATATCGGACATCAGGCAGCAAGCTCCAGTTTGGACCCGCAAAATCCCCCGTGAACAGTGATAGCTCAGACGACGAAACAAGTCGCTGTCAACGCTGGAGTGGAATGAGTGGGCCGCGTCGCCTTGCAACACTTTCGACAGTCGTAGCGGGAAGGCGGTGGCCCCAACTGGCGCAACATGTAGTGCTACTATTACCGCGTCGACGTTATTTTGCATGCTTGATCATCCCGGCGTGCTCGCGTGTTGTAATTAGTCCTAGGCACCGCGCGTAGCAGCGTACTGGTCAGTCTCTCCGCCCGGTCTTGCTGCCAGAAAAAAAAACAGGGCTAGCGGCGCTTCTTTCCCATTAGTGCTGATAGCCTTCTCGATCTTGCGCTGCCGCTCCGTTAACGGTGCGTGGGGATTCTGCTACGGCGCAGTAGAGGCGGGAAGGGGCGCTTCGGCGCAGTTGCACTGGGCGATCTAGGGTTGCGGCGCGGGCGGGGCCTTAGCATTGAGATAGACAAGGATTCCGTGGCCGAGAACACCAATGCCCCAACCGACAAGCGGCCAGACGAACCAAATCGTGCCGGGGTTCGTCAGCATGTTGATGGTGAAAAGCAGCAGGTTCACCCCCGCGTAGACGGCAAGGTGAATAAGGAACGGAATGTTCTTCAGGACTTGCTGGATCCTCGTCATCAAAGTTCTGCCTGCCAACGACTCGTACGCGCTTCGAGGGTGAGCGTCCGCCGTCTGCACCTGCTCAGCTTTTTTTGAGCATACCGCCAAGGAAGAAACTCGTCGATCCTGTTGATCTTGGTCAGCGTCCTTAGCCGAGAAGGATTATCCAGCAGCCCCAAAAGGCAGCCAAGCAACTCCCAGTCAGCGACGTCCACTAAGTGCCAAAAGCGGACATTCACATGCCGACTAATCTCCGGAGCATGCCCCTTCCGTCTGAACCGGCGGGCACGGTACGGTCCCGTAAGTGCAAAACACGCAGCAGTGCCCACGCTTGGGACGCAGTGTGTGACCGCAGCCAATGCATGGATAGAAGCCAATGCAAGCGTCGGTTGGCATAGTCTCGATTTCTGAGTGACCGCAGTAGGGACACGTAATCGTCGATTTCAGCACGATAAACTTCTGTGATCTTTTCATCGGGCATCGCCAGCAGCTATGCGTTTCAGCCTTCTTAGAACATTGGGATACTTCGCCGGCGGGCTCTGGACAGCCTGGGGTGGACGGAAGCGAATCGAAGCCAGGCAGCTTCGCAACCTGCGGCGTCTCGTGGAAAAAGCGCGGCGCGACTCCCCCTTGTTTCGCAGGCTTTACGCGGATCTGGGACCATCAAGCGAGGTCGAACTGCGCGAATTGCCGGTGACCCGCAAACCCGATCTCATGAGGGAGTTCGACGACTGGCTGACGATCCGTACTCTTCCCCTCGACAGGGCCCGCGATCATCTCGGGGACATTCGAAAGATTGGCGTGCCCATCGACGATGTCGCCATCTTCCGGACCTCCGGGACGTCCGGCGAACCGGCGGTCATCGTCTTGACCTCAACCTTCCTGGAGTATTCCTACGGAATCTCGATGGCCCGCTTCGAACGATACCACTGGAAGCTCGTCCGGGAGATCCGAAAGCTCGGCAAGAGGGTGACGGTCACCGGCGGCAACGGTCACTTCGCCGGCGTCGGGTTCAACAGATTGATGAACCGTCTGCATCCGCGGCTGGCGAGGGGTTTGACCTTCATCGAGGCCGATCAGCCGATCGGCCGGCTCGTTGAACAACTCAACGCGATCCCGAAGGTCTCCTGCATCGTGACCTACCCAAGCATGCTGACGATCCTCACCAAGGAAAAGGAGGCCGGTCGACTGCAGGTCGAGCCGGTGGTCTTCAACACGGGGGGCGAAACCCTCACGGATGATCTGCGCGAGCGGGTTCGCCGGGACTTCCCCTCGCTGAAATATGGCATTCTGGACAACTACGGCTGCACCGAGTGCCTGGTGATGTCGTTCGTGTGCAGCCACGGGCGGAAGCATGTGCACGAAGATTGGGCCATCCTCGAAGCGGTCGACGAAGCGATGCGGCCCGTTCCCGACGGCACGCTGTCGGCGACCGTGCTGCTGACGGTGCTCGCAAACGACGCACAACCCTTCATCCGATACGACCTTGGCGACTGTCTTCGTTTCCACACGGAGCCCTGCCCCTGCGGCTCGCCGTTCCGCAGTTTCGAGGTGGAAGGGCGCGACGCAACGCTCGTTCGTGTGGGTGAGTTGACGTTGTCGCCGCTCATCTTCGATCTCGATCACGAGCACGCCCGACGCATCCAGCTGGTCCAGACCAGCGAGAGAGATTTCGAGGTGCGAATAGAACCGGCCGATGAGGTGGCGGCAGGGGTTGTCTTTCAAGAAGTCATACAGTCGGTGAAACGAGTGTTTCGCGATAACGGCCTGGAGGACGTCGCGGTGCGAGAAAGCCAGGCACCGCCCGAATTCACCGCGAGCGGCAAGTTCCATGAAGTATTGCCTTTGCGAGGCGCCGACTCGCGAACATGACATGACCCGGTATTCGCCTGTTGGCTTCCGGGTGAGCAGGTTAGCGCCTCCCAACTCCTCTCTCCAAGGGATTTTCGCCCGCGAGGTCGGGCTGAGGCTCCTTGTGAGCCGCGAAGAGAAGTGAAGCGGTCCACTGTCGCCACCCGTCGTCGGGGTTGGCTCGCCTGAGGACACGTCTCTCCGGCGGCCGGCGACACGTCTCGCGGCTATGGGATGGGCGCCGATCATGCGGAAGCCATCCCTGCGGGCGGCCCTTTAACTGTATTCATGAGCATCGAAGCAGCTGACATCAAATGTAGCTAGAGTTGCTATTCGCGCACGAGACCGGCCCCCCTGTCTCGATGCAGCGCTGGCAGCTGGCTTCTTTAGCGACCACTGCCCTGGCCGCCAGATTGCCCTCAGTCTGGCGGCAACTTTGTTTTGGGGTGGTTCCTA
>CAXXFS010000006.1:0-9153 GCA_963669235.2 uncultured Filomicrobium sp.
CATGCTGATCTAGCGCGTCTCGGATGGACAGCCCCGTTTCGATACCCTCAGCGACGACCAACGGCCCTTGCCCATCGGACAGCCGCACGGCGCCGCCTTTCACAGGACCAAGCATTGCTTTGTTGCGCTCGATCGCAGCTTTTACGCCGGGGGGACTTACGTAGGTCCGCTGTATCGCGACCAGTTCCGGCACTCCTTCGATCTCCACTGACCCGACAAGCGCGGGGAGTTTCTGAGACGTGGGGCCATGCCAGGCTTGGTCGTGAAATCGCAAGGATTGAGGGAGCGGACCAGATATGTCGCGCCTTCGGAGGTAGCCTTCGGCGATCGTGCCGGCGATGGGCGCAGTTGCTTCCCATAGCCTCTGCGCCCGTTCGATTTTGTCTGCGCGGCGGGCGTCCTCTTCCTGCCTCCGCCTGCTGACAACAGCCGGTGGCGGCAACGAGGACCTGGGGGCTTCACCAACAAGGCCCCTGTCCCTTAACGCTGCGATGATGTCGAGAAAATCGCAGCCCGCCCAACATCGGGCCAGCAGAGACCCATTATGGCCAATTGACATCGAAAGAGCCGGCGTTTTTCTATTCTCGTGCGCCGGGCAGAAGGCGAGGCCGTAGTGGCCGTGCCAGCTTCCACCGAGCTGCTTCACGATGCGTTCGGCGTCAGAAACTAAGCGCATCTCACCGCACCTCCCTTGGCTCGGGCTCGGGGCAGATTCGCTTAGCTTCAAGCCAGGCTAAAATGTCCGCGCCGCGGTAGACCACGCGTGCGCCTATTTTCATGTAAGGCGGACCAACGCCCTCATGCCGCCACCGTGCCAGCGTCTGGACGGCACCAATTGCACGCAACTCGTGGGAAGCGGGCGTGTAGTAATTGTCTGGAACAATCATCTCATCGCATCTCATGAAGCGCCCGGATACGGGCAGGTGATGCGAGCTATGTAGAGGAACGCTCTGAATTTGAGAGCGGTAGCAATGCCGGGGGTTTGTGCGGCACTAATGACCTTGAATATCGCCCCGATTGTAACGGTACTGCTGGCCAGCTTCCTCCATGAGTTGTTTGACTTGTTGAGGGGTGTATTTCGGAAGCCCGCTCAGCGTTCCGCTAAGGTACTGCTCTCGGTTCCGATACCACCGCTGTGGTGTCGAGCGGTCAACGGCGAATGCATCACAAACTGTCCTATTATACGCTCTATCTGCAATGTCACCAGCCTTGGCCATGTCGATGTAGAGAATGGCCATCGCGATGCATCGCCGTTCCTCGGGCCACTGATCTGGTCGGCCGATCATGCGTAGAGCATCCGTGACGATCGAATGTTCAGCGCCTTTAGCGAAATGTTCGAGGAGCTTCGCCGCACGTCCTACAGCCATCGCAGGGGGATGCAGTGCAATGTCGAGTTCGGGTGCTCGGCGGCAGTACTCCATGAGCAAGGTGCTGCTCGCCTCGAACCAATCGCGGGCAGCGTTTCCTCTTCTGTTTTTGCCAGCGCCGGCTTTCTGACTAATCCTTTGAGCGGTTTGGAATGCCTGCTCCTCGGCTCTTAGTAGTTCGGCCCACCGATCGCCGTCTTTCTTTGGAGATGTCATGTTGGCTGTCTCCCCCGTTTGTTTGCAGCTCGCCGTTCGACAATATGGCGGCCATGCCCGCACCGACACGTTCGCGAAGTTCGGTTAGCGGCTGACCTGCGTTGCGGATATATCGGTCGGCCATCGCGGTGGTTTTGTGACCGAGCATGTCACGAAGGAGGTGAGCGCCGACGCCCATTGACGCAGCCTGTGTCATGACGGTCCGCCTGAGGTCGTGGAGACGTGCTCCTTCGATCCCAGCGGCCCTACAGGTTCGCTCGAACACACGTCTGATCCAGCGCAGATCAAGGGGTTTGTCGATATCGCGGCCAGGAATAACCCAGGCGCTGAGTTGCTTGGTGTCCGCCAGCAGGTTTACCGCGGCGGCAGGAAGCGTGTGGACGCGACGACCAGTCTTTGTCTTAGGTAATACAACCTGTCCACTCTGTAGGTTTATGTCTTCCCAGCGCATGGATCGGACCTCGCCGATGCGCAGGCCGGTGAGAGCGGCAAGGCGGATGGCGAGTATGGCTGCTTCGTTTTCATCGAGTTCGGAGAGGGCGCGACCAAGTGCCCCAAGTTCATCGGCCGATAGCGTACGATCTCTGGGTTCTTCGACTGCCTTTTCAATGCCACGGGCAGGGTTGCTGTTCTGCGGTCGCAGTTCCCAATCTTCGCAACACCGGAAGAATTTGGATGCCAGTGCCAGCACGCGATTAGCGATGATTGGCGCAAGCGGGGCCAGCATGCGCTCAACATCCTTTTGGGTGACCTCTTGAACACGTTTGCGACCCAGCGCTGGGCGTAGGTTGCGTTCGATCTGTCGATTGTATTCTCGGCTGGTCTTATCCGACAGCCGTCCCAGCGCAGCACGCTTCACCATGTAATCGCTTTGAAATCGGTCCAGCGCTTCAGAGACCGTTGGGAGCGATTTGCGGATGCGCAGCATTTCGAGCGGGTCTTGACCGACGCGCACCGCTTGCTTAGCCGCCATAGCCCGTGATCGAGCATCGGCTAGCGACAGCTCGCTTGTGCGGCCCAATGTCATGCGTCGTGAAACGTTATCCATGCGGTAATTGAACACGAACGCCTTGGCGCCTCCGGGAGTGATACGGAGACCTAGGCCTTTGACGTCGTCATCCCACTCTATCCGTGTCTTGCCCGATGGCTTGGCGTCTCGAACACGCTTTGCCGTTAGCCCCATATGAACTCCCCCCAAGGTCCTGCGACGGGCATTGTCACATTAAGCGAAATTAGCCCAAAATAGACGATCGACCGGCAGGCTAAGCCGCTGAAATCCCAGGCGTCAAAATCAGCGGTTGTCGGCAAATTCCAGTCAACCAGACTTAATGTGACAACGCCCCTCGCTCTGCTCTGTGCGAACTGTTACCGCATGATTCACTCGGCCAGACCTTGGCTCGGGCTGGATGAGCTGAGAGCGCTGCTGCCATTACCTTGAAGTATCCCCCAATCCAAGAGCCTATGTTCTCTGGGCGGATCGTAAGCTATGTATCGCCTAGAAATGCGGTCGGTACACTGAATGGGTGTGTAGCAAACTTAGGAGGGGAAACTGACCTTTGTCAGAATGACAACTTCAAGAATCAGCTAACCCTCGCGTTGGCTCAGTTGGAGGCGTTGGTTGAATAGTAGGTCGATCCAAAAGTGGGGGTTTGGCGCATGACCACTGACGCATTCAAGTCCGCAGGAGAGGCTTTTAGAAGTTTAATTGAGCCCATTGTTGGTGCGTTCAAGCTATCCTTTATGGGCCCTCTTTTGGCCTTGGGGATTAGCTTCATAGCATTTTTCGTCTTTGTCATGCTTCTATATTTTTGGCACCGCGCGAATCGACGGATCAAGAGCGCGCAGCGTATTATTAGTCTTGCCGATGGCGGCAACGAGCCTGAGCGATGCGCGTCCTTCGTTGAGAAATATGAAGTAATTAACGCTAAGATGTCCGGGCCAAAGGCTCCGATCCCAGAAGCCTGGCGTGAATTTAGTGAAACGCTAATCATTCCAGACCTGAATGATCCTGATGAAAAGGCCGTTGCCGTTGATAATTCGGTGCGTCCTCATCACTTCTTCACACCAGAAGCAGTAGGGGCAAGCTTCTCATTCCTCCGTGCCGTACCAAATATACTTGTAGGCGTCGGGCTGGTGCTAACGTTTATTGGCCTAGTAGCCGCGCTCCAAGTGGCAACACAAAGCTTGCAGGAGCCTTCGAAAAACATCGTGCAGCAAGCGCCAGCCATGAACTCGAATGGTAATCGGGACACCGCCAAGACGCAAAGGCTAAGCCAAAGCTCTCAGAAACGGTCGGAATCCGCCGAGATGAAGCAGATTTTGGCCGATCTTCTCACAACAGCCGCTGCAAAGTTCTATGCCTCGTTAACAGCCCTGTTCTGGTCGATAATTCTAACGATTTTTGTGAAGTGGGCTGTGATCTCCACACGTTCGCAGCTCCACATTTTCAATAATCTGCTTGAAGAGCGACTGTCATTTGCAAATGCTGAAAGCATCGCTCAAGAACAACTCAAAGTCATGCTGGAGCAAAAGAACCAGCTTGAGATCTTTAACTCAGATATGGCTGCAAGGATTGGTGATTCTATCAAGCAGGCTATGGAGCAAACAAATAGCGGCCTGATGCAAGAGCTTCAGAGTATCGCCGGGACATTTAAACAGCTTGTTGCCACGTCCGGAGAAGCCACCAGCGAGGCGGTAAACAAAGCTATTGATACAGAACTCACGACTGTCCTTAGAGATACAACGCAAACCCTGCAGACGGTCACCGGTTCCATGAACGGATTGCCGCAACAGCTTGAGTCGGTGGTTGCTAAATTGCAGAGCAGCAGTACTGACGCTGCTCGGGAGGCTGAAGAGCGTATGCGCTCCGTAGGCAGTCAAGTGCATGCAACCTTGAACGAGGGAGCTCAAGCGGCAGCGCAAACACTTGCATCAAGCGCATCCGGAATATCATCGACACTTACTGATTTAGGTGAGCGCAGTGATGCGCTCGCCGCTAGCCTGCAATCATCTGCAAGGGTCCATCAAGAGCTCGTCGAAAAGATCGGCGCAGGCAGCCAGAGCCTCCAAGAGTCAATCGTCGCTCTAAGATCTGCGGCAGCGCCAATAACAGACAGTGTAAGGCGTGTGACAGAGTCCTCTGAGACTCTCCAAGAGGTCTTGAAGGGAGCCGCAGCAAGCATCAGCGAGGCCCAAGAAAGCATCAGGGAACAAATTACCGAAAATCAAAGGCTCTGGCGGGAGCACGTTGGCCGTTTTGATCAGGTCGACGAGCACCTTGGCACTATCTTTGGGAACATGAATCAACAGCTTGAGTTGCAAGCAAGCATGCTTCGAGAGCGGGTCACTGACATCGATAAATACCTGGGCACTGCGGTGAACTCTTTAGGCGAGCACGTTGAGACGCTAGTCGACGTAAAGGAAAATGATCCCTCTGTGAAAGCGCTGAATTCTCTAGCAAAGAACATCGAAGAACTCGTGACTGCGCGTTCGACCCCATGGCAGCGGGTAGCACCGGCGGAATAAAGCATTACCATGCCAAAGAGCACTAGCATATCGATAGAAGAGCATGAGGCCGAGGAAAGCTATTTTGTTTCCATGACCGATATCATGGTCGGCCTTTTGTTTATTTTTATCATAATTATTATGTACTTCTCGATGCAAATAAATAATGAGCCCGTGGTTTCGCAGTCTATCCACAATGAGGTTCTTGCGGAGCGGGATTTTTTGCAGTCCGAACTGGATAAATTAGAGGACAAATACAACGAGCAAATTACCCGAATAGAAGAACTTCAATCGGAAAATGAAAAATTGAAGGAAAGAGATAGGAGGCGCGTAAACGAGTTTGACACTGCGGAACGCTTAAAGACGCGCATCAAAAACCTCATTGATAAAAACTTAGCCCTGCGTGTGAATGTTCGAGAGCTAAAGGTAGAGGTGGTCCGCATACTGGAAAAGCTAGAATTCTCTCCGAGAGAGAAGCAAATCGACGACCCTCAAACCTCACTCGTAGATGAGGTGGCGACGCTAGTCAGGCTGCTTAAGGGGCTGAAGGTGGACGCGTTCAAACAGTATGTCAACGAAGCTGATAACCGCCTGGAGCAGATCCTCAAAGACATGCAGGAACTGATGTCTGAAGCCGGTTTCAAAGTCGAGATTGTTCCTGAGCAAGGCATACTCAGATTGTCAAACAACCTCCTGTTTCCAAACGCAGTGTCAGATATCGTTCCTGGTACTCCCGCTTACGAGGCGGCAACGAACCTGGCTAAGTCCCTTAAGACAGTATTACCTTGTTTCACCCGCGGCGAGATCTCAGCGCCTAATAGGAGTAGGAACTGCAACCCATCTGCAGCATTCATCGAGGCAGTTTTCATAGAGGGTCACACCGACAATGTTCCTGTATTGGTTGAGATTGAACCAGGAGTGAAAAACAATCTAGATCTTTCGGCAAAACGCGCAACGAACACGTACCGTCGTCTTGTGGAAGCTGAACCCGATCTCATTAAATTGCAAAGCGTTGGGAAAAAGCCCGTTCTCAATATCGCAGCATTCGGCGAAACAAGACCCATCGCTGATAATGAAACCAAGCAGGGAAAGGATAAGAACCGACGTATCGATGTTCGTATTCTAATGTACACTCCGCGCTCAGAGCATATTTCAAACATCCAAAAGCTGGTGCCAATACAATGACCCGACTTTCGGAGCGCTTGGAGCGTTATTTAAGCGGAAAACAAAAATTAAAGGCTCTAAATGCCTTTTCTCCTACGATTGAAGCAAGTCGGGCCGTCATATCTGGTCTTCCTGACCCCAAGTCCGATGATACAAGAGACGTCACAGAACGAATCCAAACGATTGCCTTTTATGCTGAAGGCGGTCAGATAGAGAACGTTTCAGATCGTGATCTGCAGCTTGCATTACAGGTGCTAGACAGCCCCCCCTTATCTAGTGTCCCCGGTTCGCCAGAAATATTTATAGACGAGGCTGTGCGCAGGGACAGCAGGCGCTTGTCCCGGTCGCTCTATCGAGCATACCTTAATCAATTTGATCCTGGCGAACGTTTAACCGCTCAACTCGCCGCGGCCGTGGCAAATTGCCTTGACAGGCTACCCCTGAGGCAGCGACAGGCAATAGAGCGGCATGAGCTACTGGACTACAAAGCCGCGCCGACCAGGGTTTCGAATCTCGCGATGTCCGGTAAAGACCCTTCAGCCGAAATGGACGCTATCGGCCTTTGGCGTGACTTGCAAACAAGTGCGTTTGCGTGTGCGGCGATGCATTCTGGGGCACATCAGGTCACTGAGGCATGTCAAGCAGGTGACTTAGGGACTTTGGAAAAGTATACGCAATGGGTTACGCAAGATAGCCATGCTGTTTCTGGTGTTGAAGGCGCCTTAATGCGATCCCTTCTCCTCCCATTTGCTCAATCGGCACCGCCGGAACCAATAAAAGCTTATCTCGTCCAATTTTTTCTCAAGGTTTTTGGAGACCCTCGTCTGTCTGCGAGTGGTTGGCCAAACGTTTCAGGCGATGATGGTGAGGGCGTTCGAACAGCCGCTATTTCTGTCGTCATGCGTTGGCTTGCAGCTGAGTTTTTGGAATTATTTATAAAGATTATCGATGAGACAGCTGCAGAGCGTATGTGGGACGCGCGGAAGAAGTTCTGGCTTCCCTATTTTGAAAATGATCATGTGAGCAACATTACACTTATTTTATCGTCGGAAGCCGATTACTTAGCTCGCACGATGCAGAGGCAAAATGAAAATCTTTCGCATTTGACATGGAGCAGGTTGAAAGAAGCGCTTCCTAATCAATCAGTACTACTGATGCAAATTGGAGATCTTACCATTGCAGAATGGAGTCACAGTGGGAAGATTAGGTTTTGGCGCCAGGGATACGAGCAAGGACCTAAGTTCCACGCGCAGGTCTATAGAGCTTACTCTCTGAGAAACCGCTCTTATAGATTCAAACTCGTTGCCTCCTCAAAAGCAGCCAGTGACGGCATTACTCACGATCCAACGGGCCGTTGGCGTGAAAAGGCTCGGAAATTGATCTATAAACAGACGGGGATTAAGCCGTGAGCTCAAAGAGATGGCTCGAGGCCAAGCAGGTAGACGATGGCTTTCTTGTTCAAGGCATGCAAGAAAGCCGAAGTTTGTTCAGCAAGAAGACTGAATGCATCGACGTTTCTAAGTGGGAAAATTCCGGAATTCCCCAAAGCTTGGCTGCGCGGGTAGCGCTTCGCCGTGTGAAGGAGCAAGGCCCCGAATCTGCTCACGTTCGGGATGGCGGGGAAGGGTACTGGATTTCCCATGATACCGCTGCATCTCTTGACTCTCAAGAAGCCAGGGACCTTGGGTTTCCGCCGACCATTCCATTCTCCCTTGATGTCCAAAGTCGCGGCTACGTCGGGTCAGATGACTTCAAAGTTTGGACAAATT
Organism: uncultured Filomicrobium sp.; assembly: GCA_963669235.2. Lineage (GTDB taxonomy): Bacteria > Pseudomonadota > Alphaproteobacteria > Rhizobiales > Hyphomicrobiaceae > Filomicrobium. The sequence goes on from CAXXFS010000006.1 coordinate 8,021, forward strand.
TTTTGCACCACGGGCGCATTGTGCAGGGCAAGGTTGATGGCGCAGCGTTCTTACAATCTGACGGAAAACTTTTCCGAATACCTCAAAGCCTTTTTTCAATTCTTCAGCATGAAAAGCGAATCAAAGCGGCGCAAGGTGATCGAGATGAGTTGCTGGCAGCCTTTGCCGGGATGCGCGAAGCGTTGCCCGACGGATTGATAGGTAAGGATGTCGACGTCAGCAAAACCATACTTAGTGTAAGAATTGCGCACGCAACGGCATTTGGTTTGAATGTTCAGTTCAGGGACGGCTCGCCAGAGTTTGATCCGATACCTCTAGGCGTTTCTGCTAAGGCAGGCGGCGGGGCTCACCCCGACCAGATTCCGGAAACCTCCTATCTAGTGCCTCCGGTTCAAGCTGAAGTTTTTGCAGATAGTTTTAGAGATGATAGCAAGGTCAGGTCGACATATTTAATCGAGAGCGGCGTTTATGTCTTCGTTGACCCGGCCATACGGCCAGCGCTGGAAATTGTTCGCAAAAAACAAAAGTCAGATCCAGTCGAGAAAATGGATTTTGTGGTCAATACGCGCCGGGTGCTTAATGACCTTCTCAATGAACAGGGTGATGACGACGCTCAGGCGGAAATTGAAGGAATGTTTGTCGAAACTGTCGAGTATTCCGACCGTATTTCCGGAATCGGCGAGTGGCAACCGCCAAACGTTCCCTATTTAGAAAAGGAAGAAAATAACTGGCTTCCTGAGCGGTTCTCCATCGTGCTTCAAGACAAGCTCATCACACTTCAATCGGAGGAGGTGCCGGGCTTCTTGGATAAGATTTCCGGCGCAAGGGAGACTGGCTGCAAAACCGTCGATATCAATGGTGTGGAGATTGAACCGACAGAAGAGGTCCAGCAGACACTCGAGAGATATCGACCACGTGAAGCGATGCCTGACAAACCGGATGGGGACAAAAATGAGAAGGAGCCGCCTCGTCCGAAACGCATTCGTGTTCTGCAGGCAAAGGAGAATTTTGATCTTTTGTCTTACGTGAGCAGCAGAGGTCGGCGTCTCAGTGAGGAGACTCCATTACAATCTCCTGGCGGGATGAAGTCACAGCTGCGAGAGCATCAGGAGCAAGGAGTGGCTTGGCTGCAA
>CAXXFS010000007.1:0-17255 GCA_963669235.2 uncultured Filomicrobium sp.
CTGAATTTGGGGCAATAACACTCTTTTCTTTCTTGCACAACTAGACGCGTTCAACCGTAATGGCCCATAGAAACTGGTAACAAAGACACTAGTTGCCAAACACTGCAAGGCCCAACTACACATCACGAAATGCGCGAACAAACTGATCAACAATAGGCTTCACCAAATATGAGGCTACCGTTCGTGGGCGGGTTGTAATAAGTATTTCCGTCATCATCCCTGGAGAAATGGAAGCGAATTCCTTCTTTTCAAACAAGCGGGGAGGAACTGAAATTCGCGCCAGATAATATTGATGCCCAGTTTTCTCATCACTGCTTATATCGGGGGACAGCCAAACAACTCTACCTTCGATCTCTGGTGTCGATCGTTGATTAAATGCTGTGAAACGAATGCGTGCTGACATCCGGAACTAACGTTGTCTCGATCATTTACGCCGATCCGAGCATCGATTACGAGTGTAGCGTTATCTGGAACGACAGAGGCGATCGTCGCCCCTGCCTCAATCACGCCGCCCTTAGTGTGCGCAGTCAATTCGTGCACGTACCCACTCGCAGGCGCGCAGATTTCTAGCCGGGAAATTCGGTCCAACAAAATTTCTCGGCGCTCAACATATTGCAAGATTTCGCTCTCTACGTCTTGCAGTTCCGAATGAATGCCTGACGTCCGCTTTGAGTGGACTCCGCGATTTCAGCTTTTGCCTCAGCCAATTGCTCAGGGATCTTCGCAACGCGGGTTTTATTACGTGCGAGCTCGCCTACAATCCTTGCTCGCTCTCTGCGCAACGGCGCAATGCGCGATAGAGACACAAGAGACTTGCCTCCAGAGTCGTGAGCAGCCCCAACTCTTTTCAATAAGTTCAAGCTCCTCCTTCTTAGCTCCAAGAAGATCTTTGATCCCTTTAGCTCAATTTGAAGAGCTGCGATTCGCTTGTTAAGCATTTCAAATTTCGAAGCATGATTCCATGCGCGAGACTTGTATAAGCTAATTTGATTTCTTATAAAGTCGTCGAGGCCTTTATTGCTCTCCCTGCCCAACTGGTCCGAAAGTTGCCGGACCAGCCCTTCCTCGGGAAGAGCCTCAGCTTCTGCAGTAAGCCGAAGTTTGCGCAACCTCAGTTCGCCCAATTTCTTTTCGATTGCTTCAAGCTCGCTTCCCAGTTGACGGCCATCAAGCCTTATCAGAACATCATCCTTACTAACTTGCTGCCCATCTTTAATTAGCAGCTCAGCAATTACCCCACCGTCGCGATGTTGGACAAGTTTTTATTGCCTTCCGAAATTACCAATCCACTGGCAATTATAGCCCCTTGGATGATGTCACACTCGCCCAAAGAGTTATGCCACCAATGAGCCCTACAACGATGAACTTCATCGCCCGGATGCAACCCTTTAGAGAATTTTCAACTTGCACAGCATCAGCTTCCAACAACGCGAAGACCCCCATTGACCGTGGCGTTAGGCTTTGGCAACCAATTTAAAACAGTATCGCGTCACCCCAGTTCTTCATCTCTCCGTCAACCAGTATTAGGGCCTTGTTTGCTGCTTCCAGCGCAGACTTTCTGTGAGCTGCGATCAAAACGATAGACCCTTGCGACCTCAGCGTTCCAATGTTTTGTTGAGCAACGCCTCTCCCTCCGCATCTAGATGGGCATTAGGCTCATCCATCACGACAAGAACGGTGCTCCATAGATCGCCCGGGCCAGACCGATGCGTTGAACCTGCCCCGAGGAAAGCTGATATCCAGAAGGACCAACCTGGGTATTGTATCCGTCGGGGAGCTGCGTGATCAAATTATGTACGCCACATAATTCAGCCGCACGCAATACAGCGTCGCTGTCAATGGGATCTTTAAAACGGCAAATATTCTCCGCAAGTGTACCATCAAACAGACGTACATTCTGGGGCAAGTAGCCCACAACTTCGCCTCGCTCCGCGTCACCCCATTGATCTAGCGTCGCCCCATCCAGTCGTGACGAACCTACAGAAGGGGCAAGAACTCCCAAGACGCCACGCAATAAAGTCGACTTTCCTCCTCCGCTAGGGCCAACAATTGCGAGCGCATCCCCAGCTTTGAGTTCAAACGAGACATTACTTATTATTGGCCTTTGTTGATTTTCTGCTGCTATCGTCAAATTCTGCACATTCAAGGTTTTTGTTGGCTTCTTCAGGCTCATTTCAGTTTGTTTCGCGCAGACTCGCCTTAAAGATTCCTTCAGTCTCGCCCAGCTCTGCATTGCTGTCGTGATGTTACGCCAGTTTGCTATCGCGCTATCCATCGGAGCCAAGGCTCTACCAAACATAATTGAAGCTGCAATGAGCGCGCCAGCGGATAGACTTGAGCCAATTACCAAGTAAGCACCAAAACCAAGAATGGCAGACTGGACTATAAGGCGAACAGTTTCTGGATGACGCAGTCAACGGGGAATTTCGGTCACTACTGGCTCGCGTCGCGCTGAGCAGATTCCGGTGAGAGTTCCTCCACTGCCTTGCCACGGACGGTAGCATCCCCATCGCATGAACAACGTCTGCGTCTTGTTTGCAAGCAGCCACCAGTTGGTCCTCTTCGCTCGCGTAGTTGTGCGCCGCACGTTCTGGAGACCTACTTCTTAAGGCATTGATTGTCGCAAGAATTATCAAGACAATTGAACCGGCAAGGGCGACCGCACTTAGCAACGGGTGTAACAGATAAATTGCAAGTATGTAGATTGGAAACCACGGGACATCAAAAAGGTTCGTCGCTGCCGGGCTCATCAAGAATTGCTGGACGCAACGCAAGTCTCTTAGGGACAGTTGGTCTGTTTGCGAATTTGACCGGAAGTCTACTGAGGAGTTAAAACTTCTTTCAGCAAAGGACAAGTCAAAAAGGCTGCTCACTCGCGCCATAAGGCGGGAGCGAATGAAATCGAGAAGACCATAAATCACAAACAATACGGCAACCAACAAGCTTAGCGCCAGTAGCGTCGCTAGACTTTGGCTGCTGAGCACTCGATCATAAATTTGAAGCATATAAAAGGGGCCTGTTAGGAGTAGGATATTAAGAAAAAAACTTGCTACTCCAACAGCCATCAATCCATTTTTCCAGCGTGCTCCGGCGCTTGGATTTTTAGATATTGCGGCAACTGATGACCGTTTGTTCATGCCTGTAACACTTCATTACACCTATTTAAACTCGTTATACATTGCAACAGCTATGCCAGTGAATATTGCACCAAAAGATGCTCACTGTCCGGACCATCGCGAAGTTAATTCGAGCTAATATATGGTTCCAAGAAATTCGTGCAGTGGAACTTCCAACCAACTGTCTTAGCTAGAATAGGTTGTAGCTAGTGCGCTTATGCGCCCGATGACCCACCGCGCTTTGCTATAAGGACGTAACGCTGAGTTAGAATTAGCGTTAAGGGCGCGCATTGAGCTCTCCAAAGCCAGCTGTATCGATGATGGCGGTTGCCAGCGTCCACAATCGTTAAGCACACAGGTCTGGTATCAGGAGCCTCTCGATGCATCACAGCTCTGTAGAACGGCTCCGACGAGCTTGCCTCTTTCAAGGGCGAGCGGAATTATCAACTAGTCTCATCGGATCAAGCTGTTTACCAGGTCAAGCTTGAGCAAACTCCGATCCTACCGCAATATCCGATCCATCCTCCAACGTGGCTTGCATTCCTAGCGTTTGAACCTGCTGCAGATTACTCAGGCCGCCAGTAGCTCCGGTGAACCCGAAGTAAACAAAGTCGGAGTCGCCAAAGAACCTATCTGCTAGATCACCACTAAGCGTGTCGCCTTGCTGGCCATCAAACGAATAAGACAGTGCTTCAGTTTGTGCATCCCACGACACCGAGACCGAATGCCAAGCCCCGTTCTCGATATTCCCAACATCGAGAGGCCCAGTCCCTGTTGCGATTTGTGCCGTATCCGTGTCGACCCAAGCCACATGGTCGGTCACCAGATCACCATAGGCCGGGCCTGGGTTTTGATACGTGTCGAATTCCAGCGCCAAGCCGTTGGCAATGCCAAACGCGCCGAGATCACCGCCGCCGATACCCACAGCGTCAGCACCAAATGGCGAGTTGTGCAAAACAAACGCTGAGCCATCTGCCCCGAGGCCGTCCTTGCCCCCTAAGAACACATTGAACGTAAAATCAAAGTCATCTCGCAAATCAATGCGCTGATTGCTCATCACAGCGCCAGTTTGACCAAGTGCATCAGGCGTCAGCGTAATAACACCGGTCGTCGCGCTGAAGCTCGCATCACCCATCAAAGCTACATCACCGCCCATATTTGCGATGCTGTCCACGATGGGAGGCGCCGGAGGTTCCACGCCCGGCTCAACAAGCGTCCCCTGGAGATCAACCGCTTGAACCTGCTGCAGGTTACTCAGTCCGCCAGTAGCTCCGGTGAACCCGAAGTAAACAAAGTCGGAGTCGCCAAAGAACCTAGCTGCTAGATCACCACTAAGCGTGTCGCCTTGCTGGCCATCAAACGAATAAGACAGTGCTTCAGTTTGTGCATCCCACGACACCGAGACCGAATGCCAAGCCCCGTTCTCGATATTCCCAACATCGAGAGGCCCAGTCCCTGTTGCGATTTGTGCCGTATCCGTGTCGACCCAAGCCACATGGTCGGTCACCAGATCACCATAGGCCGGGCCTGGGTTTTGATACGTGTCGAATTCCAGCGCCAAGCCGTTGGCAATGCCAAACGCGCCGAGATCACCGCCGCCGATACCCACAGCGTCAGCACCAAGTGGCGAGTTGTGCAAAACAAACGCTGAGCCATCTGCCCCGAGGCCGTCCTTGCCCCCTAAGAACACATTGAACGTAAAATCAAAGTCATCTCGCAAATCAATACGCTGATTGCTCATCACAGCGCCAGTTTGACCAAGTGCATCAGGCGTCAGCGTAATAACACCGGTCGTCGCGCTGAAGCTCGCATCACCCATCAAAGCTACATCACCTCCCATATTTGCGATGCTGTCCACGATGGGAGGCGCCGGAGGTTCCACGCCCGGCTCAACAAGCGTCCCCTGGAGATCAACCGCTTGAACCTGCTGCAGGTTACTCAGTCCGCCAGTAGCTCCGGTGAACCCGAAGTAAACAAAGTCGGAGCCGCCAAAGAACCTAGCTGCTAGATCACCACTAAGCGTGTCGCCTTGCTGGCCATCAAACGAATAAGACAGTGCTTCAGTTTGTGCATCCCACGACACCGAGACCGAATGCCAAGCCCCGTTCTCGATATTCCCAACATCGAGAGGCCCAGTCCCTGTTGCGATTTGTGCCGTATCCGTGTCGACCCAAGCCACATGGTCGGTCACCAGATCACCATAGGCCGGGCCTGGGTTTTGATACGTGTCGAATTCCAGCGCCAAGCCGTTGGCAATGCCAAACGCGCCGAGATCACCGCCGCCGATACCCACAGCGTCAGCACCAAGTGGCGAGTTGTGCAAAACAAACGCTGAGCCATCTGCCCCGAGGCCGTCCTTGCCCCCTAAGAACACATTGAACGTAAAATCAAAGTCATCTCGCAAATCAATGCGCTGATTGCTCATCACAGCGCCAGTTTGACCAAGTGCATCAGGCGTCAGCGTAATAACACCGGTCGTCGCGCTGAAGCTCGCATCACCCATCAAAGCTACATCACCGCCCATATTTGCGATGCTGTCCACGATGGGAGGCGCCGGAGGTTCCACGCCCGGCTCAACAAGCGTCCCCTGGAGATCAACCGCTTGAACCTGCTGCAGGTTACTCAGTCCGCCAGTAGCTCCGGTGAACCCGAAGTAAACAAAGTCGGAGCCGCCAAAGAACCTAGCTGCTAGATCACCACTAAGCGTGTCGCCTTGCTGGCCATCAAATGAATAAGACAGTGCTTCAGTTTGTGCATCCCACGACACCGAGACCGAATGCCAAGCCCCGTTCTCGATATTCCCAACATCGAGAGGCCCAGTCCCTGTTGCGATTTGTGCCGTATCCGTGTCGACCCAAGCCACATGGTCGGTCACCAGATCACCATAGGCCGGGCCTGGGTTTTGATACGTGTCGAATTCCAGCGCCAAGCCGTTGGCAATGCCAAACGCGCCGAGATCACCGCCGCCGATACCCACAGCGTCAGCACCAAATGGCGAGTTGTGCAAAACAAACGCTGAGCCATCTGCCCCGAGGCCGTCCTTGCCCCCTAAGAACACATTGAACGTAAAATCAAAGTCATCTCGCAAATCAATGCGCTGATTGCTCATCACAGCGCCAGTTTGACCAAGTGCATCAGGCGTCAGCGTAATAACACCGGTCGTCGCGCTGAAGCTCGCATCACCCATCAAAGCTACATCACCGCCCATATTTGCGATGCTGTCCACGATGGGAGGCGCCGGAGGTTCCACGCCCGGCTCAACAAGCGTCCCCTGGAGATCAACCGCTTGAACCTGCTGCAGGTTACTCAGTCCGCCAGTAGCTCCGGTGAACCCGAAGTAAACAAAGTCGGAGCCGCCAAAGAACCTAGCTGCTAGATCACCACTAAGCGTGTCGCCTTGCTGGCCATCAAACGAATAAGACAGTGCTTCAGTTTGTGCATCCCACGACACCGAGACCGAATGCCAAGCCCCGTTCTCGATATTCCCAACATCGAGAGGCCCAGTCCCTGTTGCGATTTGTGCCGTATCCGTGTCGACCCAAGCCACATGGTCGGTCACCAGATCACCATAGGCCGGGTCTGGGTTTTGATACGTGTCGAATTCCAGCGCCAAGCCGTTGGCAATGCCAAACGCGCCGAGATCACCGCCGCCGATACCCACAGCGTCAGCACCAAGTGGCGAGTTGTGCAAAACAAACGCTGAGCCATCTGCCCCGAGGCCGTCCTTGCCCCCTAAGAACACATTGAACGTAAAATCAAAGTCATCTCGCAAATCAATGCGCTGATTGCTCATCACAGCGCCAGTTTGACCAAGTGCATCAGGCGTCAGCGTAATAACACCGGTCGTCGCGCTGAAGCTCGCATCACCCATCAAAGCTACATCACCGCCCATATTTGCGATGCTGTCCACGATGGGAGGCGCCGGAGGTTCCACGCCCGGCTCAACAAGCGTCCCCTGGAGATCAACCGCTTGAACCTGCTGCAGGTTACTCAGTCCGCCAGTAGCTCCGGTGAACCCGAAGTAAACAAAGTCGGAGCCGCCAAAGAACCTAGCTGCTAGATCACCACTAAGCGTGTCGCCTTGCTGGCCATCAAACGAATAAGACAGTGCTTCAGTTTGTGCATCCCACGACACCGAGACCGAATGCCAAGCCCCGTTCTCGATATTCCCAACATCGAGAGGCCCAGTCCCTGTTGCGATTTGTGCCGTATCCGTGTCGACCCAAGCCACATGGTCGGTCACCAGATCACCATAGGCCGGGTCTGGGTTTTGATACGTGTCGAATTCCAGCGCCAAGCCGTTGGCAATGCCAAACGCGCCGAGATCACCGCCGCCGATACCCACAGCGTCAGCACCAAATGGCGCGCCGTGGAGAACAAATGCTACTCCATCAGCCCCGAGGCCGTCCTTGTCTCCTAAGAACACATTGAAAGTAAAATCAAAGTCATCTCGCAAATCAATGCGCTGATTGCTCATCACAGCGCCAGTTTGATCCAGTGCGTCAGGCGTCAGCGTGACTATCCCGGAGCTCTCATCGTAAGCTGCAGATCCGCTTAGTGTTATGAAGCCACCAAAATTATCTGAATAGGCTTCACCACCGAGTCCAACCTGCAATGTCGCGGCAATTGATGGAGTTCCATTCACATCAAAAGCGAAAAGCATCCATTGACCTGGGCTCAGCACATTAGCATTCTCAGTCGGCGTTACCTTTAAGGTATTTGCATCCGCTTGCGTGAAAGCGAGTTCAAGCTTAGTGGTCGACATATTGAGTGCATGCGTTACGGAGCCCGCTTTCACGAGGGTGAGGCGCTCAATATTATCCGCATTGTCAACAGTAATTTCAAAGATTTCGCGCTGCTCTATCTCCTCTGGCGCTTCCAGAATTGTTGGTCTAGAAGCGACATTTCCGTCTTCATCAAAAAGGTAAGGTGGTCTGTAGATCTCTCCGTTTGTATTCGTGAGAGGTCCCGGAGCGCCACCTCCCAATGACAACACAGTAGCATCAGGAAGGAGAATAGTTGTAGAATGATAAAGCCTTGCGATATCGGCCGCGTCGCCAAGCGACCATTCGCCGCTGCGCGGGTCCCAAATGGCGACTTGGTTTGCAACACCACGGAGTTCATTATCAACGCGACTGCCGCCGCTGACCATTACGGAACCATCAGCTAAAACCACGAGATTTGACCATTTTCGGTCGTTTCCGATATCAGCTGTTTGACTAAAACTTGGCGCATCTCCACTAATGTCCATGATCCATGAGCTGCCATCTAGGCCCAATAGGAGAACCTTATCCTGCTCATACATTATCGCAGGCATGGTATTATCGACGAGAAATGGCAAATTCCCCAGAGACTTCAGCGTACCATTCCCCGAAGGATCCAACAGAAAGACTTCAGCCGCTTTGCCGCCAGCATTTGTGCCGAACATTACGACATTGCCGTCACTGTTCAACCAAGTTCTAGGGTACCACCACTCCTCTGCTATAGTGCCGCTATACGCACCTGTGAGCGATTTCCATCCAACGCCCGGGGTATAAAGCTCCGGCATTCCCACGCCATTTCCAGCCCCGTCCATACCCCCGAGCATCAAAATCTTGCCGTTGGCAAGTGTTATTGCAGTCGGGTACCAACGTTGATACGCCATGTCTCCCGTCGGCGATGGACTGATACTCATATCTTGATAATTAAAGACATTAACATCGTCCACACCGAGATTATAGCCGCCCTGAGGACGCGCATCCCCACCAGCGATTAGTATTTCCCCGCTGCTCGGCACTAAAATTGGTACAGAACAGAACAAGTCAGTCGGAGTCTTGTTTTCGAGAGTATAATGCGTATCTGTCTGATAATCCCAGACATCGTAAATGAGATGACCACCCTGAACGCCATTTTCATCAGTTCCGAACGTTAGAACTTTGTTGTCGGGTGTGAGTATCGCGTGAACGCCAATCAGTGGCCAATCCTTTACAGCACCCCATTCTCCACCACCGTCATCATCTATGATCGACGCGGCTGCTGGAATTTCAAGGTCCATTGGTTGACGCGCGAAGTTTCCTGTTGACCAATCAAGGGCGATCCCCTGCCCAGTCCCGTGATCGTAGTGCCTCACTTCTATCGTGTGGGTCCCTGATCCAAGATCAACTGCAACCGAATCTCGTTGAACTGGGCTCTCAGCACTGCAAAGACATGTCGAACCACCCGTATCAGGACAGGGCCCAGATTGAGCGCCCTCAACATCCTCACAACGCAGGGAAATAACAACCTTTCCGTCGACAATCAGATCGGCGTCACCGATTACACCAATATAGAACGAAAGAGTTTCCGAGCCATCGACCGTTATGGTCGCAGAATACTGCGCAGCATATCCGTCCCCTGGGCCGGGCCCAGTGACGGGGTCATCGAGTGCAAATTCAGCAATTTCACCGGTTTTGAAACTCGAAGAATCGCTCGGCGCCGAAAAGTCGACATCTCCGATACCACTTAAGCCATCGGTTTCCCAGTAATTAGCTGCCCAAACTCCGGACGTTGAGGTGAGACTCATTTTCAGTACCTTGATAGACTAGAATTGGCCCATGACGCCAGTGTCGACGACGCTGATCGTTTGGCAATTTGTAAGTTGATCATTTCTTAATGTCCTAAGAAGCTTCCTCGGACGGCATCTTCAATCGCATCTACTTAGACCAATTACTGGAATCATTTCCCGCTGCACCCGAAACAAGCAATTTTCCTTCCAGGTCCTCACGGCCAAAAAAAGACAAAAGATTTCAGAAGCTTAAGGGGTGCGCTATTGGAATATTTTTCTGCAATACATGCATACAATCCCAAACACCGTTTCAATTTGAAACAATTTCTTCCGCGCAGAAATTTAAGGCTTTAGGTATAAACGCGAAATTTCTTTGTGGTGCTGGACATAAAACGTGAGTTGCGAATAGCTAAGTTACCCCGCGACATTTCAGCACGCCCACAGAAATCGCTGAGCCCAAGTCGCAGCATTAACCATCGCCCCAAACTCGTTAATGCTGGAGTGCCGGTAAAAATCTATGAGATCAAAAAAAATGAAGACGATCCAACTATGATTTTTTGCCTATGTATTCCGCTGTGCCTGCGCCAGATATCTAATCTTCAAGATTTAAGTCAGCAGCTACGCCCGACGACGACAGACCGAGTGACAAGCAGACAGATCGCAAGGGGGGCTCTCATTAGCAGGGGCGGTACGCCTCTCACCAGTTAATAGGTTAATAAAGTAATTGCCTGTGCTAGAACAGACCAGAACCCAAACAGGCTGGATATCTAACTGTGATTTGGCCTTGACGTAGGAACCTGAAAACACGGTCGAAGTAGCCAGTGCGACGGAGATGGCCACACACAAAAATGGCGCTCTTTTTATGTTTGAATCCACTCGGCTATAGATCATTGCTTTGAGGTTATTCAAGTGCGGAAGCGCAGACGAAAAGCCTTTTATATCGTCTATCTTTCCGGCCAAGCTCTGAAAAAAGGCTGCGGTTTATGCTTATTGCTGCCCCTAACAGGGCCTAAGCTAAAATACTGAGCCAAATGATCTTAAAGAACCATTCGCAGCGTACCGTGCGGAAGCTCCCCAGGAAACAGCTCGCCAAAGTTACCCACGCTCCACTCTCCCTGCCAAGCCTCCGGTCATAATTAGCTTAACATTGATTGTAAGACGTGTGTAAGAACGAAACATGTCCAAAAACTGCAAATAGAGCGACGTATTAAAGGGCATCGCTCAGATCGAGGCTACGCCCGAAGTCATTGAGGCAGGAGCCTATCGGTTTGATACAATGGGTCAAGGGTTTGACTGCCTCTATCTGAAAAAGGTATTTTACGCAGCAGTGGAAGCCGGGCGCCGCAGCAATACTGCCCATACTCTCGACAGGCGTCCTACTACCATTTTAGCAACTCATTATGACGGCGAGTTTCAACTGCAATGTCGCGGATACCTTTTTAACAGCGCTACTTGCGTGCGGACGCATCTAAATGAGGTACTTGAAAGGTGAAGCGCTACTCTACAATAAGGTGACGGATCGAACATTCACCATCTTAAGCGCACCCTGATGGTCAGCCCTTATTGGGTGACCCAGCTTGAATGTAAGTTGGGTGCCGGCTTAATTTCCAAACTTAGCAGGGCCGTTGGAGCCTCCCTCAAGAGCGGAGACGGCATCGCGGTTGGGCTTGACACCCAGATTCTGGTGCTGGCGACTTGTAGCCAAGTGATTAAGTACTGCCGTTGCATATCGTAGTGCCTCCGCCAGCCTACTATGTTGATCTGGACTCCCTTCAGCGAGTGAAAGATCTTGCGGTAAACAGCTCATCTCGTGGGCGGGCGTTGAAACTCTGGACGCATCCATTCCTCCAGGTTGCGCCCGAGAGAAGGGCTTCATCCAGAGTTTCAACTTTCCCGGTCCTTCAAGACCGATAACACCCCAGAGCAAAAATTGTCCGCTTTTAAGCCAGCACCGCATAGCTGGCCAATAGAGAACCATTAAACCACGACTGACCAAAAACGCTCAGGCGAAGCATCCAGAAAACGGCAGCCTTCCATCACTTGACGAATCAACACGGGTAAGCGGCCTTGAGAGCTTTAACATACGGCCCCGCGCGCTAAGCGCCGCCTAAATCGGAACAGTTTCTGTTTTCAGAGGAAAGCTTGCGCAAAAAATAACCGTGAGAAAGATCGATATCCTCAACCCTCTTGCACGGATAGGATCGGTCGTACAGGAGATACTCGGCCATTGGCGGTATAGGCTTCAACCCACCATAGAAGTCATTTATTGGCAGCAACTCCCTTGAAAGCTTCTCTCCGAAAAATGGATACTCATAAGTGTCCTCACGAAAAGCCACCGCCACAACCGACCCAGCGGGCACTATTGCGTAATACTCGCGAACAACGCCTTCAAACACAGGACCGTTGCGGGTCAAAAGCTGAATCCTATCCATGTCAAAGACCGATTTATATTTCTTTTCATTGTGAGTAAATGATATCGCATAACTATTCTCTCTAAACAACACAGCAGAAAACGCCGAAACAACACCCGCGAGAACGATTATCAGAACATAAGTCTTGAATGCAAGATTGCGCACAGACAGGTAATTAACCAGAATTGGCATCGCAAAAATTGCAGAAATAACAAAGTACCTACCTCTCCACGGATCGTACGGACCTGCGAATGCCTGCACGGTGAAAAACAGCCAAAAAGCTACACCCAAAACCCTAACTGAACTCGGGCTACGCGGCGCAAGTGTTGCAACAAGCGCCAAAGGAATAATTAGACCAAAACCTATTATCCCCCAATACGAGCGGTCTTCAGACGAAAATGGGCGCCTATTGAATTTAAATCGAACCCTCACCCCTACATCGCCATCCAGATTCAGTGGCTTTAGAAAATTCACAAGCGGCCGCCTCAGCCTTCTCTGGGTTTTCTTCAGATATGACGTCCGCGGCAATCCATCGAGCGAGAAAAAATCAAGCGAGTATCGAACTAAATTTTTGGTTCCATTAACTAGGATATAGCGCACACTCTTCCCCTCAAAAGAATGAGCTTGGCGAACTATTTTGGGGCCGACAGGGTGTCCATAAATTCTAACATTTTCCATATACCCTGCTGGTGCCGCAAAAATGGTGAGCGCCAAAAGCAGTAGAGCAAGAAACAGAACGCCTTCACTGATCTTTCCCCGGGCCCGATTTCCGGCTTTATAGAATGCCCACACCAAAAGAATTGCAAGCGATGGCACTACCAGTAGAAACGATGCCTTGATCGCAAAAGCGAGGGCAATAGATATTGAAATAACAATAAAATATTTTCTACTAGCGGTATTTCGATATCTTAAGATCGAAAGCGTCGCCACGCCAACAAAGGAGGTGATCAATAGGTCGTTCTGAGTAGTCGTAGCTTGCATTAGCCACCCAATAAGCATTGAGGCCAGACAAGCCGTAATAATAGAGTGGGCTAAATTTCCTCCAATAGCGCGGCATATCTCGTATACGCAAACTATGCAGACAAGGTAAGAGATAAACTGAACAATCTGAGTGAGATTCTCGCCCCCCCCGAATGCAACGTAGACATAAAGGTTTAGAATTGCGGAGAGCTTTGGATGAACTACCTGGGCCCAGTAATTTGCGCTAAAGCTTTCAATGTTTTGGTGCTGAATAAAGTAGGCCACTCGAGCCAAATGATATGTCATACTGTCCCAGTTGTGGGGAGCCGTAAAAATAAGATAGACAAGACTGTAGACAATCAAGAATAGCGAAGCTGCAGCAGTAAACACAAGAAGAAACGCATCAAATTTGAAACCCCCAGAAGCTCTTTCTTGCCGCCAGAGGGAGATTCCAAGATTGGTGGCGATGCGAGACTTTTAGATAAGACAAGAATCAGTACGAATAGAAAAGCTGAAAGATAAAACCAGGCCCATACATTTGCCAGTTGATTAAATTGGGAGAGAGCATATCCAGCCAAGGAAATAAGCGCCACGACAAAAAGGTATGCGAGAAGCAGATACTCGGGAATCGTACTCGGACCAAATTTCCTGACGAGTCGGCTTGCGCCCAATGTCAGAAAAAGGAATCCTAATACATTTCCAATTATTTCCATCGCCACCACCGCTAATGCCTTACCCCTTTTGGAAAGATCCAGCCCTCTTTGTATACGCAGAGCTTATTAGAATAGCTATGTCAGCGATTAAAAAGTATAACTGACTCCACGCGATGACAGCTGCACCCAATCAATATAGCAATGCCTCCCGACTTTTTGATGCTTATAGTAACTTTCTATTACACGCCCCCCGCTTTCGCAACAGAGAAGACGGCTTCCTTCGCGCGAGTGACAACCTTCTTCTATCGCCCGTAACTGTCATTTTTTCCCTTCTGACCAAAACCCTTACACAAAGATTCCTATCATCCAAAGACGTTTTGTGCACCACAGCCTACTCGACCGCCATATGCTGCCAAATTTGACTGATGGCGGTCGTTGCGTTGAGTAACGAAGCTATTGATGATCAAGCAAGGCGGATATAGATATTCTCTATGGCACTCCAGGCTCATCTGGGTAATAACATTATTACGAGTGTTTCAGCGGGACTTGCCACCGCAAAATCTCCAACGCCGAAGGGTAGATAAGTTCCAAGTTGGCGCTAGCCGACATATATCAATGGCTCAGGCGATAGAATTACGTCCGTCCTCAACAGGCCCTCAACATGCTTGTTCCGCTCCTTGAAACCATATCCGACTAAGCGAACTTCCGCGGTGCTCACCTGGGGTGCTCAACGCCGTGCATGATGCCGAAGTGATTATTGAAGCTCCGTCACCCACTGTTCTGCATTACAGTGCGACCTCGTCAGCCCTTATTAAGTGACCGAGTTTGAATGTTAGTTGGGTGCCGGCCTGATTTCCAGACCTAGCGTAGTCGTCGGAGCCGCTCTAACGAGCGGAGACGGCAATGGGGTTGGGCTTGACACCCACGTTTCGGTTGCTGGTGGCTTGTAGCCGAGTGATGAGTGCGGTCGCCAACAAGAACGCGCGGATCATCTGGGCCGTGCTTCGCACCGGCGAACCGTACCGCGCCATCTTCTGAAGGCCTGCCTCAAGAGTTTGCGAGACGGCAGAGAAATGAGACGCACAGGTTGGACCGGTGCGCAAAGAGCCTGACTATTATCGAGGCCTTCGAGGCCTACCAGCTGTAGAGGCATGCGCGAGCGGTTCCCAATTTGGGCGACCCGAACTACTCGGGTGACGCCGGATAGATGTTTGCAACGGGCCTAGCGGACCAATTCAAAATCGACTTGCAACGGGAGAGCCGTCCATAGAGTTAATAGGTCAGCTGCGTCATACCAATCTGGCGGATCGCGTCGGCAACAGTCGCGCCTTGAGACGTCAAAACATCTACCTGCGCGCAGTTTGGAAACGATCTCTTCCGACTTGTGTCTCTTGCCCATTTCAAGCCCTCCTCGGTGACCTGCTTACCGAAAACTGGACCATCTGAGACTGTAATTTTCCACTTATGATCCCAGGGCTCATGGGGAGGAAGATCGATGAAGCGGTCGAAGTTCACAGAAGCGCAGATAGCGTTCGTGCTGCGCCAGGCTGAAGAAGGCACGAAGGTTGAGGAGGTGTGCCGAAAGGCTGGGATCTCTGAGGCGACATTCTACAACTGGCGCAAGAAGTTCGGCGGACTGATGCCGTCTGAGATGAAGCGGCTGCGCCAACTCGAAGAAGAGAACACGCGCCTCAAGCGCATCGTCGCAGATCTGTCGCTCGATAAGGAGATGCTGCAGGACGTCATCAAGCGAAATGTATGGTCCGCCCCGGGTTTGCAATAGCTCGTTCCCGAATGTGGCGTAGCCAGTCTGCATAAATGTAATCCGGCCTGTTTGTGGCGCACCAAGGCGCCTGGCCATGATGGGGATCCGCGTGTCGTTGGCTCAATTAATTACATCGGTCTTTGACGACCGCTTTCGAGCCGAGCTGCAACGACAAGGGATTGATACGATTAGTCCGCACCGCCACACATTGTTAATGTCCTTGTAAAAGCTTTGCTGCCCAGAAGACAGCAGGCACGCGGAAAAGCTTATTAGATAAGTTCCCTTGTTCGAGCGGCAGTTCGAAGATTTCTATTCGTGAATTGTTGCGGACCACATTGAAGCGGACATTCTGCAAAGCCTCTTCTGTTTCCGTCAGTTCGCTGCGCTCGAAGCCGTTGAGTATCCGCCGTCAGCGATCATCACACAAATTTGGGCGAATCGAGAACGGCGGATTTTAGGGTCGACGCAGAAAATTAGGAATACTTTATATAGGAATGCTTTTTTAGTTCATGAAAATCTAGCGCCTCCAGTTCACAAATACACGAAAGCGCCCCTTTCATGCTCAACAAGAGGGTCAAACCCAAACGAAGTCGGAGAATTAAGGAACTCCAACCATTTCGGATCCCTAGAAAAACGCACATCTTTCATCAACCTCCGCGAAACTACCACAACATTAACATTGCTTCGCTCAAGAAAATCATCAAAAGTCTCTTCGGTTGCTTTGTCATACTCTGCAACGCGCTCGCAGCGGTAATCTAAGTAGGCACAAATGCCGCCTTGAGCCTCCAGCATCACAATATTAGGAGGCAACTTCTTTTCACGCAGCAGCCCGATAAGGTTGACGTTATGGAGCTTAACCTTAGGGCCGGGAGTTATTGGCCGTGCTGATACGACAGACAAAATAAGTAGCAAAAGGCCGAGCGCGCCATATAGCCACTGCCAGCCATCACTTAGAAGTCGAATGGCACGCCCAGCGTGAACAGCGCCGACCGTCGCCACAACTGCAACTATGCTGACTATGTAGTGGGCGCGTGGATAGATTAGAAGTATGGAAATAACGGACGGAAAAACAATAAGCAGTGCCGCAAAGTGTAGAAATAATAAATTGCGATCGTTGCTCTGGGTGTGCAATGAACAGATGTTCCCGCCCTTAGAGGGCGTGCAGGAAGCCGAACAAGCAATAAAAAAGACAAGCAGACTAAACAGTAAAAGAAAAGCGGTGACAGAGAGCGGCTCAGCGTAAGCGACACCTGACCGCCGCGCAATGGAAACAGGTAGATCAATAAAGTTGCCCCAAACATGGCTAAAGAATACTGCCGGGTTAGCAAAAAACAGATCGCTCACACTATTGATGCTTCCGCTCGGCTCGGCTCCTTCGAAATCCGACTCTTCCTTGGTGACTCCAAAAGCAGAATATGTAATCTGTTTCCAATTAGTCCAGGGGTTAATGTCGAGCGCACCATCAGAGACAACCCTAAAAGCGAAGTGTTGGCCGAAAGCTACTAGAGAGCGCCGACTATCGCCTCCTACCGGAGAGCCAAAAACGAAGATGAGTGCTGCAGCAATGGAAATGTAAAAAATAACAGCTGTGAATGCAGGCTTGCCAGCCCCCTTTGTCGCGTGAATACTAAGCAGCGTAAATATTGCGACGAAAAACCCTATTGCGGCAGAAATGGCATATTCTGGCCTAACGTACGACGCAACCATAAGGCCCGTTGAGAAGAGTAGGAGTTTGGACAAAAAAGTTCTAAAAATTGGAGAAATTGCGAGAAAGGCAAATACAATTATCAGCGAAAAATTTGATACCTTCGGCCATGTTGGGAAATT
>CAXXFS010000008.1:0-435308 GCA_963669235.2 uncultured Filomicrobium sp.
CCGCTCCACCAACCCACAGCAGGTTTTGGAAAGATCCGACTGTTTGCTCCGCCGCGATGGCAGGCTGAAGCATAACCAAATTGCTGATAATGCCGCCAAGCAGCAAGATGCCGTAAACGGCAATTGCTTGAGCAGGTTTCATGGCACGCCCCCCTTCAGACCAGGAACCACTGCCTCAATGAGCTAGCAAGGACAGTGACTGCGAGCACTACAGAGTTTGCAAATCAACATCATTTTCGCATGCAATATTTGTTGACTTTTATAGTATCAAAATGTAGCCGTCTAGCACTGACGTCTCCCGTCAGCACGACCTACCCCCTGGCGCCAGAGGATGCTGGCGCCATTTTTTTGGTGGGCGGCATTGTCTGGGGCGCATGGAACGCAGCCGGTGGCATCGATTGCGAGAAACCTCGAACCTGTAAGTTGTTCCTGGTTGACCGTCCGAGCGTTTTTCGATGCTCAAAATGCAAGCACGATACGTGTTCTCGCGCGGGAGACGCAGGGACAGAAGGAACGCTGCCGATCATCCACGTTCAAACAGGCATCCTTATGAATGACGTCTCCTTCGACGTAGGCGGTCGCGCACTCACCGCAACCGCCTGTTTGACAGCCCGGTTCGATCGGAACGCCAGCCTGCAGGAGGACATCCAAAGCGCTTTGGCCGGCACCCACCTTGAGAACTTGGTCGGACCAAGCAAGATAGATTTCAAATGAAACGTCGGCAGCTGGGTGGCGGCTCTCGGGTGTTTTGGTGCTCATCATTGTGCCTTCTCAAGGAGCGGAGAGTACCGGTAGACGAAAAGTTCCCGCTTGGCGCGGATGAGTGGGTGGTTGGCCCACAAATCTTTGGCGTTATTCTGTGCCATTGGTGAGGATGGTGGCAAAATCGTCACGCACCGGGCGCTGGCGGGCGGATATCGGCTTCGGGTGCAAAGCGGACATTACATGTCAGCACCAGACGCGATCTTGTCGTGCCACGCACCCTGGCTAACGCTCCGGGCTCGGCAGTTCAAGCGGCGTCAATGAGCGCATGTTGTTCATGGAGTACCTAAAGGGCGCTGCTCGCTTGTGATAGGTCTTGGCGCATACCCCTTATTGCAAACAGGCTCCGCTTAGATGGGATTGGTCGGGCAATGGCGCGTGAAAGATCCTCAGCGCCTCGAACTTATCTTAGAACATCGCTATCAGGTGTAGCGATTATTCTTTCATTTGCTGTCGCAATCTCGTGCCCTGCCAAATCTGCGGACATGTCGGTCCGTGAGGTCACCGACCGACTCTACAAGGCCTCCCAGAAATTACGAGTAGATCTGGCTGGCGTTGATCTTATCTTCCTCGATCTCAGTGGGCTGGACTTCAAAGGCGCCAAATTGGCAGGGTCGAACCTCCTCGGCTCCGATTTTACCCGAGCGGATCTCAGCCAAGCTGATCTTTCGAGAACGCTGCTTGACCGGGCGACGATCGTTGCAGCGGACTTCTCCGGCGCCACCCTCACGCGTGTGCGCCTTGTCGCCAGGCTCGATGGCGCCGATTTTCGAAATGCCAGGCTGACGCAAGCCAATCTGGCTCCCTTCGGCGACACGACGCAAAACACGCTAACGCGTCGATCGGTGCAGAGCGGTTGCGGTTTTTCCGGGGCGCTCCTGGAGGGAGCAGACCTTTCATTAGCGATTCTCGGGTTGCCAATTTCGAGAATGCGAACCTTACCAACGCCAATCTTTCGGGTGCCGATCTCACAATGGCGAAGCTCTCCGGAGCTGATCTCACCTCCGCGAATATCGCCGGTGCGAATTTCCACGGCGCGGACCTCCGGGCGACGAAAGGTTTGAATAGGGCAATAGGTATCGCCACCGCTCGCAACCTGAAGCGAAGTGAGTAGACGGCCGGGCGGAGCGAGCCGTTTCCCGATCCCGATCGGCTTGACCAATCGCACCGTAGCCGACAGAGTATTGGGCCGGTTTCGAACAAATATATTCCGTGATTGCGAAACCGCTCAAGGCATTCCGTAACACTGACGACGGACGGGTTTCCTCAATGGACGAACCCACGGAAGATGTCCTTCACGGGTTGACCTGGCCTGAGGCCTATGGCCCGCTGCGCCCACTGATCGGAGAGCAGTGGGGCATTGGTGATGAGCTCTATCTCACCCGACAACTGAGCGGCGGCCGGTCCGGCGCCATGGTCTATCTGGCCGACGTCACCGGCAAGGACTTCACCGGTCAGGCGATTCTCAAACTGGACCGGGCGCCTGACCCGACATGGCAGGAGAAATCTGAAGCCGAGCGCCACGTTCTGGCCTCGGAAGCGGCTCCCGATTTCGCAGAAAAACACTTGCCAAAAGTTGTTCATACCGCGCACCACGGCGACAGCCCGGCCATACTGTCCACTATCGCCGGCCGGGGCCTGGAATTTGCTTCGCCTGGTCGGCCTGTGACTATGATCGGCAGCTGAGCATCGTGCGCCGCCTCTCGCGAGCACTGCTTGAAGACTGGAACCCGGCGGCGAAACTGGCACCCGGCCTGCAGTCACCTGCAACGCTTCTGCGCAGTTGGCTTGGCTATCGGCTCGAGCCGCAGGAGGGCCGCGTGCATAGTTTCCTCAGCGAGAGCTGCGACGTGCCGCCCGAGGAGCCGAGTTTCACGTTTGACGGCCGCTGGTATCCAAATCCCTTGGCGTTTGTCGCCGCCGCACCTGAACTTCTCGCCGGTCTCCGGCTTCGCGCGATGTCGGGCAATGTCCACTGGGACCTGCACGGGCTCAACGTGCTGGTCAGTGCCACCAGCGCAGCGAAGGAGCATTACTATCTGATCGACCTCGCGTTCTACGAAATACCGGCAATTTCTTTTCTACGATCACGCTTATTTCGCTTTGAGCCATTTGTTGGCGATGCGCGGCAGCGCGGACGCGCCGCATTGGCGTTCGATCATGGACGGACTTTGTCCGTACGAGCACATTCAGCCGATTGCCGGCCTGCGCGGGGACGATATCGGCCTCATCCATTTGCTGAAACTGCTGCGGCAGGAGGTGTTCGAGTGGGTTGACCGGAATCAAACCCACCGGCTGTCCTACATGGAGAGCCAGTTCCAGCTCGCCCAGGTCGCCGTTGGATTGAACTTCACCCATAAGCAACTGCATGACCATCAGCGCCGCCTGGCATTTCTCTATGGCGCGGCCGTTTTGAAGGACTACCTGAGACTTCACGCAGTCGATTGGCCCAAACACGGACCGGCGTTCACGCTTGAAGGCCGATCGCCATCATCGGCGAAAACATCCGTGACCGCGCCCGGCGCCGAACCGTCCGCTGCTCCAGCCGATGTGCAGCTGGCCTTGCCAGAAAAACCGGCCACAGCCGTGCTCGCATTCGAGAACCAGAGCGGCGACCCAGAGCAGGAGTACTTCGCCGATGGGGTCAGCGACGAAATCATCATGGCGCTGTCACGAATCGACTGGCTGATGGTGATCTCTCGCGGCTCCAGCTTCGCATACAAGGGACAGGCTGTTGATGTAAAGCGGATCGGGAAGGAACTAGGCGTCCACTACGTCGTCGAGGGTGTCGTGCGAAAGGTGGGGGAGCGCGTGCGGGTCACCGCACAGCTAGCAGACGCGCAAGCGGGCGAACAATTGTGGGCCGAGCACTTCGACCGACATCTCGACGATATCTTCGAGCTGCAAGAGGAAATCGCGACCGCGATCGTTGCCAACATCGATGCCCGGCTCAGAGTCGCCGAGCGCGAACAGGCCAAAAGAAAAGGCGGTAGCGTCACCTTGTGGGAAGGCTACCAAAACGCCTTGTGGCATTTCTACAAGCTAACTGAAGAGGATGCGGGGGCTGCCGAGCAGCAGTTGTCGGATCTGGTCGGGCTGGCACCGACATTCGCGGGCTACCACGCGGCGCTCACGCTGCTGGAACTCCGCCGGTTCCTTTTCGGCGACCCGGATGGGATGGAAGACAGCTTGCAGGCGGCTCAAAAGCACGCAATCAAGGCTATCGAACTGGATGAGGGCAACGGCCTGGCGCATGTTGCACTCAGCCGGGTCTTCATGTTCCAGGGCAAGTATGATCAGGCGATCGAAGAAGCTCAATTGTCAATTACCGTCAATCCGAGTTCGTCCGAGGGTCATTTGAACCTTGCGGTCACATTGCTCTGGGGAGAGCGGGCCGATGAAGCTCTACCCGCGCTCGAACAATCGATGCGACTCAGTCCCAAAGGGCCATGGTTACGACTGAAGATTCTCGTCAAGGGTCTTCTCATGTACTTCCTTGACAATTACTCGGAGGCTGAGCGTCTGGTGCGCCAGGCCGAGGCCGCGAACGCTCTAGCCCCGTTCGCACAACTTGTACTGAGCTCCATTCTCGTCAGGCAGAAGCGGCTCGAGGAGGCCCGCAATATCATCAAAGAAGTCCATGCTCTCAGATCAAAGCTCTCGATTTCTAGGCTTAGGACCTCTTGGCGAACGATGTCGCCGCGTTATCGGGACAAGCTCTTGGGCGATTTGGAAACTGCCGGTCTACCGGAGTAATGCTGCTGTGCTGCCGCTTTGCCAGAACTTGATGCATAGTGGTGGTCGTGGGCGTGTTGAACTAGGCAAGTCCATCTGGTCATGCCTACCAAATTGTAATGTCTGGCAAGTAGCGACATTGCGAATGGTCGTGAAACTTTTCAAAATACAACGCGCGACACCCCGATAGTTTCCTGATTTGGGTTCTCCCCCGACCCGTCTTGGATACTGACGCAACTCCTTGATGAGAGGTCGTCACAATGCTTGGAGCAGCCTTTTTCTGGCTCGGCCTTGCCGCTTCGACCGGCATCGGTTTGGTATATTTCCGCGACCTTGGTGATGTCAGCCAAATGATCCTCAAGGTGAAGCGCTCCGACATGGTTCGGTTCATCCGCCATGAGTATCAACTTATCGCAGCGGGTCTCGCAGCCGCGGCCGTCATGGCTGTGGCGCATCTGGGTTTCGGTGCCGGTCCGGCGTGGGTTTTCTGGGTAGCACTTATACTGGTCTCTATCCTTTACGGCTTTCCGTGGGTGTGGGTGCACCTTGGGCTTCGAAATCAGATCGACAGTGCCAAGTTCTATTCAATCGAGGAGGCGCGGAAGTACCTTAATCCGGCCGAAAGTGTTGTTGTCATCGAAAAGGACGGCGTGGCGCGCGCGCATCCCGACCACCAACTAATGCGTCCGCACCTGGCTGGCAACGACGAAGGGCTCGCTGGCGAGAACGTGGTCATGACCTACTGCGCCATGGCCAATCTGGGCCTCGGCTACCGGCCGGAGATCGCAGGCGACAAACTTGAACTTGAAGTTCTAGCGCAGCATGGCAACAACCTGATCTTGCGCGACAACGGCACCGGCGAGCCGATCCAGCACATCTACGGGCGGCGTGAAAGGGACGGCAAGAACGGTCCGAAAATGACGCCCTGGCCGACGTTCCGCATGAGCTTTCGTGGATTTCAAAAAGCCTATCCAGAGGGCACTGTTTTCCTCAACAAACCCTCGTCCAATCCATTTCTAATGCTGCTTGATTTCGTCACCGAGGCGGCCTTCTCGTTGGGGATCGCAAAGCAGCACCGCGAGGAAAAGCCGGTCATGGACAACATGTCCCACTACGACAGCCGGCTGCCTAACAAAACCTACGTGTGGGGTATAAACATCGGCGATGACGCGGTCTGCTACACGCAGGATTTCATTGTGGCGCAGGGCAATCTAATCAACGCCACCGTGGGCGGGCGTAAGATCGTCATCGCCTACGACCCGATCTATGAAAGCATCGGCGCCTACTACAATGAAGGCGACCAGCCGGTGAGCCGCATTGATTTCTTCGGTGACAGCGATCAGGGCAAGCTCGAGCGCGTTGAAAATTTCAAGGCGGGTCTATTCTGGCATGTCTGGGTGGAGTTCTTCCCGCACACCGACATCAACCGCCAGGGGACCAAAGAAAACCAAGCCGCCTGAATACTATGGTGACATCAGCTCTTGTCAGGCTGGAACTTCAGAAACTGGCCTTTCCATTGCTTGCGCTTCCGCAAAAGTCACCAGCTTTTTGTTGTCCTCGTCCCACAGGGCAAGAGGGATGCATTTGAGACTTTCGAAAAAGTGTAGCTTTTTCGGAAGTTCCAATAGCTCGGGGCTGGCTTCAAGGCATTCCTGCAGCCGGTAATTGGGAATCCGGCTATTGAGATGGTGAATGTGATGCAGACCGATGCTGCCCGTGAGCCACTGTACGGCTTTCGGCAGAACATAGTATGAGCTGCCCAACAGGCCGGCTAGATGAAAACTCCATTCCTCATCCCGCTCCCAGTAGACATCTTCATATTGGTGCTGAACGAAGAACAGCCAGCCGCCAATGGCTGAAGCGACGATAAGAATGGGGAGATAGAGCGATAAGAATGTCCCTAATCCAAACAGGTAAATCAATCCGCCGAGAAAGAATATGAGCGCAAGATCGAGCCCCAATACGCTGCGCCAGATTTGGTGAGCCGGCAGAGCTTGCCAAAAGGGAAAACGCTGGAGAATAACGAAAAAAATGGGAGCACCGATCAAAAACAGGAAGATTGGGTTTCTGTAGAGGCGGTATTTCAGCCGGTACAAGGGGGGTAGAGCCCTGTATTCCTTGACTGTGAGGGTTGAGATGTCGCCAATACCGCGTTTTTCTAGATTTCCACAGCTAGCGTGATGGATCGCATGTGTCCGCTTCCAGAAATGATACGGAGTAGCGGTAAATAGACTCAGGATGCGTCCCAGCCAGTCGTTTGCCGCGGAGGACTTAAAAAAGGATCCATGGCCGCAATCGTGCTGGATGATAAACAAACGAACGAGCAGTCCGCCGGCGGGGAAGGCTAGAGCAAGGGTGAGCAGGTAGGAAACATCAAGGCTCCAGAGCATGAGAGCACAGGTGCAAAGAAACAGCCCCATTGTGATGAAAAGCTGTGTCAGGCTTCGTCTCAAGCTGGCTTCGCGGTAATCTCTGCAATGCTTGGCGAGCTTTTGACCGAGCGCCTTCAGCTCTTCCAGGGTCAGATTTTGCACTTCGGGGAGGAGGGCGTCGCTTTGAGAGGTGTTCATATGATCCGGCGGTTTTTGTGTTTCGATTATGCCTAATCACGTCTGCAGCACGTTCCACCACGCGCCTCGAAAGACTGATGCAGTTGCTTGCATAGGGCGCGATGAATTTCGTTCTACTTTGCTTCAACCACTCCTGCTCAGATGCGTTGCGACATTGCAAGTCCGCGCAGCGACCGAGTTCCCGCATGTCAGCAACTCGCATGTGCCCCGTCTGGTGCTTCCCTAGTCGATTCCGCATTCCCAAGCCACAACTCTTTACAGCCTCCCCCGATTACACACACCCTCCGCAACGGGATAATCTTTATCACTACGTCTACTGGGAACATGGCACCGAACCAAACGTTGCTAGCCATTGGCGCCGCAAGCTCGACATCCCGAGACACCGAGCTTCCATGTATTAAGTTTAGACCAGTTTCCAGGGGTTAATCCAAAAATACACAAGTGCAAGACCGTCCAACGGCGCCACTGTTTCATTTGGAAAGCGGAAGTGAAAAACAGATGTTCCTGTGGCCGTCGCAATCGACAGGTGCCAACTTTCCAGACAATTTCGAATGCCCATAGTGGAGCGATTCAACTGTGCAGATGTTCAACCCGCCCAGACGGCGGCTTCCACGCGGGAACATAGGGGCAACTTGCACAACACGTGCTTGACGTGGACCTTGACCGTGCCGTCGACGATGCCGAGTTCGCGGGCAATCAGTTTGTTGCTCAAGCCCTTGGAGACGAGTCGAAGAATCTCTACCTCGCGGGCGGTCAGGCCCGCTTGTTCAACATCTTTGGGCGCATATTCCTAGCGCAGGGAGCGCGCGAATAGCTGAGACGTATAATCACTCAGTAAGATATGTCCTTGCGCGGCACGGTGCAGTTCGGCGGCGATGCACTCGGGTTCCATATCCTTGAGGAGATAGCCGTCGGCGCCTGCTTGAAGCGCGCTTACTAAATCTCCTTCGTTGTCTGAGACCGTAAGGATGATGATGGTGGCATCGCACTCGTTTCTGCGCAGCGCCTTCAAAGTTTCCAGGCCGTCCAAGCCCTTAAAGTTGAGATCAAGCAGTATGAGGTCCGGCTTGTGCTGCTTCGCCAACGCGATGCCCTATTTCCCGGACGCAGCCTCAAGGGCAATGCCAAGCAACCTTTCCATCTCGACGAGTTGGACGGCCCCTTTGCGAAAACAAGGGGTGGTCATCAAAAACACCACCGGGAGAGCCGCTCATGGCCTTACCGCCTCCAGAACTTGCCCTGTGCTCCCTTTTGCATCTGTTTCCTTGCGTTGCACAGCTGGAATGAATGAAAGTGCGATGCACATGCCTTTTCCTTCGCTCGCAATCTCAATTTTACCACCTAGGCTGCGCGGCAAGGAGGAGGATCCCTTGGGATACAGGAGTGTCAAGGTTACGGCGGACGTCTACGCATTCCTTGAACAACAATGCTGGAAGGGTGCACAGTGACCGCGAGGGGATAGAGAATGAATCGCGGCTAGGCCGCGTGAATAATGGTACCGCCTGGTGGTCTCGAACCACCGACCTCTAGATCCACAATCTAGCGCTCTAACCAACTGAGCTAAGGCGGCTTGGCACGCGATGATGCGGCGCGGAAAGACCGGCTAGAAACATCGTTCGGGGGTCATTCGTCAAGGGGAAATAGCGCATCAGGACAGCGGCGCCAAGGGCGGCGCTGGAATTCGGCCTTGGCGGGGGCGCCCGAAGAGAGCATGGTGGGGTCGAATTACAGCTTCAAATTGAGCGCCATGGAAGGCCTGCCGACGGCTCAGGCGGTGGAACGATAAAGATCATGTCCGACACCGGCGCAGACGACAAAGACGAGCGGAACCCCGCTCCGGAACCCAGCGCGCGCCCGTCGACCGGGCCCGAGGTGGACACAGAGTCTGCTGCGGCACCCGCGCGCGTCCCCACCAAGCGCTCCTACATTCAGAAGATGGCGCACGAGCTGAAGACGCCTATTTCAGCCATCGTCGCGGCCTCCGAAGTCATGCGGGACGAACAGCTCGGGCCGATCGGCGATGAACGATACCGGCGCTATGCCGCGGATATCCATGACAGCGCAAAGCTGATGCTGGCGATCATCGACCGCATGATGGCCCAGCGGTCGCGCGAAGCAGGGCCTCCTTCGATGGATTTCACGGAGATTGGTCCAGGGGAACTCCTGCACGCCACGATTTCAACGATGTTGCCACTTGCGGAATCTTCTGGCGTCCGACTGAAGCTGGTGCTGCCCAGCCAATCCCTGCCCAAGGTCATTGCCGACGCGTCCTCGCTGAAACAAATCTTGATCAACCTGATCGCAAACGCTCTCAAATTTACCGCCAGGGGCGGACAGGTTGTGGCAACCACCTCATACGCTCTGGACGGGCCGCTCACTTTCGAGGTCCGTGATACCGGGCGGGGCATGACGGAGGTTCAGATCGCGCAGGCGCTCAAGGGCGAGCTCCCGGAAGGCCAGCAACGCGATGGCGGAGGGCTCGGCGTTGGCTTGCCGCTGGTCACCACCCTAGCCGAAGCAAACGGTGCCCGGCTCGACATCAAAAGCGTTCCCGAGCAGGGCACGGCTGCCTCAATCATATTTCCCAAGGAACGGGTCGTGCTGGTGTGATCTTTGGTCGAATCCCGAGCCAACCCACTCCTGTTACATTGCCGCAAGGGCGGTTGCTGACAGGATGCGCTCGGCTTTCAACCCGTGGACCGGCATGCAAGAAAACTTGGCTAGCAAAAACCAGATGACCTGACAAACTATTGGAGATCGGATTTGACAAGAAAACTGGATGGCTTCGCAGGACTTTTTGGAGCGTTTCTGGCTTGCCTTGTGGTGCTCGCGCTTGGCAGTCCGTCGGCGCACTCAGAAGAAGCTCAGTTTGTCTATGGAGCTCCTGACGAGCCGACGGAAATCTGGCTGCTGTCCGCGGGAGGCCGAATCTACGACCACTGGTGGGATGCACTTGACCGTGCCGAGCCGAAGGACACGCACCCAGCCTATCCAGCGGACGGGAACAAGAGCGGCTCGGCGACCTGGCGCTGCAAGGAGTGTCACGGCTGGGACTACCGCGGCCGGGATGGGAGATACGGTAGCGGCAGCCATTATACCGGCATCAAAGGCATTGACGGCGCCAAGGGCCGCGATCCCGCTGTGATCGCAAAATTGCTACGCGACAAACCGCATGGCTATACCGCCGAGATGATCAAAGATGACGAACTTGCGCGCCTTGCCGCGTTCGTCAGTCGTGGTCAGGATGACACGGCTCGTTTCGTCGACCCCAAGATTGGTGCCGTCAACGGTGACAAGGAACGCGGCAAGACAATATTCCAGACGGTCTGCGCCGCCTGCCACGGCTTCGAAGGCAAATTGTTGAATTGGGGTTCGACGAAGACGCCAGCCTATGTGGGCACAGAGGCCAATGCCGCACCAGACGAGGTGCTGCATAAAATCCGCAACTCGCACCCCGGAGCCGCGATGATAAACCTCAGAGCCTTTGCGATCGAAGAGGCGGCCGCCGTGCTTGCCTATGCAAAGACGCTACCGCAAAAATGAGCTGGCATTCAGGGTTTCACGTTCCCTCATTAGGAGAAGCGACACGCAAGCTTGCCGGCCTTGGCCAGCGAGTCAACCGGTGGCGCGCCAAGCGTCGCTCGTCGCCACTTTGGACCGTCGCCGTCGCCTTGATCATGCTGGTGATGGCGCTGCCGATCGTGACGGTCATTACGCTGGCTCTGACACCGGAGGAGAACATCTGGCCACACTTGGTGGCCAATGTGCTGTTCGGACATCCGCCGGCAACGGCAATGGTGCTCGCAGCTCTCGGGGCCGTTGGATTGGCGTTTTACGCATGGCGACCAACCGCGCCAGCGGCCACGCCAGTTGCGGTGATTTCGGCTGTCGCCATTGTGCTGGCCCTAGGATCTTTTCCGGGGTCGGTGGGCCAGACCATCTTATTGATGAGCGGTGCCGGCGTTCTGACGATCGTAACCGGCACGGTGACCGCCTGGCTTGTCACCATGTACCGGTTCCCCGGACGCGCCGTCGTCGACCGGCTGCTGGTCATCCCGTTGGCGATGCCGACCTACATCATCGCCTATGCGTACGTCGAGCTACTCGATTATGCAGGTCCGCTGCAGGCGGTGGTGCGCGACCTATTTGGCTTCCGTTCGGCGCGCGACTACTGGTTCCCCGAAATCCGTTCGATTGGAGGGGCCGTGTTTGTCATGGCCTCGGTACTCTACCCTTACGTTTACCTCACCGCGCGAGCGAGCTTCGTGCAGCAATCAGTTTGCGCCCTCGAAGTCGCCCGCACTTTGGGGCGCACGCCGCTGGGCACGTTCTGGGCGGTTGCGCTGCCACTGGCGCGCCCGGCGCTCGTCGCTGGCGTGGCGCTGGTGTTGATGGAATGCTTGAATGACATTGGCGCGGTTGAATATCTGGGCGTGCAGACACTGACCGCGAGCGTCTACAGCACGTGGATGCAGCGTTCGAACCTAGGCGGTGCGGCTCAAATCGCGACCGTGATGCTCGGCTTTATTGTTGTGTTGTTCGCCGCCGAACGCATGGCCCGCGGGTCGGCGCAGACCCACCACACGACGGGGCGCTACCGCTCGCTTCCCTTCCACGACCTCTCCGGATGGAAGGGCTATGCGGCCGCAGGCTTTTGTGCGGCGCCGTTCATCGCGGGATTCCTGGTGCCGGTGCTGGTGCTGATCCACTTGGCATGGACGGCATCCGAGAATGCCGCCGGTAGCGGCTTCTTCGAAGCGGCGTCCAACAGCTTCTTCCTTTCAGCTATTGCAGCGGTTGTCGCCGTCTGGCTGGCATTGACCCTCGGCTATGCAAGGCGTGTGGCGGCAAACGGATTCACGCGACCGGCGGTGCGAATTGCCGGTCTCGGCTATGCGGTACCTGGCACGGTGCTGGCGCTTGGACTGTTGATACCGCTTGCCGGATTCGACAACGCCATCGATGCCATGATGCGCTCTGCATTCGGCGTATCGACCGGTCTCATCTTGTCGGGGTCCATTTTTGCCCTGGTCGTTGCCTATTCGATCCGCTTTCTGGCGGTCGGGCTCGGGACGATCGAGGCCGGGCTGGAGCGGATTTCGCCCAATCTCGATGCCGCCTCACGGGCCCTCGGAGGGACGGCGCTTTCCACGCTGTTGCGGGTGCATTTGCCTTTGCTGTTGCCGGCACTCGGTTCTGCCGGGCTTCTGGTGTTCGTCGACGCAATGAAGGAGCTGCCTGCGACATTGCTACTCAGGCCGTTCAACTTCGATACGCTGGCGACCCACATTTACGGCCTGGCGGCTTTGGAGCAGTTCGAGGAGGCGGCGCTAGGGGCCCTAACTATCGTGGCTGTCGGTCTAATTCCCGTTCTGCTGCTGCACAAGGCCGTAGCGGGCGGACGCCCAGGAAGCTGATCCGCGTCAGAAGCTCAGTTGAAGCCGCGCAATGCAGATGGGCTCCGAACGGATGATAATTAGTCTGGCTCTCTTTAGAAGGACGCCGAACCTTCAACGTGAGCGGAGTGGGCACACATGTACGATGACATCTTGAACACCGATCCATTGGCCCTACCGGCACTGGGCGGGTTAGTGAATGTTTTTGTTGTCAAGATTGGACTGTTCTTGTTCGTCATGACGCGTGGTGGTGGGAAAAAGTCCCACGGATCGCAGTAACCCGCAGCATCGTCGTGGGTGGCAAAAGCAGGAGTCGATCGTTGCAAGCGTCCGCGCCGTGGCGACAAGCGCAGGTTTTGCGGTCCGGTTCGTGCAACTTGGAGTTTCTCAACAGTTGCGTGTATCGCCGATCTCGATTTCGGCTGGCGATGATCTATTGTTGCAACAAGTTCACGGTGCGATTCACGGTTCTTTCGCTTTCAAGCCTCTTGCCAGTCTGCGGTAAGCCCAATAAAAACTGGCGCTGTCGTCTCGTGGCGGGGTTGTGAGGCGGATCAAGCCGTGACAGGCTCTCTTGCGGCATGTACTGCGTAATCTTCTAATGGCAGGACGATGAAGCGAGAAGACCATCGACAAAATCGTCGTATTTTGGCTTTCGCTGCACTCGCAGTAGTATTCTGCCTGACATTGCCGTTCTTGTTCGCCGAAGATCCTACCGAGGCGACCCTCAAGGCGTCGTCTGTTCGTGCTGCGGATCAAGGCTCGTATTTTCTCAGCGAACCCCTTCAAATTCTGAGTGAACCCCGCATACTGGTCAAACGGGGCACCGTCTCGCTGGCGCAGCCGAACGGTGCAGCTCCGCTCAGTTCGCGCGAGGTCGCGCAGCTGCTGGAGAGCGGAAAAGGGGTCTTGATGCTGCATGACGCCGAAATCGTCATCGGCGGCAAGAAAATAGATGTTGGCGCACACTCGCGAGCAATCCGGGCGCCGCTTGCCCGGGCGCTGGCGAACATGAACCTAAGCGCGTTGATCGTCGAGCGCGGCACGTTGAAGATCATCGCAGCAAAGGGGCCGGCCACACTCCGTGATGTCCAGCTGCGCGTGCGCCCGGTTCCAGGAGAGCGGATGACCGCGAAGGGCAGCCTCGAGTTGCTAGGGCGAACCCTTCTATTCGATACAACGATTGGATATAGCGCAGCCGACCGGGCGGCACAGCAACTGCCCATCCGCGGCACTCTGGCCAACGGGGACCTGCTGCAGGCCTCGTTTGATGGTCTGTTCGCTCTTGGAAACGGTGGCCGGCTTATCGCGAACACCGCGCATGTGCAGATCAAGGATGTGCCGGTTTTGGCGCGATGGCTCGGCTTATCCTGGCCGACGGAATTCGGCCTCAAGACGTTCCAATCCGACGGCCAGATGGAGTGGGCTGGCCAGACCCTGAATTTTCCTAGCAGCCGCTTCAAACTGGATGCCAACTCCGCTGCTGGTTCCTTGATGTTCAACTCTGAGGGTGAGCGGCCGCTGATCGATGGCACGCTGGCGTTTGAGCGGCTTGAACTCAGTGCGCTGATGGCGCGTTCAAGAAGCGATGCAACGGCCTCGATCATTGCCTCAACGGTCCAAAAAACCGCAGACTGGATGCCGCCGCGGTTTCGTCAGTTTCTGACTGAGGTGAACCTTCAGATCCTTCGCCAGCTGGACATCGATCTCAGGGTTTCAGCGGGGAGCACGATCGCCGGAGACGTGGCGCTGGGTCGTACTGCGGCGGCGCTGACACTGCACGACGGCAGGATTCTGCTGGACTTGGCGGAGATGCAATTACCGAATGGTGGGGGGGGCAGCCTGCAACTTACCGTTGACACGAGCCGGCCGGTCGCGCAGTGCGGCGTGCGTGGCCAGCTCAAGAGTGTCCGGTTTGAAAATCTGACGGATCTGGTGTTCCCGCATCAGGTCATTACGGGGCCGGCCGACGTGACAATGGATCTAAGCTGCGACTGGTATACGCCGGAGACCTTCGTGCGCAGCCTTGGTGGCCGGGTCGTGGTGGAAATGCGAAACGGCGCCACACTGCGCACGGATTTGCCGCGACTGGTTAAGAGTATCGGCATCGACGAAGCTCCAAAGAGCGGTTGGGGAGACGCGGCCAGGGGCCAGATGGGCCTGCAAAGCATGAGCGCCCACGTGGTTTTTGAGAACGGTGTTGCGCGGATTGATCGACTTCGTGGCGAGCGGCGAGGGCAGAGCGAGGTTGCCGTCACTGGGTCGTTCAACATTCACCGCCGCAGTCTGGACCTCAGTTTGTTTCCACGCGCCGAGAAGCATGGTGGCGAAACACCGAGCGTTCTGTATATCAATGGGCGCTGGGACAAGCCCCTCATGTTTCGTCGGCTCTTCCCCAACAAAGCCGAAAATCCCCTCTACCCTGAAACTTCACCAACGCCGCCTAAACGTTCCGCTCGGCCTTCGAACCGCGGATAAGCGGTGGAGGTTTTAGATGTGGGACGTTCCCGAATGCCGCTTGCGCAGTTACCCACGCCTGCTAGGTGGGGCACAAATTCGCCCCCCAACCTGTGTTCCGGTCGCTATATATGAGGGTTTGACAATCCAATGAGCGTTATTCTGCCTCTGCCACCGCTTGCCGGTTCGTTGAGTACCAACTTTAGTTCGACGAAACGGGGGAGGGTTCACGCGCCTTGGCACCCGGTTCTCCTATGCGCAATTGCGCTCTCCTTAATGATACCAGCAGCTGATCTGGCCGCGCAGCCCAGCCCGCCAAAAGGACCTAGCGACGCGGTGGCCGAGCCACCAGCCGGGGCGCGAGATCCAGCTCCAGACGACAGTACGATCGACGCGGCCAAGGGCGCGGATGCTAAGTCAACGGCAGCGGGGACAGAGGTCACCGCTGAGGGCGCCCCGGATCAGACCAAGGACGCGCCTGCTAAGGATGCTGCCGCTACCGAGCCGGAGCCCGCCAAGCTCAAGGTTGCCATCTGGTCGGGTGCTTATGGTGCCGCGCAGCAAGAAGTCGTGATAAAGCGATTCAAGACGAAGCGAGATATCGATGTCGAGGTGATCATCCGCTCGAAAGGGTCACCGATCGACCTTGACCGTGGAGACCGGGATGTTTCGCTCGACGCAGTCGAGTTTTCCGCTGCCGAAGTCGAAACCGCATGCAGCGCCGGGCAACTCCTCGAGATCGCCACGGGAGAGCGCGCC
Source organism: uncultured Filomicrobium sp. (assembly GCA_963669235.2). Lineage (GTDB taxonomy): Bacteria > Pseudomonadota > Alphaproteobacteria > Rhizobiales > Hyphomicrobiaceae > Filomicrobium. Next base: position 15,680 of record CAXXFS010000008.1, read on the forward strand.
CATGATGTGACAGGCAGTGATGCGGCCAGAGCAGACTTTCTGCCGGGCAGCCTGAAACCCTGCGGGATTGGAGCGTTCGCCTGGTCGCATGTGATGGCGATCGACCGCACAGCATTCAAGAAAGACAAGCCGCAGACTCTTGCTGACGTCTTCGATGTAAAGCGGTTTCCCGGGAAGCGCGCGCTGATCAAGGACCCCCGGTTTCTGCTTGAAGCCGCATTGATGGCGGACGGCGCGCTGGCAGGGGAAGTCTACGGGCTGCTTGCGACGGCAGAGGGCCAAAACCGTGCTTTGGCGAAGCTTGCACAGATCGGCAAAGAGGTTATCTGGGTCGATTCGAGCAAGGCGGCCATTCAGGCACTCGCGTCCGGCGATGCCGCGGTGGCGCAGACATTCAGCGGCCGCGCGTTCTTCGCGGTGGCGCGAGGCTTGCCGCTCGACATCATCTGGGACGGGCAGATCTATTCCATGACCTATTGGGCAATCCCGGCGAAAAGCACGCGCCAAGAACTCGCGCGCGAGTTCTTGCGGTTCGCGACGGAGCCGCAGCAGCTCGCCGCCATTGCTCAGCGGTTTCCTTATGGACCAACTAGAACGTCGGCGCTGGCGCTGACCAAGCGGCACCTGACTGCGGGGCTCGACCTCGACGCCTTCCTGCCAACCGCGCCGGCAAACCTGAGCACCGCGCTGGCGCATGACGAAGGCTGGTGGCGCGATAATCGTGAGATGATTGATACGCGGTTCGCTGCCTGGCTTACCGAGCTCAACGCGGCAAAAAGCAATGAACCAGAAGACGCGGAAGCCGTGGCGCCGCCCAAAAAAAAGGGCCGGCGCTGAGGCCGGGGAGCGCGAATAACGGCTCCCCGAACGCTCGCGGTTTTAAGAAGCTTGTTTCTTCACAGGTCGCGGTTACCACGTCCGGCGTGGACCGACGTCGATGTGGAACAGGCCGCCACCGTAGTGCTTATAGCCGCCCACCGAGCCTAGGCTCTTCAGATACGCGTAAGCGGCACGATGGTTGGCGTGCACGCGGAAATCGACCGCGTTGCCAGTAAGGTGCTGGGAGCGCCTGGCGCCGCCTACCCTGGCGTTGCGCTTCCTGCTACGGCAGGTCGAGGACACGGTCAGCGGCCCGAACTTCGAGGCGACCTGATAGACGATCGACTTCAAGGTGCTGTTTAGACAGCCCGCTGAAGCCACCCACCGGACACCGCCGCCAGTAATGCTCTTACGCTTGGGCTGGTAGGATGGCGATAGCGCCGCCACCTTTTTGTATTTCTTTTTATAGCGGTAGCGTTTTGTTGACCCGGTGTGCTTGGGTTTACGGCGCTTTACCGGTTTCCCATAACTCTTTTTGCGCGAATAACGCCGCTTTCCTTTTCGGTACCTCTTGTATGTCTTCTTATTTCGCGTTTTTTTATAGGTTTTTTTTCCGCGACGGGTCGCTCTTTTCGCGGGGCGGCTGGAACGGAAGCCTTCATAATTGCCCGCCAGCTTCGACTGCATCCGGGAGTGACCGGCCTGCGCCTGGCAAGAACCCCCACCCACGGGCACGCCCGCAAAGAACACCGCTGCGGCAACAATGCTAAGAAATGCAAGGACTTCATTTAGTCGCGGTCGCAACTTCGCCGTCCCGACGGGGTATTGCAGTTTACGCATCCTCTTTCCCTCATTAGCCGCAGCGCATAAAGAGATTTAATCGTGGCATTCCGCCGCAGCATTCCGGACACCGCGAATGGATTTCCTCCCGTTCTTTCTTGACGGGGCACGCCTAAAGAAAAAAAACTTTGGAAATAAACCGCCAATCATTAACATAGCCAATGCACCAGACTATCCTGTATTCCAATAACTAAAGACAGTGCAGTGACATAAACGAAATTGTCGCACCTGAAGGTCTCGTGGCGCGGTTCCGAAAGTCAAATCCTAGTGGTGGCAAGTATCCGGGGTAGGGGAGGGGCAACGGCGGCGGCATGCGACAAGTTGCGCATGCACGCGTCTTACGCAGCCGTGGAAGACTGAAGGAAAGTTGTGTTGGCCGAGAGCAGCGCTATGAGCTGCGCCGCCAGAAAGACGGAGTCAGAGCGGTTGCCACGAGCCCTACGAGAAGGCCCACCGGGGCCCCGATAACGGCACCGGCTCGGCCGTCAATGCCGAACCAGTTGGCCAGCTCGCGGCCGAGATCTCGTGCGCCGCCACACGCCTTCTTGCCTTCGCTGGCGCTCGTGCTTGATGCGCATGTCTGGAGCAACTCGCTCAGTTCATCAATCAACCAGGGCGGCGCATCGGAAACCGATGACCAATAGATCGCGAATTGGGGGGCAAATATGCCGGTTGTCCCGACGACGTAATAGAGACAGGCCACAAGCCCAGTGAGTCCACCTAACCCCAGTGCGACGCCGCCCACGCGGGGCACCACCGCGGCCAGAAGCGCCATCGGAAACAGGGATGCGCCTAGCACCGCGAAGGCCCAGTACAGCCGATTGACGGGGGACTCGCCCAGACTGATCACGGCATAAGCGGCGATCGCGGCAAAGGCCATCGTCAGCGGGATGCGTAAAACCAGCGGTGTCGCAATCTGGGGCTGGCCGATGGTCGACCCACGCAGCCAGCCGGTCGAAACCTCCACTGTCATTCGCAGGGTTGCTGCCGTTGTGAAAACGGCGAGCAGCCCAAACAGCGCCGCGAATACCACTGGTAGCGGGGCCGCGAATTTGCCGAACGCCGGCATCAAGAGGACGACGGCAGCCGGGTTTATCGCCAGTTCGAGAATGCGAATCCGACCTGAAGGATCACCGCAGGTGGCTTGAGGACCCGGGGTTGCGACCGCCGCATCGGGCTCAGCAGGGTCAGTTTCGCCGGCGGACGCGTTGCCGCAGACCCGCATGTAACCGGCCTGCGTTGCCTTCTGCAGCCATGAGGGCTGGTCGTTGTATCGAAGCCCGTCGGCGACCTTCTGGTAGAGATCGAGCTTGGTGAAGACGGCGGCGGCGGGCAGCGCCGTGAGCACGATCGCTGCAACGACCAACCCGAACGCGGCCTTGTGGCGGGACGGGAAGGTGTCGCGTAGCGAGCGGGCGTCAATCGCCGCGCCCATTGCCGCGGCTTTGCGCCGCCAGAGCATGTGAGGCAGAACCGCGGCGCCAAGAAGCATACTTACCGTGAGGGCGAGGAAATTCAACAGCGAGATCTGGACGAAAGGCCTGCCAAAGGGCGGCATGCTCAAGGGATCGCCCAAGCCCTCGACCAGGAGGGCCCGTTCGGTGGCGGTCAAGTCGCTGAGAGCTTGGCCATAGGCAAGCTGCGGAATGAGCCCAAGAGGCTCTCTTCCGGAAATCCCCCACAGCAAGATCCAGATCGCCGTGACGAGGACAATGAGCGCCAAAGCAATAAGCGCGTACCAGAAACTCCGACCGGGTATGAGTGAGAATAGCGTGGCTGCCGCGGCGGCAAAGGCGACGATCGCCAGGGGCTGCCATTCCGGATCACTGGCCGCCGCTGCCAATGACAACCCGGCGACCTCCAATTCGATGGACACCATAATGATGACGCCGGCGGCCATGCCCAATCCCGCCACCGCCGCGGCGAAACTGCTTCCGGTCACCCGCCCAAGGAGATCATCGATATGCAGGGCACCGACCCGGTCCAATGCGGGAGCGATGAAAACAAGCGAGACGAGCAGGCCGGCGCTGAGCCCGAGATAGAGTGGCAACCCGTCGTGGCCGTAGACAAACAGCGCGCCCGTCAGAGTTAGAATGGACCCGGCCGTCAGCCAACTGCCACACGCCGTCAAAGAAGCCAGGAATGCGCTGAACCTCTGCGACAGCGCCGTTTTGTTCCAAGGACCCGAAAGCCAAAGACCGAGTATGGCGACCAGGAGAAGACCACCCTGAGCGGCCAGGTAGTAGCCAAGCGGAAGCCCACCGATGCTCAACGCGTTGAGTGTGGGTGCGGCGAGCGGCAACACGAGTGTGAGGCAGGCTGCGCAGATAACGGTGAAAGCCGCGGCGAAAGGCCGTGGCCGGATTGGCGGGTTCGGCGTCGCGGCCACCGCGCGCCCGGCGTTGTTATCGACAGACGAGCCGTGCGTCATCCTCACTCACCCCGGAGACGTTTGCGGCCAGCCGCTGGCGGCCCTGCACGCTCATTTACCGCTGCTAATGCAGGATGTCGATGAAACGTTGGGATTGACTAGATGGGCTTCGAAAAAGGCCGGAACGTGTTGTGTCGGTTTGTCAGGAGAGAGCTTTCTTGAGTGCAGCCACCTGCGCCTTTGCGCCGTCGGACAACAAGCGGACATCATTTTGCAGTGTGCACATACCGAAACCCTCGGCGAAGCGCTTCCTTGCCGTTTCGGGACCGTCGGTGTGGATCGCGGCGAAACGGTCGTGTCGTTGTGCGGCCGAGAGCGTTGAGGCGATGGCTGTGACGACGGCGGGGTCACTTGGTGCCATCGACGGCGGCGCACCAAGAGCCAGTGAGAGGTCGCCTGGTCCGACATAAATCCCGTCCAGCCCCGGAACCGAGAGAATTGCCTCCAGATTATTGAGGCCGTCACGGGTCTCGATCATAGCCAGCAACAGAATTTCGGCGTCGGCGCCTGCAGCGTAGGCCGCGCTTGATCCTGCGCGGGAATACAAGGTTGCCCGGTTCGGTCCGAATGAGCGTGACCCCCGCGGAGGATAGCGACAAGCCGCGACAAAGGCCTCGGCAGTTGCCGCGGAATCCACCATTGGGCAGATCAGGCCATAGGCGCCGGCATCGAGCAGCTTCATCATGAGCCCGGGATCATGCCAGGGTACCCTCGCAAGCGGGACTGTCCCGGTCGTGGAAATCGCCTGAAGCATGGCGAAAGCGGTCCCGTAAGACATCGCGCCGTGCTGGAGATCGATCGTCAGGCTGTCGTAGCCCTGATGGGCCATGATTTCTGCGGCATAAGCGCACGGAATCGAGCACCAACCGTTGATGACCGGCTGCCTTAGAACAAGTTTTGAACAAGCAACATTATTGCGCATGAGCTGCGTCAGCCTTTATGTCCAGGGCCCGACCATCATGCCTCCTACTACCCCTGAAGATGCGACGTTTTGCACTAGCGAACGGCATTTGCGATGGGCGAGAGCCATGCGTACACAATCGGAAGTATTGCTCACATTTGCTCAGCTTGGCGCAATTATTATCCTCTAATCCTAATCTATGAATTGAACTCATGCTCCTTGATGGCGATATCCGGGACGGTGCGCCGCAAAACTATTTGCTGCATCGCGGTGCAAGTTGGGCTGAATGGGTGTATATTTCTTACTAACGAGATTGTACGACCGCTGCTTGGCTGAACACGGCTCAAAAGAAGGTGGGGCAGGCTTGCTCAAGCGCAAGCATTTGGTCAAGCCGTAGGCCACCTATCGATTGGATTGGGAATGGCGAAACACTCTAATGGGATCCCGAGCGAAGCCCGACGTGGTTCGGAGCCAGGCGATGAAGCCTATCTGCGCCTCGTCGGCGAACGTGTACGGTTGATGCGCCTGCAGATGGGCATGTCGCGCAAGGCGCTGTCGCAAACTTCCGGAGTATCAGAAAGATATCTTGCCGAGCTCGAGAGGGGTTCAGGCAATGCCTCCTTGTTGGTTTTAAGGAGCATCGCGGACGCTCTCGGCACGCGTGTGCACGACCTGACGATTGAGGAAGATGACCGGCCGATCGACAAGACACTGGCCATCCAGCATTTGGAGAAACTCGGTGCGGCACAGGCCGCCGAAGCGCGCCAGCTTCTCGTCGACAGGTTTGGGCGCAGGCCGCCTTCACGGGTGGCGCGGGTTGCGCTAGTCGGAATGCGCGGCGCCGGCAAAACGACTCTGGGTGTAGCGCTGGCAAAAGCGTTGTCCGTGCCGAGCGTGGACCTCGACAGAGAGGTCGAACGCACTAGCGGCATGGAAGTCTCGGAAGTGTTCTCCGTTCATGGCGAGGAAGTGTTCCAGCGGTTGCAGCACGAGTGCCTGAGCAACGTTCTCAACACACTGCCACGAGGCGTTATCGAGACCGGCGGCGGGATTGTTCGTTCGAAGGCGACTTACGACTTGCTGTTGGCGGGGTGTTTTGTCGTCTGGGTGCGGGCGTCGCTCGACGATATCAGCCGCGACTGGGGCGGCGAAGCTACCGCGGATATTGGCGATGGCCACGCGGGGGAAGTACGGCCCAAGCTGGAAGTCGCACTGGCCGAACGAGAGCCGCTCTGCGAGATGGCCGATGCCATCATCGATACCTCTGGGCGGACCGTCGACCAGGCGATATCCGACGTTCTCAAGCTGATCGAAGAACGTGCGCCGAGGTCGGGCCGGGCCGCATAGCAGTCGCGCAAGGCATTGGCGCTTTATACTTTTTTCCGTCGCGGGCAAAGGCTCAAGATGTCAGGCGCCGACATTCCTCATCGGCCGGCAACGGATCGCAGGCAGGATTCTTGACGCACGTCTCAAGCGCGCCGCGGAGCTTTTCAGATAAGATCCCACTCAGCATGCCGTCATAGAGGCCGTGCGCCTGGAGACCGCACTGGTAGAGCTTGACCATGCGGGCTCCGCCGTAACGCATCGCAGCAGTGTAGTCCTTCAGGGCGCCCTTGGGATCGCCGAGGGACTGGCGCACATGGGCGCGCGTGTCCAGGGCATGCGGGCTCATAGGTGACAGCTCGAGTGCGCGGGCGACATCAGGTTCAGCTTTTTTGAGCTGACCCGACTTGTAGTAGGCCCAGGCCCGATTGTTTAGGGCGACCGCAAAATCCGGTGAGATTTCGATCGCGCGATCGTAGTCGGGAATTGCCTGTTCATAGCGGCCCTGCAGTGAATAAGCCAGCGCACGCATCGCGAAGGCGTAGCTCTTTTCAAGCGGCGGAAGTGGTAGCTCCAACAGGCGCGAGCATGCATCAATGCGATTGCCGCCGTTCGGACCAAAGCAATCTTGCTGCGTATCGGCCGCCGCTGGCACCGTCAGACCCAATGAAGCCGCCGCCAAGAGTGCGCCGAGCCCTATACCTAGCTTTCTCAAATTGCTCAATGGCAACTCTCCCCACCCCAGACACGATTGTCTTCGGGTCTTGGTTTGAAGGTTTTGGCCAACAACAGACCAATCTCGGGAGCCTAATATATACACCAAAAAAGCCTGCATCACTGACGTGTTCAGCACTGATGTTTGCGTGTTTGAGCTTGGCAAACCTAGCGGACTGAAGGGACTCTCTTACAACGTGGCCCTGCATCATGACAGGACAAAGACCTTAGCACACGAGCCCGTCGGTACTGCCTGATTTGTCGGGACCTGGGAAGAAGATGCCAACCCCAATGTATGACCTTTGCTCGCGGTTTGTCCGCGGCTGCTCAAGTTAAGGCGTGGCGGCATCAGCTATGCTGCCGGAGGGCAAAGGCAGGCACAAATGGGCACGGCACTTGCACATTCACCTGAACGCATCCTGAAATGCCCATTCAGATAGCACTCATTTCGATTGTGGCACTCGTTTGCTCAGGACACGACGCTAAGAAGACAGATCTCCTACGGAATGAACCGAAACTCAGCCTGATGGCCAAACCTTTACATTGAATTGGAGAGCGCTCGTGCCCATCGCCAACGTCAAAAAGTTTTTCACCGCCAGCCTGTGTAGGGCTGTTGCGGCGGCTGCGTTTCTCGTTACGCCAGCGCTAACTGAACTTGACCGTGCGCAGGCCTTCGATTGCGCCCATGGCCCCGACACCTACCGCGTGCGAGGGGTGGCGGAGTGGGACGTCCTCAATATCCGCAGCCGTCCCTCCTCACGCTCTCGCGTTGTCGGACGCATCGGACCCTACGGTTCGGGAGTACGCTGCCTTGGTCCATGCAAACGGAGTTGGTGCCGGGTGAGCTGGCGCGGCGTCGTCGGCTGGACCAACATGAATTACCTTGGCGAGTAAGACTTCGAGCGCGGAGGCCGCTTCTCGCACAAGAAGAATAGCGACCTCTGGACATGCCTTCTTGTGGCGGTGTATGGAACCGCCCGGTCAATGAGGTCCCTGCAAATAAAGGCCAAATTGCCTGATTGCGAGGGTCATTAACCGGTTAACGAACCCTCGTTGGGGTCGGACAGGCTTAACCCTTCAAAACCTACCGGCATGCTAGGTTGACGGCGAGTTTGGCCGCAGCACACCGACGAAAGCACCTCAAGAGTGGAAGACAAGCGCATCCTCTTTATCGTAGGCGGCGGCATTGCCGCTTACAAATGCCTTGAACTCATTCGCAGGCTGCGCGAACGCGGGGCGGGCGTGCGCGTCGTGATGACACCGGCGGCGCAGCAGTTCATCACGCCACTGTCAGTTTCGGCGCTAACCAACGAGCGCGTTTTCACCGAACTGTTCGACCTCGACGACGAACGTGAGATCGGTCATGTCCGGCTCAGCCGCGATGCCGACGTGATCCTAGTCGCTCCGGCCACGGCCGACCTTATTGCCAAAATGGCCAACGGACTTGCCAATGACCTGGCAAGTTCGGTGCTGCTGGCTTCCGACAAGCCACCATTGATTGCCCCAGCGATGAACCCCCGGATGTGGCTTAATCCGGCGACCCAGCGCAACGTCCGCCAGCTGGAGGCAGATGGCGCTCGTTTCGTTGGACCGGAAACAGGCGAAATGGCGGAGCGCGACGAAGCCGGACCAGGGCGGCTTGCCGAAGTCCCTGCTCTGATCGAGGCCGTCGAGGAGATGACCGCTTCTAACCGCCCGGCCCGGACTTGCAGCTCGACAGGCCCGCTCCAAAACCGGCACGTCGTTGTGACCAGCGGGCCGACACACGAACCCATCGACCCCGTACGCTATATCGCCAACCGCTCGTCGGGCAAGCAAGGACACGCGATTGCCTCCGCGGCTGCCGCGGCCAGCGCACGCGTGACCTTGATCACAGGACCGGTCAATCTACCCGACCCGGACGGCGTCAAGACGATAAGAGTTGAAACGGCTGAGGAGATGCTCGCCGAGACAGAGCAGGCGTTGCCGGCCGACATTGCCATCTTTTGCGCCGCAGTCGCCGATTGGAGGATTGCTGAGCAAGGAGCTCAGAAGATCAAAAAGAAAAAAGGCGAGCCGCCGCCAGCGTTGAAGCTTGTCGCCAACCCGGACATCCTGAAAACAATCGCCTCGCGGAAGAAGGGACGGCCCGACCTCGTCGTAGGATTTGCCGCCGAGACCGAAAACGTTCTGCAGCATGCCAGGACGAAGCTGAAGCGAAAGGGATGTGACTGGATCGTCGCCAATAATGTATCTGCGGAAGCCGGCGTCATGGGCGGGGACCGCAACAGTGTGCACCTGATCCGAAATGGTGGGCACGAGAGCTGGCCGGAGCTATCGAAAGACGACGTCGCCGCGACGCTCATCGACGAAATCGCGCGGGAAATGCAGAAAACCAAAAGAAACGCCACCGGCGGGAAATGCGTTAAAACCAAAGTGGACAAGCGATGACGAAGAACAGCAAACCCAAGCGCGGTGCCGTCACGGTCAAGGTCATGAGATTGACGCATGGTTTGGACTTGCCGCTACCCGACTACCAAAGTCCGCTGTCGGCCGGCCTTGATCTTGTGGCAGCCGTTGGCTGGGATACGCCGGTGGCGCTGTTGCCTGGTTCACGGACGCTGGTGCCAACCGGCCTCCAGATTGAGTTACCTGAGGGTTATGAAGGGCAGGTCCGCCCCCGTTCCGGGCTAGCGCTTTCGAGCGGAATTACCGTGCTCAACTCGCCAGGCACGATCGACGCCGACTACCGGGGAGAGGTCTGTGTCCTGCTTGTGAACCTCGGCGGCGCGCCATTCGAAATTCGTCGCGGCGAGCGGATCGCGCAACTGGTTGTTGCGCCGGTCGTGCAAGCGGGTCTTGTTGAAGTGGAAACGCTGGCGGAGTCCGAGCGAGGTACTGGCGGATTCGGCTCAACTGGCCAGAGTACAAAATTGGCGGAGGCAGCGCCCGCGAAAAGCAAGGCGGGCAAGGCAGCAGTCAAGAAGACTGCGAAAAAGGCGCCAGCAAAAAAAACGGCCCGAAAGGGGCGCAGCAAATAAGGTCGCAAATCGACGACGGCTCGATCATTGAGCCTGTAATGCGCGTAACCGGTTCGCGATCAACCAGCTCTCTTGTAATCAGGCGGCGCTGAGTTCGGCGGGGCGGTGGCGCGCCAACACCCTCTCACAGGCGTGTGTTTTGTTCGCCGGCAGGCTAGTGCGGCTCAAGCTCGTAGGCGTTCAGGGGACCTTGTCTTGGAGACACATCGGTCTCCCGCAAGCGAGCAATCATATTCATCAGATCGCTGCGAAGCGATCTTGTCTGTTCCTCTGTCATGCCAAGCTGACCGTCAACGAACCGCCTGGCGTACTGCGCAGGACCTCTAATTCCCTTGCCTTGATCGGTGACATAGACCTGCACTTCACGTTCGTCACGCGTGCCTCGGCGTCTTTCCACCAACCCCATGCTCTCCAGCCGCTTCACCAACGGCGTCAGCGTGCCGGAGTCGAGCATGAGCTTTTCACCTATCGTGGAAATCGTCGCTCCGTCGTGCTCCCACAGGACCACGAGAACGAGGTACTGCGGATATGTGACACCCAGCGGCGTCAATTTCTGACGATATGTCTTCGTGATTGCACGTGTTGATGTGTACAGCGAAGCAGAGCTGGTTTTCTAGCCGGAGCAGCTCATAGTCTGATTCGGCGCTCTTCGTTCTCATCTGGTTCACGTCGCCTGGCTCTTTTCTTCTGGCGAAAGTTCTTGATTACACACGCGTTACTCAGAATTCCTTTGGAGCACCCAGGACGGAGCGCCGGCAATGCGTTTGTTCGAACTCCAAATCTCGATACCATTGTATAATATTTTGCTGAACTCGACATGATCGTTGACTCTGGACAAGCACTACGAAATTCGGCTGCGAACCTCATCGGGGGCTCCGAAGTGACCAAAGTAACGCGGATCGATATTCTCGACCGGTAGGACGATTAGGACGTCGGTGGTCCCGAACTGGCGGTCGATGACCGCCCCGTCTCCGACAAACGCCCCGAGTCTCAAATAACCCTTAATCAGCGGTGGCATTGCCTTCAGGGCGACGCGAGCATCAACATCGTCTTTGGCCAACCGGTCCATAGGAACGTGAAGGTGATCATGGGCGCGGCAACGCCATTTCTCGGGCGCAAGGACATTGTGGTGCAGGAAGCTCAGCGGGATCGCATGCTCGTCTGGATCGATGCCGGGGAAGCTCGCACAACCAATCATGACATCGACCTTGTGCTCGCGCACGTAGGTCCATAGTCCGTGCCAGAGAAGTTCAACCGTGCGTTTGTTGCGGTACGGCTTCAGCACACACGAACGTCCAAGTTCCATGAAAGTGTAATTGCTTCGATGACGCCTTACGATCGGCGCGATGTCGTACTCGCTCTGCGTATAGAAGCCGAGACTGCGCTCTGCCTGAGGCTGACGCAGGACACGATAGGTTCCCACAACCTGCGGCCACCTGCTCCGCTTCCAACTGGATGGCGAGGTCGGGTGGGCATGATCAATCACCAAAAGGTGATCGCAGATCGCATCGTAGGGATCCTCATCGCGCCTGCGCATCCGTGCCGTGATGCTCGGCACAGCCGACATCTCTTCGTAAAAAACATTGAAGCGAAGTCCCTGCGCCTCTCGGACCTCGTCACGACTCTCGGCGAGCCGTACCTCCAAAGAGCCGACCTGACCAAATGAGCGAGGAGGCAAATTGCGACGACGTGGCTGCAACTCAGTCATGCGATGCCGCGTGATGCTGCGAGGGTCAGCTCCGCGACCGCGAACCAACGATGAGTGATCGCCACACTGCCAGCTATATATTGCCGGTCGCTCTCTTTTCATGGACTTGGTCCCTTGGCGGACGCGATAGGTACCGATTGTCGGCACGCAGGCAACCTGTAACTTCTCCATGTGTGCCGGCATCCCCCCGGTTTCCATGGCGCGACTAGTGCTTATGTAACGTCTGGAATGCGGACTTTTCGACGCTGACCTCGTTGTGGTCGCAACTCATTTGACAGCACACAACGCTTTCTATGATTTGAAAGTGTGTTGCCTAAACTGTCAAATAGAGAAGACGTCCGTACCCACATTAATTGCGCTGTTATGCCACCGTGTCACGCTGAAGTACCGTTTTCCCAAACGCTCTTTCCAAAACTTGATGTAGGTCGGCTGGAATGAATGGTTTGGTGAGGTAGTCGTCGAGGCCGGCATCCAGATAACGCTGCCGGTCTTCAGCGAAGGCATGGGCCGTAAGGGCAATGATCGGCGGGCAACGCTTATGCGCTGCCGCACAGAGTGTTTTGATTTTGCGAGAGGCATCCACCCCATCGATGCCGGGCATAAGAATGTCCATGAGAATGGCGTCCGGCATACGCGCCATTCCTTGCAGCGCGGAGCGCATGTGTTCCACCGCTACGTATCCGCTTCTTGCGGTCAGCACCTCATGACGGGCTCGCTCCACCACTTTGACGGCAAGCAGCTCATTGATCGCGTTGTCCTCGACAATCAGGACGACACGCTGAGCTTGCGGGATTGCGAGGTCTGACTTGCGCAAGCTTCGCTGGCTGTTTTGATCGGGGAGACGCTGTGAATTGCGAAGAAACTGCCCGGCTGCAGGAGTGACCTTCCCGATCAGGGACGACGGTCGAACCGGGCGCGTGACATACCTTTCAAAGCCCGCTGAGCGGAATTCGAGTCGCCGTTGGCGAGAGTCAACATCGGTGACGACTACGCCGACTGGTTCTTTCGCGAAGCGTGCGGCCTCCCGCAGAAGCACAGCAGCATCAGCCGGATCGCTCGTCGCCTCAACGACGATGCGATCAAAGCCGGCGCCTGCTTGGCCACTCTGAAGCTCAGGCAATGCGTTGGCGAAAGAGGATTCGAGAACGCGGGCTCCGCTCGCAGTCAGTATCCGCTTCATGACGTCGCGCTCCAGCGATCGGTCCATGGCAAGCAGAACGGATCGTGACGGTTCGGCAAATTGATACGTAGTGTGATTGACCTGAGCTTCGTCTTGCCCTGCGCTGGTCAAGACAATGTCTGCTGTGAAGGTCGAACCTTCAGCAGTAGTGCTGTCGATTTCAATTCCACCGCCCATTGCCCGTGCGAGGTTCCGCGAGATCGCAAGGCCGAGCCCGGTTCCACCGGGTTTGTGGTTGATGCCTGAGCCGATCTGCTCGAATTCTTCGAACACCTTGTCGAGATCTACTTCGGTCAGGCCCGCGCCCGTGTCCTTCACACGAAAGAGTATGTGCTGCCTTCCATCTGCGGCCTCGGGTCCGGGCTCATACCCGCCCGCCTCGACCGAAACCACGACACCGCCGGTCTCGGTGAACTTGATCGCGTTGGACAGCAGATTGAGCAGAACCTGACGCACTCTGGCCTGATCGCCGATGACAACTCGCGGCACATCCGGCGCCACTATCCAGGCCAGCTCAAGATTCTTTTCGTGCGCCCGCGGCGCCAACAGCTCAACCGTCGCCTGAACGGCCCCTTCAATGGAGAAGCGCTCTTGGCAAAGTGTTATTTTGCCGGATTCGATCTTGGAGAAATCGAGGATCTCGTTGGTCAGAGACAGCAGGTTGCCGGCGGAATCGTCGATCGCATTCACAAAGGTGCGTTTCTCATCGCTCAGTTCAGTGTCGAGCAGAAGTCCGGCCATGCCCAGGATCCCGTTCATTGGCGTGCGGATCTCGTGGCTCATCGCAGCAAGAAAACGCGACTTGGCGCGGTTGGCGGCCTCCGCTAAGTCTCGGGCCTCGGCGAGACTCTCCTGATACGCGCGTTGTTCGGTGATGTCCCTTCCAACAAGCTCGAATTCGTTTCGGCCGTGCCGGTCCGCAGGAAGCTCGTGAACTTGCCAGGAGAGCCAGCGTTTGCCCTGTGGTGTCGCGGTCTCACGATCGCCTGTGTCGCGCTGCCCCCCCTGAAGTAGAACCTCGCTGGAAAGCACCTTCGGCGACAGCGGGTGGCCAAGAACTTCCTTGCGCACAACGTCAAACAGCCGGCAGAACGCGCGGTTGACGAAAGTCACGCGACGCTCATCATCAACGCGCAGAATGAGTTCGGACTGTGCGTCGAGCAACTGACCGTAACGGGTTTCCCTATCCGAAAAGTGCCAGCATAAGTCGCGCAGGTTCTCGGTGCGCCTATCGAGCCCGTCGCCAAGCCCCTTGAGCCGGTTCAGGTTGGGAGAAGCGTCCTCCTCGCGCAGATAAAAGGCAGCCGAGCGATGGGCGCAGAACGTGCCGACAATGAGAGCGGTGCCGAGGATTAAAAGCACGTGCCCAGCTCCAATTGGGGCGGGAAGCACTGCAAGCGCCGCCAACAGAAGCAGTACGCCCGATAGCCCACAGGCAGCCATCAGGCGTGCCGGTGCAGACACCAGAGAATGGCAGAGACTGTCGAATACTGCCTGCACAGGCCCTCGCTAAAAAAACACTTGGCACGGCGATGCATGACCAGTCGGACCGCGCGATACGAGCTCAAATGGCCGCGAGCATCGGAGCAGAAGCGCCGTGCCATAAATCTCAATAAAGGTTGAAGAAGCATGCCGACCGTGAAGAATGCCTGAACTAAATTGGTTAACGCACCCAATTGCGTCAGCTTGCTAGCTCGCTTGGTTAAGGCGTTGTAATTTCGGCGTTTTTAATTCTGTAATTTTGTCGGTTTTTGGGGCGACACGAACCGCACGGGCGCGCGAAGAAGCGCTCTAGCCTTCATCGAGATTACGTGCTGCTTCGCGGGTCATCAGCGGCACGCCATTGCGGATGGGAAAGGCTAATCCGGCGGCCTTGCTCACCAATTCGCCCCTGGCACGATCAAAGGATAGGCGCGTTTTGGTAAGCGGGCAGACTAGCAATTCGAGCAACCGAGGGTCCGGTTGCTCCCCGGGCCGCTCGACAGGTTTTTCAGAGTACTCGTCTGCCATGATCTTCCCCTGCGATTGCCCAGGCGTGCCGAAAAACAAGCCGGCGTTACTGCAACGTCCCGCCCGCCTCGCCTCCGCCCGAGGCCATTTCCATTTCCGCAAGTGCTATAAGTACGTCAGCTCGCGACTTCAGGTCACTAGCTTCAAGCAAGGCCTGCTTTTCTTCCGGCCCATAAGGACTCATCACGGACAAGGCGTTGATCAGCAATTCGCTGGATGCGCGGACGATGGAGTTCCAGTCACCTTGCAGGCGATTGGCGTCGAGATACTTCCGCAGCACCGCCAATAGCTTTTCACGGTCGACCGCATCCTCACCACGTCCGTGTTCGAAATCCCCTGCGAAGCGATCATAACCGACCTGCATTAGCCGGAACGGCGTGTCGGCGTGCAACTCTTCAAGCACTTGGAATCTGGCGATACCTGACAGGGTAATAACCTGGCGCCCGTCATCCAGCTCTTGGTACGACGTCAAGCGACCGACACAACCGACCGAGCGGAGATCAAAGTCCTTTCCGAGCGGGCTCTCTTCATCTTCGGCGCCGCCTGTTGGCTGGATAACTCCGATCACCCGGTCATGGCGCAGGGCCCAATCAACCATGGTGAGGTAGCGCGGCTCAAAGATGTTGAGCGGCAGCGAGGCTCGCGGAAGCAGGATGGCCCCGCGCAATGGAAATACGGGGATTTCCGCCGGCAGATCCGACGGCTTCAAGTAACGTTCCGCCGTGGGCAATGACCTTATCCTCTTGCGGTATCGCCAGCTGGACCCTGCTGGGACCTCAGGCGAACAAAATAGCTGACAGCCGTTTGCGGCCTTCTATCGTGGCGGGGTCCTTGGCCCCCCAAGCGTTGAATAGTTCGACGAGCTGTTTGCGCGCTGCTTCTTCGTTCCAATCCCGCTGCGTCTGCACAATCCGAAGAAGGTGGTCAAGCGCCGCCGATTTGTCGCCGTTGGCCGCGAGCGCGACTGCTAGATCGTAACGGGCCTGCAGGTCATTCGGATCGGCCTCCACCTTTGCTTCCAATTCGCCTGTCGGAGCGGCGCTGCCAGCCTTGCGCGAAAGCGCCAAAGCGGCAAGCACGGACTGTACAGAAGCCGACTGTTTCGCATTTGGCGGGACCAGAGCGATGGTTTGCTCGGCCCGGGCCGTATCGCCGCTCTTGAGATAGCAGCGGGCCAGGCCGGCCAAGGCATCGGGGTTGCGCTGGTCTTCCTGAAGGACGGCCGCATAGATCTCGGCGGCACCTTGCAGGTCACCTGCTTCGAAGGCGCTCTCGGCAGTTGCAAGAACATCCTCGATGCCGCCGCCGCCGGACTCACTGACTATACGGTCGATGAACTCGCGTATCTGGCTCTCCGGCAAGGCCCCCATGAAACCGTCAAGCGGACGACCGTCGCCAAAGGCGTATATCGTCGGTAATGACTGAATTCGTAGCTGCTGCGCTAGTGCCTGATTCTCGTCGGTGTTCACTTTGACGAGCCGTACCTTGCCGCCATAGCTCTTGACGACCTTCTCGAGAAGCGGCGTTAGCTGTTTGCACGGACCGCACCACGGTGCCCAGAAATCGACGATGACCGGCACTTCCTTTGAGGCTTCGAGCACATCGGCAGCGAAGCTTGCCGTATCGGCGTCCTTGATAATGGCTGCGGCATTCGCGGTGCTATCGGCAGCTCCCTGCTTCTTGCCCGAACCAAACAGCATTTTCGCCTTCTCCTTGGTGGCCGTGCGGCAGCGACTGAAATGATCAGGCCTGCTGCATGCACGTCTTTGAAACTCTGGTCGAATGTGTTCTTAACACGCTTCCGAGAGTTTTGGGTTTTGCAGTGCGTGCTGCCGTCATGTCAGCCGGCCAGCACAGGTAGCTCCAAGATCAAAGGCTCGTGACCACAGGCCCGCATGAATGCCAACAGGTCTTCGCGCCCAATGTTGGTCGTGGCCGTGTTCTCGAGCGGGTGACAGTTGATTGTTGTGTGATCCATCACGGCGGCGTCGACGACAACGCGGACTCGCTGATCTGGGTCATTGATGAGGCTGAACGCGGTCACGGACCCTGGCGGCACGCCCAGCAGCTGCATTAGCAATTCGGGTTTGCCGAAACTGAGGCGGGCGCACTCCAGCGCCTTGGGCAGGGCCTTAAGGTCAATCCGCGAGGTGCTTTTTGCGACGACCAAAAAAACGCGGCCCTTAGCGTCCTTCAAAAACAGATTCTTGGTGTGAGCGCCGGGAAGCTCGCGTTCCAAAGATTCGCTTTCGGCGACAGTGAAGACTGCCGGGTGCTCGTGGGTTGTCGACTCGATGCCCAGTTCTTGCAGGCGATGGAAGAGCTGCGCGCGCGTTTTGGGTTTGGCGGTCATGGATCGTGGCGTGGCCCTTGCTGCGTGCCGGGGGTGTGAGGGACCTCCCGATAGCATCTGATTGACGTCTGGCCAATGGCCGCAAAGCGGTTTAGGAGTGACTAGGGAGTGGCATGGGCCCCAGCATCGGGCGGGCTTGAATTCTCATGGCAGTTGCGTCATAAGACGTCCCTCACGCGCCAATCATAACCTCATGGCGCGAAAAAAGCGGATGTAGCTCAGGGGTAGAGCATCACCTTGCCAAGGTGAGGGTCGCGCGTTCGAATCGCGTCATCCGCTCCAATATTCTTCCTAAAATTGTAGAGCACCATCAGGGTTGAGCGCCCTTTGAATGATCCACAGTCGCTGGTTCGGAAGTCAGCTTGCCACGTGGCTGGCCGTCTGGGCATGGGTTTCGGATGGTTGCCGTCTGGCGGGTGCCTCGACCATCCGATGCAGAACTTCAAGGCTCAAAGCGCGAATTGAATGTCCGACGGTGCCTGGGTACTTGGCGCCATAAGAGCGGTTCTGCGGTTGAAAGCGCGCTGCATCCTGCAGCGAATTGACACGCGGTACGACCGCTTCAAAGCAGCGGTTTGACGGGTTGGACCTTAGCCACTTGATGTACTCTTCATCGGTCTCGGAAGTGGCGTCGCGCATGTTGATCATGACGCCCATGTTCTCAGCGAAGCCCATTTCGGGATTGAGCGACTTGAAGCGACGAAAGACCTCAAGCCCGCAAACGGAGACATAATCGGCCTTGGTCGGGGAAATATGGAAATCGGCCTCACGCAGCCAACTTTCAGTCAAAACCGATAACCCCGGCGGGCAATCGATCAGAATGATGTCAAAAACGTTGCGCACCGAATCCAGAACTCCGGCGATGGTGTTGCGAAGCCGACCGTGCGCGCCCTCCTTTGAGACCTCGCGCTCAAACAGCGTGAGCTGCATGTCACTTGGCATGAGGTAAACGGAGCGGGCGTCGTCAATGTCGGACACATCACGAATGACGAAATCCGACCACTTCGCCTCTTCCTCCCGAAGCACCTGGGTGACCAGAAAATCGACAATTGTCAGTCCGTCGCGCTGCAAACGGTACAAGTCGTTGACCGTCATCAGCATATTGGAAACGGTGGCCTGAGCATCGCTGTCTATCACCAGGACGTTCTTGTTGTGCTCGGCCGAAAGTGTCTCGGCCAGCGCCAGCACGAGCGTTGATTTGCCAACGCCGCCCTTGGTATTCATTACTGCGATGGTGTTTCTCATTGTCCCCTGATTCCCTGATCCGCTCACTGGCGACGCCCTCCCCGAACCTTCGCATGTCTCAATTGCGCGTGGAATGTGGCAGGCCCAGGGTAGCGCGGCGCCTTAGTTCAGGAATGCAACAAAAAGGGCAAGGCGTGGCGCCTTGCCCTCTGCGTCCAATCGACGAACCGGCGGCTCAGTAACGGGAGCGGACCCAATAGCGTCTGCCGGAGGGCACCGCCACGCGATGGCGGACCGTGCGATATGCCGCCGGGACGTAGACCTTACGAGCGCGGGCTCCGTGAACCTCAACACGGCGCGGGATCGTGCCGTAGACGGCGGGAATTCGGCGGCGGATACGACGGGCCGGACGGACAACGACGTGACGGACAACACGCCGGGTCACCGCTGGAACGTGGACCTTGCACATCCGGTCCCGCCGGAAAAGGCCGCGACGGCGGACCCATCGGGTTGTCGCGGGACGAACGACGACCGTTTCATAGACCCGGCGCGTCACGGCAGGCACAACTTCGTAGGCGGTGTGGGCGGGCTTCAGGAGTACGCGGCGATGAACCACTCGATAACGGGCGGGAGCGTACTCGTAGCGCATGCTCGGCGGGGCGACCATGACGTCGCGCTGAACGGTACGATAGACGCGGCGCGCGCGGACTGCTTCGTAGCATTCGGCCGCGCGGTAACAACCGCGGTCAAATGCGGATACCGTCTGCGGCATCAAGTAAAAGGTTGCGGCCATGGCCGCCGCGAAAATTGCTCTTGTCCTCATGAGGCACACAACTCCAAAACACATTGCGGCGCCGTCTGGCGCCTTGGGGACAAACCCCATTTCAATGGTGCCTCACGACGAACGGCCTTAGTCCGCCTACCAAAGACGCCATCCGCCGTCGTACACCCCGCAGCTTGCAGGTTATTGGCGCCAGTAGACGAGCTGAAGTCATTAATCGTTATGTAGTAAACTCCATATTACAAGGCGTCAGTATAGAGCACAATACTCAAGCTTCCCGAGTGAACTTGATTCAAAAATGGCTGTGTCTGTACTTAATTCTGACTAATTTAAATAGTCTGGAAACTTTGGCTGGCAGAAGGTTGACTGTGGTGTCACTGCGTAGCTTGGCAAAGGTCAGCGGATGGAGCGCAAGGATTGCCGTGCTCGTCAGCCTTATGGCCGTTGGTGGCTGCGGCTGGAGCGACCTTGCGCGGCATCACCAGGAAGTCCGCGCCAGCTGGGCCGCACTGGCCGCCGCGGACCGGATTAATGTTGAGCTCGCGGAGCGCCTGCTCACTGGCCGGCATGGCGTCCTAGTGAATCAGCCACAGAAGGCGGAGGAGCTGGCGCAAGCAAGCGCGCAACTGCGCAGGCTCAGCGAATACAGCGCTGTCGATCTCAGTGACCAGGCCGACATGGCAAGGTATGGAGCCGCCCGCCAGCAGGTGGCAGGCTCGCTTAAGAAAGTCGCTATCGCCCTAGCCAACCGAGGCAACGCCAACCGTGCCTGGAGATCCCGGTCACTGCGACAGCAGTGCGAAGCGGCGGTGGTGCGAACGCGCTCGGCGATGGAGAGTTACAATGCGGCCGCCCGCGCCTACAATCGCGTCCTCAGAACGCGGCAAACCAATGTTTCCAAAGCACTTCTTTATCCCGGGGCGCGCCAGTTCGCGTTGTTGAAACCCTGAATCGCGCTTTGCGCGGGTGCCTTCGGTGCCCGACCCAGACCTTTTCGCAGGGCCAGCGAAGCGGAATGAAATAACATAACTAAACTTATGGAATAACGTTACATCTATCAGATACCCTTATCTCTCGCCGATCAATTTCCAATTTCACGGCGTCGACGGAAAGCTCTATGAGTGGTGTTAGTGGCCACTGGAGGCCGATTAACCCGAGGAGAGAATTCGATGAAAGTCTGGAGCAAGCCGCAGGTTCGTGAGCAGGAAGTTGGTCTCGAAGTCACCAGCTACCTCCCAGCCGAAATCGACATCATCTAATCGATTTCCAGCGCTTCTTCCCAATCGGGAAAAGTACTGTTCGAAACGGTGGTTCATGCCTAGGGCATGTGCCACCGTTTCGTTTTTTGGCGCTGCTTGCGGCGCAGCTATGTCGGCCGCTGGCGCAACATCAGCCATTCCGGACCGGCGATCGGGTCTTCCCAAACCGTCGCCCACTGGAAACCGGCACGCTCATAAACCCTGACGGCGGCCTCATTGCGCACCGAGACGAAGACGCTTAAGGCCATCGCGAGCGTTGAGCCGAAGACATCGGCGGCGAGCTGATCCAGCGCGGCGCCACCAATGTTGCGGCCCCGGTATTCGGCCTCGCCAATGAATAAATCGACGTCCCAGGTCATTGGCGGCAAGACATCGGGTAAATCCTCGCCCCAGTAGGCCGCGTCAATGGCGTGCGCATACCCGACGGGTCTACCGCTGACCTCTATGATTCTGCCGATCGCCGACGGCGTCTCCAGAACCATTCGCACTTCCGCTTCCGACGCGGAGGCATTGCCCCACCAGCGTTCAACCGCCGGGTCGCGCAACCACTTCAGCAGCATTGGCCAATCAGTGTGGGCGGCCGGCCGCAACGCGATGTCCTGACTGTTTTCGCCGGGCCTGTCCATTGATGCTGCTTCTATCAAAGTTGAATCTGCACACCACATGCGCCGGTGTGGCTAGTGGCGGAAATGGCGAACGCCGGTGAAGACCATCGCCAGGCCGCGCTCGTTGGCGGCGGCGATGACTTCCTCGTCGCGCATCGAACCGCCGGGCTGGATAATCGCGGTGGCGCCTGCTTCGGCGGCTGTAATCAAACCGTCGGCAAATGGGAAGAATGCATCCGAAGCAACGACCGAGCCTTTGGTCAGCGGCTCGGCGAGCCCAGCGGATTTGGCTGCGTCCTCGGATTTCCAGGCCGCTATGCGGGTGGAGTCGACGCGGCTCATCTGGCCGGCACCAATTCCCACCGTCGCCCCGTCCTTGACGTAGACGATAGCGTTCGACTTGACGTGCTTTGCAACCTTGAATGCGAAGCGCAGATCGGCGAGCTCCTTTTCGGTTGGCGCGCGATTGGTGACGACCTTCAGCTCAATGTCCTCGATGACCGCCGCGTCGCGGTTCTGAACGAGCAGGGCTCCGGCCAGAGAGCGAACAGACAAGCCCGGCGCTCTCGGATCTGGAAGCGCGCCCGTCGTCAGCAACCGCAGGTTCTTCTTTTCGGCAAAAATGGCTTTGGCGGCCTCCGAAGCGGACGGAGCGATGACGACTTCGGTGAAGATCTTTGTCATCTCAACCGCCGCTGCTTCGTCGATTTCCCGGTTGGTCGCGATAATACCACCGAACGCACTGACAGGATCACAGCGCAGGGCGGCAAGATAGGCCTCCTTAAGCGAAGCCGCGACCGCAACCCCGCAGGGATTGGCATGCTTGATTATGGCGACGGCGGCTACTGCCTCGGGGGAGAACTCGGCGACCAGTTCGAAAGCAGCATCAGTATCGTTGAAGTTGTTGTAGGAAAGCTCCTTGCCCTGGTGCTGGACCGCCTCCGCAACTCCGGAACGCCGCTCAGCCGAGACATAAAGCGCCGCCTTCTGATGTGGATTCTCGCCATATCGCGTGACCTGTGCCAACCGCCCGGCAAAATTGCGCCAGACTGGAGCCTCTTCTTCGGTGACTTCGGCCATCCAAGTGCTGATGGCCGCGTCGTAGGATGCTGTCCGTGCATAAGCCTTGGCGGCCAGCGCGCGACGTAGCTTGAGGCTCGTGGCGCCGTCATTGTCCTGCATCTGGGAGATAACGCGATCGTAATCGGCGGGGTCAACGATGACTGTCACGGCATCGTGGTTTTTGGCCGCCGCACGGATCATGGCCGGACCACCGATGTCGATGTTCTCAATCAATGCGTCGAAGTCGCCGCCAGCGGCCAGGGTCTCCTCGAAGGGGTAGAGCGAGACGGCCAACAGATCGATCGGCAAGATTGCGTGCTCGGCGGCGGCGGCCTGGTGAGAAGCATTATCGCGAACCGCGAGCAGCCCTCCATGGACCTTGGGATGAAGCGTCTTGACGCGACCATCCATCATTTCCGGCATGCCTGGTCAGTTCGGACACATCGCGCACTGGCAGGCCAGCATCTTTTAGGGCCGCCGCGGTCCCTCCGGTCGAAACCAACTCCACGCCCTGAGAGGCGAGCGCGTTGGCAAAAGGAAACAAACCAGTCTTGTCGGAGACCGACAGGAGAGCACGGGAGATTTTGCGCGGCTTTTCGGACATGACTTTTGTTCTTTCCTGGACTTGGCTTGTTATTTCAGAGCTCCGCGTAGCATGTTGGCGAGCGCTTGCGAAATGGGGCGGATGCAGCAGCTCGTCGATGCCGTCAATCCCGGTCGAGCGACCATGTGATCTCATTGCCGCCGAATGTTACGCCGCGCAGGACAATCTGCCAGCAGCGCATGGGACCAGTCGAATCGGCGAAGTATACTGCCTCCTCGATGGTCATCTTGGCTCCGCTTGCGCGAAAGCGCCAGGTTGTCTCATCGGCCAGTTCGATAGGAATTGAGCCGTCAGCGGAGGGATCGGAGACGGCGACATCAGGGTGCAGCCGGAAGTGAATGGAAAACGGCAGATCTTCCTTGAGGCGGACCTCGGTCGATTTGCCCCCGATGCGGTCAAGGCCCCGTAGACACAGGCCGCCTCGTGACACCTGCAGGCGCCGGGTGTGAATGAGGCCGAATCTATGCATATAGCCGTCGTGGTCGGCCTCCATCGTCCAGAGGCCCTCGGCCAGCGATGCCTTGGCGGAAACATTATTGGGATAGCGGATCGGGTGGGCGCCGACGAGCTCCTCCAAGAATGGATGACGGACCATCTTGGACGACGACTTTTCACCCAAGCACAAGGTGTTGTGAGATACCGTCGCGCGCGACTTGTTGATCCACTCCGTCTCGCGTGGCCGAGGCGCGCCGCCGTTAACAAAGATAAGATATGGCCCGTGGCTGAGTTCGAAGGAGAGGCAGCCGGCGTGGGCGGTCCCGGCATACTCGAGCGGCGGCGGCGGGCCGACATCAGAGATCAGTATTGATTCCCCCGCGTCATGGCGCATGTAACCGGATCGCGGCGCCTGCTGGACATCAACCGGGGCGTTGCCGGCATCATATGCCAGGACGGTGGCGATATGGGCAGGATCGGCGATGCCGGCGCCATTGAACCGGGCCAAAGAGCCGTCACCCATGCGCATGAAACGCAACATGCCAAGTGACCGCTTGATAGCCGAGAAGATTTCTGGCGGGACCGGTCGGTTTGCGCGCCACAAAGCACTGACTGAGCGGCAGCAGGTCAAGCATCAACTCGACCAGAATAGCTGGATTGCGGCTGATGTGACCACCATTGGGCAGGATCTGACGAGCGAGTTCGTCCGCAAGGAGGCGCTCGGCCTCGGACAGCTGACGGTCATGGTCGGCGATGGTCAGATCGCCCAGAACAATAGCCATCAGTGAAAGCAGCCGAGGAGGACCGACCGGAGAGGTTCGCCAGGTTGCCGACAGGCGAACAAGTTGCATTCCGAGACTTTCGGTGATGGCGTCGTACGTCTTGCCATCGGCTTCCTCTAGCAGCAGGCCGGCGTGGGTGATCCACGAGATCATGCGCCGGGCGATGACTTCGGGCCGCCACGCGATGCCCCCGCCGCTGCCGCGGTAGCGTCCGGTCCACTCAACTGCAAGGCGACGCGCGGTGTCGCGGGCGTCAACCGACTCGGCGGCTTCCAGATGGCGGAGCCAGTCGAAGCCGTGAAGAGCACACGCCCAGGCGTCGCTGGGCGGACGAGTCGCGAACGGCGAACCTGCATCGACCATGGCTAGCGAACCGGCCAGGCCAAACTGGCCGACTTCGATTTCGTCCCAAAAGCTTGGATCCCGGGTGCGCAGATCTTGGGGCAGGATGAGAAGCTGATCGGCTACCGCAGAGCCGTAGCGCCAGCGCAAGAGCTTGGAGTAGAGCGCGCGGGACACCAGTCGACGCCGAGCCCGCTCGGCGGCCAGCGACGTGACACGGATGCGCTCACTCAGGCTCAGTCGCGGCATAAATGTCCTCCGTATTCGTTCGCCAAGTAGGACCCGGCAAGCCGGTGTTGGGACACTTCACACCAACACGCGGCAAGCCGGTGTTGGGCCGTAGCCCCCCGCAGGGAACATGACAAGCCTCCTGTTGGGTCACGAGGCTGCCTGTGGATAGGGGAATCATCTACTCTCGCGGTGGCGGAGCCGGGCCGCGAAGAAGCCATCCATGCCCGTTTTAAGTCCGGCATCACCGGCCGCCGCGTCTTCGCCGCTAAGAGTTCGCGGCGTCCAGCAGGGGAGGGTGCGCAAAAAACCCTCAGTGGTGATCCAGCGCGCCTCGATACCCGCATCAGCCACGGTGATCGGTATCATCTGAAAATCAGCGTGCCGCTCCAGGAAACTTTCTATCTGCTGCTCGCCCTCCTCGGGTTGTAGAGAGCAAGTCGCGTAAATGAGTTCGCCGCCCGGTCGGACCAAACACGCTGCGTTGTCGAGAATACATTGTTGCAGTTTCGCGAGCGCGGCGATGTCACTGTCGCGTTTCAAGTGAAGAATATCCGGATGCCGACGGAGCGTTCCCGTTGCCGTGCAAGGCGCGTCGAGTAGAACGGCATCAAATGTTCGCCCAGGTCGCCAGGAAGCGGCGTCGGCCACCACATACTCTGCCTTAAGGTGCAAGCGCTCGAGGTTCTCCTTGCTTCGGTCAAGGCGGGAAGAAGAACTGTCGACACAGGTTACATTGGCGCCCCGCGCAGCAAGTTGGGCGGTTTTGCCTCCAGGAGCAGCACAGAGATCGGCCACGTCGGCGCCCGAAAACGAACCGAAGAGGCGGGCGGGTAACGCGGATGCGGCATCCTGCACCCACCAGGCACCCTCGCCGAAGCCCGGCAACTCCGCGACGCGCCCGGATTCCTGGAGTCTCAATGAGCCGGTTGATAACTGTCGCGCACCAAGACGTTCGGCCCAGGTGGTGGCCTCGGTAGCGTTCTTTAGGCTGAGATCCAGGGGAGCTTCGTGCAGGCTCGCTTCGGCAATGGATCGGGCCATCTGCGCACCGTAGGCCAACGTCCAGCGCCGCCGGAGCCATTCGGGGATCGCAGCAAGGACGGGATCGGTTTCAGAGAACGCGTGCGGTCCGCGTTCGGCTACCTTGCGAAGCACGGCATTGACGAACTTCTTGAGATGGGTGGAATTGCGCGATCGGGCGGTCTGCTCGACCGCCAGGCTGATTGCCGCATGTGCAGGTGTACGCAGCAGCAGCAGCTGGGCGGTGGCGGCAAGGAGAATGGCGGCGACGCGGCCCTGGCGCGCGGGAAGAGGCTTTTCGATGAACTCGGCAAGGACCTCATTCAATGGGAGAGCGTAGCGCAAAGCGTTCGCAGCCGTGGTGCGGGCCAGGCCGATATCGCGCGCAGCAAGGTCCCGATAGGTTGGGAGGCTCAGAGCTTTGGCCAACGTCTCGTCGAGGGCGCGCTGATCTTGCAGAACAGAGGTGATGAGATCAACAGCAAGCTCGCGGGCAGCCAGACCCGGAGGCGCAGTCGTGGACGGGGCCGTCCTTGACCGCCGCCTGGCCGCCGGGGTCTTGGCTTTGTCCGAGCCCTTTGGCCTGCTGTCCGGACGACGGGAATTGGGGTTATTGTTCTCGCTCACGCTGAGGTCTCAGTCCCACGGTCCGCGACGACGCTTTGGCTCATCGACATTGCTCCAAGGCCCTGTGTTGGTGCTGCGACCACCGCCAGCGATCGGTCCGGTTCCAATCTCCACGGCGTTACCTGTTCCCGATTCGCGAGTCATCTTCTGAAGCTCAGCAATGCGGTTTTCCATTGACGGGTGAGTCGAGAACCAGTTGTCGAAGCCGCGACCGCTCAACGGATTGACGATGAAAAGATGCGCGGCGGCCGGCACGGCTTCAGCGTCCTCGTTCACGACACGGTGCGCGGCACCGTCGAGCCTGTTGAGCGCCGAAGCAAGCCAGGTTGGGTTGCCGCAGATCATCGCTCCAAGCCGATCAGCCTGGTACTCCCGCGACCGGCTTATGGCCATTTGCACCAGCATTGCTGCGAATGGAGCAACGATTGCGGCGGCCAGCACGCCGATCCAACCAAGCGGATTATTATGACTATCGCGGCCGCCGAACAGCATGCTGAACTGCAGCCACTGAGCCAGCATCGAGATGGCACCGCCGATCGTCGCCGCGACCGTCATGGTCAGCGTGTCGCGGTTCTTGATATGCGCCAGTTCGTGGGCAATTACGCCAGCCAGCTCGGGCGGGTCCAGCAGCTCAAGCAAACCGGTCGAACAAGCCACGGCCGAATGCGAAGGGCTGCGACCGGTGGCGAAGGCGTTAGGCTGTGCGGATGGCAGTACGTAAACGCGCGGCATCGGCAATTCGGCGTGGGCCGCAAGATCGCGTACCATACGGTAGTATTCCGGAGCCGTGTTCTCGTCGACTTCAACACCGCGGAACATCTTCAACACCATCGTGTCGGAGTTCCAGAAACTGAACAGATTCATCGCCAAGGCCACAAAAAAGGCAATCACCATGCCCGCCTGGCCACCAATGACGTAGCCCATGACGACGAAGATCGCCATCAAGGCAGCCAGAAGCATGGCTGTCCTGGCGTAATTCATGGGCATCGTGTCACCTCCTCGACCTTACGAGCCTACCTATGCTTGCGGGATCTGAAGATATATTACCCGCGTAGCAGAAGTTCCGGTTCCTGGACTGTATATGGAGTAAAGCAGATGATGGAAAAAGAGCCGGTGAAGACCGGCGAAGGCGATTTGGCAGGCGATAAAGCCTGCTCCAGGTATGTTTTGCACGAGTCGAGCGACCCAAGTCCGCGCGCCCTGACGCCGGAAGCCCAGCGGGCGCTCGCCGAGGCGGAAGAGCGACGCACCGCCGCGCTTAAGAATGCAAAGGCGAAAACAAAAGAGTTCGGTGGTCAAGACGGGCCTGAGCCGACGCGTTACGGCGATTGGGAGAAGGGCGGTATCGTCTCGGATTTCTGAGTAGTGTCTTCGTGTCTGCCGCAGTCGGACGAAGATCAGCATCAGAACGATCCCGGGCGGCCGTCTCAAGACCGGACGTTTTTTTAACCTTTTGCACCATGCGCCGTACCGCAATGTGACGATCAAGGGTCACCTCGCAGCCTTTCGCTCCTGGCATAGCGATCTCTTTCAGTGGACGGCCGCTGCTAAACTCAGCGCGCGAACAAAATTCGCAATCAAGTACCAGCAAAACCGCGAAAGATCCGTCATGCCGCCGATTTCCGGAGGTGGCGGGTGATACCTCCTGGTGGTTAACCCGTTGTGCTCAATCAGATCTGAAACTCGCGTTAGTGAATTCCTCACCATCTCCCGAGACAGGCGTCCGCAGGCTTTCGGCAACCACGCGTCTTAGGCATCGGCCTTGCAAACAGACTGCTTAACCTTTTCGCGTGATTTCAGGGAGACGCAGTATGGCCGCTTGGCTTCTCAGAAAATCCTCATCCTTTGCTGGGGATCGGCGGGGAACAGTCGCCATGATCTTCGGATTGATGTCATTCGCGTTTCTCATGGTCGCCGGTGTCGCCATCGACTATGGACGCATCATCCACATGAACAAGCGCATGATGAACGCGGCCGATGCCGCGGCACTGGCCGCCGGAGGGGCGCTGTTGGACGGCCGGCTCAATGATGACGAGATCGAACTGCTTGCACAGAACTACTTCAACAAGAACATGGAGCAGGCCGGCTCATCGTTTGGGTCTTATAGTGAACCGGAAGTCACGGTTGATCGGGTCGGCGGTGACATCGTGATCGCCTCAGTCGCGACCGTGCCGATGTCGATCACTAAAATCGCCGGATTCACGGAAGTGAGAATGCCGGTCAACGTCGCCACAAGCTTTGACCAGCAAGACGTCGAGCTTGGCCTCGCGCTTGACGTGACCGGCTCAATGCGCGGCACGAAACTCACCGATTTAAAGAACGCCGCCAAGGATCTCATCGACATCCTGATGCCGGACAGCGGCCAGTCAAACCGCGTACGTATTGGCCTTGCTCCCTACGCCGCCAGCATCAACGCCGGCTCCTATGCGGAGACCGTCACCGGTCACAGCGGTGGTCACAACTGCGTCCACGAGCGTACGGGCGCCGAACGGTTCACGGACGCCGCTCCCATCGGGATCAACATGCTGAAGCGAAGAGACAGCATGAGCTGCCCGAGTACGACGGTGCAGGCATTGACCGATAACAAATCGCTCCTGAAAAGCAGCATTGATTCCTACAGCGCCTCCGGCAGGACCGCAGGTCACCTGGGTGCCGCCTGGGCCTGGTATCTGATCTCGCCAGCGTGGAATGCGATCTGGCCGTCGAGCGGCAGACCGGTTGAATACGGAACCAACAACACGACCAAGGCGGTCATCCTGATGACGGATGGCATCTTCAATCAGTGGTACGAAAGCACCAACGGCTCATCGGAAGCGCAGGCCCGCGCGGTGTGCGCCGACATGAAGAGCAAGGGCGTCGCTGTTTATTCCGTAGCCTTTCAGGCTCCGAGTACCGCCCAAGCATTGCTGCAGGATTGCTCGTCGGGCAGCTCCTTCTACTACTCCGCGGAAAACGGCGAAGAACTGCGCCAGGCGTTTACGGAGATCGCCAAGACACTCAACAACCTTCGCCTGACCAACTGACGCAGGCCGGTGCCCGGCGCTGCCCTATCGCGCTTTGCATATGGTGAAAGCGCATACACCTGAACAAACAAAAAGCCGGACCCCGCGGGGTCCGGCTTTCTTTGTTAGCAAGGCCGTTTGATCAGACCTTCTTGTTCTGGCGGTTGGCGATCAGGTCGTCGACGACAGCAGGCTCGGCCAACGTCGACGTGTCGCCAAGGTTGGAGAAATCGTCCTCGGCGATCTTGCGCAGAATTCGGCGCATGATCTTGCCCGAGCGGGTCTTGGGAAGGCCCGGCGCGAACTGGATGAGGTCTGGCGAGGCAATCGGGCCGATCTCTACACGGACGTGCTTGACCAGCTCCTTCTTCAGATCATCGGTCGGATCCTCGCCGGCCATCAAAGTCACATAGCAGTAGATGCCTTGGCCTTTGATATCATGCGGATAGCCGACAACGGCGGCCTCTGCGACCTTGGCATGGGCCACCAGAGCGCTTTCAACCTCGGCGGTACCCATTCGGTGACCGGAGACGTTGATGACGTCATCAACGCGGCCGGTGATCCAGAAGTAACCATCTTCATCACGTCGGGCGCCATCACCGGTGAAGTAGTTGCCGGGGTAGGTCGAGAAGTAAGTCTGAACGAAGCGCTCATGATCACGGTAAACCGTGCGCATCTGCCCAGGCCAACTGTCCTTGATGATCAAGTTGCCATTGGTTGCTCCGGGGAGTTCGGTGCCCTTGTCATCGACCAACGCCGGCTGAACGCCGAAGAACGGTGTCGTCGCCGAGCCTGGCTTGAGTGCGGTCGAGCCGGGCAGGGGAGTAATGAGGATGCCTCCGGTCTCGGTCTGCCACCACGTATCGACAATCGGACAGCGGCTGTTGCCAACGACCCGGTGATACCAGTCCCAGGCTTCCGGGTTGATGGGCTCGCCTACCGAGCCGAGCAGACGCAGCGATGAGCGATCCGTACGATTAACGAAGTCGTCGCCGGCCCCCATCAGAGCGCGGATGGCCGTTGGTGCGGTGTAGAACGTGTTGACATTCCACTTGTCGACAACCGACCAGAAACGAGATGCGGTGGGATAGTTGGGAACGCCCTCGAACATCAGCGTTGTGGCGCCGTTGGCGAGCGGACCGTAGACGATGTAGCTGTGACCGGTGACCCAGCCGACGTCGGCGGTGCACCAATAGATGTCACCGTCGTGATAGTCGAAGACGTATTGGTGCGTCAGGGAGGCAAAAACCAGATAGCCGCCAGTGGTGTGAACGACCCCCTTCGGTTTGCCGGTGGAGCCGGAAGTGTAGAGGATGAACAACGGGTCTTCCGCGTTAACCTCCTCACACGGGCAATCGGCGGAAACCTTCACCAACTCCTCGTGGAGCCAGACATCGCGGCCTGCGGTCATCGGCACTTCGTTGCCCGTGCGGCGGACAACGACAACCGTCATATCGCCGGTGTAACTGGCCAAGGCTGTATCCGTGTTCTTCTTCAAAGGCACGGTACGGCC
The DNA here is from genome assembly GCA_963669235.2 of uncultured Filomicrobium sp. Lineage (GTDB taxonomy): Bacteria > Pseudomonadota > Alphaproteobacteria > Rhizobiales > Hyphomicrobiaceae > Filomicrobium. The sequence goes on from CAXXFS010000008.1 coordinate 46,427, forward strand.
GCCGCGAAGGCCTTCATCCGACGTAATGACCAACTTGGAATCGGCGTCTTCAACGCGGTTCAGAAGGCTGTCGGGTGAGAAGCCGGCGAAGACGATGGAGTGAATGGCACCAATGCGGGCACAGGCCAGCATGGCATATGCGGCTTCCGGAATCATCGGAAGATAGATGGTAACGCGGTCGCCCTTCTTGACGCCGTTAGCCTTGAAGACGTTGGCCATCTTCTGCACGCGCTCGTGCAGCTGCCGGTAGGTAATCTGTTCATCGTCAGTCGGATCGTCGCCTTCCCAGATGATCGCGACCTGATCGCCGCGGGTGGGGACGTGCCGGTCCACACAGTTGTGGCAGACGTTGAGCGTGCCGTCCTCATACCAGCGGATCGACACGTTGTTGGGATCAAAGGACGTATTCTTGACCTTGGCGTAGGGCTTCATCCAGTCGATGCGCTTGCCGATTTCGCCCCAGAACCCGTTTGGATCCTGAACCGACCGGTTGTACATCTCCTGGTACTTGTCCTGATTGATCCAGGCGCGGGCAGCCCAATCGGCCGAAACGGGGAACGTTATCTCCGACGACATGCGTCTTCCTCCCAAGTGGATGAACTTTTGTTGCGGGGCATTATGATCAGGCCGCCCGACACGAACAACCAACCCCTTGGTCGAAGAAAATTGGCTGCGGTGTCAGATGTCAAGGCCTGGTTCGGCAACCACCCAGCCGTTACCGTCGGGGTCCTGGAAGGTTGCGAATCGGCCCCAGCTGGCCTGACTGATGTCACTTATTTGCAGGCCTCTTTCACTGAGACGCTCGTGAAGGCGCTCGATATCGATAGTCTCCAGCATCATGCCCTGGGCCTGCCCGGGCTGTTGGCGGGAGTTGGGTTTGATGAGCGTTATGCCGGCCGCCCCTGACGGCGGGGTCATCAGTATCCACGCGAATTCTGTGCCGCGATCCCCTTCGCCTCGCGGTCTGAATCCGAGCACGTCTTCATAGAACCGTCGGGCCTGATCCTGATCATTAATCGCAATTGAAATTACACTGAGCTGGAACATAATGCCCCCTTAATCCGGCTCGTCTTGAGACCGGCCTGCCCACCCCGTATTAACCGCTTCGTCTGACACTTCCCTGATGGCGATGACGATACTTGGGCGAAACAGCAGTCTCCAAACCGGCGGCAACCGAAATCACAAAATCCAGCCCAAGCGCGCTGAACGGCGTGCTAGACATCGGCCATGACAAAGAACATTCCTGGGCTCGAAATCCCGCTTCGCCGCGAAATGGTGTTTGATTACGGCGTTCCCAGCGGCATCCTGCCAGGGGTCGTCCGCCTTGTTGCAGAGAACCCCGGTCCGTTCACGTTCAAGGGAACAAACACCTACCTCGTTGGGTCGAAGTCTTTGGCTGTGATCGATCCGGGGCCGGTGGATGAGGCTCATTTCGAGGCGATACTGACGGCGGCACAAGGGCGCCAGATCTCGCATATCTTCGTAACCCACGCGCACCGGGACCATGTCGACGGTTTGACGCGGCTACAGGCGGCGACGGGGGCCGCATCAATCGCTGTGGGAAGGGCCCACCTAGACGTACCGGATGTCCTCAATTCGCCTTCCGGAAAGAGCTTCATCGACCTGGAGTTCGAACCGGACCAGCAAGTCGCAGATGGTGACGTTATCGAGGGCGAGGACTGGACGATCGAAGTTCTGCATACGCCGGGGCACGCGCCCGACCATGTCTGCCTGGCGCTCAGGGACCGCGGCGTTTTGTTTTCAGGTGATCACGTTATGGCGTGGAATACGACAGTGATCGCGCCTCCGGAAGGGCGGATGGCCGACTACATGGCATCACTTGCGCGGCTCCTGGAATTGGGCATTGACCTCTACCTGCCGGCGCACGGAGGGCGGCTGGAGGACGCGCGCAGAACCGTCAAGGCCTTCCTGTTACACCGGCAATGGAGGGAAAGAGCAATCCTCCAGGCGATCCGCAGGCGGGGGCTGACCGTGCGCGGCATCGTGGGGCTCATCTACCGCGGTCTCGACGATGAGCTGGTGACGGCGGCTGGCTTGTCGGTGATGGCCCATGTCGAGCATCTCAGCGAGCAAAACCTGGTTCGGTACGACGCGCCGCTGGACTTTGACACACCGCTTGGCGCGACGGAATAATGGAGCGCGCTAGCGCTGGTTACTGCGACGCAGCCTGCCACCGCGGCGACGTGCCCTTCTGGCCAGCGGAGTTGATACGGTCGCTTCCAGCCGCGCGACGATTTCACGAAGCAGCCGGCGGGCGCGTTCAGCGTTGCGGCCGAGATCATGGCGCCCGTAGCGAGAGGCCGAGCGGACGTCGATTTGCGCGGTTACCTGGTTGCCGCTGACGCGGACGGCGACATCATCGTAGAAGCCCCAGATCAGTGTGCGGTCGTAGGCTTCGATGAGGCCCTCGGCCGGGATCTCTTCGCCGGGGGCGTTGGAGCTGACAATGTTCATGCCGAGACGCCTTATTGCATCGACTGAGACTTCGTAAGCTTCGGCAACCGAACGGTTGATCAGCAATGGCTTCAGGTCGGGGAAGGCCTCCTGCTGCTGGCGCGCAAAAACCTCACCTGGGTAGTCAGGAAGGTTGGCGCCGGGCGGGCGGCGAGCGGCGAGGGTCTCGAATGGAGGTGGCGCGCGCGTGTCCGTCGTGACGTCGTTGATTTCCGGAACGGAATTGATTCTGGGCAGCAAGAGCAATGGCCAGGCGACCACGATCAGCGAGATGAGCCCTCCCAAAAAGACGCGAGAAACTCCGCGCGAGCCGTTGCGCCAGATGTCCACCATCGCCAGGACGCCCAGTGCAATCGCGAACAGACCGCTGAGGATCGACAGCTTTAACAGGTTGAGCGCCACGGGCGTCGGTATCGAGAACAGACGGTGAAGAAATAGCGACGACAGGATCAAGGCCGCGCTGAACAAGGCGACGCTACCGCTCCACACTGCGAAGCGACTGGTGGTTTCCTTGAGATCTCGCGATGTTCTCATCGATGTGCCTTGTCAGGCCCTGGCCCTTCGGGTCGAAACGAGAGAACTGCCATACTCGCCCGTCCGCGTCATCAGCTTCTGGTCGCCCATCCCTAGAGAAATCCGTTTGAAAGGTATCTGGCTCATTTGGTCTGACCAGTGAGTTGCCTATACTCAATCTGTTTGGCGCATGGAAGTAAGGCAGGAGCGCGGTAGACCATGGCGACTCGGATCAGCAATGGTAGCGGTGTAGGCCTTCGCGGGTCGCGACGGCGGATAACGTTCAGTTTGGTCGGCGGCACGTTGCTTTTGGGTATTGTCGGGCTAACCGAAACGGCGGGGGCGCAACCGACGATCACTGACGACGACTTGCTGCGCATCGCGAGCTGGAATCTGCTCGACGCCGTCGGCGCGGGTGTGATCAAGCGCAAAAAACGTGTCCAAAAAAGCTGGCGCAACACCTTTGGAGCCGAGCGGCGGATCGCTTCGAGACCGAAATTCGCCGGCGATACGCTCGGAGCGGACATCGTTCTTCTGCAGGGTGTGAAGAGCATTCGGGAGGTCCGCCAGATCTTTCCGGCCCGTTATTGGAAACTCATTCTATCCCGGCAGGTTCTTCGACAGAGCCGTGGCCGGATTAATGCCGATACGGTGCTTGTCGGCAGCCGGACAACTACCGCGGTTGCTGTGCGCTACCAGCGCGGTCTGAGGGTAACCGGATACGAGCATCTGCTCGACCTGGGCGCTACTTCGGGGAAAGATGGGGACACAGCGACCCTCAACGCCGCCGAAAGGCAAGAGGCCGTCCCGGCTCCGCGAACCGAAACAGCCGAAAAACCCTCACCGCCCGCGGGTATGGCGCTCCGAATCGCCCACGGGCGCAATAATTTCTGGGTCGTTTCCGTGGTCTTGCCCGATGCCTGCCGGCTCGGCAACGGCACGTGCCGGTCGGCAGACCAGCTCACCAAGTGGGCCGACGACAAACGCAAATTGGGCCTGGGCGTCGTGTTCGGCGGCCGGCTTGCCGAGAGCCTGAGACAAGCGGGGCCCAGCGGCACCTGCGCTGAGCAGGAGATCGTTGCTGATCGCATCCTGACTGCTGAGACCGGAGCTGATGCGATCGCCGGTTGCGTGGCCTTCGTGGAACTCAAACCCCGTTCCGCATCGGCTCTCTAAGGGAAAAGCCGGGTCTTGGTCCACGGTGCTTCGGCATCCCGGCGCCGGAAGACCATCCGGTCGTGCAGACGGAAGGTGCGGCTCTGCCAGAACTCAATCTCCACCGGAGTAATGCGGAAGCCCGACCAATGCGGCGGGCGCGGGATGGCACCGACGGCGTAACGCGCGGCATAACCTGTGACGGCCTTGGCCAGCTCCATTCGGTTTTTCAATGGTCTTGACTGTGCGGAGGCCCAAGCTCCGATACGGCTGCCGCGCGGTCGGGTTGCGAAATATTCGTCGGCATCCTCGGCAGAAACAGGTGTTACCGGGCCGCGCAGCCGTACTTGCCGGCGCAAGGACTTCCAGTGAAATAGGCTTGCGGCCTTTCCGGCGCCGGCCAATTCCCGGCCCTTGGCACTTTCGAGATTCGTATAAAAGACGAAGCCGCGGTCGGATTTGCTGGGATCGTCAACTCCCTTGAGGAGCACCATTCTAACGTTCGGCAGGCCATCGGCATCGACGGTTGCCAGTGCCATGGCGTTGGGATCGTTCGGCTCGGCCGCCTCGGCCTCGGCGAGCCAGGCTTGAAAGAGCAAGAAGGGATCTTCAGCCTCGGAAATTGAGTCGTCGGCCTGCCCGGCCAAGGTCTCCGCATCGAGTTCAAGTTCTTCGGGGTGGGTCAAGTTGCACCTTTCCAATTGCTGCCGCCTCAAGCGGCGCGTCGCTCAGCGTCGCAAAAAGGCGCACGTCTTCAGCTCGCTTTAACGAATGCGCGTCACACTCAAAACGTTGGTTCCGAGTGTGTTGGATCGCGTCACGAGCCATTAGCAGCGTCGTCAACAGTGAGTCTTTCCGAATGCGTTCTATTGCTTGTCTTAGGGCTGTTGTCGCCACTCTAATTTGTGGCTCCTTTGCCCTCCTCATCCCCCTTATGGCATCCGGCAGCGCCATCGCTCAAGGCAATGCAAAACGCCCAGCCGAAACCGGTCCGGCGGTTTCGCATGCCCGCAAGCTCAGCCAAAACGACCGCGTTGCGGCCATGGAACGCGTTCAGTTTGCCCTTTCCGAAGTCGGCGATGGCGCGAGCTATGTCTGGCGCCGCGGCCACGGGAAGCTCTCCGGAGTGATACAACCGACACAGTCGTTCCTGGATTCGGAGGGGCGGGTGTGCCGGCACATCATTGTGTTGTTTAGCTCCGGGACCAAAGCCAAGAAGACCGAGGCCGTTGCATGCCGCCTCGACAACGGCGTATGGCGCTTTGACAGCTAAGCTGGCCCATCTCCCCGCAGACCGCTCAGTGTCCGCCTGAAACTGACTTCATGGCGGTTTGGGCTGGTTTTGCGCCTTACCAAAACGGCGCATCTGGACCGCTCTCCCCTTTAGTGTAGGATGCCCGCCAATCTGGGGCCTGGTCGGTCTGGATGGGAGTGGCTTGCCACGGCGCAGATCTTGAATTGAACGGTGCCAAACGCGCGCCCTTGTTTAAGATGAGACCCGACACGAGCTGAAAAACAACGAAGAAGGGCAACCGAGAGATGAGTGAAGCTGCGCCTGGTTCTCCTGGTGCGACCAGCAATCTTATGGCGGGCAAGCGCGGCCTCATCATGGGCGTCGCAAACAACCGCTCGATTGCCTGGGGTATCGCGAAGGCTTGTGCCGCGCACGGTGCGGACCTGGCATTGACCTATCAAGGTGAGGCTCTCAAGAAGCGCGTCGAACCGTTAGCGGGTGAGCTTGGTTCGCGGCTGGTCCTTCCTTGCGACGTCACCGACGGGGCGTCGATGGACCAGGTCTTTGCGACCCTGCAACAGGAATGGGGCCGGCTCGACTTTCTCGTTCATGCCATCGCCTTCTCCGACAAATCCGAACTCGACGGACGCTACGTGGATACGTCTGAAGGCAATTTCACGCAGACCATGCTGGTGTCTTGCTACTCGATGACCGCGCTTGCGCAGCGTGCGGAAAAGCTCATGAGTGATGGCGGCTCGATTCTTACGCTGACTTACTACGGCGCAGAAAAGGTCATGCCGCACTACAACGTCATGGGCGTCGCGAAGGCAGCATTGGAAGCCAGCGTGCGCTACCTGGCGGCCGACCTTGGCAAGTCGGGTATCCGCGTCAACGCGGTGTCAGCCGGACCTATCAAGACATTGGCCGCATCCGGCATATCCGACTTCCGCTACATTCTGAAGTGGAACGAGTACAACTCGCCACTACGGCGCACGGTAACCATCGAGGAAGTCGGCGGTGCCGGAATGTATCTGCTGTCGGATCTTTCGCGCGGCGTAACCGGCGAAATCCATCATGTCGACGCGGGTTATCACGTGCAGGGCATGAAGAATGAAGAAGCTCCCGATATCACCGTGACGCGGAGCGACGCCGGGTAGGCTGGCGACTGCCCGTTCCCGGACAAGGTTCTTGCAGGACGGGGCTAACGGCAGCCGCAAGGGGGCGGTATCGCGTGCAACAAGGCATTACCGTCTACTGCATCCGTCACGGCCAGACCGACTGGAACGCGCAGTCCCGTTACCAAGGTCAGGAAGATGTCGCGATAAATGAATTCGGCCGCGAGCAGGCCCGCCGCAATGGTGAGGCCTTAAGAGCGTACCTGCCTGAGATCGCCGCTGCACATTTCGTATCAAGCCCATTGTCGCGTGCACGTGAGACGATGCGGATCATTCGCCAATCGTTGGGGCTTGCGGCCGAAGAGTACGCCACGGACGAGCGCCTGCTTGAAGTGCATTATGGTGCCTGGCAGGGGCAGCTTCTTGCGACCTTGAAGACCACGGATGCGGAGGCGCTTGCCGCGCGCCGAGCCGACCCGTTCCGATTCCGTCCACCGGGCGGCGAAAGCTACGCTGATCTTATGGAGCGAACACGCGATTGGCTGTCCACCTTGACGGGCGACACCGTGGTCGCGACTCACGGCGGCATCACGCGAACCCTGCGAGCGCACCTGCTCGATCTCGATCCCGATAAGATTCTCGATTTGGAGGTTCCGCAGGATCGCGTCCTGATCATTAGCCAGGGAGAGATGCGCTGGTTGTGAAAGTGACTGGGCAACAGCGTGTGGCCCAAAAGCAAGAAAGGACCGGAGCAGCGGCGGCTCCAGCCCTCTCAACGCCAATAGGATCGCTCGAGACCAGCTGCTCAAGGCCGGCAGGAGCCATCCCGTTCTGCTTCGACTCATTCTGCCAGCTTTGGCTAGTACCGAGCCAAGCAAATGGTTCGGTTGCGGCAGAACTTGTCTGAAAACGCTGGTGACGCACGTAAGGCGGACAAATGCTGCCTTACGCTTGCTTGCGTGCCCAGTATCTCGTCCGCCTTTTCGGTTCTATTGGCTGGCGCAAAGGCCAAGCCCATATCCACGGCCGAGTCTGGAAATCCCTCGCCGAAGTCGTCTTGGGTGACGAATCTTGTGGGAATCACGCTTTAACTCAATGATTTAATAATCTGCGTCGCGCCATCTTGTCATCTTTATTGATGCAGTTGGGGGTTTCACAGCCGCTGTGGCGCGCCCATAAGATTTTTTTGCAACACTATCGGTCAGTCCGTTGTCGTTGCATGGTAAGTGCTTCACTCAAGGTACTGCTGCAAAACGAAATGTCACACAACACGTTCGGTCATCTGTTTCGCGTAACCACCTGGGGCGAGAGTCACGGGCCTGCCATCGGCTGCGTTGTCGACGGTTGCCCGCCCGGAATCCCGCTGACCGCTGACGAAATCCAACCTGAGCTTGACCGGCGCAGACCGGGACAATCCCGGTTCACAACGCAACGGCGCGAACCCGACAGCGTTGAGATTGTTTCGGGTGTTTTTGAGGATGCCAACGGCCAGCAGGTGACCACCGGGACACCGATATCGCTCATTATCCGCAACGTTGATCAGCGCTCCAAGGACTACGGCGATATCGCTCAGAAGTTCCGGCCAGGGCATGCCGACTATACGTACGAAGCCAAGTACGGCATTCGCGATTACCGGGGCGGCGGACGCTCCTCGGCGCGTGAAACCGCGATGCGTGTCGCCGCCGGGGCGATTGCGCGAAAGGTCCTAGGCGGGATCACCATCCATGGCGGTCTGGTGCAGCTTGGCCCCCACCAGATTGATCGCGGCCGGCTCGACTGGAGTACGGTCGATGCCAACCCTTTCTTCTGCCCCGATCCTGGAAGCGTGGATAGCTGGTCAGACTATCTCGACAAAATCCGCAAGGATGGGTCGTCGGTTGGAGGAATCATCGAGGTGGTGGCGGAGGGCGTGCCCGCCGGGCTCGGCGCACCGCTTTATGCCAAGCTCGACCAGGACCTTGCCTCGGCCATGATGAGCATCAACGCCGTCAAGGGTGTCGAGATCGGCGAGGGCATGGCGGCAGCAGCGCTGACGGGCGAAGAAAACGCCGACGAAATACGCATAGGAGCAGACGGTCAACCGAAGTTTCTGTCGAACCACGCCGGCGGCGTTCTGGGCGGGTTGTCGACGGGGCAACCAGTTGTCTGCCGCTTCGCGGTCAAGCCAACATCCTCAATCCTGACACCGCGGCGAACCATCGATAGCAACGGCAACGAGACCGAGATCGTCACCAAAGGCCGGCACGATCCGTGCGTCGGCATCCGAGCCGTCCCCATCGGAGAGGCGATGATGGCCTTGGTGCTTGCTGACCAGCTGCTGCGCCACCGCGCTCAATGCGGCAGCCCACCCAAGTAGGCGCTGAACTTTCCCAGACGGAGTTGCCAACTCTGGCCCGCAATGCCACCCTGCGCTGCAGTGCAACACGAGCTGGGCGATGGCGCGGGCGTTTCTGGAACCTGACGATTGAGCGGTGGTTTGGCGCCTTTGATGCCATCGCAGGAGATCGCGTGCGAGGGGAGCGGATTGGATGGCCGAAGCACCGCCCAGCGACATTCGTGATTTCGGCGGATATACGGTTGGCTACGGGCACGATAAGGGGCAATTTCGCGTGTTCGTGCTTTCGGCGACAGGCATCGCGTTCAGCGTATCTGCCTTTTACATGGGCAGCGAAATACTGCTTACTATCGGCGTCGCCGCGCTCGGAACGGCCTATTACTTCTTTCCTCTCATCGAAAGCGAGCGCCCACGCCTCGGAGCTAATCAGTACGGGGTCTTCATCGAAGGACTGGGCCTTATCGGCTGGCGTTCGATCGAAACAATCGAAACGGTCCACATCGCGGTGCGTACAATGATGACGCACGAGTTGCAGATCAAGCTCACGCAGCCGCTGGAGGGTGCGCTCCTGGCGGATTGGCGGCGAATGCCGATCTACCGGCTTTTGATGCGGCTGCCCTGGACGATGAGCCACAACAATACGATCCGAGTGAACCTGGAGCCGTTTGCCGATCCGCCCAGCGAGATCGAGCGCACTTTGAAGCGCATGCAGCGGCACTACCGGAGTTGACTGTTAGACCGGAAGCGGCACGTTGGCAGCCGCGAACGTGCGCCGCTGGCGGGCGGCGACTTCATCAAGGTCAAAGTCCTCAATCGTTTCGTTGAACAACCGGTACCAATTGTGTTTTGCACCAAGGTGCAGGAAGACCCCGCCCAGCCCGATTGCGGCACGATCCATGAAAACAAACTCGCGCGGAACGATCACCGGGCCCTTTTCCTTGAGGACCTTTCGGACATGCATCATCTCGCGCCGACCGTATTCGCCTGGGGTCGTTTGGTCGGCGATGGTGCGTTCGCGATCATCCAGGAGCGGCCCGTAAATAAACTTGGCCCAAACCGTCAGCCCGTCGATGAGTTCGTCGGTTAGACCGCTAAAGCCCCATTCCTCGTAGGCGGCGACGATTCTATCGCGATCCGCGGCCAGCAGACCCTGGTAGAGATTGACCACACCTTGCACGAAGCTGGGCGGAAACGACCGGATGCAGCCGTAGTCCAGCAAGTTGATCCCGGCGGGGCGGCCGTCGTTGGAAAAGACCGTGTAGTTGCCGAGGTGAGGATCTCCGTGAATTACACCATGATGGCTGAAGGGATACCACCAAGCCCGGAACATGGCGCGCGCGATCTGGTTGCGATCATCCATCGAATTCTGCTTGAAACTGAGCAAGGGTTCGCCGTCGAGCCACGTCATGGTTAACAGGCGACCTGTCGAGAAATCCGGGATGACCTGCGGAACGCGAATGAGCGGTTCGCCTGAAAATATGTCCGCATAAAGACGTGTATGGCGCGCCTCGAGATCGTAGTCGAGTTCTTCGCGAAGCCGGGACGAGATCTCAGCGAAAATCTCCTTGGTGTCGACACCTGGCTCCATTCGCGAGTGCAATTGAAACACCAGCTTGAGCTGATTGAGGTCGGCTTCGACCGCGGACTGCATGTCCGGGTACTGCAGCTTGCAGGCCAGGTCGCGGCCGTCGGGATGTACGGCTCGATGGACCTGACCAAGCGATGCAGAGGCGGCGGATTGCAGTTCAAAGCTCTTGTAGCGGCTCTGCCAGTCGCGGCCCAATTCGGCCGTCATACGACGACGTACAAAGGCCGGCCCCATGGGCGGAGCCTGGCTTTGTAGCTGGGCAAGCTCACGCGCGTATTCCTTCGGCAGCGCCTCGGGGATGGTCGAAAGCAGCTGCGCCACCTTCATGATCGGTCCCTTGAGCCCGCCAAGTGCGAGAGCCAGATGGCGGGCGGCCTTATCACGGTCCTGCTCAATGCCAAGCAGCCGTTGTCCAGCGTAGCGCGCGGCAACCGTGCCGACATTGGTGCCGACCCTGGCATAGCGCGAGGCCCGGGCGGTGAAACGATTGTCTTCGTTGCTCATGCAGTCCTTGCCAATGGAGGACACCGTCGAAGCGTGCTTTCATCGCCCGCAGGATTGGTACTGAAGAGTACGCACCAAACGCCCGTCGGATCAAATGAAGTTGGATGCGGTGCCCGGAAACGCGCCGCCGCAAGCCGCGATGAATGCGGCTTTGTGACGGCGCGGCGTGCAAGGCAGCTCAGCGATTTTCTTCGTTGAGCATCTCGAAGAACTTCTTCGGACCGCCGGGCCGTGACAAATCGACCTCGCTGGCGAAAACCGCGGGATCGCGGTCACTCGTAGGACGGCTATATTTGCGCTTGGACTTGTGCGAGCCTTTGTGTTTGGCATGGCCGTGCTTGTAGCCGGTGTTATGAGCGTCGGCCGGAGAGGCGGACCAGAATCCGGCGGCCCCAACTGAAAAAGCAATAATTACGGCGGCAAGAGCTGCTCGCGAAGGTGAAATAAGAGACATTAAACAAACCTCGTGCGTGTTACTGTTTACTTGCACGCGATGTTGCCACGCTTGTCTTCAGCTTCAACGCACACTCGTGTGAACAGGCGGCAGACGGACCGACTGATATCATCGTCAGATGCCCTGGCCTTCTGACTCGCGTTCCAACTCGCGCAGTCGCTGATCGGCATCGGGCCAGTAAGGGTGCACCGACATCAGCTTGCGATGCGCGGCCAAGGCCCCGGCCTTCTGTCCGGTCTCTTCCAGCATCCTGGAAAGGCCTTCAAGAGCCTTGTAGTGGTTTTCATCCAACGCGAGTACGCGCCGGAGATCTCCCAATGCGCGTGCGAATTCGTTGCGGGAGTAGTGCACGACGGCACGCTGGTGCCACCCCTCGGCGTAATCCGGCGCAAGATCGACGACTGCATCGAGGAACCTCAATGCCAGGCCGTAGTTCTTTTCTGATAGGGCGGCCGAAGAGCGTTGCATGAGCACAGCCACTGTATCGCCGTGGCCAAACAACCAGATGCGCTCGATGACGCCAGCGATTTCGGTGCCGGTCTCCGAGTTCTCAGCGGTGGCAAGCAAGGCGTAAAGATTGGAAAGAACCTCGGCGCGTTCGCGCGGCGACTCGGGTGGTTCAGCCAGAACGCGCTTGTGATATGGCTTCTCTGGCGGCACGGGGGTGTTTTTGAGCGCGGGCTCGGATTTACCACCGGGCACGGGAGCCTGGGCGGTAGCTGATCCAGCAAACGCGGCGCACACGATCAGCATCGCGACCGCGGCAACCGACCGTGTGTGTTTTGAATTACTTTGAAAATTCTTCATGGGAGGCAGGTTAGGACCGGCCTGCCTCAGCTGTCAAAGGGTCTCGTATCGGCGGCAATACCGCCGTCGACCGGAGCCTGCTGCCCAATCAGCCCTGACGCGCCTTGAAGCGACGCTGCGTCTTGTTGATGACGTAGAGTTTGCCCCGGCGGCGAACCAGGCGATTGTCGCGATGGCGCGAACGAAGCGATTTCAGCGAATTGCGGACTTTCATGGCGAAACCCGTCAGAATTTGTTGTTGGCTCTCCGGCTGGCAAAAACGAAATGCGCGCCGCGTTCCCACGCGACCCGCAGCCGTTACATCGCCCCGGTCCGGATCGCCGGAAAACTATGTGCGCGGCGCTTGAAAGTCAACCTTGGGGCTCCGCGAGACTGTTGCGGGGCCTTGCGCTGTTAACCTTTAGCTGCCACGGCGCTCACAATGGCGGTCATAAACCGCGCCGCGCCGTGGACAGGTACCGGCCAAAACCGGCGCTGCGTTTCGGCCCGGCTGGGCATGGGACGATGAAGGAACGCACCTGCGCTTCCTCAGCGTCGGGGTATTGGACAGTCAGGGGAAAGATGGATTTTTCGGCTTCCCGCCTGTTCTGTTTGATGCCGACGATTTGGCAAAGGCGTTGGCGATCGCCGGTACCAATGCTGATTCCGAGGGCCTCGCAGATCGCTTCAAAGCCTTCGATCGAATTGAGATCGGAGATATCGGCCGAAGCGGTTGTCAGGCCGACCTCACCCGCCAGTAGCGCATAGTGCTGCTGTCGGGCCTTGATTTCGAGGGCGTGCCAGTAACAAAGCTGATAATCCGACATCGCCGCTGCCTTTTCCGGAGTAAGTCCGGCACACAGCGCATCGGCCGGCGCCAGATACCACTTCAGCGCGCGGCGCGTTCGGCCCGGGATGTCCTTCAGCCTCAGCATCGAAGTCGCCGTCGCCCGCGGATCACGGCTCAGGAAGATGAGCTTCGGCCGACCGCCAAGTTCAACAAGAGGCTCAAGAAAGCCTTTGGCGAAGAGGTGGCTCGTCTCGAGATAAATCGGCTTGTTGCTCGCCGCGATCGCCGGCAGCTTTTTGAAGAGCCAAAAACTCTCAGCAAGCATTGCATTATGCTGAGCCCAGCGCATGACAAGGTGAAATGATGGCGCGGGCTCGTGTCCAGCTTGCACCTGCTCCAAGCAGTCAAACAGCGTCGCCAGGGTCTTGGAACCGGAGCGACCATTGGTGACACAGAACACGAGCTGTTTTTTGGCAAAGACGTTGCGGGCTTGAGCCAGAGCCGCCGGTCTGCGGCCGGCGAGGCGGGCAAGCTGGAAACTCAGGTCACATGAAGCTGCTCTAAGCGTGTTTCTCATGAAGCCGCCGTGCTCGCTTGATCGAAGGGCTGACACTTATCATGCTGAGAGCTCTCATGGTTGGATCAAAGGCGGGCTGCAGGTTCCACCTATGTGCGCGCGCCTTGGCTTGGGGGTTGGGTCGGTGATCAGCGACGTTCGTGCAGACTCTATGATCTCGAGCCTCGTACTTTGTCGATCAGGCGCAGCATGATGTCGTGCAGCGTGGCGCTCTCCTGCGGACTCAAGTGCCTTGTGAAGTGTTCCTGGATTGCCGGACCGTAGACGTTCCAGATCTCGGTCTTCATGTCGCGGCCCGCCGACGTTAGGCAGGCATAGGCACCGCGACGATCACCACTGACGCGCTCCCGGCTGACCAGTCCCGCCTTTTCCATGCGATCAACAAGCCGCGTGAGATTGCTGCGCGTGATGACCGCGGCCTCGGAAAGCTCATGCATTCTGAGGCGCTCATCTGGGGCGCGTTCCAGGACCCATAGGACGGTGTACCAGTTGATTTCGGGCAGGCCCTTGTTGCGCAATTGCTCCTCTATGCGCGCGACGAGTTCGTCATGGGCGATGAGAAACATCGGCCACGCTGAAGGCGTCCTGTTCCGTTTGGGCCCGCCTCTCCTTGCCCGCTGATTGCTGCCTGCCATTCGTGGGCCTCTCGCTTTTGTGAGTTGCTGTTGAAGATGACGGTCAACTATATAGTTTCAATCGCAATTATTGCAAATGCGATGTTCCATATTTCATTCATAATGTATGGGATGAAAATGGGGCTGCCAACAGCCGGTTGCGTAAAGCCAAAGACGGCATGTCCAAGCACTGCCGCCGCGGCTCCGGAGACCGACTTCGTCAACCCAAGTAAGCCAAAAAACACAAGGAGTTCCGATCATGAAAACAAAGCCCCTTATCGCGCTGATTGTCGCCGGACTGGTTGGCCTGTCCGCGCCGGCGGTGGCCGGCCCGGAGATCAACACCGCAACAGGCGCCGTGCTGGTCAACGGCAAACCCGCGCCCGGTCTCGCTGTGCACGGTTTCGATATCGTCGCCTACTTCACGGACAAGAAGCCGGTTCAAGGTGATGCCAAATTCGCGCTGGTCCACAACGATGCGACGTACCGCTTTGCATCGAATTCTAACCTCAACGCCTTCAAGGCAAATCCGGCAAAGTACGAACCGGCCTACGGCGGCTATTGCGCTTATGGCGTTTCAGTCGGCGCGAAATTCGACGGCGATCCGCGATACTGGAAGATCGTTGACGGCCGGCTCTATCTGAACCTTGACGCCGGCATCCAGCAAGCCTGGCTCAAGGACGTGCCGGGCGCGATCAAGAAGGCCGAAAAGAACTGGCCGAAGCTCGCCGGCAAACTCCCCTCTGAAATCAAGTGACGCTTTAGCGATCGGTCACGCCGGCAGTCGGCGTGACCTCGCGTGAACTGCGAAGGATAAACCCGACGGATCCCCGTTTCATTACCCGGAACCTACATGCCTACCTTGATTACCCTGTCGCCGTGAGTCTCATGGTATTACCATTCGCGCTCAAACTGGGCAGTTCCAATCCGCTGGCTTTTTGGCTCGCTGTCGGCACTGGTGTCGCGGCCTTCGTCCTGGCACTGCTTACCGATCACAACCTCGGCGTATTCAGAATCCTGCCCTACTGGTTCCATCTGGCAGTCGACGGCCTTGTTGGGATCGCGTTCCTGGCTGCCCCGACGCTTTTCGGCTTCAGCGTTCTGGATGCCTCGTACTACTGGGCCAATGGTGCGGCCGTCATGCTCGTTATTGGTTTGCACAAACCGGAAGCGGTAGGCCTTACGACCACAGCTCGCGCGTGATGTCGCAATGAGCCCGGCCAGATTGGCCGAAACTTAAGGCATTGGCACGAGACACAGACTTCGCCGCTGGCTCCTTGAGCTTGGCGGCGGGGCCGCCTCGCCCAGCGGGAGGTTCGACGCGTCAGCCGAACATGTCACCGAAAAAACCCTTCTTCTCAGCTGGTGCCGTGACCTCGGCGGCCGCCTCCGTCATCACCGTCTGCAGCGTTGTGTAGGTTGCCAGCCAAGCCTCCCTCACTTGCGGCGTGAAGTCATCCCCGAGGCCTTGTTCAAGCGTATAGATCAGTGCCTCGCCAACCGGTTGGTAGTGGTTGTCCTTGACCCCATAGTGAACGTGTTTGCGTCCAAGCTCCTGGACGGCCGGAATGATCACCTCGACCTGATGCAAGTTGTTGACGGCGGTGCCAAGCATGCTCATCAGCTTCTCTTTTTGATCGCTTATCTCGTCTGGAAACATGGGCCGCACTTCGGGGGCGATTTCGAACAGCCTGCTATAGAAATTGTCGGCGGCCTGCGGCGCGATCGGCGCGATCTTTTTGAAGCTCTCCTGAACCAGCTTGACTTGTTCCGGTGTCATTTCTTGTTTCCTTCATCGATTTGCGAAGCTGCGGAGATGATCGGCAATAGTGCGGCGAGAACAGCCAAAAGTGAAAGAGCAGCGGTCTCGACCCGGGCCTTAACGGATGCTCGGGAGGCCGGCGATCCGAGCAGCGGTTTGCACGAAGCGGGATATCGGATTGGCGGCGTTGCCGGGTTTGCGATCTAGCGTTGGGCCGCTTGTTCGTGCTGGCTGGCGACGCAGTCGCGGACGGAAACCAAAAAGCGAAAACTGTACCAACGCAAACGTGGCAAGGAATGGCGGCAATATCAGTAGGTTGGTAATTTCAATGTTGATGGTTAAATCTTGTGCACCGAAAAAATCATGAGAAGATTCGCAAAGCAGATGGCGCGAAAGCAAGCGACTGCGGTGTTTATCCTCCGGATATAACGAAACCCCGCAACGAACTATGGCCATTTTGGAGTCTCGACGCCCGCAACAAATTTGACATTGCGGAGCCTGATACCTAGTTTCCCTGCAGCAATGCAAAGGGTCCAAACGATGCGGGTCCCCGAGGAGTTTCACTTGGCACCTCAGCCACTGAGTAATCGGCGCAAGGGAATTTTCGCGCCCACCAAAGTAAGATCCTGATCAAATCTCATCATGTGTGGTCTTTGCGGCGAAGTTCACTTCGATAACGCGCCTGCGTCTTTATCGAATATTTCTAAGATGACTGAGGTCATGCGACCGCGCGGTCCCGACGGCGGGGGTGCTGTGGCACGTGAGCGGATTGCATTCGGCCACCGGCGGCTGCGGATTATTGATCTATCCGAACAGGGCCACCAGCCAATGGTCGACCCAGCCCTCGGCCTGACGTTGGCCTTCAACGGCTGCATCTATAACTACGAGGAACTGCGCCGCGAGCTAGAGGGTGCCGGTCACCGGTTCTTCTCTCACTCGGATACCGAAGTGATCGCCAAGGCCTACGCGACCTGGGGCACGGCCTGTGTTGAGCGCTTTAACGGTATGTTCGCTTTCGCCATCACCGAACACGCCAGCGGCCGGCTCATTCTCGCGCGTGACCGCCTGGGTATCAAACCACTCTATCTTGCTGCGATCCGGGGCGGGAAAGGCTTGCGATTTGCCTCGTCGCTGCCGGCTTTGACGGCGGTTGGCGACTTGGACACAAGCGTCGACCCGGTCGCGCTGCACCACTACATGAGCTGGCACGCGGTGGTACCAGCGCCGTTCACCATGCTGAAGGGCGTGCGCAAACTTCCACCAGCAACAATCTCGGTGATCGAGTCCGACGGTGAGCGTAAGGATACGGTCTACTGGGATCCCCCGTATTCGCGTCAGCCCGGCGACGCCGCGCTCAGTCCGGCGGACTGGGAAGAGGCTGTGCACGATGCGCTGCGCACGGCCGTAAAGCGGCGCATGGTGGCCGATGTGCCGGTCGGCGTACTGCTTTCCGGCGGCGTCGATTCCAGCCTGATCGTCGGCCTGCTCGCCGAGGCCGGACAGGAGGGGCTCAATACGTTCTCGGTGGGCTTTGATTCCGTCGACGACGACGAGGGCGATGAGTTCCGCTACTCGGACATTATCGCCGAGCGCTTCGCCACGCGGCACCACAAGATCCCGGTCAGCTCGGAACGCATGATGTCGGCAATGCCCGACGTGATCGCGGCCATGTCGGAACCGATGGTGAGCCATGACAACGTTGGCTTCTTTTTGCTATCGGAAGAGGTCTCCAAGCACGTCAAGGTGGTGCAATCCGGCCAGGGCGCGGATGAGATCTTTGCGGGCTATCACTGGTATCCGCCGCTGTCCCATACCAACGACGCGGTTGAAGATTATACCAAGGCATTCTTTGATCGTGATCAGCAGGAATATTGCGAGGCGGTGGCAGCCGAATACCATGGAGACGACCACAGCCGCCGCTTTGTCGAAATGCATTTCGATCGTCCCGGAGCGGACACGCCGGTGGACCGGGCTTTGCGGCTAGACAGCCGGATCATGTTGACTGATGACCCCGTGAAGCGGGTTGATAATATGACCATGGCCTGGGGGCTGGAAGCCCGCGTCCCATTCCTCGACCACGAGGTCGTCGAACTGGCGGCGCGAATTCCGCCTGATCTAAAACTCGCCGACGGCGGTAAGGGAGTGCTGAAGGCGGTGGCCCGCAAGGTCATCCCGAACGAGGTGATAGACCGGCCGAAGGGATATTTCCCGGTGCCGGCCTTGAAATACCTCGAAGGGTCCGTCTTCGAATGGGTCCG
This sequence comes from uncultured Filomicrobium sp., assembly GCA_963669235.2. Taxonomy (GTDB): domain Bacteria; phylum Pseudomonadota; class Alphaproteobacteria; order Rhizobiales; family Hyphomicrobiaceae; genus Filomicrobium. Next base: position 64,587 of record CAXXFS010000008.1, read on the forward strand.
CGATGCAGTGAGCAATCGTGCCGCGCGCGAACGCGGGTTGTTTAATACAGGCTATCTGGACACTCTGCTGGCAGACCCGAAGGGCCATATCACACCTTTGCGCGGGTCTAAGCTCTGGCAGATCGCACTATTGGAACTCTGGCTGCAGCGCCGCTGCCCCTAGCGAAGGCTGAAGTTCGCCAAGTCAACGCACCGTATGCTCAGCGTGAAGGCACCATGGAGGTGACAATGAGCACAGGACGTACAGCCCTTGAACCGGGCGATCTGACCGAGATGGCGTCGCTTAAGCACTGGGGCGATCTGCCAGACAGTGCGCGGGCTGCACATCTGCGCGAAGGTGTAGCCGTCGATTGTGGCTGGGGACGACTGCTGTTCGGCCAGACATTCTCGGAAGCGGATGATTTGGCAGGTGGGATGCTGCGCGAGCACGAGGGCCAGCGAGACGTCGCGTTGTATGTGCGGGACCCGCACGTTGTTTTATCCCGCGCACCGCACGCCTTGTTCCTGGACCCCTCACATACGTTCCGCCTTAATCTTGAGGCGGATGACCTGCAGCCACCGGAAAAGAACGGCGTCGAAATCCGTGAAGCGCGAGCGAGCGATCAAACGGCGGTCAACACGATCTTTCTTGCGCGCAACATGGTGCCGCTGTCGGATGGCTTTATCGAAGCCAAGTTAAACGATTCAGTGGTCACGATTTTGGTGGCGCAGGAGCGGGCCAGCGGCGCGATCCTTGGTGTGGTGATGGGCGTCGACCACAAGTCCGCCTTCGCCGACCCTGACAACGGCGCCAGCCTGTGGGCGCTGGCGGTCGATACGCAGGCCAAGCTGCCAGGTGTCGGACGCAAGCTGGTGGAGGCCTTGGCCTACCACTTCCAGCAAGCCGGCCGCAGCTTCATGGACCTTTCCGTGATCCACGATAACCGAGAGGCGATCGCGCTCTACACCAAACTCGGCTTCGCTCAGATTCCGGTCTACTGCATCAAGAAGAAGAACCCGGTCAACGAGAAGCTTTATATTGGGCCAGTCTCGAAGGGCAGTCTCAATCCTTACGCCCAGATCATTATCGACGAGGCGCGGCGACGCGGGGTTACCGTGGAGGTCGAGGATCGGGCAGCCGGCCTCTTCACCCTATCGCTTGGTGGCCGGCTGATTAGCTGCCGGGAGTCGCTTTCGGACCTGACAAGTGCTGGTGTCGATGAGCCGATGCGATGACAAAACGCTTACGCACCGCCTGCTGGCGCGGGCCGGCCTTAAAGTTCCGGCGCAAGCCATCGTGTCCAAGGATGAAGACGCACTGGCGTTTCTCAAGGCGCATGAGCGGATCGTCGTCAAGCCGGCCAGGGGCGAGCAGGGCCGGGGTGTCGTCGTCGACCTGACGACTAAAAAGAAGGTCCTCGCGGCCGTTAAGAAGTCGCGTGAATTTTGTGATCAGGTTCTGGTTGAGGAATTCGTCAGCGGCCGCGACCTGCGTATCATCGTTATCGGTGGCGAGGTCGTTGCCGCGGCGATCCGGAAGCCGGCGGCAATCGTCGGTGATGGCGTGCACACGATTATCGAGCTCATTGACAAGCAGTCGCGGCGCCGGGCCGCCGCCACACGCGGCCGAGAGCATGATCCCGCTCGATGATGAGACAGAGCGCGCGGTCCTAGGCGCGGGGTTCCAACTGCTTGATATCCTGCCCGCGGACACTGGAGCTGGAGGTGCGCAGAGACCGCCAATTTGCACACTGGTGGCACCATGCTGGATGTCACTGGTGAGCTTCACCCCAAGCTTGCGCATGCAGCTAGCGACGCTGCACGTGTGCTCAACATGCCTGTTGTCGGTCTCGATTTGATCGTCAAGGCGCCCAACAAATCCCAGTACCGCTTCATCGAGGCGAACGAACGGCCGGGGCTGGCCAACCACGAGCCTGCGCCAACGGCTGAGAAATTCATGGATCTGCTGTTTCCGGAAACGCGAACAAGTGCTAGTGGCCCCACCAATGCCTGAGTGTGAACCAACGGTGGGACCACATGCGAGATCTCAAGATTGACCCCGACTATCTGTGCCGGATTTCTGAAGGAATCTTTTGGAGATCTCGAGCCCGACGGGGATGACCGATCAAGCGGTCGGCTATGTCTGCCACGAGTTGGAACGCCTTTCGATCCCGTTCGAGTTGACACGGCTTGGTGCGATACGAGCCGACCTCAAAGGCCGCCAGGAAACTCCCGATCGCGCCATCGTTTCCCACCTCGATACGCTCGGCGCCGTCATCAAGGGGCTTTCACGCCGCACAATGATTGGCCAAAGCTTTCGCCGATCGGCCACTGCGTCAGCGAGATTCGCCGAAGGTGCCCGAGTGACCGTGTTCTCCGACGATGACGTGCGGACGACCGGCACGATTCTGCCGCTGAAGGCCTCCGGTCACACCTACGGCGATGAGATCGACACGCAGCCGGCGGCGTGGTCAAACCTGGAGCTTCGGCTCGACGCGCGCGTATCCAGCGAGGATGACATCCGCGCGCTTGGCGTCCACGTCGGGGATATCGTCGCGGTGCACGCCGAGCCGGTGTTCTCCGATACCGGCTTTATTACGTCGCGCCATTTGGACGACAAGGCCGGCGTGGCGGCTGTTCTGGCGGCGACCAAGGCATTGCGGGATCACGACGTGCAGCTGCCTTTGGACTGCCACCTGCTGTTTACGATTTCCGAGGAAGTCGGCGTCGGCGCTTCGCACATCCTGCATGGAGATGTCGCCGAAATGCTGTCGGTCGACAACGGCACGATCGCTTCCGTCCAGTACACCTGCGATTACGGGTGTCACGATTGCGATGCAAGACTCCACAGGCCCGTTCGACTGGCACCTCACGCGCAGCCTGCTTCGGCTTTGCAAGCACTACGACATCGAGCACAGCCGTGACGTCTTCAACCATTACCGGAGTGATGCGGCGGCGGCGCTAGAAGCGGGCAATGACATTCGTACCGCGCTGGTCTGCTTTGGGCTTGATGCTTCACACGGCTACGAGCGCGTGCACCTGGATTCGCTTATCAGCCTAGCGCGCCTGCTGGTGCTCTACGTGCAAAGCCCGGCGCTATTCGACCGCGACCGTGCACTTCTTGGTCCGCTGGGTGATCTGCCGCCTGCCGAAGAGGACGGTCCGGTAAGCGACCGCTGCCTGCCGTAAGCGGCTCGGCCGGGGGACACCAAAGAAGAAGAGCGGCACGCCCCTTTTTGAAGAACGACCTGCCGCGATGATCAAAGAGTGTCAGTGAACCAGCTTCTCGCCGGCAATGTAGTTTTCCAGCTGCTCAATGACAAAGCTCTGGTCGTCGATGATCGCTTTCACAAGATCACCGATGGAGACTAACCCGATGACCTTGCCCCGCTCCAGCACGGGGAGATGCCGGACGCGCTTGCGGGTCATCAGATCCATGCATTCATCGACGGTATGCTCTGGGCGAGCGCACACCACGGTGCGGCTCATGATCTCGCCGATGAGCGTGTCTGGGCGAGGCCTTTCCTTTGAGGATGATGTTTCTGGCGTAATGCCGCTCGGTGATGATGCCGACCAGCTTGCTTTTCCTTCATGACGAGCAAGGAGCCTACGTTCTTCTCAGCCATGAGGCTGATCGCTTCATAGACGCTTTGCGTGGGACGTACGGTGAAGACCTGATGTCCCTTGGCGTCGATCAACTGTTTCGCGGTAAGCACTTGGGGTACCTCCTTATAACCAGGTTCCCCCCTTCGCCTCTATCCCTCGCGATTTGATCCCATCTACGGGACCACCGCGCCTCCTACGTTAGTTGATAATAGCGTAATAAGTTACTCTTGTCGCGGACATAAGAGCGGCTGACCACAGGTTGGCTTCGCCCGACGCCTGTTCATTGAGTCCTGGGTGATTGGGATACCAGGAGTGCCGCGCGGTCCGGTTTCTTGTCCGTAACTGAATGAAATCAAGGCAAAATCGTCAAACAGTGTCTGGGCGTCGCGCCCGTAAGCGTCCAATATGCATCTGCGATGTCGTAAATTGCACGACCAGCTTGCGGGCAGTTCGCCCTGTCCACGGCCTGCGTGGTTTGATTGGTGGTTTCGGCTGAGTTCGGCCCAGTCCTGAGTGTCTCACTGCGCCGGGCCGCTGCGGAGAACGGAGATGGATACCTCGAAGCCAGAGCGCCGGGCGTCACTGCGCCAGCGCATTTTCGAGATCCTCGAACACAGTCGCCGGCGCGATCTGGCCTCGCGCATCGGTCGATGGTTTTCTTGTCGTCCTTATCGTGAGCAACGTCGCCGTCGTAATCGCGCAATCCGTGCCGGAGGTCGCCGCCGAGTACGGTGCTTCGCTTCACGCGTTCGACCGGCTCTGCGTCATCGTCTTCGCGATTGAGTATATCGCCCGGATTTGGGTCGCACCGGAACACCCCATGATGCGCGGCAAAGGTCCGCTTATGGCTCGACTGCGGTTCGCGGCAACGCCGCTGATGATCATCGATGCACTGGCGCTGGTGCCCTGGGTTTTGGAGGTCCTGTTCCCACACAGCGTGCTCATGCCCCTGACGCGGCTGGTGCGCATTTTGAAGCTAGCGCGCTATTCGCCCGCGATTGCTACGATCGGCCGTGTCATCGTTTCGGAGCGTCGAGCCTTGATGGCCTGCGTCATCATCCTGAGTGGCGTGCTGCTCGCCGCGGCCGCGGTCATGCTGGCCATCGAAGGGCGTGCGCAACCGGAGCGCCTTGGCGATATGCCGAAAACGATGTGGTGGGCGGCTGCTATGCTGGCGAAAATCGGCGGTGGCGAAACCGAGCCGGTGACAGCGCTCGGACGTATCGTGGCCGCGATCACGGTGATGCTCGGTATCTTCTGCTTCGCCCTGCCGGTCGCCATCATCGGGCGGGGTTTCTACGAGGAAATTCGACGGCGCGATTTCGTGATCACGTTCGCCATGGTCGCCCGTGTGCCGCTGTTTTCGAAACTCGATGCTGCGGCGATCGCTGATCTCGTCAGTATCTTGAGGGCCCGCACCGTCACCCCGGGCACGACCCTAATGCGCCAGGGTGATCGCGGCGATGCCATGTATTTCATTGCAAGCGGCAGCGTCGAAGTCTCGACCGACAACCTCACCGTGCACCTTTCGGAGGGGGACTTCTTCGGCGAGATGGCTCTGCTTTCGAAGGAGCCGAGAACGGCGACGGTCACGGCGGAGAGTTCGGCGGACTTGCTGATACTGGAAGTCGATGACTTTTTGCGCCTGCTCGACGGGCTGCCGGCCTTCAAGGAACATATTCAGGAAGTGGCGAGAGAGCGACGGCAAGGCAATGTCAAAGGATCCTAGCGCGGTTAAAGTGTTGGGTGGCAGGCCGCCGCCGATCACGAACATATTCCTTGCTGGTGATCGAGGCGTTGACCACCGTGGCTTCACAATAGACGTGGAGGTTGCGGATCATGAACGCGTTCTTGTCACCGTCGCGTCGCGGTTTCTTGTCGACAACAGCCGCCGCCGCCATGACTGCTCTCGTGGCTCCTCGTGGCCTGGCGGCGCAAGACCGCGTTGGCCGTCGGGCGCCGGCATGGGACATTACCGAATGGCTTAATGCGGACCCGGGCAACATTGACTCGCTGCGCGGCAAAGTCATCGTGATCGACTTCTTCCAGCTCTGGTGTCCCGGCTGCAACCAATTCTCAGGCCCTCTACTCACGCACTGGCAGCAGAAATTCGCGCGAAATATCGCCGATGACCAGCTCTTGCTGGTGAAGATCCATACGGTCTTTGAGGGGCACAGCTATCAAACCGTCAGGCGATTGAAGAGCTATATCAAAGAAAAGGGGATTGATTTTCCGGTCGGTGTCGATCGACATACTGACGGCCAGCGCTTGCCAGAGACAATGCGCCGCTACCGCACGCGCGGCACGCCTGAAATGGCCGTCATTGACCGCGATGGATTGATCCGTTTCCAGGAGTTCGGCTATTTCGAACCGGGGCCGGTCGAGGCAATGATCCAATCGCTGATCGCCGCGACCCGGGCCTGAGCGCCGGCAAAATGCGCAAGGTGCTGCAGGATCAATGGAAAGGTGGTGGGCGCTACTGGGATCGAACCAGTGACCCCTACCATGTCAAGGTAGTGCTCTACCGCTGAGCTAAGCGCCCTTACCAGAGAACCCGTCTTGTGCCCGCGTATCCGGTGCGGTTCGAGCTCCAGGCAATACAGCCAAGATCACGCCGGGCGAACGGGAAGTAGTCGTTTACTCAAGCTGCCGGGAGAACGCAAGGACGTAGTTTGACGCCCTGGCTAAGGCGGCGGCCGGCAAGCGGCCACCGCTCGTCGAGATCACGGTCACGGCGGGCGGTCTACTGCGACGACCGTGCCGACGTAATCTGCTGGTCATTCTCGTCGATGATCGGGATCTTGAAATCCAGAAGCACTTGGTCGATTTCGCCCTGCCGCTTCTTAATGATTTCGTTGAGCTCTCGCTTCCACTGGGTATCGGCCTGCCGTACGCCCATGGTGATACGGAACGCCATGGGCGGATAACGGCCCTCCTTCAAGAGCGGCACGACTGCTATATCGCCCTTGCCGTCCTGGCCGGCAAAATAGCCTGCGTTGGGTCCCCAGAGGATGCCGACATCAATTTCACCAGCGCGAAGATCCTTGAGCATCGTCTCAGTTGGTGAATCGTATCGGCGGTCGACGAACAGATGGTATGGCTTGACCGCACTCATCAACCCAACGCGATTCAGAATCGTCGCCGGTGGGGTTCCGGCGATAACCCCTATTCGCTTCCCTTTCAGGCGGTCATCGGTAAGTTGCACGACACCGTCCAGCTCGCCACCCTTTTTATAAACGAGTGCGTAGGCCGAGCGATAATAGTGGTTGGTGTTCAGGACCATTTCATCGCCCTGGGCATAACCGATGACCAAGTCACAGGCCTTGGCGAAAAGTGTACGCCGGATGAAACCGGTGGCTTGCGGAAACCAAGTATACTCGACGGAAATACCGCCCAATTCGTCCGCTATTATCTCTGCAATCTTATTTTCAAAACCCGGCTTGGCGGGATCATCGCTGGAAAAGGGAACGTTGGCTGGATCTGCGCAGACGCGAAGCACACGTCGATTAACTAGATCAGCACGCGTACCTTCTGCCGCCTCGGCGGCAACGCCGCCGAGAACGGTGAGAGCGAGCGCCGCTGCGATCGCTGCGCGGATACTAGCCGGCAAGACAGTCATTCTCAGCCTCACCGAGTGCTGCCGGCTTTGGATCCTTGCCCTTCGGCCGACCGCGAGGGATGACCCCGTCGGAGCGCCCTTTCAGGTACGTGTAGATGCCGTCAAGGTAGCACATGACGTTCTTGTTATCGCCCAGCGCCGGCATCACTGAATCTGCGCCGCCTGGCTGAGGGACGATGCGGCCGCTTGAAACGACACCCACGAAGTCATCAAAGTTCATGGTCTCAAGGGAATCTATGAGGGATGGAGCGTAAGTGGAGCCCACTCCCTCCGGCCCATGGCAGACGTGGCATTCGGAATGGTAGCGCTGAAATCCGCGGTAAGTGAGGAAGTCGATCTTCCCATCCTTCTTGACGTGATATGTCGGCTCACCAGTCTCCTCAAGGAGCCACTTGCCTTCATCTTCGTCGAACTCAGCGTCCGCGCCCGAAACTTTGGCACCATCGCCAAGTTCTACCGGACCCGCAAAAGAGACCGGTGCGGTTGTCATCAGCAATAGTCCCGCCAATACTGCGGCTGCCGAGCATAGCCTAAGAGTCATCGTCACGCGTTTCCCTCCATCAGGATTTCGTTTGTTACCTTTTTTAATGCCGCACACAGATTTAGTGTCTCACGGCTTATTGTCCATGGCATGGCGCTTCGGGCTGTCGCCTTAACAGAACTCAAGGATCTCATAGAGCTTCCGCTAAAAGTGCCTCAGCTTTACTTCGATGGCTAGCACCTTGCGACAATTCGGTAATTAAACGTCCGTAATTAAACGCGACGCGCAATCTCCCGGTTTAATCGGAAACGCTTCTCACGGCAGCCGGCGGACCTTATCAGCCCTGAATCGAAAAAAGGCCGGCGCAGGTCTCCCTGCGCCGGCCCCTGTCACTCGCGTTCAGCTTATGGCAGCGAGAAGACCGTCAGAGTTCCACCAAGAGCGGTGTAGTTCTTCAGGCCAGCGTAGCCACCAACAGCACCCAGACCATCGGTTGGGTTCGTCAGGCCAGCTGCCAGACCAATGCCGGCCCAGCCGCCAACACCCGAAAGGATGGAGACGTACTGTTTGCCTTTGTGCGCATAGGTCATGACGTTGCCGATGATGCCCGATGGTGTACGGAACTTATAGAGTTCCTCACCGGTCTTCTCATCAACTGCTTTCAGGTAACCTTCAAGCGTGCCGTAGAAAACGACGCCGCCAGCGGTTGCCAGAGCACCTGACCATACCGAGAACGGCTCAGGCTTCGACCAAACGATCTCACCTTTACCTGCATCCCAAGCGATGAAGTTACCCATGCCACCATGGCTGTTCGGAGCTGGGAACATCGACAGCGTTGCGCCAACATAAGGCTGGCCGGCTGTGTAGGACACGCGGAATGGTTCGTAGTCCATGCAGACGTGGTTGGTTGGGACATAGAACAGGCCGGTGCGCGGCGAGAAGGTAGCAGGCTGCTGGTCCTTCGTGCCAAGAGCGGCCGGGCAGATCCCCTTTGAGTTCACGTCTTCGCCGTTCTTCGCGGTCGAGTATTTGTCGACAACGTAAGGACGACCATAGTTCGGCTTCGACTTGTCGAACTCGACGCCGGTGGTCCAGTTGACAGTTGGGTCATACTTCGCTGCGACGAGAAGCTCGCCCGTGACGCGGTCAAGCGTGTAGCCAAGACCGTTACGGTCGAAGTGGACAAGAACCTTGCGCTTCTTACCACCAACGTCGATGTCAGCGAGGATCATCTCGTTGATACCGTCGTAGTCCCACTCGTCGAACGGAGTCATCTGGTAGACCCACGCTGCAACACCGGTGTCGGCGTCACGAGCGAAGATCGTCATCGACCACTTGTTGTCGCCCGGGCGCTGAGCCGGGTTCCAGGTCGATGGGTTACCAGAACCGTAGAACACCAGGTTGGTGTCTGGGTCATATGAGTACCAGCCCCAGGTGGTGCCGCCACCGATCTTCCACTGATCACCCTGCCAGGTCTTTAGCGAGGAGTCCTTGCCGACCGGCTTGCCGAGCGACATGGTCTTCTGAGGATCCATGAGCATGTGATCGTCTGGACCAGACGAGTGTCCGCGCCAAACTTGCTTGCCGGTGTTCATATCATAGGCAGTGACGTGGCCGAGAACGCCAAATTCACCACCGGAGATGCCGACGATGATCTTGTCATTGACCGGAATAACGGTCGCCGTATTGGTTTCACCGCGCTTCGGATCACCATTCTTGACCTTCCAGATTTCCTTGCCGGTCTTGGCGTCGAGAGCGACAACCGTGGTATCGGCCTGGTGGAGGAAGATCTTGCCGTCAGCGTAAGCGAGACCGCGGTTGACGGTGTCGCAGCACATCACTGGAATAACCGAAGGATCTTGCTTCGGTTCGTACTTCCAAAGAATGCGGCCCGGCTCGTTAAGGTCGAGCGCGAACACGTTGTTCGGGAACGGCGTATGCAGCCACATCATGTCACCGACGACGATCGGTGAACCTTCGTGACCGCGCAGAACACCCGTCGAGAACGTCCAAGCAACCTTGAGGTCCTTGACGTTACTGGCGTTGATCTGATCGAGCTTGGAATACCGCTGGTTTGTATAGTCACCAGTCTGAAGAACCCATTGATCCGGGTTCGCAGTCTGCTTGATGACGTCTTTGTTAGCCAAGGCTGGCGAAACAACGACGGCAGCGAGCAGCGCACCTGTCAGTGCACTTTTGCGCATTGCGCTTCCTCCTTGTGAGATCTTGCCACGCTTGCAAGAGACAGCAACGCCAGCGTGTCACAGTCCTTAAGCTCGTCGGTTTGAGATCCGATCTTTATGAGCCACGAACTTTCGATGCGAGCCCCCGGATGGATCCGGGCGTCTGAAGTCGTTTGCTGTCTGGTCGAAAGTCTATGCACTTTTTGTCGCGGTTCGCAAGACCACATGAAGAATCTACGGCCAATATCGGGAAAAAATCCCAATCGTAAGAGGCTGGCTCTCCCGGCAAAGAAAGGCATCATAGTATAGCGCGCGCGGAAAAAAGGGTGATAACGAACAGTCTGAGAGGGCGATTTATTCGCCACCCAGCGGCAATCTCGCCTTCACAAGGAGTCGCAACCCCTTGAAAAAAAATTTTTTTTTGAAATCCCATCGAGCTGATAGTCTGACACGTCGGTCAGCATGCAAAGCGCTTGGGGTCCTTGGCGGTATTCTGGCGCTGCCGCCGATGATGACAAAACGGGTCCAGGCCGAACATCCGCAAAAAGAATTTCAGCAGGTCGCCGACGGCATCTTCGCTCATCACGGAAAGCCCGAACTTCCTAATCCTGGCAATCACGGCGATACTTCCAACACCGGCTTCGTCATCGGCGAGGACAGCGTCGCGGTGATCGATACCGGCGGCAGTTTTCTTGTCGGTGCGGCTCTTCGAGATGCTGTTAAAGCGGCGACGAACAAGCCTATCCGTTACGTGATCAACACCCACATGCACCCCGATCATGTGCTGGGCAACGGCGCCTTCAAGGCGGATCAAGTTCGTTTCGTCGCGCATAAGAAGATGGCCCGAGCCCTGTCAGCTCGGGGCAAGAGGTATCTCGAGGCGGCGCGTGAAAACATGGGAGAGGAGGCTTTCCGAGGGACTGAAATCGTCCTTCCCACCGAAGGCGTGAGGGAGATCACGTCGCTCGACCTTGGCGGGCGAAAGCTCAAGCTCAATCCCAAACCGACCGCGCACACGGACAACGATCTCGTCATCCTGGACGAAAAAACCCAGACAGCCTTTGTCGGCGACCTTGTGTTTTCGGGTCATATCCCGGCGCTTGATGGTTCGATCCTTGGCTGGGTGCAGGTGCTGCGGAAACTTGATGAACAGCCACCAAAGATGATCGTTCCCGGGCATGGGCCAGCATCAATGGGATGGCGCGCCGCGTACGGTCCAATGTTGCGCTACCTCGACACCGTCATTCACGATGTTCGTGAAATAATTGCCGAAGGCGGCACAATGAATGATGCGATAAAGGGCGCGGCCGTGAAGGAGGCGCCCCACTGGGAGCTGTTCGACGAATTCCATAAGCGGAACGTTACCGCGGCCTTCGCTGAACTTGAGTGGGAGTAACGCTCCAAGCCGGGCACGGGAGCGCTCCGCACGATTGTTTGTTTGGGCGCGAAGCAATATATTTCATAATTAGAATGCGATCGTGAGGATGAGAAACCCCTTCGGGAGGACTGACGTGAAGGCAATCGGAAAGCAGGCTGGCGGCGTTATCGCCGGCGTCTTCGCAGCTATGCTGGCGCTTCAGGCCCCGCTGGCTCTGGCGGATGATGATGGCGCCGAGCTATGGCAAAGCATCCGCGAAGATGTCTTTGACGATCAGCGAAAGATCGCCGAGGAATCGGACAAACTCGCGCTTGAAGCACCCTACCGGGCGGAGGACGCGGCAATCGTTCCGATCTCCGTTACCATCCCGGCGCACGTCGCACCGCGTGTGCGAAAGTTAACGCTTGTCGTTGAGAAAAACCCGGCGCCGGTCGTCGCGGCCTTCACGTTTGGCGAGGCGGCGGGCATCGGCGAGCGGAAGATTTCGACACGCGTGCGGGTTGATATGTACTCGAACGTTCGCGCGGTGATTGAGCTCGACGATGGCTCGCTGCACATGCGCACGAAGTACGTCAAAGCCGCGGGGGGCTGCTCGGCGCCGGCGCTCAAGGACATGGACGCGGCACTCGCCAACATCGGCAAGCTGAAACTGCGCTCGCTTCGCGCGCCGCCGCAGCGTTCTAAGAGCACGGCCGAAGCGCAGGTCATGGTTCGGCATCCGAATTACTCTGGAATGCAGATGAACCAACTAACCGGACTTTATATTCCGGCGAAGTACGTCGAACGCATCGAAGTGCGCAAAGGGGATCAGGTGGTGTTCGATATGGAGGGCGGGATCTCACTGTCGGAAGATCCCAATATCCGCTTCACCTACGCGCGGGGCGTCGAAGGGCCGCTCTCGGTTGTTGCGAGAGATACGGACGGGAGAACGTTCAAAACGTCGGCGACCGCCAAGGGTTCGTAACGGGTCTGGATGCTGCGTGAGGATTGGGCGCCGATGGCGCCCAATTTCTTTTGTGCTTCGCGTTAGAAACAGCGAAGCTCGGCTTCGACCTGAGCCTTCTTCATCCGATTGATCTTATCCTGCAGGGGTTTGTAACGCAGCGGAGCGACCTTTTCGCCGCCCTTCAGCGCGACGGACATGACCGTTTCGGCTTCCTCGTAGGCGTCGTAGGGCAGAAGTTCAGCGATCTTGTCGATTGAGCAAGAGCACTTGAAGAGGTTCTCGCGACTCTGGCCGTTCACCTGCATGCACGCGAACACGTAGTCGGCACGTGCGATCGTCGGATAATCGTTTTCCGGCAACTCGGCCGCGCCGGCATAGGAGGCCGACGCGTAAACCAAAACTGCCGCAAAAAGCGCCGGCAAGGGCCTTGTCATTTTGTTTCACCTGGTAGTTTGGCTTCAGCCTTTGTGGTCGCTTCAAGACCCTCGATGGCGATGCGTTCCTTCAAGGAAGGAGAGCCTTCCAGCGGGCTGCTGTAGGACGACGTGAACTCGACGAAGTAGCCGGGAACCGCGTCGCTCACCAAAACCTCGAAGTGGGCGTTTTCGTAGCCCTTCATCTTGTGGACGTTGCGGTCACCGGTAAACGGCCTGATGGCGAGCCGGTAACCGTCAACGGTCTTGCCGTTATATTGAAACTTTGCAGGGGTTAGTCCACCCTCAGCGCGCATAGCGATGCGAAAGCGGTTCTTGTGGTAAGCCGTGCTGCCGCCGGCAAGCTGCGCGAAATTCCCAACAGCCCTGTCGAGATAGAACACCAAGACGGGGTTACCTGTCAGGCCGGTTATCGTCCTGACTTCGCGGCCGCGATCGCCGGAGAATATGCGCACGCTGACGGTGCGGTTACCGTCGTCGGTCACCTCGTCGATGTTCAAGCCGATGTCGTCCTTATAATTCGGACCAAGAAGCTTTGTCTGAGAACCGTCACGTTCAAAGTTGTAGGTGAGCTTCGTGCCCGCAGGCAGTTCACTGATATGCGGCTTGTCAAACAGGGCAGCAGTTATGCTCGGCGGCGCATCAGCGGCCTGGGCGAGCGAAGCAGTGAGAATGAGCGCGGCGGCGAGGCCCGAGCGGATGACGTTCGACAGCGTGAGCTGCATGATTTCCTCCAGATTTGTTACTTGGCCCGTGTTCCCCGGGCTTCGTCATGGCGATTTTGTTTGAACCGTTACACTACGTGGGTTTGTCCGCACAAGATGAGCTCGCGTTTTCGTTCAACGCAGAAAGTCGCCGAATGCCCTGGGACCATCTGGAACATCGACACGACCGGTGACAGTGAGCGAACGCGCGTCGATCCGCTCCAGCGTGTTGTCCTCCCAGCATGCCACGTAGACGAAGCGACCCACCTTATCGGCGGCGATGCCTTCCGGATAGGCGCCAACGCTAATCTTCTTAATCACCTTCAAGTCATTCAAATCGATAACGCTCACGGTTTCAACGTACTGATCGGTAATGAAAGCGCGGCCCTGCGCTAGCGCAACGGCGTAGGGCCTGCGGCCAACCTTCACGGCCGCGATCGTCTCGCCGAGCTCGATATCGATGACGCTGACGTCGTTACTCTTAACGTTGGCGGTGTAGGCGCGCTTGCCGGCAGCATCGATTGTCACGCCAAATGGCCTCTCGCCAACAGGGACGGTCTTGATCACTCGAAGGCTCGCGGTATCAATGATCGAAACCTGATGGCTGTCACGATCAGCGGACAGAACGCGTTTTCCGTCTGGCGTGACGGCGACACCCGATGGGGATTGACCGACTGCAATGCGGGCGATGACCTTGAGCGAGCGCGGGTCGATGACTGTCAGGCGATGATCGTACCAGTCGGCAACAAAAATACGGCCGTCACCGGGGAGGACCGCGACGCCGAGCGGCCCATTGCCGGTGGCGATACGCTTGAGGACCGTCCGGTTTTCCGTGTCGATGACGACCAGTTCCTTGGCCTCCGGGGCTGTGACGTATGCCCGGCTTCTGTCCGGTGACAGGGCGATACCAGCGGGTTTTCCGGGAACCGAGAGCTCCGCCGAGACCTTCAACGTGGCAAGATCCACAAATGCGACCTTCTCGGCCAGCTGGCTTGTCACCAGGGCTTCATGCTCAGCTAGTCCGGCGTGGGCATCAAGTGGCGCCAACATCGCCAGAAACGCGAAAATGAAGGCGGCGGCCGCTGCGGCCACCGCCCCACCAAGGCGTGATTTCGCGGTTGCGATTGGCACTATCCGCCAGCCTCGAGCTTCTTTTTCAATTCTTCGAGGCCGCCGCGGTAAACACCTGTAACCGCCTTGACGGCGGCGGCGTCGCTCAGATCTTCGGGTGGATCATTGTTCATGTATCCGCGATAGAACGCGCCCTTCCAAACCACCTTCGATTTGCCGTCTCCCAGATCCTCGACCCGGAGGATCGAGGAGTAGTTGTTGACCGGCAGAACCTTCACGTCGACCTTAGCGATGATGTACTTCATCAGGCGGCCATCAGCGTCATACTTCAGAAGTTCCTCAAAGATGTTGGCGCCTCCGGACAGCGTCAGAGTGCGCTTTGCGCCGGGTTCGTTGCCGCCCTCGCCCTCGGTCTTTTCGATCGCCGGGTGCCAGTTCAGATCTTGGAAATTGCCAATCGCGGCCCAAACCTTGTCGGCGGGAAGATTGATTTCGACGGATTCAGTGACCTTCTGGCGCGTTGGACCATGCGCATGCGCTGCACTCAATATCACGAGCGGCATCAGCAACAGTCCAAGTGTGAGCGATCGCAGCATTCTTATCCTCCCAAAGAACCTCGGTTATTGCGCCCGCGACATCGATTGCCATCAGGCGGGCGTAACCTAGCCAGCGAATTCCGGCAGGGCAATGTCAGCCGATCCAATCCTTTGCACCGCACAGCTTTTCGGGTGTTGTCTTCGACAAACGTACATGCTTCCTTCCAGCGCGTAGCCCCGATCCGGAAGGACCATGACCATCTTTTATCCGAACGATCCCACAACCCGACGCGGGATCGAGAAGGCTGCCGCCCTTCTCGGCCAGTCCCGAGCACCGGTTGTCGTTGTTAACCGTGTCGACTTGGCTGGCGCGGCGGCGGCCGTCACATTGGCCCGGCAGGCCGGCGTGATACTTGATCACGCCGCGCCAACCGGGATTGGCCCGACCCAGGAACAGGGCACGCTCGGGACCGTTCCAGGCGAAGCGTACCTGCGCGCAGACGTGGTTATCGTCGCCGGGCCCATTACCGACACACTTGCTCATGATGCCGCGTTCCGGAGGCTTGCGACGCCAAGCTCCAAGCGGACGGTGATCAGGCTTGGCAACACCGAAACAACCGGAGGGCTGTTCGCGTCCGCTGAAAGCTTTTCACTTGGTGGCCAGGATCTCCGCGAGCAGCTCGGTGTTCTCAATGCGCTGTGTCAGGGCCGGCCGGTCAATCTCGATGATGGTTCGGCGGCCGAAGCCGGACGCTTCGTGGAGGAGCGGCTCAATCAGGCGAAGTATGGCGTGTTTGTTTTCGCGCCCGACGCCATCGACGCGCATGCGCAATTCGCGATGATGTCGCTTGCGAACGCCTTATCGGGGGAGACGCGCTGGAGCGTGCTGCCGCTTGGTCGACCTGCGGGGCAAGCCGAACTCATCCGCATGTGCCAAGCCCTGACAGGCTTACCGCCGCCGCTATCGCTCGCCAGCGTGCGGCCGGTGCATGACCAGCTGCTTTACCGCGCTCCTGATGTCATCAAGCGCGGGGAAGCCGACGCCATCGTGTGGATCTCGGCCTGTGAACAGGTGCTGCCAGACTGGATCAATGGTGTCCCACTAGCGGCCATTACTGCGCGACCCGACGCGATCCTGGCAGCAAGCGCACAGATCAGCATCGGCAAGCCTGGGATCGACCACGCAGCGCTGTCGGAAGACGCGCTAACGGGGTTCGTCACAGCCCATGCGCAAACGTCCCCGGTATCGAAGGCCAGCGCGGCGCAGGTCATCGAAGCCATCTGTGAAGAGCTCGCCGCTTCCCAGAACGGAGCCGTCGCATGAGCCTCATTTGTTTTGCCGGCGGCCGTATCGTCGATCCAGCCTCGGGCCGCGATGAGATCGGCGACGTCTGGATCCAGGATGGGCGCGTCGTGGACGCTCCGGCCGGCAATCCGCTCGCCGAGCGAATTGACGCGTCCGGCTGCGTCGTGATGGCAGGAGCCATCGACATCCACACGCATGTAGTCGGCGCCAATGTCGCCGCTGCGCGCCTGCTGCTGCCTGAACGCTACAGTGAGATCGAGACGCCGCCGGAACACTGGACAGGCGCTCCTTTCGATCTGCACACGACTGGGGCGCTCTACGCGCAGATGGGGTTCACGATGGTTGTCGAACCGGCTGTTGCGCCGGTTGATGCCGCCGCCACGCACTTGGAACTCGAGCTTATCCCTTATGTCGACCGAGCAGCCCTAAGTGTCGTTGGCAACGACGATGTTCTGCTCGGCATGCTGCGTGACAAGGCCTCCGCGGACGCCATCTCCGATTATGTCGGCTGGCTGATGACGACCAGCCGTGCGATCGGAGCCAAGACGATCAACCCTGGCGGCGTGGCCGCGCTGAAGGAGAATATCCGCTCCTTCGAGCTTGACGATACGATCCCGGAATACGGTGTCTCCTCGCGGCAAATCTCCGCGGCCATGCGCAAGGCCCTGACAAAGCTCGGTGTGCCGCATCCCCTGCACTTGCACACCCACAACCTGGGCCTGCCCGGCAGCGTGGAAACCGCTGTGGCGACAATCGAGGCCGCCGAAGGTGAGCCGTTGCACCTGGCGCACCTGCAGTTTTACGCCTACGGAACCGAGGGCGGATTCGGCATGTCATCTGGGGCCGTGCGGCTGGCGGAACTGCTTTCCAAGCACAAGAACGTCACCGCGGACGTCGGGCAGGTGATGTTTGGCCCGACGTGCACCATCTCGTCGGATACATTGACGCAATTCAACGCACGCCGTTGGGCGACGCCGAAGAAGTGGGCTATCCGCGACGGTGATGGAAACGGTGGCGGGATGGTCCCCTACCACTACAAGGTGCGCAACAAGATCGCGGCGTTGCAATGGGCCATCGGTCTGGAACTGTTCCTCGCCATCGACGACCCGGCCCAGGTCTACATGACCACCGACCATCCCAATGGCGGGCCCTTCACATCCTATCCGGACCTCATCGCACAGTTGATGGACCGTTCGGTGCGGCAGGCGGTCATTGACCAGCTTCCAAAGGAAGCGCTGGAGGTCTCGGCACTGGGCAGCATGACGCGGGAATACTCGCTGCGCGATATCGCTGTAATGACGCGACAGGCGCCGGCACGGCTATTGGGTCTCTCAGATCGGGGGCATCTGAAACCAGGCGCTGTGGCGGATATTTCGGTGTACCGAGAAAATCCAGACATCGCGGCAATGTTCCGCAAGGCCCAGCACGTGACCAAGGACGGTGCATTTATTGTCCGGAACGGTCAGCTTGCCCCACCAAGCTACGGCCGCACAATGTCGGTGGCACCTGACTATGACAAAGCCATCTTGTCCCATGTCGGCGAAGCATACGACCGCCGCTGGGGCCTGCCGCCAGAGACCTTCAACGTACCGGAGACACTTATGCGGAACACTAGCCCGTTCGAGGTGGTCGCGTGTCGGAGCTGAACGAAAACGTGACGGACCGTCCGCCGATCACGCGTAACGGAATCGCCATCGACGATACTTTCGCGGAAGCGTTCGGGATGAGCGCCTCCGGTGTCTTGATCACAGCCGACAGCCCCAAATGGGCCCGCCAATCCGCGGTCACCATGACAGGCTTCGGCACATCGGTGATCGGCTGCGGCGCCGAGTGCGGGATCGACTACGAGATCGCGGCGGACGCAACACCAGACGGCCGGCCCGGAGTACGGGTGCTGGTGTTCGGCTTCGCGCCGGAGCTGGTGGAAGAGCAGCTGAAGAATCGCGTTGGCCAGTGCGTTCTTACGAGCCCCGGGTCGGCTTGCTTCAACGGGCTGGACAGCAGCAGGCGCATCAGCCTGTCGGCGGGGCCACGGTTCTTTGGTGACGGCTGGCAGACCGCCCGGAAGATCGGTGACGCACGTTATTGGCGCGTCCCGGTCATGGATGGCGAGTTTGTCATTGAGGACAAGGCAGGTGTGACGACGGACGCTGTGGGCGGCGGCAACATTCTCGTTATCGGCAAGGATCGCATCGGCGTTCTGGAAACTTGCGAGCTTGCTGTCGCGGCAATCTCCAACGTGCGGAACGTCATCACGCCGTTCCCTGGTGGAATCGTGCGATCAGGGTCAAAGGTCGGCTCCAAATACGGAGCACCGGCGTCTACCAACGACGCATTCTGCCCGACGCTGCGGGGAGCCGTGAACTCCGAGTTAGGGGCGGACGACAAGTGCGTCCTTGAAATCGTTATTGACGGACTGACGGCGGAGGCGGTCGGCAACGCCATGCGGGCCGGGATCAAAGCCGTACTCGATGTCGGACCACAGCGCGGCGTAACCCGCATGAGTGCTGGAAACTACGGCGGCAACCTCGGTCAGCATCACTATCATCTCAAGGACTACCTGCCATGAGCGCTCTGAAGTTGAAACTGCGCTCCGCGCCTCAGATGCGGCTGGACCTTTCGCGGCTTGTGCCGGGCCGGCTGGCGGGGCTATCGCTGGCGGAGATCGAGCGGCTGGAAGTCGGCGGAGGTCGTCACACACTCAAAGCCGGCGATTTTTTCGAAGTGAGCGGCGGGCCCGGCGACAGCGTTGTCTTCGAAGGCGGCTCGGACCGGCTCGATTATGTCGGTGCCACGCATACCGGCGGTGACATCCTTGTCGATGGTGACGTCGGCGCCTACGCGGCGCGGCGCATGATGGCCGGAGGCCTTGAGATCCGGGGCAACGCGGGCTTCTGTCTGGCGTCGAATCTGCGAGGTGGGACGGTCACGGTTGGCGGTTCGGCCGGGGACCATCTCGGACTGCCGAGGCCAGGTGAAAAAGACGGAATGGCTGGAGGTGCGGTGATCGTCCATGGCGATACTGGAAACTATCCCGGCGAGCGGATGCGGCGCGGGACACTGATCGTAAAGGGCCGGCTCGGCAGGTTCGCAGGCGCCCGCATGATGGGCGGAACTATTTTCGCGGAGCAGGGACTGTCAGCGGGAGCCGGCATCCAGATGCGGCGCGGAACTCTGATCGGGCCCAAGGCTGACGAGCCGTTGGCGACGTTCGTCGATTGCGGTCCCCATGATCTGTTGATCTTGAAGGTCATGGCCCGATACTGGCGCAAGACGCTCGGCGATGCGGCCCCGCCGGAGCTGACCTCTCCACCGCGGCGCTTGATGGGCGACATGGCGAGCCTCGGTAAGGGCGAAATCCTGCTCAGCGAAGGCTGAGAAAGCTCATCGGGCAAATCCATCAGCCCCGCGATCACGGCCGTTTCGCGGGATTGTGAGAAGCCTCGACAGAGCAAAGCTGGCACACCTTAAACATTTGATCGAACGAATTCGTTTGGAGAGGTGGAAGCCGATGCGCAAGAACCGCTGTGTTCATATTGGCGCGCTCGCACTCGTAGTGCTGCTGGGCTCCGGCCCGCTTGGCGGGGCGCAGGCACAGGACATGATGCGTCATGTTGATTTACAGTCTCCAGAGTTCACCCAGTCGGAACTGACCCGAGCGGAGCTCGAGCACAAAATCGCTCAGCTGAAGCAGGGCGAAACGCTCGACCTATCCGCCAAAGCGCTCAATGGTCTCGATCTTTCGGGGCTCGATCTACGGCGCACAAAGTTGCAGTCGGCGCGGCTCAACAATTCCAATCTGAAAGGGGCAAAGCTTGACGGCGTGGTGCTCGATCAGGCCTGGGCGCTGATGGCCGATTTCAGCGATGCGAGCCTCGAAGGCGCAAGTTTGTTCATGACGCAGTTCGTTGGCGCAAAGCTTGATGGGGCCAACTTCAAGGACGCGCGTGTAGCTGCCAACATGACACGGGCGAGCCTCAAGGGTGCTTCGTTCGAAGGGGCCAATTTATCGGCGGACATGACGAACCAGTCGATGGGACTCATGCGGGGTGTTTTTTCTTCAGCCAACCTGGCGGGCGCCTCCTTCAAGGGTGCTAACTTGGCGCGTGTCTTGATGGAGTACGCTGATCTCAAGGGCGCCAATCTTTCAGGCGCCGATCTTTCGGGCAGCGAACTTGCCGGAGCCGACTTCAGCGGCGCCAACGTCGCCGGGGCGGATTTCAAGGATGCCGACGTGAATTCGGCGCAGCTCACCGGGCTCATTGGGCTCGAAAAAGCGCTCAATTTTGATGACGCAAAGAACCTTGAGCGAGCATTCCGGGATTAGCCACGCGAGCCGTCGCCAGGGCGCGCTGGTCGCCGGCAGGTTCAACGCCGCTGATCTCGACGATGAACTTCTGACGAATGGCGCGGCCAAAATCGGCGAAGCTCTCGGCGGCAAGGATGAATGACCCCGGACCGCCCTGGACGTTGTCGCGGTACCACTTCTCCAAGGTTAGAGCCTCGGAGCCTTCGAGAATCGGTAAGCCGTTGATGACCGTGCCATAGCCGACCAGCTCGTCGCGAATTTCCGGCGTGGCCACTCTCGAATTGCAGTTGTCCTTGCCGTCTCCGGACACATCGACAACCTTGCGTAGCGAGCGCGCCGGAACGGTCGGCAGCACTTTGTCGTTCAAATACCTCAGCATGTTGGCCAAGCAGGTGAACTCACCGCTGAACCGAGGCAGGCCGCGGACCCGGGCGGCAACGGCGAAGGCTCCCTCCTTGCTTGAGATACGCATCCATTCCAAAGCGATCTGGGGACGGTCGGACCAGGTCACAATCGAAACAAGGATGGCACCTTGGGCGCCATTCAGGATTGTGCCGATCACGCCTGGGTCCTCCAACGCCTTAGCGATGCCATTCATTTGTAGGCGGTAGCGATGTTCGTCGACGGAGTTGGAGACATCGACGGCGATGACGAGTGCTGTATCGACGGGCGGATACGCCTGCCGTGCGCTGGCGGTAAGCGAAACAATGCCTAAAAGGCAGACTATCGCAGCTCGCCGCAGCGTCCGGCCCAACACCGTGCGGGCCCAATATACGACTCGTAAGGCACCCACTATTGATCCCTCGGAACTTGTCCTCACGGTCGCTTCAACCCGCCATTGTCCGGCCGGATCGCAACGCCCAGCCCCTTGGCCGATTGCAAACCCTTGGCGCCGGCAAACTGCGCGCCCGCGACCGCGGCACCAGCAAAATTGGCACCATCGAGATTGGCACCCCTGAAATCAGCCTGGTTGAGCTTTGCGGCGCGAAAATCGGCGTCACGCAGATCAGCGTCGCGAAAGACCGCAAAGTCGAGGTGGCCCTGCTGCAAGTTCACGCCACGCATCTTTGCGTTGGTGAAATCAGCGCCTGTCAGCATGTTGTGAGGGACCGTTGCTATGGTGTTGGCGCCCGATTCAAGCGGGCTGAAGTCGGCCTCGGTCAAATCCGCGTCTCGGAAACTGGCCCAATCGAGCCGCGCGAAGACGCGAGTCCTAACAAGCGTTGCACCCGAGAAATTCACAGCTTCGCGGCGATCGAAGCGGATGTTTGAGAAGGTCGTCGGCCGCAGCAGCGTGGCGTCTGTCAGATCGGCGCCCGAGAAATTCGCGCTGATAATCGAAGCGCGATCAAGACGCGTGTAGCTGAGATCGGTTCCTGAAAGGTTTGAAGCCGACAGGTCTGCTCCGTAGAGATCCGCCCCAACGAACACTGCTTTCTTAAAGTCTAGCCCGGAAAGATCTATCAGCGTCAGGTTCAAGTCGGTGAAGTCAACCTTCTCACCGGCCTCAGCTTCGAAAAGGCGAAGTGTGACCTGCCGCGCGGTCAAATCGCTGGCCGCCGCACCTTGAGCGTGTAATACGACCAAGATGCACGCAACTAATGTAGCGTGGAGCCAACCGTTGTTTGCCAAATTCATCCAGGCCTCGCTCGATGCCGGAGCCGGCGCCCTACGGCCACCGGATGTTCTTGATTTCCCAGTACGCCCGTAAATCGAACAGAGATCAACCGGGCGGTGTGGCAGAAACCCTGAACAGTCGCTGGTTTGTCGGGGAACCGTTGTCGATTAGCGGCGTTCAACAAAGGTTGTTCAAGCAATTTCTGGCGCGTTGCTGGGCTTGGCGGGCGCTGCTAAAAGCTCCGACAACGAGAAGAGGCGGCACCATGGCTGTGCCGTTGCGGCAACAGCCGCGCATTTGTCCAAGGAGCAACAATTAATGGCCTGCGAGCATCCAACCCTTGCTGAATATCTTGCGTCCTGGAGCCGCGACGATCCCGTCCGCAAGGCCGTGGACCAGACAATCACGGCGCTTGCAACGGCCTCGGGAGAGTTATCCGGACTGATCGCCGAGGGGCCTTTCGTGCGCGGGCTGGGAGAGACGATCGGGGATGCCGGGGGCGGCGACGTTAAGAAGTTCCTGGATGTTGAATCACACAAGTTGTTCAAAACCGCCCTTGAGAAGGCCCCTGTCGCGGCCATGGGATCGGAAGAAGCTGATACGGCGGAGTTTCTCACTGAAGGGGCACCACTGGTGGTCGCCATTGACCCGCTCGATGGCTCCTCAAACATCGACACCAACGTTTCCATCGGCACGATCTTTTCCGTGCTGCCAGTGCCGGAGGGGGTGGGCGCCGATGCCGCCTTGCTGCAGGCCGGCAGAGAGCAGCTTGCTTCCGGATTCATCGTCTATGGACCGCAAACGACCTTGGTGGTTAGCGTGCGCGACGGCACACACATTTTCACCATGGACCCTCAAGACCGCATCTTCCGGCTGACCCGCCGGAACATCGAGATTGCAACCAACAAGGCCGAGTATGCGATCAATGCCTCCAACGAAAGACACTGGCCACAGGCCGTGCAGGCCTATATCGGGGACCTGAAAGCCGGCAAGGAAGGACCGCGCCAGCTGGACTTCAATATGCGCTGGGTTGGCTCTCTGGTTGCAGAGGCCTATCGGATCTTGATCCGCGGTGGGATCTTTCTTTATCCGGGCGATGCGCGCAAAGGTTATGAAAAGGGCCGCTTACGACTTGTTTATGAGGCCATTCCACTGGCATTGCTGGTCACCGAAGCTGGCGGTGCGGCAACGGACGGAATGACACCAATCCTCGACATCAAGCCCGAAGGCCTGCACGAGCGCGTGTCTTTGGTGTTTGGCCCACCTGAAGAAGTCGAGCGGATCGCGCAATACCACGAGGCGAGGCCCGGTGACGGAAAATCTCCGCTGTTTTCCGGCCGTGGCCTACTCAGGGGGTAAGGAGAGCCTTTAAATGTCGGTCAAGCATCCGATCATATCGGTGACGGGCGCTTCAGGCGCGGGAACATCTACGGTCAGACACACGTTCGATCAGATTTTCCGGCGCGAGGGGGTCGAAGCGGCAATGGTTGGCGGTGATGCGTTTCACCGGTACGACCGCGCCGGCATGGATGCGGCCATGCATTCCGCGGCGGCAGCCGGCAATCCAAACTTCAGCCACTTTGGGCCGGAAGCCAATCTGTTCGCCGAACTGGAGGGTCTTTTCACCCAGTACGCTGAAACCGGACGGGGGCGTTTTCGCCACTATGTTCATACCGACGAAGAGGCAGACGTGCTTGGTGCTCCGTCAGGAACGTTTACCGACTGGCAAGACCTGCCGGAGCCGACGGACCTGTTGTTATATGAAGGCCTGCACGGCGCGCTGATTACCGACGAAGTGAACATCGCGCGCCATGCCGATCTGAAAATCGGCGTCGTTCCCGTCATTAACCTCGAGTGGATTCAAAAGATTCACCGCGATAAAGCGGCTCGCGGTTATTCGACGGAAGCTGTAACCGACACGATCCTTCGGCGCCTGCCTGACTACATCAACTACATATGTCCGCAGTTCACCGAAACCGACGTCAATTTCCAGCGAGTGCCTACTGTCGACACCTCGAACCCGTTCATTGCGCGATGGATACCGACACTTGATGAGTCTCTTGTTGTGATTCGTTTCAGGGACCCACACGGCATCGACTTTGCCTATCTGATCTCTATGATCCACGACAGCTTCATGTCGCGCGCAAATTCGATCGTCATCCCCGGCAATAAACTCGACTTGGGAATGCAGCTCATTTTGACCCCGCTTATCAACCGCCTGATCGAAAGAAAGAGGCGGGCTTCCTAACGACTCCAAGGAGCTTCAAATTTCATGAGTGCCGTCGAAAAAAACGTTAAGAAAGGCGCATCACACGCTGAAATGGCCAATGCCATTCGCGCGCTGGCGATGGATGCCGTGCAGAAAGCCAGTTCCGGTCATCCCGGGATGCCGATGGGCATGGCAGATGCTTCAACTGTTTTGTTTACGCGTTTTATCAAAATTGATCCGGCTTCGCCGACATGGCCGGACCGCGACCGGTTCGTGCTGTCCGCCGGCCATGGCTCGATGCTGCAGTACGCATTGCACTACCTGCTCGGCTATCAAGATATGCCGATCGAGGAATTGCACAACTTTCGCCAGCTCGGCAGCCGCACCGCTGGCCACCCCGAGTTTGGCCACGCTCACGGGATCGAGACGACAACCGGACCGCTTGGTCAGGGGTTGGCAACATCGGTCGGCATGGCGCTCGCCGAGCGGATGGCGAATGCCCGGTTTGGAGGGGACCTGGTCGATCACCACACCTATGCCATCGTCGGAGACGGCTGCCTGATGGAGGGCATCAGCCACGAGGCGATCGACATGGCCGGTCATCTCAAACTTGGCCGGCTTATCGTTCTTTGGGATGACAATTCAATCTCGATCGACGGCTCAACGGATCTCTCGACCTCAACCGATCAGATCGCCAGGTTCAAAGCGGCGGGCTGGCACACCCAGAGCGTCGACGGACATGACCCAGAGGCCGTGTCGCAGGCAATCGAAGCCGCGCACGCGGACGAAAGGCCATCGCTGATCGCATGCGAAACGATCATCGGTAAAGGCTCCCCCAACAAACAGGGTACCGCCGCCACGCACGGTGCGCCGCTTGGGCACGAGGAGATCGCAGCGACGCGCGAGGTCCTTGAATGGACCGCTGCTCCCTTTGAGATTCCGACTGATGTCCTGAACGCCTGGAGGGCGGCGGGGCAACGAGGGGCTCACGCACAAGCTGCGTGGCAGGAGCGCCTTAGCGCGTCGGCCAAGCGCCCGGAGTTTGAAGCGGCGATGTCGAGCGCGTTGCCGGAGACGCTGAATGGCGCCATCAACGCGCACAAGGCGAAGCTCTCGGAAGAGTCGCCCAAGGTCGCAACGCGAAAAGCTTCGCAGATGGCACTTGAAGTGATCAACGCCGCGTTGCCGAATACTATTGGCGGCTCCGCAGACCTGACTGGATCAAACAATACGCTGACCAAGGGTATGTCCGTTGTCACCGCCGAAGATTACGGCGGCCGCTATATCTACTACGGCGTGCGCGAACACGGCATGGCCGCGGCCATGAATGGTATCGCTCTGCATGGCGGCTTTATTCCCTACGGCGGCACCTTCCTTGTCTTCACGGATTACTGCCGCCCGGCGATCCGGCTTTCAGCGCTGATGGGTCAGCGCGTGATCTACGTCATGACTCACGATTCCATCGGACTTGGTGAAGACGGACCAACGCACCAGCCGGTCGAGCATGTGCCAAGCCTCAGAGCGATGCCGAACCTTAATGTGTTCCGTCCCGCCGATGCGGTGGAAACGGCTGAATGCTGGCTGGCGGCTCTAGAGGACCAAGAAACGCCATCCATCCTGGCGCTGTCGCGGCAGGGGCTTCCAACATTGCGCACTAAGCATTCCGACGACAATCACGCCGCTAAAGGCGCCTATGTGCTTCGTGAAGCTTCCTGTCCAAGAGACGTCACGATACTGGCCACGGGATCGGAGGTGGCGATCGCCGTTAACGCAGCCGAAGCACTTGCTGCTGATGGAATTGCTGCGGCGGTCGTTTCGATGCCCTGCTGGGAAAAGTTCGAGACACAGGATCCTGCTTATCGAGACGCGGTGTTGGGCACGGCGCCGCGCGTCGCCATCGAGGCGGCAATGGGCTTTGGCTGGGAAAAGTGGATCGGCACAAATGGCCGGTTCATCGGGATGTCGAGTTTTGGCGCGTCGGCGCCGGCGGGACATCTCTACGAGCACTTTGGCTTGACGTCGCAAGCGGTTGTGGATGCCGCGCGCGAAGTCATAGAACAAGCGTGACTTTGAAGGCTTTTCTGCACGTTCATTGGAGCGTAGCCCGAGATTGAGTTCGGACAAGCAAAACAGGAGTTCAACTTCATGGCGCGGATCACACTTCGACAACTGCTCGACCATGCCGCCGAGTACGGCTATGGGGTGCCGGCTTTCAATATCAACAACATGGAACAGGGCCTGGCGATCATGGAGGCCGCGAAGGCCACCGAGTCGCCGGTGATCATCCAAGCGTCTCGCGGCGCGCGCGCCTATGCCAACGATATCATGCTGGCGAAAATGATGGAGGCGCTTGAGGCGATATATCCTGATATCCCGCTATGCGTGCACCAGGACCATGGCAATAACGTCGCCACCTGCCTGTCGGCGATCCGCAACGGCTTCACGTCGGTGATGATGGATGGCTCGTTGAAGGAAGACGCGAAGACTCCAGCCGACTATGCCTACAATGTCTCCGTCACCAAGCAGGTCTCCGAACTGGCACACATGATCGGCGCTTCAGTCGAGGGTGAGCTTGGCTGCCTGGGCTCGCTGGAGACAGGTGAAGGCGAAGCCGAAGACGGGCACGGCTTTGAAGGGAAACTGGAGAAATCGCAGCTGTTGACCGATCCGGATGAAGCAAAACAATTCGTCGAGGAAACAAAGGTCGACGCGCTGGCCGTGGCGATCGGCACATCGCACGGCGCCTACAAATTCACGCGCAAGCCGACGGGCGACGTTCTGGCCATGGATGTCATCGAGAAGATCCACCAGCGGCTCCCGAATACGCACATCGTCATGCACGGCTCCTCGTCGGTGCCAGAGGATTGGCAAGAAGTGTTCAACGAATTCGGCGGCCAGATGAAGGAAACCTATGGCGTGCCTGTCGAGGAGATCGTGCGCGGCATCAAGCATGGTGTGCGCAAGGTCAACATCGACACCGACCTGCGCCTGGCGGCGACGGCGACGATCCGCAAGATCCTATCGACAAGCAAGTCGGAATTCGACCCTCGCAAATATTTGAAGCCAGCCCGAGAGGCCATGACGAGCATTTGCATATCGCGTCTGGAAGCCTTCGGCACGTCCGGCCAAGCCTCTAAGCTCAAGGTCATTCCGATGAGCGAGATGGCCAAGCGCTACGCCACGGGCGAACTTGACCCGAAGACGGGTGTCGCCAGGGCGGCATAAGCTGCGCGGCAGGTTGAGCGAACCCTGAAGGCCCGGGCCGGGTTTGGCTCCGGCTTTTTCGTGCCGCGCGGCATAGGAACGTCTGGCGCCCATCGGGCGGGCCTTTGTCCGTCGTTAGGAACGGCGCCGGGAACTGCCCTTCGTCACTTGGATGTCGCCATCTCTGGCAAGCGTATCGGTTTGCCGGGGTATACGCCCTTGAGGACCTTGGACTCTTTCACCACGATTACCCCGTTGACGACAACAAAGGGAATTCCAGTCGCCGGAAGCGCTCCGTGCTCGATTGTTGAATGGATCGAACCGCCGATGACGGGCGTACACTGGTTTCCCGAAATCTTGGCGGCTGCCAATGGCGTCAGCTTGTTCGGCGAAGTCGGCGCGCCGTCACCGTGGATCAGTCTGGAGCAAATTGTCCAGGCCGATCCCGACGTCATTGTTGTCGGTCCGTGTGGCTACGGCATCGATAAAACTCGACGTGAGATGGAGGTCCTGGATGACAATATTGCCTGGCAGGGGCTGCGGGCTGTCAAATCCGGGCAGGTGTGGTTGACGGACGGCAATCATTTCTTCAACCGGCCCGAACCGCGGCTGGTTGAAGCGGTCGAAATCCTCGCCGAGATCCTGCATCCGGGCATGGTAGATTGCGGGCATGCGAGGTCAACTTCGTGCGCCACGAAGTTTCTTGAAGTCTGCGCCCGGCAATCACCTGGCGGGGTTCAGGGTTATGTGAGATTCACCTGCGAATAACGGACCGGAAGGTACGCCGCATGCCGAGCCACTGCCCCGTGCGCAGGCAATTGTCCCTTTCACCGGAACAGTAACCATCACAGAAAACCGGCGGTGCCTCTTTTCTGCAGCCGACGACACACTGCCGGGCGATGAAGCTGCACGTCAGTTTCTTGCGGCTGGCGGCTTCAGCCTTATCTGGGCTGAAAAGCGGGCCACCGAGACCCGGAGACCCCAAAAACAGCAAACAGAGTGCGAGAAGGAGAAAGGCTTTTTGCATGGTGTGTGCATCCATCAATGGTGGCGGGAAAGCGGTCTAAAGCATTCAGACCCGGCGGTCTTATGGCTGCATACTCTTCACGCGATGGCGATTTGAGCCGGCATACTTCAGCGATTCCAGCGGGGCGTAAACCGTTGGGAGTTGTTCCGCACATGTTTGCGGACCATGGTCCTATTCCGCACAGCTGCACTGGGTCGCGCCGCTGGCAATCTTATTCGTCGATTTCATCTGTTGATGTTGAGACCAACTGGTTACAATCGCGGGGAGTTCGATTGTGGCGGCGTGGGACGATCGTACGATGCAAGATGAGACTGGTTTTGACGCTTGGTTGGAAACAGATGCTGGGCAAAGATGGCCAATAGACAGTAATTGTCCTATCGGCAGATCTCCGTCCAACCGCGTGGTGATCCCCGATCGCAAGGTTTCCAGGCGACATGCCGTGGTCCACCGGCAAGACGTGCACGAATTTTTTCTCGTCGACTTGGGTAGTCAGAACGGGTCTTATGTTAACGGGCTTCGCGTCGCATTACCTGTGCTGTTGAAGGACGGTGATCGCATCACTCTTGGGCAGTACGACCTCAATTTCCATCAGAGCGCGGAAATCGCCAACAACAATACGACTGCCTCCCATTCGCAAACGCTTGTCGATGTGAAGAGCAAGAAGTGCTTCATGCTGCTTGCTGACATCGTGAACTCAACACGGCTGTGCGAGGAGCATGAGCCGGCGCAATGGGCCTCTCTGGTGGGCTCCTGGACAGGCAATTGCAGCGACCTCATCAAGAGACATGGCGGCGCAATCAACAAGTTCCTTGGTGATGGATTCCTGGCGATCTGGCCGATGGACCCCAATCGCAATCATCACATCACCAGCGGGCTCCACGCGTTGATCGACGTGCAAGAGGAATCACCGCTGCCATTTCGATTGGTGCTTCACGTCGGGGAGGTGATGACCGGAGGTGGCCGCACACTGGGCGAAGACAGTCTTTCTGGAATTGAGCTCGTATTGCTGTTCCGCATGGAGAGACTGGCATCAAAGCTTGGCAACACCTTCCTGTGCAGCAGTGAAGTGCACAAGACCATTGGCAAAGACTTCACGTTCGTCAGCCTGGGCGAGCATCAAGTTGAGGACTATATCGACCACGATCCCAAGTTCTTCTACGGGATCAGCCGGGGCTAAGCGCTATCAGCACACAGGTCCCAGGTTGTGGGACTGCCAGGAGTTATCCGTCTCAGAATGGGGGGTGAGGTTTAAGGGCTCTGTTTGATCTGAACGACAACGAGTGTGGTGTTGTCCTGGCGCGGGACGTGGCTCTTGTCGACGCTTGCAATGAGTTCGCAGGCAATTCTCTCAGGTGTGTCCTGCTGGTGTTTTCGTACAATCGTGGCGATGGCATCTCCGCTCAGCGTTAGCAGGCCATCGGTCGCGAAGATCAAGACATCGCCGGGGACCAGCAAGACCGGCTGTAGCGACAAATCCTGAAGGGGAATGCGATCTCCCGTCAGCGCGGAGTGTAGTGCGTGGCGACGGGGATCGGCCTTTGCCGCCTGCTGAGAGATCAGACCGGCTTCAGCCTGCTTATCAAGACGTGCGCCGTGCGAGTGATCGTCATTGACCCGATACAGGTTTCCATCCCGATAAAAAAGTAGCGTCGAATCCCCGACACTGACCCAGCGAAGCCCCGTTGCGTCGAGGTAACCAGCCAGCAGTGTGGAACCCATTCCGCTTAAGCCGCGGTCATCGCTGACGGCTGCGGCAATCGAGTCATTACTGTCTTCAAGTGCCTGGACGAGCCGCGGCCCAACGTCCTCCGCCATCGTTGTAAAGGATCGAATGAAGTGTTCGCACGCAAGCTTGCTGGCAACCTGCCCGCCAACGTGCCCGCCCATACCATCGGCGACCACTACGAGAAGTGGGCGCGTCGCTGTGGTGGCTTCGATCTCTTCAGGTTGCCAAACGCTGCTGAAATCTTCCTGCGCCTTGCGCTTACCTTGGCTGCTGCCTGTTGCGTGAACGAATACGGCCTTCGCGCTCATTGGCTAGGCCCGCAATTCGCTCAACTGGTTTGCATCAACCGGCTTCATCACCATCAGACATCCAATCAAATTCCTGTCCACACAATGCAACGAACAATAACACCGTCTCGCCAAGCGAGATCTGGTCACGGTCCTTAACCTCTGTCGGCACCATCACCGGCGCTTCATTCAGACGCAAGAGATTTGCCTTGCCGTTGTCACGCAAAAAGAATTTGCGGGCCATATCGTCGTAAATCAGAAAAGCGTGCGAATCGCGGGTGATTCTGGTGTCACCAAAGTTCAGCCGAATACGCTGGTTCTCCCCGCGGCCTATAGAATTCTGTCCGTAAAAGACAGGGCAATACTCTCCGCGTCCAGGCCCTTTGATCACAACCAGCCAAGCGACGGCGGGATCGAAACCCTTCTCGGCTTCGGACCCGACACCTGCTGGGAGAAAGACGGTTTTCTCCTCATCGTCGCCGGCGGCATCATCCGATTGGGCGACGCCGACGAGCGTACCTTTGAGGGGAGTTGATTGGGTGGGGCGCTGCGGCAGAATGCGCGTCGCCTCTTCGGCGGTTGAATCGTCGGCGTCAAAGGCGTCACCGCGATTGGGATCCTTGCTGCGATCCCCATTACCAGAACTGTTGCTCGTCATCGGTTGGGTCCTTTCGTCATTGGATCGCGACGGTCGTGCGTGGAGCCTCATTCCACCTTGTTCTAACGCTTAACAAAACGAAGCTTTGTCTCGCCAAGTTCAATGATGTCGCCATCGGAAAGCTCTTGCTGACTGCATCTTGCCCCGTTCACGATCACTCCATTGCGCGTCCCCAGGTCATGGATTGAGTAGGTCCCTTCAGACGAAAGCTGCAAAATCGCATGACGCCGATGGACGGACTGATCGCTCAGCCGGATATCGTTCTCCTTGCTGCGGCCAAGCTTAAGACTGCCGGAGTGCAAGGGCACCCTTGGTGCATCTGAACCAAGCAACTCCAGCCAGGCAAGGGCTGCGGAATTCGATCCGTCAACCTCGGGCCTGAAAAGGATCTGGGTCTCGGCGGGACGGTCGACTTCTGGACTGGGCACTGCCCCTGCTCCGGATTGCCCTGGCAGCGGGAGCGCCGGGACCTTGGCGAACACACCACCTAAGGACGGAAGCGAGGCCAATATCAGCAGCGCGCCGGCCCCGAGGCCGAGAGCGGCTAGAATCGTTAAGTAGTGATCGGCAAAGAACTGCTGGGTCTTTATCATCCAGCCGTCTTCGGTCAGCCGCTCCAGTTCCACCGAATCGGATTCGACATTGCCATGTCCCTCGAGCTCACCTGTCGCGACGAGCTGATAGGTTTGCGGGAGCCCCGATGCGTCTATTTTTGCAACGAAACCTGATTCATGCATCGAAAGAAGACTCGAAGCGAATTCAAGCAATTCGGAATCGGTAAGATTCGAAACATCAAAAGTCCCGCCGCTGGTTTGATTCCCAATTCGCTTCAAAGTGCCCGAGGGAACTTTTTCATCTTCTCCGAAACTAATAAAATAGAGTGAAACGTTATTGTTCCGAGCTTGACGAACGATTTCGCCTTCGTTCACACCACGATCCGGCGGCGCGGCGTCGGATAAAACGATGACGGCTTTGCGGTCCGCGGATTTTTTTGAAACCTTCTCGATTGCCTCGTCAATGGACGACATCAAGACGCTGTCATCCTCGCCGGGCATTGAGCGCGTCAACGATCTGGCGATCCGGTCGAGCGTGTGGCGATAGGTGCCGAGCGGAGCTTTCTCAACCAAGGCGCCGTCGGCTGTACCGATGCCTACGATGCGTTCGCCAACTGGAGACGCCGTGCGCTGCAGGAACTGGCCCATGCGCCGCATTTGGCCTCGCGATACGCCGGAGGTTTGAACCAGAAAATAGTATGCAACCGGGTCGGTGACCCAATTGAAGGGGCGCAGCGTCGCGGCGAGGGGCGAACCGTCACCCTGAGCTACCTCAACGTCGGTCAATGATCGTCCAGATTTCGCACGAATTTGGCAAACAATTTTTTCTGACTTGTCGACCGTGGTGGCCTCGCAGTCCGCTTGCAGCGGCGCCGCGATCACGTTGCCATATTGGCAAAGCCAAAATGTAAGGCCGAGCGTTAAACAAGCCAGTCGAGTTGATTTCACTGCCCAACTCCGTTTGGTCATGCTTGTGCACCTATGTCGAAACGATTCGCGGCAGGTATTAACGAATGAAGACTTACCGGTTGCTCTATGGCAAGGCAATTGTTCTTACCCGCCTCGATTAACAATTCCACCTGCAAGAATAGGGGATCGAGCACGTGGTTCAAAAGGGAAATATCCTCGCACCGGACTTGCTCTGTCGGCGGAGATACGTGTTGCGTCAGAATGGGCTCCTGCGCCGGGTCGTGATCCTGTGGGCGCCCGCCTGATGTTCAGGCAGCGCACGAAGCGGTTGTTCCTGAAGTAACAGGCCGTCTTAACATCAAGGCTCTAAATGCCGCGTGATTTGGGAAAAACCTACCAACGAGGAATGCAGGATACCGACTGGAGAAGCGAGATGCCGTGAGGCGAGTTCGTGCTGCTGTTGAAAGTTCGTCAGCTAGGAGCAAAACTTTGATATCTTTGCGCTACTGGTGCCTGTGCCGATCGAAAAGACATTGACCCGGGAGCTTAAGAGGTTCGGATCGATGGGCGTTCGACGGGTTAACGTGCGATCAATCGACCACTAACGGCGCGTCGAGGCAACTTAGAACCGAGCATGGCCTACCAACAAACCCTTCCGGCCGAGACCGACTTGATTGGCGAATTCCGTATCCTCGGCCTATTGGGGAGCGGCGGCTTCGCCAACACGTATCTTGCTGCTGATCTCAGCCTGGGCCGGGAAGTTGCCATCAAAGAGTTCTTTCCGTCGGATCTGGCGATCCGGGCGGACTCGCAGAGTGTCTCCGTCAAGAGTGCTGATCTCGAGGATCGTTTCCAATGGGCGATGGGGCGTTTCGTGCGCGAAGCCCAGACACTCGCCAAATTCCGGCACCCCAGTGTGGTGCGCGTCTTCCGCGTCTTCAATGCAAATGATACCGCCTATATCGTGCTCGAGTTCGTGCAGGGCGCGAACATGGCGACCTGGCTGAAGCAGCTACAGCGCCTGCCAACGCAGGCGGAACTCGATTTGATGTTGGTGCCGCTGCTTGACGCGCTGGAAGTTGTGCACAGTTCCGGCATCCTGCACCGAGATATCAAACCCGCCAATATTTACATCCGAGAGGCCGATCACACGCCAGTCCTGTTGGACTTTGGCGCCGCGAAATACG
The DNA here is from genome assembly GCA_963669235.2 of uncultured Filomicrobium sp. Classification (GTDB taxonomy): domain Bacteria; phylum Pseudomonadota; class Alphaproteobacteria; order Rhizobiales; family Hyphomicrobiaceae; genus Filomicrobium. The sequence continues at coordinate 98,518 of CAXXFS010000008.1, forward strand.
CCGCGAGTGCGGCTCGAGACAACGCTGGAACAACCGCGGCCATTGTCTCGAAGGGTTATTCGCCCAACGAGGCCTATTCGACCGACAGCCGATTGCAGGGCCCTTGGACGGACATCTATGGCCTCGCGGCGACCCTTTGCAAAGCTCTCACCGGGCAGCCGCCACCAGAAGCGACGTCCCGGATTCTGCAGGACGAGTACGTTCCACTCGCAGATCGGCCAGAGTTGGCCGCGAGTTACCGTCCGGAGTTCCTCAAGGCGATCGATGGTGCGCTGGCGGTCTTCCCCAAGGACCGCCCGCAGACGGTCGAAGAATTCCGCCAGCAGGTGCTGCCGGGAACCAATGGCGCGCAGCCAAGGTTGGAAGTAAAGACCCCGAAAATCCCACATGCGGAGTGGAAACCGTTATCGGACGCGCCCATCGGGCAAACAACGGTCTACTCGGATGCACCCTTCAGCGATGAAGGACCGGCACAAGCGCCGCCACCTACTCGTATTCCATCTCCTCCATCGCAGCCGTCGGAGAATCAGCCGGCTTTCGGCAAACCCGAGGCTGTAAGCACGACGAAAACGGCGCATCCGGAACGGCGTCTACCGACGAGCACGAACTCGAAGATAATGTTCGGAGCAGGGTTGACCCTTCTCGTCGTCGGGGCGGTCGGGCTAGCCGGGAGATGGCTGGCTGAAGGACCAGACAGACCTGCGCCAGCTAAAGAGAGCGCCACACCACCCGGCGAGACTCGCTTGGCCGATGCCGAGATGATCCGCCGCGAGGCTGCAGCTGAAGCACGACGCAAGACCGAGGAAGAGGCGCGCCTGAGAGCTGAAGCGGAGGCAAGGCGAAAGGCCGAAGAAGAAGCCCGCCTCAAAGCCGAAACGGAAACCCGTCGCAAGGCAGAGGAAGAGGCGCGACTGAAAGCTGAAGCGGAGGCAAGGCGAAAGGCCGAAGAAGAAGCCCGCCTCAAAGCCGAAACGGAAACCCGTCGCAAGGCAGAGGAAGAGGCGCGACTGAAAGCTGAAGCGGAGGCAAGGCGAAAGGCCGAAGAAGAAGCCCGCCTCAAAGCCGAAACGGAAACCCGTCGCAAGGCAGAGGAAGAGGCGCGACTGAAAGCTGAAGCGGAGGCAAGGCGAAAGGCCGAAGAAGAAGCCCGCCTCAAAACCGAAGCGGAGGCACGGCGGAAGGCCGAACAGGAAGTCCGCCAGGAAGCAGTGGCCGAAGCGCGCCGCAGGGCCGAGGAACAAGCCCGCCTCAGAGCTGGGGCGGAGGCAAGGCGAAAGGCCGAAGAAGAAGCCCGCCTCAAAGCCGAAACGGAAGCCCGTCGCAAGGCCGAGGAGCAAGCGCGCCTCAAAGCCGAAGCAGAGGCACGGCGAAAGGCCGAACAGGAAGCGCGCCGCAAGGCAGAGGAGCAAGCGCGCCTCAAAGCCGAAGCAGAGGCGCGGCGAAAGGCCGAACAGGAAGCCCGTCGCAAGGCAGAGGAGCAAGCGCGCCTCAACGCCGAAGCGGAGGCAAGGCGAAAGGCCGAACAGGAAGCCCGTCGCAAGGCAGAGGCCGAAGCGCGCCGCAAGGCCGAGGCAAGGCCGAGGAGCAAGCGCGCCGCAAGGCCGAGGAGCAAGCGCGCCTCAAAGCCGAAGCAGAGGCGCGGCGAAAGGCCGAACAGGAAGCCCGTCGCAAGGCAGAGGCCGAAGCGCGCCGCAAGGCCGAGGAGCAAGCGCGCCTCAAAGCCGAAGCAGAGGCGCGGCGAAAGGCCGAACAGGAAGCCCGTCGCAAGGCAGAGGCCGAAGCGCGTCGCAAGGCCGAGGAGCAAGCGCGACAGAAAGCTGAAGCGGAAGCCAGGCTAGCAGCCAAGCGGGCAAGGCAATTTGAGCGCGACCGGAAACGCTACGGCACCAAGCCCGAGATCGCTTTAAATCCCAAGCTTCTTGCCACCTTGGAAAAAAGGTTAAGCAGCAAGATCCGCACAAGAATACATTTGCGGCTGAAGAACAGAGGGCTTTACTCGGGAAGTATATCTAGCGATTTTGGCCCAAAAACGCGCACCGCAATCAAGAACTTTCAGAGCGAGCTGCGTGCCGAGCCAACCGGTTACATCACGCCCAGACAACTGCGCGTACTGTTATCCGAGTAACAGCCGAGCCGGTCTAAAAGCCTATTATTCTTGATCTAATCGAAGCGTGCCGACGTTGAAACAATGCTGGGGCCGCATGATCTTCGGTCGCAAATCTGTGCCAGGCCGAGTGTGGTTAACAGCTATTACAAATGAGCTGATTCATGAGCTTTAACTTGATGATGATACGTTGTATAAATAACTGGGCGTCATTCAGAGATACCTGCGGCCGGATTTTGATGCCAGCAATTGACGCAGGATTGGCGTGCCGCACCGAAACGTCCTTTCAGGACAGAATTGGTAGGGCTCCGATGGGCGAGCAAAACACCAAACAACGCCGACAGCGCCTCGCTTTCGGCGTGTCCGGACTTGTGGCCGGGATGGTGGCATTTGGCCCCGCGCCGGTATTTGCCAATGATCTTCTAGACAAAGCGCGGGTCGATGATTCAGTGCAGACTGCGGCCGTTGACCCCGATTTTGAAGATGTCGACGCTGAATATGGAAATCCGGCGGAAGAGCTGACGGATCGCGTGATCCTGATCCAGGCCGCCCTGGTCAGCCGGGGCTGCTATGCCGGTTCGATCAACGGCGTTTGGGACGAACGTACACAAAGCGCCGCTGCAAACGCGGTTCGCGCTGATGGATTCGACATTACTGCTGAAGAGCCGACTTCCGACTTGGTCGAAGCTTTCCTCAGTTCCGAAGGCAAGGATTGCGCTTCAACCACCGGCAGCCCGACGGAGGTTACAGCGCGGGATACGTGGATGCTTTCGCCTGGCGAAGAAGCCAGGGACGCCAATGGTGTCGTTGTGCCCATGCCCGAAAGCAAGCCGGAAGGCGAAGGCAGGTCACGGGTACAAACAGCGGCCCGCACCAGGACCGACGCCGAACCTGCGGTGACGCCGGAAGCGCGTGCCGCCGCCCGGGCTACACTGCGCAAATATAAGGCTCGTCAGAAATATAAGAAGCGTCAGCGCAACAGGTCCGCAACAAAACGCGGTTCGTCCAGAAAGTCCTATAGTAAGAGCCGTAGCCGTAAAAAAGTGGTCAAACGGTCCCGTGCGCCTGCAGCTTTTGTCCGGCCGGTGGGCGTCGGACGCTTCTAGGCTGTGTATACGAGATCTGACTTTTCGTAGACCGCTTAGGGCATTAGCCTGTCGCAAGTTGTATCTGTTACGGCGGCTGATCTGCTATAATGGCAATCAGCTGTTTTTGCATTGGTTACCGCGCAAGCCAAGCTCCGTCCACCTCATATCGCGTGGCGCTTTTACAAGGAGCCACAAGTCATGCTTGTGCGTCCCGTTTGCATCCGTGCGAATCAATGTACGAGATTCAGACGGGAACAGATATTTCGACGAGGTGATAAATGTTGGCTCAAGGAAAGAGCAGCGATGCTTCATCGCTTTGCATCATAAAGAGGCAGTGCAAGCGAGGAATCGTGGCCGTTCTGGCAGGATGCGCTGGGATTGCACTGATGGCGGGCACGACTCCGACGGCCGTTCATGCCGCCGGCTGCCAAGGCCAGAGTGCTTCGAGCGACACAGGGGCAGCGAGCCAAGCGGCAACCGTTGACGCGCTTCAAGATACTATCGCCCAGGCCAAGGCGAATTCGGGGCTCGGCGCAACCCCAATGTTCGGCGGGATCGCCTTCTCTGGTGTTCATGTGGACCATGATGGTTACACTCTAAAGAATCCGGTGTCGCAGGTAGATTGCGGAGGCGCCCCAATCGCGCCGATTAATGAGCTGCAACCTTTCAGCAGCACTGCGTATACCCTCGGAGCGCTGGGCGAAATTGATCTATCGAGCCGTATGAGCGGTTACACGGTCAAACTCGGAGCCGGCATCAGCGGAAAATCGGTTCAGACTAACTATCGGGGGGACAATCTTGCGCCGGCATCCGCCGGTGTACAGAACCAGCCGTTTGCGCCAACGGTCAGGAAGGCTGGCACAATTGGTGTGCGAACGGCGAATGGCAACGTCGACGAAGATGGTGTGCTGTTCGACTTCTACTCCGTAGTTGCCAAGAGGCAGACCTACCTCATTACGACTGGTTCTTTTGGTTTCGGTGACTCCGACGTTACCAACGTTGCCTTTGACGGCTTTCAATTTGTGAATGGAATTCCGGGGGAGAATGTTCAACCGGCGACATTCGGCGGCGGACGCGCGGAGACCGACTACTTTGAGTACTCGTTCTCAGGTACCGTCGGGCACGTATTCCAGGTCCAGCGCGGCAGTCGATTAGTTCTTATCGATGTAAGCGGCGGCCTTCTGTACTCAGACTATGAGAGAGACGGTTTCACCGACACGGCGGGCGTTACGTACAGCGACGCGACATCAAGAACCTTTGCCGGCGTCGCCGCGGTGACCATTGCTGTTCCGATGGCGCAACACGGATGGCAGTACTCACCGTTCCTGAAAGGTGCCGTAAAGCAGCGTTTTGACTTTGACAGCAAGGTGACGGTGTCTAATCCGACCACAGGACTTTGTGCCGTGGAAACTTCTCCTGGCTCTGGCGTCTTCGACTGCAGCACCACACAGACTTACAACCTTGACTCAGACGACACCTCGTTCCGTGTCGGCGCAGGGTTCACCGGAGACTCGGATAGCGGCCGCACAAGCAGCGCATTCGAAGTGTTCTACGGTGGGGCCGGAGATTTCAACGAGTTCGGTGGCCGGGCTCAGCTCCTGTTCAGGCTGAACTAAACGACGTAGTTCCCTAAAAACGGGCCACAAATCGTCGATGGCCTTTTGATTATCGCGCCGAGGCAACCGCTTCGGCGCGATTTTTTTGTTGCTCTTGCCGCTCACTCTAGAATGTCCCACCGCAAACGTGCTCATTCTCCGGCTCCGGTCCCCAAAGTAACCGCCGACGACGGGCCTGCCGTTGCGCCTGTACCCTACGGAACTGTGTTCCCCAGAGAACTCTCCTAGTTATCAGCAGACACTGCAATTGCGCGGTGCTCGCGGCCTTTCAGGCGATTTCAGAGATTCCAAAGGGGTCAGGATGCTGGGTATTTTCCAAAGAGTGGGCTTAGTCCTGACGGCCCTTAGCCTTGCCGCGCCGGCGCACGCGGGCATGAAGAGCGATCTTGCGAAGTGCCCCGGAGGCCTTGGCTCAAAGAGCGCGAATGCCTGCACGCGCATTCTCAAGAGCGGGCGTCTTCCCAAGAAGCAGTTCTACATTGCCTACTACAACCGCGGCTGGGCTTACCGTAACGCTGGTGACTACAAGCGTGCCCAGCGAGATTTCGACAGGGTTGTGAAACTCAATCGCAATTTCGCGGAGGGATACTACAGCCGGGCCGTCGTTCGCTATGACCGCGGCAAGAAATCGGAGGCGATCAAGGACCTCGACCGGTATGTGAAGTACAAGAAGAAGAAGAAGTGGTCCGCCTACTACGGTCGCGCTTTGATGCTGCGCAGACTCAACCAGCGCCGCCGCGCCCTGTCTGACCTGCGCGTCGCGGAAAAGCTGGAACCTTCCGAGCACAAGATCGTCGTGATGCGGGCCTTGGTGCTGTCTGATCAGGGCAAGCACAAAGATGCCCTGAAGACCATCGATCCGGTGATCGATGCGCATCCCAAGGATGCTGACGCACTCCACGCGCGTGCCGTCATTCAGTTTCGGCGACAGCGTTTCATTGATGCCGAGGCGGACCTAGATGAAGCCATGATGCTGCGGAAGTCCTTCGAGGCCGCCTACTTGCTGAGAGGACAGATCCTTGAACAACGTGGGAAAAATGAACGCGCGCGCAAGCAGTACGAGCGAGCGCTTGCCTCTTCAGCCAAGTCAGTCGAACAGCTCTATGCCCAGAAGGCAGCGCGGGCGCGGCTCAAGGCCCTTGATGGACGCACAACACCGCCCATTCTTGCATCCAGCGTCGGCTCCGATTGCCGGCGCTTTGTTCCCGCTGCAAACATGACCATCGCGATTGACTGCAAGGAGTGAACCGCAGTTTAGCGCCCTGCGTGTCAGGCCAAGCCATGTTGCCGGCTCCGCATGCGGATCGGTCGCACGAGATCAATGTTATGGTGCACGTCCCCGCCAACGTGGATTTGAAGTGCATCTATGGTGATCTCGTCAATCGACCCTCAGGAGCTGCAGGCGATCCTCAACCGCATTGCCGCGACAATGGCGGCGGCGACTGAGCGTGGCCGGGTGGCTGATTACATTCCAGAGCTCGCCGATGTCGCCAATGATCGCTTCGGAATTGCCGTCGTCCCCGTCAACGGCGAGCCGCTCGTTGCCGGCGACGCCGACGTTGCATTTTCCATTCAGAGCATCTCCAAGGTCTTCACGCTGACGCTGGCGCTGGAGAAATACGCAAATGTGATCTGGGATCGTGTCGGCCGCGAACCCTCCGGAGACCCTTTCAACTCGATTGTCCAGCTTGAGCTCGAACATGGCGTCCCGCGTAATCCGTTCATCAACGCCGGCGCAATCGTCATCGCAGACCTGCTGGTTGACGGACAGACGCCGCATGAGACGGTTGAAGAGATTCTAACGTACTGTCGTCGGCTGGCGGGCGATGAGCAGATCGCGATCGACCAGGACGTCGCCCGCTCTGAAGAGCGAACCGGATTTCGAAATGTCGCACTCGCCAGTTTCATGCGCGCCGAAGGGAACATCCGCGCTGCGGTCGGGCATCCGCTGGATGTCTACTTCCACCATTGCGCTATTGCGATGTCATGCCGTCAGCTCGCGGCGGCGGGCCGCTATCTGGCGGCTTCCGGTGATGTCCATGGAAACGAAAACTGGCGGGTGTCGATGGCCTGCGTGCGTCGGATCAATGCTGTGATGATGACCTGCGGCCACTATGACGCCTCGGGCGAATTCGCGTTTCGCGTGGGTCTGCCGGGCAAGAGCGGTGTCGGCGGCGGGATCTTGGGAATAGTGCCGGGGGTCGCGTCGATCGCAGCCTGGTCGCCGGGCCTCAATGAGAAGGGCAGTTCGGTACTGGCAAGCCGCGCGTTCGATGCGCTCACCAAGGCGACAGGATGGTCGGTGTTCGGCGCGCCGGGGGGAGCTGAACTCTGACAAGGCGTGCGACTCAGCGCTCCTCCTCGGGCCGGAATAGGTCGCCCGCGCAGTTGAGATAACCCGCCCTGGTCTGGTTGGGCAGTGGACCGCTAAGGGTGTAGCTCTCGGTAGCGGGCTTAGCGCAACTTAGTGTGCCGCCGCCGATCATGAACTCCTGGATGAGCATTGCTACCTTGTCGCTGGTTGCGGGGGCGCTGAGCACGAGGAATCCTCGGGAGCGGCTTGCTTCACCCGTCAGCAGGTCGGCGGTGCTGTTGGTGCGTGTCTGGAGGATCGGCCGGGTTGCGTTGGCGCCGCAGTCCGCACGCAGCTCGAGCAATGTGTCACTACCGCTGCGCCTGACGAGGAGTTCGAAGGTTCGTGCGGCTTGGTCATTGGAAACCTTCGCGCGGACACCGCACGCGCGGATGTTGCCCTCCTTCAGCAGAACGAGCGACTCAACGCGGTGCGAACCGGTTGGACCGGCGGCATGAGCGGGCCAAGCAAGGGCCAATAAGAGCAGGAGAAGTTTTCGGCGCATGAAAGGCATGGTTGACCGTTTCCTGTTTGTGACTTAGCAACGATACGACAGCAGCACGCAACCGGATGCACGCGCTGACGCGCCGGCGCATAGCCAGACGGTTCAGGTCTTCCAGCGCCAGACAGCAGCATGCTTGATTTCCCGATCCTCCAGTTCGCGTGTCGTCGGGACGTCGTAGCTAGCAATGCTGATGAAGCGCTCGGCGGGGAAGTAACTGCGCCGCGGATCGCCGACGAGCACGGGCGCGCCTGTGGTGGCAGTACGTTCCATGAAGGAAATGACGCGCGCTGAGAGATCGCGTTCGTAAAACAAGTCGCCGACAAGGACAACGTCGATATCGCCCGGCGTCGTGTCCAGGATATCCTCTTCGGTTACGCGCAGGTGGACGCCGTTGGCCTCTGCGTTGGTCAGGGCCGCGGCGCTCGCGAAAGGATCGATATCAGCCGCTAGAACTTCGGCCGCGCCGGCGCGCCTGGCGGCAATGGCGACGAGGCCGCTGCCGGAGCCCAGATCGAGGACGCGTTTATCTGCGACGAGCGCCGGGTTGTCGAGAACGTAGCGCGCCAGAGCCAGTCCGCCCGCCCAAGCAAAAGCCCAGTACGGTGGTGGTACGTTCATCTCGCCAAGTTCTTCTTCGGTCTTCTCCCAGATCGGCAGGCTTTCTTCGGCGAGGTGCAGTTTGATCTCCGGGACGAGCTTCGAGACAAGCAATTTGGTATTGGCCCGTAGAAAAGATACGCGAGATTGGCGGTCAGGGTCTTGGCGTTGTGAGCCGGCAGCCATTGATTGCGATCTCAACTACGTATCTTCTTGGGATCAAGCCCGCCCATTCGGCAAACTTCAACCCATTCGTCAGCGAGCACCGGCTGCACTGAAAGCCGCATCGATGTTACCAGAGACATCTTCTCCAGGGCCGGGTTGGCCTTGACGTCGACGAGCTTCACTGGCTTGGGCATGTCGCAAACCGCGCGGACATCAACGCACTCCCAGCGCTCGTCGTCCGTTGTCGAGTCGGGGTGGGCGAGCTTGCACACCTCGCAGATGCCGACGATCTCAAGACCCATGTTGGAATGGTAGAAGAAGCCGAGTTCGCCCTTCAGCATGGCGCGCATGTTGTTGCGGGCGAGGTAGTTGCGGACGCCATCCCATTCCTCGCCTTTCTTTCCCTTGTTCTTCAAATCCTCCCAGGAAAAGACGTTGGGTTCGGACTTGAAGAGCCAGAACGCCGGCCGGGTGAATGTAGGCGCGGCGGCGGGAGCCACTGTTTTTTTCGACGCAGTCTTTTTCTTTGCTGCCGGTTTCTTGGCAGGCTTTGCTTTGCTCATGTGCGTCCACTCTTATCCTTCAACCCTCGGAGCGCTGAGGCCGAGACAACAACGCCTCGATCGCAGCGTCGACGGAAAGCTCGCCCTCGACGATGGCGTGAACAGCGGAACAGATCGGCAGCTCGATGCCCTTTTCCTTCGCGATGCGGTTGACGGCCTCGGCGGTAAAAACTCCCTCGGTTACGGCGTGGCGTTCACCGAGAACTTGACCGATGCTGCGGCCTTGTCCAAGTGCGCGGCCGAGCGACATGTTGCGCGATTGCGGGCTGGAGCAGGTCAGGATGAGATCACCAATTCCCGACAGCCCCATCAGGGTTTCACTACGGGCGCCGAGGGCTTCGCCAAAACGACGCAACTCGGCAAAGCCGCGTGTGACCAACGCCGCGTGAGCGCTGGCGCCGAGTTCCTTGCCGTCAACGATGCCGGCGGCGATGGCGAGCACGTTCTTGACAGCGCCGCCGAGCTCGACGCCAACGGTGTCGGAGGACCAATAGATGCGAAGATTGCGATAGCCAAGGCCCTGGGCCAGCGCACGGCCCTTTTCTTCATCGCGACAGGCCAGCGTCACCGCGGCGGGAAGGCCGCGGGCGACATCGGCGGCGAAGCTTGGGCCGGACAGAACGGCGAGCAGGACCTGCCGCAGGGCTTCATGGACAACCTCACCCATCAGTTTGCCGGTCGTCTTTTCGATACCCTTTGCACAAACTACAACGGCACGGCCCTCGGGCAGGTATTCTCGCAGCTCTCCGGCGATCCGGCGCAGGTGCTGGGCTGGAGGAACCAGCAACACGACATCGGCCATGGCTGCTTCTGACAACTTGCCCGTTGCTTTGATCCGTGGCTCGAGGGTAACGCCAGGCAAGAAGACCCGGTTAAGGTGGTGCTCGTTGATCTCGCGGATGGTGTCGGGTTCATATGCCCACAAGCAAACATCGCGGCCCGCAAGCGCCATCGTCTGGGCCAATGCCGTTCCCCACGCGCCTCCGCCGATCACGCCGACGCTGTCAAATCTCATACGTTGCGTTCCCATCAGTTATTGCATCCGGCACCCTATCGCACGATCGTTCTCGATGGAAACGTCTGACACGGCCCGTAAGCGAATTGCTGTCACGCCTTGACGCCACCGCCGCGAACCTTGGGGGCGGCGCAGTCAAGCGGCCAGCGCGGCCGTACGGGTGCGTCAAGCGGATCGACAAGGCCACGGGCCAGGCGTTCGGCGCCGGCCCAGGCAATCATCGCGGCGTTGTCGCCGCATAGCGCGAGCGGGGGAGCATGGAATGCAAGGCCGCGCCGTTCGGCGAGCGAGGTCAGGCCCGAGCGCAGAGCCTTATTGGCCGCGACGCCTCCGGCTGAAACGAAGTGGCCAAGCGTGCCACCCAGTGCTTCCTCAGCGAAATCAATGCCCCGCGCGCAACGGTCGAGGACGCTATCCAGAACAGCGGCCTGGAACCCCGCACACAGGTCGGCGACATCGGCATCCGATAACGGCGCGATTTCGCCGGCCCTGTGTCGGACAGCTGTCTTCAGACCGGCAAAGGAAAAGTGCGGTTCGCTGCGCCCCAGCATCGGACGGGGGAGGTCAAAGCGCTTCGGATTGCCGGTGGTGGCGCTGTTCTCGACGGCGGGACCGCCTGGCTGTGGCAGGCCGAGGAGTTTCGCGGTTTTGTCGAAAGCTTCGCCGAGAGCGTCATCAATAGTGGTAGCGATGCGGGTATAGTCACCGACGTCCCTAACCAGCAACAACTGGGTGTGACCACCTGAGACAAGCAGCATGAGATAGGGTGGCGGGAGACCATCAGTCAATCCGACGGTGAGGGCGTGGGCTTCGAGGTGATTGACAGCGATGAGCGGCTTGCCCCGAGCCAGCGCGATCGCCTTGGCAGAGACGAGGCCAACAATCAGTCCGCCGATCAGGCCGGGGCCGGCGGCGGCGGCGATGCCGTCCACGTCGGTCAAACCGACGCCGGCTTCCTCAAGGGCCATTTTGATAATGTCATCGAGACATTCGGCATGGGCGCGGGCGGCGATTTCCGGGACGACACCGCCGAATTCACGGTGATGTTCCCATTGGGCCCTGACAACCGATGACAAGAGGCCGGCGCCGCCATCGCGATGGCGGGCGACGACGGCGGCGGCGGTTTCGTCGCAGCTCGTCTCAATCCCCAGGATCAGGGTCTGGCCATCGCCTTCAGCCGGAGGCACTGGTTTGTCCACCTCTTTCAAGAAAACCGGACGATGCGCGACAGCATTTGCCTTCGCACTGCGTCAGCGTCATTAATGGCGGCCGACGAACACATGCCGTGAGCGGCGCTTCGCACTTCTGCCAGTATTGCGCGGGCAAGCGCTAGCTTCCTACCGCCCTACACCCGAGGACCACAGCGTGCAAGAGACGGCTTTCAGGATTGGTACCCGCGGATCGCCGCTGGCGCTGGCGCAAGCGCATGAGGTGCGCCGCTTACTCATGAAGGTCCATGGCCGCGCCGAGACCGATTTCGAGATCTTCGTCATCAAGACATCCGGCGACCGGATCCAGGACCGGCCATTGTCGGAAGCCGGTGGCAAGGGGCTATTCACCAAGGAAATCGAGGAAGCGCTGCTGGCCGAGCAGATCGACCTTGCCGTTCATTCAATGAAAGATGTCGCCACGGAACTGCCGCCGGGGCTTGGGCTTGCGGTTATGCTGCCGCGCGAAGATGTGCGTGATGCTTTCATCAGCCTGCAGTACGGATCGCTTCGGGACATGCCGGCGGGTGCCAGGGTCGGGACCTCCAGCCTGAGGCGCGCGGCGCAGGTCCGATTCATGCGCCCAGACCTCGACGTTGTCGGTTTTCGCGGCAATGTCCAAACGCGCCTGAATAAGCTGGAAGACGGTGTTGCTGATGCGACGTTTCTGGCTTGCGCCGGGCTCAACCGGCTGGGCATGGCTGATCGTGTAACATCGGCTGTTGAAACCGGCGAGATGCTGCCAGCCGTCGCACAGGGTGCCGTCGGTATAGAGATCCGGGAAGATCACGCGGCGGTAAAAGATCTCCTGGTGCCGCTCAACGATGAGGCGACCACGCTGTGCGTCACCGCAGAGCGGGCGTTTCTGCGCGAACTCGAGGGTTCCTGCCGAACACCTATTGGCGGCCTTGCTGAACTTCGCGACGGTAGCCTTGTAATGCGCGGTGAAATGCTGTCGCCCGACGGGACCCAGCGTTATGACGGGGAGCGATCGGGATCAGCGGCGAGCGCGATCCGGATTGGCGAAGAGCTTGCCCAGGACCTCATCAATAAGGCCGGGCCGGAATTTCTGCAAAGCTTGAAGGACGCGACCTGATTGCCCTAACCTCACAGCGGTAAACGACCAGACAGGCAAATCCCGATGCGCGTTCTCGTCACCCGGCCCGAGCCGGATGCTTCAATGACAAAGGCGGCGTTGGAAGCTGCAGGGCTTGAGGCGGTCGTGTCACCGCTGATGACCATCAGTTTCGAACCAGTCGAGGACTTAGGTCCGGGGCATGTACAGGCGATCATCGTGACCAGCCGCAATGCCGTGCGCTCGCTGGCGAGGAGCCCCGTGTTGCAGGGGCTTATCAACCTGCCGGTGTTCGCCGTGGGCCCGCGCAGCGCGCAAGACGCCCATGACCTCGGGTTTCACGGCGTCATGGAAGGTCCCGGGACGGCGGCTGAACTGCCTGAGCTTATCGTCAGCCATTCCGATCCCGCCGGCGGAAAGCTCGTGCATTTCGCCGGCTACAAACTGGCATTTGATCTTGAGAGCGCGCTGAAAGACCGAGGTTTCCAAGTGCAGACCGAAAGGTGCTACCAAGCTCAGAGCGCAGAACAGCTTACTCCGATGACAGAAGATGCGCTGCGGTCCCGTCATCTGGACGCCGTACTATTGATGTCTCCAGAGGCTTCACGGACTTATGTGCGCCTTATCAGTTCGCACGGGCTCGAAGCGGAGGCAGCGGACGTCGCCTGTGTTTGCATCTCGAAGGCCACCGCGGACGCCTTAAAACCGTACAAACTGAAGGCCATACGCGTCGCGGAAAGACCCAATTTGGAAGAAGTGCTTGCACTCGTTAACCGGATGGCCGAACAATCCAGGTCATAAGCCCCTTTGCCGGGTAGATTGCGCTCGAAATTTTACAGCTTGCGCCTGTGTCCAGAACCTGAATTCTGATGTACTCGAGGACTGCTCACTCTGGGTGTAGGCGAAATAATGCAATCGCAGTCAGTGCGAAACCGAACGAGAACGCCACTCATCGTGCACGTATATCGGCGAGGTTCTCGATCTTCTCACTGGTCTGGCGATTGTCCGCTTGGCTTAGCCATGTGCATGTGGCGTCGTTGCGTCGGAGGTTCCCCGATTAATGACTGATAAAAAATCCCCCCAAGACAAAAACAAGACCCCTGCTAGCGATAACGTCGGCGGCAAGAAGCCCCACGCGACGCTGGACCTCAAAGCAACCGAGGTGAAGGCTGCGGCCGGTACGGGAAGCACCAAGCCCTCACCCGGTAAAGCGGAGGCCGACAAAGCCAAGGCGCCGGCAACCGCGGGCACATCAAGTGGTTCGGCCACCGGCGCCAAGGCTCCAGGAGGTCCGGCCTTCGGCGGAAAACCAGGTGATGGCAAACCCACCGCCAGCGGCAAGCAACCTGACGTGAAAGCGGCGGCGAAGAACATGGCGTCGGAGGCCAAGAACAAGGCACCGGACGCGAAGCCGAAAGAAGCCGCTTCCGCGAGCAGAGCAGCGACACCGCCGCCTGCACGCTCGGGCTCAGGCATCGGCTCCTTCTTCTCGCATGCGCTCGCTGGCATCATCGGCGGCTTCCTGGCCCTGCTTGGCGCCGACGCACTACAACCGCAATTTGCCGAGTTGAAGTCGAGATTGGGCCTCTCCGAAGCGGCACAGAAAGCCGAAGATGGTTTCAACAAGCTTGAGAACCGCCTTGCCGCGCTGGAAAAAGACCAAGCCGCCCAGGCGAAAATAGATACCGAGGAAATCACCAAAAAAATCACTGCAGCGGAAGCTTCGCTCGGCGAGCTAAAAACACTCAAGGATGCGATCGGCACCCTGCAGCAGTCGCAGGAGAAACTCGGACAGAGCACCGCCGAACTCGCCAAGGCGGTCAACGAAAAGCCAGAGGCCGGCGCCATTCCAGAAGAACGCTTGGCAAAACTGGAACAACAACTATCGACGATGACCGCCTTCGCCGAAAGCAACGAGAATAGCGGGATTGTTCCCCGCTTGGCCGCGCTTACAGGTCGTATGGCAGATCTAGAGGAGACGCTGAAAACCCAGATCGCGGCGGTGCGTTCCGGCGTCAGCCAGAATGTCGAATCGCGTTTGTCGTCGATTGCTGAAGCGACTGAGGCGGCTCGTTCTGGCACGCAGCGAATGGACCGTCAGCTCGCCGGCGTCACCAATGACACCGCGCGGCTCGGACAGCAGATGCAGACGCTCAAAGCAGACACGACGCGGTTGGGCGACACGCTGCGTGTGGTGCAGGAAGAAACTGGCAAAATCTCAAGCAAGCTTGATGGATTGGCAGGCGACGTCAGCGCCAAGATCGCCAAACTGGCGAGCCCGTCGGATGTAAGTTCGGCAGTCAAGCCGGTTGCCGACCAAGTGGCTTCGCTGCAGAGCCGGGTGGCCAACGTCGTCTCGGCGGAGTCAGACCGCAAACAGAACGCCAAGCGAATCGTGTTGTCGTTGGAACTCGCCAACCTTGAACGGGCGATCGAGCGGGGTGACAGCTTCGCACCGGAGCTCGCACAGGTGAAGGCGACGGCCGGTGGCCTCATCGATGTCACGACCTTAGAGAGGTTTGGTGAGGCGGGTGTTGCGCCGGTCAGCAAGCTGCAGGCGTTGTTCCGTCCGGTCGCGCATCAGATCATTGAAGCTTCAGCGGCCCCCGCCAGCGGTTCAGTGTTCGACCAGTTGCTGGCCAATGCCAAATCCGTGGTGAAGGTACGCAAAGTCAGCCATGAAGCCAGTGATACGAGCGCTGAAGCGACCGTATCGCGGATCGAATCGGCACTCGCAGCAGGGCGTCTTTCGAAGGTCGTAAGCCTCACAAAAGACCTGCCGGATGGCGGGCGCAAGGCCGCGCAAGGCTGGCTTCAGAAGGTCGAGGACCGATACGCCGTCGACGTTGCACTGGCTGCGATCGAAGATCAGCTGAAAGCGTCCCTGTCAGGCACAAACTAAAGGCTTTGGATTTATCATCATGCTACGACTCATTCTGTTCCTGGCCTTTATCATCGCACTCGCCAGCGGCCTTGCGTGGCTGGCGGACCGCCCCGGTCTCATCGTCGTCAACTGGGAAGGCTATCAGGCCGAAATCAGCGTGTTCCATGCGGTTGTGGCCTTTGCGTTTCTGACCGGACTGGCGCTCGTCGCCTGGTCGATCCTTCGGCACATCTGGGAAAGCCCCGCCGCCATCGGCAACTACTTTAACAAGCGCCGCCAGAAGCGGGGGCTTGATGCGTTGTCGACAGGCATGATCGCGATTGGCGCAGGGGATCGGGCTACGGCAACGAAGTATGCCATGCAGGCCCGCAAGTCGATGCCGAACGAGCCGCTCACGCACCTGTTGCGGGCGCAGGCGGCGCAACTGTCGGGTGACAAGGCGACGGCACGCCGGATATATGAATCGATGCTGGCGGCAACGGACACCGAGCAGCTCGGACTGCGCGGGCTGTTCCTTGAGGCGGAGCGCGAAGGCGAGCTGGAAGCGGCCAAGCAGTTCGCTGATCGGGCCCTGACTCTTAATCCGCACTTGAGTTGGCCGGTCGATGCGCTGTTTGACTTGCAGTGCAAGAGCCACGATTGGCCGGGCGCCCTGAAAACCCTGACGACAGCGCGCAAGTACAATCACGTTGAGAAGGCAAGTGCCGAACGCCGCCGGGCCGTACTGCTCACCGCTTTGGCCCAGGACCTTGAGGACAAAGATCCCGAGCGCGCGCTCAACCTGTCGCTTGACGCGCACAAGCTGGCGCCAAGTCTGGTTCCGGCGGCGGCAATCGCCGGACGCATGCTGGCGTCGCGCGGAAGCACTCCGAAGGCGACGAAAATCCTGCAGAAGACCTGGCAGAAGTCGCCGCATCCGGATCTTGCAACGGCTTATGCCTACGCGCGGCTTGGTGACAGCCCACGCGACCGGCTCGACCGGGTCAAGAAACTGACGTCGCTTAATCCGCATTCCCTGGAGAGCGCAATCGCCGTCGCCAATACGGCAATCGAAGCCAAGGATTACCAAACTGCGCGGCAGGCCCTCGAGCCGCTCCTAGAGAACCGCCTGACGCAGCGAGTCTGCACGCTTATGGCGCGTATCGAAGGCGAGGAGCATGGCGACAAGGGCGGTGTCCGCGAATGGCTGGCGCGCGCCGTTAACGCGCCGCGCGACCCTGCTTGGACGGCCGACGGAATTGTTTCCGAGCAATGGTCAGCGGTGTCACCGGTGACTGGTGCACTCGATGCCTTCCAGTGGCGCGTGCCAGTCGAAAGCATGGAAAAAACCGCAGACGAGATTGTCGCGCGGAAACTCGAAGAACTGGTGGCACTCGGAGCCCCGGTCGATGTCGCGGTGGAAGCCAAGGACGTGACGCCGGCGATTGCTGAAGAGCAAAAGGACCCATCGGACAAGGCCGCTGCAGCGGCGAAGCCCGACGCGAAAGCGCCTACAGCGGCAACGGCACAAGCGCCACAAGTGGAAAAACCTGCCGCGCCTGTCGCGGATGCCACTGTCGTCGCAGTCAGCGAGCCCGCCAAGGCCAAGCCTCAAGAGGCGGCTCCGACGACAAAGGACCAAAAGGCGGCGTCCGAGTCGAAGCCCGCAGCCAAGCCGGCTGCGGCTGCAACCAAAACGGAACCTGCAGCCGCCAAGCCAGGTTTACCTGAAAGACCCGCAGCAGCGGGCAAAACGGATCAGCCTGCCGCATCGAAACCGGCAGCCGCCAAAGTTGCGCCAGCAAAACCGGAAGTGGATGTTGCCGCAAAGATGGCGGAAGCCAAGCCGAAGACGGAGGCCAGGCCGGAAAACGGCGGTGCAACCGCCGGCACTGCGGGTTTGGCAAAAGGGAGCGTCGCAGGGGGCAATGGAGACAGCGCTTCCAAGACCGTCAGCGCTGCAATTGCCAAGCCGACGGTGTCCCTAAGCGGGAAGCAGCCCAAAGCAGGCACGGCGAAGGAAGAACTGAAAGGCAAGGCTGAGAAGTCCGGCCGCTCTGGTGACGCCCGCATTTTCGTCTCACCCAGGGCACCTGATGATCCAGGTACCGAGGCCGAGGCGCAAAGCGACGATCCGAAACCGGAAAAGCCTTTCCGCATGCATTCGTAGCGTCGAGCCTGCGCGCATTGGTGCCATAGAAAGGCTCTTTGAACGGACCACGTTCTGAGGTAAACAACGTCGGCGCGCGCGGTTCTCGCGCGTCGAAATCAGGCCGCTTTAGCTCAGTTGGTAGAGCACATCATTCGTAATGATGGGGTCGCGTGTTCAAGTCACGCAAGCGGCACCAATAAATTCAATAACTTGGCATTTGGCCAAAGCTGTCGGCGATCTCTGGGGTCAATGGGCAACCTTGTTGGGCGCTGCACGTGCGCCATCTTCGCGCTCCTGGCCGCCTCCGGTCTAATCGAACGGTATCGGCAGCAATACCCTCCAACACCCAAAGGCCTGATGTTCCGTCTGGTGTCGTTCCCATGGGTCGACCTTATGATCATCGTGGTCGGCGCCATGGTGTGTATCCAGGCCTTTGCGGACATTCAGGTCAACTGGTTCACCGTCGAGGGCTAAGAGCGGCTGATCCGTCTTTACGCCGAGACAACAGCTGAGCCCTCGTGGTGGGCGGCCTTCCTTCGGTTCGCGGCCGATAATGCCGCCGTAATCATGCCAATGCAGGTGACGTTAGAGTTCACGTGTGCCTTCTTTCTGTTTACGCTTCTGATCCGGCGGCTGACATTGCTCGCAACAACCGCCTTTTTCGGGACGCTGATGTTCTCGGAATTCGGAACGCCGGTGGGGCACCTCGCCAACCAGCGCACCTGGGAGTGGGAGTTAATCTTCGTGATCGGTACGATCTTCGCATTGGGCATCGTGACTCTCGCCGAGACGCTCGGCAAAGAGGGTTGGCAAGCGCGCGTACTCGGCGACCTCTTCTAAGCGATCAGTATGCCTTCGAGGCTCGTGTCCGCCGCCGCAGGCGCATGCCTGTTGGGGAGCATAGGGCTCCAAACAAAGATGTTCGGCGCCGGCTACGAGACCATCAGCTGGCGGGGAAGCCTGTTCTTCTTTGCGGCTATGGTGGTGCTCGCTATCATCGATCAGTGGCGGCGTCCGGTGTCGGCCGAGGAACGCATTAGCCGGTTCTGGTTGACTGGCGCTGTGGGGGTTCGTCCCAAGCTCAAGAGACCAAGCAAAATGGTAGCACATTGACAGGTTGGGCGGTCAGACGTCCCGAACTATTAAACCCTGCACCGGACTCGAGATGCGAAAGGCCCTCACGGCGGAAACCGTGGGGGCCTTTGCATGCTTGGCAAGTCACCGAGCGATCGACCTATGCAGCTTAATGTTTCGCGCGATTCGCCAAGAGAGGCAATATCGAGCAGATTCGGACACTTTGTATCATCATGTGATCGTGGAAATCTGCAGGCGCACCCGTAGTCGAATGCGCAGCTGACCAGCTTGCCGCTCGGCCGGATATTCACTCGGCCGGCTGGGCCGCCAAATCCATGTCTGCTAGGCCTGCTACTTCCGCTCCATCAAGCTGCTGATCGCTGCCGGCTGCAACGTTTTGAGCTTCCGGGGCGTGTTCAACGATGAAGTCGCCATCGCGCCAAGTCGTCCGGTAGTGTTCAGGGTGGCTAATCAGTTCAAGAAAATCGAGCAGCATCTGCATCTCCTGGGTTAACGGCCGTTAACCCCGATTTGTCAGTAAAGGCGCGGAACATCTGCTCCACAGGGAACATCCGCCACTGTTCCTTTTGCACTTTTTCTTTGTTGCAATTCTCGTGCGAGCAATTCGCGAGCCAAGCCTTGAGCCGCTCCGTGGGAGAGCCCTTTCGGCTCAAGTTGTATCGACTCAATAAGCGCGTGCAGTAGCCTCCCGTCCAGACACGTCCATGGAGACTTATTCTTGTGCTTGACTTCCGAATCGCGACACAATAACAAGAATCTTCAAAAATACTGTCGAAAATGACTATCATCTTGTCGTAAAACGGTCATTATTAACCTTCTGTTAACCTTACTATACCAGCTTCAACACTGCGAAATCGCGAAATACCTACAGGGCGTGGCGCCACCGAAATACTCGGCGGGCGGGCTCAATGATACTGACGGATCGGCAAAAATGACCACGAAGGACTTGTTTGGACGGGAGACTTCGCCTCCGCATCCCGGCGAAGTATTAAGGGAAGATCTTCTCCCTCACTACTCACTGACCCGTGGGCAACTGGCCAAACACCTTCGGATTTCAACTCGTTTGCTGAACGAGGTTGTGCGGGAGCGGCGCGATATAAACCTTGATCTAGCGATGCGCCTCGGCGAGGCGTTCGGCCAAGGCGCGCACTTCTGGCTCGGCCTGCAGATGCAGCATGACTTGTGGCAGGCCCGGCACCGTGAGGCTTCAGTTCGTCCGATCCGCCGGACGGGCTGGTCCGGCATAAGGCCTTCAAGCGCATCTCGCTCACCGCAGGGTCCCGTCGCCGCAATCTGACGACGACCGCCGAAGCGGATATGATGGACGATGGAGATTCCCCTCGCCCAAGACACCCGCACTCAAATGATCTTCTCTTCAATCTCTGATTTATGGATCAGTCGCCGGGCGCGGCCTGAACCTGTTGCAATCGCCGCCGTGGCCGGACTTACGCCCGCGGTCGCCATTACGGGCGGAACGCGCGGCATCGGATTGGCTTTGGGGAAGCGCTTCGTGGAAGGCGGCCGGCGGGTCATGCTGATTGGGCGCGAGGAAGCCGCGCTGCATTCGGCGGCTGCTGCGATCCGCGACAGCGCAGGAACCGCCCCGCTGGTTCTGGGCCTTGATATAACCCGTACCGACGCGGGCCGCCAGATCGACGAGGCACTGGCGGCTCACAGCTGCTATCTCGATGTGCTCATAAACAATGCCGGCCTCGGCCTTTCAGGCAACTTCGCAGATCAAGATTCCAAAGAGCTCGATGCCCTCATAGAGCTCAACGTCGCGGCACTGACCCACCTGACCCGTCACGCGCTTTGCTCGATGATGGCACGCGGGCGTGGCGGCATTATCAACATGGCATCGCTTGGAGGCCTGATGCCGGGGCCTTATCAAGCAGCCTATTATGCCAGCAAGGCCTACGTCGTATCGTTGACGCGGGCCGTCGCTTGCGAGGCCGACGGGCGCGGCGTTCGTGTGTCGTGTGTGCTGCCCGGCCCCGTCGAGACCTCGTTTCACGCTGAGATGGGCGCCAACAATGCGCTCTACCGCTATGTCATGCCCTCGTTGACCGCCGACCAAGTCGCAGCGAGCGTCTATCGCGGATACCGGCTGGGGCATCGACTCATCGTGCCAGGGGTGTTGAATTGGCTGGTTAGCCGCTTCGCAGGAATCATTCCTTATAATATTCTTGTGCCCATTGTCGGCGGTCTTCTCTGGCCTGGCCAAAAGATCACCAAGCCGACGCCGAACCGCGACCCCTAATCGTCAACGGAAGGAATGCAAAGCTTCAGCGACAAACCGGAGAAGCCTCCCGTGCTGGTGGTCCTGCATCAGCAGCGGTCCTGCTCGGGCCGGGTCGGGCGCTGGCTTGAGGCCAACGGCATTCCAATCGACGTGAGGCGGCCGCGCTTCGGCGACCCTTTGCCCGACAGCCTTTGCGAGTATTCCGGAGCAATTGTATTCGGCGGACCGATGAGCGTCAATGACGACTGCGAGGCGATCCGCCGGGAAATCGAATGGATGCGTGTTCCGCTCAGCGAAGCAAAACCGTTGCTTGGGATCTGCCTTGGGGCGCAAATCCTGGCACGATTTCTGGGTGCCCGGGTTGGACCCAACACAGCTGGCACGGTTGAAGTTGGCTACTACCCGCTGGGCGAGACGGTCGGCGTAGGTGTGGACCCACAGATCGAATGGCCGCACCAGGTATTCCAATACCATTGCGAGGGGTTTGAAGTTCCTGGCGACGCCCGCCTTCTGGTCACCGGCAATGAGGATTTTCCCAACCAGGCCTTCGCGTATGGCGAAAACGCGGTTGGGCTGCAATTCCACCCGGAAGTGACTTTCGAAATGATCACGCGTTGGTCGTTTGCCGCTTCGGAGCACTACGAGCGCCCGGGAGCGCGGACCCGTCTCGACATCGTCGAAGAGCATCGCTTATTCGGACCGGAGGTCGACCGGTGGCTCAAGCTTTTTCTTCAGCGCTGGATCGAAGGCACGCTGATCGCGCCAGCCCATTGAATTTTGTTCTTTTTCTGTGACTTATCTTGCACGCTCTCGCACGCGGTGACAACTTGCCACAAGTTGGAGATTAATTCGGAACGGCCATTTGCAAACCTGCAACACTTTTCCGTTTTACTCTCAAAGGTCGCCGTGAAACTGGTTATGCGTATCCGGCGTGCAGGCGTGATGGCGTGCTCACGGGGCTAATGAGCCAACCGAGCAGGCCATCGCGCCTTTGCTTTTTCTGGGCCGGTTATCGGAACGAAATCGCAATCGTAAAGCGGAGCTGACTGCTGGCGGCTCCCTTCGGCGGCTTTGGATACGAACCACGCACCGCCGCCAGCGCACGCCGATCCAAGTATTTTTTCCCGCTTGAGCGGGCGATCCGTGCGTAACGAAGCCCGCCAGAGCGAGAGACTTCAAAGCTTACGACTGCCGTGCCGGAACCGCCGCCACCGCGCGCGCGCTGCAGGATGCGGCCCCGTACGCGCCGGCCGTAAGCGCGAACTGAAGATGATGACGCTCGTCTGACCTTCTTAGCGCGTCCGCCTTTACCGCGTTTGGCAGTGCCGAGTCTGGTGGCCCGCTGGGCGCGTAGGTTTCTTACAGGCTTCTTCTTAGCCCGTTTCTTCGGCTTGATCTCCTTGGGGGGAGGCTTTGACTTAAGTTCTTTTGGCTTTGTCTTCCTGATCTCCTTGGGAGGAGGCTTTGACTTAAGTTCTTTTGGCTTTTTCCTCCTGATCTCCTTGGGGGGAGGCTTTGACTTAAGTTCTTTTGGCTTTTTCCTCCTGATCTCCTTGGGGGGAGGCTTTGACTTCAGTTCATTTGGTTTTGTCTTCTTGATATCCTTGGGCTGGACCTGTTTCAGGGTCGGCGGGACCGCCTCTAATACCGTCACTTCGGTCGGCGTGACCATTGGCAGTGGCTCGGCGGCCTGAACCTCGCGCGGGATCACAACCGGTGCGGTGGCGGCAACTTCAAAGGGCTTTTGATCGGTTACAGTGTCGGGCCTGTCGGGTTCGACCTCGTGCATCTCCTCGGGAGGCTTGGCCTTGTCCAGCTCCTGCGGGGCTTTGATTTCGCGCATTTCGACAGGCTGGCCCATGATTCCGGCCAACGAGGTCGCCATTTCAACCTTGGGTCCGCGCGGCGTCGCGGTCATGCTGGAAACAGGCGCGCGCCACCCGATCAAGATGGCAGCATGGAATGCGACTGCCAGAAGGCCGGCGAGCAACCAATGTCCCAGACTTAGTCGCATGATCGGCTAACGCGCCTTTCGTGTGAGCAGTTTCACGTTCTTGACGCCGGCGGCGTTGGCAAGCGTGACAACGGCGACTAGCTGGGATGCTGGCATGTTGCGGTCGGCGACCAGCGTGACACCGCGTTCTGATTCGGCTGCCCAAATCTTGAACTGCCGGCGCAGCTCGTCGTCGGAGACAAGTTCACCACCGAGATACTTTGTCCCGTCGCGGCGCAGTACGGCCATGCGGGTCCCGGCGCCCGAACCCTTGGATTCAGAGGTGTCGGCAAGCCGGACTTCGCGGTCGCTGAAGGGGCGCACGGTGCTGGCGACCAGAAAGAAGATAAGGATGAGAAAGACGATGTTGATCAGCGGAATCATATTTTCCGCCGGCTCTTTTCGCTTTCGGGTTGCCCGCAGACGCATGTCTTGCAGTTATCTCCTGTTTGGCTGTTCGTTGTCGTTCAAACGGCTTATTGAACTACAACAACGCTTTTCAGTTCCGAAGCCTTCGCAACTTCGAGCACTTTGACCAAGTCCTGCACGGTTGCGCTATTCGCGGGTTGGATCACGGCTCGCGTGACGCCTTTGCCAATAAGCTCATCTATCTGCGGCAGCACTCCGCGCAAACCAACAGTCTTGCCATTGATGCGGATATCCGTAGTGCCGCGGATCTGGATCAAAGCAATCTCGCTCAGATTTGCCGATGCACCACCACTTCTGGCCCCCGAGATCGAAACCGCAGAGAATTTCAAAAACGTCGACGCCAGCATGAAGAAGATCAGCAGCAAAAACACAACGTCAATTAGCGGCGTCAGTCCGATCGAAGATTTACGCCTCTGCCATTCACTCAGCCGCATCGGCAAACCTCATGCCGGGCTCGTCATTGGCCGCAACCGGCCGCAAAACTTCGGTCGCCCGCTTGGTAAACAGGCTTGTCAGGGCTCCTTCGATATTCTCTTTCTCGCGTTCGATCCGGCCCTCAAACCAACTGCTCACAAAGGCCATCGGGATCGCCACCGCAAGGCCGACAGCGGTCGTTAACAAGGCTACCCAGATACCTCCCGCGAGAACGGTTGGATCGGCCTCGGAGCCTGCGTTCTGCAAGGCCTGGAACGCAGAAATCATACCTAGAACCGTGCCGAACAGACCAAGGAGCGGAGCAATCTGCACGGTTGCGTCGAGGACACGCATGTAGGAGCGCAAGCCAGAGAGCTGCTCAAGGGCAACGCGCTCGGCGTCTTCGCGCACTGTCGGTTCGTCGACGCCGGTCAGCAGCCCGCGCATGCCGTGCGCGAGCACGTTCGCGGAAGGTGCGCTCGACGCACTGGCGATCGCGTAGGCATCCTGATGCCGCCCACCAATCCAAGCGTTGATGGCGCGTTCGGAGGCGGAGGTTGATCCGACACGGAACCAAGTGAACTGGATCAGCTTCACTAGTGTCACCGTTACGGCAATGACCGACATGGCGAGCAGGATCATGACGACCGGCCCGCCCTTTTCAACCAGCTCAATGCCCGGCTGAAGGTTGTATCCGAAGATGTCGATGGTTGGGGATGAATCAACGGCGACGACATCAAGAGTGGCGCCATCGGTGGTGCCCGCGCCGTTCTCAGTCGCAGGTTCCGTGACTGCCGGTTCCAAGGCCGTGGATTCCGGCGCGGCAGGCTCGGCCGGTGCGGGTTCCGCGCTCAGGGGCGTTGCCGGCTCAGGCTCCGCCAATTGGGCAGTTTGTTCCACCACCGCCGTGGGTTCTGCGGGTGCATCTACGGTCCCTCCCGGTTCCGTAACCTGCGCAACCACGAGCGAATTTGGTTCTGCCACGTTCCACTCCTGCCACCTTGTACGCGGTGGGCTGTTCTAGGCGAGGTCAAACTAACGCGCAAATGTGCCGCGCGTTGGAGGTAATCGATAAGTAAATGAGGAAGCATTTAGATCATACGGTCCACATATTCTAAAGCTATCGGGTCTGGCAGGGGTGTGCCACTTCCTATTTTTCCCGTTTTTTGGAGGAGAAGTGCCTGGGGCGAAATCGTACCGTCAGGCTGTTTTCTCTAAAGGGTGTTGAAACAGGGATGTTGCAGAAGCAGGGCGCTCCGGGGTATCGCAACGGGGGGGAGCGGACATGGCTTCAACCGAAATGAGCCTGGTCTGGATGCGTTGAGCAAATAGCTGACGGGAGGAAGTTGGAGTGAAGAAGTCGAACCGGGAGGGTTATTTCAGGATGATCGCGCAAATTCGCATTGTCGCTGCCGCAGCGCTCGCAGCAGCCTTTGCGCTAGGATTGGTGACGGCGGCAAGCGCCCAGTCCGAGGATAGCACGCCAATAACGGTGGAGCTGAATAAGCTTGAGACGATCGATACCGGTTGCCGTATCTACGTGGTCGTCAACAACGAAACCGAGACGAAATTCGAAACGTTGAAGCTCGATCTCGTCTTGTTCCGCACCGATGACATCGTTGATCAACGCTTCTTCGTCGACCTTGCGCCACTTCGAAAGCAGAAGCGGATCGTAAAGCTTTTCGAGCTTGGCAACGTGAAGTGCGACGAGATTGGGTCATTCCTTGTCAACGACGTCGTCGAATGCCGAAGCGGTTCGGAAGTCGTCGAGAATTGCCTGTCGCGCTTGACGGTGTCTTCGCGGGCATCGGCGAAACTGTCAAAGTAACCATACTAGGCGAGGTGCGTTTCGAGACAATCTAGCCGCGGCCCTCAAAGGGCATGGTGGTTGCCTTGATCGTCAAGTTAAGCACGTTTGACTCAAGCGGCAGGTTGGCCATGTATAGAACCGCGCCGGCGACATGGGATACGTCCATACGCGGTTCGGGCCTTATCTCGCCGTCGGGTTGCAGGATCCCCTTGGCGAAGCTCTTGGTCATTTCGGTCGCAGCGTTGCCGACATCAATCTGCGAGCAGGCGATGTTGTGAGCCCTGCCGTCGAGGGCGATCGACTTCGTGAGCCCAGTAATGGCGTGCTTTGTTGATGTGTACGGCGCCGACATCGGGCGGGGCGAGTGCGCTGAGATCGAACCGTTGTTAATGATGCGGCCGCCCTGAGGGCCTTGCGCCTTCATCAGCCGGATGGCCTCCTGACAACACAAGAAAACGCCGGTCAGATTGACGTTGACGACCTTGCGCCACTCATCGAGCGTCACTTCCTCCATCGGCTTTGGCGGCGCACTGATGCCTGCATTGTTGAAGAGGACGTCAACGCGGCCATAGGCCTGGTCGGCCGCGTGAAACAGCGCTTTCACCGCCAGGGGGTCGGAAACATCGGTCGGGACTACGCGCATCTCACCTGCGCCAGCCTTGGCTTGGGCAATCGTTTCTTCCAATTTCGAGCGATGCCGGCCGGCGAGAACAACGTTGTAGCCGTCGCCTTGCAACGCCAGCGCCACGGCCCGTCCGATCCCCGATCCGGCTCCCGTGACAACCGCTACCCTGGATAAATCAGCCATGTTCTATTCCTAAAATGAAAAGGGGCGGCAGATGCCGCCCGTTCATCTGCTCGAGTTCCGTAACCGGTTATCGGGTCGGAACCGGAACCTCGCCTCGGTAGTCGTAAAATCCACGCTGTGTCTTGCGGCCAAGCCACCCGGCCTCGACGTACTTCACAAGAAGCGGGCATGGTCGATACTTGGAATCCGCGAGACCTTCATAGAGCACCTGCATGACCGACAGGCAGGTATCGAGGCCGATAAAGTCCGCGAGTTCGAGCGGCCCCATCGGATGGTGGGCGCCAAGCTTCATTGCCTTGTCGATCGACTCCACGGTGCCCACGCCTTCATAGAGCGTGTAGACCGCCTCATTGATCATCGGCAGCAAGATACGATTGACAATGAAGGCGGGAAAGTCCTCCGATACAGCCGTGGTCTTACCCAACGAATGAACGAATGCGCGGCTCGTTTCGAAAGTATCGTCTTCGGTGGCGATGCCGCGGATCAGCTCGACGAGTTCCATCAACGGCACCGGATTCATGAAGTGCATGCCGATGAATCGATCCGGGCGGTCTGTGATTGATGCCAGACGCGTGACGGAAATCGACGACGTATTGGTGGCGATGATGGCTTCGGGTTTAATCTCCTTGCATAGCGCAGCGAAGATGTTGCGCTTGACGGTTTCGTCTTCGATGGCCGCCTCGATTACCATGTCGCAATCGCTCAGATCGGCAAAGTTCTCGGCGAACGAAATGCGCTCAAGCGCCCCGCTCTTGTCGTCTTCGCTGATTATGCCCTTGGCGATCTGACGGTCCATGTTGCGCGAGATCGTCTGCATGGCCTTCTCGAAGG
This sequence comes from uncultured Filomicrobium sp., assembly GCA_963669235.2. GTDB lineage: Bacteria > Pseudomonadota > Alphaproteobacteria > Rhizobiales > Hyphomicrobiaceae > Filomicrobium. The sequence continues at coordinate 125,444 of CAXXFS010000008.1, forward strand.
CTTCAGGTGACAAGTCGTTGACGAGAACATCGTACGAGGCGAGCGAAGCGACATGGGCAATGCCGTTGCCCATCTGTCCGGCGCCAATGATCCCGATTGAACGAATTGAGGCCGCATTGGCGCTACCCGCGTCGGGCCCCGTGTTTTGTTCGGGCATTACGGGGATATCCATTCAGGCAGGCTCCCTTGATGAGGCTCGCGATTGTCCATCGTGGCTAAGTCTTCAAGTTTCTCAATTCAGTCTCAAGCGCCGGCATGGCCTCGAACAAATCGGCCACCAGGCCGTAATCAGCAATCTGGAAAATCGCCGCCTCCGAGTCCTTGTTGATGGCGACGATGATCTTGGAATCCTTCATACCCGCCAAGTGCTGGATGGCACCGGATATGCCGACGGCGATATAGAGATCCGGGGCAACGACCTTACCCGTCTGACCAACCTGCATGTCGTTGGGCACATAGCCGGCGTCGACGGCAGCGCGGCTGGCGCCGATCGCAGCGCCCAATACGTCGGCGACGGGCTCAATGAGCTTTTTGAAGTTATCGCCCGACCCAACACCACGACCGCCGGAGATAATAATCTTGGCGGAGGCCAATTCAGGGCGATCGGATTCGGTCAGCTCGGCGTTTTCGAATGCCGATATCGTGGCGGGCGCCGAGGCTTCGATTGTTTCCACCGCGGCAGAGCCCGTCGCATCAACCGCCTTGAAGGCGGCGGTGCGCGCGGTGATCACCTTTTTGGGTTCGGAGCACTTGACGGTCTGTACAGCGTTGCCCGCGTAGATCGGCCGCTCGAATGTATCTGGGGCGACAACTGAAGTGATGTCGGAGACCTGCATGACGTCAAGCAGCGCGGCAACGCGTGGCAATACGTTCTTGCCGTTAGCCGTTGCCGGCGCGATGAGCGCGTCGTAATCCGCCATCAGCGGGACGATGAGCGCGGCCAGCTCTTCCGCCAGCGGATGGGCGAAGTGCGCGGCGTCTGCATGCAAGACCTTGGAGGCGCCATCGAGCTTGGCGGCGGCCTCGGCAACCGCGCCACACTCAGCACCGGCGACAAGCACGTGGACGTCGGATCCAAGTTGGACTGCCGCCGACATCGCCTTGGCGGTCGCGTCGTTTAGAATCTTGTTGTCGTGTTCCGCAAGTAGAAGAACCGCCATCAGATTACCCCCGCCTCGTTCTTGAGTTTCTCCACGAGTTCTCCGACGCTCTCAACCATGATGCCAGCCTCACGCGTCGCAGGTTCGGTGGTTTTCAACACTTCCAGCCTGGGTGTGACGTCGACGCCGTAATCGTCGGGGGATTTTTTATCGAGGGGTTTCTTCTTCGCCTTCATGATGTTGGGCAGTGAAGGGTAGCGGGGTTCATTGAGCCGGAGATCGGTCGTAACGACGGCTGGCATCACCAGCGACAGGGTCTCGAGGCCACCGTCGATTTCCCGGGTGACAAGCGCCTTGACGTCGGTCAGCTCGATCTTGGAAGCAAAAGTTCCTTGCGACCAACCGAGAAGGGCGGCGAGCATCTGTCCGGTTTGATTGCAGTCATCATCGATGGCCTGCTTGCCCATGATAACAAGATCAGGCTTCTCTTCGTTAACGACCGCCTTCAAAAGCTTGGCGACGGCCAGAGGCTCTATGACAATGTCGGTCTCGATGTGGATGGCGCGATCCGCCCCGATCGCCTGGGCCGTTCGCAGCGTGTCCTGGGCCTTCGCCGGTCCGATTGTGACGGCAACGACTTCACTTGCGGCGCCGCGCTCCTTTATGCGGACGGCCTCTTCAACGGCTATCTCATCAAAAGGGTTCATCGACATCTTGACGTTCGCAAGCTCGACGCCCGAGCCATCCGATTTCACTCGGATCTTCACATTGTAGTCGACCACTCGCTTGACCGGCACGAGTATTTTCATCCGCCTTTAGTACTCCGCTGTGCTGTTTGCTTTACGGTTTTCTTGACGAAACTGGATTGAACAACGTGACATAGCCCAGGTTGCCAGATCGTCAGGTGAGAAACTCTTCTATTCGCCAGCCACTCCAGTGATCAACACCAAGTATGGCCGTTGGGCAATTGCACCCGCGCGCTCAACCCATTCTGGGCCTTCGCAAATGCGAAATAGGAGCCTAGTTGTCTGGCTGTGGAACGTCAATCCGCCCGGACAAATAGGTTGCATATAGAGCAACGACTGCAAGGAAGCAGGTGCAATGCACCGCGGCCTACGACGTGCATTTGCGCACCCAATCAGGTCGCCGGACGGCGTCAGGCGAGACCGCGGTCGAATAGCGGAACATCGGGGCGCTTCAGGAACAAGATTAATACTGCTCCAGCCACAAGCCCGCCGATGTGAGCCCACCAAGCCACCGGGCCGACCTGTGGCATCAGAACCATGGCGACCTGGGTCAACGCCCACAACCCAAGCACGAGTGCCGCGGAAATCTGCATCGGGATGACTTTGAGCGCCAGCACCCAGACACGAACTCGAGGGTGTAGCATCAGGTAAGCGGCAATGACGCCGGCCACCGCACCACTTGCGCCGATGAGCGGGACACCGGCCATGGGGGTACCGGAAACGGCGTAGGCATGGACCAAAGCAGCAATGATACCGCAGGCCAGATAGAAGAACAGGAACTTGATATGGCCCACCGCGTCTTCGACGTTATCGCCAAAGACCCACAAAAAAAGCATGTTGCCAACGAGGTGCCAGATATCGCCGTGGAAGAACATGTACGAGACCAGTGTATAGGCCTCCGGTACAGCAATAAGATCATTGGTTACCGGTGCCGAGCCGCCGAGGACGTTGACAAAGAACAGCTCTTCGGGGCGTACCGCAAAGCTTGAAACCAGAGCCGGATCGACACCTAGTGCGGTAAACACAAAGACACCGACGTTGATCGCGATAAGGGTCAGCGTGACGTACTGAAACGGTATAGATTTCAGTGGGTTGTCGTCATGGACAGGGATGAACAAAAGCACTGCCTCCACGCTACGAGCTTGAGGCAGACCCGTTGGGGCCGATCAGCCGCCTCGCACTCCTTGTCGAGGGGACAGCAGGGATTGTCAACACACTGCCAAAGCCGCGTCAGGCCGCTTGCGCACAAGGTAGTGCCGTTCAGCGATTGGCGCCCTGCACCCACAGGATATCACCGGAACCGCGAGCATTGGTGTAGCGACCGGCGACAAAAAGCAGATCGGACAAGCGGTTGATATACTTCATCGCGGCGGCGCTTACAGGCTCGTCCTCATCGTCCGCCAGTTCCACCATTTGCCGCTCTGCGCGGCGGCTCACAGTGCGGGCCAGATGCAGGTAGGCGGATGCCGGGGCCCCACCAGGAAGAACAAATGAGCTCAACGGCTGCAACTCAGCATTTAGCTTATCGATCTCCTGTTCAAGGCGCTCAACCTGCTCGTCGCTAACGCGCAGTGGCTCGTAGGGGAGTTCTTCGCCGCGATCGGGAACGCACAGGTCCGCGCCGAGATCAAACAGATCGTTTTGGATACGGGCGAGGATTTCGTCGATGAGCTTGTCTTCATCGGCCAGATGCAGGCGGACGAGGCCTATTACGGCGTTTGCTTCATCCACGGTGCCATAGGCTGCGATGCGCCCGTGGTACTTGGCGACGCGCTCACCGGTGCCAAGGCCCGTGGTCCCCTTGTCGCCGGTCCGCGTATAGATTTTGTTGAGCTTAACCATGACATTGCGCTCCCAGACGCACGAAAAGGGTTCAGCGGCTCAGCAGTACGAAGCCCATGATGAGCAAGATGGCGACGAACTGAAGCCCCACCCGCCAGCGCATCAATTTTTGGCTCAAATTCGGGCTTCGTTGGCCAAGAAGCGTGTAGATGCCCATGCAGAGAACCACGAGAACGGCTAGCGTGGCGATGGTCGTCAGGTAATAGAGGGCTGTTTGCATGTCTACTCATGTCGGTTTGACTGGCCGGCGCCACGCCAACTAGCCTTCCGCTTCTCCTGTTGAAACGGTTTAGAAATCGGAGCGCACTACAATTGCCGCAATTGTCAGTCCTCTAGTATACGTTTTTCGAAGTTCACCTGATCTTTGCGGCAAGCGCGCGAGCAATTTTTCCAGAAAATCGCCGGTCGCCTTCCGGACGTAACACATCAGAGGCTCAAGGTGCCAGCGAAGCGCCGAATAAGTCTGCCTCTATAAAAGTAACTCGATCAAGGGACCGCGCCTTGCGCCGAATCTGCAGCTTCCTTCGCACCAGTTCTTGCCGCGCGGTTTGCGTGGTCGCGGCGGTGGTTGCGACCGTCCCTGGGAACGCGCAAGAGACGCCAGATGCGGCGCGCGCCAAACTCGACTCGCAGCGAAACAAACTCCAATCCACTCAGAGCAAGGCGCACGATCTTGAAGTCAGCGTGAAGGACCTTAGGAAGGAGCGCGAAAAGCTAAATTTGAGGCTGGTGGAGACGGCGGCGCTTATCCAGAAGAGCGAAAGCCGGCTGACGGCAATCGAGGCGCGGCTGGACGAACTCAGGACGCAGGAACAACTGGTGCGCGGCTCGCTGGCGCAGCGCAGGGGACAAATCGCCAAGCTGCTGGCTGTTCTGCAGCGCATGGGCCGCAATCCACCGCCGGTAATGATGACGCACCGGGACGATGCCCTGGCCATGGTGCGTAGCGCAATGCTTCTAGCAGCAGCGTTCCCTGGCCTTAGCAAACAGGCGCTGGCGCTGGCCAACCGCCTGAAGGAACTCGTCCGGGTGATGACGGATATCGAAGAAGAGGGGAAGCGGCTAAAGGCGGAAACACAAAGTCTGATGGACGCCCGTACTCGTCTTTCCGGGCTGATGACGAAGAAGAAGAGCTCTTTGAGCGCGCGGCAGGCCCAGCTTAGGACAGTCCGTGAAGCGGCCGCCGAAATCGCGCGGGACGTCAACTCTCTTCAAGATTTGATCGCCAAGATCGACAAGAAGACGGAAACCAGGCAGATCGCTGCGCACAATATCAAGGTTGAAAATCAACTGAACAACGCGGCGTCGCGCGGCCGGCTGGGGACTGCGCCTAATGAGCGACCGCGAGTCCCAGTCGAGCAGGACCCCGGTCTTGTTAGGGAAGCTGGGCCAGATCGCGCGCCGAGGGATCCTGATCAGGAGGTGGAAGTCGCCGTTCTAGCGCCGTCGGCAGCCGGTTTTGGACGGACCAGCGCGGCGCGCATCGAACCCGCGATACCGTTCCATCTGGCGAAGGCGAAGCTGCCGCAACCGACGAGCGGAAAACTTGTGCTCAACTATGATGAAAAGACCAAATATGGTGGCAAATCCAAGGGTATTGTGTTCGAAACCCGGCATTCGGCGCAGATCACATCTCCGTGCGACGGATGGATCGTTTACGCTGGTCCCTTCCGCAGTTACGGGCAACTCTTGATAATCAATGCCGGCGGCGGGTATCATGTGCTTCTGGCTGGTATGACTCGTATCGATGTGCAGCCGGGGCAGTTTGTCCTTGCGGCGGAACCCGTTGGTACAATGAGCGAAGCGGCTCCAACGGTGAAGAAGAGTTCTTCGGAAACGTCACCTGTCCTATATGTAGAATTTCGGAAGGGCGGGCGGCCAATTGATCCTACCCCGTGGTGGGTCCCAAACCCAAGAGGGTGATATAGACTATGCGCAAGACCGATTTTGCGTTCTGGACTTTCCTTTTGATGACTGCGCTGGCCGGCGCAACGACACTGCTCAACGTGTCGCAAACCTATTCGGCAACCTCGCCGAATTCGAGCCTGTACCGTCAGCTCGACCTGTTTGGCGACGTGCTTGAGCGTGTGCGCTCCGATTATGTGGAGAAGCCAGACGATACCAAGCTCATCAAGAACGCCATTAACGGCATGCTCGGCGCGCTTGATCCTCACTCAGCCTATCTGTCCGCAGAGAGCTTCAGCGACATGCAGGTGCAGACGCGCGGCGAATTCGGCGGGCTCGGCATCGAAGTGACCATGGAGGATCAAGTCGTTAAAGTCGTGGCTCCGATCGACGACACACCGGCGGCGCGCGCAGGCGTTCAGGCCAACGATTTCATCACGCATCTGGACAATGAACAGATCGTTGGGATGTCGCTGGAAGATGCCGTCAAGAAGATGCGCGGCCCTGTCAATACGCCGATCATCTTGACGATCGTGCGCAAGGGCCTCGACGAACCAATCGACATCAAAATCGTGCGCGACGTGATCCGCATCAACCCGGTCAAATCCCGTGTTGAAGACGACGTTGCCTATATCAAGCTGACGACGTTCAACGAGCAGACGCACGCCAATCTCACCAAGGCCGTGAAAAAGCTTCGCAAGCAGATCGGCGACAAGCTCACCGGATATGTCATCGATCTGCGCAACAACCCGGGCGGTCTGCTCGATCAAGCCATTGCCGTCTCAGACGATTTCCTCAACCAGGGCGCGATCGTCATCACCAAGGGCCGCAACAGCGAAGAAACCCAGCGTAGCCAGGCGCGTAACGGCGACCTGACGGACGGCAAGAAGATCATCGTGCTCATCAACGGTGGATCGGCTTCAGCCTCGGAAATCGTCGCTGGGGCGCTGCAGGATCACAATCGGGCAACGATTGTCGGCACGCGCTCGTTCGGCAAGGGTTCCGTTCAAACTATCATACCGCTCGGTGCGAATGGAGCGATCCGGTTAACGACGGCGCGCTACTACACGCCACGTAACAGGTCGATCCAGGCGAAGGGCATCGATCCCGATATCGTGGTCGAGCAGGAGCTTCCCGACGACATGAAGAAGCGGAAGGTCAAGCCGCGCGGCGAGGCCAGCCTGCGGGGACACCTGAAGAACAAGGATGTTGAAAAGGAAGAATCTGGTTCACCGGCCTATGTACCACGCGATCCCGAAAAGGATCAGCAGCTACAATTCGCGCTTAACTATCTGCGCGGCAAGGTGACCGCCCCGCCAGCAGCCAAGAAGAAGACCGAACAGAAAAAGACGGAATCCGCTGAGGATTCCAAGAAATAGCAGCGTCTTAAGCTTGGAAGACGGACTCGACGAAGCTTCATACCTTGAATTCATAAAGGGCGCCACTTGGCGCCCTTTATGCCATCACAGTCTAAATCTGCGGCCCATCTGCTCTTTAGAGCCCCGATACTCTAAATGCCAGTTTGAACCTCGTGTATCGCAGCACCTAATCTGTTGCCGCCGGAGACAGCCATGAGCAAAAACAACTTAGAAATCCCCGGTTATCGACCGTGCGTTGGAATCATGCTGCTCAACCCGCAGGGGCAGGTATGGATCGGCCGACGGATCTCCTCAAAGCGCTCGAACGATCCAAATGGCGCGGGTCTTTGGTGGCAAATGCCACAAGGTGGTGTCGACAAAGCCGAGGAGCCTCGCGAGGCTGCGTTCCGCGAACTCCATGAAGAGACTGGGATTGATAGGGGACAGGTCACGCTGCTGGCTGAAACGCACGGCTGGCACCGCTACGATCTGCCTGAACATGTGGTCGGGCGCAAATGGGGCGGGCGCTTTCGAGGGCAGGCGCAGAAATGGTTCGCAATGCGATTCAACGGCCGTGACGAGCAGATCAACATCACACCGCCGGCACCGCACGAAGTTGAATTCGACGACTGGCGGTGGGCGCATCACAGCGAGCTTCTCGAGCTTATCGTGCCATTCAAGCGGCAGGTCTACGAAGCAGTGCTTGAGGAGTTCTCCCGCCTGCTCGACGGCTAATAGTCAACTTTGCCACCGCCCCGCCGAAGAGCCCGCCGATTCACGCTTAGGCAGCCTGATCGATCAGTGCCTTCAGCTCTTCAATAGCGCGGGAGACATGCAGGCGGGCGTCGTCCGTATCGGCATCATCCAGGGCCTTTCGGGCAAGGTCGAGTTCCTGGTCGAGTTGTCGAGGATCTGCCTCTTCGACGATGAACGCGCGCTCGGCGAGGATCGTCAACTGCTCGCCTGTTACTTCGGCAAAGCCAGAGCGGACGAAAATGGCTTGCTTCGAGTTTGGCGTGGTCACATGGATGACGCCCGGGAGCAGGGTTGAGACGACCGGTGCGTGCGCTTCAAGCACTGTGAACTGTCCCTCCGCGCCTGGAACGATCACCTGTTCGGCGTCAACCGACATCAGGATGCGCTCGGGGCTCACCAGCTCAAATCTGAACGTGCCTGCCATGCCTCTTCAAACCTCTATTCGTCGCGTTCCAATGCCGCCCGCCCATCGCAATGATACCAATTAGGCGGAGTCGGGTTCCTCGAACATTTCGCGGACCTTGTCGGGGTCCTGCACCTTCGTTCCGCAGAACGGACAAAAGAACACTGGATGGTCAACCATCCCAGGCTCATCCTCCTCGATGTCGATTAGACCGACCGACATGTAAAGGATCCCGTCGCTTCCAGTGGTGATCAGCGGCTCGAAGTCTTCGCCGGACATGATCTGCTTTAGTTCTTCGCAGCACGAGCCGAAACCTTCGGCTCCGCCGTCTTTTCGTCTCTCGGTTGCCATTCCAGCTCTCCGGTCTTTGACGGCCTGGCCCGGCTATGTGTGACCAGGGCCAGGTCCATTAGTTTTCGGCGGGCCGGTGGCGGTTCGTCAAGCGTCAAGCTGCTTCCGCGAGTTTCTCGGCTTTGTCGATGGCTTCCTCGATCTTGCCAACCATGTAGAAAGCCTGCTCGGGAAGGTGGTCATACTCCCCTTCGCAGAGCCCCTTGAAGCTCTTGATGGTGTCTTCCAAGGGCACCTGCACGCCCGGCGAACCGGTGAACACCTCGGCGACGTCGAAAGGCTGCGAGAGGAAACGCTCAAGCTTACGGGCACGGGCGACTGTCAGCTTGTCCTCTTCGGACAGTTCGTCCATTCCCAGAATGGCGATGATGTCCTGAAGTGCCTTGTAACGCTGCAGGATTTCCTGGACGCGGCGCGCCACCTGGTAGTGCTCATCACCGATGACGCGCGGGTCGAGCATGCGCGAGGTTGAATCAAGAGGGTCAACGGCCGGGTAGATGCCCTTTTCCGCAATCGAGCGAGAGAGAACCGTGGTGGCGTCCAAGTGAGCAAAGGTCGAGGCCGGCGCGGGGTCGGTCAAATCGTCTGCAGGGACGTAGACGGCCTGCACCGAGGTGATCGAGCCCTTCTGTGTGGTGGTGATGCGTTCCTGCATGCCGCCCATGTCGGTACCGAGCGTCGGCTGGTAGCCCACGGCCGAAGGAATACGGCCGAGAAGGGCGGACACCTCGGAGCCCGCCTGCGTGAAGCGGAATATGTTGTCGACGAAGAACAGCACGTCCTGGCCTTCGTCGCGGAAGTGTTCGGCGACCGTCAGCCCGGTGAGGGCGACGCGCGCGCGGGCGCCTGGCGGTTCGTTCATCTGGCCGTAGACCAGGGCGGCTTTGGAGCCTTCGGCGGAACCGTCGTTCTCGGCCGGGTTCACGTTCACCTTGGATTCGATCATCTCGTAGTAGAGATCATTACCTTCACGCGTGCGCTCGCCGACGCCGGCAAACACCGAGTAGCCGCCGTGCGTCTTGGCGATGTTGTTGATCAGCTCCATGATGAGAACCGTCTTGCCGACACCGGCGCCACCGAACAGGCCGATCTTGCCGCCCTTGGCGTAGGGTGCCAGCAGGTCGATGACCTTAATGCCGGTAACGAGGATTTCGGCTTCGGTCGACTGTTCGACGAAGTCCGGCGCCTGGGCGTGGATGGGACGGGTCGTCGAGCCCTTGATTGGCCCGGCTTCGTCAACCGGCTCACCGATAACGTTCATGATGCGCCCAAGGGTTGCTTCACCCACCGGGATGGCGATCGCCTGGCCAGTGTCGGCGACGTCCTGGCCGCGAACCAGGCCTTCAGTCGAGTCCATGGCGATGGTGCGGACCGTATTTTCGCCGAGGTGCTGGGCGACTTCGAGTACAAGCCGCTGGCCCTGGTTTTCTGTTTCCAGAGCGTTCAGAATTGCCGGCAAATCCGCGCTGTCGAACTGAACGTCGACGACCGCGCCCGTGACCTGCCTAATGCGTCCAACCTTCTTGTCAGCCATTACCCGATCCTCGTGCTGTCCGATTCTCAGAGCGCTTCCGCGCCCGAAATAATCTCGATAAGTTCCTTGGTGATCTGCGCTTGGCGCTGGCGGTTATAGCTGAGCGTCAAGCTGTCGATCATGTCCGAAGCGTTGCGTGTGGCGCTGTCCATGGCGGACATGCGCGCGCCCTGTTCTGAGGCGGCATTCTCAAGAAGTCCACGGAAGATTTGTGTTGATATGTTGCGGCGCAGGAGCTGATCGAGGACCACTTCCTCGTCCGGCTCGTATTCGTAGCTGGCGTTACCACCACCGTCTGCTCCCGCCGCATCATCACTGGTTTCGGGCAGGCGCGCCGGGATCAACTGCTGACCTGTCGGCGTCTGCGAGATCACCGATTCAAACTGAGAGAAGTAGACCGTACAAACGTCGAACTCCTCGTCTCCGAAGCCGGCCATCACCTTGTCCGCGATCTCTGAAGCCTGCTCAAACCCGATGGTCTTCAAACCGGCAAGGCTGACGCGGTCGGTGATGTAGTTACCCAGATCGCGCCTCAGATTGTCGGCGCCCTTGCGGCCGACCGCCAGGATCTTGACTTTCTTGCCGTCCTTTATGAGCTGCAGCGCATCCTGCCGGACGAGCTTGGCGATGTTGGAATTGAAGCCGCCGCAAAGCCCTCGCTCCGCCGTCATCATGATCAGCAGGTGGGTGTCTTCCTTGCCGGTACCGACAAGCAGCGGAGAGGCGTTTTCAGGATTAGCGACGCCCTTTGCGAGATTCGCCAATACCCCGTCCATGCGCTCGGCGTAAGGTCGGGACGCCTCGGCGGCTTCCTGAGCGCGGCGCAGTTTCGCCGCCGCCACCATCTGCATCGCCTTGGTGATCTTGCGCGTCGCCTTCACCGAGTTGATGCGATTTCGTAAGTCCTTCAAGCTCGGCATCGCGCCGTCTCTTTCCCTAGTCTTTTAGCATGTCGCCGTCCCTGCGTCGGGCCGGTTCAACGAATTGGGGGCGAAGATCAATTGACCTTCAGTTTTCCGCCGGCCGGCGCTAGGCCGCGAAGTTCTTTGCGAACGTATCGAGCACGTTCACCAGAGACTTCTCGGTGTCCTCCGACAGCTTCTTCTCCGAGCGGATCGAATCAAGGATGTCGGCGTGCTGGCTGCGCAACGTCGTTAGCAGCTGGTCTTCAAACTTGCCGACTGCTTCAACGGGGATGCCGTCGAGGTAGCCGCGAGTACCGGAGAAGATCACGCAAACCTGCTCTTCCATCTTCAGTGGCGAGAACTGCGGCTGCTTCAACAGTTCGGTGAGGCGGGCGCCGCGAGCCAGCAGCTTTTGCGTCGCTGCGTCAAGGTCGGAACCGAACTGGGCGAAGGCCGCCATTTCGCGATACTGCGCGAGTTCGCCTTTGATCTTGCCGGCGACCTGCTTCATCGCCTTGGTCTGCGCGGAGGATCCCACACGCGAAACCGAGAGGCCGACGTTCACGGCCGGGCGGATGCCCTGATAGAAAAGGTCAGTTTCGAGGAAGATCTGACCATCGGTGATGGAGATCACGTTGGTGGGAATGTAGGCGGAAACGTCGTTGGCCTGAGTCTCGATGACGGGCAGTGCCGTCAGTGACCCCGCCTTATGCTCGTCGTTGAGCTTGGCGGCTCGTTCAAGCAAGCGGGAGTGGAGGTAAAAGACGTCGCCGGGATAGGCTTCGCGGCCGGGCGGACGACGCAGGAGCAGCGACATCTGGCGATAGGCGACAGCCTGCTTGGACAGATCGTCGTAGGCAATCACAGCATGCATGCCGTTGTCGCGGAAGTACTCGCCCATGGTGCAGCCGGTGAACGGTGCCAGGTACTGCATCGGCGCCGGATCGGATGCGGTCGCGGCAACGACGATCGAGTAGGGCAGTGCCCCTCGTTCCTCGAGGACCTTAACGAACTGAGCGACCGTTGAGCGCTTCTGGCCGACGGCGACGTAAACGCAGTACAGCTTGGCGAACTCGTCGTCGCCGTCGTTGAGAGGCTTCTGGTTGAGGAAGGTGTCGAGGATAATCGCGGTCTTGCCGGTCTGGCGGTCACCAATGATCAACTCGCGCTGACCACGACCAATCGGGATCAGGGCGTCGACGGCCTTAAGGCCGGTTGCCATCGGCTCGTGCACGGATTTGCGCGGCAGGATGCCGGGGGCCTTGACGTCAACGCGCAGCCGCTCGGTTGAATCGATCGGGCCCTTGCCATCGATCGGGTTGCCGAGACCATCAACAACGCGGCCGAGCAAGCCCTTGCCGACGGGGACCTCAACGATGGCCTCGGTGCGCTTGACCGTCTGACCTTCCATGATGTTGCGGTCGTCGCCAAAGATAACCACGCCGACGTTGTCGGATTCGAGGTTGAGCGCCATGCCCTTGGTGCCATCCTGGAACTCAACCATTTCACCGGCCTGAACACGGTCGAGGCCGTAGACGCGGGCAATGCCGTCACCGACAGAGAGAACCTGTCCTATTTCAGATACCTCGGCCTCTTTGCCAAAGTTCTGGATCTGCTCCTTCAGGATCGAGGAGATCTCTGCGGCGCGGATTTCCATAGGGTGACCTCTTTTTTATTCGCGTTTCGTTTTCACACCGCGGCAAAGCGGTGAAATGCTTTGTTCTACGTGTTCGCTCGGGCGCTCCGGTGGGTAGCGGAAACCCGGGTATCTTCAACTCCGTCAGGCCGCGCCCTTCAGACCGGCGCGGATTGCCGTAAGCTTTGTGCGCAGCGAGGAATCGACCATGCGGCTGCCGATCTTGACGATGAGGCCGCCGAGAATGGACGGATCCACCTTAGTGTCGAGCATGACGTCCTTGCCCACCGACGCCTTCAGCGATTTCTTGAGCTGTGCGGCCTGATCGTCGGAAAGCGCCTGTGCGGTGGTGACCTCGGCGGTGACCTCGCCGCGGCTATGGGCGGCAAGCGCCTTGAAATCTTTGATCATCTGGGAGATCGCAAACAGCCGGCGATTGCGCGCCACGACCTGCAGGAAATTAGCCGTCAACTGAGAGATGCCGGCCTTTTCGCAAATCACCTTGAGGGCGCCACCCTTCTCTTCGTAGGAGAAGACCGGACTTGCGACGAGACGTCTCAGGTCCCCGCTTTCGTCGAGGAGGGACTGAAACTTGGCAAGGTCGTCTTCCACCTCGGCCACGTGCTTTTGGCCGGCGGCCAATTCGAAAAGCGCCCCGGCATAGCGGCCGGGCATGCTCGACAAGTTAAGGTCGTCTGTTGCCACGTCGATCGCTCTTGTTAAGCGTGTCGGAAGGTGCGTCAGGTCAAGGGCGGGAGAGAAGATATGGCCGCTTGGCCCTGGCGCTAAAGATGTTGTGAAGGCGTCAAGCAGCGCGCGCAATTAGCCACGCGCTTTCCGCATTCACGGAGCGGTGTCTAACACGCACATTGCGCGGCATCAACGGGCCGTAAGTTGCAGCAATGCCGCGCCCTTGGTAATGAGCGGCGATCGGCACGTTCGCCGCTGCCGAGTTGCAGGAGCAGCTTTTTGCATCGGGCCGGTCCTTTGGTGTTGTCCGCGCGAGCCCACACTGATCAATCGGCGACCTTTGTGACCACTGCCGAAGACACTTCCAACGTCCGATGAACTGGGCATTTTCCGGCGATTTCAACGAGCTTTTCGTACAAGTCCGCGTCGATGTCACCGTCTATGGAGATGACTCGCTCGAAGCGATCGATGCGACCCTCGCGGCCCTCAACCACCTCTCCACAGTCGTCACAATGCTGGGCTGCGACCTTGCCGTGATTAACGAACACAGTGACGCGGCCAAGGTCGAGCTTCTTGCGATCTGCATACATGCGCAGGGTCATGGCGGTGCAGGTTCCGAGAGCGACGGCAAGGAAATCGTAGGGGCTCGGGCCGGAATCGAGGCCGCCGACAGAAACGGGCTCATCGGCCAGCAGTCTATGCTTTCCTGAGCGAACCGAATTCTGAAACTTGCCAAAGCCGGATTCGCTGACGAGAACGCCTTCGACCGGGTGGTCTTCGGGTTTTTCGGGCTCGGCGTCGAGGAAGCGGGCGGCCCAGGCAGCAATCACCCTCGCCGCATAGGCGGCATCTTCGCCGCGGGTCAGCAGGTGGTCGGCGTCATCCAATGAGACGAAGCTTTTGGGATGTTTGGCAGCTACGAAGATTTCAGTGGCGTTGTCGATGCCGACTGTCTCATCGCGCGGGGCATGCAGCACGAGAAGCGCCTTTTTCATCGCGGCGGTCTTCTGGGCGAGGTTCTGGCTCTCGGCGTCTTCGACGAACTGGCGCTTTATGGTGAAGGGGCGGCCGGCCAGCTTCACCACTGTCTCTCCCTGCCGGCGGACGTCTTCGAGTGACGCGCCGAACTGATGCAGTACGTGGCCGACATCAGCGGGTGCACCGATGGTGGCAACCGCCTTGACCTCTGGAATCTCCCCGGCTGCGGCCAGTACGGCGGCGCCACCCAGGGAATGGCCGATGAGGATGGCCGGGTCCCTTAATTCTCGACTCATGAAGTCGGCGGCGGCGAGCAAGTCGCCGACGTTTGAAGAAAAATTGGTGTTGGCGAATTCGCCTTCGGAGTGTCCCAGGCCAGTAAAATCAAAGCGCAGCACGCCGATGCCCTCCTGCGCCAGGCCTTCAGCAATGCGGCGGGCGGCCGCCAGGTCCTTGGAACAGGTGAAGCAGTGCGCGAAAAGCGCGTAGGCGCGGGGCTCACCGGCAGGCAGATCAAGCCGTGCGGCTAGTTCGTGGCCGTCGGCGCCGGGAAAATTTATACGCTTGTTGACAGACATATGTGGGGCTCCTTCAAGCCGGGCAGCAGGTTTGGCCGGCGGTAGGCGCTGCGGTCGGTCGGAGGGCACCACGGCGCAAGCGCAGGTTCAAGGCTTCACGGGCGGTCTCGCGGGGAAGTGAAGGGGGTGAGTACCAGCGGCGGAATTTTCGATCTTGGATTTGACTGCCCATTGATACGTTGGCGCTTGTATCCCGGCATCATTGCCTCAACACGACGAGTGGCGATGCGCCGCCCAAAACCCTGGTTTTGCCCCTCTGGGTCGATATATGTCCTAAGCATCAACTAGCTTGAGGACCCAGCGCGCGCCTATGGCCAATATACGTTTGATACTCGCAGGCACCGTAATCGCGGCGGTCTTGTGGTTTGGGACCGGTTTTGTCCAGACCATCTTATTTTCGGAGCGCGAAGCGCGATCGGTGACACCTCGCGGTGAACTTGCCGCGTTCGAAACGACGGCCACTGACGTTTTCGAGGCCGCAGCTCCATCGGTCGCCTACATCTTCACCGAAGTGGCGCAGCGCTCCGTGTTCGGGCGCACGCGGGTGAGCGAAGGTACGGGATCGGGCTTCGTTTGGGATCAGGCGGGCCACGTCATCACCAACGACCATGTCATTGCCGACGCGCGCCGGGTTTTTGTTCGTTTCGACAGCGGCGACACGGTTCCCGCCAGAATCGTCGGAAGTTCGCCCGATCACGACCTTGCTGTTTTGAAGGTATCGAAATCCGCCTCATCGCTTCAGCCGATCCCTGTTGGCCAGTCCGATAACTTGAGGATCGGGCAAGCGGTGTTCGCCATCGGCAATCCGTTCGGGCTTACCCGGACACTAACGACCGGTATCGTATCGGCGGTTGGCCGTACACTGCCCGCGCAGAACGGCCGCGAGATCCAGGGCGTCATTCAGACCGATGCAGCCATCAATCCCGGCAACTCGGGAGGTCCGCTGCTCGACAGCGCCGGCCGGCTGATTGGCGTCAACACGGCGATCATCTCTGAAACGGGTTCGTATGCTGGAATTGGTTTTGCCGTGCCGGTCGATACCGTCAACCGGATCGTGCCGCAGATCATCTCGCGCGGAAAGCCCGCGCGGCCGGGTATCGGCGTGTCTGTCGCGGCAGAGGAGTTGGCGGCGCAGCTTGGCGTCGACGGTGTCGTTATCATCGAGGCGGTAGCAGGTGGCCCGGCGCAGCGTGCGGGCTTACGGGGCATCGACCGGCGGACGGAGCAGCTTGGTGATGTCATCGTCGCGGTCAATGGAATTGAGGTCTTCACGGCCGCGCAAATGTCCGCGGAACTCGACAAGATCGGCGTCGGCATGACAGTCAACCTCACCGTTGAGCGCAACGGCCGGCAGCGCGAAGTGACACTTGATATCGTCGATATTGGCTGAAGTATCGGTGCCAGCGCAGTGCGAACAGCGTGCGCGACAAGTTCGCGCAATTGTGTGACGATCCACGACATTGCCTGCCTGCGTTTGATTTCGCGACGTGGGCCACATTGGGAATTTCATCATGGATCAGAATTTTCATACGATCGTTATCGGGGGCGGTTGCCTTGGAACGGCGGCCGCGATTTCCATCGCAAAGCTAATATCGGCGCGTGGGCATGCCGCTGACGATGTCTGCGTTATCGATAAGATGGTCGTCGGCTCCGGGCTGTCGGCGCGACACTCGGGAATCGTGCGTGCAGCCAATGCCGATCCCGCCGCTGCTGTTCTGGCGCAAAAGGCATCGGAGATGTGGACCAACCTGGAGAGACACTGGGGCATCGGGATCGAGTTGGAGAGCACAGGTGCCTTGTGGATCGCCCGCGACACCGGCGGCGGGCTCAACGCCAAGTGGAGCGGACTGGAACGTTCGCTAAAGGAGAAGGGCATCGTTTTTGACAAGCTGACGCTGGCTGATGCACGCCAGATCTGCCCTGACTTCGTGCGGCTGAACGATGATGAAGTTTTCTATCACGAACCCGGAGCTTTCCAGGTGGATCCTTCCAACGTCCGGGAAGCGCTTTATGCGGCAATCAAGAAGAACGGTGTGACACTGCGGGAGAAGACTGAAGTGTTGGGCTTCGAGCGCAGCCCAACGGGTGAGATCGTCAAAACCGTGACTTCAGCGGGCACGTTCGGCTGCCGCCATGTGATCAACGCCGCAGGGCCCTGGAGCCCGGCCATCTTCGCTGGTACAGGCCTTTCGATCCCGGTCAGCGTCGAGCCGGTGCATGTCGCCAACTGGCTGACCAGCCTCAACGAAATGCAGGCCGGCATGCCGATCATCGCCGACTACGTGAACCTCGCGTATTTCCGCAAGTGGCGAGATGGCGAGATCCACATGCACCAACCGCGCAAACGCGGCATTCGCGAGACGGCGCGGGCGTTCTCAGAAAGCCCGCTCAGCGTTCTCGGCGTCGACTTCATGTACGATCCGGCCAACCAGGCGCTCGGTTTTTCACAAATGCGTATCTATGAGGAGCTGGCGCGCCGGCGCTTCAGCAATATGGATCAAACGGTTTATGGTTCGGGCTACCGCTCGTTTTTCGATATTACACCCGACCTACGCTTCATCCTCGGGCCGGACCACCGTGCCCCGAACCTCATTCACTCGCTGGGCTCCGGGCAGGCCTTCAAGTACGCACCCGTGCTCGGTGAGATGATGGCGCAGTACGTCGGTGGCGGAGGGCCGTTGGCAGATCTCGGCGACAGTTTCTCGATCTCCCGATTCAGCGACGGCTATATGGCAGAGTTCTGGAACAAGGTGCAGGGCCGTGAGAACGCGCTAGAAGCCGAAGGTGTGGGGCTTTAAGAGCAAAAGCGACCCGAACCGCAAGACGCCCGGCCCTTGCGTCGAGTCGACGGAACGCTCCAGACTAGAGTGATGACCCAATCCGCACTTCCGCAAACCCTTAAGGCGCACCGCACGCGACAGGAACTTACAATTGAGGCTCTGGCGAAGTTGTCGGGGGTCAGCCGCGCCATGATCTCCAAGATCGAGCGGGGGGAGACGGTGCCGACCGCTTCCACGCTCGGCAAACTCGCGGAAGCACTTGATGTTTCGATTTCGCAGTTGGTCGGTGGGCGCAAGGAAGCAAGCGCGCTCCTCACGCGGCGAGCCGACCAGCCGGAATTTGTTGAGCCCGAAACGGGATTCGTACGACGCTCACTGTCGCCGCTCTATCGAGGACGTGGCGTCGATTTCGTTCGCAACACGCTGCCTTCCGGTCAACGGGCCGGGCCGTTTCCGTCGCATCGGCCGGGGGTCGAGGAGCATCTTTTCGTTCAGTCCGGCAAGCTTGCTGTGAGCATCGGAGACGAACGCTATGAGCTTGCCTCCGGCGACTTCCTGTTCTACCCGGCCGACCGCGAGCACACTTTCGAGGCGCCTTGGCCGGGTAGATGCTGTGTTCTTCATTGTCGTCGACAATACGCGGCTGCGCTGAGACGGAGTGTGCCTGCCTCCGCCCGCCGTCAACGCAGCAACCTGGACATGCTTGCCGGCTGTCAATTTCCACTATAAAAGAATTATTCTACTAAATGATCGAGAGCTGATGATGAGGGTTCTGGTACTAGGTGCAGGCGGTGTCGGTGGTTACCTGGGCGCGCGCATGATCGAAGCTGGCATTGATGCCAGCTTCCTGGTCCGCCCAGAGCGGATCGCCGGCTTACGCGAGGGCGGTTTGCACCTGGCAAGCCCACTCGGTGATTGGAAAGGCCACCCGAGGTTTGTCAACCCGGCGGAGCTGTCGGACGACTTCGACATCATCGTGTTGTCCTGCAAAGCCTACGATCTTTGCAGCGCACTCGACGCGATTAAGCCTGCTGCCGGACCGGGAACAACGCTCGTCCCGTTGCTTAACGGCGTCGCCCATCTTGAGGCCGTTTCGCAGCGCTTTCCTCAGGCAGCCGTGTGGGGGGGCGTTGCGCACATTGGCGTCACGGCGGATGGCCCTGGACGCATCCGCCATCTCAACCGTCTCAACAGGTTCCTGATCGGCGGCCTCGACAAGGGGCCGGAGCCGGAGTGGGCAAACGACATCGTACAGCGCCTGAGCGCAGGTCCGGTGCAGTTCGAGATCGGTGAGAATATTCGCCAAGACATGTGGGACAAGCTGGTGTTTCTCGCGACGCTCGCCGGCATGACGTGTTTGATGCGGGCGGACATTGGTACGATCGTGGCCACTGCTCACGGTGAGGAGATGATCCTTAAGCTCGTGTCGGAATGCAGCGCGATTGCCGAAGCGGAAGGCTTCGCACCAGGGCCGAGGGCGATGGCGGCTTACTGCCAGCAGCTAACGGACCCTGAATCGAAGTCTACGGCGTCCATGCTTCGGGACCTCAACTCGGGCGGACCGACGGAAGCCGACCACATCCTGGGCGATCTGCGGCGGCGGGCGGAAACCCATGGCATCGACGTGCCACTGCTTTTGACCTGCCTGACGCACGTTCAAGCGTATGAGATTTCGCGGCGAGGTTGAGGGGCGTCGGGCGGAAGCGTATGTGCTGTGGCGTTATCCCGATCTTGCTGTTTGTCCGCCCGCTGATACGCTAGCGGATCATCAGCCGGCCGAAGCGAATGCGCGCACCATCACGTCGCGTCACTTGCCCCGCCCGACTGGTATTGCGTGTTCGATGTTGAGCATGAAAAGCCCGCCGCGACCCGCAAGCGTATCTTCGACATACTTGCCACGGACAAGCTAGCGGTGATCGGATACCACATGCCGTGTACGGCGATCGGGTACGTCGAAGCCCTCAACGGCGGCGAGTATCGCTGGCTGGCGCATTCGTTTCAGCTCAACGAATGAATAGTGGGAGCAGGCACGACGGGCCTTGGGGCCGCTCGGTCAGCACCTGCTCCACGGACAAGTGCAACGGCAGCATTGTATTGAGGTGATGCCAAGCACCGGGGATGCAGATGTGGTCGTTGCTCAATTGAGAGTTCATCCCGCCAAACCAGTCAACCGAACCAAGATACTGGGTCACTTTGAGAAACTCATTGGGAAACTCAACGACCGCACCCGTCGTTACTAGTTCTATTTCCTTAGCTTTGCTTATCTCGGGGCTGCGCCCCGTCAGTACGAGGGCCTGCAAAGCGTATGCAATGCTGAGGCAGCCTTTGCTATGGCCAAGCAGTGTGTGAATCTGGCGGTCTTCGTCCAACAGAAGCCTCAACAAAACATCTGAATCCGGGTTACCTGTCAGGCTCGCGGCAACCTGAGCTGCTGTGGATGCATCCAATTCGACAACGGTGTTTTCGAGACCCGCCAGCGTTCGTTTTATTCGTGCCTCATGCGCATGGAACGCTTTCATCATCCGGTTCGACGCGCCAAGAAAGAACCAGCCGCCCAATGCTTCGGTGAGAAGGTCGGCGACGCCATAACCAGCGACGATCGCTCCGACCGGAGCGTCGCAGACGTTGGCCAGATTTCTGGCCAATGCGGCGGCGCCGACGTCGGAGCTACCAACGCCTGCAATACAGAAGTGCTGGAGCAAATCTCCCGAGGCCGCACGCAACTCGCGATAACTATTGAATTTTCGTACGCACGTCTCCCGCTCACGAGTGAAGGGATGAACAACTATGATCGTCCCCTCTTTGTTGTCTTCAATGGAAAGCGATTGAAATTCATCAGTGGTGAGCGACGCCACATCGTAGAACAACCAGTCGAGTGCCGTGTTTCTTTGCTTGATAATGTCTGAGCCGGGCAGGCTGGCCGCATCGCGAGACAGGAATTCTGAAACGTGACTCGGCATATCCGCGAAGGCAGGAGAGAAATTTCGTGGGAAGGGCGCGCTGGAAACATTCATTAGAAGGGACTCCGAAGCCACGAGCTTTGTCGAACTCTAATGGCCGCCGGCTCGATTACCACTTCCTATTGCTGTTCGCGCTTTGACAATCCCCTGCACGCATGGAGACGCCATCACCTTCTCACAGGAACGAGTAGGGATCGACGTCGACTGCGAGGCGGATATCACCTTTGAGCGCTGGTACGCGGGCGAGCCAGGCGCGCAGGTAGGTTTGCATGTCGATTTCGCGGGGGGCCTTAACGAGCAGCCGCCAGCGATAACGGCCACGGATGACGGCGATGGGGGCTTCGGCCGGGCCGAGCACCTGGATTAGCTCGGCAGGAGGCGCGCGGTGGGCGACGTCGCGGGCGATCATCTCGGCGGTTTCCTTGTCCTTAGCCGAGACGATGAGGGCGGCAAGACGACCGTAGGGAGGAAGCATTCCTCCTTGGCGAATTCTTATCTCTTGGTCGATGAAGGCGTCGCGGTTACCAGAGAGGATCGCGGCCATCACAGGGTGCTCGGGCAGGTGGGTCTGGATGAAGGCGCGACCACGGATCGCTTCACGCCCAGCGCGGCCGGTAACCTGATGCAGGAGCTGAAAGGTGCGCTCGCCGGCGCGAGGATCAGCCCCCTGCGCCAGACCGAGATCGCCGTCAACGATGCCGACCAGATTGAGGTTGGGGAAGTGGTGTCCCTTGGCGACCAGCTGGGTGCCAATTATGATGTCGGTTTTGCCAGCCTCGATCTGCTTGATGATCTGGCGCATTTCGTTGAGGGACGGGATCAAGTCGGAGGACAGCAGTGCGATGCGCGCGTCGGGGAAACGCTCGCTAACCTCTTCGGCAACGCGCTCGACGCCCGGTCCGCAGGCGGTCATGGAACCTTCTTCGCCGCACTTCTGGCACTTGTCAGGAATCGCGAGCGAAAACCCGCAGTGGTGGCAGTTGAGGCGCTTCTTGAAGCGGTGCTCGACCAGCCAGGCGGTGCACTGCGGGCATTCCAGGCGGTGGCCGCAAGCGCGGCACAAGGTCAAAGGGGCATAACCGCGGCGGTTTAAGAAGAGCAGGCTTTGCTGGCCGCGCGCCAGGGTATCGGCCATTTCGTTGACAAGCCGTGGCGCCAACCAGCGGCCCTTCTCAGGTTGTTCGGTGCGCAGATCGATGGCCTCGATTTCAGGCAATTCCGTACCCGAGAAGCGGCCGGGTAGAACGAGATGGCGATATTTGCCGATGCGGGCATTGACGTGGCTTTCGATCGACGGCGTTGCGGAAGCCAACACCACGGGGCAGTCGCCGAGCCGGCCGCGCACCACGGCCATATCGCGAGCCTGGTAATTGACGCGATCATCCTGCTTGAAGCCGCCGTCGTGCTCTTCGTCGATGACGATCAGGCCGAGGTCAGGGTAGGGGAGGAATAATGCGGAGCGGGCGCCGACGACGACGCGGGCTTCGCCAGTAGCGACGGCTTTCCACAGGCGGGCGCGCTCGGAGCCGGACTGGGCGGAGTGCCATTCCACGGGGGCGCAGCCGAAGCGGGCTTCGAAGCGGCTCATGAACTGGCTGGTGAGCGCAATCTCCGGCAGCATGATGAGGACCTGGCGGCCTTTGGCGAGGGTCCGGGCAACAGCTTCGAAATAGACCTCCGTTTTGCCAGAACCGGTAACTCCGTCGAGCAGGGTGACGGTGAAACTGCCGGCGTCGGCGACGGCATGAAGGGCATCGACAGCGCGCTGCTGCTCGTCAGTGAACTCGACTTTGCGGTAAGCCGGATCGGGGTGCGGGCAGCGCTTTTCCGGGATCACGGCTTCAACGAGGCAACCGGCGGTGACCAGCCCATCTATAACTCCGGTCGTGCATTCGGCGGCGCGGGCCAAGGTCGCCTTGGGGCGGATCAGCCGGTCGCCGGCGATCTCCAGGGCGCGTTGACGTGCCGGCGTCATGCGCGGCGGCAATGGGGCATCAGGGACAATCGTGACGCCGAAGCGGGGCTTTGAGGGCTCAAATACCTCGCGGGCACTCATCATCATGCGCGAAACCATGCCGAGCGGGCTCAAGGTGTACTTGGCGATCCACTCTGCGAAAAGCAGCGAAAACAACGGCAACGGCGGCACATCGAGGACTTCGTTGATCGCTTTTAGCTTTTTTGGGTCCACTTTTTTGTTGTCTTCGCCACCGCTCGGCGCGTACCAAACCAATCCAATGCGGGTTTGGTTGCCGAACGGAACTGTGACGAAAGCGCCCGGCTGCGGGGCTCCAGCGGCCGGCGGCAGGTAATCATAGGTCTGATCCAAGGCGATCGGCAGCAGGACAGGAACCGGTGCCTTTTGCGCTGGTGTCGTGCTTGCTTGAAAGTCGAGTAGGTTGTCCAATCTGGCCGCCGTGGTCATAAACCGCTAGACATGCGAATCATTTGGATAGTAGGGCACCTGTTAGGGCAAGCCTGGGGCAAGGGACAGCCATGAAATTCTTCGTCGATACCGCTGACGTTAACGAAATCAAGGAACTGGCTGCAACGGGCCTGCTCGACGGCGTGACGACCAATCCGTCGCTGATCGCCAAATCAGGGCGCGATTTCAAGGAAGCAATCGCCGAAATCTGCGAAATCGTCCCTGGACCCGTATCGGCGGAAGTCGCTGCGACCGATATAGCGGGTATGCTGAGTGAAGCCCGAGAGCTGGCCAAGATCGCCAAGAACGTAACTATCAAGGTGCCATTGACGTTTGAAGGCCTGCGCGCGTGCAAGGAGCTATCGGGCGATGGTCTGATGGTCAACGTTACGTTGTGCTTCAATGCCAATCAGGCGCTTCTTGCGGCCAAAGCAGGCGCGACGTTCGTTTCGCCGTTCATCGGGCGGCTTGATGACGCCGGCCAAGACGGCATGCTTCTCATTCGCGAGATGCGGCAGATCTTCGACAACTATCAAAACCTGACGACGGATATTCTTGCAGCATCGATCCGGACGGTGAACCACGTGCGCGAAGCAGCCTTGATCGGGGCCGACGTGGCGACCATACCTCCGGGGATACTGCGGGCGCTGATCAAGCATCCGCTCACCGACAAGGGGCTGGATGCGTTTCTCGCCGATTGGGCGAAGACGGGTCAGAAGATCATCTAGGCTCAACCACCCTCGGCCAGACAGAGCGGCGGGCCCAGTTGCTCGGCATTGGTCAACCAGCGTGCGGCACGGTCATGAATGAGCAATCGCGCGAGCCGGCCGACCTCCAGCTCATCGAGAGTGCCGACGTAGTCCAATGCAGGTGGATAGCGCCGGTTGCGCTTGTAGCGGGGTGCGCCGTCGGGTGGCGGCGCCACCACCGTGACGTTAAGTGAGATCACGCCCTGTTCAAGAAAGCCGAGCGCCTGGGCGGCCGCCCGCGTCAAGTCAAGCTTACGCTGGGTGTGGAAGGGACCGAAATCATTGATGCGAACATGGATGGTGCGTTCGTTTTCGGGATTCCTTACGAGGAGTTCGGTTCCATCTGGGAAGTTCGAGCTGGAGGCGCGAGTCGGATCGCCGGCATTGAAAACCTCTCCGGAAGAGGTGTACTTGCCGACGTTGTAACCGTCTAGCGAGGGATGGTCGTAGTGGGTCGTGAGGATCGAGGTCGTTTCGCCGACCAGCCTGCGGGTCTCCCCGATCGTTTTCACACGATGGCAGACCTTCTTATAGCAATGCGTTTCACCAGGTGATTTGGCTTGAGCGGGGAACAGCTCGCCCGATAGCGCCATTGCTGCTGTGGCGAGTACAACGGCAAATCCGCGGCGCCAAAAACCGGAGAGGGCCGGAGAAGTACTCCTAAGCGTCACCGGGACATAACTAAGACCATACGGGCGACGCGAAACTCTCACTCGAATTGCTACCAAGGCGCAGCTGGTGAAATAGGACGATAGAGATTTGAATCGGCCGGCCGATGGCGGCTACTGCATGACCATCTCCCCCTGCCGGAGGAATATTAGCATTGCTATTTAAGCTAATACTGCTTCATGTGAAACGCGTAGCGCAAGCACCCGAAAGAAACTGTTTCTCGGCAAATGGGGGAAGTGATTTGCTGGCCACTGTCATGCGCAGTCGCCACGTTCCGTTTTCATAGCACCAGCCACTCCGTGCAGCGCAGTGCCCAGTCCTCGGATAGAATGCTCAGGTCGTTTTCGAGGTAAGCCTTGCCCATTTCCGCGAGCACCTCGCGGTCTTCGGCGAGGCGCTCGACCACGCACCAGCGATTCCATTCGAGAGTCAGGCTCCAACGCGATTCGCGGATGTTGGCGTCGGGCAGCCGGTAGTGAAACGTTGGGCGAGGCTTGACGAGCTTGTCCGGAATTTTGCGGCGAACCCGGTCCTCGTCGAGCCACAAAAAGAGCGGCAACATATCCATTTCACGATTACGGGTTGGATTGTAAATCAAGTAGTCTTCAATCATCTGGTCGGTGTCCGGCCAGTATTCTTCTCTGAGAATCAGATGGATGTAGGCCTTGGGAAACGGATCGGCGAAAGCCAGAAGACGCCGCGCCATGTCTAAGGAGATGATCGACCGTAGCCATTCAGAAAGCAGAATCTCGGCCTTTAGCACCGCAAGCACCCATTGCGGATCTGTAGTTGCGATCTCAGGATTGAGCTGGACGCCGAATGCATGCAGCAGATTATCCCGAGTCCCTTGTGCTCCTTCCTGGCGCAAGGCCTCGAGTACTGCTTCAAGCTCAGGCAGCCGCTCAACGTCGATCGGTGGGCAGACGACCTCATAGGGAATAACCAACGAGCCGAGATCGCCATAGATCTCGCGCATGGAGTGGCTGAATGTTTCCATCCAGCCTTGCAGGCCCGAGGCCGAAGGTGCAGCCTCTCCGGGCGCCCGGTGCGCATACTGCGTATCGAGTTCGACGAGGAAATCGCCGAGGCGGGTGTTGCGGATATGGTAGCGATGGGGATCTTCGCACTCGGAGCACCCCCCATAGAGCTCGGCGACGCGGCTAGCGACGCGTGAAGGGCTGACGGCCGCAAACTCAATCTCGACGCCGACACGGCGGGGGTTGCCACAATAGTTATGGTCGCGCGGCGGAAGCCTTAACCTGGATATCGAAGACATGAGATGGGGCCAGCCTCACTGCTAATGCCACCCTGCCGGAACGGGCACTCTTTCGACCTCGAACACACGTTCGAGGATATCGGCACGGCGAATCATTTACCAACTGTTAACCAAATCATCGTGAAGCTTCCGGCTGCTGAAGCTGACACTTGGGAGACCCAGTTTTGGGGAGACGCGGGTTGGACGATGATCAAAGCTTGGAGCTGACACTCGAGGCATGGCTTGATCACCTCAGGCATGAATGCGCGTCGTCGGCCAATACGCTGGAAGCCTATGCTCGCGATATTCAACAGTTCTTCAATTTTCTCAAGGCGGAGTTCGGACGGGAACTCCTGCTTGCAGACCTCGGGGCCCTGGACGCCCGTGTGTTCCGGCGTTTCATGGCTGCCAAGCGAAAGCGAGGCATTCAGTCCCGGTCGCTATCGCGCACCATGTCGGCGCTGCGCGCGTTTTTCCGCTGGCTGGAGAGGCGCCATATCCTCAAGAACCGCTCGGTCCTGCAAGTACAGATGCCGAAGGTACCGCACGGCGTGCCGAAGCCGTTGACGGTCGAAAAGGCGCAGGCCACCGTCACGCCGACAATGGATCAGAAGATTGATTGGGTGGCTGCGCGCGACGCCGCCGTGCTGCTGCTGCTGTATGGCTGCGGGCTGCGCATTTCGGAAGCACTCGGTCTCAAGCGTCGGGACGCCCCCATGAAGGACCGCGATAGTCTTGTCATCAAAGGCAAGGGGGGCCGCGAGCGGTTGGTGCCAGTGCTGGGGATCGTTCAGGACGCGGTCGCTGATTATCTAGAGCTGTGCCCTTATCCGCTCACGTCGGATGATCCCTTGTTTGTGGGCGTGAAGGGCGGTCCGCTGTCGCCACGCATTATCCAACTCACAATGAAACGGCTGCGTGAGGAGCTCGGGCTGCCCGAAACGGCAACCCCACACGCCCTTCGCCATTCCTTCGCCACGCACCTTTTATCGGCTGGCGCTGACCTTCGGCAAATCCAGGAACTCCTTGGGCACGCTTCGCTTTCAACGACTCAAATATACACCGAGGTTGACCGCGAACGGCTCTTGGCTGTCTATAACGCGGCTCACCCGCGGGCATAAGCCCGCTTCTTTTGAGGTTACCGCCTTGTTGATTTTCGAATGGCTTTACAATCGCAAACAGTGCCTGCGCGCAGTTGGCCTGTTCTGCCTGGTCCTACTCAGTTCCATTGAACCTGTCATAGCCGCCGACAAAACGTCTTGCGGCGGCCGTAGTCTCATCGAAGAGATTCAGGCTGGCAGTCCGGACGCATTCGCCAAGGTCATGGCCGAAGCCAAAGATACCGAGAATGGCGGTGCGTTGTTGTGGCGGATCAGCAAGGATGGCGTTGCAGACTCGTATCTTTTCGGCACCGTGCATATGACCGACAGCCGCGTGACCAAGCTCTCGAAGCAGGTGCAGAACGCGATCGAAGGTTCGAAGGTCGTCGCGCTTGAGGTTGCCGACACGTCACCGACTGCCGTCGCCTCGGCGATTGCCAATGCTCCCTCTTTGATGATGTTCAATGACGGGCGGCGTCTTGATCACCTGGTTTCGCCGGAACTTTTTTCGAAAGTCAAAGACCAGCTTGAAGCGGCACGTCTGCCTGGCGGATTCGCGCGGATGTTCAAGCCGTGGGTGGTCAGCATGGTGATGGCAGTCAGCGAATGCGAGCGCAAACGGATGGAAGGCGGCAAGCCGGTGCTCGATACGCAGATCGCCGAGGTTGCACACGCAAAATCCATCCCTGTCGTCGGTCTGGAAACAGTCCAATCACAGCTTGAAGCCGCCGCCTCGGTACCGATGGAGGAACAGGTTGCGATGCTGCGGCTGAGCCTGAGATTCTCCGACCGCGCCGATGATCTTCGCGAAACAATCCTGCAACTCTATCTGGCCAGACAGCTCGGTGCGTTAATGCCCTTGCAGAAGATTCTGGCCAAGCGGTACGGCATCAAAGACACCGAATTCGCCGGTTTCAAATCACGGATGGTGGACCGGCGAAACCGGAAGATGCGGACGCACGCGCTGCCGCTGCTGACAAAGGGCAACGTCTTCATCGGAGTCGGCGCGCTGCATCTGATCGGAGAGGACGGCCTTGTCGCACTCCTCAGAAGCGCAGGCTATACGCTCGAGCCGGTTGAGTAGCCCGGGCGGCCAGTGCGAGAATTGCCGTTGAAGGACTCAACCACCGAAGCGCTGACTGATTAGCACGGTTGCCGCTGCTGTTACGGCGCTAACGCCCGCACCCCACGCCATGTCGACAACGGCGATGTTAAGTGGAAATCCCTTCACCACGGCGAGATTGGTGAGGTCGTAGGTGGCGTAGGCGACGAGCCCGAACATGGCCCCCATCATTGCCGCCTTCTGCCAATCGCCGCCAGCCAGCGCCGGCTGGACAACGAACACAAACAGTCCGATCGAATAGATCAGATAGAAGCCAAACGCCGCCGTCATGTTGACGTTCTCGGCCATGAGGCTGCCGAGGCCGTTTCGATAGAACTCTCGCGCGATTATCCCTATCCAGATCAGGTCGAGGACCAGCAGGATGCCCGCCATGATCAAGTAGGAAACGAGGAGTTTTGTCATTGTGCCGCCGTTTGTGGGTTGCTCGCCCTCCAATACGGCGGCGCGCCTGAAGGCGACCAGCTGAGTTCAAAAAAAGCTGGTTTGACGAACGGATGATCGGCGGCCGAGAAGCAAAGCTGCCTTGTTGATCGCCGAAGGCCGCGCGCCTCACATATGAATAGGGCGTTTGTCGACGGCGAGGGCGGCCTCTTTTACGGCTTCGGTTAGCGTCGGGTGGGCATGGCAGGTGCGCGCCAGGTCTTCGGCGGAACCGCCGAACTCCATGATAACGGCGACTTCGGCGATCAGTTCACCGACATGCGGACCGACCATGTGAACGCCGAGGATGCGGTCGGTTTGCGCATCGGCGAGGACTTTAACGAAGCCATCCGTGGTGCGGTTCACCTTTGCGCGACCGTTGGCCATGAATGGGAACTTGCCCGTCTTGTAGGTAATGCCGGCTTCCTTCAGCTCCTCCTCGGTCTTGCCGACTGAGGCCACTTCGGGAGCCGTGTAGATAACGTTCGGGATAACATCGTAATTGACGTGACCGGACTGACCGGCAAGCATCTCGGCGATCGCGATACCTTCATCTTCCGCCTTGTGGGCCAGCATCGGGCCGGCGATGACATCACCGATGGCGTAGATGCCGGGCACGTTGGTTTGGAAGTGCTCATCGACCACGATGCGGCGCCGGTTATCGATGGCGACACCGACATCCTCCAGGCCGAGGCCATCGGTATAGGGAACCCGGCCGATGGCGACGAGTACAACATCTGCGGACATTTCCTGGGCTTCGCCGCCCGCGGCCGGTTCGATGGTAACCGTGCAGCCGGTGGCATCCTGCTTGAGGCCGGTGACTTTGGAGCCGAGCTGGAACGTCATGCCCTGCTTGGTCAAAATCTTCTGGAACTGCTTGGCGACATCGAGGTCCATGCCGGGGATGATGCGGTCGAGGAATTCCACGACGTGCACCTCAGCACCGAGACGCCGCCAGACCGAGCCTAGTTCGAGGCCGATGACACCGGCGCCGACGATCAGCAGCTTCTTGGGAACCTCTTCCAGCTCGAGCGCCCCGGTCGATGAGACGACTTGTTTTTCGTCGATGTCGATGCCGGGCAGGCGAGCAATATCGGAGCCCGTAGCGATCACGATGGCCTTGGTTTCAAGTTCTGTGATCTCACCGCCTTTTTCGGGAGTGACCTGGACCTTGCCGGCGGCGGCAACACGGCCAACGCCGTGGTAGGTGTCGATCTTGTTCTTTTTCATCAGGAAGGCGATGCCGTCGACGTTGCCCTTCACGCCCTCGGCCTTGAAGGCTAGCATCTTTTCAAGGTTCAGTTCCGGTGCAACGCTGATGCCCATGTCGGCGAAGCCACGGCCGGCTTCCTCAAACAACTCGGAAGCATGCAACAATGCTTTGGAAGGGATGCAGCCGACGTTGAGGCAGGTGCCACCGTGGGTCGAACGCTTTTCAACAACGGCAACCTTCATCCCCAGCTGGCTGGCGCGAATGGCGCAGACATAACCACCCGGGCCGGTGCCGATGACAATGAGATCGTAGGGTCCTGCCATTCTTGCAATTCCTTCTATTTCGATCTGCGCGGCAGCTCATACGTCGCGCGCAACTTTCGATGCCGGGTTGGGATTTCCAAACAACAGCTGCCAGATCGCCTGCATCGCTTCACCCTGTGACACGATCTCATTAGAAGGGCCGGATGCTTCCCAGTCTCAATAACGACTTCGTATTACAGGTTGAGGACGGCGGGCGAAGCGGACGGAACTCATGATCTGTTGGGTGTCCTCAGAACCCTTGGCGATTGGTTCGTTGAACGCCCAGACGTGGCCTTACGGGCGCTTGCCTGGCCGCAGCTCACGCCAGAACCAGCTGACTTACAGATCCAGGACGAAACGTTGCGGATCTTCCAGGCACTCCTTGACGCGGACCAGGAAGGTGACGGCCTCCTTTCCGTCGACGACGCGGTGATCATAGGACAGCGCCAGATACATCATCGGGCGCGCGGCGATTGAGCCGTCCTCCATAACAACCGGGCGCTGTTCGATGCGGTGCATGCCAAGAATGCCAGACTGAGGTGCATTGAGGATCGGCGTTGAAAGAAGCGAACCGTAGACGCCACCGTTGGAAATCGTGAATGTGCCGCCCTGCATTTCCTCAATTGTGAGCTGACCTGAGCGGGCGCGCTTGCCGAATTCGGCGATCGTGCCTTCGATCTGCGCAATCGACAGCGTCTCGGCATCGCGCACGACCGGCACCACGAGCCCCTTATCGGAACCGACAGCTACACCGATGTGATAGTAGTTCTTGTAAACGAGATCCTGGCCGTCGATCTCGGCATTGACTGCTGGGATTTCTCGCAGCGCCTGGATACAGGCCTTGATGAAGAAACCCATGAAACCTAGCCGGACTCCGTGGCGTTTTTCGAACAGGTCCTTGTACTGGTTACGCATCTCTATGACGGCGGTCATGTCGACGTCGTTGAACGTCGTCAGCATTGCCGCGGTGTTCTGGGCATCTTTCAGACGGCGGGCAATTGTCTGGCGGAGGCGCGACATCCGCACCCGCTCTTCGCGGGCCGCATCCACTTCGGTCGAGGGCACACGCAGTTTTTGCGCGGCTGCCGGTACGCTTGGCGGCGGAACGTATGTGGTCGTGGTGGGGGCAGGCTGAAGCGCTGCCTGGGCCGCGGCGACATCGTGTTTTAGAACCTGACCACGGCGACCACTGCCTTCAACATCTGCAGCGGAAATACCGGCTTCGGCAAGCGCCTTACGGGCTGCCGGTGACGGCGGCATTTCAGAACCCGTGCCGTTGCCGGCGGGGGCGGCGGCCGGTTGAGCGGATGCAGCTGCGGCGGCCCCTGCAGCGGCCCCGCCCTCATTGAGCGACCCAAGAATGGCGCCGACTTCGACCGTATCACCCTCGTTGACGATGATCTCGCCAAGAACGCCTGCCGACGGCGCGGGAACTTCAACGGTGACCTTGTCAGTTTCCAGCTCGACGAGGGGCTCATCGGCTTCGATGGCATCTCCAGGTCTTTTGTACCATTGCCCAACGGTCGCCTCGGTGACGGATTCTCCCAGCGTTGGAACCTTGATCTCGATTGCCATTTTGTCGAACCCCTTACCTTAGCTTAACCTTCTTGGAGTGCGGCCCGGCGACGCGCACCCGCTTGAAACACATCCCAACTCTAGCCCGACAGGGCCTCTTGAATGAGAGTCTTCTGCTCGCCGAGGTGCCGGCTCAAGAGACCCGTAGCCGTGGAGGCCGACGCCGGGCGCCCGGCATAGGCAACGCGGTTCTTCTTGGCACCGATGTGATCGAGGACCCACTCCAAGTTTGGCTCGATGAAGGTCCAAGCGCCCATGTTCTTGGGCTCTTCCTGACACCACACGAAGTCGCTCGCATTTGTGAAGCGGCTCAGCTCCTGAATGAGCGTTCTGGCGGGGAACGGGTAGAGCTGTTCAATGCGCAGGATGTAGATGTCGTCGATACCGGATTTTTCACGCTCGTCGAGAAGATCGTAATAGACCTTGCCGGAGCATATAACGACGCGGCGAATCTCGTCTTCCGGTTTGAGCTCGAACTTCACCGTCGAACCCGGTTGGCGTTTGTCGGCATCGTCCCAAAGAACCCGGTGGAAGGTCGTTTCGGGGCCCATTTCCTCAATGTTCGAGATGACGCTTCTGTGGCGCAGAAGCGACTTCGGCGTCATTAAGATTAGTGGCTTGCGGAACTTGCGATGCAACTGGCGACGCAAGACGTGGAAGTAGTTGGCTGGTGTCGTGCAATTGGCAACCTGCCAGTTGTCTTCGGCGCACAGTTGCAGGAAGCGCTCAAGCCGCGCCGAGGAGTGTTCGGGGCCCTGGCCCTCGTAGCCGTGCGGCAGCAGGCAGACGAGGCCCGACATGCGCAGCCACTTGCGCTCGCCCGACGAGAGGAACTGATCAAACAAGACCTGAGCGCCATTGGCGAAGTCGCCGAACTGCGCTTCCCACAAGACTAGGGCATTGGGCTCGGCCAAGGAATAACCGTACTCAAAGCCAAGCACAGCCTCCTCGGACAGCATCGAGTTTATGACTTCATAGTTCGCCTGGTCTGGCGAGATATGCCGCATCGGCGTGTAGCGGCGCTCGGTCTCCTGATCAATAAACACGGAGTGGCGTTGTGAGAAGGTGCCACGTTCGCTGTCCTGGCCTGACAGCCGTACCGGGAAACCCTCAGCGAGCAGGGTGCCGAAAGCGAGATGCTCGGCCATCGACCAGTCAATACCCTTGCCTTGCTCGATCATCTCGAAGCGGCGGTTCAGCAGGCGTTTGACAGTTTTGTGCGCGTTGAAGTCGCCAGGCACCTTGGTAAGCCGCCGTCCGATGTCGCGCAGGATGTTGAGATCGACTCCGGTGTTGCCACGACGGGCTTCGTCTTCGGCGAAGCCGATCGACGACCAGCGGCCGTCAAGCCAGTCGGCCTTGTTCGGCTTATAGTGGTCGGCGGCTGTGAATTCGCTTTCGAGATGCGCACGGAAGCCGCTACGCATTTCGTCCACCTGCTGCTCGGTCAGTATCTCTTCGGCAACCAGGCGATCGGCGTATCTTGTGGCAACGGGCGTGTGCTTCTTGATCACGCGATACATGCGCGGCTGGGTGAACATCGGCTCATCGGACTCGTTATGGCCGTAGCGACGATAGCAGACCATGTCGATGACCACAGGCTTTTGGAATTTCTGGCGGAATTCCGCGGCGATCTTGGCGACGTGGACAACCGATTCGGGATCATCACCGTTGACGTGGAAAATCGGTGCTTCGACCATCTTGGCGACGTCAGTGCAGTAAGGCGACGAGCGCGAGAAGCGGGGGTTCGTGGTGAAGCCGATCTGATTGTTGATGATGAAGTGCAGCGAACCACCGGTGCGGTGGCCCTTCAGACCGGACAGACCAAAGCACTCCGCAACGACGCCCTGGCCGGCGAAGGCGGCATCGCCGTGGATCAACAGAGGCAGAACGCAATTCCGCTCTTCAGGATCGCAGGCGTGCTGATCCTGCTTGGCGCGGGTCTTGCCGAGAACCACGGGGTCGACGATCTCAAGGTGAGACGGGTTGGCGGTCAACGACAGGTGGACGTTGTTGCCATCAAAGATGCGGTCGGAGGAGGCGCCGAGGTGATACTTGACGTCGCCGGAACCTTCAACGTCATCGGGCTTGAACGAGCCGCCCTTGAACTCATTGAAGATCGCGCGGTGCGGCTTGGCCATGACATTGGCGAGAACGTTAAGCCGGCCACGATGGGCCATACCGACGATAATCTCCTTCACCCCAAGTTGGCCGCCGCGTTTGATGATCTGTTCCAGGGCGGGGACCATGGCTTCGCCGCCGTCCAGTCCGAAGCGCTTGGTGCCCGTGTACTTGACGTCGGCGAACTTCTCGAAGGTTTCGGCTTCGATCAGCTTGTTGAGGATC
The DNA here is from genome assembly GCA_963669235.2 of uncultured Filomicrobium sp. Taxonomy (GTDB): domain Bacteria; phylum Pseudomonadota; class Alphaproteobacteria; order Rhizobiales; family Hyphomicrobiaceae; genus Filomicrobium. The sequence continues at coordinate 159,140 of CAXXFS010000008.1, forward strand.
GCCTTCTTTCCCTCGACGGTGAAGCGGATCTCTTTTTCCTCGCCCTCGATGCGCTCCTGGATCCAGGACTTTTGCGTCGGGTTCGTGATGTGCGTGAATTCAACACCGATGTGCTGACAGTAGGTGCGCTGGAGAATGCTGAGGATCTGGCGCATGGTGGCCGTTTCCAGGCCAAGGACCCGGTCGATGAAGATCGGACGGTCAAGATCGGCATCGGTGAATCCGTAGGTCTCATGCTCCAGCTCGCGGTGGATCAAGCGGTCAGTCAGGCCGAGCGGATCTAGGTCGGCAGCCAGATGGCCCATGGCGCGGTAGGCGCGGATCAGCATCAGCGCGCGGATGGAGTCCTGAATAGCGCGGAAGGACGCCGCCGGAGACAACTCAACGCCGTGCTGGTGGGCGCGCTCTGCAATCTTGCCCTGGAACTCGCTGTGCAGCTGGTCGTAATCACCGGTCAACGCGGCGACCATTTCACCGTTCTTCTCAAGCTGTTTCAGTGGCACGGCCCAGCTTGGATTGGACGGCTCGGTCTCGGCGGTGCCGGCGCCCTCTTGGAGGCTTTCGAAGAAATGGCGCCACTGATCCGGCACGGAGCCGGGATTGCGCGCGTACTGATCTTGCATTTCCTCGATGTAGGCGGCGTTGGCGCCATCGAGAAAGGAGGTCTGCAGGAAAGACTGGTTGAGCGCTTGGCGGGACATCAAGGGTTCCTGTCCGAGAAAATGGAGCCTTCGTGCCAATAGGCGGGCACGTCGCGCGAGTTCGCTAAGTGCTTTCGCAACTGCGAACGCTCTCGTTACTTAGTACACTTCGTCGCAGGGTTTAAGCCCACCGAAAGTGGCGGATCCGGAGCACGGATCACGAAGAGGTGAGGGCGGTGGCAGCGGCCGACACAGCCGAAGCCGTTGACAAAGGCGGGATCCGTGCCTTCAGTCTACAGAATAATGTTCTATGGAAGAAAACGAGCGCGTTTTGGCGACCGGCTTAATCCCGTCCTGGTTCTTCATCCGGCTTATCGTGCTGTTCTTTCAGCTTTTCCTTGTGATGGTGGAGTTCCTGGATCTTGGCCTCGGCAGCTTCCTAAGCGACTCGAAGCGAGGCAATCTCGGCGTTCTTGGCGCGGATTTCAGCCTCGACGGCTGCGATCTGGCTCGGGAAGAGAAGCATCATGCTCTGACGACCCATAATTAGTCTCCCTGCCATTTGAAGCCTAAGACGTTGAAGGCAAATCCAATATTGCATTGCCTTTGTGATAAGCTCGTCGACGAATATCAAACGTCCGCGTCGGGCGCGCGTCATACCAAGGCTGGAGGCTGTTAGGGACAATCAAAGGTTGCCGATAAACTGCCTGATCGCGAGATCGGTCTCGGCGTCGGCGGGAAGCGAGAATTCGATCCGCAGATCACTGACGGTGATGTCTGTCGCAGTGCCGAAATGCGCGATCGCCGAGACAAGTGACAACACCTTGTTGCCGAACCTAATTTTAGTCGGGATGAAGGGATGCGAAGCGCAAATGCCGTGGTTCGCCGCTTGAAACACCGGAGCTTCCTTCAGACCCTCGATCAGTTCGGCAAGCTTGGGATCCCCGCCGCTTGCGTTGAGCTCCGTCTGCAGCCGCATGAGCAGGTGATGGGAGACTTCGGGCCAGTTTGCGAACCTCTCCGCCAGTTCGGGATGATCCGAGATCATCTTCAGAATGTTGATCGGCGCCGGACCGGCGCTCAAGCCGAAGATCATCTCGCAGGATGCATTTGAATCGATCAGGTTCCAATAGCGATCGATCAGCACTGCGGGATAAGGCATGTGCCGTTCGAGCATGAGATCAAGCGCGGCGCGCACATCCTGCAGGGCGGTATCGTCAAGTGAGCTCTTCCGGTACTGGGCGGCGAAACCTGCTGCATTGAGCATGTTGTTGCGTTCGGCAAGCGGCACGCTCATGGCGTCTGCCAAACCAAGAACCATCGGGCGGCTCGGCTGCGCACGTCCGGATTCCAAGAAAGAGACGTGCCTTTGCGAGACGTTGGCGGCGAGGGCGAGCTGAAGCTGGCTCATGCCGCGACGGCCCCGCCAATCACGCAGGCAGTCTCCGAACGTCGTCTGTGTCGGCGTGGTCATGTCTCTATCGCCGCCTTTGCCGGGGCGGACGCAATTACATGTAAGGTAATTGTTGAAGTGTCTGACACACTCTAGATGGCGATGTCATCATCGATCGCAACTTGGAGGACCCCAAACATGATCGAAGTGGTGACCGCCGTGCTTGTGCTTTTTATTGTGCAGACCTTTCTTCCCCCAGCAATCCAGTACCTGAGCGCCGACGGCTCGCTTGCTTCCCGTGCGGCCGCCGCGCTTGGTCCGCGCGATGCCCCACCACCGATGCCAGCCATGGCCGGTCGAGCGCAGCGGGCCCTGCGAAACATGATGGAGGCGATGCTCGTATTCATACCGTTGGCGACGCTCGCGATCGTTTCAGGCAAGGACCAGGGCCTCGCCATGACCGGAGCGCTAACATTCTTGGCAGCCAGGGTGGCTTATCTTCCCGCGTATATGTCGGGTATCGTCGGCGTCAGGTCGCTGATCTGGGGTGTCGGCACCGCCGGGCTGGCTATGATGGCTGTCGCGCTCGTTGGATAACGCGCCCAAAAAATGTGGCGCGGAGCCGAGGCCCCCGCGCCATTTTTCGTCTTTCCAAGAATTCTATGCTCAGCCCTTCAAGACTTCCACCAGGGTTTTGCCGAGACGGGCGGGTGAGGCTGAGACGCGGATGCCGGCAGCTTCCATGGCTGCGATCTTGGAATCGGCGCCGCCCTTGCCGCCGGAGATAACGGCACCGGCGTGGCCCATGGTGCGGCCTGGAGGTGCTGTACGTCCGGCGATGAAACCCGCCATCGGTTTCTTGCGTCCCTTGGCGGCCTGCTCGGTCAACCAAGCGGCAGCGTCTTCTTCGGCGGAACCGCCGATTTCACCAATCATGATGATCGACTCTGTTTCCGGGTCGTCGAGGAACAAATCGAGCATGTCGATGAACTCAGTGCCCTTGACGGGGTCACCGCCAATGCCAACCGCCGTTGACTGGCCGAGGCCCTCGTTAGTTGTCTGGAACACGGCCTCGTAGGTGAGCGTGCCAGAGCGCGAGAGGATGCCGACCGAACCCTTCTTGAAGATCGACCCCGGCATGATGCCGATCTTGCACTCGTTCGGTGTCAGAACGCCTGGGCAGTTAGGCCCGACGAGGCGTGAGTTTGAGTCATCGAGCCGCGCCTTCACCTTAACCATGTCCATGACGGGCACGCCTTCGGTAATGCAGATGATGAGCGGGATCTCGGCATCGATCGCTTCGATGATTGCAGCGGCTGCTCCCGCGGGCGGGACATAGACGACGGACGCGTTGGCGCCGGTGGCTTCCTTGCCTTCCTTGACGGTGGCGAAGATCGGCAACTTATGGCCGCCGGAGCCTTCCCAAGTTGTGCCGCCCTTCTTGGGGTGGATACCGCCGACCATCTGCGTGCCGTGATAGGCGAGCGCCTGCTCGGTGTGGAATGTGCCGGTCTTGCCGGTGAGGCCTTGGACGAGGACCTTGGTGTCTTTGTTGACGAGTATGGACATGCTTCTCAGGCCCCCTTGATTGCGGCAACGATCTTTTGGGCGGCATCGTCGAGGTCGTCGGCGGCGATGACGTTGAGGCCCGATTCGTTGATGATCTTCTTACCCAACTCGACGTTGGTGCCCTCAAGGCGGACGACCAGCGGCACCTGCAGGCCGACTTCCTTGACGGCCGCGACGACGCCTTCGCCGATGGTGTCGCACTTCATGATCCCGCCGAAGATGTTGACCAAGATGCCTTTGACGGCCGGGTCGTCGGTGATGATCTTGAAGGCAGCCGTCACCTTTTCCTTCGAGGCGCCGCCGCCGACGTCCAGAAAGTTGGCGGGCTCTTCACCGTAGAGCTTGATGATGTCCATGGTCGACATGGCGAGACCGGCACCGTTGACCATGCAGCCAATGTTGCCATCGAGGGCGACGTAGGCGAGGTCGTGTTTTGAGGCTTCGATCTCTTTTTCATCTTCTTCGGTGATGTCGCGCAGATCGACAATGTCGGGATGGCGGAAAAGGGCGTTGTTGTCAAAGGACACCTTGGCATCGAGTACCCGAAGGTGACCGTCCTTCATGATGATCAGCGGGTTCACCTCGAGCAGCGCCATGTCTTTTTCGGTGAACGCCTTGTAGAGAATGGGGAACAGTTCGGCGCCGTCCGCACTGGCAGGTCCGCCGAGCTGCAGTGCTTTGCACAACAGTTCAACGTCGGCGTCCGTTACACCAGTGGCCGGATCGATCGCGACGGTGACAATCTTCTCGGGTGTCTCTTCGGCGACCGCTTCGATGTCCATGCCGCCTTCAGTGGAGACGACGAAAGCAGGCCGGCCGACGGTGCGGTCGATGAGGATCGACAGATAAAGTTCACGGCCGATATCAGCGCCATCCTCAATATAGAGGCGGTTGACCTGTTTGCCGGCAGGACCTGTTTGCTTGGTGACAAGGGTGTTGCCGAACATTTCCTTGGCGTGGGCGATCGCCTCTTCGGCGGAGAAGCTGACGCGGACGCCGCCCTTGGCATCGGGGCCGAGTTCCTTAAACTTGCCTTTGCCGCGGCCACCAGCGTGGATTTGGCTCTTTACAACGTAGACCGGGCCAGGGAGGGCGTTCACCGCCTGCTCGATATCGCAGGGCGTCAATACCGGAGCGCCTTCGGCGACAGGCGCCCCGTAGCTCTTCAAAACCTGTTTGGCCTGATATTCGTGAATATTCATCGTCGTACCACCGTTGTCTCGATGCCAAATTGATTTGTTTCGGTCATCCAGCCGCAACCTTTAAGAACGTTTCCCGCACGTCACCCAAGACCGTGCTCTAACTGTTGGCATGCAATATGCCAATGCCCGCTGTTGCGGAATATACATGTCGGTTGAGTTCTAGACATACGAAAACGGCGCACTGGAAGCGCGCCGTTAGTGCTTTGCTCATTCGCCCAGGTTCGGCGCAATGCGATTGCAGGAGTCGACGAGTGACTTCACCGACTCCACTGATTTCATCAACATGGCGCGCTCGCTACCATTGAGGTCGATCTCGACAACGCGCTCGGCGCCATTAGCACCAATCACGCATGGTACGCCCACGTAGAGCCCCTTTACGCCGTACTCTCCATTGAGATAGGCGGCGCAAGGTAGCACACGCTTTTTATCCTTGAGGTAGCTGTCGGCCATCTCGATAGCCGAAGCGGCCGGCGCGTAATAAGCGGATCCGCTCTTGAGTAGGGCAACGATCTCCCCGCCGCCCTTGCGGGTGCGTTCAACAATTGCATCGAGTCGGTCCTGCTTGATCCAGCCCATGCGGACGAGATCGGGAAGTGGAATGCCGGCAACCGTCGAATAGCGGATGAGCGGAACCATGTCGTCGCCGTGGCCGCCGAGCACGAAGGCCGAAACATCTTCAACGGAGACGTTCAGCTCGGATGCCAGGAAGTGGCGGAAGCGTGCGGTATCCAAGACGCCAGCCATGCCGATGACCTTGTTGCGCGGCAGGCCGGATGCCTTCTGCAACGCCCAGACCATGGCGTCGAGCGGGTTGGTGATACAGATGACGAGAGCGTTGGGGGCGTACTTTTTGATACCGGCGCCAACCTGCTCCATAACTTTGAGGTTGATCTCAACAAGATCATCGCGGCTCATTCCCGGCTTACGGGGGATACCGGCGGTGACGATGCAGACGTCGGCACCCTCGATATCAGCATAAGTGTTGGTGCCGCTCATGTGACAATCAAAGGCGTCGACGGCGCCGGACTGCGCGATATCGAGTGCCTTGCCGTCGGGCATGCCCTCGGCGATGTCAAACAGAACAACGTCGCCAAGTTCCTTCAAGCCAGCGAGGTGGGCGAGCGTGCCACCAATCATACCGGCACCAATCAATGCGATCTTGGTTCGCGCCATGCGGAGATCTCCTTGAAGCAAAAGGATTGAGACGATGTTGTCGCTCACGACGGAGGCGTCGGGTCCCAGGCAAGCGAATGCGGGCCGTTAGCGCAGGGGAAGCGACACGGGTCAGGACTTGCTAGACCGAAAATAGGGCGCGTTCAAGCGAACCGATTGGTGATGAAACGAAAGTGGCGGGTGGTTGGGCCAGCAATTCTCAGGTTCGTGCCAGCGGATCCAGGCCACCGGTGCGCTCGGTACGCGATTCCAAATACTCCTGCGAGCGCATCTCGATAAGCCTGGAAGCGGTCCTTTGAAAGAGTTCGACACCGTCGCCTGCTACATAGAGCAAGTCGGGCTCGCTATCGGCGGACGCGATGAGACCAACCTTGTTGTCGTAAAGAGCGTCAATGAGATTGATGAAGCGACGCGCCTCGTTGCGCTTTGCCGAACCGAGGATCGGGATGCCGTCGATCAGCACGGTATGAAAAGCGTGCGCGACGTGCAAGTAATCGCGTGGGCCCAGTGGACGCGCGCACAGGTCGTCAAATCCGAAGCGCGCGACGCCGCGCGTGGCCATGGGAACATGTACGTGGCGGCCTAGGACTTCCAGTGACATCGGTAGTGGTTCGACGGCACGGCCCGTGAGGCGCGTCCAGTGACCATCGAGTTCTTGTTTCGCTCCCGCGTTGGCAGGCGAGAAGTAAAGCGGGTGGCCGACCAGCTTTTCCAGTCTGAAGTCCTTGCCGGAAGATAGCTCCACAACATCCATATAGTCTTCTATGAGATCGATGAACGGCAGGAAGAGCTGGCGGTTCAGTCCGTTGCGATAAAGTTCGCTCGGATGGGCATTGGACGTCGATACGACCACGACGCCCTGTTTGAATAGCACGGCAAAGAGCCGGCCCAAGATCATCGCATCAGCAATGTCGGTGACGTGCAGTTCATCGAAGCAAAGCAGTTTTGCTGTTTCGGCGATCTCGGCAGCGACAATCGGGATCGGATCTCCCGGGACGGCCTTGCGGGCGCGGCCGATGCGGTCGTGAACATCCGCGATGAATTCATGGAAGTGATGGCGCACTTTGGGTGCGAAATCCACCTCGCCGAAGAACAGGTCCATCAGCATAGTCTTACCGCGACCAACCCCACCATAGAGATACAGGCCGCGTGGCGGAGGCCCTGGCTGCTTTTTGAAGAAGCCCAGTAGTCCGGCCGATGCCGGCCGGTACGCGTCAAGGCGCAGTGCGACTTCCTCGAGACGCGTTATGATCTCAGCCTGCTCTGGGTTGGGTTCGATCTCGCTTGAATCGACCCTCGCCAAATAGGTCTGCATCACCTTCGAGCGACCACTACCGCCCTTCAAAGCCATGCGTACCCCCGTTTCACCATGCACCATGTCGCATCTGGGCAGACGTCACCGCATTGCTCCCATGCAAAAACCGCGCAGCTTAGAGTGCTGTGCGGGCAGTCGCGTTAACTAAACCAAACCGAAAAACGTCTCCATATCAGTGTCCTATGTTTGCACCGTACACCGTACCGACTTTGGTAGGCGTCTGCCTGTTACATCCACAGCGTCAATTTCGTTCAAGTTCTCGCCATGCAAACAGGTGTATTGTGCGCCGCAACATGAGGACCGCATAGGTGGTTCCATATGAGCCGTAGCATCCTCGACAAAAAATGGAGCCGGCTCCTACGCACTTTAACGAAAATAGAAATCCAGAGCAGAGGTGAGGTTCATGAGCGAGCATCCGTTCTGGGGAGGCACAATTCGAAAGCTGTGGCCGTCGGAAGCTGACAAATTCCGCGACCATCTTCTGCGTCTCGACAAATACAGCCGCCGTATGCGCTTTGCGCACGCGGTGTCCGACAACTTCGTCGACGACTACTCGGCACGCATGAATGATATGGGTGCCATCGTGTATGGCTATACCCATGGTGTTGAGGTTCGCGCTGTCGCTGAATTAAAAAAGCTTGGCGATACTTGGGGACAGGAGGCAGAAGCAGCCTTCTCCGTCGAACCAGGTTATCAAGAAAAAGGAATTGGAACGGAGTTGATGGGACGCGTCATTCGCGCGGCTCGAAATAGAGGCGTGCATCATCTTTATATGAGCTGCCTTGCGGAGAACAGAAAGATGCAGGCCATCGCACGCAAGCACGAAGCCGACCTTCGCTTTGAATACGGTGAGGTGATCGGTGAGATTGTTCCAATAGATCCCGACTACTTCTCGATCCTCGCAGAAGCCATGGAGGATCGGGTAGGTTACCTGTTGGCCGTGCTCGACGTCGGCAAAGAGCGCGCAAGAAAAGCGGCGTGACGTTCGCATCGAAAGCGGCGATCGAATGCGAAAAGAATTCGCACTAATTAGATTGTCGCAAACTAACTGAAAAAGTTTCGCGCAAACCGAGCGCGGCGAATTGGATGCGTCTGCGTCCGCTCGCCGCGCTCTCTTTTTGGGCATCGTTGATGAGAACTTTTTTTCAAAATACAACGACGTGTTTGTTGGCAAACACGTCGTCAGTTTTCTGCTTCATCTCGAACTGATTTTTGCGTTCGTTGCGACAATAAAGAATGCAACGGGAGTCGTTTTCGATGATCGCATCATTCAACTTCAAATTTTGCGCGATCTTCTATCCACGTCAAAACACTCAAAATTGAGTCTTTACTGCAACAGAATTGGCGCTGATCAGATCTTTTTCACTCGCCAATTCTTTTTTTATGTCAACAAACTCCTTCAAATTGTTCAAAGTTTTTTTGGGTTGAACGTGATTCGCACAGACGCCCCCCTGGAAAAATTGGAGATGAAGACAATGGCAACCACTAAGACGAAAAAAACCACTGCAAAAACCACGAAGCCGCGGAAGGCAAAAGCTCCGGCGAAGACGGCTGCTGCTGCTGCTGCTAAGCCTGCTGCCAAGACTGCTGCTCCGGCCAAAAAAGCTGCTGCTAAGAAGCCGGCTGCTCGCAAGTCGACCAAGACCACGGCATCCGCTTCTGCTCGTTCGAAAGCACCGGGCCGCTCTGCGAAGCCTGCTGCTAAGAAGCCTGCCGCCAAGAAGCCTGCTGCTAAGAAGCCTGCCACCAAGAAGGCTGTCGCACGCAAGCCTGCTGCCAAGAAGGCTGCTGCTAAGAAGCCTGCCGCCAAGAAGGCTGCCGCTAAGAAGGCTGTCGCACGTAAGCCGGCTGCCAAGAAGGCTGTCGCACGCAAGCCTGCTGCTAAGAAATCGGCTGCTAGGAAGCCTGCTGCTAAGAAGACCGTTCGCAAGTCGACCGCTCGTAAAACGAAGTAACCCGCAGATCATCGCGCGTAAGCAGGAAGCCGGCTTTCGCCTTTGCCGAGCGGTAGCCAGAAACGCAGTCTAGATAGGATCAAAAAAAGGCCTGACAGTCCAAATCCAGCTTCAGAGCTGAAAAAACTCAATAATCAATCGGTCCACCAAAGACATCGCCCAATCCGCACAGGCGCTACTGCGCCTTACTCGGCGGGCTCAAAATCCCCCTAAAGGATCGGACGAGCTTTTTTTGCTTGTCCGGTCCTTTGTTTGTTTGCGGCGGGTTAGTTCGAGGGGCCGGCGCCCAGCCTTAGACGCGGCGTTCCACCAACAGCTTCTTCAGCTCGGCGATCGCCTTTGCTGGGTTCAGGCCCTTGGGACAGGCGCGGGTGCAATTGAGGATTGTATGGCAGCGATAGAGGCGGAAAGGATCTTCGAGGTCGTCGAGACGTTCCCCTGTTGCTTCGTCACGGCTGTCATTCACCCAGCGATATGCCTGCAATAGAATTGCCGGTCCAAGATAGCGGTCGGAATTCCACCAGTAGCTTGGACAGGAGGTGGAACAGCAGGCGCACAAAATACATTCATAAAGCCCGTCGAGCTCCTCGCGATCGCCACGGGACTGCTTCCACTCTGTGGGAGGTGTCGGAGTGTCCGTCTTTAGCCAGGGCTCAATCGAACGGTGCTGAGCGTAGAAATGGCTCATGTCCGGCACCAGGTCTTTGATGACCTTCATGTGTGGCAGGGGATATATCTTCACGGTTCCGGAAACATCTTCGATTGCCTTCAAACAGGCGAGCGTATTGGTGCCATCGATATTCATCGAGCAAGAGCCGCAAATGCCCTCACGGCAAGAGCGGCGGAAGGTGAGGGACTGATCGATTTCATTCTTAATCTTGATCAGTGCATCGAGCACCATCGGACCGCATTCATCGGTGTTGACCCAATAGGTGTCGGTTCGCGGGTTCTCGCCGTTGTCGGGTGTCCATCGGTAGATCCGAAACTGCTTCCAGCGTCCTTTGGCACCCTTCTGGTTCCAGGTCTTGCCAGTGGTGACTTGCGAGTTCTTGGGAAGGGTCAGCTGGACCATGGGCAGGAGCTCTCTTTTGCAGCGCAAACACGATACGTCTGACATGCGGGGTCAATGACACACTGTCAACGCTACGAAGGGCAGGGTCCGGTCGGATTGGAGCATTTTGCCGCGACGAGGTGAGGCGCTCGGGCGTCTGCCCAGGCCTATTCGACCCTGTGCTTTTTCAACTCGGCGACAAGACGGCCGAGGCGGCTGGCGACAGCGAAACCCTTTTCAACGCTGACTTTCAGCGTGGCGCGCTGCTGGATGAGCTCGTTTAGCGCTTCCTGACATTCGCCAAAGCCGTAAAACACCTCTTCTGGAGCGTCTATCTCGCCATCCTCAACCGCCGACATGACGTCAAAGGCGTTTTGCGAGGCGAGAACCAGCATGGACGCAATGTCATTGATGATCTTTTGGTATTGGCGTGCGGTGTCGGCGCTTACGCGCGTGCCATGAACGCCGAATTTTAGCGGCGTGCCTGCAGCCGCACCCTCGCCGCCAAAGAGCTTGGGATGGCGATGAAAACGGCGGAAGATCTCGACGAGCCCCATACAGCAGGTCTCGAGATCACGCAGAGCGGTCGTAGCCTTGCGCCGGGACTTGGGGCGCTCAGGCGATTTTTCCTCGGCGGACCAATTGATCGTCGCAATCGAGGCGATTGCTCCCAGTGCCGCAAGTGCGGGCAAGACCGCGGTGAATGGGTCTGGAGCGTTGCGTGTGGTTTCAGCGGCGCCGGCAGCGGCCGCCTTCGCCTTTTTTGATGGATTCTTGGTCACGATCGATCCTGCTGGCGACACAGATGATCGTCGGCCCTGGTCTCAAGTGAGAGACATGCGCCGGACGAGGCGCTTCAATGCCTGGAGTCTGCGTCAGCCGCAAGACCGCTGTTGCCCGTGAGCGCGCGCCTACCAAGCTTGTTAACAGTTCGGCGGTGCCCAATGCAGATAAATCGTGACTGCCGCCACGTTTGTGAAGGCCACGGCGACTTAGTACACGCGCGCTTTTGGCTTGACGTAGTGCATCTCGTTGGTGAGCGTGTAGGAGTGGACGGGACGGAAGTCGATACTGACGTTGCGCGTGGCGTAATCAGCCCAAGCCAGCGTGTGTTTCATCCACTCGGCATCATCGCGGTTGGGGTAGTCCTCGCGGGCGTGGGCGCCGCGACTCTCGGTGCGGTTGGCGGCACCGGTCACGGTCACCGCCGCCTGGGCGATGAGGTTATCGTACTCCAACGTCTCGATGAGGTCAGAGTTCCAGACCAGTGAACGATCTGAAACGCGAATATCTTCGGCGCCGCTCCAGATTTCGTTGATGAGCTTGACGCCCTCTTCAAGCACGGGACCGTCACGGAACACAGCACAGTTCGACTGCATCACCTTTTGCATTCTGAGCCGCAGTTCGGCGGTTGGCGTTCCGCCGGCGGCGTGGCGCAATCGATCAAGGCGGGCCAGCGCAGGCTCATAGGCTTCCGGCGGCAGATCGGGCTGTTCGCCAGGCTCGACGACATCAGCGCAGCGCAGCCCCGCGGCGCGACCGAAGACGACCAGGTCGATCAGCGAGTTCGAACCGAGGCGGTTGGCGCCGTGCACCGAGACGCAGGCGGCTTCGCCGATGGCCATGAGCCCCGGCACCACGTGGTCAGGGTCGCCGTCCTTAAGGATCACAACCTCGCCGTGGTAGTTGGTCGGAACGCCACCCATGTTGTAGTGCACCGTCGGGATCACGGGGATCGGCTCGCGGCGAAGGTCAACGCCGGCAAAAACACTGGCGTTCTCAGTGATTCCGGGCAGTCGCTCGGCCAGGATGTCGGGGTCCAAGTGATCGAGGTGCAGGTGAATATGATCGCCTTCGGAGCCATGGCCCCGGCCGTCGCGAATTTCGATGGTCATCGAACGGGAGACAACGTCGCGGGAAGCAAGGTCCTTGGCGGAGGGCGCGTAGCGCTCCATGAAGCGCTCGCCCTCGGCGTTGGTGAGATAGCCGCCTTCGCCACGGGCCCCTTCGGTGATGAGCACTCCGGCACCGTAGATACCGGTCGGGTGGAACTGCACGAACTCCATGTCCTGCAACGGCAGGCCAGCGCGCAGCACCATGGCGTTGCCGTCCCCGGTGCAGGTGTGCGCGGATGTGCACGAGAAGTAGGCGCGGCCGTAGCCGCCGGTAGCAAGGATTGTCTTTTTGGCGCGGAAGCGGTGGATCGTACCGTCCTCGATCGACATCGCGACAATGCCGCGGCAGGCCCCTTCTGCGTCCATCATCAGATCGAGAGCGAAGTACTCGATGAAGAATTCCGCAGAATAGCGCAGCGATTGACCGTAGAGCGTGTGCAGCATGGCATGGCCGGTGCGGTCGGCGGCGGCACATGTTCTCTGTGCGGGAGGACCCTCGCCAAACTCGGTGGTCATTCCGCCGAACGGACGCTGATAGATGCGGCCGTCCTCGGTGCGCGAAAAAGGAACGCCGTAGTGCTCGAGTTCGTAAACGGCGGCGGGGGCCTGGCGGCAGAGATATTCAATGGAGTCCTGATCGCCGAGCCAATCGGAGCCCTTGACGGTGTCGTACATGTGCCAGCGCCAGTTGTCGGGCCCCATGTTGCCGAGCGATGCGGCAACGCCGCCCTGTGCGGCCACCGTATGGGAACGGGTCGGGAAAACCTTTGTCACACAGGCCGTCTTGAGCCCGGCCTCAGCGCAACCCAGCGTAGCGCGCAGACCCGCGCCTCCAGCACCCACCACGACGACATCATATGTATGATCGATGATCGTGTAGGCCTTGCCATATGTTGCAGCCATGCCGTTGCCTCTTGCCGTTGACTGTTCTGGTGAGGTTTGTTCCTCAGGCGAAGCTGAGCTTTAGTATCGCCCATACGCATGCCGCGCCCACTAGCATCGCAAAGAAGTTATTCAACAGCAGCAGAATGACTTTCGTGCCTTCGCTGGTGATGTAATCCTCAATGATAACTTGCATGCCAAGCCGCATATGGATCGCGGCCGAAATGATGAGCATCGCCAGCAACAACGCCACGATCGGATTGGCCAGAGCCGATGCGACCGTTGCATGATCGGCGCCCGCCAGGCTGGCGATCAACCAGACGAGGAAGAGGCCCAAAAATAGGTTGGCCACAGCCGTGACTCGCTGCATCCAAAAGTGATCGGCGCCCTCCTTGGCTGAGCCAAGACGCCGGGCGTTTTTGAGCGGTGTGCGCATATTCATGAAAATTGCTCCGTCCCGAACGGTTAAAGCTTGTCTAGCCGGCGACCATTACGACGCCCCAGATGAGCACCGTGGCGGCGACGGAAACGATGCCCGACATGATTGACAGCGACTTCACCGAGGCAATGTCAAACCCCCGACCGGTATCCCAAATGAAGTGCCGGATGCCTCCCATCATGTGGTGCAGCAGGGCCCAGGTGAACCCGAACAGCACTATCTTGCCTGGAAGGCTGCCGAAGATGCCGTTGACGTAGTCGAAGTAGTCGGGGCCGATGGCCGCCGCGACCAGCCACCACGCCAGCAGCAACGAGCCGAAGTAAAGAGCGGCGCCGGTCATCCGGTGGAGGATCGACATGACCATATTGATCAAGGGACGGTAGACCTGGAGATGCGGCGAAAGTGGTCGGTTGTCGGTGCCGTGCGCCGTTCTCGCGTCGGACATTCGCATCTCCAAATTATTTTTCGGCAGATCGTTATGTTCGATTGGCTGTTTAGCGTGGTTGCTGCGTTGCGGCAATGCGCCTAATGGCAAAGCGCCCGGCGCTATACCGCAAGGTCAGCACGGGGACCGATGAGATATCATGTCAATGCGATAAAGACGGCTGGTCTAATCGACCGAGGCAGCGATCGCCCGGACGAGACCGTGACCGCTCTCATAGGCGTGTTCTGCAATTCGTCCCAAACACCAATCACCAGCAACGCCGACGCGGGCCGCTTTTGAGTAGACGAAATTCTCGCCCAGTGCCTGTTCCACGAGCCCATAGCGCCAAAGATGCGTGTTCATTTGACTTGGGCGGACAGGCGGCAAGTTGAATACATAGCTTAACTCGCCCCAGATTTGTTCAGCCAAGACCTCTGGATCGACGTCCTCGGTCTCTCGGCTCCAGGATTAGGAGGCCTGCACGAAAATCGTTTCGCCGCGGGTATTGCGGCCGGGTTTGGTGCTGTCGCGCGCGACCCAGCTCATAACATCCGACATGTCAGAATAGACGTCGGCATCCGGGAGTGAGCGGTCATCGAGGCGCACCATGAGAGACCAGCACGGGGCCATGCGTACGCCGATGATGTGGTCGGCTTCAAATAACTCGACGTAGGGACCGGCCCGGCGCAAAACGCGGGCACATGAGAGACCCGTTAGGCCCGCACCGATGATTGCTGTCCGGCTCTTCATGATCTTATTCTCTCGGCAAGACAGTTGGACGCAACCTAACCGTCAGTACAGAAGCGTTATTAGTGTACATAAAGCTGGCCGGGGCGTATATTCGGTCAGCCACAAGACACAGCGCTAATAATAGGCTGGACACAAGCTAATCGCCCGCGAATTAGAGCCGAGCGTTTTGGCGAATGCTGTCGGTTTATTTAGCCAGCCGCCCCGAAAACGAACCTCTCAACATGCAGGTATTTTTGAGGGGTTCCAACTGGGCACGCCACCAGCTTCAGTTATTGCCTCGTCCGCCCCCGGCCAGCCGTTCTTTGCTGACCAGCTCAGCGCGGCAAGACAAGCCAAAGATCAAGATCAAGTATCACGTTTTCTTGATACTTGCCGTCGGCATCCAGCAGTGGATGGGCGGCGCAGTCCTGGTCTTTGGTCGCCACAAGACGGACACGCAATGCGCCAATGTCAGTGCGGCCCGGAATCTCAGCGCGCTCAAGCACTTGCGACCAGGCATAGACGGTATCACCGGCAAATAGTGGAGCGACGTGGCGGCCGCCGTTGATGGCGGCGATGTGGAATGCGTTGGCCAAGCCGTTGAAGGACAGGGCGCGTGCAACGGAAATGACGACGCCGCCGTAAATCAAGCGGCGGCCGAAGCGGCCTTGTGATTCGGTGTGCTGATTGAAGTGCACTTTGGCGGTGTTCTGGAATAAGCGCGTGGCGATCTGGTGCTCGGCTTCCTCAACCGTCATGCCATCGACATGGTCGATTTTTTCGCCTACCTCATAGTCTGCCCAGCGGTGGGGGCTTCCGGCAAGGTCGAAATCGTATTTTGAAACGTCGATCCTGGGAACGGCTGCCGCCAGTTCCTCAGGAGCCACGCGATCGGGCAACTCCGGTACCATCGGTTCCGGGGCGGGCGCGCCAGGATCACGTTTTCGCACCATCACCCAGCGGGTGTACTCAAGGACTTTTTCGCCGGTCTCGCTGTACCCGGTGGAGCGGACGTAGACCGTGCCCGTCTTGCCGTTGGAGTTTTCCTTGACGCCAATGACTTCGGATACCGTCGAAAGGGTTGTGCCCGGGAAGACCGGCTGCAGAAAACGGCATGAAGCGTATCCGAGATTGGCGACGGCGTTGAGCGAAACGTCGGGCACCGTTTTTCCGAATACCGTGTGGAAGACCAACATGTCATCGAGCGGGCTGTCGGGGTAACCGAGTGCGCGGGCAAAGGCGGCGGAGGATTGGACGGCGAACCGGGGACCGAAGAGGCCCATGTAAAGGGCGCCGTCGCCTCGGGTGACCGTACGCGGCGTGGCGTGGCGAACGATCTGTCCGGGAGAGAAATCCTCAAAGAAGTTGCCCGGGTTGGTTTTCGTGACAGCCATGATCGCTTTTCTTGTCCCTCTATTTGGCCTCGCTCGGCTTGTTCGCTCAAGCGCTCATATCCGCGATCGCCTCGGCAATCGCCACTGTCCGTTCGGACATCTGCAAGTGGAGCCTTTCAACCATTTTTCCGTCGACCGTGATGACGCCTTTTGCCGCGTTCTCCGGCTGATTGAACGCCGAAATGATCTTGCGTGACCAGGCGACCTCGTCTTCAGACGGCGAGAAGATCTCATTGGTAATCTCAACCTGTGCGGGGTGGATCAGCGTCTTGCCGTCCATGCCGAGCGTGCGGCCGTGCTCGCATTCCCGGCGCAAGCCTTCAATGTCGCGGAATTCGTTGTAGACGCCATCCAAAACGTCGAGGCCATAAGCGCGGGCGGCAACGATCGTCATGGAAAGCCAGGGTACGACCGCAAACCGGTCTTCGTAGGCCCGGGCATGGGATTCCTTGATGAGATCATTGGTCCCCATGACGAGGCAGGTAAGGCGGTGCTCGCGCTCAATGCCGGCCATGGCGATCTCGCGAACGTTGAGGATCGACATCGGTGTTTCCATCATCGCCCACAGCATTGTCTTGTCGGGTGCATGGTAGGCGGTGACGACCTTGGCGGCCGAGATGATATCGCCGGGGCGGCCAACCTTGGGAACCAGGATCGCATCTGGCCCTGCTTCGGAGGCGGCTCTTAGGTCGTCGGCGCCCCATGGGGTCTCCAAAGCGTTGACACGTATGATGAGTTCGCGCTTGCCGTATCCACCGTTCCTGACCGCTGCACAGACTTTTTCGCGCGCCTCCTTCTTGGCATCGGGCGCCACCGCGTCTTCCAGATCGAGGATCAGAGAGTCGGCGGGAATCGTCTTTGCCTTCTCCAAAGCGCGGTCGTTGGAACCGGGCATATAGAGAACGCTGCGGCGCGGTCGGACATCCATGCGGTGCTCCTTCTTGAGTGGGGATTAGCTATTGTCGAGATCCAGGCGCGGGTCCCGGATCAGTTGGCGCTTTGTTGCGGCGCGAGATTAATCGAGGGACCAAGAAACGCAAACCAGCAAAGGACGCATGGACAGCGCCGCGGGGGATATGACCAATCGGCCTTGCAATTTCAGGGATTTGGCGGCCTCATTCGTCGACCCGAAGAAGGATTTTTATGTGCTCATGGCCCGCATTCTTGCGATTTCATCCTATGTTGCTTTCGGCCACGTCGGCCTTGGTGCCATCGTGCCAGCGCTGCAGGCGTTGAATCATCAGGTGATTGCCGTGCCGACGGTCGTCCTGTCGAACCACTACGGATATCAGAACGTTGGCGGCTTTGACGTTCCGATCGAGAGTTTCGCGGCGATGACGAGCGGCCTTGAAGCCAATGGTTGGCTCGAGAACGTCGATGGCGTCATCACCGGCTATCTGCCGAGTGTGGACTTCATTGAGTGCGTCAAGAACTGGATCGGGCAACTTCGCGATGGGGACAGCGAGCTCATCTATCTGTGCGACCCGGTGGTCGGGGACGATCCTAAGGGGCTGTATGTCGCCGAGGATCTTGCCGCGGCGGTTCGCTCAGAGCTAGTGCCGATCGCTGATATCGTGACGCCTAATCGATTTGAACTTTCTTGGCTGACCGGAACGCAGGTCTCGGATCGTGAGCAAGCGTGGGCGGCGGCGGAGGGTCTTGGAGGAGCGCTGGTCGTGGCGACATCGGTGCCAGCGGGCGAGGGGCTCATCGCCAACGTCTTATGCAATGAAAAGCCGGCCAGCACGGTGACGCGCCGCCGTGACGCGGTGCCCCATGGCACAGGGGATCTTTTCGCAGCCTTGCTGCTTGGGCATGTGTTGGCGGGCCGAGACACCACTGAGGCCACCGCACGAGCAACCGCGGGCGTGCAAGTGGTCATCGAAGCAAGTCTCGGCGCGGAAGAGCTGAGATTGATGGAGACGATCGAAAGGGCCGTTGCGGCCGAACCCGTTGTCGTGGTTCGCGCATGAGTGCGCTTGTAGCCGGAGTAGATGGATGCCGCGGTGGCTGGGTTGTGGTGAGCCGACCGGTTGACGACCCAGGCGCGGCCGAAGCTCGGCTGATGAAGAGTTTCGCGGAGGTGCTGGCGCTCAGCCCGGCACCGGAAATCATCGCGGTCGACATTCCGATCGGGCTGCCGGAACGCGGCGGGCCAGGTGGCCGGGCATGCGATCGGGAGGCCCGCGCCCGTCTCGGCGGCCGGCAGTCGTCCGTATTTGCGGTGCCCGCACGCGCGGCGGTAATGTGCGAGGACTACTCGCAAGCCTGTCGTGTGGCCGTGGGACACTTCCGATCCGCCAAAGAAGGTGTCCAAGCAGACATTTCACCTGTTTCCCAAGATCCGAGAAGTCGATGCCCTGATGAGCCCCGAGTTGCAGGAGCACGTTCTTGAGGTGCACCCCGAAGTTGCGTTCTGGGCGCTCAACGGCGAAGCGGCCCTGACGGAGCCAAAGAAGGTGAAATCGCGGTCCTATCCGCCGGGACTGGCGTTGCGCAGGGGTCTGCTGGCAAACGCCGGATACGCGCCGGAACTTCTGAATTTCGCGGGCGTTTCGCGGCGAGCGAGGCGGGCGCCAGATGATCTGCTCGATGCCGCCGTCAACTCATGGAGCGCGTCTCGCATCGCGCGCGGCGGGGGCCATCGCTTTCCGCCGCGAGGCCAGAGCGCGACTCCAAGGGGCTGAGGATGGAAATCTGGGGCTAGTCGGCCGATCATCTCATCGCTCACGGCGATCGGCTTTGTGGCCTATTTCGCAAGCACCATTGACGAAACCGCATTTGGGGCTATGTCCGACTGAGGCAGGACCACCGAAAACCAAGGACAACGCCCTCATGCCATTTCCCGAACAGCTCATTGATCGCTTCCACCGGTTCAAGTTCAGGCACTTCACGGACAACGCTGACCGCTATCACGAGCTCGCGGAGAAAGGGCAGAAACCCGATGTGATGCTGGTGTCGTGCTGCGACAGCCGGGTTGATCCAGAAACCATCTTTTCAGCGATGCCGGGCGAATTGTTCGTAGTTCGTAACGTGGCAAACCTGGTGCCGCCGTTCGAGACCGGCGGGAACTTTCATGGTGTGAGCGCGGCGCTCGAATTCGCGGTCCTGAACCTGAGAGTGAGGCACATCGTCGTCATGGGCCATTCGAGCTGTGGTGGGATCACAGCAGCACTGCACGGTCACGCCGCGCATGAAACCGAATCGCGGTTCATTTCGAAGTGGATGTCGATGTTGGATGAAGCCAAGAGCCGATTGAAGATGGCGCATCCAGGAACCGCCGAAGAAAGCCAGATGCAGCGTTGGCTGGAACAGGAGGCGGTCTCGACCTCGCTAACTAATCTGCGGACCTTCCCGTGCGTGCAGCAGCTTGAGCAAATGGGCAAACTGCAGCTGCATGGCGCCCACTTTGATATCGGCACCGGTCAGCTCACAGTGCTCAACGAAGAAACCCGGCAATTCGATAGGGTCTAACGCCTGCTCGATCCGATCAACTGGTCGAGCCCGCGCGGGCCTTTTCAATGGCCGGAATAACTTCGCGGTTGAGGCTTTGCTCGGTGATCGGCCCGACGTGCTTGTGGGCGATGCGGCCCTCACCATCGATGATGAAGGTTTCCGGCATGCCGTAGACGCCCCATTCAATGGCGCCGCGGCCGCTCGAATCCGTGCCGACCTTGGCGTAAGGATTGCCGTAGCGGCCGATGAAGCGGCGGGCGGCGGACGGCTGATCCTTGTAATTGACCCCGTAAATCGAGACGCCGGTGCGTTTGCCAAGCGCAATGAGGTGCGGGTGTTCCTGCACGCAGGGCACGCACCATGAGGCCCAGAAGTTGACCACCGTCACCTTGCCTTTGCCGAAAGACTCGCTCGAGAATCCAGAGATCCGTTGGCCGGCGTCCTTCAATCCATCGAGCGCGGGGGAACGTGGTTTTCGGCGCCGGTTTGCCGATCAGCGCCGATGGCAACTTCGAAGGATCGCCCTGGGACAGCGAAAAGGCGAATGCCGCCGCCAGCATGGCAAACACGACGAGCGGGGCAAGTACCCACCCCATTTTGCGGCCGGAAGCGGTTTCAGCTGCGGCGTTCAGATCGGTCATTTGGTTCTTTCTGTTTCACCGGAACGGCGGCGGCGGGCACCCTTGGCCTCAAGGTCTTCGAGCAGGCGTTTCTGGCGCGCGCCGTCGAAGAGCAGCCAAGCCGTCAAGCTCACCAGGACCAGCGTAAAGATTGCATAGCTAGCGACGATGAAGGCGGCGTGCGGTCCCAAATCCATGCGTTTCCTCGAATTTTACTCCGCCGCGGCAACGGCTTCTTTTTCGCGCGCACGGTCCACCTCGGCGATGCGGAGCGCCTTAACGCGCCGCCGCAAGATCTCGTTGCGCATGCCCTTCATATGAAGGGCGAAGAACAAAAACGTGAAGCCCAGCGCCGAATAAAGCAGAGGGTAGAGCTGCGAAGCGTGAATCTTGGGGCCGTCCGAACGGAACACGCTTGAGGGCTGGTGCAACGTGTTCCAGGCCGGAATCTCAAGGCCGAGCCAAGGCACCGACAGGCCTTCAACCGAGATCTTGATGAACGGAAGGATCACAACACCAACGAGCGCCAGGACGGCGGTCAGCTTGGAGGCAAGTGTCTCTTCTTCGATCGACGTGCGCAGCGCGATCAGGCCCAGGTAGAGGAAAAAGAGCAGCAGCACCGAAGTCAGGCGTGCGTCCCACACCCAATAGGTGCCCCACATCGGCTTGCCCCACAGCGATCCGGTGATCAGCGCCAGCAAGGTAAACGCCGCGCCGATCGGGGCCGCGGCCTTAGCCGAGACATCGGCCAGCGGGTGGCGGAAAACAAGCAGGCCGAAACTCGATACCGCGATCAGTGCGTAGCCCATCATTCCGAGCCAGGCCGACGGCACATGAATGTACATGATGCGGATCGTCTCGCCCTGCTGGTAGTCGGGCGGCGCCGTCCAGCCGCGGTAGAGACCGTAGACGATCAGCACAACGGCAATGCCGGCGAGCCAGGGCAGGAGAGTTCCCGATAGAGCCATGAACCGAGTCGGATTGGCCAGCTTCTGCGTGATCGACTGTTTTTGCATAATTCCATTTCTAGGGACTGCGGAGCGCTTTCGCAATTCGCCGACAGTCAAGGAATAGCGCGGCAATTTGGTCTTTCGATGCCCGCTCCCGGTTAGGTTGCAGATTCACGTGAAACAGTCTGTCCACAGGCTTGGCGGCTGCCGCGTCCGCCATGGGCCTGTGTGTCGCCTCATCAACGGCGGCGCGCAAGCCCTTGATCGGGCTCATTGCATCTGGATGCGTAGAGCAGCCGCGGCGGCAATTGGGCCAAGCACGAGCGAGCCGAGCGACAAGGCGCTGAGGATCAGAAACGACGGCCAAAACGCGTTGGTGGCCAATAGCGCGCCGGAGATTGCTGAGATGCCGTAGATCAAAGTCGGAACGTAGAGCGGCAGTATCAGCAGGGCGAGAAGCAGACCGCCGCGGCGTGCCCGGAGCGTCAAGGCCGCCCCAATGGCGCCGATAAAGCTGATGGCCGGCGTTCCGGCCAGCATGGTGGCAATCAACACTCCGTAAGCGGCCATGTCGAGATTCAACAGAATGCCCAGCACCGGTGCCAGCAGCGCCAATGGGATTCCGGTCGTTAACCAATGGGCGAGTGCCTTGGCGGCGGCGACGAGTTCAAGCGGCATGCCGCCGATGGCTAGCAGCTCCAAAGAGCCGTCCTCATAGTCCGTCTCGAACATGCGCCCCAAGGAGAGCAGCGCCGAGAGCAGAAGGGCGATCCACAAGAGCCCCGGCGCGATGCGGCTCAGTAGGTTTAGATCAGGACCGAGACCAAGGGGGAGCAGGGCAATGACGATGAGATAGAAACCGAGCGCTGTGCCGATGGCGCCGCCTTCGCGCAGGGCCAGCGTGATATCCCGCTTCAAAAGCGTGAAGAAAGGGCTCATGCGGCCTGCCCCCTGGCACCCAGGCGAAGCTCGCGGGCGTTCTCAAGACCGAGTGGAAGGTGGGTTGCAGCCAGTGCGAGGCCGCCTCCCTCAAGGTGTTCATCGACGATCGTCGCCAGCAGCTTCACCGACGCGGCGTCAAGCGACACGGTCGGTTCATCCAGAAGCCATAGCGGACGATCGGCGACCAACAGCCGGCCCAGCCCGAGGCGCCGTTTCTGGCCGGCCGACAAATAGGCAGCCGGAATATCTTCAAGCGATGACAGCCGCAGGCGCTCTAGGGCAAGGTCAACCCGCTCGCGCCGGGCCTGCCGCTGTGCCTCACTTCCCAGATAAGCGCACCAGAACTCGAGATTTTCCGCCGCCGTGAGGTTCGATTTGATGCCATTGGCGTGGCCAACGTAGTGGGATTGCTCGCCCACTTCTTGCTCGTCGTCGCCGCCCTGCAGCCGGATTTGACCCGCCTCCAGTGTGAGAAAACCGGCGACAGAGCGCAGTAGCGTGGTCTTGCCGGCGCCGTTGGGACCGGTCAGCAGCAGGACTTCACCCGCCGCCGCCTCGAACGAGAGCCCATCAATGATGAGGCGGGCACCGCGCCGGACGGCGAGTTTTTCGGCTTTAAGGAGCAATGTTTGGTCTGGGTTCTTCTTGTTGGTGTCTTGGGCGGCGTTCAAGGAGACGTCTTAGAGGGGCTGCGCAAGTTGAGTAGCTAAGCCCGTTGCGGCCCTATATAAGGGGCGCAGAACGTTTGGTGCTAGCGCAAAAAAGAGGTGCTGCCGCCGATCGTACCTTAGGGACAAGATCGGTATTTGCATCTTTTCCGCCGGCGCTCCGGCGGCGCGGCTTTCCACATAACCCCAATGAGGAGGCCCACCGTGAGCACGGTTACCCAATCCCTTGACAGCTTCAATTGCAAAAAGACGCTTCAGGTCGGCCACAAGACCTAC
Source organism: uncultured Filomicrobium sp. (assembly GCA_963669235.2). GTDB lineage: Bacteria > Pseudomonadota > Alphaproteobacteria > Rhizobiales > Hyphomicrobiaceae > Filomicrobium. Next base: position 182,114 of record CAXXFS010000008.1, read on the forward strand.
ACATATTTTTCCTTGCCGGACGCCGAGAAGAACGGCCTTGGAGGGATTTCCAAGCTGCCATTCTCGATGAAGGTGCTTTTGGAAAACCTTCTGCGCTACGAAGATAATCGCACGGTCAAGAAGTCAGATATCGAAGCGTGTGCCGCGTGGCTACAGGACAAAGGGACCGCTGGAAACGAGATTGGATATCGGCCGGCGCGTGTTTTGATGCAGGACTTCACGGGTGTTCCCGCTGTTGTCGACCTGGCGGCGATGCGCGATGGCGTGGCGCTTCTTGGAGGCGATCCCAAGAGCATCAATCCCCTGGTCCCCGTGGATCTCGTCATCGACCACTCCGTGATCGTCGATGAATTCGGGACACCTCAGGCACTCGCCCACAATGTCGAGCATGAATACGCCCGCAACCGCGAGCGCTACAACTTCCTCAAATGGGGTCAGGACGCGTTTGATAACTTCCGCGTCGTGCCTCCCGGAACCGGCATCTGTCACCAGGTCAACCTCGAGTATCTGTCGCAGACGGTCTGGACCAAGGACATCGGCGGTGAAACGGTTGCCTATCCCGACACCGTCGTTGGCACCGACAGCCATACGACGATGGTCAACGGGCTTGCCGTGCTGGGCTGGGGCGTTGGTGGAATCGAAGCTGAAGCGGCGATGCTGGGACAGCCGATTTCGATGCTGCTGCCGGAAGTGATCGGCTTCCGCCTCACCGGCAAGTTGCCGGAGGGTGTAACGGCCACCGACCTCGTCCTCACCGTGACGCAAATGCTGCGGAAGAAGGGTGTTGTTGGAAAATTCGTCGAGTTCTTCGGCCCCGGCCTCGACAACATGACGCTGGCTGATCGCGCCACGATCGGCAATATGGCGCCTGAATACGGTGCCACCTGCGGCTTTTTCCCCGTCGACGGCGAGACGCTGCGCTATCTTGAAATCTCGGGTCGGGAGAAGGCACGGATCGCGCTGGTCGAAGCCTACACCAAGGCGCAAGGCATGTTCCGGGAAACCGGCAACGAGCCGGTTTTCACCGATACGCTCGAACTTGACCTTGCTGATGTCGTGCCGTCGATGGCGGGACCGAAGCGCCCCGAAGGACGGCAGGCGCTCAGCGACATCAAAGCGGGCTTCGCGGCTGCGATGGACAGCGAATACCGCTTGCCCGGCGAACTCGACAAACGGGTACCCGTCGAGGGTACCGACTATGAAATTGGTCATGGGGACGTAGCGATTGCCGCGATCACAAGCTGCACCAACACGTCCAACCCGAGTGTGTTGATCGGCGCCGGACTTCTTGCGCGCAATGCCGTGGAGAAGGGCTTGACGGTCAGGCCCTGGGTGAAGACCTCGCTCGCCCCAGGAAGCCAGGTTGTCGCCGCTTATCTCGACAAGGCCGGGCTGCAGCCCTATCTCGACAAGCTCGGCTTCAACCTTGTCGGATTCGGCTGCACGACGTGCATCGGGAACTCCGGGCCGCTGCCGCCGCCGATCTCGAAGGCAATCAATGATAATGGAATCGTGGCGGCGGCAGTGCTATCGGGCAACCGCAACTTCGAAGGGCGCGTCAGCCCCGACGTGCAGGCCAACTACCTGGCTTCTCCTCCGCTTGTGGTCGCCTATGCACTAGCTGGTTCCGTGCAGAAAGACCTGACCACCGAGCCGCTAGGCAAAGACAAAGATGGTAACCCAGTCTTCCTGAAAGACATCTGGCCATCGACGCATGAGATCCAGGATTTCATAAACCGGAACATCACCCGGGCCATGTTCGAGGAAAAGTACTCCGATGTGTTCAAAGGAGACGAGCACTGGCAGAGCATAGAAACCGGTTCGGGCCTGACTTACTCATGGAGTGGGGACTCCACCTATGTCCGCAATCCACCCTATTTCGCCGAAATGGCAGCTCAGCCCGAGCCGATCACTGACATTGTGAACGCTCGTGTCCTTGCCGTCTTTGGCGACAAGATCACCACCGACCACATCTCGCCTGCGGGATCGATCAAGGCAGCGTCTCCGGCCGGCAAATACCTGATGGACAGCGGTGTGGAACCTGCGAACTTCAACCAGTTTGGTACGCGGCGCGGAAACCACGAAGTGATGATGCGCGGGACGTTCGGCAATATCCGAATCAAGAACAACATGGTTCGCGACTCTGAGGGCAACGTCAAAGAGGGTGGCTTCACGATCCACCAGCCCTCCGGCGAAGAGATGTCGATCTACGATGCTTCCATGCGTTATCAGAAGGATGGCGTACCGCTGGTCGTCATCGCCGGTGTCGAGTACGGCAACGGTTCTTCGCGCGATTGGGCGGCCAAGGGCACCAAACTACTGGGTGTTCGTGCGGTCATCGCGAAATCGTTTGAACGGATCCACCGTTCCAACTTGGTTGGAATGGGAATTGTTCCGTTCGTCTTTGCAGAAGGGCTCGACGCCGATACGCTCGGCTTGACCGGAGCAGAGACGATCACGATCAAGGGCCTTACCGACCTTAAGCCGCGTCAGGAAATGGTGGCCGAAGTAACCTTCCCCGATGGGCAGAAAGGTGAAGTACCGATCATATGCCGTATCGATACGCTCGATGAGCTCGAATACTTGAAGAACGGCGGCATCCTGAATTACGTGCTGCGCAATCTTGCGACGGCTGCATAGTTCAGGTTTTCACACCTTCACCTATTGACGCAGACCATAGAGGCCGCTTATCGAGCGGCCTCTTTGCTTTTCGCGGCGGCGTCACCCACTCGTTACTTCCTATTGAACGCGACTTTCCCGATATTGCGAACTCGGAATATACCGCCTGTGAAACCGGAGAAAGGTTCAGATCTTTGATGTGGCACACCAAACTTCGTGCACTCGCAACGCTCATGGTGGCACTAACTGCGTCGAGCGCGGCCGTTTCGAAGGTCAAAGCCCAGTCTACTGAATTCAAGGCTGTTGTCGAGCTGTTCACGAGCCAGGGATGTTCGTCGTGCCCGCCTGCGGACGCGTTGCTGCAAAAGTACGTCACAAGACCCGACGTGCTGGCTTTAACGTTTCCGGTCGATTACTGGGACTATCTTGGCTGGAAAGACACGTACGCCTCGCCGCGATTCTCCGAACGGCAGCGCGCATATGCGCAGACGCGTGGTGATGGCTCGGTCTACACACCGCAGGCCGTGATCAATGGCCGGACGCACGCGGTCGGCTCACGCAAGAAAATGATCGACAAGTCAATTATCGCCATGGACCGCTTGTCGCCACTCAGCGTGCCGGTGACGTTCCGCGTCGAAGATAAGATGATGCTCATTGATGTGGGTGCATCGACAGATCGCAAGCCGAGCAACGCGACAGTCTGGGTCGCGATCATTCAGAAGGCCGGTAAAGTCAAAGTTCGGCGTGGCGAAAACGGTGGCCGGACGCTGAACTATTACAACATCGTTCGGGAACTTACTCCGGTGGGAATGTGGACCGGCCAGAAAGAAACCATCAGGTTGGACATGGCCGCCATGACATGGCCGAAGTCGGATGCGTGCGCGGTACTCGTGCAGGAGGGCATCGGCGGTCCGATCGTTGGTGCAGCGTGGATGGGGATGGAAGGCTGAGGGGCGTGCGTTCAGGTCTTCTGAGCGCTTCGAGGTGGCTCGTCGGCCAGTATGACAGCACCAGTCTTGACCATTGAAATGATCTCACTGTCCGAATAACCCACCTCGCGCAACACCTCGGCGGTATGCTGGCCCATCAACGGTGCGGGGCGTGTGACACCGCCGGGGGTTTCAGAAAATTTCACCGGAAGGCCAATCGTCTTGACGTTGCCAGCGACCGGATGGTCAGTGGCGACGATCATTTCGCGGGCGAGCGCTTGCGGGTCGGCGTGCATCTCGGTCACCGACAAGACCGGACCAGCCGGAACCCCTGCCTTTTCAAAGGCGTCAAGCCAGTGCGCGGTCGAGTGCTCTAGAAAGATTCCGCGCAGGGTCTCAGCCAGAACGATGCGGTGCTCGATCCTTTTTGCATTCGTAGAGAAGCGCGGATCTTCGTTCAGTTCCTCGGCGTCGATCAGTACCAGCATGCGCTCCCAGTTGGCCTGGTTCGCGGCACCGACGTTGATCCAGCCGTCCGTCGTCTGGAAGGCCTGGTAGGGAGCATTCAGCGGATGCGCGGAGCCCATGGCCTGAGGCGATTCACCGGTCGCGAAGGCGATGGCGGACTGCCAGTAGGTGTGGGTGATGGCGGCTTCGAACAGTGAGGTGTCAACCTTCTGGCCCTGCCCGGTCCTGAGCTTGTGGGCGTAAGCGGCCGAGACGCCCATCGCTGCGACGATGCCTGCGGTTATGTCGGATATCGGCGCGCCAACCTTGACCGGCTGGCGGCCCGGTGCTTCGCCGGTGATCGACATCAATCCGGACATGCCTTGCGCGATAAGGTCGAAACCGCCTCGGTTGGCATAGGGCCCGGTGCGGCCAAAGCCTGAAACTACGCAGTAGATGAGGCCTGGGTTCAGACGGCGCAGCTCGTCGTAGCCCAGGCCTAATTTCTCCATCGTGCCGAAACGGTAATTCTCAATGAGAACATCGGCGCGGCGAACCAGGCGCCGCAGCGCTTCCTTGCCATCCTCGCTTTTTAGATCAAGGACGATGCCACGCTTGTTGCGGTTCATCATCAAGAAGGCTGAGCTCTCACCATTGATGGTCGGCGGGACGAATCGGCGCGTGTCGTCGCCATTCAGCTTTTCGACCTTGATGACGTCGGCACCCATATCGGCCAGCATGAGTCCGGCGACGGGACCGGCCATGATATGAGCCAGTTCAATCACGCGGCATCCTGCTAGCGGACCGGCCATCACTTTCCCTTCCAGTTGGGTTTGCGCTTTGCAAGGAACGCCTCCATGCCCTCCTTGAAGTCGTCGCTCATGTAGCAAAGCGCGATTAGATCCCGATCTTCGACTGCAGCGCTTTCGGAAATCCGACGCAGTCCCTCCTTGGTGGCACGCAAGGTCAGCGGGGCGTGGCTGGCTATTCTCAGGGCGAGTTCCTCGGCACGCGCCAAAAGCGCTTCGTGGCTGTCAGCAACTTCCGACACCAGACCTGACGCCAAGGCCTCATCCGCACCGATGAGGCGCGCCGTTAGAACGATTTCGCGCAGGCGGTTGGCGCCAATGACCTGGGAGAAACGCCTGAGGTTGTTGGCTGAAATGCAATTGCCCAGGGTGCGGGCAATCGGAAAGCCAAACTTGAGGTTCGGGCTTGCCAGGCGAATGTCGCAAAGGGCGGCAATGGCTGCGCCGCCGCCGGTGCAGGCGCCATTGATCGCGGCAATGGTTGGAACCGGGCAACGCTCGATCTGTATCATCACGTCATCCAGACGGTCTTCGTAGGCCCAGGCATCCTCAGGTTTATCAAAACCGCGGAACTGGGTCATGTCGGTGCCGGAGCCGAACGCCTTGTCGCCGGCGCCGGTCATGATGATGGCGCGCACGGAACCGTCGCCGGGCACATTGGCGCAAATCTCGCCGAGCCGGGGGTACATTTCGAAGGTGAAGGCATTGCGGGCTTCGGGTCGATTGAACGTTACCCGACCGATACTGTCGCGAACCTCGTAGAGAATTTCATCCGATGGCACGGGCGCGCCTCCTGTCCTAGTTGGATTTGTCCGGTTTCGGCTCTTGTTCTTTTTTGCAGGTCGACGGTGGGCGAGGCAACGAAGTTAGCGGCGTCCCCTATCGGCAGCGGGCTGTTCTTTGCCCGGAAATGCGTTGGGACGAGGCTCTTGAGGTCCGCGAAGGCCGTAGGGTCAGCGCCATAATGGCTGCTTGGACGTATTGCATTATGAATACAATCCGAGGCGGTCTGTCAACGTTGCTTCGGGACCGCCAGCGGGCTGCGCGCACTCAACAGTTCGGTTCGGGATCGACCCTGCCGGCCTCTTCATCGTAGCCACCGCCAAACAGCGGAAACGTCTCCTCGACAATGTAAGGACCGCCGCCGGTATGCGGTTTCGACGAAAACAGCGTGAAGTGCGTGACGTAGAAGGGCTCCGAGCGAAAGCCGCCGTGTTTTTGCAGAAACCGCGCTAGCCGCTCTGGTTGTGCGTGCTTGAGCCGGGCCAGGGTCACATGTGGTTTGAACGCGCGGACCGGCGGTTCCAGCCCCGCCGCGCGGGCGGCACGCTCATTGGCGCGTGCGAGCCTCTCAAGCTCCTCGCCGGCCTCCACGCCCACCCAGATGATGCGCGGATCACGGCCACCGAACGTGCCCAGACCGACAAGGCGCATGGGAAACGCGGATACTTCGATGCCGGCAAGTGAATCAGCGAATTCGGAGGCCGTCCGGTTGTCGACATCGCCAACAAAACGCAAGGTCAGGTGGAGGTTGTCCATATCGATCCAGCGCGTGCCCGGCAACGGCAGGTTAAGGTCGCTTAGATCCTCGCGAATACTGTCGGGCAACTCGATTCCGCTGAACAAGCGCGGCATGGTGATGCCCTCCCAATGTTCTCGGCTCTTAAATGGAGCGCTTGCACTGCGCACCGGTGGCCGGTTCTCTGCCTCATGTTGAGCACCGCGCCCGCGGATAGGCAATTGCTTTCGGCCGGCTGCCGGCGGGTATCGGGTGAGGCCCGTTCAACCCTTACTAGACTTAACCCGTTCGATTAGCGCTTCAACCTTGGGCAAGATCCCCGAGACAATACGTGCGACACCCTCGGTATTGGGGTGCAGGCCGTCGTCGAGGTTCAGTTTCGGATCCAGCGCGACGCCTTCCATGAAGAAGGGGTAGAGCAAGGCGCCGTGGCGCTTGGCGAGCTCGGGATAGATGCCCTCGAAACTGTCAACGTAGTCTTTGCCCCAGTTCTGCGGTGACCGCATTCCGGCCAGCAGAACAGGTATTCCCCGCTTGCCCAGACTCGCTAAGATTTGATCGAGATTGGAGCGCGCCTTTTGCGGGTCGATGCCGCGCAGGGCGTCATTGGCGCCAAGTTCGAGGATGACGGCCTCGGTGCCGGGTGGTACCGCCCAATCGATGCGCTGCAGACCGCCGCTTGTGGTGTCGCCGGAAACTCCTGCATTGGCGACGGTGACACTGTGACCGCGGCTTTTCAGCGCTTTTTGCAATTGCGCCGGGAATGCTGCTGACGGCGGCAAGCCGAAGCCCGCGGTCAGGCTGTCGCCGAAGGCAACTATATGAATTCTATCCGGTGATTTTGGCTCATCGGCCGCGACCAGCCCAATTGTGAAGGCGCACAGAAATGCCGCCCCCATCAGGACTTTTATTGTCTTGAGCGGCTGTTCATATGTTGCCACGACCATTATCCCACCTCACTCATCATCCACCAGTGTCGATCTGGCGTTTCTTGTCAGCAGCGGTTCTAACACTCACCTTCATGCCGTAAAGATAGTGTCCCGACGGAGTCCGCATCCCTTGAACGAACCGATCATCAAACTCGATGGCCTGCGCTTGTCTTTGCAAAGCCGCGCGGGCACCGTCGAAATACTGCGTGGCATAGATTTGCAGATCGCTCATGGCCAGTCCGTGGCGGTGCTTGGGCCTTCCGGCTCAGGGAAGACATCGCTTTTGATGGTGATTGCCGGGTTGGAGCGGTCAACAGGCGGTGCGGTAACTGTGGAGGGGGCCGATCTCACGGCGCTCGACGAAGATGGTTTGGCGCTGCTGCGTGGCGAGAAGATCGGCATCGTGTTTCAGTCGTTCCATTTGGTACCGTCCATGACGGCGCTGGAGAATGTCGCTCTGCCTTTGGAATTTCAGGGCCGCGGCGAAGCCTTCGAGGCCGCGCGCGAATTGCTCGGTGAAGTCGGCCTGGAGCATCGCCTGCATCATTTCCCGGCGGAGTTGTCCGGTGGTGAGCAGCAGCGCGTGGCTATTGCGAGAGCGCTTTCGACACGGCCCCGGCTGATCCTGGCTGATGAACCCACCGGGAACCTCGATGGTGAGACAGGCCGGCAGATCATTGAGCTTCTTTTTTCCTTGCACCGACGTTCGAAGGCGACGCTGGTTCTGGTCACGCACGATGAAGCGCTTTCCCGCCGATGTCAGCGAACCGTCCGCATGGGTGATGGGCACATCTTGTCCGATGACCTTGTGAGCGCAGCATGACGACCTCCGACACCGAAACAATTCAACCGTCGTCCGCAGGCGCGCCAATGCGGATGCCGCTGGCGATACGCCTTGCCAGGCGGCAGATGCGCAGCGGCTTTGAAGGCTTCGTCGTATTCATAGCTTGCGTGGCCCTCGGTGTGATGGTCATCGCGGCGATCGGCGCGCTGGCGAACGCGCTGGTCATCGGGTTGGAACGGCAAGGCCGACAGATCATCGGCGGCGACGTCTCGATCTCACGCATGCACGCCCGTGCAACACCGGACGAACGAGCGGCGTTAGAAGGAGTAGGCCTGATCAGTGAAACAGCCACCATGCGGGTGATGGCGCGGACGGCCGACAGCAAGGAGCAGATCCTCGCCGAGCTGAAGAGCGTCGATGATGCCTATCCGCTGGTCGGCGAGATGAAACTGAAGGGAGACACCAAGCTCGATAAGGCGCTGGCCAATGGCGCCGTAGTCGAGCCGATCCTACTTGAGCGGCTGGGGCTTAATGTCGGAGATGAATTCCAACTCGGCTCGGCGCCAATCAGAATCAGTGGCGTCATCGCAAAGGAACCCGACGGCCTGCTGGACCGCCTTACCTACGGTCCGCGGATTCTGTTTTCGACAGTGCTCTTAGAACAGACGGGCCTGCTGAAGCCAGGTGCGCTAATCCGCTGGCGCTATGCCGTTGCCTTGCAGGGTGACGGCAAGGACGACGCCGAAGACCTTGGGTCGGCGCGCGCGGAGCTAAAAAAGGAGCTGTCCGCTGGCGGCTTTACCATCGTTGACCGCTCCGATCCGTCGCCTCAGGTGCGCCGAACTTTGGAGCGCCTGCGGCAGTTTCTAACGCTCATCGGGCTGACAGCGCTGATCGTAGGCGGCGTGGGGATCGCGAATGCCGTCACGAATTACATCGATCGCAGGCGGCGGACGATCGCCACCATGAAATCTCTGGGCGCTAACAATCGAACCATCTTCAGCGTGTTCATGGTTCAGATCCTGGCGATCACGCTGATTGGGATCGCTGTGGGACTAGCCGGCGGGCTAATCATCCCAAGCATCCTCAAGGCGCTTTACGGCGATCTTTTACCCATACCACCGGTCATCTCTATCTCAGTTGGCAGTCTCATAGCGGCTTCCATTTACGGTCTGCTGGTCGCCCTGCTTTTTTCGCTGTGGCCGCTGGGACGCGCGGAGCTCATAACGCCAGCGGTTTTGTTTCGGGACCAGGTTGGGCAGGCCTCGGGGCTGCCCCGGTGGCCGATCATGGCGGCGACCGCCGTAACGGGGTTGGTCTTGCTGTTGCTGGCGATATTTTCCTCCGACACCCCGTGGGTCGCGGCCTATTTCGCCGCCGGGCTCAGCCTGATCCTGCTCTTGTTCTACGGGCTGGGGCACCTCGTGACCTGGGTGACGCGGCGTATTCCCCGGCCAGCAACACCCGAACTTGCCATCGCTCTTGGCAGCATTGCCGCACCGGGCGGGCTGGCGCGGACGGTGGTGTTATCGCTGGGAGCGGGTCTTTCGATGCTGGTGGCGGTGGCTCTGGCCGACGCCTCGTTCGTCGAGGAGCTCTCTGGAAAGCTGCCGGAGCACGCTCCCGACTACTTTGTGCTCGACATCCCGCGCGGAGAGATGGACCGGTTGAAGTCCGTGATCGCCGGCGAAGTGTCAGGGGCGACATTGCAACAAGCACCTATGCTGCGGGGCAGGCTGATTGAACTTGCCGGCCGTAAGGTCGAGGAGCTTAAACCACCGGCCGAGGCTGAGTGGGTGTTGCGCGGCGATCGGGGCATTACATACGCCGACGAAGTGCCCCAAGGCTCGCGCGTGGTGAAAGGAAATTGGTGGGGAGAGAATTATTCGGGTCCACCGCTTGTCTCATTTGAAGCGGACCTGGCACGAATGCTTGGACTCGGCATCGGCGATCAGATTACGGTCAACGTGCTCGGCCGCAATATCTCCGCGACAATCTCCAATCTGCGCGAACTCGACTGGGATAGTTTGTCGATCAATTTCGTGATGATCTTCTCACCCAACACACTCGCGGGCGCACCCTCCAACATGCTCGCGACAATTAATCTCCCCGAGAATCTGGAAATCGCGAAAGAGGCGGCCGCCATGAGGGCCCTTTCGAAGGCCTTCCCAACGGTGACCGCGATCCGCGTCCGAGATGCCGTTGACGCCTTCAACAAGGTTTTCTCGAAGATCATGACGGCGGTGCGCGTTGCCGGGAGCGTCACGCTGTTGGCGGGGGCGCTGGTTCTGGCCGGGGCGTTGGCAACCGCACAGCGGCGGCGCATTCTGGACGCAGTGATCTTCAAGGCGCTTGGAGCTACGAGACGGCGAATTCTTGCTGCGCACGTGCTCGAATACTTACTGCTGGCCGCAGTAACTGCCGGTTTTGCTATCCTGCTTGGTGGTTTTGCGGCCTGGATCGCGCTCACCCAGGTCATCGACATCCCCTTTGTCTTGTCGTGGCCAGCGGTATTCCAGGCCCTGGGGATATCTATCGCGCTGGTTGTTATTCTCGGCGGTTTGGGTACGTTGCAGGTGCTCCGGTCCCGTTCAGTCCCCTATTTGCGGTCGGAATAGCCGGAAAATGGCGGAAACTGACACAACTCTGGCCAAAACATTGGTTAGTATTGCTAAGCTCTGTTTAACCTGACCTGCGAGCCTTGAATTCACTCGGATCTATTGACATATCTGACGTGGTGTCCTGAACCTTCCGTTGCATGGGTCAAAGAGGATTTATTTATGACGCAGTACGACAATCGCTACGCTCAGGCAGCGACCACCGCGCGCACTGGCGCAGCGGTCGATGAGGGCCTGCGCTCCTACATGCTGGGCGTTTATAACTATATGTCCGCCGGTGTCGCCCTAACCGGCGTCATCGCATATGCGGTGTCCGCTTGGGCGCAGTCAGATCCGGCTGTGTATCAGGCGCTGTATCAGTCGCCGCTAAAATTCGTCCTGATGATTTCGCCGCTGGCTTTCGTGTTGGTGCTGAGCTTCGGGTTGCACAAGCTCAGCGCGCAAGCCACCCAGATGGTGTTCTGGGCATTCGCGGCCGTGATGGGCCTATCCATGTCGGCCGTATTCACCTTCTTCACCGGTAGCTCGATCGCCCAGACGTTCTTTGTCACCGCGGCAGCCTTCGCCAGCCTCTCGCTGTACGGCTACACGACCAAGCGTGACCTTTCGGGCTGGGGGTCGTTCTTGATCATGGGCGTGGTCGGGATTATCCTGGCCATGATCGTGAACTGGTTCTTGCAGTCGAGCGCTCTCCAGTTTGCAATTTCGGTGATCGGTTTGCTGGTGTTTGCTGGTCTGACGGCGTACGACACGCAGCGCATTAAGGACGAGTATCTGGTTATTCGTCACAATGCCGAACTGGTCGCGAAGGCCTCGGTCATGGGCGCGCTTAGCCTGTACCTCGACTTCGTCAACATGTTCCAGTTCCTGCTGTCGTTCATGGGCAGCCAAGAATAAGACGGCCACGAACTAAGGCTTCTTGTAAATTGACCCCGCCGGTACCGCCGGCGGGGTTTTCTTTTTGTGGGGTTAGATGTCGACAATGCACACGATCCAACCCGCGGAGCACAAACACCTTCCAGGCATCACAGCGATCTATGCCTATGCGGTTGAGGAGCTGCTGGTCAGCTGGGAGTATGAGGCACCGGCTCTTGGCGAGATGACCCGGCGCTACGAGCGGCGCATGTATGCCGGCTTCCCGTTCCTGGTGGCAGAGAACGCTGAAGGCGAGGTTATGGGATACGCCCACGTCGACGCTTACAACAAACGGCCGGGCTTTCGCTTCACGGTTGAGGATTCAATCTATGTCGCCCAGCACTGCCGGCGCATGGGCCTTGGGCGGGATTTGCTCAATGCCATCATCGGCGAAGCGACATCGCTTGGGTATCGACAGATGATCGCGGCGATCAGCCTGCCCGATGGCGAGGCCTCGCTGGCACTTCACCAGTCGCTGGGTTTTCACAAGGTGGGAGAGTTTCCGAACATCGGCTGGAAACACGGACAGTGGCTGACGGCGGTTTATCTGCAGCGCAAACTAGGGCTTGGCGCGCAAGTACCGCCAGCCGCCTAGGAGATTGGCGTCAGCGCACAACGGCAACGCGATTTTCGAGAACATCGAGCACGCGGCGCAGATCGTGGCCCCGCTTGAGGATGAGACCCGTCGCGGCAATGACCGAGTAGGCGCCCTGCTTGCGCGACAGTTTGGGGTTCTTTTCGATGCGGAGAAGTGGACACTCGCTGGTCGTGCGAAAGATCGAAAACACCGCTGTGTCACGACCCATGTCAATGGCGTAATCACGCCACTCGCCAGCAGCGACCTTGCGGCCATAAACCGCCAGGATCTGAGAAAGCTCCTGCCGGTTGAAACGTATCTGAGCGCTGGGTTGTCTTTGCTCACCGCTGCCCATGAGGCCCGCCGCCGCAACGGAGTTCACGCTGGCTCTCCTTGGCTGCAAGTAGTGTATCGGCTCGCAATCGCTCAAGACGCGCCTCCTCCTCTGGCGGATGTGCCTAGCCCCTGGAGAAGCAGGACATCGCTGTCATTGATTGATCATGATCGCGCCGCCGAGCCGAGAATGCAAGGATTGAGAACCCGCCAGATCGGCGAAAAAGACCTCATTAAGAGTTTGTAATAGCCGGCAATAAAAATCACGGGAGTGCCACATTGGCGACGCCGCGATGCCAGATTAATCGGTAAATTAGTGATCATCAGCGTCGGCCCGGGCACTGTACAAGCGTCGGAAGAGTTGCCCCCAAATTTCCCTTTCGATGCGCCCCCCCACAAGGCTCGGGCCGACTGATTATCTCCTAGTTGGTCCTGCACCCCGCGTTCCCCCGAGGCGAGGTGCAGGGCTTTTCTTTTTCGGATTTCGATTGCCTGTTGAAACACTGAATCACCGCGCGATAGCCTGAATGCGGTCGCTTGCTTGCCCATTCGCTGCCCCAAACCGGCATCAGATTAACCATCGTTGCCTCTTGGTCCGGTCTCGAGGACGAAGCCCTGGACAACGCCCCCCAGCCCCACTGGGGCCAACGCTTCAAGACCGGACCGTTTAGTAACAGTCCCAATTCCTTCTCCTACGAAACAAGGCCGGTCCCCCAACCGGCCATGTTTTGTTTTTGGGACCTCCGTTTGCGCGAACAACGGGTGGCATCGTGTTCGCGGCCTGATAAGGTTCGCCCGGTCCCCGCTCAAGGCACCAATCCCTCGACTCAAATCCCTGAGAATTGCTGATGCCACGAAACGTTTCTTCCGCAGCCGCCAAGCCTGCGAATAGGTCTGCCGGCCAAAATCCCGCGCTTGCAACATGGCGCACGCCGTTTGGTCTGCCGCCGTTTGAAAAGCTGACGCCGAAGCACCTGGAAGCGGCGATGAAGCAGGCGCTGAAAGACCACCGCACAGCAGTCAAAAGAATCGCGGCAGCGGATAGCAAAGCGTCGTTCAACAACACGATCCTGGCGCTTGAGAAGGCCCAATTGCCTTTGGACCGCGCCTGCCTGGTGTTCTTTAATCTGGTCAATGCAAGCGCGACGCCCGAGCTGCAAAGGATCGAGCGCGACTTCGCACCGAAGTTCGCCGAGCATCACAGCGCGGTCTTCCTTGACACCAAACTCTACCGCAGGATTGCCAATCTGCACGAGCGCAGCGGATCGTTGGAGCTGACGCCCGAACAGCTGCGTCTCATCGATCGCTATCACACGTGGTTCGTGCGTGCCGGTGCCGGTTTGAAGCCGGCGTCGCGCAAGCGGGTCGCGGCCATCAACAAACGGCTTGCGGAACTAACCACTGCGTTCAACCAGAACGTTCTTGCCGATGAGCAACGCTGGCACATGGAGCTCTGCAACGAAGATGATCTTGCCGGCCTGTCGGAGGGTTTTCGCACCAGCGCCCGGCGGGCCGCGGCCGACCTTGGACTTGAGGGTGAAAACGCCCATGCCATTACGCTGGCGCGATCCAGTGTCGAAGGTTTCCTGACGTTCTCCAGCCGGCGGCATCTGCGCGAGGAAGCCTGGAGAGCATGGGCTAATCGAGGCGCCAACGGTGGTCATACCGACAACCGGGGCCTGCTATCCGAGACCGTTCAGCTACGTGCGGAGATGAGCAAGCTGATGGGTTTTGAGACTTACGCCGATTACGTGCTCTCAGATACCATGGCTAAAACGCCGACAGCGGTGAATGATCTGCTGCAGCGAGTCTGGCAGCCAGCACGGGCGCGGGCACTCGAAGAACGGGATGCCCTTTCAGAGCGGGCGCGCCACGAAGGCAGCAATGCACCGCTCGAAGCCTGGGACTGGCGTCACTACGCCGAAAAGGAGCGTAAGGCGCGTTACGATATCGACGAGAGCGAACTGCGCGGCTACCTGCAGCTCGACCAGATGATCGCCGCGGCCTTCGATACCGCCGGAAAGCTGTTCGGCGTGAAGTTCAAGGAAATCGACGATGCGCCGCGCTACCATCCGGATGTCCGTGTGTGGGTAGTGACGGACAGGAAGGGTGAGCACGTCGCGGTTTTCATGGGCGATTACTTCGCCCGGCCCGGCAAGCGTTCCGGTGCCTGGATGTCGAGCTTCCGAAAGGCTCACAATCTTGGGCGCAATCCGGTCCGGCCAATCGTTGTCAACGTGATGAATTTCGCAAGGGGTGCCGACGGCGCACCAACGCTGCTTTCCTGGGATGACGCGCGCACGCTGTTCCACGAATTCGGGCACGGGCTGCATGGCATGCTGTCGCAGACAACCTATCCGTCGCTTGCGGGAACGGCTGTCGCGCGGGATTTTGTGGAGCTGCCATCACAGCTCTACGAGCACTGGCTCGGAGAGCAAGAAGTGCTGGAGCGCTTCGCCCAACACTACAAGACCGGCAAGGCGATGCCGAAGACAATGATGAAAAAGCTGCGCAAGGCTGAGACCTTCAATCAGGGTTTTGCAACGGTCGAATACCTTGCCTGCGCGCTGGTTGATATGGATCTGCATGTCCAGAATGAGAGCCAGACCGAAGACCTAGACGTGGCCGAGTTCGAGCGAAAGGCGCTAACTGAAATCGGCATGCCGGACGAGATCATCATGCGGCACCGCCTTCCGCACTTCATGCACATCACAGGCGGTTACGCGGCGGGCTATTACAGCTACATGTGGTCGGAAGTGATGGACGCCGACGCATTCCAGGCCTTCAAGGAAGCTGGCGATATTTTCGATAAGAAGACCGCGCGGCGCGTGAAGAAGCATATTTACTCGGCCGGAAACTCGCGTGACCCTGAAGAAACGTGGCTGGCTTTTCGCGGACGGCCGCCTGAAGTCAAAGGGCTGTTGAAGAAGCGCGGGTTCGCATAGGAGAGCGGCGCAGGAACCGTGAGCAACTCGTCAATTACAGTACCGCCGGAGTGGGCGCCTCAATCAGCGGTCTGGACGGCATGGCCGTCGGACCCCGGTGAGTGGAACGGCGACCTTGAAGCACCACGCCGGGATGTGTCGGCTTTGGTGCGGGCGCTAGGGGAACACAACACGGTGCGGCTGCTGGTGAATGGCTCCGAGGCTTCCGAGTCAGCGCGCCGGGCGGTTGGGGAATGCGCCGAACTCTTGCCAGCAAGATACGGGGATATATGGCTGCGCGACACCGGTCCGGTGTTTGCTCACGGACCTGATGGGCCGGTTGCGCTGCGCTTCAAGACCAACAGCTGGGGCGGCAAGTTCGATCTGCCTGATGATGCGACCGTGGGCGATGAAATCGCCCGGTACGCCGTAAAACCGGTCCAACGGTTTGACTTCGTGCTGGAAGGCGGTGCTGTCGATCATGATGGGAAGGGTACGGTCCTGACAACGCGGCAAACGCTGCTTAATCCCAACCGCAACGGCTGGCGCAAGGAGGAGGCTGAAGCCGCCCTGCGCCAGGCCTTCGGAGCGCGCAAGATCATTTGGATCGACGAAGGGCTCAAGAACGATCACACTGACGGTCACATCGATAACATCGCACGGTTTGTCGGCGAGGCGCGGGTCGTCTGCCCGTCGCCTAGCGAGGCTGATGACCCCAACGCAGCGACGTTTGATGCGATTGCACGCGTTCTCGAACAGGAGACGGACGCCGACGGACGCGCGCTTGAAGTCATTCGCGTGCCAGGTGTTGGGCGCTATGTTGATCCGGCCGGCGATGTCTCGCCGGCCTCGCATATGAACTTCCTGATTGCAAACGGCGTCGTTGTCGTGCCCGTCTACGGCACACCCTCCCAGGAGGCAGCGCTTGCGGTTCTGGCAAAGGTGTTCGCCGACCGCAGAGTGATCGGCATACCTTCGCGCGGGCTACTTGGAAGCGGCGATGCGGGCGGCGGCTCATTTCACTGCATCACGCAGCAGGAACCACGCATATGACGAAGCGATCCCTTACAGTGGCGGCCGTCCAGGCAGCCTTTGGGCCCGTTATGCAGGCCAACATCGAAAAGACCGAGCGGCTCATTCTTGAAGCGGCCTGCAAAGGTGCGCAGGTGATCCTGCCACCGGAGCTGTTCCAGGGACTTTACTTTTGCTCGCGCCAGGATCCGAAGTGGTTCGCGGAAGCCTACCCTGTCGACAAACACCCTTGTGTCATCGCCCTGGGCGCGCTTGCCCGTGAACTTGGCGTCGTTATTCCAATCTCGTTTTTCGAAAAGGACGGCCCGCGCCATTTTAACAGCGTTGCCGTTGCCGATGCCGACGGGCAGATCCTCGGCGTCTACCGCAAGAGCCACATTCCAGATGGCCCTGGGTACATGGAAAAATACTATTTTAGTCCCGGCGACACCGGCTTCTTGGCATGGCAGACCGCTCATGGCCGTATTGGGGTTGGGATCTGCTGGGACCAGTGGTTCCCGGAGTGTGCCAGGGCGATGGCGCTGAAGGGCGCAGAAGTTTTGTTTTATCCGACGGCGATCGGCTCGGAACCGTATGACGAAAGCTTCGATACACACGTTCAGTGGCAGCGCGCGATGCAAGGGCACGCTGTTTCAAACGCGATTCCGGTCGTCGCGTCCAACCGGACTGGCCTGGAAAACAACGACGGTACCGAACAAAAATTCTACGGACACTCGCTTATTTGCGATCACGGCGGGGACCTCGTTCAGTCCCTCGGCAACACCGGCGAGGGCGTGCTGGTCCATACCTTCGATCTTGCGGAAATCGAGTGCTACCGTGCCGACTGGGGTTTCTTTCGCGACCGCCGACCGGACCTCTACAAGGATGTTTGAAGCTGCCCGCCGTTGGGCCGAGACGGTCAAAAGAGATGTCGTGGCGCTGTATCTTGCCGGGCGGGATACTCGTACGCCTTGGCTCGCAAAGGCCGTGGCCGTAGCTGTGGTCGCCTACGCACTAAGCCCGATCGACCTCATCCCGGACTTCATTCCAGTCATCGGATATCTCGATGATGTGCTGCTTGTGCCGCTTGGCATCCTGTTGGCCGTCAGCTTGATACCTGCGGAGCTGATGGCTGAATTCCGCGCGGCAGCTTCGGAGCGGTCAAAGTTGCCGGCTAACAGGACGGCGGCGATCTGCATTGTCGCCGTATGGGCGGCAATGGGCTTGGCGGCTTTTGCCTGGCTCTTGTGGTTCTTGTGGAGCTGATACCTTCGTGCAGCGCTTGTCAGTCGCTCTTCCAGCCAATGAAGCTGCTGTTGAACGGCGACGCAGATGCCTTCTCCGCCCTTACGCGACGTCTCGATCGGCGACGCACGACCGGGCGTTTTGCCAGTCGCTTGGGATTCAGGCTGGCTTTCTCGCTTGTCAGACTGCCTGGGACGAATCCTTGAACCGAGACAGCGAGTTCCCTGCTTAGCGGCGTATCGCGCACTAGAAACTCGTCCTGCGTAATCAGCGCGGTTCCGTCTTGCGCGGAATCCGAGCGAGCCACGGCGCCGCGTACCGGTTCAATGAATGCCGTCTTCGTTTCTTCTTCGCGGCGGCGTGCGATGGCGTGCATTTGCGACTGGAGCCTTTTTTCTCGGTTCTCGGCCAAGAGGCGAAACTCCCGCTGATAGTGATAGCGTTTGTGGCGCGCCCGCTCGTTTGCCGACCACGGCATCGGCCGGCAGGTGCAGCCGTTTATCAGTTTCTTCCTGTATAGGAATGCATTTTCCAGCTGATCGTAGCGGCGGCCGCTGAGGTCGAGCATATGCTCCACATCTTCGGAGTACTTGGGCAGATAGTAGAGTTGGCCGCCGGCGCAACGCGACTGGCAGGTGGCGGCATCGTCGTGAAAATCTCCCCGATAGGCCGCGGAACGGATCGGGAAATAATATCCATCGCAGGTGCGTACGCAGACGGTGCGGTAATAGCCTCTCGAATTCAGTTGATAGCGGCCCATTGTGGAATAGGACCCGTTCCCGCTAAGCGAGCCGTATCTCCCCGAGGGCCTCGTGGAGCGCTTATTGGAGCTTTGCGGACCTGAGAAAAGGTTCCCGAAAAAGCTCTGAATGAGTGACTGAGCCTGTGTGGCAGGCGGCGCCGTGCAGCACAGAGCAAAGGCAAGCAGGCAGCTCAACTGCCAACGGAACATGAGACGCATAACCATATTTTGAAACGCCGGAACCCGAATTACAGACGATCATCGCCTGACAAAGCAAATATTTGCTGAACGGGAGAGTTGCTTTTTGCTGTTCCCGGCTGGGGCGGCCTGGCGAGGGCGGCTGAACGACGTGCGCGCCCTAAAAACGGTGTTCAATGTTGCGGCGAAGTATTTCCGAGGCGCTCAGCTGCTGCTGCTTCTTCCGCTTCGACCAGCCCGCGACGGCCACACGCCGGCGTTTTGCAGACTGTCGGTTCATGTATTGGGCCCACTGTTCGCTGTTGGGCGCTATTTCGGAGAGCAAACTCGCCCGTCTTTTCTTGGCTTCAAGCACACCGGTCAGGGATTCTTTCTGGATTGACGCGGGGGTCTGACGTCCGCTCTTTGCCGGCAACGCGACAGCGCTGTGATCACGCCTTAGTCGTTGGGCCTGAAGCGACGCGAGAGGCGCTGATGAGTGAGATTTCCTGTCAGGATGGGTGCGCACGTCGGCAGTGCGAACATTTTCTTGAGCGGCCCTGGCGTATAGGCGATGGCGCTGTCTAGAAGCGAGGGTCCAAGGCTGTGGCTGGCACGAGCAGGAAGGATTGAAGTTGACGTGGTATCGGAACGCGTTCTTCAGCTTCAGATATGGGTTGCCCGCAAGGTCGCGCATCTGGTCGGGACTTGCGCCGGGGTTGGGGTAAACGAAAAGGCGTGCAGGTGAACCGCAACGCGATTGGCATGCTGCCTCGTGTTTAGCGAATTGATCCTCAGTTGCGCTAAAACCAATCGGGAAATAGTAGCCGTCGCAAAGGCGAACACAGACGGTGCGGAAGGTCTTCCGGCGAGCGTTCGCAGGTCGCATCGACTGTGTCGGCCTAGTGGCAATTTCGATGCTCTTGGCGGATTCGCGCAGTCGACGATAGGCCATCAGCGAATCCTCTTTGGACAGCTTTGATGCACCATGCGGAGACTGCGAACTGTGTTGGTCGGCCGCTGTGGTTCGAGAGCTCAAGACCTCAAGGGAAGCCGCCAGATGATCCATTCGCGTCACGGAGACATCCCGGTAGAGGGCGCCTACTAATGCATAGGAAAAAAATCCTGGACCCGCAGCAAGGACAACGAAGAGAAAAATAATGAACGCGTTCCGACCATACCAATATGGCTGGCCGGACCGTTTTGGCCGCTCGCTTACGCCGAACATTGAGCTTCCATTCAGGTCGAAAATATACTGACGGGAGTCGTACCCTCGTTAGTCAGTAAAGACAACAGAGCATGGCCCGATTTTTTAATTATATCAGTTTCTTATCACACCCAGTGAATTAACGTATGTGTGCAAATTTCTGTTAACCATATAATGCCGTTTAGATCAGGTTGTCGTCAATACGATTTTGCCGACAGCCTTCCTTCCTTCGATCATTTGCAATGCTTCAACCGCGTCCTCTAGAGGATAGGTTTGATCGACGCGCGCCTTGAGTGCGCCGGACGCGACCCAGTCCAGCACGAGTGTCATGTTGGCGCGGTGGGTTGCTGGATCACGCTTTACCGCTTCTCCCCAGAACACGCCGATCGCCGCGCAGCCTTTGAGGAGCAGCAGGTTCATCGGGACCTTTGGGATGTCGCCGGAGGCAAAGCCGACAACCAGGAACCTTCCGCCCCAGGCCATCGCGCGCAGGGCCGCCTCGGTGCTGTCGCCGCCAACGCAATCGTAGACAACGTCAACACCGCGACCGTCAGTCAGTTTCCGCAAGGCTGATTTCAGATCGCAGGCCCGGTAATTGACAGTCTGCTCGGCACCATGCTGGCGGCACACTCCCAGTTTTTCCTCGCTCGAGGCGACCGCGATGACGCGGGCCCCCATAACAGCGGCGAGCTCGACGGCGGCAAGGCCGGCGCCGCCGGAGGCACCGAGCACGGCGACCCATTCGCCCGGCTGCAATGCGGCACGGTCCCTCAGTCCATGGATGGCCGTGCCATATGTGATGCTTACGCCGCTGGCGGCTTCGATGCTGACGGCTTCCGGGATGGATACAAGCCGGTCGGCGGGCACGGCCACCATCTGGCGAGCACCACCCCAGCCGATATAGGCGGCAACTCGGTCGCCAATGCTCCACCCGGTGACGTTGGGGCCAACCTGCAGGATGTGTCCGGCGATTTCCCCACCGGGGGAGAAAGGGAGATCAGGCTTGTATTGATACTTGCCGCGGGTAATGAGGGTGTCGAAGAAATTTAGTGCACAGGCTTCCACAGCAATTAGGACCTCATCTGGCGATGCCTCAGGGTCCGGCACCGTCTCAAGTCTCAATTCAGATGGTCCATCAAGAGACTTGCAGAGAACCGCTTTCATGTGAAACCTCTGTGGATCCCGTATTACTGAAGATTATGGGTCTGCGCGCGTGGCGCTGCGACCTGTGGTGCTTAACCTGCCAGGAACCCAAATGTCCAAGAGAGGCAGCAATGTCCATCTAGCGAACTGGCCGCCGACGCCAAGGGGCTATTTCGCGATCGGTGCCGAAAGGATGTCGAAAGCGTTGAATCTAGGCAATCTCATGCGTTCAGCACACGGCTTTGGCGCCAGCTTCACGTTCACGGTCGGCGCGACTTATCAAGCATTGGAGGCGGTTGCGGACACTTCAAAGGGGCGTAACCACCTGCCGCATTACAACTGGAATAGCCTTGCCGAGATGGCTTTGCCGGAGGGGTGCCAGCTGGTTGGTGTGGAATTAATTGAAGAGGCTATTGACCTGCCCAGCTTCCGCCATCCAATCCGGGCAGCCTACGTTCTCGGTCCGGAACTTGGTTCGCTGTCACCGCGGCTCGTCCAAAAATGCGATTTTGTTGTCAAGATCCCGACGAGGTTCTGCGTGAATGTTGCAATGGCCGGTGCAATCGTGATGTACGATCGGGTCAGAAGCCTGGCGCGATTCGCCGACCGACCAATCCGGGTTGGTGGCCCAGATGCAAAGGGCGTGACAAATTTGCATGATACCTAATCGATTCTCCCGCAAGGGTGACAAGCGCGCCCGAATATCTCTATAGGGGACCAAGGTGCGGAGAACTTAAGAAGGACGGTGCTCGAAACAATGACCTTTCTTAACTTGAGATGGATCAGACCGGCCGCTCTGGCTGGAGCTTTCGTGGTGGCAATCAGCAGCACAGTTTCCGCCGCGGTTCTCGTGAAAACCTATCGTGACTGGAGCTTGTTTTCACACGACCAGCAGGACACAAAAATCTGCTTTGCGGCTACGCAGCCGAAGGACAGCAGCCCGGCCGGGGCCAGTCGTGAAGGTGTTTTCTTCTACGTTTCTGCTTGGCCCAAGGACGGCGTTAAATCGGAAGTCAGCGTCCGGCTTGGCTACCAGGTCAAAGAGGGCAGCACGGTCAAAGTCAGTGTTGGCTCGAGCTCATTTGATCTGTTCGCAAAGGACGACAAGGCTTTCGTCGCTGACGCGACCGAAGAGCTGAAGTTGATCGACGCCATGAAGCGCGGTTCCAGCATGAAGGTCGATGCGACCTCGGACGCGGGTTCGGAGACGTCGGACACCTATTCGCTGATCGGGATTTCGGCGGCGCTGAGAGGATTGTCGGATACCTGTCCGTAAGCGGCGGGGGTTGGATTGCCGTGTGTGGCACCACTTGTCGACGGGCGAAACCGGATGGTGGCCCGTCTTGAAGACCGCTTTGCCCTTACTTCTTTGCTGAGCGAAGCTGGATGTAGAGCGCGCCTTCGCCACCGTGATGCACGGCTGCCGTCGTGTAGCTCACGACCACGGACCGCAGTTGCGGTTCCGCCAACCATTTCGGAACGTTGTGTCTCAGCACGCCTCTTTGCGGCGCGCTCCAGTCACCGCCGAAAGGGGCCGGACTCTCGCCGTCGCGGGCGAATGTGCCCTTACCCGTTATCACCAGCACCCACTTCAGTCTGCGGGCATGAGCACGGAGCAAAAATGCCTGCAGCGCACTGTGGGCTTCGGACTGGCGCATGCCATGCAGATCAAGCCGGGCCTGAATTTCAATTCGGCCGGCTTTTATCTTGCGCGCTTTCCTGGTGTCGAACTCCGCCAGAGCAGGTGACCGTCGGGCGTGATCTTGAGAACGCCGCGCAGCAGGAATGCGGGGCGTCGCCGGTTCTGAGGGCTGTGCCTGCTGTTGGCGCGTTTCCTGAGACACGTGGGGCTGATAGCCCGCTTCATCGAAAGTAACGGGCGGGATTCGCTTCTTGCCGCCATGCAGCGGGCGCATCGTCCGCGTCATGTGCTGCCACAGCATCAAGTCCTCATCGGACAAGACAGGCGAACGAGTTTTGCTCTGACGATCAGGCTTTTTCATTTCAAAACACGGATAAGGCCGGTCGCGTTATTTGGGGACGAGCACGAAGAAGTTAACCGGGTGCTTAGTCATTCCGGCCTTCGCTCCCGCCGACGATCCGGAACCGCAGAACAAATCACCACGCTCCGCACCCTTTATCGCGGAGCCAACGTCGTGGGCAACCATCAGCCGGCGAAAACCGCTCTCGCCCCCAACGATATGGTCGAGCCCTGGCGCGCAGACATAGATGGGCTGCCCAAGCTCATAGTAGCCGGTATCAATGGCCAAACTACGCAACGGCGTCAGCGGGATGTCATTGGTGCCCAGTGTCCGCGTTTCTTGTTCGGTCCCCAATACCCGAAAGAAAACATAAGATTCATTGCGCCAAAGGATACTACGAGCGCGCTCCAGGTCGGATTTTAGCCATTCGATCAGCGCCTGCAGGTTCATAGCGCTTTCGCTGAACACACCGGATTCGATCAGGTAGCGGCCGATGGACGTGTAGGGATAACCATTCTTGCCCGCGTAGATCAGGCGCACGGAGCTTCCATCAGTCAGGTGAACGAGCCCCGAGCCCTGCACCTGCATGAAGAACACGTCCACGGGATCAGCCAGAAACAGAAGCTCCAGTCCGCGGCCTTCGAGCGCGCCGCCATCGATCTCTCGTCGTGTGTAAAAGGGGGTGAGCTGGCCGTCAGCGCCGCGCCGCGCATGGGTCACCTGCCCGGAAAGTGCACCACGATCAGCTTCGTCGACCAGATTGACGAGTTCGTGCGGCCGCGACAGTATGGGAACGCAAAATGCCGAGGTCTTGTCGCTCGATCCGGCGAGTTCGGGTTCATAATAGCCAGTAAGCAAGCCGGCCGTTCCGTGATGAATGACCTTGTTTGGCGTGAACCTGTCTTCAAAGAACCTACGGGCTGCCTGAGAGTTGTGAGGACGCTGCCCCGGGTCGAGAACGGCATGGCAGACGCCCGCCATGCTGGCCGATCCTGTTTTGAGTAGTGCGGGAGCCGAGGCTGCAAAAGCTTGATAAGCGGCCAAATGATCGTCGTCGGCCCAGCCCGGCAGGTCCTCAAAACGGAGCGCTACGCGAACAACGGGTGATTGCTTATCATCCATGGCCGGTGTCGCCCGCGTGGTCGGCTAAGCGTGTTTTTCCACGCCGGTGTGCAGAAACTGATTCACGTGAAAAAAGCAACCGAAGTGCCGGAGCGAAACGCAACACCAAGCTTCATGCCGTTGCCAGGGTCGCCACCAGCTTCCAGTTGGGGTTGGATGCGGCCTTGGCCGACGAGACGTCACGGCTGAACGTCCAAATATCGGTGACTTCCTTGATCTTCTGGGGATCGCCATCAATCACCTCGCCGGCAGCATCCCGCGTGGCGGAAATCAGCTGGCTGGCGAAGCGCACGGTCACCGATGCCATGCCTTCTTTCACTTCAGCTTCGAGAATATCGGCAGAGTCAATGCCCACAAAGCTCTGATCAACTTCTTCGCTGCGTGCCTCGCGTTCGGTAATGGCGCCAGCAAACCCTTCGTAGACCTCGCTACTCAGCAGATCCTTCAATAGCCTTCGGTTGCCCGCGGCAAAGGCCATGACGATCATTTCGTATGCCGTCTTAGCGCCGGAGATGAACTTCTCGGGATCGAACGAAGGATCGAAGTGAAGGATTTCCAAAAGCCCCTGCTTCACCGTGTGGTTCTTGCCTGCAAAATCAGTGATGCGCGCCTCCGCGTCGGCTATAGCAACGTCGCCCTCGGCCCGGTAGTCGGCCGCCTCGTCGTTGTCACGCCTGGGTAGGGTGACGACCTTGTCGGAACTGGCAGCGGCCTCCTGCTGGGCACGCTCGGCCCGATAGCGCTCGATGCGGCTCTCCTCATCGCCGGTCCGTCGCCCCAGGACACTGCGGAGCTTGAGGATAACAACGACCGCAACGATCAGGGTTATTAGGGTGACGATATCTATATTGCCGTTCATTTCGCGTGTACCAGTTGGCCTCTCGTGACAGCTTTGAAATCCTTGATAACGATTTGCGGCGGCGAAAGCAGGTTGCCGCAGACTGTCTTTGACTTGCGTAGATTTAGTGACGGAGAAGGCTCTTCGCCACACTAACCTTGTTCGTGGTCCTAGACGTGATGGCGGAAACGTTCACCACAAAACAGCCGGACCCACCAGATATACAGCCTATCAGAGCCCTTAACCGCCGAACTGGCCTCGTTACATCAGCCCGCTTGTTCCTGTGCCGCACTTCCAACTTAGGACACAAGGCAGGCGAATCCAACAAACTTGTCAGTATTGGCGGAATGGGCCCATTCGTCATCTTTGCAGACAGATTACTTCGATCACCATAAATTGGAGTGAACAGTATCGATTATGGTTGCCGCTCATCTCCACCGATTGAATCAGGACCTCGTCGTGCCGTTCCTTATTCTCCTCTTGTTCATCGTTGTACCGCTCGCGGAGATCGCAATCCTGATCAAATTCGGTCAGCTTATTGGCTGGCTGTGGACCATACTGATCGTCGTTTTCACCGCTTTCATCGGGACCTGGCTTCTCCGCCAGCAAGGTTTCGGCGTGATGTCGCGCGCAATAGAGGCTCTGGCTTCGGGCCGGATGCCCGTCGAGCCGGTCATAGAAGGCATGTGTCTGCTCCTCGCAGGGGCCTTTCTTCTCACACCTGGCCTACTCACCGATGCCGTTGGGTTTCTGCTGCTGGTGCCAGTAATACGCATGGCTGTGGCCAAGTGGACCTTGAAAAAAATGCTGCAATCGGCGTCGGTTCACGTTTCCGTGTTCGGTGAGGATTCAGCAAACGACCCAGAAGCTGAGAGCGGAGCGCAAGACGAAGCGCACAGATACGGAGAAGGACCCATCATTGATGGTGAATTCGAGCGGGTCGACGAGCATTCCGACAGGCGCGGCGGCAAGCGCAAGACCAAGGATCAAGGCGGATCGTAAGCCGACCCAAACCGTGCCCGCAGAGCGACGTTTGCGGAGGCGGAGTACGTGTGATAGCCCACCAGCACGGCTTATTGGCCAAACGCAAAGCTTCAATCCAATTCACACGGACGAAACCTGGCAATGACCGACACTCAGAACGGCTCCGACAATACCGCAGTGGCTCAAGAAGGAGATGCACCAGCTATTCAAGCGCAGGTGGTCGCCCAATACATCAAGGACCTCTCCTTCGAGAACCCCAATGTGGAGAAGCTCCTGTCGGGTCCCGGTGAAAACCCCAACATGAAGCTTGAAGTCAACGTCAATGCGCGCCGCATGAAGGATGACCTGTACGAGAGCGCCATCGACTTCACCGCACACGCCACCAACCAAACCGGAACGATCTACCAACTGGAAGTGGTCTACGCGGGCATTTTTCAGATCAAGAACATTCCCGAAGAGGCCCTGGAGCCGTTTTTGCTCATTAATTGTCCGGCTTTGCTCTTCCCTTACCTGCGGCGGCTGGCTTCGGACCTCTCGCGTGAGGGCGGTTTCCCACCGTTGCTGCTCGATCCTATTGATTTCGGAAGCCTTTACATGCGGCGCAAGCAGCAAGAAGGCGGCGATGATGCGCCCTTGGCGAGCTGAGGACAATAAACACGCGCGCGGTTCGTAATTAGAGGTAGCGACGCCACATCGCGTGCTCGCCAAGAGATTCGACAAAGGCGCGGTGTTCGTCCGCCTCCGTCTCGCTGAGGCGGGGCGCCAAGGGGTGTGAGCGCTCGCGAGCTGGACCATTGCGGCCGCCGTCGGCGCCAGCTGCTTCGCGGCCCTGACCAAGTTCCATCGACGACTGCCGCTCACCCAACAGTTCAATGTAGACTTCCGCCAGCAGAAGTGAATCGAGTAACGCGCCGTGCTTGGTGCGCTTGGAGTTGTCGATACCGTAGCGCTTGCACAACGCATCAAGGGTATTCGGACCGCCTGGGTGCTTGCGGCGCGCCAGATGCAGGGTGTCGACCACACGTTCGGTCTTGATGAGAGGAGCTGAAATCCGCCGCAGTTCCATATTGAGGAAGCCGACATCGAAATTGGCGTTGTGAATCACCAGCGGATCGTGCCCGATGAACTCGAGAAAACTACGGGACACTTTTCTGAATACGGGTTTATCGGCGAGAAAGTCCGCGGTTAGGCCATGAACAGCAGATGCTTCCGCGGGCACGTCACGCTCTGGGTTGACGTAGACATGAAACTCCTCGCCCGTCGGCATACGGTTAAGTAGCTCAACGCAGCCGATTTCAATGAGGCGATCTCCGCCTTCGGCCTGCAGCCCCGTGGTTTCCGTGTCGAGTACGATTTCGCGTCGCATTGGGCTCCTTCAAGGCATCGGCGCCATGGGTCGGTGTTCTCCCAGACGAGAATAAGTCTCACGCCCAATGGCGTTGATAAGCCCCGCCGGTCCTGCCTCGCAGTGATTTAATGATTGAATCGATTTTGGCCTGGCTTTGCGAGATGGTCCCGCCGGTTTCCACAACGAAGTCTGCCCTGGCGCGCTTTTCGGCATCGGGAACCTGTCGCGAGAGAAGTTGAGCCAGCTTTTCGCGGTTCATCCCCGGACGCTCAAGAACGCGTTGTGCCTGGGTCTCCGCGTCCGTGCTGACAACAACCACGACATCGACCAGCTTATCCGCGCCGGTTTCAAAAAGAAGTGGGATTTCGAGGACGGCCATCTCAGCGCCGCGCGCCGCCTCGGTTCGCAAGAATCGGCGCTCAACATCCCTAACAAGCGGATGGACAATGGCTTCCAGCTTGGCGAATCCTTCTGGATCGGCAAGCAATGCGGCCGTCAGTTTCGGTCGGTCCACGAGACCCTTGGAGGTGGTGCCCGGGAACGCCGCTTCGATGAGTGGAGCGGCCTCGCCGCGATAGAGATCATGGACAGCAGCGTCAGCGTCGAACACGGCAACCCCATGATGCAAAAATCGCTCCGCCGCAGTCGATTTGCCCATGCCGATCGAGCCTGTCAGACCGACTATCAACATCAGGCGACTCCTAGATCGGCCAATACCAAGCGCCGTAACTCGGGCGTGACCTCCGGGCGGACGCCGAACCATCGCTCGAAGCCGGGAACCGCTTGATGCAACAACATGCCGAGGCCATCGACGGTGCGGAGCCCCCGCACCTCGGCCTGCTGAAGGAGAGTGGTCTGCAGCGGAACGTAAACGATGTCGGCAACTACGCAGTCCTGGCTCGCGGAAGAAAAGTCGAGCCCGAGATCTCCTTTGCCCTTCATGCCAAGGGTCGTCGTGTTGACGATCACGGAGGCCCATTCCGCGCAATTTTTGCGCTCGCCCCAATCGGCAGCGCGGACACCGCCGCCCGGCAGATTCTTAGCAAGCTTTTGGGCCCGTTCGGCCGTCCGGTTGAGGATTACGATGTCATCAACGCCAGCCTGCTGAAATCCGTAGCTGATGGCGCGTGCTGCGCCACCGGCGCCAAGAATGACAACGGGTCCGCCGGAGCTGTTCCAGTCTGGCGCCTGCGTGGCCAGATGCTTCATGAAGCCGTAGGTATCCGTATTGGTGGCATGGACCTCACCTTCCTCAAGCCAGATTGTATTAGCAGCGCCGACCGCGACGGCTTCGGGCTCCAGGTGGTCGGCGGCAGCGAATGCCAGCTCCTTCAGGGGAACCGTGACATTGCAGCCTGCGTAGCCATTCTTGGCCAAGTCGCGCAGGAAGGTTTCCGCATCCTCTGGACGAACGGCGACCTTGGTGTAGCTGCCATCGATGCCATACCGCTGCAGCCAATAGCCGTGGATCATGGGCGAACGGGAATGTTCGATCGGCCAGCCGATCACACAGGCACGTTTCATTGGCTTTGACCCATCAATCGGTGAGAACGCCACGACGGCGCAATTCGGCCAGCAATGGCAACATCGGCAGGCCGAGGATGGTGAAATAATCTCCGTCGATCTCCTCGAACAGCTGAATGCCGAGCTTCTCGATCTGGTAGGCGCCGACGGACTGGCAGATGCTCTCTCCGGCGCGCAAGAGATACTCGTCCAGGTAGTCCTTACTGAAGCTGCGCAACCTGAGGCGCGCCGATTCGATGTCAGTCCATGTCACTTCGCCGTCCTCGGCGATCGCTACGGACGTGTGCAAAAAATGCTGCTCGCCACG
This sequence comes from uncultured Filomicrobium sp., assembly GCA_963669235.2. Taxonomy (GTDB): domain Bacteria; phylum Pseudomonadota; class Alphaproteobacteria; order Rhizobiales; family Hyphomicrobiaceae; genus Filomicrobium. The sequence goes on from CAXXFS010000008.1 coordinate 211,147, forward strand.
CAAGCGCAGCAGGGTTTCCCTAGCCTCGCCCAAATTTTCCGGCTTGGAGAACAGATGGCCCTGCATCGACAGGGTCTGATCGGCGGCGATCACCAGACTGCCCGGATTGGCTTTGCTGACCTCCTCGCCCTTGGCGCGGGCCAGAACTTCTGCGATGTCTGCAGGATCAATCGCCTCATTTTCCGAGGTGAGTGCCTGACGGATTGCCTCCTCATCGATATCGGCCGGGATCACCGTGAACGCGAGCCCCGCAGCCTTCAGCATTTCGTGGCGGGTCTGAGATCCTGAGGCCAGGATCACGTGTTGCCGTTCAGCCATCGGTGTCGTCCGTCATTGCGAGGCCCGCCTGGCGGTCGTGCAAGAGCTTGATAATCGTGGCCGCCGTCTCCTCGACCGAGCGGCGCGTGACGTCAATTACCGGCCAGCCCTGGCGTGCGCAGATCCGCCGCGAATGCGCGATCTCGGCGAGAATCGTATCCCTATCGACATAGGTATCGAGATTGCGGTCACCAAGGACCATGGCGCGGTTGCGGCGCACCTCGGCAATCCGGTCGGCCTGGGCGACAAGACAGACCACAAATGCGGAGTGTTTCTCGCTGAGCGCCGGTGGCAAGGGGATCGACGGCACGATCGGTACGTTGGCGGTCTTGAAGCCGCGCTGCGCCAGGTAGATCGATGTCGGCGTCTTGGACGTCCTCGAGATACCGAGAATGACGACATCCGCCTCGTTGAGGTCTTCAGGCAGCAGGCCGTCGTCATGACGCATGGTGAAGTTTAGCGCATCGATCCTGCGAAAATAATCCGCATCGAGAACATGTTGACCGGCGACGGTCGGTGTCTGTGGCGCGCCGATGTAGGACTCATAGACCTGCATGATCGGCTGCAGGACGGCCAGACAAGGAACGTTGAGTTCGAGACAGCGTTGCTCGATGCTGGCGCCGAGTTCGCGGTTCACCACCGTATACAGCACAATGCCCGGAGCCTGTTCGATCTCCTTGAGAACGCGGCTGAGCTGTCGCGGTGTTCTGACCAGCGGATGGACATGCTCAATCGCCCGGATATTGGCGTATTGAACCGACGCCGCCTTGGCGATGGTGGTCAGCGTTTCACCAGTTGCATCGGAAACCAAATGCAGGTGGTAGTAGCTTGGTAGAGCGTCAGACATTTGTGGACAGCTGTTGGAGGGAAAGGGCTGGTTGAGGGCCAATCGGGGTCGGCGGTGGATAGCAGTGCAGATTGTCCACCGACCTACTCACATTTGCGGCGAGGAGAGGCCGTTTGTCGAGGGTTCCTCCGTTCATGGGCATTAGCGTCTCGATCACGCTTCATGCAACGTGTATCACCAGGTTGGGACTTGTAATGGGCACTCCACAATCTCTATAACCAATTGATTTGTAGTATATTTTTTTGCTTCTTGTGGCTTCCGTCGAGTAGACCGGCTAGATGTTGCGGGTTCGGTTATCCCATAGAGGCAGCATGTGGAGGCGTTGTGGACAGCTGTAGAATTCCCGCAATCCCCGCTCCTAAATAATGAAAAAAAAGAACCTTCAAGAACTGATTTGAGTTTTGAAAGGAGAGAAATGCGTTTCGAGTCCCTCGCCCAGCGCGCAGACCGCCGTCGCTTTCTGAAGCCGTTTACAGGTGAAGCACAATGGCCGCCGCCAATGTGGCTCATGCGCCAGGCGGGGCGCTACCTGCCGGAGTATCGTCAGACCAGGGCGAAAGCGGGAGGTTTTCTGGATCTTTGCTACGCACCGGCACTCGCAGCTGAGGTGACGCTGCAGCCGATCCGGAGGTATGGATTTGATGCTTCCATTCTGTTTTCAGACATCCTGGTGGTTCCAGATGCGTTGGGCCAGGAGGTTCGGTTTGTGGAGGGTGAAGGTCCGCGCCTGGATCCTATCGAGGATCTCGTTGGTTTGAGCCGGCTTAACGCTGGCCGAACAGGAGAGAAATTTGCGATCGTAGCGGAGACGGTGGCCCGGTTACGACAGGATCTTCCGGATGGGACCGCTCTCATCGGGTTTTGCGGCGCGCCGTGGACGGTTGCCACCTACATGGTCGGTGGGCGGGGTTCACCGGATCAGGCAGCCGCCCGTTTGATGGCTTACCGCGAGCCGAAGATTTTCGAAGCGCTGATCGACTTGCTGGTGGATGTTTCGGTTGAATATCTCACGTTGCAGATCGAAGCCGGTGCCGATGCGCTGCAGATTTTCGATAGCTGGGCGGGTTCGCTTCCCGAAGATCAATTCGCCCGTTGGGTGACAGCACCGACTCGGGTAATGGTCGAGCGGTTGCGCAAACGGCATCCGGAGATTCCTATCCTCGGGTTCCCGCGTGGTGCTGATCAGCTCAGCGCTTCGTTCGTTGAGGAAACTGGGGTTGACGGGGTGAGCTGCAATACGGCTATGCCGGTTATGGGGATGGTTGAGCTGGCGGAAAAGACCGACCGGGTCGTGCAGGGGAACCTTGACCCACTGTTGCTTGTGGCCGGCGGCCGGCAATTGGATGAACGGGTCGTTGAGATTCTTGAAGCGATGAAGGGACGAAAATTCATCTTCAATCTGGGACATGGGATTTTGCAGACGACGCCGCCTGAAAACGTGGCGCGACTTGTCGAGGTTGTGAGGCGGGACGGTTGAGCGAAATTGCCAAGGAAAGGCGTCTGGGCAGTCCTGCTGTTCGAGCATTCGTTGCGCTCGGAGTGACGGTCGCTTTGACCCTGGCGGCGATCGTGCTGCTCGGCGAAGCCGCCTACGATTGGGTCAAGGCGGTGCATGTCATCGCGATTATCGCCTGGATGGCGGGCATGCTCTATCTGCCCAGGCTGTTCGTCTACCACGCGGGAGCTGCTGCCGGCTCGGAGCTCTCTGAGACGCTGAAGGTGATGGAATATCGCCTAATGACGATCATCATGAACCCGGCGATGATCGTTGCCTGGGTGCTTGGATTATGGCTTGCCTATCAAGCAGGTTGGTTCGCGGCCGGGTGGTTTCACGCAAAACTCACTTTGGTGCTGGCGTTGTCCGGTGTGCATGGCTATTTTTCGGTTGCGATGCGGCAGTTCGCAGAGGATCGCAATACTCGGTCGGCGCGCTATTGGCGCATGATGAACGAGGTTCCCACAGTCTTGATGTTCGCCATCGTGGTGCTTGTGATTGTCAAGCCGTTTTGACGCGGGACTGAGTGCCACGCAGGACTTTTCGAGCGGACTTGTTTCTGATAAGGCTAAGTCACACCTCAGAAGTGTTGCGGCCTGCCATGTATTGACTGGCATGTACAGCGGGGTGTGTTTCTCAACGCACCTAACACCCCAATGACTGTGGAACACACGTTTGCGCCTAGCCGCGCGGCGTCGAAGTTCCGCTTCCTAGAATTCTCTTCCCCACCTCTTGGCCCGGCGATCTCTGGCCCCTTTCACACTATCGCTGTTGCCCCTTCCGGAGCCTTCCGATGGACGAAATCAAGCTTGAAGACTTGAAACTCAAGTCGCCTACCGAGCTTTTAAGCTTTGCCGAAGACGCCGGCGTTGAAAACGCCAGCACCATGCGCAAGCAAGAACTGATGTTCGCGACGCTGAAACAGCTCGCAACAAATGACATAGAGATCATTGGAACCGGTGTCGTTGAGGTGCTGCAGGACGGCTTCGGATTCCTCCGCTCACCGGATGCGAATTATCTGCCAGGACCTGATGACATCTATATTTCTCCCTCTCAGATCAGGAGATTCGCGCTGAGGACGGGGGATACCGTCGAGGGACACATTCGCAGTCCCAAAGAAGGAGAGCGTTACTTCGCACTTCTCAAGGTCAACAAGATCAATTTCGAAGAGCCGGAAGCTGCAAAACACAAGATCCATTTCGATAACCTGACGCCGCTTTATCCAACAGAGTGGCTCAATATGGAGATCGAGGATCCGACGATTAAGGACTTCTCGGCGCGTGTCATCGACATCGTGGCGCCGCTCGGAAAGGGGCAGCGCGGATTGATCGTGGCGCCGCCGCGCACTGGTAAGACGGTGCTGCTGCAGAACATCGCGCATTCGATAACCGGCAACCATCCGGAATGCTATCTGATCGTCCTGCTAATCGATGAGCGGCCGGAAGAAGTCACCGACATGCAGCGCAGCGTGAAGGGCGAAGTGATCTCGTCAACCTTCGACGAGCCGCCCTCTCGACACGTTCAAGTGTCTGAAATGGTTATTGAAAAGGCAAAGCGTCTGGTCGAACACAAACGCGATGTCGTCATCCTTTTGGACTCGATTACGCGTCTTGGCCGAGCTTACAACACGGTGGTGCCGTCTTCGGGCAAAGTGCTAACGGGCGGCGTTGACTCGAACGCGCTGCAGCGCCCCAAGCGCTTCTTCGGTGCGGCGCGTAACATTGAAGAAGGTGGCTCTCTGACGATCATCGCGACCGCGCTGATCGAGACCGGTTCGCGCATGGACGAAGTGATCTTCGAAGAATTCAAGGGTACGGGTAACTCGGAACTCATCCTTGACCGCAAGGTTTCGGATAAGCGCGTCTTCCCGGCTATCGACGTCGCCCGCTCGGGAACGCGCAAAGAAGATCTGCTGGTGCCCGCCGATCAACTCAAGAAAGTCTATGTCCTACGCCGGATCCTCAATCCGATGGGCACCATGGACGCCATCGAGTTCCTTATCGACAAGCTGCGGAGCACGAAGACCAATGGCGAGTTCTTCGATTCAATGAGTTCGAAGAATTAGAACTTTACCAACCTATACTTGATTAAGGCCAATCAATACATACTCACCTAGATATAAATTTGTAAGGACTCCGGTTTCACGTGAAACTTCTTTTTCTTGACTCTGGGTCCACATCTTCTGATCTTTTCTAGCGTGCTGTTTGTCAGGCTTTGGCTTTCCTTTGTTCTTTCAATAGGTCGACTAAGCTTTCCGTATTGGCAATAGGCGGTGAACATTGCGGGCCCAGGCACGCATACGCGGTAGCGGCGCCGTCTATTGCGGACTTACCTTCAAGAGCTGGTGCAATCCGTTCGGCTGTTTTCGTGTCAAGTTTGTGTTGTATAGCCCCTGGGATGGAGACGCTGTACAGTGCCCTTGCCAAGGCGTCCTGGCCCCTGCCGGCTGTGATGACGACCTGCTGCGGGCTCATGGCGTCGACGGCGGCGGCGAGCAAGCCGGTATGAGCGACCAGATTGCGCTGAATGTCCGGCGAGAAGCTCTCCAGGATCGACATGGCCTGCTCGGAATAGGTCTGGCTGCCGGTGATCAGCGCAAGATGGGACAGGTTGGAGAGCTGGATGGCGTTGGCATTGGGAGTGGCGTCATCGGTGCCCGCCGCGAGACGGACGAGCACATCATCCGTGTCGTCGGCGGTCGTGGCGTAGCGGCCCTCTTCGGTTAGCCAGTAGTAGCTGTGGAGGGTGTCCGTCCATTTCTCCGCCTGAGCCAGGTAGTCCGTATTCTCGGTCGCTTCGAACAGGCGCAGGGCAGCCCAAGTCATATTGGCGTAGTCGCCGGCGGTGGCCGCGGCGCCTTGTCTGCCATCGCGATAGGAATGCCGAAGACGCCCATCAACAAGCATCCTCTCGACGACAAAGGCAAAGGCGGTCTTGGCGCGCTCAAGCCATTGCGGCTCTTCGAACACCTGGGAGGCGCGGGCAATTGCGGCGACCATCAAGCCATTCCAATCGGCGAGGACCTTGTCGTCCCAGCCTGGCCGGATTCGACCCGCCCGGCGGGCGAGGAGTTTTTCGCGGAGGCCGGCAAGTTTATTCTCCTCGTCTTGCGACAGGAGACCCAGGCTGTGAAGACGGTTCGGGATATTCTTTCCTTCCCAGTTTCCGTCACCGGTGATGTCGTAGACCTGGGAAAAAAATTCGGCGTCCTCTTTGCCGAGAGCCTCCTCCAACTCCGCCTTCGACCAGACGTAGAACTTTCCCTCCTCGCCCTCGGAATCGGCGTCGAGAGAAGCTGCGAAAGCTCCCCCTTCGGCGATCATCTCGCGTTCGATCCAGTCAATCGTCTCGGCGATGCGGAGCTTGAAGAGCGGGTTTTGCGTCTCGCGCCAGACCTCCGTCATCAAGTCGATGAGGAGCGCGTTGTCGTAGAGCATCTTTTCGAAGTGCGGGACGAGCCAGCGATCATCGACGGAATAGCGCGCGAACCCGCCACCCAAATGGTCGTAGATGCCGCCTTGGGAGATATGGGTCAGCGTTTTCTCAACGGCATTGGCGGCCTGATTGTTGTCAAAGCGGATGGCGCCTCTCCAGAGCATCCAGAAGAAACTCCATTGCGGGAACTTGGGGGCACCCTGTATGCCGCCGTGCTGGGGATCGATGACGCCGACCATGCGCTGGGTGAGTTCGGAAAGCAGGCGGTCGCTGACAACGATTCCGCTTCGTCCCGGATTTCGTTCGGCGAGTGCGCTGGTCAGGATATCGGCGTTGTGGGCGACGCGCTCGGGTTCGTCTTGATAGATGCGGGACAGATTCTGCAGAACTTCTACAAAGCCCGGTCGGCCATAGCGAGGCGTTGGTGGAAAATAGGTGCTGCCGTAAAAGGGCCGGGCGTCGGTATCGAGGAACATTGTGAGCGGCCAACCGCCCTGTTCGCCCATCATATTAAGGGCGCTCATGTAGATGGCGTCGATGTCTGGGCGTTCCTCGCGGTCGACTTTGATATTGACGAACAAGTCGTTCATTACGCCAGCGATCTCTTCGTCTTCGAAGCTTTCGTGGGCCATAACGTGGCACCAGTGGCAAGCCGCGTAGCCAACCGAAAGAAGAATTGGTTTGTTGGTGGCTTTGGCTTCCGCCAAGGCTTCCGCGCCCCAGGCCCACCAATGCACGGGATTGTCCTTATGCTGCAGCAAGTAAGGACTGGTCGTCTCGATCAGGCGGTTGCGGCCCATAAAGGGTCTCCTCGGATTGGCGGTGCCCCGTTGCTTTGGCGAGGCTTAAACGAGTAATCGAGACTGATGGCCCTGCATTCAACCTCCAAAGATACGATTTTCGCTCTTTCCAGCGCGGCCGGCCGTGCTGGTGTTGCGGTTGTCCGGGTCTCCGGGGCCAGGGCCGGGGACGTTGTTGAGGCTCTATGCAGGGACCGGCTGGAACCTCGCTCCGCAGCTCTCAGGAAGCTAGTTGATCCGCAAACAGGAGGCATGATCGACCAGGGTCTTGTGTTGTGGTTTCCGGGACCGGCGAGTTTCACCGGTGAGGGACTCGCAGAATTCCATGTGCACGGCGGCCGGGCCGTTGTCGCCGCCTTGATCGCCGCGCTGGGGCGGTTCGAAGGCTGCAGGATGGCGGAGCCCGGTGAATTCGCGATGCGGGCGTTTGAAAACGGGAAGATCGATCTTTCGCAGGCGGAGGGGCTTGCAGACCTTATCGATGCGGAGACCGAAGCGCAGAGGGTTCAGGCGGTGCGGCAGGCAGGAGGGGCACTTTCACGCCTGACGGAGCAATGGCGCGGCCGGTTAATCGAGGCGATGGGACTTGTAGAGGCGGCGATCGATTTTTCCGATGAAGCGGACGTTGCCGACGGCGGGGTCGGCCAGGCCGATGCGAGAGTGGGCGAGCTTAGCAGCGAGATCAGCCGCTACATCGATGACGGGCATGGGGGTGAAATCTTGCGCGATGGGCTCCAGGTGGTTCTTGCCGGTGCGCCCAACTCCGGCAAGTCAAGCTTGCTTAATGCTCTGGCGCGCCGAGATGTGGCGATTGTTTCCTCCGAGGCCGGGACCACCCGGGACGTTATCGAGGTTCATCTCGATCTGGAGGGCCTGCCGGTTGTTGTGTCGGATACGGCGGGGCTGCGTGAGGCTTCAGGGGATGTGGAACGCGAAGGCGTGAGAAGGACCCGGGCACGGGTGCAGGATGCGGATTTGGTGATCTGGGTGCTCGATGGATCGGCGGAGCGCACAAGGGAGGAAGCGCCGCAGGTAGGACCCAACGGAGAACTTTTAGTGCTCGTCAACAAATGCGATCTCGATTCCGGTCGTGAGGTTGGTGAAAGCCCCGGTGCGGTTGAATTGCGGGTATCCGCAAAGACAGGGGAGGGTCTTGGCGAGCTCATCAGAAGCGTTGCAGTTGTCGCGCGGAGGAAGACGGGCGCTGGCGAGGACGCTGTGATTACGCGCGCGCGGCATCGGCAGCATCTGGCCGATTGCTGCCGGCATCTTTCATCGTTTCTTGGAAAGTCTTCGGATGTGGAATTGCGAGCAGAAGACCTGCGGCTGGCGGCGGATGCTCTGGGCCGAATCTCGGGCTGGGTCGATCCGGAGGATGTGCTGGACGAGGTGTTTGGCCGCTTCTGTATTGGCAAGTAATGCAAGGGCGGTCTTCTTGTGTTTCACGTGAATCAATTCTATCGAGGCGTTGTTGTTTGATTTGAATTGCCGTGGCTGATCACGATGTTTCACGTGAATCTTTCGTCAATGGCTTGGCGAAATTCGCTTGTGGATAGGGTTGAAGCGGGATCGCGGCCAACGGATCGCTTTCCTCAAAACCAGCGCCGCTCTAAGACGAGGCTATGAAGGAAAGTTTCGACGTTATCGTTGTTGGCGGAGGTCACGCGGGCGCGGAGGCCGCGTCTGCGGCTGCGCGTCTGGGTGCCAACGCAGCGCTTGTCACGCACCGCTTCGACACGATTGGCGAGATGTCCTGCAACCCAGCAATTGGTGGTCTCGGGAAGGGTCATCTGGTGCGCGAAATCGATGCGCTTGATGGCCTCATGGGGCGTGTTGCAGACCGGGCCGGTATTCAGTTCCGATTGCTTAACCGCTCGAAGGGACCGGCTGTGCAGGGGCCGCGCGCGCAGGCAGACCGGAGGCTTTACCGCGAAGCGATGCAAGCGGAGATCCAGGCAATCGCGAACCTGTCGGTGGTCGAGGGCGGGGTTGAGGATCTCGTTGTCGAGAACGGCCGTGTTCATGGCGTGGTTACAGGGCACGGCCGTGTCCTACGTGCCGGTGCCGTGGTGCTGACCACCGGTACATTCCTCAACGGTCTTATTCACATGGGTGAAAAGAGGATCCCGGCAGGGCGGGCGGGCGAGGAGCCTGCGAGAAAGCTCTCGGAGAGGCTTTATGGTCTCGGGTTGGAGATGGGGAGATTAAAGACCGGGACGCCGGCCCGCCTAGTATCTCAAACGATCGACTGGGCATCGCTGGAGATGCAACCTGCCGACGATCCGCCGGTGCCGTTTTCGTTTCTTACGGTGCGGATCACGACACCGCAGATTGCGTGCGGGATCACCAAAACAACATCGCAGACGCACGATATCATCCGGGCGAACCTGTCGCGGGCGCCGATGTACTCCGGAGCCATCCAGAGCGTTGGACCGCGTTACTGCCCGTCGATCGAAGACAAGGTCGTGCGGTTCGCCGACCGGTCCTCGCACCAGGTGTTCCTGGAACCCGAAGGACTGGATGACGAGCTGGTCTATCCCAACGGCGTTTCGACATCACTTCCCGCCGAGGTGCAGGACGCTTTTCTTCGCACCATGCCCGGCCTTCAAGGCGTCGAGATCCGGCGGCCGGGCTATGCGATTGAATACGATTACGTCGATCCACGAGCGCTGAAGCCAACGCTTGAAGTCAAGAAGCTTCGCGGGCTTTTCCTGGCCGGGCAGATCAATGGGACGACTGGATATGAGGAGGCTGGTGCACAGGGGCTCCTGGCAGGTCTCAATGCGGCGCTACTGTCGGCTGGAGGAGATCGCGAGATCATCGTCTCGAGAGCGGACGGCTACGTTGGCGTGATGATTGATGATCTGGTGACGCGCGGTGTCTCGGAGCCCTACCGTATGTTCACCTCGCGGGCGGAGTTCCGATTGAAGCTGCGCGCCGATAATGCCGATCAGCGTTTGACGCCGCTCGGGCTTTCGATCGGCTGTGTCGGAGAAAGACGGCGGAACAGCTTCGAAACGAAGATGGCGGCACTGCGTGAGGGTCAGGACCTTCTCGCACGGTTGTCTCTTACTCCCAATGAAGCTGAACAGCACGGCATCCGGCTCAACAAAGATGGGCGGCGGCGGTCAGCCTTTGATCTGTTGTCGCTCGCCGAGATCACGGTCGAGCGGCTGCAGCCGATCTGGCCTGAACTTGCGCAGCTTGATAGCAAGATTTCCGGGCAGTTGGCTGTTGACGCGCGCTATTCGGCCTATGTGCGCCGGCAGGAGGAGGATGTCGCAGCACTGCGGCGGGATGCGGCGATCCTTATCCCGAAGGACTTTGATTATGCGGTGATTCCGGGCCTGTCGAATGAGTTGCGGCAGAAGCTCGAGCAGCACAGGCCGCATTCGCTGGCGCAAGCGCAGCGCATCGATGGTATGACTCCGGCGGCGCTGATGCTGCTTGCTGCGTACCTGAAAAAGCGATCGGTGAAGGCGTCGGCCTGACGGCCCAGGACACTCGCCAGACGAGGATCACGTCCGATGAGGATCAATGGGCCGGAGGACTTCCAGGCTTGTTTTGAGGTGTCTGATAAGACGCTTCAGCGGCTGATGATCTACGAACAGGCGCTGCGGCTGTGGCAAAAGAAGATCAATCTGGTGGCGCCAAGCACGCTGGATGATGTCTGGCACCGGCACTTCGCCGACAGCGCGCAGCTTCTCAGGCTGGCCCCGGCTGGCGGGCGGCGGTGGGTTGATTTGGGGTCAGGCGCCGGATTTCCCGGCATGGTTCTGGCGATCCTCAGGGCGGACCGGATTGCTGACGGAGACGGCGAACCGCACGTTTTGATCGAGAGCGACAGCCGAAAAGCAGCTTTCCTTGGGGAAATCTCTCGAAAGACTTCCATCCCTGTGGACATTGCTATCGCGCGAATCGAGTTATCGTCGACTCAGGGTAGATACACATCTGTGGATGTGTTGACGGCACGTGCGTTGGCGCCGCTCGATCGGCTCATTGGTTTGACTGTTCCATTCTTCGGTCCCAGCACGGTTGCGTTGTTCTTGAAGGGGCAGGATGTCCAACAGGAAATCGAGGCGGCGAGACGGAAGTGGCGTTTCACATATGAGCTGGCCAATAGCCTGACGGAGCAAAACTCGCGCATTGTCATTGTGAGCGGACCGCAGGCCAAGAGCGAAGGGACATAACCGTGACAGGCGCAAACTCGACGAGCAAACGCCCGCGCGTCCTCGCCATTGCCAATCAGAAGGGCGGGGTCGGAAAGACGACGACAGCCATCAACCTTTCGACGGCGCTCGTTGCCGTCGGTGAGCGCGTGCTTGTAGTTGACCTTGATTCACAAGGGAATGCTTCCACTGGTCTTGGCATCGAACCGGCGAACCGGGTATATACATCTTATGATGTGATGGTTGGGAACGTTAGTCTCGCCAAATCAGCGCTGCGGACCGCGGTGCCGGGTCTTGATCTGGTGCCGGCGAACAGTGACTTGGTCGGTCTGGAAGCCGACCTCATTCATGAATCGGATCGACCGTTCCGGTTGCGAGATGCGGTGGCGGAGCTTTTGCAGTACTGCGAAGGGCTGCCGGAGGACGAATCCTATTCCTACCTCCTGATCGATTGCCCACCTTCTGTGAATATCCTGACGCTCAACGCCATGACCGCGGCGGACGCGGTTCTGGTCCCAGTACAGTGCGAGTTCTTCGCGCTCGAGGGAATCTCGCAGTTCAAAGAGACAATCGACCAGATTCGAGGGAGCTTGAATCCGGTTCTGGAAATTCAGGGCGTTGTGCTCACCATGCATGATGCGCGGACCTCGCTATCCAAGGAGGTCGCACAAAACGTGCGGGAGTTCTTTGGCCCGAAAGTCTACAACACCGTGATTCCGCGCAACACACGGGTCGCCGAGGCACCCTCCCACGGCAAACCGCTGTTGCTATACGATTATGAATGCGCCGGGAGTCAGGCGTATATCCGCCTGGCGACGGAGATTATTGAGCGTGAACGGCAATTCAAGGCCGCTTGAATGTGGATGATGGGGCTCCAAACCGGGGTTTCTCATTCTAAAGGCGGCGTGACAGGACAGGTTGCTGGCGACCCGCAAGGTGGCAGGCGGCCTATTCATTCGAGAGGGTAGCGCGGCATGAACACGCCGGCGAGGAAGAACAGATTGGGTCGGGGGCTTGCATCGTTGATCGGAGGAAACGGGAACAGCAATGTCGAGCAGCTGCCCGTTGCCGCGAAGCGCGCCTCGGAGGCTGAAAAGCCTGTTTCCGAGAAGGGCGGAAGTGTTCTTGCCGCCAGTTCCGGGGACCGGCTACAGGGTGAGCACAAGCTCATCGCGATCGAGAAGATCAAACCCAGCAGCCTAAACCCGCGACGTGAATTTCAGGACGAAGAGCTCGCCGAACTGGCGGATTCAATTCGCGCCAAGGGGCTTGTCCAGCCGATCCTCGTGAGGCCCGATGCGGTTGCCGGCGGCTTTTATGAGATTGTCGCTGGTGAAAGGCGCTGGCGGGCGAGCGGCAAAGCGGGGCTGCATCGTATTCCCTGTGTGGTGCGCGATCTGTCCGACAAGGAAGTTCTGGAACTCGCCATCATCGAGAACGTCCAGCGTGCGGATCTCAACGCGATCGAGGAAGCCGCCGGCTATCGCGAGCTGATCGAGCGGTTCCATTACTCTCAGGAGCAGATTTCGGAGATAATCGGCAAGAGCCGCAGTCATGTCGCCAACACGCTGCGTTTGCTGAGGTTGCCGGATGCGGTTCAGGCTCTTGTCCAAATGGGCAAACTTACCGCTGGTCATGCGCGGGCCCTCATCGGCCGGGAGGACGCGGTCATTCTGGCTGAGCGTATCATTGCCGATGACCTCAACGTGCGTGCGGTCGAGGCGCTTGTACAAGGCGGCGTGGAAACCGGCGGGAAGGCCCGTAAGACCCGGGAAAAGGATGCCGATACCAAGGCGTTTGAAAAGGAACTTACCGAGGCGCTAGGCTTGAAGATCGAGATCAAACGCAGCTCCGGCGAAAGCGGAACGCTGACGATCAAATACGGTAATTTCGATCAGCTCGAGTACATCCGTATGAGGCTGACGGGCTCCTATAGCTAAGCGGGGTTTTCTGCTACCAAGCTTGGAGGGTCTGACTGGTCCGCCGCGTCCGCTTGACGATTTGGACATGGCCTGCTCGATTAGGCCCACGAAATGAGCAGTGCAGAGAGTCTTATGAATGACGCCGTCTTGATACGGCTGGCCGCGACAATCCGAGAGCGACGCGCTGCCGGAGCCGACCAATCCTATACGCGGAAATTGCTTGATGGCGGTGCCAAGCGCTGCGCCAAGAAGCTCGGCGAGGAAGCGACAGAAACAGTGATCGCAGCGCTCGCGGAGGACGATGACGCGCTTCGAGGCGAAGCAGCCGATCTGCTTTACCACCTGCTGGTGCTGTTGGAATCACGCGACATCGCGATCGGTGACGTGTTGGATGTTCTCGAGGGTCGTACTGGTACGTCGGGCCTGCAGGAAAAAGCAAACCGTCAAAAGACGGCAGATCGGACATAAGCCGGTGGCAGAAACCGAGATCATACCCGCCCAATTGGAGTTCTCTCCTTATCAATTCTTCAGCCGACAAGAGTGGGCCAATCTAAGAGCTGATACGCCAATGACATTGGTGCCGCGAGAACTCGACGAGCTGTCCGGCCTCATCGAAACGCTTTCTGTGACGGAGGTTGAGACGATCTATCTGCCTTTGTCGCGGTTGCTCAATCTTTATGTGGCCGCCGCGCAGGAGCTTCACGCGGTAACCTCCACTTTTCTAGGACAGAAGGAACGCAAGGTTCCTTTTATCATTGGGGTTGCCGGATCGGTGGCAATTGGCAAGAGCACGACGGCACGTGTGCTTAAGGCTCTCCTGGCGCGATGGCCGGACCACCCGCGTGTCGATCTCATCACGACAGATGGCTTTTTGTATCCTAACAACGAGCTGGAGCAGCGCGGTCTGATGGACCGCAAGGGTTTCCCGGAGAGCTTTGATTCGGTCAAGCTGAGGAATTTCCTGGTCGAAGTGAAGTCCGGCCGGCAGAGGGTTCTGGCGCCGGTCTATTCGCACTTCCATTACGACATTCTGACCGACAAGGAGGCCGTGATCGAGCGGCCGGATATCCTGATTGTCGAAGGGCTCAACGTTCTGCAGCCGGCGCGTCTGCCGAAGGACGGTAAAGTGATCCCATTCATCTCCGACTTCTTCGACTTCTCGATCTATCTTGATGCGGATATGGAGCTGATTGAGCATTGGTACGTGGAGCGTTTCATGCGACTTCGCAAAACGGCATTTCGCGATCCCGCGGCTTACTTCCACCAGTACGCCCTGTTGAGCGATGAGGATGCCCGGCGAAAGGGCCAGCAGATTTGGCGTGGCATCAACCGTAAGAACCTGGAAGAGAATATTCTGCCGACAAAGCAGCGAGCGAGATTGATTTTGCGGAAGTCAGCTAGCCACAGGATCGAGCGAGTGGCGCTGCGGAAGCTGTAAGCATCGAGTGCCGTCGCGCCGGTCCCGGTAAAATAGAAAACGGCCGCTTCTTGGGGGAGCGGCCGTTTTCTTTTGTGCATCTGAGAATTGAGGGAATAGATACTCGCTTATGTACCGGCGAGTTTCATTGCGGGTTGGGGACCGCCGAAACCCAGCATGGCTTGGGAGAAAGCAAGTTGATAGCGTAACGCGGAGCGCATGGCAGGCGAATGAAAAGACTGGGTTGCTATTACAAGTTGGAGTTGGAACATAGTGGAAGCGCTGCGAAGGCCTGCCGACAACATTCGCAGCAATGCGTCTTGGGAAATCGGTTCGATAAAATCTGGTTTCGTTCTTTCATCGTCGGAGTTAGATTCAGAACTGCCCGGTGGTTCACTTTTTGGAGGCTCTGATCTCGTGGGTTCACGAGAATTATTTAGAGCCATAGTTCGAGCTTCGGTCTGATGTTCACGTGACTCTTTGGGGAACGACGCTTGATGGATTTCTCTCCGATCTATTTCACGCAGCAACTGCTCTTTCTTACTATTGAATTTGTCACGAAGCCTACGAATTGTTGACGGGTCGAAAATGCCGATGTTCTTTATTGCCGTGGTCGGCCGTAAGTCCGGGTCTGCCGCGATCATCGCCGCGATCTCCCGGAGCCGACTGCTGTCGTCGATGCCGCTCCCTCTCGGGCGGCCTCTTCGGGACTGGTCGGAATGCATTGGAATTCAATCCTGTCTGAAGCGTGCGTTGGATGTTGTTGATATTCTGTCAATATTTTGGAAACGTCTAGGGAGAATAAATACGAAAGGCGGATTCTGTGTATGTAGGTAGCTACAATTGTTGCGGTTTTGCATCCAGTTTTGCTTTGAGCAGCAGCTTTTTGATTGGCTGAATTGAATTTAAGGTCGAGTTTTGTCTTTGAGGAAGAGAAGCGTGATCTTTCGACAAGACGTTGATTCGGTATCCTGGGCGCCACGATTTGCTTTTGTCGCGAGTTGTGTTGATTTTTCATATATGCAGGTTTTTAAGTCATATTTGACCTTTGGAATTTTCAATTGAATTCTTTCTGGTTACAAACTTTGACGGGTTCGAAATGACTGATGGTCGGGAGCAGCGGGCGGGCGTGGGCCGGGTTGCGTGTTCTAATGATGATGAAGTCGATAGCTGTTTCGATTTGTCGAAGGCCGAAAATTCATTCCGAAGGATGGATCGGGAATCGGAATTTCGGGATTTCTTTTTATGAGACTCCGGGGCAATGGGAAGATGGCCTTTATGCCATCCAATACTTTCGCAGGTTTGATCTGGTTGATGCGGAAGGTGGGGCGCTGGCGATCTTGAGGGAAGGGCATATGCTGGGGTCGGACAAATTTGGCGGTGTTTTCGAAGGCCGGATTATAGAAGGCGGCTTGGGTGGTGCTGATCGGGTTGTCTTGAAGTTGCGGGTTCCGCCCGGTGGCTGTTTGGTGACAGGTCTTTGCGTGGGCGATGAAGGGGCGGTCGTCGATGTACGGGGGACGTTGAAGAGACAAGGGTTTTGTTGGGGCGGCACGTTCGAGGTTGCTCAAGAACGGGTGGACGTGAGTTTTCATTTCGTGGGGCCGTTGCCGCAGAGGTTTGCGCCTTGAGGCGGTGGCGGGCTGAGCGGTATGATTATCACAGCAGTGGGGAGCCGGAGTCCAATCTGAGCGGACTTGATGCGGGCAAAGGACGGTAAAGTGGTGGAGACGGTGAAGAACTTCCGTGGCAAGTGCCGATGAGCCGGCCAGAGCGTGTTCTGCTGGGGCGCATCGTAGCGGCGCACGGCGTGCGCGGTGATGTGCTGGTCAAGACGTTTACCGATGAACCGGCGGATATTTCTCGATATGGCGCACTGACCGACGCGGGTGGCGGGCGGCCCCTGGAGCTGGTGGTCAGGCGGGCAACTTCAAAGGGTCTGATCGTTGGTGTTCGGGGCGTGGATGACCGTACTGTGGCGGAAACGCTACGGGGCGCCGAGCTCTGGGTCGAACGTGACCGGCTTCCCAGCGCCGAAGAAGGGGAGTTCTACTACGTCGATCTCATGGGTCTTGAAGCGGTTGACGAGGCGGGCGCGCCGTTCGGCAAAATTGCCAATGTGGTCAACTATGGAGCTGGTGATCTCCTGGAGGTCGTTTTGTCGGATGGGGGCAAGCGGGAACTTGTACCCTTCAAACTCGAGTTTGTGCCTGAGGTCGACATCGCCGGAGCGAGGGTGGTCATTGCGTGGCCTCTACAATTCGAGATCGCGCAGTCAGAAGACGCCTCCGGTAATGGTGATGCCGCCGAGTGAGCGGACCCCTTGGGTGGTCGATGGTAACAAAGTCTAGAGCATTTCGCCGCGTAGCAGGCGCGGTACGTCGCCGGTCAGACCGGCTGCTTCCTTCACCAGGAGCGATTTTGCGCCAGGGAGACGGTCGATCAGCCCGAGACCTGCGTCGCGAATTGAGCGCAAAACCGGGTTGTCATTGGAAAAGAGCCGGTTGAGGCCGTCGAAGGCTGCGCCGGACAGGGTGGAATCGAAACGCCGCCAACGCTCGTAACGCACAAGGCCATCCGGATCGCAGGCAGGCAGTCCGATGCGGGCATTCTCGACAATGATCTCCGCAAGTGCCGCGACGTCGCGCATTCCCAAATTGAGCCCTTGCCCCGCAATGGGGTGGACGCCGTGGGCGGTGTCTCCAACCAAGGCCAGCCGCGGTGCGATGAAGTTCCGCGCAAGGCGCAGGTCGAGCGGCCATGATGCGGGTTTCGCGATGATGGTGATTTCGCCAAGCTGACCGGAGAAGCGGGTTTCAACCTCACACAGGAACGTGGCATCATCGAGCGCCATGATGCGGCGCGCCTCGTTTGTCTTTTCCGACCAAGTGATGCAGCTGCGATCACCGGGCAGCGGAAGGATCGCGAAGGGGCCGGACGGCAGAAAGTGCTGCACGGCTTTTCCGCGGTGCGGCTTGGAGTGAGCGACGGTCGTACAAATGCCTGACTGGTGGTAGTCCCAGCCTATGGTTTTTATCCCTGCCTGCCCACGAATTCGGGAAACGCGGCCTTCCGCCGCCACAACAAGGTCTGCCTCAAGTTGCTGTCCGGTTGAGCAGGTCACTGATGCACTGGCCGGACCAGCGGCGAATTCCCGGGCCTCTGTGCCCGTGATGAACTGCAGATCGGAGACCTCCAGCCTAGAACGCAGTGCGTTTGCGATAGCGGCGTCGGGAACGATATGAGAGGCAGGCTCGTTGTCGTCGAGGGAGTTTTCGTAGGTCAGGAGGACCGGCCGTATGCCAGCTTCAAGAGCCGAGTCGGTAATCTCGATTTCGCTTATCGGCTGGGCTTCGGGCTCGATCGCCAGCCAGACGCCGATATACTCCAATAGATGTCGCGAGGCTGCGGAAATGGCGAATGCGCGTGGGCTTTGGGCCGGCCTGTAACCGTCGGGCGCCTTGTCGATCACGCCGATGGACATCGATCCATCGAGGCCCTTGGCCAGCGCCAGAGCAAGCGCCGCGCCGGTGTAGCTGGCGCCGGATATCAGAATGTCGAAGCGTTTGGTCATGTCCTCGAGCCGATGGTTTTTCGGTCAAGTGACTTTGCGCCGCGGTTGGGGGTTCGTAAAGTCCGCGCAAAGCGAATGCGTCAATAGATGCTGTTTTACTGAGAATTCAGGAGAGCGCATATCATGAGCGAAGACCCCAAGGACGCGGTATCCAGGCTCGTGGCGCTGCTCGATATCGAACGGATCGAGGAGACCCTTTTTCGGGGGCAAACCGGTTCCGCCGGGCTGCGGCGTGTGTTCGGCGGGCAGGTTCTGGCGCAAGCCCTTGTTGCAGGGCTGCGCAGCGTCGCGCCGGAACGCTCGGTGCATTCGCTGCATGGATACTTCATTCTGCCTGGCGATCTCGGACGGCCGATTATCTATGAAGTTGAGAATCTGCGCGACGGCGGCAGTTTTTCAACACGGCGGGTCAAGGCCATTCAGCATGGCAAGGTGATTTTCGTGATGGTGGCGTCGTTTCACCGAAGCGAAGAGGGACTCGACCATGGCGCCGTCATGCCGGATGTGCCGCCGCCCGGTAAACTGAAGAGCGGGCATGAGCTATTCACCGGCGAATTCGCCAACCTGCCCCAATCAATGCAGCGGTTCTGGAAACGGTTCCATTCGATAGATTTCCGGCCGGTGGACATTTCCCGCTACATGGACCGAAGACGGCGGAAGCCGGTACAGCATATCTGGTTCAAGGCGGCGGACGTCTTGCCTGATAAGCCGGAGGTGCATGTGGGCTTGCTGGCGTACGCATCCGACTTCGCGCTGCTGGAAACGGCGCTTGTGGCGCACGGGAAACTGCTTTCGGATCCCGATGTGCGGTTGGCCAGTCTTGATCACGCGCTGTGGTTCCACCGACCGTTCCGTGCCGACCAGTGGTTGCTTTATTCGCTCGACAGTCCGAGCAGTTCCGGCGCGCGAGGTTTCTGCCGGGGGCAGATTTTCACCAAGGGCGGCAAGCTTGTGGCGTCCAGCGCGCAGGAAGGCCTGATGCGGATTGGCTAGTGGGACCTGCATCAGGATGACAGTGCGGCGCGTTCCAGCTGACGACGGTCGGCGACGATCTGACGGGAGGCTTCGGCGCCGATGCCGGCATTGCAGAAGACGACCTCAGCCAGGTCGAGGCTTGCTTCGATGGTTTCGGGGACGACCGAGGTGGCGCCTTTCTCCAAGAGCTTCAATCCATGTTCGCGATCGCGGGCCCTGGCGATGATGGGCAATGTGGGGTAGGCCGCGCGCACGGCGGCGACGATCTGTTCGGCGGCGTCACGGTTGTCCATTGTGACAACGAAGGAGGTCGCGTTGTTTATGCCTAGCCTTTGCAGGATGTCCGTTTGCGAGGCGTCGCCGTAATAGACGGGGTGGCTATCGTTGCGGAACCTTGCGACGGTTGCGACGTCGAGATCGAGGGCGACATGTGCTATGTGCTGGGATTCCAGCAGAGAGCCCAGCAGCTGGCCGACCCGCCCGTAGCCGGCAACGATCACGTGGTTCACCAGAAGATCGTCGGACACATCGGGTGGCGCCAAGCCAGTTGCGGCGGAGTCGATACTTGGCGGCGGTGTGAGGTAGGTCCCAACCGATCTTGCAAGGCGCGACAGAAGCGGCGTGATCAACATCGATACGATTGTGACCAGCAGTATGAAATGCGCGACGTCTCTTGCAACGACGCTAAGCGACAACGCAAGCGCCAGCACGATGAATGCAAATTCGCCGCCCTGACCGAGTAGCAATGCGCTCTCGGCGGCGATCGGGCGAGCTACGCCGAAGGCACGGGCCAGCGCGTAAATGATCGCCGACTTGATTGCCAGGAGTCCGATCACTGAGGCGATAATGCGCAGTGGGTCCTGCCAGACGGCCGTGAGATCGAGGCTGAGACCAATCGACATAAAGAAGAGACCGAGAAGCAGGCCCTTGAAGGGCTCGACGTCGACCTCGATCTGGTGGCGGTACTCGGTTTCCGCCAGAAGCAAGCCGGCCAGAAAGGCACCAAGTGCCAACGACAGACCGGCGCGCTCGGTAATGACCGCGGTTCCGATGATGGCGAGAAGCACCATCGCCATGAACAGCTCGCGGCTCTTGGTCGTGCCAACGAAACGGAAGAGCGGCCGCACGACCAGGCGTCCGATAAGAAAGATCACACAGATCACCGCGGCGGCCTTGGCGAGTGCCATCATCAAGCCCACCGCCATACCATTGCCACCGGTCTCACCCAGCACGCCTGTAAGGAATAGTATCGGGACTACTGCGAGATCCTGGAACAGCAGGATTGAGAAGCTCACGCGTCCTGTCGGTGAGGTAAGCCGCTTGGTCTCGATCAGCAGCTGCATCACAATCGCCGTCGAAGACAGGGCAAGACAGGAGCCGATCACCATTGCGGCCTGCGCCGAGTTGCCGAATGCGTATGCGATGAGGCCGATGACAATGCTGGAAAGGACGACCTGCAGGCCGCCCAGTCCGAAGACGAGGTGTCGCATGGAGATCAGCCGTTCAACGGACAGCTCTAGGCCGATCATGAAGAGCAAGAAGACAACGCCTAGTTCGGCGAAAGTCCTTACACCCTCGGCGTCGGCGATGACGATGTAGGACAGCCAAGGAAACGCCTCAGTGAAGCGCCCGAGCCCATAAGGACCGATGACCAGGCCGGTGACAATGAACCCGAGGACCGGGCTAATCGCCAGCCGCTGCATCACCGGCACCAGGAGCCCTGCAACGATCAGGAAAATGATCACATCCTGAAGGAGTGCGGGGTGCTGATGCATTGGCCTCTTCGCGTTATGCGGTTTGGGTTTGGCGAAATTCGGCGCGGTTCATCGGCATGCATGGTTCGCCACATTGAATTCTGCAAGCCAGAGTAGGTCTGCCATTTGCCGATTGTGCCCGGGCCGAAGCTTTTTCCGTCTTTCAACCGTCTCAGCGTCTCGTGCCGTCGAAGTCCGAGCTATCACGGATGATCGCTGAGTTGAACGTTGGAAACAACCCGACCAGTGCTGAGGTCAGTCAGCCTTGCTCACGAACGCATAAAAAACGCCCAAATAGGCTTCTTTGCATAAATTTTGCGCACAAAGGAGATGCAATGCGGGCTACAAGCCGCGCGGCGGTCTCCTATAACTCCATCTAATTCAATGGCTTATCAAGAATCAGGTGATTTGGCACAGGTCTTGAGAACTGGTTTTCGGATCTTGGTCGAAGCGGCTGCTTTCGCTCGCGCAGCGAGTGAGGTGGCGTTTCGTTCTGAGAGTTCCATGACGCGGTCCATAGTTCAGAGGGCTAATGATGAAGCTACTCACAGCCATTATCAAACCCTTCAAGCTCGAAGAGGTGCGCACGGCGCTCACCGATCTCGGCCTCGAAGGCATGACGGTCACGGAAGTCAAGGGCTACGGTCGCCAGAAGGGCCATACCGAAATCTATCGCGGTGCCGAGTACGCCGTGAGCTTCTTGCCGAAAATAAAAATCGAAATCGTGGTGCCGACCGAGCAGGTCGAAAAGGCCATCGAGGTCGTCCAGACCGCGGCTCGCACAGGGCAGATCGGTGACGGAAAGATATTCGTCGCTTCGATTGATCGCACCGTTCGGGTCCGCACAGGCGAGACCGACGAAACAGCTCTTTGAGTGAAGTGGAGGGGAAGTTTTATGAATTCTCTACAACGTAACGTGAACCTCGGGATGGCCGCCTTCACGGTGCTGGCCATGTCGGTGGTTCCGAGCCTGGCGCAGGACGCTGCGCCGACGGTCGACAAGACAGCGGCCACCGCTGGCAATGTCGATTACATCCTTAATACGCTGTTGTTCTTGATGGGCGGCTTCCTTGTGATGTGGATGGCCGCCGGCTTCGCGATGCTGGAAGCCGGCCTTGTGCGCACCAAGAACGTGGCCATGCAATGCACCAAGAACATCGCCCTTTACTCAATCGCAGGGCTGATGTTCTGGATCGTTGGCTATAACCTGATGTACCCGGGCGATTCCTGGGTATTCGCTGAGTTTGTCGGCAAGTTCGAGCCGGTCACTATGCCGGACCCGGCGAAGGATACCGCCAATGGTTATGCAACTGGTTCGGACTGGTTCTTCCAGATGGTGTTCTGCGCGACCACGGCTTCGATCGTTTCGGGCACGCTGGCTGAGCGCATTAAGCTGTGGCCGTTCCTGATCTTCGTCGTCATCCTGACCGGGTTCATCTATCCGATCCAGGGTTCCTGGGAATGGGGCGCCGGTTGGCTCGACGATATGGGCTTCTCGGACTTCGCTGGTTCGACTCTGGTTCACTCGACTGGCGGCTGGGCGGCACTTGCGGGCGCTCTTCTACTTGGCGCACGTGCAGGCAAGTTCGGGCCGAAGGGCGAGATCCATCCGATGCCGGGCTCCTCGATGCCGCTTGCCACGCTCGGAACGTTCATCTTGTGGCTGGGTTGGTTCGGCTTCAATGGCGGTTCGCAGCTAGCGCTGGGCACGCTGGAGAACGCTTCGGCCGTGGCCAAAATCTTCGTCAACACCAATATGGCCGCCGCGGCCGGTGTGATTGTCGCCATCGTACTGACGCAGGTGATCTACGGAAAAGTCGATTTGACCATGGCGCTTAATGGCGCGCTGGCAGGACTCGTCTCGATCACTGCCGAACCTCTGGCACCTGCTATCTGGCAGTCAGTGGTGATTGGTGGTGTCGGCGGTGTGATTGTCGTTTTGACGGTACCTCTGCTCGACAAGCTGCGCATCGATGATGTTGTCGGCGCCATTCCGGTTCACCTGTTTGCCGGTATCTGGGGCACGCTCATCGTTCCTTGGACAAACGGCGATGCAAACATTGTCGCGCAGGCGACCGGCGTGGCGGCGGTAGGTGGGTTCGTGTTCGTTACCAGCTTCGTTGTCTGGGCGCTGCTGAAAGCCACCATCGGTCTGCGGCCAACACTCGAAGAAGAGACCGATGGTCTGGACAAAGCCGAGATCGGTCTGGAAGCCTATCCGGAATTCGGTTCAGGTAGCCAGCGGATCTGATCCCGGCGCGACGTTGCGGTCCGCTGCACAGGCGGGCCGTCCATCCCGAGACCGATAATGAGCAAAAAAGAAGGCCCCCGGCGACGATTCCGGGGGCCTTTCAATTTGTGGGATGTGCATGACCGCCGCCAATATCGAATGGTGGCGGTCAGCGGTCTTTAGCGGATCGAGAACTCGATGCGGCGATTGAGAGCCCGGTCCTTGCTAGTGGCGTTGGACGTCACCGGCTTCGATTCACCGTGGCCGATAGCTTGCAGGCGTGAGCGATCGATACCGGAGGTTGCGAGGAACTCGAGGACCGACAACGCGCGTGCTTCGGAGAGTACCTTGTTGGCCTGGGTGGGGCCAATGCTGTCGGTATGACCTTCGATGAGGATTACCACATCGCCACAGTCTTTGATGGTCTTGGCGATCAGCTCGAGTGCTTCATTTGATTTAGGCTGCAGCCTGGCGCTGGCGCTACTGAAAAAGATTTTGCGCTCGGACGCTAAACGACGGAGGTCTTCGGAGCAGGCACTGCGGCCAGCAGTCGAAGACGTGCTTGCTGCCGCGACGGTCTGCGAGGGCCCAGTGCCCCAGCCTCCGCGCTCGGCGAGCAGTGCTGCCAGGTCGCCGGTTCCGCCCGTTGCGGTGGCGGCCTGAGCCGCACCGGCGGAAGGTGCCGTGCCCCAGCCTTCGCGTTCCTTGAGAAGGTTGTTCATCGCCTCCCTAATCTTGGCGGGTGCAATCTCTGCGACTTTTGGGATGGGGCGTGGTTCGAGCTCGTGGACGATGGGCGGCTTGGCTTCGCCAGTGACAGCAGCCCTGGCAAGTTCGAGTTTGTCCTTCGCGCCCTTGGCCAACGGCGGCTTGACGGTCTTGACCGCGGGCCCAGTGCCCCAGCCTTCGCGCTCGGTGAGCAGTGCTGCCAGGTCGCCGGTTCCGCCCGTTGCGGTGGCGGCCTGAGCCGCACCGGCGGAAGGTGCCGTGCCCCAGCCTTCGCGTTCCTTGAGAAGGTTGTTCATCGCCTCCCTAATCTTGGCGGGTGCAATCTCTGCGACTTTTGGGATGGGGCGTGGTTCGAGCTCGTGGACGATGGGCGGCTTGGCTTCGCCAGTGACAGCAGCCCTGGCAAGTTCGAGTTTGTCCTTCGCGCCCTTGGCCAACGGCGGCTTGACGGTCTTGACCGCGGGCCCAGTGCCCCAGCCTTCGCGCTCGGTGAGCAGTGCTGCCAGGTCGCCGGTTCCGCCCGTTGCGGTGGCGGCCTGAGCCGCACCGGCGGAAGGTGCCGTGCCCCAGCCTTCGCGTTCCTTGAGAAGGTTGTTCATCGCCTCCCTAATCTTGGCGGGTGCAATCTCTGCGACTTTTGGGATGGGGCGTGGTTCGAGCTCGTGGACGATGGGCGGCTTGGCTTCGCCAGTGACAGCAGCCCTGGCAAGTTCGAGTTTGTCCTTCGCGCCCTTGGCCAACGGTGGGTTGACGGTCTTGACCGCGGGCCCAGTGCCCCAGCCTTCGCGCTCGGTGAGCAGTGCTGCCAGGTCGCCGGTTCCGCCCGTTGCGGTGGCGGCCTGAGCCGCACCGGCGGAAGGTGCCGTGCCCCAGCCTTCGCGTTCCTTGAGAAGGTTGTTCATCGCCTCCCTAATCTTGGCGGGTGCAATCTCTGCGACTTTTGGGATGGGGCGTGGTTCGAGCTCGTGGACGATGGGCGGCTTGGCTTCGCCAGTGACAGCAGCCCTGGCAAGTTCGAGTTTGTCCTTCGCGCCCTTGGCCAACGGTGGGTTGACGGTCTTGACCGCGGGCCCAGTGCCCCAGCTTTCGCGCTCGGTGAGCAGTGCGGCCAGGTCGCCAGTTCCGCCGGTCGCCGTGGAGGCCGTTGCGCTGGAAGGATCGGCGATACTCTTGGAGGGTTTGGTGCCCCAGCTTTCGCGTTCCTTCATGAGGGCGTTTCGTGCGCGAACTATGTCCGCCTGTGAGTCAGCCGCCAGTTTCGGCAACGGCCGGTCGACTTCCGGATGGACGATGGTGTCCGGCGTCGGGCCAGGCGAGGCAGCAGATTTGGCTACCGGGAAATTGGATGAAGCGCCCTTGGCAAGCGGTGCGTTGACAGCCTTGGGCGCCGGACCTGTTCCCCAGGTCGCGCGGAGGGCCAGAAATCCCGCCAGATCGCCGGTTGCTGATTCAGCGACGCCCGAGCCGGCTGCGGAGGCCTGCCCCCCTGCCGGGGCGGTACCCCAGGATTCCCGCTCGGCGAAGAGATCAGCGAGGGCACGGTCTATAGCTTCCTTGGTCGGGGCTTCGTCCGCCTTGGCGACCGACTTGGCAGCATCAACGGCTGCCGTTGCCATCAGGGCGCAGCATACGCCCACAAGCAGGATTGTACGCTTCATACCTTATTTTCCTCCAGATCGTTACAGGCGCACCTTAAATCACTTTGCGATTTAATTGTTTTTAATACGCTGAAATGGTTGAGTTTAATTCCAACCAAATCTCGCTTTCGATGCGCCTGTCTATCATCCCTTGATGCATGGCTCAGGTCCACACATGTTTTTGATTCATTTGCCCTTGTTGCGATATGGTTTACACATCGCCTGGGTCCATGATGTTGATTGCACAGCCACGGAAATGATCTACATTTCGCAGGAAATTAAGACAACAGGGAATGCTCGAAGAGAGCAGTGCGGACGAAAGAGATGTCAAAGCTCGAGCCCGTTTTCGACGATATGCAATCCGAAACCGGAGAAGGTAGAATCACGCTTTACGATGACAAGGCCTTCGCCGGCATGCAAAGAGCCGGCCAGCTAGCCGCTCGAGCGCTCGATATAATGGTGGAGCACGTTCGTCCAGGGGTGACGACCGAAGCCCTCGACGAACGCATCATGGATTTTGCCCAGGAGCACGATGCTATTCCCGCGACGTTGAATTATCGCGGGTATACAAAGGCGATCTGCACTTCGGTTAACCATGTTGTGTGTCACGGAATTCCAGGTCCCAAGGCGCTGCGTGAGGGCGACATCGTCAACATTGATGTGACGTTGATCGTGGACGGCTGGCATGGGGATACAAGTCGGATGTTCGCCGTAGGGTCGGTTCCGAGAAAGGCGAAGCGTCTCATCGATGTGA
This sequence comes from uncultured Filomicrobium sp., assembly GCA_963669235.2. GTDB lineage: Bacteria > Pseudomonadota > Alphaproteobacteria > Rhizobiales > Hyphomicrobiaceae > Filomicrobium. Next base: position 237,203 of record CAXXFS010000008.1, read on the forward strand.
CGTACGAGGCGATGAAACGCGGTATCGCCGCCGTGAAACCGGGTCATACGACCGGCCATATCGGTGCGGCGATCCAGAAGTTCGCCGAAGCCGAACGCTGCAGCGTCGTGCGGGAATTCTGCGGCCATGGGCTCGGACGCCATTTTCACGAGCGGCCGAATATTCTTCATTACGGAGTTGAAGGTGACGGGGTGGTTCTCAAACCCGGTATGATCTTCACTATCGAGCCGATGATCAATCTTGGGCGGGCTTCGGTGAAGGTGCTGCCGGACGGGTGGACAGCGGTAACCCGCGACCGCCAGCTGTCAGCGCAGTTCGAACACTCTGTTGGCGTTACCGAAGAGGGGTGTGAGGTTTTCACGCTGTCTCCGAAGGGGTATCACTGTCCTCCGTTTGCCGCGGGATAGGCGCCCTTTCGAATCCGTCGAAGCGCCGCTGCCGGAGTGTGATCTTTGCATGGCCGACTTCGAGAAGACAAAGCGGCAGAAGGCTCAGCTAAGTCCGGTCTCTACCGATTCACGTGAAACTGGATCCAATCAGCAGGGCTCGTTCGCTGAGATGATCAACGCTCCTGCGGAGCGACTGAAGAAAGTCAAAGACGTTGGCGACGCCGTCGTCACTGAATTGAAGATCGTTCGGGCCTCGGCTTTGCGGTTGGCGAAGTCAGAGATCATGGAGCGGTCGGCGCTGTCGTCGTGGACGCAGGTTCTTGATTACGTGCGCGCCGCGCAGGCTTACGAGAATCGCGAGCTCTTCCGAATTCTGTTCCTCGCCAAGAAGAACCGGTTGATCGCCGATGAGGTGCAAGGTGAAGGTACCGTCGACCACACGCCGGTCAATGTGCGTGAAGTGGTGAAGCGTGCGCTGGAGTTGTCGGCGACAGCGATCATTCTGGTTCACAATCACCCATCGGGCGATCCCTCACGGTCGCGTGCGGATATAGATATGACGAAATTGATTATTGAGGCGGCCAGACCGCTCGGCGTTTCGGTTCACGATCACATTATTGTCGGGCGTGAGGGACACGCCAATTTGAAGTCGTTGAGGTTGATTTGAGATGGGCAGGGAGTGTCCTTTGTTTCCGGGCTCGCCCGGAGTCAGGGCTTCGACGCGGTCGGGTAGTTACATCGGGCTTGGCGCTGCGGCGCCGAAAATCGACTATCAGAAACTTGAGCGGATTGCGCCAGCTCTTGCTGGGGATCTCGCATTCCGGGAGTTCTGCATTCCGCGGTTTTCAGACTACCGCACTAGTGACCATACGATCCTTGTCGACAGGGCTCGCTATCATCTACGTCACGCCAAGTTTCGGCGCTTTCCAACCATGGTGGGCGAGGTGGCGACGTATGAATTTTGGCCCGATGGGGAAACTGTGCGGGGCAATATTCTCGTGGTGCACGGATGGACGAGTGAAGCCTCTTTCATGATGGGGCTGGCCGAGCCGCTGAGGCGAAGCGGGTTCCGCGTCGTCTTATTGGATTTTCCGGCGCATGGAAGGAGCAGAGGCGAGCATACGAGACTTGTCGACTGTGCGCGCGGGGTGGTTGAGATTTGTGATCATTTGGGCCCGTTTGAGAGTGTTGTCGCGCATTCAATGGGGGCACTTGCTGCTTTGATGGCGGGGGCGGGAGAGCGGCCGTTGTCGCATCCTGTGGCTTTTGAGAGGTATTGCCTTATCTCTCCAGCGAACAGATTCTCAGAGGTGACCGGGCGCTTTTCGCAGCGGCTGGGCATTTCGAAGGCGGGGCGCCGGCAGTTCGAAAGACAGCTCGAACGCGTTGCACACCAGTCGATCGGAGACTTTTGCGGTGAGCGATTCTTGCGAATTATCGAGCGACCGACGCTGCTGATACATGCCCAGGACGATCATGAGGTGCCATTCCAAAACTCTCTACAAATGGCGGATGGGATGGCACAGGTAAAGCTCGTCTCGTTCGATGGGCTCGGGCATCGCAAGATCCTTTATGCACCACCGGTCGTCCGTTCGGTGGTGTCATTCGTGCGCGAAGGCGCTATCGCTTAGGCCCGTTATCCCGACAAAGTTGCGCAAAACGGCTATCGGCGCATCGCTCGGGGCGATATTACGATTGCCAGCGCCTATATCTGTGTGGACTCCAGCAGCCCCAAGAAGCTGGCATTTCGGTTGTGCCGCAATGGACCGGCGCCAAAAATCGAAGGAAGAATGAAGCATGGCAAATACGCGACACGTGAAACTCCTCATTCTTGGTTCTGGTCCGGCTGGCTATACGGCCGCAGTCTACGCGGCGCGGGCGATGCTGAAGCCCGTCATGTTGCAGGGAGATCAACCCGGCGGGCAGCTGACCATCACCACCGATGTCGAGAATTATCCCGGTTTCGCGGATGCCATTCAGGGGCCGTGGCTGATGGAGCAAATGGAGGCGCAGGCCCGAAACGTTGGAACGGAGATCGTGCGTGATCACGTCAACACCGTCGAGCTGTCGGTGCGACCGTTCCGGCTGTCGTGTGAATCGGGCGATACCTATACGTGTGATGTGCTGATCATCTGCACGGGCGCACAGGCGCGCTGGCTGGGCCTTCCATCCGAGGATGACTTCAAGGGTTTCGGGGTGTCCGCTTGCGCAACATGTGACGGCTTCTTTTATCGCGACAAAGAGGTCGTTGTTGTCGGAGGGGGCAATACCGCCGTCGAGGAAGCGATTTTTCTGACCAATTTTGCAAAGCGTGTCACGCTGGTGCATCGGCGTGACTCTCTGAGAGCTGAGCGGATCTTGCAGGACCGCTTGTTCAAGAACCCGAAGATCGAAGTTGTCTGGGATCACGCCGTCGAAGAGATCACCGGAGATTCGGATCCAAAATCGGTGACGGCTATTCGTCTCAAGAATGTCAAAACAGGCGTGATTAGCGAGCGTGCCGCCGATGGGGTATTCGTTGCCATCGGGCACTCTCCGGCAACAGATATTTTCAAGGGCCAGCTTGAGATGAAGGAGAACGGTTATATCGTGACGGCACCGGATTCGACGGCGACGTCGGTGCCCGGAGTGTACGCGGCTGGAGACGTTACCGATGAGGTATTCAGGCAGGCCGTTACAGCGGCGGGTCTTGGCTGCATGGCGGCGCTGGAAGCTGAGCGCTACTTCGCAGCACTAGAAGAGTCGTCGGTGGCCGCCGAATAGGACCATCCGATCAATCTCACTTTTTTGCCGTTTCGCGGATTGCAACCGAATGGACTGGGACAAGCTACGCATCTTTCATGCCGCGGCCGAGGCAGGAAGCTTCACGCACGCCGGGGATGCCTTGAACCTCAGCCAGTCTGCAGTCAGCCGGCAGGTGGCGGGGCTTGAGCGGGACCTCAAGCAGTCGCTTTTTCACCGCCATGCGCGCGGGCTTGTTCTCACCGAGCAAGGTGAGATTCTATACAACACGGTCGCCGAGGTCATGAACAAACTGCAGACCGCGGAAATGCTGCTTGCCGATACAGCGACCAAGCCGACGGGGGAACTACGGATTACCGCGCCGCTCGGGCTCGGGACGGTTTGGGTGACGCAGCAGATCGGCGAATTTCAGGACCTCTATCCTGATGTCGCTGTCGAACTGATCCTCAACGACGAGCACATAGATATCGCCATGAGGGCTGCCGACGTTGCGATCTGGACAGGTGAGCCTGAACAACCTGATCTCATTCGCCGGCGGCTGTTCGGAGTGAAAGTTCGGATCTACGCTTCAACCGGCTACATCCGGAAGTTTGGCGCACCGAATTCACTCGAAGACCTCGACCGGCACCGGTTCGTCTCTTACAGCGGCCGGCCGGCGGCCCATCTTCAACCAATACTGTGGCTGGAGTCGGCAGGGCTTGGTGAGGGCGAGAACCGTGTTCCTTCGTTCCGTGTGAATAGCGTCGTGGCGCTGAAGTATGCGATCCAGTCTGGTGTAGGAATCGGGATGTTGCCAGACTACATGACGGAAGAAGAGTCGGATCTCGTGCCGTTGCTGGAGCATGTTGACGGCCCGAGCATGGAAGTTCTGTTCGTTTATCCCGAGGAGCTGAAGAGCTCCAAGAAGGTGCACGTGCTGAGGGATTTCCTGGTCTCGAAATCACGCAGGTGGAAGTATTGAGCCAGTTCGGCCGTGTTCATCTGGTGTAGACCAATTGCTTTATTCGCGTTTCGCCGACGGGGCGCCTTCCGGCCGGGGATGACGCCCGGTTTCGCACCCGCACCGGTGAGCCGACTGCGCGGTGTTTATTGCGAAGTTTCCACGACGGGTCTATCTAAGCTCCAAAGACACGAAAACAATGGGTTTCTCGTACATGGCCAAGACGCTTTACGACAAGATTTTCGATGACCACATGGTGCACGACCACGAGGATGGCACCTGCGTTATCTACATCGACCGCCATCTCGTGCATGAGGTAACGAGCCCGCAGGCTTTCGAAGGTCTGCGTATGGCTGGACGTTCGGTGCGGGCACCCGAAAAGACGCTTGCCGTCGTGGATCATAACGTGCCGACTACGGATCGCTCACAGGGTATTACTGATCCGGAGAGCCTGCTACAGGTCGCAACCCTCGCAAAGAACGCGGAAGACTTCGGCATCGAGTATTACGATGAGCTTGATAGTCGGCAGGGTATTGTCCACGTGGTCGGACCTGAACAAGGCTTCACGTTGCCGGGGACGACCATTGTCTGCGGCGATAGCCATACCTCGACGCACGGGGCGTTTGGTGCGTTGGCGCACGGTATCGGCACCTCCGAAGTCGAGCACGTACTGGCGACACAGACACTGGTTCAAAAGAAACTCAAGAACATGAGGGTCAGCGTCGACGGGCAGTTGCCGGATGGCGTTACGGCCAAGGACATCATACTCGCCGTGATCGGCGAAATCGGCACGGCCGGCGGCAACCATCACGCGATCGAATTTGCAGGCGAGGCCATCCGTGCATTGTCCATGGAAGGCCGCATGACGGTCTGTAACATGTCGATCGAGGGCGGAGCGCGCACCGGCATGATTGCTCCTGATGAAAAGACTTTCGAGTTCATCAAGGGCCGGCCGAAAGCACCGAAGGGTGATGCCTGGGATATGGCGATGCGTCATTGGGAGACGCTCTATACGGATGATGACGCACATATCGACACGGAAGTTAGCCTGGATGCGGCCGCGCTGCCGCCGATCGTAACTTGGGGCACGTCGCCGGAGGATGTGGTTGCCGTGACCGGTGCTGTGCCGGATCCTGAAGCGCTTGATGATTTCAACAAGCGGGCGTCAATGGTGCGGTCGCTGGAGTACATGGGCCTGAAGCCCGGCACGAAGGTGACCGACATTCCATTAGAGGTCGTCTGGATCGGCTCTTGCACAAATGGCCGTATTGAAGACTTGCGAGTTGTTGCGGATGTCGTAAAGGGACGAAAGATTTCCGAGCGGCTCGATTACGCGATGATCGTGCCCGGGTCAGGTCTTGTGAAAGCGCAGGCGGAGGCCGAGGGGTTGGACAAGATCTTCACCGCCGCAGGTTTTGAGTGGCGTGAGCCTGGCTGTTCGATGTGTCTTGGCATGAACCCCGACCAGCTAAAGCCGGGACAGAGGTGCGCCTCGACGTCAAACCGCAACTTCGAAGGGCGCCAGGGCTACAAGGGCCGGACGCATCTTGTGTCGCCGAAGATGGCGGCGGCGGCGGCGCTGGAGGGCTATTTCGTCGATGTTCGCAACTGGTCTCCCAGTGCGTGAGCGCGATTGCCGTAACAGTTGGGCATTGAGCGATGGTGCGAGGCCCGATCGATTTTGCGAAGCTTGAGCGCGAGGGTGTGCCCTTCGCCAGCCTGCCCGCGGGTGGGAAGGTGTTCCTGCAGGATGAGGCAGGCGGCACGATGTACCTAGTTCGCTCCGGGCTGATTGATATCTTGATGTTCGGCCGCGTGCTGGAGACCGTCGGTGCGGACGGGATCTTCGGGGAGATGTCGCTGATTGATGATGCTCCACGCAGCGCCGCGGCCTTGGCGGCTACCAACACCGAGGTGGCGATTCTCGACCGGGCCGCGTTTCTCCGCCTGGTGCAGGCCGAACCGGGGTTCGCACTCTACGTGCTTCAAGTCCTTGCGCAGAGACTGCGCCGCCTGGATGATGCGGTTGCCGATCGGCCAGCCGATGAGGGTTCGGAGTAAAAGACGTCGAACTGTCAGATGCCAACGCGCGGTCGCCGCGCTCTCGTTCGCCGTTCAGGGAACCAGTTTGTAACCGCCGGTTTCGGTCACTAGAAGCTCGGCGTTCGAAGGATCCTTTTCGATCTTCTGGCGCAGACGATAGATATGCGTTTCCAGCGTATGGGTCGTCACACCGGCGTTATAGCCCCACACTTCGTGCAAGAGTACATCGCGGGTGATGACCTTTTCGCCAGACCGGTAAAGGAATTTCAGAATTGAGGTTTCCTTTTCGGTGAGGCGGATCTTAGAGCCTTTTTCATCGACCAGCAGTTTGGATGCCGGCTTGAAGGTGTAGTGGCCAATAGCAAAAACGGCGTCTTCACTTTGTTCGTGCTGGCGAAGCTGGGCACGGATGCGTGCAAGCAGTACGGCAAACTTAAAGGGCTTGGTGACGTAATCGTTGGCGCCGGCGTCCAAGCCGAGGATCTGGTCGGCGTCTGAATCGTTGCCGGTCAACATGATGATGGGGCTCTTGAACCCAGTTTTGCGAAGTATCTTGACCGCTTCGCGCCCGTCCATGTCGGGGAGCCCGACATCGAACAAGACAAGGTCGTGATGTTCGGCCTTGGCGATTTCCATGCCGCTTGCGGCGGAATCGGCTACCGTCACCTCGAACTCGTCGTGCAATGCCAGCTGGTCTCTCAGGGAATCGCGAAGGTCGTCGTCGTCATCCACGATCAAAATTTTGCGGACATTGCTCATTTTTGTCGTCACTCCGGGCCATGCTTCCCTACGCCTGATAGATTATCTACCACGGTAAACTTGGAACGCCATAGGGGGAGAAAAGGCGTTAAGCATGTGTGTGCCCACAGGATATTTCAAAGTCGATCAGTTTTGTGGGCATTTTCAGTACGGTTCTTTTTGCCAATGAGACCAGGTCGGGCAACAATCTCTTACCACACGTTGCGAAAACTTTTTGTCAGTGCGAAATCGGCAGAGTCAACGCGCGGTCTCCTGAGGGCTGGAAACCTGCTTATACCGTGCGCGCTCGGGCGGTCGGGAATGTGTACGCAGAAACATGAAGGAGATAGGGCTAGTCCACGTGGCTTGTGGCCGCTGCGAGAGGCCTATTACAGGGCCGACCGGCTCGCTTCAAGACCATCTACATCGCTGCCGATCAGGGCTCTTTTGCCCGAGGATGGATGGTGTGATGCCATCGGTGATCGCAACTACAATCGGCGTATCCGGCACCCTTATGACGGTAGCGCCGAAAGGCTCTGGCGCGGCGATTGTCTCTACGACGTCATTGTGGTGGTCGGATACAACGATCGGCCGCGCCAGCAGGGCCGCGGGAGCGCCATCTTCATCCACGTTGCCCGGGAGGGCCCCGATGGCTTGGAGCCGACGGAGGGATGTATCGCCTTGCGGAAACGGGATCTCTTGCGGCTCTTGCCGATGCTTGGCCCGGCGACCCTGCTGCAGATTGGGGATTAACAGAAACGCAAACGGCCCACCGGTCGAAACCGGTGAGCCGCTACTCCCTCAAACTCATAACAGTTCTTATTCGGGCCACTTTTCCTACTTGGCAGCTTCTTCAGCCTTCCTGGCTTCTTCGGCTTCGGCTTCAGCCGCGGCTTCGGCCGCCGTTGCCTCAGCGATGAGGCGTTGCGCCTGACCGACCCAGTCCTGCTTCTCGATTTGTCCATCGAGCTTCAGGAAATCGTCAATGTTGGCGATATCGTCATCGGAGAAATTGGCGATCTGCTCGAGTTTGACGCAGTTCAACTGCTTCAAACGCATCTGCAGTTCATCGTCGATGCCGTTGAGCTGGGACAGGTCATCGGGTTGACCTTTTTGCTTCTTGAAGCCCTTCCATGCGGCGTTCAAACGGCGGGCGCGGGCGTCGGTGCGCTCGGCAATGCGGGCGGAACGGCCGCGGCGGCCACGCAGATAGTAGAGTTTGGCACGACGAACCCGGCCGCGGCGGATGACTTCAATCGATGCGATCAGCGGCGAGTAGACAGGGAAGACGCGTTCGACACCTTCGCCATAGGAGATCTTGCGAACAGTGAAGCTCTCGTTCAGACCGGCGCCTGAGCGGGCGATGACGACGCCTTCGTAAGCCTGCAAGCGTTCTGTCTTGCCTTCGACGACTTTCACCATGACCTTGACGGTGTCGCCGGGGCTGAATTCCGGGACCCCGCGCTTGGCGGAAATAGTCCGCATTTGCTCGCGTTCGAGCTGTTCGATGATGTTCATTTTTGGTTGTTCCTCGAGGCTTTCATAAGCAGAGGAACGATGCCTATAATCCCCGGCGAGGGGCGGACGTCGCTCATGCAACCCATGTCTGGGAAATTTGACCGTGTTCTACTAGCTTAAAACGATGCGGCTGTCGATGGTTTCGGTCTCTAGGCGTCGCGGCCTGTTGGCAGCGCTATTTTTCTGGGGTTTTCGGGTCCGGAAGATCAGGGCGGCGGGTCTTGGTCAGTTTTCGGGCCTGTGCGTCGCGCCACCGCGCAATCCGGCCGTGGTCGCCAGAAAGTAGGACGTCAGGGATCGGCCTGCCTTCCCAGTCGCGCGGACGCGTGTACTGAGGGTATTCCAGGAGGCCGCCTTCAAAGCTCTCGTGCTTGAGGCTTTCGTCGGTGCCGATGACGCCGGGAACCAGGCGGACACAAGCATCGATCAGCACCATGGCGGCCAGCTCGCCGCCAGAAAGGACATAGTCTCCGATCGAGACCTCGCGAAAGTCACGGGCTTCCAGGACGCGTTCATCAACGCCTTCAAAACGCCCGGCGAGCAGAAGAACGCCGGGGCCGGCTGCAAGATCCTTGGCGGCGGGCTGGGTGAGCGGGGTCCCACGCGGCGACAAATAGAGGCGCGCGAGGTCTGAGTTGGATTGGGTCTTCAAGGCATGGTCCACGGCAGCGGCGGTAACGTCGGCGCGCATCACCATGCCGGCGCCGCCGCCGGCCGGGGTGTCGTCAACCTGCCGATGGCGCCCCTCACCAAAGTCACGCAAGGCTACGCAATCGAGTGACCACAGGCCGGCCTCGAGGGCCTGACCCGAAAGTGAGTGTCCAAGCGGCCCCGGAAACATTTCCGGAAACAAGGTTACGACGGTGGCCCGCCACGGCGTGCGGCTTTTGCTCTTAGGTATATGGGGCACTTTTGAGCCCTCGGCTGGAGTCGAAGCTCAAACGCCCTCGACGACTACGATGTCAATCGTGCCGGCGCATTGGCGCAGCGCCTTGGCCTCGGCGTACTCCGGCGATCTTGCGTACCCGAGAGCGGCTTCGTAACTTGGAAATTCAAGGATGACGTTGCGGGCCACACCGACGCCTTCAATAATCTCATGGCGACCGCCGCGGACAATCGGAACGCCGCCGAACTTGTCGAGAGCTACCTTTGTCTTGGCGGCATACTGTGCCCAGGCATCGGGGTTGGTAACGACAGCGTGGGCGATGACGTATCCCTTGGGCATTCGGTCTATCCTTCTTTCTTGAGCCCAGGCCCTAACCGGCCTCGGCTATATGTTTGACAAATGTGGCTGCGGCGGCGCGCGGACTGCTGGCGGCGGTTATTGGACGCCCGACAACGAGGTAGTCGGCACCGGCGGCAATGGCATGTTGTGGGGTCATAATGCGTTGCTGATCGCCTGCGGCACTGCCGGGAAGGCGGATGCCGGGCGTAACGATGAGAAAGCCGCTACCGGTTGAAGAGCGTACGGCCGCGGCCTCTTGGCCGGAAGCTATGACTCCGTCAACGCCCGCCTGTTTGGCGAGATTTGCCCGATGCAGCACGAGATCGGCAGGTGACACGGTGATGCCCTGCTCGTCCAGATCGCTGCTGTTCAAGCTGGTCAGGACGGTCACGGCGAGAAGCTTCAGTTCGCTGCCGCCGCGGCCGGAAACGGCGGCCCGCAAGGTCTGAAGGTCGTGGCCGTGGACAGTGAGAAAGGTGGCGCCGAGATCGGCAACTCGGTCGACCGAGCGTTCAACCGTGTTGGGGATATCGAGCAGCTTCGCGTCAAGGAAGACGCGTTTGCCGGCGTCGACCAGCTCGCTCACCAAGCCAAGACCACTGTCGCCCTGGGTGTCCGACAAGATCAGTTCCAGACCGATCTTGTAAAAGCTCACTTCGTCGCCGAGGGTCCTCATAAGAGACCGGGCTTCATCAACGGTCGGCAGATCGAGAGCGACAATGAGGCGGTCACGGGGATGTTTTGCCAGCTGCATGGCGGTTTGGCCTCAAGCTAGAACGCCCTTGGCGCGTGCGAGTTCGCCGAGATCGACTTCCGGGCGCGCGCCCATGTGGCTGATGATTTCGGCTGCGGCGATGCTGCCGAGGCGGCCGGCGGTCGCGAGGTCCTTGCCGGACGCCACGCCATAGAGGAAACCGGCGGCGTAAAGGTCGCCTGCTCCGGTGGTGTCGACAACTTCATCCACCGGGTCAACCGGGATCTCTATCCTTTCGCCTTTGCTCATAACGAGAGAACCCTTGGCGCTTCGGGTCAACGCAGCGAGGTCCGTATCGGCCAATGTGCGCTTCGCGGCCTCCTCGAAGTCGGATGTTTCGTAGAGAGATTTGATCTCATCTTCGTTGGCGAAAAGGATGTCGATGCCGTTGTTAATGAGTTCGATGAACTCTGTCCTGTGGCGGCCAACACAAAAGCCATCCGACAAACTCAGGGCAACCTTGCGACCTGCTGACTTGGCAATGTCGACGGCCTGTCGGAACGCGGCTTTGGCATCGGGGCGATCAAACAAATAGCCTTCGAGATATACGATCTTGGCGGCCTTGATGGCCGCGGGATCGACTTCTCCATCGTCTATGTCGGTGGAGATGCCGAGGAAAGTATTCATGGTGCGCTCACCGTCGGGCGTGACGAGGATTAGCGAGCGTGATGTCGGGTCTTTGCCGTTCACCGCCTTGGAGTTGAAGCCGACGCCCGCAGCGCGGATGTCATGGGCAAAGATCTTACCGAATTCGTCGCCGGCGACTTTGCCGATGAACGCGCCAGTTCCGCCGAATGAAGATATGCCAACCAGCGTGTTTGCTGCGGAGCCGCCGGAAATCTCAATGGCCGGGCCCATGTCGGCGTAGAGCGAGGCGATGGTTGCGGCGTCGACGAGGCGCATGTGCCCCTTCGGTGCATCGTGTTTCTTCAAAAAGTCATCATCGCAGCGGCCGATGATATCGACGATGGCGTTGCCGATGCCAATGATGTCGTAGCGGGTATCGCTCATGCCTTCTCCTGTTTGCCAGCCTGACGTTAGTCCGTCCGGCTAGTAGAATTTCTTAAGCAATTCATGGGTCGGCGTCACTATAGGGATCAGCGCTGCGAGGGCAAGCTGGGCGGATCCGAGCGGCGGTTGGCGTTGTCCGTCAGCGCGCGAGTTTGGCAAGAGCCAACAGCAATGATTCGGCAATGAGGTCGTCGCGGGCCCCGGTCCTGCGCGCGTTCCTTGCGGCTTCAGAGATTTCCTGTTGGGCCCGTGTCAGCACGGCCATCGGCCAGTGTCGTATCTGCGCTGAGACAGCATTTTTCTGCTTGAAGTGCAGCGGTGGGCGGAGCGCCTTCATGGCGTCGGCAGTTGAGCGGCCGGCAGACACTTCGGCCTGGATGCGATGCAAGCGCATGAAGTGACGCTGCAAGGCAAGGATGATCATCTGGGCGTTCTCTCCGCTGGTCAATGCGCGGGTGAGTTCGCGCACGGCGGCGCCCGCCTTGCCTACGGCCGCTGCATTGACTATGCGGTCTATATTGAGCGCTGAAGCATCGCTGACAATTGCCTCGACATCCGAAAACTCGATGCGTTTTCGATCGGCGCAGTAGAGGATCAGCTTGCCAATTTCGCCGCGTGAGAGCGCGCGGTCAGCCCCAAGCTGGGCGATGAGAAGTTCGCGTGCCTCTGGCGAGATTGTCATGTTGGCGGATCTGATTTCATCGTCGACGAGTACGGAAAGGTCGCGCCCTTCGTCGGGAAAGCAAGCGATTGCTGCGGCGTGTTTGGTTTTCTCGAAAATGCTTCGAAGGGCGTCGGTGGGCTTTAGGTTGCCGGCTTCGATGACGAGCACGCCTGGCAACGGGCCGGGGGTTACGAGTTCCTTCAGAAGCTTTGCATTGATGCGGCGGCCGGCGGTGGCGAGGATGACCTTGCGGCCGCCGAACATCGGTACGGTCATTAGTTCGACAGAGAGGCGGTCCGGGTTGGTTTCAAGGTCGGCGTCGCCAAGGCGAACGATTTCCGAGGGCGGGTCTTCCAATGCTGCCCAGGATCTAGCAGCGCCGCGCGCGCGCTCGGATGCAAGGCCTGCATCGGTTCCGTAGGTAAGAATAGCGGAGATGCCGCGGTTTGGTGATTTGAGAAAACGTGCCGCTTCGTGGCTCTTTACCGCAACCATGAGATGTCTAAACGCGTGGGGTTAAGCCCCTGTCGCCATGAAGGCGGACAGGCGGGCCTTCAAGTCTTGTGCGACCGTCTTGGCTGCCCGATTCTCCGCGTCGAAACGGGCCCGCACGTTGGAGAATATGGATTCAAACCGCTCAAATCCAGCGCGTGAAAAGCTCGAGCCCTTCAACAATTCGGCTTTGTCCGACAACCGGGTCAGCGTGAACTTGGCCTCAAGGTTGTAAATTTGCCTTTTCGCGTCACCGGTACGCTCGACGAGCGTGCTTGTGACACGCTGACGAATTGCAATATTGAGCCGGTACTCGGCTGGAGGTGCCTGGCCGCCGCCGGTGGCCTTGAAGATCAGTTCGTTGCGCAGTTGCTGCCCAACGCGACCGGGAATCGGTGCGATATGAATCGCGGCGAGTTTGTCGGACGTGCTACCCGTGCCATCAAGATCAGCATGCAACGGGCGAAAGCCACATGCGCCGAGCATCGGCGTGACCAACAGAATAACGGCGAGAACTGCAAGCGCGCCAGCAGGCGTCATGCAACAGCTTGATGAAAGCCGTGCGACGGTGGCTGTGTCCCGGTGCGTGTCAAACGACGACATTCACAACCCTCTGCGGGACAACTATGACCTTTTTGGGCTGTCGTCCCTCCAATGCGCGTGTCACCGAATCCAAAGCCATAGCCGCCGCTTCGATATCCTCTTTCGATGCATTACGGCCGATTTTGAGCTCGTCACGACGCTTACCGTTCACCTGTACGGCAATGGTGATCTCATCGTCAACGAGCAACGCCGGTTCGGCGGCGGGCCAAGGTTGATTGGTGACGAGGGTGTTGTAACCGAGCCGCGACCAGCACTCCTCGGCAAGATGCGGCATCATCGGAGAAATCATCTGAACAGTGTATTCGGCGGCCTCGCGGAGTGCCCAATCATGCCCTTTTGCGGACTTTTGGACAGCTGACCCCAGGATGTTGGCGAGCTCGTAAAGTGCGGCTACGGCGACATTGAAGCGAAGTCCTTCGATGTTCCGGGCAACGTTGTGGAGTGTCTTGTGGACCGCCCGCCGCAGCTCCAACGCCTCGGGGCCAAATTCGTCCGGTTTTGGCGCATCTGGTGGGGCTGCCTTTTCGGCCATTTCGTTGATTAGCCGCCAGAGGCGCTGGACGTAACGCCGGGCCCCTTCGACGCCGACGTCGGTGTAGATCACATCGCGTTCGGGGGGGCTGTCGGAAAGCACGAACCAGCGGGCGGTGTCAGCGCCATAGTTGTCGATGAATGCATCAAGGTCGATGACGTTCTTCTTCGACTTCGACATCTTCTCGATTGGCCCGATGCTGACCGGCTTTCCGGTCGATGCGTCGCGGGCGGATCTTGTCTGGCCTTCGCCTTCAATGACAATGGCTTCGGGCGGAAGCCAGGAACCGTCCTTTGACTTGTAGGTTTCGTGGGTCACCATCCCCTGGGTGAAGAGAGCGGCAAAGGGCTCGCGCAGCTCTGCGCCGCCAGCGGGCGCGTGACCGGCGTCCGTCATGGCGCGGAAGAAGAAGCGCGAATACAAAAGGTGCAAAATCGCGTGTTCGACGCCGCCTATGTACTGGTCGACTGGCAGCCAGTAGGCCGCAGCCTTGCCGTCCACCGGGGTTTCGCAGTGGGGTGCGGTAAAGCGAACGAAGTACCAGGACGAGTCGACGAAGGTGTCCATGGTGTCGGTTTCACGGCGTGCCGGCTTGCCGCAATTCGGGCAGTCGACCTTACTCCACGTGGGGTGCCGTTCGAGCGGGTTGCCCGGTTCATCGAAGGTTGCGTCTTCGGGCAATTCGACTGGAAGTTGCTCGGCTGGCACCGGGACAACGCCGCAACCCTCGCAATGGATAATGGGGATCGGGCAGCCCCAATAGCGTTGCCGCGAGATGCCCCAGTCGCGCAGCCTGTAGTTGATCTTTCGCGTTGCCGCCGGTTTGCCGAATACTTTCTCTTTCTCGAGGCGCGCCACGGCTTCTTCAAAAGCGGCTTCTGTCCCGAGGCCATCGAGGAAACGCGAATTGATCATAGTGCCTTCGCCGTCGACGGCCATGTCACCAATCTCGAATGAGGCTGCGTCTTCGCCCGGCGGCAAAATCACGGCGGTGACGGGGAAGTCATAGGCGCGGGCGAAATCGAGGTCGCGCTGATCGCCGGAGGGACAGCCAAAAATGGCGCCGGTGCCGTAGTCCATCAGCACGAAGTTTGCGACCCAAACGGGCAGGAGCCAATCGGGATCGAACGGGTGGCGCACGCGGATGCCGGTGTCGAAGCCCTTCTTTTCGGCGCTCTCGAGGTCTGCGACGGACGTGCCGAGGCGCCTGCATTCCTCGCAGAACTCCGCGAGCTTCGGGTTTTGTTCGGCTGTCGCTTTGGAGATCGGGTGGTCTGGGGCGATCGCAAGAAATGAGGCCCCGAACAGGGTATCGGGACGGGTTGTGAAGACCTCTACCTCACTGATGCCTTTGGGCGCGGAATCTTCGTCCAGGGCCCAGCGGATGGTGGCGCCTTCCGAGCGGCCAATCCAGTTGGCCTGCATCAGTCGGACCTTCTCGGGCCACTGGTCGAGGGTGTCGAGGGCTTCAAGCAGTTCCTCGGCGTAGTGTGTGATGCGGAAGAACCACTGGGTGAGTTCACGTTGCTCGACGAGAGCGCCGGAGCGCCAGCCGCGGCCGTCGATGACCTGTTCGTTTGCGAGAACGGTGTTGTCGACCGGGTCCCAGTTGACCTTGGAGGACTTGCGGTAAACCAGATCCTTTCCGAGCAGATCGAGGAACAACTGCTGCTGGTGCCTGTAATAGCCCACATCACAGGTCGCGAATTCGCGCGACCAGTCGATTGCGAAGCCCATCGACTTGAGCTGTTCGCGCATGGCTGAGATGTTGTCGCGGGTCCATTGCCCCGGATGGATTTTGCGCTCCATGGCGGCGTTTTCGGCCGGCATGCCGAAGGCATCCCAGCCCATGGGATGCAGGACGTTGAAGCCCTTCGCGCGTTTATAGCGAGCGAGGACGTCACCCATTGTGTAGTTGCGCGAATGGCCGACGTGGATGCGCCCGGAAGGATACGGGAACATCTCCAGGATGTAACACTTGGGACGCGAAGCGTCGGCCTCGGCCGTGAAGACGTCGGCATCCTGCCAGGCCTTTTGCCAGTGCTTCTCACGTTCCGGTGCGTTGTAGCGTTCAGCTGCCATGTTCTTCGGCGGGTCCCCGTTGACTTGATTGCCCAAAACTCGACAAGACGGTGTGTTGGGTTGGGTCGGGAGATGACCTGAAAGCCCGCGGGGGGTCAAGCGAGGCGTTGGTTGCGGCTAAAGGTCTTCGTCAGCCGCGATCGAGGAGCTGTTGAGGCGCCTGCTTCATACCCGTGACATTGTCCTGAAGCCAGTCCAGGGCGCCGAGCCGCTGGTCTATGCCGTCAAGGCGTGCTCCGATGCCTTCGATGTGGAGTTCCATTGTATCAAGCCGATTGTCCTGGTCGGCCAGCTGGCGGGTAACATCGCCGCGCATACCCCTGATGTCGCGGATGAGCCCCGCCATCTGTTTATCCATGAGACCGAGCCGTGCAGACACATCATGCTGGGCGCTTACGATTGTCTCCAGCCGAAGGTTCATGGTGTTTGGCAGGTCCGCCATCCGATCCTCGACGCTCGCAACGCGTCTCTCGAGTTCCGCAACGTGGTCGTCAAGAGTGTCGCTCATGTTGTTCTTCCCCCGTGTTACTCGATATATACCAGCCGGCTAGTGAGGCGAGGACCATAGCCGGACGATGCTATTTTGTATACGAATTGTTCTAGCACACAAGATCAGGAGGGGAACAAATTGAGCGACGATGCTGCGATCCGATTGGGTGAGACGGAAAAGCGGATTGCGGTCGCCGCGAAGGGCGTTGGGCGGGACCCCGAAGAGGTCACTCTTATTGCTGTTTCCAAAACGTTCGGGGCGGACGGGATCCGGCCGGTGCTGGCTGCCGGGCACAGGCACTTCGGTGAAAACCGTGTGCAGGAGGCGCAGGGCAAGTGGCCGGAGCTAAAAACCGAGTTCCCGGATATGACGCTGCATCTGATCGGGCCGCTGCAGTCCAACAAGGCGCGCGAAGCGGTGGCGCTGTTTGATGTTATCCACACGATCGACCGGCCGAAGATTGCGAAGGCGCTGGCCGTCGAGATGGATAAGCAGGGGCGCCGGCCGCAGCTGTTTATTCAGGTGAATACGGGCGAAGAAGTGCAGAAGGCGGGGGTGCTGGCAGCGGACACCGGTGCGCTCTTGGGAATTTGCCGTGATGAGCTGGGCTTGGAGATCGCCGGGCTGACGTGCATTCCGCCGATCGACGAAGAACCAGCGATCCACTTCGCCTTCCTTGCCAAGCTCGCCCAGGACCTGGGGCTCAAGGGCCTGAGCATGGGCATGTCGGGAGATTTCGAGACAGCCGTGGAGATGGGCGCGACGCACGTGCGCGTCGGTTCAGCGATCTTCGGGGCGCGGGGTTAGAGGGGAATACAGTTTCAAATCAGCGCCTGTTCGTATGCTGTTGGCAAAATGTTAACGTTTGAAAAGTGATTCGCGTTTGTGCGGGCGTCCGAGACGATGATTGGAAGCAAGCATGGCAACAAGCGCGACTCTGGCGGAAGCGAACGCCGCTGCAAGTGATGCTACGCGTGAGGCGCGGGCCGAGGTGTTGCAGCGGACGCGCGGGAAGGACAAGAAAGAGGACGGCGAAAAGCCGGTCTCGAGACGGACGACGCGGGCGTCAACCTCCACCGAGGAATGGTGCAAGTTCGTCGTCGATGTCTGGCTGACGGATCTCAACTCGACCGAATTCGGCGTCTACAAGCGCTCGCGCAACCGCGCCAAGTCGCGGCAGTTTTCCTCCGACATGGACATCTATGCGGAAGTTATCGAAAACGGCGAGCGCACTGGGCTCATTGGTTTCCGCAAGGCACCGTGGAAGGAAAACACCGGCATGAACCGCCGGTTGATCTTCAAGCTGTTCACGAAAAGCCTCGGCTGGCGTGCGACCATGGACTTGATGATCGGGCGCAGCCTGCAGTTGACGATGGGCGCGCGGGGGCTTCCCGTGACGGCATATTCAATTAACACCGATGACGATGACTTCATAATCTACATGGAGCGATCGGCCTTCAAATGGCCGCTGATGCCGGAGCACTTTTCGTTCTTCCTGATGCGGGATGGAAAGCCTGAGTACTTCCGGCTGCAGAGGGCGTTCATCAACATCGGCGGCGACTACACGCTGTATGACCAGAACAACAAGAAGATCGGATACATCGACGGGAAGATCTATTCGATCGCCGGCAAGTGGAAGTGCGCGGTCAAAGCGGAGCACGCCGATAAGAAACTGCTGACGACGCTAAAGCTGTTCTCGGGAATGATTATCTTCAACCGCGGTGCGCGCTGGCACCTGTGGCGGCTGTGGAAGGAAGTGCTCGCAGGGAAGCTGGAACCTAAGCTGGAGCATCAGGAATCGGATCTTTACAAAAACCCGCGCCGGATGCGTTAGACGCAGTTCCCGGGTGCCGGCCCGCCTAACATAAAATGCCTGGATTGCTTGCAATCCGGGCATTCTTTATGGGCACATTGCCTATTTGATGGGCGGGCGCGATCGTCTCCCTGTTTCCACATGACTTAAATTTCGTCAATTATATCAGATGCTTGAGGTGTGTCTCAGAAGGTGGCACATTTCTTGATCACCTGCCCTCCCACCGAGCAGCACGATTGATTGTTCGGCACGTGTCCAAATAACAATCACCAAATTGGGGAGCGGCATGGATCAGCTGCAGAACGGCGCGGACGTCTTCTTTCTTTTGATGGGGGCGATCCTGGTCTTCGCAATGCACGGCGGGTTCGCATTCCTCGAGGTCGGGACGGTCAGACACAAGAACCAGGTCAACGCGCTGGTCAAAATTCTGGTCGATTTTGCGATCTCGACAGTGACTTATTTCTTCATTGGCTATTGGGTCGCCTACGGCGTGACGTTCCTGGTGAGTGCCGCGGCATTGACCGGCGCAGCGGGCGGCGAACCGTTCGGGCCACAGGGCGTCTCGCTCGTTAAGTTCTTCTTCCTATGCACGTTCGCGGCGGCAATTCCGGCGATTGTGTCGGGTGGGATTGCGGAGCGCGCACGGTTCTGGCCACAGTGTCTGGCGACGGCTTTGATTGTCGGTGTCGCCTATCCGTTAATCGAGGGCACGGTCTGGAACGGCAATTTCGGATTGCAGGCGGGCCTGTTCAAGGGCGTATTCGGTGCCGACTTCCACGACTTCGCGGGCTCGATCGTGGTGCATGCTTTCGGCGGCTGGGTGGCGCTGGGTGCCGTGCTCAAGCTTGGTGCGCGTGCCGGGCGCTATGACAAGGGCGGCACGCAAGGTATTCCGCCGTCGTCGATCCCGTGGCTGGCGATGGGCTCGTGGATGTTGTGCGTCGGCTGGTTCGGCTTCAACGTGATGAGCGCACAAAGCCTGTCGGGGGTCTCGGGCCTGGTAGCGATGAATTCACTGCTGGCGATGGCCGGCGGAATTTTGGCGGCGCTGGCAGCTGGTAAGAACGACCCCGGCTTCGTGCACAACGGCGCGTTGGCTGGTCTGGTGGCAGTATGTGCAGGATCCGACGTGATGCACCCGGTGGGCTCGCTGTTGACCGGTGCAATTGCCGGGGTGATCTTCGTGCAGTTCTTCCAGTTGGCGCAGAACGTCTGGAAGATCGACGACGTTCTTGGCGTCTGGCCGCTGCATGGCCTGTGTGGTCTTTGGGGCGGCATTGCCTGCGGGATTTTCGGTACGGAAGCGATGGGTGGCCTGGGCGGAGTTTCGCTGGGCAGCCAGGTTGTCGGTTCGGTTCTCGGTTCGGCTTTCGGGCTCGGTGCGGGACTGGTAATCTACACCATCGTCGATGCGGCGCTCGGATTCCGCATGAGTGATGAGGCGCAACGGCGAGGCGCGGATCTGGAGTTCCACAAGATTTCGGCCAATCCCGAAGAAGACGTGAGGATGGGCCGGGTGTAGTGCGGGGCCGGCCACGGTTTGATCCGGGCCGGAGTGAGGGGCAGGCTGCTTGCCTGCCTCTCATCTTTTTTGCGTCCGGCAAATTTCGGACGCCTTGCTAAGAACGCCTTATACCACTGGGTACGATTGGGCCTTGGGCTCTCGAGCGTGATCGCCTCAGAGTGAACCGCGGTTGGTTCTCGGGCGCGCTTTGGACTCTTGTCTCCAGGGAGTGATTTTCTCTTTCGATGGAAGCTTGCCGCTTCTATGTCAAACGATCACACCCTAGCCGGACCTGGATTTAACGGAGGCTTTCTTGGTAACGCGACAAACCGGCCTTGGCCGACTTGCAGCGGGTGATGTCCCCTATCCCTTCAGCCGCACCCGAGAACTGCTGGCGCCTTATGCTCCGGAGCTGGAGCCGGTGATCGACCTCACTCTAGGCGAGCCGCGTGAGACGATGCCGGCGTTCGTTGCCGACAAGATAAAAGAGGCTGAAGCGCTTTTCACCAAGTACCCGCCAATCAACGGCTACCCGGAGCTACGTGGCGCGATCGCGTCCTGGCTGCAGCGGCGGTACGGCGTGGCGGTTGATCCTGACACCGAGATACTACCGAGCAACGGCTCACGAGAGGGGCTTTTCTTTGCCGCCTTGCAGGCGGTCGGGCGGAAAAAGCTTGCGGAAGGAAAGCAGCCGGCGATCTTGATGTGTAATCCATATTACGCCGCGTACATCGGGGCCGCGCTGGCGACCAACGCCGAGCCCGTTTATCTCAACGCGACGGCGGACTCTGGCTATTTTCCGGACCTAGAAAAACTGTCCGAGGATCAGGAATTGCTCGGGCGGACGGCGGCACTTTATTTGTGCTCACCGGCCAATCCGCAAGGTGCGGCGGCTTCAGCGGAGTATACGGCGCGCGCATTGGAACTCGCGCGCAAGCACGACTTCATGCTGTTCTTCGATGAATGCTATTCGGAGATATACACCGCGGCGCCGCCGGTCGGCGGTCTTGAAGTGGCGGCGGCGACGGACTGGGGCTTCGACAACCTCATTGTGTTCAACTCTTTATCCAAGCGCTCCAATGTGCCCGGGCTTAGATCGGGCTTTACCGCTGGCGACGGAGCCTTCCTCAGACAATTGACGGGTATACGCAACCTGATTGGGCCGCAGATGCCCGGACCGACTCAGATGGCGTCCGCGGCAATCTGGGCGGAAGAGCAGCATGTGAGTGCTAACCGTATGGCATATCAACGGAAATTTGATGTGTGCGATGCGGTTCTGGGTGACCGATTTCGTTACAGGAGGCCCGATGGCGGGTTCTTCCTTTGGCTCGATGTGGGTCATTTCGGTGGAGGCGTCGACACTACGGTAACCCTATGGAAACGCGCAGGTGTCAAAGTGCTACCTGGTGCATTCTTGGCCCAAACGGATCGCTTCGGCGAAAACCCGGGGGAAGACTTCATCCGGTTAGCGCTGGTGGCGGAGCCAATCGTCATCAAGGAGGCGCTAGAGCGGGTAACGTCCGTCCTCGAGAAATAATTGTAACGCGTTCATGGTTCCTGAGTGTCAACACGATGAAGTCTACAGACTGCTGCCGCGCGCGGTGGAAGATGGCCTGCGTCGTTTTCTCAGCCGGGGCTTGGGCTTTGTTCTGCTAGGTATACTCGCGGTGTCGTGGTTGTCGCTCGTGACCTGGTCGGTTACCGATCCGAGCCTGACGCACGTGACACGGGAGCCGCCCACCAACCTTCTCGGTTCCTTCGGCGCGACTATTTCCGATTTGTTGTTGCAGACACTGGGACTGGCCAGCGTCGTGCTGCTGTTCGCGCCATTGTTTTGGGGCCTCGACCTCGCCTTGCTTGGCCGGATGTCCAGAGCGCGATGGAAACTGCTGGCGTATTTGGCCTCAATCCTTCTGCTGGCGGGTGCCGTTTCAGTTGTTCCAAAGTTTGTCGCCTGGCCGCTGCATCATGGATATGGCGGCATTGTCGGTGACGGCATTGCGATGGCCTCATCCTGGCTGGTTCAGCAAGTCGTGCCGAATTATTCGTCCCTGCTAAGCGGGCTGGTTCTGGCGGTTTCAGGGGTGTTCCTGGCGGGCAAGTCGATCGGTGTTGACCCGAAGACGGCGATGAGCGGAATTTGGAATTTCGTTGTCCGGCGTTTTGGTAAACGCGACCGTGTTCGCCCAGCTCGACCAGTGGCACAGGCCACAAGAAAGGGAGTTCGGCTTCCCCCGCGGCCCGGCTTCAACCGCCATTGGCAGGAGGCCGAGTCAGTTGGATTTGAACCGATATTGGAGCGGGAGCCACGTGTGCTTCGTGACCGCGAACCACCGTTGTTGCCGATGAAGTCTTCTCCGCTTCGTGTGGACTCTGCGCCTGAGGTCATTCCAGCCAACGAGCCGTCTCCTCAATCCCCTGAATTCTGGATCGCTGAACCGGTTGGCAATTCGGACCGCAATGACGAGCTGCCGCATGAAGAAGAGCTTCATGATGGTGAAGACGATGCGGCTATGGACGAGCAGATTGATGACGAGAGTAAGCGGATCGCGGAACGGTTTGCGCCAACGCTGAATGCGAACAAGAGCGGTTTTATCTCAAGCGTGCTTAGCCGCGCCGTGAAGCAGAATGCCGCGCGAAAACTAGCAGAGATTTCTGAAGCCCGGGTACCTCCGGACAGTCCCTCCAAGCCCAATCCGGAGGTTGAGGAAGTGGGCGCGAATGGGCCCGCCGAGAACGAATCCGCGTTTGATAATGGCATAGATGCGCCAGTTGAGCCGCAGCCGACGATCCCGATTGTGGCTCCACCTGAAGTCGCGCCGCGGGTGTCTGCCCGCGTTGCCCAGTCGCCAAGAATACCGGCAAATACGGCGGGAGACTATCGACGGCCGTCTCTCAATCTTCTCGCGAACCTGCCGGCGGCCCGTCCGGGACCGGAAATGACGCAGGCTGTTCTGCGCGGAACGGCGCGTTTGTTGGATGATGTTCTGCAGCGTTATGGAGTTGATGGCGAATTCACAGAAATCAGGCCCGGCCCGGTGGTGACGGTCTATCAGTTCAGCTTGAAGAAGGGCATCAATCCACACCGCGTCGTTGGTCTTGCCGACGATATCGCAAGGGCCATGAATACAGAGTCGGCACGGGTCGCTGCCGCTCCTGGAAACAATGCCATTAGCGTCGAGTTGCCCAATGTGCACCAACAGCAGATCGGCCTGCGCGCGGTGCTCAGCAGCGAAGCCTATCGCACCTTCGGTGGCAGTCTGCCGATTGGCCTCGGGCATTCGATGGATGGGCAGCCGGTCGTGGCGGATCTCGGCGGCTTAGAGAACATTCTGGTCGCCGGGCAACCTGGAACCGGAAAGTCGACATGTCTCAAGTCGATTGTTCTTTCGCTCATCTATCGAAACGGACCAGAAGACTGCCAGTTCGTTATGTTCGATCCCGATTTGTTGGAGTTTGGCTGCTTCAATGGGATCCCGCACCTCCTGTGTCCCGTCCTTAGCAAACGTGAAGAGGCCTTGGCGGCGCTCGAATGGGTGGTTGCGGAAATGGACGAGCGTGCGAAACGGATGGCAAAGCTGTCGGTTCGCAGCGTTGATGTCTTCAACAACCGTGTGCGCATTGCAAGAAAGCGCGGCGAACTCATCGCCCGGACCGTGCATACGGGTTTTTGCGAGCGGACGGGACAGCCGGTCTACGAATGCGAGCAGATGGAATTTGAGCCGATGCCGCACATCGTCGTGGTTATCGATGAACTCGCGGCGTTGTTGGGTACTGAGGGTGCTTTGTTCGAACGCGGCGTTGCCAGGATCTGCGAAAAGGGCCGAAGCGTCGGTATTCATATTGTCGCCGCGACGACGACGACGCCGGAGCTGCATTTGCCCGAATCAGTTACAACAGGCTTCAAGAGCCAAATCGCTTACCGGCTCGGGTCGAAGGTTGAGTCGCGGCGCGTTCTTGGCGAACCAGGAGCTGAACGGCTTCTCGAACGCGGCGATATGGTTCTTCTGGGCGGGCCGGGTCAGACCGTGCGGGTTCACGCAGCTCTTGTTACACAGGAGGATGCCGAAGCCGTTGGTCAGTCGTTGAGTGATGGTGTGTCGAGGCAGCCTGCAAGCCTGTTATCGGTGTTGCAGGATGTGTCGTTGGTCGACTGATAAGTTTCGAGGTCGTATCGCGGCTTACGTGGCGGCGCTTGCATCGTTTTCAGTGCTGCAATTTGCGTCACGCTGCCTGCCTGCCAAGTTATCGACGCATTGTTTTCGAAAAAGGCACAAAGAGTTGTAGGAGGCTCGGGGGCTTATCCGTACCCGTGTGTGGACCGGGGATTAGGGGGACCTTCCCAACATGATGATGAAATCAGCCATTTTATCGACTTTCGCCATCGGTCTTTGCGCCATGGCGGGCGTCAGCATCTCAATGGCCGTGGCGGCCGAGAATGCGCGAAAACCGGCCAATGCCGCTGGTAGCGGCTGGAGTGCCGAAGTGGCACCTGGTGCGTCGCGGTCAGTCTCTTTGGATGCAAATCAGACGAAGACGGTGGAAAAGGTTAGCGCCTATTTCAATGCGATGAAGACATTGAGGGGCCGGTTCGTGCAAACGGCCGCGGATGGCGAAGTTCTCAAGGGCAAGTTCAAGATGAAGCGGCCCGGAATGTTCCGCTTCGACTACTCCAGGCCTTCCCGCCAGGTGGTCATCTCCGATGGAACGTATCTAGCAATTCAGGATCACGACCTGGATAACGAGGACCGTGTCGCACTCGATCAAACCCCCTTCCGAGTGTTGTTGCGCGCGGATGTCAACCTGCTGCGAGATGCGATGATCACAGAGGTTCAAGAGAATGACGGCACGCTGCTGCTGGGCATACGAGACAAGAGTCCTGACACACCCGGCAGAATTCGCCTATTGCTGGCCAAGGAAAAAGGCTTGCAGCTGAAAGAGTGGATCACGACGGATGCACAGGGCCTAGACACTAAGGTCCAGGTGGCACAGGTGGTGAAGGACGAGGAAATCGACGCGAGTGAATTTGTGATCGTTGCTCCGGGCAACCCGTTTCAGCAATAGAGCCACACTTGCCCACGCGAATCGTTGCAGGTGTGACACATAAGACGCTCCGCAACTCTTTATCCCGAGACAAATGGCAGAGCTCCGTTCACAAATACGTGAAGAGGTGGGGGGGATGCTATTGACCATCGGGCAGGAGTGTCTAGATTGAGATCAGTCAGGCACGTCATATTCAAATCGGTAGTGCCCCCCGTCTAGCCGAAGACGATGCCTGAGATGCCGGCTTCCCTCCCGGCATCATGCGCGAGAGCGCCAACGCCCAGTCTCTCCCCCCGAGGCTGGGCGTTTCCTTTTGGGGTGCCGACTTAATCGAGAAAAGATCGCCGTTGTTATTGGCAACATCGGGGCAGGCCGCGAAATCCGTTCGCAACACCATTCCGAAGGTTCGCGTTTGGATTACAGGAACCACGTTTCAGAGGTCAATGCGGCGAAATACGATTGCCTGCGGGAATTGCAGCAATGCAACATGCCGGCTTTTTTGATTAGTGCAAGTGCGCGCTCACGCTACACGTATCAAACGCCTGGTCGACCGCCCGGAGGTCCTCCGCGAGTAGCCTCAGGCGGCCAGAAATGCGCTCCAGGAAATGGTCGGCCAGTGTGGGGTCCTCTTCCATCTGACGCAGCAGTTCGCTGCGGTTGATCCGCATGGCTCTGACGTTTCCGCGCGCGATCACCGTCGATGAATGCATGCTCTCCACCAGCATTGCCATTTCGCCGACCAACGAGCCGGGTGCTACCGGCTCTGGGCTGCCGGTCTGGGCAGGGCCGGATACACGCACAGCATCCCCGGAGACAATCAAAACGGCCGCGTCTCCGACGCAGTCCTCCTCGATGATGGTTTCGCCGGGCCGATAGACAATTCTTTCGGCGCGGCGTGCTATCTGGGTGATTTGCAGAGGTTTCAAGCCGCGGAAAATCGAGATCTGAAGCAATGGTTTAACGAGTGCATCGATGGACATCGGTACGGGTTCCTACTTCGAATTCTGCTGTTACAGACGCTTGAACGGCGCCGCGGCTGAATACGAAACAAAAACCAGTTGGCCCGCGATCTGTTGCAGGGTGTTGTGATTCGCCGTTGTCCGTCCAGGCGGGCGGCAGATCTGTGGGGAGCATGTGGATGAGTAAGGGCGGCGCGATCTGGGGCTGCATGGATTTCGTCAATGAAATGGTGAGCCTATCATATCTTGATGATGACGAGATAAGCGGATGTCGCCAGCACAACCGCGAGGATTAAGCGCAGAAGCCAGTCGGGCACCTTGGAGGTTAATCGCGCTCCGATCATGATTCCCGGCAGCGAACCGATCAACAAAGCGCCCAATATGGAAAAGTCGATATTGCCGATTGAGAGGTGACCGAGCCCCGATAGAAGGGTCAGAGGAACCGCGTGTACGATATCAGTTCCAATGATGTGGCGGGCCCGCAGCATCGGGTAAAGCAAGGTTAGGATCGCAACGCCTATGGCGCCGGCGCCGACAGAGGTCAGAGTAACGATAACGCCTAGGACGACGCCCATGAGCACAGTCCAAAAGGGCCGCACCCGGACCTGATTTGAGCGGGCCTTAACGCTTCTGACGATCAACATTGGAATGAGCGGGACGGCGATAGCGCTCAGCACCAGCGTTCCGGCAAGGACGAGCCGGATGGTCTCGCCCAGGGCGGCCTGTTCGGCCTCGAAATAGTAGATGGCCACAAGGGTCAGCGACGCTGCCGTGAGGCTGCCAATTGCTAATGCCGTGAAGATGTCCCAGTTGACGTGGCCAAGCCGATGGTGGCGCCAGGCCCCGCTTGCCTTGGTCAGTCCCGCGAATAGCAGATCCGTTCCGACGGCTACCGTTGGTGCGACCCCGAATCCGGAAATCAGCAACGGTGTCGTCAGCGCGCCGGCCCCGACGCCCGTCATCCCAACCAGGAGGCCGACGCCGAAGCCGCAAATGGCCATCAACATCGGGCCTGAAAGTGTCAGGTGTTCTAGGAGCATTGAACCTTGGACTCGATCCTCGCCAACCCGGTGTCGTTAGGGTCTTTCCGTCCGAGACGGAAGACGTCTGATCGTTCAATGCGCGGGATCATTTTGGATGGATGGGACAGAAGGCGTCCCGGATGAGGGCGAGCGTGGAACAGGTTGGGCCGGTTTGGTCTCGCTGACCGCGGCGCCTTCAAGCCTGTTCCGATGTGAGATGGTCGATCTTGTAGGTGAGTTATTTGACAGTGGCCTACAAGTGGATAGCGGCAACTTCCAGAGTGCCCGAGAACGACCGTTGGGAACCCCGAATCCACTGCGCGCCCTTTCTACTTGTAGAGATTAACTATAGCGAGGCGGCCTCTCATCTGGCAACAGAAACCTAAGTGTCCCTTCGGGCAATACTAAGTAAAGAAGAATTTATTGTGTATTTATTAGAATAAATACCGCATAGTCGCAATTTAGAATTGTTCCAATGTAAAATTAGAATAGTTCTACTGCTACTAAAAATGTAAAATCGAGTATTGACTTGGGTGACCTCAAGGTTTCACTAGATGTGCCGGCCGCAGTTGCTGGCATCTCGTGACAATATCCGTGGCAGGGCCTTGACCCCCGTCGACTGGAGGACACCATGACTTTTAGACGTGGCGCTGTGGCAGGCGCCTTCGTACTCGCATCCGCCGTGGCTCTTACAAGTGCTTTTTTTCCGGATGCGAGAGCTGCCGAACAAGTCAACATCTACTCATATCGTGAGCCCGGGCTGATCAAGCCGCTGCTCGAAGCCTTCACAAAGAAAACCGGTATCAAGGCCAATGTGGTTTTTGCCAAGAAGGGCCTTGTTGAGCGTGCCACCGCAGAGGGGCAGAACAGCCCCGTCGACGTGCTATTGACCGTTGACATCAAGCGTCTCGCCGACGCCGAAGCGAAGGGCATCACGCAACCGGTCAAGTCGGCCGAAGTCGACGCCAACATTCCGGCTCGTTACAGGGACCCAGACGGCAACTGGATTGGTTTGTCGCAGCGTGCCCGGCTTATCTACGCATCAAAAGACCGGGTGAAGCAGGACACCATCAACTACGAGGATCTCACCGATCGGAAGTGGAAGGGGAAGATCTGCTCGCGGTCGGGGCAGCACTATTACAACATCGGCCTACTTGCCTCTATTATCTCACACCGTGGGCCTGAAAAGGCGCAAGAATGGGCCCAGGGCCTGAAGGCGAACCTGGCTCGCAAGCCGGCAGGAAATGACCGTGCCCAGGTCAAAGGCATCTATTCGGGTGAGTGTGATCTTGCGATCGGCAACAGCTATTACATGGCCGCAATGCAGACCAACAGCAAGAAGCCTGAGCAGCAGAAGTGGGCGGAGTCGGTCAAGCTCTTATTCCCGAACGCCGACGGCCGTGGCACGCACGTCAACATCTCCGGCGCGGTGCTAGCGAAGCATGCGCCAAACAAGGCGGCCGGTTTGAAGTTGATCGAGTTCCTTACCTCAGATGAGGGACAGAAAATCTATGCCGAGATCGTAAACGAGTATCCGCTGAAAGAGGGTGTTCCAACTTCAGAGCGCGTTGCGAGCTGGGGCGACATGAAAGCTGACAAGATCGCGCTTGAGGATATCGCCAAGAACAGCTCGAAGGCGTCGGAAATCATGGACAAGGTGCAGTTTGATCTGGGTCCGCAGAGCTAACCGGAAAGGCCCTCATTTAAGAAGACTAAGTTCGCGCAGGGCCCGTCGATTTCGATCGGCGGGCCTCTATTTTGTCTTAGCTGCCGAGTGAAGCTGAGCCGACATAGGTCACGCGAACGCGCGCGGTGCCTTGTCTGCGAAAGCCGAGCTTGTCGGCGGCCGCACGCGAGAGATCAATAATGCGGTTGGCGACAAACGGGCCGCGATCGTTGACTCGCAAAACGGCGGAACGGCCGTTTTCGAGGTTGGTAACGCGCACCAATGAAGGGAGCGGGAGTGTCGGGTGGGCGGCCGTCGGGCGATGCATGTTGAATACTTCGCCGTTCGAAGTCAGCCGGCCGTGGAAGTCGTCACCGTACCAGGAGGCTGTGCCGGTGCGATCGTAATAGGGATCGTGCTGCGGTACATAAGTGCGGCCGGCGACCTTGTAGGGTTTGCCAATCTTATAGGTCCCGCGTCTTGTTGGGGTGTGGCCGTTACCATTCCACACGCGCGGGCTTGCGCTGGTCCCAGTGTACGATGGCGGGAAGCCGCTGCTAACCGACGTATTGGAGCAACCGGCAACCGACAAGGCCGCGGCGATAACAATGCCGACCCCGATAGCCCTGACGATCTTTTTGCGATTTAGTGTACGCTTGCCGCTACGCATCTTCCCTCATCTCCGACTGTCACCACTTGCCCCGGTGCTCTTCCCTGACGGTTATTCTCGACCGTCTGGTCAAGAGCTTATGGTGTTAATCATGTACGCTCAGTGAACATGGAATTGGGAAACAGGTTGTTGAACGGCGATGTCTTTCGCGCGGCAGGGTGAATGAAGCGTTGATGACACCGATTGGCTTTTATCAGTCGCCAGCGCGCCCAATGAACAGCCGCCGCCAGAGCCTGGCCGCGGCTGTTCAATCGTAATGCGCAGTTTAGCGAACGTTTCGTTTTGATGCTTATGCTTCGGCGGCCGGCGCGTCGCCGCCCTCGCTGCCAGCGGCGGCAGCTTCTTCGGCCGGGGCGTTGGCGGCTTCCTCGGCCTCACGCTTCTTTTCCTCCTCGGCGGCAAGGCGCTCTTGAGCCTTCTTCTTGGGCTTGGCTTTGTTGGGATTGTTGCGAGCTTCACGCTTCAGGATATCGGCGGCGTCAAGAAAGCGGGCGACACGGTCGGTAGGCTGCGCACCGACCGACAGCCAGTGCTGGATGCGCTCGGTGTTGAGGTTGACGCGGTCTTCGGAATCCTTCGGTAGCATTGGGTTATAGGTGCCGATGCGTTCGATGTAGCGGCCATCACGCGGGGAGCGGGAATTGGCAGCGACAATGTAGTAGTATGGCCGCTTCTTGGAACCGCCGCGGGCTAATCTGATTTTGACTGACAAAGTTCAGTTCCTTTCGTCTGTGTCTTTCAGTTGGAGTGATGTTTGATTGTTGGTCTATCTGAATCGGAACGCCGAACGGCCAACGCGCGACCGCTTCTTGCTATTTCCTCTTCTTCTTCTTGCGGGCCGATTTGCCGCCGCGTCCCGCGATGGGCATGCCGTGGAGGCCAGGCAGGCCACCTTGTGGGAGGCCGGCACCGCCGAGACCTGGCAGGAGCCCCCCCGGGGCGTTACCGCCGAGGCCGGGAAGTGATGGAGATCTGGCAGCCGTTACCGGGCTGCCCGCGCCACCGGCGGCGGGGAGCTGATCGCGGAGTTCTGGCGGGAGTTGTTCGAGGGCCTTGGGATCGAGGCTTGCCAGTTCCTGCTGCATGGAGGCCATCTCGGCTTCACTAGGAGCCGCGGCACCGCCCATCATCTTGCCCATCATGCCCCTCTTGCCCATGGCCTTCATCATGTCCGCCATTTGACGGTGCATCTTGAGGAGCTTGTTGATGTCCTGGACGCTCGTGCCGGAGCCAGCGGCAACGCGGCGCTTCCGTTTGGCGTCGAGTATTTTGGGGGGCGCGGCGTTCCTTCGGCGTCATCGAAGAAATGATCGCACGTTGGCGCTTGAAGAGCTTCTCTCCGGCGTCGAGGTCGCTGATCTGCGATTTCATTTTGCCCATGCCGGGCAGCATGCCCATCAAGCCCTGCATGCCGCCCATGCGCTCCATTTGCTTGATCTGTTCGGAAAGGTCCTCCAGGTCAAAAGCGCCCTTGCGCATTTTCTGCGCGATTTTGGCGGCCTTTTCGGTGTCGATGGTCTGAGCGGCCTTCTCGACGAGGCTGACGACGTCGCCCATGCCGAGAATGCGGCCAGCAATGCGTCCTGGGTGAAAATCCTCTAGTTCGTCCCACTTTTCCCCAACGCCCAGCAGCTTGATCGGCTTCCCGGTCACAGCGCGCATGGACAGCGCGGCGCCGCCGCGTCCGTCACCGTCCGCCCGGGTCAGGACAATGCCGGTGATGCCGATGCGGCTGTCGAAAGCCTTTGCGGTGTTGACGGCGTCCTGACCGGTGAGGCTGTCGGCCACGAGCAGAATTTCGTGCGGATTGGTGGCGGCCTTGACCTCGGCGACTTCGGCCATCAGGCCTTCGTCGACGGTGACGCGACCGGCGGTGTCGAGCAGAACAACGTCGTATGCGCCGAGCTTGGCGGCTTCGATGGCGCGCTTGGCGATTTGAAGCGGCGACTGGCCGGCGACAATCGGCAAGGTGTCGATGCCGGTTTGTTCACCAAGGACGCGAAGCTGTTCCTGAGCGGCCGGGCGGCGCGTATCGAGGGAAGCCATTAGCGGCTTCTTTTTCTCCTTGGTCCTGAGCCGGTAGGCGATTTTGGCTGTCGAGGTCGTCTTACCTGAGCCTTGCAGGCCAACTATCAATACCGGCACCGGAGGAACCGCGTTTAGGTCAATCGGATCGGCGTCCGAACCTAGTATGGCAACGAGCTCGTCGTTGACGAGCTTCACGACCATCTGACCGGGCGTCACCGACCGGAGTACCTCCTGGCCGATGGCTTTGGCCTTAACCTTGTCGACAAAGGACCTGACGACATCGAGTGCCACGTCCGCCTCAAGTAGGGCACGGCGGATTTCGCGCATGGCCTCGTTGACGTCGGTCTCGCTTAGAGCACCGCGTTTGGTGAGCTTGTCGAGGACGCCTGAGAGGCGGTCTGTTAGCGATTGGAACATGGTCTCTCGTCTGGTCTCTCGTTGCCGGAGTTCGCGTGGGCGCCCTGTCTCTACTAGGAGCGTCCAATGCTTCTTAATATGGGTCCGATCGCCCGGCCGTGAACGTCCAAACCCAAATGCATCCGCGGGCGAATCTCGCCGGCGGATGGTGACCCCGTTGCCTCAAAATCACTGAGTTGCCGTCTTTTCGGCGGAGGATTCTGTGCAAAAGGGTGGCTCGTTGATACGGGCCTGGTCGTAGATAAGCGCCAGGTTTTCGATGATCGGGCGGCTGATGTCAACCGGCAACAGGTCACAGTTTCGCCGTCGCCGCGATGGACATAGGCAGGTAACGGCGCTAATCGCAACGGGAGGGGTTGGTGATTCTGCAAGACGTAGAGGGGCCCTACGTCGGCGCAATCACAGATGGGGGAAGTCAAAAAGATGCTGAAGCGAGGTTTCGCCTGCTTGCTAATCCTGTCTAACGCGGTCGCTGTCGCCGGCTGCGGGGGTGGCGGAGGTTCACCATTCGGGGGTGCCTCTTCCAGTGAGCTGCTGTTCGTGAGCGCCGTTCCAACTTGGGACCTCGACAAAAACAGCTCGGTGACCTGCGATGAGTGGAAGAGCTATACAACTCAGCTGTTCACCGAAGCAGATGGCAATCAGGATGGAGCGTTGACGGCTAAAGAGTACGAGCGCGTGATCCGCTCGGACCGGCTATTCCAGAGCGCCACTCACAAATACTACGACGCAAACAGTGACGGAAAAGTCGTGGTCGCGGAAATGACCGGAAAGCCCAATCCGGCCTTCAAGATCTTGGACAGGAACAACGACTGCCAGATCGGCCCGAACGAAATGGTCCATACCCGGCAGATCCAGAAGCTCAAGAAGCCGGTCGATGACGGGCCTCCTGGCGGCGATCCGGGTGGTGGAATTGGCCGCTAAAACCTGGCTAGTCAAATTAGGTTCAAATCTGCAGGTTTGCGATGCGCGCAATCCGGTAGAGCGAGCTCACTTTGGTGAAATGCGCAGGATTTTGCCATCGTCGTCGTCGGTGAGGACGTAGACAGCACCATCCGGACCCTCGCGGACGTCGCGGATGCGGTCTCCGAGTTCGGTGAGCAATGCTTCCTCATGGGATACCTTGCCGTCGTTCATAACGAGGCGAGAAAGCTGGGCGCCCGCCAATCCACCGACAAGGAAGTTGCCTTTCCAATCTGGCATAAGGTCTCCGTTATAGAGTGAGAGCCCGGACGTGGCGATCGAGGGGTCCCAATAATAGACCGGCTGTTCCATGCCGGGCTTGTTGGTGCCCTCCCCAATTTTGCCACCCGAGTAGTGGCGGCCGTAGCTGATGACGGGCCAACCGTAGTTGCTTCCCTTTTGCGGGTTGTTCAGTTCGTCGCCGCCTTGCGCGCCATGTTCGACCGTCCATAATTCTCCAGTTGCCGGGTCAACGACGGCGCCTTGGATATTGCGGTGGCCAATGGACCAGACTTCCGGGGCCCAACCGGGCAGATCGGGGTTGCCGGGGGCGGGCTTGCCATTCCCGGTGATGCGCAGGACCTTGCCGATCGGCACGCTAGAATCCTGGGCCTTGTCGCTTTGATTGCCGCGATCGCCGGTGGTTACGAACAGTGCCCCAGTCTTATCGAACACGAGGCGCGATCCAAAATGACGTCCCGAGCTGACGGCCGGGTTTTGCCGGTAGATGACGCCCACGTTCACAAGTGCGGCCGAGTCGCCATTTAGGACGAGCTGGCCGCGGCCGACAGCCGTCGCAGCCTTGCCGCCTCCGCGCGGTTCGGCGAAGGAGAAATACAAAGTCCTCGTACTCGCGAAGTCCGGGGCCAAACGGATATCAAGCAGGCCTCCCTGCCCTTTCGCGTAGACTTTGGGGATGCCCGAGATCGGCTGCGACTTCTTGCCGTTCATTGTGACGATGCGCAAACGGCCAGGGCGCTCGGTGACGAGCATCCGGTCATCGGGCAGAAACTGCAGGGCCCATGGCTCGGCAAGTCCCGATGCGACCGTTTCGACCTTTATGTCGGAAGCCGGTGCGGCAGGCGCTTTGGTTATGGCCCAGCTGGCGACGGGGAGAAGGCCGAGCCCGACGGTCGCAATAATGGCTGTGGCGGAGGTCCATTTCAGGAGCTTTGTCGGCATGCTGGATCGGCGTCCTTTTGTTCATGGAGTGTAACAACTGCGTTGGCATATATGGCCTCTCAGGGCTTTATCGCCTGGGCGGCACTGTCAACCCTTCGTGATTGCGGTCGCAATCGCGGGCCGGTGGGGTTGGGCCTTGAAGTTGCGGTTGCCGCTCTACTCCTCCATATATCGGCCACATGAACACGTTGCCCGTTAGATTCCAGAAAATGAATGGTCTTGGAAACGAGATCTTGGTTGTGGACCTGCGCGGGTCGGCGAAGGTCTTCGGCAGTGATGAAGTCGTCGACATTGCGGGCCGGCCGGAGACGCATTTCGACCAGATGATGGTGCTGCACGATTCCAGAACGCCCGGCACTACGGCCTATATGCGCATTTACAATGCGGACGGGTCGGAGGTTTCGGCATGCGGTAATGGCACGAGGTGCGTGGCGCTCAGCCTGTCCGAGGCGACGGGAACGCGTGATATGACGTTTGAAAGTGGCGCTGGGCTATTGACGGTGACCGTGGGTGGTGCAGATCGGATTACCGTTGACATGGGTTCGCCGAAGTTCGGTTGGGAGGACATTCCTCTTGCTGAAGAGTTCCGTGATACGCGAGCAATCGAACTGCAGATCGGGCCGATCGATAATCCACTGCTGCACTCTCCATCGGTCGTGAATGTCGGCAATCCGCATGCCATATTCTGGGTTGATGACGTTGACGCTCATGACCTGGGACGGTTCGGGCCGCTGTTGGAAAATCACCCGTTGTTCCCGGAGCGGGCGAACATTTCCCTGGCACAAGTCGTGTCACGGGACATGATCATCCTGAAGACTTGGGAGCGTGGTGCAGGCCTGACAAAGGCTTGCGGTTCGGCGGCGTGCGCTGCCGCGGTCTGTGGTGCACGTAAGAAGCTTGTCGATCGCACGGTGACAGTTGCAGTGCCGGGTGGGGAGCTTAGCATCGAATGGACGCCGCAGGGGCGGATACTGATGACTGGACCTGCCGCGTTTGAAAACGAAGGTGCGCTTCCGTGACCAAGACGAACGGTACTGTTTGCGAATCTTCGGCGGTGTCGATCATTACACTTGGCTGCCGCCTCAATACCTATGAGTCGGAGGTAATGCGGGGGCATGCCGACGCGGCCGGGCTTGAGGACGCAGTGATCATCAACACTTGCGCGGTGACAGGTGAGGCGGTGCGGCAGGCCCTGCAAACGATACGCAGGGTACGGCGAGAGAGGCCTGAAACGAAGATCATTGTGACGGGTTGCGCGGCGCAGGTCGAGCCGGAGCGTTTTGCCGGTATCGACGCGGTCGATCATGTGATCGGCAACGACGAAAAGATGCGGGCGACGACGTTCCAGGCGCTAGCGATGGGCACGGTGGACCGGGTACGTGTCAACGACATCATGAGCGTTACCGAAACCGCTTCGCATATGATTGATGGATTCGGTACACGCGCGCGGGCTTACGTGCAGGTGCAGAACGGCTGTGACCATCGGTGTACGTTTTGCATTATCCCCTTCGGCAGGGGGCCGTCGCGGTCGGTGACTGCGGGCGAGATCGTCGCCGAGATTCGTAACCTCGTCGAGAATGGCTATCGCGAGGTCGTGCTGACGGGAGTCGACATCACATCCTATGGGAAAGATCTACCGGGGCAACCAACCCTCGGCAACTTGGTGCGGCGAATTCTGAAGCTGGTCCCTGAACTGGCAAGGCTGCGGCTGTCATCCATCGACCAGGTCGAGGTTGATGACGGGTTTTGGCGCGCTCTTGCCGAGGAGGAGCGGTTGATGCCGCATTTGCATTTGTCGATGCAGTCCGGCGACGACATGGTTTTGAAGCGCATGAAGCGGCGGCATTCGCGCAAGGATGCGATTTCTTTTTGTGAGAAGGCACGCAAGGCGCGGCCCGAAGTCGTCTTCGGAGCGGACCTCATCGCGGGCTTTCCCACCGAGACGGTGGAAATGTTTGAGAATACGCTCGATATCGTCAAGGCTTGTGGATTGACCTATCTGCACGTGTTTCCGTTTTCCCCGCGACAGGGAACGCCTGCCGCGAAGATGCCGCAAGTGGATCGCAGAGCTGTAAAACAGCGTGCGCAGCTGCTTCGGGAGGAGGGTGAAGCTGCTTTGCGCGCCTTTCTCGATACGCAGACGGGGCGTGAGGCGGAGATCCTGTTGGAGCGCAGCCAATTTGGCCGCACAGAGCAGTTCGCTGAGACCAACGTTGATGTGGCGGGATCGGCCGGCGGGATGTTACGCGCGCGGATCACCGGCAATGATGGCCGGAGACTTCAAGCAGAGGTGGTCAGTTGAGCCAATCGGTTAAGAAGGGCGGATTGTTCGGGCTTAGCTTGGGGCGCGCTCGTGAAACCGAGGCGGCTAAGCACAAGGACGCGGCACGTGTCGCAGCGGCTGACAACGCCCCTGTACCTGCAAACACGATCGAGTCCGCCGAAGGTGCTGGGCGCGGCGAAGCAAGTGAAGCCAAACAGGGTTGGTTCAGCCGTCTCAAATCCGGGCTGACGAAAACATCTTCGCGGATTTCAGATGGAATTACGGGGCTGTTCACCCAGCAGAAGCTCGATGAGGCGACGCTGGAGGAATTCGAGGATTTGCTGCTGCAGTCGGACCTTGGCGTCGAGACGGCATCGCGTATCACGGAGCGGATCTCCAAGGGGCGCTACGACAAGGGTATCCCCCCTCAGGAAGTGAAAAAGATCCTTGCCGAGGAAGTCGAGCGTGTCCTTCAACCCGTCGCCGCAAGCTTGCGGATCGAAGATCAGCACAAGCCGCACGTCATCTTGATGGTCGGTGTTAACGGAACAGGAAAGACGACGACGATCGGCAAGCTCGCGGCGCAGTACATCGGTCAGGGGAAAAAGGTCATGGTAGCCGCGGGCGATACTTTCCGCGCCGCTGCAATTGATCAGCTCAAGGTCTGGGGGGAGCGGACCGGTGCAACCGTCATTGCTGGTGAAGTCGGGGCTGATGCGGCGGGTGTGGCATTTGACGCCTTGAAACAGGCCACCGCGGAACAATATGACGCGTTGCTGATTGATACGGCGGGGCGGCTGCAAAACAAGCGGGCGCTGATGGAGGAACTTGAGAAAGTCGTACGCGTGCTGGGGAAGATATGCCCGAGCGCGCCACATGATTGTGTTCTCGTTCTTGACGCGACAACGGGTCAGAACGCGATGCAGCAAGTTGAGGTCTTCCAGGAGAGGGCTGGTGTTAGCGGCTTGGTAATGACAAAACTGGATGGTACAGCCCGCGGTGGCATTTTGGTCTCGATCGCGGCTCGCTATAAAATTCCGGTTTTTGCCGTTGGTGTTGGAGAGGGCGTCGATGATCTGCAGGCCTTCGACGCGCGAGAGTTTGCGGTTGCGATCGCGGAAGCCTGAAGCGGGGCTTGATTTCTTGGAAGTAGCCTAGAGAACTGGGGTGCTGCGCTCAATGTGCAGCAAAGCGGGTGCGGCCCGCAACAAAAGGATCTGTTTGAGAATGAGCGAGCGCAAGAGCTTCTTCCCGTTCAACGCGAAGCAAACGGTCAATATTCTCAGTGAGTTCGGCCCCCTCGTTGCAATGTTCATCGTCAACGCCGCGGCGGGTATCAATGCCGGGACCTGGGCGCTCATCATTGCAACCGGGCTCGCGATGGTCGTTATGCAGATCGTGTTGGGAAGGCTCCCAATGTTTCCGATTATCGCGTCGACCGTTACCGTGTTGTTCGGGATCCTGACGCTGGTGACCGGTGATCCAATGTGGATTCAGATCAAGGTAACAATATTCAATGTGATGTTTGCTCTATTTCTTTTTGGTGGACTGATTATAGGGAAGAATTTCTTCCAGCATATATTTGAGGGCACGTTTCATTATACAAAAGAAGGCTGGGATAAATTTACTTGGAGCTTTGCTTGGTTCTTCGTTCTCACGGCTATCCTCAATGAAGTTGTGCGGCAATACTTCGAAAAGGATGGTATGTATCCGCCAATCGGCTCCTCGTTACATGATAGCCTCGGCTTCCAGATCGACGGCGTGAACGTTTGGATTCTGTTCAAGATTGCGTTCATCATGCCGCTCTCGGGGCTCTATGCGTGGTATCTAACGACATTGATGGCGAAGTACCGCGTTCCTGAAGGTGATGAGGGAGGGTCGGCGGCACCAAAGCCGAAGTCAGAGAATAGGCAAGATGGCGTGGCATATGCCGTCGCGGAGGGCGTGGCGGCCACTGCGAGTTCCGCCATCGGCAAGAGTTCCAAGGTTTCTGGCGGGATCGGTCCGGTTGCCAAGCTTGGCAACGCACCCTCGACGCCAACCTCCTAAGGGCAACGGCAGCGTTACAAGGCAACAAGTTCTATGAGCGAACCTGGCGAGAAACCCACCACGGACAAGGTTCCGGAGGTTGAAATTGATGCTCGACAGATTGTGAAGTTTCTCGTCGAACTTGGGCCGCTGGTTGTGTTTTTCCTAGTTAATTCACAGGCTGGAATCTTTGTTGGAACCGCCTGGTTCATGGTGGCCACAGCCATTTCACTTTCGGTGTCGCGGGTCGTGCTGGGCCGCATTCCTGTGATGCCTTTGATCTCTGGCGTCTGCATACTATTTTTTGGCGGACTCACGCTCTGGTTGCAGGATTCGACGTTTATCAAGATCAAGCCGACGATCGTAAACTTGTTATTTGCCAGTGTTCTTTTTTCTGGCTTGGCCTTTGGGCAATCACTTTTGAAGTATGTCTTTGGAGAAACATTCAGTCTTACTGAAGAGGGGTGGCGAGTCCTGACAATTCGCTGGGGCCTCTTTTTCCTGTTTCTTGCCGCGCTGAATGAGATCGTCTGGAGGAACTTCTCAGAAGACTTCTGGGTGAGCTTCAAGCTATGGGGGCTGATGCCGATTACGATGGTGTTTGCAATGTCGCAAGTCAGTCTCCTGCAGCGCTATGAGAAGAACAAGAGCTGAATCGTCGGCGTGCCAGGCGCGTGCTGAAAATTCGATCGAGCTGCCCGGAAGATTTGCATACTGATTTTGTGTTGATACTTCCGCAAATTAGTTGCCGCACAGACGGTCTTGCAACAAATCATCCGCCTGAAAGTAAGCAGTGGACGAAGCTGTCAATTTCGTATTTTCTATAATACGTCAGCTGTCCTTATCCCTGCGGGAGATGGATTCCGATAATCATTTTAAGACATGTGATCCAACGAGCTGATGACTACGAAAAACAAGTCGATATCAAAAACGAAGAACACAGATAAGGAGTCAAAGGTCGTGCAACTTGAACAGTCGCCGATACACCTACTGCACCGGGCAGGGCAGTGCGCCGGAGATGTTTTTCAGTCTGAAATGCGGACGGAAGATTTGACCCCGAGGCAATACGCGGTTCTGGTCGCGGTTGCCGAGAATGAAGGCCTCTCGCAGACAAACCTCGTTGAGATGACAGGCATCGATCGCTCGACGCTTGCTGACATCATTCGGCGGATGCTGAAAAAGGGTCTGGTGCAGCGACGTCGCACCAAGGAGGATGCGCGCGCCTATGCGGTCAAGCTGACCGAGGAAGGCCGTCGTATCTTGCGCAGCGCGGAACCTATGGCGAGGCGTGTTGACGATCGTATTCTCCAGGCTTTACCAGCGGCTCAGCGGGACCGGTTTTTGACCGATCTCAATACAATTGTCGATGCTCTTGGCAGGCTTGAAGAGGCTGTCGAGCAGCAACCACAGCCGAAGTCGGCAGCTCGCAAAAAGTCCTGATCATTCATTTGGATTGTATTCGTTCAGGCCCGTTGAAGCCCTCTGGCAGCGCAGCCGACCAGGAATTCAATCTGGTGGCGGGTTGCTTCGGGCGCGAATTCACCGAGCTTTCGATCGAGAGACAGTGATACGATCCCATGTACTGACGCAAACAAAGCCCTGGCGGCACTTTTTCTTTGTTCTTTTTCAGCAACGTCTTTTGCTAGGCACTCTTCGACAAGCGCAAAAAGTTTGTCCTGATCCTCACGGTACTCCGGTGGAGCGGTGCGGCCTTCAGGCAGCTGATGTTCGAAGATTGCCCGCCAGGGCTTCTTATGTTCGGAAGCGAAAAGGAAATACGCTTGCGCGAGCGCGAGCAACCGATCGTGTGTCGACACCTGGCGCGCGCGATCATGAGCCGCTTTAAGCGATGCTCCAAGCTCGGCCAAGGTGAGCATGTTCAGGGCAATAATCAGCTCGTCGAGATCTTCGAACACATTGTAGACCGACCCAACGGAGCAGCCAGCCTCGATGGCGATTCTGCGGGCTTGAACGCCTGAGAGCCCTTCGTCCGCGATCAATTGCCGGCCAACGTCAAGAATGTTGGAGCGTAGTTTGTCGCGGAATGCCACACTGGACTTATGCCTGGTTTGCTTCGTCACCCGTTTCGGCTCCTGCGTGTTTGTTGACGATGACCACCTGTCGGACGAAAAGGTCGAGTCTGCAAGTGTCCAAGCTGGTGGGGCGCAGTGTGATGAACGACGGGCAAGGTATATTGAAAAGAAACGTCCAACCGGCGACGACTAAGGCGCGCGAGAGGGGAGGCGACCGGCTTGACCGCATGGGCCGCGAACAGATGTGGCCAGTTGGAACGAGCTTCACGCGATGCGTGTAGTCTATCGTCCCAAGCTGCCGTTAAGCGGCCTTCCTCATCAGTCCGCGACTCACCATCGTCTCGGCAATCTGCATCGTGTTGAGGGCCGCGCCCTTTAGAAGGTTGTCGGAAACAATCCACATGACAAGGCCACTGTCGACCGTCGCGTCGGCGCGAATGCGGCTGACGAAGGTGGTGTATTCACCGGCCGCTTCGACCGGGGTGACGTAGCCACCGGGTTCACGCTTGTCGACGACACCGATACCAGGTGCTTCCCGTAAGATCTCGCGGGCCTCTTCGGGCTCGATTTCTTGTTCGAATTCGATGTTGACCGCTTCGCAATGGCTGACGAAGACCGGCACGCGAACACAGGTCGCCGTCAGCTTGATCGAAGGGTCAAGAATCTTCTTGGTCTCCGCGACCATCTTCCATTCCTCTTTAGTGTAGCCGTCCTCCATGAAGACATCGATTTGAGGAATGCAGTTGAAGGCGATTTCCTTGGGAAACTTCTTGGCCGCGACCTCCTGGCCGGGGACATATTTGCCCTTGGTTTGGGACCAAAGTTCGTCCATGGCCTCCTTGCCGGCGCCGGACACCGATTGGTAGGTGGAGACAATGACGCGCTTGATGCGGGCGTGGTCGTGCAAGGGTTTCAGGGCAACGACGAGTTGCGCCGTCGAGCAGTTTGGGTTGGCGATGATGTTCTTCTTGGTGAAGCCGGATATGGCATCGGCGTTGACCTCGGGGACAATGAGGGGGACGTCCGGGTCGTAGCGCCAGCATGAAGAGTTATCGATAACCGTGCAGCCTTTGGCAGCAATCCGCGGACTCCATTCCTTGGATACGGTGGAGCCTGCCGACATCAGGCAAAAATCGGCCTGGGAAAAGTCAAAGGTCTCAATATCACGGCACTTGAGGCGGCGGTCACCGAAGGACACCTCAACGCCGATCGACCGGCGCGAAGCCAGCGGGATAACCTCGTCGGCGGGAAACTTCCGGTCGGCAAGAACGTCCAGCATTTCGCGGCCCACGTTGCCCGTGGCGCCGACAATCGCAACCTTGTAGCCCATGTCAGGTCCTTAATATTCGCGCGTCGCGGCAGCCTGATCCGTTGATGGAGTGGCAGCACAGCGGACGGTCACGTTTTCCTATTCGACCGCGAAGACTTAGCGCTTGCAGCCATTTCGTTCAAGGAACCCAAACGTGGGGGGCGAGCGCGATTATCTTTGCTGGTGCATTTCCTGCTGACGCATCGGCATCGAGTCAATCAGGCCGAAGAGCCGAGCCGCGGAAACTGGTTTGGATGACCAAAGTTTGGCGCCTCCGTCCTTGCCGATGAGAATGGCGCGAAACTGATCGTTATCGATACCATAGGCCGTGCGTAGCGCCAGCGCGGAGCGTCCCGGCCCTTGCCCAAGATCAGTGGAGACGTTATCGCCGGTGACATAGATAACGACCATGTCGCGTTCACGGAAGCCGGGCTGATTGGCGGCGACAATTGCTTTCTGCCGGCCGAAATCCTGCGCCTTCGCCGACGGTGCGAAGATCAGCAGCGGCCGGTTGTGCCATTTGTAGGCCGACATCGAAGCAGAGGGCTCTGGGTCTGTGACAAGCGCCGCGATGAAGAGGGTCAGCAGGGCCGTCGCCATCAACATTCTCGACATGGGCTCTTGTCTCCGTTCGCTTGCGAGTAGGTTCACAAGCGGTTTTACGTACGGGCATCCATGCTGGTTTTGAGTGGGCCCGCGTATTGTCGCCGGCCCGCTCAGGGCCCTATCGTGTAGGGTATTGTTTGAAATCAAAAGTGTTGGGGATTATCGAACGAGGTTGGGTTTGGTGACTGTCGCTTCGAAGTTGGCGAGTATTGGGTCTGCGTTCTGGGTGCTGGCGGGCGCTGTCGCGGTGTCGACAACCGCCACGGCGGCGAAACGGTGGATGGGTGAAGAGGAGTTGCGCGCTACTTTCGCGGGAGTGACCATTGACGGGCAGTATGAGGACGGACGCAGTTTCACGGAGAGTTATCGCGGTGATATGGCGCTGGCCTATTCGGAAGGGCCGCGCAAGACAGCGGGGCATTGGTCAGTGATTTCGGACAGATTTTGCACGATCTACAAGGGTGACCCCACGGGTGGCTGTTTCCGCGTGACGCGGATCGGCGAGAACTGCTTTGAGTTCTACTTCGTGGCGCGGACGGAAGCGCAGGTGCGCCGCCGCAATGAAGGCAAGCCCGGCTGGACGGCACGCGGCTGGATCAAAGGACTGCCGGCGACCTGCGTGGAAGAGCCGATTGTGTAATGGCATGCGGCTCGTTCGGGCGTGCCTGCGCGTCGTACTATTGATGTTTTGTGCTTCGTATTTTGAGGGAGATGACGATGGTGAATAAGGCCTCACCGGGTGTGCCGGGCTATCTTTTTTCGCTCTTGCTGGTGCTCCTGGTGATCATTGCGCTGGCTTCCTTGGCGACGACACTTCTGACGTTGAACTTTGATGCCGCCCTGGACGAACTGGAGGCAGAGGATTACTCCGACGTCACGAATGTCGGAGCTGTTTCGGGTGATGGCCCAAAGTTCATTTTGGAGGGAGTGGCTTGTAATTCGAAGTCCTACGTCCCGGTCATATCGACGGTATACTCTGGCAACAAGCATACGGTGACCGGTTTGGCCGCGACGCTGAGTATCCGAAACGTCTCGGAGACAGAAGAATTCGGGCTCACGCGTGTCGACTATTTCGATACGAATGGCAAACGTCTGCGTCGTTACGTGAAAGATCCGATCCGTATCGGGCCCCTTCAAACGCGCCAGTACTACGTTGACCTATCCGATGGTGAAGGGGGCAGCGGCGCGAACTTCATCGTGGCCTGGGCAGGAAACCGGGATACGCCCGCGCCGTTGATCGACGCCGTCATGATCGGCGGCTACGGTACCAAGGGTATCTCGCTGGTTACGCATAACACGGCGCCGGAGCAGAGCTGCGAGTGAATTTGGGTAGGCCGCGGTTTGGATGTGAGCTGGTGCCCAGTCGATTTGTCTGGTGAGGCCCGGCGCGCCAATCGAACTGATGTCCGCCGGCTACTTCAAAATGCGGCCGAACAGCCAACATGCGGCCTGCACGATACCGCCTGGACGGATGATGCCTTCGATGACGCGAGGTGCGGCAACGATGTCGTAGCTAGCTGACAGGCTCTCGATCTCGAGCCAGTGGAAGGGCTGACCAGTGAATTCGTTGACGAGTTCGCGGTGGCTTTTGATAACGCCGTTGATGAGCGCATTGGACGAGGGAGCCCGGGGGGTGATGAACTGATCTGCCTCGGGCTCTGATTCCGCGAACAGACCGACCGGGAAGAATGACCGGGCAGCAAAGCCTGGTCCTTCGCTTTGAGCGTCGTTGAAGGCGGCCTCGTCGCCAAACGCCTTGAGCTCGCGGCAGAACCCGCAGATGCGGGCGCGGCAGGTGGCTGGCAGGTTCTGGCTGCTGAAGGCGGCAAAGTCGACGGCATCAAATACGAGCGGGTAATCGCCGCCGGCTGCACCTCCCTCACCGACGCCAACCCAGGCCTGGTAAGCACCTTCGAAGGCATTGTCGTCGGGCCTGTTAATGCGTTCGGTGATGTTCAAGGAGATTTCGCTGGAGCCATCAAAGAACGGGGTGAGTCCCTGGATCTCGCGGACCGCGTCAGGGCTGTCGCTGCTGGCCGGTGCGATGTGGAGCCAGACTTCAGCACCTGACCGGGAGCGCCAGACCGCGTAATCACCAACGGGAGTGGAGAGACCTTCGCGGGCGGCTTCAGCGAGGCCCGTGACGAG
Source organism: uncultured Filomicrobium sp. (assembly GCA_963669235.2). Classification (GTDB taxonomy): domain Bacteria; phylum Pseudomonadota; class Alphaproteobacteria; order Rhizobiales; family Hyphomicrobiaceae; genus Filomicrobium. Next base: position 281,080 of record CAXXFS010000008.1, read on the forward strand.
CTTTTCGAAAGCGGCGCGGTCTGCAACTCTGAGGCCGATCGTTTCTAGATTGCTGGCCATGCTCGGGCTCTCCTTTTGATCTGCCGTGCAGAGGCATTCCCCGATCCACGACGCGGGTTCGCTGGGTGTTGGCCCGCGTCGGGTCCGGGTCGTGCGATCCGAAACGAACAGGGGGTCAAGCCGTCGCCGCTTCAATCTCCTCAGCGATCGCCTTGCCCATCTCCTCGGTGCCCACCTTAGTCATGCCGCTTTGCATAATGTCCGCGGTGCGCAGGCCATTGTCGAGGACCTTAGCAATTGCCTGCTCAATGATGTCGGCTTCAGTGGACATGTCGCAGGAATAGCGAAGGGCCATCGCGAAGCTCGCAATCATCGCAATCGGGTTGGCGAGGCCTTGGCCGGCGATATCGGGAGCAGAGCCGTGCACGGGCTCGTAGAGCGCTTTGCTGCGACCGGTTTTGGGATCAGGGGCGCCAAGGGAAGCCGATGGCAGCATGCCAAGCGAGCCGGTCATCATGGCGGCTTCGTCGGAGAGAACATCGCCGAACAGATTGTCAGTGACGATGACGTCAAACTGCTTGGGGTTGCGGATAAGCTGCATAGCGCAGTTGTCGGCTAGGATCAGTTCCAGCTCAACGTCGGGAGCGTACTCCCGGTGCGTGGCGACAGTGACATCTCGCCAGAGAACGCCTGACTTCATGACGTTCCATTTGGCCGCCATGTGTAGCTTCCCGGAGCGCTTGCGGGCGAGATCGCATCCAACCTTTACGATGCGCTCGATTTCACGCGCCGTATAGACTGTGGTGTCGACAGCGCGTTTCTCGCCATCTTCCAGCGTGACGATTTCCTTGGGTTCGCCGAAGTATGTGCCGCCGGTGAGTTCGCGCAGGATGAGAATGTCGAGGCCCTCGACGAGTTCGCGCTTCAGCGATGAAGCCTCGGCAAGTGCGGGATAGCAGATCGCCGGACGCAGGTTGGCGAACAGGTCGAAGTCCTTGCGCAACCGCAAGAGGCCTGCCTCGGGTCGTATCTCGTAGGGAACGTGATCCCACTGGGAGCCGCCGACGGCGCCGAAAATAATCGCGTCGGCATCCGACGCCTTGGCAATAGCCTCTTCTGCTATGGCAACGCCGTGAGCGTCGATTGCAGCACCGCCGACCAGGTCGATCTCGATTTCAAAGGTGTTGGGGCCGCCCTTGCGGTGCAAAGTCTCTATGACGCGTTCAACTTCGCGGCTGATTTCGACGCCGATACCATCGCCAGGGAGCAAGAGCAGTTTGTGAGTGGTCATATTCGTTTCTCGTGTTGGGTGCTTGTTAGTTTGCCGGGGACCGCACTACTGCGGGGCGAACGTTACATGGTGAGGAGCTGGCGCCGTGACGTCGATTAGAAAGCGCAGGGCACGTTTCTTTTCGTTGGCCGGTACCGGCCAACCTTAGGTGTTGATGACACGATTTTACTCGGGTCCGACTGCTCTACCGCGACGGAACTCCGCCTGCAAGCCGCTGGCGGGTTGGTTGGCAGCTACCGCACCGCAGCACAGGCTTTAGCTTGGGTAATAGGCGTTCACGAGCATTTGGATTGCCTAAGGTGGGCCGGCGCTGTCATGTTTCGCCACAGCTACGGGCCGTCGCGATTGCGTGTGCCGGTGGTTCAATCAGACATATTGAGGAACGTGGAAATGCTCAGAGTATTTATTGGAATGGCGATGGCTGCGGTTGTCGGGATTGCCGGTGTGGTGATGGCAAACGCCGAAGACAGCCGCTATGGCAAGCAAAAGGTCGTCTACCACATCAACTATCCAGGTGGTGAGGGCGGCAAGAAGTATCATGGCGCGCTGCGCAATATCCAGAACCACATCAATGCCGTTGGAAAAGACAATCTCGAGGTTTCCGTTGTCATGCATGGCAATGGGCTGGGCTTGCTGATGCAGGCCAAGGACGATCTGAAACTCCAAGGCAACGTCAGCAACCTCAAAGCTCAGAACGTAGCTTTCAATGTCTGCTCGAACACGTTGCGGGGCCGCAAGATCGACAAGGACAAGGATCTCTTCGAGGTTTTCGAAGAGGACATCGTTCCTTCGGGCGTCGCCGAAGTGAGCCGACTGCAAGGCATGGGCTACACGTATATAAAGCCATAACGCTGCGGCGGGGCGTGCATATGGTCAGGCCACAAGGTTGCGGCGGTCTTCTACGTGTCCGTGCATTGTCAGCCGGTAGACCATTGGCACGCCGGTCGCCACTTCACGTTCAATGATCTGCTGAGCGGATAGCTCTTCCAGATACATGATCAAGGCGCGTATGGAATTACCGTGCGCGGCGACGATGACGTTCTTGCCGGCTCTAACATCGGGCCAGATCTTGTTCTTGTAGTAGGGCAGGACGCGTGTGGCGGTGTCTTTCAAGCTCTCGCCGCCAGGGGGCGGGATATCAAAGCTGCGCCGCCACATCAGAACCTGTTCCTCGCCCCACTGCTTACGCGCCTCGTCCTTGTTGAGCCCAGACAGTTCCCCGTAGTCGCGTTCGTTTAGAGCTTGGTCGCAGACAACAGGGATTTGTGTCTGGTTGAGGTTCTCCATAATGAGAGACAGCGTTCTTTGTGCCCGCTTTAATACGCTGGTGTAAGCAATGTCGAATTTTATGCCTTGGGCCTTGAGTAGTTTGCCGGCCTTAATTGCTTCCTGGACACCGAGTTGCGTAAGATCCGGATCGCGCCAGCCCGTAAACAGATTGCGCTCGTTCCATTCGCTCTGACCGTGGCGTACGAGCACAAGAACGTTATCCATCATCTGGCGTCCCCTTTAACCCTCAATCTGTTCTATAAGCCAAGCTATAGGCCCAGAACGTCAATCATGGAATATAATCCTGGCTCTTTGTCGCGTGCCCAAAGGGCCGCTTTTACGGCTCCACGGGCGAAAATAGAGCGATCTTCGGCATGGTGCGACAGCGATATGCGTTCACCATTACCGGCGAAAATCACAGTATGTTCTCCTACCACCGAACCGCCGCGAAGGGTCTGAATGCCGATGTCGCCTGGGCGGCGTTCGCCGGTGTGCCCTTCCCTGGTGCGGACGGCTTTTTCCTGCAATGCAGCCCCGCGGCCGTCGGCTGCAGCCTGCGCCAACATTAGCGCAGTGCCGGAGGGGGCATCAACTTTGTGGCGATGATGCATTTCGACGATCTCAATGTCGAAATCCTCATCAAGGGCGGCGGCGACCTTGGCGGCAAGGGCGGTTAGAAGGTTGACCCCCAGGCTCATGTTTCCGGCCTTGACGATGCGGGTTCGTTTCGCCGCTTCGCAGATAGCCGCTTCGTCTTCGGCCGAAAAGCCGGTGGTGCCGACGATGTGGATAACACCATGCTCAGCGGCCAATCTGGCGAACCGGGTGGTGGCCTGAGGGGCTGTGAAGTCCACAATGGCATCGGAAGCGGCGATGACTTCCTCTGTCTGTGAGCTGACAGCGAGGCCCAGCGGGTCGAGGCCCGCCAGCGTTCCCAGATCAGCGCCCAGTGCGGGCGAGCCGGCTTGCTCGGTGCCGCCGGAAAGTGCCGCGCCAGAAGTCTCATGGATGGCGCGAACGAGAGCCCGGCCCATTCGTCCCGAGGCCCCCATGACCGCTATTTTTAAATCAGCCATGCTCTGCTTGCCGTGCCTCCGGTTTGATTTTTTAGGGCGATCAAGCGGTTTTCGCGCGTTCGACCCCCTCAACAATGCGCTGACGGGCTTCCTCGGCGTTGCCCCAGTGCCCGATCTTGACCCACTTGTCCGGCTCCAAGTCTTTGTAGTGATTGAAGAAATGCTCGATTTGGCTCATCGAGATGTCCGGAAGATCGGTATAGTTCTGGATCTTGTCATAGCGCTTGGTCAACTTTGATGTCGGCACGGCGATGATCTTTTCGTCTCCGCCGCCATCATCCTCCATGACGAGAACGCCGACCGGCCTGCAATTGATGACCGCGCCCGGGAATATCGTCCGCGTGTTGCAGACCAGGACATCGACAGGGTCACCGTCAGCAGAAAGCGTGTGCGGGACGAAGCCGTAATTGCCCGGGTAGCGCATCGGCGTGTACAGGAAGCGGTCGACGAACAGGGTGCCGGCATCCTTGTCCATCTCGTATTTGATCGGTTCGCCGCCAACTGGGACCTCTATGATGACGTTGATGTCTTGTGGCGGGTTCTGACCGATGGGGATGGCGTCGATGCGCATGTTGGTACTCCTGGGCTCGGCGGGCGACCGGTCGCGGAAAGTCTGCCGCGTGACCGTCGTTTTGGGGGCGCACGGAATAAAGTGCTACTGTTGGCGTCGTCAATCCTTCATACGCCGTGCAGCACCGGGACACCAGCAGATGGGGATGGGCTTTTGGTGGGAGGCGCGTCGTTTGGCTTGGCCCTTAGGCTGCGTGGTTGCGAACGGCGAGCAGAGCCTAGTGGCGATTCAATCCCATACGTAGCCGAGCTTCTCCAGCGGGGCGCCCAGGGACAAATCAATACGGCGAAGTTTGGCGCCGCCGCCGCGGTGGCAATAGAATTCGCGGGCGGCAAGATTCTCTCTCAATACCCAAACCATCAGGCCTTTGAGGCCACGTTGGTCGAGGGCGGAGCGGCAGGCTTCAAAAAGGTGTTCGCCGAAGCCGAGACCCTGATAGAGCGGCGCAAGGTAGAGTTCGTAGATCTCACCTTCCTGAGGTCCGGGGTAGCGGGCGCGACCGAAGCTCGCGTAGCCGGCCGGTTCTCCGATGACCTCAAGGATAAGATAGGCGCCGCCGCGGTACATGGTCCGCGACCACCAGCGTTCGCCGCGGTGCGCCAGTGTCTTGGCAAGCTGATCATAGGGGATGACGCCGGTGTAGGCCTGGCGCCAGGACGATTGAAAAATTTCGGCCAGCGCGGCGGCGTCGGAGACGGTCGCGGGGCGGACTGAGACGTGGCGATTTGCGTCCAGCATGAAGTCAGCCTAGCAGGTCGCCAACTGAGAGGCCAGAAAGCCGGGGACGCTATTCGCGTGCCCGCCAAATCCGCAGGAAGATGCGTGTTGCCGTTCCAAAAAAGCAAACGGCGCGGGCTTTGAGGCCCGCGCCATTTGCGGCTTCCAGCGGGCAGGTGCCGGAAGCGAAGTGATGCGACGTTAGTTCTTGAACTGCTCGAAGTTCTTAGCCGAAGCCGTGCTCATGGTTTCAAACGTCTGGCGAGCAACCTTCGAAGAAAGCTCAAAGAGCTCTTTGGTCTGGGCGCCGGCAACAGCAAACTGCTGCTGGAAGAAGTTTGCCTGGAGGCGGGCAGCTTCAGGAAGCGTCTTGGCGCGGGCGATCGATTCTGCAGCGTCAAAGACGGCCTGGGCGTTGACGGTGGTGTTGTGCACCATCTTGTCGCCGATTGCCTTGGCGCCAGCCTGGGCAGCGAGGAAAACTTCTTCGACGGCCTTGGCGCTGTCCTGAGCGACGACGTTCAGCTTGGTGAAAGCTTCGCGGGACTTGTTGACGCCCTCTTCGGCGAATGCCTGGAGGTTTTCCGGGATACGGGCTTCTTTGGCGGCTGCGAACATGTCTTGAGCCTGGCGGGAGAACTGTTCGTTCATTTGAGGTTGCTCCTTCATCGGGTCTGTTGGCGTGGTTCTCGCGAATGGCGATGCGATTTGTTGGGTTCGGTTTGCAGCGGGCCCAGTGAAGTGCAGGAACAAGTAAGGGGTACTGCGGTTCCGATGATTGGCAATATAGTGCGATTAATTGTGCAGCGCAACAAAGATCTGCATGCCGGACCGCTAGACCTTTGTAGAAAAGGGACTTTGAGGGGTTTTGTGTACAGCCTATAGACCTGTACTGACGGGTGTTTCAGCGTACGTTGCGACGCAGCAAGGCGGCGCGGATATTTGGTTCGCAAACGCGGAAAATTGCGTTTGGAGTCAGAGGTTTGCAGGTCAATTGATGGAGTGGAAGAGGTCGCGGTACTGGAGCGCAGAGCGATCAAACAGGATGTCATGCGGCCGAAGGGGCCGGGCCAGCGCAAGCCCTTCCAGGGACCGGCACCGCGACAAAGCGACATAGGCCTGACCGTGAGCAAAAGTCCCGCGGCCGAGGTCGATGTATGCCCGATCGAGGGTCAGGCCTTGTGATTTGTGTATGGTCAACGCCCAGGCCAGACGCAGTGGAAACTGCGTGAACGTACCAGCGATCGTCTCGACGACCTTTTCGGTTGATTTGTCATAAGCATAGCGGCGCTGCTCCCAGGCCACCGGCTCGATTTCGTACTCGCGGCCGGATATTTCGATCCAAACCCGGTCTTCGGTGAGCCGTGATACGCGGGCGATAGTGCCGTTGACCCAGCGCCGATCAGGGTCGTTGCGCAGCATGATGACCTTGGCCCCGGTCTTGAGGACCAACGTCGTGTCGGTGGGCTGGGCGCTTTGGTTGAATTCGCCAGTGAGGTTGGCCTGGTAGGCGCGCGGTTCTGTTTCCAGAGCCTCGAGGTAGGCGAAGTTGATGCGCTGGGCGGCGGCATTTGTCGGAGTCAGGATGACGTACGGATCGCCTTCGCTGAGCGTCCTGATTGGCGAAACACGCTGATTGAGCTGCTCAAGGTCGGATTCATCGGCGTCGCCGTCGCGAATGTGGTTGAGGACGCTGATCAGGTCTTCATCGGACTGGCGGAATACCTGATTGAGTTCGATCAGAGCGGTGCCCGGGCCCTCACCGAGCGAGGAAACAGAAAAGAAGAAGGGGCCGCCATGAGTGGATTCCAGATGCTCGGCGACTTCGGCTTCCTGGACCACGGGTGGAAGCTGATGGAGATCGCCAAACAGAACCAGCCGGCAGCCACCGAAAGGCTCGCGGGCGCGGCCGCGATTGAGGCGCAGGGACTGGTCGATGGCCCACATCAGATCAGAGCGGACCATGGAGACTTCGTCGATGATGATGAATTGCAAGCGGCGCATAACGCGGCCATTGCGGCTTCGCTTGATATCTTCGGGTCGGATCAGACGTGGCGGCAGGCCAAAGAAGGAATGGATTGTCTGACCGCCGATGTTGACGGCCGCTAGACCGGTCGGTGCAAGAATGACCATCTCGTGGGGGAGCATGTCGCGCATGGCGCGCAACAGCGTCGATTTGCCGGTGCCGGCCCGGCCGGTGACGAACAGATGGCCGTCGTCGTTCTCGATGAAATCGAGGGCGGCCTGGTATTCATCCGTAGCGGTGAGGCCCTGCGGCCAGGGGGTGGCTAAGTCCATCATGAAAACCGAGTATTGGTGTTCGCGGGGAGTGTCAAAGCCGGTGACCGGATGTCAACAAGAGCCTCTCGTGAATTCCCGGAGATATGATCCGGGTGCGCTGTGGTCTTGCTCCTGGCACATCAACGGGGTCTTGTTGGGCCCTCTTCAGAGACAACCGCATCAGGAAGGAATGCTTATGGCCGAATACAAACCGCGGCCAATCGATACCCGTAACGTGGAACTTGGGTCTGAACTTTCGGAGCTGACCGAGAAGCTGGCGGAGAACGCTCACGAAAACTGGGCGCAAATGCGCCTCCAGGACAGCTGGCGCTATGGTCCGCAGCGCGACGATGCAGCCAAACTGCACCCCAACCTCGTGCCTTACGGTGAGCTTTCGGAAAAGGACAAGGATCTCGACCGGGGAACGGCGATGGAAACGCTGAGGGCCGTGCTTGCGCTCGGATATGAGATTAAGAAGCGCTAAGGCCAGAACTCGTCAGGCCACTTTGCTTTCAGCCTCGCGCTTGCGTTCCTGCTTCTTGCGCTCGTTGGGATCGAGCCAACGCTTTCGCAGCCGAATGTTCTCCGGCGTGATCTCGACGAGTTCATCGTCGGCGATGTAGCTCAGCGAGGCTTCAAGCGACAGCTTTATGGGTGGCGACAAGGTCAAGGCTTCGTCCTTGCCCGATGAGCGGATATTGGTCAATTTCTTGGCTTCGACTACGTTGACGATCAAGTCGTTCTCGCGCGTGTGCTGTCCGATGATCATGCCTTCGTAGACCTTGGTTTGTGGGCCGATCATCGCGGGACCGCGATCCTGGAGATAGAACAGCGAATATGCCGTTGCATCGCCGGAGCAGTTGGATATCAAAACGCCAGTCCGGCGGCCAGGGATTTCGCCCTTGTGGGGCGCGTAGGCGTGAAAGAGGCGGTTCATGACAGCAGTGCCGCGGGTGTCCGAGAGGAGTTCGGATTGATAGCCCAGCAGGCCACGAGTCGGGACGTGGAACACGAGCCTTGTCCGGCCGCCGCCAGATGGCTTCATCTCAATCATGTCGCCTCGGCGTTCGGACAGCTTTTTCACGATAACACCGGTGTGCTCATCGTCGACGTCGACGATAACTTCTTCGATCGGCTCCAGGCGCTGGCCGGTCTCTTCATCGTTCTTGAAAACGACGCGCGGCCGCGAAACGGTCAGCTCGAAGCCTTCGCGGCGCATGTTCTCAATGAGGATGGCAAGCTGAAGTTCGCCGCGGCCGGAGACGATGAAGGCTTCCTTATCTTCGGACTCTTCAACGCGGATGGCGATGTTGCGCTCGATTTCGCGCATCAGACGGTCGCGGATGACCCGGCTTTGGACCTTGTCGCCTTCCAGGCCGGAGAATGGTCCGTCGTTGATGCGGAAGGTCATCGACAGGGTCGGTGGATCGATCGGCTGGGCTGGGATCGCCGTGACTACCGATGGGTCGCAGATGGTGTCGGCGACGGTAGCTTCGCTCATTCCAGCGATGGCGACGATATCGCCCGCTTCCGCCAAATCGACGGCCTTGCGTTCCAGGCCTCGAAACGCCAGGACCTTGGAGATGCGAAAACTCTCGATCAGTTTGCCATCGCGGCTCAGTGCCTTGACCGTCATGTTTGGCTTGACGGCTCCAGAGGAGATGCGTCCGGTCAGGATGCGGCCTAGAAATGGGTCGGCTTCCAATGTCGTCGCGAGCATGCGGAAGTCGCCAGGATGAACTGTAGGAGCTGGAACATGCTCGAGGATCAGGTCGTACATCGGAGTGAGGTCGTCCTGCGGGCCTGAAGGGTCGGTTGCCATCCAGCCGTTGCGCCCGGACCCGTAGAGGACGGGGAAATCGAGTTGATCGTCGTCCGCGCCGCAGTTGGCGAAGAGGTCGAAGATTTCATTCAGGACGTCGTTGTGGCGTTCGTCGGGACGATCGATCTTGTTGATCACAACGATCGGGCGCAATCCCTGCTTCAGCGCCTTGGTGACGACGAACTTCGTCTGCGGTAGCGGGCCTTCGGATGCGTCGACGAGGACAATGCAGCCGTCGACCATGTTGAGAATGCGCTCGACCTCGCCGCCGAAGTCGGCGTGACCGGGCGTGTCGACGATATTGATGCGCGTGTCCTTCCAAACCAGGCTGGTGCACTTGGCGAGGATGGTGATGCCGCGCTCACGCTCGATGTCGTTGGAATCCATGGCGCGCTCGGCGATCCGTTGATTGTCGCGGAAGGCGCCTGACTGTTTTAAGAGCTCGTCGACGAGAGTGGTCTTGCCATGGTCGACGTGTGCGATGATTGCGACGTTGCGAAGGTTCATCGGTGTTCCGGGTGCTGCGGCCCCCGTCGGGGGCTCCTGTTTAAGCGGCGCGCGCATGTTTCCGCGGCCGGGTCTCGGTCGGGCACGTCCGCTCGTCCGTTCAGGTATTCAAGAAATTACCCTGCCGCCTAGCATATCGGCCCAGCGACGGCCAGTGGGGCTTTCAGGTGCGGCTTTGAGTTACGGCTTGGTCATTAATTGTGATCATCAGGCAGGCGGGGCAAGGGGGCGACGGCGACGCCTTCTTCTCGCAGGTCCTGAATCTCCTGAGCGGTTGCTTCGCCGCGAATACCGCGAGACTCGGTTTCTTCAAAGTGAATCTTACGCGCTTCCTCGGCGAAACGCTTGCCGACGTCGTCGGTCGTCGCCTCCACATGCTGGCGCAGTTTGCGCATCAGTTCGACGATCTTGCCGTGCTGAGGGTCCGATGAAACCGGGGCGTACGAGTCTGAACCGGCGGCGTCGGGGGCAGGAGAAGATTCAGCCGGCAAAGGCAAATCGGCAGCTTTCGCGGGCGGTTGCGGCCGCGCGCGGCCCTTGTGAGTGACGACGCTTGGAGCCATCAACGCTTTGTCGATCTGGCTTGTTTCGCAAATCGGGCAGCGAAGAAGTTCGGCGTGTCTTTGTTCTTCAAAGGCGGCGCTGCTGTTGAACCAGGCTTCGAATTCGTGTTCGTTGGCGCAGCGAAGGGTGTACTTGATCATTCCCTTGCTCCAGAAGCATCCGCCATAGTTTCCCTGACAAGAGTGAATTCTTCGTTGGCGCGAAGTGAGGGGACTCGGACGCGCACTTCGTCAACGAGGGCAAGGTCGATGTCCGCGGCAATGATGCTCGGCCCGACGTCGGTTTCCGCCAGAACCTCTCCCCAAGGCGACACGATGAGGCTGTGTCCGTAAGTCTTGCGCCCGTGTTCGTGTAGTCCCCCCTGGGCGGCGGCGAATATGTAGCATTGCGTTTCTATGGCGCGGGCGCGCAGTAGGGCATGCCAGTGGGCCTGACCGGTCGGTCGCGTGAAGGCTGCCGGTACCGCGATCATTTTAGCGCCGGCGAGAGCCAGAGCCCTGAACAAGTAGGGGAAACGAAGATCATAGCAGATGGTCATGCCGAGACCGCCCCAGGGCGTTTCGGCAACGACCGCCCGCCGGCCGGCGACGTAATTGCGGCTTTCCGAATACACCTCCCCGTTGGCCAGAGAGACATCAAACATATGAATCTTGTCGTAACGGGCCGCGATGCTTCCATCAGGTGTGAGGAGAAAGGAGCGGTTCACGAGTTTGTCGGCGGAGTGGCGGACGGCGAGAGAGCCGACGTGAAGCCATATCGATAATTCATCGGCGAGTTCCTGCAGATCCGCAAGTGCTTGGTTTTCACTTTCGGGTTCGGCCGCCGCAAACAACGCTTCGCGTTCGATTTCCATGACGTTCGTGACCTCGGGGGTTAGAACGTATTCCGCACCATCGGCGGCCGCACGGCGAATGAGTTCGCTTGCGGTGGAGATGTTCTTTGTCGGGTTGCGGCCGGAGCAAAGTTGCACGAGTGCAGCGCCGAGCGTTTGTTGTTTTGGTCGAGACGTCATTATCTGCCCAGCTCTATTTCCATTATCATTATTGACTAAACCGCGCCGCCGAGAAGCTCGTCAAGCCGGCCGAGGGTTTCGAGCTCGAACAGTTCGTCGCAGCCGCCAACGTGATGCGGCCCGATGAAAATTTGAGGCACGGTGTGGCGTCCACCGGCCCTTTCAAGCATTGCCGCACGTTCGTTGGGCCGCATGGTGACGTCGATCTTCCGATAGCCGATACCCTTGCGCCTCAAAAGATGTTTGGCCCGGTGGCAAAAGGGGCAGAGTATTGTCGTGTAGATGGTGACGGCGGGAGTGTTTTTATGGCCGGTAGGTTCGGTCTTGCTCATGGCTCTCCCTGGTTAATTCAGCTATTAGATGGGCTCTGTTCACAGTTCGCAAAAGCGTCGTTGCCCGCTGCTGCGCGATGCCCGGCCGTTATTGCTAATGGCCTTTTTCGCCGGGCTATGTTGTCACGCGCAGATGTTCGGATACCAGCGCCACCGCAAGAATATCCACGTTGGTGGCGCTCGTGGTAATAACGTCGTCTATCAGCAATACACGGCTGCCGCAGATTTGGGGCAGCTGTCGAGTGGGGACGCGAAAGGCGCCACGGACGTTGAGGCGGCGCTGCTCCGCCGTCAGACCGACCTGCCGTTGTGTCCGACGGGTGTGACTGAGGCACCGGGCTCTAATTGGGAGACCGGATCGGCCTGAAATCTCCTGAGCCAAGATGGCGGCCTGATGAGACGAGGTTTAGAAGCGATTGGCCCGAAGTCTGTCCGGGCACGTTCGTTTCAGGTGCGGACGCCCGTTTGCGCAACATGCTGCGACCTTGCTCGCATTATTTGTTAGGCTCTTTGCCTATCGCATCTTCACGGACGATCCCACGAATGAGCGCGGACCCGGCAAAACCATTTGATCGAGAACTCCTGCGGCAGCGCCGAAATCGGGTTGCGATAGGGGCAGACCGCCATGACTTTTTGTTACGGCGTGTAACCGGGGACATTTGTGAACGCGTACAGATCGTTCGCCGCGGCTTCTCGAAGGTTCTCAATCTTGGCGCGCATACTGGTGTGCTGAGCCGATCTCTTCGCAAGCTGACGAATGTCGGATTGGTGGTCGACGCGGACCATTGCGATGGGCTGTTGGCGCATTGTGATGGCCCTTGTGTCCTGTGCGATGAAGAAGCCCCATCGTTCGGGCATGGTGGTCTTGATTTGGTTGTTTCAGGGCTTTCGCTGCAATTCGTCAACGATCTTCCGGGCACGCTCGTACAGGTTCGGCGGGCGTTGAAACCTGATGGTCTCTTGGTCGCCGCGTTGTTGGGCGGCGAAACCTTGAGAGAAATGCGTCACGCCTGGTTCCTCGCGGAAGAGGAGATTACCGGCGGTGCCTCGCCCCGTGTTGCGCCGTTCATCGATGTGCGGGCCCTTGGCGGGCTTTCCCAGAGGGCCCAATTCGCGTTACCGGTCGTGGATTCGGAATTTCTCACCGTGACTTACAAGACGCCAATGGCCCTCATGGAGGAACTTCGCGCTATGGGGGCCTCCAATGTGTTGTCGGCGAGGCGGCGCGTGCCAGTGACCCGCAGTCTCCTGATGAGGGCTTGTGAAATCTATCAGGAACTGTTTGCAACGGCCGACGGTCGCGTGCCTGCTACGTTTGAAGTGCTTACACTGACGGCCTGGGTGCCGGATGAGAGCCAGCCCAAACCGTTGAAGCCGGGTAGTGCAACAATCAGCATGGCGAAGGTCCTTGGAAAGAATCAGGGTCGCTGATGATCCTGTGATACTGGATCCACAACTACCACGTGTGGTCTAGATGCAACTAAAAACACCCCTTTTTTGCCATTTTGAGACAAGAAAACCGTTTACCAACGACTAAGAGTCTCGGGCTCTAGCCCAAATGGGTGAAGCCTTTTCCATTCTGTTTTGCTATACATTAAGCAGACGCTGAGTGCAGCTCCGGTTTGTGCAGGCGGGCGACCCATTGAGACCGAGCGTGCTCGTAATTTGCGGGCCGAGCTTGCTTTATCTCATCACCTAAAGAATGTTGGGCCGTCTGCATTCAGCGTAAACTCCTGATGGTGTAGCCGATTATTATATCAGCTAACCATAGGTGTAAGCGGAAGCATTGTGTGCAATTGGATTGAGCTGTTCACGCGATGCTTCCGCCTCCAGCCCTTTTGCAACCGTAGGCTGATTAGCCAGCTCAGATCAGCTAAGTCTATCTTCAACCTAGCAAATCTCTTAGGAACGGAATCATTGGCGCGTCCGCTGGCGGCATCGGATAACGGCTGAGGTGGCTGGCGCGTACCCAGGCGATCTCCGGGTGCTCGCTAGGTTTCACCTCTCCCTCCCACTTCCGGCACAGGAACAGCGGCATCAGCAAGTGAAAGTGCTCGTAGCTGTGACTGGCGAACGTGAAGGGGCTCAAACAGGTCTCGCAAACGGTAATGCCAAGTTCCTCGCTGAGCTCGCGCACCAGAGCAGCTTCCGGGGACTCACCTGGTTCGACTTTGCCGCCGGGGAACTCCCAGAGGCCAGCAAGCGATCTTCCCTCGGGACGCTTGCAGATCAGGACGCGGCCGTCGGTATCAACTAGCGCGGCGGCTGCAACCAAGGTGATGGGCAAGGCCTTTGGTGACTCGGCGGCGGTTTTGGAAGCCTGCGTCGCTTGATGGCTCATGAAGTTCTCCGCGCCAGGTAGACGGTTTCGCGAAGCTTCGTCACTCCACGATTCTTCAATGCCGCATTGTCTTCGATGACTTCATTGCTGGACAGGATCCGAAGGTCGTAGTGATCGTTGAAAAGCTCACTTACACGGGCCTCGGGAAGGGAAAACGGCGGACCGTTAATTTCCGTCTGATCGTAGCCGAGCGAAACGATCAGCGCCGGTGTATCCGGCAGCTTCTTCTTCAGCCATTGTGCATACCGGGTCTGCATTGGAGGTGGCAATGCGACCAGGCTAGCTCGGTCGTAGACGGCCGAGACCGAGGCCAGGCGTTCCTCAGGCAAGGCAAAAATATCACCGCACCAAATCTCATATGGGCCGGCGGATTTGATAATGAACTCGCCGTGCGCTTCTTCAGCCGGTGTCAAATTCTGGCTGTCCATGAACGCATCAACCGCCACTTCACTTAGTTCAACGCCGATGACCTGGTGTCCTTTGCGTGCGAGCCATTCCATATCGAGGCTTTTGCCGCACAACGGCACGAAGACACTCGCAGGTGGCTCAACGTCAAGCTTTGACCAATGGGCTTGCAGTGCAGGGTGATAGGCTTCCCTGTGAAAGCCAATGTCACTGTTTTGCCAGCGTTCGAGCCAGAACGAGGTTTCCATCAAATTGCCTTGGGTTAAATGTCGGCCAGAAGTGGTGGGGCTAGCTGCGATAGTCCGCGTTGATCGAAATGTAGCGGTGAGTGAGGTCGCAGGTCCATACGTGATCCTGGCCCGTGCCGACACCAACATCGACGCAGATTTCAATCTCGGGGGATTTCATGTAGGCGGCCGCCGCGGCTTCATCGTAGTTCGGGTCGCGCTCGCCCTGCTGGGCGAGAAGGTGCTCACCGAAGTGGATTGCAACACTGTCGCGATCAACGGCCTCACCAGATTTTCCGATGGCCATAATGACCCGCCCCCAGTTTGGGTCTTCTCCGGCGATTGCGGTTTTGACCAATGGCGAGTTCGCGATCGCGAATGCGATGCGCCGGGCCGCCTGGTCGGTTTCGGCGCCCGATACAGCAACCGTGACGAACTTCGTCAGTCCTTCTCCGTCCTTGACGATCTGCTGGGCCAATTCGCGCATGTTGTCAGCTAGAGTGGTTGCAAAGTCAGCAAACTCAGGCGCTTCGGCGGAATTGATACGTGCAATCCCGCGGTCCGGTGCTTTGCCGGTCGCAAAGACAAGGACGGTATCGCTTGTTGAGGTGTCGCTATCGACGGTGATGCGATTGTAGGTGTCTTGCGCAATTGAGAGCACCGCCTGTTGAAGCAGCGCGCGGTCTATTTGGGCGTCTGTGAAGTGAAAGCCGAGCATCGTTGCCATATCAGGTGCAATCATGCCGGAGCCTTTGGCGATGCCGGCGATGGGCAGCGTGTGCGCCGAATGGGCGGCGAACTTTGGATAGGTGTCAGTCGTCATGATGGCTTCGGCGGCGTCCAGCCAGGCCGAGCTCCTGGCGCCTTTCGCGAGTTCTTCCAAGAGGTGCGCGAATTTGCCGGTTTCGAGCGGTTCGCCGATGACGCCGGTTGAGGCGATGTAGACTTCCTCGGGCTGACAACCGACGGCCTGTGCGGCGGCTTCAGCGGTAATCCTCACGGCATCCGCGCCGCGCTTGCCGGTAAATGCGTTGGCGTTGCCGGAATTGACCACGAGCGCCCGAGCGCGGCCATGTTTGAGCTGTTCGGCGCACCAGTCGACGGCAGCCGAGCGGGTCTTTGACTGTGTCAGTACACCCGCAGCCACGGTGCCTGGTTCAAAGACGGCGAGCAACAGATCGTGCCGACCGTGGTATTTGATTCCCGCCTCGACTGTCGCCAGGCGTACGCCGGGTATTTCCGGCATGACGGGCGATGTTTCAGGCGCAAAAGGTGAGACGGGTCCATTCATGCCCATCTTCCGTTCGTTGCTAAGCTCTACTTCTTGTCTTTCGCGGCTTTTTCGGCGCCGGCGGGCTTAGCACCCTTTTGAGCATCCTGCATCTTCTTGAGCTGTTCGATGAACTGCTGCTGCTGAACAGCGGCCTTCTTCTGTTCTTCCTCGACCTGTTTTTGGATGCCGGCGTCAAGGTATTCGATCTTCGCGCCATCACGAAGCTGTTTGGCGACCGCCTGGGCCTTTTGGTGGATCATTCCATTGAGAATGCGATCCTTGACCTCATCGAACTTGGGAAGCGGCTTCTTGCGCTTCTCCTCGACCAGGATCAGGTGCCAGCCGAACCGGCTTTGGACAGGATCGGAGACCTCATTGGGTTCGATCGCAAAGGCGGCTTCTTCAAATTGCGGGACCATCTGGCCGCGGGAGAAAAAGCCGAGCAGACCACCGTTAGCCTTGGTGCCGGGGTCCTTTGAGTGCTCCTTGGCCAGTTCGGCGAATTCGCCGCCGCGATTGAGCTTTTCCTTGATGTCGCGGGCCTCTTCCTCGGTTCCGACCAGAATGTGGCGGGCTTTCACCTCTTCTTCCGGCTTCATGCCTTTGACGCGGTCGTCGAAGAATGTTTTTGCGGCCGCCTCGCTGACGGAGGATTTCACCTTGTTCTCAAAGAAAGTCTCACGTTTGGCGCGACGCTTGAAGTAGGCCAGATTGCGGTCGAGGTTGGGTGTCTTGGCTTTTTCCTTGTCGAGGGCATCGGCCATGAGCTGGGTCTCGATCACGTATTCGACGAGCACCCGGCGGCGGGTGTCTGCCGCCAGGTTGCCGAGATCTGAACCGATCTCCGCCTCGGCCAAATTGACATCGCGCTCGGTGATCTCATGACCGTTCACCTTAGCGATAATCGTGTTTTCAGAATCCTGCGCGATGGCTGGCGCAATTGCGCTCAGCCCTATGGCTGCGGTCAATGCGAGGGCGGCGATCGGGCTCGATTTAGTGCTCATAGGTCTCGACTCGGTTGCGTTTAGACTGACATTCGGACTGCGCTGTTTGGCGCCATATGCTGCTGCAAATGGCGTTGGGCGGCCAATACATTCGCGGTTAGACCAGAGCGGCAGCGACCTGCCAAGTGAAGATTTGGACAGGCGGCGGGGCGATCTGGCGGGTGGCTGACGTTGGGACGCGTTGACAAGCCTCACCAGCGTTCCTTATTGCTGTGAAGCTGCAGTGCCGTGAGGCAACGCGGCGGTTTGAGTCGCGTCCTGCGTTCTCTACCCGTTCCCATCGAGGGTCATATTGATCTGGGAGAATGTCCAAAAGACATCGGACGCTGCGCCAGGGATGGCAGCGAATATGGGCCAACCGGTTAGACAAGCTCGATTGATGGTTCCACGGGGCCTGTTTCACGCATCACGAGGACATTGATGCTTTCTCTCGGCACGATCGCTACTAAGATTTTCGGTTCCTCCAACGAACGCTTGGTGCGCAAGTTTCGCCCCAGGGTGGAGGCCATCAATGCGCTTGAAGAAGAGCTCGAAGCTCTGAGTGATGAGGAACTTCGAAGTCGCACGCAGATGTTCCGCCAGCAATTGCAGGAGGGCGCCAAACTCAATGACCTGCTGGTGCCGGCCTTTGCGACGGTGCGCGAAGCGGCGAAGCGAACCCTCGGCCAGCGCCACTTCGATGTGCAGCTGATTGGCGGCATGGTGCTGAATAACGGCGATATCGCCGAGATGAAGACTGGTGAAGGCAAGACCCTTGTGGCGACGCTGCCGGTCTACCTTAACGCGCTGACACAGCGTGGTGTGCACGTGGTGACGGTCAACGACTACCTGGCCAGCCGTGACGCGGAATGGATGGGGCAGGTCTACAAGTTCCTCGGATTGACGGTTGGCTGCATAGTTCACGACCTCGATGATGAACAACGTAAGGCGCAGTATGCCTGCGATGTGACGTACGCGACCAACAACGAGCTCGGCTTCGACTACCTTCGCGACAACATGAAGATGAGCGCCGAGGAGATGGTGCAGCGCGGGCATGCCTACGCCATCGTGGACGAGGTCGACTCGATCCTGGTCGACGAAGCGCGAACGCCGCTCATTATTTCCGGGCCGGTCGAGGACAAGGCGGACCTCTACGTTGCGGCTGACAAGTTCATTCCGAAACTGAAGCCCGAACATTACGAGATTGATGAAAAGCAGCGGCAAGTGGCGCTCAGCGACGAGGGCAACGAGTTCATAGAGGCGCTGCTGGACGAGGCGGGTCTGCTGAAGGGCGCGACGCTGTATGACGTCGAGAACGTCTCTGTCGTGCACCACGTCAACCAGGCTTTACGCGCGCATAAGCTTTTCCAGCGCGACAAGGACTACATCGTCAAGGGCGGCGATGTTGTTATCATTGATGAGTTCACTGGCCGAATGATGCCAGGCCGGCGCTACTCGGAGGGGCTGCACCAAGCGCTGGAAGCCAAGGAAGGCGCGGATATCCAGCCCGAGAACCAGACGCTCGCCTCCATCACGTTCCAGAACTATTTCCGGCTCTACGACAAACTCGCCGGGATGACGGGGACGGCGGCGACCGAGGCGGCGGAGTTCATGGACATCTACGGTCTAGATGTTATCGAGATTCCGACCAACGTGCCGATTGCGCGCGCCGACGAAGACGATGAGGTCTACCGGAGCCAGGACGAGAAGTACCGGGCGATCATCATGGAGCTTTCGGACGCTGTACGCCGCGGGCAGCCGGTTCTGGTGGGCACGGCATCCATCGAAAAGTCGGAGTACCTGTCGGAACTCCTGAAAGACAAGAAGTACGTTCAAGAGCTGGGTAAGAAGCTTCTGGCGCAGGCGGAAACGTTGAAGTCCGAGAAAGAAGCTGAGTACCGTGCCCATCTCGAAGACGTTGGGCAGCACCTTGTCGATCTTGCGCGTACCGCTAAGACGGGCGAATCGCTCATTCCGCACAAGGTTTTGAACGCGCGATATCACGAACAGGAAGCCCACATCATCGCCCAGGCCGGTGTGCCCAGCGCCGTCACGATCGCCACTAACATGGCCGGCCGCGGTACCGATATTCAGCTTGGTGGCAATGCGGAATTCCTTTTGCGTGACTGGGTCGAAGAAGAAGAGCGGGCCGGCCGCGAGGTGACGGAAGACGCAATCGCCAAGCAGAAGGCCGATATCGAGGCCGATGTTGCTGAGAAAAAGCGGCGGGCTTTGGAGGCAGGCGGCCTTTATGTTGTCGCGACGGAGCGGCACGAAAGCCGGCGTATCGATAACCAGCTTCGCGGTCGCTCAGGCCGCCAGGGTGATCCGGGCCGTTCGAAGTTTTATCTGGCGCTCGATGATGATCTGATGCGCATTTTCGGCTCCGACAAGATGGAAGGCATCCTCAAGAAGCTTGGTATGCAGGAAGGCGAGGCGATTACGCACCGCTGGATGAACAAGTCGTTGGAGATGGCTCAGAAGAAGGTCGAAGCACGCAACTACGATGCGCGTAAATACGTCCTCAAGTACGACGACGTGATGAACGATCAGCGTAAGGTTATCTTCGAACAACGTCTTGATATCATGGGCAGCGACGACGTCTCGGAGACGGTCGAAGACTTGCGCCATCAGGTAGTTGCTGAACTGGTTAGCAAGCACATCCCCGAAAAAGCCTATGCGGAGCAATGGGATACGGCCGGGCTGGCGGAAGCCATGCAACAGATCTTTGGGCTGGAACTGCCTGTCGACGGCTGGGCCGAAGAAGAGGGCATCGCAGACGAAGAGATCGAGGAGCGTCTGATCAAGGCGACCGATGAGACGGCGGCGAAGAAGGCAGTCGAAATCGGGCCGGAGCTATTCCGCCAGATTGAAAAGATGGTCCTGCTTCAGACGCTCGATCACCTCTGGCGTGAGCATCTTGTGATGCTGGAGCATTTGCGTCAGGTGATCGGATTCCGCGCTTACGGCCAGCGCGACCCGCTCAACGAGTACAAGACTGAAGCGTTTGTTCTGTTTGAAGCGCTGCTGGCTCGGCTGAGAGAAATGGTCACCGGACAGTTGATGCACATAGAGTTGGCGCCGGACGAGGAGGAAGAGTTCCTGCAACCGGCTGAACTGCCACCGATGGAAGCCCATCATATTGACGCAACCACCGGACTTGATGAGTTTGAGTTCGTGGATGCCACTGTCGACGGGGAAACTCGCTACGATGATGGCCGGGAACTGCGCCGGTCGCCGCTGCAAACCCGAAAGCAGGCCGCACAGGTTGATCCAAACGATCCTGCGACCTGGGGTAAGGTGTCACGCAATGCCGCGTGTCCCTGCGGTTCGGGGAGGAAGTATAAGCATTGCCACGGCAGCCACGGCTGAAACTTGGGCTGAAGTTTGTTTTTTTTCGGCTCTAGAATGCCGAGTTATTCTTGGGGCTTCATGACGAGCCGACGGATATTGGCGCTTGGAGCCTGACGGGAGGTACACCGGCGTTTGCGTATACTTGGGCTTGTTTCAGCGACGCATGATAGTGGACTGGCAATTCTCGAGGATGGCAAACCTACGCTGGTCCTCGAAGAGGAAAGGCTCAATCGCGAGAAGCGTACTAAAGCCTTTCCCCGGCACTGCGTGATCGAGACGTTCGGACCTCGCGCGGCCGGGCTTCGCGATATCGATGTGATCACGACGCCTTGGGACCAAAACAAGCTGCGTGCTCACTTCGGGCGCGTGCTGCTGTCCGGTCTGCCTTACAGCCTCAACCTGCTGCGTGAAAACTCCCACTCGCCGCAGCGCAATGAGATTGTTCGCCTTAACGCCGTGCTGTCCCGAAGACTGCAGCGTATCATCGATGGTCAATTCGATCTGCCGGAGATCGTGCCGGTCGGACACCATGATGCGCATGCTGCAGCCTTTTTTGTCTCGCCCTTCGAAGAGGCCAATGTCCTCGTCATGGACGGGTTCGGGGATGATGCTTCAACAAGCATTTATTCGGGGCATGGCAACCATCTTGAGCGGTGCTGGTCCGAGGGCATTTTGGACTCGCTCGGACTGATTTATACGTTCGTCACGAAATATCTGGGCTTCAAAGGGTTTTCGGACGAAGGCAAAGTCATGGCGTTGGCGGCTTGTGGCGACGACAGCTACGTGGACCGCTTTCGAAACGTGGTCCAGCTGTTGGACGATGGCCGCTATGCGGTGGACATGTCCTATTTCAACTACGGCAAGTACGGCGAGCTGAAGCCGCTGACTACAAAGTTCTACAACGTTTTCGGCCCCCCGCGTAAGCCTGGAAGCCTGTTGCAGGACCGCCATCTTGCCATCGCCTATGCGCTGCAAGCGGTTAGCGAGGATGTCGTCTTGCACATCGTGCGGGCCATGATGGCGCAGCAGCCTTGCGATAATCTGGTACTGGCGGGTGGTGTGGCGCTGAATTGCGTCGTGAACGCGAAGATCCTGGAAAACACGGACGTGAAGCGGGTCTGGGTGCCGCCTTGTGCCTCAGATACTGGAGCTCCGCTCGGTAGTACACTTTGGCATTGGCATCAGACGCTTGGAGAGCCGCGAGGTTTCGAGCTGACGCACGCCTACTATGGTCTTGAGTACTCCGACGAGCAGATCGCTGAGGCGCTGAATGATGCTGGCTTGGCGTCGGAAGTCCTCGAGGAGAGTGAGCTCATTGAACGAGTCTCGCGGGATTTGGCTGATGGAAGGATTGTCGGCTGGTTCCAAGGGCGCTTCGAGATGGGGCCGCGGGCTCTTGGCAACCGTTCGATCCTCGCCGATCCGCGCAATCCCGAAATGCGCGATATTCTCAACGCGAAGATCAAGCATCGAGAGGCGTTTCGGCCCTTCGCACCCGCTGTTCTGGAGGAGCACGCGGCCGAGTTCTTCGATATATCGCAGCCCGACCCGTTCATGACGCTTGCTCCCAGGGTTCAATTGAACAAGCAAACCAGGCTTCCCGCGGCTGTCCATGTCGACGGAACGGGGCGTATCCAAACCGTGTCCCGCGCGACGAACCGGCGCTATTACGATCTTATCGCCGCGTTTGGCAGGCTGACGGGAGTTCCGGTTCTGTTGAATACAAGTTTCAACCGCCAGGAGCCGATCGTCGCGCGGCCCAGCGAGGCCGTGTCGTGCTATCTGAGAACGGGCATGGACGTGCTGGCAATTGGTGACCGCTACGTTACTGATCGTAATGCAAAGTCGCGTGCCTGGGCGGAGAGCACGTTTGTGCAGGGGCCGATCTAGCCGCTCCACCGGGGGCTAAGCGTCTGCAAGATTTGACGGGTCTAACGGCGTTTCGAGGCGCGCCGGCGGCGATTTTCACTTCGCCGCTTCTTGGCGTGGCGATTGATAATGCGCTTTCTTTTCAGGGCGAGGAATCGGCGGCAGCTGACGCGCCTGAGATCACACGTGACGGTAACGCGCGGCTTGCGGCGGACGCCACGGCCCTTCTTGCTGACCGTGACGTAACTAGAGGCGCGCGCTGCGGCTTCCTTGCGGAGTCGAAGGATTTCGTCCGGTGGCGTTGTCAGCAGTGCCAACAGCTTCTTTTCGGCGTCGGAGAGAGTTTGCCACCGGGAGGGGCGGCTCACAATTTTCTGTAATAGCTGTTCGGCTTCTAGAATTTGTGCGGTTTCCCCGCACACGTTTAAAGGGCGCGTTGACTGCCCCACCTCCCCGGGGCCGGCGTCGCTCACCTGATAAGCGCCCCTGCAAACGCTTATACGGGGCGGTCTCCTGGTGCGCTCAAAGGAATCGTATCCGGCTCTCAGATTTCTCCAAAAGCCAATCCAGTCGGACTGCTCGTGCTTGTTGAGGTTTTCCTCCGTCATCCGGAATGGGAAGACATGCACGGGGATGTGGTCCTGGCCCTCCTGCAGCGCTTTCCTTACAAGGCCGAAGACCTCCGAGATGACGGGGTTCGTCATGGCATAGCAGCCAACCGAAGAGCAGCCGCCGTGGATCAAGATGTAGGAACCGGTGCGCAGCAGGGAGCGGTCGAAGGCATTGGGGAAACCGATGTTGAGCGAGCGAGGCCAGCGTCCGGAGTAATGCAGTTGCCGCCTCGTGATGGTGTAGAAGCCCTCAGGGCTTTGCTTGTCGCCTTCAGCAAGCTTGGGCCCGAGCGAGCCCGACCAATGGCAGATCGGGTAGGCGGCGAACTTGATGTAGCGATCGCCCTTCATCATCCAGAGTTCGAGCTGCGATTCTTCCTTGAAAATGCGCAGCATGACCGGCGCGCCGCGTTTCAGTTCAAGCTTGGAGAGGCGGGCGTCCAGGGCGGTGATCTCGGGTGTGCCCTCTAGCGGGACACCGCGCGCAACCTGCCGCTGACGTTCGATGCGGTCGGGGGCGGCGTCTTTCAGTTCTATGGTGACCGCTTCTACCGAGGTTGGCAGGTGGCATGCCGAAAAAAGGATAGGGGCGAGCGCGGCCAGTGTGCGACGGGGTGGGGTCGCGGCGCGTCTTTGCATCATACGCTTCATGGCCGCATGCGTTTTGGCCTTGATATACAATACTCTGTACCCGCTTTGCCGATAAGGACTGTGGTGACGCAAGCGCCTTGTGCGAAGCCGAATGGGTGCGGCCGATGTATCGCGAGACTCGCGGCTGTCATCCCGCCAAACGTGCATACACTAGCAGATCAGACCGCCCACGAAACCAAAGTGGCGGCGATTATGTTTAAAAGGGCGTGAAGGTACAGATTCTGAGATCGTTCACGAGGTGCGGCCGATACAACTCTTTGCGCGCTGTCTCGGAATTCAAAATTTGTTCCCGGCGCTAGTTGGTTGCAACGGAATTCTGGTTCGCGCAACTGTGGGCCAGGCGGCGCGTTCCAGTGCCGCCAACCGCCCCTGGTTTAGCGACATAGCGTTGGCCGCAGACGTCCACGTGAGGCGGAATCCGCGTTTCTTCGAACAGGTCGTGTGCAACCTTCAGCTGTCTCCAGAACGGCTGCCACTTGTGGTCGGCTTTCTCACGTAGATTGGCTTCGGTCATGCGGAAGGGGAAAGCCTGGACCTGGAAGCGCTTCTGGCCGCCTTTCAAGGATGCCGTGATGATCTTCCAGATCTCGTCGACACCGTCGTTGGTCATTGCATAGCAGCCGATTGAGGAGCAGCCGCCATGTACCATGAGGTAGCTGCCGGTGCGGTTGTAGCTGCGGTCATAGATGTTGGGGAAGCCGAGGTTGAAGGAGCGGTGCCAGCGGCTGCCCGGATTGAGCTGCTTCGAACTCACCGTGTAGATGCCTTCGGGAGACTGGCGGTCGCCCTGTTTGAGCTTGGGGCCCAGCCGGCCGGAAAAACGGCAGATCGGATAGCTGGCGAAGAGCTCAAAGTTGTCTTCCCCCTTGAGCCAGACCTCCAGAAGAAACTCGCGCTTGAAGATGCGGATGAATACGGGAGCGCCGCGTTTGAGGCCGGCTTTCTCAAGCCGTGCATCGAGGTTGCCCGTTGGGGTCCCCGGCAGTGGCCAAATCATGCTCCAGTAGGCGAGCCGCCACATGCGCTGGAAGGCGAGAGTGCGATTGTCATTATCCGAAAAGAAGCCGCCGACGCGCTTACCCAGGAGGCTGTCCAGACGCGATTCGAGGACGGCGGCGGCGCCAACCAGGATGAGCGCGGCAGTCAAAAGGTAGAGGGTCTTGAAGAAGCCGCCGACGGAGGATTTCCAGTCCCGGTCTGCCATCTTGTCTCCCGCGCTCCGAATCTCTTTCCGGCACGGCCATTGGAACCCGAGAAGTCGTCAGGTTTGGGGCGGAACGCGATGGCGGGCAGCGGCTTTGTTGTTGCGGTTAGCTCAGAAACCCAGGGCGCTTAGAGGTCCCGTGGACGCTGTGGATTGGTTGGTTTTGCTCGGCGCCATGCCAAGGCCGTATGGGACGAGCATCGGGCCGCCATTGCGCGCAACGGTCCGCATTTTCGGGCCTGCTGCCTTGATCTTTTTGAAGGCGATTTGCTCTTCAAAAGGCTGAGGCACGAATGGTTCTAGCCGGGGACGGCGGAAGTACGGGCAGCGGCCCTGCGGATTGATACCCTGGCTGGTAGGCCATGCAACGTTGACAATGTAACGGCGTTCGCAAACCGCCACATTGGGTGGAATGCGGTGGGCTTCGAAATGGTCGTAGCCGCCCTTCAACGTGCGCCAGAAGCGATACCATTTGTGCTTGCTGTGCCGCTTCAGGTTGGCATCGGTCATGCGGAACGGGAAGGCATGGACCTCAAAGCGCTCCTGTCCGCCGCGGAAAGCTTCCCTGGCCAGGGCATAGATTTCCTCCATCAGGGCATCGGTCATGGCGTAGCAGCCGGCAGAGCGGCATTTACCGTGCACCATCAAGAAGTTGCCAGTCCGGCTGTGGGCTTTGTCGTAGGCGTTCGGGTAGCCAAGGTTGAAGGCGACGTGGAAGCTAGAATTCGGATTCATCTGGCGTTTGGACACCGAATAGAAGCCTTCAGGCGCCTGCTTGTCGCCTTGCTTCTGCTTGGGGCCGAGGTCGCCGGACCAGTTACAGATCGGATAGGTCTTGTAGTGATAGAAGCGACCGTCGTCGCGCGCCTTCCAAACTTCGAGTTCGGATTCTTCCTTGAAGATACGAATGAAGATTGGGGCGCCCGTATCCATGCCCTTGCGGCCAAGAAGCATCATGGCTTCTTTAGACAATGGCTGTTCTGCAGGAGAAAGTTGTGGCGCGCCAGCACATGCCGCCAGCAATACTGCTGAAGCGACAGCGAGCGCGACCGCACGCAAGCCTGATAGGCCCCAATTTCCCAGTTGGACCAAACTCATAACGTAGTGCCCCTTACGATCGCCAATCATTCTCGAACCGACGTCGTTAACGCGAGGTTAACACAACCGAATCGGATTGCGATACCCCGTCACATGGTCGTTATCGATGAGTCGATGCTGTCAGGCAAATGCGGCGGTGTCGCGGCAAGCGCGGCCAGATGATTTGCTCCAACACTTTGAAACAAATGCCTAAAAAGGATGGTGCAAGATCGCCACGCAGCTCATGTATACATCAGGGGGCGGCCATTGTCAGCGGTCGTTCCCCAAGGCCGCACCTGGGGAATTACCGGTGGAATTGCCGCGTTAAAGGCTACGGCCCATCTGCATGAAGCGGTCCTGGCGGTGGAGGCGGATCCGCTCTGGTGGCAGTTTTTCGAACTCAGCCAGTGCCAGGGCGATCGCCGTACCGAGCGCATCGATGGCGCTCTTGGGGTCACGGTGGGCACCGCCAATTGGCTCGGAGACGATGCCATCGATCACACCAAGCTCTTCTAGATCCTGGGCGGTTATCTTCATGGCGGTGGCGGCTTCTTCCTTCTTTTCGGAATCGCGCCAGATAATCGACGCCGCGCCTTCAGGTGAGATCACCGAGTAAATCGCGTGCTCGAGCATCAAAATGCGGTTGGCGGTGGCAATTGCGACAGCGCCGCCGGAGCCTCCCTCGCCGATGACAACCGAGACGATCGGTACGCCCAGGCTCAAGCAGCAATCGGTCGAGCGGGCGATGGCCTCGGCTTGGCCGCGCTCTTCAGCGTCAATGCCCGGATAAGCGCCAGCCGTGTCGACCAGCGTAATTACCGGCAGCGAGAACCGGTCGGCCATCTCCATAAGCCGCACAGCTTTGCGGTAGCCCTCGGGCATCGCCATGCCGAAGTTGTGCTTCAGGCGGCTCTCCGTATCAGAGCCCTTCTCGTGGCCGATGATCATTACAGGGCGTCCACGGAAGGTTGCAGGGCCGCCGACAATGGCTTCGTCATCGGCGAAATAGCGATCGCCGGCCAGCGGCGTGAAGTCCTTGAAAAGCCTCTTAATATAGTCGAGGCAGTGGGGCCGTTCGGGATGGCGGGCGACCTGAGTTTTCTGCCATGGAGTCAGCTTGGAATAGGTCTCCGACAGTGCGGAGCGGGCCTTTTCCTCCAGCTTCTTGATCTCATCGGAGAGGGTCTTTTCGGTGTCCTCGTCGATCAGAGCACGCAGTTCGTTGACCTTGCTCTCGAGTTCGGCAATCGGTTTTTCAAAGTCGAGGTAGGTGCGCAGCTGAGTGGTGCGTTCGTCGGGAATCTCGTCGGTGTTCGCCATATGAGCAGGCCCTGAGGGTTTATGCCTGAATTGAATGGGTTTCAGGCCGTTAGAGCGAGCGGGCGGCTCCAAGTCAAGGGGACGTGCCGGCGCAGTGAACGTTGGTAGGCCAATAGCAGCCTCTTAACAAATCTGGGCGGATAACAGCTGAACCGTAGTGTTTCTTCAAAAGTAGGGCGTCGTTTCTTAAATAAGCCGACATTCTTCTGGTAGAATAATGTTCAAGAGAGCAAAGCCAATTGAGATTTGCATTTTCTGGTTGAGTGGGAGCGGATGCGGACTCTTCTTCTGCTGTTTGCGGGTTGGACCTCGATAGCCTTAGGAGCAGTGCTTTTGCCACTGCCAACGCCTTTGGGCGTGCCGTTGTTCCTTGTTGGAGCGGCGTTACTGTTAATGGTGAGCCCTGCTTTGAGGGGGTGGTTCAAGCAGTGGCGCGGAGGCCACCGGCCGGCCAGCGACATATTGGAGAGTTTCGAGCGGTACTTGCCAAAAGGTCTGCGCGACACGCTCGACAAGACGCACCCTGAAACGGGCACCGATCCGAACGAAAAGCATCCTGGTTAGAGGGTTGAGGGGCGGATCGCGGCCTTGCGGGCTGCTGGCACGAAGTACTCGGGCTCGAAACGGCTTTGTATCACTTTGCCGATTTCTTGGGCGCCGCGAGTGGGTGATGTTGCTCGACGAGTTTCTTCAGACGTTCCTGCAGGACATGCGTGTAAATCTCGGTGGTTGAGATGTCGGCGTGGCCCAGCAGCTGTTGGACAGCGCGCAGGTCGGCACCGCGGTCGAGCAAGTGGCTGGCGAAAGCGTGGCGCAGCACGTGGGGGCTGACGCGCTCCGGCTCGAGTCCGGCATCTTCGGCGAGTTCCTTCAGGTCCTGCCCGAAACGTTGGCGGGTGAGGTGCCCCTGCGCGCTCTTGGAGGGAAAGAGCCATCGTGTGGCGACGGTGGGGCTTAGGCTCTCTCCGGCCGTGGTGCCAAGCTGCAAATAGCCCTGCAACGCTGCGCGTGCGTTGGAAGACAACGGTACCATGCGTTCGCGACCACCCTTGCCTTTGACCGTCAGAATTCGATCGTCGCCCGTTAGGACATCGCGGGGTAGCGAGACCAGCTCGGTGACGCGAAGCCCCGTCGCGTAAAGGACCTCCAGAAGGCAGTAGAGCCTGACGGCGCGATAGCGCTCTGCACCATGAGTGAGACCGGCGCGATGGCGGGCGGTTTCGATGAGCCGGTCGACTTCGGCTATGGAGAGCGTCTTGGGCAGCGTCCGCGCCTTCTTGGGGCCGGAGAAGCCATGGGTCGGATCCTCGGAGACGATGCTTTCGGCGATCAGGAAGCGGTAGAGCTGGCGAAGTGCGGAGAGTTTGCGTGCGCGAGAAGCAGGCGCCAGACCTTCCTCGGCAAGAGATGCCAGATAGCGTGCGATTATGTCGGGGTGGGCGCTGACGAGGGTAATACCGTCGCGGCTGAAGATGTGGCCGGCATGCTCAAGATCACGACGGTAGGCGGCCAGCGTGTTCTCGGCGGCGCCGCGCTCGGCGGCGAGCATATCGAGGAAGAGCTCGATCACATGGCTGTTTGTTCTGACAGTACCGGGGTCTGACATGCTGGGCCCTGTGAGATTGCCGAAGACGCAGCACAACAGGAACGATGTTTGGTTTCGCCCGGTCAGCCCCTGGGAGCACGGGGCCACTCGGGGAACAGCGCTTCAAGGCCCAGAAGGCGGGCCTCCTTCTCCATTCCGAGACGCTTCAGTGACCTGATGGAATCGCCGAGCGCAATCATGTGTGCGCCACTTGGACCATCTTTGCCGATCGCGTGGAGGACGAGCAGGATGGCGCGCGTCGCATCGCGAGCGCTTGTTGCCTTCTGCAGATCGGAGAGCAGACCTGTTGCTGGCAGGTGGCCGGTTGAGGGCTGCGGCGTACGGCTTGCGACTTCCCACAGCGGAATCGGGACATGGTAGTCGAGCGCATCAAGCACGGTCGCGAGGCGGTGGAGTTCAGCGGGGCGGAAGTCGCCGCGCAATGCCATGCGCTCCAGCGATTGCAGGCTTCTGCCCCTGTTTGAGCGGGCTTTCCAGTCAGCGATGTCGATAAGAGCGGCCCAGTGAGCCAGCGCCTGCGGGCCGCGTGGGTCGCTTCCTTCGGCGAGCTTTAGCCAGTCGCGGGCCTGCCGGTGGCGGCCGGAAATGAGCAGAATTTCGATCGCCGTCTCAGCAAACCACCCGATTTCCGGGACCGGCCGCAAGCTTTCAACCGGTGCGGCCATAAGTTCGAGAGCTGTTTGATAATTGCTGGTTTTGCGGCTTGCGTCGAGGAATGCGCGGACCAGGCGAACCTTGCGAAGCGGCGTCTGCTGGTGGATGGCGGCAAGGTACATGTTGGCGCGGCGCTGTGACGGGCTGTCGGTGTTCGCTTCGCGGCCGGAGCGCATCTGTTCGATGTCGGAACCGCCGGTCGCGCCCAGGTAGGCGGACGCCAGGGTTGCGACCGGGGAGATGGCTGCGTTGGTCGCCCTTTCGGTGACTTCAATACGGGCCGCTGCGGGTAGGTTGCTGTCCTGTGACATTGCTGCGAGCAATGGAATATCCGCAGTGGCGGAGATGAGCTGCTCGGGTCCGGCGCCGGCCTTTTGCAGTAAGCGATAGCTGAGTGGTGAAAGCTTGGTCGTCGCTGAGATGCGCACCCGGGAGCTCTGCGACGCGGATTCAAGGGCGGCAAGCCCAGCGGGATCGAAGCCTGCTTGTTCACGGGCGACATCGGCGGCAAGGGATGCGGCGGCACTATTGCCGGAAAGGGCGGCACAGTAGCCTGACATCAAAATCGCTGCGTGCTTATCCTGGGTCGGGAGCGCATTCGCCTGGGCGATGATGTCGCGGGCGTCACTACATGCCTCCTTGGAGCCGGTCAGTGCGATTTTAGCGCGCGAGCGGATGAGGGCGAGCCGGGCCCAATCTGGACCATCCCGGTTGTAAGTTGCCGGGATTCTAAAATCGGCGGCTTCGCGCAAGAACCCCAGGCGGTAAAGCGCATCGAGCTTTGACGCGGCCACGCCGCTGTCAGCGGTATCGATAGAATTCAAGACTTTGGACTGGAGGCGCCTCAACGTGTGAGACTTTGGCGCTTCAAGGTCGTCCAAGAGGCGGACTGCAGTATTGGGGTCCATCCTGTTGGCGAACGGGGCGATCTGAGCCGGCGGTGTGCTGAAGTTGTTCGAGCGCGGGCCGAATGGGGGTGCTGTTTCGGTGCGGCCGAAGCGGCTGTCGGGTGCGCCGACAGGGTCGAGTGGGCTCAAGTCGGCCCGATCAACCGACGGTGGTGTCGCGAATGACCGCGAGGAGCCTTCGGTTCCAGGAGCAAAAAAACTGGGCGATGCGTTCGGATTGCCGCTTCGGGGGCCCACACCGAAACGTGGCGCCTCGGTCATCGGTCTTAGAGGCTGCGCCGTGGTTTGTTCCGGGGGCTTTGATTTGTTGGGTGCGGCAGGCTCGTCCCAGGCGCTATCGGGCCAGTCCTCCTGCGCCGTGGCCGCAGGCGCCATGGCAAGCATTATGCCCGCCAACGCTACGCTGACGCCGGCTCGAAACGGACCAGCACCTTGGTAACGTTCGCGTTTCTTTTGCAGAAACCGCGAGGTCTGGCGTTGCATCATTCCTCGAGGCGCTCCACCTGAAGATCCTCGATCCGCTGGGAGACCTCGCGCTGATCCGGCTCGAATTCGGTCGCGAGAAAATAGAGACCGGCGAAGACGATCCCTGACAACACCCCGGCGATGAAGAGAAAACGAAAGAGACTTGGCATCTTGGGTTTTCTGGCTCCTCACATGACGTGGTGGCAATACAAGTTGGCTTCAGTGTGGCTACGCCCTGCCGAACAGCGGTCGCGAAGGCTCTTTTCGTGATTCCGAATACCGCCCGTTCCGGCGTAAACGACAGCAAAATCGGCTCTTTTTTACTGAAACTTGCCTACTAGCGGTTTTCTGCGCGAGCCCTGTGTTCTTCACGATCTGAGCAACATTACGCAGCGCGTACCTTCTTTGTGCGTTCCGTCTGTTTCACACTTTGATGGATGTGCAACTTTCTAGACTTGGCATTTGGGCCGGTTTCAGGGTTACCGAACGGACCCGATATGAGAGAAGTTCCGCGAACTTAACCATCCCGTCTATGATGTTATGAAGTAGAGATGCGATTCTATCAATTCCAGAGCATTACATGATCCGTTTTGGTTTTAGCCGACGCGTCAAGGGGCCGAGCCGCGAGGAGGTTGCCGCGATGCTGGAGATGCTTGGAACGAACTCGATCGTTCTGGTTGGACTGATGGGGTGCGGCAAGTCCGCGATCGGGCGCCGGCTGGCGGCATGCCTGAAGCTGCCCTTCGTCGATGCCGATGATGAGATTGAAAAGGCGGCGGGCAAGTCGATCAGCGAGATCTTTGAAGATCATGGGGAGGCCGAATTCCGTGAGGGTGAGCGCAAAGTGATTGCGCGCCTGTTAGCGGGCGGGCCGCAGGTTCTGGCGACCGGTGGTGGTGCCTTCATGGATGCCGAGACTCGGGCACGAGTCGCCGAAAACGGCGTTTCCGTGTGGCTTAGGGCTGAACTTCCAGTGCTGATGCGGCGGGTGTCACGCCGCGACAACCGACCGCTGTTGAAAACTGGCAAGCCTTCTGCGGTGATGGCCAAGCTCATGGAGGAGCGCTACCCGACTTATGCCAAGGCCGATATCGTGGCTGAGAGCCGGGATGTCCCGCATGAGCAGATCGTTTCTGAGATTGTGGAGAAACTGAAAAGTCTGCGGCCGCGGAACGATTGACACGACGTGACGGTCCGCGGGAAGACTGCGTGCCCGTCGCGACAGCCACAATGACGTTGTTTAAAAAACCGGAACCGCCATGCCCAGTATTGTTTACTCCAACCTCGCACAGGCCGGTGCACAGCGCTGTGTGAACATCGATTTGCCGGGCCGTGAATATGAGATCCTAATCGGCGCGGGGCTGTTGAACGATGCCGCGCGGTTGATTGCGCAGCGGCTCGGGGACGGCAAATGCGGTGTCGTCAGCGATGAGAATGTTGCCAAGTATCACCTCAAGACGCTCGAGGCATCGTTGCGCGCGGAGTGCCGGTTGAAGGGCTCGATCGTTTTGCGCCCGGGCGAGGCTACCAAGTGTTTTGGTGAGTTGGAACGCCTCAGCGAAGGGTTGCTCGAAATGGGGCTTGAGCGCGGGGACATGGTGGTCGCATTCGGTGGCGGGGTGATCGGTGACCTGACGGGATTTGCGTCGTCCATCCTGCGGCGCGGTGTGCGCCTTGTTCAGATCCCGACTTCACTGTTGGCGCAAGTCGACTCTTCTGTTGGCGGCAAGACGGGCATCAACACGCCGCAAGGGAAAAACCTGATCGGCACTTTCCATCAGCCCAGCCTGGTCATCGCTGATTGCGATGTTCTCAAGACCCTGCCAGAGCGAGAGATGCGGGCAGGTTACGCGGAAGTCGCCAAGTACGGCCTACTTGGTGACGCTGAATTCTTTGACTGGCTGGAAGCAAACTGGAGTGGTGTTCTCGCGAATGACGGCGACGTACTAATGCGGGCCGTGGAGATCAGCGTTCGGGCCAAGGCCGGTATCGTCATCGCCGATGAAAAAGAGGCTGGCCTGCGCAGTCTGCTCAATCTCGGGCACACGTTCGGACACGCGCTGGAAGCTGCTACCGGGTACTCGGACCGACTGCTGCATGGCGAAGGCGTATCGATCGGCATGGTCCTGGCATTCGAGCTTTCAGAGCGGCTTGGCCTTTGCGAAGAGGGCACGGCGCGGCGTGTTGCGGAGCATCTGACCGCGGCAGGCCTGCCAACCCGTATACTCGATATCCCCGGCCCGGCGCTTGAAGCCGACGAGCTTGTCAGGCTCATGGGCCAAGACAAGAAGGTGTGGCAGGGCCGCATGACCTTCGTTTTAGTGCGCGGCATCGGGAAGGCGTTCCTGACCCAAGACGTTGATATGGAGCAGGTGCGCGGTTTGCTCGATGAGATGTGCCGCGAGGGCCGGAGTGATGAAGTGTGATGACGTTGAGGTCCTCAAGAATCAGGCGGCGCTGCTTGTCGAGATCGCGCCCAATCTCGGGCTATGGCTGGATTATTCGATCGAGGGCCTTAAGGCGGTCGATGAGTAGTTCGATCAGCGCGTTGTTGATGGGGTCGCTAAGGAAGGCAGCTTGTTCGAGGCGCAGGGTGACCGGTTGCTGTTCTGTTTTGGCGCGTATGTCGGCGAAGTTATCCTGCGGCCCCCCCCCCCCCCCGGGGCGCGCTGGTGCTTGGATGAGGAGGCTGGCGAAGACCTTTCGCGGGCCTATGTTCACCAAGCCGAGAAGGACTTTGGCGCGTTTCCGTTCAACAAGGTGCTAAAACGTTTCCAGAACGGCCCCGAGGACAGCCTACACAGCTTTGCTGATCTTGCCGTCAAAGCGATCCGAGGTGAGATTGACTTCGGCGCGGAGCAATGACGGTCACAACGCGTCTTGTTGCCATAGCTTGAACGCTCAAGTGGATGACTTGAAATGCCCATCGAATTCTTCCTGACCCTCGGCGGCGTTGTCTTGCTGCTCGGGTTGTCGGCGTTCTTTTCCGGCTCGGAAACCGCTCTAACGGCCGCGTCGCGGGCGCGCATGCACGCGATGGCCGAGGAGGGCGACCGGCAGGCGGTAACTGTGAACCGGATGCTGGCGGCACCAGAGCGGCTCATCGGTACGGTTCTGCTTGGCAACAACCTCGTCAATATTCTGGCTTCGGCACTGACGACAAGCATGTTGATCGGTCTGTTTGGAGAAGTTGGGGTTGCTTACGCGACGATCGGGATGACCCTTTTGGTTGTGATCTTCGCGGAGGTACTGCCGAAAACCTATGCGTTGGCGTTCGCCGACAGGGTGTCTTTAGCGGTCGCTCCGATCATGAGCGTTTTGATTGTGGTTCTGCGGCCGGCGACAGTGTTGGTCGAAGCGATCGTGAAGGGGATTTTAGCGCTGACGCCGACGACCCGTGACGATGAGGCCAACATTCTGTCGGCCCACAGGGAAATCCGTGGCCATATCGAGTTGCAAACGAAGGAGGGAACGGTCGCACGTCACGATGCTCACATGCTCGGCGGCGTTCTTGATCTGGGTGATCTGCAGGTGGCCGATATCATGATCCATCGTACGAAGATGGAGACCATTGATGCCGACGAGCCGCCCGCTGAGATTGTTGATGAGGCGGTGAAGTCAAAGCACTCGAGGCTGCCTATATGGAAGGATGAGCCAGAAAACATCATTGGCGTGCTGCACACGAAGGATCTTCTGGCTCAGCTTGCCGAAGTCAACTGGGACGTCAACAAACTGGACCTTGCGAAGTTCAGCAACGAGCCATGGTTTATCCCCGACACAACGAGCCTCAAGGAGCAGCTCGATCAGTTCTTGAAGCGGAAGACGCAGATGGCGCTGGTTGTCGACGAATACGGTGAGGTGCAGGGGCTCATCACGCTCGAAGACATCCTGGAGGAAATCGTCGGGCAGATCGTCGATGAGCACGATGCTCATGACATGGCGATCCGCCCGCAAGCCGACGGAACGGTCAATGTTGATGGATCGGTGCCAATCCGCGATCTAAATCGGCAAATGGATTGGGAACTGCCTGATGAAGAGGCCACGACCGTGGCTGGTCTTGTCATTCATGAAGCGCAAACCATTCCAGAGCCTGGGCAGGTGTTTACGTTCTACGGGTATAGGTTCGAGATCCTGCGCAAGAACCGCAACAAGATCGCGGCATTGCGGGTCAAGCCCGTGCCTGCGGAAGCGGCAAGAAGTGCTGGCGAACAAAGCAGTTGAGCGGTTCTAGGTGCGCGGCTGGACGCCGGTCACTGAGTCTTTTCGCCCGGAGCGTAGGTTTTGAGCGCTAGAGCATGAATGCGGCCCTTGAGCTCTTCGGATAGGATTTCGTTGACCGCCCGGTGCCGCTCGACCCGGGATTTGCCCTCGAAGGCGGGAGACACGATCAGAAGTCGGAAATGGCTTTCGCCGGTGCCGGGAGAGCTGCGGTGCCCGGCGTGCTGTTCGCTTTCGTTGATGATGTCAAGACGCGTTGGCTCAAGTGCGACGATCAGTTTTTCCCGCATTTGTTGTTCGATGCTCAAGATTTGGTCTCCTTAGGCTGGTCCTCTCGTTGGAGGCGGCCAATGGCGGCGTGGACATTAGGCAAGTGCAGATTTTGGTTGCGCCCTACTTTGGGCATAGCTATGTCGCGCCCGCAACCTTCTGGTACAGGCCGGCGCTTGCTGGCTTGTGCAGTTGGATGGGAGAGATCATACTTCGTCTCATGAAACTCGAATCGAAATATTTCGACTCGATCCGGGTCGCCGGAAGACGCGGCCGTTCCGCTAAGGTGGCGCCTAAGGTCGAGAAGGCCTCCGAAACGCTGTCTTGCCAGTGGAAGGGTTGCGAGAAGTCTGGATCGCATCGCGCTCCCATGGGACGGGGCCGCGACGGCGAATACTATTGGTTTTGCGTCGATCATGTCCGTCAGTACAATGCCTCCTACAATTATTTCGATGGCATGTCGGACAACGAGGTCGAGAAATTCTTGAAGGAGTCGATCACCGGCCACCGGCCGACTTGGAAGCTCGGCGGTGATGGTGATGATGGCGCCAAGACAAGCGCCGAAGCAGGCGGTAAGGCCGACGATGCGGTACGAAAAGCACGTGATCCGCATGGGTTCTTTGCCTGGCGCGCCAAGCAGGCGCGCGAGGAAGCGCGGACGAAGAAACGCACGCTCAAGCCATTAGAGCGCAAGGCACTGCAAACGCTGCATCTTGGCCCGGACGCCAACAAAGACGACATCAAGACGCGATACAAGGCACTGGTCAAGGAGCATCATCCTGACGCAAATGGTGGAGATCGGCGGTCCGAGGACAAGTTGCGCGAAATCCTACATGCCTATAATTACTTGAAGCAGGCCGGGCTCGCCTGAGCTTAAGCAATCCGCAGGGCATTTGATCGGATCGGACCTGGACACCGTTCCGGGTATTTTCGGCTTGTCGCTGGGCAGGCGGTTCGCGGCCTTTATGGAATCAGAGCAAAAATTAAAAAGCATGACGTTTCAATCCAAGGATGACCCCATGGGCTCGGAAGCTGGGATGCCGGACATCGATGTCTCGGTGCGGCAGTTGTTCGGGATCGACAGCGATCTTAAGGTGCCTGCTTTCTCGCAACCCGATGAACACGTCCCCGACGTTGATCCAGACTATTTGTTCAACGAGGATGTGACGCTGGCGATCCTGGCCGGCTTCAAGCACAACCGCCGCGTGATGGTGCAGGGCTTTCACGGTACCGGCAAATCGACGCATATCGAGCAGGTCGCCGCGAGGCTGAACTGGCCCTGTTTGCGCGTTAACCTCGATAGCCACGTCTCGCGCATTGACCTTGTGGGCAAGGACGCGATCGTCTTGAAAGACGGCAAGCAGGTCACGGAATTCCGTGAGGGGATCCTGCCCTACGCCTTGCAGTCGAATACGGCGCTGGTGTTTGATGAGTACGACGCCGGTCGACCAGATGTGATGTTTGTTATTCAGCGCGTGCTCGAGGTTTCGGGACGACTGACGCTGCTCGACCAATCACGCGTGATCCGGCCACACAAGGCGTTTCGCCTGTTCTCGACGACCAACACGATCGGGCTCGGGGATACATCGGGCCTCTACCATGGCACGCAGCAGCTTAACCAAGGGCAGCTGGATCGCTGGTCGATTGTTGTCACGCTGAACTACCTGCCTCATGACGACGAGGTCGGGATAGTGTTATCCAAGGTCAAATCGTTCGCCAAGACCGAGAAAAAGCGCGAGGCGGTCTCCAACATGGTGCGGGTCGCCGATCTTACGCGGCAGGCCTTCATCAATGGTGATCTTTCAACCGTGATGAGCCCTCGTACGGTGATGACCTGGGCGGAGAACGCGGAGATATTTGGTGATATCGGATTGGCGTTCCGGCTGACGTTCCTCAACAAGTGCGATGAACTGGAACGCCCCATCGTGGCTGAACTCTACCAGCGTTGCTTTGGCGAGGACCTGCCGGAAAGCTCGGCCAATGTGGCGCTTGGTTGAGTGGAGGTCACCTCATCGTGGCACTGATGAGCGACAGCAAGACAGCTACCGATCCGTTCGCGGTCGGCTGCGTCATGTCGCGTGGTTACGTATTTACTCGGGAGAATATTGCCGCGTATGCGGACATGGCTGGCGATCCTAACCCACTGCACCATGATGGCGAGTTCGCTGAGCGTAGCCGCTTTGGCGGGATCATTGCTTCCGCGGCCCATTCCACTGGTGTTTTAGTTTCGGTATTGGCCGACAAGTTTTCGAAGAACGGCGAGGCGGTCGGGCTCGGGTTCAGTTTTACCCTGCGGCGCGGTGTCAAGGCCGGCGCCTCCACCGATCTCGAGTGGACCATTACGGGCAGGTATTTCTCCGAGAAGCTCAGAGGCATTGTCGTTGAGCTCAATGGGCAGCTTCGGGACCGGGAGACTGGACAGGCCTATGTGTTGGCGGAAGGCCGGATGCTGCTTGTTGGCGAGGCTGAAATTGCTGCGGTTGCCAAGCAGCCCTTAGAGACAAGATCCTCATGAGTCCTTTAAACAAGCGCAAGGAAGGCCCGACCGAGCCGCTGAAGCGGTCGCTTGCCGCTTGTGTTCGCACCATCGCCGGTGATGGCGAAGTGGAGGTTAAGTATCAATCGGGGCAGGCCCTATTGATCGGCAAAACGGTCAATCTACCGGAACCGCCGAGGGCACCGACGAAACGAGAAGTCGCCGTATTGCGAGGCTCTGCGGATTCACTGGCGCTTCAGGTGGCGTGCCACGACAAACAAGTGCATCAACGGTTGGCGCCCTCTCACGGTCCGGCGCGGGACGCGTTCGAAGCCATGGAGCAGGCGCGTATCGAGGCGGTCGGTGCCAGCCGCATGGCAGGAATGGCGAACAACCTCACCGCTAAACTCGAGGCAAGCTATGCTCATGGCCGGTTCGCAGTGGTCAAATCGCGCGACGACGCGCCTCTGGCGGATGCACTGGCGCTTCTGGTCCGGCAGAAGCTGACTGGCGCGGCGCCGCCCAAGACCACGAAGGGGATGATCCAAGCCTGGCGCAGCTGGGTTGAGGAACGTGCGGGCCACCTGTTTGATCAGCTTGGTGATCATGTAGAGGATCAGGAAAGCTTTGGCCGCCTTATGCAGGAAATGCTGCGGGCGATGGATCTCATTCAGGGTGCGCAGGAGACGCAGAGTTCAGAAGAGCAAGAAGAGCCCGACGCTTCGGAAGGGGGGAGCGAAGCTGGTGATGACGACGAGTCCGCCGAGACGAGGTCTGAAGAGAACGAGCCGCAGGATGCCGGTGAGCAGCAGGACCTCGGGGAGTTTGAGGACAGCCTCGAGCCAGCGCCGACCGATGATGACGACGATGATGATGTCGATGGCGAAGAGGCGGTGGAGACGACCGAGCCATGGAGATCCAACGCTTCGGTTCTCGATGACCCGGAATCGTTTGGCTACAAGGTATTCTCGCGGAAGTTCGACGAGGAGGCCGCCGCGGAGGATCTGGCGACGCCGGAGGAGCTGGAGCGGCTGCATGGTTTTCTTGACAAGGAACTGCGGGGTCTTTCGAGCGTCGTCGCGCGGCTTGCAAACCGGTTGCAGCGGCGGTTGCTGGCGCAGCAGAACCGAGCCTGGCAATTCGATATGGAGGAGGGCACGCTCGACTCGGCGCGACTGACGCGCGTTGTTACCGACCCGACCGCTCCGCTCAGTTTCAAACAGGAATGCGATATCGAATTCCGCGATACCGTCGTGACCCTGGTCATCGATAACTCGGGGTCGATGCGGGGGCGGCCGATCCTGGTTGCTGCCTGTTGCGCCGACATTCTGGCGCGAACGCTGGAACGTTGTGGCGTCAAGGTTGAGATCCTCGGTTTCACGACTCGTGCCTGGAAGGGCGGCCAATCCAAGGAGCTATGGGTGCAGGAGGGACGGCCGGCGAATCCGGGGCGGCTCAACGATCTGCGCCATATCATATACAAGACAGCTGATGCTCCGTGGCGCCGGGCGAAGAAGTCGCTGGCGCTAATGATGCGCGAAGGGATTTTAAAGGAGAATATCGACGGGGAGGCGCTGGCCTGGGCGCACCGCAGGCTGTTGGCACGGCCCGAACAGCGCCGGATCTTGATGATGATCTCCGATGGCGAACCGGTCGATGATTCCACGACCACAGCCAATGCCGGCCAATACATGGAAAACCACCTGCGTCAGGTGATCGAAGAGATCGAGGTCAACAGTCCGGTGCAGCTGATCGCCATCGGCATCCAACACGATGTCACGCGCTACTACCGTTCTGCGGTGAGGATAACGGACCCCACCGAGCTTGCCGGCGCGATGACCGACAAGCTTGTGGAGCTGTTCGAAGAGAACGTTCCGCCGCAAGGCAAGCGGCCGAGGCGGCGGCGACGCCTTCATTAGAGCTGAAGTTGTGCTGAGGTGGGACCGAAGTCACCAGCAGAAGGCATTGGCTCGCGGTTTGGGCCGCCGTAGTCTTTGGGCGCCCGCTGCCAGAAAACAAAAAACGCGCCGGGCAGGTTCCTAGCGCGTGATTTGATTGTGGATTTCAGTTCTTGATTAGCGTGTTAAGCGGCCGGTGCGGAGGCTTCCTGCTTTTCGGCGCTTTCCAGCTTTGCGTTTTTGATGTCGCGCTTGATCTTCAGGCAGCGCTCCGACAGCTCCGCGTCGCGAGCCTTCATCAAGAACGCGTCAAGGCCGCCGCGATGCTCGACCGTTTTTAGAGCATGGGCGGAAACGCGCAGACGAAAGCTGCGTGCGAGCGTATCGCTGATGAGTGTCACGTTGCACAGGTTCGGGCGGAACTTGCGCTTCGACTTGTTTTCGGCGTGGCTGCGCAGTTGCCCGGAGAGCGGGAGCTTGCCCGTCAGCTCGCATTGCCTGGTCATGGGTTCAGTCTCCTGTCGCAGCTGGGTCCGCTTGCAGACGCGCGCGCCGGTTATGCCGATCAGTAATGAATTGAATCGATGAGTCCGCCGGCACGGCCAGCGGACAGAGCGCGTTATCTAGCGGAGGGTAGCGGGGCCCGTCAAGTCCTGTGCGTCCAGGAACGACCGGTGGCGGGCTCTTGGAAACCTGGCCCATCGGCCGGCGCATTCCGTGGCCGTTGTGCCGGAACTAGACGTCTTTAAGCTGATTGTTAACCAAGCTGCGCTAGCGTGAGTGCCGCCCAAGAGTTGTCTCAAAGTCTGAGTAGCAGGCTTTGTCAGGTCACGCGTTATGGAATCTTGTATCATGTGCGCTCGCGTCGTTCGTTCTAATTTGACCTCTCGTGTTGGCCGGACGGCGCGCGTGACGGTCTGGCCCGCAGCTTTGTCGATTGCGGCCCTTTGTTTTTCCCACTGCCCAGCACTGAGCGGGCAAGCGCGGCTGCCCGCCAGGGTCAACGCTGTTTACGCTATATCGTTCAACGGCTTCAATATCGGCAGCTTCAAGTTCGACTCCAAGGTCGAAGGTAAGCGCTATTCGCTGGACGGTGATGCGGAGTTGTCGGCGCTGCTGGGCGCCTTCAAGTGGCGGGGAATCTCTCGAACATCCGGGAAGGTCGGCCGAAAGGGGCCGAAGCCGTCGGGATATCTGTTGAGCTTCAAGGGTACGGGACGCAGCGGCTCGATCAAGGTGGGCTTCGACCGCAAGGGCGTCAAATCCGCATCGATGATTCCTCCGATTCCGGTGGCCGCCGACGAAATCCCGTTGCAGCGCAAGCACCTTCACGGTGCAATAGATCCGCTCTCCGCGGTCATGGCGCTGTCGCTTGGCTCGGGAAAGAGGCCCTGTGCTCAGAAGCTTTCGATCTTCGACGGCAAGCAGCGCTTTGATCTGAAGTTGCGTTACCGTGGTCAGAGGGCGGCTCCGCAGGTCCCCGGGCAACCAGGGCTCGCCAAGTCCATGGTGGTATGTTCGGTGCAGTACCAGCCGCTCGGCGGATATCGCATGACATCGACGACCAAGCAGCTTGTCCAGTCCGACGGGCTTGAAATTGCGATGTTGCCCGTTCCCGGCGCGAACTTCGCCGTTCCGCATGAGATACGAATTCCGACCAGCTACGGGAGCATTGTGCTTCTGGCGGAGAAGATCAATCTTATGGATCGCCACAAGCGCCGCCTGGCACTGCTCGGAGTGCATTGAGCCGGCATCTCAGGCGTTGCCGACGAGATTGCCCATTTTGGACGGCGGGTCACAAACTGCGATCCGCCGTTTTTGCCTGGGGAAAAATCGTTTGGCGGCCAAATTTGGCTGATATCGATGTTGTTCGCGGCTGCGGTGTTCGATGAGGGGTTTGCGTCGTTCGAAGCCGCACTGCGACACAGTGGAAAGTGTGCGACGGGCTTGATACTAATAGGCGCGTTGGGGCAATCGGGCGTTGACTTGCCGAAGTGTTTGACCTTGAACACGCCAAAGAGCGTGACGTGTTGACGCGACGCGGGGGACGCGCCGTTCCCCAATGACGCTTCGAGAAGTCGCTGAATTCAAGGATTCTAAGCAGCCTCATGCCAACTTTCTGGGCATTTATGCCGGCTCCGGACCGGAGGGTCTCCCGTCATGGGTAGTGCACTCGACACCCGTATTCGCCACGTCACGGCGGTTCTGGGGCCGACCAATACCGGTAAGACACATCTGGCTATCGAGAGGATGCTGGGTCACGAGACCGGAATGATCGGTCTGCCGCTGCGCCTCTTGGCGCGCGAGGTCTACGACAAGATTGGCAATCGGATTGGTTTCGATAAGGTCGCCCTTATCACCGGCGAGGAGAAGATCAAGCCGGAGAAGGCGCGTTTCTGGGTGTCCACCGTCGAGGCTATGCCACGCGAAATCGACGTGGACTTTCTGGCGATCGACGAGGTGCAGCTGGCCGCCGATCCTGAGCGTGGACATGTGTTCACCGACCGGTTGCTGCATGCGCGCGGCCGGCAGGAAACTTTCCTGCTTGGCGCGCAGACGATCCGCGATGTCGTTCAGGACTTGATCCCGGGGGCAAACTTCATCTCGCGGCCGAGGCTGTCGCGGCTGACGTATTCGGGTCAGAAGAAGATTACCCGATTGCCGACCCGCACGGCGGTCGTGGCGTTTTCGGCCAATGAGGTTTACTCGATCGCGGAGCTCATCCGGCGACAGCGCGGTGGTGCGGCGGTTGTTCTTGGTGCGCTGAGCCCGCGGACACGCAACGCGCAGGTGGGGCTTTATCAGTCCGGGGAAGTCGACTTCCTGGTGGCCACCGATGCGATCGGAATGGGGCTCAATCTGGATGTCGATCACGTGGCATTCGCTGCGGTCAGAAAGTTCGACGGACAGAACCATCGCAACCTTATTCCTGGTGAGCTTGGTCAGATCGCTGGCCGTGCCGGCCGGCACATGAATGATGGGACGTTCGGCGTTACCGGTGCGGTTGACCCATTTGATTCCGATCTCATTGAACGTCTCGAGACGCACAAGTTCGATCCAGTGCGGATGCTTCAATGGCGCAATAGAGAGCTCATTTTTGCGTCGATCGACGCCCTGCGCGACAGCCTGCGGGCCGTGCCTGACATGCCGCGTCTGACACGGGCGCGATCGGCCGATGACGTCGATGCGCTTGAAGCATTGTCACGCGATCCTGAAATCGTTGACATGGCGAAAGGGCAGGCCGCGGTCACCAAACTGTGGGACATCTGCCAGGTGCCGGACTATCGAAAGATCTCAAGTGCCTCTCATGCGGAGATGGTCGGGACGCTCTACAAGTTCCTGATGAGCGGTGAAGGCAAGATCCCCGAGGATTGGTTTGCTAAGCAGGTGGCCTTCGGTGACCGGACCGACGGGGACATCGACACGCTTGCAAACCGTATTGCGCACATTAGGACCTGGACTTTCGTGTCGAACCGGAAGGATTGGCTCAAGGATCCCGATCACTGGCAGGCGCGGACGCGCGAAATCGAAGATGCCTTGTCGGATGCCATGCATGAGCGGCTGTCGCAGCGGTTCGTCGACAAGCGTACGAGTGCGTTGATGAAGGGCATGCGCGACAAGGATGAGCTGAGTGCCGAGATCGGGGATGACGGTTCGGTGCGCGTTGAGGATCACTACGTCGGGCGGCTTGTCGGTTTTCGCTTCTCGCCAGAAACACACTCCGACAGTCTTGATGGGAAGGCGGCCCGATATGCCGCCGCGCAGGTCTTAACGCGTGAACTGTCGATGCGGGCGAGGCGCGTGGCGGCGGCGAAGGCTGACGCGTTCAAGCTGGCGCGTAACGGTTCGGTTCTGTGGAAGGACGAGGAGATCGCGACAACGACGGCGGGGGATGATCCTCTCCGGCCTAGTGTCACATTGCTTTGCGAT
Organism: uncultured Filomicrobium sp.; assembly: GCA_963669235.2. Taxonomy (GTDB): domain Bacteria; phylum Pseudomonadota; class Alphaproteobacteria; order Rhizobiales; family Hyphomicrobiaceae; genus Filomicrobium. The sequence continues at coordinate 324,261 of CAXXFS010000008.1, forward strand.
GAGCATTTGTCTCAGCCGGATACCGAGAAGATTCGGGTGCGGCTCGACAAGTGGATCGCCGAGATCGTGGACGAGCGGCTGAAGCAGCTCACAGAGCTGTCGGCGGCCGAGGATGTCACTGGGCTTTCCCGAGGGATCGCGTTTCGGCTAAAAGAAAATCTCGGCATTCTGAAGCGGGAGAACGTGGCTGAAGAGATTAAGTCTCTGGATCAGCCGTCACGTGCGCAGTTGCGCAAGTATGGCGTGCGGTTTGGAGCCTTTAATATCTACCTGCCTATGCTTTTGAAGCCTGCGGCGGCCGAGCTTTGCGCCACGTTGTGGGCGCTGAAGCATGCCGAAGGAAACGGCCTAAGCCTGAGTACATTGCCTGAGCCGCCGCGGGCGGGGCTCACGTCTGTCGCGGCGGATCCAGCGACACCGGAAGCGTATTACCGGGCGTTCGGTTTCCATTTGTGCGGTCCGAGGGCCGTGCGGCTCGACATTCTTGAGAGACTGGCCGACCTGATCCGGCCTCTTGTTGCCTGGCGCTCAAAAGACACCAGCGATAAAGCGCCGCCCAAAGGGGCGACGGGTGATGGTGGGTTCACGGTCACACCGGACATGATGTCGATTCTGGGATGCTCGCCGGCGGAACTTGGTAATGTGCTGAAGGCGCTGGGCTTCCGATTGGAGCGGAAGCCTGCTCCGAAGGCCGAAGCCGCAGAGCCGCTAGCGCCGGCCGACGCGGTGCAAACCGATCCGGCCATCGAGCAACATGACAGGCCTTCGGAAATCGGCGCGGAAGGAACCCCGGCAGAGTTGTCGCCGCAGCCGGAAGCGGCCGTTGACGGAGTGTCCTCCAGTGAAGACATAGTGGTCGCCATAGAGGCGCCTGCCGCTGGAGCACCGGCTGGGTGCGCGGATGCGGCCAAGGTTGAAACGGGGGTGGTGGCGCCGGATCATGAAGTTTGTGCTTCGGAATCGCAACAATCAGAGCCCGCCGAGCTGACAACGGCAGCTGCAGCGGAAGGCACCGAGCCGCTGTCCGCGGAGCCGGGTGAAGGCGAGCCGACGAAGCCATCTGTCGAGCCCGCGGTCGTGGCTAATGGGGAAGCGGATTCAGAAGACACCGTCGAATACATAGAAATCTGGCGGCCTCGCAGGCATCGTGGCGAAGGGGATCGGGTGCCCCGCCGTGGTCGCGGCCGCAGGTTCTCCGGTGCCGGTCACGCCGTCCACGGGGAATCGCAACGGGAGAGTACGGCGGCACAAACCGTTACAGAGCCGTCCTCGGGCCAGAATGATGACGCGTCCGGTTCGAGGCGGTCCGGTCAAAAGGACAGACGGCAGAACGCGGGCCCCAAAAGGCAGCGGGCGGAGGGCGGAAAAAACACGGGACCGCAACACAATCGGCAGGGCAAGAAGGATGCCGGCGGCGGGCGTCGACGTCGTCCCGAGTTTCATTCCTCCGGGCCGAAAAAGAACTCCGCGGTCGACCCAGATTCGCCGTTTGCAGCGTTACGGGTCCTGAAGGATGCACTTGAGCAGCAGGGCGAGAATGAAGGTTAGCGCCGAGCGAGTGGAGGCAGGTATTGGCCGACCGCGATATGTCGTCTGAGGGGGCCTCCGGCCGGGTTGCCGCTGATCAAACGCAACGGCTCGACAAGTGGTTGTGGTACGCGCGGGTTGCGAAAACTCGGTCGCTGGCGGCGGCTCTCGTCGAGCGCGGGCGGATACGGGTCAATCGGGTCCGGACGCAAAAGCCCAGCCACACCATCAAGCCTGGTGATGTCATTACCGCGTCGGTTCACCGCGATGTGCGTATTCTCAAGGTCCTGCAGGCGGGCACTCGTCGCGGCCCGGCGACGGAAGCACAGGGACTATACGAGGACTTGACGCCGGCGACCGAACTGCGCAGTACGGCGACTCAGCGAGGCGCGAGCGAGAGTGTTTTTACAACCGGAGCAAGCCAAAACTCGATGGACCCACCGACGGGTCGGCCCAGCAAAAAGGAACGTCGTGAACTGCTACGACTAAAGGGGCAAGGGAACCGATAGTCAGCAGTGGTCGAAGGCGTGAATAACGAAAGTCAATGTCAGCAAGTTGCTTGTCACTCTTGTTCTGGGCACATATGGCGCTAGATCAACAAAACAGTGATGGCGGCCATATGAGGCAACTTACGGCTGACGAGCGTCTGAAAACCGGAGATCGAAAGAACGGATGACCTATATCGTCAACGAAAACTGCATCAAATGTAAGTTCACCGACTGTGTGGAGGTCTGCCCCGTGGATTGCTTCTACGAGGGTGAGAACATGCTGGTCATCCATCCGGACGAGTGCATTGATTGCGGCGTCTGCGAGCCAGAGTGCCCGGTTGACGCGATTAAGCCGGATACGGAGCCTGACATTGACAAATGGCTTGAGGTTAATCGCGAATACGCGGAAAAGTGGCCGAATATTACACAGAAGAAGGCTTCACCAGAAGATGCGGACAACTACCGCGAAGAAGCTGGAAAATTCGATAAGTATTTCTCTAATAATCCAGGCGAAGGCGACTGAGTTAACGTATCTATACTTAGGATACTTATGAGTGGCGTATTTAGAATCTTCCGAATCGGATTGAATGCTGATTCGTAACTATGCCGCTGTGGCGTCAGAATGGGCGCTTCAATTTCTGTGAATATTGTGTTATGATAACTACGATTGGCGTAGCTGAACACTTAGAGAACCTGGGCGAACGAAGGGGGTCCGTCCGTCTTGTGAAGACAGGAACGGAACAGGCGCACGACAGCGCACGGCCCGAGGGTACAATCGCGGACAGCAAGAGCCATAGTTAGAATAGATGCGACCTTTGCGGTCCCGATAAGGATTCGCGAGGGCGCATCACTCGATGTCCGCTCACGGATAATCCGTCGAGCGGAGTTTTTCGCGGGCTCAAAGTTTTTGCCCGTGAGCTGGCATGACATAGTTTGTTGGCCAGTCAGTATGCGTGGGAAGAGGTGAGACTTTATGGTTCAGAAGAAAACAACCTCCGCAAAGGCCAAGACAACGACGAAGACCAAGTCACGTGTGGCGGCTTCGTCGAAATCCGCAGCCTCGTCGGCAAAGACCAAAACCGCTGGCCGGAGTTCTGCTTCGTCACGTAGTGCCTCCTCTAAAACCTCCGCCACTAACAAAGTCAAGACTGCTGGTGCAGGCCGGAGTGCCATAGCCGCGTCGGCGGCTAATAGTGCACAGAAGAGCGGCAAAGCAAAGAAGCCAACCGCCTCCAAGAGCGCCAAAACCACGATCGGTTCACAGAAATCCACAGAAGCGTTGCCCGCAGCCAAACCGGCTCGCACGAGAAAGGCTGCCGCAATGCCGACGGCCAGCTCGGTGCCCAAGAAGGCCACAGGAGTTAAGGCGAAACCTGAATCCGCCACTACCAAGGCGGCGAAGCAAACTGTTAAGGCCGCCGCGGCTACTTCATCGCCGAAAGCTGTTAAGCGGGGCAGTGCCGCAAAAGCGAAGCGTGAGATCATCGCACCGCAGCCGGCGGTGAATGCCGTGGTTGCAAGCGGCGCGACGGCCCGTGCCGTCGCGGCATCCATCGCGGAAGCGGCCGCTCGCAAGATCAGCTCGCCGGTGAAGCCGGTGAAGACGCCAAAAGGTATCGCCGAAAATATCGCGGCAAAGGATGACGCCATGCAGCAGAAGAAGTCGGTCAGTCAGCGCCACGGCTTCAAGACCAATGAGCACGTCGTCTACCCGGCGCATGGCGTGGGCCGCATCATTGGCATTGAGGAGCAGGAAATCGCCGGCATGTCGCTTGAGCTGTTCGTCATCAACTTCGAAAAAGAGAAGCTGACGTTGCGCGTGCCGACCGGCAAACTGGAATCAGTTGGCCTTCGCAAACTCGCCGAGGGCAACATCGTCGACAAGGCGCTCGATGTGCTCAAGGGCCGTGCGCGAGTCAAGCGGACGATGTGGAGCCGGCGGGCTCAGGAGTACGTCGCGAAGATCAACTCCGGCGACCTTATTGCGATCGCCGAAGTGGTGCGCGACCTCTATCGTTCCGAAGCACAGCCGGAGCAGTCGTATTCCGAGCGTCAGCTTTATGAAGATGCTCTTGACCGAATGTCGCGGGAAGTTGCAGCGGTCTGCAAGCTCGACGAGCGCGGTGCCATCCAGCGGATTACCGATGTGCTTTCAAAGAGCGCGCGTAACCGCCGGGCCGCTGATGAAGAAGCCAGCGAGGCAGATAGCGAATCGACACAGGCTGCGTAAGTCTGGACCCGCGCGAAAGCAAAATCACGGCACCGGGGCTCGCTCCCGGTGCTTTTTTTTTGGCGGGGGCTTAGTTGGGGGCCGATGGATCTGACCGACCGAGGCGTACGATCTGGCCAAAGTGCAGAATCTCGATTAACGGGCCGCCGCGCTGTTCTATCCAACCTCGCACTCGGATGCGCTCACCTTCACTCGGCAGGGCTGGTTTGTTTTCGGGGTTTGAGCCGGATGACCGGTAACGCCTGCGTGGTGCCCGGACCGTGAAGTCTTGTTGCCAATCCTCTCCGAAGTTGAGATAGACGCGACCAGCGGATTTGCCGACGCTGAATATGCGTCCCTCGACGATTGCAAAACGGCCGAGCCGTGCCGCAATTTGTTGCGGCTGGTTGGCGGGCAGGATGCCGAACACGCCGCTGCCCCAGTGGCCGCTCCGATTCTGACGGGCTTGCTTGTCCAGTTTCAAGAGCGACCGTGGACCACGAAGCAGCGCCAGAGCAAAACTTGCGGCGTCGGCGATTCTGGTGGCTGAAGCGCTCCGTTGTTTGGCCCAAGCTATGGCGCAGCGCAAAAATACAGTAAAAAAGATCGCCTCAGCACATCGTAATTTAAGGTGGTGCTGTTGTCGGTATGCATCCAGTAGGGGAATGCTCGGCCGTGGAGCGAGCGTGCAGGGGTTCCATTGTCTACTTGTATTCTATCGCTTGAATATTATAACATCCGCATTACGGAAGTTTTTCGTGGCCAGGCATGACCGTTGCCCGGGTTCAAACTGGAAAGCTGGATTACATGACGGCGAGGCAGGAAGAGTTGCGGCCTCTCAATGCCAAGGAAGAACTGGTTTTGGAGGCATTGCGAAAGCTGGGCAAGCCTACCAGCGCGTACGACCTTATCGACGAACTCAAATCTGAAGGGGTCAAGGCCCCACCTACAGTGTATCGGGCACTAGGACGTCTCATTGACGGCGGGCTTGTGCACAGGCTCGAGTCGCTCAATGCGTTCGTCGCGTGTACACACAGTCATTCGCAGGACGCGGTGGCCTTAGCAGTTTGTGATGACTGCGGGTCGGTTTCCGAGTTTGAGTCCGAGCAGTTGAGCGAAATCCTCGAGGATTGGGCGCAAAAAGTTGGGTTTGGGCTCAGACAGAAGACACTGGAGCTTCGCGGGCGATGTTCGTCGTGTTCGCGCGATTCAAGATGATGGCCTGGCTACGAGCCGGAAAGGCAAGACTTCAACGTGATGTACTTGAGTGCCGCGCAAAGGTTGGGTGTTGCGACGGTGGCTATTGTCATCGTCTGGGCGGTGATTGGTATGGCGATCGTGAGCTGAGGACAGGGTATGGTGAGCAAGCCGAGCGCGCCGCGCATTGCGATATCCAATGTTACCCTCGGCTATGAGGGCCATCCTGCCGTTCACCATTTGGATGGCGCGGTCGCGCCCGGTTCGATGACGGCCGTTGTCGGACCGAACGGCAGCGGCAAGAGTACGCTTCTCAAGGGTATTGTTGGGCTGCTCAAGCCGATCGAGGGGCACATTGATGTGGAGGGCCTTGGTCATCGTGAGATCAGCTATCTGCCGCAGCAAGCCAGCATAGATCGCAGTTTCCCGATTTCGGTGGCCGAGATGGCGAGCCTTGGCCTGTGGTCCCGACGCGGTGCCTTTGGCGGGGTTTCAGTCAGTGATCGGGAACACGTTGCGCGAGCTATTTCGGCAGTGGGGCTCAGAGGGTTCGAGGATCGCACGCTCGATACTCTTTCGGGCGGGCAGCTGCAGCGCGTTTTGTTTGCGCGGGTTCTTGTGCAGGACAGTCCGCTCATTTTGCTAGACGAGCCATTCAATGCCATTGACGCCAATACGGCGGCGGACTTGATGGGTGTGATTGAGCGCTGGCATCGTGAGAAGCGCACCATCATCGCGGTCATGCACGATCTGGAGTTGGCGAAGGAGCGTTTTCCTCATGCACTTCTTCTGGCCCGTGAAGCGATTGCCTGGGGAACGCGCAAGACGTCATTACGCCGGCCAATCTTCTCAAAGCACGCGCGATGTCCGAATGCTGGGATGATCACGCACCGTGGTGTAAACGCAAAGCCCGCTGATGTTCCTTTATGATGCTCTATTGGCTCCGTTTGTGGAGTTCTCCTTCATGCGCCGGGCATTGGCAGGGTGCATCGCCCTGTCGCTGAGCGCGGCACCGGTCGGCGTGTTCATGATGTTGCGGCGTATGAGCCTGATGGGTGACGCCATGGCGCATGCGATTCTGCCCGGGGTTGCGATCGGTTTCCTGCTATTCGGACTGGAGATCCTGCCGATGAGTATCGGGGGTATGCTGGCGGGCCTGCTGGTGGCGGTTTCGGCCGGGCTGGTGGCGCGAGGGACGGCGCTGAAGGAAGATGCAAGCCTGGCCGCATTCTATTTAATCTCGCTTTCGCTCGGCGTTTTGATCGTTAGCCTGAAGGGGTCGAGCGTCGACCTCATGCATGTGTTGTTCGGGTCTGTGTTGGCGCTCGATGACGAGGCACTGATTGTCGTGGGGGCGGCGGCGACGATTTCCATTGCAGGGCTTTCATTGATCCTGCGCCCGTTGGTCGCCGAATGTGTTGACCCCGGTTTCCTTTCAGCGATGCACGGGCCGGGTACAACTGCGTATCTGGTGTTCCTGATGCTAGTAGTCTTGAACCTGGTTGCGGGATTTCAGGCCTTAGGAACGCTGCTGGCGGTTGGGATAATGGTGCTACCGGCGGCGGCGGCCCGGTTCTGGATGCGGCGGCTTTTCGGGATGATCGGTGTTGCGGTGTTGGTGGCGATCGTTTCGTGTGTGTTGGGGCTGCTCGTCTCGTACCACTTGCGGTTGGCGTCGGGGCCGTCAATCACGTTGGTGGCGGGCGGTCTTTATCTCGTTTCTCTGGTGGTGGGTCCGGTTGGGGGAGTGCTGTGGCAGTTGTTGCCGCACCGACACCGCGCAGCGTGAGCCGTTACCTGTGGGAGAGGTCTTCATGAACGATTTGGCCAGGTATGTTGGTGCGTTGGTCGTCGCGTTGCTGGTGCCGTTATGCGTTTCGGCTGCCTTAGCGAACGAAAAGATATCCGTCGTTGCGACGTTCACGATCGTTGGTGATCTGGTGCGCAATGTCGGAGGAGAACGGGTCAATGTCACGACGCTTGTGGGCCCTGGCGGAGATGCTCACGTCTTTCAACCAACGCCGGCGGATGCCGCCGCGATCAAGCGCGCAAATGTCGTGTTCGAAAACGGGCTGGGATTCGAAGGCTGGCTGGAGCGCCTGATCAAGTCGTCGGGCTATGGCGGACCACGTGTTGCGCTGACTGAGAAAATCACGCCGCTATACCGCGAACCTGACCAAGACCATGGGCACCATCACGGACATCATCATCGCGACAGTCTCGGGGCGACTGATCCGCATGCCTGGCAGAGTCTTGCCAATGGCGTGCTTTACGTTGAGGCGATCAAAGAAGGGCTGTGCGCAGCCGATGCTGCTGGTTGCCCGATCTATCAGAAGAATGCGGCGGCCTACATTGCCAAGTTGCAGGCGCTTGATGAGGAAACGAACGCGCGCTTTGCTTCGGTGCCTGAATCAAAACGCAAGCTCATCACGTCGCATGACGCCTTCTCGTATTTTGGCGACCGCTACAACCTTGAGATCCTGGCGCCCGAGGGCATGACGACGGAGACGGAGGCTTCAGCACAGGACGTGGCGAAGCTCATTCGGCAAATCCGCAAGCACAAAATCGTCGCGCTGTTCGTCGAGAATGTTTCGGATCCGAGGCTGATCAAGCAGATTGCGCGGGAGACGGGCTTGAAGCCATCTGGCCGGCTCTACTCGGATGCGTTGTCGGCGGCAGGCGGTCCTGCTGATAGCTATATTTCCATGATGCGTCACAACGCATTCGCTGTCGCTGACGCTCTTGATGGCGGAAGTTAGTGGCCGGCTTTGCCGCTGAGTTGCGCGACAAGACCCGGACTCACTTCGACGCCGTCGCGGGCTGCGGCTGCGCGCAGCGCGGCGCGCCGAGATCCGGGCAGCCTTGCACCTTCATCCTCCTCGATGGCGCTTGCAAGCAGCTCCAATCTGTCGGCGAAGATGTCGGCACCGGCAAAGGCACCTGGATCAATGGTGATAATGAACTGACCAAGAGCCGGGGGCGCACCTTCGGCATCGAACAACGAACTTGCCTCAAAGGAGTGGTTGGCGCCGATCAGTGAGGCGGAGAGCACCTCGACCATGAGGGCCAGGGCTGCACCCTTGGCGCCGCCTGCGGGAAAGACTGTGCCTTTGAGCGCCGCCTTGGCATCGGTTGTCGGCTGGCCTTCAGCATCCTTTGCCCAGCCCTCGGGGATCGCTTCGCCTTTCTGTGCGGCCGCGAGGATCTTGCCCCGAGCAACCTCCGACAAAGCGAGATCGACGATCACCGGGTCGGCGTTTTTGCGCGGTGCGGCGAAGGCGATCGGATTGGTGCCGAAGACGGGCCGGCGTCCGCCCCATGCGGTCATGGCGTGGGGCGCGTTGGTGAACATCATGGCCAGCATTCCGGCTCTGGCGAGCCGTTCGGTCGCCTGGCCGAGGGCGCCGGCGTGGTGGGAGCGCACAAGTCCGGCGGCGGCGATCCCGGTTTCGTTGGCCAGCTTCGGAAGCTCGTCGGTGGCTTGTTCGAGAGCGCGGTAGCAGAAGCCATAGGCGACGTCGATCATTAGAGCGCCGGGCCGGGTGCGGGTCATTTTCGGCTCGGCGTGGCCATCAACTTTGCCGACGCGGGCCTGGGCGGTGTAGCTGTCGATGCGGGTGAGGCCGTGTCCTTTCTGGCCGTCGACTTCGGCTTGGACGAGGGCGCGTGCAACGGCGGCGGCGTTTGGTGGACTGATGTTGTTACCGGCGAGGTAACCAGCGACGAGGTACTGCAGTTGGGAAATGGGCACGCGTATCTGCGTCATGTAGAACTCTCCTGCAGGGCGCGCAGAACGTTTTTGGCGGTGACGGCGCTGATGCGCTCGTTGCTTTGTTTCGTCACGCCGGCAACGTGCGGTGTGAGAATCAGATTGGAAACGCCGGCAAAGAGAGCGGCGGTGGCGTCGTTTATGGGTTCACTGGCGAAAACATCGATCGCAGCGCCTCCGAGGCGGCCGCTGCGCAATGCCTCGGCGATTGCGTTTTCGTCAACAATGCCGCCGCGGGCGGTATTGATGAGGATTGCCCCAGGCTTCATGGCGGCAAGCTGTGGGCCGCTGATCAGCCCTTCAGTTTGTGCCGTCAAAGGGCAGTGAATGCTGATGACGTCGGCGCGCTTGAGAAGCTCGTCTAGCGACAGGCATTGCTTGGTGGTGGTCCAGGCCTCGTGATCGGCGGGCACAAAAGCGTCGTGGGCGACCGTCTCGAAGCCCGCGGCGCGGCCAAGTCTGGCGGTGGTCCGGCCGATGGAACCAAAGCCGACGAGGCCCAACGTCTTGCCATTCAATTCCTGGCCCTTGCTCATCTGGGCGCGTGGCCAACCCGCTGCCAGCAGTTGGCCGGTGCCAAAGTAGACCGGTCCGCGAAGCAGTATCATGGCGGTGCAAAGAACGTACTCGGCGACGGAGATGGCATTGGCACCAATCGCTGGAAGAACGGCTATACCGCCCGCCTGGCAGGCTTGAAGGTCGATGTTGTCGAGGCCGACGCCAAGGCGGCCGACGGCTCTGAGCCCGGTTGCACGGCGGATCAAGTCGGCGGTGACCTGCGTACGGTTGCGGACGATCAGGGCTGCTGCGCCGGTGACGGCGTCGGCGAGTGCGTCGGGTTGATCGACGAGGGTTTCATCATAAAGCACGTCATGGTGCTCGCGGAGTGATTGCACCCCGGCGATGTCCATGAACTCGCTGATAACTATTTTGGTCATGTTGCTCTGTTGTCCGCCGCGCCTATTCGTAGCCGAGAAGGCGGCGCATTTCGCCGAGCATATCGGGTTTGAGTTCAACGCCCAGGCCGGGTTCGTCGGGCAATCGAACGTAGCCTTCTTCAATTGGGATCTTTTCGGCGAAACCGCCATAGGGCTGGAATACGCCGGGGGTAGCTTTCCGAGCCGCCAAGTTGCAGGCCGGCGGCCATGTTGAGGGCGAGTTGATGGCCGCCGTGCGGGATGAGGCGACGGCGCGACCAGCCGTGTTCTTCGATAGCTTCGAGGAAGCGCAGATATTCGGTCAGTCCGTAGGAGAGGGCAGGGTCGAGCTGGATCCAATCGCGATCCGGGCGAAGGCCGCCGTAGCGCAGAAGATTCCTGGCATCGTGATGTGAAAAGAGGTTTTCGCCTGTCGCCAGGGCGCCGGAATAGTGCTCGCCCAAGACCGCATTGAGCTGGTAGTCGAGTGGGTCGCCTGCTTCCTCGTACCAGAACAGGTCAAAGGGCTCCATCGCTCGGCCATAGGACAAAGCGGTGCTGAGGTCGAAGCGGCCGTTGGCGTCAACGGCGAGGTACTTGCCGGCGCCGACAACATTGAGGACTGTCTCAATGCGTTTGAGGTCCAGCGCCATATGGGCGCCGCCGATCTTCATCTTGACGTGACTGTAGCCTTGCTCGCGGTAGGCCTTCCATCTCGGTTTTGAGACCGTCTAATTCCTTGCCGGGGTAGTAGTAGCCGCCGCCGGGATAGACGAGAACGCGCTCATCGAAGTTGCCATCATTGAAGCGATCCGACAGGAGTCGCCACAGCGGTTGTTCGGCGATCTTTGCGGTGGCGTCCCAGATTGCCATGTCGAGCGCACCGGCGGCATGGGCGCGGTCGCCGTGGCCGCCTGGTTTTTCGTTCGACATAAAGATCGCCCATAAGGCGGTGGGATCTATGGTGTCGGCCGCTTCGTCGACGTACGCGGTTGTTTCGGCGTTCATAATGCGCGGAATGAAGCGCTCTTCGATTATTGCCGTCTGGGCATAGCGGCCATTGGAGGAGAATCCGTAGCCGATGACCGGTTTGCCGTCGCGAATGACATCCGTTTCGACGGCGACCAGGTTTATGGTCATGGTCGAAAACGAGATGTAGGCGTTGCGGATCGCCGAAGCGATTGGCCCAATGGCGGTGCGGATATTCGTGATCTTCATTTATTTGAACTCGACTAGAACGGCCAAGCGCCTTCGGGAAGCGGCACCTTCAGGACCTGCGAAAAGAGTAGGTAGAAACCGGCAACGATGATGGCGCCGGAGACCGGGTAAACAATCGCTCGGTAGGGCGTCCAGGGATCATACATCGCCGCTACCAAGATTACGGCGAAGGCCAGAAGGCCGGTGATGAGGAATCCCAGAAACGGCATTAGCAAGGCGGCACCGATCATGGCGGCGACAAGCGCGATGCGGCGCGGGATAGATTGCTCCACGGGCGTGGCGACTGTGGCCGTTTCGCCCTCGCCGTCCCAGCCTAGAAGCCACTGAATGACTAGCAGAACCGACAGTCCGATCATGATCGCTGCGATGGTTCGCGGGAAGACGTAAGAATCTGCATCGGTGTAAGTTGTCGTATCCCAAATGACGATGGCGCCAACGCCGGCGAATATGGCGGCCATCAAGGGTGTAGAAAAGTTGCGGGAGATGCCTTTGGTCATGGTTGCTTCTCCTCGTTCGTTCGGGATCGTGCGAATAGCCTGACCAGTGAAGGGCCGAAAAGCGAGACGACGATCATGGCGATGATTGCCAGTGAAATCGGCCGGCCAAAAAACATCCCGGTGAGGTCTTCGGTGGCGGCGCCAATGGTCCAGGCCTGAACGAACCCTTGTTCAGCAATGGAACCCAAGATGAGGCCGAGCACGATCGGAGATGCTGAGAAACCTAGTCGGCCAAGGATCCACCCCAGTGCTCCGAGGATGACCATGATAACGACGTCGGAGGTGGAGTTGCGGATTGAGTAGGTGCCAATGAGCGTCATGAAGGCCACGGTGGGGACCAGCAGCGCCTTGGGAATGGCGATGATGGAGCGGTAGGCGTAGCGGCCAATGATGAGGCCTGTCGGTAGCATCAGGATCGTCGCCAGGAACAGGCCCCAGATGAAGGTGTAGACAATAGAGCCTTCTGACGTGAACAAGTTGGGGCCGACTTTTACACCTTGGACAAGAAGCGCGCCGAGAATGACGGCGTCGGGCGGGGTGCCCGGAATGCCCAGCACGAGCGTCGGGATAAAGCCGCCGCCGACGGTAGCGTTGTTGGCTGACTCGGTGGCCTGAATGCCCTCGGGCGCGCCCTTGCCGAATTGCTCCTGGTCGCGGGAGCTACGCCGGGCTTCAGAGTAGGCTACAAGGCCGGCGATTGATCCTCCTGCGCCAGGCAGGATCCCAACAAGTGTGCCAACGATAGAGGAGCGGACCAGGTTGAATTTGTTCCGCCATGAGATTGCGAAGGCCTCACGGAGGCGCAGGCCCTTGCTCTGCGTGCTCACCTTGAGATGTTTGTCTGGTGTGGCCACCAGGTCTATGAGAACCGGCACGCAGTAAAGACCGATGAGAGCGGAGACAGTTTCGATGCCGCCGACCAGGACCTGTGATCCGAAGGTGAGGCGGATGTCGGCACTCACCTCAGCGACACCGATCGCGGACAGGAGCAGCCCGAGGCAACCGCCCATCAGGGCCTTTATGAGGTTTCCCTCCGACAGAGCGGCTATGAGTGAGAGGCCGAAAATGGCCAGCCAGAAATACTCAACCGGCCCGAAAGCAAGGGCAACGCTCGCCAGCGGAGGTGCGAGGACCAGCAGAAACGTGGCACCAACCAAACCGCCGACAACTGATGCTATGCAGGCAAGCGTCACTGCGAGATCGCCATCACCGCGTTTGGCCATCGGGTAGCCGTCAAACGTAGTGGCAATCGCAGAGGGTGTGCCGGGTGTGTTGAGGAGAATTGCTGAGTAGGCGCCGCCGTAGATGGCGCCGGTATAAATGGCGCCCATCAGAATTAGCGCCGAAGCGGGCTCCATGGAGAATGTGATCGGGACCAAAACCGCCACCGCCATCGTTGCGGTAAGGCCGGGCAGTGAGCCGATGATCGTTCCCGCGATGACGCCGCCCAGAGCCAAGAGGAAATTCAGCGGGCTCATCGCCGCAAACAGGTTTTCAAATGCCGCCATTTCGAGGCCGTCTTATCAAGAGGAAAAGTGACGGGATGCCTGAAACAGCCGCGGCCCGATATCTCGGACCGCAGCTGTAGCGCAACCGACAATCAAGACGACTAATCGCCGGGCTCTTACTTCAAGACGCCAGCGGACTTGGCGGCCTCAACATAACCCTTTGTCTTTTCGGCGATGAAGTCAGCGTACTTGTCTGCGGGGATGTCGATTAGAGCGAAGCCATCGGACTCCATCTTCTTGCGGAACTCCGGATCGGCGTTGATCTTGCCGATCGAATCGGAGAGTGCCTTTTTGACTTCGGCGGGCGTGCCTTTGGGGACGGCGATGCCACGGTAAGCACCCGAGACGATGTTGTAGCCCAACTCCTTGAAGGTCGGGACCTCCGGGAAGCTTGGATGGCGCTCCTCCATGGCGACGGCGAGAAGGCGAACCTTACCGGCGTGCTTGGCACCAACCGAGGTGTAGCCCCACTGAGCTTTGACCTGGTTTCCGAGCAGCGCCTGAACCGCGGCGCCGGTGCCCTTGAAGGCGACGTACGTCGTCTTTATGTCGGCCAAGTTGTCGAAGGTGACCTGGGCAAGGTGGTTGGCGGTTCCCTTGCCGGAGCCGGAAAACGTCAGCTTGCCCGGATTCCCCTTGGCGAAGTCAATGACATCCTGCAGCTTCTTGAACGGACTGTCATTGGTGACGGCAATGGCGTCGGGCGTGTAATGGAAAATGTAGAAACCGTCGATGTCGTCGGTTTTGAATCCGACGTCCTTCTGGCGCGGCTTGATGATAATGTGGGGCAAGTTGATCCCCATTATCGTGTAGCCGTCCTTGCCCATCGAGTTGAGTTGTGACCAGCCAACGGCGCCGCCGCCGCCGGGCTTGTAGGAGATGACCAGGTCCTGCTCGAAGAGCTTCTTGAAGTAGGGTTGCTGATGGCGGGCCGAGATGTCAGATTCACCGCCAGGTCCGAAGGGGATGATGTAGCTAATCGACTTTGATGGAAAATCTTCCGCGCTGGCGGCTGTCGCCGCGAGACCGAGTGTCAGCGCGGAAACAAATACACTCTTTAGAAATGTGTTGAACGTGCCTTGCATGTATCCTCTCCTCCCTTGGGCCAAATAGGCGGCGGTCCTTTTTCGGATTCTGGCCGCCCTCGATACGCGTAAAAAAACACTGAGAGCACCCTACGCGCTTCTGTACAGTTTTGTCATGACGAACTCGCGATGGCCGAGCGCTTCGGCGGCGGTATTTCGACCATTGGCGGTGCGCATGATCATATCGATGAGGGCGTCTCCGGCCTGATCAATCGTCATATCGCGGCGCAGGATGCCGGAGACATCAACGTCGACATGCTCGCTCATTGTGCGGACGGTGCGCGGGTTGGCGGTAATTTTGATTACGGGCACAATTGGGTTACCGACGACGTTGCCCTGACCGGTCGGGAATGTGTGGACGACATAGCCACCCGCAGCCATCAGCGTCACGCATTCGGCGGCGGCGGACGAGGTGTCCATGAAGTAGAGCCCAGCACCGGAGTTTGGCTTTTCGGCAGGCTCAAGGATGTCGATATACTTGCAGGTCCGGCCGATCTTTTCCAGGTTGCCGAGGGCCTTTTCCTCGATGGTAGTCAGGCCACCTTCGATGTTGCCCTTGGTCGGCTGGCTTTCGGAGAGATCGTCGACCTTGTTGGCTTCGATGACATCATTCTGGTATGCCTCCCACATCTTGTACCAGCGATCGGCGACGTCATCGTTGGCCGCGCGGCGTTTGCATATGTGTTCGGCACCGGTGATTTCCGAAGTCTCCCCAAAGACGCCGTGGATGCCCTCCGGGATGAGCTTGTCGTACATGTTACCGACGGTGGGGCAGGAGCCAAGCCCGGTGGTCGTGTCGCTCTCACCGCACTTGGTGGACACCCAGAGCTCCGAGACAGGGCATTCCTGTCGCTGCAGCTCGGTGGCGTAATGGACGAACTCCTTGGCCTTGCGCGAGGCGTCCTGGATCGTCTTCAGGTCGCCGTTCTGTTCGATCGAAAATCCCGCGACCGGTTTTCCGGTTTCGGCGATTCCATCGACAATGCGTTTGGTCCAGCCTGGCTCAATGCCGATAACGATGACGGCAGCGACGTTCGGGTTTGCTCCCGTACCGATGATGGTTCGGAAGTGAAGGTCGAGATCCGCTCCGAACTGAAGGCGGCCGTAGGAATGAGGCAGCGCCAGCGTCCCCTTGATGTTGCCTGCTACGGATTCGCAAGCAGCATTCGAGATATCGTCGACGGGCAGAATGACGACGTGATTGCGGACGCCAATACGCCCGTTATCGCGGCGATAGCCCTTGAAAGTCAGATTTGTGTTTTGCGAGGCCATTTCGAGCGCCCTTACCAGCGTTTGGTCTTGAGGTTGTGAACGTGAACGTGGCCGCCGGTTTCGGCGGCGCCGACCATCTTGCCGATGTCCTCGCCATACTTGATGACCGTGTCACCGGCGCTGAGTTCGCCAAGAGCGACCTTGTGGCCGATTGGGATGTCGTGTTTTGCGACGATGTGTAGGGTCGTGTCATTCTCGGTGATGACTCCGAGCATCTCGGTGCCGGCTTCCAGACCTTCGACCACGACAACACCGACGTTGTCCTTGGGGCTGTGAACTAGAAAATGCGGGGCGGTCACTTGTGGCTCCTCCTCCCGGTCGGTTAGCGTCAGTCTTTGACGCTCTTCAGATCTTATATAAGACATAAGATAGAGGTGCAATGAAAAGTATGCTAGGAATTTCCAGGGAGATCCGGCGGGGCAGGAGATCAGGCGTGGGACCGACGTTATTGCCACTTTACGCGCAGGTGAAGGCGCAGCTCATCGAGCGTATACAGAGCGGGGATTGGAAGCCTGGTGAGCTCATCCCAAATGAGTTCGTTTTGGCGAAAGAGCTGGGTGTCAGTCAGGGCACTGTGCGTAAGGCACTGGGTGAGATGACGGCGGAAAAGCTGTTGTTACGCCGGCAGGGACGTGGAACGTTCGTCGCGCAGCACACGCCTGAATCGACGCTGTTCAGGTTCTTCAACCTTTACGACGAGAATGGGGGGCATGTTGCCCCTGAGACGATCTGGGTGAGATCGCGGTGCGGAGTTGCGAAACCTGGGGAGCGATCGAAGTTGTGGCTCCAGAGCGGCGACAGGGTCGTCCGCATTAGCCGGTTGCGTGGACTTGACGGGCGTCCTTTTGCTTACGAGGAGATTTGCGTTCCCGAAGAGCTGTTTCCTGGGCTTACCGAAAGCGAGATCCCGAACACGCTATACGATCACTTTCAGCGGAACTTTGGGGTCACGGTTACCGGTGGAGAGGAGAAGCTGACGGCGGTCGCCGCGACAGAGCCGCAAGCAGGCCATCTCGACGTTGCGGTTGGGGCGCCGTTGTTACGGTTAGACCGCCAAACGTTTTCATTGGATGGCAGGCCGGTTGAGTGGCGCCTTAGTTTGTGCGCCCTTGCAGATGCCCATTATCTGGTACGCCTTGGATAGGCACAGATTGCCAGTGAGCCGGAAAGCCGGCGGGGAGCCATGAGAAACGGAATCCAGAACGCTGACCGTGAGTTCATCGTCGCTGTGCACGAGGCGGGACATGCCGTGGCCTGCATCAAGCTTGGCGTGCCTTTTTCGTCGGTCTCGATTGATGTTTCCGGACTGGCGTTTGATGCGGGCGTCGACAGCAAAGCGGAGGTTTTCCCGGAGTTCGGCCCGGGAGATAGAGATTTCTCGACAGCCCAGCAGCGGGGTGAAACTCGCCAATTGTTCGCGGCTTATGCCGAGCGCTGCCGGAAACAGGTGATTGTGTGTTTTGCAGGTCGTGCCGCTGAGGAACGAGCGGCGCTTTGCATGTTGACGCGTGGTGTCGGTGTCGGCAGTGATATCAAGGATCTGAAGGATGCGCGCTACTTTTTGTGGAGATTAATGCGTGCCGAGGACGCACTGCGGCGCGTTGATGGGCAAGTGGGAGTGGCGGCCTCGGACTTGGAGTCGCTGCCGTCTCGATTGGTTTCCAGAACGGTTGAACTTCAATCCGAAGCGGAAATTCTGGTGCATGATCACTTTGCCTGCATCGAGGGCGTTGCGCGGATGCTCGCCGTGGATAAGCGCCTAACCTGCGCAGAGGTGGAGAAAGCGATGCACGGAGACTGAGCGGGCATTGGGCCGTTGAGGATTGCCTGCACAACTCGCACGTTCCTGATCGCCGGTTTCGCGAAGGCACCTCAACCCTCGGGTTTCGGCTAGGACTGAGCGCTATCGCTCCGTGTTCGTTCAAGAATGTGATCGCGAAACCAATCCGTCGCTGCGACCGGGAGCAGGAGCTTCAAAGCGTGGCAGCATTTGCGATGGAGTGGTGGCAGTTCATTGGAGCTCGTTGTTCAGGAGCGACATTCATCTATCGCGGCCATTCGGATGAGCGGATACGCCCAAATGGTGCTGTTTAGTCGTGTGCCCGTGAGTTTAGTCGCCTGGTTAAAAGGGCAACCCGAATATGACCCGAAGCGGTATCGGACGCGGCGCAGTTTGGACCTCGTTATTTGTCCTGTTCCACGCAGTCAGTCAGCTCACGCAGCTTGTTGGCAACATCAAGCGGGACGTCGTCCGATCTATGCCAGAAATTCTGCAAAGAGGCCTGTAATCGTGGCTTCAAGCAAAAAGATTTCAGCAGGTGAAGAAGCGCTTTGAGTTTCCGGCCATCTCCAAGATAGGCTGCGGTTAGCTCAAGCTCAAAATAGCTTTCCATCGACCGGAGATCAGAGGTGCTCAACTCAAGCGCCGGGTCCGCGTTGATGGAGCCTCTTATTGTATTGATGGCGTTTTGCACTGGTTGAAGCTTTGGCAGGGATGAAGGGGCGATGATCGCGCCGGGGTTACTGGATACGTGCAGTTGGCCGCCTCTCTTGGCAAAACGTAGCATCCATTCATAGTCTTCGAGACGACGTAATTCACCTTTGAATGGTCCTGTTCTTTCAAACGCCGACCGGTGACAAAATAATGTGGAGCCAGGGCACATCCAGCAGCCGGCGACAAAGTCGGATATGTGTGCTGTTTCTTTAGGAATGCGTAACTCCGCGGCATCCTTGAAGCGCTTTGGAATGTAGAAGCCGCATGAGAGAACGAATTTCGATCGATCATGAGATCGTGTAAGCTGTTCAGCTAGCGCCAACTGAGACTCTAGTTTGTGCGGCAACCAAACATCGTCGGAATCGAGAAAGGCTATAAATTCGCCATGACTTGCCTCAATGCCGGCGTTCCGCGCCCCCGCCGCTCCCAAATTCCTGGGAAGACGAACTAATTTTAGGTTGGAGGTTCCGGCGGGCGGCTGAATCGGTTCAGGCGAGGCATCGTCGACAACGATGACTTCGAGGGCTTGGGTCGGTAGCCCGGTTTGCATGCTCGCGGAGGCTACAGCGAGTGACAGCGTCCTAGACCGCCCGAAGGCGGGTATTACAGCGCTGACAAGCATGTGAGGTTCTCAATCAAGGTTGAACCATCTCGTTTCGATATCACGTTGTCGGCTACTGTGAGTGTTTGTGGCGCCAATGATGAAATCTGCTCGGTGGCATAGATCCACCTCTCCTGCTGGATGCCTGCAAATATGAGGCCCGTCCCTCTGCATGACTTTTCCCGCCTCGACTCTAGCAGGGACCAGACAGTTATCGGCATAGTTCCGCTGTCTTCGCTATGGAGCTGAGACAATCTGTTGTCTCCGTGCACGGCAATGCGCTTTCCCTTGTTAGACGTTTTCAAGTTGAGTGATGCGAAAAACTACTAGCTCCGAACCCGCCTTTCGGCGCACACATAATTGAGATTGCCGGCATATGGAGATGGCTGGAGGTCCAAGCGACGGATGCGCTGCGCCGAACGTGTTCACCATTGGCTGTGCCTATTCCGTCCGGTCGCATTCTTTCAGATACCATTGATATACATTGCGAAGCCCATCGGTGAGGTTTATTCGAGGCTTCCAACCTAAGGCCTCTAGTTTGGTTGCTGACATTAGCTTCCGAGGAGTGCCGTCAGGTTTCGAGGTGTCAGTTACTATTTCCCCCTTGAAGCCTACGACGCTGGTTATGTTTTGGGCCAAATCAAGGATCGAAAGGTCTGTTCCTGAGCCGATGTTTATGTGCTGTTTTTGGGAATAGTTCGTCATTACATGGACGATTGCATCGGCGCAGTCGTCGACATGTAAAAATTCACGTAGCGGGCTGCCCGAACCCCAAATCACCAGTTTATTGTCGTTTCGGATTTTCGCTTCATGCGCCTTCCGAATCAACGCAGGAATGACGTGACTCGATAGCAAGTCAAAATTATCTCCCGGGCCGTAAAGATTGGTAGGCATGCCAGAAATGAAATCACAGTTGTACTGCTCACGATATGCTTGGCATAATCTGATACCGGCAATTTTTGCCACAGCATACCACTCATTTGTCGGCTCGAGTGGCCCAGTTAGCAGGGCGTCCTCTGTGATCGGTTGCGGCGCAAACTTTGGGTAAATGCAAGAGGAGCCTAGAAAAAGAAGTTTTTCTGTGTTGGTTCGCCAGGCTGCGTTTATGATGTTCATCTCAATCGAGAGATTGTCATAAAGGTAGTCTGCAGGGTAGGTGCTGTTATCTAAGATACCACCAACCTTCGCTGCAGCGACAAAGATCGCTTGAGGCTTGTTAGAGAGCATCCATTCTTCGACTTGGTCCTGTCGCGTTAGATCTACAACGGACCGTCGGCACGTTAGAATTTCACAGTTTTCCCGTTCGAGCCGACGAACTATGGCCGAACCGACCATACCGCGGTGGCCGGCGACCCACACGCGCTTCCCTTGCAGTGAATAAGGTAGTTCAGTTTTTGCGGAGGGGCGTTCATCTTCCGAGGTCATTATTTCCCTCCGTCGGCTTAGTGAGAGGCAGGATCTTTGCGCCATTCCTCACGGTCAATCTGCTTGAGGTCATTTTCAACCATTTCGGCGACGAGCTCCCGGAAACTAATCTTGTGGCTCCACCCAAGTTTTTCTCTCGCCTTAGAAGGGTCTCCAAGTAACTGATCGACCTCCGTGGGACGGAAGTACCTAGGATCAATGCTTATGAGCTCCTCGCCAGTTCTGGCGTCGAAGCCTATCTCCTCCCGACCTTCCCCTCTCCAAACTATGGAGCGCCCGACGTGTGCAAAGGCCAGCTCGACAAACTCGCGAACCGAGTGTTTCTCGCCGGTTGCCAGCACATAGTCATCCGGAACCTCTTGCTGCATCATAAGCCACATTCCTTCGACGTAGTCGCGTGCGTGGCCCCAATCGCGCTCTGCGTTCAGGTTTCCCAGGTAGATCTTCTGCTGCAAACCTCTTTCTATTGCGGCGACCGCTCGGGTGATTTTGCGAGTAACGAAAGTCTCCCCCCGGAACGGCCCTTCATGGTTGAAAAGGATGCCATTGGACGCATGAAGGCCATATGCCTCTCGATAGTTCACCGTGATCCAATACGCATAGGCTTTTGCAGCCGCATACGGTGAGCGTGGATAGAAAGGAGTCGTTTCGCTTTGTGGAACCTCCAAAACCTTGCCGTATAGTTCCGAGGTAGACGCTTGATAAAAACGC
Source organism: uncultured Filomicrobium sp. (assembly GCA_963669235.2). Lineage (GTDB taxonomy): Bacteria > Pseudomonadota > Alphaproteobacteria > Rhizobiales > Hyphomicrobiaceae > Filomicrobium. Next base: position 345,179 of record CAXXFS010000008.1, read on the forward strand.
ACCTTTCTTTCGAGTCCGAGAATTCGGATTGCCTCTAGGAATCGCAGCGTCCCGACGGCATCGGCGTTTGCCGTGTATTCCGGCGTCTCAAAGCTGACAGCCACGTGGCTTTGCGCAGCGAGATTATAGATTTCATCGGGCTTTGTTTCTTGAACCAGTCGTATCAGGTTGGTCGCGTCAGTGAGGTCCCCGTAGTGCAAATAAAACTGCGTTGAGTGCTCGTGGGGATCAACATAAAGCGCGTCGATGCGGGCCGTATTAAAAGATGACGACCGGCGCTTAATCCCGTGAACGACGTATCCTTTGTCGATGAGCAATCTGGCCAAGTGAGCGCCGTCCTGCCCTGTGACACCTGAAACAAGCGCGACCCTCTGCGACAAGCTCTCACCTCCCTATAAATCGACCGTGAGAGTTACAATTTCGGTGATTGCCAAACTCACGATCCTCTCCCATCTCCGAACAATGGTTGCCACAGTGTGACGTTTCAGCAACGCAATGGACTGAAGCTACTACTCATAGCTTCTGAAGCAGATCGTGCTGCATTGCAAGGAGATTGGCGGCGCGTCGGTCAAACCGACTTGTCTATGTGAGGATTACTTTGGTTGGGGAGCGTTACAGCCTCGTGGGCACATGCGTCCAACGGGTGCCTTATTAGCGCCCCTGCACGATTGGATTAATGTTTGTCGCGTTCCAGTGGTCCAGCAAGTGCTGCGAGATCACCGTGAGGCTCCGGGAACAACAGATGAAATTTTCAATAGTTACCGCCAGCTTTAATTCTTCTAGATATATTGACGAAGCGGTGCGGAGTGCGCTGTCCCAACGCGAAGATGTGGACGAATTTGAGCACATTATCGCAGATGCAGATTCAACTGATGGTACGCTGGAGGCCCTTGATCAGCATTCGCACCTTCTTGTTGATAGCCGGCCTGATCTTGGAATCTACGATGGAATGAACAGAGCCATATCTATGGCGACGGGTGACATCGTCGTTATTTTGAATTCCGACGATACACTGCTGCCTGGAGCCCTTCGCAATGCGCGGATGGCGTTTGAGGCGTGTGATGCTGACGTAGTTGCGGGTGGCTTTGAGGTGATCCCTGATCTGGAAGGTGCAGTTCCAAAAACATTTTTTTCCCGCACACCGCCTACGTATATGTCACTGCTGTTTGGCATTCCCGCGATTAATGCTAGCTTTTTTAGAAGAGATGTTTTCCAGCGTGTCGGGGCTTTCGATTTATCTTTGGGATTGGCCGCAGACCGCGGGTGGCTAATCCGCGCACTTCAGTGTGGTCTTCATTTCGAGAACTCAGACCACCTATTTTATAGATACCGTCAACATTCCGGTTCGGCTACACTTTCCGGCGAGCAAAAAACGCGACGGCGCATATACCAGCAACACATTGAAATGGCAGATCTTCTTTCGCGTGAATTCCCGGGGAATGCTTCGCTTAAAAGCTCTCTGCGTGCCTTTTCGGCGATCGAGAGAATGAAGCTGGCGCACACATACATCGAATGGAACGAGCCTGGAGATCGAAGTTTTCGAGACTATGTAACGCTATCTGCTGCTAGTCTCGCCCACCCATTGTCATTGCTTTCTGGGCTGTGGAACTGGTGGCGGTATCGCGGCCGTTATTCAAGTTATTGAGACTCTCAACGTTTCTCCACCGTGATCGCCAACCCCACATAATCCGATCAAACCCACCTCGCATTAAGCTATAAGCTTGGACTGTATCGATGCGTGGCGTGCAAAAAGCCTTGTCAGAAATTAAACCTGCTAATGGGGCTAAGTGCAGCTTTCACTGACGAGCGCAACTGTCGGGCGGCTAAGCGAACCTGTGAGTGTAGAGTGATCGAGTTTTTTCCAAACTGATCAGGAAATCTCTCGCTTAGTGTTTGATAGCCAAAATTCTCAAACTCAAACTTGTAAGCTTCTTCCACACGACTAGAAAGCTGATCGTCGAATAATGAAACAAGGCTGTATTTCTGCGGCCGCTGCCCTGCCTTGAAAGTGGGTAGCATGTCATTTTCGTATTCAAGACCAAGATGTTCTGCAACTTTCTTCAAATCTTCGTGCAGATGCTCATATCGTATAATTTGGTTCGTGCATAGCTTATCGGAGATGGTGTATTTGTCTCGATCAACAGGCATTGTCCCTTGCAGCACGAAGGTTCGGAATTCCTTCATTACTATTTCGCGGGGGACGTCGCTCAGGTCATTCCCCTTTTGTCGTGACTTGTGGAAGAAGGAAGAGACAACTTTGTCATAGGGGTCTCGCACAGCACTAATCTTGTAGTAGGTCTCCCAAATATCGTCGCCGACGCATTTCTTCAACGCCGATGCCGACATGTGGCTCCAGTATTTGGGGTTGCCCGATCTTTTCCCAGGACGGGCCCCTATAATTCCCGCTTCTGTAATAGTCTCTGGGCGCGCGTGTTTCGGAGTGAATTGACCTTCTGGAAGACAGTAGCGCTCGAGAAAACCCTCGATGCTCGTGCCAGCCGTTTTCGATGTTTTGAGGAAGATAAACTTCTTTCTGTGACTGACGAGAGCCATGGTTTGATACCTCCAATTCTCGCTACCGCTGGTGCAGGCAACATTGATTGCTCGATTGGGACGCAAGTACCTTGGTGCGCCTACACAACACAACAAAGTCTGAATAGCCGTCCTGCCCTCAGCTCCGAGCACCTCTTGCAGCATGCCCAACTGTAGGTTGGTGCGATTCCCTGCAGCTCGTCTAGTGAGTGCATTCGACTGTGGGCATTGTGTGGAATTGGGAGCAGCGCGTGAGAAATGGTGGGCAATTTCGGTTATTTGAGCATTTCTGCCAGGCACCTTCTGAGAAACAAGCGGTGCGAGAGCAAATGTTGATCGTTTTGGGACACGGCTGCTCTAGGGCAGCCGAACATATCACCACATAGTAGTATGTGTTGCCCTCTTTATCTGGACCATCAACCTCTTTGCTGTGATGTTTGCTTCTTCTCGTTCACTTATTACAGCTATTGCTCTCAACCGAGTGGCAGCAGTCTTCTTCCGCGAGGAGGTAGCACTCTTCCAGCGTGCCAAGGGTGGAGGTTTTGGGCCCAGATAGCGAATTGCATCCACTTATATCCTGCTAAGTCGCGGGCCGAACCCGACATGCCGCAACTGATGTGATCGATTTCGGATAGCAACTTGGAGCGGTCCATCCTGAGCGTTTCGAATACCAGGTCCGGCATCTGCTCGACGTAGTCTTTGACGAATGCTTTTCGATAAGAGTTGGTAACAAAACCTCGCCAGGCGCCCACTGACTTGCCTTCGATACCTTGGTACTTTTTTCCCAGAGTCGGATCGCCCATACTTCCTTTAAACATTACTGATTGATACTCTTTCGACCCAACATCTGAAAGGCCGAGCTGAAGTGTGGCGTTCAACTCCTTTAAAGCTTTCGATGGGTCTAAAACTAGTTCTTCGTAATCTAGCCTGAATTTCGTTGCGGTAGTACTTCTGTAAGCCTCAGAAAGAAGCTCGGGACCTTGCCAAAGATCTATAATACTGCCGCGAAGCCTTGGAGAGAAGCTATTCCTGTGCCAAGTGTTGAACACTGAAGAAAGAACATCCAGTGGGTTACGGAAAAGAAATATGAAAATGGCGTCCGGAAACACTCTTTCAAGGAAATCAGTGATGAGGTAGTATCGCGGTGTCTTATCGAGAAAATACCTACTGTCGGGGGAGGACAGTTTGCTATAGGCCCCAAATATGAAGTCACGACAGAGTGCTTCGAAGTCCTGCTCCTTGTTCGGAAATTGAGATACAATATCATCCAGTGCCTTTGAGCAGGTGATGTGCCAATATTCGCTAGCTATGCCATTTTGTTTCCTCATGTAGGCAAACGGCAAGGCGATCCAAGGCTCACTCGTGGTTGATATGCAGTCACTGCTCGCCAGTATTTGTTGCAACACCGTTGAGCCAGAGCGAGGCAGAGAAATTAGAAATATGGGGCTAAGCTTTTCCACGGTCATTAACTCTTCCCAGAAAATATGAGGCTTCTCAGGTTGATAGCCAGTAAAGCCTGCATAACGTTTCCAGAAGCGATGCTCTGCTTCACCAGCCGCCTCCGGACCGGTTCAACCCAGTCATCCCAGCCCGCTATGATCCTTGCTCTATCGATAGAACTTAGGTCTGCGAGCAACGCGTCGTTTTTCTTCCGTATATAGTCTAGCGCGTCAACATGCTTTTTTAGAGGTGTCTGCGAAAGACCTGTTCCATGGTGACGAATTTCTGCGGTCAGCTCGTCTACATATATCGCTTTCAAGTGTTTTGTAAGGCGAATTCTCATGTCAAAATCTTCGTAAAGCGCAAGCTTGGGGTCGTGGAATCCTATCTCTCGCCAAGCAGGATATCGAACAAGTTCCATTCGAAATAAACTGCGACGCGGGAAGAGCCGCCCAAACGTTTCGATGAAGATGTCCCCTTGCGGCACAGTTTCTTTCTCGACCCAGGTCCAGACTTGCTCCGACATATCTGCAGACATATATCGATTGTTAGAAAATGCAATTCCGGCGCTTGCGGACTTATCAAGTGCTGATGCCTCGAGTTCTAGCTTGTTGGGAAGCAACCGGTCGTCACCATCGACGTATGTGACATAGTCTGACGTTACGCATTCCAGGGCATCAATCCGAGTCTGCGCAACTCCCATATTTTGTTCATGCAATATGACTGTGAAAAGTCCCGGGTGGCGACTTGCAAATGACTCGATGACTTCGCGTGATCCATCAGTGGAGCCATCGTCCGCTACAATAATCTGCGCAGCCGGGCGCGTTTGTGCGAGCACGCTTTCGATCGCTTCAACGAGCCACTTCTTTTGATTGTACGATGTGATAAAAACGGAGATGTCCATCTTGGTGTCCCCGGCCGTGCCAAGCGCTTAAAACCGCGAAGCTGTATCGCTACTGAGAACCAAAGCTCTCATGATCTTATTTTTTACTCTTTTGGCCAAGCCTACTGCTGGCCGCAATAGCCGTTTTAGTCGACGCTTTCTTTGGCGGATCCAGATTGGCATGATCCGATACAGCCGAATTTCAGGATCCAAGTAGTATTGGCGCAACGCACGCTGTTTCTCTGGCCAAAAGTCGGTTTGATGTGAAACCCCTTCCATCCCGATCCGCGCTACAATGACCGGCACAAATGCAATCTGTTTCTTCTCGCAGAGAAGAGCTCGGTAAAGCCAATCCCAATCCGCTACTACTGGATATTCAAGACGAAAGTTTCCTATCTCGTCGAATAACTTTCGTTTCGCGAACAGGGCCTGATGGCAAATCGTCGTTCGTGCCAAAGTTCGTCTGTCAAGTGTGCGGGGCTGCGGGAGCAGCTTGACCTCGCCGCGCAATATACCCTCTACGTCTCCGTAGACGAGGTCCAAGCATGGCCTTTCCCTGAAAACATCGCTCACAGTGCGGAGCACATCGTCTGAAGCGAATCCATCATCGGCGTTTAAAAATATTAGAACGTCTCCGGTCGCCCGCAGGACGCCTTTATTCATGGCGTCGTATATCCCTCTGTCGGGCTCTGAAGTATGGGTAAGTCTCGGATGCGCTCTTTCCTCGATGGTTCGTAATGTGCCATCGCTCGAGCCACCATCTAGAATTAGGTGCTCAAAGTCATCGTAGTTTTGACGGCGTACCGTTTCGATAACAGTTGAGATCGTTAAAGATGCATTCAAGCATACGGTTATTATGGTGAACTTCACGAAGCACTCCTCTACGCAGCCTACTCAATTCGCTTCGGCCATTACGCCTGGTTGCCGGTTCTTATTTCTCGCATAATTATAAATAGCATAGGCCAGTTCGTTGTTGTCGTGAAAGCGCGATTTCAAAGAACCGAGGTCCTCTAGAGCCGACGCTTCATCCCATTGCGACGGATTCAGATGCTTGACAATTGGCGGTTTATAGCCAAGGAGGTCCGCTAACTGTTGAACGCTTCCGGATAAATCTTCGCTGGTGCCCACGAATAGGTATCGCTCTTCCAAAATGTCCCGGAAGTTGCCCAGGTTCATTTCTTTTGGAAAAAAACTCGGAATAAACGACTTATTTTGTTTGCAGAGGTATTCTCTAAGTGTTTCAGGATACTCCTCAGCAATGTTTCGTCCACTTCTATAAAGCTTGCCTTGATGAAGGCGTCTTTTCCCATAAAAATAATTTGAAATGTTCAGTTCCCATGGGTCGCGGACAATGGTTATTATTTGGGTAGAGCCTGGGTAATATGCATCAAACCCAGAGCCGCGTTGGAAGTTGAAGTGCCCATGTATGCACACGGGAATCCTCAAGAGCTTTCTCCAGGCTAAAGAGTGCCGCGTTGGCTCAGCACCCGTTCGCTCGTTCGGGTAGTGCCTAAGGAATCCGCTCTTAAACCAGTTTCGAAGCACATCATAAAAGGAAGTTCCTGCGCACTTCGGGACGTGAACTGATATCAATGGTTGAGAGGGGTCGTAGAGCTTCGCCATGCGATCTTCACCTCTTAAGAGCTTAGCCGTTCGCCAAATATTGGCGTGAATGGGCTCGCGACCCGAGCGCGGGTCCTGATCATCTGTAACGTCCATCCCGTTCGGCCTCTATCAGGCGCCGGCCGAATCTGCCACATGCGCTTGTCCGTTGTAAGGCGCGCTGTGGCGCAATTGCCCCTGTTCTGGGGGAGATATGCACTACTTCTTCTTCGGGATATGGTCGGTGCAGCTCCATTGGTGAGGTGCAGCTTGGTTGCGAGCAGTCGTATTCCGGCCTTAGTGATCAAAAATATTACGATGATTCTGGTCTGCACGCTGGGCGTGGCGCACGAAAGCGCGGTAGCAAGATGGCAGCTGGCCTTGGCCTGCTACTCAAAAATGCTAGCATTCCGATTAAAGCGAATCCGGCTATCTCGAGCCTCGGATAAAGAGGCAAAGGAAGGGTACGGAAGCGATCTTGAAGCCAGCATCTGGACTGACCTACAGTTCGCTCCGGCCAGCCCAGACGCTGGTCTATGATGGCCGTATTCTAACTTAGGTACTGGCACCATGATTGGGAGCAGGCCAGCAGTGCAGCGTCCCAAGATGGGGGGACATTGAGAAACCCGACTGAAACAACTCAAAGAAAGTTCCGTTCGACCACAAGTATTGTAGTGATTGACAGGGACTTCATGGATTTGATCGTTGACATGTGATGCGTCTAGACCCATCACCGCCTCACCCTGGGCCCCGAACAAGATGCTCAAAATGGACACCGTTTTTATTGTCACTCCGGTTTACAACGGCGCCGAATTGATTGACCGGAGCATCCAGCATGTCCTCATCCAAAGTGGTGCGTTCCACATTCGTTATCACGTGCAGGATGGAGGATCGACCGACGGCACAGTTCAGAAGTTGGAGGCTTGGCAGCGACGCCTCTCAAGCAAAGCGATTCCGATCCATTGCGAAGGCGTGCAGTTTTCTTTTGCCTCGGAGGCGGACGGCTCGATGTATGAGGCGCTGACCAAAGGATTCGAAGCTTTCGATGAAGCGCCTGGCGACGCATTTATGACGTGGATTAACTATGACGACCTCTTGCTGCCCGGGGCTTGCGCACTGGCCACGGCTTTGGGTCGACATTTTGATGCCCGAGATGTTGCTTGGTTTACCGGCGCGCACAACGCTACAGACCAATACGGCTGCCCAACGCCGATGTGGGCCGCCCCACTGCCGCATGACTTCATAGCGTCCGGCATCGCTGACTCACATTTGGCGCGAACCGTTCAACAAGAGGGCACGTTCTTCCGAAAATGGCTTTGGGACGCCGTAGACAAAGCCGAAGCGTTCGATGCGCTAAGGTTGGCAGGCGATTGGAATCTGTGGCGATTGATGGCGCAGCACGCGCGATTGCACCAATTAGACAGCGTGCAAACAGGGCGTTTTTCCCGTCTTGATGGTCAGCTAAGTCAAGGGTTAACCAACTATCTCAAAGAGATCGATAGTGTCCTTGCACGAACCGAAAGGATCGCACGTTTCAAGGCTCTGATAGAGGGAGGCAACCTCTGCACGCCATGCATCCGCTACGATAGAGCCGTGAAAAAATTTGAAAAGCAGGATCGGTCTGAATCGATACTTCAAACGCTACGTTTCGCGTCCAGGGAGGTGCTGGAACTACGCCAAGACTACGAGCAAGCTCGTGCCGAAGCAAAGAAGGAGAAACGGCCAGTTTCTCGTTTCCAAAAACTCCTGCAAAGATCATTGCGGCCATGAGGCGGTTAGAATTGTTCGAGGTATACGGTCCGCGCGCAATGCGGCGATTGGTGGACGCTGATTCACCCGATAAGCTGGATTGGCGAAAAGTATTTTTGAGGGCGCCCCAACAAGTATCGGAATGGCGTGCTATTTGCGGGGCAAAAGAGTGCCTGGGCGAAGGCTAGACGCTGAGCCAACCGCTCAAATTTTGTGTCACTTCCAAATATCAAGGCTACCTGAAAGGAGACAAAGGCAACTTTGCATTGCCAGCGGGCCCGTGGGCACACAAACTTCTACTTAGTGGGGTTATTGAATGGCAAATATGGACTACAAGGATGTCGTTGCGCGCACTGCTGGCAGTGCGAGCCGATTCTCGGTAAGTGACAACATTCGACGGCATGGCTATGCGCATGCCTTCATGGCCGTTCATTCAATGCTGATCTCAATGGGCATCAACCCCGAGTGCCAGACACTCGATGAGGAAGCGATCCATCGATTGGAGGATGCGTTCACCACTGCCGAGCGGTGCGACCTTCTCGGTCCCGGTGGCGTCCCTCACTGGAATTTTCTCGGTCTTTGGATGCTCAACCATCTCCTAGCCCCGGTCCATTATTTGGAGTCAGGTTATTTTCGGGGATCGTCCCTTCTTGCCGCGCTCGGCAATGAGCAACTGCGCCGCGTAAACGGCTTCGATCCAAATCCAGGCAACCTGGCGTTGACTGATTTTCCTCCGCGCTTGAGCGTTAAGCTTGATACGCGAGATTTCAGCGAAGTAGCGCCTAGTAAAATCCACGGGGACGGTGCGCTCGTCTACTTTGATGATCATATTAACACCGCGCAACGGATCCTCGAAGCGCATGCGAAAGGATATCGTCGCATCGTATTCGACGACTCTTGCGGCCTAACTGGCATGTCCCAGCGCCACTGGCCAGCCATGCCCACTCTCTACTTCATCGTTCACGCGGAAGAGCTAAGGCAAGGTGACTATGTCGAATGGCCTAGCCCAATTGGTAGGTCTCGCGATGGCTTGGGGGGCGAGTCTCAGCTTCGTGTTACATTTGACGCAGAACTGATCGATCTCTGCCGCCAAGCGAACGCGGCGATTGCCAGTTGCACCAAACTACCCGACCTCTCCGATTACGTGCTTTGGCGGTCCGCTTCAGCCTATCCGGATCTGTCACAACATCTAGTCGTTTTAAAAGGCAGTTGAAGATATCCGTGCCTTTATCTGAGCGGGACACAGATCTGAGTAAATTGGAACCCGGTTGGATTCGATCCACTCAACCTAGCGGCGGAAGTCGTCGAAAGAGGCTTGCCGGGGAAGTTCGCGCCAGTCCGGTCGAATGAAGAGAAGCTCATCCTCTTGGAACTGGTCTAGCTTCTCTGCTGCGTTCTTAGGTGCGAGCAGGTGCTTCACGTAGGCCCGCCCGGCTGTGTCGATCGGATCGTGGATCCTTTGCACCACACTATGTGGGATCAGTTTCACTCTCAGGCCGAGTTCAGCACACACCCCTTCAATCGGGTGCTTCCAACAAGAAAAATGCTTACCTTGCATTTGCAGTCGGTAATCAGGCTTACTCGTTCGCTCCCAAACGGTGCCAGCTTCAAGGAGTACCCTATTTACCGAGGTCTGGTCGTCGCCCGTCTTCTGAATGTCGGCTGCGACGCGATCAAGGAAATCCGCGGAAGCCTGGGACGCATTCATCCGAAACAATCCGCAGCATAATACAAAGCCAGTGGCAGCATGCACTTGCGGAGGGTGGATGGTACCCTGCGAAAAGCTCATGTCAGGCTCGGCTGTCAGCCACTCGGTCAGAGGGTTCCTTAGCCACACGGCGTCCACATCGCTATGAACGAAGCTTCGGCCTTTTGCCAGCAAGGCCTGAAAGAGACCGATCCGTGCCTCCCAAAGCCCGCGGAGCTGTCCCCTCCATTCAAATGACTCGGCGACCAGGCCGGCACCTTGCGCAAAGGCTACCGTCTCGGGATCAAGCCCATAGATGCGCATCGCTGCCGGTCTAGGGGCCCCGGGTGCCGCGAGAAAATTAGCCAAAACGGGGATGTAGTCCCGGTTGCAAAACGTCACTATAAGCGGTGCGTCGGTCACGAGGTACGCCTCGCGAACAGCACGTTCTGGCGAACCCGCACCTCGTACCCTCGGTTGGTGAGGGTCTTTTCGAAGTACCCGCGGGGACTTTCGCCATCGCGCTCGGGGCTGACGTCCACAGCGATCTTCTGAATCGGTAAATCTCCAGCGCCTTCGAAGACCTCAATCTCGACGCCCTCGGCTTCAATTTTTAGGAACTCAATGCCGTCGATTCCTTCATTCTTAGCGAAGTCCTCAAGGCGTATGGTGTTTACATCAATAGAGCCCACAGGTTCGCCGTCGTCCGGAGTGAGAAAGGAATGCTCGACGGAACTTGCACTCCGGTTAAATCTTAGGATGCCTGTCTGTCTGTGCAACCCGACTTGATGAGCAGTCGCGCCCTTCGCGTGGCTGATATTCTGCGAGAGGCAAGCGTAATTTTGCGGGTCCGGCTCGAAGAAATGCACATGCGAAGCCATCCCGAGCGCATTCAGTCCAAATCCGCCGATATAAGCTCCGCAATCCACGACCCTCTCGCCTGCCTCCACCTCGCAGAACCCCGGAAGAGTATATTTACGTTCAAGCCAGCGGCGGTAGCCAGAGACGAGGAGTGTGAACTTCACCCGCGGAATCGGGCGGGGGAACACCAGCTGGCTGCCTGCCTGATGGATTATGGCTTCGCGCTCTGTTAGTTCGTAGGTGAATGTTGTGAATGCCAATTTGCGTGAACTGAGGTGCGACGTCAGTTCAAGCATCCGCCTCTCATCTCCTCGGGCCTCGTTGAATGTCTGGCACATCAGGTCGCGTTCGAGGGGGGTGGCCGGAGGGAAGAAGCAGCGCTCCTCTGCCGGACGGAACAACGTGGCAAGCCTTTGGAGAATTCTCATCAGCACATGTCTCAGAAATGGTCTTGGAGCCGTCAGGCGAGGCCTTCCGTAGGTTGCCAGAGAAACAGGCTGTAACTGGGGTTTTTGTTTGTCAGAACTCGTAGCCGAACAAAAGAACGTCCCGAGCAAAATACTTCCCGATTAGATCTCGCGTTGTGTTGTCGTACATGTCCCGATAGCATCGTCCACTTGGCGATGCCGCCTGCAAGTGGACGGATCCGAGATTGGGCAGGCCGATGCGCCGGGCGACCCGCTGCAGTCCCGCGGTCCTGTCTTCGTAACGAATAATTTCGTCTACCAAAAGAACCCCTTCCTTATCTATGACATAGTCGGCAGCGCTAGAGCGGAATACGCGGTCTATGAACTTGGGCGTCGACTCATCGGCATCGACCAACCGTTTTACGTACTCGGGAAAGCGCCAGGCTTCTGGAATCTGCCGCATCTTCTTCCGGTAGTGGTAAAGCGAGAGCGTCCGATCCCATGGGTTCCGGACCACCGAGAACGTATAGAGCTTACTCCAAGCCTCGATGCCGACGATCTCACGCATCTGACTCGCGGGAACATGGTCCTCGAAGATTTGTTCGGTTGCATGCTCGCGCTCTATGAGATTGTTTTTGCCATAGGCAATACCGAAGTGTCGGCCCAGCTCAGTCCGTATGGAGGAGGAAGAGGTTCTCGGAATATCTACGAACCAGAACCCCGCCTGACGTATCATTTTTGTGCCTACGAGATATTCAAGCTCTCGCTTGCACTTTTCAAGCTCTCGCCTTTGCCTTTCAAGCTCTCGCCTGCGGCTCATCAGGGGCCCCAGAAGAAGATCCACTACCCCTGACTCAATAACCTTTGTTTTAGCGATTTTTCCAATACGGCTCAATCCACTCGTCAACGCCGGATCGTGTGCTCGCGCACGATCTTCGCTACCTGTTGGCACTAAATGCGAACTCATATGGAATTACCTAACTTTTAGAAGTGCGCGAGCACATCGTGCCAACTGCCAAACCGAGATTGAGCGATGGGATGTGAACGCATTCTCATTGAGCCTAGCGTATGACACTTGGGCATCCCGGCGAAAATATGTTAGACGCAAAACATTATGCAATTGTCAGTCGACAGCCATTTGTGAAGTGAAATTTCCGGGCTAATCCAGACACGTTTTTTAGCAACTCAGGGACGAGAATTGGCCTGCCTCCTGACATTGCAGAAGCCCCAAACAAACCAAAATTTTGCCTATTAGTGTGTTCTTTGTAGGGTCGGGGTTGAACCGTTCCAGCAGTGCATAATTTGAAGCGCCCCTCAGCCCACATGGAGCCTAGTTTTGCGTTTTGGAGGGCCGGCTACGGAGCTAACCAATTGAAAACACTGCCCCCGCCGGCTAGTCGGATCAAACGCAAATGATGCTTTATGCGCTCCGTGGCTTCGATGAAGGAGGTTGCCCAGCGAAAATCTGCGGCAAAGATCGCCACGGCACACAACACCACTTCCATACCTGTCCGCTTAGCTAAGGCTGCTGATAGTTGAGCTAAGCGGGAACGCATGGCTTGAGGCTCTCCTACTTGATGAGAGGGTTGTCTTAAAGTTTGGATGTGATCTTGGGAGACAGGTGAATGATTGCCGAGGCTTCCGTGATAGCGGCGATGACTGTAGTGGCCGACGAAGTCGTCGATCTGAGCTTCAAGATTACCAGACAGGAAGTAGTGCTTCAGCAGGATGCGGTTCTTGTGCGTCTGGTGCCAACGCTCGATCTTACCCCGGGTCATCGGGTGATAAGGAGGCGCGCCTCGAACATGATCCATGCCGCGCTCCGAGAGCCAGTGGGCCAGATCGCGGGTGACATAACTTGAGCCGTCGTCCGACAACAGCCTTGGTCGTTGAGCTGCTTCGGCTCCTTCATGCCTAGCCGCCGTCGGGGCCAACTCCACTGTGTCGGTGACGTCGTCGGCTTTCATCGTCGCGCACAATTTCCAAGCCACGATGTAGCGTGAAAAAGTCATCTAAGTTCGTCGACAGGCGGAGTCTCTGAATTGACACACTCCTCGGCTCGAGGTTCGGCTCCTTCTGGGCATCCTAAGAGCTTTACCGATCGGTGATTATAGCCAAGTTCTCCACATCTCGCTGTTGATGAAGATGACGGCATTCGGCTTGGGAGCAGGGCGCGGGTCGGTTCTCCGGACGTCGAAAGAAGTATCCACAGCTTCAGTCCTGGGAGCATCTCGGGTGGAGCTGTCCGACGCCGGTTGAACAAGTAGTGGCAAAGATGGCGCGGTCACGGTCTCCCGCGGACTTAACGCAGCTTTGCGAATCACCTCATACTGAGTTGGCAAGCCGCCCTCATGGTGCTCAAGACTCTATATCGCGCTGTACCTTGGGCGTGCTCTGGAAATCGGCTGCCGGAACAGATGCTTTCATAACAAGAGGCCCCAAAAATGTCTCAAGAGAAGCAATTATCGATTGCGCACCTCGGTTATACTTCTAGGGGCGGGGCGGGTATTGCAATGGAGCGTCTGCATCGAGGTTTGCTTCGAGGTGGTGCAAGATCAGATTTGTTTTTAGGCCAAGAAGCTGGCTCTGTACCTAATGCGTCGATCCTGAGCGATGAAATACTCGCAAAGCATGCAAATTTTTACTCGCACAGCTTTCAAAAGATGATTGCGACTGACGCTTCTACTTACTTCACTTTTCCGGTTTCGTCAGTGCGACCGTCAGCGCTTTCGAAGATTAGTGAGTACGATGTCTTGCATCTTCATTGGGTGTCAAATTTTCTGTCCCTTAGTAATATTCGAGAGCTTGCCGATTTCGGAAAGCCCCTTGTATGGACTGCGCATGATATGGCGCTAATGTCAGGTGGTTGTCACACTCTGAATGGCTGTCAGAAATGGCTTTCTGGATGCAATAGCTGCCCGCAGCTGCGGCCTGAGTATGGGCATTTGGCTGCCTCAACAAAGAGTTACAGGCAAGCGCTGTTGTCCAACAGGAACTTTTGGATCGTGTGCCCAAGCAAGCAATGCGCGGATATCTACAAAAAGAGTGAAATGATTCATGTTGATCGTGTTGTTGCAATACCCAATGCTGTTGATGTTGAAAGCTTTTATCCTGCTGATCGGCTTGAGGCCAGAAAGGCTCTTGGACTTGGTTCTGCTCAAAAAGTCATTCTTTACTCGGCTCAATACGCAACAGGAAAGGGGCTCGCGGAACTGGAGCAGGTGGCCCGACAGATTTGTTCTGAGCAATCAAATGTTGTTTTCCTTCTTTTGGGGGCTGCGGGAAAGGCTGCGGCAATAAGTGAAAACTGCTCGGTGAAACTTGGGCACATTTCTTCGCAAGAAATGCTTAGGATGGCCTACGTAGCTTCGGACGTAGCGCTCGTGCCCTCACATGAGGAGACCTTCTCAAACGTTGCAGCGGAGGCCATCGCCTGCGGCACGCCAATAGTTGGTTTCGATGTTGGTATCATACCCGAATTGGCTGAGATTGAAGAAGTCGCACGTTCCGTACCAAAGCTGGATACAGCATCGCTTGTCGAGGCGGTGAGAACAGCATTGGTGGAAGAGAAAAATGTCGATCGGTGCCGAATGACTGCTGTTGAACGGTTCGAACCAGTCAAGGTCGCATATCAGCACCGTCAGCTTTATGAACGTGCGATCAAAGAAAACGCTTCTATGCGACCGGCAAGGGCAACCGCCTATCCAGATCTCTCGACACAGATGTATGAGCTCATGTGTACGATTATTGAAAAGGACGTAAATCAATGCTTGGCGCCAACTCACAAGCATTTGAAAAAAGAATCCAATAAATTCAAGCGAGAATGCAGAGCTTTTCAAAACTCTTTATCCTGGCGGATTACGAAGCCATTGAGGGTAATTCGTCATTTGTTGCAATTTGTTTTGTTCGGTTTTGGAGCGAGTAGGGCCAATCGATCTGTCTAGCGTTGCGACTTCTTAGAAACGAAGGCTGAAATTGTTATCGGCGTACTTTCCTTGGTTTGCCGTTGCGGCCGGAGCCGCTCTAGACGAGCGAAAACGGTAAAGCAGTGGGGGGCGCCAAGGTTTGCCGGTGCTTGCGCCTCGTAGCCGAGCGAGGGGGGGGCAGTCTCGCCGAGTTCTAGCTGCGCTGCCGCACTTCCTCGATGGTGCGGACATTCCTAGGCGAGTAAAACAGTGTGCCGTTCAAGAGCTGATCGCGCAGCAAGCCGTCAGCGCCTCCTTCGGTGAACCGCCCCTGCCAACGCCAGCCGTACGGTTTCGATTTGCGCGTGCGGCGCATGATCGCCATGGTGCCGAGACCATCAGCCGTCGCAAGCACAATGTCCGCCCGCTACGCCACCTTCGACGGCGTGTTGCGATCCGCAATCAGCTGCTCGAGCTGGCCCCGGTCGGCAGCGATCAATTCAAGGGTAAGGATATGTCTCATAACAGCAACTGACTCGCGAGCCGATGGGAATCACTGTGTCTGCGACCGAATAATAGATGCCCGCATTCTCCCCTTTGCATCCGAATGGAGCCAAAGGAATCCGATCACGCCGATCAAATAGAAGCCAGTAAAAAAACGTGTCCAGATTACAGGAAAAAATACAAAGTGCAGAAATACATACAGCGCTGGTACTAGGCCGAAGAAAAGAAGTCTATCACTCGTTAATCCCTTGCTTCGTAGGATTTCGGGTTCCCGCCAGAACCGGATGAACACCAACAGCGTTAATGCTGCAAAGAGCATGAACTCTTTATTAGTAAAAGCGCCGTTAAGCCCCTCGAGAATTTGCCGAAAATAGTGCTTTGCAGTCATGGGACTAGCAAGTGATGAAGGGTCCAGTACTTGTTCGACGAACGTGAAATAGAAAATGGTTTGCCATCCATAGTTGTCGGCCCAGGAGTTGACAAGAAAATATGCGCATATTGCTAATCCGGCACTTATGAGAACGCTTCTCATGCTGAACTGCTTTGTCCAGAAAAGATACAATGTAATAATTCCACACCATATTATTAAGTCGGTACGGACAAAAACTGAAATCGGTAGTAGCGCTAGTGCCCAGACATGCCCCCTGAGAATAAAGGTCGCCGTTAGGAGGACAACAAACGTCGCAAGCGCATCTGGCGTAGAATAGCGGGCGAGTTCGAGAATCCCAAACGAAATCGCAAAAAAAGGAACCGCTAAAGCGGAACCGAAATTCAGTGTTTGTTTTGCGAGTAGCAATAATACAATTACGGAAGCTGATGCGAATACAGAAGATATCAGGCTGGTGCTAAAAAATATATTAATCCCGATCTTGTTCAATGCCAATACTAGGGCATTGTATATTACCCTTGGCTTATAGAACGGCTGTTGCTTGCTAAATAATTGAGCGTCGGTTGCCATCGCTTGTCTGTATTTTCCTCTCGTTAGTGCTTGGTATTTTTTAGCCCCAACATGTTTTTCTAAGGTGGAAAAGACTTGGTGGTGTATTTGCTCGACATCCCCTGTCTCCAGCGCAAAAGCGGCTCCGGCATAGGCCAGCATATCCCAGTTATGATGTGGATTACCAACTCCAATCCACAAGACGGCAATCGCGCACCAAGTGTATAGCCCGCTGAGAAAAAGGCTACGCCATCTTTTATTGACTAGCCTCATGAGGACTCTCCAGGTTGTTTCGCCCCGCTTTTTGGTCGCAAAAAAGCAGCGGATGTCAGGTAACGTTCTCAGCAGCCAGGGGTAGCCATCGCTAAGCTAACGCCGAAAGTTGGTGATGGCCGGGTTCAGGCGGCAGTTTGAGCACCTTCGCCTGCTGCCTCGATGCCGTCAGTAAATTTCACACCTGTAATCAGTTTTGGCAACTGGTTGCGCCCATCAAGGCACCGCTAGCTTTTTTGTGCAGCCTCAGAGAGCTTGAAGATCATGGCTAGCGCGGTCCTGTTCGACAGGCAGCCCTTTGCCCGCACTGTTCGGTGCTGCACGGTCGCAAAGGTTCTTTCGATCGGGTTCGTTGTTCGCAGATGCTTCCAGTGCTCGGCATGAAAGTTGTAAAAGGTGAGTAGCACATTGCGATCCTTCGTCAGGCAGGCGACCGCCTTGTCGTACTGTACGCCATAGATCTCAATAAAGGCATAGAAGGCCGAGGTTGCGTCCTTTCTGGTTTCGGCCATCCAGTTATCCTGCGAGTCAAACTTGGCTTTTGATTGCTGGCTCTTGGGTAGTTTGTTGAGGACGTTGGCGGTCTTATGCACCCAGCAGCGCTGTCTGCTTGTCTTTGGGCAGACTTCTTCGATGGCTTGCCAGAAGCCCAAGGCGCCATCGGCAACAGCGAGTTGCGGTCCTGTTTCAAGACCGCGCCGCTTCAAATCGAGCAACAGTTGCTTCGGTGTTGTCACGGTAACCATTGAAGTTCTCGATGTAGCCGTTCTTCCGACTGTCTGGCGTGATGTGGGTGGCTTTTTCGGCCGGCGACACGATTCAGAATTGGAGCGCTGGGATGAGAAGTTCACGCCCGTTGTTCGAGCGGATTTGGGCGAGTGCGGCGCATAAAGGGAACAAACGCTGCAACGTATTAACCCAGTTCGCGCTATTCAGCTTTCGGTTCAAATTGATGGCCAGGTATTTACGAACGTGTTCATGGACGATGTTGAGCACCCGGTCAGCTCGGCCGGCATGTTTCCGGTCACTTGAGCAGTCATAAGACCAGACATGATTCCGCCGCTCGGCGCGCAAACACACGCACGACCCATCGTTGAACAGGCCTGGGAGTGCCTTGCCATCGGATCAACCGAAAACTCAATAAAAGGGACGTGATCGATGTCTTGTCGAGCCTGTTCATGGTGCGCGTATGCCCGCTTACATTCGCTCAGACAATGGGCTTGATTTCATCGCCAAGGTAGCCAGAGGTGGATTGGCGCGGTCGGAGCCAGGAGTGCCTACCTTGCGCCGGGGAGCTCGTGGGAAAATGGATACATCCATAACTTCAACGCTCGCATACGCGATGAACTGCTCCGTCCTAATCGAACAAGCGCAGACATGCCAAATGTTCGAGTCATGCTCACGGCGACAGCGCGGCGCTCGTGCGGCTTGGTGCGCTTGCTCCATAATGGAGAGTTGCTCAACGGTGAGATCTTGTACTCGCTGAAGGAAGCCCGGATCATCATCGAAAACTGGCGGCGGCACGACAATAAGGAGCGACCGCACTCATCACTCGGTTACAAGCTACCAGCACCCGAAACGTGGGTGTCAAGCCCAACCGCATTGCCGGTTCCGCTCGTTAGAGCGGCTCCGACGACTACGATAGGCCTGGAAATCCGGCCACGACCGAACTAACATTCAGACTGGGCTACTCAAAGGGGGCTGACCACTGTCGACGAGCCTGGATGACTTTTCACGCTACATCGTGGCTTGGAAATTGTGCGCGGAGATGAAAGCTGATGACGTCACCGATACACTAGAGTTGGTCCTGACGGCAGCTGGACTTGAAGGAGCCGAAGCAGCCCGCTCTCTGCCTCGTATGGCTGGTCAGCTCGACGCTCGCACGTAGTATATTTCCATTTCTGGGGTTGGCGCGGCATGTTGAGGGCCTCGCTCAGTTCATTGGTGTCTGTGTGCCCGCTATCAGTAGCTATGTCGGGCATCGAAACTTCACCTTCAGATAAAAGAGATTCGCTATGTTGCGATACAAAATGCTGCTAGCTGACATCTCAAAAAGATATTCCAATTCCACTATCCTTCCGCTGCTCAGCAATTGCCATGCTCTCATATCGCTAATTGTACTCGTCTTCGCCGGCCTATACATCTACACACTTTATCCGGGTATTGGGGGAAGGATCAATTACGGCGACTCCGCAAAATGGCAATTTCTTTGGGCTATCAACGGGACGCCCCATTCCACTGGGTACCCATTATTTCTTATCCTCACGAAGGTTTTCGGTGAAACGCTAACTTTCCTGCCCATTCCCACACGAATAACTATGGCGTCGTTGCTGCCAGCACTTGGAACTCTGGCTCTAATCTACCTGATTTCGTCTCAGCTCATTACTAGCCTGTGGGCACGGCTTCTTCCGGTAACACTTATTGCCTCATCAGTTACGTTCTGGAGCCAAGCGACAGAGCCGGAAGTTTACGCTGTTAATGCCTTTCTGTTTTCTTCCGTCATTTACCTTCTAATCAAATACGAAAGTAGCCGCGATGACAGGTTTCTCGTGGCTAGCGCCTTCGTTTACGCAATAAGTTTTGGCAACCACCTCACAATGATAACACTCCTCCCCGGAGTGATATTTCTTGTTGCGTCGGTAAACCCAAGAGCATTCATAAATCCAAGATTCGTACTTCTAGTATCTGTTTTCATACTGATTGGGTTCTCTCAGTATTTCTATGTTTTATATCTCTCGCACCAGGGCTCTCCATACTTGGAATATATTGGCCGAAATGCCACTGTCGGGCGATGGATTAGCTATATTACCGGCGGTCAATTCAGTGAAAACATCGCTGGGCTTGGTCTGCGCGATATTTTATTATGGTCAGTGCCCAATTTTTTCAGGAAGGCCCAGCAGAACATATCGTTGCCAGTCGTAGCGATTGGATTTCTGCCGCTGCTTGGCCTGTGGTCCAGGTTCAGCGTAACGAGCCCCCGCGTTTATTCATCGAGGCGGATCATTCTTTTTTTATACCTTGTGCTAGGGGGGCAGCTCCTATATTGCCTGTCATATCGCATCGCCGACATAGAAGTTTATTTCATCCCCTCATATATTGTCCTTGCAATACTGGCAGCGTATTCCATCGCGGGTCTCCCCTGGTTAATTCTGAGGCGATTGGGCCTCTTGACTCTTTTACTCGTTTCTCTTGTTAACACCACTGAAAACATAGAATATATGAAGCTTCGTCACAACCTGCGTCAGAGTGAGGTCGAGAGGATTTTCAGTCTCTTGCCAGCTCAATCAGTTTTGTACATTCCTATGGAGAAGAGGTATCGCTATCATGGATTGCAGGCGATAAACTATTTCAAATTCGTAGCTTATAGAGAGAAGGGGATAAGGCATCTAACAAAAATTCCGCAAAGCGGAGAGTTCTATTTTATGGGGGACCAACTGGATGAAATAAAGAAGCGGACGGGCCTGGTAGTGCAGCCTGCTCCTGGAGCTACCGATCTCGCCGTATTTCTGGAGAAATACCTGCCGTGGACTATTGTTGTTTCTATAAAGGATGACGGCGTTAGGGGGTTGGGGAAGCGAGCTCGTCATTTTCTGACTGGGCTAGGGCTGAATCCCGATAAGATTTCGTACCGCGGCTCTTATGTCGCGATCATAAATAAGGGTGCTGTTGTTCATGAGGAAATTAACAATGATGGCCCAATCAGACTTTCGTCAAAGCGGCTGAGGGTGCTTGGTGTTGATAAGGTTGTGAGCGCAGGATTTTCCTTTGGCAATAGGTCGGCTATTAAAGTGGGCGGATTAAATGTGTCGCGAAACACAAGGGGGTTGAATATAGCTATACTAAGGAAGGGTGAGCTTCTGAGCACAGTTACTTTTGATACGCACTTGTCAGATAGGCATGTGTGGCTTTGGAAGGCAGCATATGGATCAGCAGAGAAATAGGCATCGATAGTTTGGCAGGAACGGGAATGGCCCTGGCTGTTTGTGCAAGAACGGTAATCACCTGACAGTTGCTCTGCTTGCGACACAAATATTGCGCGCCGACACAGAGTCTGTTTGGTGTCAGGTTCGCCAGCCAGAGCGAGTTTGAATACGACCGCAACGCTCGTGGCAGCGAATGAATGACGCGGCGTGACGCATCGGTCAATCGCGCTGTCGGCTACTCACGAAACGCATCGCCCTTGCGCGCTTCGCTCAACAGCTCCAGACGGATATTGTGCTTGTTGATGTGCTTCTGCTCCTGCGTGAACGCGTGTGACTGCCTGAAGTCGTAGGTGACGTCGATCAGTGCGCGTCCCCCTTCACGGCGTTCTCGAACTTCTTTGTGGCCGTGTAGCCGTCGAGGATGTCGTCGAGACCATCGAGCACCTTGCAGACGTAGGTGTGCGCCTGGCTGAGCTTGGCGTAATCGCTTATTCCGGATTCGGAGATGATGGTCGTGAGGTTGAGATGGTAGCGGCGTTGCACGCTGCCTTTATCGACATGGGAAAACCTCAGGCAGAAACGCTTGCGAAACCAGCGCGACAGGTAGCTCGGGTCGGCGAGCAGTTCATGATAGTCGAAGTGGCGCTACATCTGGCGCACGCCGCCGCGTGTGATGAGTGAATTGAAGCGGATGAACATGCGCGTATCGCCGTCGCCGGTTGCCTGATAGGCCTTGTCGATGGGCGAAAACACAACGTCCTCCGATTTGTCTGGTCCTTCGGCCTTGAAACGAACGCTGGACAGAACATCGAGGTCGTCGCGGACCTCGATCTTGGAGTACTTGTTCTGCAATTCCTTCCGGATGGCGTAAAGCAAGGTTTGCAGCGCGATCGAATAGCTGGCATCGGCCTGGACCTCGTTGACGTTGAGGAAGGTGTCGCCGACGGCGAGCTTTCATAATTCAAGTGCGATGCGTTCCTCACGCACTCACGGAAGATGCGCCTGCAGGTTGCCGTCCGTGTCCTCGACGTAGGCCGGCGACATGATGGGCGAATACTAGTGCTTATTGTACATGAAGGAGCGCTTCTTCGGTGCGATTGTTCCATCGGCATTACGCTGGCCGCCTATCCGGAACCTGGCACGGTGCGCGGCAGCGCTTCGTAGAAGGGGATCAGGTTGACGTAGCGCGCATCCGACAACATCCCGAACAGGTCGAGCTGGGTCGGCGCCGGCGTCACCGGCTTGGTCTGCTTCTTCTTGTTGCGATGAACAAGCGTCGCAAAGCTGAGCTGGCTTATGGCGTGGCTTTTCTCGAATCAACCTCCCAAGTGTGCCATGCTTCGCCAGTTGTTCAGAGCTTCCTTAAGTTAGTTGCTATCGAGCGCTTGGCAAGGGGCGTGGGGCGTCGGTAATCTTGGCAAGTTATTTTTTGAGGAGCGGCCGCACAGAACGCTGCGAAAGGGTCTTTGAGAGCATTTAGCCTAGCATTTTAGTTTGGGGCCTGTTAGGGCCAGCAATAAGCAGGATTGCGCACTCTTTTTCAGGGCTAGATCGCAAAGACAGACGGTATGAGGAACTTTTCAGCTGCTCTATCGCGTATGCATAAGCTCTAAGCAATAATCTTTAGTCGAGTGGATTCAAAGGTGAAAAGAAGGTCAGTTTTATGCGTGCCCGTGTCCTTCGCACTGGCTATTTCAGGCGTATTTTCGGATGTCCACGCCGTCGGAAAATCTCAGCTAGATATACAACCGTTTTGGGCGCTAGTCTGTTCGAGCGCAGGTGATTACTTCATTAATTTATTGACAGGTGAGAAGCGGACCGCCCCCTCAAATGAGAGTCCCCCCTGCGATCTGTCTGCTTGTCACTCAGTGTGTCGTCGCCGCGCGTTGCCGCTGAGTTAGTCTTGAAGATTAGATGCCTGCAGGCACAACGGAATACATGGGCAAAAAATCATAGGCAGCCTGTCTTCATCTTATTTGATCTCAAAGATTTTTACCGGGTCCCTAACATAAACGAGTTTGGGCCGATGGTTTATTTTGCTGATTGGCTGGAGCTTTTTCTGCGGGCGTGCTGAAATGTCGCGGGGTAGCTTGGCTAGTCCAACCCAAGTTCTGGATCGAGCAGAACCAAAAAATTCTATCTTTTCACTTAAAGTTCTAAAATTTCTGCACAAAGAAAAATGTCTCAAATTGGGACGGTTTTTGGATTTTGATGCATGTGTTGGAGCAAGAGGTTTTGACGGCGCCCTTCTTAAGCCGCTGAAAGCCATTACTTTTTCTTGGGACGCGGTTGGCCTGGAATTAAAATTGCTTGTTTTGGTCGCGCGGTAAATGATTCCAGCAATTCGCCTGAGCATATGTGATTGAGATGTCCTCTGATGAAGCTTCTTTGGCCATTAATAAATGATCAACGTTGAGTTTGCGAAGCGATTGGCGATGTCGACAATCGTTGCGTAAGTCAATTCTAGGCTATCAAGGTATTGAAAATGGGTCTCACCTCAACGTCCGGAGTTTGGGCAGCTAATTATTGGGAAACCGATGGCTTAAGTGGTATTGGAGACGTTGACTTTGCGGCGTCGACCGATTCATCGAGTTTCGAAACCGGTTCAATTACTGAATTTGCGCTCGAGGATCCCGTCACTGGGCCTGGCCCAGGCGACGGATATGCTGCGCAATATTCTGCAACCGTGACGGTCGACGGCTCGGAAACACTCTTTCTGTATCTGGGCGTCACGGGTGACGCCGATCTGATTGTCGATGGAAAAGTTCTTCTTTCCTTGCGTTGCGAGGATATTGAAGGTGCCCAATCTGGACCCTGCCCCGATACGGGTGGCTCGGTGTGCCTTTGCAGCGCTGACAGCCCGGTTCAACGAGGTTCGGTTACAGTTGATCTTGGTTCTGGGGCGCACACGATAGAGGTGAGACACTACGATCACGGCACTGGAGGAGGAATTGCCCTAGACTGGTCGACACCAAACTTTGCGCGCCAACCTATGGACCTCGAAATCCCCACCCCCGTCTCGATCACAGATGATGACGGTGGTGGTGAATGGGGTGCTGTAAAAGATTGGCCATTGATTGGCGTGCACGCGATACTCACGCCTGACAACAAAGTTCTAACATTCGGAACCGATGAAAATGGTGTTCAGGGTGGTCATCTCATTTATGACGTCTGGGATTATCAGACAGATACGCATTATACTCTGGAAAACAAGACGCCGACTGACCTATTCTGTTCAGTTCCAATTTTAGTGCCGAGCACCGGGGAAATACTAATTGCCGGAGGGGATGCGCGTCTTCAGGGCGGATATAATCTCGGTGTGGAAGACGTTAATGTCTTCAATTATCAAGATATGAGTATCAGTCCGTCGCCCACGGGCGACATGGCGTATCAACGCTGGTACCCGACAGCAATAACACTAGCCAACGGCAAGATCTTGATGGTTGGTGGACTCGATGGGGCTGGAAATGGGGTGGGAATGCCGGAGCTTTATACCCCCGGCGTTGGATGGAAATCGCTCACGGGTGCTTATAGCGGCACTATTGCGGAAGAGTGGTGGTACCCTAGAACTTGGTTGAATAGTGACGGCAATGTCGTGATGTTCGGCACGCAGGCTGGCGCAGAAGCGGCTGAAGTCTTTCTGTTGGATCCTTCGGGCAATGGTACGCTGAAGTCGCTAGGGAATTTGCCATTTCTCGTCGATAATTCCATGCCTGCGATAATGTATGAGCAGGATAAAGTTCTCCTATTGGGCCTAGATGGCAGCGCATGGATCATGGATATTAGTGGAGATGCGCCAAGTTTCAGCCAAACCTCTGGTATCGGAATTGACCGAAAATGGTCAAATCTGGTGGTTTTAGCTGATGGTTCCGTAATGGTCAGTGGTGGCAGTGCGGTTAATAATGAACTTGTTGGTGTTGCAAACCAGGTTGCCATTTGGGACCCGCGCACTGGTGAATGGTCGTTTGGTGACGAAGCCGATATATCGAGGCTCTATCACTCTACGACTCTTCTCCTTCCTGATGCTACCATCTTGTCACTGGGAGGTGGCGCTCCGGGGCCTCTCACAAATACAAACGGAGAGATCTATAGACCACCTTACCTTTTTGATGAAGACGGAAATATCGCTTCTAGACCAACAATTCTGGAAGCGCCAGAGGAGATAGAGCAGCGCGAAAGCTTTGAAATTACTGTTGACAATGCGGATAATATTGAGCGCCTCACCCTCGTGAAAGCAGGCTCCGTAACGCATGCACTCAATATGTCGACCACTAAGCTTGAACTCTCTTTCACGCAAGTGGATGCGAATACCTTAACGGTAACGCCGACTGAGAATGCTAATGTGCTGAGCCCAGGTCAATGGATGCTTTTCGCTTTTGATGTGAATGGAACTCCATCAATTGCTGCGACATTGCAGGTTGGACTTGGTGGTGAAGCCTATTCAGATAATTTTGGTGGTTTCATAACGCTGAGCGGATCTGCAGCTTACGATGAGAGCTCCGGGATAGTCACGCTGACGCCGGATGCACTTGATCAAACTGGCGCAGTGATGAGCAATCAGCGCATTGATCTGAGAGATGACTTTGATTTCACGTTCAATGTGTTCTTAGGAGACAAGGACGGCCTCGGGGCTGATGGAGTAGCATTTGCCCTCCATGGCGCGCCATTTGGTGCTGATGCTCTGGGTATCGGTGGTGGTGACCTAGGTGCGTTTGGGATTGCCAATGGCTTAGTGCTGGAATTCGATACGTATCAAAATCCAGATCCGGCCTATGGTGATCTCGTGACCGACCATGCGGCTTGGGTGGATACAGATACCTATCAAATCGTCCCTGGGTCCGGGCCTCTCGATCTTGGAAATATCGAGGACGGGGCTTGGCATTCGGTGTCGGTGTCCTGGGATGCGCAAACTGAAGCACTGTCTTATTCGTTTGATGGCCAGCAAGGCGCTACGCTTAGTGGTGATCTAGCAGCTAGGTTCTTTGGCGGCTCCGACTTTGTTTACTTCGGGTTCACCGGAGCTACTGGCGGCCTGAGTAATCTGCAGCAGGTTCAAGCGGTTGATCTTCAGGCGACGTTGATTGAGCCGGGTGTCACGCCCGAAATTGTCGACAGCATCGCAAATATGGGCGGTGATGTGGCTTTGACGGGTGATGCGAGCTACAGCGCGACGACCGGTGTGATTACACTTACGCCTGACGCGCTGTATCAAACTGGCTCTGTCATGAGCAATCAGCGCATTGATCTGAGAGACGACTTTGATTTTACGTTCAATGTGTACTTGGGAGGCAAGGACGGCCTCGGTGCTGATGGCTCCACGTTTGTTCTGCACAACTCACCGCTTGGTGCTGATGCTCTGGGTATCACCGGTGGTGACCTGGGTGCATTTGGGATTGCCAATGGGTTAGCGCTGGAATTTGATACGTATCAAAATCCAGATCCGGCCTATGGTGATCCCGTGACCGACCATGCGGCTTGGGTGGATACAGATACCTATCAAATCGTCCCTGGGTCCGGGCCTCTCGATCTTGGAAATATCGAGAACTTGGCTTGGCATTCGGTCGCGGTGTCCTGGGATGCGCAAACTCAAGAACTGTCTTATGCGTTTGATGGCCAGCAAGGCGACACGCTTCGTGGTGATCTAGCAGATAGGTTCTTTGGCAACTCCGACTTTGTTTACTTCGGGTTCACCGGAGCTACTGGCGGACTGAGTAATCTGCAGCAGGTTCAAGCGGTTGATCTTCAGGCGACGTTGATTGAGCCGGGTGTTACGCCAGTGGTTGATCCGGATCCGGATGTGGCGCCCGAAATTGTCGACAGCATCGCAAATATGGGCGGTGATGTGGCTTTGACGGGTGATGCGAGCTACAGCGCGACGACCGGTGTGATTACACTTACGCCTGACGCGCTGTATCAAACTGGCTCTGTCATGAGCAATCAGCGCATTGATCTGAGAGACGACTTTGATTTTACGTTCAATGTGTACTTGGGAGGCAAGGACGGCCTCGGTGCTGATGGCTCCACGTTTGTTCTGCACAACTCACCGCTTGGTGCTGATGCTCTGGGTATCACCGGTGGTGACCTGGGTGCATTTGGGATTGCCAATGGGTTAGCGCTGGAATTCGATACGTATCAAAACCCAGACCCGGCCTATGGTGATCTCGTGACGGACCATGCGGCCTGGGTGGATACAGATACCTATCAAATCGTCCCTGGGTCCGGGCCTCTCGATCTTGGAAATATCGAGGACGGGGCTTGGCATTCGGTCGCGGTGTCCTGGGATGCGCAAACTGAAGCACTGTCTTATTCGTTTGATGGCCAGCAAGGCGACACACTTCGTGGTGATCTAGCAGATAGGTTCTTTGGCAATTCCGACTTTGTTTACTTCGGGTTCACCGGAGCTACTGGCGGACTGAGTAACCTGCAGCAGGTTCAAGCGGTTGATCTTCAGGCGACGTTGATTGAGCCGGGTGTTACGCCAGTGGTTGATCCGGATCCGGATGTGGCGCCCGAAATTGTCGACAGCATCGCAAATATGGGCGGTGATGTGGCTTTGACGGGTGATGCGAGCTACAGCGCGACGACCGGTGTGATTACACTTACGCCGGACGCACTTTATCAAACTGGCGCTGTGATGAGCAATCAGCGCATTGATTTGAGAGATAACTTTAATTTTTCATTCAATGTGTTCTTAGGGGGCAAACGGCCTCGGTGCTGATGGCTCCACGTTTGTTCTGCACAACTCACCGCTTGGTGCTGATGCGCTGGGTATTACCGGTGGTGACCTTGGTGCGTTTGGGATTGCCAATGGGTTGGCGCTGGAATTTGATACGTATCAAAATCCAGATCCGGCCTATGGTGATCTCGTGACCGACCATGCGGCTTGGGTGGATACAGATACCTATCAAATCGTCCCTGGGTCCGGGCCTCTCGATCTTGGAAATATCGAGGACGGGGCTTGGCATTCGGTGTCGGTGTCCTGGGATGCGCAAACTGAAGCACTGTCTTATTCGTTTGATGGCCAGCAAGGCGACACGCTTCGTGGTGATCTAGCAGATAGGTTCTTTGGCAACTCCGACTTTGTTTACTTCGGGTTCACCGGAGCTACTGGCGGACTGAGTAACCTGCAGCAGGTTCAAGCGGTTGATCTTCAGGCGACGTTGATTGAGCCGGGCGTTACGCCAGTGGTTGATCCGGATCCGGATGTGGCGCCCGAAATTGTCGACAGCATCGCAAATATGGGCGGTGATGTGGCTTTGACGGGTGATGCGAGCTACAGCGCGACGACCGGTGTGATTACACTTACGCCTGACGCGCTGTATCAAACTGGCTCTGTCATGAGCAATCAGCGCATTGATCTGAGAGACGACTTTGATTTTACGTTCAATGTGTACTTGGGAGGCAAGGACGGCCTCGGTGCTGATGGCTCCACGTTTGTTCTGCACAACTCACCGCTTGGTGCTGATGCTCTGGGTATCACCGGTGGTGACCTGGGTGCATTTGGGATTGCCAATGGGTTAGCGCTGGAATTCGATACGTATCAAAACCCAGACCCGGCCTATGGTGATCTCGTGACGGACCATGCGGCCTGGGTGGATACAGATACCTATCAAATCGTCCCTGGGTCCGGGCCTCTCGATCTTGGGAATATCGAGGACGGGGCTTGGCATTCGGTGTCGGTGTCCTGGGATGCGCAAACTGAAGCACTGTCTTATTCGTTTGATGGCCAGCAAGGCGACACGCTTCGTGGTGATCTAGCAGATAGGTTCTTTGGCAACTCCGACTTTGTTTACTTCGGGTTCACCGGAGCTACTGGCGGACTGAGTAACCTGCAGCAGGTTCAAGCGGTTGATCTTCAGGCGACGTTGATTGAGCCGGGTGTTACGCCAGTGGTTGATCCGGATCCGGATGTGGCGCCCGAAATTGTCGACAGCATCGCAAATATGGGCGGTGATGTGGCTTTGACGGGTGATGCGAGCTACAGCGCGACGACCGGTGTGATTACACTTACGCCTGACGCGCTGTATCAAACTGGCTCTGTCATGAGCAATCAGCGCATTGATCTGAGAGACGACTTTGATTTTACGTTCAATGTGTACTTGGGAGGCAAGGACGGCCTCGGTGCTGATGGCTCCACGTTTGTTCTGCACAACTCACCGCTTGGTGCTGATGCTCTGGGTATCACCGGTGGTGACCTGGGTGCATTTGGGATTGCCAATGGGTTAGCGCTGGAATTCGATACGTATCAAAACCCAGACCCGGCCTATGGTGATCTCGTGACGGACCATGCGGCCTGGGTGGATACAGATACCTATCAAATCGTCCCTGGGTCCGGGCCTCTCGATCTTGGGAATATCGAGGACGGGGCTTGGCATTCGGTGTCGGTGTCCTGGGATGCGCAAACTGAAGCACTGTCTTATTCGTTGATGGCCAGCAAGGCGACACGCTTCGTGGTGATCTAGCAGATAGGTTCTTTGGCGACTCCGACTTTGTTTACTTCGGGTTCACCGGAGCTACTGGCGGCTTGAGTAATCTGCAGCAGGTTCAAGCGGTAGACCTCCAGGCGACGTTGATTGAGCCGGGTGTCACGCCCGAAATTGTCGACAGCATCGCAAATATGGGCGGTGATGTGGCTTTGACGGGTGATGCGAGCTACAGCGCGACGACCGGTGTGATTACACTTACGCCTGACGCGCTGTATCAAACTGGCTCTGTCATGAGCAATCAGCGCATTGATCTGAGAGACGATTTTGATTTTACGTTCAATGTGTACTTGGGAGGCAAGGACGGCCTCGGTGCTGATGGCTCCACGTTTGTTCTGCACAACTCACCGCTTGGTGCTGATGCTCTGGGTATCACCGGTGGTGACCTGGGTGCATTTGGGATTGCCAATGGGTTAGCGCTGGAATTCGATACGTATCAAAACCCAGACCCGGCCTATGGTGATCTCGTGACGGACCATGCGGCCTGGGTGGATACAGATACCTATCAAATCGTCCCTGGGTCCGGGCCTCTCGATCTTGGGAATATCGAGAACGGGGCTTGGCATACGGTCGCGGTGTCCTGGGATGCGCAAACTGAAGCACTGTCTTATTCGTTTGATGGCCAGCAAGGCGACACGCTTCGTGGTGATCTAGCAGATAGGTTCTTTGGCGACTCCGACTTTGTTTACTTCGGGTTCACCGGAGCTACTGGCGGACTGAGTAACCTGCAGCAGGTTCAAACGCTAGGTATGCAAGCCACCTTGGAGGATGGATCGGATATCGCGGTAGGATCGGAGTTTGCTCAAGCTTGACCTGGTAAACAGCTTGATCCGATGAGACTAGTTGATAATTCCGCTCGCCCTTGAAAGAGGCAAGCTCGTCGGAGCCGTTCTACAGAGCTGTGATGCATCGAGAGGCTCCTGATACCAGACCTGTGTGCTTAACGATTGTGGACGCTGGCAACCGCCATCATCGATACAGCTGGCTTTGGAGAGCTCAATGCGCGCCCTTTACGCCAATTCTAACTCAGCGTTACGTGATTGTAGCAAAGCGAGGTGGGTCATCGGGCGCATAAGCGCACTAGCTACAACCTATTCTAGCTAAGACAGTTGGTTGGAAGTTCCACTGCACGAATTTCTTGGAACCATATATTAGCTCGAATTAACTTCGCGATGGTCCGGACAGTGAGCATATTTTGGTGCAATATTCACTGGCATAGCTGTTGCAATGTATAACGAGTTTAAATAGGTGCAATGAAGTGTTACAGGCATGAGCAAACGGTCATCAGTTGCCGCGATATCTAAAAATCCAAGCGCCGGAGCACGCTGGAAAAATGGATTGATGGCTGTTGGAGTAGCAAGTTTTTTTCTTAATATCCTACTCCTAACAGGCCCCTTTTATATGCTTCAAATTTATGATCGAGTGCTCAGCAGCCAAAGTCTAGCGACGCTACTGGCGCTAAGCTTGTTGGTTGCCGTATTGTTTGTGATTTATGGTCTTCTCGATTTTATTCGCTCCCGCCTTATGGCGCGAGTGAGCAGCCTTTTTGACTTGTCCTTTGCTGAAAGAAGTTTCAACTCCTCAGTAGACTTTCGGTCAAATTCGCAAACAGATCAACTGTCCCTAAGAGACTTGCGTTGCGTCCAGCAATTCTTGATGAGCCCGGCAGCGACGAACCTTTTTGATGTCCCGTGGTTTCCAATCTACATACTTGCAATTTATCTGTTACACCCGTTGCTAAGTGCGGTCGCCCTTGCCGGTTCAATTGTCTTGATAATTCTTGCGACAATCAATGCCTTAAGAAGTAGGTCTCCAGAACGTGCGGCGCACAACTACGCGAGCGAAGAGGACCAACTGGTGGCTGCTTGCAAACAAGACGCAGACGTTGTTCATGCGATGGGGATGCTACCGTCCGTGGCAAGGCAGTGGAGGAACTCTCACCGGAATTTGCTCAGCGCTACGCGAGCCAGTAGTGACCGAAATTCCCCGTTGACTGCGTCATCCAGAACTGTTCGCCTTATAGTCCAGTCTGCCATTCTTGGTTTTGGTGCTTACTTGGTAATTGGCTCAAGTCTATCCGCTGGCGCGCTCATTGCAGCTTCAATTATGTTTGGTAGAGCCTTGGCTCCGATGGATAGCGCGATAGCAAACTGGCGTAACATCACGACAGCAATGCAGAGTTGGGCGAGACTGAAGGAATCTTTAAGGCGAGTCTGCGCGAAACAAACTGAAATGAGCCTGAAGAAGCCAACAAAAACCTTGAATGTGCAGAATTTGACGATAGCAGCAGAAAATCAACAAAGGCCAATAATAAGTAATGTCTCGTTTGAACTCAAAGCTGGTGATGCGCTCGCAATTGTTGGCCCTAGCGGAGGAGGAAAGTCGACTTTATTGCGTGGCGTCTTGGGAGTTCTTGCCCCTTCTGTAGGTTCGTCACGACTGGATGGGGCGACGCTAGATCAATGGGGTGACGCGGAGCGAGGCGAAGTTGTGGGCTACTTGCCCCAGAATGTACGTCTGTTTGATGGTACACTTGTGGAGAATATTTGCCGTTTTAAAGATCCCATTGACAGCGACGCTGTATTGCGTGCGGCTGAATTATGTGGCGTACATAATTTGATCACGCAGCTCCCCGACGGATACAATACCCAGGTTGGTCCTTCTGGATATCAGCTTTCCTCGGGGCAGGTTCAACGCATCGGTCTGGCCCGGGCGATCTATGGAGCACCGTTTCTTGTCGTGATGGATGAGCCTAATGCCCATCTAGATGCGGAGGGAGAGGCGTTGCTCAACAAAACAATTGGAACGCTGAGGTCGCAAGGGTCTATCGTTTTGATCGCAGCTCACAGAAAGTCTGCGCTGGAAGCAGCAAACAAGGCCCTAATACTGGTTGACGGAGAGATGAAGAACTGGGGTGACCGCGATACTGTTTTAAATTGGTTGCCAAAGCCTAACGCCACGGTCAATGGGGGTCTTCGCGTTGTTGGAAGCTGATGCTGTGCAAGTTGAAAATTCTCTAAAGGGTTGCATCCGGGCGATGAAGTTCATCGTTGTAGGGCTCATTGGTGGCATAACTCTTTGGGCGAGTGTGACATCAATCCAAGGGGCGGTAATTGCCAGTGGATTGGTAATTTCGGAGGGCAATAAAAAACTTGTCCAACATCGCGACGGTGGGGTAATTGCTGAGCTGCTAATTAAAGATGGGCAGCAAGTTAGTAAGGATGATGTTCTAATAAGGCTTGATGGCCGTCAACTGGGAAGCGAGCTTGACGCAATCGAAAAGAAATTGGGCGAACTGAGGTTGCGCAAACTTCGGCTTACTGCAGAAGCTGAGGCTCTTCCCGAGGAAGGGCTGGTCCGGCAACTTTCGGGCCAGTTGGGCAGGGAGAGCAATAAAGGCCTCGACGACTTTATAAGAAATCAAATTAGCTTATACAAGTCTCGCGCGTGGAATCATGCTTCGAAATTTGAAATGCTTAACAAGCGAATCGCAGCTCTTCAAATTGAGCTAAAGGGATCAAAAGATCTTCTTGGAGCTAAGAAGGAGGAGCTTGAACTTATTGAAAAAGAGTTGGGGCTACTGACGACTCTGGAGGCAAAGTCTCTTGTGTCTCTATCGCGCATTGCGCCGTTGCGCAGAGAGCGAGCAAGGATTGTAGGCGAGCTCGCACGTAATAAAACCCGCGTTGCGAAGATCCCTGAGCAATTGGCTGAGGCAAAAGCTGAAATCGCGGAGGCCCACTCAAAGCGGACGTCAGGCATTCATTCGGAACTGCAAGACGTAGAGAGCGAAATCTTGCAATATGTTGAGCGCCGAGAAATTTTGTTGGACCGAATTTCCCGGCTAGAAATCTGCGCGCCTGCGAGTGGGTACGTGCACGAATTGACTGCGCACACTAAGGGCGGTGTGATTGAGGCAGGGGCGACGATCGCTTCTGTCGTTCCAGATAAACGCTACACTGGTAATCGATGCTCGGATCGGCGTAAATGATCGAGACAACGTTAGTTCCGGGATGTCAGCACGCATTCGTTTCACAGCATTTAATCAACGATCGACACCAGAGATCGAAGGTAGAGTTGTTTGGCTGTCCCCCGATATAAGCAGTGATGAGAAAACTGGGCATCAATATTATCTGGCGCGAATTGCAGTTCCTCCCCGCTTGTTTGAAAAGAAGGAATTCGCTTCCGTTTCTCCAGGGATGATGACGGAAATACTTATTACAACCCGCCCACGAACGGTAGCCTCATATTTGGTGAAGCCTATTGTTGATCAGTTTGTTCGCGCATTTCGTGATGTGTAGTTGGGCCTTGCAGTGTTTGGCAACTAGTGTTTTTGTTCCCAGTTTCTATGGGCCATTACGGTTGAACGCGTCTAGTTGTGCAAGAAAGAAAAGATTATTATTGCCCCAAATTCAGCTTTAGCTTCGTATAGCAGAATCTGTGCCGGGTTGTGGGCAAAAGATTCTGGCAGTGCCAAAGAATGTTTCGTTTTCGGTGGAGGGAGGACCGTGTTGCCTGGCTCCCTTCACGTCATATTAAATAGGCGCTGGCCTGCTCCCAATCACGATGTCAGTATCTAAGTTAGAATCCGGCCGCCATCGGCCAGCATCAGAGCTGTCCGGAGCTTAGCGTAGGTCAGTTCGGATGCTGTCGGCAAGATCGCTTTCGGTGCTGGGGTTGACTGCCGAGCGAATTGTTCGGCCGGAACGCATTGTAATGGCGTCGACATTGCTCGATCAGCACCTGGGCTTTGCGGAGCGTTGTGAAGATTTCCATGTTCGGTAGCTTGTCTCTTGGCTTCGAGTTGAAGCTCTCGCCGTAGCCGTTTTTTTTCCGCGGACTGCCTGGCTCGATGTAAAGCGTCTTGACGCCAATCCGAACGAGCCAGCCTCGCACATTCTTCGCGATGAACTCAGGCCCATTGTCCGAACCAATATGTTCTGGCGGGCCGTGTTCAAAGAAGTGATCAGCGAGACAGCGCACCACGTCGTCCGAACGCAGACGCCGCGCAACAACAATCACCAATGAGCCTCGGGTGAACTCGTCAAGAACTATGAGCATCCGAAAGGACTGGCCGTCCTAAGTGCGATCGTGAACGAAGTCCATAGCTCCACACGTGGTCTTGCCGTTCAGCCAAAGCCGACCGTGTCTGGGCTGCTTCTTGGGAACCTTTAGCCCTTCCGGCCGCCAGTTGCGGTGAACCCGCTTAACGTTCGCTTTCCAGCCTTCGGTGCGCTGGAGCGCCGTCATACTCCAATAGCCATAGCGGCCGTACCGCTTAACGAGGCAAATGATTGCGGCGGTCAGCCTATCCTCTTCGCCACGTGTCTTGGGACGCCTTCTCTACGTTACGCGAGTCCCCCAAGAACGCGACGCGCGCGCCGATGGGAGACTGTCATCTGCGAGCTAACGCGGGTCACGCGAGCCGCTGAACGCCAACCAAGCTAGTCACTTGTGCGTATTCTAGTTCGCACGCCCCCTTTTCCCAATGCCAATTCGGCCCGCGTTAAGTTGCTCGGCAGGTCTCATTTGGTGGCGCTCAACATCGACCCCCGCCGGGTAAAGCCTTACTTAGTCCGTTTCTGGGCGCCGCAGGCCTGACATCTCACGAACTCATCAAGGAGTGGGTACGGGAACTTGAGTTTTCCTACTATACCCACTGTTGCAATAGGGCCATGGACTGTTCCAGGCGAATCACAACAGGGTTCACGCTGAGTATCGCTGTAAACGTAGTGATGACAGTCATCAAACTTCCATACCAGCCTGCAGAGGACGTAGGCATGGATGGGAGCGCTAAAGTTGCAGTAGATTGGGGCGGAACATTGTCTGATCGTGGAATCTCTCAGCGCGGAAAGCTTGCCGTTTGTATAAGCGAGGCGGACATCCTAACGGGAAGCCTCGAGCACCCGACTGACATGCCGTTAGTGATCGACCTCGACGGAACTTTGAGCGTTGTAGACAACCTCGTAGAAGCTCTCACAACGCTGTTTCTGAAGCGGCCCGCTGCAATACCCGGCATGCTTGCCGCCCTGCTGAAGGGGCGGCACGTTCTAAAGGACTACCTGGCTCGCTTGGGTTGTTATCAGCCCGAGCACATACCGCTTCGAGAAGACCTGGTCAGATTTCTTGTCGAACAACATGAGGCTGGCCGTGAGATACATCTGGTCACTGCATCGCCGCAATCGGTCGCTGATTCTATTGCTTCCCGTGTGAGAATATTCACCAGCGCCGTCGGCTCAACACGCACTAATAATCTCAAAGGACGTGCAAAGTTAAGTAGGCTCAAAGAGCTGTTTCCAGATGGATTTGTTTATGCAGGCAATGACCGGTCCGATCTTGCGGTTTGGAAAGAATCAGAAGGTGTAATCGTAGCAGGCTCGCAGGCCGGCGTAGTGCGTGCAGCCGGCCAGATTGGTGTGCCAGTAGAAGCTTACTTCCCAGATCAAAAAACCGGCCTACGCGTTTGGGCGAAGGCCATCCGAATGCACCAGTGGGCCAAGAACGCCCTCATGTTTGTTCCCCTTATATTGTCTCATCAATACGGTGATCCAGTTGCGTTTGTGACGATAACGTTAGGTTTCATCTGCATGGGGCTTGTCGCGTCGGCCACGTATATCCTGAATGACCTTAGTGATCTGTCTGCTGATCGAAGGCATCATTCTAAGCGCCACCGTCCAATAGCCAGTGGACTTGTCAGTGCTCAGCGCGCAATCGTTGTCGGTTTGGCGCTCGGGCTAATTGGTTTGACCGGCGCCTTCGCTCTGAACCTGTGGTTCGCTATGCAGGTGCTCGCCTATGTGGCGTTGACACTGGCCTACTCGCTTCGTTTGAAAGCTGTAGCCATGCTCGACGTGTTTGCTCTTGGCATGCTGTTCACCCTGAGAATTCTAATGGGCGCCACAATTCTTGGCATTGTAATGTCGCCATGGTTGCTCGTTTTCTCAATGTTCTTCTTCTTCTCCTTATCAACCGCTAAACGGCATGTTGAAATTGTCCGAGCAGTGCAGCGGGGTGAAACTGGTCGAATCAATGGTCGGGGCTACCAAGTCGAAGATGCTCCGCTTACGTTGGCGCTGGGCATAGCATCGAGTCTGGCGGCAACCACGCTAATGTTCCTTTATGTCGTCAATGATGCTTATCCGCATGAGCACTACAAGAATCCGGAATGGCTTTTGGGCATAGCATTCCTAGTGTTCCTCTGGACCGGTCGAGTTTGGATGAAGAGCCATCGAGGTCGCCTCGATGACGATCCAGTTGTGTTCGCTTTGAAAGATCCGACTAGTTGGACGATCGGTGGAGCAATTCTTGTGACATTCACGTCAGCTATCGTGTAACCACATGATTTTTGGTCCTCCAAGACGAATCGAATCCTGGGGGCGGGTCGTCCGCCCATTGCAGGAGATCGCGCAACCTTCGTTTCGCGAGCAATTGCCGCGGCTGATGGATGCGCGAAATAAGCAAAGTGTGCTTCCGACTGGGCTTCACCGATCCTACGGGGATAGCAATCTCAATACATCGGGCCGGCTTATTGATATGAGTAGGTTGGACCGTGTAATTGCGTTCGACGTGGAGAATGGCATTCTACGAGCTGAAGCGGGGCTCTCGCTAGGGGACGTGCTTCGCCTCACGGTACCCTACGGTTGGTTTCTCAAAACAACGCCTGGTACGAGGTTTGTCTCGCTCGGTGGTGCAGTAGCCAATGATGTGCACGGAAAGAATCACCGCTTTACGGGTAGTTTCGGGAATTGTGTGCGACGCCTTGGACTCGTGCGTACCGATGGAACGGAATACACGCTATCGCCCGAAAACAACGCTGATCTTTTCTCTGCGACGATTGGTGGTCTCGGGCTTACCGGCGCCATTACTTGGGTTGAAATCGAGTTGGCGCCAATAGTTAGCAGTGACCTTGAAGTTGAGCGAATTCCGTTTGGTAATATCAGTGACTTTTTTTCTCTAAGTATCGAAGCGAAAGACAGCCATGAGCACACGGTTGCCTGGGTCGACTGTGCTAGCACAGGGCAGTCGCTCGGTCGCGGTATTTTTCAACGAGCCAACTGGAGCCAAAGTGGTCAGCTTTGCCCCCACAGTTCTGCCACCCGAATGACTGTCCCTTTCGAGGCGCCAATTGCGCCGCTCAATCGAATAACGGTAAAGCTTTTCAATAATGTATACTACCGTATGCAACGATCCGGCGCTCCCCGAAGGATGCAGCATTATGCATCATTCTTTTACCCGCTTGACGGAATAGGTCATTGGAACCGACTGTATGGGCCGCGTGGATTATATCAGTATCAGTGTGTCATCCCGCCAAAAGAGTCTCACGATGCAATTGAGGAACTTGTTAGTCAGATCTCCAAGTCTGGGGCAGGCTCGTTTCTTGCCGTATTGAAAACACTGGGACCAATTCGGTCGTGCGGACTTATTTCTTTTCCGCGAGAAGGGGCAACGCTTGCTCTAGATTTCGCGAATCGAGGACACAGTACTCTTGATCTGTTTGCCAGGCTCGATCGCGTAGTTGTTGAGGCTGGAGGAGCGCTTTATGCCGC
Organism: uncultured Filomicrobium sp.; assembly: GCA_963669235.2. GTDB lineage: Bacteria > Pseudomonadota > Alphaproteobacteria > Rhizobiales > Hyphomicrobiaceae > Filomicrobium. Next base: position 382,911 of record CAXXFS010000008.1, read on the forward strand.
CAAAGATGGTCGCGTACCCAAAGAAGTGTTTCGTGCCGGATATCCGTTATTCGAAGCTTTCAGGGAATTGGTTGACCCTGCCATTAGCTCGGATTTTTGGAGAAGGGTGGACGCATGACTGCTGTAGTAAAAGAGAGGCGGGTAATTATCCTTGGTGCTCTTTCGGCGATTGGCGAGGCAACTGCGAGGGAGTTTGCGGCTGAAGGGGCAAGTATCGTTATAGCTGGGCGATGTGCGGAGCGCCTTGGTCAAGTTGCTGATGACCTTACTGCCCGTGGGGCCAGCCACGTGACCACTTGGCCTGTCGATTTTTCGACTGTAGAGGATCCGAATGTTGACTTCGACCGCATGGTTCAGCAGCTCGGCGGTTCGGTCGACGTAGTGATGCTGTTCTACGGCTTGCTAGGTGATCAAGAGCGGGCCGAAAGGGATATCGCTGAACTTCGTAGTATCATTTCTGTTAATTTCTCTAGTGCTGCCGAATGGTGCGTGGCGACGGCAGGGCTCCTAGAAAGACAGAACCACGGCATACTCGTCGCGATTAGCTCTGTCGCAGGAGATAGGGGCCGAAAGTCAAATTACATTTACGGTTCGGCCAAAGCGGGACTGACAGTTCTAATAGAGGGTATTGCCCACAGGCTGGCGCGCGGTGAGGCGCGCGCGGTGGCGGTTAAGCTAGGCTTTGTCGATACGCCGATGACTGCCCAAATCCAAAAAGGGGGCGTGCTTTGGGTGAAGCCCGATTATGTAGCGCGTCGGCTGTTGGCACTTGTGGGGCGGTCGTCAAAGCCTATTGTCTACATACCAACTTTTTGGCGCCCAATTATGGGGGTAATTCGAATGATGCCTGCCTCGATCTTTCACCGAACGAGCTTTTGATATCCACCTTATCACGACGTCTGTAATCTCATTCGAAGAGGCCTGCAATAATGAGCATTGGCGCGACCGCTCAGCAATTTAGCCGTTTCTTGCTTGTAGGAGCCTTCTCTGCAGCCGTGAATGTCGCTAGTCGATTCCTTTATAATTATTATGTGTCATTCGAATCCGCAGTGGCGCTCGGATATTTTACGGGCATGGTCACAGCGTTTATTTTATTCAGAGCGTTTGTTTTTTATCCGACCTCGCGTTCAATTGAGTCAGAGTTCTTCAGGTTCGCGGTTGTGAATGCGATTGCGTTCACGCTAGTTTGGACATTGAGTGTAGGATTGGCTCGGATTCTTTTCCCCGCAATTGGCTTTGATTGGTATGCGAATGATGTTGCGCACTTGATCGGAGTAGCTGCGCCAGCGATTTCTAGTTTCGTTGGCCACAGATACTACACCTTTGCGACTACCCAATAGATAGCAATTGTTGTCGAATTCTATGGGTCTGCAATTTCAATAAGTGGCGTCCTGCTCTAAACCCAGCTGCTCTAGTACTTTTCTAAACGCTTTTGATTTTCTGAACTAGCCCATGCAGCTCGATGAGGAAATTTGCCTCGTGGAGAGAGCAGAAGATTCGCCATTGATCAGTTCGGCGCGCAGTCGGGCGTTGAAAGTCTCGATGTAACCCTTCTCCCAAGTGCTCCCAGGTGTGATGTAAGCCGGTTTGGCACCAACCGCTCTGATCCACTTCTGCACGGCTTTGGCGACAAATTTGGGCCGATTTTTGGATCGAATATGTGCCGGCGCGCTTCGCGCGATGGAGAGTGATCCACCCCCATTGAATTGGTCCACCTGCTAGTAAGTATCGGGAGGACACGATATGGCGAGCAAGCGACACAAACCCGAGGAGATCGTTTCCAAGTTGCGTCAGGTGGATGTGCTGCGCGGACAGGGACTGACGATTGCGGATGCGATCCGCCAGATTGGTGTGACCCAGCTGACGTATTACCGCTGGCGCAAGACGTATGGCGGCATGGGCAGCGACCAGGTCAGGGAGCTGAAGCAGCTTCAAAAAGAGAATGAACAGCTCAGGAAGGCGGTCGCCGATCTGACGTTGGACAAGTTGATCTTAAAAGAGGCTGCCAAGGGAAACTTCTGAGCCCTGCGCGCCGGAGACGCTGCATTGATCAGGTGCGCAGCAAGTTGGGTGTCTCCGAACGTCGAGCCTGCCGCGTGCTTGGCCAGCACCGCTCGACACAGCGTCATGCTCCCAAAGGGCGTGCCCATGAGGATCAGCTGGTTGCCGACATGATCGAACTTGCCCGGCAATATGGTCGATATGGCTATCGCCGTGTCGCGGCCCTTCTTCGTGACGCGGGCTGGCAGGTCAACGACAAGCGCGTAGAGCGGCTGTGGCGCCGAGAAGGGCTGAGGGTTCCAACTAAGCAACCGAAGAAGGGGCGTCTGTGGCTCAATGACGGGTCGTGTGTGAGACTGCGCGCATCGCATCGGAACCACGTCTGGTCTTACGATTTCGTGCATCACCGAACCGAGGATGGCCGTGCGTTTCGAACGCTCAACCTGATCGATGAGTTTACACGAGAGTGCTTGGCGATCCGTGTGAGGCGGAAGCTCAGCTCAATCGACGTGATCGACGTTCTAACCGATCAATTTATGCTACGCGGCGTGCCATCCTAAATCCGCTCTGACAACGGTCCCGAGTTCATTGCTGAAGCGGTTCGAAAATGGATCAGCGCCGTTGGCGCCAGCACTGCCTATATTGAACCCGGCAGCCCGTGGGAGAACGGCTATGTTGAGAGCTTCAATGCCCGCCTAAGAGATGAGCTGCTCAACGGAGACATCTTCTACTCGCTCAAGGAGGCACAGATCATAATTGAAAACTGGCGTCGACATTACAATCAGATACGACCGCATTCGTCACTGGGATACCGACCACCAGCCCCGGAAACAATGATCACGTTGTCACCGAGGCCGTCAATGAACTAACATTCAAACCGGACCAGTCAGTGGGGGCAAGTCAGGTGGACGCGGACATGTGAACAATTTGTCCTACGATCAAACGAAAAACAGAATGTGCCGTCTGACATAATAGTTGAGACGACTTAGGTTCTAGACTTAGTATTTGAGGCCATAAATTGCCATGCTGCGGTTTGTTCGCCTTAGTTCGTTCGAGTGGCTACGCGGTTGCCAAGCGACTGCCTCATTATGTAAGACCACGAGGTGCGAAATTGATGGTCGTCTAAGTTGTGGTGTAGACGACACTACTGTTTTGGAAGCGCTTGCCGGTCTCGCAGAGGAAAAGCATTATGCACATTCGCAAGCTTGAGCTTCCCGAAGTCAGTGAGATAACTCCGGCGAGATATGACGACGAACGCGGTTTTTTTTCCGAGACCTACAGTCAGCGTAGTTTTGTCGAGGCGGGAATCGACTTAGTCTGGGTTCAAGACAACCATTCGCTGTCTATGCTCAAAGGAACGCTGCGCGGCCTACACTACCAGGCGGCACCGTTTGCGCAGGATAAGCTCGTGCGTGTGGTGCGGGGCGCAATCTTCGATGTTGCCGTTGATATTCGCCAAGGCTCGCCGCGGTTCGGCCGCTGGTGTTCGTGTATTATCTCGGCTGAGCGGTGGAATCAGATTCTCGTTCCGAAGGGCTTCGCGCACGGCTTCGTAACGCTTGAGCCCAATACGGAAGTGATTTACAAGGTTTCCGAATTTTACTATCGAGATCATGATCGTGCGATCAACTATGCCGACGCAGACATCGGCGTGGAGTGGCCAGTTCAGGGCGATCTGGTGTATTCTGCCAAGGACGCAACAGCTCCTGCTCTGCGCGATGTCGATACCGGGTTCACCTACCAAGAGGATCGCGGATCAACGAATTGAAAATTCTAGTCACAGGTGGCGCTGGTTTCATTGGATCCGCAGTTTGTCGGCATCTCGTAGGTGAGCTCGGGATGGCGGTTGTCAACGTCGACAAGCTCACTTACGCGGCCAATCTCGACTCGCTTAGTTCCATTTCGGACAATCCGCTTTATGCTTTTCATCAGCAGGACATCTGCGATGGCGAGGCGATGCTGTCGATCATTCGGCGAGAGGCGGTCGACGCCGTGATGCATCTTGCCGCGGAAAGCCACGTTGACAGATCTATCGATGGGCCTGCGGTGTTCATAGAAACCAATGTCATGGGCACGTACGCCCTCCTTGAGTCTGCCCGGCACTACTGGGCGGAGCTCAAAGGTGAGCGACGCGCTCGCTTTCGTTTCCATCACATCTCAACCGACGAAGTGTTCGGCGATCTGCCATTTGACGACAGCCTTTTTAAGGAAACCACGCCATACGCGCCCTCGTCGCCTTACTCCGCTTCCAAGGCTGCTTCCGACCATTTGGTGCGGGCTTGGCACCATACGTATGGACTTCCGGTGGTTCTTTCGAATTGCTCGAACAATTACGGCCCGTACCACTTTCCGGAGAAGCTCATCCCGCTCGTCATCCTCAATGCGCTGGAGGAAAAGCCGCTACCTGTCTACGGCAAGGGCGAGAACGTGCGTGACTGGCTTCATGTTGAGGATCACGCGCGTGCACTGACGCTAATCGTGACGCAAGGCGAGGTTGGGCAAGCATACAACGTCGGCGGGCGGTCGGAACTGACCAACCTCGCCGTCGTTCAATCGATTTGTGATATTCTTGATGAACAGCGGCCTCGTGCCGACGGCTCCTCGCGCCGGGATTTGATCAATTTCGTGGCGGACCGGCCTGGTCACGACCGCCGTTATGCTATTGATTGCTCCAAGATCGAAGCGAAACTCGGATGGAAGCCGTCGCGGACGTTTGCCGAGGGGCTGGCCGATACCGTCAGCTGGTATCTTAACAACGAGGACTGGTGGCGGCCGATCCGCGAAAAGCGCTACGCCGGCCAGCGGCTCGGTGCCGGCAAATAGGAGGTCAGACTTCAAGATAGACGAGCGCCGCAGAAAGAGGAATAACATGAAAGGCATCATACTTGCCGGCGGTGCGGGAACGAGATTACACCCGATGACGCTCGTCACGTCAAAACAGCTGCTGCCGATCTATGACAAGCCGATGATCTATTACCCGCTGGCCACGTTGATGCTAGCGGGTATTCGCGAGATTCTGCTCATCTCGACGCCAACTGACCTACCTAATTTCAAGCGACTCCTGGGTGACGGCAGCCAGTGGGGCCTGCAACTCAGCTACGCAGAGCAGTCGCGCCCAGAAGGCCTGGCCCAGGCCTATCACATCGGCGCGGATTTTGTGTCCGGGCAGAACTCTTGCCTGATTCTTGGGGACAACGTCTTTTACGGGCACGGACTACCAGAACTTCTTGCGCGAGCAAGGGAGCGCAAGGAAGGAGCGACCGTCTTCGCGTATAAGGTCACTGACCCGCAGCGATATGGTGTCGTAGAGCTCGACGAGGATGGGCGCGCGGTTTCGCTGGAAGAGAAGCCAAATGTGCCCAAGTCTCGCTGGGCGGTGACAGGGCTATACTTTTATGACCCCAGCGTTATAGAAATCGCCGCCAACATGACGCCTTCGGCGCGAGGGGAGCTAGAGATCACGGATGTGAATGCCGCGTACATGGAGCGCGGTTCGCTTTTCGTGGAGAAGATGGGTCGTGGATTCGCCTGGCTGGATACCGGAACGCCGGATGCGCTCAATGAGGCGAGCGATTATATTGCGGCTTTGCAACGGCGACAGGGGTATCGAATTTCGTGTCCCGAGGAGATTGCTTTCCGCATGGGATTCATCGACCAGGCGGCGCTTGAGCGCCTTGGCGCCGCTCTTGGTAAATCGGATTACGGCAAATACCTCCTGGAAGCAGCGAGCACCGATTTCTGAGGCTGATACGGCCCGAAGTGTCTTGCAAAAAAGGTCGTAATTGAAATGGCAAAGGGAAGCCGATCAAAACCGCTCGTCTCCTTCATCTATCTGGGGCGACGCGGCGCGTTGGGGCGCTTCACGCTGAAATTGGCGCAGGCTGCGGCGCGGTTTGACGATTATGATTTCGAGTTTGTCATTTCCTCCAACAACGAAATTGCTGATGACTTCAGGGAGATTGGACTAGACGTCACGAGGATCGATACGTTTGACCGAGCAACGCCGTACAACCTGACGGCGCATTTTTTTCTGCCCGCCGAGCGCTGCTGGAGCATTTCTCGAAACGCCCCCCAATCGCAGCGGTCACGCTCATGCCGCACGTATGATCGCCACTGCTAGCGCCTTCTATCCGAAGGCTTGGCACCAAGTATGTGACGGTTATTCATGACGCCGTGCCGCATCCCGGTGATGCGACGGCATGGACGACGCGGTGGCTGACATTAGATGCAAGGCAAGCTGATCTAGTGATTACTTTGAGCCGCGCCGTTGCGGAAAAGATCATTAGTAAGCGGCTGCCCGTGCCCGGGCGGGTGTTTCCTTCGTTCCATCCCGACTTCATCTTCGAAGACAATCCTGCCAACCGAGAACTGCGCAGAGACCGGGCGATGCGGATCTTCTCTTCCGAACTATAGAGCTTGCGGGTCTGGCGGCGGATCTCACGGACATGTTGTTCGGCCGAAGGTTGCGGCCCGGATTTTGATCTCATCTTCGCTCCATAATGGCTACGATGATCTCAAAACCCTCTCTTCCCGAATCGCCTCAAGATGTCTCGTGAATGATGACGGGGAACACTGCGTGGGTTCACATACGGCCCAAACCGCTCGATTCCACATATGATGTCCGGGTGTAGGTTAAGTGCCCGTGTTAGTGCGGTGGTACCGCTGCGTGGCATACCGAAGACAATGAAATCAAGTTGCCGCATGATTGACCTGGTTAAGTGACAGAAGTGCTCGTAAGGAGGTCGTGCAGTTCGATAGTATCGTTCGAGCCGCGCAGCAAGGGATGAGCTTCGTTCGTTCAGTTGTTTTGTAAGATTTGTGGTCTTCGATGAGGATAAATCGAGCAATTTCGGTCTGGCGTGAATTATTCACAGCTCCCTCCAATCGCATGGCTGGAAGATGGGGGCCAGGTTGACGCCGACTGCAGAGTTCATGCTTCGTCAATGCTCTCTGCCTCGGCTCGTTTTTCATGTGATGATAAACGGCACGCGGGCTTGATCGTGCCGGGCTGCGAGGATTGAATTCAACTTTAAGATCAACTTCAACCAGAGGCTTCAGCGATGACTATCACGTCGCTGTTGTGACCGCTTCATGAAGGTACTCGTTATCGGCAAAGAAGGACAGGTGGCGCGTTCGCTTGCTGCGGCCGAAAGGTCTGAGGGAATGGCGGTTGTAGCGCTTGGGCGTCCTGATATTGATCTAACCAAGCCCGACACCATACCGAAAGCAATCGACGCTGTAGCTCCGCAAGTTGTTGTAAACGCCGGCGCCTATACGGCCGTCGACAAGGCGGAGACGGAACCAGAGCTTGCGGGTCTCGTCAACGCCACGGGAGCCGGCCATCTGGCAGAAGTTTGTTCGGAGCGGACTCTGCCGCTCATTCACCTCTCTACAGACTATGTGTTCGATGGGAAGAAAAACGGCCCCTATAATGAAAGGGATCTTGTCGCGCCAGTCGGTGTTTACGGTTGCAGTAAACTTGAAGGTGAGCGGCTGGTTGCGAAAGCCTGCCCACGCCATGTGATTTTGCGTACTGCCTGGGTGTTTAGTCCGTATGGGCACAACTTTGTAAAGACCATGCTTCGATTAGCGGACAGCCGAAAAGAGCTGGGAATCGTGCACGATCAGCAAGGCAACCCGACCTATGCACCGCACCTGGCCGAAGCAATTTTAGCGATTGCCGCCCGGTTAGATGAAAGTAACCGCGATGGGGGCCCTTGGGGAATTTATCACTCCGCGGGAACGGGGGAGGCGACATGGTGTGAAGTGGCGCGCGAGGTGTTTCGCTGTTCCGAGAATATCGGGGGACCGACCGCGACAGTCTACGGCATCACGACTGCTGAGTACCCGACCCCTGCCGCGAGGCCGGCTAACTCGAGGCTCGACTGTACTAAACTGCAGCGAGATTTCGGTCTGCAGCTTCCCGATTGGCGCAACGGTGTGGCAGCATGTGTTTGCAATTTGCTGGCGGGAGATTAAGAACCGTTTGAGGAAGCATTAGCTTGGGCCTGCCCGGACGGTTTTGTAATCGGTGCATGGATTTGTAAACAGAGGTATATCGGCCTTACCCGGCAGCAGAAGAGTTGACCCAATTGCATCAATCCGCCATGGCCCAAAAGCTCATTCGGCTGTGGCCGCGAGGCACAGGTTTTGTCCCCTTTGTAGTTCTGAAAGCGGTATGCCGAGTGGGGCCTACATAACGCCTTTGTACCCGACCTTACTCATTAGCAAAGCAGTGTCAGTTCAATCTCAGAGCTCGGCCGAGGCGACGAGGAGAGAGTTTATAGGCATGCGGGAGTACTTTTTCTCGCAGATGCTGAGCCTTTTTAGTCCTGTAGAGCCACCAGTGGAACGTTTTTCGAACTCCAGCATCGCAAGATTCCTTTCCGAAGAAAAGTGTGCGAAACCAATCCAGTTTCTCGAATGAGGAAGCGAGATGATTGATATCATTTTCACTAATCGTACTTTCGATTTGATCAAGTATCCGCGGACTAGGATTTAACTGCAATAGGTTCTGTTTTCCGCCTACGCGGAAGAATTTGCCATCTGGATCGTTATGTGTCTCTCGCAATTTCTTGATTGAAACGCTTTCTTTCAGAGCGTCCATGTCGACATTCTGCAGCCCTGCAAAATCCGTAATTTGTTTCGCTGATGTTTCGAACTTGTGTACAAGGTCAAGATAGTCCCACGCTCGAACCCGGTCATCATCAATGTTCTGCCAAACCAATTTTTGAAGGCAATTTCGCATTAGAATTTTGCCCCCCCGACGTACAAAATAGTCGTCAAAATCCGCGTAGACATGTCCCGCCTTTCGCTGAGCGAAGTGAAAATCCGAAACAAGCGAATCTTTTTGGTCCCTCCAAACCAAAAAGATCCTGGCGTTCTTTGCCGTTAGTACAGCATCGACCTGTTCCGGAAAGGCGGCGTGTGCCTTCGCTAGGAAGTAGCTCGCTGGACTTTCGTCCGTTATTGCAAGAGCTTCACGGACTTTTTGGAGATGGAAAACGTTAAGTGCCGGATTATCAGTGAGTCTGATCGGGAGACCCAGTTGCTTCAATGCATTTAGTCCAATCAGACACTGGTACGTCGATCCCATTCGATGGCCGCCGGCGAAGAGTAGTAACACCCTCTACCTCCCTAAGCTTGCGTCGGATTCGCAAACCTTTCTAACGAGCTATGCTCAGGACGCCAATGGAAGGGGCAAGCCTTTCCCCAGCCAAAAGGAAGAAGGGGCAGTCGGGCTGGCCTCGCGACTGCCCTATCCTTAGTTTTCCTACTCTGCGCTAGTAGCACAGGGCAGAAGTAGTTGGTCTGCATCGCGACCAAGCTAACAAAACATTGATCGCCCGAAGACTCAATTCTTCCAACATTGTCACATTTCTCTGAGCAGGTAAATTAAAGGGATCGTTCAGGCTTGTGCGGAGCGGCACATAGAACGAACGTAACAATGGGGAGAGCTGAGCACAGAACGAGAACTACTGAAGGCGAGAGCTTGCCTGCCGGGTGGTCTGCTCCCCTGAAACGGTACCATCCTGATTAGGCGAATCCGGCTATTTCGAATCTCAGATGAGGAGACGATCGAATGGCACGGAAGCGGTACATGACAGAACAGATCATCGGCGTGTTGCGAGAAGCTAAGGTAAAGCTGAGCCAGGGCGAGACGGTCGGCGTAATTTGCCAGGGCTTGGGCATTTCGGAGCAGAGTTATTATCGATGGCGCCGGGACTACAGCGGGTCTGAAGCTTGATCAGCCAAAGAAGCTCAAGGTTCTGGAGCGGGAGAACGAGCGGCTTAAGAAGGCATCTCTGAGCTGACACTCGATAAGCTGATCCTGAAGGAGGCTCTTGAGGGAAAATACTAAGCCTTTCCCGCAAGCGAGCGTGCGTGGTTCACGTGCGCTCGCAACTCACGGTCTCCGAACGTCGCACTTGCCGTATTGTTGGGCAGTCGCGCACAACGCAACGACGCCAACCTAAGACACGCAGCGACGAGAAAAGGCTGACTGCCGCAATCATCCATCTTGCCAAGCGGTATGGCCGCTATGGCTATCGGCGTGTGACGGCGCTCTTACGCGCGGAAGGCTGGAAAGTGAACGTCAAGCGGGTTCACCGCACCTGGCGATGGGAAGGGCTCAAAGTTCTCAAGAAGCAACCCAAACGCGGTCGGCTTTGGCTGAGCGACGGATCGTGCGTTCGGCTCCGGCCTGAGCGGCCGAACCACGTATGAAGCTATGACTTCGTTCACCATCGCACGCAGGATGGACGTGCCTTCCGAAGGCTCACAGTCATCGACGAGTTCACGCGTGGTTCAATGGCCATTGTTGTTGCGCGGCGTCTGCGTTCGGACGACGTGGTGCACTGTCTCGCTGATCTCTTCGTCGAACACGGCCCGCCCGAACATATTCGTTCCGACAATGGGCCCGAGTTCATCGCAAAGAACGTGCGCGGCTGGCTTGCTCGGATCGGCGTCAAGACGCTTTACATAGAGCCAGGCAGTCCGTGGGAAAACGGCTATTGTGAGAGCTTCAACTCGAAACCCAAAGACGAGCTACTGAACATGGAAATCTTCACCACGCTCCGGCCAGCCCGGATGCTGGCCCATGGCGGCCGGATTCTAACTTGGATACAGGCACCGTGATTGGGGGCAGGCCACCGATGTGCATCCTGGCGGTGATGATCGGTGTTAACTTATAAGGATTCGACCGCAATATCCTCATGGAGATCGAGCTTGTGGTGCCTGTCGCTTTGGCGGCAAAGAACTCCATTCTCATCGTGGAGTTCGCCAAGCAGGCTGAGGATGATCGTGGCCTCAACCGTTTCGATGCCGCCATTGACGCCGCACGCACGCGTCTGCGTCCGATCATTATGACGTCGCTGGCGTTCATTTTGGTCGTGCTGCCGCTGGCAATCGCCGAAGGGGCGGGCGCGGAGATGCGTCAGTCGCTCGGCACGGCGGTGTTCACGGGCATGATTGGGGTGACCTTGTTCGGCCTGCTGCTGACCCCGACGTTCTATGTCATCTGCCGGGGCCTCGCACGGATCGGAAAGCGCAAGCCCGACAGCCCGAAGGCGCCGGTGCAAGCTGAAGCGGCGAGTTCGGGCGGTGCCTGAGCGTGGATAGGCTGGAGCGCGTTTTCGTGCGCTCCAGGCCTTCGCGGCGATCGTCCGTGTTCCTAACGGAAGCGGAAGGAGGCAGCGGCCGGGCTATCGCCGGGGATCGACTTTGATGCCATAGGCAGGACTTCGCCGCCGTTGCGCAGGACAAGGCCGACGAGTTCGTCGAGGACATCATAGGTCTGAGCGTTGGGCCGTTTTACCAGCGTCAGTTTGCCCGTGTCGGATTTGATGCGGCCGGGAACCTCCATGGTGTTGTCGACGAACAGCGTGGCGACCTTGCCGCGCGCCGCGGCGTTCGCGATTTGGGCGAGGTCGGTGCTGGCGAGGTCCTTATCCAGACCCGCGACGGCTTCGGCCAGGCGCTCGTTTAGTTCCTTTTTTTGGCGCCGGGCGAAGATGGGCCGTGCCTTGGCGGCCAACTCCGCCTCGCTCATCGCTTCGGGATTGCCCGAAATGACCGAGTTGACGAGGGCCGGGTAGCTGTTCTGAGAGCGAAAGATGGCGGCAAGCTCGGTGACGGAGGCCAGCACGAGAGGTGCTGTCTGGCCGGTGAGTACCGGGCGCAGTGCGCGGTCGACGGCGCGGCAGTACTGGGCCTGCAGTGTTTTCATGCCTTCGCCGCCCTGCAGCCGTCTTGCTGGGGCCCGGTCGCGCGGCAACTGGCGCTTGACGGCATCCGACATGGTTTTGGGCATGTCGGCGACCTTGACTTCCTTGGCGAGGCTCGGGGTGACTTCGACCAGCCGGATCGAACCTTGCGACAGGGCTAGAACGAAGCCGTGCCCGGTTTCCGCCAGTACCGGAACCAGCGGCTTGATGTGGAAGCGGTCGGCGACCTGCACTTCGGCTTCGGGAGTCAGGGGCAAGCGGAAAGTGCGCAGTTTGGTGGGCGAAGCGAAGACAGCGAGGCCGTCGGCCATGTAGGCCCAAAACGGGCGATCGTCTTCGAGTTCGGCGAAGGCCTCTTCGATTGCCGCGATGTGGCGCTTGTTGGCCTTGGCGTCCTTGAGCTGGTCAATGGCCGTGCTGGCGAGGTTCTTAAACAGGATGCGATCGGCATTCGCTGAACGCGTGACCGGTGTGGTGGGCAGATAGATTGAAACGCAGATGTTGCCGCGGAAGGCGTCGAGGGCTCTGACTTCGTCGGCGGTAGGGATGTCGGTGTAAAGCATTTGGTTTTTGAATTCCTGTGGCTGGTTACGAGGCAGACGATCGCAACCGGCGCCGCAAATCACAAGAGCAACGTGAGGTGTGGCGGGGCTTTTTTTGCCCCCGCCCCTCACTCCGTGAACGTCACCTTCAGTGTGTAGTCGCCGGCGGCTTTGCGGTAGTAGTCGCTGACGCGGACGTAGTAGGTGCCGCCAGGGGTGGCATTGCCGGTGAAGCCCAAGTTCGCGCCGGCGGTCGTGTTGTGCTTTTCGAGGACCTGCGTCTTGTTCGGGTTATAGACGACGAGCTGCGGGCGAAGCGTGGTGGAGCGGTTTGCCAGTTCGACCACGATCTGCTTGGCGTTGTCGCCAGCTTTTACCTTGAAGTAATCGAGATCTCGGCCGTCCATGATCCCGGCCTCGCCGTCCTGGCCGGCGGTAATGGGCGCAGCGGTGAGTATGGTGTCGTTGGGTTCGAAGGCGTCGTAGGCTTTTAGCGCCGTGACCCGAACGAGGTAAGCGCCGACGTTTTCGCCGTAGTAATTGCTCGCGCGGAACGTGAACGTCGATTCCGGGGCGGCGACGAAGACGTAGGCGACATTCGCTCCTGAGGTCGTCTGGTGCTTTGAGCCGATGCTCGCCTTGTCGGAATTGAACAGCCCGATGCGCGGTTCGAGCGTGGTTGAGCGGTTGTCAATTTCGATCTTGATCCAGTCGCGGTATTTGGGTGGCGTGGTGAAGGAATAGAAGTCGTAATCCTTGCCGGCGCCGATGGAGGCGGTAATCCATTTGCCGAGCTCCACGCGGTTGGTGCTGAGCAAATCGTTGTTGGGTTCTTGTTCCTTTGCGCTGACGTCAACGTGTTCGGGTTTCATGACCTCAAGGGTCTCTAGGGCCTGGGCGCGGCGTACGTCCCGCACCTTCTTGTTGAAGTTCTGGGAGATTTTTCTGGCTTCTTTGAGGTTGGACTTGATGGCCGCCTTGGCTTCGGCGGCTTTTGCGGGCTTCGCGGGTGCGGGGCTGGCGGCCGCCGCTACTGTGTTCGTCGGGGTGACCGCCGGCGAAGTTGCGGTCTCGCCACCGGACGAAGCAAGCGTATGGACGGCGGCGACGATGCCGTCGACGCGCTGCTCGTAGGCGCGGGCTTTCGCCTTGCACTGCAGGAACTGCTCCGGGTTAAGCTGGCCAGCGTCGAGTACGGTGCAGCAGGTTTTGAGATTGAGCGCCGTCATCTGCGCACGTTCGGTGAGTTCCACCAGTGGTTCGCGGCCGATCTCGATTTCACCGTCCGTTTTGAGGAAGCTGATCTTGGTGGACAGATTGATGGCGGTCTGGCGGAAGATCGCCTCGCAGGGCGCGGCGCGGGCGGACATGTAATCGTAGCCTAGGTAGACGCCGACCATGATCAGCATCACCGTGGTCACTGCGACGAGCGGGATCAGCCTGTTCATCCAGCTGCCGCTGCGGTTCCTGCCCCGGTTGTCGGGTTTTTGCGTTTGCGTTTCGTGCTTGTCCGGCATCATCGCCTCGCTGTCGTCGCCAACTTCGCACTCACACAACACCGATGTGTGTCAGCTTGATGCTGTCAACCCGGATAGGCGACTTTCTCCACCACCTCGCTTCTATCCTCGAGCTGATGATGCGATCGCCGGTCGGCGGCGGGCGGGGTAACCGTGGCGATCGGGCGCAAACAGAAAATCTGGCCTTCATGGTTTGACCTCGCTACACTTCGATGTCGGTGCACCCAGTTCGGGTCCAACGCAAGAACGGCCGGGCGGTCCAAGTGCAAAACCATATTGGCCGAGTTGGGTATTACCATAGAGACGTTGCGCAGCCGCCTGAAACGGGAACGGTGTCGCTCATGAAGAACTCATTGAAGCACGGGGAAAACCCGCACCAGGAAGGGTTTGTGGACATCGACGAGGAGTCGGGCGATCCGCTTGCCATTCAGCATTTCACGACGGCTTCCGGCGAACCATTATCAGCGATCCTGGAGACCGTGGGCTGGATCCATCTGACGAATCTGTTTCGCGGTATCGATGCGCTGACCCGAGTGGCGGCGGCCTTTGAGCTCAATACGGGAGCCGTGCCGCAAATCTGCATTCTGGTGCAGCACGGGAATGCCTGCGGTGCGGCATACGGATCGTCGGAAAACGTGTTGCAACAGGCAATTGAGACCAACTACAGGGCTTCCTTCGACTCGCTGGTTGTCACCAACGTGCCTTTGACGACAGAGGTTGCTTATCGTCTGCGTCAGTGGATGCCGGCCCAGCGTCCGTTTTCGGGCATCGTGGCGCCGATGATTGACGCAGCCGGAGCGGCGTTCTTTACGCGCAAAAAGGGAACGTGCCGTTTATTTTCAAACCCGGCCCTGGGTGAGATTGGTGTCCGGTCGCTGAAGCCATTTCAGCAGCTTTCGAGTATTCGTGGCGCGACGCTGACGCAGACCGCCAACGTGTTCGTTCCCCGCTTTCCAGACGACTGGGATCAAAGCCTCATCGAGGATATGTGTCTGGCCTGGGGTGTTTGCGCAGCAAGCGACAGCAACTGCATTGCTGCGGCCAGGGACGGCAGGCTTGTGACCAACGCCGTTGGGCAGCCTTGTACGATGGGGGCATGTGAGCTGGCCGTGCTGCAGGCCGATCAGCCTGGCCGCGGGCGGGCCTCACTGCTCAAAGGTGCTGCTGTTGTCAGCGACTCGTTTTTCGCCTTCGCCGACGGCATCGACATTCTCGCCCGCAAAAAGGTGCGGGCGATATTTGCAACCCGGGGTTCGAAGTACGATAGTAAACTACAGGAATACGCAAAGCAGTTTGACGTCATCCTGCATACGGTTCCAGAGGCCGAAGGGCGCATCTTTGCCGGCCATTGATTGGGGCGAATGCGCCCGCCAATCTGGGCCCGTTTAGTTCCGGGGCGCTGCGTCGACCCAACCTGAGAAACTCACTTTCCGTAGGTTGGGTCGAGAAATGCGGTGCCGAGATCATTCACATGCAGCTATCCGAGCGTACCTGGTGCGTTAAGTAACAACGCGCTCGACGCGGGCCGCGGTCCGCTTGTAGGCGGGCGTCTTCGAGGCCATGTCATAGGTGCTGCCCGTCAATCGGTTCGCGAAAGCCTCTGAGAAGTGGAAGGGATAGAAGATTGCTCCCTCGGGCGTGCGATCGGTGACGTGCACCTTGACCTCGACCGAACCGCGCTTGGTGACAATGCGGCCCATGCAACCATCCTGCAGATCAAAGCGGCGGGCATCCTCCGGGTGCACCTCGACCTCTCCTTCGGGCCGCATATGATCGAGTCCGCGCGAGCGCCGTGTCATGGTGCCGGTGTGATAGTGCTCAAGCAAACGACCGGTGTTGAGGTTCAAGGGATAGAGGTCATCGGCGACGTCCTCACCGGCGTCGTCCTGATCAACGATGGAGAACTTGCCCTTTCCGCTGGGGGTCGGGAAGCCTTCCGCATAAAGGTAGCGGGTGCCGGGATGTTTGGTGTCCAGACACGGCCATTGCAGGCCACTGCCGCCTAGACGCTCGTGCCGGATGCCGGCGTAAGATGGGACCAGTGAGGCTATCTCTTCCATGATCTCGGCGGTGCCCGGATAGCTCATGGGGTAACCCATGGCGGTCGATACGTCACAGACGACCTGCCAGTCAGGCCGTGCTTCGCCGGGTGGGTCGACTGCCTTGCGGATCAGCTGTACGCGCCGTTCCGTGTTGGTAAAGGTGCCGTCTTTTTCGGCGAAGCTTGCCACCGGAAAGACGACATCGGCGAGCGCGGCCGTCTCGGACAAGAACAGATCCTGCACAACAAGGAACTCGAGGTTTTTCAGGCCGTGTTCGACTTCGCCGATGTCCGGGCTGGAACCCATCGGGTTCTCACCCATGATGTACATGGCCTTGATGCCGCCATCGACGGCACCCTCTTCCATCTCGATTACCGTCCGATAGGTGTCCTCGGGCATCGGCACGCCCCAGGCCTTCTCGAACTTGGCGCGATCCTTTGGGTCCTTGATGTCGTGATATCCGGGTAGGTTGTTGTGCTGGCCCTGCATGTCGGAGCAGCCTTGCACATTGGATTGGCCCCGCAGCGGTATGAAGCCGGTGCCAGGCTTGCCGACATGACCACTCAACAAAGACAGATTGGCCATGGCGAGGGCGCCATCGACGCCCGTCAGATGCTGGGTGATGCCCATGCCCCAAAGGAGCATACCGCGTGCCGCCTTGGCGTAGATGAGGGCGGCTTCCTGCAGCCGGCTGGCGGGTACGCCCGAAACCTCTTCGACATACGCGGGCGTGTATCTTTCGAGGTTGTCGACGTAGGCCTGCCAGTTTTCGGTGCGTGCCGCGATGAAGTCTTCGTTGGCCAGACCGGCTTTCAGTATAATGTGTGCAACGCCGTTAAGGACGGCGACGTTGGTGCCGTTCCTGGGTCTCAGCCAGACATCAGCATGGTCGACCATTTCGATGCGGCGCGGGTCGATGACCACTAGTTTTGCCCCGCTTTCATACTTGGCTTTGAAGACCTGGCTGGAGATGACTGGGTGCGTCACGGTTGTGTTGGAGCCGCAGACGATGAAGGCCGTTGCCATTCGTACATCGGGTGAGGAGGCCGAAGGTGCGCTGGAACCCACCGCCTTCTTCAACGCAACGGCTGAGGCCATGTGGCAGAGCCGTGCGCAGTGGTCGATGTTGTTGGTGCCGAAAGCGCAGCGGACCATCTTCTGGAAGACGAAGTTGTCCTCGTTGGTGGCACGCGCTGACGTAAGGCCGGACAGTGCATGGGCGCCGTTCTTGGCCTTGACTTCATTGAGGCGCTTGGCGGCGAATGCGGTGGCCTCGTCCCAACTTGCCGGTTCGAGCGGGCTGTCCTTGCCGCCACGGCGAATGAGGGGCACGGTCAGACGCTCGGGGTGATGGATGAAGTCCATGCCGAAGCGGCCTTTGATGCACAGATTGCCGATGTTGGCATCGGAGACATCGGAGGGATTAACGGCGACAACGCGGCCCATTTCGGTTTCAAGTTCAATGGCGCAGCCGACGCCGCAGTATCCGCAGGTGGTTGTCGTTTTCTGGCGCAGGTTCTTCGGCAAGACGCCTGTGTCTGAGAGATCCTTTAGCGCCCCGGTCGGGCAGACGCCGACGCACTGGCCGCAGTTGTTGCATTGCGTGTCGCGGAAATCATCGGTGCCACTGACGAGCGCCGGATAACCGGATTCGTCGATGGTGTAGACCTGGCGGTGCTGGACTTCGTCACAGATGCGGATGCATTGCAGGCACTTGATGCATTTCTCGAATTCGAGCTGGAAGAACGGCCAGGAAACGAGCGGGGGCGCAAGACCGGCATCGACGCCTTCTATTGGCGCGACGTCTTGAAGGTCGAGAGTTTCAGTCATTTCCATGCCTCCTTGCCGAGGTACGTTTTGGTTCCGGCGCCATACTTGATGGACAAGCTTTGCAGGATGCAAACGCCCGCTGCCTGGCAGCGGCACATGAGGCAGCGGGCAGCCTCGCGCAGTGCGACCTCTTCGGAAAATCCAGTTTCAACCTCGGCGAAGGCCTTGTCGTTGTCGACGTCGCCGCCATGTCCTGAGTTTGCGAAAGCCTCAAGGCGGCCCTGTCCATCTAGGACCGGCATCTCGCTCGAAGGTGCCGCCGACTTGGCAGTTGCCCCGATGTCGAAGAACTTGGGTTTTTGTTTTTGTATCGCAGCGGCGATTTCACGCTCGCCGGCTCCTTTCAGGTAGGCGTCGATTGCAAAGGCTCCCTGACGGCCAGCTCCGATGCCTTCGACGACGGTGGCGGCGCCAGAGACGCAATCGCCTCCCGAAAAGACACCGGGAAGGTTGGTCATCATGGTCGCCTCGTCGACTTCGATGGTGCCCCACCGTTTGTCGAGACCGAGGTTACCCTGATTGAGAGAGGCGACGTCGACGTCCTGGCCGATCGCCAGGAGAATGGTGTCGGCCGGTGTGTAGTATTCGGATCCTGCGATGGGGACCGGACGGCGGCGGCCGCTTTCGTCAGGTTCGCCCAGTTCCATGCGCCGCGACGTCAATCCGACAGCGCGGCCGTTGTCGACCTTGATGGCCACAGGTGCGGTGAGCAGTTCGAGTTTGACGCCTTCAACATCACATTCGTGGATCTCGTGGGCAGCCGCCGACATCTCCTTGCGTGTGCGCCGATACATCATGGTGACCTCAGAAGAGCCCACCCGCCGTGCGGTTCTTACCGCGTCAGCAGCTGTGAAGCCTCCGCCGATGACGATAACCCGATCGCCCAGCGAGACTTGCTTGTTCCAGTTGACGTCGGCGAGAAACTTGATTGCAGACATGACGCCAGAAGCGTCCTCGCCGGGGATACGCGCCGGTTTTGCGGCCATGGCGCCGATGGACAGGTAGATCGCGTCGTAGCCGTCGCTCTTGAGCGTTTCGATCTGGTAGTCCCGGCCCATCACCTGGTTGGTCTTCAGCTCGACGCCCAGCGACAGAATATCGTTGATTTCACGATCCAGCACGTCGTTTGGCAGGCGGTAGGGAGGAATGCCAAAGCGCAGCATGCCGCCCGCTTTCTCGGCAGCTTCAAGCAGTGTGACTTCATGTCCCTCGAGCGCGAGGTAGTAGGCAGATGACAAACCAGAGGGACCGGCGCCGACGACGGCGACGCGCTTGCCAGTGGCGGGTTTTGGTTCGGGTTGCGTTGGCAGGCCCGCCTCGGCGGCCTTGTCAGCGGCGAAGCGTTTCAGGGCACAAATGGCGACGGGACTGCCGTCAATTTGGACGCGCCGGCAGGGGGCCTCGCAGGGGCGCGGACAAACGCGCCCAAGCACGCCCGGCAATGGAAGCATCTGCTTAATCAGCGCGGTTGATCCCGCGTAATCGCGCTGCAGGATGAGATCGATATAGCCGGCGACATCAATGCCGGCGGGACAAGCCGCCGTGCACGGCGGTTGGCAATAGGCGTTATGGTCAGACAGATAAAGATTGAGCCGCTCCTTACGCAGTTCCTTTAGCTCCGCGGTCTCGGTGACGACCTTCTGGCCTTCGGCGACCTCGTTCAGACAGGCCTTTACGGGGCTTTCCTCGCCGGACACAAGCACGGTGCACAATTCGCAGTCGCCGGTTGGCTTGATGCGCGGGTCGGCGCACATGGCGGGGATGTCGATGCCGGCATTCTTGGCGGCCTGCAGGATCGTTTCGCCCCGTCTTGCCGTGACGGGTTGACCATCGATCACGATCTGGATGCGCTGAGCTTCGCTTAACAGAACAGTATCGCAGATCGTTCCGAGGCCGCCGGCGGCTCCCGGCGCGGCCTCCTCGCCGTTTCCAACGGTGTGATCTGGCCGGTTGCCTTCTTGGTCGTCGCTCATCAGTTCCTCCTCCCTGGCGCCTCTTGAGGTGGAATTTTATTGCAGGTTCCGATCAGGATGCACCCTGTCGCCCTCTTCTGCAAGGTAACCATCTGGTCGCAGAAGAAACTGATCTAGAGCAGTTTTCGAGTCGAATGTTGGAGTTCGACTTGGTGTCGGTTCCCCGCGGCGAATTCATCCATGAAGCCGGTGAGCGCTCGAACGGCTTCCTCCGTGACGGCGTTATAGAGGCATGCCCTGATGCCGCCTGATGCGAAATGGCCGGTTGGGTTGAGGAGGCCGGACCGTGTCGCCTCCTCCAAGAACGTAGCTTCGAGCATCTTGCTTGGCAGGTCAAACAAGACGCTGACGCTTGAGCGACATTTTTCAGCGGCAGGGCATCGGTAAAGCCCGCTTGCGTCGATAGAATCGTGGAGAATACGCGCCTTGCTCAGATTGCGCTTTCCCATCTCCTCCTGGCAGCCTTCGGCCAGGATCCAATCGAAGACCAAACCGGCAAAAAAGATGGCCCAGTTCGGAGGTGTGTTGACCTTCGAATTCTCCGCCGGAAGAGTTTTCTGGTGTAACCATGGCGCAGCTGGCAGGTTCTGGACAGAAGCTACGTCGTGCGGCGGATGTTTTGATGATTTATTTTTGATTTGCTGTTTGAGAGGCATCGATATGTCCCCTTCCTACTCAGGAAACTATCCGATCGAGACGCGCGATGGTGAAGTCGAGCGCCTGCACATCCAGGGTGAAACGATGGCCCCTGAGACGGAACGGATGCTTGACCTCATCGGTGTTTCAGAGGGTTGGTCTTGCTTGGATGTCGGCTGCGGACCGAGAGGCATCACCGATCTGTTGAGCCGCCGGGTCGGGCCGTCTGGGCGTGTCGTGGGGCTTGATATGAACGCCTCGTTTATTGAGTACGCCCGCGCCAATGTAGCCGAGAATACGGAGTTCGTCATTGGAGACGCCTACAGCCCCGAGCTGGCACAAGGGAGTTTCGATCTTGTTCATATGAGATTCGTGGCCGGTACTTCCGGTGAACCAGAGCGTTTGCTGGAAGAGGCGATCAAGCTCGCCAGTCCAGGAGGCGTTGTCGCGCTGCAGGAGCCGGACGGTTCCACTTTGAACTGCTACCCGCCCAACAAAGCCTGGGATCGATTGAAGGATGCCGTCATTGGCGCATTCAGCGGCGTTGGGTCCGACGTCCTTCTGGCTCGGCGACTTTACAATGTGGCTCGTGAGGCGGGCTTGAAGGAAGTTGCGTTCCGTTCCTTCATCCTTGGGGTCCGTTCGATCGACCTGATGGTCGATTACCTGCCTGCCACCGCCGAGTCGTTGCACGGCACGATCACGCGATTGGGCTTGCTGGATGAAACAGAGCTTTCAGAGCTGCTTGTCGAATGTCGAGAGCATCTGCGGCAGCCGGATACAGCCTTCACGCTGTTTACGGTGGCCCAGGTCTGGGGTCTCAAGACCACGTGAGGGGGGCAAGAGCAGTCAATTCACGGCGCGTGAGTCCCTTTGAGATTCGCGACAATCCGAGAGAGAAGGGTGCGGCCGAATTCCGATGCCGTCGCGATTTCGTCGATATGTGGATCGACGCCGTTCAGCATCTGCAGGCGTAGGACGTCGCCGTCATCGCGAACCTCGGGCAAGATGCAACTGAAGACAAAGCCCAGGCCGTTGAGGTCCGCACCGTGGGTAAATACCTCCGGATCGGCCATTGGAAGGTCGAGGTAGACGCAGTCCACCCCTTCTTTTTTGAGAGCGTCAGCGTGTGTGGCGATGGTGGTGTGGATGTCGGCGCCGACCTTTTGGCAGTGGAGCAGCGCCGCGTTGTGGTCTTTGTCCCGCTGCAGGTGCACTTGTGAGGCCTCACCGCTGGGCGACCCATCGCCGGCGCCAGCTGTGCGTGAGAGACCCGCGTTGCCATAAATGCTCATGGCAATGTCCCGATAGGCGGCGGGCGGGTGCACCACGCGATTTGGTTCGGGGCTGGTTGGCAGGTACATCAGCGCGGCGGTCTTTCGTTGAGAAGCCGCACCGTCGGTGATTTGCTTGTAGTCAACGCCGCTGGGGATGTAGCCGACCAGGAAGCCCATTTCGTGCGCGCCGAGCGTTAGGTTGCCGCGCTGAGAATACGGGTGGACGGCAGTCGCCTCGCTGAACAAACCATAGAGGCCGTCGCGGCCAGCCCAGTCCGCGAGCCATTCCTTCATGGACTCGAATAGATGATGGCCGCGGTAGCGGGGGTCGACGACCGCCTGTCCAGATTCCGCGACCCTGGATTTGTGCCGCTCGAAATTTGCAGCGAGATGACCGATGACTTCACCGTCCGCCGCCAAACCGACGACGGATACCATGACGTGCTCAGACCATCGGCGTCTTAGCGCGTCGGGCTGATAGGCCCAAGCATGATCGTAGCTGTTACCGTAGGCGCGGTAAAAGCAGCGCGCGAGGCCTTCGGCATCCTCGGGCCGGGCGAGGCGGATCTCAACTGGGGCGTCGGCAGCACTAGAAGGTGCGGCTTGTGCGATCGCGTGGTCGTCAGTTGTAAATTCCTTCCGAACGTCCCTGGTGCGGCTTTTTGGATTCATGAATGAGACACTAGCTGGGCTTCGCAATGCCGTCGAGCGGCAGCCGATTACATGCAACATATACTCGCACTTTGATGCCTGCGCCGGCCTAAGAATCTATCGCCGGGAGGGGATGGTTTGTGTGCGGCGTTGGCGTTGTAAGGTTCTTGGTACGGTGTGACAGGAAATATCTGGCCTGGGCAAAGAAGAGCCTTTTCGCATATTGGCTTCAAACGAATTGCAAGAGAGCTAGTTAGCGAGACGTCGGGTGGCAGCTCTCACCTAGCCCAATTCTCCATGACGTGAAGACGTCGCAAGAGATGCATCCGATGGCGCGTTTCCAAACCCTGGTTCGCGGCGGTCCATTCGTGCTCTTCACCGCCGTGTCGTTGGCCGGGGGGCTGACGAGGTTGCCTGTGGCTGCAAGGGGCAAAATGCCGTGGCATACTCGGCCAAGACAGGTCAACTTTCTGGCTGCTTGTCTTTCGACTTGCCGTTCGATTTTGCTGTCAGGAAATAGGTCAGGGCGACGACGACGAGCGCGATGGCGGCGCCGAACCCCAAGAGGTCTCGCTCGCCATCCCAGCTGACCACCTGCCCCAGGAACAACACGCCCAAGACGACGATAACAACGGCGACCAACTTGTCCTTAAGGTCATCCAGAGTCTTGATCGTCAGCCATGCGGGCAACCGCACTTCTTGATCAATGAAGAGTTCGTAGAGGCCGAGGGCCACAATATAGAACACTGTGCCCAGCAAAAAGAGGTCCACGATTTCAATGAATTCTATGGCGATTGCCTTGGCGCCCTTTCTTGTGACCTCTGCGTCGCCGATCGTCTTTGCGATTAGCTGAACGGCTTCAAGGCCGCCGTAGATGATCAGCGTCGTTGCCGCAAGAAGCGATCCAAGGACAGCCACGATGATCAGGTACCGGCTCGCGCCAAGCGCTCTATTAAACATTAAGTCTCCCCAAGCTCATTAAGAAAAGGGTATGATTCGGTGCTCCTACCCAACACGCCAGGCGAACGATGGAGCCTGATCGCCCCCGCCGCGCAAGTCTGTCGATTGCTGAAGTGATTGGCGAGCCGGAGAGGAATCGAACTCCCTCCCCCTTCGTAGTACAGTCTTGCTGGAATTGGGAATTGTCTTTTTCAACGGTGGTACACGCCCATGATGCTCGCGGTATTTGTGGCCATGTTTTGCGCGCTGGTGCTGGCCTATCTTGGCCGGCGGAGGTTATCCGTCGTGGTCCTGCTCGTCTGCTTCGTTCTCGCCGTCAAGCTGTTCCTGTGGGAGATCTACAGCCCAGAATACGGCTTCCGCATGCCTTGGATTCAGACCGAGCTTTCGCCCGCGCATAATCCCTCAGTCGATCGAAGGGTTTAAGGCATGAGCAACCTCCTCAATAGCCCGGGCATGCTCAAGACGGCAGTCTGGCTCAACTATGTTTTTTTGTTTGTAATGATGCTCGTCATCGCCGGCATCCTGACGGCTGCGCTGGTGCTGCAATACGGCTATGGCGAACTGCCCTGCCCGCTTTGCTTGTTGCAACGCCTGTCGATGTTCGGTGTCTGCTTCGGCATCATTCAAAGCTTCCGTACTGGCTTCTCATACCAGAATACCGGACTGAGCTTGTTGTTCGCGACGCTGCTGCTCGTCATTGCCGCGCGGCAGACCTTGCTCGACATCTATCCCCGGCCGGGACACGAGTATATCGGCTCGGCGGTACTTGGAATTCACATGCCGGTCTGGTCGGTGATCATCACGTTGTGCATTCTCACCGCCTTCGCGCTGAAGCTCACCGTTCTAGGCGACAGCAAACAGCTGACGGAAAGCAAAGCCAGCGACCTGCCGGTGATGGGCGGAATCGCCAACGTCCTGGGTCTCTACGTTATGGCGCTGTGCTTGGTGAATACGGTCTCGGTGTTGCTGCAGTGCGGCCTCAACGAGTGCCACACGTTTGGATACCAGCTGCTGCAGTAGGGTGTGGGGTCAGATCATTCGCAGCGTCCGGGGACCGCGCGATCGACAAGCTGGCGGCAGGTTGCCTGGTTGTGGCCGCGTGTTCCACCAGAAGCAGACTGCGGCCGCTTACGAGTTTCCAGATGATCAGAAGCTCCAGTCACCAATCCGACCCAAAGTCTCAAGGCGCAGGTCGCGGTGTTGCGCCCGCACCTTCAAAGGCGCAGCGTTCGGTTCAACCTTTGCGGTCGCCGCTCGGGCCGGGATACTCGAATGCTTCCAAATCATGCCAACTCAACATCGCTGTATGCTCCTAACCGTTACAATGCATCGGCAAGGTATCGCCGAAAACCAGCCTGTGCTGTGTCCTGGGAAACATTGGTGCCATTTACCTGTGCCGTCGATTCGATCCACGTGAATTATTGCCGAGCGGGCGCGACGGCTGTCAGCTATTGGGAGAGCGCCACAGCGTCGGCCAAGCAGCCCGTCCGATCCCTGCTCAATATCGCTCATCAAATGGTCAGCATCGCGATCCCGATTGCCAGTAGGCCCGCCCACCATAGGCGGCGCGGCGATTTCGGTTCGCGAAGAATGAGCGTTGCCAGTACGATTGAGACCGGTATCGAAGCCTGCCGGACAGCGCCGACATAGGCAGGATCCGCGCGCAGCTGAAAGGCAGCCAGAATCAAATAGTAGGAGGCGTACGACGTGACGCAAGCAAACGCGATGCGCGACCAGATACGCTGTCCGCCCGCGTTACACATCGGCGCCGGGCGAGGACTTTTGGTCAGCAGCCACGCCAGGCCGAGGGACGCAGATACTATCAAATAGACCCAGAACAGAAACACGTTCGGCT
The DNA here is from genome assembly GCA_963669235.2 of uncultured Filomicrobium sp. Classification (GTDB taxonomy): domain Bacteria; phylum Pseudomonadota; class Alphaproteobacteria; order Rhizobiales; family Hyphomicrobiaceae; genus Filomicrobium. Next base: position 407,923 of record CAXXFS010000008.1, read on the forward strand.
CGGCATATTTCATCGCAACTGAATCGGCGAGCGTGTAAATGGCCGAGGCCGCCATTGCCAGCAGGGCGAGGCCGAGTGCGCCGACATCGTCAAACAGCCGCCCAGTCGGCTTCTGCAGCAGGAACCCAGACGCGATAATCACCAGGATGCCAAGCGCTGCGAGCGCCGAATAGGACTGATCGAACAGGGCCCAGTTCAGCACCAGGACAATGAGCGGCGACGACCTTATGATCGGATAGTAAATCGACAGATGCCCGCGACGCATCGCGGCAAGCGTTCCAAAATAGTAGCACCCCAGGGCAAGGCCCGAAATGACTGCGGGCAGCCAGGCTTGATGCGTAAGCGTCAAGGATTGGTTGCGGAGCAGCGCCAGGCCACCGGCCAGCACCACCCAGCCTAGACTGACGCCGAAGTATGCCGTAGCCGGATTGGTGACGCCCTTGAGGCTAATATCGCGCAACGGGTGCAGCAGCGCGGACAGTAACACCATCATCAGGGCCTGGATTTCGATCTGACGTCTCCAATGCGAAAAGCGAAGGCGGGTTGGGGAGCGCTGTGCGGCTTCGGCCGCGGTCGTGAGACTATACCGGGACTGGTCACAAGGCCCAGGAATTGGCAATCCACTCATCTGCCCACATTGGAATCTCGCGTGCCAAGTGGATGACGAATCATTGCTTTCGTCCCAAGCGATTTTCCCCGCGTGCATTGAAGTTCGGCCGTGCAACTGCTACCGCGGCATCAGTATTCCGGCCCGCCTCAAGCAAATCCTACATGACCCAGACGCACAAAAAACCTGAATACCGCTACATCAACGACCTGAGACGCTATGAATTCATGCAGTCTCACGCCGTCCGGGTTCGCAGGACCATCCTGCCGCTCGGCCTGTCGCTGGTATTCCTCACCGCCATCGCGCTTTACGTCGGCGCCATCGGCGTAAGTGAGGGATCCCTCCTCATCACCTGCGCGGCGGTGATCGGCGGCTACATGGCCTTGAATATCGGCGCCAACGACGTCGCCAACAACATGGGCCCTGCCGTCGGCGGCAAAGTGCTGACCATCACGACGGCGATCGTCATCGCCGCCATTTGTGAGAGCGCCGGCGCACTTCTTGCCGGTGGTGACGTCGTCAAGACGGTCGCCAAGGGCATCATCAAGCCGGGCGGCGAAGTCAGCGTGGTCGAGTTTCGTTACCTTATGCTGAGCGCGCTCCTAGCAGCAGCACTGTGGATAAACCTGGCGACAATACTAAGTGCGCCTGTCTCAACCACCCACTCGATCGTTGGCGGTGTGCTTGGAGCCGGCGTTGCGGCCGCGGGTGTCGGTCTCGTCAATTGGGTGACGGTGAGCAAGATCGCGGCGAGCTGGGTTATCTCTCCGGTGTTTGGCGCGGCGACATCGGCCGCGCTTCTGTATTTCATCAAGATTAGGATACTCAATGTGCCCGACCGTATCGCGGCGGCGCGCAAGTGGATTCCGATCCTCATCGCCCTCATGGCTGCCGCCTTTGCCGCCTACATGGCGATGAAGGGACTGAAGAAAGTCTGGCAGCCTTCTATCGCTATGATCCTGCTGTTCTCGGGTGCCGCTGCTCTAGGTACGTGGCATTTCGCCCGGCCGTATATCGCCCGGCGCACACGTGATCTACGGAACCGCAAGAAAGACATCTACTCGCTGTTCGATCTGCCATTGATCATCGGTGTGGCGCTGCTGTCTTTCGCGCATGGCGCTAATGATGTCGCCAACGCCGTCGGCCCCTTGGCAGCAATCGTCTCCACGTTTGATCAGGGCAATGAGGTGGCAAGCAAAGTCAGCATTCCGTTCTGGGTTATGGTGATCGGCGCAATCGGTATCGCGGTTGGACTTTGGCTGTTCGGCCCCAAGCTCATCGCCGTTGTCGGCGAAAAGATCACTCGCCTGAATTCATCGCGTGCCTATTGCGTCGCCTTGTCTGCCGCCATCACCGTGCTCATCGCCACCAGCCTCGGACTGCCGGTCAGCTCGACGCATATCGCCGTCGGCGCCGTTTTCGGTGTCGGTTTCCTGCGCGAATTCATCGAGAATCCGAACCGCCGCAAGGTGCGCCCGGGTCACAAGCTGAATGCCACAGCGGCGGCGGCCTTCAACAGCCGCAATGTGCGCAAGAGCCGCCGTCTCGTCCGCCGCAAGTTTGCACTATCGATTGCTGCGGCCTGGATCATCACGGTTCCTGCATCGGCTGTTCTGGCGGCTGCGATTTACACCGTTCTGCAGCATCTTTGATCCATGGCCGTAAGGCCCGGAATTGCTGGATCAAGATGAGATAGTCGTCGCGGTAGGCAACCTTCTGCGCATCTTCCAGCAGCGCCCAATGGCGCTGGCGACGCTTCATCTCGGGCCAGACATCCTCCTGCTTCTGCACGAGATAGGGGTAGTAAGTGACGACGGTTTTTTGCACACCGGTCGGGGTTTGCTTGCCGATGACCACCGTGCAGGGAAAGTCTTCCAGGACGGCCCCGCGCACACCTGCCTCCTCGAACCCTTCGCGATGGCAGGCATCAACATGCGTTTCGCCGGGCTTGCGCCGCCCCTTCGGCAAGATCCAGCGTCCCCGCGTATGCGAGGTTACAAATAGCAGCGCGACCGCGTCTCCACTCGTCTCAAACGGTATGATCCCGACTCTATGCATGCCATTGTCATTGCTCATAGGCACCGGTTTAGCAAGTAGCTGCAATCGCGGTCCATATCTAAGGTCGGCGTGTTCCGCTCGCTGACGTGGCTGAGTTGGGCGCCGGCCGCGAAGACGCTGACCAAAAAAGCGTCGCAGAGCCAGACTTCGCCTACGCGACACATCTCTGAACATGGCAAAGGTATCAGTCCAAGTAGCGCAGTCGAGCCTAGTTGGGATTCCAAAACCGGGAAGCTTCTGATTGCAATGCTTTGGGATTTAAAACGTGGACGCGCCGGCCTTCGAAGCGGACATTGCCGTCTTTTTGCAACCGAGCGATAGTTCGTGACAGTGAAGCGGGGTTGGTCCCCAGTAAGTCTGCTAGGTCCTTGCGTTGGATTGGAAGCTCGATCTGAAAGCCTTGCGTACTATCCGATTCACCAACTCTCTCATCAAACATCGCTAGCAAGCTCAACAGCCGGTTTTTCAGTTGTGCGGTCAGCAATTCAGCGCAAATCGCTTCAGTATGGTTCAGCGCACGTAGGGCGAAGTTGAGAATCTGCCCATTCAACCGTGCGTTACGTTGAGCTAACCACTGGAAGACTGATCGACTAACGATCATCACTTCGCTCGATGAGAGCACCTCGGCAGTATTCTGATGTGCTTCCCCTGCGGTCATTGCACGATACCCCAGCAAGTCGCCTGAGCGGCAGAGGCGGAGCAGTGCTGAATTCCCATTCTCATCAGTCCGTCGCAAACCAACCAAACCGGATCTTACAAAATAGAGTTGTTGGCACTCTTGACCCTGTGAGAAAAGAGTTCTGCCTGCAGCATATCTTTTGGTGCGGGTGGCTTCGCGAAAAATCCTTTCGTCGTTTTCGCTAAGTCGTTCTAAAATATCATCATAGGCGTGACATCCTGAGACTTCGTCTCGTGCTTGTCCGGGATTCATCAGCAAGGCGTCCTCCTCGGAGGAACTTGTGGAGTGTTCCTCTAGTTCCGGCCTTGTGAGCCTTTTTGTAAAGTGGCTCGAACGGCCTGCCTGATCTCGACCCACATCCTCATTGTGTCCACCTCACCGCGTTCTCGAAGTTCGAAGATGCGCAGATTGATCTCCTGGAGGGCTGATTCGCCGTAACGGGAGATCATGTGACGGGCGGCCTTACGGATTTCGGCCTCGTGGGTCACGGTTCCTTCCTTTCTAACCGGGTCAGAGCCTCGAACTCTGCGTCAATGAGCGCGTTGATCTGGGTCAAAAGGCTGCTGAACTCGACCAAAGTTTAGGATTTTAGGTGATGCGTGATTTATTGCGCGAAGGTCGTTTTGATTGCCCGTTCTTTCCGCAAACGGTGCTCTTCGGAAGAGAAGGTCCGGTTCGTCCTTGAAGGCCCGCGCAACAAGCGAATAAGATTGACCGGTCCAACGCGCCTGATCATCTCCAATCTGGTACACGCCATCCTCGGAGATAAAGGAGTTGGCACAGGCGCAGAGGAACAAGCCATCAGCTCCAAAGCACGCCTCGCCGTCGGATCAATAATGTTTTTCATGGATTGCCGCGCAATGAATTTTCAGAAAACCATGTTCGCTTTTTCTCTTGGACTTCTGATTGCGGCTCCCTCTGCATGGGCTCAGGACTTTAACCTCGTGATCTTGAATGGCCGGGTGATGGACCCGGAAACGAATTTTGACGCCGTTCGGAATGTTGGGATCAAGGACGGTAAAATCGCGACCATAACCATGGAGAAGATCACCGGTGCCGAGACAATTGACGCAACTGCCCACGTAGTTGCCCCGGGCTTCATTGACGGTCATTCGCATGTCGTCGACGCGCCGCTTGGTCAGAAGGCAGCTCTGCGCGACGGGACGACCACGACGCTAGATCTGGAGGTCGGGGCGTATCCAGTCGATGAGTGGTACGAGAAACTTGCGGGCCGCTCACAAACCAACCATGGCGCGGTAGTCTCGGTTCCTGCTGCGCGGACGGCTGTGTTCGAGCCGCAGTATAGATCAGAGACCGGGAACATCGTTACCGACCTATTCACCGGCGTCTACATTGGGGCCGCATGGGTTACACGCGTTGCTACCGAGAACGAGCGCGAGCTAATCCTTGAGATCATCGACTACGGGCTGAAGCGTGGCGCGCTCGGAATCGGCCCGCCTGCGGGGTACATGACCGAGGGCTTTACGTCGCAAGAGATGATCGGCATTCAGGAACTGGCCGGCAAGTACGGTCGTTTCACCCACGTACATACGCGCTTTTCGAGCCAGAGCCCGCCAACTACGGCGCTTCTTGCCTTTCAGGAGGCAATTGATCCGGCGGTGGCGCATGGTGGCGGCGTGATTATCGCTCATTTTACTGCGCAATCGCTGGCCCTGACAGAAGTGGCGATGAAGTACATAGACAACATGCGAGCTAAAGGTGTGCCCGTCGTTCTCGAAGTATACCCCTACAACTTCGGAGCGGCCGGTAACGGTATCTCAGCCGACTACCTGAAGCCCGACAACTATCAGCGTAACATGGGGCGAACCTACAAGGACATCATTGACACGCAGACGGGCAAACAGCTCGACAAGGAGACCTACGAAAAGATGGTCAAGGACGATCCCAACCATCCAGTGCTGTTCTACAACGCAACCGAGGAAGATATGCTGAAGGGCGTCGCCCATCCCGACGTGTTGATCGGCTGCGACTGCTTTCCCTTTACCGATCCGAAAACGGGCAAGATGCTCACGGCCTGGGACACGCCCTGGGACAAGGTCAATACGCATCCTCGTACGGTCGGCACACATGCGAAAGTTCTACGCCTGGTGCGAGAGGGAAAGGTGGACCTTACCTTGATGCAAGCAATCTCGAAGATGTCCTATCAGTACGCCAAATTCCTGCAAGATAACGGTGTTCCGCAGATGGCCTTTAAGGGCCGGATGCAGGTTGGCGCTGATGCGGATATTACTGTGTTCGATCCCCGAGCGGTAACCGACAACTCGACGCTCAAGCAGGGTGAGAACGCTCTCCCCTCAACCGGCATCCCCTATGTGTTGGTCAACGGCACTGTCGTCGTGAAGGATTCTAAGGTCCTGAAGAACGTGTATCCGGGAGAGCCTATCCGCGCGCCCGTCCAATTTTAGTTTGACTGCGTTATCAATGGGAGTTTCCACAATGTGTCCTGTGAGTGCTGACGGGGAACAGTTCGCTTGTCTGGTGCTGCTGAGCAACTGTAAGGAATAAGTACGACCGCCACTCGCCTGCGGGTGAAACTCAAAGCGGTCAATAGCCGCTTTTTTCTTTGGGGATGGCCCATCCAAGATTGTAAAGGGTTCGGTCCTGTTGATTCTGCTGCTACAAAAACGTGCCACCCGCTGCTAAGACGGCAGATTTTCGCCTGCGCCGTTGCCGGACTTTTCTTGACCCTGTTCTGCTGCAGGTAGACGGAACCAGAATGTCGCCCCGGCGCCCGCTTCACTTTCCACACCGATCTCGCCGCCGAAATACTTTATGATTTCGACACAGATCGGCAGACCAAGGCCAGTACCCTTTGGCTTATTCGTCAACATACTTCCGACCTGCTGAAAACGTTGGAAGACCTTGGCGTGGTCCTCGGGCGCAATTCCTACCCCGTTATCAGCAACACGAACGAGGAGCGAGTTCGCGGAGCGTTCGGCCGTCACGCGAACAACGCCATCCTCCTTGTCACAGAACTTAACCGCGTTGGAGATCAAGTTGATGATGACCTGGGTCAGCCGATCGCCTTCTGCCTGTACCATCGGAAGATCGGGTGCAATTTCTGTCTCCAATCTGATCTTCCGGTCTTCCTGATGAAACGGGCCGCTCGTAGCAATGAGAGCTTGTTCTATTACGGCCCTTGGTTCGATGACGCGAAGCTCCCAGTCGATTTGCCCAGCTTCCATTTTCGCAATATCGAGAATGTCATCAATTAACCGTGTCAGCCGCTCGCTCTCCTTCACGATGATAGTGCCAAATTCGTTCCGTTCCTCAGGTGAAATGTCGGGGTTGTCGCAAATGATTTCGGCAAACGAACGTATGGAAGTAAGTGGCGTGCGCAGCTCATGACTGACAGTTGAAATGAACCCGTCCTTGAGCCGGTCGAGTTCCTTTAGTCGCGAGTATGCTGCTTTCAAATCGTCTGTCGCGACCTGTAGTTCGCGTGACTTCTGCTCGAGCCGCCGGCTATATTCGATGACTTGAGAAGCTTCGTCGAGCATCTCCATCATCTCATCGATGTCGTGCAGTTCCTCGTGGACGACAGAGGCGATCATGATCCGGGCGCTTGCCGCTCCAATCGCTCCGGCAAGCTGGCGCTCGCCGAACGCGACAATGTTGGCATCGGCAGCACTATTGTCGGCCAATTTCCTTCCCAATGACAGCTCATATCGACCAAACGCATCCTGCATGCGCTCCTCGCCTACGAAACGCGCCACCAGCTGTCTGATTTCCCCAACAGCAGCGCTGCCGCGCCAAACTCGGTGACCGTCTGAGCTTTCCCGGAACACGTCGACGAACTGTATAGCCTGACTGCGTTCAATGACGCTCCGCGATGTCCACAGCGAAAAAAGGACGAAAAGACCAGCGTTAAAGAAAAGTGTCCAGAACAGCGCATGACTGATCGGGTCCAGGCCTTGTAACCCGAACAACGAATAAGGCTTTAGCATCTCAATGGTGAACGGCCCGTCCTCCAGGAAGGAGGCCGGAATCCAGCCCGAACGCGCAAACGATGGAATGAGTAGCGTATAGGCCCAGACTACGAAGCCTGCCGTCAACCCCGCAAAGGCACCCGCACGAGTGCCACGCTTCCAATACATACCCGCCAAGATCGGCGGTGCGAATTGGGCGGCTGCTGTAAATGAGACAAGCCCGATTGAGACGAGAGCGTAGGAGTCGCCGATGAGCCGGACATAGACATATCCGAGCAAGAGCAAGAATGCGATCGTGTATCGCCTGATCGTCAGAATCAGGCCGCTCAAGTCAGCCCGCTCGGAAAGATGCAGTCTGCGCGACCGCAGAAGGAACGGCATCACGAGATCGTTAGAGACCATCGTGCTAAGCGCCACCGTCGCGACGATAATCATGGCCGTTGCCGCCGACAACCCACCGATGAAGGCGAACAGCGCCAGTGCCTCCTGCCTTTCGGCCATCGGCAGCGTCAACACAAATGTATCCGCATTCACTGTGCCGTCAGGGAATCGCAACAGGCCGCCAAATGCGATCGGCAGAACAAAAATATTGATTAAGAAAAGATAGAGGGGGACGAGCCAGATCGCCTTTTTCATATGCGCTTCATTGACACATTCGACAATCGTGACCTGGAACTGCCTGGGCAGGAAGACAATTGCGGCCATCGACAGGAGGGTCAACGATACCCAACTCGTGTAGCCGCCAGATCCCTCGATCGTAAAAAGGCTTGCAAGCTTTTCGGAGGCTTGCGCCTTTTCGAATATATCTCCGATGCCGTCATACATACCGAACGTGACGAACAGACCGACGGCAAGAAAGGCCAGGAGTTTCACAACGGATTCGAAGGCGACCGCCGCGACCATGCCTTCGTGGTGCTCGCTGGCGTCAATATGGCGGGTGCCAAAGAGAATGGCGAACGTCCCGAGGAGCACCGACACGTAGAAGGCGGTATCGGCGTAAATCGAAACGCTCTGCGAGGACGATGCCGCACTCCCCACGTATGGATACTGCAGCAACATTGTGAAGCTTGTGGAAACCGCTTTCAGCTGCAGAGAGATGTAGGGCATAATGCCCACGACAGCGATTATCGTGACGAGGCCGCTCAGCGTTGCGCTCTTGCCGTATCGAGACGCAATAAAGTCTGCAATAGATGTTATGCGGTTGACCTTCGAAATACGGATCATCTTCCGTAAAAGGAACCAGCCAAGAATGAAGGTCAGCGTGGGGCCGAGATAGATCGGTAAAAAACCTACACCATTAGAGGCGGCTCGGCCGACACTGCCGTAAAAGGTCCAGGACGTGCAGTAGACGGCAATCGACAGGGCGTAGATGTAAGGGTTGGAGATGATGCTGCGGTTCTGATCGGCGCGCTTATCGCCCCAGTATGCAATAGCAAACAGAATGCAAAGGTAGAGGCAGGCAACGGCAATTATGATCCAGCCTTGCAACACCGCTTTTACGCCCCTTCGGGATCTCTGGATCCTGAATTTTGCAACGCTTCATCCTTAGAAGGCTCATCACCGGTAGCGGAAGGGGTGAATTCCGTGACAATTGCTAGCAGACTGATAAGAAAGGCCCAGACAACGAACAGATACAAATAAAGTATGGGGACCTGCGCGACTGACTTGGATAAGTCAAAGATCAAGAGAAGCGGTGGATTAAGCAGCAATACGGCAAGTAGGAACAATGCAACTAGTCGTTCGCCCAGTCGATGGTTTGTGTTCATTGCCATGCCCTTAACACAGCCGCTCGACAATTTATGCTCGACCGGCGCACCCTCACCTAGCTCGCCTTGCGTTCTTCGTTCATCATCTCCTGCACGCGTTTCAAAATATCTCGTGTTGAGAACGGCTTCGTTAAATAGTCATCGGCACCCAAAGCCAGGCCCTTTTCACGCTCAGAATCTCGGCCCTTGGCCGTAAGCATTATGATCTTGATAGAGCACCACGCTGGGTTGGCGCGTATTGCTTTGCAAACTTCGAATCCATCCAGCTTGGGCATCATGACGTCCAGGATGACGAGGTCGGGAACCATCTCGTCGAGTTTCTGAAGCGCCTCTTCTCCATCGCCCGCTGAACAAGTCTCGAATCCAGCGTTCTTCATGACGAAACTCAAGGATTTGACGATATAGCTTTCGTCATCAACGATCAGGACTGATTTGGTCATCATTGTTTCCTTTCACGGAACGGACAATACGCGGGTTGTCCATCGTCGGTCGGTCACTTGCCAGGAGACAGGCTGTTATTCGCTTTTGGTCAGGCCGCATGCTTTGCAGCCCGGCTCGGCCCAATCGATTAGATCAGGACCGAAAGCCTAAAGGCTAAATTGCAAGGTATTCATGGCGGAGTTCCTCATTATCGAGAACTTCCTGAGCGCTGCCAGTGAACGCGACTTGACCGGTATCCAAGATGATCGCGCTGTCGGCGAGTTTGAGAGCGGCAACGGCATTCTGCTCGACAATGACCGTGGTAATTCCCGCCTGTTTGACTTCTTGAAGGATCTTTTCGATTTCATGAACAATGGTTGGAGCAAGGCCCTCGTAGGGCTCATCCAGAAGCAGCAGTTTAAGCTCACGGGCAAGCGCGCGTGCGACGGCTAGCATCTGCTGTTCGCCACCGGATAGTGTCACCCCTTCCTGCTTTCGGCGTTCAGCAAGCCTCGGGAAATGATCGTAGATACGGTCCAGCTCCCAGCCCTTCGGCTCGGCGATTTGCGCTAACACGAGATTTTCTTCGACGGTAAGGCCAGGAATAATGCGGCGGTCCTCCGGCACCAATTGTATGCCTTCCTGCGCGGCCTGATAGTCAGACAGTTTGTGAATGGCCTTGCCGTTAAGATATATTTCGCCGACGTTCAGGCTAGGGTTGTCCATGCGCGCGATCGTCCTAAGCGTGCTGGTCTTGCCGGCGCCATTGCGACCTAGCAATGCAACGATTTCGCTTTCAGCAACGCCGAAGGAAATGCCTTGCACGATGTAACTTTCTCCGTAATAGGCGTGTATGTCGCGGCAGGAAAAGTAAGCACTCTCTTGTTGGTCTGCGGCAGAAGCGCCTTGGGACGTCTCGGCGTCCATCGTCATCCCAGTTCTCCTCCAAGGTATGCTTCGATGACTCGCGGATCACCTTTGATGGATTCCGGCTCACCCTCGACGATGACAGTACCCTGAGCGAGAACGGAAATGCGATCGGCCAGGGAAAATACGACGTGCATGTCGTGCTCGATAATAATCTTCGTTATTCCGCGCTCACCGATTTTTTTTAGAAGTTCGATCGTATTGTTGGTGTCGGCCCGTGACATCCCCGCGGTCGGCTCATCCAAGAGCAAGAGCTTCGGGTGCTGGATGAGGCACATGGCAAGTTCCAGGCGACGCTTATCGCCGCGTGAAAGCGCGTCGGTGATGACGTTGCGCTGCTCCACCAATCCGACTTCCTCAAGCATGGCTAGGGCTTCATCGTTTACTTCGCCGCGTTTTGCGACAGCCCCCCAACCATTGAACCGGAAGTTACCGTCACGTTTAGCAAACGACGGGATCATTACGTTTTCCAGTAGGGTCATGTCACCGAAAACTTCTGGTGTCTGGAAGACGCGGCATACGCCCAGCTGGTTGATGTTATAGGGCTTAATTCCGCCGAGTAGCGACGTGCCGTCGAAATTGACGACACCGCTGTCTGGCTCCAACTTGCCAATCAAACAGTTAAGTAGCGTGGATTTACCGGCCCCGTTCGGACCGATGATGGCGTGAACAGAGCTTTGCTCGATACTCAAGTTTACATCTGTGAGTGCCTTGAGGCCGCCAAAGCTCTTGTTCACTCCGGAAACTTCCAGGATAGCCATTTACCACCCCCTCTTCATTCTGCTGGCTTCGTTTGGCCGGCCGGGGATTCGGCCTCCGATTTGCTGCCGCTGCCAGAGAACATATTGCCGATACGCTGAGCACCTTCCATCAATCCGCCGGGGAGGAAAATGACGATCAGCATGAACAGCACGCCCAGCGTCAGATGCCAGCCCTCGCCAACGAATGGGTGCGTAATTGTCACCATGAATTCGGCTAGGCCATCGGGAAGGAAGGAGAAGACCGAATGCAGGGTCTGCGCGTTGAACGATGAGAATATATTCTCGAAATACTTAATGACGCCGGCGCCTAGCACCGGACCGAGTAGCGTTCCCGCGCCGCCGAGGATGGTCATCAGCACGACTTCACCCGATGCTGTCCACTGCATGCGCTCTGCACCTGCTAGTGGGTCAGTGACAGCCATCAGTGATCCGGCAAGCCCGGCGTACATCCCAGACACAACGAACGCCGCAAGTAGGTAAGGACGGGTATTGATGCCAGTGTACGACATGCGGTTCTGGTTCGTCTTTATGCCTCTCAACATCATTCCGAATGGCGATCGGAATATTCGGATCGAGATGTAAAAGGAGATGATGAGGACGATGGCACAAAGGTAGAATCCGGGATAGCCGCTCATCTTCATGCCGAATAGGTTCGTGACCGGGAGACTTGACGTAGGCTCGATGCCGTAGGCCGCATCGAGCACGCGGGAATCGTTCAGCGTCAGCTGCAACCCAGTCTCGCCATTGGTGATCGGCGTCAATACTGAATAGGCGAGATTGTAAGACATCTGCGCGAACGCCAGTGTCAGAATAGAGAAGTAGATGCCGGCGCGTCGCAAACACACATAACCAATTAATGCCGAAAACAGCCCGGCACAAAGGATACCCAAGATCACGGCCGGTATGACGTTCATCGTCAACAACTTGAACGACCAGACGGCGGCGTAGGAGCCAATGCCCAGGAAGGCTGCGTGGCCGAAGGACAAGTATCCTGTTAGGCCGAACATAATATTGAAGCCGATGGCAAAGATGCCAAAGATGCAAAAGCGCTGGAGCAAGTCGGGATAGGCAGCGCCGAATGGCGCCAACAGCCATGGACTAGCAAGGACGACGGCGGAAAACACGCACATCAATATCAGGTCGTTGCGCGCCGACCTATTACGCGACGCCGATTCCACGTCGTGAACTTCTATAGCCAACGGCTCCATGTCGAGCGGCGACCTGATTTTCCCCAAGTTCTGCGACATGTTTTAGCTCTCCATCACGCCTTTGCGGCCCATCAGTCCTCTTGGACGTACAAGCAGGATGACGACGGCGACGAGATAAATAATGATCTGATCGATTCCAGGCAGAATGTTCTTGACCTCATTCATCGAGGCGAAGGACTGGAGAACACCCAGAAGAAGGCCGGCAGCTACAGCACCGGGCAATGAACCCATGCCCCCGACGACAACGACAACGAAGGAGAGGACAAGGAAATCCATCCCCATATGATAGTCGGGTGGCAATATAGGCGTGTACATGACACCGGCTAGCCCCGCGACAACCGCGGCCAGACCGAAGACAACCGTAAATCGCTGCTGAATGTTAATTCCTAGCAGCCCAACCGTTTCACGGTCGGCCATGCCCGCGCGCACGACCATGCCGTAGGTGGTGAACTGCAGGAAGGCGAAAACGCAGCCTATTATAAGGGCTGAGAACAACAAATAGATGATGCGCCAATAGGGGTAGACGACTGTTCCTGGATCAAAGCCGAGCAAGACACCGATGTCTGCCGAACCGGCAACCACGTCGGGCGCCGCCTGCGGTATTGGGTTAGCGCCGAATTGCGCTTTGATGATCTCCTGGATGACGATAGCCAGTCCGAAGGTGACTAGAATTTGATCAGCGTGCGGCCGCTTATAGAAGAATTGGATCAGGCCTCGCTCCATGATCACGCCGATTAGGAGCATTATCGGAATTGCGAACAGTATCGAGAGGGGGACTGAATAGTCGACCATGAAAGCGCCGAAATCACCGAACCACTGCTGTACGATAGGGGTTCTGATTTCTACGGGTGTGCCCCACGGCGTGGTCCGCGTGGGATCAAGGGTTACGACCTCGTAGTTAACCAACTTGCCCACGGTAACAGCACAGAAGGCCCCCAGCATGAATAATGCGCCATGCGCAAAGTTCACGACTCCGAGCGTTCCAAAGATAAGCGTTAGCCCGAGCGCAATCAGTGCGTAGGCAGCGCCTTTGTCCAGGCCATTGAGGATCTGAAGCAGGATGGCATCCATCTTGCGCACTCCAATCCAGGAATTACAGCTAGTGCCATTTGAGCGGCTCAACGCTCTCCGGCCGTCCTGGTCGCAATAATTGCTGTTGCGCCGTACACGGCCGGAGATTCGGTTTTGGGCTGGTTAGTCAGCCTTATGCACCGTTGTTGCAGGAACCAAGCTGCCCACCCAGTAATTCAGGCGGGTATTCCACTTGTGCGCGCGGAGTCACCTCAACGACCTCAAGGACGTCGAACTTGGTGGTCGGGTTTTCTTTACCCTTCACGACGAGGACGTCCTTGAAGCACTGATGGTCTTCTGCTCGGTATTCGGTCGCACCGTTGCCCATTCCGTCGAACTTAAAGCCCTCGAGAGCCTTTCCGACATCGCAAGGTGCAAACGAGCCAGCACGCTGGCAGGCATCTGCGTAGAGGATTGCCTGTACGTAGCAGGTGTGCGCAGCCTGCGAGGGCGGGAAGCCGTAGGCCTTGCCGAACGATTTTACGAACGCTTTCGAGCCTTCATCCTGCAGCGACCAATGCCAGTTGGTCGAACCGAAGATGCCCTGAACGTTCTTACCGGCACCCTGCGCCATGAGGCGGCTGTAAAGCGGCACGACGATCGCGAAGTCCTTACCATTAACCTGCTTGTCGCGCAGACCAAACTGAACGGCCTGTGTCAACGAGTTGACCATGTCCTTACCATAGTGGTTGAGGACCAGTACGTCGGCTCCGGAGTTGAGAACCGGCGTGATGTATTGCGAGAAGTCGCCGGCACCGAGCGGCGTGCGGACGGCCGACTCAGTCTTCCAACCAAGTTTCTCGGTATACTTCTTGATGGAGCCTTCCTGCGACCAGCCCCAAGTGTAGTCGGCGGTCAGGTGGTAAGCCGTGCGGTCGGTGCCGAATGCTTTTTCTAGCACCGGGGCGAGTGCGGCACCTGACATCTCGGTATTGAAGAAGTGCCGGAAACCGTTGGCTTTCTTGTCTTTGCCCGTTGTGTCGTTTGAGTGGGTCAGACCTGCCATGAAGATCACGCCAGCTTCCTGACATAGTCCCTGGACGGCGATAGCAACACCGGACGAGGAACCGCCGGTAATCATAATGGCGCCGTCCTTTTCAATCATGCGCTTGGCAGACGCGCGAGCGGCGTCCGACTTGGTCTGCGTATCACCAGTAACGAATTCAACCTTCTTTCCGTTGACCCCGTTTCCTTTCAGCGCTTTCGAGGTGAAGGTGTTCAACATGCCGCCGTCGCCTTCGCCGTTAATGTGCTGAACCGCGAGCTTATAGGCACGCAATTCGTCGGCTCCCTCGTCGGCATAGGCGCCGGTTTGCGGCACGTTGAAGCCGAAAATCACGCTCTTGCCCTTCGGCATGTTGAGATACTCGGCAGCGCCGGCACCGCGGATGAAGTGGAACGGTGCTGTTGCGACGGCGGCCCCGACAAGGCCCGTTTTCAAGATGCCGCGGCGGCTGACGTTATCGTCGAATAGACTCATTGGGCAGTCCTCCCTTTTGAAATTGAGGTGGCCGCAGAAAATCCAGGCATATACCGGTTCTTCTGAACTACCTGCAGACGGTTGTACGCCCCACGTCTTGAAATCCATATTATCAATTTGTATTCACAACGGTTTCGTGGAAATTTTTCCTTCGGTTGGCCTGCCCCCAATCACGGTGCCAGTATCTAAGTTAGAATCCGGCCGCCATGGGCCAGCATCTGGGCTGGCCGGAGCGTAGCGTAGGTCAGTTCAGATGCTGGCGGCAAGATCGCTTCCGGTGCTGGGGGCTGATAGCCGGGCGAAGAGTGCGGCCGGACCGCATTGTAATGGCGGCGCCATTGCTCGATCAGCACCTGGGCTTCTAGTAGCGTGGTGAAGATTTCCATGTTTAGTAGCTCGTCTTTGGGTTTCGAGTTGAAGCTCTCACAATAGTCGTTTTCCCACGGACTGCCTGGCTCTATGTAAAGCGTCTTGACGCCGATCCGAGCAAGCCAGCCTCGCACGTTCTTTGCGATGAACTCAGGCCCATTGTCGGAACGAATATGTTCCGGCGTGCCGTGTTCGACGAAGAGATCAGCAAGGCAATGCAACACGTCGTCCGAACGCAGACGCCGCGCAACAACAATGGCCATTGAACGGCGCGTGAACTCATCAATGACCGTGAGCATCCGGAAGGGGCGGCCATCCTGTTGTGCGATCGTGAACGAAATCGTAGCTGCACACGTGGTTTTGCCGCTCCGGTCGCAAACACACGCACAAGCCGTCGTTCAGCCAAAGCCGACCGCGCTTAGGTTGCTTCACGGGAACTTTGAGCCCTTCCCGCCGCCAGATGCGGTGAACCCGCTTGACGTGCACCTTCCAGTCTTCCGCGCGCAGCAGCGCCGTCACACGCCGGTAGCCATAGCGCCCGTACCGCTTGGCAAGACGGATGATTGCGGCAGTCAGCCTTCTCTCGTCGCTGCGTGTCTTAGGCTGACGTCTCTGCGTTGTGCGAGACTGTCCCACCACCCGGCAGGCACGGCGTTCGGAGACCGCCAATCGCGCGCGTACGCGGGTCACGCACGCTCGCTTTCTGGAAGGGCTCAGTATTTTCCCTCGAGAGCTTCCTTAAGGATCAACTTGTCGAGTGTCAGCTCAGAGACGGCCTTCTTCAGCCGCTCGTTCTCCCGCTCCAGATCCTTGAGCTTCTTTGCCTGATCAAGCTTCAGACCACCGTAGTCCCGGCGCCATCGTTAACAACTCTGCTCGGAAATACACAAGCCTCGGCAAATCACACACACCGCCTCACCCCGGCTCAACTTCACTTCGGCTTCCCGCAACATCCCGATAATCTGTTCTGTCGTCCACCGCTTCCGTGCCATTCCATTGTCTTCTCATCCGAGGTTCCAAATAGCCGGATTCGCTCGATCAGAATGGTACCGTTGCAGGGGAGCAGGCCAATTAGTGCCACGACGTCAACAGCTTCTGCCGGTCCAGCAAGCCCCCGCGCACAATGACATACTCAATGTTTCGAGAGTCAGAGATTTTCGTAGCAGGGTCGCCAGAGACTATCAGGATGTCAGCATCGAGGCCTTCCTGTATCGAGCCGTATTCCTCCTCCTCCTTGAGGATCTTGGCGGCGTTATATGTGCATGCTTTGATTATCTCTAGCGGTGGAACCCCTGCCATAGCGAAAAGCTCCATCTCCCTATGCATCGCCTCGCCGGCCCAGAGCGTCGGATAAGCGGGGGCGTCCGTTCCGCAGGCGAGAAGCACACCAGCATCATGCGCCTTCTTTACGTTTTCCAGAAATGCCTGCCGAAATTGCGTCAAAACCCCGAAATTGTTCATTTGGTAGAAAGATAGCGGCCCGTCATAGAGGTCTTTCCGGACTTGCGGATAACTATCATAAAAATCTCTGACAACTTCCCTGCCCCAGATGTTCATGACCAAGGGGTTGTCAAAAAGCGCCTCGGAAGCGTGCTCGTCCGCGACGCGAAGGCCGGAAAGCTTTTCGCCCACTGTGATCGTCGGCACCACGAACTTGTCGTTCTCGACCATCCATTTGAGCCCTTCCTGACTGACCGGCGTCGGCGTCGCATGTGCCCACCCATGCAAATTGGTTGCCCGCATCCACTCAGAACTCATATTGAGCTTCCATAGGTCGGCAATGGTAGTAATGCCCCGCTTGTCTGCCTCTTTAATCAGGAAGGTCGCGGCATGCGCCCCCATCCCGGAATACAGTTTTATGATCCTGATACCGTCTTCCCGATAACGTTGTAGGATTATGCCAATTGCAAGGGGATCATGGGTGTCGATTTTGGTCGCTAGTGCATCCGCGGGCGGTTCACCAATAGTCTCCCCGCGAACAGCACCATCCCAACCAGATGGTTCCTGCGAGAAAGGCACGCCTACAACATGATAGCGCGGCGCGATATACTCACCAGCATCGATTTTGCGCTTCTCTTCGACAATAAAGCTTTGTGTGCTGCCCATGTCGAGACCGGTCGTCACACCGGCATAAAGGAGTGCAGCAAGGTTCTGTTGGATGGCTTTGTGGGTTAGTAGCTCGTCGGGAGGATACTTTTCCTGAAGAGCATTCCCACCAGACCATCCGCCCTTGAGATGAAAATGCATCTCTATAAGGCCGGGCATTGCAGTCAAACCGGTACCATCGATTGTTGTGGCGCCATCTGGAGCGCCAGAAGCGCCAGTAGCTCTGATTGAGGCAATCTTTCCATCTTTGACTAGGACATCCTGACCGGTCATCGGCGGGTTACCCATGCCGTCTATGATGTTGATATTCTGAATAAAAATCGGCCCGGTGCTCAGGTAATCTTTCTCGACCTGGGCTTGGCTCGCCGAACTTAAGGCGACCACTGCCGCCGCAATAAATGGAATTAATGGTTGTCTCATCACCCGCTCCAAGTCTGCCATAATGAGCTCACGGGAAACGGCTCTTTTGCAGAAATAAGCGTATGCCCCGGATGCTTCTTCACGCAATAGGGAACTTCGGAGTGCTCGGAATCCGCGTTCGTGCACAAAGCGGAGGTCGGCAAGTCGGAGCGGTAATGTCCGCTTTTTGATCAAAGCGGACAAGGTCGGAATCTGATGATCGCAGCTGATGCATGTTCCGCTTTGGACCTGAAAGCGGACCTCAGTCTGTGCAGGATTTACAACTTACCGAACCAAGATTCCCAACGTCGCCGATTGCGCAGTTTAACCTCAAGCGAAATGTCTTCTGGTGAAAGACAAGTGGAAGATGGGCTCTGCTTCGGTGCGCCGGGAAGGTGGGTAAATTATTGATTTATATGGCGTACCGGGGAAGATTCGAACTCCAGACCCCCAGATTCTTAGTCTGTCAGACGTTAGATTTCTTTGGATGCTTCTGGAGCGCTCTGCGTATCTCATCTATATGTTTTTAATCGTAATAATTGGTGTAGTCTGTCCATAGGCATCCAAGACATTCCAGTGAAAGCTAAGCGAATTTGGAACCCCAGTGGAACCCCAAGCTGCGACGCCGGCGAGGACCGGTCATGCCTAAGAAGCTCACCGAGGTGTTCGTCAAAACAGCGAAAGCCGGCGTTCAGCGAGTCGAGTACCGCGATGGGCACACGCGAGGGCTCGTGTTGCGGGTAACGCCCACTGGGGCCAAGACCTGGGCCGTCGTCTTCCGGCGCAGATCAGATTCCCGAAGGCGGCGCTATACCATTGGCGCCTACCCGGCTTACACTCTGACGGAAGCCCGTAACGTTGCACAGGAGGTTCTGGCGGCCATTGCTCGCGGAGACGATCCAGCGGGTCAAGCCAAGATTCGGAAAGAGGCGCCGACGTTCCAAGAGCTTGCGGAAGTCTGGGTCAAGCGCCATGGACGGCCGAACAAGAGTCCTCGGGCGCTCTACGACGACCAACTCATGCTAAAGCGCGAGATTTTACCCGTCATCGGCGCCATGAAGGCAAACGAGGTCGCGAAGCGGGACATCATCGACATCCTCGTCAGCGTAGCGGAGCGTGGCGCCCGCGTCAGGTCCAACCGCATCTTCGCGCTCATGCGCGCTATCTACCGGTGGGGCATTTCCGAGGACCGCATCAAGTCCGACCCAACTCAGGGCGTCCGACCCAGAACGATCGAACGCCCGAGAGATCGCGTCCTTACCGATCAGGAGGTCGTTACCTTCTGGCATGGGCTGAACGACGCCCCCATGGGCCAGTCGGTAGCTACAACTCTTCAGCTGGCGCTCGTCACCGGACAGCGCATCGGTGAGATCGCTGGCATGGCCAAGGCGGAACTCGACCTGTCGGCTCAAAAGCCTGTGTGGACGCTGTCCGGCACCCGGCGGAAGAATAAGGAGCTTACGCGCGTCCCGTTGTCTCCCCTTGCTATGTCTCTGATCGAAGCAGCTCTGATACGCTCCGGCGACAGCTCTTATGTCTTTCCGTCAGCAAAGGGCGACGGGCCGATTACGGCGCACGCCGCTACTCGTGCCATAGGCAGGGCCCGTCCATCCTTGGGGTTGGAGCACTTTCGCGTTCACGATCTCCGCCGAACCGTGGCCACTGGCATGGCATCGCTCGGCATAAATCCGCACACCATCAGTTTGGTCCTGGACCATATCAGCGCGACCAAGGGAACTGTTACCGGCGCTGTCTACGTCAAGTTCTCGTTCGACCGCGAGAAGCGTGACGCCTTGGAGCTTTGGGCAGCCCATCTATCGAACTTGCTCGTGTAGACACGTCGTCAAAAGCTCAGCATGGATGCGATCGACCTGGCAGACATCGCGCGTCCTCGCTTCCTCGCTTCGGTGTTGTCACGGTAAAGCGCCTGCTTAGTTGATGCGAACGAAGCGGACATCCGAACGATTTGGGCTGCTATGGGTACTGGTGAGGCAGCGATGTCGCCAGCAGTCGTCCGCATCACCAAGCTTGCCCTTCTGACGGGACAACGTCGGACCGAAATCACCGCGGTAAAGAGGAGCCAACTTGATCTTGATGTACTGGATCCAGTTTTGACTATACCGAAGGGGTTGGCCAAGAACACCTCGCGGGCGAAAATCCCTAGGAGAGAGGAGTTGGGAGGCGCTAACCTGCTCACCCGGAAGCCAACAGGCGAATACCGGGTCATGTCATGTTCGCGAGTCGGGGCCTCGCAAAGGCAATACTTCATGGAACTTGCCGCTCGCGGTGAATTCGGGCGGTGCCTGGCTTTCTCGCACCGCGACGTCCTCCAGGCCGTTATCGCGAAACACTCGTTTCACCGACTGTATGACTTCTTGAAAGACAACCCCTGCCGCCACCTCATCGGCCGGTTCCATTCGCACCTCGAAATCTCTCTCGCTGGTCTGGACCAGCTGGATGCGTCGGGCGTGCTCGTGATCGAGATCGAAGATGAGCGGCGACAACGTCAACTCACCCACACGAACGAGCGTTGCGTCGCGCCCTTCCACCTCGAAACTGCGGAACGGCGAGCCGCAGGGGCAGGGCTCCGTGTGGAAACGAAGACAGTCGCCAAGGTCGTATCGGATGAAGGGTTGTGCGTCGTTTGCGAGCACCGTCAGCAGCACGGTCGCCGACAGCGTGCCGTCGGGAACGGGCCGCATCGCTTCGTCGACCGCTTCGAGGATGGCCCAATCTTCGTGCACATGCTTCCGCCCGTGGCTGCACACGAACGACATCACCAGGCACTCGGTGCAGCCGTAGTTGTCCAGAATGCCATATTTCAGCGAGGGGAAGTCCCGGCGAACCCGCTCGCGCAGATCATCCGTGAGGGTTTCGCCCCCCGTGTTGAAGACCACCGGCTCGACCTGCAGTCGACCGGCCTCCTTTTCCTTGGTGAGGATCGTCAGCATGCTTGGGTAGGTCACGATGCAGGAGACCTTCGGGATCGCGTTGAGTTGTTCAACGAGCCGGCCGATCGGCTGATCGGCCTCGATGAAGGTCAAACCCCTCGCCAGCCGCGGATGCAGACGGTTCATCAATCTGTTGAACCCGACGCCGGCGAAGTGACCGTTGCCGCCGGTGACCGTCACCCTCTTGCCGAGCTTTCGGATCTCCCGGACGAGCTTCCAGTGGTATCGTTCGAAGCGGGCCATCGAGATTCCGTAGGAATACTCCAGGAAGGTTGAGGTCAAGACGATGACCGCCGGTTCGCCGGACGTCCCGGAGGTCCGGAAGATGGCGACATCGTCGATGGGCACGCCAATCTTTCGAATGTCCCCGAGATGATCGCGGGCCCTGTCGAGGGGAAGAGTACGGATCGTCAGCCAGTCGTCGAACTCCCTCATGAGATCGGGTTTGCGGGTCACCGGCAATTCGCGCAGTTCGACCTCGCTTGATGGTCCCAGATCCGCGTAAAGCCTGCGAAACAAGGGGGAGTCGCGCCGCGCCTTTTCCACGAGACGCCGCAGGTTGCGAAGCTGCCTGGCTTCGATTCGCTTCCGTCCACCCCAGGCTGTCCAGAGCCCGCCGGCGAAGTATCCCAATGTTCTAAGAAGGCTGAAACGCATAGCTGCTGGCGATGCCCGATGAAAAGATCACAGAAGTTTATCGTGCTGAAATCGACGATTACGTGTCCCTACTGCGGTCACTCAGAAATCGAGACTATGCCAACCGACGCTTGCGTTGGCTTCTATCCATGCATTGGCTGCGGTCACACACTGCGTCCCAAGCGTGGGCACTGCTGCGTGTTTTGCACTTACGGGACCGTACCGTGCCCGCCGGTTCAGACGGAAGGGGCATGCTCCGGAGATTAGTCGGCATGTGTTAGCGGACGTCGCTGACTGGGAGTTGCTTGGCTGCCTTTTGGGGCTGCTGGATAATCCTTCTCGGCTAAGGACGCTGACCAAGATCAACAGGATCGACGAGTTTCTTCCTTGGCGGTATGCTGAAAACAGCTGAGCAGGTGCAGACGGCGGACGCTCACCCTCGAAGCGCGTACGAGTCGTTGGCAGGCAGAACTTTGATGACGAGGATCCAGCAAGTCCTGAAGAACATTCCGTTCCTTATTCACCTTGCCGTCTACGCGGGGGTGAACCTGCTGCTTTTCACCATCAACATGCTGACGAACCCCGGCACGATTTGGTTCGTCTGGCCGCTTGTCGGTTGGGGCATTGGTGTTCTCGGCCACGGCATCCTTGTCTATCTCAATGCTAAGGCCCCGCCCGCGCCGCAACCCTAGATCGCCCAGTGCAACTGCGCCGAAGCGCCCCTTCCCGCCTCTACTGCGCCGTAGCAGAATCCCCACGCACCGTTAACGGAGCGGCAGCGCAAGATCGAGAAGGCTATCAGCACTAATGGGAAAGAAGCGCCGCCAGCCCTGTTTTTTTTCTGGCAGCAAGACCGGGCGGAGAGACTGACCAGTACGCTGCTACGCGCGGTGCCTAGGACTAATTACAACACGCGAGCACGCCGGGATGATCAAGCATGCAAAATAACGTCGACGCGGTCGGCATTGCAACTTCCCTGAAAATTCCAAATTCTTGATTGGGTTAAGCCGGTTAGGTCTTCAACATCGTACCTCGCTGGGTCGCAATCATAAATATCCACAGTGGACAACGTTTGCGCTCCGTCCACAGCAATCCCGATTGTTCGCCCTATTTCCGCAATTTGCGCCTGTGTTCACTCCAGCTGTACGGAAAAAGGCGTGTGTTAGGTGGGGCACGGATGACAAGATTGAGTGGCGCTGGGAGCGCAGGTCTACCAGGTGGGGCGGGCACGTTGCGCCGATGGACCTCGGCGCTGCCCTTTGGAAGCCATGATTATCGAGGCCCATTCACACGTAAAGTTGACGATCCGCTTCACGTCCGACCTAAGTACCGGCCCGAGATTGACGGTCTGCGGGCACTTGCTGTCGTCCCAGTTATTCTGTTCCACGCTGGATTTGAGCTGTTTAGTGGTGGATTTGTTGGCGTAGATATTTTCTTTGTCATCAGCGGCTATCTGATTACAACAATAATCTATCGGGAGATTGAAACTGGCTCCTTCTCCATTATCCAATTTTATGAACGGCGTATTCGCAGAATTTTACCTGCTCTTTTTGTCGTAAGCATAGCCTGTATCCCATTCGCTTGGCTTTGGATGCTGCCATCGGAATTTAAGGACTTCTCGAAGAGCCTGGTGGCAGTCAACCTATTCGCATCGAACATATTATTCTGGAGAGAAACGGGATATTGAGAAGCCACCGCTGAATTGAAACCGCTTCTCCACACATGGTCGCTCGCTGTCGAAGAACAATTCTACGTTATATTTCCACTTTTTCTTATGACCCTGCACAGATTTGGTCGGTCTTTACTGCTCTTGCTTGTAATGATGCTGGTCGTATTAAGCCTTGGCCTATCCGAGTGGGCTTCGCAAACACATCCGAGCGCCAACTTTTATCTTCTTCCAACCCGTGCATGGGAACTTGGAGTGGGGGCTCTCTTAGCCCTCAGTGCCACGAACTGGATACGAACAGAAGGTTGGATCGCGCAAATCGCGTCGGCTGCTGGCTTAGGCATGATAGCCTATGCTGTGTTTACATTTGACGAGACGGTTCCTTTTCCGAGCGTCTGGGCGTTGATACCAGTCGTGGGAACTGCTCTGGTGATTGCCTATGCGCGACCCCAGACTGTAGCAGGGCGGCTTCTTAGCTGGGTCCTGTTGTCGGCATCGGCCTAATTAGTTATAGCGCCTACCTTTGGCATCAGCCGCTGTTCGCATTTGCCCGCATTCGAATGATAGATGGTGTCACGCCGGCTATGTATCTCGGCTTAAGCATACTGGCGCTTAGCTTGGCTTACCTTTCCTGGCGTTTTGTCGAGTGTCCGTTTCGATTCAAAGAAACGCTCACGCAAACTCGTGTATTTTCGAATGCCGCCATCGTTGCTGTATGCCTTATGGCATTTGGCTTGGCTGGGTACCTAAGCGCTGGATTTCCAAACAGGCACAATAAGCCTGCGCTGATTTCAGCGACTGAATATCGTTTGCGCGCCAACCATGGTTTGAGCAAAACATGCGATGGAAAATTTACACTGTCCAAGGAGTGTCGAACTAACGACAACCCCGAAATCCTTGTTTGGGGCGATAGTTTTGCCATGCATCTTGTTAGCGGAATAGTCGCATCAATAAAAGCGCTGCTATTGTGCAAATGACAAAATCTATGTGCGGGCCTATTTTGGAAGTTGCCAGCATTAGTCATCGTTTTAACCAGGCCTGGGCCCTTGGTTGCTTAGCGTTCAACGCAAAGGTTAAGAAATATATCGAGAAAACTAAAAGTATAAAATATGTCGTATTGGCGTCCCCCTTTAGTCAATATGTAAACCCCGCAGCGCATATCTATTCAGGAGGCGTGACTATCAAGTCGAATAAAGGGCTTGTGATTGAAAAGTTTATGTCGACGCTCGATTGGCTTGAGAGGCGGGGAATTCAACCGGTCGTGTTTGCACCGCCTCCTGCTAATGGAAGGAATATTGGAAAGTGTTTAGGGCGAAGTCTTTGGTTTGGTACAAAAAGCGCACAGTGTGACGTCATGCCAGCAGATCACGCGAAAATAGGAGGCGACGTGATAGAATTCCTTGAAGCGGTAGGCGGGCGCTATCGCGTTTTTTGGCTGTCAGATTTTTTGTGCGATCGAACAAAATGCCGTGCCCAAATAGGCAAAACTTGGATTTATCGGGATGGAGGCCATCTTTCGCATGAGGGCAGCAGATTTCTCGGAAGGGCACTAAATTTTTACGGACTTATTACCGGACGGCCAGACCGGTCGATCAAGTAACCGACTTCGGAAAAAGCGCTACTCTGACGAGCTGGTGTTCCTGCCCCGTAAAACTGGGCCATCATGGCGCTACCGAACAGAGGAGCATGCGATGGCCCGGAAGTCTTATTCTGTCGAACACTGCCTGTCACATAAGCGCCGATAGCTACCGCTATGAAGTTGAGCCCGAAACAACAATGACGCCTCTGACTAAAATGCAGGAAGCTTTCGCTCTCGCGTACGTTTAACTTGGCAATGCGCGGCGCGCGTACGCCATGGCGGGCTATTCGCAGAGCAACTCGCTGACCATGCAGCAGAACTCAGGGGCTCGCTGGTCGCGCGCCGTCGTCACCGTCGGACTGGGTCGCGAGAACGACGATGCCGGCGGCCAAAGCGGCGCCGCCAAGACCTAGAACAATCGGATTGAGGCCGAGGGGGCTTGACCCCGTTGAACTGGTCTTTGCGTATGCGGCATCTTCGCAGCGCGGGTCCTCGGGCACCCGATAGGACTCCCCCGGCAAGACCGTTATTTCGCAATCAGAGGAAAACTTTATTGTTACTGTGCTCCCGTTTGAGGCAAGTACGCGTTGTCCGGGCTCCAATTGCGTGCCGACATCTATCGGCGTCAAGCCTCCCGTGGTGATGACCGAAGCCTGGCCGGAGAGAGCTGAAACAACAGCTGCTTCTGCCAGACCTGCTGAAGTCGAGACCATCAATGCAGCCAGGAGGATCCTAGGAATGCTCATCTAATCCCTCTAAAACTGTTCCGCCTCGGCTTTCGTCGAGCAGTTGAGAAGCGAAATAAAACTGCGAGGTTGGGCAAGCAAGGTTAGTGCTTTAATTCCCTCTTATAGCGCTAAATGCACGTCAACCAGCGGTCAACGTGCAAGCGTATCGAGGCGGTAAGACGGCCCCGCGCGTTGCCCTTTCGCAACAAGTATTAAAAGGGACAGCCAAGATGCTTCCTTGCGCCTGGGATCGGCAGAACCGTGCAGGGGTCTGTAAGGCGGCGGCCTTCAAGCGTCGGACCGTCAAGACACCGAGTGAGACGAGGGCGCTGTCGTAGTGAGCGCGCCAAACGGTGCGCCGCCAGCTTGCGGGGACAAACTGGCGGCCTGAGCACCGGCTTCCATAACGAGCGGGTCGCCCGCGCTGCATCGAGAACGGCGGGTCGGCTTCAACTTCAATAGCAGGCATCGCCAAGCGCGTAGTTAAAGCTGAAGACACGCCAACCTGCGATCCAATCCACCTGCTGTTGCTAAAGCGGAGACCTGAGCCGAAACGAAACGCCGTGAATGACATGTGAATGCTGGCGCGTTCAGGCGAGCGGGAGGGAGCTATTTAACTTATTGATTTCATTGGCGCACCGGAGAGGATTCGAACCCCTGACCCCCAGATTCGTAGTCTGGTGCTCTATCCAGCTGAGCTACCGGTGCTGATCGCGGAGGCCGGCTGACTGGCCGGCCCTTGTGGGGTGGCATCAGGGGCCGCGAAGGCGATCTTCTACTCGCTTACGACGCACAAAGCAAGTGGTCGCCGGCGGCGCGGCGACAAAGCCCTACCAGGTAAAAGCCGATCATGGACCAGGTGGTGGGTGTGCGTCTTCTTCCTTTCCGGCGGGACCTTGGATCGCCGGGACTTTCGGCTCGACGGCGGGAAGGCTTCAGGCCTTCGGCGTGCGGTCGGGGATGCGGACACAGAAGGCCGCGCCGGGGCCGCCGTCGAGGAGCTCGATGGTGCCGCCGTGGGCGGTTATGAGTTCCTGGGCGATGGCGAGGCCAAGGCCGGAACCGCCGCGCCGCTGGGAAGATTGGAAGGCCTGGAACAGGTGCTCACGGGCCTTGGGCGGTAGGCCTGGGCCGTTGTCGCGCACGATGATCTCGACCTCGCGGCCGTCGCGGGCGGCGGTGATTTGGATTTCGCTAGGCCCCTGCTTGTCGCGCTTGGCTTCCAGCGCCTGAACGGCATTACGGCACAGGTTAGTGAGCACGCGGTACAGATGGTCTCGATCGGCGTCGACGCGCAGCGCCTCGTCGATGTCAACCACCCAGTCGATACAACCTGCGCGGGGCAAACCAAGTCCATCGCCGACTTCCTCGACCAGCGGGCGCAGCTGCATCAGCTCGCGACGTGGCGGGGCTTCCTCGGCGCGGCCGAAGCGCAGGGTGTCATTGCAGAAGCTAATGGCGCGATCAAGCGAAGCGATCAGCTTGGGGGCGAAGCGCTGCACGGCCGGGTCGGGCAATGTCGACAGACGGTCGGAAAGCAGCTGGGCGTTGGCCAGCATGTTGCGAAGGTCGTGATTGATCTTGCTGACGGCGAGGCCGACCTGGGCCAGCCGGTTCTTCTGTAGCAGCAATTGCGACAACTGGCGTTGCATGCTGGCCAGTTCGCGCTCGGCAATGCCGACTTCGTCGCCGCGCGATGAGGGCTCAATGATGCGGCTGACATCCTCGGGCTTCTTAGCGAAGTGCAGCATGGATTCGGTGATGTGCATCATCGGCCGAACCAGAAGATTGGATAGCGCGATGTAAACGAGGGCCGCCGTAAATAGAGAGATAATTATCGACAGGTAGAGGATGTTGCGGCCGTAGCGCAAAAGCGCTTGGCGCAGCGGTGCTTCAGGAATGACAATCTCGATGAAGTCGTTGGTGCTGCCGTTCAAGGGCCCGGTGACGCGCAGCGTGCGATTGTCGGTGCGCACTAAGGCGTGCAGCGCCTCGCCAATCAGCGAAAGGCGATGGCCGGCCTCG
>CAXXFS010000009.1:0-10186 GCA_963669235.2 uncultured Filomicrobium sp.
TTGCCGCCCGGGTCCGCGCTCTGCCTCGGATCAGCGGTGAGTTCACCTGCTTGGCAAACATGTTGAGGTATTTGAACGACAAAGTGCTGCCGACTGTTCCAGCGCGGTCGCTACGCAAGGTTGTTGATGTGTCCGGAGACGGCAAGGACAACTGCAATTCGAGAGTGGCAACGCCGGAAATTCGCGACGAGGTGGTCGGCTACGGGACGGTCATCAATGGCTTGCCGATCCTCGAAGGCTCCGAGGCGCTGACCTTGAGAAGTGGTACCGCGACAATGTCCAAGGAGGCCCGGGCTCATTTGTCCTTGCAGCAGAGAGCTTCGCCGATTTCGGCCGCGCCATCCGTCAGAAGTTCATCGTCGAAATCAGCGGTGTTGAACCCGAAGACGGCCAGCGCGCCCTGGCTGCGGTTCGCGTGGCTAATCCCGGAAGGCCCGCTCAAGGTTCTTAGCGTTATCAAAATTGAGCGCTTTTTCGAGCCCAATGAGCCCGGTGAGCTGCGCTGAATTCACATCTGCATCCTTGAAGTTCGCCCCGGCGACTTTCGCGCCGCTGAAGTCGGCTCCGGCAAGTTCGCTGCCGGAAAGATCGGCGCCAGAAAGGTTGGCGCCCTTGAGATCAGCGTACTCCATCAAGACACGCGCTAGGTTGGCCCCCTTGAAGGAGGCGCCTGCCAGGTTGGCTGAAGAAAAAACGCCACGCATGAGCCCCATCGACTGGTTCGTCATGTCCGCCGACAAATTGGCCCCTTCGAACGAGGCGCCCTTGAGGCTCGCCCGCGTCATATTTGCAGCTACACGCGCGTCCTTGAAGTTTGCTCCATCAAGTTTGGCGCCAACGAACTGCGTCATGAACAAGCTTGCCCCCTCAAGGCTCGCATCGGAGAAATCGGCCATCAGCGCCCAGGCCTGGTCGAGAACCACGCCGTCAAGCTTTGCCCCCTTCAGGTTGGAATTGTTGAGCCGCGCCGACTGCAACTTCGTGCGCCGCAAATCGACCCCCGAAAGATCAAGACCATTGAGAGCTTTAGCGGACAAATCGAGTGTTTCGCCTTGCTTCAGCTGAGCGAGTTTCTGCTCGAGCTCCGCGCGGGTCAGTTCCGATTGGGTGAACTCTGGAGACTGCAAATCAACATGACGCATCATGTCCTGCGCCCGCGCAACCCCAGTGGGGCGGAGACCAGCAGCACAACGAGTGCTAGCGCGCCAACATGAAAACAGCTGTTCTTTCGCATCGGCTTCCACCTCTTCAAACGAATTCATGCGATCGAATGTGAAAGATGTGCCAGCTTTGGTCACTTTAGGCTTCTCACAATCCCGCGAACGGCGGTGATACGTGGGGCGAAGTCCGATTAGGAAGGCCAAGAGGAGAGCGCCGGAGCCGTGATTGTTCGACCACCTTTTGGTTTGATTTCATCAATAAGCGGGCAGCAAGAGTTCACAGTCTCGGCGCCCGCTAAAGCTTAAGGCGCCGTGCTTAAGCTTCTTCCGTTCCAAATTTGGAGCGGGGCTGGCATTGACTAAAAACAGTCAAGAACAGGCCATTAGAATCGCCATGGTGACCATCTCGGCAAGAGCCTTAGCCGAGACTAATTGTCCGCAATGCAGAAACCATTCACCCAGAACATAGCCGACGTCAGAAGTGCGGGCTAAGGCTGGCGTTCGCATGTCCCTGGAATCCAGGTATGCATTGAGCAGGGTATTCTCGCGGATTCGTAGGAACCTGACCTCAGCAAGAACACTAAAACCACACTACTTGCTGCCTTTCCGGCGGCGTAGATAAGCGACAGCATCTTGCAGGCTCTCGAGTTCGGGATAATCTTCTTCGGGAATATCGATGCCCGACGCCTTGCTGAGCCTAATGACAAAGTTCAGGAAATCGATGGAAATCAATTTCAAACTGGTCTCGGAAGGTCTTGTCTGGAACAATCTTCTCTCCCTCGAGGTCCGGCGCTACACTGAATAAAACGTCCTTTACAAGCCCTTCGAAATCCTCCGTCATCCGATATCCTCCGGTGTGTGGAGCAGTGAAGCCAGATGACCGAGAAACTGAGCGCCGCGTCGGACCATCGCTCGCGCGGTGATCGCCCGCAAACGTGACGTCCATCAGTTGGCGTGCCACGACCTCACCCTGAACAACCCAGGGCCGTGCGCGGATCTGGCCGCAGGCAACAATGGCCACTTGTGGAGGAAAAATAATCGGCAGAAGGCTGTCGGCAGTGCGGTCGCCGAGGTTTGTGAGCGTCGCGGTCCCCATTGATAGTTCGGAGCTTCGCAGTCTTCCGGTTCGGGTCCGATCCACTAGATCATTGAGCTTCGTCATCAGTGTATCGATGTCCTGCTGATCGGTGTCGAGGATTGCCGGCGTTATCAGCCCGCAGCGGCGCACGGCAATGGCCATCCCGATGTTGATCCTGTCTGCGGGCACGAATGCTCCGTTCTCGAAGGTGCCGTTCAAATCAGGGAACTTTGCGAAACTCAGCGCGACGGCCCGCAAAAGCGGCGCCGCGTAAAGCAAGCGATGCTCGACTGCACGTTCTGCATTCCGCAAAGCCAACCAATGCATGATCGGCGTCATGTCGATCGTCAATGTCACGTAATAATGTGGTATCTCGCGGTTTGCCCGCGTAACGGCTGCGGCGATGGCTCGGCGCATCTGACCGGGACCGATGCTTGCTGCTCTTTTGTTGGGCACTAGTCCAGCCGATGGTGGGCCGGCCTCTATCGCGGCTTCGACCTCCCTTAGGCCGATGACACCATCCGTCCCAGTTTTTAGGGCATGGGGATCGAGCTGGTGCTCGGTGGCGAACCGGCGGGCGGCGGGTGTCATGCGCACGCCTTTTTGCAAGGATGGAGGGGCTGCCGCCGATGGCGCCAGCTTGGGCGTCGCAGCCGTCTGAGGGGGATGAATTTCGCCTTCGGTCTTTGTTTTTTCAGTGGTGGGCTCTTCTCGCGCAGCTTCCCCCGGGGCACGGATATAGGCCAAGGGACAACCGACAGGCGCCTCTTCGCCAGGCTTCACAAGGACCTCTTCCAAAACGCCGTCCTGGAAAGCCTCGATCTCGATCGCGCCTTTCTGCGTTCGACCACGGCTATGACATCCCCACGCTTGATCTCAGCGCGTGGGGATTTGAGCCACTCTACCAGTCTTCCCGTCTCCATGTCAGCTCCTAGCGAGGGCATGCAGAATTCACTCATTGGCGCATCACCTTCCGGGCTGCTGCTGCTATCTTTTCGGGTTGTGGGGTGGCCGCCATCTCTAAGTGCCGCGCATAGGGGATGGGTACGCTCAGCAGAACAGACCCGTGCGACCGGTCCGTCGAGATCGAAGAAGGCCTGCTCTGTGATGCGAGCGCTGATCTCGGCTGCTAAACCCACCGAGCGCCAGCCTTCGTCAACAACAACCGCCCGGTGCGTCTTAGCAAGAGATGCCATGATGCTGAGATCATCTATTGGCCGCAGCGAACGCAGATCGATAACCTCGCAACTGATACCCTCCGCCGCCAGAGTCTCGGCCGCGGCCAATGTTTTTGGCAGGCTGCCCCCGTAGGTTATTAGAGTTACGTCGTTGCCTGGGCGACGGACCCGCGCACTGTGTATATCAACGGCGAAATTCTCGCATTCAGTGAGAGGGGCCTGCTCGTTATAAAGGGTCGCGTGCTCGAATATGATAACCGGGTTAGGGTCGGCGAGTGCTGTGCTCAACATGCCCCGCGCATCTTGATCGTTGCAGGCGCGACGACCTTTATGCCTGGCACATGCGCAAACCAGGATTCGAGGCTGTGCGAATGCTGTGCAGCAAGTTGCCGGCCGGCGCCGGTTGCCATTCGTATCACGAGTGGAACAGATAACTGTCCGCCAGACATGTGGCGCAAGGTCGCCGCGTTGTTGACAATTTGGTCGAGTGCCAAAAGGCTAAAGTTGATTGTCATGATTTCAACGATAGGGCGCATGTCGCCAAGAGCCGCTCCAATCCCAGCGCCCACGAATCCCGATTCTGATAACGGTGTGTCGCGGATTCGTTCTTCACCAAATTCCTGGACCAGCCCTTTTGAGCAGGCGTACGCCCCGCCATAGTAGCCAACATCCTCCCCCATGAGGAATACGCGCTTGTCCATGAGCAATGCTTCGCGTAGGGCCTCACGGACAGCTTGGCGATAGCTGATCGTTCGCGTGGTCATTGAGCCGCGTCCTGTACTTGGGGGGGGCATAGACGTCGCGTTCCAGTTCTTCGACCGGTTCCCAAGGGGCTGCCTCCGCAAAGCGGACCGCATCATCAACTACGTTCGCAGCCTGCTCGTCCAAGTCCTGGATATCAGACTTGCTCAAAAGGCCCGCTTCCAGGACTCGGTTGCTGAATTGTACGACCGGACCCCGCTTCTTCCAGCGATCGATCTCGTCCTTCTGGCGATAAAGGTCAGGATCAAACATGGAGTGGGCTCGAAAGCGATATGTCTTGTTTTCTAGGAAGCAGGGCCCTTCACCATTACAAATGGCCTCGGTTGCGCGTTGCGCGGCCGCCTTAACTGCTACGACGTCCATACCGTCGACTTCCTCACCTTTGATGCGATAGCTTTCTGCGTGTCTCAGGATGCTAGGTTCTGACTCCGATCGGTTAAGCGCCGTGCCCATCGCGTAGCCGTTGTTCTCGCACACGAACAACACCGCAATTTCCATAGAGCCGCGAGGTTCAAAGACTCGTGGAACTCGCCCTCAGCAGCAGCCCCTTCGCCGAAGAAGCAGCAGGTCACCCGTTTACGGTTCTGCATTTTGTCGGCGAGCGCCAATCCCACGGCGAGGGGAAGCCCGCCTCCAACGATAGCGTTGCCACCATAGAAGCGGTGCTTAATATCGAATATATGCATGGAGCCGCCGCGCCCTTTGCTAGAGCCGCTGGCCTTGCCATACATTTCAGCCATGACCTCTCGAGGAGGCAGACCGCGGGCCAGCGCGTGTCCGTGTTCGCGGTATGTGGCAACTACAGCGTCGTCCGGCGAGAGGGCGCTTAGAACCCCCACGGCGTTGGCTTCTTCGCCGATGTAGAGATGCAGGAAGCCCCGTATCTTCTGTTCGCTGTAGAGCTCGACGCATTTTTCCTCGAATTGGCGAATTAGGATCATTTGGCCCAGCAGAGCCATAGCCTCATGCTTCGAGTGTGGGACTTCTTTATTGGCGCTCATTGATTGCCCTCCAATGTCGAAGTGTCGCCTTCCGGTAGGCCGAGCTCTCGGGCTTTCAGCAGGCGCCTCATAATCTTTCCTGACCGGGTTTTTGGTAGGTTGTCCTTAAAAGCGAGAATGCGTGGAGCAACTGCGGGGCCGAGCTTCCTGCGCGCATGTGCGAGGATATCCTTTGTCAGTTCGTCCGACTTTTCATAATTAGAATTCAGAGCGACAAAGGCTTTGACTACTTCTCCCGCGATTGGGTCAGGCACTCCTATGACGCCAGCCTCGGCAAACGGCCTCATGTTCGATCAGCGCGCTTTCAACCTCAAATGGGCCAATAAGGTGGCCCGCCGATTTAATGATGTCGTCGGCGCGGCCAACGAACCAGAAGTACCCGTCGGCATCTCGCATCGCTAGGTCCTCTGTCAGGTACCATTCGCCCGCAAAACATTTCCTGTAGCGTGCCTCCTCTCCAAGATAGCCCCGAAACATTGAGGGCCAGCCTCCCTTAAGCGCGAGTTCTCCTTTCGTTTCGGGCTATCGATAACTTCGATACCATCATCGGTCCGTCTTACGATGGCGGCCTCGATTCCTGGCAACGGTTTTCCCATGGAGCCCGGCTTTATGTTCATCGAGGCGTAATTGGCAATCATGATGCCGCCGGTCTCGCTCTGCCACCAGTTGTCATGGATAGGTAGGCCGAGCACACGTGCTCCCCAAAGCACAGCTTCCGGGTTGAGCGGCTCGCCAACGCTGGCGATGAACCGCAACCGGGACAGATCGAATCTTTTTGGCAATTCTTCGCCCGCCCGCATCAGCATCCGGATTGCGGTCGGGGCAGTGTACCAGACGTTCACCCCTTCCTTGGCCAGAACGCCGTACCAGCGTTCGCGTCGAATTCCGCCTCGTCAGTAATCGTCCTGGAGCCGAGCACTAAGGGAGCAATTATGCGTAGGATGTACCTGTCACCCAGCCTGGGTCGGCGGTACACCAATAGGTGTCGTCCGCACGTAGATCGAGCGCATAACGTGCCGTGAGACTGTGGGCGGCAACAGCGCCATGGACGTGCATAGCCCCCTTGGGCTTGCCCGTGGTGCCGCTGGTGAAGTGCAGCGTCGACAGCTCATCGGTTTTCGTATCGACGTAGGTAAAGCTGGTACTGGCACCAGTAACAAGGCTGCCAAAATCGTGTCCACCCTCTCCGCCGCCGATTAATACTACATGGCGCAAAGAAGTCAGCTCGTTCATTATTGGCGCGACCTTACGCCGATAGAGACGCTCTGTCGTGACCAGCACTGAGGCACCCGCGATCGTCATGCGCGCTTTAATCGGTCCCGGGCCAAATGCTGAAAATAACGGACAGAACACTGCTCCTCGTTTCCACGTGCCTAAGGCGGTTACGAAAAGCTCTGGGATTCGCCCTAACAGGCTAAAGACCTTTTCCCCACGCTCGATGCCGAGATCGATCAGCGCATTTGCGAACCGCGTAGAAAGATCCGAGAGGTCACTGTAGGTGTAGTCACGTGTCGAACGATCCTTTGCTATCCACCTGATGGCAACGCGACCACCATTGCCAGAATCGACGTGTCGATCGACCGCCTCGTAGGCAATGTTAATTCCCCGCCCCCCAGGAAGGCCGGTCAATTCAGCCGTTGCTTGATCCCAACTAAACGCTCGCCGCGTGGCTTCGTAATCGGCGAGATTAGGCGCCGATTCCTCGGGTCTGACGGTCTTCACGATGATCTCTTCTATCATTGCTGAGCCTCGCGCCCCTGCAACCAAAAACCCAGCGAACCAAAACGGTCTTCCTGTCGCTCTTCGCTAAGTAGCGAAGTGCCGCGCGATTGGTTCGAAACCTTTGTCGATCTTTCCTCCAGATACGCAGAACTTCATGCGCACTTGACCTTCTCCTAAAGGGGCAAAGTCCGAGCCACGCTTATCGCTGACTTTGGCGCGCTGCATAAGCTCTTTACCGCGGCAGTCCATGTCCTGATTTTCTTGAGAGACGAGGCCAGGGTCAGTAACGATGAACTCATCGCCAGGATCTAGCATGGTGTTGAGTATGACTTTGACGCTCTGCATATTTCCGGCAGTTACTACGACAATGTGCTCTACAGAGACTTGGCGGTTGGTCAGCCCAAAGAAAGAATAGGCAACTGTTTCACGAAGCTGCGACGAGCCAACAGGCAACTTATGCTTGCTCGCTTTTCGGGCCTCACCTAAGGCTTGGGTTGCCGCGCTGCGAATGCGCTCTGGCGTGCTAAAGGATGAAAGGCCCCATGCCAAGGAAGCCACATCCGGTAGCTTTGCCGCTCCCATCGCGGCGGCCTTTATTGACGAAATGGATAAGCGACTTGACCGAGAAAAAGCATAAGCCGATGGCGTTTCGCTCATAGAGTCGTTCCCCCGTGAGCAGTTCCGGCTGGGGAGTTCTAGTTTCGATGCTAATTAGTCCTCGGTAGAACACGACTGGCCTTGATATTTATCAATGGATGAACGAGGCGCCCGTCGCCGACAAATACTGTATTCGTGCGCCAAACTTTTCAGGAACTCCCATCAGTCGCTGAGCGTGAGGCACGCGTGCCCGAAATAATCTTGGGGAGACCGCATCTCAGTAGCGCTATAGCAGGGGTTTCGAGAGGCCAACGTTCTGTCGCCAAATTGCACTTGGCCCAGGCCAAATGTCCGCTGGGTATACTTCGCGGACCGTTAAGCTCGGCTACACTGATAGCCAAGCGACAAACAATAACGTTGTCTGCCGGCCAATATTGGACGAGGCCGATTTCACACTAGGTTGCCTTCTCCGAATTGGAAATTGAAGAAGCTCACGCCTAGCGCGACGCTTTGCCAGCAGTGCAGCCTCAGTCTCGATCACTCTTTACAGTCGTCCGTTTCAAAACGATAGACGCTCGTATCGACTTCAACGCCGCCGAGCTTGATGACTTGGGCCAGCTCGTGGGGTGGGAGTGCAGCAATAAGGGTTACGCCGTTGATGAACTCCAAAAGTGTATGCTGATCATGTCCGCCGGTTTCCTTGAACATGCGGACATGGGCAAGATTGATTGCTTCAGTGCTGCCTTCCTTTGTCTGGCTGTGCAGAATGGGCAGTACAACAAACTTGGTCATTGCGCCTTTCCAGATTGGTGGGTCGCCTCGGCAGTGTTGCTATACAGATGATCAGTGAGCAAGCCACGCTGCTCTTCTGTTTTTCGGTTGCGCATTACTTTCCCGCGTAGAGCCGTCAGGGCGTTGTTCAGATAAAAGATGTCTCCGAAGCCGGTGACTTTCAACCTTGCCTCTTGAACAGGCAAGACATCACTAGCAAGCCAGGCCTCCTCGAACAATGGAGAAAACTTGGCCTTCCACGTGACCCTTCGCCCGAACTTTTTTGAACGACGCCATGAGAGCATGCATGTTCAAGATATCGTCCGCTGCGCAAGGCACTCGTGAACCCTTGGCACTGCAGATTGAAGCAAGCGCAAAGTAATCCTGTGAGGTTCTATATTTTTGTGGAATGCCTAACGATCTGCTAGCCATTTGCATTCTACAGCGCTGGCATATCTCTCCGCGCCTTCCCTCGCGCATAGTTCCGTTGCCGGCGTTGTTACCGCAGACGTTGCAGCCCCCATCGCATATGACAAAGTCTGACTAAGAGGGCGTCGTTCGGATAGGCCAATTACGAGGCCTGCAACAAAGCTATCGCCCGCTCCAACTTTGCTATAAACCGGCACCTCAGGTGGAAAAACACAAAGTTTACCAAGGGGCGAGGTAGCTACGGCAGCGCGTCCACCCAAGGTCACGACGATTGTTTCGGCGATGCGATCAGAGATCAGGCTGCCTCCAATCCTAATGGCATCGTCGATTTCAACATAGGGGACACCAGCTAGCTGGCTTGCCTCATCCTCGTCCATCACCAAAACGCTCAGAGCTGCACCCGGTTTTCTGACAAGTGCCTCCAGTGCCGGACCAGAGGTGTCGACAATTAGCTTTGCACCTGCGCCAGCCGCAATTTCCGCGAGTTGATGATAGGCATCGCTCGGAACACCGGGAGGAAGGCTACCGCTCGCAACAACAAAGTCGTTCGCCTGGAACAATTGAGAGACGGTTTTCAGCCATCCGAGAAACGCCGCACTGGACCACCTTGGTCCCGGCAACACGAACCGATACTGCTCACGAGTTGACTCATCGTGGACGGTGAAACTTTGCCGGGTCTCCCCGTCTATTTTAACCCACTTTGCGTCTAGACCCTGTTGCTCGACCTGGCACTTCAGCATCTCACCAGCGACGCCGCCGATTGCGGCGAGAGCGATGCTTTTGAAGCCTAATTTTGCGATCGCACGAGACACGTTAATGCCGCCGCCGCCTGGATCAATGCGTGGCTGACTGCATCTCAATTTCGGACCGCTGACCACGCTTCTCACAGAGGTAGTGAGATCGACGGCAGGATTGAACGTGATGGTAATTATGCGTCCCATGAGTCTCGAGACTCTGCAGATGCCACAACACGCTTAACGTTGATGAAGCTGTCCGGACTAACCGATATGGAGTCAATGCCGTGGCGAACAAGGAAGCCCGCGAATTCGGGATGGTCGCTGGGCGCTTGACCGCATAATCCTGTGTGGACACCGTACTTGCGCGCCTTCTCCAAAACCTCGGCGATTGCCCACTTCACTGCCGCGTTCTGCTCATCGAACAATCCGCTGAGCATTTCGCTATCTCGGTCAATACCAAGTATAAGCTGCGTAAGGTCGTTAGAGCCAATCGAGAAACCGTCAAAACGAGTGGCAAACTGATCCGCCAATATGATGTTTGCCGGGATCTCCACCATCATATAGATCTGCAGACCATCCTGTTTGCGCTTTAGACCATGCTGCGCCATTACCTTCAGGACTTGATCCGCCTCATCGAGCGTACGACAGAACGGTATCATTATTATGATGTTGTGAAGACCAATCTTCTCGCGTGCCATTTTGAGGGCCCGACACTCGAGCTCGAAGCCCTCGCGATAGCCCGTCCGATAAT
>CAXXFS010000010.1:0-11713 GCA_963669235.2 uncultured Filomicrobium sp.
AACCAAATTCTCATGCGTTCCTGGCGGAACTGCTGATACGCAATCCGCGTGTATGGTCAGCTCCGCAACAAGGGAGTCAACCATGCTATCCGTACTCATGAACTTATTGGACAATCCGGAGCTGTACGAAGCGAGTTGGCGCAATGGTGTTTTGCACGTCAGGCGCTCAGTGAGCCTCTTCCCCCCAGCATCGACGAAGCAATAGCTGCTGGGTATCTCCTCCACCACCCAGGGTGCCGGCAATTCTCCTGGCCTCATCTTTGGTGAGCCTGAGATGTCCCGCCGCGGGGAGCTCTTTAGGCTTTAAGCCATAGACGGAAGCAAGCCTCTTACCCCCCGCGTCGCCGTCGCATAAAACCATGCAGCTTCGCCAGGCCTATGATTGCCTCCGATCAAGCGCGCCTGGAGGTGAATAGCGTCGAGACCCACGCGAACATTGAAGCGAGGAGTGCGGGGACAATGAAGATTGACAGGATGCCGAGCCCGATAAACGCCTTCACGGGGTCAGGCGGCGCAAGCCAGATCACATGCGGAACTTGGCCCACCACCCAGAGACCTACTGAGGCCAATAACCAACGCAGCGTATCTCGTGGCTTCTTTTGAGCGACAGCACCGATGCAAAGGATGGCACCTCCAAGCGTTGTAACCAGGTGCACGAGCCACCCGTAGTCCGTTGCCCAGTATGGGTTGGTGCCTAGCCTAGTGACCATGAAGATGTAGTAGGACCCGAGGGCGTATGCGACGACGCCGATAACCCCGAATATCTTCGCCAGCTTTATCAAGGCGCGCCTCAAATTTTCAGAAAATAATCATAAGCAACATAAGTGCTCTCGACGAACGGGGCCCGACTCAGATTAAGTGTGGCCAATCCAAACTTGTTTGAAGCAGGCGACAGCTAATTTGAAGCGCCAAGGGGCCAACACAGTGACCGAAATCGCTTTGATATTGGGGATCGTGCTCGTGTCATTTGGTTTTCTATTAATCGCTAATTCGGTTATCGACGAGTTGGCTGAAGAAGCAAAGGCCGACGCCGCGAAGAATGAGCAGCGGAACGGAGCCTCACTGCTCGCAAAAGCGGAATCAACGCAGGGTTCAGGAGCCATCCGACCCGCGTGACGTCTGCCCAGCACGGCGGCGGTAACACGTCGCGCGGGAAATGCCTTCGCGCTTCCAAGGTTGTTGTCACGGTAACGCGCCTGCTCAGTTGATGCCGCATGCTATCAACGTCCGATGAGCAATTCTTCCTATCGTCGCCATCGTTTCCCGGCCACTGTGATCCAGCAAGCGGTCTGGCTGTACTTTCGCTTTCCTCTGAGCCTGCGCGATGTCGAGGATATGTTGTCCCAACGCGGCATCGATGTCTCGCATGAAACGGTCCGCCGCTGGTCGTTTAAGTTTGGCCTAGCCTATGCCAAAAGGCTCAGGAGATCACATCCACCTGCTGACGTACGTTGGCATCTCGATGAGATGTTCGTCTCGATCAATGGCAAGGTGATGTATCTATGGCGTGCCGTGGATTGCGAAGGCGAAGTGCTTGATGTCCTGGTTCAATCACGACGCAACAAGAAAGCTGCGCTGAAGTTGATGCGCAAGCTTCTTAAGTCACAAGGCTTCGTGCCGACCATTGTGGTGACGGACAAGCTACCCTCGTATCGTGCTGCGCTCGAAACTCTCGGGATGAAGCGCATCCACATCACGGGCGGGCGAAGTAACAATCGAGCCGAGAATTCTCACTTGCCGATCCGGCAGCGAGAGCGGCGCATGCACCGCTTCAAATCAGCCGGGTCAGCTCAGAGATTTCTTTCAACACATGCCGCAATCTACAATACCTTCAACGTTCAGCGCCATCTCATATCACGCCGAACACTTCGGCAGTTTCGTGCTGCGGCGATGGAGAGATGGCAAGAGGTGACAGCGGCTGCTTGAAATTGGGTAGTCGTAGATCTTCTGCGACCGATACATCTTAATATGACAGCGCCCTTACACGCGTTGTTGACCCCGCTGAATTCGCGATGACGAGCAAGAACGCCCTTGAAGGCAGCTTGGGTAGACGGCTTGCAGCTGCCTCCTTCAATGTCCGCTATGTGGACAAAACCGACATTGGCGATGTGCGCCGCGGTCGCCGATGGAATGTCCGCTTTAGGATGCAAAGCGGAACATGCTGGTGCTGCGCACGTCAGATCCCTGCCATGTCCGCTTTGATCAATAAGCGGACTCTAACGCCCCGGTTGTCCCTCAGTAACGGACAAGCGCAACCAAAACATCTGTTTTTACCTCAACACTAGAAGTCGCCCAGCGCTGGGCGTACGGCCGAGAGGCCAGATGCGGAACAGGGCGAGCACAGAGCTTGCCGCCTAGTACGTCGTCCGGTTACACTCTCTACGTCACTGAAGAAATAACCCTAATGTCACGCGAAAAGTGTGACATCGCATTATCGGTAAAGTGTGTTACTGCATCACTGCAGAGCATTCGAATCTCCGATTCCGTGCCGATCTCTGAGCGCATACGAAAACGGTGGCCGGGACACACGTGACGCGGAATGAGGAGGGATGTGTTGTGCTGAATATTCTTGTTTCGCTAGTTGCCGATCTGTCCGCCCTTGTCGCTGGCACAAAATGGCGAACCTTCTTCATGGTTATGTTGTCACTTGTCCTTATTTGGGTTGTGTTGTTGCTCATGCGGTGAATTCGCTCGAGACGCATTTCCAGTACCGGCCCTAACACATCAAGCTTTACTTTCGGAGAACGGAGTTGGGATTATGCCGTTGAAGAAACAGCTGCCATACATTGTTTTGGCGGGAGGGGTAATTGCACTGGCAATTGCTGCAGTGAGGCCGGCCTTTGCGCAAGAGATTAGCGGACCGTGCGCTGCGACAGTCGGCTCATTCCTTACGGTCAACACTTTCGGAATCGACAAGCCAGTTGAGAGTCGCAGCCTTCTCGCCTTTACCAATGGCGGGCATGCTTTCCGCTTCGATTCCGATGAGACAAAAGCTGCGCTCGACCGACGGACTTTTGGTGATAGCTTGGGTCGCTGGCGGTGCGACGGTGTCGACGGTGATGGCGTTGTTCGGCTCACGACTACGATGCTAGATTTCACCTTTGCCGGTTCCGGCGGCCAGACCAGTCAGATCGTGCGGCTCGATGCCTCCGGTCGATATGTGCCGTCGACAGGCATTTTGAAGTTAAACGGAAAGCTTCACTTCGTGCCGATCGACGCCAAGGCAGACGACCCAGCTGCAGCTTCAATCGCTGAAGATTCGAGTGTCGCAATCACGTTGACCGGCAAGAGAATTGCGCTGCCGCCTGCTCCCTGAAGTATGTTTGAATTGGCCGATAAATCTTATAGATGATTTCACACTCAAGCAATCTACGCCACTCGACCAGGCGACCAGCACCGCAAATTACGTGAGCGCTCTCGAGGCATTCGATGGCATCGAACAACTGCAGGAGCTGAAAGCGATTGCGCGACAACGCGGTGGGATCGCCCCCGGGCAAGGACATTCTTGATGTCGGATGCGGATTTGGTCTCGAGACGCTGCGACTCGCTGCTGTTGGCCCGCCAACGGGCAATATTGCTGGGGTCGATAAATGCGCGGACTTCATTAACGACGCTCGGCATCGAGCCGTTGCATCCAAGCTAAAAATTGACTTTCGAGTCGCTGCCGCAATGGTGCTGCCATTCGAAGCAGCTACGTTCGATTGTATCCGAGCGGAACGGCTGTTGATCTACCTTGACGACGTCGCGCGCGCGATCAAGGAGATGAGGCGTGTCGCGAAGCTGGGGGGCGGGCTCGCCTTGATTGAACCCAAGTTTTCGACAACAACCGTAAATCTTCCTAACCGCCCATTGGTTCGCCGTGTGATTGCTCACGAAGTAGACACCGCTGTCGTGCAAAGTTGGTTGCCTGGACAGCTTCCGGGTATGCTCGCCGGCCACGGGTTCGCGAATTGCTACTCTTGGCGATAGCCCCTGTCGGCGAGGCCGAGCCGGAGTCAGCGCGACCGCTAAGCGCACTCTTGAAGATGCCCACCGCCTGCCTCGAAGCGGGCAAAGAGGTGCGTGCCGACGGTACCCCTTTGGGTAAGCCCGGCATGCGCGGCATGGCGTTCTATCCTTTCGGATAGTCGCTTCATCCCATCGCTTCGGAACCTGCCCTGCTGCTCTCGCGACAACCGAGGCGCGACGGCCTATTCAATCTCCGAGGGAAGAGAGGATCAACGCTAGTCTTTTAGCAATTGCCGGTTCCGAAGCATGCTATTTCGAGAACAATAATACAGCGGTTCAAGGGCGCGGAAACGACTGCCGCTATCCCGCATTTGTCTAAAAGTCTAGGAATTCACTATTTGGGTCTAGAACGGTCGCACCTAGCAAGTTTACGATGAAGTTTTTGCACGAGAGCTTTGAATCAGTCCTACGTATCGTATTCTTGAGAACCGGTCTCCAGAAATACAGCTTCTATGCGAATAAATAATGCAAGAGCGAGTAGCCACACAATGCGCCGAGAAATTTATCAAGAACTTTGGTGGATCCGTTCACGGAAAGGGTTATCG
Organism: uncultured Filomicrobium sp.; assembly: GCA_963669235.2. Lineage (GTDB taxonomy): Bacteria > Pseudomonadota > Alphaproteobacteria > Rhizobiales > Hyphomicrobiaceae > Filomicrobium. The sequence continues at coordinate 4,554 of CAXXFS010000010.1, forward strand.
GTCGGTCAGCGTCAGATCGATTCGGAAGGCGCAGTGTATTTTTTGATCGTTGGCGACAGTGACCAGACCTATAACGCTGACGAAGTCAAGCCAATTGCTCCGGTACAGCAATATTTCGAAAAGGAAAAAACAGCGGCAAACAGAGCCGTTGGATTGCAAGGGCGCCAGCGCGCAGAGCGCTCGTGCGGTAATCGTCTAATTTCCTTCCGAGGCTGGACCGTTTTTCGTTGCGGCAAGTGTGCTGCCTGCCGGGTCAACGGTCATAGAAGATCAAGCACTAGTGCCCGCACCACGCTGGCAGGTGGTCTACCAGCTAAGGCTGGGTAGATTGCCCTTCGTATCGCCAGGCCTGGCTGGCCTGCCCCCCCCAGCGCCTGAAACGATATTAGAGAAACGAAGTTTTGGTGGTATACCCCAAGGGGGCTAGACACCAGGAGCGCTTCAAAAAATGAACGGCTTAAACCGTTCATCCCCGCCTACGCGGGGAACACATGTCATCCGTCCCGCCAAAATCCAAATACAGCGGTTCATCCCAGCCCGTGTGGCGAACACTTCAACCCAGCATTCGGCAGATGCTGGACAATGAATTCCCGCAGGAAATGCCATGCCCGCCAAAGAGGCATGGATAAGCCGAAAGTTTCGACGGGGGGTTCAACAGAATTCTGCGTCTATCCCCATGTTCTGAGCCCCGGGACAATTAAAGTCTGCGCTCTCGATTGCGGCTACAATCCGTTACTCGCACCAACTCCGTCCCAAACGTGGAAGGGGCGTTACAGGTCCTGACCAGCCGAGGCTAATCAACGCCGATGAGCAAAGACGACACCGAGATGGACGGCGATGAAGCAAAGGTCTTCCTCTCTTACTCGCGCAAAGACCGCGAAAGTGCCCAACGCATTGCCAAAGTGCTGCGCGAGCGGCACTTCGAAGTATTCAAAGACACTGAAGATATCCTTCCGACCGAGGAGTGGAAGGAGCGACTGCAGGATCTCATAGCCGAGGCGGATACGGGTGGTCTTCTTGCTCAGCCCACAATCGGCCATCTCCGAGGTCTGCGCATGGGAGGTCGAGCACGCGACGGCACTAAACAAGCGCATTGCGCCAATTGTCATCGAGGAGACTGAGGCCAAAAATATTCCACCGCTATTAGCCCGGCTCAATTTCATCTTCTGCATGGATCGCGACCGTTTCCAGGACGCCATCGACAGCCTCGTTTCGGCACTGAAAGTCGACATCGAATGGATACGAGAGCACACGCGCCTCGCTGGCCTCGCCGAACGCTGGCGCAAGGCCCTCAGCCCCCCGCACCTGTTGCTGAGGGGGCAGGATATCGTCGACGCCGAGGCGTGGCGCGATCAGCATCCCAAGGACGCGCCTAACGTTACGCCATTGCAAGCCGAATTCATCTCGCAAAGCCGCCGAGCGGCGGTTCGGCGGCAGCGTAACTGGGTGCTAGGCTCGCTGGGCGTTTCGGCGGCCACGATTGCGCTGGCAATCTTTGCCTGGTTCCAGAGCCTCGAGGCGGCGCGCCAGCGCGACGTCGCAGAAGATCAGCGAGTGGAAGCGCTTCGGCGGCTGGCAGCGAGTCGCCTCAACACGGAGGACCGCGCCGGCGGCTTCGCCATACTCTCCAAAAACCGATCCCGACTCGCCGACGACGGCGGCGCTCGCGGCTGGACTTCTGGTTGCGGATGGCCTCCTGGACACGGTGCCTGAGGGAGCACCGTTCAAATTGAATGACGGGCTGTACCTCAAGCGGAAAACCGGTACGGTAAAGCTGCCCTTCTATCCCGTGACGTGGTACGTACCAGCAGGCGAGCGTGTTGCACTGATCTCCGAGACCGGCGGGCTTTGGCTGCATGGTCTAGACGGCAGCTCGGCCGGCCAGTCGCTCCCGAAGCGGTCGACCAAACCCTGTTTCGTCGACCGGGCTACCGATAGTCGCTTTACATTGTTCGGTACCTATGCGGCGGGATACAGTGCCTGCAGTCTGGGCTTTGCGGCCACCCCAGTAACGCAGGTGGGCGTTGAGCAGCCCGCACTCTTGGGAAGCTGCAGTGAAGCGTCTGTCAATATTGCGAGCCGGCCAGACAAGCCGGTCCCAATCGCAGGGTTTGCCAGTGAATGCTTTGGGCGGTCTGATGACGCGAACCCACCAGACGATATCGCGGGCATCGCGAGCGCAGAGAAGTTGCGTACGATGTTGCACTTCACTTTTCCCAGGGCCCGGGATGAGCGCAACCTCTGGCGCGCCGCGCAGCCACTCGACGGAAGCTCGGTGACCGCACACTTGATCGGCCGGCTGAGGCAATGGGACGGCTTGCCGGCCGGCAAGGCTAAGGACTTCGGCATTATGCACTTTAAGGGCAAAGCAGCCTCGGCCTTTATGTTGCCTGACACAGCGAAGACAAGGCACCTTTCCGCCATCGCCGCGTTGACAGTATGGGGCGGTACCGGAGGCGAGCTCCATGAGGTCTGCCACGGGAGGCGAGGCGAAGGCCTCAATTGCGAAGAATTCCATACGTTTAGCGGCTTTGGCGGAATCCGCCTGGACCGGAATAGGCCCAGCATCTTACTCTATGGTAAGGGGCTCACTCGTCAGAAGAGTGGTGCCGGGACGCACAATGTGTGGGTGTCGGACGTGTCCGGTGAGTCTTTGAGGCCCATTCAGGAAATCGATGCATATGGGGCGGTTCAGGATGCGGCTTTCGCGCCAGATGGGCGTATTGTGCTGCTCACTGAAAACGCGATATTGCTATTGGCGGCCGATCGTTCTGGGCACGAGCTTCTGAGCCGGCCGCCGCATGCAGGCGCCATTGAATGGCTTGCATCGGGCGAACTAATCGTTCTTGACGAGCAATCCCGTCTGCTACACTTCGCACGCAAGGGCGACGGCTTCGACACAGTGAAGGTCGATAGCCAAACTATGGGAGTCAAGAAGATGCCCAACGGCGATCCGCCCGGTGTCTGGTTGCGCGCGGATTCATCAGGCAACTATCTCGCCGTCGGTACGGGTAATTTCTTCCGCATTTACGACACGGCACTGAGAGCGCCCATTACCAATCTGATCACGCTGCCTGATCCGCAGCTCCCTGATGCGGAAGCAGGATTGACTGTGAGCGTCGGACCAGAGGGTGATATCCAAATCGAGGTCAACGGGCGGTCCTACGGACGGCTGTCTGTGGCCAAAAATGTGGACCGGTCGGCATTGGTTGATCCCGATGCGCCACTGCGGCTATCCGACTGAGAGTAAGTCTTCGATCAATCGGCCGTCTGCCCTGCGTCGTTGCACTCCGCGAATTAGGAAACTGGCCGCCTCAACCATTTAACCAAGCAGCCGCAGCGATTGGGCCGGCGTAAACGGGCCAAGATGCGGCAGAGGAGTAATCGCGCTATTGCGAACGGTTCCGCGACGCTGGTCGGGTGACCCATCGCGCGAAGCTTATTCATGACCCAGTGGGTGTTAACCGTGGCCTCAATCTGACAGGTCGTGCGCGAATTTTGTGACCTGGATCACATCGCGGGGCGATTCCAACGTCTAAGGTTATCGTTGGGTGCCGTTACCTCTCTCGCGCCCAAGTCTTCAAAAGCATGTGGGGTCGTCCTATGGGCGACCCCTTTTTCGTCCGCTGTCGTCGCCGCGCAAACGTGCAAGTCGATCATGGACATCAAACTCGCGGATGCGTCGGGTCGCCCGAGCAACGGTCCCTGGAAGGCCCATCTTGCCGAGGTGAACGGCAAGGGCGTCAGCCTCGAGGACATCAGTGCAAATTTGCGTAAGTCTTTCATGAGCCAAGAACCACGCTGGCACTATATGCTGAACTGCCTGTCGATCGGTTGTCCGAAGCTCTACCCGGAGGCCATCACGGGAGCCAATCTCGAGCGGCTGCTTACGGATGCCGCGACGGCCTTTGCGACGCATCCGCGGGGGCTCAACGTGACAGATGGCAAAGCCAAAAGTTCTAGCCTTTATGCCTGGTATCAAGCCGATTTCGGCGGCGCCGACGGGGTGATCCGTCACTTGGCGGCGGCTGGCGGACCGGAGGTGGCGGCGAAGCTTGGTGAGATTGAGAAGATCTCATCGCACAGCTACGATCACGAGCTCATCGACGCCCAGAAGTAATGCGGGCCTTGCTGGCTTGGGGGCGCTGGCTTGGCGGCGCCAGGTAATACGCGGTCCGCATTGCGATGCCCGCCTTGGCGATGTGGCGCTGCTACCCGGAATGCCGGTGGAGGCGTTTATCAAGACCGGCGTCCGGAAGGTGCTGTCGTATCTGGTCAAACCACTTAGCGATCAGATCACGCGTGCGTTTCGGGAGCAGTGCCCGACGCTTTTTATGCTCGGCCATACAACCTCTTTTGACAGCCCGAGAAGCTTGAGGTGTGTTCTCTGTGCATCGACCCGCAAGCGCGGCAGTTCTCCTGCTGATGATGACGGGAATAACCGGCGGGCCGTCATTGACACTTTGCTGGACTGCTTCATACCGTCGCCGGAGTTTTGGCGGTGGCGGGTGTTGCAAAACGTAAGTTCTTTAGCAGACCAAAACGAAGGGGCAGCAGGGTCCAGGCCACTTTGCTGTCACTGGAACTTTGTTAGCGAGGGGGACCAATGGGCAAACTTCAATCAAGCAGCACCGCATGGCACGCTCATTTTACCCAGTTTTGCAGCGTGGACGGGCAAAACTCCGCATTTAGGCCTGACTTCATAAAAGACTTTTGGTCGGTCCGCACAACCGACGGGCAACTAATGTTCGGGCAGGTTCTCGTCGATAGTGAAGGATCAAAATATTTCATATCCGCAGATGATCCCGAACAATTCTACGATGCTCACGAGTTTGTACCAGTAGCGCGCGCCGAGAAATCAAATGCGGAGTGATTAGCGACTTTCGATACCGCAAATTTCCGCGAATCGTGCTTGTTTGAAACGGTCCTCAACGGGACTGATGTTCTTTTGCGTCAATCATCCGGCGACTTGGACGTGGATGCCGACACCCATTTCTTCACGCTGCTTGTACTGGTGTAGCTCGGGCTGAAGGTAGTGGGTTTGCATGCGAAAGTGGGCGCCGTCGTCAATGAGTTCGCCACGCATAGCGAGATTGTGGACGCGTTGATAATGGATGAAGTTGCGGATGGCATCGTCAAGGGTGCGTGCCGCAAGGCCAACATATGCAATCAGCCCTGTCGTCCTCAGATCAATCTTGGGCGCCAAGTGCAGCCCAAAACAATCGTCGCCGGAGAGCTCTGCAGCCGCCTCCAAAAAACATGACTTCCTTATCAAACGGGATCCACCGCTCCTTGTCGAGGACCGACAATTCCGTCAGGCCAGTTTGCTCAAGCGCAAGGGTCGCTTTGCATCTGCGGCGCTTGAGTTCCTGATAAGCGGTATGAGCCCATGTGGCTCTAATCTTGTTGGTCACGGTCGTACTACTCGCACTGTTGCTCCGCGCACCGCTACTTTTTTGCCGCCAAATGTTGGCAGCGCTCTGGCTGTGCAATGGCGGCATTCCGATAGTGACTGGGGTGTCCAGTTCATGCAACATCCACGTGCTCCTGTTGAGTGACCCACGGGGTGGCACTGGCGAGCGCTTGGTTCGAGGTCGGGTGGCCTGGGGCGAATGAGGGCGCTCGCATTTTCTCAACGAAGAACGCCACCGCTGACCTGCGTCAGAAAAACAGGTTCAAAACCCGAGCCCAACTTCGACAGCAAAACGCATCTCCTGTTGGGTGATGCCCGGCAGGAGTATGCGTGCTGTTGAGCCCAAGTAAATAGAGTGGAGCGTAAGGATGCCGAAAGGTGGCAACGGTAACGGCGGCAACGGATCGAAGAATCCGAAATTCGTTAATCAAGCCTTCACAACGCTGGAGAACCCGCTCGACGATACGTTACTGGGTTTTGTGACTGCCGACGTCAATCCCAGAAAATAAACTGGTCGATTGTTTCCGGCCATGACGGCGGCGCGTATTCCATCGATCCGATTTCCGAGGAGTTTTTCATTGCTGACGGCAGTGCTATCGATTTTGAAGAGGAACAAACCTGCGATCTCATTGTCCAAGTCACCGAGAACGGCAAAAAAGACTGCACGGCCACGGCCACGATCAATGTCAGGGATGTGAACGAGGCTCCGGTTGTAAAAGCCGAGACATTCTCAGTTGAGGAAGACGAAACATCGATCGGAACCATGTCTGCATCGGACCCTGAAGGTGACCCGGTGTCGTACGCCATCACCGACGGTGATCCGCTTGACTTGGTTCGTTTGAAGTCCGCCGAACTCCTTGTGCCAGCGGTAGTAGGTCAGCTGAGTCACGCCGATCTGGCGGATCGCATCTGCTACAGTTGCGCCCTGCGATGTCAGCACGGCTACCTGCCGAAGCTTCACAACAATCTCTTCCGGCTTGTGGTTTTGCCCATTTCAAGTCCTCCTCAGGTTCAAATAGATACTTCGAGTCGGACCACGCCAGTGGGGGAGGACCAAGGCCGCCACCGAACTAACATTCAAACTGGTCCACTCAATGGGGGCTGATCAATTGCGTAAGTGCTGACAAGGAGACATTGCCGCAGGCCGCTCTGCGGTACCTAAGTCATAGACACACTCGTGTGCCGTTCCAGCAGTGTTATCGACGCGTCAGCTCCCGGTGTCGGCGCATCGCGCTAGCTACCAAATACTAACGGCTCTCACTTTTCTCTCGGTCTTCCAGCCGCTCAACTTTCGCGGCCATCTTCGGAACGAGCCGCACGCGATACCTTTCTGTTTTACACTGCAACAGCCAGACCGTTTTATGGGGCTTTGACTGTTCTGCGTCACGCTTTGCGCTGACAGGGTTTTCACACGTGAAACCCTGCTTGCGGACCTGCGCAGCGACGATCCCGCTCGGTGCTGCTTCTTCCGCAGCTGCGACCTGGCTTGGCGTCGGGAGCGTGCAAAGCAACGATACAGACCAAGTTGCGATTGCCGCCGCGCTGAACACACACGGCGGCTTTCCAGAAAAAACTATCATAACAAAATCCTTCAGTTCAGCTTTAGCAGATCGGTTCTAAGAGCTTCAAGACAAGCTCCGCGTCTCACTTGGCGTCTTGCCGGTCCATCGCTTGAAGGCGGATGTGAAACTGTCATGCGTTGAAAAGCCGAGCAATAGGGCTAGCTCTTGCAACTTGACCTTGCCTT
>CAXXFS010000011.1:0-273276 GCA_963669235.2 uncultured Filomicrobium sp.
TTCAGCCAGGGCGTCAGGAGGAATAGCGCGATGGCGGTAACGGCGACCAGACCGGACAGGCTGATGAAGAAAGACGCCAGAGCGCCGGCATCATCGGACGAGAACCCCGCACCGAGTAGACCGGCCAACTTGTTTCCGAAGGCGGCCGCCAGGAACCAGATGCCAAGCATGATCCCGACCATCCGCGCTGGTGCCAGCTTGGTCATGGCGCTGAGGCCGACGGGACTGAGAAAGAGCTCGCCAATGGTTTGCAGCAGGAATAGACCCACCAGCCAAAGCGGGCTGACCTTTCCGGCGAGCGTCGCATGTGCCGCTGGAACCATCAGTAGAAACGAAAGACTGAGGAAGAACAGTCCCAGCACGAACTTGATCGGTGTCGAAGGCTGACGCTTGCCAAGGCGCGACCAGGCCACCGCGAATAACGGCGCCAGCAAAATGACAAACAGGGGATTGAGAGATTGGTACCAAGCCGAGGGCACGTGAAAACCGAGCACATGGTTGTTCGTCAGGCGATCGGCGAATAATGCAATCGACAGCCCGGCCTGTTCGAAGGCTGCCCAAAAGACCATCGCCGCGATAAAGAAAACGAACACTGCCGCAATCCGGCGCTGCTCCAGGTCTTCCCGCCGCGCAAACAAAAAAATGGCAATCACCGGTATCGCCACAACGATATAGCGCAGCCACTCCAGTCCAGGCCGGTCCGACAACAGTAAAAGGGCCAACAGCCCTGCGCTTCCCCCGACAACGGCAAGGGCCGAACGCAGCGACAGCGACGGGTGTGCTGGCGCACAACCCACCGAGCCGAAACGCCGCAGCCGCAAACTAAACAGTCCAATCGACAGCGTCATGCCAATCCCCGCTGCAGCGAACCCCCAGTGCCAGCTGTGTGCGGGATCGAGCCCCCACCCCGCAAGCCATGACTTGAACAGAGCGCTCTGAGCTAAAAATCCCGTCACGAACGGCGCCGCCAGGGCGCCAATGTTGATGCCCATGTAGAAGATCGAGAAGCCCGCATCACGACGCGTATCGCCAGGTGGATAGAGACCGCCCACCATGGCGCTTATATTCGGCTTGAACAGCCCCGTCCCCAACGCGATCAGCACGAGGCCGAGGTAGAAACTCATCACGCTCGGCACGGCCATGGCGAAATGCCCGCACGCAATAACCAGCCCGCCGATCAAAACCGAGCGGCGCGCACCAAGCAGATGATCCGCCGCGTAACCACCTGGGATCGACAGCAGATAAACCGCCATCGTGTAGTTGCCATAGATGAGCGCCGCCTCCACGGTGCCAAGGCCCAGCCCGCCCGATGCGACCGGCGCCACCATGAACAGCACCAGCAAGGCCCGCATGCCGTAGTAGGAAAACCGTTCCCACAATTCGACCATGAACAGTGTGGCCAGCCCATTAGGCTGCCGGGCTTCGCTTTGCGCGACGTCAACGGATGTCAAACTGAGGTTCCCTGGCGGCGACTGGAGACCACGAGACACTGCCTTGGAACGCTGCGGGTGTCACGCCGCTTCAACGTCTAAACGCCTGCCGCTTCCCCGATGCGCCTGCGCTGTGGGCCAAAAAGGCAGGCAAGACCCAGGATGATTCCGGACACCGTGGCGATCATCCCGGCGGCACTGACAGCATTCTCGCTACCAAACCAGAGCGGGCCGTATCCGGCGAACACATAGCCAAGGACTGCTGAGAGGACGGCGAAGACCACACTCCAAATCAACTGCGCCTCAAGCTGGTTGGTCATCAACCGGGCCGCAGCTGGCGGACAAATAAACATGGCAATGACAATGATTGAGCCGACGGCGTCGAAGGCGGCCACAGCGGCCACGGCGGCCGCTATGACAAGCCCGATGCTGATCAACGTCGTGGGAATGCCCATCGAACGGGCGAAACCTTCATCAAAGGTGGAGATCTTGAGCGGTCGCCAGAACAGGTAGGTGAGAATGCCAACCATCGCGCACACGACCGCGATTCGGGGCAGTTCCGGTGGAAGGGACGCAAGGGCAACGGGGTCCACCAGAGACGACCAATCGTCCGCTGCAAACCAGATGAGACTCTCAAGATTGCCCATCAACGCATGCTCGACATCCAGATGAACACTTGATGTATCCGACTGCTCAAGAAGAAGCACGCCGCCGGCGAACATGGAGGTAAATACCACACCCATAGCCGCACCAGGTTCGATACGCCCCAGGCGCTTGATCGCCTCAATCAGGATGACGGCGATGATTGCGGCGCCGGCGGCGCCAAGCATCATGGGAAGCGATGCCACCGTGCCGGTGATCAAAAAGGCAACGACAATGCCCGGAAGCACAACATGCGAAATCGCATCCCCGATCAAAGCTTGCCTACGCAAAATGAGAAAGTTACCGGGCAAGGCGCAGGCGATCGATGCCAGGACGCCGATCAAAATGGGGGTCAGGCTCAGCTGGACAAACTCGGATCCCATCTCACCCTCCCACTACGACGGGCGGACCCAGCCGCTTATCGATCTCTGCGAGTTCGTCTCGCGTCAGCACCTCTTCGATAGGCGTCAGCCCGTCGAGGCTCGCCTTGACCCCATCGGCAAAGTGCAATTCCCGGACGATTTCCCAGCGCCGCTCATCGAGTAATGCCTTTGCCGCTAGCGCCCGGCCACTGTCAGTTGCCACGCCATCGGCCCGGATAAGTCCGTCACGCCGAAGCACCGCAAGCGTCATCCGGTCATGGATTGCTTCTCCATGCACGAGCGCGAGCAGTCCCTGCCGACGATGCACGCGAATTTGGAACCGGCGATGCCGCACAACCGAGGCAAGCACGCCCCGGATCGGCGCGAACAATAGCGATAATCCAAACAGCAATGCGCAGACCAGGACGATAATCGGCCCGGTCGGCAGCGCCGGCGCGGATGCCGATAGAGCAGCCCCAATGTAGCCTGAAGCTCCGCCAATAAGCCCGGCACCGAGCACCACGAATTCTGTACGCTCCGTCCAGAAGCGCGCTGCCACCGCCGGGATGATCAACATTGCGACGATCAGAATAAGCCCAACGATCTTTAGGCCAATAACTGTGACACCAAGGACCAGCCCCATGATCGCAAGATCGACATGCCGGACGTTGACGCCGGCGGCCTCCGCGAACTCGGCGTCAAAGCCAACAAGCGTCATCGGCCTGCGCAACACATATACGGCCACCACCGAAAGCGCCCCGCCGATAGCGATGATGATGCCATCCTGAAACAACATGCCCGCCGTTGAACCAAGCAGCAGACCATCGAGCCCGGCCTGCCGGCCGCTCGACATGGTCTGAATAAACGTCAGCAGGACAATCCCGAATCCGAAGAATACCGACAGTACCGCACCGATCGCAGCATCTTCCGAAAGCCGTGTCTCCCTTGCCGTCCACTCCACGAGCAGCAGCCCCGCAGCCGCGGTCAGCGCCGAACCTAGCATCAGCCCGGCAAGGTCGCGGCCGTCGCCGCCCAGTGCAACCATCAAAATGAAAGCCAGCCCGATGCCCGGCAGCGTCGCATGCGCGATGGCGTCGCTGACCAGGGCACGTTTGCGCAAGAAGAGGAAGGTTCCTGAGGTTCCCGCCGCAATGCCGAGAAGTGCCGCACCGATCGCAACAAGCGCGGCGTTATACCCGGCCTGCAGCAACAGTGCATCGAGGAAGGTGGTCCACATCAGCCCGCCGGCAGCCGCAGCTCATCGATATGCGTCGTCGCTAGTCGGCCGCCGTAAGTACGTTGTAGGTTTTCCGCGGTAAACGTAGTTGCCACCGGACCATCGGCGATCTTGCGCACATTGATCAGCAACACATGATCAAAATAGTCGGAAACCGTCGCCAGGTCATGGTGCACGCAGACGACGGTCTTCTTGTCGGCCTTGAGTGATTTCAAAACGTCGATGATCGCCTTTTCGGTAGCCGCGTCGACCCCTGCGAAGGGCTCATCGAGAAGATAGAAATCCGCATCCTGCGCCAAGGCCCTGGCCAGGAATACCCGCTGCTGCTGACCACCTGACAACTGACCGATCTGCCGGCCGGCAAATTCCGCCATGCCAACGCGCTCCAGGCAGGCCTTCGCCGTCTTGCGGTGCCGGCCCGTTACCCAACCCAGTAGGCCAAGTTCACGGTAAAGTCCCATCAATACGACGTCGATGACACGCGTTGGGAAGTCCCAATCGACACTGGCGCGCTGCGGGACATATGCGACCCGATCCTGGACCTTCGCTAGCGGTTCGCCGTAAACCGATACCGAGCCCGACAGCGGTTCGACGATGCCGAGCACCGCCTTGAGAAGCGTCGACTTGCCAGCCCCGTTAGGACCGACGATTGCCATCATGCTCTCGGGGGGAACCACAGCATCAACAGAAAAGATCGCAGGTTTGTCTCCATAGGAAACCGTAAGTCCGCGGACCGCCAGCGGACTGTCGTCAGCAGGCGGCTGCTGCACGATTTGCCCGTCCTGCGCGGCGACTTTAACAGATCTCCCAGCCATATTTTTTCGGTGCCTCAACTGCTGGCGGCGAGCGCGTCGTTCATGCCCCTCGCGGGGGCCTCTCCACCGAGCGCGCGCGTTATGGTGGTCGTGTTGTGATCAATCATGCCGAGATACGTGCCCTCATAGGTCCCGTCCCGGCCCATTGCGTCGGAAAACAACTCACCGCCAATCCTGACGGTGTGTCCATGCGCAGCCGCGCCCTCGATCAACGCTTTAATGTTCCGATCCGATACCGACGACTCGACAAAAACCGCACCAATGTTGCGAGCGACCAGCAAGTCGACCAGTTCGCGAATTCTGTTGAGCCCCGCCTCGCTCTCCGTCGAGATGCCCTGGATGCCGAGCACCTCAAAACCATATGCTTCTCCGAAGTAGTTGAAAGCGTCATGGGCGGTCAGCAACACGCGAGCTTCGGCTGGCACCGTGGCGAGCGTACGTTCGGAATAGCCGGCTAGCTCCGAGACGTCTTCCAAATGCCGAACCGCATTTGCATCGAACAGGGCCTTAGCGTCGGGCCTTTCAGTGATCAGCGCGTCGCGAACAGTAACGATTACCTTTGTCCACCGCTTGGGGTCCATCCAAATATGCGGGTCATACTTGTCGGTGTAGTCAGCATGCGACAACAGAAGGTCCTTAGGCAGGGCTTCCGCCACAGGCACGACTTTACGACGTTGCCCAAGGGAAACGAGGAAGTCCTCCATTTGGGCTTCGAGATAAAGCCCGTGCCAAAGCACGAGATCCGCCTTCGCGAGCGCCACAATGTCAGTGCGCGTCTGCCGGTAGGCATGTGGATCGACACCGGGTCCCATCAGAGCTTTAACGTCGACGAGATCACCACCGATCTGCCGCGCAGCGTCCGCAATCATCCCCGTTGTCGCAACAACTCTAAGCTTGCCAGCAGCCGCACCACCACTGGAACTAAACACCAGTGCGAACGCCATCGAGATGGCTGCCAGTGCGACCGCCATCTTGAAAATGGCCGATTGCCAAAACATGGCGTAGCTATAAGCCGAGCTGGCCCGCTTCATCCGTCCGTAACCTCTTGTCAACTGGCGATCCCCGTGTTCAAGGCCGTCGTAACGCACCGTGGCACCCGGATCGCCTAGGCCAATCTCCTGAGTCGTGCCGACAAACTGTAGCACGAATACATAAAAGTTAGTGCATGCTAAGTTTGAGTCAAGCCAGGTCTGCAATAACTTGTCGTGAACCCGCCCATCACCGGAGCCGAAAATGACCAGCGCCGATGACCGTGACCCAGAAGCCAAGCGCCACGCGGAGCGGTTCCAGCGCGTGCGTGAGGCCCACCAGACTGAGGTTGCGGAGGACTACGTCGAGCTCATCGCTCAACTGATTGAGAAAACCGGTGAAGCACGGGTTGTGGATTTGGCCGATTGGCTCGGGGTCACCAACGCAACCGTTAACAACACCATCCAGCGCCTGCAGCGCGATGGTCTGGTCACCAGTAAGCCCTATCGTTCGATCTTTCTGACCGACAAGGGGCGCGACCTAGCTGAAGCCTCGCGCCGCCGCCACGAGATTGTCCGGGATTTTCTGGTGGCGCTGGGCGTCGACACGGAGACAGCGGAAGCCGACGCCGAAGGCCTCGAGCACCACGTCAGCGATGAGACCCTGCGCGCCTTCCGGCGCTATTTGGAAAAGAACAAGGCCTAGCCTTGCCACAAAAAAAGAGGCTGGAGACAGCCTCTTTTTTCTTCGTGTGGCCATGTCAGCTGAATGACGTTTAGTCGGTGAAGTACTTCGCCGAGATGTATTGCGTCACGCCGTCGCGCGTAAGCCCCCGCGACTTCAGCTCGGCATCCGTAAGATGGCTCAAACGCTCAAAATCGCGCGCGGCCTTTATTGCTTTCCGCAAGGATGCAAAGAAATTCGGAACGACGCTCAAAGCTTCGATAACCACCGATGTCAGCGGTTGACGCTCGCCGTGGTTACGGAAATTGACGGTTGTGCTCATAATTACCTCTCCCCATTTGATTGGAGGACGCTGCCGTTACGATCGGAGGCCTGAGTGCCGCCGTGGCATACCAGATATATGCACCGCAACATGGTTTGTTGCAATGCGTAATATTGGCACTCCTGACCTGCGATTTCCGCATATCTCACGAGGTATTACGCATTTTGCGGTTGCACGATCTTGCCCTATTGAGCAGTGCAGCCATTAAGAGGAAGAATCCAAAGCGCGGGGCGAAAGTGGGTTCGTGAGACCGCTAGCGTTTGGGGTCGATTTTTCGTAGGCGGGAGTAGAGAGTCTGCGGCTTCATTTCCAGAAGCGAGGCGGCACCCTGAGGCCCGGCGACCCGGCCATCACAAGCTGCAAGCGCGGCTCGAATATTGTCGTTCTCCAGTTGGCACATCTCAGCCGCCGTTAGAATTTTGCCGGGTTGATTGGCCGATGCTCGTTCTGTATCGGCCGGTGCCGATGCTATGGGCCCCGATCCCGGTAGGCTCAGGATCAAACGCCCCTGCCGAGAGAGAATGGCCGCACGTTCGATGACGTTTTGAAGTTCGCGTGCGTTGCCGGGCCAGGAGTAACGTTCCAGCGCTTCAACGTTGGCGCGCGACAAACGCGGCTCGGCGATGTTCAAGCGCTGTGAACTGAGCCGTAGGAAATGCTGCGCCAACAGCGCGATATCCTCACGGCGCTGGCGCAGCGCCGGGCACTCGATCGGGAACACATTGAGTCGGAAGAACAGGTCCTCTCGGAAGCTACCTTGCTCCACTGCCTGTTTCAGATCGCGGTTCGTCGCCGCGATGATCCGCACATCTACCTGGCGCGTCTTTTCCTCGCCGACGCGTTCGAAGCTACCTTCTTGCAGAACGCGCAGGAGTTTGGACTGCAGCTCGATCGGGATCTCGCCAACCTCGTCGAGAAACAGCGTGCCGCCATCGGCAAGCTCGAAACGGCCGACGCGATCTCGCACCGCTCCTGAAAACGCGCCTTTGACGTGGCCAAAAAATTCGCTCTCGAACAGGTCTCGTGGAACAGCACCACAGTTGACGCGAATGAGCGGCCGGTCCTTGCGCGCGGAAGCCTGGTGAATAGCCCCTGCCACCAGTTCCTTTCCTGTCCCGCTCTCGCCCGTGATGAGAACGTTGGCATTTGTATCGGCAACAACATCAATCTGCCGGACGATCCTCTGTATTGATTGGGACCGCCCGAGGATTTCATGGTGGTTAGACTGAGTGAGAATCTGCTCCTGCAGGTAAGCATTCTCCTTTTCCAGCCGCTCGCGCAGAGCCGCGTTCTCCGTCAAAGCCCGTTGCAGCTTTTCCTCATTGATCTTTCGCTCGGTGATGTCGCGAAAGACAATCACCGCGCCGACGGCTTGCCCATCCTCGATGAGCGGTGTCGATGTGTACTCAACGCGGATTGGCTTGCCGTCCTTGCGCCAGAAGCACTCGTCGTCGACGGTCGTAATTTCATTGCTGCGGAACGCATTGTAGATCGGGCAATCCCGCACGGGATAATGGGATCCATCGGAGTGCTTGTGATGCACCTTTTGGTGCATCTCTAGCCCGATCAATTCTTCGGCGCGATACCCAAGCATCGCCTCGGCGGCCGGGTTGACGAACGTCGTGATGCCGTTGGCGTCGACGCCATACACCCCCTCGCCGGCCGCCGACAAGATCAGATGGTGACGCCGTTCGATCTCTCTCAGAAACTGCTCAGCGCGCCGCCACTCACTGAGTCCCGCGCGATGCATGCTGTCAGCTTCATTGTCGATATCGCGCCGTTGTAGCGCTTCGAGGTCTTCAATTGACATCTGGATGAGAAGCTTGTCGTGCGAGCGCCAGGCGATAAGGCAGCATTCAAACTCCAGCGCCGCGGCCGATTGGTTCGCCGCCTTGAGATTGCGCGTCCATGCAAAGCCCGCATGCATTGCTTCCTGAGTTGCGATGTGCAGGAAGCCAATCGAATTCTGATCAAACAAGTCACTGACTTTGGTCTGCAGGAGAGCTTCCGCGTTCATGTCGAAGTGCCGGCTGGCCGCCGTGTTGGCGAGCAGCAGCAAATTGTCGAACGGGGAAAAGATCAGTTGCGGCAGCGGGTGGTTGCGAAAGCCCGCGAACAGCAGTTCGGCGGGCACCCCTGCCGCTGCGACCTCATCATTGAGTTCCCCCCGGGGCGTGTCTGCTAGTGCCAATTAAATCTCCGTGCGCCTGCATGACGCTAGATGAGGGCAGGCCACCCACAAAGTTAGAAACCCAATTATGAAACAACATAAGCCACTTTATGAAATTTAGAAAATTATGAAATCCCATAATAAAATCGGTGAGGTGAGAGCCCTTTAACTCTCTGTTTCTACGTCACTATTCCTACGCAGCGTGGAATGGCACGCCGCTTGCTATTCATTAACCAACGGCGGCGCGGCCGCAGCGTATCCCACTCTGAGGAGGGTCAATGAGATGGTGAGCAAGAGCCTCGGAAATCCCTATGACGGCGAAGCAGACCTTCGGCACGGTTCTGACTGCGGTTGCCAGTCCTGCTGTTCGAAGAGCAGAAATGAACTGGCAGGCCACGAGCATCACGCCGCCCCTATCACAGCGGCCCACGTCCGCCATAAAGAGCCGGTGCCCTCTTCGGATGAACTTCTGGAGCGCGCCGTTGAGAGCGCTGTCGTCCGCTCCATCTTTGGCCATAACGAGCTTTCCCGCCGCAGCTTTGCTTCCATGCTCGGCGCTTCGACGCTTGCGGCTGCCATCGCCAGCGTCTTCCCGATGGACGCCGCGAAGGCGGCAATCCTCGACAAACTTGGTCCGCCTGAGAAGAAAAAGCTCAAGGTAGGCTTCGTGCCGATCACCTGCGCGACGCCGATCATCATGGCCAAGCCGCTAGGCTTCTATGACAAGTACGGCCTCGACGTAGACGTCATCAAGACAGCCGGGTGGGCCGTCGCCCGCGACAAGTCGCTTAACAAGGAATACGACGCCTCCCACATGCTGACGCCGATGCCGCTCGCCATCACAATGGGTGCCGGTTCGACAGCTGTTCCCTTCCTGATGCCGGCGGTTGAGAACATCAACGGCCAGGCCATCGTCCTGCACAACGATCACAAGGATAAAAACGATCCCAAGAAGTGGAAGGGCTTCAAGTTCGGTGTGCCGTTCGAATACTCCATGCACAACTTCCTGCTGCGCTACTACGTTGCTGAAGCGGGCCTCGACCCTGATCAGGACATTCAGATCCGCGTCGTCCCACCGCCCGAAATGGTCGCCAACCTCCGTGCCGGCAACCTCGACGGATACCTGTCGCCCGACCCATTCAACCAACGCGCTGTTTGGGAAAAAGTCGGCTTCATCCACATCCTGACGAAGGACATCTGGGAGGGCCACCCCTGCTGTGCCTTCGCCTGCTCCAAGGAATTCGCCGATACGTTGCCAAACACCTACGGCAACCTGCTGAAGGCCCTCGTCGACGGCACGCAATACGCAAGCGTCCAAGAAAACCGCAAGGAGATTTCCAAGGCGATCGCGCCGACGAATTATCTCAACCAGCCGGTGCCCGTGATCGAGCAGGTCCTGACCGGCCGTTACGCGGATGGCTTAGGCAACGTTAAGAACGTTCCCGATCGCATCGACTTCGACCCATTCCCCTGGCACTCGATGGGTGTCTGGATTCTCACCCAAATGAAACGCTGGGGCTACGTCGAAGGCGATATCGATTACAAGAAAATCGCCGAGCAGGTTTATCTGACCGCCGACTGCGGAAAGGTCATGAAGGACCTCGGCATGCCGGTGCCCGATAAGACCTATGAGAAATACATGATCATGGGCAAGGAATTCGACCCAGATAAAGCCGACGAATATGCCAAGAGCTTCGAGATCGGGCGTGCATCATGAATGCCATAACGCTATCCGATAACGCAAAGGCGCTTGTATTATCTATCTGCCTGTTGGTCGCGTTTCTGGGCGTTTGGGAATTAAGTACTCCGGCGGTGAAATCCGCCGGAGAACTCACCGAATATGAATTGTTGACCGGTGGCGGCGGGCAGCAGGCGCGCGTTCCCCCACCCTCACAAGTGATCGAAAAAGCAGTCTCGGAACTTTCAAAACCCTTCTACGACAACGGACCCAACGACAAGGGCATCGGCATCCAGCTCGCGTATTCGCTCTACCGGGTGCTCACCGGCTACTTCCTAGCCGCCTTGATGGCCATCCCGATCGGCTTCCTGATCGGAATGTCACCTATTGCCTACAAGGCGCTCGACCCATTCATCCAGGTTCTGCGCCCCATATCGCCGCTGGCCTGGATGCCGCTGGCGTTGTTCATTATTAAGGACAGTCAGGCCTCGGCGATCTTCGTGATCTTCATCTGCTCGATCTGGCCGATGCTGATCAACACCGCGTTCGGAGTAGCCAACGTCCGCAAGGACTTCGTCAATGTCGCCAAGACGCATGAACTCGGCCCATTGAAAACGGCCCTTCTCGTAATCCTTCCCGCGGCCGCTCCAACAATCCTGACCGGAATGCGCATTTCTATCGGTATTGCTTGGCTTGTAATCGTCGCCGCGGAGATGCTCGTCGGGGGAACGGGTATTGGCTACTACGTCTGGAACGAATGGAACAACTTGGATCTGACAAGTGTGATCTTCTCAATTCTCATGATCGGCGTCGTCGGAATGCTGCTTGATACGGCATTCGCGTATGTCCAGCGCGCAGTGCAGTACCAGGAATAAACCACCAGCCTTCGAAAGAGGAAAACCGTGACGAAGCCATTCATCGAAATTTCAGGCCTCACGAAACGCTTTCCCGCTCAGAAGGGTGGCGAAACTCTAACGGTATTTGAAAACGCGAACTTCTCGATAAAAAAGGGTGAGTTCGTCTGCATCATCGGTCATTCGGGGTGCGGCAAATCCACGATAATGAATATCCTGGCTGGCCTCGATACGCCCACCGAGGGCGGCATCATTATGGGTGGCAAGGAAATTTCCGGACCGAGCCTCGACCGCGGCGTCGTGTTTCAGAACTACTCTTTGCTGCCGTGGCTTTCCGCTTTGAAGAACGTCATTTTCGGTGTCCGTGCGCGTTATCCGGACTGGCCGCGCAGCAAAGTCATCGAGCACTCACAAAAGTATCTCGAGATGGTTGGTCTCACCGGTGGTGCCGAGCATCGCAAGCCAGCGCAGCTGTCCGGTGGGATGCGCCAGCGCGTGTCCATCGCCCGCGCCTTTGCGATCCGTCCGCAGTTGCTTCTTCTCGATGAACCATTTGGCGCTCTCGATGCACTGACGCGCGGCACCATTCAGGATGAGCTAACTCGTATCTGGTCGGGTTCGGAGCAGACCGTATTCATGATCACCCACGACGTCGATGAAGCCATTCTGCTGTCCAACCGCATCTTGCTGATGACCAATGGCCCGCAAGCACGGGTCGCCGAAAACGTAATTGTGGACATCCCCCGCCCGCGCGACCGAACAGAGATCATCCACAAGCCGGCCTATTACAAGATCCGCAATCATCTCGTCGAATTCCTTGCTCGCCGTTCAAAAGAGCTGGCCGGAGGGAGCGACCATGACGGATCACCGCCGGCCACCGTCAGGCCCGGCGCGGAAGATGCTGACGACCAGGAGCACCAACCCGCGGGCGGTCCCAAACTTGTCTCGATCGCAAGCTGACCGCCAACGCGGTCGAACCAAACGCACACCAGATGATAGGAGATACCATGGACAAGGTTGAAGTCACCGAGATGATCCTTGCCAAGAAGAAGCAGACGGGCGTTACCTGGGCAGGCATCGCCGACTCGGTTGGCATGTCGGAAGTGTTTGTCACCTCAGCCTGTCTCGGCATGAATTCGATGCCGCGCGAAAAGGCTGACAAGCTCGTCGCGTATCTTGGGCTTCCACAGGAAGCTGGTCCGGTCCTCGCCGAGTTCCCAACCAAGCTCTTCGATCAGACGGTGCCGACCGACCCATGCATCTACAGGCTCTACGAAATCGTCGGTGTCTACGGAGAGACCCTCAAGGAACTCATCCAGGAAAAGGGTGGCGACGGCATTATGAGCGCCATCGATTTCGAAATGTACGTCGACAAGATCCCCGATCCCAAGGGTGATCGCATCGAAGTAAAAATGTCGGGCAAGTTCCTCCCTTACAAATCATGGTAACACGACTGCGCGAAAGGGCCTGGCCTCGGTGCCGGGCCTCTCTTTTATTGTTCCAGGACCCCAAGGTTAGTTTGCCATGTCGCGGCCACCCCTTCCTCCGTTCACGCTTGAAGCCGCCATCGTAAAAGTGCGCAAGGCTGAGGACGCATGGAATACGCGCGATGCTGACGTCGTCGCCCTTGCCTATACCGAGGATACGGTTTGGCGAAATCGCGCCGAGTTCTTGCATGGCCGCGATGAAGTCCGCGCCTTTCTCCAAAGAAAATGGGCACGTGAACTCGACTACCGGCTGATCAAGGAAATCTGGACCTATCGTGACAACAGGATCGCTGTGCGCTTCTGCTACGAGTGGCGGGACGACGCCGGCAGCTGGTACCGCGCTTACGGTAATGAGAATTGGGAGTTCGACGAGCACGGCCTCATGCGTCGCCGCGTGGCAAGCATCAACGACGTTCCAATCGAACAAGAAGATCGCAAATTCCTCTGGCCCCAAGGCCGCCGGCCCGATGACCACCCTGGTCTCAGCGATCTGGGCCTTTAACGACAGCGCTTTGAGCCGCCGCTTTAGTCTGGCTTGAAGCCTCCCAGAACCGTCATCCGCACGAGTTCCGCAAAACTCCTTGCACCAAGCCGCTGCATGATCCTGGATCGGTGAACTTCGACCGTACGCGGGCTGATACCCAGTTTCCGGGCAACTACCTTGTTTTGATCGCCTTTGACCAGCAGCGACAGAACTTCAGTCTCGCGTTTGGTGAGGTTCTCGAGCACCGCCTCGAACTCCTCATCCGGCGCATCCTCATCATCATTCTTACGAGCTCCGTCACAGGCCCGTGCAACGACTTTAAGTACCGCTTCCGGATCAACCGGCTTTTCGATGAAATCAGCGGCCCCTGTCTGGATGGCCTTTACCGCCATGGCGATGTCCGCATGTCCGGAAATCATAATGACCGGCGTGCGCTGCTTGTGTTGTTTGACGATATCCAGCACGTCCAAGCCGTTCATCTGAGGCATGCGCACGTCTAGGATCACGCAGTCCGGATCGAGGTTGGGAAGCGCCTTGATGTACTCGACGCCGGAGGAAAATGTCTCAACTTGGTAGTCTGCCACCCTGAGAACTGTCGCCAGGCTGTTACGGACAAGGTCTTCGTCGTCGACGATATTCAGATTAATGACTCTCTCATCCGACATGCCAGCGTAGCCCCGTACCCGCTTATCCTCACCAATCGGCGGCTTTCCTATTCTAGTTCAGCCGTTGCTGATTGACTACTACGGTGTTATTGCCGCGCCTCAGTTCGCAGACGGAACTACCCGTTGCGAAACCTCAAAATGCGCTTTGGCCAAAACGCTCACGGCGGAGCATTCCACCTGTGTGCGCTTCGCTTCGCCGCAATTTAAACCGACTCCCTTACGTAGTATCCCGGAGTGAAGGACGTCATCATTCGCCGTATGTTCAACTAGGTGTCCAGGCTCATGAGATACCGATCGCAACGCGGACGGTCGTGTACGGAAGCGAGATAAATTGAAGCATATATCCAGTCGCATCACCATCGTTGATGATAATGACGGCGTCCGCCGAACCTTCAGCACAGTGCTACAGTGCGCGGAATATAGTGTCATTGAATACGCCTCGAGCCAGCATTTCCTGGATGAAGGCCTTTCCGGTTCGCCAGACTGCATCGTCTTGGATCTGGAGATGCCGAGCCCAAACGGCGTCGAGGTGCTGGACCAGCTGCAGACGCTGGCCTTCGACACGCCGATCGTTGTCGTGACCGGCACCAACGACCGATGCCTTCTTAAAGCTGCTGAGCGCGAATGCGTCGTTGCTATTCTAAGAAAGCCCATAGGCCCGGACGAGCTACTGGTGACGGTAGCTAAAGCCCTGTCCTAAAGAGTGTTTTTCGTATCGCAATGCAGGGGCTTACGTAGTTTTACGTAAGCCCTTTTGCTTAAGCATTGGACCCAACTGGAGAACTCTCCGATTTAGGGTGATAGTTAGATCGTTACCGCGATTTGAGGTTGACCGTGGCAAAGGTGCGCTAGAGAGAGCCGCAGAACCAAAGCTAACGGGCTTACGTAAAGATCACTAACTAGCCTTTGCTTTTGCAATTCATCGTGTTCGTAAGGCGTTGATTATGATTGAGAAAACTGCGGAAATGTTAGTATCGCCAGAGGTCTCGGGCCATGGGACGGCTATGAGGCTTCTCCGTAAGGTGCAAACATCCGCTTCTGCAGCCGCTGACGACCGTGTGAGCACATTGAAGGTCGGAGAGGCACTCATTCGCTCGGGGCAGTCACGGGAACTCGTCTACCGCATCGAGACGGGCGTGATGATGGTCTCCATCGGTGGCGATGAGCGCACACCGCGCAGCTTCAATCTGGCCGAGCCGGGCGACTTCGTCGGTCTGGGCTTCATCGAACATCACACCAGCTCCGCCTTTGCCATGACCGACTGCGTGGTTCGCAGCTATTCTCAGAGCGAATTTGCTGAGCTCGCCGAACGCGAACCAGCCCTTCGTGAGCAGGAAGCAGCTGCAATCGCCAGGGAGTTCGATGTCCGCAAGGCAAAGTGCCTGGAGGAAGCATCTCGCAAGACCACGGCCCAAAGGCTGGCGGGATATCTCTTGGTCGTGGCTAGCATGAACACGATGGAGGGTCGGCAAGCGAACATCGTGCCCGAATCCATAAGTTGCGATTTTCTGACCAATTTATTCGACGTGAGCCTGGACGATTTAGCGGCGGCCACTAAGGAGCTGCACAAGGCCCAATTGATCGAGCTCGACGATCAGGACCGGGCAATTATCGCTGATTTCGAGCGCCTAGAAGATTTTTCTAACGCTTGATCGTTTGCCAGGGCCAAAGAGCCGGCAAACACCCCCCCAATCAAGCGTTATGAACGGCACCCGCGAGGGCTGTGCACCCCCCCCATTGCCCCCTCGCTCCGCCCTTGCGGGTGTGCGTTCAGTGTAGCCTAAGATATCCCGCCCAGCAGACTGGCGCCAAGACCACCGCGTTCTCAGACAATGCGCCCAGACAACGCTCAGGTTCTTCGGCAAACCAACGGTGTCGATCCTTCAATGAAATCCCAGTCCCTCTGGTCGCGGGCGCCTCGCTGCACTAATGTCGCACCGAAGCGATCGGTGAAGGGCACTGGCGAAGCTAGAAAATTCACCGCGCCCGCCGTTTGCCTCACTCCAAAGAGCATTTCAGAACCATCGTACTGATCACCGACCGTTCGAGCCGGAACACCCGCGATGACGATCCGAACAATACTCACGATATTTCTTGCGGTGATCGTTGCGGAGCTGATCTTGCTCGCGGTCGTCATCTCTTTGATCATCGCGGGTCAACAGGATGTGGCGGATACGGAAAATCGCCGTTACCAAGCCTACAAGATCGCCGATGAACTCCGCCAAAGCTCCGATGACATGACGCGAATGGCACGAACCTATGTAGCCACCGGCAATCCAATCTATGAACAATACTTCCGCGACATCCTTGAAATCCGCAACGGCACCAAGCCTCGTCCGGCGAACTACGATCGCATCTACTGGGACCTAGTGATCGCCACCGGCGCGAAGCCGAATTACCAAGGCTCTAAGATCAGTCTGAAAGACAGAATGGCCGGGCTGAATCTATTGGCCCGCGAACGTGCCTTGTTGGCGGAAGCTCAAGCCAACTCCGATTCCTTGGTGTCTCTGGAAAAAACCGCAATGGATGCGGTCAAGGGCCGCTTCCCGGAAGGGCCAGGCGACACGGTTATTCAACGTGATCCTGATCCAGAGCTGGCCCGCGCTTTGATGTTTGGAGAGATTTACCACAAGGCCAAGGCTTCAATCATGAAGCCGATCGAAGCGTTTCTGGTGCTGCTGGAACAGCGCATGAAGAGTGAGGTCGCGGAGGCTCGGGCTACACTTCGCAAGAACGTGACTGCATCGGCAATTCTGGTCGCATTCACATTGCTCACTCTCGCGGCTCTGGCCCTCGCGATTGGGCGCCGCGTGCTCGGCCCGGTTGGCGAACTTATCAAGCAGAGCGACGCTATCGCTCAAGGCAACTACGGGCACCAGGTCTCACTGCGCGCCAACGACGAAATCGGCATATTGTCTCGGGCTTTCAATCGGATGTCGCAAGCCGTCGAGATGGACATGTCCCGACGGACCGAGGCCGAGGCAGCCTTACGGGACAGCCGGGAGGAGCTACGGCAAAGTCAGCTCCTGCTCGAAAAGATTATGGACCAGATGCCGGCCCATATTTTCCTCAGAGATACGCAAGGAAGATTCGTGCTGGTGAATTCGAGGTACGAGGAGGTCTACGGCCTTGCCCGGAAAGACATTATTGGCAAGACACTTGACGAGGTCTTTGACGCTGAGCAGGCTGAGTATTACCGCTCGTTTGACAAACAGGCCATCGCAACCGGCCGAGTTATTGAACACGAAATAACTCTGCCTTCGCAGGATGGCGAGCGCACCTTTTCCTCTTTGAAGTTTCTCATTCGGGGCATGGGCGATGCCGTGAAGATGGTGGGCGGAGTGTCATTCGAGACAACCAACCTCAGACGCTCCGAACAGATCCGGTTGCGTCAGTCGGGAAAACTGGAGCTGCTCGGCCAGATGACAGGCAGCATCGCGCATGACTTCAACAATGTGATGACCGTGCTCTCCTGCAACGTCCCGTTGTTGAACTCTGAGAAGCTCACTCCGGAAAAGCAAAAGCAGCTAAGCCGGGATTGCAATGAGGCCGTCGGAATGGCCTCCAACCTTACCAAACGCCTGATGGCGATCGCCAGAAAGGAACCTCTCGAAAGAACGGTTGTCGACCTCAATGATCTGATCGGAAATCTGGAAGAATTCCTGAGGAGATCCGTTGGCCACGATGCCACCCTGAAATGCGAGCTGTACGACGAACCCATTCCGGTCATCATCGATGCGGTCCTCGCCGAAATGGCGCTGCTCAATCTTGTGCTGAATTCTCGCGACGCAATGCCTGATGGCGGCACGATCACCATAAAAACCAGCCGGGTGATCAAGGAAGAGGCGCTGGCGGTCGATTGGGGTGCCGCACAGATTGGACACTACGCGGTGCTTGAAGTCGGCGACACCGGTACGGGCATGAGCCCGGAGGTGAAGAAGAAGCTCTTCGAGGCGTTCTTCACCACCAAGGAAAAGGGCAAGGGAACGGGCCTCGGCCTGAATACGGTCCAGGATCTTGCCGCAGAATCTGATGGCTACATTGAAATCGATAGTCAGCTCGGCCGGGGCACGAGCATAAAGGTCTTCATTCCATTGGTGAAAGACGAGGAGGCAGAGTATGAGGTGGTGTCATAACCGCTCCATCTCCGCGACTCCGGGATCGGATTGACGCGGTACTCGGCGCGACTACGAATGAAAACTTATGAACTGACGCTGACGAGCGACCCCTCGACCTCGTTTCGCTGCACCAAGGCGGCGAACTCGCTCGACATCGATATCGACAAGAAGCCGAAGCACCACTTCAAAGTCGCTGCCGCCGTAATGAAGGACTACAACGTCGGCCTGGTCGTCGGTGCGTCGGGGTCCGGTAAGACCACGATCGCCAAGCAGATATTCGGTAACAATGCGGTCTGTGCCGCCTTACGCGACCTCATCTTCCCGGTCATGATGTCGGTGTTGATGCCATGGCTTATGTCCGCTCATATCCAGACAAACACCATGAACGGCTTCGCGCCATTGCGTAAGGCGGTCAGTACCGGACGGTTACGATATTCGGATCCGACTGCTTTGACGAACTCTCCGAACGCAGTGACGGACCTGCCCGAGAGAATGGTGTCAATGGAGTCGGACATCGAGCACATCACGACCGAACTCAGTACGCACCTAGAACGCATCACGCAGGCACACGATCACGTGTCTATGGCGGAACGTCGGTCGATTATGACCGAACAGCACTTGCGCCAGATCCCGTCGATCCATCAGGCGCTTGGATCGAATGGAGAAAGACACGCAGGTTTTCCGAGACATGGTGCGCTACGTCGGGGCCCTGGTCTTGACCGCTTTTGCGCTCGGGGGCGCAATCAGCAAAGACAACATCGCGACGTTGCTGAGTTCGATCTTGTCGCTTGGCTAACGGTCGGACGACCAGCCGAGCTGATCTGGCGCTGGGCCCTCCTGGTCGCCGCCTTCAGTTTTGGATGGTCACTCATCTGAGGGACGGCGAGCAAGATCCATAGCCAGGGCAACGGCTATCGCACCGAGCCCAAAGTACATGAGAGCTTTCATCACCCACTGAAAGTGATTGAGGTTTTCGCCCACGCCGGTTTGCGGGGTGAATGAGATCACCGCCCAGCCGAGAAAAAGCAACACAAAATACAAGATCATCCGCATCGATTTGGACATGCCAGCACCGTTCCTATTTTCCGCAACCGGCAGCAAAGGAGTATTCCCATGCGCCATGCGGATACGTTCGCCGTCATGCTGTATCATGGATTGACGTTTGGCGCTGATCCGCACATTCGTTCGAACTCAATTCCAACTATGACCTGATCCCGCCATTCGCTGTGAGTCCCCCTCCGCGGCGAATCTCGGGTCAGCGGTCTTTCCCCCCGGTCGCGCGCCAGACTGGCGAGCCCGAGAACAAGAGCCCCGTCGATGCCAAAGTCCCCGGCATCGGCGGGGCGCATTTTTTTGCCTGCGATCTGGTGTTGGGATGCCGCGCTGATTATTCTTCAATCTTGACGGGTAACGGCCAGGGTGAGTCAACATTAACGATGTTTACCTTGAGGGTGTCCGCTCACTCAACAATACAAGGGTCCGAATAACTACCACAGCCACGACCCATTGCGATTGCCTGACCAATGGACATCGGCCCACGAATTGCGATAACGGTCAGGACGAATTTGGTGTAACGATCAATCATGATGTGCGCCTTACCGATTGATATTCAGCGGGCAAAGCTGCACGGCGCCGATCGTGATGGCTGCCGTCGATCCCATGCAATTGTAATAGCCGATTTTGTTAAATCCGCTGGTCCGTTCCCCGCTCTTGAAGCACAGGACGGCGAGGCGTGTTTCCGGTGCCTTGTTCGGCATGGGCGATTGATTGAGCGTTGCGGCTGGCGTCGCAAGAGCGAGCGCGAGAAGAAGCATGATCATGTAACCCTCCGTTTTTGCGATATCGGTTGCTAGCCCGGGTCGGCGCGAGCCAGGAACACGGATTTTTGGTTTACGAACATTCCATCCACCCCCTTTTGCTGACTTTGGTCGGCACGGCCCTCCTTATTTGTTCCCCGCGAAGTGTTCGTCCCAATTGACATGGGCGGCGAACGCGCCCACGACGATCAAAACCGCTATGGCGATGTATCCGTTGGCGTTCCAAATAACGAAGCCCACGAAGTAAATCACCATCATTGCGATGGTCACAGAGCGGATCGCGTATACAACCTCTGGCACGTTGCTCATTGCCCCTCCTCATGACCTGCTTTGCATACGCAAGAGATCATGTGCCCCACCTTGTGAACCTTGACGACTTGACGCAAAAAACCGATGTTCAAGGCCGCTTCCAGGTCAAAAGTTGACCTGCGCCAAAAAGAACAAAGCCGAGAAAGCGTAATTAGATCATAAGCTTGCCCTTGTAGCTCAGCTGGTAGAGCACCTGATTTGTAATCAGGGGGTCGGGAGTTCAAGTCTCTCCGGGGGCACCAGTGATTTCAATGGGTTAGCTGGCTCCCCGCATTGTCGATGAGCTCTCGTGTCAGCACTATGTCAGCAAATCGCCGAGAACATTATACAACCGTTCAGTCTGTCCTTTCGGCAGCGTGGCGCCTCACGTCCACACAAAATTACCTTAGGTTTCAGTTGAATTCTCTACGCGGGGTTTGACCGCCTAGTTGGGCTGAATGTAATTGCCTTAATCAGGATGCAGTTACTGTAAATTGACGGGTTGATGATGGGGCATGGTGCGTTCGAGCGGGAGATAAAGGCATGGGCAGACAACTCCATGGACAAGATGGAGACTTGCTCAAACGAACAACGCGTCCGTCAGTATTTGGTTCTGCCTTTACTGCAGGCGCTGGGCTACGACCCCTCCAATCCCCAACAAGTCGTCCCGGAGGCTGCTGCCGGCAACGAGCAGAAGCCGCTTGGCAGAGTGGACTACTGTCTGGTCGTCGACGGCGACTTTGCTGTCGCCATTGAAACCAAAGCCATCTCTAAAACACTCTGCGATGACCAAGCTCAGTTGAAGCGCTACTTTGAAGCGATACCTGCAGTCAAAGTCGGAATATTGACGAACGGGGTAATCTATCGCTTCTTTACCAGCACGGACCATAGTCACTTGATGGACGCTGAGCCATTCGCGTCAATTGACATCAAAGAAATCGCCACGAAGGGTCCATCTGATTTCCAGGTGCACCTATTGCAGAGCCTCTCCAGAGATCAGTTCGACATGCAGGCCATCACGGAGATGGCAGACACCAGGCTGCTTGAAGAGCGTCTTAAGCGTTGGTGGTTGAACCAGATGCACAGACCTGATGACGAATTGTGCAAGTTTGCTCTCCGAGCGCAGGGCATGAAATACATCAATCATCGAACGATTGAGAACCTGCGCCCCTTGGTCATGTCTGCCTTCTTAAGCGCGGTCAGCAACATCGTGTGGGACATATTTCGCAACCGGGGCGTCATCGGTTTTGCGCAACCACCGGGGCCGGAGCAAACTGATCCTCGGATTGTGACAACTGCCCGGGAAATCGAAGTCTATAATCAAGCCAAACTCAAACTTGCACGTCTTGGCAATGCTGCGGGGCTCTCACACCAATTACTCAATCATATCAAATATCGCGACTACGTCGGACACTTCACCGTCTACTATGGTTCAGTCCGAAAGGGCTCCCTGTTCAAATTCTACGAAGCAGAAGAGCGTCAGGGAGCAAATGAGAGGTTCATTTTTGACGGGGGCTGTGAACACAACTCCATCGATGAAATCGATGGCGATCTGCTTAATATCTATCGGCGACGCATCAAAGAGGTCGGGGTCCCAAGCCCGTAAGTTAGTCAATTCGCAAATGCGCAGCAGGCATTTGCACGCTCGGTTGCACAATGCGGCATTAGACCGATAGGCTGCCGTCGGTCAGCATCAGATATAACCGCGCAGCTTAGCCAGGCCTATGATCGCCTGCATCTTGCCCGCAGGCCGCGTCTCACTGCACTCGTAAATCTCCATGTACATGGCCGACAGTTTGTCGACGGTGACACCGTATTCGGCCTCTGCACGCCGCCGTGCAATAGCCTGCAGCTCTCGTATCCTCGGGGCGACCTTGGGATTGTGCAGCAGCTTGTGCGCTTCCTTCTGCTGCGTGGCTAGCGAGTTGTTCTGCGAATACCCGGCCGCCTCATAGGCCTGCCGCGCATTGCCAAGTGCAACGTATGCGCGGGCAAAGGCTTCTTGCTTACTTGTAAGCGGTGTCATTGTCGTTTTCCGTGCACATTCCAATCAATATTGAATGACGTAATGCGGTTCGCAATGACGGGCAATGGTCTGCGCGGCCAGCGCGTTTGGGGACGTCCGCATTCGGGTGCAAAGCGGAACACGCCGGAGCTGTGACAGTCAGAGTTCTGCTTTGCCGGCTTTGATCAATAAGCGGACATTGGTCGACATTCGATACCAAGGCTGTGAAGCAAAGCGCAACGCATTTTTGTCGGTGCACTCCGCAATCAATCAGATGGCAAGCCTCGGTTGCCGGGCCGAGTAAGCGCCTCCAGCCCCTTACAAGCGATTAATGCGTGCGATTGGGCCCAGCGCTCAAGTATAGAAACAAGAAGGCGTTTCTATTCGACGTCTATTACCACTCCTTGGAATAAACGACTTTCCTTGCACGTTGTAATCTCGTCGGCTTCTTGATCAATCTTATGGGCTGGTGAGCCCTCATAGCCATCCCAAAAGGTTCCCCAATCTTTGAAGGACGGGGCTCTGAGTATCAACTTGAAGTCAGTATCTCCAGCTGCGGCTGCGACCGGAAAATGAATGCTCACCTGCAAATCCTTTCCACCCTCCATAGTTTTTGCTGCCTTGAGCCATTTCTTAGCCGCCGCAACGACATCCGCCTCAGTTTTGTCGTCATCTTCCAGCTGGCAACTAAAGGCTTGCCAAGCTTCTGTCGCATAAGCCGGATTGGCTAGCATCGGCAGCATCGAAACAGCCGCGCACCATTTAATCCTTTTCATCACTAACCTCTCTATAGTTGCCAGCTGTGGATTTGCTGGTCGGTTTCCAATTCAGAAATGAATGCGGGTGTCGCTAGGATGAGGTCCCCAAGAGGGGGTAACTCGATGCGGCATCGACAGGAGACGTGATCTAAGAGCTTCTAGAAACACAGCTTCAGCTCTATCAAATGCAGAGGCATTGACTTCCATCAAGTGTCAGTCTTACACGAGCAATCAGGGAAACGAGAGTGACACTGGCGTTGCCCTGACCAAGGGCAGCGCTGGAGCACAGAGGCTTTACAGTGAAGTGATGGCAATCCGGGTCAGACCGGGGGTCGAGAAAATCCGAGCTTAGTCCGGGACATTCCTTGTCCGATAAATAGAGCGGAACTCGATCCGCGGAACCCATCAAGGCCAGCGGTCTTTGACCCGCACCAACAGGCCGGACACAAGACTGCTCCTGATCGAGACGCCAGCTTCAAAAAGTTCTTGCAATGCAGGAACCATCCACACAGGACGAAGCCGAAATCGGGCACGATCGCAAGGTACGCTGCTGGAGGGTCCGCTTTAGGTCCGAAAGCAGACATCCGCGACGCGCTGGGCAACGTCACTGAAGCGACCGGGCGTAATTGACGCTTCGAAAGCCTGCCTTCAGAACGTCGTCGAGTTACACGGCCTAATTTGTCGCATCCCTTAACGGACAGTTCGTTGTTGATACAAAATGTTAATTGATAATCGTCAATCGAACCAGCACAGGCGAGCGTTAAAATTGCCTAACCGCGAACGATTGACCCCCGTTATCGATGCCAGCGCGGTAGGCCGGTACGCACCCCTACCCCCCATCGCGACCGGCATATATCGGCCGCCAGCTTTGCACCCCCGCAAGCTGGCGGCACACCTTCTGGCACACTCACTACCACAACGCCCTCGTCTCACTCGGTGTCTTGCCAGTCCAACGTTTGAAAGCCGACGTAAAACTGGCGTGCGTTGAGAAGCCCAGCAAGAACGCCAACTCCTGCAACTGGACGTTGCCTTCGTTGAGGTAGCTCATGGCAAGGTCTTTTCGAATGTCGTCGACGAGTTGCTCAAAGCTGATGCCCTGCTCCGCAAGCCGGCGGTTGAGTGTGCGTTCGCTGGTGCCCAAGTCGGCTGCAATCTTTTTGATCGTGGCGCGGCCACTGGACAGCTGATCCACGATCCGCTCCGACAGGACGTCCAAGAAATCATTGCCCTCCTCGGCACGCTCTTGGAGCACTTGGCCAGCATGCTTGGTGAGAACCTTAAGCAGTTGGCTATCGGCCGTCGGCTACGGCAAGGAAAGATGGTCGCGGCGGAAGATGGTTTGGCAGGCCTAGCGCGCTATGCCAACTTCAATGCATGCGAGGCCAAAAGTTACAGGATGAGGTAGTGCTAAACGAATAGTTGCGAGGCAGGAGTATGCGATGACAAGCACCGACGCGGTGATTGGCGTCCTCAACGATCCGATGTTCCGCCAGTCTGGTTCCGATTTTGACCGCCGCAACATCATAATGGCGGCAAACGAAATTGGTCCGCCGATGAAGTTGGTGCATTGGCACCGATTGGAACAGCTTGGCTACTTACCTGATTATTGCAGCAGCTGCGCGGAGGATGCCCTGGCAGGTATCAATCAATTTGGAGCGCCTAATGTTGAGATCTTTATGGTGAGCCATCGATGGCTTAATGCTTCGATGGACGGCTGTATATCTCATCCCGACGACGCACACTCAACGAAAGCCAAGGCTCTCGTTGAGTTCTCTAGATGGAGACGCGACTGGGTGATGCGACGCCATGGATTTTTCCCAGAGATCTACTACTGGATTGACTACTGCTGTTTTGATCGCAGTAACTTATCGACGAATATGGCGATGCTACCCGTTTGGATTGCGTGTTGCGAACGAGTGTTGTGTATCGAAACGCACGACTATCACTCACGCGCTTGGTGTAGACTTGAATTGTTACTCTCGTACGCATTCAATTTTGCTGATCATCAAACAGTAATCGACCTCACATTTCTAGCTGTGTCATCTCACGTGGGCCGGGAAGAGACCCACGTTCTGAGGCGCCCAAGAGCTGGCCGCCTTACCGACGCATCAGATGCTAAGTACATTGAAGCGCTTGAACTGATTGCCTGCGGGTTTCAGCCGGCGAGTGTCGATAGGGAGTTTGGGCGGCAATTGCCGAAGGCGAGGTTCGACACAACCACCGTGCGGCGATACCGGTTGTGATCTCCGAGAAGAGACGGTTGTTCTGCTCAGGCGTTTCTCCGCCCACCGCTACTTTTCTGCCGCCAAAACTTGGCAGCGCTCTGGCTGTGCAATGGCGACATTCCGATAGTGACTAGGGTGTCCAGTTCATGCAAGATCCACGTGCTCCTGTTGAGCTTGCCTATCGGGGTGGCACTGGCGAGCGTTCGGTCCGAGGTCGGGATGGCCTAGGGCGGAGCGGATGCTCGCTTTTTCTCAATGTACAAAACGCCACCGCTGATCTGCATCAGGAAAAACAAGTTCAAAACCCAGTGCAGGCTTCGACAGCAAGACGCGTCTGTGTGTGGGTGACGTCGGTCGGGGGCGTGCGTGTAGGCCTGAATAAGTAGAGTGGAGCGTCACGAATGCCCAAAGGCGGCAACCGCAACGGTAATGGCGGCAATGGTAATGGCGGCAACGGTGGTGGCGGTGGATCGCAGGATCCGAAGATCGTCGATCAAGCGTTCACAACGCTAGAGAACCCGCTTGACGGTACGTCACTGGGTTTCGTGACTGCCGACGTCAATCCAAAAAAAGCCACATGGTCGATCGTTTCCGGGAATGACGACGGGGCGTATTATATTGATCCTGTTACCGGGGAGCTTTTCATTGGTGACGGCGATGCTGTCGATTTTGAAGACGAACAAATCCGCGATCTCATTGTCCAAGTCACGGAGAACGGCAACAAGGTTCATTCGGCTACGGTCACCGTCAACGTCACTGATGTGAACGAGGCTCCGGCTGTGGAAGCCGCGACATTCTCCGTCGCCGAAGACGAAACCGCGATCGGAACCGTGCCTGCATCGGACCCTGAAGATGATGCCCTTTCATACGCCATCATCGGCGGTGATCCGGATGCTCTTTTCGAGTTTGATTTGGACGGCAATCTGATTGTCGCGGATGGGAAGTCACTCGACTACGAGACAACGCAGCAGCATGTGCTGCAGGTGGAGGTGACGGACACTGGCGGATTGTCTGACGCCGCGGAGGTGACTATCAACGTAACGGACGTCGATGAGGCGCCAGAGATTATTACGTCAGCATTGTCCGCCGATGAAAATCAGAGAGATATTGGATTTATCGAGGCATCGGATCCAGAGAATGAAGCTCTGGCCTTTGCGCTGACTGGCAATGGTCCGGACGACGACAAGTTCATCATTGACCCAGTATCGGGCGCGCTGTCGTTTACGACCTCACCCGATTTCGAAAGACCAACCGATGCCGATGGCAATGGGCTTTATCAGGTCGATGTGCGCGTCGATGATGAGGCGGGCAATTCAAGTACCCGCGAAGTCACGGTGGCGGTGCAAGACGTTGAAGGCGAATTTGCAACAGATGTGGTCTCTACAAATGCTGCGGGAAATGTGGGCAACGGGCGCAGCTGGTCGGCTTCTGTTTCGGCCGACGGGCGCTATGTCGCCTTCGACAGCGATGCGGACAATTTGGTGCCTGGGGACACAAATGGTCTTAGAGACATATTCGTCAAGGATACGTGGACAGGCGCTATAACGCGGGCCTCTACGACAAGCGACGGCACGCAAAGCAGCGGTACAGGAGGTGGCGGCTCACCCTCACTTTCTGCCAGCGGACGTTACGTCGCATTTTTGAGCAAAGCTGACAATCTCGTCGATGGCGATAACAATGATAGCCCTGATATATTTCTTAAGGACTTGGAGACGGGCGCAGTAACCGCGGTATCAACCTCAAGCGACGGTACTTTCGGCAATGGTCAGAGCTATGATGCGTCCATTTCGGCTGACGGGCGCTACGTTGCTTTCCGAAGTCATGCCGACAATCTGGTCGTAGGCGACAGAGACGCCGGAGGTGATATCTTTCTAAAGGACACAGTTACAGGCCAGATTTCTTTGGTATCGCAAACTAGCGATGGTGTTCAGGCTAATGGCAGCAGTTTTGCCACGGCGATCTCTGCTGACGGGCGCTATGTTGCATTTAATAGCTCAGCCGACAATCTTGTCGAGGGTGACGACAATGGCACCGGCGACGTCTTTGTAAAAGACGTTTTGACCGGCGAGATCTCGATCGCATCGACAACAGACGAAGGTGTACTGGGAAACGGTCCTAGTTACATAGATGCGGTTTCGGCTGACGGTCGCTATGTCGCGATCGTTAGCAACGCGGACAACCTTGTCGCTGGTGATACGAATGGCGTTTCAGACGTTTTTGTAAAAGATATGGAAACAGGGGCGATCGTACGTGCTTCGACCACTTCCGATGGCGCCGAAGTCAATGATCATAGCGGTGGTGCATCAATTTCGGCAGATGGCCGCTATGTTGCTTTTGCTAGCTTTTCTAACGACCTCGTTCCCGACGATACCAACGAAGGTGGGGATATATTTGTAAAGGACTTGTTCAGCGGGGCAATCACTCGTGTTTCGACTGCTAGCGATGGCGGTGAATTGGACGGCATCGTCAGATCTCCTTCGATTTCTGGAGACGGAAATACGGTGGTTTTTCTGAGCGACGATGACAACCTCGTCCTCAATGACACCAACAATGTGATTGACGTATTCGCCTCTAGTAATTTCTATCCGGCCTCCAGCGACGACGCGCTAAACCGGGATCCGACCCAGGAGACGGCCGACATCCTGCCGGTGCCTGACGGCTTTGATCTGATGTAAGTCAGGCTTGTCCACCCAGCCCATGGCCTTTGGGCGTTACGCCTCCAATCAGAGCCCGGTCATCTGTGGAATTCTCCGGATCGCTGAACCCCGAACACAAATCGGCGGATACACTACGTTTGCGCGGTTTGGTGTAACGGTCGGGGCCGAAGTGGGACAGCATAACCAGCAATTCTACTTATACCGAGACGGCGAACAGTATGGTCCGTATGGCAAGGGGCTGTTCAATCAGCTCGTTGCGGATAACAGGATCAAACCGGATGACTGGTACTGGACCGATGGGTTGGAGGCATGGGCGCCAGTATCCAGTCTCCAATTTCAGGACACTAAACCGCCGCTCCGCCCGCACACAGCTAGCGCAATAATTGCAGTAATCGCATCCGAGCCGTACAGGCTCGTTCGGGTATTGTATTCATTGCTTACTAATCCCTCCACCTTCGCTATAGAAAACATCGGACAGGGGACCGCCTCCACCCAAAGAGCTGTGAGCTTCTGGCTTGGGCTTTTCTCAATTGTATTCTTGCTTTGGAGTGCGCGCTCTTTCCTACAATTCTATGACGGACCAAGTGAGTGGCGCGAAACGCTTAGACTGTTTACTCAGCTGGTTTTTGGCATTTTTTTGATCTATGTTTTGTGTAAATGTCTATTTCTGCCTGCAAGCCTCCGGGGCGTTGCGGAAGCGGTTCTATATGCCGACATCGCGTATCTTTTTCTTAGCCAGATATTCTTCTATATTCCATTTAAGATCTATGGCTACCATACCTCTTACGCGTTAGGAGATGTAGATCTCGTCAGCACGTATATCGCCCAGTGCTTTTCGGAAAACAATATTCTATACTGGCTGATGAACGGTGAAAATCAATACTATTTGAATTCTAGTGGCAGCGATTTGGTGGCATCACTGAGATCCGCGCCAGTGTTCGTCGAGGCTGCAGTCGCCTTACCGTTTTGTTTTCTGTTCGGACGTCTTTTGTCGGCTCGATTTGGTGGTCACCAAATTGCCTATGCGTCTGTCGGTTTAATTGGCTTTGTCGCTAGTATTTACGGTTGGCACTTGTTGAGCAGCTTAGTCGATGAACATAGCTGGAAGTCTACACACTGCGAGCAGCAGGTGCGCCAAAAGCTTCAGGCAAAATATTCGACGACAGCACGAGTTGAGCAGGCCGTCTTCAAGTTGGGGGCTTATGCCCGAGAGCAAATGAGGCAGGATGACCTGAAGTTCCTTGCCAAACGCACTGCCGCAGGTGCAACCATCCAGATACAAGGCCCGATTGATGATCCGAAGGGTTTAATCGATTATCTCTCAAAAGAGCTCTACTGTCCTGGTATTGGCCCATTCTGGGAACCTAACATTCTTGCGGTTCCGGTCACCATAATTTCCTACAATTCAAGAGGTGAGCCGTATTCAGAACAGCTCGCCGAGCACAAATGTTCAGTCGAAGGTCAAGATTGAGAGAGCTGGAGCGATAACTCCGACGGTGATCGAGAGTGTGAAATACACGACGGGACCAACCGGTGGCCCGTTACTGCCTGCCGCCCTCGGTCGGTGCCTTTGCGAGCCTCTTTGGCTCGCAGTTTCCAAACCCCGCAGGCTCCATGCCGATGAAATTGATCTTGGTCACCATCGGCATCTCGGCCGTTTTCTCATCGGCAACCGTCAACGGCAGCACCTTCGCCAGTAGCGCACAGAACACGGTCGGGCTGTCCCGTGCGACCGTCCGCAGGTAATCGACCCCGCCTTCGGCCTCCAAGGCACCCAGGATCGTCTCTTTGAGCGAACGTGTGATTTTATTGGGTGTCCCGCGCTTGCGGCCACCGCGCCGCTCTCCGGGCCTTGAGCCTCTTGGCATTACTAGATGCTCCTGTTTCAGCAACCGTCGCCGGTTTCAATGAAAGAGCGGGCCACGCTCTCCTGTACCCCTATGGTATATTACATACGTACCTTGCTTTAGGACTGTGAACAACGCTCATATTGAGTGACGGTGCAGTCATTTAGGACCGTCAGGAAATAGCTATTGGGTTTTTTGGGTCGGGCGTCCCCCAATTAGGACCGAGTGTCCTTATTTAGGGACCGGCTTTTTCTCTGGGCGCCAACTCAAGCATTCTTTTGTCGCTGACCTGCCATCACAATCTTCAAATGTCAGCTCCCATTCCGATGAGTGACGTTTTTTAAATTGAAAACTTCCGTCGAGCGTCCGTTTGATGAAGCCTTTGTCTTGCAGCTCTTGAAAAGCTTTGCTTGCCGTTGCCTTTGCTACATGGATATCAGTCGCGGCTTTGCGCACCGACAGGCCAATGCGGCCGTTATTACTGCCATTATATAATTTCCGCAGCTCCACCAACAAAGCCCGTGCAGGCGGCTTTAGAGATCGATATGCAGCCGAATTGAGCAGATGGTGATACAGCATCACATATCGGTGCGTCCCGGTGCTGCGACCCTTGGCATCAATGCGACCGCGCCTGGGTTTTTTGCGATTGCTCATCCTTCAATGTGGTTCCTTGTAAGTAGTGTGTAGCGGCCGCGCAGGTTTACCGATCTGACAATGCGGATCGCGGCGCAATGTTGTGTTGAACATCCGGGTAGTAGGCTGAGATACGTTTAGTGCGCCTCAGCTTTGCCCTCGGGGCAAATTCGCCGACTAGAAAGCCATGCAAGCAGGTCTGCGCCTTGATATAGAACGCGTGCGCCGCTTTTAATGTATGGGGGGCCGATGTCTTCATGTCGCCAGCGCGCCAATGTCTGCACGGAGGCGATACAGCGTAATTCTGGGGCTGCTGGAGGGTAGAAGCGGTCTGGATCAATCATTTCATCGCATCTCATGAAACGCCCGGATATGGGCAGGTGATGCGAAGGAATTTGCGGAAATTCTTCGACTTTGCCTGCTGCGCTAACCCCTAGGGTTGGCGCCACAGCAATCGAAACTACCTCATGCGGCCGTTGCGATAGGCTTCGCCAGCCAATGTTAAGCAGGAAAAGAGCGCGTCAGGATGCGGTGCTGGAACCCGCTGTAGATAGCTCTCCGCGTCTGCTTCCCAAGCCTCAATGTCACTGCGTTCCATGCCAAACAACCTCATCACTTTACTCAGCGATGAAAGACGGGCGGTCTCAGACGTGGCGGAATTCGTCATGAAATGGATTGCCAGACCTATGCACCAATCTGCTGGACTGACTTCCGATCTGTTGAACTGATAGTTGTGTCCCTCGATAAGCATTCGAAGGCGCGCATTCTGCGGTTCGGGAGCAGACAGTCCATCGCAAATGTAATCGCGTTCCTCGCCGGCCCATCTATCAACAGTCCCGCGGTCGACATCGTAGGCGTCAACTACGGATTTAATGAACTTCTTGTCCTCGATCGCATTTTGCCGACATAACTCAACGTAAAACACTGCGTACGCTTGGCAGCGGCGAGCCGCTGGCCAGCGTTCCGGGTTACCGCCCAGGCCGAGCGCGTATTTCAATGAAGGGTGTTCGTTACCCGTGGAGATTGTTTCCGCGATATTGGCTATACGGCCGATGGCATTAATCGGCGGGACGATGACTTCACCGTCTTCAAAATACTGTCGGCCGCTACGAGCCAACCTGCAGTATTCCAGTAGAAGCGCTGAGTTCGCCTTATACCAATCGCGGTTCAGCAGAGCCGCATGGTAAATTCCCCGCCCTGGCTCAGCTTGATTGTGTTGCCGGCTGGCTTTTTGGAATGCCTCTTGTTCTTCTTGGATCAGTCGCGCCCACTGGGCGCTGGTTTTTTCCTCGTCCATGTTGTTTGTCGCGTCCTATTCACCATCCTTGCTGCCGGTATCGCCCGCCATGTCTGCGGCTATTCCCGCTCCAACGCGTTCGCGAAGCTCGGTTAGCGGTTGACCTGCGTTTCGGATATATCGATCGGCCATAGCGGTGGTTTTGTGACCAAGCATGTCACGAAGAAGGTGAGCGCCGACGCCCATCGCCGCAGCCTGTGTCATGACGGTGCGCCTTAGGTCGTGGAGACGCGCTCCTTCAATGCCAGCGGCCCTGCAGGCTCGCTCGAACACACGCCTGATCCAGCGCAAATCAAGGGGTTTGTCGATATCGCGGCCAGGAATAACCCAGGCGCTGAGGTGCTTGGTGTCCGCCAGCAGGCTTACGGCAGCCGCAGGAAGCGTGTGGACACGACGACCAGTCTTTGTCTTTGGCAAGACAACCTGTCCACTCTGTAGGTTTATGTCTTCCCAGCGCATGGATCGGACCTCGCCGATACGCAGGCCGGTGAGTGCGGCAAGGCGGATGGCGAGAATGGCTGCCTCGTTTTCATCGAGTTCGGACAGGGCGCGACCAAGTGCGCCAAGTTCCTCGGCCGATAGCGTGCGGTCTCTGGGTTCTTCGACTGCCTTTTCAATGCCACGGGCAGGATTGCTGTTCTGCTGTCGCAGTTCCCAATCTTCGCAACACCGGAAGAATTTGGATGCCAGTGCCCGCACGCGATTAGCGATGATTGGCGCAAGCGGGGCCAGCATGCGCTCAACATCCTTTTGGGTGACCCCTTGAACAGGTTTGCGGCCGAGCGCTGGGCGGAGGTGCCGTTCGATCTGTCTATTGTATTCTCGGGTGGTTTTATCCGACAGCCGCCCCAGCGCAGCACGCTTCACCATGTAATCGGCTTGAAATCGGTCCAGCGCTTCGGAGACCGTTGGGAGCGATTTGCGGATGCGCAGCATTTCGAGCGGGTCTTGACCGGCTCGTACCGCCTGCTTAGCCGCCATGGCCCGTGATCGCGCATCGGCTAGCGACAACTCGCTTGAACGGCCCAAGGTCATTCGTCGTGAAACGCCATCCATGCGGTAATTGAACACGAATGCCTTGGCGCCTCCGGGGGTGATACGGAGACCTAGGCCTTTGACGTCATCGTCCCACTCAATCCGTGTCTTGCTTGATGGCTTTGCGTCTCGAACACGCTTTGCCGTTAGCCCCATATGAACTCCCCCAAGTGCTGCGACATCCTGCTGTGTCAGCACTATGTCAACAAATCGCCAGAATTTAGAGGAAAGGAACGGAATGCACAGAAAACCTAACTTCCTGTAATAACGCGATATTACAGTGTACTAGGAATGCAGCGGAACTTGGCGGAACGTGGCCGCCGCTGATTTGTAATCAGGGGGTCGGGAGTTCAAGTCTCTCCGGGGGCACCAGTGATTTCAATGGCTTACGTAACTATTTTGGTTTCCCGAAAAATTCCATCTTCCACCTGTCTTCCACCAGAACGCATTCCGCTACAGGTCAAAACGTCAATTGATCAGCGTAGTGCCAGCGATGGTTTCAGGAACGCCGCGCAACCAATCCGGTCGAAATGGCCGCCTATGCAACTCCTTGCATTAAGCGGCGTCGGCCTCGGTTCCAAATGACGTTGGTAGGTATGCTGTGACACGGGTAGCTGACTGAGCCCTGCATCGGATTTCACAATCATATTTTGGAAGTCGCTGACGCAGGTCACAACTGCTTTGCAATCACATCAAACCGTGCAGCTTAGCCAGGCCTATGATCGCCTGCATCTTGCCCGCAGGCCGCGTCTCACTGCACTCGTAAATCTCCATGTACATGGCCGACAGTTTGTCGACGGTGACACCGTATTCGGCCTCTGCACGCCGCCTAGCCTTGGCTTGCAGCTCACGTATCCTGGGTGCGACCTTGGGGTTGTGCAGCAGCTTGTGCGCTTCCTTCTGCTGCGTGGCTAGCGAGTTGTTCTGCGAATACCCGGCCGCCTCATAGGCCTGCCGCGCATTGCCAAGTGCAACGTATGCGCGGGCAAAGGCTTGCTGCTTACTTGTAAGCGGTGTCATTGTCGTTTTCCGTCCCGCATCTCAAGCCCCAGCGCCACAAATCTTCTCCAAAACACCCCCAGGCTGACATTGCGGCTCTAACCAGAGAGACAGGTAGTTGAGCGCAAGGATCAGCGCGACGCCTATGTTGATGCGCCATATTCTTCTGATCACCAAGCTCGGAACGGTGGCAAAGGCTGGCCACGCCATTCGCATACCCCGCTCAAGAACATTAAAAAATATGATGAGAGCTAAGAAATATGCCATAAGGCTGGTCCAAAGAAAGAGGTTATTATTGAATCTGCCAAACCCCCATTTGAAAAATTTAGATACTACGTCGGTTGGGTGTGTGAACAAATAGTCTTGTCCAATCTGACCAACGACAGAAAAGTAGAATATTAGAAATATAATGAACAGCCCAGCGGCTGTTAGGAGCTCTTCTTTGATGTGCCTTGCAAAAGAATCGGGAGAGGCGTTTTCTGCCCCTGCCCGAACAGCGGATATCCATGTCGTGCTATAGAATAGAAGAATAGTTAGCATCCACGCTTCTAGCGGCTGAACTTCAGGTGCCAGGAATATAACGGATGACCAGAATCCAGCGATTAACTGGCTCCAGTTCTCCACTAATGCGCTGCACCACGTCGCGAAATTTAGAAGTCCACGAAGGCCGGTCACGAGCGTCAAAGTAGCCCCGAGTACGCCGAACCAAGTTAGCGCCTCATGCCGCATCCCGGCCCACGACATCCGCCACCAACTCGGCGTCTCTTGCGGCCGCTCTAGCAGCTCCTTGACCGCCCCGAGCACCTTCTCGTCATTCTCAAATGGCTCGGTGTGCATCTCGCCAAAGGGCAATGGGATCGCGTCGTAGCCAACGCCAGACGCCTTCACCGGAATCAGCTTCCCTTGGCCCTTAGCCCGGCCGGCCTCAGCCCTCACCCAGTCCGACTTGACGCTACTCTCAGTCCACAACGAGATGACCGCACGAGCCTCATCGATCTCATGCATGATCTTGTCGCGGTACTTTTCGGCTGGCTCTAAGGAGCTGTCCCACCAAGTCGTAAAGCCGTGGCTCTCTAAGAGCGCAGACAGCCTGAGTGCTAGCGCTCGGTCAGACTTTGAGTATGAAATGAAGACATCGGCCATTGGTACCCCCGCCGCACCCTCTACCAAACCCCTAGCGCCAGCCTAAATTTTGATCAAGCTCGCAGCCGACAACGGTTGGGGACAGCGGTGTTGCTAACTTGGGCCAACGTTCAGTAGGCCGGGAAGCTTAGCGATGTTCGCAGCGACCCTCCTGGCCTCGTCCTTGGTGAGCCTCTGGTGCCCCGCTGCGAGCTCTTTAGGATCCAGGCCATAGACATAGGCAAGCTTCTTCCCCTCAGCGTCGACGATGCAATAGCCGCCCGGAATCTCTTCCACCTCCCAAGGAGGAGGCATCTTGCGGGGCTTGCTCTCACTCAACTCACTGCCTCACTCGCTAGTCCCACCTTCAGCCTCAGCCTTTTCAGGGCGCTTGCGTGAGTTAGGTATGCCCGACATCATCCGACTCCCCGTCGCAAATCCAGCGAAGCACATAGATGTTGCCCTCATCATCGGAGTACCTGTCGCCGTGGCGTGCGTGCAATTTGAGTGGTCGAGTGCCGAGCGTGAAGGGAGTAAAATCTACACCATTCGCCAGTTCCTCTATACGCTTGCTTGCGGCTTCTAACTCAGTCTCCAACCTGTGAATGTGGGCGTCACGCTCTTCGCAGCGAGCCCGCCAGATTTCTGTTTCGTCACTCATCTTCCTGCTCCTTTCTTAGTAGTCGCGTCTCTTTCCAAGCCTTGTCCTTCCACCCCACGCGCAGCGCCTTGTGGTAGCAGGTTGACGCATTGAGCCGCCACTCGGACACGGTATCGAACTTGGTGATGAGCTCAACGATGCTGGCATAAGTGTGAGGCTTAAGCTTTGCCACTCTTGCCCCCAAATCTTGATTCATTCCTCTTCAGTCTCGTTGTCGTTATGGATGACGCCCTTGTCCATCCACACGCCATTCTCGGCATAGGTCTCCACAATCGCTTGAGTGCCTTGGTCCTAGATTCAACGGTCCAGCGGGAAGCGCTGCCGGCTGCGGATACAACCTGTTGCAACCTCATCGATGCCTATTCGATTGAGTGCCCGCGGTCTCATAATTTGACGTGCGAATGCGATATAGAGCGGGGGTGTTCTAGGTACCAAATGGCCTGTGCTGTAAGAGGTCTCTATGAGTCCTTATGAGAAGAAAAAGAGAATGTTTTCAGCAAATTAGTGGTGCTCGTGAGTCAGCTTGCCCCCTATGAGTCCCTGTAGCACGTATTTTCTAATCAGGGGGTCGGCGGTTCAAGTCCGTCCGGGAGCGGCAACGTTTTCAAAAACTTACATAAGCATCCGCATTGCTGATGTGTAGCCGTGTCAGCACTTC
This sequence comes from uncultured Filomicrobium sp., assembly GCA_963669235.2. GTDB lineage: Bacteria > Pseudomonadota > Alphaproteobacteria > Rhizobiales > Hyphomicrobiaceae > Filomicrobium. Next base: position 35,920 of record CAXXFS010000011.1, read on the forward strand.
GCGAAAAAAGTTGGCTTGGCTTCACAGGGTGTTTGGGCGTCGCAACGTTTGTTTCAATCAGATAAAGCCGTGCAGCTTCGCCAAGCCGATAATTGCCTGCATCTTGCCCGCAGGCGGCGTCTTACTGCTCTCGTAAATTTCCAGATACATTTCCGACAGTGTGTTGACGGTAACGCCGTGTTTGGCCTCTGCGCTGCCCGGGCGCTGCTTGATCAGCCCGGACAGGGCCAAAACCTGAAAGTGTTGCTTCGAAAGGAATGGTCGGCCCGTTCTCTTTCTACCGGCGTCCCCTCGCTCTACGGGAGTATACTCGGCTGGCCGTAGCTGTGCCGTCACCTAAGTGTTGCACAGTATCCTCGCCTGGCCGCATGATGAGACATTATGATTGATAGAGATCCGACGTTGGCACCAGCGCGTCCACGCCGGTCGTGGTTTCGACTTGTGGTCGCGATTGTCGCCTACACTGCGTTGCTCTCACTTGGTTACTGGGGCAGCGGTTGGTTGGCAGAGGCTCTTGGACTTAGGCCCGGCGATGACGCTCTAATAGTCAACGATGGGGCAATTTGGCTTGGCATCTCTGCATACGCACTGCTGCTGGCGACACCATTCGTTCCAGGCATAGAGATCAGCCTCGGATTGCTCGCCACCTTCGGCAGTGCCGTTGCCATTCAGGTATATCTAGCCACAGTCGCAGCGCTCGTCCTTTCATATTCGGTCGGTAGGATCGTACCATCCGCTATGCTCTCGGCGTCGTTTCTATGGTTCGGCTTGACCAGTGCAGATGCACTTGTGAAGCGCCTAGGTCCTCTATCGCAGAAAGAGCGGCTAGCATTGCTCGTTGACCAAGCACCCCACCACTTTGTCCCTACTCTCTTGCGATATCGCTACGTCGCGTTGGTGGTTGCATTCAACCTACCAGGAAATGCAATTCTTGGCGGCGGTGGGGGGATTGCCCTTCTTGCCGGACTTAGCGGTGTGTTTTCGTCTCCGCTGTACGTTATTGCTGCGAGCGTCGCGGCGCTTCCGGTTCCTTTGGCCGCGCTGCTGATGGGCCGCATCTTCTAACGCGAAACAAACCGGGTGCTGAGCCGCATACTAGCCCAGCAAATCGAGTTTCCGAGGTAGGGCAGAACATGCTTGAGCTGCGTTGGTGGAGAACGCTCCGCAACGTAGTTCTATTCCTGCGACAAATCGGACCAGTCGGGGGGGCACTTTGAGAATTATCAATCGGGTTTATCTGCAACCTCAGTAAAATTGTTTTGGCTTCAAGAGCAGCGCTGGATTATCAGCTGACCCCCGTGCTGATCAACCCCGTCAGCGCCAAGCTGAGGAGCCACATCGATTATTGTCGCGATCGATACTGCCCCTGCCACCGGATCTTTCCCTCGGTCCGGTGGCCTTTGTTTATTGATCAATCTATCGACACGACCATTGATTGCCCGATTGAATATTGGTGGGTGGCTTCTTATTCGTAATTTCTGGTACCTGTGCGTCTCGGTTCGATCCGTTCGCCGAGCCGAGGGTAGGAGTTAGTACAGGAGCGTTCTAACCGATGATCATCAGGAGAAGTTTATTGGCGGTAGGTCTGACCGCCGCCCTCGTGCTCGTGGCCTCACTGAATTGGCCAGTCTCAGCCATAGCGCGAGAAGAGAAGCCCAAGCCTCAAATTCTGTTCACCAACGTCAACATCTTTGACGGCATGAGCGACACAGTTGCCGAAGGCATGAGTGTCCTCGTCGAAGGCAATCTCATCAAGAAAATTGCCAAGGGGGACATTGAGACCGACGCCAACGCGGCCGTCATCGATGGCGGCGGGCGCACGCTGACGCCAGGTCTGATCGACATGCACCAGCACTTGATGCTGGGTGGTCCGGATGGTCTTTTCTCCACGGCCGAGAACCTTGACTTCGCCACCGTTGGAGCGATTGCAGCACAGAACATGTATGCTCACCTGCTCATGAAGGGCATAACTACGGTGCGCGACATCGCAGGAAACTCGCTTGGATTAGCCAAAGGGGTACGTTTGGGCTGGATCACTGGGCCGCGGATTTACTCGGCCGGCCCTCCGATCGCGCCGACGGGCGGACATTTCGACATCGGTGGCTGGAACCAGAACCGTGGTGAGAACGAGTCGGTGCTAATGAGCAATGCTCACATCGTTGACGGCGTCGACGAAGTAATCAAAGCGGCGCGCTGGAATTTCCGCAAGGGCGCGGCCTTCTTGAAAGTCATGCCGGGCGGCGGCGTCTCAACTGAATATGACCCACTCGAAGTCGTGAGCCACACTCTTGAAGAAATGAAGGCTGCAGTCGCCATTGCCGAGGACAACAAGACATACGTGGCCGCTCACGCTTATCGTGATGATGCTGTCAACCGAGCAATCGATGCTGGTGTTAAAGTTATAGAACATGGCTTCTTAATTTCCGAAGACACGGTCAAGAGAATGGCCAAGGAGAATATCACTCTCTCCCTCCAGGGCTACATGGCCGGAGTTTCGTTCGCAAAGCCGGAAGACATCCCGTGGTACACCCCGGAGCAGGTCCGGAAGGCCAAGCAGGTCCATACCGGCACCATCCAGATGGTCAAATGGGCCAGGAAGCACGGCCTTTTCATTATCAGCGGTTCAGACATGTTCGCTGAACAATGGCCAATCTCGAAGAAGAACATCACGATTGAGGTGGAGTTGTTCGGATTTACGCCGATGGAAGCTCTGCGGCACGCCACTGGCAATGCCAGTAAAGTCATCGCTATGTCAGGCCCCGCTCGGAATCCCTATCGCGAGGGTCCGCTAGGCGTGGTCGAGGAAGGAGCCTACGCAGATATTCTCTTATGGGACGATGATCCCACGCAAGACATCAAGATCATCGAGGATGAAAGCAAGCTCAGTCTCATAATGAAGGACGGCGAAATCTTTAAGAATACGGTCGTATCAGGGTCGGATCCGACCTATCGACCTGCGCCCGAGATGAGGATAAGACCTGGCCAAGTAGGCCGCGGCGGAAGCTCCCTCTAGCGCTTATAACTGACGGCGAATGGTTTGTTCAAAGGGGGTGGTTCCGGTAGATCGCCGCAATCGCCTCAATCTGTCCCATGAGTGCTGACGGGGAACACATTTGATAGTGATCAACGACACGTTTTGGCCAAGCTCAATATCGTTGCACAAGGCCGCGACCAAGCTGCAATCATTCTGATGCGCGTTAGGTCACAGGGGTCATTCGGTTCAGGGTTGCAGGAGGAAAAGCGATGTACGGGCATGTGGCAACAGCAGTGTTTGCCGGTGCGCTTGCCGCCGCAATTGCGGCCCCAGCTATGGGGCAAACAGCCTTGAATCCGGGCAAGAAAGACGTCCCGGAAGAGCCGAAGGGCGTTGTCACATTAAGTCTGATTGACTGGAATTTGCCGACGACCGCTGATTTTGACGCGTGGGATTTCAGAGGGTTAGCCTGCCGGTCGATCGTCCATATTGGGCGAATTTCGCTTAATGTGACAATGCCCTCCGGCCTCCAAACCTAACGATCTAGGCTTTTCGCAGCGGCTGAATCTTCGAGTAGGTCAACGAACGCCAAAGCCACTCGAACGGACCGTAGCAGAACGCGGCCATCCAAATCACGCTAAATGTGATTTGAAAGGTCCACACTACAACGATGATAACGGCGATTTCAGATCGCGTCAGTTGGTTGAATTGACCAAGGCCGATTCCATAAAAGAGAAAGACGCCAATGACTGATTGGAGCAAGTAATTGGACAATGCCATTCGACCAACAGCCGCCAAGCAACCGCCGGAAAATTTGAGCAGCTCATTGTGAAACAGGAATATGATCAGGCTTAGATAGCCTATTACAAACGGAAGTCGACCAACATCAAAGAATATCTGATAATGTTCAGATTTAAGCGGATCCAATCGATTTGTCAGCAGGCCCCAATTAATCCACGCGTGAACAAGAAAACCTAGAGATAAGCCAAACAATGCGATTGCCAAATGAAGAGGCTGGCGTGCATAGCGCCTGCCGAAGAAATCAAGTCGGAACAATATTATCCCAATGACCATATACAAGAAAATATCGAAAAAATCTTCCTGGTAGAACATAGTAGTTTGCTCTTCAAAAGCTTTCCAGGCGACGTATTTGAATAGCGCAGAATACTCACCAGTCTTTATTCTTACCTCACTATCAATTAAACTGTAGTCTGGCTGCAAATCCCCCTGACTCTCTTGCCATTGAGCTTTTATCTCCTCCGCCTCTGGAGTGATTGCCTGTCCTTGCTGCGCGTTTCTCTCGACCTCGTCCACCTTTTCTTTCAATGCTGCAATTTCACTGTATCTCAAATAGGGTTGGGCCGTCAAAACTGTAAGGCTGGCCATTGCCAGAACGACTAACGATCTTGTGGAGGCTAGTCGGAGTGGGAACAGAAGCGCTCCCAATAGGGCGTATTTAAATAATATATCGCCCCACCACAAAAAAAGATACGAATTCAGCAAGCCAAAGGCGGCAAGCCACATAAGGCGTCGGAAATAATAACGAGCATCTATTGACCCTGTTACTGGGTCTGTAAGTGTTTGAATGATCAGCATTGAACTCACGCCAAATAGTATAGCGAATAACCCTCTCATTTTTCCGTAAAACAATATCTCTAAAGTGGTTCCGACAAAATTGCTAAAATATTGTTCTTTGTCGATGAATTGGAAATAAAATGCGAGTTCTTCGGGGAGGGCCATTTCTTGGATGTTAATGGCGAAAATGCCAAGCACAGCCACCCCCCTCACAATGTCAATTATTCGAATCCGATGAGAGCTTGCGGCTTGACTATTCAGCATGGGAGATTTCGTGCACGAGTGGTGGGTGGCCAATGCTAAGAGCTACTAAACATATCGCCGATGGTGTTGTCACGGTAACGCACCTGCTCAGTTGATGCCGTATGCTATCAACGTCCGATTAGCAGTTCTTCGTATCGTCGGCATCGCTTCCCGGCCGCTGTAATCCAGCAAGCGGTATGTCTGTACTTTCGCTTTCCTCTGACCCTGCGCGATGTCGAGGATATGTTGTCCCAACGCGGCATCGATGTCTCGTATGAAACGGTCCGCCGCTGGTCGTTTAAGTTTGGCTTGGCCTATGCCAGAAAACTCAGACGCTCACACCCGGGTGCTGGCGGCACCATTTTGTCGCGGCTCCCATCTGGCCGCTGCTTGTTGATACAAAAATACGATTGATCTTCATCAATCCAGCAAACATTCCAGAACGGTAAAATTACACAACCGCGCACGATAGACCCCCGTTATCGATGCCAGCGCGGTAGGCCGGTACGCACCCCCACCCCCCATCGCGACCGGCATATATCGGCCGCCAGCTTTGCACCCCCGCGAGCTGGCGGCGCACTTTTTGTCGGCTTACGTTCCAACGCATGACCAAGCCAAGAAGGATGCCGCCGCCCTGGACCGTCGTTGAGACTCCTGGCGGATGCCGCGTTGACAATGCCGAGGGGAAAGCCCTGGCTTATGTCGACGGCCTGGACTCGGAAGAATTGACGCTTCCAGCGTGGATCAGCCTCTGAAAGCTGCCGGGTTCCAGCTTGTCACCAAGAAGGTACAAACCAGAAATATATGGGTCCAGTTCAGACCCCTGCAGTACGCGCGGTTCCAGGTATCTTTGTAGAGATGCAGCCAGGTCCAACTTGCCCAGCTCCTTCGCCAAGCAGAAGGCCCATGCCGACGCTAATTCATCGGATGAGAATTCCATGTCGGGCTCCCAGTCAGCCACCTGGACATGCGCACCCTCATCTTCTTGGGCAATATTACGCCGTGCACTTTGGAACCATTCACTGACGCGCTCAGGCACAATACTGCTCATCAAAAATAACGACCAGAAATCGGCTCCAACCGAACAGTATTTTTCAATAGGCTCCGGGCTGTCCGATTCCGTGCCGAAATAAAAAAGCGGGCCGTTCTGGTCACTCCGTAAAAGGTGACGTTCCACTGTCTCGAGCCACGCCGCATTCGCTGACCTGAAATTGCTGCCGAACAAACGATCATGCAGGACATTGTTTATCAGCATGTGTGCATTGCACATCAGCATCGTCTGGTGATGGTAGCAAGTTACCCCATAGCTTGGAGAGGCGGTCATCTGCTCCCAGAGACTGCGCGACAATTCGTTATAGGTCGTCGCATGTCCGTCTAGTTCAATTTGATCAGCCGGGGGCTCACCAAAAGCGTCAATGTAAAGGCCAGTGAACGTCGCCAACCTCCCCGCATAGGTGAGGTTTCGCTCCCCTAGCGGCCATGTAGTCTCATTTAATTCAGCATACCAGTACATCCAGCATCGCCGTTCGAGCAGGCCGCGATAGATTGTGTCCAGCAATGGCCGGATGCGATCCATGCGGCTCGGATCGTTTTTGATTTCAATGAAATATCCGAATGCCGGGTAGACCAGTTGATAACGCGTCGCAAAGTTGAGCATCTGCGTTTTGGGCTCGTAGAAGTGAGACCAGTCGCACGATTCACCGCCATAGCAACGACCGAGCCGTTCTTCGGCAACTGAGGCTGCACTCTCGGGAAGCGGACCCATCGTGCCGGCTCCTTTAGTAGTTTGACCTGGTTACTAGCCCGTTCTCTTCACGGCGCCGATACTAGCATGCCGGCTGGCGGCTATGGCGTTTCCAAGGCGTTTGGCGAGGCGATCGGCGCGATGTATGCGAAGAAGCACGGCCTGGGCGTGTTCATGATGCGCATCGGCAACGTCGCGGATAAGCCGGTGGACAAGCGGCGGTTGTCGATCTGGATCAGCAAGCGCGACATGGCGCAGCTCTGCCGCATCGGCCTGGAGCACCCAGACATACGCTACGAAATCGTGTACGGCGTCTCCAACAACGACCGGACGTTCTACGACAACTCGAATGCCTACCGGCTTGGTTACAAGCCAAAGGATCGATCGGAGGATTATGCGGCAGAGGTGCTTGCGGCCGAGCCGCCGGCCGATCCGGATGACCCGTCGGAGATTTACCAGGGTGGCACCTTCATCACCTCGAGGTGAAACAAGGAAGAGTTCACAGCACCGATCGAAGCCACCTCCGAAGTGGCGAATGATGTCGGTCGGCCTCCGCTTGCAACACGTAAAGCGAGCCGCTTAGATCAGCGCAACAGGTGATCCAGAACCTCTCTCCGAGGGAACCCCACCCTGTCTCAAAGACCCTGAAGACGGACACACGACATCGGAAGAGCTTGAGTCGCGGGCGGAAGAACGGAGGCATATTGCGAGCTTGCCGGGAGGTCAGGAGCTGTTAGAGGCCATGGATGCAGCCAAGCCAGGGCGAATTGCCCATAGCTTCCTCAAATCTTTCACCAATTCTGTTGATGATCCTCCTGTATCATACCAGTGGATTTTATGGGGTATTGGGAAGATTTATCGCGCAGGCTAGCCAAGATTCGGGAGCATGAGCAGCAAGTGCTGGACCTGCCTTACAATGTTAGGCTCGAGTTGGATTCATCGTCCCGAGAGCCGCAATCTCGCCTCTCGAATAAGTTCGGCCGCCGCCGCCGACAAGTAAAAATGCTGGTGGTGTAAAGAAGAACGAGACTACCGTCGAAAGCAGAACGCCTCCCGCAATAGCCATCGCAAAGGGGGGCCAGAAGCTGCCACCTGCCAAAATCAGAGGAAGAAAGCCGCCGAAGGTGGTAACCGTAGTTGAAACGATGTGTCGGCTTTGAGCGAGCACAATCTCGCGGATGCGTCGCGCGTTGCCCGCTAGCGCCAACTCATCTTGCTGAAGGGCGGTCATAATGATGATGGCGGCGTTGATCGAGACGCCAATCGAGCCGATTACACCAATTACCGCTGGGATCCCGAAAGGATAGCAAAACAGCGCTAGCGCCAGAAGGCTCAGGCCTAGGGAAAGCACCGCTACGACAGCAGTTAAAAGCGAAAGGCGAAAAGAGTTGAAGGTCAGCACTATGACAATAACCGTGAGGGCCACAATTGGGCCCATGGAGGACAGCAGGTTGCTCAACACCTCGTCACGGGCATCCGAATCGCCGCCAACTTCGATCCGGTAGCCCGGAGGCAGCATTAGACCTGCCTCGGCAATGCGCGCCTGCACATTCTTCAATGCTTCCTCGGGCAGGACATTGCGCTGCACGAAGCCCTGCACCGTGTTTATTCGCTCCCCATTGCGCCGGAAAATCGGAGTCTTAGCCGGAACCAGCCGAATTGACCCAAGCGCAGTCAACGGCACTCCTGGGTAGGCGCCTCTAGCGGCGCGGCGTTCGGCTTCCGGCCCAAGTACATCGGTCCGCCGCAGCGCCTCGATAACATCTCTCCCACCCGCCCCAACGCGCACCCGCACCGGCAGCTCTTCGCTCGCCTCGATTAACGAGCCTCCGGTGGCTCCCTCCAACCGGGTCTCGAGCTGGCGCGCTACGGCTCCGAGGTTGAGCCCAGCGAGCCGCACCTTTTCCTCGTTCAGGTCTAGCACCAGTTTTGGCGCCCCGCCCGATAGCTCAGTCCTTGCCTGCACAATGCCAGGTACCAAGTGCATCAATTTACGAACTTGCTCCCCGAGCGTTCGTAGCACCACGAGATCAGGACCCACCAGCCGGATCTCGACAGGTGCATTGACTGGCGGTCCCTGTACCAAGCCGCGCACGGTGACCTGCGCTTGTGGCAGACTTGCGTTAAGGGCGCGCTGCAGCTCCGGCAAAAGCGCTTCAGTTACCTTGGGTGAGGCGGTTGTGATCAGAGCCTCTGCAAAGCTTGCCTGGCCGTCTTGGTCCATAATCATATTGTAGTAGAAGGCGGGTGCGCTCTCGCCGATCACCCAATGCACATGCCGGACGCCACCATGCGCACGGATAACTTTGCTGGCCTGCGCCGCCGCCCGGTTAGTCTCAGCGATCGAAGCTCCGTCTGGCAGCTTGACTTGGACGTAGAACTGGTTGCGGTCGACGCCAGGGAAGAACTGCGCCTTCAAGGTTGGGAAGGAGCCAAAGCCGATGACGGGAAGCACGAGCGCACCCAGAATAGCGATACGCGGGAACGCCAGCGACAGGTCAAGCAATCTGCCGAAGGTATTGGCCAGATACTGAGATCGAATTCCAGACGCCAAACAGTTATGAACACGACCACGTTCCGGTCTTGCGAGCAACAGGCCCGCTAGCGCTGGAGCAACGGTTAATGCCAACGCCAAGGAGGCGATCAGCATCATTATTACGGCGACGGCCACCGCTCCCACGAAGTCACCTGCAGGGCCAGGCAGCAAGGCCATCGGCATAAAAGCAAGCGCGGTAGTGACTGTAGAGGCCGTTAGCGGAACAGTTAGCCGCTGAGCTGAAGCGCCAACGGCAGCGACGGGCGCGTGACCCGCTTCGAGGCGCTTGCGGATCTCATCAGTCATGACGATGGCTGCGTCTACCAACAGGCCGAGGGCCACGATTAGGCCTGTGACGGACATTTGATGGATAGGTATGCCGAGGGCCAGCAGGCCGGCGATCGAAATCAGACTGGCGAGCGGCAAGATCGAGGCGACCACCGCTGCAGCGCCCCAGCCAAGAGTCACAAGTAGAACTGCGGTGACAATAACGATGCCGACCAACAGATTAAAGGCCACACTGGCCAGCCTCTCGGCGGTATATAGGCTCTGGTCGAATAACAGTCGATGCTCAAGACCTTTTGGTAGCTCAGCCTCGAAGCTGGCAATCGTGTCTTTGACCCGGGCCGTCCAGGCGTCGACCTGCAGCTGGTCTTCCATTTGTGCGGCAACAAGGACCGCGGGGGTGCCGTCGGCGTAGGCTAAGCTCGACTGAGGGCTGCGGACGCTGCGCCGCAGTTGAGCCACGTCGGCCACGCGCACAATTCTTCCACCTGCGTCGCTGGTGAGTGGCACCCTTCGGATGCGCTCGAGCGAGGTAATCTCGCCCAAAACCTCGATAAGTAGGTCCGACCGTGCGCTTCGGATTTGGCCTGCGCGCACCTTGGCATCGGCCCGGGCAATAGCGTTGGCAACCCGTTCTGCCGTCAAACCCAAAGATGCCAGCTTGCGCGGATCAATCTCAACTAGGATTTCCTCGTGCTGAGCACCGAATAAGCGGACCAGTTTGGTGCCCTTTAGTCCCCTGAGCCGCTCTTGAAGGACTTTAGCGTAGCGCTGCACGATAGCTGGATTTGCGCCTTTTGGACCACGCGGCATGATAGCGCTAATGGTCGTGTAGGCGCCGGCGCGGTCATTGTCGAACTCTGGCTCTGGAACACCCGCTGGGAAGCTGCGGGCAGCATCGGCCACTGCATCTCGGATCTCAGACCATGTCTGCTCGATCTCCTCGTTGGAGATGAATTGTGATAGTTCTACGCGGATTACCGAGATGCCAGTTCGTGAGACGCTGGTCATCTTGTCGATCTCGGTAATCTCCCGCAGCTCTGCTTCGATCTTCTCTGTCACCAGTGCCTCGACCCGAGCCGGGTCGGCGCCTGGGTATTGAGTTATGATGTTTGCGAATATGTTTGTGATGCTCGGGTCTTCCTGGCGCCCAATGGTAGTAAGAGCTGAGAAACCGGCCGCCAGAATCATTAGCAGCGTCAATGCTAGGATGCGCTTGTTTCGAAAGAACAATGTGCTCATTGTGATGATCCCACCGACGCGAGCGCCACATGCTGTCCCGGGATCACGCGGTTAGTCCCTTCAAGCACGACACGGGTACCCGGAGTAAGGTCGCCTTTCACGAAGACCCGATTGTTTTCTAGGTACACCAGCTCGACGGCCTCACGCTCGATCACCGACACGCCGTTCTGCTGCTTTACAGTCATTACCGACCATAGCCCTTTGCGGCCCTCGCAGAGCGCCGTCACTGGCAACCAAGTCCCTGGGGCGGCCACACGCCGTGCCAACAATAACTCGACGATCTCGCCAAATGGCACTGCCTCGGCCCCGCTGGCCTCAAACACCGCCGTGACCGTTCTACTGCCAGTCTGGAGGTCAGGCCGCTTGGAGATCAAGCGCCCCTGAAAGATTCGGCCGCCAGCGCTCATGCTGTAGGCCTTGCCGAGCGAGAGTGCTGCGGCCGCCTCGACAGATACTCCGATGCGCGCTTGCCGCGCATCGACCTCGAGCAGTTGCAGTACCGGCATGCCGGGGCTCACAAAGGTACCTTCGTCGACGGCTCGCGCTGCTACTACGCCAGCGAAGGGCGCAACTATCACAGATTTTTGTAGCTCGATGTCGACCGAGGTGATCTCAGTGGCGATGCTCACTACTGAAGCGGTTCGCTTTGATAGGGCGTCCCTTCGGCCGAAACGATTCTGAAGCTCCTTAGCTTGGACTTCGAGTTGGTCCAGGCGGCCTTTGAGTAGCGTGCTGTCCAGCCGGGCAACTACGGCACCGGCCTCGATGCGATCGCCTTCTTCGAACAGCACCTCCGTCACTGTCCCACCACGCTCAAAGGCGAGCGTCGTCTGTCGAGCCGGCTCCAGCCGACCGGCGAAGTGCTCGGTTACAGTATAGCCACCTGCTAGAGAGATTATGCCGGTTCGAACCGACACAGGTATGCTCACATCAAGCGTAGCGCTCGCGCTATCTCTGAGATGCAGTGCCACAATGCCGGCGCTCATGAGCCCGACGAAAGTCAACCCCGCTAAAATAGGCGCAGTCGATTTGAGCAACTTGGACGCCTGGAATTTTCTTCGTGTGCTCGCTGTGACATTCTTCATTGCAAGACCCACTCTCGCGTTGCCAATTCGGCTCTGCATTTCATTGGTTCTGGACGTTGCGGGAGACTAATGCGCCCTTTAGAGAGCATCTTGTCCGCAACCTGCGACTCGCCCTGTAGTGACTTAAAAATCCGCTTTTGAAATACAATTCGGCCGCCGACGGAAGCAGTGCCTTGTGGTAGCAGAGCGAGGGCGCAACAATGGACCCGGAGCTGCTGCGGCAGCACGCTCAATTTTCAGGCTAATTAGCCAATGAGGCAGCACCGCCATCAAGACCCGCTCACGCCTTGGGCGGAGCGAATACGAGCTTAACCGACCCCTTAGCCTTCACCCCTTCGTTGTCCGCAAAGGCGATCGAGGTGAAGCAAAAGTAGGCGCCTCTCGACGCCGAGATGCGGTTAATCGTGAGCTCGCCTGTGAAGTCATCGCTCTTGAGCATTTTGTAGTAGCGGCTTTCGATGCTGGCGATGAACATGGAGGCGAGCTGATGTCGTTTGAAGTCCACGAAGGAGACGTTCGCCCCCTCTACTCGCAAATTCTTGAAGATGTTGGCGTCAAGACACTTGCCAAAGAGAACGTAAGCTAATTGATTATAGCATAAGTTGAATTCGACGGCGTTGAAATGGCCTGTGTCGTCAATATAGCAGCTGTAGGGGATTGAGAAGCGACCCCTTCCTTTAATCAGTCCTGTCTCATTACTATTTCGCTCGGCAGAGTTCCGAGCCTGGAAATGAGTGATTTCAGCTGACTTGAGATACTGAGCATGCGGCTTATAAGGCCCTAGAATTTCCCCAATAAACTGCTTTTTAATGGCGAGCGGCAGCCTGAGCGGCTCCGCGGTAGGGAAGGAAGAAGTTTCAAAAACATCGGCTTTGAAGTGCCTGCATCTTTGCTGGCAAGTAGCGACATTGCATCTTTTCAAAGCTGGGTCTTTATCTTGGGATCGTATTGTTGCGGGACATGCGCGCATTTCAGCACCTTTCGAGAGTTGAATTCGAATTTCGGGGTAGATTTTTAGGCAGCCGCGGATTGGGGTTCCGTCTGACTTGCGCAGAGCGGCATCCCGTCCTGGAGTGTAATACGGTACATCATAGTTTCCTCTTCCGGCCCCGGATTGCGCCCGGAGCAGTGCTGGAGGAAACGATTATCCCAGACGATGATGTCTCCCATCGACCATTGAACTTCGCGAATGAAACGGTCGCTTTCGGCGAAGTCGAAGATCTCGTTGATTAAGGCGTTCGCCTCTTCGTATGGCCTGTTTTCGATGTCGAGGGTGAAGCCGCGGCTTCCATAGATCACCTTTTCCCGCGTATAAGGATGCTCGATCACGCCGGGGTGCGTCACTGGCGGAGCCGCCTGATCAATCATGCTAAGTATCTCAAAGATGTCGAGGCCGACATCTTCAGCTCGCAACTTGTAGCGCATACGACCGCTGTGGAGGAACTGAGTTCCGATGAGGCGGTCTTTAGTCGATTGCGGCAGGGCTGCGTACACCTCCGCCATGTCGATAAACTGGGTGCTGCGCGCTACGGCTTTCGGCAAAACCTTTGGCATCAGCATCGTGATGAACTTTGGCTCGGCTTCGAAGGAAGTGTCGGAATGCCAATAGCCGCCGGTACGGGCCACTCCGATTTTCTTGCCGTCCACTTTCACGTTGGATGAGACAAAGATCAGGGGAAAGTCCGGATGGTGATAGTTTTCCTGAAGATAAGGAACGGGATAGCCAAAGCGGCGCGCTAGATTGCAGTACTCTTGCTCGTCAAGAGATTGGTCTTTTAAGACGATGAGACGATTTTTGTAAAGCAGATCTTTAAGGGTCTCGATCTCTGAATTCGATGCCAACTTGGCATCAATTCCGTGGATGCTACATCCAATGTCGAGCTTTTCCGTTTTCATGTTCAGGTCCTTTTTTATTTCCAATTTCTGCAATCGAATTTTCGTTAACTATTCTCGAAGAGCCGCTGCCCGCTGTCACCAACGGAACAATGGTGAGTATGCGCCAGGTAAAATTGCTTTTTTCAACTGCTCACCGCAACATCCGGCCTGTTCCCGGCGAAACACCGTAATTTTCAGATGAGCGCTCAATAGTTATGGTGATCGAGCAACGTGAAGCGCGTTTTGCGACAATGTAAATGAGATGTTAATGGCTAGCGCCGCCGTTGGTCGGTACGCGCAAAAAAAAAAGCGCATGCGCGCGCAGTAACACGGAAAGCGCTAGCGTTTTGGTCCCAGCCCGAGAGCCGGCACAGTCGGCGCCCGCTCCTAGTAACGGAACAGCTGTGTGTCTGCGCGAGGCAAGAACTCGGTTGTTAAACAAGTGCTCTTCGCAATGTCTGGCATGTCACCAGCGTAACAGCGCGAGATTCAAAAAAGGGGCAGTCAATCGGCGCTCAACAATCGCCCCAAAATCAGAAGAGCCATCTAAAAGGACAATAAATATGAAAACGCAGGTCAGTAAACCAGCTGTTAGATCTGCCGAAGGCGTGGCATTCCTACGGGCGGCAGCAACCGGTGCGCGGGATAGTAAGGTGCGCAATCCAGATGATGTAGCTCGTTATTTTGTCGGCCTGCCCCACCGTATGTTACTTGCGCTGCCGAATGCGATCTTGCGTCCGGCGTGTGAGGCTTTGGTGCCCGGCGGATATTGTTACTTTCTCGCTCGAACAAATTACTTCGACCAAGTATTCCTCCGTGCGCTCGAGTCGGAGTTCCAGCAATTCGCGGTCCTTGGTGCGGGCTATGATAGCCGGGCATACCGCTTCCGGGACCAGCTCCGTGGCCGCCCCGTCTACGAGGTAGACCTGCCTGGTGCGCAACAGCGCAAGCAAGAGATCTTGCGTCAGACAGGTCTTGCCGACGAGGCCATCCGCGTAACGAGTGACTTCGCCGAATGCAAAGTCAATGAGGCACTTGCGGCGCATGGATTCGATTTTACTAAAAAGACACTCTTCATCCTGGAGGGTGTTAGTTATTATGTTGACGACAATTGCGTACGTCACCTATTGACGCTTTGTGCACAATGCGCTCCGGGTAGCCAAATTGTGTTTGACTACTCCCTACCGTCGTTCCTCGATGGAGATTTCAGCAGTTACGGCAGTCGAGAGATGGCTAACTGGCTGAAGCGAAACAATGAGCCTTTCAAGTTTGGAATTACTACGAGCGATTTACGCAGCTTTGCCGATTCCTGTCAGCTAACGCTGGTTGAAGCCCTTGAGCCTCCAGAAATTATAAGTCGCCAACTTTTGGACTCCTCGGGGTATCCAATTGGCAAACCCCTCGGCTACCTTTGTTTCGGACTTTGCGAAAAGGATTAAGATAATATGAAAAAAGTCCACTTTTCTCTTCTTCCAATCGATAGTCGAGACATCACAAATGAAACCGCAGCGTCATCGACGCGGGTGATGCTTAAGCCTGAATCTCTTGGAATGGCGCGACAGGCTGTGCCTCCTGTCGAATCACTTTATGCGCAGAAAGATGTCTTGCGGGATCATCTCGACGTTCACGGCGCCCTTGTGCTTCGAGGTTTTGACATTGGAGACAACGGGCGGTTCGAGAAATTTCTGTCGGGCCTAGGGTTCAATCTAATGGAAAGTAACTTCGGCGGAGCTTCCCCACGGCCAAGACTTGCCAATAAGGTGTTTGTGTCTACCGAAGCGCCTAAACCATTCATCATTGGATTTCATACGGAGTTCTGTTACCAGCAGCGGCGCCCAGGATTAATTGCATTTCTCTGCCGCAAGGAGGCCGCCCGGGATGGAGAAACGCCAATCTTTGACTGCGCGCGTGTCTACGAAGAACTCAGCGTACCGCTGCGTCAAAAGCTGGAAGCCCTTGGAGTCCGTTATACTCGCCGAATTTACGGACAGAAATCGCTAATCAACTTCCGTCAGACTTGGAGCACCGTGTTCGATACCTCAGATCCTGCCGTCGTAGAAGAATATTTAAGGGCTGAGGGTATGAGTTTTAACTGGGAGAAAGATGGAACCTTGGTTACTGAGTTGAATTTGCCGGCGGTCCTACGAGACCCTCACTCCGGTGAAAAGCTGCTCAGCATCACGATGTTCAATGGCGCCTCATTTGCTTACAATTTCTGGCATTTTCAGGAACGTTATAGTCCGCTTTTTCGGTTCGCACTCGAAAATATCGTTCACTGGGAGACCAGGGAAGGTCGCCGGTTCCTTTACGCTTCTTGGGGCGACGGCACGCCATTCAGCCGCGCAGAAAGCGAAGAAATTCAGCGCGCGGCCTGGAAGCATGCGATCATCTTCCGCTGGCGGCGCAACGATGTATTGCTTCTTAATAACAAGCGTTGGGGGCACGCGCGATTGAACGTCCGGGGTGATCGCCAAGTCGTAGTAGCAATGGCGGACCCGTACGACATTCGTCAATGCGAGTACAGGATCAACCGACCAGAAATGGCGCTGGTATCCTGAGTCCGGAAACCTTCAAAAGCGGAAATGCAGCGTGCTGCCCTCTTTTGTTTTTAGGCCTCACGCTAGGCACGATGGGAAAGAGCATGAGTAAAGCAGCGCAAAGTATTTTCTATTTCGGAGTTTATGCAATTGCCTTAGGTGTTTTGGGATTACTTGCGCCTGACTTTATCGCGGATGTTCTTCAAATAGATCGGCCGGCGGATAGTTGGGCTCGCTTCACGGGAGCGGTAGCTATTTGGCTTGGAATCTATTACGTGGTGTGTGGGCTCAATGAAGTACATTCTTTTTTCTTAGCAACAGTGGTCCTGCGTCCCGTAGTTTTAATTACACTGATTGTTTTTGTCATGTTTGGCTGGTTCAAGCCCGGCATTCTCATTATCGGTTTAATTGATACGCTCGGTGCAGCTACGACATGTTGGGCGCTTCGCCAAGATGACCGTATAGGTCGAAGTAACTGGCTTGCCCAACAATAGAGAGTCTCGCCCGAGAAGAAGCAGCAAACATCAGATCAAAGTGTGAAGGCGTTTGGTCGTTGCGGATAATGAGGTCGGAGCTGATTATGATAATGATAAGCAACCAGCATGAGTTTTCAAAGATAGACCACCGCGCCTTAGAAGTTGCGCGACAGTATATGGGTAAATTCCAGTGGCCAACCCTCATACTATCGATTGGCGGTGTGGGTGCCTATCTTGTCATCGTCTACGCGGTGGGGATGGGCATGCTTCCGGCTGTTGTTGGGGCACTGTTATTGGGGCCGATTGGAATTGCTCTGTACGTACCTTTCCACGAAGCCGTCCATCGCTCCATCTCTGGGCGCAAAGGGAGCCTTCGCTGGTTAAATTGGTTCATTGGTATCATTCATGGTAATCTTCTAGGTGTTCCTTACGTGGCTCACCGAGAGGGACACCTAGCTCATCATACCAAAACCAATGAAGCGGGTTTCGACCCAGACTTCGGGTCATTCCACGGACGCAATGTTTTTGCGGGCGCAGCTGTTGGGGCTTTCGTTCAGTATGCCTTTTACCTGAGAGAACGCTGGGCCACCGAATCTCACGGAAACCGTTTCGCTTTTATCGCGGAAACGGTGGGAATTGCCGCAACACGACTTGCCTTTGCGCTGCTTGCAGACTTTTCTACAATGGCTACGTTGTTGATTCTGGGGTCATTTATGACCTACCTCATCTTAGGCCTTGTATTTAACAATCTCGTGCATCCGGAGCCGAGCCGCGTGGGTCGATATGTTGACACAACAAATTATGGGGTGGCCCACTTACCACGATGGCTAGGCCGCTTGGTAACTTGGATCTGGTTCTATCAAAACTATCATGGCATTCATCATCTGTTCCCTAAAGTGCCGTTTTATCAGTTGGAGAAAGTATACGTCGAAATTAAGGATATTTTGGACGTCCGAGGTGGTAAAACTATTGAGTTGGGAAAGGATAATATGGGACTTGCAGCCGCCTTCAAGATTAATACTGTTCCCTGAGCCTAAGGGAAAAAATCACCAGACGGCACCCGGCGTCGCGAGGTCCTCGACGCCAAGCGGTTCGCAACCAGCCGGCAGGCACAGATCGCTATCAATCAGTGGCTCGGACAGTACAATCACGTGCGGCCCCGATCGGCCTAGCCATACGATCGACTGTTCCCCGTCATCATTCACAAGACATCTTGAGGCGAATCGGGAAGAGTGGGTTTTGAGATCATCGTAGCCATTATGGAGCGAAGATGAGATCAAAATCCGGGCCGCAACCTTCGGCCGAGCAACATGTCCGTGAGATCCGCCGCCAGACCCGCAAGCGCTATAGTTCGGAAGAGAAGATCCGCATCGTCTTGTCTGTGCGCTACCGCACACTTCTGCATCTTTACCTCAACGCGCGATGATGCTGGTCGCATTGATCTGCAGAGCGGCCTGCGTGAGTCGTCATGATGCCCAATGATTTGCTCTAGCACGTATATCTTAATTAGCCGGTGGGCATTGACCGGACATAAACCTCCGACGCAAGAGACCCATCAATCAGCCGGCTTGGAGCTGCAAACCTTCTCGCACCACAGCCGCCGATGTCTGCTTCAAGCGCGCCCAAACCATCCTTCTGGAAAGAGAAAAGATCAATCGAAAGACATTCGAAACGCTGCGCTTGCGACACTTAAAGCAAGCCGCTTAGGTCAACGCAGCAGGTGATTCAGATCCACTCTCCGAAGCAATCTCACCCTGTCTCAAAGACGCTGAAGACGGACAGGAACACCCTCATACCGCACCGCGAAGTTGTTGATCGATGTGCCGACATCTGGGTGGTCAAACCCGATAAACGTTTTACGGATCGCCATTGGCTTTGAGATGGAGATCACGCGATCTCTAACGTCGTCTGTGCCTTAAATGCGATCTTGATCTTCGCGACTGCTGTGTCGTTTCGCCCCACGACTCTTTGACTATTCTCAATGTGCAAACGCATTGATGAAACTAGCATTTCTCGTTCTGGAAACATCCTGTTCGAGCCAAGGCCGCTCGGACCAAGAAGTAAAAAGAATGGGAGCGCGTCATGCCAGGGAAAGCCGGTGAGAATGGAAAAGCTTTGGGCCTCGGCAAGGGTCAGGGAAGTGCTCAGCCTGCGGGCCAAGCGCCGATTGCGACGAACGACAGTTTCGAGATTCTCGAAGATGATTTCCTAAACGGCAATCTGATTTTAGGCATAGGTGGGGCAACACCGGATAGCGATCCGAACGCTGATCTTCTCACGGTCACGGAGGTCAATGGTGAAACAACGAGCGGCGATGGAATTTTCTTAGTTACCTCCGATAATGGCCGCGTGGCCGAGCTAACCGTGGATGCCGATGGAACCCTTTCTTTCGATGCCCAGACAGCTTTCAACGAACTCGCTGCAGACGAGGATGACACCCTCACTTTCAATTACACCATCTCTGATACGCTCTTTACGGATACAGCCACCGTCACAGTCGCCATCAATGGTGTCAATGATGTGCCGATCATTGGTGGGGACACGACGGGAAACGTGACGGAGGACGATGATCCAACAACCTTGATGACAGGCGGCGTTCTAACTATCCGAGATGAAGATGCGGATCAGTCTACTTTTGTACCGCAAGTGAGCGCCTCCGACTATGGCACGTTCACACTAGGTGCTACTGGCGTGTGGAGCTACGAGGCCGACAATAAGCAAGACGCAATACAAGACCTTGATACGGGCGATACGCTGACGGATTCGTTCACAGCAGTCTCTTACGACGGGACGGCAAACCAGACTGTGACGGTGACTATAAATGGTGTCGACGATAACCCTGATATCGATGTCTTCGCAACTCTTGGAGCGAATGGCGATCAACTCCATCTCAACAATGGTGCCGACGAGACGAGTGGGGAATGGTTGGGGTTTAATCTGGGTACGGTTCCGGGATTGGAAGGCGCGTGGCGTGAGGTCGCCCTAGGTGACCTTGACGGAGACGGTACACTCGATGCTGTGGTGCCTACAGACCCCGGGGGCTTTGTCCTGCTCAACGCTGGCGTTGACGAGACCTCGGGGGAATGGCTGGGCTACAGCTTCAAGTCTGTAGAGGGTACCTTTGTAACCAGCTGGGGAGTCGCGCTTGGCGACCTCGACGGCGATAATGATCTCGATGCATTGATTAGCAATTCCCAGATTCCTCAACATGAGGTCTGGATTAACGACGGCGTCAATGAGACTACCGGGGAATGGTTGGGATTTAGCGTCGAAACTGTTGGCGACACTAGCGGGCGTAGTCAAGGTGTTGCCCTTGGCGATTTTGATGGGGATGGTCACCTTGACGGCATTGTCACGAACGCGAATGCGGACAATCAAGTGCTGTATAATAAAGGTTTCAACGAGAGCGGAGAATGGCGGGGGTTTGAAGTTGAAACAATCGATGCCGGGACCGATCCGGCAAGCATAGATGTCGCTGTTGCGGACCTAGACAGAGATGGCGACCTTGATGCCATTGTAACTAACGCTCAACCCGATTCAGCGAATGAAGTCTGGATTAATGATGGTCTAGGAAATTTCAATATAAGTCCGATAGCTGGTAGTGAAGGTTATAGCTGGCAGATCGCCATTGGCGACCTTGACAACGACAAGTATTTTGATGCCATTGTTCAAAATGATGGCCAACCTGATTTCGTCTTGCTTAACAACGGTAGTAATGCAGCCGGAGAGTGGTTAGGGTTTAGTGTCGAAACTCATACCTCAATTGCTTGGAACGGACTTGGCGTTGCCCTTGGCGATTTTGATGGGGACCGCGATCTTGATGCTTATGCGACTATGTATGGGCCAGAGGATAACGAAGTTTGGATCAATGATGGAACGGGTACGTTTACGCCAATTAGTGTGACAGGACCAGAGCCCACTAGCCATGCTGTTGCCGTGGGCGACATCGACGGTGATGGTACCGTCCCTGCTGTTGACGAAAACGGTCTACCCAACATCAACCAAGATGGCCTGCTGCCGAGCATGTATGTTGAGCCCGACGGTTTCTTGGTCTGACGCAGCGTCGCAGGTTTTTGGTCAAGCCTTGCGAACGTCCAGATTGCAAAACCAGCTGAACATTATCGGCGCCCTCTATAGTGGGGGTGGAAACGGGCAACCTGCAGGGTTCCTAGGTACCAAATAGGTACCAAATGGCCTGCGCTGTCATGATTTGCTATGAGTCCCTTTGAGAAGAAAAACAAATGTTTTCATAAGAGTAGCGGTCTGCGCGAATCGTCTTGAACCCCTATGAGTCGCAGTAGCATATATTTTGTAATCAGGGGGTCGGGAGTTCAAGTCTCTCCGGGGGCACCAATGATTTCAATAAATTAGACGATTTCATCTTCCGTCAGATGAAAACTCATCTTCCACCTGTCTTCCACCAGAAAGAATTTCGCAACGGCTCGAAGATTGCGGGCGGCAATGTCTGAAAAGCGCGGTTGGGAACTCTAATTGGCCAGCGTCGCGTAGCTCAGATAGCCAAAAAGCACGGCAAATAAGGCCGCCGTCACCAAAGCGTTCATGAGCCTGTTCGAAAACGAGAACACGTTCGCAACGAGATCGAGCACAAACACGAGGCCGGCAGAGATTGCGATCATCCTGAAGTACGTTTCCTGGCTGATCGCCTGGAGCTCGGGCGGTAGCATTGACCGGTCGACGAGGAAGTAGAGACCGCCGTAAACAACAGCAAAAACTACGGCCGTGACGAGAGCATTGACGAACCTGCCGGAGAAAGAGATCAGGTTCCCGACGTAAGCTATAACGAAGACAACGCCAGCGCCGGCTAAGATCTTTGTCACAAGAGCCATTTCAGTTGGTGACATCAGGCGACTCCAGTTTGAGAGGATAAAGCGCGCACGGGGCGATACCGCCAACGGTCAAACCGGCATAGCGTCACTTCAAACGCTGGACAATCAAATAAAGCCGTGCAGCTTTGCCAGGCCTATGATCGCCTGGATCCTGCCCGCATTTCGCGTTTCGCTGCTCTCGTAAATCTCCATGTACATGTCCGACAGGGTGTCGACGTTAACCCCGTGTTTGGCCTCCGCACGCCGCCTAGCCTTGGCTTGCAGCTCACGTATCCTGGGTGCGACCTTGGGGTTGTGCAGCAGCTTGTGCGCTTCCTTCTGCTGGCTCCGCAGTGAGTTGTTCTGCGAATACCCGGCCCGCTCATAGGCCTGCCGAGCATTGCCAAGTTCAACGTATGCGCGGGCAAAGGCTTCCTGCTTACTTGTAAGCGGTGTCATTGGCGATTTCCGTTCACCTGCCAATCAATATTGAATGACTTAGTGCGGCTTGCAATGAGCGACAACAACCCTGGCAGGATGACCGTGTTGGCGAAGTTCGAGGACTTGGCTGCGTAAGATGTAGACATCCACAACTCAATGTCCACTATGGCCGAAACTAGACGATATAAAGCGGAGACCGTTTGATACGCTAATGGAGGATCTTGGTATTATCTGACAGTGGTAGACGATGGTGACTTAGGCGTCCTTGCCACATGCAAAGTAAGCGTCCTTGCTACACGCAAACCAACATAACCGTATTCATTATCGAGTTCCCCTTCGGACTCGCTGGTTCGACTCGCCGAACGTAGCGGACCCGGAAAACCATGCTTAA
The DNA here is from genome assembly GCA_963669235.2 of uncultured Filomicrobium sp. GTDB lineage: Bacteria > Pseudomonadota > Alphaproteobacteria > Rhizobiales > Hyphomicrobiaceae > Filomicrobium. The sequence goes on from CAXXFS010000011.1 coordinate 58,150, forward strand.
AGGAACCGCCACGCACGACATGTTGATTACACGCCCAAACCCTAGGTGAGCCGTCTAAGGGCGTTTGAGGAAATTCAGCGTATGTGTAGCGATAGCAATCCTCAACCCACTCCGACGCATTGCCATGCATATCATAAAGTCCGAACGCATTGGGGGAAAACGATCCCACTTCGAGGGTTTGAATTTTTTTCGCGCCCCGGAAACCACTGAATTTTACTTTTCCGTCGTAGCTGTAAGTAAAAGTACCCGTATAATTAGCCTGGGCATTTGTGATGGTGTTCCCCCACGGGAAGCGGGTCCTCGTGCCAGCACGCGCTGCATATTCCCATTCGGCCTCGGAGAGCAACCGGTATTGCATGCCCGTCTTCTTTGAGAGCCATGCAACATATGCTTTGGCGTCCTTCCATCGGACCTTAAACACCGGACGCCTTCCGCGTCCCCAGCCCTGGTCTTGCGTCTGAGGCTCGCAGCCGCCGTCGGCAGCGCAGGCGTCCCACTCCTGGAATGTGACCTCGTATCTGCCCACCGCGAATGGCTGAGCGATCGTCACCTTGCGCTGCGGGCCATAGTCGTCTGCCTCGTCTTCTTCCTTCTCATTGGCCGACATGCCCATCATGAAAGAGCCTGCCGGGACGACAATCATCTCGGGGCAATCGAGGCAATCTCTAAACGTATCGCCTGGGTCGAGTGTGAGCTGATTTGGGCCACGGGGGGCCGTTAGTTGCCGCCACCCAATCTGATTTGCAACGGGTCCAGGCGTAGGCTGTGGTCTGCCAACCGCCACTTCGAAATTCCACGGCAGGGCATTATTGCTATCATGATACAAATAAACATCGTAGCGATCAGCTAACGCCGACGAAGCTGATATGACTAGCAAGACAAGAAAAGAACTAAATCGCAACATCTGTCTCTCCGAGCGGGGATCAGTCTGCTCTCGATTAAGTTCCGTGCGGAACATCATGTCTGTTCCCTGGGGGACATCTTGTGTTCCCTGTCACATGGTCAATACAGACATACAAGCTGTTGTGTGAATGATGCGGGTCGAGGACAGTGTTGCGAGTTCGCCTAGTTCTCTGAAAGTAGCCGCTCGTCAACATGATTGCGCACTACGTAGACGTGCGCGTGTTGCCTCCTCGCTCAACGCCAGAACAATCGACAGCGATGTCTAATGGTGTAACTTGATCTCTCGGGCCGGGTTCTACGGCGAAGAGGGGATCATTTCTTCTTTAGGTCGTTCTTGATGTTTTGATTGAGCTGCCGGAACTGCTGCATCAGCTTATCGCAGCTGCTCTTGGCGGCACCGCAGATGGCAGCCATTTGGATATAAACATTGCCCGATGAGTCTCGCTCGACCGTCCGCTTAACCGCTGCCGGATGGGCGTAATGACCTTTCGGCGTAAAGGACCAGAGAACTAAAAAGTTATTCTCGCCGCGCTGTTTGACGATGGTCCATCCAAGCTTGACTGTGACCTTCGTGTCATTTCTTTTCTTTAATGCCTCAAGTGCGGCCTCGTACGTTGGGTACCCTATAGCGGTGCCCTCGGCTTGGAGCGCCGTGGCGACGACGACGGTGAAGACGGTTGTGACCATTAAGGTCTTCATTGTCCCGTGCCTCCGTGTCGGGGCGCCACCCACCTAGCTGCGTTTCGACAGTATAAGCTGCAATCGATCATCCGATAAGTGGTTTTGTTGGTCAGTTGAACTCAGTGTCGGGGCGTATCTGGTGATTAATCACGCTGCGACGGCTAAGGATGACGATTATCTTTTTGCTCCAGAAGTTGCCGGTCTCAAGCTTGACTCCGATTGGGTGATCCTATCGGCCTGCAATACGCCAGGCGGTGAAACCAAGAATGCTGAGGCGTTGTCAGGCCTTGCAAAGGCATTCTTCTATGCGGGGGCGCGCTCACTGCTTGTCTCACTCTGGTATGTCGATAGCTATGCGACAGTCGCACTGATCACAAAGGCCTTCGATGCGCTGAAGCGTGATCCAAAGATTGGACGTGCCGAAGCCTTGCGGCAGGCTATGCTTTCGCTGATTACAGAGGGCGAGAATACGTGGCATCTCTCCAAATGGGCGCCGTTTGCAGTCGTAGGTGAAGGTGGAAGCTGACGGGTTTTCGCGAAACGAAACCATTCAGATCACGCGTGCGTTTCGGGAGCAGTGACCGGCGCCTCCTATGCTCGCCCATACAACCTTCTTTTCACTGGCCGTAATCTTTAGGTGTGTTCTCTGTGCATCGACCCGTAAGCGCAGCAGTTCTCCTGCTGATGATGACGGGAATAACCGGCGGGCCGTCGTTGACACTTTGCTGGGCAGCTTCATACCGTCACCGGAATTTCGGCGGTGGCAGGTGTTGCAGGACGTAAGTTCTTCAGCAGACCAAAACGAGGCGGCAGCAGGGTCCAGGCCATTTTGCTGTCAACGGAGCTCTGTTAGCGAGGGGGACCGGAGGACCAATGGGCAAACTTCAATCAAGCAGCGCCGCACGGCACGCTCATTTTTCCAAGTTTTGCAACCCGGAAGCACTAAACTCCGTATTTAGACCTGGCTTTCAAAAAGACTTTTGGTCGGTCCGCACAACCGACGGGCAACTTATGTTCGGGCAGGTTCTCGTCGATAGTGAAGGATCAAAATATTTCATATCCGCAGATGATCCCGAACACTTTTACGATGCTCACGAGTTTGTACCAGCAACGTGCGCCGAGAAACCAATTGCGGAATGATTAGCGACTGTCGTTGCAGTGAGCACCAACCGCTCATCAAGTGACCTATCACTTGCATCTATTCTTGAACCAGCCGATTGGTGCCGTTGGCGAGCCTCTTTGCTTCGGCGTCGCCAAACTGCACCGGCTCCATACCGATGAAGTTTATCGTCATTACTTGCGGCACCTCAGATGCTTTCTCATCGGCAACCGTCAGCGGCAGTAGCTTAGCCAGCAGCGCGGAAGACTGTCGCAAGATGCTGTTCAATGGCATCCCCGTAACCTGGTTTCGGGAAGAGCGAGAAAGCTGTCGGACTAGTCTCGCCTCTAGCTATGAATGCAACACAGGCTTCCGCTGAGTAACCGGCCAGGCTTCTTAGGTTTGCTAAGTATGCCCTAGCGATGCTCAGCAAGTGTTCTGTGCTAGAGGCAAGCGCATGCTTTGCGTTGGCGCGGCGTAGAGCAACAAGTTTACCTGGCCTGCCCCCAATCACGGTGCCAGTACCTAAGTTAGAATCCGGCCGCCATTGGCCAGCATCTGGGCTGGCCGGAGCGGAGCGTAGGTCAGTTCAGATGCTGGAGGCAAGATCGCTTCCGGAGAAGTTGGCTTGCCGCCTTTCTCACCCCCGACCCGATTGTTTTTTTACGTGGGGTCAGAATTATGAACCACTCACGCAAATTGCTTGCGCAACCGTCTTGACATTATTAACTCTAATAGAATTTTGATTGACTACAAATACCGTCCAACTTTGGTCTATTTCCCTGGCAAACTGATATTGCAGTACGAGGCCTGGCCGTAAATTAGCCGGAATAGAGAATTCCACTTCCACTCCACCGCCACCACCTATAACTCTCGCGCCCGCAGGACAACGCACCTCAACACCCTTTGTTTCCCCAGGTTCTAATGACAGCCTGGGAGCACGGCTGACTAGGACAATATTTCCAATACTACCCGGAGCGCCTTGCGGCCCCGGTATGCCTTGCGGACCTTGAGGTCCTTGCAGTCCCTGTACGCCTTGCGGCCCAGTTGGCCCTGGTGGGCCGGGCGGGCCCTGCAGCCCCATAGGTCCCTGAGGACCTTGCGGCCCAGGCTCACCTGCCAATCCCTGAAGACCCTCAGGTCCCTGAGGTCCTTCTGGTCCAGGCTCACCATCTTGCCCCGCAGGGCCTTCGGGTCCCGGGGGTGCACTGAATTCAACCCATTGGTCCGACAGGTATGGTCGGAGTGTCAGTGGGGCACTGCCGGAGCCCTCGAAGATCCACATACTTAGGACATTCGGATCATTTGTCGATCGATCAAATACGTAATCGTTCGCGGTGTAGGCGGGATCCGGGTTTGGCTCCCAGTCGCCTTTATTCGTGAGGCCCGAGCCAGGCGCTCCCTGTGGTCCCTCCGGCCCTCGCGGCCCAACCGGTCCTTGTGGGCCTGCGACACCCTGCAAGCCGCTTGGGCCTTGAGGTCCAACTTGGCCGTCGGGTCCTGGTATCCCCTGCGGACCCTGAGGTCCTTGCGGCCCTTTAGGTCCGATGGAGCCTTCTAGACCTTGAAGACCCTGCGGGCCCTGAGCCCCTTCAACTCCCTGCGGGCCTTCGGGACCCGGAGGCCCATTCGCGGGTCCCGGGGGGCCTTCAGGGCCACGCTCACCTTGAATTCCTTGAGGCCCTTCTGGTCCTTGCGGACCCTCAGGTCCGGCCGCTCCTATAGTCAGGTTGTAGGCGACGTCGATGCCGCCGACTTCAGCATTCGCCCCCAAGGCTGGTTTGACGATGAGCAGATAGTCCCCATCCGCGCAGACATTTTCCTCTTGGTCGTCTTCATTGATGACGACACAGCTCGCAATGATTTGCGTATCGCTTGTCGGGCCCACCAGGGAGAGTGTTGTGCCGCGAAGGGTGACCTTTGGATCAAAGTCTGATTTGGGCTTGAAGCCACTGCCTACGATGAGGAACAGCTCAGGGGGTTGGTTGTCGGTGTCGACCAGGACAGCGTCGATTTGGGGAGTCCTGGAGTTTTGCGACGGAGTTACTTGCCCAGGCGGTTGTTGAGCGGTCACGGGCAGTCCACTCATGGCAAGAACAACAGCCCCGACAAGAACAGACAGTGTCAGGCTCGTTGTGTACTCAGTCATCAATAGTGCCCCCCATTTTCGCGAGTAAAATACCTGTTAGGAGCATCGCCCCCAATGACGACGGCAGCCCCCGGAGCTGCTGCCGGCATCGCTTTGACGAAGTCTCTTCTGTTCATGGAGAGGCGCCTCCGTTTATCTGGCCCGGGATCATTGGCAAGGTGGATCTAAGAATCCCCGGAGGTGAATGGCCACGTGACGTTGTGGGTATAGTTAACCCGGCTTTGTCAATGCGCAGATGGCAGCAACGCTGGCTTGATCTAGCGCGCGACGTGCATATGCCCGCAGCTGGCGACCCCGGCAGGTCTCGAACCTGCGACCCTCTGCTTTAAAGGCTGATGCTCTATCCAATTGAGCATTGGGCCTTTGACATGGCGAGAGAACTTCTGTGGTGCTACTGCCGCGAGTGCTGTCGCGAGCGTGATGTTGAACCGGCGACGATCCCATTGCCGCCGGAGTTTCCCGTGCCAGAGGTGGGGAGCCGGATGAAGTGTAGCGCATGCGGCTCACGAGCGGTCGAGACCAAGCCGGAGCTTTATCCCGGCGGTATCTCCGCGCCTGCCGTAGTCCGGATTGCAGGGTGGGTAGCCACGCAGGAATTTATGCGCATAGGTGCGATGTTTTCACGGGACGTGATGCTTTACCGAAGCGGACTGCGCTGATCCGGTAGAGCAGTGCGTGACCCAACCAAGTGATCGAGAACCATTCCGGCCAGCGTCAAGCGATCTGCTCCGGGCTGGCCTTGCTGGCAAATGCTCTTGGCCGGATCGCCGATCACCAGATCGACTGACCTGCCCCCACTGACTGGTCCGGTTTGAATGTTAGTTCATTGACGGCCTCGGTGACAACGTGATCATCGTTTCCGGGGCTGGTGGTCGGTATCCCAGTGACGAATGCGGTCGTATCTGATTGTAATGTCGACGCCCGTTTTCAATTATGATCTGTGCCTCCTTGAGCGAGTAGAAGATGTCTCCGTTGAGCAGCTCATCTCTTAGGCGGGCATTGAAGCTCTCAACATAGCCGTTCTCCCACGGGCTGCCGGGTTCAATATAGGCAGTGCTGGCGCCAACGGCGCTGATCCATTTTCGAACCGCTTCAGCAATGAACTCGGGACCGTTGTCAGAGCGGATTTAGGATGGCACGCCGCGTAGCATAAATTGATCGGTTAGAACGTCGATCACGTCGATTGAGCTGAGCTTCCGCCTCACACGGATCGCCAAGCACTCTCGTGTAAACTCATCGATCAGGTTGAGCGTTCGAAACGCACGGCCATCCTCGGTTCGGTGATGCACGAAATCGTAAGACCAGACGTGGTTCCGATGCGATGCGCGCAGTCTCACACACGACCCGTCATTGAGCCACAGACGCCCCTTCTTCGGTTGCTTAGTTGGAACCCTCAGCCCTTCTCGGCGCCACAGCCGCTCTACGCGCTTGTCGTTGACCTGCCAGCCCGCGTCACGAAGAAGGGCCGCGACACGGCGATAGCCATATCGACCATATTGCCGGGCAAGTTCGATCATGTCGGCAACCAGCTGATCCTCATGGGCACGCCCTTTGGGAGCATGACGCTGTGTCGAGCGGTGCTGGCCAAGCACGCGGCAGGCTCGACGTTCGGAGACACCCAACTTGCTGCGCACCTGATCAATGCAGCGTCTCCGGCGCGCAGGGCTCAGAAGTTTCCCTTGGCAGCCTCTTTTAAGATCAACTTGTCCAACGTCAGATCGGCGACCGCCTTCCTGAGCTGTTCATTCTCTTTTTGAAGCTGCTTCAGCTCCCTGACCTGGTCGCTGCCCATGCCGCCATACGTCTTGCGCCAGCGGTAATACGTCAGCTGGGTCACACCAATCTGGCGGATCGCATCCGCAATCGTCAGTCCCTGTCCGCGCAGCACATCCACCTGACGCAACTTGGAAACGATCTCCTCGGGTTTGTGTCGCTTGCTCGCCATATCGTGTCCTCCTGATACTTACTAGCAGGTGGACCAATTCAATGGGGGTGGATCAGTTGGTTCCGTCCAGGTCGGCAAGCTCCAAGCTCGCTTCTCTGCCCGGAGACTGCAAGTACCGTTGCCTTATGCACGCTCCAGGTTATCGCTCAATCGAGTTCGATCAATTGGATGAGGTTACCGCAGGTATCATTAAACACCGCCATGGTTACGCCCCCAGCTTTCAAAGGAGGCTGAGTGAAGGAGACATTCGCGTTTTCTAGCCGTCGATGTTCAGATGCGATGTCGTCAACGCTGAACGAGGTGCAGGGGATGCCATCAGCAACGAGTGCTTCCTGAAAGGCGCGTGCTGCTGGGTGTTGATTTGGCTCTAGGAGCAGTTCCACACCGTCCTGTTCCTCGGGCGACGTAAGAGTAAGCCACCTGTGTTCACCCAATGGGATGTCATTTTTGACAACAAAGCCGAGCGTGTCTCGATAGAATGCAAGCGCCTTAGCTTGGTCATCTACAAACACACTTTTGATGTACATCTTCATGAAAGTTCCTCGTTCCAAAATGGCCGCAGCCAAGGTTGGACAATGTACTTGAGAGCGCTAGTGCTCAACGAATGGATCTTGGTGCGGCCTTTCCAAGAGGTTTCGATCAATCGAAATTTCGAATGAAATGATTGGGCGTGATCACTTCCGACGCTTCCCTAAGACACGTGTTCAGCGGCAGGCACTCACTGCTCCCGAAACGCACGCGTGATCTGAATGGTTTCGTTTCGCGAAAACCCGTCAGCTTCCACCTTAACCTACGACTGCAAACGGCGCCCATTTGGAGGGATGCCACGTATACTCGCCCTCTGTAATCAGCGAAAGCATAGCCTGCCGCAAGGCTTCGGCACGTCCGATCTTTGGATCACGCTTCAGCGCATCGAAGGCCTTCGTAATCAGCGCGACTGTTGCGTAACTATCCACGTACCAGTGCGAGACCAGAAGTGAGCGCGCCCCCGCATGGAAGAATGCCTTTGCCAGACCCGACAACGCTTCAGCATTCTCTGTCTCACCGCCCGCCGTATTGCAGGCCGACAGGATCACCCAATCGGCATTAAGTTTGAGACCGGCAACTTCTGAGGCAAAAAGATAACCATCATCCTTCGCCGTCGCCTTTGCTGGTGGAGATAAGATGAGCCCCGGTTCAGCTGAGCCCTGGAGTTCGCCGGCCAATGCACCATGTGTGGCAAAATGGAGAACCTTGTAGCTTTTGAGCTTTCCCGTCTCGCTTAGAGATTTGATTTCAGCCTCTGTTGCACGGGCCCCCAGATAAACATCATCGTTCCGCGCTCCTGCATTGCGAGCAACAACGCACAGCTCGTCTGCTGTCTCTGGTAGAGCGACCTGTGAACGCAGAAGCGGCTCCGCCAGAAATGTCAGCAGCTTGCCGAAGCCCATCGTGACTATGGTCACGAACATGAGCGCAACGAGGAGGGCCGTCGTGTTCTCTATTTAGACGGTTTCCTAGCGTGGACCTTAGGCCCTTGTAGCTTCGGGATCCGCATCTGAACGCTCAAGCTTGGCAAGCTCATCCCAGACCACCTTGGGGATATGCCAATCGGCCCATTCCAGTGTCTGTCTCACCCGCTGAGGCCAAGTCACCCCACAGACCGTGGAGGCAATATCAGGGTCGCGCATCGAGAATTGCAGCGCTACAGCACCCGGGGGCACATCATGGCGGGCACAGATTTCCTCAAACGCGCGCACCGGCGCGAGCGTTTGCTCATCTGCCTCCTTGTACGCATACCAGCGATGGAGCGAGCTTCCCTTTGCCAGAACGCCCCCCGCATATGGGGCCGCATTGAGAACCGAGATGCCTTTCGACCTGGCAAGTTCGATCAGTGGCGCCGCGTTCCTGTTCACAACCGTATGCCGATTATGAGTGAGTACCACGTCGAAGTCCCTGTCGCGCAGGATGGGCATCATCACGTCAATTCGTCCGGGCGGCGAGCCCGACGGCAGTCGCAAGGCCCTCGTCTTTGATCCGGAACAACTCGTCCACTGCGCCGCCCTTGCGGGTCACTTCCGCCAGGTCAGCTGCGTATTCCAGGTCGTGCAGGTGGAGAATGTCCACGCGCTCGACACCAAGTACCTCAAGGCTCTCCTCGAATGACCTTCGGGCCTGATGTGCGTCAAATGTGCGACTTTTCATGTCCATGTCGAGCTTCGTCGACAGCACCTTGCCCTCCGGCCATCCGCCGAGTTCGCGCACAACCTTTCCGATGCGTTCCTCACTGCGCCCCATCGCATAGTTTCGGGCGGTGTCGAGAAAGCCATCGGGTTGTGCGAGGATCGCACGTAACGTATCGAGTGCACGATCCTCATCGACCTCGTATCCATAGATCTCTGCCATGCTGCCCAGGCCCGTTGAGCCAAAGCAAAGTGATGGAACCCGGAGCCCCGTCTGCCCAATTTCCCGATTTGCCGCCATACCATGCTTCCAGTTCTCGATTGATCGGGTCTATTCTCTACGGGCAGGCCTTGCGACGCAAGTCAGCGTTGCCCCCCCTCGTGGACAATATGGGCACTGCCCTTGATGTCCGGGATCAGAAGTTTGGGCTGTCTGACAACAGCCGGATAAATCCGGTCAATCGTCCGATACCAGTTGGCTGGCGCCTTCTTCGAGATATGCCGCTTAGCAATCTGTTCTTTGCAGCCTTCGAAGTCGCGCCGCGGTTTGGAGTACTCGCGAAGATCAACAAGCCCGCCTTCGTCAGCTAACCGGTTGACGCTACCGAGACTGCGCCACTTGACGTTGCCGGCGTCAATGTCGCGAGACATCGCCAGCGGCAGCTTGCGATCAGGTTCAACTTCATGAGCACGGTTGAATCCGGCCGTTCAAGCCTATATCGCGGTTGGACAAGTTGAGCATTGTAAAGCTAGTAGCCGGCAAGCGAACGCCGATTGCTTCGAGGAGCCGTGTCAGGGCGTTGAGAGCAGGACCGGTTTGTTGGGCAGTCCGTAGATAGTAGTGAGAATAGCGCGCGCCTATGTCCGCTATGATCAACAAGCGGACTTAACGGCCGTGGGATAATTCGCCGGCAAGTGCAGTGCCGTCAGGTCCGCGCGGCGATGCTGCGCAACGAAACCCGATCGATCTTGCCGGGACCAGTCATGGGCAAGGATTCAACAAATTCAATCTGAGCTGGCTGCTTGTAAGCTGCCAACGTTTGCTGACATTTTTGCCCGATTTCACTTGCACTGACATTGTCGGCAACCACAAACAGCCAGACCGCTTCTCCCGTCCTGCGATCCGGAGCACGGATGGCGGCACATGCGATGACACCATCGATCTCCGAAACCATCTCTTCGATCTCTCTCGGGTAAACCAAGAAGCCTGAAACAACGATAACGTCCTTCTGACGTCCCAGGAACGTAACGAAGCCATCTTCGTCCATGCTCCCAAGATCGCCTGATCGCAAACATCCATCATCGGTTATGACTGCACGGGTGGCTTCCGGCTGTTCCCAATAACCCTTCATGACCGTAACCCCGCGTATGGAGATCTCTCCGGGCACTCCGACCGGCGTTTGTTGGCCTTGAGTGTCTAAGATCCGAATCTCGGCACCCGGCATGGGTACGCCCAGATGTCCACTAAACGTCTCAAGGTCCAACCGATTACAGCAGATGCCGGATGTCGTTTCAGTCAATCCATATCCTTCTGCAATCGGGCAACCTGTTACTTCGAACCAACGTTGTGCGGTCGTGCGGGACACCTCCATTCCACCACCAAGTGTGACCCTAAGTTCGCTGAAATCCAGGCTAGCAAATTCCGGATGCTCAAGAAGGGCGTTGAACAGCGTGTTAACCCCTGCGAAGCTATGCAATCGCCGCCCTTTCAAAGCCCTGATCATAAGAGACGTGTTTCTAGCATCAGGTATCAGCAGGGACCGCCCCCCTTTGCACGCTCCAATCAAGCTTGCGTTGACGAATGAAAAGACGTGGTACAGGGGCAATGCGCACACCGTCGTCATTTGCCCACTAATCGGGTTGTTTCGAAGCACGGGCTCCAGCCAAGCCTCACACGAAAGCATCGCGCCAACTAAGTTGCTATGAAGCAGCATTACCCCCTTGGGGGTGCCGGTCGTGCCGCCCGTATATTGTAAGACCGCTAGATCTTTTGGTTCAATTCCAGGGGCTTCGAACTGCGACTTTCGCCCCTCCGAAAGCGCGCGTGTGAAGTTGACCGCGTGCGGCAAATGAAACCGAGGAACAAGCTTTTTGACATAACGTACGTAGGTGTTAATTGCGGCGCCTCGCATGCCTTTATGCATGTCGCCAAGTCCAGTGACGATAACGTGCTCAACATCTGTCTCGTGCAAGATTTCTTGAAGACGAGCGGCAGCCGTATTCAGGATGACAATTGCTTTTGCGCCGCTGTCACTAAGCTGCAGCTTAAGCTCCCGCGGTGTGTATAACGGGTTCACGTTTACAACGACTAAGCCCGCACGCAGAACCGCGTTGACCGTCATAGGCGATTGCAAGATGTTTGGCAGCAGTACCGCCACACGATCACCCGGGGCCAGCCCAATCTTCTGGAGGTAGGCAGCCAGAGAACGTGATTCCGAGTCCAAATCTTGGAAAGATAGGTCTTGCCCCATACAGGAGTACGCGATCTCATCTTGGTATCGCTGGAAGCTCTCCTCCAGGATCGAAACAACATTTGGATATCGCTCAATATCAACAGTTGCGGGAACGTCCTTCGGATAGGACCGTACCCAAGGATATTCGTCGGCGCCCCGCGATAGCCGAACACTCCCGTCCTCTGGCGGTGGCCGCGCTGAGCTGGAATCATAATCTCGTTCGTCCCTAGTCATCACTTACTTTGCCGTTTGAATTGCATCATCAAAAGCTAAGACTGCGCACGCTTGGCTAATTTGCATTGATCTAGACTAGCCACAATGTCTAGCCCCCTTGGGCTGCACCACCAAAACTTCGTTTCTCTAATATCGGTTCAGGCGCTGGTGGGCGCATGCCGAGGGCATGGTGCGGGCGGATGCGATTATACTGACGGAGCCATTGATTGATGACGGTTTGTGCCTGCCTTGTCGTTGCGAACCGCGATCGGGACGACCCCGGTGTCGAACAACACCATGTTGGCGGCTCCAGACTCGGCCAGTGGGCGATAGTGTCCGCTCTGGATCTCTGAAACCCAGCTGGTTCGGCTCTTGTGGTACACCGAAGGATCGAAATTGGCCGTCGGGTAGAGGATCGCGGTGGGGTGCTTCTCTCGAACCGGCTTGAATGCGTCGATGTAGACCTGAGCAGCCGCGACGGGATCCTTCATCGGCTGGTTTGTGTGAGCGTGGACGATCGTAGCACCAGCATCCAGGCACTGGATCGACTGCTCTGCAATTTCCGCTGGCGTCTCGGGGGCGTTTGGTTTCACCTTCTTCGTGGCCGATCCGTTGATCGCAACCTCAAGGATCACGGGCGTGTCGCCCTTGTCGAAGGCAAAGTTACTGCGCAGGTTCGATGTCGCCGGCCCGGCGAACGCCTTGCCTGTCGCTAGCATGGCTCCGGCGCTTGCCACCGCTTTAGCGAAGTATCGTCTGTCCATCTTCGGGGCTCCCGGTTGGGCCGCGCGAGGCTGGTGTCAGCCGACCTCGACGGTTCCGTCTTCCTTCACGGAGATCGGATCGCCGGTCTTCACGGCTTCGAGGAACTCGTCGCCGAGTAGGTCGACGCAAACAATTGGCTTTTCCTGCCAGATATCTGCCATGAGAATGCCTGCCGCACCGACGGCATCGATGTGATTGGAAAAGAGAATCGCCTTGGGCGCTAGGTCGAGCTCCGCCACCAGCATGAAGGCGCCGCCCCCCATGCTCGAGCCGATTGTCTGCGGCGTGCATAGGATGATCCCGGCGAGGTCCTTCTGATAGAGGTCCTCGTTGTCCGCATCCGTGCAAGGCGCGGCTTCCGTGTTGCCACCCCAGATGTTGTCGACATAGCTCGCAGTGGGGTTGAGTGGTTGTTTTGAGACGGTCGCCTCGCCCTGGATCGCGCCAGGAACGACGGGCCGACCTTGAAACGTCCGCTTGGCCATGGGTTTACTCCAAGTAGTCTTCGTGTTGCATCAGGATGTTATGGGCGCACGTCACTGAGAATGACGGCCTAGGCCGGCATCTCACCCGTCACGATGACGTGGAGCATGTCCTCCATCTCGGGTAGGTACCGGGAGTTGCTGTATTTTCGGGTCTTGTTCGAATTGGTAACCGCGAAGTTGCCGTCCGAATAGCCTTTCATGCCCGCGAAACAGACGGTGCAGGTATTGGAGAACCTGACGTCCATGGCGTATAGGTCCCGCACAAGTTTTGGATTATCGAGGAAGAAATGGTCGCGAACGACTGTTGAGCAGTACATGACGGTCTGCACCGCGACCTTGTCCTTACGAGCGTCCTTCATCGCCTTGTGAATGGCGTTGCTCCAGATATCCAGTTCTTTATAAGTGTTGTGCGGACATCCAATATGCGCCGCAGTCGGTTTTTTGACATCCTTAGGCCAGACGTTCGGATACGAGTCGAACACACGCTTCAGTTCCGCATCATCGATCGTGTAGGTCTGATAGTCCTCGACCAACAGGTCGCGACCTAACTCCTTCGCTTCTGGCGTCAGATCCTCGACGTGGTAGAGACCGACTGCGCCGCTCGACGCAGTTGCCGCTCCCATCGCCTTGACCTTATGGAGGTTCTCCTCCGTGATCTCGCCGTTTAGGTACTGCGCAATGCCGGTGATGTAGGGAACGTCCTCGACGCATTTCTCGCCGATGGCACCGCCCAGCGTCCCCCAATCCGGCTCGCTGGAGGTCTTCACCTCCACCAGCCATTTGGCCTTGCGCCCCTCATCCGTCATGAGACCGAAATAAGGGGCCTTGCCGACTAAGGCACACAACATCTCCATGCCGGCCGCATTGCGGTTGGTGCGCACACCAAACATAGAGTTGATGGCGTTGATGGCCGAGGATTCACCCCAGCACACATTGGTGCCCTTCTCTGGCCTGTTGCCCACCTCGGGGAGATAACACATGCAGCTGTGCTTGTTGCGCGAAGCCCCGCCAAGCCGGACATGAAGATGGTCGACCTCGGCCTGCAGCGGCAGTCCCTCGAACATCATGAGCTCCATGTCCTGCGTCGTCTGGACATTGTACAGGTCAACTGGACGTGGATTGATTGTGTAGGGGGCGTATGACTTCAGGCCCTCGTCTGCACACTGCGAGAAGATCTTGAGAAATGGGCCCATGAACGCGCTGCCGATGAACATCGATGTATGCGGGTTGGCACCGAGGTCCACGAGCTTCGTCGCACCGAAAAGCTCGCCGTGGCGCTTAATGGTCTGCAGCACCTTCGCCTTAGCTTCACCCTGCTTGCCGTCGAGGATGTCCTTCTCCTCTGGGGTCAACTCCATCTCATGGGCCGGTTCGGACGGGTCGTAGGAGGTTTTCGTGGGCGCTGAACCGGTGCGGGTAGACTTGAAACCGGGATCCGGCTTGCCGTCTGGCCCAATGCCGTCCATGTCGGTTTCGCGCCAATGCTGAACGAAATTCGGGGCGCCATTCGGGGTCGGCCGTTTCGTTAGAAGGTGGTGAGCGCCCCTTTGAGCGGGCGCTATTCCTACTTGAGCCTCTTGGGATACAGCTTCTTCAGAATTTGCCGTAAGAGCTGCGGGCGCTAGCGCGGCTGCGGGCACCGCTTTGATAAAATCTCTACGCTTCACCTCTTGTACCTCCTGTTAGGCGCTCGGCGCGGAATAGCGTCGTCAGGGGCCGGCTATGTCCGCTTTGATCAATAAGCGGACTCCCGTGAGCCGCGCCTGAATTGGCGGGCACCAACGCTCTTTCCTTTGGCCGTTTAGTCAGTTTGCCACAAGGGATGACAGCGCGAAACACTCGTGTCCGCACCCAAGGTCGGGCCATCATTTGAAGGCAGATGTGAAACTGGCGTGCTTTGAAAAGCCCAGCACTAACGCAAGCTCCAGCAGCTGGATGCTGCCTTCGTTGAGGTAGCGCATGTCGAGGTCGACTGTTGATCCGGAGCCGACATTCGCTGCCCTTTGCAGCAACGGCAGCACTGCGAACAAAGCTGCCGTCAAGCGCGGGCTGCAAGGTCTTAGACTATGCCGCCGGTTTCCAGGTCACGACGCCACTCGCCTTCAGAAAATCCAGCGCTTCAGAGGGCTGGAAACGTCCCGACACTTCGCCGGAAGCCTCAAGATCCCTGGCAAAGTCGTAGGCCCGGATCGGGGCGCCATCACTGAGGTCCAAATTGTCGAGATCGATCCAGACCACGTTGGGCATATCGGTGAACTCGAAGTAATAGCGCTTGTTTGTGCAGTCGCCGATCGAACGCCAAAGCGTCGCCGAAATGTTCGGCCGCGTCGGATCATTGGCGCCAAGCGGCGTTGCCATGTTGCGGATTACGCTGAGAACGCCGGCAACTGCAGCCTGGTAGGTTGGTGGCTGTTTGGGAAGTTTGGTGAGGTAAAATGCACCCCGCGCAAAGCGGTCTTCTGCCTCCATTGTGCCCGGGATCGGCTTCTTGCCCCCCAGTCCCTCATACTGCTTGAGCAGCACAAGCTGTTCGTCATAGGGCGGTGAGTTGGTCATGGTCGTATATTGTGAGCCGTGATGGATGTGAGGCCTGCCGTTGAGAATCTCGATGATCGCTGAGTCGTTGCTCGCATCGGAAACGGACATGTGCATGGGCGCATCCACCGACACGCCCTTGTGCACCAGTTCCACCGGTTGGACCTGCAGTTGTTTGGCAGCCTCTACCACTGCTGCCACGGTCGCGCAGGTGTCGAGAAAGAATTGCGCCCAAAGCGCGATCGAAAGGCCTGCAAGAGAAGGGTCACGGTCCCCATACTGTGCCTCGGCAAGATACAGAACATTGACGTACAGACCGGCCTCGTTCAGGCCGTCACAGGTTGCGCAGTCCCAAATGCTCGTCGCCACGCTGCCGTATTTCGAGGTCCAGGTGAGCGGGTTTTCATCGGTCAGACCACTGCGCTTGATTCCTTTTGGCATGGCCCAGAGTTTTGAGCCCATCCTTTCGGTCCAGTCCATGTTCCGCCCAACGATGACGGGTTGTCCTTCCGCAGTCCATTGCACCCTAGAACACATGTCAGATCTCCATTCTCACAATCATTTGGGCTTGTCTCGCAATTGATTATCTATGCCGCCGACCTGAGTCAGGACGGCATCGACACACCGGACAGGCCAGGCAGCTTCTGACTGCAGCACTGATACTGCGGTCAAAGGATAAGGAAGAGCAGTTCCTGACCCAACGCCGTATGTAGCGTTGTGCTCGCCCAGATATAATCAACTTGATATTAACCGAATCCAGGTGTGATGGGCGAGAGTCTATGACTGTCACGCGAAGACTCTTCTCGATGTTCTGCTCATGCCCGCAGCAGGTGTTCCCGCACCGAGGCTGCGGGTTTTTTATTTGATGGCGATGGCTGCGTGGCTGGTCACATTGAGATCGCTGGCGGTTCCTTGAACGCCGCCATGTCCGCTTTGATCAATAAGCGGACCCCCAGCTTGCTGCTTTTTTCGGCGGACCGCTTTACATGAAACTTGCCATAGGTGGCATGAGGATAGATTTATGCAGACCGAACGTAGAGCACTCGTCGTCTCGACTGTAGTTGCCCTCGCCTTGGGGATCGTCGCGCTCGTTGCCGGGCTCTTTACAGGCTCCGGCGCCATACTACTCGACGGCGCATTCAACCTCTGCTTTTTCGGGACAGCGCTTCTTACGTTACGTATCGCAAGGCTTCTGGAGCGTCCTGACGACGAACGTTATCCCTTTGGCTACGTACAGTTCGAGCCGCTCATAAACATGGTGAAGGGATTGTTGATCATCGGCGTTGGGCTCCTAGCAGTCGCGGATGCCGGCCTCAGTCTGAGCCAAGGAGGGCAGACCGTATCCACCGGTCCCGCTATGGCCTATGCAGGAATTGGGTCCTTAGTCTGCCTAAGCGTCCTGGTCTTCCTGTGGCGTGCAGAGGCGCGCCTGAGAAGTCCGCTCGTCAGGGGAGACGTCGACAACTGGGCCGTCAACGCCGCGATTACCGCAGGTATGCTGTTGGCGTTCGTCGCAGCTTTTTTGCTGCAGCGGGCCAACCTCCACGCAGCAGCTAGGTTGGTTGACCCCATTCTCGTCATTCTTATCGTAGCGATCACGGCTTACGTACCAATCCGCATGGTGCGAGTCGGGCTCAACGCACTATTGCAACGATCAGCGGCCCACGTAAAGGTAAAGGAGATTGATGCTGCCATAAGGAGGGCGACCGGAGACCTGGCCCCTGCCGACATCTTAGTGCGAGCACTACGACCAGGGCGAACGACATACGTGCTCGCCCACGTTGTGCTCGGTGACGATCGTGCCGACGTGACAGTGCGCGAGACAGACCAATGCCGCGCTGATATTTCATCGGCGCTTTCATCGAAATTCGCCCCTGTTGTGGTCGATGTCGTCTTCACATGTGTTGCAGAATTTGCGCAACCCACTGCCGGGTACTCCGAAGCCGCCAATCTAGAGTAACAGATCTATGAGTGCTCCGCGTCGACACTGGGACGTTTGCTATGTGCGCCGAGGCCGCCTGTGGGATGTCCGCTTTTGAAGGCGGAGCGGAACATAAATGAGCTGCAATCATCAGATGGCTGCCAGGTTCGCTTTGATCAAAAAGCGGACGTGAGAGAATAATCTCATGAATGTCCGAGAAGGGCCACTTGCCGACAAGCCGTCAATGGATCCACGATGCTCCGACGGTTGGCAATTTCTCCTGCCAAACTCGCCTAGGTTATTTTGTTTCGAAAAGATCTTGTCTTCTCCGGGGAGAGTCGCATGACGCGGATAGCGACAGCACTGCTGACCATGCTGGCGGCCTTGGATCCGGCTAACGCTGCCGGGATCAAAGCCACCGGTGTCACGGTCGAAGGTACCATGGCTGCCCTGCTGACGCCGGATAAGCCGCGCGGTGCGATCATTCTCATGGCGGGCGGCAACGGTCGGATCGGGGTCAGAAGCAATGGCACCATCAAAAAGCAGCGCAATCAGCTTGTGCGCACACGTGCCGCCTATGCGGCGCGTGGCTTCGCGGTATTGGTACCGGAAGGTAACGTCAACGTCGCGGCAGCGGTTAAGATGATGCGGAAGTTCGGTCCGGTGACGCTGGTCGGCACGAGCCGAGGTACACTACGCGCGGCCCACGGCATTGCGGCGGGGGCGCGACCTGCGCGCCTCGTGCTTACAGCCGGCTTCCTATCAAACGCTTCCGGAGACACAGACAATGTCATCAGCATTCTCGGCTCGCCATCTCGATTGCCCCCGACACTGGTCATTCACCACCGCAACGACCAGTGCAAGAAAACACGGC
The DNA here is from genome assembly GCA_963669235.2 of uncultured Filomicrobium sp. Taxonomy (GTDB): domain Bacteria; phylum Pseudomonadota; class Alphaproteobacteria; order Rhizobiales; family Hyphomicrobiaceae; genus Filomicrobium. The sequence continues at coordinate 76,335 of CAXXFS010000011.1, forward strand.
CGGCTGGTGTTGATCCATTTATTGCCTGGTCAAAGGGCAAGGCGAGCGTCAGATGGTTAACCGGCGGGAAGTCGAAAGGCCGTTTCTGTAAGCCCCGATCCCACCATGGTTTCAATGGAATTGATGGAGCCGTCGTCTCCGCAGTTTCGGGATTTGCTGCGCATTGACTTCAGGGCTCATGGCAGCTTCAGGTCACACCCGGACATTCCGGCTCTCTTACTCCGCTGAATGTCCGCTTTGTGGACATAGCGGACATTGGCGTGATGCGCAGGGCCCGACGTTTGGATGTCCGCTTTCGGATGTGAGGCGGAACATGCATGAGCTGTCTAACGCCTTCTTCGAGGATCTGAAGGTCGCTGGTGCGCTCTCCCGCAGAACCATCACCGCAACTAGGTGTTCGCGATCTTTTTGCTTCGATGGAATTTGATCTCAGAGGTGTTGACCCCATACATCTTCATAACGTCGCCGACCTTCTTAAGCGTCACTCTGACTTTGCTTTCACCATGAGTGAATTTAGCCTCAAACTCGATCGTGGCTCTCGTGCCCTCATCCGTGCTCATGTGGTAGCCGGTTTGCGAGACCTTCCTGACATCGACCAGCTTCCCTAGCCGTGCCATATGAAGAAGAGCTGCCTTACCGCTGGGTGTTTGTGCGCTCTGTACCAAGCCGGCCGCCAGAACGTCCTGCTTGCCGTGAGGAACCCAATCCTCTGAGAGTATCCGAACAGCGTTGACAGCGGCTTTCTTGTTCTCGTCCGCTGTTGTGTAAGCATGGTACCCGACATAGCCAAGGGCACCACCGGCGATGGTGAAGAAGAGGACTGCCAGAGCCCCCATTACGATCAAGAAGCGTTTCATCTGCTGCTCCCTAGTTTTCCTGTCTGAGCGGCGCCTCACATTGAGCCCGCGGTGAAGGACATTAGGGTTTTGGAGTTTGGTCTTCCGTCTCCGTCGGAACAGGGCGAGATCTCTTTTTCCCATCTACAGTAGGTAATGGACCGCATATCCTTCAACGGACATCGCAAAAGCTGCGGTTGAGGTCCGCATTTAGAGGAAAGCGGCCCACGGCTGAGCGGCGCTCATAAGGAAATCAGCTACGTACGTCTGCACTGGCGCAAATGCGGAAAAGGGGGCAACACCCACTGGGGATAGCCACTCGTATTCCTATTACTAAACACGATCAGATCCTTTTACAGAGCAGATGCTGGCTGGAGGAAGTCGCGCTCCAAACTTGAGGTTAGGAGCTGCATCCAGCGACCACCCAACCCAACCAGCAGGAAACGTGGTTGTGTTTGAGCATGGAGATGGAGAGTTAGTCTTGCCGCAGTGTCATGCCAGATTTAGCCCACCGAGATTTGCAGTAGCCTTGCTTGCGGTACATGCGTTTGTGACTCAAGCTTGGCAAGCAGAGGCAGCAGGCCGGTTCAGCGGAACCCTCGCCTACCAGTCTGTCCCTGGCAAAGAACGTGTTGTTTCGCTGCTCTCTCCATTCTCCTTCATCAGCAAATCTGGAGAGATCTGGTCAGTTCCAACAGGCGCGGAAGTCGACGGCGCCTCCATACCACCAGCCCTTTGGAGCATCATTGGTGGCCCCTTCACCGGGAAGTACCGCGAGGCTTCTGTGGTGCATGATTACTATTGCGACGTGCGAAGTCGCCCTTGGGAACAAACTCACCGGATGTTCTATGATGCAATGATGGCCAATGGCGTCGATCCGGCCCAAGCGACAATAATGTATTCTGCCGTGCACACTTTTGGACCCCGATGGGTGACAGTTAAAGGCGAAGATGGCCAAACTCAGGAAATCGTCGGCACCTCCCCGACGACTGCCAGCAAGATAAATGCTCGAGATCGCCTACTCGAACTAGCAGTCGCACCGAACGCCGATCCGAAAGAGATTGACCGGCTCGTCAACGTGCTAGTCGATGAAGCCGAGGATCTCCAGCGCGCTAAGCTGAGCGGCAAAGCCCCCGACGACTGTTCGGTGGCGGTGACTTCGTTGGGGGAAAACCGTTCACCTTTTGTGATCTGCAACATTGCAAGACCCGATCGGTCTTTGCTGGCGAAGCGTAACCTAAAAATCATGCTAAGTGACATAGAGGGAGTACTCGATGGAAGCTCCCAACAACTCTTACCCAGCATTTGGGCCTATCAGGCTGAGCCCAACGATAAAAATTGGAAAAGTGTGCGTCTGGCTGCCAAGCAGCTCGGAGAACTTATCGCTCTTACGCTTCTCTCCATTGCTCAGTACGACAGAACGCTAGCTAGTGGTGACGCTCGCTCCGCTGTGGACAAGCTGCCGGAGTTGCGTGCCCGAAAATTGTTGCAAACCCGATCAGTCGTCATTGGTAGGCTCAATGAGAGGAAACTAACGCCTAGTGAAGTCTACTCTTGGCAGCAGGTCTATACTCGGCTCTTGGGTCAACTCCGCGCTGAGTTTTTAGAGCTACAGGCGCGGCTATAGCTAATGAGGAGATCGCACCACTCTTCCGACCCGATGTCCGCTTTCGGGGCCAAAGCGGAAGCTGCATTGGTGTAAGAACGTCCAGCAAGATGCCAGCCCTATCAAGCGGCACAACCTCATTTGAAAATACGATCGACGATAGCAATCCGAACGATTAGCAGCGTCGTTCACCCCTCTGACCGGGTGACGGGTGTCTTGAGTATGCGTCTCCCTCGATACCAACACGGTCGCCCTATTTGTTACCCACCAAATCCGCCTTTGCCGTCAACATGTCCCACGTGACAGTTGGCGGCATTTTTCTGTCTGGCGTACCCTGGACCTATGAGCAAGCCACGCAGGATGCCAACCCCTTGGACCGTGACCGAGATACCGGGCGGCTTCCGAGTTGACGATGCCGATGGCAAGTCTGTCGCCTATTGCTATGGGTTGCCGCCTAATGAGTTGCCCGCCGCTGGTACGGCTCGTCTTACGCTAGATGAGGCAAGGCGTGTGGCAGCGAACATCGCCAAGTTGCCGGAGTTGCTGAGCGAGCGGGAGTAAACCCGCTCACAAAGCCCGTTAGCCGTCAGTTTCTGTGCCTTGGACGGATTCTGGGGTTTTGGTGGTCTGTGCCTGCGACGTTTCAATTCTTGATAGGCAGCATAGGCCCATGTGGCCCTTATCTTGTTTGTCACCTGTGGTGCCCTGCATCCCTTGTTCCGCGAACCGCTTCTTTTTTGCCGCCAAAAGTTGGCAGCGCTCTGGCTGGCCTGCCCCCAATCGCGGTGCCAGTATCTAAGTTAGAATCCGGCCGCCATCGGCCCGCATCTGGGCTGGCCGGAGCGTAGCGTAGGTCAGTTCAGATGCTGTCGGCAAGATCGCTTCCGGTGCTGGGGGCTGGTAGCCGAGTGAAGAGTGCGGCCGGACCGCATTGTAATGGCGTCGCCATTGCTGGATCAGCACCTGGGCTTCTCGTAGCGTTGTGAAGATTTCCATATTCAGAAGCTCGTCTCTGAGTTTTGAGTTAAAGCTCTCGCAATAGCCGTTTTCCCACGGACTGCCTGGCTCTATGTAAAGTGTCTTGACGCCGATCCGAGCAAGCCAGCCTCGCACGTTCTTCGCGATGAACTCAGGCCCATTGTCGGAACGAATATGTTCCGGCGGACGGTGTTCGACGAAGAGATCAGCGAGACAGTGCACAACGTCGTCCGAACGCAGACGCCGCGCAACGACAATCGCCATCGAACGGAGCGTGAGCTCATCGAGGACCGTGAGCATTCGGGCGGCCCCATAAGAACCACCCCAAAACAAAGTTGCCGCCAGACTGAGGGCAATCTGGCGGCCAGGGCAGTGGTCGCTAAAGAAGCCAGCTGCCCGCGCTGCATCGAGACAGGGGGGGCAGTCTCGTGCGCGAATAGCAACTCTAGCTACATTTGATGTCAGCTGCTTTGATGCTCATGAATACAGTTAAAGGGCCGCCCCACGGTAACGGCCCAGGTGCTAGGAGTGACGGCCACCATGTCTACTGAGTTTCCAGAACACAACGACGAAAAAGGTCAGACTGCCCTTCCGGTCCCGCCCAGATCGGGCCGGTTGGATCGGTTCAAAAGCTGGACAAACGACAATCCAGGCCCGTTCAGAGTCGCCGTGATAATCATTGCGATGCTCACCTTGGTGCTCACCTATTTCTATCAATGAGAAGGGGCGGTCGTGATACTCGCCCGGATATTCCGCGCACCACTACTTTTTGGCCGCCAAATGTTGGCAGCGCTCTGGCTGTGTAATGGCGGCAGATCGATAGTGACTGGGGTGTCCAGTTCATGCAACGTCCACGTGCTCCTGTTGCGTGACCTATTGGGGTGGCAATGGCGAGCGTTCGGTCCGAGGTCGGGGTGGCCTAGGGCGGAGCGGGTGCTCGCTGTTTCTCAATGTAAAACGCCACTGCTGATCTGCGTCAGGAAAAACAGGTTCAAAACCCAAGCCCAACTTCGACAGCAAAACGCATCTCATGTTGGGTAACGCCCGACAGGGGTGAGCGTGCGGTTTAGCTTGATGAAGAAGAGTGGAGCGTAGAGCATGCCGAAAGGTGGCAACGGCAAAGGCGGCAACGGAAACGGCGGTGGCGGGTCACAGGACCCGAAAATCGTCGATCAAGCCTTCACGACGCTAGAGAACCCACTTGATGGTACGTCTCTAGGTTTTGTGACTTCTGACGTCAGACCCAGCAAAGCAACCTGGTAGATCGTCTCCGGTAATGACGATGGGGCCTATTCCATCGATCCGGTTACCGGGGAGTTTTTTGCGGTCGAAAGAAGTGCGGTCGACTATGAAGCCGAACAAACCCGCGATCTCATTGTCCAAGTCACCGAGAACGGAAAAAAAGACTATACAGCCACGGTCACGGTCACGGTCACGGTCAACGTCACCGACGTCAACGAGGCTCCCGTTATTGAGGCTGCAACATTCTCCGTCGCCGAAGACCAAACCGCGATCGGAACCGTGTCTGCATCGGACCCTGAAGATGATGCCCTTTCATACGCCATAACCGGCGGTGATCCGGATGCTCTTTTTGAGTTTGATATCGACGGCAACCTCAAGGTCGCTGCTGGAAAATCGCTGGACTACGAAACGACCCAGCAGCATGTACTGCAAGTGGAGGTCACGGACACTGGCGGGCTGTCCGACACTGCCGAGGTGATCGTCAACGTTGGTGACGTCAACGAGGTGCCAGAGATTGTCACTGCGGCATTCTCCGTCGACGAAAACCAAACGTACGTTGGAACCATCGAGGCGTCAGATCCAGAGAATGACACCTTGACGTTTGCGCTAACGGGCGACGGGGCTGACCACCTGGATCCTGCCCGCAGTTCGCGTCTCACTGCTCTCGTAAATCTCCATGTACATGGCCGACAGTTTGTCGACGGTAAACCTGTGTTTGGCCTCCGCACGCCGCCTAGCCTTGGCTTGCAGCTCACGTATCCTTGGGGCGACCTCGGTGTGGTGCAGGAGCTTATGCGCTTCCTTCTGTTGCGTGGTCAGCGAGTTATTCTGCGAGTAGCCAGCCGCCTCATAAGCCTGCCGGGCGTTGCCAACTTCTACGTATGCGCGGGCAAAGGCTTCCTGCTTACTTGTAAGCGGTGTCATTGGTATTTGCCTCAGTGTTAAAGCAGTCGGACAAACCTAAGCCAGTTTGCGGTTTCAAGCTGACCATCGCCGACAGGCTTAAAGCATTAATCTGTTGCGCTCCTCCGAGCGGAAACAGACAAGTGCGCTCCCAGCACTGGGCGTTATCTATGAGTCTCCCGCCCACACTTCATCCAGCCACGGTAATCGCTCACCCGGGTATGGCACCATACTTGAACTTACGTGCGCACCCGTCTCCGGCTGCGCGATTGTCGGTATTTGAGTTAATTGGAAACATACTTGAATGTCTTTCGGTAACAACTTAAACTCCGCCGCGGTCCAGGCTGACAGCGATTTACCTTGGGGGCAGCCGATCGGGAGGTGGGGTGTGTTGCTGACCTCACATTTGCATTCGGCCTCATTGATGCTCCGGGGTGAAAAACTCGGTCAGCGCATCCGTACGGTCGTTATCTCCACCAACACCTCAAAACGTTTGTCTTCACCTGATCGAACTATTCCCAATTATCACTCGGCAATGGCGCACTCGGCTGCAAGACCGAGTAACGTTGTGTCCGCCTCCAGCCATGCCGGGTCCTATTCTTGGATTCACAAGGTGCGTACTCGTACCCGAACTGGGCGTGCTGCCTAACGGCTACACGCCATCGCCCCAACGGCTATCTGAACCAAGATTCTACAAGCAATAATCAGCGAAGAGTGACACTCGCTTTGTTCGCAGGAAACGGCTGTCGTCGTCTACGACCAGCTGGTGGTTAATAGATTTCCGTTGTCGGGACGCACTCCAAGAGACACTTAATCGGCACACAGAGAATTATTTCGACGCCCGGCCTGAGTACAACTGGTTCAGCGCAGTATTGGTAGGAAGCTTACGATGGCACACGAACCTGATAACGTGATCGACTTCGGCGTAACACCATTCTCCACATTTACTTCAGGCACGAGTGATGCCAACATTGATGGTCTCCTCTTCGGCGACCAATGGACCGATTTCGACATCGCCTATAGCTTTCCAGATGCTGGGCGGCCGTTAATAGTCGGCGACAAGGATTACGGTCCCGGATATGTGTCCGGTTTTCCTGAAGATCCTCTGCCAACATTCTCTGCATTCACCCCGAGACAAGAAGCGGCCGCCGTATATTGGCTGAACCAATATGCCGCCGTGTCCGGTTTAACCTTCGTCGAGCTGGATGGTGCACGTTTCGCGCAGGATGAAGATCAGGAGGCCACACTCAAGTTCGCAAACTCCCAAGATCCCGACACTGCATACGCATACCCCCCGGGTTTTAGAATGGGCAGTGAGGAAGAAGGTGACATGTGGTTCGGTCCCGCCGGTGATCTTCCTGATCTTGGGAATTATGATTGGCACAGCATCGGTCACGAACTAGGCCACGCGCTCGGACTGAAACATGGCCACGAAGGTGGCGGTATTTCCGGCGCAATGGATGCTAATCGGGATTCGCAAGAGTTCACCATCATGACCTACCGGGATTTCATTGGCCATGATCCCAGTGCTGGGTCAACTACCGAAACTTGGGGCTACGCCCAGACGCTGATGATGTATGACATTGCAGCAATCCAGTTCATGTATGGGGCCAATTTCAATACGAACTCCGGCGACACGATCTATACGTTTAGCACAACGACGGGAGAAATGTTTATCGATGGCATCGGTCAAGGCAAACCTGGAAACGTTATTTCCCTCTTTGATAACAGAATTTTCCGAACAATCTGGGATGGCGACGGTGATGATACTTATGATTTTTCAAACTACACGACCGACCTCAATATCGATTTGACTCCAGGCGGCTGGGTTGATCTCGACACCTCGGGCAATTTTCAGCGGGCCAATCTAGGCCAAGATGCTTCCGGCGTAGATCAATTTTCACGCGGCCACGTTTTTAATGCGCTCCAGTATCAAGGCGATAGCCGGTCGCTGATCGAGAACGCCATCGGTGGTTCTGGTAACGACGAAATAACGGGTAATGCTGCTGACAATGACCTTGTTGGTAACGGCGGCATCGACACCATATACGGCGAAGCCGGCAACGACACCATCGATGGCGGCGCTGAAGATGACATCATCGGTTGGGTTGTTGGCGATGGACGGGATATCATTGATGGTGGTCTCGGCACCGACCAGTTTCTCATTACAACTTCACATCAAATAGAAACCTATTTCATCGAGACCGTTGTCGACTATACCGCTCGTGTGGCGGTCCCAGAACCGCTCGCGGTCGCGACGGATATCGTCGTCTCGAGGGCCTTCGTTGTCGGTGCCAGTACCGTCATCGCAGAACTGGATCGTGTGGAGGACATCGACGTTCTTAGCGCCTTCGCGGCCCTTGGAGATACCTACATCGTTTCCGGTGATTTCGTCGGCACCGACCTTGATCCAAACACTATCACGATCACAGGCACGGGCGGCGACGACACGGTCGATCTGAGCGGATTGGTGTCGGTGCATGGCGTGAATTTCATAACCAATGGCGGAAATGACCAACTCATTGGCGGAAATGCGAATACCAGTGTGATCCTTTCGGAAGATTTCGCAACCTACCAACAGAGCATAAACCCAGACGGGAGCCTCACGCTGAGTTCGGCCTCCGGGTCTTTCACCACCGACAATAACTTGATCATCATCCAGGATCCGGGCAACCAAGGTGGAGGCATCGACCTCAATATCACGCCTGTGGCCCAAGACGACAGCTTTGAGATCGATGAAGACACCATCCTTTTCGGAAACGTCTTGATAGATAACAGTAGTGGGGTCGACTTCGACTTTGATGGTGACGACCTTAGCGTGGCGCTGGTGGGTGGTGGTGTTAACCACGGCTCACTGATGCTCAATGGCGACGGATCTTTCACCTATACGCCGGACCTCAATTACTTCGGACTAGAAAGCTTTGACTACACGGTAGATGATGACAATGGTGGTCACGATACGGCGACAGCATACATTACGGTGATAAACGTCAACGACCCGGCGATCATTAGTGGCTTAGTCGAAGGGGCGGTCACCGAAGACACGGCGACTTTATCCACCATGGGCGAGCTGAACATTAGCGACGTCGATTCCCCGAACGAATTCCAAGAAGGGCCGTATATGGGCGCTTATGGCATTTTGGAACTCACCAAGAGCGGGGATTGGGCGTACTTCGTGTTGAATGGCCACGAAGATGTGCAGGACCTTGATAGCGAGGGAACACTGTCCGACTTGGTGGATATCAAGTCTCACGACGGTACATCAGCCACGATTGAGATCACCATCAATGGCACCGACGAGCCCAAGGGGAACGCTAACGGTGAAGCCTTAGATGGAACGGTGTTGGCAGATGGAAATCTCTACGGGGGGGCGGGCGCCGACGTTGTGACAGGCCTGTCGGAAAACGACGTTGTTTATGGGGGTGAGCGGGATGATCTGGTACAAGGCGGCTGGGGCGATGACACCGTCCATGGCGGGGAAGGCTCTGACAACATTTTGGGCGATGTCGGTAATGACAGTCTCTTTGGAGACGAGGGACGCGATACCATCCATGGCGGGCCTGAAGACGATCACATCGATGGCGGTGATGGCAGGGACATCCTGCAGGGGGATGAGGGTGAAGATCTGCTCATCGGCGGTCACGACAAGGACATTCTGATTGGCGGTCTGGATTCAGACACCTTCGTCTTGGAACTGGATGGCGTGGTTGACACGGTGAGGGATCTGGAAATCGACGAGGATGGGATGCCCATTGATTATATCGGTCTTGTCGATGGGACCACGCTGGATGACGTCACCATCGAGAACAATAAGAAAGGCGGGGTCTTAGTCAGCGTCAATGGTGTCGATGAGATGTTGATTGAGAACGTCGTGAATGCAACACAGATACACGATGACTTCTTCATCAACGTGTGAGGCTTTGCGCACGACGCCACAGCGAAATGACTGTGTCCGCGTGAGCCGCTGTCGTCGAGGCGCGCTGCGGCCTTTGACACGCTAATTATGCACGGCCTCTTATTGACCTGCCCCCACTGACTGGTCCGGTTTGAATGTTAGTTCATTGACGGCCTCGGTGACAACGTGATCATCGTTTCCGGGGCTGGTGGTCGGTATCCCAGTGACGAATGCGGTCGTATCTGATTGTAATGTCGACGCCCGTTTTCAATTATGATCTGTGCCTCCTTGAGCGAGTAGAAGATGTCTCCGTTGAGCAGCTCATCTCTTAGGCGGGCATTGAAGCTCTCAACATAGCCGTTCTCCCACGGGCTGCCGGGTTCAATATAGGCAGTGCTGGCGCCAACGGCGCTGATCCATTTTCGAACCGCTTCAGCAATGAACTCGGGACCGTTGTCAGAGCGGATTTAGGATGGCACGCCGCGTAGCATAAATTGATCGGTTAGAACGTCGATCACGTCGATTGAGCTGAGCTTCCGCCTCACACGGATCGCCAAGCACTCTCGTGTAAACTCATCGATCAGGTTGAGCGTTCGAAACGCACGGCCATCCTCGGTTCGGTGATGCACGAAATCGTAAGACCAGACGTGGTTCCGATGCGATGCGCGCAGTCTCACACACGACCCGTCATTGAGCTACAGACGCCCCTTCTTCGGTTGCTTAGTTGGAACCCTCAGCCCTTCTCGGCGCCACAGCCGCTCTACGCGCTTGTCGTTGACCTGCCAGCCCGCGTCACGAAGAAGGGCCGCGACACGGCGATAGCCATATCGACCATATTGCCGGGCAAGTTCGATCATGTCGGCAACCAGCTGATCCTCATGGGCACGCCCTTTGGGAGCATGACGCTGTGTCGAGCGGTGCTGGCCAAGCACGCGGCAGGCTCGACGTTCGGAGACACCCAACTTGCTGCGCACCTGATCAATGCAGCGTCTCCGGCGCGCAGGGCTCAGAAGTTTCCCTTGGCAGCCTCTTTTAAGATCAACTTGTCCAACGTCAGATCGGCGACCGCCTTCCTGAGCTGTTCATTCTCTTTTTGAAGCTGCTTCAGCTCCCTGACCTGGTCGCTGCCCATGCCGCCATACGTCTTGCGCCAGCGGTAATACGTCAGCTGGGTCACACCAATCTGGCGGATCGCATCCGCAATCGTCAGTCCCTGTCCGCGCAGCACATCCACCTGACGCAACTTGGAAACGATCTCCTCGGGTTTGTGTCGCTTGCTCGCCATATCGTGTCCTCCTGATACTTACTAGCAGGTGGACCAATTCAATGGGGGTGGATCACCAGACCAAGCGCTGGGAAGAGCGCCGCAACTTGAGGAAGCTTGGATTGATCAAAATCAACGCTGAACTTATGCAAAGGTCTCAACTTCCCAATGAATTATCAAGCTCAAATGGAGGCAACGATGGTCGAGAAATCGCATACTGCAGGTTCATGGCCGCAGCTCTATGAACCGCTGCGCGGTTTGGGTCAAAAAGTGGCCGATTGGTTTGCTCCTCGATCAGAGGCATCGGCCGTAGCAGATTACTACGAAATCAAGGTCGAACTCCCGGGTGTCACCCCCGATGATATTGAGGTCTCAGTTCACGATAACAGCCTGACGGTTCGTGGCGAGAAGCAATTAGAGCGCGAGGAAACTGGGCGGGATTTCTTCTTTTCGGAGCGTGAGTATGGCGCCTTCCAACGTACGTTTCGATTGCCGCCAGATGCCGCAACCGACAAGATTGATGCTGAATTTAAAGATGGTGTGCTGAACTTGAAGGTTGCCAAGAAAAGCTCGACCGAATCCTCCGCTAGAAAGATTGACGTTCGGCAAGCATAGAATGGTGTCGAGGTCAACGCGCGGATTTCGAAATCCGCGCGTTGCCCAATCTGCAAGTTAGTCGATGGAGTCTCGCATCCGCCCGCACCATGCCCTCGGCATGCGCCCACCAGCGCCTGAAACGATATTAGAGAAACGAAGTTTTGGTGGTACAGCCCAAAGGGGCTAGACAGTCGGAACAAAATTCCGCTCACTTCATGCGAAATTTTCGTGATCATCGGAAGCGTCTGGGTGCCTAAGAGTCGCCTGTCCAGGTAGTCTTCACAGAGCCTATTGCGTGGCTTGTCGTCCAAATTTCCACGATGGTGAGCAACAGGAGCAGCCAGCCGAGCAGGAGAGGTATTCCGAGGCCCCATATGATGGCTGTAAAAGTGCGCTCTGTCGTGACTTGCCTCGTAGGATGTTCTCGGACGCCGCTTGGTGAGCCAGCCAACGTTGTTCTCTGCTAATGATCCGACATCGACGGCATGCGAACCAGGCGTGTTTTCTCAGTGCGAGATTTTGGCTTTTGCTTGAAAATTACCGAGTGGGCGCCGTTGAAGGAACTGCGCTCTTTGGAGGATGTACTAATGAGTGAGGAAGGGAACCCTTATGAGATTTTCGAATGGCACGCCGATTACAGCGATTGGAATGTCGGAACCACGTTCGAGGCGACCCCTATAAAAGTTACAGAGCCGGACCCTAGTAATTCAGTCTGGTACAAACACCCATTGGCGGAAAGCAAAGTCTCGATTAGGTTGGCCGATGGAGATACACACGGCGGCAAGATTCTATCTTGGGACGTCGATGGCGGCACTGGCATGTTGAACGTGTGCGGTAGAAGCTGGTTCGTAGAGAGGCAGTCTGGCGAAAAGTGGAAGGTGGTGGGCTAGTCGACGAGGGCCCTGCATATTTTCCAGGCGGCAGCCAATCGTTGATGACGCGACCCTCGGGCTGTCTAAGCAGGACCTTGCCGCCACTTATGTCCGCTTTCGTAGGCAAAGCGGAACACGCCTGCACAGCACTCCTTGGATGACTGGAATGTCCGCTTTGATCAATAAACAGATGGGGCGATGGTTCTCACTCCAACGGCGTTTTAATGCGCCATAGTGCAGGCTTCATAAGCTGCGTGCGAACTGCGCACCTCTTCGTCCAGTTGACCTTCATGTGTTAGGTTGCGGGTAAACGTGATCGGCGCGGCAACTGGTGACCGCAGGATCACTCGGGGTGGGGCTAAAGCCGATCTAGACTCTTATTAGGCTAATTTTCGCTGGATATTTTCATCCCAGCTCCGAGCGAAAATTCGAGCATCGCCTTCGTAGGCGTCGAGAGTCGCACGGATTTGGAAGAACTGCTCCGTTGAAGCCATCGATGTCCTTGTGATCGTTTGAACGTCCCAGTCAGAGCGCTTGAAGTGTCGAACTTGCTCGACAAAGCCACGAACCGTTGCGTAGTCGTCGTTTTGATACGAGTAGATTTCTTGGACCTCGCGCCCGACTTCCAATTCTTGATCATGTAGCCTTATGCGGGGCTCATTGTTGATCACCCTCAGCTCTACCTTGTTGGAACCAAGGTTCTGATGAACAGTCCATTCGCGGAACGCTGGCGCCAAAAGGCTTGCGGATGGAGCAGGTGCCATTTGAGGTGAGCCCAAATCTCGAAGATCGCTGTCTTCGGCACGTGGTTCTCGCGCAGGCAGTGTCAGGCGCGATCGCTTGGAATGTATCGTGAGTCGCGCAGGCCGTGGCGATGGCCAAGCGAGGGGCCAATAAGAACTTGAAATAGCGAGGCGTATGCGGTGCCCTTTCGGGAAGCGCTGTGCGATATGATTGAGGGTTATTACGACTAAGTAATTCTCACCAGGTACCAGGGGTTGCGGCTGCTCGTGACTATCGCGATGACACAGGTTGAGTATACCGAAACTGACGCGTGCCGAGCGATCATTCGGAGCAACATCACACAGCCTGACGGCCGCCTGCGCTACCGGTTGATCGGCACTGATTTCGAGCTCCACAACAGGAGCGCCTAGTATCTCGATGTCTTCACGGAGTGGTTCTGTGTCGAACAGGAGTGCGCCCCCGTCCTCTTGCCTTTGGTCCCAAGGGAGATCCGTTTCTTCGGCGTAAGAGCACCATTTGCCGGCAAACAAGCCGACGCTGAGCGGGCTCTGAATGGCGAGCGCCACATCCGATTGCAACTCGGGATCATCGATCAAAGAGCCCTGACCAAGAGACCAGGAACGCCCGCGAATACGGCGTGACGGCCACTCTGTCTCTGCGACCCAACGACCAGGGCTGTGCGCATTGAGCGGAGAAGAAGGCTCCAGCATCCAAGCCCTCAGGCGTGGTTCGTATTCAGTGCCATTCGGAACGTCCTTGAGCCACCTATCCAACCACCTCAAGCATTCCCCAAGAAAGTCGATTGCTGGTCCAGGTCCGCCCTGGTGCGGATATTTGTGTCCCCATGCACCGACGATTGCGCGACGAGGCACACTCAGGTGCTCCATGAGGCGAAAAACTGGGTTCGTATACCCATCACGCCAGCCACTCACGGCCATCACAGGGACCTGAATCGCCTGGTAGCTCTCACAGACAGAGCCCTGCTTCCAGTAGTCGTCTCGGTGTGGGTGGCGAAGCCAAGTGTCGAGCCACAGTCCGGTATTGGCCAGGCGGTCTAACCACATGTCGCGCCACTGGTCTCCAACTACTTCTGGATCCGGCGGGCATGAGTTGAACGCAAACATGTTTGCGGCCCACGACAGATTATCGGTCAAAAGGCAGCCGCCCATGTAGTGTACGTCGTCAGCATAACGGTCGTCTGAGGAGCAAACCGTGATGACAGCGCCGACTTCTGGCGGGTCAAACGACGCCAATTGAAGGGCATTGAACCCACCCCAAGACAGCCCAAAGAGACCGATCCGTCCATTGCACCAAGGCTGAGCCGCGATCCACTTTAGAATGGTGAGCCCATCTTCCATTTCTTGAGGCAGGTACTCATCGCGCAAGGCTCCTCCGGAGTCCCCCGACCCGCGCATATCAACACGAATACTGGCGTATCCTTTAGCAGCGAAATATGCGTGAATTTGATGGTCTCTGGCAGCCTTGTTGTCTCGACGGCGGTATGGGATGTATTCGAGAACAGCTGGAACTGCGAGTGTCCCGCCGGGAAGCCAAACCTTTGCCGCAAGCTCGCAACCGTCCGACATCCTGATCCAGACGGTTTCTAAAATCTTGACGCGTTTTAGTTGATCGACCAGCCCAGCGGGTACCGTGTCATCATGCAACATTAACGGTCTCCCATCTTTGAATACTTCGAAACCAGTAAGGTGTTTCGGATGTGGGCTTGGGAGTCAAATATGCGAGTAGTTAGGCTGACCCAAAGCCAAGGTCAAATCAAGCTAACGAAGCCCACTTTGGTCGTGCCCACTGATGACTCCTTCGGTTCCACGCACCTTGTGAGATTCCAGTAGCTATGGCTCACCTTAAGGGTAAACTTGTCCAGCTGATTAGCCTCTCAAAAATGACACCCTCGGACTTCAAGGCTATGAACGTTGCATGGAAAGCAAGAACATATTTGTTATTGGCCTCGACCCGTTTAATGAAACGCTGCTGCGGGGCCTGCCGAACGCTGATCACTACAGGTTTTACGATCTGCTCGGATACCGTGAAGCGATCCGGCCAACTTCGCGCCAAATCGATCTTGACGAGTTGCTAACGAAGGCTGAGGAACGCCTCAGCACGTTCGAAGGACACATCGATGCAATCATTGGGTACTGGGACTTTCCATGCTCCGTAATTGGCCCCGTTCTCCGTCAGCATCATGGGCTACCGGGCCCGAGGCTGGAAGCGGTTGCAGCATGTGAGCACAAGTATTGGTCACGGTTAGAACAGCGCCGAGTTCTTCCTGACCTGGTACCGCAGTTTCGAGCAGTGGATCCTTTCGCGTCAGACCCTCTCTCAAACATGGACCTGCCATTTCCGTTCTGGTTGAAGCCGATAAAAGCACACTCCTCCTTTCTCGGCTTCAAGATTGAAAACAGAAGTGATTTCGAAGCCTGTCTCCCGATTATAAGGTCGGAAATAGGGCATTTCGGCCGACCTTTCGATACTTTCCTAGCGATGGTGGAAATGCCGGAGGAGGTCACCTCAATCGGCGGTTACTACTGCATCGCAGAGAAGATCATTTCGCAAGGTGAGCAGTGCACGCTGGAAGGTTACGCCTATGCAGGCGATGTCGCTGTTTATGGGGTGGTCGACTCGATCCGAACTGGTCAGCACCAGTCATCATTCTCGAGATATCAATACCCTTCGCGCGTACCAAGTTCCGTGCAGGACCGCATGATAGAAGCCGCGAAGCAGTTTATCCAGCAGATCGGCTATGACTGCGCTCCATTCAACATGGAATTCTTTTGGGAGCCACGGACTGACGTGCTGAGTATTCTGGAGGTCAACGCGAGGATTTCGAAGTCGCATTGCCCAATCTTCAAGATGGTTGATGGAGTTTCCCATCAGCAAGTGGCGATCGATCTCGCGCTCGGGCAAAGACCGAATCCGCCGTATCGGGAAGGCCGCTTTCCACTCGCCGCGAAGTTCATGGAGCGGGTCTTTGAGGATGGTGTGGTTGAAACTATACCGAGCGCCGAGAACCTCGCGTCATTCCATGAAGGTTTTCCCGATTCGATGTTGCGAATACTCATACACGAGGGGCAGAGGCTGGCGCACTTGCCGTATCAAGACAGTTACAGCTTCGAGATCGCGGAGATATTTCTGGGCGCCGAGACGCAGACTGCGCTACTTGAAAAATACCGTGCCGTGCTTGAGATACTTCCGTTTAAATTCGGAGAGGGGGCCTTGCACTGAACAAAAGCGGTCAAGCATAGTCCTTTCGAAGCGCCACGGTGCCCTTGGCCTGCCCCCATCGGATGGTCCAAGAACGGGGTCAAGTTCAGCCGAGCATGAACTAACATTTAAACCGGACCATTCAGTAAGGGCAGGTCAATTTTGGCGTGCTCCCCCGAAGTGGTTCCAAGTTGAATGAGCGACCCGGCTATTTTGGAGCTCACCCCGTTTCTGGTCCGGTCGTCATGCGATCGGCATTGTCACATTAAGCGAAATTGGCACAATATAGACGATCGACCGGCAGGATAAATCTCTGAAATCCCACCCGTTAAGATCAGCTGCTGTTGGCAACTTCCAGTCAAACAGACTTAATGTGACAACACCCTGAGAATACCCCGCCATGCCGTACGCCTGCCGCGCATTGCCGAGTTCAACGTATGCGCGGGCAAAGGCTTCCTGCTTTTTGGTCAGCGACGTCATTGGCGTCTCGGGGGTTCAACTTCTGGACCGATACAACTTGAATCAATGCGATTTGCGACGGCTGGCAACAGTCTGGGTACGGCAGGCGTAACTGGCAATGTCCTATTAGTTGAATTGGTGAGTTGCTAGGCCTGCGAGCCTCAATGTCTGCTTTTGAGTCTGCTGGATCCGCTCAATCAGAATCTACTTTTTTAGCGGGGTCGGTATTCGTGGACTTTCGGAACCATTAAACCGGGTCCTGCTGCTCATTCCCCAAACCGCACTTAGCAATGAACCGGAACAGCCAGCGGTTATCAAAGCTCAATGAGCCATCCGCCGATTAACCCTCACGCCGACGAGTTAGAAATTTCCGTTGCGACAATTTGGCCTTGTAAAGCCCCCTAGGTCTGGGCCACTGAATTGGCGGTTCTCTGGATGGTCTCTGGTACCGGTGCTCGCAGGCTGAGAGCCTCATGCGGCCGCACGTGATTGTATTGGCGGAGCCACTGATTGATCAGCGCTCGGGCTTTGAGCAACGGTTCGACAAAACGCCTCATTTGTCGGAATCCGTTAACCTGTTGCTGCCGCCGAGGCCGGCCCGCGGTTACGTGTGATTCCGCGGGCTGACGTGTTACCTTCTTACAGGTCCGGCCAATGCCGCGGCTTCGATGTGAATGGCGCACGTGGATCTTCACGCGTGGTCAGCCCGTTCTGGACAAGGCGTGAGAAGAACTGGTTGAAGCGGTCTCCTCCGAAGAACGGCTCGCCGTTGAAGATCATCAGCGGTACGCCACCGTGACCCGCCTGCATCTGGACCTTCGCGTTTTCCTGCCATACGTCATCGACTTCTGACGGGTTCTTTTGGATGTAATCGATGGCCTCGTCGTAATCGAGCCCGTCGATCCGGTTGAAGGTGTCCTTCACGTGAGCCGGCCAGTGCTCGACCATGTCACCCCAGATCAACGGACACATCACGGCAACGTAATCAAGGGACTTTCCCTTTAGCTGCGCATAACACGCCATGCGCACAATCCAGAAGATATAGGGCTGCTTTTCCGGCGGGTGGACGAAAAGCCAGTCTTTTCCATAAACCGGGTTGGTCGACTGCCAGATCGGGTCAGGGGTCGGCCACTTGAAGGGGACGCCCAGATACCGCCCCTGCATCACCGTGTCCCACATCGCGTAGGTGAAGAAGTAGAAGCGCCCGAATGCGCCGCCCGCCTTGCCTGATCCACCTTTGGTCGAGCGCACCGCCTCCGGCAGCACCATGCGGATCGTGATGTCGACGTTATAGTTGGATTGCAGCCAGACCAGCCGCTGCATCACCAGGTAGCTATAAGGGCTGCGCATCGAGAAGATGACATCGGCCTTGAGCGGATCCGTCTGGGTGACGATCCGCGTTCTGGGGCGCAGTTCGTACGAATCCACTTGTGGCGGGTGCAGCCCTTCCCACAGATGTGTCGCCAACCAGTTGTCTTCAGGCACGGCTGGATCATCGGTCTCCGGTATCGGCGGCATCTCCGGTACCGCCGGATCGACCGGCTAAGTCGCATCACGATGATTCAGACTGTCCCAGATTTCTGCAGTAATCTTTTCCATGGCGTATTATCGCTTTGTCTAATTATCTGCGGCCTGTTCGCGGATAGTTGGTCGTCCTGTGGGCACGGCAACTCAAGGTTTTCTCAGGTAACCAGCTTTGAAATTGGATTTCTAGTTATTTCGCGCCAGCTTGATAATCAGGTGCCGCAAATGTCCTGCCGGCGCGATAGGTCTTCCCATCACCCGATGAAGACCACTGGTAGGCTACAGGCGGGCCGTCAACAGACGTAACGATGGAGAGAAGGAAACCGCTGCTGGTGTCAACGCCGGAGAGATTTTGCAGCAGTTGGCCGGAGCAAAAGTGCAGCAGTGATGCCAGTGAGTTCTTTTGCGAATAACCAGCAGCGGCATATGCCTGTCGCGCATTGCCGATTTCAAGATATGCGCGGGCAAAAGCTTCCTGCCTTTTAGTCAGTTGCATCATTGGCGTTTCGGGGCTCAGCCTCTGGACCGATACAACTTGGCGCAACAAGCTGGGTCCTTCCCAAAGACTGATCCAGGCCTCGCTGGCTACGCCTAGATGAAGATAGCGTAATTTGCCGATCGAGGGCCGCCTCCTAACTATAATCGTGCGAGGCTAGTGTTACACCCCCGTGGCCAGTCTCGCAGACCCCGTACTGCGTTTGCTCCCTCTACCCTCGACGTGGTGCGGAGGTCTTAGCGCCAGGGCTAGGGCCTGCCCCCCAGATGCACCTAGTCCTGGCCACTCCCCTTATCTCCTCTCAACCTAAGAGGTGAGGAAGCTTCGCGATATTAGAAGCAATCCTCCTGGCGTCATCTTTGGTGAGCCTGTCACCCAACAACAGGCTGTTCCAGGCGTTCCCAACGGAACAGTGCGGAGTTGTTACCTGAGGTACATGCGCCCCGACAGCGCAATTTGAAAAAAGGAGACACAATGACCAAAACGATCACCGACTATCAGGTTCTTTTTTCTGGAGGCCAGGCGATCACGCCGCCCCCATTGGGTGGACCGGGCGGCGCTGTGGGCGGTGCTTTCGATATCCCTGCGGATTTCGTCTTCGGGCTCAGCAAGGCGCGGCTTCTAATTGAAGTCGAGTTGCAGGCGTATGAAGACGGACGCATCAGCATCGAAATCGACAACAAAGAGGCCAAAAGTCTCAAAGTCCGTCGCTCTCACACCCGCATTATCCGATCGATCTTTACCCCCTCTGAACTCGGCATTGACGACAACGATCTGGGCAACATCAAACACATCACCGCGATGGTATATGACGGGGCAATGCGCGTAGACAGCCTGGTGGTCTGGTATCAGCGGCACGTCTAGCTAATTGCGGCAAGCGTGCAGCCTCTTGCACGCCGGGGCGCTAGCCCTTGCCCTTCTTGAATATGATCTTGTTCGCCTTGTCGTCGAACTCGGCGGTGCAGTCGCATTCGTTGGCTAACGTTTGCAGTCGCGCTCGTGCAGCTCCACCGAACAGAACCGTCAGCGCCTCTAGGTCGTGCTCGCAGGTTCCGCCCGCTGGCACGGCGTCTAACAATTTTTTGACGCTCTCTTCGGCGTCCTTTCGCTCAGCGTTCATTTGGTACTCCTCTTGACGCTCACCCAGAAGTTCCGGGAGCTTCGCAATATTCGACGCTACTCGCCGGGCCTCATCTTTGGTGAGCCTCTCATGCCCTGCCGCAGCCAGCTCTTTTGGGTCTAGGCCATAAACGTATGCAAGCCTCTTCCCCTCAGCATCGACGACGCAGTAACCGCCAGGTATCTCCTCCACCTCCCAAGGTGCTGGCATTCGTCGCGTCATCAATTCTACTTGCCTCTGCATACGCCAAGCCGCCAAATCGAGGGTCGACCATGCGGTAAGCGCTTGGCGACACCAAGCTTAGGCTTATCCCTGCGACAAGTTGGGCCAGTCGAGGGTCACTTTGAGAATTGTCAATTAGGCTTATCTGCAACCTTAGTAAAATTACGTTGGCTTCGAGAGCAGCGCTGAACCATCAGCTGACCCCCGTGCTGATCACCCCCGTCAGCGTCAAGCTCAGGAGCCACTTCGATCCCTGTCACGATCGATACTCCCCCTGCCACCGGATCTTTCCCTCCGATCCGGTGGCTTTTGTCTGATCTCGCCGGTCCGTCCCAACAACGAGCAATCTGCAAGCGGTCCTCAAGACAAGTTCCGCGTCTCGCTTGGCGTCTTGCCGGTCCATCTCTTAAAGGCGGACGTGAAACTGGCGTGCGTTGAGAAGCCCAGCAAGAACGCCAACTCCTGCAACTGGACCTTGCCTTCGTTGAGGTAGCGCATGGCAAGGTCTTCTCGAATGTCGTCGACGAGTTGCTCAAAGCTGATGCCCTGCTCCGCAAGCCGGCGGCTGAGTGTGCGTTCGCTGGTGCCCAAGTCGGCTGCAATCTTTTTGATCGTGACGCGGCCACTGGACAGCTGATCCACGATCCGCTCCGACAGGACGTCCAAGAAATCATTGCCCTCCTCGGCACGCTCTTGGAGCACTTGGCCAGCATGCTTGGTGAGAACCTTAAGCAGTTGGCTATCGGCCGTCGGCTACGGCAAGGAAAGATGGTCACGGCGGAAGATGGTTTGACCTGCCCCCACTGACTGGTCCGGTTTGAATGTTAGTTTGGTGGCGGCCTGATTTCCAGGCCTAGCGTTGCCGTTGGAGCCGCTCTCACGAGCGGAGACGGCAGCGCAACCCGGCTTGGGACCCACGCTTCGGGTGCTGGTGGCTTGTATCCGAGTGATGAATGGGGTCGCTTCTTATTGTAGTGCTGCCGCCAATTCTCAATGATGATGCGGGCCTCCTTCAGCGAGTAAAGGATCTCGCCGTTGAGAAACTCGTCGCGCAGGCGGGCATTGAAGCTCTCGATGTAGCCGTTCTCCCACGGACTGCCCGGCGTGATGTAGGCCGTCTTGGCCCCGTAAAACTGTGCTGGGTAGGCCTCGTTTGTTCAAGCTTGCGGAAATCAACTACTCTCGAACTAACTTCAATGAATCGGGGGTAATTCTCGGAACCTCACAACGTGAGCCCGATGACGCTTGATCATAAGCGATTTTTTGTCTTTTCGACCCGCCGCATGACCAAACCGGCAGACTCCAATCCTTTTATGAGCTTGTCTAATTCACGCGGGTCCTTGAAGGGAAAGGAGAACTGCAGGCCGTCGAGGTTAAATTTCGGAGATAAGACCATTAGTTCATCGATCTCCCACCGAGCAGCATCCAGATCGCCCGAAAGAGCACGCGCAGCGACGATCCACATTCTTGCGCGCATATATGATGGGTTGATTGTCAACACCTGCTCAAAGGTGGCAGCGGAATCAGAGTGCAGGCCCAACACAAATTGGATTTCTCCCAGCACCTCCAGGTACGATGCTGTCGGCCTCGAAGTTCTGCGAAGTGCTTCTTGGATTGCAGCCTGGGCCTGGCTGGAACGACCAGCGTAATTCAAGATCCAGGCCTTCAAAGCATACGCATCCGCATAGCTAGGATCGACTTCAATTGCTCGATTTGTAGCCTTGATCGCCTGGAGATGACGACGGCGAAACAGCTCTACCTGTCCCATAACAAAATGAACTTGTGGAATTGACGCGTCGATGCTGGCGGCTTTGCTTGCCAACTGCTTCGCTACTTCAAGCGAGTACATCGGATCATCGACCCAGCCATCTATAGCATCGCGCGAGTGAGCCATCGCTAGGCCAGCATAGGCTCGCGCAAATCCAGGGTCTAACGCTATGGCTTGCTTCAAGTGAACCTTTGCGGCTTTGTTCTCCTCAAGGGAACGTCGGCCCTGGCGCTCGATTCCCTGTAGGTACTGATCGTATGCCTCGATACTTTGAGTTGGACGGCGCGCGAGTGATGTTTTTTCACGGGGTGTCAGTCTTACTCTTAGAGTAGTCAGAACCTCATCGACCAACGCATCTTGCAGCCCAAAAACGTCATCGACTGATCCATCGTAGCGATTGCCCCAAAGGATGCGCTCGCTGCGCCCATCTATGATCTGAACGTTGAAGCGTAATTTGCTGCCCTGACGTCGAACGCTTCCGTCGACTATGTAATCGGCCTTAAGCTCGGCAGAGATCCGTCGCGGATTAGTATTGCCGCGCTTATAGTAATCGATGGAGCGGCTGGAGATCATTGATAGACTGGAGACCTTTGCAAGATCGCTGATCAGGTCATCTGCTATGCCTCTCGCGAAATAATCTTCGTTTTCGGAGGGGCCCAAGTTTTCAAAGGTCAATACTGCAATACTAGGTTTGTCTGCCGGAACAATCAATTCCGTGGGTTGAATTTGGCGGAGCGGGTAAGCCATCCAAATAACTGCCATGGACAGCACCAGGACTAACGGAACCGCCGCCCACCGTAGGTGTTTGGCGTTGGCCAAGAGCTGGAGCTTACTACTGGGATCAGCCGCCGGAGATAGGGGGAGCGGCTGTAACAAAAGGCGGTAACCAACCTTTGGAACTGTCTCGATGAACCTGGGATGGCGAGCATCATCTCCAAGTGCTCGCCGAAGTTTCGCTATCGCACTGGTCACAGCATCTTCACTAACGATCCGCCCGCCCCATACATCAGCTTCGATTTCGTGCCTACTCACTACGCGCTCAGCGTTTTCAGCGAGATAAAGAAGCAGCTGCATTGCCCTTGCTTCGACGCGGATAGTCTTGTCGCCTCGGCTCAAACCTAGGGCTGAAGGGTCGATGCGCACATCGCCGAGTTCAAAAGCGGTCTGGATGTTTAGTGACCTGTCCACTGGACACAGGCTTACCGTGAGAAAAGAAAGTCTCTGTATTTCAGAAGGTTAGATATTCGTCGGAAAAAGGACGGCGATTCATCAGGACTTTCGAGGCAGGGTAGCACCAACTTGATTAGTGGCCAAGACAGCTATGTTGCCGTCCGACTGACCAACAAGCCGGGTGGCTAGCCAAGGTGTCGGTATCTAACCCTTTACGAAACGTCTAACAGTCGCAGGAGCATTGCATCATGAAGCTCATAAGTACGCTAACAGCACTTGCCGCGTCAGCATTACTGACAGTTGCCGCAGTCGCGGGGGAGCCACCTCGGTTCTATTCGAATACGTATCCGGAGCATGCGCTCAAGGCGATGCTAAAAGCCGACGAGACGTTGATGGGACCCGAAGCCAAGTTAGATGCGAGAACAAGGGAACTAATTGCTTTGGGAGTTGCTGCCCAGGTCCCATGTCCTTACTGCGTGTATGTCCATGACAAGAAGGCTCGGGCAAGCGGCGCTAGCGAAGCTCAAATCCGAGAAGCAGTCGCCACAGCAGCGCATGTTAGGCATTGGAGTACTGTACTGAACGGAATGGCTTACAATATCGACGACTTCAAAAAGGAAATCGACAGACTGATACCGTCGAATTGATGCCTCCAACCAAGCTTTCGTGATTGTGACACCGACGTTTGAGGTGTGAGCGATACTTGTGCTCATCGGTTCTGATGAATTTTCATTACTGGAAATCCGACAACACCAAGAATGTCCGAGAGGAAGACCGCGGCCGCCGTTTCGTCGGGGTCCCCAAAGGCGCTCTAAAAATTAGCATTCTCGCCGTGATGCTAGCCGTAGTCTTGCTGTTTGCGGCATACGAGTGCGGACAATTTTATCTGGGTTCATGCCAAGGCTACGGCGGCGCTCAAGCCTTCAGTCGGTCCATCACCGGGCGAGTGCTTGGCTTATGGTCTATAGACCCCATGACATGCCGTTGAACTTTTAATTGGCACGGCTTAACCCCATCGATGTCCGCTTTGATCAACGAGCGGACGTTAGATCAGTCACAATCGCACACCAAGCTAGTGCGGCCATGAAGTTTAACTAAGAGCGCTTATGGTAACAGGTGAAGTTGCACTGGTAGCGACCGCAACAAGCTCTTATCGTTTGGCTGACATCCTCCGCCTGGGTGCGGACTGATCGTGGCCGACCGCTGGGGTCATCAGGCTTTCACCATGACGATTTCGGCGTACTCGGCAGGAAGGCGCATGGAGCCATCGGTTGCCGTATTGCGTTCTGCAATTAGGCTGAGAATAACGGCTTCCAACGTCGCCTGTTGCTCAGCATCAACGGCCAAGAATGCATTGTGGACTGGTCCGTAGAACGCCCGGAACACTTCCATGAAGTGCTCCGGCGAGCGGTAACGAAAGACAAAACTCTTTTGTCTAAACGCAATCGACTTACTGGCGGCATGTTCCCCGTCATCATTCACGAGACATCTTGAGGCGAATCGGGAAGAGAGGGTTTTGAGATCATCGTAGCCATCAAGGAGCGAAGATGAGATCAAAATCCGGGCCGCAACCTTCGGCCGAGCAACATGTCTCATGAATGATGACGGGGAACAAAACGACCAGTGGCGGACCGTTGATTGCGAGGGAGAGGTCCTGGACGAAGCTCGCCACATAACCGGCGGTCGGATCAACAACCGGGCCGAGAATTCGTATCTCCCGATACGGCAAAGAGAACGACGGATGCAGCGATTCGAATCAGCTGGTGCAGCGCAACGATTTCTCTCAATCCACGCCGCTATTTACAACACTTTCAACGTCCAGCGTTATCTGATCTCACGCAGAACAATGCGACAGTTCCGAGCGGCGGCTATGGACAGGTGGGATGCCATGACTGCTGCGGCGTGAAACACGGAGACGTCGTCCATTTTCGCGCGGCATACGTGCTAACGTGACAATGCCCTCGCAACCATTAAGTCAAGGGCAAACGCGTAGGTATGCTTGCTGAACATTATGCAGAGTCGTGATCAGATAAACTTAATGTAGGGCAATAGGCTGGCGCCAATACTGAAAACAAATCGAAAAACGGGCAGCCCGGCGATCGAAAGCAAAATCAGAGCCAGAAAGAAATAAGTTCCGTACTTGGCGTTGAGGAAGCGATATTGTTGCCCAAGTGATCTGGGCAGAAAGTAGGGCAAAATATAGTGTCCATCAAGCGGTCCGAGCGGGATCAAATTGAAAACCATGAGTACAAGATTGACGATCACAACAATATTGAAAACCTGCCGAACAGCCGGATCTGCGAAGCCCGACCAGCCGGCTTGCACGCCATATAGGTAGAGATTGTAAGCAACAATTGCTATGGCGAGGTTGGCCAACGGGCCTGCTGCTGCGACGACCAACTGCGCCCAGAAAGAGTTATAATTGCGTGGATCGGTCGGTACCGGTCTGGCGTAGCCAAATCCGATCAATATCACCATGAGAAGCCCCATCGGATCGATATGGGCGATCGGGTTGATTGTAAGTCGACCTTCGCGCTCGGCGGTATCGTCACCAAATCTTTTGGCGGCAAATGCGTGCCCGAACTCATGAAAACTCAACGACATGATCAAGGCAGCAATGATAGCAGCAAACGAGAAGTAGTCGCCCTGCATTAATAATCTGATCACGAAACTTCTCCTCGGTCATCTCACTCAGACTACAACATGCAACCTATTACAAACCACCGGAATTACTTGAGGACACCCGCAGATTTCTGAAACAGATGACTTCCTCCTCTACACCGCCATTGGGTTTGCGGCGCACATCGTGGACGGGGCAATTGGTATGGCGTACGGCCTGATCGCAACCACCGTTCTTATGAACTTCGGCGTCACCGCGGCCACCGCGAGTGCTTCGGTGCATGCCGCCGAGGTTTTTACAACAGCTGCCTCCGGTACCGCCCATTGGCGGGTGTTGGCACATTAAGTCTGTTTGACTGGAATTTGCCAACAGCAGCTGATTTTAACGCGTGGGATTTAATAGACTTATCCTGCCGGTCGATCTTCCATATTGGGCCAATTTCGCTTAATGTGACAATGCCCTCCGGCCTCCAAACCTAACGATATAGGCTTTTTCGCAGCTGCTGAATCTTCGAGTAGGTCAACGAACGCCAAAACCACTCGAACGGACCGTAGCAGAACGCGGCCATCCACATCACGCTAAATGTGATTTGAAAGGTCCACACTACAACGATGATAATGGCGATTTCAGATCGCGTCAGTTGGTTGAGTTGACCAAGGCCGATTCCATAAAAGAGAAAGACGCCAATAACTGATTGGAGCAAGTAATTGGACAATGCCATTCGACCAACAGCCGCCAAGCCACCGCCAGAAAATTTGAGCAGCTCATTGTGAAACAGGAATATGATCAGGCTGAGATAGCCTATTACAAACGGAAGTCGACCAACATCAAAGAATATCTGATAATATTCAGATTTAAGCGGATCCAATCGGTTTTTCATCAAGCCCCAATTAATCCACGCGTGAACAAGAAAACCTAGAGATGAGCCAAACAATGCGACTGCCAATTGAAGAGGCTGGCGTGCATAGCGCCTGCCGAAGAAATCGGAACTTCCTGGTAGAATGTAGTGGTTTGCTCTTCAAAAGCTTTCCAGGCGACGTATTTGATTGGCGCAGAATACTCGCCAGTCTTTATTATTACCTCACTATCAATTAAACTGTAGTTTGGCTGCAAATCCCCCTGTCTCTCTTGCCATTGATCTTTTATCTCCTCCGCCTCTGGAGTGATTGCCTGTCCTTGCTGCGCGTTTCTCTCGACCTCGCCCACATTTTCTTTCAATGCTGCAATTGCACTGTATCTCAAATAGGGTTGGGCTGTCAAAACTGTAAGGCTGGCCATTGCTAGAACGACTAACGATCTTGTGGAGGCTAGTCGGAGTGGGAACAGAAGCGCTCCCAATAGGGCCTATTTAAATAATATATCGCCCCACCACAAAAAAAGATACGAATTCAAAAAACCAAAGGCGGCAAGCCACATAAGGCGTCGGAAATAATGACGAGCATCTATTGACCCTGTTTCTGGGTCTGTAAGTGTTTGAATGATCAGCATTGAACTCACGTCAAATAGTATAGCGAATAGCCCTCTCATTTTTCCGTAAAACAATACCTCTAAAGCAGTTCCGACAAAATTGTTAAAATATTGTTCTTTGTCGATGAATTGGAAATAAAATGCGCGTTCTTCGGGGAGGGCCATTTCCTGGATGTTAATGGTGAAAATGCCAAGCACAGCCACCCCCCCCCCCCCCCCCCCCCCCCCCCACAATGTCAATTATTCGAATCCGATGAGAGCTTGCGGCTTGACTATTCAGCATGGGAGATTTCGTGCACGAGTGGTGGGTGGCCGATGCTAAGAGCTACTAAACATATCGCCGATATCAGAAAAGGAGATCAGTGGCTACAGCCGACACTTCCCAAGTAGATCGGTCGGTCTGGGCGAACACGGGCTTCGACCGGGGTCTGGAGAAGGTTGCTGTCCTTCAGGGCTTCCTGGAAGACAACGCGGATGAGCTGGCCGCTTGCGGGCTCGAGGTGGCTGCCATACAAGCGCAACGCCGAAGGCGGCAACAATCTCAATCACAAGGGCGAAGATACGCGATCGCCACTCAATGATGTGGCCCAACTGCCAGCCGTTTAGCCTCTCGAAGGTGTTGTCTCGGTAACGCGCCTGCTCAGTTGATGCCGTATGCTATCCACGTCCGATGAGCAGTTCTTCCTACCGTTGCCATTGCTTCCCAGCCGCTGTGATCCAGCAAGCGGTCTGGCTGTACTTTCGCTTTCCTCTGAGCCTGCGCGATGTCGAGGATATGTTGTCCCAACGCGGCATCGATGTCTCGTATGAAACGGTCCGCCGCTGGTCGCCTAAGTTTGGCTTGGCTTATGCCAGAAAACTCAGACGCTCGCACTGGCGTGCGGACACGCGCTGGCATCTCGATGAGTCTGCCCCGACATCATTCGCGAGACATTTTTAGGTGAATCGTGACGGGGAACACAGGTGCTCCCGCGAGCAGTCTATTTTTGACAAGAATTGCCTGGATAATATTCGAGCGACAAACAACCCAGTTGTCGCCAGGCCCCAGGGTTCGTTAGGGGTCTGGTGCCTGTTTAAATAATGGCTGTCCGCCTCCGCCCCTGTCCTCTGCCAACATTCGCTGAATTACATTTTTGATCGGTCCAGGCGTCAGCCGATCGGGTCCAGAGAAAGGAAAGTTCAGGTTTATCGTCAAAAAGAGGATCGCGCCGATGATTGCGGCTAACCCGCCGGTCATTAAGACCTGCGCGCCGATATCCTTGGTGGCGAAGAACGCAGGATAGCTCAATGTAACAATGGCGCCGAGCAATAGAACGCCCCAGATCGTTGGTGTCATGTGACCGTCGACATCCGCCAATCTCTCCAGGCGAAGGTCCGCGATCTCTTGCATGAGATTGGTTGCATGGATGATACTTGGGAGCAGTCCAATACTCTCTGGCTTTGTCTGTCCCACGGCGAAGCTCAGCCTTGTAAAAGCTTCTGCTGCCGATTTGCTACCAAAATACCCATTCTCCATCATCGGCCAGTCGTTATCGCGCACCTCAATTGCATAAGCGATGAGGGCTTGGCGCATTTTTTCGCCTGTCTCCTCAGGGAAATTGAAGCTGTTTCGATGGAGGTTATAGAATCGTTCCGCTTCGGCTAGGACGGACTGTTCAGTTCGATCAAATTCACTCCAGACGCCAAAAACGACGAAGGCTAGGAGAACCGCATATGCGACGCCGACCACTGAATACTTGAAGCCGGCAACCTCATGGTTCAGCTTCAGGCGATCGGTACCGAAGCGCCAGCGAGCCAGTAGCTGCAGGCCGACACTAAAAACAATGGCGGCGCCGACAAAGATTGCAGCAAGTGCCCAGACCGGTAGGACATTGATAATTTCTATGCTGCTCAAGAATTCCTCCCGTGACCAGATGCCCATGGCGCGCCGGCCCAGCATGCACTCTTCCCGTTGTGGCAGCCTTTAAGGGGCGGTAAAGAGCTGGCTAAGTTGATCCTCTTTGGTTTTTGAAGCCCTATAGCAGAGGCCACGAATTTGTGGTTCTCTGGACGTTGTCACATTAAGCGAGCTTGGACCAATACAGACGATCGACCCGCAGGCTAAGCCTCTGAAATCCCACGCGTCAAAATCAGCGGCTGTTGGCCTGCCCCCAATCGCGGTGCCAGTATCTAAGTTAGAATCCGGCCGCCATGGGCCAGCATCTGGGCTGGCCGGAGCGTAGCGTAGGTCAGTTCAGATGCTGGAGGCAAGATCGCTTCCTGTGCTGGGGGCTGGTAGCCGAGTGAAGAGTGCGGCCGGACATCTCAGCCTCACTAAGGAGGAGGCCAGGCGCGTGGCTTCGAATATTGCGAAGCTGCCGGGGTTGTTACAAAGGAAGTAATTCAAGTCCGCCACAGGGCACGCATTGCAATCGCTTGCGGCCTACAGCCGTTAACGTGACAATGCCCTCGGTGGCGTGCCGATCATGGAGGTTGAGACAAGTGCCGGTCGGCGGCTAAGAGGCCGCGCTGGCGCTTATCCGGATGGGCTGACGGCACGAGCCGCAGGGCGGGCTGCGGACCTAAAGCTGTTTGCATTTTTCGACAGTCCGAACGCAGAGTACGGGCCGACTGGTCACATCTTTCGTGTTTTCAGCCGGCCTAAAGTTCGACGCATCGCTTACCGCGGAATAGCGACGCTTCCGCCGCTTTCTGCGTTGAACACAATGACGAAGTGGCCGTCACCGCCTTCCACATCAAACGAATACTGTAGCCCATCGCAATCTGTGGGCGTCACCGACGTATATCCCGACTTGTTGAGCTGGGCCGCTGCTTGAGCACAGGTGAAAGCAGCCATGCGCATTTGAATTGCCGTTTGCTGAGAGGCGATGGGTGAGGCCGAGTCGGCACTGGCAGCGGTCATTGCCCAAGCGGACACTACCGCTGCAAGAGCCAAGCGCGAAGCAAATATCTTCATATGAGGTCTCCTAAGTCGGATTTGTGGACGCGGACTTTTATGTGTGGAGACCTAGCCAGCGTCTGTTTCGTCGGAAACAGAACTCACCTGATTAAGAGCCTTTCAGATGCATCTTACGTGTCCGGGTACGACGCACAGACTTAGACGACTTCCAAGCCGAGAGGTTTGGGCTCGTCGAGAGTCCAGGAGGGACGAGATGAGACGCGGGGACATGCGGCGCCCCGGTAAGCGGAATGGGCCGTCAGGGTCAGCCGCAGAGTGACCCACCGTACCTGTTAGCCGACCAGAAGATTGGCAACGTTCTGAATGGCCTGCTCGGTAAAGAGGAGCCTTGGCGAGCTGCGTTCTAACGAAGGTTCGATAAGAGGTTCTAGGGCACCACCACCGACCAAGGGGACCCCTGCTTGTAACCCAGGCGACAGACACGAATGGCGTCCCTGGTGTTGGAAGGGCACGCAGGTGAAGCGCGGCTTAGGGCTAGAGCATTCAACATGACTGGCCGAAGCCAGCAACGCCATAGCCTATTTTACCTCACAGCTCTATTCGAGAAAGCGCTCGTCATGCAAAACGAAGACCCCGCAACGAATACGACCAGTGTGCGGATTGCCATCGTCATGTTCGCCGGGATTATGGCGTCAGTGATGTACACAGTGATCTTCGAGCGCGATCTCGTAACGTGCCAAGACTCTAACGCTGCGCAAGAGCGAATCGTAGCCTGTTCCCGCGTGATCGAAAGCAACGGCTCTAACCCAGAAGTGCTCGCTTTTGCCTACAATAACAGGGGCGTCGCTCATCATGGGCAGAATGACTACAATCGAGCTGTTGCCGATTACACAGCTGCAATCTCGACTGGCGAAGCCAACGCGCTTGAATTTTACAACCGTGGCCTTTCGTTCAGCCTGGCGAAAAACCCCGAAAGCGCTATCGCTGATTTCAGCGAGGCTATCGAACGCAACAAAACTTACACCGATGCCTACCTTGCGCGCTGTGGGGAATACATGCAGACGGATGACCGTCAAGCGGCAATAGCCGATTGCAGCACCGTGCTTGAGCTTCAGCCGAACAACCAAATCGCGAGACGGTTGAACGCAATCCTACTGGTACAAGTCGGCAAGCCTGAAGAGGCGATTGTAAAGTTCGAAAAGTTCCTTCGGGAAAACCCGCGCGATACTACTTCCATTCTTATGCGTGGAATTGCCCTTCTCAACCGAAACAGCAAAAGCAAAGCTGAGGCGGACTTCAGGCAAGTGCTCGCAATTGAGCCTGATAATGAGGATGCTTTGCAGATGCTGCAGTTGATCGGCGCCGAAGTTCACCAGCCTTGACCAAGCGCGGCGGGCCATCTCGCCACGCTCAGCCCCAGCCCCGTTGCCGCTTAGAATGCCCGCCAAACGCTGGAAGACGGCGCAGGGGTGTCCGATTTACCCGCGCCGGCCTGCGAGAAAGGTAGCGCGCGAGGGATGGCCGTGAAGCGCTCGCACCGATACTCCTCTCCAAATTACGAGCCAGCGTCCGGCGACTAAAAATCTAGTTGGATGTCGCGCTTTCGATGATCGGATTTCTTGATCGGTCAAACGGAAAGGGCCCGGCGTAGGGTGGCTCGATCGATCACCCATGCCGGGCCAAAAGTCGGGGAGCGCGAGGCGGTTGCGCGGCATCAAAAGCGCTCGACCCGAACAGATCGCCATCGAGCTAAACGTCAATGGCCGAACTGTGGCCATGCCGGACCCAGGTTATTCCGATTTGTTGATAAGTCGCACCGGAGCGCCAAGAAGCAAAATCGTTCCAGCTTCGATCGCCGCTTCGGCAGCCACACCCTGGGCCTCAACACTGTTCGCCTGCTCACAGGGCAAAGGTCTAACTAGACAGGCAGGCCTAGCAGGCAAAGGTCAGGCAAGACGAAGAATCCGGCGCCAGGCGCAGCTTATCGTCGTCATCCGGCTTTGCGTGATAACGCAGCGTTGAGCGGGAAAGACCGACAATCTGACATGTCCGGCGTTCCGAGGTTCCAAGCTTCTGGCGCGTATGGACAACGGCACCTCGAAGATCGCCTGGCTTCAGCCCTTGGGTTTTAAAAATTCCAGGCTCTCTTTCAGGATCAACTTGTCGAGTTCAAGATCGGCCACGATCTTCTTCAAACGCTGGTTTTCTTTCTCGAGCGCCTTTAGCTCCGCCAACTGTGAGCGCCCCATGCCACCAAACTTCTTGCGCCACGCGTACTACGTCGCATCGCTGATGCCAGCTGCCCGGCAGGCCACTGATACGTCCGAGCCACCCGCCAACTTCAGCTCTATCTCACGCAAAAGCTTTAAACAATCCTCATCTGACTGCCGGCTCCGAGCCATCAAACACTCCCATGCCACTAAGAAAACAATGGCACAATTTTACGGGGCCGAGACACTTGGCGTCATGAACCAGCACCTGTTCAATCAGATCATGGCCGCTGGCAAGAAAAATGCGCCGCGGCCCCAATCGAAAACTGGCGAGGGGATCATAATCACGTGCGAGACGTCGGAGGAATCCGAGCACATTCGCGCGAAATTCTCCCAGGTTGACGCCGATTCCGGAACCCTTAGGGCCAGGTGGACGACCCGTTTTCGATGTCACCAATGACATGGCAAACGATTCCGAATTCCACGCATTATTAATCTGCTGTGGCTTTATCCAGTCAAGTCAGCTTTGGGAACACCGGCTTTACGTTAGCAAACGTCCTCAGACGGCGCCAAATCGGACCAAGATGATGCACAATCTCATGAGGGATTGTCATCTAGATGAAATGTCCGCACTTTGATCAATGCGGACTTGACAGCAATTTGATAATCGCAGCTGATGCATGTTCCGCTTTGCGTTCGAAAGCGGACATTCCAAGGGCGAACCAGGCGCATATCGCTTATGTCCGCAATGTCCACATAGGGGACGTTAGGTCCCTCCTCCGAAGCGGTCTTTGAAGGCACTGAGCACTGGTTGACGCACATCATTCCAGGGTCGTGCAGCCCTGGTCCATATTGGTGATCGACGATCATCGTTTCCGATCTCAGTTGCCGGCATGCATCTGGCAGCTGCCGTTTATGCATCTAACTGTCCCAACCATCTGCGCAATGACCAGAACCGCATCGCATGTCTTTTCACTCTTCTCCTCAGGGAACAAGCCGAGGATTGTGAGCATAGCAGCTTTGTTGCTTACCCTCTTTGTCACTCCTATGGGCGAAGCATATCGTCCCTTGGCCGCTCAAGGCATTGACCCAGAGGTTGGTAAGATTGAAAAAATTGCGGAGTCTGGAGAGAGCAGTGCTGCGCAAGCCAAGAAATCTGAAGAGCTAAAGCGTCCGAGCCAATGGGGCGAGCCGACATATGTCAAGATTCGGATTTATGTGATCGACGTCGATGAGGTTAACTCCGCAAATCAGAACTTTTCGGCAAGCATCTACTATGAGGCTCGTTGGGACAATCCGGTCCTCCGTCATAATGGTCCTGGCCCTGTCATACGGCGCACGACAGACGTTTGGACACCTCGACTTGCTATCGTCAACCAGCAGCAAGCTTGGGCAGCCTTCCCATCATTCGTAGAGGTATCGCCTGCGGGCGAGGTGGTCTTGAGACAAAAAATTTGGGGCTGGTTCTCGCAACCTCTCAATCTGAGGGACTTTCCATTGGATCAGCAAACATTGACGATCCATATCGGGGCGGCTGGGTTGCTAGAGAGTGATGTTAAACTCATTCCACTGGAACAAGCTAAGGGTCGACAGTCTGGGATCGCCAAGCGCTTCTCTCTGCCCGACTTTGATGTGATTGGCTGGAAAGCAGAATCCCGACCATACATTCCTTTCGAAGGCGAAGTGGGTGTGCCGGGCTACATAGTGGAAATCCAGCTTCAACGGCGGCCTTCTTACTTCGTTTGGAAGGTAATCTTTCCGCTCTGCCTGATCGTGATCATGTCGTGGATACCTCGCTGGCTCGACCCAAAAGAGAGTGGCACAAGCATTGGTATCTCCACGACAGCATTTCTGACCCTCGTCGCCTATTTGTTTGCGATAACGGTTCTACTGCCGAAAGTCTCCTATTTGACGCGGATGGATGACTTCATCCTCTTGTCGACACTGCTTGTATTTGTTGGTTTGATTCAAACGGTCGTATCAACCTATTTGGTCAGCCTCGGGAATATCACTCAGGTGCAACGCATTAACAGGCTGTCGAGGGTGGTGTATCCGTTGGTGCTACTAATCGTGCTTTCCGTCTCTTTTGCTTAATCGAAAACGAACTTTCTTGGTGCCCACGTCGGTGCCCATTGCGTATCCCCACATGACGCCTGAGACCTACAGCGCCGACGCCTGTAAGGTCTCCTGATCCGACATTGTGCCTGTCACTGAAAGCGGAAATCCAAACGGCGGCTCGGCGCACATCGTCCATATCCGGAAAGTCCACGTTGGGGACATGCGGCTGCCGCCACAGTTAGTGTGGGAATGGTTGAGTAGAATTTGACGCAGATCATTCAGTGGTCGTTCTGCGCTGGCCTATACTAGCAACAAAGTTTCTTTTGGAGACATGGATGACAGAGCTTCTTGTCGGACTCCTTGGAGTCCTGATTGGATACTTCGCAAAATCCCAGCTCGACCAAGATCGTGATGCGTTGGGCCGCTATGAAGACAACAAGGAAAAGCAGTTTTTGCACGAGCGCGACAGGCTTGAGGAACTCTACGAGTTGGTCGATTCATGCAAAACAAAATACCAAACTGCGGTGAGCAAGCACGAGCAAGCGAAAGTCAAGGATTTCGCACTTGACTTTCAGGTGCCGCCTCGGACCCACATGCTGGTGGATTTCTATGCTCCTAGCCTTTCGATCAAATACGATGAGTGGCTCAAGGCTCTGAGCACGGCGAGAAAGAAGATCTATGAGATCGTCGAGATCGGGGTGGATCACCCCCAAGAGTCGGCTACAGCCCTGCAGAACGAAATTGGCCACGCAACAAACTCACTTTTATATGCGATCACTGACCTCCAGAAGCAACGCTTAAAAGAGCATTTGGCAGTGCCTGATCAGGTGTTTGAGCGGACCCGCAAAGCCGCCGTCGAGCGCGGGCGGGACCTAGTCAAGGGCACCACGGAATTGTTTGGCGCTTCCAAGCAAGAGAAAGACAAACCTAGCCAGCGACCATGACCGATCGAAGTTAGAATGACGCGGGGTCGACGGCGATGGCAGCCACACGACGGATGTCCGCTAATCGATCAAAGAGGACATTTAGTCCCTCCTAATCCTGCGATCGCAATAGCAACATTCAACAGTCTGCTAAAGCCGCGTCGCCGGAAACGGAATGTTGAGATATTCGATTGCCTCCGCCCCGGTAATGATCCGTCGGCCTACCGAGGCCACGAGCTCCTTCGCACGCTCGAGCTGCTCAAGATTGCTGGGCCCGGTTGTGTAATCCTCAAGACCGACCGGAGACTTCCGCCGCGCTCCAGTGCCATTCGGGCCAACGGTGTATCCATGATGCTCTTATCGGTGAGGGGGCTACCGACCCACCACTTCAAATCCAACCCTTCCATCATTTTGAGGTATAGCGAGACTGTCTAGCCCCCTTGGGCTGTACCACCAAAACTTCGTTTTTCTAATATCGTTTCAGGCGCTGGTGGGCGCATGCCGAGGGCCTTGTGCGGCCGTATGTGATTTTATCGGCGGAGCCACTGATTGTTCACGATCTGCGCCTGCCGGCGGTTGCGAACCACTCGGCATTGAGCACCTCGCAACGTAGCGTACTGTTGAGGCGTTATTCGGACGAAGACTGCCTGAAGTCGCTGGGCGAGATTGAGGTGCAATTGGCGTCAGGTTTGGATGGTCCTTCGGCGTGCCGGGCCGTCTTTAAAGCCTGCTCACACTGATACTCGTAGTCGGCGCGTGCCTTCTCTTCCAGTATGCGCAGGAAATCGCGCTCTGGGTCGAGGTATATACCATGGCTGATGCCACCGTACTGAAACATCGCGTCGTTGGAAGAGCTCTTATTTAGTGAGACGGATGCGAAGAATATTTGTGTAAAGCCTTGATGAATGACGTGCTTATTGCAGAATTCGTGAAAACTGTCCTCGAACGGTAAATTTGGTTCCTTGTTGGCAAGAGGTTTGTATGGCACGACTCGGTGACAGTCCGCTGTTGACTGATCTTTATGAGCTTAACATGGTCCAGGCCTACCTGGAGCATGACGTCACCGATGTGGCCGTATTCGAGTTTTTCGTCCGCAGCTTGCCGCCTGGACGCGAATTCCTTGTCGCCGCGGGACTGGAACAGGCGCTCGACTTCCTCGAGGATTTGCATTTCTCCACCTCCGATTTGCAGTGGCTTAGAAATAGCAAGCGTTTCAGCGATGACCTTATCGGCTACCTCGAGGGCTTGCGCTTCACGGGGGACGTCCACGCAATTGCCGAAGGAACCGTTTTCTTTCCAAACGAGCCCATTTTGCGGATTACCGCGCCATTACCGGTCGCGCAACTTGTGGAGACACGCCTCATAAACATCCTTCATTTCCAAACCCTCATTGCGACGAAGGCCGCCAGATATGTCCTGCTTGCGCAAGGCAAACAGCTCGTCGATTTTGGACTGCGTAGGGCGCATGGAGCTGAGGCGGGATTGCTGGCGGCGCGAGCGAGTTACCTCGCAGGTTTTGCTGGAACCGCAGCGGTGCTGGCCAATCAAATGTACGGCATCCCGCTGTTCGGAACCATGGCTCACTCGTTCGTTGAGGCGTTCGATGACGAGGTGGGGGCATTCGAAGCCTTCGCGGAGTCGCGTCCCAGTCAGACCGTCTTGCTGATCGACACCTACGACACCGAAACGGCTGCCCGAAAGGTCGTAGAATTGACACCACGTTTGAAGGAGCGGGGTATCATCGTGCGCGGGGTGCGCTTGGATAGCGGCGATCTCATCGCACTGTCGCGAAGCGTTCGCGAGATACTGGACACTGGTGGGCTCCGTGACGTTAGCATCTTTGCCAGCGGTGGGATCGAAGAAGGCCTGCTTGCCGCAATTGTGCAGGCCAAGGCGCCGATCGACGGGTTCGGCATCGGCACCAGTCTGACGACATCGTCCGATGCGCCCGGGCTCGACTGCGCCTACAAACTTCAGGAATATGCGTCGCTGGCAAGACGGAAGCGGTCACCCGGGAAGGCGACTTGGCCAGGACGCAAGCAAGTTTGGCGTCGCTACGCTGCCGAAGGCCGCATGAGCGGCGATACCCTGTCGCTCGAGAGCGACCAGCAAGTAGGCGAACCGCTTAGCAAGCCTGTCATGAAGGGCGGCCAGCGGCTCGAGCGACCACCGCTTTCGGAGATACGAGCCGCAACGGCTAAAAGCCTCGCAAGCCTCCCCGACGAACAACGCGAACTGCGCCCGGAAGCTCAATACCCCGTCGCAATTGGCGCAGCCCTTTCACGTCTGACTGAGGAAGTGGATCGACGGCAGGAAGCTGCCAAAAGCTAGACCCATGCATCAGAAATTCAAAATAGGGGAATGCGACGCTCTTCTCGTCGTCGATGTCCAAAACGACTTCTGTTGTGGCGGCGCCCTTGCCGTTCCGGGGGGAGACGAGGTCGTACCGATCATCAATCGCATCGCCCCGTGTTTCGAGACTGTGATCCTGACGCAGGACTGGCATCCTAAAAACCATTCCTGCTTTGCCTCGTCTCACCCAGGCAAGAGACCTTTCGAAACAATGAATCTTGCCTACGGCGAGCAAATTCTCTGGCCTGATCACTGCGTCCAAGGCACGCCGGGCGCCGATCTGCACGCTGGCCTGGATATACCGGGGGCACAGCTCTTGCTGCGGAAGGGATACCATCAAGAGATCGACTCTTACTCAGTATTTTTTGAAAATGATCGTAGGACACCTACCGGCCTCGCCGGTTACCTGCGCGAGCGGAGAATTTGTCGCGTCTGGCTCGCTGGTCTCGCACTTGACTTTTGCGTCCGATATTCGGCTGAGGACGCCATAAGGTGCGGCTTCAAAACCGTATTGATCGAGGATGCATGTCGCGCCCTTAATACAGAGGGATCACTTGCTGCCACGCGAGAGAGCCTGACGGCTCTACCGGTACCCTCCGTTTGCAGCAACGAGGTCTACACTGGCTGAACTGGCGCTGGCGCGGCACTTGAGCGACGTTCGGATAGATATCAGCGACTTCCGACCTCCTTGCAATTATCTCACTTGCGTCCCGCAGCCGATGCATAGATGTGAAAGAAAAGTGAATGTTCTGCTAGAGCTGAGACTCAAAGTTTCTGGGCTATAGCGTTTCCCGCCAACCAAGTCTACTAGTGGGAAACTCAGCCAGCCCGGGCGTTTTTTTAAACGCCACCGACCCTCCATTGAGCACCGTCGATCTTTGTCAAGCGGTACTCGTTCTCCCCCTTGAGGGACACGCGCATTCGGTCCCGAGATACTTCGACGAACTTCCCGCCTACGGTGGTCGTTGCCATGTCGACGTAAAAGGTGTCGCCTGGCGTGGGCGGCTTCTCTGAAACCTGGCTATCACTGAGGATGATGACCGCGCCAGGCCTCCAGGTCGAATTTATCGATGTGAAGGCGAACTGCATAGACTTGCTCCGGACCTGCTTCGCATGGAAAATTTGAAACAATTGATGCTGGCCCAACTCGGACTCGGGCTACGTTGCGAACACTACTAGAGGGTACCTAATGTCAATTGAAGATCGATGGCCTCTGCTAGCTGCACCACCTTGTTGGCCTTTCCATCCGGCCCGAGTATTCATGGCAGATACCGACAATTTCTGCTTCTCTGTGTCTGCTTATATAGTCCTACATGACGACCGCAGACCTTATCAACCAGAAATACAAATTCGCTGACCGTTACATTCCCATATCAGCCGGGTTGCGCTGCTCATTCTTTTCTTCAGGAATCTCGGTCATCGTGGCTTCGGTCAAAAGCAAAACGCTTGCCACCGACACGGCGTTCTCAAGCGCTATGCGAACGACCTTGGTTGGGTCGATGATGCCGGCTTCGACAAGATCGACGTATGTTCTGTTCGCGGCGTCAAAGCCGTAATTGCCCTTGCCATCAAGCATGCGGGAGACGACAACGCCGCCATCGGTAGCAGAGTTTTCCGCAATCTGCCTCGCCGGGGCTTGCAGCGCCCTTTCTAAGATCTGGACACCGGTCTTAGCGTCGCCTTCAAGCGACTCCTCCAATTCCTTCATCCTTTCTGTACAACGGAGCAACACGAGCCCACCTCCCGGCACGATACCCTCTTCCACAGCTGCTTTCGTCGCACTAATCGCGTCGTCCAGGGCTTCCTTTCGCGCCTTGAGCTCGGTTTCTGAAGGGGCGCCGACGCGGATAACCGCGACGCCACCCGCCAGCTTGGCGAGCCGTTCCTCTAATTTCTCGCGGTCGTAGTCAGAGGTCGTGTCCTCGATTTGCTTGCGGATTTGGTCGACACGAGCAACAATTTTGGTTTTGGCCCCAGTACCGCCAACGATTGTTGTTGTGTCCTTGTCAATCGTCACACGATTGGCGCTACCCAGCACTTCGAGCGTAACGTTTTCAAGCTTAATGCCGAGGTCTTTGCTAATGACCGTGCCACCCGTCAGAATGGAGATGTCCTCCAGCATTGCCTTACGCCGATCACCGAAACCGGGCGCCTTGACGGCTGCAACGCGAAGGCCGCCCCGCAACTTGTTGACGACCAGAGTAGCTAAGGCCTCGCCTTCGACATCCTCAGCAATAACGAGCAGAGGTCTGGCGGATTGAACAATCTTTTCCAGAAGCGGCAGCATCGGTTGCAAACTCGACAACTTTTGTTCACAAATCAGAATTTGCGGCTCATTCAACTCGACGACCATATGCTCCGGGTCGGTAATAAAATACGGTGAGACGTAGCCACGATCGAACTGCATGCCTTCGACGACATCTAGTGTTGTTTCGGTGGTCTTGGCTTCTTCAACGGTGATAACACCATCGTTTCCGACCTTATCCATGGCGTCGGCGACAAGCTCGCCAATCTCTGCATTATTATGAGCTGCAATTGCTGCCACCTGCGCCTTCTCGATGCGTTGCCGGACGGGCTTCGACGTTGCCTTGAGCGTCTCGATAGCTAGTCCGACCGCTTGATCTAAACCACGCTTGATGTCGATCGCACTGGCACCCGCCGTCACATTGCGTATGCCTTCGGAGAGGATGGCGTGGGCGAGAACGGTCGCGGTCGATGTGCCATCACCGACCTTATCGCCAGTCCTTTCGGCTGCCTGGCGTAGCATTCGCACACCGAGATTTTCTTCCGGATCTTCCAGATCGAATTCCTTGGCAATGGTAACACCATCATCGCAAACTAAAGGGGCGCCCCATTTCTTCTCGATCAACACTGATTTTGATTTCGGCCCGAGGGTCAATCGCACTGCATCCGCAAGCTTGGTGCAACCCTGGAGAATTTTTCCTCGCGCTTCGGAGCGAAAAAGAACCTGCTTATGAGCCATTCTACAAACTCGACTAATTAGTTTCCAATCTCGCTGTCTGTCTTGCTCACGTTTGAGCGCATCGAGAACTTCGTTATCCTTCCAGACCACGCACGCTCGAACTGCCGGACAGGCGGTCGAGACGAAAGGTTACAACCGAACACACGCCGCCGGAATGACGAGAATCAAGGCCCAGCTGTCGTGAAGAGCGAGAGAAAGTACCAGCGGGGCGGCAACATCTGATGAGGACGACCTATGGCCGAGCAAGGAGTTTCCGTGAACTCCCAAACTAGCGCTTTGGTTCAACAAGTTCTCGAGTTGGTTATTGGCATCCTTCCTCGGGCGAGCCGAATCGTTGGAAGTGAAAGCCGATCAGCCCCGATCATACTCCGACTTGACCTCAGTCGGTTTCATCGCTTCTACCTCACTCCGAAGCCAACGGACCTCATGCTCCAGGAAGTCTTTCCGTTCTTTCCGGTGCAGATAAAAAACCCAACCTGCCGTACCACCAATCAAGACTACTGCTAAGGTTTGGAGTGTCTGTCTAGCCCCCTGGGGCTGTGCCACCAAAACTTCGTTTCTCTAATATCGTTTCAG
The DNA here is from genome assembly GCA_963669235.2 of uncultured Filomicrobium sp. Lineage (GTDB taxonomy): Bacteria > Pseudomonadota > Alphaproteobacteria > Rhizobiales > Hyphomicrobiaceae > Filomicrobium. The sequence goes on from CAXXFS010000011.1 coordinate 117,338, forward strand.
GCGCCGGTGGTCGCATGCCGAGTGCATGGTGCGGGCGGACGCGATTGTACTGGCGGAGCCATTGATTGATGACGGTTTGTGCCTGCCGTGTCGTTGCGAACCATTCGGCGTTCAGCACTTCTCGGCGGAGTGTCCCGTTGAAGCGCTCGTTATAGCCGTTCTCCCACGGCGAACCCGGATAGATCCGGATGGGCATGATCCAAACATGCCGCAGCCAATCTCGGAGCGGTGCTGCTAAGAACTCCGGCCCGTTGTCGGAGCGGATGTAGGTGGGCGTGCCGCGCTCCAGGAGTATTGGATAAAGCGCCTCCAGCACCTCTGCAGAGCCCATCTTAATGGCCACCTTCACGGTGAGCGCTTCGCGTGTGTATTCATCGAGTACCGTGAGCATCTTGTAGGGCCGGCCATTGCTCAGCCGATCGTGCACGAAGTCCACGGCCCAGATGTGGTTTGGATAACGTGGACGCAGGCGGATCACAGATGCGTCGTGATGATAAAGCCGCCTGCGCTTCTTGTGTCTTTGCGGAAGCTGCAAACCCTCTTCGCGCCAAAGCCGCTCAACCTTCTTGTGGTTGACGCGCCAGCCTTCAGCTTCAAGTAATTTGCCAACCTTGCGATAGCCGTAGCGTCCGTATTGCTTGGCAAGTCGAATGAGCGCCAGGCGCAGCTTGTCATCGTCATCCGGCTTTGCGTGATAACGCAGCGTTGAGCGGGGAAGACCGACAATCTGACATGTCCGGCGTTCCGAGGTTCCAAGCTTCTGGCGCGTATGGACAACGGCACCTCGAAGATCGCCTGGCTTCAGCCCTTGGGTCTTGAAAAATCGAGACTCTCTTTCAGGATCAACTTGTCGAGCTCAAGATTGGCCACGATCTTCTTCAAACGCTGATTTTCTTTCTCGAGCGCCCTTAGCTCCGCCAACTGTGAGCGCCCCATGCCACCAAACCTCTTGCGCCACGTATAATACGTCGCATCGCTGATCCCAGCTGCCCGGCATGCCGCTGATACGTCCGAGCCACCCGCCAACTTCAGCTCAATCTCACGCAACAGCTTTAAACAATCCTCATCTGAATGCCGCTTCCGAGCCATCAAACACTCCCATGCCACTAAGAAAACAATGGCACAGTTTTAAGGGGCCGAGACATTCCGCTTTCGAGGGTGAAGCGGAACATGCCTGAACTGTGATTGTCAGAGGCCGGTCATGTCCGCTTTGATCAATAAGCGGACTTGTATAACGGTTGCTACCCGATAGCATACACATCGTTCTTGCAGGCCCATTTCTAGAACTGCCCTATACATATTATGGTTGCGCCAATCGGCTTGCACTAGGTCCATAAACATGAACTGCTTAGCAGGTTGCCTTACTCCAATCGCTGCATCACTTGCCATCATGTTGCTGACCGGAGGCACGGCAGTAAGTCAGCAGACATCCCTTCATGATAAACAGCTCTCAGTCACGCCACCCTCCACCCCAGAAATTTCCATCATCGGCGCCTCCGCGGAGGAGCTGGACATCATCCGTTCAGGAGCTGAACACGCAGTAAAGCTGTTTGCTCAATGTGGATTGGAAGCGCTTGAACCCATCCGAGTTCATATTGAAGATGACGCAATCCATGTGTGCGGTGTCGATGCATTTGGGGCCTTTGATACGAAAGCTCAAACGATACGGCTTGCTAGTTCCAAGGCATGCCGAGCGATGGCAAAAACCAACCCAGCATATGCCTCATTGCCCTTCCTGAAATTTTACGAGAGCATCGTAGTCCACGAGGTTGCGCATCAGATTCTCCGGAGCCACCTCGGGGAGAGGCCGGTATCACTTGCAACCCATGAATATGTGGCCTACGCCCTTCAAATTGCTTCCTTGCCTCCGGACGTCCGCCAGACGTTTCTCAAGCCACTCAACAGCAAGCCGCCGGACGATTTGGGCCCATTCGTCGACACGGTACTTTTAATGTCACCAGAGACTTTTGGTGCGTTGGCGTACGCCCACTTTTCCAAGTCCGGCAATGGCTGCAGGTTTTTGACGGAAATCATAGAAGGCAAGATAAGCTTCCCGAGTTCGGAAGCGTTCGAGTGATGCCGCCAAGCCAGGACTGCAAAACCGGGCGTAGTTCGTAGAAGGAAACAGTTTCTGCACTTATTATCTGTGCGGCTCCGCGTCCTAAGGCTGGAGCGCTACCAACAAATTTCAAGACCATTGACCAAAGTCATGGTCGCCTGCTCGACCTCGATAGAACTTAAAAGAAGTATCAACCCTTAAGTGAGGTCTCGACCGCTTGGACGAGGCCAACGCTAGGTGCTGATTGATCAACCCGATAAGAACCAATATGGCAGGAGAGGAAACATGAGGATAAAGAATATAGTCTGGGTTGCAGCTTTTTCTATGCTCGTCACACCGCAATTAGCACAGGCCGGAATGTCTTCTCTAGGAAAGCAGGAGTATGATTCAAATTGCGCCTCGTGCCACGGCCGCTCTGGCAAGGGTGACGGCCCCCTTGCAGGCTATTTGGAAAAGAAGCCTACGGACTTAAGTCAAATAATGAAGAACAACAACGGCGTTTTTCCGTTCACGCTCTTAGTCAAGGTAATTGATGGCAGGGAAGTGATAGCGTTGCATGGCACTAGAGATATGCCAGCATGGGGCCACGAGTATAATGACAAGGCATCTCAGTACTATCAGGATTTCTTCGGCAAGTATGATTCAGAGGCTTTCATTAAAGCACGCGTTCTTGCGTTGGCGGAGTATATCCATTCATTGCAGGCTGACTGAGCAAGTTGGATCTCAGGGCTGTGATAAGGCAATCTACAGCTTGCAGGGCCACGTGTCTCAAGGCTAGCCCGGGCCCTCATGCTTAGCTTCTGCGGTACAACGGCGACCTGGCTGACGCGTGATGTGAGCCGATTTCGCGAGCTACCGTTAGGAGGATTTTTGGAACCTTCCGTCGTCGAGGTGTCAGGATGCGATAGAAAAATATTGACTAGCTGGACAACGCTGACATCAACCCTCTTTGCTAGGGTTTGGACCCAGATGCGCGGTCTCGGTTGTAACGGGGCATCGGATGCAGGTCGGGCGACGTCCAAGTGGGTTCGTCGTCAACGCAGATTTCGGCGCCGCTGAACCGGCGAAGCCTAGTGGTGCAGGATGAAAGTAGCGCGCCCTAGCAACGGCCTCAGGGGATCAATCCATGGCGATTGCTCAAAAAGTAGAAGCGCGGGCACTCAATGCGGATGAGCGAGTGCTAGTCGAGAAGTCCCACCATCCGGCACTACAGGATCTGCCAGACAACCAAGCTTGCGGATCTAGTGAAATTGATGCGCGAGCGGCGTACGAAGGCAAAGACTCAAGCCAACCAACGCCGGCGCGAAATGCGCGGGAAGTCAGCTCCCAAAGGAGCCTCAGCGTCCCGTGCGGACGAGGGCTCAAAACTTAAACTGAGCGTTCTTGCCATGCCCGTGCGCCGCCTCAATAGTGAGGCCGAACGCAGACGTCGCATGGCAGCTCGAGTGCTGCTAAGGGAAAATGCAGAACGAGCTCTAGCGCAGAAGAAATCAAAGGACACGTCGAGCATATAGGACTCCGCTCAACACGGATTCGAGCACTGGACAGAACCGTCACCACGGTGCCGAATTCGCAATTGGCCAAGGTGCACGTGACCAATTACACGTTACGTGATCAAATGCTTTTTCGGCATGTACTTGATTTAAGATACGAAACGACAACTAAGCAGCTGCGCTTCTTGGCATTTAGTATTCGAGGCTACCTCTCGTCTCATCCGAAAGTGCGCAAAGAAGTCGCGCTGCCACGAGTACATGTTGTTGGCTTTGGTGATTGGTCAATCAAGGTGGAAGTCTACGCATATGTCGATACGCGAACAGTTCCTGATTTCCTTGCCGTTCAAGAAGAACTGATACTTCGCCTCATTGAATTGGTAAGCCAGTCTGGCTCTGAATTCGCTTTCCCTTCTCAGACTACCTATATAGCGCGCGATACAAACGAGGGTACCAAAAGTCGCCGTCAGCATCTGGTGCCAGTCGATTTGCAGAACACACAGCCGCTCCCGCTCTCATAGATGTTCAACGTCCGCTTTCGGGCGCAAAACTGAACATGGCTGGGCTGCGTTCGTCAGAAGTTCTCCTCAAGCAAACAGGTCATTCGTTGGGAGTTCAATGGTTCCCTGCAAGGCTCCTCGCAACATTCGACATCCGTTTCCAGGCGCTGAAAAATGGCCGTGTGCTACTGTGGCAAAGTATGTGGGAGACATTATCAGCACCATATACACGAAGGGGCTTAGTTCTGATGGAGGTTCGCGTCGGGTCGTATCGAGAACAGGTGTCACGAAATCGCGCGTGAGCACAGAAAGGGATCGAGAAGAATATGACCGATCGTGTTGTCGAGCTCGTGAATGCTGCGAGCGAACGCTGGCAAGCATTCTTCAACGCCGGTGATGCAACTGGATGCGCATCTTGTTACAAGGCCGATGTGAAAATGGTCGCGGCTCCATTTGGCAACTCAGTCTCGATTGGTTCAGAATTAGCGTGCCCCGTCCGCGAGTGCTGCTCAATCGGGCAGAATGGCTCCGGAGGTGTCGGCGCGATCAAGCTTTTGATTAGGACCGGCTTCAAACAGCGTTTTCGTCAACTGGCGCGTCGGGATGTCCGCAGCATTCGCCGGTAGGGCAAATGCAACCATCAAGCCTAGAAGCAACTGGCGATCCATTTAGTGCAAGCTCCGATGCGGCGGCCTTCCTGCCGTTCGATTGCCGTCATGTTCTTTCCGCCCATGTTCATCAGAATTCTCCCAGAACAATGCTGGGCGGAGTTGTTGAACGTAGCTTCCGCGTAGCGAACGGTGCGACCTGGACAGAACACCTGAAAGCCGGCCTGGACGTCACACAGACACATCGGTGATCGCGGGCATTTGGCTAGCAGATTTTCACTCGGGACGCCTCGTTCAACCTTGGATGGGGGAGCTTCTGATTAATCAGTTGCGTACTTGCGATAAAGAATTTGTGGCTTTTGAGGGAACCGCGAGGGAGGCGGCATCACGATTTCCGACACTAACTAATTTGGCGGCCACGGTGGGACTTGCAAGCCTTGGTCTTGACACAACCAGAGTCCAGCTAAAAGCACATCCGGCCAGCGACCGGAAAACACATTTCATTCACGCTGTCTCGGACCTCACGGAATTAAGTTTGTGTCTCGAGAATCGGGTTTCCTGCGACAACCCGCACACAAGCGCCCTAACACCGATGTCCATTGTGAGATACCTACTCAATGCCGAGAGAAGTTTCATTGTTGGTGTGTGACGATGAGCGCGTAGCGTAATCCCGTTACAGTCCGGCCGGCCAGTAAAATCGTTTTGAGATATCATAGTGGTCTTGCCGAATTAATCCGGATGAAGGTGCCATGATTCGATTGCCGCTATATGGTGTGTTATTAGTCTTTCGTGTCAAAGCGTACAATAACATAGAGGTTCCTCAGCGGTGGCTCCTAACAATATAATTGCAATCGGACATACCGCCGTAGATCACATTTACAGAATCTCGGATTTTCCATCGAGACCGACAAAAGTGCGCGCGCTGGAGCGCATCGAAGATGGCGGCGGCTCAGCGGCAAACGCTGCGGTTGCAATCGCCCGGCTTGGTGGCCAGGTTCAACTTTGGAGTCGCGTTGGTCAGGACGAGGCCGGCCCAAAAGCGCTTGCATTGCTAGAACAAGCGGGGGTCGGAACTGTTAATGTCCTGAAGCATGCAACTTCAAGGACTTCGAATTCAGTCGTGATTGTAGATCGTCGTGGAGAGCGATTGGTCGTTAGCGAGCGCGATGATGCAATGCCCGAGAGTCCGGATTGGCTGCCTTTCAGCGATACGAGAACTGCCAGTGTGGTCACTAGTGATAGTAGCTGGCGAGAGGCTACCTTAGCAGCCTTCCGCTCAGCAGCAGCTGCCAAGGTATCAACCATACTCGACATTGACGTGGCTGCAGGGTTGCCCTCCAGAGAAATACTAAAGTTCACTAGCCATGCCATCTCATCGGCGGAGGCAATTGTGGGAACGACGTCTTCCAACGGACTGAAAGATCGGTTGGGTGAACTCCAGGCGCGGGGAGCCCGACACGCTGGCGTGACTTTGGGTCGCCAAGGCTATCGTTGGCTGGCAGAAGATGGTTCGGATTTCCACCAACATGCGTTCGACGTAGAGCCGGTTGACACCACAGGTGCAGGAGATGCCTTCCATGGAGCCTTCGCTTGGGGCATCAATTGCGGTCTCGATGACGCGGAGTGCGCGCGCCTCGCGTCAGCTGTCGCTGCGTTGAATTGCCGACGGCTCGGCGCCCGCGCTGGGTTGCCAACTGTTCGAGAGCTTGACCAGTTTTTGCAGGCGCAATGTGGTCGTGGACTTGGCGAAAGTATACTTAGCCGGTTTGGTTGAATTCCGAAGCTGAGTTCTGCGCTTCCTGTTCTGCATAAAAGGAGGTGCACTCCCCCTCTCTGCCCCTCACGATACGGTTTCCAGTCAGTGGGCCACGGGGTTCAGTGACAATTGTACACTGTCCTTCTGGGGACGCCTCATGGTGATAATACGCAACAACCCAATCGTTCGTCTTACCCAATTCGTGTGCTCTTTGAGTGTTCGAATAGAGCAAAGTGAAATCCCAATCTTCAATCTTCGTGTGTAACACGGGCAACCATGCTTCGCCGGTTGGGTTGAAGCGCTTGGGCGCAATACGTCGCAGCTCGCCCTTCGCAGCTCTTGTTCGATACTGCTGATCGGCTTGGAGGATTACTGAAATTGAGGGCGGCGGTAGTGTAGTCTTCTTGCGGATATGGTAATGTCCCAGCTTGTCGCTCAAATTGGCTCGAATTGACGCGGCGCGTCTTTGGCCGATCCCTGTTACTTTCTCCAGTCGCCCATCATAGGCAGCAGACTCAAGAGCCTCCAGCGTGTCCACATGCAAAGTCTCGTGGATCAACTTCGCAGTTGCAGGACCGATGCCGGGAAGAGTTTGAAAGAGCGATTCTGGTTCGACCGAACCTAAGAGCCTCTCAAGTTGTCCCCACCGGCCGGTTATTACCATTTCCTGAATTGCCGAACCTATGCCACGACCGATGCCCGGCAATGCACAAAGGGCCGGCAGCCCGTCTTCGTCTAACAGGTCGGCAACCGAGCGCTGCAGATTCTGGACCGTATCTGCGCCGCGGCGATAAGCGGCCACGCGATAGCTACTGGACCCCTGCTGCTGGAGCAGATCAGCCATCTGTAGGAGCTTGGTTGCTATCGTGTCATTCAGTTCGACTCGATTCATCTTTAGTTGCTCACATAACCGGGCAGCGGACCCCACTGTCCAGGTGCGCGCGTTTGGATGGTGCTCGACGCGCCATTGTTTCGTGCGAAGGAGATCGTGCAGCTAACGTCCCGCCACAGCACACGCGTCGCGGATCGTGACGCAGAAGTTCTCGCGGGCATGATCCAAACCAGGACTCCGATTGGCGACAACATCGCATCCACTTGGCACAGCCAGGACGATGCGAGCCATTTAGTTACGGGACCTGCTGGGAGCACGGTAGGCTATGGTTGACGCCGTGTCTCTTCATCCGATTTTGGAAATGTCGCGGGTTTAAGAGTGTCCGCCTCCTTGAGTAGAGCGATGACATCAGCGTCTGAGAGCTGCGTAAAGTTCGCATAGTACAAACCTATTGCACGGAATGGTTCGGGCTGGGCCAGACAGACAACGTCATCGGCTTCACCGCGAAGCTTCTCGATGGTATCCGCGGGGGCAACGGGAACAGCGACCAGAAGGTTTGCAGGCGACTTGCGTTTCAGACCATGTAGCGCGGCGCGCATAGTGGCCCCGGTCGCAAGGCCGTCGTCAACGACAATAATGGAACGTCCAACCGGCGAGATCCTACTCCGGTCTGAAAAATAGAGTTTCCGCCGCCTTTCGATTTCTCGGAGTTCGCGGTCGGCAATGACCTTCAGGTCCGATTCTTCCACTCCAGCGAGGCGGACAACATCATCATTGTACACAATCTCCGGGTCATCTCCATCTACAACGGCTCCCGCGGCGAGTTCCGGCTGAAATGGCACTCCGATTTTTCGCACTAAGACGAGCCCGAGCGGAGCTCGTAATGCTCTTGCCACCTCGAGACCGACAGGTACGCCACCTCGCGGAAGCGCTAAGATGATTGGGTCCGACAGGTCTTTTTCTTTGAGTGCTTCACCAAGCGCTCTGCCCGCCTCAAACCGATCATGGAAGTGAACAAGCCTCATTTCGAATTTACCTTTCGGCAATGACTAAAATGCGCTTCAAACCAAGCAGTCGCCTCCTGCACCACCTCCTCAAGAGCACCAGGCTCTTCAAACAGGTGCGTTGCCCCCGCCACGATGTGTAAACGTTCTTCGCAGGCTAGGCCCCGAAATGCTGAGGCGTTGAGTTCTCTAACGACGCTGTCGGCACCTCCCACGATGAGAAGCGTCGGCGCCTGCACCTTCGTTAGATGCGTTGCGGCAAGGTCCGGCCGCCCTACCCGCGAAACAACGGCCGCGATGTCTCGAGGCCTTTCTCCGCCAGCAACGAGGGCCGCTGCTGCACCGGTGCTGGCGCCGAATAGGCCCACTGGTAACGGCCCCGTCCGAGAACTCTCCCGCGCCCAAGTCACCGTTTCGATGACACGCTCCGCAAGCAACGCAATATCGAAGACATTGTTTCGGTTTTCAGCCTCAAGAGGCGTAAGCAGATCGAACAAGAGTGTCCCGAACCCAGATGCGGTCAGGGCTCTTGCAACAGCTTTATTGCGTGGGCTCAACCGGCTAGACCCGCTTCCATGAGCGAAAATGACTAAGCCCTTCGGGGCGTCGGGTATGGAAAGGTTTCCTTCGAGACCGAGCGCCCCGATTTGAACGGCCTGCGGAGCGGAACTATCAATCGGAATGCTCATTGTTGCCTCTAGATATTCCTGCAAGGCCCCTCCTTATCTACAATAACGAACTATGCGAGATTTCATGGTCCTTGGCTTTGATGGTCCTCAATTCCAATTCGGCGCCTAGCAGGAAAATCCACTCCATGTCGCACCAAGACACAACTTCCCGATCTGAAACTGCCCAGACCCAAGCGTCGTTCGTCGCCGTGGAATCTGGACAGCTGCTTGGTGTGCTGAACTCGATACAGGCTGGCTTAGGAACTTCCGATAGGGTCGAACGTAAGGAAACCCACAAGTCATGGGTCTTTCTGGTTGGCGACGAGGTATACAAACTCAAGAAGCCGGTTCGGAATCATTTGCAGGATTTGACCACGCTCGCAGCACGAGAGGCTAATGCGCGAAATGAGGTTCGTCTCAACCGGCGTCTGGCTCCGGACGTCTATCTTGGAGTTGCAGTAGTTACACGTTCTCAAACCGATGGCATCGAAATCAATGGTAAGGGCGCCATCGTTGACTGGCTCGTCCATATGCGTCGGGTTCCTGAGGAGTACATGCTCGACCAGATGATCATGGCAGGGCATGTTCCCATAGAGGGGGTCGACGCCTTCATTGATCTCATAACGAGTTTCTACCAGCGGCTTCCTAGCGCGGGTCTCAGCCCGAGAGACTACATTGAGCACTTCGAACGAGAGCAATCTGAGAACAGGCGTATCTTGACGATGGCTCGATCCCCGCTCGACCTGAACGAGGTGGCAGCGACCTTGGATGCCTTTGATGAAGAACAGAGCCAACTTCGCGAGTTACTTGAGAAGCGCGCCAGCGAAGGCAAGATTATTGAAGGTCACGGCGACCTTCGCCCCGAGCATGTATGCCTTAATGACCCTCCTGTCATCATCGATTGTCTGGAGTTCAATCTGGGGCTGCGGCTCATCGATCCTCACGATGAACTCGGTTACCTAGGCCTAGAATGCGGGCTGCTTGGTGCACCATGGATTGGGGACCGGATTACGACTGGCTATGCACAACGCACGCACGATGAGTGCCCCAAGCAGCTACTGTCCTTCTATGCAGCCTACCGGGCTTTTCTACGGGCCCGATTGTGTCTTGCCCATCTTCTGGACCCCGGTCCCCAAGATGAGAACAAGTGGATCAAAAAAGCGCAGAACTACCTCGCAGTTGCACAGCATCACGTTTTCAGCCTGGGAAACCCAGGAGGTCGACGATTGAGCCATCGAGGTGAAGATGGCGGATAGCCTCGCCAAACAACGGCGCCGCGCTGATGATCTCGATGCTTGACGGGCTAATCGCCGATCCGAGGCGAAAAGGTGGAACAGTATCGGTGATAATCGTTCCCGTAATACTCCTATCACTCAACTGGCTAGCTGCGTCACCCACAAACAGCCCGTGAGCGGCGAGCGCGTAGACATCCCTGGCCCCGTGTTCCCGACAAGCCTTTGCCGCTCGGACCATCGTACCGCCAGTGCTTATGAGGTCGTCAACCACGAGGACGACGCTCCCTGCAACGTCGCCGACGAATTGAGTTCCGGTCACCTGACCGCCGCTGCGACGCTTCTCCAGGAAAGCTCCCCCGACCGGACGAGCAATTTTCTCTTCCAATGTCTCCCGGAAGAGCTGAGCTCGTTTGACGCCCCCGGGGTCGGGCGAGGCAACGACGACTGGCAAGCTTTCGGCAAGCTCCGCTGCTCGGTTGGCGAACAACAAGCGCGTATCGAGATGAATACAGCGGCAACGAAACGAATTCTGGAAGGCAACGATGTTATGAACTTCCAGCGTTACGACCGTGTCTATTGCCACTGCCTCAAGCAGTTGAGCCATATACTTTGTTGTTACCGGGTCACGCGACTTGGTTTGCCTGTCCTTTCGCGCGTAAGCAAAATAGGGGACAACCGCCGTTATTCGGCGAGCGCCATTGTCTCGCAGACAGCCGAGAAAAAACAGGAGTCTGCATAGTTTGTCGTTGCAGCTGACGTTCGGCCCACCGTGTAGGCTTTGAATGACGTAGACATCCTCTCCGCGAACACTGACAAGGGGACGAATCTTATGTTCGCCGTCCTCGAACGACCTTTCCTCGTGGGCGGCCAGGGGGATTTCGAGATGTTCCGCAACCTTGTTACCGAAGTCGCGGCTCTCACCGAGCGCGAATACTTTCATTCTGGTCTCTGGGTCTGTTCCGAGAATCAAATTGCTCTCAGAGCATTCAAACTCTGCAAATTCAATAAGTGGCTTAGTCAATGCGATCCAGTGTGCCCGAACGTGTTCACCGTCGGCAGAATTGATCGAGAGAACTCGGTTCGATGCAGCGTCGACACAGCGGACTCCACACTACAATATTAAGCTGAATGAACAATTCCGCATTGATTTAGATCCCCACATCCATTTGCTCATTTGTGTTCTGATCCGGTGCGTCTGGCTCAGGGGAGATGGCGACCTCCGCGGAAGGCTGATTGTGCTTCATCGGCCAATAGATGCTCGTGACCACGATAGCGTGGTGAATAGTGAAACGTCCGCAGTTGACCGACCTTCGACCAGCGCCCGAGTAGTCCTGCCTGCATAGCCGTAAGATGATTTCTAGCCGTGGCTTGGTCGACGTCCTTGTGGAGAAATGGAGCTTCGATGAAGAGGATATCCGCGCGCTCGGCCAAGGCGACAATGGCTTTCACGTTCGCATCGGTGAAGGCAGCATCTACAACATAAGCAACCTTGCGGCCACTCGTCGCCTTCATGATTTTTGACTTCAAATGCCCCAAGGGAAGGTCGCGGGGATGCGTCGTTGACTTATCAGCCCAAGCGACCGGAATGGGCGCATCGTCTTCAAGTCCCTCTATAATTGCGTCTTTGAATGAATTAAGCCACGGCCCGACCTCGAGTCCCATTTCCTCAATGCGACTCCTCCAAATGTTGATGCGAGTGGTTTCTTCGACCACGAATGCCAGAACAGGGATGCCGTGCTGGAGTATCGTCGCGCGGACATTGTAACGGGCATCGGCGACGACTAGGTCTCCGACCAAATGAGCCTCGCCTAGGTCCTTCCGCTGAAATCGCCGAGTGCCTGAGAATTCAGAAGTGATCAGCCTCCCGTTCTGGCCTAGCTCGGAGACGTGCAGCACGAGGTTGGCCTTGTAACTCTCAATAAGGTTCCAGCTGTAGGCGTTCAGTTTGCTTTCGACTCCTTCAATTATTCCAGGCGGCCCCCACACGTAGAGTGTTTTGTCGCGCCCAAGCAGGCAGCGCAACAGGTGATCAAAACCTATGAAGTGATCCATATGGCGATGAGAGATGAACACGTGCTCTATGCGAAGCAATTTGCGTGGTGCCAAAGATCCCAGCTCGCCTGCGTCAAACAATAGCGCGCGGCGTTCGAATGCCAGGTCGACGTATAGTCCGGGATCCCCGGCCGGCCCGTTTACTAGTTGAGGGTCAAAGTACTTCGCCATCAGTCTGGAATATCCAGTAAGATTGTTGGCCGCAACCGCGCAATCCCAGCACCACGAATTTCCATCTCCAGACACTCAAAGCGTCACCCGCCTCGAGTTGATCGTCGTCAATGCCTTGCACCCTTTGAGGTGCGATTAAACACTGCGATGCGGACGATGGAAGCGTAGCCGTGCGTAATATAGCTACGAACTTTGAGCCTTGGGCACACTTCCCCCATCAGGGCGATGTGGGCATCAGGGGCTACGGCGCAAGCGTCAGCGAAGCCTTTGAGAATGCCGCGCGTGCGATGACGTCGGTTGTGACGCCGATCGGTTCGCTTTCGGCAAATGAGGCGTGCCGCATCAGATGCCAAGCCCCAAACTTGGAAATCCTGTTCGTCGACTGGTTGAATGCCATCATCTACGAAATGGCCACTCGGCAGATGCTCTTTCGCGATTTCCATGTCGACATCCAAAGAGGTGCTCTTAGCGCAGAGGCGTATGGCGACCGGGTTGACGTTAGGCAACATGAACCCGCCGTCGAATTAGAGGGAGCGACTATGACTGAATTGAAGGTTGGCCGCGGCAAGGATGGTCGCTGGATCGCTCAATGCGTCGTTGACGTATGAGAATCTAGGGGTGCCACAAGTATGGATCGATCGCTGCTTGAAAAAGTGGGACCGTTTTCGTGGCGTATACCGCAAACCGGATCGATGCGTGTTCCGGCATTGATTTTCGCCGACGGCGCGCTCATTGCCGAAATGGATGACAAGGTGCAGCAGCAGTTGAGCAACGTTGCGCGTCTTCCGGGTATCGCTAAAGCTGCTTTCGCAATGCCAGATGCGCATTGGGGTTATGGCTTCCCCATCGGCGGCGTAGCAGCTTTTGATCCCAAGCAAGGTGGGGTGGTGTCGGCAGGCGGCGTTGGCTTTGACATTTCCTGCGGCGTAAGGCTGCTGACCACCACTCTGACGACATTAGATATCGCGCAAGTCAAAGAGGCCCTCGCTCACGAACTCTCGCGCGCGATTCCTGCGGGAATTGGTAGCCGGGGGCGCATTGTCTTGGACGACGATGAGATGACTCAGATGCTGCTGGGCGGGGCTCGCTGGGCCGTAGAACAGGGCTACGGTCGCCACGCGGACCTCGATCGAATCGAAGAGCGAGGTGTGATGTCCGGCGCCGAGCCCAATGACGTTTCCGAAAAGGCCCGCGAACGTCAGCGCCATGAGATGGGTACGCTGGGCTCTGGCAACCATTACCTCGAAGTGCAGAGGGTCGATCATATCTTTGATACAGATGTTGGCCGCGCCTTCGATCTGTCGATGGATCAGGTTGTGGTAATGATCCATTGCGGTTCGCGTGGCCTGGGACATCAGATCGGAACCGAGTATCTGCGTGAGATGGCCCTGGCTGCGGAAGAGTATGGCCTAAGCTTACCGGACCGCGACTTAGCTTGCGCTCCGATAAAGTCAGAGCTTGGTAAGCGATATCTCGGTGTTATGCGTGCTGGCATCAACTGCGCATTTGCAAACAGGCAGATTCTGACGCACCTGGCGCGAAGAGTCTTTGAGCGCTTCTTCCCGAATGCGGACATAGACCTGCTCTATGACGTCTCTCACAATACCTGCAAAGAAGAGAGGCATGAGATTGATGGCCAGATGAGGCAGTTATTCGTCCATCGAAAAGGAGCGACGAGGGCATTTGGACCGGGAAGTCGTGACCTTCCGAAGGACTTGGCTGGCGTCGGACAGCCAGTGCTTATCGGTGGCAGCATGGGGACAGAGTCCTATGTCCTCGTTGGCGACAAGCGTTCTGAACAGGCCGCCCTGAGTTCGGCCTGCCACGGGGCGGGGCGTTCTGTGAGCCGGCATCAGGCAGCAAGAACGTGGACCGGAGGATCGGTTAAACAAGAACTCGCCGAGCGTGGCATCATCGTCAAAAGTCCTTCCAAGCGGGGTATCGCCGAGGAGGCGCCAGGGGCTTATAAAGATGTCGGCCGCATCGTGCGCGTGGCCGAGGACGCCGGTCTCGCCCGTCGGGTGGCTCGGCTGAAGCCAATGATTTGCATCAAGGGCTGATCGCCTGCATTGCGTTTGTTGGCTCACCGCCTATGCGGCGCAGTTATTGGACAAACGATAGGCGGCGACGTGCAGATTAGTCAGCCAATTAGTTGAGCCCTTGAGGCGATTCGTCATGACACAAATCACAACGCCTCTCCTCGCTGTTGATTGTGTTGCCTTCGACCGGTCGGGATGCGTGATACTCGTCAAGCGACGCAACCCGCCCTTTCAATCTTGCTTGGCGCTGCCAGGGGGCTTCGTCGAGATTGGCGAAACGGTCGAGAATGCCTGTCGGCGAGAGTTCCATGAGGAAACCTGTCTGAATTCCGGAGAGCTCGACCTGGTGGGCGTTTACTCAGACCCTCGACGCGACCCCCGCGGCCATGTCGTCAGCATCGCTTTCGCAACTGTTATAGGGCATGAACTTCCAAAGGCCGGCGACGATGCCGAGCAAGCAGAATGGGTATGCGACTGGAGCAAAGCAAGGTTGGCCTTCGACCACCGGAAAATTCTAATGGACGCTGCGCGCTCTATGCTGCAGCGACGCAAAATCCAAACCCCATCGATCGCCAATGGAGGCTGCGATGAAGCAGATTGAAAGAATTCCCTGCTAACGAGCTTTAGGGTCAAGCTGCTGCAAATAGGCCAATAGATCAGAGAGTTGATCCAAGGGCATAAAGCGAAGCGCGAGCATGTCGGCCTTTGGCACGCCATTGCGGATTTTGTGCAGCGCTTGCGCTGGGCGGTTGCGCGCAATCCAGCCCAAAGAAGCAACATCCCCCTCTTCCCCGTAGATCACAGCCTTGCCGTCGGTTTGATGGCATCCCACACATGAATGGACGTATGTAGTCTTCCCGCTATCACTGATACCGCGTGCCACTCTGCTTTCATCTACCAACTGTGCAACGCTATGCTGGCCTTGACTGACGAACATGCTCAGCGCCTTCAACTGATCAGACGAGAGCACCGATGTAAGCTTCTGGTGCATTCCTGTCGCCAAGAAATCAATTAGCTTGGCCGGGTCACGGTCTTTTGCTGAAACCAAGCTTGTGAACTTGCCGGACCGAGACAGTGTTCCAAGGTGACCGTCTCGACCTAGATAATCATAGCCATGACAAGCGACACATCGCCAGGTCTTCTCATTGTAGGTCTCTACATCCTTTGGAAATTCAGGGTGGCGACTGTTCGGAGGGCGCCTTCCCACAACATTCCAATGGTTATCATAAAGCCGCCCACCAAGGCTCAACGTGGCAACGTCTCCCGTGATGCCTGCGCCTTGCTCATCACCACCGGGTGACTGAGTAGCCGAGATTGTACAGAATACTGCGATAGACAATGCGATAGTAAGCTGCCGGTTCGCATTTTTCGGGACCCGATATTCGCGCAAAGATCTGACGATTAACATGGTAGCTCCGAACAGTATTGTGTTGCACCGAGCCCGACTAAGGGGCGGAGGCACACCATGGAAAGACATGTTTTGACTAGCTTTGACGCTACCGCGTTCGCCGGGCTATAGCGTAGTCTCTTTTTGAAGTTTTCCAACGAGCTTCCCCCGGTTCGCTCGAAGGCCCGCAATTGGCCAGCAAAGGAATTGATAATGGAGCATGAAGCAAAAAAAGAAATCGCCCAAGCCGTTATTGATGCAAATAGCGCCCGCGATGCTACCTGGAACTCAGAAACAATGAAGTATGGGATTTCTCAGCGAGAAGCAGTGGAGCAGAAGGTTGCTGACGCGGACCTACAGAACCTAATCACAATGCTGCTTGTGTTCGACCAGAAGCAGGCAGTCGAATGGGCAGAAGAAATCCTTTGTAGGGGGCAGGCCTGAGAACTTCCCCAATGATCAACGTGCGACGGGGCTCTTGCCGTTGCGTGCACGAGGCGGACATTATCTACGCTCGTTCAGCTTGTTCCCTCCGGATTGATTTCTTGAAGTCGAGCGGGCACTCGCTAAGCATTTAGGATGTCTCATTGTGGACCTCAGGGCCGGTTGCCATGCAAACGGTATCTGCATTAAGTGCGCATGTGGAGGAATGGTGTGCGCGGCTCGACTACCTGATTCCGCGGAGAGCTCCTGGGCCCATAAGAACACTAGGACCCAGTATAGGTCTTGCCAGTGGTGCAATATGGCGAATGAAAGCTCAGAGTACCTGGGTGTCCAACAACCTTCGCGTGCTCGCTTCGTGCAGAGTACTCCTCATCGCTTGTCATGCAGAATCCAAAGCCGCTTGACCGACGAGCATGCAGCTCAACTCAAAAGTCCTTCAAACTAACACCTTGATTGGACAACTCGGCGGGGCTGAACAATGCTCTAAGGCGACACCTCACTCTGCTGGTTCACCGCAATTCAGTTGTCCAGCAAGCCAGTAACTCATTGCACTCCGACCTATACCGGAGAGCCAGCGGACAGGGAGTGAGCTATTTGGAGTTTGAAGAGCTCAGTTATGCGTCACCAGATGACCCAGTCTTGAAGCGCTGGCTGATCCACGCCGTCGAGCACCTATCTGGTCGCCCGAAGCTACTTCCGCTCTATAAGGTCTGGCGGGACTTCGCCGCAAAAAAGCCAGACCATATGATGCGTGAACTTCTGAAGATTATTGAGTTAGACGTCGCCATAGGCGGCAGGCCATGGCCACCTGCTGTGAAGCCAAGTACACCTCTTGTCATGATTGCGAATCATCCATTCGGTATCGGTGACGGAATCATTATGCTCGCCATGGCAGAGGAAATCGGACGGCCTTACCGCGTGTTCCTGGACAGACGCCTGCTGAAAATACCTGAGATACGGCCGTGTGCACTGCCGATCGACCACGCTAATACCCGCCAAGCTGTCCGAATGAACCTTCGCTCTCGCCAACTGGCGCGAGAATTCTTAAGTCAGAATCATACGGTGATCATCTTTCCAGCTGGGGCCGTAGCGACAGCCCGTTGGCCATACGGTCGAGCTCGGGAACTTCCATGGAAGAACTTTGCGGCTCGCTTGATTCAAAGTGCAGAGGCGTCTGTGTTGCCGGTCTACTTTGACGGCCAAAATAGTCCACTTTTCCACCTCGTCAGTCGATTGAGTATGACGCTGAGAATTTCTTTGCTCGTCTCGGAGTTCATGCGCCGGTTTCGAAGATCGCGAGTCCGTGTCACCGTGGGAGATGTCGTGCCGTTTTCAGAGCTTGAGGCCAAGCACAATGGAAGGCTCCTTACCGCAGAGCTGTCTGGATTGATAAAGGCACTGGAGCCACTAGGGACAAAAACTGAATCCACGAAGCCATGCTAGGCCACTATTCCGGTGCGAACTTAACAAACCAGACTTTACTTCATTGGGCTACGATGCGCAGCTCTGAGATGAGAAGGAGGAACGTCAATAGACATTATTTCCGCAGACCAAGCGAATACTTTGTTCGGCCTTCTCCGCGAACGTGTCAGGAGGACTCCTGATGCAATTGCGTATCGCCAGTACGATAGCCACGCCAAGCATTGGACTGCACTCACCTGGCAGCAAGTCTTGCGCCGGACGCAGAAGTTCGCTGGCGCTCTAAACGAACTGAATTTGCCGCCAAGGCAGAACGTTGGGATACTCCTCAAGAATTGTATTGACTGGGTCTGCTTTGATATGGCTGCCCATCAGCTTGGGCATGTCGTCGTGCCCTTGTATCCTCAAGATTGCCCGGAAAACGCCGCCCATATTGTGCGCAATGCTGAGCTGCGGCTTCTATTTGTGGACACGGCGTCGAGATGGAGCGAGCTGCAAGCCTATAGTGAGCATTTCCCAGTTCTTGATCACATTTGGCTTCAAAGGCAAGACACGGCCATCAACCACGTCTACGATTCATTGCGCATTAGATCGTTGGATGGAGTCTTGTCCAATACGGACCTCTTCGACGTTGATCTCTCTACAGGTCCTGATAGCCAAGCTACGATAATCTACACCTCTGGAACGACCGGAGTTCCAAAGGGCGTCGTGCTCACTCATTACGCTATCTTGAAGAATGCCGAGGGTGTTGCAAGAGTAATTCCACCTGCTCCTGATGACGTCTTCTTGTCGATCCTGCCTCTCGCGCACGCCTTCGAACGTACGCTAGGTTATTATTTGCCCATGATGGCTGGCTCGAGTACGGCTTACGCGCCATCGCTCCAACGGCTGCTATCTGACCTTCGTAACATCAAGCCAACCGTCGTGATGGGCGTGCCGCGTCTCTTCGAACAAATGCACTCCATAATCCGGCGCGGTGCTAAGGGAAATCGCCTGAAACTATGGTTGCTGGATACGACTGCCAAACTAGGCTGGCGCCGTTCTCAATGGTTGCGCGGCCAAGCAAGGTGCCCGCCTCCTCACGAAAGATTACTATGGCCGCTCTTAGCTGCAATCGTAGTAACACCCGTTACCGGTGCACTCGGGGGCCGGCTTCGCGTTGCCGTTTCTGGCGGCGCCAATCTTCCAACCGACATCGCTGAGTTTCTTATTGGCCTGGGGTTACCCTTGGTTGAGGGGTATGGCCTTACTGAAGCGGGGCCGGTCGTGACAGCATCAACCCTTCAGGATTACGTACCCGGTTCCGTTGGATTTCCAATATCAGGAGTCGATCTAAAGGTCTCTGACCACGGTGAGTTGCTGGTGTGTACATCTTCCAAGATGACAGGCTACTGGCGCAATAGCGAAGCAAGCTCCAAGGCTTTCCTTGACGAAAGGTGGCTGAGAACGGGTGATTTGGCAGAGCTTCGTGAAGGCCGGGTGTACATAGTTGGACGCTGCAAGGATATTCTAGTTCTTTCTAATGGAGAAAACGTCAACCCGGAAGCGCTTGAAGCAGTTATTGCTGTTGACCCACTCATTAAACAGATTTGCCTTGTGGGCGACCGAAGGCCATTCCTTTCAGCAATTGTTGTCATTGACATGAAGCTCTGGCTGGATTTGGCTCATGCGCGACAATTGGCCCCCTCCAAGCCAAATACTGACTTATCGAAATCGGTTGTGCTCACGCGGATCGCCAAAAGGCTCAAGGGACGACCAACGTTTCAGCAGGTGCGCGCTGTACATATTGAGTTAGATGAGTGGACCGTTGAGAGTGGCCTTATAACACCCACCTTGAAGGTGCGCCGAAGTTTCGTCCTAGCCAAATACAAGAGCCAAATCGAGCAAATCTATAAATTGCGCCAATAGAGGCATTGATCATCGGCCGAGTACTGCGAGCCGTTGCAAAAACGCGGGAATTGCGGGGAGCCGCCCAGCGTGCAGTGAATGTGCTATCCAAGCCAAAGACTTGCGCATGTAACAGACCGAAGCGTCCGCCTTGTCTTGTCTGGCACTTGGTTGTGTATGATTTTTATCAATGCCTTTGTTGGCAACAGATGCCTTACTCCTCGAGCTGTAAAAAGCCATGAATATGCGCCGTCTTGAGGACTTAAGCCTCTAATGTTCGATCGCAACAACACGCTTAAGGTTGTTCTGTTTGTGCTTGTGCTGGCAGTGCTCGTGATGCTGTTGCAGCAGCCGTGACTGGCTGGGGGAAGCTGTTTGAGCAACAAAGCGAGCGAGCAGGACGTGGATTGGTACGTCAACAGTCAGCCGTTTAACTCACCTTGGCATTGTTGCTAGGCGCTGAAAATTTCGCTTAACCGATAATCAACTCCTGAAGTTGCACCGATCTCCGTTCCTCTGCCGAGTGGCGACTCCTGGGAAGATAATCAACAGCTCCTATTTAATGGAAGAAAATATAAAACCCCGCTTTGAGTTTCGCTGCTTTGCGCCTGATTTGAGTGCGACGGAGGTTCGCCTTTTCCAAATGTCGGAGTGCTGCGAAGAATGCAGCAGTATCGACATCTACATCCTCTCAAAGCTTACGGTTGCATGCAATGTCAAGTTCCGTAATGGAATGCTGGATGTCAAACTTCTACATGAAAGGCGTAGTCGCCTGGAGCTATGGCAACCCCTGCTTAGTTGCGAATTTCCGATCCGATATGCTTCGCTTGTCCAGGTTGCTACATGCCTAGGTGTTGACCTAACTATGCTGGGGCCGTGCTGTCTCGATTGGCCAGAGTTCCGAGCATTGGTTGATGGCAGGTCTGAACTTGCCTCCATTCGCATCACAAAACACAGAAAACGGTTTAGCGTGCCAGGCGGTTTTGCGGAAGTTGTCGGTCTCGTCATGGATGGCAGCAGGATCCAATCAGCTGCGGTGGAATCTGAAGTGTGCGCTATCGGTGAGGACCTAATTGGGAGAGCAGGCCTTGGGGGCAGAGCAAATACCAGCTATCCTTGTTATCTCCGAGCGTTTGCGTTTGAGTAATGCGCTGTAAGCAACAACTGTCAGAATTGGCCCTGGGGCAGTCGCGGTACCTGAGCTTGCCCAAGTTCCCCGCGTCCAACCTCGTATAAATCTGAATAAGGGCTTCCTGCGAATACGTTATGTCGCTGTTTTGGACAAACGCTAGGAGGAAGTCGCGCCAGCCGCGATCCATGGTGCTGGCGACAACGAACTGATGTGTTTCGGTGGTTCGCCCTGCCCTTAAAAGCTAGATCATTTTATGCTGCCAATCAGATGGGAGGGATCAATCGCAAGACAATCGATGCGGCCCGCCTGCGAAACCAAAAGCAAGCGGATTCGACCAAGAAAGTAGACGTTAAGCCTCTGTTCGACCGTCAGCCTCAGCGTCTAACAGACTACGACCGCGGACAGCGAGCTTTTTGACTGGCTACTCTCGAGTTAAGGGCACGAACCTTACAGGTACAATTGTTTTGTTGGTGGTCGTTCCGCCGGCTTTCTTTGTCACAACCATGAGGTCCTGAGTGAGCCCGCCAACCGGGATGACCATTCGCCTATTGGGCTTAAGCTGGTCAACCAGGGCCGCTGGAATATGGTCGGGAGCAGCGGTTACAATAATTCCGTCGAATGGAGCACGCTCTGGCCAGCCCAGATAACCATCCCCAATCTTTGTTTCCACGTTCGAATAGCCGAGTCGCTCAAGGGTCTTCCGGGCAGCCTCGCCAAGCTCAGGAATGATCTCGATCGAGTACACCTTCGCAGCCAGTGAAGACAGAACCGCAGTCTGGTAGCCGGATCCTGTCCCGACCTCCAGGACCCGGTCAGTGGGTTTTACCTCCAGCAGTTCGCTCATGAGGGCGACGATGAAGGGCTGCGAGATGGTCTGTCCATGACCGATTGAAAGTGGGCGGTTCCTGTAAGCGGCTTCGCGATGCGCCTCGGGCACGAACTTGTGGCGCGGCACTTCGCTAATCGCTTTAATGACGCGCGAGTTAAATTGTTCGATCAGGGTTTGGCTCGCCGTACTAGCGGCCATTTCCTCGACTTTTTTGACCATCTCGCGTCTGTCGGCCGCATGATCCTCAGCGCACAGGGCTGTCTCGGCCATTCCTGCTCCCATGACGAATAACACCAGGAGTATTAGGCGTTTCATGGTAACTCTCCTCCCGAGCGTGTTGAGCGTTTCACTGGCCTGTGGCGCAGGCCGAAGTGGAATATTGGGATGCCTGCCAAAAGGATAACGACGCCCAGAAGCGCTCCCGCGCCAGTATAGATCAGGCTTGCGTAAAGCAGGTACCCGGAGGTGGCACAGAAGATAAGCGGCGTGACCGGGTATAGTGGAACCCGGAAGGGGCGCACTCGGTTCGGATCGCTCCAGCGGAAGATGAATAAAGACAGGCCAACGAGCAGCATGAAGGCCCAGAACACTGGTGCAGTGTATTCGATCAGGGACTGGAAGCCGTCGCGCGATAGTGCGCCAAATGCTACCAGGACTGTCGCGATGCCAGCCTGAAGAAGTACGGCGTTGCGGGGAGCGCGCCCACCCGCAGCAGAGCGGCCAAGAACGGCAAAGGCCGGGTAACTCCGCCCGAGCGCATAGATCGAACGCGCACCAGTGAGAATTGTTGCGTTAAGCGTGCTGAGCGACGTGATACAGATAATCGCCGCGACTGCAGTCGCGCTTTCTGCACCAGCAGCCATCGCGACGAGATCGGCGGCAATGATTTTTGAGTGCCGGAGCCCCTCAAGCCCGAACGCCATTAGATAGGCGAGATTCGACAGGAGATAGAGTGCGGTCACGGCCATGGTGCCCAACAGCAATGCACGAGGGATGTCATGTTTCGTATGGCGAACCTCCCCCGAAAGGTATGCCGCCTCACTCCAGCCTCCATAGGTAAGAAGAACGAACACCATCGCCAAGCCCGGTGCCCCCATGCTTGTGGACAGCGCGCTCGGTGAATTCGACAAGGGTTGCAAGCTGGTCGTCAAACCTATGACAGCGACAATTAGGACGACGAGCACTGTCGCCGAGGTCAATGCCAGCTGTGCACGACTCCCTACCTGGGTACCGATAAGCTGCAGCGCAGAAAGGCCGATCACTGCGAGCGCGGCATGGATCCCTGGGCCAAACGGGCCAGCCGGAACGACATACGAGGCATAGTCGCCATAGACAAACGCGACGGCGGCAATGGAGCCGGATTGCATTACAGTCATACGTCCCCAGGCGAATAGGAAGCCAACCTCTCGCCCGTAGGCCTTGCGCAAGAAATGGTATTCACCACCGGCGTGCGGATATGTTGTGCCAAGCTCTGCATAGCAGAGCGCGCCAATAAGAGTGATCACTCCGCCGAGCAACCAGAGGCCAAGGTATACTGATTCATTATCAACATTCGCGGCGACTATCGCCGGCGTCTTAAAGATGCCGATGCCAACAACAGCACCGACGACTACGGCGCCGGCCTGAAGGGCGGTGAGCGATCTCCTGAGGATCGCGTCCTCCTCATAATTCTCTTCAAAGCGCTACGGAGCTGAATTCTGTGATTGCGCCGCAGCGCTGCTGATTACTGCACCTACTTGCCGCTAGAGAGATTGGCTACGTGAGACAGTAGCTTCGCTGATACGTTACGAGCCATGCTTGCCCGCCCGCTGCTCGTCGGGTAGCGCTTGCGCTCATCGTCAAGTTTGGCCCGGCTTCGCATTTTCATGACGGCAATCAAACCCTCCGCCTGTTAGAAGGTGCTGCCTAAAAGACTCATTCAACATTGCCTATCTGAACTATTCATGGGCTGCGCGACGTTAGTGAAATTTTCGCACCAAGAGGTTTGGGCATCCTTGACGCTTGTCAATCCCAGCGGACTCGTATGTCGGATTTGATTGGTCAAATGTGGGCCAAGCATCTCCACAACGTACACACTTGTTGGACAACATTTACATTAGTGAGAGCTGGCCATCGTCATATCTACCCGCATTCGCCGGATGAGCGGGTAATTTGCTGCTATTCCGAAGCGATTCAGCTAGAATAATCAATATGATATGCTGGATCGAGCGAGGCGGCCATGGCGAACCTGACGGGTGAATCGAGTGGCGAGGTTTTCCGGCTCGATTTCGACCGCTGCCTGATGGTTCAATTCCGTGGTTCGGTGGTCACTACTGACGCCGGACTGCTGGCCTACCGGGAACTCGACGACGCTCTCGGCCTGACAGTAATTGCGAGCGAGACCCTTGCCGATGCGCGTACCGGCAAGAATGGGCGACATGCGCTGGTCGGGTTGCTGCGCCAGTCTGTGTTCGGGCGACTTGCCGGCTACGAGGACGTGAATGATGCCGAACGCCTGCGCCACGATCCGGCGATGCGCTGGATTGTCGGTGGCAAGGCAGCTCAGGGTTCCGCAGCCTCGCCGAGCCAGATGGGCCGCTTCGAGACACGCTGGCTCACGGTGAAGAAGAACCTTTCGGAACTCGCCAACCTCTCTGGTCAATGGATCGACCGCGTCCATAGCCGTCGCCCGCCGCGAGGCATCGTGCTCGACATGGATTCCAGCGTCAGTCCGACGCACGGCGAGCAGGAGAACAGCGTCTGGAACGGCCACTTCGCCTGCACCTGCTATCACCCGCTGTTTCTGTTCAACCAGTTCGGCGATCTTGAACGCAGCAAGCTTCGTCCCGGCAATGTCCACAGTGCCGATGGCTGGAAGGAAGTGCTGGAGCCGGTCGTGTCGCGCTATCGCGGCAAGGTCTCACGCCTCTATTTTCGAGCCGACGCGGCCTTCGCCATGCCGGGCGTCTACGAGTTCCTCGAAGCCGAGGGGATCAAGTATGCGATCCGCATTCCTACCAATCGAGTTCTGCAGGAGAGGATCGGCTACCTGCTCAGGCGCCCCGTTGGGCGACCTCCCAACCATGTGCGCCGGTATTACGCCAACTTTCGCTATCAGGCGGGAAGCTGGACGAAGCCGCGTCGGGTCATCGCCAAGGTCGAGTGGCATCCGGGCGAGCTTTATCCTCGCGTCGGCTTCATCGTTACCAACCTGTCACGCCCCGCCGAGCGAGTTGTGGCCTTCTACAATCAGCGCGGCACCTGCGAGCAGTACATCAAGGAAGGCAAGGGCGCGATCAAGTGGACACGATTATCGTGCCGCTCCTTCGCTGCCAACGCTGTCCGGCTTCAGCTTCACGCGCTCGCCTACAATCTCGGCAATTTTCTCCGCACACTGGCGACGCCGGAGCCGATTCAGCACTGGTCACTGACCAGCCTGAAGGAGAAGCTGATCAAGATCGGCGCGAAGATCGTCCGTCACGGCCGCTACGTCGCCTTCCAGATGGCCGAGGTCGCCATCCCGAGAACCCTGTTCGCCGAGATCCTGCGGCTGATCGCCGAGCTTCGGCCGCAGCCGCCACCAAAGCCGGCGTGACGGGTTCGATTGTCATCCGTTCAAGCAAGAACCACGGGAGAGGTGCGTCTTGATGAAAGCGAAATCGGCGTTCCCGGCGCGTTATGCACCGGCGTCACCGTTCTCGGTGCCGCTCGGTCCCATGACGATGATCCGGAATTGCCAAAGCCCGCCCTTTTCGAAAATCTCGGCTCAACAAGCCGGTCATCGGGTGGATGCCGGTTACGTAGTGATGAGCGAATAGCAGCACAAATAACGAGGAGTTCGAAATGAAATCCCTGTCGCAGTGGATCATAGCACTCGTTATCGCCACATGCCTCGCCGGCACCAACGTGATGGCGGAGATCGGTACTGGCCCATCTAGCCCGGCGCCCGGACCGGCTGTCAAACTCAGTGATGCCGACGCACAAAATGTCGTTCGACGCTCGATACAGTATGTTGCTCTGTACAACACGCTGTTGAACTTTACGTTCAACAAGAAGAACCCCTTCGCGAGCGGCGGGTGGAACAAAACCCATTATCCTGAAGGCCTGATGGACGCCTCGGTGCGCGCCATTCCGCGGCCGAACAACGACACGCTCTACGTCCTCTCGCTGCTCGACTTACGCCAAGATCCGGTGATCATTCACTACCCCGCATTCGACTCCAAGTTCGTGTCCCTGGAGACCTCGGCGATGGATCACTACGTCAACATACCGCTCGCGACGTCGAAGGGGGATTTCAAGAAGCCGACGACCATCCTCTATTACTCTGCCCACACCGAAGGCTACGAGGGCGAGCCGGTTCAGGGTGTGGACAAGATCATGGAAATGTCTGGCGACTTTGCAATCGCCTTCCTGCGCGTGATGCCGGAGGCAGCAGACCCGGCGAAATTCAAGGCCAACATGGCGGCGATCCAGAAGGTGAAGCTCCAGACGCTCTCGGAATTTAATGGCAAACCCCGCAAGGCCGTGGACAAGATCGTATTCCCGCCATACGGAAACGCTGAGGATACCTATTCCAAGCAATTCCTTCCCGTCATGCAGTTCGTCTTCAACCACACCACATTCGACCCCAATAACGAGATGGATCAGAAGGCCTTGGCGGCGCTCCGTCCGCTTGGCGTGAAGCCGGGCAAAACCTACCACGCGAGCGGGCACGATGAGGTCAGTGGCCAACAGCTCGGGAAAGTTTTTGCAGCGGTCAATCAGAAGGAGAATGCGATCTGGAACGATCCCAAGAAAGCGGCCCCGCTGCTCAGCAAGCTGTTCCAACCCAAGGGGCACATGACCATCGATCCCATGGTGATGCAATCGACGGTCGGCCCGCTCGGACAACCGGCCGACCAGGCAATGTATCCCGGGATCGCGACGACCGACGGCAAGCCGATGAACGCGCAGCACGACTACGTGATCCGCATGACCAAGGACGAGCTGCCACCGGCCATCGCCTTCTGGTCCTTGACGATCTACGACTCCAAGGAAGGTTTCTTCATCCCGAACAAACAGAAGAAATACAGCGTCGGCGAGAACGCCGGGATGAAGGTGAACGCGAAGGGCGGCATCGAGGTCTACGTCGCGGCCGAGCAACCCAAGGGCGTCCCCGCGGAGAACTGGCTGCCAATCACCCGTGAGGATCTGGATCTGGATGTCATCATGCGCGTCTACCAGCCCGACTTGGAGAAGATGAAGACCTGGAAGGCACCGAAAGCAGAAATTCTCAAATAGGAGGGATAACCATGAATGCTCAGCATGACAATTATGACGTAGTAATCACCGGCGGACGGGTCATCGACCCCGAAACCGGGCTCGATGCCGTACACAATGTGGGCATCAACGGCGACAAGATCGCCGCCGTCACCGAGGACCCGATCGAGGGCGCGGCGACCATCGACGCGACCGGTCACGTGGTGTGTCCGGGCTTCATCGACATGCACCACCACAACGCGGCCGTTCCCTTCGGGGAGAAACTGGCGCTGCGGGACGGGATCACCACGCCCCTGGAGCTCGAAGCCGGTGTGTATCCAGTGGATGAGTGGTATGCGGGCGTCGAGGGGAAGTGCCGGACCAACTACGGTGCGAGCATCGGCACGATACCGGTGCGCGAGCACGTCTTCAACCCGGAGTACAAGACGCTGTTCGCCGGCGATGCCTGCTACGACATGTTGGCGACTCCCGAGGAGGCCCACACGTCGATGAAGTGGTCCACGCAGCTGGCGACGCCGGAAGATATCGAGCGCATCGAGCAGTTACTCGATGAGGGGCTCCGGCAGGGCTCGATCGGCGTCGGCCACTGTCCGGGATACATGGTCGATGGCTGCACGCAGGCAGAATCCGCCATCGTCCAGAAGCTCGCCGGCAAGTACGGGCAGGCGGCGTTCGTCCATGCCCGCTTCTCCAGCCAGATGCCGCCGACGAGCGGGCTCCTGGGCTTCCTCGAGATGATGGCGCCCCAGGAAGTATACGGCGGAGGCATCCTCTTCCATCACATGTCGGCACAAGCGCTGAGGGACACGATGACCGGATTGAAGCTGTTTGACGCGGCTCGTGAAAAGGGCATCCAGGTGATGGGCGAGCTCTATCCCTACGACTACGGCGCCAGCATCCTTGGGGCCGACTACCTGCATCCGGACAACTACCAGAGGAACATGGGGCGCGACTACAAGGACATCATCGAGACCGCCAAGATGACGCCCCTCACCAAGGAGCGTTACGAAGAGCTCATAAAGACAGCACCGACCACATCGATCATGTTCTACAACGCAACGGAAGAAGACGTCTGCAGGGGCATCGCCCACCCGACCACGGTCGTCGGCAGCGATGCCTTCCCCTACACCATCCGCGAGACGGGCAAGATCGCACTGGACTGGGACGTTCGGTTCGACGCGGTCAACGGCCACCCCCGGGGCGCCGGCACCCACGCCCGCGTGCTCCAATGGGTGCGAGAGGGCAAGATCGACATCCCCCTCTCCCTAGCCGTCTCGAAGATGTCCTACATGATAGCCCAGTTCCTCGAAGACAACGGGGTGCCGCAGATGGCGGACAAGGGGCGCATCCAGGAGGGCAAGGACGCGGACATCACGATCTTCGACCCCAAGACCGTCCAGGAGAACGCCACCATGAAGGACGGCGGGCTGCCGTCGACCGGCATCCCCTACGTCCTGGTCAACGGCACCGTGGTCGTCAGGGACTCCGAGACCGTGGACGATGTGTTCCCGGGCCGGCCGGTTCGCGGCTCGGCGACCGTGGCGTGAAACCGGGACGGACGGACCGAAAGAGCACCGTGATGGCACGCCGGAAGCCAAGGACGATCCCCGTGACCCTGATCGGGGGATTTCTCGGCGCCGGCAAGACGACGCTGCTCAATCACGTGCTGAGCGAGGACCACGGCGTGCGCGCCGCCGTGCTGGTCAACGACTTTGGAGCCATCAACATCGACGCGAAGCTCGTGGTCGGCGTCGAGGGCGAGACGGTCAATCTCGCTAACGGCTGTGTGTGCTGCACGATCCGCGATGACCTGGTGGGCGCGTGCCTCGGGTTGCTGCGGCGCCCCGAGCCTCCCGAGCACGTGCTGATCGAGCTGAGCGGGGTCTCCGACCCCGTACCCGTGCTGAACACGTTTCTGGAGACGGATCTCGGCACGGTCTTCTCGCTCAGCAGCGCCCTGACGGTCGTCGACGCCGAGCAGCTACCGGGGCTCCCCGACGAGATGGCCGACCTGGCCCGGGTGCAGATCCAGGCCGCCGACATCGTGGTGCTCAACAAGGTGGATCTCGTGACGCCGGAAGACCTGGCTGACGTCAAGCGACGGGTGCACGACCTGAGGCCGGGATCGCGGATCCTCGAGGTCAGCCACGGGCAGGTTCCGATGGAGTTGATCTTCGAGACCGGCTCGAGCGCCGCCGCCACGCAGCGCGGACAGGGCTTGCCGGACCGCGCCGAGCACTCGCATCCGCACCCGTTCACCGCCTGGCACTGGAGTCATGACCAACCACTTTCACTACCGAAGCTGCGCTCCGTCTTGGAGACCCTGCCGGACGGCGTCTATCGCGCCAAGGGCATCGTCTGTCTTGAGGAACTGCCCGTCTACCGATACGTGCTCCAGATGGTGGGCAAGCGATACCACCTCGACGAAACTGGTCGCTGGGGCTCGGAGCCGCCCCGATCGGAAGTCGTCATGATCGGCAGCCGCAACGGCATCAACAGTGAGGCGTTGCAGCGCGCCTTCGACGCGTGCGTCGGAATCGGTGATGAAACCCAATCACCTGTGCTCCGCTTGGTGCGAAAAATCATGCCCGACCTGGCAACCGGAAACGCGAGCGTCAGCATTCGCGAGTGTTCAGATGGCCGACGCAGTGGGAGTGCGACAGATGGGAATTGATCAGTTCAGCTACTGGATCGGGATTGCGGCAACGGTTGCTTTTTCGGTCACAGCAGTCCTGGCGATCTACGATCGTGGCGTTGATCTGTTCGGGGCCATTACCCTCGGATTCATAACGGCAGTGGGTGGTGGTACCATCCGCGACATCATTCTCGACGTCCCGGTATTTTGGTCGATAGACCTGAGTTATGTCTGGGTCGGTGTCGGCTCGAGTGTTGCCGCATTCTTTGCAAGACCGCTATTTGCGCGAAGGCATATATATTCGCTCCTTCTTTATCTCGATGGCTTCGGTGCCGCTCTTTTTGCGGTCCAGGGTGCACACAAGACATTGGATTTGCAGTTTGGTATTCCACTTGCTCCGATTATTCTCGGCGTCGTGACCGGCATCGGTGGTGGATTAATCCGCGACCTACTTGCCGGCCGAAGCACCTTGATCATGTCGCGTGATATCTATGCCGTTCCGCTGCTGCTGGGATCCACGCTTTATGTCATTTTGGCAAAGATGCTGCCCGGATATATGACCATAAACGGTACAATTTGCATCACAGCGACTTTTGCATTGCGAGCAGCGGCAATCCATTGGAATCTGCAAGTGCCGAGGTGGTTGTTGACTGCATCAGAAGAGCCGAGCCGGGGTCCACGCTGAGCGGTGTATTTGGCGTTAAGTCACCACCGGGGCCGCCAATTGCTGATTGGACAACGCACGCAGCTCGCCAACATGATCCGAAGCTTGATCGGAGAGTTTGGCCATACCGTTCGACGCGGCCTCAACCACGTCACGTCATTCGCGATCGAAGTCAGAGATGGGACTTTGACATCCCCGCCGGAGTGCGCCCGCGCGACCGTCGCGCTGTTATGTCAGCAGTTTCTCGATCTGCAGGCACAGATTGCGAGGCTAGATAAGATGATCTTCGCCGCCTCACGCCAAGACAAGCGGGTGAGACTGCTTCAAACCATCCCCGGTCTGACCCGGATTGCCATCACTTCGCATCGTCCTAGCAAACTGTCATTCGTTCTCGACCCTCCTCTGATCTGATCAGGCGGCAGCGGTCCGAGGGGCTTGATAGAGCTCATGTCGGGTCAATACGGCATCTAATGTCACCTCGGTGGAGAACCGGATCTGACGCCCGCTAGTCGATTGCTGTATGCTTTTCCAATGTACTGGCCCGGAAGCCTCCGAGTGCGGATGCTTGCAGCAAGAAGAAGGCGTTCTCTGATTGCCTTGCCGGTTTTATGCCGCTGAAATTTCTGGAGATATCGCGTGCGCAGAGGGCAGCCGGATCCTGACTGGGACACAATAGCAACCGCCATGTGTTGGGCGCCGATTTCATGTGCCTCTGCACTAGCAGCTCGAAGCGTTGGTCGGCGCGCCTTTCTGGGCATGATGGGCGGTGCCGCTATAGGTATTGGCGGTGAATCTGGGTTTGTAAACGCAGGGCAAACCGCTGGCTCATCAGCTCCGACATCGGATTGTGTCACACTGTTCTTGGCTGGAGACGTCATGGCAGGAAGGGGGGTCGATCAGATCTTGCCAAGCCCTGGAGACCCGCGCCTTTTTGAACCATACCTCCGCTCCGCCATCGACTACGTCAAGCTCACTGAACAAAAGGCAGGGCGTATTCCTCGGCCTGTGGAGTTCACTTACGTTTGGGGCGACGCGCTCGATGAGTGGGCCCGAGTTCTTCCCGATGTGCGTATCGTTAATCTTGAGACTGCAATCACGGTAAGCAACGAGGCCGACCTCCGCAAAGGTATTCACTACCGCATGCATCCTAATAACGCGGCCGTGTTGAGCGCGGCAGGCATCGACTGCTGTGTCCTCGCCAACAACCATGTTCTAGATTGGGGTCAAAGCGGATTGACCGAAACCCTACACACGTTACACGGGTTAGGTATCAAAACGACGGGAGCAGGCCGCGACGAGGCTGAAGCCGCAGCACCGATAGCTATTGATGTTCCTCATAAGGGACGCGTTCTCGTTTTTTCTTGGGCCGTTGCTAGTAGCGGCGTCACGCGTGACTGGTCGGCAGGAGCGGGCTACCCTGGAATAAACTTTCTCGCAAACCTGCTGCCGCGATCAGTTGACAAGGTTGTTCGCAGTGTACGTCAGGCCAAGCGGACAGGTGACATCGCTGTGGCGTCAATTCACTGGGGCGGTAACTGGGGCTTTCGAATATTCGAGGACGAGCGGGAATTTGCCCATCGCATTATAGATGAGGCGGGGGTAGACATAGTCCACGGGCACTCATCGCATCATTTCAAGGGAATCGAGGTGTACCGCGACCGACCTATAATCTATGGCTCGGGCGATCTAGTGAACGATTATGAGGGTATTGGCGGATATGATGAGTACCGCAGCGAGCTCGCCTTGATGTACTTTCCGAGCATCGACCCAGCCACCGGCCAAATGAAGAGCTTGGTGATGACGCCGATGGAGCGGCGGCGGATGAGCTTGAGGCGGGCTAGCGAGGAGGGGGGCATGTGGTTGCGCAATACACTCAACCGGGAGTCAGTGTCGCTTGGGGCGCAAGTGACCGTTGGATTGGGTGGCAGGTTGAACCTTCAGTGGAGGTAGTCCTTGTCACCTAGGATTGCTGACGGGAGATGGGCATTTTTCACAGAGCTATGCAGCGAGTTCCCCGTTGGAGTTTCCGCTCTTTTTTTGAAGCATTCATTAGCAACGCGCTGGGCAAAGTCCGCTTTGAGGGGCGAAGCCGAACACGTCCGGGCTCCGCGTGTCAGATGCTCCCTTGTCCGCTAATGGGATGGACCGGTTGCTCCCCTGAGCCAGCGGTGATCCACCCCCATTGAATTGGTCCACCTGCTAGTAAGTATCAGGAGGACACGATATGGCGAGCAAGCGACACAAACCCGAGGAGATCGTTTCCAAGTTGCGTCAGGTGGATGTGCTGCGCGGACAGGGACTGACGATTGCGGATGCGATCCGCCTGCGTCGACATTATCCAAACCACATCTGGGCCGTGGACTTCGTGCATGACCGGCTGAGCAATGGCCGGCCCTACAAGATGCTCACGGCATTCGATGAATACACACGCGAAGCGCTCACCGTGAAGGTGGCCATTAAGATGGGCTCGGCAGAGGTGCTGGAGACGCTTTATCCAATACTCCTGGAGCGCGGCAGGCCCACCTAAATCCGCTCCGACAATGGGCCGGAGTTCTTAGCAGCACCGCTCCGGGATTGGCTGAGGCATGTTGGGAACATGCCCATCCGGATTTATCCGGGATCGCCGTGGGAAAATGGCTATAACGAGCGCTTCAACGGGACACTCCGCCGAGAAGTGCTGAACGCCGAATGGTTCGCAACGACAAGGCAGGCACAAACCGTCATCAATCAATGGCTCCGCCAGTACAATCGCATCCGCCCGCACCATGCACTCGGCATGCGACCACCAGCGCCTGAAACGATATTAGAGAAACGAGGTTTCGATGGCACAGCCCAAGGGGGCTAGACACATGATGATCCCGGTAGGTTTACCGAAACAGGGAAGCTGACTATGCCCCCACCTCTTCAGCTTCTGTTCGACACCGTTCAAAGCTTCTCGGAGATAGGTGACTGGTGCACTTCCAGGCGTGAAATCCACCCGCTTGCGTTCAGCGATCCCAATCATGGCGGCGATGGACAGCGGGTGTGGCCTAACCTGCTTGGTTAGCATGATCGCATGAGGCACAAACGCCGACCGCCATATCTTCTCTTCAGCTGGCCTGCCCCTTAAAGCTGGGCCACTATCATGCTGCCAGTGGGAGGTGCCTACGATGGCCCGGAAGCGCTATTCGGACGAAGGTTGCTTGAAGTTGTTACGCGAGATCGAGTTGCGTATTTTGGGGCTTAGCATATGTCTGACACTCCCTCCCCCAGTCCGGGTCATACCGCCGCAGTGAGCGCCATTCATTCAATTGTTCCCGATGGTGGAGACGCTGCTCCAGAGCAGCTATCATCCTGGCCAGATCATTTAGCCCAAAAGAGCAGTAGCAGTACCATGAAGCCCTTGTACATATCATATAGGCGCGAAGATGCATCTAAAGTTGCCGATTTCTTATTTGAAAAACTGACCGCCAAGTATGGTCCGCGTGCAGTTGTGATGGATTTTGATCGCGCGCTATCGAACAGTGAGAAAAAAGCAAAAATCGAAGCTGCAATCAGGGAAAGTTCAGTATTAATTGCGCTTATTGGAAGGAGGTGGCTGTATTGCATAAATGAGAAAGAGGTTCAGGCGCAAATAGATTATAGGGTTGTTTTTGAGCTTGCTACCGCAGTGAGAGCCAATATTACCATTATTCCTTTGCTTGTTGATGGCGCAGCGCCACCGTCCTTTGAGAAGATCCCTGCTGAATTAAAATTCATCTCCTCATTACATCAGATCAATTTCGGCTCTGATGAAGAGTCTAGTTTTGCAGAAGTAACTCGCACACTTAGTAATTTCGACGTTGGACCTCCAGAGGAAGCCTATTCACCGCGACCGAAGCCCGAGCCACGCCCACTGGGTTCCAAGGTCTTTATTTCATACCGGCGCGACGACACACGCCATCTGGCCGGAAGATTATTTGATCGCCTTGCTACAGAATTTTCAGAGCACGATATATTTTTTGATACGGCATCGATACCCATTGCTGTCAGTTTTTTAGACTCTATAAAATCTTCAATGTCTGAGAGCGCCGTTTTGCTTGCTCTCATTGGAACACAATGGGTAAACAAGTCGTGGCAAAGATCTTGGTTATCGAGATTATATGGCAGGCCTCCAGTAGATAACGTTCAATTAGAGATAGAAATGGCCTTCGAGTTCGGCCTGCCTGTACTGCCGATCCTGATCGACGAGATGAAAATGCCTTCAACTAAGGTTCTCCCCGCAACAATAGCTGAACTGCACTATCTGAATGCCACTCCACTTCGAAGTGGGCGGGATTTTCACGATGATTGTGATCGTATTCTCAAGACCATTAGGCCTTGGGTGGAGGCTGGTCGCTCTTTGAGACACTAGTATTTTGATCAGGCCTAGAGGCGCTCCTCCGCGCCGGCTACGACCTCTTGCTGGAAAGAGAAAGGATCAAACGAAAGACATTCGAAACGCGGCGCTTGCATCACGTAATGCAAGCCGCTTAGATCATCGCAGCAGGTGATCCAGACCCTCTCTTCACTGGAAACTCACCGTGTCTCAAAGAGCGTAACGACGCACAACACGAAGAAAGAGCCTGAAAACGTTTTGCCGGTTTTCTGCCTAGATCAAGAAATCAGAAGACGTAAGATTGGCCTTGGAGGTGTTATTAATAGTGAGGGAATCTCCTGCTTGGCCGATGATTCCATTGAACGTGATAACGACGCTGCCATTGTCGTCGGCCATGAGACCCTGCAGTTCAGTAAAATTATTCAGATTGTTGACATACCTCAGGTCGATTTGGTCTAATTCGCCGCCGGTGCCGGAAAAGTCATCCAGGTAGTCCTGACCGTCCCCGTCCTGGAAGACGAAATCATCGGCGCCGTCGCCTCCACTGTACCAATCATTCCCTGCTCCACCAGTAAACGTATCATTGCCTCCTTCGCCAAAAAACATCACTCCGACGGTGCCACCGGTGAAGGTATCAGCAAACTCCGTACCGCCTATAATGTCGACGTTAGACACGGTGTCTGTTCCGATCGACGCGTCTCCAGTGATTTCTCCAAAACCAACAGCAATGCTGTTTGCTCCAGTTCCGCCTACATAGTTTATGCCGCTTGTCGGATCCGAAAATTGATAGCTGACATGGTCGAAGAGACCACTTCCCCCGTCGACCGTATCGTCGCCAGCCCCGGGTTGAAGGAAATCATCGCCGGCGCCACCGATCAGGGTGTCATTTCCTGCGCCGCCGTCGAGGTTATCGTCGCCATCCCCGCCGTCCAAAGTGTCGTTGTCTTCGCCACCTTCCAGGAGATTAGCGCCAACTCCGCCAAAGAGCGTATCGTTGCCCCCTGCACCAACCAAGACCTCATCGAGGTCGCCGCCATTCAGAATATCGTCGAATTGCGTGCCGTGTATGCTCTCAACGTGGGACAGGGTGGCGGTTCCCACCGACGCGTCTACTCCGGTGATCACTCCCGTGCCGGCGTCCTCGACGGTCCCGCCTGTGTATGTTAAGCCGGCTGTCGTCGCAAAGAAGTCATACCGAACCGCGTCGAAGCCGTTTCCGCCATCGATCACGTCATTTCCAGCGCCAGTTCCATCTTCGTCCTGGGAAAAGATGACATCGTCTCCATCCCCCCCATGGATCGTATCGTCTCCGGAGCCACCGTTTAGGTTATCGTTACCGTCTCCGCCGTCGATAAAGTCGTCACCTCCCCAGCCGATTATAAAATCGTCGCCACCGCCGCCGTTAAATGTGTCGCCGAAGATAGTTCCCGATATTATTTCAACGCCTGTGGCCGTTGTGGTACCGGTCCCGCCGTTGCCAACCACAACCATACTGGCGACTGGGGTGCCACTGACCCCGGTACTGGTGTACGTAATGCCGTCTATGTCGAATGGGGTCGCGTAAAACAGTTGATCGCGATCGCCACTGCCGCCGTCGATTACGTCGTCTCCTAATGACGCGGTTGCAAAGATATCGTCTCCGTCGCCCCCAAGAATATGATCATCAACGCTACTGCCACCAACGAAATCATTGCCGCCGCCGGCATCGAATATTTGACTGAGATCATAACCCGCAAGGGCCGCTGCAGCCTGATCAATCGGCAGAAGTACAAAATCATCACCATCGAGTGCGTTATATTGTGTTCCGTCTTGGTATGAGGCGGCCACTATCATGTTGAAGTCGACGGAGTCGTTGTTCGAGGTAAATAGCGGACCTGCCGAGGTATAAATATCAGGCAACAGTCCATCCTGATTGATGTTGGGCAACCCGTTTGAATCAACCGGGGCGACGTTCCCATCTCCATCGAGATCGCCGAGGGCAACCGCTGTACTGGCTAAACGGTCCGAGCCGCCCTCTGGCATAGTTTCTTGGGTGAAAGCGCCGGTGCCATCATTTAATAGGACTACATTATCGGTTTCACTGTTTGTGACGACGGCATCCAGGTCGCCATCCCCATCGAGATCACTCAATGCTACGTCAGTGCTGTTCAGGCCTTCATCATTTGGCAGTTTGCTGGGGTCGTAGACGAACTCGCCCTCCGTGCCACCCTGGCCGCCCTCACTTACGTCTCCACCCTGATTGATCAAGACTTGGTTCACGTCTCCGAAGTTAGCGATGAAGGCGTCGAGATCACCATCCCCATCGAGATCACCCAGTGCAACGGCCTGACTGCTCTCAGACCCACCGCCTGGCATAGCCGCCTCTGTCATCGTGCCCGTGCCATCATTGGTGTAGATTCGATTGGATCCGAATCTTACAACGAATGCATCGAGATCTAGATCTCCATCGAGATCACCGAGCGCGACGTCTCTGCTGTTGAAAGCCGTTCCCGTTGGTTGAATGGAAGCAAGGATCAACTCGCCCTCCGTGCCGCCCTGGCCGCCCTCACTGATGTCGCCACCCTGATTGATCAAGACTTGATCATCGGCTCCGGAGTTGGCGACGTACGTGTCGAGATCACCATCCCCATCAAGATCGCCGAGGGCAACCGCCGTGCTATTCAGAGGGTCTCCATCTGGCTGCGTGCCTGAAGTCAAGGTCCCATCACCATCATTCAGCAGAACATTATTCTGCCCGTTGTTTGCAACAAAGGCATCTAAGTCGCCGTCTCCATCGAGATCGCCGAGCGCAACGTCATTTGTGCTTCCACCGCCTTGCGGATCGGGGCCAAGGATCAACTCGCCCTCCGTGCCACCCTGGCCGCCCTCAGTGATGTCGCCACCCTGATTGATCAGGACCTCATTCGCGGTGCTGAAATGAGCGACAAAGGCATCTAAGTCGCCGTCTCCATCGAGATCGCCGAGCGCTACGGCTTGAGTCGTATCAGGGGGGTCACCGTCCGGCGAAGTCCCCAAGGTGAAGTTGCCGGAACCATCGTTGAGAAGAACTTGATCAATTTCCTCCCCCACTGAAAAGGCGTTGCCGACGAAGGCGTCGATGTCGGGGCCCGAAGGTGCTTCTGGTGCTTCGTCACCAAATTTAGCCGAGTCGTTACGAGCGCCACCTTCTGTTCCAACGCTAGTGACACGAAGCGCAAAGTCTTGTACACTGATCATATCAAGGGTGAGATACTGTGTGTTGGAACTGGAAGATATAACAAATGAGACGGTCTGAATGTCATCAGTACTGATTCCCGCTGTTCCAAACTCAACCCCGGCATCGAACTTGCCGAATTCGTTGACCACTTCGCCATTAACGTTGGCGCCCTGTCCAAGATTGGAAACTGAGACTGCTTCAAAGTCACTGTCGGTGACGATCTCTGGATCACCCAAAACAACCAAGTCTTCGAGATCAACATCGTCCGCAAAATCAAAGAAGATCCCTCGCAGATCCCCGATCACATCCGTGCTCGTCAGGGCGATATCAAAGACAAGATCACCATCGACTTCTGTGACTTTGATATCCCAGACCATTCCGCTCTCGGGATCGACGAGGGAGAATGTGAGCTCGTTCATGACGTGTCCTCAATTGTTGTGATTGGCGTAGCACGAAGAAACGACCACAGGCGTTCTCTGCCAATAGTGCACGTGTCACTCTTTCCTGAGTTTTGGCTTGTGGAACCTGGGTTCCGATGTCAGTGGGGAAGTTGGCGTGTCGCACCTAGGGGACACGCCCAGTTCGGGTACGAAGACGCGCTTTGCGTCTGCGTCGAAAGCACCAATCGTTGCCGGGAGCAAACGCGACAGCACTCGGGTCTACTGCCGCAGAATCCGTTGCGGATTGATAATTTGGAAGAGTTTGAAGAGCAGAGGGAAAACGTCTCAAGATGCTTGAGGATAGAACGACCGCAGAGATACCTCTATCGGGTTTCTTTGTGGGGAAACTCAATAAATCCAGAAATACCTGAGTGGCCAGAAACACAAGCGGTCTCCCACTCTGCAGCCCCCAATTGCAATTTTTCTTGTGCCCTAGCCGAATACTAGCGTCTTACCATAAGCCATTCAAGCAGCTTTTAAGTGCGCTTAAATACTAACCGTCTCGCAGCTACGGCATTTGTCCAAGATTAATTAATTTGACTCCGAGTAGCGTGGATACGTCATGACCCGTCACACTCTATCAATTTAGCGGGGCTTCAACATCGGTATCGATGCCTTCGTGGCATCCGAAAAATGGATCGGCTTGGTCAGCCCCCATCCAGTGGCCCAGTTTGAATGTTAGTTTGGTGGCGGCCCTGGGCCGTTCACCGACGAGCATGTCATCCCGGCATCCATTGGTGCTGACGATCGCGATTGGCTGCTCAAAGACTGCGTCTGCAAAACGTGCAATACTGACGCCTTCTCGCGCCTCGAAACCAAATTCGCGCGTTCCTCACCCTTCCTCATATCGCGTCTCGCACTCCAGCCACGCGCCCGCAAGCGCGGGCCAGACAAGGAGCCGCCGCAGTCTCAACTCCGGGAGAGCCTTTGCCACGAGCCCACGCTGGGTCTAATCCTGGAAGCCACCATTAGAGGCGGCCCAACACGCTTGACGCCCTACTGCCTCTCTCAGGTTCACTTGCTGCCAGATCAAGAGGGCAGCGTGAAGTTTTCGGTCATAGGACCGGATGACGATGCCCTCACGCCCTTTTTCGCGGACCTAAATGGCGCCCTAGGCGAACAGGTGATGCTGGTCGAAAAGCGGTACGACGCCGCAGAAGCGCGCTACACCGTTCACTGTCTCCGGCGAGACGATGGAGACGATGCGCGCTACGGAATTGAGAACAGTGCTGATGAGACCCGGCCGCCCTCGGGGGCGACCTGGTTCGCCCCGCTTGAGCCCGTCCACACCTACGCAAAGATTGTGAACGCAACCGCAACGCCCCGGGTTTTCAGGCATCAAAGCGGTTCGCTGACATGCCGTTGCGACAACATCAAAACGGCCGCTGTCATCCTTAGCGCGCTGTCCAAACAAGGCACCGCCTGGCACGAGCCGAACAGCAGATCCTTCCATTCCACTCCCACCCCTGCCTACCGTCACACTATCGCCTACGACCACGACGCATTCTGCCGGGTTCTGACCAAGATCTCCCTTAACGTCATCGCCAAGACATCTGAGCTTGATGTCATTCGCAAGCGCTATTTCGACCGCGCCCGAGCATACGCGCTGTGTGGAAAGCCGCACCTGCCTGTGCGACCCGGTCGCAATGAGCAAATCCCCGACGCTTTGGAACCGCTGGCTCAGGATCGACACCTTATCGGCATTGAAGTCGAGCGCCGCTGTGGCATGGAGATTGTACGTGCTGTTTTTCGCCTCTACGGAGGCCCCGTTCAACAAGCACGCCTCGCCGTCGCCTGCGGGAGTATCGTTGGCGTCATGCCCGTGTGGCTCTCCATCGACTACGTCAGTCATCGTGTCGAGGTCGAGAAGCACTGACGGGCAAGATGCAGGCAATTATGGGCCTGGCTAAGCTGCACGGTTTTATCTGATTGTCTAACGAGTGAAGTGGCGCTATTCCGCGTTGAAGGTTCGCGCTATCACTCAGTTGCGCGCTTTATCCTCTCAAACGGGAGTTGCCGGATGTCACCAACTGAAATGGCTCTTGTGACAAAGATCCTAGCCGGTGCTGGCGTTGTCTTCGTTATAGCCTACGTCGGGAACCTGATCTCTTTCTCCAGCAGGTTTGTCAATGCTCTCGTCACGGCTCTAGTTTTTGCTGTTGTCTACGGCGGTCTCTATTTCCTCGTCGATCGGTCAATGCTACCGCCCGAGCTCCAGGCGATCAGCCAGGAAACGTACTTCAGGATGATCGCAATCTCTGCCGGCCTCGTGTTCGTGCTCGATGTCGTCGCGAACGTGTTCTCGTTTTCGAGTAGGCTCGTAAACGCATTGGTGACGGCTGCTTTGTTTGCCGTCCTTTTCGGTTATCTGAGCTACGCGACGCTGGCCAATTAGAGTTCTCAGGCGCGGTTTTTAGACGTCGCCGCCCGCACGCTTCTGGCCGATGCGAATTGAGTTCCCATGGAAGACAGGTGGAAGATGAGTTTTCATCTGTCAGAAGATGAAATCGTCTAATTCATTGAAAACATTGGTGCCCGCGGAGAGACTTGAACTCCCGACTCCCTGATTACAAATCAGATCAAGGCTCTGATAAATCAACAAAGTTCAACGTTGACGATGCTCTGGCGACATTGAAGTCGGCGTCTGGGAACAATTGAATGCGCAGCCGTTATTACGGCGGCCCAATACAGAATGGGGAGCGGGCAGAGTCATATGCCGTCCGTTCCTCATTATTCTGTCTATTTGAGTCTTCGGGACCAGCCTTCCGAAAAGCAACGTCGGTCGACTGGTGGTACGTGCGCTTTGTGGACTTTGCGGACATTGGCGATGTGAGCTCGGGCCGCCTGGGGGATGTCTGATTTCGGGGGTGAGGCGGACCATGCTTGAGCTGCCTTGGCGCAAGGATGCTACGCAACGCAGTCTTATCCCTGCGACAAGTTGGACCAGTCGTGGGTTACTTTGAGAATTGTCAATTGGGTTCATCTGCAACCTTCGTAAAATTGGCCTAGCTTCAAGAGCAGCGCTGAACCATCAGCTGATCCCCGTGCTGATCACCCCCATCAGCGTCAAACTCAGGAGCGACATCGATCATTGTCCCGATCGATACCGCCCCCGCCACCGGACCCTTCACTCCGATCCGGTGGCTTTCTTCTGACATTCCCAGCACGTCCAAAGGAAGGGCAACCTGCAAGCGACCCTCAAGACATGCTCCGCGTCTCACTCGGCGTCTTGCCGGTCCACCGCTTGAAGGCGGAAGTAAAGCTGGCGTGCGTTGAGAACCCCAGCAGGAACGCCAGCTCCTGCAACTGGACCTTGCCTTCGTTAAGGTAGCGCGTGGCTAAGGCAAAGGCCAAGCTAGAGAACCGCAAGGCGGAGCTCACGGAAGACTTCAACACGCGCAAGGCTAAGTTACAGAAGGAGGCGACGCTTGCGAGCGAGGCGTTGAGCTAAGGGTAACTCAACAACCTTTTCTGAATGAAAATTGGATTATGGCCAATAGAGCGCTCTCGGCTGGGAGCGCTCTTTTCATACGCCCCGTCCGGCTCCGGGAAGGCGCCTATTGATCGGCGTTGGCTGGCGCGTTCCCTTATGAGCCGAAAGCGCTCAGGCACGACGCGAAAGACGGAAAGGCTCATTAGCCCGCAGGCGGCAACATCTGCAGTGCGCGGGCTTCAACCAAATTCTCATGCGTTCCTGGCGGAACTGCTGATACGCAATCCGCGTGTATGGTCAGCTCCGCAACAAGGGAGTTAACCATGCTATCCGAACTCATGAATTTATTGGACAATCCGGAGCTGTACGAAGCGAATTGGCGCAATGGTGTTTTGCACGTCAGGCGCTCGGTGAGCCTCTTCCCCCAGCATCGACGAAGCAATAGCTGCTGGGTATCTCCTCCACCACCCAGGGCGCCGGCAATTCTCCTGGCCTCATCTTTGGTGAGCCTGAGATGTCCCGCCGCGGGGAGCTCTTTAGGCTTTAAGCCATAGACGGAAGCGAGCCTCTTACCCTCCGCGTCGCCGTCGCATAAAACCATGCAGCTTCGCCAGGCCTATGATTGCCTGCGATCAAGCGCGCCTGGAGGTGAATAGCGTCGAGACCCACGCGAACATTGAAGCGAGGAGTGCGGGGACAATGAAGATTGACAGGATGCCCAGCCCGATAAACGCCTTCACGGGGTCAGGCGGCGCAAGCCAGATCACATGCGGAATTTGGCCCACCACCCAGAGACCTACCGAGGCCAATAACCAACGCAGCGTATCTCGTGGCTTCTTTTGAGCGACAGCAACGATGCAGAATATGGCAGCTCCAAGCGTTGTAACCAGGTGCACGAGCCACCCGTAGTCCGTTGCCCAGTATGGGTTGGTGCCTAGCCTATTGACCATGAAGATGTAGTAGGACCCGAGGGCATATGCGACGACGGCGATAACCCCGAAAACCTTCGCCAGCTTTATCAAGGCGCGCCTCAAATTTTCAGAAAATAATCATAAGCAACATAAGTGCTCTCGACGAACGGGGCCCGACTCAGATTAAGTGTAGCCAATCCAAACTTGTTTGAAGCAGGCGACAGCTAATTTGAAGCGCCAAGGGGCCAACACAGTGACCGAAATCGCTTTGATATTGGGGATCGTGCTCTTGTCATTTGGTTTTCTATTAATCGCTAATTCGGTTATCGACGAGTTGGCTGAAGAAGCGAAGGCCGACGCCGCGAAGAATGAGCAGCGGAACGGAGCCTCACTGCTAGCAAAAGCGGACTCAACGCAGGGTTCAGGAGCCATCCGACCCGCGTGACGTCTGCCGAGCACGGCGGCGGTACCACGTCGCGCGGGAAATGCCTTCGCGCTTCCAAGGGTGTTGTCACGGTAACGCGCCTGCTCAGTTGATGCCGCATGCTATCAACGTCCGATGATCAGTTTTTCCTATCGTCGCCATCGTTTCCCGGCCATTGTGATCCAGCAAGCCGTCTGGCTCTACTTTCGCTTTCCTCTGAGCCTGCGCGATGTCGAGGATATGTTGTCCCAATGCGGCATCGATGTCTCGTATGAAACGGTCCGCCGCTGGTCGTTTAAGTTTGGCCTCGCCTATGCCAAAAGGCTCAGGAGATCACATCCACCTGCTGACGTACGCTGGCATCTCGATGAGATGTTCGTCTCGATCAATGGCAAGGTAATGTATCTATGGCGTGCCGTGGATTGCGAAGGCGAAGTGCTTGATGTCCTGGTTCAATCACGACGCAACAAGAAAGCTGCGCTGAAGTTGATGCGCAAGCTTCTCAAGGCACAAGGCTTCGTGCCGACCATTGTGGTGACGGACAAGCTACCCTCGTATCGTGCTGCGCTCGAAACTCTCGGGATGAAGCGCATCCACATCACGGGCGGGCGAAGTAACAATCGAGCCGAGAATTCTCACTTGCCGATCCGGCAGCGAGAGCGGCGCATGCACCGCTTCAAATCAGCCGGGTCAGCTCAG
Organism: uncultured Filomicrobium sp.; assembly: GCA_963669235.2. Classification (GTDB taxonomy): domain Bacteria; phylum Pseudomonadota; class Alphaproteobacteria; order Rhizobiales; family Hyphomicrobiaceae; genus Filomicrobium. The sequence goes on from CAXXFS010000011.1 coordinate 160,826, forward strand.
AGATTTCTTTCAACACATGCCGCAATCTACAATACCTTCAACGTTCAGCGCCATCTCATATCACGCCGAACACTTCGGCAGTTTCGTGCTGCGGCGATGGAGAGATGGCAAGAGGTGACAGCGGCTGCTTGAATTTGGGTAGTCGTAGACCATCTGCGACCGATACACCTTAATATGACAGCGCCGTCCGGTTACACTCTCGACGTCACTGAAGAAATAACCCTAATGTCACGCGAAAAGTGTGACATCGCATTATCGGTAAAGTGTGCTACTGCATCACTGCAGAGCATTCGAATCTCCGATTCCGTGCCGATCTCTGAGCGCATACGAAAACGGTGGCCGGGACACACGTGACGCGGAATGAGGAGGGATGTGTTGTGCTGAATATTCTTGTTTCGCTAGTGGCCGATCTGTCCGCCCTTGTCGCTGGCACAAAATGGCGAACCTTCTTGATGGTTATGTTGTCACTTGTCCTTATTTGGGCTGTGTTGTTGCTCATGCGGTGAATTCGCTCGAGACGCATTTCCAGTACCGGCCCTAACACATCAAGCTTTACTTTCGGAGAACGGAGTTGGGATTATGCCGTTGAAGAAACAGCTGCGATACATTGTTTTGGCGGGAGGGGTAATTGCACTGGCAATTGCTGCAGTGAGGCCGGCCTTTGCGCAAGAGATTAGCGGACCGTGCGCTGCGACAGTCGGCTCATTCCTTACGGTCAACACTTTCGGAATCGACAAGCCAGTTGAGAGTCGCAGCCTTCTCGCCTTTACCAATGGCGGGCATGCTTTCCGCTTCGATTCCGATGAGACAAAAGCTGCGCTCGACCGACGGACTTTTGGTGATAGCTTGGGTCGCTGGCGGTGCGACGGTGTCGACGGTGATGGCGTTGTTCGGCTCACGACTACGATGCTAGATTTCACCTTTGCCGGTTCCGGCGGCCAGACCAGTCAGATCGTGCGGCTCGATGCCTCCGGTCGATATGTGCCGTCGACAGGCATTTTGAAGTTAGACGGAAAGCTTCACTTCGTTCCGATCGACGCCAAGGCAGACGACCCAGCTGCAGCTTCAATCGCTGAAGATTCGAGTGTCGCAATCACGTTGACCGGCAAGAGAATTGCGCTGCCGCCTGCTCCCTGAAGTATGTTCGAATTGGCCGATAAATCTTATAGATGATTTCACACTCAAGCAATCTACGCCACTCGACCAGGCGACCAGCACCGCAAATTACGTGAGCGCTCTCGAGGCTTTCGATGGCATCTAACAACTGCAGGAGCTGAAAGCGATTGCGCGACAACGCGGTGGGATCGCCCCGGGCAAGGACATTCTTGATGTCGGATGCGGATTTGGTCTCGAGAAGCTGCGACTCGCTGCTGTTGGCCCGCCAACGGGCAATATTGCTGGGGTCGATAAATCCGCGGACTTCATTAACGACGCTCGGCATCGAGCCGTTGCATCCAAGTTAAAAATTGACTTTCGAGTCGCTGACGCAATGGTGCTGCCATTCGAAGCAGCTACGTTCGATTGTATCCGAGCGGAACGGCTGTTGATCTACCTTGACGACGTCGCGGGCGCGATCAAGGAGATGAGGCGTGTCGCGAAGCTGGGGGGCGGGCTCGCCTTGATTGAACCCAAGTTTTCGACAACAACCGTAAATCTTCCTAACCGCCCATTGGTTCGCCGTGTGATTGCTCACGAAGTAGACACCGCTGTCGTGCAAGGTTGGTTGCCTGGACAGCTTCCGGGAATGCTCGCCGACCACGGGTTCGCGAATTGCTACTCTTGGCGATAGCCCCCGTCGGCGAGGCCGAGCCGGAGTCAGCGCGACCGCAAAGCGCACTCTTGAAGATGCCCACCGCCTGCCTCGAAGCGGGCAAAAAGGTGCGTGCCGACGGTACCCCTTTGGGTAGGCCCGGCATGCGCGGCATGGCGTTCTATCCTTTCGGATAGTCGCTTCATACCATCGCTTCGGAACCTGCCCTGCTGCTCGCGCGACAACCGAGGCGCGACGGCCTATTCAATCTCCGAGGTAAGAGAAGATCAACGCTAGTCCTTTAGCAATTGCCGGTTCCGAAGCATGCTATTTCGAGAACAATAATACAGCGGTTCAAGGGCGCGGAAACAACTTCCGCTGTCCCGCATTTGTCTAAAAGTCTGGAAATTTACTGTTTGGGTTTCGAATGGTCGCAGCTAGCAAGTTTACGATAAAGTTTTTGCACGAGAGCTTTTAATCAGTCCTACATATCGTATTCTTGAGACCCGTTCTCCAGAAATACAGCTTATATGCGAGTAAATACTGCCAGAGCGAGTACCCACACAATGCGCCGAGAAATTTATCAAGAACTTTGGTGGATCCGTGCACCGAAAGGTTTGTCGGTCGGTCAGCGTCAGATCGATTCGGAAGGGGCAGTGTATTTTTTGATCGTTGGCGACAGTGACCGGGCCTATAACGCTGACGAAGTCAAGCCAATTGCCCCGGTACAGCAATATTTTGAAAAGAAAAAAACAGCGGCAAACAGAGCCGTTGGATTGCAAGGGCGCCAGCGCGCAGAGCGCTCGTGCGGTAACCGTCTACTTTCCTTCCGAGGCTGGACCGTTTTTCGTTGCGGCAAGTGTGCTGCCTGCCGGGTCAACGGTCATAGAAGATCAAGCACTCGTGCCCGCACCACGCTGGCAGGCGTGCTACGAGCTTAGGCTGGGTAGATTGCCCTTCGTATCGCTAGGCCTGGCTGGCCTGCCCCACCAGCGCCTGAAACGATATTTGAGAAACGAAGTTTTGGTGGTATACGCCAAGGGGGCTAGACACCAGGAGCGCTTCAAAAAATGAACGGCTTGAACCGTTCATCCCCGCCTACGCGGGGAACACATGTCATCCGTCCCGCCAAAATCCAAATACAGCGGTTCATCCCAGCCCGTGTGGCGAACACTTCAACCCAGCGTTCGGCAGATGCTGGACAATGAATTCCCGCAGGAAATGCCATGCCCGCCAAAGAGGCATGGATAAGCCGAAAGTTTCGACGGGGGGTTCAACAGAATTCTGCATCTATCCCCATGTTCTGAGCCCGGGGACAATTAAAGTCTGCGCTCTCGATTGCGGCTACAATCCGTTACTCGCACCAACTTCGTCCCAAACGTGGAAGGGGCGTTACAGGTCCTGACCAGCCGAGGCTAATCAACGCCGATGAGCAAAGACGAAACCGAGATGGACGGCGATGAAGCAAAGGTCTTCCTCTCTTACTCGCGCAAAGACCGCGAAAGTGCCCAACGCATTGCCAATGTGCTGCGCGAGCGGCACTTCGAAGTATTCAAAGACACTGAAGATATCCTTCCGACCGAGGAGTGGAAGGAGCGACTGCAGGATCTCATAGCCGAGGCGGATACGGTCGTATTCTTGCTCAGCCCACAATCGGCCATCTCCGAGGTCTGCGCATGGGAGGTCGAGCACGCGACGGCACTAAACAAGCGCATTGCGCCAATTGTCATCGAGGAGACTGAGGCCAAAAATATTCCACCGCTGCTAGCCCGGCTCAATTTCATCTTCTGCACGGATCGCGACCGTTTCCAGGACGCCATCGACAGCCTCGTTTCGGCACTGAAAGTCGACATCGAATGGATACGAGAGCACACGCGCCTCGCTGGCCTCGCCGAACGCTGGCGCAAGGCCCTCAGCCCCCCGCACCTGTTGCTGAGGGGGCAGGATATCGTCGACGCCGAGGCGTGGCGCGATCAGCATCCCAAGGACGCGCCAAACGTTACGCCATTGCTAGCCGAATTCATCTCGCAAAGCCGCCGAGCGGCGGTTCGGCGGCAGCGTAATTGGGTGCTAGGCTCGCTGGGCGTTTCGGCGGCCACGATTGCGCTGGCCATCTTTGCCTGGTTCCAGAGCCTCGAGGCGGCGCGCCAGCGCGACGTCGCAGAAGATCAGCGAGTGAAAGCGCTTCGGCGGCTGGCAGCGAGCCGCCTCAACACGGAGGACCGCGCCGGCGGCTTCGCCATTCTTTCCAAAACCGATCCCGACTCGCCGACGACGGCGGCGCTCGCGGCTGGACTTCTGGTTGCGGATGGCCTCCTGGACACGGTGCCTGAGGGAGCACCCTTCAAATTGAATGACGGGCTGTACCTCAAGCGGAAAACCGGTACGGTAAAGCTGCCCTTCTATCCCGTGACGTGGTACGTACCAGCAGGCGAGCGTGTTGCACTGATCTCCGAGACCGGCGGGCTTTGGCTGCATGGTCTAGACGGCAGCTCGGCCGGCCAGTCGCTCCCGAAGCGGTCGACCAAACCCTGTTTCGTCGACCGGGCTACCGATAGTCGCTTTACATTGTTCGGTACCTATGCGGCGGGATACAGTGCCTGCAGTCTGGGCTTTGCGGCCACCCCAGTAACGCAGGTGGGCGTCGAGCAGCCCGCACTCTTGGGAAGCTGCAGTGAAGCGTCTGTCAATATTGCGAGCCGGCCAGACAAGCCGGTCCCAATCGCAGGGTTTGCCAGTGAATGCTTTGGGCAGTCTGATGACGCGAACCCACCAGACGATATCGCGGGCATCGCGAGCGCAGAGAAGTTGCGTCCGATGTTGCACTTCACTTTTCCCAGGGCCCGGGATGAGCGCAACCTCTGGCGCGCCGCGCAGCCACTCGACGGAAGCTCGGTGACCGCACACTTGATCGGCCGGCTGAGGCAATGGGACGGCTTGCCGGCCGGCAAGGCTGAGGACTTCGGTATTATGCACTTTAAGGGCAAAGCAGCCTCGGCCTTTATGTTGCCCGACACAGCGAAGACAAGGCACCTTTCCGCCATCGCGGCGTTGACAGTATGGGGCGGTACCGGAGGCGAGCTCCATGAGGTCTGCCACGGGAGGCGAGGCGAAGGCCTCAATTGCGAAGAATTCCATACGTTTAGCGGCTTTGGCGGCATCCGCCTGGACCGGAATAGGCCCAGCATCTTACTCTATGGTAAGGGGCTCACTCGTCAGAAGAGTGGGGCCGGGGCGCACAATGTGTGGGTGTCGGACGTGTCCGGTGAGTCTTTGAGGCCCATTCAGGAAATCGATGCATATGGGGCGGTTCAGGATGCGGCTTTCGCGCCAGATGGGCGTATTGTGCTGCTCACTGAAAACGCGATATTGCTATTGGCGGCCGATCGTTCTGGGCACGAGCTTCTGAGCCGGCCGCCGCATGCAGGCGCCATTGAATGGCTTGCATCGGGCGAACTAATCGTTCTTGACGAGCAATCCCGTCTGCTACACTTCGCACGCAAGGGCGACGGCTTCGACACAGTGAAGGTCGATAGCCAAACTATGGGAGTCAAGAAGATGCCCAACGGCGATTCGCCCGGTGTCTGGTTGCGCGCGGATTCATCAGGCAACTATCTCGCCGTCGGTACGGGTAATTTCTTCCGCATTTACGACACGGCACTGAGAGCGCCCATTACCAATCTGATCACGCTGCCTGATCCGCAGCTCCCTGATGCGGAAGCAGGATTGACTGTGAGCGTCGGACCAGAGGGTGATATCCAAATCGAGGTCAACGGGCGGTCCTACGGACGGCTGTCTGTGGCCAAAAATGTGGACCGGTCGGCATTGGTTGATCCCGATGCGCCACTGCGGCTATCCGACTGAGAGTAAGTCTTCGATCAATCGGCCGTCTGCCCTGCGTCGTTGCACTCCGCGAATTAGGAAACTGGCCGCCTCAACCATTTAACCAAGCAGCCGCAGCGATTGGGCCGGCGTAAACGGGCCAAGATGCGGCAGAGGAGTAATCGCGCTATTGCGAACGGTTCCGCGACGCTGGTCGGGTGACCCATCGCGCGAAGCTTATTCATGACCCAGTGGGTGTTAACCGTGGCCTCAATCTGAAAGGTCGTGCGCGAATTTTGTGACCTGGATCACATCGCGGGGCGATTCCAACGTCTAAGGTTGTCGTTGGGTGCCGTTACCTCTCTCGCGCCCAAGTCTTCAAAAGCATGTGGGGTCGTCCTATGGGCGACCCCTATTTCGTCCGCTGACGTCGCCGCGCAAACGTGCAAGTCGATCATGGACATCAAACTCGCGGATGCGTCGGGTCACCCGAGCAACGGTCCCTGGAAGGCCCATCTTGGCGAGGGGAACGGCAAGGGCGTCAGCCTCGACGACATAAGTGCAAATTTGCGTAAGTCTTTCATGAGCCAAGAACCACGCGGCCACTATATGCTGAACTGCCTGTCGATCGGTTGTCCGAAGCTCTACCCGGAGGCCATCACGGGAGCCAATCTCGAGCGGCTGCTTACGGATGCCGCGACGGCCTTTGCGACGCATCCGCGGGGGCTCAACGTGACAGATGGCAAAGCCAAAAGTTCTAGCCTTTATGCCTGGTATCAAGCCGATTTCGGCGGCGCCGACGGAGTGATCCGTCACTTGGCGGCGACTGGCGGACCGGAGGTGGCGGCGAAGCTTGGTGGGATTGAGATGATCTCATCGCACAGCTACGATTAGGCGCTCATCGATGCCCAGAAGTAATGCGGGCCTTGCTGGCTTGGGGGCACTGGCTTAGCAGCGCCAGCTACTACGCGGTCCGCATTGCGATGCCCGCCTTGGCGATGTGGCGCTGCTACCCGGAATGCCGGTGGAGGCTTTTATCAAGACCGGCGACCGAAAGGTGCTGTCGTATCTGGTCAAACCACTTAGCGATCAGAACACGCGTGCGTTTCGGGAGCAGTGCCCGACGCTTTTTTGCTCGCCCATACAACCTCTTTTGACCGCCCGAGAAGCTTGAGGTGTGTTCTCTGTGCATCGACCCGCAAGCGCGGAAGTTCTCCTGCTGATGATGACGGGAATAACCGGCGGGCCGTCATTGACACTTTGCTGGATTGCTTCATACCGTCGCCGGAGTTTCGGCGGTGGCGGTTGTTGCAAAACGAAAGTTCTTTAGCAGACCAAAACGAAGGGGCAGCAGGGTCCAGGCCACTTTGCTGTCACTGGAACTTTGTTAGCGAGGGGGACCAATGGGCAAACTTCAATCAAGCAGCACCGCATGGCACGCTCATTTTACCCAGTTTTGCAGCGTGGACGGGCAAAACTCCGCATTTAGGCCTGACTTTATAAAAGACTTTTGGTCGGTCCGCACAACCGACGGGCAACTAATGTTCGGGCAGGTTCTCGTCGATAGTGAAGGATCAAAATATTTCATATCCGCAGATGATCCCGAACACTTCTACGATGCTCACGAGTTTGTACCAGTAGCGCGCGCCGAGAAATCAAATGCGGAGTGATTAGCGACTTTCGATACCGCAAATATCCGCGAATCGTGCGTGTTTGAAACGGACCTCTACGGGACTGATGTCTTTTTGCGTCAATCATCCGGCGACTTGGACGTGGATGCCGGCACCCATTTCTTCACGCTGCTTGTACTGGTGTAGCTCGGGCTGAAGGTAGTGGGTTTGCATGCGAACGTGGGCGCCGTCGTCGATGAGTTCGCCACGCATAGCGAGATTGTGGACGCGTTGAAAATGGATGAAGTTGCGGATGGCATCGTCAAGGGTGCGTGCCGCAAGGCCAACATATGCAATCAGCCCTGTCGTCCTCAGATCAATCTTGGGCGCCAAGTGCAGCCCAAAACAATCGTCGCCGGAGAGCTCTGCAGCCGCCTCCAAAAACATGACTTTCTTATCAAACGGGATCCACCGCTCCTTGTCGAGGACCGACAATTCCGTCAGGCCAGATTGCTCAAGCGCAAGGGTCGCTTTGCATCTGCGGCGCTTGAGTTCCTGATAAGCGGCATGAGCCCATGTGGCTCTAATCTTGTTGGTCACGGTCGTACTACTCGCACTGTTGCTCCGCGCACCGCTACTTTTCTGCCGCCAAATGTTGGCAGCGCTCTGGCTGTGCAATGGCGGCATTCCGATAGTGACTGGGGTGTCCAGTTCATGCAACATCCACGTGCTCCTGTTGAGTGACCCACGGGGTGGCACTGGCGAGCGCTTGGTTCGAGGTCGGGTGGCCTGGGGCGAATGAGGGCGCTCGCATTTTCTCAACGAAGAACGCCACCGCTGACCTGCGTCAGGAAAACAGGTTCAAAACCCGAGCCCAACTTCGACAGCAAAACGCATCTCCTGTTGGGTGATGCCCGGCAGGAGTGTGCGTGCGGTTGAGCCCAAGTAAATAGAGTGGAGCGTAAAGGATGCCGAAAGGTGGCAACGGTAACGGCGGCAACGGATCGAAGGATCCGAAATTCGTTAATCAAGCCTTCACAACGCTGGAGAGCCCGCTCGACGGTACGTCACTGGGTTTTGTGACTGCCGACGTCAATCCCAGAAAAGCCACCTGGTCGATTGTTTCCGGCAATGACGGCGGTGCGTATTCCATCGATCCGATTTCCGGGGAGTTTTTCATTGCTGACGGCAGTGCTATCGATTTTGAAGAGGAACAAACCCGCGATCTCATTGTCCAAGTCACCGAGAACGGCAAAAAAGCCTGCACGGCCACGGTCACGATCAATGTCACGGATGTGAACGAGGCTCCGGTTGTAAAAGCCGAGACATTCTCAGTTGAGGAAGACGAAACATCGATCGGAACCATGTCTGCATCGGACCCTGAAGGTGACCCGGTGTCGTACGCCATCACCGACGGTGATCCGCTTGACTTGGTTCGTTTGAAGTCCGCCGAACGCCTTGCGCCAGCGGTAGTAGGTCAGCTGCGTCACGCCGATCTGGCGGAACGCATCTGCTACCGTTGCGCCCTGCGATGTCAGCACGTCTACCTGCCGAAGCTTCACAACAATCTATTCCGGCTTGTGTCTCTCACCCATTTCAAGTCCGCCTCGGGTTCAAATAAATACTTCGAGTCGGACCACTTCAGTGGGGGAGGAACAAGGCCGCCACCGAACTAACATTCAAACCGGTCCACTCAACCGGGGCTGATCAATTGCGTAAGTGCTGACAAGGAGACACTGCCGCAGGCCGCTCTGCGGGACCTAGTCATAGACACACGCGTGTGCCTTTCCAGCAGTGTTATCGACGCGTCAACCGCCGGTGTCGGCGCATCGTGCTGGCTACCAAATACTAACGGGTCTCACTTTTCTCTCGGTCTTCCAGCCGCTCAACTTTCGCGGCCATCTTCGGAACGAGCCGCACGCGATACCTTTCTGTTTTACACTGCAACAGCCAGATCGTTTTATGGGGCTTTGACTGTTCTGCGTCACGCTTTGCGCTGACAGGATTTTCACACGTGAAACCCTGCTTGCGGACCTGCGCAGCGACGATCCCGCTCGGTGCTGCCTCTTCCGCAGCTGCGACCTGGCTTGGCGTCGGGAGCGTGCAAAGCAACGTTACAGACCAAGTTGCGATTACCGACGCGCTGAGCACACAATGCGGCTTTCCAGAAAAAACTATCATAACAAAATCCTTCAGTTCAGCTTTAGCAGATCGGTTCTAAGAGCTTCAAGACAAGCTCCGCGTCTCACTTGGCGTCTTGCCGGTCCATCGCTTGAAGGCGGATGTGAAACTGGCATGCGTTGAAAAGCCGAGCAATAAGGCTAGCTCCTGCAACTTGAGCTTGCCTTGGTCGAGATATCGCATGGCGAGGTACTTGCGGATGTCATCGATCAGTTGATCAAAGTTACTACCCTGCTCTGCCAGGCGGCGGCTGAGTGTGGGTTCGCTGCTGCCAAGGTCGGCGGCAACCTTCTTGATAGTGACACGGCCACCGAACAACTGATCCGCGAACCTCCTTGACAGAGAGAGGAAAAAAACAAGAAAACAGCAAGTTGTGACAAGGGCCTTAGAGTCCACTTTAACTAGTTTTATGAACTTTTCCGCGTTGAGGGTATTAGTCCTTGTAACGTTAATAGCGCCCACACTTTGGTGGCGTCATTGATAGGAGAAAACCCAGCCATCGGAACTATCGGTGAGGTGTAACTATTCAGAAGGAAGCTTATTGGATGTTAACCCTGTTGACACGGGCAAGGTTAATTTGTGCCTTCATGCTGGGAGCGATGATGCTTTTGCCGCTCAGCAATGATGAAGCCCGGGCACAGAACACGTTTGGGACTCTCGAAGATAATGGAGCCACGATAGGCTATACGCTGTTCCATAATTTCCGTGGCACAGGCGTTTATCTTATTGATAACGAGGGACGATTGGTCAACAAATGGATTGACCCTAACGGCTACTCCCAGGGTGGTTCGTCTTATCTCACGAAAGATGGCACTTTGGTCCGTGCACTCAACAATGGTGTCGACCCGGACTGTGCGCCTGGCGGAGATACTTGCAAAAACAATCCGACCTTTGGTGCAGGTGGCGGTGTTGGTGGACTTATCCGCGAATACAATTGGCATGGCAAAGTTATATGGGAGTTTGAGTACAACAATGTTGATGTAGTCACCCACCATGATTTCTTAAAACTAGCCAATGGACGAATCCTCACCATCGCCTATGAGAAGATCACGAAGGAAGATTGCGTCGCGGCTGGTCTGCCGAACACTCATGTTTCTGTCATCGGCGGGGACGTACCACCTGCAGGAACTACCAGGTGCAATACGGTTACATCATCAGAGGATAACGTCGTTACTGGCGTCAATGAGTGGATCGTCACCGAGCATCTGATTGAAGTGAAGCCCAATTATCAAAAGTGGGACAAATCCACAATCACATGGGAATGGCACCTCTTTGATCATCTTTTGAAGCAAGCGCATCTGGACGCTGGTCTGACGGCCGCGGATCACCCAGAGCTGTGGGACCCGCGGAATGGCTGGGCAAACTTCAATAGTCTGGATTACCACCCAAACTACAACCAAATACTCATTGGCTGTAACGCCTGCAACGAAATCTTCGTAATCGAGAAGACAGGGTCAACAAAAACAGCTCGCATGCACGAAGGCAGCCGCTATGGCAAAGGTGGCGATTTTCTCTACCGCTGGGGTAACCCCGCAAATTATGGAATCAACGAACCACAACAGAGTTTCTTCCAGCACGGCGTTCGCTTTATAAAACGTGTAGACGAGTATGGCTGGGAGCTTGGAAAATCGAAGGAAGGTGGCGTCGCTGCCAACCGCGTCGGAAACATTTTGTTGTTTAATAACCAGATCAACAATCTTGGAAGTGGGCCGAACTCAGCGATCACCGAAATTGTACCGCCGAGAACCAGTAAGGGCGGATTTATGCTTGATGGTCCTTCATACGGCCCAGCAGCCCCGGACGCGCAAATCGACACATACAATTCCGCCCCGGAGGAGCGCTTTTTCTCGCCATTTTTGAGCAATGGTCAGAGGTTACCATTCGGACACACGCTCATTGATGTCGGCGCGTCAGGGACAATCATCGAACTCGACGCAACCAACACATCTGTTTGGCGTTACCGTATCCCAGCATTCACCACCAACCCTGGTCGAACCGCTGGCGGTCCAAAGCCAGATGACGAATGCTTCGCCTTGGATGAGACACCTCCACCAAACTTGAACACCTTTGCACCGGGTGCACCGACGACATGGACGTTCCGGGCCGACAAATACTCTGTCGAATTTCAGGGATTCAAGGGCCAAGACCTGACTCCTGGACCGGTTCTCTGCGATGCGGAGATCGTTGCGGCCAATTAGCAACCAGCGTTAGATGAAGTCGCGGCGGTGCAAATTCGTACACCGCCGCGGCCAACGGTGAACACAGTGCTGTGTCTGCTTGGGGTCAGGAAGTTTAATCTCACCACTGAGCACAGCACGTCCGCTTATCCCCCAATCGCTAGATAATCAAATCAGCCCGTGCAGCTTCGCCAGGGCTTCGATTGCCCGGAGCTTACCCTCAGGCCGCGTCTCGCCGCTGTCGTAGATTTCCATATGCATGTCCGTCAGCCTGTCGACGGTAACCCCGTAACCTGCTTCTGCACGCCGCCTGGCATTGGCCTGCAGTTCACGAATCCTTGGGGCCACCTCGGGGTGGCGCAGCAGCCTGTGCCCTTCCTTCTGTTGCGTCGTTAGAGAGTTGTTTTGCGAATAGCCCGCCATTTCATAAGCCTGCCGCGCATTGCCACATTCAACGTATGCGCGGGCAAAGGCCTCTTGCTTACTTGTAAGCGGTGTCATTGTCGTTCTGCCCCCAACGATCGAACAGTAACACCGGACTAATGCGGTTCGCGACGGTAGGCGTTAGTCTGCGTGCAACGTGAGCGATTAGCAACGTCCGATGGATCGGATTCGTAAGCGCTAAACCTGCAATCCCAATGTCCGCTTTTGGGGCAAAGCGGTACATGCCTGAGCACCCACCAACAGACGGCGACCTTGTCCGCTTTGATCAATAAGCGGACCCAACTGATCTATCTTGTTGACGCTCACTTTGGGCCAGAGGCGGTCGTGCTATCCTAAGAGGGTTGTGCAATCTACCTTTCCAGGACCAGATTGGTCTTGCGTGTCGTGACCCGACAGAAATCAGTTGATCTCAAATGGATACTTTGACCAGCAGGGCATGCCTCATCATGCATAAGAAGTCGTGCATGCGACCTGAAGTGAAGGCAGCCATTAAAACAATTCAGAACGCAGGGGTTGACCTCACTGTTCGCATCCCTTGGGCCAAGCGTGACATCACCACGTTTGTCAAACAGGCCATCAAGGAAGGCGTCACCCGCATTATCGCCGGAGGCGGTGTCGGCACGCTTAGCCACGTAGCCAACAGACTGCTCAGAAAGGGGCGTGCGGCCAAGGTTTCGCTAGGAGTGTTTCCGCTCGGTACAGCAAACGATTTTGCCCGAGGCGCAAGCGTGCCTAGAGACGACCTTGCTGCCGCCCTCCATCTCGCGGCGACGGGGCCTGCGATCCCAATCGACATAGGCGAGGTGAATGGGCGCTATTTCATCAATGTCGCCAGCGGTGGCTTCGGCGCTGAGATCACGGCAACGACGCCGCAGAAACTGAAGAAAGGGCTTGGCGGCATCGCCTACACACTTGTTGGGTTGGCTCGTGTGTTCGAATTCAAGTCCTATCATGGAGCTTACATCGGCCCCGACGGTAAGCGAGAAGAGGGCAGCATGATGGTGATGGCAGTGGGTAATAATCGCTTTGCGGACGGCGGTTTTGAAGTCGCTCCAAGAGCCAACCTACAGGACGGCCTACTCGACTTGGCTGTCCTGTCGGCTGATGCGCTGCCACCTGTCGGCCCAATTGACACAGAGTTAGAAGACCCGACTAATCGCGACGACAAGTTTTTGCGCTATCGCCAAGTACCATCGTTCACAATCGAAAGTGATAGGCCGCTGCACATGAATCTGGACGGTGAACCGGTGGTCGATCAGCACTTCAAATTCAACGTGCATCCGGGCGCCCTGAATGTCGTACTCGGCAACCTCACGCAGTAGAGTGTAGGGCAAACTGTTTGTCGACTCCATCAAGTGGGCCACCACGTCTTCAATGCAGACATCACAGGTACAAAGGTGGCTTTCGAGAACGTCCTTGAGCTAGACGTCAGTCATGCGGCGTGATCTGCGCTTCCTACCGCCCAACAGTGTCCTTGATTGTCAGGACATCGACGGTCGGATTGGCTAGAAGGTCTTCGGCAACGCTACCCACAACAGCATGGGCAATGCCCGTGCGGCCGTGAGTGCCAATGGCTAGGAGGTCCGGCTTGAGACTAGCAATATTCTCGCGGATAATATCTTTCACTTCACCTTCACGAAAAATGACCTCGAACTTCGGCGCCGCTTCAACAAGCTGGTTCGATAAACTCTCGATATCACCTTCGAGCATGGCATTAACTTCGGACTGTTGTTCATGAAGGAGCTGGTCTTGTGTGCCGCGACCTAAGAAACCGACAAAAGGTCTGTGCGTCACGTGTAAGAGTTGGACAACGCCGGCGGGGATCACCAATCGAGCTGCCATACAAGCGGCTGCTCTGGCGTGGCTCGAAAGATCGGCAGCGATGAGCGCATGCTGGTAAGGGCCGAGAATGCTATTCTTGACCACTAAGATCGGAATCCGCCCATGTCGTACAACACGCTCAGCAGTCGTGCCTTGGAACATCTGACGCGTCTTGTACCGGTGTAAGCCAAGGACGACCAGATCCGCACCATGCTCCTCGGCGTGCCGAATAATGTTTTCGTAGTCAACGCCGCGAACGACATAAGGGGTCACGTTGAAAGGCTTACTCTGCGGCAGGTCCCGTACTTGCTGCTCAATAGCTTGGCGCGCCGCTGTCTCGTGCTGAGCAGTTACAGAATCGGAGAAATATTCTTCGACTACGTGTATAATATGTAGTTCAGCTCCAAACTGAACCGCCAGCGCTGTAGCTCGCTGCAGGGCTCGATCACATCGAGCAGATAAGTCGGTCGCCATAAGGATTTTCTTCATACGCCGCACTCCGAGATTGCGGAAACCTTTGATGTCGTAGTCCCTACGTCGTGCACGTTATAGAAATCCCCGAATGATAGAGGGAGAACACTCGTTGCTGTGTTCCGCTGGATTCTCAATTGTGAATTCAGCCGCCAACGCCGGCGGAGCAGCAAACGTCGCGACGACTATGACGGAAGTCAAAACTTCGTTCATTGTGCCACCCAAGTAGAACTTATCACTATCTATGGCGTGCACGACCTTAATTCACTACGTAGACAATTGCGCCGTCCTCGGCGCTCGAAATGCTGGGCACTCCCGATGGCCTACTCCGCCTTTGTTTGGATCATCAACTTGGCCACGAAAGGGATCATTGACGTCGGTCAATTAAGAACGTGCCTAGCACTTCAAATTCGACAAAGTAGCAATTGCATCCATGCAAACCCCTTAATGTCCGCTAAGTGCCAGAAGCGGACATTCTGCTAGGTCTTCGGCTCTCTGAGAGGTCACGTCACCGCCCGCTAGATCCAGTGCCCGGATACTCGGGTCAAGGCGTCTCACGCCGCCATATCATTTTTCTGTAAGCCCTAGGCGACATACCCGTCAGACGTTTGAATGACCGGCTGAAGTTCCCGACGTTGGAATAGCCAGTCTCGTAGGCGATATGCGTGACGCTTATGGATTGATCGCTGATCATGGTTTTTGCAATCTCAAGACGGGCTTGATCGACCAAGTCGGAAAAAGTGGTTTCCTGGTCTCTCAGATGCCTCTGAACTGTTCGCGCGCTAACTCCAGCCAATTCTGCTGTAAGTTCCAGAGAAGGGATCTTTCCATCTCGCAACTGCATGTCGGTCAACGCCTTCAGCGCGCACAGCGGCTCTATTCGCAGGCTGTCTGAATAGTCATCGGACGTTCTGGCGCTGAACGATAAGCGTCGGTCAGACGACTTCCTGAGTGGTTTCGCTAGATCGGTCTCGACTATTGCGAAGCCTGTCTCCGCAGAGCCGAACTCCACATTCATCGAAACAAGCCACTCGTTTGCGGTAAGGCTATTTTCATCCTCACGCTGCAATCGGACCCATGACGGCTTCCATTGCCGTCCCAAAGCCAATCGGATCACCTGTACCATGATCATCAGGACATAAAGTTCGTGTTGCGGTAGGAACGGGTTGCTCTGGCCTTGATGATGGCAGAACCATGCCGCGGATTTATCGCGCTTCAGATAGTAGTTCGCTTCTGAGCACTCGGCCCTAACTCCTATACAGAAGGCTTGGAGCGCGGAGTACAGAGTGGAAGCCTGTGAAACACGTGTGCCGAATTGGCCATAATGCTCTATTGGCATTAGTCCGGCCCAGAATCCCAGATCGCATATCCCCGAGTCAGCCGCTGCGTTCTCAGCAAAGTGAAGCATGCTGACCGCAGACAACACGCTGTCGCTATCGACCTCCTCAAGAAGATCAACCGGAAGGTGAGAGCGCTCCAGGTACCGTTCGGTTGGAATTCCTCTTGCTTGCAGAACATTGGCGAAATTGCCCGCGTGGCGGGCACGAGTCAGGGGAATAGCCTTCATAGCAACCTATCCGAATAGCGCCCAGATCGAGGATAAGGACGGTAGAGGATCCGGGCCCGAATGCGACTTAATTATCCTATTACGCCAGGATTGGCGCCTCAGGATAAGAAATCGGTCGGATATCTTGGCAAATTTCGTTGCAAGCGGCAGTCAGGAATCGCTTGAGCTGAGTGTCATTCCGGACCAGCCACCGCGTCGTAGCCTTATGCTGGGCTTCCAGCAAAAGCATACCAGGGAGAAACTATGTTTAGTCACCAAGCCCATCAAGCAGTCTTTGGTGGGGCTATTGTTGCCGCCTCTCTTGCGTTCCTGGCTCCACCTTCTGTCAGTGAGGAGCGGGCCGAGCCCCAAACCTTATTCACCAACGTGAATGTTTTCGACGGCACTAGCGACACGCTGGCCGAAGGAATGAGCGTCTTGGTCGAGGGCAACCTGATCAAGAAAGTCGCCAAAGGCGAGATCGGAGCTCGCGACGATGCCACGGTGATCGACGGTGGCGAACGTACGCTAATGCCCGGGCTGATCGACAACCACGTTCACCTGAACCTGACCGGTTTGTTCGCAGATTTTGGCGGAGCAGAATATGCTCAATGGGATGGCATAGGCGCGATGGCGGCTGCAAACGCCCGCGACTACCTCATGGATGGGTACACAACGGTTCGAGATGCCTGTGGCCAGGGGGATGCTCTTAAAAAACTGATTGACCAGGGTATCGTCGTCGGGCCGCGGATTTACCCAAGCGGTGCATGCATCGGGCCGCAATCTGGTCACACTGACTGGCGCAGCCCCCGTGCACGGGCCAAAGGCGGCCCCCTTGCACAGGTCCAGCAACTCAACCTTGCTGTTGTGGCAGACGGAGGAGACGAAATCAGAGTAGCCGCGCGCACCAACCTCAGCTTCGGCGCAACGCAAATCAAGCTCACTGTGGGCGGTGGAGTCTCGTCGGAATTGGATCCGC
This sequence comes from uncultured Filomicrobium sp., assembly GCA_963669235.2. Taxonomy (GTDB): domain Bacteria; phylum Pseudomonadota; class Alphaproteobacteria; order Rhizobiales; family Hyphomicrobiaceae; genus Filomicrobium. Next base: position 177,627 of record CAXXFS010000011.1, read on the forward strand.
TTTGGTCCGTGGGATACAGTGTGGATGAGATCAAGGCGGCTGTGGAGGTCGCAGCCTTTTATGACACTTACGTCATGACCCACGCCTATACAGACGAGACTGTCAATATGGCTCTGGATGCTGGCGTCAAGGTCATTGAACACGGCCAGATGGTCACAGAGGAAACCGTAAAGAGAATGGCCGATGAAGGGATCTTCTGGTCGCTCAACACCGCTGGATTCTCACCGATCCTGTTCGAACACCCCAACTTTGCTCCCGGTACTCCAGCGGGCGAGAAACTGGCGATCGCGCAGGACCAAAGCCAGGATCTCATCGAGCTGGTCAAGAAGCACAATCCCAAAGTGGTCCACAATGTTGATACCGTTCTGTCCACGCTGGACCAGGGGCGTGCCCATAGGGATTTCGAGAAGTACCAGTTCGCCGATTGGTTCGGAAATCATGCCATGCTGATCTCGGCCACATCGACGGCTGGCGAGATGGCACAGCTGACCGGACAACGCAATCCTTACCCGGAGCAACTGGGCGTGATTGAACCGGGGGCATACGCCGATATCCTGATCGTCGATGGCAATCCGCTGGAAGATCTGTCTGTTATAGGTGCCCGGCCAAAGTGGTTTGACGCAGAGCCTCGCGGGGAAGGTCACGACACCATCCGAGTCATCATGAAAGACGGTAAATTCTACAAGAACACGCTCAACTGAACGTCTCGGCGGGGCGCCGGCCCAGCCAACAACCTTCCAGAATAGGGAACCGATGAAGCATCTTTTCAAGTCCACGCTACTGGCGGGAGCGGTGTCGCTCGCCGCCGGCATTTCTTTAGCACAGGACGACACACCGCCGCAGACCCTGTTCACCAACGTGAATGTTTTCGACGGCACTAGCGGCACGCTGGCCGAAGGCATGAGCGTCTTGGTCGAGGGCAACCTGATCAAGAAAGTCGTCAAAGGCGAGATCGGAGCTCGCGACGATGCCACGGTGATCGACGGTGGCGAACGTACGCTGATGCCCGGCCTTCACGACATGCACACGCATATCAGCATCTTTCGACCTGTCGCCGGAGACAATCGCATCGACATGAGTCCGTTCCTCGTTGGCGCGGTGGCTGCAGCGCGGGCAGAAGGCATGCTCATGAATGGCTTCACGCTGATCAGGGATATTGGAGGCCCGGCCAAGTATATCCAACGCGCCATCGATGCTGGGGTTGTGGTCGGCCCGCGAGTGCTGCCAACCGAAAACTTCGTCACGCAAACGTCCGGTCATGGAGACTTCCGCAATCGCACGGACCCCAATCCAAACATCGATGTCCGAGGATCGACGAACTACATCGACGAGTATTATTCGTGCTTCGCCGACGGGCCGACCGAGATTCGGCGTTGTATCCGTGAGCAGCTTGGCAAGGGCGCTACCCAGATCAAGATTTTCACGGGTGGCGGCGTTGCCAGCGAGAAAGATCCGCTCCATTCGGTCCAGTACACACCAGAGGAAGTGAAGGTCGCTGTGCAAACGGCAGCGCAGTGGAAAACCTATGTTTCCGCACATGCCTTCACCGATGCCTCTATTCGTCTAGCGGTGGAAAACGGTGTGCAGGTGATTGAGCACGGGCCGTTGATGACTGAGGACAGCGCCAAGTTGATGGCCGAGAAAGGCACATGGCTCGTGCCTTCGGTCGCGGCGGTACTCGCGCTCGACATGGACAATTTCAAAAAAATCTCATCGCCCGCGACATATGCGAAGGGACTGATGCTGCTGGATGGTGTCCCCAAAGAAATGGAGTACGCCGTAAAGCACGGTGTGAAGATGGCATTCGGCACCGATCTTCTGGCAGACTGGGAGGGCGCCGTCGCATATGACAATGACGCAAACGAGGAGTTCGCCTGGCTCGCGAAATTCATGCCGAATGTGGATGCGCTTCGGATGGCGACCGGAAACGCGGGAGAGCTACACGCCCTCTCGGGTCCGAACACGCCTTACCAGGATGGTCCCACAGGGGTCGTCAAGGAAGGAGCGTACGCCGACCTGCTGCTCGTCGATGGTAACCCGCTTGAGGACATTGAGATTATGACAGAACCGGGGAAGAACTTTCGGATCATCATGAAAGATGGCGTGATCTACAAGAACACGCTGCTCGCGGATGCCATCAATCTCGAACTCAAGCAGAAACTGCTAAAGGCCGCTCCGCCGCACCTTCGCTTCTACGGGGACTACAATTAGTTAGAGCCACGTCCGGCGCCAAAGCTGCATCAGGTTCCAATCTCCTGTGACTGCTCGAGACAGAGATAAATGACGAAGGCCTGAGAGAAGAGCGCGGGTCGATCGGCTAAGACTCTACGACGGCGGAGATGACTCGAAATAACGTTATGTGGGCCCAAGGCACCGCGTTAACAGTTAACTCTCATAGGCCTAAGGACCAAGGGATGGACACGGAAACGCTTCTCGAAACAGCTTATGCCACACCACTGATCCGGCCGGCCTATCCCCGCAACGGATCGCGCATGCTTAACCGTGAGACCCTCGCGATCCGCTATCGCACAGACGAGAATGCCGCTCGGAAGTGGGTACCCGAACCGCTTAAGGTCGTCGATCCGATCGTCACCTTCGAAGTCGTGCACATGCCTGACTGCAGCGGGCTAGGTAATTACCACGAAAGCGGCCAGATCCTCGAAGTCCAATTTGACGGGGTCAAAGGCGGTCTCAGTCACATGATGTACCTGGACAATATTTCCGGGATGACGGCAGGGCGCGAGCTTTTGGGCTTTCCCAAGAAGCTCGGCTTTCCGAGCCTTTGTCTCGAAGGCGACTCACTGGTTGGCACGTTGAATGTTGGCAAGTCGCGAGTAGCAACCGCGACGATGGGGTATAAGTACGAGCCGCTGGACGTAGAATCGATAAAATCCGCCACGGAGGCCGGAAACAATTTTCTACTAAAGATAATTCCGCATGTCGACGGGAGCCTCCGGGTCTGTGAACTCGTTAAATATCCAATCACGGATGTTGTTATGAAGGGAGCCTGGTCCGGCCCGGGCGCGGTATCATTCGAACCGCATGCGCTAGCACCATTCACAGAACTGCCGGTACTAGAAGTCCTGGAATCTACCCACACAATTATGGACATGAGCCTTGGCCTCGGAGAGGTCATCCACGATTACTTGCGCTGACCTTGATGAGCGCCCCAGGTGATAAGTCACCATCGGTCGTAAGCGACGAAGTGAAATTCCGCCATGAAGACACAGAGAGACATTAGCACTCATAACGCTAAGAGCGCCTCGCCTGATAATATGAATTGGATACGGGAGCATTACGATGACGACGTTCACCCGCCAACGAAAGCATGGCCGGCTGCACAGACAGCAAACGTTTCCTCGAACAACCCACTTGAGTTCGACCTTTATTGGTCGATGCGTAGTCCGTACTGCTATCTAGTGCTCGACCGGCTCCTCTGGCTTCGTTCGAATTTCAACGTAAAGATAAACTTCCGTCCTATTCTACCTATCGCCGTTCGAACTCCAGAGTTCTTTGATAGGGACAAGCTACCCTGGTATCGCTGGGAATACGATATGGTTGACCAGCACCGCGTTGCAAAATTTCACGGCATTCCATTCCGACGCCCCAATCCTGAGCCGGTCGAGCAGGACACGTATCCGCCAGCCACTGCCAGTTTGGCCATCGCGAAAGAACAACCCTTAATGTGGCACCTCACACGCCTAGCGGCAGCTTCTCAGAAACAGAAGCTAGGTGCGGAATTTTTGAATCAGGTCAGCCACCTGATGTGGGACGGCTCCACCGACAACTGGCCCAAACATCTCGTCGAGTGCATGGATAGGGCTGGTATGGGTGGCGCTGCCACAGAGGCAGACGTTAAAGCCAATCCCGCAAAGTATGATGCAATTATCGACGAAAATCAGTTGGCGCTTCATGCGACAGGGCACGGCGGAGTACCCAACATGGCCTTTCGCCGCGAGCCTTTCTTTGGCCAGGACCGTTTCGATTTGTTGTTCTGCCGCCTTGTGGAGAATGGCCTGACACACCGCAGCGAACCGTTCCCCCCATTGGTGCCAACACCTAGAAACCTCGCACGGTTTGCAATATAACGGTACCATGTTCCAAACGGCATTTTCCGGGGCGACCCGATCTGGGGCACGACCGGGTCGACACGCTGATCTGGCGTGTCCAACAGAATGGTCTGACAAGGCGCTGGTCTAAGCCGCTCGATTGATGCCTGCGTGCACACCAACCAACAGAAGCACAGGAGAACTCGACTTGACGTCCCTGCAAGCAGCCTTTCCAGCTTGGACCAATGAGCCCTACGTGCATTGGTCGGCGCACGTATCACTTTATAGCGCTAAGACGCGCGCTTATATGACCAAGAAGGGGCTTAACTACGTCGAGTGCACACCTGGTTCCCACCCGCGTTTCAATGAAGTGATCAAACCGGCAATGGGGTATTTCGGGATCCCTGTACTGGACTTGCCTGACGGCACCTTCATTTCGGACACGACCGCCATTATCCGTTATCTGGAGGCGCAGCACCCGGAACCCGCCATGCAACCGACGGACCCAGTGATGCGGGCACTTGCGTGGCTGATTTTCAACTACGGCACCGAGGGGCTCTTCCTGCAATGTCAACACTATCGTTGGTCCTTCAAAGACAGCGCCGACTTCGCAGCGATGGACATTGGCCGCGCCCTGGCGTCGCCAGATCCGAAAGACGCTAAGAAGATCGAGCAGGGAGGCGCGGATTATGAGGCGATGAAGCTGGGACGCTTTCCCGACCAAGTAGGCATTACCGAGCAGACAATACCGGCAATAGAAAAGTCCACGGCATCGCTGTTCGAGAAGCTCGATCTTCACTTCCGCTACTATCCTTACGTCCTCGGCGGCCGGCCGTCGGTCGCCGACTGTGCGCTCATGGAGGTGCTTCATGCGCACCTTGGACGCGACATTCACCCTGCGGACATCATGAAGAAAACAGCCCCTGTTCTTTATCGTTGGACCGAGACCATGAACCGCCCAGGGATTCAGGATGCAGAGCTTAGCCAGGTCCCTAAGGAATTTCTAACTGCCGACAAACTGCCTAACTCTCTGATCGATCTTCTCCGTATGATATGCATGGATTTCGGGCCGCAATTCGAGGCTACGACAAGGGCCTATGAGGATTGGCTGGCACTGAAGCCAGATCGCGCAGAAGGTGCGATCATTGCTTCGGATGATGCTGCCATAAACCGGCAGGCCATGGGCAAGATGGAGTATAAATTGCGGGGCGTAAAAGTAAGACGGGACGCATGGCCTGACGTCATAAACATGCATCAGTACGTGTTAGAAGCGGTCGATGCCATGAAAGAGCCGGAACTTGCTCGGTGGAATGAGATCATGGAGCTGATCGGCGGTGAGGTCTTTCTCAAGTATCGACCGTCTCGGTCGGTGGTCATAAAGAAAGACCAGCCTCCTTACGGATATGTGCTCGGGCCGAAGAGTGCGTGAGCACAACCAACCTTCTATCGCTGTAGGAAGACCTTTGCGGGCTAGTACGTTCATGGACGGACCATGAAACACTGCATTCAATGTCCGCTTTCCCCCGGAAAGCGGAACATGCCTGATTTGTGACCGGCAGCCTCGCGGCGTTCAGCTGCGAACTGCACCGCAATGGCGGCCGGAAGGGTATCGGGCTACGCTGTCGGATCAGCTGGCCTGGGATCGTGCTTTGCGTCCCAAGCCGTGCAAGCTGGCTTGTCGGCGGGCCCTATGCCGGACAATATCCGGCAAGCTTCCGCGCAATTGGTCGCCTCAACAGATTTCTGGATGGCTGAAGAGAAAGCATTCCGACGACGAGCACCGACGCGTGTTACATGAGACGATATATCGAAGCCAGATCAAGGCTATTCAACGAGGTCATTAGGACTAACAAAGCAGTGGGGATACCCGTAACCCCACCGCCAAGGCATCCCCGAACATGGCGCCCCGCCCAGTCGTACTGCCACATACATGGCGTTCGCTATGGCACGGTACGCCTTGTCAACCGCATCCTCTTCCACCTCGTAGAAATCGGCGATTTCCGACAGACGTTTTCTCCCTGTCTCGATTACGCACTCCCTGAGAGCCCCGTCGGCAATCGTTCGATTAGTGAAGCTCTTTTCGGGGTCCAAGCTCGCTCCCGCTGAGTGGTAGGCCATATCGTGAATGACGCAGCATTTTTCCCAGGGCGGTTCTTTTCCGTGGGCTTCGGCGAATGCTGGTAATTGGTCCGCGACAATGGTCCAGGCAGAAGACAGACCGCCGCTGCAGCCGTCGGTTGTGAAAGGGACGAGGACGTTATCACTATCGCCCCGATCTCGCGCGAGTGCTCTGTGAGCGGGAAGCTCAATTTGTCGTTGTATTGAAACATCGATTGGTTCTGCTGTCGCAACAGGCGTCGCCGACAGCGCCAAAAACACGAGACCGTTAAGGAGACGTATCACGGTACTCACCAGTCGGTAACGACGAGCCCAGCCTCTCCGCCAACAGCAAAAGCAAGCGCTGCGCCGAACTCATCGACGCGCGCTCAGCAAGGACCTGCTTAGCGATCGCCGGTTCATCCGTAATTATTCCATCAACGCCCATCGAAATCATTGAAGAAATCTCAAGCGGCTCATTAACGGTCCATACGTAAAGATCTTTCCCGGCCGCCTTGGCGTTCGACACCAGCCTCGGGCCAACTGTGCCTGCGCTCACAGCAACGAAATCGCCTTCTAGTCCGGTGAGATCGCCAATAGCGGTAGCGGCGAGGACGCCCGTTCGCCAACTGGGCCGGATGGCACGCACCTTCTGTATAGCTGGATACTTGAGCGACATGAGCGCCACCTGGTCGGCCATGTCGGCCCTTTCAATGACGGTGACCGTTCGAGCCTCAAGATCGACGTCATGGCCATAATACTTCAACTCAACTAAGATTTTGGCGCGGTTCCGTGCGATATCCAACACTTGGGCCAGCGTCGGTGTACGCTCTGATGCGTAGGCAGGATCAAACCAACTCCCGACGTCGATATGCGCTAGATTCTGCACCGTTGCATCCCAGATCTTCAAGTCACGTCCCGCAAGCTTCATGAAGTCGCTATCATGGATCACGACCACTTCACCGTCGGCCGTCTCCTGTACGTCGATTTCAATCCAATCTGCTTTGTCTTCAATGGCCTTGCGAACAGACGCTAGTGTGTTTTCGGGGCGCGCGCCAGCGGCGCCCCGATGAGCAATAATTTCGACCTCATCTTCGGTCTGAATTCTCTCCAGCATGAAGCCTCCGGCAACAAAGCCGAAGACGGCTAAGATCAGGCAGGCTGCGAGCACCATTGGAAAAGAAAATCTCCGTATCACAGTGGTCGCAGATATAGGTTCGGTCGAGTTCGTTTCGCGATACAGCGCATCTAAGACCGAGGCCAACGCGCCAAGCGAAACGGCATTCACCACCATCCCGGCGAGGGCCCACGCTCCAGCGATCACCATTACAATCGTAAGCGAGGTGCGCAGTCCTTCGAAGATCCCCGGCACGACTTGCAAGAACCAACCAAATATGACCGCTAAACCGATTACGAGACCAAGGTGAATGGCCAGTCCGCTCAGCAGCGTACGTAAGAGACGCCGTCGCTTCCCGGTCATCTGCTCATGACTTTCAGAGAAGGCTGCATTGGGCCTTGTCCCCGCGAAGAGCACCATATGTAGTGACAAAGCCCAACTCAGAAGGAACTTGACTAGTATTATGGCCGCCACAAAAGACAGGACGCCAATGATAGTGGCTGCCCAATAGAATTCGGGTGGTCGCGCTGAGAGATAGTAGTTTATATCGTTAGCCCCTAAGAGCTGGTAGACTACAAGAAATCCAACCAACGCAAAGGGCATAACGATCGCCAGTATTCGTAGCGCAAGAAGCGCGGCATAACTCAATAATGCAGCTAGGCGGCTGGCCATGATGTGCAGCGCGGAGTAGAGCGCGCCGAACCCCTGGGTAGTTCGGTCTTGCAAATCCACCGCCATGGCCGTGAAGCCAACAAATGAGCCAATTAGGAGGATGGCGGCGATGCCGATTGCCACCATAAACCCGATGGGCGTGAGGAGAAACTGCGCAATATCCAGGTCTGTCAACGCCGACTGCCCGGAGAGGGACACCGCAGCAGAGGTAAGAGCTCCTGTTATGGGCGCAATGAGAGCGAAGCTCAAAAGCCGAGCGCCCAAATAGATGGGAACGACAAAGCCGCGTCGGCTCCATGCGTTTACATAGGCCTGAAGTGCATTCATCGAATGACCTCCCTCCGTCCCGAAAACGCCAGGTTCGATCTATGTAGCTTGCGGTGGTTAGGACTAGTCGCGATCTAGAGCAGCATCAACTCGAGTTATCAGATTGGCTGTCGATGGTCTCTGAATCAAGACGTAGCGGGGAGATTGCGCTCATGCCGTTAGACAAAGAAAAATTGCAGGCCGCACCAACAGGCCGCCGGACACAAGACTGCTCCTGATCGAGACGCCAAGCTTCAAAAAGTTCTTGCAATGCAGGAGCCATCCACACAGGACTTTGCGGACATTGGCGATGTGCAACTAGGCCACCGTTGGGATGTCCGCTTTCAGGTGCAAAGCGGAACATGCCTGAGCTGCGATTGACAGAGGCCCGTCTAGTCCGCTCTGATCAACAAGCGGACCTATTCAAACCATCGGCTGTGTATCTGAGCAGGACAATTTCCGGACGTCAGTATCGATTGACATCTGACAGTCAGTCTGGCGCCATGTGGTTGATGAAATTGCAGCAACCGAGCGAAGGCAACAGTTCCTGATGAGTGAGTTCTTTGGCCTGGCGCGTATCGTACTAACAACAGCCCTTCTCGCAATATTGAGCCCTGCAGTCGCGCAGGACTACGACCTCGTAATTCTCAATGGGAGAGTGATGGACCCAGAGACAGGTTTTGACGAGGTTCGTAACGTTGGGGTCAAGAACGGCAAGATTGCAGTCATTACCTCTGATGGGATTGTAGGCGCCGAAACAATTGATGCCTCCAACCATGTTGTTTCACCGGGCTTTGTCGACGGTCATGTCCATACGGTCGATATGCCGCTTGGACAAAAGGCAGCGCTGCGCGACGGCGTGACGACAACGCTTGATCTTGAGGTTGGCGCCCATCCGGTGGACCGTTGGTATGCGCACCTCAATGGGCGATCGCAGACAAACTATGGGGCATCCGCATCAGCTGTCGGCGCTCGGGTGGCAGTATTTAACCCGGGCTATAACTCTGAGACTGGTGGGACCGGGTTTGACATGTTTTTCGGTAGGTTGCCAGGCTCTGCCTACGTCACCCAACGGGCGACCGGGAATGAGCGCCAGAAGATTCTAGAGTATGTTGAGATGGGGCTGCGACAGGGTGCTTTGGGCATCGGCCCACCTGTGGGCTACATGACGCGCGGGTTCAGTTCCGAGGAAATGATTGGCATGCAGAAGCTTGCCGCGAAATACGGCCGCTTCATGCATGTTCACACGCGCTTTTCAAGCCAAGTCTCGCCCACCTCCGGTCTCCTAGCATTCATGGAAGCGATCGACCCCGCGGTAACCTATGGTGGCGGTGTAATCATCGCTCATTTCACGGCCCAGTCGTTGCGACAAACCAAAGTTGCGATGGAGTATGTAGACGCCTTGCGTGCTAAAGGCTTTCCCATCGTGCTCGAAGTCTATCCTTACAACTTCGGCGGTGCTGGTAACGGCATACAGGCAGACTACCTGAAGCCAAAGAATTACCAAGAGAATATGGGGCGCTCCTACAAGGACATCCTCGACACGCGAACAGGCAAGCCCCTCGACAAGGCGACTTACGAGAGGCTGGTCAAGGAGGACCCGACCCACCCAGTTCTATTCTACAACGCTAGTGTCGAGGACAACCTGCTGGCGGTAGGGCATCCCGATGTCTTGATCGGATGCGACTGCTTTCCACTGAGCGATGCGAAAACCGGAAAGACGGCAATCGACTGGAACACGCCATGGGAGGCTGTGACCGGCCACCCCCGGACCTCTGGCGCTCATGCCAAAGTGCTTCGACTGGCACGCGAAAATAAGGTCGGTCTGACGCTGATGCAGGCGATCTCAAAAATGTCCTACCAGTATGCAAAGTTTTTGCAGGAAAACGGTGTGGCGCAGATGGCCTTCAAGGGCCGGTTGCAAGTGGGTGCGGATGCCGATATCACGGTGTTCGACCCAGAAACAGTAACCGACAATTCGACTCTAAAAACGGGCAAAAACGCACTTCCGTCGACGGGAATTCCCTACGTGATCGTGAACGGCGCGGTTGTGGTGAAGGATTCCAAAGTTCTCAAAGATGTTAATCCTGGAAAGCCTATCCGTGCGCCGGTGCGCTTCTGACACAGCTGCCCGAAACTAATCTCCAGAGATGTGGACATAGCCGACATTGGCCGCGCGCTTGCGTTGCTAGATTTTTGGCCGGTTATCTCATCCCTAAACGTCCGGAAGCGATCTAGAAGTGGCATCGGCGAAGCGCTAGGCTAGGCCAGCTCCTGAGAGTGAATTGACTTAGCCTAGGAACGCGTTCGAGAGGGAAATGGCAATGACGAACAAATCCTCGACGATCTTGATCACCGCATTGCTATGCTGTTGCGCACTCCCAGATTTCACCTTTGCTGAAGAGCCCCCGGAGAAACCTGGGGTAGTGGTCGGGAAAAAGAACGCGGTCAAGTACGTTTATTTCGGTGAACAGCATCTACACACTCGAAATTCTTTTGACGCGTTCACAGTCGGAGTAACAGCCACCTGGGAAGACGCCTACCGATTTGCGCGGGGCGAAGAAGTCGAGCTATCGACCACCGGAGAGAAGATCAAGCGGCGCACGCCTTACGACTTTGTCGCCATCACCGATCACGCGGAATACTATGGCGTGCTCAAAGACCTAGTGGATCCGGCAAGCCCACTCTCAAAATCTGATCTGGCTAAGCAGCTCGCTAAGGGCCGTAAAGATCCAGAGTCGGCAAAGGCGGCGGTCACCAAACTAATCGGCACGCTTGTGACCAACACGCCGATTCCGGAATACGTCACACCGAACCTGCGGATGAGCAATTGGGATAGGTTCGTCAAGACGGCAGACAAGTATAACGAACCAGGGGAGTTCACCACGCTTTATGCCTTCGAATGGACCTCAATCCCCAACGGGTCGAACATGCATCGCAACGTCTTCTTCAAGGATAAGCCTCCGGCAGTACCATTCTCGGCCTTTGACTCGATCTACCCGGAGGACCTTTGGACTTACCTTGAGATCCAGCGCAACCAGGGAATCGATACATTCGCGATTCCACACAACTCGAATGTTTCGAATGGCTGGATGTTCTCTGAGCGTAAATTCCTCGCCGGTCCGATCGACGAACGTTTTGCGAACCGGCAAGCATCGAACGAGCCACTGTTTGAGATGGCTCAAACTAAAGGAACATCTGAAACCCATCCCATTGTGTCGCCTAACGACGAATTCTCAGACTTCGAGCCATTCAACAATATGATTTCTCTTGGCCTACCAGCGACCAAGGATGCGGGCTCGTTCTACCGAACAGGCCTTGCCGTCGGCATGAAGCTTGAGAAGAAGCTCGGTTACAACCCTTATAAGATGGGGGCCGTAGCCGGTGCAGATGTCCACTCGGGCTATTCGGGAAATGAAGAATGGGACTGGAAGGGCGCTCACGGCACCCAGGACGACACGCCCGAGAAGCGTCTTAACCCGAAGCCGAATGCTTCCGGGGAGAATGGATTTACAGTTTCAAGCGCCGGAACAACTGCTGTATGGGCTGAAGAGAACACCCGTGAGGCCATCTTCGATGCCATGAAGCGCAAGGAGACCTACGGCACCTCTGGCACACTTATCCGGTTACGATTCTTTGGCGGATGGGAGCTGCCAAAGGGCATCACAGAGAACAAGGACTTCATAAAGAAGTCATACGCGGCTGGCGTCCCCATGGGGCAGGATCTGCCCTCCCATCCGGCGAAAGACCTTGCCAAGGCGCCGAGCTTTGTGGTGTGGGCGACGAAAGATCCAGAAAGCGGTAATCTTGATCGGATCCAAATCGTTAAGGTCTGGTCCAACCCGACCAACGGCTACCCGATGGAGAAGATCTACAACATCGCCTGGGGCGATGCTGACAAGCGCAAGCTTAATCCGAGCACTGAAAAGCTTCCCCCGGTTGGCAACACGGTCGACATCAAATCGGCGACCTACACCAACGACATTGGTGACAGTCACCTATCTGCAGAGTGGACCGACCCAGAGTTCGATCCTACCGTGTCGGCCGCTTACTATGTGCGCGTGCTAGAGATACCCACCCCCCGTTGGTCAACTTATGACGCGAAAAGGCTTGGTGCTTCGCCACCCAGAGGTGTGCCGCCAACGATCCAGGAGCGCGCCTGGTCCTCGCCCATCTGGTACACACCCTCGCCCGGGGTCTTGGAATTGGCGCGCGAGCAGGGCATGGAACCGCCAAAGCCGAGACACGCGTCGCCGTCTCAACAGTAGGAGCCCTTCTGGCAATGTCCGCTTTGTGGACTTTGCGAACATTGCTGATGTACGCCAAAGTCGCCGTAGGGAAGTCCGCTTTCGAGACTAAAGTGACCTGGCCGGAATAGCAGACTGCTTTGGAACTCCAACAGGCGACGCAGCATTGACGGCGTGCCATTTAACCGTAAGCCTAACAACCGCCGGTTCAGATAAGGAGATCAATCCATGGCGATTGCTCAAAAAGAAGAAGCGCGGGCGCTCAATGCGGATGAGAGAGCGCTAGTCGAGAAATCCCACCATCCGGCACTACAGGCTCTGCCAGACAAAGAGCTTGCGGACCTAGTGAAACTGATGCGCGAGCGACGCGAGAAGGCGAAGACGCAAGCCAACCAACGTCGGCGCGAAATGCGCGGGAAGTCAGCCCCAAAAGGAGCGTCAGCTTCCCGTGCGGACGAGGGCTCCAAACTAAAAGTGGCCGTTCTCGCCATGGCTATGCGCCGACTTAATAGCGAGTTCGAACGTAGACGTCGCATGGCGGCGCGATTGAAGCTAAGGGAAAACGCCGAACGAGCCCTGGCGCTGAAGCAGGCGAAGGAAGCGAGCGACCAACCTTTCAACACGCGTCATGCTCATGAAGGCATGCGGAACTTAGCGAATATGCGTACGCAAGATCTGATCCGCCCGATGGAACTCGGTCGTCAGCGCAAGGCGGCCGCCGTCGCTCAAGCCAAACGGGACGCGCGCTAGCGCACGAGAATGTATCGTCCGGTCTTGCGCGTGGTAACCGACATCCGCAATTTCACTTTGCTGCGCGCCCAACACGTCTTGTTCTCTCAGTGAAGCAGACATCTGCGACGCACTAGGCGATGTCCGCTCTCAGTGGCAGAGCGGAACATTTCTGGGCTGCGATCGTCGGAGGACCGCCTTGTCCGCTTTGATCATATGCCGGCATAACTGATCCATCTCATCGAGATTTGCTTTAGCCAAGCAACGGTCGCGCTAAAATTCCGAGTCGTGCATCGCACACAGGCCACTTTTCCAATTTCAAGACGTTAATCGGCATTGATGCATCATCATCTCATTGAAGTCCTGCCTTCCGAAGGCCGGACCTGAGACTTGCACGATCCTCGGGCTTGCGAAATGCGGAGCCAAAGGCATCGACTTTGAAGAATGGATGCAACCGACGAACATTTGCGATAGCGCGTTCCGCGTCGTCGAAACGTTCCGCGTTGGCGTACGTTGCGGCAAGAATGATATGAGCTGCCGCGAGATTTGGGTTGCGCCTTAGCACAAGCTCAAGTGGCATTATGGCGGCGCTGTAACGCCCTTTGAGATAATAGGCCAGGCCAAGGTCAATCAGGCTGGCCGGATCGAGGTTCGGATTGAAACGCCGGGCGGTTTCGATAGCCTTTATTGCAGCGTCATGTTGGCCAGAAAAGAGTAAAGCCCCACCAATGCCTGCATGGCTCTCAGCATCATTTGCATTAAGCTCAAGCGCGCGTTGGTACTCCGCAATCGCTGCCGGATATTGCTGCCACTTCAAGTGCGTAATCCCGAGCAGCCGATGCGCACTGCCACTGCGACCGTCGAGGTTTAGTGCCTTGTGAGCCAGCTGTTGCGCCTCCTGGAGCGCACCGCCCGGGTCTTCGACCCAGCCCCAGAGAAACGCGTCCATGTGGCACCAGCCAAGGCCCGCGTAAGCTGCGGCATACGTTGGGTCAAGTTTGATCGCCCGCTTGAACATCTCGCGCGCCTTCGCGTTCATCGATCGTGTGGAGCAGCCCCGATATACGCGACCGCGCAAGGCATAGTCGTAGGCTTTGAAATTCTCCGTGGGCTTCCGCATCGCGCGCTCGCGCGAGATCGGGGCGATAGTGATAGCGTCCTCGTCCCCTTCACAACCGACGGCTGCAGCGGCGGTCTGTCTTGTGCCTGGACCATTGTTGCGGACCAATTACCTGCATTCGCCGAAGCCCACGGAAAAGAACCGCCCTGGGAAAAAATGCTGCGTCAATCACGATATGGCCTGCCGCTCAGCGGGAGCGAGCTTGGACCCCGAAAAGAGTTTCGCTAATCGAGCGATTGCCGACGGGGCTCTAAGGGAGTGCGTAATCGAGACAGGGAGACTACGTCTGTCGGAAATCGCCGATTTCTACGAGGTGGAACAGGAAGCGGTTGACAAGGCGTACCGTACCATAGCGAGGGCCATGTATGTGGCGGTACGACTGGGCGGGGCGCCATGCTCGGGAATGCCTTGGCGGTGGGGTTACGGGTATCCCCACTGCTTAGTTAGTCCTAATGACCTCGTTGAATAGCCTTGGTCTGGCTTCGATATATCGTCTCATGTGACACGCGTCGGTGCTCGTCGTCGGGATGCTTTCGCTAACTAAAGAGGACGAGGACATGTGGCATCCCTCTAAATGGGCGCCGTTTGTGGTCGTAGGTGAGGGGGGAAGTCCACGGCAACGGTTTTTCTGGCGGAGATGCTAGCGGTAAATTATGGGCTGCGGGTCTTGGTAGCAGACTTAGACCCTCAGGCTAACTCAAGCTTTATGCTTTTCAGGCGAGCAGGCGTTGAAGATGCCGAACGCCTAGGCAAGCTGCTACCGAAGTTTCTGGTTGATCTGTATGAGCCAACACAATCCCAACTAAATATCGTAGCCCGCCAGTGAGAGCCACGATGCTGGATTGCAAATTCACCGATCGAGTTGGTTTTTAGGTCGACTTCATCGCCTTCCATGCGCTTGGCCGGCACCTCATAGAGAGTAGTTAGCTGAAAAGGCTCGTAGAGGCGGCCGGCTTGCCAATGTTCTTTGATTGCATAGACGAAACGAGATGAAGGTATCAAAAAAACAATCTGCTTCCTCGCCGACTGGCGAGCCTTCACGCCGATGTCTGCTGCACAGCGCGGCGGTCCTTGCCGCTGGGAGTTTGGCGGCCGCGGGCAGGGCAAACGCGCAGGCGGTGACAGATCCGGGCTGCGGTGCATGGACACAGCCGACCGATGCCGATTTTGCAGCCACGATCGGCAAGGACAAGGTAGAATTCATAGATCGCGTTCTCACCGTCATAGAGAGCGAGATTGTCCCGCTTACATTTGAGGGGGTGCGTGGTGGCAGCAAGTTATTTGGAGGTGCGGTTCTGCGGAAGATTGACCTGTCAACCGTGATCGCGAGCACCAACAAGGAGGCTGGTAATCCGCTGCTGCATGGTGAGATCCAAACAATAAATGCGTTCTACGTTCTTCCGAAAGATCGCCGGCCGCCGGTGCATGACACGATCTTCCTGACCACCCACGAGCCATGCCCACTCTGCCTGTCCGGAATTACGTTGGGTGGGTTCAACAATTTCTTCTACCTGTTCACGTACGAAGACCCCCGCGATGCTTACGGTATTCCGCACGACCTAGTAATGCTCGATACGGTATTCCGCTGCCCTGACGGTAGCTACAATGAGAAAACACCTATTGGAGCGCCTGGGGGATCCGCGGCTTAATCGCGACCACTTCGGCCGAGAATCAGGCCCGGTTTGACTTGCGGGTGAAGGCGCTCAAGGCGACCTATGCGGAATTGTCTAACATCTATCAGAAAGCCAAGGCCGCCGGCACTGGAGCTGATGTGCCGCTAAAATAGCGAATGGAAGCCAACGACCTAAAAGAGACGTTTAAGCCGCTTCTGGCTTCCACGTTTTGTTCTGGATCTTGATGAGGAGATCGAAGACTTTCTCCGCATTTGGGTATCGCTCAAGCGTGATCTGCTCTGGGTTAGGCATGTGAGGCCTAATGATATCCAGGGCCCACTCTACAAGCTTCTGGATCTCGCTCCTGACAAGGCCCGAAGACGCACTCTTGCCGGCAGACCACTCCTTGGCATCAAGGTTCATGGCACTGATTGCAAGCTTCTCAGCCAGCCGCAAATCGCTTGACCACTCGATCATTAGAGAACCCCCGTTCCCAAATTGCCCCTAAAATCCCCAACGGTAACCACTCAAATCATCTAAAAATCTTACCCCAGCCGAATCGACCACAACAAACAAAAACGACACCTAACAAGCGGAACCCCCAATGAATTGGAGCAACTTATTAGGCGACTAGCTTCTCCTTCTGCAACCGAAACTCGTTTGGACGCACTATGAGATCGATGATCCCAGGCTTTCCATTGGTTTTCTCCCCTTCAGCCCAACAAGGAAGGGACCTCGCTAAATCCCCCTCACGTGCGGCCGCATTAGGCTCTCAGCATGCGAGCTTCAGTTCCTGCTGCTGCTTGGATAACAAGGGACTGCAATGAAAACTATTCATGGAATTCTGGCAGGGGGGTATCTGCCGCTCACGCTAAAGCCGCCGATCCGCTTAAAGAAGCCGAGAATATGGCCGTGCGCAGTATGATGAGCGAAATCGGTGACGCAAGCCAAAGCTCGCAATCAAGATGCGGTTAGAGTGTGGGTCGAAAACACCGTATAGGGCAGGGTAATGTCGGAAATCGAAGACCAAACCAATGCACCCAAGCTGCCGCAACGAGAAGGCGAGAGCCGAGTAAAGAGGACGCGTTCCTGGTGGCGTAGCCCGATCGTGCTCACTGTCGTATTTGTACTTTCCGCGCTTGCGATCCATGTCGGATGGGCGCTTTGGAATCTCAGTAGCTTTCACAAAGCTCTGCAAGACGGGGATGTAAAAGCCATAGAGCAAGCGATCGACTGGGATAGTCTCAGAGGGTCAGCATCGAACGCTGTCCAGGATTTCATCACCGAGGCTAGCCCCGAAACGAACAACTTACTTGGCAATATGTTGATGCGGGCTCTGATACCCGCACTCATGCGAGAGCTGGCAACACCCGAGGGGCTCGCCGCAAGGTTCAAGAAGTCTGATAGTCCCAAAATCGTATCGTGGCAGATTACCGGACTGACAAGCTGTTCCGTCGTTGTTGACGACGAGAAAACAATCCAGACTCGTCTGAAGTTTGCCATGCGCGATTGGCGCTGGAAGTTGATTGGCATCGAACTTGTTCATGAGGGGGAGTCGGGTGATCAATCTGCCGGTTAGAAGGTACATACAGTGGTGTTACGACGGGTTGGAGAGAGCCTAGGGCTCGGCAATCCTTACCGGCTCCTTGCCGTCTTGAGCGGACCCCATGATGCGCGCATCCGCCCGCACCATGCCCTCGGCATGCGCCCACCAGCGCCTGAAACGATATTAGAGAAACGAAGTTTTGGTGGCACAGCCCAAGGGGGCTAGACAGAGATGTGCGCAGCCCAAGGAGACAGTCGCTCGTTTGACACAAGGTAGCAAAGAGGTGGTAAGCGGACGCTGTGCTCGGTGGTGAGATTTAACCTCATGACCCCAAGCGGGCTCTTGCAGGCCGTGTCAACTGCACTTTGTGGTCGTCCATGTCCCGGCATGCTTTCCTCGTGCGCACATCTGCTTGTGCGTGAGCCCCGTGGCTTTCCACCTTTTCGGCGTCGCGGCAAAGCGGATTTTATAATGCATGCCGGAAACGGAATCATCCGGAAGGCCATGCGCCTCGATTTCCGCCATGGCGGCCTCCGGCCCAGCCAGGCTTAGTCTTGATGAAGCGCGGCGTGTGGCTTCGAACATTGCGAAGCTACCGGGGTTGTTACAAAGGAAATAATCCCGGTCCGCTACAGGACACGCATTGCAATTACTCGTGGCCGACAGCCGTTAACGTGATAATGTCGCCATGAGGCCTGACAGCGCCCACACTTAAAGATGATGCTTGTGCACCTCAAAAAAACTTCTCGGAGTCTCGGAGTGGTGTTTCTTGTCGGTTTAGTCGCTCTGATGACACCGGCGCCAGCAGAAAGCCAAGGCTGCGGCAGGTCGGGTCTGGTTTGGGAAAAGTGGCGGGACCACGTCCTAGCTAGCAATCCCGGAACCGATTATTTCGAGCTTCGTGGCGACGGGCGCGATGAAATCCTTTGGGCCTATCAATGCAAAAAACGTAGCTCGAAATGTCCGCCAGATCAGCTGATGGTGTTCCACTGCATCGGCAATGATAGGGTTCTGCTAGCTTTCGTTCATCAAGGTTGCGTCACGTTCGCCAAGGACATCCTGATCCGTGAGTACATGCGCATGGTGGGGGGATCGCAACCCTGCTGATCATTGGCAAAGAGCTTTCGACTTGTCGCCCTACGGATACGCATAACCGTCTTGTCTGCGCTGCCGGTAGGAACAGAACGCAACAGGAAGTCGTGATGTCAAAAGTTGAGTTTAAGGGATCTCGGAACGGAGTGCATTTGTATGCGCCGCCCGGCGGCTCCCAAGACCTACCATGGCTGGTGGTCGTGTTCGACAGTGGAAAGCTGTCGGCCCATCCCTTCGAGACCGAAGAGGAAGCAAAGACCGCCATGGATAAAGAAGTGTGGGCCTGGCTGGAAAAGCAACAAGAGGAGTGAATAACTAGAGGCAAACACTTGCGGTCCTGCTTCGTGGAGGCAAGTGTATCCCAATCTGCCTGGCGTAACTCAACCGCCTGTCCAGCCCCCTCGTTATGGGCCACTTCGATGTAGAGTGTTCACCGTCAGCACTCACAGGACAGATTGAGCTGATTGCGTAAGAGAGACTTTCCGGTTCATCGCACCCCCGAGGAGGGAGACGATGACTAACAGGAAAGAGCGCCGCCCGGGCAGCGCCGACATCAGCGAGGACAAACCGGTGGCCAAGAACCGAGTAAAGTGGCGCAGGGCGTGCCTTAAGGGCGTGATGATTTCTATGGGCGCATCGGTCTTCTTCACGCCGTTAGCCGCAGCTGCCCAGCAATCGACGATCGAATTAAAGAAAACCCCAACATGCGGATGTTGCTCAGCCTGGGGGGATCGAATGCAATCCGCAGGCTTCGCGGTTCATCGTGAGGACATGACCACGGGTCAGCTCATGAAATTCAAAATGAAACACGGTATTCGGGGCAACTTCGCGTGTCATACAGCGCGCATCGAAGGCTACACCATTGAAGGGCATGTGCCCGAGCGTGAAATCCGACGCCTGCTGCAGGAACGTCCAGATGCGATCGGCCTAAGCGTTCCCGGAATGCCTTTGGGCTCTCCTGGTATGGACTTTGGGAAAGCCAAAGAGGCCTATGACGTTCTGCTCATCCGCAAGGATGGAAGCGCCGCGGTGTATTCGCACTACCCAGCGAAGAACTAGGTGGTACGACGTTTTTTTTTGAACAGCTGGTTATCTAACGTGACCTTGGGCCGACCGACCAGTGCAGTCACGGGGACTGGCCTGCCCCCAATCGCGGTGCCAGTGTCTAAGTTAGGATCCGGCCGCCATTGGCCAGCATATGGATTGGCCGGAGCGAAGCGTCGGTCATTTCAGATGCTTGAGGCAAGATCGCTTCCGGTGCTGGGGGGTGATAGCCGAGCGAAGAGTGGGGGCCGGACTGCATTGTAATGGCGTCGCCATTACTCGATCAGCACCTGCGCTTCTCGGAGTGTTGTGAAGGTTTCCATGTTCAGCAGCTCGTCTCTTAATTTCGAACTGAAGCTCTCGCAAGTGCCGTTTTCCCACGGACTGCCTGGCTCGATGTAAAGCGTCTTGTCGCCGATCCGAGCAAGCCAGCCTGCCGCGTTCTTCGCGATGAACTCAGGCCCATTGTCGGAACGAATATGTTCCGGCGTGCCGTGTTCGACGAAGAGATCAGCAAGGCAATGTCCCACCTCGTCCGATGCCGGCCGCGTAGACCTAAGGCAAGCTCCGCGTCTGACTCGGAGTCTTGCCTGTCCAACGCTTGAATGCCCATGTGAATTGTGCGGTAGCGTACAGACAAGGTCGTCTTAAGAAGTTACCAGGGAAATTGGTTTGGTGAGAGTTCCAACCGCGCTTGATTATCACATTTTCTCCAAACTTGGCCGCTCGTTAGGGCGGCCCCTTGTCTACGAGCGTGCGCTAATGCCCGCGATAGAAGAACCGGAACCGGCTCCGAAGCAGACATCCGCGACGCGCAGGGCAACGCCCGCTTTCGGGTGCAAAGCAGAATATGCCTGAGCTGCGTTCGTCCGAGGTTCGCGTTGTCCGCTAAGTGCCAAAAGCTGCCAACTAGCCTAAGCCGCTTCAGGCAGACTATCAGCGGAGCCGTTTCATCGATACGCGTCAGAGTGATCGGAACATTACAAAGGCATCAAGGTATCCAAACTTTGTATGGTCGAAGGCTTGCGGCACGCGTCCTACGTTCTCAAAGTCAAGATACCCCCAGAGCTTCAGAGCGCGCGTATTCGAGCTGACGACGAAGTTGAATTACATGCCTCGGAAGCCGTGCCGTCTTGCGTAGTCCAACGAGTCCAGACACATCGCGCGTGCAACGCCGCGACCCGTCGCATCAGAACTCACCATGTAACCGCAATTGCAGATGTGCTGGCCGGCGCCAGCCTGATTGGCACGAATGTAATACGTGCCGGTGATCTCACCGTCCTCCTCAGCTACAAACGTCTCTCGGTCCTTACCAAATCAGTAGGCGATTGCATCAGCCTCTGTCATATCGCGGTCCAGCGCGTAGGTCTCCCCGGCACCGATCGTAGGGCCAATGACACGCCAGATGGCAGGATGATCTGTCTTTGAAGCACGGCCTGTGAGCATGGTGATGTTGCGTGCCACACACGGGAAATCTGGGCAATGGGTCACTAGCGGACATTCCTGTCGCGCTGGGCGGTCTCAGCTTCCAGGGGCACAGCGGAACATGCCTGAGCTGTGTCGGTCAGAGGACCGCCTTGTCGGCTTTGATCAATAAGCGGACATTTCGCCAAAACATGCGTCGACAGCCAGGCATTGGCTATTCGGCATAAAGCTGGTTTGAGCTTAATGAGGCAGCCCGAGACTCGTGCCGAAGCGACAGCAAGACTTGTCCCGGACGCTTTTTCGGATTACTCGACAGAAATTATGGATGATTTCACGCTTAAGCAATTTACCGCAGTCGATCAGGCAGCAAGCTCCGCAAGTTACGTGAGCGCTCTCGAAGCATTCGATGGCATTGAGCAGCTACAAGAGCTAAAATCGATCGCGCGACAACGCGGTGGAATTGCGCCCGGCAAGAACATTCTTGATGTCGGATGTGGGTTTGGTCTGGAGACGCTGCGCCTCGCTGCTCTCGGCCCGCCAAGGGAATTGATTGCCGGGGTCGATAAGAGCGCAGACTTCATTCAAGGTGCCCGAGACAGGGCAGCCGCTGACAAGCTAAAAATTGACTTTCGCGTCGCTGACGCAATGGCATTGCCATTCGATGCAGCCACTTTCGACTGTGTCCGCGCGGAACGGCTATTGATCTACCTTGACAATGTCACGGGTGCGATCAGCGAGATGAGGCGCGTTGCAAAGCCGGGCGGCGGACTCGCCCTGATTGAACCAGAGTTTTCGTCAACCACCGTTAACCTGCCGAACCGTCCATTGGTTCGCCGCGTGATGGCCCATGAAGTAGATACCGCTGTCGTAGATAGTTGGTTGCCCGGACAGCTTCCTGGCATGCTCGCTGGCCATGGGTTCACTTCAATTGAAATGGCATCTCGCGTGTTGGTGTTTCCACAGGGGCTGGGCGCCATGTACTTCCGAAGTGTTGGTCACAAGGCCGCCGAGGCCGGCATCATTACGCCTGGCGAGTTACAGGAGTGGTGCCACGGCGTCGATTCTTTGCACGATCAAAGCCGCCTCTTCGGGGAGGTAGGGTACTTTCTGTTTACAGCGCGCTCTTGTTCGTGAACCAATTGCCTGGATTCAGCACGAACTACAGTCGGCTTTAAGAACTTTCCGGACTGTGGCGATTTACACCTAGGCCACCGTTGGGATGTCTGCTTTCAGGTGCGCAGTAGAACATGCATGAGCTGCATCTATTAGAGTTTGGTCATGTCTGCTTTGATCAATAGGCGGACTTTGATGTTGCGGCTCTGAAGGCTGGCAGGACTAGTTGGAAAGCTGCAAGTAGTATTGGCATCACCTGTCGATTAGCAATGCATCAAGTTCTGGGGTCATAACGATGTCGTCTTGGTCATCGCCTGATGAATGGACGACGATCCAGGCGCATGGCGCATCACTATCATTGACGGGCGCATGGGGTACGTCTCGCGGCATGAACATCTGTTCGCCAGCCGCGACTTCTGCGCGGTGCTCCAGTTGGTCACCATAATAGACCGAACAGCGACCCTCCAATAGATACGCGATGGTGTCGATGCCCCGATGGTAGTGCGAATTGGCTTTTGCACCTGGCGGCATAGGTAACACGTTCATGCAAACGCTTGTTTCACCCACCGTGTTTCGCGAGACACCTGCCTGATATGTGAAGCCCTGCTGGCCAACATAAGTACGACCTGGCTTAACGAGCTTCGCCCGCTCTGCAGCTGATCCCATCTGCATCTCCTTTACTGCGCAGCTTCAATTGATACTCGTAGAACCACTAGGCTACAGCTGCTAATCAAAGGCAGGTGGAGCACGGCCGCAGGCTGCGAGACCTTTTCTGAGGATCGAGGGTAGCTTGGTGTGCGCTGTCACCCAAGTTCATTCCTTAATGCCTAAGCAGACCCACGTATACTCGGAGTCACAAGTATGCATAAGTTCAGACGGTCGGTAGTAAAGCGGTGGGCGGCTGGTGCTGGTATCGCGTTGTTGACGGCTGCACCAACTCTCGCCAACGCATCGGATAAGATCGTCCACGATGCCGAGTACTACATCCTCGAAGCTCAAAACAACGACAAGTGGGCTGTCGAAGACAAATCATTGGATGAAAAGTTAGCTGAGTTCCGCAAGCAGAATGGCGGCGCGCCACCGCACATTTTTTATATTCTAATCGACGATATTGGCTTCGGTGACCTGATCCACCCCCATTGAATTGGTCCACCTGCTAGTAAGTATCAGGAGGACACGATATGGCGAGCAAGCGACACAAACCCGAGGAGATCGTTTCCAAGTTGCGTCAGGTGGATGTGCTGCGCGGACAGGGACTGACGATTGCGGATGCGATCCGCCAGATTGGTGTGACCCAGCTGACGTATTACCGCTGGCGCAAGACGTATGGCGGCATGGGCAGCGACCAGGTCAGGGAGCTGAAGCAGCTTCAAAAAGAGAATGAACAGCTCAGGAAGGCGGTCGCCGATCTGACGTTGGACAAGTTGATCTTAAAAGAGGCTGCCAAGGGAAACTTCTGAGCCCTGCGCGCCGGAGACGCTGCATTGATCAGGTGCGCAGCAAGTTGGGTGTCTCCGAACGTCGAGCCTGCCGCGTGCTTGGCCAGCACCGCTCGACACAGCGTCATGCTCCCAAAGGGCGTGCCCATGAGGATCAGCTGGTTGCCGACATGATCGAACTTGCCCGGCAATATGGTCGATATGGCTATCGCCGTGTCGCGGCCCTTCTTCGTGACGCGGGCTGGCAGGTCAACGACAAGCGCGTAGAGCGGCTGTGGCGCCGAGAAGGGCTGAGGGTTCCAACTAAGCAACCGAAGAAGGGGCGTCTGTGGCTCAATGACGGGTCGTGTGTGAGACTGCGCGCATCGCATCGGAACCACGTCTGGTCTTACGATTTCGTGCATCACCGAACCGAGGATGGCCGTGCGTTTCGAACGCTCAACCTGATCGATGAGTTTACACGAGAGTGCTTGGCGATCCGTGTGAGGCGGAAGCTCAGCTCAATCGACGTGATCGACGTTCTAACCGATCAATTTATGCTACGCGGCGTGCCATCCTAAATCCGCTCTGACAACGGTCCCGAGTTCATTGCTGAAGCGGTTCGAAAATGGATCAGCGCCGTTGGCGCCAGCACTGCCTATATTGAACCCGGCAGCCCGTGGGAGAACGGCTATGTTGAGAGCTTCAATGCCCGCCTAAGAGATGAGCTGCTCAACGGAGACATCTTCTACTCGCTCAAGGAGGCACAGATCATAATTGAAAACGGGCGTCGACATTACAATCAGATACGACCGCATTCGTCACTGGGATACCGACCACCAGCCCCGGAAACGATGATCACGTTGTCACCGAGGCCGTCAATGAACTAACATTCAAACCGGACCAGTCAGTGGGGGCAGGTCAGCATGTCGTCAACAATCCGAGTCCACTTAGCGGACGCGCACGATGGACCCGGATACGAACCTGAAGATCATCATGAAAGATGGCGTGATCTACAAGAATACACTCGACTGAGTGTCGCGCGGGGCGAATCTTACCTCGGCACCCCGCGCACCCCTGCAACCAACCAGATATAGATAATCAGCCTATGAAACATCACAAATACTTGGCGATGACAGCCAGTGCCTTCGCACTGGCGGCGAGTGCCGCGATAGCACAAGACAATAGTTCTCCTGATGCGGTGACGCTCTTTAAGAACGTCATGGTGTTTGATGGGGTGAGTGACGGGTTGAAGGACGTCGACGTGCTCGTCGTCAAAAACAAGATCCACAAGATCGCCGAAGATATTCCCGAAGCCGGGACGTGGGAAGTCGAAACACGGACCGGCGGAGCCAAGCGGTTGCCCGATCCAGTGGGCGGCATGGAAGGCTACTCCTTCACGGTTCAAACAGAACGCGGCGTCGAGACCAAAGAGGTGGAGGTCAATGTCGTCGACGGTGGCGGGCGCACTCTGATGCCCGGCCTGATCGACAGCCATGTGCATATCAACATGTACAAGGACGGTACGATACCGGGGCTACAGGACACCACCTGGGAAGAGATCAGTGCACGGTCCGCCGCCTTTGCGCAGGAAATGCTGGCAATGGGCTTCACAACCATACGCGACATGTGCGGCGCTCATGGCGGACTTCGGACGGTGATCGATCAGGGTTTGCTTCCCGGTCCGCGGATTTACGCGTCTGGCGCGTGCCTCAGCCAGACAGGCGGACACGGTGACTGGGGTATTGCCGGTCAACGAAAGAACGAAAGCAACCTTGAGCGCCTGGAGATCACAAGACTGGTGGACGGTCCTGCCGAGATGCTTGCAGGCGCCCGCCGCAATTTCGCACTCGGGGCCAACTACCTCAAGATCATGGTCAGCGGTGGTGTGACTTCGATCAAGGACCCGATTTATCAGTCGGCTCTCACCGACGAAGAAATCTCTGCCGCAGTTGAAGTTGCCGAAAGCATGGATTCCTATGTCGCAATGCATGTGTTCATGGACAGCGACCTGTCCCGCGCGCTCGATCTTGGGGTCAAGGTTGTTGACCACGGCCTGACCATCACGGAGCCGACGATGCAGAAGCTGGTGGAGAAGGAGGCGTTCTTCTCGCCCAACCTGACCGCGTTGGCGCCCGAGGCTCTGGAACATCCGATGCACCAGGACCCGACCTTCCCGCCGACGGCGAAATTCCTCTGGCTGCGGGACAACAGCGACCAGCTGATCGACCTGGTCAAGAAATACAAGCCGAAGATGGTGTTGAATTCCGACTACGTTTTGCTGACCGGTGCGCCGTACCGGCAATCGATGGATTTCACCAAGGCTTACATCGCGCGTGAATTCGGCAACCTCTGGGCCTTGCAGATGATGACCTCGACCGCCGGCGAACTGGCCGCGCTGACCGGGCGGGGAAACCCGTACCCCGAAGGCAAGCTTGGCGTGTGATCGAGGAAGGCGCCTATGCCGACGTACTCATTGTCGACGGGAACCCGCTTGAAGACATCTCGGCCATCGGCGCTGTTGATACCTGGTTTGATGCCGAACCGCGCGGTCAGGAGGTGCCGAGCATTCGCGTAATCATGAAGGACGGCGTGATCTACAAGAACACGCTGTAGCGGCCGCAGACGACGGGGCCGGAGGCGCCAGGAACTTGTGACATTTTAGCGCCACTTGGGAGTAATGTTGTACACTGAGAGTGTCGCATTCTTGCACCGCCAGGTTGCACAATCCAGAATAGAAGCTGGTTCGGATTACACTTTGAGGAGAAGGGGAGTCAGATGGCTGCATCTGCTGTGACGCGCGTATGGCTCGCGGCCGTTCTGCTGCTATCGCCCTGTGCAGCAATCGCCCAGACCTCGGCCGATGACACAACACCCACTGCGCCGACGTCTGGATCG
This sequence comes from uncultured Filomicrobium sp., assembly GCA_963669235.2. GTDB lineage: Bacteria > Pseudomonadota > Alphaproteobacteria > Rhizobiales > Hyphomicrobiaceae > Filomicrobium. The sequence goes on from CAXXFS010000011.1 coordinate 204,113, forward strand.
GAGGGGTTGAAACAGGCGGCGCGAACAGGCCTTGGCGGTCCGCAATCGGTTAGCGGGCAATTGGCGGAAGACGAGGTGCAGCGCCGCGACGTGTCCCGGCGTCCGGGCTGGGATGCCTTCTTCCAACCGGCGGAAGGTGCGTTGACCCGACTGTACAAAACGACCGGTCTCAAGCTCGGGTTCGACTATCAGGCGGTCTGGCTTGGAGCTAGCCATTCGCTCACCACCCACAAGAAGGGGTCGGCCGGCCATGCCCGGATGCTCGGCAAGTGGGCGCTTGTCGGGCGCGGCACGGACAATCAGGGCTCGCTCTCCTTTATTCTGGAACAGCGCCATGAGCTGTGGAACGAGCAGACCCCGGCGCAACTCGGTGGCGATCTGGGCTATCTGGGTGTTGTCGGCACGGCCTTCGGCGACAGCGGTGCGCATCTAACCACTGGATTCTGGGAGCAGGCGCTGTTCGGCGGCCGGGCCGGTTTTGTCGCCGGACGGATAGATCCGACCGACTACACGGACATTCTGGGATACGCCAACCAGCGCACAACATTCCTGAATCTAACCTCGTTGATTAACCCGACAATCGGTGCGCCCGATCCGGGTTTCGGTGCGGGCGCCGGGGCGATGATCACCGACAATATCTATGCACTGGGCGTGATCAGCGACGCCAACGGCTCGCTGCAGGATGTGGAATGGTTTCCCGGCGGATCGGAATTTTTCAAATATGGCGAGATCGGCCTGACCCCGGCGAAAGACGAACGCTACACGACAAACATCCATGTGGGTTTCTGGGAGGTGGATGCGCGCAAAGATGCCGGCATCCCCCAGGCCAACGGCATTGTCGCCTCCGCCAACATTACGCTCCGGGAAAAATTCATGCCCTTCGTGCGGGCCGGGTGGTCGGAAGGGGCAGCGCCTCTCTACAAGCGCCACGTGAGCGGCGGGTTCATTTATCTCTTCCAGCCCTTCCGCGATCTTGTGGGATTTTCCGTGGCGCACGATACGCCCGCTACAATCGGCCTTAAGGATCAGACCACGCTGGAAGCCTTCTACCGCTACCAGTTCTCCGATAATATCGCGATTACCGCCAATGCCCAGTTGCTGATCAATCCGGCCCTCAACCCGACTCAGGACCGGATCTCGGTCTTTGGCGTGCGAACCCGGTTTAACATGTAAACATCACAGTCCCGAGTGTCGGCTTCTCTAATCGGGTATTGTTGTCAAACTCGCCGGACGCTTACCATACATCTGCATCGCCGCAGCGTCGATTGCTCGAACTACCCCAAAGCCCCAGATGTCAGCACGTCTACCTGCCGAAGCTTCACAACAATCTCTTCCGGCTTGTGTCTCTTGCCCATGTCAAGTTCTCCTCGGGTTCAAATAAATACTTCGAGTCGGACCTCTTCAGTGGGGGAGGACCAGATCGAGACAGTCCTTTCGCGTGCGACGCCGATGGCAAGTTGGTGCGGCGGGCGTTCTGGCTGGTATGGGGGATAGGTCCGTCATACTGGCATTGACGCAAGGTGTTGGAGCACATCTGTCTAACGACCATAAGCGCGCCCACCTTCGAGATACTGGACGCGAGCACCTAATCGACGAGGTGTGCGTTCAAGAAATTCTGCCTCCTAGCCATTGAGGGCATCGGTTGCAGTGGTGCCGCCCGTTTATAAAACTCTTTCCTGGTATCGAAGTGCTTGCGTCAAAGCTGGCTTCAATGTCGGATTTCGGGGTTGAAGCGGAACAAGCATCATCTCCGATTATCAGATTGCTGCTATGTCCGCTTTGATCAATAAACGGACATAGTGCCGTGATGGACGGGACGTTTAAAGCGACTACGAATACACTTTGACTATTGTCATAGCTTAGTGGCGCGCAGCCACTTAAGAGGATGCAAAGTTGCTTTCGTGCAGGATCGCGGTCGCCATGCGATCAGTTTGAGCGCCGGCATCCGACGATAGCGTGTTGGCAATTTTCTGTGTCAAATCGAGTAGTTGGAGTCCACGATATGAGCATTGGCAAATCAGCTCGCGTCTTAGCTTTGGGCGTTGTTCTTCCTTTCACTGTAGTCGCTGCAACGTCGGCCTTCGCAGAAGAAGGAAAGAAGGAAAGCGGTGTCGCAAAAGGCGCAGTTAAGGGCGCCGCAGCTGGCGCCATACTGCCTGGTGTTAGCGCAAAAACTGGAGCGGCTGTAGGCGCCGTTGCAGGCGGCGTTAAGAAGGCCGGCGACAAGAAAAACGAAAAGAAAAAATAGCAATCAAGACATGTAGCAGAATTGCTGAATGCGCCGCACTGAAGAACCGTGTCAATCTGTCGACACGGTTCTTCAGTGCGGCGCAGCCACTTTAGTGATTTTGAGGAGTAGTGGTCATGTTCGGGAGATTTGGTTCACTGGCAATTGTAAGCCCACTTATTGCAATGCTCGCAACGCCTGGCATGGCGCAGACTGCATTGAATCCTGGCAAGGAAGACCTTCCGGCAGCATCAAAGATATACTCGCCCTATGTCGAACGCACTGTCAGGGACAAGAACTTTGCAGAAGGCCTTTATTGGGGAGATACCCACCTCCATACCAGCTACTCCACCGACGCTGGAATGATCGGCAACAAACTAGGACCTGACAAGGCCTATCGATTTGCCAAGGGTGAGGAAGTAATAAGTAGCACAGGACAGCGGACGAGGCTGATCCGGCCTCTCGATTTTCTTGTTGTGTCCGACCACGCCGAAGCACTCGGCTTGGCCCCCTACATTGCAGAGTCCAATCCCGACTTGCTCACCACGGAGAATGGCAAGAGATGGCATGCGATGGTCAACGCGGGAGAGGGTTACGAGGCCTTTCGGGAGTGGGGCCTATACATGTTTAAAGGCGACCCGATCAACAGCCCGAAGATGCAGCGCAGTGTTTGGGACCGCCAAATCGAAGCAGCCGACCGTCACAATGACCCTGGGAAGTTCACCGCACTTATTGGATTCGAGTGGACCTCGATCAATACGCAGGATGCGCCAAGCAACCTTCACCGTGTCGTCGTCTTCAAAGACGATGCCGCCAAAGTCAGCCAAGTCGTTCCATTCTCCGCCTACGACTCGCATGACCCCGAAGACCTTTGGAAGTACATGAAGATGTACGAGGAGACGACCGGGGGCAGCGTCCTCGCTATTCCACACAACGGGAACTTGTCCAACGGTTTGATGTTTTCCGTGGAGCGGCTGAATGGCCAACCGATCGATGCGGATTACGCCAAGACACGCATGCAGTGGGAGCCCATCTACGAGGTGACGCAGATTAAGGGAGATGGCGAAGCCCATCCGAAGTTATCGCCGACAGATGAGTTTGCAGACTACGGGACTTGGGACAAAGGCGACATTGCTGGTTTTAAAGCCAAGACGCCTGAAATGCTACCGTTCGAGTATGCCCGTTCAGCACTCCAAATCGGTTTGCAGCAAGAAGCGAAACTCGGTGTCAACCCCTTCAAGTTCGGTATGGTCGGGAGCACAGATGCCCATACGAGTCTTGCGAGCACGCGGGAAGAAAACTACTGGGGCAAGTTTGCTGGAACGGAACCGGCAGCTGATCGATACAAACATTACGTGATCCAAGCCCTCAGCGGGAACGACAGTCTTTCAACCTTTGCTTGGGAAGAAGTCTCATCGGGCCTAGCCGCCGTTTGGGCGCGCGAGAATACCCGTGAAGGCATCTTCGAAGGCATGCAGAAAAAGGAAACCTACGCGACGACAGGCACGCGCATCCCGGTGCGCTTCTTCGGCGGTTGGAGCTATGGCAAAGACGATGTGTTCCGGCCGAACGCGGTGGAGATTGGATACAATAAAGGCGTGCCGATGGGCGGTGATCTGCCTAACAAGCCAACAAATGTAGATGCCCCAGTGTTTATGGTTGGTGCGTTCAAGGACCCATGGTCCGGTAATCTCGATCGCATTCAGATCGTGAAGGGCTGGCTCGACGACAAGGGTGACTTGCAAGAGCGTATCTATGATGTCGTGTGTGCCGATAACCGCTCAATCACGGCTGAGGGACGGTGCGACAAACCCGTCGGAAATACGGTTGACGAAGCGAAAGCGACTTACCTCAACACTATAGGAGATGCGCAACTGCGCGCGGTTTGGACAGATCCGGACTTCAATCCAAAGCAGCGCGCTGTGTATTATGCGCGGGTTTTGGAGATTCCGACGCCGACATGGCAGGCCTTTGATGCGAAGTTCTACGGCACCAAAATGCCGAAGCAAATACCGCTGAGCCACCAAGAGCGAGCTTACACCTCCCCCATCTGGTACACGCCAAAAGCCTAGGTACGGCAAAATTTTACCGGCTCAATGAAGGCGGCGTTCTTGGCTGCCTTTCTTGTTATCCACCGCAGTCGAGCTTCCCCAACAGAGAACGTCCGCTTAGTGGACTTAGCGGATGTTCAGCGTTCGCATTTGAACCTTAGCAAGAAGGTATGGTTAAGGCCGCGAAGTGACCATGCGAACCGGTAGCAGATGGCCCGGTTCTAAGAACGAAAAAGTTCGCTTTTGGCTACCAAGCTTGGTTTGAGATTGGCAAAAAAGAAACGGTGGTGACCCCGCATCACCACCGCCTCTCGTGCACCCCCAGCAGCCCTTCGCGCCAGTTCACCCGTCGCGTCCTCAGGCTTGTCTCAACGCTATGATGATCGATCCCTCTCAACTAGTGCTTCAGAGTCACGCTATAGGGCTTCCACAACCTAAGCACTCAACAAAAATACTCAGCTTTCGTTGTAGTTAAATCAGTTTGGGGAGCGCTTAGCGAGAAGAGATGTCTCGAATGAATCGGAAGCCAGTCAGAGATAGCAGTCCCCAAGGACACCTCGGTCGGAAAGCAATGCATGTGGATAACTAACGCATTGCCGAACGGAGCGTCAGCGAATCTTTGTATTTTCACCTGTGCGTAGAATCAAAACATCGGTCGGATAAGACCTTGAATCCAATTGCTGAGATCTAGGAGATTTAATGTCATCGATCGAAAAACAGCTGGGCGAGCTCAAAGCACGTTTGGACGAACTTACCACAGATGAAATGAAGCTAATCAAAGAGCTCGAGCAGGCTCTGATCAAGGCAGACAACCAGCTACAGAATGAAATTGACCAAGTCTTCACCTCTCATCTACAGCGCAGAGAATGCCTTGCCTCTTCGCTAGTCGATCTTGCGAGAAACCTCGGGCGCCTACCTGCACCAAGACCTGAAGCTGCTACCTTGGATTATTCGGCTCGCTCGCTTCCGCAAGAGGAGCCGCAACGTGAAACTTCGGCTGGCTCTAACGGCGAAGCTTGGAAGCTGCCCAACAACAACGGTCAATACTCGATCGAAGACCTGAAATTAGTCTGACCGATAGATCATCCTAGGTTCGCTACGTGGACTTTGCGGACGTTGGCGACCTGCGCCAAGGCTGGCGCTGGGATGTCCGCTTTCAGAGGTAGAGCGGAACAGTCCTAAGCTGAGATCATTAGAGGATGGCTCGGACCGCTGATCAACAAGCGGACTTGATCGCATGGCTTGATGAATGCTGATTTATGCCCAGCTTGATGTAATCAACCTGATGTTAAGTTGCTTCCGGCATGTTGGGGGGAGAGTCGTCAAAAGTCATGCGAAGACTCTTCTTTAAGTGCTGCTTAGCCCTGCAGCCGGTCTCGCGTTCCGGCTGCGGGGCTTTTCTTATTGAGAGATGATAAGAATACTCGGCAACCGTGCTCCGCCGCACGCCACTGACAATTCTACCTTCTGAACCAGTCGTGGCCACAGCGATCCGGATCGAACGCGTCGGATTTAGCTCGACGCAGATCACAATTACTGAATTCGACCGATAAGAAGACTCAGGTGAAGAAAGCTCTTCGGCAGTTGTCGTCGCGCCACAGTTTGGAATACATAGCGGCATGCCGAAGAGCGACCGCACCCCCAACGCGCTCCTGCTAGAGGCAAAGTCCCTAGCGCGGCAGCAGGGCGAGGCCGAAATCATCGTCCCCCGATGTGTCCCCCCGTTCGACCTCGCCCCCTTGCCTTTCCCTTGTTTCTAACTTGTCAGCCATCGAGACACTTTAGCGCGAACCTGGTGTTGGCTGAGAGCGGAGTCATCTCAGCAACGTCGCCGGGCTTCGAGCTGCATACTCTCCCCACTTAAATCCAACCCCTTTGCTTCAAGGCTCCTGGCACTAAGGTGTTAAGTAATATCCCTTACCTTGGCGCTCGTAGAACCCTTAAGTGATGGCCTGCGAAAGACAGAGATTCTGATAGACGGGCATTGGTCCACAGCAATGTGTGGTTTGTGCAGTTTATCCAGGATCGTGAGAGCCCATCCTCAAATCCAATTTGCTGGGGCTTAGTCCCGTCTGGGCTGTCCGACCGAGATGTCGTTGCTCCGATACTGCTTCAAGCACCGGCGGGCTCACAGCTCTTCTCCCGCCAGCGCCGCCTTTTTTGTGATCGCTTCACGAAGCGCCAATCGAGAAGTAGGTGGTCCCTGGAGAGATGAGACAAACCGTCATCAATTAATGACTCCGCCAGTACAATCGCATCCGCCCGCACCATGCCCTCGGCATGCACCCACCAGCGCCTGAAACGATATTAGAGAAACGAAGTTTTGGAGGTACAGCCCAAGGAGGCTAGACACCCGTCATCACTCGCGGGACAGATTGAGGAGATTGCGCAAGAGAGACTTTCCGGTTCATCGTAACCCCGAAGAGGGAGACGATGACTGACAGGAAAGAGCGCCCGTCCGGGCAGCCAGACAAGACCGTCCGGGATATCCGCAGTGCGATGCGCCGGAAGTTTTCAGCAGAAGAGAAGATCCGCATCGTCCTTGAAGGCCTGCGTGGCGAGGAGACGATCGCCAACCTGTGCCGCAAGAAAGGTATCAACCATTACCTTTACTATCGCTGGTCCAAAAACGTTCTCGAAGCCGGTAAGAGGTGGCTCTCCGCCGATGCTATGCGGGAAGCGACATCGGACAATTAATTTTCTGTTTCATTCCTGACTTCTAGCTCGGAGGGGCAGTTCGGTCGTGAACTTGATCTGCTCCATCGCAAACGTCGAGCTGATATCCTTAAAGCTGGTGATCGCGAGGAGCTTCTTATAGAAGGCGTCATAGCCGTCGACGTCTGACACCGCAACGCGCAGGAGATAGTCCACAGCGCCGCTCATACGGTAGAACTCAACGACCTCAGGAAACGCCTGGACAGCAGTATGAAAGTGATCGAGCCATTCTTGGCTGTGTTCCAGAGTCGTGATGGCTACAAATACGGTGACGCCCGTCCCGGCCTTGCGCGGATCAAGAAGGGTGACGCGTGCTTTGATGACGCCATTAGCCTCGAGCTGATTGATGCGATCGGAACATTCTTTCTCAGGCAGGCCGACTCGCTTGGCAACCTCGGCAACTGATAGTGTTGCGTCGGGCTGGAGCAACCTCAAAATTTCGGCGTCGGCTCCGTCTATCACTTTGCCCTCCTATCATCCTACTTGTTCCCGAAGGCGGAACGCCAAAGTATAGTCGGAGATCGTCTAGCACAATGCAAGAACTCCGGCACTGCAGTCGTATGGCGCGTTTTCCGATCGGTCAATGAGGCGATAACCGGCGTGTTCAAACCAAACTATATTTCGGCGCAGTTCGCGATCGGACCGCAGATCGAAGCGGACGATATTGTGTGCCTTAGCGAGGCCGGTTTCCGCGGTGTCATCAACGCGCGCCCGGATACGGAAGATGGTGATTTCATGCGGGCCGAAGAGGCTGCTGGGCTGGCTGCATCCGCCGACCTCGGTTACATCCATACACCGACGGAGAACCACGCGATCTTCGAAGTAAACGCCATCGATCGATTCGAGCGGGCTTTGATCGACCTGCCAGGACCGATTTTCGCCCATTGCAAGTCGGGTACGCGCGCTGCCATCCTCTGGGCCTTGGTAGCCGTGAGGCACCAGCCTACCGAAGAGGTAATTTCTCAGTTGAACGCGTCCGGCCAAGAGCTTCGGTTCCTAGAAGACGAGCTGAGGGCCGAACGCGACAGCGCCATTCGCTCCCCGCTGAGGCTCAAGGATGAAGCCCTCGTCAGTCTTGGCTGTTCGCCACTGCTGATAGGCCGCAACTTGAAACAGCCCTGAGTGGTCACTGAAGGTGGTCGCCAATCCTTCCCTTGCGTCTGGGCTGTGCGGAGGTTGTTGTCACGATAACGCGCCTGTTCAGTTGAAACCGTATGCTATCAACGTCCGATGAGCAGTTCTTCCTATCCTCGCCATCGCTTCCCGGCCGTTGTGATCCAGCAAGCAGTCTGGCTGTACTTTCACTTTCCTCTGAGCCTGCGCGATGTCGAGGATATGTTGTCCCAACGCGGCATCGATGTCTCGTATGAAACGGTCCGCCGCTGGTCGTTTAAGTTTGGCTTGGCCGATGCCAGAGAACTAAGACGCTCGCAGCCGCGTGTTGATACGCGTTGGCATATCGATGAAGTCTTCGTCTCGATTAACGGCAAGAACGTATACCTGTGGCGCGCCGTTGATTGCGAGGGAGAAGTCCTGGACGTGCTGGTGCAATCGCGCCGAAACAAGCGAGCAGCCTTGAAGCTGATGCGGAAACTGCTCAAGGCACAAGGCTTCTCGCCAGACGCAGTCATGACGGACAAGCTGCCATCATATGGCGCGGCATTGAGCGAACTTGGGATGAGAGTTCGCCACATAACCGGCGGTCGGATCAACAATCGGGCCGAGAATTCTCACCTCCCGATACGGCAAAGAGAACGACGGATGCAGCGATTCAAATCAGCTGGTGCCGCGCAACGATTTCTCTCAACCCACGCCGCTATCTACAACACATTCAACCTCCAGCGTCATCAGATCTCAGGCAGAACAATGCGACAGTTCCGAGCGGCAGCTATGGACAGGTGGGACGCTGTGACTGCTGCGGCGTGAAACATGCCGACGCCGTGCATGCCTCACGCGGCATACGTGCTAATGTGACAATGCCCGCAACTGCGCGAACAAAAGAAAAGGCAGCTGTCCGACATGAACAATATCCGGCTTATCGAAGTTCGCTAGGACCCCAGCCTGGTAGACTTAATCAATCAGACCCAGTTCTCCAACTTCTGGGCCGGCACAAAAGCGGGCCACAGACGCGCCCAACGTTACGAAGATGAAACTACATCTGAAAGCGCTTATGTGCTAAATACTTCAATACGCTTAGCATCGCCCGTCATGGCCTCCTGGGATGCGTCATGACAAATGAGGGTCGCTAAGTAACCTCAACCCGGCACAATATCACTTGGCCAAACGAAGCTCGCTAGAGCATCCTTGGTGTTGCGCACCTGTGGCTAAACGTGATGCTGATGTCGGGTCTTTTTTGTGCGGATTTAGCCATCGGCATTCCCGATAAACCGGCACGAGTCATTCGAATAGAAATTGGAGTGATGGCTACGATGTCGTAACAAGTGGTCGCACAGGTGAGTAGTAGAGCCGTCCGGGAAGAGGCGCTGACCTGCCCCCACTGACTGGTCCGGTTTGAATGTTAGTTCATTGACGGCCTCGGTGACAACGTGATCATCGTTTCCGGGGCTGGTGGTCGGTATCCCAGTGACGAATGCGGTCGTATCTGATTGTAATGTCGACGCCCGTTTTCAATTATGATCTGTGCCTCCTTGAGCGAGTAGAAGATGTCTCCGTTGAGCAGCTCATCTCTTAGGCGGGCATTGAAGCTCTCAACATAGCCGTTCTCCCACGGGCTGCCGGGTTCAATATAGGCAGTGCTGGCGCCAACGGCGCTGATCCATTTTCGAACCGCTTCAGCAATGAACTCGGGACCGTTGTCAGAGCGGATTTAGGATGGCACGCCGCGTAGCATAAATTGATCGGTTAGAACGTCGATCACGTCGATTGAGCTGAGCTTCCGCCTCACACGGATCGCCAAGCACTCTCGTGTAAACTCATCGATCAGGTTGAGCGTTCGAAACGCACGGCCATCCTCGGTTCGGTGATGCACGAAATCGTAAGACCAGACGTGGTTCCGATGCGATGCGCGCAGTCTCACACACGACCCGTCATTGAGCCACAGACGCCCCTTCTTCGGTTGCTTAGTTGGAACCCTCAGCCCTTCTCGGCGCCACAGCCGCTCTACGCGCTTGTCGTTGACCTGCCAGCCCGCGTCACGAAGAAGGGCCGCGACACGGCGATAGCCATATCGACCATATTGCCGGGCAAGTTCGATCATGTCGGCAACCAGCTGATCCTCATGGGCACGCCCTTTGGGAGCATGACGCTGTGTCGAGCGGTGCTGGCCAAGCACGCGGCAGGCTCGACGTTCGGAGACACCCAACTTGCTGCGCACCTGATCAATGCAGCGTCTCCGGCGCGCAGGGCTCAGAAGTTTCCCTTGGCAGCCTCTTTTAAGATCAACTTGTCCAACGTCAGATCGGCGACCGCCTTCCTGAGCTGTTCATTCTCTTTTTGAAGCTGCTTCAGCTCCCTGACCCGGTCGCTGCCCATGCCGCCATACGTCTTGCGCCAGCGGTAATACGTCAGCTGGGTCACACCAATCTGGCGGATCGCATCCGCAATCGTCAGTCCCTGTCCGCGCAGCACATCCACCTGACGCAACTTGGAAACGATCTCCTCGGGTTTGTGTCGCTTGCTCGCCATATCGTGTCCTCCTGATACTTACTAGCAGGTGGACCAATTCAATGGGGGTGGATCAGCGCGTCTGCCCCAAATCTCGCCACCGCGCTTTACCGATTGTTTCTTGGCCCGACGTAGTTTGCGTATCAACTACGTCGGGCCTCTCTCTTTTCGCCAAATAAGATGTCCGCCACGTTCCTGTCCGCGATGAAGAAAACGCCGCTCTTTCATCGCCGCCGCCCAAGAGCGCGTGCACACCATTAATGAGGCGCGCAGGATTGCCACCCTACTGTCACGAGCGGCGTGTTGAGTGATTGGCTTAGCTGGACTTGCCCCCAACCGATGTTGAATCGGGCAAGTGCGGCTTCATTGGAGCTGAAGCCGGTCGCGCCTCGCCTCTGTGAAACCCCAGTGCGAAAGCTGCAGAATACAGCCGAAGGCGGCCCGCCCCAGCCGGCGCTGCTCGCATGACGATCGCTTAAAAAAAAGCCCCGACGACGACACCGCGCTTTGTCATAGTTGCGCAACACCGAGACACGCGTGCCGTAGCACTCGTGAGCTTCGATCGACCACGTGATGAAGTGTCGGGTTGAGTTTACCCAGCGCCACCCAAACGGATCATGGACGGTAACGCTGAGCTCGTGCACGAAAATAGCACTGCGACCGTTTCGCAGGTAGTTTCAAATTCGTAACATGGTCTCGTGGCGAGGGAGTTCGATAGAAATGCGCCCATATAAATTAAAAAATTAGAAGGCGAAATACAGTGGTCGCTCCTAACGGTGCTCATGAACACTCCCCCGCTTCTAGACGGTGGCGCGATCCGGGAACCTGGGGCAGACTCCAAAAGTGCCAAATTGTGAAAACCTTTGAGTAATTGGCGCCTTACCGGGCGCGCGATTGTTGAACCCAAGATTCTCTAAAAGACACGCACGTACTGGATCATTTGGAGGACGGGAATGAGCGTAACACAGCGTAATCACGGCTGGGCGACCATGGTCGCCATGTTGTTCTTCGCGGCAACGGCATCGACAACGGCTCTCGCGGTCGATGTACGCAATATAATGGAGGGGGGACTAAAGACCCCTGAAGCAGATCTCCAGCTCAGTGCCGATCAGAAACAAAAGGTCGATCCAATTCTGCAAAGTGCCGTCGATCAGCGAATGGCTGTTCTGAAAGAGCACAGCTTCAAGCCGGGCAACCGTCCATCCTTCATGGACCTCATGTCGATCCGCTCAAAGATTAGTGATGTTGCCACTGACGTGCATCGTAAGTTGGTGCCGATACTAAGTCAGCAGCAAATGGAAAATTTCGAAGACATCAGCGAACAGATGCGCCAGAAAATGCGATCCGTCTTACTCGCCCGCTGACGGCCCGCGGATGCGTCGAACAATTGGCCGTTGCAACGTGCCCATGGAGATCACAGGCGGTGCGGAGGCTTTAATCTTCAGCGCCGCCAATTTTTCTGCCTGCAGCATGCTGCATTAATCCACAGATAGCTGGCCGAGTTTGCCGCCTTGCTATCGTGACCCTCGCAGAATCGCCGGCCTCACCCATACATCCCGATCGACGTCACTACGAAGCCGACATTCAAGGCAGCAAACGTCCAAAGGGTGCCAAGTATCAGGCTGGTCTTGCGCATTTGTGTGCCCCCCGAAACCGCTTCAATCGAACCGTACAAACCCCACCCTAAGAAAGAGAGAGTGGGGACGAGGAACCAGCCTTGCAACCAACCCAACGTAGTTGCCTACACCATCCCCATCCGGAACAATCGCGACTGCCACAGAAATATTTTGATTGAAGTTAACAAGAGTCTGTGAAGCCGATTCATGTTGGGTTCCCTGTGGGAATTCGCCTCGCCCTATCCGTTTCTTATTGGTTGCGGTTCACCCAAATTCGCCCAGTATTCGTCGGCTTGTGATGCCGGCCCACGTAAAACAATCCCACGGGGAATTGTGCATGTCTCGAATCGCTTCATTATCGCGTTGACTCGACTGACGCAGGTGGGCCCGAACGAGAGCGCCCGGCGCAGGAGGCCAAGTGACACGTTGAAAAGCGGGCGATCTAGATGATCCGGGGTCGCACGGGGGCGCCGGTTGAATTGCCAGAAACGCGGGGTTTCAGCGGACGGCGCTGAAATCCCGCCCAGTCAGGGCAAGCAAGGGGGAGACATGCAGGCTGCGAAAACAGTCTCAAGCCATGCGTCAAATCCGTTGGCCATTCGGATGCTCAATCGCCTGGGCCCGACGCTGGAAACGGTCGGCCTGGTGCCCCGTATCGACGCTGATCGCATCCTCGCTAAAGCGCAACGTCTGCATGGTGCTCCCACCAGGTTAAGCCCATTGTCCATCGAGGGCCTCAGAGCCCGTGCGAACGCCTACGAAACCGAGGCCGGTCTATCGCTATTCGGGCGGATTATCGTGCAACGTGATCTGGTGCGGTGCGTCGCCAACCAGTTGGCGTTCGAGCGCGCTTATGTCGAGCATCCCGAGATCCTGCAACAGCATATCGACAAACCACTATTTATCGTTGGCCTCCCACGCTCTGGAACCACGCTGATGCAGCGCCTGATGTGTTGCCATGCCGGAGCCCGTTACATCCCGTTCTGGGAAGCGCACGAGCCGGTGCCGCGAAGCATCGTGCCTTCCCCCGAAGATACCCGCCGCCGGATGAAGGCGGGGCGCAATGCCGTTTGGCAGCTCAACACTGTCGTGCCGGACCTCAGAGGGGTTCACCCGATTACGTCAGAGGCCGATCCCGAAGAATGCCTCTATCTGTTCCTTTACACGCAGCTGTTTCCCGACAGCTTCGACTTCGCCAGGCTTCCGTCGTATTGGCGTTGGTTCGAAGGACTAGCTGATAGAGCCGCGCCCCATCGCATGCTGGCCCGGCAGCTCAAATTGCTGCAGTGGGTTCGACCTGGCCAGCAGTGGGTCCTCAAATCGCCCGTCCATACGGCTCGTTTACCGGAGCTGCTTGAAGTGTTCCCCGACGCTCGCATCATCCACATGGAGCGTGACCCGGTGCAGTCGGTTGCCTCGTTGTGCTCCCTTACCGCGTTGATGTGGAATGTCTTGGGCGACGACGCCGATCCGCATGAGGTTGGCGACTATGTCTTGGGGGTCGCCGAGCGGGGGCGGCGTGTCGCGGACCGCGCACTCGCTCATTTGCCACCCGAACGTTTGGCACGGGTGGCTTACAGGGATCTGTTGGTCGATCCGATTGCTGTCGCCACCGACCTTTATGCGCGCTTCGGCTATGCCCCTGATCCTGACCTTGAAGACGTGATGCTGCGCTTCATGGTGGCTAACCCGCGCGACAAGCACCGCAGGCACGTTTATGACCTGACGGATTTTGGCCTCGACGAAGAGACAGTGCGCATAAAGCTCGCGCCGCGGGTCCCCGCTACGACCAAACCAGGCAGATCGCAACGGATCGCCGTCTGACCGGTCGTTCCGCAACGGGCAACTCCCGACGCCACCAATCCGAAGGATCTCGCAAATTGAGCAGTTCCTGAAATGGAGATGACACCACACCCACGCTTCGCTGTCGCATCAAGCGACAGCACACTCGACAATTTTGGAAGGTCTGCGCCGCTGCGCCCGCTGCCGCCTGCAACGACATAGGATCCACCGAAGTATACCCCTGCAGGTTACCAATCAGCACTCAGATGAGACCACTGCGTTGACAGTTCGCAAACCGGCTAAAGAAAACCACCCCTCGGCGCAATCAAGTCGTTGCGCTGGAACTGTCAACCAATCGTTAGTGCCGGGACTGACACCAGAGGGTGGGAGTGGGGGGTGTATGTCGGCGCCAGTCCCGACGGTACCTAGCGGTGCGAGTCTGACCTGCCAGGCAAATGAGCATTACTGCCACACCTCCCCACAAATCAACGTTGATGACGGACACAATCTTCAAATGTCACACGCCAGCCCAACAGTTTGCCGAACCACGTTCAGCTTTCACTGTAGTGAATGAACTGGCGATATCTTTGATGTTGCCTGGACATTCTCTCGCCACGAGGACAATGGTCAATAGGGTCTGTCAAATTTGACGCCGCCGCATATCTCCCGGAGACAAGTGGAACGATGTCCACGCTGATTTCCCGTCGCTGGCTAGCCACAGCCTACTGTTTCCTTTGCATGATGGCCCTCAGCACCTCGATAAGTAGCCAACAAGGCCCTACGCCGCCGCGTGTCAGTACGGGTGCGGAAATACTGGCCGGATCGAATTTCGCCGCGATCGAAGGTCAACGCGTCGGGTTGATTACCAATCAGACGGGGCTTGTCGGCAGCAAGCATCTTGCCGATCTCTTGCATGGCGCTCCCAACGTAGAACTTGTCGCAATATTCGCACCCGAACATGGTTTCCGTGGTGCGGTCGAGGCAGGCGAGAGCATACGCGACGGCGTTGATACCAAGACCGGCGTACGCGTCTTCAGCCTGTATGGAGCGACAAAGAAACCCACTACCCGCATGTTGCGCGGTATCGATATTTTGATCTTCGATATTCAGGACGTCGGCGCCCGTTTCTACACCTACATCTCGACAATGGGCCTGGCCATGGAGGCCGCCGCCGCGGCGGGCATTCCTTTTCTCGTCCTTGATCGGCCCAACCCGCTCGGCGGCACATATGTATCGGGATTTGTTCTCGAACCCCGCCGTCGCTCGTTTGTCGGCCTTTATCCTATCCCGGTCGTTCACGGCCTCACCGTTGCAGAGCTTGCCCGGATGATCCAAGGCGAAGCCTGGCGCAGTGGCCTCGACAGGCTGGACTTGCGTGTGATCGCAATGCGTGGTTGGGAGCGATCCATGCGTTGGCACAAGACCGAGCAGCCTTGGGTTGCAACCAGTCCGAACGTCCCGACCTTCAAGGCCGCTCTTGTTTATCCCGGCATCGGCATCATTGGTGAAACACGCCTCGTGAATGAAGGCCGCGGCACCGACGAACCGTTCACCGTCTTTGGCGCCCCATGGCTCAATGCCCGCCGCATGGCCGGGCGGCTTAACGCGCTAGGTCTGCCCGGCGTTGAGTTTAAGGCGGTGCGCTATAAACCGCGCTCCATTCCCAAGGTGGCGAAGAACCCCGTCTTCGTGGGCCGAACCATTCATGGCGTTCGGGTCGGTGTTACCGACATGAACCTTTATCAGCCCCTGGAGGTTGGCATTCATGCCCTGGCCCTCCTGATCCGCGAGGCACGATCTCGTGGCGTTTCACCGCTGATTAAAAAGGTCGCCATGTTCGACGCCATCGCCGGTACCAGGCGCCTGCGTACAATGCTTCTCAATGGTGCCACGGGCGCCTCGATTATCGCCGCCTGGCGCAAGGAAGTCGAAAGCTTCGAAAAAAGATCCGTCGGCTATCGGCTTTATTAGTCCATCAGAATTCCTCGATTTAGCCCAAACGCGCGATCCCGATGACGTTGCCACATTTGCGACAAAGCTGGCGGGGAAGAGTCGCCTTGCGTAGGCGGTGCTGGGGAACCCTGCCTCCGGGGCTTGATAACGGCTCTGGAGATGGGACGTCTGACGAGAGCAGCCGTTGCGAACTTCTGTCGATCAAACCTCAAGCATGGACCGGTGCACGTTTAGTGCGGGTTCTTCGCGTTCATTGCTTTACCGGCTCTTTAACGCTCGGCTCTTCGCTCTTGTGCTGATGCTCGCCCCAGTGCTTCCCGACGAGACGGCATTGTCTACCGAGACGGTGGAAGCTGTCGGCGCCAACGCTTGCGCGGAGTGTCATACCAAAGAGGCCGCCGTCTGGAAGAACACTCGCCACCATCGGACCTTCCGCGAAATGCCGCGAAGCAAAGAGGCGCGCCGTATTGCCGGCAAACTCGGCATCAAACGCATCAAGGCCGATCCGCTTTGCTTGGGTTGCCATTTCACCAAACAAAAAAAGCGCGGCAGAACAAGCGTTACCGCTGGCATTTCCTGCGAGTCCTGCCACGGAGCCGCCGAAGACTGGCTCAAGATTCACAGCGAGTTTTCCGGCAAACCGAACAAGAAATCCGAGACAGCCAACGAGGCCACACATCGGTGGAAGCAGTCCGTTGCCCATGGCATGATCCGCAAGGATGCTGTCTATGGCATTGCCAAGAACTGCTACGGCTGCCACGTCGTGCCCAATGAGAAACTCGTCAACGTAGGCGGCCATCCGGCAGGCAGCGCCTTCGAGTTGGTGTCGTGGTCCCAAGGCGAGGTCCGGCACAATCTTTGGTACAACAACGGCAAACACAATGCGTTGGCCGGCAGTAAGCGGCGGCGCATCATGTATCTTGTCGGCCTGACGGTGGAACTCGAAACCGCACTGCGTGCCATCGCGGTTGCGACCAAGTTCGAAGACTACGCCATTAGGATGGCCCATCGAGCCGACAAGGCTCGCAAGGCACTCCGGGCCGCCGCTGAACGGCTTCCTGACATCCCTGAACTTGGCAGCATCGTCGAGCATGCGCATTCGGCCGGGCTCAAACTCGGCAACAAGAAAGCGTTGTATACCGCTGCGGACAAAGTCGGTGCATCCGCCAAGGCACTCGCCGCCCGCTACGACGGCGGCAAGCTTGCGGGCATCGATCCGCTCATTCCCGGCAAGAACCACTATGTCGGCGAACCGTCCGACTCGAATTGAGCAAGTGGAGGCAGCATGAGGACATTTTTGCTGAAAGCGCTGATGGTCACGCTCGCGTTTGCCGGCGTTTTCTGGCTCACCCGGGCGTTCGAGTTGCGCCTCCTGGACCCGGTGTTTATGACAGGCTGGGTGCTGGCGGCCGCAATGGCACTGCAACTCATGCTGCGACTTAAGAAACACATGCCGCAACTAGTTCCAGGCGGCCTTCCGGGTTGGACGCAACGACATATCGCGACGGGCCTGTTCGCCGTGCTAATCTTTGCTCTTCACATCAGCTTCTCCCTGCCGGAGACCGCGCTCGAATGGGCCCTCTTCACGTTGTTCGCCGCCGTCGCCGCAAGCGGCCTGATCGGGCTATATCTTGTCAATGTCATTCCCCTGAAGCTCGAAAATGATGGAACTTCGGAACCGTCAGAAGAGACACCTGCAGCGCGGGCCCGGATTGCAGCATCCGCCGTCCGCCTTGCTATTCACTCCGTTGAGCAGTCGGGTTCACGCGCGATTGTTGACCTCTATACCGAGCGCCTGCACGAATTCTTTGACCGGCCGCGTCACGCCCTGGCTCATCTGCAAGGATCACGCAGACCGCTGAAGCAGCTTGTCTTCGCGATAGACGCAGCCGATCGCGAAGACCGTTTATCTCCACACGATGCACTTGATGAAATGAAAGCCCTGGTTCGTTCGAAGTATGCGCTGGACAGCCGCCATGCTCACGAACTGGCCCTCAAGGCCTGGCTGTTTGTGCACCTGCCGGCGACCTATGCCCTCATGGTTCTAACCCTCTTCCATGTCTGCACGGTCTATGCGTTCACCTTGGGCGGTCTCGACGCCACAGCCGCAACGGCTGCCATATACGAAGCGCGCTGAGGCAGCCGGCAAGGCGTCCGACATTGGGGGAACATGACCGATAACGCTAAAGATCGCACCGGTGCGAAGCACCGGCAGTTGACAGGCAGGGTCGCGCGCTGGACGGCGATCCTGACAGCCGGCGTTGTCGCCCTTTCGCTGGCTTACGATGTGGAGCGCAAGATCCTGACACCGGGACCGTTGTCGCCCGAGCACCGGGCCGTCAAGGACTGCGGCGCCTGCCACTCCAATGTTGGCCAGGGGCAATTTGGCTGGGTCTCCGCCATCCTGAGCAGGACGGACTCTCACGCCGACAACACCCGTTGCCTGAGCTGCCACAACCTCGGCGACGCCCCTCATTCATCACACAGTCTGCCGGCGAGCCGGTTGAAGAAGACAACAAAGCGGAAGCAGGAAGAACTCGCCGTGGCCGGTGACGCAGCCACACTGGCGAATACCGCGAATGGGCTTCTCGATGCGGCGCTGGGCACGTCGGGCCGTAATCACGCTAGCATCGGTTGTGCCACGTGCCACAAAGAGCACCTTCACGCGGACGGTGCAGCACACACCGCTACCGACCGCACATGCAACGCATGCCACCAGGTCGGCTTCACCAGCTTCCAATCCGACCATCCGGATTTCACCGGCTACCCGTCGGGAGGTCCGGCGCCCATCAAGTACGATCATGCCAAACACTTCTCAGAGCACTTTGAAAAAGCCCGCACCAAACAGCCGGACCTGAAGTCAATGCCGAAGACCTGCACTGATTGCCATACCCCGGACGCGCGCGGCCAAAAACTCCTCTTGAAGCCATTTGATGTTGCATGCTCGGCCTGCCATTTGCCCCAGATCGTCGGCGCCGACCGAGCCACCGGTCCAAAGGGACTATCGCTGCTCGCGCTCCCTGGCCTCGACATCGAAACTCTGCGTTCCCGCGGAGCTCCTATCGGAAACTGGCCCGAAGAATCGGAAGCCGAACTGTCGCCCCTGATGCAGGTCCTACTCGCGCGCGATCGAAAGCGCCGCACAATGCTCGCCACGATCAACAAACTCGACCTGTTGGACTTGCAGGCGGCGACGGACACGGAAACTGCAGCCGTCGTAGACATGGTATGGGAGATCAAGGAGCTGCTGCACGAACTCTCAACCGTTAAGGTCTCCAACCTTCTCAAGCGTCTGCGGGCCGCCACCAGCAACCCTGTCGAGCGCGAGGAAATCACCCGAATGCTGGGTACGCTGCCACGCGATGTGCTGCTCGCATCCGCACGGAGTTGGCTGCCCTCCCTTAGTCAGGAGATCGCGCGCCACCAGAGGCCAGGTTGGCAAAAAGCGTTCCGCGCTAAATACGCGAAACGCCAAGCCCGTAAGGGCGGCGGCGATGAAGCCAGGGCCGACAAACCCGAGCCGGCAGTCAAGCCTGACATCAAGCTCGTCCATAATCCGAAAGGAGGCCGCTGGTATGTGAGCGTTCTGGGGGAGATCGTCCAGGAAGGGCTCGAGCCCGAGGGGACGCGCAAGGCCATAAGGGGAGAAGTCGAACAACCCCGCAAGGTCGCCGCTAAGCGACCCCGACAAGCCGCATCACAACCAGCAGGCAAGACGGCACAAACCAATAATGATCAACCGCGCAGCAAACCCGTCGACGACGAAACCTGGAGCGTATATGGCGGCTGGTATCGCAAGGACTACGCCATCTACTACCGGCCAGCCGGTCACGCCGACAATTTCCTTCGAGCCTGGCTCGACTTTAGCGCCACCGCACCAAGTCGCAAGGACGACAACGTGCTCGCACCGGTCTTCGAAGCGCTCACTCATGAAGACGCGCAAGGTCGTTGTATTAAATGCCATACCGTTACGCGAGGGCCCGATAACACGGCACGTGTCGTCTGGGGCGCCCGAGGCGCAAAGCAATCAATACAAGAAAGCGCCGGCTTCACGCGCTTCAGTCATGCGCCCCACTTGTCGATGCTGGCTAAGCGCGGCTGCCTGACATGCCACGAACTCCTCAAACCGAAAAAGACCAATAAAGCGGCGGCGTCAAACCAGTCCAAACCGGTGCCAAATCCCCCGAGCTTTAAACCAATCACCAAAGTTACGTGTGTTGCCTGTCACGCCTCCGGCAAGGCGCCACAAGACTGCAGGCAGTGCCACACTTATCACATCGCTCCAACCGGACCGCCGCTAACGCCCACACGTCTGCCGGTCGAGGCTGTGAACGAGCAGAATTAGCCTCAGCATCATAGCTCCACGACCAGGTCGCTAACTGGTCGGGCGAGACAAGGCAGGCACGTACCCGCCTCCACGGCGGCGGCTGGTGGCGTGGTATAGGTGACTTCGCCGGACCGGAGGCGGACCTTGCAGGTGCCGCACTGCCCGGCGCGGCAAGATGCCCGCGCCTCCACACCGCAAGCCTCCGCGATATCAAGCAAGGAACCATGGTGAGGCTCCCAGACGACGCGCCGCTCCGAGCCGGAAAACGTGATCTTGAAGCGATCGCGGCCAGCTTTACGCTGGTCCCCGCCGGACAACGTGCGGTTGGCCGCACCAGGCACTGCCGGCTTTGCAAGAGCGCCACCAAAGGCCTCGGTGCGAATATCTTCCTCCCCCACACCGAAGCCACGCAAATCACCCTTCAACGACGCCATCATCTCCGATGGGCCGCACAGGTAATAAAGATAGTCGCGCGCACCTAGCAGTGGCTTGAGCACCCGGGCATCGATCCGGCCCTCATAGTCAAAATCCACACCCTGCCGGCAACGTCCTGTCGGCTGCGAGTAGAACACCATGGTGGCCAGGTTCGGTGCGAGTTTCTGCAGACCGTGAACGTGCTCCCGAAACGGGTGCTGGTCGCGGTTGCGAACTCCATAGATCAACCATATTTCGCGCCGGCTTCCGGTGGCCACCAGCCAGTTGAGCATACTCATCAGCGGCGTGATCCCGATGCCCCCTGCAATCAGCACCACAGGCCTATCTGACACTTGATCGAGCACGAATGTTCCCGCAGGAGCCGCTGCGGAAACGAAGTCCCCGACATCTAGCTGGTCAACCAGACGCGTCGAAGCCGCGCCGGTAGGCGACTCCGCCCCGCCATCCAGTCGCTTAACTGTAATTCGATAGTACCGCTGTGGACGTGTCGGCATTTCCGATAGCGAGTAGCACCGCTGTAGCGGACGCCCATCCTTTCCACTGAGTGAGACCGATAGGAACTGTCCCGGCCCGTACGCCACTAGAGGCGCGCCGTCAGGAGCTGCCAGGTAGAGCGAACACACAGATCGGTCAGTGTTTTCGTACTCGCGCCTTACAATTCTGAGCGCCAACAGATCCGGCTGCGCCCCAACTGCCTGCGACGGACTAGGCTCGTAAGCATCCAGGCGTTTCTCCACCTCCTCCAGGAGCTGCGAGATCAGCTCCCGCGACAGCCGTCGCCGGTGCAGCCCGCTTAGCATCCTGGCACCAGCCCACCAAAGAGCGCGCAGTGCCGTGCCACCAACCATGAGCCAACCCGCTGTTTGAACGACCATGGCAGTTTCCATGTCCGTAAATCTCCTTGCCCGAGAGTCAGTAAATGATCTGGATCTCAGCCCGCGCGCCCAGGCCGTCATCAAGGTTTTCATTAATGGTGTAGAAACTCTCCAATGTGAGCTGAGCGTGCTGACCGACAGCTTGTTGGTACTGCACGCCGAAGCCAAGGCTATTGACCCCGAGACCATCACTGCGGAGGCTCTGTCTGCCCGCGATTTCAAAGATCATGTTGCGTCGTTTGTCATCCCAAAATGCCTGGTAACCAATCGCACCGCCGATAACGTCGTCCTCAACGAAAGGATCTATTTCGGCGAGATAAGTCGACAGGCTTGGCGACGCGAAAAGGATTCCGGTGTTAGCAAGCGGGCCGCCAACCACAGCTTCTCGCCCGGCCTGAGTGAAGTTGCCAAAACCAAGGAAGGAGTTGAAGTAAACGATATCGTCGGACCCCGGCACCGTCTTTGACAGCTCCGCGGTCAAAAGCGTGCCGTTGCCCACGACGCCTTGCACTTCCTCCTTCAACGCAAACGAGCTGTTGACGCGAAATGCGGTGCTGATGCCGCCGAGAAAGGCCAAACGCTGAATCGCCGAGGCTCCAAGGTAGAACCCGTCGAGTTCGCCACGATTGGGGGCACGGTCGCCGCCACGATCGTCAACGTAAATCATATCGAGATTGAATGTCGAAACATGCGCATCGGCGGCGACAAACAGGCCATACATGTTCTCATTGCGGGCGATGATTTCATTGCGGTCAAGCCGGTTCCATCCCCACATCCCCGATACGCGGAAGTTTGAAGTTCCCGGAAACGGGATGTTGTTGCGAATGAGGCCGAACGCGTCGATCGTATCGTTGATCAAGATGCCTTCCTGGAACACGACGGGTTGACGTCCAACCGTGAAGCCGTAGTCGATCGGCAGTATCCCTGCCTGATCCAAATTCGGAAACAAACTGCCGAGGTCGCCTTCAAAAAACAAAGTCTCGACATTGAATCCGAACTCGTCGTTAAAACCGCGATCTTCGCCCTCGAAGGTGTAGCGCGTGAAGCGATTTTGCCGGTTGTTATCGGTAGGCCTGATACCAAGTAAAATCTTCTCGGTGCCGGTTAGCTGAAGATTGACGAAGAGATCGAGACGGTTCGCGATCTCTGTTTCCCTCGGATTACCCGAGAAGCCATTATCGAAGGTCTGGAAAGCGGTACGATTGATTGCGTACGCCCATAGCCGCGGTTGCCACACGGCCCCCAGAACCGGCACCTCAAAACCCGCATCGAGAGGCCCGGTATCGAGGAACCCATTGCCAGCTTCAATCATGAGTGCCGGGCGGTCAGGCAGAACGGTTGGTTTCGCCTCCCCTGCCGGGTTCATGGCTTCATCGGCGTAGGGATCGGGACCAAAGGCGTCGGGCGGCGCCGTGCCGAGCACCTCTTCGCGCGTCATCATCCGGTCCTTTTCCGTCATAAACGGAACGTACTCGTCCTTGATTGATTTCACTTCCACCCGGTCGCCGATAGGCCAGAACCAGCTGTACCATGGCTCCTCCGGCTCCTCGCGGATATACTCACCGGGCGGCTCGTCCGCGCGTTCATAGCCCTCTGGCTCAACCGTCTCAGACTCTTGCGCCGCAGCCGGCAGGGCACAGCCCACCGACACGCAGAACACTGTAAGCACGGCCATAATCGTGTTTGTCACACAACCCCCAACTGGGCACACCAAACCCGATCGTTTTCCTCCCCCGAGGTTCCAGTAATCATTATTTCTGCAAGACGAGCTTCTTCTCCCAGAGCGTCTGCGTACCTTTGATAAGCTTGTCTGCGAGCATGCGTGGTGTCATGGCGTAATCGAAGCCAACATCCTGCATTGCAATGAGCAGATTGATGGGGATTGGTTGCGAGTTGAGCCGGATTGTCGCTTTGTAGGGTGGCCTCCCCGTCAAGGCGCTGCCGCCCACCTTGTAGCTTGCCCAGCGTTCTCCATTCGGTTCGATACCCTTCTTGTGATTGCGCTCGGTGGCCGGCTCGCCGGTGAAGACCAGCGATGTCGTTGAGGGCAGCACCCGAGGCAGCGCAAAGGTTGGAAACGGGATCGGGATCACGTGTTCGATCTCGCCGCCACGTCCGTTCTGAGTGACGAAGATCGATTGGAGGCTGAACAGGTAAGGGTCCTGCTTCATTTTGCCGGCGTGAACGTAAGACGAATGCCCGTCGAGCAGATCGCCATTAGGGTCACGGTGTCCGGAACGGAAGACGACCTGGCCATCGCGGTCACGAACGGTCACCTCAAGCCAAATGAGTCGTTCACCGGTAAACCCCGTCGGCACGTTATGCCCGTCGGTGGCGTTTCTCACGGGGATACGGAAAGCAAGGCCGACGTCGTCGGCCCGGTCGATAATCGCCTCGCCAAGAACGAACCCGTTACGAAGAACTTCAAGCCGCTTAATCCGCGCATAGTCCAGAAGCTTGAACTGCTCGTTGAGGATCTCGCGGGCATCGTAACGGTCATCGGCGCTCTCCCATGCCTTTGGGAAACGCTTACCCTTGGGGATGTTTGACTCAAATTTCTCCGTGCCCCAGCCCGCCTCGTGATCGAACTGCAGCCACTCGCGCATTGTCTTGAACGCGGCTGCGCGCTGGTTGTGCGGAAAGATGCCGGGGTGAACCAGCGAGAAATCCGGACCAGCGAACAAGTGGCTGGTGAGTTTCCTCGCCTTGGTCGGCTCGCCGCCGACAATGGCCGCGGGGCCTTTTTCGTATCCTGAAACCCGGCCTTGTTCCTTGCCCATGTGGCAATCCTGGCAGGTCTCGCCGCGGGCGGCCGCTGGCGATACCCGATACTCGCTATAGGCTTCCTCAAGCCGGAAACCGTTGAACAATGTCACGTCGTGGCACGTGCCGCAGAACACCGGCGTCTTGATCTGGTCGAACACCCGCGCCTCCGCGTGCAGCTGGCGCCCCTTCTTTTCCGGATCCGTCACAACGCGAAACTTGCTGGGCTTGTCGAGAACATTCTTCACGCCCGCATTGCCCTCCGGCCCGAAGATGGGTTCGGTCAGTCCCCCCTCGACCAGCGCCAGCCGCCCGCTTGCCTTGTTGTAGGCCTTGTTGATGCGGTGGCAGACAACGCAGGTAATGCCCTCTCTCGATGTCGGATGACGGTCGAGGTTGGACGCGTAGGAGCTCTCACCAAGATTTGCGCCGACCGGACTGTGGCAGCGCAAACAGAAGTCACCGTTGGACCCATTTGAAAGCTGGTTGATCTTGTTGTTGAGTGACAGGTAAGCGGGGCTCAACTGCGCGTAGGCGTGTTGCGAAACCGACCACTCCTTGTAATGCTTGGGATGGCACACGCCGCAGGTGGCGGCGGACGGGTAACGGTTTTCCACGAACAGCGCGAGGTGTTCCTCGCTGGCTGCACTTGAGCTGGCGGCCTTTTTCGAGCGACGCGACTTGCGCCTTTTCAGAGGCTCAATAGGGACCAACAGATCATCGCTTTGTCCCGCGGCGGCCTTCTCCTGTGCCGTCGGAACACCCAAGCCACCCAACGCCCCGGCCGGACGCCCTTTTCGCACTTTTTTTGCAGGCGCCGGGGACTTGTCCTCCGCGATGACCTCCGTCGTCCATCCGGTTGTGGGAGCCGGTGTCCCTTCTGATTTGCCTGATCGAACCAGTTGCTTGCCCTTGGCCGAGGCACCCTTCCTGTTCATTGTCTTCGCGTGCCCTTCGAGAGATCGATGGGCTCTGGCGTAGTCCCGCAGAGCCTCTACTGGATCAATCTCTCCTGCCGGCTCGGATGCAGGTCGCGCGGCTGCCGGCGCTGCCGGTTCCGTTGCGCGCGCCTCTGGCCCCAAAAGGTGTTCTGAAGCAAGCAGACCGGTCAACGCCGCGCTCAATAATGATGCTACGACGAGTTTGAAGCGTGCCGACATCGGAGCCCTGTCCCAAATCTCCGCGCCAAGCGTCGGCCGCCCTATTGGCGGTGCCGGCGCCGCAGCGCGATGGTGGCTCCCTCCCCCTACAGTCCGCTGGCTTGCTTGGCCTTTTCCCAACCCCAGGGCCAGAATAGCAAACCAACATACACCCGATGCTGCAGTCAGATGGTGATCGGTCAGCGACGTTTCTGTGGCCGAAATTAGATCGGAACTCTGCCAGGTTTCAAAACTTCCAGACACGCAGAAATATAAATAAATCGAGTATTCCTCGATGTGTTATGGCCGAATGAGGATTACGATCCAGACGCGTGAACGGCCTGCGCGGTATCCGCTTCAAGCACGCCAACATCTCTTAGACCGCCGAGTTCGCGCGAGCATTTCTCTTTCAATGCTGCATCGGCCTCGGCCATCGAGATTGAAAGACCCAAGTCCCGAAGACTCGTAACTCCGTGCTCCGAAATCCCGCACGGCACGATACCGTCAAAATGAGATAGGTTCGGATCGACGTTAAGTGCCAACCCGTGAAAGCTAACCCCCCGACGGATGCGAATACCCAGTGCTGCAATCTTGTCTTCCCGCCCAGGTCCAAGATCTGGCCGCGATACCCAGACGCCCACTCTGCCGCAGCGCACCTCGCCTACCACGGCGAAAACGGCCAATGTTTGAATCACTATGCCCTCCAGCACTCCGACAAACCGCCGCACATCGCCATCAAATCGGCGGCGCACATCGACCATGACGTAAACAACGCGCTGCCCAGGGCCGTGATAAGTGTACTGCCCGCCGCGCCCGGTACAGTGCACGGGAAACCGGTCCGCATCGATGAGGTCACCGGGCTTGGCGCTGGTGCCCGCTGTATAGACTTCCGGATGCTCCACCAGCCAGATGAGCTCCGGTGCTGTTCCGGCCGCAATCGCTGCGACCCGCCGCTCCATGAAGTCGACCGCTGCGCTATAATCCACCAGGTGGGGTGCGGTGCCCCAGTCTATCGCGGGTGTTTTCATCTTGCTTTCACGCCGTCCAGCCTAAGGGCCATGCTTTCGAGTTCACGAACAACAAGCGGTAATGCAACCTGACGCATCCCTACCCAAGACCGGCCGCTCCGTCCAAAGCCCCTTGCCATCTTCCGAGCCATCTGATAGCAGCTTGCTGCTCGATCGTCATGCATCCCAGGGGGTGCTGTGCATCCGGGGTAAATTCTCGTGTGGCGGACGAGCGAAGCGGTCGTGGCGGAATTGGTAGACGCGCTACGTTGAGGTCGTAGTGGGTAACACCGTGGAGGTTCGAGTCCTCTCGACCGCACCAATCCAATAAAGACTGGCGTTAGATGCGGCTTTTCCATAACCGCTGCTTCATTCGTGTTTGTAGGGGCCGCCCTGATCGGCCCCTGGCAATCCGCCTGATTTGTGTGCGGTCACAGAACCTCAAATCAAGCGTCAGCCTCTTTCATCCTTGAAGCTGTACCACCGATACATAAGACTCTGCCCAACCCGCCGAAATGGGGTCAGCAATCCGTAGCTTGGCAGCGGCGACGAGAAGATAGGCAAGTCGCGTTTTGCAGCCTTTCCCGCCATCAACTGCGCCATATGCCGGCCGGCCTGAGCCGAGTACATCACACCGTTGCCCCCATACCCCATGGCATAATAGGTCGTTTCATTCGGATCGGGCTGAAAGATGCGCGGCATCATGTCATGACTGACATCGACCCAACCCCACCAAGAGTAATCAAGCTCAATTCCGGTGAGCGCGGGAAACTTGCGGTAAAGGCCAGCCTTCAGCGCTTCCAGGTGCTTAGGATTAGCGGCGTCTGCGCCTGTGACCGCGCTCCTGCTGCCGAACTGTACTCGCCCTTCAGGCAGATAACGGTAGTAGTGGCGAAGCACCCTCGTATCGGTCAAAGGAGACGAGATCTGAAAACCACATTCGGTTGTTTCCTCGTCAGTCAATATCCTCGTTACGACCGAATTGGACAGGATCGGCATCAGGCGGTTTTTTGTATGGCGGCTTAGGCCGGGCGACGTGTAAGCCGCCGTCGCCAGGCCGACCGCACGCGCGCGCACCACACCGCCAGGCGTTGTCAGGTAATGCACGCCCCGATCAACGGTCCAATCCAGCACAGGGCTGCCTGGATGGACACGCACTCCCAGCCTGCGTGCCATTTTAAGATAGCCAAAAGCCAGTTTTGCCGGATGGATACAGGTGCCGTCCGGTTCATACATCGCACCCGCAGCCTCTTGATCCTTCACGTAGGACCCATGTAGCTCCGCCCGAGACATGATCCGGGAACCGTACCCAAAGGTGTTGTTCAACAGTTCGGACTCCGCTTCAAGTGCGCGCATCGCACCGGCCCTATGGGCAATATAGAAGTGGCCGCCATCCTGAGGGTCGCAGGCAATATCATCTGCACGGATCAATTCACGGAAGATATCGAACGCCTCGCATACCTCCGCATGCATTTCCTTGGCGACATCAAGCCCCCAACGCTTGATCCATTGCGAGCGCTTTAGTCGACCAGACGAGATCTGTGCTTGCCCGCCGTTACGCGTGCTGCATCCCCAGGCGACGCGGTTGGCCTCGAGAACTGTCGCAGTGATCCCGTGTTCCTTTGCGAGGTGAATCGCACAGGACAGCCCCGTGTAACCCGAGCCGATAACGACGACATCCGAATCCATGTCGTCCGAGACTGCGCCGTCATCCTCCGGCGGCGGTCCAGCGGTGCTGATCCAATATGTCGGTGCATAGTCCCGGAAATCTCCGGGCCCGGTATCGACTAGCGGGTCATACAAGGGGTCATAGCTGGCTCTCGGCCAGTGTCTAGACCGCAATTCATCGGTCATGGCTGCGGCTCCTTGTTGAGGGTGTCTACGAAGTTGTCGCCTCGTACTCGATTGGTTTGGACAAAACGTCCCGCATACACGATTGCTGAGTTTCTAATCGTCGAGGCCCGCCAACCACCTTCCTGCTTTTCGGAAATTGTAATGCCGGTCGAGCAAACCGTGACGAGGGTTGTAGCCCCGGTCGATGTCCGCGAAAGTGTCCAGCTGTAGCGACGTGTTCGTCAAGGCTTCAGCACATTTGACGGCTTCCCTGACCCGCTTCGTAATGAGCTCGTCATCGAAATTGGCGACGGCCGGGTTCTGATCCGCAAGCCGGATGTTTGCGACCACTCGCAGACCCTCGCCGGTGGCGAACGCGTCGAGTTCATGCAGACGTTCCACAAGGTCATCCGTGAGACCTACTTGGAAGGCCAAACCGCTCATGTACTTTCCATCAGGACGCCCGTTGCGCGCGGTGGCCACCCTATCCCGCTCTTCGAACTTGAAGCCGTAGCTAACCGAATGCGCGAACACCTTTTCACCATCCGTCTCGTGCTTGGAGGAATGCGCCTTGCCGACGACAACCGGAATCCCAGGCAGTGACGAAACTGGCGTAATGTCCCCAAGGTCGCTGAGATCGACTTGCGCCGTCACAAGCTCCAACTGCTCGATCGTTCCAAATGCATACCGCATGGCGTCGAGCGCATCGCGGCTGGGAGTGCCGACGCAAAACACGCAAAAGCGGATGCCCGACGAGTGGTAGTCTAACACCCGTTGGCGTGTTCCCTCGTCGAGAAGGTCGGATATTGGTACGCGAACGCTGTGCACGCCCATCTGCCACAATCGTAGCAGTGTGTAATCGTTTCGGGCCCGCTTGCGCGAGAACTCCTCCATGGGACCGTTGTACGGCAGCTCGATTGTCTCCGCCCAGGCGTGTCGCAAATGGACCGTCAAAGGCACTCCCGGCTGGGATGGGACATCAGTCGGCCGCGATTTCGGCGGCGGCTGGCCCCCATCCCCAAGCCACCGCCCGTCGGTCGGAATAACCCTCAGTCTGTGACCATCGGCAAACACGTCGACCAACGTGAATCCGAACTTGCCCGTGTCATCCCTGCCAAACTCCGAAGTCGGCTCGATCTTGTAGAGATCGGCATAGTCCTGCCGAACGAAACTCGTCGGTGGTAGGCAGTACAACTTGCTTGCGCCAATACGGTTGAAAAAAAACTGATGCACGTGGCCCGACATGAGCGCCTCAACGCGGTGCCGCCGTAACAGACCAACCAACCAAGAGCGACCCGGTTCAGAATAGTTGTCGTAGTGAGGCTGTTCGTGCAGCTCATTGATGAAGGGCGGATAGTGACTGAGCATGAACACGCGCTGTCCCTGCTTCTCAGCAAGGGTTTCTTCGACCCAAGTGCGTTGCTCCGCCTCCTGCCGTGTGCCCGAGTTAATTAGGGAGGAATTTAATAGCAGAAAGGCGCAGTCCTCGTGTTCGAACACCAGATAGTCGCTTCCAAACTGCGATCGGTAAATCTGGGAGGTGGCGTCGGTTACAGGCGCCGCCGGCGCGTCGACCGACGGCTTGTCCCCGATATCATGGTTGCCGGCAACGAACCGCATGACCGGCAGCAGGGGCGAAAAAATCTCTTTGGCCTCGCGGCAAGCATCAACGTATGCCGGCATATGCGGGAGCGTATGCACCATGTCACCGAGATGAATAACAAAAGCCGGTTCGTGGCGACTGATCTGCGCAATTGCATAACGTGCGCGGGCGTTTGCCAAATCATTGACAGGGAATGGCGAGGAATGATCAAGAACGGCCGGGCGAACATGTGTGTCCGTGATCACCGCGAACGTGAACAACGCTGCCTTACTGTTCATCTCGTTCCCCGGTCGATTTTATGGCATCGGTCCTGATAGGTTCTAGTAGCCCCCATTGCATAGCAAACAGTCTACTTCAGCAAGCAGGACCAACAACACGGCCACACGGACAGTCTTGGCGCGGCTCGATTAAAAAGCGTTAATCCATGGACTTAGCGCCAACCAGCGTTTCCCTTTTGGGGCCAACGGTTGTAGTGTGCCGACTGACCGCGAATATCTAGCAGACCGTTGAGTGAGTTCGATCCACCCAACACCTTGTCGCGTGGCCAATCAAGAGTGCGTCCACTCAAGCCGGGGTCGGGTTCGGTTCGATAGCACCAATCGTAGTTGGAATTGTTCGTCGTCTTGAAGTACCCGACAGGCATGTGGACCCATGGATTCCGGTCTTACCGTCCTGCCACCAGCAGAGCACGCGGTTCTTCAGACCGATGTTTCGACGGCGCACATCCAGTCGGTCCGGCAGCAACCACCATAAAGCCCGCTTCAAAGCTTTCCGAAACGAATTCTCGTGGGAAGGTTATGGGCGCAGCTGAACACAAAGCTATAAAATACGACTATCAATCCCAATAACTATGACACTGCATCTGTGGTCAGTACGCAATGGGGCTGAAAGTCCCAGTAAAATGAATAGATCTAGGGAGTATGAAATGAAGGTATCTGGTATACTTAACGAGTTTTCGCGCCGTGATTTGTTTCGCGTCGCTGGTCAATACGGGCTTTCGTCGACCCTTCTGGCTGCCGGTGGAATGGGGGGCGCGGTTTCTCTGGCGGGCCTCGCAAGCGCAGCAGAATCGACCTACAAGAAGCGCTTCAGCAAGAAGGCAAAACACAACCTCAAGTTCGGCGCCGCTGGCTTCAACCAGCGCAACCTGTTGATCGAGCGGGCCGGCGCGCTGTTTTTCGCCCAGGACCTAGAAGAAAGAACCGACGGCGAAATCCGCATCGACTTCATCGGCGACAACCAGCTTTGCGGGCAGCTGTCCTGCGTGAAGAAGACCCAGCAGGGCATCGTCGATATCTATGCCGCTTCGACCCAGAACTCAGCCGGCGGCGCACCGTTCCTCAACGTTCTCGACTACGCCTTCGTATTCCCCGGCCGGGCCTCCCAGTACCACTTCCTTTACAGCCCCGAGAGCCAGAAGATCCTGCGCGAGCCGCTGGAGAAACGCCACGGCCTGAAGTTCCTGTTCAGTCACTGCGAATTACGCGGCCTGCAACTCGGCTTGAAGTGGAAGGACAAACCGACCGTCACCAAGCTGGAAACGCTTTTTGGCACCAAGAACCGGGTGACGGGCACGCAGCTGGGTCGGATTGCCATGCAACAGTTGAACCTCAACCCGGTTCCGGTCGCCTGGGAAGAAACCCTCGACGGGCTCAAGCAAGGGCTGATCGATGGAGCCGAGACCTGGGCCTCCGCTGTCGCCTACGCCAACATGTCACCGGTGGTGTCCCAGTCCGTCGACCTGAAATTCTTCTGCGGCACCGAACACACCTCGATGTCGGCGAAGGTGTTCGATCGCCTGTCACCGGAGCTGCAGGATGCGGTCATGGAATCGGCCTATACGGCACAGGTGCACGTGCAGGCTGCCAACGAAGCCGCATTGGTCAAGACGGTTGGTTTCTCCGACCCGCAGCTGCCCAACACAATATTTGTCAAGGACAACGTGCGCCCGGCGTTTCTTCCTGCTTCCGAAATCAAAATGGCTGAAGAGATGTGCTCACCGGAATTCAAGCCGGCCCCATGGGAACAATGGCGTGCGCGTCTCAACAAATGGGCCGGTGGTATCGATACCTATAAGGAACTGCACCGCATCGCCCGCGAAGTCCCCGCCGACATGCTGCCCGAAAATGTCGAGCCGCGGCGCTGGTGGAAATGATTGTTGCTCCTGACTGACAAACCCGAATGCCCCGCTGGTTGCGGCGGGGCATCAACCTACAAACGGGCTGGCAGCGGGTCTTCTAGCACTTCCATCGAAGGGGTGAATCCAGCGTCTTCCTTCTCTGAGGGAGTACGGCTTCTCCTATTGCGCTTGTCTCGGCCTACCACCCCAAAATCCACACTCAGTCTTTGATATTGCGAACGATAAACATTGAGCAGTGTGCATGGTGAACGACCCGCGCCGCAGTCGAACCCAATAGATAGTCGGTAAGATTAGGATCGTGAGACGCCATGATGATCAAGTCTGCTGCGGTCTCGTTGGCATGGTCGAGAATTGCCCGTGCCGGTTTTCCCTCAAGCATCACCAGTTCCGCACCACCAGCAAGCCCGGCGGACTGTGCGACTGCATCGAGCTTCTTCTTGGCTTCCGATAGGACGGATTCGTGGGTCCCGCTCGGCAGTTCAGATTGCGCATATCCGGGAATGCCCGGCACCACATAAAGCACGATAATCTTGCCGTTGTCGGCCTCAGCAAAGCGCTTAGCCACTGAAAGCTGTTGGGCGGCAACGCCCTCTGCATATAGGTCGACCGGAACAAGTATGGTCTTAAACACTGCATTGCTCCTTTTAATGCGCCTCGGCCGATACGGCCTCGTTTCTTGCGTGCGTCTGTCTTGCCGATTAGGTCGGCTTCAGATCAAGTAACGGACAATCGGCCATGTGACATTGACGGAGGGCAACGCCGATTAATCCAAATTGCGCCGCCAAAAAATTGCGTCCTCGAGTGTACCACTACGTCCAAAACCTTGCGAGGGTGAAAGACATCAGGTCGCGACCCGTTTGCCTATTGTCCGTCGCCCGCCGTTGCCACTATGACAAACGTTCGGGCGTTACTGAAATCCGATTTCAGGTGAACCATATCGTGTTGCTGCATGAGTTCGTACGCCTCCAATAGTCAATTCTGAAACACCGCTCCCTGAACATGATCAAAAAGATGAGTGGTGAATCGAGTACACGCGACCGCCACAGATAGTTCGAACCTAGTAGACCAAATTCAGCACCGATAACGAGACGACAAGAAACAGAACCGTCATGATCCCGCCAGCACGCACAAAGTCCGCGACGCGATAGCCGCCCGGTCCCATGATCAGCGCATTCACCTGATGGGTCGGGATCAGGAATGAGTTTGATGTTGAGATGGCCACCGTCAGCGCAAACAATGCGGGACTGGCGCCGACACCCAGCGCGATGTTGACCGCCAGCGGCACCAGCAACACCGTTGCGCCGACATTCGACATGACCAAAGTAAACACGGTCGCAAGAGCGGCGACGCTGGCCTGAATGATCCAAACAGGCATGCCGTCCAGCAGATTGATCACCAGCCCTGCTATCCACTCTGCCGTGCCGGAGCTTTGAACAGCCTGTCCCAAGGGGATGAGGCTCGCCAGCAAAAAGACCGTACTCCAGCTAACAGCTTCGTAGGCCTCGTCGATCGTGAGCACGCGCGTCACGATCATGCCCAGGGCACCAACCAGCAAACATAGTGACAGCCGCAGGTCCGACAACAGCACCAGCGATATGGCGATTGCAAAGAACAGGACTGCGAACCCCACCTTCTTGGGGCGCAGCTTCTCGTGCGGAAAATCGGTTGTGACAACGACGAAATCGCGGTCCGATTCCAGCCTCGCAAGCGCTTCCCACGGCGTGTGACAGACCAGTGTGTCGCCGGCCTGATAGGGTATTTCCCCTAATCTGTTTCCTTCCGCACGAGTAAAGACCTCGCCTGCTCGGTAGATGGCCAAGGGCGACAAACCGTACACGCGCCGCATGACGATCTGTCGGCCCGTCTTGCCGATCACGCCTGAGCCCGGTGGAATGACGACTTCGGCGATGCCAGCCTTGGACGGACCCAGTGTTTCCGAAAATTGATCGAGTTCGTCGGCCTCCTGCAGGCAATATTCAGTGCGAAATCTCTCGACATCCGGCTTGCCGCCTATAACAGCGAGATGCGCAGGCGCTTCGATAAGGATGTCTCTGGGCGGAGCTATGAAGGTCTTCTTCTGATAGTTGGTGGCAATGATCAGAAGCTTGTACTCGGTTTCAAGCTCGTCGATTGATTTTCCGACCAAGGCGCTGTCGCCCGGCACGGAGAATTCATGGACCGCCCCGTCCAAATTGTAGGTCTTGTTGAAATAGTCGAGCAGCGACCGGCCTTTCGTGCCGTTCTCCGATTGCACGACGGGCAGCACGATGTGACCGAATACAATGAAGTAAATCAGTCCGGTCGCCACCAGTGCAATCCCAATCGGAAAGACGTCGAACAGCTCAAAAGTGGACATCTTCTTTTCAGCCGGCAGCGAGTCGTTGATACCGACGATAAGGTCGTTCAGCAGGATCAGCGGCGATGACCCGACCATTGTCATGGTGCCACCAAGAATCGCGCAAAAGCCCATTGGCATTAGCAGACGCGACATAGGCAGATCTGTGCGAACCGAAACGCGCGATACAACGGGAAGAAACAGAGCGGCCGCGCCGACATTCTGCATGAAGCTGGAGATGACCCCGACCGTACTGGAAATAAGCAGAATAATCCGCGATTCCGTAGCCCCGCCGACCCTGGTGATCCACGCGGCCACACTTGACATCACACCGGTGCGATCCAAGCCTGCACCGATAATCATAACGGCAATAATTGAGATCACCGCATTGCTGCCAAACCCGTTGAAGATCTGCCGGACGTCCACGATCTTTTCGAGCCCGGGAACCGTCGTCATGCAACCCAGCAAAACCATGATGAGGATTGCAGCAACGTCGACCCGAACAATCTCAGAGACAAACAGGAAAACAGTCAGAGCCAGGATGCCGAGAACAACGACCATCTCAAAGGTCAACCCTAACGCTTCCATTGCTCCATATCCTTATTGGATCGCTTCTCGTCTTCCTATCTGTCTCATTCACTCAGGCCCGGGTGGCTCCATAGTAGAGCGTCACGACATGATCGGCCTCTGCGAAAAAGAGCCAGCGTTCAATCAGAACGCCAACAGCCGTCATGCCGACCGCGAGCAGGTAGAAGAACGCGGCGCCCCATCCAAAGAATAGGACGATCAGCATCATGATGGCGGGACCAGCAAATAGGGAAACCAGGACGGCCTGCCGGAGTTTGTCGGCATGCTTGCGTGCTACGGCATAACCCATTTCGCGCATAACAAAGTTCGGGCGTGTATGCGGCGGATCGAGTGGACGCACCTTTCCCAAATTTCCCAAACCCGTCGCCATTTCGGCGGTGTAGTTGCCATGATCAGAATCGATGACATTCCAGTAGTGCACCTTCAGTGCAGCCGCGGCAGCGAGTCCAATGAGCGTCAAGGCAGCCGCCCACAAGGGGACATATCCAAACAGCGCCATCAGGAACCCGAGGAGCAGTGCCCCTGTAGCCGCGGATAGCGCCAAGTAGATGATCGGGACCAAATCGAGGTGCCACTGCCGGATCGTTCGTAGCGAGGCATAGATCATGCCGGTGCAGTAGACCGTAACGACCGCGCCGGCTGCCGATAAAACCGCGAGAGGAACTGTCCAGTCTGTTTCGACGCCGAACATCCAGATCAAGGCGAGCAAGCCGGAAGGCATGTAGGTGGCAACTGCTGCAACGCCTTCACGAGAAAGCCAAGAGCTGCGCCACTGAGAAAACGCCCCTACGGCTCGCTCGGGCCGGCCAAGATGCAGGGTGGAGGATATGAGGCCGATTGTAATCAGCAACAGTGCCAAGGCCATTGAGATGAACAGCAAGAGCGGCGAGTTCGGCATCAGGCCAAGGGCGTGGCCCACACACAACCAGAACATGAGGCCATACCCCGCCCCCGAGGCAGTCGTGAATAAAATGACTGAGTAAGCGGGATGCATGGAACCGTTCTCCTCAACGGGAAAGAGCTTGATCAGCCCAAGCAAACAAACGCTCGACCGCGGAACCGTTGGGCTTCGGCATGGCTTCGGCGGCATTCGGGGCCACCGAGGATGACATTGTGTTCGAGTTTTCAGTCCTCGGCGGCAGGTATCTGTTGACGGGCTTGTAGCCAAACGTCTCCAACAGGCCATAGCCGCCGCGCTCAGCAACGGACTTCGAAACGTCGCTTTGCGGATCACCAAGATCGCCGAACGCCCGAGCTCCGGTTGGACAAGCCCTGACGCAAGCCGGAACGCGGTCGTCTTCCGGGATCGTCTCGTTATAGATTCGGTCAACGCACAGCGTACATTTCTTCATCACGCCGTCGTCGTAATCGTATTCGCGAGCGCCATAGGGGCAAGCCCACGAACACAGCTTGCAGCCAATGCAGGTTTCAGGATTGACCAGGACGATGCCGTCCTCAACGCGCTTGTAGGAAGCACCGGTAGGGCACACGGTGACGCAATCAGGTTCCTCGCAATGCAGGCATGAACGCGGAAAATGGACCGTCTTCGAACCCGGACCCTCGCCGACTTCATAGGAATGGATGCGGTTAAGCCAGGCGCCGGATGGGTCGGCGCCGTAGGGGTCGTGGTCAGAAAGCGGTGCACTGTAGCCGCCTGTGTTCCACTCCTTGCAACTCGTCGCGCATGCGTGACAACCGACGCAGATGTCGAGGTCAATGACGAGTCCAAGTTTCTTTCCTGTATTCTCTGGTAGCGATGTCATCGACCGGACCTCTTGAATTCAGCTCCATAGGCGACCTTTTTCGGCGATGGCGGCAAGCCGCCGGTGCCAGTTGGCTCAAAACGAGGCTCGGTCTCATGAGCCCCATCGGCCTTTTCAATCGCCACGCGTAAATCGAACCAGGCCGCCTGACCTGTAATCGGATCGGAGTTCGAGTAGCGATAGCCGCCACCACCATCCGGCAGCAGTTCGGAAATCAAATGGTTCAAGAGGAAACCTTGATTAGCTTCCGGTGAGTCATCGGATAGACCCCAGGCGCCGCGCCGCTTGCCGATTGCATTCCAGGTCCAGACCGTATCGGGATTGACGCCATCCATAAGCCGCACTTGGCATTTCACACGGCCCTGGTGTGACCGCAGCCAAACCCAATCGTCATCCGCGACATTGATCTTCGCGCCCAGCGAACGATGGATGTACAGCCGGTTTGCCGCAGTGATCTGGCGAAGCCAGGCGTTCTGGCTGCCCCAGGAATGGTACATGTGCATCGGTCGTTGAGTGATGGCGTGTAATGGATAGGCAGCTTCTTCAACCATGGTCTCTTCGAGCGGTGCATACCAGAATGGCAGCGGGTCAAAATGCTTTCGTATACGTTCGCGGTGGCTTTCAGGCGGTTGGCGCGGGCCGTGCCCCTCGGCCGCTAACCGGAAGGCCTGCACCGGTTCGCAATAAAGTTGGAAGATCGTCGGGCGCGGTTCGACCCGGAAACCCATCTCGACGGCCCAATTGAGATAATCGCGATTAGCATGCTTGAAATAGGCCTGCTCAGGCTTCAATTCGTGAGCAAAGAAGGCCCCGTTTTCTATATATCGCTCAAGCTGTTTCGGGTTGGGTTCACCCTGCCCAGTCTTGGAGCCATCGGCGCCTCGCCAGCCCGCCAGCGGACCCAAACCAGGCTTACGTTCGTGATTGACCATGTAGTCGGGATAACCGCCCGGGTATTTTGGCGAGCCGTCCTCGTTTGTGAACGCCGGCAGCGCGAGCCGCGCACCCAGATCAATCAGGACTTCTTGAAAGCCGCGAACGTCGCGATCGGGTTTAACCACCGGATGACGAATTGAATCCGCGGCCAATTCGGCCGTCGAGATTGGACGGTCTAGCAGAGAGATGCAGTCCCATCGCTCCAGATAGGTGGTGTCGGGAAGGATGAGATCGGCATAGGGCACCATCTCTGAGTAGTAGGCGTCCGAATAGATGATCTTCGGAATGACATACTGGCCGTCTTCATCTTTTGCGGTAAGATTGTCGAGCGTTCCCGGGACGTTCATGGATGAGTTCCAGGCCATGTTGGCCATGTAGATGAACAAGACTTCAATCTCGTAGGGATCTTTCTTTGCCGCGTTGTTGATGACCATATGCATCAGGCCATGCGACGACATCGGCGCATCCCAGGTGAACCCCTTATCGATGCGGCTGGGTTTGTCGTCATCAAGCAGCAGATGCCGCGGCCCGAGCGGGAAGCCCAGATGCGGCCCGCCAAGCGGTTCTCTGGGGCGGATCTCTTCAAGCGCACCGTGCGGCACGAGCCATGGCGGGGCTTGTTTTGGATAAGGCGGCTTGTAGCGGAACCCGCCCGGGCAATCGATCGAGCCGAGCAGGATCTGCAGGATGTGAATCATCCGGCATGTCTGGAAGCCATTCGAGTGAGCCGATACTCCGCGCATCGCATGCATCGAGACTGGACGGCCAATCATCTTTTCGTGCCGGCGTCCTGCCCAGTCCGTCCATGGTTGGTCGAGCTCGATTTCTTGCTCGAAGGCGACCTCCGCAAGCTCAGCTGCGATCCGGCGGATCTGCTCGGCGTCAACGCCGGTTTGCGATGCCACTGCTTCGGGGGCGTATTCATCCGAAAGGAAACGCTCGGCCATCAATTCGAAAACAGGCCGCGCGGTGCGGCCATCGTCCAGCTTGCGCGCACCAGTCAGCGATGGCATCGTCTCAATGTCCATGCCGCTGCCGAACTCGCCCGTGGCTTTGTCGAACACGATTGGTTCGCCGTCCTCGCCCCGCGCGAACAAACCATCGTCAGCCGCTCCCGGGTCTTGGATAACCAGCCAGGGGGCGTTGGTGTAGCGGACCAGATAATCGAGATCGATTTTCTGATTTCGAAATAATTCATGGATCAGCGCGCCCACGAACAGCCCATCTGTGCCCGGACGAATGCCGACCCACTCATCAGCGATAGCGTTGTAGCCTGTGCGAACCGGATTGACGGAAACAACCTTCGCCCCACGACCCTTCAGATGGCCGATGCCAATCTTGATCGGGTTGGAAGCATGATCCTCCGCCACTCCAAACAGCATGAAGTACTTAGTCAGCTCCCAGTCCGGATCGCCGAATTCCCAAAACGCCCCACCGAACGTGTAGAGCCCTCCAGCGGCCATGTTCACCGAGCAGAAGCCGCCATGTGCGGCGAAATTCGGTGTGCCGTATTGCATTGCCCAGAGGCCAGTCAGCGATTGGCTCTGGTCCCGGCCGGTAAAGAATGCCAACCGCTTCGGATCATTCTTTCGCACATCACCAAGCCAACTCGTCGCCAGGGTCAGCGCCTCTTCCCACGAGATTTCCTCGAAATCTCCAGAGCCGCGCGGGCCGACACGCTTCATCGGCGCGCGCAACCGTGCCGGAGAATAGTGCTGCATGATCCCGGCGGAACCCTTGCCGCACAACACGCCCTGATTGACCGGATGATCCCGGTTGCCCTCGATGTACCGAACCTTGCCGTCACGCAGATGGACATTGATGCCGCACCGGCAGGCGCACATATAGCAGGTGGTCTTGGCCACGTGATCGCCGACCGGATCGTTTAGGTAGATTGCTGGTTGCTTTGACATAACAGCCTTGTTTCTAGCCTATGCTTCTTTGGGCGTTTATTTGCACCGCGGCCTGGGCCCCGGTTATCGCAATCATCTGATAAACATCCTGAGCACTGCAGCCGCGCGATAGGTCATTGGCGGGATGTGCCAGACCTTGCAGAATTGGTCCAAGCGAAATGGCTCCGCCAAGCCGGTGCGCAATCTTATATCCGATGTTGCCGGCGCTGAGACTGGGGAAGACGAACACATTCGCATGGCCCTCGAGAACTGAATCGGGCGCCTTCTTGCCCGCGATATCCGGGACGATCGCAGCATCAAATTGGATTTCGCCATCAACAATTAGGTCGGGCTCGCGTTCCTTGATCATATCCATCGCAGCGCGAATACGATTGATCGATTCATGCGCCTCCGCCGATACGCTACCCATTGTCGAGAAGGAAAGCATGGCCACGCGCGGTTCTTGCCCGGTCAGCGCTCTTAGCGATTGGGACGAGGCGATTGCGATATTAGCGAGTTCTTGGGAATTGGGCTGCAAGATTAGTCCACAATCGGCAAAGACCACGGGTCTTGAGAAGGGCTCCTGCAGCAACATCAAGAAACAGCTCGAAACCACTTCCGCGCCGGGTGCCTTACCGATGATCTGCAAGGCGGCGCGCACCGTGTCGGCGGTCGTTGCCACCGCACCGCCTATTGTGCCATCGGCGTCGCCCTGGCGCAGCATCATGGCTGAAAAGCCCAGTCCGGATTGCATAACGTCTCGCGCCGCCGCGGGGCTGATTCCTTTGTGCTTACGCAACTCGAAGTAGGCTGCCGCGTAGGCATCCAGTTTGTCGGACGTACTCGGGTCGTGGATCTCGATCTTCTCCGCGCCTTCCTGTCCTGAAAGCAGGTTGCGGATTATATCTTCATTCCCGACCAGGAGGATCCGAGCCAACCCCTCCCGAGTTGCCTTCAACCCTGCCTCTACAATTCGCGGGTCTTCGCCCTCTGAGAGGACGACGCGAGGCGATGCCGCGCGACAGGCATTGCAGATGTC
Organism: uncultured Filomicrobium sp.; assembly: GCA_963669235.2. Classification (GTDB taxonomy): domain Bacteria; phylum Pseudomonadota; class Alphaproteobacteria; order Rhizobiales; family Hyphomicrobiaceae; genus Filomicrobium. The sequence continues at coordinate 244,756 of CAXXFS010000011.1, forward strand.
GTCTAGCACCGTCATTGCTCGCCTCTTAACCTATTAAATTCGGAATGGGGGGCGCGGCTGCGCCCCCAAGACAGTGTCGTGAGACAGCTCTACAGACTAGGCTGCTGCGAACGCATGTCCTTGGCATCGACGCCAGCGACGACGACCGGTTTGGTCATGGCGTCGCGCCGGAAGGGTTCGCCGAGTTCCTGGTTCAGCACAACTTCAATGAGCGTGGTGACGTTGTCGTTCATCTGCTCCTTGATCGCTGTCTGCAGCATCTCCGTCAGCTCTTCGGGTGTATTGGCCTGCACACCCTTGAGCCCGCAGCCCTCGGCAACTTTGGCGTAGTTGACGCCGACGTTGAGTTCGGTGCCGACAAAGTTGTCTTCGAACCACAGCGTCGTGTTGCGCTTTTCCGCGCCCCACTGGTAATTGCGGAAAACCAGCATCGTGATTGGCGGCCAGTCGTTGCGCCCGCATGCCGTCAGCTCATTCATCGAGATGCCGAAAGCACCGTCACCGGCAAATCCGATACAAGGCGTATCTGGACATCCGATTTTGGCGCCAAGGATTGCCGGCAGCCCGTAGCCGCACGGTCCGAACATGCCCGGAGCCAGATACTTGCGGCCCTTTTCGAAGGTCGGATAGGCGTTGCCGATGGCACAGTTGTTGCCGATGTCGGTCGATATGATGGCATCGCCGGGCATCGCGGCCATGATCGCTTTCCATGCCTGACGCGGGCTCATCTTGTTGGGATCGCGTTCGCGGGCCCGCGCATTCCAGGTGATGCCGGCGTCGTCCGACTCGCTTTCCATTGACGACAGTTCCTGCAACCAGCGCGACTTGGTCGAAGCAATCAGCTCCTTGCGCTCCTGCCGGCCGTTGTCGCCGGCGGTCGGAGAGAGCTTGGCGACAAGTTGCTCTGCGACAGCTTTCGCATCGCCCTGAATGCCGACCTCAACACGTTTGACCAATCCGATGCGGTCGCCGTTGATGTCGACCTGGATCACTTTGGCGTTCTTGGGCCAATAGTCATACTGGTAGCCAGGCATCGTGGAATAGGGATTAAGCCGGTTGCCAAGTGCCAGCACGACATCGGCTTTCGAAATCAGCTCCATCGCACCCTTGGAGCCGTTGTAGCCGAGCGGCCCGACCGACAAAGGATGCGATCCCGGAAAGGCGTCATTGTGCTGATAATTGCAGCACACGGGAGCATCCAGCCTTTCTGCCAGCACGCGCGAAGCATCGATACCGCCAGCCAGAATAACGCCGACGCCGTTCAAAATGACCGGGAACTTCGCTCCCGATAAAAGGTCCGCAGCACGCTGAATGGCATCGGAATCGCCACTGGGATGCTTCAAGTTGATGATCTGCGGCATCTCGATATCGATCACCTTGGTCCAGAAATCGCGTGGAATGTTAATCTGCGCCGGAGCGCTTCCCCCGCCAAGCTTTCTCGATGACGCGGTTCAGCACCTCGGCGATGCGCGTCGGGTCGCGGACTTCTTCCTGATAACAGACGCAGTCTTCGAACATCGCCATCTGCTTGACTTCCTGGAACCCGCCTTGACCAATCGTCTTGTTGGCCGCCTGCGGCGTCACCAGCAGAAGCGGTGTGTGGTTCCAATAGGCGGTGATGATCGGCGTCACGATATTGGTGATGCCAGGCCCGTTCTGGGCAATCGCCATCGACATCTTGCCGGTGGCCCGCGTATAGCCGTCCGCGCTCATGCCGGCGTTGACCTCGTGGGCGCAGTCCCAAAACTTGATGCCGGCCGCCGGAAACAGATCCGAAATCGGCATCATCGCAGAGCCGATAATCCCGAAGGAATGTTCGATCCCGTGCATTTGCAGGACCTTGATGAAGGCCTCTTCGGTGGTCATTTTCATTTTTCGGCTCCCTTAACTGATAGATCTTCGGACAACCTTTCGGCCCATGAGATTTTCAGCAACCATTTTCATTGCAGGGTCTCCTGGGTCGCGAATTGGCAAGGCGTATAGTGTTCGGGGTCTTTAAGAGGCTCAACCGGCCGGGCAGCCAACTTCGCCCGGCCTTCAGAACGAAACTGTCATGATCTCGTTAGACGAAAGGCTGGCAGCGGCGGAGCCAAAGAACTAGGCATAGCCCCGCCACAACTCACCACGCAGGACCGTTACGTGCCGCGCGTTGTGATTACGATGTCCTTTAGAACATTGACCTCGAGTTCTTTCTCTTCGAGCCTGGTGCTGAGCGCGTCGCGCGCGCCGATGACTCCTAAGAGTTCTTCGCCTTCGAGTACGGGGACATTCCTGAAACCCTTGCTGTACATGATCTGTCGGACGCGACCCATGGTGTCTTCAGGACTGCACGCCGTCACATTCGTCGTCATCAAATCGCGAGCACAAAGCCCCAGTGCCTCGCCTCCCTTTTCACCGAGGTTGCGAACAACATCGCGCTCGGAGACAATTCCGATCATACGACCCTCCGCGTCGCAAACCGGCAGCGCGCAGGCGTTTTTGCCGCCAAGCATGCTAGCTATCTTTTGAACTGAATCCTCAGGGGAACAGGTAACGACGCTGCGCTTATTGAGCTCAAGATATTTTCGAATTTTCATCTGACCATTCCTGACTCGTCTCGTGTTCCAATCTGATTTCTATAAATCATGATCAGCTCTCGCCGCTCGCTCAACGAGCTGCATCCTCAAGGATCATGTCGCTGGCCTTTTCACCGATCATGATCACCGGGGCGTTGGTGTTGCCGGAAACGAGAGTCGGCATGATCGATGCGTCCGCGATCCGCAGGCTAGTCAACCCACGCACACGCAAGCGGTCATCGACGACCGCCAAGGGGTCGTTCCCCATTCTGCAAGTGCTTGTCGGATGGTAGATCGATTGACCCATGCTGCGGGCCGCGTCGAGCAGCTCGTCGTACGTCTCGGGATTTCCCGTTGGCATATGCTCGCGCGTGATGAACGGACTAAGCGCCTGGGTCTTAGTCATGGCGCGGGCGAACTTCACCGCCCTAACTGCGCAATCCTGATCGCCCTTGGTCGACAGATAGTTAGGCACGATCTTTGGATGATCCGCAGCGTTGGGTGTTACGATGTGGACGTGTCCACGGCTTTCGGGACGCAACTGGCAGACCGAGGAGGTAATGCCGGAGAACGGATGCATGACGATGCCTGGCTTGTCCGCACTCAGCGGCTGGAAGTGGAACTGAATGTCCGGTGTTTCCAGCACATCCATCGACCTGGCGAAAATGCAAACCTGACTTGCGCCCATGCTCATAGGCCCGGTGCGGGTCAGAACATACTGAACGCCAATTCCCATCCGATGAAAGAAGTTATTGATAGCATCATTCAGGGTCGGGACGTTGACTTCGTAGACGAGCCGAATCTGAAGATGATCCTGCAGGCATTCGCCAACGCCGGGCAATTCGTGGCGCAGGTCGACGCCAGCCGCTTTCAGCACGTCCCCCTTGCCGATCCCGGAAAGCTCCAAGATTTGAGGAGAACCGATTGCACCTGCGGAAAGAATTACCTCACCGCCGGGCTTCACCTCCGCCGTTTGTGGTGACCCCTTGCGCAGATACTCGACACCGGTGATCCGATTGGGATCGTCGTCGCTGAATTTAAGCTTCTGTGTGTGCGCATGTGTGACGATGTCGAGGTTGGCCCGGCTTCGGATGGGATGCAGGAACGCCCGCGCAGTCGAGCACCTAAATCCGTTCTTTGCGGTCTGCGGAAAATAGTCGACACCTTCCTGAACTGGGCCATTAACGTCGTCCGTGCGCGGCACGCCCATTTCGACGGCCGCATCGATGAAGGCCTCGGAAATCGCGCTCTTTGCTCGCGTCTTGTTGACGGACAGACCGCCGCCGGCACCATGGTATTCGGTTTCCCCGTTTTCGAAACTTTCCGAACGCTTGAACAAGGCCAGCACGTCATCGTAGCTCCAGCCTTTATTTCCCAGCTGTGCCCAGGTGTCGTAGTCCTGACGCTGGCCACGGATATAGAGCATGCCGTTGATCGAGCTGGAGCCGCCGAGGGTCTTGCCTCTCGGCCAATCGATCGAACGCCCGTTCAGGCCCGGATCGGGCTCGGTCTTATAGCACCAGTCGGTTTTGGGGTTATGCAGCGTCTTGAAGTATCCGACCGGAACGTGAATCCAGGGATTTATGTCCCAGCCGCCGGCCTCCAGCAGCAGCACACGTTTGCTAGAGTCAGCGGACAGGCGGTTGGCTAGCACGCAGCCGGCAGAGCCGGCGCCCACGATGATGAAGTCATAGGTCATGATACATTGTCCGGCTTGGTTGGCGGAACGAAGGATAGATGCGCCATGGCCTCGTTATTGGTGGCCACTGCTTTGCGCATGTAGCGATCATCACCGTTCACGATGACGATGTAGGCCCAGGTTGGGTGGCAGCCTGTTGAGCCAGCCCTACCCACCGAGAAATCTCCGTCGATCTCTTCCATAACGCGCCCACTCTCTTAAGGCTCAATCGTGATTTGCTTTGCCTAAGAAAAAGTACCCTAATGAGACTACTAGTCACAATATAATGCTTGCAGGCACACCTATAATATGTTTCCAATAGGACTGCAAGTATCATTATCTAAAAAACCTGCAGGGAGTTCATCATGAAGGTGTCAGACAAGATTAGTGCTATTTCGCGCCGTGATTTGTTTCGCGTCGCTGGTCAATACGGGCTTTCGTCGACCCTTCTGGCTGCCGGTGGAATGGGGGGCGCGGTTTCTCTGGCGGGCCTCGCAAGCGCAGCAGAATCGACCTACAAGAAGCGCTTCAGCAAGAAGGCAAAACACAACCTCAAGTTCGGCGCCGCTGGCTTCAACCAGCGCAACCTGTTGATCGAGCGGGCCGGCGCGCTGTTTTTCGCCCAGGACCTAGAAGAAAGAACCGACGGCGAAATCCGCATCGACTTCATCGGCGACAACCAGCTTTGCGGGCAGCTGTCCTGCGTGAAGAAGACCCAGCAGGGCATCGTCGATATCTATGCCGCTTCGACCCAGAACTCAGCCGGCGGCGCACCGTTCCTCAACGTTCTCGACTACGCCTTCGTATTCCCCGGCCGGGCCTCCCAGTACCACTTCCTTTACAGCCCCGAGAGCCAGAAGATCCTGCGCGAGCCGCTGGAGAAACGCCACGGCCTGAAGTTCCTGTTCAGTCACTGCGAATTACGCGGCCTGCAACTCGGCTTGAAGTGGAAGGACAAACCGACCGTCACCAAGCTGGAAACGCTTTTTGGCACCAAGAACCGGGTGACGGGCACGCAGCTGGGTCGGATTGCCATGCAACAGTTGAACCTCAACCCGGTTCCGGTCGCCTGGGAAGAAACCCTCGACGGGCTCAAGCAAGGGCTGATCGATGGAGCCGAGACCTGGGCCTCCGCTGTCGCCTACGCCAACATGTCACCGGTGGTGTCCCAGTCCGTCGACCTGAAATTCTTCTGCGGCACCGAACACACCTCGATGTCGGCGAAGGTGTTCGATCGCCTGTCACCGGAGCTGCAGGATGCGGTCATGGAATCGGCCTATACGGCACAGGTGCACGTGCAGGCTGCCAACGAAGCCGCATTGGTCAAGACGGTTGGTTTCTCCGACCCGCAGCTGCCCAACACAATATTTGTCAAGGACAACGTGCGCCCGGCGTTTCTTCCTGCTTCCGAAATCAAAATGGCTGAAGAGATGTGCTCACCGGAATTCAAGCCGGCCCCATGGGAACAATGGCGTGCGCGTCTCAACAAATGGGCCGGTGGTATCGATACCTATAAGGAACTGCACCGCATCGCCCGCGAAGTCCCCGCCGACATGCTGCCCGAAAATGTCGAGCCGCGGCGCTGGTGGAAATAGACCTGTAGGTAGAGCGTCACTGGAGTGGAGGGGCTATTGCTCCACCACTCCAAATCCGACGGCCGCTTGGAACTTACAAGTTAGGCCTAAAACGCGTTCCGGCTGGCCAAGTCCAAGTGGCCAGCAAGGTTTCAATCGCAAACGAACTGGTCGTAGGATTTCTAAGACAACCCGACCGTACCGCGATTAAGGCAGCTCGCCTGGGTTATCGGCTGCTCAGTGGCCAAGCGAAATGCCGGGGAACTCTCGGCCGAAGGAGGAAATGGGATGGCTTCAACATTCGAGGGCCTCGGGACTATCGTGTCCGCGCTAATATCGATGGACTCATTTGAAATAACTGAAGCGCTCGATCATCAGGCAGCTTACGTATTTGGAGCGGGCATTGTTCTGATCGGCGGGTTCTTGCTGATGCTCCTGTTGCGCGCGGTACCGTTGCTTGACCGATACCTGGAAAGAACGGTCCTGATCACGACCTATCTAATTATTGCGGCGGTGATCTTTGTCGAGGTCATTCGCCGCTTCGTTTTTCAAGTGCAGGCGCCCTGGTCTACGACGCTACCGCCCTATCTATTCCTGATCATGACCTGGGTCGGTTGTGCCTATAATACCAAGCTGCGCACGCACCTTTCCTTCTCGGAACTTCGAACCAACTTGCCACGCTCCGGACAGCTCGCCTGTCTCACGCTTGATGCGGTCTTGTGGTTGATCTTCGCCTTGATTGTGATCGTCACAACGCTGAAACAGACCGCCAACTCGGCTTCCAATTTTCAAATCCTGTTGGGCACCGACAACGTCATGCAGTGGTGGTTCTACGCATGCGTCCCCGCGAGCTGGCTTCTGCTGTGCGCTCGGGTCATGGAAAACCTGAGCGAGGATTTTGCGCGCTACCGTAAGGGTGAGCCACTTATTCAAATGTCCGCCATCGGTGGCGAGTGAGGGGATTGAGACATGACTGATGGTACCTTGGTTACACTTATATCGCTTGGCGTCACCGCACTGTTCATGCTCGGCGTGCCGATCTTCCTCGTCATTGGATTCTGGGTGGTTCTTTGCAGCTTCGTTCTGGGGCTAACACTCGACAATATCGGGGTCGCGTTGTCGGACGTTTTCACGGACGGATTTGCGCTACTTGCCATGCCGTTGTTCATCCTCACCGGCGACTTGATCGCCAGGTCTGGGATCGCCCGGCGGTTATCGGACTTCGCCTACTCTTGTCTGGGCTGGCTGCGCGGCGGACTAGCGATGGCGAGCCTTGGAGCCTGCGGCCTGTTTGCCGCGATCTCGGGTTCGAACTCGGCAACCACCGCAACGATTGGTGCGATGATGCATCCGGAAATGGTCAAAGGGGGCTATGACGAACGGTTCTCAGCCGCCACCGCCGCGTCTGGCGGTACGGTCGGTATTATCATCCCGCCATCGATCATCTTCATCGTCTATGGATTTTTGCTCAACCTGCCAATTTCGGATCTGTTCGTCGGTGGAATCATTCCCGGAGCATTGATGGTTATTGGTATGATGGTTGCCTGTTGGATCGTGTGCTCCATGAATGGGTGGGGCCACCTGATCTCGCTCAGCCTTAACCGAGTGACGAAGACAGCGTTTGGTTCTTGGCTAGGCTTTTTTGCTATCGGCTTGGTGCTATGGGGGATCTATACCGGAAAGTTTTCGCCAACCGAGGCAGCTGGTGTGACCGTCGGTTTCTGTATGATCGTCGGGCTAATCTCCTTGCCGCTATACCGCATGATGGGCTTTGAAGGTAACGCGGAAAAACCGGTTCAAGAAAAGAGCTACGCGGAGATGGCTCTTGTGGAAGGTTTCACGGTTACCGAGATCCCCAGCATCGTAATCCGGTCCGCACAGATCACCGGGATCCTAGCGCCGATGATTGCTGTCTCGGTCGTGATGCAGCAGATCCTGTCGCTGCTTGGCGCCAAAGAGACGATCGAGGCCTTTGTCACAGGTATGGGCGGATACTACGCAGTCTTGTTCACCGCTATGGCGATTGTTTTCGTAGCGGGCATGGTTCTCGAAAGCCTTCCGAATACCATTATTCTGGCACCGATCTTGGCACCAATTGCCCATTCGATCGGCGTTGATCCCGTGCACTTTGCGGTGATCTTCCTGGTTGGCGGCTCCATCGGCTTTATCACTCCGCCGTATGGCCTCAACCTCTATGTTGCAAGCGGAGTAACGGGTGTCCCCTACTTCAGGTTGTTGAGGTATACGGTTCCCTACCTTATATCGCTAATCTTGGTGTGGCTGATCGTGGCGCTCGTGCCCGAGCTGTCGACAATATTGCTGCCGAATAGGTGACAACAACTGGAGGATTGGCATTGACGTTGGACGCTGACGACAAGCTCGATACAGTCCCACGCAGCCTGAGGGCGCTGCTGATCCTAGAAGAGGTTGCCCGGGTCGGCGTCCCTATGACGCCGACCGAGATTAACCGCTCCATCGGACTGCCAAAGCAGACCCTGCACCGGATGTTCTCAGTGCTTGAGGAAGAGGGGTTCCTGCAGCGTGAATTCGATGGTCGGGCATTTTCACCAGGACCACGTCTACGGGCCATGTCGATTGGCACGATGTCGTCGGTTCGAGCGCGAGCTAGTAGGCTTGCGGTCATGAATGCGCTGTCATCAAAGATCGGAGAGACGATCAATCTTGTAGTCCCCGATCGGCTCAACATGATTTATCTCGATCGCGTTGAGACGAACTGGCCGTTACGCATTCAGCTGCCGATTGGCACACAAGTCCCCTTTCATTGTACGGCTAGCGGCAAGCTCTACCTCAGTACGCTCGCAAATCACCGGCTAAAGCCAATAATCAATGCTGGGGGCTTTAAAAAGATGGCCAAGGGGACAATCACTGCCCCCAAAAAGCTCGCGGCGGAGATCAATCGCATCCGCGAGGTTGGCTTCTCTCAAGACAATGAGGAGTTTATTGATGGAATGGTGGCTATCGCGACCCCTGTCACGGATATGAACGGCCGGATGGTGGCCAGCCTCGCCCTCCACGCGCCAACTCCCCGCATGTCAATCGAAGAGGCGCTAACACACATTCATGAACTGCGTGCGGCGGCTGAGGAGCTTTCGGCAATACTCGCGGACGAACAAAAAGGCGAGTGTCCGTAATCTCTTCCTTAGGCTGAGTGCGCAAGGGAACCAACGATGACAGCGCGCGTAAAAGACGTTTTCATACTCCGAATTTGGCTATGTCTTGGCGCCATGCTGTAGGACGCCGTCCAACGCGCGGCCGCAACGAATGCTCAGCCTCGGCGGCTTCGAAAAGCAGTCCAACCAAACAGTCATCCAATCCTCACGATCTGTCTAAGGGGTTGACTGGAATAGCGCCCAGGCGTGCCAGCAAGACAACTAGGAATTCATTGACGGGATGATTGCGACCCCGGTGGTCGTCAAGGCTTCCGACGGCCGGATGGTTTACAGTCCCGTACTCCACGCTCCAACACATCGCATGCAGCCAGATTCAGCGCACGCCGACCTGGTACGCCTTCGCCAGGTGGCTGACGAGTTATCTGCTGGAACAAAGGAAGATGAAGAGGTCCGCTCTTAACGTTATGCAGGCGACACGGGCCTTCCTTAGTCTTCGTCATCGTGGATCATGCGGCATTGTCCGGCTGGGCTGGGGGGACATAAGGCAAACGCGCCATAGCCTTGGTATCCGCTGCACCTGCGTTGCGGATATACCGTTCGTTGTCGTCGAGACGCACGATGTTGACCCAGGTCGGTTGGCCGCCGGTCGACTTATGCACCAGGAGCCGTTGCTCTTGATCTCGCCGGATCTCGACACGCAAACGATCAGGGTCCCACCCGCCGAGTGCGATGCGCCGGAGCTCCGCGATGCGTTCGGCATGCTGCGGCTCGTCGATCAGATTGGTGAGCTCGTTGGGGTCTTCCAAAAGGTTATAGAGCAGCTCGTCGGCCCCTTCGAGATACATGTATTTCCAGGTTCCCTTCTTCACCATGCGGCTTGGACCGGTGGAACCATCGGCGGCAAACTCCGAGATGGCAACGTCGTCAAGCTTCTCGGCATTGCCAACCAGTGCCGGAGCCAGCGACTTGCCGTCAATGCCGCCTCCAACGTAGTCAGAAAATTCACCGCCTGCCGCTAGGTCCAGCATCGTGGGCATCAAGTCGATCAAGGAAACGTTTTGCGCGATATGTGCAGGCTTGAATCGCTGAGGCGCATGAACCACAAGCGGCACACGGCAGGCCCACTCAAAGAAGTGCTGCTTGTACCACATACCTCGCTCGCCCATCATCTCACCGTGATCAGCCGTCAGGATGATGACGGTGTTGTCGGCCAGACCGCATCTTTCCAAAATCGCTCGAAGCAACGCGACCTTGTCGTCGATATAGGAGATCATCCCGTAGTAGCCATGCCGCGCATTGCGTTTATGCTCTTCAGTGACGGTGAACTGATGACGGCCCTGGCAATAGTGCAGGTTGAGGCTGAGGTGATCCTTCTCATTCAAGGGCACCTCCGGCACGGTTGGCGATTCGATCGCGTCGTGGTCGTAGCGATCCCAGTATTCCTGCGAGATGACGAACGGCGAGTGCGGCTGAGTAAATGAGACCGTTAGCGACCATGGCCGGTCATCGCCCTTGCGGGCTAGGTCATAGATAGCCTGCATGCCGTGATGAGCAACTTCGTCATCATAGTCCATCTGAAGTGTGCGAATGCATGGACCACTTTCGATCACGGGTGCCATGGTTAGGTTTGTTGGCCGGTATTCCCGGCCCTTCGACCAGTCCACCGTCCATGCGAAATTCGCAGGATAGATTTCGGTGGTATGACGTTTCTCGTAACCGTGCATCTGATCGGCGCCGACGAAGTGCATCTTTCCGCATAGCTCAACTCGATAACCCAGCGATCGCAAATAGTGTGCGAAAGTCGGAATGGCAGAGTGGAACTCGCTTGCGTTGTCGTACATCTGGATGGCGAAAGGCAATTGGCCAGCATGCATGGAGGCGCGAGACGGTCCGCACATAGGCAAATTGCAGTAACAGTTATCGAACACGACGCCCTCTTGGGCGAGGCGGTTCATTGCCGGTGCTTTCACGGTTTTATTGCCGCTGAACGGCATGGCGGCTCCGGCCATCTGGTCGGCCTGGATAAACAGAAAATTCGGTTGGTCAGACGGCATCACTGGCTCCGTCACAAGATGATCGTACAATTGGGAAGATCAGCGGCGCACATCGCGCCGCCGTTTGAAGCGAATTACTCCACGCGCAGACCGAGCTTGTTCAGCGTCGTATCGAATGCCTCATACTGCGCTTTGACAAAAGCCTTGGTGTCTTCCGGAGAACGCACGTCGACGACGTTACCGAGCCCCTTGGTCATCCGGTTCCAGGCCTTGTCCTTCTCAAGCTTCTTAAGCGTGTCGACCCATCTATCAACGATTGGCTTGGGAAGGTTCTTGGGACCATAGATGGCCGACCAACCGATAATCTTCTCCATGCCCGGATAGCCGAGCTCTCTAACAGTGGGGATGTCTTTGACAGCCGCGAACCGTTCTGGAGTCGTGATGGCTAATGCCTTCAACTGCCCGGCCTTGATGGCGTTGATCACGCCTGACAGGTTCTGCCACATGAAGTCAACCTTGCCGCCAATGATCGCAGCCCGTGCCTTACCGCCGCCCTTGAACGGGACATGGGTCAGATTGTCGAGACCGACCCCCATGTTGTCGGCCATGACCGCTGTTGCGATGTGCAGCAGAGTTCCAACACCGGCGGAGCCATATGTGAGCCCCTCGCTGGCTTCCACCTTGGCTTTGAAGTCAGCAAAATTATTAATCTTGCTGTCCCCGGCAACTACGAGAACAAACGGGTTCGTCTCGATGAGCCCAATGAAGGAAAAGTCGTCCCAATTATAGGGAATCGTTTTGTTCATCGCCGGCACGCCCATCTGGCTCCCAACGCGCGCCGAAAGCAGGGTGTACCCGTCGGGTCGCGAGCGAGACACAAACGTCGAACCAATGACGCCTGCGGCTCCTGTCTTGTTCACGGCGAGAATCGGCTGACCAAGATAGTTGGGAGCGGTGCCGGCAATTAGCCGGGCCGAAAGATCAGCAGCTCCACCCGGCCCATACGGCACCACCAACGTGATCGGTCGCTTCGGATAGTCCGCCGCGAATACCGGGGCAGCAATAAAAGCCGAGCATGCTGCCGCCGCAATAAATTTTGTTAGTTTTGTATACACCTAACTTCTCCCTGGGTCTCAACAACGCATCTGCAACCATCCCAGAACTAGCATCCTGAACCCCCGGTCGCAACAATTAAATACCGATTGTAATAAATATAAAACCTTTATAGAATGGACCATAAAGAGAACCATTTTGCGGATAATCAATGACGAAAACAATCGAGAGCAACGTCGGCGGAACGACGTCAACGGCTGCGCTTCGACGCATGAACCGGGAGAGTCTAATCAAGCTCCTGGGGCAGCGGGTAGTGATGACCCGCGGACAGATGGCTGATGAGACAGGGCTTACCAGTGCAGCCATCTCGAGGATCACGCGAGAGATGCTCGAAGCGGGACTCTTGATCGAGACTGAAGGTGAGAAGACTCATGGCCGGGCTGGTAGGCGCGAGAACTTGCTTTCGATAAACCCGGCCGGAGCCTTTGTGCTCGCTGTGTCGCTTACCGCCAACCGCCGCAACATTACATTGGCGAATGCGCTGGGCGAGGTCGTCGCGGCACAGACCTGTGACGATCTCGATCCAATCGAACCGCTGGAGTTTCTTGACGCCCTCGCCGCCCGAGCAAAGGCCCTCATCTACGACGCTAATTTCAATCGAAGTCGGCTCCTCGGAGTCGGTGTCTCGGCAGCGATTTCCACAGGTGCGAGGCCGGCCGGCAGCGCAGACGCTATAACTTCCAACCCCCTCGGATGGAGCAACGTGCCCGTCGGTCCGCGGCTTTCAGTAGCACTCGGTCTGCCGGTGCGCGTCGAGCATCGCGCCAGTGCAATATTGCGCGCCGAACTGAAGCAGCGACCGGAAGCCACAGACATCTACCTCGTAAACGTCGCGCTGGGGATCGGCGTAAGCGCGTATCTCGATGGCCGCTTCATAGCGACCGGCTCAAGTGGTTTCGGTTCGCTGTCCCATTTTCGTGTTCCAGGTGATGAGACACCCTGTGAATGCGGACGCCATGGCTGCTTGGAAGCGACGGCCGCAGGACGAGCGATCGTTGGCAAGCTCGAAACAAACTACATCCCACTTGCCCAGCAGTCTCAGAACCTAAATGAGGCAGCGCGCGCAGCAGAGGCGGGCGATGCTGCGATACGCGAGGAGTTTCGCGAAGCGGGACGTCGTCTCGGTGTGGGTGTCGACGCTGTGATTGCCTTGTTCAACCCCAAGACAATCATTCTTTCGGGCGAGGTGGGTCGGCAACCCGACTACTTCGAAGGTTTGCTCGAGGAATTGGAAGCTGTCGGCCAAAAAGATGCCAGCACCATGGTCGAACGGAGCGCGATTACATCGGCCAATGCTGCGATCAGCGTCGCGCTTCAAGAGTACGTATTCACCGGGGAACTAAACCTGGGGAGCCTTAAGGCCGCATAGTTTTTCAAACCAACCGTGAAACGAAATTGGGAGGACTGCTGTTGTGCTGCTTCGTAATCGCGATTTATGGGCCGGGCTGGTGTTCCTGTTGCTCGGCGTGTTGCTCATCACCTTCTTGATCCCCGTTGGTGTCGTTGAGCCAAAGAAGGTCAAATTTGCAGTTCTGTCTCCGTCCTATTACCCACGCATCGTCGCAATTGCGATGAGCATCATCGGACTGGCCATCGCCATCGGCGCCCTAAGGCGGGAAACCCAAGTAGACTCTACCTTAACTTTCAATCTCAATTCGGCCGTTAAGGTTTGTGGGGTCTTTATTATCCTGATCGCCACCGCATACGCTTTGCCGCATGCGGGCTTTGTTTTGACGACGACAATCGCGCTTGCTGTCTTGATGCTGCTGGCTGGCGAACGCAATCCAATTGTTATCGGCGCCGTTGCGATACTCCTGCCCATCTTCCTCTACCTCTTCTTCACGAAGCTTGCGAATGTTCCGATACCCGGTGGCATTCTTGATCCATATTTGCAGAGGCTTTGAGTCATGTTGGATACGCTTGCCAACGCATTTGCGCTGTTTGCGACCTGGAGCAACGTATTAGTCCTATTCATTGGTGTGGTTGTCGGCACATTTGTCGGTGCGATCCCCGGCATGACAACGCCAATGGCTGTCGCTCTCACACTCCCCTTCACCTTCTCGATGCCGCCTGTGACTGGCATTCTGCTGCTGCTAGGAGTCTACAAGGGTGGCATCTATGGTGGCTCGATCACGGCAATTCTGATCAACGCCCCTGGAACACCAGCCGCCTCATGCACCGCATTGGACGGCTACCCCATGGCCAAGCGTGGCGAAGCGCGACGCGCTCTTGATATCGCGCTTTACGCCTCATGCGTAGCTGACTTCATTTCGAATATCTCGTTAATCCTGTTCGCTGGTATTCTCGCAAGCTTTGCACTGCAATTCGGCCCCGCTGAGGTTTTCACCCTCATCCTATTCGCGCTCACCATTATTTCGGGTGTCTCGGGAGATCAGCTGCTGAAGGGCTTCGGCTCGGCTTGCCTGGGCCTGTTGCTCGCAACCGTAGGCCTCGACCTAATCTACGGCACAAATCGCTTCGTCTTTGGCGAGTTCAATCTGATGAACGGCCTGTCGTTTATTCCTGTCCTGATTGGCCTGTTCGCCCTGCCGGAGATCATCAACTTCTATATACGCAAGCAAGCCCCCCACGACCACAGCCCGCTTGCAGGCTTGGGAGCGACGTTCGCCGATTTCAAGAAGAGTTTCAGAACAATCATACGTGGCAGCGTCATTGGTGTGATCCTGGGTGCAATTCCAGGCATCGGAGGGGCGCCTTCGGCCTTCTTGTCCTACTCGGAAGCACGTCGCAATTCAAAAAACAAAGACAACTTTGGCAAGGGCGAAATTGAAGGCGTTGCCGCAGCCGAGGCAGGTAACAACGGGGTCGCTGGCGCCACACTAATTCCGCTGCTGGCGCTTGGCATTCCAGGCGACATCATAACCGCGATCATACTTGGAGCGTTCATGATCCATGGGCTTCGGCCTGGACCACTGATGTTCCAGGAGAACATTGATCTCATCTATGCGCTGTTCATCGGAATTATGTTGAGCTCGCTGTACCTGCTCCTCGTTGGCAAAGTCTCAATTCGGCTGATCAGCAAGATTGCAGACATCCCTCACCGGATATTGTTTCCGATCGTGTTTGTGCTGTGCGTATTTGGCGCTTACGCCGTCAATAACTCGACCTTCGATGTCATGGTCATGATGATCATGGGGATGGTCGGCTTTGCGATGCTCAAACTCGAGATACCGGCCGCACCGTTCCTGATTGCCTTCATCCTCGGACCAATGCTGGAGGATAACTTCCGCCAGTCGTTGCTGATATCAAAAGGCAGCATGGGGATATTCTTCTCGTCGCCGATCTGCTGGGTATTCTGGTGCCTGACAACGCTCGTGATTGGAGTGACCATCTGGCAGCATCTCGGAACTAAGAAGAAACTTCTGGCGGAAGCCTAGCGGTGGTCTAGGCTGGCCGCTCACGCCAGTCGCACTCGATCCCCGTCGGAGAGAGGGGCAGTGTTCCCTCTCGCCCGCAATCAGCGAAATGGCGGCTCTTCAAAGGATCGCAATTTGCGCGAGTGTAGCGTATCAAGTCGCGTCTTGAGCAACCCAATCGCCTCCAGACCAATCTCAAGATGCTGAGCAACGGCAGTCTCATAAAACGCATTAGCAGCACCAGGCAGCTTTATCTCGCCATGCAGTGGCTTGTCTGAAACGCACAGCAGCGTTCCGTAAGGCACGCGCAGCCGAAACCCTTGCGCTGCGATCGTGCCGCTTTCCATGTCCACGGCAATCGCGCGCGAGATATTGATGAGGCGCCGTTGCTGGGCAAACCGAAGCTCCCAATTTCGATCGTCATTTGTCACTACCGTGCCGGTGCGCAAACGCTGCTTCAGTGTATCGCCATGCTGGCCGGTCACTTTGGCTGCTGCATCCTGCAGTGCGACCTGGATTTCAGCCAGTGCAGGAATGGGAACCTCGGGCGGAACCAAGGCGTCCAGAATTCGGTCCTGGCGCAGATAAGCGTGGGCAAGGACGTAGTCCCCAATCGACTGGCTTTCGCGTAGTCCGCCACAGTGGCCGACCATCAACCAGCAATGGGGGCGCAAAACCGCCAAGTGATCCGTGATGTTTTTTGCATTGGACGGGCCGACCCCGATGTTCACGAGCGTCACGCCTTCGCCACGCGCCCCAACAAGGTGATAGGCGGGCATCTGATACTTCTGCCACTGCGATGCGGCGATGCGCTCCTCCGCCTCCGCCGTCGGTGTGCCGCGGTCAATCTTTATGTTGTCAGGAAGTACAAGCTGCTCGAATGCCCCGCCGCCTTGAAGCTGCTCGACTGCTAGTCGGACGAACTGATCGACGTACCGGTGATAGTTGGTGAGCAACAGCCATCGCTGCGTATTCCGCCAGTCGCTACCGGTATAGTGAACCAGTCGCCGTAGTGAAAAATCGACGCGCACAGCATCAAAAAGCGCAAGAGGATACGAAGCGCCCGGTTCAGAGCTCACAAGCCCGTCGGCGATCTGGTCCCCAACCAGAGCAAGGTTTGGCGTTGGAAAATGACGGGCAAGCTCGCCGGCGTTGACGCCGGCCTCCGTGACCTCGTGAGTGCGTTCTAAAACGTAAGGGTAGGGAATCTCCTGATCGCTCTCCGCCACCTCGATTTCAGCGCCGTATTCGGACACCAAAGGCCGGAGCTGCTCCAACAGGTAGTCACGAAAATAGCCCGGATGGGTGATGGTCGTTTCATAAACCCCCGGACGCTGCAGTTTCGCGAAGGCCCGCCTGCTCATTGGTGGCGGCTCGGGAACGTCATTGTACAAGACACGCAGGAGCGGGTACCGAAACGCCGAGCGCTCTTTGGCCGACGGCGGCTTGGACCGGTGCAAGTACGAGTCAAAGGCTCTTTCGAGAGCTGCCGCCGCAATCTGATAGCGCTCTTCGAGCTGATCGACAGCGGCCTCAGGACTAAGCTTGCTGTGCTTTGTTGGCTTACCGCCACGAGCTCGGGACATAGATCCAATTGGAGCCGAACAGCGCCGCAGCGGTCAATCTCTGTTGTAGACCGGACCCGCGCCGTCTTTTGCTCACTTCATTCCTCCCAAAGCTCGAAATCCATTTCAGCCTCGGGTGTCGGAAAGTACGTCGGCTGCTTCGATCGTATGCAGGTGGGTAGCAGACGCGCCAGAGATGATATGCAACTCGGTGCAGCCACCGCATACTATCCAGCCGCTCCAAAGTTGTTGTCGTCACGCCGGACTGCAACGACGCCGCCGCGATCGTATCAGTTCTGTAACGACGCCGTTCTTCGCGCAAAGTCTTCAGCAAATCGTCCAGTCTTTCGGCGGCCGGGCCAAAGTCAAACTGGAGCACGAAGCTGCAAAGCCTCCTTTTGCAGCAACTCTGACAACGGGCGCAGTTGTTGATCGGGTCCGCACAATCTCTAGCCGCCGCTCCTGGCGGCACCGACGCGCGAGCCGGAACAGGTGATCAAGTGCGTGTACCGTCGCAACGTGCTGCGTGTGGATCGTGCCATGCATTAGGTTCGGTGCGGACCTGCTCGAGGTAGTTGCGTGTCGCAGCGAGGGCCTCGTCAATCGCAGTCTAAGTCTGGATGGAGTGCACCGGTGCTCCGCTGGTTTGCGTCCAATTGCAGGTCTGCTAAGCACGCCCGAGAGTTTCTGAAAGGTGTCCCGAACAGTTGCCGAGGCAGCATCAGACGGCGCTGCCTGGTTCAGACAGCAAACTCTCGTCGAGCCGTCGCAGCAGGGGCACTCCCGTCTCCGGAACGAGCTTTTGCATCAGCCATGCAAACTGCCTGTGTAAATGGAAGTACCAACAACACGCCCAGCGTGTTGAAAATGGTGTGGAACGCAACAAGTGCAATTTGCGCATTCGATACATCTCCTCCCGCAAGGAGAGGGGTCACAACGGCGGAATAGGGTCCCAGCAAAACGAACGCCAATATCCCCGTGAGGATATTGTATATCACGTGCGCATAGCCAGTCCGCCGCGTCGCCGTTGATCCCCCAAGCGTTGCCAATGCTGCTTTGAACGTTGTCCCAACGTCCATTCCAATAACCAGCGCTGCTGCTTGAGGGAACGAAATAATACCAGCGCTTAATGCGACCAATGCGGTTGCGACACTCCAGCGCTTGACGACTGAGTGATAATAGTGATTGCTGCGCCCAACATCACAAGTTGGAGACGGCCTAAGAGCGTATCTTCAGGGAAGTCTTCCGGCGTTATCACGCCTTCAAAAAAGACCATGCCTTGTTTCATGATCTCGATGCCGACGATTAACAGGCTGAATCCAACAAGGGCCCAGCCGAAAGCTCTGAAGGCGGCCACGGCCAAACAGTTTCAGCATGGCTCCCAAAGGGATGAGCGGCAAGTATGACCGTTCCAAGTTTCAGCTTGAACCCAACGATTGCCACCAGCCAGCCGGTCAACGTCGTTCCAATATTGGCGCCAAAGATAATCCCCAGAGCCTGCGAAAAGGTCAGCAGGCCAGCGCTCACAAAACCAATTGTGATGACCGTTGTCGCGCTTGAGGACTGAATGGCGGCGGTCGTAATTGCCCCGGCGATTGCCCCTCTAAACGGTGTCTGGGTGGATTCGGCTAGGAACCGCCGCAATGCCTCACCCGACAGCCCGCGCAATCCGTCGGTTAGAATAATCATCCCAACGATGAACAGGCCGAGTACCACCAGCAAGCTCGAAAATCTGCATTTGCATCTTCTTAGTCCGAATTGCATCGATATCCGCAGCCTGAAGTTGCTGAGGACGCAGTCCGCAAATAGCGCCTCCCGGATAAAGAGCGAAGAAGAGCGACTACGTCAGCCAGAACGCAAACGCTACGCCAACTCCTTGTGAAGAGCCAAAGCGGCGCCGGGCCGTTGATAATGGATTGAGGATTTGCCTTTTCGCTAGAGCAGTACGAATTCAAACAGCGCGACTTCTCACACCCACCCTCGGGCCGAGGAGCCCGTCGCTACCTGGTTGGCTCCAACGAGCCGAACCGAACCGGAATTGCGCCACGTCAGCTATGACAGCGCTTGTCGAGCCTGTTTGTCGTTCGATACCTTGTTTAATTGGGGAAACACTATCTAGCACCACAAGTGGCATAAAGGCCCGCCAATCTAAACCAACTCTATTTCATCGAGGCGTCCCATGTTCCGATTGCTTGCATTCACCGCAGTTCTCGCACTGGCGGCCTTCCGCGTCGCACTCTGCGATGGCTGCAAAAGAGGTACACACACAACCTCTGCAAGGCAAACAGCCATCCAAGGAACGACGGTCACTTTCAGGTGCAAGCTGAGCCAGAAATGTTGCTTCAACCAGATGACCGGGCAGAAGAGCTGCGTGCCCAAAAACCGCCATCTGCTTCTGACGCGCAAATGAAGGCCATGGTCCTCACAGGCGGCCGGTCGACCGCTTCAATTGGTGGACCGCGTCACGCCAGCGCCGGCTTCCGGGCCAGGTGCTCGTGTCGGTAAGCGCCTGTGCGGTTTGCCGAACCGACCTGCATGTTGTAGACGGTGATCTGACCGAGCCGAAGCTACCGATCATCCCAGGACATGAGATCGTTGGTAGAATCGTCTCAAGGGGGCCCAGGCGTTGAGAACTTTAAGGATAGGTGATCAGGGTCGGTATTCCGTGGCTCGGCCACACCTGCGGCACTTGTGCATTCTGCCATTCCGGCCGCGAGAACCTGTGTGATTCCGCCAGCTTCACGGGTTACCAAATCGATGGAGGCTTCGCGACGCATTGCATCGCTGATGCTGACTATTGCTTTCGCAATTCCAGACAATTACGACGACGTCCACGCCGCACCATTACTCTGCGCTGGGCTAATCGGTTACCGATCCCTGAAGGCAACGCAGGGGACGCGGAACACCTTGGAATATATGGCTTCGGCGCGGCCGCGCATATCGTCGCTCAGATTGCTAATCACCAGGGACGTAAGGTCTTTGCATTCACGCGTCGCGGGGACAAAGCCGCTCAGGAATTTGCGCTGCAAAAGGCTGCGTTTGGGCCGGCAGCTCTGATGAAAGACCACCAGAACAACTTGAAGCAGCGATTATTTTCGCACCAGTGGGAGACCTCGTTCCGCGAGCCCTCCACGCAACGCAAAAAGGCGGAACGGTTGTCCTTGGCGGTATCCACATGACGGACATACCCGCGATGCCATATGCCATTCTGTGGGGTGAACGGGTCATTCGCTCGGTCGCAAATCTGACACGGCGGGACGCTGTAGAGTTTATGGACCTTGCCTCAAGTTTTCAGATTGAAACCACCGTCGAGAGAATTCCGTTGACGGAGGCCAACGACGCGCTCAAGCGCCTGAGGGAAGGTCGTTTGACCGGGGCAGCCGTGCTGGTTCCTTAAACCCGCAAGCTGGACTCAGCACCTCAACTGGCAACGATCTCCACACGCGCGTCAGATAACCTTCGATACAGGTTTCGGGTCCTGACTATGGGCCACCAGCCAAATAGAAATGCGTCGATGGGCTTCCAGTTCGCTACCCAGCCTACAATGATGAGACTTTCCCTGATGAGGCGGCTGAGCGCTTCTGGTTTGACATCCGCAGCAAACTGGCTCGCGACAAGACATACCGTAAGGAGCGGCACCCCGATGGATAGGTAGCGCCAACTATTGAAGAAGTGTTCCCTAAGGTCTCGATCGTATTTTTCAGCCCGGGTCTCGAAATAGTGAAGCACAGATTCGTCAAGCCCGATCTCGTCGGCCCGGACAGCTTCGACGGACGGTAGATGAAGCAAGATCGCGATCGGCGCGCGGCTGTGGCAGTTCCCTGGCCCAGCCGACAATGAACTCCTCAGCATCATCATTGAGATCGCGCGAACCAAACGGTGACGGGTCAAGCGAACTGAATAGATTGCCGATCCGCTCGATCTGCACCTCTATCAATTTGGTTTCATCTTTCACGTCGATCACATCAGCGTCATTAGCGTTGTCAGCACCAGTGCCGAGTCGAACGCCATGCCATTGCGCCGTGAACAAAAAGCTGCAAGGCCTGCCAGGGCCGCTTGACTCGTCAATGGGCGGATGCCTCCGCAACTGGGATGAAGTCAGCTCATACACGCCGTCGCATTGATATCAATCATGAGGAGGCAGGCACCCGATATTAGGGGAACTGCTGCGGAAAGGGCGAATTGAGCGAGGTTAACAGCGCCAGATCACACAGTCCGATAATCATCCAGCTGCGTCATCACCCAAGAACGCCACCTATGGCACTCACGACGCCAGCAAGGCTCTCCCCGACGATCAACCCTGCAACAACGACGATTAGCCGGCGCTTGGCCCATTCTGGAAAGAAATGTCCGATCAGCATCGCAAGGACAGCACCCACGAACAGCGAGATGGAGTTCCAGGCTGGAATCACAAATCCAAGTCCTACCGCCGAGCCGCTTGGAATAAAACGACGCACCCCCGGCCGGGCAACGCTCTCGATAAGCGCCAGCCCGACGCCAATGAGTGTTGCTATGTAGATCGCAGGTAGACTGGCGGGCGGCAGGGCATCGATGCCGACGCTTATCACTTCGGCAACCGCTTTCCACGTGGCAACCGCCGGTGCGGGCCACTCCGGCGTCAATAACTGCGTCTGGGGGCTGGGGATCAGCGAAAGGTAAGTGATGGCCGCGACGAGCGAGCCAGTCAGAACACCGAAGACCTGTGCGATGATTTGGAAACTTGGGTTTGCGCCAATCATTTGACCGGTCCGCAAATCATGCATCAAATCTGCGCATTGACCTGCCGCGCCGCCGGTCACGTTCGCCGTCATAAGGTTCGCGGTGACATTGCTGGGGGAAATAGCCGCAAAGGTGAACTGTGTGATCTTGCCCAGTGCGCCGATTGGCGTAATGGCTGTCTCACCGGATACGCGTGCAGACACGATCGCAAGAACATAACTCAGCAGCACAGCCATGGAGGCCTCAAACAGACCAATCCCAAAGATGCTTGTCTGTGCAATCACACACATGATGAGGACAACCACGAAAGCCGGAATGAGTTTGCGGTGATCAATTGTTCCGGCCATGACCATCCGCGGGTCCGGCGGTCGTTTCTCACGCCGTTGTAATGCGAGCCGGATCGTCGAGATCGCAAATGACGTTAGCGACGACGTCACCATCAGAGCCACGCCAGGCCAGAGTAGCCACCCGATGAGCTCTCCAAACCAGACCGTCTTAGGATCGCCGAGGCCGGGTTCGACCCAGTCGCTTTGCAACGCAATCGGCGCAAGCAGGCCCCAACCGACAACCGCGCCGAGCAGGACCGAAGCACCAATCCTCAAACCCGAGATCGCGCCAAAACCGATCATGAGCAAGGATGGATCGAGCGCGAACCCTAGGTTCATCCCGCTTACGCCAATTGGCGCGGCACCTCCGCCTGGAGAACCAAGGGTAAACTTGATGGGAAGGCTCATCTTCGCAATACCGAGCCCAGAGACCAAGAACTTGATTGCCGCACTCAAAGCGCCAGCCAATGTCAAAAGCCGCAACCGTGCGTGAGCTTCGGGTCCTCCGTCATGAATTTCTCGCATTGTTTCGGCTGTCACGACGCCGGAAGGAAATGGGAGGTTTTCGCGGAACAGCAGTTGATTGCGCATTCCCGCGGCCACGACAACGCCCAGCGCGCTTACGACAAACATCCAGATTACCAAGACCGAGAGTGGAAGCGTCTGTCCTGTAAGAATGGTCAACGCCGGTATCGGAGCAACAAGCCCAGCAGAGACTATCGAAGCCGCCGACGAAGCGGTTGTTTGGTTGATGTTGTTTTCCAGAAGCCCATATTCAGCTGTCCCGATCGTCTTCTGGGCTGTGGTCCAAAGAGCAAAGCCAATCAGTCCTGAGGCGACGGACATGTTGAATGTCCAGCCGATCTTGAGCCCGCTATAAACATTGCAAGGTTGTGAGCAACGCACCGATGAGCATGCCGCTACAGACCGCACGGAACGTGAGTTGCGGCGCGTTCTGTCTAAACCTCGGAGCAATGGATTCCGCCAACCGCTGACCTCCGCTGCAGGATTTCTAACCACGAAGGCAGTTGCCAACGCAAAATGCAACGGTCCACGAGATCGACGTTAAGATCAATAGATTCTATGACTGCTTAGCAAGTTCGCTCGCGCAAGTCCGGCATAATGGCGTGTGGGGAAGGACATTCAGGCGTTCCTCGGAAATGTCATTTCCACAACGCGTGCAAACGCCATAGCTCCCGTCCTTTATCCGCTTAAGCGCAGCTTGGATCATTTGTATTTCTGTTAGCCCCGAATTCCCGAGCCCCTCCAGCACCTCATCCATCTCTGATTCAACGGCGCGTTCCTCGGAGTCAGGATCTGGCGTCTTTTCCAAATGCGCCTCGATACGGTGAAGCCTGCCGTCAAGTTCCTGCAGTCGTGTGAGGAGTTGCTGCTCGCGCTCCTTCAGATCGGTCATCTCTTTACGTTCCTACCTGTTCTTTAAGATCCTACCTACGTCCCTGTACCCGAACATACTCGCCTCTAAGGTGTCGGTGGCGTGTCGCGATCCTGCAAGCTTTCCAGTGCTTGCTGCAAGGCTTCCGCTGACGACAGAAGAAACTTTCGCTGAGTATTGTCCAATGGGTCCGCGGTTTGAAGTGCTTCACCAATTTCTTTAAGGAGGTCCGCCAACAGGCCGGTAGTGGATGTGCAGTCCAACGCGTCGATGCTCACCAATTCGATGCTCAAGCTGGATATGCACACCCTCCTTGTCGGCACTGACATCGAAGCCGCTATGGCGCGTGAATGATCCCATGTAGGTCTTGCCTGGGAAATCCACGAAGACTTCTGCTTTATCGTTAATCGGTTTGATCATGTTTCTTTGCTCCAAGTGCCAGCCTCGGTCACCCAAGCTTCCCTCAGCACACTGGGGCCCGAAAACTAGACTACAACATCGGCCCTTACGAGCCCAAAGGCAATGCGGCCAAAATCGCCAGGTCCGGAACTGCTGCGATGGGGGGGGGGGGAGAATTTTGCCTTCAGCCGCTCTCTCCGGCTACAGTCTGGCTCCCGTCCACACATGTTGTTAACGTTAAACCTGGTCTCTCAACGGACTAAGGCCATTTGAACGGGCCCCTGCGATCAAAAAGCGATCCCCAGGAGCAGTGCTAGGAACCGCGACGTCATGGAATACAAAGACTACTATTCGCTTCTGGGTGTCGAAAAGTCGGCGACGCAGGATGAAATCAAACGCGCCTACCGCAAACTTGCCCGCAAATATCATCCAGACATCAACAAAGAGGAGGGTGCTGAAACGAAGTTCAAGGATGTCAGCGAGGCCAACGAAGTTCTAAGCGACCCCGAAAAACGCGCTGCCTACGACCAATTGGGGCAGGCCTACGAGCCCGGGCAGGACTTTCAGCCGCCACCGAACTGGGACGCTGGATTTGAATTCTCAGGTGGTCCTGCTCACGAGCAGACTAATGAGCAGGCCTTCTCAGATTTCTTTGAGTCCCTCTACGGGCAGCGTTATCAGCAACAACGCGCCGAACAGGCCAGAGCACGCTTTCATGCCAAGGGCGAGGACCACCACACCAAAGTTGTTATTGATCTGGAGGATTCAATCCACGGGGCAACGCGAACAATCGGGCTTAAGATGCCGGAGATTTCTATCGATGGACATCTGGTCGTAAAGGAACGCAAGCTTGAGGTCACCATCCCGAAAGGCGTCAAAGATGGTCAGCACATTCGCCTAAAGGGTCAGGGAGGGAGCACCAGGCCTCGGTGAAGGTGGCGCAGGAGATCTGTACATCGAGATTGCCTTCAAACCGCACCCGCTGTTTCGGGTGGACGGTGTTGATCTAGAACTCGACCTTCCGGTTAAACCGTGGGAGGCGGCGCTCGGTGGCAAGGTCAAGGTTCCGACCCCTGGCGGGATTGTGGAGCTGAAGATTCCCGCACCTTCCCAACAGGGCCGTAAGCTTCGGCTGAAGGGACGCGGTCTGCCTGCGAAACCACCTGGTGATCTCTACGTCACTTTGCAGATCGCTCTGCCCCCGGCCGACACAGAAAAGGCGAAGGAGCTCTACGCAACCATGGCAAAGGAGCTTGATTTCGACCCGCGAGAAAACCTTATGCGCGCCGCTCAGAAAATGAACGAGGCTCGCGCCAGTACTTAGTCCAGGAGCAATGCCATGACTGCTGAAATTCTCGGTGATGAACCTGTATTGACCCTAGATGAACTTTGCAGGGTCTGTGGATTGTCAGAGCTGACAGTCAGAACCTACGTCGAGGAGGGGATGATTGAAGTCCAAGGTGCCGACGCAACCCTTTGGCGCTTTTCCGAGGTCAGCATGGTAAGGATTCAAAAAGCCTGGCGGCTTGAGAGGGACCTCAAGTTGAATGCCCCAGGGGTGGCTCTTGCCCTCGAATTGATGTCCAGGATCGAGGAATTGGAACGCAAGCTCCAAACACGAAGCAAAAGCTATTAACGCAACAAGTAGGAGCTTAGCGCTTGTCACCCTTTGAGGGTACTTCAGCGGAGAACCTCTGGCTCCAACGTCATTCTCAAACACAACCAACAGTCACGTCCATGGTCGTCACTTCGACTGGGCAGTGACCAAGTCCTTAATGATCTAGGGAGAACACTTGAACTCTGACTTTAAAGGAAAGCCCGCCACTGCTCTTCACTCGGCAGTTTCGGCACCGCCAAATTTTAAGTGGGACGATTCCGAAATACAGCCCATCTGTGGTGGCATTCGTTACAAGTTCTTGTCAGCATAGATTCATGGCGAACGCCATCCTGGCGCTTTTCCAACTGGCCTCAACAAAGTCCCCGGCTCTTGAGCACTTACAATTAGCGCCACTCGTTTTTAGGGGGGCGCCGCCAAATGCACAGTCCGACTCGATTATCTCGAAGAACAACCAATGGCGAGCGATGAACTCCCCGCATTTTGATGATCAATACCCGCAACTAGAACCTCGACCCTTGCCCTCACAGATGCGGAAGGTAAACTGTCATTGCTGACCGGGCGCTTGGCCCACAGCGGGCGCGGATATAGGCATACTCGCGGAGCCAATCCGCATGTGTGCCAGAAGAAGCTATTGGCCTGCTCATGGCGTTCAGTTGCTGACGGCGTGCCTGCGATCCATAAGCAGACCAACCGGAGATTGAGCAAGTAGGCTGGCGTCCTAATGCATTGACAATCGGTCTGCCTTTGGTCAGCTTCAGCCAGTTGGTCGAACAGATGAATGCCCCGGCTTCGCGGGTCATTGTTAGCCGACGCGGCCCTGCAACGATCGTCGATGCGCCACTTCATCTCTAGCAATATCTGGAGGCCGGCGGCTGGCCAATTTTTCTATCTTTTGAGACCACGCACCAAACCAAGTTCAATGCTGACTATCATATTGAATCGCCCGCAAGAACGTCTCTAAAAAAGGAGATGAGCGATGTTTGATCTAATCTTCCCGAGAAGCTCTGGCGAAAAAGGTTTCTTTCCATTGGGTGCCAGCCAGCAAGCGAAAAAGTGATACGGAAAAAGCAAAGGCACAAAAAACAAAAAACCACATGCTCGCGTATGTCGTTGCGATCGCCGCGACGTTTGCTTTGTGGTTTCTGTTCTACGGTGCTGACTGGATCAACCACCTGTACCACCAGTTCCATCTAGATGCCTATCGGGCGAAATACGGCCATGAGCCATACTCTTGGGACATGCTCCCAGACAGACTGGTCCCAGACCTATCGAGTTGGGCCCATATTTACGCTTTCCTTATATTATTTCTTGGAGGCCAAGCCATAATAGCGCTGATGACACGTCACCGTTGACAGGTTTTCCCGCTTGCAACGAGGACAGGCCTCGAAGAGCATAGGTGAGTTCAGTTCCTACACACCTCAACGAGGTCGCCATGCCTGTCCTACGTAGCTCGATTTATGCGTGCTCAATCTTAGCCGCCAATTTACTCGTGCCATCGTTGATGCCGACGGCGCATTGCGATTGACGTCAGCAAGGCCAAAATCATTGATCTGACCCACGACATTGATGACAACACCATCTATTGGCCGACAGAAAAGAAAACGTTTGAGCTGACCGAGCAGCACAAGGGACTGACCGATCGGGGCTTCTTTTACGCCTCATACAGGTTTTGTTCCCCCGAGCACGGTGGTACCCATATCGATGCGCCGTTTCATTTCGCCCGCAAGGGACAGACAACGGCGGCCATTCCAATTAACCGCCTCAGTGGGCCCGCCGTCGTCATCGACGTGTCGGGGAAGGCCGCGGCAAACCCCGACTACACCTTGAGTGCAGACGATGTAGCCAATTGGGAGCAAGCACACGGAAAGATACCTTCGGGAGCTGTTGTTCTTCTGAGAACGGGCTGGAGCAGCCGGTGGCCCAACAAACGCGCCTACCTCGGCGATGACGCGCCAGGCGATGCCAGTAATCTCCACTTTCCCTCATATGGAGCCGAGGCCGCCAAGATGCTCATCGAACGTGGCGTCGCGATCCTTGGCGTCGACACCGCCAGCATCGACAGCGGACAATCGAAGAATTTTCTCGTCCACCGCATCGCGGGAGCGGCCAATGTCGTGGGTTTGGAGAATGCAACCAACATCGATCAGCTGCCTGCCACGGGAGCCTGGGCCATCATTCTTCCCATGAAGATCACCAACGGCTCCGGCGCGCCTGCAAGAGCCATCGCGCTAGTGCCATAAGCTAACGTTCTTCCCGCAGCCCACTTCCTTTAATCGTTGTGCAGTGAGCCGTTGCCGCCTCACGAGCAAACCTTTCGCGGGCCCGATTGGGATGCCGTGCGATCCAACGACGGTCAGCTATCATCGGGTCTCTTGCGGTGAATCGTGATGTCGACACCTTCATCCAACAAAGTGAGCTCTTCCATGAGGCTGAAGTTGCTCTGATTACGGAAGTTCTCAAAGGCGTCTTTTACCTGATCTTCGAAAGAGATGCCCTCCTCGATGGCGAGGTCCTGGCTGAAGATCTCTTTTGAATCTTTGACCATAGATAGCGTGTAGAGGATCATTTCCCCTCCTCCTGCATTGTTACAGGTGCACGAGATAGCTCCTCATTGCGAATGGCATCCTGATCCAGGCTCATGAGGAGCCATTACGTCCGACATTTTGGTTGTGCCAACTGGTCCATCCTGTCCCGCCGAGAAGTGCAGTATCGGCACCGCAATGAGATCAACATCAAGCTCAACGGGTCGCTTCAGCAGAGCAGCTAGCGATCGTTGAAAGTTATCCAACTTGTCCTGCATCTTGGCAGCTTCACCCTCGGCTTCGAGTACGTCGATGTTGACTTGAACGACGTCACCATTGAATCGGACATTGACCGATTCAACGCGCGCATTCTCATCATATAGCTTCGGCAGTTCCCTTCTTGATGACATCACGAGGCTCATCACCATGCTCTTTACATGCAACTTGTAAAGCGAAACCCCCAGAGGGTGTAGCACCCCCACAGAAGCAACCGCCACGACTAACAGGCCGAGGACCGCCTTTGCTGTTTGGCCGTAGCCGTGAGCCACAAAAAC
>CAXXFS010000012.1:0-6425 GCA_963669235.2 uncultured Filomicrobium sp.
GAGAGCTTTCGGTTGATAGATATCAAGGCTTCACGCTTCCACTTTAGGCATCTTGGACTTTAGCCGCACCCGAGCGCGATAATCGGCAGAGCCTTTAGCTGCTTTCTCGCGCTGTCTTGGTAGACACTCAGTTAGTGGAGTACCAAATCATGTTAACGAGGACCCTCACTGCATTCATTGCAGTTTCAGTAGTTGGTCTCACCTCTTTCGATGCGAGCGCCATCAGCCTCGGCGAGTTTGAATACCAGAATAGTTGCGTTCAATGCCATGGAGCCTCCGGAAAAGGAGATGGGCCACTCGCCGGATACCTTACTAAGTCGCCATCAGACCTCACCGTCTTGCAAAAGAACAATGGTGGTATTTTCCCCGTGAACCGGGTCTACAATATCGTAGAAGGTAGCGAAAATGTCCGCATCCACGGACCGCGCGACATGCCCGTTTGGGGGGGCAGGTTCCGAGCTAGGGTTCAAGATGATGAAGATTCGGGCTTCTCCTCGGACGAGGATATTCGGGACTACTCCAGGGCTCGGATCCTTGCTTTGATCGAGTATCTGTCAACAAAACAAACAGATTGAGTTTATCAGCTTCACGGTCTCGAAGGCTTATTAGGCAAGAAGCCTGTGCGAATTTACAACGTGGAATTTTTGACCATCCTGCCGTGGGTAATTTAGCCCGCAGTTGCGGACGATCCTCGGCTGCAGCCGACGACCGAACAGTCTGTAGAAGCTGGATCCCCGCGGCAAGTGTCGGTAGTTGCCAACGCTTTCGGAGGAGATGTTCGACTTATTTGCGATGCGGCCCAACGAGCGATCAAGGTCTTTAGGCAACGTGGGTTGGAGGGCTTATCGACTATTCGCGTAAAGGTCACAAGCACGCCAACCCAAGGTCTCCGGTGTAGATGCGTTTGGGAGCTTCGATGCCAAGGCAAAAACACGATTCAGCTTGTGAACACGAAGGCGTGCCGACCTTTGGCTAAAGCAAACCCTGCATATGCCGCCTTGCAGTTTGAGGAATTTTACACGAGTCTCGCGGTGCATGAGATTGCACACTAGAATTTTCGAGCTCAGCTGAAGGGCCGGGTAGTATTGCTCACAACACACGAGTACGTCGCTTACGCGATCCAAATAGCCTCGATACCGCGATCGCCAAAATAAATCCGCATCGGCGCGGGAACGCCGAGTTCATCCGCTGGCTGTCGACTCGATTACGCATGTGGCTTTACCGTGTGGGAGCGATTTGAAATCACCGCATAGTTCGTCTGCGTCTAATCATTCAGCTTACGTCGCCACCCTACTTCTTGAGGCGATGAGGACCAGCAGATCGGAGCGACTTTGAGTCAGCACAGTGCCCTCGAGCATTGCGCCAAAGAATAAAACGGAGAGCGAGCTCACGATTAGACGTAGGCAATCCAGTGAAAAATAGAATCGTCACCGTTCACGAGAAACCGGGCGCCTGGAGCCCTAACGCTCATGACCCCGAGCGGCACTCAGTCTATAACGGCGGCGACTTTTCGCGGTGCAGCACTCCGACCGACGACGACTGCCCCTTCGGTCAATCTTCAGAAAAAATCCTGCGCTTAGCGTTTGCGGCCCAAATTGCTACTGGCTTGGCAGAGGTTCCGACTTCGCCGCGGGCGCTCCGTCCATGATCTGTTTTAGATTGGTTTCGCCGCCTTCTGAAGAAGTGTAACCTCAATTTTGACGATGAGCCGGTTTCATCGGCAGGCTCTTGGCGCAATTCAAAATTTCGACGACGGCCCAAACATGATGCAGCAAAAAGGACGCGAGTTAATCGCCGCTCCTGTGGCAGTCTTAGAGCACCTCACCGGACCATCGAGAGGAACTGCAACTTGGGTGGGAGAGCGGAAGCTCTACGTCACGCTCCGCCATGGCCGCCTCTTCCACGTGTCAAGCGAAATGCCAGGAGAGTCTGAAGGGGAGCTGGTTGCGCGCCTTCACCGATCAGACGGCACATATGAGATAGAGGCTGTGGGTGGACGTCAGATGTGGGTGAACGGGCGTCCGGCTAAATCCCGGAGACTCGAACACCGCGACACGATCGAGTTCGGCGACCTAGGGCCTATGTCGCGGGTGTACCTCTATCGAAATGGCCAGCCTCGACAAGTAAGCGTCGCCGACATCTTCAGCGATGCTGTAGCGTACGTGCGCTCCAGCCGGGGATCGCCAGGCAGGCGATTTGCCGAAGCCGCGATGCAGGTCGTGCGGCGCCTGATACGTGAAACGACACTTCTGTTCCGAATTGGCGTGACTGTCGCTTTAATTGGGTTGGGGATGATCGCCTATCAGCAGAGCCGTATCGCCCTACTATTGCACCAGCAGATCGAAACGGGCGCTACACAACTGGAAAGCTTTTCGCGACTGCTCGCCCAGGTCAGAAAAGAGGCTTTGACTCCCGCGGACTTGGTCCAGTTGCGTAAGGATTTAGCTGGTCGGATGGCGACAACATCCGAGCGTCTTTCAAGGCTGGAGAAACTTTCAATGGCGACCGCGCGTGTGATCGCTGAGTCACGATCGTCGATCTTATTCTTGCAAGGGGCGTATGGATTTCGAGAAAAGTCGACTGGCCGTATGCTGCGCCACGCGGTCGGTCCGGATGGGACGCGGATTGCTCTTCCAAAGGGTCAGCCGCTGTTGACTTTCGAAGGCAAGGGCCCGGTGGCCGAACGCCAGTTTACTGGGACTGGCTTCGTTCTCGGCGATGACGGCATCATCGTCACCAGCAAGCACCTTGGCCAACCTTGGTTATATGATGACACTGTAATGGCATTGTCTGGTGGGGCGCTCGAACCGGTGCCGCTTAAGCTCTTAGCCTATTTTACGGATATGGCGGAAGCGATCGATGTGGCCTTGATACGGGCGAGCGATGTAGCTGACTTGGCAGTCCTACGCTCGGAAAAGCCATTTACAGATGTTGTCGGATTGCGATTGGCCGAGAGGCTACCCGAGCCAGGCGAAGAGGTGGTCCTAATCGGCTATCCAACCGGAATGCGGTCCATGCTGGCACAGACGGGACCTGATTTTATCAAGAAGCTCCAACAAGATGGGGTGACTGATTTTTGGGAGATCGCTAAACGACTCGCAGCCGCTGGGCGCATCGTACCGCTCGCGAGTCGCGGCATCGTGGGGCGGGTGTCCCATGAAGCGATTGTCTATGATGCCGAGACGACCCGTGGCGGTTCGGGCGGACCGGTGCTCGACGTCAATGGGGCGGTTGTGGCCATCAACTCCGCCATTCTGCCAGAATACGGTGGCTCCAATTTGGGCGTACCTGCAAACGAGCTTCGTCGGCTCATCACAGAACTGAAGGCACGCTAACTGCTAAGGCCGTCTTGAGAGCCACTTCGATCTCCGTTAAGGCTCCCCGCTCGTGAAGTTGCGAGATTTCACCAATGCTTGACCGGAGATTTCTTCTCAAGCTGCGGGGGCGGGTGAGGATTCGCCCTAGCCTGCCGTACATGGCTCCCTATACCGCAAGCACGACATCAGCTTCCAGCCACTTCCAGACCGTCGGCACAGGCCGTCGTTCATAAAATGCTTGGCCAGCTTGTCGCCGTGAACGGCGTGCTGGGTTCCTGCGAACCAAACGATGCCAACCGAAGCGAGAGAAACCAAAATGATCGCGAAGACGGGCAGCGCGTGAAAATCAATCAATCGGTGAGCTCCTGGCAGCTGACAGCTTGAGGAGCGTCAGTTGCAGTAAAGTACAGGCACATTTGCATTCTCTAGCATAAAGTGCGTCGCGTCTCCGAAGAAGAAGTTGTGGAGCCGCGATTGGCCGAAGGCACCCATCACAATGAGATCGCAGTTTCGATTTTTTGCCTCTTGAAGAATCTGGGCTCCGACCGAGTCCTCGGTTTGACTCGTATGGATGACATCGGGCTCCATGCCGTGCCTGCCGAGCATCTTAGCGACTTCGTGTCCCTCGAGTATGTCCGAAATGGAATGACGCCGCTCAGAAGCGATGGTCAACACGAACGCCTCGTCGGCGTCGGAGAAGAACGGAAGCGCATCGCGCGCCGCGACGGCGGCCTCTCGCGTTGCATTCCAGGCCAGCAAAACGCGGGAGCCAATAGGCTTGTCTCCATGATCAGGCGGGATAAGCAGCACCGGTCGACCGCTATTCATAATGAGATCGTGCTGCGCACCGATCTGATGCGGGCGCTCGCTCTCTGGATCCGGGCGCGCGGCGACGACGAGATCGGAGCGGAAAGCAGACCGTATCAGTTGATCGCTGGCGTGCTCCGAATGCGCTAGTAGCGAACGCCACTCGGCGACGAAACCCTTATTCGCGGTGTGGGCGTCAAAAATTTCCTTGATCCTGGCATCCTGCTCGCGGACCTTCCGGTTGAAGTCCGGAAAACGTGGATCTTCATAGTGTAGCGCGATGCCCCGGCAAGAAGATGCCCGGATAGAGAACGAGCGCCTCCAGCGTATGAACTCCGATCAGATGCGCGCCGAATGCGCGGGCGAGGCGACAGCTCGCAGGCAGAATTCGCTCAGCAGCCTGTTCAGTCGTTAAGCATACCAAAATCGTCTTGTAAGACATTTCGCCACCTTTTCTCTTCACCGCCAACAAGCCGCGCGACGGCCCGCCTTCGAGCTGCTCGACAAGCGGGGCCACGATTGCTTATAGATGCGGCGAGTTGCCGTCGGCGTCTAGAGATTAGGGCTCGGTAGCGAATTCGTATAGATATGCGCCGCGCAAATCTGCAACTCGCCGCTGCGGCGACGAACAGCAAATAGAGTGACGTGTGCCGCAACTCAGACCCCATCAGCCATGCCGGCGACTTCTGGCGTCATGTCCTAATTGGACCAAAGTGCGGTCGCTTTTTTGGTCGCCTACTGCCCTCTCGTGCCTCGCCAATCAGGGACCGGACATGTCCGCTTATCTGCGAACAGCGGAGGCTTCTTGCGGTTGGTGCCAAGCGCAAGAGTGAGCGCAAGCAGGGTATAAGTATCTGATGATCAGAGTACTTTTGTGCGACCATTTTGGATACACCCCATGACTCCCGGGCAGCCACCCTATCCGAAGTGGCTAAATATCCGCTTGTCGATCATAGCGGACAAGGCCGCTGTCTGACCGTCTCAGATTTGGCATGTTCCGCTTCGGACCCGAAAGCGGAAATCTCAACGGCGGTCTCGGCGTACATCGCCAATGTCTGCAAAATTCATATAGCCGACAGGAGAAAAAATGGGGCTGCACGATTGCGCAACAAACCTCTCCGTCCGCACGTCTCAAAAGCAGCGGGCAGGTACATCCGCGCCGACGGCTTGGTTCGGAAGTTGATTTGCTGTGGATGGGTGGGGTGCTCTTGTGGTTTTTGACTTCGATCAAGGCACTAGCCTGGCACCTTCGTACAGTGCCCCCGATTCTCTGAGAGCCGGGTACTTTTCGATCACATTACCCCCGTTGATTACCCCCATGCGAGATGCTCAAGGGAATAGATCGGTCACCCCCCAGATCGATCATACCAGTGCCACCGGATCGTCCCTCCGCTCCGGTGGCCTTTCTGCGCTAGAGATGCCTCCATCCCCTTGAAGGCATGCAAACACCAATTTATACCTTGTATCGACCCGATTTTTTGAAGTCTGATACGTCGCTTAGGCAAACTGGGACTGCGCCATGAACGATAGGGGCCACGTCGCTAAGCCCTAGGATTCGCGAGACCACTTGCCGCGAAGGAAATAGCCTTCATCATTGTAGTGGAAATCGAATTCACCTTCATAAGCACGAAAGATTGCCTTGCCGATCCGAGCCGGTAGGTGGATGTCCGTTGTCTTTATCTGGATTGCGCCATCTTCGTCTTCGATCGCCATAATCCGATGTAGCGGGTGTTCGCTAA
This sequence comes from uncultured Filomicrobium sp., assembly GCA_963669235.2. Lineage (GTDB taxonomy): Bacteria > Pseudomonadota > Alphaproteobacteria > Rhizobiales > Hyphomicrobiaceae > Filomicrobium. The sequence goes on from CAXXFS010000012.1 coordinate 5,864, forward strand.
TCTCCGCCTTCTCAACATTGCGGACCAAGTTAAGAATCTCATCTTTATGGGCCGCGAGAAAACCGCCACTGAGCGTTAGCTCCCCGGCGGGATAGAGATCATTGATCCGATGGCAGGCCTGGCACAATTGCTGGTTAGCACCTTCGGGCGGATGCTTCGCCCATTTCCAGCGTCCTGCATGCCAAACGGCTCCGCACTTAGGACAGACAGTTGGCTCAGGCAGCTTGAGGACTGTTTTATAGGGATCATGGATCCGCTCCTTGATCAGACGATCGCGGCGTTTGGTCTGTTCGCCTATATGGTTCTTGCGGAGTTCTTTCATTGTTGTCAGTTCCTCAATGAGCAAATCCAAAGTGCCGCGGGCGGGATAAGCGGATCCATTACCGAAGATGACTGTTGGTCTGCATCTCATGGAGCAACGCTTGAAATGACGACCAAGCCTCTGGCGTCTCCGCATCAACGGCGACAAAGGCAGTACCTTGTCCCTTTGAAACGAACTCCTCCTGGAAGGCAGTAAGATCGATCTCTTCCGCTTGCTCGGAGGAAGAAGCGTCTTCGGGCA
>CAXXFS010000013.1:0-29708 GCA_963669235.2 uncultured Filomicrobium sp.
ACCGGTCGGCAACGAGGTCATCAGCATGGTCAAACTGACCTCTATCGCCAGCGTCATCCAATATGCGGAGATCCTGCGCAATGCACAGACGATCTATTTATGCCAACGCCCCGCGTGATCGAACTGCTCATCGTCGCTGCCGGATGGTATCTGATTGTCGTGACGCTCCTTCAAGATCGGGCAGTATCAGCTAGAGCGACATTTTGCGAAAAGGGCAGACACAAAGCCGCGCGCGCGCAGTCGGGAGGCTAACCGAAAATGCAATGATTCGATGTTGAGTGTTGTCGGCGCTTCGAAGCACTTTGGCACGCTACGCGCGCTCGATGATGTCTCGCTCGACGTTGCCCGAGGTGCGGTTCAGTGCATCATCGGGCCATCCGGATCGGGTAAGAGCACGCTGCTGCGTTGCATCAACCAGCTCGAGCTTATCGACAGCGGCGCCATCTTCCTCGACGGTGAGCTTCTCGGGTTTGAGCGGAAAGCAGATAAACTTATTGAGCTATCCGATGACCGGATTTCGCGGCAAAGGCTACATACTGGGACCGTTTTCCAACGGTTCAATTTGTTCCAACACATGACGGCGCTCGAAAATATCGTCGAAGGACCGATTCTCGTTATGGGCCGTCCCCGCCGGGAGGCCATGGACGAGGCAGCGACGTTGCTCAATCGGGTCGGGCTTTCGGACAAGGCTCGGGCGTATCCCTCAGAGCTTTCTGGCGGCCAACAACAGCGAGTGGCTATCGCGCGGGCGCTTGCGATGCACCCCAAGCTTTTGTTGTTCGACGAGCCGACATCGGCGCTTGACCCCGAACTCGTCGGTGAGGTCCCTGGAGGTTTATGCGGGATTTGGCAGGAACCGGGATGACGATGGTCGTCGTCACGCACGAATTAGGGTTTGCGCGAGAAGCCGCATCCCATGTCGTATTCATGGATCGAGGTGCCATCGTCGAACAGGGTCAGCCCTCAAAAGTGTTGACGGCGCCTGACGAGCAGAGGACACGGGACTTTATTGGGGCAGTATTGTGAGGCAGCAGACGGCTCGTGCGCTATCAGCTTTTTTCGTCGCCAGCCTCATGTTTTGTTGGTGTCCCGGTGTTGTCTCTGCCGAATTGCCCAAGAGGATCGCGGATGCAGGCCGGCTGGTGATTGGAACTTCCCCAAACTATCCGCCTATCACCTACAAGGACCCCTACTCGATGCGGCTCACAGGCTTCGACATCGAACTGGGCGAAGCGATCGCCCGTGAACTTGGGGTCAGCGTAGAGTGGAGTGAAATCGCATTTGCACAGATGTTGCCGGCGTTGAAGACAGGGCGCATCGACATGATCCTCGCTTTCATGGCTGACACGGAAGAGCGGAGTAAGACTTTCGATTTCGTGGACTATTTGAGATCAGTAGCGGTGGTCTCCGTGCGCGCAAGCGATGCAGCAACTGCAAGCTTGACTGGCTTGTGCGGAAAACGAGTTGGAGCCAGCCGGGCTGGAACATGGCCTGGGGATATTGCAAAGTGGTCGGCCATGCACTGTGAAGCGAAAGACAAGCCCGCCGTCGTAGTGAGCGGCACCGAAGGCTCGTTCGACGCTCGCATGCAGCTCAAGATGGGCAGGCTCGATGCCGCGATCCACGGCAGCGAGACACTCGACTACTTCGAGAAACTCGATCCGGGGCTATACGTTCCGATCGGCAGTCCGTTCGCAAGCAAACTGGTCGGCATCCCATTCCTGAAGACCAATGAAGGCAATGCTCTCCGAGATGCCGTGAAAGCCGCCCTCGAGCGCCTTAAGGCGGCAGGCACGTACAGAGCGATCGTTTCCAAGTACGGGGTCGAGACTGGCGCCCTGGAGACTTTTACGATCAACGGCAAGTCAAGCGACCGGTAAGTGAGCGGAAACATTGCAATGGCTGCATTGGGCCCAATAGGACTTTCGCCCGGTGCCGGGCCGCGTCACGTTCAGAGGTTCGAGCTGATGGACCAAGACGATTGGCATTTTGATCAAGCAGTACTCTAGCCGGCCTACCAATCCCGACCACAGGATTCAGATTGCTTCAGTGCATTCCGCATGCCATGAATGGTGCAATTCGGATAGCGAGCGCTAACTGATCGTCTTTCATATAGATTTTGACAATGATGCTTCATAGCCAGAGTATTTTCTAAGCCTGTTTTCGGTTGCAGCGTTTCGGCGAACAATGAAACCTCAAAGAACGGCCAATATCAAAACCCAGCCTTACAGCTTGACTGCCAGCTTCGCTATCGCCGGCGCCACAGCAACGTCCAAGTATAATTAGCCTTTGCAAACCAGTTTCGGGCGTCCGCATTCCTCCGGCACCCAACGTATAAAATTCCGAGGCGCAACATGCAGCGTTATAGATCCAAACCCTTCCAACTCGGCATCGCGATCGCAACCGTGATCGCCACAACCAGCGCCAGCCTGGCATGTGGCAACGCGATGCTCTTTCCGCTTCTGTTCCGCGCCTACCCGCAAACAAAGGTCGTCTACGACGCTGAAATGGATGCAAGGCGTCAGGGGCAGCTGTCGGTCCCCGTCTGGTCCCGTGACCTCGGCCCCACCTATCACCAATGGTCACTCGCCCGTGCCGAAAAGGCAGTCAAGGAACTCGGCGCACGGCTGCATCACACAGCGCTTTCGAAACAGACCGGGGGCGTCCCCAACATCAAGGTTTTACTGACCAACGAGATCTATACGGCGAATTTCGAGCCCCGCGCCAACAAAGCCGAGCTCGGACCTCTGATGACGGGCAACAAGCACCGCCGGCCCGACCTCTACACTTCGGCCAACATCATCCGTGCGCTGCTCGATGGAAAAGTCGGCTGGCAGGATGCCGTTGACAAAAAGCTCGTGGTCCTTGCCAACAGCTCCGATGCAACGACTCAAGATTTGGCGGAACTCCTTGCAGCCTCCTTTTCAAAGAAGACGGCCAACACCGGAGAATTCTAAACCGACTGCCGCGGTTTTTCCGTCAGAATAATTTCCGTTCGCACATCACCGAGGATCTTCGCGCATCGCTCGTGGAAACCGTCATTGAATCGATCCACGTCCCCTGCGAGCACAACGTTGTCTGGATTGAGGTAGCCGACGACGGTGTAGCGCCGGCCAAGTTTCATCACCGCAAGATCGACCACTCTGACGTTGAGGCCCGCTACAGAGTCGGTCAGGGCCTGCCGCACGTTATTGAACTTTTCGGCGGTAGCACTCTCCCCGGCAATCTCACCCAGAGCCGACCGGAACGCGCGAATGGGGGCTGGGAGAATCAAGGCTGACAGGATCAAAACAACGATCGCGTCAGCAATCGGCACTAAGAACTCAAACGCCGTGCCCTTGAGAAACGGCACCATCAGAAGCGCAAAGCCTGCCGCCCCGCTCAACACACCGTCAATAATAGCAGCCCGCCGTTCTGTGACGAGGACCTCGCTGCGTCGGCCGGTCTTTACATAGGTCCGGTGGTGCAACAAAGCCAACCCGGCACAGATCGCAACCATCGCGACAACATAGAGCAGGATCGGTCCGAAATTCAGCGCCGGAACCTCCCCGCCCAGGCTGTATCGGATGATCTTCGAAATCGCATTGAACATCGCGAATGCAAGGATTCCGATCAGCGCCATGGAGCGAAACGTGACGTAGATGGCTTCATCCGCGTCATAGCCGAACGGACGCTTCTGATCCGGCTGGCGCAGGATCGACATCCCAACGCGCGCGGCGACAATCGCCGAAAGGAAATTGACACCTGAGTAAAGCCCATCGACCAGCAGCGCATCCGAGTTGGAGGCCCACGCCGCCACAATACCGGCACAGGCCATAAACAGGTTTCCCCATTTGCCCGTCTCAAGAGAGTCCCGCTCGAGTTGAGCCATCGATTTCTCTGACGCTTCACTCATGATGATCCGTGGCTCTCCCAGACTATGAAATTCATTGCGCTAAAACGATTTTGGTGCGTCGACACCCAAAAAAATGTCTGCGCACTATAACTTGGGCAAACCGCGTTGTCGTGAACTTGCACCGCGAGCTCTGCCTCAAGCCAACGACCGGAACAATCACTCATAGCTCGAACCCGAACCGGTGATTTTCTCCATCAACAGCCTTCCAGAATTCTTAAAACGCAAGCCTCAAGGGGGGCACGTGACTCTGTCGGGCACACGCTGCACGTTCGGGACGGAGCACTTCCGATGTCTGTGACTTCGGGGATCACAAATCATGTCATGCGGCATCATGGTGTTGGCGCCGGCGCAAAATAAGGTGTGTGAGGAAGAATACATTGGTGAATTCAATGCCGCCCGCCGATGCGGTCGTCGCCCATGGCTCCGGCATCGCTTCCCCAGAAAAGCGGTCCAATGTCTAGCTGACGTATGTCATCAGTGGAAATCGCAACGCGGGCGGCGACCGCGCATCATGCTACGGTCGCGCTGAACTCAGCCGGCCTAAACTCGAAAAGAGCCAAAGTACTGCGTCACCTCAGACCAAATGCCTCCGGCATTTGATGAATAAACGGCGGTTCGGACAGAATACCGGAGCCGCATCCTTCTCGCTGCTTGACTGCAACCAGTGGAGACACTCACCCACGGATGCACACCGAAGGCAGTTGTCGCGGGCTTGGACATACGCCTCGCCCCTTTCAAGCCGGGTAAAAGCGATCTCATCGACCTCGAGCGACCTTATCATGTCATGGAGCCGGCGCGCTCTACGTTCGACGTGACGGACGATAGGCCCTTCCATTGCATCCTCCTCAAAGAACCCGTTTTGGATCGAAGGCCTTCTAAAGGACGCCCATTAATCGGTTAATGTGGGCATCCCGGGTGATTAACATATTGACCAAGGTCAAGCCCAAAAAACGGCAGACGGGGTTTGGTCGGGGCAGCACACATCGGCTAGTATTATTCAGCAGGCTACCTGCACCACGAAACCGGCCAGAAAGTTGGTCAATGCCCAGCCGTTCATTGTCGCGCACAACCTGGTCCGCCATCATAGGCGCTGCACTGCTCTCAGGATTGATCCTATGGGAGACCGCACGCTACGCGCGTAGTGTCGCACTCGACGAAATTAGGGTACGCAGCGCCTACACACTCGATTTGGTTGTTGAGAATCTCAGAGGCGAACTGGCCAAGTACAGTTTTCAGCCGCGCTTGCTCGCTAGTTCAACAATCCTGGTCGACGCACTCAAGCGGCATCCCGATGAGCCATCTATCGATCGCGCCAACAGCGAGCTTGAGCGCATCAACGAGGTCACCGGTGCCCTCGCGACCTATTTGATGGACAAGGACGGGCTCACTGTTGCCGCCAGCAACTGGTCTTCCGACAAGCCCTTCGTCGGTCGTAACTTTAGCTTCCGGCCCTACTTCAAAGAAGCCATGCAAGGCCGGCTTGGCCGGTTCTCCGCTCTCGGAACGACCTCTGGTGAGCGCGGATACTACTTTGCCCACCCGGTGAGGGACTCTGGCAAAACCATCGGCGCGGTCGTTGTCAAAATGGCAGTCGCCCGACTGGAAACAGCCTGGCAGGCCAGTGACGACGTGGTCCTCGTCCTCGACGAAGAAGGCATCGTCTTTTTGAGTTCGAGACCGGAATGGCGGCTGAACACAATCTCTCCACTGACCGCGGAGGCCAGAAAGCGCCTTGCCGACACCCGCCGGTACGCCGGAGCGCCGCACCACCAGCTCTCACTATCGCGCGCTCCAGACAGCGATATTATCGAAATCGGCAAGAACGATCTGCCGGGCACGTCTAATTCGGCCGACAAGAGCCGAAAATACCTGGCCATCTCCGCCCCCATGAACGAAGCCGGCTGGCGCGTCCTAATCCTGGCGGATGCGTCGGGCGTTGCCTACCGTGCACAAATTGCCCTTCTGGTCGTTGGCTTCATGCTCGCCAGCGCCTTTCTTGCCAGCCTCAACATCTATCAGCGGCGGCGGCGCTTGAACGAACGCCTGGAATTACAAGAGACCGCCAAATCGGAGCTGGAAGAAAAGGTCCGCGAGCGCACCAAGGACCTCAGCCGTGCCGTCGCAAGACTGCGCGCCGAGGTGAGCGAACGCCAGCGCGCCGAAGAAGACCTCCGCCGAACCCAGGAGGAATTGATTCAGGCTTCAAAGCTGTCGGCGCTTGGCCGCTTGTCCGCCGGTCTCAGCCACGAACTCAATCAGCCACTGACCGCCATCCGCAATTATGCCGAAAACGCTCGCGTCTTCCTAAGTCGCCAGAATACCGCAACCGCCGACGCGAACCTCGGGAGCATCGTCGAGATGGGCGAGCGAATGGCGCGGATCATTCGCAATCTTCGCACTTACGCACGCAACGAACCGGTCGGCTCGCGCCCGGCCCGGCTTTGTCAATCCATCCGCGACGCCATCGGGCTGCTCCAACCGGAACTGCGCAACGCAGGCATTGATGTGGACCTGGATTTCAACGACGAAGAGCTGATGGTGGTTGGCGGCGATGTCCGTTTGCAGCAGGTGTTCGTCAACCTCATCTCAAACGCAATCGACGCCATGACCGGCGCGCCACGCCGTCAACTCCGCGTCAGCGTAGAGCCCCGCCCCACGGAAGTCGCGATAGCCATCGCCGACACCGGCCCCGGCATAAAGACCGCGGATATCAATCGTGTCTTTGATCCGTTTTTTACAACCAAGGAGGTCGGCAAGGGGACCGGACTCGGGCTTTCGATCACCTATGGCATCGTCAACCAGTTCGGTGGCCGCATCAGTGCCACCAACAATGATGGGGGCGGCGCCACGTTCACCGTCACGCTGCAACGCGCCGAATCTAATCGGGAGGCGGCCGAGTGAGTGCAGATGTCATCCTGATTGACGACGAACCTCACCTGCTGGAATCGGGCAAGCAGTCTCTGGAACTCGCCGGCCTCGCAGTCGAATGTCATGCTGCAGCCGACGGCGCCCTGATGAACATTACAGCTAGTTCTTCCTGTATCATCGTCAGCGATGTCCGCATGCCCGGCCAAAGCGGCCTCGAGCTCATGGCAAGCGCACTTGGCATCGACCCTCAGATCCCGGTGATCCTCATCACCGGTCACGGCGATATCCCGATGGCGGTTCAAGCGATCCGCGATGGCGCCTACGACTTCATCGAAAAACCGTTCGCCCCCGGCAACCTGGTGAACTCGGTGCAGCGCGCACTAGAACAGCGCCGCCTTGTCCTGGACAACCGCGCACTTCTCGATGCCTTAACCCAAGGCTCACCGCTGGAGCGGTCGCTCGTTGGAAAGAACCCGGAGATTATTCAGCTCCGTGAGAGAATTGTCTCGTTCGCCGGCACCGATGCGGATGTGCTGATCACGGGCGAAACCGGAACCGGCAAGGAGCTTGTCGCGCGCAGCCTGCACGAAGTCTCGCCCAGATCAAAGGCCCGCTTTGTCGCCATCAATTGCGGTGCCCTCCCCGAAACCATCGTCGAGAGCGAGCTATTCGGTCACGAGGCGGGCGCATTCACCGGCGCGGTAAAGACCCGCCTGGGCAAATTTGAATATGCCAACGGTGGAACACTCTTCCTCGACGAGATTGAAAGCATGCCGCTCGACTTGCAGGCGCGCTTGCTACGGGTCCTGGAGGAGCGCAGCGTTGTGCGTCTGGGGTCCAACGAGGAACGCTCCGTCGACGTACGGGTCGTCGCCGCGACGAAAGATGACCTCCGCAGCGCAGTTGACCGGGGCGGCTTTCGAGAGGACCTCTACTATCGCCTAAACGTCCTGACGCTTTCGATACCGCCGCTGCGCCGGCGCCAGGATGATGTGCCCTTGCTATTCGCGCACTTTCTGACGAACACCGAAACAAGACTGAAGCGGGAAGTGACACGACCCCAGCCCGGCGACCTGGCGCTGCTGGTCGCACACGACTGGCCGGGCAATGTGCGCGAACTCGAAAACGTCGCCATGCGCTTCGCGCTAGGACTCGGCATCGACTTCGGGCAGACAAACAGCCTTGCTGTGGGAACCGGACTGAATGGGATGCCCCTTGCCGATCAGCTTGCGGGCCTAGAGCAGTTGATACTTCGCCGCACACTCGCCGATTGCGGAGGTTGCATGCGGCAATGCTATGAGCGTCTCGGCATTTCCCGCAAAACGCTCTACGACAAGCTGAAGAAGTACGGTATCTCGCAGGCCGGCGACAACGACATCGGATCAAAAGCGACGTAGGCTGCTCAGCCTACCCATGTGTGTGTGCCTTATCACACATGAATTTCCGGCGATGGGTGAAGCTTCCCACACAGCTCCGGCAATGCTGCAACGCAGCAACCTTTTGGCGCTTCTAGATAGACCGCTTTTTTCAATCCCTTGGCAGAAAAACGCAGGCATTCGTCGAGTGTCGACGAACGTGGCACAGCGGTTGCTCTTTACTTCCTGTTAACCTGCGGTATGGCCTCGGCCCAAACCGACAAGGCGCTTTCCAACATGGGAGGAATTTTATGCGCAAAGCACTCATTATGACGACTGCCATCGCTGGTCTGGCATTCGCCGCATCGCCAGCCATGGCCGCCTGCGAGGACGGCGAGATCAAAATCAAGTTCAGTCACGTCACCAACACCGACAAACACCCCAAAGGCATTGCCGCATCACTCCTGTCGAAGCGCATCAACGAAGAAATGAATGGCAAGGCCTGCATGGAGGTCTATCCAAACTCGACGCTCTACGACGACAAGAAAGTGCTCGAAGCCATGCTTCAAGGCGACGTGCAGATCGCCGCTCCGTCGCTGTCAAAGTTCGAGAAGTTCACCAAGAAATTTCGCATTTTCGATTTGCCCTTCCTGTTCAAGGACGTGAACGCCGTCGACAAGTTCCAGAACTCAGCCGACGGTGAAAAACTGAAAGCATCGATGAAGCGCAAAGGTCTTCTAGGACTGGCGTTCTGGCACAATGGCATGAAGCACATGTCGGCCAACCGGCCGTTGATCAAGCCAGAGGACGCCAAGGGTCTCAAATTCCGCGTGCAGGCTTCGGATGTTCTCGTCGCCCAGTTCGCGCAGCTTGGCGCCAACCCGCAAAAGATGTCCTTCAAGGAGGTCTATGGCGGCCTGCAAACCAAGGTCATCGACGGACAGGAAAACACCTGGTCGAACATCTATGGCAAGAAGTTCTTTGAAGTACAGGACGGCATCACGGAAACCAACCACGGCATTCTCGACTACCTCGTCGTGACGTCGACCGAATGGTGGGACGGGCTTCCCGAAGACGTTCGCTCGCAATTGGCGACGATCATCAAAGAGGTCACACAGACACGCAACCAAGCCTCCTCCGAGGTCAATGAGGCCAACAAACAAAAGATTATCGACGCCGGGGGCAAAGTTCGCACCCTGACCGACGAACAGCGTGCAGCCTGGGTTCAGGCCCTGCAGCCCGTCTGGAAGAAGTTCGAGCGCGATATCGGCTCCGACCTGCTTGCAGCTGCTCAAGCGTCCAACAACTGATCGCTGCACGGCATCTGAGAAAAGAGCCCATAAGAAATGCGGGCCAATTCATCGGCAACCGTACGTCCGAAACAACATCCGGACGTACGGTGACCCGAAAGACGAATGTCCGGGAGGATACGCCATGTCCGAGGCCTCAAAAGGCGGCGTCAGCGGCATTATCGATCACATCGAGGAATCGATCATTGCGATCCTCATGGGAGCAATGACGCTCATTACATTCGCCAACGTCGTCGCACGTTATGTTTTGAACTCCAACATCCTGTGGGCTCTTGAAGCGACTGTATTCCTGTTCGCTTGGATGGTTCTTCTGGGCGTCTCCTACGGCGTAAAAAAATCCCTTCATCTTGGTGTCGACGTCATGGTCGGCGCGCTCGCGCCCGCCACGCGCAAGATCGTCACTCTCATCGCGGTGGCCTGCTGCATCGCCTATGCGGTGTTAATGCTGATTGGCAGTTGGGATTACTGGTACCCCTTCGTCAGCAAGCGCGCATGGCTGGAAACTGACGACATACCAATGCCCTTCTTCCTTCGCTTCTTCGAAGGCTGGCTCAATGAAGGCGAAGTCTACGAGAAGATGCCGCGCTTCATTCCCTACGCCGTTCTTCCGATCAGTATGGCGCTGCTGACGTTCCGCTTTCTTCAAGCTGGCTGGGACATCTACACCGGAAAGCGCAACACGCTTATCGCCGGCCACGAAGCCGAAGAAGAACTCGCACAAGCCGCAGCGAAGGAAGACTGAGCCATGGAAGTCGCCATTCTTTTTGCCATGGTGATCGGCCTGCTGTTCATTGGCGTTCCGATCGCCGTCGCGCTGGGTCTCTCCAGCATCATCTTCCTTCTCGTGTACTCGGACGGATCGCTCGCCTCGATCGCGCAGACTCTGTTCAATGCATTCGAAGGCCATTTCACACTACTCGCCATCCCCTTCTTCATTCTCGCCTCCACCTTCATGTCGACGGGCGGTGTGGCGCGAAGGATCATCCGGTTTGCCATCGCCGTAGTCGGGCACTTCCGCGGCGGTCTGGCGATCGCATCGGTCTTTGCGTGCATGATGTTTGCGGCGCTGTCGGGATCATCACCAGCGACCGTTGTCGCCATCGGCTCGATCGTCATTGCCGGAATGCGTCAGGTTGGTTATACGAAAGACTTTGCAGCGGGCGTCATTTGTAACGCCGGAACACTCGGCATCCTGATTCCGCCTTCCATCGTCATGGTCGTCTACGCAGCAGCCACCGACGTGTCCGTCGGGCGCATGTTCTTGGCCGGTGTCATCCCCGGGCTTCTGGCCGGTTTCATGCTGATGGTCGGCATCTATGTAGCCGCTGTCTGGAAGGACCTTCCAGCACAGCCGTGGGCCGGTTGGGGCGAGATATTCGCGTCAGCCCGCGACGCTATCTGGGGCCTCTTGCTGATCGTCATCATCCTCGGCGGTATCTACGGCGGCATCTTCACGCCCACCGAAGCAGCAGCCGTCGCGGCCGTATACGCCTTTTTCATCGCCAACTTCGTCTACCGCGACATGGGACCGCTCGCCAATCCCGACGGCGATCCCATTCCAGTTCTCAGGAAACCCCAAAGCCTGCTCACGGTCTGGTTCCACCCAGATACAAAGCACACGCTTTTCGAAGCCGGAAAGCTCACCATCCTCTTGATGTTCATCATCGCCAACGCGCTGATCTTGAAGCATGTGCTGACCGAGGAACGCATTCCGCAGATGATCACGGAGGCGATGCTCGCCGCCGGCTTCGGCCCGATCCTCTTCCTGGTGGTCGTCAACATTATCCTGTTGATCGGCGGCCAGTTCATGGAGCCGTCTGGACTGCTGGTGATCGTTGCACCGCTGGTCTTCCCGATTGCAATTCAACTCGGCATCGATCCAATCCATCTTGGCATCATCATGGTCGTTAACATGGAGATCGGCATGATCACACCACCGGTCGGCCTCAACCTGTTCGTGACCGCCGGTGTTGCGGGAATGTCCGTGATCAACGTCGTCAAGGCGGCTTTGCCCTGGGTCGGGATCATGTTTGTATTCCTAATCCTCGTTACTTACGTGCCGATTATCTCAACCTGGTTGCCAACACTCTTGATGGGACCAGAGATCATCACACGTTAGCGAGGAGTGCGGGGACTGCGCCAACGAGCGGGTCGCCCTTTTGGGGCGATCCGCTTGTTGGCGCAGGACTAATTTTCTGGAGCAGTGAACCGTGGCCGATACCGCGACACCATCTGGCGAACTGATGACGCGGACGCTGGCCATGCCCGCCGATTCTAACGCGAGTGGCGATATCTTCGGCGGTTGGGTGCTGTCACAGATGGACATTGCTGCGGGCATCGCCGCCGGTCAGAGGGCCCAGGGCCGTGTCGCAACCGTCGCAATAGAAGCGATGAGCTTTCTACGGCCGGTGCACGTCGGCGACGTCCTCTGCGTTTATTCCAATATCAAACGCTGTGGGCGAACTTCGATGTCAATCGAACTCGAAGCCTGGGCACTTCGAAACCGCATTGGCGAGCGTGTCAAAGTTACTGAGGGCGTCTTTACGTTCGTCGCCATCGACAGCGATGGCTTACCAAGACCCCTGCCTTGAGCCGCACGCACGTCCGGGTATGACAATTCGCTAATGCGATCCCACCACTCAGCTTGTTCTCACGGCGGCGATCCAGCACTTGCTGAACCAGGAACGGAAAATGAACATCGCCGATAAGGAACTTGCCTAACCGCCCTGCCACTGGACCGGCAAAAGTTTACAATGGACCCATCACCAAACTGTTCTGCGCACACAATCACGACCCTTTGATCGAAAAATGCAACAGTTCGGTGCTCACGTGCCGACCCGCGTACTACCTATTAGAACGAAGGCCATAGGGCAGAGGACGTCATTTGATGATCGACACGATTGCCGGAACTAGGAGCTTAAGGCTGTTTGGCTGGATCGGCGGCCTGACGCTTCTTGCCTGTGCCAACGCCTCGAACACATTCGCCCAGTCCTCCCCCCCGCCCGTAATCGTATCCCAGGCCATAAAGGAAGAGATGGTCGACCGCATCGAGGCGCTCGGCACACTTCGCGCCAACGAGTCGGTAACGGTCACCGCCCAGGTAACGGAGATCATCACCGAGCTGAAATTCGAAGACGGCCAGCGCGTTGAAAAGGGCCAGGCCCTGGCGGAAATGACCCGCGCCGAAGAACAGGCGCTGTTGCAGGAAGCCGAGGCAACCCGTCGGGAGGCCGAAGAACAATTGAAGCGGGCAAGGCCGCTTGCAAAACGCGGCGTCAGCTCCGCCGCCGTTCTTGCCGAACGCCGCCGCGACTTCGAGACCTCGGCCGCGAGGCTCGAGGCAGTTAAATCCCGGCTTGCCGATCGCCGCATCGTGGCCCCGTTCGCCGGCGTCGTCGGCCTCCGCCGCATTAGCGTCGGTGCGCTCGTCGAACCTGGTACAGTCATCACCACCATCGATGACGACAGCGTCATGAAGCTGGACTTCCCAATCCCCGCGACGTTCCTGTCCACGATGCGCGTCGGCCTGCCAATCGTGGCCGAGGCGAAGGCTTTTGGTAATCGCACATTCGAGGGCGAAGTCGCCGGTATCGACAGCCGCGTCGACCCTATCACGCGCTCCATCACGGTTCGCGCAGTCATCCCGAACAAGGGCGGCATTCTGAAGGCTGGCATTTTGATGACAGTCGAAGTGCTCAAGGATAGGCGGCAGGTGGTTGTCGTACCCGAGCAGGCGATCATCGCACGCGGCCGCACCACTCACGTCCTCATCGTAGATCCGAACTCCGCGGCCCCTCAGGCAACGAAGCGGGAGGTGAAAACCGGCACCCGCCATGACGGCAAGGTCGAGATTGTTTCAGGACTAGCGGCCGGCGAGTACGTCATCACCGATGGAACGCTGCGCGCCAGACCTGGACAGCCGGTCAGCATAACCGCCATTGACAACAACGACGAACCCCTAGCCGAATTGCTCAAGCGCAAGGCAAAAAACCCGACCTGAGGCAGCTTTGATCTCCGCTCGACCCGTAAAAGGCAAACCGACCGACACGAGGCGCTATGTTCCTGTCTGATCTGTCCGTCAAGCGGCCGGTCTTCGCTGCGGTCGTTGCACTGCTCCTGGTTGCCTTCGGGGCGGTTGCTTTCGACCGCCTGCCACTGCGCCAGTACCCCGATATCGACCCCCCCGTCGTAAGCATCGAAACACTATATCCGGGAGCCTCCGCGAACATCGTTGAAACAAGGGTGACGGAGCTGATCGAGGAGCGCATTTCTGGCGTCGAGGGGATCTCTTTCATCGAGTCGAAGAGCGAGGATGGCGAGTCCACCGTAACAATCGAGTTCAAGGTCGGTCGCGACGTTGACGCCGCCGCCAACGATATCCGCGATCGCGTCTCGGGCATTCTCGATGACTTGCCCGACGAAGCCGATCCCCCCGAAATCCAAAAAGTCGACGCCGACCGTCAGGTCATTATGTGGCTGAACCTTGCCAGCTCTGAAATGACGGTGCCAGAGTTGACCGACTATGCCAAACGCTACCTCGTCGACCGCTTCTCGGTCCTCGACGGCGTCGCCCGCGTCCGGGTCGGCGGACAGCAAGTATACGCCATGCGGGTCTGGCTCGACCGCAAGGCGATGGCGGCACGAGGACTGACGGCCAACGACGTCGAGAAAGCGCTGCGCGCCGAAAACGTCGAACTGCCCGCCGGATCGATCGAGTCCCGTGACCAACTTTTCACCGTGCGCGTCGAGCGCTCATTTACATCCGCAGACGAATTCGCCGCCCTCGTCCTGCGCCGCGGCAATGACGGGTATCTAGTTCGCTTGGGCGACATAGGGCGGGTCGAAAAGGGCACGAAGGAAGATCGAAGCTTCTTTCGCGGCAACACGGTGCCAATGGTTGGCATCGGTATCGTCAAGCAATCAACGGCCAACACCATCGCGGTCGCACGCGCGGCCAAGGCGGAAGCCGCACGCATCAATGCAGGCGGGCTCCCCCGTGGCATGACGATCGAACAAAGCTACGACACATCCATCTTCATCGAAGGGGCCATTAAGGAAGTCTACAAGACGCTCTTCGTCGCGATGGTGCTCGTGATCCTCGTCATATTGATCTTCCTCGGCAGTGTCCGCGCCACGCTGGTGCCCGCCGTCGCAGTTCCGGTTTCCATAATTGCGACGTTCATCGTGCTTTATGCCCTCGGTTTTTCAGTCAATCTTCTCACACTGCTGGCCTTGGTCCTTGCCATCGGCCTCGTCGTCGATGACGCGATCGTCGTTCTGGAAAACATCGTCCGGCGCATTCGCGAACACAATGAAACCCCACTGGTCGCCGCCTACTATGGAACGCGTCAGGTTGGGTTTGCCGTCATCGCGACAACAGTCGTACTGATCTCGGTCTTTGTCCCGATCACGTTCCTTGAAGGCGACATTGGTCGGCTGTTCTCGGAATTCGCTCTGACCATGGCCGCCGCCGTCGCTTTCTCCAGCGTCGTCGCGCTTTCCCTATCCCCGATGATTGCCTCGAAGGTGCTGAAGCAGTCCGCACGGCCCTCTTTTGCGCAACGTGCCGTCGACAGTGTGTTCGACGCTATTCGACGCGCCTACGTGGCAACGCTCAAACTTGCCCTTCGGGCCCGCTTCCTAGTCGTATTGATCTTCCTTGGATTGGTCGCCGGAGCCGCCTTGCTCTTCGAGAAATTGCCATCTGAATACGCTCCCACCGAGGACCGCGGCGCATTCTTCATCATGGTCCAGGGGGCTGAAGGTGCGACCTATTCTTACATGAAGGAATACATGGACGAGATTGAAAGACGCCTGGTGCCCTACACCAAGAGCGGTGAATTCCAGCGGCTTCTTGTCCGGGCCCCCCGAACCTTCGCCAACTACGAAACCTTCAATACAGGCATCGTGATCGTTCTTCTGGACGACTGGGCAAAACGTCGTTCCGCCTTCACCCTCATGAAAGAGGTGCGCACGAAACTCGCGGACTTGCCGGGCGTTCGCGCCTTCCCGATCATGCGGCAGGGTTTCCGCCGCTCCATCAAGAAACCCATGAGAGTCACCATCGGCGGCGGCACCTGGGAAGAGCTCACTGAGTGGCGAGATACACTGGTCGAAGCGCTGGAAGCCGACAACCCGGGCCTGGTCGGACTTGACTGGGACTACAAGGAAACGCAGCCGCAATTGCGCGTGGAAATCAATTACAATCGCGCCGCCGAACTAGGCGTTACGGTTTCAAACATTGGCCGAACCTTACAGACTATGCTCGGATCACGGCGCGTAACGACCTACATTGATGAAGGCGAAGAGTACGACGTCATCCTGGAAGGTGAACGGGACAAGCAGCGCACACCGGCAAGCCTCCAAAACATCTATGTCCGGTCCGACCGTTCGAACGCGCTCATCCCCTTGTCGAATTTCGTAACGGTGCGCGAAGAGGCCGGTTCAACCTCGCTCAATCGCTACAATCGGATCCGGGCCATCACGCTGGAAGCAAACCTCGCGTCCGGCGTCGCACTGGGAGACGCACTCGCCCATATCGAAAAGCTCGCCCGCGACAAACTCCCGCCATCCGCAATCATCGACTACAAGGGCCAGTCTCTGGACTTCAAGAATGCCGGGCAGTCCATCCTGTTTGTCTTCTTGCTGGGAATCGTCGTCGTGTTCCTGGTTCTTGCGGCGCAGTTTGAAAGTTGGATCCACCCTCTGGTCATCATGTTCACGGTGCCGCTGGCCGTCGGTGGAGCTCTGCTCGGCCTTTGGCTCACCGGCAACACGTTGAATATTTACAGTCAGATCGGGCTTATCATGCTGGTCGGCCTTGCCGCCAAGAATGGAATTTTGATTGTCGAATTCGTCAATCAATTGCGCGATCGGGGGCAACCCTTCGACGACGCATTGCTGGAAGCCTCGGCTGTCCGGCTTCGCCCCATTGTCATGACCGGCATCACGACGGCAGCAGGCAGCATTCCCCTCATCCTGTCATTCGGGGCCGGTGCGGAGACGCGCTTTGTCATTGGCGTCGTGGTAGCCTCCGGCGTAACCGCCGCGACGTTTCTGACCCTTTATCTCGTCCCCGTCGCCTACTCCTTGCTGGCCCGCAACACCGGATCGCCAGGCGATGTCTCACGACGGTTGGAGGCCGAAGAAGCAGACAACGGCAGGGCCTTCACCGAACCATTGGCTGCACCGGCGGAATAGGTACCTCGATCTGCAGGGATCAAACGCTTCTGCTGAAACAACTTGGCGAACGGAGACTGCGCCTTGAGCATCGGGGCCGGTCTAGGCGCAAGAGACGCACTGCGAAGCCGTGAGCCGATCGGACGCTGCAGGCATCGCTATAATTCAGGATCGGCGAGCCCAACCTGTGCGATTGGCAAACAACGCTGGAAGTAGTCTTGGCTCCAGCAACGGCCTCGGTCTAAGTTCCTCTCTGCGCAAATATCCATTGTCCGCAAGTCGCCGGATCCAACCTTGCGCACCGGGATTATTATTGACCATAGGCCGGCCAGTTCGGATGCTCGGCAAGAGCAATTGAGGGTGACAAGCATGACCAGCGGTCAATCAGGTATGAGCCGCTTCTCCGTAATCTCGGTTGCATCCTTGATGCTGGTGGTTGTGCAGCCAATAGCTGCGCAACAACCACCTACAAACCTCTCCCGCCCTGCATCAACCCAGACAACGCCCCGATTCAGCACGGATATCCGACCGATCCTGGAGCGCAAGTGCATCACCTGTCACGCCTGCTACGATGCGCCCTGCCAACTCATAATGTCATCGCCGGAAGGGCTCACGCGCGGAGCAAATAAGAACGGGGTCTACGACCCGCAGAGGTTATCACCGGCAAAACCGACCCGGTTGTTTGTGGATGGTCAACATACCTCCGATTGGCGCAAGCTCGATTTCTTTTCGGTCCTGAATGGCTCAACTGGCGAAGGCGGGTCCTCGACATCATTACTCATGAAGATGCTTCGGCTCGGCCGCCAAAACCGGTTGGCGCCGAACAAGAAAATACCGCCGCAAATTGAGCTCGGTCTTCATCGCCAAAATGCCTGCCCACTGCCGTCCGAGTTTACAAGCTATGCCGCGCTGCGGCCGCACCAGGGCATGCCATTAGGAACCACCGGTCTAACCGATCACGAATTCACCCTCATTGAATCCTGGGTCGCCGGCGGTGCTCCCGTCGACGAGCGGTACCTGAAACTCAGCAAAGCCGAACAGGAGATGATCGCGGCGTGGGAAACTCTCCTGAATAAATCCGATGCGCGCTCAGTCCTGGTCGCGCGCTACCTCTTCGAGCACCTGTTCCTGGCGCATCTTCACTTCGACACTACGGACCAGCGAAACTTCTTCGTCCTATTGAGATCACGAACGCCTCCCGGCGAGGAGGTTCAACCAGTCGCCACCCCTCGGCCAAACGACGACCCTGAGGGCCGCTTTTACTACCGGCTGCGGACCCTCGATCAAACGATCGTTCAGAAAACTCACATAACCTACGACGCCGGTCCGGAAAAACTAGAACGGATCAAGACACTCTTCTTGTCTGGAGACTGGTCAGTCGACACTCCACCATCTTATGGTCGAAGCGAGTCCGCGAACCCATTCAGAACCTTCCGCGCCATTCCTGCGAAAGCTCGATATCAGTTCCTGCTCGACGACGCCGAGTTTTTTGTCCGCTCCTTTATCCGTGGACCGGTTTGCCGGGGCCAAGCCGCAACTGATGTCATCAGAGATCATTTCTGGGTCCTGTTTCAAAAACCCTCTTCTGATCCGTTCATGTCAGATCCTGAGTATCGCGCCTCCGTCACACCTCTATTAGGCCTGCCGGGGCAAGACGAAAACCTGTGGCAGGCAGGCCCGGCATGGCTGCGCTATCGCGACGATCGCCAGACTTACCTTGGCCGGCGTCAGGTCGAGTACAAAGAAGCACAGCCACTAGGCCCGTCACTCACGGACATCTGGAACGGCGATGGGAATTACCCCGGAGCCCTGCTGACCGTCTTCCGCCACTTCGACAATGCATCCGTAAAGCGTGGATTCGTTGGCAACTACCCAAAGACTGTCTGGGTCATGGATTATGCGATTATCGAGCGGTCATACTACGGGTTGGTGGTGAACTTCGATGTCTTTGGAGACGTTGCACACCAGCTGCAAACACGACTCTACTTCGATCTCATTCGTCGAGAATCGGAGCTCAACTACCTTCGCTTCTTGCCGCCAGACCAACGCGAGCCCATTCGCCTCAGTTGGTACCGCGGACTTGCGTCAATCAGAATGGAACTGACCTACTTCGGCGTTGACACAACCACGCCGACACAAGTGGTGTACGGCTCCTCCAACCTGCAGCAGGAATTTGCCGATCAGGTCATGCATAGACTGAAAAACCTTGGCGGCACACGAGACCCCATCAATCGCTGCAAGGATGACCACTGCAGCGCATCGACACCGCAAAGTCAGCATCGAACAGAAATTCAGGAAACACTGCGGCGGCTCGTTGGCAAACCTCTGAGAGAGGCGCCATACATCTCGTTCTTCCCAGACCTCGCACTCATTCTGATCAAATCGAACGACGGTGAGAACCAGGTCTATTCCGTGGTACGAAATCGCGCACACGCGGATGTAGCCTTCATCCTCGGCGAGGACCTTAGGCTTGAACCTCAAAAGGACACTTTGACCATAATTCCAGGCATAGCAGGCAGCTATCCCAATTTTATGTTCCGCGTTGAATCCGGGAGACTGGGAGATTTTGCGAGTGAATTGTTATCAAGTCAGAGCCAGGAAAAATTTGATGCCTTCGTAGGAAGATGGGGCGTCCGGAGAACGCACCCCGACTTCTGGGAAGTCCTTCACGACATGCTCGAATATTCAAAACGCACCGACCCTGTTCAAGCCGGCGTTCTGGATATCAATAGATACAAAAACCTGTAGCCAAGAGGAGGCAAGAGCTACACGTGATGCATCAGTCCTAGGATCCCCGTAATGATGAGGAACGCCGCGATCACGTAGTTCAAGATCTGTGGCCACACCAGAATCAGGATGCCTGCAATAAGGGCAACGACCGGCTGAACGATCAGAATATTCGTTTCCATCACAATTTTCTTCCTCTTGTCACCAGCCTCTCGGCGGTGTTGCACGCCTTAAACCGAATACGCCTAACGTTATCGCGGCGTCGATCTACTGGCTAGCCGAACGGCACCAAAAGAAGCCATCTCTGGCACGCGACCTACCTAGTGTGAATCCATCCAGCCCTGAACCGCTCTAATCGTCGAGATCAGCCTTAGGACCATCGCCTTCCTCGACCACGATCGCGTGGTACTTCTTCTTGATCTCTTCAAGATCAACCGATGGCTTCGGAAATTTCATGTTCAAGGACTCGAGGCACTCCGCGACAATCCGGGAGACAGCGAGATTGCGAAACCATTTGTGGTTCGAGGGGATGATGAACCAGGGAGCATGTTCAGTGCTGCACTTGCTCAACGCGTCCTGAAAGGCCTCCGTATAGGCGTCCCAGTACGGTCGCTCGGCGTAGTCCCCCACGCTGATCTTCCAGTTCCGCGCCGGGTCCTCGATGCGCATCTTGAAGCGCTTCAGCTCTTCGTCAGCGTCGATGTGAAGATAGAATTTGAGAATCTGGGTTCCACTGTCATGCAGCAGCTTCTCGAAGTTGTTGATGTGCTCGTAGCGGCGGGTCCAGACATCCTTGGGCACCATGTTATGCACCCGCTGGACCAGCACGTCTTCGTAATGGGAGCGGTTGAAAATCGCCACCTCACCCTTGCCCGGCGTATGCTTGTGGCAGCGCCATAGAAAGTCGTGGGCCGCCTCCTCTTTGGTCGGAACCTTGAAGCCGGTCACCGAGCATCCCTGCGGGTTCATCGCCGCAAGCACATGATTGATGGTGCCATCCTTGCCAGCCGCGTCGCGGCCCTGCAGGCAAATCAGCAATGACCTCTTGCCCTCTGCGTACATGAGATACTGCAGATCGTGCATTTTCTGGCTGTACGCCTCGATCTCCGGCAAGGCATGCTCGTGGGATTCATGCTTGTCCTTAAAGCCTGCATCGACCTTGCCGAGATCGACCTTGCTGCCGGGCGTCACACGAAATTTGTCATAGTAATTCATGGCGAGATCTTTCTTTTGAGTCGTCACGAAACAGCACTCTAGGAGCCGGCGATCGCGTGCCCGGCATGCCTGCTCTTGAGAAATCGCGCGTACCATCGAGGGTGATTGGCACCACCTCGAATTCTGCTGTAGAGCGCCAGCTTGATCCAATCGAGAATGATCATCCAGACAAGCAAGTAGATCCAAACCAAACCGATGACGGTCCAAGGCAATGCCGCCACGAACCAGCCGAAACCGCACATCAAGACAGCGACGATTTGGGTCCCAACAACGGCAAGAAATAAAGGCCTCGCCGGCCAAGGGGGACGAAGAACGGAAGCGCGGGCACGCATGACGAGCAACAGCAGGTGCCCGCCCGCGACGATCTGCAAGAATACCGCGGTCTGGATCTGATCTCTGCTGAGCGTGATCCAGGACTGCCACTTCGGATTGCTCAACCACTCCATGCCGATGAGCAAGAGGCCGAAGGTTTGCGCGACCGCCATCACCCCCATGAATCCTGAAACAAGCAACAACTGCCGCATCTGCCAGCGCACCGGCTGCTTGGGCAGAGGAGTATTGTCATAAGCGATGGTCATAATCGGTATGTCGTCGAGCAGCGCCAGCAAGATGATCATTACCGGCGTCAGTGGAGAGAAACCGAAACAAAGGGTCGCCAGAACAACAACAAACATGATGTCCAAAGTCATGGCCACCCGGAACATGATGTAGCTGATGATCCTCTCGAAAATCCGGCGCGATTCATCAATGGCATCAATGATCGTCGAAAGGCCTGGCGCGGTGAGAATAAGGGCCGCCGCCGCTCGGGCCGCATCCGTGGCGCCGCTAACAGCCACCCCGCAATCGGCCTGCTTGAGCGCCGGCGCGTCATTGACACCATCTCCGGTCATGGCGACGACGTGGCCCCGGTCCTGCAATGCTCGGACGATTCCGTACTTGTGCTCGGGGAACACGCGGCCAAACCCGTCCGCCCTCTCAACGTTCTGGGTGACCTGGTCGGGCAGATGGCTCATGTCCATGTCCTTGGTGAACATGTCCGAGGCCGCAATGAGATGCGAGCCCATGCCCAGCTGGCTGGAGATCTGATCGCCGATAGCAACATCGTCGCCGGTGACCATTTTCACCCGCAGGCCATGTTCCTTCGCCCGCTTGATGGTTTCCTTGGAATCGTCCCGGGGTGGATCCAGCATCGACAAGATGCCGAGAAACTCCCAGCTCTTGCCGCCGTCCTTGGACTGGGCAACGCTCAGGGCTCGCATGCCCTTGGCAGCGAAGTCTGCAACCGTCTTTTCAGCCTTTGCGACTGTATCAGCGTCAGGCTTGCACAAATCGAGAATGACCTGAGGCGCGCCTTTAGTGAACCTCAAGGCGTGACCCTGCGCATCCGTGACCTGTCCTTCCGTGCGTTTGCCCACCGGGTCGAACGGCACGAATTTCATCACCTTGTAATCATCCAGAACCTTGGAGTCTTTGAGCCCGCCAATCACAGCCTTGTCGATGGCATCCTCACTGCCTCGCTCCGAAGCAAGCGCGCCGGCAAGAATCAACTGGTCGGCTGTGGCCGCACCAAACAGGACTGGCTCACCAAGGGAGAGGATGTTCTTCGTGAGGGTTCCGGTCTTGTCCGAGCACAGGATATCGACACCGGCCAGCTCCTCGATGGCCTCCAACCTCGAAACAATAGCCTTCTTTTTGGCCAGCTGCTGGGCGCCCAGTGAGTTGGTGACGGTGATGACCGTCGGCATCGCCACGGGAATTGAAGCAATCAGCAGCACCAGCACCATGCGGGCGATGTCCGCCAACTCGGACCACTGCCAGGCCGTCTCGACAACAATGTCATGGTAGAGTTGGAAGCCCACCAGGATGATGCACAGGACCACCGACGTAAAAATGAGAAAGTCACCAATCTGGGCCGTGGCCTTTTGAGTGTGCGAAGCGCCGGCACCTGCGCTGGCCACCAGGCTTGCTGTCCGGCCAAAGAACGTATTGTTGCCGGTGCCAATCACGACAGCACCCATCTCGCCCATCTTGGCGATACTGCCCGAGTACCCTATGTCACCGGTCTTCTTGCTCACTGGCAGGGATTCGCCGGTCAGCGCAGCCTGATCGATGCTGATGTATTCGCCATCGATGAACCGCACATCGGCGGGCACGACCTCTCCCAACTTGATCCGCAACACATCACCCGGGACGACCTCGGCGGCATCGATGGAGGCGAATTTGCCATCACGAAGTACAGTTGCTTTCGGCGCCAGGCCCGCTTTCAACGCAGCCAAAGCGTCCGACGCCTTGCGCTCTTGCCAGAAGCCCGAAATGGCATTGTAGAAAAGCAGCACGAGGATGATGGCGAGATCCGACCAATGCCCCATCAAAAGGGAAAGTATGGCGGCTGCCTCGATCATCCATGCGATCGGCCCCCAGAAGAACCGCAGGAACTTTTCAAGATCGCTGGCTTCCTTGTCGAGCAGCTCATTGCGGCCGTACTTTTCGATCCGCCGCTTTGCGTCCGCAGACGTCAGCCCCTGGGGTGTCGTCCCAAGATCCTTGTAGACGGTTTCAAGACTAGCCTTCTCAAGATCATGGGAAGTCCCCTTGCTCTGGCTCGCGCTCGGATCATTTGACATGTTCTTACCTCTTTGTTTGACACCGAGCAGGTGGACAGAAAATTCACTTCAACGTCCCTAAGCCCCAAGTCACGAAGGCAAGTCCCTCCGGCAAATTTCACTTGGCATTTAAGGTTCGCCCGTTGCTCTCGCCTGTCGCAGAGCGGTCGCCGCCAAGGTCGGGGTCGCCTCTATGGATTGGCATTATCAATACGCCCCGGTCCATTACAGTGCGTTCCAAAATCCACGAGCGCCGGACGACGGAAAGTGTCCGCCAATTATCGAGAGCCTCGGCTGCGCGCCGAGCTTCAACATCTCGCATTTCCGAAGGAAGTGTCTCTGGCGCCGTGGGCAGATGCGCGCCCGTCGCATGCGTGTAGTTCTTCAGGCCGCCAGCGATCTGAAGAGACGTATCGGTGGACACTACCCCGGTCGCCGGAAAGGCCCCGCAAGCATGATCCTTATCCGCGCCGTACCCGAAAGCGGTTCCATGCGGCAGGTTCCTGAACCAGCAAAGTACATCTTTCTCCGGCGCATCGTCAGGCGGAACTATTTGGGCAATTGACTGATACTGGGCGGTGCCGTGGCACGAAAGGCAGGCCGACTTCTGATTATCAAGTGGCCCATTCATGCGCCCTCCGCGCCCGAAATGCCTGCCCAGCCCGAAATCCGATAGTACGATGCTCTCCTTTGGCTCGGCACCACTTGCCGCCGCGGAATCGGTCAAGGCGGGATCATTACCCCACATGAGACCAACGGGTTTCAGTTTGGCCCAGGCATCGTCACCGGCAATCCTGCCGTCGTAAACGAAGGTGCTGTAGACCCACCCCTTCTCCACCTCGCCGGTATCATGACGCACAGCGACATCGAACTGGAGCAGGCGGACCTTCTGCGGGAAACGGCGCCCTCGGTTGCTCGGGCATGGGTCCGCGCTGTTTGGCGGGTAAACGTCGGTCGGATCATGAATATTGGCTTCCCATTCCGGCGCGCCTTCCAGTAATGGAACCTCGCTCGCAGGCGCTTGTGTGAACAGAAGCTTGGCGAAAACCGTGCCTCGCCCAAACAGCGAATTGCGCGGGTCAGGAAGAGCCGTGCCGTTCCCCCAAACCTGTCCGTAGATGTAACCGCCGGCCGGGTTGGTAATGGCGACAGCCCAGTTCTGGTAGCATTTTGTCTGGCCCGCACCCAGTTCGCCTGCTCTGGATGAACGTTCACGCGTCAGCCCATGTATGAACTCACGCCCGTTGAACCCCTCATGCATCCATGGTGCATGATACCACTGCCGGACGGTGTTTGTCCTTCCATCCCACGTCGTGGTGTCCATCCCTTCCAGGATGTAGGACAAGACCGCCTTCAAATAGGCTTCTGGATCCGCGCGAAAATCCACACCGTCCCAAGGCAGGCTCCCGACCACCGGCGGGGTTGCTGGAAAATCAAAATTTGGATGAAAGATAGGCCCCGTCCAACCTGTTGGCGACGCATCGTTCGATGCCGGCCACGGCGATTTTGCGTGTAGCAGCGTCGCAAATACCAGACTCATCACCAAACACAATAGGCAACGCATAACTCGCCCCATGCCTTACGGCGCAGTATTCTTTGGCCAAAAAGAGCGTCACTTCGCGCAGAACCAAAACCGCGGTTCCTTCGCAGCAGCCGCCGCGCCCCCAAAAGCGACGTGCCAGCGCTGCTGATATTTGCAGCTTCGTATTCGGGAACAACGAGATCAACCGAAAACGCGCAAAGCCGGCCGTCGCTTGCGCTGCGCCCCACAGCAACGCCTTGCGCCGGAAGGATCAGGAGATCAGCTATGGCTCACTGGAAACTACCTCATCAGTCGTGAGGCGGACGCGCAGCATCGGCAAGCGCGGCCTCTGCCTCAAGATCGATCTCAAGCTCGTCGCCAGTCAGCATACCGGCATCTGGATCATTGAAGATTTCCATATCGAGCTTGTCTTCTTGCTTGGCGACGATCGTGGAAACGACAGCATCGCCTGTAATGTTGACGACAGTCCGGATCATATCCATGAGCCGGTCGACGCCGAGAATTAGGGCAATCCCCTCAATTGGCAGCCCAACCTGGTTGAGCACCATAGTCAGCATCACAAGCCCGACCCCCGGCACACCTGCCGTGCCGATCGATGCAAGGACCGCAAGTCCAATCACCGTCAGGTAGCCTAAAAGCCCGAGCTCTATCCCGTAGACGTTGGCCAGGAAGACCGTCGCGACACCCTGCATGATGGCCGTGCCATCCATGTTGATCGTCGCACCGAACGGGACTGTAAAAGATGCCACCGAGTTGTCGGCACCGATGCGCTGAGTAACACAGCGGAAGGTGATCGGGATCGTTGCGTTGGAGCTTGCCGTTGAGAACGCGAAAATCTGCGCCGGACGGATTTTGCTCATAAAGACAAGAGGGTCGAGCCGGGCAAGCAGCCACAGCAACGCCATCAACGTCACGAACAGGTGAAGGAAGAGAGCACTGACCAGCGTTACAACGTAGGCCAGCACAGGAAGAAACAGCTCTATGCCCTGCTCAGCGAACGTCTTCGCGATGAGGCAAAACACACCATAGGGCGCAAACATCATGACGATCTCAACGATCTTCATCATGAGTTCGTTCATGTATTCGCAGGCCCTGACGAAATCCTTGGAGCGGTCTCCCAGCATCAGAACCGCAATGCCGAGGACGATCACGTAGAAAATGATCTGCAGCATCGCGCCATTGGCAAACGCAGCGATGGGATTCGTCGGAACGATATTGGCAAAGACATCCCAAACGCTCGGTGCCTTTTTGGCCGCCATGACCTGCGCCTCGACACCCGCCATGTCGAATCCAGCGCCTGGCCCAATGATTGTAGCGAGACCTATGGCAAGCGTGATGGCTATCGCGGTAGTTGTGAGATACAGGACAAACGCCCGCCCCCCGACGCGCCCCAGCAATCGAATATCTCCGATACCGGCAACGCCGCAAATAAGGGAAAACACCACAAGTGGGACAACAAGCATCTTGAGGGCATTGACAAACATTTTGCCAATCATGCCGAACAGGCCGCCAACTAAATGCTCGTTGAGGAACGGGAAATTCAAAACGTTAAGGAGCACCCCAACGATCAGCCCAAGTCCCATGCCTATGGCAATTTTTGCGGTTAGCGACAGCTCGCCGTTAAATCTGTCCCGTATCCAAGCCAATGCCATGCTGTGTCCCGCTTGCCAGACATTTCCAATTCGAAAAATTCCGGCATGTGTCAAAAATAGAACATGAGAAAATATAAAGGGTCGAGACCTTGGAGCTCGACAAAATATATTCCATAGCTAATCGCACGATAGCTGATTCTCAGGTTGATGAGGAGGCCACGGTTATGGATCTCGTAACAGGACCACTGGACCTCTACGACTATCTTATGTTCCTGTTCGTGATTATTATGCTTGTTGCCTTCTTTACGCTCGCAATTTTTATCCTGGGCCTTCCTGGAAAAGTTGCTTTGCAGCGGAAGCATCCTCACGCCGAGACAGTAAAATGGATGGGTTGGGCCGGTTTTCTAGTGGTCATACCGTGGGTGCACGCGCTCATTTGGGCTTTTCACGACTCTCTCACTATAGATATTCGACGCTTCCCGGCCGAAGAAAGGGATGCCATCGAAAAAGAACTCGCGCGACTTGGCGGCTCTAATTCCGCAAAGCCTGAAACAAGCGAATAGAGCGAGCAGGCAGCACCCGGCGCCAAAACACAACTAGTAGACTCTGCAATCGACTAGATCTTTCGCGATAGAGAGCCATGCTTCTAATTACCTCAATCACTGCATTCTACGTCTTGGCGGTGTGGCTTGTTTTTTTCAGGTATCGCTGGCTCCGGTTCAATGTGGTCTGGGGCGTTCTGTCTTTCTGGGTGGGTGTGCACCTCATCCTGGTCTTCGTCATCGCGCTTAGGTTCTTCCAGCCGTATTCTGTCGACGCCCACATTATCCGCAGCACAATTCAGATCGTGCCGCGCCTGCCGGAACCAACAATTCTGACGAAGGTATTGGTTGAGCCAAATACACCGGTGAAAAAAGGCGAACCGCTATATGAGTTCGACCAGACGATTTTCAAAGCGCGTGTGAAAGAACAGAAAGCCTCACTCAAGCAGGCCCAGCAGAATGTTCTTATTTTGCAGGCCGATATCAAGGAAGCTGAACAGGCCGTAATTAGAGCGAATGCGCAACTGGATTTTGCCGAAGTCCAGAAACGCCGGTTCACGGACCTAACAAGACAAGGTGGCGCGCGGCAAGAGAACCTCGACAAATGGACTGACGAAGTCATAAGTCGAAGTGCCGCCTCTAAGGAAGCAGTGGCAAATCTGGAAAAGGCCAAGGCAGCCTACGCCTCACAGATAGATGGCGTTAATACCAAGGTCATCGAAGCACAGGCACGGCTCGACCAGGCTACGTACTACCTGCAGCAAACCACCATCTATGCACCCGAAGATGGGTTTGTCGTAAACCAGCAGGCTCAACCCGGACTTGTCGTCGGCGATCGCCGAATTGGTGCGATTGCGGTTTTTATAACGGACGAGAAGCCGTACATGTTGGCCTCCTATCACCAAGAACACTTGAAATTGGTTCGCCCTGGCCAGCCTGTAGAAATTGCGCTCGACCTTTATCCCGGCCAAATCTTCAAGGGATCTGTAAGGACCGTTTGGTGGGCGACAGGCCAAGGGCAGATCAAGCCTTCTGGAAGTGTGCCGAACTTTCTCCTGCCCAAACTCCCCGGCCGCTACGCAATACAGATTGACTTCGCCGATACCGAAAAATACCGGCTGCCTGCCGGTGCCCACGGAAGCGTTGCAATCTATACGGGCGAGGGAAAGGGATTTGAGGTTCTAAGGCGCATTGGCATAAGGATCTATAGCTGGGCGAACTTCATACTACCGCTTCCGATCTAGCCGGGGCAGCCGAGAGCTTGTCTGCAAAGTTATCGATCCTCTCGCGCCAACGATGTGTAACAGTCCGATCAGATGTCGCGCTCAATCGAGCGAAGATGCCGCAACGGGGGATAGTTTGCAGGGCAATTTACACCGGTTCCGTCGGCCTAGCCGTCGCAGAGCTTGGACCGCCGTCGCACCTATAGTTGCGATGGCGTCTATCTTGACCGGTTGTACCGTGGGCCCTGACTTCTCACCTTTGCCAGCACCCGTTTTGGACGGATGGCAAAAATCCAATGAGCTCAAAATCAACGCCTCCACGGGATTGACATCCCGCAGCGAGCCCGAAGTCTACTGGTGGCAAGTTTTCGACGACCCGGTTCTCGATAAGCTCGTTCGCATGGCTTATCGCCAGAACCTCACGTTGCGTTCTGCAGGAATAAGAATCTATGAGGCAAGAGCTCAACTGGGAATAATAATTGGCGACGCCTACCCTCAAACACAGCAAGTTGGAGCTGGCTTCAAGCAAGAGCGCATTGCCGACAACGTCGGCGTTATAAGAGACATTTCCCGGTTTATTGATTTTGATCCGAGCTTCAGGCGCTGGGACGTCGGTTTTGACGCCGGCTGGGAGCTCGATATTTGGGGCAAGTTCCGCAGAGGGATCGAAGCGGCGGACGCAAACCTCATCGCAAAGATAGCAAGTTACGATGACGTTCTGGTCACGCTAACTGGCGACGTTGCAAAGGCTTACGTAACGATAAGGGAGTTGCAGGAGGAGTTGCAGATCACGCGCGAAAACGTCTCGCTGCAAACAAGAAGCCTCTCCATCACCAAACTGCGCCTGAAAGATGGGGTAACGACCGAACTCGACGTTCAAGAGGCAACAGTCCTTCTCAACAATACGAAGTCGCTGGTTCCAAAACTGGAATCAGACCTGGACCAGGCCAAGAATGCCCTGAGCTTGCTTCTCGGACTTCCCCCCAACGATATCGACCCGCTGCTGAGACCGAGCCGAGGCCTGCCGCGACCACCCTTGGATGTCGCAGTCGGCATACCTGCACAATTGCTGACCCGGCGGCCAGACATTCGCGCCGCGGAACTCCGAGCACAATCTAGAGCGGCGCAGATTGGTGTTGCACAGGCCGATCTCTATCCAACGTTCACGGTCACCGGTGCGATCGGTTTGAAATCAAGCGATCTGGCTGAATTGTTTCAACGTCGCAGCGTGACCGGCGTGATAAATCCCGCAGTCAGCTGGGACATTCTGAACTACGGCCGGATCCGGAACAACGTTCGGGTACAGGATGCAAAATACCAAGAGGCAATAACCGACTTCGAACAAAAGGTCCTGTCGGCCTACAAGGAAGTAGAAGACGCCCTAGTTGGCTTCGCCAAAGCAAAACAGCAAGCACAGTATCTGAGACGGAGCGTTACTGCGGCACGGCGCGCGGCCAAGATCGCCATGGCTCAGTATCGTGATGGGACGGCCGACTACACCCGCGTGCTCAACGCGCAGCAAGCACTACTGCAAAGTCAGGCGCAACTGATCACCGTTAGAGCCGATATCGTTACTAATCTGGTTGCAGCCTACAAAGCGCTGGGGGGTGGATGGTTGCCAGCGAATTTCAGCGGGTTCATACCTGACAGCGTCAA
>CAXXFS010000014.1:0-14664 GCA_963669235.2 uncultured Filomicrobium sp.
GCCCAAAACGCAGATGCTCAACTTTGCGACGCGTTATCAACTGGTCTACCCGGCATTCGGATATTTCATTGAAATCAAAAACGATCCGAGCCGCATGGATCGCATCCGGCCATTGCTGGACACAATCTATCGCGGCCTGCTCGAACGGCGATGCTGGATGTACTGGTATGCTGAATTAAATGAGACTACATGGCCGCTAGGGGAGCGAAACCTCACCTATGCGGGGAGGTTGGCGACGTTCACTGGCCTTTACATTGACGCTTTTGGTGAGCCCCCGGCCGATCAAATTGAACTAGACGGACATGCGACGACCTATAACGAATTGTCGCGCAGTCTCTGGGAGCAGATGACCGCCTCTCCAAGCTATGGGGTAACTTGCTACCATCACCAGACGATGCTGATGTGCAATGCACACATGCTGATAAACAATGTCCTGCATGATCGTTTGTTCGGCAGCAATTTCAGGTCAGCGAATGCGGCGTGGCTCGAGACAGTGGAACGTCACCTTTTACGGAGTGACCAGAACGGCCCGCTTTTTTATTTCGCACGGAATCGGACAGCCCGGAGCCTATTGAAAAATACTGTTCGGTTGGAGCCGATTTCTGGTCGTTATTTTTGATGAGCAGTATTGTGCCTGAGCGCGTCAGTGAATGGTTCCAAAGTGCACGGCGTAATATTGCCCAAGAAGATGAGGGTGCGCATGTCCAGGTGGCTGACTGGGAGCCCGACATGGAATTCTCATCCGATGAATTAGCGTCGGCATGGGCCTTCTGCTTGGCGAAGGAGCTGGGCAAGTTGGACCTGGCTGCATCTCTACAAAGATACCTGGAACCGCGCGTACTGCAGGGGTCTGAACTGGACCCATATATTTCTGGTTTGTACCTTCTTGGTGACAAGCTGGAACCCGGCAGCTTTCAGAGGCTGATCCACGCTGGAAGCGTCAATTCTTCCGAGTCCAGGCCGTAGACATAAGCCAGGGCTTTCCCCTCGGCATTGTCAACGCGGCATCCGCCAGGAGTCTCAACGACGGTCCAGGGCGGCGGCATCCTTCTTGGCTTGGTCATGCGTTGGAACGTAAGCCGACAAAAAGTGCGCCGCCAGCTTGCGGGGGTGCAAAGCTGGCGGCCGATATATGCCGGTCGCGATGGGGGGTGGGGGTGCGTACCGGCCTACCGCGCTGGCATCGATACCGGGGGTCAATCGTGCGCGGTTAGGCAATTCTAACGCTCGCCTGTGCTGGTTCGATTGACGATTATCAATTAACATTTTGTATCAACAACGAACTGTCCGTTAAGGGATGCGACAAATTAGGCCGTGTAACTCGACGACGTTCTGAAGGCAGGCTTTCGAAGCGTCAATTACGCCCGGTCGCTTCAGTGACGTTGCCCAGCGCGTCGCGGATGTCTGCTTTCGGACCTAAAGCGGACCCTCCAGCAGCGTACCTTGCGATCGTGCCCGATTTCGGCTTCGTCCTGTGTGGATGGTTCCTGCATTGCAAGAACTTTTTGAAGCTGGCGTCTCGGTCAGGAGCAGTCTTGTGTCCGGCCTGTTGGTGCGGGTCAAAGACCGCTGGCCTTGATGGGTTCCGCGGATCGAGTTCCGCTCTATTTATCGGACAAGGAATGTCCCGGACTAAGCTCGGATTTTCTCGACCCCCGGTCTGACCCGGATTGCCATCACTTCACTGTAAAGCCTCTGTGCTCCAGCGCTGCCCTTGGTCAGGGCAACGCCAGTGTCACTCTCGTTTCCCTGATTGCTCGTGTAAGACTGACACTTGATGGAAGTCAATGCCTCTGCATTTGATAGAGCTGAACCTGTATTTCTAGAAGCTCTTAGATCACGTCTCCTGTCGATGCCGCATCGAGTTACCCCCTCTTGGGGACCTCATCCTAGCGACACCCGCATTCATTTCTGAATTGGAAACCGACCAGCAAATCCACAGCTGGCAACTATAGAGAGGTTAGTGATGAAAAGGATTATATGGTGCGCGGCTGTTTCGATGCTGCCGATGCTAGCCAATCCGGCTTATGCGACAGAAGCTTGGCAAGCCTTTAGTTGCCAGCTGGAAGATGACGACAAAACTGAGGCGGATGTCGTTGCGGCGGCTAAGAAATGGCTCAAGGCAGCAAAAACTATGGAGGGTGGAAAGGATTTGCAGGTGAGCATTCATTTTCCGGTCGCAGCCGCAGCTGGAGATACTGACTTCAAGTTGATACTCAGAGCCCCGTCCTTCAAAGATTGGGGAACCTTTTGGGATGGCTATGAGGGCTCACCAGCCCATAAGATTGATCAAGAAGCCGACGAGATTACAACGTGCAAGGAAAGTCGTTTATTCCAAGGAGTGGTAATAGACGTCGAATAGAAACGCCTTCTTGTTTCTATACTTGAGCGCTGGGCCCAATCGCACGCATTAATCGCTTGTAAGGGGCTGGAGGCGCTTACTCGGCCCGGCAACCGAGGCTTGCCATCTGATTGATTGCGGAGTGCACCGACAAAAATGCGTTGCGCTTTGCTTCACAGCCTTGGTATCGGATGTCGACCAATGTCCGCTTATTGATCAAAGCCGGCAAAGCAGAACTCTGACAATCACAGCTCAAGCATGTTCCGCTTTGCACCTGAAAGCGGACAACGCCAAACGCGCTGGCCGCGCAGACCATTGCCCGTCATTGCGAACCGCATTACGTCATTCAATATTGATTGGAATGTGCACGGAAAACGACAATGACACCGCTTACAAGTAAGCAAGAAGCCTTTGCCCGCGCATACGTTGCACTTGGCAATGCGCGGCAGGCCTATGAGGCGGCTGGGTATTCACAGAACAACTCACTAGCCACGCAGCAGAAGGAAGCGCACAAGCTGCTGCACAACCCCCAGGTCGCACCCAGGATACGTGAGCTGCAAGCCAAGGCTAGGCGGCGTGCGGAGGCCAAACACGGGGTTACCGTCGACAAACTGTCGGACATGTACATGGAGATCTACGAGAGCAGTGAGACGCGAACTGCGGGCAGGATCCAGGCAGTCATAGGCTTGGCGAAGTTGCATGGGTATATTTGATCGAAGCAAACGCGGTAATGCCTCAAAACCCTGCGAAGCTAAGGCAGACTTTTCTGGCCACGTGCTGACATAGTGCTGACACAGAAGCGCATCAGCAATCCGGGCATTTATTTAAGTCATTGAAATCACTGGTGCCCCCGGAGAGACTTGAACTCCCGACCCCCTGATTGCAAAACAAGACTTAGCTAAGCAGAATCAAAGGGTTGTCAACTTAGTCAACCCTAAAACCGCGCAAAAATTCTCTCGTTGGCCCAATGGGTTGTTATCCGGCTTGAAAACCGGAGACAGCAAGAAAGGGCCATAGAGAATGTCAGAGATATTTACGGCATCGCCGGCTACTACGCAGCTGGTTCTCCTTGATTTTGAAACGAACTTACCGAGGCAGCCGTATGCCTCGGACAATCTCGAACAAGAAGGGATTTGGCGCCAATCACAGCATGATGCTCTTCGCTGCAAGCACATTCAACACAATGGCGGCCGGGTCACGTGGCTAACATTCGACTGTGATCATGAGGCTGCCGCCTTCTCCCATCGCGACGGCCTCCTGCCACCGCCAAACATCATCACACTCAATCCGGATAATGGGCGAGGGCATCTGAGTTACAGGCTCGTTGCGCCGGTGGCGAAAACCGACGCCGCTCGTGAGAAACCACTTCGGTATCTTGCGGCAATCGAGACCGGCATGACCCGCCGGCTTGACGCGGATCCTGGCTATGTGGGATTGGTCACAAAGAACCCGTTGCATCCGGACTTTCGGACCTGCGTTTTGCATGATCATGGGTTCGAATTGAGGGAGCTAGCCGAACATCTTCACGCCGACAACATGCGGCGTAGGCAATCTGGCGATGTGGCCGGACTAGGACGCAACTGTACGGTCTTTGAAGAGTTGCGGCATGTTGCATACACAGAGTGGCGACGGTTCGATAGTAATGGCGCAACCTTCGACCAATATCAGGCCCGTCTGCTGGAAGTGGCGATTGGGCTCAATTTACAGTTCGCCACGCCGATGCATCACTCGGAAGTGCGGCAGATAACCAAATCAGTCGCGACCTGGACTCGGCGAAATTTTTCAACTGAGCGATTCTCGGCGATTCAATCGCGGCGCGGTCGTCGTGGTAACGCTAAACGATGGGGCGACCAGCGAAAGTTGCGGGTTGCACAGGCTAGAGCGGCTGCGCAAGATCTGCTCGGAAGCTCCCCTTCAACCCCCAATATATCTGATAAGGGGATTGGCCAATCTAGTGCAAAGACGGAGTACGGCAATCAAATGTCTCGCGCTGCTTTCTACAAAGAAGTCGCCAACATCGTTGGCGTCGCTGCTCGTACAGCTCGCCGATACCTCCAGGGCCACGCGGATCCTGGATCAATTGAAGACCGCAAGCCCTGGGAAGAAGAGGGCGTGAGTCGACGCACTTGGTACTATCGGAGAGCTAGGCGAAAATCGGAGCGCGCGGGTCGCACTTGAGCACAGCATCCAATCCACCTGCCTGTCCAATTGGTCAATGTTTGGCTATCGGGCCTTCCTGTGCTTTTCGGCACGCACCTCGGCTTATTCAGCCATCTGCGGACACTTCGAGTAGGTCTTACTAATGGACGTCACTGGGTTTTATTGTGCAGAGGCCTTCCCATTGCCCGCCGGCCTGCAGCCTCATTTAACCACCGTTAGGGCAGCTTCTAGGAGCCCCTTGGCTCGACCTGACTTGCGCTTTTTTTGTTTGAGCGAGTAATTCTCCAGGGCCGCAATAGACACCATCTGGGTCATATCAATGAGCAGGCCATCTGGACGACGGATCACCGTGGTCTCGATCGCGCTCTCGCCCGCGCCCGATGCACAGCGCGTGGAAAGCTTTCTCAGAACGGTACCATCGGTTGAAGGAAGCTTCTCGATAACACTACCAAAGGTGCCATCGCAGGCCTTCGACAGGTGGCTCGTCACCATAGCTACGTAATTGTCCGCGGAGGCGGTCTGGCCGCGACGTGCTGAAAAGGAACCAACGGTCCCGTCGGCCAGCCGATAATTGACCACGTGCGCATTTTCACGGTCGGTCACAGGAAGCAGCTCAAAACCCGTTAGACCCGCTTTTGAAAACATGTTCGTAACAAACACGAGAGCAGCTTCTCGAGGGACAGCCTCAACTTTGTATGACGCTACGGCGGTTTTGCGAGGTTTCTTACGCGCCTCGGCAACAGTTTGTACATGCCCGGCACACTCGCTGAGTTTAAGAAGCGCCGCGCGGCTTCCATACAGCCCCATCTGCGTTTCACTACCACCTGACCAACGGACTCTCAGCAACCGACCGGCACCTAACTCGTCGAAGGCATGAGAGCTTTCGTAACCACCTGACTTCATGATCGGAAGAACGACCGTCTGAGGGGTGACAACCTTCATGCGGCGACGAACGAGAAGGTCCCTGTCAACGTAGATGGATGCAGGTATTCTTTGACCCACCTTGAGCTTCCATCTGGGGTTGCTCAGCGCCACCCACCAAGCAGAATCGGCATGACGCCAGTTGAACATGAGCTGCGTGCCCTGAGTGTTCGGTTGGCTTGCAGCCAAACATGAGACATCACCGACATTATAGGAAACTGCCCATCCCCGAACGCTTGCGTAATAAGACGGCTCTGCCATGACGGACGAGCCGAGCAGACTGGCGAGCAGGCAGCCAAAGAAAATCCGATTGCAAGAATTGAAAATCATTCCGCTACCTCCGTGGTCGAGCAGTTCACGAGAGGCAGCTCGTCTACTTTTGTGCGCCATGAATTGAACGGCGATTGCAAAAAGCAGTCAGCCGCGCACACCACATTGAGCCCCCCGACTCAAAAAGTATTCCGTACAATAAGCATCGGCATTTCCCCCGATCCGTCAAGCTTATGAAGCCATTCCTTTTCCAGGGTGTTGTCGAAATGTTGGTTCTCAACTGAGGTCGATGCTCAAGCAGTCTCAGTCAGAATAACGCTACGGACCGCGTTGCAACGCTGGTAGTCGCCGAGCAGGCCAGGCTAACGACGCCGTCCCTTTGGCCTGCTTACAGGAGTGCAGCAGGCCGTTGGATTCATCCAGGCCTCACTCGACCGGTGGCGGATGGAAACCGACTGCAGACTTTGCATGATTGGTTCTGGCCAGGGGAACATCTGTCAAACCCACACCTCCTTCGGCGCTTCGAATCTGTTATATTCAGACAACTGTTCGTGTTGCAGTGTAGATCGCCTAAGAGGCTGCCGTGGCTAAGAAAACTGGAAATAGTCTTCTATGTGATCCTGGGCAACGCGCTACACGTCGGGCGGCCAGGTCTCGACCGGCATTCCGATACAAACAGCCCCGCCGGCGGAAGCTGGAACCGACCGAGCAAACCTTCGGGACCCTTCGCTCACTCGCCAGCCGCATGTGCACGCAGAAGGAGGCAGCGGCCATCCTTCAGGTACACGTCGATACCTTGCAGAAGTTCTTCCGAGCGTACCCAGAGGCCAGGGAAGCCTGGTATCAAGGAAAAGACCTCGGCCGCGTGCAGTTGCGCCAGCTTCTCTGGGAGCAAGCGAAACAAGACCCAGCGCAAGCCAGGTTCCTGGCAAAGCAAAAAACTTGGCTCGGGTACCAGGACAACCCGGCGCCTGCAAAAGTCGACGTAACTGTTCAGGAGCAGTCTAAAGAGGATCGTCTTGCCAGGATTATGGAGCTTCAGGAGAAGGTCCTGGGCATTTCCGCAAGTGAAGTTCCTAAGTTGGAGTCAGCCAATTCGAACCCGCGCTGCCTACGCGGGACGCAGTAAACACTCCACAGCGACAATTAGATTTAGCGCGAGTACGCGCCAGCACTGGCTTTCACGTCGTGTCGCGCCATGAACAATGCGCCATTGCTCATTTGTGCGACCGCAATCAGCTGACACGTTTCACCCACGCGAATTTTGGTTGTGGCACTCGCCTCGCCGCTCAAAGGCGTAAAGTAAAAGCTGACTATGCGCCGCCATGGTCCCTTCGTGGCAAAGATATGCACGACTTTCACATAGTCTTTGCTGGTCATTGGGCTGCTAACGGAGACTGTGAACAGCAGGGGTTCGCCCACCTTTACAATATTTGATGCGCTGATTAGAACGCGCCCCTCTGCGGGCTGGCTATCGCCGACGACTTCCTTCATAGCCTCTCGCCAGGACCCCTTTTCGTTGGAGCCGCCCAAGGTAGGCCCCGGCGGAAGGATAAAAACGGATAGCAAAACACCGAGCGCCAGAACGATGAATTGGCGACGAGTTGCCATTGTCACTCTCCCAAACAAACTTGTACGAGAGAAACGCACCTGTTCACGGTGGTTATCTCACTCATTTATTTCTGCGCAACACGCGGCAGGGTGCCCGTTGTCGAGCGAAACGCCCATATGTCGAGGCCGGCGGCAAAGACCAAAACAATGATCCCCGCCGTTTCAATCGGTCTCACGAAATCAACCAAATACGAATAGTAGATCGCGCCAGCACCGAGCAGCGCCAATAGGATTGGTAGTGGGTTTCGGTGTTTCTTGAAATTTATAAGGAAGCCGATGAGCGCCAGGGTCACCAGAACGAGGATGAGGTTGACCCAAATCGTGCCATCAAGCGTCGTGGAAACACCAAATGCTGACATCACGCTAAAGAACACCAGAAGCCCCTTGCACGCGATTAATGCGCCAATGCTTCCGATAGCCGAGACCCACCGCAGCATCGCCTCTTCTCCTCCTGCACTCAGTTCCGGTAGTCGCCAGAGGCCACACCAGGAGCCTTCACGCTTGAGCGATCCTGGCACCGGCGCCTGCGTTTTTCCTCCTCGAAGTTACAGCGGCATTCGCCTCTTGCGCCGTGATGCGGCTCTGGTGGCTAACCGCAGGTCATTGGATCGATCGACCAAAACCCGAAGTGCTGCCCGATGATTGAGCGTTCGTATGCAGCCACTCCGCTGTAACCCTGGCACGCACCGAGTATGAACTGCGCCATCTCGTAAGCTGCTAGGATCGCTAGTAGGCCAATAGCCAATCGCAAGAAAAAGAACAAAGGCCACATCCGCCGGACATCTTCGACTGCTCCCTCGCGTTCCAAGGGCAGTTCGGCGTTGTGTTTCGAGGAGAGAGTTTGTTCAGAGCGGGAGCCCGCAGCCCCTTTTGGCGCTACAAAATTGACTTCGTACAGATGCCGTGGAGTTAGCATGGCACGCCCCGAAGAACGGCATTGCCCCCTATATTTAATATACGACGTATATTTCAGAAATGGCCAATCACATTCCGCATGGCCCAGGAGAGACGAGACACGAAGGAAACCGACGGAGCAGGCAACATTGCTGTTTCTTTGTCGAGGGTTCTGTCAACATGCATGCGAACCATCTCGCCTTCGGACAAGCCAAAGGTGCCACCTGCGGGACGCACAACGACGGTCACCGACAAGGCGTAGCTTCTTCCCAATTGATCATGCCCAGCTGGATGGCCAGGTGAGAACGATGGCAAAGCAAATGGGTGCGCCACCGCACAGACACGGCAATACCTTCGTGTTTTTTGTTTAAGGCACTGGACAAAACCGTCGAGCGCAGACCGACTATCAAGTTCTGGCGAAGTGGATGAGGCGCTGCAGAATATCGTTTGGCACAGACTGCAGATTTGAGAACAGACAAGTGAACGTGAGGTGTTGGAGAAGAGCGCGGGTTTCGCCAGATGCGGAAATCGCGGTAGCATTTCGGCATAGGCTAAGCGGCGCACATAAATGCCAATGACGTCATCTGCGCGCTGTTCGATTTCGCGAGCGTTTGGCGCATTAAGCCGTCGAGAATAATCCTGAGTACGTTGGTCTGCCCAATCGATAATCGCGCCGCTTCCTTGAACGACGGTCTCGCCGTCCAAGACAATGGGCAAGGTGGTGCGCTTTGCGCCGCAGCGCTTTGCCAAAACTTGATGCAAACCCGGTGGCCAACTGACCTCTTTGTAAGCAATGCCGTGCCAGTCGAGGACCCATCTCGCCTTCTCGCAGAAGTGCGAAATCCCGAATGTAATGAGTCTTGGCCTGGCTTCCATCATCTGTTCCTCCCATCGCTTGGCCCTTGATGGTCTATATATCGAGGGACAAGCGCAGCGGCACCCGGGCGCTTTACTTTAAGTGGACCGATCCAGGTATGCATCTATCAAGTGAAACGCAGCAGGCAGAAAATGTGGGCGCATTTCTGTCGATCTTGGAAGAAAACTCCGTAGCCCCAGATGCATTTCGCTATGCCTTTGCGGCGTCGAACAATGACGAGTTAGTCGAATTGGCGCAACGGATACGAGGCCAGCTCGCAAGTGGCGAGCAGGCACAAAGCAGAGGCGCTTAACTACCTGATTCCCCGGTGCAATAAATAAATCAGAAAAAAATCAGACTTATACAATAACTCTACTCCGTGGAACCGATAGCCTCTATTCGTGACCTTTGCAGTGGACACGAAAGAGGTGTTCGGATGGATCGCATATCCCTTCTTGCAATTGGATTGATGGGAGCTCTTGCAGCTGTTACGCCAGCTCAATCTAGACAGGACATCGCCGAAAGCACTTTCGTCTACGACACGTTCCCCGGCGCCTCAATGGTAGCAACAAATACTTCTCAGGCTCGGGTCAAGCAGTGTAAAAGACCTGAACTTGCTTGGGAAACATGGCGCAGACACGTGTTGCGTAATAATTCCGGAACCTATTTTTTCGAGCTGTTAGAAGATGGTCGCCAGCAAATCTTGTCTGCCTA
This sequence comes from uncultured Filomicrobium sp., assembly GCA_963669235.2. GTDB lineage: Bacteria > Pseudomonadota > Alphaproteobacteria > Rhizobiales > Hyphomicrobiaceae > Filomicrobium. Next base: position 9,768 of record CAXXFS010000014.1, read on the forward strand.
CAAGTGCATCGAACGAAGCGATCGATGTCCTCCGAACCAACTGATGGTATTCTTTGGCGTCAGAAACAAAATGGTTCTTTTGGCCTTTGTAAAGGACGGATGCGTAACATTCGCCGAGGACATCTTGGTTCAAGAATTTCTGCGCTTAACACGCGGTGCCGCGGACATCGCCTCGCGCATCACCGATGTCTGTTTTGGAGCCAACACCGAAAATGCCAAGGGTGGCTTATCGATTAGGTGCGTCAAACGTCCGCTTATTGATCAAAGCGTGATCCACCCCCATTGAATTGGTCCACCTGCTAGTAAGTATCAGGAGGACACGATATGGCGAGCAAGCGACACAAACCCGAGGAGATCGTTTCCAAGTTGCGTCAGGTGGATGTGCTGCGCGGACAGGGACTGACGATTGCGGATGCGATCCGCCAGATTGGTGTGACCCAGCTGACGTATTACCGCTGGCGCAAGACGTATGGCGGCATGGGCAGCGACCAGGTCAGGGAGCTGAAGCAGCTTCAAAAAGAGAATGAACAGCTCAGGAAGGCGGTCGCCGATCTGACGTTGGACAAGTTGATCTTAAAAGAGGCTGCCAAGGGAAACTTCTGAGCCCTGCGCGCCGGAGACGCTGCATTGATCAGGTGCGCAGCAAGTTGGGTGTCTCCGAACGTCGAGCCTGCCGCGTGCTTGGCCAGCACCGCTCGACACAGCGTCATGCTCCCAAAGGGCGTGCCCATGAGGATCAGCTGGTTGCCGACATGATCGAACTTGCCCGGCAATATGGTCGATATGGCTATCGCCGTGTCGCGGCCCTTCTTCGTGACGCGGGCTGGCAGGTCAACGACAAGCGCGTAGAGCGGCTGTGGCGCCGAGAAGGGCTGAGGGTTCCAACTAAGCAACCGAAGAAGGGGCGTCTGTGGCTCAATGACGGGTCGTGTGTGAGACTGCGCGCATCGCATCGGAACCACGTCTGGTCTTACGATTTCGTGCATCACCGAACCGAGGATGGCCGTGCGTTTCGAACGCTCAACCTGATCGATGAGTTTACACGAGAGTGCTTGGCGATCCGTGTGAGGCGGAAGCTCAGCTCAATCGACGTGATCGACGTTCTAACCGATCAATTTATGCTACGCGGCGTGCCATCCTACATCCGCTCTGACAACGGTCCCGAGTTCATTGCTGAAGCGGTTCGAAAATGGATCAGCGCCGTTGGCGCCAGCACTGCCTATATTGAACCCGGCAGCCCGTGGGAGAACGGCTATGTTGAGAGCTTCAATGCCCGCCTAAGAGATGAGCTGCTCAACGGAGACATCTTCTACTCGCTCAAGGAGGCACAGATCATAATTGAAAACTGGCGTCGACATTACAATCAGATACGACCGCATTCGTCACTGGGATACCGACCACCAGCCCCGGAAACGATGATCACGTTGTCACCGAGGCCGTCAATGAACTAACATTCAAACCGGACCAGTCAGTGGGGGCAGGTCACGTTTCCCCGTTGCCATCGTCAACGCTAACACCGACTTCGTAGACACCATCACCATCAGCGTCAGTAAGGGTTTCAAAATCCGGGGCATTGAGAAACGATAGCGCGCCTGATGCCGGATCAATGCTAAACTTGTCGTCGTCATCCCCGTTGCCCGTCAGCGCGAATGTCAAGATGTCATTCTCTGGATCTGACGCCTCGATGGTTCCAACGTACGTTTGGTTTTCGTCGACGGAGAATGCCGCAGTGACAATCTCTGGCACCTCGTTGACGTCACCAACGTTGACGATCACCTCGGCAGTGTCGGACAGCCCGCCCGTGTCCGTGACCTCCACTTGCAGTACATGCTGCTGGGTCGTTTCGTAGTCCAGCGATTTGCCAGCAGCGATCTTGAGGTTGCCGTCGACATCAAACTCGAAAAGAGCATCCGGATCACCGCCAATGATGGCGTATGAAAGGGCATCATCTTCAGGATCCGATGCAGGCACGGTTCCGATCGCGGTTTTGTCTTCGGCGACGGAGAATGTTGCAGCCTCAATAACCGGAGCCTCGTTCACGTCAGTGACGTTGACGGTGACCGTGGCTGTATAGTCTTTCTTGCCGTTCTCGGTGACTTGGACAATGAGATCGCGGTTTTGTTCGGCTTCAAAATCGACAGCACCGCCGTCACCAATGAAAAGCTCTCCGGTTAGCGGATCGATGGAATACGCCCCGTCGTCATTCCCGGAAACAATCGACCAGGTTGCTTTTCTGGGATTGACGTCCGCAGTGACAAAACCCAGTGACGTACCGTCGAGCGGGTTCTCTAGCGTCGTGAAGGCTTGATCGACGATCTTCGGATCCTGCGATCCACCGCCACCACCGTTGCCGCCATTACCGTTGCCGTTGCCGCCTTTGGGCATTCGTGACGCTCCACTCTACTTATTCAGGCCTACACGCACGCCCCCGACCGACGTCACCCACACACGGACGCGTCTTGCTGTCGAAGCCTGCACTGGGTTTTGAACTTGTTTTTCCTGATGCAGATCAGCGGTGGCGTTTTCTAGTGAGAAAAAGCGAGCACTCGCTCCGCTCTAGTCACCCCGACCTCGAACCAAGCGCTCGCCAGTGCCACCCCAATAGGTCACTCAACAGGAGCACGTGGACGTTGCATGAACTGGACACCCCAGTCACTATCGATCTGCCGCCATTACACAGCCAGAGCGCTGCCAACATTTGGCGGCCAAAAAGTAGTGGTGCGCGGAATATCCGGGCGAGTAGCACGACCGCCCCTTCTCATTGATAGAAATAGGTGAGCACCAAGGTGAGCATCGCAATGATTATCACGGCAACTCTGAACGGGCCTGGATTGTCGTTTGTCCAGCTTTTGAACCGTTCCAACCGGCCCGATCTGGGCGGGACCGGAAAGGCAGTCTGACCTTTTTCGTCGTTGTGTTCTGGAAACTCAGTAGACATGGTGGCCGTCACTCCTAGCACCTGGGCCGTTGCCGTGGGGCGGCCCTTTAACTGTATTCATGAGCATCAAAGCAGCTGACATCAAATGTAGCTAGAGTTGCTATTCGCGCACGAGACTGCCCCCCTGTCTCGATGCAGCGCGGGCAGCTGGCTTCTTTAGCGACCACTGCCCTGGCCGCCAGATTGCCCTCAGTCTGGCGGCAACTTTGTTTTGGGGTGGTTCTTATGGGGCCGCCCGAATGCTCACGGTCCTCGATGAGCTCACGCTCCGTTCGATGGCGATTGTCGTTGCGCGGCGTCTGCGTTCGGACGACGTTGTGCACTGTCTCGCTGATCTCTTCGCCGAACACCGCCCGCCGGAACATATTCGTTCCGACAATGGGCCTGAGTTCATCGCGAAGAACGTGCGAGACTGGCTTGCTCGGATCGGCGTCAAGACACTTTACATAGAGCCAGGCAGTCCGTGGGAAAACGGCTATTGCGAGAGCTTTAACTCAAAACTCAGAGACGAGCTGCTGAATATGGAAATCTTCACAACGCTACGAGAAGCCCAGGTGCTGATCGAGCAATGGCGACGCCATTACAATGCGGTCCGGCCGCACTCTTCACTCGGCTACCAGCCCCCAGCACCGGAAGCGATCTTGCCTCCAGCATCTGAACTGACCTACGCTACGCTCCGGCCAGCCCAGATGCTGGCCCATGGCGGCCGGATTCTAACTTAGATACTGGCACAGCGATTGGGGGCAGGCCAGCCAGATTCTAACTTAGATACTGGCACCGCGATTGGGGGCAGGCCAATCGCCGTGAGAAATTCTGATTTGATTGTCTCAGTGGCTCAAGGTTCCAGATTTTCCTTATCGCCCTTTTCTTTGTGGATTTGGCCGCGGAGTTTGTGAGCGTCTACGTATTCCGGATTGAGGGCGAGAGCCTTGTCGCAGTCCGCGATGGCACGTAAATGATCGCTTTTCTTAAAGTGGACTACGCCTCGGTTGTAGTAGGCCTCAAAATCGGCCGGGTTGAGTAGGATGGCCTTGGTGTAGTCAGCGATGGCGCGGTCATAGTCTCCTTTGAGACGGTACGCGTTGCCGCGCCTGAAGTACCTAGCCGCGTTGTCGGGTTGGAGGTTGGTGGCCTTGGTGTAGTCAGCGATAGCGCGGACATAATCGCTCTTCTTGGAGAAGGCATAGCCACGGTTATTATAGGCGTCGGCATAGGCCGGGTTGAGCGCGATGGCCTGGGTGTGGTCGGCGATAGCGCGGTCATAGTCTCCTTTGAGATGGTACGCGTTGCCGCGGTTGTAGTACGGACCCGCATCGTTGGGTTCGAGGTTGGTGGCCTTGGTGTAGTCAGCAATAGCACGGATATAATTGCTCTTCTTGGAGAAGGCATTGCCACGGTTGTTATAGGCATCGGCATGGGATGGGTTGAGCGCGATGGCCTTGGTGTAGTCAGCGATGGCGCGGTCCAGCTCATTTTCTTTTCTGCCGTGGATTACGCCGCGGGAGTAGTAAGCGTCAGCAAAATTCGGGTTGAGTCGGATGGCCTTGGTGTAGTCAGCGATGGCGCGGTCATAGTCTCCTTTGAAACTGTACGCGTTGCCGCGGTTGTAGTACCCAGCCGCGTTGTTGGGTTCGAGGTTTGTGGCCTTGGTGTAGTCAGCGATAGCGCGGACATAATCGCTCTTCTTGGAGAAGGCATTGCCACGGTTGTTATAGGCGTCGGCATAGGCCGGGTTGAGCGCGATGGCCTGGGTGTGGTCGGCGATAGCGCGGTCATAGTCTCCTTTGAGATGGTACGCGTTGCCGCGGTTGTAGTACGGATCCGCATCGTTGGGTTCGAGGTTGGTGGCCTTGGTGTAGTCAGCAATAGCACGGATATAATTGCTCTTCTTGGAGAAGGCATTGCCACGGTTGTTATAGGCATCGGCATGGGATGGGTTGAGCGCGATGGCCTTGGTGT
>CAXXFS010000015.1:0-12613 GCA_963669235.2 uncultured Filomicrobium sp.
CCAAGAAGACTGGTGTACCTCGAATAAGTAAAGCTTATCGATCGAGACGCGCCCGAAAATATAACCTTATCCTAGAAAAACAGCTCATATTTTACGAGAACGAGATTCATAAGAATGCATCTCATGAATGGCCATCTTATAGAAGTCGTTGAACGTCAGCGCAGGCCCCAGACTGATAGTACGGTCGGAATTTTCTTCCGACACAAGTCGCCCCCACAAGGCAGCAATTTTGCGATCCGGGTGTTCGGGCGCGTCGTGTACAGCCCACGCCGGCTGGTGATCCCAAAACAGTCTGCAATCCTTCCGAAGCTTTTCAACAATCCGGAACAGCTCATCTTCTTCCTGCGTTTCCGTCATGACTCACCTTGTCATTTGAGTTGGCTGCGACCGTTGGAAAGATGCACACGTTCCGTAACTGACGGTCGCGTTGAAATCCTGTGCTTTCGCAACGATTCTCTCCTGTCAGTTCGGCTTCAGCAGCGCCAGCAACTTCACGATGTTGGAGGCCACACGCCAGGCCTCTTCAAGACTGAGCCTGGCTGGGCCGGCGGCTGGCAATTCCTTCGGGTCCAGTGCGGCGACATCCTTCTTGGCTTGGTCATGTGTTGGAAGGTAAGCCGACAAAAAGTGAGCCGCCAGCTCGCGGGGGGGGGGGGGGCAAACTGGCGGCCAATATGTGCCGGTCGCAATTGGGGGGTGGGGGTGCGTACCAGCCTACCGCGCTGGCATCGATAACGGGGGTCTATCATGCGCGATTGAACAATTCTAACGCTCGCCGTCGCTGCCCGGATTGATAATGATCAATCGAAATTTTGTATCAACAACGAACGGTTCGATAAGGCCTGCGACAAGTCGACAAAGACCCTCAATGACGGTCGACGGTGCGGGCAGAGAGCTGGAAACCTGGCTGAAGGTGACGAAGGCCTTGAAGAAGGTCCAGGACTTGAGAGTGAAAGAAGAGCCCGCCTCCGACCGGGAGCGAGCAGCCGCCTAAGAACAAGCCCGCACGCCTGCGCATTCATATCCCGCGAAGGGAATCGATCCTCAGTGCCTTGGCTCACTGCGCTCTAATAACCCAGGGTGCCGGTCGGCGGGCTTCCCCCATCGCCCGCGAAGTTTCGACAACATCGAGTCGCTCTTCGAAACGTAGTTGTGTCTGTCGCGATATGGTTCGGGGAGCAGAGTTTTCAGTCGACTGCTTCAAGGCCGGTTCGGGCGTCTCTGCGCGTCGTGTTGTGACCGTACTGATTGGCAGCAAAGTGCTCCAAACAAAGATCCCCATCGCACCCCCAACGACGACAAGGCGAATGATTTGCTTCCGCCAGTTTGTCTTGGGTTGCCAGACGAATCCATCTTCATCTCGGGTCTTGCGTCGATACATCGATCCCTCGGTACTCTTACTCTGCAATTGCCTTAGTCGATGTAGTATCTCACTAACGATCCAGAGACGAAGCATTCTTCGCAGTAAGCCTAAGGCGTTCTTCCGGATGTGGTTGTAAGCTGGCTCCTAGGGGCTAGTTGCGTGGCCGCCGACCCGGGAATGAGGACTACCTTAAGCGGTCAACGGCCCATGCCACGCGGCTCCATCTAGCCTGGCTCGTACCTGCGACTCGGCATCGAATCAGCTACATTCAGCGAACTGCGCATAAACGTGTGGAAATGCCCTAAGAGTCTGTTATTGAGAAGACAAATGAAAATGATGTTCTGGTCGATACTCAGCATCGCGTTGTCAAGCGCGCCGCCAGTTCTCGACCCACATTCCGATAGAAACAACCACGCCCGCGGAAGCTAGAACCGACGGCGCAAACCTTCGGGACCCTTCGCTCACTCGCCAGTTGCATGCGCACGCAGAAGGAAGCCGCGGCCATCCTTCAGGTGCACGTGGATACTCTGCAAAAGTTCTTCCGAGCCTACCCAGAAGCCAGGGAAGCCTGGGGTGGGGGCAAAGAAATCGGCCGCGCGAAGTTGCGCATGCTTCTGTGGCAACAGGCCGTCGACAATCCGACCCAGGCTAGGTTTGTGGCGAAGCAAAAAAATTGGCTCGCGTATCAAGACAACCCCATCCCTGCCAAAGCCGTCGTCCCCGTCCGAAACCTTCCTGAAGCTGAGCGTCTGGCCAGGCTCCAGGAGCTTCAGAAAAAGGTCCTGAGCATGACTGCCAGTGTTTATCCTGAGTTGAAGTCAGCCAATCCGAAGCCGCGCTGCTGATCCCGCGCATCAGAGAATAATCAACCGCGCGGGTCCTAAACGAGGTTCTTGGCCATGTCGGCATTTCTATTAGGGTCGAGGGCCCGCCCTCGAATCTTGCCGTCTATACGCTTCAGGATCCACTCGGAGCCGCAGCTCAAGCGCACTTTCGCTTCATCTCCTTCGACCTCGAAAAAATCGCCTGAGGCGCGATCATTTACAGAGAAGACCACATAGAAGCTGTCGCCCGTTTTCGGTATCGGCGGTGCCTCATCTCCTTGAGTGATGAGAATCTTGGGCTCCCACCGAGCATGGTTTGAGTGGAATCCGTATCTTTTTGCCATTAGGTGGCTCCGTGGTCGTGAGCTTTACGGAACAGACGGACCTTAAACCGCTAAGCCCACTTCCTGACCCGATCTTTCAAAGTTACTTCGGCTTGTTTCGCCGGGAACAGCAGCGGCGCGCGATCCTGCCTAGGGTTAATACATCGGCGGCAAAGAACTGACCGTCAAGTGCATCACCAGGAGGATACAGGGACAATGTTTACGGCCATCAACACCAAATTCGCACAGACCACCCTCGCCATCGCAGCCACGGTCGTGGTTGGTATCGCAATCGCATCGGCTCCTGCATCGGCTAAAGGCAGCCGCCAGGTACAGACGCAAGACTACCAGTTCAAGAGGGCGATGCATGGCTATGAGGGCCACGCCAACGGTGGCTACTATTGCTCATACGTTCGCATCCCGAAGCGAGTTTGCCGGGGTTCGTACTGCAAGGTTCGCGGTTGGACGTTGCGCCAGGAGTGCCGCTAAGCCGCTACGGCCAAACCCATCAACGCGACGGTACTGGCGCATCCTCCTCGCCAGCCGTCAACCTCGCCCGCGCTCGGTCCGCAGTACGGCCTGAGCGCGGGCGTCTTTACAAGCGCAACGAGTATTGATGCCGCGCCACTCGGCCAAGCGCACGCCGTCACGCGACATCACTTTGCCGGTCATGATGTCCCGCCTGGATTTGAGCAGCTCCTAGCGCGTAGGGCGGCCACATCGGTTATTGGAAGCTGCGTAGACTTGAAACGGAGCGCCCATGTAGCCAGAGCTTATGAAGTCCATCATCCAATGGATTCCCGATCGTTGCGGTTTGTTTCTCGATATTTTTTACATATCGGGTTAATCAGCTCTCAAACCGTGAGCATGACGAAGAGGCACAAAAGCTAAAACGGAAGTACCAACTTTGGATGAGGATTTGTCTCGTTATTGTAGCGCATGGCATCCTACTTCCAGCCATTTTTCTGCCCGGTCAATAGCCCAGCGGGCCCAACGTTGTTACCCGTCAGCACTCACGGGACAGATTGAGCTGATTGCGTAACAGAGACTTACCGGTTCATCATAACCCCGATGAGGGTGACGATGACTGACAGGAATGAGCGCCGTTCCGCCGAGCCTTGGCGGTCTTTTACCTGTGCGATGGCGAGATTTCGATAGTGACGGCCTCAGCTGCCTTGTGCATCATCCACGTGCTCTTAACGAGCTAAAGACGGGGTGCGCAGCGAGCACTCGGAGATGCCTGAGACGGGTGTGAGTGCTCGCGATATCTCGCCGCGTTTATCGTCGGTTCGAGCTAAATAAGGAAGTCGTTTTCTGAGAGCTGACTTGTCAGAACGTTCTCGAGAGTTAGTTGGTCGATGTCGTCAACCGTTTGGTCAAGATCGATGACCGTGTTGCCCAAGCCATCATCTGAAGAGACTGCAATGGACCTCTGCAAAGCTGTTAAAGCTTAGCGCTGACAGATCGACAACGTCGTCGACACTATCGCCAGCGAAGAAATCGAAGACTGTATCGAAACCGGTGCCCTGCTGAACCACTAGAGTATCGCTGCCACCGAAGGAAAAGTCGAAAGTCTCGTCCGCAGAACCGGCAATGAGCGTGTCGTCGAATGTGGTGCCCTGAACACCCTCTATATTCGTGAGAGCATGCGTTCCAAAGGAAACGCCAGTTACAATCGCGTCACCTATGGCAATGCCATTAATGCCAGTACCGCCCGTATAAGTGATGGAACTCGATTCAGGGTCGACAAACCCGTACTCAACGAAGTCAAAATCGTCACCGGCAACGTCAATTCCCCCATCTATGAAATCGTCGCCTGAGCCGGCCAGGAAGAAGTCGCTGCCTTCTCCGCCGTCTAATAGGTCAGCCCCAACCCCGCCGTCGAGGTAATCGTCACCGTCGCCGCCGCGCAGAAGGTCGTCGCCAAGCCAGCCTTCCAGACGGTCGTTGCCGCCAAGACCCTCGACCACGTCATCGCCAGCCTGAGCACGGACGCGGTTGTTGCCATCATCCATAGTGATGATGTCGTCGAATTCGGAACCACGGATGCGCTCGATGTTGGTCAGAGTATCGATCGATCCATAGCCGTCCTGCACCGTTCCTTCGCCAATGGCGCCACCAGACATATCGGCAACGGTGCCGCTTGGGGCGTTGCGGTAATCCGCCTCGTCGCGCGTGCCGCCACGTCCATCGATCTGATCGTTACCGCCTTGTCCGCGGAACTGCTCGGCGCCCCGACGTCCGATCACTACCGATCAGAACGTCGCCAAAGGCCGACCCGCGCACACTGAAGATGCCAGCAAAGGTGTCCGTGCCAATATTCGCTGTATCGCCGGCATTGGTGGAGACGGCCGCTTCTTCTGATTTTCTGTAAAGCTAAGTGACAACAATTTTGCGCAAAACAAATCGCACGACGACCAAAGCTCGAAGGCTTGGTCCGACGACGACCGCCTCCTGCGGTTTAAAGGCGTTGCTGGAATCGGCAGCAAGGTCTGAGTTTCGGACCATGCGGCCATTGTCGCTTCCAAGATTTTCAATGTATTGAACGCGATAAACTTGATACCAAGTCCAGCGGTTCTCCGGCATTCACCGGTCGGATGGCTCTTCGTCTTGAAAGTAGCGCCTTTGCGAATTGCGCGAAGAGCGCCACAAAAACACCCACCCCGACGAAAATGTAAATAACCGTAAAGAGCTTTCCAAGATGGGTCTGGGGGGATAGGGTCACCGATCCCCACCGTCGATACTGTCGTCGCGGAGAAATAGAGTGCGTCCACCCAGCTCCACCCCTCCACGCTCTTGTAGAAAACCGTTCCGGACAGCAACAGGAGAACGGCGAGCAGCAATCCACCGCGAAAATTCGGGCTGCCCCACGATCGAATAATTACCTTGAGTAGCCGGTACGCATTGAGAAAAAGCGCGATCATAGTCTGATACTCCGAAAGGCGTCGGTTCTGTCCGGGCTCATCCCTAAAAGGGCGCAGCGAAACCTCACGCAGGAAAACATTTGAACGCGTCAAAGACAGTTCTCAAGCGCTTTTTTCGGACGTTGCAACCGCTTGCTTCTAACCGAAGCGAAATGCGTTCTGGTGGAAGACAGGTGGAAGATGCAGCTTCATCTAACAAAAGATTAAATCAGGTAACTCTCTGAAATCAGTGGTGACCCCGACAGGATTCGAACCTGTGACCCTCAGATTAGGAATCTGATGCTCTATCCTGCTGAGCTACGGGGCCTTTGTTCCGAAAAATCGGCACGGCGAAAACGAGCCACTCCGGAGATGCAGCAAACACGTGAGCCGGCCCGCTTTTCGCGTGAACACAGCCTCCTCCCGTCCATCTGCGCTCGAACCATAGCATTCCTCATAGCACTAGGCCAATACCGACGGCCGGCACGCCATAGCTGTGCACGACCGTGCCATGCGCCCTTGAGGAGCCCCACACGTTTACAAAACCCGGTACCTTGAGCCAACCAAGCCTGAGGGATAAGTGCATGTTTCGACATGCGTTAGGTCAATGTCCCGATCAAGATAACCGAACAGAGGCAAACCCTCGCCGATAAGAATTGGAACGTAAGTGAGAGTAATGTCGGATATCAGCCCCGCTTGCTAAGAAACGATTGAACAACCTTCCCCCCGTCAACATAAGCTCTCGTCCAACCCTCTGAATGAAGCACCTGCATCAGTGCCTCTGGCGTGCGCTTCGAAAGCCGCACGCGCGTCCTTATGGCGGCGGGAATATCGGCTTCGTTCAACGTCCCGCTCACGACGATGACTGGTTTGTGGTACGGCCACTCGCCAAACGTCAAGACGGTCTCAAATGTTCCCCTCCCCATAACCAGACCGTCAAAGGACGCCATGTGGGCATCGTAGCCGTGGTCCTCTCCCTCAGTTTTTTGCTTCATCAGCCAGTCAAGGCGCCCATCTTTGCGGGCAATGTAGCCGTCCAGGCTGCGTGGCAATGAAGACGTGACCGGTTGTCATAGCTACAAATGACCTCTGACAAAATTCCGTGAGTACGAAGGGCAAATGAACCAACACAGGATGTTACCCGCGCCTATCAGGATGAGCCTTGCAGGCATGCGCCCCCGCACGCCAACGAACTCTGACACCACCTTCAACTGTGAGACAGCAAAAACCCGCATCTCGGTGGGCCCAGTTTGGCAGCGTGGAGAGTATGATATCATTTGCCCTCTTCACGCCCAGCGCGGGACGATATGCAAGGATACACCGCCAGCCGATCATTGGCGACAAGCTCGCCTGCAAGGAGTTCACATGCACAAGTCCCTCGTTGAACAACAATTCGGCCCCTCGGCCAAGGCATACGCCGAATGTGAAGTGCACCGCAGCGGCGCCAGCCTCGCCCGGCTCATCGAATTGGCTCAACCGCAAGCCCATTGGCAGGCGCTCGACGTCGGCCACCCGGCGCCGGCCACACCGCCCTGGCTTTCGCTCCACACGTCGCTCACGTGATCGCAAGCGACATCACAGCCGAAATGCTCGCCGAAACCGCAAAGCTCTCGGCCGCACGTGGATTCACCAACGTTTCGACGGCCACGGCCCATGCCCATGAGCTGCCCTTCGAAGCCGGCCGCTTCGACCTAATCACCTGCCGGCTGGCCGCCCATCACTTCCCCGACATGAGCCGCTTTATCGAAAAGTCGCACGCGGCTCTGCGCACTGGAGGCATACTTGCCATCGTCGACAACGTGCCCCCAGACCAGCAAAGCGTGCCGGAGCTATCCGCCGCCGATGTGCCGGCAGCAGCAGATGCTTACAACACCTTCGAAAAGCTCCGGGACCCCAGCCATGCCCGCGCGCTTAGCGTAGACGAATGGAAAGGAACTCTTGCGCACCGCCAGTTTCGAAGGTCCTTGGATATGATTTGCTGGAGAAGGAGATGGCCTTCCGCCCCTGGGTCGAACGGATTGCACTGCGCCCCCGAGACAATCGATCAGCTCATGCAAACGCTATTGCAACCATCGGTTCTTTCGAAGTTCCTGAAACCCCGAGAAGCCGATGGCGAACTCCATCTCACGCTGCGCGAGGCAATCCTGATTGCCCAAAAACAACCCTGAGCCGGTCAGCTCAAAGCACCGGATCTGTCGGCAACACCGCCACATGATGGGCCAAATCGATGCTCCCGGGGTTGAATTGTGATGGTTATCCAGCCACCTTTGCAACGAATGCTGAGTTACGGGGCAACGGGGTCGGGAACGGAGTCTCTGGCATCGAGTGATTGCATTGGACGATTAATGTTGATGCGGACGGCCAGAAAGAAACCAAACATTAATCATGTTCCCGACACATAATTCGAGCTGATTATGCTGACTTGTGGGATTGGGGATGAGGGGCGGACTTATGAAACCGATCGTACTACCGGTGCTGCTAGCAGCCGCTTCGGCGACCTTCGCCCTGCACGCTAGCCCCGGCGGCCGCTGAAGGCCCTCCCACTCCCGAGGAATATGTCGAATACGTTGGCGGTGACGCCCGCATATTACCCGCTGGCGGGCTGAAGCTTGACGGGCAAAAGCAACTGTGTGGCCGGCGCCCAACGGTCCTGGATCCCAATCTGGAACGACTACGGCGCCGCTTACCCCGGCTTCCTGATCATGAACCCCAAGCTGCTCGCTCGTGTCTCGACACCCGTGAAGAAGTGGATTTTCGCGCATGAATGCGGACACCAGTTTCGTGGGCCCGATGAGGAGACCGCTGACTGCTTTGCGGTTCAGCGCGGCCGCCGCTACGGCTGGTTGACGCCTGCCGGTCTTGATGAAGTCTGCAACTTCATCTCCCCGGCCAAAGGCGACATGATGCACCTGCAGGGCTCTTATCGCTGCGAGTACATGCGCCGCTGCTACGCCGATCCCACGGTTCGCTAACCGCCTTCCAGAGAGGGCTGCTAGCTGCCGTTAATCCCCGCTCTCCCAAAATGGCCTACGCTGACCTGTTCATCAGCGGGGCAGACGGAGACCGTGGGCAACCCATGCGCTGGACCGAACTCGCAAAAAAGATCCTGGCTTTGGCGCAGGTGGTTCATCGATGGCTCGGCGCGCTATCAAAGCTGGAGCCGGAGCGACGGGCACGCGTCGCCCGATACGCCGAAGCCATCGCCGATACCTTAGCTCGTGCCGCCGATGCGCTGTCCGAACTTGAATGCAACGCCGGCAACGCCACCACCGATCCCAAGGCACGCCGCGCAGCGATACGTGAACTCGGCCGCGTCCACGGCTATGTCGCGACCATCGTCGAGGTTCTTCAGCATCGCTTGACGGACGCCGCCTAGCTGGCGTTAAAAGGCGACTTGAAAGCCTTGATCGCGGATCGCTGCACGAGCTGAATGAGGATCACCCCGTCTCTGGCAAGCTCCGCGTCGATCACCTCTATGCTGCCGAAGGCTATTTTCGCGCCCTATCCGACAGCCTGCGGGTATGACCACACGCCGCCTTCAACCAAGACGGCCGTTTCCGGGAGACTAAAATGGATAAGTTCACGACGCTCACGGGCATCGCCGCGCCGCTACCGATCCGCAACGTCGACACCGACATGATTATCCCGAAGCAATTCTTGAAAACTATTCACCGCACAGGCCTCGGGGAGACACTCTTTTTCGAGATGCGGTACGATCACCAGGGCAAGGAAAACCCAGACTTCGTCCTCAACAAACCTGCTTACCGAAATGCATCGGATCCTGGTTGCCGGAGATAACTTCGGCTGCGGTTCGTCGAGAGAACATGCCCCCTGGGCGTTGCACGACTTTGGCATCCGCTGCGTCATCGCTCCGGATTTCGCGGATATCTTTTATAGCAACTGTTTTCAGAACGGTATGCTCCCGATCAGGCTTCCGCAGGCCGACGTCGAAAAGCTGATGGACGATGCCGAGCGCGGCGCCAACGCGACGCTGACCATTGACCTCGAAGCTCAAGAAATCCGCGGACCCGACGGAGGCGTGATCAAGTTCGAGATTGAGCCCTTCCGCAAGCACCGGCTCCTCAATGGCCTCGACAACATAGGTTTGACCCTGGAGAAAACGGACAAGATCAAAGCCTTCGAGGAAGAGGCCGCCACCAAGTATCCTTGGCTCTAGGCAAACGCCACAGCTCGATGTGCATCACCCGACCACTGAAATAGCTAGGCGATGAGGAACGGTGAACGCAGCGAGCTTCTGGGGGACATCTACGGCGGTGTGACGGCGGCCCGTTGTCGCGCTGCCGTTGGCACTGGCCTTTGGTGTGGCCTCCGGTGTCGGTCCCATTGCGGGTCTATACGGTGCTATAGCGGTCGGCTTCTTTGCCTCCGTGTTCGGAGGCACACCAAGCCAGGTCTCCGGTCCGACTGGCCCGATGACCGTCGTCATGGCGAACAGTTGTCGCCCAATTCGCCGACAACCTTCCCCAGGCGTTCGCCATCGTCGCGCATCGGCGGATTATTGCAGATCGCCTTCGGCCTGATGCGCGTCGGCCGCTACGTCTCCTACACGCCTTACTCGGTCGTCTCCGGCTTCATGTCCGGGTGTTGGCATCATCATCATCCTGATTCAGACGTTGCCGTTTGTTGGCGTCGAACCCGCCAGCGGCGGGCCCATGGGATCTGTCCTAGCCTGGCCGGAAGCGGCGCAAAGCATCAACACCGATGCGCTCTTAATCGCACTTCTCGCACTGGGATTAATGATCTTCTGGCCCACCAGGTTCGGCCGCTACCTGCCTGCGCCCTTGGCCGCGTTGATCGCGGGCACACTCGCGGGCCTTTTCGTCTTCACCAGCGCCCCCACGATCGGGACAGTCCCCACCGGCCTCCCCGAGTTGCGCATCCCGACAATAGACTTCGCAGGCCTGCCAGCGATCGTCGAGCCGGCTTTGATCCTCGCACTGCTGGGGTCCATTGACAGCCTGCTGACCTCCCTCGTCGCCGATTCAATCACTCGGACGCGTCACGATTCCAATCGTGAACTCATCGGGCAGGGCATCGGCAATGTCGCCGCTGGTTTGATCGGCGCCCTGCCGGGTGCTGGCGCCACCATGCGCACCGTTGTCAACGTTCGCGCCGGCGGAAGAACACGCCTGTCGGGTGCGCTTCACGCACTCATTCTATTGGCGCTGGTCCTCGGCCTCGGCCCCATTGCCGAGCAGATCCCACACGCCGCCTTGGCCGGTATCCTGATGAAGGTTGGCTGGGGACATCATCGACTGGTCGTATTTGAAGAGGTTCCGCAGCGCCCCGCGCGACAAGCTCACCATCATGTTGGTGACACTTGCGCTGACCGTATTCGTCGACTTGATCACGGCCGTCGCCGTCGGCCTCATCCTCGCTGGCTTTGTTACCGCACGCTGGATGGAGAGCGAGGAGTTGAAGGGCATCACCCAATTAGCCCTTCCGGAAAACGAAGAGTCATTGAGCGACGCCGAACGCGCCGTCTTGAAGCGCAACAATGGCCAAATTGCCCTGCTGGCTCTTCGTGGGCGCTTCTCATATGCCTCGGCCCGCGAGCTAGTTCAGCGAATCGGCTATGGGCATTTCCGGCTACAAAATCGCAATCTTTGATTTCACGGACGCGGCTCACATCGATACCAGTGCGGCCTTGTCGATCGAAGCCATGTTGGAATCCGCCCAGGAAGAGGTCAAAGGCGTCTTCATCAGCGGCCTTTCCGGTCCGGCCGAGCAGACAACTGAACCGACTTGGCGTTTTGCAGCACGTACCTGAAGCACATATTGTCCCGACAACGCATGCAGGCCATTGAAGACGCCACCACACTGCTTGCGGATCTGGAAAGTCCGGCGACGGCCAAGCCCTAGAACGTGATCGTTTGAGGTGCACGCCCTTTGCTTCCACCTGAACCCACCTGCTCTAAGCCCCCTCGCCGGCCTCCGCCTGCGCGAGCTGACCCGCCTCCCAGCCAATCAGCGCCAGCTTCCGCGTCAGCCCCCAGTGATACCCGCCCAGTCCACCATCGGCCCGCAAATACGCGGTGACAGGGCACCACGAATGACAACGGATTCTTGCCCACCGCCGCACCTACCGCGCGTGCGGCCCTCTCGCTGCATACTTGCCGGGCAACATGCCGATAGCTGACCGCCTGCCCCACCGGAATCTCCAACAGCGACTGCCAAACCCGAACCTCGAAGTCCGTGCCAATCATGATCAGTCGGACGGGCTCCTCCGCTGACCACCGCCCTGGGTCAAAAATGACATCGATAAACGGCTGAGTTTTCTCCGGTGCGTGCGACAGGCTGGCGCCCGGCCACCGCCGGCCAAGATCAGCCAGCGCGTCCAGTGCGGCATGTCCTTTATCTTCATCAACAAAGGCCAAGCCGGCGAGTCCTCGCTCGCTCGCCACCGCAACCGCTTCGCCAAACGGTGTCGCGTGCGCACCCCAGCTCATCCGCAGTCCGGCCCCCTGACGTTTGAAATCACCCGGCGTCATCGCCTCGTGAGTAACAAACAGGTCGTGCAGCCGCCCGCCGCCGGACAGTCCCACCGAATGCGCGGTCTCCAGAACACTGGCGCTATCCTTCAAAAGACGCCGCGCCCGGTCGAGTGCAATCGCAGCGCTGAAGTCTTTCGGCGAAAGCCCGCACCAGCGCTTGAACAACCGCTGACAGTGCGATGGCGAAAGGCCAAGGTGCCGGGCAAGTCCATCAAGGCGCACCGGCTGCAGATCGTCGCGCTTCAAATACGCGATCGCCTGCCGGATCGTCTCGTAATCCTGCACCCGCAGTTCACCTACTGCACCATTCCACTCTGTCGCGATTTCGGTAATTTCAGCCATCAGTTGCCCTTCGTTAGAGCGCGTCGGACTAGGACTTATACCGGCCGGAAATCTGAAGGCGACCCGATTCATGCTCCCCTACAACGGCTCACAAGCGCCCTGCCCGCGCGTTGGCCAGTGCCAGACCAAGGGCTTCAGCGAACTCTCGGCGTTCATCGTCACTGAGGAACCGGCCAAACACGAGCTCGCGGCCGTGTGAGGCCAGCCACATGACATTTCGCCCGTCGTGTTCCTCCGTGAGCCCCACGCGCACCCAGTAGGGATTGAAATCATAAGTCCTTGCACGCCCTTCCGGATCGACATGCGTGAGCTTGAGGAGCTTTGGCGACAGGTCCACCGTCTC
>CAXXFS010000016.1:0-26170 GCA_963669235.2 uncultured Filomicrobium sp.
GTTTGAAGGCTATTCAATCTCTGTGCCACAAAAGCCAAGCAAGCCAACGCTCGCTTTTACGGGGAGCATTCGAAGGCAATTGCCACCACTTCTTCAGTGCTCACAATTGGAATTACGCGGTCGCGTCATGCCAGCTTCGTCTTGATCCAGGGATTCAGGCACCGCGCCAAAGGGACTTCGTCAAAGGTATAGAATTAAAAAACTAAAGATTACAAAGACATGCAGAGCACCGAGTCCGCGCAACGTCTGCCGGTAATGCAACAGAAAAGCGCAACCCTAACTGCATTATCTGCCCCGCTCAAAGAGTCGAAACTTGTGTAGCCAAGTTATCATGCTTCCGACCATTACTCAGCGTACTCTAATCCCGGTGACAGCAAGCCTTCACATATTCCAATTTTGCTCACCTGTTTCTCCTTAATATCATTGCGGCACAAGCGTCTCGTTTTCGCGCGGCAACAGCCTTATAACGGATCGCAAATTATACTTTTTCGCGCGACCCGACGGTTTCTCGTTTTGCGGCGCACCTTGATTTCTAAGGTCACAGGCGGAAGAGCCACGTAGGGCGCACCGACAGGTACAATCAGCGAGCGCGTCTACAGATTGGAGCACGAATCCTCCCCGCATGAGTGTTCCGAAGCAGGCGTGTGCGATTGGTTAGTTCTTGGCCTCGGTATCGCCCGAAAGCTTCTGTTATATGGAAATGGGTAGGTCAGCGAATCGGGTTAACCCCATACAAACGATTGAATGGTTAATGTTTTAATCGCTTGCTGCGTCGCTACAAGCTTAACGGTTGCCAAGCGTCTTTCCTGAGTAAGGCATTAAGTATCGTGCAAAGAGCGTCACAACCGTCAGAGTCACGACTTTCCCGAAAGACCACCTCCTCCAGTTTCATCGCCCGTGGCGGAAACTCAGCAAATAGACGCAAGCTGACTGCGGCCGATACACTGTATTCAGCCAGCAACGGCACTCTTCCAAGCCTTCTCTTGATACTTTGCCTTACTGTTTTGCTGACCACCGTGTCCATTGAAAACAAAGCTTGGACACTGACCTCTCGGGCAACCGCGATTGATACTGGCGAAGATGCACGAAGAGCCAACCGGAATTGTCCTAGCCTCGGCGCTCCCAGATACCAATCCAACAACACGGCTTCTGAGGGCCGCATTCAAATCCGCCAGCTCAATGATGGGCCAGAATTCTTCAATTCAAGCACTGGGAAGGTCTTTATTCCGCGGGGAAACAACTATATCCGTTTGGCGCGACTCGACGACCCATGGGGCGGCCACAACTTCGGGCACAGCCTATTCGATCCTGACCATTATGACGCTCGCTGCGTGCGAACCGCTTTATCTGTAATGCGGGCCAAAGGCTACAATGTTGTCCGTGTATTTATATCTGAAATCAGCTCGGGAAGAAAAAGTGGAGCGGGTCTCAACACCCGCTACATGCGCAATCTGGCTGACTTTCTCAGAATCGCAAAAAGACAAAAAATACGAGTAATAGTTGTCTTTTGGAGATTGCCGCGAACCGGAGGCTATCAGCCAACAAGTCCGCCACCCAAGACGATGACAGGCGTCAATGCGTATTTCCTCCATAAACCATTCATAGAGGCGAAGAAAAGATACGTCCGTGACTTCATATGGGAACTCAAAGCGCAGAATGCACCGCTTGAGAACGTACTAGCTTGGGACCTGGAAAACGAAGCGCATTTTATGGAGGACGAGAAGCCGCTCGCCTTAGCTTCCGGCAAAGTCACGACAGCGAATGGCCGCACTTACAACATGGCTGATCCAGATCATCGCCGGAGAATTCTCGAAGAAGGGTTGGTCTACTGGGCAGAACAAGTTTCCAATACAGTGAGAAAGATTGACCCAGCGTCGCTCGTCACGATTAGTTTTTTCAGTCCAGCAAGCACCAGCGGAAATGATCCTCGCATCACGTGGACACAAAAAGTCATCAGCGACCCTGAAGTTGGTGGGTCCTCGCTCGACTTTATAGATATACACGTTTACCCTGGCTTAATCCCCATAGAAGAAGAGCTATCGTCGTTCGAAGCGACCAAAAGCCGTAAGCCAATTATCCTTGGAGAGATGGGTGTCTGGATGCCGCCAGTCACAAAAGTCCGCCGACCAGCTGACGCAATCGGTCTGCTCAGATCACTCCAGACAGCGTCTTGTCGTGAACCGTTCCGTGTAGTTGGCTGGATACTCTATAGCTGGGATACTCTGGAGACAGCGATAGGTAGGCGCGATTTGTTTACAGCCTATGACAATGGCCTGGAAATCGCGGATCGTTTATCCCCTTCCAAACTATACGATCCATGCGTGGGTCGAAGCCTTGCTCAACAGAACTGATTGTTACGATGTCGCGGTTTTAAACCCCATGCGTCTCGTAATTAAATTTTCTAAGGCGTAGGAGGTACTTCAATTAAGTCTGCCTGGAAAAGTTTTGAGATACGAGCGCCGCGCATAAAAAATTTAAGCCCGTTAGGCTGTTCCCCTGACCCAAAATACATTAACCGGAGCGATTGTTGTAAACGAAGCCATCAGTGCGCGGGCGCAACTCTCGCAATACAGGGCACAAGATTAAACTCGCGACCCTAAGAGGCTTCCTCTTCAGAAAGCAGCTCGCCACTTTTTCCATTGTACGGCGCTAGTGCGAGTATTTCTTTGTATCGCGATTCCTCGAAGCCTACCAAATCGGAAATCGCTAGCGCCGTTTACCTAATTTCGATCCATCCGCTCTATTTCCGTTAACCCGTTATAAAGGCACGACGGCCCGGCTTTCGGCCGGAGCAGCACTGTTCAAAATGCGGCGACCAGCCGCTCCACCTCGCAGGCCGACAGACGGTTTCGCGAGACGAGTTCTCGTGCGACACGGAAAATGCTCTGGAAGTGAGCAGCAACCAGGCTTTGCGCTTCCTCTTGAAGTTTCTCGATCTCCGCGACGAGCAACGCCGGTAGTGCCTCGTTGGAGTGCTGCTCCGCCGAGTTGTCTTGGCCACCAGCACTCCACAGCAAGGATTCGGTATGCAGCAGCTGCCGAACAAAATGTCGTGCATCCCGCAAATCTTTCAAATCACTTCCTATCCCGACGTCGTGCGTAAGCCCGGAATGAACCGCGTGTTTCTCAGAGGCCGGACCTGCCAAACATACAATCACCTGCTTTCGACAGCGCGCCATGTAAGTCCTAAGCGCCACAAGATCGGAACAGCGCACATCCGCCTCGCGTAGCACGAAGGGCTCGATGTCAACTTCGGCACCAGGGCCAGCGCGGGCGCGGCCGATCGAAACCGAGGAAAACGGCACACTGAGCTTCACGCAGGCCACCGCGTGACCTGCTTCGTGTAGGGCGACAATAGTCCCAAGGTCAACGATAGTGGGTGCCAACTATGCTGTCCTCTTCTTCGGGTTCCGGGCCCTCCGCAAAACCTTGCTAGCCAAGTCGCACAAGATAGTGAGCCTCCGCAAGTGCACACAGACTGACGCGCCACTCAACTGGCCGGCCATCCAATGAAAACGTTTGTCGGTCCAGCCGCAACAACGGCGCCCCAACCGCGACGTTGAGATTACCCGCTTGCTGCTGTGCCGCGGCAGCCGCTGTCAACCTCTCTTCTCCGCTGATTACCGTAACCCCATAGTTGCGCTGAAAGTGATCGTAAAGCGTATTCGGAACCTTCCCGTCGGCAAGCCCGGGAAACAGCGCTTCGGGAACGCAAATCTCCTCGTAAGCGAAAGGACGCCCATCATGTCCACGCAACCGACTTATGCGGACAACCCTGTCACCGCTTTCCAACCACAACTTCAATCTCTCCCCAGGCTTCGCCGCGCCGCAGCGCGATCTCACCCAGATCGTTTCAGGCTTAACATGGCCGCCATCCTTGTCATAGAAGTTGAAGAACCTGAATAGCGTCGATTCAGGAGTGTGCTGCGCGACAAATGTTCCTCGGCCCTGCCGGCGCAACAAAAGCTTCTCCGCCGTCATTTCACCCAACGCCTTACGCACGGTTCCCTGACTGACACCCAGCTCCTTTGCCAAATCGAACTCATTTGGGATGAGCTCACCAGGCTTCCAATCCCCGCTCTGGATACGCTCGATGAGTTGCGCCTTCACCTGCGCGTAAAGTGGCAACAACTTTGGTCCCACGCCTGTTCTCCCGGCCCACCCCATCTCCCCGGAAATTCCTAGCACACTCTGCATTGCATTTCTATCTTATATCTTATACAAGATGTCTCCGCGCATAAAGGAATGGCGCAAACTTATCGGGAAGAGGAGCTACAAGTGACCGCCCCGCATTTTCTAGTTCACTGCCCCAAGGACAACGTTGGCGTTGTCGTGGTCGAAGGCCTGGAGGCTGGCACCGAGATGCTCGGAGTCATCACCGAGAAGGATACGACCTTGCGCATCACCGCCAAACACGACATCCCGATCGGCCACAAGGTCGCTCTAGGTCAGCTAAGCGCCGGCGACACGGTCATCAAGTATGGCGAGGACATCGGCAAGATGGTGGGCGCCGCTGAAACAGGCGGTCACGTTCACGTTCACAACCTCAAAACCAAACGCTGGTAAGGGCTCTCAACATGGCCTCGCAACACACAAATCTGACTTTCAAAGGCTACCGGCGCGATAACGGACGCGTCGGTGTCCGCAATCACGTCGTCATTCTGCCCGTCGACGATATCTCGAATGCTGCCTGCGAATCTGTGGCGAGCAACATCAAGGGGACGCTCGCGCTGCCGCACTCCTACGGCCGGCTGCAGTTCGGCGCGGATCTCGACCTCCATTTCCGAACTATCATCGGCACGGGAGCGAACCCGAACATCGCTGCTGTCGTTGTTATCGGCATCGAGCCAGGATGGACCAAACGCATTGTGGATGGAATCGCCGAAACCGGAAAACCGGTCGCGGGTTTCTCGATCGAGCAAAACGGCGATTTGAAAACCATCCAGGACGCATCGCGCAAGGCCAAGGAATTCGTCCATTACGCTACCGAACTGCAGCGTGAGGATTGCTCGGTCTCGGAACTCTGGGTGTCCACCAAGTGCGGCGAGAGCGACACAACCACCGGGCTTGGCTCGTGCCCCACCGTCGGAAATATGTACGACAAGCTTATCCCGGAGGGGATCCATGGCGTCTTCGGTGAGACGTCCGAGATCACCGGTGCCGAACACATCTGCAAACGCCGCGCTGCCAACGAGGATGTCGGCGATCGCTGGTATAAGATGTGGGACGCCTACCAGAATGAGGTGATTGAAGCCAACAAGGTTGACGATCTCTCCGAAAGCCAGCCGACCAAGGGCAACATCGAAGGTGGCCTCACTACCATCGAGGAAAAAGCGCTCGGCAACCTGGAAAAGATCGGCCGGACCTGCAGCTATATCGACATCCTCGAACCCGCCGAGCGGCCGGGTGCTGGCCCTGGGCTCTACTTCATGGACACGTCTTCAGCGGCCGCCGAGTGCGTTACATTGATGGCCGCCGGTGGCTTTGTCGTTCATACGTTCCCCACCGGGCAGGGCAACGTCGTCGGAAATCCGATTGTTCCCGTAATCAAGATTTCCGCCAATCCGCGCACGGTCCGCACAATGAGCGAACACATAGATGTTGATGTCTCAGGCATCCTGCGGCGCGATATGACAATTGATCAGGCGGGAGACGCGCTCATCGATATGATCATGCGCACCGCCAACGGTCGGAATACCGCCGCCGAAGCGCTCGGTCATCGCGAGTTCGTCATGACAAAGCTGTACAGAAGCGCGTAGGGTGATCTCGCCGATTTTTTTCGCGTATCAAGGGCGGCCAGAAGCCGAAAAAGGGCCGCCGCCCATATAGCCCCAAGGGAGGAGAGGATACATGCCAGGCACTTTCAAAACATTTCTAAAGGGCGCATTTGTCGCCGCGCTGACACTAGGTCTCGCGCCGACAAACGCTAGTGCAGAAGATTTCCCATCAAAGTCGATTAGCTACATCATTCCCTTCGGACCGGGCGGTGAATCTGACATTTCGGCTCGCCATCAGCAGCCCTACTTCAAGAAACTCTTCGAGCAAGACTTGGTCATCTCCTACAAGCCCGGCGGCGGCGGCGCCGTTGGCTGGTCACAGCTCAACTCGATGGGCAAGGACGGCTACACAATAATGGGGATCAACCTTCCCCACATTATTATCAAGCCACGCCAGAAGGACGTCGGATTCAAGACCGACGATATCGATGGTTTCTACATTTTCCATTACACGCCAGACGCCATTGTCGTCACCAATGATAGTCCGTTCAAGAAGCTGCAGGATGTCATCGACTTCGCGAAGGCGAATCCAGGCAAGCTGACGTTTTCGGGTTCCGGCAAGGGAACCGCAAACCACCTTGCCCAGGTCACCTTCGACAAACTGGCCGACATAAAGACAACGTACGTCGCCTTCAAAGGCACCGGTGCCGCGGTACAGGCGCTGCTGGGAAACCAGGTAAAAGGCCAGTGGGGCTACACCTCGGTTGGGGCCAAGCACGCCGGCAAAGCTCGCCTTCTCGCCGTCGCCATGGAGGAGCGCCATCCCAGCTTCCCGGACGTCCCGACCTTCAAGGAGCTGGGCTACGACATCGTCTCGGGTGCTTATCGTGGCATCGCCGTCCCCAAAGGCACGCCCGCCGAAGTCAAGAAGGCACTGTCCGAT
Source organism: uncultured Filomicrobium sp. (assembly GCA_963669235.2). Lineage (GTDB taxonomy): Bacteria > Pseudomonadota > Alphaproteobacteria > Rhizobiales > Hyphomicrobiaceae > Filomicrobium. The sequence goes on from CAXXFS010000016.1 coordinate 6,661, forward strand.
GCGATCGGCAAGATCAATGCTGATCCGGAGTTCCGCAAGAAGATGGAATCCGATGGTTTCGCTCTAATCGACATCCCTGCCGACAAGTACGCTGACTTCATTACCGAAAAGACAAAGGGCTATGTTGAGGCCGCCAAGTCCGCTGGCGTCTTGAAGTAAAAACCGGCGATCAGTCGTCTTGATTTTTGGTTACGCTGCAGCTGCGGTCCGAGATCTCGGACCGCAACACCTTCAAGCGTCCCGTCACCTTTCCTTCTGATAAGACGGACTCGAAATGGCGGCATTTGAAAACCTGTTTGCGGCGATGAGTCCGCTGAACTTCCTCCTGGCTCTCGGCGGCGTTATCGCGGGAACGATCATCGGCTCACTACCCGGCCTGACCGCCACGATGGCGGTGGCGGTTTTGGTCCCGATCACATTCTCCATGGAGCCCGCTTCGGCGCTGATTCTGATGGGCGCCATTTATACCGGCGCCATCTACGGTGGCGCCTACTCCGCAATTCTACTCAACACACCCGGCACGCCCTCCGCCATCGCCACCACGTTTGACGGCTACCCGATGGCCAAACGCGGTGATGGCGATCTGGCGGTCACGCTTGCCTGCATTGCATCGGTTGCCGGCGGATTGGTTGGCGCCACGTTTCTGCTGGTCCTCGCGCCGCCACTGGCGAGCGTCGCCCTTGCTTTCGGGCCGGTTGAATATTTCTGGCTGGCCATTTTTGGCCTTTCACTCATAGCCGCTCTGTCGGAGGGAAACCTTATAAAGGCCCTCATGGGCGGTTGCCTCGGGCTGCTCCTGTCCGCGATCGGTGTCGCTGAGGTGAGTGCCGACATCCGCCTCACCTTCGGATCACAGGTCCTGGTCGGCGGCATCGAAACCGTCTCCGCCCTTATCGGTCTTTACTGCGTGCCGGTTCTCATAGACCTAGTAGCCACACCCGACAAACACCTCAAGGTGAGCACGCAGAGCAAGGGCCTTCGCCTCCGCGAGGCCCTCGCTATTTCATGGCGGCACAAGTTCAACCTGGTCCGCTCCTCCATCGTAGGCACGCTTGTCGGGATCCTGCCGGGAGCAGGAGGATCAATCGCCGGTCTGGTGGCCTACTCCGAAGCCCGTCGCAGCTCCCGCAATCAGGAAGAGTTCGGCAAGGGTGCACCTGAGGGAATTCAGGCCACCGAGTCAGCCAACAACGCCACCGTCGGCGGCGGCTTTATACCGACGCTCGTACTGGGCATCCCCGGCACCCCGCCCGACGCCGTCATTCTTGGTGCACTCCTCGTCCAAGGTGTAAAAGTCGGCCCCAACTTGTTCACGTCGGAAGGCTCGATTGTCTACACCTTCATCTGGGGTCTGTTCCTGGCAACGATCCTGATGCTTCCGACAGGCCTTATCATTGGCCGCTACGCCTACCGCTCAATCATCGCCATTCCCAAAGCGCTGCTGGTGCCCACCGTGGCCTTCATGACTCTGATTGGCACCTACTCAATCCGCAACTCCACATCCGACGTCGTGATCATGGTCATCCTTGGAGCAATCGGCTGGGTCCTTGGCCGTCTTGGCTTCTCAGCATCTCCGATCGTGCTCGGCCTCATCCTGGGATCCATTGCCGAACAAGGGTTCGTTCAGGCCTGGACCATTGGCGCCGCCACCGAAGACCTCACCGGAATGTTTTTTGGCCGGCCGATTTCACTGGCAATCATCGCCATGATCGTCGTCTCGCTTTTCGGCCCTTCACTGGTCAGGCTATTCGCACGATCCCGAACGAACGAGGAGAAGCAACCATGACCAAAGGCATCTCCCGCAACCTTTCCACGCCCTTGATGGCCGCCATATTCGCTAGCGTCGGCGCCATCGTCATCTGGGACACGACGACATATACCGACGCCGATTCCTACGTCTTCCCGCGCACGATCGCGGCGGTCATGATCGGGCTGTCGGTTCTGCTCGTCATTCAGTGGATGCTGGGTTGGGACCGCGACGGCGAGGGCGAGGGCGAGATCGAAACGGACATAGTCGCCGCACCCGTGGCACAGTCCATCTCGCGTCGCATCGCGCTTGTCGCGGCCATGATCGGCGCCGCCTTGCTAATGCCATTTCTGGGATTCCTCATCACCGGTCTTCTGGCCTTCGCCGTGATCCTATTTGCGGCGATGTATGATCCATGGACGCCCTACCGTGCGATTGTTTACCCGGTCTCCGGCGCCGTCATCGTCGCCGGTTTCTACCTGCTCTTTTCGCAAGTCCTGAAGGTGCCGCTTCCCGAAGGCGCTTGGCCGTTCTAGTCGAGTTCGAATAAATGAAGATCACGAATATCCGCACCGCCATTGGGCCAATCGCTTCGGCGATCCGCAACGCCTACATCTCGTTTTCGACCATGACCATAAACCTGGTCGCCGTCGAAACGGATGTTATTCGCGACGGCAAGCCCGTCATCGGCTACGGATTCTCCTCCAACGGCCGCTATGCCCAGACGGCAATAATCGAAGAGCGCTTCATTCCTCGCATCATGAATGCCGAAACAACCGCGTACATCGACGAAGCGGCCGGCACCATAGATCCCCTCGCCTTATGGACGATCTTCATGTCGAACGAAAAACCAGGCGGCCACGGCGACCGCGCCCATGCCGCCGGTGCGCTCGACATGGCAATCTGGGACGCCACCGCAAAGATCGCCGAACAGCCACTGTGGCGGCTCCTGTCGGATCGCTTCAACGATGGCAACTTCGATGAGCGCGTTCTCGTCTATCCTGGCGGCGGCTACTACTACCCCGGCAAGGAACTAGACGGTCTAAAGACCGAGATGGAAGGCTACCGCGAGCAAGGCTACATACACGTCAAGATGAAGATCGGCGGCGCCCATTTGGCGCTGGACCTCAAACGCATTGAGACAGTCCTCAATGTTGTCGGCGCCGGCAAGTACCTCGCCGTTGACGCCAACGGCCGCTTCGACCTCAGCACCGCTTTGTCCTATGGCCGCGCGATGGAGCCCTTTGACCTGTTCTGGTACGAGGAAGCCGGCGACCCACTCGACTACCAGCTCAATGCGGTCTTGGGCGAACACTATCCGGGCGCCCTGGCGACAGGCGAAAACCTCTTTTCACATCACGATGCCAGGAATCTTCTGCGCTACGGCGGCCTTCGCCCGGTTCGCGATTGGATCCAGCTCGACCCTGCCCTCTCCTATGGACTGACCGAGTATCTGCGCTTCCTGGAAGTTATCGAGGAACACGGTTGGTCGCGCCGTCGCCTGATCCCGCACGGCGGCCACCAACTCGCCCTCAACATGGCCGCCGGCCTGCAACTTGGCGGTTCGGAAAGCTACCCCGGCGTTTTCCAGCCCTACGGCGGTTTCGCCGACAAGATCCCAATTGAAGAAGGCTACGTTCGATTGCCCAACGAACCCGGACTGGGCGTTGAACTCAAACCCGATATGCTCGGCGAAATGCGCCGCCTTCTCGGCTACGAATAAGCGCGGCGGACAACAAAGCAACATGACCAAAATAGTTATCAGCGAGTTCATGGACATCGCCGCGGTGCAATCCATCCGCGAGCACCATGACGTGCTTTATGATGAAACCCTTGTCGACCAACCCGACGCACTCGCTGACGCCGTCACCGGCGCAGCAGCTCTGATCGTCCGCAACCGCACGCAGGTCACCGCCGGCTTGATCCGCCAAGCCGCCGGACTCAGAGCCGTCGGCCGACTTGGCGTCGGCCTTGACAACATCGACCTTCAAGCCTGCCAAGCGGGCGGTATCGTCGTTCTCCCTGCGATCGGCGCCAACGCCGTCTCAGTCGCCGAGTACGTTCTTTGCACCGCCATGATGTTGCTGCGCGGACCGGTCTACTTTGGCACCGGCCAGCTGCAGGCAGCGGGTTGGCCACGCGCCCAGATGAGCAAGGGCCAGGAAGTGAATGGAAAGACGTTGGGCCTGATCGGCTTTGGGTCCATCGGCCAGACCACCGCCAGACTTGGCCGCGCCGCAGGCTTCAAAACGATCGCCCACGACGCCTTTGTACCCGCTGATCACGAGGCCTGGACCACCACCAAGCAATGCCTGTCGCTAGACGACCTTCTCAAGCACGCTGACGTCATCAGCATTCACTGCCCGTTGACGGCACAAACTGAAGGGCTGATCAGCGGCCCACAGCTTGCCGCCATGAAGCCCGACGCAATCCTCATCAATACCGCCCGCGGCGGCATTGTCGACGAAAGCGCTCTCGCCAAGTCTTTGCGCAGTGGTCACCTCGGCGGCGCTGCGATCGACGTTTTCACCAGCGAACCCATAGACGACGCCACCGCCGCTTTCTTCGCAGGCGTTCCTAATCTCATTCTCACACCACACGTTGCCGGCGTGACGAAACAAAGCAACGAGCGCATCAGCGCCGTCACCGCCGAAAACGTTTTGCGCGCACTGCAGGAGAGTTCTACATGACGCAGATACGCGTGCCCGTTTCCCGACTGCAGGACCTCGTCGCTGGTTACCTCGCCGCCAACAACATCAGCCAGCCAAACGCCGACGCTGTTGCCCGCGCACTCGTCCAAGCCGAAGTCGACGGCCAGAAGGGTCACGGCCTCACCCGCATCGACAGCTACACCGCCCAGGCCCGCGTCGGCAAAGTTGATGGCCACGCCGAGCCAAAAATGACCCGCACCCGGCCCGGCGCTCTAATGATCGACGTCGCCCATGGCTTCTGCTACCGCGCTCTCGAACAAGCCACCGACGAGCTTCCGAAGCTGGCCACCGAAACCGGGATCGCCGCCGCCGGACTAGTGCGCTCCCACCACGCCGGCGCCCTCGGCCAGGCAACCGAACGGCTCGCCAGAGCCGGAATGCTGGCCATGATGTTCACCAACGCGCCCCACGCCATGACCGCATGGGGCGGACGCCGGCCCGTCTTCGGCACCAATCCGATCGCCTTCGCCGCCCCGCGCAAAAACGCCGGCCCGGTGATCGTCGATCTCGCTTTGTCGGAAGTTGCTCGAGGCAAGATCCTCGCGGCCGCACAGAAAGGCGAAGCGATCCCCGAGGGCTGGGCCAAGGATGCTGAAGGCCGGCCGACAACCGACGCCAAGGCGGCGCTCAAAGGCACAGTCTTTCCCGCCGGCGGCGCCAAGGGTGCAGCCCTGGCCCTCATGGTCGAGGTACTCTCCGCCTCACTGATCGGCGCCAACCACTCCTTTGAGGCAAGTTCACTTTTTGATGCCGAAGGTCCGCCCCCGGCTCTTGGTCAGTTCATTATCGCCATTGATCCAGGTGCCTTTGCCGGCGCCGACATCTTCGCCGACAGATTGGAGCTGCTTGCGAGCGCCATCGAGGAGGATGAAGGTGCAAGGCTGCCCGGTTCCCGGCGCGCCGCGCTGCGCGCAGCCGCAGCCCGCGACGGCGTCGAAGTGAGCCCGGATCTTGTCGCGCAACTCAGCGGCGAAGCCGGCCACTAACTTCCGCCATCAAGAGCGTCAGCGACAGCGAACGCGTTGTGGCGCATCATGGAAAGATAGCTATCAGCAGGACCGCCTGCCGCCGACAACGCATCCGAGTAGAGCCGGCCGGATGGCTTCAAGCCCGTCTCCCGCGCGATCTGTTTGATCAGCCTCGGATCCGAAACATTCTCGACGAACAGCGCGACGATGTTGTGCTTGCGGATTTGCCGGATGAGCTTCGCCACGTCATGTGCCGAAGCCTCCGTCTCCGTCGTCATGCCCTCGGGCGACAGGATCTCAAGGTTGTAGCGTTCGGCGAAATACGAGAAGGCATCATGCGACGTGATGAGCTTACGTTTTGATTCAGGAACCGAAGCAAAGCGCGCATTCGTTTCCTCATCAAGCGCCTGCAACTTGGCGATATAGGCCGCCGCATTCTTCTCATAGATCGGACAGCCAGCAGCATCCGCTGCACACAGCCCCTCTTTGATCGCCTCAACGTAGAGTACGCCATTGGCAAGACTCTGCCAGGCATGCGGATCAATCGCTCCGAGACTGTCGCGATGATGATGTCCGTGATGGTGCCCATGGTCTTGGTCAGGTTCGCGGTATAGCGGCGTGATTTTCTCGGTCAGCGCAACACGTGGTCCGCTATAGCCCGACGACTTGATCAGCCGTTCCAGCCAGCCTTCGAATCCCAGCCCGTTCTCGAACACGACCTTCGCGCGCTTGATCGCTGCGGCATCCGCCGGCGTTGGTTGAAAGACGTGAGCATCTCCGCCAGGGCCCACCAGCGTTGTGACACTGACCCGTTCTCCTCCGACATTGCGCACCAGATCACCAACGATCGTAAACGTCGCAACGACGGGTATCTTTTCGCTTGCTGACGCAGCCGAAACGCATAACGGCACCAGCAACGCGACGATCAACGCTCCAACATACCTGGCCAAATCGTTCATGAAGATCTCCCCCACAGGTCACAGCTCACGCTGCGCGGTGGCGGAGCGGCAACAACTGCCACAGTACGCCCCCAACCGGACCCACCACCAGAGAAACAAGATACAGACCGCCTGCCACCATCGTGATTGACGGCCCCGACGCCAACCGCCAGTGGTACGAGACGAGCAGCCCCAGCACACACGAAATGATCGCCACCAACACCGCAACACCGATCATCCCGAAAAGCCGCCGCATCCAGAACCGGGCCGCCGCCGCCGGCAACACCATGATCCCAACCGCCAGCAGCGTTCCTAAGGCCTGAAATCCCGCAACCAGGTTCAAGACCACCAGCATCAGGAACACCAGATACGCAGCAGTACCCGGCCCGTGCATCGCTGAAAGGAAACCGGGATCAACACATTCGGCGACCAGCGGACGCAGGATCAGTGAAAGCCCTGCAATGGAAATCGTTGCCGCCGCCCCCACGACAATCAGTGCCTCGTCATCGAGCGCCAACACAGACCCGAACAACACATGCATGAGGTCGACGCTCGAACCCTTCAGGCTAACGATCAGAACGCCGAGCGAAAGCGAGATCAAATAGAACGCGGCCAGGCTGGCATCTTCCTTCAGCGCCGTCCCTCGCGCCACCAGCCCGGCTGAAACCGCCACCAGCAGGCCCGCCAGCATTCCCCCGATACTCATCGGCAGGATTTCCAACCCGAACAGCAAAAAACCAATCGCGACGCCCGGCAAAATCGCGTGCGCCATGGCATCACCCATCAAGCTCATACGCCGCAGCATCATGAACACGCCGACCGGTGCCGCGCTCAGCGACAGGGCGATGCACCCTGCCAAAGCCCGGCGCATGAAGGAGAACTCCACAAACGGAGCCAGTAGAGCATCATAAAGGAACATCAGCAGGCTTTGCGTTGGCACCACGGAGCGTGATCATCCCAGCATTCCGACATCGCGCGCGCTTTGAGAAGATTGGCCGGCGTAATGACGTCTCGCGCGTCTCCCCAGGCAATCGCTTCACGGGCCAGAAGAAGTGCATGAGGAAAACGCTCCTTCGCCAATTCCAGATCGTGCATGACCGCGATGATGGTGCGTTTCTCACGATGCCAGCGCTCAATCACACCCATCAGGTCCGCCGCCGTGTTCGCGTCAATGGCATTGAATGGCTCGTCCAGCAGAATGAGCGGACTGTCCTGCACCAGCACCCGCGCAAACAAAACGCGCTGCAGCTGCCCCCCTGAAAGGGTATCGAGCGTCCGGTCCTCGAACCCTCTGAGCCCGACCGCCGATATCGCTCGCGCTACCTGTTCCCGGTCACGGACTGAAACCCCGCCAAAGGCACCGCGGCGGGACCACAGGCCAAGGCTCGCCATCTCGGCCACCGAAATCGGGAAACTGCGATCTATGCTGGCTTGCTGCGGCAGGTAGCTGATCTCGCGATGACCAAGGCCCTCCACATCAATGTGCCCCTCGATCGGCTTGAGCAACCCGACAATGCCCTTGAGAAGAGTACTCTTGCCGCTGCCGTTCGGTCCGACAACGGCCGTCATCGAGCCCGGCGCGACCGCGCCATCCAAATGGTGAACGGCAGGATGGCCCTCATAGCCGAGGGTAACATTGGATATCGCGATACGCGGCGCGCTCGGCTTGCTCACCATACCCTGTCCTCAGCTCACAATCGCCAGACCAACCACCGCCCAGACGATGACAATGGCCACCGTCGCGACACCCAACCTTTGCGCGGCACTCAAGTACATCATGTTGAAGTCGTGCCTTTCCGGCTTATAGGTCGGCCATCATCTTGAACCGCGCAAACACGAGGAACATCGCCCGCGAAGCTCCAAGATCTTCTGTCCCAGCCCAAACCCAACTTTTTGCGCCCAATCCTCAAGAATCCCACTCAACTGCTCGGACTCAAACTCGGAAACCGATCCGCAATCATCACAAACTGCGAAGGCCACCGCGTCGTGCGAATGACTTTGTGTGCACGCCACGAATGCATTGAGCGACTCGAGCCTGTGCACAAGCCCGCTCTCTATGAGACGTCCGAGTGCTCGATACACCGTTGGTGGGGCTTTGACCCCTTCCGACTGGAGCTCGTCGATGAGGTCGTAGGCGCTGGTAGGCTTCCCCAGCTTCCGCAATGTGGCCAGAACCAACTCTTCCTTGGCATTGAGAGGCCGCAACTTTTCCTGCCTCGCCGTCATGAACCCAGCTTTCCAGTTTGAGACTGGGCAGCGCTCTTGCCCAGCCCTGAAACACCTCAATGATGTGGATGTTATAATATACAGAGAACGGAATTCAAGCATTCAACCGAAGGTCCAGCCGCCCGCTCCACTGCAGAGAAACTCTGCCTTTTGATGCACGCAGGCGACAGCACCCCCTTAAGTTGCACAACATAAAGACAACCTTGTTGCTCCGGTTATGTCTTGCGCCATAGCTTCGGCCAAACAATGGAGCGCTCCGGCCACTAGAAACGCCGACGCCGCAAATTTTGCTCTGGAACTGCTTCTTGGTCCACGTTCGCTCGCCTTTTTTGAGGAGAGGGATCAATGTCCGAGGCCCGTATCGGGGAAATTCCAATTAGGGCTTGGAGCTGGGCCTGCTTGGGTTTGACCACTTGATGATGATCTTTAAAACTGGTCGCTCTTTGAACCAATGGCACTGGTTTGGATCGAGGCGGGCCGAATTTTTCTCACCGGGATCCTCGATCCCGTGCTTCACGTCGTCGATGTCAACGGCCGGACAACGCTGGCGCTGCAAAATATTCTGCACTTCGGCCAGATCGAAGGCCTCGAACAGTCAGGCCCATCAGGCCTTAACTAAGCCCCCCAAAAAAAGCACCGGGTGCGAGCCCCGGTGCCGTGTTTTTGCTTTCGCGCGGGTCCGGTCTAGGCTCACGCAGCCTGTGTGGATTCACTATCTGCCTCGCTGGCTTCTTCATCAGCAGCCCGGCGGTTACGCGCGCTCTTTGAAAGCACGTCTGTGATCCGCTGAACGGCACCGCGCTCGTCTAGTTTGTAGACCGCCGCAACTTCCCGCGACATGCGGTCAAGAGCATCTTCATAGAGCTGACGCTCTGAATAAGACTGCTCCGGCTGAGCTTCGGAACGATAGAGGTCACGCACCACTTCAGCGATCGCAATAAGGTCGCCGGAGTTGATCTTAGCAACGTATTCCTGAGCCCGCCTGCTCCACATCGTCCGCTTGACACGCGCACGGCCCTTGAGCACATCGAGCGCCTTGTCGACGATGTTGCCTTCGGCGAGCTTGCGAAGGCCCACTGATTCCAGTTTGCCGGTCGGCACGCGCAACGTCAGCTTCTCTTTCTCAAAGTTGATGACGAAAAGCTCAAGCGACATGCCGGCGATTTCCTGCTCCTCAATGCCAATGATGCGACCGACGCCATGCGCCGGGTAGACAACTTGCTCATTGGTCTTGAAGCCATGGCGCTGACTGACCGACTTCTTCTGCTGCATGGCATCATTCTTTGCCGCGGCATTTTCGGCGATGCCTTTTGGCGTCTTCACCGGCTTCACCGGTGAGCTGATCTTGCGAGCAGCCGCTTCCGCGATAGATGCAGCGACGGCCCGCGCCGTCGCACCGCTTGCAACGACGGCATTCGCCGTCGGCGGGGGAGCGATGATCTCACGCTGCGCCTTCGCGGCAATACCCCGCTTGACCGCCTTCGCCGATGTGGCGGCCACAGCTGCCTTTGCAGTTTTCTTCGGCGCCTTGACAGCTGCGGCCTTCTTGGGCGCCGAGCTGGCCGTTGGCTTTGCAGCCGCCTTTTTGGTGCGAGCCGGATTGGCTGCAGCCAAAGCGCTTGTGGATTTCTGTGAAGCGATCGTGGTTTTCGCGCTCTTGGGGGAAGTTGGCTTCTTTGCTTTCGCGCTCTTCTGTGCACTAGTGGCTGCGGTCTTGCGTGCCTCGCCAGCAGCCTTGGCTTTAGATGGGGTGAACGTTTTCGAGGAGGCACTACGTGACGACGCTGCACTCCGGCCTGCAGTCTTGGTCTTTGCCGGCGAGGCCGCGGAGTTCGACGAAGTCGCCACACGTGACTTGCTCTTCGTCGTTGCCTTGGCTTTTGCGGAGGTAGTTTTCTTCTGAACCATAAAGTCTCACCTCTTCCAACGCATACTAACTGGCCAACAAACAGCGCCGTACCAGCTCACGGGCAATAACATTTTGCACCCGCGAAAAACTCCGCTTCACGGAGGATCCGTGAGCGGGAATCGAGATATGCGCCCGAGCGAATCCTCATCAGGACGGCAAAGGTCGCATCCATGTTAACTATGGCTCATGCTGTCCGCGATTGTACCCTCGGGCGGTGCGCGATCATGCGCTTGTTCCGTTCCTGTCTTCACGAGACGGTCGGACCCCCTTCGTTCACCAAGGTTCTCTAAGTGTTCAGCTACGCCACTCTTTGAAATGATAACACAATATTCACAGAAATTGAAGCGCCCATTCAGACGCCCCAACAGCATAGTTACGAATTAATATTGGGCCAGAAACAACGGGGCGACAACTGCCTGGGCCATGAAGTTCCCAAGTATAAACCGGGCAACTCAGTCACCCTCGCCCGGCTTATCAGAGAAGTACCTGTCGAATTTTCCGGCTTCTTCGCGGTAGTTGTCCGCATCTTCCGGTGAAGCCTTCTTCTGTGTAATATTCGGCCACTTCTCTGCGTATTCGCGATTGACCTCGAGCCATTTATCTATGTCTGGCTCCGTATCCGGTTTAATCGCGTCAACGGGGCACTCTGGCTCGCAGACGCCGCAATCAATGCACTCGTCCGGATGGATGACCAGCATGTTCTCACCCTCGTAGAAGCAGTCCACGGGGCAAACCTCCACGCAGTCTGTGAACTTACATTTGATGCAGTTTTCGTTGACGATATAGGTCATCCGTTCTTTCGATCTCCGGTTTTCAGACGCTCGTCAGCCGTGGGTGGTCCCATTCGGCCGCCATCACCGTTCTGTTGATCTAGCGCCATATCTGCCCAGAACAAGAGTGACAAGCAACTTGCTGACATTGACTTTCGTTATTCACGCCTTCGACCACTGCTGGCTATCGACTGCCTTGCCCCTTTAGTTGTAGCAATTTTCGACGTTCCTTCTTGCTGGGCCGGCCGGCCGGTGGGGCCATCGAGGTTTGTCTCGCTCCGGTTGCGGCTACACCCTGGATCGCACCCCGCTGCGCCGCCGTACAGCGTAGTTCGTTCGCAGGCGTCAAGTCCTCGTATAAGCCCTGCGCTTCTGTAGCTGGGCCGCGACGAGTGCCTGCCTGCAGAACTTTGAGAACACGCACATTGCGTTGAACTGACGCCGTAATGACATCGCCAGGCTTGATGGTGTGGCTGGGCTTCTGCGTTCGGACACGGTTGACCCGTATCCGCCCGCGCTCAACAAGAGCCGCCGCTAGCGACCGTGTCTTCGTGACCCGTGCGTACCACAACCACTTGTCGAGCCGTTGCGTTTGATCTGCCGCAACCCGGCCGGAAGGCTGCTCAGATGGCATGTCCCGGTCGGCCAACACCTACCTCCAGTCGCTCAGAATTAACCTTCATTCTCGCCTTGCTGCTCAAGCGCATCCTTCAGGACTCGTAACGCCGCAAACGGTGAATCTGGGTCAACTGCGGAACTCTTTTTCGGCCCGGAGGAATGAAACTCGGGACGGCGTCGACGCCTGCCACCGGCGTCTTTCTTGCCCTGCCGATTGTGTTGCGATCCCCTGTCTTTTTCACCATCCGTCCGCTGCCTTTTGGGGCCTGCGTTTCTGCCGCCTTTCCTGCTGACTGGACCGCCGCGAACTGGACGCACCATCATTCTGACCCGAGGACGGATCAGCAACGGTTTGTGCGGCCGGGCCCTCCCGTTGCGATTCCCCCTGGGCGGCCTGACCAGTCCGGGAGAACCTGCGGCCACGACCGCGGCGGGGAGCACGATCCCCATCACCACGATGCCTGCGAGGCCGCCAGATTTCGATGTAGTCGATGGTGTTTTGTGACCCCGCATCCGCATCAGCCATAGCCGCAGGTTCGGCAGATGGAGTCGTCGACTCGCCCTCACCGGGCTCCACAGATGGTGGCAGCGCACCATCCACTGCGGCCACCGTGGCCTGCTCGCCGGAGTCCGAAGGCTGCGATTCTAAAGCCGGCGCGGTTTCTGCCGGGCCAGAAGCACAAACCTCATGGCCTGGCGCTGCCGCCCCCGCCTCATCCTTGGCTACGTCCGCGCATCCAACCACGGGCGCCTCTATGGCAACTGCGATATCTTCACTGGAGGGCGCTCCGCCAACGACCGCTTCCGTCGGCGTCGACATCCGTGCCGGGGCCCCTTTCGCACCGGTTTCCGAAGACTTGTCTTTTTCTGCGATAGCTGGATCGGCTTGTACAGCGTCGGCTGGCGACGGCTCGGCGGCTGCAGCCTTCGGCGCCGGTTTCCTCTCCAATCGGAAGCCCAACGCCTTCAGCACATTGCCTAGTTCCGCAGGCGAGCATCCCAGGATCGACATCATGTCCGGCGTGACCGTGAAACCGCCATCACCTGTCGCCCCTTTGGGCGGAGCCTTATCGCTGGTGTCTTTGGAGCGCCATGCGACAAGAGGCCGAATGAGATCGGCCAGCCTCTCAAGAATGTCGAGCCGAACGGCCCTTGGACCGCACAAATGGAAACCGAACGCCCGGTAGTACGCTTCCGGTGTCGCTGGATCCGCAGCCACAGAGGTGAGTCCCGCCCGCGGCGGGTCTGGCAATGCATTAAGACTAAGGCCGCTACCTTCGGCATGCTTCAACGCCCACAACGTGGCACAAAGCTCAGCCGCCGCCGGCTTCAAAAGCATAGGCAGGTAGATGTTAAAGGCACCAAACCGCACGCCGTACTTCCGCAACTGCGCACGTGACGGCTGATCCAGTGACTTGATCTCTTGGGCCACGTTCTCCCGCTTCAGGATGCCGAAGTTCTCCTTTAGCCGAAACGCGATCCCGCGCGACAGCCCCATGACATCCTCGGCCGCCGCCAGCTCCGTCAGCTGCTTTAGCCGCTCGTGGACGATCTCGGCAATCCACTTGTCGAGCCGCGCCTGAACCTTCTCGGTATCCGGCTGAGACAAATGCTCATCGCAAAGTAATGTGATGCTAGGCCGCAGGGGATCATCCCCCGCCGTCGTCGTCGCGATCTCCTCATCCTTCCACAGAACCGAGCCGTTACGCGCCAGCTTGAACGCGTCAGCCTTCGCCGCCGCCACGCGCCTCGCCCGCATCGACAGTTCACGCGTTAAGACCTGCGCGGCAGCATACCGGGCTGCCTTTCCATCGAGACTATCGGAGTGTGTTTCTGGCGAGAAACGGAACCCCGACGAGCCGCCCGACATAGTGATCTTCAACGCGCACCGAACCGTCGTCCCCGATCACGGCACTCAGCTCATCCTTGTCGCGCATGCCCTTCATCAACGCACTTGTACGCTTATCGACGAACCGCTGCGACAGCCGCTCATGCATGGCATCCGACAAGGCATCTTCGATTTCACGGGTGCGCGCCTGCCAGTGATCGGGATCCTTGAGCCAATCCTTCCGGTTCGACACGAACGTCCATGTTCTAATGTGCGCAATACGGTTCGCAAGCGTATCGATGTCCCCATCGGTCCGGTCACAAAAGGCGACCTGCTTGGCAAACCAATCCTCGGGAATCCGGCCTTCACCGCTCATCAGGAACTTGTAGAGCGTCCCGACCATCTCTGCATGCGAGGCGCTAGAGATTTTTCGATAGTCCGGCACCTGGCAGATATCCCACAGCTTGGTGACCGCGGCCTGCCCCTTCGCCATGTCGGCGATTTCAGGATCGCGTGACATCGCTTCTAGCGCGTCGACGTCATCGGCCGAGCGCGCCCGCGTCAGCCGTAGCATGTTTGGCACCGCCCGCAGGCTGTCTCGCAGGGCGTCGATCGACGCAAAACTAAGGTTTCTATTGCGCCATTGCAGCATCCGCACCGGATCAAACTTGTGCGTCTCGAGACGCTCAATGAGATCGGAATCAAATGGGTCAACCGCACCAGTAACGCCGAAGGTCCCATCATTCATGTGCCGGCCGGCTCGGCCAGCGATTTGACCAAGCTCTCCCGGAATAAGGTTGCGGTGATTTTGTCCGTCGAACTTTCTGACTGCGGCGAATGCCACGTGATCGACATCCAGATTGAGCCCCATCCCGATCGCATCGGTAGCCACCAGGAAGTCGACTTCTCCGGACTGATAAAGCCCCACCTGCGCATTGCGCGTACGCGGAACTCAGCGCCCCCAGAACAACGGCCGCACCACCACGCTGTCGCCGGATGAGCTCCGCGATCGAGTAAACCTCATTGGCCGAAAACGCCACGACCGCGGTGCGGGTCGGCAATCGCGTGATCTTTTTCTGTCCTGAATACGTCAGCCGCGACAGCCTCGGCCGCGATATAAAGTTCGCCCCCGGGATCAAGTCCTGGACGACATCGCGAATCGTCTGCGCGCCAAGCAGGAAAGTTTCCTGCCGGCCGCGCGCATGCAGCAAACGGTCGGTGAACACATGTCCACGTTCAGGATCGGCGGCCAGCTGAACCTCGTCGATTGCCAGAAAATCCACGTCGATTTCGCGCGGCATGGCCTCAACGGTCGACACCCAGAAACGCGCCTTCTCCGGCTTGATCTTCTCCTCGCCCGTGATAAGGGCGACCTTCTCGAAACCAATCCGGTTACCAATCTTGTCGTAAACCTCTCGCGCCAAAAGGCGCAGCGGCAGACCGATCATTCCGGTCTCGTGACCCAGCATCCGCTCAATAGCCAGATGTGTCTTGCCAGTATTGGTCGGCCCCAGAACCGCCGTGACGTGCCGAATACGGGTGTCGAGTGCACTACCCATGACAGGGGACCCTCCGGTCCGGAGCCGAAAACAATGCCCAGGAAGTTGGCATAAAGCTGTTTTGAATCCTTGAATTTCGGCGACTGCTCGAAGCGTCATAGGGGAACGGCGCGTCCCCCGCGTCGCGTCAACACGTCACGCTCTTTGGCGTGTTCAAGGTCAAACACTTCGGCAAGTCAACGCCCGATTGCCCCAACGCGCCTATTAGTATCAAGCCCGACGCACACTTTCCACTGTGTCGCATTACGGCTTCGAACGTCGCGAACCCCTCATGGAACACCGTAGCCGGGCGCAAGAGCGCTATCAGCCAAATTTGAACGCTAAACGAATTTTCCCCAGGCAAAAACGGCGGATCGCAGTTTGCGACCTGCCGGCCAGATTGAGCAATTTCGTCGGCATCGCCTGAGATGCCGGCTCAACGCACCCCAAGCAGCGCCAGGCGGCGCCTATGGCGATTCATAATATGGATCTTCTCAGCCAGCAGCACAATGCTCCCGTAGCTGGTCGGAATGCGGATCTCATGCGGAACGGCGAAGTTCGCGCCGGGAACTGGCAACATAGCAATCTCAAGCCCGTCGGACTGAGAAAGCTGCTTGGTCGTTGATGTCATCCGATATCCGCCGAGCGGCTGATAGTGCACCGAACATACCGTCATGGACTTGGCGAGCCCTGATTGGCCGGGAACCTGCGGAGCCGCCTTCTGGCCACGATAGCTCAGCTTCAGATCAAAGCGCTGCTTGCCATCGAAGATTGACAGTTTCTGTGCACAGGACCTGGTACCCGAGCCCAGCGACAACGCCATAACCGCGGAGAGTGGATCGATCGCACCTTGAAGGTGGTTGGGCTGCAACGGAATTTCGTCGGCAGCTACCGGAATCGGAGGAACGATTGATGCTGATTTGACGCCTTTGCGATCGAAGCCCACCTTGATCGAGCCGCTGCGGCCCGTACCCTTGAAGCTCATCAGATATCTCGAAGGCTTAGGCCTCTTTCGGCCGACCTTCCCGGATGTTCGAGAGATCCCCCGCCACTTAAAGGCGCCCAGCAGTGCCGACAACTCCGCATCGCCGTCCAGCGTATAGCGCTTGCCGTCGACTTTGAAGTCGAACTTGAAGCTGCCGATATTGAAGCCGTTGAAAGTGATGGCGTAGACAGCGCTGACCCTGGCGGGCAATCGTGGCTGCCCGCTCTTTGCTGGGCTGTGGGAAAAACAAAGGGCCGCAATCGACAAGGCTGCGGGCCAGACCATAGCGCGCGGTGTCCGGCCAGCACGAGAGGTCAAATTAGAACGAACGACGCGAGCGCACATGATACAAGGTTCCACAACGCGAGACTTCACAAAGCCTGCTACCCAGACTTTGAGACAACTCTTGGACGGAGGTCACACTAGCGAAGGTTGGTTAACAATCAGCTTAAAGACGTCTAATTTCTGCACACAGGCTCGGCAGAGCGCCGACCGATGGGCCAAAATTTCCACGGTCCCGGCACCGGCCATTCCTGGACCCACGGGACTTGACGGGCCCCGCCACCCTCCGCTAGATAACGCGCTCTGCCCGCTGGCCGTGCCGGCGGCCGTATAGATTCAATTCATTACTGCACAGCAAAACCGGCGCGCGCTTCTGCATTCAGACCCCGCTGCGCCAGGAGATTGAACCCATGACCAGGCAATGCGAGCTGACGGGCAAGCTCCCGCTCTCCGGGCAACTGCGCAGCCACGCCGAAAACAAGTCGAAGCGCAAGTTCCGCCCGAACCTGTGCAATGTGACACTCATCAGCGATACGCTCGCACGCAGCTTTCGCCTGCGCGTTTCCGCCCATGCTCTGAAAACGGTCGAGCATCGCGGCGGCTTGGACGCGTTCTTGATGAAGGCTCGCGACGAGGCGCTGTCAGACCGCTGCCTCAAGATCAAACGCGATATCAAGAAAGCAAAGCTGGAAGGCGCCGAAACGCAGGAAGCCTCGGCGCCATCCGCATAACACGCTGACTAGAAACTGAAACGCACAATCTAAAGAACGCGCCAGGCATCCGCCCGGCGCGTTTTTTGTTACTCGACCGCGAACGCCTAGAATTTGCACCCAGCACCGCGAGCCAGCGCCGCCTGCCACTCGCTTCGGCCCCGTCGCAGCGCAACTTCTTCTCTAATGAAGGCGTCGCCGCCGCCTCGGCCGCCGGCCCTGCGGTGGCACGTTCTCTTCGAACAGCTCAACAAGCTTGTCGGTCATTGCGCCGGCAAGCTCTGTGGGATCCGTGATCCTGACTGCCGAACGGTAGTAACGTGTAACATCGTGCTGGATGCCGATCGCGATCAGCTGGACCGGACTGTTTGCCTCGATCTCCTCGATCACCTGACGCAGGTGGTTTTCCATGTATTGGCCGGCATTGGCTGTGGTCGTGGAATCATCGACCGGCTCGCCGTCAGAGATCATCATCAAGATCCGGCGCTGTTCGGGACGTGCCAAAAGCCTACGGTGCGCCCAGGCCAGCGCCTCCCCGTCGATATTTTCCTTCAAAATCCCTTCGCGCATCATGAGCGCCAGCGACTTCTTCGCGCGGCGCCACGGAGCATCCGCAGTCTTGTAGATGATGTGTCGCAGATCATTGAGCCGGCCCGGATTCGCCGGTCGCCCCTCCTGGACCCAAAGCTCCTTTGATTGGCCGCCCTTCCAGGCACGTGTCGTGAAACCGAGGATCTCTACCTTGACGCCACAACGTTCCAGCGTTCGTGCCAGAATGTCAGCGCAACAGGCGGCAACCAGGATCGGCCGTCCCCGCATCGACCCCGAATTATCGATCAAAAGAGTCACGACGGTGTCGCGGAACTCGATATCGCATTCCTGTTTAAAACTGAGTGGAGCGGTTGGGTCGGTGACAACGCGCGTCAGTCGCGCCGAATCTAGCGTGCCCTCCTCCAAGTCAAAGTGCCAGGCGCGATTCTGCTGCGCCAGCAACCGCCGCTGTAACCGGTTCGCAAGCCGCGCGACGACGCTCGAAAGACCCCGCAGTTCCTTATCGAGAAAACCATGCAGCCGCTCCAGCTCCTCTGGCGACGCCAGATCCTCCGCGGCGGCTTCCTCATCGAACTTCCGCGAGAACACCTTGTAACCAAACGACTCCGGATCATCGAGGACCGAAGCATTGGATCTCCATGGCTCGGTCGTCTCCACCGCCTCTTCGCCATCGGCGTCATCATCGTCGTCATCATCGGTTGGCGCCGGCTCTAGGCTGTCTTCAAATTCCCCGAGGTCCTGATGCTCGCTGGCATCCTGCGGCTCGGTCTCTTCAGACTTTGGCTCGGCGGACTCGTTATCATCACCAGCTTCGCTTCCCCCTTCTGAAGCGTCCTTTTCCTCGTCCTGTTCGGAACTTTTCGTCTCCTGCGCATCTTGAATGAGGTCCATCGCCCGCAGCATTTCCTGCATCAGACGGCCAAAGCTCTCCTGGTCCTCCACATGATCATCAAGCTGGTCGAACAGGTGGCCCGCGCGTTCCTCAACCCAGCCGCGCCAAGCTTGGATCATCCCCTTAGTGGTCTTCGGCGGCGCCGCGCCGGTTAGCTTCTGCCGGACCATCAGCGCCAGGGCATCCGCCAGCGGCGCGTCATCGCGCGATCTGATCACCGCGAACCGGCCATGGGCATAGCTTGCCTCGAGTTTAGCGGTGAGGTTGTTCGCCATTCCCGCCATGCGGCTGGCACCGACCGCTTCGATACGGGCCCGCTCCATGGCTTCAAACGCATCCCGCGCCGGGACCATGAGAGGGCGCTAACCGGTGATGCACCTGTTTATCGTGGCACGCCGCTTGCAGCGCCAGCGAATCTGCCGCCCCCCTCAATACGGCGACTTCTCGCTTTGTTGGAGCCCGCGGCGGTTCTGGTAGATTGACCGTCTTTCCGATTAAGACAGCTTGACCCGATTGATATTTGACTTCCACTTCGCCGTCACCGGCGATGGTGCGAATACAAGCGGCAAGCGACCGCTTGAGCGGCTCGGTCGGGCCTTCTTTGCGCTTGTTTAAAGGGCTCATGAGGTTCTTGTCTCTGAGGGCTCTTCGGCAACCGCCGCAATTTCAGCCTCTCCAACCAGCAGCATATGGCCTTCCCCCAACACATAGGCCTGTCCCGTCTCCCGGTCCCGAAGCTGCCCATTGAACTCGACCACGACGCCTCTGAGCTTCTCGGAGAAATACCGGCCCGTAACGGTCCACTCGAGATCAGTTGAGGCGCCAGCCTTGACAGC
>CAXXFS010000017.1:0-15992 GCA_963669235.2 uncultured Filomicrobium sp.
CCCCCAGCCCTGGGCTCAGCGAGATTTCCGCTCAGGCAACGGCGGAATACCGCCATCAGCTATGCGTTTCGCCCGAGCAACCCTTATTTGGGGATTGCGGGCCGGCGGCACAATCTTCTCCATGCGCTCTTTCCAAAGCCGTTCGCGCTCCTGAGCCGCCAGCGCCTTCAACCTCGCTTGCTCCTCAATCTGCCGGACCGCCGCAGCCGCGATCAACTCAGGGCATCGAAACGTAAGTTGTTCTTCTAGATAGATAAATCGCCGAATCTGGCGCAACCGCTCCAGCGAGAGGTTGGCTTTACCCCACTCAGCACCTTTCTCGATATCCACTCTGAACCCCGACCTTAACTAAGCTCGGCCTTCTCGACCTCATATTTCCTGCAACTCTCAAGCATCCGATCGAGTTGCCTGGGCTGGTGCCAGAAACACCTGAGACAAGAAGACCGGCACCAGCAAAAATAAGTAGTCAGTTTCAGCATAAGAGCGAGTCCCATTCGCCTTCGCTCAGCGATCCTGCACACCGCAGAAGACCTCAAAAAGCTTAGCCCTTGGATGTTCTGCGTCAAAAGGAACCACACGCGCAACACCAGTAAGAAAATTGGAGCATCCTAGTGTGGCCCAGCACCCCGGCCCAAGCCAGCACGAAACACACTGGATGGCCGCAGTCCAACTGAGAACCTTCAGGCCCCGGCGCCACCCCGATAGACCTCAATAATTCCAAGAAAATCCAAGGCTTTCAGACTGGCGCCGCCGACCAACGCTCCATCGACATTGGCAACCGCCATCAATTCTCGCCGCATTGGCCGCCTTAACAGAACCCCCATAGAGGATTCGCATGGAGTTTCCGGCCTCTCCAAACCTCTCGTTCAGCCTGTTGCGGATCATGGCGTGGACATCCGCTACATCCGCCTGCCAGCGGCGTCAGCCCGGTGCCGATCGCCCAAACCGGCTCATAGGCGATAATCGTATTTCGCATCCGTCGCATCCTCAGGCAGTGATCCGGCGATCTTGACGGGCCACGACATCAAGCGTCAGATCTGCCTGCCGCTGCCCAATGGTCTCTCCGACGCAAACAATCGCCTGCAGTCCCGCCCTGTGCGCCGCCATCGCTTTCTCGCGCACCTGGCGGTCTGTCTCTCCGTGGTCCGCGCGCCGTTCGGAGTGTCCAACAATAACCGCCGTGGCACCTGCATCCGCCAGCATCTCTGGAGAAATGTCCCCGGTGTGAGCACCACTCAACTCCGCTATGGCAATCTTGCGCACCAACCTTCACGCCTACCTTTGCCAACAAGCTCCGACATCACCATAACCAATGTCGCCGGTGGGCAGATCATGACATCGGCACCAATCGGCTCCGCTTCCGCGGCCAGCGCCCTATTGACGGCAAGCGCCTCACCCAGCGCGGCCTTGAGCCCGTTCATCTTCCAGTTCCCAGCAACCATCGGGCGGGGCAAGGTGGAGACCTCATCTGTCAGATTCATATGGTCCTCTCTTCGGCGCGTACCTATTTATAAGAGCGTTGGCTGATGTCCTGCCGCCCTGATCAGGGTTGCATGGGCGCCCGCCAGCAGCCTTGCTTTCAGCTAGGCGGCCTGCGCTTCATATCACGCGAAAAGTTGGCGCCAAGCACGACATAGGACCAGATGTCTCGTCGCGACGCGCCGGAATAATTTTTCAGGAACCAAGGACAAAAATGCTCGAATCTCTGAAAAAATGGGCCTCTGGCTGGGTTGCGTTCTTCTTGATCGCGTTGCTCATCCTCAGCTTCGCAGTTTGGGGTATCGCCGATTACATCACTGGCGGGGGCATGGGCGGTGGTGCCCTGGCAACCGTTGGCGGCAAACAAATCACTGCCCAATGAATTCCAACGCGCCTTTGGTAACGAAATCAACACTCTCTCGCGCCAGGCCGGCCGCCGAATAACCTACGAACAAGCCCGCGCGGTCGGGCTCGACACCCGCGTTCTCTCACAGCTCATTGGGTCTGACCGCTGTCGAGGAACACGCCGAACGAGCTCAGGCTCGATTTGTCCGACTCTACGGTAGCCGCCGGCATTCAGCGTGACCCTAACTTCCAGAGCGCCGGAAGCTTCGACCGCAAGTCGCGTTGAATACATCCGCCGCGAACTTGGCGTAACGGAGAAAGGGTTCATCGACCTGCGCCGGCAGGACGAACTGCGCAATCAGATCACCACCGCCCTGCTGCGGGCCACTGTCGTGCCAGACGACATGGTGGACCGCACTGGCCAAGTGGCGCGGTGAAACCCGCGTCGTGTCGTATTTCAGGATCGATACCGACAAACTCATCAAGCCGGAGGAACCAACCGACGAAGACCTCAACACGACCTATAAAGCCAACAAGCGCCGCTACGTAACCGAGCCGCGCCGAGATCTGACCGTCCTTGTGTTGGCGGTCGCCGACCTTAAAGAAGAAAGCCAAGCTCAGCGATGAGGAACTGCGCCGGGCCTACGAACGAACCAAGCACACCTATTCGCAAGCCGAACAGCGGCGCATTGAACAAATCTCCTTCAAAGACAAGGCTGGCAGCCGATAAAGGCTCTTGCCGAGATCAAGGGCGGCAAGGACTTTCTTGAAGTGGCAAAGGCGAACGGCGCTGCCGAGAGCGACGTCAAACTTGGCCTCAAGTCAAAATCCAACCTGATCGACAAGAAAGATCGCGGACGCCGCCTTCGCCCTGACCAAGGATGCGGTTTCTGACGTTGTCGAAGGAGGGTTTTCACGACAGCCCTAATTCGAGTCACTCGAAATCGTACCGGGGAAAGCAACCGAGCTTCGAGGACGTGAAGGACAAAGTCTCCGAAGCAAGTCGCTATCGATTGGGCTACGAGCCCAGGTACGCGACTACTACTCACGCATCGACGATGGACGAGGCGAAGGAAAGCCCCTGAAGGAAATCGCCGAAGACTTGGGCCTGCCTTTTTTCGATTTAAAATCCGTGACGCGTGGCAACGTAGGTGCCGACAACAAACCGGCCCTGACCGTCCCGGATGCAAACAGCATCATTGGCGCCGGATTCCGCGGTGAAATCGGTCTTGAGTCGGAACCAATCCAGCTTCGCCGACGGTGGCTATGCCTGGGTTGACGTAATGCAGACAACCGAGTCCAAGCAGCGGCCATTCGACGAGGTTAAGAACGAAGTCAAAACCCTCTGGAGCGACAACAAAAAGCGCAAAGCTCTAAGCGAACTGGCTAAAAAGTTTGCAGACCGCCTCAAGGCCGGCGAAGACTTCGCCAAGGTCGCCCAGGAGGCCGGCGGTACCGTCCGAATCCACCGCTGCGGTGGGCCGTTCGACAATCCCTGACGGTCTTACCCAGTCCGCCATGACCCAATCCTTCGCACTCCGCAAAGGCGAAATCGGCCATGCGGAAACCGCCGACGGCAAATCACGAACGCGTCTTCCGACTTGGATGAAATTAAAGAGGCACCCGAGTCGGGCGAGGAACTGAAAACCAGGCTGCGCAACGAAATCCTCCAGCAGCTGCGCACCGACAGTCTTGCTGCGTACGTCGCCGCCTTACAGGCCCGGTATGGCGATCAACATCAACCAATATCAGCTGCGCCGCGCGACAGGTGCCGACGTACAATAGCTAAAGGAACCAGTCCACTTGAGTACCCACGACCGGCGCCGCGAGCAGATCGAAGCTTCTCCCTCCTTTGAGAGCTTCAAGAAGGGCTTTGCCGCAGGCAAGCCACAGCTGGTATATACGCGCCTGGTCGCCGACCTCGAAACGCCCGTGTCAGCTTACGTCAAGCTTTCCGGCGAGGGGCAGATGGGTCTTCTTTTGGAATCCGTCGAAGGCGGCGCCCAGCGCGGGCGCTACTCGATCATCGGCCTGCAGCCGGACATCGTCTGGCGGGCCTTTGGCACCCGCGCCGAAATCAATCGCAATCCGAAGCGTGGCGAAGAGGGATTTAGACCCGCCGAAGCCGAAACGCTCGACGCTCTGCGCACGCTGCTATCAGAGAGCACAATCGATGTGCCTCCAGGACTGCCGCCGATGGCCGCCGGTGTCTTTGGTTACATGGGCTACGATACGGTGCGCTTGATCGAACACCTTCCCGATGTTCCTCCCGATGACCTCGATGTACCCGACGCGGTGCTGATCCGACCGACCGTCATGGTGATCTTCGATGACATCAAGGACGAGATGACCATCGTCACACCGGTCCGGCCGACAGCCGGGACACCGCCAGAGCCCCGAGAGCGCCTACAAGGCCGCCTTGAAGCGCTTGCGTTCTATCGTCAAAGCTTTGGAAGGTCCCCTTTCTCACCGGGGCGCAACCACCCGGCGGGCGCTACCGGCACCTGAGCCAGTCTCCAACACCAGCTCGGCCGAGTATCTCAAGATGGTCAAGCGGGCCAAGGACTACATCGTTGCCGGCGACATCTTCCAGGTCGTCCTTTCACAACGGTTCACGGCCCACTTCGAACTACCAGCATTCGCCCTTTATAGGGCTCTGCGCCGCATCAATCCGGCCCCTTTTCTGTTTCATCTGGACTTCGGCGACTTTGCTCTCGTCGGCTCCTCCCCCGAAATTCTGGTTCGCGTCCGCGATGGCGAAGTCACCATCAGGCCCATTGCCGGCACCCGGCGGCGCGATGAGGACGAGGCCATTGACCGGGCCCTCGAAGAAGACCTCTTGGCCGATCCAAAGGAACGCGCCGAACACCTCATGCTCCTCGATCTTGGCCGAAACGATGTCGGGCGGGTCGCCGAGATTGGCAGCGTAACAGTCAGCTCGCAGTTCATCATCGAACGCTACAGCCACGTCATGCACATTGTCTCAAATGTCGTCGGCAAACTCAATGAGGCACGCCATGATGCCGTCGGCGCGTTGATGGCAGGCTTTCCCGCCGGCACGGTCTCCGGAGCACCCAAGGTTCGGGCCATGGAAATCATCGACGAGTTGGAAAAAGCCAAGCGCGGCCCCTATGCCGGCTGCGTTGGCTACTTTTCCGCCGACGGCAACATGGATACTTGCATCGTCCTGCGCACGGCGCTCGTCAAGGACGGCAAAGTCCACGTTCAAGCCGGCGCCGGCATCGTCCACGACTCCGTACCCGAAAGCGAACAACAAGAATGCATCAACAAAGCCAAGGCCGTCGTCCGCGCCGCTGAGGCCGCAGTACGCTTTGCTGGCGGCGGCAAGACAGTTGAGACGAAAGGCAACGGGTGCATCTTCAATTAGCACTGCAGATCATAAGACGATCCTTGAACGCCTCAAGACCGCTACGCCTGACGCAGACTCACACGCGAGTTAAAACCACAATGCTCACCCTTTTGCTTCTGCGCCACGCCAAGTCCGATTGGAGCACACCAGGCCTCGACGACCACGAACGGCCCCTCAACATACACGAGGAACCAAAGCTGCTCCGGTGATGGGCCGCTATATCGCCAACAAAGGCCTGAAACCCGATTTGATCCTCTGCTCCGACGCCGTGCGCACACAGGCCACCCTAACGCTCGTATTGCCCGAGCTGGGCCCACCTACCGCCGGAAGTTGTATTTGATCACGCCCTCTACCTTTCCCGTCCTGACACGATTCTCGATGTCGTCCGCGATAACGCCAAGGACCACACCAAAACCATCATGGTGATTAGCCATAACCCCGGCCTGCACGCACTGGCGCTGACCCTTGTGGGGGGTGGTGATAAAGGGAGCCTGCGGCAGTTGGCGATGAAGTTTCCCACCGCCGCCCTCGCGGTGGTTACGTTCGACGCCGCAGCACTGGCCGGAAGTCGCGCCGACCAAGGGCAATCTGAGAAGCTTCGTTACCCCCAAAGACGTCGGTTGAAACTGATCCTCCAATACTGCTCCCAGCTATGTTAATCAGGGAGCACCCGGCGGCTACGGCGCCCCACGAGAAACCTAGAAGGAACGGCCAGCCTCGATGCTCCTGCTCATCGATAATCGACATCGACGCCCGCAGCAATCCGCCGTTGTCCGGAACCCAGACCCAAATCACTGATAATCAAGAATAAACTGTGCGTAGCCATCCACAGGCGTTCGTTGTCATCCAATCAAATAGCGGGTATCAAAGCGGGTATCATATAGAGGACACCCGCAATTGCCGCTCACTGACGCCAAGATCCGTAGCGCAAAGGCAGGTCCAAAACCCATCAAACTGACGGACGGTGCCGGCCTGTACTTAGAAGTGCGGCCGACAGGTTCAAAGCTTTGGCGATATCGCTATCGAATAAGCGGCAAAGAGAACGTTTACGCGATGGGCGAGTATCCCACGCTATCGCTCAGCGAAGCCCGGCAGCTGAGATCCGAAGCGAGAGCACTGGTCAAGATTGGGATCCACCCAGCTAAGCATCGAAAAGCGGCCCAGCTGGTCCAGCAAACTCAAAATGCAACTACTGACCAGCCCCCATTGAGTGATCCAACGCGAATGTTAGTGGAGCGTCGGTCGTCTGGCTAGGCGGATCGGGGCCGTCGGAGCCGCCCCATTGGGCGGAGACGGCCACGCGGTGCGGCTTGGCACCCACGTTTCTGGTGCCGGTGCTTGGTATCCAAGTGACGTATGCGGTCGCACACCATTATAGTGACGCCGCCAGCTTTCGATGATCACCTGCGCCTCCTTCAGGGAATAGAAGAGCTCCCCGTTCAGCAGCTCGTCGCGCAGTCGAGCGTTGAAACTCTCGATGTAGCCATTCTCCAAGGCGAGCCCGGTTCGATGTAGGCCGTCTTGGCGCCCACCGCACCGATCCAGGACTGAACCGCCTTAGCAACGAACTCCGGGCCATTGTCCGAGCGAATGTGCTCTGGTACGCCGCGCAGGATGAACAGGTTCGTGAGCACATCAATCACGGCGGTTGAGTTGAGACGCCGATCGACACGGATGGCCAGGCACTCGCGTGTGAACTCGTCGACGACATTGAGCAGACGGAATTTTCGCCCATCATGGGTACGGTGCTCCATAAAGTCGTACGCCCAAACGTTGTTGGGACGCTCGGCCCTGAGCCGGATGCACGAGCCGTCATTGAGCCACAGGCGCTTGCGCTTCGGTTGCTTGGCTGGAACCTTCAGCCCCTCCCGCCGCCAGATCCGCTCAACGCGTTTATCATTCACATGCCAACCAGCACGGCGCAGCAATTCCCCAATGCGGCGATAGCCATACCGGCCGTATTGGCGGGCCAATGCGATGATGTCGGCTGTCAGCCGCTCTTCGTCTGCGCGGCCACGCGGCACCTTACGTTGCGTCGAGCGATGCTGACCAAGTACACGGCAAACGCGGCGTTCGGAATGACCAAGCGTTTGCCGGACGTGATCAACACACGCCCGGCGACGGGAAGGGCTCAGTAGTTTCCCTTGGCTGCCTCGGCCAGGATCTGCTTGTCGATCGTCAGGTCGGAAACGGCCTTCCTGAGCCGCGCGTTCTCCTGCTCAAGATCCTTGATCCGCTTGACCTGGTTCGATTGCAAACCACCAAACTCCTTACGCCAACGGTAGTACGTAAACTCTGTCACGCCGATCTGGCGCACCGCATCAGCCACAGTGCTGCCTTGCGACGTCAGCACATCCACTTGCCGCAGCTTCGCAACAATCTCTTCCGGCTTGTGTCTCTTCCCCATCAGTTAGTCCTTCTCAAGGTCAATACCCTTACTGCGACTCGGACCGCTTCAGTGGGGGAGGACCAGGGAGCCTCGGGCGGGTAGTATTCTTAAAGAGTGCGAATCGAATGCAAGCACTGCGGGTTTGGTTGAGGCCAATCATTGTTTAGGAGTCGGATG
Organism: uncultured Filomicrobium sp.; assembly: GCA_963669235.2. GTDB lineage: Bacteria > Pseudomonadota > Alphaproteobacteria > Rhizobiales > Hyphomicrobiaceae > Filomicrobium. The sequence goes on from CAXXFS010000017.1 coordinate 7,761, forward strand.
CAGAAAGCGTGGCCTGCAATATAAGGGGATTAGGTGATGTGGCACTGGGTGAAAGATGGAGAACAGTCGGGGCCTCATCAAATTGCTGATGTTGTTCGAGCACTTCAAGGCGGACGCATTACGGGAGATGATCTAGTTTGGACGGATGGCATGGACGCGTGGGCTGCGGCCCGAACGATTTCTGAGCTCAGTGCCCCCCCGCCGTTGCCTCATCCTGCGTCAGCAGCCCCTGTTGGAACCGAAGAAGGACGAGCGCCGCCTGAGACTGATAAAGTCGAAAGCTCCCGAAATGGTACCAAGCGGGAAGGCTCACGCGCCCCAACAAAACAGCCAGTTCATCGGCACAATTTTATTATTCGCCATTGGAAAGGACAGCTGCCGCTTCCTGTTTCCTATTGGGTAATAGGCGTCTTACTTTCGATACTTATGGTAGGGCTCGCACATGCCTTTGGTTCGGTCCTTAGTTCTGCGAAATTAGGTGCGCAGTCGCTCGGTGTAGCTATTTTTCTTTTTCTACTATTCCTGGCTTGTCTCAATATATGGCAACTCGTCGGCATATGGAGATCTGCTGGCAACTCAATGGTCGATTCGAAGCGCCGTTTTTGGCCTATTGCTGCCCGCGTAATGGTTGTATTGGGTGCGGTAAGAGTCTGTACAGAGTTTGGCACTGTTCTACTCCCCATGATGACGGAAAGCTCAAAGCTCGCAATGGGGATCGAAGACACACCACCTCATAGACTTCAGCTTTTGAAAGACGGGACAGAGGTTGAGCTGTCCGGCGGAATGCCATTTGGAACGGCCGCAGCGTTCAAGGTGGTAATTGACTCGGCACCCATGATTGAGACTGTCCATCTCAATAGTAGTGGCGGGAGAATTTCTGAAGCGCAGGAAATTGCTAAAATTATAAAAGCTCGAAAACTGCAAACGTTCACTAGAACACACTGCGAAAGCGCATGTACGATCGCGTTCCTTGGGGGCACAAATCGGTTTCTTGCCACAGGTGGTCGATTAGGTTTTCACAGTGCAAGCTACGGTAATGTCGATGGCGAGCACGTGCCGTCCTTAAACGCAGACTTCGAAAGTGCTCTGAGAGATACTGGCATAGCCGCATGGTTCGTAAAGAAGGCGATGAGTACTCCAGCATCGGGCATGTGGTACCCGACCTATAACGAACTTCGTGAGGTTGGTATTGTCACAAGAGTGGTGAATGCGGATACATTTGCCTCAGTCGATGTTGGGCAAGAAAAACCCATGAGTGAAAAGGAGCTCTGCAGTATCATCACGAGCAACATTTCTAAGCTTAGGATGCCAATGGAGATCGCGGGCTTTGGTCAAATGATATCTGCATCCGTAGATTGCTCCAGGAAGATGATAGTCTACAACAAGCAGTCCTCATTGAACTCTTGGGAGATCAACATGAGCGCGGTTGAACCGTTTAAAAGGATTCACCGAGCGGCGATCAGGGAAGGCATCTGCAAAGACCCAATCAGAAACTATGGCTGGGGCTACGATGACACTGTCTACACGAAGGACAATGTCCAAATCTTCCGCATGCAAGTCCTATGCAAAACAGACCGTGGATAATTCATGATGGGCTAACGAATGGAAGGAGGAAATCGGCACCAACCATTGCCCACGGCGGCAAGGCGAAACACCTTGGTTTGTTCGCTAACCGCTTCCACGCATAAGCGGGCTTGCCGGTCTGCAACTTGCTAGGAGACTGCAATGGCTAAGCAGAGTCTGGGAGTGTTTGATGGCTCGGAAGCGGCATTCAGATGAGGATTGTTTAAAGCTGTTGCGTGAAATTGAGCTGAAGTTGGCGGGTGGCTCGGACGTATCAGCGGCATGCCGGGCAGCTGGCATCAGCGATGCGACGTATTATACATGGCGCATCAATGGCTAGCTCATCAGCAAACATCGACGGCAGGAATTTGGCTACCATACGAACGAAGCGAAAAAAGCGAAGTAAGACTAGTAGTCAGACTTTATTCGGATAATTCGCTTCGCTCGCAGTGATGAACCCGGCCGTTATCTTTGCCCTAGGCCTCGATCATGGATCTTTGCCAGTGCACCCTCCCACATAATGTCAACAATCTGCGGTGCCTTCGTCTTGCCCTTCAAGTCAGCTGCGGTGGCAAGATGGAAATCCTTAACCATCGCCTTTAATGCCGCAGGCTTGAAGGTGAGGAAGGTATCACGAAATACTTCCTGCCCCTGCATAGCGACCTTGACAGGATCAACGGCATACTTAGCCTCTTCCCCGTAAACAGAACATTGTAACCTACGGCCTCGACGAGCCGTGCGGCAAACCGTGGATTGCTCAACGCTTCTTCTCTCACCAAAGCAAAAAACTGATCGAGCGCCGTGGCAGCGTCAATTGGTTTGTCGGTCATTTATCCATCCCTGGCACAAGCACATACCTGTAGAAGCGGTCGGCTAGCCCACGTATATCCGCTTCTACGGCTCCGTATTACTCTCTTACGCTCCTGTAGGAATCGGGCCTCAATCGCTCCATGGCTCGGGTCATCGCTACAGAGAACCGGATCGGTGGATCGAGCACATCATATGACCTTCGCAGCCAATCCACCTCTCGCCGATCGGTGGAATTACGTACGTACTTCGAAATAGCAACATAGTGTGCTGGTGCTTGCCCGTTCGTCAGCCGTTGCAAGCCGATCTGTACAAAATCATTGAGACTCCGACCTGACACTGAGTCTGCTATTGTGGGGCTAAGCACCGCTTCGACGCTGAGCAGGCCAGCCCGCGTTAGGGCTGTAAATCCGGGGGGGCAATCAAAAATTATCAAGTCATAGAATGGCTCGACTTGTGCCAGGTGTTGACCTAGCGCAGACTTCAACATTTCACCGGCGTCGACATTTTCCGAACATGCGCGCTTCTCTAGAGCATTGTCCACGAACCACAACATCGGCAAAGAAGCGAGGACATCCACGCGACCCTTCGCGCTGCGGGTTTGGAGCTCCTCAAGGTCACTCGCACCGGTAATAATATAGTCTGCGATATTTAGTTGGGGTCGTGGTGACTCATAGAGATCAATCAGAAACTTCGGTAGCAGCTTGCCTTGGCGTTCGGCATCTTCGACGCCTGCTCGGCTTAATAGCATAAAGCTTGAATTGGCTTGAGGATCCAGGTCCACAACCAATACTCGAAGGTCATAGTTTACCGCTAGCATCTCCGCCAGAAACACCGTTGTCGTAGACTTCCCCACCCCACCCTTGAGGTGCGCTACTGACAGACGAAACGCCATCTAGTGCCTCCCGCCAAGCCAGTCTACGAGTCGAGACCGTTGCTGCTTTGGAAAGCGGGTTTCGATGAAATCATCAACTTCGCTAGGTTTCGGATTACCGCGTGTGGCAGTCAGGTGTGTCTTGAAATTAGGCCGTTCAACAGGTCCAGAGAAAGTCACTAACCCAAGCCCGTATGACTCGCAGCTTTCAAGCACATCAGAGAAGACATTGCTGTCATAGTCAGGTTTGTTGAACTGCCAAACCAAATAGGCAAAGTGAACAAATCTCCGATGGGCGAGCGTTTCATGTACTGCCCTCAAGTCGCAGCGCCCATCGCCCTTTACCTCGAAGCCATACATGTCAACGCTGACATTCGGCAGGTACTTGTGCCGCCAAGCGTGGATCATTGATACGTCCGGCCGAGACCATACACCGGAGGCCGCCGGACCCTCCTGGGCCTTGACATGCACCAGTGGCAGATGTGTGCCGTACTTAGGTTTGACGCTGTTCACAACCTCGATGCTCACAAATGACTTTACGATCTCGTAGAGCAAGTCTTCACGCATCAGATTTCCCAACACAAGCCATGCGACCGCGCCGTTGGCACTGCTAACGAAGCGAATTATCCGTATAAAGGCCGGCACAGGGCTTATTTCGCTTGTCTCGCTCTATTCGTAGGAGGGCGGCGCCGGACAGTACAGCATCAATGCCGCTCACATCAGATCAAACCCGTCCGGCACAGGCAGGATGTCAGCCGTCTCTTGGTTTGAATCAACGTCGAGCGCCGCAGTGGAGTTTAGTTCGTCTGGGTTATGGGTGGGGGTGACATTGATGTTATCAAACTGGTGGTACGGATCACTGTTGGTCCAAGTGGCGGAGGTTAGGTTCATGAAGTTTGAAAACGCAAAAGTCTCAGAGCCGAACACACCATCTGTCACAAAGGTTTCCTCGACCGTACCGCCGCCGGAAATCTCGCCAGTGAAGGTTACAGTGCGTGGCACACCGTTGCCGTGGAATGTATTAAACTCGCTAATATCGATCGACAGCATGTTGAATACCGACCCGTCAGCTGCTCTCAACTCGGTAACTCCGTCGATGTAGCTGTTATACAGGGCGGTTGAGCCCGCATAGTATTCGGAATTGCTAGAACCCGGCGCCGTGAAACCCGATGCGCCACCGTCATAAGATAGATTTGTGAGAATGTATCCGTCTTCGCTGTAAGTGGGTCCACCAGGGTAGACAAAACTATCGGTGGATGACGCTAGACTTTCGAAGTCAAGAACGACGGCCTCGGGAGCCTCGTTGACGTCGCCCACGTTGACGATCACCTCGGCAGTATCGGACAACCCGCCGCCATCGGTGACCTCGACTTGCAGTACATGCTGCTGGGTGGTTTCGTAGTCCAGCGACTTGCCCGCTGCGAGCGTGATGTTGCCGTTCGCGTCGATCTCAAACCGACCATCGTCATTGCTCCCGGGGGTAATAGCGTAACTGAGGTCGTTGAAGCTGTTCACACCGTCGGCAAACGTATCAGGGTCCGATCCGACAACGGTGGCAAGGATGGTCGTATCGTCGTCAGTCTCAGCGGCGCTGGCTGTGACGTCGCCCGCCGATGGTGCTTCGTTGAGATCCGTCACGTTGACCGTGACCGTGGCCGTATAGTCTTTTTTGCCGTTCTCGGTGACCTGGACAATGAGATCGCGTGTTTGTTCGTCTTCAAAATCGACAGCACCGCCGTCACCTATGAAAAGCTCCCCGGTAATCGGATCGATGTAATACGCCCCGTCGTCGTTTCCGGAGACAATAGACCAGGTTGCTTTGCTGGGTCTGATGTCAGAAGTGACATAACCGAGAGAGGTACCATCGAGCGGGTTCTCTAGTGTCGCAAACGATTGATCGATGATTTTCGGATCCTTCGATCCGCCGCCACCGTTGCCGCCGTTACCATTGCCGTTGCCGCCTTTGGGCATGCTCTACGCTCCCCTTTAACTCAGGCAAACTCGACGCCTGCCGACACCCAACACCCGGCCGAATGCTGGCTGAAGACTGACGGTCAGTTATTAACGGTTTTGTTTTGATCGAGATCAGTGGTGATCCCGCGTCTACCCACAAAACGCGGCAGTTTCCCACATACTGGCTTCCGCTCACATCAGGTCAAACCCGTCCGGCACTGGTAGGATGTCAGTCGTCTCTTGGTTAGGCTCCAAGTTCAGCGTATCGGTGGTGTCAAGCACGCTTGCGGTGTCACTTTGGGAGCTGCCGCTGATAAAATCGCCACCGTAGATGACGTAGGTTTCGCCGGAAAATTCACCATTCGGGTCGGCACCACGGGCACCAATCACTAGATCATCAAAGCCATCATTGTTGAGGTCTCCTGCTCCCGACACAGATGTGCCACTAAAATCAAATGGATCTATGCCGGTAAGGGCGAAGCCGTTGGTTCCGTCTAGGTCGGCAAGCGCCAAGCTCGCTTCAAAGCTTTCAGATCCGAACACAACATAGCTTTCACCCTGGCTTTCGCGATCGAGGCCATTTGGGTCTGCAGAAGCGGCCCCAATGATAATATCGTCCAGACCATCACCGTTGATATCCCCGGCGGCAGATACCGATCCGCCGCTGTTGTCCAATACATCAACCCCTTGGAGGCTAAAGCCATTCGTTCCGTCGAGCGACGAGAGATCGAGGCTAGCGCCGAAACCTTCTGAAGACCCGAATACGACGTAGGCCTCACCCGAAGACTTGCCATTTGCATCAGCGTGTCGAGCACCGATGATCACATCATCAATGCCATCACCATTAACGTCACCTGCCTCAGAAACCGAGATGCCTGAGAGGCCACGGGCATGAACGCCATTTATGACAAAGCCGTTGGTCCCATCTAAATTTGAAAGGTCGACATTAGGATCGAACTCCGTTTGGGATCCGAAGACCACGTAACTTTCACCCGTAAAATTGTTGGCGCGATAGGCACCGATGATCAAATCGTCGACACCATCATTATTTAAATCTCCGGCACTCGATACGGACGCCCCAGTTCCGTTGTCCGTGGCACCTGTAAGCTTGAACCCATTGCTTCCATTGAGGTCTGCAACGCTGAGTGACGCGTCAAAACCGCTCGATGAACCGAACACTACGAAGCTCTCGCCCACGCCGCCAAGTACGCCGGCCGGGGCTCCAATTATTAAATCATCGATACCATCGCCATTGATGTCGCCGGCGTCCGAGACCGATAGACCGCTTTGAGAGTTCTCACTGAAACCGGCAATAACAAAGCCATTGTCTCCAGATAGGTTCGCAAGCTCTACGGTCGCTCCGAACCCGGCCCCAGTGCCGAAGTCATTAGAACCGAAAACCACGTAAGTTGCTCCGGCATCTTTGGCACTCGGATCGGCAAAAGGGGCACCAATAATGAAATCGTCGAACCCGTCGTTGTTAAAGTCGCCTGCTGTGGATACGGAATAACCACTACTGTCGTCTAGTGCGACACCTTCGAGTGTAAAGCCTGTTTTCCCATCAAGATCAGCCAGTTCTAAGACCTGTCCAGCTCGACTGGGCGAACCGAATACTACGTAAGTTTCGCCGGCGTTGCTCGCATTCGGATCAGCAAATTTGGCCCCAATTATAATATCGTCGAACCCATCGTTATTGATGTCGCCGGCGGCGGTTACCGACCAACCGCTATTGTCTCCTGTACTACTTATACCGTCCACATCTCCGTCTATGCCGTTTATGACAAACCCCGACAGATCGTCAGTGGCACCGGAAATGATATCCGCAATGTCGTAAGACGCTTGCAATGCGATGCCATCGCTTGCGCCGGTGATAGTGAGCTCAACACCTGAGGTCGCCGTTTTGCCTCCGTCGTCGGCAACAGTGTATGAGAAAGCGTCTGTTGCCACGTCGCCTTCGCCCAGGTCCTGCAATGGCGTCGATGTTGTGGGGTCGTAGACAAGTTGACCTGAGACCAACTTCACTTCCGCACCGCTCGTCAACGTCACAGTCGGTCCGTTTTCGACAATAGCTTGGCCATCGACCTCGGTAATGGTCAGCGCGTTGCCGTCGGGGTCCGTATCATTGGCAAGAACGTCGATCGCGACCGCGTTATCCTCGTCGGTCGTGGCGGTGTCGCTTGTCGGCGTCGGCGCCTCGTTGACATCGACAACGTTGACGATCATCTCAGCGGTGTCGGACAGCCCGCCACCGTCCGTCGCGGTCACCTGCAAGACGTGCTGTTGCGATGTCTCGTAGTCGAGCGACTGGCCTGAAGCGACCTTGAGATTGCCGTCGACATCAAACTCAAACAGAGCATCCGGGTCCCCATCGATGATGGCGTATGAAAGCGCATCATCTTCAGGGTCGGTTGCAGACACGCTTCCGATCGCGGCTTGGTCTTCCGCAACGGAGAACGTTGCGGCTTCCACAACCGGAGCCTCGTTCACATCCGTGACGTTGACGGTGACCGTGGCCGTATAGTCTTTTTTCCGTTATCGGTGACTTGGACAATGAGATCGCGGGTTTGTTCGGCTTCATAGTCGACTGCGCTGCCGTCGACTGCAAACAACTCCCCGTTAAGCGGATCGATGGAATACACCCCGTCGTCATTTCCGGAAACGATCGACCAGGTTGCTTTGCCCGGTTTGACGTCGGCAACAACAAAACCCAATGACGTACCGTCGAGCGGGTTCTCTAGCGTCGTGAAGGCTTGATCGACGATCTTCGGATCCTGCGATCCGCCGCCACCACCGTTGCCGCCATTACCGTTGCCGTTGCCGCCTTTGGGCATGCTTACCGCTCCACTCTACTCACGTGAACTCAAACGCGCTCCCACCCCCCGATGGGCGTTACCCAACATGAGATGCGTTTCCTGTCGAAGTTGGGACGGGGTTTTGAACCTGTTTTTCCTGACGCAGATCAGCAGTGGCGTTTACTGGCTAGAAAAAGCGAGCATCCGCTCCGCCCTAGGCCACCCGACCTCGGACCGAACGCT
>CAXXFS010000018.1:0-12567 GCA_963669235.2 uncultured Filomicrobium sp.
TACGCCTCCCGAAATTATTCCCGCACTCAGCCGCTCTACGAATCCGCACCAGTGCAGAAGAGCGCCTGACGTTGATCGGGACACGCCAGAATGAAAGGAGGCCAAAGCGATGATGCGAGGTGGCTTGCTTATGGGGCTTCAGCAGGATGCAGAAAGGCGCTTGGACTATAAGTCCCGGCAACGAGAGCCTTCGAGGAAATTTTGCACTGCAATGGAGTGGAAACCCGCATCCGAATCCAACTGCCACATGATTGTTGCGCACAGGCACGGAGTCTGTTCGGGGTCAGATTCGGAAAGGCACAGATCGAGCATATCAAGGAAGCTTTCGCACCAGGAGCGGAACTCTGGGCTTATAAGTCCGCTTCAGCCGTCGAGAACCGACGTAGCCTGCGTAGCCATTCCCACGAAACGAACCCAAGCAGGTCATCGCGGGGTCCTACTTGGAGAATGAAATTTCCAGCGTCGCGGCGTCCATCTTCAGCAAGTGGGTGCAAGTGTGGGGACGCACGACATCGAAATCTGAAATCATCATAAATATCAGATCTTTACGATGTTTTCCTGGCGGAGGGAGAGGGAAGGGATCCCGTACGGAATATTTCTCTACGAACCACCGAAGCTTAGCGCCATTTTGATCCGCTCTTCGCGTCCCGCGAAGGCTTCCTGTGTACCACAAAGTGTACTCGGCTGTCTGCTTTTGTCGGATGAGCCCCTCCCGTATCTAAACGATCCCAAACTCTGGTATTCCAGGCCTTGCTCTTGCCGAAGCCGCACGGCTTTTGGTGGCCACCGGCTGCGTTTCGGGTGCAGGGACAGCCAAGAGCAGGGCAAAAGGGACTAGAGTGCGCATTCCGCAAATATTATCCGTCCTGACCGATAGGGCCTGCCGGTCTGCAGTTGACGCAATGTGGGAGCAGGCTCGCGCGAATTCATATTGTCGAATGGTTTGACATGGATCATGGCCGCTGGCGACTGCCTTCAAGATCCTAAACATGAAGAAGCCTCAGAACCGAGAGAACTTCAGTGATCTTGCGCAGTGTTGTCGTAGCATTAGCAATAAGTTTGACGTCGGCTGCTATCCTGTTCATGCCGGTGAGTTCTGAGGAAGGGTTCGCAAAAAACATCCGCCGCACCTGCCACGCTTGGTACCGCTGCTATGCAATGATGATCGATGGCGTTCCTCCTCCTAGCAACGTGGGAATCTCCGGATTACCTCGTTTCACAGCTGAAGGCGGGTGCGGTGAATTTGTCCCGGATCGTTGTCGCGAGCGGGCAAGGGAGGCAGCGAAGGACTTTGCAACCGATCATTGGATCAACCGCAGGGCACGGACGATCCCTATGTCATGCTTTCCGCACAATGGGGTCCGAAATTACGTTACACGCGACATCGAATGGGAGCTAAACAAGGCTGTCTGTTGCAGGGCATATCCGAGCGCAAGATTTGTTACAGTTAAGTTCTCCCTCTGGACCCTCCACCCTCGTAGCGTCCCTGGCTGCAGTAGTTCCAGGGATCTAGCGGAGAATCATGAAATTGATTGTTCAGCATTCCGAGGCGTAGGGGGATGCGGACCACTCAAAGCAATTATTCCTCCGCGAAACATCAGAAAACGTTGAGCAGATTGTCTAGCGAGCTAACGTAGAAGCCGGTTAGCGTTGATGTGATTTGGCATCCGAATTGGACTTAAATCTCGAACAACTTGACGTAAGCAGCGGGTGCGTCCTGGACGCTTACGTTTGACTGAGTCTGCTGGCTAATCCATCCACAGAAGATGAACGATTTTGTCGCACATTTGCCAAAGGGTTTTAAGGAACAAGTTCAGCAGTGGATCCGGAGAGGGTAGCCTGACTGAGCCAATACACTTTAATGAAACTTTCAGTCGCTTGAGGTGGCCTGGCGCTCGGTGTCACCCGATAGCCGCTTCTTGCCGGCTTCGAGGAAGTCTTTGGACCAGCGATAGTAAAGGTTCTGGTTGATGCCTTCCTTGCGGCACAGTTAAGCGATCGTCTCCTCGCCACGCAGGCCTTCAAGGACGATGCGGATCTTCTCTTCTGCTGAAAACTTCCGGCGCGTCGCTCTACGGATATCCCGGACGGTCTTGTCTGCGCTGCCGAGACGGCGCTCATTCCTGTCAGTCATCGTCTCCCTCCTCGGGGTTACGATGAACCGGAAAGTCTCTCTTACGCAATCACCTCAATCTGTCCCGTGAGTGCTGACGGGGAACAGTGGGCCAGTAACGGGAACAGGCTGATCGCGGCATTAATTGACAGGCCCGTTGATAAGCGGCGGCAGAAACGATGCCTATACCAGCCTGAGTTCGTAGAGGGCTTTCATGAGGAGATGGTGGAGATCCGCTTCGCTCGTAAACCGATCTACCGAAAAATCGGAGGTCGAAGCTGTGTCGGCGATAGCCTTGCCCAGCTCCGCAGCCGCGTAGTCCCCCTGCGCAATCCAGACCAGCGCCAGAAGTTCGCGGCGCGCTTCGGTCGATAGCCCCTCTATCGCCTCACGTAGGACTACGCGTGTAGGATGGTCGAAGGGAAGCGGGTCAAGTCCAAGGGCCGCGGTAGGGTTGTGCTTTCCGCGAGCTGCTTTTGGTTGTCCTAAATCCTCCTCGCGAACCGGCCTTAGCATCTCATCCCTTGCGTCACGGGCTGCTTCGGCAAGTTGAGAGATCCGCTTGATGTCTTCTACGGTCACCTTCTCAAGCATGTGTTCCTCGTCGCTAACTCCGTCGCAAATATTCTTCTCCAATGAAGCGCCGCTTTTAGCGGTGCGGCCTGTCATCTTCCCACGTCAGGGCTGGTTCCAACCCGGCGGCGCTATCCCTCCTTCAGTCGAAGCGACGCTACGCACAACCGGCCATAGCTTGCGCAAGTCCTCAGGGAAAATCCGGATGAGCTTTTCGACCTCGCCCGAATCGAGCTTGTCGCACATCACCTCAAAAACGGCACGGACCGCTTGGTCCACATCCATCTCGGCGCCACGATCCAGCTCCTTTCTCACGCGCTCGAGAAAATCATTCGCGTGCCGTTCCTTGCTTGGTGTACCGGCTGGACGCCAGCCCTCATAATAAAACCCGCGAATGAGCATTGGCAGTTGGGCAGCGAGATGCACCGCGTTCTCCGGGCCGATTCGATCGCGGATGGCGTGCAACGTTGTGCTAAGGATGCGGTAGGCTAGATGGCGATCCTCCGTATTGATGCGCTGCATCAGATCCTTTAGCCAAAGATTGGTTTCCTGCAGCGTTTTGTCGAACACATCGGTCCCTGTGGTCATTGATGGCACCTCAGTTCTGCGCCGCAACGTGGTACCGGGCCACGCACCTGGTCTTTCGGATGTCGCGCGGCGGTGGGGAACATGCTCTCGTCTCTCCGTGCAACCGGCGGCGGGTAGTCCTAGCTCGTCTCAGTTTTATCTGAGCGAAGTCACTGGGCTAAGCCTTGATCTTCATCAACTTGTCAGCTGAAGGCAGCTTCAGCGCTGGTCGGGACGACACAAACTACGCTCGTGTCTCGGGAGCATCGTGCTGACTCAGTTTTGAGGGGCAGGCCAAGTATCGTCGAGCTGCAAAGTGCACATCCAGAGGTTCTCCTTTGCTGGAAGAAGAAACAACGAATTGCGCCGTTACAGGGCGGCGACAAGATTTGTGCACAGGTGCACGAGTCAGTGTTTCAAAGCAAACTGTCGTTCTGGCGCTTTAGATGTTCTGTGTCTTACCGGGATATCAGCCCTACCGGTGCAGTTCGACAGCTTCGACCCTATGACCGGAACTCGTCCACCACTATGCTGAGGTCAGCGTCGGGCCATAACCGGTCCATGATGAGCGAGGACGATCGGCAGACGGGTATTCTTCCTGTCACACCGACGCCTCGATGGACGCTCAAGAATTGCTGCGGCGCAATTTGTTCGGTGGAAATTTCTGCGACGGACGGCAGCTTACCGAATAACATCGACCGCACAGCGCAGACCCTGCTGCCGGGCGAAGATGACCCGAATCGCACCAAGACGTCGGCTAAGCGTAGCCAGCCGATGAGCGTCCGAATGGGCAGCGCGCCTCGGGATTCGTTCGATCGCTATTGAATTCTCAAGATCGTGGACCGCCGGGTCGGCACCCCAGGATGAAAACGCTATATCGCCCTGGCGCGGAGGGGGAGTGTCGATGCAATGCAAATCGCCATGAGACGCCTGTTACAGGCACGCATTGGCTTAAGGCTAACGGGCTCTGCTTGCGCCGGCCCATCGCAGCGCAAACGGCAAATAGCAGATTACCGCGAGCATTATTGAAAGACAAACGAGTCCGAGAATGTACCAGGGCCAGGGGCCCATGAGATCAAGGATCGAGGGCCGCTCGGGCTTGTGTCTCAGATACAGGAAGTTCGTCTCAAACCAGTAGTTGACGGGCGCAATGCAAAGCGCATAGGCGGCCGTAGCAACGAGTGCCCTGCCGAGTGATGCCAGTTGTGGCCGGAAACGCATAACGAATGTCCCATACATGACACTGGCTATTTCCAGCCCATGCCCCGTGAAGAACAAGATAAAGAAGGGGTGCGGGAAAGTGTATTCCAAATCCGGCATCGCAATTGCGGCCATGCCTCCGGCCATCGCCCAGAAATAGGCGACCTCGTAGGCCCGATAGCTCTCAGATAGCAGGAATAGGAGGCTTATTAGCAAAGACGCGCCACACAGATGTAGCGGCAACTGCTGGACCAGAGGCAAGTCAAAGAGACCGGCGCCCACCCAGATGTTGATCCCCAACTGAAAGACGACGACGCCCGCAAGCGCAAACCGTAGCCAGTGCTGTTGGTTCGGCGTCGCATACCGAGAGATCATAAGCGGGACAAAAACTGCTACGCAAAGCGTGACCGCGGCGGTAGTGACATGAACGATGCCAAAAGAGATGAACGGTTCGCCCGCAAGGCTCATTGTTACGTGCCGTTCGGCCAACGGCGAGCCGACAGGAGAGGCGAACCGGACGGGCGCAGCTTTAACTGGGCTTTACGACGCAAGAGTGGCAATTCCTTCGATTGACGCTGAGGGCCGATGCTGGCACTGAGCGTTGTTGCACGCATCCTCAGTAGAACACTGCGTCCGCAGTATGAGGTGATGCCATCAGTGCAATCTACTTCTGTAGTCCGGATTGAACTGCTTCATGGCCGCAGATCGCATCCTGAACGGATCGGTCAATACCGGCTTCACGCATCAGATCCTTGATGGTGTGACGAAACGAATGAAACGACAGCCGTTTGTCCGTCTTCACGCCGCACTTTTGAAGATAGCGCGAGAAGCGTTTTGAGAAGGCCGAGCTTTGATAGCCGTCACTCGCCGTCGGCATCTCCGGAAACAATCGAGACTGCCCCTCGTATTCGCAATCCTTCCTATACTCAAGCAAACCGATCTCGATCAGCGTCGGATGGATCGGCACCTGGCGGTTGGAAGCGGTGGTCTTGAGTTGATGATCCCCGCGATCATGCACATCGAAGACCCATATGCCTTGTACTTGGCGGATATCGGCGACAGCAAGCTGGGCAATCTCGCCAAGACGCATACCCGTGAAGAGACCGATCAAGGGAATCCAGAAATTTTCGAGCGTCTGCCAATCGGCCGCCTTCGCACGGGAACAATGCCCGCCCGCATAGACCCCGTTCGTAAACAGCACCTGCAAGTGTGGCGCTGTAAAGGGATCCCGTTTTCGTCGTGAAGCCACATCTTTCACGGCCAAACCGCTAAAGGGATTATCGGCGACATACCCTTGGTCTTCGAGCCAGCTGAAGAAGTTGGAGAGGTTCGAAATCTTCTTATTGATCGTCTTCGGCGAGATCGTTGCAAGACCTGCTTTGGAACCTGCTTCGATGGCCTCCTGCAAGGTCTTTCCCGGAAACCGTTGGGTCATGTTGGCGGGCAGCTTTAACAACAGGTCTTTGAAGTCGCGGGCCGCGGCTTTCTTGATCGCACCGACCGGGATTTCGCTACCCCAAAAATCCTGCGCCAGGCGGAACGTCTGATCATAATCAAGCAACGTCTTTTGGCTCACCGCCGGGCGCTGTTCGGCAAGAAACCGTTCGATCACTTCGGCGAGGCTGGGCCCTGAGGCAACCGGTGCCGGCGTTTGCGTTGTGCTGCTAGCCGCCTCTTGGGGCGTGTCTTCGAGCGCTTCTTTGACCAGGCGATCATTGATCTCGTCGGCAAAATCTCCCGCATCGCGATGCGGAATGATGCGGGTGTGTAACTCATGGAGCCCGTGCTCGACCAGATTGGCCAGATGCTTAACGTCGGCGGATTGGTCGGCACGTTCGATAAGCAGCCTAGCAATGAACCGCGCTTCGCTTTGCGCTCTTGTCAGCATGAGCCGTTGGTCGGCCGTCCAGGCCATCTCTTCCAACGGACTTGACGGATAAGGCTCCTCGACGAGTTTGATACGCGAGGTTGATTGGCGCCGCCGAAAATCTTGATTCAGGCGATTTTCAAACCAGCGGCGGAATAGCGCGCGCGCCGTGGCAACATCTTTGGGATCGGTTTCAAGAAGCAAAGCTATGGCCCTCTTCAACGCGGCCTCAACAATTGTCTTACGCTCAAGCGCAGTCGGGTAATGCGAAGTATTTAGTGAGCGGACAATCTCGCGCTGATCGAGCCAGGACGCAACGTCACGCGGCAAGCGCTGTCGGAAGTAATAAACCCCTGCTCTGAGCTGCAGACAGGGGGTGTGTTGTAGAGGGGAAATTCCGTACTCCACGCGGTGGTCCCGTGTGTACTAGTGTGTGTACCAGCTGGGACCTTGGGAGCGGCTCGGGCTTTCTAAAAAGCCTTCTAAATCAATGGCGCCGGCAAGTGGTTTTATCTGGCGGAGGGAGAGGGATTCGAACCCTCGAGACGGTTACCCGCCTACACGCGTTCCAGGCGTGCGCCTTCGACCACTCGGCCACCCCTCCAAAAGCAGATCCTTTTGGGCGAAGCGCGCAATATACTCAGAAGCCACCGCAGAGCAAGGGGGTCGCCATGGTGCGGCTCAGGGCGGTGCCAGAAGCGCGCCAAGCATTATCCCGGCCAACCTCCTTTCATCAGCGCTGAAGCCTTGTGCAGGCCGCTGTTCCAGGCTAGCCAAATGTATCAACAAACGAATCGGTCCGCATGGCGCTCCTATACGATCTCCTCGCCGTTATCTTAATGCCGTTCAAGATGGTCTATTGGACGGTAGTCCTGGCTGTCCGGGCCACGATCTGGTTTGCGAAGTGGACATTCAACCTGGTCGTGG
Source organism: uncultured Filomicrobium sp. (assembly GCA_963669235.2). GTDB lineage: Bacteria > Pseudomonadota > Alphaproteobacteria > Rhizobiales > Hyphomicrobiaceae > Filomicrobium. The sequence continues at coordinate 7,248 of CAXXFS010000018.1, forward strand.
GCGTGGCGCTGCCGGCGCTTCGCTTTTTAGCTTTTGTGTTTCTTTTGGTCGGCACCATTGCGTTGGTCGCGGACGCCACACCCGCATTGGATGGTTTTGGTCCGTTTGAACCCACGCTGTTCGTCGATCACTGGCGGGGACTGGCACCCAAGAGCGTCAGCGACGCGCAGAGAGCCTTGTCGGAAGCAACGCACCCTTGGGTTTGGGACATCGGCGTTAGCAGCCTAATCAACTTGCCGACTTTCTTTATCTTCGGGGTGCTGGGGTTGCTCGCGGCCCTTGTCGGCCAGCGCCGGGAAAGACTCGACGTCTTCGTCAACTAGTTTGCGTGCATAGACTTCGTCACCGGCCAGCGAAGCCTGATCCGATTGCCGAGAACAGGCTGGCGTGACCAATATCGCTACTGTGGCTTCTGAAAAGACCTAGGCTCACCAATACGACGATGATGCCCACCACAACCATGATGACTTGGTTGTGGCGGCGGTTGACCGCAGCGACGTCGGCTTGCGTCAATACGTCCTGCTCATCCAGGCTCGCACGCACGCCAAACGTCTTCTTGAAGGCAGAGCGGCGAACATCTCCAACATTGATGATCGGTACGTTCGCGCGCGCGGCGATGCGCTCACCGATTTCGACATAGGGAAAAGCGGGGTCGACGTTGCGCTCGTTGATGTAGCCCAGTTTGATGTGGGTGCCGTCCTTGAGACAGACGCGAGCGCCCTTCATGATAACGGGGGCAAGCGAGCCGCCGTAGATCTCTCGGCGCACTTCAACTGCCTCGATCTCATCGTAGGGAACGTCAAACTTGCGGTAACTGAACAGGCTCATTATCCCGCGAGACTGCGGCAACCTGATCCGGACCGCTTTGTCGCCAAGGACGACGCGGGAGCGGATCGAGGAAACAAGCTCGATGACCAGCAGTGCCATAATGAACAAGAACCCGGCCGACAGGATTATAAGACCGGTGGTTCCCACCCACTGTCCTTGCGTGAGGCGAGCGTTAGAGCATGGGCCCGAGACTGACGAAGAATGGCAGCATGATCATAAAAACAAGCGAGAAGATGATCTTACGCAGTGTGCCGGAAGCGTAGACGCGGCGACCCAGAGGTGCGGTGGTGACTGCCGTCTCAACAGATTTGTCTGTTGTTGCGTCGCTCATCTTGCTACCTCACGCGTTTGGTAGTCAGCAAACAGGGGCAGTTCAGCTCGCCAGCTTGTGATCAGAATGTGCAAACCCTGCTCATGGCGCCCTTCGTAAACTATATTATATCTGGGTACGATCAGCGCTCGGAAAAAAGGGGCAAGCATGTTCTTATTCAAGAAATCCGTTGCAAAGGTGGCGGCGAAGGATGCCCTGCCGGGACGACCGGACGAGTTGGACACCGCGAGATCGCATTATCTGCTCGGAACACCGCTGAAAGGTCCGCATCCGGAGGGCCACGAGAAAGCTATGTTCGGGCTCGGCTGTTTCTGGGGCGCGGAGCGCAAGTTCTGGGGGTTGGGGCGCGGCATTATCGCGACCGCTGTTGGCTATTCGGGCGGGGAAACGCCGAACCCAACCTACGAAGAGGTCTGCACCGGCCTCACCAATCACAACGAGGTCGTTCTTGTGGTCTTTGACCCGGCCAAGATTACCTACAAGGAGTTGCTGAAAGTGTTCTGGGAGAACCACAATCCGACACAAGGGATGCGGCAAGGCAACGATGTGGGAACACAATACCGCTCTGGCATCTACGCATTTTCTGATGAGCAGCGACAGTTGGCCAAAGCTTCCCGCGATGCCTACCAGGCGGCGCTGGAAGCGCTAGGTCATAGTGCCATCACCACCGAGATTGAACCGGCGGGGCCGTTCTACTTCGCTGAGGAATACCATCAGCAGTATTTGGCGAAGGTTCCGAATGGATATTGCGGGGCTCGGCGGAACGGGCGTCCGCTGCCCGGTTGGTGCAGACGCATGACGGCTTCGTGGTCATGGGTAGGGGTGTGATCGCGCCTTGCTACCGTCGAGCGGTTCAGAGTTGGGTGGATAGCACTGACTCGCCCAAACAAATCGATTGAGCGCGGCCTCTACTTAACGGGCAGAGCTGCCGTTCCAAATTAAACCAAACCAGCCCCGTGCCTTGCTGACTTCCCTTTCAGGCTCTGGTTCGGGCTCGGGAGGCGTTTTACTTGTGATCGCCGGGGCAGCGGCAGTCTGGGCCGCAGCCGCCTGAGGCGCCGGGGCGGCAGCGGATGCTTTGGGCTGCCGAGCCTTGGCACCCTGTTCGCGGGTCGCTGCAACGTCTTCGGCCGGCGGCTTGGCTGTTGCCACGGGCTGCGGTGGGGGGGCCGCGTCGGGCCGTGGACCGGCGGCAGTTTCCAGTTCCGACTGCGCGCCGTTCCGCCGTCCTGGTTTGGCGGCCGGTAGCGCCACGTTGGTGATCGGGCTAGGGCCCCCGGCGGGCGCAGCGGCTAAAACCGAACGGCAGGCCGCAGGCAGACCAGCTAGCGTTATCGGTGGCTTGGGCTTGCGTTTTTTGGCTTTCTTTTTCTTTGGCCGCGCCTTCTTGGGCCTTGCCATCCACGCCTTGGTATCAGCGTACCATTTCTCGGCGGCCGCGCAGCTCGTGCCCCTTGGCTTTCCCTGACTCCGGCATCCAGTGCTACCGCGCGGACACCTGATGCGGATGTGCATGTGATAGTGGTGGCCGCGCCAGCCTTGGATCTTAGCTAGCCATGGCTTGTCACCGCCCGCGGCGCGGCACAGGGCGAGCTTGATGGCCGGATTAACGCCGATGCGTTCGACCTCTTTGTAAGAGGCCGCTCTTTTGATGAGGGCTACAACGTTCGGGGTGAAGACTTTCTCGTTGACCGACAGCGTGTTTTTCAACATCGACACCGCCGAAACTTTCTCGCGCTCTTCCCAGCTGAAGCGGCGATCGGGCATGGGTGTCAGCCAAATATCGGCATCAAGGCCGACTTGGTGACTGGCGTGGCCGGAGGTCATCGGCCCACCGCGCGGCTGCGTCAGATCTCCGACAAGCAGGCCCGACCAATCGCCGGCCTTTTTTGACTCTGTGGCAAGCCTCTTAACGAGGTCGACGAGTTCGGGGTGTCCCCAGTTGCGGTTGCGGGAAAGACGCATAGCCTGCCAGGCAGGACCGTCGATCGGCAGCCACTTGCCACCCGACAGGCAACCGCGGGAGTAAAAGCCGATGGCGCGCGGCGCCAGCTTGGCGGCACGGCTCTTGGCGCCGAACAATTTCTTGGCGGGGACGACGGTCTTCTTTTTTTCTACGCGCTTAGCTGCGGGCGGTCCTGCTTCGGGGACCGGCGGGGTCGCAGGAGTCTGCGCGATCGCTACTGTTGCGCAGAGCAGAGCCACGCCTGAAAGTGATAAATATCCACCTAAATGAATAGTCAACCGCATGTCGGTCCCTCCGCCGTCGCCGACGTAACCTGTCACCGCTGTCTGCGTTCTAGGGCCAAAATATGGCGACGAACTTATTCTCCGTTATTTGATTTGGAACGAAACGGCAGTGAAAGAGACCAAAAAAGCCTCGTCGGACCAGATGTTTGGTAGTCGCTGAGGCCCACTGTCATCCCGTCGTGACCTTTTTCCGGCTGAGCGGTATAGGTGCCGAAAACCCGGTCCCAAATCGATAGATTGAAGCCGAAATTCGAATCGTGCTCGTGCCTAAGGGTGGAGTGATGCACCCGGTGCATGTCGGGTGTAACGATCACCACGCGCAACAGGCGGTCCAGCCAAGCCGGCAGAGCTATATTTGCGTGATTGAATAAGGCGCAACCGTTGAGGATCACCTCGAAGACGACGACGGCGACCGCCGACGGGCCAAAGACTAGGACCAAGGCGATCTTCCACAGCATCGATAAAGCTATCTCGATGGGATGGAAGCGGATCGCGGTCGAGACGTCGATATCGACATCGGCATGGTGGACCTTGTGCAAGCGCCAGAACAGCGGGACCTTGTGGGATACGTAATGCTGAAACCAGATCGCCAGATCGAGGATTAGCAGTGCGAGGAGGAACTCCAGCCAACTGGGCCATTCCAGAATGTTGAACAGCCCCAAACCGCGCTGTTCGACGTAGATGGCCGTGGCCACCGCGACAAGCGGCACCGCGAGCATCCCCATCAACCGAACGATCAGCGTATCAATGGCGACGATTGAGAAGTTGGTGAGCCAGCGCCGGGCCTTGGGGGCACCCAGTCTGCGGCGGGGGATGGCCAGCTCGATCAATGCCATTACCACCAGAACTCCCGCGAAAACGGAAAAACGCAGCACGGGCTCGCTTAGTCCGGGTAGAACTTCCATCTCACATCCCAAGTGGTATTTGAAGCCGCTGGAACTATACGCATGCAGGCGGAGCAAGCGTTCACAACAAAGCGAGATCGCGTGCGACATTGCGCGCCGCATTTGAGGAAGGTGGAACTGGAAAATGATCGCACTGCCTGCAGAACTGCCCGATGAGGGCAACCCACGTGCGCACCTTTTGCTCACGCATGGCGCCAGCCAGCCCATGAACAGCCGGTTTTTCGAGACGATGGTGCCGGCACTGCTAGCGAGCGGACTGGCGGTTTCAAGGTTCGAATTCGCCTACATGGTCGACAACCGCGAGCACGGGAAGCGCCGCCCGCCGCCGAGAATCGAGAAGCTGTTCCCTGAATTTATGGCCGCAGTCAAGCAGCTGCGGGCGGAAATCGATCAGAACCGGAAACTGGTTATCGGGGGCAAATCGATGGGCGGTCGCATCGCCAGCATGCTTGCTGATGAGCTTTTCGCCGACGGCACAATCAGTGGTCTCGTCTGTCTGGGCTATCCTTTCCATCCTCCCAAAAAGCCTAAAAACCTGCGCACCGCCCACCTCACCGGACTGCAAACACCGGCGCTATTCGCGCAAGGCGACCGAGATCCTTTCGGCACAAAGGCGGACGTCGCCGGCTATGCTCTTTCATCGGCAATCCAGATTCACTGGGTTGACGATGGCGATCACGATTTCGGTCCGCGCGGGAAAAGCGGGTTCACCCGCAATGGCAACATTGAGGCTGCCGCAGAGGCCGTTGCGGATTTCGCCGGCGCCCTTTAGCCGAGCCTCACTCCGCCGGCGCGGCCGCGGGTTTCGGCACATGCTTGGGAAGAAGGCTCGCGGCGACGAAGACGCTTGCCGATATCACCGCCAGAATTCGAAAAAGCGTATCAAATCCCCAGTTGGCGTGAACCCACCCGATGAACGGCAACGAAATCGCCAGCACCGTGAAGGTGAGGACGAAACGGGCACCGTAAATCGATGCACGCAGCTCCGGCGTGGCCGTTTTGCCGA
>CAXXFS010000019.1:0-5773 GCA_963669235.2 uncultured Filomicrobium sp.
CTTCAACCCGGTAACCCAGGGAGCAAAATTCGACCCCGACGGCACCTATGTCCGCCAGTGGGTCCCAGAGTTGGCGAAGATGCCGGCCAAATCGATTCACGCTCCCTGGCTGGCCTCGCAAGACGAACTCAACAAGGCCGGCGTCGTAATCGGCGATACCTATCCGCGTCCCATCGTCGATCATGCCGAAGCACGCAAACGCGCGCTTGCCGGTTATGAGATGGTCAAGGCCTGAACGAGCAGCGCGGTTACGGCGCACAAGCAACACACCCGCTCGACATCGCAACGTCTCAAACCATCACCGGTTGAGCCCGGCTGAGATTTACTTAACAATTTTGCTTAACCGATGTGGGGGCTTGTGCCGGCAGGTGAACACGTACAACCTGCTAGGTGTGGGTAATGTACTTTGTAAAGAGGCTGGGTATGCGTACTTTCTCAAGACTATTGGCGATCATTCCACTTGCGCTGACCGCGTTTGTTGTGACTCCGGCAAGCGATGCTGAAGCCGGTGTGGTCGTGAAGATCAATCGCGGTTCGCAGGTGATGCGCGTTTATGTCAGCGGACACCTGCGTCATACATGGCGTGTATCGACGGGCCGTCGCGGTTACACCACGCCATCGGGCTCATATCGCCCGCAGCGTCTGGAGCGCATGTGGCACTCGCGCAAGTACAATTGGTCCCCAATGCCCTATTCGATTTTCTACAGCGGTGGCTATGCAATTCACGGGACTTATGAAACCAAGCGTCTTGGTCGCCGCGCCTCGCATGGTTGCGTACGCCTCGCGCCTAGCAACGCGCGCCGGCTCTATTCTCTCGTTCGCCGTTACGGTCGCGGCGCAACACGCATTCAAATTCGGTAGTTCTTAAGGCAACGTTAACGCCTGTCCTAAAACGGGAAAATGCTCACGCGGTCTCAAAATCGCGCGAGGCATTAATCATTCCGCAGCGCTCCCAGGTTAGCGTCTACCCAGTTTTGTACTGTTGGTAAGCGTGGGAGTTTTTAGACGATGCGGGGATGCGCCGTTTTGTGCGCGGCTGCGGCAGCCTTTGTGCTGACCGGGCCGCTTGCTGCCGAGCCGGTGGCGGAGAAAGTTGAGATTGTAGCTGCGAAGAAGGTTGAAGACACGCCAGCTTCCGCTTCCAAGTCGGAACCTGTGAAGGCCTCGGTGGCCGGCGAAAAGAAAGTCTCTGCTATCACCGTTGCCAAACCCAAGCCGAAGTCGCTGCCAGCGACCTTGAGGGCGTCGGTCAACTTGTCATCGCAGACAATGACCGTGACCGAGAACGGCGCCGTCAAACACGTTTGGAAGGTCTCATCGGGTCGAGCTGGCTACTACACGCCGACCGGAAACTACAAGCCCCAGTGGATGACGCGCATGCATTACTCGCGCAAGTACCACAACTCGCCGATGCCGCATTCCGTGTTCTATCATCGTGGCTTTGCGATCCACGCGACCTACTATACCGGCGCACTCGGCCGCCCGGCATCGCATGGCTGCATTCGCCTGTCGCCCTCCAACGCCAAGAAATTCTACAAGCTCGTCAGTCGGCATGGCAAAGCCCGCACGCGTATCTCGATCCATGGCAAGACGCCCTACTACGCCGTCGCCAAGAAGAAAACCAAGAAGACCTACGCCGCCTCCTCGGGCTTCGATTTCTGGGGTTCACCACAGCCGGCCACCTCTAAAAAGAAGCGTCGTGGGAAGAAGAAGGGCTACAGCTTCTACAAGCCAAACGCTTTCAGGTGGCCTGGCAGCAGCGAGTAAGATCGCAAGACGCGAGAGCCGAACCTAGAGCACCGCACAGTTTAGTTTTCTGTGTGGTGCTCAGCTCAACATCGGCCTGCCGAATGTTGACAGAGGAAAAGGCGGCTCAACTCTGACGAGGCGTCTGCAGGTCAGAACGGATTCCAGGTCGGCTCTGGGGTAAAGCGAACGTACCCGATGTTCGCGCCAAGACGCAGTCCCAGTCCTGATCGGATGGGTGCAAGGATGACCGGGCCGCCCTTCAGCAAGGTCACACCGACGCCACCGACGAGGTAGGCTGATCCGTCAACACCGGTGAAGCTCCGGTGGATATCGCCGGGGTTCTTCAGGGCATAGATCAGGAACAACGTTCTCGAGCCCTCCGCACCGAAGTCGTAGCCCAATGAAGGGCCGTGCCAATAGACCTTCTGAGCAGCGCCACTACGCATGAATAACGTGCCCTTGCCGTAGCGCACGCCGGCGAGGAATGCACCGCCACCCTCCTTGCCCAGCACATATGCGGTTGGCTGCCCCCACTTCCGAAATGCGTGTTCGATGACCGTGGCAAGATTGGTTGAGATCGTGCCGAAGAAACCGCGCGTCGCGTCGCGGATCTCCTCAACCGTATAACCCTCGTCGGGACCGGCAAAGGCGCCCGGCGGTGGCTGCAAAACCTGTATGTCGCCTTCCGGCGGGACAACGGCAGACGGCGTTGCCGTTGACGATTGGGTCACGGTCTCCCAACGATCCGTGCCGGGCTTGACCAGGGGGCCGGTCATCGCAACGTCTTCCGGCTCAGGACCAAGCGGCCGTGAAGGAGGTTTCTTGATAACCTTCGCCTTCTTCGGCTTCACCTTCACTGCGGACTCGGGCTTCGGGTTTGCTGCCGTTTCTGCAGCGTGACGCTCATCAGCTTGGCCTGTTGGGGAAGCCGTTCTTGAGCCGCGCACAGCCGTTTCCGTGCGGCCTCGTCCGGTGGCAATTTCTTTGTCGATTTTGGCAAGTGTATACGCTGACTTTTTCCGCATCATATCGAGCAACGCGGTGCCAGTGGTCTTCAGCTCTTTCAGTTTGGCGCAATCGGCGCCGCCTAGTTCGCCAGTGCTGCCGAGTTCGTCGAGTCGGTCGAGCAGCTTGTTTGCCTTGCTGTCAAACTCGGCGGTCTTCGTGTCGAACAGATAGTCTTGCGCAAGGTTTTGAAACTCGGATTCCTTCCAGCCCTTCGCCGACTTCAGTTCACGGATGCGGCTTTGCAGTTTGGGGGCCATTTCGGCATTGAAACCGCGCAGCGCCGCTCCGGCCGCATCGACCTCGCGTGAAAATTCTTCAGCTGGACAAGTTTCAGCGGCGGCCGTCCGACCGCCTGGCAGGCACGCTCCCCAACAAACGGCGAAACCGAATAGGGCGCTCTTCAATATGGTAGTCGATCTAGAGCGGTTCAGCATCCCAAGTCCTCACATAAGCCAGAGCCATTTGCTGGCCGTTGACAGTCGGACCTCAGGACGCGGATCGAAGCGTCCTACTTACCTGTCACCGTCCTGACGACGCTCGACAGCGGCTTCGCGCTCGCCATCGGGCCGGCAAATTCCTTCTTGATTTCATCATCGTATGCGGTGATCGAAGCGGCCGGCTCCTTGGCCGTCAAGTGCACGACCTTGTATCCCTTATCCTTAAGCGTCTTCAGCAATTTGGGCATGGCCTTCGCCGTCGCCTTTTGGAAGTCGTGCATGAGGATGATGCCTTTGCCCTTGCGCTTGAGCTTTGACATCACCGATTTGATCACCCGGGCAGGATTACGATGCTTGAAGTCGAATGAGTCGAGGTCCATCGAGAAGATGGCGAGGTTACGACTGCCGAGATAGCCGACTAGTTCCTTTGGGTCCTGAAGAAACGGAAAGCGGAAGAATGGCGCTGGTGGTGCGCCAAGCGCGAATTTCACGGCGCTAACACCCTTCTCGACTTCGGCACGTCCCTTGGCACCCTTCATCTTTCGCTTCGAGAGATTGGCGTGCGAAAACGTATGCGTGCCAATTGTGTGACCCTCGGATGCGATCTGTTTCAGGATATGCGGATGCCAGACGGCATGTTTGCCGATCGTGAAGAAGGTAGCCTTCGTACAATGCTCTTTCAGGGCCTCGAGCACGGCGGGCGTATTCTTTGGCCAGGGACCATCATCAAACGTCAATACGATCTCGCCCGGCTGCAGAAAATCATACAACTTGTATTGTGCCAGGCCGAACCCCGGGCCCCCTGTGGTATCGATCTCCACAGTCCGCGCCACACCAAGTGCATCTGGATTACCGGGGCAGCTTTCTGCGATCGCCGGTGCAATGTGCAGTGCGCTGACTGCGACTGCACCCAGGACGACAGAGCGGATCGACATCATGCGACTCCTTGATCTCTAGTGTTCAGCGCGGACTACCGCCCGCTACGCAGCACACACCCCAAGTCTCACGAATACGGCGATAATGCGCAGTGGTCTTGTTCAAGTTCAAGTATCCGCGCCGCCCTGCCTCAGATTTGAACAACTATGTCACCTGCATACCGCAGCTTATCTGGCAAGGTGCGGACTCTTGGACTCTGCTTGATGTTGATCAACAACCAAGGCTTTGACCGAACGATCCCGAGCAAATTATGGCTCTGGCCGCACCAACAAGGCATTCTCCACGCGAATCTTTCAAGACATGCGGCGCCCGCCAACCGCGATGCTCTATTGCTCGGCCTTTTTTCTTGAGCCTGTCTCGTTGTTTTTGCAGCCTCGCGAGCTTTCGTTTGCGCAACGCCAGCCAGCGCCGGCAACTGGGCCGCGCAAGGTTGCAGCGAACGCGAATGCCCGACCGCTTCGATTTGCGTTTCTCCTGAAGCCGTACAGCCAGCTGTTTTGACCGATCCATCGAGATGTCGCGGTTGGCCCGTTCGATGATCTGCTGTGCCGTCATGGACGAGAGAAACGGATTGGCCACCACCGCCGCACGTGAGATTAGCCGCCGTACCAACATTGCCGGCTTGGCCTTCAGAACCCGGTAGCTCCGCTCGGTCCGAGCAGGTACGCAAGCCGCAGGTGCCCGTACGTCGTGGCGATGCCATTGCGTGCGAGGTGGACGGCGAGTTCGCGCGTGTACTGAGCCACCACCTTTCTGGAAAACTCGCGGTCTGTACGCAGCGCCAGGATCTGCACTTTGCTGAGTCCGGCGATCCGATCCTGGAAGTGCCGCCGGGTTACATAAAGGAACGTTCCCTTGATGAACTGGTAAGGCCCAAGTGCGCTCGACCGGCGGTTCTTGAGATAATCCCGGCCGTCGGATTCGGCCATCATCAGCCGGTCAAGGAACAGTTCGAAGTCGGCGTTCTGACTTTGCAGATCGGCCTTGCGCTGGCCGATAGGCTTTTTCGCTTCAGCGGGCTTTGCGGCTTTGGGGGCTGGAGCCTCCTCGCTGGCCGCGAGCACCGGTGACGGGGTGGAAAACAATGCCAGTATCGCCAATGCGGCCAGCTTCCAGCCCTGCCGGGCAGGTCCCCCCGCGCGCTTGTCTTAACCGGTTTTGGCAGCAGTGATTTGTGCTGCGGCAATGAACGGACCTAGACTGAACCACCCCGCGACCGGAAAGCCGGATCCAATACTGTCGATCATTGTTACCCACGGAACAGCCCCCCGAACGCACGTCGATTAGGTTCAGTGCATCGAATGAAGCGGGGGCCGTTGGCCGACACCTTAATAGGGATACAAGCCATGCAAATCAGCATTTTTCAATCCGTACTATTCTTCGCAGCGGCCGCCGCTGCCTGATCATGGCCTTTGCCGGAACTGCTGCTCAAGCCGGCAACAGCAAAGAGATCTACCAGCGCTCATACTACTCAAAGAAGCCGATGCGTGGCTATGAGGGCCACGCTGGGATCGATTATTACTGCACTTACAAGCGCTTCCCCATCCGCAAGTGCAAGTGGAACGGTCGCCGCGAAGTCTGCAAGATCGTAAAGTGGGAACTTGAGCAGACCTGTTACTGATCGCCAGTTACCGATTGAACCT
>CAXXFS010000020.1:0-13110 GCA_963669235.2 uncultured Filomicrobium sp.
CGGCACAGCTGGAAGAAGATCGTCCTCGCACGAGAAACGAGATTTTCACCCGCGTCCCAGGCATGGTTGTCGTCAACGACGATGGTAATGGTAACCACGGTGGGCTTGGCGCCCAGGGTTCCCCTCCACGGCGCTCACGTAAGCTGCTCGTCATGGAAGACGGCCAGTCGGTCAACCTTACCTTGTGGTTGGACCCGTCGGTGCACTACATGGCGCCCGTTGACCGTATCGAAAGCGTTGAAGTCATTCGAGGTGGCTCCATCGTGCATGGCCCCAACAACAACTTCGGCATCGTGAACCTTCGGCTCCTGTCGCCCTTCGGTCCGAACGAGACGGTGGTCAGCGGAGCCCTCGGCTGGACCGACAAGAATAGGAACGGCAACCCCGATGGCCTCGGAATTACAGGCTTGTCCAACCGTCGCCATGTTCACACGCGCCGGACCTTTGGCAACGTCGGTATCGTTGCATCCTATAGCGGCGCCGACGTGGATGGCGCTTGGGATACGGAGCGTCTGCGCTTCAATGACTTCTATGGTGCTATCGGCTGGCGCGGCATCGACCAAGACCTGACCGTCCAACTCACGATTGCCCGCCAGCGCGACAAATACGACGAATCAAACCTGGAAGGCGAAGACGACGATCCGCTAGGTAAGGTTGAAAGGGACTTCTTTAGTTTTAACCATTGTAAGACCTGCTTCGCGCCAGGCGCCATTTACAATAACTACAACGGCGACATCATTCGCGGTCAGGTCGTTCATAACTGGTATGTCGATGACGATACGACCATCACCTCGCGCTTTTATGCCAAGCGCCACCGCCGCGACCGCTATCAGATTGTAACACTTGAAGACAATCCGCCTGAGTCCGATAATCCTGGCATTATGGCAGTCTTTGAAGACGACGAAGACGGGCTGAGCAATGTTATAATTGGTGAGGACTCCATGTTCGGGCGCCTGCGCACGTTCCGCGCGATTGGCGGTGAAATCCGCGGGGAACGGGCGAACTTGCCACTTCGCTGGGGCATGACCTACGACCTGCAAGCGGGCATTCGCTATGAGAAGCAGGGGCTCAGCAATCGTAACTTCCTCGGCAAGACCGGCCAGCTGCTTGAAGACAGCGACCGCGAAGGTCTGACCATCTTCGAACGCAACCTGGAAGCTGATGCCGTTTCGGCCTTTCTCCAGACTAACATCCACGCACGCGAAGACCTGAGAGTCGTCCCTGGCGTCCGCTTCGAATGGTACCGGGTGCAACGCCAGTCGCTGATAACAGCTGAGGAGGAAGGCGAAGCAGAGGAGATCGAAGGCGCAGAGTGCGAGGAAGCACTCGGTGTGGATGAGTGTCTTGAGATTGAAGGCATCAATCGCAACGCTTTCGACGAAAGCTATTCCTCGGGCAACATCTTGCCGGGCATTTCGTTCGCTTACACAGGCCTTCGGCGCTCGACGGTCTACGCGAGCTATTATCGTGGCCTTTCAACTGCAATCCTTCGTAACGAAAACTTCCCGGCTCCCGATGAGATCGGTGATAACTACACGATTGGTATCCGCTCAACCGCGATCAAGGGCTTGATCTTCGACGTTGCCTACTTCCACAAGGACATCCGCAACTACCAGTTTGGACAGTCCTTCTCGACAGCCGGCGACCGCGGCTTCGGTCGTGCCGACGAGGTGGAAGTGAACGGTGTCGAAATGTTCGGCCGACTTAACTCGAACCCCTTCCACGGGGGCGAATTCAACCTCTTCGGTGAAGTTAACTACACGTACAACCGGACTGAATTCCAAAAGGGTACGGCTGGCCGGTCTGGCGAAGACGAAGACGATCCAGCCGAAGAGGTTTCGATCGCTGGCTTCCTGGCACCGGAAATTCCAGAACAGGTCGCAGCTCTCACGGTTGGCGTCGAGCAACAGCGTCCTGACGGATGGGACTGGAACGCAAGCGTGACCTACACCTACCGCGGCGAATTCTTTACCGATGAATTCAACACACCGTTCGCGGGCGATCCGGAAGGTGAGATCGGTCTTGTTCCGGACGTCTGGCTGCTCTCCGCGCGGGCCAATCTCGACATCGGAAATACCGGGGCGAGCATCTGGGTTGCCGGCGAAAACCTGACCAACGAGCTCTATATCACCGACCGCGAAGATGGCCTCAAACCTGGCCAGGCGCGCACCTTCTGGGTCGGCGGCAAGTACAAGTTCTAACGGGCAAAAGCTCCACAAAGCGTTCTTCTGATAAGTCTACCATCAGCAAGTTGAAGCCGGCCTCACCAGGGCCAGTTTCTTCTTTTTGGGGACGTATGCACAGAGATTCTAGGTTGCCCGCCACTTGATGGAGCAGCCGAGCGCCGGATGTTGAAGCTCAGGGCCGGTACCCGATTCCGCAACCAATCGCATGGCGTTGAATAACTCGCGGTCAAGATCGTCCGGTCCGGCCTCCTTGCGCGAACCATCCAGCCGCCCGCGGTACTTCAAACGAAGGTCGGCATCAAAGCCAAAGAAGTCCGGCGTGCACACAGCGCCATACACACGAGCAACCTCCTGTGTGGCATCGTGCAGATACGGAAATGGTAGACCGTGCTCCTCGGCAAACAGCCCCATGTTCTCAAAGGAATCCTCTGGATAGGCCTCGGCATCATTGGAGCAGATTGCGACTGTTGCGACGCCGAGCCGTGCGAGATCTTTGGCATCACGCGCCAACCTGTCGATGATTGCTTTGACGTAGGGGCAGTGATTGCAGATGAAGGCGACGACCGTTCCCTTCCGGCCGGCGACGTCGGCGAGCGCCAGCAAGCTGCCGTCGGTCGCAGCAAGTCTGAAGTGGGGTGCCCTGAACCCGATCTCGCATTGTGGCGCCTCGGCTGCCATGTTGTCTCCTCCTGCTCGCGGTTACTGTGATGAAGGTGGCCAGAGCCGGTGTCGTGACCTGCCTCAGGCTGCCGGTTTGACGCCCGCGCGGGCTGTTTCGGCGGCCTTGCGGATCTCGGCGATGTTGCCCCCATAGACCTCCGGCCTGTCAACGACACCGCCCTTGAATACCGCCGAGCCCGCGACCAGCACATCGGCCCCGGCCCCAGCGACAACAGGCGCTGTATCTGCTGTGACGCCGCCGTCAATTTCGATAGGGATTGGCCGGTCGCCGATCATCTCTCGCAGATGCTTGACTTTCGGCACCACGCTCTGAATGAAGCTCTGCCCGCCAAAACCAGGGTTCACCGACATCACGCACACAAGATCAATGCGGTCGAGCACGTGTGCGATTGCCTCTGCCGGAGTCGCCGGATTGAGCGCGATGCCCGCCTTGCAAGCAGCGGCGCGGATCGCCTGCAGCGTCCGGTCGAGATGCGACCCGGCTTCAACGTGCGCTGTGAGGATATCGCTGCCCGCCTCCGCGAACGTCTCAACGAACGAATCGACAGGCGCGATCATCAAGTGCACGTCCATTACAGTCTTGATACGTGGGCGGATCGCCTTGCAGGTCTGCGGCCCGAAGGTGATGTTTGGAACGAAGTGGCCGTCCATGACATCGACGTGCACCCAGTCGCGCCCTGTTTTTCAATTGCTTCAACCTCGGCTCCGAAGTTGGCGAAGTCGGCTGATAGAATAGACGGGGCGATCTTGATATCGCGGTTGAAAGCACCCTTGCCGCTCATGTTGAATCCCCGCTTCGTCAAATGCTGGCCACGCTCAAGCTCACGGTCCTGGACGTAGTCCGCCCAGACCTTCCGCGCATCGAAATCGCTGCCAGTGCCGTCGTCAAGTTCCGCGTTGACCGCTCCAACAAAATCTTTGTTGGCACATCGCGAAGTGATGTACCGGGGCGGCCCAATGTCCAAGTGCTGATACCCCTTAATCCAGTCAATTGAGTAGATCATCTGGATCAATCATCACCCTGCTGCGGGAACGCACGGCGAAGAATGTAAATGTCCATAATCCAGCCAAGCCGGGCACGCGCCTGTGAACGTGCCGCGACAATCCTGGGGCCGGTATTCTCAAGTGGGCCCGACAGGATAATCTCCTCCGGCAGCCCGAGGAACGCACCCCACCAAATGGAAACGTCCTTGCTGGCAAGGTGTTGAAATGACGTTTCGCCGTCGAGCATCACGGCCAACGTATCGATACCCTCTGGCCAGCCGTGATTCGCGCAGCTGACGACCGGTCGTGATAAGCACGCTGCCTCCGATATCGTTCAGGGGCATACAATGCGCCGCGGTCAGCGCCTGTAGGGATGTGATCCCGGGTATGACACGAACCTTGACCGGCAGTTGCTCTGAAAGCCGCGCGGCAATCCGCAATGTACTATCGTAAAGTGATGGATCGCCCCATACGAGAAGGGCGGACGCGGCCACTCGAATCGGTATGGCTGGCGATCTCCTGCTGCCAGGCAGCGGCGATGTTCGCGTGCCACTCTTCGACGCCGGCAAGGTAATCGGGGTGCCCAACGTCACGCCGCGGCAGCTGGAACTCAACCACACGCGTCGCTGGGTTGGTCGCGTATTCAGCAACCATCCGCCGCCGCACGTCGGCGAGATCTGACTTGTCCGCGCCCTTCAGTGGGATGAGGATAATCTCTGCAGCCCTGAGCGCTTTGATGGCCTCCAGCGTCAGGTGATCGGGATTGCCGCTACCAACACCGATGAGCAGAAGTTCAGTCATGCGATCCTGGAACAAAGAAAAAGCGGCCTCTTTGCAGGGGCCGCTGTTACAAGCCGCGGAAGTTAGGCCGAGGCGTGGTGCAGGCGCTGGGTGAAGAACCAGCTTCCGCGCATTCCGTGCAGCGATTTGGCAATCGCGAGGACAGCGAGATCGGCCAGTGGCTCAACGACGATGACGAGCATATAGGCGAGGCCGAAGCTTGCGATCGAGGATACATTCTCGGCACCGAATCCAGCTCCGTAGAGAGCCCAGAATGCAACCCAAGCGACAACGCCACCTTGATAGGCCGTCGACAGAGCCAGGGCCTGGGAGTACTTGACATCAACGTATGGCGTCTGCGGCGGGATGATCCGGTCAGCCAGGACCTTGATGGCGAACAGCGGCACCAGTATTGTCGTAATGTTCATGCCGTACTGCGCCAGGTCGGCAGGAGCGAACAGCAATCCCTGGGCGAGCAGCCCAATCGACAGCCCAATAGCCGCGGGTGCCACACCGAAAAGTAATAAGAGGGTGGTGCCCAGGATGAAGTGAACCTCCGAAACACCGACGGGATAATGCGGGAGCACTTCGAAGAAGCAAAAGACGAGCACCGAGGCTGCCACCGCCCGTGCTACGAGCGAACCGAAGCCGTGCTTGCGCATCTCATCCCACGATAGCTTCGCCGCATAGCCGAACGCGGCGGTCGCGGTTGCGTAACTCAGCACGATTTTCGCGCCGTCGACCAATCCTGGCTCAATATGCATATGAAGTCCTCCTTACCGTCACCCCCGACGGCGGTTATGGTTTTGTACTTGGCCGGTCTCCTGGCTAGCGGGTCATTGCGGTGCTCCAGCCTTCCCGGAAGAACCAGTGGCTATGATTGGAGCCTCGCTCGCCGCTTACAGTCGCGGGGGCGGCTGGGGTTCTGGGCGCCGCATTTTGGTCCGCCCATCCCATTCCCGAATTAAGTCCTGGCGCTTTGCGCCAAGTTGGACACCAAGTACGCCACCACATAGAGGCGACGCAAACCTCAGCGTCAAGCTCTATCAGCGGAATTATCGACAAGCGGACCGTACATTATGAGGACAGGTGCGGTGGTCCTCTCGGCCGCGAGTTGGGCAGCCAACCCCTGAAGGTCCCCTACAGTCAGTTTCTGTTCGGGCTGCCCCACGGCTTCGGCCATGAGCGTCCGTGTGCGCGGCGAAAGGCCACGCGTCATGAGTTCGTGGGCAAGCTGAGGAAAGGTCCGCCCACCCATGAACACAACGGTGGTCGCGGTGGCATCGGCAAGCGCCTCAAAGTTTAGGCCTTCTGGCAGGCCGCCAGTGACATCCGACCCGGTCACGAATTGCACCCTTTGTGCGGTCTGCCTGCGGGTCAGCGGGATGCCGGCTGCTGCGGCCGCGGCACAAGGAGTCGTCACGCCGGGAATGATCTCGTAGCTAATCCCGGCCGAGCGCACGGCGGCGATTTCTTCCTCCAACCGGCCGAATATGCCAGCGTCGCCCGATTTCAAACGCACCACGCGCAGCCCTGACTTGGCGTAGTCAACCAGAAGACGGCTGACGTGGACCTGCCTCGGAGACACGCGGCCAGCACGTTTTCCCACACCGACAAGGTCAGCACCCGCGCGCGCATGAGCGAGTATCGGACCAGACGACAAGTCGTCGAACAATACCGCGTCAGCCGCCTGCAGCCGCGCGACGGCTTTGAGCGTCAGCAGTTCCGGGTCACCCGGTCCCGAAGAAACAAAGGAGACGAATCCGGTCATTGCGCCTCCGCGATCAAATGAAAGAACGTTCCGCTGACATGCTCCCGATAGGCGCCTGTTTCGGAAACTGCTGTTGACGAAGCATCCTGTACCCGGGCCAATGGTGCATCCGGCTGAGCCAGGATCGTCGCATAGTGAAACTCATGGCCGCGCAGGGTTGCCCCTGCTCCAAAACCAGGCATGGCCGCCACAAGCTCGCAGTGACGGTAGCCTAGATGTAGTTTGCGCTTTTCGAAGGACGTAACAAGGCCGAGCAGGCCTGCCATTTCATGCCGCCTTCCCTCGGCATCAATAACAGCCTCGCCAAGTGCCATGTATCCTCCGCATTCGCCATGCACGGGTCGCTCCGCTGCGAAGGCTTTTAGCCCGCGTTGGAAAGTCGAGGCGGCGGCCAACCGTCCGGCATGGAGCTCTGGATAGCCGCCAGGCAACCAGCAAACGTCAGCGGTGGGATCGGGAGCTTGGTCGGCGAGTGGTGAAAACGGTAGAATTTCGGCGCCGGCCCGACGCCATTCCTCTAAGAGGTGAGGATACACGAATGAGAACGCCTCATCATGGGCAAGCGCTACGCGTGAGCCGGGAGGACGAAGTTTGGAGGCTGATGGTGGCGGCATGGAACCGCGCGCTGCCGCTGAAACCAAGCCATCGATATCGACATGATCTTCTGTAAATCGTGCCGCCGCGCTCAGTATCTCCTCCAGCCCGGCCTGCTCCTGCGCCTGCACGAGACCTAGATGACGCTCGGCCATGACAATCGAATCGCGCCGCGGCAAGGCACCAAGAACCTTGATGCCAATCGACTCAAAACCTGTGCGTGCGAGCGCTTCATGGCGCGGCCCAGCGACTTTGTTGAGCACCACGCCCGCAACCCGCACGTCCTCCCGATACGTTGCAAGACCGTGCGCGACGGCGGCCGCCGTTTGTGCCTGCCCCGAGGCATCAAGAACGAGTACCACCGGCCAGCCCATCAATGCCGCGATATCGGCGCTGGCGCCTGTTCCTGATTGACCTGCCTTCGCCACACCGTCGAAGAGCCCCATCGCGCCCTCCGCAAGAATGATGTCCGCGCCTCCCGCGCAGCCAGCTAGCGACGCGATTGTCCCTGGCGACATAGCCCAGCTGTCGAGGTTGACCGAGACCCGTCCGGCCGCGGCTTGATGCAACGCAGGGTCGATGTAGTCCGGGCCGCATTTAAATGGCTGCACGACAAACTTACGGTCGCGTAAGGCCCGGGCAATCCCCAGGGTCACCGTCGTTTTTCCGGCGCCGGAAGTAGGTGCCGAAATCACAAGACCTGGAGGCGTCGAAGCAGGCGTGTCGGCCAGGGTCATGTGCCCTCCGGGAAACGAGGGTTTGTTCCACGGGGACGAAAGCGACGGTCGTAATCATCGGCATAAAGGCGGCTCTCGGCAAAATCCTCCGCGCCGAGCGTGTGTCCGACAAGGATCACAGCGGTGCGCTCCATTCCGTCGCCCACCGCCGCCTCAATCGTGCCGAGCGTCGCCCGCACGATCCGCTCTTCGGGCCAGCTCGCGCGCCAAACAATCGCCACGGGGCAATCCGCGCCGTACTGCGGCACCAGCTCTTGGACAACCCGGTCCAGGGAATGGATCGAAAGGTGGATGGCGAGCACCGCGCCGGTTTCAGAGAAGTTCTTGAGTGTCTCGCTGGGCGGCATGGCGGTCGCCCGGCCGGAGGTCCGCGTCAGCACCACGGACTGCGATAAGCCGGGTAGCGTCAACTCAGCCTCAAGCGCGGAGGCGGCTGCGGCGAAAGCCGGAACGCCCGGCGTTACGTCCAATGGAATGCCGAGCGCCCTGAGGCGCCTAATCTGCTCACCCATTGCCGACCAGACTGCAAGATCTCCAGAGTGTAGCCGCGCGACATCCTGGCCGGCTGCGTGCGCTTTGGCGCATTCGCTGATGATATCGTCTAGCGACATGGAGGCCGTGTTAAGAATACGCGCATCGGCGGGGCAGTGGCAGAGCACGCCCTCCGGTATCAACGATCCAGCATAAAGGCACACCGGCGAAGCAGCGATGAGATCTCGTCCTCGCAAGGTGAGTAGGTCAGCGGCTCCCGGACCCGCACCGATGAAATGTACTGTCACACCCGGTCTCCTCCGGCAGCCACTGGCACCTTTGCGGCCACGCGCGGCAGACGAACTCCGTCAAACTTCATCGCGTAACGCTCCATTGCACGATCGGGCGCGCGGGCGCCCAGCTTCGGTAACCCCCGAGCGGCTTCTCCTCGGCGAGTTCAATGCGCAGAAGGTTGCCACCCCGTTCCGACGACCAGCTGGACAACAGTGCCTCGGTTTCCAAGGTCACTGCGTTGGCGACGAGCCTTGTACCAGGCTTCATCACGGACCAGACCGACTGCAGCATGGCCTCATCCGCGCCGCCGCCAAGAAACACCGCTTGCGGTTCGGGTAGACCCGCTAGTGCGGCGGGCGCCCCGCCTTCAATGGCTGAAATCCGGTCTTCGACTCCGAAGGCTCTGGCATTGGTTAGGATGTTTCTGACCCGCTCCCCGTGTTCCTCGATGGCTATGGCAGAGCTGCCGGCGCCACAGGCAAGCACCCACTCGATGGAAACCGTACCCGAGCCCGCCCCAATATCCCAAAGCCGCTCACCAGGTCTTGGCGCTAGCGCTGATAAGGTCAAAGCCCGTATCGGCCTTTTGGTGATTTGCCCGTCGTGAACGAACGAGTCATTGGGGAGCCCTTGCGTACATTGAAGCCCCGGACCGCCCTCAGCGATGAAGGCAACGGCGACCGGTGTCCGCAGGTATGCGGCCGAAATTGCATGGGCTTTCAATTCGGTGATGCGCTCCCTGGGCCCGCCGAGGGCCTCAAGTAGCCAGCAGCGGGACTGGCCAAAGCCCCTGGAACTCAACCAAGAAGCCAGTTCGGCCGCAGCCGTGCCATCGCGGACGAGGCAGATTGCGGCAAGCCCGCGCGCAAGCCGGTGGGCCAGCTGTTCAAACGGAGCCGCGTGCAGACCGATGCACAACGTCTCTTCGATCCGCCATCCCAACCGCGCCGCGGCAAGTGAGAAAACGGACGGCGCGGGATACACCCGCCACTCGTCTGGACGCAACTGATCGGCCAGGCTGCCGCCGGCGCCATACCAGAAGGGGTCGCCGGACGCGAGAACTACGACCCGCTGCCCACGGGCCGCCAGTACAGGGGCGATCGAAAAGGGTGCCGGCCACGCGCGCCCGCGCTCTCCCGCTTCGACAAGTGCAAGATGCCGCACACCGCCGAAGATGATATCTGCCTCATCGAGCGCGACGCGGCTTGCTGAATTGAGACCACTTAGGCCATCCTCTCCGAGACCTATGATCGACAACCACGGTTCAGACATGACGCGCATCCTGCTTCTCGGCGGCACCACCGAGGCGAGCCGATTGGCTCTTGCCTTGGCGGATGCCAGGGCCAATGCCGTGTTCTCGTATGCCGGCCGAACCGGCAACCCGTTGCCCCAGCCGCTGCCGGTGCGCGTGGGCGGATTTGGCGGCATCGCCGGTATGGTCGATTATTTGCGCGCCGAAGGTATCAGCCACGTCGTTGATGCAACCCACCCGTTTGCCGCCGCGATGAGCCGCAACGCCGTCGCAGCCTGCGCCGAAACAGGTGCCCAATTGATAGCGATCGAGCGCCCGCCGTGGCGGTCCGTTGCTGGCGATAAATGGGTCCATACAGACGACGTGTCTGCGGCAGGTTGCGGCTTTGCCTGACGTTCCAAAGCGAGTCTTTCTGGCGATCGGCCGTACTCAGCTTCATGTCTTCGCCACCGCGCCTCAGCACCACTACCTGCTGCGCTTCATTGACGAAGCCGACACGCCAATGCCCTTTCCAAATGCTTCTACGGTAACGGCCCGTGGGCCCTTCAAGCTCGAAGGCGAACTGGAACTCATGCAAGCCCACGACATTGATTGGCTGGTCACCAAGAACTCCGGTGGAGAGGCCGCACGCGCCAAGCTCGATGCCGCTCGGTCGCTCGGGGTTCCGGTCATCATGGTTGACCGGCCACATTTGCCAGAGCGTCAAAGCGTTGAAACAGTCGCCGAGGCGATGGAGTGGCTGGGCCTTTCTCATGATCCCGCCCGCCTCGGTGTGTAGACCCACTTTCCAACGCGGCGTGTTTCAGAGCTGCCAACAATAACAATAGTCCGCATGTCGGCCATCTCCGGGCGGGCATCGCCAAGAGTGACCGTCGCGATGTTCTGGTCCTGTGTCGAGACCGCCCTTGCAAACGTGACAAGCCGGTTGTCTCCGGAGGCCTCCCGCAAGACATCAAGGGCCCGCGCGAAACCCTGCGAGCGGGCTTTCGAACGGGGATTGTAGAGTGCGATCGCAAAATCCGCCTGCGAGGCCAGCCGCAAACGCTGCTCGATCAGCGCCCAGGGTTTCAAGTTGTCGGACAGGTTGATGGCGCAAAAATCATGTCCCAGCGGTGCCCCTGCCAGAGCTGCTGCCGCAAGCATGGCCGTGATGCCGGGTAGCACGCGGATATCCAAGTCCAGCCAGCGATCGTTTTCTTCCAGGACCTCGAATACCGCTGCCGCCATCGCGAAAACACCAGGGTCGCCGGAGGAGACGATAACAACCCTTCGGCCGGCTTGCGCCATCGCCAGGGCTTCACGGGCGCGCTTCAGTTCCTCCCGGTTGTCCGTGGCGTGCATGACCAGACCGTCGCGCGGCTCGACACGTGCAACGTAGGGTCCATAACCAAAGACGTCGGTCGCCTCCGCCAGCGCAGCAGAAACTTCCGGCGTCACCAGCGCCGCGCCGCCTGGGCCGAGCCCGGCGATTATGAGTCCGCCGGTCATTCCGCAGCCTCTGGACGCCGCCCCTGCCCGGCAACGAGAACGGTAGCGAAATAGGGACAATCGGAAGTCTCGACTTCGGCAAGGCGCGCAATGCGTTCGCCCGGCATGGTGCCGCGCTCCACAAGCCAGGCGTCCTGCAGCCGGCCGACTCGCTCGAGCGCCCGCCGAACCTTTGGCAGATTGCGTCCGGTCTTCATGATCACCAGTGCGTCCGCACCATGCATGTGATGGACAAGATCGTCCTCTGTTAGAGTCCCCATCAAAACGGATAGGACATCGTCACCCCAGGTCATTGGCAAGTCCGTCACGTTCCAGCAGCCGACCATCCCTGGAACCCCTGGTATGATTTCGACCTCGGCGCGCTCCCGCAACCGAACAAACAGGTGCATGAAGGAACCGTAGAACAAAGGGTCTCCTTCACACAGCACGATAACATCAGCGCCCTCCGCTAGCCCGGCGAGCCGTGACGTCCATTCGTCATAGAATGCGGCCAGTTGCGCGATGTACTCTGGGCTATCAAACGGCAGTTCCGTCGTGACAGGGTACTCCATCGCGTATTCCATGCAGCCTTCGGACAGTATGCCTTCAACGATGCGCCGCGCGTTTCCTTGTTTCCCCTTCTTGCGGAAATAGGCGACGTGCCGCGCCGAGCGGATCAAACGGTCCGCTCTTACGCTGATGAGATCCGGGTCGCCTGGGCCGAGCCCCGCGCAAATGATTTTGCCCATTTGTGAGTTCTTTATTCTTTTCTGCTTGCAAGCGCGTTGACTGCTGCAACCGTGATTGCAGAACCGCCCAGCCGCCCCTCGACGATGAGCGCCGGCGCGGGCGGATTTGAAATCAGGGCAGCCTTTGATTCAACTGCCCCCACGAAACCGACCGGGCAGCCTATAATTGCCGCTGGCCGAGGGCAGTCCGACTCTTCTAGCATATTGAGGAGATGAAACAGTGCCGTTGGCGCGTTGCCAATGGCGATAACAGCACCCGCCAGACGTGGGCGCCAAAACTCGACTGCTGCAGCGCTGCGCGTCGTTTTCAGCTCCTTCGCAAGTTCGGGCACCCCTCGCTCATTCAACGTACAGATCACCGGGTTGTCTGCCGGGAGGCGCGGCCGGGTAATTCCTTCGCTAACCATCCGAACGTCGCAAAGTATTGGCGCGCCAGCCTTCAGTGCGGCGCGGGCAGCCGTCGCCATTCCGGCGGTGAATTGGATGTGGTGCTCCAGGCCGACCATGCCTGCCGCATGGATCATGCGCACGACAACGCCTTCTTCGTCTTCGTGAAATCCGGAGAGGTCCGCTTCAGCCCGGATCGTGGCGAACGATTGCCGGTATATCTTTGCACCGTCAGTCTCAAACGCGTACGGCATCACGGCACCTCAAACAGTGACTGTGGGAAGGACAGGAGTTCCTCCTCGCCAAGACCGGCCCGAACGGCGGTATCTCCGGCTCGCCCATCACGGATCAGATCGAAACCATCACGCGTGGCGCACAATGTGACTGTTGCGGGCGCGCGATGCGCGCAGCCCTTGGCGCAGCCTGAAACGTGCAGATGAGCACCTGTTGGCACATGCGGCGCGAGCGCTCTTGCAAGCTCCCGCGTGCGCGCTAGGGCCTGCAGGCAGCCCGGCGCTCCCGTGCAGGCCGTCGTATTGAGCCAGGGGTGGTTCGCACTTGTGATGAAGCCTTCGTTGTCAGGGATCGAATCCGCGCCCACGAGGAACAACATTCGCCACGGCGTAACCCGAATCTCCTTACCCATCGCGGCGAGCCGACCCAGAACCGCCGCGCTGAGCTGGCCAAATTCAGCGCCAACCAGGAAGCCCTCGCAATGCGGTCCAGGTGCTGGCAACTGGGCCGGTGCAATCGGCAT
>CAXXFS010000021.1:0-10836 GCA_963669235.2 uncultured Filomicrobium sp.
AGCACCGAGCCCAGGGCGGCAACGTCGGCAACAGCCGAGCCTGAGATCTCCGCGAAGAACAAAGACACGCCGATGTTGACCATCGCCAACCCGCCACGCACAAAGCCGATCAACGCCGACACGAAGTTGATGAGGCGATCCGTGACACCGCCGGCATTCATGATCGCGCCGGCGAGCACGAACATCGGAATTGCAATCAACGAAAACTTGGTGGAGCCATCGTACATATCGAGCGCCACAGTCGGCAGACTGTCGAGCCCCTCCGTGGCCACAAGTCGATCACACCGGACACCGCAAGCGCCACGGCTATCGGCATGTTGAGGCAGATCATCGCCAGAAGCGCGAGAAAGATCGCGAGCATCAGCATGGCTCAGCGCGCCTCCGCTTTCTGAAGCTCGCTCTCGACTTCTTCCTCGATCTCGGCGTGCTCCAGAGACTTGCCGGCGGCCGTCATGCGCCAGTACTCAGGCAGCGAAATAAGCTCGCAGATGATGAACAGCACCGCGCCGATCGGAATGACTGACTGCGTGAACTGCACCGGAACCCAGGTCAATGACACAAGCATGTCGCCTTCCAGGACCTCGACGACCTGCATGCCGGTGTAGGCAAGAAGCACGAAGAAACCGAGGACGATCAGCTCGGACACCGCTAGCGCCACCATCCTGAGCGGCATCGGAATCGACAGCAGCACAGTATCAAAACCAATGTGCCGGCGCTTAAGCGCGGCCAGCGCACTGCCGTAGTAGGTGATCCACGACAGCTGGATCGCGGCCACTTCGTCATACCACGACAGAGAATTGCCGGTGAGGCGAAACAGAACCGCCACGATCACGACGATGGTCAAGGTCACCATCAAGAAGATGGTCACCCATTCGAGGGTTTTCTCAAGCCACTGCTTGAGTGCCGTGATCATCGCAAGCTCCTGACGCTCGGACACGAAACCGGCGAGGGGATCTGAACCTTTGTTTCAGCGAACAAATCGCGGGAGGCAATGCCCCCCGCGATCCAAACCTGACATACGGTCCTAGGAGCCCTTCGCCAGGCTCTGCACTGAGTCAATCAGAGCCTGACCACCTGAGTAGCTCTTCGAGAACTCGTCGTAGATCGGCTTCGAGGCTTCAACAAAGGCCGCTTTGTCGGCCTCGTTGACTTCAACGCCAGCATCCTTGATCACCTTCAGGAGGTCCACTTCCAACTTGGCCGCCGTGTCATAGACGAAGTCCTGCGTGTCGGTGCCGCACTTAATGAGGGCATCTTGCACGTCTTTCGGCAGTTTGCCGAAATGCTTGTCTGAGACCAGCACGTACGCCGGCGTGTAGACGTGGCCGGTGATTGACAGGTACTTCTGCACTTCCTGGAATTTGGCCGAAGCAATCTGGGCGTAGGGGTTTTCCTGTCCATCGATAACGTTCGTCTTGAGCGCCGTGAAGACTTCCGAGAACGCCATCGGAGTTGGGTTTGCTCCGTATAGCTTGAACATCTTCACACGCCACGCGCCCTTAGGCGTGCGCAACTTGATCCCGGCCAGATCCTTCGGCGTATTGATCGGCCGCGTGTTGTTCGTGATGTGGCGGAAACCATTTTCGAACAGGCCAATAATGCGGTAGCCCTTTTGCTTGACCGCAGGCTGGAATGTCGACTCCATTAGCGCGCCCTGGACGCGGCGCATATGATCACGGTCCTTGATGATGTAGGGCATCTCGAACACACCAAACGTCTCCGACACCGATGACATGACAGATGACGGTAGAGCGAAAGTGACCTGGCCGAGTTTCAGCTTCTGCAGCAGTTCTTTGTCTTTGCCCAGCTGAGAAGAGCCGAACGTCTGCACTTCTGCCTTATCGCCGAGCGCCTTGTTGGCACATGCCGCGAAGGCATTGACGCTGGTCTCGAACAGCGAGCCCGGCTTGCCGACATGGCCGAATTTCAAGGTCAGTTGTCGGCGAGCGCCGGGCTGGCGATAAGTGTGGCGGTTGCCGCAACGGCAACGAGATAAGATCGCTTCATGCTTTCTTCCTCCCAGAAGAGTTCGAGTTTGGTTGTCGTCTGCTTATTCTTATTCGGTCATGTCCATCCTACTCGGCGGCCGCTGCAGAAGCAGTCGCTGAATTCGTCAGGATATCCATGGCCGCCTGGGCTCCGCCACGATTGTGCGGACGCCAGACAATTTCAACCCCATTTCGACACCTGACAGCGTACCCATAAGCATCAAATCGTTGAAATCGCCCAGATGGCCGATGCGGAAGACGCGGTCGGCGACCTTCGACAAGCCATTCCCAACGACATGTCGAAATGATCCAACGTCGTCCGCCGGAAGCCATCTGCGCTATAACCATCCGGCACGATCACCGCGGTCAGCACGTTTGAGTAGTACTTTGGGTTGTTGCATAACATCTCAAGGCCCCAGGTCCGCACCGCCTGGCGCGTTGCCTCACCGTGCCGCGCATGTCGTGCAAAGACGTTCTCAAGGCCTTCCTCCATCAACATCGCGATGGCCTCGTTGAGACCGTAGAGCATGTTGGTAGCGGGCGTGTAAGGAAAATATCCCTTGTCATTTGGACCGCGCAATCGCCTCCCAGTCCCAATAGGACCGGGCCAGCTGCGCCGTTTTCGATGCTGCAACCGCCTTGTCGCTAACTGCATTAAACGACAGTCCAGGCGGCAGCATCAAGGCCCTTTTGAGAGCCGCTAATCGCGACATCCACCCCCCATTCGTCAAACCGGAAATCGATTGATGCGAGCCCGGAGATGGAATCCACCATCAACAGCGCGGGATGACCCGCACTATCGATCGCCTTGCGGATTTCAGCGACCTGTGTGACCGACCCCGTCGAGGTCTCATTATGAACCACACAAACCGCCTTGATCTCATGACGAGTGTCAGCCTTCAGGCGCTCCTCGATAGCCACAGGGTCAGCGCCACCGCGCCAGTCACCGGAAAACAAACTCCGGCCGCACGCCAACAGCTTCCGCAAGCACTCGCCACAGCGTCGCAAAGTGCCCCGTCTCATACATCAAGACGCGATCACCAGGCGACAAGGTATTGACCAGCGCGGCTTCCCAGGCACCGGTTCCCGAAGCCGGGAATATGACCACCCGCTGCTCGGTCTTGAACACGGCCTTCATGCCATCGATGGCCTGTTGACCAATGTCACTGAACGCCGGACCGCGATGGTCCATCGTCGGCATATCGATAGCCCGCAAGATGCGATCTGGAACGTTGCTCGGGCCAGGTATTTGAAGGAAATGGCGACCAGACTTGAACACTTGCAAACGCCTCCCGATTAAGAGCCTGGGCTATAAGGATTGAGGGAGAACCCCCCTTGTCAGGGGCGTGCATTTTTTACTATGAATTTTGAATACAAATTGACAAGGCCCGGGTTGTCAATCGGGATTCGTAGCTGCGTTGCAACATGGAGGACAACGCTTGGCCAAGGTAAGCTCGCAGCATCGCTCCGAGATCGGACGCAAGCTCGACCGCGCAGTTGCCGGCCAGGTCATGTTCGATACGCCAAGCCGGGGACGCTATGCGACGGACGCCTCAGTTTACCAAATGATGCCGCCTCGGCGTCGTCGTGCCGAAGTCAATTGAAGACGTCATCGCCACCATGCAAATCGCGCGCGAAGAAGGCGTGCCCGTACTGCCCCGCGGCGGCGGCACGTCCCAATGCGGGCAGACCGTCAACCACGCAATCGTCATCGACCTGTCGAAGCACTTGAACAACCTCATCGGACTTCGACAAGGAGGCAGGAACCGCCGTCGTCGAGCCGGGACTCGTCCTCGACCAACTCAACGACAAGATTAAGGCCTCCGGGCTTTGGTATCCCCGTCGATGTCTCGACCGTCGTCGCGCGCAACACTCGGCGGCATGACGGCCAACAACTCCTGTGGTTCGCGATCCATCCGCTATGGAATGTCCCGCGACAACGTACTGGCCATCGACGCGATCCTAGCCGACGGCACCAAGGCCCGCTTCGCCGAGGTGGCAAGCGATTTGCGCGGCGTTAACGAGACGGATGAAGTGCAGGAGCTGTTCCGCGACTTGCTGGCGCTCGGCGAACGCGAGTCTGAGGAGATCAAGGAGCGCTTCCCGCAAGTTCTTCGTCGCGTCGGGGGATATAACGTTGACGCGCTGCTTCCTGCAGCTTCAGGCAACAACCTTTCACACCTGCTCGTCGGCTCGGAGGGAACCCTCGCGTTCAGCGAGAAAATCACCCTCAAGCTCTCTCCGATCCTGCGCAACAAGGTCCTCGGCGTCTGCCATTTCCCACAGCTTCCGCCAAGCTATGGATGCCACCCAGCATCTCGTCAAACTCGACCCTACGGCCGTCGAACTCGTCGACCGCAATATGATCGAGCTGGGTCGCGGCATCGCCATGTTCCGGCCTATCGTTGATTCATTCGTTCGCGGCGAACCCGCCGCCTTGCTCATCGTCGAATTCGCCGAGGAAGACCAAAAGGAAAATCTGCGCAGGCTCGCCAGCCTGCACGACGTGATGGCCGACCTCGGCTTTCGCTGGGGCGACCCCGGTAAAAAGGAAGGTGGTGTTGTAGAGGCGGTTGATCCAACATTTCAAAAGCAGATCATCGAGTTCCGCAAGCAAGGCCTCAACATCATGATGTCGATGAAATCCGACGGGAAACCGGTATCCTTCGTCGAAGACTGTGCCGTGCATCTTGAGGACCTGGCCGAATACACCGACCGCCTCACCGGGATCTTTAGAAAGCACGGCACCGACGGAACCTGGTACGCGCATGCCTCCGTCGGCACACTGCACGTGCGCCCGGTGCTGAACCTCAAACTTGATACGGACCGCAAAGCCTTACGGGCAATCGCCGAGGAAGCCCTTCGACCTCGTCAAGAACTACCGCGGTTCTCATTCCGGAGAACACGGCGACGGCATCGTCCGCTCTGAGTTCCACGGTAAGATGTTCGGCCAGCGCATGGTCAACAACTTCACCTGGGTCAAAGACCGCATGGACCCCGCCGGCCTCTTCAATCCCGGTAAGATCGTGCGCAGCCCTCGCATGGATGATGAACGCGTCATGCGCTACGGGCCAGATTACGCCGTCCCCGAAATCAAGACGGTTGTTTGACTGGCCGGGGTATTCGGGCGCCCCGGCCGCGGCCTGCAGGGCGCCGTGAGATGATGTGCAACAACAACGGTGCCTGCCGCAAACTCAAGGATGGCGCTATGTGCCCGTCCTACCGGGTGACGCGCGACGAGCGCGACCTCACACGCGGCCGCGCCAATACTCTGCGGCTTGCCATCTCAGGTCAGCTGGGCCCCGGCGCCAATCACCAACAAAGCAGTCGCCGAAGCGCTATCGCTATGCGTCTCGTGTAAGGCCTGCCGGCGCGAATGCCCGACCGGCGTCGACATGGCCAAAATGAAGATAGAGGTTTTGGCCGCACGGGCTGCCCAAGAAGGTATCTCCCTTGCGCGACCGGCTGGGTCGCCTATCTGCCGCATTACGCACCGTGGGCCGCCCGCGCACCGTGGCTGATGAACCTGCGTGATGGCCTGCCAGGCGCCGCCAGCCTCAGTCAAACCATCCTCGGGACTCGCGGCCTCCCGCAGTCTGCCGAAATGGCCCGGCGACACCTACCGCTTTCTCTGGAAACGGCCTCGCCCCTGAAAGAGCCGACGTCCTGCTCTTTGCCGATACCTTCAAACCGCTACTTCGAACCCGAAAACCTGCGCGCCGCCGAAACGGTGCTTCATCGGACGGGGCTTGCGATCGCACCGGCGGCGGCGGAAACAAATGAGCGCCCCTTGTGCTGCGGGCGGACATTCCTCGCCGCCGGCCTTGCCGAAACGGCGAAAGCCGAAATGTTGAGAACCGCCGCGGCCATTCGTCCGGCGCTCGAACGCGGCGCTTACGTCGTCGGGCTCGAGCCCTCATGCGTGCTGACGTTCCGCGATGAAGCCCCCGTCCTGCTCGGTGACGAATGGAATGCGGATCTCGGCAGCCGTGTGTTGCTGCTTGAGGAATTCATTGCGCTCAAACAAGAGGCCGGCGAGATCGCGCTGCCCCATGCGGCCGGTCAAAGCCAGCAAGGCATTACTGCACGGACATTGCCATCAGAAGGCTTTCAACGCTGGTAACGCCGATCCAAAAAACGCTGCAGCTCGTTCCCGGGCTGGATGTTGAGTTGATTGAATCGAGCTGCTGCGGTATGGCGGGGCGCATTCGGATACCAGGCGGAAACACTCGAGGTTTCCAAGGCGATGGCGGAGTTGAGCTTGTTGCCGCACGTTCGGCAGGCCGATTGCGACACCATCATCATCGCCGACGGAACTTCGTGCCGCCACCAGATTTACGACGGCTCAAAACGCCAGGCCGTGCACGTTGCCCGGGTCTTGTTAGACGCGACCGATGAAATTGAAGGCAATAAGGTACGACGATGAAGGACGGTTTAATTCCCGCGCCAATCGCTCGACGACCCCTCCACGAGGAACTCGCCGAACACTTACGGCAATTGATTATCGAATGCGCGTTGGAACCGGGTTCAAAGATCTCGGAAAAGGATCTCTGCACGCAGTTTGCCGTCTCGCGAACACCCCTGCGCGAGGCCCTCAAGCTGCTTGCAACCGAAGGCCTGGTGCAGCTGACTCCGCACCGCGGCGCCTCCGTCACCGAACTCACGACCGAAGAACTGGAGCACATCTTCCCGGTCATGGGCGCATTGGAAGCCCTCGCCGGTGAACTTGCGTGCCTGCATGTCACCAACGCGGAAGATCGAGCGTGCGAAAAAACTCCAGGCGGAGTTGGAAGCCCAGCACAAATCAGGTGATCTCAGAGGCTACTTCCGCACCAACGAAGAGATCCATCAACTGATCTTTGCCGCGGCACAGAACCCGACACTCACCCAGATGTCGCGCAGCATCTCTGGCCGGGTTCGGCGGCCGCGCGCTACATGGCGAACCTTTCTCCGACACGCTGGGCAGCCGCCGTCAAGGAACATCGCGCTATTCTGACGGCCTTGAGCAAACGTGACGGGCGAACGGCTCGGCATGCTGCTAAAAGAGCACCTTGGCAACAAGTTCGACGTGCTGCGCGAGGCACTCTTTGCTGATTTGAAAGCACGCCTCGTCGCGCTAGAGCGGTTCATAGAGTCTTTGGCGTGTAAGTCGGTCTCCAGAAACATAACCCCGCACCGCGCGCATCTGGTCGCAGCCACCCCGGGACGCTGTTCGATCCCAAAAAGGTCGAAGATTTTCTGGGTCGAGGAACGCTGAGCCGTGCTGAAGTCGCACTAAGTCACCCAGCTGCACTTCTTCTGCTTCGAAGAACACACCTGCCAGACAGGCTCTGCAAAACACCGCCACAGGTACGTGGTGGATGATGGCTATCGAGCGGCATCTCCGCAAACCGAATTCGCCCAGCTCCCAGCACTGGCAGGCCCCCTGAAGCCCGCTTGAAATCCTCGGCCGCCGACCTGCCAGATTGGCAGGAAAAGTGGACACGGTCTGAATCCGTCCAAGCCCCCGAAAATCATGGATAGGAGCCTCACCGAACACCACTCTGACTGCCAATATGGCAGAAACAGCAGTCAGATTAAAAGTGTCCGGAAATGAGTTTTTTTCAAGTTATTACATATCATTAGCGGCCGCGCGAGCGACTGGCATACTCTTTGCTCAATATTTCATTGGTTAACCGCTCATTAATGCGGAGATAAAGGCATTGGGTCATTCGTCGTTTGCATCCCTGCTCGTTCTGACAGCGGCGCTGGCTGTCGCCCAGCGGACCCGCAGCATCTCAGCAACCGTTCGTCGCGGGAGTAGAGCCTTCCAAGCGCCCGGCAGGCGCCCCCGTTGTCGAACAGTTCAGTAAGGACGACGGTTGGTACGCCCAAGCACGAAGGGGCGTGCAGGAGCCCTACCCGGAAAGCATGCGATTCTTAGAAGACCAGGGAGCTTGGTACACGCCCTTCAATCACCCGGGCGCGACCCATCCCTACGACCTCCGCAACTTGGCACTCCCCCACGAATTAGCGTTTTCACGCCCCCGCAACGCGGGAGCGTGAATTGAAGACCGTCGAGCAACAACGCCCGGCGGCACCCCCAAGACCAAAGGAGCGAAACATCTCATGGCTATGCGACGTCAATTGATGATCACCGCCTGCGTAATGGCGTTATGCGCGGGCGCGGCTTACGCGGGCGACAAACAAAAAGGCATGTCCGGTATGGGTGGCATGTCCGGTATGGGCGGAATGTCCGGTATGGGCGGAATGTCCGGTATGGGGCGGAATGTCCGGTATGGGCCGGAATGTCCGGTATGGGCGGAATGTCCGGTATGGGCGGCATGTCCGGAATGGCTGGAATGGACGGCGGGTCCTGGCTGGGTATGCACGCAATGGTCCGCGCGCCGGTGGCATGGGCGGGATGTCCGGTATGGGCGGAATGTCCGGTATGGGCGGCATGTCCGGCCATGGGCGGTCAGCGCGGCATGGGCGGCATGTCCGGTATGGGTGGCATGTCCGGCATGGGCGGTCAGCGCGGCATGGGCGGCTTGTCCGGTATGGGTGGCATGTCCGGCATGGGCGGTCAGCGCGGCATGGGCGGCATGTCCGGTATGGGTGGCATGTCCGGTATGGGTGGCATGTCCGGCATGGGCGGTCAGCGCGGCATGGGCGGCATGTCCGGTATGGGTGGCATGTCCGGTATGGGTGGCATGTCCGGTATGGGCGGCATGTCCGGTATGGGCGGCATGGGCGGAATGTCCGGCATGGCTGGAATGGCCGGCGGTCCTGGCTGGATCTGCACGCAGTGGTCGCGCGGCGGTGGCATGGGCGGCATGTCCGGAATGTCCGGCATGGGCGGCATGGGCGGCATGGGCGGCATGGGCGGCATGTCCGGAATGTCAGGAAATACCAAAAAAGGCAAATAAAACAAAGTCTTCAACAAACACGGGCGCCGGCTCTAGACCAACGAGCAACGGCGCCCGGAGGCACACTTAAGATAAAGGAGCAATACATCTCATGGCTATGAAACGTAAACTGATCATCGCCACCTGCGCAGTAGCCCTTTGCGCGGGAGCAGCCTACGCGGGCGACAAGCAAAAGGTATGTCCGGGATGTCCGGCCAGAAAGGCATGAGTGGCATGTCCGGTATGTCGGGCCAGAAGGGCATGAGCGGAATGTCCGGCCAAAAAGGCATGAGCGGCATGGGCGGAATGTCGGCCAAAAAGGTATGAGCGGCATGGGCGGCATGTCTGGTCAGAAAGGCATGGGCGGAATGTCCGGTGACAAAAAGTAAGACGTAGAAGGGCAACAAGCCGAATGCCCTCAACAACCGTTTGTGGGAAGGCCTTGTCCAAGGCCTTCCTCAAATCCGCTTGGATCGACTGGGGCACCTTGAATGAAAACAGCCATTATTTTCATTGCCGCATGCGTAATCGCGGCGGGCGTGATTTTCGGGATTTCTTCGCTGACAGGCCTGCTTGAGAGTGGCTCTGTTCCAGGCGACCGCGCCAGCTTCAGATCGAAGAACCAGCCAAGCAGACAGCCCCAACCAAACAGGCGGCCGCTGAACAACCCCAGGCAGCTGCGCTCGAAAAGACCGCCGCAGCGACTGCCGCTGGCGCCATCGATATCGCGGCAGGCAAAAAAGCATTCAAGAAATGCAAGGCATGCCACTCGGCCACCAAGAACGGCAAAAACAAAACCGGTCCGAATCTATGGAACACAGTCAATCAGTCAATCGCATCGAGCGAAGGGTTCAAGTACTCACCGGCGATGACGGAGCTCACGTCCGAAACATGGACAGCCGAGAGGCTTGACGCCTTCCTGCGCGCTCCGAAGAAGTTCGTGAATAAGACGAAGATGGTCTTCGCCGGCCTCAAGAAGCAAACCGACCGAAACAATCTAATCGCCTGGCTGGCTCAGCAGGCCGACGACCCGATTTCATTCGAAGCGCTTGGCTTGGCAACCGCCGGGGCGACAGCGCTGCCGCCACCGGTGGACAACAACCTCAAGAAGAAGAAGAGCAAGCCGTCGTTTATCACGATCCTCCCCCGCCAACCGATGCCGAACTCGCCGACATCGCCCAGAGGGTCAGCAAGCTGGAAAAGAGCCTGCCCGAACTCGATTACGAACGCGCCCGCTGGCATCCCATCCACTTCAAGCCGGCGATCGACCAGGCCAGCAACCAAGAGTGCCTAGTCTGCCATAAGCGGATCGTCGATCGTAAACCGCTGCAGGTCACCCCTGCCGGCGTCAAAGCTGACGATGCACTCGCCTGGTATCAGACACTCGATACCTACGAAGGCGAACAGCAAACATTCCACTATCGCCATATGGAAAGCCCACTCTCCAAGAAGGTCATGAATCTGAAGTGCAACTTCTGCCATCAAGGCAACGACCCACGCGAGGAGAGCCCGGGCGACCCAACGCGCGGCAACGCACAGGAGGGCGCATTCACCCTCCGCAAAATGGTCAATCCATCAAACAGCTGCCTGCGCTGCCACGGCCAGTACGACTACGAGCTGATGGGCACCGGGCCATGGCACGAGTATCGTGCCGATGTCGAAGACGAGGAAACACCCAACGGCTGCTTGAGCTGCCATGGCGAGGCCTTTCGCACGAACCGCCACGCCGTCACCTATCTGAACGCGGCTTCCATCGAAGAAGCCGCCAAAACATCCTCAGACGTTTGTTTCGGATGCCACGGCGGGCGCGCCTGGTACCGCAACAGCTATCCATACCCGCGCAATCCATTCCCCGGCATGGATGAAGAGATTCCAGATTGGGCAAAAAGTCGGCCAACCCAATCCGAAGAAAAATATCGTTTGAGCACCAAGTGAGCCGCAAGGAGAGCGAGATGCTGAAT
>CAXXFS010000022.1:0-12058 GCA_963669235.2 uncultured Filomicrobium sp.
GTGAAGCGATTGCCATTTCCGGCGGTGGGCCGGGAACAAGAGACTTTGGATGCTTTCGAAATGGCCTGCCGGTCGGGAGGGGTCGCCGCGTTGATCGTTGAGCCGCTGATCCTCGGCGCTGGAGGCATGTTGATGTGGCGGGCGGCAACTCTCGTTGAGTTGCGGCGCATCTGTGACCGGTATGACGTGCTGATGATTGCTGACGAGGTGATGACCGGATGGGGGCGTACTGGGACGCTGTTTGCCTGCGAGCAGGCCGGCATCGCGCCTGATATCCTGTGCCTTGCGAAGGGCATTACCGGCGGACACCTGCCACTTGCGGCGACGCTGTGCGTTGATCGGATCTTTGATGCCCACTACTCACCGGACCGATCCAAAACCTTCTATCACTCATCGTCGTACACGGCGAACCCCATCGCATGCGCGGCTGCGGTCGCCAATGTCAAAATTTGGCGGGAGGAACCCGTGTTGGAGCGCGTAAATGCGCTTTGTGACATGCAGAAGCGGCGCATCGCGCGGCTCGGGACAGATAATGCGTTTCGCAACGTGCGGCAGACCGGAACGATCACGGCAATTGATATTAACGTTGATGATGAGGGCTATCTGGCTGAGATCGGACCGGCATTGTACGAGGCGTTCCTTGCCAAAGGTGTGCTGCTCCGGCCGTTGGGCAATACGGTCTACGTGATGCCGCCCTACTGCATCACATCTGATCAATTGGATTGCGTTTATGCGGCGCTTGTCAATGGTGTCGAGCGGGTCTTGGCCGGGGTGCAGTCATGAGCGGCGGAGTCGAAATCCTTGGTCTTGGGCACTATGCGCCGGAGCGTGTCGTCATGAGTGGCGAGATCGAAGAGCGGCTCGGCCTTGAAACGGGATGGATCGAGCGCCGCACGGGAATCGCGGAGCGGCGGTGGGCGGCTGAAGGTGAGCGTCTATCGGACCTGGCTATCGCAGCCGGAGATATGGCGCTGCGCCGTGCGGACGCGTCGCGGGATTCCGTCGGGCTGGTGCTATTGGCGACGTCGACGCCCGATCATCTGCTGCCGCCAACGGCTCCGCTCGTCGCGCACCGGCTTGGGCTGGACAGGGCCGGAGGGATTGATCTTGCTGGAGCGTGCGCCGGGTTTCTCTACGCGTTGACGTTGGCGGATGCGTTTGTGCGGGTGCATCAAGGGAATGTTCTGGTGATCGCGGCCAATATTCTGTCTCGGCGGATCAATCCGAAGGAAACGGCAAGTGCCGTGCTTTTCGCCGATGCCGCGGGCGCCTTTCTGATCGGGCCTTGTGGGCGGGCAGGCGCAGGTGTGATCGGTGCCGACCTCAAAACCGATGGCAGCGGTTATGATCTCATCAAGATCGCAGCGGGCGGCAGCGCGGTTCCCTACGGAACAGAGCTTGAAGTCGAGGACGTGCTGATGTGCATGGCTGATGGCCGTGCGGTATTCCAGCGGGCCATCGCGATGATGTCGGAAACGTCGCGTGCAGCGTTGGCGAAAGCCGGGCTGCATGCGGCGGAGGTAACACACTTTGTGCCGCATCAGGCCAACGTGCGCATCATTGAGGCGGTGCGCAAGGACCTGGGGATACGTGAAGTGTCCGTTTGTTCAAGCGTTTGCGCTTACGGAAACAGCTCGGCGGCGACGATTCCGTTTACGATGTCTATTTTGTCGGAAGGGCGTGGCTTTCAGGCGGGCGATCGCGTGTTACTGTGTGCAGCAGGAGCCGGATGAATGGCGGTGCCGTGCTACTCGGCCTTTGACCCGCCTTGCGCTCGGCTGCGTGGTGTGGTCTTGCGTGCCTGCTAGAGGAGGTTTGTTGGATGGGCAAGGATCAAGACGCCGCTGGTGTGGCCGAGGTGCTAGCCGCCAACGAACTGTTCTACGACGCGTTTCGCTCCGGTGATGTCGCGGCCATGGAGGCACTATGGTCGGAGCGGGATGATATCTCGGTTTATCATCCCAACTGGCCCGGGATCACAGGCAGGGAGGACGTCATGGCGTCGTGGCACCAGGTCATGGTGCTGAGGCGAGCCGCCGGCGATCTTTTGTTC
Source organism: uncultured Filomicrobium sp. (assembly GCA_963669235.2). Lineage (GTDB taxonomy): Bacteria > Pseudomonadota > Alphaproteobacteria > Rhizobiales > Hyphomicrobiaceae > Filomicrobium. Next base: position 2,054 of record CAXXFS010000022.1, read on the forward strand.
CGACCCGACGGTGATCCGTCAAGGCCGTGTCGCCATTGTCTTCTGCACCGAAGATATCGAGGGCCACGAAATGACGGCCAGCAATGTGTTCGCCGAAGAGGACGGCGTTTGGCGGATGACCGGTCATCACGCGCGGCCATTATCTCTCAGTGGACAGAACATTTCCGAGGACGGTGGTGACGACGGAATGGCCTGAAGCCGTCCGCCGCTAAGCCGGACTTTGCCGAGTTACCGGTTCCTCCCGCCTTCGTCGTTGCGGAATCCCGCGCAGATATCCTGGACACGCGTATCGTGCCCGATCCAATTACAGATCTCTTCTTTTTTGCTGGGGTTCTGGCGGATCGCTCTTGCCGAGACGCTGCTGCCGTAGCCGCGCGCGACCTGCGCCAGGTAGTTGTCACCGCAATAGGGGGTCGCGAGCTCATTTCCCTGGACGATCTGGTAGGGGCCATTGCAGCGGATCTTGGCCGACGCGGGGGTGGTTGCCATGCCAGCGATTGCGATGGTGGACAATATGATTTGGCTTTTCATCTAAGACCTATGTAATCGGGTGCGCGTTTCATCAACGGGTGTGTGTGTCAGCCTCGAGCCATGCTCCGATTAGCGCAAGGGCATGGCCGGGCAAAACATCTCACAGGTGCGTTACGCGACAGGTGTATGCTTGGACGGTCGTGCGCCAACGATCATACGCGCGGGCGCTTCATACGGCTTTCGCAGGCGAGGATCTTTTTACGACGATTTCAAAACGTGGTCGCAATGGTAAACGCGAGCGGGATTCACCCGTCATTTGGGAGCGTGAGGTGGCCGGACTATCTTTCAATACATACAATGGGTTGAGCTTTTTCCTCGGATGAATGCTCGGTGAATGCACCGTTCAAAATCAATTCAGGGCGGGACGACATTGTGGCGATCGAAGGACACGCACCGCACCTAGGAGTTGAAACAGATGTCGAGCCAAACCACAGCAATCACCACGACCGCCACCTCTCGCCGCAACATTTTCACGTTTTTTCTGCTGCCGATCCTCGCCGCCATGATGATGTTCGGTGCCGTCGGCTTCACAGCAACGGCCGCAGAAGCCGGGACGTACTGGCAGGGCTACGCGAAGGGAAAAAAGATGGGCCAAAAGCACGGTTATGAAGATGGTTTCAAGAACGCCTACAAGGCTTCCTACATCGATGAACTCATCAACGGTCGCAGTCGCTACAGCGCCAAGAGTGCCTTATCGGCCGAATACATCCGCGGTTACAGGGCCGGTTATCGAGCCGGATACGAGCGGGGTTACCGCTCCGGCCGCCGTGAGGGCAATTACGCCGGCCGTGAGGATGCCCGCAACTGGAAAGCCGACCTGCGCCAGAAGATGCGCGATTGCATGCGCAGTGGCTTCCGCTGCTGATTGGGCGGGATTTTGAAAGCCTAGAGATTTGGACGAGCCGCCGGATGCCTTGGGTGTCCGGCGGTATTTTTTTGAGGATGGTGGCGCGGTTCCTGGTTGCCAGGACTGCCTGAACTTCAGGCGAGAAGACCTTCTGAGATTGGAGAAAGCAGCTCTGGATGCTTGCGACCGATCGCACCAATGAGTTCGAGAAGGGCGCTGCCACACTCCCGAAGCCGCATCTTTCTTTGATAGATCTTGAGCATGCCGTCAGCCAGCAGCTCCTTAGGCGTTGGAAACCTGAAGCCACGATACACGTTTTTTGTCTCGTCGATGATTTCATAAAGCTCCTCGACGCTCTTGGCGTGGGCCGTACCTGTGAAGACGAGACTGGCGCATATGAGTAGGGAACGCCGCCGTTACCCTTGAATCCGGCGGTGGGGCTTTTGTCAGAGCCGCCATAGCTGGCCTGCCTTGTGTGAGTGCATTCGCTCTCACAGCTCAGAACTCCCGTTGCAGTGATGTCTTGAGGGAGTTTCGGATGAGAACGGTGCGTAGGTAATCCGCAGCAATCAGCACGACGTTTGACGAACTCGTTCAACACTCAGGAGGGGGCCGAAGCCCCCTCGCTTTTGTTCTAGTTTTTGTCGCCGTCCTTGTTGGCGCTTAGTTTGTAGAGGCGCTGCAGCATGGCGTCGAAGCCACCGGTCTCGCCGGTGTGCAGTTCGATGCGGCCGACCTTTTCAACGAGCTTCTCCAGTGCCTCCAGCTCCTTCAGGCGGAGCAACAGCGGATTGTCCTCCATCAGCCGTGCCGTGTTGAGCAGGGACCTGGTTGCCGCCGTCTCCTCCTGGCGGCGGATGAGGTTAGGCTTGGCGACACGCTCAGCCTCGACAACCTAGTTCAGCAGATCGCGCACGTCGCCCGAAAGGATGACGTCCTTGACGCCGATCTCACCGATTTCGACACCGAGCTCGGCGGCGCGCTTGCCGACGTACTCGCGCACCTCGCCGTCGATCTTGTGTCGGGCGGCAAGGATGTCGTCGAGCGTCCGGGTGGCGACGGCCTCGCGGATGGCGAACTGCACCATCCGATAAAGCGTGCCAGCTACATCGCCGGAAGCCAGTACCGTCTTCTCAGGATCGATCACCTTGTAGAAGGCGGTCAGCGTGACGCGGATACCGACGCGGTCTTTGGTCAGGATTTCCTGAGCGGTCACCTCAAGCGGTGTCGGACGCAGATCGACCTTCCTCACCTCAACCGTGCGGCCAACCTCCCAGAAGGCGTAGCGGCCAGGCGGCAGCTGCTCGAGCAGGGCGCCGTTGACGAGCAGCAGGCCGACCTCGTGGGCCTCGATCAACTCGCGACGAAACGGGGGTTTGGGGAAGTCTGTCAGGCGGTCTATAATGCGATCGGGCACGCGCAGTTCTCCGCGCCCGCGTCGATGCGCTCAACGTCGACCTGCGTCAGTGTCTTCCAGAAAGCGCGAGTCACGTTTGGACGCACGACATGGAACGGTGGTTCGCCGTCGAAGGATACAATGGCGATCTCGTTGGCCGCCGTCTGCACGATCTCGAAGTGCTCTTCAGTGACCGCCGGATGCATCTTTTCGAACATCAAGGCGCGCTCGGCCGGGGTCTCGGCGCGCGTCACCTTGACGACCTCGGCGTTGAGTTCGCTCTTCATATCGAAAGTGCGGAAACGGCCGGGTACGAGCAGGCGCTCAAAGCGGCCGTTGCGGGTGAGGAACGCGCGCACGCCGTCCTTCACGTCCACTGTAAACATCCCGATTATTGTCCGTAACCTCAGTACTCTTGTGTTTCTGTGACGTAGAAGCCCAGCAAAGGGTCGCCGACCGCCCGATCCACGCCGCCGCTCACGGGCCTTCGCTTGAGCCGTGTGGTTCCGGCTGTTGCCCGGGGCTGCGGTCACCGGCCTTCCCAAAGGTCGGCAGGCGCCGGGGTCCAAGGCTCGAACCGGTGCCACCCGGCGGTATCCGCGAAAGCACAAAGCGGCGACAGCGCTGCCGCCGCGGCACCAGCAACCCACCGAGGCCGGCGGCCGACACCGTGACAGCCAGACCTTGCGGCCGGCTTTCCGTGATCAAGTTGATTGGTCCAAAAACAGATGCGTTTCTGACGCATTGTGGGAATCGAACCCACTGTGGAGATAGTCCCGCTGGATTAACAGTCCAGTGCTCGACCTCCGAGCGTGATGGAGAAGCTAAAGGGAATCGAACCCTCGTTCTGCCGGGGTTTCCGGCCGCTCTAACCGCTGAGCTATAGCCTCGGCCTCAAGACAAGCGGAACATGCCAGCCGCATAGCGGTAGAGCGGCAGCCGGGTCTCGGCGAGCCCGGACACATGGCCTGTCAAAAGGAGGCAGTCGGCTAACGGAAGATCTGGGCGAAAGTTTAGCGCGGCCCCGCGGAATAAAACGCTGGAGTAGCTTTCCGCTCACGCCCCAAATTTGCATTCGATCCGTATAGCGGCGGACTGCCTGCTGGCCGCGCCTCAAGGTCAGCGTCAAGAGGGTTCCTTCAGGATGGCATGGTTTCGGGCATTCGACCGGGGGGCAAGTACCAGCTCGGCAGGCTCAGATTCAGCAACGGCATGCGTTTGTTGTGGTTCACTTCATTACATTGTCGCATGGGCGGTGACGGGCCTCCTGATTGGGCTTAAGAGTCCGGCAGTGCAGCTGAGAATCAGACCTTGAGGGGCACAATGGGCCGTCTTGCCAAGCCGTTAGAGCAATTGCGTGAACGCTACGATGTGATCATCGTCGGTTCCGGATACGGTGGTGGCGTTTCGGCGTCGCGATTAGCGCGGGCGGGCAAGAAAGTCGCCGTGCTCGAGCGTGGCCGGGAATTCGTCACCGGCGAGTTTCCATCGCGGTTTCCGGATTTGCGCAGCGAGTTGCGGATCACCAGCAGGTCGATGTCGTCTGGGTCCGCGACGGCTCTTTATGATTTGCGGATAGGTGACGATATCCACGTTCTGGTTGGTTGCGGTCTTGGCGGCGGCTCACTCGTCAACGCAGGCGTCTCGCTGCGTCCCGATCCGCGCGTGTTCGGGGACGAGGTCTGGCCGGGCCAGTTGCGCCAGGACGGTCTTCTCGAAGACGGTTACCGGAGGGCCGAAGCTTGGCTACGACCCTCGCAACACCCACGCGCGGCTGAGTTTGAAAAGTATCAGGCGATCTCTGGGGCAGCCGAAAAGATGGGCTGTCAGATGCGCAAACACGCCCGTCGCCGTCAGCTTTGAAGACAACGTCAATCCTGCGGGCCTCGCTCAGCCGGCTTGTACATCGTGTGGCGACTGCTGCTCCGGCTGTAACGTTGGTGCCAAGAACACCGTTGCGCTGACATATCTGCCGGATGCGGTGCGGCACGGAGCTGAGCTGTTCACGGAAATCACGGTTCAGCGCGTCACGAAGCAGCCTGATGGCGGCTGGCAGGTCGACGCGCGCCGGACGGGAAGCAAACCGAACGGCAAGGGCGAGGGCGATGCTACAAGGCTTGAAGCCGATGTCATTATTCTGGCGGCTGGCACATTGGGGTCGACGGAAATCCTGCTACGCTCGGCCGCGGCGGGTCTGGCGGTTTCCGATCGACTGGGCCAGCGTTTTTCAGCTAACGGCGACATCATCGCATTCGGCTACGGAGGCGAGAAAGTCGTAAATGCGATCGGCATCGGGCACCCGGCGAAGATCGATGGCTTTGAAGTGGGTAGTGCGGTGACAGGCCAGCTGGAATATCGCGACAGCGATGACCTCGATATGGAATATGCGGTGCAAGATGGCGCGATGCCTTCTCCGATCGCTCCGGTTCTGCCGGTGATGTTCCTGCCAAACGGAAGGCTTCTCGGCGCGGTGCAAAGTTTGGTCAAGGGCGTCTATAAGGGGCCGTTCGCGCGGCTGCAGACTTTCTTTGCCGTCTCCCACGACAGTGCCTCTGGCCAGTTCGTGTTGGATGGAGATCGCCTCCATCTAAGTTGGCCAGGCGCACATGAGGAGCCGGTCTACCAACGGCTCGGCGAGGCGCTGTCGCAGATCTCGGGGTACGTTGGCGGCAGCTACGTACAAAACCCACTCGCCGGTACCGTGATGGGCAAGCAGCCTGCCACCGCGCATCCGCTTGGAGGCTGTGGCATGGGAGCGGAGCGTACTGATGGTGTGGTCAACCACAAATGCCAGGTGTTTGACGCGAGTTCGGGCCAGGGCAGCACGGCGACACATCGTGGTCTCTATGTCATCGACGGTTCGATCATTCCGCGCTCGCTCGGGGTCAATCCGCTGCTGACGATCACGGCGCTTGCCGAGCGGGCCATGCTTCACATGCGGGCCGACTTCGGCCTGTCGTTTGACGCGGAGCCGGTCGCAGCAAAGCAGGCGGTGGATGTGACCGCGCCAGGCGCCGTCTCGTGATTGTGCTGGTGTTGCAGTCGGCCTACTCGATCTCTTTCAGGATCCGGTAGACGCTACGCTAGCTGATGCCAAGCGTTTTGGCGATGTCCGCCCGATTGCCGTGGCGGCGTTCGGTGACTATGCGCAAGTAGGCATTGCGCACCTCGTCCAGCGTCGGCTCATTCGCGAACCTCAACTCCACGCGGGCCTTTGGTTTCGATATCGCTTCGGTGTTGATATTGCTGTGCGGTAAGCCGAGGTGCTCGACTTCGATGGCTTGCTCGTTGCGGGAGGCCAGCAAAGCGCGCTCGATGACGTTACGTAATTCTCTCGCGTTGCCCGGCCAGTCGTAAGCACTGAAGTGCGGCTGCCGCCTGCGGGGTCAGCACTTTGTCGATCTGGCGGTCGAAGCTGCGCGTTACGACGAACAGCTCGGCGATTTCGACAATGTCATCGCGCCTTTCCCGGAGCGGCGGTACATCGAGTACCAGGGCGGAAAGTCTGTAATAAAGGTCCCGGCGGAAGCTGCCGTCTTGTGACATCGCCAGCAGATCACGGTTGGTCGCGGCGACGAACCTGACATCGCAGGCGATATCCAGTGTGCCGCCGACACGACGGAAACGACCTGTCTCGATCACACGGAGGAGCTTGACCTGTTGGGAGAGCGGCAGATCACCAATCTCGTCAAGGAATACCGTTCCGCCTTCTGAGACTTCAATCAGGCCTTCCTTCTTTTGATCCGCGCCCGTGAACGCGCCGCGCTCATGGCCAAACAATTCAGACTCAAGAAGCGTGTCCTGAAGGGTGGCGCAGTCCACGGCGGTGAAGTTGGCTGCGCTGCGGGGGCTTGCTTCATGAACCGCACGGGCCACGAGTTCTTTGCCGACGCCGCTTTCACCCAAGATCAACACGGTCGCCTGGCTCGGGGCTGGCAGTTCGATCTGCTTGCGCACTTCGCGAAGTCCCGGGCTTGAACCGATCAACGTCAGGGTCTTGCGCCGAGCTTCATCGCGCAGGAATTGATAGCTGCGCCGAATCGAAGTGGCTGCGAGCGCACGTTCGATAACCACCTCCAGCGTATCGGGGTGGCTGCGACCAGATGCGCGCGGTGCGCGGTTATGTTTCTGGAGACCGACTTACACGTTAATGACTCTATGAACCGCTCTAGCGCGACGAAGCTGCTTTCAAATCAGCGAAGAGCGCCTCGCGCAGCACGTCGAACTTGTTGGCAAGGTGTTCTTTTAGCAGTATGCGGAGACGTTCGCCGTCACGTTTGCTCAATGTCATCAGAATAGCGCGATGTTCCTTGACGGCGGCTGCCCAGCGTGTCGGCGAAAGGTTCGCCATGTAGCGCGCGCGCCGAACCCGGCCAGAGATGCTGCGCGACATCTGAGTGAGTGTCGGGTTCTGTGCCGCGGCGAAGATCAGTTGATGGGACCTCTTCGTTGGTGCGGAAGTAACCTTTGAGATCACCTGATTTGTGCTGGGCTTCCAACTCCGCCTGGAGTTTTTTCGCACGCTCGATCTCCGCGTCGGTGACATGCAGGCATGCAAGTTCGCCGGCGAGTGCCTCCAATGCTCCCATGACCGGGAATATGTGCTCCAGTTCTTCGGTCGTGAGTTCGGTGACGGAGGCGCCGCGGTGCGGCGTCAGCTGCACTAGGCCTTCGGTTGCAAGTAACTTGAGGGCCTCGCGCAGGGGTGTTCGCGAGACGGCAAACTGCGTGCAGAGATCCTTTTCCGAGATCTTTGAACCCGGTTCCAACGCACATTCGATAATCAATTGCCGCAAGTGTTCGGCGAGTTCCTCGTGCAGGGGTCGCCGAGCGATTGGCGCGGGAATTAAACCGTCCTTCATCGTCGTACCTTATTGCCTTCAAACTCATCGGTCGCGTCCAACAAGACCCGGGCGACGTGCACGGCCTGGCGTTTTGCGCCGTCGTAAATCTGGTGGCGGCATGAAGTTCCGTCGGCGATGATGATGGTATCGAAATCGGCCTGCCGAACGTGCGGCAACAAGCTCAACTCCGCCATCGCCTTGGAAACCTCGAGTGTTTCCGCCTGGTATCCGAATGCGCCCGCCATACCGCAGCAGCTCGATTCAATCAACTCAACATCCAGCCCGGGAACGAGCTGCAGCGTTTTTTGGATGGGCGTTATCGCGTTGAAAGCCTTCTGATGGCAATGGCCATGCAGTAATGCCTTGCTGGCCTCGATCGGCCGCATGGGCAGCGCGAACTCGCCGGCTTCTTGTTTGAGCGCAATGAGTTCCTCAAGCAGCAACACACGGCTGCCGAGATCCGTATTCCATTCGTCACCGAGCAGGACGGGGGCTTCATCGCGGAACGTCAGCACGCATGAGGGCTCGAGCCCGACGACGTAAGCGCCGCGTTCGAGCGCCGGACGAATGGCCGCGACGGTTCTCAACATTTCGGCTTTCGCCGTTTCGGCGAGGCCGGCGGCGAGGAATGTTCGCCCGCAGCACAAGGGGCGCCCATTCGTTTCCGCCGCCGCTGGTGCGATCGCAAGTCCCGTCCGATGAAGCACCGTTTCGGCGGCGCGCAGGTTTTCGGGTTCGAAGTAGCGGTTGAAGGTATCGGCAAAAAGCAGGACGTCGGCCTTTTCCGGGGCGAGGCCGTTTCCAGAAAAGCGGTAGGTGTCGCCGGGCCATTTCGGCAGACTGCGGGAGGCGGCGAGTCCGAAAATGGTTTCGCTGAGGCTGGCGGCGCCTGGCAGGCCATCCCGCAGGTTCATCAGCCACGGTGCGCGGGCGGCCCACGGTGCGTAGTGCGGCAGATAGGCGACCAGCCGATCGCGCAACGAGATGCCTTTTTGGGCAGCCCGTGTGGCCAAAACCTCGATCTTCATTTTGGCGATGTCGACGCCGGTCGGGCATTCGCGCCGGCAGGCCTTACACGAGACGCATAGCGATAGCGCCTCGGCGACTGCTTCGTTGGTGATGCTGCCGGGGCCCAGCTGACCTGAGATGGCCAGCCGCAGAGTATTGGCGCGGCCGCGTGTGAGATCGCGCTCGTCGCGCGTCACCCGGTAGGACGGGCACATAGCGCCATCCTTGAGTTTTCGGCAGGCACCGTTGTTGTTGCACATCTCCACGGCGCCCTGTAGGCCGCGGCCGGCGCCGGAATACCCCGGCCAGTCAAACACCGTCTCGATTTCGGGGACGGCGTAATCCGGCCCATAGCGCATGACGCGTTGATCATCCATGCGCGGGCTGCGCACGATCTTTCCGGGGTTGAAGAGGCCGCCGGGGTCCATCCGGTCTTTGACCCAGGTGAAGTTGTTGACCATGCGCTGGCCGAACATCTTGCCGTGAAAACTCCGAGCGGACAATACCGTCGCCGTGTTCTCCAGAATGAGAACCGTGGTAGTTCTTGACGAGGTCGAAGGCTTCCTCGGCGATTGCCCGTAAGGCTTTGCGGTCCGTATCAAGTTTGAGGTTCAGCACCGGGCGCACGTGCAGTGTGCCGACGGAGGCATGTGCGTACCAGGTTCCGTCGGTGCCGTATTTTCTGAAGATCCCGGTGAGGAGGTCGGTGTATTCGGCAAGGTCCTCAAGATGCACGGCGCAGTCTTCGACGAAGGATACCGGTTTCCCGTCGGATTTCATCGACATCATGATGTTGAGGCCTTGCTTGCGGACCTCGATGATTTGCTTTTGAAAAGTTGGATCAACCGCCTCTACAACACCGCCTTCCTTTTTGCCGGGGTCGCCCCAGCGAAAGCCGAGGTCGGCCATCACGTCGTGAAGGCTGGCGAGCCTGCGCAGATTTTCCTTTTGGTCTTCCTCGGCGAATTCGACGATGAGGAGGGCGGCGGGTTCGCCGCGAACGAATGAATCAACGATGGGCCGGAACATGGCGATGCCTCGGCCTAGCTCGATCATATTGCGGTCGACGAGTTCGACGGCCGTAGGGTCGAGTTTGACGAGATGCTGGGCGGCATCCATCGCTTCGTGGAAGCTTGGGAAATGGCAGACGCCGAGGACCTTGTTGCGCAGGACCGGAGAGAGCTTGAGGGTGATTTTCTCGCTGAATGCGAGGGTTCCCTCCGAGCCGACGAGCAGGTGTGCAAGGTTGTTGCCTGAACCTGTAGGAAGTAGCGCGTCAACGTTATACCCACCGACGCGACGAAGAACTTGCGGGAAGCGCTCCTTGATCTCCTCAGCCTCGCGTTCGCCGAGCGCCAGCAAGTCGCGGAACAGCTCCT
>CAXXFS010000023.1:0-54344 GCA_963669235.2 uncultured Filomicrobium sp.
GCGTGCCATCAAGATCGACAACTATTGGCAGGTCATTTGCGGTTTGAAGCATCATCGCGACCTCGAGGTTCGCTACACGCGTTAGGGATGCATTATCGGTTCCTGATCGACGTTGCCAGAGCTGCGGCCCAACAATCCCCGACAATCAAAGCCGGGTGGTATTTTGAAGCTACGCCGCCGCGGTCCGCGTCGGCTGGGCAATAACGCGCGCCTCCTTCTGGAACCGGCTTAAGGCGTCGAGATGGCGCCTAAAAAAACGCTTTGACGGTTTCTGATTGCGAGATGTCACGGAGTACTTCTGCGCTCGGCTTCGTTGCAGAAAAACAGTAGGTGTAATGCAGGACATCCACATCGGGTCGGCTCGTCGATGGACTTCGGGTAGCGCCCGAAGCGTGAGTGTCTGAGCTGCCCCGCACGCTATCCCGCATGCCAAAGTTGTCCGGGCCGGAAATTGAGATGTCCCATTGTGTGGCAATAAGGTCATCAGAGGTGTCGCAGCTTACAGGTTTGACACTGATTGTCAGCTGAAAGTGACGGACCATGGCTTCAGCTCGGTCCCGGCAAACGAGGTCTTGAGAGATGTAAGCGAAACGTTTGAGGACAAGGCTGGCGATCAGCGGGCTTTTTGCCAAACCCGCCGTCCCCGGCGATCAGGATGGCGCCAGCATGAAAGAGCGCCGAGGCTTCTTCAGTGGGCGCGCCGCGCAAATGACGTCACGCAGCCCGATGGATCTCGCAAACGCCAAAGCGTAGGGGCTTCGATGGAAGCCGCAAAATGAAACCGAGTATCCCCGTTAGAGAAATGGAACGGCAGAATCGCCTCTGCTGGTCTCTCGAATTGCACAGTGAGGAGAACGCGTTGCAGTCCACAAAACTATTCGGTCGTTATCGTGCCCCGCCGTTTGCTGGGCGCATTCCGTCTGGGCAGCCTAATCGATCTTTAGGCTAAATGAACGATGTCCCCCAGAAAACTGGCTTCGCGCGTTAAGCTTTAAGAAGTGCGAAGCTTATCCTGCTATTGGGCGCACAGTTTTCAAATATCTATTTCCTGAGAAAGTTTGGCTCCCCGGAAGAAATACGAGTCGATTGAATATCCTAATTCGGGCTAATAATGGCTCGTTCAAACAATTTCGAGAATCTCAGCGCCGCCGGTTGTTCGCAAAGTAACCTTAACAGCCGAATGCCAATGAAGGAGTTTAACGGGTATAATTTTTGCACGGTTTCGCTGACCGACTCATCTGCGAGACATGATCATGCAAAATCCCAAATAACGATATCCCAGCCTTGTCGACCGTGGGCGATGCGAGCTTTGATGCGGCTTCCGGGGAATACGTGCTGACGGACCTTGCCAATTGGCAGGCTGGCTTCGTCAATTCCGTCAAGCGGATCGATTTGTCGCAAGCGGCAACCATCACCTTCGATATGTTCTTCGGCACGAAAGATGGCGACGGCGCGGATGGAGGTGGCTTCGTCTTCCACAATGATCTCGCAGGCGCGTCCGCGATTGGGCAGACTGGCCGTGGCCGTGGTTTGGTCGGCCTGCAGAATGCAATCGCTATCGAATTTGATACCTATCAAAACGAGGGCGAGCTTGCCAACGACCACACGGCGTTCTTCGATCCGGACGGAAGCTTTAGTTCGACGCCCGTCGATTTGGGGAACCTTGAAGACGGCGCGTGGCGCAGCGTTACGGTTTCCTGGGATCCGCAAAACCTGACCCTATCTTACAGCATCGACGGCGTGGTGATCGGAACGCTAGAAAGCAATATCGTCGAGGAGTATCTTGGCGGCTCGCAGTTCGCCTATTTTGGGGTTGCCGCGGCGACCGGCAAGCTCAACAATCTGCAGAAAGTCCGCTTCACGGGAGTTGACGCGGCCTTCGAGAGCGCTGCTTCTGCACCTGTGCTCTCCATCGCCGCACCCGCAGACGTTCTAGAAGGAGATCCCGGCACAAGCGGGAGCCTCGTCTTCACTGCAACACTTGATCAGGCGGCTGGCCCCGGTGGCGTGACCGCCGATGTCTTGGTGACAGGTGGGAATGGTTTTACGCCAAGTCAAATTGTAATCCCCGAAGGCGAGTCCAGCACTAACGTCACCGTGACCTTCTCTGGCGATACAACACCGGAGCCAGACGAGACAGTGACGGTCACGCTGTCGAACGTAGCGAACGCCCTTGGCGGGCAACTGAGTGCTTCAGCTGCAATATTAGATGACGACGACCTCCCCGCCTTTGCAACCGTGGGCGATGCGAGCTTTGATGCGGCTTCCGGGGGGTATGTGCTGACGAACCTTGCCAATTGGCAGACTGGCATTGTCCAACTCGGTTGAGCGGATCGATCTGTCTCAAGCTGCGACGATCACCTTCGATATGTCCTTCGGCACGAAAGACGGCGACGGCGCGGATGGAGGTGGCTTCGTCTTCCACAATGATCTCGCAGGCGCGTCCGCGATTGGGCAGACTGGCCGTGGCCGTGGTTTGGTCGGCCTGCAGAATGCAATCGCTATCGAATTTGATACCTATCAAAACGAGGGCGAGCTTGCCAACGACCACACGGCGTTCTTCGATCCGGACGGAAGCTTTAGTTCGACGCCCGTCGATTTGGGGGAACCTTGAAGACGGCGCGTGGCGCAGCGTTACGGTTTCCTGGGATCCGCAAAACCTGACCCTATCTTACAGCATCGACGGCGTGGGTGATCGGAACGCTAGAAAGCAATATCGTCGAGGAGTATCTTGGCGGCTCGCAGTTCGCCTATTTTGGGGTTGCCGCGGCGACCGGCAAGCTCAACAATCTGCAGAAAGTCCGCTTCACGGGAGTTGACGCGGCCTTCGAGAGCGCTGCTTCTGCACCTGTGCTCTCCATCGCCGCACCCGCAGACGTTCTAGAAGGAGATCCCGGCACAAGCGGGAGCCTCGTCTTCACTGCAACACTTGATCAGGCGGCTGGCCCCGGTGGCGTGACCCGCCGATGTCTTGGTGACAGGTGGGAATGGTTTTACGCCAAGTCAAATTGTAATCCCCGAAGGCGAGTCCAGCACTAACGTCACCGTGACCTTCTCTGGCGATACAACAACCGGAGCCAGACGAGACAGTGACGGTCACGCTGTCGAACGTAGCGAACGCCCTTGGCGTGGCAACTGAGTGCTTCAGCTGCAATATTAGATGACGACGACCTCCCCGCCTTTGCAACCGTGGGCGATGCGAGCTTTGATGCGGCTTCCGGGGGGTATGTGCTGACGAACCTTGCCAATTGGCAGACTGGCATTGTCAACTCGGTTGAGCGGATCGATCTGTCTCAAGCTGCGACGATCACCTTCGATATGTCCTTCGGCACGAAAGACGGCGACGGTGCGGACGGAGGTGGCTTCGTCTTCCACAATGATCTCGCAGGCGCGTCCGCGATTGGGCAGACTGGCCGTGGCCGTGGTTTGGTTCGGCCTGCAGAATGCAATCGCTATCGAATTTGATACCTATCAAAACGAGGGCGAGCTTGCCAACGACCACACGGCGTTCTTCGATCCGGACGGAAGCTTTAGTTCGACGCCCGTCGATTTGGGGAACCTTGAAGACGGCGCGTGGCGCAGCGTTACGGTTTCCTGGGATCCGCAAAACCTGACCCTATCTTTACAGCATCGACGGCGTGGTGATCGGAACGCTAGAAAGCAATATCGTCGAGGAGTATCTTGGCGGCTCGCAGTTCGCCTATTTTGGGGTTGCCGCGGCGACCGGCAAGCTCAACAATCTGCAGAAAGTCCGCTTCACGGGAGTTGATGCGGCCTTCGAGAACGCTGCTCCTGCACCTGTTGCTCTCCATCGCCGCACCCGCAGACGTTCTAGAAGGAGATTCCGGCACAAGCGGGGAGCCTCGTCTTCACTGCAACGCTTGATCAGGCGGCTGGCCCCGGTGGCGTGACCGCGGACGTCTCGGTGACGGGCGGCGGCAGCTTCTTGCCGAGCCAGATCGTAATCCCCGAAGGCGCGTTGAGTACTGACGTCACTGTGACCTTCTCTGGCGATACAACACCGGAGCCAGACGAGACAGTGACGGTCTCGCTGTCGAACGTAGCGAACGCCCTTGGCGGGCAACTGAGTGCTTCAGCCGCAATATTAGATGACGACCTGACAATAGCAGGAGAGATCGCACTCGAGAGTGATCAAATTAGTGTAGGTGAAGCCGATGGTGTTGCTCGGGTGGCCATCGTTCGCAATGGAGATCTTTCCACGACCGCAACGATCACCTATGGCGTCACCGATGACACGGCGACGAATGGTCCGACTGGTGCCGGTGGGGATTATGAACTCTCTCCGACCGTGAATACGATCACAATGCAGCCTGGCGAGTCCCGCGTCGTGGTCGACATCGCCATCAACGACGACCAAGTGTCCGAGGCGACGGAAACGTTCATCGTCTCTCTCATCAATGTTGAAGGCTCAATGCTGACGGCGCCGCGCACCACACGCGTCGATATTCTCGATGACGAGAACCCGGTGATCGATCCCCCGCAGCCCCCTCTGGTGAGCCCATACGAAGTCACGCTCACCCCAATTATTTCCGAGAATCTTGCGCCAATAACTGCCTTTGAATTCTTGCCGAGCGATCCCACCACGCTGTTGGTCGCGGAGAAACGCGGGTTCATTAAGGCCTTCGACCTGTCTCCGCTGGAGACAGGCGGCTCCCCCGCGTATGAGGGGATCGTACTTGACATTGGCTCCATCGTTAACAACGTCCAGGATCGGGGTTTGCTTGATATAGCAATTCACCCTGATCTCGCGAATAATCCTTATCTTTATGCCTTCTATGTGGTTGACCCTTCAGGTGTGGACCAGTTCTCTGGCAACGCCGGTCCAGATGGGGGGGGTAATCGCTTTTCTCATCTCGTGCGCTATACGCTGGACGAGAGCACTGGTTACAAGTCAATTGTAGAAGGCAGCGACGTCATCATCCTTGGCGCCGGAGGGCAGACCCTGGGTGACATCAGCGGTACTGGGGCGCTCGACTTCACAGACCCAGTCTACGAAGATGAGGTGGCATCTGATATCCTCGACAACACAAATCCCGCTGACCCTGTGTTCAAAGAGGATTACTTGAAGGTGGATTCGCGCAGCCATGCGGGAGGGGCCCTCGCTTTTGGACCAGATGGTGCGCTCTATGTCAGCACGGGTGACGGCACCTCTTTCAACTTTGCCGATCCGCGAAGCTTCTACGTGCAAGACATCGACAGTCTTGCCGGCAAGATCCTGCGCATCGATCCCATCACGGGTGAAGGTCTAGCAGACAATCCGTTCTATGATGGGGATCCAGAGGCCAACCAATCTAAGGTCTACCAGCTCGGCCTGCGAAACCCCTTCTCTATGGGCTTCGACCAAGATGGACAGCTGCTGATCACTAATACCGGCTGGAGCTCCTGGGAAGAGATCTACCAGGGGGGGCCGGGTGCGAACTATGGCTGGCCCTATTACGAGGGTGGCGATAACGGCGTCTTGCTGCTCAACAATCGGTATGCAAGCCGCGAGGAAGTTGCCGGACCAGATCCAATTTTCACGATCCCCGATGCTGCTGAAATCACGGCGGCCTTCCGTGCGTTTTCCCATCGCGACAGTGATCCAGGCTTTCAGGTGCAGGCAATCACAGGCGGTGATGCTTTTTATTCCGGCGATGTTTACCCAACGGCCCTCGATGGCGCCTATTTCTTTGCCGACGCCAGCCAGGGAGAGGTCTTCGCAATCAACCCCGACGACCGCCGTGATGTAACCTTTCTCATTAAGCGTGAAGGAAGCCTTGCGCCAGTTCACTTCAGTCAAGGCCCAGATGGTTACATTTATTACGCGGATTTTGCGTATCAGATAATCGGCCGCTTGGAGATCACAGAGCCTGTATCTTCGATCACGCTTGAGCCGCTTGTTGACGTCACGGAGGCAGACCAGAATCTGGCCACGACAAGCGAGAGCGAAACGCTTTACAGCTTTGTAGCAACGCTATCGAGCCCGGTCGGCGGCGACGTGACCGTGACCTACACGGCGAGCCTTGGCGGCACAATCGTTGAGACGGGCGAGTTATTCTTCGACGCGGACGGGTCTGATCCCTTCCGCTCTAGCGTAACCCTTTCGCTTCCTGCGGACGCTCAGATCGTCGCCGACCAGATCCTTGAAATTACGCTTTCAGACATCGTAGTCGGCCCAGGCGTCGACCCGGCCCGTGTAGCTTTTGCCGGCGGCGGCGCGACGCTTGTTGAGACGGCCAATGTACTCGAGGATGACGCTCCTCGTCTTTCCATCGCGGCACCTGCCAACCAACCGGAAGGCGACGCTGGCATAATCGGGAACCTGTTCTTTACAGCAACTCTAGATCAGGTGGCCGGTCCCGGTGGGGTGACGGCCGACGTTACGGTGACGGGTGGCCATGGCTTTGCACCAAGCCAGATCGTGATCCCAGAAGGACAGCGCAGAGCTTTTATTACTGTCGACTTTACCGGCGACGATGTCTTTGATGACGACGAGACAGTTACTGTCACGCTGTCAAACGTGACGAACGCCCTTGGCGGGCAACTGAGTGCTTCAGCCGCAATATTAGATGACGACGCCCTCCCCGCTTTGGCAACCGTGGGCGATGCGAGCTTTGATGCGGCTTCTGGCGAATATGTGCTGACGAACCCTGCCACTTGGCAGACTGGCATGGTGAACTCCGTCGAGCAGCTCGATTTGTCTCAAGCGGTGACCATTACCTTCGATATGTTCTTCGGCACGAAGGACGCCGACGGTGCGGACGGAGGTGGCTTCGTCTTCCACAATGATCTCGCAGGTGCGTCCGCGATTGGGCAGACTGGCAGCGACCGTGGTTTGGTCGGCCTGCAGAATGCTATCGCTATCGAATTTGATACCTATCAAAACGAGGGCGAGCTTGCCAACGACCACACGGCGTTCTTCGATCCGGACGGAAGCTTTAGTTCGACGCCCGTCGATTTGGGGAACCTTGAAGACGGCGCGTGGCGCAGCATTACGGTAACCTGGGATCCGCAAAATCTGACCCTCTCCTCCAGCATCGACGGCGTGGTGACCGGAACGCTAGAAAGCAATATCGTCGAGGAGTATCTTGGCGGCTCGCAATTCGCCTATTTTGGGGTTGCCGCGGCGACCGGCAAGCTCAACAATCTGCAGAAAGTCCGCTTCACGGGAGTTGACACGGCAAATGCAAGCGAGGCAACGCTAGGTGACGATGCGCTGGCCGGCACAGCAGGAAATGACGCGGTCAACTTGCTTGCCGGCAATGACACGTATGATGGTTTAGGAGGAGCGGATACGATAATAGGGGGGCTCGGTAATGACACGCTGACGGGTGGGGCTGGTGATGATCTCTTCGTCTTCAATGCGGCTCTTTCCGCCTCTAACGTCGACACGATCACTGACTTCGTCGTTGGCTCTGACGCCATTGCTCTAGATAATGCCGTCTTTACCGAACTAAACCAGGGACCTTTATCTGCTGAAGCATTTGTTGTTGGCACGACCGCAGCGGACACCAGTAATCGGATTATCTATGACAATGCGACGGGAGCTGTTTCTTATGATGCGGATGGCACGGGTGAGGCGGCTCAGGAGCGTTTTGCTCAGCTAGACGCCCTTCTAGCCATCAGCGAGACCGACTTCTTTGTTATCTGAACTCCCTGCGTCTACTTAGTAGGCACGAAGTGTACGGATATGATTCACGATAATTGCTAACATAGTTCTCGGACGCCTGAGATCTCTCAGGTACTTACGTCTCAATTCTTTGTCCCGAACAAAGCTTCGAATGTAGTGGAGCATAAACCCGAGAAGATGGTTCCGGCGACGGGCGTTTGGGTTCGCTAAGTGTTGCAGGGTGCGCTGGGACCAGCTGCGTGCTTCATCGCAGGTCTCCTGTCGCGAGGTGGAAGAATCCAGAATTTTCTCAGCGACGTCCACGAACCCATCCATCATGGGCAACAAGTCCGCTGCGCTGAACCGGGACCGGACTTCAGCCAATACATCTTCTCTCCAGTGTAGCAACCAAAAGTCGGCGACATCACGGAGCAGGATCCAATGTCCCGCGAAGCGGGAGCTCCGTATCTGCGCATGGACGATAAGATGGCACATCCGATCTGCGGGCGCTGGAACCATGACAAGATGGTCGGCCACTCGACGTGCCGAGTTCAGCACGGCGTTGGCGGGAATGATGTCATCGCCGGGTGCGCGGCAAAGGGAAGCATGGAGTTCAATCGCTGTTGGCCAGTTTTCATGCCACAGCGGCGGCGCATGGATTTGGTGGCTGATATCGGGCTTGCCATGCGACGTGTAGCCGACGTCTTCCAGTGTTTTGACGGCTTCGTCGATGCGGTTGCGCGGGACAAGCAGATCGAGGTCACTCAGAAATCTATCTGCGGGATCGGGATAGACAGGATCAACCAGTTCCGCGCCGCCCTTTAGTGCAACGGTTTGGATCCCCGCCTTATGAAGCTGCACTGCGGCATCGCTTAGCTGAGAGCTCAGGCGCACGTTACGGGCGGCGTTCCGCTCTCTCATCGCCGATAAGAATAAAAGAAACTCTGGGTCCAAAACGTCGCGAGCCCATTCCTCATTGGCAACGCAACCCAAGTGATTGACGATGCCGTGTGTTGAGGTGATTCTTACGAGCTGTTTTGGACAACTTCCTCGAAGAATTTCATAGTCGCGTTCGCTAACGGGCCTTTGAAGGGCTGCGCGCAGCAGAATAAAGACCGCTTGCAGGTTCTCTTCGCGGCTTACGATCATGGCCTCTGGACCCATTTTCCTCACGCCTCAAGCGACCTAGGCTGCCGCAGAATCCCTGCTACCGCCGATCGCAATTTTTGCGACTGTAACGCAATTGGATCAGCGCGTAGACTGGCACTACATCGGACCGGGCAAGCCGCAGCAGAATGCAATCATCGATTCGTTCAACGGCCGACTGAGGGATGAGTGCCTGAACAAGACGCTGTTCTCGTCGCTAGCATTTGCTCGCGCTGTGCTCGAAGCTGGGCGAGAAGATTACAATCGTGTGAGGCCATATTCAGCGCTCGCCAACAGGACACCACAAGAGTTACATGACGACCACGTCGCCCTTGCGGCAGCGACCGCCAATGGCCAACATATAAAACCCAGGGCTCTACTTTTGAGTGGATGGAACCTAGGGCTCAGGTCAGTCAGATGAGCAGCTCTACGTAGTCGCGAATTAAAGATTGCCGTAGGCTTTGCTATGGCTTTCGAACGTTTTGGCGGCGGCCCGGTATAATATTCCGACATACTGAAGGATGCCCGCGACCGGAAAAGGAATTTCAAAAACAAAATCTTCTCGGGACAAAATCAATTCGGAAGTTGCGGGCGACCTAAACAAGAACCATAAGGCGACTTAAACCTTTCCCTAGAAGTTGGAGGTACGGGAACAGTGTTTCTATGCCGATCGGCCCTATTGGCAAAGCAAAAAAAAGTAGAGACCAGCTACGTCGAAATGTGCCGGGCTGGAGAGTGAAGCCAAATGCTATGATGTTGACATAAACAGAAACCGCCACGACAAAGAATATGATGGTGATCCAACGGCCGATATCTATTCCCATTGCGAAAAGAAGTATGGGACAAAGCGTGGAAATGAAAATAAGATCAGGACCTCTCTTGTTCCACCTATAGAATGAGTAAAGCCATCCATATAGTATAAAGAGGATCAGAAAGACGAGTAACGTTTCTACCGGTGAGCTCCCGACGTATGGCTCAAGTATTCCGCGATCCCATGCGTTTAGACCTCTTTTCGCGCTAATGTTGCTAAGCTCAACAGGATTTCCTTGTGAGAGAATTATGATGGCTAACGTAGCGCAAGCTAGTATGAGCGCCCATGCTCTGAGAGACTGTGGTGCAGTGAGTGTTATAAAAAGTTGGGCGGGGCGAAGCGAAATGTTGCGGTCAAAGCTTTTTGACAAGACAACGCTGCATATCAGGGGGACTCCGTAAAAGATATACGCTTCATGATTCAGGATGCCGAGCATTGTAAGCAGTACAACTGGGGCAAATTGCGATCGAAGTATGTAATAAATGCTTAGCATAAGTATTAGAATGTTCGGCAAGTCGTATCGCCCGACGTCATAGGCTAGCTGTGCGAACCCGACCGCGCCAATTGCTATCATGGCTCTGAATGCTTGTATTTTATGCTGTTCTGAAGTCGGCAGCTTGTTCTCAAGTTTGACTATTGCCCGCGATACTACTGTGAAGAATGTAAGGGCGAAGAATCCGCTTAAAGCAATAATTAGGACGTATGGTAATAGCTCATTGTTAGGCCAAAGCTGCAGGAAAGGTTGCGAAAGTGTTCCCAGGATGCCGCGTTTAACGAAACCGTGTTCGAAATAGTTAACGTAGTATTGTGTCAGCTTCCATTCGAGAAACCTAAAGGGGTCCACTTTGTATTTTAGATACTCGTATATATAGAGCGCAAGCCCAAACGCGTACGAAACAAGAGACAGCAGTACAAATCTGTCCGAAACAAATTGGAGGAGAAGCCTGAATATCGGAGTTAAAGTGTAAGTCTTTGGAAAAGGCAATTTCTTATGCATGTGCGTTCAGGTCTTATCCTGTGACTTGAGCCCCAGGCTCCATCCACTCAAAGGTAGAGCCCTAGGTTTGATATTTTGGCCGCTGCCGGTCGCTGCCGCAAAGGCGAGGTGGTCGTCGTGGAACTCTTGTTACCTGGTCGGGAGTCCCACTTAACCGACATTCCCCAAGTAGGTCGATGGAAGTCTGAGGTTGATCGCTGATTGTCGGCTGTCAACGCAGGTCGGAGCGTTTGGGCAGCAAGCGCGTTCGGAGGAAACCTCGATACGTTAGCGATGGGGCCATTCTGGCATCTATTGGGCAACGCCGAGTTGTTCCGGGCGCACTTATTGAGCCTTTTTCGTTCGATTGCGTGAAGATTCCAGGCCATGTTGGCACCGGAGGTGGTCGTAGTCGTTGGATGGCAGCCAGGATGCGGTGGAACAGGTCTCTGCTGATAATGACCTCTGCCAGTTGAAAGGTCATGGCACGGGCGTGCCGAACGACACGAGCCGTTGTCTTGATGAGACGCGTCTGCAAGCTCGCGAGTGGCCAGGTGGCGATCTCCTCAGGCAGGTCGGCGGCCTGAAGGAAAGAGCCAAAGTTGTAGGTCGGGGCATGTAGCTGCAGACGGACCTCGTTCTGAGCCATCGACTTGCACGATAGGTTGGTCCACTTAACCGCGATCTTTCCTTCCTTGATGTGCTGCTCCGCTGTGCCAAGCTGATTGTAGTCAATCAGGTGCTCGCCTGCGAGATCATGCAGGCCGAGCCCGTCATCCAATTCGTGGAACAGCAGCAAGCCGCCATCCGAGCTGATCTTAAAGCCATGGAATTCTAGGCGGACACGGCGGTCGAAACCAAGCCGCCCATGGCCCAGTTCTCTTAAACTCGCTGGGTGAGCCATCGCCACTTGCCTCCGATGCCGCCAATGCATTGGAATATATGAGATTTGCCACATCAGCAGTAGGCGGAAATCACGATCTACTTGGGGAATGCGGGTTGAACCAGATGCATCGTAGCCTGGTGGGTTATCAGGTGGGCCTCGTGCAATTCATGTATGCGCGGGCGGTGCTCTGACTAGCAGCTGCGAAGGTGCCGCGAAGGACTTCGCCAAGAATGTGTCCGCACACCGCAGGTCTCCAGCGATACTTCGTCAGCTGTCAATTCTTGGGTTGGGCCGAATTGGGTTTCCACGGACTTAAGTGTACGCCTCGAGCTGATGAATGGCGACGCAATCAGTTGCTTGGTCCGAGCGCGGCTTCGGACCACACGCCCCGCGTATCGATGATGTTTTTGCCTCTGATTTCAGAAGCCGGTATCGATCGAAATGCGTCGTGATCGACGAGCATGACGAGTAAGTCACTGTCGAGACCTTGGTCTGGGTCCACCAGTTTCATGCGGTTGCCATGCTCAAGACTGGGTGGCAATTCGGTGATGTGAGGCTCGATAAGTCGCAGCTCGATATCGGAACCGAGCATATGAAGCTCGTGCGCAAGATACTGCACGATTTCGGCAGCCGGGCTTTCACGCAGGTCGTCGATGTTCGGCTTGTAGGCGAGGCCGAAACATCCAATGGAGCGCACGCCACTGGAGGCGACTTGCGCCAGTACCTTGCGGACAACTTGGCGGGGGCGCCCGCTGTTGATCCACCGTGCTTCACGAATAAGCCGGGCGCGCTCACCAAGTGCCGAAACGATAAACCACGGATCGACCGCGATGCAGTGGCCACCGACACCAGGGCCAGGCTTGAGCACGCTGACGCGGGGATGGTGATTGGCGAGTTCGATTAATCTCCAGACGTCAATGTCGAAGTCTTCGCAGACGTCAGCCAACTCGTTGGCAAAGGCAATGTTGACGTCTCGGAACGAATTCTCCGTCAATTTGCAGAGCTCGGCCGTGCGGGAGTCTGTGATGAGACATTTGCCGGAGACGAAGCTTTCATAGAAGCGTTTTCCGGCTTCCGCGCTTGCCGGGCAGACCCCGCCAATGACGCGATCGTTTTCAACGAGTTCTTTGAGCATCTGGCCCGGAAGGACGCGCTCCGGGCAATGCGCGACCAAAATATCAGGCTCCTCGGGTCCATTGCGCTGGGCGCATCTGAGATCACGTCGCAAGGCCTCAATCCAGCGGGCAACCTGTTCGGTCGCGCCAACTGGGATTGTGGACTCGACCATGACAAGATTTCCCTTGCGTAGGGCCGGCGCAATGGCACGCGTGGCGGCTTCGACGTAGGATAGATCAGGCTTGTAGCCCCCCGTGAAGGGCGTGGGTACGGCGATCATAAAGACATCTGCTGGGCGCGGCTGCGCTTGCGCAACAATGCGGCCGCCGGCAACAAACTCGGCGATGGCCTCCGGCAGCCCCGGCTCCTCAATCGGGCATCGTCCCGCACTGATCGCCGACACAGTTCGTTCGTTAACGTCAACGCCAATTACGTCGATCCCCGCGCGGGCGACAACTACGGATGTTGGTAGGCCGATATAGCCCAACCCCATTATAACGCAGGACGCGAATTGATTTTGGGTCATGCTGCAAACTCGCTTGCGTTTTGTCGCGTCAGTATTTGCGCGATACGGCGCGAGGCCTGTCCATCTCCGTAGGGATTGTGGGCCCGGCTCATGCATTCATAGAGGGCGGGATGCCGCAAGACTTCGCCCACCATCGAAACGATGCGATGGCGGTCTGTTCCAACAAGTTTCACTGTGCCGGCCTCTACAGCCTCCGGCCGCTCGGTGACATTGCGCATAACGAAGACGGGCTTTCCGAGCGAGGGGGCTTCTTCTTGTATCCCACCGCTGTCGGTTAAAATGACTTGCGAGCGCTTCATCAAGTAAACGAATGGCAAGTAGTCCTGCGGCTCGATCAAGTGGATATTTTCATTCCCGCCGAGGATCTCGTTGACCGGTGCCTGTACATTTGGATTGAGATGCACGGGATAGACAACTTGAATTTCGTGGGCGCGCACGAGATCAACGATCGCGGTGCAGAGGCTTTCGAAGGGTGCACCAAAATTCTCGCGACGGTGACCCGTCACTAAGAGAATTGGTCTTTCAGGATCCAAGAAGCTGAACTGCCTTTCGAGGTCCGCTCTTAGATCAGCGCGCGCGTCGATCCGCTGAGCGATTTCAAGGAGCGCGTCGATCACTGTATTGCCGGTGACGTGGATCTGATCGGGTGAAACATTTTCTGCAAGCAGGTTGTCGCGAGCCTGTGCTGTTGGCGCAAGAAAGAGGTCCGCGATTGCGTCCGTAACTTTACGGTTGATCTCCTCCGGCCAAGGCTGCGATGGATCACCAGAGCGTAAGCCGGCTTCGACATGTCCAACTGGGATTTTTTGGTAGAACGCGGCAAGCGAGGCGGCCATTGTCGTTGTCGTATCTCCATGCACTAGCACGCGATCGGATCTTAGTTCTTCAAGGACGCGCGAGAGGCCAGTCAAAGCAGAAACTGTCACCTGCTCCAGGCCTTGGGCCCGCGTCATGATGTTGAGGTCGTAGTCCGGCTTTGTTTTAAAGAGGTCGAGCACCTGATCGAGCATCTGCCGGTGCTGCGCAGTGACGCAGATTTTTAAGTCGATGTTGGGCTCCCGCGCGAGCATTCCTGCTACGGGGAGCATTTTTATGGCTTCTGGTCGTGTGCCGAAAACCATCAGAATTTTCTGGTTCATGGAAAACGCTCCGATCATACTCTGTTAAGTTTTTGGTGGAGGCCAGCTTAGAGGTGCTCGCGCTCTTATCGATCGTAGGCGATCGCCTCTTTCCGTGTTTCTTCCGGGGAGCGTCGTTCGCAAATTGCCTCCAGTGTCTGCAGCATCTCGCCCGCCAGCGCCGCTCGATCGTACCGCTGCGCCGCCTCTCGAGCACATCTCGAGAGCTCTTGTCTGCGTGCAGGATTAGCAGTGAGCTCCCGTAGATGTTCAGCCAGATCAATCGCGTTCTCCGGCTCGAAAAGCACGCCGCATCCTTCACGCGAGACAATTGTTGCGGACACGCCAGTAACACCATGGAGAACCGGCAACCCCATCGCCATACATTCGAATAGTTTGGATGGGATGACGGTCTCGAATAGCGGGGTCTTCTTAAGGTGGATCACTGCGAGGTCGACAAGCGACCAGTAGCGCGCGACCTCACTGCGCGGGACACTGTCGAGGAATAAGACGTTGTCGAGGTTTCGCTCGGTCGCCATCCTTTTGAGCGCCGCTTTTTCCGCGCCGTCACCGAGGAACATAAAGCAAAGATCGCGGGCTGCCGGCTCGCCTTTGAGACGTTCGGCTGTTTCCAGCACAGTGTGGAGCGCATGGGCCATGCCATGCGTGCCGACGTACCCCACAACCGTCTTACCCGTTAGCTGGAGTTCTCCCGCAAGAGCAGCATCGCGGGGAATTGGGCGGAAGCGCGACAGGTCGGCCCCATTGGTGGTGACACTGATTTTGTTGGCCGATATCCCACGGTGTATGAGGTTCTTCTTAAAAGCGGGCGAGACGCTAACAACGTGCTCTGCGCGCCGGTACAAAAAGAGCTCCAAGCCTTCAAGTGCATCGAGGATACGCGAGCTTTTCATAGCTCCGACCGCGCGGATCGACTCAGGCCAAAGATCGCGCAGTTCAAAGACGTAGGGTCGACGCTTGAAGAGGCCAGCAAGGCAGGCGGCGCTTGGCGTGAACAGCTGGGGTGAGGTCGCGACAATAATATCCACGTTGCGGACGCTTAGGGCCGCCGGAACAGCCGTCATCATGAAGCTTGCGTAGTCAATCGTGCGCCTTAAGAACCCTTCGTTGGCCGTGATGTACGTCCACACACGAATGACGTCGATCCCCTCCATCGACTCCTGCGAGCGGAGGCGGTTCTTGTAACCTTCAAATATCTGACCCGTCGGGAAGTTCGGTGCGCCGGTAATGACGGTGACTTTGTGGCCGCGTTTGACCCACTCCCGGCAGTGCTCGAACGTGCGGGTGGCTGGCGCATTGACCTCAGGGGGAAGTTATCTGTCAAGAAGAGAATATGCATGGTGCTCACCACTCAAAGGTCATTGAGAATTGTCCTGACACGAGTGGGGCGATCAGGATTTGACTAGGAACTTCCTCGCCAAACGAAGAATACCACGATCCCTGCTCGATCCTTGCTGGATTGCTTGCGGACCAGCGTGTTTTGCCTGCTTCGGGACTGGTGAGGTGTCCGCTGAGCCCGTTTTCATGAGCCTCGGCAACGTTCCCCACGCCCAGGTGGTATCGGGCGAGTGCTTTATGAGCACGTTCGGATTTGATAATATCCCGGACGGTTAGCGAAGCCTTGTCGAAGCACCATTCGCGGCGGTGGACAGGCCTGCCTGCCAACCGCCGATAGCCATCATGCGTCGCCGTAACGATCACCGCGTCTCCATCTTCTCCGATCAGTGGTTCTTGCACGCGGGCTCTGCGCGCGACCCGAAAACTTGCCCAAACTTCGGAGGAGTTCTCACCATCAATCTCAACAGTGCTGTGGCTACGCGTTGCGCGCTGAGCTGCGCGTAACGCTCCCGGCGCGTATGTCGATGTACCACCATTGACGACCACGCGTTTCTCGCCGAGCGATAGTTCAAAGGACAATGTATCCGCGTGGGCGTGGCCCGGGGATGTAGTCGGGCCCGACCGCCGCCAGATCAAGAATTGCGCTCATAGCGCCCCTGTTGACGCGGATATAGCCCGAGGCTGCTAGGTGGTGCACGCCCGTCTCCGGGATTTGCAATAGCTACGAGCCCGAGCCGAGCTGCATAAGCATCAAGATCATCGCGGCTTGCTGCGATCCCGAAGGCGGCATCGTTGAAGAAGGACGGCCCCCCATCCGGATGGGTCATCGCAGTCAGCCAAGACCGCATTCGGTTTACAGTCGCGGGAAGATCTGAGAATACCCTGCGATCGGCGGAAGCCGTAGGTCCGCCCCACGTTGATCAGATCGAGCAGGTCCTCAAGGATGATGGCGTGATACATGGGGGACAACTCGAAATGCGCCCCGTCGTCGAGGATCTGCTCAGGCAACTCCCGCGCATAAATCGAGAGCCCGGTTTCGAGCCAGCGATCCGCCTCTGGTCCTTCAAACCAGAGCCCGGCGAAGACCAGTGCCTTGGCGTTCGCGAGCAAGTGATTTCCGAGAAGGTGCCACTCGATGTTTTGTTCCAGCCAACGCGTTTGTTGGGCGAGACTGTTGCACCATGCGTCTTCGAGTGCTGCACCGCCAAGCGACCACTTGATCCAGTTGGTTATGCGAAGCGAAATCGGATAGGGCTCCCACCCATTGCCGCGGCCGGGGGATTTTCGCAGATCCAGCGTGCAACGAGTTCACGCTGGATCGCGGCACGTTCGATGTCCGTCGGTGCTGCGAGGTCATCGAAGTAGTGAAGATTATAGAGCCACAACTTGGCCCGGCTCGGATCGTTCCACTCTTCAGCGGTGGCAATCGTGCCGCCTTCATTGAGAAAGCGCACCTGCCAGCGACTGAGTATACTGACCGGTCGAGAAACGGCGGGGGTCCAATCGCTCGTCTGCCTTCGGCGCCGCGGTGCCGGAGACACATCTGCCTTCACGCGCTTCAATCTATTGGCAGCGCGCCCGTACACCTGTACGGGCTTCAAGTGCCGCACGGTGTGAAAGAATTGCAGTGCTGTCACTTGTGGTTTGCCCCCGTCCCCTTGTTTTTAGGCGGCCTTCCGCTTTTCGACGGACTTTTTACTTGCGTTCGTAACGGCTTCAGAAAGTGCGATTGAGACCCGGCTTATCTCCATGAGTTCAATGAATGGGATAGGTGACGCCTCGCCCTTGGTGATCGCATGGAGGAACGCGGTAACGCACGCGTTTTGCCCCTTGTCCTGGCGCCAGAGCTTGGCAGGCTTGAGGCCGGCGCAACCGTAACCGGTCAACTTGCGGAAATTATCGAGTTGCAAGACACGGCCCGCCGTGAAGATTTCGAGCCGTTCCTTAGAGAGCGCCTTGTTCCCGTTTGCGAAGTAGTGAATGGTTCCGATCGATCCATCGGCAAATTGCAGCTGGAGAGTCGCGGTGTCGCCGGTCCTCGCTTGTCATGGCTTGTGCGTGATGGGCCGCGATTTCCGCGCCGGCCAGATGTCGAAGTAAGTCTATGAAGTGACACGCCTCTCCCACGATACGAGACGCCACCAATTTGTGCGTCTTGGGTCCAGTGGTCCGCGGGTATCGCACCGGCATTGACGGACATCACCATGGCCTTGGGAGAGGGTTCGTGAGATAGCAGGCCCTTGATTAATTTCACTTGTGGAGCGAACCGCCGGTTGAAGCCGACCATGAGGCAGGGATTGAAGCCATCTGTCACAGCTTCGGCATAAGCTGCTTCGATCGCGTCTAACTCGGCATACTTCAGGGCCAGCGGTTTCTCGACAAAAATGTGCTTGCGCGCCTTAAGAGACCGCACCACGAGATCGGCGTGCGTGTCGTGGCGGGTCGTGATCACGACTGCCGGCAACGTCTCGTCTTCCAGCATCGCGTCGACGTCTGTTGTCGTCTCCTCGAATCCGAACTTGCGGCCGGCATGCGTACTGCTAACACCTGTGCTTGATGCGATTGACTTCAATCGAGCACCAGCCTGCTTGAACGCGGGGATCAGAATGCCCGTCGCATAGTTACCAGAGCCAATGACGCCAATCGCAGCCTTGCCGAGCTCGTCAGCCGCAGTCACAGACGAAGGGGGCGACAGACGGGCAGTTGGTTGTCGCAGCGTGGCATCGTCTACGGCCTCGACGTCAGGATATGTTAGTAGAACGCCGAGCGAGGGTTCGGAGCCGCCGATAACGTCGTACGCACGTGTCCGCATCCGATAACGAGAAGCGGTGAGAGATCAGCGGTGTCACATTCAGGCGGCCGTCCGCCAGCATGTCGAGGACGGCCTCGAAAATTGCGCTGCTCGGTCCAGCGCACGAACCCGATAGGG
Organism: uncultured Filomicrobium sp.; assembly: GCA_963669235.2. Lineage (GTDB taxonomy): Bacteria > Pseudomonadota > Alphaproteobacteria > Rhizobiales > Hyphomicrobiaceae > Filomicrobium. The sequence goes on from CAXXFS010000023.1 coordinate 18,477, forward strand.
TAATCCATTCCTTTGAGTTCGTAATTCGGATCGTAACGCCCCGGTCCATAAGAACAGGAGACCTGGAACGTTAGCTCTTTCTCGTAAAAGTCTGCGCGCGATAACTGCAGTCCTGTCACACCGACAAGGATGATCCGGCCGCGTTTGCGGCACATGTTCGCTGCCTGTTGAACGGGCTCGTTGCTCTTGGTCGATAGCCGTAATGATGACGCCGTCCGCACCGTTGCCCCGCGTGAACGTCTCGGCCGCTCGCACTGGGTCAGAGCCGGACGAAAGGTTGATGACTTCCGCCCCAAAAGCCTGCGCTAATTTGAGCCGATCTTCGCTGAAGTCGAGGCCGATAACTCGACACCCGTGTGCGCGCAAAAGCTGCACGGTGACCAAGCCGATCAACCCCAGTCCAGTGACCGCGAAAGTTTCGCCGAGCGTTGGTTTCGCAAGTCGTATGCCCTGCAAAGCTATTGATGAAAGCACTGTAAAGGCTGCTGCGTCATCTTTAACCGCATCCGGCACCTTAGCGCAAAGGCTGGCGGGGACGGCGACCACTTCGGCATGCTTTCCGTTGGACGCAACGCGGTCGCCGACTTCAAAGCCAGAGACGCCCGGACCGACTTCGAGAATGCGTCCGACATTGCAGTATCCGAGTGCAAGAGGCTGATCGAGCTTGTTGCGCACGGCGTGGAGCGTTGGGGCTAGGCCGTCGGTCTTCACCTTTTCCAGCACCATGCGCACTTTGTCGGGCTGTTGACGGGCCTTGTCTATTATGTTGGCCTTGCCGAAATCGACCAGCATGCGCTCAGTCCCCGCCGAGACAAGCGATCGTGACGTGCGAATAAGTATGTGTCCACGTAACAATTGCGGAGCGGGGACCTCGGCGATCTCTGTAGTCCCATTGCGAAGGTTCTGGAGAAGTTGTTTCATCGACGTCGCTTACCCTTGTGCATAATCCCGAAACATTCTCGCGTGAGCGAGTGCCGGTCCCGCATAATCAGTTCGAATTTCATGCGGGGTCGTCATGGTTCCCTTGTTCCTTTAGTCCTTTTCGTACGTTAAATGCCGAATTTCCGCACTAGGCCGCTACTGCAAAACGGGTAACATAAATGGATTGGAATTGCAGAATTCAATTCGCTTTAATTTCAACGCACCAGTCCCTGCCCTATTGTCGCACCAGCAGAGGTGCCTTCCCTGATTTTGTTCGATATGGTCGATCAATTATGCCAAACTCTATATCAAGGTCGACGTTCGTCAAATCGAAGCCACCGGCGAGTTCGGCCAGAGTAGCCCCCTTTTTTTGGGGAACCAAAAGTATTTGGATTTGCCCAGGGCGGCATTGCTTCACCTGGATATGCTTCAAACCTTCAAATGCCTTATGGTGCCGGCCGAAAATCAAAGCAGTGAGGGCGATTCGGTTGCCGTTGCGATCGGCGACAAAATCCCCGATTCGCCCCTCAACAATGCTAAAGCCTTGCAGTAGTTCTTGCTCAAGAATGGGCTCAATGGAGTCCTCTGTGTCATAACGGACGAAAGGACCGGCACAATTCCAGTATGACGTGCCAACCAAGTGATTGCTTCCATCGTTTCCAGGGCAGCTTTCACAATATCCATAAGTGTGAAGCGGCACATATCGATTTGGCTCCTCTTCAAAAGCAAGAACAAACATTTCGCTATGGCCATACCATGCGATGATATTTCTGCCGATCACACTCTCGATCATGCCTCTGTAATGGGGGGCCGGAAATTCTGAGCCCAATAAAGCACCCTTGATATTTGTTTCGAATTTTTTTAGAAGGTGTTGCGATTCATTTCTCACATGGTCGAAGAGGTCAGCTACCAAGCTGGGATAGCCATGTACCCACTTGATTTCTTGCCTTTCAAAAAGTCGGCCTAAGGCGCCTACAACATCATTCTTATTCGCATATGAATTTACGATAAACTCATTGTGTCCTGCATTGTATCGCACAAGTGAATTGCCCAGGTTCTTGCCTCGCAATGTTAATTTGAGATCTGTGTGGCGATAGCCACGTCTTTTCCAAATCCAATGCATGTGACCCCACTCACGGGCAAAGGCCTCGGAATCTACTAGGAACTCCAATGGCTCTCCGCTGCTTCCGCCCGTGTTTAGACATAATCCCCTGCGCGTTTTGGTGCTGCGTTCTTCGATGCTAAACTCGCGCAAATCGGACTTTTTTCACTATAGGAACGTCGGCGAAATAGGATAAATTTTTCAATTTATCGGGGTGATACTTCGCCCGCTCATATATTGCTCGATAAGCAATGCTATTTTCATACGCAAAGTGCACGATAAATTTCAATCGACTCAATATCCAGGCCTTTTTCTCCTCGAGGCCTATCGTTTCGTGTTGCCTGATTAAGTTTTGCGACTCATTGTATGCCGGACCAAGTCGCATTGAAAAAGGCACATGTACAAGAGGGCGCGAAATTGCTTCTGGCAAGAGCGCTATAGTATTTTTGGCTGCAAGCCTCAGGTTCATTTTTCACCTCACTGTTAACTATAAGGGCTCGTGGCGATTGTGTTGATGGAGAGGCGTTGCGTGCAGTCGGACTCGTTAGGGACCATAATCTGTAGCAACCGTAACGGAAGTCATGGTGGGCTCTGCCAGCGCGGCCTTGACGTGCAGCCTTCACCGCGCGCGCAAAAGGTCCTTGGCCATTATGACTAGGGGATGGCGGGCACGAATAAAAGCGTCCGCCGCGAGATTTCCTATGATTTGGCGATAGTCACGATAGATTGGCAGTGCCCTCTTCTTAGGCCGGTTTTTTGCGAACCATTTGGCGTAATCCAGATGTGACATTCCCTCGAAGAGCGTCGTCTGGCTATTACCGTGTTCCCGCAGAACTTCTTGGCTGCCTACATAGACGATTGCGCGGGATTCTCGCGAATAGTCGAACCAGTGGAATACCGGAGAAGCACCGAACTGCCATTCAAAAGCAACCTGGCGAAGCGAGTAGTCTGGGAGAACGATATTTCCGCCAAAAAATACCCTATGGGGAATCCAGCAATTACCCAAGCTGTAGGCAACTGGACTGCCTTAGTGGAACTCAAAGCCGCCCACGCAGTAGGGATGGTGGCCTATCACGGGATCGGCTCCACTGTCTCCGGCTGCAGAAGCCAGCTGTCGATGGGCCGGATGGGGATAGAGTTACAGTTCAATGTTCCAGTGAAACATAACAACGAGGATATTCTGCGGTCTAGCCTTTCGTGGACGTTCTACGGCCGATAACACCGCGCTTGGTTCGAATGGGTGCACACCAGGTCTGCCGGACCGGACTGGGATGCACTGGATCGTAGGCCAGCCGAATGCAAGAAACACATAGTCTCGCTCGCCATGGCGCAAAAAACGCGGGCCGTGTTGCTTTCCTCGGGACTATCGCTTGCGCCAACAGGCTGCATGCCCCGACCCTCCAATGCTGCAGGTGTATTCGAGATCCCGTCGTATATATCCGTAATGTGATTATTAGCAGGGCATACGACGCGCGTTTGCAGTAAATCTAGCGCGTCGAGAACCGCCGGACGATTATAGAGCCGCTTCTCTGCCAAAAGCTCCATACGGTCCGATATTGCGCCCTCTAGGTTGACGACCATTGGCTGTTTGGCTCCGATCCGACAGAGCGCTGACCAGTCGGGAGGAGTAGCAAAGGGACGAACGATGTCACCGAGAAAAATCATTTAATCAGAACTTTGTACCAACTTGTCCAGCTCCCCCAAAACATTGATGGCAATTTCATCCCAAGACCGCTGCATCCGGTCTAGGCGAGCTCTACCCTTGGCACGTAGTTCATGGGCATGGTCCGGGGTATTCTTGATTTTCTGGATCGCATCTCTCATCGAAGAGGTATTCCACGGATCAAAATAAAGCGCCGCTTCGCCGCAAATTTCACGTGCAAAGTCGAGATCGCTCGTCAAAATAGGCAAGCCAAAATGCATTGCCTCTAAATAGGTGCCACTGAAGGATTCTAGTAATGTAGGCATTAGCAGAGCATCGCAGTTGGCAAACCATCCGAAAAGTTCGTTCTGTGAAAGCGGGCCGACATTTATAATCTGCTTTTTGAGTCCTAGTTGATCAATTGTTTTAATCAGCTTATCTGCGCCAGGATGCTGCCTAGCGTCGATGGTTATGAAGACGACTATATCATTGAGTTCCTCGGGGTGGTGCCGAAGCATCTCGACAATCGCCTCAAGATTCTTGTGCGGATAGTATCGCGTCAAATAAAAAAGTTTAAATTTTTCACGATGGTGCTGCAGCAACAGGGGAGCTGTAGAGTTAGGTGAGTTATGAGACAAATATTTTGAAACAGCGTTTGGGCAATGAACTGCCCGAGCCTCGACTTTAAAACGGCTTGCTATGCGTTCTCTAGCCGTGGTTGTCTGATAAAGCAGAATATTTTTCCTATAGCTTAAAGAGTATTGTAATTGATGACGTTGTATCAGGTGGCGCAACTTCCCCATGGCGCTATTTCCGAAAGTGCGAACACCGTAATGCTCGGACGGGTACCAAAGGTAGGAGTTGTGACACAATATTGCCTCGGGGCAGTCAAATCCGCCGATCCCTCTATTTGCTAGCGCCAAGATCAAATCAGGGTTGAATTTATGTAGTTTCGGTTTGAGCTGCTGTTCCTCAAATGCAAGGCGTTTCAGTAGGCTGCTGCGACCATCGTATGCGAGTAACTGCATTTTACGGAGACCAGCAAAACAAGCCTCGTAATCCAAGCACGAAGGATAGGAGATGAAATACTCGTTGTGAGGGGCGAGCTTGGTGATGCTAGCAATCAAATTGCGACCTACCGAGACCCCTCCACCTGCATGAAGTGGGTGAGAAATTATTGCGATGCGCATTGCCTCACACTTTCTGAGTTCAGAGGGGCAATTGGCGGCGGCTAACTATGGCGCGAAATTTACTTAAACTCTTAATCTGCCAAGGTCCGGCAATTGTTGTAAGGCTGCAGCGAAAACTTTTTTTCAGCATTGATCAAATAGCGCCGACTTGTAGAAATCCGGCTTTAGGGAGCCGCCCAAAGCTACGATGGCAAAACCGCTAGGTTCTGCCTCCGGCGTGGAATGAATGCGAAACTATAGCAATTCTCACTGCACTCTGTTAACCTTTTGGATTGACCGTTGGTGCGGGTCGTTGCGTAAAAAGTCTTTCTTTGGTTGGTGTTGCTTGGTATTCGCCTTGAAGGCTACATGCGATTTCAACCGTAGCAGCACTCGCTTCAGGCCGGCCGTGTTTATGTGTTCATCTCCGTAAAATAGGGGAAATATCGAGCCTAGGGAGTCTCAACGCAAATCGGTGTCGGGGAGAACTTGGTCCGTCGAACCCACATGCTTGCCTTGAACAATTTCGGTAATGGCGTTGACAAATCTTTTTGCCATCGCCTCGGCATTGAAAGCATTTTCTGTGGTGTGTATGGCTGACATGGACATAATGTTGAGCCTTTGATTATCCGATATTGCCTTTGAGATGACTGTTGCGAGAGACTTCGAGTTGCCTTCTTCGAAAACAAAGCCGTTTATTTCGGGCGTCAGCGCGGCAATTTCTGGGTTGTGCTTCCTTGTTCTGTTATGAACGATGGCAGGTAACCCATAGCTGAGGCCATGAATCAGGCTCAAGCCAACCGCACCGGGGTACACGAATAGCTTGCAATATTTAGTAACAGCGCTTATTAGCCGTTCGTCAGTTATCGCTCCATGCCATCGGATCCTAGCCTCTAGCCCTAGATTTTTGGCCAAATTGCGCAGGGTCGGCTCCATCTCTCCCGATCCGATAATGTCGCAATAAATAGCGGCACACTTCGGGTCGGCTAAGGCTTCAAAGAGCAGGTCAAGCCTCGCCTTATGTGTTAGGCGTCCGATAAAAAATATTCGATCTTCACGATGTGACGCGTCATATGTTCCGCGAAGTCGCGAAATCTCGGCAGTTTCGATCCCGTTGTTAAGGGCAAACACGTGCGAGTAGGGAGTTGTACCAAAATTTCGTATATATTCGTGTTTTTCAGCATCGGTATAGAAAATTATATAGCTAGACAGCCTCATAAGTAATAGTCGCAAGCTGGCACGCCAGGGTTTACTTGTTGAAGACATATAATGCCCCCACCATACGGTTTTCGCGCCCTTTATCCGGGCCTTGATCAGCACGGCAAGATTTGAGAGGCAGCGCGGCGCTCCAGATACAATTAAGATATCGCCGCTCTTGATATCGATGCCAATAGCGCCAGCCTGCCATTGAATACCCGGTGCAATTTGGCAATAGGGCCCAAGCGGTTTCTTCCAAGCATACTCGTCCAAGTACTCGGTGAGTCCATTAAGAGTTTGCTGTGAGGAGTATACAGAGAACCTCGAGCCTAATGTAGCATGCAATCGCTCAAAAAAAGCAATCCTATATGACGGAACTACGGGCTGTAAAACAATAATCTTCAATTCCGGTTCAATTCTCGTTGTGTCTCGGTGGCTCAGGTGGGGGCGAGGGTTGACAGCCGTTATTTTTTGCATCGGTCCACTCTAGTGATCCTTCGCGTTCATGCCGTTTTCGACCTGATGGCGCTGAAGTTTCGAGAGCAAAGGGTCGATTTCAATGGGCGCGTAGTATTGACTCAATAGTGTCTTCTAACAAATGAAATAATATTTTTGGGTATTTTAATCACAATTTATCCAGATGCCAGTATCGTTCACTCCATTGGTTGTCCAAATGTAGCGCCAGTCTTGGGTGGCAAGCAAAAACTTATTCCATTTCTCCGAAGCGCCTTTCTCGTGTTTCTTCCGAGAGCCTGGCGATTTGGATCGATCACAAGGGATGTACCTGTTAATATTGTCTACAGCCAGCAGGCCACCACTCTTGATTTTAGCCACCATATTCAATGCGCATTCATCTCTATGTTTCCCGTCAACTAAACAGAAATCGATAGATTTGTCGTCAAAGCTTGCGATTATAGCAGAGTATTCACTAATCTCTTTTGCGAGTAAGTAATGTAACTTTCCAGAGGCTATAGCATCTTCGTTAGCGTTTTTTACCTTTTCATGCCAATTCTCATTAGCCTCAACCGAAGTTAAGTGCTTCATTCTATTTAAGAACCAGCTCGTACTTCTCCCAGAACCAAATTCGACTCCAATATCTGATGTGCGAATTAACTGTTGAAGCAACTCAACAGCATCTTTTGTCAGCCAGGGATTTTGGGGGTTACGATGCTCATCTAACTTAACCATAAGTCGATTGATAATGTATGTTGAGGTTAAGTGATTTAGTCTACGCATTTTAGTTTCCTTATACGTTGTCTTCCTTCAGCAAGGCACCTTTCAGCATTCCAGTTATAAAGCAAAACTCTTTGCACAGCTCTTTCACTTTCTTAGCCGACAATCCCCAAGTAGGTCGATGGTAGTCTGAGGTTGGTCGCTGATTGTCGGCTGTCAACGCAGGTCGGAGCGTTTGGGCCGCGAGCGCGTTCGGTGGAAGCCTCGATACGTTAGCGATGGGGCCATTCCGGCATCTATCGGGCAACGCCGAGCTGTTACGGGCGCACTTATTGAGCTTCTTTCGTTCGACTGGGTGAAGTTCCAGGTCATGTTGGCACCGGAGGTGTTCGTAGGCGGTGGATGGCAGCCAGGACACGGTGGAACAGGTCTCTGCTGATGATGGTCTCTGCCAGTTGGAAGGTCATGGCACGGGCGTGCCGAACGACACGAGCCCCGATCTTGATGAGGCGCGTCTGCAAGCTCATGAGTGACCAGGTGACGATCCCTCAGGCAGGTCGGCAGCCTGAAGGAAAGAGCCAAGTTTGTAGGCCAGGGCATGCAGCAGCAGGCGGACCTCGTTCTGAGCCATCGATTTGCATGACAGGCAGGTCCACTTCAGCGCGATCTTGACTTCCTTGATGTACTGCTCAGCCGTGCCACGCTGATTGTAGATGCCGAAGACCTGCTCGGGTTCCAAGGGCCGGTTGGTGACGAGAAAGCCAACGCGGGGGAACAATTCGCCAGGATGCCATTCGATCTTGGCCAGCAGTCGCCGCGGCGTGTCCCAGGAGCCCGCCTGATACTCGAAGTCACCATAGAGTCGCCGCACATGGCTCGGCGGCCGGCCGACTGGGCGCTTGAGCAAGTGTGCAAACCTCCGCTGCAGCAGGGCGTTCGTTGGCAGACGAATGGTGTAGAAATAGCCCTCCCCTTCCAGCGTGGTGTAGAGCGTCGGAAGAGCGAAAGCGGCATCGGGCTGGAACAAGCGCGGGATGTTGCGCCCAGCATCGCGCGTTATCCCAGGCTTCAGGACATTTTCCCAGTCGTCGGCGCTGTGCATATTGCCGGAGCGCAGGTGTTTGCGGCGCCGGCACTCGCCAATCTGTATGTGGCGCAGCGAAGGCTTGCGGCAGTGAGTGAAAAAGTGATGATCGGGCCGTGGCGAGAGACAAAGCCAGCAGCAAAATCGCAGCGCTTCACCACACAGCATCCACCAAAACACACTCCGATGCATGCACCAGGCGCAATGCCCGTAGTTCAGAGTTTCCTTAGGCCTGTGGGTGAGGCTTTTCACATCTGGACTATCCCCGCCCCGCGGAGGCTGACCAACCCTATAATGGTCGCTCCGTAGAAATACAAATAGAGTTTCCAATCGGACTTATGACGGCTCTTATAAGCGATATAACTCACCCCCTGCATCGAGAGAAGAAGAGTGATTGGTAGTATCGCTTCCCGGTATCTGTATGCATCAATGCCTCCACCGAAGCGCATATTCGCTGAAGTGAAAAACCAAAACAGCAGTACTAAGCCTGCGATCAACAGCCAGTTCGACCTTTGTTTGATCGATGCGTAGATTCCAACAGGCCAAAGAGGAAGAAGCGTCCACCATGTAACCGCAGAAGCAGCTGTTGAAAGCGTGGACCAAGAGAAATTTGAAAATGACACAATGTTCCAGACCGACGTAATGACTGGATTCGTCATAAGCAGTGCGAAATAACCAATCTCGCGGAGCCCAGATGGGAGTGCCGTTACCAAGCCTAGCATAGGATAGCTATATTCTCCACTCGCAGCGAGTTTTTCCTGTCTAGCAAAATATTGTGGATCCAGCCCCTGCTCCTCGGCCAAGGATGAAAAGTTTCTTATAAATATTATGCTTAGTAGAATAAATGCGGGCAGCAATAGTACGAATATCCTGTTCGTTCCTACCCTGTCGCGGGGGAGATACGGCAAAGCCAATAACGGTGCGAGGAAAAGCAACATCCCGGGGCGTGAGTAACAAACAAGCAATATGCCAAGAATCAAAAGAATTATGTGTCGCGGGCTATGGCGGCGCATCTGTATTCGCGTTACGGCGTACAGAAGTAGTGATACACCGAATATAATTAATGGCTCTTTCAGGTATGCGGTGGACCACATTATGAGTTCAGGTGTGAACGCGCAGGCAGCCCAGGCAAGTCCGTGCACCTCTTTAGGCGTCGTTTCCCTGATTGCTTTGTACGTATAAACTGCGGCCATAGCCGTTATTAGTGCTTGAACCAGGCGTCCTGATATTAGTTCGCTGGTTACCAGCTGCTGGATCAGTGCAAAATAGAGCGTAGTTCTATCGTAATGATTAGCAAGTGATAGCGTGTCAAACAGGCCTTTGTAATTCGCATTCCGAGCAGCAAGGATGTAATAAGCTTCATCCGTGAATATTACGCCACGCACACTATCGTTGAAGCTGAGTGATACGACCTGCTGCGTGGGCGGAAATGTAAAAAAGAGAGCGACGATGATTACGCGCAGCAGCAAGCCGTAGGCAAACAATCGATCCGCGCTAAATCGACCTTTTTCGAGAAAAGCTAGCCTTACGGCAAAAACGCAAATAATAAATAGTGTCGATGAAACTATGCCTATACTGCTTAGAGGCTCCTGAAGCGAAAGTAAGCAAATAATTACGATTGCCACGGCGACCAGAGTCGGAAAAATGCTGGGTATTGAAGTTCTCAATCCAACGTTTTGATACGAAAGACGAGGTTTGCCCAGCGCATGACGTGGTTTGGAGGAATAAGGTGGCACGCTAATTAGGTCGATTGGAGGTCATTGCTTGTTCAATGACGTCTAAGTAACGATCAATCATTCGATCGATGTTGAAGAGGTTCTCCGCTCTTTGGCGGGCACGCTGAGAAAACTCATCGTAATTCTGAAAGATATCATCGATAGCTTTATTAATAGCGCCAGAGACTGGTGGCTCCAGCCTCCAGGGGTCTGCTCCGTATGGAACTATAATACCAGCTTCGTCTCCCACCAATTCCTGAAGACTTCCAGTATCATAACCAACAACCGGTATGCCGCTGGCGAGGGCTTCAATGACAGAATTTGGACAGGCGGGGTTTAACTCTAGATTCAGAAATACTCGTTTCCCGGACAGTGCCTTTGGTATTTCATCTCTGCTTACAGTTCCCATGAATTGAATGTTTGAGTTGATAGCAATTAGCTTTTTGCGCTCAGGTTCGCTGGTCTGACCATATACCAGAATTGGGCGTCGCGTTATCTCACCTAGAAAAGCAAGCGTTCTAACCGCGTTTAATTGACCTTCTACGGATATGATTTCTTCAGCGGCATCCGTGTCTACGGGCCTTGGTGAAAAAACGCCCAGATCAACTGCGTTATAAATGATCTGCTCCGTTTTTTTTGTCTCACCATACCACTGGCTCCACCAGCGTGCGACAAATTGGCTCTGGTAGACTATGGCATCCGATAGATGGTTTCGAATGATGCGAACGAGAAAGTTTCGTATCTCACACGCTATCCACTGGCCGGCGCCCGGCCAGGCCTTTCGGTGTTGCCAGCTTACGCCGTCAAGTCGATGCACAATTTTCGCTCCCCGCAGCTTGGAGAGCCATATCCAAATTAGTCGTTTTGTGCCTCCAACGACAAAAACAATGTCTGGGCGGGCCTGATCGTTTGAGTACAACACGTTCCAGCCTTTATCTCTAACGGCCCGCTCAAATCTCTCTTGAAAACTCCCGGGACCACCGATTGGCGGTGGTCGATGGGGGAATGAAATAGAAACGGCCCTCGTATGATTTCGAGAAATTTTTTCTTTATCCGCCAGGTTGTGCATCGGCTGAGTTTTATTCGCGATCGAACGAGACTCGTTGCGACTGTCGTGCTCGATTGAGCAATTTATTCGGAGCTGTTGTGATGCCTTTGAAGGCAATCCAGGCACTCGGCCAGCTGGTCCAATACTGAGTACAATAGCTTTGGATTTCGTCGAAGGTTCCATTGGTTGCAAGTGTCCAAACATCAGAAAACTGGCTTATGTCCTTGTAAGGAAAGGGTTGTAAGTCTTTCGCCACGCGCCGCACGCGTTCCGCAGCAACCATGGTGGCGCCGCGTATAGGATCGCGAGTCTGAAGAAAAGCGGCCCATACTTTGTAAAGTACTCGCAGTTGGGTTGCTTCTGGCCCCTTGGATTCGTTGTGGGGCCCAAATGCTTTATAAGCGCGGTGGGCGCCGAATGCGAATGCCTGTTTCTTTGACATGAAGTAGTTGTGGTACGCTGGAGACCAGGATCGCGGTTTCATAATCACAGCGCGACCAGGCATTGAGGGCGCTGGATCAACTCTAGGCTCACGCAGAGCGTCGAGCTGCCATTCGCATCGAGGCGAAAAGACATGCAAACCATAAATGGGTGTCAAAGATCCAAAATCTAGAACAGGGAATGTCAGCATATCCGTTCTAGGGCAGATGGCAGCGGTCATTCGAGCGATCGCGTCCTTCTCTCGAAGCACCATGTCACCGTCTAGTTTTACGAAAGCATCGAATTCTTCAGCAGCTGCCATTAGTTTGGAATACAGTGTGGCATGCGCGCTTAGATTTGGGAGATTTGCTATTTCGACGTGCTCAATGTCGCAGCCCGTTTGCTCGTATATTGATTGCCGCTGGAACGGTAGATCGGACTCCCCATGGGTGAGGGAAAGGATCATCACTCGTTTGTTTTTCATGTGAGTGTTCAATGTATTTTTGCAATACTATTCAAGGGGCTTTGATGGTCGAAATTAACTATAATTTTTTTTCTGCTGAGTTTTTGAAAGCTAATTTGTAGCAGGCAACGGCATCGAGCCTGCTTTGTTTTGTGATGAACACAAGAGTTCCGTAGATAATGATAGACAGGGGAGCAAAGATTAGGAGGCCCGTTACCGCGTTGCCAACATCCACGAGGTGGCGAAGGCTGATAAGGACTAAAGATAAAATCAGTGCAGAAAGTATCGAAGGCATTATCGCCTTTGCGAAATCGACAACAGAGATGGAGAGGAAGCGGCTGGCATGAATGAGAAGGAGAGGAAGCCTTACTAGGAGACCAGAGAGTGAGTAGCCAATAATTATTCCCATGACGCCCCAGGCTGAACCAATCAGCAATGACAGCGCAACAATGGCAAATTCTAATAACTTCCAATGAAAAACTGCTTTAGCGTGACCTGCGGAGAGCAGTATCTTCAATACCAGCGCGGCCGTTGGTTCGACAAGGGCGAATACAGCCAAAGCCCGAAACATCGGCACGGTTGCTTCCCAGCCCGTTCCCAGAAGGACCAATATTATCCAATCAGCTAGTACAGCCAATGTCGTCGTGACGTATATTGTAATAAGGCCTAAATTACGTAGAAGCGTGAGCGCGGCTCGCCGAAAGCGTTCAGGTTCGCTTGCTACCCGCGCTAATGCCGGCTGTGCTACTATTACTAACGGACCCGTCATTACTGATGGGACGTTGGTCGCTAAAAAAGAGGCGCGATTAAAGTAGCCAAGTTGCTGGGAGCCTCCTATCAGTCCAATGATGAACTGTGTCATGTTGCCAGCAAGGTATCCGACGAAATTTGCAGCGCTGAAGTTTAGGCCAAAGGCCAATAAGGGCCAAACGCCTGTTCCTGTCTTAAATAGTGATGGGCGCCAATCGCTGGCAAACCAAGTCAGCAAACTCTGAGCCAGTGCAGTTGTTAGCGGCATTGCGACGAGTGACCAATATTCAGCTCCAGAAAGTGCGCAGGCAGCACCAGTGACTGTACCGATTGTCAAGGCTGCGCACTCTATCATGGCGAGCGCGTGGAACCTCATTTGGCGCCGTATAAGTGCGTCGTGCTGTATTGAGATAGCGCTTATCAAAAAGCCGATGGAAAGTAATTGTGTGATTGAGCCGACGCGCGGTTCTGTGAAAAGGTAAGACATAAACGGGGCAAGCGCGACACAAATTAGGGTGAGGGCACAACCCATGGCAACATTAATCCAGAACAGATTCGATAGCTGTCCGTGAGTGATGTCTGGATGTTGTATCGTCGCTAATGAAAGACCGCCGTCTTTAAAACGAGCTAGAAGGCCCGTCATCATTGTCGCCATTGCTACAAGACCGAAATCAGATGGGGAAAGCAACCGCGCGAGGATTACAGTTGAGATAAGTAGGACGCTGATCTTGTATATCTGCGCCGCAGCCGTTACTGCGGTGCTGCGAATTGCTAATCTGGCTATACCAGTCTGTTCAGGTGCGTAAGATATATTCACAAATTGCCCCGTTACTCGCTATCGCTTGCCGTTTTGGGATGCCATTGATCTATGGCGGTACGGCCAATCAGCACAAAGCTCCTCAGACTTATCGAGCGACGCCAACCCCCTCCTTCTCCCACTCGCCGGCAACGCTTCGCGTAGGTTTCAGTACTCAAGGCCGCGACTGCGGTCCGGCACGGGTGCCGCCCCCGCGGAGGGCCAGCCGGCCCAGTGGCCGGCGGTGCGTCCCGTGAGCGAAAAACATTCAGAATTATCGAGCACGCTCGATAAATTTGAAACCTGCGCGAAGCGTTCCCGGTGAGTGCTGGTAGGCTAAGTTCGCAGTGCGCGGGCGCCTGCTGGCATATAATTGAGCGCCGCCACAACTTGATAAGCGCACGCTTCCCGCGGCCCTGCCTTTGTCGAGCCGCCTCGTGAACTTGAGCAAGCTCATAACCCGTCTCCCTGATCACGGGGCGCGCTATGCCCCCGAGGCCTGACGCTCAGTGTTAGGTTGCGGGCTTGGTCGCAGCCTTGCGACGAACGCCCTCGTCAAAATGATGAGGCACCACGCGAGCGCGATCCCAAGCGCGCTGGCGCCAAGATCGGCGAGGCTGACTGTGCGAGCTGGCACCATCCACTGGGCGGCCTCCAGAGCGGTGGCAAACGTCATGACGCCGGCGATTGCGAGGAGCGTACGTTTGCTCGCCGTCAAAATGAGGAGCGTCAGAAGGCCGAAGGCGCAGGCGTGCTGAAGGAGGTCGGAATTCGCGCCCTCCCAAGGCCCCGAAAACGAGGGTTGGTAGAGAAGGGCGAAGGTGACGATCGTCACGGCCACTGCGCCGGTCGTAGCGGTGTGTATTAAGGGTAGGATCATCCGTTTTTGGCCGCTTTCGGTCGCGGCCCGTGCTGGATCATTCTTGGCGAGTTTAAACAAACTATCTTGCGGCTTGGTTCGTCCGGGCTCGACCCTGCGGGTCGCACCCCAAAAGGTTGCCGAGACGCCTCAGCAGGATGCAGCGTGTTCGGTCTGCAAAAAGTCATGCCTGACGAAACCTGCTCGCGATTTTTTTGATCATAGCTACCGCACTCCGGGTGAAAGGCTTCCCCCGAAGAAATTCAATTTTGAACTTGCTGCCCGCCGGAAGTTTTTCGACGGGCGACTTAAAACAACCGCCTGGTGCGGCGAAATTTTTGTGACGCGATTGCCGACAGCAAGGCCGGCGCCACGGCGTGCCAATCCTCAAGCGGCTGAGGGCATGCGTTTGTTGTCACCATCCGGCGGAGCCCGCCCCGGTGGTGTGGTGTCACTATTCTTCAGGACGCCGGCGCTCCCAAGGTCTCGCCAAGCCTTCGCAATCAGCCCTTGAGAGATGGTTTCACCGAAGAGGATAATTGGAATGGTGCGCAGGAGAATGCTGAGATCGAGCGAGAGGCTCGCGTGCTTGACGTACCAGACGTCGAGTGCGGCCTTGTCGTCGGCTGATATGGCGCGCCCACCGACGACCTGCGCCCAGCCTGTCAATCCTGGACGCACCAGGAGCCTGGCGCTGTCGGCTGGAGATTGATCACGCAGCAGGAGCGGGCGCGGCCCCACAAAGGACATGTCGCCGCGAAGGATATTGAAGAGCTGCGGCAATTCATCGAGGCGCGTGCGTCGCAAGAAGGTGCCAAGTGCGAACGTGCGCTCCTCGTCGGTGAGTAGCCGACCATCTGGGGCGTGAGCTGCCGCCATGGTGCGGAATTTGTAAAGCCGAAATGGACGACCGCCCAATCCAGGTCGCTGCTGCCAGAACACGACTGGGGATCCAACCGTAGCCGCCAACAAAACTCCGGCGATAATTATCAGAGGTGTCGCAATGATCAGGAGGACCAAAGCCGCGCCGCAGTCTATGACGCGCTTCAGTGTCCAGTAAGGTCGTGCCGCGTTCTTCTTTATGGAACCGGATCGAATTTCGAAGCGGACTTGTGGTGGCGCGCCAAGGCTCGCCTCGACCTCTTCGGGGCTGCGGGATGCTGTAGTGTCAACTAAGCCCAATTGTTCAATCAAACACTGCAGCTCAACCGCGCCCGATCGCTCTAACTCCAAGAGGGTGAATTGGGCCTTGGTGGACAGCGACGCGAAGGGCTCGGCGACAACAATGCGATCTACGGTGATGCCGTGTACTTGCAGGTCACCAAGGATCTCGCAGACGTTATCGGCAACCCCGAGCACTTTGTTGGCACCAACGCGGCGGCCAATGTGGCGCTCTTTGCGTGCCACGAGACCAGCGACTTTAAATCGGTGGGGGGCAAATTCGGTAACAGCGCGAACGTAGGCTTCAGCGACGCCAGACATGCCCACGACGAGCACGTTCTCCTCGGTGCTATTATGGCTAATGCGAAGCGGCGTCTGTGTCGCTTGGCGCGCTTTACGGGCTTGGTAATGGGCGCGCGCGAATATGCGTCCTCCAACCAACAAGCCGACAGCGACCAAGCCGTGTAGCAGAGGCAGTGAACGAGGAACGCCGTCGAGGCGGTTGTAGAGAAAGGTGACTGCGACGGCGCCGATGACAACTGCTGTGATCGCTGCGAGTACGCGCAGGTAATCGGGAAGGGACGAAAGCCTCCAGACCGTCTTTTCGAGGCCAAACAGTGGAATGAGGACGACTGCTAAAAGGGCGGTCGCCGCGGCGTAGGGTATTAAACCGAGCAGGCGCACTTGAGACGGCTCGAAATTATCGCGCAGAGTACTCGCGATGATTATCGCTAGCACAATCAATAAAATATCGAGTGTCAGTGTCCCAGCAGACCGCACGATGCCCCCCATCGGCCACAGCTATGTTGCGTCGCACAAGAGACGCTTGAGGCATCATTAGAAATGACGTGTGACCGAAACAAGGGATAATGCGAATCATCGGCTGACAATTACCGTTATCAACAAATAACTCACCGGGAATTCTTATCGCCACGGTCGGGCTTTATCCAGGCTTCCGGCCAGTCGATGTCCTCGCCCCAGCGCTTGCGCGCTCTCTGGGGTGCGTTGTCCGGGTTCGGCGCCGGCCTTGGGGAGGCGCTTTGAGTTTGCGCTGCACTATTGTGCTTCACTTCCGCGCGTGTTTGGGCTTTTGCGGCTGCAATCTCGTGCAAGCGTCCTGCGGGCTCTGGGCCTGCGGAGATGTCGTCACGCACGATCGCGGCCGCCCCGGCCTGTTGCAAACGCGGCGGCACTAAAGTGGCCGCGCAGAAGGCAAACACCACCGAAAGTGCGGTCGTGCGTAGCGGGTAATCAACGAGCGAGTGGGCTAGCAGCAGGGCTACTGCAACTGTCGCGGCGCGACGCAGGGTGGTGTCGTCTGGCATGTTATCGGAGCGCGGTCCGAACCAAGCCAGAAGCGATGCGCGCGCATACCAAATGGCGAACGCCAGCATCAGCAGGGCACCCAGAACGCCAGCTTCGAGCAAGACTTCAGCGAAATCGTTGTGTGCGCGGTTGGCGTAATTCGTGAGGATATCTTGTGATTTCTCATTGATCGCGTAAATGCGGACAAACGATCCGAAGCCGGTGCCAAAGGGAAGACTTTCGAGCGCCGCCTCGAGCGTGGTGTTGAATAACGGGAACCGCAAATCTTCAAACGGGTCGGTATCGAAGCGGGAGAGAGTGCGCTGCAATCCAAAAAGCGCCGCGAATAACCCAGCAAATCCTACGATTGCTACGGTGATCCTGCGGGATGGCGCGGCCTGTGCGTTCCCGTCGACCCTTGATCCGCCCTGGTCTGCCAAAACGATGAGCGCCACTCCGACGAGCGCCGCAATTGCAAGAAAAACCCCGGTGCGGGAGCGGGCCATGGCCAGGCCCGCTGTCACAGCCACAAAGACTGCGACGACGGCGAGAAGCCAAAAGATCGCAGTGGTATTCAAGGCGCCTGGTTGCACGGAGGCCTTGACGCCGGGGACGAGCCAAACGGTCGCAAGCACGAGCGTCACGTAGAGAAGGGCGGCGAAGTGGTTCCGATTTGCGAAAAAGCCCACGGCCTCCGAGGAATTGGTAAACTGGAAAAGTCGCAGCCAACTGACAGGCCCCTGAGCGACCTGCATCAAACCAATCACGCAGCTTAGAGCGCCGAAGACGACGATAACGTCATTGAGACGCAATCGCGAAGCCCGGTCGAGTTGTGTGACGGCCGAGAAAATTGCAAGCGGTGGTATCAAGGAGGCTGCCGCAGCCCAGGTTGCGTGGGGAGTCAGAGAGAGGGTCCGCCACGCGGGACTGATGGGGGTCTCACCAGCAGCACCAAGCCCCACAGGAGCGGCACTGAGTATGGACCATAGTGCAGGCGGAAGCGGCACGAGCTGGATGAAAAATACCAAGATCAGGCCAAAGACAAAAACCCACTCCCAGCCAAGCCGAGACCCCGTTTGTTGGCTCTGGCGAAGGTGCCCCCAAAGCGCTAGGAGAAGCAGAGGTATGGCGACGAGTTGAGCAACTACGTCGCCAAAATATCCTGCGCGCGTCCCACCGCCCAAAGCAAGGGAGATAACTAATACGACGCTCGTCAGACTGAACAGTGAGAAAACAGCTTTAATCAATCAAATACCCTGCTGGGTCAGTAGCTCACCGGGCAAGCATCATTGTCCCAGTCACTATCGCACTGCGCGCCGTTGTCATTATTGCCGTTTGACTTCTTTTTACCTACTGGCGCCCCGTCGTTATCACCAGATGCATTCGCGATGATAGCACCGATACCGATCGCCGCGCCGGCGCCGACAAGCCCAATCCCCAGTAGCTGCCCCTGTGTAAACTCTCCTTGCCCATTATAGGCCGCAGCTTCGCAGCCTGGATCGGCAGGAATTCTGTAGCTCTCTCCGGCGCGCACTGTGATCTCGCAGGAGGGAGAAAACGAGATCGTGACACTGCTTCCTTGTGAAGCTAGAACACGATCACCAGCCTGCAACTCCGCGCCAACGTTGACTGGCCTGAAGCCGTCGCCCCGGTTCACCGAGCCTTGACCCTCAATCGATGCGACGCTCGCGGCCTGTGCTGCGGCTGCAAGGCTTACGGCCAAGACTGCCGTCAATAAAGCTCGTAAAACCATCTCAAGTACCCCCCGGTAAAAACTGTGGCCCAAAGTTCAGCTGCGACGTGGCAGCAACTCCGGCCAAGCAACAATAGCGCTTAAGAGTACATCTTGATTCGGTCAACGCTCCCAGGCTCTTTTGTGGCCGCAATTGGGAGGCGCGGCAGAAGTGCAACGACTTAGAGACACGAAAGCGCCTTTCAGGTAAAAAGTTGCCGGCAAGTCTGTGCACGTATCAGAGAATGCTCGTCGAAACTACAAGCTTGCCGTGGAAGTGACCGCCAAAACGAGGATGTCGGCATCGGCCGACTGCGAGTGCGTCGGCTTTCGGGAGCGCCACGATGTGAGCTCTCGTGGGAATTGCCTCAGCGGCCGTTCCCTTCGGCCAAATCAACGGCTCACCGGCGGCGTGTCGTCGCCTCCGCCAGACTGGGCAGCCATTATGACGATGCCGGTTACCAACCCGACGCCTGCAAGCCCGATCGCAATGGTCTCGAAGCCGAGCTGGTTAACCTGTGGCGGCCCGGTCTCTTCGTGGGGGGCTGCTTCGCAGCGGGGGTCTTCGGGAACCCGATAGGTTTCCCCGTGGTGGACCGTGATCTCGCAATCAGCAGAAAAGGTGATGGTCACCGCGCTCCCTTCGGAAACAAGAACCCGACTTCCCGGCTGCAATTGCGTGCCAATGTCTATCCCCTCGAAGCCTTCGGCCGTTATGGCTGAGGCTTGACCCGAGAGGGCCGAGACAACGCCCGCGTGTGCTGCGCCGGCGAAACTCGACACCATCAAAGTGACAAGTAGGCCTCTGAGAATGCGCATCGATCCCCTCTATGTTGGTTCCTGCGTCGAGCCTTTAGACACGCGACCAAACTACGGATGGGACTATGCAACTTATTGGTGGATCGCCTAATGTTAGCGCTAGGTGTGTTCCGATGATTGGTCAACGCGCAGATATCCCGTTACTCCGGTCAGAGCTGCGGCGTTGCTCCGCAGCAACACGTTGCGCCTAGGCCAGCCTAAAATCGGGCGTGAGGAGGCTTGCCCGCCTTTTTCTACACACAATTGAAAGTGGAAACGCGAGTTTCGTGGTGACACCCGTTCGCTGTCTCACCAAAGATCCTCGAATTACGGTTCTTAAGTTCCGAGTGCGTAGCGGTGACACGCGTTGCATCATCGAGCCCCATCAGAGGCGCGGGGAATTGCAGTGCGGTCTGTAATCGTTTTGTGAGCTTTATATTGTCGTGATGTGGGGAGCGGGTCAGTCATGTACGATTTGCACAGTCATCTACTGCCGGGCATCGACGACGGGGCAGGGAGCCTCGACGTGGCTCTGGGAATGGCCAAAGAGGCTGCCGCGCAGGGCGTTGTTACGATGGCGTGTACGCCGCACATTCTGCCGGGCCTTTACGATAATCGAGGACCGCAAATCCGGAGCGCCGTGAGTGACCTGCAATTGCGTCTTGATGATGCGGGGGTCCCGCTGCAAGTCGTCACCGGTGCCGATAATCACATAACGCCAGAGTTTGTCGGAGGCCTACAGAGCGGCCACCTTTTGAGCCTTGCGGATACACGCTACGTGTTGGTTGAGCCGCCGCACCACGTGGCACCGGCGCGGCTCGAGGAGCTCTTTTTCGGCTTACTCCTTGCTGAGTATGTCCCCATTCTCACGCATCCGGAGCGCCTGAGGTGGATTGAGAACAAATACACTGTGATGCAGTCACTGGTTGCCCGCGGCGTGTGGATGCAAGTGACTTCGGGTTCTCTCACGGGTCGCTTCGGGCGGCGCGCGCGCTACTGGGCGGAGCGAATGCTGGCTGAGGGTTGCGTGCATGTCCTGGCGTCGGACGCGCATGATCTCACGCGGCGGCCACCAGACCTTGCGGAGGGACGTCAGGCTGCGGAGAAGCTTGTTGGGTGTGAAGAGGCGCATCACCTGGTGGTGACGCGGCCGCGGGGTGTTTTAGAGAATAAGGCGCCGGGAGAACTGCCAGCGCCTGAGGGTTCGGCGAGACCGAATGACATTGGGGGACGGGATGGGAAAGCACAAACTTGTGGCGATGATGGTCGCGGCGGCGTGGCTCGGCGGCTGCAGCGTCTCCTCACTGGATGAGATGAACTTGGCGTCAGCCAACCTCGGTAAGGACGCGGCAGTCCTTGGTGAGGACGCAGGGGGGAGCGTTGCCGCGACCCCAACAGCTCAGACGCCTGTCGTCGGAGCCCCCATCTCGACGGGCTCGATTGGCAGTGCGGCGATGCCCGCTGACGCCGACGCAACCGCGCGCCTTAAGAAGGTGGCAGCGGACATAACGGCAGTCTCAGACCCCAAGAGCGCGGCCTACAAGATTGGGCCGATGGACGTTTTAGATATCTCCGTCTTTAAGGTTCCGGAGCTGTCCAAGTCTTTGCAGGTCTCGAGCGTTGGGACGATCAACCTGCCGCTTATCGGTGAAAGGGCTGCTGCGGGGCACACCGCTCGCGAGCTTGAACAAGATCTGACGCGAGAGTGGGGCTCCAAATACCTGCAGAACCCGCAAGTCACTGTTTTCGTGAAGGAATATAACAGCCAACGGATAACAATCCAGGGGGCTGTCAAAAAAGCTGGCGTCTACCCCATCCAAGGGCGAATGACGCTGATGCAGGCGATCGCCACGGCGCAGGGGTTGGACAAGAACTCTGATACACAGGTTTTGGTTTTTCGAACAGAGAACGGCAAACGCGCCGCCGCGCGCTTCAACATTGAAGAGATCCACAACGGAGCGTCAACGGACCCACAGCTTAGTGCCGGTGATGTGGTAGTCGTGGGTACGTCTGCTACAAAAGAGGCCTTCAACAATGTCTTGAAGATTGTGCCGCTCGCGAGCTTCTTCCTGCTGCTTTGAAGTTGAATAAAGATCGATCTAACAGAGTCGTAAAAAGAGGGTGCGTGCCGCAATGCAGGACGCAAATAACAATCCTAGCCCGCCTGATGATCATCACCGTCGGCTAGTCCCCTTGAATGATGTCGGCGCAGTGCGACGAGGTCAGAACTCCTACGGTTCACTCGAATATCAAGACGGCATCGCCGATGAGGGGGATGACCTCGCGGCGACGCTTCAGTACTACATCCGCTTGGTTCTCAAGCGGAAGTGGCTCATTTCGGGTATTGCCGTCGCCTGCCTCATACTCGGCGGCGTCGCAACACTGATGAAGACCCCGAAGTACTCGGCAACGGCCCGCCTCCAAATTGAGCGAACGTCTGCGAAGATCGTCGAGGGCGCGGACGTGGCGCTTCCAGAGTCGGGCGGCTACGACTACGACTTTCTGCAAACCCAGTACGAGCTCCTGGAAGGCCAGGCGCTGGCTGAGCGCGTCGTGACGGCGCTGCAATTGGATGCGGATGCCAGCTTTTTGAAGAGCGGCCCCTCCCTCGTGGGTATGGTGCGAGAATTTGTCTTGGGGCCGGCGGACGAGGGACCTGAGCCGACGCAGGCCGATCTCCGGCTTGCGGCGACGTATCAGGTCCTCGGCAATGTCTCAATTCGTCCGGTGGCGGGCACCCGCCTCGTCGACATCAGCTACCTCGACGCCAACCCCGTCCGCGCTCAGAGGATCGCCAATGCCTACGGGGACGCCTTCATTAACTGGAATTTGGATAAGCGCTTCGAGGCGACCGGCTACGCGAAGACGTTTCTTCAAGACCAGCTGAAGCAATTGAAGATCCGCCTTGGAGCATCAGAGCAGGAGATGCTCGCCTTCGCCGAACGCGAGCAGATCGTCGCCGTCAATGAAAAGAGTTCCATCGCCGAAAATAACCTCTCGGCTGCGAATGCCGCCTTGGGTACGCTGATCTCCGAGCGGATTAAGAACGAGCAGGCGTGGCGACAGCTGGAGGAGGCGAAGGGGATCGACCTCCCGCAAGTGCTCTCCAATCGTGTTGTCGACGGCCTGCGCGCGCGGCGCAATGAATTGACACGCGACTACGAGGAAAAGCTCGAAATCTTTAAGCCAAGTTATCCAACGATGGTGCAGATCTCAAACAAGATAAAAGAGATCGACCACCAACTTGAGACCGAAGTCAAAAGCATTCGCGCGTCGCTCAAGGCGGCTTATGAATCTTCGCGCGATCAAGAGCTCGAGATGAGCAAGCGGATTGAGGACTTGCGCGGCGAAGTGCTCGCCTTGCAAAGGCGCAGCGTGCAGCACAACATTCTCAAGCGCGAGGTTGCAAGCAACCGCAAAATCTACGACGACCTCCTTCAAAGATATAAGCAGGTCGACATTGCCGCGGGTGTCGGGACGAATAATGTTTTCGTCGTCGATCGGGCCACTGTCCCCGGCGCGCCGTCGACGCCGCGCCTGTCGCGCGCGCTGATGCTTGCGCTGGCCTTGGGGCTGGGAGCGGGCTTCGGCGTTGCCTTTTTGATGGAAATTCTGGACAATCGAATTCGCGCTCCGGACGAGCTCGAGGAGTTCACTGGCTTGGCCACGCTTGGGATCATCCCAAAGGCGCGCTCGCCGGAGCAATTCGACAACGATCTTGCCAATCCGCAATCGGCGTGCGCGGAGGCTTATCGCTCGTTGGCAACGGCACTGCAGTTTTCAACCGACGCGGGGCTGCCGCGTTCTATTGCGCTCACCAGTTCCGGGCCTGCGGAGGGTAAATCCAGCACCTCCGTTGCGCTTGCTCGGCACTTTGCCAAAGTGGGCCTGAAGGTCCTGCTGGTTGATGCCGACCTCAGAAAGCCCACGCTCCACACGAGGTTAGGTGGGGACAATTCCGTCGGCTTGTCGAACTATCTGACTGGATCGCTGACCCCCCCTGAAGTGATCCAGGAGACGGATCAACCTAACCTCGCCTTGATGACGTCGGGGCCGCTGCCACCCAATGCTGCGGACCTTCTCGCGGGCTCGCGCATGTACTCACTCATCACTGTGGGACTAGAGGTCTTTGACTTGATCGTCGTCGATGCACCCCCACTGCTTGGGCTTGCGGATGCCCAATTGCTTACTACGGCGGCCTCGGCTTCGATTTTTGTGGTGGAGGCTGGAGGTCCGCAAAAGGGCATGATCCGCACCGCCTTGAAGCGACTAGAGTTGGCGCGTGTGACGCCGCTTGGCGTCGTGCTGACAAAGTTCGACGGCAGAGCCTCCGGGTACGGCTACGACTACGGGTACGCACAATACGCCTATGGCGAACAACTCACGCAGACGTCCGACCCTCAAGGAGAGCCGCAACTGGTCACGGCCAAGGCGAGTTAAGCATGCGCGAGCCCGCGGCACTCCAAGCGGCCCTTGCCTTAGTCACGCGCCCCGCGCAGGCGCGGACGGCTTCGCATCAGCCGTTGCCCAGCGGTATGACATTTCTGCTTGAAGTGGCCGCAGGCGAAAATGATGCTGCATCCGAGGCGCGTCGCATTACGGGGCGCAGCGACAAGGCCCTGCGTCGGGCGGCAGGCTTTTTCATCGAGCAGTGTTTGCTGAGCCAGTCGGACAACAGCTACCGTGTTTTGGGAGCCCGGGCTGAGGATCCTCAGGCGGCGCTTCGGCGGCACATGGTCTTGCTAATGAAGTGGCTCCACCCGGACACTGTAGAGCAGCACCGCTCGGCCGCCGACGTCGATCGGAGTGTGTTTGCTTCTCGTATCGCCGCGGCTTGGGATGATCTCAAAACGGGTGACAGGCGCTCAGCTTACGATCAACGGATCGCGCGCCGAGAATGCACTGGGGGTTCGGGTCGGACCGCGGTCGCAGTCATTAAGCTTGGCCCAACGGGCCGTGCGACGGCGCGGGTAAAAAAGAGTAGAGCCTCAAGCATGCGTCTCACTCGCTCGACGTCTCGGCCGAGACTACGAGCAAGAAGATACGATCCCCTGCTTATTCGAATTGCGCGGCTGCTTTGGAGGCGCGGATGAAGCCCGAAGTTGTGGCGCACGGGACTTCGCGTCGGCACTCTTTTGTGAAGGCATACGGCAGCGTTTGGTCGCGTCCCGTTTTGTTCAGTGTCTTCGGTGTTTTCGGCTGCCTGTTGCTGTGGCTGGTGCTGACAAAAAGCCTTCCGCTCGTCTGGGCGAAGACGAACTCCGAACTCGCCTCGCGCCTAGCTCCCGAGCATCCGGCGGTCCTGCTCGCGCTCGCCGAAAGCCAAAGAAGACGCTTGGTGGAGCTCATCTCAACGGAGCTGGCCAAGGAACAGAAGCTAAGTAAAGCGACATCTGAGACGACGGCAGCGGGGCGCTACGCAGCCCCAAGCATCGTGCCGGATGGTGAAACCAGCGCCGTTGACCGAGAGGCGCTTCGCACTGAAATTCGCATCCTTGCGACCCAAATCCTGAAGCAGGCGCCTCTAAGCGCGCGCGCCCATCGCCTCCTTGCTGAGGTTTCCGAGGAAGAAGAAACCGTTCGAAAGTACATGCTAGCGGCATTCCATCGTTCCCGACGCGAGACGACGGCGGCATTCTGGCTCCTCAACGACAGCTTTCAAAAGAAAGATATCCCGGCCGTCCTCAACTACGCCGACGTTATACTACGAACCAAGGGCCGGCTTGCGCCCCTTATTATGAGCTATCTTGGCCAACTTGCGACGGATCGGGAGAGCCGCGGCTTGCTTGCCGAAATGCTCGCCACCAACCCAACGTGGCGAGGCACTTTTTTCCGCAATTTGCCGAAGTCGGTGCCGGATCCCAAAACGCCCCTGCTCGTCTTGCTGGATCTGAAGGGAACACCGCACCCTGTTACAGATGCCGAACTCAAACCCTATCTCGACAAATTATTGCGCGATGGCCGGGCGGAGCTGGCCTACAGTGCGTGGCTTCAGCACTTGCCGGCGAAGAAACTTACGAACCTTGGTCTGCTTACCAACGCGGGATTTGACGAAGCACCGAGCGGTCTGCCCTTCAATTGGATCATCACGAACCGGCGATACGCCAGAATTGAGCCTCACGCGAAATCGGACAAGCCAGACAATAAGGCGCTGCACCTTAGTCTTGGGGGTGGACGCATCAAATTTGGTGAAGTCCGCCAAGTCTTGATGCTCGCCCCAGGAACATATCGGATCTCTGGCTTGATCAAAGGCTTGCTCAAGGGCCGACGGGGCTTTCGATGGCAATTACGGTGCATGAAGGTGACGGGGGACGCTCTGGGACAATCCGAAATGTTGTTTGGTCAATCCGCAACCTGGGCGCCGTTTTCATTTGAAGCTGTTGTTCCAAATATCGACACTTGCCGCGCGCAAGAATTGCGGTTGTTCCACCACGCCCGCAGCGCTTCTGAAGAGCTTATATTTGGCGAAATTTGGTTCGACGACTTGCGGCTGCAGAAGGCAGGTGACACGGCGCAGGATCTGCTGCCGTGACGAAAACAACCAGATAGAAGAAGTTGATGCGCCCAAGAGAGTTAGACACGAATGATTCAGCAGTATTCAGGAAGGCCAGCGCGATCTTAGCGAGGGGCCGCCGCACGCCGGTCCACAGGCCGAGCGTTTGCGCTCTTTGGGGCGACCTATATTTTGTGCGGGAGCGGAGTTATGTTCCCCACGGCTTGCGTCGGTATGGGATCTACGCGACGCGTGTTCTCGACTTTAAGAGTTCGGAGGCGTTCGTTGGAAAATTGTGAGCTGGATCAGACGGACAACTGGTTGGTGGTGAACACGCAACCGCACAAAGAAACATACGCCCTCGTAAATCTCAGGCGCCAAGGGTTTGGTTGCTACTGCCCTATGGTTGTTAAGCGCATTCGTCACGCCCGCCGGGCCTATGACGCGAACCGGCCGATGTTTCCCTCCTACATCTTCGTCAACTATGCCTCCACGAAAGGCAAGTGGCGGCGTGTCCAGTCTACCTTTGGTGTCCGGTCGATTGTGCTTCAGGGTGAAATGCCCGGGCTAATTGCTGACCACTTCATTGATGGTCTGCGGTCTAGAGAAGTCGATGGTGTCATCCTCAAGCCTTCGGCGAGGTTTCGCGTAGGCCAGTCAGTGAGCCTCCAAGGCGGTCCGCTCGACGGCCTCGTTGGAGACATCCTGGCGCTCCGAGAAAAGGACCGTATTGTTGTCCTGCTCAGTCTGATGGGCCAGGCGGCAACATTGAATGTTGGGGCGGAGAGCCTGCGCCCTCTCCAGCCATGATGACGCAAGTCGGAACGATTGTGGAGCCTTATGCCCTCTCTCGAAGGCCTATGGAAATTTGAGCATAGCGGGACTGCGCTCGTCGCTGCGACGCTTGCAGGCGGCGCACGGGTGCGCGGTAAGTTCGGTCTAGGTATGCGGCTGTTGTCTGCCGGCGGCACATCACTGGATTTCTCCGGTAGTTGCCACGGCGTTGGAGCCGATGAGCTGCGGGCATTCTCGGGCGAAGCCGTCCTATTGTCCTGGCCCCTTTAAACTGTTCCATCATTTTAGTTGGTGTCTAAGGATGCTGGGATGGCTCGGAAGCGATATTCTGATGAAGATATCTTGAGGCTCCTGGGTGAGGTCGAGCTGCACCTGGCGCCGGGCGAGATGCCGGCCTGGATCGAGAGCAACCGCCACGACGACCGCGTTCATATCCTGCGCGCACCAGTGACGAACTGAAACCAGCGCAGCGCGGGAACAGCCTTAGGGACCGGTCACCAGACGGCCCCGAGCGTTCCGAGAGGGCGTCTGGGAGCCCGGCAAGTCGGCGTGATCTATAACTCGGCATCCACTGTGGGAGCGTCGCCCTGCGAGGTCTGATGTCCGCAGTTTGCCATTCTCAATCCTCGTCAGCGTGCGATTGGCAATCCAGGTTCCTGGCTATCGGAATTTTGCGTCCACCCACTAGAATAGCTTCGTCAATAGGACCCAGTGTTTGCCAGAGTTGACCCAGTCCTCCTTGACCATCGGGCGCCGTTCCGCCTCGTGGTAGCCATGCCGCTCGTAGAGTTGGCGCGCGCCGACATTTGCGTCCGAGACAATCACGCTGATACCACGCGCGCCAATCTCCAGACCCGTTCTTTCCGCGACCAGCAGAAGTTCCGAGCCAAGTCCTCGGCCCCGATACTCCGGTAAGACGGCCAAGACATTAACGTACCAAGTACCCGGCGCCAGGTTCTCGAGTTCGTGCAGTGGCACGAACATGGGAGGCATCTCATCTGAAACTGGCTCTGGCTGTTCAGGGATACTGTAACCGATGAGGCTACCTGCAGCGCGGCCCGAATGTTCAATAATCGTTGCATTCCGATAGGAGA
This sequence comes from uncultured Filomicrobium sp., assembly GCA_963669235.2. Lineage (GTDB taxonomy): Bacteria > Pseudomonadota > Alphaproteobacteria > Rhizobiales > Hyphomicrobiaceae > Filomicrobium. The sequence goes on from CAXXFS010000023.1 coordinate 46,194, forward strand.
AGCTTCCCGTCTCACGTGCGGCCCGCTTACGCCCTACTTCCCATGGTGTTTCGTCCTTCTCGGCTAAACGGCTCCAGAGATATAGTGGTAGGCCCTCGCCAGCGTAGTTGACCAGCTCGGCAAGAACGGTCGCATCTTCAAGACGCGCCTGGCGCCAAAAAACTTCACGCATGTTATAGTCCAATTGGCGAAAATGCTTCTGAGCTGCTGCCACGGTGCCCATCACAATCGGTCGCAATGATAGCAGATTTAAGCGGCCGCGTTACTGGCTTCCCGCTTATCGCTTCGGATATGTCGAGAGCTTCGACAGACACCTGGGTGATGAGTTTCCAAACGGAGAGAAACTTTATTCATTGAAGGAGGCGCGGACCATCATCGAAAGTTGGCGCCTGCACTACAACCAGCCCCGCCCGCACTCCTCGCTCGGATGCCGACCGCCGGCGACAGAAGCAATGTAACCGTTGTCGCCGCGGCCACCGATGAACTAACATTCAACTTGGATCAGCCGATTGGGGGCAGGCCACCCGTCGGCTTGAACAGCCCTGCCCAGACTTGCTGAGTGGTCAGCTCCGAATTTGGAGCCAGAGCGCTCAGCCCGTTCCATGCATTCCCGAGAAAAGAATATTCGTTGAAACACTACGTCATGCCGTCGGTTTAATGAATTTGAGGAAGCCTAATGTTTAATAGAGCGCTTAGCGCCAGCCGGTTCCTGATTATCGTGGCTGTCGCTGGATCACTTCTAGCTGCAACTACGCTAATCATTTATGGCGGGCTCGAAGCGGTCCAGTTGGTCGCAAACACGATCGCCGAAGCGGAGTTGTCAAGAAAGAGTGCCAAGGCTATCGCCATAGAATTCATTGAGATCGTGGATCTCTTTCTGCTTGGCACAGTATTCTATATCGTGGCTCTTGGCCTCTACGAACTCTTTATCGATCAAGACGTGCGGCTGCCCGACTGGCTTACGATTAAGACGTTGGATGACCTCAAGGACAAGTTGGTTGCCGTTGTAATTGTCGTCTTGGGCGTTTTGTTTCTTGGACAGGTGGTAAGCTGGGATGGTGAGCGAGACCTTCTAGGCTTCGGGGCTTCCATCGCGCTTGTCGTCGCCGCATTGACCTATTTTCTGACAGCAAAATCGTATGATAAGAAACCTAAAGGTTGATGCGTTTTAGCGATGTGTGTTTCGGCTCTTTGACCATAGTAGCCACAGCCAACATCAGGCGTCATCACACAGCCTCATAGTGTCCCAGCCCCCACTGACTGGTCTGGTTCGCATGCCGCTTCCGAGGCATGCGAAGCTTCTTCGGCCAGTTCGACACGCGCCGCGCGTGGTTGCCATAGATTTCTCTGGTGGCGGAAGTGCGTTTCGGGCTCAAAACACAATAGCAGCACGTGCGCTATCGTATCCAATTGTGCGCTTGATCCTAAGTCTGCGAACGGCCCACTGCAGCCAACCGGTCGCAGACTTAAGTGCTGCACCGCGAACCGAAACGCGGCCGTTCACCGCAATGCAAGTGCGAGGGTGTCCGATTGTGGGCGCTCGTCGGACAATTGCGGCACACCGGGCGACCCAATACAACGGGTTCGAAATCAAGGCTATCGTAAGCTTCGCGCCGTTTTTGCTCCGAAGTAGAAGGTCACTATGGACTACGATGCGATTATCCTCGGCGCGGGCGGAGCAGGTCTCTTGGCTGCGGCGACAGCGGGGAAGGCTGGGGCTCGGGTCCTCGTCATTGATCACGCGGACAAGCCAGGGAAGAAAATACTGATCTCGGGCGGCGGGCGGTGTAACTTCACCAACACGTGGACCGAGCCGGAGTGCTACCTGTCTGAGAACCCGCATTTCGCGAAATCCGCGCTCAGCCGCTACACTCAGTGGGATTTCCTCTCGCTGGTCGAGCGCCACGGCATCGCGTGGCATGAAAAGACACTCGGACAACTCTTCTGCGACGGTTCCGCACGACAGATCGTTGCCATGCTGCTCGACGAGTGTCGCTGCGGCGGCGTGGAGATCCAGCTTTCCACGGACATCGGCGAGATCGGCCATGCGGACGGGCGGTTCCGGGTGGGTAACGCAACCGCGCCGCAGCTTGTCATCGCGACAGGCGGTCCGTCGATCCCAAAGATGGGAGCGACGGGTAAGGCCTACGAGATCGCACATCACTTCGGCCTCGATGTCGTAACACCGCGTCCGGCGCTTGTGCCTTTTACCCTTGGCCCGGAGGAGATGTTATTCCGAGAGATTTCGGGGGTGTCCTGCCCGGTAGTGGCACGGGTGCGCGACGTAGCCTTCAAGGAGGCTGCGCTCTTTACGCACAAAGGGCTCTCGGGTCCGGCGATCCTCCAGGTCTCGTCCTATTGGACACCCGGCGAGACCGTGTCGCTCACCCTGGTGGCGGACGCTGCCGATATGCTGCGAGCGGCGAAACGGCGGATGCCGCGCGCTCACTTGAAAGCGGCTCTTGCGGAGCGACTTCCCAGTCGGCTGGCCGAAGCACTCGCCATCCGCATCGGCATCATCAAGCAGCTCGGCAATGTAGCGGATGCCGAGCTCAACAGCGCCGCCAAGACCTTGGCCCAGCTGACGTTCCGGCCGACGGGTACTGAAGGCTTCGCCAAGGCCGAAGTAACAGCGGGTGGTATCAACACAGCCGAGCTGTCGTCGAAAACGATGGAGGCGCGCCGTGTTCCGGGGCTCTACGCCATTGGTGAAGCCGTCGACGTGACGGGCTGGCTGGGTGGCTATAATTTTCAATGGGCCTGGTCGTCAGGCGTTGCCGCCGGTTTGGCGATATCGAGGCTGCCTCCGCGCTGCAGCATCTCATCGAGACAGTAACTGTCTCACGCGACCCACCCCGAAAAGGTGGCCTCGAAATCGAGATGTCTGGACGCCTCGGTTAGGTGCTTGTCCCGTAGGATTTTCCGAACCGTTTTGTCGGCGCTGCCGGGATGGCGCAGCGGAATTCTTCTGCTGACGAGGAGATCCGCCCGTGCTGTAGGATTTTCCGAACCGTTTTGTCGGCGCTGCCGGGATGGCGCAGCGGAATTCTTCTGCCGACGAGGAGATCCGCCCGTGCTGGAGGTTCAGCGCGGCGAGGAGGCTATTGCCGAGCACTGTCGCAAGAAAAGCATCAGCCGGCACCTCTACGGCCGTCGGTCGAAGGTGTTCCACGAAGCAATCAAGCGTGGGCGGTTTTGGCTGAACGACGGTTCGCGCGTGCGATCGTAAACGTTAAGTCTGGAGAGATGAGGACCACTTTAGAGTGGCCTTCCGTCAGTGTTGGTGACGACCCGGATCGCCAGAAACCTTTAGGCAGAATCCAGGCAACTCGTAGTCTCAGACGTGAGCAAGTATGGATCTGAGACAAACACCTGCCGGCCCATGAAGCGAATGCCACCCTCTCGTTGAAGTCCCGCAATTATTCGGGATAAAGCGGCAGGGCTTGTTCCCAGAAGATCGGCTAGGTCTTTGCGCTGTATCGGAAGTTCGATCCGGAAAGCGGCAGCCTCGTCAAGCTCCCCATGACTTTCACTAAACGTTGCCATCAACCTCAAGAAGCGCGACCGTAACTTTGAGGTCAGTAATCCCGCGCAGGTTGTTTCCGATTGATCGAGGTCGCGCAGAACAATTGAAAGTAGACAATCACGCATCCAATGATTGCGTTGAGCGAGCCACTGAAAAGCAGATTTGTTGATGAAGTAAAGCTTGCTCTTCGCGAGCACTTCAGCGGTGTTCTTATGCGAGGTTCCGTTGATGAGGGAGCGGTAACCGAGGGCTTCCCCGCTCTGGGCTAAGCGCAGTAGCGCGGAAGTGCCGCTCTCATCAAAGCGGCGCAACCCAATCAATCCCGATTGGACCAAGTATATTCCCAGACATTCTTGGCCTTGTGAGAAAACCACCTGCCCCGGGGAATATAACTTTGCTCGAGCGGCTTCGCGAAATATCTTTTGATCGTTTTTGTCAAGTCGCTCAAAAATTGCTTTATAGGTTAGATACCCAGAACGAGCATAGTCTCGTTTTACCATCTCCTTTAACAAGATTTCCTCCCTGACGAACATTTACAAATTTATTCTAGTTCAAGCTCCCAGAGCTCTTCACTAACAACGCGCTAACGGCCTTCCTAATCTCGACCCACTTATTAATCGCGTCCGTCTCGCCTCGGTCACGAAGCTCGTCTATGCGCAGATCAACCTCCTGTGGGGCTAAGTCGCCATACCGCATAATCATCCGACGCGCGGCCTTAAGGGTGTCGGCCTCGTGGGTCACGCCTCTATTCCTCCGTAGCCTTGCAAGAGTAGTCCGTTGATTGTTCTGGGAGTGCTTTGACGTAGGTCAAAGCGCCGCACATTTCATCTGTAGCGGCATGATTTTGCGAACCTGCTGTTGAACCGCTCGTTGTAGCCATTCTCCAAGGGCAAGCCCGGATAGATGCGAATGGGTCAAATGCCGACGCGCTTCAGCCAATTCTGCTGCGGTGCGGTACTGAACTCTGGGCCTGGCTTAGGAGGCGCCAGCGGGCGAGCTTGGGCCAACTTCGCGTGCACGATTTGAGGGGCATTGTCACGTTTACTCGTGTGCTGCGCGAAAATGCACGCCGTCGCCATGTTTCACGCTGCAGCAGTCATGGCATCCCACCTCTCCATAGCTGCCGCTCGGAACTGTCGCATTGTTCTGCGTGAGATCAGATGGCGTTGAACGTTGAAGGCGTTATAGATCGCTGCATGTGTGGAGAGGAATCGTTGCGCCGAACCGGCGGACTTGAAGCGCTGCATCCGTCGTTCTCTTTGCCGTATCGCGAGATGAGTATTCTCGGCCCGATTGTTGATCCGACCGCCGGTTATGTGGCGAGCTCTCATCCCAAGTTCGCTCGGTGCTGCGCCATATGATGGCAGTTTGTCTGTCATGACGACGTCTGGCGAGAAGCGTTGTGACTTGAGCAGTTTCCGCATCAGCTTCAAGGCTACTCGCTTGTTTCGGCGCGATTGCACCAGCACGTCCGGGACCTCTCCCTCGCAATCAACGGCGCGCCACAGGTATACGTTCTTGCCGTTGATCGAGACGAAGACTTCATCGAGATGCCAACGCGTATCCGCACGCGGGTGCGAGCGTCTGAGCTTTCTGGCATAGGCCAAGCCAAACCTAAACTACCAGCGGCGGACCGTTTCATACGAGACATCGATGCCGTGTTGGGACAACATATCCTCGACATCGCGCAGGCTCAGAGGAAAGCGAAAGTAGAGCCAGAACGCTTGCTGGATCACAGCGGCCGGGAAGCGATGGCGACGACAGGAAGAACTGCTCATCAGACGTTGATAGCATACGGCATCAACTGAGCTGACGCGTTACCATGACAACACCGTCGCGCGCGCCGATGGGCAAAACTCCGACGCCAAGGTCGGTCCGATCCGCAGCACTCTATCACAATGACGATTCTTGGCGTGTTACCGATATGGTTTTCGATCGATGGGCGGTCGTGATCCTCCCGAAAAGGCTACTGCAGGTCTGCGTTCTAACGATGATCGACCGAATGCTGCCCTTCGACCGAGCGCGGTTTTCTTGATGATCTGGCGTTCGTACGCATTGTGTCGGCGGCCGACGGCTGATCGACACCGACTTGCTTCGTGACTTTGCGCCGAGAGCCCTCGCTGTCCACTTCCATCAACTCATCGATATTTGCACTGTGAAACAGCTGGGTCATCTGCCTCGTATCGTTAAATCCAAAGAACATGGGAACTCCTTGTTTGCGTCCTGCTGGCCCTTGCCACCAGGGTAGCGCATCTGTCGTCTGGCCAAGTCGATCTCTTGATTGGCCTCAATCTGCAATGGCGGAACCGTTGCGTCGGCTATTATTTTGCAAAGATGCGATCCGGTCTTTCGTCCAGAGCTTCACCTTTTTTAACCGCGCCAGCGTGACCGAGCAGGGAATCCGGCTCTTCATTTCCGTGTTGATTTGCATCTGTATTTGTTCTTTTCGCGACATCAGCGCGGCAATCGCACGGGAATACTTGCTTCCAAGTTGATAGTTCATGCCGAATTCCTCCTTTTCAGTCGCTCCGCCAACTAAGGCTATGATCGAGAAATTGGAGAGATCGGTTGATGCTTCAAATCGAACTACGCCGATCTTTTGATCGGAATTTACGATCAGCAAAAATCGCATGGTGGCGATGCTTGATCACGTTGAGCTGATGGGGGCGTTCGTCTTCTCAGAAATTCGATCGCAATCCCGCAGGATCGCAGCAGCCCTCAAACGCGCTTCATCAGGAGAAGCAATGTCGCGATTGGCCCTGAGCGTCGAGGGGAACGAAACCGGGCCTTGTCACATAAACATGGCTCGGTTGCAGAAGATCTAAGACTACCTGATTTCACGCCGCCGCCGTCACCTCTTGCCATCTCTCCATCGCTGCAGAGCGAAACTGCCGAAGTGTTCGACGTGAGATGAGATGGCGCTGGACGTTGAAGGTGTTGTAGATGGCGGCGTGTGTCGAAAGGAATCTCTGCGCTGAACCGGCGGATTTGAAACATTGCATGCGCCGTTCTCGTTGGCGGATCGGCAAGTGAGAATTCTCGGCCCGATTGTTACTGCGCCCGCCAGTGATGTGAATGCGCTTCATCCCGAGAGTTTCGAGCGCAGCACGATACGAGGGCAGCTTGTCCGTCACCACCTTGGTCGGGACGAAGCCTTGTGCCTTAAGAAGCTTGCGCATCAACTTCAGCGCAGCCTTCTTGTTGCGTCGCGATTGAACCAGGACATCAAGCACTTCGCCCTCGCAATCAATGGCGCGCCACAGGTATATGTTCTTGCCGTTGATCGAGGCGAACCTTTATCGAGATGCCAACGCGTATCAGCACGTGGGTGCGAGCGTCTGAGCTTTCTGGCATAGGCCAAGCCAAACTTAGACGGCCAGCGGCGGACCGTTTCATACGAGACATCGATGCCGCGTTGGGACAACATATCCTCGACATCGCGCAGGCTCAGAGGAAAGCGAAAGTACAGCCAGACCGCGTGCTGGATCTCAGCGGCCGGGAAGCGATCGCGACGATAGGAAGAACTGCTCATCGGACATTGATAGCATGCGGCATCAACTGAGCAGGCGCGTTGCCGTAACAACACCCCTCTAACATCCCACGGCGGTACTAGACACGGTGAGCATTGAAATCGGCGATCTAACCCACCCCTACCAAAGAAGGAACCCAACCTAGGTCCATGAGCGGTGCCTACGCTGCAGCGGAAGCCTTAATTTTGTCATAGGGAATCAGGTTGGATGAGGGTATCCGCCAACTTTGCTGAGGAGATGACATTTGCTACAGGAGATTAGAACCAAGGACGTGGTCGCAGTTGCACTGATAGCCTTCGCTATTCTTATCGCGGTCGAGATGTACGTGAACCCGTTAGCAGCGTAACAGTATTCAGCTATTTCACAACGATCGCACTCTGCGTTTTCGTCGAACGATAAAGGATCGACGTGTTCGCTCGCGTGGAGCCACGCCTGGTTGCCAAGCACCAGAACGCATTTCGCGCCAGTTTAAGAACCGCCACGCGGGGCATGGTGGCAGCGATGGTCTCAGGAACGCCGCGCGACCAAACTGGGCAAAATAAGAGTCTATACAACTCCATGCATTAAACGGCGTCCGCCGCCGTTCCAACTACCGTTGGCGAGTATACTGTGGCACAGCTGCCGAACTTAGGCCCGCATCACATTTTGGAAGTCGCCGACGCACGTCACAACTGGTTTGCAATCACGAGAAGCTGAGAGTTTTCGCGAGAGACATGATCGCCCGTGTCTTACCCGCAGTTCGCGTTGTGCTGCTCTTGCCAATGTCCAGCAGCATCCGCGCTACGCCATGCCTTATCCGGTGTGTGGTGGACATGGCGTGGGTTGTCCACATCTTGACCGTGACACAGCAAGACGGACTAGCGGGAATCGTGTTCAAAATCAGTGATCTCGAATTAAAGCTCACCGTGGCGCCTGCCGGACCGTCAGACCGTTGCGATGCGAACAAAACTAGGCAAGAAAACCATGGCAAACACCCGTACAAAATCGGTCAAAGACATGGGGAATGGACACAACATGGGTCTTAGCACGCCAAGCCTGCTGACATTTTTGCTCTCATTCGTCATCATGCTGTCGGTCTTTTCGTCAAGTTCTTCG
>CAXXFS010000024.1:0-174238 GCA_963669235.2 uncultured Filomicrobium sp.
AAACACATCAATTCCGGAGAAGGAGGACTGCTAACTACGAATGATTCTGAGCTAGCGTCACGTGCCGTCGTTATCTCGGGCTCATATATGAACTATGCCGCTCACGGCGCTATTCCCTCTGAAGATGTGTTCCAGCAAACGCGATTGCAAAGTCCAAACTGCTCCGCTCGGCTGGACAACCTTCGTGCTTCGTTAATCCGAGCCCAATTGCCACTACTTGAAGACAACGTCCGCAGGTGGAACGAGCGGTATTCAGTGCTACAGAGCGGTTTAAGCAGTGTTGCCGGCCTGCGACTGCCTGAGCGGCAACAGCACGAGGAATTCGTTGGTTCATCAATCCAGTTTCAAGCCAATGGTCTTGGTCCCCACGTTATCCCCGAGTTCGTTGAGGCCTGTGCCAATCGTGGTGTAGAAATCAAATGGTTCGGCGCGGATGAACCGCATGCGTTCACGAGCCGATTCGATTCCTGGACCTATCTGGATGACATTCCACAATTGCGAAAGACGAGAGAAGTCTTAGCCACGACCTGCGATCTCCGCATCCCTCTGACATTCTCAGAAAACGATTGCCGGCAAATTGCAGCAATCATTGGCGAAGAGTGCGAACGGCGAATTGGTTCATGACGCTTCGACGTCGCTGGGCACCAGCATGATCAATTCACACAAATATAGTTATCGATACCAGGGGCCGCGAATGTCCACTGTGTACACTTTGCCGACTTCAGCTCATTCGATCCGCCAATCTAACATGACGTCTGCTGTCAGCGTCAGGCGGAAGAAAAGAAGGCATCTGGCGTTACGTTAATTGGTGCTGATATCATCTAAGCGATTTATATTGACTGCAGTTAATCGGTCTCAGCTCACGTGCATTGAAGAGTCTACCAAGTAGGTTGCGAGCCCCCGAAACCACGCTTGGTCCAATTTATTTAATAAGTTCAGACCTTTGTCGCGAGTCTAGAACCGGCTCCCCCGCAACCAATTGCCGTTTTGGACGCAAGGTTATATTCATTCTCAGTTGAGAAGTGTGCGCTAAGAGTGAGCACCGGACAGGGGCAATGGCAAGCCCAACGCCAGAGGTTTGTTCCGCATTGCACTCGAACTCGGACATCCCCCAGGTCGCCCCGCCGCGAGCCTTGGTTTCATCATCAATACCTAGGGGAACGCGCTTGAGGTCAGTCTCTAAGATAGGCGTTAGCGTAGGCCCAGTTTTGAGGCGCAGGGACAACTGGACCAGCGAACAAATTGTGGCATCGTCGTAAGTTCTTGATTTGAGTGGTAGGCGGGGAGAGGATCGAACTCTCGACCATCCGATTAAAAGTCGGATGCTCTACCACTGAGCTACCCGCCCACACAGCGCGTAACGCTGATGCCGCCGAACTGTGTGAGCGCGGCGAGGCGGTTTTCTAGCGCGCTGTGAGATGGACTTCAAGGCGGGTAACGACTTTATCTCAGCCAAACGACAGCTTACCTGAACATTTGCCCTGGCCCTGTGGCGCTTGCCTCATGCCAGCCTTCGCCGTGGGACCAGATGACACAGCCGACAAGTAGCTTTGCAGCCGCGTTGACGCCAACGGGCGATCTCGCCAGGGCCATCTTGCTGATGATCGCCGCGGTGACCCTGTTTTCATGTCTCGATACCTCGGCGAAGTATCTTGGAACCGTCTCCGGCGTCCCGGTCGGGCAGCTCATCTGGCTGCGCTTCTTGGTTCAATTCGTTTTGCTGCTGGTATTCGTCCCGTCTCGGGTGTCTTACGCCTCGGCGACTTGTTCCGCACCAAGAGGCCCGGTTGGCAGGCGGTGCGCTCGCTTATGATGGCGCTCACCACGGTCTTCAATTTTGTGGCGCTGCAGTATCTGCGGCTCGATCAGACCGTCACGATTATGTTTCTGTCACCCCTGCTCGTCGCTCTACTTGCTGGCCCCCTTCAGGGTGAGTGGGTTGGCGTGCGGCGATTCATGGCCATTCTGGCGGGTTTCGCAGGCATCTTGATCGTTGTCCGGCCGGGCATGGTGCAGGTGCATCCCGCGCTGCTGTATTCTTTTGCCGCGATGGCCGCATATGTCGCCTTTGCCTTGATCACACGCCATATCGCCGGTGACGACCCGCCGCTGGTGACATTGTTCATGTCGCTTTTCGCAGGCGTCATCTTGGGGTTCCCGTTCGCCGCCGCCGATTGGCAATGGGAGTTTTCGGTTACCACCTGGTTGCTGTTGTTGTCGCTGGGCATCCTGGGTGGCGCCGGACACTACTTGTTCATTCTGGCTTATCGCCTCGCCCCAGCGGGCATCATCACCCCGTTTCTCTACCTGCAGATCATCTCTATGGCGGCGCTGGGCTATTTCGTCTTTGGTGACGTCCCGATGTCTGGACTGTCGTAGGCTCGGTCGTCATCATTGCCTCAGGAGTCTACCTGTTCCATCGCGAACAGGCCGTGAAATCGTAAGACCGCTAGAGCAGTTCAGGTGCCAGCAGAAAGTCGCGCCTTGGTTTCCTCAGCCCATGCGGCAAAACGTTCTTCGGCGATGGCCTTACGCATGGCTACCATCAGATCCTGGTAGAATGTGACGTTGATCCAGGAGATCATCATCGAGCCGAGCATCTCACCGGCCTTGATCAGGTGGTGCAGATAGGCGCGCGAATAATCCCGCGCGACCGGACATGAGCTCAGCGGATCAAGCGGCGCAGCGTCCTCCGCATGACAGGCGTTCTTCAGATTGATCCGGCCCGACCAAGTAAAGGCTACGCCGTGCCGCCCGTTGCGGGTCGGCAAGACGCAATCAAACATATCAATGCCGCGCGCCACAGCCTCGATCAGATCGTCGGGCGTGCCGACGCCCATGAGGTAACGCGGCTTAAGTCCGGGCAACAACGGCACAGCGGCATCCAGTGTGCGCAACATAGCTTCCTGACCTTCACCAACGGCAAGACCGCCAACGGCGTAGCCAGGGAAGTTCATGGCAACGAGCGCTTCCGCCGATTCCCGGCGCAGTTCCTCGTCGGTGCCACCCTGCACAATAGCGAACAGCGCCTGACCGCCGCCGGCCAATCCTGCCTGTTGTTGGTCTTCGAAGCTGCGCTTTGAGCGTTCCGCCCAGCGCAGCGACAACTCCATCGCGCGCCGCACCTCTTCTCGGGCAGCCGGTAGCTCCAGACATTCGTCAAGCTGCATCTGGATGTCAGCACCTAGCAGACATTGAATCTCAATGGATCGCTCCGGGCTCAGCATGTAGCGCGAGCCGTCAAGATGCGACGCGAATGCCGCTCCCTCCTCGCTGATCTTCCGTTTCGCGGCGAGGCTCATCACCTGGAAGCCGCCCGAATCCGTCAGAATGGGAGCAGGCCACCGCATAAACTTGTGCAGTCCGCCGAGTTTCCTGACGGGCTCGGCCCCGGGCCGAAGCATCAGATGGTACGTGTTCCCAAGGATGATATCGGACCCGGCATTCCGGACTTGTTCTGGATAGAGTGCTTTGACCGTGCCGGCCGTGCCCACCGGCATGAAAGCGGGCGTGCGAATGGGCCCGCGCGGCGTATGGATTTTGCCAAGACGCGCGCCGCCGTCAGTGGCAAGCAGCTCAAAGGTGAATTTGTCAGGTGGTGCGGGATTCGCGTTCATGGCCCGCGGTTATCAGGTGGCTGAAGGGGACGAGTCAACAAGTCGCTCGAATCGCGCCCGAACTTGGAAATTGCCACACATCAATACCGGTATTGCCCCAAAATCGCTCCTTGTCGGCCGATAAGCTGTTTGCGATCGCTTACAAGCGATTTGCGCTACGGCCCGCATTTGCTACATGAGTCGGCAGCGGGAGCCGAGCGGAAAAAATGCAGCGGGCGCTGGGAATGCGCCGTTGTCGGGGGACAAAATGGCCGGACGCAGAGCGAATCTCAGATCAATTGAAGGTGGCAAGGGCAAGGCGATCGGGCTGGTCCAGGGAGTAGCTGCGGCAGCCCTCAACAAGTCTTCAAGCGCTGCGAGGGGGCCGGTTACGGCAACCAAGGCGGGCAGGAGCCGCGGCAAACTGAGAACCGCATCACTTGACGCCGCCCAACGCACCTTGAAATTGGAAAGCGCTGGTTTGACCGAATTGCGCGAAGCGCTGGGTAATGGCCTAGGCGACCCATTCGCTGACGCGGTTCAGACAGTCGCTCAGGCCCGGGGACGCGTGATCGTCAGCGGAATCGGCAAGAGCGGTCACATTGGCCAGAAAATAGCGGCCACGTTCGCATCAACCGGAACGCCCGCTTTTTTTGTTCACCCGAGTGAGGCCTCCCACGGCGATCTGGGCATGATCACCCGTGACGATGTGATCCTGGCCATCTCCTGGTCAGGCGAATCCGTGGAACTCTCGAATATTATTGCCTTTTCCCGGCGCTTCTCTGTGCCGCTCATCGCGTTGACATCGCGCAAAGGCTCAGCGCTGGGCTCGCAGGCAGATGTTTGCCTCGAACTGCCCCGCTCCAAGGAGGCCTGCCCGCACGGTCTCGCCCCGACAACCTCGACCACCATGCAGCTGGCTATTGGCGATTGTCTGGCAATCGCCTTGCTGGAAACCAAAGGTTTCACGGCCCATGATTTCAAGGTTTTTCACCCTGGCGGATCGCTTGGCGCTTCGCTGAAGTACGTTGCCGACCTGATGCACAAGGGCGAGGACATGCCCATCGCCCGCGACGACGAGGACATGACGTCGGCGCTGGTCACCATGACGCAGAAGGCCTTCGGATGCCTTGGCATCGTTGACAAGAAGGGCAAGCTCGTCGGGGTCATAACCGATGGGGATTTACGCAGAAACATGGGCGACAAGCTGCTGCGCTCGAAGACCGGTGAAGTGATGACTAAGAAACCGAAGTTCGTCACACCCGGCACCCTCGCTTCAGCCGCGCTGGAGACCATGAATGCCAGCCGCATCACCGCGCTGTTCGTCGTCGATAAGGGCAAGCCAGCTGGCATCGTGCATGTCCACGATATGCTGCGCGCGGGCGTGGTCTAAGGGCACAGCCGTCGCGCCAGGCGTATAATCCCCGCGCGGCCTGCCCCTCGCATCTGAAACCACTAGGCGGATCGAAAGAGAACGGCCCGCCGAGAAGGCGGACCGTTCCACGCAGGGCCCTGATGCGAGGACTCAGTCACCCTGAAAAACTGGGGCGTAGGGTCCGGATTTACCCGCATAAGGCGTAGCCTGCGCCGCGCTGACGGTGCCCGCAGCCGCAAGACCCGCGATGACAGTGGACAGTGCAATCGTCTTGAGGATCGTCTTCATCATGTGGTGTTTCCCGTTGTTCTAGCTTCAGTGCTCGACTGACCTGGGAATCCTAGACGGGCCCCGCCCGGGGAACTGTTCCCCCTGAAACAACACACAGCGACGAGCTCACGGCGCGAGCCCGTCATACTCATGTCGACGGAGCATGCGAACACGATACCAGTCAACCTGGGAGACCCGTCATGATCAAACGGCTGTTTGTTATTCTAATTGCAGCGATTCTTGCCTTTGCCGTCTACGTTGCACTGCTGCCAGGACAATACTCGGTGGATCGTTCAACGACCATCGCGGCGCCGCCTGAAGCTGTCTTTACTCACGTCAACAACTTCAAGAAATGGGACGACTGGTCGCCTTGGGCGAAGCGCGATCCCAATTCAAAGACGGCTTACGAGGGGCCGCAAGAAGGCCCGGGGGCAATCTTCAAGTGGGATGGCAATGAAGAAGTGGGCAAAGGTCAGATGACCATCGCCGAAAGCACTCCTTCTGAGCGGATCGCAATCAAGCTGGAATTCGAGAGACCATTTCCTGGAAGCAGCAATGTCGGCTTCGCCTTTAAACCCGAAGGTGATGGCACCAAAGTCACGTGGAGCCTCTCTGGAGAGCAGGGCTTCGTGGAGCGGGCGATGATGCTGGTCATGGGCCTCGATATGGATGAGATGATCGGCAAGGAGTATGAAACCGGTCTGGCGAGCTTGAAGCGCATCGTGAAATCAGAGCAAACCCCCACCAAATCGGACCAGGGCCAGTCACTATCTCCTTCGCCGTCTTCATCTTCGCCCGGGGCAGAGTCACCGCAATGAGCCGGCCGCCACGGAACTCCCATTCAGCGCTACACCATCCAGTAAGCGCAGTAAGAAATGGTGGACCTGCCCGATTCTGGGGTAAAGGTTGTCCGGAGCATTTGCATTTGGTGAACGGCAGCCGACGACTTTGAAAAACGACGACCATCGTTACAACCGCGGGCGGACTTACGGGGCTTCCTCCAACGATGCGTGAATTAAGCTTTGTGACGCCCACAGATCCCGCGTGGAAGAGGTGGCTGATAGGCGCGATCGAGGACGTGTCGGGCCGCCGCAAAATCCTGCCGCTCTACCGCCAATGGCGCAAGGAATTCGTCGGCAAGTCCCCGCACATGATGGGGGACGGTCTTGATCTGATTGATGTCGATATGAAAATCCACTCAAAGTCGCCCTGGCCGCCAAAGGTGCCTGATAATCCCGGACTGGTGATGATTGCCAACCATCCCTTTGGGATCGGAGACGGCGTGGCGGCTCTGGCGCTTGCTGAACAGCTTGGCCGACCTTATCGCGTGCTCATCAACAACGACCTGCTGCGTGTCCCCGAGGTCCGGCCCTACGCGCTGCCGATCGATTTCTCTGAGACCCGCGAGGCAATCGAGATGAACCTGCGCTCGCGGGCGGAGGCGCGTCGTTTGCTGAAGGAGGGTGTGACCATCGTCATTTTTCCGTCCGGCGGCGTAGCGACAGCCGACAATCCGTTCGGCAAAGCCGAGGAGTTGCCATGGAAGACATTCACAGCGCGTCTCGTTCAACTTGAGAAAGCCTCGGTCCTGCCGATTTTCTTCGAAGGGCAGAACAGCGTCTTGTTTCACGCGGTCAGCCGAATTTCACTCACGTTGAGGCTATCGCTTCTGGTCTCCGAGTTTCGCTATATGCCGGGCTCGACCTTCAACGTCCACGTCGGCGAGGTAACACCGTTCGAAAAGCTCAAGGGTAATAGCAACCGCCTGGAATTGACCCGCGAACTCTATCTTATGATGCGGCGGCTGGACCCGGCGGCCGCCGGCAAATCCAATAAGGAGTTAGAGCCGACCCCCGCCGACCAGCGCCCAACCTACCCCTGGGACTGACTGACCCTGGCTGGCCTAACCTCCAGCGACAACGGGAAGCCCATTGTCCTGCCCCCATTCCGCCCAGCTGCCATCATACACACCGACATCCGGTTGCCCGATGGCAGCAAGCGCCAGCGAGAGTATCGATGCAGTGACGCCGGAGCCGCAGGTCGTCACCATCGGCCGCTGGGTATCGACATCAGCGGCCGCGAACGCCTCTTGGACCTCAGCAGCCGTTTTCAGCGTGCCATCAGGATTGATCAGCCGTGCGTAGGGCAGGTTCTTGGCGCCGGGCATGTGCCCCATCCGCAGACCAGGCCGCGGCTCAGCTTCTTCGCCCCGGAAACGCGCTACAGGGCGAGCATCGATAATCTGCGCGCTGCCCATGCTGACATAGCCTTTGACATCATAAAGGTCCGCCACAAGGGCTGCGTTGAACCGCGGCGTGAAATGGGTGCGCGCGCGCTGCCGCGCTGGTCCATCTTCGAGGGCGCGTCCTTCAGCTTTCCACTTTGGCAACCCTCCGTTCAAGACAGCGACGTCTTCATGACCCATGGCCCGAAAACTCCACCAAGCGCGAGCTGCCGAGTAGATTCCGGTGGTGTCATAGATCACCACGCGCACGCCATCCCCGATCCCCACTTCCTTCATGCGGCTCGCAAACTTGACGGTCGACGGAAGCATGTGCGGTAGGCTGCTCGTTTCGTCGCTGAGTTCATTGATATCGAAGAACTGCGCGCTGGGGATATGCTCGGCCAGAAACTCACGACGGCCGTCCCGATTCATCGTCGGCAAATGCCAAGAGGCATCCAGGACAGCGAGATCCGGGGCAGAGAGGTGGTCTGCCAGCCATGCGGTCTCGACGATCGGTTCGCGGCCCGTCGTTGTCACTGTTCGTGTCCTCCCATGTCTCTGCTTTGGGGTTTGGTTCAATTAAGCGGATGAGCGTGCCGAGATCATGTAGCGTCGGGGTCAGTGAAAACCTCTGGCAAAGCCGCTCCGTCGCCTTCTAGCCAGTCCGGCGTCGGCAGCCCCTTTTGGCGCAGGAACGCGGGATTGAAAAGCCTGGATTGGTAGCGCGTACCGTAATCGCAAAGGATTGTGACGATCGTTTTTCCAGGTCCGAGGTCTTTTGCAAGACGGATCGCACCAGCGACATTGACACCCGACGACGGTCCCATGCAAAGCCCTTCCTCACTTAGCAATTGAAAGGCTTGCTGGACGGCTTCCACATCGGGAATCCGGTAGGCCTTGTCAACTTCAACGTCTTCCAGGTTGGCAGTGATCCGCCCTTGGCCGATGCCTTCGGTGATCGAGGAACCCTCCGATTTCAACTCGCCCGTCGTATAGTAGCTATACAACGCAGCCCCCGGTGGATCCGCGATCGCAATCGTGATGCTGCGGTTCTTGGCTTTGAGGCCCATGGATACGCCGCCGAGCGTCCCGCCCGATCCGACCGCACAGATAAAAGCATCGACGCTACCGTCCGTGTCCGACCATATTTCCTCGGCCGTGGTCTCGATATGCGCCAGCCGGTTGGCCACATTATCGAATTGATTGGCCCAGATGGCACCCGCCGCCTCAGTCTCATTCAACGCCGCCGCGAGCCGCGCGGAATACTTTACGTAGTTGTTGGGATTGCGGTACGGCACCGCAGGCACCTCGACAAGTTGGGCGCCAAGAAGCCGCAGGGTGTCCTTCTTTTCCTGACTTTGCGTTTCAGGAATGACGATCACGGAACGGTAGCCCAAAGCATTAGCAAGGACTGTGAGGCCGATGCCCGTATTTCCGGCCGTACCTTCAACGATCGTACCGCCGGTCCTCAAAGTGCCCCTTTTGACGGCATCGTTGATTATGAACAGCGCCGCGCGGTCCTTCACCGACTGGCCGGGATTCATAAACTCAGCCTTGCCGAGAATGGTGCTGCCGGTCGCCTCCGAAGCTCGTCTCAACTTGATGAGCGGGGTCCTGCCGACGGCCTCGACCACACTGTTCTTGATTTGCACGGAAAGCCTCCACGATGGGGGGAGCTGCCGGCTGTTATCCCCGGCTAAGCGGCATTTAACCTAATCGCTGCATAGGCCGCCCGCAACATGCCGCCGACGTCAAAAACCCAACTAACCGGTGGCGCTCACCTTGGCGTCCGGTGTCTCAAGCCTTGTCAGGTGCTCCGCGCCGAGACGGTCCTTAACTAGTGGTTAACCAGCCGAGCCTACCCTCGAACGCAAATCACAGGTCGGCAGCTGTTCACCGTGCGAGTGCCTGGCCGAGAGGAATCACATGGCGATCACCAACCTCATGAAGCCGGGCCTTGCAATTGCCACAGCAATGACTGCTGCAGTGCTCGCATTACCTGCTTCAGCGGCGGGTTTGGCTGGCACGCTCCGAGACACATACTTCCCGTCTATCCAGGGCGTGTCCCCAGAAGTTGGCCCGTGCTACGTGCGCGCGGATGTAGGCTATTCGCTATCCAGCGACCCCGACGTCAGCTCCGGATATGCCAGCAGCATCCAGCAATCTTCATTGGACAACACCTGGTTGGCCGATGTTGGAGGCGGTTGCGGCTCCGGCTCCCAAGGTCTACGCGCCGACCTTCTATTTGGCTACCACGGTGATCGCGACTTCACGGGAACCTCGCGAACCGCCTTCGGAGCACCGGGCCCGAACATAAACGGGCCACTGTCAAGTTCGTTGAAGAGCTACACACTCATGTTCAACACTTACTACGACTTTGGCCAGATTCGTGGATTCGTGCCTTACCTGGGTGCCGGCATTGGCGCGGCCTATCACGCCGTCGATGATATTTCCTTCGGCGGCGGACGCGTTGAAGGGAACGAGACGACGGCCTTTGCCTGGGCACTTATGGCGGGCCTCGGCTATCAGGTCTCAGACCGGGCCGTCCTTGATCTGGGATACCGTTACATCGACATGGGCAACGCAAATTCTGGCGGCACCGCCAATGCAGGCCGGATTAACCGGCAAGTCGAGCTGAATGGTATCGCGGCGCATGAGTTTAAGGTTGGTCTACGCTATCACTTTGGCCAATCGTCAAGGTGCTGCAACTACGAAACCTTGAAGTAATCCGTGCTGACAAAGGGCGTAGCGGCTTCACTTCGAGCCAGACCCGCACGGTCACCCTGGCGAGCCATGTTTTCGGGCCCCGCACCTGAACCCCATTGATCTTGTTGCGCTACGACCGATATATGGGCGTCTCAGAGGAGGCGCGCGGCGTTCGAAGCCAATCGTCTTTCGGCAGGTTTGGTGCGCGCCAGTCGCCCCGAAAGGTGGATGCATTGCGCAGCGCATCGTGATAAGCACCCCGCTCCGGCGGAACGGCCCGGCCGCGGGCGTGGTGGAATTGGTAGACACGCCAGATTTAGGTTCTGGTGGCTTAGCCGTGGGGGTTCGAGTCCCTCCGCCCGCACCACAGTTGCTGCTCAAGGCGACAGGCGCCCCGCCACTATCAGTACCGGAGCAGCGTGTGCCACGGGCAATCCGGGCGAATACAAATTGGAAGCTAACAAATAGCTCAGCAGGTTGAGGCTAATGCAGATCAGGGAAGTGAATTCGCAAGGACTGAAACGTGAGCTCGAGGTGGTTGTCGCCTCCGGGGAGCTGAACGAACGCTTTCAGGATCGTCTCAATCAGATCAAAGACACCGTTCAGTTGAAGGGTTTTCGCAAGGGCAGGGTGCCCGTTAACCACATTAAGAAGATTTACGGCAAGTCGGTCATGCTGGAGATCCTGAACGACGCCGTGAAGGAAACCAGCACCAAGGCCATCGAGGATCGCAAGGAGCGTCCAGCCCTGCAGCCCGACATCGTCCTGCCCGAGGATCCAGACAAGCTCGACCGCATCCTCAATGGCCAGGATGATCTCGCCTATTCGCTGTCCTTCGAGATTCTACCCGATATCGAACTTACGGACTTTGCCAAGTTGCAGCTTGAGCGCTTGATCGTCGACGTCGAGGACAAGGATCGTGATGATGCCATCGAAAAGCTCATAGATAACAACCTGAACTATGAGGTCGAAGAAGGGCGCGCCGGCGAGGACAAGGACCAGCTGACCATCGACTTCGTCGGCAAGATCGATGGCGAGGTGTTCGAAGGCGGCAGCGCTGAAGGAATCGAAATAGTTCTTGGGCAAGGCCAGTTCATTCCTGGCTTTGAGGAAAAACTTGTCGGTGCCAAAGCCGATGAAGACCGCCTCGTCGAGGTGACGTTCCCGGAAGACTATGGCGCAGATCACCTGCGCGGCAAACAGGCGAGTTTCGAGACAAAGATCAAAGCCGTCGCCAAGCCCCAGCGTCCCGAAGCCAACGATGCGTTCGCACAATCTCTCGGCGTTGAGAGTTTCGAAAAGCTGCAGGAACTGTTCACCCAGCGCATTTCCGATGAATACGCGCAGGCCGCACGCAGCAAACTGAAACGCGAAGTTCTCGATGCACTGGAAGCGGCCCATACTTTTGAATTGCCGCCGACCCTCGTCGACCGGGAGTTTGAGGAGTTGTGGAGCCAGGTCACGAGCGCCATGGAACGCGCGAAGGAGACCTGGAAGGACAAGGACCAAACCGAGGAAGAGGCCCGCGAAGAGTACCACGGGATTGCCGAGCGTCGTGTTCGGCTAGGCCTCGTCATCGGTGAAATCGGAGAACGAAATAAGATCGAAGTCGGCGAGGAGGAGCTGCGCAAGGCTCTCCTAGAGAAGGTGCGCCAGTTCCCTGGGCAGGAAAAGATCGTTTACGAATATTATCAAAAGAACCCTGGGGCGGTGGCCGAACTGCGCGCTCCGATCTTCGAAGATAAGGTCATTGACTTCATCCTTGAACTGGCAAAGCCAACCGAGCGCAAGGTCAGCAAGGACGAATTGCAAAAGGCACTGGAAGAACAAGACGACGACGGTGAGACTGCGGCTTGATCAGCCAGTCAGCACGCGTCCGCTGGAGTTGGCTGGGCGGGAAGCGGATCATGACGTCAAGCAAGGCCGTTCTGCGGACAAGAAATCGGGAGCTATGAGAGCAATGCAACAACCAATAAACACCCTGACCGCAGGGTTTTTCCCCATGGTCGTCGAACGGGAAGCCGGCGACAAGACAGGCTATGACCTCCCTTCGCGCCTTCTGAAGGAACGCATCGTATTCGTTACGGGCGTGATCGAAGACCACATGGCCACGTCGATCTGCATGCAGCTTCTCTACTGCGAGGCCGATAATCCGGACAAAGAGATCTCCATGTACATCAACTCACCAGGCGGCGTGGTGACGGCGGGCATGGCGATTTACGATACAATGCAGTTCATCAAGCCAAGGATCGCGACCCTGTGCATCGGGCAGGCGGCCTCTATGGGATCCTTGTTGCTATGCGCTGGAGCACCCGGCATGCGCTACGCCCTGCCAAACGCCCGTGTCATGGTTCACCAGCCGTCCGGTGGTTTCCAAGGTCAAGCCTCAGATATTGAACGCCACGCCGAAGATATCATCAAGATGAAACGGCGCCTCAACGAAGTTTATGTTGAGCATACCAATCAAGATTACGAAAAAGTCGAACGAACACTTGACCGTGATTACTTTATGACAGCGGAGCAAGCGCAGGAATTTGGCTTAATAGATCGTGTTCTTGCCAAGCGAAGCGATGTGAATCTTGGTTCCGCGGCCGATGACAAGCCCGACAAGGATGGCGAGTAAAGCCGGGCTCCAATGGCCAATTTCAAGTGATTAAAGTCTCTAAGAACTAGCCGGGGCGGCTCCATACGCGGTTCGCCCCACATCAGTCCCATTTGCTAGGTTTCCGGTAACGTTTCTGAGATGCAATTGCGCCGCCAGCCTCGATATCGGCTAGGTTTTGTATTCAAGGCCTGACAAAAGTCACAAATCGGTTACACTAGGACATATGCGTTACACGTGTTGGCGGTTCGTTGACCGATCCACGAAGGGTTTTGCGGAAAGCTCAAACCAATCTTGATCTGCGGTGCTCTGACGTGCTGAGATCAGGAGTCACGGAGCGAGCCTCCTTAGTTGGCTGAGCTTTCCGGTAGATGCCGGGCCTTACATCACCGGTTAGTTGAGCCTTTTCTCCGCCGGTAGAAATTCCGACAACGGGTGAGACGACAGAATGGCGAACGAAAAAAACACCCTGTACTGCTCCTTCTGCGGAAAGAGCCAGCACGAGGTTCGCAAGTTGATTGCAGGGCCAACGGTTTTCATCTGCGATGAATGCGTCGAGCTATGTATGGATATCATCCGCGAGGAGAACAAAAATACACTCGTCAAATCGCGCGACGGTGTTCCTACTCCCGATGAGATCTGCTCGGTGCTGGACGGCTATGTCATCGGGCAGGCGCACGCCAAGCGCGTCCTATCGGTGGCGGTGCACAACCACTACAAGCGTCTTAATCATTCATCTAAGAGCAACGACGTAGAACTTTCCAAGTCGAACATTCTACTGGTTGGTCCGACCGGTTGCGGCAAGACTCTGTTGGCACAGACGTTGGCACGCATTCTCGATGTGCCCTTCACCATGGCCGATGCGACGACACTGACCGAGGCTGGTTATGTGGGTGAGGATGTCGAGAACATTATCCTGAAACTGCTGCAGAACGCCGACTACAACGTTGAGCGTGCCCAGCGCGGCATTGTTTACATCGACGAAGTCGACAAGATCTCCCGCAAGTCCGACAACCCATCGATCACGCGCGACGTATCGGGCGAAGGCGTGCAGCAAGCACTGCTAAAGATCATGGAAGGTACCGTAGCTTCAGTGCCCCCACAGGGCGGCCGCAAGCATCCGCAGCAGGAATTCCTGCAGGTCGACACGACCAATATACTGTTTATCTGCGGCGGCGCCTTTGCCGGTCTCGACAAGATCATCTCGACTCGTGGCAAGGGCACATCCATCGGCTTTGGCGCCGACATTCGAGGGCCCGATGAGCGCCGTACCGGCGAGGTTCTTCGCGAAGTCGAACCCGAGGATTTGCTTAAGTTTGGCCTTATCCCAGAGTTCATTGGCCGCCTTCCCGTTATCGCAACGCTCGAGGACCTTGATGAGGTCGCGCTTGTGCGGATTTTGTCCGAGCCCAAGAACGCATTGGTGAAACAGTATCAACGTCTCTTCGAAATGGAGGACGTCAAACTCACGATCACCAACGAGGCCCTGCGTGCGATTTCGCGCAAAGCAATTGAGCGCAAGACCGGCGCTCGCGGCCTGCGTTCCATCATGGAAGGCATCCTTCTCGACACGATGTTCGATCTCCCCAGCCTAAAAGGTGTGGAAGAAGTAGTCATTGGTCCTGAGGTCGTGGAAGGTGGCGCACGCCCACTGCGTATCTACACAGAGCGCGTGGAAGAGACCGGCACGACGGCCTCCTGAGCTATCTGACAGGAAGCAATCCTGAAAGGAAGGGGCCGTTTGGCCCCGTTCCGGCCCGAATATTGATGTTGCTAAATCGCACCCCATTTAAAGGGGTCTGCACTAGCCGCTTTGCCTTTCGCACCGCTTGTTAGTTACAAATAGGGTAGCTGCGCGCTGATCCGCGTTATCATCCAGCTCGGCGGCTGCGTCGTAGTGATTCCGACACGGACGAGGCAAGGCGACAACGCAAACGCGATTTGCCTAAAGACGTTTTGGTACGGCCTTGAGTTGAGGGGTACCTTTGGCGGTCAAGATTGTAGGTAGATCGCGCTAAACCCTACCTGCGTGCCCCCACGCAATTCCAATGGAGATTGGGCGGACCATGAGCAACAAGCTGACAAAGAAAGACGAAACGGGCGGTTCGGAGCTGTTTCCAGTCCTGCCGCTGCGTGACATTGTCGTCTTTCCCTACATGATCGTGCCTCTCTTCGTCGGGCGCGAGAAATCTATCAACGCGCTCGAAGAAGTCATGCGCACCGACAAGCATATCTTGCTTGCGGCGCAAAAGAACGCTGGCGACGATGATCCCGATGAGGATGCGATATACGATGTCGGCACGCTGGCATCGGTGCTGCAGCTTCTGAAACTGCCCGACGGAACAGTCAAAGTCCTGGTCGAAGGCACATCGCGTGCGCGCATCAAGACGTTCACCGAGCACGAGGAGTACTACGAGGCGCACGTCGAGCGCATCGATGAAGAAATCGGTGCCGAGGAAGAAATCGAAGCTCTCGCGCGCTCCGCGATTTCTCAGTTCGAGCATTACGTGAAGCTCAACAAGAAGATTTCGCCGGAGGTTCTGGGCACGATTTCCCAGATCGAAGATTATTCCAAGCTCGCTGATACCGTCGCTTCGCACCTGGCCATCAAGATCGCCGATAAGCAGGAGATCCTCGAGGTCACGACGATTTCCGAGCGCCTTGAGCGTGTTTACACGCTCATGGAGAGCGAGATTTCAGTTCTCCAGGTCGAAAAGAAGATCCGCTCCCGTGTGAAACGCCAGATGGAGAAGACGCAGCGCGAGTACTATCTGAATGAGCAGATGAAGGCCATTCAGAAGGAACTCGGTGATACCGACGATCGCGACGATATCGTTGAGTTTGAGGAGAAGATCGAGTCAACGAAGCTTTCCAAAGAGGCTCGCGACAAGGCTTTGGCCGAGCTTAAGAAGCTGAAGCAGATGAGCCCGATGTCGGCGGAAGCTACCGTCGTGCGCAATTATCTCGATTGGCTGTTGTCGATACCGTGGGGCGTCAAGGGCAAGGTCAAGAAGGACCTGTCGGAGGCCGAGCACATTCTCGACAACGAGCATTACGGACTTGAGAAGGTCAAAGAACGCATCCTTGAGTATCTTGCCGTCCAGAACAGAACCAACAAGCTCAAGGGCCCTATCCTTTGCCTTGTTGGTCCTCCGGGTGTGGGTAAGACGTCGCTGGGCAAGTCAATTGCAAATTCGACCGGCCGTGAATTCATTCGCATGAGCCTTGGCGGCGTGCGCGATGAAGCTGAGATCCGTGGCCACCGGCGGACCTATATCGGTTCGATGCCGGGCAAGGTCATCCAGTCGATGCGCAAGGGAAAGAAGAACAACCCGCTCTTCCTGCTCGACGAGATCGACAAGATGGGCTCGGACTTCCGCGGTGACCCGGCAGCGGCTCTGCTAGAAGTTCTCGACCCTGAGCAGAACGCAACCTTCAACGACCACTACCTCGAGGTTGACTACGACCTATCGAACGTCATGTTCGTGACGACGGCGAACACGCTCAACATTCCTCCTGCTTTGCTTGATCGCATGGAGATCATCCGTATTGCTGGATACACTGAGGACGAGAAGCTAGAGATCGCCAAACGGCACCTGCTTACGGTGCAGCGCCAATCGCACGGTCTTGAAGAAGGCGAGTGGCACGTCGAGGACAGTGCGATCGTTGAAATCATCCGCCGCTACACGCGTGAAGCCGGTGTCCGTTCGCTAGAACGCGAACTTGCCAAACTCGCGCGTAAAGCGGTCAAGGAAATCCTGACGTCGTCAAAGACCTCGATTACGGTTACAAACGAAAACGTGGCAGATTACCTCGGTGTTTGGAAATACCGTTATGGAGAAGCCGAAGCTGAAGATCAGGTGGGGATCGTAACCGGCCTGGCCTGGACCGAAGTCGGCGGCGAGCTGCTGACCATCGAAGGCATCAAGATGCCCGGCAAGGGCAAGATGACCGTGACCGGCAACCTCCGCGACGTGATGAAGGAGTCGATCCAAGCTGCTAACGCTTACGTGCGGTCCCGTTCGATCGAGTTCGGCATAACTCCGCCGACCTTCGAGAGCAACGATATCCACGTCCACGTTCCTGAAGGTGCGACACCCAAGGATGGTCCGTCAGCCGGTGTGGCGATGGTCACCGCCATCGTCTCGGTCCTGACACAAATCCCGGTCCGCAAGGATGTTGCCATGACTGGGGAGATCACGCTGCGGGGTCGCGTCTTGCCCATTGGCGGTCTGAAGGAAAAGCTCCTCGCGGCCTTGCGCGGTGGTTTGAAGACCGTTCTCATTCCCGATGAGAACGCCAAGGATCTCGCCGACATCTCCGACGAAGTGAAGGAGAAGCTCGACATCATTCCCGTCGCCCGCGTCGACGAGGTGTTGAAGGCAGCACTGGTGCGTATGCCTGAGCCTGTCGTGTGGGATGAGAATGCCCAGCAGGCGGCAAACGCGGTCGCTGGCGCGGACACTGAAGAGGTTGGTGACGACCGTCCTCTGGCGCACTGACGAGAGGGTGAACTGGTCACCTTTCGGCGCCAGGTTTTGATGCTTCAAATAGCGTTCCGGCCCCCGCGAACATCATCGCGGGGGCCGTTTTGTTGAGCAATAGGCCCTAGGTGCGTCGATTCTCCAGTGTTTTAGGGGCTTATCGCCGCTTTTCCCTCTTGACGCCCCTAGATTTGGGCGTTTCAGTCGGGGCTCCGTACAAACGACAAGGCCCCACCGACCTAAAACGCCCAGTTCATGGGCTTGAGATCGGCTAAGGCGAGGTCAAAGGACAGGACAGTAATGAGCAAAAAAGATCTGGTCGACGCCATCGCAAAAGAGTGCGACATGACCAAAGAAAAGGCGAACTTGGCCGTCGATGCAATGCTTGGCCACATCAAGTCGACAATGAAGAAAGGCGACGAGGTACGCCTCCCCGATTTTGGAACCTTCAAGGTCACGAAACGGGCAGCTCGTGAAGGCCGCAACCCCCTGACTGGCGCGACAATCAAGATCGCGGCTGCGAAGGTCGCGAAATTTACGCCTGCAAAGGGCTTGAAGGAATTGTTGAACTAACGCACGCGCGTTGCTCCTCGATGGGCGACGCATGTGAATCGATGGAGGGGGCTTCGGCCCCTTCTTGGATTGCGAAGTCCAGTTTCGCGAGACACTCTCCCACGGCTGCAAATTGCGTCGATATGGTTGGAAGTGCGATCAACGATCAACGATCAGTGGACCAACACCATGGCAAGAGACGAAAAGACCTCGAAAGCGATTGCTTCGATCGCCAGTAAGGCGCTGAAGGATCCAAAATCCGTCACGCAGGCTGAAATCAAAAAACTGGCGGCGACGGCGCTGACGCAGGCAGCCGACAAGCCCAAGGCTCCGGCAAAGAAGGCTCCGGCAAAGAAGGCGCCAGCGAAAAAGGTTGCGGCCAAGAAGCCTGCCGCCAAAAAGCCCGCGGCCAAAAAACCAGCAGCGAAGAAGGCGGCGAAGAAACGCTAGGCCGACGGTTGCCACGCTTCCGCGCACGCGATAATCACATGCACGGACGTCCGGGCGGTTAGCTCAGTGGTAGAGCGCCTCGTTTACACCGAGGATGTCGGGAGTTCGACCCTCTCACCGCCCACCATAATCCATTGTCGGCAGGGCTTTGCGCTGCGGACTTTGCGCCACGTTCAAGTCCGCGAATCAGTTCATCCTACGTTCCATTGCAATTTGCGACGGTCACTGCGTCGTGGATAACGCCTCATTGCCACTCCGCCCCCGCGTCATGAACAGCGCATCATTCGGATGGCGGAAGAGGCAAATCGGAGATCGCAGCATGGATGATGTCAAGGATAGTAACCCGGCGCCGGCCGGTGAGCATGAAACTCTGGCGGTTAGTCCTGCGGCCAACGGCGCAGCTCCCGAGCTTGATGGTAGCGTCGATGCCCTGGTTGCGAACTTACGCGCCGCCAAGAAGCAGTTTGAAGCCCTGCTGGAAGGCACCGAAACGTCCGATGGCAAAGCCTCCGAAGTCTCCGACAAGGGTGGCCGCTCCGCCGCCTGATAGAACCGCTCATCTTGCTTGACTTGGTCTGGTTTTACCCGTAGACCGAGCGGCCTACAAAGTGCGCTGTTATCAGTGCGCTTTGCTCAAGCGGGCGTAGCTCAGTTGGTTAGAGCGCCGGCCTGTCACGCCGGAGGCCGCGGGTTCAAGTCCCGTCGCTCGCGCCATTGATTTCAATGGCGTGTTTTTATTTTCCCGACACAAGTTGTCATTTCGTCGACAGCAAGGCCTGCCGCGGTGTGCTTCGGCATCGCCGCCGCTGTCGGTCATCTCTTCCTTGGCGGCTACATCCATGCGTCCGTCAACTGAACATCCCGTCGATGATAGTTGCGGCCTCACCCCATGCTCTTGAGTGGTTCCAGCGGCCATCTTCCTGATGTCAGATCGGTTGCGGGTCCAAACCGCCGCGCCCCTCAAAAATAGTTGTATCGCGCCAATACAACCCAAGCTGGCGGTAAACCTCATCAGCTCCCCAACCAAAGAGCGACACGCTGGCCTGTTTACGCCCCGGCGATTGCGTGTTCTTTTCTGAGCCTGTAGAGCCATAACGCGCGACATTTGCAAAAGAATGGGCGTACAGGTGCACAGGGGTTGCAACCCCGATGGCGCTCAAGCAGGCAGGGCGAACCGATAGATGAACCAACTTTTGCTCGATTATCTCCCGATCGTAGTATTTTTGGGGGTGGCACTGGTCATTTCCGGGGCACTGGTCATCGCGCCATTCCTTGTGGCGATGCGCAATCCGGACCCGGAAAAAGTGTCGGCGTATGAGTGCGGCTTCAACGCCTTCGATGATGCACGCATGAAATTTGACGTGCGTTTCTACCTGGTCTGCTTGTTGTTCATTATCTTCGACCTGGAGATCGCCTTCCTATTCCCATGGGCGGCCGCTTTCCGTGACATCGGACTGTTCGGCTTCTGGTCGATGATGATATTCCTTGCCGTACTGACCATTGGCTTCATTTACGAGTGGAAGAAGGGAGCCCTGGAATGGGACTGATCCTGCCCCCTGAGTTTCAACTCGACAAAGCGCGCGAAGGTGCTGCGGGCGGCGCGGCGACCCAGCCCGATCCCTACTTCACCGAGATCAATAATGAACTCGCCGACAAGGGCTTTCTCGTCACAACCACCGACGACCTGATCAATTGGGCGCGCACTGGTTCGCTGATGTGGATGACCTTCGGTCTCGCCTGCTGCGCCGTTGAAATGATGCAAGCGTCAATGCCGCGTTATGATCTAGAGCGCTTTGGCTTCGCACCGCGTGCCTCGCCGCGCCAGTCGGACGTGATGATCGTTGCCGGCACGCTGACCAACAAGATGGCGCCTGCAATGCGCAAGGTCTACGACCAGATGCCCGAGCCACGCTATGTCATCTCCATGGGCTCATGCGCCAACGGCGGCGGTTACTACCATTACTCATATTCGGTGGTGCGCGGCTGCGACCGAATTGTGCCAGTCGACATCTATGTCCCAGGCTGCCCGCCCACCGCTGAAGCGCTGCTCTACGGCGTCCTTCTTCTACAACGCAAAATCCGCCGGACCGGCACAATCGCCCGCTAGCAGTTACAGGCTGTAGCGCGCCCGGTCGGCATGAGGAGACGCCCATGCGCCAGGACAGAATGGAAGAAACGCTCGAGGAACTGGGCGATTACCTTTCGACCAAGATGGCCACCGCCTATCTGGGTTCGCACTTGGCCCAAGGCGAACTGACCGTCAACGTTATGCGAGAGCAAATCCCCCAGGTTCTGAAATTCCTGCGCGATGATGCCCGCTGCCGCTGCGAGGTGTTGATCGACATCTGCGGCGTTGACTGGCCTGGCCGTGAGAACCGTTTCGACGTCGTTTATCACCTGCTGAGCCCGCGCAATAACCTGCGCCTGCGCGTCAAGCTGCAAACCAATGAAACAGCAGCAGTGCCGAGCGCCATAGAAGTCTTCTCGGCGGCCAACTGGTACGAGCGCGAAGCCTTCGACATGTACGGCATCCTGTTTTCGGGCCATCCTGATCTGCGCCGCCTTTTAACCGACTACGGATTCCAGGGTCATCCGCTGCGCAAGGATTTCCCGCTTACCGGCTACGTTGAAGTCCGCTACGACGACGAGAAAAAGAGGGTCGTCTATGAACCAGTGAAGCTCAACCAGGAGTTCCGCTCCTTCGACTTCGAAAGCCCCTGGGAAGGCGCTGATTACGTTCTCCCAGGAGATGAAAAGGCGAGCACCGCCGGCGGCAAGGGCTGAAGTTGATGAAGGAGACGCTTCAGCCGGGCGTCAGCGCCGAATTCCAGTTCACGGTGCCGGCAACAAAGACCGTGCCCGCGCTCTATCCGGAAGCTCCTGAGTTCCAGGAGATGCCGGCCGTCTTCGCAACAGGCTTTCACGTCGGCTTGATGGAGTGGGCGGCACTCAAGGCTCTGGCGCCCCATATGGATGATGGAGAAGGCAGCCTCGGCATCCATGTCAATGTCTCGCATTCAGCGGCGACGCTGCCCGGTCAGACGATTACCGTGACGGCCGAATGCACGGCCGTCGAGGGTCGCCGCATCACGTTCAAGGTGAAGGCGCATGACAGCGTCGAGCCAATCGGCGAAGGCATTCACCAGCGCATGGTTGTACCCTGGGCGCGGTTCAAGGCGAGGGTGAACGGCAAGGCCGCAGCGGCGGGCGTTGCGGGACTGGAATAGGTAGCGGCACAGAGTGGTGAGCAGCGGATTATTCCGCCGACACGGGACGAAGGAAGATGAACGAGAACAACAGCGGCGCTAACGGCAAACGCCCGTCCGGAAATTGCCTGTGCGGCGCGGTCACCTTCACCCTCGCCGCGAACGGTGGGGAAGTTGGCGCTTGCCACTGCAAGATGTGCCGCAGTTGGTCGGGCGGCGTGCTGCTTGCTTTACAGTCCACCAAAGATTTGCAAGTCGAAGGCGAAGACAACCTCGCTGTCTACAAGTCATCCGACTGGGGCGAGCGCTGTTTCTGCAAAATCTGCGGCAGCAATCTCTTCTGGCGCACCCAGTCCCTAGACCACGTATCGGTCATGGCGGGCGCCATCAACGAAGAAGACCAGTTGACGCTAACATCACAGATATTCATCGACAGAAAGCCTGATTACTTCGGCTTCGCCAACAAGACCTCGATGGAAACCGAAGCCGATATATTTGCGAAGTACGCGCCCCCAGACCAAAGCACCAGGTAAGAGAAGCACAATGGCTGAAACCGACATCCGCCAGTTCAACATCAACTTCGGCCCGCAGCACCCGGCCGCCCACGGCGTGCTTCGACTGGTGCTGGAACTCGACGGCGAAGTTGTCGAGCGCGTCGACCCGCACATCGGTCTCCTGCATCGCGGCACCGAGAAGCTGATCGAGTACAAGACCTACCTGCAGGCGATCGGCTATTTCGACCGCCTCGACTATGTCGCCCCAATGAATCAGGAGCACGCCTTCTGCCTCGCCGCTGAGCGTTTGCTCGGCCTCGAGCTTCCCGCCAGGGCAAGCTACATCCGCGTACTCTATTCCGAAATCGGCCGCATCCTCTCCCATATCCTCAACGTCACGACACAGGCCATGGACGTCGGCGCGCTGACCCCACCGCTATGGGGCTTCGAGGAGCGCGAAAAGCTGATGGTCTTCTACGAGCGCGCATCCGGTTCCCGAATGCACGCGAAATACTTCCGCATCGGCGGCGTGCACCAGGACCTTCCACCCGAGTTGATCGACGATATCTATGATTGGTGCGATCCCTTTCTCAAGGTCTGCGACGAAATCGAGGGCTTGCTGACCAACAACCGTATCTTCAAGCAGCGCAACGTCGACATCGGCGTAATCTCGCTGAAGGAGGGTTTCGACTGGGGCTTCTCCGGCGTCATGGTTCGCGGCTCCGGCGCCGCCTGGGATTTGCGCAAATCTCAGCCCTACGAGCGCTACGAGGAGTTCGACTTCGACATCCCGATCGGCAAGAACGGTGACTGCTACGACCGTTATCTGATCCGTATGGAGGAGATGCGCCAGTCAGTCCGCATCATGAAGCAGGCCTGCGAAAAGCTCCGCTCGGGTGAAGATATCGGTAGGCACGTAGCGGAAGATCAAAAGGTCGTGCCGCCGACACGCGGTGAGATGAAGCGGTCCATGGAGGCCCTGATCCACCACTTCAAGCTCTATACCGAGGGCGTACACATCCCCACCGGCGAGGTTTATGCTGCCGTTGAAGCGCCCAAGGGTGAGTTCGGCGTCTATTTGGTATCCGATGGCTCCAACAAGCCCTACCGCTGCAAGATCCGCGCACCTGGCTTCCCGCACTTGCAGGCCATGGACCACATGAACCGAGGCCACATGCTGGCCGACGTCTCCGCCATCATCGGCTCACTTGATATCGTTTTCGGTGAGATTGACCGGTAGGGCTTTACGGTTTCGCGGAAGCTTAAAAAGGTGAGGCCGTGTATTCGCGCTCACCAGCCGCCGCTGCCGGGTTCGCCTTTGATCGGTCCGACAAGGTCGGCGGTGACCCAGCCTCCGTAATAGGAGCCAGGTTGCGCGCCAACCCGTTCGCCGCCTATGAAGCATTGAAGTTCCTGCGGATAGAAGGCGTACCAGCCATAGAGTTCCTTAAACTCGGCGTAGATACCGGTGAGGACCCATCCCGCACGCAGCGTTGATCCAGCAGCGACTTCATCGGAGATGCCTTTCCATTCGCAATGAAAGGTGCTGCCGGTTTTTCGCAGCAGACCGCTATCGACGTCCTCGGGCGGGAAGTAAAAGGTCGGAGCCCCAGCCGTCTCGAGGACCCTGGCTCCCCTCGTCGTTTCCGCAACAAGCTTATGGCCGCTCTCAACCCGCAACCTGGCGCGGGTGACTTCAATTCGGGGCGGGCGCGGGAAATTCCAGACGGACATTTCTCCTTCGCCTGGTCGAATGGCGAACGCCGGGCGTTGATGGCCGGTATAGCGCCATTTCGCTCGGGCCCGCTCCACGTCGGGTGTCGGCGTTAAGAGCTGCACGAACGCGACCTCCTAGCTGTGATGTTCGTTTTCGGACCTGGCAGCCCGAACGCGCGGCCAGCTGCCCTGCACCGTCAACGCATCTACCGCCGAGCCAGATCGGCGTTCGTTCTTCGCCGGCATCGGCAAGAGATGCCCCAACGTTTCCGACATGAACGTCAGCTGACCGCGCTATTCAGCACCGGTTCAATGGCCGCATGGCAGTTTGCCTCCAAGCACATATTCCCGTGCCCATCAAACACGCCCAGGAAAAGGAGCTTTCACAATGCTCAAGATCATTTTCTCGACGCTGACCGCCGGCACCGTTCTCGCGATGTCGTATCTGCCAGCCGCCGCCCTTCACAGTATCGATGTACGCCAGGCCAAGCAGGCCGAGGCGATTGAACGTGGACGCATTGCTGGCAAGATCACCTGGCGCGAAGGCCGCCAATTGCGACGCGAACAGCGCCGCATTAGACGCCTTGAAGCCCGTTTCCGCAGGTCCGATGGCCGAATTGATCGCACCGAACGCCGCATCCTGCACGCTAAGCTTGATGAAGCCCGCCGGAACATTCGGGCGCAAAAACGTGATAACCAGCGCCGCTGGGCATCGCTTCCGCGCTTCGGCCGCTAGATTCGCGCCGACCGGCGCAATGAGTTGCGGAGGGAGAGTTGCGGGGTCTGACAATAAGTGTCGGATCCCGCACACTTCTGCGGTCGGGCTAAAGAGAACGAAACGCCTCGCAAATCACAAGATCACGTCAAACCTAGCAACCGCATGAGTGCTGAAACGGAGATGACGACGGCAGCAACGAGAAGCGCGATGGAGGTTGCCCTTCGGCCGCGCCGAACGAGTTTGCTCAGCTTCAGCTGTTTTCGGCTCGCCTGGAAATGCTCAATCACTGGATCCGGGCCAGCGCTATCGAAGATCTTCGAATACGAGCGCGGCAGTGCGGTGAATGAGATGCCTTCCAGCTCGTTGAATGCACAATAAATCATATCTTCGTCGAGCCCGAGAGGGCCGACTTTGGGCTCGTTTAGCTGCCAGACTTTAGCGAAACGGCGACCACCCGGCGTATTACGCACATAAAGCGTGCCCGCGGCGATGCTCAAGTACCTCTTGCCATCGCGCACAACCGGCGCGAAGAGCAAGCCAATATCGCTATTTATCTCATCTAGGAAGTCAGGCGACCTCTTTACTATTGCATCTGCGTCCAGGTAGAGGATGTCATGGTCCGGGAATTTCTTTAGACACTCTTCAACAAACGCTGGCTTGTGCCGGGTCGTCGCCTCCCAGGTCAGCCGCCTAGGAACCAGTTTGAGATGGTAGTTGAGCCCGAAGCGCTCCAGCGACTCCTTTAGCCGAAGGACCTTGCTGCGATAGTTCGAAGTGTAAAAAGCGCACGCAACAAATCGCTGATTTCCGCCGAGCCACGTGATCTCGTCGGATAATGCGTCCGGCACATCAGAACTAACCTCCGGCCGCCGCATGAGGTCTGTCAATGCCGCCTCGCGTTTGGCCGCTGGGATCATTCGCACCAATAATCTCCGATCCAGTGCGCCGGACGAAAACGGCGGCGAGTTGGACGCAACTGAAACCCATTACCAACACGCTTGTTGCGTTGATGTTCACCCTTCAACGCGCTATCTGGAGTGATGGAACCGTAGAACACAACGATTTTTCCAGTATCGGGCTTCCGTGGAACCGAAAAGAACCGGAGAAATCTGTTTCTCGGAAGGCAGGCTATAGAAAATGGGACCACCCAGTCCGAGGGCCAAAATGTCACATCTTCCACGGCCTTCGTCAGGAAGTTCTGCTCCTTGGACTCATAGTCCTCGATAATCACGCTTGCCGGAGTGTTGTAGAACTTGTCAAGTACATAGCTCTCCTGCCCAATGACGTAACGCACGATCGAGCTGTTGCCATATCCCAGATCGGCGTCTTTCCACTCCTTTATTATGCAGAAGCGCCCGGGCAGAGTGAAGAAATCATCAATTGAATCAACAATAACAACATCGAGATCAAGAAACAGCGTCAGGCCCTTCAGCCCGCCCAGGTCTTCCTTCATCAACCCAAGCTTTGGCCAGTACTTACCGAGCTTTTTGTCAAATGTTACGTCCGGTAACGATTGGCATTCGACCTCGGGGCGGATTCCCTCGGCATCGTCCGTGAAGCAGACGAAACGGATGTCCCAGGTCGTGTTGCGCATGACCATGGCGTAAAGCCGATTGACCCAGTGAGGCCCATACCGGTCGCCCCACTTCATGCAGACGACATTCACCTTACGGCTGGCCTGCGCCTTCTCAAATTCACTCTTCCAGTCCGAAGCAGGCATGCGCTGAACGACCTCGACGACAGTCTCAGTAAGATTCCCTCTCACGGCCCTGCAACTTGCGTGTTCAAGCGCCTCACATCAAGTGCATTTGTAGGCGCCTAATCCGCCACGCGGGACGATCGTACACAACCCTCTCCATGCCGGAGCGGGCGGGCGTTAGCGGTTTGGTAAGCAACTTCGCCTTTAACTGCTGAAGAAAGTAACCAAAGTTTGAACGGGCGGAGCCTTATGAGCGCGCAGGGGAACTTTCCATTCAAGGAAGTCAGTGAACGGGGCAGCATCCGGGAGGCTGACGTCGATGAGCTTCGCCGCCTGCTGTATGCGGACGGAACGATCAGCCAGCAAGAAGCTGAGCAGTTGATTGCCCTCAACGCCGCCTGCCCAGTTCAGGGACCGGCGTGGAGCGAGATCTTTCAAGAAGCAATTGTGGATTACATCGTCCGTCAGGCTGAGCCTGAGGGCTATGTAACGCACGAAAACGCTCAATGGCTGATCAACAAGATGGCGCCGGATGGCGTCCTGACCGCACGCAGGGACCTGGACCTCATCGTCGACGTCATCGACGTTTCGAGATGGTCACCTGAAATCCTGATCGCGTTCGCGCTAAGTCAGGTCAGCCATGCAGTGACCAAGGGGACCGGACTATTGCGCGGTGCCAGTCGGACCAACGGCAGCATCGCCGACGATGAGGTGGAATTCGTTCGTCGCATGATTTACGCATTCGGCGGCGATGGCAATGTTGCGGTAACCCGTGCGGAAGCCGAAATGCTCTGCGATATCAACGACAACCTGGACCCGCAGCATATGAATGAGGCATGGGCCGAACTCTACGTGAAGGCCATGGCTAATTTCTTGCTCGGAGCATCAGGGTACTCCGTTCCCACTCGGGAAGAGGCTTTGCGCAGCCAAATCTGGCTGGAGACCCGCGGAGACTTGTTGCCGGTTGAACTGATCAAGTCGATCGCGAATACTAGCCTTGACGACATCTTGGGCGCCTATGGGCAACTAAGTCAGGCCGAACAGACAGTCGCTCGCCTAGAACGGCAGCACCGCCGCATCATCACTGGCGAGGTCCTCACGAGCGATGAGGCCGAGTGGCTTACTGAGCGCCTTAGCCGGGACGGTGGACTGACCCACGCGGAAAAGGCGCTCATAGCCTACCTGCAGGAGAATGCGCTCGAGATAGATCCGCGCTTCAATGAATGGCTGACAAGGGAAATGAGCGCCGCTTGAGCTAGAAGAAACGGTCGCTACGATTACCGGGCGGGATGGCCATCATCCCGCCCATTCTTTTGACTTATCCAATGTTGTTCTTATTCAAGACAGCTGTCTTCGCTCAATGTCTTGAACAAAGTAGAACAGGCCGTGAGAACGGAGGCTGCTGCATTGCAGCTCGGAGTTGGTCCGCCTTAGGTAGAGATGGTGATGGCAAGTACAGCATCAACGCGCTCCTCATATCGCGAATTTCTCGTCATCGCGGCTCCGGCGGTCCTCGCCGTCGCGTTTGCCTTCTGGTTCGCATACCAGTTCGTTGAGCCTGCACCGCCCTCGCAGGTGACAATTACCACGGGCTCAAAAACCGGTGCTTATTACAACTTCGCCAAGCACTACGCAGCATTGCTGGCCAAGTCCGATATTACCCTTGTGGTCGAGAGCTCCGAGGGCTCGCTGAGCAACTTGTCGCGACTGCGCGATAAGAATTCTGATGCCACGCTGGCTCTTCTGCAGGGCGGTATCACCAACCATAAGGAGGATCCTGAACTCGTCTCGCTGGGTCGCGTTTTTCTCGAACCAGTGTGGGTATTCTATAATGGTACTGAAAGGCTTGAACGCCTGGCGCAGCTGAAGGGCAAGCGCATTGCAATTGGTGGCGAGGGCAGTGGTACTCGTGTGCTCGCTCTCGCCTTGCTGAAGGCGAATGACCTCAACGAGAACAATACGACGCTACTGCCGCTTTCCGGGACTGCGGCCGCCAAAGCTCTGAAAGCGGGCGAGGTTGATGCGGTCTTCCTTGTCCTGTCTGCCCAGGCCAAGCTGGTCGGCCAACTGCTTCGCGATCCGGACATCCATTTGATGAGCTTCAAGCAGGCAGAAGCCTATACCCGCATCTTCCAATACCTCTCCCGCGTTACATTGCCCGCCGGTGTCATAGATTTGGACCAGGAGGTGCCCAAAGAAGACGTGACCCTAGTCGCATCTCAGGCGGCTCTTGTTGCCCGCAAAGACGTTCATCCTGCCATTGTTGGCCTAATGGTGCAGGCCGCCCGGGAGGTACACCGGCCCGGCGGCATCTTCGCCCGCTTCGAGGAGTTCCCAAAGGCCTACGATCCCGAGTTCCCCATGCAGCATGATGCCGAACGCTTGTACAAGCGCGGCCCACCATTTCTGCAACGCTTTCTGCCGTTCTGGTTGGCGAATTTTATAGAGCGGACACTGATCATGCTTATTCCCATCGCA
This sequence comes from uncultured Filomicrobium sp., assembly GCA_963669235.2. Taxonomy (GTDB): domain Bacteria; phylum Pseudomonadota; class Alphaproteobacteria; order Rhizobiales; family Hyphomicrobiaceae; genus Filomicrobium. Next base: position 28,571 of record CAXXFS010000024.1, read on the forward strand.
ACAATTATGTTGCCGCTGTTCAAGATTGTGCCGTGGCTTTATGAGTGGCGCATCCGGCGTCGCATCCTGTATTGGTACGGGGAACTGAAGGGGCTTGAAAAAACGATTAACGAGAGAGCTGGTGCCGCCAAGGCAGATTACCTGGCGGAGGTCCAACGCATCGAGCATGCCGTCGGCGAGATTCCAGTCCCGCTGCACTTCTCCGACAAGCTCTATGAACTCCGCGTCGCCGTTGACCTTGTCCACAAGCGTATCGCCGCCATGGTCTGAGCATCGCGGAAACCACCTTGGAGCATCAGACCTGCTGTATACAAAACATTGGACTATCTCAGCCTATCGTTGCGGTGCGGGAGAGTTTACCTGGGTCAGAGCGCCAGCTAGAAAGAACTCCCCCCACGGGCCGTTTAGTGCGGACAGCCCGTAAGCCCGAACCAGCCTTCCACCACGGGATCGACGCGGCAATGTTCAAAAAAATTCTTATAGCCAACCGAGGCGAGATTGCTTGTCGGGTCATGAAGACCGCACGACGCATGGGCATCGCAACCGTCGCCGTTTACTCGGACGCCGACGCCTCCGCGCTGCATGTCGAAATGGCAGACGAAGCCGTGCATATCGGCCCGCCCTCCGCCGCCGAGTCATATCTGGTCATCGATCGCATCATTGACGCGTGTAAGAAGACCGGCGCTGAGGCTGTACACCCTGGCTACGGGTTCCTCTCAGAGCGGGAGGCTTTTGCCGAGGCGCTAGCAGACAACGGCATCGTATTCATCGGCCCGAACAAGACGGCCATCGCCGCCATGGGCGATAAGATCGAGTCGAAGAAAGCAGCCGCGGCCGCCAAGGTCTCGACCGTGCCCGGCTACCTTGGCGAGATCGAGGATGCGAAGACTGCTGTCAAGATCGCCGGTGAAATCGGTTATCCCGTGATGATCAAGGCGTCCGCCGGAGGCGGTGGCAAGGGCATGCGCATCGCATGGAACGCCGGCGAATGCGCCGAAGGCTTTGACCTGGCACGCTCAGAGGCCCGCTCGTCGTTTGGCGACGACCGCGTGTTCATTGAGAAGTTCATCGTCAATCCGCGTCACATCGAAATTCAGGTACTTGGCGACAAGCACGGCAACGTCATTCACCTGGGCGAGCGTGAGTGCTCCATTCAGCGGCGCAATCAGAAGGTAATTGAAGAGGCGCCGTCACCATTGCTCGATGAAGCAACGCGAGCCGAGATGGGTGCGCAGGCTGTCGCTCTTGCGCAGGCCGTCGACTACGATACGGCCGGGACCGTTGAGTTTGTTGCCGGTCAGGACAAGAGCTTTTACTTCCTCGAAATGAACACCCGTCTGCAGGTCGAGCACCCGGTAACAGAGCTGATTACCGGCATTGATCTCGTTGAGCACATGATACGTGTCGCCGCGGGTGAGAAACTTGCGTTCAAGCAGTCGGACATCAAGCTCAACGGCTGGGCGGTGGAGAGCCGGATCTACGCCGAAGACCCCTACCGCAACTTTCTGCCGTCGATCGGCCGGCTTGTGAAGTACCGCCCACCCCATGAGGGTTCTTCCGGAGGGCTCACCATCCGCAACGACACCGGTGTTTATGAGGGCGGCGAGATATCCATGTACTACGATCCGATGATCGCCAAACTGGTGACGCACGGGCCAACGCGCAAGGCCGCGATCGACCTGATGTCGGAGGCACTGGACGCCTTCTACATCGATGGAATCCAGCATAACATTCCGTTCCTGACGGCACTCATGCAATCTCCCCGATGGCAGGAAGGAGAGCTGTCGACCGGGTTCATCGCGGAAGAGTACCCGGACGGCTTCCAGCCCCGGCAGCCGGAAGGCGAGGAACTAAAAATCATGGCGGCGGTCGCTGCCGCCATCGACCACCTCAACAATGCGCGGCGGCGCGAGATCACCCACCAGATGGACGGCAGCCCCGTTCGATTCGCCAATGACCGCGTTGTCGTTCTCGGCGACACCAGGCAGGAGGTGCGTGTGGAAGGTCCACTGGGCGGACCGATCAACGTCAAGCTCCTCGACGACGATGACAATGTCATCGACACCCTCGAACTGGCTGCGAAGTGGTGGCCCGGCGATTCAGTCTGGTCGGGCGTGGTGCGCAACAGGGACGTTTCGGTGCAGGTCCGGCCCATTCTCAATGGCTATGATCTGGCCTATCAGGGCATCCATGTGCCCGCCCGCGTCTTCACACGACGGGAAGCCGAACTAGCCGCGTATATGCCTGTGCAGGAGGCTGCCGACACGTCGAAACTGCTATTGTGCCCGATGCCGGGTCTGGTCAAGGCGATCAGCGTCAGTGTTGGCGACGAGGTCAAGGCTGGTGACCCACTGGCGATCGTCGAAGCCATGAAGATGGAGAACATTCTTCGTGCCGAGCGCGATGGAACGGTCTCCAAGATCAACACCGGGGCCGGCGACAGCCTCGCCGTCGACGATGTCATCATGGAATTTTCTTGACACCAGCAGTCGTCACGACACAAGGCAGACGTCTGAGAATGCTAGCAGATTGCGGCTACTGGCCGTTGGGGCTGCTCGTAGCGCCATGAACCGACGCCGAATGTTCGCATAACGCGATCGAATCCAGACGGGAGAATCCTCATGAATCTTCTGTTTTCATTCATCGGACGAACGGGCCGAGGAGGCCTTTGGCTGACGGCGATCATCAGTATCATTATTTCCGTAATCGCTTTCGTTGTCGCTGAGATCATTTTCGGCCCGATCCTCACAATCGTCGGCCCAGATGGCGCGCCAGTTCCGTTGGATCAGGAGCCGCCTGATAACGCCATCCCGATCTCCAATCCGCCGGCAATCTACGCATATCTGGTGGGCCTTGTTGCTGCGACGTGGGTCTACTTGGCAGGCTCCGTGAAGCGTGCCCATGACCATGGCAAGTCGGGCTGGTGGGTTCTCATCTCACTTATCCCGGTCGCCGGCTTCATCTGGTGGCTCATCGACCTTGGAATTCTCGAGGGCGAAAAGGGCCCGAACAAGTATGGTCCTGACCCGCGCGGCGAGACGGCCTGAAGCCTGCTCGGTTGGCCGGTTAACTCAAAACAAACCATGATCGCGCTTGCGACCATTTCGTAACTTCTGCGAAACCAACTTTTCCGATTGTGGCATCGAGAACCAAAGTCCTACGGGCGAGGTGCCGATGCCAATTGTTCAACGCGTCAGATACTTGGCTGACCCGAGCGGCCGCTGCAACAGGAGGGGTTTTCTCACCGTCGCCATCGCTTTATTGAGCCTTCAGGCGGTGTCGCTGGGGCCCTCTACATGACGACATCATCGCCGATAAAGCTTGCGGCCACTGCTGTGAAAGTTGGCTGCCTTTAGATTGCAACGCCGGTGGCTATCAAACGCCTGCATGACCTCGGCTTGAGCGGGTGGTGGCTGCCCGGCAGCTTGTTGCTTCTTCTTGTCTGGTCAGTCATCGCCAGCCTCGTCAGCCTGCTTAGGTTTGGGCCGACTGTGCTCAAGTTCGGTTCTGCCGAGTTCATGACCAACGCAGCTACCGTGATGATCTGGCCTGTCATTGGAACCCTCTGGCTACATTTCGCCAAAGGCGACGAGGGTCCAAATAACTACGGTGCTGCGCCCAACGCACCGGAAAAGGCCCAAGCAGCAGACCTTGAGGTCAATGCTCAAACGGCGGCAGCCTAGCGCCGGTTCGCCCGACCTAATCCAGCCAGCACATCATACAAAAACAAAGCGGGCGGAGGTCTGGCCTCCGCCCGTCGCTTGTTTGGTTTGATAGTCGACAGCGTTTCTAGTTGCAGGGAACGGAGATGGTGAGACCGGCACTCGGGATGAAGCGCTTGCAGTCCATCTTCTGAGCCGTTTCTTCTCTTGGCGAGTAAGCGTCGAGTTCGTAATCGTCCTCTTCGAAGTCAGCCTGTGCGAAATTGAGCGTATCGGATGCTGGCTTCTTACCGGGCAGCTCGATGATGGACGCCAAGGTTTGCGCTTTCCTCTGCTGGGCTGCGGCCTGGCGAGCCAGCCGTTGCTGATTGGCGATGGCTGCCTTCTTGGCGGCGACCGCTGCGACGCGAGCCTGTTTTTTCTTCTTTGCAATAGCGGCTTTGCGAGCAGCATACGCAGACTGCTTCTTGTGGGCCAGGGCCCTGCGCCGGGCGGCAGCGCGACGATGGGCGGCCCGACGGCGGGCTGAGGCGCGGCTGCGGGAAGCGCGGCGGGACTTCTTTGCATTATGCATCAGCATGGCGGCGCCAAGGCCGACGCCAATACCCAGGGCGAGACCGCGGCCACCGGCGTTGGCTTGTTGCGGGATGGCAGCAACGGCAACCGCTGCGCTGATCAGGCTAACTGAGAGAAACTTGAGCATTGAATTGTCTCCACCAAGAGTTGGCATTGGGTTGTGGGCTCGTTGGCCCGTCCTTGAGACAACAATGCTACAAATGCTCCGCCCTGCCTGTTCCCTGGGCGACAGGGGGCAAGAAAAGCCCTCTAAGGGCAGAAAATCAGTGTGAGCCTGTGATCGGCCCCCAGCCCGCAGCCCGGCAATCGGGCGACAAAAACCCCTTAAAAAGACACTGCGGCCGCGCCAGCCCCATTGAAACGAGCCGGTGCGCGCAGAAGTCCAGGAAGCGTTAACCAATAGCGCCAACCTGATACGCACCAAAACGGATATTAAGCTGTCTCCTCGGGAACAGTTGCGCTTACCGGCATCATTAAACTTTTTACACCACTGCGTGCCAAGATTGAGTTCCTGTTCAATATTTCGGGGGCTGAAAAGTGTTAGCACGGACCGCGGCTCTACGACTTGCAACTGCCGAGGAAACGTCATGAAACAGACGGCGATGCTCGCAATTTTGGCGGTGTTCATCACCGCTCCGCTCATTGTTGAAGCTGCTCCCAACGAGCGAATTGGATCAGCTGTTCAGGTTGTCAATGAGGTCAGCGCGGAATTCGAGCGCGGTCGCCGCGATTTGTCATCCGGCGATGAGGTGCATCAAGACGAACTGATCGCGGTCGGTCCCAAATCGATCGGTGAGTTAGAGTTTGCTGACCAGACAAAACTTGCGCTGGGCCCGGGTTCACAGCTTAAACTCGACAAATTCGTCTATAACGGCCAGCGCTCGAATGGCGATATTGTCGTCAATCTCTTTAAGGGCGCCTTCCGCTTTGTCACCGGCCTGGCTTCCAAGAAGTCCTACCGCATCAGGACTCCCGGCGCCGCGATTACGGTGCGTGGAACGATCTTCGACGTCTACGTTGCTCAAGACGACACGGTCTGGCTGTTGCTTCTCGAAGGCGGCATCACCGCCTGTAACGACCGTGGAACCTGCAAGGAGCTCTCCCGTCCCGGTCGCATCTTGCGCGTTGCACCAGACGGCGAAGTGAGCGATCCAACGCGATGGGCAATGCTTCCTGGCAGAGATGCGATCGGTTTTGCCGCCGCATTCCCTTTCATGGTCAACGCCCCGACCATTAACCCCAACCCGCCCCTGACCCGCGAGGCGGTGCTCAATGCTGATCGTTCAAAAAAGGAAACCAAACCACGCAAGGCCAAAAAGAAAAAAGCTCGGAAGTCGACCGGGAAGTCGAAGAAGAAGGTCACCAAGAAGCGGACCTACAAACGTAAGCGGACCGCAGCAGCCAAGCCGAGGAAGCGGCGCTACAAGAAAGCCAAACGCAACTCGGATGCGAAGAACGCCGCCGCTGCAGCCATTGCCATCGGCATCGGCATAGGTCTCGCCAAGGGCTTCAAGACGAAGGGTCGGTCAAGACACGGTCACAGAAAGCACCGCGGCTACAAGTACTAGAGCGGTTCAAGGTTTGAGCACAGTTGACCTAGGCGAGCAGGCGGCCCGGAGTTTCTCTTGGCCGCCGTTCTCTAACCTGACTTCTTGTGAAGCTTATCGGACAAACGAGAAAGCAGTGGTTCGACAGCGGAGACGCCGACATGCTCGCAGGCTGCCAGCGCATCTCTTGCCGCCTGAACATCGTTCCGTTCCATTGCCTGGCGCAGCCTGTCAAAGAGCGGCGAAAGAATCCTGAACTGCGGGTCCTGAGCCAGGGTTTCATCACCGAGCAGCGCATAGATGGCTTCCGCTCGCGACTTGCCGCGTGGCACGACGCGATCGATCTCCAGAAAAGCCAGCCCCGAAACACCTTTCGCCGTCGGCGCCCCGACGATGATGTTGACGCCGTAGGTCTTGGTCAGTTGTTCAAGTCGTGAGGCCACGTTGACCACGTCGCCAAGAACCGAGTAGTCGAAGCGCTCGGGCGATCCGACGTTGCCAACACAACACAAGCCGGTATTTAGACCTATGCCGATACGGATGGGCTCGAAGGAAACACCCGCCTCTTTGGTCTCCCGCGCAAGCTCCACGTTCAGGTCATCGAGTTCGCGCAGCATCCGTAACGCGGCTCTGCAGCCATGTTCGGCATGTTCACCATCTGCTAGAGGCGCGTTCCAGAACGCCATTACCGCGTCGCCCATGTATTTATCAATTGTTCCTCGCTCGGCGAGGATGGCTTCGCTAAGCGGCGTAAACAGCCGGTTGACGAATGCCACGAGACTTTCCGCGTCTCGCCCCTCAGCCAGCGCTGAAAACCGTCGCACATCAGCAAACAGCAGCGTCACCTCACGGTTCTCGCCGCCAAGCTTTAGCTTTTCAGGATGCTCGACAAGTTCCTCGACGAGTTCAGGAGCAAGATAGCTGTTGAAGGCTGTGCGGACACGCTGACGTTCTTGTTCGGCCCGCACAAAATTCGTCAGCGAACCGGCGCTATAGACAACCGCCAGCGCCAGCGACGGATAGATCGGATCGAACAGCAGACCCTGTGAGCTGTAAGCCATGAACGCCCCAACACCAACGGAGCCGATCGCAGCCAACCCCAACACCGCCGCCGTCACCGGACCAGATCGTCCAAGCAGCCAGGCCACCAACGCCCCGGCAATCACCAAGAAGCTCAGCTCAAGACCAACGGCGTAGGCCGGTCGAACAGCGTGATCGCCCGACAGCATCTGCTCCAAGGCCTGCGCATGCATTTCGACTCCCGGCACGGAGGGGTTCAGAGGCGTCGCCCGCAGATCGTGAAGTCCAATCGCCGTCGCCCCGATGAAGACGGATCTGCCCGCCACCAACGAACGATCAAAATCACCAGAAAGAACCGCTCTCGCCGAAATCGTCCTCCGCGGATCGGACTTCGCGAATTTGAGCCACAGCTCGCCGCGGCCATTGGTCGGCATCACATCACGCCCGACGCGTATAAGTTCGATGCCCGTTTGTTGCCCGAAGGCAGATATTCCGCTGCCGCCGGACGATTTGATGAAGATCGTTGAGCTTTTCAGACCGATGCGCAGCGTCTCCAGCGCCAGCGATGGGTAGAGCGTCTCGCCAACGCGGATGAGAAGCGGTACCCGCCGTACGATCTGGTCCCGTTCGGGGATCCAGTTCGTTGCCCCCAACCCGCGTGCCTGTCGCGTAAGAATTGGCAGATTTGAAACGCTACCCGTGAACGAGGGGGCAAACTGCTCGGGAGGATCACCGGCCGTGGCGAAGCTCGCCTTGAGAGGACCGGGCAGTCCGCCGGCATTGTTTTCCCCGGCGAAAGCTAGAACCGAAGGCACCCGTCCCAGTTCGGCCGCCAGCTTTGCATCCAGTGTTGGCAGTTCCCCAACTCGTGCCGCGATGTTCGCAAAGGCAGGGTTGTCGGAGTAGGCCTCAGAGAACTGCGAGGGTGAAAGGCGATCAGCCTCAGGCAAGACGATGTCCATCGCGATGGCCTTCGCGCCGGCCTCATTGAGCCGCTCTATCAGCTTGGCAATAACATTGCGCGGCCAGGGCCACTGACCTACCTCCTTGAGCGAGGCCTCATCGACCGCCACGATCTTGACTGGAAACTCCGGATCAGCGTTGCGCTGGGCAAACTGTAGGAATGTGTCAAATGCAGCCAGCCGCAAGCGCGCGATCGGCTCTGGATCGGCGATCCGAAGAGCCACGGTCAAAGCCAGCAGGCCGGCAATAATGAGCGTATGCAGCGGCAACGCGCCGAGCCACTTCCAAGCCCCTTCTTCCCTATCCATCTCCGGCTCGGCCCCCGAACAAGGTTGTTCGCTAAATGAGTCCTGTCGGGACGACCGCCAGGCCCGCCTCTGTCCCTGAGATGTGGGCCCTAACACGATAGACCGCCGCCAGGTTCTCCGCTGTCAATACATCGGCAGGCAGCCCGTCCGCAACGACGCAACCACCATCAAGCAAAATGAGCCGGTCACACCATTGCCCCGCCAGCGTCAGTTCATGCAGCGAGGCGAGCACCGTGCGCCCCTCTCGGGCGAGCTGAGAAAAAGTCATCATCAACGAGATCTGATGGGCGGGATCCAATCCGGCGGCAGGCTCATCGGCAAGCAATACCGGAGTATCCTGCGCCAGGGCCCGTGCGATCAAGGTCCGTGCGCGCTCTCCCCCGGAAAGTTCCTGAGCCGAACGCTCGCGCAGCTCATCGAGGTCCATGATGTCGATGGCCGAGTTGATGATATGCCAGTCCGCATCGCCTAGCGCTGCGAAGCCTCGACGATGAGGTGCGCGCCCAAGCGCCACCAGGGATTGCACGGTAATGGGCCAGCTCACTTCGCGTTCTTGCGGCACATAGGAAAACGCGCGCGCCCGCTCTTTCGGCGAAAGGGTATCAAGCGGCTCCTCGTCGCGCGTGACTGTTCCATTCCGCGCGACAAAGCCCATGATCGCCTTCAGCAGCGTCGATTTGCCGACCCCATTGGGCCCGATCAGACCGACGAACTCGCCAGCCTCCAGCTCAAATGAAACGCTATCCAGTACACCCCTGGATCCAAGCTTAACGCCCAGCGAGCTGACGCAAAGAGCTGCGCTCATGTCACCTCCCGTTGCTGCTTGTAGATCAGCCAGAAAAAGAATGGAGCGCCGATCAGCGCCGTCAACACACCGAGTTTGAGGTCGCGCTCCGGCGCAATGATACGCACGGCGACGTCCGCGGCAAGCAGCACTACGGCACCGCCAAGTGCACTCGCCAACAGCAGCCGACTTGGTTGTGCGCCAACCAGCGGCCTCAGGATATGTGGAACGACCAGGCCAACGAAGCCGATGGCCCCGGAAACGGATGTCGCCGCACCAACTGAAGCGGCGGTGCCAAAAACAACCAGTGCCTGCACCCGGTCAAGCCTGTAGCCAAGGCTCGCTGCAGACGCTTCACCAAGCGTCAGCGCATCAAGCGCCCGCCCCACCTGAAACAACATCACCCATCCTACCAGAATGAATGGCAGCGCAAGCCAAACGTGCGTCATCGATCGGTCTTTGAGTGAGCCCAGCATCCAGAAGACGATTTCCAGCGCTGCGAAGGGATTGGGCGACAGGTTGAGCGCAAGCGAGGTCATGGCCCCGGCAAAGCTGGTCACTGCAACACCAGCAAGGATCAATGTGATCGTCGTGGCGCCTCTTCCGGCTAATGCCCGCACCAACAGCACGGCGCCAACCGCGCCGACCAGCGCCATCAAAGGTAGTGCTAACGAGAACAGGGCCGACAGCCCCGTGTAGATGGCTAGCACAGCTCCAAGCGAGGCTGACGCGCTGATGCCGAGCAGCCCTGGCTCGGCCAGCGGGTTGCGAAGGTAGCCTTGCAGCGCGGCTCCGCTCAAACCCAGCGTCGCGCCGATCAGCACGCCCAGGATCGCCCGTGGCAGTCTGATTTCCTGCATGACGATGCTGGCCGCGCCAGCACGCCCTGTGAACAGGGCATCAAGGCTCTCAAAAAATGAAATGGCCGCCGGTCCCGTGACCAGGGAAAGAATGAAGAACACACATAAAGTGACGGCGAGTGTGCCGAGCAGCAGCCAGTCGGAGCGGCCGCCGGTCATGGTCTGTTGTCTCTTGGCATGGAGGGAGCGACGACGCGAGGGTGCTCGGTGTTGTCGGCCTTCGCAAATGCCGTGCGCGATGGCAACTGATCTCTCGCCACGGCCAAAGCTTCAACCGCTTCAACGGTCAACGGCGTGCCGCAGAGCCACAAGTTTTCCGCCACCGCAGTCTTCCCGCTGGTCTTTTCAAGATAGGACAAAGCAGGATGGGAGAAGACCTCCTGAGCCAGCGCCGGCGCACGGTAGGACAGCCCCGTGACAACAAGTTCCGGTTGCTCCATCACGAGGATTTCAAGCGGAAGCTCGCCGGTGCCAGTAAGTCCAAGTCTGCTGGCAAGATTATCAAAGCCGGCCAGCTCGACAACCTCCGAAGCAAGGGTGTCTTTCCCCGAGGTATAGCTGTTGGCGTAAAAGAGCGCGGCAAGCGCCGCACGCTGGCGCCGCCGTGCGGCAACCCTCTGCAGTCTGGCGTCGAGTTTCGCGATCAGGGCTTCCGCCTTCTCACTTTCACCGAGCAGCCGGCCCATGCGCCGCACGTTAGTGCGGATGTCGGAAAAGGAATTCGCAGCCGGAAACTCTTCGACCTTGAGGCCCAATCGTTTCAGAATATCGACGGTGGCACTAACATGGTAAGAGCCGGAAACAACGAGATCGGGATTTAAAAGGAAAACTTCTTCGGCCTGTCCATTGATAATGGGCAGCTGAGAAGCGGTCCCGGCCAAAACCGACAGTTTCGGGTCGCGGGCAAGATGGCTCACCGCAGCTATCCGCTCAGGCCTCGCCAGCATCATCACCAACTGGTCGGTGCACAAGTTGAGCGATAAGATACGTTGTGGCGCTTCATCTCCGAACGCTGGATTAAGCCCCGCCGCGGTGGCGGCGAGGATGGCGGTGACGATGCCCGCAATAAAGCCGAGCCGGCGCGACCTCGATCGCATCGGCTCGCACTCTCGAAGTTGCCTATTTAAGAGACGCAGTCTCACGCTCTCCACCAAGTCTGATTCTGACGCCGCCATAAGCTGCGACAGGCGCAGTCTCAAAACCGAACACCTCCTGATAGTCTTCATCAAGAACGTTCTCAACCCGACCGAACAGACGAATGTTTTCGGTCACATCGTAATGCGCGGCAAGATTGACAACGGTGTACTCCGGCAGTGTCACCAAGTCCTGTGCAAAGGTGAACGCATCAAACGCGAAATCCTGCATTTCGCCATTGTAGATGACGCCGAGATTAACAAGCCCGCGCCCTTCTGCAAAAGAGTAAGCAACATTAAGGCTTCCGGAATGCTCCGGCCGGCGCACCTCGGCAAGACCATCGCCGCCCGTCGCGTCAAGGTATGTATATGAACCACTGAAAGTCAGACCATCGACGGGGGTCACGCGAGCCGTCACTTCAATGCCGTCGCGCTAGCTCTCTTGGTCGAGGTTAGCAGGCGGTCCAAAGAATGACGAAACAATCTCATTTTCGAGGTTCTGGTAGAAGTAGGTGGCTTCGACAATTACCCGCTTGTCCGAGAGGGCCTGTTCAATGCCAACGTCATAGCCCTGCGATTCCTCTAGCATGAGGTCTGGATTGGGCGTGAACAGCCCCGGAATCACTCCGAACTGCTCAAACAGGCTGGGGAACACGACGCCGGTGCCGTAGCTGCTGTGAAGCCTCGTCCCTGTGCCTGGCACCTGCCAGGCGCCTGAGATGCTGTAGGTAGTGAAGTTGCCGAAGGCATCGCTGTCATCTCCACGCACAGCACCGCGCACGAAAACCTGGTCCGCGAATTCGCCACGGTACTCTCCTGCGACGCTATCCGTGCCTCTCTCGAAGGTTTCTGCCGCATTCGAGATTTCGAAGGTTTCATCCTTCTGCTCGTAGACCCCGATGAAGTTGTGCTTCAGCCCGCCAAGCACATTTTGCTTAAGAGTAACACTGGAGACGACACCCAGTTTCTCACGGTCGGAGTTGTTGAATGAGTCGCCGAACAGCGCATCGATGTTGTCCTGGTCGTTGCGCGTATAATCACCGAAGAACTTGGTCACCCACCTGTCTTCGAAAAGCGAGACCTTGGCGGTACCCTTGGCCAACAAGACATCGGTGATCGCCTGTTTGTCAATTTGATCGATAGCGACAGCGAAGTCGCCGGGCCGCGCCCCGGGAGGTGCCCCGAACCCGTCAAGATCGGCGGTGTTTTCGAGCTTGTTGACGACGCCTTCAAACGAAAGCCATGGCGTAACGTCGAGCCCGCCGCGCGCCCGGATTTTGCGCCGTTCGGCACCGTCATCTTCCGTGCCGAAGGGACTGATGTTGAACCCGCCCGTCTTGTTATCGATAATGCTGACAGCAGCATGCGCGAATTCGTTTCCGCCCCTGACGGAGGCCGCCAGCTGCCGCGTGTTGAACGAACCGCCTTCCGCACTTGCTGTTGCGGTCAGCGGCTGGTTCTTGCCGCTCTTGGTGACAATATTGAACACGCCGGCCAGAGCATTCGAGCCCCAGATCCCGCTTTGCGGTCCGCGAATAACCTCGATGCGTTCGATGTCCTCAGCCAGTAGGCTGGAGAAGTCGAAAACGCCATTCGTGGCATCGGCGGCATCAACGCCGTCGACCAGTACCAGCGCGTGGTTGCTTTCTGCACCGCGAATTCGGATTTCCGTGAGCCCGCCAAAGGAGCCAGACCGGCTGACCGACACGCCCGGTACGGTCCGCAGTGAGTCGGCCGCGCTTCGGACCTGGCGCTGTTCAATTTCTTTCGCCGTAACGACCGAAACCGCGCTGCCCAGCGTCCTTGCCTCGACGGGTTCAAGCAGCTCGCTGCCGGCTTCTACGAGAATGCCTTCTAGCTGTGTTCCTGTGCTGCAAGCGAAATAAAACCTGAAATAACGGCCGCGCCGGCGACACAGGCGAGCAGCGATAACTTGAGTGCACGTGCACTTTTCTTGACGACCATTGACCATTGTCCCTCTCATCCGTTGTTCAATAAGAACACCGGCGCAGAGGCATCGCAGTTGTGGATTTGAACGATAGTATTCCAGGGTCCCGTACTCCGTTGCGACGCACTACACCAGCCGACGCCATAACGGGAATCCGCTTCGCCATGCACCCCGCATGTCGAGAGGGCGACCTTGCGGGCAGGTCTCCTGACTCGCGGCTCAGACGTTCGATCTCACCTTCCCGAAGGCGCGAGAAAAGCGCACTTCAGTGGCTCTTGAGAGCGAACTTGTCGCTTTCAATTGCTGCGGCAGTCACGGGTTTGCGGAAAACGCGCACCGTTTTCCCTTTTCAATCCAACCCTGGGGTCGGACAACCAGCAAGTGGCGCGATCCAAGCACCTTGGCCGACCAACGGTCAATGGTAGAATGTTCTGAGCACGTTACATTGGATTGGCTGATGCATTCGAGCACTCACACGCAGCTTCACAATGTGGAAAGTCGCCGGCGGTCGCCTGAACCGCTCTAGCCTCAGCCTCACGCTAGTAGCGCCCTAGAGGACCTTCCGCGACATCGCAATCCGGATCAATTCCGGAAGCGACTTGGCATCGAGTTTCTCTCTCAGGGTTGCACAATCGTTTGAAACCGTTCGGTAAGATACGCCAAGCCGGAAGGCCATCGCGCCCATCGTCTCGCCGTGTGCGAGGCTGCGCAGCACCTCGAATTCCCTGTCGGACAGTCCTCGGTTCCGACCATCGATACTGGTGCGCAATCGGGCCACGTCCTGCACCAGGCATGGTGGCAGCCAGGTGCCGCCCTCGGAAATGACCTCAATGGCCTCAATGAGCCGCTCCGGATCATCCGATTTACTGACAAACGCCTTGGCGCCCGCTTCGAGAGCAATGACGGCAATAACTGGATCGTTGCCCGACGTGAAGATGATGCACCGAGCTTGACTCGGCCAGGTCGTCGCCAGTTGCAAGAAGTCCAATCCGGAGCCGCCGCCGAGATCAAAATCAAGAACCGCGATATCGGGAGCGAAGCTTCTGAGCAACTCGGCACCCGCCTCGACAGCAGACGCCGACTTGAGCTCCCAGCCCTCATAGGGCGAGATAAGCGCGGCGAAGCCATTCGCGATCAAAGGTTGCTTGTCGACGAGCAGAATGCGCAAGGTCTTTGTGCCCTGATACGTGTACTGCAGCAGCCACGGGGCAAAGACAGCAGAAACAGATGGTGGAGTGGAAGGGGTGTTCCTCCTAATCATTGCCGTGACGATTTCCCGAATCGCATCCCAGCTCTGGAACAAGAATTGGGGTCGGAGTGGACGTTGGATTGCCCTGAATTCCAACTTTCCGTCTCGTGTTGCAGCAATGTTACGGCGAGTAGACCCGAAAACCCGCATAAAACGGGGCATCGGGAAAAAACGGAAATTGCTGTAACAAAATTAGAAATTTACCTCGAGGGTAGGCCATCAATACACCTGATGGTAATCTGCGCTCAGGTCGGCACTATGCAGTTTTGGCGCGGAATTGGGAAGCCTTAACCGCCGTCGGCTACCATCGAGGGGGACGAAATGATATTCACGAAATGGCGCATTGTGGCGCTAGCCGTAGCGGTGTGCAGTGTTCCGATTGCAACAGCGCTTGCGCAGCAGCCGCAGCCAGAAGCTCAGCCGCAGCCAGAAGCTCAGCCCCAGCCAGAAGCTCAGCCCCAGCCAGAAGCTCAGCCCCAGCCAGAAGCTCAGCCCCAGCCAACAACTAACGAACAAGCTCAGCCTCAGCCAGAAGCTCAGCCCCAGCCAACAACTAACGGACAAGCTCAGCCTCAGACGCAGACTGGAACTAGCGGCCAGCAGCTGGAAGACATCGTGGTGGAGAGCAGCCCGCAACAGCCTCAGCCTCAGCCTCAGCAGCAAGCTCAGACCCAACCACAGCCACAGCCACAACCGACCGTTGTCGATTCTCCCGCGGCAGCCGCCGAGGATGCAGCCGATCCAGGTTCTGTTTACGGTGCCGTGAACAGCACTGGAGCAGCGGCGCGCGCCACGCAGTCCGCCACGTCCCCGATCAACCCCAAGCAGATCACACCGACAAACCTGCAGGGTTTTTCGCAGGCCGCCACCAATGTCACGGCCGCACAGCTGGAAGAAGACCGTCCCCGCACGAGAAACGAGATTTTCACCCGCGTCCCAGGCATGGTTGTCGTAAACGACGACGGTAACGGAAACCATGGTGGGCTTGGCGCACAGGGTTCACCTCCACGGCGCTCCCGCAAGCTGCTCGTTATGGAAGACGGCCAGTCCGTCAACCTCGCGCTGTGGCTGGACCCGTCGGTGCACTACATGGCGCCTGTCGATCGCATCGAAAGCGTGGAAGTCATTCGAGGCGGCTCTGTCGTGCATGGCCCCAACAACAACTTCGGCATCGTGAACCTTCGGCTCCTATCGCCCTTCGGCCCGAACGAGACGGTGGTCAGCGGAGCCCTCGGCTGGACCGACAAGAATAGGAACGGCAACCCCGACGGCCTCGGAATTACAGGCTTATCCAACCGTCGCCATGTTCACACGCGCCGGGCCTTTGGCAACGTCGGTATCGTTGCATCCTATAGCGGCGCCGACGTGGATGGCGCTTGGGATACGGAGCGTCTGCGCTTCAATGACTTCTATGGTGCTATCGGCTGGCGCGGCATCGACCAAGACCTGACCGTCCAACTGACGGTTGCCCGCCAGCGCGACAAATACGACGAATCAAACCTGGAAGGTGAAGACGACGATCCGCTAGGTAAGGTTGAAAGGGACTTCTTTAGTTTCAATCATTGTAAGACCTGCTTCGCGCCAGGCGCCATATACAATAACTACAACGGCGACATCATTCGCGGTCAGGTCGTTCATAACTGGTATGTCGATGATGATACGACCATCACCTCGCGCTTTTATGCCAAACGCCACCGCCGCGATCGCTATCAGATCGTAACACTTGAAGACAATCCGCCTGAGTCCGAAGATCCTGGCATTATGGCAGTCTTTGAAGACGGCGAAGACGGGCTGAGCAATGTTATAATTGGCGAGGACTCCATGTTCGGGCGCCTGCGCACGTTCCGCGCCATTGGCGGTGAAATCCGCGGGGAACGGGCGAACCTGCCACTTCGCTGGGGCATGACCTACGACCTGCAAGCAGGCATTCGCTATGAGAAGCAGGGGCTCTCCAACCGTAACTTCCTCGGCAAGACCGGCCAGCTGCTTGAAGACAGCGACCGCGAAGGTCTGACCATCTTCGAACGCAACCTGGAAGCTGATGCCGTTTCGGCCTTTCTCCAGACCAACATCCACGCACGCGAAGACCTGAGAGTCGTCCCTGGCGTACGCTTCGAATGGTACCGGGTGCAACGCCAGTCGCTGATAACAGCTGAAGAGGAAGGCGAAGCAGAGGAGATCGAAGGCGCAGAGTGCGAGGAAGCACTCGGTGTGGATGAGTGTCTTGAGATTGAAGGCATCAATCGCAACGCTTTCGACGAAAGCTATTCCTCGGGCAACATCTTGCCGGGCATCTCGTTCGCTTACACCGGCCTTCGGCGTTCGACCGTCTACGCGAGCTATTATCGTGGCCTTTCAAATGCAATCCTTCGTAACGAAAACTTCCCGGCTCCCGATGAGATCGGTGATAACTACACGATTGGTATCCGCTCAACCGCGATCAAGGGCTTGATCTTCGACGTTGCCTACTTCCACAAGGACATCCGCAACTACCAGTTTGGACAGTCCTTCTCGACAGCCGGCGACCGCGGCTTCGGTCGTGCCGACGAGGTGGAAGTGAACGGTGTCGAAATGTTCGGCCGACTTAACTCGAACCCCTTCCACGGGGGTGAATTCAACCTCTTCGGTGAAGTTAACTACACGTACAACCGGACTGAATTCCAAAAGGGTACGGCTGGCCGGTCGGGCGAAGACGAAGACGATCCAGCCGAAGAGGTTTCGATCGCTGGCTTCTTGGCACCGGAGATTCCAGAACAGGTCGCAGCTCTCACAGTCGGCGTCGAGCAACAGCGTCCTGACGGCTGGGACTGGAACGCAAGCGTCACCTACACCTACCGCGGCGAATTCTTCACCGATGAATTCAACACACCGTTCGCAGGCGATCCGGAAGGTGAGATCGGTCTTGTTCCGGACGTCTGGCTGCTCTCCGCGCGGGCCAATCTCGACATCGGCAATACCGGGGCGAGCATCTGGGTTGCTGGCGAAAACCTGACCAACGAGCTCTATATCACCGACCGCGAAGATGGCCTCAAGCCTGGCCAGGCGCGCACCTTCTGGCTCGGCGGCAAGTACAAGTTCTAGCGGGCGAAAGCTCCACAAAGCGTTCTGCTGATAAGTCTCCCATCAGCAAGTTGAAGCCGGCCTCACCAGGGGCCGGTTTCTTTTTTTGGGGGGACACTTGCACAGAGATTCTTCTAGGTTGGCCGCCACTTGATGGAGCAGCCGAGCGCCGGATGTTGAAGCTCAGGGCCGGCACCCGATTCCGCAACCATTCGCATGGCGTTGAACAACTCGCGGTCAAAATCATCCGGCCCGGCCTCCTTGCGCGAACCATCCAGCCGCCCGCGGTACTTCAAACGAAGGTCGCCATCAAAGCCAAAGAAGTCCGGCGTGCACACAGCGCCATAGACACGGGCAACTTCCTGTGTGGCATCGTGCAGATACGGAAACGGTAGACCGTGCTCCTCGGCAAACAGCCCCATGTTCTCAAAGGAGTCCTCTGGATAGGCCTCGGCATCATTGGAGCAGATCGCGACTGTAGCGACGCCTAGCGGTTCAAGGTCTCTGGCATCACGTGCCAATCTATCGATGATTGCTTTGACGTAGGGGCAGTGATTGCAGATGAACGCAACCACCGTTCCCTTCCGGCCGGCGACGTCGGCGAGCGACAGCAAGCGGCCGTCGGTCGCGGCAAGTCGGAAGTGGGGTGCCCTGAACCCGATCTCGCATTGTGGCGCCTCGGCTGCCATGTTGTCACCTCCTGCTCGCGGTTATTGTGATGAAGGCGCCCAGAGCCGGTGTCGGGACCTATCTCAGGCTGCCGGTTTGAAGCCCGCACGGGCTGTTTCGGCGGCCTTGCGGATCGCGGCGATGTTGCCGCCATAGACCTCCGGCCTGTCAACGCAACCGCCCTTGAACACCGCCGAACCGGCAACCAGCACATCAGCACCGGCCCCAGCGACGACAGGTGCCGTCTTGGCTGTGACGCCGCCGTCAATTTCGATATGGATTGGCCGGTCCCCGATCATCTCGCGCAGACGTTTGACTTTCGGCACCACGCTTTGAATGAAGCTCTGCCCGCCGAACCCAGGGTTCACCGTCATCACGCACACAAGATCAATGCGGTCTAGCACGTGGGCGATTGCCTCTGCCGGAGTCGCCGGATTGAGTGCGACGCCGGCCTTGCAGCCCGCAGCGCGGTTCGCCTGCAGCGTCCGGTCGAGATGCGGCCCGGCTTCAACGTGCGCTGTGAGGATATCGCTGCCTGCCTCTGCGAACGCCTCAATGAACGGATCAACAGGTGCGATCATCAAGTGCACGTCCATGACATCGACGTGACATCGACGTGCACCCAGTCGCAGCGCTGCTTTTCAATTGCTTCAACCTCGGCTCCGAAGTTGGCGAAGTCGGCTGACAGAATGGACGGTGCGATCTTGATATCGCGGTTGAAAGCATCCTTGCCGCCCATGTAGAATCCCCGCTTCGTCAATTGTTAGCCACGCTCAAGCACCCGCCCCGGGTGGCAGTCCGCCCAGATCTTTCGCGCATCGAAATCGCTGCCGGTGCCGTCGTCAAGTTCCGCGTAGACCGCTCCAACGAAATCTTTGTTGGCACATCGTGAATTGATGCGCCGGGGCGGCCCCAATGTCCAAGTGCTGATACCCCATAATCCAGTCAATTGCGCCGATCATCTGGATCAATCATCACCCTGCTGCGGGAACGCACGGCGAAGGATGTAAATGTCCATAATCCAGCCATGCCGGGCACGCGCCTCTGAACGGGCCGCGACAATTCTGGGGCCGGTATTCTCAAGTGGGCCCGACAGGATAATCTCCTCCGGTAGCCCGAGGAACGCACCCCACCAAATGGAAACGTCCTTGCTGGCAAGGTGTTGAAATGACGTTTCGCCGTCGAGCATCACGGCCAACGTATCGATACCCTCTGGCCAGCCGTGATCGCGCAGCTGACGACCGGTCGTAATAAGCACGCTGCCTCCGATATCGTTCAGGGGCATACAATGCGCCGCGGTCAGCGCCTGTAGGGATGTGATCCCGGGTATGACACGAACCTTGACCGGCAGTTGCTCTGAAAGCCGCGCGGCAATCCGCAATGTACTATCGTAAAGTGATGGATCGCCCCATACGAGAAGGGCGACGCGGCCACTCGAATCGGTATGGCTGGCGATCTCCTGCTGCCAGGCAGCGGCGATGTTCGCGTGCCACTCTTCGACGCCGGCAAGGTAATCGGGGTGCCCAACGTCACGCCGCGGCAGCTGGAACTCAACCACACGCGTCGCCGGGTTGGTCGCGTATTCAGCAACCATCCGCCGCCGCACGTCGGCGAGATCTGACTTGTCCGCGCCCTTCAGTGGGATGAGGATAATCTCTGCAGCCCTGAGCGCTTTGATGGCCTCCAGCGTCAGGTGATCGGGATTGCCGCTACCAACACCGATGAGCAGAAGTTCAATCATGCGATCCTGGAACAAAGAAAAAGCGGCCTCTTTGCAGGGGCCGCTGTTACAAGCCGCGGAAGTTACGCCGAGGCGTGGTGCAGGCGCTGGGTGAAGAACCCGCTTCCGCGCATGTCGTGCAGCGATTTGGCAATCGCGAGGACAGCGAGATCGGCCAGTGGCTCAACGACGATGACGAGCATATAGGCGAGGCCGAAGCTTGCGATCGAGGATACATTCTCGGCACCGAATCCAGCTCCGTAGAGAGCCCAGAATGCAACCCAAGCGACAACGCCACCTTGATAGGCCGTCGACAGAGCCAGGGCCTGGGAGTACTTGACATCAACGTATGGCGTCTGCGGCGGGATGATCCGGTCAGCCAGGACCTTGATGGCGAACAGCGGCACCAGAATTGTCGTAACGTTCATGCCGTACTGCGGCAGGTCGGCAGGAGCGAACAGCAATCCCTGGGCGAGCAGCCCAATCGACAGCCCAATAGCCGCGGGTGCCACACCGAAAAGTAATAAGAGGGTGGTGCCCAGGATGAAGTGAACCTCCGAAACACCGACGGGATAATGCGGGAGCACTTCGAAGAAGCAAAAGACGAGCACCGAGGCTGCCACCGCCCGTGCTACGAGCGAACCGAAGCCGTGCTTGCGCATCTCATCCCACGATAGCTTCGCCGCATAGCCGAACGCGGCGGTCGCGGTTGCGTAACTCAGCACGATTTTCGCGCCGTCGACCAATCCTGGCTCAATATGCATATGAAGTCCTCCTTGCCGTCACCCCCGACGGCGGTTGTGGTTTTGTGCTTGGCCGGTCTCCTGGCTAGCGGGTCATTGCGGTGCTCCAGCCTTCCCGGAAGAACCAGTGGCTATGATTGGAGCCTCGCTCGCCGCTTACAGTCGCGGGGGCGGCTGGGGTTCTGGGCGCCGCATTTTGGTCCGCCCATCCCATTCCCGAATTAAGTCCTGGCGCTTTGCGCGAAGTTGGACACCAAGTACGCCACCACATAGAGGCGACGCAAACCTCAGCGTCAAGCTCTATCAGCGGAATTATCGACAAGCGGACCGTACATTATGAGGACAGGTGCGGTGGTCCTCTCGGCCGCTAGTTGGGCAGCCAACCCCTCAAGGTCCCCTACAGTCAGTTTCTGTTCGGGCTGCCCCACGGCTTCGGCCATGAGCGTCCGTGTGCGCGGCGAAAGGCCACGCGTCATGAGTTCGTGGGCAAGCTGAGGAAAGGTCCGCCCGCCCATGAACACAACGGTGGTCGCGGTGGCATCGGCAAGCGCCTCAAAGTTTAGGCCTTCTGGCAGGCCGCCAGTGACATCCGCCCCGGTCACGAATTGCACCCTTTGTGCGGTCCGCCTGCGGGTCAGCGGGATGCCGGCTGCTGCGGCCGCGGCACAAGGAGTCGTCACGCCGGGAATGATCTCGTAGCCAATCCCGGCCGAGCGCACGGCGGCGATTTCTTCCTCCAACCGGCCGAATATGCCAGCGTCGCCCGATTTCAAACGCACCACGCGCAGCCCTGACTTGGCGTAGTCAACCAGAAGACGGCTGACGTGGACCTGCCTCGGAGACACGCGGCCAGCACGTTTTCCCACACCGACAAGGTCAGCACCCGCGCGCGCATGAGCGAGTATCGGACCAGACGACAAGTCGTCGAACAATACCGCGTCAGCCGCCTGCAGCCGCGCGACGGCTTTGAGCGTCAGCAGTTCCGGGTCACCCGGTCCCGAAGAAACAAAGGAGACGAATCCGGTCATTGCGCCTCCGCGATCAAATGAAAGAACGTTCCGCTGACATGCTCCCGATAGGCGCCTGTTTCGGAAACTGCTGTTGACGAAGCATCCTGTACCCGGGCCAATGGTGCATCCGGCTGAGCCAGGATCCTCGCATAGTGAAACTCATGGCCGCGCAGGGTTGCCCCTGCTCCAAAACCAGGCATGGCCGCCACAAGCTCGCAGTGACGGTAGCCTAGATGTAGTTTGCGCTTTTCGAAGGACGTAACAAGGCCGAGCAGGCCTGCCATTTCATGCCGCCTTCCCTCGGCATCAATAACAGCCTCGCCAAGTGCCATGTATCCTCCGCATTCGCCATGCACGGGTCGCTCCGCTGCGAAGGCTTTTAGCCCGCGTTGGAAAGTCGAGGCGGCGGCCAACCGTCCGGCATGGAGCTCTGGATAGCCGCCAGGCAACCAGCAAACGTCAGCGGTGGGATCGGGAGCTTGGTCGGCGAGTGGTGAAAACGGTAGAATTTCGGCGCCGGCCCGACGCCATTCCTCTAAGAGGTGAGGATACACGAATGAGAACGCCTCATCATGGGCAAGCGCTATGCGTGAGCCGGGAGGACGAAGTTTGGAGGCTGATGGTGGCGGCATGGAACCGCGCGCTGCCGCTGAAACCAAGCCTTCGATATCGACATGATCTTCTGTAAATCGTGCCGCCGCGCTCAGTATCTCCTCCAGCCCGGCCTGCTCCTGCGCCTGCACGAGACCTAGATGACGCTCGGGCATGACAATCGAATCGCGCCGCGGCAAGGCACCAAGAACCTTGATGCCAATCGACTCGAAACCTGTGCGTGCGAGCGCTTCATGGCGCGGCCCAGCGACTTTGTTGAGCACCACGCCCGCAACCCGCACGTCCTCCCGATACGTTGCAAGACCGTGCGCGACGGCGGCCGCCGTTTGTGCCTGCCCCGAGGCATCAAGAACGAGTACCACCGGCCAGCCCATCAATGCCGCGATATCGGCGCTGGCGCCTGTTCCTGATTGACCTGCCTTCGCCACACCGTCGAAGAGCCCCATCGCGCCCTCCGCAAGAATGATGTCCGCGCCTCCCGCGCAGCCAGCTAGCGACGCGATTGTCCCTGGCGACATAGCCCAGCTGTCGAGGTTGACCGAGACCCGTCTGGCCGCGGCTTGATGCAACGCAGGGTCGATGTAGTCCGGGCCGCATTTAAATGGCTGCACGACAAACTTACGGTCGCGTAAGGCCCGGGCAATCCCCAGGGTCACCGTCGTTTTTCCGGCGCCGGAAGTAGGTGCCGAAATCACAAGACCTGGAGGCGTCGAAGCAGGCGTGTCGGCCAGGGTCATGTGCCCTCCGGGAAACGAGGGCTTGTTCCACGGGGACGAAAGCGACGGTCGTAATCATCGG
Source organism: uncultured Filomicrobium sp. (assembly GCA_963669235.2). Taxonomy (GTDB): domain Bacteria; phylum Pseudomonadota; class Alphaproteobacteria; order Rhizobiales; family Hyphomicrobiaceae; genus Filomicrobium. Next base: position 51,233 of record CAXXFS010000024.1, read on the forward strand.
CATAAAGGCGGCTCTCGGAAAAATCCTCCGCGCCGAGCGTGTGTCCGACAAGGATCACAGCGGTGCGCTCCATTCCGTCGCCCACCGCCGCCTCAATCGTGCCGAGCGTCGCCCGCACGATCCGCTCTTCGGGCCAGCTCGCGCGCCAAACAATCGCCACGGGGCAATCCGCGCCGTACTGCGGCACCAGCTCTTGGACAACCCGGTCCAGGGAATGGATCGAAAGGTGGATGGCGAGCACCGCGCCGGTTTCAGAGAAGTTCTTGAGTGTCTCGCTGGGCGGCATGGCGGTCGCCCGGCCGGAGGTCCGCGTCAGCACCACGGACTGCGATAAGCCGGGTAGCGTCAACTCAGCCTCAAGCGCGGAGGCGGCTGCGGCGAAAGCCGGAACGCCCGGCGTTACGTCCAATGGAATGCCGAGCGCCCTGAGGCGCCTAATCTGCTCACCCATTGCCGACCAGACGGAAAGATCTCCAGAGTGTAGCCGCGAGACATCCTGGCCGGCTGCGTGCGCTTTGGCGCATTCGCTAATGATATCGTCTAGCGACATGGAGGCCGTGTTAAGAATACGCGCATCGGCGGGGCAGTGGCAGAGCACGCCCTCCGGTATCAACGATCCAGCATAAAGGCACACCGGCGAAGCAGCGATGAGATCTCGTCCTCGCAAGGTGAGTAGGTCAGCGGCTCCCGGACCCGCACCGATGAAATGTACTGTCACACCCGGTCTCCTCCGGCAGCCACTGGCACCTTTGCGGCCACGCGCGGCAGACGAACTCCGTCAAACTTCATCGCGTAACGCTCCATTGCACGATCGGGCGCGCGGGCGCCCAGCTTCGGTAACCCCCGAGCGGCTTCTCCTCGGCGAGTTCAATGCGCAGAAGGTTGCCACCCCGTTCCGACGACCAGCTGGACAACAGTGCCTCGGTTTCCAAGGTCACTGCGTTGGCGACGAGCCTTGTACCAGGCTTCATCACGGACCAGACCGACTGCAGCATGGCCTCATCCGCGCCGCCGCCAAGAAACACCGCTTGCGGTTCGGGTAGACCCGCTAGTGCGGCGGGAGCCCCGCCTTCAATGGCTGAAATCCGGTCTTCGACTCCGAAGGCTCTGGCATTGGTGAGGATGTTTCTGACCCGCTCCCCGTGTTCCTCGATGGCGATGGCAGAGCTGCCGGCGCCACAGGCAAGCACCCACTCGATGGAAACCGTCCCCGAGCCCGCCCCAATATCCCAAAGCCGCTCACCAGGTCTTGGCGCTAGCGCTGATAAGGTCAAAGCCCGTATCGGCCTCTTGGTGATTTGCCCGTCGTGAACGAACGAGTCATTGGGGAGCCCTTGCGTACATTGAAGCCCCGGACCGCCCTCAGCGATGAAGGCAACGGCGACCGGTGTCCGCAGGTATGCGGCCGAAATTGCATGGGCTTTCAATTCGGTGATGCGCTCCCTGGGCCCGCCGAGGGCCTCAAGTAGCCAGCAGCGGGACTGGCCAAAGCCCCTGGAACTCAACCAAGAAGCCAGTTCGGCCGCAGCCGTGCCATCGCGGACGAGGCAGATTGCGGCAAGCCCGCGCGCAAGCCGGTGGGCCAGCTGTTCAAACGGAGCCGCGTGCAGACCGATGCACAACGTCTCTTCGATCCGCCATCCCAACCGCGCCGCGGCAAGTGAGAAAACGGACGGCGCGGGATACACCCGCCACTCGTCTGGACGCAACTGATCGGCCAGGCTGCCGCCGGCGCCATACCAGAAGGGGTCGCCGGACGCGAGAACTACGACCCGCTGCCCACGGGCCGCCAGTACAGGGGCGATCGAAAAGGGTGCCGGCCACGCGCGCCCGCGCTCTCCCGCTTCGACAAGTGCAAGATGCCGCACCCCGCCGAAGATGATATCTGCCTCATCGAGCGCGACGCGGCTTGCTGAATTGAGACCACTTAGGCCATCCTCTCCGAGACCTATGATCGACAACCACGGTTCAGACATGACGCGCATCCTGCTTCTCGGCGGTACCACCGAGGCGAGCCGATTGGCTCTTGCCTTGGCGGATGCCAGGGCCAATGCCGTGTTCTCGTATGCCGGCCGAACCGGCAACCCGTTGCCCCAGCCGCTGCCGGTGCGCGTGGGCGGATTTGGCGGCATCGCCGGTATGGTCGATTATTTGCGCGCCGAAGGTATCAGCCACGTCGTTGATGCAACCCACCCGTTTGCCGCCGCGATGAGCCGCAACGCCGTCGCAGCCTGCGCCGAAACAGGTGCCCAATTGATAGCGATCGAGCGCCCGCCGTGGCGGTCCGTTGCTGGCGATAAATGGGTCCATACAGACGACGTGTCTGCGGCAGTTGCGGCTTTGCCTGACGTTCCAAAGCGAGTCTTTCTGGCGATCGGCCGTACTCAGCTTCATGTCTTCGCCACCGCGCCTCAGCACCACTACCTGCTGCGCTTCATTGACGAAGCCGACACGCCAATGCCCTTTCCAAATGCTTCTACGGTAACGGCCCGTGGGCCCTTCAAGCTCGAAGGCGAACTGGAACTCATGCAAGCCCACGACATTGATTGGCTGGTCACCAAGAACTCCGGTGGAGAGGCCGCACGCGCCAAGCTCGATGCCGCGCGGTCGCTCGGGGTTCCGGTCATCATGGTTGACCGGCCACATTTGCCAGAGCGTCAAAGCGTTGAAACAGTCGCCGAGGCGATGGAGTGGCTGGGCCTTTCTCATGATCCCGCCCGCCTCGGTGTGTAGACCCACTTTCCAACGCGGCGTGTTTCAGAGCTGCCAACAATAACAATAGTCCGCATGTCGGCCATCTCCGGGCGGGCATCCCCAAGAGTGACCGTCGCGATGTTCTGGTCCTGTGTCGAGACCGCCCTTGCAAACGTGACAAGCCGGTTGTCTCCGGAGGCCTCCCGCAAGACATCAAGGGCCCGCGCGAAACCCTGCGAGCGGGCTTTCGAACGGGGATTGTAAAGTGCGATCGCAAAATCCGCCTGCGAGGCCAGCCGCAAACGCTGCTCGATCAGCGCCCAGGGTTTCAAGTTGTCGGACAGGTTGATGGCGCAAAAATCATGTCCCAGCGGTGCCCCTGCCAAAGCTGCTGCCGCAAGCATGGCCGTGATGCCGGGTAGCACGCGGATATCCAAGTCCAGCCAGCGATCGTTTTCTTCCAGGACCTCGAATACCGCTGCCGCCATCGCGAAAACACCAGGGTCGCCGGAGGAGACGATAACAACCCTTCGGCCGGCTTGCGCCATCGCCAGGGCTTCACGGGCGCGCTTCAGTTCCTCCCGGTTGTCCGTGGCGTGCATGACCAGACCGTCGCGCGGCTCGACACGTGCAACGTAGGGTCCATAACCAAAGACGTCGGTCGCCTCCGCCAGCGCAGCAGAAACTTCCGGCGTCACCAGCGCCGCGCCGCCTGGGCCGAGCCCGGCGATTATGAGTCCGCCGGTCATTCCGCAGCCTCTGGACGCCGCCCCTGCCCGGCAACGAGAACGGTAGCGAAATAGGGACAATCGGAAGTCTCGACTTCGGCAAGGCGCGCAATGCGTTCGCCCGGCATGGTGCCGCGCTCCACAAGCCAGGCGTCCTGCAGCCGGCCGACTCGCTCGAGCGCCCGCCGAACCTTTGGCAGATTGCGTCCGGTCTTCATGATCACCAGTGCGTCCGCACCATGCATGTGATGGACAAGATCGTCCTCTGTTAGAGTCCCCATCAAAACGGATAGGACATCGTCACCCCAGGTCATTGGCAAGTCCGTCACGTTCCAGCAGCCGACCATCCCTGGAACCCCTGGTATGATTTCGACCTCGGCGCGCTCCCGCAACCGAACAAACAGGTGCATGAAGGAACCGTAGAACAAAGGGTCTCCTTCACACAGCACGATAACATCAGCGCCCTCCGCTAGCCCGGCGAGCCGTGACGTCCATTCGTCATAGAATGCGGCCAGTTGCGCGATGTACTCTGGGCTATCAAACGGCAGTTCCGTCGTGACAGGGTACTCCATCGCGTATTCCATGCAGCCTTCGGACAGTATGCCTTCAACGATGCGCCGCGCGTTTCCTTGTTTCCCCTTCTTGCGGAAATAGGCGACGTGCCGCGCCGAGCGGATCAAACGGTCCGCTCTTACGCTGATGAGATCCGGGTCGCCTGGGCCGAGCCCCGCGCAAATGATTTTGCCCATTTGTGAGTTCTTTATTCTTTTCTGCTTGCAAGCGCGTTGACTGCTGCAACCGTGATTGCAGAACCGCCCCAGCCGCCCCTCGACGATGAGCGCCGGCGCGGGCGGATTTGAAATCAGGGCAGCCTTTGATTCAACTGCCCCCACGAAACCGACCGGGCAGCCTATAATTGCCGCTGGCCGAGGGCAGTCCGACTCTTCTAGCATATTGAGGAGATGAAACAGTGCCGTTGGCGCGTTGCCAATGGCGATAACAGCACCCGCCAGACGTGGGCGCCAAAACTCGACTGCTGCAGCGCTGCGCGTCGTTTTCAGCTCCTTCGCAAGTTCGGGCACCCCTCGCTCATTCAACGAACAGATCACCGGGTTGTCTGCCGGGAGGCGCGGCCGGGTAATTCCTTCGCTAACCATCCGAACGTCGCAAAGTATTGGCGCGCCAGCCTTCAGTGCGGCGCGGGCAGCCGTCGCCATTCCGGCGGTGAATTGGATGTGGTGCTCCAGGCCGACCATGCCTGCCGCATGGATCATGCGCACGACAACGCCTTCTTCGTCTTCGTGAAATCCGGAGAGGTCCGCTTCAGCCCGGATCGTGGCGAACGATTGCCGGTATATCTTTGCACCGTCAGTCTCAAACGCGTACGGCATCACGGCACCTCAAACAGTGACTGTGGGAAGGACAGGAGTTCCTCCTCGCCAAGACCGGCCCGAACGGCGGTATCTCCGGCTCGCCCATCACGGATCAGATCGAAACCATCACGCGTGGCGCACAATGTGACTGTTGCGGGCGCGCGATGCGCGCAGCCCTTGGCGCAGCCTGAAACGTGCAGATGAGCACCTGTTGGCACATGCGGCGCGAGCGCTCTTGCAAGCTCCCGCGTGCGCGCTAGGGCCTGCAGGCAGCCCGGCGCTCCCGTGCAGGCCGTCGTATTGAGCCAGGGGTGGTTCGCACTTGTGATGAAGCCTTCGTTGTCAGGGATCGAATCCGCGCCCACGAGGAACAACATTCGCCACGGCGTAACCCGAATCTCCTTACCCATCGCGGCGAGCCGACCCAGAACCGCCGCGCTGAGCTGGCCAAATTCAGCGCCAACCAGGAAGCCCTCGCAATGCGGTCCAGGTGCTGGCAACTGGGCCGGTGCAGCCGGCATGACGGTCCACAGTTCCGTATCCGGCAGCTTCGCACCAGAAGCGATATGCGCTGCCATCCTGCCGCGTCCCTCGCGCATACCACCCGATCGAACAAACCAGACTGCAAGGTCCAGCATGGCTCCGGGCGCCTCAGAAGGCGTAACAGCACGACCCGCCTTTGCACCATCAGCACGCAAAATGAGGGCTCCGGACACGGCGCGCTCGAGTCGGATATCCGCAGAGGTCTCGGCAAGAACAGGGACAGGCCCGGTGTCGATGGCAAATCCGAATTTGCCAGGCAGTTCCGGTCCGCACTCCAGCAGCGTTTCCAGCGCCGCCGCCAGCTCAGCCGTCTCAACCCCGTATCGATCGCAGCGGAACGGAGTGACTACGATATTTCGGCGGCTCTCGGCGGCGATGTTATGATCAACGAGACCAAGCGCTTTGAGGTCACCAACTAGTGCCTCGTGGCTCTCGTCTCGGACACCTCTCAGCTGAACATTGGCACGTGCGGTAAGATCGATGAGTCCGTTGCCATGCTTGGTGGAGGCCAGGGCAATACCTTCCGCCTCATTCGGCGACAATTTGGACCCGCGAGGCCGTACCCGGACCACAAGTCCGTCCCCCGATTGCATCGGCCGCAGGGCTCCCGGGCACCAGTTCTTTATCTCGAAGCGGCTCATGAGTTGTTCTCCATAGCCGCAACGATGGAATTGCGTCTCGTCACCCACAGCCCCCGACTCGCGCAATCGACCGAACGTTGATCTCAGCGCTGCGAGGGCCTCGGGGCTCTCGCGATCCATGAAGGCGACGACATCCGCGCGTCCGAGTGTGGCGTCATGATACAGATCGAAAAGATGCGCCGGCACGACGCCGGCAAGGTGCGCAAAGGCTGCCATATGGTCAAGGGTCGCAGCGATCTCGGCAGCACCACGAAAACCATGATGCATCATGCCGTCGGCCCAATCTGGGTTCGCCGCGCGAGCGCGAACGACCCTGGCGATCTCCTCGGTGAGCGAGCGCGCGCGCGGTGCATCGGGGCGCGTCGCGTCAAGGTGATAAAGCGCTGGGGCAGGCGACGGGACGGCACTATTCGCGGCAAGCCGGCGCGCGGCAGCGGCAAAGCCAGCCTCATGCGCGGCGTAGTCAGCAGCCAGCAGCAAATCCGTCTCAGGCAAATCCTGCGTGTGGACGAAGGCATCGGCTGATTTCACCCGCGCTTCAAGTCCCGCCCGGTCCGCCCGCGGGCGGCCATCCGGTCCCATTGCCCAACTCGATGCGGCAAGCCAGGCTTCGCCGGCTGCGTCTCTCGCCTCTGGCGTGAAATCATCGATGAAGTCGCCCAAGGCGAGGCCGTACTGGCCAGGTTTCGGACAGAATACGCGAGAGGCTTTCACCAGGTATGGGTTCTCCTCAAGCGGCTCGTCACGCTTTGAGAGTGCTTCCGCTCCTGCTTCGAACAGTTGCCCGAGGTTTGGAAAGATATCCCGAAACAGGCCCGAAATACGCAGCGTCACATCGATCCGCGGCCGCCCAATGAGTGCCAGAGCCAATACCTCAAACCCTGTCACTCGGCCCGAGCCATGGTCCCAGGTTGGCTTGAGGCCGGCAAGATGCAACGCCATGGCGAAGTCCTCGCCCGCCGTGCGCATCGTCGCCGAACCCCACAGGTCAACGACCAGACCACTCGGCCAGTCGCCATGATCCTGCAGATGCCGCCGACAGAGTTCTTCGGCAAGCTTGACGCCCTGTGTGTAGGCTGTTGGCGTTGGCACTGCGCGCGGGTCAACTGAAAAAAGATTACGCCCGGTTGGCAGCACGTCCGAGCGGCCCCGATAGGGTGAGCCTGCCGGTCCGGCTTCTATGCGTTTACCGGCAATCGCTAACAATAGCCCTGCACGCTCGGCTGCCCCGCATTCGCCACGCCCTAAGACATGCAGTCCCTCGCCGAGTTGGCTTTGCTTGATGTCGCAAACGAAGCGGTCGATCCGGGTGATTGCTTCGGCCGCCGAAGCCTCGGAACAAAGGCCAAGGTCCTTTTCAACGCCTGCCGCTCGCGCCTCGTCGCGGATGTCTCCGATGAGCCGTTGTCGCCGTGCCGGATCGAAGCCGTCCGCATTGGAGTACTCATCAACCAGTAGCTCCAGCCGGATCAGTTGATCGGGAACCTTTGCGTCCTTTAGCGGTGGTGGCATATGACCTACCGTTACCGCACCGATGCGCCGTTTGGCCTGCGCCCCTTCGCCTGGATCATTGACAATGAACGGGTAGATGACCGGAAGCCCCCCAATTAGCACTTCCGGCCAGCAGGCCTCCGAAAGCGCTACAGATTTTCCGGGCAACCATTCCAACGTGCCATGCGCCCCCATGTGCACGAGCACATGCGGACGCAGTTCCTGCAGCCAGAGGTAAAACGCGACATAGCCATGCCGCGGGGTTCGGGAAAGGTCGTGATAGTCGTCGTCGCGCGAATCTACTTCGCCGCGTTCGGGTTGCAATGCGACCACGGCGGCACCGCACCTCACAGCCGGGAAATGAAACGCGCCATCACGGAAAGTCGGATCATCCTCTGGTTTGCCCCAGGCTTCTTGCAGGGCAACGCGCAGCGCTTCGGGCAGATGGCTTAGCGCGCTGAGATAGGAGCTGAGCGGCCAGGAAATCGTGTCGCGCGCTAGTGTCCGGGCGAGGTCTTTGCCCCAACTCACTGAATACCCTTCGCTAGCCAGGTCGGTGAGCAAGGTCTCTGTCGAAGCGAGCGCATCAAGACCAACCGCGTGAGCCATCTGATACTTTCTGCCCGGGTAGGTCGAGAGCACAATAGCGAGTGCGCGATCACAAGCGGGCGTGACAGCGAGGCGATGCCATGAAGCCATGCGACCGGCAGCCGCTGTCACGCGGTCAAGATCGGCCCTGTGTGCAAACCGAGAGAATTGCAGGTCCGGGTCGCGTCGACCGGGTGACTTGAAACTGACGACACCAGCGAACAGCCGTCCATCGACTTCAGGCAGTGCGACATGCATGGCGAGGTCCGCCGGCGACAGCCCGCGTTCGGCCTCGCACCAATCGCGCCGACGCGCGGTCGATAACGCCACCTGGAATATCGGACAATCACAATCGTCAAATGGTGAGCGGCCGGTGCTATCCTGCACCGAGAAGGCCGTGGCGTTGACGATTGCTGCCGGTGGACGGCACTTGAGATGATCGGCAAGCCAGGTCGTGGCCCCCGGCGCTTTGAGGGACGGTGCGAAGGCGCCGTAAGCCGCGAAGCCTCTGTGCCGCAACGCTTCGATGAGCGCATCTACCGCACCAGTATCAGCCGCTGTGAGATAGGCTCGATAGAAGGTGACAATCGCTTCCGGTTGATGAGAGAGCGCCGGCGGTCCGATAACCCCGAGTACTGGATCGTAGAGCCCCCAGTTCGGCACGGCCTTATCGCCGACGACCGGGCTTGCATAAAGCCCGGCTGCTAAAGCCAGTTGAGACAGGCAAGCTTGCGCAGCCAAAGCGCCGCCAGCGTCACACAGAGCGCAAAGCTGACGCAGCGTGGACACCGGCAGCGTTGATAGTTCGTCGAGGCGGGCATCCTCTCTGCCATCAGCAGGCAGCACCGCTAGCGCGATTTTTTCTCGCCGTGCCAGGGTATGAAGCGTAGCAAGTCCGTAGGGCCAATAAGATTCGCCGCCGATCACCCGCACAAGTATTGCCTTGCATCCAGCCAAGGTGTTGTCGACATAGGTATCGACCGACAGCGGATGTCGCAGCGCCACGAGGTTTGCTAGCCGCAGTGAGGGCAACTTGCCCTCGGCGCGATGCCATCCGGCTGCGAATGCGCCAAGGTCGCTGTCGGAAAACGAGAGCACAATGAGATCCGCAGGTTCCTGCCCGAGGTCGAACGGCGTTTCCGTTTCCTCAAGGCCATGGCTTTCGCGGAAGATGATGTGCACGGAGGTCAGGCTCCACGGATGGCATCAAGAAGGAAGCCGCGGATCCGAGCTTCATCGATGTTGCCATGCTCGGCAATAACGACCAGTCGCGACACACGCTCGCCTGCACCCCATGGCCGGTCGAACTGCGAGCGAACCCGCTCACCGACCGCCTGCACAAGAAGCCGCATGGGTTTTCCAGCCACCGCCACATGGCCTTTCACCCGGAGAATCTCCTGTTCGCGCGCGAGCTTCTCAATGGCCCGGTTAAGGGTCTCCACGGCGGTGATCTCGGGCAATACAATCGCAACGCTGTCGAAGTCGTCGTGCTCGTGGTCATCGGCACCGTCATGATGCGAAGGACGCGCGTCAATATCGTCCTCCGCGGCCGCGTTGAGTCCAAGGACGATACGGGTATCGATGACGCCGTCGCTGACCGGCAAAATCGGTAGCGACCGCGGCGCTTCTGCCTCAATCGCGGACCGCGCTGCCTCAACACCCACTTCGCCGGCAAGGTCGGCCTTCGTCAGCAGCACGATGTCGGCACAAGAGATCTGGTCCTCGAAAACCTCGGCCAGCGGTGATTCATGATCCAGGCTGTCATCGGCCTCGCGCTGCTTCTGGACAGCCGCCTCATCAGACGCAAACCGGCCGGCGGCAACCGCTTCCGCATCCGCTAGAGCTATGACACCGTCAACGGTGATGCGCGAGCGAATACCTGGCCAGTCGAACGCCTTGAGCAGCGGTTTGGGTAGCGCCAGCCCAGAAGTTTCGATGAGAATATGATCTGGGCGTTGCGGCAGGGCCATCAACGTTTCGATGGTCGGAATGAAGTCGTCGGCGACGGTGCAGCAGATGCACCCGTTAGCCAGTTCGACGATGTTCTCAGCTGGACAGTTCTCATCGGCGCAGGATTTCAGGATGTCGCCATCAACACCGACTTCGCCGAATTCGTTGACCAGCACGGCAAGCCGTCGCCCCTGCGCGTTTGTCATCAAGTGGCGTATCAGCGTTGTCTTGCCGGAGCCGAGGAAACCGGTGATGACGGTTACAGGGATCTTGGTGAGTTCCGTCATGTTATAGCTCCAGAGGTGGGATACGTGCGATGGATTGCTTCCGGAAGATCTCAGGGCGCTCTCGCCAGGGAACGATTCCGTCCGGCGCGGCTGCATAAGCGGCTGCCCCCGATAAGATGTCGGCAACATCAGTTTCGCTCATTTGCCCATAGACGTATGTCCACCTGCCCTGGGAGGACAGCGCGATCGTCGGACCGTTCGAACAGGCCGAAAGACATTCGACGGGAACGATTGTGACGCCTTCAGGGACCATGACGTTGCTGAGCGCAGCGTGCAGCCTTGCGCCCGGGCAGGGCTTTCCGTCTTCGAGCGGTTTGCCTGCGCGGCAGGTGGTGCAGACGTGAAGAGTAACCGGCATTCCCAATCCTTCATTCACGGCAAGGGGCATCGCCAGAAGGAAAGGGTGCACTCAGATTGAGCGCGCCGCGCCATCCGGTTGCGGAGCACCCCGTCCGCCTTTTATCCGAACTGCTGGCAGGTCTCCCGGCTTGCGGATTCAGGATGTTGATCCATCGATCGCTCACCTTCCCGGCCAGCTGCCAGTGGTTTTGAGCGCTCTATCCGGTTACGGTCGCGGGGGCGGCTGCGTCTCGGAGCTAAAGGCCCCTATCGCATTCCCTTTTCAACTGTCATATGACAGGTACCAGCATTGCGGCAGCATAGAAGCTGTTTATTAGCCATTGTCAAGAAAGAGGAGAGCCAGCTTGTCGGAAGTATCAAACGGCGACGCTCGCCACGCAGCCAAGATGGCCAAGAAGAAAGTGGCGCGTGACAAGATCATGTCTGGCAAATCCGGAGAAAAGGGGCTGGTCATCGTCCACACGGGCACAGGCAAGGGTAAGTCCTCTTCTGGCTTCGGCATGATATTGCGCTGCATTGCCCACGGCATGCCTTGCGCCGTCGTGCAATTCATCAAGGGCGCGTGGGACACGGGTGAAAGGCGGCTGCTGACAGAAAATTTCGGCGAGCTGTGCCAGTTTCACGCAATGGGTGAAGGGTTCACCTGGGAAACGCAGGACCGCCAACGCGATATTGAGGCGGCCCGCGCCGGATGGGAAAAGTCCAAGCAGCTTATACTCGATCCCTCGATCCGCCTTGTCATGCTCGACGAAATCAACATCGCGCTGCGCTATGACTACCTCGACGTCGAGGAAGTGTTGCAGTTTTTGCGCGATGAGAAACCGCCGCTGACCCACGTTGTTCTGACAGGCCGCAATGCGAAGGATGCCCTCATCGAGGCTGCCGACCTGGTGACGGAAATGACGCTCATCAAGCACCCGTTCCGGTCTGGAGTAAAAGGTCAGCCGGGCGTCGAGTTCTGATCAGTTGCGAAGTGCCATGCAGTGCGGGCGCTTCTTGAGAAACTAGACGGATACACGGAAATTGGCGCGCGCATTGATGATCCAAGGGGCCGGCTCCAATGTGGGCAAATCGCTCCTCGTTGCTGGGCTGTGCCGGGCCGCGTGCCGGCGTGGCATAGCTGTTGCTCCCTTCAAGCCGCAGAACATGTCCAATAACGCGGCCGTCACTGTCGAAGGAGGCGAGATAGGACGAGCCCAAGCGCTGCAGGCACTTGCATCAGGTGTCGAGCCACGGCCCGACATGAACCCCGTGCTGTTGAAGCCTGAGACCGACACTGGCTCACAGGTCATTGTGCAAGGCCAGCGTCTTACAACGCTCAAGGCACGCCAATACTGGAACTTGAAGCCGCAATTAATGAGTGCCGTGCTGCAGAGCTTCGATCGGCTCAAGGCGGAATTCGAACTCGTTATCGTAGAGGGCGCGGGCAGCCCGGCGGAGGTCAACCTGAGGGCCGGCGATATCGCTAACATGGGTTTCGCTGAAAAGGCCGCCCTTGCCGTTGTGCTCGTGGGCGACATCGACCGCGGCGGTGTCATCGCTCAAATCGTTGGCACAAAAGTCGTGATCGATCAGCGCGATGCCAGCCTCATCGAAGGCTTCATCATCAACAAGTTTCGCGGCGATCCGAGCCTTTTCGATGACGGTTACCGCTTCATTGCAAACCACACCGGCTGGCGCGGTTACGGTGTATTGCCGTTCTTCGAGCAGGCGGCGCAGCTTCCCGCCGAGGATGCACTCGACATTCGGGAGTCAAAGTGGTCGGGCCCAACAAAGATCGCCTGGCTCGCTTTGTCTCGCGTCGCCAACTTCGATGATCTCGATCCCCTGAAACAGGAACCCGGATTAGATGTCGTCATGGTGCGCCCGGGAGAACCGATTCCATGCGACGCGCGGCTCGTCATCATTCCCGGCACCAAATCCACCCGAGGCGACCTTGAATTCCTGCGCGCCCAGGGTTGGGACATCGACCTTTTGGCTCATGTCCGCCGCGGCGGACGCGTGCTCGGCATCTGCGGCGGTTATCAGATGCTCGGTCGCATGATTGCCGATCCTGAAGGCCTTGAAGGCGAGCCGGGCACCGCGCCGGGACTCGGGTTGTTGGATATCGAAACGGTCATGCAAACGGACAAGCGCCTGAGCCGGGTGGAAGCGGTGCATGTGGCAACGGGCTTGCCAATCGAGGGGTATGAAATTCACATCGGTCGCTCTGACGGTAACGACTGCGACCGGCCGTTCGCCCGCTTGGCCGGTGCCCCGGAAGGCGCGACCTCGCCCGACGGCCGCACCGAAGGGACATACTTGCACGGCATGTTTGCTGACGATGATTTCCGCGCGGCTTATCTAACCACTCTCGGCGCAAGAAGTTCCGGGGTGTCGTACGCAGCAACCGTCGAGACGACACTTGACGCCCTTGCCGCGCACCTCGAAGAGCATCTCGAGGTCACGGACCTTCTGGCTCTCGCACGCTGACGCGGTTATGCCGGGTACCCGGTCACGCCCTCAAATTCTCAACTTCCAAGTGCGATGGCCAGCCTCTCCCATTCACTTTCATTTCCCGGCAGGCCAAGCCGCAGCCAATCCTGCGACCAGGGAAAGGCGCGCGACCAGATGTGGTGCCGGGCAAGTCTCTCTCGGGCGTCCTGTGAACTGCGTGTCTCATAAAGTCGGAACAGAGCCGTGCCGCCCGCCAAGCGCCACTCGGCTTCAGCGGTGAGCACATCAAGCCGCCGCGCATCCCTGATGAGCCGGCTGGAAGTTGCCTGCGCCCAGTCATGGTCCCTCAAAGCCGCCGCACCGATTTCAATTGCCGCCCCTGAAACCGGCCATGGCCCGGCCAGATCGCGGAGTACCGCGATGTCAGATTGCGCCCCAAGCACAAAACCAAGGCGCAGGCCCGCGAGCCCATAAAACTTCCCGAAGGATCGCAGCACTAGCAGCCCGGCCCGGCCAGCATCAGCCGCCAAGGATAACTCCGGTGTGGCATCGATGAAGCTCTCGTCGATGACGAGCCGACTGACCCGTCCCGATAACTCCAGCAAATCGTCGCGCTGGCGAAGACGCCCGTCGGGATTGTTGGGATTGACGACCACCGCGATGTCGGCGCCAGCCAGCGCCTCCAACGTCGTTACCTCCTTGACGTCCCAGCCCGCGCACCGGAACGCGGCTGCATGTTCATTGTATGTGGGGCCGAGCACGCGGACCTGCCCTTGCGACATAATCCGGGGCAGGAGCTGTATGGCTGCCTGGGCACCTGCCAGAGCCAGCACTGGACCTGAACACCGAAACGCCAGCCGCGCCGCATCATGCAAATGTTCGAGCAAACTCGTGGTTGGCAGGCAGGTCCAAGCCGAGTGCGACAGCGGCGGCAACGGGTACGCACGGCGATTGATACCAGTAGACAGGTCAATCCAACGATCGGCCGAACCGCCATATTGCTGGATTGCCCAATCGAGATTGCCGCCGTGATCACGCAATCGATCCACCTACTTTGCTGTAATGAGGCCAAGAACGGAAATCAGTAACAAGCCTACCCCGCACAACACTATCGCAAACGTATAAAGTTGCAGACCGCGACTGATATCATCGACTGTCGCATCGCGTCCGCCGGCATTCAGCCAAGGCTCCAGCGTAGTTTCCCCGCCGTAATCCCTGGGACCTGAGAGCCGCACGCCCAATCCGCCAGCCAACGCAGCTTCCGGCCAACCCGCGTTAGGTGAGCGGTGCTTTCGCGCATCCCGCATCATGCAGCTCATCGCCGTGAGGGGCCGCGGCGAAACCATCGCGAAGAACACTCCTGTTAGTCGCGCAGGGACGAAGTTGGCAATGTCATCGATTATTGCCGAGGCCCAGCCAAAGGCTTCGTATCTCTCTGTCCGGTGGCCGATCATTGAATCCAGCGTGTTGATTGCTTTGTAAGCTGCAAGACCGGGCAGGCCAAGGAGCACTCCCCAGAACAAAGGAGCGACCACGCCGTCCGAAGTGTTCTCACCGAGACTCTCCAAGGCCGCACGCGAAACACCCGCTTCATTGAGCAGCGACGTTTCCCTCCCAACAATCAGCGACACAGCAACACGAGCGGATGCGAGATCCCCTTCGCGGAGCGGTTGAAGGACTGCGGAGACGTGTTCGTATAGAGATCGAATTGCTAGCAGCGGCCAAGCAAGGACACCTGTAAGAATAATGCCTGCCCATCCACTTGGCAGGATCAGCTGTGTGAGCACAGCCAACGCCGTGACCAAACCGACCACCGCGATCGCGGTTGCAGCGCCGGCTGCCCGGCGGCGGTTCAAGCTATCCTCTTCCCGATTCCAGCTGCGGTCCAGAAAGGCGATGAGCCTGCCAAGCCAGGTGACCGGATGGCCGATCTTGGAGAACAGCCAGGAAGGCCACCCCGCCAAGCAATCCATGGCCATCGCGATAAGCATCGCTGCAGCAAAGCTCAACCATCCACCTCTTGACTATAAACCGCCAAACTCGTGCGAACTGTGCTCGCAACATTCCTTCACTTTGGAAGCGTCAGCCGAGCCGCTGTCTCTTCAGACAATGCCGTATTGCCCGCCGCCAAACCGTTCATCTTCAGGATATAGGCCGTGATTGGAAATAGCTCATTTGCAGTCAGAGAACCCGGACTAAGAGGTGGCATCGAATGGTGCTCGAACTTGTAGAGTTCCTCAACTGTCTTGCCGCCCCAGCGCTTTTTGAACGTCGATCCGAGCAACGCAGGTCCCATCGCACCGGATAAATCCGGCCGATGGCATTCCGCGCAATAGTTGTTGTACAACTGGTGACCGGCTGAGACTTGATCCGAAGTGTACCAGCTCTCAGCGGCGTTCGTTCGATTGAGGCCGAATACCAGAACGGTGACAATGAGCAGCGTTGTTGTGGCCCCGCGCCTGTACATGACATCTTCCCCTAGAGAGAGAAACCCGATGGCCGCGAGAATATCTCGCGCCGCGCCTCATTAGTTCGCAACGAGGCTCTAATATGGTTTGACGGTTCTGGTAGCGTCTGCATACTTCTCGTTGTCTCGGATTATACCGAGGCGGTTACACTTGATCGATCGCATGGTCAGTGTTGTGTCAGTCGACCTCAATGACTGGCAGCTTTGAGAAAGTCTATTTGAATACGATGGAGTTGTTTATGCGTAGGCGTCTTTATTTATTGTTGTCTTTACCTTTTATAGTTCTGGCACTGTCGACCCCGATTGCTGCACAGACGACCACGTTCGACAAAGCCATGGCCAAGGCAGAAAAGGCAGTCAGCCACGTTGAGACAGCGTGTGCTTACGACGTGACCAAGTTCTGTCCGAACGTGACGCCCGGTGACGGGCGGATCGCGTTATGCCTGCTGGCGCACGAAGATAAGCTTGCCAAGAGCTGCCTTTCAACAGCGCTGAGGGTCGGGAGGAATTTCGACCTTGCCGTCAGCAACGTGTTCCGGGCAGCGGAAGTCTGCGAAAAGGACATTACAGCCGTCTGCGGCCAGATCGAACCTGGCGAGGGCCGTATCATAGACTGCCTCATTGACAACCAACCCAAGCTTTCAGCCCAATGCCGCGCTGAAGTTGCTGGATTGGCTGAGCGCATCAAATAATCGAACTGAATCGGCAAATCCGCAAAATATCAAGCGGCCATGCCAGTCCGAGCGGGGCGAGATAGCTATACATCTCTTAGCGTAATGCGTGCCCAGCTTGTAATTTGATCTTATCGAGGCAGGTGGCTCCGAAGGCCATAAGCAGGTCGCCGCGTCACTCAAAATTTGGGAAGGGTTTATCTAATGCCACTGTTACACGTTCTATGGTCGATCTTGGTTTTCTTCCTCCTTGTCGCGTGGATCTGGGTTCTAATTAGTGTGCTCAGTGACGTATTCCGCCGAAAGGACATGCAGGGCCTTGAAAAAGCTCTCTGGGTACTGGGGATCATCATCGTACCCTGGCTGGGCGCGATCATATATTTGATTGTCTACGGCGACGACATGGCGGAGCGGAGCGCGAAAGTGGCTTCCGATATTGAGGAAATGCAACGGACATATATCCGGGATGTTGCAGGCCATTCCGTCGCCGACGAACTGTCAAAACTGGCTGAGTTGCGTGAGAAGGGCATCATTACAGAAGCAGAGTTGGCGACCCAGAAGGCAAAGCTTCTGAGCTAAAATGCTTTCCGCCTCGAAGGCTAGGGTCGGCATCGAAGCGCCATAGCCATTGAGGATATGAAGATAGGCGTTCCGCCTTGTTAGCCTAGGCGGAACGTCCTGCTGCCCCGTTAGATCCTAGCGGCCAGTTGGGAATTTCTGCTCGACGGATTATGCCAGCAGGCGCTGCGCACGGCACCGACGAATGTCAAGGACTGGAACGGTCCCTGCCGTCCCGCATGACCTTTTCCGCATAGCGCTTATGCGCCAGATACAGATGCCAAATGCGCCCCGTATTCACTTCGTCCTCTTCCGACTGCAGAGTTAAGAACTCTGGGTTTCCACGCATCATTTCAATCCAGCGGAAACGCGATCGGAGCAAGCTCAAGCTCGGCCAGAACAGGACAAAAACAAAAAACGATGGGAGCAGTGAGAGTCCGAATACAAAAGCAATCAAGGCGGTGAAAACGAGCGCGGCAGCACCTAAAGCACTGTTGGACAAGTGAGCCATCCAGCTGTCCTAGTTGCATCAAATAATGCTGCATCTACGACTTGCCCGCAGCTCCCCTGGGCCGGAAAATGCCGGCAGATAAATCCCGACAACCTCCACTTGCATGGTTCATATAACCTGAATCGCACCAGACTTGTGCCGCGGTCTTCGAAGATCGTTCATTTTTTTTTTGGCCGCGATGCCGCGAAAGCCACCAGACGTCTGTTCCGCCGAGGCGCTCAATTGGCATCTCGGGCAAGTTTTTCCGAACGCCTCGTAGGTCCAATCAACGGACTGCGGTTGCCAAGGGTCTACGCCCCGAAATGAAAAATTATGTGAGGTTCAGCAGTGCCTGCCTAAGCTGCAAGCATGACGTCTTGGTAGGCCACTTGTCCCGAGCGTTGCCGCTTCTTCGCCCCAAGGTCAGTCGCTATCGCGTGGAGTATTCGCCAAAACGTCAGATCATGCACCGGGGTAAGACCGGAGGTCTCACACTGTTCCCGGTAAGCGTTACGGGCTTCAATCGCAAGCACGGTCTGACCGGGTGCCGAGCGAAGCGAGTGCGTGATGAATTCGTCGGGCTCCAGACAATCGACAAGAGTACGTTTGCTGGTGATTTCTGAATCGACAAGAGAAGGCGCCGATTGCCCCGACTGAGCTGCCAAAGGTATCACCGCATTGGCCGAGTAGCGCTCGCCCGGATCTGTTGTGGCCGCCGAATGATTTGCATAGGTGGCCCAGCTCGGTGCGTAGTCCGAAGCCTCGTCCCCCCAAACGCTCCAGCCCGATCTCGGCCCCCGCGCGAACAACTCTAGAAATGGCCCTTCGCTGCACGCCTCGATGACCTCATACAACTCGTCCGGCTTCCTGGAGTGCTCTCTTTTCTGCGTCTTGATGATATTGACTTGGCTGCGTCCCGGCGCCTTTGTACGTGCGTTCTTCCCGCGAATGCCAAACAAGATCAGCTCGGTCGTGTTTCGGAAATAGAAGCCAACCCCCCGGCCGTCGGGACCGCCATCTTTGCGGATCTTGTGCCAGACAATGTTTGATTTGTACGTGAAGCCCCACGCAGCCATGACTTGCAGCCCCTCGGGGAGCAAAGCATTGGGAACCCACAAGTAGAGGTGTGCGGGATCCGCGGCCAGGTCGGCCACTGGCATGGCGAGGACATCATCAAGCTTCATGGTGCCGTAACGCGACAGCCGGCGATGCTCGGGCGCCATCTTTCCGGTGCGGTTTTGAAACTGCCACGGCGGATCAGCGAGAATGGTCCGGAAGGAGCCCGTCTTAAGGTCTTCAAACATCAAGCTGGTCCTCGAATTTTCGCGGCGCATAATCGCCAAAGGCAATGCGTGTCCGAATTGACCAAGACCCTAATCGGATTGATTGCCTCTCTGCTGCGAATTCCACCACAGAGTCATTGAGCCGGTGCCTACAAGACAGTGTGCCTCCAAGACTGAGAGTTCGCTATTCAAGCTCTGAACACTCCTCGCAACCATCCCGCATTCTGTCGAAGTTTATCATAGGCGGCCAATTGATTCCCCAACAGTAGGCCGCTTCCGCGCTGTGGATTGTCGACCAGCAACGGCCAAAAGGCGCCGTGAATGGGCGAACAACAGGCTAGCGTCGCACCTCCACTTTCTGGTCTTAGCAACACTTGCCGGGAGTTTGTCCCGCCGTAACTCCTCACAAATGCGCTGAATGGCGCACACAGAAAAACTGGGAATATGATCTGTCCTGCAGCGTTCTTGATGTGTTGGCCGGCAGCGACCGGCCCTGAGACATGAAGAAAGGGAGAATGAAAATGAAGATCACAGGTAACCCTTCAATTGGAGTCGAATACCCTAACGAAGGACAGCTAGTGTTCGGAGTTAACGTGACAGCTTCGGCCGATTACCTGCCGACTAACGGTACTGCTCCTCAAGTCGGTCCGTTGCTGGCGGTGGAGTCCGCGACAGTGCGCTGATCTCAGCGTAAAGCGTATCACTCATCACGACATCAGCTGCATTTAAAGAAGGTTGAAGCTGCTCCAGATTGCGCGCTCCGATTATCGGGCATGTGACGGCTTCATGTTTGGCAACCCAGGCAATTGCAAGCGATACCGGATGGACGTTCTTGGCCTGCGCTAGAGCGCTAAAGGCTTCGGCAGTTTCATAGACCCAGTCTTCGCTATAGCGACCAGCATATTCTTTGTTCGTGACAATGCGCCCCACATCAGGACGTTTGTCGCGGCCGTATTTGCCACTCAGCAGACCACCCCCGACAGGTGAATAGGTTGTGACACCCAAATTCTCAGCAACGGCAAGAGGTAGGATTTCCGTTTCCGCCTGCCGCTTTACCAGAGAATACATCGGCTGGATGACATCAAAACGCGGCCATCCCATACGCTGAGAGATACCAAGCCCAGTCGCAATCTGCCAAGCAGAGAAGTTGCTTGCGCCCAAATACAGAACTTTTCCATCGGCGACGAGCTTATCTAGTGTACGGAGCGTTTCTTCCAACGGCACCGATGGGTCCCAACGGTGCATGAAAAATACGTCCAGCCGGTCGGTACCCAGCCGCTTCAAGCTCGCCTCCACTGCGCGCAGGATGTGCCGCCGGTTGCCACCACCTGCATTGACATCGCTGCCCATTGGCACACAGCATTTTGAGGTGATAACAAGCTCATCGCGCATCTCCCGGATCAGCTTGCCCAGTATGGTTTCCGCCGCTCCTTTCGAATACACATCAGCACAGTCGAAGAAGTTGATCCCGGCATCGAGACAGGCGTTGAACATGCGCGCGGATTGTTGCTCATTCGCGTCTCCGCCAAAAGACATCGTGCCAAAACATAGTTGCGATACTTTCAGGCCGGTACGGCCAAGCTGCTTGTAGAGCATTTCTTGTTTCCCCTATTTCTGACGGTTGTGTCTCAGGATTCCTTGCACAACGTTCTCGAGGGCCTGAAGAAAGCGGGATCGGTCTTCGCGCCGGAGTGGTGCATTGTAGCTCCCGCCCTGGCCGGTTTCGCGCAAATGTTGGCGAAATTCGCGCATGGCCAAAGCCATGCCGATGTTCGCTTCGTCGAAAGCCTTACCTGTCGTCCCAATAGCGTGAGCGCCTGCGTCGAGGCAGCGTTTAGCGAGTTGGATATCCTGGGTAACGCAGATATCGTCAGTGCCGATCCGCTCGGCGATCCAGTCGTCGGCAACGTCTGCTCCGTCTGGCACGAGGACACGGTCAATTAGATGACTTCGCGGCAGGCGCCCGAGCTGGTTCGAAACGAACACTATTGCCAGGTCGTGGCGCTCAGCGACGCGAACGACTTCCTCTTTCACTGGGCACGCATCGGCATCGACGTAGATCTTCATATGGAAAGTTTGGCAGAGCTGACCGACTGACTCAAGAAGAGCGATACCTGCTAAGGCTCCGGCGCTCATTCCTGTCAGTCATCGACTCCCTCCACGGGGTTACGATGAACACGAAAGTCTCTCTTAACGCAATCAGCTCGATCTGTCCTGTGAGTGACGACGGCGAAAAATCTTGTTCGTCATCACGGGCTTTGAGACACGGTGCGGCTCAAGCCAAAAGCGGGATCTGGATCATCTGTTTTCTAGGTATAAACCGAAACATTCTTGGGGCGCGTTCGTTCGAGGCCCGCCACGTCCGCCTTTATCAAAAAGCGGACGCAACAAAACCGGAGATCGAGAGTACATGTGAGCCCGACCGCCTGTGTGGCGGACAGAGCTCCGCGAAACACGTCCTGAACAAAGTTAGGCATCAGCCAGTTTCGCTAGAGCTAGTTTGACGGTCTTGTCTGGATCGGCTGGTATCTGGAACCGGTTGAGTGCAAGGCAGAAGCGGCGGACAATTTCTGCCAGATGCTCCTCCGTGAGGAGATTAAGAATACCGATGCGGACCTGGGTTGGCTCAGAAAGCGTCGGCCAGATACAGAAGTTTTCTTCCCGGCAGCTGTTCACGAGGTCCTTCTCCTGTCCTTTCAACTGCGGCGGAAGATCGAGCACAACAAGGCTCGTCATGTTCGACGTGACGTTACAGCCAACAGACTCCAGCGCGCTGCGAAGCGCCTGTTCGTAACGGCGATACTCAGCCGCGCGCGCCGATACCCCGTCCTCTAGAATAATCCGCAGTGCCTCGTGGAAAGCAGCCACGGCATAGGCCGAATGGGTGCGGTGATAGCTCGCCTTCTCGCTATCCTTTCCATCAATGATGGCCCAATGACGCGCTTCCATGATCGGATGATGCACGAACGAACGCGCTCCGGTCGCCTTCAACTCTTCGATGTAAACATCTCTAAAACTGACGGGGGCATAGGTCAGCGGCAGGCACATGACGCCCTTCTGCGGACAGGAGGCCCATGCCGCGACGCCAGGATAATCGTCGATCCTGAAATCTGCGACGCCCAGCGAGGAGACCGCATCCACCAGACCCATTGCGCCGTGCTTCTCACAAGCTGCGTTGAAGCCGGCAACATCATTCACGCGACCGGAACCGGTTTCCCAATGAGCCATGAAGGCCCATTTCGGTTTATGCTCGGCAAGCGCTTTCTCGACATCTTCGCCGGTTACCGACTGACCATGCGGGATCTTGATTGTAACGACCGAGGAAGCTTTCGGATCAAGCGAATCGGCAGCGAGTTCTTCCCTTGTGGCAGCCTTCATCCGAATGCTGAGATCATCAATTCCGGAGAACGTGCCATTCACGAAAGAGACGACTATATCGCCGGATTTGATTGCGCTCGTCATACAGTCGAGGCCGCTCCAGCCGGTTCCGGCAACGCCAAACGTATGCACGTTCTTCGTTCCGAAAACTTCGCGAAGCATGATCTTGGACTCGATCATTCCGCGCAACACGTCTTGCTGCATGTGGTCGGCAACGCCCGGGCTGGAGAAGGCTTCAAGAACCCGTTCAGACGTATTGCCCGGCCCCGGACCAGCTGCGATTGTGTGGGGGATCTCGAGTTTAGGAAACACTGTCGCTGACATAGAAAAGGGGCCTCCCGCCCGGATTGCCTTAGTTTTTTTGGACTTCGGCGCCAAAGCGCTTCGTGATGCTCAGCGCATGGCGTTAGTCAATTGGGCTTGCAGGACGCCTGTCAAGTCGAGGCGCCGGGGTCAGTCCTATAGCATTCCGCAGCGAAAGAGATTCCGACAACGTCATAGAAGAGATGCGGATCTCAAGTGCACCAAGCGGGCTGCTGCAGAGCTGGAAGAAACCTGCCCTCATTGGCCAAGAGCAAGCCGTACCTTTTTGTCAGACCCCTGCCTTATGGACAAGTAAGAAAATGCAGACAAACGCAGGGGAACCTGCCAGCGCGAGCTCTGTGGCACTCGAAGCTCCGGTCGAGAGGTTGAGAAGGAAGATTGCGGAATTTGGCGTATCCACCGCTCAAACCAGCTCGCGACCAACTCCTTTTTGGGTGGGCATGTCCGGGGAGAGCGAATCGAGTATTATTGTTGAAGCAACCCAAGATCAGGCATCAATAACTGAGCTTCTAAAATCCTCAATCCTGCTCGTTAATTTTAACGGAATAAGTCAGTCAAGCCAATAACAAGGCGTATGTCGTCTATCGCGTCGTTCTGATGCCACCAAACATGGGACGTGAGTCCTCAAGCTAACAGGCAATAGCTTCAGTTTGACGGGATGAGCATGGCAACAATCGATTTTCCCAATAAGGAAGTGCAACTCCATCAAGCGCGACGAGAGTTCATTCGTGAGTTGCTTGACGGGATTCCTGACGCCTGGTTCGACACGGGCTTCGCCATCCGCTTGTCAGTCGTTACCGATAGGACGACGACATTTTCCATTCGCATCCCCTGCCCTAAGCAAGCGCGCGATGAGCACGTGCAGATCGCCAACTGCGATCTCTTGGAGGAGCTGGTACGCGAAAGTGAGATCCGCGGAGTGATCGCTCTATTGGAAGCACAGCTAACCGGGCCCCGTGAACCAGCTACGACTTGCGGGCATCCAACGATCGGTGACCGCACCACGAAGCACGCTCAAGAGAGCAACGTGATTCAATTCCATAGGGGCGAGAATGCGTCGGCTTAGTCCGCCCACCATTGCCGACCGCCGCTGAGCACTTCCGGGTAAGAACCGCAAACAGACATCGCGTAGCGACACCGACTTAATCCACCGCAAACAACTGCCCCAGGTCCCGGAAAGCCTTGAACTCCAGTGCATTGCCTGCCGGGTCCTCAACGAAGCAGATCCGCTGCTCGCCGGGCTGTCCCTCAAAGCGGATTCGCGGCTCAATTAGAAACTTAGCACCGTGCTCACGCAGCCGCCGGACGAGTGCTTCCCAGTCCTCTACCGATAGGACTACGCCGAAATGGAAGGCCGGCACCTGATCGCCATCGACGGGGTTCTTCTTCGCATCAGACATATCATCGACGAGATGAGCAACGATTTGGTGCCCCCTTAAATCGAAGTCAATCCACTTTTCGCTTCTGCGGCCAACGCCGCAACCCAGGACATTGCGGTAGAACTCCTCAGCCTTCACTAGGTCATTGACCGGGAAGGCGAGGTGGAACGGAGGCATTACTCTGACCATGTCCCTACCTTCCATTTGGTGTTGCAGCCAATGCTCGGCTCCTAGAGTTGGACGCGCGCACCGATAGCGACGACCAGTATACTGAGCGATTAACGAAGCATAAGGCGTAGCTAGTCCAGGTTCAACCTCCGCTAACTGGTCTGGCCGACATTGGCGATTTGAGCCGAGACCGTCGTAGCGATGTCCGCTAGTTGATGAGCCTGTGTGAAAACTCAGGCGTTGAGACAAAGCATGTTATGATTCCAACATTGTGAGCGGGGTGCCACATGAAGCGGATAATTGCGGCCACCGACCGAACCCGGTGTTGAGGTCGCCATGACCCGTCTTCATGCTGCCTCAATCTCTTGGGAGCAGTTTGTAGAATCGGGGGATTAGGGATTTGCTTTTGAATATGTGGCGCACTGAATTTGCGACCTTTCTGGCATGCGCGGTCCTTATTGCGATACCCGCCGTGGCCAACGAATCCGTTGCGGAAGGGACCAGCGATCTTGCTTTGCAATCAAGCGGTGCCAACACCCCGGCAGCGAAACCGGGAGTTTCCGAAAGCCCAGCCGCAAAAGCTCACGCTGTTGCGGAAACTCCAGTAGCAGAAATTGACGACAGAGGGCCCACCACCGCCCCGCTCTTTGCGGCTGAGGAGACCGATGAGGCTGAGGAACCTCAGTCAGCCACGGAAACCAAGCAAACCGATACGGAGCATGCCAAAGCAGAGGCCGAAGCCCGCGAGACGCATCCGGTCCTCGTTGAGCTGTTAAAGCAGCTCACCGAACGATCCGCTGCCTCCCGACGAGTAGCTGAGGACGATGTCGTCGCTATCGCATCTTTCTATGCGGCAGAGACGGCAGAGCCCCTATGGACAGGCGATAATGGCTTCACAGACCGCGCCCAGAGGGTCACGGAAGTCATCGGCAAGGCGGACGATTGGGGGCTAAAGGCCACGGACTTCGACCTACCTAAGATTTTCGATGGTTCTTCGGGGAATGTTGCTCGCGCCACCGCCGAATTAAAACTCGCAATCGCCGCCCTGACATACGCCCGACACGCTCGTGGTGGCCGTCTGCGGCCAGGGTCTGTAAGCAGCCTTTTCGACCAGAAACCTGAAATCGCCGATCCGGTCGGGGTTCTCAACGCCCTCGCGTCCACCGCAGATGCTGGCGAATACCTGAAGCGCCTGCACCCGCAGCATCCGCAATTCGAACGATTGCGTCAGGCGCTCATCAATGCGCGCGGAGCGACGATAGTCGCCGCCTCAAAGCCTGGCGAAGCTAAGACAGCTGCTGCAAAGAAGGGCACCGGTGCTGCGCCAAAAAAATCTGCATCCACCATACGCCGCATCTTGGTTAACATGGAGCGCTGGCGCTGGATGCCGCGCGACCTGGGTCCCTTTTACGTCTGGGACGATGTGCCGGCGCAGAGGACGCAAGTCATCTCGGACGGCAAAGTCCTGTTCAACGAGAAGATGGTGGTCGGCAAGCCAAAGACACCGACGCCAATGTTCTCGGCGGACATGAAGTACATCATCTTTCACCCGTCATGGGGCGTTCCGCCTGGAATGAAGCGCAACGAGCTGTGGCCGCAGTTGCGGAATTCCAATGGTGGCTGGTTTTCGAGCAAGCCGTCCGCGTCCGCCGTTCTGAGGTCTCACGGTCTGCAGGTCACTCGCGGCGGCGTGCCCGTCAATCCAGATTCCATTGATTGGTCAAAAGTCAACGTCTCCAACTACCACTTCACCCAGCCTCCCGGGCCGACGAACGTGCTTGGAATTGTTAAGTTCCGTTTTCCAAATAGGCATAACGTCTACATGCACGACACGCCCGAACGACACCTGTTTGGGGGCAATGAGCGCGCCTTTAGCCACGGCTGCATGCGAATTCAAAACCCCATAAGGCTGGCGGAAGTCCTCCTCAAACACGACAAGGGCTGGAACAAAGGCGAGGTGGGGCAGAAGAAACGTAGGGGCGCCCGTGTCAAACTGTCGACGCCAATCCCGGTCCACATTGCCTACTTCACCGTTGTTGTCGGCGAGAGCGGCAAACTGAACTTCCGCAGAGACCTCTACGGCCTCGACCGCCGCGTCGCGTCAAAGCTTGAAGGCCGCAGCGTGAGGATGAGTTCACTGAGCTCCAACCGCGCGAAGCGCTCCTCCAAACGCAAGAAGCGGCGTATTCGCCGTGCAGCGAAGAAAAAGAAGAAGCCCTTCAATCCCTTTGCCAGTCTCCTGGACTGATGCAGGCCAGGCCTACGCACTGCGCCAGCGGGCGGCTGCCGGGGTCTGGGAGGCTTCGGCTCCACATCGGCTGACCGGTCGCTCGTTCGATCATTGATTCAGCTCATCAGAAAACCTATGTCGGACGAGCAATAACAAACGTTCTTCGCCACAACTGGTGTGAACCTAGCCGATCAAACATATGGCCGAGTGGTGCTTCCTCCCTGCGATTGAGCCGATCGTTTAAAGGAGCGCCGCGGCTTTCTATGGCCGTACAGCGAGCCTCGCAAGCCAGCAACCATGACCAAACGAGACAAGCCAGCAAGTGTGTTGCAGCCCGTCGATGAAGAAGCCCGTCGGCTCGCCAAGTCCTTGCTGCGCAAGGCTCGTTATGCCGCACTTGCGGTTCTTGATCCCTCCGATGGATCACCATCGGTCAGTCGCACCATCGTCGCGACCACCATGGAAGGCCGCCTCGTATTTCTCATTTCCAGCCTGTCGCAGCATTTCGCCGCTCTAGAGGCGGATCCAAGAGCCTCGCTGCTGGTCGGCAAACCCGGCAAGGGCGATCCTCTGGCGCACGCGCGTATGACGTTGGTTGGGCGGGCAATCCGAATGGCCGATCAAGAAGCCCGAAGGTCAATACGCCACCGCTTCCTAGGCAGGCATCCAAAGAGCGAGCTCTACGTTGACTTCGCGGACTTTGCTTTTTGGAGGCTCGATCCAAAGCGGATTTCATTGAATGGGGGGTTCGGCAAAGCCTTTGAGCTGCAACCTTGTGACGTCCTTACAAATCTGGATGGCATAAACGATTTGATCGATATGGAAGAAGGTGCGGTCGCTCACATGAATGAGGACCACAAGGACGCGATCGACAGATACGCCAGATCGGTCGGACAACGTGACACTGGTTGGAAGCTGGCAAGCCTGGACCCGGAAGGCTTGGACCTCGTGCGTACTGATGCAGCCGAGCGGGTTTGGTTCGACAAACCCCTCACTTTCGCGAGTGAGCTACGTCCAACTCTCGTCGACCTCGCGCGGCGTCGGGAAGACTAAAAGTATATTAGAATAATCATCATATGCTATTGATTTGAAGAACTCCTGGACTGTTTCCTTGGGAACAGACAGCTGTCGTTGGAGCGCTTAACCTAGCTTTTCGGCGAACCTGCTAAGAATGGTCACGTATTCTCTACTTTGAATGCTGGTGCTTCAAATGCAGGTAGCGGTTTGGGGAATTCCAACACGCGGGGAGGAGATATGATACGCGCGGCGGTACTTATGATCGTCGCGGCGTTTATCATGGCTCCAAGTCTTGCTGCCGCTGGTCCAACGGAGCGAATTGGATCCGCTGTCCAGGTTGTCAATCAAGTAAGCGCGGAATTCGATCGGGATAGCCGCAGTTTGATAACCGGCGATGAGGTGCATCAAGACGAATTGATCGCGGTGGGACAAGACTCCATCGGCGAACTGGAGTTTGAGGACAAAACGAAGCTGGCGCTGGGCCCGGGAGCGAAGCTTCTCCTCGACAAATTCGTCTACAACGGCCGCCGCGCCAAGAGCGATATTGTCGTCAATCTCGTCAAGGGCGCGTTCCGTTTCATCACCGGCCTGGCCTCCAAGAAGTCCTATCGCATCAGAACCCCCGGCGCGGCCATCACTGTCCGAGGCACGATCTTCGACATCTTCGTTGCCGACGACGACACGGTCTGGGTACTGCTTTTGGAAGGCGGCGTCACCGCCTGTAACGATCGCGGCAGCTGTACGCAACTGTCTCGCATTGGCTACATCCTGCGAATTGCTCCTGATGGAGAAATCACTGGTCCGATGCCCTGGGTATTGCTTCCCGGCCGGGATGAAATAGGTTTCGCGAGTGCGTTTCCATTCATGATCAATCCGCCAACCATCAACTCCGATCCGCCACTGACGCCCGAGGAGGTTGTCGATGGCGATCAACAGCCCGTCGATCCAGAGCCCGTCGATCCAGAGCCGATCGATCCACCGGGTGTCATTCCGGCCAGCTGCCCGGCCGGTTGGGACCGTTTCAAGGAGTACAGGGGTAAGCCGCTTGGCTATTACCTGAGAACCTTCACTTCGAATGGCCAAAAGATCATCTGCGGCGAACCACGTTGCGAGCGCGGCTGGAAAGTCTACCGCAAACGCAGCGCCATCCCCTACGGCTGGCGCAAACGCCAGATCGGCCGGCCGCGCAGCAATTACAAGTTCTGGTGTGCAAAGCCTCGCTTAGAGGGGTGCAGACCAGGTCGCCATGAGGTCAAGGTTGACGGCATCTGCATCTGCGAGGACGGCTACGAACGCAACGACATCGGCCTATGCGTCGGGATCGAGCCGCCGCCTCCTCCCCCTCCGCCGATACCCATTTGTTGGTCCGGTTGGGAAACGATCGACGCTTGGCAAACCATCTCCTACCGGCGCAAGGGTTACACCGTAAAGCCTCGCTTCAGTGCTGGCCGAACGGTGTGGTGCGCTAAACCGGGACGACCGCTTCCATGCTGGAGCGGCTGGGAGACGATCAGTGCGTACGAAGTCACCAGATACAAGCAAAACGGCTACACGGTCCGGACCCGAGGGCGCGGTGACAACATCACTTACTGCGCCAAACCTCCCGTCTGCGACAGAAACGAGGTCAGGTCCCGCGGAAAGTGCGTTTGCAAAAAAGGCTACGTCCGTGATCGCAAGGGCCACTGCGTACCCGAAAAGCCCGGCGTGTGCCCAGCCGGTTCGAAACGGTTCCCCGTCGGCAAGGTGCCGCCAGGTTGGAAGGTCATTAAAAGACGTTTGAGCGTCAGTGGCTATGTTTGTGCCCTCCCGCCTGACACACCCCCACCGCTGCAATGTTGGAGCGGCTGGAGTCCGATCAGCAAGGGTGAAGTCCCGGCCTACAAGCGCAGGGGCTACGACGTCAAACCGCGGCGCAAGGGTCGCAGCACCCAGTGGTGTGCCCGGCCTGGTGGCAAAGTCTGCAACCCTCGTCTCAACGAGGTGAAGGTCAACGGCCGCTGCGTTTGCAAACCTGGCTATTCTCGCCGCCGCGGCAACGCTCGCTGTGTCCCCGATAAGCCCGGCGGCGACAAGTGCAAGAAGCCACGCTATCGCGACCGGAGTGGTGCCTGCACATGTGGACCGAAGCAGCGCTGGAATGGCAAACGCTGCGTCCGAACCGACAAGCCGACGAAGACCTGCAAGCAAATCGGCAAGATTGGCAAGTGGCCCAAGTGCCGCGACAAGCCGAGGAAGACCTGCAAGCAAATCGGCAAGATTGGCAAGTGGCCCAAGTGCCGCGACAAGCCGAGGAAGACCTGCAAGCAAATCGGCAAGATTGGCAAGTGGCCCAAGTGCCGCGACAAGCCGACGAAGACCTGCAAGCAAATCGGCAAGATCGGTAATTGGCCCAAGTGCCGCAACAAGCCGAGGAAGACCTGCAAGCAGATCGGCAAGATCGGGAAATGGCCCAAGTGCCGCAACAAGCCGAAGAAGACCTGCAGGCAGATCGGCAAGATCGGGAAATGGCCCAAGTGCCGCAACAAGCCGAAGAAGACCTGCAGGCAGGTCGGTAAGATCGGCAAATGGCCGAACTGCCGCAACAAGCCGAAGAAGACCTGCAGGCAGGTCGGCAAGGTCGGCAAATGGCCGAACTGTCGTAACAAGCCGAAGAAGACCTGCAGGCAGATCGGTAAGGTCGGCAAGTGGCCAAACTGCCGCCAGCGCCAGAAGCCATAACCCCGTTGCCGCCGAGATCATCAATCAACCAGCATCGCAAGCGGACTAGTCATTGGGAGCAGATCAGCAAAAGCGAAACCGCTCGGCCATCTTTTCTGTCACCGCCGTCCGAGGAGCGGCTGGGCCTCAGGGCGCGATGGCAGCCTCATCAAGTTCCAGTGCCCTGATACCCGTTGTCTCCATCATGCAATTGGCTGCCATGACGCTTGCCATCGAGCCGCCTTCGTAGAGCATGTAGGGGAGTTCGCACTTCTCTTTGCGCCAAGCGAGCCAACTACGCTGCATTGCCTTCAGCTTCTTTGCGTTCTTCTTCGAAAAGTTTGCCATCAATTGCTGGTAGCGGTCATTCAATATCTTGTCCCAGTAGGCCGCTTCGCGCTTCATACAGTCCTGGATGCCTGCTTGGTTGGCCATTTCGCGCAGAGTTTCGCACACACTTGTGGCTTCCCCAATGCAGCCTCTCGCATGCTGCGAATTGCGCCGTGCTTTCTCAAGACACGCCTCGATCGTCGCCTTGTCTTGGAGCTTGTAGGTGTCGCGTGAGGCCGCCCCGGTCTTGGCCGGAAATACAATAAGCGAAGCCATAATGGCGAGAGCGAAAAAACGGAACGAAAGAGTCATGAGGCAACCTTCATACTGTTAGGGAGGTATCAACATCGCCCGCGGGTGTTTATCGTGACGCCGGTGGCAACGCTCGGCGATCGTCTCCTCGCCACGCAAGCTTTCCAGTATGTCCCGGACCTTGTCATCTACCGCAAGCTTACGTCTAGTGGCTCTGCGAGAGCCGCGGCTCTGTCTTTCTCCCAACCGACAGGGTAGACAGCGGTCCGCCGCTTCATTGTCATCCTCAATGTGGAAGAAACAACAACGGCATTGGAGACGGTATCTGGGCGCCCCCTTCCCCCACAGGCGGGCGGTCTCTTTGGGCAAAATCAGTTAAGCCATTGAAGAAAGTTGTGGCGGACGAGGAGCTTGAACGCCCGCCACGCGGATTGCGATTCCGTGGCAACGTCCGGAAAGAATAAGTAAAACAGCAGGTTGGCTCGACCTGCGTTACTCCTTAAGTTTCAGGAACGTACAGCGCGGCACATTCCAAACACAAAACTCACGCAATTAAATTTCGATATCCAAACCATGATAAGCACACCAATGGGACCAACAGAGAATCCGGTCGCGTGATCGCGGGCAGGCCATGATCCGTGGGGACACCTGGATCGTGATAATGATCCCTAACCTCGCTGCGCGAAGTTTCTAGTGATCCGCACGAGACTACTTGATCTGAGTTTTTCCAATGTCTCAGGCGCGCTATTGAGGTCCGGATCCAACGACAGCGCTTCGTCACGATCCGTATCGCTTCCTCGCGTCGCTCGAGCACAGCGTAAATCTGACCGCGCGTTTCTATTGTCGCTGCGTTATCGGGGGCCAGCTCAACCGCTCGCTCCGCATCGGAGACACCCAATCCGAGTTTGCCACTCTTGAGATAGGCCCATGCGCTAGCACGGTAGCTACCGGGATTGGGCTCCAACTAGATGCGCACTGTGTATACTGCGATGGAGATGCGATAATCGCCCTTTTTCTCATGAGCCGAGGCTCGCTCGCAATAGGCATCCTTTGAATTGATCTCAATGCGCTTCGTGTAGTCGGCGATGGTGCTGTCGTATTTGCCTTTCCGATGGCCGAGTGCTGCTCGGTTTGTGTAGACTATGCCGTGGTCCAGTTTGCGTTCGATAAACTTCGTTAAGTCCCCAATGGCGCGGTCATAATCGTCCCGAGAGTACAAGAATTGCGAACGCTCCAAGTAGGGATCGACATTCTTCTCGTTGAGGGCAATCGCCTCGTTCAAACCAGCCAGCGAAAGGTCAAACTCGCCGCGGAGGCTATAGGTGCGTCTCCGCATGACGAGGGCGACGGATCTATCCTTTGCGGCCTAACTGCCATCTTGTTCCACAACTGCCGTACCGAAGTGAAATTGGCGGTCCAAATTAACTGACCAATTGCATTCGGCCATATCGTCTGGCCAAGCCGCCGCAGGCGTGACTATTAAAAGCAGAAGAACGAAGATCTGAATGGGAAAAGGCTTGATATTATTAGCCTTTTGGAGGTTGCTCAGCCGTACACAAACACTATGCTTGTGGGTTTGTCGGTGAGATCGCAATTGGGATGCGTCATCCCGATCATCTCGGTAAATCAGCGGGATTCTTTCAACCTCACACGTAAAAGGGGAGGTCTTAAATTAGGCTGAGCAACCTCTCCACCGCTCGAACGGGATCAGGAAGCGATCGTAGTGCAGGACAAATGCGGGCTCATGGTCTAATTGCCCAGTTGCTTCAAACGCGCGAAGCGGAAGGTGCCATCGGACTGGCTTACCCTCGCTGCACCGGTTCAAATAGTAATCGCCCCATAACTTTGGTTCTTCAACGCAGCGATAAAGGCCCTTCGTGTATTTTCCTGCTTCGAAACCAACTTTGATCGCATCTAGGAGCGCGATGACTTCCCGATCGCATTCGCACATCGACCCAAGTTCTGTTCCGCCCGTAAGGGCGTCTTCATAATAGTCAGGTCCGGCAAGGGCGAAGATGGTCATGACCGTTGCCCGGTCGCAGTTGGGAAACTCCACAATCGCTCTCAGGGGCTCGATTCCGGAATTGACCCAATTAAACCCCTGCACAAGTTCATGCCAAACCGCCGGATCTTGCTGGCAAAGCCATGAAATCGTGTGTTTGGGGTTCCAGTAGCCACCTTCATAAAGGTCAAGTGTGATTGCGCTGTTTCTCCATTGCTGGAGCGAAGATTTTGTGAGGGTCGCCATCGCTGCCTCCGTAAGAATGCAATGTCACTCGCAATGCGTTGAACGAGGACGGGGAACATGTAACTTTGGATACAACTAGGCACTGTTCCCCAGGTAACTTTCGGAGGTGCCTGACGCTGAAAGTTGGGCGCAATCACGCCCAGTCTCGAGGCAACGCATGAAAAACACTAGTGAGGGCATTCGACCTGCTCCTTCTAGAAAATCGGCGTCCAAAAAAGGATAGCTTATTCCGGCCAGCATTATTCGTTCAGACCGATTTCATTCGAGGTATCGGTCTTCCAAATTGACGGTGAAACAAAGAATGTTGGTCCGGAGCTATGCGCAGACGCCGGCAAAGCTCTTACCGACTTGGTCTTGGCTGCTCACGCTAGCCACGAAGTCATTAGGTGAGTTCCACTATGCGCAAGAATGGGTTTAACTTCGTTGAACTAGTAAATGCTTGTTCAGCGCAAGGAGGAGCAGATGCGTCATGGCCTATACAACCAATGCAATCGACAAAGCAATGCCGGTCTATGATGCGCTTGTTATCGGTTCTGGCTATGGTGGTGGAGTTGCAGCATCCCGCCTTGCGCGCATGGGTTTGCGCTTGGCACTCATCGAGCAGGGACGGCTTTGGCGACCCGGCGATTTCCCGATTACGGTCAAGGCCCGACGCAAGACAACGCGGCTTACGGGCCGCGCTCTGAAGCTCGGCGATCCCGCCGGGTTATACTACCTCTCAGTTGGCAAGGGTCTAACTGTGTTCGGCGCATCCGGTCTTGGAGGCGGATCGTTGATAAACGCTGGGATTGTGTTGCAACCCGACCTGGACCGATTGCGCAAGGCTGGTTGGCCGAAGTCGGTCGTCAGCGATGGCCTCCTTCAGAAAGGAGTTGAGCGCGCAGAAGCTATGTTCGGTGTCGCGCCGGCACCTGATCCAGAGCGTTTCGCAAAGTATCTCGGGATGCACAGAGCTGCGAAAGCGGTAGGCCGTCCTGTGCAGCTGCCGTCGATGACCATCGCCCACCGTCCAGGTGTAAACGCGGCAGGTGTGATGCAGTACGCTTGCCGCTATTGCGGAGACTGCTGGTCTGGTTGCAACGTAGGCGCCAAGAACACTGTGGGGATCACTTACATTGCTGACGCTGTTGATCATGGCGCGTCGGTGTTTTGCGAAAGCCGGGCCGAGTCGATTTCCAAATCGGGCAGTCGATGGTTGGTCAAAGTCAAGGATTTGTCCAAGACCCGTGGCATAAGGCGTATCGAGGCGCCGATTGTCGTCCTGGCAGCTGGTACCATGGGGACCACAGAGTTGCTTTTGCGGGCACAGCAACGTGGTCTCAAGCTCTCGTCAAAGCTCGGGCAGAATTTCTCGGCGAATGGAGACGACCTCGTTTTCGCTGACAATCTCGAACCGCCGGTTAATGCAGTTGCAACGGGCTTTCCGCCGCAAGCGCCACCCGGCTTGGCGCCGGTCGGCCCGCATAGTATGGCGGCAATCGATCTCGGCGACGAGAATGGCCCGCTATGGGTTCATGACGGCACCATGCTAACTGTGATGGCCGCATTCGCATCACTTGATGAAACGTTTCGACTGAATTTTCGGAAAGCTCTACGGCTGCTAAGACAAGGCATCTATGGTAACGAGCTTAGCAGGTCACAGCTCCTTTACGTCGTTGCTCATGATGATGCGAGTGGCCGCTTACGGCTTCAAGGCGACAATATCATAGTGGATTGGCCTAACTACAGCGTCGCGCCGGAGCGCGTGCGGGCAGAAGAGAAAGTCAAGGCTATGATCGAACGCATGGGCGGTGTGTTCACCTCCAATCCCTTCACTATGACGGCGTTCGGTGGAAACCGTATCATTGCCCATCCGCTCGGCGGTTGCGCGATGGGCGAGACCAACGACGAAGGTGTCGTTGCACCGGATGGTCGCGTATTTGATCCGACAAAGGGGCCAACGAGCGTGCATGAGGGGCTCTATGTCTGCGACGGAGCGGCGGTGCCCACTGCGATCGGCGTCAGTCCTCTCTTGACGATTGCGGCCCTTGCGGAGCGCGCAATGATATTGGCGGCAGATCGGCTCAGGCGGCCGCTCGATGTTGACGCCGTACCACATCGACCGCTACGCGATGCGCTGATGTAGGTGTGGCTTTTATTTTGTCCTACAGGAGGAAAGACGTCGAATCGCCCGACTTGCTCCGTCTCAGGGCCGAGCCATTAGTGCGTCGCAAACGGTCATCGAGATAGTCATTTACGACGGCAGTAGATGGTTTCTGGTCATCGACAGGTGACACCACGCAGCCAGATCCGATCGGTGGCCCCGCAGAACCAAGTCACGACCTCAGCCTCTACCGATGAAAAGCCTCACATTGTTTTAAGCATGATGTCGAGATTCTCCTGAGCTTGTGCCACTCCTTCTTCAGCAGCCTTGCGATACCACGTCGCCGCCTCGGCCTTGTCCTGAGGGGTTCCGTCGCCCTTGGCGTACATGAGGCCGAGACTGTACTGCGCACTAGCGTGTCCCTGTTCGGCAGCCTTGCGATACCACGTCACGGCCTGACTATTGTGCTGCCTGACGCCATCGCCCTTCGCGTACATGAGGCCAAGTTGATACTGCGCATTGGGTTGCCCTTGTTCGGCTGCCTTGCGGAACCACGTTGCAGCCATGCCAATGTTCTACGGAACGCCCCGCCCGTTTTGATACATGTAGCCAAGGAAAATCTGTGCTCTGGTGTCCCCCTGCTCAGCAGCCCTGCTAACTCGCCGCACTTTCTCAGTATGGTCGACTGACCTAAAGCCGGTGTCTTGAAGATCAAAGTTCCAGTTTATAGCCATAGTGGCAGCCGAAACGACTACTACTGCCGCGAGCGCGCTGACAATGACTTTGAGTTTCATGGGTCTCTCCCATTGTGGTCCTCATTCACCGTGAGACACTTCTCTATCCAATGTTACAACTGATCTGCTCCCTAGGAGAAAGACGCGCGTATTAGGATGGCGAGTCCGCTCCTGCATCTTGATTGGCACATACCGGCCGTCAGCCCGCCATGTGCGGTTAGAACGCAAAGTGCACGACCATTCGTTGCTTGCCTGATAGAAGCGGGAGTTTCGAATGGGG
This sequence comes from uncultured Filomicrobium sp., assembly GCA_963669235.2. Taxonomy (GTDB): domain Bacteria; phylum Pseudomonadota; class Alphaproteobacteria; order Rhizobiales; family Hyphomicrobiaceae; genus Filomicrobium. The sequence goes on from CAXXFS010000024.1 coordinate 86,913, forward strand.
GCCGGCGAGACTCAGCTGTAAACAAGATTGAGGCGTTTAAGACGAGCAATTGAAGTCTGTGCTAAGAACGGGTAAGGGCGGAAACATTTCGAATTTTGCTCCTCTGAGCAAGCGCCTCTTCAACTTGATGACCTAGGCTGAACGATTGCCCAAGTGGCCTTGCACAACGATAACTGGTCCAAGCCTCAACGTGACAATGGGCACACGTTTGTCCGCCGTTCCGTCAGTAATGGCGCGAAAGACTTACACCCGCGGCTGATTTTTGCAGCGGTCAAATAAGCGGGTTTGACGCCAAAAATAAAGCTGCCAATGGTGCATTTGGCTAGGCTCATGGTGTTACGTGCGCCACCGGAAAAGCTTACGGTGCCGCGCACCGTATCGGTCGAACGAAGCGACTTCGAAGGACTCATCGGGCAAGAATACCGGAGCCCCCAACAATTTCATTGCGCAGTTTGCGGATTGCGCGTAGAGCCTCCTCGGCTTCTGAGTCGAATGTCGAATGCCGTTCCTGCATAGCAATCTTGTCCTCGTCAGTTGCTGCTATCTCAAGTTCTATGGACGTGCGGTGCAAATCACTCAGGCCAAAATTAATTGCCGCGCCGGCAACCCGATGCGTGCGTTTGGCAATATCCACGCCACGCTCATTCTGAAGCGATCGCTTGATCTCCGTGCGACATTCAACGATTGAACTCTCCAATTCGCCTAGCAGAAAAATTACGCGATCAGGTTCTAGGGCCGCCAGGAGAAGATCGAGTTGATCTCTGCTGAAGCCTTTCGGATAATTCACAACCTTCCGAGGAGAAACCTCAAGTTTTGGATCATTCTCCAGTTCTAATGCTGCAAACAATTTTTCTGGTTCGATAGGCTTTGCTACAACCCTCATGATTCCGGCAGCGTGGTAGCTCTCGATTTCATTCGCCATGACATTGGCTGTCAAAGCGATGATCGGCGTCGCCTGATCATGGCAAGGCAGAGTACGGATATGAGCAGCAGCTGTAAGGCCGTCCATATCTGGCAGGCGCATGTCCATCAGAACGGCGTCAAATTTATGATGAGCTGCTTCTTTGATTGCCGCCGCACCGGTTTCGGCCACGGTCGTCATATGGCCGGCTGTGTCAAGGATACCAACCGCTACCTCAATATTGATTGCATCGTCCTCCACCAGCAACAGCTTCAGTGGCCTGCCACGGCGAACTTGGTCACAGGCAGGGGCAGGTACTTGCGCCGGCCTCTTGGCGCGGACAACGACCACATCAAATGAGAACACACTGCCCTTTCCGAGTTCGCTTGTAACCCGGATAGTGCCACCCATTGTTTTTACAAAACGCTGTACAATCGCCAAGCCTAGCCCCGTACCCCCGTATCGGCCTGTGATTGTATTTGATGCCTTCGTTAGCGGCTCGAAAATCCGGTCCAGTTGATCGGAGGGTATGCCGATCCCTGTGTCACGGACCTCGAATTGAAGTCGCAAATCTTGCTGCTTCGATTGGGCAGCAACCGAGACTGTGACTTTACCGTCTTTGGTAAACTTCACCGCATTTCCGACCAAGTTAAGCAACACCTGCCGTAGATGCGCGACATCTCCGAGGACAAAGTGCGGGACGTCGTCGTCAACTACGAGATCAATTGTGATGCCGCGCTCCAGCGCCAGCGGGCTAAGGAGGCCGACTGTCTCTTCCAGAAGTAGGGCCGGAGCGAAAGTTTCCCGAGAACAACTGACTTGCCCGGATTCGATCCGTGTAATGTCAAGAGTGTTATCGATCAATTTGCGAAGCGTCTCTCCCGAATTTTCGATTGTTCTAAGCGCATGTCGGGAATCGCTATCGAGTCTGCCTCGAGATAACGTGAGCCGAGCCATGCCAAGAATTCCATTGAGTGGGGTACGTAATTCGTGGCTCATCATTGCCAGAAAATTGGACTTGGCGCTGTTGGCTTTTTCCGCAAACTCCTTGGCGCGCTCGAGCTCCAACTCTTGAAAAAAACTCCTGCGTCGATTTTTTTCCGCGTAATAGCTGGCAAACGTACCCAAGATCATGGTTGCAGTAATTCCAAAAAGTCTCGTAATTGCGTAGACATCACCGTCGTATCGAATCAACCCAGGTACTGCGTACGCGGAGAGCGCGATTAGAGAGAATAGAATTCCATAAATAAATCTATTTAAGAATAGAGCATAGGTCCACAACACGAGCAGAACCACTCCGCCGAGGTAATAGACAAACGCACCGGGTTCGACGCTCGACAGAATGATAAGGTTCCCCGTGATATTGGTTACTGCCGTCAGCATCAAAATGTGCAGGACGTCCAATTTTCGAGGTTGGCCACTAAGGAAGAGCAGGCACGAAGCGAGCAGTAAGGCTAGCGCGATGCGCAGAGTTGCCGAAGTCGAAAAGCTGGTGGTCAACATTACATAATCGAGCGCAATTGCCGCCAGCGTCAAAAAAATACCTATAGCTATCGCAAACTTAGCCTGGAAAACTGACTCGGCAGCCAATACCTGATTAAAACGCTCCTCCGTGCCAATATCGTGGAAGCGCAAAGAAATATTGCTTATGGCGCGATCGAAATCGGCGGATGCGTGGCTTGAGGTGCTGGAATCTCGGGTAAGTCCTAAATGCATCGGGCGTTTCCTCTGGATCATTCCGCCTTCTGCAAGGCCTATTTCTAGTAAGTTTCAGATCGATGTTTCCCGGAGTACCTGCGTGAACCGTTCGGATAGGCCGTTCCTAGCGCTGGGAATTGCGGCGACCTATGAGTAGAGTCTGAATGCCACGAACCAGCGGCTCGGCAAGCTTCTCAATCGCTGGCCTGCGCGTCGACCATCTTGAAGAGGCGCAGGCCGGACCCACGAGTATAACGTTCCTAACGCTAACGTCCCCTGTTGCTGACGCCGGACCAGAAGACTGAGCCAGGATTAAGCTGCAGTTCATCGCGCCACCGGTGAACTCAACTGCCCCAGTGATGACCATCGGTTTCTGGTGAGCGATGGCTGCGGGGGCAACCAATTCCCAAACAATTCAGACTGCGGCATGGCGGCCATCAGTGAAAGCGCCGGCGATAGCCACGACGGCGGTACCAACGACGATAACCACGGCCGCGGTGCCAACAACGGTGCCAACGGCAGCGGTGCCAACGACGGTAGCCGCGGCGGCGGCGCCAACGACGATGGCGGCCATACCGTCGTCCGAAGTGAGCCTTCACAACGGGGACCCGATCGGAGTTGGACAAGGACTGTTCCTGGTTGATCAGTTGATTACTGAGCGAAAGCTCTGGCAGTGGCGCGGCATGAGAAATTGATGCGGGAACGGTGATCATGCCGGCAAATGCAATTGCTAGAAGCGTCAGTCGAGCTTTGTTCGAGCAGTGCATGGAGGGGCCTCCGTTGATGTTAGCTGAGACCTTGAGAGGTCCAACACTTGGTCACTGTCGATCTCGGTTGGTCCTCTCGATCGTTAAGGTGATGGAGGCTCGTGAACTGCGCTTTGCGATCGTGTAAACGGGGTATTAATGGCTCTTGCAGCCGCGGGTTGCCCCAGGTAAACGGCGCATCAAAACGCAGCATCAGCCCAATCCGGCCTTACAAGTTGTCGGGTGATCGATGCGATAGCCGATGCCTGGCACGGTCAGAATGATGCGTGGCCGTCTCGACGAAGGCTCTATTTTGCGTCTTAGGCGACTTACCAAAACGTCGATTGTCCGGTCACACGCATCGTCGCTTTTGGAGCTGATCGCATCTAGCAGGTAGTTGCGACACAGGACACGTCCCTTTGCGTTTACTAGAGCACTCAGGAGGTCGAATTCAGCTCGCGTCAATGCTTGAGGATTGCCAGCCTGATCTTCAAATGTGCGCTTTCCGACGTCCAGCCACCATTCCCCAATCGCGATCCGAGCCTCTGTCGACGAACGCTCGGCGCCACGCCCGGACCTGATGAGAATGTTATGAATACGCGCCGACAATTCTCTGGGGTTAAACGGCTTGGTCACGTAGTCGTCACCCCCCATCTCAAGCGCCGCAATCTTGTCGGAATCGGTACTTCGCTCTGTTACGAACACGATGGGTACGTTTGACTTAGTACGTAGCCTTCGCGCAAAAACAAGACCGTCCTCGTCCGGGAGGCCGAGATCAACGATGACCATGGCGTAGGACCGGGTGCCGGTGCGTTGCTCAGCTTCAAATACTGTTGATGCACTGGCGACGTGATATCCGTCTTTCTCGAGATAAGCGACGAGCAATGCTCGTACCGCCGGGTCATCTTCTACTACGAGTAGCTGCGGCAATTTCATGATCGCTACACCAATTTTACGGTCAAACGCCGAATCTGTGAGTTGGCCTGCGGGTGACAGGCGGGTGGAACAGGCTAAATGTGTTGAATTGCATTGAGCGAATGGTTCACTCCATTCGCCGCCATGTCACGAAAGAACTCTTCTCCCTGATCGCAGCAGCCTCAACATCCAGCAGCAAATTCTGTTTTCACAGAATTCTCTAAATGCGCCAGTTGGTTTGTTCTCAATGTTGACATCATGAAACGCGATCCCATGAAAGCGGATACGGTCATTCCTCACTTCGCAATTGGTGACCGTGTCGCACTTGCCAACGAAGTCCAAGACCAAGATGTCTGCGCTAATTATTGTCACGTTGGAGACAGGCTCTGCTGTTTCCTAAGGAACAGCTCCGCAGAAGTGCTAGCTAAGCAAAGGAATAACCGATGGGTCCATTCATGATCGGCGAACTCTCGTAGGCGGGTGACGTCGCATCGAGGCTGGCAGAGGCGGTCGAGTCGGGAGCCAGGAAGGCCCTCTGAGAGTTTCTTGGATTATGTTGGGATTCAATGCAGACGCGGCTCTGGTCTTCGCTTGTAAGGTCCCCTTGGTTCGGACCACATTTCTTAGTTTGTCTGCAATAGAAAGTCGAACAGTCCCGTCAATGTCCCAAGCTAGGGGAGGCGCTTTGGGCAGCTGCCGGGCTGAAGTCGATACAATCTACTTTACCACGGGAAGCCTCGCGCCCAGTCCAAATCCTAACGCAATCAGAATTGCCGCAAATGTAAAATAAATAGGAGAACGCGCCATGCACGCTGCTTCATTCGCGTGACACCAGATATTGTAGGGCTCAAAAGTGATCAATGAATAAGCCGAATACGCCACAGAGCAAATAAGAGCGATCAGTAAGACGCCGAAAAGGGAGCTGAAGCCAAACTTCGAGACCAGTGCAAACAATGGCAATCCGATGACAGTTATGATCACGATAACGAGTGGTGCAATGAGAATGTATAGTAGCGGAAACTTGTCACCGCCGATGGCCACTGAATAAAGGAGCGTAGCTACCAAAGCCCCCAGGTATCCACAGGCAAGCCTCTTAATTCCAATGTTCAGAATGCCCGTGCCTGGCTTACTTGGCCTCGCAAAGACGGCAAGCATTGCCAGTAGTGCTGTTGCTAGATGGGCCGGCACCAGGAGCCACACAAAGACGAAGTCGAACGCCATTCGCTGTACTCCTGTTATGAGGAAGAAGGGGGGTGAACTTTTCAGGCTCGCGACAAAGTGCGAGTACCAAAGAGGATCACGAGTCATTCAGCAATAAACAGCTGTTCCAACTTACTGTGAGAAAGTTGCGGCTCTGCTGCTGTCCCCTAGGGAACAGCAGCCGTACAGTCCACGCAACGAGCCTCTTTTCGTAGCCCGAAGACGGCGTCGTCTGGACCATCAACCTCTGTTGAAATGCATTGTCGACGCCTTCGGTCGTTTCGCGGCTATGTCATGAGAAAGTCCTTCTCGGTGATAGCGGCGGCATCAACGTCCAAAAGCAACATTGTGTCTTCACCGTATTCGATTGTTGCTCCAGAGGATTCGTTCTGGATGTTGACGTCATCGAACGAGACCCCATCAAGACGAATACGGTCAATGCCCACTTCATAATCAGTGACCGTGTCGAGCTTGCCATCCAAGTCAAAGACAAAGATGTCTGCATCGGCTCCACCGGTTAACACGTCCCGACCACGGCCGGGGTCTATGACGTCGGTGCCGTTCCCGCCATCGATCAGATCTGCGCCGCTACCACCACCGATCATATCGTCGCCGTCACCTCCAAGAATGGTGTCCTTTCCCCGCCCACCGTCGATATCATCATTGCCATTGGTGCCTTCCAGGTAGTCGTCATCCTCCGTGCCCACGATGGCATCCTCGGGCAGCTGGGTGGGGCCTTCCTCACCCGGAGCGGGAGGGGTCTCCTCGCCGGCGGCTGGTGCGGGAGGCGGAGATGCCGCAATTTCAACGTCCGCTGTCGTAGTGTCGCTGAATTTGACGGACACATTATCGCCCTCGGTCAGATCATTGAGGACAGCAACGTCCTCGAATGACTTGCCGGTTCCACTGGCGTCCACCTGCATGATGGAATGTGCAATGCCCGATCCATCGGAAGAAACGATTCGGACAAAGTCGGCCGGATTGGCGCTGATGACGCCAAAGGCCGTGCCCACCAATCCAGAGATGTCGATGACGTCCTCACCGGGGGTTAAGTCCTGGATCGTATCGACACCTGTCTCGCCGGCTTGGAAAACGAACGTATCGGAGCCCGAATTGCCGCCGAACAGACCTGAACCGCCTTTGAGAACATCGGAGCCATCACCACCAGTTAGAATATCATTACCGGTCCCGCCGTCCAGAACATCATCTCCGCTACCTCCTACCAGCACGTCGTTTTGGGCCTGGCCCAACAGCGTATCCCGGCCGGCACCGCCGAGGAGAAGATCGTTCCCGGTCAATCCGGACAGGACGTCGTCGCCGCCAAGACCTGCGATGGTGTCGTTGTTGACAAACATTCCATATAGAAAGTCTCCCGCCTCAGTCCCGACCTTTGCGCCTTTGGGCACGGCGACTGCTATGGTCACAGTGCCAGTATCGCTGCTGTTCTGGCTGTCCACCAACGTGTATTGAAAGCTATCGGTTCCGTGGAATCCGAACCCAGGCGTATACGCGAAGTCGCCATTCGCGTGCAGAACCACCTGCCCACCCTGTTCCGTTTCAATTGTTATCGGCCCTTCGGAAGTCTTGGCTTTAACGACGAGCGTCTGCCATGGCGTGGGCGAGTCCACCGTGAGCGCATCACCATCGACGTCGTAATCCGACCCGGCGCCGTTGTCCGCCAATAGATTGCCGGTAAGCGTTTGGCCATAGGAAGTCTCAAAAGCATCATTGGCTGCGACCGGGCTGTCATTGACGGGGTCCACTTCAATCGTCACTTCGCCTTCAGCGTGGTCGCTGCCGTGTTGGCCATCGCTGACCATATAACTGAAGCTATCTGTGCCGTGGAAGTTTTCATCCGGCACGTAAGTGAAGTCGCCATTGGCCGCGATCACCACCCTACCGCCATGCTCCGTCTCCACGGTCCGTCCCCATTTGGGCACCGTGATCGGATCGCCATCGGGATCAACATCAGCACCGTTGCCATTGTCGGCAAACAAGTTGCCGGACAGGTGCGTGTCTTCAGCGACATCCTTAAACTCGTCGACTTGCGCGATGGGCGCGTCATTGATGGGCTCAACCACAATTGTCGCAACGGCCGAGTCGGTGCCGCCCTGACCATCAGACAGGGTGTAGGTGAAGCTATCTGTGCCGTAGAAGTTTTCATCCGGCACGTAGGTGAAGTTGCCGTATGTATCGATCTCAACGGTGGTGCCTTGGGTGGATGTCACCGTTCTTTCCAGAACGCTGAGCGTGGCCCCATAATTGAGGTCGGTGTCATTGCCTTCGCCGAAATAGGAGGTGATAACGTTCCCCGACACCTCTTGGTCCTCGCCGGTTGAAAAGGTATCGTCCTGGGCGACGGGAGCAATGTTGGGACCAAACTCAAAGGTGACTGTCGCCGTGTCAGCTCTGCCAGTCCCATCGGTTGCCGTGTACTCAAAGCTGTCCGTACCATTGAAGTTTTCAGGAGGGGTGTACGTGAAGCCACCATCGGCTTCGGCGCGCAACACCAAGCTGCCGCCGGCGACTGTCACGTATGTGCCTGGTTGCACGGCGAGCGGATCACCGTCGGCGTCTATGTCTCTGCCATGGCCGTTGTTGTTAAAGACATTGCCAACCACCTCCGGTGTGCCCTCAACGACCATAAACGTATCATCCCGAGCAACGGGCGCGTCTGGGGTGGAGTCCACGATTAAATTCACAGTGTGCGACGTGGCGACGCCCTGATCATCCAGCAGCGTGTAAGTAAAGCTCGTCGAACCATTGAAGTCTGGGTATGGGGTATAGGTGAAGTTACCGTTTTCCGTAATGAACAATTGGCCTCCGTCCGGTGTCCCATACCACCCGGCCTGTACCGTACCGGTGCCGACGTCCTGGGTGCCGGACAAGGGCACGTCCTCGTCGGTTCTCAATAAGGTTATGTTCAGCCCATCATTGTTTCGATTGATTGTTGGCTCCAAACCGTGGTTGTAGTTATCTGGATTGACAACAATGCCGGACCCTGCGCCGGCGACTGCACTGCTATCCTCAACGGAGATGTTCAGCCCATCGTTGTTTGTATTGATGGTAGGTTCGACGTCGTGGTTGGAGTCAGCGGGGTTAACGAGAAAACCACCCTCAATTGTCGATGTATCTCGAAGGTTCTCAACTGAGAGCGGGGAGTGGTTTGGACGATCATCGAAAAGGAATGACTCCACCCCATAAAACGTATCTCTACCATCGGGCCCACTCAGGATAACTTTCGATTGCGTTCCCGTCGTGTCGACCTCAACAACGGTGTAATCAAAAAAACTGCCTGAGAGGTATGCGGTGTCGACGCCGGTGTCATCGGAGCCAGTGCCCCCGTAAATGATATCGTTTCCAGCGCCGCCGTTGAGGTAATCGCGGCCAGCGCCTCCGTAGATGGTGTCCTCGCCGCTGGCTCCACCGAGCCAGTCGATGTCGTCGCCACCTTCCAACGTGTCGTCACCGCCCCCGCCGTTGATGATGTTGCGCGACGAAGACGTACCAATGTGGAAATTGCCGTTGTCCGTTCCCTGCTCAACCTCCCAAAGGCTACGAGCTTTGAGATTATATACTTGCTCTATGTTCGACAGCGTGTCTGTGCCGAGGTTGTCACCATCGTTGAGTGCAATGTCTGTGTACTCAATGCTTCCGTCGTCATTGAAGGTGATCTGAAAGTCATGGACAGAATCATTGAATACAACAGTGTCAATGCCTTCGCCGCCGTCGATCGTGTCATTGCCGGCACCGCCCTCGAGGGTGTCGTCACCGACCAAACCGAAGATAAAGTCATCGCCGTCATTGCCTTTGAGTACATTTGAAGTCCTGTTCCCCACCAATATGTCATCACCAGAGCCACCCGCAGCGTTTTCGATAATGACGCCGGTTTGGCCGACTACGTCGTGAAGTGCATTTGTAAAGTCACCCGCAATAGTAAACGAACCGACAGCCCCACCAACTCGTCCTTCATTCTTCTCAGCCAGTTCGAGGACAGCATCGTATTCGGACAATGGTCCGCTAGGTCCAGCAACATTTGCAGGCTGCCTTACGCCAGAAATAAGGCCGCCCCCTTCGGACTCTTCCTTCAGTGTCGCTGAGTTCAAGTTGATGGTGACGCCCAAGTTGCCATTGTAAACTATCTCATCCGTGCCACCCGCATCCCAGATGGTGGTGTGCAAGTTGGATTGGCCTAAAACGTACTTGTCATCACCCGAATTGTAAGTCGTATTGGCGCCGTAAAGATCTTGAATTGCTGCGATGTCGAAGGCGCTTGGGCCCGTCGTGTGCCAGCCGTTATATGACATCACAGTGTATTCTGCGGAATTCAAGCCGAAGTCGCCGAGTGTCCATGAATCGATAACTCCGTCTCCATCGCTGTCTCTTGTAAACTCAACAAAGCCAGAGGGGGTGGTTGCATCTGGGAACAAAGCAGAGTTTCGGAGGGTTTCATGAGTATGCGCAAGTCCGAGTCCGTGCCCAAGCTCGTGCACAAATGCGTCAAACCCATAGGCGGTAATATTCCCCGACCCATCAGTTAATTTAGCACGGTTGTAAAATCCCCAGTTATTTCCTTTAATCGTATCATTGACGACAAGATGCGAAGCGGGAGAGGCCGATGAGTTGTCGGATATCGCTTCCACGAAATTCGCTTCATCTTCAGAGTACACCTCTTTGAAAGTTATGTTGGCGACGTTGGCCCATTCTTGGAAGGCGGCTACGTAGACCTCCTTCTCTTCTGCGGTCCAATCCAAAGATGTGCCTTTATCACGTGGCAGGTTGATGCCGCCCGGGGCAAAATAATACGCAATCTCGACTGGTCCAGCACTGCCATCATCATTGACCCAGCGCCAACCATCACCTGTTTGCAAGGTCTCCAAGAAAATATTTGACGATGTATTGTGAGTGCCTTTTGCAGCTTTTGCCATTGCTTAACTCGCTTTTAAATCTGCGCTATGGAATTGACCGGTGATCGTTTCTCATGGCGCATTCGTTAAGACTTCACCTGTTCACCGCGGCACTCAGCCATTGGCTACGTGCGCCGATTTCAGGACCATGGTTCATCGCGCAGAACAAAGATGTGAGATTTCCAACGTCGGTGACAATTCGAGAGGCGGGAGCTCAGTTCATGATCAATCCTCGCCGTTTTTGCGTTTCTGGTTTGGTGGCCGCTTTAATGTCGCAGGAAGCCGGCGCAGAACTCAAAGAACCTGATGTATCGTGGGGAACAGCGATGTAACTGTTACCTAGGGAACAGCTTGGGAAACAGAGGCGTAGACTCAATGGGTGGCCTGAGCCCAAATGCTTGACGCTTGGGCGGTGTTCGATCTTTGCAGCTGCGAAAAACGACTCGTCCAAATAGCCATTTCGGAATGCGCTCAGGCAGTAGCAGCGTGGGGCATCCGAAGAACGCTCCAGTACCGGACAGGGCTGCTAGGGGACTATCTCGCCGCTGGACTAGATGTCCGCTTTGATGAATAAGCAGACTGAACCCCGCCCTCGTAGCTATGGAGCATGGAGAGGTGGCCGACATCACGACTGACGAGTGATCCGTCACGAGCGGCCACGCGGTCCGAATATCAAAGGAATTCTGTGGCGGGCTGGCTTGCTACGCGTTCACTTGCCCGCGGTTTGTAGATCAGGAAGCAGACCGAAGCGCGGTCAGCCAATCGATCATCGACGCGGTGAGAGCTCCGTTGCAAGCCTTGTCGAAGGCCACGAACATTGGATTCGAGTTGGTCTCGAGGAAAAGAAGCTTGCCGGTTGTCGCGCATGTTTTGAAATCGGCAGCCGTCCAATTGAGGCCAATGCGATCAGTCAGTTTTTTGAGCGGGCCAACAAGGTGCGGGGGAGGCTCGATTGGTCTGAGACGTGGCTTGCCGTCATCTGCCCTGTAGTCCAGCTTCTCCGACACGACTTCGAAGGCGTGGAAGCTGTCGCCCACGCGGAAAATCCGAAGCTCGGGCGCAACTAGGCGCTGCTGGAAAGTGTAGGGCCGCGGCAGATGGTCTTTCGCATTGCGGTCAAGGGCTGCCTTGTCCAACTCGCGGGCGAGGTCGCCGCCGGCGACTGGCTTATAAACAATGGGCTCTTCTTCGAGCCAGCTGAGCATCTTAGTTGCGCTGTCGGTTATGCGAGACTTCGGGATCGCCAGTCCAGCTTCGCGCGCCCAGACGAGTGCGAGCGGCTTGTTGACCTCATCGCGCATTAGAAAATTACGATTAAAGATTCGCACCTTCGGATGTGTCCAGAGCCAGCCATCGAGCAGCGTCTTCCAGCTTCGCGCAGTCGAGTGATCGAGTTTGCTTTTCGTTTTGAGGGCCCGAAAGACATCCTGGCGAATGAATGCGGCACTGAAGGTTAGAGCGCTGCCATTCACCTCCAGGCAATCCGTGTTGATGCACCAGTCGATCAGCGGCGGCTGATCGGGGCCATGCAACAGAGACCGAACACGCACGCCCCGTGCTGCGGCGCGCTGACGAAGGTGTTCGATCTGGGGGTCCGCGACACCACCTGCCAGCAGCAGCACCCCGCCTTCTTCGCTCTGTTCTTGATGAGCCATATCAATGCACCAACCGACAAACCGCATTAGGCAACCATAATCTATTGGCGGCGAAATTGCCGGGCGATCTGATGTGTCGCAACCGCCAAATCTTCGCGTTTCCGGCGCCAATCCGTCAGATCCCACGTATTCGTGATCCGGATCTACTCTGATCAGACAACCTCGGGCAGCCCAGAGATGACCGGCGATGGTCCGCACGATCTGCAGATTGCTCGGCTCATTGACACCTCCTTCCACACTTCCTTACCGATCGCGTCTTCCGCTTAGATCAAAGAGCCGACGAACGGGGCGCACTTTCGGAAGCAAGTTGATTGCGTCAGACCTGCTGACAGAGGATCTCCTCACATCATAATTGCGCAGTTTTCAAGGGCAGGGCAAATCTAACAGCCTGCCCTTACCGGTCACCGGTCCAAGTTCAAGATCTGGAGCTAATTAGCCTCACAGCGAAGCGCAACTCCACCACTTCCCTCGCGACTATGTCACGAGGAAATCCTTCTCGGTGATATCGGCGGCATCAACATCCAAAAGCAACATTTTGTCTTCACCGTATTCAATTGATGCTCCGGAGGATTCGTTTTGGATGTTGACGTCATCAAACGAGATACCATCGAGGCGGATGCGGTCAATGCCAACCTCATAATCGGTGACCGTGTCGAGCTTGCCATCGAAGTCAAAGACGAAGACGTCAGCATCGGCTCCGCCGGTTAACACGTCCCGACCACGGCCCGGGTCTATAACGTCGGCGCCATTCCCGCCATCGATAATATCTCGGCCGCTGCCGCCACCGATTATATCGTTGCCGTCACCACCCAGAATATTGTCCTTTCCTCGTCCCCCGTCGATGTCATCATCGCCAGCGCCACCGTCGATGGAATCCCTTCCTCTTTTGCCAAATATTGTATCGTTGCCATTACTCCCAACGAGGTTGTCGGCGCCTCTTCGGCCATGAATTTCTTCGCCAATCTCCAAAGACGGAGGTGGTTCGCCTTTCGCCGACCCACTTTCCTCGCCAATGGCCAGTGTCGTGACGTCACCTTCGTCTTTCGCCGACCCACTTTCCTCGCCAACAGCTTGTGTCGTGATGAGAAATTCTTCTGGTGGTGATCCGCTTTCCTCGCCAACCATCTCTGTTGTGAAGGTCGTAGGAGGTGTCACAAGGAAGTCCTTCTCCGTGATATCTGCTGCATCAACATTCAAAAGCAACATCTCGTCACCATCGTATTCGATTGATGCTCCAGTCGATGTGTTCTGAATATTGACGTCCTCAAATGAGATGCCATCAAGGCGGATACGGTCAATGCCAACTTCATAATCCGTGACCGTGTCACGCTTGCCATCGAAGTCAAAGACAAAGATGTCCGCATCGGCTCCACCGGTTAGCACGTCCCGGCCACGGCCCGGGTCTATAACGTCGGCGCCATTCCCGCCATCGATAATATCTCGGCCGCTGCCGCCATCGATTATATCGTCGCCGTCACCACCCAGAATATTGTCCTTTCCTCGTCCCCCGTCGATGTCATCATCGCCAGCGCCACCGTCGATGGAATCCCTTCCTCTTTTGCCAAATATTGTATCGTTGCCATTACTCCCAACGAGGTTGTCGGCGCCTCTTCGGCCATGAATTTCTTCGCCAATCTCCAAAGACGGAGGTGGTTCGCCTTTCGACGACCCACTTTCCTCGCCAATGGCCAGTGTCGTGACGTCACCTTCGTCTTTCGCCGACCCACTTTCCTCGCCAATGGCCTGTGTCGTGATATCACCTTCGTCTTTCGACGATCCACTTTCCTCGCCAACGGCCAGTGTCGTGATATCACCTTCTTCTGGCGGTGACCCACTTTCCTCGCCAATGGCCTGTGTCGTGACGTCACCTTCGTCTTTCGACGATCCACTTTCCTCGCCAATGGCCAGTGTCGTGATGTCACCTTCTTCTGGCGGCGTGGGCTCTGGTTCCTCAGGCGCCCTGCTGGAGAAGACATCTTTGGCGGAGAAGGTGTCGTCGGCGAACTGGAGGAATTCGACGTTATAGATATTCTTGACCCCATCGCGATTGGCGACGGTATCACTGACCGTCATCGCGTTGGATTCCCCATCAAACGTGTACTCGGCAAACGCTCCGGAAAAGACCGCCGTATCAATGACGGTACCATCGTCGTTGGTCACCTGGATCGAGGTTTGCGCGCCTGCGGCGTTGGTGTGTGTGACTTTCTGTGACCAGGCCTCCACCCCGTCGGCATCGTAGATGGTCGACTGTTTTGACCCATCATCCATGGTGAATTCGTACAAGGTCTGTGCGCCTGCGGAATTACTTTCCGAGTGCACCTGCGAATAGCTCTTCTTATCCTCAACATCGAAGCTGGTCTGAGCGAAGGACCCATCGTCATTATACACCTGGTATAAGGTCGTCGCGCCTGCAGCATTTTGTTTTGTGACGGTCCGCGACCAGGCTTCCAGGTTGTTGGGATCATAGACTGTTGAGCTTTTTGAGCCGTCGTCCATAGTCCACTCAGTATACTTCGGCGCGCTTGATGCATCATATTGCGTGAGCACCTTCGACCAGCTCTCCGCATTGTCTGCATCAAAGTTGGTCTGCTCCCACGAGCCATCATCATGGGTCAGTTTGATCGAAGTCTCTGCGCCCGCGGCATTGTAATGGACGACTTTCTCCGACCACGACTCCACGTTCTCGGTATCATATGTAGTTGAGACCTTAGAGCCATCGTCCTTGATTACCTCAATTGGATTTGGATCTATAGGAGGTGCGGGTTCGGGCACCGGCGGAATGGGGATAGGATCCGACTCTGGGGGGTCTGGGATTTCTATAATATCCAGCTCACGCGTAAGCGTCGGGCCATCAACACTGGCGGTATTACCAGCGCCATCAGTGGCGTCCAGCGTCGTCGTAATCTGACCACTAGTAAGGTCTGTCAGATCAGCGCTCACGGTGCCGTTACCCGTAACAGTCTTCTCAACCGTGCTCGTGCCGTCTGAGAAACGGATGACACCCGTTGCGTCTCCATCAAGGCCGCTAATGGTGGCCTGCACGTCTGTAACGTTAGTCCCGTCGATCTGATCGTCAGCGAAGTCGAGTGTGAGGTCGCTGCCTGCATCGGCGATGGTGTCGACCTGGAAGGTCGCGCTGGCCTCGGAAGCCGGTGTACCGGCCTCGTTCGAGACATTGGCGGTAATGGTATGAGAGCCCTGTGTCAGTGTAGGTAAGGCCGACGCCGGGACGGTGGCGTTCCAGGTCCCCGTTGTCACGGTCGCAGCATAGTCGCTGCCGTTCAGGGAGACGGTGACGGTCTGGCCGTCCTCTACATTCTGTGTTGTGCCGGAAATGATAATGTCACTATCAATCTCGCGGGCGCTGAGAACGTCATCACCGCCAATCGAAGTGGTAATGGCGATCTGCGGCGCAGGTGTAAGGCTTGGCGGTTCATCAACAGGGAGCGGTTCCGGTGGAGCCGGCAAGTCCGGAAAAATGATAATCGGCTCAAGCCCTGGAGGGGGTGGGGGGAGGTCTGGGAACGGCTCCAGCACCGGTGGTGTCCACGGCACCAAAGTTAAATCATCCGAAATTGTAAACTTACCATCTGAGAATTGCAGCAATTCAACATCGATAAGGGTGTCCCTCCCATCCCGATTGGCGACAGTATCCGTGACAATCAGGGCACCTGCATCACTGCTAATATCGTAGTCGGTGCTCATGCCAGAATAAATAGCCGTGTCCCAATCTATCCCACCGTCAAGAGTGTCATTACCACTCCCGCCTTCAAGTATGTCATGCCCAATAAAGCCGTTCAGAAAATCGTCTCCTCCACGACCTTCAAGCGTATTGTCGAACATGTCCCCTTGCAATGTATCGACGTATTCGGAGCCCTTGACGTTTTCTATTTCTATTAATTTGTCTTCAACGATCCAGCTGGTGTTACCGGCTATAAAGCCGGGATAACCGCTGCGCGAAAGCCCAAGTGCCAAATCCACCTGGACGCCGCCGATCGTGGCGCCAGGAACCAACTGCGAATAGCTATAATCCGCCGTGTCTATGCCGCCGCCGCCATGCAAGACATCATTTCCCAACCCTCCCGAGAGAGTGTCATTCCCCAGGTTCCCGTAAATGGCGTTGGCCCCGTCATCTCCGCTCAAATCATCGGCGAAGTTCGATCCGGAAAGGTTTTCGAAACCGTTTATGTAACTTTCACCGTTGCCGTGGAAAGCTTCTTTCGTTGCGAGATTAGCAATAACACCGTTTCGAGCCGTGTCGCTGAACGCCACAGTGTCGACACCCTCACCGCCGTCAAGGATGTTGAGGCCCGCGCCGCCATGGATAATGTCGTTCTCCGTTCCCCCATATACTAGGTCATCCCCGTCGCCGCCAAACAGGACGTCGTTCCCGCCGCTGCCGTATAAGGCGTCGTCGCCAGAAAGACCAAAGATATAGTCTGCGCCACCGAGGCCGTCGATGACGTCGTCGCCAACGCCGTCGTCGAATCCGTCGTCTCCGATGCCATCGGTGTGCTGCCAGAAGCCATAAAGTGTATCTGAGCCCTCGGTAGGTGAAACAATTGGAACGCGGAGGTCATTTAATATAGCTACATCCAGCTCGGAGACCGGCGTGCGGACTCCAGGGAGGGTGTCCACGTCCATAAGGTCTTCGTCTTGCTTTGACGTAGTCGGAGCCCCTTCGGTGCCATAAAGGTGCTTGCCGACGTGGGCTGTGTCGTCATCTGCTAATCGAACGTATCCGCCGAACGCGGCGACGGCATTCTCGCCCGTGAATTCATCTGGCTCTGGTTTGTAGTCTGTCAGAAGCTGAAAGAGTGTGTCGCCGGTGCTGGCACCAGTAAACCCCAATCCATGACCGATCTCGTGTGTCAGAACGGTTAGCAGATCTATGGAGCCTTTGGGGATGATGGCTGCCGACGGATCTAACTGGTCTGGGGTGACAAATGGGCTGTCAGGCTCGATGAAGAAGTTGTCCGTTCGACCGCCCAAAAGGCGGGGCAGATCGATCGTGATAACGATATCCGCTTCAGCGCCATTCGGATCATAGCCCGTGCGCAATTCGGTTATTGTACCAGCCTCCTTGGTGGCAATATCCGTCCCTCTGATGGTGTGTGTGACTTTCTCAAAGTGCCCAGGTCTGGCATTCGCGAGATGATCGACGCCGATGTTCCCGCTTCCCGGCTTGATTTGCCCGGCGCCGGCGGATGGGACCAGATCTGCTACCTCCCACATTATATCAATTGTCGCATTCGGATCGCCGTCGATATAGAGGCCCCATTGTCTAGCAGCGAGTTCGATCAAACGCTCCACGTCTTGGACTTGTTGTTCCTTTAATGGGCTGCTTCCTACGGAGTCGCCGCGGATAACATTGACGTCGAATGCCATTTTTGATCTCCAAATGAATGCTTTTCTCGCTATTGATCTCGTGATCGGGAGCGAACCGCTAGAGCAAGCTCGTATGTTCCTGACGTCTCCAACTACGCAGACGGTGAGAGCAGGATTCCTTAGCCGCGCTTACTTGGGTCACGGGGGCAACTGTCACGTTGGAAACAGGCCCTGCTGTTACCTAGGGGACATCTCGATAGTAACGACCGCCGAATCTGCAACGAAAGCCGCCAAAATTCCGTCCAAAGCGAGCCTTCACAACGGGCAGTAGTTCGAAGTTGGATAAGGACTGTTCCGGATTGATCAGTTGATCAGTGAGCGAAGGCTCTGGCATATGCGCCGCATGAGAGATTGATGCGGGAGTGGCGATCATGCCGGCAAATGCAATTGCCATAAGCGTCACTCGAGCTTTGTTAGCGAAGCACATGGAGGTTCCTCCGTTGATGTTCACTGAGGTCTTGAGAGTTCCAACACGTAGTCACTATCGATCTCGGCCTTCCGGATGAGGACGGTCAGGTTTTTGCGCGTAGGCTGCGTACTAAGTCGACCGCCCCCATCGGGTTCGTAACCGCGCGAAGTGCGAATGCCAGCAAAATGGAATGGGTCCGCTGCAATTTCCATAAGCGTCAGTCGAGCTTTGTTAGTGAAGCGCATGGAGGATCCTCCGTTGGTGTTAACTGAGGTCTTGAGAGGTCCAACACGTGGTCACTGTCGATGTCTGTTCGTCCTCTCGATCGTTAAGGTGACGGAGCGGCGTGAACGACGTTTTGCGATACTGTAAACGAGGTGTTAACGGCTACTGGGGCCGATGGTCGGACTACGCAAGCGGCCCATCAAAACGCATTATCAGCCGAATCCGGCCCTACTGGTTGTCGAGAGATCAGTGCGATAGCCGATGCCTGGCACGGTCAAAATGATGCACGGCCGTCTCGACGCAGGCTCGATTTTGCGTGTCGGTCGATGAACATTGCTCCGACACCCCAGAGACCTAGCTTAAGAGGCACAAGCAAACTAACATTGCACCTAGGTTAATCTGTGCCGGCTCATTCGACCTGTATGAGGGGCGCCTCTGTGCCACGTCTTTATGTCTTAGAAAGCTTGTTGGTCCGCGCGCCATGATGAGATGGGTTTTGCGCAGTATTAGGGTTTTTTCTGCGACTATGGGGTTCCTCACAGTTGCCATCGGTACCACCGCTGAAGTAAAGGCCAGCGACGCGCCGCGACTCTCGCTGCCTATTGATTGCAAGCTTGGCGAGACCTGCTTCATTCAAAGCTATGTTGATGTCGACCCAGGACCCGCCGTTCGCGATTACATGTGTGGAAGTGCGACCTACCAAGGGCATAAGGGCACCGACTTCCGTCTCAACTCAATCTCGCAATCTAAAGCGGGTGTTGGTGTACTAGCTGCGGCGAATGGCATCGTCAGACGGATGCGAGACGGCATGGCGGACGCCCTATCGATCTCGACACGCGCAAAGGCTCTCAGGGGTCGGGATTGCGGGAACGGTGTGGTCATAGATCACGGCGACGGCTGGGAAACGCAGTATTGCCACATGCGTCAAGGCACTCTTCTTGTGCGAGTTGGAGAGCGCGTCGAACGTGGGCAACGACTTGGAAAGGTCGGTTACTCGGGCAAAGCCCAGTTCGCGCACCTCCATCTGTCAGTTCGTCATAACGGTGTAACGATCGATCCCTTTTCCGGCCGAAAGCAGAATGCCGAGTGCGCCACCTCTTCTCAGGTGGCGGAGACTCTTTGGGAAGGGGGCCTCGCAAAGGATTTGGAGTATCAGAACGGCCAGATTTTCGCAGCGGGCTTTGCGGACGCAGTACCAGTCTTACATGCACTCGAACGCGATCATCTTTTACCTCAGCCTCGCAGCAAGAGTGGAAAGCTCATTTTGTTTGCTCGGCTCATGAACCTTCGCAAAGGGGACCGCTTACGGCTCGCCATTGAAGGGCC
Organism: uncultured Filomicrobium sp.; assembly: GCA_963669235.2. Taxonomy (GTDB): domain Bacteria; phylum Pseudomonadota; class Alphaproteobacteria; order Rhizobiales; family Hyphomicrobiaceae; genus Filomicrobium. The sequence goes on from CAXXFS010000024.1 coordinate 106,283, forward strand.
CGAGGGGTTCAAGGTCGAGAGTGAGGGCAAACCGTTACGCCGCCACAAGGCAACATACATGGCTTACGCAGGCAAGCGGCGAACCTTACCTTCATGGCCACCTGGTGGCTATGAGGGATACGTTCAGGTCCTGCGCGGGGGGCGCGTCATATCCGAAATGCGGGCCGCGTTCGTGCTGCCCGAGTAACCCGGAATTCTAACGAGATAAAAAATTTGTTGGCGAGAGTGCCGCAGGAATCGTAGTTCCGGCGCCGCTTGCGACGCTCCCCCTGCGGAGCGTGGATCAGGATTGCGTGCGATGCACCAGCTTGTTGGCGGTTCTACTTTTTCATCAGCAGCGCTGCGCAGCTGTTCCATAGGGGACAGCCTAACCTGTTCCCTAGATGACAAATGCAACTGCGCTCACAAGCGCATTGGTTGCAAAAGCGTATTTCTCTCCGTCGAGCCGGACAGCATGACGAACATGCGATGAAATATGTCATCAAGGGAGCGAACTTCATGGTTGAAAAATTGAACACTTCCGAACCCGAACCCCAAACTGACCCCAATGCGCCTGCTGGCGCTATATCGCGGAGTGGAGACGAGAACGCGGGTGCTAACCCGAGCCCCGAACAGATCGCCAAGTTTAAGGCGCAGGAGACGATGTCACGGCGGCTGCAAGTCGCTTTCGGCGAGATTGTCGGCTTGCTAATGCGCACTCCTCAATGCAAGGGCATGCCTCTTGAGAGCCTGCAGGAGCTGGTGGTTCCGGCGATCAGAACTGGACAGTTCTTAGTTGCTGAATCACGCGTGAATAATAGCGGCGTCATCACGCCTGTAGCGGCGGTTCTTTGGGCAAGTGTTTCTGAGAAAGTCGATCGGCGCTTGTCAGATGATCGTGGTGAGCCTGTGAAGTTGGCGCCAGAAGACTGGAAAAGTGGCGATATTCCGTGGTTGATCCTCGCCACCGGCGACAAGCAAGTGATCAAGGCGACCCAGAAGCGTATCGAAGAAAACGTTTTCAACGGGCGAACACTGAAGACAAGATTTACCGGTCCACAAGATAAGGGCATCACAACTCCACAACTTCAGTCTGAGGCGACCCAGGTCGAAGGAGCCTCAGCGTGACATCGTCAAAGAAGGTTGAGGGCCGGCGGGCTGAGGGCACGTCGCCTCAGCCCGCGGCACTATCATTGCCGCGCTCTGAGCTTATTGCCGCGCTTTCTTCCTGCAAGAGCGCCTTTGCCAGCGTCGCGTTGATCAGCAGTATGACAAATATTCTGATGCTGAGCGGCGCGTTCTTTATGCTTCAGGTCTATGATCGGGTGCTGCCAAGCGGCAGTGTGCCGACGCTCATTGCCTTGGCGATCCTTGTGACTGTTCTGCTAACAGCCCTGGCCATCTTGGATCTGGTTCGAGGTCGCATTCTTGTACGCATCGGTGCCTCTCTCGATCACGACTTAAGCGGGCGGGTCTATGACGCGATAGTGCGGGCCCCACTGAAGTTAGGAAGCCGCGGCGATGGTCTGCAGCCATTGCGTGATCTTGATGCAGTCCGGGGGTTTTTGTCGGGTCAGGGGCCGACGGCGCTGTTCGACTTGCCGTGGATGCCCCTCTATCTCGGGATCATCTTTGCTTTTCACACCAGCCTTGGGATCACGGCGCTGATCGGCGCTGTAATACTCGTCGCTTTGACGCTTTTGACGGAAGTACTGGCGCGCGACCCGATCAAGGCGGCGTCAAAGTTTGGGCAAACCAGAAACGGTCTCGCTGAAGCAGGTCGGCGCAACAGCGAAGTCCTCGCCGCCATGGGGATGGCCAGCCGAATTAACGCTCAGTGGAGTGAAGCGAACCAGAGCTATTTGGCAAGCCACCGGAAGGCGAGCGATGTGGCAGGCGGCTTTGGATCGGTAGCCAAGGTTCTGCGGATGATGCTGCAATCTGCCGTGCTCGGCGTTGGTGCTTATCTTGTGATTAACCAGGCCGCGACGGCAGGTGTCATGATTGCTGCGTCAATCCTTGTTGCTAGAGCGCTGGCGCCAGTAGACCTCGCGATTGCCAACTGGAAAGGCTTTGTGGCCGCACGCGAAAGTTGGAAGCGATTGACCGGATTGATGGAGATGCTACCAGCAAGCGACACTCCCATGGCTCTTCCCGCACCCACGAAGTCTCTAACGGTAGAACATGCAAGTGTGATTCCCCCCGGCCAGAAGAAAATTGTCGTCAAGGACGTGAGCTTTACGCTCGACAGTGGTCAGGGACTTGGCATTATCGGTCCAAGCGCGTCTGGCAAATCGTCGCTCGTCCGGATGATTGTAGGCGCGTGGCAACCGGCAGGGGGCCTGATCCGCTTGGATGGCGCCACCCTCGATCAATGGTCCCCCGACGCGCTCGGCGGTCACCTTGGTTATTTGCCGCAAGACGTGGAGCTGTTCTCTGGAACCGTGGCAAACAACATTGCCCGTTTCGAACCCGAGGCGGATCCTGAGGCCATCCTTAAGGCCGCGCGAGCGGCTGGCGTCCACGATCTGATCGTTGCTCTGCCGCAAGGATACGAGACCGAAATTGGTGAGCACGGTCAAGCTCTCTCTGCTGGACAGCGACAGAGGATTGCGCTCGCTAGGGCGCTTTACCGAGACCCCTTCTTGGTGGTGCTCGATGAGCCAAACTCCAACCTAGATTCAGAAGGCGAAGCGGCGTTGACACACGCAATTTCAGGCGTGCGCGAGCGAGGCGGCATCGTCATTGTTGTCGCTCATCGACCAAGCGCCCTGGCAGGCCTCGACGTCGTGCTCGTTATGGCCAACGGTAGCAAGGTCAACTTCGGGCCCAAAGAGGACGTGCTTTCGAACGTCTTGGCCCAAACGCCGCCTGTTCAGCGGCAGCCGTTTAAAGTTGTTCCGGAAGCGAGGACGGCAATATGAGTGTGCAAAACAACCCTTCCAAATCAATTCGTCGACACCAAATTGCCGCCCTCATCATCGTTGGCTTCCTCGCCGGCGGCGTGGGCAGTTGGGCGGCGGCGACGGATATCTCTGGCGCTGTCATTGCCCCAGGTCTTCTCGTTGTCGATACCAATGTTAAAAAGGTGCAACACCCAACGGGCGGTGTCGTAGGTGAAATCCGTGCTCGCAACGGCGACAAGGTAGAAGATGGCGATATCGTTGCGCGCCTTGATGATACGATAACACGTGCCAACCTGGCGATCATCACGAAAGGCCTCACGGAACTAGCGGCACGGAAGGCCCGCCTTCAGGCCGAACGCGATGGGGTTCTTTCCATTACGGTGCCGGCCGAGCTTGCTGCGCGTTCAAGTGAAGAGCAAGTAAAGCAAGTGATTGCGGGCGAGCAGCGTCTGTTTGACCTCCGCCGGGCATCCCGCGCCGGTCAACAAGAGCAGCTGCGCCAACGTATTGAGCAGCTGAATCAAGAGATCGAGGGACTGACAGCCCAGGCAGAAGCCAAGGCTCAGGAATTCAAGCTAATCGAGTGGGAACGCGTCGGCGCACGGGAGCTTTGGCAGAAAAAGCTTATGCCTATTACGAAAATGATTACGTTAGAGCGCGAAGCGACACGTGTTGCGGGAGAGAAGGGGAACCTGGTTTCAATGATCGCGCGGGCGAAGGCCCGTATTGCCGAGACGGAATTACAGATCATTCAAATCAATCGGGACTTGGCAAGTGAGGTTGCGAAAGAGCTGCGCGAGATTGACTCAAAGATGGGAGAGTTTGTCGAGCGCAAGGTGACCGCTGAGGATCAACTAAAGCGCATCGACATTCGGGCGCCTCAAGCTGGAACGGTGCATGAGTCGACGGTTCATACGATAGGTGGTGTGATCAACGCTGGTGAAGCGATCATGCTGATCGTTCCCAAAGCAGATAACCTCTCCGTTGAGGTCAGGGTCGCTCCGCAAGACATCGATCAGTTACATTTAGGCCAAACGGCAATGCTTCGTTTTTCAGCCTTTAATCAAAGGACGACGCCTGAGATCAAAGGGAGCGTGACCCGGGTCTCGGCCGATATTACGACCGACGAAAAGACAGGCGCCAACTACTACACGGTGCGCATTTCTTTGTCTGAGAAGGAAATGAGCCGACTTGGAGACATTGAGCTGGTGCCTGGAATGCCAGTCGAAGCATTTATCAAGACAGGGGATCGTAGAGTGCTTTCTTATTTAGTAAAGCCACTCAGCGACCAGATCACTCGCGCTTTCAGAGAGCAGTGATCGCCTTAAAACCGGTAGATGAGCTTTGGGCCCATCCCTATTCATCGGTGCAATGATTTCTTTGCGAGAGGTCGCCCCGTTAATGCGTCGACACGACCACATAGGGCCAAAGGCAACATAAGCTTTCGGCCCTATGTGGTCGTGTCAGTGACAGACAATCTTTCTGATGTGGCCCTTGTGGATGCTCGAGTACCGCTGCTTAAAGGAGTGCGCCACAATCTATTCAACGTGGAAAGATTGCGTTCGCAACGTGCTGACGGCACGTTTATCTTGCGGGTTGATAACTCCTTGCACGTCGACGCAATTATTCAGCGTTGTGAGCGCTCTTTCGTCGTGCGAAGGACGAGTCTTGCCAAACGGGCGGGCAAGCAAGGGCATCGCTAAGACAACTTTATCTCCAAGCAGCATTCTTTCCCCAAGGGCGTTTCAAGTGTCCTCACTGAGCTCACGCCCAAGGCTTGTTCCCTCAGGAACAGCGCTCCTGTAGGCCTTCATCCATTTGTGATGAATCTCCGTTGGCGGTTGCCTCCTTATCTTTAGGCAAAGGGTAGTGCCGATTATCGAACTAACAGGGCCAAAAGGAACGAAACCATGGGGAAGGGCAAGGCAAACCTACAGTGCGGGATAGTCGCTGCTGTTATCCTTTCAGCGAGCACCACATGGGCCGGTCCGGCGCCGACGGGTGTTTGGATGGATCACAACGGGCGCGCTATTGAGATCACAAAGTGCGGCGAGAAGCTGTGCGGTCACGTAGCTTGGCTCAAAGATAAAAAGAAATCGAAGCTGTGCGGACTGCAGGTCATCGGGGACGCCAAGCCCATGCGGAACAACAGATGGGACGGCGGCTGGATCTATAATTCCGAGGCCAATTCCAAATTCGACGTCGAGCTAAAGCCTGTAGGTGCGCAGAAATTAAGAATCCTGAGCTACGCAGGAACAAAGTTTCTGAGCAGGAAAGTGATCTGGAATCGCGCACCTCACGGCATTATGAAATGCCGTAAAACTAGCGGCCGCGAAGGGGCCGAAGTAGATGTGGCTGGGAAACTGGATAAATCTTCTCATGGTGCAAACGCGATTGGGACGGCAGCAATTAAGAAACAAGGGACCCCAGCATCGAAACCAACCCGAGCCGTCAAGTCGATCATCCACAACCATGTAGAACCTGAACGCATAGTGCCAAGTGCGACGACCGTGGGAACGAAGATTGGCGCTAAGCGCATTGCTTCTACCGTCGAAGCTAGGCGTCGCGCGCAAGAAACTGAGGCAGAGCGTAAGGCCAAGGCCGCAGTTGAAGCCAAGCGCCGTGTGGAAGACGCAGAGGTTCAACGCAAGGCGCAAGCTTTAGCCAAAGCAGAGCGCCGTGCCCATGAAGCCGAGGCTCAACGCAAGGCGAAAGCTGCAGCCGAGGCCGAGCGTCGCGCGCAAGAAGCCGAGCGCCGTGCCCATGAAGCCGAGGCTCAACGCAAGGCGAAAGCTGCAGCCGAGGCCAAGCGTCGCGCGCAAGAAGCCGAGCGCCGTGCGCAGGAAGCCGAGGCCCAACGCAAGGCGAAAGCTGCAGCCGAGGCCAGGCGTCGCGCACAAGAAGCTGAGCGTCGCGCGCGGGAAGCCGAGGCTCAACGCAAGGCGAAAGCTGCAGCCGAGGCCAAGCGTCGCGCACAAGAAGCCGAGCGCCGTGCGCAGGAAGCCGAGGCCCAACGCAAGGCGAAAGCTGCAGCCGAGGCCAAGCGTCGCGCACAAGAAGCCGAGCGCCGTGCGCAGGAAGCCGAGGCTCAACGGAAGGCGAAAGCTGCAGCCGAGGCCAAGCGTCGCGCACAAGAAGCCGAGCGCCGTGCGCAGGAAGCCGAGGCTCAACGGAAGGCGAAAGCTGCAGCCGAGGCCGAGCGTCGCGCACAAGAAGCTGAGCGCCGTGCGCAGGAAGCCGAGGATCAACGCAGGGCGAAAGCTGCAGCCAAGCGCGAATTTGAATTTGAAACAGCTGGACTACCAATGAAGGTCACGTCAACTGCGTCTTCACCGCCAAGCCCAAAGGCAGGAGTGAAGCCTCAGACGAAGTCTAAGCGGCGGCCTCGACGGAAGAAGACCTCGGCGAGACGAAGGACGTCCGCAGCACGGAGAGCGAGCCGCACCAATCGGACGAAACCTGTTAAGCGGAGGCTACGTCAAGCGAGACGCAAAAGACCATCTAAACGAAGAACGGCAAAGCGAAGCTGCCGGATTAGGATTCCCTATGTTGGGAGGGCGGTCAACGTTCCGTGCGGGGGGTAAGCAACGCCGCTTTCCAGGTTTACTCCTTGGCCGCACTGCAAGGACTGTTGCCGCGTCATCACCGGCTAAACGATTTACTGATAAGTAGCAGTTTCACTACCGTCAATTGTTCGAAACGGAGCAATTCATAGAAGATGCCCCCGTATTCTTGTCGGCATGGCATTGCGTAGTGCCCAGCGCAAAAAAAAATGAGCAACCATATGCAGTCCATGCGCGAGCGGGAAGGACTTTACCGCAGAGCTACATCCCTTCGTGTGTCGCATAAGCGAATTGGAAATAAGATAAGGCAGTGCTCGATAGGCGCGAGAAGTCCTCGTTCGGATTGTCTCAGCTAGCTTCTGCTATGGGTGTTTGAATTTGCAGATTAGCGAACACGACTTTGAAGTACTGGTTTGGCGTGCGTTCGAAGCGCTTCCCGAAGTCTATCGCAAGGCCTGTGAGGATGTCGTCCACACATGGAGGCAGAGCGGAACCCGCCTGAGCTGCGTTGGTGTGAGAACGCTGCACAGCGTGGTTTTATTCCTGCGAAAAATCCGGCCGGTTTGTGCCGAGCGACTTCGATTTCTGACTCGTCTGACGAACGATCCAAGTGGAATAGCGCCACTTCATTCGCCAGACAATCAGATAAAACCGTACAGCTTCGCCGGATCAGAAGGCGCCCAGCAGCCACAGGACGAGAAGGATCACGCAGACGCCTCCTCCCACAGCCAGAATTGGCCCAAGCCGGTTGAAGTACTGTTGAAGGTTGTTCTGGTTCATGGCAACGTTCTCCAAAGTGCCCGTTCCAAGGCTCACCTTATTAGGCACCAATTTGTCGCAGTCCTGATCGAGCCGTACCGTAGCTTGTTGATGCCAAAAATACGATTGATCATCATCTCGCGTCCCGTCCCAATCCATCTGCCACTCCACATGCTTCAGCAACTTGATGCTGCTGCTGACGCCTTCGGTATGTATCGGCGTAGGTTATTCGTCGGTCGCTAAAGCGCGAGCGGAGCACCGTTCTGGGTGAAGAAGTTGCGTGGATTCTGAGGAAAAAGATTTCTAAGGCGGAGGCCGCAACACAGGATAGCAAGAGTTCAAGAGGCCGATGGCGTTGGCTTGGTAGGTGGCTGTCCCACAACGACTGAGAACTCTTTTCCTGGCCCCTTAAAACTGTGCCATCTTTTTTTAGCGAATATCGAAGGATGGTGGGATGGCTCGGAAGCGATATTTAGATGAAGATATCTTGAGGCACTTACGTGAGATCAACCTGCCTCTGGCGTCACGCTGCGCAGTTCTGGCCGCACGTCAACCCGGGAGTTCATGATGACCTTAACGCTCTACACTGCGCAAGGCACCTGCGCACTTGCGTCTCACATTGCCCTGGAGGAGGCTGGCGCAGAGTATGAATTGCAGCGATTGGACTTCTCGAAGACCGAACAACTTTCGCCTGAGTATTTGTCGATCAACCCAAAGGCACGGGTTCCAACGTTGATAACGCCACGCGGTATCCTAACGGAAACGCCAGCGATACTAGCATTCATCGCGCAGGCATTCCCCAATGCCAACCTAGCGGCGCAGAATGACCCGTTTGCGTTTGCCAAAGTGCAGGACTTCAATAGCTATTTGTGTTCAACGGTGCATGTCGCGCACGCGCACCGAAGGCGTGGTCACCGATGGGCCGATGATCCAGCGGCCATCGAGGCGATGAAAAAGAAAGTCCCGGAGTCAGTCGGCGCGTGTTTCGACCTCATCGAGCGCGATATGCTCCAGGGACCATGGGTCATGGGCGACAGTTACACCGTTGCCGACCCCTATCTATTCACGGTTGCTCAGTGGCTAGAAGGCGATGGCGTCGACTTGGACCGAATTCCGCGCGTGTTGGATCACCGTATTCGCATGAGCAAGAGACCAGCAGTCCAGAAGGCCCTTAATGCACAGCAACGGTAGCATAGCAATCGAGATCAGAAGGGCATTCTGTCAGTGCACGGCAAGTGCACACGTGAAGCACTTTGCGCGTCTGTTGCGACCGAGGTGAGGCTTAGCAAATGTGCTGGAGGCGCCGTATCTGCTTTTGCTTAAACGGGGCCAACCAGAATACCTGCGGTCCGATAATGGCTCCGAGTTTATCGCTGAGTCTTTTCAGACTTGGCTCCAGCGGATTGGCGTCAAGCCGATCCAGATTTATCCGGGCTCACCACGGGAGATTGGATATCCCGGACGTTCTTGTCTGCGCTGCCCGGACGGCGTTCATTCCTGTCAGTCATCTTCTCCCTCCTTGGGGTTACGATGAACCGGAAAGTCTCTCTTACGCAATCTCCTCAATCTTTCCCGTAAGTGCTGACGGGGGACAGTGCGAGACTGTCCCGGCAAGCGCGGCGTTCGGAGACCGCCAATCGCGAACGCACGCGGGTCACGCAGGCTCGCTTGCGGGCAGGGCTTAGTATTTCCCCTCAAGAGCATCCTTCAGCCCGCTTGTCTTCCAGACCTGCCTCGCCGAAGCGGCGATAGAGATCGTACCAGCGATAGAACCTGGGCCGCGAGACACCGATCTTCGCCAACGTGTGCTTAACCGGCAGATGCGATTGCTCAACCCCCCGGATGATTTTCAGCTTTTCTAATGCCGGGTATCTCATTCATGGTCGCCCCCATCCGCGATCATGCTTTTTTGAGCAATCCGTTTTCGAGCAGAACGTCGGCGATCGCCTCCTTGAGGTCGCTCATCTCGCGGCGCAGGTCTTTGACTTCACTGGATGTGGCCTGGCGCTCAGTGTCACCCGACAACCGCCTCTTGCCAGCTTCCAGCAATTCCTTCGACCACTTGTTAGTAGAAGGCCCTGGGAAATACCTTCCGGCCAGCACAGCTCGGCAATTGAGTACTCTCCACGCAACCCTTCCAGGACAATGCGGATCTTCTCTTCCGAACTATAGCGCTTGCGGGTCTGGCGGCGGATCTCACGGACATGTTGCTCGGCCGAAGGTTGCGGCCCGGATTTTGATCTCATCTTCGCTCCATAATGGCTACGATGATCTCAAGAGCCTCTCTTCCCGATCCGCCTAAAGATTTCTCGCGATTGATGACGGGCAAGGTGCTGGATTTCATTGGTAGCGGAGGAGGGACTTGAACCCCCGACACGCGGATTATGATTCCGCTGCTCTAACCAGCTGAGCTACTCCGCCAAAGCCCGGAGGGCACGCGCCACAGCTCCGGGGAACGCTGTCTATAGGAAGCGCCGACCAAGGCTGTCAAGCACAGATCACAAGGCCTCTGACCTCTGGCAGAAACGACCAGCCCGCCGGTTCGCAATTCGACTGACAAAGGCGCGTTGTGCAGCGCCCGCAGAAGCCCTGGCCGTATCGCAAATCAACTCGCGATTGGCAATTCGTCATCTCTTAGCGTCGCGTCAATCCAGCCACCACCCAGGATCCGCGCATCGCTGCCACCATCCGAATAAAACACGCAGGCCTGCCCGGTTGCGATGCCATCGGCGGCATCCGCCAACAGCACGGTAACCCGGCCATCCGAGTCTGCCTGCAAAACGGCGGGCTTCGGAGCCTGTGTTGAGCGAACCCGGGCGAAGATGTCGAGCCCGTCCTTGGCGGCAACCTCCAGCTGGTCATCACCGAGCCAATTGACCCCACGCAACGTGATCTGCCTAGTGGCCAGGGCATTACGCGTGCCAACAACAACCTCGTTGCGGGCAGCGTTGAGTTTAACCACGTAAAGCGGCTCGCCGCAGGCAATGCCGAGCCCGCGCCGCTGGCCCACCGTGTAATGCACGATGCCGTCGTGGCGCCCTAGCACACGCCCATCAACGTGAACAATCTCCCCTGGTGTCAGCGCCTCCGGCTTCAGCCGCTCGATGACGTCCGCATAGCTGCCAGTGGGAACAAAGCAGATGTCCTGGCTGTCGGGCTTGTCAGCCACCGGCAGTCCGAGCCGCCGTGCTTGTTCACGAACCTCAGCTTTCGCCAGGTCGCCGAGCGGAAACCACAGCTTATCAAGCTGCGTCTTGGTGGTTGCAAACAGGAAGTAGCTTTGATCACGTTCAGCGTCTTCCGCACGGGCGAGCTCGGGCCCACGCTTGCCCTCTCGGCGGCGGATGTAGTGGCCGGTTGCGAGAACATCGGCACCCAACTCTTGAGCGGTCTCGAGCAGGTCCTTGAACTTGATTTGTGTATTGCAATTGATGCAGGGGATCGGCGTCTCGCCAGCCACGTAGCTGTCGGCGAAACTGTCTATGACCGCGCGTCGAAAACGCTCTTCGTAGTCGAGCACGTAATGCGGGATCTGCAATCGATCAGCGACGCGCCGCGCGTCATAGATGTCCTGGCCAGCGCAGCAAGCGCCTTTCCGGGACGTCGCCTCGCCATGGTCGTACAACTGCAGCGTGATCCCGATGACGTCATGCCCGGCCGCTTTCAGCATTGCGGCCACCACCGAGGAGTCGACGCCACCCGACATGGCAACCACAACACGAAGCGGCTTCTGCGCATCGTCCTTGCTCACTATTGTCGCGGTGTTCTTCATGCTTTCTGGATCGTAGTTCAAATTAGCCTTGAAGGACGAGGCTCTAACAGATTGGAAATCTGAGAATATCGCCATCCTGATAGGGCGCTGGCACAGCATCTGAAGGCCAAACGCAAGACTTCGTTCGGACATTAGGTGTCGGGCCACATGTAACGCAAGTGCGGACCACTTGGCCCCCCAATTGCATAACCGATTGCATCGCTTTGCAACAAGAGTGGCATGCACGCGCAGCTGCATTAGGCAAGGCGTTTCGATTTAACAAGCATGTCTGCAAAGTATTAGAGGAGATTAGATACAGCTTAATTATTGTTTCGAGTCTTCGGCATTAAGTAAGCTATCTCAAAAAATGTCGAAAACTACCATGCTGTAAGCCCCATGAATACTGGAGCGGACACTTGGTTATACTATGTTTACTGAGCGCCTTAGCTTGTCTTTAATTGCGTTGGTTTATCAAGGTCTCAGGTGTCAAAAAGAGTGTAAAGCGTACCATGAATGAACAACAAATGCGCGCGCGTGTGCGCTACGTGATTGGCCCGGATGGCAGTCCTTTGACCGTCGCTGATCTGCCTCCAAAAAACACCAAGCGCTGGGTCATCCGGCGCAAGGCTGAAGTCGTTGCTGCGGTCCGTGGTGGGCTGCTGAGCATCGAGGAGGCGTGTGATAGGTATCGGCTGACGGTGGACGAGTTGCTGTCCTGGCAGCGTTCCATCGAGAAACACGGCCTACCGGGTCTTCGCGCAACGCGGTTACAGGATTACCGAGAGTAGGGTCCCGCGTGCTCTCTACGAAGAGCACTGTAGGTCTCCACTGCTTGCCAAATGCTACAAGCCGTACCTAACGCGGCTTGGCAGAGGCATTGCTGCGTTGCTTCTTGGCCTTTGCCTTGGGCGCATCCTTGGGGTCGCCCGTCGGCGCCGACCAGCCTTCCGTGATAGGTTTCTTCAAGCAGCCTTTCTCGGCAGCAGCCCACCGATTAACATCCACCTTCATGCTTCCACCTTGGGCTTCCGGCAGTCCTAGGTTTTCCGTCGTGACCGAAGCCCCTTCTCCAACCGGAGTGATCGATACGCTGAACACCTTCCGGCCAGGCTGGTTTGGGGACTCCTTGATGCGTTCGTGGATATTGATCTGAGCTGCACCACCCTTGGTACGAGGTTCCGCCTCAGCTTGAAACAAGTGTGTCCCCTTTAGCGACCCGTGTGCTCCCATCCAACAGGTCAACACCCCGCGCGCGACCCGCCTATAGACCTCCGTCGCCGAACCAACCGCCCCCTTGTGAACAGCGGGCACGAACGAACTAATCGTTGTAGGGAGTTCCGACAGCCCGCTTGTCTGCAGTTCGTCGAGTTTGAGATCGCCCGAACAGCCAGACGACACGACAGCGGCGCAGAAAATTAGAAGCATACTGAGCGCGCCGAGCCTGATCATGCGCTCCTATCAAACCTCTTGTCCAGGGCCAGCCAAAAATGGGCGGAAAGCCTTCAACGCGGTGGGAGACGATAATATCAAATCCCATCCAGATAACGAAAATGCGGCGACACGCAATCAGCGAGTCGCCGCACTGGATTTCTAGGAGGCACGTGTGGATTTTTCAGCGTAAACGCGTCGGTTGCTAGCGGAACGTTACGCCTTCCGCTGAACCATGCAATGAAGGCGGCCCACCGCTCTCATCCCGGTCATAACGTGCCAATTGGGCAAGCGCCTCGTCGTGATCTTTTTCCGCCGACTCGAGCTTGGTGCGAAGCTCCGCCGCCGAGGACATGAGATTGTCCCTGCGCTGCGTCGCGGCCTTGGCAAATGTCGAATAGGCAAAATGCGCAATATCTTTGATGCCCGTGCGATCCTCTTCAGCAGCTATTTGGCGCTCTAAAACGCCGGCCAGCTGCTCGAAATCACGGATCATGTACTGTAGCTCGGAAACCCGCCGGGCTTTCTCTTCAAGCTCGAAACGCTTCACACGCACATGGGCGTCTTTGGACTTCATGGCTCGATACCCCTCACTCACTCACTAAACCAACCACCGACGCCATTTAAACAAAAACTATGCCAACTGCGCGCTTCTTAAAGTGGCGTACACGCACAGCTAAAGTGTTTTAGTAAAGCCTGAACGTCAAGTTGACGTCTTCACCTCTGATCGAACCTGCACCCTACCCGAGCGGACTTAACGTTGCGCTAAAGCCACGGTGCAGAGATGGTCTTGGAGGTAACGTTCCCGAAACAGCTTTTTCTCCGGTGGGCCACTAGGGCCGCCCCCCGAATAATGATAACTGTTGATATGTCGTGTCAGGGGGTGACATCGCGACGGTTCTGGGGGGTGAGCCCGAGTCGAGAACATGCTCGGCTCGGGTTTGTTGTTGAGATTCAATTTAGTCTGCGTTCCGCATTGTCTTGAATCCGCCCATTAGCGTTTGGGTAAGTTAATCAGCATTCATCATTATAAATCAGTGTGTTGCGGCGTCGAGTGACGGTCCGGTAGGGGCTATGTCGTAAGTGAAGTATAAACGGATGTTCCGAAAGGTGCGTTGTCTGTAAGGGGTTATTAGGTTTTGTTAACCTATGCCTGCTAATTTACTAACGAAGCGTTCGCGGAGGAAAGATATCGGTTTTTCTTCGCGATCGGGGCAGCGACCCGGGGACGGAGGGTCGGAAGAGAGAGGATAAGGCATGCGGGTGCTTCTAATTGAGGACGACAGCGCCACTGCGCAGAGCATCGAGCTCATGCTGCGGTCGGAAGGGTTCAATGTCTTCACCACGGAGCTTGGTGAAGACGGCGTGGAAATCGGTAAGCTCTATGACAATGACATTATTCTGTTGGACCTCAATTTGCCGGACATCTCTGGCTATGAGGTGCTGAAGGCACTCCGCGTCAGTAAGGTTTCGACGCCAATCCTCATACTTTCGGGTCTGGCGGGAATTGAAGACAAAGTGCGCGGCCTCGGCTTTGGGGCCGACGATTACATGACCAAGCCCTTCCATAAGGACGAGCTGGTCGCCCGTATCCATGCCATCGTCCGCCGCTCGAAAGGTCATGCTCAGTCGGTGATTCAGACTGGCACACTCAAGGTCAACCTGGACACCAAGACCGTCGAAGTTGGGGGTTCTCGTGTTCACCTGACCGGCAAGGAGTACCAGATGCTGGAACTTCTAAGCCTGCGTAAGGGCACGACCCTGACCAAGGAGATGTTCCTGAATCATCTTTACGGCGGTATGGACGAGCCCGAACTAAAGATCATCGACGTTTTTATCTGCAAGCTACGCAAGAAGCTGCAGGCTGCCACCGGCGGTGACCATTACATCGAAACCGTCTGGGGCCGCGGCTACGTCCTGCGTGATCCCGACGATGATTCGGCTGCGGCGTAGAAATCAGCGCTTCGCAAAATTGTCAAATAAGAAAGAAGCGGCGCCTCGGGCGCCGCTTTTGTTTGTTTGCCCTCAGGTTCGGGTCATGGACAACCGCTGGCCACGAACCCTACTTGTCGTCTACAACCGGGGTCGAAACAAAAATGCGGAGATCAACGTGGCTGAAGTCGCAAAGCGGTCCCTCAAGGCCGCCGTCATTCCCGTGACCCCCCTGCAGCAAAATTGCACCCTGATTTGGGACGAAGCGACGGGTTCCGGAGCTATCGTTGATCCCGGCGGGGACGTCGATCGGATACAACAGGCGATCGCCGAGGTCGGCATGAAGCCCGAGAAGATCGTTCTGACACACGGCCATATCGACCACGCCGGCGGTGCGGCCGAGCTGAAGCAGGAGCTCGGCGTGGCGATCGAGGGCCCGCATATTTCAGACAGGTTCCTGCTCGAAGAACTTGAAGCCCAGGGGCGCGAGTATGGAATCGCGGCCAGGAATGTGGTGCCGGACGTCTGGCTCGAGGAGCCCGGTACGCTGAAGATCGGCGGGCACGAATTCGAAATCCTTCATTGCGCAGGCCACTCGCCCGGGTCGCTCGTTTACATCAATCACGCTCACAAGTTCATTTTGATGGGTGACGTCTTGTTCCAGGGATCGATCGGTCGCACTGATTTCCCCTATGGTGACCACGACGCTCTGATCGACGCCATCAAGACCAAGCTATTGAAGCTTGATGACGCCTACGCCTTCATTCCAGGCCACGGCCCGGGCAGCTCCATAGGCATGGAGCGCCAGTCCAATCCGTTCCTGGTCTAGAGGGCCTTGGTCCCCAGCTTAGTATCTGAAATTGAGATCAAGGCAGCCGAAAATACCGCATTCCTGCGTGACGATTCCATCGTCGCGGCTATCCCAGAAGTCAATGGACTCTACGCGCAGAGTTTCCGAACAACTGCGACGGCAGTACTCCCAAGTGCCCCCCGGCAGCTGCACTTGAGGCCCAAGTCTGCGGAGTCTGACAGGACCGCTCACAGAGCCGTTCCCGTAGCGGCTTTCCGCGACTACATAGCCGCGAGAGAGATCTTCAGGCGGGCGGCGGAACCCAGCCGAAGCTGCCGTGGCGATCAAGCCAAATCCAAAACATGCAAGTAGCGCAATCGCAATCAACTTGTCAGCGGTGCTGTCATTCAACATCTTGCGTCTCCCTCGGCCTAGTGATCGAAAATCCCCCCGATCACCAAGCTTCTATCCTCTCATTTGCGTCTAAAACTCAGGCTCACACCAGTCATGTCATTCCCACCTGTAGAAATGCTTACCGTCTGTCGCTTGCCATTTAACGAGATCGACAGCGACCCCGAAACACTTCCGCTGATCGAAAGCCTCAACGATGAACTGGTAGCCTGCCCCGAAACACTTCCAGCCACGTTGAATGTCCGCTCTTCCCAGGTCCCCGAAATCGATGAGCCACCCTTTCGCAAGGAACTCCTCATATGGATCTTGTTGGAAGGGCTAGCACAGCGGATGGCAATACCCAGACCCGTCTCGCCCTTCTTAGTGTAGTAGGCGTGGCAACGCAGCTTTTCACGTTTTCCGTTGGCTAATCGTACTGTCCCGCCCCCCGACCAAGTTCCGGCAAGAGCTGCAAAGATATTCGCGCCTTGGCTCGGTGTCGACACAACCGGCATCAAGGCGGTCGAAGTAACGGTAACCGCTAAAATGGTAAAGAATCGCATGGATCCAGCTCGCAACTGCTAAAATGCGCAAATACTTATTGCGATGAGCTTACTCTGTCGGCCGGGTGGTGGCGAGAGCAGTGTGGTCACAACTTGCCACGAATACCCTTGGCCAGCATCAAATCTGCGATAGAAACCGCCCGCTCCCAGAAAAATAACGTTAACCGCCGGGCCGGCCGGTCTTCTTGGGACGCCTGCGGCGGCTCTTTTTCTGTGCGGGATCGTCGAATTCAAGGGTCCGGGCGGACGGCTTCGGCCGTTGCCCGGGACCGCGCGGAACAGCGCTCATCGCATGCGGTCCCATTTCATCGAGCGTGGGCTTGTGCGCGCCCTTGATGTTCTCGCCAAAGGCGCCCACGCCGCCGCTCGATGAACCCTCGCGTCTGGGTAAGGCACGATCCGTCCCAGGCCCCATTTTGCCCAACTCCGGCTTCTTGATCCGGCCCTTTTTCATGGCTGGAGGCATGTTCGCACTAGAACCATATTTTGCAGGTCCAGCATATCTACCGGCCTGAGCCTCCAACTGCGCCTGCCGGGCCATCGGATCGTCAGCCACCGCCAACTCCGTGTCACGCAGCCGCTTGACCTCGTCACGCAGGCGCGCTGCCTCCTCGAACTCAAGATCCGCCGCCGCCGCTTTCATCTTGGATTCGAGGTCCTCGATAACCGAAGCAAGATTACTGCCGTAGGTCGCTGGTGCGTCGGCCAGACCAGGATCGACACTCACGTGGTCTTGTTCGTAGACCGACCCGAGTACGTCGGCGATATCCTTGCGGATACTCTGTGGAGTGATGTTATGCGTCTTGTTGTAGACCAGCTGCTTTTCGCGCCGCCGTTCGGTCTCGGCAATAGCCCGCTCCAGCGAACCGGTCATTTGATCGGCATACAACAAGACCCGCCCATCGACATTGCGCGCCGCACGGCCGATGGTCTGGATGAGCGAGGTTTCCGATCTCAGAAAGCCTTCCTTGTCGGCATCGAGTATAGCGACGAGCGCGCATTCGGGAATGTCGAGGCCCTCGCGCAGTAGGTTGATGCCAACCAACACGTCAAACGCCCCAAGCCGAAGGTCCTGGATAATCTTGATCCGTTCGACCGTATCTATATCCGAGTGCATGTAGCGCACGCGGATGCCGGTCTCGTGCATGTATTCAGTGAGGTCCTCGGACATGCGCTTGGTCAAAGTGGTTACAAGTGTTCTGTAGCCCTGCTCGGCTGTCTTGCGGACCTCGTCCATCAAGTCGTCGACCTGTGTTTTGGCTGGGCGGATATCGATGACAGGATCCGTTAGGCCGGTTGGACGGATCACCTGCTCGACAAACACCCCGCCTGTCTGCTCAAGTTCCCAGTGCCCTGGTGTCGCAGAGACATGCACGGTTTGCGGCCGCATGGCGTTCCATTCCTCAAAGCGCAACGGCCGGTTATCCATGCAGGAGGGAAGCCGGAAGCCATACTCTGCCAGCGTCGCCTTGCGCCGGAAATCGCCCCGGAACATGCCGCCGATCTGTGGAATCGTAACGTGGCTTTCATCGACGAAAACCAGTGCATTGTCCGGCAAGTATTCAAACAGCGTAGGAGGTGGATCACCAGGTCGCCGCCCGGTTAGATAGCGCGAATAATTCTCAATGCCCGCGCATGAGCCTGTCGCTTCCATCATCTCCATGTCGAACATCGTTCGCTGTTCAAGACGCTGCGCCTCAAGCAGCTTGCCAACAGCGTAGAGTTCCTCCAGCCGCTGCTTCATTTCCTTCTTAATCGAGGCGATCGCCTGCTGAAGTGTCGGGCGAGGTGTCACGTAGTGCGAATTGGCGTAGACCTTGACCAGTTCCAGGTCATCCCACTTGGCACCGGTCAGCGGATCAAACTCGGTAATCGCTTCAATCTCGTCACCGAATAAAGAAATCCGCCAGGCCCGGTCCTCCAAGTGCGCCGGAAACACCTCAATTGTATCGCCTCGCACCCGGAACGTTCCGCGTTGGAACGCCTGGTCGTTGCGTTTGTATTGAAGTGCAACGAGGTCGGCGAGTAGCTGCTGACGCGAGATGCTGTCACCTACCTTCAGCGCAAACGTCATCGCCGTGTAGGTCTCAACGGAGCCGATGCCGTAGATGCAACTTACCGAGGCGACGATGATGACATCATCCCGCTCCAGCAGCGCTCTGGTGGCCGCATGCCGCATGCGGTCGATCTGTTCGTTGATCGAGCTTTCCTTCTCGATGTAGGTGTCCGTACGCGGGACATAAGCCTCCGGTTGATAGTAGTCATAGTAGGAAACGAAGTACTCGACGGCGTTGTCGGGAAAGAAGCTCTTGAACTCCCCATAGAGCTGCGCCGCGAGAGTCTTGTTGTGGGCTAGTATCAACGCGGGACGCTGTGTCGCTGCGATCACGTGCGCCATCGTGAATGTCTTGCCCGACCCGGTGACGCCAAGCAGCACCTGGTCCTGCTCCAGCTCGCTGACGCCTTGCACCAAGTCATCAATGGCCGCAGGCTGGTCGCCCTTGGGCTGGAACTCCGAAATGAGATCAAACCGCACCCCGCCTTCGCTCTTGTCGGGGCGCTGTGGGCGGTGCGGCGTGAAATCAATCTCTGAGCCCGCCACAACCGGATGCGCGGCCATCATCGGCTGCTGCTTGAGAATATCCTTTTCGCGCTGTCCGCGTTCTTCCGGCTTGGCTAGCAGCACGTCGAGGAAGGCAGTGAGGCTACCTGTTCCGCTCGATGGCATCAGCGCCTGATTGCGCAGCGCCGGCAAAGCCCCCGGACCGTGGTCGAAGCTCGCCTGCGGAACTTTTGCGAGGCCGTCATTGGTTGCTTCCAAGGATGCAGTCGATGCCTTGGCTGGTTTGCCTGCTTTCCCTCGCCGCGCCGGCCTGGCAAGCCCCGGTGTCTGTGCCGCGGTCTCTTCCGGCGGTGGTGCCGGTTTGCCCGAGCGCCCGCGCGATGGGCGCGGCTTCTTGGCTCCCGGCTTCTTTGCTGCCTTCTTGGAGATGCTTTCTGAACGGGGTGTCTTGGCCATGCCTGCTAATATGGCGCCCACGCGCGACGCCGCAAAGGGTGTGATGTAAGCGCACCGAGGCCTACGCCTATCGTTACCTCACCTTTTCTGCTGAACAGCGCAAACGACGCAGAGCGGCTTCGGTTGATGGCTGGTAGGCGCGGCCCTTATCGGGAGCACGCAACACGACGATGCCGCGCGCGCTGCGCAGACTCTGCGGTTTTTCAGACGTATCCGAGATGCCTAGAGCCTCCGGCGTCAAGCCCATGAAGCGATCATTCGCCGGCATGATCCTGATGCGCAGGTAAGTACTGCGAACGTCAACGCCGGTAGCCGCATAGATGTTATCGCCTTCAGGAGTGTGCAAAGCGAGTGACCAACCTCGTCCGGGCAGCGAGGCGGAGACGGAAACAGGTGCATGGGTCGTGTCGTAGCGGCACATCGCGTAACGCACATCGGGTGTCATTAAGGGAATGGGCTGAGATTCAGGTGTCACCGGAGGAAACACCACCACTTCGTTTGGCGGCAGCAGCGGTGTGAGTCTGTCATAAGCCGAGCGCACCATCAGCATAGGCGCCGCAAGGGTCGCGCAAATATGAAGGATACCCATGGCGCAAACAGCCGCCAGCGCGAGGCGCAGGTTGATACGGGTGCCTCCGAACCACTTGAGAATAGGTTCAAACCTTTTAAGCAGCGGATGGTTCATCGACAGGTCACCTGATCGATCGCCGGCAAGATAATCCCCTCAGCCTCGGCGACACTGTCTCCGGCGATAACCGCTTCCGGCTCCAGCAGCGTCATGGATACCCTGAGTCCTCCTGCGCCAGCCGTCGGCAACCAGTTGCCCGGTCGAGCATCGCGGGCCAGCGTCACCGTGAAGGATCCATCTTGTGAGACCGCAATCGTATCGCTCGTAAAGGTGTACCGCTGAGCCGGATTTCCGATAAGTGCGCCCCGGTCGTCAAGGACGGTAATACTCCACCAGCGGGCATCAAGCTGCTCCCCGCTGATCTGGTAGGTACAAGATGAGTGAAGCCGCACGCCCTTACTATCTCGGCTCGCCAGATAGGTCTGTGCGATTTCTGTTGTGAGGTTGAGCGTGCCGGATCTTGAAAAATGCGCTCGCGTGTACGGATCGGCGTCATTGCGCCCGGCATGCGTCCAGGCCTTCCACGGCCCCACGGTGCGGGTGGTAAATGCGCTGCCGGCACTGACCATGTAGTAGCTGCTGCCAAGACCTCCTATAAGTACGAGCCCGATGAAGATCGCCCAGTCGGAGGCCTTCACGATGATCGCCTGGAGTTTCTTCTTGGCCCTATGCAGGACGAAATGCATCCGCGCTTCCTGCTCCAGCTGAACTTGCAAGAAGGTGGTCACCTATGACCACCTTCAATCGTTGCATCGAATTGGGTGTCATCGAGATAGCCCCCTCGCGCCCCGCGGCCGGGCATCTGGCCCGAGACCGGCCCGCCGGTCCGGACCTTCGCCACTGCCTGGTGGCTTAGAATCCAAGTCCTTAGCAGGCTCTTTGCCGTTGGCTTTGCGCAAGGCCGCCGCCACCTTGCGCAAGGCCTGGCGTGTCTTTTCGGACAACAGGCTCGCCGATGCAACTTGTCGACCGCCACCTTCCACGAAGTTCGGCTCCATGCGGCGCAGATACGCCAACCGCTCCGTCTCCGAGATCTGGGTTGGATGCGGTGACAATCCTGGGATCGTCGTAATGTTCATATCGGTGTGAGCGATCGAATTGTAGGCCTGCCATGTCTGCGCTGGCAGACTGCCGCCCGTGACCCGACCGGTTGGCCGGAAATCATCATTGCCAAGCCACACGCCCGTGACGTACTTGCCAGTGAAACCCATAAACCAAGCGTCGCGGTAACTCGAACTCGTACCAGTTTTGCCGACGGCATGCGTGAAATCGAGTTGTGCACGGCGACCCGTTCCCGCGTGCGTCACCTGGTAGAGCATCTTATTGAGGTCTCTCGCAACACGGGGTTCGACCACTTGCGGTGCTGGCTCCTCATCGCGTTCCCGTGAGTAAATGAGATCACCACGCGCATTGACCAGTTCAAGTACGCCGTAAGGCTTGACGAGTTTGCCGTCGTTGGCAAATGTTGCGTAACCGCCGGTGTGTTCCAAGACCGTGACACCGCCGTCGCCGAGCGCCATGGAGCAAGACTTGCGAACCCCGCTAACGCCGAGGCGCTTCACCATTTCCAGGACCTTGTCACGGCCAAGCGACAAAGACAGATCGACCGCGGTCGTATTGTAGGACTTGGCAAGCGCATACTGCAGCGGCACGCGCCGCCCGCTGCCATAACTTCCATTGTAGTTTTTTGGCGACCAGCGGCCGCAACTGCGCGACCGGTCGCGCACGGTCGTGTTTGGGCGCATGCCCGCTTCCAGGGCCACGGCGTAGACGTAAGGCTTGAACGAAGACCCCGGCTGCCGCCGCGCCGATGTGGCGCGGTTGAACTGGCTGCGGCCGTAATCCGTTCCACCAACGATCGCCCGTACCGCTCCATCTCGCTCCATCGACACCAGTGCCCCGGCCCGGGTCCTCTTATAGCGTCCCTGCGTCTTGATTGTTGAGACGAGCGCTTCCTCGGCGGCGCGCTGGAGCTTCAGATCGACGGTTGTGCGAGCCGTCAGGATATATTCGCCCTTGCCGCGCGCCAGTCGCTGCACCTCTTCAAAAGCCCAATCGAGGAACCAATCCGGACTGTCTGGTTTGGTTTGCTCAATTATCCTAGCTGGAAACAACCGCGCATTGTGAACCTGGCCGGCGGTGTAGAAGCCCGCTTCCACGAGATTGGACAACACCTCATTCGTCCGCGCGCGTGACGCGGCTAGATCAACGTGGGGTGCGTACTTCGTCGGTGCCTTGAACAGCCCCGCCATGAGCGCTCCCTCGGCTAGGCTGATCTCTTTCACCGACTTGCCGAAATAGAACTGTGCGGCCGCCTCCACGCCGAATGCACCGCCACCCATGTAGGCCCGGTCAAGGTACATTCTCAGGATTTCTCGCTTGGAATGGCGGGATTCGAGGAGGAAGGCGAGAAACAGCTCCTTCAGCTTACGCTGGATCGAACGCTCCGGCGAAAGGAACAGGTTCTTGGCGAGCTGCTGAGTAAGCGTAGAGCCACCCTGAACAACGCCGTCCGCCTTCAGGTTCTCAATGACTGCGCGCAAGGTCCCAAGAAAGTCAACACCGATATGTTCAAAGAAGCGGCGGTCTTCGGTAGCCAGCGTCGCCTTGATGATAGCGTCCGGGATTTCTTCCAGCGGCACCGCATCTTTGTGAAGGATCCCTCGCTCGCCAATCTCATTGCCATTGCGGTCAAGGAAGGTCACAGCGAACTGCCCGGTCTGGTATTTGCTCTCGTCAAATTCCTGAAAGGCAGGCAGCGCCAGCGCCAGAAGCAGGACAAGTCCGCACGCGCACAGCGTCAGGCTTTCACAAGCCAGTTCATTAGCGATCCGCTTCCAGCCGGTAAGCTTGAAACGGGCAAAAAAACTGGAAGCTGAGTTCCAGGTGTCGCGCACCCAGCCCCAGGTCTCCGAGATAAAGGAATCGATCTTGGAGTCGAGGCTAAGCCAGTCAAAAATCCGGTCGCGGCCACCCTGCTTAAAGAACCAGTCGCTCAAAGCCTGCTGTCCTTGCTCGTCTTGAGCTGTCAGATGATCGAGAATCGAGGTCTATTTATTAGCCCAGACCGGCCCCCGAGACCAGCATAGCGGGCCTCATCAGCCAACTCTTCGATAAACTGTGCTTCTGTGGCATGGATGCGGCGGCTTGGCTGTCGACAACTTGTTGATGACGCTGCAAGAGATTGCTGATGGAACTGATAACAGAAAATGCCACAGAGCCGTTCTGGCAAACCAAGTCCCTCTGCGAGATGTCGCACCCCGAGTGGGAGGCGCTATGCGACGGATGCGGCCGTTGTTGCCTCCTGAAGCTCGAGGACGAGGATACCGGCGACGTCTACTTGACGAAACTCGCCTGCAAACTGCTGGATCTCGGTCAATGTCGGTGCCGAGAATATCCAAAAAGGCACGAGTTGGTGCACGATTGCCTGTCGATTAATCCGGAATCTGTGAAGAACCTGACTTGGTTGCCGGCGACCTGCGCCTATCGGCGCCTGTCCGAAGGGCGCGGATTGGCTTGGTGGCACCCCCTCGTCTCAGGCGATCCGAACACCGTGCATCAGGCCGGCATCTCGGTGCGTGGTTTTGCGCGTCTTGAGACCAAAGCCAACGCCGCCGAGCTGGAGCGCTTCATAATCGATGATTTCGACGAAGATTGATGTGTCCAGAGTTATCCGCAGGCGTCCGAACTTCGTGCAGCTTTGTCCCTGCCCCATAAAACTGGGCCATTATGGTGCTGCCAGCTAGAGGAGCATGGGATGGCACGCTGCGTCACGAGGTGCTCAACGCCGAGTGTTTCGCAACGACCCGGTAGGTACAGGTCGTTATCAATCAGTGGCTCCGCTAATACAATCACGTGCGACCGCATGAGGCTCGCAGCATGCGCGCACCGATGCCAGAACGATCCGGAGAACCACCAATTCAGTGGCCTAGACCTAGGGGGCTTTACATTCGAGGCCAGGCGCTTGTACCACCAAAGGCAAGCCGCTTAGATCAACCCAACGAATGATCCAGCCTCTCTCTTTGCTGGAAACTCGCCGAGTCTCAAAGACCGTAGAGACGCACAAGCGCTGATTGAGGTCTTACACGTGTGTAGAGTGTCAGATGTTTCTCAGTGTATTCGATATCTTCAAAATCGGCATCGGCCCCTCATCGTCGCATACGATGGGACCCATGACCGCGGCAGCGCGTTTTCTCAATCGGGTTGCATCCGGAGAGAAAGGCAAATTTCAACCGCATGCGGTTGCGCGGATACAAGTATCACTGCACGGCTCCCTAGCCTTCACCGGCCGGGGGCATTCTACCGATCGCGCGGTGATGCTAGGGCTATTGGGATTTTGCCCTGACGCGGTTGATCCCGACCTTGCAGAATCACAGCTAACGGAACTGCGAAAGAACAATACGCTGTCACTGCTTGGCTGTAGGGAAGTTTCTTTCGATCCACGACAAGACTTGTGTTTCGATTTTGGACCGCCGCTGCCGCTGCATGCCAATGGCTTGAAACTGATCGCCCTGGATTATGAGGGCATGCCGTTGCTGGCCGACACCTACTACTCGATTGGTGGCGGCTTTGTAATGACCGAAGCCGAGCTAATTGCGTCGAGGAACGCTCCAGCCACGGACCTGCATGACGAGCAGGAGTCGATCGGCTGCCCGTTTCCTTTTGGCTCGGCAGCGGAAATGTTGCGAATGGGCGCGGCGTCGGGTCTCTCGATCGCAGAAATGAAGCGCACCAACGAGAATGTCGCGATTGGCAGCGACGGTCTTGACGAAAAGCTCTGGAAGATATGGCGGGCCATGGACGATTGCATTGATCGTGGCCTTTCAAAGGATGGACAACTTCCCGGTAATCTCGGTGTCAAGCGTCGCGCCCGTGCGATCCACCAGCGTTTGCTTTCGTCTTCCAACGTAAAGACGATCCAACCCCACGCTGCCAATGACTGGTTGTCCGTTTACGCAATGGCGGTGAATGAAGAGAACGCCGCTGGTGGTCAGGTCGTCACCTCGCCCACCAACGGCGCCGCAGGCGTCATACCCGCAGTTATACGATACTATCGGGATCACTGTGTCGGCGCGACGGATGACGGCATCAAGACCTTGCTCCTAACGGCTGCCGCCGTCGGAGGCTTGATCAAGCACAATGCTTCCATCTCTGGCGCAGAGTGCGGGTGTCAGGCCGAGGTCGGCGCGGCTTCTGCCATGGGTGCGGCCGGATTTTGCGCTGCCCTCGGGGGGTACCAATGAACAGATCGAGAATGCGGCCGAGATTGCTCTAGAGCATCATCTGGGCCTCACTTGCGATCCGGTAAAAGGGCTTGTCCAGGTTCCCTGTATTGAGCGTAACGGTATGGGTGCAATAAAGGCTGTGTCGGCAGCTTCGCTGGCCTTGCATGGCGACGGGGCACACGTCATGCCGCTCGACAACTGTATTGAGACCATGCGTCAGACCGGGCAGGACATGGTGTCAAAATACAAGGAGACCTCGCTTGGTGGTTTGGCGGTGAACTTGCCCGAGTGCTAAAGACCTTTGCGGATGGCTGCTAGCGCCCGCGGGTGCCAGCTGCGATTTGGTTTCGTATTAATCTTGCGCCACCTTTGCCTCGCCGATTTGGCAACGCGCAAACGATAAGCTCATCTGAGCCAAACACTAGGTGCACGTTAATCTCGCGTAACAGCTACAGGCAGTCTTTCTCCGAATAACGCCTCTGGGCCATCGCATGCCCCCCATTGGCAGCATCATTATGGCCCGGTTTCAAGGGGCAGGGACATCTTCGGCACCGCGATCACCATCTACGACCGCGCCCGCACGGACCAGCCGCTGTAACGGCGCAGCCTCACGCTCAAACTCTGAGCGCGCCACCAGCCGACTGTAAAAACCATTCATAGCCCGTTCAGGGGACGGATATTAGCCATAGGATCTCATGTCGATGCTGCAGGGATAGTCCTGCAGACGAAAGAAAGGCGCATATGTTCCTTGCTGTGAAGTCCGGCCTGGCAATTGCCCTTCTGTTAGCGGTGCCCATAGTCTCCATGACCCAGGCCGACGGCCAGCGTAAACACGACCGGTGTTTTGCCGACTGGTCGGCTGCCGCCGCGATCGTGACACGCGAGGAACTGGTCAGCGTTGAGGCGCTGGGACGCCAATTCCGACGCCAGAAACTCGGTGACATTGTGAAGACGGAACTTTGCCAAAGAAACGGTGAGTTTATCTACCGCTTGGTCGTCCGCGACCCCAACGGCCGCTTCAGATCCGCTATCTATGATTCCAGACGCGGCATTGAAGTGGGTATCGCAAGGTTCAGATAGTTGACTCATTTCCTTCAACCAAAACCTCGCGACACGGCGAAAGCTGACGTATATGATTGTCAAAAAGCAGTCGATCCGCGAGGCAATCAATTGCGTGTACTTGTTGTCGAAGATGATGCTGACCTCAATCGCCAACTGGTGGCAGCACTGAGCGACGCGGGCTACGCCGTCGATAGCGCATTGGACGGGGAAGAGGGCTACTACCTAGGTGACACTGAGCCCTACGACCTGATTGTGCTGGATATCGGCCTGCCCAAGATGGACGGCATCTCGATATTGGAGGAGTGGCGCCGCTCCGATAAGAAGGTTCCCGTTATCATTCTCACCGCACGGGATCGCTGGAGCGATAAGGTGCAGGGTATCGACGCGGGCGCTGATGATTATCTCGCAAAGCCATTCCACATGGAGGAGCTCCTGGCCCGTGCCAGGGCGCAGCTGCGCCGCGCAGCGGGACATGCCAAGAGCGAGATTGAGTGCGGTTCAGTGCGATTGGATACGAATGCGGCGCGCGTGACCTGCGACGGTGAGCCGATCAAGTTGACCTCTCATGAGTTCCGTCTGCTCGCCTACCTGATGCATCATCGGGGTCGCGTTGTGTCGCGAACCGAATTGGTCGAACATCTATATGATCAGGACTTCGACCGGGATTCAAACACGATTGAAGTTTTCATCGGTCGGTTGCGCAAAAAAATCCCCGCGGAGATCATAGAAACGGTCCGCGGGCTTGGTTATCGCATCATCTCGGACGACGATGAGGCTTGATTCAATTGCCTTCCGCCTGATTGCGGCCTCCATGGCCTGGACCGTGCTTGTCCTACCGTTGGCCGGTTTTCTTATCTATTCGCTGTATCGCGAAGACGTACAGGCCAGCTTCGATGCTCGGCTCGAGAAGCTGGCGACGGCGATCACGATCGACAGCATGTTGGCTGATGCCGATCGGCCGATCACGCCGACAAACCGCTATGAACCACTGTTTGAAGTGACCCATTCGGGCTGGTACTGGCAGATCAAACCACTGGACGGTCAAGCCGGTATGACGTTGCGTTCAGCCTCACTGGCAACCGCAACCCTACCCTCGCCGCTACAACTCAATTACCCCGCTGACCCCATAAGCAACATGCGCTGGCGCAATGACGTCGGCCCTGACGGTAAGCACGTCCGCATAGTCGAGGTGGTGGATACGCTGGGCCATGAGGAGGGCAAGCCTCGCTACTCGATTGTTGTGGCGGGCCCTTCGGAATGGCTGGAGTATTCCGTGTCAACCTTCAGGAATCGGCTGTCGCTGGCCCTGGCGGTTGCCGGCGCCGCGCTATTGGCCCTCATGATTTTCCAGGTCCACTTTGGCTTGGCCCCGCTGCAGCGGGTTGAAAAGGCGCTCGCAGAGATTCGCTCAGGTGAGGCCGTCCGGCTAGATGGCGCCGTGCCAGCCGAAATCGAACCGCTGCGCGATGAAATCAATGCGCTCATTCAATCCAACGAAGACATCGTCGAGCGCGCGCGGACCCAGGTGGGTAACCTGGCACACGGCCTCAAAACGCCGTTGGCGGTGATTACAAACGAGGCACGGGGCCATGACGGGCCACTCGGAAAGAAAGTCGTAGAGCAGGCGCAGATTATGAGCGATCAGGTGCAACACTATCTTGAGCGCGCGCGCATCGCGGCCAGGGTCGCCGTCATCGGCCGCGTGACGCCGCTGCGTGAAGTCGTTGATCCCCTCGTCCGTGCTCTCGGCAAGATCAACCAAGACAAAGGCCTCAAAATCACCGTGGATTGCCCCGACGACGCGATGTTCCAGGGCGAAAAGCACGATCTTGAGGAAATGCTGGGCAATCTTCTCGACAATGCCTGCAAATGGGCCACATCGCGCGTCAATCTGTCAGCCAAGGCAGTCAGCACTCCAACCCAATCAGGGCGCCGACGGCTCCAAGTTCTAATCGAAGACGATGGTCCCGGCCTGACCGCCTATCAGCGGACACGCATCGGCAAGCGCGGCCTGCGCCTCGATGAGACCAAGCCTGGCAGCGGACTGGGGCTCTCGATTGTCATCGATCTGGCGCAGTCCTACCGTGGCTCGCTGACGCTGGATACGGCGGAACTGGGCGGGCTCAAGGCCAAACTTGATCTCCCCGCGGCCTAAGTCTGAAAACGCATGGGCTCCAACCAAAGCATCAGAACACGCCGAACTTTTGCCCGAATCACAGTCATTTGCTGGGGGTTGGGGAATCGGATCGACTCACGATAACACCGGTCGCGAACAGAACGGCAAAGCCGGGGTATCGGCAATCCTAATCGAGGGGATGTTGCGATGCGCAACTCTTATGCAGCACTGGCAGTGGCGGCCGCATTGACCTTGGCGGGATGTGGGCCTGGAGGGCTGTCGAAAGCTGATGGCGGCACCGCAGTCGGCGCAGTAGCCGGCGGTATTATTGGCAATCAAGTGGGAAATGGCACCGGTAGGGTGCTGGCGACGGTCGCAGGCGCTTTTGTCGGCGGTGTCGTAGGCCATTCCATCGGCAAGTCACTGGACGATCAGGACCGCCGCCTGGCCCAAGATGCCGAAATGGCCGCCCTAGAGGATGGGCGGTCTGGCATCGCCCGACCCTGGCGCAACCCCGACAGCGGACGTTACGGCGAAGTCGTGCCGCAGACCCCATACAGACGCGGCGCCAACCATTGCCGCGACTACACCCATACCGTCTATATAAAGGGCCGGCCCGAGACCATGAGCGGTACAGCCTGCCGTAACCCTGACGGGACTTGGTCAAACATTGGGTAGCCGGCCGCTTGAACTGATCGTTCCGACCATCATATCCGCCTTTATGAGAAAGCGGCCAAGCAGCGCAGCCTGCCGACTGCGCTTGAACTTTCGCTAATGGCTTTCATAGTGATGTTCAGGAAAACGAAAGCTTAAAGCGAGTGCGATGATCCTCTGGATAGCTTACGCAGTGATTGTTGCTGCCGTCATTGCCGTCTTGGTACGGCCGATGCTGTCGGACAAAGAAGATGCTGCGACCGCGGAGGAGGCGGACCTTGCGGTCTATCGCGACCAACTCGCCGAAATCGATGCCGAACGCGACCGTGGCCAGATCGACGAGGCCGAAGCCGAGAGTGCCCGTAGCGAGCTGGCGCGCCGATTAATACGTCGTTCTGAACAAGCTGACAGCGACCGCGCCGCCGTCACGAGTAGCGCAAGCGGGAGGCTGTTTTCTGCTGCTGGTATGGCGTATGCCACGGCGGTGGGCATTCCGCTCATTAGCCTGGTGATCTATTTGAGCCTCGGTTCGCCCTCCATGCCAGGCATGCCGCAATCAGCACGATTGCAGTCATCTGCCAAGGACGCCACCATCAACGAACTCGTCGCCAAGGTCGAAGCCCAGTTGCGCGAGACGCCGGAAGACGGGCGAGGCTGGGATGCAATCTCGCCTGTATACCTCAGGCTGCAGCGGTTTGATGATGCCGCCCGCGCCTATGCTCAGGCGATCCGGCTACAAGGTGAATCGACAAGGCGCCTGAGAGGGTTTGCCGAAGCAACTGTCATGGCCAACAACGGCATCATTGTTGAGCCGGCCCGAGAGGCCTACGCGCGGCTACTGGAGCTCGAACCCAAAAACTACGAGGCGCGTTTCTGGCTCGCAATGGCGGATGAACAAGAGGGCAAGCTTGAAGAAGCTGAAAACGGCTATCGGGCCGTACTAGCGGACGCACCCGAGGAAGCACCCTGGAAGCACGTTGTTGACGCGCGCCTAAAGCAGCTCGCCTCTCTGCGTGGCGGCACTGCGCGGGCCCAACCAGCCAAGCCAGCTGTTAGCCCATCACCCGCGCCAGGCCCGACCAGGGAAGATGTGGCCGCTGCCGAGACCCTCAGCACCGAGCAAAGGCAAGAATTCATAAACTCGATGGTCGAACGTCTCGCCAGCAAACTTGAGGCCGATCCCGACGACTTCGAAGGATGGTTGCGCCTCGTCCGTGCTTATGCGGTGCTGGGTCGGAAAGACGACGCACATCGTGCACTTGCGGAAGCTCGAAAGAGCATTGAAAAAGATGATGACAAGCAGGCGCGCCTCGACGCCTTGGCCGACGAACTAGGCCTCGGTACGTGATCGGGCCATGTCGTAAGATCGCTCAGGACAAAGATGACGCGAAAACAGAAAAGAGGGTTCTTGATCGGTGCCGGCGTGAGCATTCTCGCGATGGCCGCCATCATGGTGGCGTTCGCCCTGCGCGACACCATCGTATTCTTCCGCACGCCTTCGGACGTGGTGGAAGGCAAGGTCGACCTTGATCAGCGCTTCCGATTAGGCGGCCTCGTCGCCGATGGTTCCGTCGAGCGCGGCAAGGGTACTAAGGTCAAGTTCGCAGTCACCGACACGATCGAGACCGTTCCCGTGTCCTACGATGGAATCCTCCCAGACCTATTCCGCGAAGGACAAGGCGTTGTGACCGAGGGTAAACTCAACGCCAACGGCCACTTTGTTGCTGATACGGTACTTGCCAAGCATGATGAGAACTACATGCCGCCCGAGGTTGCCGCGGCATTGAAGGAGAAGGGTGTGAAGCTCGGTCCCGGGGCCGAGCACCCAGGACCAAATAAATAGTCATAAAGGCCTTAACATCCATGATTGTGGAATTCGGTCACTTTGCCCTGATCCTGGCGGTTGTCGTCGCGCTTTTTCAGACCGTGGTTCCGTTCTGGGGCGCCATGACGAAAGACTCGCGACTGATGGACACCGCCAAGCCCGCGGCGATCCTTCAATTCGTGCTGCTCTGTATCGCATTCGCCGCACTGACGTACGCTTATGTCGTATCGGATTTCTCGGTCGCCAACGTCGCCAATAATTCCCACTCGACGAAACCGTTGATCTATCGGATATCAGGCGTATGGGGGAACCATGAAGGCTCTTTGCTGCTCTGGGTCTTGATCCTGGCTTTGTTCGGCGGCGCGGTCGCGGTTTACGGCAACGAACTGCCGCAGAGCCTGAAGGCCAACGTCTTATCCGTACAGGCGTCGATCGCTCTGGCATTCGGCATTTTCATGCTGGCAACCTCCAACCCGTTTCTTCGCCTTGAGAACCCGCCATTGGACGGCCGCGGGCTAAACCCAATTCTCCAGGATCCTGCACTGGCCTTTCACCCGCCGTTTCTTTACGCCGGCTATGTTGGTTTCTCGATCGCCTTTTCGTTCGCCATCGCCGCCCTGATCGAGGGTCGGATCAATGCGGCATGGGCCCGATGGGTGAGGCCTTGGACGCTGGCGGCCTGGATGTGCCTGACCCTGGGCATCGCCATGGGCTCCTGGTGGGCCTACTACGAGCTGGGCTGGGGCGGCTGGTGGTTCTGGGACCCTGTCGAGAATGCATCATTCATGCCCTGGCTCGCAGGCACGGCGCTGTTGCACTCAGCCCTGGTGATGGAGAAGCGCGAGGCGCTGAAGGTCTGGACTATCCTGCTTGCCATCCTCACGTTCTCCTTGTCTTTGATGGGCACCTTCCTCGTGCGATCCGGTGTCCTCACGTCAGTTCATGCTTTCGCCGTTGATCCTGAACGAGGTGTGGCCATCCTTCTGATCATGACGATCTTCGTTGGCGGTGGTCTGGCGCTGTTTGCTCTGCGGGCAGGAGAACTGCGCCAGGGCGGCCTGTTTGCGCCAATCAGCCGCGAAGGCAGTCTGGTACTCAACAACGTT
Source organism: uncultured Filomicrobium sp. (assembly GCA_963669235.2). Classification (GTDB taxonomy): domain Bacteria; phylum Pseudomonadota; class Alphaproteobacteria; order Rhizobiales; family Hyphomicrobiaceae; genus Filomicrobium. The sequence goes on from CAXXFS010000024.1 coordinate 137,979, forward strand.
CTATTGACCACGGCCACCGCGACGGTGCTGGTTGGAACGCTCTACCCGCTGCTCCTCGAGGGCCTGACCGGAGCTAAAATCTCCGTCGGACCTCCGTTCTTCAATATGACTTTCATACCGCTCATGGTACCGCTCCTGATCGCACTGCCGTTTGGCCCGTTCCTGCCATGGAAACGCGGCGATCTGCAGGGGGTTGCGCAACGGCTCATCGTCGCCGCCTTGATCGGGCTCATGGCAATGGTCGTGACGATGGCTCTTGCAGTCAGAGGTCCCTGGCTTGCCCCGCTCATGATGGCCATTGGCGTTTACGTAATGGTCGGCGCGCTCCAGGAGCTTGCTTTCAGGGCCAAGGTAGGATCGGCCGGTCGAGAGGAAGTGCTTCGCAGACTGTGGAACCTGCCGCGCTCGGTCTACGGTACGACATTGGCGCACTTTGGCGTCGGTCTGATGGTCATCGGCATCGTCGCAACCAGCGCCTACAGAACCGAACAGGTCCTCGTGATGAAGCCCGGCGATAAAGTCGACATCTCCAACTATGAACTGACCTTCAAGGGCGTCGCTCCCTATCGGGGTCCGAACTACCGCGAGCAGGTCGGGACATTCGAGGTGACCCGGGACGGTGCCGCGCTCACGACCTTGCATCCCTCTAAGCGCGTATACGATGCCCCGCCGCAGCCGACCTCCGAAGCAGGCATCCACGCTTCATGGCGCGGCGACCTCTATACCGTGCTCGGCGACGCCCAGGTGGAAGATGGCGGCTATGCCATTCGCCTGTACTTCAATCCACTCGTCCGATTTATCTGGCTTGGCGCGCTGTTGATGTTCATTGCTGGAGGAATCTCACTGTCCGATCGCCGATTGAGGGTCGGAGCGCCTCGGCGCAGCAAGCCGAATCCCGCGGCGGCCGTCGCACCGGCCGAATAGTTGGAGAGGTAAGATGCAGGCTTCAACACAATGGCAGTGGGTACGAGCCCTCGCTGCTGCCGCCTCGCTGATTGCAGGCGCCGGAGGCGCGCTTGCTGTCCAACCCGACGAGATCCTCAAGGACCCGAAGTTAGAGACTCGCGCACGCCAGCTCTCACTGGAGCTTCGTTGCCTCGTCTGTCAGAACCAATCGATCGATGACAGCGATGCCCCCCTGGCCCGAGATCTCAGACTCCTGGTGCGGGAACGCCTCAAGAATGGCGACAGCGATGGCGAAGTCCTCGATTTCATCGTAAGCCGGTACGGTGAGTTCGTTCTGCTGAAACCCCCATTTGGTTGGCACACATTGCTTTTGTGGTTCACTCCCCTCCTGGTCCTAGCTGGCGGAATCGGGCTTGCCCGGTCAGTTATCACCCCGCTCAAGCCGGCCTCCGCGGCAGGCGAGGTGGGATCGCCGGATGCGGCGTTGTCCCCGGACGAGGAGGCCAAGTTGAAGCGTATCCTGGACGAAGGATGACGGTCGCTAGCCAGCCAACGCCCTGCTCCATTACGAATGTTTAATCTCCCAGAAATGCTGTCGTAAGTGGCGCCTCTCTAAAAGTGTCTCCAGTTACTGATCTTTGGACCGAACAGGAGACATATTCATGCAAGCAACGTCTGACGCCCTGGTGAGATATACCGGCGCGCCCACCAGGACCCAGACTTGGGGCCGGCGTGGTGCGGCGGCCGCCGCGGTGCTGGCAGCCTCCGGGCTGATGCTGGCCTTCGATAGCACGAATGGCGATGCTCAGGCGCAGTATGCACCCGACAATGCCAAAACCGTTGAAACCCCCTACGGTCCCGCGCCTATCAGCTTTGCCGATATCGTCGAAAAGACGCGCCCGGCCGTTGTTAGTATTTCCGTCACGAATGGTAAGAAGTCGGCCAAAGGCGGACCGAAGATTCCTGGAATGCCTGACATCCCCGACGACCACCCGTTGAAGAAATTCTTCGATAATCTGCCGAAGGAGTTCCGGAACAACCCTCAAGGTCGCGGTCCGGCCCGTCCCTCGCTGGCGCAAGGCTCAGGCTTTGTGATCTCCAAGGATGGCTACATCGTTACCAACAATCACGTGATCGACAACGCCTCTGAAATTCAGGTGCGCTTCGACAAAGATCGCAAGTACGATGCGGAACTGGTCGGCGCTGATCCGCGCACAGACCTAGCGCTCCTAAAGATCAAGGACGCCGATGGTGAAGCATTCCCGTTTGTCAAATTCTCCAGCGGCAAAGTGCGCGTCGGCGACTGGGTGCTTGCGGTTGGCAACCCGTTTGGTCTTGGCGGCACTGTGACCGCTGGCATCATCTCTGCCCAGGGCCGCGATATCGGTTCTGGCCCTTATGACTACATGCAGATCGATGCCGCTGTGAACCGCGGAAACTCAGGTGGCCCCACGTTCAACCTCAAGGGTGAGGTTGTTGGCGTCAACACTGCGATCTACAGCCCATCGGGTGGTAACGTCGGCATTGCATTTGCCGTCCCAGCCATCACCGCCGTTGAGGTGATCGAGCAGCTTAGGCGTGACGGCACCGTCAGTCGCGGTTGGCTCGGCGTGAAGATCCAGAATATCGATGAAGACACCGCCGCCAGTCTTGGCCTCGAGATTCCCAAAGGAGCGCTCGTTTCCGACGTGACACCTGAGGGTCCTGCAGAAGGTGCAGGCTTGTTGGCTCAGGACGCGATTTTGACGGTCGACGGCTCAACGATTAAAGACAGCCGTGACCTTGCCCGCAAGATCGCAGGGTACTCGCCAGGCGCAAAAGTTGCGGTCGGCATCTGGCGCGACAACGACAAAAAGTTGATCGACGTCGAATTGGGTCGCTTCCCATCTTCGAGTATCGAATTGGCCGCCCTGCGCGAAGGTAAGCCACTTGCGCCTAAGGTGACCGAGCTGCAGCAGCTTGGCCTGTCGCTGAAGCCGGGCAAGTCAAGCAAAGAGGGTGGCGTGGTTATCGCCAGCGTCGATGCAGATTCGGATGCCGCCAAGAAGGGACTTAAAGCCGGTGACATCGTCTTGGAAGTACAAGGCGTGGAGGTCGAAGCAACCGATGACGTTGTCAAAGGCGTCAAGAAGGCAATCAAACGCGACCGCGGCGCCGTACTGCTGCACATCAAGTCGGGCAACAACAAGCGCTTCGTCGCTGTCCGACTGAAGAAAGAGTGATCCGACTGGGTTGCGATCACTGAATGTGGTACCAAGTAAAGGGGGGGGTCTGACGTTAATGCGGGCCGCCCCCTTTGGTCTGAGGCAGTCGTACTGCCCAGGCCGATCGCCCGGTCCCGGTGAATTCTAATGTGCCGGACCGGTATGCAAGAACAAGGAAACTTGAGGCCAGGCAATGCGCGTACTCCTCGTCGAGGACGACCCCGAAACGGCGAGCTTTCTCACCAAGGCCCTGAAGGAGAGCGGCCATAACGCCGAATGGGCCGCCGATGGGATCACCGGATTGGAACTGGCCAGGGAAGGCGCGTTCGATGTCCTTCTAATTGATCGCATGTTGCCCGAGCTGGATGGCCTCTCAATCATCCATACGCTGCGCAAGGAGGGCAATCAGACGCCCGTCCTGGTGCTATCCGCGCTCGGCGAAGTAGACGATCGCGTCAAGGGCCTCAAGGCCGGCGGCGACGATTACCTGACAAAGCCGTATGCCTACGCTGAGTTACTGGCGCGTGTCGAAGCGCTGTCCCGGCGCACGATACCCGGAGAACAGTCAACCCGGATTGTCGTTGGAGACTTGGTTCTAGACCGCCTGTCGCACGCGGTCACTCGGGCTGGCGAGCCCATCACTCTGCAACCGCGTGAATATCGGTTGTTGGAATACCTGATGAAGCACGCCGGCCAGGTCGTCACACGAACGATGCTGCTGGAGAACGTCTGGGACTATCACTTTGATCCCCAGACCAATGTCATCGATGTCCATGTCTCACGCTTGCGCTCCAAGATCGACAAGTCCTTCGACAAGCCTCTCATCCATACCGTCCGAGGCGCAGGATACGTCGTCCGTGAAAGTAACGGATAACCCTTCGCGCGCCACGTTTGCGACCACTGTGTTCGGATTGAGCGCGCTGGCCGTTGCGGCATTCTTGGTTGTCACGGCGGCGTTATTCGCGCTTGCGATCTGGCAGGTTAACCGGGTCTTCGTCGCAGATGTCCTTGATGCTCTCAACGCCGAAGCCGAGACGCTTCTTGCCACCTCTCAGTTCGGCGAGACGAATGCATTACGCGATGCGGTGACACGGCTCAGCAACAAAGCCGACTCGCGGCTCTATTATCTGGCCACTCCCTCAGGGATAAAACTTGCGGGCAATCTGGCAGGTCTTCCGCCCGAGCTGGCCGCCGGAACTTCGGGTGGGCTTTTCAGTTATCGCTATGACCGCGGTCCTGAACCCGGTGAACGAACCGCAGCGGGACTTCCCGTGCGGCTGAAAACGGGCGGCCTGCTTGTCGTTGCTCGAGACATCGAGGATCAACGGGAGCTTGTTTGGTGGATGCGGCTGCTGGCTTTCCTTGCCTTCGCGGTCATCGCGCTGGGCGGACTGGGGTTGGGTTTTCTGGCAAGCCGCTCGGTGCTGTCTCGTGTCGACCACCTGACGTCCGCAACACGCACGATCATGGACGGCGATCTCAGTGGCCGGTTACCACTTCAGGGCAGCGGCGATGAATTCGACCGGCTCTCGCAAAGCGTCAACGACATGCTGTCGCGGATCGAACACCTGATGCACGGATTGAAGGAAGTCTCGGATAATATTGCTCACGATTTGAAAACTCCCCTCAATCGCCTGCGTCAGCGCGCCGAAGCAACCTTGCGCACGGCCAAGACCCAGCGGGAACTCACCGCCGGCTTAGGCGAAACGATCGAAGCCGCAGACGAAATAATAAAGACGTTCAATGCATTGCTGCTAATCGCGCGGCTTGAGGCAGGAGCCATTGAGAAAACCAAGTCGCCCGTCCCCCTGGCCCGCGTCCTCTCGGATGCCGCTGAACTCTACGAACCGGTCGCCGAAGAAGTAGGACTCCGGTTGTCGGTAGCCGAATTGGCCGACGTCACGCTCACGTCCAACAGACAGCTGATTGGGCAGGCCGTCATCAATCTCATTGATAACGCGATCAAGTATGGCCGCAAAAACGGACCGGCATGCGACGGTACGGGACGGGATATTCCGTTGGCGGGGGAGGTCACGATCCGTCTCCAGCGCCGTCAAGATCACGCCGAAATCACCGTCGCCGACAACGGTCCGGGCATTTCCGCCGGTGACCGCGTTCGAGCCATGGAGCGCTTCGTTCGCCTCGACAAGAGCCGCAGCTTGCCAGGGACAGGTCTGGGATTAAGTTTGGTTGCGGCAGTAGCGCGCTTGCATGGAGGCGAGCTTCGCCTTGAAGATAACAAACCCGGACTAAAGGCCGTTCTCAGTCTCCCGCTGTGAGTTGGCCCCCGTGGCCACAAAACGACGCGAGACGAGGCGCAATCATGAGCGACACGCCAACTGCACAGCTTCCCGCAAAGGGCCCCCTCTATAAAAGGCTGACAGCCGCCCCCGTCACGCCCGACGATCCGCGCTACGCCGCAGACGTCGAGGAGCTGATCGACGCGCTGCAAGCTAACCCCGACACACCAGCCCAGGACCTCGGCGTATTCGACGCTCCGCAGGTCCGCAGCCTGCTCAGCGGCATCTTTGCCGGCTCGACCTACCTTTCCGGCCTGATCCGGACCGAACCGGAAAGACTTCTGCGGCTCCTTGTCAACGAACCCGAGGCCCACTTCGCGGCACTCAGGGCGAGCTTGTTTCGCGACATGGCCAATGCAACTTCCGATCGCGAGGCGATGCGTTTCCTCCGCCGCTTCAAGTCCGAGGTCGCCTTGCTCACCGCCTTGGCCGATATCGGCGGCACCTGGCAGCCAATGGTGGTGACCGAAGTTCTGACCCAGACAGCTGATGCAGCCCTTCAAACCGCGATCCGCTATCTGTTGCGTCAAGCCAACATAAAGGGCGACTGGATCACCGATACACCCGAAACCCCGGAACTGGGGTCCGGCTACATTGTACTTGGCATGGGCAAGTATGGCGCCAGCGAGCTCAACTACTCCAGCGACATTGATCTCATCGTATTTTACGAGCGCAGCCTGGCCCGGCTTAAGGACGACGTCGAATACCAGCCCTTCTTCGTACGGCTGACGCGCGATCTGGTGAAACTCATCGATGAGCGTACCGCCGACGGCTACGTTTTCCGTACCGATCTGCGCTTGCGTCCCGATGCTGGCGCAACACAGCTCGCGATCTCAACCGACGCCGCCCTGCAATACTACGAGAGTTTCGGTCAGAATTGGGAACGCGCGGCCCTCATCAAGGCCCGTCCGGTGGCTGGCGACATACCCGCCGGTGAGGACATCCTGCAGGAACTCGAACCATTCATTTGGCGTCGCTATCTCGACTTCGCCGCGATCGCGGATGTGCATGCTATGAAGCGGCAGGTCCATGCCTTCAAGAAGCTTGGTGGTATCGGCGTTGCTGGCCACAACCTGAAACTCGGCCGCGGCGGTATTCGCGAGATCGAATTCTTCGTGCAAACGCAGCAGTTGATCGCTGGTGGCCGCCAGCCCGCCTTGCGACTTCGGCGTACTCTCGAGACATTGGATATCCTCGCCGACCGGGAATGGATCGAACCGGCGGTGCGCGATGAGCTCCAACAGGCCTATTGCTTCTTGCGCCAGATGGAACACCGCATCCAGATGGTCGCCGACGAGCAGACCCACTCGATCCCATCTGATCCCGAGCGCCTTGAGGCCTTTGCCCGCTTCGCCGGATACGCGGGCACCAAGGCGTTTTCCGAAGCGCTCCTCCCGGTTCTGCAGACCGTGCAGGGCCATTACGCTGCGCTCTTCGAAGACATGCCCGAGCTGACCACCCGCGGTCAGAACTTGGTTTTTGCCGGCAGCGATGATGATCCCGACACAGTGGCTGCGCTGCGCGGAATGGGCTACACGCAGCCCAGCACCGTTATCGAGATCGTTAGAGGTTGGCATCATGGGCGGTATGCCGCGGTTCGTTCGCCGCGCTCCCAGGAACGGCTGACCGAGGTGCAGCCATTCCTCATCGAAGCCCTTGCCGACACCGCCGATCCCGACGCCGCCATTGCCGCCTTTGATCGCTTTGTGTCCGATCTACCGGCGGGCATCCAACTGTTTTCATTATTACGGGCCAATCCGAACCTGCTGCGTCTTGTCGCCGACATTATGGGCACCGCACCGCGTTTGGCACGCATCCTGTCGCGCCGCCGTCGTCTGCTCGACGCCGTGATCGACCCACGCACGTTTGAGACCCTCCCCGGCACCGTTGAATTGGATGATATCATCCGCGAGGAACTCAAGTGTGCCGAGGATTTTCAGGAGCTGCTCGACCGCGCCCGCATCGTCGGCAGCGAGCAGTGGTTCCTGGTCGGTGTCCGGGTGCTCTCCGGTACAATTGACGCAAGTCGCGCCGGCGAGGCTTACGCCCGCATTGCGGAGAGCCTGATTGAGGCCTTGCTCGACGCCGTTACACGCGAGCTCTCTACCCGACACGGCGAAGTTCCCGGCGGAGCCGCCGTGGTGCTCGGCATGGGCAAGCTCGGCAGCCGAGAAATGAGCGCTGGCTCCGATCTCGACCTCATCGTAATTTACGACTTCGAACAAGGGGCCATCGAATCCGACGGTAAGCGTCCTCTTGCCCCCGCCCAGTACTATGCAAGGCTGACGCAGCGCCTGATCAGCGCGCTCAGCGCACCGACATCGGAAGGCGCGCTATATGACGTCGACATGCGCCTGCGCCCTTCGGGCCTGCAGGGACCCGTCGCCACGCGATTGAAGAGTTTCCGCGACTACCAATCAAATGAAGCCTGGACCTGGGAACATATGGCTCTGACCCGCGCCCGGGTGGTCGCTGGTCCACAGCACCTAAGTGACGAGGTGGATGCCGCGATTCGCGATTGCCTGACACAACCACGAGACCGCACCAAGATTGCCGCAGAAGTACGGGAAATGCGTGAGCGCATCGCCGCCGACAAGGGCACGACCAACCACTGGGACATCAAGCAGGTGCGTGGCGGCCTCATTGATCTGGAGTTCATTGCCCAGTTCCTGCAGCTGGTCCATGCCGCCGAACATCCCGACGTATTAGAGACATCTACACTCGGGGCGCTTCGGCGTCTGCGCGACAAAGGCCTGCTCAGCCCCGCCCATGCAGAAGTATTACTGCCTTCTGGAAGGCTGTTGAGTGATCTCACACAGATCATGAGGATCTGCAGCGAAGGCCCGTTCAAGCCCGAGACCGCGCCCCTCGGTATGCGCGAGCTGCTGGCCCGCGCCGGTGAAGCACCAACCTTTGAAGCGATGGAGCGGCGCCTGCAGGAGAGCCTTGCAGGCGTCGCAAAAGCCTACGATGAGATTTTGAGGTAGAAAGCGGGCGGCTTTGGAAAACAGCGAACCCGCAGAAAGGATCAAGCAGCAAGTGCGCGACCGGTGCCGAAGAAGTCTTGCTGTAGCGCGCGGTCAAGAACGACCACCGCGCGCCAGCATCCTGCCTCATCTAGCTGCGTCTCAAGGCACATTCCGTGCAGTTCGAGCAGAGCCCGAGCCACGCTGACGGCAAGGCTGTCACTGACGTCGTTGCCATGAGGCCCTTGGTATCCGGCGAACTCGAGCCTCACAGTGTGCCCCTCAAGTGCACCCCGGACGTAAACCGGCATCCCCTCACAAGACTGGCTCACGGCCTCCTGCATCAGATTGACCACCACCTGGCGGAGCACGCGGAAATCTCCACAAAGCTCAATCTGTTCAGGAACCTCCCATTCAATCGGAAGCTCTTTTTGAAGAGACTGCGATGAAAGACTGTCGCGCGCCTCTGAAAGCAGTTTGTCAAGCAACACAGGTTGGGAAGCCGCCCCAACGACCGGCACCGGTTCAGCGAGCGCCGACGTGATCGCCAAAGTATCCTCCGCCGACTTCAGCAATGTCTGGCCACACGCCAGTATATGCTCTGCATAGTTCTGGTAGCGTTGTGATCCTAGCGGTCCGAACGTTTCCCGCGACATCAGCTCTGAAAAGCCGATAACCGCATTAAGCGGTGTACGCAATTCATGAGAGATCCTCGCGGTGAGCTGTGCAAGCGCGGCAGCCTGGGCCAACTCTGCAGCAAGTTGCGGATTGGGCTGCGCTTGCGCGCCCCTCGACCAGGCTATCGAAGACCCACCATCGCCCTCGTGCGCGATAGGTTGAACGGCAGGTGTCTCCGCCGCCTCCTGGGCATCCATGCATCGCGACCGCCATATGAATCCGACGATCAATGCCGAGATAGCCGCACAAACAGGCGTTAAAGTCGACGGGATGGGCTCAACAAAATGTGCCGCTGCAGCCAGAGAGGCAAACATGGCGGCACCTGTTGGGATGAGGCCAATCCGGGGTTTCAAAACTGCCGTTCGACCTTGAATGTTAGGCCCGGCATGCCGGACGCACCGCCCGTCAGCCGACACAACAACACCCCCTGGTCTGGCGGACAAAGTCCCCTCCATACCCTCGCCCCCGATTTTCTTTTTAACGAAATGCCCCGCCCGAGTCGATTCGTAAACACCCCCGCCAACGAATCGCAGGATCAGTGTCGATGCTTCGCCGCTTCGTGTCGAGGAGATTAAATCAGATAAAGAAAAAACGATCTTCGAAGAATCAGTCCTGCAGAATCCGAGCCACAATCTCGCTCGTGTCCCGCGAAATCGAATTCTGACCGGTCAGTCTCTCAAGGGCCTTTTTCGCTGCCTTTCGGCGAACAGGTTCCAGCATACGCCAACTTCTCAGGCCGTTAAGCAGGCGCGCCGCGATCTGCGGATTGAATTTGTCGATAGCCAGCACCTGGTCAACGACAAACCGGTACCCCTTTCCATCCTGGCGATTGAATTGAACGGGGTTCCGCAACACGAAGTTTCCGATCAGCGCGCGCACCTTGTTGGGGACCGTTATATCGAAAGGCTTATGCAACATAAGCCTCTCGATATCATCGATAACGCTGGCCCTCGGCGACACAGCCTGCGCCGCGAACCAGGTGTCGATCACCACGTGATCACCCTTCCAGCGCTCATAGAAATTTTCGAGCACAGCCTCGCGCTGTACGCCACTGGAACCCGCCAGCAGCGACATTGCATGCGCGGCCTCGGTCATGGTTGTTGCCGAGAAGTAGTGCTCTGCTGCCAGCTCAAGGTCCACCTTTCGGCCACGGCTCATCAAAAGGGTAAGAGCTGCGTTGCGGGCCGCACGGCGTCCGGCGTTTTCTGCGTCTGGAGAAAATCGTCCCTTGCCGGCAAGCGAGCCATGCACATCAAGAAGCTGCCCCTCCAGCCGCCGCGCGAGAAGGCTCGACAACGCCTTTTGCGCGGTATGGATGTGATCGGGATTGACGTTGCGGCCAAGCTCTCGGGCGATATCGTTCTCACTTGGCAACTGCATCAGCTCGGCCCGGAACGCCCAATCCAGTGTGTCATCGCTGAGCGCATGGCCCAGGGCCCGCGCCAGCCCTTGTCCGCTAGCCGGCCGCTTGCCCTCGGCCAGGCTCTCGACGCGCCGTAAAATGATCCGCGTCGCGAAGGTGTTTGCCGCCTGCCAGCGATTGAACGGGTCGCTGTCTTTAGCCAGCAGGAACTCAAGGTCCTTGTCGCTGAGATCAATGGCCAGGTTTACCGGCGCCGAAAAGCCCCGCAACAGGGACGGGACCGGTCGCTCAGGGATATTCACAAAGGAAAATGTCTGGCGCTTCTTGTTCAGGTGGAGAAGGCCGCCCGAAGGCCTGGAGCCGTCCTTGAGTTCAAGAGGAAAATCGCCGCTCTTACCAACAAGCCCCAGCCGGATCGGAATTAGCATGGGTTCTTTCTTGGGTTGGCCCGGCGTCGGCGGCATCGTCTGCTCGACGGTCAGTTTCGCGGTTTGCGTGCGCCGGTCATAAGAAAACGCTGCCTTGAGACCCGGTGTTCCGGACTGGTCATACCAGAGGCTGAATTGACCAAGGTCGACATCTGAGGTTTCCGAGAAACACGCGAGGAATTCCTCAATGGTCGCCGCATCCCCATCATGGCGCTCGAAATATAGGTCCATACCGCGCCGAAAATCTCCATGTCCGAGCAGGGTCTGCAGCATCCGCACGACTTCCGCGCCTTTTTCGTAGACCGTCGCCGTGTAGAAGTTGTTGATCTCAATATAGCTGCGTGGCCGCACCGGGTGCGCCAGTGGTCCGGCGTCCTCCGTGAACTGGATCGCCTTCAGCTGGCGCACATCGCCGATGCGCTGCACCACGCGCGAGCGCTCGTCAGCCGAGAACTCCTGGTCTCGAAACACCGTCAGCCCCTCTTTGAGGCAAAGCTGGAACCAGTCGCGGCAGGTGATCCTGTTTCCGGTCCAGTTGTGAAAATACTCATGCGCGACCACGCTCTCGATGGCGGCATACGTCGTGTCGGTGGCCGTGTCGGGAGATGCGAGAATGAGCCGGTCGTTGAAGATATTGAGGCCCTTGTTTTCCATGGCGCCCATGTTGAAGTCGGAAACCGCGACGATGTTGAAGACTTCAAGATCGTATTCTCGGCCGAACTTCTCTTCATCCCAGCGCATGGATCGTTTTAATGCATCCATCGCCCATGCGGCGCGCTGCTCTTTGCCGTGCTCGACATAAATGGTGAGCGCCACATCACGGCCGCTCATTGTTTTGAAGCTAGATGCGATGGACCCAAGATCCCCGCCGACCATAGCGAACAAGTAACAAGGCTTGGGATGCGGATCATACCAGATGGCGTAGTGCCGCCGGCCGCCCTGTAGCGTACCACGCTCCAAGAGGTTGCCGTTGGCCAGCAGAACGGGGGCTTCGTGGAGGTCGGCTTCGAGGCGCACGCGGTACGTCGACAACACGTCCGGCCGATCGAGGAAATAGGTGATGCGTCGGAAACCCTCCGCCTCGCATTGCGTGCAGTAAACGCCGCGCGAGCGGTAGAGCCCCTGCAAGGCCTTGTTGGCCTCGGGATTGATCCGCGTTGTGATATCAAGCTCGAAGCGGTCGCCCGGCGGATTGGAGATCGTCAGCCCGCTCTTTGTCGCTCGAAACGACCCTCTCTCCAGTTCCTTTTTGTTGATCCGCAGGCTTTCCAGGCCGATGTGCTCACCGTCCAGACGCAGCTGCTTGGGCTTGCGCTTCGCGTTCGGATTGGCCCGCACCTTAAGCTTGGCCCGGACGATGGTATCGGTGGGATGCAGCGAGATGTTGAGGTCAACTGAATCAATAAAAAAATCCGGGGGACGGTAATCTTCCAGTCGGATCGCGCGCGGCGTTTCTGTTCTCATCATTTGTCCGGCGGCTGCTGTGGCTATCAATGCCGACAGAGACTAGCGCGTACTTTCCTTCGCCGTCACCTCGTTCCTGTCGGTTTTTTGGCAAGCCACCTCTCCGGTTAAGTCTTTGCCGTAAACGGATGGACCTATGTGGGATTATGCAACTCGTGCACGCTGAACCGCGCCTTCTCATCGGTCCAGAACCGGTTGGGCGTCCAGCCGGCCTGCCGCGCCAACTCCCGGAAACCTTCGATATCGTATTTGTGCGAGTGCTCAGTATGGATCAGCTCGCCCTTTGAAAGAGCGATCTCGTGTCCGAGTACGCAGACCATCTGATCTGATTTGCTGACGAGATTCATGTCAACCCGCCCAAGATCGGAGTCGCAAGTGGCCAGGTGCTCGAACTTGTTCAGATCGAAGTTCGTTTTGAGATCGCGGTTGGCCCGCGCCAGCAAGTTGAGATTGAACGCCGCCGTTACACCCTGTGGATCGTCGTAGGCTGCCAGCAGAATGTCGCGATCCTTTCGCAAGTCCACACCGATGACGAGTCGGCACGAAGCTCCGAGGATCTCGCGCATGTTGGCAAGAAGGCCCACGGCGTCTGAAGGTTTCAGATTGCCAATCGTTGATCCAGGAAAGAAGCCAAGTCTCGGTGTCCCGGCAAATTCCGTCGGCAACTCCACACTCGTGGAAAAATCGCCAACCACAGGAAACACCGCCAGCTCCGGAAACCGAGCTGCAAGGCGCTCTTTAGCCTCCTCCAGAGCGGACGGGCTGATGTCGATGGCGACATAACCTGCCAACCGGTCGAGCGCCGCAAGCAAGATTTCCGTTTTCGTACTCGAACCCGACCCGAATTCAACGAGCAGGCTGCCGCTTGGTGTCGCCCCGCGGACCTCATCCACGCAGGTTTCCAGAATGTTTGTTTCGGTGCGCGTGGGATAATACTCTGGCAGCTCTGTAATTTGCTCGAACAGTTCGCTTCCCCGCCGGTCGTAAAGAAACCGGCACGGGATCGATTTGTCCGGCCGGCGCAGTCCCCGAAGCAACTCCCTGGCAAACTCCAGATCCGCGGGTTCCGCAGGATCACGCGGATCGACCACTGCTACATTTTGGGCGGCTTTTGAAGTTGAGGTCATGCGTCCTCCGCGAGCCGGAGGCCCATGAATTGCCAGCGTTGATTAGGGTAAAAAAAATTTCGGTAGGTCCGCCGGCTATGGCCGTCTGGTGTGACACATGATGCGCCTCTTAGAACATTCTGCGAGCACATGAATTTTCCATTGTATTCGCCGACGGCACCGGCCGGCGGCTTGTAGCCACGGTATGGAAGGTAGGCACTGGCCGTCCACTCCCAGACATCCCCGATCATCTGCTTAGGCGTCCGGCCATCCCGTTCCCCTGCGGGCAACGGTCGCAAGACGCCGCGGCCAAGAGTATTCCCGCTAACGCTTACACCACGCGCTGCCAGTTCCCACTCGAACTCCGTCGGCAGGCGCTTGCCCGCCCACCGCGCGAACGCCTCCGCCTCATAAAAGCTGACGTGACTGACCGGGGCCTCAAGATCAATTGGCAGCAGGCCACCGAGGGTCATCTGATGCCAGACGCCATCCTTGTGTTCCCAGTAACCTGGCGCCTTCCATCGCTGTTCCTTGACGGTGGCCCAACCATCGGCAAGCCAACACAGCGGATTGCCATAGCCACCCCCCTCTATGAAGGCCAAGTATTCACCGTTGGTGACGCAGCGTTCGGCAAGCCTGAACGGATGCACAAGCTCATCGTGACAGGGACCCTCGTTATCATAGCAAAAGCCGTCACCGTCATACCCGATGCGGACAACACCACCTTCGACGGCGATAAACGTCGCTGGCCTGTCGCCGGCCGCCAGCGAACGCAATCCGGGAGTCGAATAAGCAGGCCGCAGCGGCTGCGCGGCGAACAAGCTGAGAATGTCGGTAAGCAACAATTCCTGATGCTGCTGTTCGTGGTTGATGCCCAGTTCGACGAGTTCCGCGACTTCGGCGCTTTGGCCCCGATCATCGTCCATCAGTTTGGCCAAGGCGTCATCTACGTGCGCGCGGTAGTCGCGAACCTCCCCCGCGCTGGGCCGTGTCAGCAAACCGCGCGAAGCACGCGGATGCCGGTCGCCCTGTGTTTCGTAGTACGAGTTGAAACAAAAATTGAATTGTTCCGAGAACACCTTGTAGTCCGGCAGATAGTTCTGCAGGACCAGCGCCTCATAAAACCACGTCGTATGTGCCAGATGCCATTTGGTCGGGCTCGCATCATCCATAGCCTGTACGACCTGGTCCTCGTCCGACAATGGCTGCGCAAGGTCCAACGAAAGTTTGCGGCTATCCCTCAGGCGCTGAGTGAGAGCAACGTGATGGGCTGAAAGACCCCTTCCAGCGCTCTGGGAGCTTGAACTCGGCACGCTTAGGCCTTTCGGTTGATTGGTCTCTCGGGGTTGCAGTGTGTTCCCTGGTCGGGAAGCATGTCGCCGAGTCATCTCCTGCATCGTGTATGGATAATGTCCTACGCACGCCATTCCGAATCGGTGCTGCTTGCAACCATCCGCGTGCCTTTCTTATTGCGATCGCACCATGCCCAAGCCTTGGCCGGGAGGAAACCCGAACCACTCTTATTGGCAGTTCACAAATGCTTGAAGCTGAAGCAGTCACTGCGGACTGCCGATGCGCCGGTACCCTTACAGCGCCCTATTCTGCTGGGCGCCACCCTTCAGGTGTGAGGTGTTCCTGCGGCTTGAAACGGATCTTGTAATCCATCTTCTGCGACCCAGCGACCCAGTACCCCAGATACAGATACGGCAGTCCCCGACGGCGGGTCCGCTCAATACTCTCAAGGATCATATACGTGCCAAGACTGCGCACCTCCTCGTCGGCATCAAAGAAGCTATATACCAACGACACCCCGTCGGAGAGTTGATCACACAACGCCACGGCCATCAGCGGGCCAACTGGAAGCGACTCCGACAGCGGATCCTCAGGCTTGCACCGGTACTCGATGAGAAATGTTTCAATGGGGCTATCCTCGATCATCACCGAGAAATCGAGGACCGTCATATCCGCCATGCCCCCATCACTGTGTCGGGAGTCGATGTAGCGGCGAAACAGGGCATACTGCTCCGACGTTGCCACCGCCGGGACCGAACTCGCGATAAGATCCCTATTACGGGCAATGATGCGGCGCATGGACCTTCCAGGTTGGAACTCATCAACCGGGACCCGCACAGATACGCACGCATTACAGCCATCGCAGTGCGGCGTGTATGCGATGCTCTGACTGCGCCGAAAACCACCCTTTAGCAGATTGTCGATTAGCGCCATCGGCCTGTCGACGGTGAGATGCGTGAAAAGCTTCCGCTCCTTGCGCCCGGCCAGATAAGGACACGGCTGAGGCGCGGTAATATAGAACTCCGGAAAGTTCTTATGCGGAGCTGACATAGAGAGCCCACCGTTTGGTTTGTTGCTCGGCCTTGTTCGGCACGTGATCGTCACGATCATATGTGACACCTCGAGAGTCGATCAAGCCAGCTCGAAAACAACTGTAAAAGGCTGTCGAAAACACCTGTTCAGTACGTGCAGCGCACAAATGAGTGGACGCACCGGCAAGGTCAATGCACAAGGCGTTGAAACAGACGACTAAGGGACTTCTGTACCCCCAATCCGCACCGTGAAACACTTGTGAGGAATGCAATGAGTATCGAAGCCGTTCGTGACTATTACGGCAAAGTCCTGCAGACGAGCGCTGATCTCAAGACTGATGCCTGTTGCACATCCGCCGGGATGCCCGACTATCTAAAACAGGCGCTTTCCAAGGTTCACGATGAGGTGCTTGCAAAGTTCTACGGCTGTGGATTGGTGTTGCCAGAGGCCGTCGAAGGAACCCGCGTTCTGGATCTTGGCTGCGGCAGTGGACGCGACGTCTACGCGTTGGCGCAGTTAGTGGGTGCCAGCGGCGATGTTGTCGGTGTCGACATGACCGACGAGCAATTGTCGGTTGCTGAAAAGCACGTTGAATGGCATCGGGACCGGTTTGGTTATGCGAGCGCCAACACACACTTCCTCAAAGGTTACATCGAGAAGCTACCGGAGCTGGATCTGAAGCCGGCAAGCTTTGATCTGGTCGTGTCAAACTGCGTCGTCAATCTCTCACCCGATAAGAGTGCGGTCCTTCGCGGAGCGCACGACTTGCTCAAACCTGGAGGCGAAATCTACTTTGCCGATGTCTACGCCGACCGCCGCTTGGACGAGGAAATCAAACAGGACCCAGTTCTGCTTGGCGAGTGTCTTGGCGGTGCCCTGTATTGGAACGACTTCCTTCAAATTGCCAGGCAGAGCGGCTTCATGGACCCCAGATTGGTTTCCGCTCGCCTCCTCGAAGTCCATGACCCCTCAATTATCGACAAGATTGGAGCAGCCCGATTTGTGTCCGCCACCTACCGGCTCTTCAAGATTGATGCAGTGGAGGAGGGGTGCGAGAACTACGGGCAGACCGCGATTTATCTTGGCGGGATAGCGAACCACGACGACGTATTTCACCTTGACGCTCACCGCGCCTTTCCGCGTGGTCAGGTTGTTCCCGTCAGCGGCAACACGCACAAAATTCTCGCGGCTTCGCGCCTCCGGCAGCATTTCGAATTGATTGGGAATTGCAGGCGGCACTACGGTTTGTTCCCAGGAGGTGGCGCTAAGGATCCCTTCAAGATGGCTTACGGCGAGGCGACGATTGCAGCTGTCGAGCCGGCAAAGTCAACCTGCTGCTGATCACAGCCAAAACGGTATGCGCCGTTCGCTGGTCCGGCAAACAGTAAACAAAAAAGGGGTGCGCGTTACGCGCCCCCTCCGACTTCATCGCACGCAACTCAGTTGGCCCTTAAAACTGCGCTGCCAGGCGGCCCATCACATCAAGCAGAGACTCCGGCCCTGGCCCCGTACCAGGGTCAATAGCGGTATGCATCAGCCAAGCAAGCCCGCCGAGCGAAACGACCAAGATCAAGATCCCCAAAACGAGGCGCTTGAAAAACCACATGGGCGTGACGCGCGACTGCTGCGCAGGACTCGCGGCTTCCAGCTCACCGACTGTCATATTGGCTTGATTCCCCAGATGCGAACGACCAGGAACTCACAAACCCCATCGCAGCCCGCATGTGCGTTGGCCGGTTTTTGGGTCCTGTGAACCTTCCCCCCACTCGTGCTTGCGCGAGGAATTGATCCAGGTCAAGACGAAGCTGAGAACAACTGAATTACTGGTTTCGGCGTGGCTCTGACAACACGCTCTGAACTGCTCTAGAGCAAAGGCCGGGATTGTTTGACGAGCGCGGTGGTCGCGGGCAGATCCACTTTGCCTGACCCCATTACAGGGATGTTGTTGACCACAAGAATATGCTTTGGCACCCACAGTTCTGGAAAGCCTTGCTCTCGCGCGTGTTTAAGCAGGATATCTTTGTCGGCTCCGGCGGTGTCTGTAACCAGAATCAGCTGCTCGCCCTTTCGCGCATCCAGCAGATTGACGACGACGTGCTGTCCCTCGGGCCAGGCATTTGCAGCCAGTGTTTCGACAGCTGCAAGAGACACCATTTCTCCGCCAATTTTTGCGAACCGCTTAGCCCGACCTTTGATCGATATGTAGCCTTCGTCATCGATCTCAACAATGTCACCGGTATCATGCCAGCCATTTGTTGGCGGAACGACAACCCCGGGCTTGTCGGCCATGACATAGCCCGCCATCACGTTCGGCCCCCGTATCTTCAGTCTCCCGCCGGTGACGATTCCCGGGACGGGTTCGATAGCCAGTTCCATCCCTGGCAAGGCACACCCGACCGTACCGGAGTGATTGCTGCCAGGAAGGTTGCAGGCGATGACCGGCGCACATTCAGTTGCCCCGTAGCCTTCCAGGATTTCCGTGCCGATTGCCTTCCAGAGCTCCCGGGTCTGGTCCTTCACGCGTTCCGCACCGGCAACCACGAACCTCATGCTGGCTAGGTCGTCATTATCAGCCGCGCGCGCGTAACCAGCTAGGAACGTATCAGTGGCGAACAACACCGAGGCATTCTTCTCCCGGATCAGTTTGGGGATCTGACGATAGTGCAGCGGTGTCGGATAGAGCAGAACCTGCATGCCGTTGAGCACCGGCATCACCGTTCCGGCGGTAAGGCCGAAGGAATGGAACATTGGCAGTGGGTTGAAGACGATATCCTTCGACGAGAAGGCGCCGTCGGCATGGGCGAACATCTGCCGCGCATTGGTGACAATGTTCCGGTTGGTGAGCACAACACCCTTGGGCTGACCTTCGGTTCCCGAAGTAAACAGAACGACGGCCGGGCTATCGGGCGTCATCTGTTGGCTGCGGTGAAAACGGCGGGCGTATTTGGAGCGCGCAAGCCCCTTGATCTTTTCCAGGGCGCCGATCTGTTTTCGGACGTCTTCCAGATAAATGATCTTGATCCGATGCCCCGGTGTGATTTCCGTTTTTTCGAGCGCCGCGATCACGGGCTCCAGCTTGGCCGCGTCTACAAACCGCCGCGCCGTAACCACAGTATGAAGCAGCGTCGTTTTGGCTGCCGAAACGATATTGCGTAACCCCGCCGTGAAATTCAAAAGAGCCGGCACGCGCCCATATGCGTTAAGAGCGAAGAAGGTTACAGCCAGGCCTGCCACGTTGGGCAGTAAGACGCCAATCGTCTCGCCCCGCTGCGTACCCGCAGTCAGTCGCCCTCCCAAAACCAGGCTGCCGAGCAAAAGCTTGTTGTAATCAAGCTTTTGTTTGTCCGCGTCCTCTATCGCGATTTTGCTGCCGCCAAACCGCTCGCGGGCATCGAGCAGAGCTTCGAACACGGTGCATTGGCAGGACTTGGGATCAAATTTCATGGACCAGAGGACGCGCACAAGAATGGATTGGGGCAGCCTGCTCTATATGCATTCCCTGCCGAGCCCGATGCAAGGGCCCAGCCATCATTCTGTAAGCGAAGCCCGCGTCGCCGGCCGTTGCGCCGGTGTGTGAGCCATTCGATGCCCGGCAGGCGTCGACCCGGTTGGCCTCAGCAGACCACTGGTTGACACAGGCGCAGCTGGAAGCGTTGGTTCGGGCTCGACTGCGAAAAATCGATTTCGCGTTGATCGCGGCAGCGAATGCGGCCCTCCAGCTTCTTTCCACCGCCAACCTCAATCTCGCGGGAAAACAGGATTTCTCCAAGTTCGCAGTGGTAGTTTTCATTGAGCTGTGACCTCAGCAGCGTCTGTTGAGCGGTGCTAAGTTCGACGGCAGCCGATTTCGCGTCAGGTGCGATGCTGGTCAAACCGACAGCGGCGGCGGCAACGCCGGTGAACGCGATCAGCGCAGGCTTTGAAGACGAACGAGACATTGATGCTCCTTTAGGGATCACGGGCTGAAGTTGACTGTGGCCCTGTTCCACCGAACGCAACGTTGATGTTTGTCAAAGAACCCCCCGGCAAAGGAAGCGCATTCTTTATGTTATGCATTGTTTCCCCAGTTTGACGGCCGCCCGAACCACGGATTAGCCCTCATGCAGATCAAAACAATACTGCTCCACATGACCCGCCGCCAGGCCGCACCGCGGCTCCTTGAAGCAGCCTGCGCGCTGGCACGCCGGCATGGCGCGCATCTGATCGGGATGGCCGCGTTTTCCGCGACACCACCTATTCCGCCTCTTGCAATTCCCTATAGCTCCACCGTCATTGAAGAGATGCTGGAGGCGGCCCGCCAGGCCGAGGACGAGCTTAAAGAGGCCTTTGAGGACGCCACGCGGGAAGCGCCCTTTGTAGCCGAATGGGTGCAGGTGCGCGGTCTCAGCGGCGATCTTGTTGGCGCCGTCATGGATCAGGCTCGCGCGGCCGATTTGATTATAGCCGCTCAGCGTGATCCCGAATGGGAACTCGGCCCGGTGCTCGATTTTCCCGAGCGGCTGGCGCTCGAAAGCGGCCGGCCGGTGTTCTTGGTCCCCCGTGACGGTCAAGCCCCGCAGCAAATCGACAAAGTCGCGATTGCCTGGAACAGTGCTCGAGAATCGACCCGTGCTGTTTATGACGCCCTGCCCTTCCTCACTGCGGCGAAGGAGGTGGTGATTTTCACCGTTACAATTGATGGCGGACCGCGCAAACTCGGCACGCCTGCAGCCACGCTCGCAGCGGCGCTGGCACGTCATGAGATCACCACCGCGGTCACCCACCTTGAGCAGGGTAAAGAGAGTGTCGCCAAGACGCTTCTCGATGCGGCCATCCAGAACAAGACCGAACTCCTGGTTATGGGCGCCTACGGCCATTCTCGGTTCCGGGAGTTTGTCTTTGGTGGCGTCACCCGTGATATGACCAACGACAGCACCGTACCCCTCCTTCTGTCTCATTGATGAGATTCCCGAAAGCAATCTACGAATACGAAGCACCGGAGACGCCATGACGCCACTTCTGCCAAGCATGAGACGTGTACGCCTTGAGCTGGCGCGAGACCCCGACCACCCCGAAGGAAGCCGTGGGCGAGGTTATGACTTCATCGCGCCGCTGGACGATGAAGGACGCATCCTTGAGAAGGATTGGCGCAAGGCCAAGGACCGTTGCCGTGTGAAACGCTTCTGGGAAGGCGAACGCGACGAGGTCGGTCACATCGTTCGAAAGCGCGGCGGTCAATGGGCCTTCCACTACGACATCCACGGTGACGCCGACAGTGATGAGGCGGGTTATCGCCTGGGAGAGCACGTCTTCAAGCCCGGCGAGTATGTCTCGATCCTGGAGCACGACGGGGTCTTGCGGACCTTCAAGGTGATGTCAGTAATCGAACTGGATTGAACAGGCGCCCTGTCAGACTCCAACTGTCGTTTTGGTCGTTCCGCTTGGATTTCAGAGTTTCACAGTTGCCCCGGGCCGCTGAAACCGTGTCTTGACAGCAACGTTGCAGTTGCCAAATACCCTGCCCGTCAAGGCGACAGCGTGCCGCAATGCATTATAATTAATCATTTCGACGGGTGTTCGTGTTGCTGTGCACGCGTGGCCGAGCCCGGAATCTCTCAGGTCGACGGATTTGAGGTGCGCTGAAAACCTGTGCGACTAGTGTTGCGCTGCACAAATTACTTACATTGCCTGTGCAATAATCAAACTTGATGGAGGCATTTCGACTCACTTACCTTCGAATCAAAAGTTGAAGAAAAGAAAAGATCCAGGGTCGCCCAAGTCATATCGGGCCGCACAACAATGCGGGACGAAATAATAACTTGGAGACGATCATGATTGAAATTGTTCTTTCTGTATGCCTCGTTTCAAATCCTGGGACCTGCAAAGACATTAATCTGAATTACATGGGTGATAAGGTTACACCGCAGCAGTGCATGATGCGTGGCCAGGTTGCCATTTCGCGCTGGGCGGCCGGACATCCCAAGTGGCGCATTGCGAAATGGAAATGCGGTGCTGCGCGCGAGTTCGCCAAGGCATAAGCATTCCTGGGGGACGCGGTCCAGCATAGCGGGCCGCCTCCATACAGTCAGCCTGCGACCTAGCGTCCGGCCTGATCATTTAGGCGGATCTATCGAGATTTCCGGTTTCCGGAGCGCCCTCCGAGACCTATCGTGACGCGAAGAAACGTCACTAGGAGGGCCACGATGTCGGACACCGGAACACCAAGTACACCGCAGTTTTCAACGCTCGCTATACATGCCGGTGCGGCACCCGACGCCGCAACAGGGGCCCGCGCGACACCTATCTACCAAACGACGTCCTACGTCTTCAACGACGCCGATCACGCTGCCGCTCTGTTTAATCTAGAGGTGTTTGGCAACATCTACACGCGCATCATGAACCCGACAAATGCGGTTCTTGAGTCGCGCGTCGCCGCGCTGGAAGACGGCACCGCCGCCTTGGCGGTCGCCTCTGGTCACGCCGCCCAGTTCCTTGTTTTCCATACACTGCTCGAACCAGGTGATGAATTCGTTGCTGCCCGCCAGCTCTATGGCGGCTCAGTCAACCAGTTCAATCACGCCTTCAAGAAGTTCGACTGGCGCGTCAGATGGGCCGACGGCACGAACCCTGAGAGCATTGCCGCCGCCGTGACGGACAAAACCAAGGCGATTTTTTGCGAGTCGATCGCCAATCCCGGCGGCATCGTCATGGACCTTCCAGCCATTGGCGCGATTGCCAAGCAGGCCGGTGTCCCGTTCATTGTCGATAACACGCTGGCCACGCCGTACCTGTGCCGGCCCAAGGATTTCGGCGCCGACATTATCGTCCATTCGCTGACCAAATTCATGGGTGGTCACGGCAACTCAATCGGCGGGGTGATCGTCGATTGCGGTACTTTCGATTGGATCAACGCCAAGCACCGCTACAGCACGATGGTCGAGCCCAACGCATCCTACGGCGGCATGAAGCTCGCCGAGACCTTTGGTGATTTCGCATTTGCCATTGCATGCCGCGTCATGGGCCTGCGCGATATCGGCCCGGCCATCTCACCGATGAACTCTTTCCTGCTGCTCAACGGCATCGAGACGCTTCCGCTCAGAATGCAGCGTCATTGCGAGAACACGGCCGCCGTCGCCGCCTGGCTGGAACAGCATCCAGCGGTCGACTGGGTCAACTACGCCGGACTGCCGACGAACCCCAACCACGCCATTCAGCAGACGATCTGCCCGAAGGGTGCGGGCGCCGTGTTCACGTTTGGCTTGAAGGGAGGCTACAAAGCAGGCGTGAAGCTTGTCTCCAGCCTCAACCTGTTCTCACATTTGGCCAACATTGGTGACACGCGCAGTCTCGTAATTCACCCCGCCTCCACCACTCACCGCCAGCTCACCGATGAGCAGCGCGTTGCCGCCGGCGCCGGCCCCGACGTTGTCCGCCTGTCGGTCGGCATCGAGGACAAGGCCGATATCATCGCCGACCTCGATCAGGCGCTAGCCCAGATAGGTTGATGCAGGACTGGTCATCCCGGTGAAAGCCATCGGGATGACCGACCCAACAGCGCACACTGAACCAATTACACCTCAAACTCCGGGAACCACCTGGCCATGCAGCGGTCGCGGTAGGCGACCAGGTTGGGTTTGCTTTTCGCGTGGCCGAGCATCGCCGTGTCGAAGGTCTCACAAAGCACGCCCGCGACCGTGCTGAATGCGCTGGCGTCTGCCGCGGTACACGCGTCGCCCATAACGTAGGGCTTGTCACAAAGGACCTGGGAAATTGCGTCAATCCCCTTATTGCCGAGCCGAACGATCTCTTCCCGGCTGTGCCGCCCGAAGCCCTGCCCCCATAGATCGCGCTTCACTTGCTTGCGCACAAGGTTCATCACCATGTACCGCAGCGGCGTTGGAATCGATGCGAAAAACACGCGCGGACCCGCGTTGAAGTTCGCATCGATCATCCAGCGCTCTGAGATCATCGACCAATAGATATTGTCTTCGCACAGCTTCGCTAAAGCCCAGGCCGCCCCACGTTCGGCGTCCGCCAGGCCCGCATCGAAGTCATGCCCGTAGGTTTCCTCGATATGCCAGCGGATAAAGCTCGTATCGGGAACCACCACGCCGTCATCATCCAGGAATGGTCCCTTTTTCTTCGGCGCTTTGCGCGGATCGCACAGCGCCGTCTCGTAATCGAGCCCCGCCATCTTCAAAAGGACCATCGCCTTCATGCAGAACGGGCTGGGGTCGGGTAGACCGAAATTTGGCCCAAAGACGTAGAGCTTCCGCATATCACCTCACTTCTAGTGCGACGGCCTGCGGGCGGGCCGCGGGCCGGCCGTTGGCATCAACGGTGAGTGGTCACGGCAATAAACTCGGGGTCCTCCTGCGCATCACGCTCAAACTGCAGAAAATCATAATAACCGCAGCGATCTTCATTCGGATAGTCCCTACACACCTTGGGGCGGGCTTCATAGATTGTGCACCGTCGCGCCTCGGTGTCGAAAAACCGGCAGATTTTCCCGAAATGTTCGTCCTTTTGTCGGCGCATCACATACTTACGCCCATGTGCTTCTTCGGTGAATTTGCTCCGGGCCTGTTCAAAGGATATGTCGTGATGCTTGGCGAGCCGCTCCACATCGCGCTTGGTGAGCCCGATCAATGGATAAGAGCAGCAGTAGCCGGGACACTTGGAGCAGTCATAGCCCTTCGCCATCATCGTTCCTTAGGTTATTCCTTCGAAATCTGAACGCCCACCAAACACCAACGTTCGCCCGGCATGTCAACGCGCACCACGACACTGAATGCACCTCGTGCACAATCGACGCAGCAGCGGGCGTTCCTGCGGGTTGATTATGAGCTGCGGCCGATTGAGACCGACGAGCCACAGAAGGTCGGGCAGAAGACCGTGCGGCAAACGAGCAAGCTGCACGCGCCTTACTTTCTCCGCTATGGTCTGGCCAAATTCACGAAAGGCGTGTGTCCGTTGGGGGGGCAAGTAAATGTCTGAAATGACCCGCGTCTCGCCCGAAGGTGAAACGCCCGTCAACCCCTATAGCCTGCTCGAAGCCGTCAACCGCTCCAGCGACACGGCCCATACCGCTTGGCTGATCTTCATAGGCATCATGACCTATCTCATGATCGCCGTAGCCGGGGTTACGCACACGAATCTGCTGCTGGAAACGCCGGTTTCCCTGCCCATTTTGCAGGTCGACATCCCTCTCACGCAGTTCTTCCAGTTCGCGCCGATTGTGTTGTTGTTGTTTCACCTGGGCGTCGTCTCCCAGCTCGTGCTCTTGGCCCGCAAGACACTGGAGTTCGACCATGCGATCCGCCTTCTGGAAACCACCGATCAGCGCACCCATCCATTGCGCTTGGAGCTGCACAATCTCTTCTTCGTCCAGGCCATTGCCGGTCCCCACCGGAGCATCATCATGGGCGGATTCCTGCATGCCATGAGCTGGCTGACGTTGGTGATATTGCCCGTCGTGCTGCTGCTCTACATCCAGGTGGTCTTCCTGCCCTACCATGATCCTGCGATAACCTGGACGCAGCGCATCGTCCTTGTCTGCGATGTTTTAATGCTGGTTTTGATCGGCGTTTTCCTGATGCGGTCTGAAGCCTCGTTCTTCAAGGCCTTCTTCCGCACTACGGCCTCTCATCCGCTAAGCTTTCTGGTCACCACGATCGTCCTTTTGGCGGTGACGATGTTCTCATTCTTCGTGGCGACCATCCCCGGCGAGAAGCTCGATGCCATAAGCCAGAACCTCTATTGGCAGCTGAAACCGGAAAATGAACGCGCTGAGCCACAATACTACAGCGGTTTTGTCGTACCGATCATTCCAGTCGACACAGAAGGTGCATTGTTTGGCGTGTTCCGGCGCAATCTTGTCGTCACCGACACGGATCTGGTTTCCGATAAAGACGTCACGGAGGGAGAACCTACACTGAAGCTGCGCGGTCGCGATCTGCGCTACGCCAGGCTCGATCGCTCCGATATGCACCAAGCCGATCTCACCGGCGCCGATTTGTCTGAAGCCAGTCTGGATGGCACCGACCTGCGCAATGCGACCCTGCAGTGCGCTGAGCTAAACGCTTTGAGATTGCGCAACGATCGCCGCAAGGCCAAGTGCGCGCGCGCGGTTGCAACGAATTTCTCGCGTGCGGAACTCTCCGGGGCTCTGATGACCGGGATCGACGCCCGCGGCGCGATCTTTGAAGAAGCCATCCTTGAAGATGCTGATATCGTCGAGGCCTTATTGGGCGGCGCCAATTTCAGCCAGGCTCGTCTCGACAAAGCAAACCTCACCGGAGGCGTTGAAGCCTTCGGCGCCAACTTCGCCATTGCCTCATTGCAGGGGACCAACCTCAACGGGGCCCGGCTGTTCGGCGCTGATTTCCGCTGGGCCTCGATGCAGGCCGCGGTGCTCGATTATGCCCGCCTTGAGGGTGCACTGCTCGAAGGTGCCGACCTCGAGGCGGCGAGCCTTTACAAGGCCCGCATCCAGGGCGCCGATTTCAAGGGCGCTAACATGGCCGCTGTTGATCTACGTGGCGCCAAGGTCTGGATGACCGCGCCACCTGACGCCGCCAAAGTCGAGTTGGCCGACCTTGAGGGCTTGAAAATCGAGCCGCTCGCGCCGGCGGCCCGCAATCGAATTCAGAGCGTCCTAAGCAAGATCGGCAGCAAGAAACTTCGCGATCGCGTAACTGAATCCCTGGCAAGGCTCTTGGATGAGAAAACCATGATGAGTTGGAGCGGCACGGCCCAGCACCAGTCATGGAACTACCTAATCAGCAACGCCAGTTTGAGTGGCGTAGGCGTGCCTGCACCCCAACCTGTGACCGGTGTGACAGAAGCGGCATCGTATTACTCCCAGCAACTCACCGAACACCTTGAAACCATGATCTGCCGCATCCGCTGGATTAACGGCGCGGTTGCCACCGGTGTTGCGCTTCGCGCCATCGCACCACAGTTCCGCGGGGATTTGTCAGTCATCGACGAGCGCATGTCGGATGCCGAGTGCACCGCCGCTCAAGGTGTTCCAAGCCGCGTCGCCAGCGAACTGCGCACAGCCGCGGATCGAGCGCGCGACCACTAAAAAAAACTCGTCACGGACGGGTCGGTTACCGGCACCATGACAGTCATCAGCTTCAAGCATAGCTTCGTGTTCGTCAAAACGACGAAGACGGCTGGCACAAGCATCGAAGTGGAGCTGTCAAAGGTAGCCGGCGATGACGCGATCGTCACGCCAATCGTCCCCGAAGTCGCCGGCCATGCGCCGCGCAACTACGCCTCGGCGGACGGCTCTGCATTGTTCTCCGGCCATATGACGGCTGTCGCGATCCACAATCTGATTGGCGCAAAGACCTTTCAGCAAATGCACAAGTTCTGTGTTGAGCGCGAGCCGGTGAGCAAATGCATTAGTGACTTCCACATGCGCAGGAACTCCCCAGTCCGAAACAAGGACGGCAAGTACCGCAAGGATTGGCCGGCCTACTGCGCGAAGGGCCGTTTCCCCATTGACCTGGACAAGTACTCAGAAAAGCGCGGCGGCGCGCGGCAGGTGATTGTCGACGAATTGCTAGCCTATGAGCAGCTTGCACAGACCCTGCCGGTGCTATTGGAAAAACTCGGCGTGCAGGATTTCACTCTGCGAGCACGCGCAAAATCAGAATACGGCCGAAACCCGCTGATCGAAGATAAAGCCGTCACCAACGCTGAGCGCCGTCGGATCTATAGGGCCTTCCTGCCGACCCTGAATCTAACAGGCATGTACCCCATCGACGACGAACTTGCCGGATCTAGCCATCCGCTCCTGGGGTACTTGAGCAAATGGCGCCCCTGGGCACGATGGTAGTCTGTCCGCCCCGGCCTTGCTTCGAACAAAAGAAGAACGCACGATGCGCCTAATGTTCACGGGCATGGCCCCACCGCCAAATCGATTTTCGTGGACAAGCAAGCTTGGTTTGTTCAGTGGCCTACACAACTGTTAGGCTGAAGCTGATGGAATCAGCTAAGCGCAACGTTCGGCCCGAGCCCTTCAACAGCTCGGGTACGGCCGCTGAAGTTCAAAAAAGAGGAGCCAAATATGGCGGGTTCAGTCAATAAGGTGATCCTGGTCGGCAATCTTGGTGATGATCCCGAGATCCGCAGAACGCAGGATGGCCGCCCCATTGCCAATTTGCGCATCGCCACCTCGGAGAGCTGGCGCGACAAGAACACCGGCGAGCGCCGCGACAAGACCGAATGGCACCGGGTCGTTATCTTCAGCGAAGGCCTTTGCAAAGTCGCCGAACAATATCTGCGCAAGGGCGCCAAGGTTTATATCGAAGGCCAGTTGCAGACTCGCAAATGGCAAGGCCAGGACGGTCAGGACCGCTGGACCACCGAGGTCGTCTTGCAGGGCTTTAATGGCACGCTGCATATGCTGGATGGGCGCAATGGCCCCACCCAGGGCATGAGCGATAACTCGCAATCCGATTACGGCGGCGGTTACGATAATCAAAGCAGTTCGGGCAGTGGCGGCGGTGGCCAAAGCGGTTCCGGCGGTGGCGGCAATTTCGACAAGACCTTGGACGACGAGATCCCGTTCTGAGGGAATCGCGGTAGGTCGCGTGAAATCACCCAGACCAAAACGACGCGTCTATGCTCGATAGTACACGGCGGCCGGAACAAGCATGCTCCGGCCCGGTCGGTCCTCGCTGCCTCACGTCTTCTTGCGCTTTGAACGCTTGCGCCCTTTGCGGCTCATTGGCCGCGCGGTGACGTAGTCGCCCTGCCCTTTTGGCCGGTTGGGCGCCAACTTGGTTGGCACGACCTCGTCGGCTTCGGTGGCTACTCCCGGCTCCGCACCGACCAGTTCAGCCTCATGCGCTGCTTCAGCGGCGATCGCCTCCGCATGGGCCTCTTCCGACTGAGCCTCCAAAAATAGCCGGCGCACCTTCGGGAATTGCTCCTTGATTGCCGTCTCCAACTTGGCCGTCGTTGCCTCGACATCCCCCGCGCTCAGTCCATCCCCAAAGTCCACGCTTGCCGCCACCAGGATATCCCGCGGTCCAAGATGCATCGTCCGCACCTCATTGATGGCAAGGATCGGCTTCCCTTCCCCTTGCTCGGCCTTGATAATTTCCATCAATCCGCGTTGCGTCTCGACATCCGCGGCCTCGCCAATGATCAGGGCCTTGATCTCAATGGCCATGAACAGCGCCACCAGCGCCAGGATGATACCGATGACGATTGAGGCAATGCCGTCGGCTTCTTGATATCCCAGATAGTAGGCGACGGTGACGCCCACCATCGCCACCAGCAAGCCCAGGATCGCCGCGAAATCCTCCAGCAGAATGGCAAACAGGGCAGGGTCCTTTGACTGCCGCAGCGCCGTAAGGAATTCCCGGCCTCGCCGCCGCTTGTTGAATTCTTTGAACGCCTTCATCGTTGCCAGGCCCTCAAGCACGATGGCGAAGCCCAACACCAAATAGATGATGTGTACGTTGGTAATTGCATGCGGATGCTGGAGCTTCTTGATCCCCTCGTAGATTGAGATACCCGCACCCAGCGCGAATAGCATGATCGCGACCACGAAACTCCAGAAGTAGAGCTCTTTGGAATAACCGAACGGATGCGTGTCATCAGCCGGCCGCGAGGACCGTTTTATGCCATGCAGCATCAGCCCCTGGTTGGAGCTATCGACTAGTGAGTGAATGCCCTCCGATAACATCGCCGACGACCCAGTCCAGGCCGCCGCAACGAATTTAGCTACTGCGATGCCGAGATTGGCGCCGAGCGCAAAAAGAACAACTGCTGTGGAACCGCCCGCTGCCATGTCTTTCCTCAAATATTTGATGCTCGGCAAAGTTGTACTCCGCCGATCAATTTCCACCCAAGGATAAATACTGTTTCAGCCGGATCAACGCGGTCGCCATCGAATATGACCGACCCGAACGACAAAACCCGCGGCACCAGCGCCGCGGGTTTCCTTGCGTCCCAAGAAGAAAGACCGTCCTATTCAGCCTTCGGAGGCGCGCCATCCGGAGCGCTTTTGGCTGCGCCATCGCCATTGCCTTGAGTAGCGGCGCCGGCAGCCTCCTTGGCCTTTTCATAAGCCTTCTCGGCGGCTTCCTTCGTTGATTCATAAGCTTCGCCAGCGGCCTTTTTGGTTGACTCATAGGCCTTCCCGGCAGCCTCGCCCGCCTTCTCAAGTGCCGGTCCAGCCGATTCCTTGGCCTTTTCGTAGGCATCCTTGGCCGTTTCAGCGCTCTTGTCGGTGAGTTCGCGGGCTTTTTCCATCGCGCGTTGGAGCAGCGATTTCTTCGGTTCGGCACGCTTGAAGGCTGGTACGGTCTTCAACGTTTCCTTCGTGACATTGGGCAGAACGACGACGCGCTTGCCATCCTTTTCCTGGAACTCCAACGCACCCAGGTTCACGCCGATGCGCTTTTCTGCCACGCCCAGGAACCCGCCGGTTCCCATGATGACGCCCTGTACGCGGTTCCAATCATTTAGAATCACATCTTCAATATCGCCGATAATCTTGCCGTCCGAGCTCTGAACCTTGGCGCCAATCAGAACGTCCTTGGCCAGATAGTGTGCTTCTGGCTGGGATTTGATGAAGGTATTTGGCGGAACCGCTACATCTGCAGGGCTCTCGGCAAACACGGGCGCGGCCAACCAGACAATCAGTACGGCGGCTGTGAGCGGTTTGACAACGTTCATTCGGGCATATCCTCCATCCACTTAGTGTAACCAGCGGCGCGTAAAGTATAACGGCGCTCTAAACTTGGCGATCGACAACCTGGGCCGCAAGGCGCGTTTGTCAATCTTCCCGAGTTATGAGCGCGGTCTAGCCTTACTGTGTGACGCTAGCAAGTCATGAACCTCGGCTTAGCAAGTTAACTCATGGACATTTCGGGCGAAATTCCATCTTGGGGATGGCCTGCAACAGGCCTAAGGGGCAAGATTGCAGCCTATGCCCTCGATGCGCTATGACTGTCGGGATCAACACGGGCGCCAGAAGACGTTCATGCAACGGCGTGTGCTGTCGCGGCCGCCCACTTCCATCAACGGACCTAATGAATCGTGGCAGATAGCTCCAATACGCCCGGCGACGGAGCCGGCGGCCCTCACGACATCCGCCCAGTCTCCATCACCGATGAGATGAAGCGCTCGTACCTCGAGTACGCGATGAGCGTCATCGTCTCACGGGCGCTGCCCGATGTCCGGGACGGCCTTAAACCCGTCCACCGCCGTATACTCTATACAATGGGTGAAATGGGGTTGGCCTGGAACAAACCCTATAAAAAGTCCGCCCGTGTCGTTGGTGACGTCATGGGTAAGCTGCACCCACATGGCGACTCTGCGATTTATGACGCACTCGTACGCCTGGCTCAGGATTTCTCCATGAGCCTGCCGCTGATCGACGGTCAGGGAAATTTCGGGTCCGTTGACGGCGACCCTCCGGCGGCCATGCGATACACCGAGTGCCGCCTGCAGAAGGTCGCTGAAGCACTTCTCGATGACCTGGACAAGGATACCGTTGATTTCCAGGAGAACTACGATGGCTCTGAGCGGGAGCCGACGGTACTCCCCGCCAAGTATCCCAATCTTCTGGTCAACGGTGCTGGTGGCATTGCCGTCGGCATGGCCACCAACATCCCGCCGCACAACCTCGGCGAAGTGATCGACGGATGCTTGGCGCTGTTGGACAACCCGGAAATCGGTATCGACGAACTAAAAGAGACCATTCCCGGGCCGGATTTCCCGACGGGTGCTCTGATCCTCGGCCGCGCAGGCATTCACGCCGCCTATCACAAGGGCCGCGGCTCGGTCATTATGCGCGCCAGGGTAGAGGTCGAGGAAATACGCAAGGACCGCCAGGCGCTGATCGTCACGGCCATCCCCTACCAGGTCAACAAGCGTGTCCTCATTGAGAAGATCGCCGATCTCGTGCGCGAAAAGCGCATCGAGGGGATTTCCGATATTTGGGATGAAACCAACCGCGACGGCATGCGCATCGTGATCGAGCTGAAGCGTGACGCCGTCGCCGATGTCATCCTCAACCAGCTCTGGCGTTTTTCAGATCTTCAAACATCGTTTGGCGCCAATATGCTGGCCATTAACGGCGGTCGGCCCGAGCAGCTCAACTTGAAGGACATGTTGCAGGCCTTCACCGCGTTCCGAGAGGAAGTGGTCACCCGCCGCACCAAGTTCCTGCTCAACAAGGCGCGCGAACGGGCCCACGTCCTCGTCGGCCTTGCGATCGCGGTAGCCAACATCGATGAGGTCATCAATTTGATCCGCCGCGCGGCCTCTCCGGCCGTTGCCAAAGAACAGTTGATGGAACGCGACTGGCCGGCCCGTGACATTGCCCCGCTTGTGGAACTTATCGCCGACCCGCGTCACAAGGTGCAGGACGATGGCACCTACAAGCTGTCCGAGGAACAGGCCAAGGCCATTCTGGAATTGCGCCTTGCCCGCCTGACGGCACTGGGCCGCGACGAAATCGGCGATGAACTCAAAAAGATCGGCGAAGAGATCAAGGAATACCTTGAGATCCTGTCGTCTCGCCTGCGCATTGTCGAGATCGTCAAGGGTGAGCTGACCGACATCCGCGACCAGTTCGCCGTACCCCGCCGCACCGAGATCGTCGACATCGAGGGCGAGGTCGACGACGAAGACCTCATCCAGCGTGAGGACGTCGTCGTTACCGTTACCCATAAGGGATACATCAAGCGCGTGCCGCTGGCGACCTATCGCGCACAGCGTCGAGGCGGCAAGGGCCGCTCAGGCCTCAATACGCGCGATGAAGACTTTGTAACCCAGATCTTTATCGCCTCCACCCACACGCCGGTGCTGTTCTTTTCCTCGCGCGGCATGTGCTACCGCATGAAAGTCTGGCGGCTTCCCGTCGGCACGCCACAGTCGCTTGGCAAAGCGCTCGTCAATCTGCTGCCCCTCGCCCAGGGCGAATGGATTACGTCGATTCTGCCGTTGCCGGAGGACACCGAGACCTATGCCGAACTGCAGCTGATGTTCGCCACCCAGTCCGGCAATGTCCGGCGCAACGCTCTGGGCGATTTCGAGAACATCAACCGCAATGGCAAGATCGCCATGAAGCTCGAGGAGGGCGATCGCATTGTCGATGTGCGCATCTGCCGGCCGGCCGACAACGTCCTTATGACGACCGCCAACGGCCAGTGCATCAGGTTCCCCGTTGAGGACGTCCGCGTATTCAAGGGCCGTGATTCCATCGGCGTGCGCGGCATTCGCCTTGGTGAGAATGACCAGTTGATTTCCATGGCGATCCTTTCACCGATGGAAGCCACCCCCGCCGAGCGAGCCGCCTACCTGAAGATGGCCGCTGCCGCCCGGCGTGCCCAGGCGGACGCCGAAGAGGAAGAAGAAACAGCGGTCGAGGAAGCCGACGAGGAAGGCACGATCGAAGCCACCGAAATCACTCAAGAGCGCTTCGAAGCCCTCGCCGCCCGTGAAGAGTTTGTCTTCACCGTTTCCGAGCGCGGTTTCGGCAAGCGCAGCTCCTCCTACGAATACCGGACGTCCGGCCGTGGCGGCAAAGGCATTGTCGCCATGGTCGCCAACGAGCGTAACGGCCGCCTCGCCGCCTCCTTCCCGATAGAGAATAACGATCAGATTATGCTGGTGACCGACGCCGGACAGCTTATTCGCACTACGGTCGATGAAGTCCGCATCGCCGGCCGCAACACGCAGGGCGTTCGCATCTTCCGCACTGACGAGGACGAACACGTGGTGTCCGTCGAGCGTATTCGCGATGTCGGTGAAAGCGAAGGCGACGAAGCCGCCAACGAAGGGGAACAGTCAGACGACGGCGGACAAACCGACGCTCCGGCGCCTGACACAGGCGACGCCCCGGCGGCCCCCGACCGGGCACAAGGCGACGACGGCTGAGAAATAGCACCGGGTCAGTCCAACCGGCGCCAACATCGTTGAAGGAAACAGAGGAGACCGCGATCCTAGCCGGACGCCGCCGCTTGTCCATGCAGGGCCAGCGTGGCGGCGCAGATCGGCACCTCTTTGGACAACCGCTTCACGCTCTTCACGATCGCCCGGCTTCGCCCGACCGTCGCAACGGCGCCCCGCGACTTCAACCGCGTCATTATCCGGCTCAACGTATCGGCATTGAGCGATAGATAATCCGCAATATCGCTACGAGACAGAGGCAGGTCGCAGGCAACGGTATCGTTGCTCACTTGGCCGGTTCGAAGCGCAAGCTCCAATATGAACGCCGCAACGCGGGACTCGCTGGAAAGAGAGGCCAGCCGGGCGATATGTAGAATCGAGCGAGCATGCAGCTCCGCCGTTCGCTGCACCATGAACGCATCGAGTTCGCGCAATTCGCGGGGAGAATCATCAAGCGCGCTGGGCCGCAAGCGAACCAACTCGCAATCGGTCATCGCCACAACACTGACGCCATCAATGGGCGGCACCAGCGCCATTGAGAAGACGTCGCCTGGATAGAGGATGGCCAGAAGCTGCCTACGATCGCCGCTGCCAATGGCACTGAGCACAAGCAGCCCGGTCTTTAGCAGGTAAATAACATCCGAACGCTTGGAGCCCATGACGAGCCGTTGCCGCCGGCGCGCCCTCATGGCCACACCATGCGTAGCAAAGATAACTTCCATATCCCCATCGCTCACCGGGAATGCAGTTGAGGCATACGAGTCAATGGATCTCACGGTAGCGGTCCCGGTTAGTGCCACAGCAGATCCACTTGGTTTCGCGCGCTGCGTTTTCATGATCCGCCTTCCCCGCCCCCCGTTTGAGGACGGCTCACGGTCAACAGAGTTACTTCCTCGGGATCGCTGGGCCTTGACGCGCATCAAGAACCGACGCTGTCAAGCGAAGTTGTCGCATGTGTTTACGATAGTCTTTCGTAGGCCCCAAACTTGGATCTGAGTAGCCACCAGGCATACGAGCGTGATCTAAGTCACATTTACCTGTTGCGGTACCGCAACAAACGTTCGTTTGTGCGTTTATGCCTGACCAGAATCAGGGATAATGGGCACTCAGGGCTCGTCCTAAAAGCGCTTTGCTGTTTTCTTTACACGGTACAAACCGAGTCGACACTGGTGAGCCGAAGCTTGCTCGACGAAATGGGGGATGGACGAAAATGAAGGTGATGAAGAGTTACGCATTGGCTTTGACCGTCGCGCTCGGCGCCACATTCGGCTTGGCAGAGCAGAGTACGGCTGGCGACTACAGCGGCGACTTCATGGTTAAAGCTGGTGTTACGGGGTGCTGCCGAACTCAGATTTTGAAGGACTGAGCATCAACGGTGTCCAGGTTCTCACCGGCGATATCGCTGAGGTTGACGATTCCTGGGTCCCGTCGCTGACGCTGACTTACTTCGTCAACAAGAACATCGGCATCGAATTGTTCTGCTGCTTTGCTCAGCATGGCATTGAGGCCAAGGGTAGCCTGGCGGCCCTGGGACTAAACGACCTCGGCGAAACGACGATCTTCCCGCCGATCCTTTCGCTGCAGTACCACTTTGACGGCATCCGTGGCATCAAGCCTTACGTTGGAGCCGGCGTTCAATTCATCCACTTCTTCGACACCCATTCGGAAATCGGTGGCGACCTCGATATCGACTCGGCCTGGGGCTTCAGCCTACAGGGTGGCGTCGACTTCGAACTCGGCAGCGGCTGGTACGCTGGTGCGGACGTACGTTACACTTGGCTGGATAGCACAGCGACCTTCACCAATGCGCTGGGGGGTGTGCCTCATATCGAGACGGACTTCGACCTCGATCCGCTGCTCGTTAGTGCGCACGTCGGTTACCGCTTCAACCTGTTTGGTCGCCGCACGGCAGCCATCGAACCGCTGAAGTAGAACGCGATCGGACGACGAAGACCGACTCCAACACGACCAAAAAAGTGAGGCCTGGCTGAAAAGCCGGGCCTTTATTCGTTCCACCAGCGCAAACAAAGCGCTCCTCGCCTGCTCTAAGAGGTCACCAGATATCGACATTTTCACCGGCTTCACGCAGCTTTTCACGGTAGTCTGAAAGCCAGCGTTGAAAGTTGGGTTCGCTCTCGTAGCCGCCGGTCTCAACGTAAACAAACGTCGAGCGGAAATGAAACGGCTTCCAGTAGCCGGTCAACCGAAAGGCTTCCGCGTCTCTGCCCGGTTTGCCCTCGACCTTGGCCGGGTCCTTTGGAAAGAAACTAATGGTCGGCGTAAAGTTGACCCGCCAGCGCCGCGCAAGTTTGCGCTCCTCCATCTCTTCGCCATCAAAGTCGGTCACCGACCGGGACCCGTAAAGATTGAGCTGCAACACAACGAAGTGCTTGCGGATATAGTCGACGATGTTCTTGTCCGCTAGGTTCACGCGATGCAATTCCCGGCAATAGGGGCATGCATTCTGCTCCCACAAAATGGCGAGCGACTTTCCCTCTGCCTGGGCTTCGGCCACGTCCTCCTGCAGGTCAAGGAATGACGAATGGAACCACGGTTGGGTATAAAGCCCGTCGTCGTCGACTTGGGGCTCCCCAGCGCTGCTGGTTCTCGGTAAAA
>CAXXFS010000025.1:0-12266 GCA_963669235.2 uncultured Filomicrobium sp.
CGGGCCACATCGAAAGAAAGATCGTTGACAGCAACAAGTC
This sequence comes from uncultured Filomicrobium sp., assembly GCA_963669235.2. GTDB lineage: Bacteria > Pseudomonadota > Alphaproteobacteria > Rhizobiales > Hyphomicrobiaceae > Filomicrobium. Next base: position 41 of record CAXXFS010000025.1, read on the forward strand.
CACCGAATCGCATGGTCAGGTGCTGAACCCTAAGGATCGGCTCCGCAGCTGCGCTGGCATCGGGGACAAGAGCCGTCGGCGCCATCAGCCCTGCCCCTCCTTGACGAGCTCGCCGCTAATCGCCCGCTTCTCGTGCAGAACAATGGACGGCTCTCGCTTGGAGATGAGACCACGCGGACGCCAGACCATCATCGCCACCATCGCCATGCCAAACAGCAGCATGCGGTATTGCGTTGGGTCGAACCCCGCACCGAAGACGGCCTTCAGCCATCCCAGTTCGCGCAGCAATTCGGTTCCGCCGATCATCACGACGGCGGCAATGGCCACACCAACCTGGCTGCCCATCCCGCCCAACACCACGATCGACAAGATTACGGCACTTTCCATGAACTCGAACGACTTCGGCGAGATGAACCCAAGCCGCGCCGCGAAGAATGCGCCGGCGATGCCGCCGAACATTGCACCGATCGAAAACGCCGTGAGCTTGGTCGTCACCGTGTCGATACCCAGTGAACGGCAGGCGATGTCATCCTCCCGCAACGCCTCCCAGGCCCGGCCGATGGGAAGCCGGCGCAGACGGATCGTCACCCAGTTGGTCAACAAGGCAAGCAGCAAGATCAGATAAAACAAGAAGAACAATCGATGCAGCGGCGTGAACTCAAGACCGAAGAACGCGGCAAAGCCCTCATCGGACGCGTTAAACGGCAAACCAAAAAAAGTCGGTCGGGGAATCCCCGAAATGCCCGCCGCACCGTTCGTCAGCTCCACCCAGTTGATGAGCACCAGCCGAATAATCTCGCCGAAGGCAAGCGTCACGATCGCCAGATAGTCGCCCCGCAACCGCAGCACTGGGAAACCCAGCAGAATGCCCCAGAAAGCCGCGAAAATACCGGCGAGCGGCAGGCACAGCCAAAAAGAGAAGCCGAAGTAGGTGGAAAGCAACGCCGTCGAATAGGCGCCGACCGCGTAGAACGCGACGTAGCCCAGGTCAAGCAGGCCGGCAAGCCCGACAACGATGTTAAGGCCCCACCCAAGCATCACGTAAATCAGGATCTGGATGCCGAAGTTATCGATCCACTTCAGCGCTCCTCCCGGTCCGGCAATCAGCACCGCCAAAAACGGATAGGCAATCAACCAGGCAAGACCGACAAGTCGGAACGTCCCGGCATACTCCTTCAGCGGGCTAAGAGAATTGCCGCCCCCCGTGGCGCACGATTGCACACCTGCGGATATGCGTTCCCCAAAAACAAGCCAGCAAAGCCGCCCGGCGAAAGCGATTGCGACAATGATAATGACAAGTTCCCAACGCGGATCCAGAACCAGGCCATGCCACAGATCCTGCCGTGTCCGGAAAGCGAGAATTGGAAACGATAGCCCGAACGTAAGAAGTGCCAGAAACCCTGCGTCGCGCAACGCGCCAAGCCAATCAAATGAGGACCGCTCCTCGGCTCCGTCGCGTTTTGCTCCGGCTTCCGCCATCCTCAGACCTTCTCCACATCAGGTTTGCCGAGAATGCCAGACGGCATGAAGATCAGCGTAATGGCAAGGATGGAGAAGGCGGCAACATCCTTGTAGTCGATCGAAAAGTAGGCCGACCAAAAGACTTCGATGAGGCCAATCAGCAATCCACCAATAACTGCCCCTGGCAGCGAGCCAATACCTCCTAGAACAGCTGCGGTGAACGCTTTGATCCCGGGTACGAACCCGTCGGCGAAGTTCACTACGCCGTACTGGACCATGAACAAGACACCCGCGACAGCAGCCAGAGCGGCGCCCATGACAAACGTCAGCGATATCGTCCTGTCGACATCGATGCCGAGCAAAGCCGCCATCTTTCGGTCCTGCTCACAGGCCCGTTGCGCGCGTCCCAACGATGTCTTTTGCACAACGAACCAGAAGGCCGCCAACAGCACAGCGGTCGTGACAATGATCAAGATCTGCTTGTAGGCAAGCGTGATGTTGCCGCCGTCGACCGGTATGACAAACCCTCCGTCGATGATCGGCGGAATGGACTTGTTGCGCGGTCCCTGCACCAGCTGGACGAAATTGACGAGAAAGATCGACATACCGATCGCTGAGATCAGTGGCGCGAGTCTGAATGAGCCCCTTAACGGTCGGTAGGCGACCCGTTCGATCGCCCAGCTCCACAAGGCCGTCAGCACCATGGCTATGATCAAAACCAAGACCAGCGCCAGCGCGATAGCCAGGCCGCCAAACAGTGAGGTGATCAACAAGAAGATGATGAGCGCGATGAACGTCGACAGCATGAAAACATCACCGTGCGCGAAGTTGATCATGCCAATGATCCCGTAGACCATCGTGTAGCCGATCGCGATCAGGCCGTAGACCGATCCAAGCGTCAGTCCGTTGATCAGCTGCTGAAGGAAGTAATCCATTTGAGCCTATTTGATAGAGGCTTGTTGAGCGCGCTCCGGCGGGCAGCGCCAAAACGCAAGAGACCTCTCGACCGCAAGAAACACTCAGGTGCCGATCACACCGCCTGTAAGCAGTTCCCTAGGGAACAAAAAGAAGGTCTACAAAATGTTGTGCGACCCGTCGCAGAACGGCTCGTCATCGGTCGACTTGCAACCGCACAGATTGAAGGTTCCGGTGCTCTCGGCAACGAAGCGGAGCGGTTCGATACCGGTGCCTTGATGCGACCCATCGCAGAATGGCTGCTTCTTCGAGCGCCCGCAGCGGCAGTAGAAGTAGGCCTTGCCTTCTTCAAGTTCGACCTGATAGGGCCCCGACTGTGCAACGATCGGCTCTTCCGCCACGGTCACCTCCGTAAATTTGACGAATCTCCCCGGCCTGCCCCGCGCATTTGACGCGCTTGTTGACAGCCGCACGCCGAAACTAACCAGAAAACTCGGCCAGATTCGATCAAGATGCTCTAGCGGCTATCTATTGGAGGAACAAGCCCGTATGCAGGCCGGCAACGGCCCATTGATGTGATTTGCACACACTTGCAGGATCTGGTCGCCCTCAGGAATCGATGAGCCATCACTTTGCTACAAAATCTGGCGGCATCTCACGCAAAGACTACGCGATGCAAGTCCTCTTTGGTGTTGCGTCGCGAACCGTTTGAAGCGGCCGCGACGCAAATCTGAGTGGCTCCACGCCCGGCAGATGAGAAAATCCTACCCCAACACTGTCAGACCAAGACCTTGCCCTCATCACCGATCACCGTTTCGACGTCCTTGTCAGAGGTTTCTTCACCAAGCAGCATTTCATTATGCGCCTTACCCGAGGGAATCATCGGGAAGCAGTTCGCCAGCGCTGCCACGCGGCAGTCAAATATCACCGGCTCAGGCGTCTCAATCATCTCCTTGATCGCAGCGTCGAGGTCACGAGGATGGTCGCAGATAATCCCCTTCCACCCGTAGGCTTCCGCAAGCTTGACGAAGTCAGGCAGCGCCTCGGTGTAGCTTTCCGACAAGCGGTTGCCGTGTAACAGCTGCTGCCACTGGCGGACCATGCCCATATACTGGTTGTTCAAGATGAACACCTTCACGGGCAGCCTGTATTGCACCGCCGTCGATGCTTCTTGAATGTTCATCAGGATCGAGGCGTCACCGGCGATATCGATGACAAGGCTGTTGGGATGCGCCAGCTGCGCGCCGATCGCTGCCGGCAGGCCATAGCCCATCGTTCCAAGACCGCCCGACGTCATCCAGCGATTGGGGTCCTCGAAATGGAAGAACTGCGCCGCCCACATCTGGTGCTGGCCAACCTCCGTCGTGATGTACGGATCCCGGTCCTTGGTCAGTTCGTAAAGACGCTCTACCGCGTATTGCGGCATGATCACGTCGTCCGAATTCTTGTAGGTGAGCGACTTTTTCGCCCGCCAACCATCGATCTCCTTCCACCAGCCCTTCAGTGCGGCTTTGTCAATCTGCGGTGCTTTTGATTTCCACACCCGAAGGATGTCTTCCAAAACGTATGCAACATCACCGATGATCGGCAATTCGACGTGCACGTTCTTGTTGATCGAGGACGGATCGATATCGACGTGAATCTTCCTCGAGTTCGGCGAAAAGGCATCCAGCCGCCCGGTGATACGGTCATCGAAACGCGCACCAATGCAAAACATGACGTCGCAATCGTGCATCGCCAGGTTGGCTTCGTAAGTGCCGTGCATACCAAGCATGCCAAGCCACTGCTTGTCAGAAGCAGGAAACGCTCCAAGGCCCATGAGCGTCGACGTCACCGGATAGCCAGTCAGCCGCGCCAGCTCGCGCAGCAACTTGCTGGCCTTCGGACCCGAGTTGATGACGCCACCGCCGGTATATAAGACCGGCTTTTTGGCGTTGGCTAGAATATCGACGGCTTCGCGGATCGCCGGCTGGTCAGGTTTGAGTTTCGGTCGATACGTCTTGTGCTGGATATTGGCCGGCCCGACATAGTTTCCGGTCGCAAACTGAATATCCTTGGGGATGTCGACAACAACCGGCCCCGGTCGTCCCGATCGGGCCACGTAGAAGGCTTCATGTATAGCCCGCGAGACATCATTGACGTCCTTAACGAGCCAGTTGTGCTTGGTGCAGGGTCGCGTGATCCGACCGTGTCACACTCCTGGAAGGCATCATTGCCAATAAGATGTGTCGGCACCTGCCCAGTGATGCAGACAACCGGAATGGAGTCCATCAGCGCATCGGTGAGACCAGTGACGGCATTCGTAGCGCCCGGCCCCGATGTCACCAGCACGACGCCAACCTTCCCCGTCGAGCGCGCATACCCTTCGGCCGCATGCACGGCACCGCCCTCTTGGCGCACCAGGACATGCTGCACGGCCTCTTGCTGAAACATCTCGTCGTAAATCGGCAGCACCGCGCCGCCCGGATACCCGAACACATGCTCAACGCCCTGATCGGCGAGCGCCTTGAGCACCATTTCAGCTCCGGTCATGGTTCGTGCCATTCGTGTCCTCCATTCGGCCGGCCGATAGCCGCCGTCCGCCTCTTAACCGACAATCATCCTGTCCACCCGCCCATTGTCATGCGCGCCCTGAATCATCCCGATACCCCCGGAATAGCCGCGAGCGAGCCGACAGCAAGGATCGTGTGTTGCCGTCACCAAAACGTTGAGATGCGGACCGCACAGCGGACAAGTCAACGAAAATTAATTCAGGGGGCAAAAATTCCTAATATTATTTCTCAGAAATCCATTTCCACGAAATCATATATCTTCTCAGCCAAGTGAGCTGTCGCTTGATGTATTGGCGCGTTTGCGTCTTGGCGACCCCTCCAGCCGTCTCAAGCGACACTCCGCCAACCAGATGCTCCATCAGCGGTGACACTCCCAATGCACGCATCGCCGGCAGCTCTGGATCAAGTTGCATCTCCCGCAAGCGGCGCACCTCCTCCAGCGCTCCCGTAGCCACCATCTGATCAAACCGGGCCTCAGCTCTGGCATAGAGTTCCGCACGCTCCGGCGCGATCACAAGCCCGCGCCAAGAGCCAGCGGACAATACCGGCGTGCCTGCGTTCTCCTGCCAGAGGGCTAAAGGCCGGCCGGTCGACTGGATCACCTCAAGCGCCCGTACGATCCTCTGGCGATCGCTAGGACGGATTCGCGACGCCGTCAGCGGATCAAGCCTTACGAGCTCTTCATGGAGTTCCCCGGGCGTCCGTCCATGCGCCTCAGCCCGCCAGTAGGCTCTCACCTCACTGTGGATCTCCGGCATCGGCGAAAGACCCTGCGTCAGCGCATTGAAATAAAGACCGGTTCCGCCGACGAAGACCGGGCGCTGGCCAAGCTGTTCAATCTCGGCGAGCACGCCCCGCGCATCTTCAAGCCAACGCGCGACGGAATAGTTTTCACGGGCACTGACATGGCCGTAGAGCCGATGCGGCACAGCGCGCTCGTCGGCCGCCTCTGGCCGCGCCGTTAATACACGCATCTCAGCGTAAACCTGCATGGAGTCCGCGTTGACAATCACCCCATTAAGTCGACGCGCCAAACGCAGTCCAATCGCCGACTTGCCGCTGGCAGTCGGTCCTGCAATAAGAATGGCACGCCTTGCCGCCAAGTTTGTAATCCCAATCTGCATTCCCGGCGGCCTCACCGACAGGGCTTGATCGAATTCTCAATGAGCCCATTTGTGTTGTCTCGCCCTGGGGATATCAACACCGGATCCCATACTGCCGATGCCCGATCCTTCATCCCTGGTGCTTGTCATCACCGCGCCCGAAGATGCGCCGTGTCTCAACGCCACCCTGACCGATACCATCACCCGCATTATCGCCAAAGACGCGATCATCGAAAGCCGTTGGTTGGCCACCGGTGAAGCCTGGGAGCTGCACCTCGTCCCACAGGCTGATTGTGGCGAACGCTTGATGCAGCAGGCAGCCACCGTCCTGATTGGGTTACCCGCGGACGTTAATATCCTGTCACAGGAGGGGGCACCAAGGCGCAAGAGGCTCCTCATCGCCGATATGGATTCCACTATCATCGAACAGGAATGCATCGATGAGATCGCCGAGTTCGCGGGCGTTCGCGAAAAGGTCTCGGCCGTGACCGAAAGCGCCATGCGCGGCGAGTTGGATTTCGCCGAAGCACTAAGGTCGCGCGTGGCCTTGCTTGCCGGCCTCGAAATCGAATTTCTCGATGAGATCATCGCCAGCCGCATCTCTTTGATGCCCGGAGCGAGAGCGCTCGTCAGCACTATGAAGGCGCACGGCGCCCATACCGCCCTGGTGTCCGGCGGCTTCACCTACTTCACCCAACGCATTGCCAACGCTGTCGGATTCGACACCAACCAGGCGAACCGGCTTTGCGTCGCGGACGGACGGCTTCGCGGCACTGTCGAACCACCGATCCTTGGCAGGGAAGCAAAACTCGAAGCGCTGAAAAACCAGGCAAAAACAATGGGCATTCCGCTTTCTGATACTCTGGCCGTGGGCGATGGCGCCAACGACCTTGCAATGATCCAAAAGGCGGGGCTCGGCGTTGCGTTTCGCGCTAAGCCAATTGTCGCGGACAAGGCCAAAGCAGCAATCAGGCATGGCAATTTGAAAGCTTTGCTATATTTGCAAGGCTACACACGAGACGAAATCGTCGAATGATCCCTTCCGGCCCGTGATCAACAAAGCCCCCAGTTCACCCGCCGTCATCCGGAGCCCCAATGCTCGACGTCCTCCTACTCCTGACCGGCTTCGTGCTGCTCGTCGCCGGTGGCGAGCTCTTGGTGCGCGGTTCTGTTGCTGTCGCAGAACGCCTGGGCATTTCCCCGCTGGTGATCGGCATCGTGCTCGTCGGCTTTGGCACGTCGATGCCGGAACTTGTGATCAGCGTGCAAGCCTCTATGGCCGGTTCACCGGGCATTGCCATCGGCAACTTCGTCGGCTCGAATATCTCCAACATTCTGCTGATCGTCGGATTCTCCGCCCTCTTGGCGCCTCTCACCGTGACCTCACGTGCGTTGAAGCGAGATGGAGGTGTCGTCATCGCGGCCTCTGTCGCATTCACGGCATTGGCGTTCTTCTTGCCATTAAGCCGCCCCATGGGCTTCGTCTTCGTCGCACTTCTGATCACTTACCTGGTCTATGCCATTCGCCAGGAGCGTCTTGCGCCGGAAGCCGGTCACAGCGCTGCGTTCGAGATATCAGAAGCCTACGACGAACTCCTGCAAAACGGAGAGTATGCAGCCGCGCGCCGCCTCAAATGGAGTGCCCGCTTAGGCCGTGTGCTGCCGTTCTTGATGGCCCTTGCAGGTTTGGCCACGATCATCTTTGGTGGCCGCATTCTGGTCGACTCAGCCATCTCCCCTTGCACAGATGATGGGCGTCAGCCAAACCGTCATCGGCCTTACCATCGTCGCCATCGGCACTTCGCTGCCCGAGCTGGTGACATCGCTCGTAGCTGCCTACCGCGGACACTCCGACGTTGCTGTCGGCAACGTCTTGGGATCCTGTGTTTACAACATCCTCGGCATCGGCGGCGTGGTCGGCCTGCTTGCTCCGACAGCGATCCCCACTCAGATCATCTACTATGACAATTTCATCATGCTGGCTGCAGCCGTCGCGCTATACGTTTGCGCTGCCAACGGCGGGCGTATTACTCGGCTGGAAGGCGTGGCGATGCTGATTGCCTATGGCGGCTACCTTGCTTCTCTCTGGCCGAAATAGCCACACTACTCGCCGATGGTTTCCGAACGCTCCCAGCCCACTGACAGTGCTCCGGTTCTTTCCGCTTCCTCCAGCGCGTGCGCCAGTTCTTCGCGGGCTTTCTCGGCCTGCCGCTGCCGGTTCCACAAGCTCGCATAAAGACCGTCTTTGGCGATGAGCTCGGCGTGCGTCCCCTGTTCGGCGACACGCCCCGCTTCCAGCACAAGAATGAGATCGGCATGCACGATGGTTGACAGTCGATGCGCGATGACCAGTGTCGTGCGGTCCCTCGATACCTTGTCGAGCGCATCCTGGATCTCTTTTTCTGTATGGCTGTCGAGTGCACTGGTGGCTTCGTCGAGCATCAGGATTGGCGGCGACTTGAGGATGGTCCGCGCGATTGCCACACGCTGCTTTTCGCCACCCGACAACTTCAGTCCGCGTTCGCCAACCATCGTCTGATAGCCCTGCGGCATGGCCCGAATAAAGCTGTCGATCTGCGCAAGCTGCGCCGCCGCGACGATTTCTTCTTCGGTAGCGTCCGGCCGCCCGTAACGGATGTTGTATTTGATGGTGTCATTGAACAGCACGGTATCCTGAGGCACCACGCCGATCGCCGAACGCAATGAAGCCTGTGTCACGTCGCGGATGTCCTGACCATCAATCGTCACCCGCCCCTTCTCGATATCGTAGAAGCGGAACAAGATCCGGGAGATGGTCGATTTGCCGGCGCCCGACGGACCAACAATGGCAACCATCTTGCCCGCGGGAACGGTGAAGGAGACATCCTTCAGGATCGGACGGTCGTGATCGTAGGAAAAGTAGACGTTTTCAAAGCGGATCTCGCCGTCCTTCACCTCAAGCGGCTTCGACCCGGGGCGATCTTCCACTTCGGGCTCCTGCCCAAGCAGCGCAAACATCACCTCGATATCGACAAGCCCCTGTTTGATCTCGCGGTACACCATGCCCATGAAATTGAGCGGCATCCAAAGCTGGATCATCAACGTGTTGACCAGCACGAAATCACCAATGGTGTGCGTACCGGCGGCAACGCCGCGCGCGGCAAGCCACATCATGATGACCATGCCGACGGTAAAGATTGCCGCTTGGCCGGAGTTGAGAACGGCAAGCGAGGAATAGGTGCGGATCGCCGCCCCCTCGTAGCGCTCCATCGCCTTGTCAAACCGCCGCGATTCGAGCCCTTCGTTGCCGAAGTACTTGACCGTTTCGAAGTTCAAGAGACTGTCGATCGCCTTGGTGTTGGCATCGGTATCGCTGTCGTTCATTTCGCGGCGGATCGCGATGCGCCACTCAGAGGCTTTGAACGTGAACCACATGTAGATCGTAACGGTCACGATGACGATCAGCACGAAGGTGAAATCAAAAAAGTAGAACAGCACGCCGCAAATCAAAACCAGCTCGATGATGGTCGGCACGACGTTGAGAATACCCATGCGGATAATCAGTTCGATCGCCCGTGCGCTGCGCTCCAGAACGCGTGACAACCCGCCGGTGCGCCGCTCGAGATGAAACCGCAAGCTGAGCTGATGCAAATGCTGGAACGTGCGGGTGTTGAGTTGGCGAACCGCGTTCTGACCGACTTTGGTGAAGAACACGTCACGGATCTGGTTGAGAACGATCGACATCAGCCGGCCGGTCCCATAGGCGAGAATCATGAATGACGCTGCTGCCGCCAACGTCACAGGACCACCCGTCGAAGCCTCTCCTGACAGTTTCGTCAGCGCATCGGTCGCCATCTTGAACGCGATCGGAACCGAGACCGTAACCACCTTTGCAAGCAGCAGTAGCCCAAACGCGATGACGACGTTGCGCCGCAGATCAGGCCGCCCCTCCGGCCACACGTACGGCAGGAGACCTTTGAAGACCTTCCAGTGATCTTCACGGGCACCAAGCAGGTTTGCATCTGTTGGCCCACCCCGATCGCGCCTGCCGTGACCGATAGCAACCATAAATGTCCTTCCATCAAGGAAACTTCGTACAGTCGAAAAACGACACCCAGCGCCCCGCCGATCGGGTCGGCAGAACCCTTGAGCATCAACTCAATGTGACGGACGTCCGTGCCGCTCGGAAGCGAACAGGCAATCAAGGCTCACAACCCCGTTTGCCGCACGCGCTAGTATTCGAAACGTGAGCTAGGCGTCTGCGGAGCCATGTGAGACCGATTTCGCCCAATTCATATTGCCTGATCACCGCCTCCGCCGCGGCCGCGGCAGCCAGAACTTTTGGCAAGGATAGATCCAGTGCGGATCGCGGATCTTGCGCCGATTGGCCCGGTAAATCCGCCGATATCGATAACCGCGTTGATAGTGACGGCGCGATATATGCCACAACGTGTCCCCGCGCGCGACCACATACGTTCCAGGCAGGCGAACCGACCGACCGGCGCGCCGGTCCCGGCATCCAGTCCCGGTGCCGCCACGGTGCCCCCTCCAACCAGCTGATCGGCCGCGGCGAACTGGTTGGCGCCGCACCACAGATGTGTCCGCCTCCTCTTGATCGGCGTACTGCTCATCGCGTTCAAGCGTTAAATCAGCCGCCAGCGAAACATCATCCTCGCGGGCATCCTGCGAACCTGAGCGTTCATCCGAAGCGGCCTCATCGGCAAGTTCGGCGATACGACCGGCCCGTCCTGCTTTCTTCGCAATGTTCTGGCGGCGCTGCCGCGAGCGACTTTCCGCCAGTCGTCGCTGTTGCGCTTCGCGGCGTGCGGCTTCGAGGCGCGCCTTCCGCTGCCGCTCCAGCTCGGCTTGCCAGTCCTGTTCTGCACGCTCTTGCGCATCGGCGATGAGACGCTGCTCTTCACGCTCAGCCTGTTCCTTCGCGAGCCTTTTCTGACGCACGGCATCCGCCTGCTGCCCGGCGTCCTCTTTGCTCAAGCGTTCCCGTTCAGCTTTCCGTGTCCGGCGCGCAGCTTCCGCTTGCACCAGTTCCCTCTGCTGGCGCTCCTTCTTCTCTGCGAGCCGCTTTTGCCGCGCCACCTCGGCCTTCCGCTTCGCTTCCGCCAACCGAAGCCGTTCCCGTTCGGCCTCCCGCTCACGCCGATCGGCTTCGGCTTTGGCCAACGCCGCATCTCGGGGCGCCTGCTCCTCGGCAAGACGCTTTTGCCGCTCGGCTTCCGCCTTCCGCTTCGCTTCCGCCAACCGAAGACGTTCCTGTTCGGATTCCCGATCACGCCGCTCAGCTTCCGCCTTGGCCAACGCCGCATCACGGCGCGCCTGCTCCTCGGCAAGTTTCTTCTGGCGCGCAGCCCTCCGCCTTCCGCTTCGCTTCCGCCAACCGAAGACGTTCCTGTTCGGCCTCCCGATCACGCCGCTCAGATTCCGCCTTGGCCAACGCCGCATCTCGGCGCGCCTGCTCCTCGGCAAGACGCTTTTGCCGCTCGGCTTCCGCCTTCCGCTTCGCTTCCGCCAACCGAAGACGTTCCCGTTCGGCTTCCCGATCACGCCGCTCAGATTCCGCCTTGGCCAACGCCGCATCACGGCGCGCCTGCTCCTCGGCAAGTTTCTTCTGGCGCGCGGCCTCCGCCTTCCGCTTCGCTTCCGCCAACCGAAGACGTTCCTGTTCGGCCTCCCGATCACGCCGCTCAGATTCCGCCTTGGCCAACGCCGCATCTCGGCGCGCCTGCTCCTCGGCAAGACGCTTTTGCCGTTCGGCTTCCACCTTCCGCTCCGCTTCCGTCAACCGAAGTCGTTCCTGCTCGGCTTCCCGATTACGCCGACCAGCTTCGGCCTGTGCAAACTCCGCCTCACGACGTGCCAGTATTTCACCAAGCTGCTTCTGGCGTTCCACCTCGGCCTTCCGATCCGCTTCCGCCAACCGAAGCCGCTCCTGTTCGGCTTCCCGATTACGCCGACCAGCTTCGGCCTGTGCAAACTCCGCCTCACGACGTGCCAGTATTTCACCAAGCTGCTTCTGCCGTTCCGCCTCGGCCTTCCGATCCGCTTCCGCCAACCGAAGCCGCTCCTGTTCGGCTTCCCGATTACGCCGTTCCGCTTCCGTCAACTGAAGCCGTTCCTGCTCGGCTTCCCGATTACGCCGATCAGCTTCGGCTTGTGCAAACTCTGCCTCACGACGCGCCAGTATCTCACCAAGCTTCT
>CAXXFS010000026.1:0-27235 GCA_963669235.2 uncultured Filomicrobium sp.
CAGTGGTCTGCCGGAAAGACTAGATTTCAGAAGTCATCGCTAGGAAACCGTGCTCGATCGCCGAAGGCGATACGGAGCACGGGCGACCCGGCGCTTGCGCCGCCATCGCGGAGGCGCTCTCGTCGGAAGCGAAAAACACGTCTCCGCTGACCTGGTGGCTATGGCGGGGTGGCTGCACCGATCCCATTCCGAACTCGGCCGTGAAACGCCCCTGCGCCGATGGTACTTCGTCTTAAGACGCGGGAGAGTAGGTCGTTGCCAGGTCTGCCGAGCCGTGTGTCTTTGACTTCTTCATTTTCCTCTTCACGATCACAAAGCAAAACCGCCCGCGGCCATACCGGCCCGGGCGGTTTTTTTGTGCGGTACCTCGGCGAGAATGCTGGCGCGCAGACAAATCGAAGGGAAGGGGTCTGGTATGCTGCATGGCGCTTGTCTGTGCGGTGCGGTGAGCTTTGAGATTGCAGGCGAATTGCCTGCGCCTTCGGCCTGTCATTGCTTAAGCTGCCGGAAGGCCTCCGGCCACTTTGAGGCCTCGAGCGATGTTCCTGCGTCGTCAGTGTGGGTTCCGAGAGGTCGTCAAGGATATCGCGGCGAACTAAAAGGCTGGGCCGGGAAAGGTTTTTATGAGCTTCGATTTGGATGCCATTGACCCGTCATCGGCGCCGGCCGTAGTCGCGGCAGAATTAGGTGGCTTCAATACGCGTCAGATCATCGAACTCTTGCGCAGCATTTGTGTTTCGGCGGACGTGATTGGTGTCGATTTTCTGGGAGGTGCCGGGGCAGAAAGCATCAGCGACGGATCAGGCGAGAATTACATCAACGGCGGTAACGGCGCCGATGTGATTAACCTGGTCGCCGACAGTGCCACAGACGTCTTAGATTATAATTTCCTCTCAGATGGAGGTGACACGATCAACGGCTTTGACGCCCAAGCCCCTGGAGCCGGTGGTGACGTCATCGATCTTGTTAACCTGCTGGCAACGGGGTCGTTTACCGGCTCGACATTCGATCAAGCGGTAGACGGTGGTTACATGGCGCTCGAGAACGTCCTCACTGATACAATTGTCAAGGTCGATCTCGATGGGAATGGCGACGACTTCGTCGAAGTAGCAACGGTCACCAACACAACAGCACTCGAACTCGACGACAACATCTGGGTGGCCCCCGACGTCCCAATCGCCTGACCGTGCAGATCGGACAGGCGGTGCTACGGTGCAGCTCCGCCTGATCCCTCAGCAAACGGATCAGAAGACGAAATTGCCTTAAGACTGCTCATGACCGCTTCGAGAACGGCGTCACTGCCGTCCGAGACCAAGCCGGATCGGCATGATCCTATAGCGCATCCCGCGCCGGGTCTCGGCCTTGTCGTTACGTGTCTTCGGGGCGGCGCACGTCGCGCCGCCGATCACTGGTTCGACAAGCCAATCCAGGTCTCCCGCGACCTTCGGGGGCGCATTCAAATTGGCCCCCGCCTCTGCGGAGCCTCACGCCCCCTTCGACACATCTATGGTATGAACTCCGAACAACGTGCGGCCGTGCGAACCCCCGTGGTCCGAGCCCGTGAAGCCCGGGATGGGGGTCACATCGGACACAGAATGGCCCTCGCTGCATGCCTCAACCGGGCCAATTTCACAAAACATGCTAGAAACCGGCGGTTTATAAGGTTCGCAAAAGAGTGAGGTTCTCCAAACGTGCGCAGTCCGGCAATCCTTGCCCTTTTGAGCTTTGCCCTCGCAAGCCTTGCTGTGCCACCTGCGGCTTCGCCGGCGCGGGCGGAGGCTGATCCCTGCCGCACGCAAACTGTCCACGGCAACCGCTACGTCATCTGCAGGATCGACATGACCAAGACCGCGGTGCTGGTGCGCTGGCGCGGCAATTCGGGCAGGCCTTTTGGCTCACTTGGCGCGGTTGAACGCGAAGTAGCCGCCAATGGACAAAAGCTCGTCTTCCTCATGAACGGAGGCATGTATCACGAGGACCTGTCGCCGGTCGGGTATCACGTCGAAAACCGCGAGAAATTCAAGAACGCCAATACGCGTCCCGGACCCGGTAACTTCCACTTGCTGCCCAACGGTATCTTCTTCGTCGACGGCAAGCGCGCCGGTGTCATGGAGACGCGCGCATTTCTGCGCCGGAACAAACGGCCCAGTTCGCCACCCAGTCGGGGCCGATGCTGGTTATCAATGGCAGGCTGCACCCAAAGTTTCGCCACAACTCACAATCGCGAAAAGTTCGAAACGGTGTCGGAGTTTCGCGCGACGGACGCACCTCCTACTTTGTTTTGTCTGACGAGCCAGTGACATTCTACGCTTTCGCCAAGGTCTTCCAGCGCTACCTCAAGACGCCCAACGCACTGTTCCTCGACGGCTCTGTCTCGCAACTCGCCAGCCGCACCATCTCCCGCCATGGTTTCCGCCCGGTTGGACCGGTGATCGTGGGCGTTCAGCGTTAGCCCGCGGAGCTCGCCCAAGGCCCATGCCGGCCGAATACAAAAGTGCCTCGAAGGACTTTAATGCTTTCCTGATGGATGTGCGCGACACCTGCATGTTGCAAACCCGTCATCAGGCCTACCACACGCTGCGGGCTGTCTTGCACGTGTTCCGCGCACACCTGACGGTCGCCGAAGCGCTGTCCTTCGCAAGTGTGTTGCCGCCGGTGACGCGGGCGATCTTCCCTGACGGCTGGGTGCCGGGCGGCTCCTCGGAACCGTTCCCGAGACGAGGGGAATTGCAACGGGAAGTCAAAGCCATAAGGCGCGATCACAACCTCGCGCCTGAAACCGCGATCGCCGATATCGCCTGCATCCTCCGCCGCTCCTCAATGGACACTTCAAGCCTCGAACGCGTGCTGCGGCAGTTGCCCAAAGGTGCCGCGGAGTTTTCGGCGGTATTGGAGTAGCTGGCGGTGGAAGGTAGAGGCGGCCATCAGATCAGCGTTTGCTGCATGGGCAATGCACCACTCTTGGCGACAGCGCCCACTAGCCAAATGGGTGTGTGCGAGGGGCATGACTTGCACGCAAGAAAGTAACATCGGTCGCTCAATGTCTAGCCCCTTGTTCCATGCCACTTATTTGCCAGTTCTCTGATAACGTTTCGGGCAATGGTGTGCCCATGCCGAGGGCCTGGTGCGGAGGGGTGTGATTAGACTGCCTGAGCCATTGATCGATTGCGATTTGTGCCCGCCTTGTCGTTGCAAACCATCCGGCGCTGAGCACCTCGCGGCCAAGCGTCCCATTGAAGCGCTCGTTTTAGCCGTTGTTCCATGGCGAGCCAGGATAGATTCGAAAGGGCGTGATGCCGATGCGCCTCAGCAAATCGCAACCCATCGCCACATGGCTCCGACATGGCCAAACGCCAGGGCTTCAACCCTGCAATTTTTAATCGCTGACGAAGCGAGCGATCAGCTTCGTTCCTTGGAGACAACCCCAAACGATTTGTCGAGCTTGAAATCGTACTGTCCGTCGGCGCAAACCACGTCCTCGACCTCGAAGGCGACGGCGCCATTGGTCTCCCGCTCCATTTCACCGCCATAGCAATCGATGGCATTGAGCGCAGCCTGAATACTCTTTGCCTCTTCAAACGAGACAATATCGTCAGCGGAAAGACTGGAAGCGGTGAAGGCGACAGCAACAGCGGCGAGGACAAGTGCTTTCATAGTATAATTTCTGTAGGTTCGGCCGTTTTGGGCCTGGAATGCTCGAGATGGGCCTACGGTGCAATGAGAGAGTTCGTCGGCCGTTCGGACAGTAGCCAGCGAGCGGAAGCGCCTAGCGGCATTATCCAAATTGGATTCGGATGTGGTAGCCGCGTGCTTATCCAACAAGCCCCCTACGACCAAAACACCAAAATGCACTTGGGCCTATCCTAGGCAACTCACGCGCCCTCATGCAAAGGCGCAGGCAATTCGATCCAGAAGACCGGCGGTTGCTTGTGGAGCGATCACCATCGCGTTGTGCCCGACCTTGATCTCGCTAACCGGCCAGCCTTTGTCGCGGGCCCGGCCTAGGCCAAGCGTGGCAGGTAAATAAACAGGATTGGTGCAGGTGATATAGTGGGCGGGAAGGCCGTTGCCGCAGGGACCACTGAGCCGCAGTGGGGTCGAAAAGGTCGCCAGCGGATGTGGCGTCAGGCGCCCTTCAAGAAACGCAGCATCGCTTGGCTTCGTTACACCTAAGGTCTCAACCGCTCCGACCGGAAGGCTCAAACCACCGGTTGCCTCCTCGGCTGCCTTTTTGCGTTCCGCCGCGATCTCGGCCGGCAGAAGACCAAACCATGTCTCACCATCTTCCATAACAGCGGCGTCGAGATAGACGAGCATCTTGATCCGCTCGGGGATCCGGTCAGCGGCGCCGCTTATCGGCGCTCCGCCAAAGCTGTGACCAACCAGGACAACATCTTTCAGGTCTTCCCAGATGAGATGGCCGACGATGTCATCCACAAATGTATCCATTGTGATCGACGAGGATAGCAGATGGCTTCTTTCACCGAGTCCAGTATGCGTTGGTGTCGTTACGCGGTGGCCGCGTGCACGCAGCCTGTCGGCGACACGGCTCCAGCACCAGCCGCCATGCCATACGCCGTGAACTAGGACGAGTGTATGCTTTTCCGTTGTTTGTGCCATGGCGATTTTCCCAACGACATGAGAAGTGTCGGTCAATACCTCCGACCCTCGCATCTTCCGGAACGCCCTCCGGCTTATGCCGGTCGGTTCACCGCTTCAACGCGTGGCTGACATGCGCGGTTTCGGCATAACCAAGCTCCAGACCTCTGCATAAGCAGCTACGAGGTTTGTTTATGCTCTGCTCAAACCTCTTCTTGTGATGGCGGAACGAACTTTAGCAATTCTTCATCACAGTCGCATGCCAGGGCACCAGCTGGCAGTCTTCGATCATCTGCTTGCGGTGTATGTGCTGGTTTCCACCCACTCGGATGCAAAAGAACACGCCTGCACTCTGAGAACCGCGGTGTTTTTTGAGGTCAGATTGTTCTGTTTTGCCCATCACTAAAGACCCGTACGGTTCACGCGCACGCGCACGCGGACAAGTCGTTTCTCAACGGGTCTCGTGAAACTTCCCTTTCCAAACAGCCCGGTTCGGTCAACCGACGAGGTCCTCCGACTCGGCCCGTAGGCGCATCACCTCAGAGGTTTCATCGACAGTAACGTCCGCCTTTCGCACCAGCTCACCCTGCGCCACGTCCCGCTTCAGCCGCACCCCATGCGCCAATCCGATCGGGAGGCAGTCTTCCGCCAAGCTCCTACGGCTGGGAACGGCCTTTGCCCAGACGGTATATCCGCCCTCACCATCGAGCACTTCTCCCGCTCTAAGGGTCCGCTTTGCGACTGTCACGGCATCGCGCGAAACACGCGTGCAGAGCCGGTCGGCTCGCCGCGTAGCGCCGCGTTTAGAACGGAAATTCCAAGCTCCAGGCCGATGAGATGAAAAGGCTTGTACATGGCCGCGTACTGTCCACTGAAGTCCGTGGCTAGTCCGTATTGCCGAAAGCACGAAGCCGCATATTCGCTTTGCGCTTTTAGCACCACATAGACGCCCCAGCGCAGATCCTGCTCCACCTCGCTACCGTCTCGGTGAAGAGAAGAGACCACCTCGACAAAGCCCTCTCCCTCGAGAACACCTCCCGCAGTGCTTGGCCTCAGTACTTGCGCCAATTGATTAGCGCCGCATGGTGGGAAGGCGAGGCCGTTCTCCGGCACACGCAGGTCGCACGCATTCGCAATCGCGCACATTTCTATGGCGGACTTGGTCCCGTCGAGGAACGAGTTGAACATCTGCGGGTTCATACCGGCGGCCGCGGCTTCTTCAGGCGTTATGCCGTAGTGCCACCATACGTCTCGTGGCGTGACCTCATGGAAGGCCGGAAGGTACTTGGTGCCCTTACCCGCCGCACACACTTGAAACCCGCTTGCGTTTGCCCAATCGACCATCTCAGCGACCAGCGCAGGCTGATCCCCGTAGGCCATCGCGTATACAACGCCGGCCGAGCGCGACCGCTTGGCAAGCGCCGGACCGGCCAGCACGTCCGCTTCCACGTTGACCATCACGATATGCTTGCCGTTGTTGATAGCAGTGAGTGCGTGGCTGATGCCTGCGGCCGGATGACCGGTCGCCTCGATCACGACATCGACGTTGTCTCGCATGGCGAGTGCTGCGCCATTCTCCAAGAACGCCGTGCTCTCAATGAGCTCCTCCGTCCAACCAACAGTTTGGCAGCTGTTTTTGGCACTCTCGGGCGCCAGATCCGCGATCGCCGTGACTTCCAAGCCCGCGACGTACGGCACCTGAGCAAGAAACATGGAACCAAATTTTCCTGCGCCGATCAGACCTGCCCTGACAGGGCGATGTTCTTCAACACGGGTTCGCAGTAGACTGATGAGATTCATAGGGGTGATTTCGCGCGAGAGAGTGAGCCGGCGTTAAGCAGCGTTTGGTCTGTCATAGAAGGGTAAACTTGTCCCCACTACGATTTGCACTGCCTTGACAGAGCCAAGCGCCACTGGCGTATAGCGGCAGGGATATAAGAGCACGAATCAATAAGTGGCAAATCTTCAAGCAATGCAACCATTCAGCAAGGCGTGGTGGTGCGGGCTCGCAATCGGCACGGTTGTGTTGACGGCGGTCGTCGCGACCACGAACCACCACCTGTGATCTCATGCTCCTGGTTTTGCTGCTTGTCGCGATCGCCGATCAGCTGATCTAAGGCCGGCTCTGCCTCGCCGTCCTGAGCACGGTTTGAGGCGGCTATTCGTTGCTTTGGCGGCGTTTGCGGGCTGGGGGTTTGTTATCGGCGACCTGGTCGCATGGCGCCTTGGCACAGCCTGCTCAAGCCGGCGTTTCTTAGTCTTGATGCTCACCCGCGGTTTGGCTTGCGCTTCGTGGAATCTCGACCGCTACCCGCCCAGTTACACACTACCTTGGCGAAGGCGCGCTAACCGCGATTACCATTGCCTATCCTGTCTGGTCGCCTTTGAAATCCTGACGCGATCAGCTCATTACCCCGCAGCCTGTTGACCGCGTTACCCGTCGCTTTACGCGAACATTACCAAAGCATGTCACCGTCGCCGCGGATGGCTCCGTGCTCAAAATCTCGGAAGCCAATCTCAATCAGACGTATGACGATCCTGGTCTGGCTCTTCTGTGGCCGGCGATCATGCTCGCGATCCATGATCCCAACAGGTATCCGCCGTGTGGTCGCCTATGTATCGCCTTGGCTTCGGTGCTGCAATAATCTTGTTTCTACGGGTCGCATCAGACCTCGCAGTTGGCACTGCTTGGCGAGGCTTAGCTAGCGTTATGGCTTCGCCAACTGGTTCAATCGCGAACCGCTGTGCTGATGGCCGTAACCGGGAGTTTGGAGCGCTGCGGTCCTGCTTGCTGTGCCGATCGCGTTGCTGGTTTTTCACGCCAACCTTCATCAAAGCCAATTGGCTGTTCCATTCCGCGCGGCATCGAGTCGTAATATGGGGAACCGCTGCAGAAGAGGTCATGCGCTCTCCACCGGTAATCGTATCGGCGCGGATGCCACGCGCAGTGGCCATGCGCAAAGCGGTTTCCAACACGCGTGCAGGCCAAGCCGAAGCAGAGACCTGGGCCGCTTCGAGTCCGGCTACGCCAACCACGCCCATAATGTCTATTTGCAAGTCTGGTACGAAGCTTGGCGCCATCGGCGCCCTGCTGTTCTTGTCGATCGGGCTGCTCACGCTGCAGGGTCATTGCGAAGCTGCAGGCAAGCGCACAACCGGCGGCCATCTCCATGTTTGTGACAACGTCTCTGCTGATCGGCTTTAGCTACAGCATGTGGCAGACATGGTTTATATCCGCGCTCGGGCTGGCAATTGCATTGTTTGCCATTGCTCATGCGCAAGCGGTCCGATCAGCTAGGCAGCCAAGTCAGGGAGTTCGAATCCGCCTGCACCGAGGGTGCGGCGGCATCACAGTCGGTGGGGCGGAAACGCCCTAAGCCAATTCCTCGATGCCGAGCCGCTGCGATTCCGCATAGCGCTCGCCCCAAGGAAACTCATCCGGAAAAACGGCAGAGATCCGTTCAAGACTTCTTCACCGCTAAGACACAATGAAGCGCCTTGCGACGCAAACCTCCAGGTGCTCCTGGTGAGCCGCGTCCCCGGGATCGCGACGACATTACGGCCCTGCGCCAGAATCCATGCAATGGGCGAGTGCCGCAGGGTCGTGGCCCATCTCGCTCGGCGAGACTGGTGATAGCGGCCGACGGCGGCCAGATTCCTGGGGAAGTTTTCCGCAGAAAAGCGTGGATTGCTTCTTGCGGAAATCACGGTTACTGAAGGCAACTCCGGATCGGGCGGCGAAGACGTCAGCATTCCCCTGGCGAGTGGGACTGAATGCGACGAACGCGACTCCGAGTTCTGATGTTGTCTTCAGCATTTCCCGGTCAGCAATGCGGGTCCATAACGAATACTCGCTCTGAACCGCCGCCACACGGTCAACTCATGTGCGCCCTGCCGCAGTGTGTCAGGACTAATTTCACTGAGGCCGATTGCACCAATTTTGCCGGCACGTTTCAGGTCGGCCAGAGCCCCAATGACTTCTTCGATAGGACGTTCGACTTCGCGGCGATGAACGTAGATAAAGATCGATCCTCTCTGACACCAAGCCGCCGCAGAGAATTGTCAATCGCCTGCCTTGAGGTAGGCTGGGGAGTTGTCAGATGTAGCGCTGCCCAGTCGCACGCATGAAAGCGAACGCCACCCTTGCTGGCGATCGAAACTCTCGGGCGCCGCGTGTCCGAAAAAATTTTCCGATAATCTCCTCTGAGATCCCCATGCCGTAGATGTCGGCGGTATCCAAATGCGTAACGCCCAAGTCCACCGCCGTGTCGAGCAGTCTCAGCGCCTCGTCCTCAGATGTCGGCCCATAGGCCCCCGTCAGATTGAGGCATCCAAGGCTCACGCAGGAGACGCGTGGCCCCAAAGTGCCGAGCCATCGCTCTTCCATCGGCGTTTCTTCTCCGTCATCGGGTTCACGGTGGGGAGCCCAGTTGAATTCGATAGGACTCTCCGCAGTGTGTCATGTTGCCACCGGCTATGCTGCGAGGCTTGCCAGCCGTTGGCAAGCTGTTTTGCAACAATTGCCAACTATGGGGAACGGTCAATTTTCGGAAGCCGCGCCCGGTCTTGAAACGCTGACTTTGCCGTCAGACGGGGCGTAGTACTGCCAGCGTCTAGTAACCCGGGCAAATCGCCTCGCGGATAGCTAGCGGCAGTAATTGCTGCGACGACGTGGGGCCATATCAAAGTGGAAGTGATCCCGGTGCGCCTCGTTTGCCTCCAGGCCAAGCACCGTACCGAAAGTACTGGCAGGCTTCTTTGTGAATACGCTTCAGGAATCGCGATTCCTTTGTCGGCGGCGCGGGCTTTTGACAACCTTCGCGGGCTTTAGGTTTCCGCCGCCGGTGCTAGGCTGCGATTTCGGGTGCTGTCTTGCGCCCCGCTGCCCCCCGTGCGCCCTTTGAGGAGCGTCTGACTTCTTGATCGGGAATCGGCATCGCCTGAGAATTTTTCTGCTGTTACCGACAATGCGCCGGTCGTGTCGCGCAACTGGCCTGCTTACCCGTGATCGCCACGAGCTTTGGTTTCGCCTTGTCGCTCGGCTGGGGGCCTTCCAGGTCTCTCTGCCGTCGGCCCCCAGTCGCTGTAGGACTGAAATCGTTTTGCCATTGGCAAGCTTGAAGACGCCGACGTCCAGTGCATTGGCCAGCGCGTGTTCGCTAAGCCGCCCCGTTCTTAGCGCCATTACGGTTGCGGCAGGAATAGCTTGAAATGCCTTGGAAAGCTCTTTATCTGGCGAGCCCAGAATCGAGATCGCGGCGGGTTGCAGGCTGTTCTCGATGAACCAGTATAGCGCAGACCGCCATCTTGCAGCGCAACCGTTGCCGGCGGCGAAACCTTTAGCGGATGACGTGTACCAATAAGCCGCGTTTTGACAGCAGCGGGTGCTCCGCAAGCGGCCTTTCTTGAACGGTTCAGCAATCTCGACACGGGCTTGAATGTGCGCGAGTTTTTGAACACAGCTCTTGAGGCTATCGGCAACTTCGCCTTGCGACCAAACATCATGGCGGCGGTGCCGGCGGTACTGGTGCAGCGTGGCTTCCCCGGCTGTTTTAAGCTTCGCCTTTTTGGGCGGTTTGGTCGCTGGTGGTGCGGAAGGCTTGTGCCAGGGAGCGAGCGCCGGGTGAGGGACGTTCCTCATGGTGCTTTTGCCAGCACGGTTCCGGCTATCGCCGAAACGCCGTCGAGTTGAGCCGCGAAGAAAATACCGGCGATTCACGCGCAGGCTAGGCAATATCGGATTTTGCAAATCGTTGCAGTGCTGTGACCGGCCAAATCACTTCCCCCTAGATCATGCCGATACCATTTCAAGGACGAAACTTGATATTTCAGTTGGTTCGACGCCACCGCAACAGTCAATGCTATCTGAAACCGCCGAAAAAATGGACCAATAACGCAGTTGCAAAGAAGTGCTTCAGGGAGATGTCATGGCCGAAAAGCCCGCCTTGTGGATTACGCGCAAGCTTTCAGATGCAACGGAAGCTCGGGCCGCTCGCGACTATGATGTCCAGCTCAATCCAGAAGATCGGGTTTTCAGCTCCCGACGAGATCGTGGCGAAAAGCCATGAGGTCGACGCCATCCTCCCTTGCCACTCAGAACACTTCAACGCGGATGTCGTTGCGCGAATGTCGGATCGCGTGAAGATCATCGCCAACCATTCGGTCGGTGTCGACCATTGCGACTTTACAGGCCTTGAAGGCCAAAGGTGTCGTCGTCACCAACACACACCGGATGTCCTTTCCGATGCGACTGCGGAAATCGCGCTTTTATTGATGCTGGCCGCGGCGCGGCGTGCTGGTGAGGGCGACCGGCTGGTTCGGGCGGGCAACTGGGACTCCTGGAGCCCGGCATTCATGGTCGGCACGCAGATGACCGGTAAGCGACTAGGCATCGTCGGCATGGGTCGGGTTGGACGCGCATTCGCCAAGCTCGTCCAGGGTTTCGGGATGGAAATCCACTACTACAACCGCAGGCAGTTGCCCCCGGAGCAGGAAGCCGGAGCCATCTATCACGCGGCCATCGAAGATCTGCTGCCGCATTGTCAATTCGTGTCACTGCATTGTCCGGCGACACCCGAAACCCTCAATCTCATGAACGCGGAGCGTTTCGCCCTGCTTCCCGAAGGTGCCATTCTCGTTAACACCGCGCGCGGCACGTTGATCGACGAGGCTGCCCTTGATCGACGCACTAAGCTCGGGTCAAGCTTGCCGGCTGCGGGTCTCGATGTCTTTCAGACTGGAGCCTGGCGGCAATCCGCAGCTTCGCCAAGCTCGACAACGTTTGCATGCTACCGCATATCGGTAGTGCCACGCGCGAAACTCGAGATGCGATGGGTTTTCGAGCGCTCGATAACCTCGACGCATTCTTTGCGGGCGGAAAGGAGCCTGGCGATCAGCTCGTCTAGGGGCTCTGCCGGTGGCTGGGATTTTCACGGTGTTCTTCAAGCCATCCGCGCCGATGAAAACGGCAAGCACTTTCACTGGCCCCTGGGTCCCATGTTTTCGCCGTTATGCGGCTGGCGTTGATCGGCTTCGATGAAACTGTCACCCTTGTTGTAAACCCGCTGGCCCTGCGCTCCGTAATCGACCTTCAACTGTGCCCTCGAGCATGTAGGCGAACAGCGGCACCTCATGGACATGCCAACCTGTCTTTGCGCCAGCGTGGCATCGTGATAATCGCCGCCGTCACGTTCGCGGGTGTCTCGAGTTGGATAGCTGATCGGCTGGCCGATGAATCGTCTGGCTGGTCGACAGCAACACAGCGGCCGTCGCTGCCGGTTCCCTTGCGCACTGGACAAGCCGGCCCAAAAACAAAGATCCGCTCCAAACGGCAACACCCAGTATCGGCAGAGATGATCCGAGACGACGTCATGGTGGTGCTCCCTTGCTGCAAACAGCCGGCTTCACTGAGACAGCATCGAATACGCCATCGCTACCAGAGCCAATGCGCACCGACCCACAGCGCCAAACGGCTCCACCAGCCAGCTCGAGCTTGTTCCTTTGCCATATCGCGGATAACCGCCTTGTCGAGCCGGGCTCCGTTCTTCGCGATACGTATCGATGGCATCGAGCGTTCCCTTGCGCCCTTTGCACCAGCCTGGGCACGTCCGCGACGATCCGGCCGAGGTCGGCGGCCCCTTCGCCGGCGTGTCGCAGCTGTCCGGCGACGCCGAGGTTCTGTTCGACCCACTCCCTGGCAACCGGCTCGGCAGCCGTCCACATATTGAGATTTGGATCGAGTGAGCGCGCCACGCCTTCGAGCGATCACCATACTTTTTTGCAGTAGGATGAGCTCCGGCCGCGTCTCCATGTCGAACAGCTCAGTGTAGGCGAAGAGCTGACCGAGTAAATCGGCCATCGAGATGTCCTCCGCCGTGCGGCCATGGATCGGCTCTCCGATAGCCCGCATCGCCTGCGCGAACGTCTCGATGGAGTGATGCGGCGGCACGTAGCCGGCTTCGAAATGGATTGCCGCGGCGCGTCGAAAATCCCGTGTGATCAGACCGTGCAGGATCTCCGCTAAGAACTTGCTGTTCAATATGCGAAAGCCGCCCCATGATCCCGAAGTCCACCGCGATGATGGTGCCGTCATCATCGACGAATAGATTGCCCTGATGCATGTCGGCATGGAAGAATCCATCGCGCATGGCATGGCGTAGGAAAGTTCGCAGGATCGATCAGCCCGAGGGCCTTTAAGTCGTGGCCCGGCAGCCTTGAGTTCGCTCCTTGTTCAGCCACTGGAACGGCATCGATCCATTCCAAGCGTGAGCACTCGCTTCGATGTGCGCCGCCAGTCGACCTTGCGGAACCCGGAAAGTCATTGTCGCCGACAGATATTATCCGCCATTTCCGAAATTGCAGCCGCTTCCAGCCTCAAGATCCATTTCAAGATCTGTCGTGCGCTTCAAGTTGTCGACAACGGCGACCGGTTTTAGGCGACGTGAAGGAGGATGAAAGCGCTCGATTTGCTGGGCGGCGAAGTAATAACTATCGAGGTCGGCACGAAAGCGCCGCTCGATGTTGGGCCGCAGAATCTTGACGGCAACATTTTCTCGTGCGCCGCTCGCACGGGATCTTCGATCTCAGCCTTGTGGACCTGTGCTATGGAAGCTGCCGCGACCGGCCGCCCGAATGAAACAAAATGATCTTCGAGCTTTCCGTGCAGTGCATCCTCAAGGGCACGCCGGGCCTCCGTCATCGAGAACGGCGCCATCTTGTCCTGCAAGAACGACAGGTCGCGCGCTAGATCGGGGCCGATGACATCCGCGCGGGTCGCCAGAAATTGCCCCAGCTTGATGTAGGAAGGGCCAAGCGACGCTAGAGCGCATCCGAGATGCGCCGCTCACGCGGTTTGCCCATGCGAAAGGGCCAGGTCACGAGCTGTGATAGGCAACGTCAGCGACCCGCGCCAGATGCAGCAGCCAACGGAACCCGCATGCCCTGAGGCCAGAACCGCACGCCGTGTTGGGCGAGGACAATTCCTGCCCGCATCAGCCGCAGGCTATGAAGGAGCGCACCGCCCATGGCGTGGATTTCAACTCCGCTATTCGGAAGGAACAACAAACGAGCCTACGCACATGACCGCTCCAGACACGCGCTCGTCAAGCCTGCTCGGGAACAACCAGGCCTACCGGATTCCCTGCTTTAATGGAGCACCATGTTACCGTGGAGTGATGTCTTGCGGCAGATCCGGCTTGCGATGGCAGCCTTTCCAGCGACGGAACACCCAAGGAGCGCGTGCCTTGCCAAAGATGGTCGAAAACTTCGCCCGGGACGTTGCCCCCGCAGACATGCACGGCCGCCTAGATGCTCCGGCTTTTCACCGCAATAAAGATCCCGCTAGTTGCCACACTGAAATCCATTGCTGGATGAGCTGCGAGGGAGACATTATCGAGATCGGTAGCGGCACCGGCCAGCACGCCGTGACCTTCGCCGCCGCTGAATGGAGGGGCTTGACGTTTTGGCCCAGCGATCCGCTTGCCTGAGCACGTATCGCCAGCATCGAAGCATGGCGCGCGTATCTCAGGATCTCCCGAACGTGAAGCCCGCCACGTGCAATTAGATTGTCCTGCAGCCTGCTTTGGCGAATTGACAGACCATGAGACTGGCCGTCCGAAAGCCTTACAGGCGTGATCGTCGATCAACATTGATTCATATCGCCCCACGGCCCGTCGCCGAAGCTATCTATCGCTGGTGCCGGCAAGTGCCTCAACTCCTGATGGACTGCTGATCTTCTATGGCCCCTTCAAGAAGGATGGCCAGCCACAACTCCGCACGGGAATAGTCGACTTTCGATAGGAGCGCTACGAACTCGAAATCCTGAATTCGGTATCCGCGACCTATAGCTGAACTCACCGACTACGCGGCCAGCCAACGGTCTGCGGCTCAGTGATGAGATCGGGATGCCGGCGAACAACCGAACCCTCGTGTTCCAGCGCCGTGCTGACCATCACCGGCGACGCTCCCCGGTACCTAGAATCTGACCTAAGTCAAGGATCGAGCTGTTGCCTGATCGCTTTCGCATGACGTTCAGTACCCCATAGTTGTAAGGGAACATAATTATTGCAGGTTGGGAGAGGAACGCGTCATGGCTGGGAAGCAAAAAGATCAATGGCCAGAAGTCCGCGAAATAACAATCAATGATCTTGTCGATGTTCTCGGCGTTCCGGCGTTCGCTGATTTCCGCGCGGCCCCCGCAATACGGGCTGTTCTTTGCCGGTCTCTATGTCGCCGCAGGTTGGTTGCTGATTGCCCTGCTGTTTTACTTCGGCCTGCCCTACTTGGCCTACCCGCTGGCCATGGGCTTCGCGTTGATCGCCCCGTTCGCCGGCGTCGGCTTCTATGCGGTAAGCGAGCACTTGGAAAAGGGCAAGCCCCTGTCTTGGGGCAGCATCTTCGCCTCCATCGGCGAAGCCGCCAAGCGTGACGTCCGCTGGATGGCGCTGGTCACCGGCTTCGCGCTCGTCATCTGGATGGACATCGCCGCATTCTTGTTCTTCGGCTTCATGGGCTTCAACGGCATCGGCGATGACTTCATGGAGCAGCTGCTGACGACGCCGTCCGGGCTCACCTTCTTGTTCCTGGGCAACATCTCCGGCGCGCTTATTGCCTTGTCGATTTTCTCCATCTCGGTGATTTCGTTTCCGATGCTCTACGACCGCGATGTCGACTTCGTCACCGCCATGGTGACCAGCGTGCGGCTGGTGACCAAGAATCCTGTTCCGATGATCGCCTGGTGCGTCCTCATCGGGGTGTTGACAGGGATCTCGCTGATGTCGGTGTTCGTCGGCTTCCTGCTCGTGCTGCCGGTCATAGGCCACGCCAGTTGGCATCTCTACCGCATCGGTGTCGAACCCGCCGCCGCCGCCGAACCGCCCGAAGCTGTTGCAACGGCAGGCGAGTAAAACCGCGCCAATAGAACCAGCAGAGTCAGGCCAGGCGCGTAACGGCGGGCCTTTGAGCTTCCCACGATGTGTGCGAGTCGGTTACGGTGCGTACAACCCAACATCAGGAGGCGGCCATGGCCGACAAGACAACGCTGGTTCTGCCGGGGAACCGTTTTTCTGTCCCGAAACTCTTCAAGCGCGTCGTGCAGGTGACGCTGGCCGTCGCCTTGACGTCGCTGGTGGCACTCGCCGTGATCGGCGGCAACGCCATGCTCACCGACAAGAAGGGCCGCATGTTCAAGGGCGTCGATCAGTGGCTCGCCTTCATCAACCGCCCCGACATCATCGCCACCATGGTCCTCACCGCCGTCGTCACCGTCATGCTGGTCTACTGGCAACGCGACCAGGAACGCGGAAGGTAGGGGACTGTTCCCCCTCAAAACGCCGCCCGGCCGCGCGCGCCGATGAAGGCCAGCGTGTCTTTATCGGGGTTGTTGGCAGGGTCGAAGATGAGCTGCAGGTTCGGCGTCAGCGCCAACACGTCGGTCACCTGCCAGCGATAGAACATCTCGGTTGAAACCTGCTCGCGCGGGTCCGGGCCGAACGGTTTGCCCCAGCCGACTCCAATGCCGAACACATCGGTGTTCTCAAAACGGATGCCGAGGCCGCCCGCCACGCTCTGTCGAAAAAGCGCGGCCCCGCCCTCCGAGTAGCCCGCGCGCAGAAACGGCAGCCACCTGTCGCCGATGAACTGCGTCGCGCTGAACGCCAGCCCCCAGCTTTCCGGCACACCCTGCCGCGTGCGCTCATCGGCATGCCAGTAGGTGACATGGACGTTGTCAAGATAGCGCCGCTCGAATGATGACGTCAGGCCGAGTTCCACCGACTTGAAATACTCCTGCCGGTCAAAAAAGGTCTCGAAGCCTGCGTTGCGCGGTGAGCCGTTCGCATCATTGATCGCCCCGACTATGTAGACGTTATCGGTCAGCGCCGCCCCACCGGCGACACCCAAGCCCTGGTCGGGCGCCGCGATCGTTGGGTTGGTGGAAAACGCCAGGTTCTGAAAGCTCGTCCACGGGTTGATCATCGCGTAGATGTCGAGATAGTCGGTCGCGTCGATCTTTCCGGCAATGAAGTTGAGCCGGCCCGAGCGGAAACTCTGCCGCCAGTAGAGGTTTGTCACGCCCCACTCGAAATCGCTGAACGGTACCCCGGTCGGCACCGCCGAGCCCGCTTCGAACCCGAGCGTCAGCGGCGAAATATCAGTGCCAAGCCTGTGCCGGTTTTCGAACTTATAGATCAGCGCCCCGGAGCTCGTTCCGCGGTTGACAAGCGTCCAGGTGCCGAATGCGCGGAAGATCCCGCCTGCCGCGTTGCGTTCACCCGGACTGCTGGAGACATGCTGCCCAAACGCCGTGTAATCGAAGCCGACCTGCAGACCGGTGCGCTGATTGAATTCTTCCTTGAAGGCAAACCACGGCGCGAACAGCCGGCTCTTGAACGGCGTGCCCGGCGCTTTCGGGGCCTGCTTGCGGATCGCGGCCTCTTCCTCAAGCTCACCCTCGACACTGCTGGGCCCTTGAAAACCCGAAGAGTTGGGAGCCGAGCTTTGCGCGAATGCCGAGGTGCAATGAGCAGCAGCGATCACCCATGCGGACGCAAACGCGCCGATGCGTAATCTCCAAAAGCCGCCCATGGCTCGCAATTCCCCCAAGTATCTCCAGGTATAAGTATGCCCAGGTACCCACGCTCAAAAATCTACTGTCGGTATGATTCGACCGATTTGGCAACAATCTGGTAGCCAACGGACACATCTGCTACCCCATCAACAAGATGCAGATTTTCGCGCGATAGTCTCGTCGCCATCGCACCATTCACCCACACTGGTGCAAATAGACCGCGCGTCGTAAAACCTTCTTCGTACCGAACGTGCACGATCTGATTGGCCGGTGGCGGCGGCACGTGGATGCACGCACCGACAAACGGTACCAACAGAAATTCCGTCACCTTGTCGCCTTTGAACTCGATCGGTAGCAGGTAGCCGGCGATCCTGACATTCGCTCCGTCAAGCTCCGGCACCAGGGCCTCCGCGGCCTTCCGGCGCTTCTCCGTGATTTCGGAGCGCCGCGCCAGAAGCCCGTCAATGTCGATACCTTGAGCGGTGAGTTTCTCTTCGGTTGCCGCAAGCTCGTCGCGCTCCTCGCTTGCCATGCGAAGACCGCTGGCCTGCTTTTGCCGATGCGCGCCACGAGGCCCAGATCGACGAGCTGCGACCCCGTCAGTTCCTCGAATGGATCCTCAAAGGGCGCTTGCTTCGGCGCCAGGTCTTGCCAGGTGATGGTGCGCACTTCGGCATGCACCGGCCAAGCAACGAATGCCGCGGCGGCAATCAGAAGTACCGGCAGCAACAATCTATGGAGATAAGGGCGTTCGAAGACGCACATGTTGAGTATCCTATGAGCAAGACCAAACTATCGGTTCCAACCAATAGCTGAACGAAAAAACTCCTGCGGCGCGTCCCCGCTGTCGGCGCCGCAGGAGCACAAGAACCGCTCAGTTGAGCGTGTTCTTGTAAACTTTGCCATCCTTCATGATGAGCCGGATGGTTTCGATGGGCTTGTACTCCGGATCGGCATCGAACCACTTATCCGTGCCGCCATCAGTTTGATGTCCTTAAGCGGATTGCCATCGACCAGCAGAAGGTCAGCGTAAGCGCCTTCTTCAACGACTCCAGCTTGCCGGCCTTGTAGGGGTTGCGCGGCCCCGACAGCGCCAGCAGTTCACCGGCTGTCGAGGTCAGCTGCTTTAACACTTCGAACGTGCTGTCGAAGGTCTGCGTCCGCCACCATAGCTCGTAACGGCGTGCCCGCTCGGCGTCAGCGTCGACGCCGACGTAGTCCGACGCGAACACGACCTTTACATTGTTCTTGAGGAGGTTGCGGCCGAAGTCCTTGTACTGTTGACCGAGCGCTTTGACCTCTGGGATCTTCGCGGCAGGCATCAGCGGATTGCGCGCCAGATCCGGGAGATGCCCCACATTTGTGGGACGACAAAGCCACCCTCCTTGGCAATCCTTTTCATCGTCTCCTCAGAAATGAAGAACGTGTGCTCGAAACTCTTGACGCCGCAATCCAGCAGTCGGTTAACGGCCCGGTCGTTGAAGACGTGAGCGCCGACGTAAGTGCCCCAGTCCTTCGCCGCTTCCACGGCGGCGCACACTTCCGCTTTGGAGTACTGCGTCGTATCAATCGGGTCGAAGCGCGAGGAACCGCCACCGCCCGCCATGATTTTGATCTGCGTCGCGCCAAGCCTGAGGTTGAGCCGAACTGCACGCAGGACTTCAGGAACACCATCTGCGACGTTGCCGATGCCGAAGCGCTCGAAGTTTGACCAATCGCCCCGTGCCCTGCCGGGTGTAACCGGCGTCCCGCGCGGTCACGAAAGTCACCGTGCCCGGATGTCTGCGAGACGAAAGCACCCGAAGGGTAGAGCCTCGGGCCGACGATGCGGCCGGAGTCGATGGCTCGCTTGGTCGCAAAAACCGGTCCGCCCATGTCGCGTACGGACGTAAAGCCGTCCATCAAGAAGCGCTCCATAATACGTACGGAGTTGATGGCCAGATCCGGCAGTTCCATGTCAGTTTCAACAGTACCGAAGTGGGCGTTGATGGCGACGTGCGCGTGCCCATCGATTAAGCCCGGCATGAGTGTCGCCCGCCGCCATCGATCACGGTTGCGTCGTTGTCGGCTATGAGGCCCGTGCCGATAGTCTTGATGAGATTACCTTCGATGAGAACGTCTTGCGCGTTGCTTAGCTGCTCGTTCTTGCCATCAAAGATGTTGACGTTGGTGATAAGCGTGATCGCCGGCTTCTCGGTGGCGGCAGCTAGTGTTGGGGCGGCCAGCAGCGTTGCAAGAGTCAGGTACGCAGCACGGCGTGCCACCGCGCAATTCGCAAACCAAGTCATTTAGTATTCTCCCTTAAGCAATAAACTGACTCTATATCGCTAGAAGAATCGATGTGCGAATGAAATTTTATACCGTAGACGGATGAGCTGGTTCTGGAAACACGGGTTCGGGCCGGACGCCTGGCCCAACCCGGTTCCGTCGCGGTTGCGCCACGCTAAGTCACTGCTGTTTCAGCGGAAACTCAGACCCTTCAGCTCCCGTTCATATCTGTTAACCGACACTTCCTGCGAGGGAGGCCGATAGTTTCGTATGGAGGAAGACAAATGATGACGCTCAAATGCTCCGTCGCATTCGCCGCCCTAGCCCTGGCGGCGATACGGCTGAGGCCAGCGGCCGGGACCTCTATTATACCGCCTATGACGATTATCGTACCGACACGGCCGGCATCGAGCGCCGCATCGTCCGGCAGCACAGCGCATCAATATGGCTATCGCGACGGTCGCATCAGTCATCAAGCGAAAGACCGGCTCTACGCATATCTGCGTCGCATCAAGGAGGAACTCCACTATGCTTGTGAGGACCATCGTGTGACGCGGTACGAGCGCCGCCACCTGCGTCGCATGCTTAATGAAAATAGCAGACGCATCGCCAGTTTCCGCTACCGCGAGCGATATGATTACGGCCGCCGATACAGCTACAAGGATGTCCCGCCGCCCTACAAGAGCTACAAGGACGACTATCGGGAGCCGGCATATGGCGGCGACAAGAATGATTACCGCCGCGGTTACGAGGAGAAAGCCTACGACGGTTATCGCGACGGAGGCAGCAAGAGTTTGGCTTACTAATCCTCTCGCGCTTTTCAATTGCGACGGTACGCACTGTCTTGCGATCTCGGCGGCGCCCGTGCCTGTGCATTGTTGAATGCGCGTCGGCTCATGGAGTCGCCAGCCTAGCCAACTTGCATCCTACCTCCGCGTCATCGTCGGACAACGCGGTCGCTCGGTTGACAATTCTGATTCGAACTGCAACTAGTAACTATATATTTTATAGTTGCTATAATAAGAGGTGTCATGATGAGTGTGCTTTGGCTGATTGCGGTGGTGCTTGCCATCGGTGCTGGAACCTGGGTGCTGTCCCGTATATTCGACGGCCTGCGCACTGTTCCAGTAGAGCCTCAACAGCTCACCTGGCCGCTCCCGGTATTGAAGTGGAACATGCCGACTTGGGTGGTGTGAATGTCCGCTATGTGAAAGCCGGATCCGGCCCCGATCTTGTCTTGCTTCACACCTTGCGCACCCAGCTCGACATCTACCAAGGCATGATCCCGGAGCTTCAAAACACTTCACCGTATATGCGCTCGATTATCCCGGTCACGGTTGGTCCGATATTCCAGAAGCAAGTACGAACAGAGGATTTCTATGGTTGGGTTGAGAGATTCTTAGACGTCATCGCGGTAGAAGACGCGACCATCGCTGGAACATCAATCGGCGGAACGATCGCATTGGAACTGGCCGCACGCCATAACCCGCGTATTGCACGAGCGTTGCGATCAATCCCTACGATTACGAGATCACCTACGGTTCGGGCTTCAAGGGCAGCTCGTTTCTGGCAAAGGTCACTCACACGGCCGTGGAGATGCCGGTCATCGGCGAGACCTTCATGCGTCTGCGGCTTCCGTGGATCGAGCGCCGGCTATTCGAAGGCGGCGTGATCGACAACGCATCACTGAGCGACGCTCTGTTTGCCGAGATGGCCGGCGTCGGCAATAGGCCGGGTCAAATGGAGGGTTTCATTAGCCTGCTGCGCGAAGCCAGAAATGGCAGCAAGCAAGACAGGGCTATCCAAGGATTGAAGTCCCAGTACTCTTGGTCTACTCCGATCATGATTGGGCGCCCGAAGCGGACCGCCAACGTAGCGGCGAGCTGATCCCCGGCGTGCAACTCAAGACGGTCAGGAACTCTGGTCATTTCCTACCGCTGGATGGGTCGGTCGAGCTTGCTGACCTCATCACGAAGTTCGTCAAGTCGACGCCGATTGCTGCGGACAGGTAAAACGAGTTGGGTTCACGAAGAACATTCAATCGTCTTGGGTAGATGGCAAAATCCTACGATCACGACTGTCCAGTAGCGCGAACACTCGATGTCATCGGTGAGCGATGGACCATCCTCATTCTAAGAGATTTTTTTCTGTCCGGCCCCAGGCGGTTTCAGGACTTTCTTGAAGGGCTTGAGGGGATCAGTCCGAATACGCTCTCCGATCGGCTCAAAAACGTTGGAGGCCGCCGGGATCGTCGAGCGGCAGTTTTACGAAGAGCATCCGCCGAGGGCAGAATACCGCTCACTCCAAAGGGCAATGAGCTCGGCCCGGTGCTTCTGGCTCTGCGCAAGTGGGGCGACAAGCACACATAAGAAGCTGCTGCAATCCGGATCCCTTAGATCGCATGCAGCCCCTCCGCTCTACAGCTTCCACCCCGAGTGCATCGCCGCGACTCCGCCGGTTACGTTGCGGTAGCTGACCCGCTCAAAGCCAGCCTCGCGGATCATCTCGGCGAAGCGTTCCTGATTGGGGAATTTGCGGATCGATTCGACCAGGTACTGGTAGCTCTCTTTGTCGCCAGCGACTGCCCCGCCGAGCCTCGGGATCACCTCGAAGGAATGCAGATCGTAAAGCCGGTCGAGCATCGGCACGTCGACCTCGGAAAACTCCAGGCACATGAACCGCCCTCCGATCTTCAACACCCGGTGAGCTTCGCTCAATGCTTGTCGATGTGCGTCACATTGCGGATACCGAAGGCAATCGTGTAGGCGTCGAATGACCTGTCCGGAACGGCAGCGCTTCTGCATTGCCCTCAACGAGCTCGATGCGCTCACCCAAGCCAGCATCCGCTACTTTGCACCGGCCAACCTCCAGCATCTCCGGCGAAATATCGCAGATCACCGCCTTTGCTTCAGGCCAGTGATGCGCGCGTAACGCAATGCCACGTCGCCGTGCCACCGGCCACATCAAGCAGCCGGTAGGGCCGCCCCGAGCCCTCGCGCGGCGGCCCCAGCCAGGCCAGGAAGTCGCTCTTCCACAGCCGGTGCAGTCCGCCCGACATCAGGTCGTTCATCAGGTCGTAGCGGTCAGCGACGTTGAAAAGACCCGGTTGACGAGCCCTGCCGCTCGTCTTCCGGCACGTCCTTGAATCCGAAGCTGGTCTGGCCCGGATGGTCCGTGTGGCCCGCCGCCCTCGTTGCTTGTCTCGCTCATACTGTGATGTCCATATTGCCTTGGCTGCCAGCAGATATAGCCAATTGCAGGCGCTACTGCTACGCCACCGTCAACGGCCCTTGAAGAGCCGGTTAAAGCAAAACGCAACAGCGAGGACCCCATGAAGCTCGAAATTGCCCGCACGATACTCCAGGCCGCGCAGGATAAGGCCCGCGCTGAAGACCTGAAGCCGCTCGCCATCGCCGTGCTCGACACCAGAGGGGCCGTTCGCGCCTTCATCGCCGAGGACGGCACCAGCCTGCATCGTGGCGATGTGGCGATCGGCAAGGCCTATGGCGCCATCTCGCTGGGCATACCATCGCGGTCGATTGGCGAACGTGCCGAAAAGCAGGCCTACTTCGTCGCTGCCATAAGCCACATCACCGGCGGTAAGATGGTGCCGGTCGCAGGCGGTGTGCTGATCCGCGATTCAGATGGCCACCTCGTCGGCGCCATCGGCATTTCTGGCGATACCAGCGGCAACGATGAAATCGCCGCCTGCGCCGGCATCGCGGCGGCGGGCCTGATCGCCGAGACCGGGGCTTGAGGGGAGAGGGGGCCCGCTGGAGTCTGCGCCGGGTTCCCGCAGTTTGATAGAGCCTCACCCGCTGCGCATTTGCAACAGCCCAACAGGATTGCGTCCGGACGGCTTCCCCGGACTTGCGGATAGTATAACATCCGTCTGCAATGTGGACAGGGGCCGGCGTGCGCCATTTGAAGTCAAATGCGTTTTTGGGATGGGTTGGGTTAGCCGCTCTGGCGATCCAGTTTGTCTTCGCGT
This sequence comes from uncultured Filomicrobium sp., assembly GCA_963669235.2. Classification (GTDB taxonomy): domain Bacteria; phylum Pseudomonadota; class Alphaproteobacteria; order Rhizobiales; family Hyphomicrobiaceae; genus Filomicrobium. The sequence continues at coordinate 23,424 of CAXXFS010000026.1, forward strand.
TTGGCCACCATCACGCGCACGACCACAGCCGTTATGATCAGCAGCCTCACAGCGCTCAGGTATCGCTACTGACGATCCTGGCGGCGGATCGCCATGATCATGGGCACGATCACGAGCACCACCATGAGCACGGCGAAGCACACGGTTCGGAACACGGCGCGCCGGTTCACGAGGAACCGGGCCAAGAACCGGGCCATGAGCCAGGCCATGAACCGGGTCATGAGTGCCCGACGTGCTGGACACTAAGCCTTCTCGCCGCGCTGGTCCTTCCGATCCTGGCCGCGCTCGGCCTGTTCAATCCCCTACTGCGGTTCGCCGCCTCACGGCACCGCGAAGCGCTCGCAACGCCCCGCATCGGCTCGAGTTATCTGGCCCGCGACCACCTGCTCTTTCCTCCTGCTGATAACTTGCAGCGCAGCTTGTGTGAGCCGTGCACCTTAATCGGGGCGCGGCCATCGGGCTGCAGGGATTCCCGCTACTAAGAGCAAGAGGGGCGCCATGAGTAGAGCGCACACTTTATGCCGGCTTTGTCCGCTGGTTGGGCTGGCCGTTGCCATGACGGCAACCGGGCTTCAGCCCAAACGCAACTTGAAGATATTGTCGTATCGGCGCCGACACCCGTCGCTTCCGCACCAGCGCCGGCACAAGCTCCAGCACAACCTACCGCAACGGCGCCACAGCCTCTTGAGGAACTCGAAACCAGCACGACGAGCACGGTAACAGGCGTTGATATATTGCCCGGCAACTTGATCGTCGTCGACGATGCCTTCGTGCCTGTCACGGTCGTCACGGAGCGCGACATTCTCGCTGATTCAGGCGCCAACATCGCCGATGCACTCGACACCAAACCTGGCATCATCGGCTCGACCTTCGCACCGGGAGCCAACCGCCCGATTATTCGCGGTCTTGATACGTACCGGGTGCGTGTCCAGGAGAACGGCATCGGTTCGCAGGACGTCTCCGCATTGTCGGAAGACCACGCCGTGCCGATCGATCCGTTCCTAGCAACCCAGGTCGAGGTCATCCGCGGTCCGGCAACGTTGCGCTACGGCTCACAGGCCATTGGCGGTGTCGTCGCCGTCGAAACCAACCGCATCCCGACCGTCGTCCCGAAAGGCGGCTTCGCCGGCCAGATGAAAGGCGACCTTACGTCGGTTGATGAGGGCCGCAATGGAGCCTTCCAGGCCACCGCCGGAGCCCGCGGCATGGTCGTCTATGGCGATGGCTTCCGCCGCCGAACGGATGACTATGACACCCCCGCGCGGAACCGAATTCAACACCTTCGTCGATGCCGAAGGCGGAGCGGTCGGAACCTCGTTCGTGGGTACTGATGGCTTCGTAGCGTTTCCCTATCGCGTTACGAAGCTTCTACGGCATTCCCGGTGAAGAGGCGCTTGAGCTGCGTCCCCGCATTGATCTGGAGCAGAACCGGCTTCAGTCAAAAGGCGAGTGGCGCGTCGGCGGCATGGGTGTCGAAGCGATTCGTTTTTGGTTTGGCACATCGGAATATGCCCACAACGAAGTCGTTGACGAGGGCGAAGGCGACGAGATCGGTCGCGCTTCACCGTCGAGGCATACGAGACCCGCGTTGAACTGCAACACCTCCCCATCATGACGTCTCTGGGTCGGTTTCGCGGCGCTATTGGAACGCAGATTATCGATCGCAATGCGCGTGGACAGAGCTTCGAAGGCGACTCTCTTCTTGAGCCCTCCCGCACCGAAAGCGTCGCTGCTTTCTGGTTTGAGGAGCTTGACGTCAGACCTGACGTGACGTTGCAGGCTGCGGCTCGCCTCGAGCACGCGGATATCGACGGCTTCGGCCGGCTCGAGTCGCTAAATCCGGATGGACCACTGGTTGGCTTGAACCGGGATTACACGCCATTCAGTGCCAGCGTTGGCGGGCTCTACAGGTTGCATGACGGCTCGGTTTTCAGCCTCAACACGCAATACGTCGAACGAGCCCCAGACGCCGCCGAGCTGTTCTCAGCGGGCATCCACGAAGCAACCGGCACGTTCGAAATTGGCAACCCAAATCTGGTGAAAGAGAAAGCGGCCTCAATCGAGCTCGGCTTGCGCAAGTCGGCAGGGCCGTTCCGTTACGACGCCACCGCCTACTACACCCGCTACGACGGCTTCATCTTCAAGGCGCTGACCGGTGTTGAATGCGAAGGCACATTGGAAAGCTGCGGCGAAGAAGAAGGTCACGAGGAAGAAGAAGGGCACGAACACGAAGCTCTCGATCAAGTCCTCTTCGAGCAGCGTGACGCGACCTTCTTTGGCGCCGAGCTCGCCGCGCAGTATGACGTGGCGCCGATCTGGCGGGGCGTCTGGGGCATCGAAGGCCAATACGACTTCGTCCGCGCCCGCTTTGACGAGGGCGGCAACGTGCCCCGCATTCCCCTCACCGGCTCGGTGGCGGCCTCTATTATCGCGATGACAACTGGTTTGCGAAGGCCGGCGTAGTTGCATGCCTTTGACCAAAACCAATTCGGCGAAAACGAGATCGCTACTCCGGGCTACACGCTGGTTTCCGCGGAAACTCGCTTACCGCATGAAGCTGGACCGGGTTGCGGGGCTCGGACCGTCGATGACGATTGGTCTCAAAGGCCAGAACCTGGCTGACGATGAAGTCCTGAACAGCGCCTCGTTCAAGCGCCGCGAGAACGTCCTGTTGCCCGGCGCCAACGTCCGCCTGTTCGGCTCCATCAAGCTGAATTGAGCCGCCGGAACCTGTAAGCTTGTGGAGGCCTGAGCAACACGCTCGGGCCTCCCGGCATGCCCAGTCAACGACCTGGTATTCTTGTTGCGGCTTTCGCCGGACCGGCAATGCGCTACAATCGGGCCATGGCCGAACCAATCATCCTCGCGACAATCCTGTGCACCTTCCTTCTGGCCGGAGCGGTGAAGGGTGTCATCGGCTTGGGCCTGCCGACGGTCAGTCTCGGACTTCTAACGGCGGCACTCGATTTGCCGACAGCGATGGCGCTCTTGCTGGTTCCTTCGTTTGTCACCAATCTCTGGCAGGCGGTGGTTGGCGGCAACGGCGTCGAGATCTTGCGCCGGATCTGGCCGTTCTTGTTGATGGCATCGGTAACCGTCTGGATCGGCGCCACTGCCTTAACGAGCGTTGATCTCGCTTTGCTGTCCGGATTGCTTGGGGCCCTGCTCGTCGCATATGCGGTGATCAGCCTTGCGGAATCAGGCTGGCGATCAGCGCGCATCAGGAGGTCTGGGCCGGGCCGTTGATTGGAACGGCAAACGGCGTATTGACCGGGATGACCGGCTCGTTCGTGGTGCCCGGTGTGATGTTCTTTCAGGCCATCGGTCTTCCGCGCGATCGGCTCATTCAGGCCATGGGCATGCTGTTCACGGCCTCGACGGTTGCACTCGCCTTGGCTTTGAAGGGAAACAGCTTACTCTCCGCCGAACTGGCTTTGCTGTCGACGTTGGCGCTGCTGCCGGCATTGGTTGGCATGGTGCTTGGCCAGAGCATCCGGCAGCGGCTGTCCGAACCGGTCTTCGCCGCGTTTTCTTTATCGCGCTGCTCCTCTTGGGCACCTATATCATTGCCAACGCCGCACTCGATCTGCGCTAGCCGGTGCCCGGCCGGAATAATCCGGCTTCCCCGAATGAGGAGACATCTTCGATTGCCTGAGCTTCCCGAGGTTGAAACCGTCAGGCGCGGCCTGGAGCCGGTGTTAAGCGGCCGGCGCATCGCCCGCCTCGAGCAGCGCCGCCCGGACCTGCGCTTCCCGCTGCCCGACAGGTTCGCCAAGCGCGTCACCGGTCGCCGCATCGAAGCGCTGACCCGT
>CAXXFS010000027.1:0-21911 GCA_963669235.2 uncultured Filomicrobium sp.
GCCACGTTTTTGCGACTTCGCCAAGCTCACTGCGTGTCAGCGGAACGATCCGCTGAGCAAATTCCTTGGTTGTCATCTTAGGATCTGCCAGCGAAGTAATGTCGACTACGACCTGTGACGCCGCTCCTTCTCCCTCCTCAGCGACTGTCGGATTGAACCCCAATCCAAAGACCGTAGCGAGTGTGCATGCCAATGCTACAAGGATCCGTTGAATGAATTTCGATGCCCCCGTAGCAGGCAGTTGCCGCGCACCTTTCGACGCAGATTTGACGGTACGAGCTGGTCGTGAAAGTAGAAGCCAGTAAAGTCTATTCATCTGAAGTGACCCCGCCACCGCACTATTCATACTTAACTCTAGCCATATTGCATTGTCGCCGGCACGTTCACCACTCAGCAATCGATCTAGCAGCTGCGATCTTCAGAACTATTTGGGCGCAGCAAATCGACCATCAGCCTGGCGATCAACCAGACCGGGTGGCTGCGCCGGGGACTATACTGAACAAGTGCCGAATTGAACGTGTAGGGTCGTCACTTTCCCCCCTCGCCCACGGCCACAAACGGCGCCCATTTAGAGGGATGCCATGTGTTCTCGCCCTCTGTAATCAGCGAACGCATAGCCTGCCGCAACGCGCCGGCACGTCCGATCTTCGGATCACGCTTCAGCGCATCGAAGGCCTTCGTGATCAGCGCGACTGTCGCATGACTATCCACATACCAGTGCGAGACGAGCAGTGAGCGCGCCCCCGCATAGAAGAATGCTTTTGCGAGTCCAGATAACGCTTCAGCGTTCTTGGTCTCACCGCCTGCCGTATTGCAGGCCGATAGGATCACCCAATCGGCATTAAGCTTGAGGCCGGACAAAAGACTGCTCCTGACCGGGACGCCAGGCTCCAAAAAGTTCGTGCAATGCAGGAACCATCCACACAGGACAAAGCGCGCCGCCAGGTCTCGACCGGCATTCCGATACAAACAACCGCGCCGGCGAAAGCTGGAGCCAACCGAGCAAACCTTCGGGACCCTTCTCTCACTCGCCAGCCGCATGTGCACGCAGAAGGAAGCGGCGGCGATCCTCCAGGTGCACGTAGATACCCTGCAAAAGTTCTTCCGAGCCTACCCAGAGGCAAGAGAAGCCTGGGGTGAGGGCAAAGAAATTGGCTGCGCGCAGTTGCGCATGCTTCTGTGGCAGCAGGCCGTCGACAATCCGGCCCAGGCTAGGTTTCTGGCCAAGCAAAAAACTTGGCTTGGGTATCAAGACAACACCATCCCTGCCAAAGCCGACGTCCCGGTCCGAAACCTTCCTGAAGCGGAGCGCCTTGCCGGGATCCAGGAGCTTCAGGAAAAGGTTCTTAGCGTTCCCGCAAGTGCAGGTCCTAAGTTGGAGTGAGCCAATCCAAAACCGCGCTGCCGATCTTGCGCATTAACCAATCATCAAACTTCAGCAATCCGACACCTCGCCTATGTCTTGCTGCCCACTCTACTGGCTTCATATGTGATCATTAGGCCTTCGTGGGCGGCCGTTTTGGTATCCAAGTTTATGCGGCAACCAAAACTCGCCATATGCCGCTCACGGGGCCGCAGCTTAGTTGAGAGGTGTGTGATGGCGAAAACAAAAAGGCAGAGCGCGAGGCGTATTATTGAAGTTTTACAGAACCGTGGTGTGAAGCGAAACAAAGACGGGCGATTGATATGGTTGGTCGAGCCCTTCAACAAGTCCCCCTGGACCCAGAAGGACCTCAAGCGGGGCCTCATCTATGCGCTTGATCAAGATTGGATCCGGGGCGACGGAGAGCGGATTACGCGCCTTTTGTAGATTTGCCTCTATCTGGGGCGCTCTTCTGACGGACCAACATGCTGTTCGAGGTCAACCCACTAAAGGACACGAGGTCTTCAAGCGGCCAGCATTATACTCGCTCAGTCGCGACACGTGGAAGGCATTCAAAGAAGGGCCACCGGATCGGAAGGAATGATCCGGTGGCTGGGGTAGTATCGATCGCGACAATGATCGATGTGGCTTCTGAGCTTGGCGCTGACGGGGGTGATCAGCACGGGGGGCAACTGATCTTTCAGCACTGCTCTTGAAGCTGTCGTTTACGTAGCAAGGTTGCAGATAAAATAAATTGACGATTCTCAAAGTATCCGCGGACCGGTCAGATTTGTCGCAGTAGCACAATTGCTCCGCGGGCTGCTTGCAAGCCCTAACTTTTCGACCATCGTGGGTAGGTCGAAGCGAGGCTACGCGAAGGGTCGCACCTCAAAGCCGTCATAGACGTCGCCTTCCTCGCTTAGAACTTCCACGCGAGAAACGCAGGCAGCCGGTGGCCCCGCTTTGCATCGGCATAGCATGTCGGAAATCTCCTCGGGCGGCCCCTGTAACACCGTCTCCACCGACCCGTCGCGACGGTTGCGCACCCATCCAGTTAGACCCAACGCCAAGGCTGTTGCTGTGAGCCAAGCGCGATAGCTAACGCCTTGGACGCGACCCTCGATGCGAACGTGAACGGTGCGACTTCTATCCATGGGTCGCGTTCCCGGCAAACTTGGGACGGTGAATGGCGCATCATCCTCAGATGTCTAAGTCGCCACCGAAATCACCCCAGTCACCCCAACCACCATCGTCGGCACCGCCTTCGTTGGCCGTGTTTGCTGCGGAGGCATCCTGGCTTTCGTTTCCGGCTGAGGCGTTTTCTGTCGGGGCGTGACTTGAAGCAACGCTGTCCGTCGCCGCGCTTGCGTCCTGTGAGGCGCTGGCGCTATCGCCGCTAATCAGGCTCGAGATGCCACTCGCCAGCAGCATGCCGCCTGCGACGCCGGCCGCAGTTGATAGGGCCTGAGCCATAAAACCACCGCCGGCGGAGGGGCGATCACTCGAATAGTTTCGAGGGGCACCAGCCGAAGGAACACTCGCCGAACGCGAATTGCGCGCGGTGCTCGAAGAGGTTTGAGACGAACGCGCCATTGTCTCAGGTGCTAGGGCCTGGGCTTCGTGCAAGTCATTTTGCAACTCGCGGATGCGAGCCTCCGCCCGCTGGAGAGCCTGTTCTTGCACTAGCACTGACTGCGCCAAGAGGTATGGCGCGTCCGGGTTGCGGCGCACCTCCTCATTGATCAGTTCGGCGGCAGCACCATCCTTTTCGATCCCACCGAACTTCCTCATGCGATCAAACAAGCTGGTGATTTGGCTGCGTTCGTCGGCATTCATATGATGACCTCATAATGCAAGCAGTTGCTACAAATGCATTTAGAAGACCAATGCGTCTTCGCAAGACGTCCTGCTACTCGTCGTCCATTTCCAATTGGGCTCGTCGCCAACCGCTTAACCACCCTGACGTCATACAGTGCCAGGAACCGGCGAGACGTCTGACCGGCAAGGAATGTCCGCTTTTGGGCTCACTGCGGACTTTAGAACTGGCACCTCGGCGCTCATCGCCAATGTCCGCTAAGTCCACACTGCGGACCTCAGGATCGTGCGGGAGCGACAAGCTGCGCCATCGGAATTGAGCAAAGTCGATCGTGCGGATCGAAAGATCTGCCCGTTGATCAATATCATGGCGTCGCGCCTCCACTTCCATAGTTTGGGACTTTAGACGCAAGGAATTGCGAACGCCGGCACAGCCAAAAGCTTCTTGCCGCGCCCTCTCAGGCGACCCTGATTAGTGGAGTAGGAAAGCATGTTAAAGCGTAGTCTCAGCGCATTCATTGCAGTATCAGCCGTCGGTCTCACATCGTTGGATGCGCAGGCCATCAGCCTCGGCGAATTTGAATACACGAACAGCTGCGCCCAGTGCCATGGAGCCTCTGGCAAAGGGGATGGATGGATGGCCGAGTTTCTGCATACGCCAACTACAGACCTCACCGTCCTTCAGAAGAACAATGGTGGAGTTTTTCCTGTCAATTATGTTTACAAAACGATTGATGGCACTGAAGAGGTCCGCATCCATGGGCCCCGTGAGATGCCCACATGGGGCTACAGATTCTCTACTCGGACCTCGGATGACGAGGACTCCAGTTTCACCGATAAAGACAATAGGGAGTATGCAAGGACGCGTATCCTTGCCCTCATAGAATACCTCTCGACAATTCAGGCCAAGTAACTCGGCAATCCCCGTTCGAAATCGTGGGTGTTTTCCGGAGCCTCGGCTTCAGCGCTGCCGGCGAACTGTCGCCGCTGTTACGCCTGGCAAATCACTCATACTCCTCCCAATCCGGAAACTCAGCTGCTCCGCTTGTTCCCCCGTCATCATTCACGAGACATCTTGAGGCGAATCGGGAAGAGAGGGTTTTGAGATCATCGTAGCCATTATGGAGCGAAGATGAGATCAAAATCCGGGCCGCAACCTTCGGCCGAGCAACATGTCCGTGAGATCCGCCGCCAGACCCGCAAGCGCTATAGTTCGGAAGAGAAGATCCGCATCGTCCTGGAAGGGCTGCGCGGAGAGTATTCGATTGCCGAGCTGTGCCGACGGGAAGGCATTGCCCAGGGCCTCTACTACAAGTGGTCGAAGGAATTCCTGGAGGCTGGCAAGAGGCGGCTGTCGGGTGACACGGAGCGCCAGGCCACATCCAGTGAAGTCAAAGACCTGCGCCGCGAGATGAGCGACCTCAAGGAGGCGCTTGCCGATGTCCTGCTGGAAAACAGACTTCTCAAAAAAAGCATGATCGCGGATGGGGGCGACCTCGAATGAGATACCCCGTATCCGAAAAGCTGGAGATCATCCGGATCGTTGAGCAATCGCATCTGCCGGTTAAGCACACGCTGGCAAAGATCGGTGTGTCACGCCCGACGTTCTATCGCTGGTACGATCTTTACCGTCGCTTCGGCGAGGTTGGTCTTGAGGACAAGCGTGCCGGACCAAAGCGTCCGTCGTGGAACCGCATTCCGGATGACGTGCGCGCTCAGATCATCGAGATGGCGCTTGACCGGCCTGAACTCAGTCCGCGCGAGTTGGCCGTCACGTTCACCGACGAGCGAGCCTACTTCGTCTCCGAAGCCAGTGTTTACAGGCTTCTCAAGGCGCGGGGCCTGATCACCTCGCCGGCCTTCATCGTCATGAAAGCGGCCGACGAGTTCAAGGACAAGACAACCGCCCCCAACCAGCCCTGGCAAACCGACTTCACGTATCTGAAAGTCATCGGATGGGGCTGGTTCTATCTGTCGACGATCCTGGATGACTTTTCACGTTACATCGTGGCTTGGAAATTGTGCACGACGATGAAAGCTGATGACGTCACCGACACACTGGAGTTGGCCCTGACGGCAGCTGGACTTGAAGGAGCCAGAGCAGCCCACCGGCCAAGGTTGTTATCGGACAACGGCTCAAGTTACGTCGCCGGTGACCTGGCTGACTGGCTCGAAGAACAAGGCATGGATCATGTGCGTGGTGCACCGTATCACCCGATGACCCAGGGCAAGATCGAGCGCTGGCACCAGACGCTCAAGAACCGGATCCTTCTCGAACACTACTATCTGCCCGGCGATCTTGAAGCACAGATCGACGCCTTCGTCGGTCAGTATAATCACCGTCGCTATCACGAAAGCCTCGGCAATCTGACGCCCGCCGACGCCTACTTCGGGCGCGGCAAAACCATCCTACTGGAAAGAGAAAGGATCAAACGAAAGACATTCGAAACGCGGCGCTTGCAACACGTAAAGCGAGCCGCTTAGATCAACGCAACAGGTGATCCAGACCCTCTCTCCGAGGGAACCTCACCCTGTCTCAAAGACCCTGAAGACGGACACGTATCCCTCGCGCGCGCTTTCAATTCTTCTGCGGCATCGACCGTAAGTGCACCTTCCTTAACGGCCCTATCCACATCCACAAGCCATTGCATCAAAATAATTATGACCGCTTTGACCATTGTGGCATTGACCCGGGTCAAATCGGGTCGACGCCCAAAAGGCAATCGAGGGCCGTTTAAATATCACCGTCGAGACAATGGAAGCCTCGCTGTCACCAAACACGCAGCGAGGGTATCAGTCGCAGTGACGTCTGTGGGAGCAATGGTGCGAGGAACGCGGCACCCAAACACTGCCTGCTAATCTGAGCGACGTTGTGTTGTGGCTCACAGAGCGGATGGAAGCGGGAACGAAAACCGGATCGCTCCAAACTGTCTCACTAACACTGACGGGGGACAGTCTAGGGTTGGCCAACGAATACAAAGCCAGCGCGCCTTCTTATCGACTACTTTGAGGCAGCACTAGCGGGTGGACCTTTAACCATTTCCTTGAGCACCTGAAATATTCTCACCATCGCCCACGTATCGAGTTCACAGTATTCGAGCAGATCCTGATAAACCTTCTCCGCACTATGGGCATTCTTGCCCTCAAGAAAAGTTTGCTTCCACAGCCGTGACGCAGTTTCTCCCTCTTGTACGTCGAGTGCGCCATAGGAGAGGTCGGGCACGAGAACCGGCAGCACTTTTTTGATGGAATTGCTGCCGCCAAACTCACGGTCAATGACCCAACCTTGCTTGAACGGCTCCATTAGATCCACGATGCGGTTGTTGAGTTGCTCAAGGAAAGCAGCATCCGCCGGCACCATTGCTGCCATCTCGGTGTTGCGTGTTTTTTCGAAGGCCTGATGCCAGACCAGCACCGATCCTGTGTCTCCGATATCGGCGCGCAAACAGTCTAGGAGCGCTGGCACAGGCGGCGTTGTTTCGCGATGGAGAAACTCAAAATGCTCAAAAGCGGCACCGGGGCCTCGCTGCACATGTAGGGAATACTGAAACGGCACCTGTTGATAGGGTCGAGTGCCATCGAATGGCGGGATCACGCTCTGCGTCGTTTCGTAGTCAAGGAAGTAAAGCGGGTAAGTAAGGCCATCAAGAAAGCCAGTGATAAGCCCACTATCGATGCGGCGTTCACCTTCGCGCCAAGCGATCAGAAAACGCTGCTGCGTCGCGTTCAAGATTGATGGGTCAGAGATCTCTGCGAGCGTGCGGATGCCGGCGTCTTCAAGCTGACCAATGATCTTGGCACTAGCTTGTGGCAAGGCATAGATACTGTCCGGTTCGGTAAGCCCTTCGAGTAGTTCATAAATCTCTAACCACTCCTGATAAGACCCAAGCCGGGCATAACGTGGCGAGGGGTCCGGCATCTCAAACGATTCAATGGTCTTGAGCGCTCGATCAATATGTCGGCGAGTTTGCACCATAAGCTCGTCGACCTTTGCAGTTACCTCCTCACGCGCGACGAGGGCGCTAGCGTCGATCGCCCCGCTCCGTAGGTAATTGCGATTGACGTAGAGTACGTGGACATTGCGAACACTGAGACCTGCGTCTTCCAGCACGGTGCGTTGGAAGGCCAAGTCATAGATGTGTTCCGGTTTGACGCCGGTGCTCGACTTGATCTCGAAAAGATCAAAAGTGTTGTCGCCGACGCGTTGGAGCATATCGACAATGCAGGTAATTGGGCTCGCCTCAATTCGCCCCTGAGTGACGACAGCTGCTCCAGCATCAAGAGCCGCCTTGGTTCTCGCTGGCAGGCTCAGGTACTCTTTGAAGTTAGAAAAACCGAGTTCGGTGATGTTGCCGAACAGCTGTTCGGCAAACCCCTCAAAGAGATAGCCTTCATCAAAGCGCGCCTGTAGAGCAGCGGAGGGCGCCGGCAAGATTTCTTTGCGATGTTTCTTGAGCCACACCCAAGCCGGATGCTTCAGAAACATCATGTACTCTGATTTTGAGAGTTGCATGTAGCGCTGCCCGTTTCATTTGGAAAGAACAGTCCGCAACGCAGTCGCAGACAACTTTCGGCCGCTTATCGACAGCGTCGCCTCGCCAAGACGATGCGCTGCGTCGAAGTTCTCAATCGCGCTCGCGTTCAGATCAAATCGCACCGCACAATCTGGCGTGTAATTGACGATGATGCCAGTATGCTTGCCAAAACAGGGAAGCTGACCGCCGCCCCACCGCATCAACTTCTCTTGGAGACCGTCCAGGGCCTGCTGGATATAGCTGACAGGCCGGCTTCCTGGCGTGAAATCAACTCGCTTCAGTTCGTCGATCCCAATAACGGCCGCGATGTGCAGCGGGTGTGGACGAGCACATTCCGTCAGGACGAGTGCATGGGGTACGAACGCGGAGCGCCATCTGGCCTCTTTGGCTTCGGTTCTTTGGCGCCGGGAATCCTCCACGGCCCTTCTCACATCATCGGGAGGCAGCTGAAGAGCACTTGGCAGTTTCCCGATGAGGCCGCGGCTTGAATCGAAGTTTCCCTGGTGGAGCTCACTTAATCTCCGGAGACCCTTCGATACATTTGCATAGCCGGCACGACGGATAAGTCCCGTTGGCGCCAGCCCGAGTTCCCTGGCTCGTTGACGAACCAGAAGTTCAATTGAGAGTACATCAGCCACAAAAATCCTCCGTCAGTTTAACCTGAGGAGGACGTTCGCCTCCCCGCTTCGTTGCCTTACTGGCCGCATCTCGCTTTCGCGGTTTCCACCTTGCCCGGGAATGGCAGGTTGGAGCGGACGCTTGTGGTCCGGCTCTGGATGCGTGCTCGACCATCAGCGATGCCGAGCACTTCTCGATATAAGCGCCTATACCTTTCTCATCAATATTGAGGTTCGCGTTGATATAACAGCGCTTCCTCTAGCAATGCAGACATCATGGCCTTCAAGTCTTCCGGCGCCTCAATTGTCACTTCCGGTCCCCAGGTGAACAGGTGCCAGCACAATTCACGCATGCCGCTTGCGCTGAACCGGACACGAAGGGATCCGTCGTCCAACCGCTCGAAAGATTGCGTCGGATGAAAAACGTACTCTTCTGCGTCAACTGCCGCCGCTGCCGAGAACAGCAAGCTGACGTCTTCCACATCATCCTGGAAAACCCCGAATGACCTAGCTGCATAGGCCTGCAGATCAAAATCGTCCGGCGGCACAGCAGCAGTGGGGCCAAGTTCGACATGCTCCATCGAAGGTCGTGGACAGTGATGCCGCCAATTCCAAGCTTCGCTCGCGTGCGCTCCATAGCCTTGCTAACGCTACGCGGAGCGATGTGAGAGCCCTCACGGTCTCCGGGAAACACGTACATATCATGCTCGGACGCATCCAAGGCCTCCTGGAACAGTCCCGCTGCTTGCGGGCTAAGAGCGACGCGATGCGCGTTACGGTTTTTGGCTAACCCTCTCGGTATGGTCAGCACTGCCCCTGATCGGTTCAGACACAATCATGGCTTAGCCACCTCCTCTGAAAACGAGAAATGGACAAGCTCTATGATGCTTCAATCAGAGAACGGATTTGAATGCCACTGACTCGGAAAGGTCACTTTGAAAGTGGTTATCAACTAACAGTTACGTGATAGGTAAATCAGCACAGAGAGCTCCGAAGCAACATGCTAGTTTTGCATGCGACCCAGCGCTTCACAGTTCCGCCTCCTTTATTTGGCTCCTTCACTAAGAAGCTGTCATTGGGGGCGCACAAATGAGAAGAATCACTTTCTTGGCGGTCGCACTGCTGCTGATAATGCTTGTTCCGCATGGAGCCATGGCTGGGCCCAAAAATAAGCATTGGGGCCCACCAGGCCTGGCTAAGAAAGGCGGACTACCTCCAGGCATCGCTAAAAAGTACGCAAGGGGTCAGCGGTTGCCCTACGGTGCCTATGTTCCCATCGAAGCCCGTTATTATGCACGACTTCCATACCAATCTCCGGAGGGCCGGAAATGGGTACGGATCGGTCGCGATCTTTACCTGCTTAGCGCTGCAACGGGCACAATCGTCGATGTTACCTATGGCTGGCTCCGTTGATTGAGCGTTGAGAATCCAATCTGAAGTCCAGGAGACTGACAAATGTTTCGCCAACTCGTTTGGCTTGCCGCATTTTCGCTCATCGCCGCCGTGTCGCTGCCTCCAAGGAGCCAAGCCGCATCAGCATTCGAAATCGATGCCGGTGTTCGCGCCACGCTCGACAAGTTCTTCTATGAAATCCCTGGCGCGCGCGATCTTGCCGATAAGTCAGTTGGGATACTTGTGTTCCCATCGGTGGTCAAAGCTGGCTTCGGATTTGGTGGCGAGTACGGAGAGGGTGCGCTCTTGATCCGACGGCAAACTGCTGAATACTACAATACTTTATCTGCCTCTTTCGGATTCCAACTTGGCGTCCAAGAGCGCTCCGTCATCATAATGTTCATGACACACACAGCTCTCGAACAATTCCGGTCAACAGCCGGATGGAAAGTTGGCATTGATGGCTCCATCGCCATCATCACGCTAGGCGTCGGCGGATCAATCGACACAGACAAGATAACCAGCCCCGTTGTCGGTTTCATCGTCGATCCAAAGGGCCTCATGTATAATCTGACGCTAGAAGGCTCGAAGATCACGCGGATTTACCGCTGAGCCGGCCCTCGGAAGCTCTTCCTATCCGTACTTACATAAAAATTTATCGGTATTCTTTTCCTGGCGCTGTCACATTAAGATGTATCGGTCGCAGAAGATCTACGACTACCCAATTTCAAGCCGCCGCTGTCACCTCTTGCCATCTCTCCATCGCCGCAGCACGAAACTGCCGAAGTGTTCGGCGTGATATGAGATGGCGCTGAACGTTGAAGGTATTGTAGATTGCGGCATGTGTTGAAAGAAATCTCTGAGCTGACCCGGCTGATTTGAAGCGCTGCATGCGCCGCTCTCGCTGCCGGATCGGCAAGTGAGAATTCTCGGCTCGATTGTTACTTCGCCCGCCCGTGATGTGGATGCGCTTCATCCCGAGAGTTTCGAGCGCAGCACGATACGAGGGTAGCTTGTACGTCACCACAATGGTCGGCACGAAGCCTTGCGCCTTAAGAAGCTTGCGCATCAACTTCAGCGCAGCTTTCTTGTTGCGTCGTGATTGAACCAGGACATCAAGCACTTCGCCTTCGCAATCCACGGCACGCCATAGATACATCACTTTGCCATTGATCGAGACGAACATCTCATCGAGATGCCAACGCGTATCAGCACGCGGGTGCGAGCGTCTGAGCTTTCTGGCATAGGCCAAGCCAAACTTAAACGACCAGCGGCGGACCGTTTCATACGAGACATCGATGCCGCGTTGGGACAACATATCCTCGACATCGCGCAGGCTCAGAGGAAAGCGAAAGTACAGCCAGACCGCTTGCTGGATCACAGTGGCCGGGAAACGATGGCGACGATAGGAAGAACTGCTCATCGGACGTTGATAGCATGCGGCATCAACTGAGCAGGCGCGTTACCGTGACAACACCCTGAGCGATGCTCGCGCGCAACCCCCTTCATGACGTGAACGAGGTCGGGATGGGTAGTGTCGAACAGCTGACTCTTGGCAGTATGCATCGATTTGAGGTCAGCGATCGCGGTGCGCAAGACATTCATTTGAGCTGCATGACACGTCCTGGAAGCAAGCTGATTGACCGGCACACGGACCAGCATGACATCGCCAGGCAGCACTAAATTATTCCAGCGAGCTTACAATGCTCCGGTACTCGTCCTCATTGAATGCTTTCAACGTAAGAGTTCGCGTTTGCCCTTGAGCACCACCCGTGAGTGCAAGCCGAGCAACGGTCTTATCATCGGGAGCTTCGACAATAATCACCATGTCGTACGGTCCCATGGTCATGTAGTAGGCGATGATCTCGGCACCATGCTCTCTGCACGCACTCTTGTATGCATCCAACCGGTTCGGTGAGTCCTTAATGTTCTGAAACCCTTCCTTCGTCCAATTGGCGAGCAGAATGAATGTGGACATGACAAGTCTCCGTATTCCTAGGTGAGATTTAGTGAAACTAACTCTAGCGATGTCGGAGACGCCGCCCAAGCATCTCCGGCCCATCTCTCTAAGACATGGGCTCAGTATTGCCAACTTGCTTCTATGATTGCAGGAAACCCGCATCCGTTGACGCTCGACCGTAGCAGCGGCTGCGAATTCGAATGGCAGCGGTCGGTGAGCCCGACATTAAGGAGAAGCTGAAGGTCGGGCATGTGGCGGCGGGAAAGAAGTTCAAAGTCTATCTTGATGGTCACAATTTCTTGCCCCACTTCACCGGGTAGGAAGAATCGGGACCGCGCAAAGAGTTTTTCTACTGGAATGATGGGGAGCAACTCGTGGGGCTGCGCTATAATTATTAGAAGCTCGTGTTTATGGAGCAGCGGGAAAAGACCTTCAACGTTTGGACCGAGCCATTCGAAGGACCCCGCACTAACTCGAATAATAACAACACATGGTGGGTTCGCCGCGTGTTAGCGATGTTGCCAGCACAGGAATACGTCTCGGAGTACATCGCGACTTTTAAGGACTTCCCGCCGCGTCAAAAACCGGCGAAGTCCAACTTTGATGATGAATTGGCGACATTGAAGTCGGCGTCCGGGAACAATTGAATGCGCAGCCGTCATTACGGCGGCCCAATACAGCCTGGGGAGCGGACGTGTTTCATTCTGTGAGCATGCGTTTTGGTTGTGTACCACGCTAATCGCCCGCATTCGGCTCCTTAACGCGCAGATCAAAGAAGCGCACGGTTGAGTCGACCACCTAACGACCAACGTTACCAGTGTCGGTAGGGGGGGGACACGCCGGGAGCGGTAGGACAGCATGACGTGGCAATCCTCGCATCCTTGCCAGGAATGGGGCGGATTGTCCGCGCCACGTTGCTCGCGGAGGCTGGGATAGCCTTAGCCGTCGAGATTACCTCGCGCTACAAAGTCTGACGGGTGTCGCGCCAGTTACCAAGCGTTCGGCCAAGAGCCGCATCGTCGTGCGTCGTCAGGCCTGTCATCCACGGCTTTCCAACGCTGTCTACCACTGGGCGCGTGTCGCCTTGCAGCATGATCCGCGCAGTCGGCAGAAGTATTCCGCACTACGAGCCTGTGGTCATAGCCACGAGCGGGCCTTGCGCTCCGTCGCCGATCGCCACTTATGCGTTGCCTGCGCCATGCTGCACACCGGCACTCTGTTCAACCCGATGCTCGTGGCCGAAAATGCCACTTGCTAAACGGTGGGTGGCCCCCAGAGCTGTCTTGCTGTAGGCAGTTGCTGTGAAGCGGCTGTCTTTCATCACTGCTCGCCCTACACGTTCGTCTTCCAATTCGCGGCAGGATCATCCTCACGATTTGACTTGATGCGTCTCGTAACCCTCGGACGATGGTTTACTTGTTACCACACGTCTGGTGAACGTGCGCAATTGGCAAGGTTTGCAGGGCAACCAAGCGACGGTAGATCGAAGAAGTGGCAGTTAACAGTAACGAGGTTTGGAACTTTCGCGCCTTAGTTGCCAATGGGACGGCAGTTGATACCGGGCGGCAACTTGCGAGTCCGAGAATGGTGCTGCCGTATCTCTACTTGGCCCTCGGCGCACCAATATTTTTCGCGGGCCTCCTGCTACCAATTTTCCAGTTGACGCGGTTGGCTACACCAACTTTGGCAGCGCCCCTGATCCAGAAGGCGAAGGCCCGCAAATGGTTCATCATGGCGTCCTTCTTTGCCATGGCACTTACGCTCACATTATTTGGTCTGTCAGCCTACTCCGCCTCGAAGGAATGGCTGGTGATTATCTTTTTGCTGACAGCAGCCGCTATCGGCTGCTGCGAAGGGGTTACCAGTCTTGCCTTCAACGACTTGATAGGAAGAGAGCTGTCCCCACAACGCCGCAACATCCTACTCTATATTAATACCGCACTGGCAGGATGTGCTACCATTGCCGCGGTGTGGGGCATAGGATCGATGCTGCATTTCGCCAGCGCCCTTCACAGTCACCTAGCTCTTATCTGGTGGGGGGCCGGAGCTACATTTTTCGCCGGCATCGCGATAGCATTTGTTCGAGAAACGTCCACCGCGCAAAATCGAGATCAATCTACCGGCGGCACACACGTCCCCGAGCACGCTGAGCGTTATATTCGTAGTCTGCGCGACGGATTGAGCGAAGCCGTCAGGATCAGCTGGTTCCGTCATTTCTTATTGGCCCGAGCGTTATTACTATCCATCGAACTCGCAATGCCATTTTATGCCATTCACGCTGCCGCTCACTTTCGGCAGCATAGCGGAAGCCTTTCTATCTTCGTGATATCCACCAGCATTGCACTTATCGCTGGCGGCATATTGTGGCGGCGTGTCAGTGGCAAATCTGAAAAGGCCGTCATGGTCCTAGGAGCGGCCCTGGCCGCTATCGGGGGGTTGTGGGCCATATCAATCGATTTTGCCGAACATCAGCGGCATCCAGCCCTGCATGCAGTAGTCTTTTTCTTCGTCGCCGTCGGATCGCAAGGCGTTATCGGCGCTCGAAAAGCTTACCTTTTGAACTTAGCTCCAAAGAACCAGCGGGACTACTACGTCGCAGCGGGCAATACTCTTACGGGTATTGTTGGTATTTTCTTCGGCTTTCTACTTGGGAGCATTGCCCATTTTCAGGGTGTCATTTGGCCCCTTGTGATTCTCGTAGGCCTGAACCTCTTGACAAGCATGTATTGCGGGCGACTACCGCAGTCCGAGTAAAACTAACCCGTCCACTCAGTTCTGCCGGAGTTTCCGAGCATTGTTCCGTGCCCTCAATGCCAATGCCGGGGGAACTAAAGACGGTGTGTTCACCAAACAACCCGGCACGCTGAACAATGACTTCTTCGTAAACCTGCTCGACATGTCCACGAAGTGGAAGAAGTCATCCGAGTCCCTCGATGTTTACGAGGGCATTGATCGTGCCTCGGGTAAGCCCAAATGGACAGCAACCCCTGTCGATCTAATCTTTGGATCTAACTCTGAGTTGCGCGCAGTCGCAGAAGTCTATGCCTCTAGGGATGGCAAGGAGAAGTTTCTTGATGACTTTGTCGCTGCATGGACCAAGGTGATGAACCTGGATCGCTTCGACGTGGCTGGATCTCCTACAGCTCTCTATAATCGCGCTGTAATTAAGCTCGAAAGGCTTTGAGGTTTTTGAGAATCGACGGCGACGTGTAATTGCGTCGCCGTCTTTTTTGCCTGTTAGATACGGACCAGAAGATGAGTCTAAGCAAAATGACGTAATGGGCTTTTGCCGTCTTTGCCCAGATCGCTGTGAGTCCGCTTCTGACCCAGGTGAGTACGACGCCATGGATGAGAATAATTCATAGGAGCCCCGTCTAGCGACGGCGAGCGTTACCCTCGAGGCCGGTCCACTGCTAGCCCATAGCGGATGTCAACCTGAGCCTCTTGCATGTCCGCTAATTGATCAAGGCGGACATGGCAGCAATCTGATAATGGCAGATGATTCATGTTCCGCTTTGCACTCGAA
This sequence comes from uncultured Filomicrobium sp., assembly GCA_963669235.2. GTDB lineage: Bacteria > Pseudomonadota > Alphaproteobacteria > Rhizobiales > Hyphomicrobiaceae > Filomicrobium. The sequence continues at coordinate 15,209 of CAXXFS010000027.1, forward strand.
AGCGGTCATTGCAATGGTGGCTGTGGTGCACATTGACATCGTCTAATATCGATGAGGTTACTTTTCGAAATCGTATTACCGCATCTCTACCTGCGGCGCTCTGCGCTCGGTGCGACCCAGGATGTTGCGCGAGACCGCTCCAGTCTGGATGGAACCGCTGGGTTGATAGAAGGGGGGGCTCAACCGAGCAAAGAAAAGGACAGAAGGAGGAACGGGACTCCCGAGCACACCATCCAGCTGATTGTCGTTCTCAGAAATTACAACTGAAGCTAGCGGCTTTTTCAGCCCTGATCCTCGATGATGTCTGCAACTGTTTCGCCGAAAGTCGCGAAGAAGCCGGGAAACGCATTCTAGAAGTCATCTAGCCGACCGACGGGATTCGGCACCGATGCTCTAAGACGAAATGAATGTGGTATAAATTGAGGGGTAAATTTAAGGCTTGCCGCCTAACGCGTTTTAAATCAGATGGTTACAGAATTTCCTGGCGGAGAGGGAGGTAGCCTACCTCCAATAGGGGTTACATGAGCCAAGCAGCCAATAGGAAAGCAAACCTGTTACCCCAGATGTTACCCCGGAGATCAAACCTAGCCAGGCATATTGAAGTAAGGTATTGAAAACACTGGTGCCCCCGGACGGATTTGAACCGCCGACCCCCTGATTACAAATCAGCGGAAATTGTATTCCTAGGCGTTCCGGCACATTCCCATCTATCTGTAATATAACTGTTTTTCAGTTGGTTATGTTTCCTGTGCATTCGTGTACTTTCCCCAAAATTCTGGCGATTTGCTGACATAGTGCTGACACAGGAAGACATGTCGGCATCTTGGGGGAAGTCTTATGGGGCTAACAGCAAAGCGTGTCCGAGACGCCAAGCCATCTGACAAGACACGGATTGATTGGGACGACGAGGTCAAGGGCCTTGGTCTCCGCATCACCCCGCGGGGAGCAAAGGCGTTTATCTTCAACTACCGCATCGACGGCGTTTCACGACGTATGACCTTGGGCCGCACAAGCGAGTTGTCGTTGGCCGATGCTCGATCTCAGGCCACAGCGACTATGCAGGCGGTTCGAGCAGGCCAAGACCCGATTGAGATGCAGCGCAATCGTAAAACGATTCCGACCGTCTCAGAAGCGCTTGGCCGGTTCCAAACTGACTACATGGCCAAGCGCGCCGCGCTCGGGCGGCTGTCGGATAAGACCATCCGCGAATACAAGCGACAGATCGAACGGCACCTGCGCCCAGCGCTGGGCCGCAAACGTGTTCGGGACGTCACCCAGAAGGATGTCGAACGCATGCTGGACCCGCTTGCGCCAATCCTTGCCAATCGCGTGCGGGCGCTGGCCTCAAAGTTTTTTCGGTGTTGCGAAGATTGGGAGATGAGACCTCAAAACAGCAACCCTGCACGTGGCATTGAAAAGGCAGTGGAAGAGCCTAGAGATCGTACTCTATCGGCCGAGGAACTTGGCGCACTTGGCCGGGCCCTGTCCGAACTCGACGAGAATGAGGCTGCCATTCTGGCCATTCGCCTCGCCGCGCTGACGGGCTTGCGCATCGGCGAAATCCGATCCATGCGCTGGGAAGACATCAAGTTGCAGAGCGGTCAGGTTGTATTACCAAAGACGAAAACTGGTCGTCGTGTGCATACGCTTCCTGCAGCCGCCATAAGCCTGTTGACGGACACCAAGAAACTCAACGCTTGGGTTATCCCCGGACGCAATCTCGACACACCACTTGACGTGCGGTGGATCAGGCGCGTGTTCGAGCGAGCCTGCAGGGTTGCTGGTATCGAAGGAGCGCGTCTCCACGACCTTCGGCGCACTGTTATGACACAGGCTGCTTCGATAGGCGTCGGTGCCCACCTCCTGCGTGACATGCTTGGCCATAAAACCACCGCTATGGCCGATCGTTATATCCGCAATGCGGGTCAACCTCTCACGGAACTCCGCGAACGGGTCGGGGCTGGCATCGCCGCCAACATGGCGGGCAAAACAGGCAATGGGCATGGCAACTAGAACGCGAAGCACAACATGGATGAAGAAAAACCTAGCGCTCGCTGGGAACGACTGCTGAGAGAAGAGCAGGAGGGCGTTCGAACTCGCCGCGCGACACCATAAACGGTGCGGACCGGGCGTCCTGGCCAATCAAGCGGCTCTAAAAAACCGCGACTGGTACAATGCGAACTCGCGGCTGCTCCTGACATTCTGCGATCTCGCTAGGACCGTCGAAAGATATTTCGATGACGGTGAGCCGTTCGAACCGCCCGTACAAGCAATTCGTCGGATTGCAAATGTTGCGGCCACAATTGCCTCTGGCCAGACCCACCCTTCGCTTCAGTATGCCCGCGGGCCCGGGGGGCGACCGGACCGTTGGCCAGCCGAGCGCCGAAGCCTTGCTTTCGCTGTTTTCTACATTGAGGCGTGCCGGCATAAGAAACTCAAAGACGATAAGTACCTCATAACCGTACATGAAGCGTACAATGTAGATCGGAGCACCGTTCTGAGATGGGCGGGCAAAGAGCGAGAGAATATTTGCCGAGACATTGACCCGCCTGATGAGTACCGAATACGGAGGCTCATGTTGGTCGAGGGGCATAATTTTCAATACAATCACTCAGGCGTCAGGCCATGTAGACTGGTGCATAGGAGTTGCAATCCACTACATCGAAAATTCAAAGATATCCGAAGCTTCTGATAATGAGCCCTGCGACAGCGTCATGAAAGAATTTGGCGTTGGGCGGCCAACGGTCCAGCAGTGGCTAAAAGACGCCGAGATGTATTGCGAGAAGGTACCTCAACCACACCCGGAAGTCCTCTACGCCTGCATGTCCTCAGCGGGGGCAGCCTACGCGGCGAGAACCATTAGAGCGAGCATTGAAGGCAAGTCGCACTAACCCCCTGGGTTTGTGCCACTCTCAAATCAGAGGAATTCTGGCAGCTTGCTGCGCATCCCTTGCCCATGCCCGGGCTTATCAAAGGATGCGATAAATGATTATTCCCGAACGTTTTCTACGTGCCATCGGCACCAGAGCTTAGACCAATAGGCGCTATTCAGACGCTCGCGCGCTGGCGGCATGAAGGAAAGGGGCCGCTGGTACATTAAAATTGGCGCCCGCGTGCTTTACCACGGCGCAGACATTCTCGCCTGGCTTGAGGCTTGCCGCATTCCCACTGAAGCCCGAGCGGCGGGCCCCCTGAATGATGCTGCCAGCCGCCCAAGCAACAGTGTTTTCAGGCGACCCGAGAGTAGGCGAAATGAGTAGCGTCAAGTTCGCTGAACTGATGCGCCTTGGCGCAAACCAAAACCCGACACCGCAAACAATTGACGCGCCGAATGGGCTGCCACCCACGACGCGTCGATATCACCCTGCAATCCAACGAGAGCGACACCGGGATTCTATCTCCTTCGCGCCGGCAGTTCAATTGCCGCGCAGCGGTCGCGCAACCGCAGAGGCGGCAAATGACCGAACATACTTACAACCTAGCGGGCCTCCCGCCTATCGACATCGAAGAAGCGTTACGCCATTGCTGCTGCCATAGATCCGCGGGACGTACGGCACATATTTTTGGCGGCACACGATCCTAAAGGTCAGAACGAAAAAGCGCGTCAGTTCTATGGCCGGCTTCCAGAGTTTATCGATGAACTCAACGACCTCCAGCGCAAAGGCTATGGCGTCTTTATTGCCGTCAATGAAATGAACGGTTTCACGTCGGAAAGAATGACCAGCTGAAACGTGTTCGTGCGGTCCATCGCGATCTGGACCAGGATCCGCCGCAAGACTTGCCTCTATCTCCAAGTCTTACAGTTGAAACCAGTCCGGGACGTCAACAGGATTATTTCTTTACGGCTGATGACGACCCTCTGACCCGCGAAGAGGCCGAGTGCATCAACCTGGGCTCTTGCTAGCGAATACGGCGGAGACCTGAATGCGAAAGACGTAGCCCGCGTCTTAAGGTTGGCTGGCTCGTTTCATTTGAAGAACGAGCCCTATCGGGTGAGTATCGTCGGCTGGCAATAACGAGCGTTACACCCGAGACCAACTTCTCAAAGCTTTTCCGCCGCCAACTGAGACCGTCCTCCCGTCAGACAACATACCGACATTTAAACATTCTGATCGCTACGTCTCGGTCGCGATTAATGGCGTGTTAGAAGACCTCGCAAATGCGCAAGAGAAGACGCGCAACTCTAGCCTAAACAAGGCAGCATTTCGACTTGCGCAGCTTGGGGTCCCGTCCGAACAAGCGACCAATTTGCTCAAGCCTATAGCCAATGACATTGGGCTTGAAGAGCACGAAATCATTCCGACCATCAAATCCGGTTGGACTGCGGGACGAGCCAACCCGCGCAACGATCAGGCAGTTTTGCGTGCGCGGAAACATCGGAGGTCGGTATCGCGGCCAACGAACTCCAGCCGTGGCCACAGCTTCCGTCAGAAGCGCTGTACGGCTTAGCCGGCGAGATCGTAGAGGCTGCAACGGAAAACAGCGAAGCAGACCCCGCCGCCGTTCTCGCAACGCTGTTGACCCACGCTGGCATCTGCGCCGGTCGCGGTGTTTACATCCGCGTCGGCGACGATTTTCATCACGCTCGCTTGTTCAATGTACTCGTCGGTCAGTCCGCTCGTGGTCGGAAGGGTACTAGCGAAGGGCCCGTCCGCCGTATCGGCGAGCGTGTCGACGAAATAATTGGTCCGTTAGCGTGGCGGCCTGGTCCTATGTCCACCGGCGAAGGCTTGATTTTTGCTATCCGCGACGGGGACGATAAGGAGGACGGTGACCCCGGCGTCCGGGATAAACGGCTGCTTATCGTTGAAGGAGAATTCGGCAGTCCGTTGCGTGCCATGCAACGTCAGGGCAATACGCTATCGACCGTCATCCGCGTAGCCTGGGATGGCAAAACGTTAGAACCGCTCACCAAAACTTCGTTTATTCGCGCCAGCGATCCGCACATCGGGATTGTCGGCCACATCACTGAACAGGAACTGAAAAGCCTTCTTGGCCAGGTGGATATCTTCAACGGTTTCGCGAACAGGTTTTTGTGGTGGTGCGTACGTCGCTCGAAGCCTATCCCGTTGGCCACCGGGATGGATGAAGTTGACGTCATCCGTTTTGGCGATGAATACGGCAAGCGCTTGCAACGCGCTCAACAGCTCGGCGAGGTGAAGTTCTCGCCAGAGGCGCGGGCCCTCTATGAACACATCTACCCAGATTTAACTGCAGATCAGGAGGGTGTTTACGGCATCGTGGTAGCGCGGGCGGAAGCTCAAGTGATCCGGATCGCTCTCACGTTTGCGGTTATCGGCGCCTCACCCGTCATTACGGCCGACCATTTGGAGGCGGCAATGGCTGTCTGGGACTACTGCGACGCGTCGGCCAAGTACCTTTATTGGAAAGCATCCGCAAATCCGTTGGAGAACCGGATCCTTGACGCCTTGGTAGCTGGTCCCCTTGACCAGGCTGGCCTGCACCGAGCTCTAGGCGGCCATACAGCAGCCGCAGAACTCAAGACGGCGCTGCAGAACCTGCAGGGCCGTGGTCGTATCGACTGCAAGGGAGAGAAGACCGGTGGAAGGCCTAAGAGGACATGGGAGCTCCGGGCTGGCTTTGACACTGCGAGCGAAGCGAGAAAAGCGAATAAAGACACCGTCGGCGACCTTTCTTCGGAAAATTCGCTTCGCTCGCAAACCGCGTATCCGCAGGGGGGCTCATGTCGCTCCTAGCCAAGTTCAAAACGGTCCGTGCTGAGCTCCAACAAAAGCCTATTCGGGCCGATCCCCCGGTGACGCCACTTCCCGATCCCGCAGATAAGATCGCGGCCTATCACGAACGGTTGGCCATCGTGACAGAGGCTGGCGATGTCACCGAAACCGAAGCTCACGCAATCGCTCAGGACGAAGTCGGCAGTGACATCGAAACGCTGGCATCTCAGCAAATAAGTTTCTGGCAACAAAAGCTCCAGTTGCTGCCGGAACCAAAGGATCAATGGTTGGCAAAATTGGTTCCAGGTTGCCGAGCGCAGCTGCACGCGGACTGGTTGATCGATGCTGCAGTTTTTGGCTGGACCGATGTGGAGCTATTCGGATTGCATCCGACAGCGCCCAACGTGCGCGTTGAAGCCATGGGTCTTGTCGTGTCGATAGCTTGTTCCCCGTTCAGTCGACCTGTGGAGGTGTCGTCACTGACATCTGCAGATGCCGTGCTGCAAACGGGGACGGGAGCTAGGCTGCGCTACAGCCGGTTCAAGGCGACGGGGCGTGTGCCAATATGGAAACACCATGCATTTCACGAAAGTGCTTTAGCATTCGGTAGGACTGGCGATGCGATCGCCAGAACGAGAACATGGCAGGAGCGTAGGAAGCGCTCCGCAAAATCTACAATTCAGATGACGGCCTGGTCGGAGGCTCTACGCACCGTGATCTTTCGGCCTGTTTCGTCGGGAACAGCAGCGGGGCGGGATCCTGCCTATGGTGGGTGCATCGACGGAAAGTACTGACCGTCAATCGCATTACCTGGAGGAGACAGGGACATGTTCACGGCCATCAATACGAAATTCGCGCAGACTACCCTCGCCATCGCAGCCACAGTCGTGGTTGGTATCGCAATCGCATCGGCTCCGGCATCGGCTAAAGGCGGCCGGCAGGTACAGACGCAAGACTACCAGTTCAAGAAGGCGATGCACGGCTATGAGGGCCACGCCAGCGGTGGC
>CAXXFS010000028.1:0-3966 GCA_963669235.2 uncultured Filomicrobium sp.
TTTTAGTGCCTTAACGGCTCGCCGTTCTCGCTCTGTTGACCACGAGCTCCAGCATTTGTCGTGAAGCCAAGTGACATTCGGCTCGATGCCGTAGGGCAAGATAACACCGTCACGGCCACCGCAGTTGGCACACCCAGCGAGCGGCGATGAGCTATCAGGATGTGCGTTGAGCCATTCCGTAACGGTGCGGTCCCAAGCCAATTCGTTGGCTTGCTGTGGGGGCTCCTGGCCGTCCCTTTTGAGGATGTTCAGATGCTCCTCAAAAACGGTCTTCCAACGTGAAGCGGCTGACAGCTCGCATTCGTCATGAAGTTCAGTCAACAGCTGTTGTCTATGGCTTAGAAGCCAGTCTATTTGCGATTTGCAGAGATCGGTTTCGTCGAACGCAAAAGTGCCGTCCTCCGGCCAAACGGTGATGCCGCTATCGCGTACCTTCTGAAGAAGCGTCATTCGTAGTGAACTCAAATGGCGGGTCCAACCGCATTCAATTCAGCAAGTTTTCGGATGCCGCCTTCGCGCTGGCCAAGTGGGCCAAGTGAATTTGCGACATCTAGAAACGATTAATAGCGAACCGCCCGGTGTGGGAGTTTTATCAATTATCACTTTGACCACTTAGACCACTCTCCCTAGTTCCGGAAATGACGGGCCTGCGCGCCGACTGACTTCCACCAAATCACTTAGACTTTCACTCAGTCGAGTTGGACCGACACTGGCAGCGAAGCTCAATCCGACGAGCGCCTTAAAAGATGTTCGAGGCAAGCATCGTTCGCTGGACCGCGAACGAAGCAGACTTGCCTCTTGCCATTTATATTGAGCCGTCGTTTTTCAAACCCCAGCGCGTGCATCACCTTAAGCAATCTTTGTCCTACGTTCCCGTCTTGCCTATTGGCTTTGATCCCTAGGTGTTCCCACACGCGATCACTGGAGACCTTACCTTCGTCATCGCCTAGGGCAGCCTCAAGGTCTTCGATCCAAGGATCGAGCACGGCCCGCTTGTCTTGCTCGATGGCAGCGGCCTTCCAGAGTTCTTTTGGCAATTGGATGCTTTCACCGGCGCCATACCGGTGCTTCGCCTCTGCCCAAAGCTGATCGCGGTCTCGCTTAAGGGATGGTAGATCGATCTCATTGACACGAACTGGCCAGAAACGGCGGTTGCCCGACATGTCACGGAGGTACTGATAGTCGTTTACGGACCCGCCGATGATAAACTGGCGGGGGGCGTTTGTGACGAACCTGCCGTAAGCCAAGCGCGATCGATCGACCTGGCGACTGATAAACTGTTTCGTGTGGTCGGTGTCCTTGCGGCTGATCCCGGCGAGTTCTGCAAGCTCGACGATCCAAATTCCCCGAGTTTGCTCGATCACTTTCTGGTCGGTGCCGCCAATCGGAACAGCGTCTGTGAATAGCTCTGGCCCGGCGAGGCACCGGAACACCGTGCTCTTGCCGACACCTTGCTCACCCTCAAGGATCAAAACCTGGTCAAACTTACACCCGGGATCGTATATCCGCGCTACGCCGGCAAGGAGCCATTTTGCTCCAACAGCTCGTGTGTAGGGCGTATCTGTGACGCCGCAGAATTCACTCAGCCAGGTATCAAGTCGCGGTTTTCCGTCCCATTCCACGTCCCCGAGATAATTCTTGACGGGGTGGTGCCGGTTTTCTCGGGACACATTGCAGATGAGCGTCCCAAGATAGCTTCTCTGCAAGTGGCAACCCGGCCGCATCAGCATCAAGCAAGAGCCTGTTCCGATGGTGGTCCTCCAAATCGCACCAGTGGCGGTTATCCTTGAATTTCACTTCCACCTGCAAGGTGAAGTCATTGAAGCGAAGTTGAGTGCCGCTCCAATCGAGGAAGACCTTAAAGTTTGCGCGGCGATGACGCCTATCCATTGTCTTTCCGACCCAGTCCGGATCATTGGGCTGGCTCGGAAGATGGTCCGCAGTGCTGTTTGCGCTAGTAACTAGCTGACCGTCGTGTTGCGTGGTTCGGCGCGTCGGCTCAGCGGCCTGGTTAGACGTGTCACATGGAGCATGCATACTACGGTCAGCGCCAAGCACGTCCATAGCTGGAACGCCGTTACCCGCTGCTCCACCTTCAGCCATGTCAACGCTCCCGAAACCGACGCGCCAAGGGCGGCAACTCGTCATTCGCACCAAGTTCAAGCGCCCGACCGATCGCGCCCACCGCGTAATCAGCGCCGTAGTCGCTCTCTCCACCGCAAGCCGTCCAGGCTTTTAGGAGGCCGGCTTCAATCTCATCCTTGGTGGCAAGTTCTGGCTTGTTGTACTTCGCCAACCGGGCTGCGGCCTCAAAGACGAATTTCCTTCGGCCATCGGTCAGCCCAGCTAGTGCAGTCTCTTCTTGTTCAAGATCATGCTGAAACTGTCCGCGGTACCCCGGCGCATTGTTTGCGTCGAGGACCGGCGCTGAAAGATGATGGCCAAGCTTGGCCCTTTTACTGGCGAAGATCCCAAGCCACTCGGTGGGATCGGCTGCTGAGAGGGCCCGCGCCAACGCCTCATCTCTAGCAATCTGTTCGCGTTGTCGCGGTTTGAAGACTGCGAAGTGTAGCAGCTCCTGCGGAGCTTCCGTTAGACGGTCTAGGTTGCCCCTGAGTACCCGATAGACGCGCCCATCGGCCATACGGCTCCCAGGTGCAATCGTATATCCCTTTGGCAGGCCGGTATCATCATGGCCGCGCAGGTCAATTCCCGGGGCCGGATCACCTTGCGTATTGCGGATCGCGATCCCCGGCGTGCGCTTGAAATAGAGGTGAAGGCCGCGCCCCGGCGTTTCGACGATGAGATGGCAACGCTCTTCGAGCCACGCCCAATCGACGCCCAGCGCCGCACACAACGCAGTTTTGCTCGTCGCTACCGGCGCGTCGAGATCAAGAACCCAGTGATCTGTCGTTGGCAGTCCGATCAATGCGTCCGGGGTTGTCTCCCACGCGGCCGCATCAGGGCGCGCATCATGGTGGCCGTGCGGCGTTCGCGGCTTTTTGTCAAAGCCGCACGGGAAAATGGCATGCCCACTGTTTGCATATTGACGTGCGAGATCGAGGTTCATGTCAAAGCACCTCATCGCTCGTACTGGCGACGGCCTCGCCTGCAAGCCAATTCTCAAGTGCCTCACGGCGTACAAGGCGTCTACCGCCAACCACCACCGACTTGAGCGCTCCGTTCCGTATGGCCTCATAGACAGAAGTTCGGCTCTACACCGGTTGCGGCGCAGACCTCATTGATGTTGAAGGCGAGCTTTTCTTGCTGGGAGCGTGGCGCGATACGGCGACTGGCTTCGCTCGTCAAAGTCTGGCTGTCCGAGGATTTTTGAGCCGTTTTGGGCTGGATAGTTTGGTTCATCTGCTTCTCCTAAAAGGATCAAGATGAACCGTACTAGTACACACGATATCTGCAGCTGGAATGCGAAGAAAATGCGCTCAGCGCTTCGCACCTCGCCTGTGTTCGGCCTTGCCAATTGGATTGGCGTTCTTGGGACCGTCTCCCCAGAGCCGATACTTCGCGCCGTATTCGGGCAGTTTCTGTTTGATCAGCTCGGCTCGGTGCGCGTCATCAGTCGCTTTTGGGAACCAGAGTTCGGGTTCGGAGAGGTCGTGCTTGACCCAATTCTGAACTTGTCGGGGTGTAACGCCATACAAATTGGCGATCGTCTTTGTCCCGGTATCTGCGATAACGCCGCGATCGCAGAGCTTCTTATAGGCGACCGCTAGGCCTTTCCATCGTTTGACATTGGGGTCGGCTTCCCCGCGCCCCTTCTTCTGGATATGTAGCATCCACGGTGGGATGTGACCGCCAGCTAATATCTTTACCTGCCGAGCGATATTCGATATTAGATTTGGAGGTAGAGGGATAATAGGCTGATTGCCGTTCCAGTTGTTCGGCAAATTGTATGTGCGCAGTGCGAGAGCGGCCGCGTAAGCTAGGTCGCGGACGTCTTCCTCGCCA
>CAXXFS010000029.1:0-12741 GCA_963669235.2 uncultured Filomicrobium sp.
CATGTGACACGCGTCGGTGCTCGTCGTCGGAATGCTTTCGCTTCAGCCATCCAGAAATCTGTTGAGGCGACCAATTGCGCTGAAGCTTGCCGGATATTGCCCGGCATAGGGCCCGCCGGCAGGTATTGTCACGGTAACGCGCCCTGCTCAGTTGATGCCGTATGCTATCAACTTCCGATGAGCAGTTCTTCCTATCGTCGCCATCGCTTCCCGGCCGCTGTGGTCCAGCAAGCGGTCTGGCTGTACTTTCGCTTTCCTCTGAGCCTGCGCGATGTCGAGGATATGTTGTCCCAACGCGGCATCGATGTCTCGCATGAAACGGTCCGCCGCTGGTCGTTCAAGTTTGGCTTGGCCTATGCCAGAAAACTCAGACGCTCGCACCCGCGTGCTGATGCGCGTTGGCATCTCGATGAAGTCTTCGTCTCGATCAACGGCAAGAACGTATACCTGTGGCGCGCCGTTGATTGCGAGGGAGAGGTCCTGGACGTGCTGGTGCAATCGCGCCGAAACAAGCGAGCAGCCTTGAAGCTGATGCGCAAAACTGCTCAAGTCACAAGGCTTCTCGCCAGACGCCGTCATGACAGACAAACTGCCATCATATGGCGCGGCATTGAGCGAACTTGGGATGAGAGCTCGCCACATAACCGGCGGTCGGATCAACAATCGGGCCGAGAATTCTCATCTCCCGATACGGCAAAGAGAACGACGGATGCAGCGCTTCAAGTCCGCCGGTTCGGCGCAACGATTTCTCTCAACCCACGCCGCTATCTACAACACATTCAACGTCCAGCGTCATCTGATCTCACGCAGAACAATGCGACAGTTCCGAGCGGCAGCTATGGAGAGGTGGGATGCCGTGACTGCTGCAGTGTGAAGCATGGCGACTTCGTGCAGTCTCGCGTGAACCACGTGCTAATGTGACAATGCCGTTCGGACACTCAAGGAGTTTCCGTCGTCATGGCAGAACGCATAGGGTAGGGTCTGCGACTACTGCGTTACGACATGGCCGCGCCAATCCTAACAGGGAGAGATAGATTGGAGATATCCGTCGGTTGTCGGCTTGGTTACGACGTTTCGGCCCCCACTTACTGTGTCTTCAAAATAGAGGCCGCAAATAATGAGAGCCAAGGAGTCATTAGAGAGTCGCTCTCCATTCCCCTTGGGTCATGCGGGCAGCGATGACAGCTATGTTGAGCCTGTCACATTGAATCGAACAAAGCGAGTCTTGCTCGGTCCAGGCGCTGTCGAGGTCATCTACGAAGCAGACGTCGAAGTTGACACGTCCGGCTTTGATCCGAATTGCGTCACGGAATTCCAATTCAGAGACCTACCAATGGATTGCCTAGAGTTTTTGGGCCCCAGTCGTTATTGTCCGTCGGACACGTTCACGCAGTTCGCGTTCGACACGTTTGGTCAACTACAGGGTGGTCATTCGCGTGTAACCGCAATATGCGACTGGATTTTTTCAAACATACTTTACGAACAGGGGACAACCGGCCCCTTTACGGATGCTGGTCAGGTCTTCCAGGCACGACGGGGGGTCTGTCGTGATTTCGCTCATCTTGGGATTGCGATGACACGCGCGACTGGCGTTCCGGCACGATATGCGAGCGTCTACGCTGACCGTTTGGCCCCCCAAGATTTTCACGCGGTGTTTGAGGCGTATTTGCTAGGCCCCAGCGGTGGCAGGTGGTTTGCTTTCGATCCGTCACGAATGAGTTCACCAGACGCCGTCGTGCGCATTGCGGCGGGACGAGACGCGGCCGATGTTGCCTTTGCCTGGCCGCAGGGGGAGGTGGAATCTGCGCCGCCCGAAGTATGGTAAATGCAAAGGGCAGGTCAGGCTCGGCCATTACAAATCTCGCGATCAGCGACTAATCTATATTATGGGACGGCATCTCAAAGTCCGGCACGTGACCGAGTACCATTACTCCGAACCTGTCTCTTTCGGTGAGCACAGGATGATGTTCCGGCCACGCGATAGCCATAGCTTGCGGCTCGTGAGCACTCAACTGTCAATAACGCCTCGCCCAAAACGCGTCTCTTGGATTTATGACGTCTTTGGAAACTCGGTGGCATTTGCTGAATTTGGGAGTGTGAGGTCTGACGCGCTGACCTTCGTTAGCGAAGTTGAAGTTCTTCACTATGAAAGTCCGCATTTTACCGACCTGCTGCTGTCGTCCGCTGAACGAATGCCGATCGAGTATCATCCTACAGAAATCCCTGATCTCGCAGCTGCGATAGAGCGGCATTGTCAAGATCCCGAAGGCGTTGTCACAAGCTGGGCCAAGGAAATCGCGATCCAGGCGCAATACAATTCACTTAGCGTCATGACAGAGATGATGGATGTGATCGGGCGGTCGCTCGTCTACCAGCCGAGATACTCCGCGGGCACTCAAGACCCAGCTGAAACACTGAGGCGCGGCTCGGGCACGTGTCGGGATTTCGCACTCCTTATGATGGAAGGGCTGCGCTCGTATGGCTTGGCTGCGAGGTTCGTCAGCGGCTATCTCTACAAAGCCAACCGCGTCCGGCGTCGTGGCTTTGGCTCCTCCCACGCTTGGGTCCAAGTCTATCTGCCCGGATGTGGCTGGGTGGAGATGGATCCGACGAACGGCATAATGGGCAATCGTGACTTGATCCGCGTCGCCGTGGCTCGAGACCACAGGCATGCATGCCCGCTGATAGGGACATTTATCGGCTCATCTTCAGCCTATAAGGGGATGACTATTACGGTTGATGTTACCGATCTAGGCAGTGCCACTGTCGATGAAGCTAATTAAGCGTAAGTAGTCTAGGCACTGGCTTAATTCACTCGGTGGGTGCGGACATCGAATTAAGCCCGAGGCAGTGAGCTTTCCCGAACATTATGGTGCACGGTTGCGTGCATTTCCACAAATCCAGCCGCCGCCGACTGCGCCCGCCGCAAGTCAACTTATAAGGCTCTAAGGGTCAAGCTTAGCCAGTTCAATCTCACGCTACAGTTCGCTATCATCGGGCTCCGCGGTATCCTGGGTCATGCCCTCATCAATCGAAGACAGCCGCCTTTGAACTAGAGACGACCATCGTTCCAGCGTGGCAAGTTTTTCGCCTAGGGTCAGCCCGACCTCGTTGACCAGATCGTCTGGACTTCCAAACCAAGATTCTGGCTCATACTTTGCCGCATAGCGGTTGAGATGCAGGATTTGAGCACCCATCAATGCCTCCCTTGTTGCGGTGGATCCGTCGACGCGGAGTTCGCTCGCATAGGCTAGCTGGTTGTTTCAACCCCAGGACCGTTCAGGCTCGATAAGATTTCTCAATCGTATACCGGCGAAAAAAAGAAGACGCTATTAAGAGGTGCGCTGCACGATAGCCGGCCACTTACTCGTCTCGGCCATTCGCTTTTTCGGCGACCGCGCGGCAGGCACAGATCGTTATCAATCAGTGGCTCCGCCAATACAATCACGTGCGACCGCATGAGGCTCTCAGTATGCGAGAACCGGTACCAGAAACGATCCAGAGAACCACCAACTAAGTGGCCCAGAACAAGGGGGCTTTACAGCTGTGAGGCCATTCATCAGGCTCCGGCACCCTCGATGTCGATTGATCGTGGACGGCCAGGCCCGGTCAGCAAGTTCGCCGACCATCTACCATTATACCGCCAATCGCAGATCTATGAACGCGAAGGCGTTTATCTCGATCGTTCAACTCTGGCCGACTGGGTTGCACGCTCGGCAACGCTGCTCGCACCTCTCGCCGATGCCATCGGTCGTCATGTCGTGGCCGGCGCCGCTATTCATGCCGACGATGGTGTTGTCACGGTAACGCGCCTGCTCAGTTGATGCCGTATGCTATCAACGTCCGATGAGCAGTTCTTCGTATCGTCGCCATCGCTTCCCGGCCGCTGTGATCCAGCAAGCGGTCTGGCTGTACTTTCGCTTTCCTCTGAGCCTGCGCGATGTCGAGGATATGTTGTCCCAACGCGGCATCGATGTCTCGCATGAAACGGTCCGCCGCTGGTCGTTCAAGTTTGGCTTGGCCTATGCAGAAAACTCAGACGCTCGCACCCGCGTGCTGATGCGCGTTGGCATCTCGATGAAGTCTTCGTCTCGATCAACGGCAAGAACGTATACCTGTGGCGCGCCGTTGATTGCGAGGGAGAGGTCCTGGACGTGCTGGTGCAATCGCGCCGAAACAAGCGAGCAGCCTTGAAGCTGATGCGGAAACTGCTCAAGTCACAAGGCTTCTCGCCAGACGCCGTCATGACAGACAAACTGCCATCATATGGCGCGGCATTGAGCGAACTTGGGATGAGAACTCGCCACATAACCGGCGGTCGGATCAACAATCGGGCCGAGAATTCTCATCTCCCGATACGGCAAAGAGAACGACGAATGCAGCGCTTCAAATCAGCTGGTGCCGCGCAACGATTTCTCTCAACCCACGCCGCTATCTACAACACTTTCAACGTCCAGCGTCATCTGATCTCACGCAGAACAATGCGACAGTTCCGAGCGGCAGCTATGGACAGGTGGGATGCCATGACAGCGGCCGCTTGAAACTGGGTAGCCTTAGACCTTCTACGACCGATACATTTTTATGTGACAACGCCGCATCGACAGCAAGGGGACCGTAAAGCCTGCTACAAACCAGAAGTACCAGCGTGATGTGCCCGTCATCTTCCATGTACAAAAGCCGATCCAGACGCTGACCAGTAATGGGAACAGCCAGCGGTCCTGCGGGAATAGCGCGATTAGCGTCAGCGCAATAGCGCCTCCCAAAAAGTTCCGAAGATGCGTAGGGCGCCCTAAGGAGCGACTCGCCGCCCGTGGCGAGGCTACAGAATGCAACCGCGAACGCTGCCCAATGCGGCTCGTCCCAATCAGCTGCGATGCTGATCGCGAATGCGAGGGTTGTCGCTAGGGCGACTTTGAATGCGTATGTGAAACGAACCGAGAGCACGTTATTGAAACACGAGGGAGACTGTTGAACTAAAAGGAAATGGCCGTCCGCGGCAGGCAGTCGTCGCGGCATGGCAAACTGAATTAGATTGAAGTGTCCGCTCCCTTGCGTTGATTATCAAGAGAATTCGCGGGACTGGCGGGCCGGTGAGTTCGTCGCCGTACTCAGGTTTGTCGTCTTGCAGGCAGTATTCTGAACTCAGATGCAAATCTGCTGCTCGCTTGGTGCCGCCTTGCAAGTGCTGCCGCTATGGCGGATTGCCAATCACTGGCTACAACAATATCGCGTCAATGCTCAGATAGTTGTTTGCGATAGTAGAACGCGTTCTGTGCTCAGAGGAAACATGGGCGGTGGTTTTCCTGCCCTCAGCGCATGAGCAAACTGGTTTGAGGAGAGTCACATGGCAAGAGAGATCGTCTTGATCCATGGAGCGTTCGCCGGCCCCTGGTGTTGGGACCATTTCAAGTCTTACTTTCAAAATCTAGGCTGGACGTGTCACACACCTGCCCTTCGCTATCACGATGTCGATCCTAGTGCTGAGCCAAATCCAGAGTTAGCCGATACGTCAATAAGGGACTACGCTGACGATATTGCTGTTTTTGTCGGGGAGCTTGAGTCGCCACCGGTAATCATTGGCCACGCAGTCGGCGGTCTTATCGCGCAGCAAGTGGCATCGAGAAGTCGAACAAGTGGACTCGTCCTCATCAATCCAAACGCGGCTTGGGGCATGTTACCCGTCACGGATGACGAACGCGCCGTTGCCCGCACCTTCATGGAGAGCGGGCCGTTCTGGAAGGCACCAATGCGCGTTGCATTCGATCTCATCGCGCCTTTTGCCTTCAACAAGTTGGACACCGACACCCAAAAACGGGTTTTCAGCCGGCTCGTGCCAGAATCCGGCCGGGTCATGTTCGAGATGTTCTTTTGGATGTTCGATGACAACCGCACCATTACCATTGATTTTGACAAAGTCGACTGTCCTGTTCTGGTTGTTGCGGGTGAAGAGGATAGGGCGGTACGCCATTGCGGTTGGAAAGGATATAGCCAGAAGGTATGGGAACAACGGCTCCTTCCTACTGGCCGCAGGACACGCCCATTTTCTATTCATGGAACCAGGATGGGAGCACATCGCCAAGAACTGTGAGAATTGGATGTCCGAGGTTACTTCGGGCTCGACTTAACGACGTCGGGGCAGGTGCCATTTGCCGACTTCGAGCCAACTTGGGCCTTGGGACAGGAGTCGCCTTATTGATCAAAGCGGATATGGCCGGCCTCCGACGATCACAGCTCAGGCATGTTTCCGCTTCAAACCCCGAAAGCGGACATACATACGTCGGGCCCAGCGCATATCGTCTATGTCCGCTATGTCCAGAGGCCGTGTGAAAACGCTGGCGCCCATCGAGTCATGCTAGGATCTTGGCGTCAACTGCGGGGGCATGGCATGAAGCGGTTTATCGAAGGCGCTGATCGCACTCAGGCGGCGCTCTTTCCGGAACGGGCTTGACGATTATGTCGAAGACGACAACCCGGTCAGGGCGATTGACGCGTTCGTCGATGTCCTGGACCTTTCGGCACTTGGCTTTTCAGGCGTTGTGCCGGAGGCAAACCGGACGGCCTGGTTATCACCCGGGGGTGCTACTCAGGATCTACCTCTACGGCTATCTCAACCAGATCCAGTCTTCACGTCGTCTAGAACGTGAGTGTGGTCGCAACGTTGAGCTGATCTGGCTGACGGGTCGCCTGAAGCCGGACTTCAAGACCATTGCTGATTTCCGCAAGGACAACGGCCCGGCCCTTCGCAAAGTCTGTCGGCAGTTCGTTGCCCTGTGCCGCCAGATGCACTTGCTCGATGACACCAGCGTTGCCATCGACGGCAGCAAGTTCAAAGCAGTGAATGCGAAGGCGCAGAACTTCACGCGTGAGAAGTTACGCAAACGCTTCAAGGAGATTGATACCAGCATTGGACGGTATCTGTCGGAACTGGATCGTGCCGACACGTTACAGGCCCGCATGGGCACGGCGGTGCGCGAGGAGAAGGTCAACGGACTCATTGACAAGATTGCTTGGCTCAAGAAGGAAGCTGCGATCCTGAAGGGCGGTCGAGGGCCAGATGGACCAGACTGGCACGGACCAAATCTCAACAACGGACCCGGATTCGCGATCGATGGCCGTTACGAGCCGCCACCCGCGTCTCATCGGCTACAATGTGCAAAGTGCCGTCGACACCCAGGCATCATCTCATTGTTGCCCATGAGGGTGACCAATGTCGGGTCGGACCGTCATCAGTTATCGCAGATGGCAAACCAGGCGCGCGATGCGCTCGGGACCGAGACGGTCGATGTCGTCGCGGACAAAGGCTATTACAAAGGCGAAGAGATCGTGGCCTGCGAGGATGACGGCATCACGGTCACCCTGCCCAAACCCGCAACCTCAAACGCCAAGGCACAGGGCCGCTTTGACCGCCAGGACTTCACTTACGACGCAGAGCAAGACATCTACGTCTGTCCCGCCGGTCAACGCCTAACGCGTCGCATGACAAGCCAGGAGAACGGCAAGGTCCTGCATCGCTATTGGACAACGGCGTGTGGGGGCGTGTCCGGTCAAGTCCCATTGTACCCCTGCAAAAGAGCGCCGCCTCTCGCGATGGGAGCGTGAAGACATTCTGGAACGGGTCCAACGGCGGCTGGAAGACAATCCCACCAAGATGTCGCTGCGCCGCGAAACGGTTGAACATCCCTTCGGCACCATCAAAGCCTGGATGGGGGCCACACACTTCAAAATGAAGACCCTAAAGCACGTCGCCACTGAAATGGCGCTGCACGTGCTTGCCTATAACATGAAGCGGGTGATCGCGATCCTCGGTGTGCCAGGACTGATCGAGGCGCTCCAAGCCTTGTTGGCGTCCGCGGCGACTATGCTTCAAAGATTGGCCCGCTGGGCCGCCACAGGCGCCTCACGACCAAGATTGTCCGCAAATTGACCCGAGAACGCTTCACTCAGCCTCCTAAAGGCGGCCAACGGGCATCATCGCGCGTTTTCACACGGCCTCTCCACTTTGCGGACATTCTTCGATCACACCCTGACGGTCTTGAAAGACAAGAATTGGAAGGGCCTAGGTCTTAGCTCATCCGAGCTGCAACAGCTGACTAGGTACTTCATGAGAAAGATGCACCGAGATTTCGGCCCGCCCAGAGGCAACTGCACCAAGGCGGTCTTGAGGGACATCAGGCAGGCGAGCCACCTCAATTCTCCAATCGTCACGTTTGGATGATATCGAAGTCCGCCCTTATACGGCCCGAGCGCGTTGTAATGCTGCACCCTGTAGCCGGAGAAGTGCGCTACTGAACCGTCGTCGGGCCGGATCGGAATGTTCAACGCGGATTTCCCGGCTCGGCGAGACGAGAATGCCCGTCAGTTCCGGTTCAACGTCGATCGGAAGACAGGCATCTTGCAAGAAACGAATACCATTCGCTTCGAAATCTTTCGCGCTGCCCACGAAGGAACCTCCTTCAAAACCGGAAAAACGATTGGCCCGAGCGTAAGTGCAAAAATGAACACCAAGGCGATGGAGATCACGTCCAGGACAGCACCCGCCCGCAACATTTGTCTAGCTGTAACAGCACCGGAACCATAGACGATAGCGTTCGGCGGCGTAGCAACCGGCAACATGAAGCCGAGCGATGCCGCAAGCGCAACCGGCAGGATCAATTCAAGCGGCGGAGCGCCAAGGCCCGCCGCGGCGGCGGCTGCGACCGGAAGGAATACGGCGGCCATCGCCGTATTGCTGGCAAGCTCTCCGAGGTAGACGACGACGACCATAATTGTCAGAACCAGCACGGCAAAAGGCAGATCGCTAAGCTGGCTGGTGCGGCTACCGATCCAGTCGGCTAGGCCGCTTGTTCGTATTGCGTCGGCCAAAGCGAGCCCGCCGCCGAAGAGAATAAGCACGTCCCATCTAAGTGCCCCAAGATCTTCCCATGTCAACAGTGCGCGGCCATCCGAGAAACGCGCGGGAAGCATGAACAGGATCACGGAAGCACCGATCGCGATACCCGCATCGCTCAGTCCGATAACACCAAGCCTCCCCGGAAGCAGCGGCCGCAGGATCCAAAGACAGGCGGTCAGAAGAAGCACGGCGGCAACAATTCGCTGGCTGCGGGAAAGCGGCGTCAAGCGCGAGCGTTCCTGCGTTGCGCCTGGAACCGGTTGGGGAAGTGAGAAGAATACGCGCGTCAGTAATAGCCAGGTAATCGGCAGAAGGACGAGGACGATCGGCACCCCCAGAAGCATCCACTGCCCGAACCCGATCGATTCACCATAAGTCTCCGCAACGAAGCCCGCTAAGAGAGCATTCGGCGGTGTTCCGATGAGGCTGCCCATGCCACCGATTGTGGCCGCATACGCAATGCCGAGCATCAATGCGCTACCGAATGCGTTGTCAGGGCGGGTCTCCGAGCCCGCGGCTGGCGCATGTTGGACGCCCCCCTCTGCGTCTCGACCGTTCTTTTGGGCAGCCGAAATTATTGATAGTCCGATCGGCATCATGACCATCGCAGTCGCCGTATTACTTATCCAAAGACTTAGGAATGCGGTAGCTGCCATCAGTGCGAAAACCTGGTGATCCGGTTTCGGACCGGCTAGGCGAAGGGCGAACAATGCTATTCGGCTATGGAGCTCCCAACGCTTCATGGCCGCTGCCAACATGAAGCCCCCGAGAAACAGGAAAATCAGAGGATGGGCATAGGCTTGCGTGACCTCATCAATTTTTGCAACACCGGAAAGCGGGAAAGCAACGATTGGGATGAAAGCAGTGGCCGCCAGTGGAAGTGCTTCCGTCATCCAGAAACATGCCATTACCATCCCCAATACGGCTGTGCGCCAGCCTTGAGGTGAAAGCCCGTCCGGTGCCGGCAGCTGAAAGGCGACGAAGCCAATCACAATTGGCGCAAGCACGAGTAAAGATCTGGTTTTTGTATGGGCCATCGTCGCATGAAAGAGTGGTGGCTTGGCCTTGAACACAGCCAACTCATAGTAGTCCCTGGTTTCAATCCTTGATACCGATCAAGGGACCAGACTTGACGCAATCTGTCCCGTGAGTGCTGACGGGGGACACGGCTTCCTTTGTCCGGTTCTCCTGTTTGGCGCAAACTTGACTCGAACGTACGGCAAGAAACGGGCGTAGCCCTGAGTCCCTTGCGCAAAACGGTACTGAAAACGCATTCACCTGGTTAGGCGCGGTGTGGTCCAGTTGTTTTCTGGTCTTGCGTCAGGACCTACGTTAAGTGGCGCTGGGCACACTTCGGTTTAGGGCCATGATGGAGACGTCTCATCCAGCAAGGAGAGCGGTCAAAGAATTAACCGGAGGAGAAGCGGTAGGAGTATCGCGGTGGCAAGGGCGTTGAGGCCCATGGCGAGCCCTGAAAATGCCCCCGCGACCTCGCTAACCTGAAGGGCCCGCGCTGTGCCTATACCATGGCTTGCCGTGCCCATGGCAAGCCCTCGCGCAGCCCAGTTTCGTATGCCGATGAGATTGAGGATCGGCGGGCCGAGCATTGCCCCCATGATACCCGTTACGATCACGAGCACCGCCGTCAGCGATGGCAAGCCACCAAGGCGCTCCGCAATACCCATAGCGACGGGAGCGGTAACAGATTTCGGGGCAAGCGAGATAAGCGTCTCTCGTGATGCGCCGAGCGCCCAACCAAAAGCCACGGCCGTGACTGCAGCGGTCAGCGAGCCTGCCACCACGCTGGAGATAACGGCCAGTGCCGAGCGGCGGACTTTGTGCAACTGTCGATAAAGCGGTATCGCCAAGCGACCGTGGTTGGCCCAAGCAGGAAGTGAACGAATTGGGCGCCGTCAAAATACGTTTGATACTTGGTGCCCGTCGCCAGGAGTATCGAGACGATTAAAAGCACAGCGATCAACACTGGGTTCAGCAGCGGATTAAGTCGCGCCTTACGATAACACCACATTCCGGCCTGGAACGCCGCAAGAGTTAGCGTCAGATGTAGCAAGGGCGACGCACTGAGATAAACCCAGATAGTTTGCAGGTCCTGCATCACCCTTTCTCCGTCTTAGGCGATTTCTCAGCACTCGCATCGTCTGGTGGAGATAGAAAGTTCATCAACGCAGCAGTGACCCGCGATTGTTAGGCTGGTGCTCGCGATCAATGCGACAGAAATCGGCAAGAGATCGCGACTGAGCAACGACAAATGAAGCATGACGCCTACACCGGCCGGCACGAACAGCAGGGAAAGGTTCCCGAGAAGCGTATCTGCAATCTCGGCGAGCCCGCTTGGTAACTCCCCTCGGACGACGAGGCCGACAAAAAGCAAGGCCATTCCGATTACGGGTCCTGGGATCGGCAATCCGGTCGCCGCAACGACAAGTTCCCCGGCAAGCTGGCAGCAAAAGATTAGCGTCAGATATTCGAGCATGAGGATCTACCGTCAAATTTGCCACGTCAGGGCAAGAGGCTTCGTATCAAGGAATTACCGACTTAGCACGAGGTTGCCTATCGCTTACCGAATGCGGCTTCCTTGAAGAGGTCATTCTGATCGCGCGGCTGGCATCGCCAGTATTACTTTCGGCCCCTTACCGATGCGCCGAGTTTCGCGGCGGCATGCCAAGGGTATTGTCACGTTAGCACGTATGCCGCGCGAAAATGGTCGACGTCTCCGTGTTTCACGCTGCAGCAGTCACGGCGTTCCACCTATTCATCGCTTCAGTTCGGAACTGGCGCAATGTTCTGCGCGAGATCAGATGGCGTTGAACGTTGATGGTGTTATAGATTGCTGCATGTGTGGAGAGGAATCGTTACGCCGAACCGGCGGACTTGAAGCGCTGCATCCGTCGTTCTCGCTGCCGTACCGGGAGATGCGAATTCTCGGCCCGATTGTTGATCCGACCGCCGGTTATGTGGCGAGCTCTCATCCCAAGTTCGCTCAATGCCGCGCCATATGATGGCAGTTTGTCTGTCATGACGGCGTCTGGCGAGAAGCCTTGTGACTTGAGCAGTTTGCGCATCAGCTTCAAGGCTGCTCGCTTGTTTCGGCGCGATTGCACCAGCACGTCCAGGACCTCTCCCTCGCAATCAACGGCGCGCCACAGGTATACGTTCTTGCCGTTGATCGAGACGAAGACTTCATCGAGATGCCAACGCGCATCAGCACGCGGGTGCGAGCGTCTGAGTTTTCTGGCATAGGCCAAGCCAAACTTGAACGACCAGCGGCGGACCGTTTCATGCGAGACATCGATGCCGCGTTGGGACAACATATCCTCGACATCGCGCAGGCTCAGAGGAAAGCGAAAGTACAGCCAGACCGCTTGCTGGACCACAGCGGCCGGAAGCGATGGCGACGATAGGAAGAACTGCTCATCGGAAGTTGATAGCATACGGCATCAACTGAGCAGGCGCGTTACCGTGACAATACCAGTAGCTCTTAGAATCGGTCACCCACCACTCGTGCACGAAATCTCCCATGCTGAATAGTCAAGCCGCAAGCTCTCATCGGATCCGAATAATTGACATTGCGAGGGGGGTGGCTGTGCTTGGCATTTTCGCCATTAATATCCAAGAAATGGCCTTGCCCGAAGACCTTGCCTTTCATTTCCAATTCATCGACGAAGAGCAATATTTCAATAATTTTGTCGGGGCTTCTTTAGAGATATTCCTTTACGGAAAAATGAGAGGGCTATTCGCTATACTATTTGGCGTAAGTTCAATGCTGATCATTCAAACACTTACAGACCCAAAAACAGGGTCAATAGATGCTCGCTATTATTTCCGACGCC
>CAXXFS010000030.1:0-10329 GCA_963669235.2 uncultured Filomicrobium sp.
AACGCCAGGTTTCTCGATGATGCGGCTAATAACTGCAACCACGATCGGGGCGCGCAAGAAGCGTTCGCGCTCGGTGTTTAGGCGAATATCGGAGGGGGGCTGTTTGTCTTCGGCCAGGCATGCTTTTGCGAACAGTTTTCCTGCTTGCACACGGGCTTCGCCTGCAAAGACGATAAATCGCCACGGATTGAGCTTCTTATGGTCTGGAACGCGAGCCGCGATCGTCAGCATCTGCTCGAGTTCCTGGGCCGTTGGTCCCTGTTCGGTGAACATCGTCGGCTTCAGTGAACGGCGGTTAGCGAGTAGCGTCAGTGTTTCGTTGGTTGTCATGCGTTTCCGTCGGGGTTCGATAGCCAGGATGGCATTCGCGCGGACTTCGGTATATTTCAAAACGCGGTTGGTGTCGCGGCCATGTGGTCGGCAGCGATGAAGGACTAGGAGAGCGGCATTGTCGAAAAATTGGGCGAACAGGATCAGTTTTACTTTGCTGGGCGCCTTTGGCGCGATGATCCACGCCGTTCCTATCCCACCGGTGGCCGCGCAGCAGGCAAGCGGCACGATACTCGTCGTGCTTGATGCCTCCGGCTCAATGTGGGGTGAACTGCCCGGCGGGACGGGCAACAAGTTCGAGACCGCGCAAGCAGCGCTTGAGAAATATCTGCCGGCGCCCCGCACGCGCGTAAAAACCGGCCTTGTCACTTTCGGCCCGGGATGTTCCCGCATCGATATCGCGTCGCCACCGGCAATCCGGCCTGTAGCTGAAACGCTTGCGCCACTCAACGAAATTAGCCCACGCAGCAAGGGGCCGATCTCGGCGGCTCTGGAGCGGAGCCTAGGCCTCCTGGAGGCCGGCAAGAAATCCACTATGGTGCTGTTGGTCGATGGGCCCGACAACTGCCGCCAGGACCCGTGTGCGGTTGCCGCTCGACTCGCAGCCGAAAGGCCATTGCTGAAGATCCATACGGTGGGGCTCGGCCTTGCTCGGCCCAGTCGATCCATCGCTTGCATTTCCAAAGCCACAAAGGGCCGGTTCTTCCCCGCAGTGACGGCAAGAGACGCGGAAGCGGCCGTTGCGCAAGCCGTGAAGCTTGCAATGCGCGGCGTCAGGAGCCCCAGACTGAAGCGGAAACCGGGCATAGCCAAGCGCCTGCAACGGCGTTTCGATCCAAACGGACCATCTCAACTCGTTTTGGACGCGTCACTTGGAAAGGCCGACAAACCTGTCGACAAGCCTGTACGCTGGAGGGTCTATAAGGGCGAGACCGCGCCTGAGGCAGCAGCATTACCTGCGCTCGATGTCCTGGAGCCGCGTTTTGCCGTGCCCATGGCGGCGGGGGCTTATTGGATCGATGCTTCCCTGGGACGGTCAAAGTACACGTCAAAGGTCGAGGTCCGCAGAAAAGGGTCCGACGTTCGTAAAAGCCGTTTTCAAAGCGGGTGTCGTCAAGCTGTCGGTGGAAGGTTCGGACCCCGCCATTCCAGTACTGTTCACAGTCAAGAAAACTGGTGTGGAACGGGCTGCGCCACTCGTTGTCAGCCCTTATCGCCAAAGCGAACTCGTACTGCCCGCGGGACGCTATGACATCCTTGCTGAAGTCGGGGCGCTTTCTGTCAAAAAAACTGTCAAGTTGTCAGCCGGAGATAGGCAGGAGATCCCCTTTACATTGCGCGTCAGCGAATTGCGGCTGTCTGCTAGCGCGCTCGACGGCGGGGCGTCGGCGGGTGCGTATGAGTTCACTGTCTTCGTTGACGATCCGACAAGCCGGGCGGACGCCGCGTCGTTGCGCGCTCGACATCGCCAACTCCCGTCTTCCGCTTGCCGGCTGGCACTTACTACACTGAGGTGAAGTCCGGTCTCGCGGTCGCCAGCGGCCGAGTGGCGCTCGGTGCCGGTAGCAGCATCAAAAGGTCACTCAATCTCGATCTCGCGCGGATAAAGGTCGAGACTCAGTTTCCGACGACCGCTGACTCGCAATCAACGCCGGTCGTCTACAAGTTGTTTTCACGCGACCCATTGAGCATCGTCGCGCGCAGCAGCATGCGAAACCCACAGTTTGTCGTTCCTCCAGGCCGCTATCGCATTCTTGCAGAAATGGTGCGCGTAATGTCCGTACGGTGCAGGATCTAGATCTGTCTTCGGGCGAAGACCGAGATGTCTTGCTGAATTTTCTGGCTGGAGACGTGAAGCTCCGGGTGAGCGATGGCCAAGGACGCGCAATCACCGGGCAGTTCTGGGAGGTTCTTGATTCCAATGGCGCGCTTGTTTGGCGGACGCAGCAAGGTTCGCCCAGAGGCTTGCTGGCTCCCGGACGCTACAATGTGCGCTGCGAGACGCGAAAAGGCACCGTGGAAGGTGCATTCGTGGTTGCAGCAGGTGATGCGAAAACCGTCGAACTTCGCATCCAGTGAGCCGTATTGCTTGTATTTTCGCAGTTGCCGGCGGGATTTCCATGCTCAAGAGAAACGCCATCGCCCTGCTTGTTGCCGGGCTTCTTATCACCGGAGGCCCCGGGTTACTTCCACGGACCGGATTGGAAGCCAACGCGCAACAAGGACAAGGCTGGGACCCAGCAACCAAATTGACGCCTATGCCTCAAGATGGCTGGGCGACGGAGAGCAAGCCCACCGAAAGCGAGGCTGTCGAATCCGAAGCCGTTCAGCAAGCACGCAAGGCACTTTCGGCTCGTCAAGCGGGCTCGGGCGTCGCTTTATCCGCTCGCTTGACGGAGGACGGTCAACGCCTTACCCGTGGTCTTATATGGCGCGTGTATTCGGATCCCAAGCCAGGTGCCGGTAAGCCTGAGTTGCTAGTCAAACAACCGGCCCCATCTCCCACTATTTCGCTTGAACCTGGAACGTATCTTGTGAACGTCGCCTACGGGCGTTCGCATCTCACCAAGCGCGTTACGGTGAGCGATGGGCCAGGCACGCAGGAAACCTTTGTGCTCAACGCCGGAGGGTTGCGCCTGACAGCCTACGCAGGCGAGCAAAGGGTCCCCGACAAGACGGTCAGTTTCAACATCTACATGGCAGAAACGGATCAGTCCGGTCAGCGTCGACAGGTCATGAGCAAGGCCCGCCCGGGCGTGATCATCCGGCTCAATGCCGGCATTTATTATCTGCGCTCGACGTACGGCGGCGCCAACTCGCATGTGGAAGCGGAGGTGTCGGTGGAAGCCGGAAAGCTCACCGAAATCGCGATCGCGCATGCGGCCGCCAGGGTTACGTTTAGGCTGGTGACGCGGCCGGGGGGTGAAGCGCTGCCGGCAACCCAGTGGACCATTGCAGCGCCGGAAGGCGAGGTCATAACGCAAAGTGTCGGAGCATTGCCGACACACATTCTGGCACCGGGCACCTATACGGTGACCGCACGTAATGGCAGGCGAGAATTCAAGCGCAAATTCAACGTCGAGGATAGTCAAATGGCGCACGTCGAGGTGCTCGCCAAATAGTGGCCGTCTCAAAAATCCGTCAAGACCCAGTCAGTTGGGCAGCCGTTCCGCGCCATTCGGGTCTCGCAGTGGCTGGCGTCATTGCTGCGCCTTTCGTCTTCAAACAACGACCGTGCAAGCTGCCAATGCTCGCAGGCGGTCGTGAGATCACCTTGCGCTTCAGCGATGTCGCCGAGTTCGAGGCGGGCACGAGCGTGAAGACGGTCGTTGCGAATGCTGGTGGCAAGCATGATGGCTTCGCGAAGCCGGTCAGCGGCCGCATCATCGTCGCCAGAATCACGAAGACTAAGTGCCTCGGTCAGGAACTCATGAGCCTGCGCTGCGCGCGGGTCAAGTTCCGTGATGTCCGGCAGTGCTAAGGGGCGAGTCTCGACCTCTTTGAGGGCCACCCCGTTGCCTTGTGGTGCAACAGTACTTGGATAATGAAAAATATCTGATTCCTGTTCTGCCCGGCCGCCATGACCACGCGTTTGTGTTTTATCCCGTTCCAGAGATGGTTCCTCACCATCTGCCACAAGTTCGGGTGCGGTCGCGGTATCCAGAGGTACAGGGACAGAGGGCCAGAACAACGCCGAGACCAGCGCGATGGTCAGCATGAGCAGCGGCACGGCGAGTATCGCTAGCCCAGCGAAACCGCTGATTTCCACTACAGAGTTCATTTTCCCTCAGACTCAACCACTACTCGGCGACGCGCACGATCTCGCTGATCGCATGACAAAACGGTCGCACGATAGGCCCACCAAGCGGTTTATGACAGATTATCGAAGCTGATCAGCGTTTTTGACAGGCGATCGTTGCCACTTGGTCGCACCTCAGCACAACGATTGTGCAAGTTTTCGCCGCCGGGCCCCTTGACCTGCCACCACCGATCAGCAAAAGGCCAGTTCGCAGAACGCCAACAGGTGAGTGATGACCGATAACAGTGACAAGCCCCCGCAGCAACGTTCCGCCAGCCTGGTGACACATGGCGGGAGGGATCCGTTTGCAGCGCACGGATTTGTCAACACACCGGTTTACCGGGGATCGACGGTACTGTTCCCGTCATTGGACAAACTGTTGGCCTACGATCAGCGCTATACTTATGGTCGCAACACAACGCCGACGACGGATGCCCTATGCGAGGCGATCCGGCTTTTGGAAGGCGGCGAATTCACCGTTCTTGCCACGTCCGGCCTGCACGCAGTCAGCACCGCCATTTTGTCGTTCGTAGAGACCGGCGACGAGATCTTGATGACCGACAGCGTCTACTTTCCAACGCGACGGTTCTGCGATCAGGTGCTGTCGAGGATCGGCGTCAAAACCGTCTATTATGATCCGCTTATCGGAGGCGGCATCGCTGAATTGATCAACGACAGAACGCGACTGGTTTTCACCGAGTGTCCGGGTTCCCAGTCCTTTGAGATGCAGGACATTCCCGCCATCGCGGCCGCCGCGCGTTCGCGGGACGTGTGGGTTCTGTTGGACAACACATGGGCGACACCGATCTACTTCCGAGCCTTTGAACATGGAGTCGATGTTTCCATCCAGTCGGCGACAAAATACATCGTTGGACACGCTGACGCCCTCTTAGGGAGCATCACCTCAAACGCTCGTGCGGCGCAGCAGATCAAACGGACCTCCAATTGCACTCGGCAACGCGACAGGGTCTGAAGAAACGTTCCTGGGGCTCAGGGGCCTGCGCACACTCGAGGTTCGATTGCAGAGGCATTATCAATCCGGACTGGAGATTGCCAGTTGGCTTGCGCAGCGCCCGGAGGTCGCGCGAGTGCTGCACCCGGCACTACCCGAAGCACCGGGTCACGACATCTGGAAGCGCGATTTCCTGGGTGCGACAGGGCTGTTCTCGATACTCCTGAAACCAGTGTCGAACGAAGCACTAGCGGCGATGCTTGATCACCTAAAGTATTTTGGGATGGGCTACTCCTGGGGCGGTTACGAAAGTCTGATCGTCCCCTTCGATTGCAGTTCATATCGGACCGCAACGACGTGGAACCCATCGGGTCCTGCTCTGCGCCTGCACATTGGCCTTGAGGATGTTGAGGATCTGAAATCGGACCTGGCCGCTGGCTTTGAGCGTATGAGGGCCGCTTGAAGCAATAACGATGGGCCGTGTGGATAACGCTATCACGACGATCAGCTTGAGCGGCAGCGCTCCCGCTAGGATGCCTGCTTGTCGCGATGGTTAAAGATCCGTTGCACCACCGCGAAGACAAGTGCCGTCGACCAACCGAACAAGAACAACCCATTGGCCGCCTCAAAGGAGGCCAGCAGGCGCCATTCCTCATCAAGAACGATATCTCCATAACCCAGGGTGGTGAACGTCACGGTTGAGAAATAGAGGGCTTCTTCAAAACCTTCCAGGGCCCCGATCACGACATAAAGGAGAGCCCAGACCCAAACTTCCAGGATGGTCGCGAGAAACAGAAAGAGCACAAAGAAAGACAACACAACGGATGCTCTCCAATCGGTGTCGACTCTAAGGCCGTTAGACAAATACCTCATGAGCAACCCAACACAGGCTGCGGTGAAGACGCCATGAATAATGGTCGTGACCAATATCATCATGGCGCCCAAGGTAAGTTCGGGAAGCATCAGGCCGGCCCGTCGATGTTGATTCTATGAGCGGTTGTGCGCTTTTTTGAGGCTGGCATTTCGCGCTCTCTCAACTCACTCGGCGGGCGCTGGTTTGTCCGTGGCGCCCAGCGCATCCTTATCGGCCGCGCCCAAAAAGCCCTTCACGGTTTCGCGCGTCCACTGAAGCACCACGTACAGCATCGGGATCAGAAAGACACCGACGGTCGCCGCCGCTAGCATGCCGCCGAACACACCGGAGCCCACGGATTTCTGCGTTGCTTCACCCGCACCATTGGCGATCAGCAGAGGAATGAGCCCGAGCAGGAACGAAAAGGCTGTCATCAAAACCGCACGTATTCTCAAGCGCGCGGCCATTTTGGCGGCATCTAGAATCGATAGACCTTCGTCGCGCTGTGCCATCGCGAATTCGACAATCAGAATCGCATTCTTGGAGGCAAGACCGATAAGAAGCACGATGCCGATCTGCGCATAGATATCGTTGGCAAGCCCGGTCAGCCAAATCGTCAACAGGGCGCCGACGACAGCAACGACCACCGAGAGCAGAACAGCAGCAGGCATACTCCAGCTCTCGTAAAGGCCGACCAGGAACAAGTAGCCAAATACGACCGCCAGAATGATCGCCACGACAGTCTGACCACCGGCAAGTTTTTCCTGGTAGGCGGTACCGCTCCAAGAGAACCCAAAACCCGCGGGAAGGGTTTCTTTAGAAACCCGCTCCATCGCAGCCAAGGCCTGGCCAGAGCTAAAGCCGGGCGCCGGACCGCCGTTTACCGTAACGCTTCTTTGGTTGTTGAAGCGCATGATCGCCTGTGGCCCGACGATCAACTTGTTTTGCACCAGGCCCTGCAGCGGCACCATCTCGCCTTTGCTGTTCTTGACGTGGATGCGGCCAATGTCGCTGAGAGAGTCTCGGTCAATGCCTTCGCCTTGGATGTTAACCTGCCAGACGCGGCCGAAACGGTTGAAGTCGTTGACATAGAAACTGCCCAATGTGGCCTGTAACGCAACGAAGATATCGTTGATCTCGACGCCAAGAGTACGGGCCTTGGCGCGGTCGATATCAAGATAGACTAGCGGTGTGTTGTTCGACCAAAGCGTGAAGATTGCGCCGATTTCGGGTGCATTGCGCGCATTGACTATGAGGCCGCGCAGAGTCTGAGCCAGTTCGTCCGTTGGCCGGCCTGCGAGGTCTTGTAGTTCGTATTCGAAACCGCCTGAATTGCCCAAGCCTGAGATCGGTGGCAAATTGAACAGCGAGATTGTCGCGCCGGGAATCGCAAACAGCTGTTTTTGCAGACGGTCAATAGTCTTGTGAACCTTCAAATCGTCAGTGAGGCGCTCTTCGAAAGGTTTCAGACGGCCGATAACTACACCGCTGTTGGATTGAGACAGGCTGTTAAGAAGGCTGTACCCGATTACAGTGAACACCTCATAGACGGCCGGGTCGGCGCCAACTACTTCCTCGACTTTTGCCACGATCTCGGACGTGCGTGCGACCGACAAGCCATCGGGCAACTGTATCTCGCCCATGAACAAGCCCTGATCCTCGGACGGCAGGAAGCCAGACGGCGTCACCTTGAAGAGTAGGACCGCACTGCCCATTAAAACCCCGACGAGAACCAAGGCGATCACGGAGAACCTCAGAATACGCGTCACAAGGAACGAGTAGCCGTCGGTGACATTATCAATCCGATTGAGCATCCATTTGATCGGGCCCCTGGCTTTTTGGCCCGGCTTTAAGACTAGTGAGCACAGGGCAGGGGAGAGGGAGAGCGCGTTTACCGAAGAGATCAAAACCGCAAATGAGATGCAGATGGCGAATTGTTGGAAAAGTGCGCCGACGATGCCCGGAATGAAGGCAACTGGCACAAAAACAGATAGGAGGACCAAGGTCGTCGCGATAATCGGAGCCGTTAGCTGGTTCATCGCCTTGATCGTTGCTTCATCAGCAGGTAGGCCCTCCTCCTCCATAATGCGGGTCACGCCCTCGACGACCACGATGGCATCATCGACCACGACTCCGATCGCGAGCACAAGGGCAAGCAACGAAACCGTATTCAGCGAAACACCCATTGCCGCCATTGCGGCGAAGGTCCCGATCAGCGAGACGGGAATAGCCACAGCCGGTACAAGTGTCGCCCGCGCTGAACCCAAGAAAATGAAGGTGACCGCGACGACTAAAATGAACGCGATAATTAGAGACGAGTAGACGTTCTCAATACTTGCCTTGACGAAAACCGTCGTGTCGTAAGTGACCGAATAGGTCAGGTCCTCGGGAAAACGTTGCTTCAGCTGTTGCATCGTCTCGAGGACGGCATCGGCGGTCTGAATGGCGTTTGATCCGGGCGAGCCATAGATCCCAATCCCGGCAGATTCTCTGCCGTTTAGACGTGTGAAAGTGTCAGAGCTCTTTGCCCCGAGTTCCACGCGAGCAACATCCTTGACGCGAACGGTTGAGCCATCCGGGTTCGCCCGAATGATGATGTCCTCGAATTCGCCAGTTTCGGTGAGGCGGCCCTTTGTGGTGAGATTGTACTGTTGGTCAACGTCATCGCTTATTGGTTGTGCCCCGATGCGGCCGACCGCAGCCTGGACGTTTTGCGAGCGGATCGCATTCACGACATCCGCTGGTGTGAGATTGAGAGCGGTCAGGCGATCGGTGAAGTACCAGATCCGCATCGAGTAATCCTGTAGACCGAACAGCCGTACATCGCCGACGCCTGGAATTCGCGCCAGCACATCCATGATGTTGATCTTGGCGTAGTTGTTCAGATACAGGGTGTCGAAAGATTCGTTGGGAGAAAAAAGTGTCACCACTTGGAGTAGCGCGGTTGACTCTTTCTTCGTGTTTAAACCCTGGCGCTGGACCTCATCGGGCAGCTGCGGCACCGCCAATGAAACGCGATTTTGTGTGTTGACAGTATTGATATCTGGATCGGTGCCGACTTTGAAACTGACATTAAGTGAGTATGTGCCGTCATTGCCACTTGTCGACTTCATGTAGATCATGTTGTCGACGCCATTGACCTGAGACTCAATGGGCTGAGCCACAGCTTGCTCAACGACCTCCGCGTTTGAACCGGGGTACGTCGCGGACACGCGAACCTGTGGCGGAACAATGTTCGGGAACTGCTCGACCGGCAATGCCATCTGTGAAATGAGACCCGCGATCGTGATCACGATCGAGATGACGAACGCCAGTCTCGGACGCCTAACAAAAATCTCTGAGAGCACGTTCTAGGTTCCCTGCTTTTCCGCTGCGACGGGATTGACCTGCATGCCGGGCCGCACTTTCATACCGCCCTGGATGACAACGCGGTCGCCGGGCTCCAATCCGGATTTTATCTCAATATCGCGCCCAAACGCATTACCGGTCTGAACGACGCGTTCCTCGATTTTGTCTTCAGCATCGACTAGCAATACGAACTGACCGCGCTGATCGAGGCCGAGAGCGCTTCGAGGTATGACCAGCCGTTCTTCCGGATCGGCTGTTTCCACAATTACGACGACAAATTGTTGATCGACGAGCAAGCCATTTGGGTTCGCGAAGGTACCGCGAATAACGATCGTATCGGTCGTTGGGTTGACCTGAACATCGGTGAAATCGAGCTGACCGACCTCGCCGTAAATCTCCCCGTCCGAAAGCCGCAACTTCATCTGCAGTGTCTTGCGGGCGTCGTTGTCGGACGATCCCATTTCAGCAACTCTCCGACGAAAATTGAGGACAGTGCGCTCGGTGACGTTGAAGGCAACGTAAACCGGGTCTTGTTTGACCACTGTCGCCAGGACACCAGATTCCGGAGTGACCAAGTTGCCGGGTTTGATGTTGGAGCGGCCGATGCGCCCATCAATCGGCGACCTTATCTCGGTGTAGGAGTAGGTGATCTTGGCTTGCGTGAGTGCCGCCTCCGCTTGCAGAACAGAGGCATCCGCAACGCGCTTTTCAGCCAGGCGGTCATCTGCGGTTGCCTGAGACACCGTCTTTCGCTCCACGAGGATCTCGGCCCGTTTCAGTGCTGTTGTTGCGTTGAGCGCCTGCGCCTTGGCCGCCGCGAGGTTGGCCTCGGCTTGCTTTACTGAAGCCGCGAAAGGCTCTTGTTCGATGACGAAGAGCAGTTCACCTTCTTTCACTGTTTGGCCGTCTTGAAATGCTTGTTTGTCAAGAAAACCGGTGATGCGAGCCCGCAGGTCGACTCTTTGGACTGCCTCAACACGGCCAACAAAATCCGAAGACGGTGTGACATCCTTCTTTGCCGCCGCTACGAAGGTCACGGCAGGCAGC
>CAXXFS010000031.1:0-5473 GCA_963669235.2 uncultured Filomicrobium sp.
TCTCCAAATCTACGGGTCGTTCATGCGCCACAGGACTACGGCGGACCGGAGCGGTTTAATGCCTACGTAATCGAGGGCACAGAATGTTGCGCTGCTCTGGCTACCCGAGGCGTGGCCTGACCGGATGCTTCCTGGACAGTCCCCCTGAACTTTGTCGCAACGTATCCCTCGTACGAAATTTACATATCATTGGCGGAAGCCGTGTTTTCCCAGCTTTGAGAGACTAACACACCGTCGATATTGAAGTGGACGCTTTTTGAGAAGCGCCAGCAGATAATAGGAGCGCTTGCGCGTCACCACCTGTTAACAGTCTAGCGCTTCCTCGAAACTGGAAGAGGTCGCCACAACTTTAGGTTCCGAATCCAGGACGTTGGAATTCGAATTTGGCTAGTGGGGTTACCCCTTACGCAGGGAAAGCATCAGATTGTTTGTCGCGTCGTGCTGAACACCTCGAAATACGGGGTCCGGAACCTGCGGTTAATACAGAATAGTTTCAGTTTGGCGGGATGAACATCTCCAAGTCTCGAACTGCAATTTCTTGGACGACCTTGCTCGGGAAGTAGAGGTCCGAGTTGCGGTACCGATCGTGAAGGCTGGCCCTCTCCGTCCTAGCCGGCCGGCAACGATCAGTGACTAACGAGTTGTCGAAGGGCAAAAACCAAGGTGCCGCGCATGAGAGCAACGTGATTCAGCTCGAGGCCGTTGCGGCAAGGCGGCCCGAGCAGAGATCAAATGCGGAGCATCTAGCGCGTTTCTACCCGGCGCTGGGGTGAAACAATGGCTTTCAAACCAGTCAAGCGCCATCTCCGTCCAGCCCTTCGGCGTGATGTGCCCGCGCGGATGCAGCATCAGGCGGAGTTGTGAACCCTCGGCGCATGAATTCCAGGACCTGATCCAGCGGTTGTCCTTGTTTTGGCGTTCGCTTGCCCGGCGCTGGCAGCCGTTGGTGCGTTTCAGAATACTGAGGCCGTCGAAAATATCGCCTTTGCACAAGGCCACTGTTTCCCAGCCGCCGTCCCTCCAGCGGCACCGTTGCGTCAACCCAGCCGTGGGTGTGAAAAAGCCGAACTGGACCCCTTGCACAATTGCGGCAGCGGATTCCAAAAGCCGCCCCCGACCGCGGCATAGGCAGTGAACGCCCCCGGTGTCTGACAGGCCACATCCCAGACCATCGACCCGCCGCGTGAAAATCCTGTCAGTAGAACGCGAGACCGATCGATCTTCAGCCGCTTGACCGCGTCGTCAAGAACGTCGCTGAGAAACGCAGCATCATCACGGCGCGGACCGCGTTTGACCGTCGGCAACAGACCAGTCGCGGCGGCCTGAAGGCTGAACCTCGCCGAAGGGGGCGATGAGGACATAGCCGCGTGAGAGGACCTTCTCGACAAAACGCGCATTGTTCCATCACCGCTCGCGCGGAAACTCGACCAGCCATGCAGATGGACCACCACCGGATAGCCGCGCGGGCCCGGCGGCGACTTCGGAAGAACGAAGTAGTATTGGCCGCTGGCAAATGCTGCAGGGCGCATCAACACCGCCACAGGTGTCTTTAGCGGTGACGGCCTTCGACGGTATCAGGAAGCAGATGGCAAACAGACAAAGAAAAACGATTGCGTAACAAGTTGCGAACAGCGCCCGGCACGGCATAGCTCCTTCGTTTTACAACCCCGCCGGTAGACCAACAGCACGCGTTTCAATGTCAGATCACGAGACCTTGAGGAACTCCCTCCTCAGGGGTTTGCGGGCGTGTACCATATGGGCGAAAGTGTAGGCGCGTTTCCTGGATGCTCGCGGGCGCCAGTTCCGGACGTTTGGACGCCGAAGAATTTGGCATCATAGGTCGTCCAGCGTGGTGTCGGGATTTCCAGAACACGCCACGTAGTAAAACGCGAGCTGCCCAGGATCGAAGTCGGGATCCTTCCAGTACGCCTGCATCGCCGGCGCGCCGCTGGCGTTTTGAGTAGGTCGCCTTTTTCAACGTTGACACTGTCGGCGACATTTCTCTCGCAGCGGTTCGCCGGAGTCATCGCCCTGCCGTTTGAACACGCAACGTCGTAGATTCTGTTCGCGCGTCTCGCCGTCCGCGTCGAGCCACCCTTTGATGATCTGAATGCGGTCTAGGTTGGCGCCGTCAAGGTCACGCAATGCGCGGACCATGAACCGGGGGGATCGACCATCCGTTGGTCCCTTGAGATCGCCGCCCATCGGTACACCGTTTCGGTAACCGTGCTTGGCAAAGTCCGAGCGGGCAAGGCCTTCTTCAAGAAAATCCCAACCGGCGAACACCCGGACCCGCAGTCGCGTTCCGGTTGTTGCAAAGACTTCCCTGCGCGCCAAGGCATCCCAGATCCCCTCCCTCGTATTATCTCGCGACCAGACCCCGGCAAGGCCCGAGGCGCTCGTTTGCCATGCGTACTGCCCGACGCTCTTGGGCCCGCCAATTGCCACCGATAACCTCATCAAACCTGACTGGGTCGGCGGTTGGCTCGACCGCCGCCACTTTGCCAAAAAAAGTTGTCCTCACTCGTCGTTGAAAGAGATGTGTGCGAGTCGGTTGATCCGACCATGCCGAATTTGAACGGGTTCGTTCCCAGCTTCGCCTGGTAGGCAAGCCCCCGCTTCAGTGCTTCACGGGCGTACTCGCGCGGCAGCATGTCCGGAGTCTTTGGTTCGGGGGCCGAGCTGCCCTTTGTCCCAAGTTTCAAAGTCGGCGAACTCGTCGCGTGGCGACAGCAGCGGGTGCGCTTCGCCATCACCCTTCATCTGCGTCACTTCATAAAGCGGCTCCCATTTCTGGCGCAGCTTCGCATATTCGCGATCAAGCGGCTTGTTGCTGGTTAGCGTAACGTCGTCGAACATCAATCCGTTTGAAAGATTGCCGTTGTGTGGGATGGCCAGCAGCCGGTCACCCGTGTCTTTTTCATAGGCCGCCATCCACGCCCACAAATCTTCAGGATCAAATGAGTCGAAGTTGGAAAACGGTATGATGGTATCGGCCTTGTCCTTTCCTCCCCGAAATATAACGTTCCGGTGCAGGTTGTTGCGGCCGGGATTTGAAGTCCATTCAAAGCCGATGAGCGCCGTGAAGCGTCCCGGCTCATTGTAGTCTTCGGCGGCCTTTGTCAGCCGTGCCCACGCTGTTTTATAGATTTCGTCCTGACCGGCCAGAGGGTCCTTTGCCGCTGGACTTGGCCTGCGACCAGATCTTCCACGCGCCCGCCGGATCGCCAGCCTCGACCGCCTCGTTGAGCTTCTGTCCGAACTCGGTTGACAGCAGCGTCTTGTCCTTGGCCGCCAGCAGCGGTGCAAGACCTAGGGTTCTCGGCGTGATCCGCGATTACGAGGAAGTCCAAACGGACGCTTCAGCCGCGCCTTGACACCAGTACTCGAAGTCACGACTTCGCCGCGGGCGAAAACGGTAAGCTTCCTGCGGCCCAAGCGTGTCACCAATCATGCCAGCGTCAGCCGAATAAGTCGTATGTAGGTTGCGTATCTCCGAACAGGACCCGGTTTGGAAATGCTTGCTCTGGGTAGGGGGAATAATCCCGCTTCCCTGGCAAACGTGCCAGGCGCGTCATCCTGGGCAACAGCCGCATTGAAAGACAATGCGCAGCACACCAGCGCACCCAACAGTTTCTTTGAAATCATTACAATAAACTCTTGCAGTACACGCGAATGAAATGAGCTCGGCAATGCCCTCGAAACTTAGGCGAGTTACCTTATATTAGGCAACCTGCTGCCGACCGAAGGCGCGTGCATTCAGGGTCACACCCAACCCATCAACTCGCGCCTGACAATCCCTTCGATAACGATGTTGCCCCGACTCGCTGTCATTGAGCGCCGGCACATAAGAAAATCTCTCACCGCCCGTGCTCCTCGAAAAATTTCGCGGTTTTCAACCTCGAGTTCTTCCAGCGTCTCCAGGCAGTCTGCCGAGAAGCCCGGCGCCACCAGCGTCAGTTTTCTTCACCCCCTCTTTGGCGAGGCGCTCCACCGTTTCATCGGTGTAAGGCTGTAAGCCAGGGGTCATCGCCAAACCGCGATTGGAAACGTTGTCAGCCAGTTCTCTTTCGGCCAGTCAAGCCGCTCGCGCACCAGCCGAGAGGTCTTCTGACATTGGCAGTGATAAGGGTCACCCTTCAAGCAAGTATTTTTCCGGCATGCCGTGGAAAGTGGCGATCAGCTTGTCCGGCTTGAAGTCGAGCCCCGCCAGGTGCGTCTCAATCGATTTCGCGATGGCCTCGATGTAAACGGGATCGTCATGGTAGCGCGGCGCGACACGAACCGCCGGCTGCCACCGCATTTTCATCAGAGCCCTGAAGGCCTGATCGCAGGCCGTTCCGGAAGTGGCGGCGGCATACTGCGGATAGAGCGGCAGCAGCAGAAATCTTTTCGCAAACCTTGTTCCTGAAGATAGCGAAGCCGGCTCTCCGTCGACGGATTAGCGTAGCGCATGGCCCAGTCAACGATGATTTCAGGATGCCCGGCGAGCCGTTTCCGCCAATGCATTTGCTTGATTGCGAGTGATCGTCTTCAAGCGGGCCTTCATCGAGCTCTCTATTCCAAATCGTATCGTAGTCCTTGCCTTTGCTCGATGGCCGCTTCGACAGGATGATCAAGTTGAGGATCGGCCACCACTTCCAGCGTGGCTCCTCAATGACGCGCCGATCCGACCAAGAAATTCATGAAGATAGCGACGCATCGGCCAATAGCTGGTACCGTCAGGCGTACCCAGATTGAGCAGCAAAACGCCGATACGTCCGTAGTTAACGCGAGGGTGGTCTTCGGGCCACGTCGAGGTGTCCGCGACAAACTCACCTGTCCTGGCCATTTTCAGTCATCATCGGCCCCTGCTTTCTTGGCTTTTTCCTGCGATGAACCCTAACGTCTGAGCTAACTTAACGGATCATCTGAGAAGGCGCGACCCTGACCCCGGTGTCAGCGTGTCGCGACGCTCGAACAGAGATTGAATATATGGCCAAGAAGAGCGGAAGCGGAGGAAGCGTAAAGGGCCCCGGCGGTGGTCAGCGCCAGCTTCACACCCGCGTTAAGACAGCACGCAAGCGGTCCAACTCCTCGGCCCGCTGGCTGGAGCGGCAAATTAAACGACCCCTACGTCGCTGCTGCCAGGCGGGAGGGAATGCGCTCGCGCGCCGCCTATAAGCTGAAGGAAATCGATGACAAGCAATCGCATCCTGAAACCCGGTCAGCGCGTTATCGACCTGGGTGCGGCCCCAGGAGGCTGGAGCCAAATCGCTGCCGAGCGGGTGAAGGCCGTCGGAGGCGCCGGTCCAGGTCGCGGACAGGTCGTGGCCATCGACTATCTTGGCGTGGAGCCCCTTCCCGGAGTTGAGATCCTGCAGCTTGATTTCACCGATGATGATGCCGAAGAACGCCTCAAGGCCCTTCTTCGTGGTGGGCCACGCCGACGTCGTCCTCTCCGACTTGGCCGCTCCGACCGTCGGCCACACGC
>CAXXFS010000032.1:0-500917 GCA_963669235.2 uncultured Filomicrobium sp.
GTAACGCAATGAACCACCACCCATCATTTTCGATGCCGCAATTTTATGGGAACCACATCAAGCCCGTGCTTCTCCAGAAGCTTTATGAGTGCGGTCTGGTCTCGATCGACCACGACCGTGTCCGGGTTAATGCTGAATGCATTCATATCGATCCAGTCACTACCGATACATTTGGATAGGTAGTCGGCATCATATCTGTCCGTATTCTCCATCGGTGGACTGTAAATGACGTCCCACTGCTTCAGGATTAGGGGCAGGGTTTCGTCATTGACACGAGCAGGATTGCATAGGATTAAGCCGGGTCGCAGGGCAACGAAGGTTGAGTCAATATGACTGCCATAATAGACATCCTTGAGAAGTGCACCCGAAACTTATCGCCCAAGATTGTCTGCAGCCATTGACCACCCAATTCGTTACCCGTGGCGCTGACCAAATAGATTAAGTCCTCACCAAAACGCAGGATGTTTGCGGCATCAAAAGCTGGTTCGTCGTTACGTGGCGTAGGCTTGTCCGGGTCATACTCAAACAGTGAGTCCAACAGCATGGGTTTAGGCGCGCTGTACCACTTTGCGCCCGACTTCAAATAATCAAGCAACAACGTGCGATAGCTAAATGTTTCCTGAGCGCGACTCCGTTATGACATTTGGCGTCTCGATTATTTGATCGCCGATGACCAGCATGATATCGCGAGGACAATAGTTGTAGTACCCTTCAGATTCCCAATGGATGGTGGAATATTTGGCCGCGTGAGGCCATGCATCTGGGCGCTTAACGGTAACTCCCAGACCTTCTAAGGACTTGAACAAACTCATTCAAATCCTCTTCCGTCTCCTCAATAATCCGCTGCGGGAATGGGCCTTTCGGAATCTCTGCCAATGAAAGATCGGGAAACTCCGCCAGTTGGGTGCTTCGGTCTGGCGTAGGAAACCTCGCACCTAGCGGATTCCCTACAATGACTTCCTCCAGTTGATCCACTCATTGCAACTCCATACACCTGACATACGCAACACGCCTCTTGCTGTTGTGAGCGGGACTGAGTTCCCTGCTAAATCAGACCATCTCGACTTGAGTGGTACTCCCTCGTTTCGTTCTTCGACGGCCGATATTTTTTGCGTCTTATGGCGTAAAAGCCTGGAAACCCACCTGCCTTCACCACCGATTGGAATTGCTAAAGAAGTCTGGCAG
Source organism: uncultured Filomicrobium sp. (assembly GCA_963669235.2). GTDB lineage: Bacteria > Pseudomonadota > Alphaproteobacteria > Rhizobiales > Hyphomicrobiaceae > Filomicrobium. The sequence goes on from CAXXFS010000032.1 coordinate 1,186, forward strand.
TGCAATTGCCGTATTGGAGGCGATTGCTGCCTCAAGGACAAAATTTCCTACCGCAAGATCAAGAACACCAAGCCAAATGGTGAAAATATGCGAGGCTTATTATGATCTAATATGACCTTCTTCTCCAGAACGTCGACCAGGCTGCCGGCGACAAAGTCCCTATTTCCCGTCTCCATTTCCGTTAGGTGGAGTGACGTGTTTGCCTTCAAGCAATGATCCACATCATCGACAATGTTTTGTGATGCGAGGATCACATTAGTGCAAATATCGCGGAGGGATAGATGCAAGACGGTTGGGGAATGCTCGAGCATTTTCACATTCGAAAGGTAGGGCTCCAGTGTGGTGGTGGTGAAAAGCACCAAAGAAGCGTCGTTTAAAGCGCTCTCCAAACTGTGGTGAATTACTGCATGTAGGTCATACTGTTCGCGAAGCCACTTACTGAAGCGCTCAGCCTCCTTTTGATCCAAATCGTACAAATTGATTTTCGAAAACTTCCAATTTCGAAATAAGAGCCACTCAATGGTTGTGCGAGCGATTATCCCTGCTCCAGTTACGCAGAGCGTTCCTTCAAACGGATTGGGGGACACATGCTCTGCAGCCAACGCAGCAGAGGCAGCGGTGCGTGTTGCACTTAACAGTGATGCCTCAATACAGGCTAAGGGATAGCCTGTCCGTGGCATCGTTGAGAATCTGGACTGCCGACGCCCGGGCCAGATTGGACGTCGTATTTGCCGGGAAACTCGATATCCATTTAATACCACTTTTTTGAACTGCACCACCGAGATGCGCCGGCAATGCGATGATACGGGCACTGGGCTTATCCGGATATCGAAGGAAGTAGCTGTCTGGATTAACAGCATCCCCGGAGGAGTGAAGGCGGTATGCAGTCTCTACGGCCTCGAAAAACTTGTTCCCTGTTGCCTTCGATAGTGTTCTTAACTGTCGAGCCTGGGAACAACGTAGAACGTCGGAGCGGTTGCCCACGATTTGTTCCCCTATGTTTCTGCTAGCGTCTTGCTTTTTTTCCCAATGACGTTTGCCACCCAGTCTGGATCGTAAACTGTGTCCAGGTATTTTTCGCCAAGATCCGCAGATATGGCGACTATGGTGTCTCCGGGCGCGAACTCCGACTTAAGCTTTTGTATGGCTGCGAGGACCGTTCCAGTGCTTCCGCCAACAAGCAAGTGGTAATTCCGGACAAAAGATAGACACGCTGAAATTGTCTTTTCCTCCTCTATTGCCACAACTCTATCTGGCTTCGCTTGGTCGGCGAGCTTTGGTCTGAGGCTTGCCCCAATACCAGGGATGTTTCGTTTTCCTGGCGCACCTCCGAATGTGACTGAGCCCACCGGCTCGACGGCTACTACTTTTATTTTCGGAAACACCTGACGAAGTCGCTCCGAGACTCCAGCAAGGGTACCGGTAGTTCCGCCCCCAACGAAAACCCAATCAACTTTTTGGAACTCTTGCAAGATCTCATTCGCCGTTTGCTCGGCATGGACATTTTTGTTGGCGATATTGTCGTATTGATTCAGCCAAACTGCCTTTGGTTCCGATTGCAAAATACGATCTATCGTCTCAAATCTATTTCCTAAGAAGCCTCCATTTGGATCGCGATCATCAACCACAATGACCTCTGCTCCATAGAGTTTCATGCCTCTGATATTGGCCTGAGTGGCGTTAGAATCTGTCACGCAGATAAACCTGTAGCCTTTTATGGCGCACACCAAACTGAGTGCTATTCCAAGATTTCCTGACGAAGATTCGACTATTACGGTCTCATTCGGCTTGGCAAGGCCTCGCCGCTCCAAGTCCTCCACGAGCCCTATCGCCGTCTTCACTTTGATCGAGCCCGATATGTTGAGCCCTTCCAATTTGAGATAGGACGTCGTGACTTCCAGTAAAGCCTCGGAGACGATAAAACAGGTCACGAAAAATCAATTCTAGTGGCGACTCGATAATCATATAGCAATGTCCTTAGCAGGATGATCTGCCTTTTATTCTTTAGTCTGCTTTTCTTTAGCGTTCTTCAAGCCCACCTGTTTTTCTACAGCTCGCTGCATTGCGACGAACTTTAGGCCCCGCGTGACGGTGGTTACCTTTTTCTCGGGGCAGAACTTTATGGTGTCAGGATGGCGTCTCTTCAGTATTCCTTGCCTGTACAGCGAAGGTAGACAATCTGCCCCTGTCACAACGGGCAACAACTCCCCCTTGAGCCTCCCGTATCACAACCATCCTGCCTCTAACAGTCACCGCCTTTGAACTGGCCCGACACATATTGCCTGTCGGCAAGGGTCTCCTAGACGGTTTTTTCCTTGGGCAACACGGTGCATCGTATCGCTCGCCGGCCCTCTACATGGTATGTTATTGTCGTGTTGGTTGACACCGGTTCCAAACATACCAAAAGCTGGCACGGTCTTTCAGTGGAGTGATTAGTCAGCACGCAAGCTTCGTTGACGTTCCATAACTACCGCTTCAAAAGCTCTTTCCCGGTCACTTCCACGAGATATTCAGCCAAAGTGTGAGCAGCATCGGAACAGCGCTCGCGGAGTTCAGTTGCCTTGTTGTCACCGCGCCCCACGACCGCAAATGCAACGGCCACAACCTGGCCTTCAGCTCGACGACTATCGGTTGGCACTCTCCGTCAGAACGATGTTATGGCGCCTCCTGCGGCTGCAGTGAGGAGCGTCCCCTTTATTTTTCCGTGGGTATTTTGCGGAGCCAGGTTCTGTCGAAGATTTCTTTCGCAAGGGCTTCGTCGATATGAGGGGTCACCAATTCTTCATATGCGTCCTGGACCTGTTCGTATTCTTCTTCGCAAACCTCGGCTCGCTCTTTCGGCAAATACCCCTTAGTCACGAAGTCGCCAAACAGCTTCGTATCAGCACCATATGCTATGCACAATACATTGTAGGCACGTTGTTGCGGCATGCCATGCACTTCGGCGAAGTCTTCAGCGAATTCCTTCGGCGTCAGTGGCGCATCATCGCTTTTTGCGTCGGTCAAGTAGGCGTATGCTGTGCCCGTAATCAGCCTACGCGCCTCGGCCTGGCCAAGTTGGAGATAGATATAGGCTGCCACCTGATCGGCTGCGTCTTCTACGCGGCCCAACACCGGAAGGTTGAACATGTCGAACAAGGCATGAGCGAATTCGTGGAGAGAGGTGTCGACGAACGGGCCAATCACAGTATCCATCGGAGCAATACCTGCCGGCGTCGTTTTCTCAGGCATGTTTGCCCAAAGCTTTTCGACATATTCATAGCAAATCGTTATTGCGTCATCACCATAGTATGCATCGTCCTCCCCGTCGCACCCTACCAATGAGATTTCCAGTGTCCTAGGAAGCCGGAACGGGCTGAGGAAATCCTGCAACTTCTCGAGCGCTCGGCGCTCCTTCAGATCCTGGTATATATGTTGATGTGCGGGATTTTTCGGCGGCACATAGCGGATGCTTACCCGATGGGTCTTCGACGCGGCCAGCGCGGTCGTAACAGTTGCCGTAACGAAAAACATGCTGGCGAGAACCAAGGCCAAAGCTGATTTCATCATCGCCCCTTCGCGCAAGAAAGACTATTGATACCACAGGCGATCTTTTACTCCCAAGTGTTTGGTCTGTAACAGCCCGTTGGATCGCTTGAGCAGATGCCGTCGAAGTGTTTCACCTAAAAGAATGGCAATGCCTCATTCGTCAAGGGTTGCTGCCATAGATGACTTCGTTACCTGTTGGCGGAAGCTGGTGGTACTGGCTTCTGCGACTTCAACACTTCGAGTGCGCGGACAATCAAGGGATCGGTTCCGGCTTTAATATCGGCCTTCGTGTTGAATAGCTCGATGTCAGCTGGAACGCCTTTGCCCTCGTAGCACACCATGTCAGCCGAGAAGTATTTTTGGTACGACAAACAGTACTTCCAGCCATTTGGGAGTTTCTTATCGAGGGTATAAGAAAATATACCGTTGGTATGATCGCCTATGATCGTTGTATGCGGGAGCTGCCGAATCCCGAGAGCAAATGCCTCCCCGCCGCTGAACACAGAATCGCAGGTCAAGAGTATGATTGGGCCGTTAAATTGCACTGCGCCTGACGGTTTGAGGTACCACGTCTTCAGGGGTTTAAAGTCACCTTCGCCTGGACCAACCTTTGTCTTTCTGTGAAAGGCGATTCTCTTGCGATCGCAAAAGCGATTGATGATCATGATCGCAATATCATCTTCTCCGCCAGGACAGTCACGTATATCGATGATAAAGCCGTCCAAACTCTCGAAGTCACAGGCAATCTTGTTCAGAGCATCCGTCAATTTCCGCTTTTTGACGTCTTCCAGCTCAAGTATACGCATGTAACCAAATGCCTGCGACCTGCAGTAGTGAATCATCCAGGCCTTGGTCTCTTTGGGCCGCCCGAAGCCGTTGGCGACAAGAGTTTTCTTGGTAGTTTTGAAAAGTTTTTTGACCTGTCGCTTTGTAAACTCCTTCGAGAATCGGGTCGTTTTCTCAGCGGTGAAATACCGCTTCTTCCGACCATCACTTGCTTTGGCCTTTAGCTCGACGTGTCCGTCATCCAACGGGTCGAGCATCTGACAGAAAATATCGAACAGCGCATCATCGCTCGTCTCACTTGTGACCCTGGGCCTGTAGATGTCGTACTGCTTTTTCCAGTCGACATTCCTTAGTTCGAAAAATGGATACCTGTTGTTAAAAGTCTTCCATAGGACTTCGAAATTCTTTTCAGGGTCGCGGATGGTCATAGCAGTGTCGAACTTTTCTCAAATACGCCGCTTGGTCTCAATTCAGATAGGACATCAAAGCGGTCGCAGTGACCACGCCAGAATCGTAGCAGCTGTTTGCGCTTGTGTCCGTACTTAAAGTTAGACGGACACTTGAGTGTTTTGAACCAAGAGAACCCATGCTTCATCCGATTTCATAGCATGCCGCCCGTTGGAAGTTGTAGTGGCGCCGGATAGAGCTGGGGACGTGAGCGCCCTAACCAGGACAACAGCTGGATCAGGTCCTGGAATTCATGCACCGAGGGTTCGCAACTCCGCCTGATGCTGCATCCGCGCGGACACATCACGCCGAAGGGCTGGACTGAGATGGCGCTTGATTTGTTTGAAGCGCCGACTTTTCCGCAATGCCGGGCCGAAACGCGTTGAGAGATGATCGCCTATCTGCCGTTGCCCTAATAGGTGAATGGGGGCAGCCGGCGGCGCCCCGTGCCACTCGCCAATGACAGGGTCGCCACCCAGCGCAATTGGCAAGAGATCCTGAATGGGTCATCAAGGAAACCGAGTACGCACTTGCACGGAACAACGTAGGCGAGGGCCACGTGCCGGACATCGTACCAATCCTTTTGGAAGGCCCACCTCCGGTACTGCCGCCAGAAAGCCTATCTTCACTGCATTTCAACGACCCTATCTTGTATGTCATAGCAGCCAGCTAGACCGGCCCTGAAATGCTTGTTCAATTGCGCCTCACGCCCAGGAGCGCCTTGGATGACCTGGCAAGAATGGGACGGGCCATTCAATGAGCAACGCATGTGGACTAGTTGTAAAGCCCCCTTCGTCCGGGCCGCTAGATTCGTCATTCCCTAGTTTTTTCTGGCAGCGGTGCTCGCATATCGAGAGCCTGGCGCGGTCAGCGAACCCATTGACCAGATTGGAATGCAAGCATTGCAATCTGGCGTCGCACCTAGATTGAGTCGCCGCTAAAGCTCCTCCGGCACCATCTTGATCGCACCGCATGGGCATTCGGCTACGCAGATACCGCAGCCTTTGCAGAAATCATAATTGAACGCAAAGCGCTTGCCCGGGCCAAGCTTGATCACGGCATTGTCGGGGCAGACACCATAGCAGTTGTCGCACTCAAAGCAGTTGCCGCAAGACAAACAACGGCGTGCTTCGTAGAGCGCGTTGGTTTCATCGAGTCCGCCGAGGACTTCGCCGAACGTCGTTTGACGCCGCGCTATGTCGAGCATTTGTTGCACGGTCTCGGGCGCGTTGGCGTAGTACCAAGGATTGAGTTTCTCGAATGTTGCAAGTTCATGCCGCGGGCCGGCCTGATAAACCTCACCTTGCAACCACGCATCAATGCAGCGCGCTGCGTGTTTGCCATGCCCCACAGCAACGGTGACCGTGCGTTCAGATGGGACCATGTCACCGCCGGCAAAGACGCCTTTGTGACCAGTCATCATCTGCGAGTTCACCTGGATGGTCTTGTCAGCGATTTCGACGCCGTCGAGTTTATCGACGAATGAGGTGTCAACGTTTTGGCCAAGGGCCATCACGACCGTGTCCGTTTCGATTTCATCGTATTCGCCGGTGGGTACGGGCCGGCCGTCTTCATTCAGACGCATGCGCTCGACCATGATCCTGTCTTCGCCCATTTCCTTGATGGTCGTGAGCCAATTGACGACCACGCCTTCTTCCATGGCTTCATCCATTTCGAAGTCATGCGCGGGCATCTGCTCGCGGGTGCGGCGATAGACGATCACGGCCTCTTCGGCCCCGAGGCGCTTGGCCGTGCGGGCAACATCAACGGCCGTGTTGCCACCTCCGTAGACAACAACGCGGCGGCCCAGCATGGGGGCTTCTTCCGCAGTTTCCATGTCGCGAAGGACGCTCACGGCGTCGAGTATTCGGCCGGCGTCGGCAGCTGGGATATTCACCCGGTTGGCAAGGTGCGCTCCGATGGCAAGGAAGACCGCATCAAATCCGCCGTCCGCCCTTTCCTTTTGGATGTCATCGACTTTGCGGTTTAGAACGAACTCAACGCCCATGTCGGCGATGCGCTGAATGTTGGCTTCAACGACTTCACGCGGCAGGCGGTAGGCGGGAATGCCAAAACGCATCATGCCGCCGGCGACGGGCCCTGCTTCATAGATGGTGACGGCATGGCCCAGCCGGCGCAAATGGTAGGCTGCAGACAAGCCTGATGGTCCAGCGCCGATGACGAGAACTTTCTTGCCGCTCGGCTCGCCGATGATTTCGGGTTTCCAGCCTTGCTTGACCGCCTCATCATCGAGAAACCGTTCAACAGCGTGAATGTTGACCGCCGAGTCGATATCCTTGCGGTTGCACGCGCCTTCGCAAGGGTGATAGCAGGCACGGCCCATGATCCCCGGCAACGGATTGTTACGCATGATTTCCTGCCAGGCGGCGTGGTAGTCACCCTCTTCGGCATGGGCGAGCCAGGCCTGGATGTTTTCGCCGGCCGGGCAGGCATCGTTGCATGGCGGGAGACGGTCCAAATAGACCGGGCGTTCCGTACGCCAGGACCCCGTTTGGTTGTCGAGGCTCGTGCCGACTTCGAGAGTGATGGCGAAAGGGGCGGTCGTTGGAACTGTCATGGCAGCGTCTCCTCGTCTTCACGCAGAAGATCGAACTCTTTAATGTTGGCATCGCACATCGCTTGCAGCCGGGAGATCGCCTCCTGGCCTTTCTGCGCCTTGAAGAGATGCGCAAAGCGGCGCTGCGGTTTGAGATATTCGGTTACGGGCACGCGGCGGCGAATGGGTCTGCTCGCGGTAACGCGACCGTGCTCGGCTTCAAACAGTGGGAACATGCCGGTTTCGACTACGAGCCGGGCAATATTAATGGTCTGGTGGCTGGCACAGCCCCACCCCAAGGGGCACGGCACGTAAATGTGGATGTAGCGCGCGCCGCGGAACTCCATCGCACGCGTGATCTTCGCTTCCAGGTCCTGAAGATAGGCAACGGAAGCCGTCGCCACATAGGGGATGTTATGTGCCATAGCGATCTTCGGCAGGTTCTTGCCCGTGCCGAAAACGTTACCCAGCTGATCGCCGATGGGCATCGTTGTTGCGGTGCGCGCACCGCCTGGAGTTGCTCCCGAGCGCTGCACACCAGTGTTCATGTAGGCTTCGTTATCGTAGCAAATGTAGAGCACGTCATCGTTGCGCTCAAACATGCCAGACAGGCAGCCAAACCCAATATCGACCGTACCGCCGTCGCCACCTTGAGCGATGATGCGGACATCGTCACGACCCTTGGCCTTCATGGCGGCAGCCATGCCGGTTGCGACAGCCGGGGCATTGCCAAAAAGCGAATGCATCCACGGGATTTGCCAGGACGTTTCCGGGTATGGCGTGGTGAAGACCTCAAGACAGCCGGTGGCGTTCGAGGCCATAATCTTTCCACCCGTCAGTCGCATGGCGGTATCGAGTGCAAAACGTGCGCCCAACGCCTCACCGCAGCCCTGGCAGGCGCGGTGGCCGGATGTGATCGCGTTGCTGCGGTCCATGCTGGCCTGGACCGACCGGGTGTCGGCGTCCACGAGACGGTTGCCAACGGTGAAAGTTCCCTTCTGGTAGAATTTGACCTTCTGGGAGGGTGAAAGCTGTTTGGTTTCAGGCATGGTCTGACTGTGTCCTCAGCTAGCGTTCGCGACGTTGGCGTCGTCGCGGTAGAGGCTTTTCAGGATGTTTTCGGCGATGGGCCCTGCGCCGATTTGGGCGTGCTGGCGCGCCAGTTCGGCGTCGACGACATCCCGGCGCAGATCAAGGAAGTGAAGGTCCTCGAGCTTGTCAGCGTGGGCTGTCTCAAACAGCTTGGACAACGATGGCACTGTGATGGGTCGGCCACCGAGCCCGGCAACCACGGTATGCACATGTACGCCGCTGCCCTGCATTGCCATCATGATATTGTTGGCAACAACGCCGCCGAAGCCAACAGCCAGGGACTTCTCCAGAACGATAATGCGTTTTGCCTTGCTGAGCTGTCGGCGCAGTGCCTCCAACGGAAATGGCCGGAACGACCCGATGGTGACCACGCCGATCTTGGTGCCGCTTTCGCGGAGTTGGTCGACCGTGTCTTTCACCGTTCCGGCGACAGACCCCAGCGTCACGATGACCGTTTCCGCGTCATCCACCTTGTAGCCACGTAGTAGGCCACCGCTTTCACGGCCGAACGCCGTCTTGAACTCGTCGGCAATCTCCGGGATTACTTGGAGCGCCTGAATCTGCTTGTCATGGGCGAGATAGCGCACCTCCATGAAGGCTTCCGGACCAACCATCGCACCAATGGAATAGGGGTTGGCGGGATCGAGAACCTGTCGCGGCTTGAACGGAGGCAGGAACTTATCGACCGTCTCCTGGTCAGGCATGTCCACGCGTTCATAAGCGTGGGTAAGGATGAAGCCGTCCATGCAGACCATCACCGGGCAGGAAAGGCGTTCGGCGATTTTGAAGGCCTGGATGTGCAGGTCCAGCGCTTCCTGGTTGGTCTCCGCGAACAGCTGGATCCAGCCTGCGTCGCGCATTGACATGCTGTCGGTGTGATCGTTCCAGATGTTTATCGGAGCACCGATCGCGCGGTTGGCGACTGTCATCACGATTGGAAGCCCGAGACCGGCCGCGTTGTAGACCGCTTCAGCCATGAATAGGAGGCCCTGGCTGGCGGTGGCTGTGTAGCTGCGGGCGCCTGCGGCCGATGCCCCGATCGCGACCGAGAGCGCTGCGAATTCGCTCTCGACGTTGATGAATTCGCAGTTTCCCACCCGTCCTTCGCGTACCAGTTCGCCGCAGTGCTCGACTATATGCGTCTGGGGGCTGATGGGATAAGCGCAGATCACCTCTGGCCGGCACAGTGCGATGGCCTCTGCCACGGCGTGACTGCCTTCAAGCTGTTTGAGCATCGACGGGTTCCTTTCCAAGTGCGGCTGCGTGGGCCGCGCGTGCAGCTTCAATGTTTCCAGCGGCGATACGGCCATCGAATTTGGTTGCGATGGCCTTCTCGACGGCTTCGAGCGATATCTGCCCAGAGATGGCGGCAAAGCCGCCTAGCAGTGCTGCGTTGGGGACCGGGCGGCCGACATGCCGGATGGCCAACTCGGTGGCGTTGACTCCGCGAATGTGATTTTTGGGGATGTTCTTGAGCTGCTCGGCGACGCCTAGTTCTTCTATGCTCTTACCCGAGTTGATCAGGACGTAGCCTCCGGGCTTGAGCCCCTGAAAGACGTCGATCGCGTGGAACAACGTGGGGTCCTGGACGATGACGCAATCCGGTTCGTGGATCGGCTCGCGGAGTCTGATTTGATTTTCATCCAATCGGCAGAACGATACGACGGGGGCGCCTGTGCGCTCAGAGCCGAAGGATGGAAACGCTTGGGCATGTTTGCCCTGGGTGAAGCCGGCGATGGAGAGCAACTCCGCCGCGGTGACGACACCTTGGCCGCCTCGGCCGTGTAGTCGGACTTGAAACATTTCGAATTGACTCCTTGCCGTACTGGGATTTGCACTTTCTCAGTCGAGTCGTGGATAGCGGCGCGGTCCTACTCTTAAGGCACGGCACCTCCGCTTGCTTGCGAGGAGGGTGTGCTGCCGGTTGCATTGGTGGACGCAATGGTCGAGGCCAGGGGGCGACGCTGCTGTTTTGATGTTTTACCGATGCCCGGATTGAACGAGTTCGTCGGGTCGAGTTCATCGTAGAAGGCAGCAAGCTGTGGCTTGGCCGCGTAGAGGTGACCAACGTTATGCTCCGCTGGGTATTCGGCCCCGCGCTGGTCCAGAAGTGCCAGCATCTTGGCTTTGACCGCCTTTGGATCAGCGCCCTTGCGCACGGCATAGTCCTGATGGAAGACGTGGCAGAGGAAGTGGCCGTAGTAGAGCTTGGCGACGATGTCGCGTTCGATTTCTTCGGGCAGTTCTTCGAACCACTGCTCATCGTTGCGCCGCAACGCGATGTCGAGAGCTAGAATGTCCTCGACCTTGCCAGGATGCACGGCGCCATATCGTGCAGCTGCACCCGCGGCAGCAAAGCGGTGCAGAAGCGCTTTTTTGGCTTCTGCGGTATTGCAGAGAAACCAACCATCCTTGCCGGGGACATCGTTGAGGATCGCTTCCGCCTGTGCCGATTGATTGGCGCTGACTTTCAAGATTAGGTGGTGCTCAAACCGTTCGCGATATTGCAGCATTCGCCGTGGCAGTGCGCCCGGCACAACTCGGGTTAGCAACTGCATGGTCCGGTCGACGAGGTTCTTGGGCAGAAGGGGGATGCGACCGAAGAAGCCATCCATTTGACCCTTCAATTTGAAGATGCCTGGCAAAGCATCGGTGCCAAGCCAATGGATCAACAGAAGCGTGTCTTTGCCGTAAACACGCGCAATGTCGAAGATTTCCCGATGGAGGTATTCGGCGCTGATCGGTAGCGGTTCCATTTCGGTAAGAAGACGGCGGCGCAAAGCGGTTAAGTCATCCGTCGAGTTCGTGCCGATGTAGTAGACTTTCTCGCCGGTCTCTGAGGGGAATGTATCCAGGCGGGCTGCGAAGACCGCCAGTTTGCCTGCACACCCCGATGCCTCGTGAAGGGTTCTTGGGTCTGCATTGAAACGGGCCGGAGTATCCGCCTCCACATCGCGGACGCGGTTTACATAGCCATCGTCAGATGCGCGCTTTTCGGTTGGCCGGATATCGTCATCCGAGATCTCGCCTCGGTCGAGACGGCTCAGGATCTCGACTGGTTCATTTCCGAGATCCATTCCCAGATGATTGATCAAGACGAGGCTGCCGCCGGCTTGCTTTTGTGCGTAAAGACAAAGTTCGGTGTATACGGGCCCGCGCCGGACAAGTGCACCGCCTGAGTTGTTGCAGACACCTCCCATGATCGATGCGCCGATGCATGATGAGCCAATCACTGAATGAGGTTGACGCCCATACGGCTTAAGCAGCTTCTCAAGCTTGAAGAGCGTGCCACCTGGATGCGATATGATCTGGCGCCCTCCGTCGAGAATATGAATTTTCGTCAGGCGCAGCGTGTTGATGACAACGACGAGGCGGTCGTACTCACCATTTGGAGCCGAACCTTCGGTCAGGCCGGTATTGGCAGCCTGCATGATGACGATACGGTCGTGTTCAACGCACGCTTGAAGGATGCGCCAGAGCTCCAGAAGGGTGCCGGGTTCAACAGCAGCCTCCGCCTCGCCTTCGCCGGAACGCCAGCCTTTACGAAAGCGCGCTGTAGCCGATGCGCTGGTGTGGACGTACTTCTTCCCGACGATCGACGTTAGTTGTTTGATGAAACGGAGATCGGTCATTCATTTCACTCCCTTCTCTTTCCGGGACCGGGAGCTACCGGTCCAGGTTCATTCGGGGGCCGAATTACTTAAAGGCGATAGACGGCAACCAAGTTGCCAGCCAAGGCATGGCAAAGACGATTCCGAGGCCAAGAAGCTGCAGGACAACGAATGGGATCACACCCTTGTAGATGTCGGTCAGCTTTACTTCCGGAGGGCATACGCCCTTAAGATAGAACAGTGCGAAGCGAACCGGAGGCGTGAGAAAAGATGTCTGCAGCGTGACCGCAACAAGGATCACGAACCAAATGAGTTGCGGCTCGTCGATGACACCATAGCCTGGGATATCGAGACCGAGCGCATTCACGATCGGGCGCATCAACGGCAGAACGATCAAAGTGATCTCGATCCAATCCAGGACAAAGCCCAGCAGAAAGACGATGAACAAGATGAACAGAATGGTGCCTTCGGCTCCAAGCCCGGTGGAGTGAATCATCTGTTCGATAAGCTCATCGCCCCCCAATTCGCGAAGCACGTAGGAGAAGACAGTGGCGCCGATGAAAATCGCAAATATGTAAGCGGTGGTGTTGAACGTCGAGATGCAGACGTTGGTGAGCTTCTTTAAGTTAAGTTTGCCGTAGCCGAGCGCTAGGAGTGTTGCTCCAACGGCGCCTACACCGGAGGCTTCGGTAGGGGTTGTCCGGCCTGCAAAGATAGAACCGAGTACCGCGAGGATGAGAAGGACGGGTGGAAGGATCGCAACGAATACATCCATGAGTTCGGCAAATCCTGGTGGCCTTGCTTCCTGGGGTGCGGGTGCAGCGGAAGGGAAAACCATGCCGATGGCCAGAATATAGAAGAGGTAGAGCGCTCCAATGATCAGACCTGGAAAGAGTGCCGCCATGAAAAGGTCGCCCACCGAGAGGGCCATCTGGTCAGCCATAATCACAAGCATGATCGAAGGCGGGATCAGGATGCCGAGTGTGCCCGCGGCCGCAATCGTGCCAGTAGCAAGTGACTTGGAGTAATTCTGCGCGACCATTGCTGGCAATGAAAGCACACCAAGGAGGACGACAGACGCGCCAATGATGCCAGTGGATGCGGCAAGAATGATTCCAATGCCTGTGACGGTGATCGCCAGGCCGCCCCGCAGGCCACCGAAGAGGCGCTGCATAGATGTCATCAAACGAGTGGCCACACCGCTTTCATCCAACATGAGGCCCATAAAAATGAACATCGGGAGTGCGACGAGAACGGCATTCGACATTGTCGCATAGACCCGGTTCACAGTTGCACCGAGGCTCAGGTAATCCAATCCCGTCAGGGTATCATCCAGTCCGGTCCATGCCATCATGCCATTGTCGAACAGGAACGCGATACCGCAGTAGAAGACACCGGTACCAGCCAGCACCCAGGCTACTGGAAAGCCAATGAACAAGAGGCCGATAAACGTCATGAACATTGCTATGACGAGTTTTTCTTCCGTGCTTTCGACGAGGAAGGAAAAAAGGACCGTCGCCAACGCAGTCGCTGCCCGCACAATGAGGACTGGCATGTAACCCAACCCATCCTCCCGGCGCGGATTTGACAGAAGTGCGTGGGCGTCGTGAATCAGACGCGCGGTCTCTGCAAAGGCCAGAAGAGTAAAGCTGAGCGGGATGACGGCTTTGAAGGCCCAGCGCGCAGGAAGGCCAGTGGGGCTATCGGAGCGCTCGTTGACCCTCCAGGAATCATAGAAGTAGTCGAAGCCTTGATCGACCATCAGGTAGATGAATGGGGCGAGCAAGAGAAGGATACCAACGATCTCGATCATGCGCTTCACGTCACCGCGGAAACCAGCGTATAGGACGTCAACGCGCACGTGCGTATTCTGCACCATGGCGTAGTGCAGTAGCGGGCAGTGGACTGCTGCAGCCGCGTTTGGGAAACTTTTGCTTCTTAATCACCTCGAGGCCAGGCCTTATCGAGCCAGCGGCGGCCCAGTATTTCGAACAACGTCACGGCGATGGACACTCCGCGGCTGGCATATCAGGTGCGGCGATCGCCTTGCGTCATCGAGCGCCAGGGTGTGCCGATGGAGGAGATTGCCGCCTACGTGGGCCACTGTGTTATCAATCTCATGTGCAAGTACCACGCAGATTTCCCTCCGAGTTTCATGAGCTGGGCGGCGCGGGTGCGGGAAATTTGGAAACCTAACTTCCGCCCACACCGCGTTATAAGTATGCCCGCAACCCCTGTGGGCAGAACCTGCATACAGGGGGCGGATTCATCGGTTCGTAAGGAGAACAAAATAGAATGGTATAAAAGCAATCGACGCTAAGTCTTTGCAATTGATGGGAATTGGGTGATGCTTGATCAATTGGGCCTGCTTGGCCTTGTCATGGTGCTACTGGCGGCCGCCGCGTTGTGGTCGACGGTCAAGGTCGTTCCGCAGGGTTTTAGTTACACCGTGGAGAATTTCGGCCGCTATACGCGGACGCTGACACCTGGGTTGCATATTCTGATCCCGGTCGTCGAGCGAGTCGGCGCGCGGATGAATATGAAGGAGCAGGTGCTCGATATTCCCTCGCAGGACGTCATTACACGCGACAACGCCATGGTGCGCGTCAACGGCGTCACGTTTTATCAGGTTTTGAATGCCGCCAAGGCTGCATACGAAGTTGACCTCCTGGAGCCATCAATCGTCAACTTGACGATGACCAACATCCGCACGGTTATGGGTTCAATGGACTTGGACGAATTGCTCTCCAACCGCGACCATATCAACGCGCAGCTCCTCACCGTTCTCGATGCAGCCACCGAGTCTTGGGGCATCAAGGTCACCCGTATCGAAATCAAAGACATCGACCCGCCACGCGATCTCGTCGACGCCATGGCGCGGCAGATGAAAGCGGAACGCGAAAAGCGCGCACAGATCCTCGACGCGGAAGGTTCCCGCCAGGCTGCGATCCTGGAAGCGGAGGGCGAAAAGCAGGCTGTGGTTCTGGAAGCCGAAGGACGCCGTGAAGCCGCCTTCAAGGACGCCGAGGCACGAGAACGTCAGGCCCAAGCCGAAGCCAAGGCAACACAAATGGTGTCTGAGGCGATCGCGCAGGGTGACGTGCAAGCCATCAACTACTTCGTTGCCAACAACTACATGAAGGCGCTGGAGAAGCTTGCCATGTCGCCGAACCAGAAAGTACTGATGATGCCACTGGAGGCTTCGTCGGTAATCGGCTCGATTGCCGGGATTAGCGAGATCGCTCGTGAGGCTTTCGGCAAAGGCACGGGCGGATCGGGCAATATCCCCAGGCAGGGTTCGGTGCCGAAGGTTTAGGTGTAAGGTCCGACAAGTCCACCGTCTCCTCAGCCGTGGGGAGACGGCGCGTGGCGCCAAGGATGATGGGGACACATGCAAAGCTTGATTGAACTGCTGAGCAATCTGGGTGGCTGGAACTGGGTGATCCTCGCGCTCTTGCTGCTGACGCTGGAAACGGTTGTTCCTGGTGTTCACTTCCTGTGGTTCGGGCTTGCTGCTTTCGTCATCGGAGTGGTGACAATCACGTTTGGCGCACTTGGTCCGGAGTATGCCGACGTCTTCGGTTGGCAGCTTCAGGTCATTGCCTTTGCACTGGTGGCGATGGTGACGGTGTTCTTCGTTCGCCGGTTTGCATCGGCGGACAATGAAGAGGCCATCGATGCTCCCTCGCTCAACGTGCGGGCGGAGCAATACGTTGGCCGTTCGACGACGGTGGCGGTGCCGATCCAAGGTGGCCGCGGCAAAGTGAAAATCGGCGACAGCCTGTGGCAGGCCGAGGGCGTCGATGCAGCGAAGGGCACGCGCGTCAAAGTCACGGGCGTCAACGGGACGGTGCTGGTGGTCGAGCCGGAGTGAGCCGCTGTGCGAGCGGGGCTAAGCCCCGCGCCCCGCTAAGGGGTACAGACCCCAGGCTCCCCGGCATTTGGATTTGCGTTGCCTGGGTTTAGACTGGTCGTAATGCGCGAGAGTAAGGCACAGGACAACAAGCGCTCGGCGCATCCCAGCGACCTGGTGTGGGCGCTGGCGACGCTTAGCCTGGTTTTACCGTTCGCGGCGATCGGCGTCGGGGCGGTGGCGCTATGGCGGATCTTCCATGACATCGACGGCGGCTATGTTTTGTTGCCTGTGGCAGTTGGACTGTTCGCGCTCGATCTCATCCTCGACCTATGGATCGCCAACCCGCACACTTCGGCTTCCGAAGACCCGGATCTCAACCGGCGCGGTAGGCAGCACATCGACCGCGTGGTGCCGCTTGTCGAAGCCATCGAGACCGGTCGCGGCCGGGTTCGTCTTGGCGACACCGTGTGGACCGTCGAGGGCCCGGAGCTACCCAAGGGCACGCGAGTGAGGGTCGTGGGGTGTGACGGAGCGGTGTTGCGGCTGGAGGAGGTGTAAGGGGAGGCGACCAAGTCAGCCGATCAGTCCCTTATAGCGGGGCCGGCGCCGAGGGCCGCCCTCAGGCGAATTTCGGCCCCTATATCTTATGGAAGTGCGGACAGGTTTTCGAGCGGACTGCGTATTTAATTCCTAAAGTTTCAACGGCCGCCTTAGCCCACGCGGCGAATGCCGGCTTTATTCACAATGCAGATCGCTCTGTGTGAAAGCGTCTAAATGGTCTCTGTTTGCCGCTGGTATAGAGATTCATACTCTACTAACGCTGTGCGGGTGTAACTCGTAGGTGCGTCTCCTTAATGGGCTATACACAATTCATGGGTGTCTACGGACTCCAGCTTGCATATGCGGGCCTGACAACGGAGTGACTAGAACAGCGAATTTCGCACATTTTCGTCGCCCGCATTTTTTGTCTGCTTTGCCCTCAGAGGTAACCACGTTTATGGCTTGCACAGATACGAATGACTGCCAAAACCCAACGCCTGTAAAACCAAACACAAACAGTGCGTGTTGCGGCGCTGGTGGTGATCCCGGCGAGGACCAGCTGGCATCTCAAGTATCCGACCTGCGCAAGAGCATGGCGGAATCAAAGAGCCTTCACGCCTCCTTTGGTGAAGTTGTCAACCTTTTGACCCATACCCCTGCATTCGAGAACCTGCCGCTTGGGAAACTGAAATCGCTTGTTTTGCCGGCGATCAGGAAGGGGCAATTTGCGATCCTGGAGGGGCGTAACGAAACCAACGTTATTTCGGTTCCTATAGCAGTTATGCTTTGGGCAAATGTTTCCGAAGAAATCGATCAGCGTTTGAGAAGCGGGAGTGACACGACGGTATCGCTGTCAGCTGATGAGTGGAGTAGTGGTGAAATCCCGTGGCTGATGCTAGCGGTGGGTGATAACAGCTTGCTTTCCGGGCTAAAGGCGCACGTGGAAAAGGCGGTGAACGGCGGGCGTCCATTCCAGTTCAGACCACCCATGGGTGGCGAAACATACGCATAACAGCATAGCCCCCTTCGTTCTGTCGCTGTGTGGCCTGGAACTTTGGTGTTTTGCTTGCACCGGGCGCTGACACGAACAGTTAATCACTCTTGCAATTCTATTTCGGATGCGTGTTGTGGTCCGTTGACGGCCTCAGGATGCCGCGGGCCGAGCCGTTAGCCTGCGTATGGCCGGACTGCCCCATGTCAGTGCCATGAGCAGCAACCCAAAGGCTGCTGCAGCCGCCGCGGCATAGAACGGCAAGCGGATGTCGAGGCTCATTAGCCCGCCTCCTGCTAACGACATGACCCCGCCCGCGAGGCAGAAGACCGCTGTCGTAATTCCCATGACCCAACCTTGATCGGCGTCGCTCACGCTTCCCGAAAACATGCCGAGGAGCGTCGGGTACGACACTCCGAACAGGAAGTAGAAAAAGAACACCGGTATATAGGTCAGGTAAGCTATCGGAAGGTGCGCGAAAGCCAGCACGCTGATCACCATCACAAGCAGGCTCG
Source organism: uncultured Filomicrobium sp. (assembly GCA_963669235.2). Lineage (GTDB taxonomy): Bacteria > Pseudomonadota > Alphaproteobacteria > Rhizobiales > Hyphomicrobiaceae > Filomicrobium. The sequence goes on from CAXXFS010000032.1 coordinate 19,109, forward strand.
TGCCGATAATCTCCCGCTTGTCAAACCGCTGTTGCACCGGCTTGACCAAAAAGGTGCTGCTCGTTGCGAGCGCCACGCCTATAACCAGCATCGCCACACTGCCGCCGATTACGCCATATCCGAATGCGCTGGTGAGGTAGTTGTCGATGAAGACGTAGAAGGTGACGTTCGAAATCATGAACAGGGCGTAGACCGGCAGGATGCTCATCACGATTGGATGCTCGGTGACTCGCCAAAAGCTATCGGTGATGTCACGCGGCCGGAACACGAAGGGTTTGCGCTCGGAGCGTATGTCATGGAAAAAGACGACGACCATCGCGATGGCGATCAACACAAGTGCGAACGCGCCGTAGAACGGTAGCTTGAGGCTCGCGATTCCGCCGAGAACTTCTGGGTCGGACAGTAATCCGCCAATGATCGGACCGCCTACCAAACCGAAACTGATGCCGGTGACGATGAAACCCATGTTTCGATCGCGGTCGGCATCGTCGGTGCTGCCGTCGACCATCGCTGCCTGAGCGATCGGTTGGTTGCCAGCGGTGAAGCCAGTGATAGCCCGACCGAGAATCAGGAGCCAAAGGCTATTCACGTAGAGCGAAACGAGGGTGATTGCATATCCCGCCAAGGCCCCGCCAAGGCAAATTAGAAGCGCGTTCTTGCGGCCGATTGAATCGGAGACCTTGGCGACGTAGACCACACCAAGAAACCACGCCAGGAAGAAGGTTCCAATTACGAGCCCATAATCAAAGTGGCGGGTTGCAAGTGAGGTACTCTCGGGCAGGAACCCGGACGACGGGTCCATGATCAGTGTGTTGATGATGGGGAAGACAAGTCCTTGCCCGATCAAGTCGACGAAGACGACGAACATTAGCGTTATCTTGGCCATCGTCGTCATCGGATTGCCCTTCGTTTCGTCTATTTCCACGCCGGGTAAAAACTACGTGTAGGACCGGCTGGCTACATGTGGCCGCTTGGTCTTTGCATCATACCGCAGATTGCTGGCAGCTATGTTTTGTTGCCGGTCGTGATCCGATCGGTCCCGCATAGACCGCGCCGTCGAGGGGGTCCCCTCAAAGATAAAACCAGGTCAATCTAAAGAGGCGATCGAACACCGAATACGACATCAAAGCGATGTTCGAGTTTTCAAAGATAGCTCTCACCCCAATCGCGAAGAGCCAGCAGGATCGGCTCTAGTGTCTTACCCTTTTCGCTCAGGCTGTATTCGACATGGGGCGGCACGACCGGAAAGACTTTGCGAACGATCAGACCATCTTGCTCCAGCTCTCTGAGCTGTTTGGTCATCATGCGCTGGGTGACGCTGCCCACATCTCTCTTGAGCTCGTTGTATCTTTTGGGACCTTCGAGCAAATGATAGAGCGCGATACCCTTCCACTTGCCGCCAATCCGCTCGAGCGCTGCCTCGACCGGGCAACCACGTGAACAATCATAGCGTTCGAACCTCATGCGAACTCCATGGGATACAAAATGTACCTACCGCACAGAAATGTGCGTACTTGCGAATTATCTCCTTCGTGGATATCCGATCCGCATAGCCGCGACAAGGAGTTCGTAATGGTGATAGTGACCATCGTTGCCGATATTGACGCCAAGGCCAACCAGACCAAGTTGGTCATAGCTGAGCTGTCAAAACTCATCGAAGGCAAAGACGATCTCACCTGAGAGACCAGCCAACTCCGGCAAAGGAAGAACACGCCGTGCAAAAAACAATTCTGATTACCGGCTCGACGGATGGCATCGGGTTGGAAACGGCCAAGATGCTATTCGCCTTGGGACACCATGTTTTGCTGCACGGGCGCAATACGGCGAAACTGGAGGAAGCGGAAAAAACGCTTTCCGCGCTGCCGGGTGATGGGCGCGTTGAAAGCTACGTGGCTGATCTGGCGCTCATGGCCGACGTTGAGGCGCTCGCAACGGCAGTGGCTGAAAAGCACAATCGACTTGATGTGCTGATCAACAACGCGGGGATTTACGCCCCCGGTTCCATCACGCGGGACGGACTTGATGTGCGGTTTGCCGTCAACACGATCGCGCCTTATGTGCTGACTCGACGGCTGTTGCCGCTGCTCGGGCCAACGGGACGGGTCGTCAACGTTTCGTCGGCGGCGCAATCGCCGGTCGATGGTAAGGCGCTCGCCGGGCACGGCCGCCTGCCCGATGGTGCAGCTTATGCGCAAAGCAAGCTCGCACTGACGATGTGGTCGCACAGCCTGGCGCTTACGCTGAAGGACAACGGCCCGGCCATCATTGCGGTCAATCCCGGTTCGATGCTTGGCAGCAAGATGGTGAAAGTGGCCTTTGGGGTAGCGGGCGGCGACATCGGGATCGGCGCGGACTTACTCAGCCGCGCCGCACTGGACGATGAGTTTGCGGCTGCTACTGGCAGGTATTTTGACAACGACACAGGGCGGTTTGCCCCGCCCCATCCCGATGCGCTTGATCCGCGTAAAGGTGACGAGATTGTGCGAGTTATCGAAACGGTATTGGCGAAAACGACGGATTTCGACCGGCCAAATTGATTTGGAGAGTTACCCATGAAAGCGGTTGCCCTTACGCAATATCTGCCGATCGACGCGCCCAGTTCATTTCTTGATGTCGAACTTCCGAAGCCCGAACCCGCGGGTAACGATATTTTGGTTGCTGTGAAGGCTGTTGCCGTCAATCCGGTTGATACGAAGGTGCGTGCTGGCTGGGGCAAGGAGCCCGGTGCGGTCGAAAACCCGCCGCGAGTTCTCGGTTGGGATGCGAGTGGGGTCGTCGAGGCCGTGGGGCCTGACGTGACGCTTTTCAAACCGGGCGACGAAGTCTGGTACGCGGGCGATATCACACGGGCCGGCTGCAATTCGGAGTTTCAGGCCGTTGATGAGCGTATTGTTGGCCGCAAGCCGAATTCCCTGAGCCATGCCGAGGCTGCGGCGTTACCCCTTACAACGATCACAGCCTACGAGGCCTTCTTTGACCGCCTCGGCATTGACCGCGACGGAGCCGATGCGGGGCAGACCATCTTGATCATCGGTGCTGGCGGAGGCGTCGGCTCGATCGGCATCCAGCTTGCCAAGCATGCGGGTTTGAGCGTGATCGCGACCGCGTCACGGCCTGAGACGGAAGCCTGGGTCAGGGAACTGGGCGCCGACCATGTCGTCAATCACCGCGAGGACATGGTGGCGCAGGTTCGCGCCCTGGGCATGCAGCATGTCGTCCACGTCGCGATCTTCAACGACATGCGCCATTGGGCAACGGCGGTGGAGTTGATCCGCCCGCAAGGCGGCATCGTCACCATCGACGACACCAACCTGCCCATGCCGATGGAAACCATGAAGTCTAAGGCTGCAAGCCTGCATTGGGAGTTCATGTTCGCGCGGGCCATGCACCAGACGCCCGACATGATCGAACAGCACAAGATTTTGACGTGGGTCGCGGGAGAAATCGACAGCGGCACCATCCGCACCACGGTCAGCGAAGTGCTGTCACCGATCAACGCCGACAACATGCGCAAAGCGCATCGCCTCGTTGAAACAGGACGCGCCAAAGGCAAGGTCGTCATTGAGGGATTCTAGGTGGTCGATTGTGCGGGCAGCGCGATGGCATTCAACCATCGAGCCATTGATGTCCGTTCGTTGGCCTTGGTCGATCCTGGTCAGAGACTGACGCGAATACCCACGTCCGACATTAGCCGTATCTTGGGTCGCAACTGGCTCCGCGAGCGCGTGCGCCGCCGAAGAGATTGCGCATCTTGCCAAGGGTGTGGCTGACCGTCGATTGCGTGCCCCTGAGACGGTGGGCCGCCCGAGAGATTGGGGACTCTTCAAGAATGGTGAGAAGTGCCCAGCGTCTGCCAATCGATGGCAGAGTAAACAATTTTCTTCATGACCACCATCAATACACCGCCATGGCATTGATTTCCACGCGCTGCTAGGCTTGCCGGCGACGGCATGGACCGACCTTCCCCTGCAATGCCGTCGCCGCCCCCGCGCTATTGCCAGAAACAGGAAGAGTTGATGAAAAAGCATTTTCTACTGTCATTGCTCATGACGACGTTGCTCCATGCAATCCCGTTGTCCCATGGTGCCGCAGCCGAAACACCAACGCCCGGTTTTAACAACAAGATCCCAGAGTCCATCTTGACGCCCGATACCGTGGAGACAAGGATCGGGACCTTGAAATTCTTTGACGGGATCCCCGACGCAAAGGCCGCCGCCGCGCTGTTCGACAATCTGGACCTCAATCGTGGTCTGCAAACCGTGATTAATGGCATGCCGGCTTCCAATTTCGAGGCCGGCCGGGCTGGCCACATTGCCCTTGGCCAGAAACAGGCCAACCAGGCCGTTATTTTTGACGGCCTGATGGACAGCAATTCGCTGTTTCTCACCGGCAACGCCGGCACGGTCTACCTCACATCCTTTCTCGATCTGAAAAGGGACGGCCCAACAGTGGTTGAGATCCCGGCCGGTACGGGGCCTGGGATCATGGTCGACTCGTTTACGCGAAACATCGTCGATATGGGGCCTCCGGGCCCGCACCGCGGTCAGGGCGGCAAATTCCTGATCCTGCCGCCTGGCTACACCGAGGCCGACTTCGAGGGGCTCATCCCGAAGGGCGTCTATACCTTCGCCAGCTCACGCAGTTACGCGGTCTGGGTTCTGCTGCGCGGCTTCCTCAAAGACGGTAAACCGGATTACTCCAGCCAGCTGTTTAGAAAGGACATCAAGATCTATCCGCTGAGTGCTGCCGCCAATCCGCCTGCGATGGAATTCATCGAAGGGACGGGGACGGAGTTCAATACCGTTCACTCCGCCACCTTCAAATTCTACGAAGAGCTCCATGCCGTGGTCGATCGTGAGCCGATCGAATTCCTTGACCCCGAGCTTCGCGGTCTATTTGCGTCCGTCGGTATCCAGAAGGGTGAGGCCTTTGCCCCCGACGAGCGGATGAAGAAGATTCTGACCCAAGCCGCGAAGCTGGGCAATGCCACCGTGCGGGCCCTTTTCTGGTACGAGCGCGATCAGTCCGAATTCCTGTACAAAGGCAGCTACTGGAAGCGCGGCATGATTGGCAATTCGCATGAGTACCTCAAAGACCAGGGACTGGGCGGGCGCAATATCGATGCGCGGGCGCAGTATTTCTACATGGCCACCTTCAACTCTCCGGCCATGGTGTGGAAGCTGATTGGCAAGGGCTCGCAATACGCCTGGGGATATCTGGACAGCAACGGCAAACACCTGGACGGCGGCAAGTCCTACACGCTGCGCCTGCCCGGGAACGCCCCCGCCAAAAAGTTTATGTCGGTGGTGGTCTACGATTCACAGACCCGCTCGATGATCCAGACCAGCCAGCGGTTCCCGAACAAGAACAACAAACGCGACAAGATGATCGAGAACGACGACGGGTCGATTGACCTCTACTTCGGCCCGGAGGCGCCCAAGGGCAAGGAAGCGAACTGGATCCAGACGGTTCCGAAGAAAGCCTGGTTTGTCCTCTTGCGTCTCTACAGTCCGACCGAAGCCTGGTTCGATAAGACCTGGCGACCCGGTGAGATCGAATTAGTCGAGTAGGACCGAAACATTTTTTGGGGGCAGGCATCGGTCCGGCCTGCTCCTGGTTCACTTCGATACCGAAAAGAGCAAAGATTTTAGCGAGCAGGTCAGAAGCTAAGCTATCGCATTAACGAGCTTCGACTTCGTCTACTCTGGATCGCACGAGTACGAGCATTCGCACGAAGCCTCGCCACCATCACGTTGCAAACGGAGCTGGGTAAAGATGTGCGAGCAGCAAGAGCCATAAAACCAGTGTCAGCGTGCTCGCCAGAGTCGTGACTGAGATTGTGTCGGCAACGGGCTCCTCGGGCTGTCCGTATTGGCTAGCGAGCATGATGGTTGTCTTTGCCGTCGGCACCGCCGCGCATACGACCGCTGCGATAGTATAGAGGGGATCGAGATCGAACAACTGGCACAGCAGCAAGACTAACACTGGCAAAGCGATCAGCTTCACGATTGAAGAAAAGATGATCATGGCGCCGCGCTCACGCAGCGCGTCGAGGCGTATCGACATGCCGATGGCAAACAGTGCACACGGCGTCAGCGCGCCGGCCAGGAGATTGAAATAATTCTCCACCATTTTTGGCACGCCAAGCCCCGTCAAGGCCCAGGCAATGCCGATCAGCGTTCCCAAAATGACCGGATTGAGCGCAATGCGCTGGAGGGCAACGCTGATAGGTTCGCGCTCACCTGATTCCTCAGCATGGGCCCGTTCCAGCAAGGGCACCGTAACCAGGAACACCGTAACGACGATGATGTTCGCGATCGCGGCAGGCAGAACGCCCTTGTGACCCAAAGTGGCATGCAGGATCGGAAGGGCGACGAAGCCCGAGTTCGAGGCGACACTCGTCAGCGCCAGCATAGTGGCCGGGCCCAAGTTTTGTTTCCAGACATAGAGTGCGCCAAGGAGGATCGCCAAATACAACGCCGCTATCCCTCCGCCGAGGGCAGCGATGTATGGCAGGTTCAGGAGTTTTTCCGCATCCTCTTGCGCGATCACGCCGATGAGAAGCGCGGGAACGGCAACGTGGAACGCGAACTGTATGAGGACTTCAGCTGTGTGTTCGGGTAGGATCTTGAGCTTTGCAAAGATGAAGCCCGTGACGAGCAGCGCGAAAATCGGCAGGATCAGGCTCAGGACTTCCACGGCTCGGTCTCCTTGGCGTTTGCGTGCAGACAACGAAGTCTAGGTGCCTTCTAGGAGCGCTTCAACGGCTTGTTTGCAGAACCATTCCCCGCATCTGGTGCAGTGCCAATCCCAGCCATGAGAACGTTTTCGTAGAATCCATGAACCGAAGAGCCTGCCGCGGCGACAAACCATGTGAGAGTACCGTGTTCGGCAGCTAATTACGTCTGGATGCTTCGAGGAGACTGGCTCCGGGAGCTTCCATGCTCGGGCGCGCTCTGGACTTCAACAGCGGTAGCCGTGCATGGACGCCTCACCGATAGAACAGTGGCGTTGTTTCCAACGGTTGGATAGCTGGAGTTGAAATGGCCGGGAAGAATTCCGACGTCTCACATGATCGGGTCTACGGACTGTTCTGTCGCAGACACTGGGTGAGAGTTGGGTCGCTTTCTTTGGTCTTCGCCGCGCTCGTCGCTTACTACGGACCGGACCACATTTTCGCAAAGGCGGTTATCGGGCAATCACACGCCACGATCCGCGACTACCCATACGAGGGCCGCGATAGCCGCGTTGCAATCCGAACAGTGAAGGTCAAGCGTCGACCCGGAACCACTGGTTTGGTTAGCGGATTGATTTTCCCTTCGACTGTGCAAGAGGTGAAATTGCCTAACGCCCGCTGGATTAATTGCGATGGAGACAGCGCTGCAACATTCCGCGCCAAGGCACGACGCCATTCACAATCGGAGCCGCGGGTAACACCTGGCATCCACTAAGATGGATCGTGCCAGTGTTCAGGCCTTAGCCCAAGTCCCACTGCACGCGCGGACAGACCTCGCAGAATCGTGAAACGATCGAGGAGTTTCAGGGCGAGGGGCGCGCGCAGCGCTTCGTTGGAATTTAATGCGGGTATGAGAATTCGGTTGTGTGCTGCAACCTGAGCGCGTTGCGTCATTCTGGCCGGCCAGCCGCGTCGCTTTTGGACCGCGGCGAGCAGGCTGTCCGGAGCCCTTCCCATCTTCAGCGATGGTCCTAGAATGCGAGCAGATGCGACCGCATCTTGAATCGCCAAATTGACGCCGACACCGCCAACGGGGGACATCGCGTGCGCCGCATCCCCGATGAATAGCAAGCCTTCCCGCCACCACTTTTTCAAGTGATTGACCTGGACGTTGAGCAGCTTGATCTGGTCCCAGCTCGTCAACTGTTCGGCTGCGTCCGATAAGTTCGGAGCGATGTTAGAAATTCTTGCGCGAAACGCGGGAAGCCCTTCGCGGCGAATTTCTTCAGCACTGCCCTTCGGAAACGGTAAGGCGCATTGCCAGTAATCGCCGCGATTGATCTGAACCAGTACGCCACCTGAGTTCACGCGTCCCAGAGACGTCGTTGAATCATCGGGCGTGCGTGCGAGTCTCATCCAAAACACATCTATCGGCGCCCCAAGGTCCTCGATCTCCAGCCCGGATTGGTCGCGCAGTATCGAGGTCCTGCCATCAGCCGCCACTGTCAGGGGAGCGCTGATTTCCAGTTGGCTATCAGCATCGCTTGCGGTAACACCCGTAATCTGCCCGTTGTTCTCGATCAATGTCTCCGCTTCGGTCGACATCAGAAGCTTGAAATTTGAGAAGCGGCGCGCTTCGTCGGCGAGAAAGTCGAGGAATTCCCATTGCGGCATCATCGCAATGTACTTGCGGTGTGTCGGCAGCCTGCCGAAGTCGATAGGCGTGAAGCTCTTGCCGGCGATGACGAGGGAAACCTCTTTGGTTTTTTGATGTGGGCGCTTGAGCAGCCCGTCAAGCAGGCCCAACTCGTGAAAAACCTCGAGCGTGGAAGGGTGAACCGTATCGCCGCGAAAATCCCTTAGAAAATCTGCATGCTTTTCCAAGAGAATGACTTCAACACCCTGACGCGCGAGAAGATAGCCCAACATCAAGCCGGCCGGGCCGCCGCCAACCACGCTACATTGTGCCGACATTGATCGCATGATGCGCTCCTCCAGGAGACCGGCTGCCGGAGGCAACCCTTATGCATTAGATTGCACTGTCGGGTGCCGACGTCACCACTCATTTGGCGGTCGGCTGGGCGCAATCGTGTCGTATCTCGCATAAAGACCCGGGCAACGAGCGGCGTTGTCGGGGCTTTCTTGATACTCATTGGAATCCATGGGAGCACTCATGAGCACGAACCTGGACAAGAATAGAGAAGCGGTAATCGCGTTTTATGAAATGATGTTCAACGACTGCCAGCCTGAACGGGCGGTGGAACTGTTTGTGGGCTCCCGCTACATCCAGCACAATCCGCATGTGGCGGACGGCAAAAAGGGGTTCGTCGAGTATTTCAAACGAATGGCGAGCGAATTTCCGGGAAAGAGAGTTTCGATCAAGCGCACGGTCGCCGAGGGAAACCTCGTGGTCCTACACTGCCATCAAATTTGGCCGGGCGATTTCGAATACGCTGGGATCGATATCTTTCGCCTAGATGACGACGGCAAGATCGTTGAACACTGGGACGTCCTGCAAACCCTTCCGACATCAAGCGCGCATAGCAACGGAATGTTCTAGCGGGACTGCTTGCCTATCCAAGGGCGGCACTCCCAGACTTTCCGTTCCGGTTGGCGCCTCATCCAGATTCGATTGATGAGGCGGGGGCGAGCCCCCGCAACACTCACCTTCCCAGCTGTTCCTTTACCTTGGCGGCGAGTTGAGACAGCGAGAAGGGCTTCGGAAGGAATGCGAAAGTTTCTTCACCGAGGGCCTGCTGGAAGGCTTCGTTTGGATAGCCCGACACGAGGATAATCTTGAGGTCCGGGTTTGTCTTGCGCAATTCCTTCAGCATGGTCGGGCCGTCCATGCCGGGCATCACAACATCGGAGACGACGATGTCAACTTCGCCGTTGCACTCCTTCATGACCTCAAGCGCATCGAGACCGTCGGAGGCTTCGAGGACTTCATAGCCCTGGCGTTTCAAGGCGCGCACAGCGAACGAACGCACCACGTCTTCATCTTCGACCAGCAGCACGCGTCCATGACCGGTCAAGTCGACCTTCTTCACTTTTTCGGTGGCTTCGATGCGTTCAGCGATGGCCGCTTCGTCTTTTTCATCGAGATGATGATGGGGTAGGTAGATACGGAATGTCGTGCCCTTGCCAACGGTGGATTCGGGGTAGATGAAGCCGCCTGTCTGCTTGACGATGCCATAGACGGTGGCAAGTCCGAGGCCGGTGCCTTTGCCCGGTGCCTTGGTGGTGAAAAACGGCTCGAAGATATTCTCCAAGACTTCCGGCGACATGCCGGAGCCAGAATCCTCGATCTCGATCATCACATACTCGCCCGGCTCCATCCCGGAGGGCGACAGCTTCTGGGATTCGCGCTCGGTGACATTGCGCGTGCGGATCGAGAGGCGGCCACCCTCTGGCATAGCGTCGCGCGCGTTGACCGCAAGATTGATGATCGCCTGCTCAAGTTGCAGCTTGTCGGTCTTGACGAACCAGAGGTCTCGGCCGGAATGGATCTTGAGCTCGATGCGTTCGCCGATGGAGCGCTTCAACAATGGCGCAAGGTCGGTCATAACCTCGCCGAGTTGCAGCGGCTCAACGAGCAGCGTCTGCTGACGGGCGAGGGCGAGCAGCTTGCCGACCAGTCCGGCGGCGCGATTGGCGGACGATTTGATGTTTATGATGTCGGAATGGGCGGGGTCGCCGGGCCGATGAGTCTGCAAGAGGAAGTCGGAGAACCCGATGATGGCCGTCAGCATATTGTTGAAGTCGTGGGCGACGAAACCGGCTAGCTTCCCAACTGCTTCCATTTTTTGACTTTGCGCGTAACGGGCTTCCAGCGCCTTCTGCTCGGTGACGTCAATGAGGTAGATGATGGCCGCTTCCGGTGCGTTACGGGCGTGCGTCAGCGGGCTCATGTAGAGGCGGCGCGTGTATTCACCCTTGGGACCGACCATGATCTCAACGGGCTGGATGTTGCCCTTGCCTTCGATGACCTTATCGAGGCCAGCGGCGATCGCGGCTCTCGTATCGGCGTCGACGGACCGGCTGAGGATTTCAAGGGCCGGCTTCGCCTTGGCCGTTCCATCGACAATCATGCGCGAGAACGAGGTGTTCGCACTGATGATCTGCCCGTTCCGTCCAACGGTTGCGATACCAAGTGGTGCGGAACGGAAGAAGCGCTGGAAGCGTGTGCCTGCGATTTCGGGATCGGCATCCTCGACGTCATCGGTATCGCGCTCCACGGCAGCCAGGATGAGCCCTCCGGCGTCGCCGGGCGCGGGCTGCGCAATGATCCGAACGGGTAGGAGACAACCGTCTTCGCGGACCAGGTCGAACTCACAGCTTGATGCTTCTTCGCCATCTTGCCGGGTCATTCCGATCAAAAGCTCAGCGCCATCAGCGGTCACAAGATCTGAAAGTTTCAATCCTCGTGACAAGAGTTCGGCGGGTTCTCCAAAACCGAGCCATTTTGACAGGGTATGGTTGACGTGTCCCAACGCGCCATCGGCGTGAACCGTAGCAAGACCAACCGGCACGCTATTGTAGCCGGCAAGCGTCGCATGCAGTCCCGAAAGAGCCTGCTCCTGGACAGCCTGATCGCCAGTTACATCGCGAATACGCCACAGCACCTGCGGCTCTTCGGTAGCGGCGCCGTCTGCTGGAAATGTGAAAGGAGAAACGGAAACCTCAGCCCACTTGACATCGCCATGTGGACCAAGCGCATCGCTTGAAAGATGCGCTGGAACAATTTCTTTGTGGGATTGTCCGGCTTCGGCTGCTCGCATCAAGCGGAACAGTGCCTCGGAGACAGCCGGCGTACCACCCAGCGCCGTCTCGATGTCGGCGACCTCCAACAAGGGCGCGCCGCCAAGCAGGCCGGCGCCTGTCTTGTTGCACCAAGTGAGACCGCCATCGGGGCGCATCAGCTGCATGGCTTCTTCCGCATCGTCAGTCACGAGGCGAGCGATATCCTGTTCGGGGAACCGCGAGCCAATGCGGATATGTCCTGAGGCGAGGCCGAATAGGAAGAAGGCACCAAGCATCGCCAGTACGGCCATGATGGTCACCAGGAGGGGTTCGGCGGCCCCCGCAGCAGTGAGGAAGAGCAGTGCGGCGCAGGCCGCCAACACGGCGCAGGCAAGCGCCGTCAGCCCCCGCAATTCATAGTGCGAAAATAGTGATTCACGTGAAGAGGACTGCGGATGGTTGACCCGTGTCGCGCTCATAAGCAGGGACGCTACCTGATTCTCCGTGAGAACAGGGTTGGTCGCTAGCATGCAAAATAACTTTTTACTCATACTCTTACGCCGTTGCACGCTGCTTTCGACGACAGCGCTGTAGTTTACCAACACTCGGCAGGCCGGTGTTGGGCTGGTCTTTGCCAACACTCGGCAGGCCGGTGTTGGGCTGGTCTTTGCCAACACTCGGCAGGCCGGTGTTGGGCTGGACGAGCGCCAGGTTTTTCCACCAGAGCGTACAAGTCCCTCTCAACTACTCGGCTATCAGAGTTAATATGCCATGAATTCCGCCCGCTGATTCGATCAGAATGAATCAAGGGGCAACGAAGTTCCAAGGTTAAGTCACGCAAAATAAACGCGTTTCTCTTAATGTTCGTCCTGAAGCCGGGGGCGTGCTGACAGTATTGGTAGAATTGGTCGCAGTCGGCTGAACGCGACGCGTGGGCGAGAAGCGAGTAGATGCGATTATGCTCTTTGGCGGCGGAGTCCGGTGATGTGGGAAATACTCTCCTTACTGTTGCTTATTGTTTTCGTGGCAGCGGCGATCATTGCTGGGGCTTTGATCTGGCGTAGCTATGTCGACAGCGGAGCACCTGGATCGGGCATGTTCCGTGGAAAAAATGAAAAGCGGCTCGACGTTGTCGAACAGGCGACGCTTGATGGCCGGCGGCGGCTTGTTTTGATCCGGCGCGATGATAAGGAACACCTCATCATGACTGGCGGCCCCGTCGATGTGGTGATCGAGACGGGCATCGACAGCCAGAGTAAATCAGGCAGCGGCGGGAGTGTCGTTGCCACCCCGGCGTTTTCTCGCCAGGCCCGCGTGGTGGGCAAAGCCGCCGGTGACAAATAGAATCCGGCCGTGGAATCGCCTGGCCTGTGCGCAATAACCCAATGGACCTAGGGCCGTCCGATCGGGTATAGCGCTGCGTGCACTCCTTGGACATCCCTCGGCGGATGCCGTTTGCGATAATGGTTGTGCTGGAAGGGCTGGCATTTTTAGGCGGCCTAGAATTCCGCAAGAGATCCGATCACCGCTCCATTTCGATTAGTAGGAGGCTCGATGCCGACGTTCCTTCGCCGCGTCGCCAAAACCCGTCATGCAGCCGGACTCTTGATCGCCCTGCTACTACTCGGTGGTGGCGCGGGCCTGGCACAAGAGCCCAGGAGCGTTCCGGCGCAGGAGCCGAAGGCCACTGCGGAAGGGGGCTCCGTTGCACCGCACGAGCCGGGGTCGCAAGTCGAGACCAAGGAAAAGGCAAGGAAGCTTCCTGAACCTGTACCTCTGCCAAAAAACCTGGCTAAAGAGGTCGAGCAGGCCCGTGGGCTTTCGAGCCGTTTGGAGTCCGTTGAAAAGGCGGTCCTGCGCGTTCAAGACAGGGACGACGAACTGAACGAGCGGTTGCCGACAATTGATAAGATCATCGCGGATGCGATAAAGGCAGCCGATGAGCTGCGGCCGGACCGTGCCGACATCAAATCCCAGATCGACAGGCTTGGTGAGGCCCCAAAGGACAGGGAAGGTGAAGCCGAAAACATCGCAAGCGAACGCAGGCGGCTGAACGGGCTCTACGCCGAAGTTGACGGCGCCATCAAATCGGCGGAGCTGACGGTGGTAAGGGGGCGGCAGCTGCTGGCCCGTATTCAGGGGCTGCGGCTGCAGATCTTCCGGCGCGGTCTTCTGACCCGTTCACCAACAGTCCTCTCACCGTCTTTGTGGACTGACGCCGTCGCGGCGCTGAAGATTGCCGGGGCCGAGAGTGTCGCAATCTCCAGCGATTGGACGTCGAGGGTGAGCGGCAAGTTCGGCTTGTTTATCTTCATACTTGGCGCCGCGCTGGCCGTCGGCGTCATTCTGCATATCCTTGCCCGCCGGGCCCGTCGGCGGATGCGGAGTTTGCCGATTGCGGAACATCCTTCCTTCTCAAGACGTGCCCTGATTGCCGGATTGGATGCCCCGCTCAGGATGCTGCCCAAGATCGCCGCCGCGGGGGTCATTTATGTTGGGTTGCATTGGGCGAACCTACTCTACCTACAGGTTGGCGGCCTGGCAGACGCGGCTTTAAAGGCAATCGTGATTGCCTCCGCCGGGACCGCGTTCACCACAAGCTATCTACAGCCCGCGCGTCCGAACTGGCGCGTCATTGATCTGGGAGAGCCGACAGCTTGGCAAGTGCGCCGGCTTGTTCGGCACGGGGTCTATTTGTTCGCTGCGGACGTCTTCGCAAGAACCCTCATCAACGAGCTGGCGCTGCCGTTGCCGGTCAACATTGTCTGGGTGTCGTTCGTCTGCCTCGCCTTCGCGTTCTTATTCCTGCGAGGAGCCGGCACCCGACTGATGCAGACGGAAAACTCGGATCATCCCGCCATCTATATCGCCGGCTACTTTTTTAGAGCTCTGCTTTTGGCCGCCGCGGCCGCGATTGTGCTGTTGGTCCTAACCGGATACGTGGCCTTTGCGCACTACATCGCCACGCGCCTTGTAATCATTGGCACGGCGATCTTCCTTCTCGTCATCCTTTACCTGGCCAGCAGGGCCATTGCGGCAGCTCCGGAGCTCGGCTTACGCCCACACGCTGGCGCTGAACCAACTATGCGGATTGAATTGCGGCGCGGGTTGGCACGCGGCCTGTCGTTCTTCCTAGATATCATCCTGTTTGTGATCGCGATCCCAGTGTTGCTGTTATCGGTCGGGGTCGCATCCAATGAGATCATCACGCTGGTGAACCGGGCGATTTACGGGTTTGAAGTCGCCGGCATCGAGGTCTCGCTGTTGAAGATCGGCTTCGCGCTCAGTCTGTTTGCCATCATTGTGTTGCTCACGCGCTTGCTTCAGCGCTGGCTTGGGGAAACCCTACTGCATCCAAGGCGTATGGAGCAGGGCCTTGGAAATTCGATCCGAACCGGTATTGGGTACCTTGGTTTCGCGGTGGCGGTGCTCGCCGGACTTTCTTATGCCGGGCTCGATATCACGAACCTCGCCATTGTCGCCGGCGCGCTGTCGGTTGGTATCGGCTTCGGCCTGCAGTCGATCGTCAACAACTTCGTTTCAGGACTAATCTTGCTGGTAGAGCGGCCGATCAAAGTCGGTGACTGGATCAGAGTCGCCGACACCCAGGGTTATGTCCGCAAGATTTCTGTTCGCTCGACCGAGATCGAGACCTTTGAACGCGCCAGCGTGATTATTCCAAATTCCGAACTCATCAGCGGGACGGTGACCAACATGACGTTACGCAATGCGTTGGGCCGGATCACAATCCCCGTCGGTGTCAGCTACGACAGCGATGTCGATCTTGTGCACAAGCTGCTGCTTGAAGCGGCCGATGAGTGCGCTTTGGTAGCCCGCCATCCAGCGCCGTTTGTCGTATTTGAGGGTTTCGGGGATAGCGCGTTTGATTTCTCGCTGCGCATCTACGTGCCGGACGTCAATTCATCGCTGTCGACACAAACCGAAGTGCGCAAGGCTATCGTGTCGAAGTTCCGTCATTCGGGCGTCGAGATCCCGTTCCCGCAGCAAGATATGCACTTTCGCGATCTGGACGGCCTGAAGGCCGCCCTGGGGCGCATTCTGGAAGAAAGGCGCCAAGCGGCGGCGAAGGATTTCACGGGCGGCGGCAGCAAGCCCGAGCGTGACAACCCCACTTAAGGGCCGTTCATCTTCTTGGTGGAACAAGAGGCAAATGCCTCACGGTTTCGCAGGTTTACAGGGGAACGGGCCAATCAGGTACTCGTCAGCATCTTTGCAAGCTGGCACTCTCCAGCTGTTTCTTCCGCCCCTCCGGCTGTTTGTCCATTGGCTGTCGTATGCGAACCGATCGACTAGGGAAACCCATGTTCGGCCAGACGTTTGAGGCCCTTCTTCATCGGGCTGCTCGCGTAAAACCGTCATTCTGCATTGGCGGCCTGCAGCTGATGTTGATGCTCATGCCGGGACTGTTGGTCTGGCTTGCCGCCATACCGCTTGTCGCGCAGACCGAGAATAGTTCCGCGAATGAGAATGGGCCGCACTACTCGATCGTGGTGCATACCAGCGGCGTGAAGAGAAACCGAGAATCGAAAGCGATTGTTGAATTCGTCAAGCATCGCGTGCGGGAGATTAACGCCAAGGGCGGGCTTCTTGGACGCCGGCTAAAGGTGCGTTTTTACGATGATGACGATGAAAAGAACCTGACGATCGCCAATACGCGCGCGGCGCTGGCCGATCCGAGGCTGCTGGCGATGGTCGGCATCTGGAGTTCGTCACGCGGCTCGCATGTCGTCGAGAGCATTGGCAACGCCAAGGTTCCCTTCGTTTCGGAGATGTCCGTCGACCTGTTGTTTGCCCATCATCCTAACATCTACACGTTGGCGCATTCTGTGCGCAGCGAGGCTTCCGTGTTTCTGGCGCTGACTAAGGAGAAGGGGATCGAGCGCGTCGCCTATGCTGGACTGGCAAACGACAGCTTCGCCGAATCCTACCTGGGGCACTTGGTGGATACGAGTGAGGGACCTGGGATTGTCTCCAGCTTCTGGGAGACACAAGAGACAACGATTGCCGATTATGACCGCGCAATCGATAGGTTCGTGGCAGCCCGGCCGCAGCTCATTTTACTGGCACTGGGATCGAGCAACGGCGCACGGTTTCTTGCCCGCATGAAGGAACGAAAGATCAGACTGCCGGTTTTCATATCGTATGGGAGCATCTCGAAGGTGTTGAAGTACGACGGTGGAGCCTCCGACTACACGGGCGAGATGTATGAGCTGTCGACCGGCGGCGTGGCCAACCTGAATAATGAGCGCATCGAGCGGTTGGCGCGGGAACTGGGGGTGCGCATCGATGGCGACGACAAGAATGAAGCCTCTTACACGGCGCGCGATCTCGGCTATGGCGCGCGCTATGCCGATGTCGTCCAGCTGATCGTTGATGCGGCAGCCGGCAAGCTCGAGCGTTACGTACCAAAAGCGCAGCGTGGCGGTCAGCTCGACGTCGACGTCGCTTCAGTTCGTGAGCGTATCGCGTCGGCGCTGTCGAAACTGCGAGAGGGCCAGCGCTATTGGAAGGGACGGGCGCAGTATTGGACGTTTGATGCGGACCGTGCCACCTCGGAGCGGGGGATGTTGCTGTGGCGCACACCGGGCCAGAACGAGCCGGTACTGTACCCCACGCAATTCATTCGCGTTGACGGCGAGATGTACAACGTACCGGTGCTCTACCTGCATCTCGATATGATCCGCATGTTCGAGGTGGACACCAATGAAAGGCGCTTTGATGCCGAGTTCTATCTGACGCTGCGCTCGCATAAGGATTTGTCGATCGAAGCAATCGACTTCACCAATGCGTTTCGCAGCAATACAGCCCGGCAGCCAATCAAATGGCGGCAGGTCGCAAAGTACCACGACGACGTGGATGAAGGCCTTGGGCCGAGGCGGATCTATCATGTCACGGGGCGCTTTGCGTTCGAGCCGGACCTCGCGAAATACCCCTTCGACGAACAACTCGTCACGATTTCCTTCCAGCCGGCCGATGCAAGTTCGGTTTTCATACTGCAACCGCCGGGTGGGGCCTTGCGGCAGAAATCCTTCCGGGTCGAGGATTGGAAGCTCATCAGTCACTACGTGGGGACAACCGACCGCATCATCACGTCGGTCCGTGGTAGAAGTCTGGAAGAGCACGTCGTGCCCTATTACAATTTCAACTACACTTGGGTGATGCGGCGGGAAGTCATTGACTATCTGGTTCGCGTCGTCGTTCCGCTGGTTTTCATTTTGGTCGTCGCCTATCTGGCGGCCTTTATCCCGCGGCGCGAATTCAACGCCACAATAGCAATCCAAGTGACGGCCCTCTTATCGGCTATTGCGCTGTACTTCACCCTGGCACAGCCGAATTCCGACGAGATCACCTTGTCCGACAAGATCTTCGTCAGCTCATACGCAGTCGTTTCATTGATGATCGCGCTATCGATCTTCGAGGTGCGCGAGAGCGAGGATGAAGGACGGCTTGAACGGGGCACGAAACTGACAACGCTCCGGGCGGGCCAGATCTACGTTATTCCGGTCGTGGCGTTCGCGGTCCTCGGATGGCTCATCGCTTCGGCGGCGACTGACCGAAGTATCGCGGAGGGCATTCGGGAATTGGTGCGATTGGGGCTGCTGTCGTTTTCGGACATCGCGACGCGTTAGATCAATTCCCGTCTTGGCGGTGAGCGCTCGTAAGCCGCTTCAGTCGTGCTGCCGCAGTCTTCCTGGCTGTCTTATGAGCGGGTTTGAGGGCAGTGTCCGCCTTTGCCGCTAAGGCAGCGGTGGCGGGACCGAAGTGAGGTTGAGGTTGGTATTGCTGGGCGAGTAGCGGAGCAGGGATTTCAGGTTCCCGGCCCGCCAGGACCGTCAGCAAAATCGCCAGAAAGGCCGCACTGGCCGCCGAACCTGTCTGCAGGAGCCAGGCGTTTCGTCTTGAGTTCGCCAACCGCTCTGCCGCCCTGAGCACCATGCGTCTTCCCCCCGAAAAATCGCGCGCAATGACGCAAGCTTCAGGGCAAGAACGATGATGTGATTTCCGTTAACAAACAGTTAACTGACGGCTCAAATTGACCCGGCAAGACAACGTAAACGGGGCGCGGCGTCGAGAGTTCAATCTTCCCGATAGACCCTCTCGCGACGCTCGTGTCGTTCTTGGGCTTCCAAAGAAAGCGTCGCGATCGGCCGGGCGTCGAGACGCTTCAAGCCGATAGGTTCTCCGGTGTCCTCGCAATAGCCATAAGTGCCGTCATCGAGACGGGACAAAGCGGCGTCGATCTTGGATACGAGCTTGCGCTGTCGGTCACGGGCCCGCAGCTCCAGGGCGCGGTCTGTTTCAGAGGTTGCCCGGTCGGCGAGATCAGCGTGCTGTTGAGACTGGGCGGTTAGTTCGACCAGCGTCAGACGCGTTTCCGCGATGATGTCCTCTTTCCACTTCATAAGCTTGATGCGGAAATACGCCCTCTGGCGCTCGTTCATAAATGGTTCGTCCTCTGTGGGACGGTAATTCTTGTCCAAGACGATCGACGAAATTGTCGCATCGGGGTCGTTCCCGGAGCGCAGCTCTTTGGGACCAAGGTCTTGAACAAAGTTTCGTTTGCTCATGGATGCCTCCAACGGGCGGACAGCTCAACTATGTTTCGGTAATCAACGCCCCAGCGGTGCGATGAATTCCAATTTCGAGGGGGCTACCCTGCGATCGGCCTCAAACCTTGATCGTGCTGCCAACTTGTTCTGCACCGTATGTATGCGGCGGCGTGCCGCTGTCAAGAAACTCTAGCAGTTACGGGAAACTAGCTCGTGGACACGAGTACGTGAGGTTTTGGCGCGGATACGCCGCCGCCAAGCCTGGAAGCGGGCTCTTTGTGGGGGCAAGGCAATCACAACACTGGCGCTATGATCTTCCGAAAAACACAACCAAAAGTAACTTGTTGTCGTCATGAGCATTACCTCGGGCTTGCCAAATCGGATCAACTCACGATGGATTAATCACAATCCAGGACCGTTAACGAGGCGAACCGTCCCGATGGATTTCTTACTAGACCGGCGCGGCGCCCTGCTGATGGTGATCGAGCCTTGGTTCGAAGCTCCGCCCATCCGATGCGGGGTGCCGCGGTTGGCCCCTTCTCCACTCACGACGTGGCACCTTTATGTCGGTCGCGGAAGCGATCTAGAGGGTCGGTCTTGGAAGGCGCTCCTGGGAATGCGCGTTCATGCCTTGATTGTCTGCGCTCAGATGCTGGAGCAGGTTCTGCTCGGGTGGAATCGCTGTCGGCGCCAGGGCCTAAGCTTGTTGATTTAGCGCGTGTTTCACGCTTTCGGTGGAAGCAAAAGACTTTCACCTCATACGATCACGCTCTAGAACCGCAGCAATCGATTCTATCTGGTTGGGATTGCCATGAGATTTGAAGGTAGCTCGCGCTACGTCGCAACGGAAGATCTGCGCATTGCCGTAAACGCCGCAATTACGTTGGAGCGGCCGCTACTGGTGAAAGGTGAACCGGGGACGGGCAAGACCGTGCTGGCCATCGAGGTCGCCAAGGCGCTCGGTGTGCCGCTCATTGAGTGGCATATAAAATCGACAACCAAGGCGCAGCAGGGGCTGTATGACTATGATGCTGTTTCGCGGCTGCGCGACAGTCAGCTGGGCGATGAACGTGTCAAGGACATCAAGAACTACATCAAGAAAGGGCGGCTTTGGGATGCATTCGAAATGGACCAACGCCCGGTTCTGCTGATCGATGAGATCGACAAGGCTGATATCGAATTTCCCAATGATCTCCTGCAGGAGCTCGATCGCATGGAGTTCTATGTCTACGAGACCGGGGAGACCATCAATGCCCGCCAGCGGCCGATCGTCATTATCACTTCGAATAGTGAAAAGGAGCTGCCGGATGCCTTTTTGAGACGGTGCTTCTTCCACTTCATCAAGTTCCCCGACGCCGACACGATGCGTGACATCGTCGAGGTGCATTTT
Organism: uncultured Filomicrobium sp.; assembly: GCA_963669235.2. Lineage (GTDB taxonomy): Bacteria > Pseudomonadota > Alphaproteobacteria > Rhizobiales > Hyphomicrobiaceae > Filomicrobium. The sequence goes on from CAXXFS010000032.1 coordinate 39,489, forward strand.
CCTGGTTTGAAGCAACATCTTGTGGCTGAATCCATGCGCGTCTTTTTCGAGCTCCGCGAGGTTCAGGGACTGAAAAAGCGGCCGTCGACTTCGGAGCTGCTCGACTGGATCAAGCTTCTCTTGAACGAGGATATCGGGCCTGAGACGCTGCGTGAAACCGATCCGCGCAAGCTAATCCCACCACTGCATGGTGCGCTGCTGAAGAACGAGCAGGATGTGCAGTTATTCGAACGCCTGGCGTTCCTATCTCGGCGCAGGTCCGAGCAGGGTTAGCATTCCGACGACGCCGCTCCTATGTCTAAAGAGCTTGTCGCACAATAACGCTGCGTGTTTTCAGGAAGAGGATTGAAGCGTAACGAAGAGTTTGTGGTTCTCGAACGTTGAAACCGGCTTCAGGGGCTTGCCGCAAACACGATCATTGGCCAAGACGAAGCACCTGATGCGAGGTTTCTGTTGAAACTACCGACACTGTCTTCCGACTCTTCCGCCATACTCTCTGAAGTCGGGCTTGCGGTGAGCGACTATCTGACGCCGACGATCCGGCTCGGTGTCACGGGGCTGGCTCGATCGGGGAAAACCGTCTTCATTACCGCTTTGGTGAGATGTCTGACGCAGGGTTCAGGATTGCCGCCTTTCAGGCGGATCGCGGGCATCGAGGGATTCCGGGCCTTCCTGGAACCGCAACCCGATGAAGATGTTCCCCGCTTCGCCTATGAGAAGCATCTCGAGGCGCTCATTTCATCACCCCCGGCATGGCCGGAAAGTACACGGAAGATCAGCCAGTTACGCCTCACGCTCGAATGGCCGGGCCAGGGCCCCATACGTGAGGTGTTCGGCATGCAGCAAAGGTTGCATATCGACATTATCGACTATCCTGGTGAGTGGCTGATCGATTTGGGGTTGCTCGACCAAAGTTTTGCCGACTGGTCGGCGGAGGCTTTGTTCAACGCGCAAAGCGACGGGCTTCGCCCATATGCGGTTGATTTTCTGAAGTTCCTTGAGGGCACTGACGGCACCGCGCCACTCGATGAGCAAGTCGCCATCGAAGGTGCGAAGATCTATACCGACTACATTGCAAAGGCGCGCAAGGCAGACCCATCCAAAGCAGCGCTGGGACCGGGCCGATTCCTTCTGCCGGGCGATCTTGAGGGGTCACCACAACTTACGTTCTTTCCGTTGGGGCCTGACAACGCAAGCGTGGGATCACCGTCGGCAGGAAACCTGCGCAGCCTGCTGGCGAAGCGCTACGAAAAGTACAAACAGAATGTCGTGCGGCCATTTTTCGAGAAGCATTTCAGAAGGTTGGACCGACAGATCGTGCTCATCGACGCGCTGTCAGCGTTGAACGGCGGCGCGGAGGCGCTGGCCAACCTCGAGCAAGGGCTCGACGGTGTCATGAAGGCTTTTCGCCCGGGCGCAAACAGTTGGCTGTCGTTCCTGCTGCCGCGCAGGATCGATCGCATTGTCTTCGCGGCGACCAAGGCCGACCATATCCACCACACATCGCACGATCGGCTTGAAGCCGTGCTGGAAAAAGCAGTGACGCGTGCGGCTCGGCGGGCTAGCGCGGCGGGAGCGGACTTCCAGTGTGTGGCACTGGCGGCGCTGCGAGCGACCGAGGACGTCGACCGCACCGCAGGCAAAGAGACTTTCCACTGCATCCGCGGCGTCCCTGAAGCCGGTGAAGAAGTCAACGGGCGCCGCTTTGACGGCAAAACCGCTGCTGTGGTTTTTCCCGGGGATCTGCCGCTTGATCCGCTCGATGCATTCGATGGGGAAAAGGCCACTCCGGAGGACTACCGGTTCGTTCGATTTCAGCCGCCCATCATGCGGGCAGATGATGCGATGGACGTCGCGCCCTGGCCGCATATCGGTTTGGGCAAGGCCTTTGCGTATCTGTTCGAGGACTATTTGCCATGACTTCCAATGGCGAGAGCCGCAAACCCCGCGTGTTCGAGGCCGATGATCCGGCGATAAAGGTCTCGCAGCCAAAACCCTCGTCTACCGAGGATGAGGAGGCTGCCAACACTTCGGCGGATGATGATACTCAGGCGCCAGAGTCCGGCCTCGGAGACGCCGCGCGAAACGCAGCTGCCAAGCCGCCGGAGGGTAGATCCCGGTTTGGATGGCTCAGCTTGTTCGTATCGGCCGCGATAGGTCTGGCCGGTCTGGCCTTATCGCTATGGTACACCCGCTTCGTTTCCGTGGCGCTGATGCGCGATGACTGGCTAGGATGGATTGCCCGCGGGCTGGGGGCCATTATCGTCATCGCTATTCTGGTGATGCTGATCCGGGAGCTTATCGGCTTCTGGCGCTTGGCGCGCCTGGGTGACATTCGCGGTGATGCCAATAAGGCGACGACGTCAGAAGACTTCAAACTGGCGCAACGGACCGTGCAGAGGCTTAAATCCTTGCTCGGGCGCCGGCGCGACATGCGCTGGGCGCTTGACCGTTTCCGCGACGAAGAACGGCACATGCGTAACGCGACGTCGCTGCTCGGCCTGGCTGACAGGGTGTTGTTGGAGGAACCTGACAAACGCGCCCAGCAGATGATCTATGAATCCGCGCGCCGCGTCGGAGTTGTAACGGCAGTTGTGCCGATCGCCTTCGTGGTGGTGCTGTTCGTCCTATTCGAAAACCTCAGGATGATCCGCCGCGTTGCCGGGGTCTACGGCGGCCAACCCGGTTTCTTTGGCGGGTTGCGCCTGTTTTCATGGATCGTCGGCCATATCGCAGCGACAGGCGCTGTCGCTCTCACCGATGATCTTTGGGGACAGTTCCTTGGCCAGGACATGTTGCGGCGCGTGTCCGCAAAACTGGGCGAGGGCGCTTTTAACGGGGCTCTTACAGCAAGGCTTGGCGTCGCAGCGCTGTCGATCTGCCGCCCGTTACCGTTCATTGAAGCCAAACCGCCACGATCACGGCATATCTTCTACAAGGCATTTCCAGACCTTAGGCCAGATATCGTGAAGCGCATGTGGAAAAAGCCAGCCGACGGTGAGAAATAATCTCAAAACGGGAACAAGTGGCGGCCGCGCAACAGCTGATTCCAATTGCTATCTGGGCTCACTCAGAAGGTTTTTCAAACCAGAAAAATTCTGCATAGGTAGCCCCGGCGATCGGCAAACAGTATGAGCGCAAGTTCGTTTGTTGATCGAAGTTTGGTTGGGTTTGTGGGGCGTTGGATTAGTCGAGTGCTCCCGGCCTAGTACCGTTAGACGGGAGTAGGGGAATGAAAAAGAATAACCTATGCGCCCTTGCCGCAGCGGGCCTGTTGGCCGGTTGCTTTGGTGTGACGGGAGCATCGGCCGCAGACCTTGGGGGCGATTGCTGCGCGGATCTTGAGGAGCGCGTTGCGGAACTCGAAGCCACAACGGCACGCAAAGGCAATCGTAAAGTCAGCTTGACGCTCTCGGGCTTTGTCGCACAGCAGGTCATGTGGTGGGACGACGGCCAAGAGAGCAACGTCTACGTCACTGATACCGGTTCAGTCTCGATCGGCACACACTTTGCCTTCTCTGGTAAAGCCCAGATTACGACAGACGTCAGCGCCGGCTTCCTGATCAAGATCGAAGCCATGAACAACGACTCGTTGTTGGTCAGTCAGAATAGCGATGATACCGGCAATGCCATGAACCTTCTTCAAGGTGGTGATGGTGGCCCGCTAGCTCTTGAGAGTGCCTACTGGTACTTGAAGAGCAATAGAATGGGCCGCGTAAGCGTCGGCCAACAGTCCTCAGCTGCGGATAACCAGGCCATTCTTCCTGACGGATCGGGCTCGTTGGTTCAAGCCAATTACGTTTTGTATGACGTGAATAATTTTGTGCTTCGTACAAGAAATGGTTACGTTGGCGCTACCAACCCGGCAGTAGCGGCGGGGCCCGGCGTGGCTACCTGGGGCAGCATCGGCAACTGCCAGACGATCAACGCTTACGGCGGCGCAATCGGTGACTGTGACGGCTTTCCAAGCAACGTTGTTCGTTACGACACCCCAACCCTTGCTGGCTTCGGTGCATCGGCATCGTGGGGCGAGGATGACGTCTGGGCGGTATCCGGTCGCTACGCTGGTGAGTGGGTTGGCTTCAAGCTTGCCGCCGCTGCCGCCTATAATAGATCGACGGACGAAACAGGCACGGCCGGCGCAACTGGTCTTGCTTTGGGCGGTACGCAAGGTCGTGCAAATGGCGGGCTGGATGCCGGGTTCTTCCAGACCGGTGCCTATCTTGAGCACGTCGGAACTGGCCTGTGGGCCTACGGTGCCTATGGTGTCGAAGACCACAGCACGACGGACTCTGCGCGTGGCGCGGGCAAGCTTAATCCTGAAGGCGACTTCTTCTATGTGAAGGCTGGTCTCAAGCGGAAACACTTCTCCTTCGGTTCCACCACGATCTACGGTGAGTATGGCCGCAAGAACGATGCCTACACCGCTCAGATGTTCGATGCTGGCGTGACTGGAACTGACATGGATCACTATGGTGTTGGTGTCGTTCAGAACATTGACGCCGCGGCGATGCAGATGTGGCTCTCTTGGCGCCACTATGAGGGTGACATTAGCTGCAACAGCAATCAGAATGGTGCGACTGGTTGCGACACCCTGAACCTTTCTGAAGGCAACAACAGTCTGGATGAATTTGACCTTATCAAATTCGGCGCTCTGATCGCCTTCTAATCCGATACCACAAACATCTGAGGCATCAGGCCATCCCGGGCGACCGGGGTGGCCGTTTGCTTTGGTGGGGGGATGGCTGAACCGCGGCGGCTAGCAGTTAAGGGGGCGATCCGCGGCTTATCCTCGTCCTCAAAATCTCAACGCGGGCCGCCAGATATCGTTGGTGACTCTCTGGATTCTTTAAGTGTTCGGCAGCCCGGATATCGGTTCTCTTTCGGCCGTCATCACAACTACGAGGGCTGGCCCTTTGCGCCGCCCTGACAAATTGACATCGTAATGGATGCTGCTGCTTCGTCACTCGGCAGGGCACGCACAGGGCGGCAACGAGGACTTCCACATTTTTGGAACGAGACCGCCAGAAGCTGCTCCCAACCGCTAGACTGCGCCCTTATTGGTACACCATTCCTGATTGGGGTGTCCGTTAATATTTTATTTCCAATTCCCTCTGAAACTCGACATCAATGCCTAATGTATCCCGCGCTCGGTTAGTGACCATGTTGCACAATAAGTTGCCGCACGGTCACACAGTTCCTCGACGTGGCGAAGTGCGGAACAGTCCGATTGTCGGGATTCAGCGAATCGAGCAGTTTCGCTCATCAAGCGGCATGTGATGTTCAGAGTATCTGCCGTGCTGAGCAAGTGCGGCAACTGTTTTGCGTTGAGTCTAAGCGTCCGCCAACGAGTAACCAACGCAGACTAGGAGATAGTCAATGAACAAATACAGCCTGAGCGCCTTGCTGGCGGCCGGCCTTTTGGCGGGCAGCTTTGCAACGGGGGCGCAAGCTGCTGATCTTGGTGGGGACTGCTGCGCGGATCTTGAAGAGCGCGTCGCGGAACTGGAAGCGACCACCGCTCGGAAAGGCAACCGCAAAGTTTCTCTTACTATTTCTGGTTTCATCGCCCAGCAGGTGATGATCTGGGACGACGGTCACGAGAGCAACGTCTATATTACTGATACGGGTTCGGTCTCCATCGGTAGCCACTTCGCATTTTCTGGTAAGGCCCAGATCAACAGTGAATGGTCCGCTGGTTTCTTGATGAAAATCGAAGCGATGAACAACGACTCGTTGTTGGTCACGCAGAACAACGACGACACCGTCAATGCCATGAACCTGCTCGAAGGTGGCAACGGTGGTCCGCTCGCTCTCGAAAGTGCCTACTGGTACTTGAAGAGCAACAGGCTGGGCCGTGTCAGCGTTGGCTTGCAGTCCTCGGCAGCGGACAACCAGGCCATTCTGCCTGACGGTTCGGGGTCGTTGGTTCAGGCCAACTACGTTCTCTACGACGTGAATGGCTTCGTGACCCGCTCGAACGGTTCATATAATGCGTTCACTTGGGGTAACGTCGGTAACTGTTATACGATTAACGCTTTGGGCGGCGCCGCGCCGGACTGCGATGGCGTGCCGAGCAACGTTATTCGTTATGACACCCCGACCTTCGGTGGTTTCAGCGGTTCGTGGTCTTACGGTGAGGACGATGTCTGGGCGGTTTCCGGTCGCTTTGCCCGTGACTTCCGCGGCTTCAAGTTTGCTGCAGCCGCTGCTTATCATCGTTCGACGGATGAGACCAACACGTCGGGTGCTCTTGGCCTCGCGACTGGTGGTTTGCAGGCTAGAGCGAATGGTGGGCTCGATGCTGGATTCTTCCAGACCGGTGCCTATGGCGAGCACGTGGCAAGTGGTCTGTGGGTTTATGGTGCCTACGGCTATGATGATCACAACACCACTTCTTCTGCGCGTGGGCTTGGCAAGCTGAACCCCGAAGCGGACTTCTGGTACTTCAAGGCTGGTCTGAAGCGTAAACATTTTGCGCTTGGCTCGACCACGTTCTACGGCGAATATGGCCGCAAGAACGACGCCTTCACGGCTCAGATGTTCGATGCTGGCGTGACCGACTCTGAACTGGATCACTACGGGGTTGGTGTTGTTCAGAACATCGACGCTGCTGCTATGCAGGTTTGGCTCTCCTGGCGTCACTATGAGGGCGATGTCGGCTGCAATGGCAATCTTGCCGGTGCTACAGGTTGCGCTGGACAGGGTCTGAGAGATGGTAACAACAATCTCGAAGATTTCGACCTCGTGAAGTTTGGTGCTTTGATCAACTTCTAAGGTTTAAGCAGTCTTCATTTCCAGGGAAGCCGGCCTTTTGGCCGGCTTCTTTTTTTGCGTGTTGGATATCGTGCTATTGTCAAAGCCATGGTTCGTATCCAATTGGAGCGCGCGTGTTTATCACTTTCTTCAATGACCTAAAGGCCGCCAAGTTGCCGGTGAGCCTTCGCGAGTACCTGACGCTGCTGGAGGCGCTTGAGAGCGGCGTGGCCGGAAGCCGCGTTGAAGAGTTCTATTACCTGGCGCGTGCTGCACTGGTGAAGGACGAACGGTACCTTGACCGCTTTGATCAGGTGTTCGGACATGTTTTCAAAGGACTGACCGAGATTGGCGAGGCCGCTGAAGCTCAGTCCGAAATACCTCTGGAGTGGCTTAGGGGGGCCTCGGAGTTGCACCTGTCAAAAGAGGATATGGCGAAAATTCAGGAGCTTGGTGGCTGGGATAAGATCATGGAGACCCTGCGCGAGCGGCTGCGGGAGCAGCAGGGCCGGCACCAGGGGGGGAACAAGTGGATCGGTACGGGCGGGACCTCGCCCTACGGTGCCTATGGTTACAATCCCGCCGGAATTCGCATCGGGCAGCAGGAGAGCCGGCATAGGCGCGCTATCAAGGTCTGGGACAAGCGGGAGTTTCGCGATCTAGATGATGGGGTCGAGGTCGGAACGCGTAATCTGAGAGTGGCGTTGCGCAAACTCAGAAAGCTGGCTCGAGAGGGTGCGGCCGAGGAGTTCGATCTCGATCAAACGATACGCTCCACGGCAAGTCGCGGCTATCTGGATATCCAAATGCGGCCGGAGCGGCGCAATTCCATCAAAGTGCTGATGTTCTTCGATGTGGGCGGCTCAATGGACTGGCATGTCAAAGCTGCCGAAGAATTGTTCTCGGCGGCCCGCAGCGAGTTCAAGCACCTAGAGTACTACTACTTTCACAATTGCCTTTATGAGAATGTCTGGCGTGAGAACGCCCGTCGACGGCAGGAGAAGTTGGCGACCAGCGACGTACTGCATACCTACCCTGCAGATTACAAGGTCATCTTCGTCGGGGACGCGTCGATGAGCCCCTATGAAATCATGGTGCCCGGCGGCTCGGTGGAGCACATGAACCCGGAGCCAGGCTCCGTCTGGATGCAAACACTGACCGAGACATACTCGCACTGTGTTTGGCTCAACCCGGTACCGGAAAACCAATGGAGCTGGACACATTCGATCGGGATCATGCAACAGCTGATGGCTGATCGCATGTTTCCATTGACGATCGAGGGGTTGGACCAGGCGGTGGCTGAGTTGAAGCGCTAGGGGTGCGCTTTATGCAGTGGAAAAGCCTTCGTTTTGGCTGATTTGCCTGGGCACTTGCATAGGCATGCAGATTGACCAGGGGGGCTGCCTGGGGCAATGCTCGTTAACGCTTTTTGATTCTGATTCCGGGACCTTGGGATGATGGCTTTGGGTTCGTTTCTGCGCTTTGTTCTAATCGGGGTGGTTGCAGCTTCAGCGGCTGGCTGTTCGTCGGATGGCGGGCTGTCGACTGGGACATTGATCGGTGGGAACTCGGCAAATCCTGCAAAAGCTCTCCCCAACAACAATACGCCGACAGGGCGCGCACTGCATGTGGGATCTGTCTCGGGCCGCGCGACCAAATGCGGCTTCAATTTTAATGCTGCGGCGTTGCGCACAAATTATCTTTCCGCTGAGGCTTCTGGCGGAACTGCTGTCGCAGACCTTGGGAAGATCGAGAAGATTTATGACTCCGGCTACCGCGGTGTTCTGGCTGCCGCTGCAAGAGACCCTAACTATTGCAACTCCAAGCGTACCTACGTGATCAAGACAGCGCTCAACAAAACGCTGGCTGGAGACTACTCTCCGCCACCCGCTAAGGTGGAGAAAGAAGTTGGTGTGTTTGGTGGCTTCTTCGATCAGGACGTTGTGGAGAAAGGGCCCGGATTTGGCTCTGACGACTGGTGGGAAGCACAAAAACAAGAAACATCCAAATAGGCTTGGCGGTATGGACGCGTTGCAGTTGACCGCAATGTTGGAAACTCAAGCGTGCAGCAGCTGCTTTTTATCGAAACGGTCCTGAAGCTCTCAGGTGGGCTGGTGCTTCTCTTATTGCCGCTCACGGTATGCCGTGTTTTTGGACTACCGAAACCGCAAACCGGCCTTTGGCCTCGGCTGCTTGGCGCTGTTCTTATCGGTTTGGCGGGTGCAACCTACATCGAAGGCGCGACTGGTCAGCATGGCCTCGGCATGGCTGGGTGCTGCATCATAAACGCCGTCGCAGCTTTCGTTATTCTGACACTTCTAGCGCTCGACGCGGCCGGCAACACGCAAAGAGGCCGGCTTATTCTCGCTTTACTAGCGCTCGCTTTGCTAGTGCTTTGCCTGCTGGAAATCGCGCAGCTTTGATCCCTTGGGCTTTCGGGTCCGAAGTCGCCCTTTGGCATGAGGTCAATTGGTGCGACATCAACTCTTGTGCTTCGGTGCGGCTATGAAGAATCGAGAACCGCCGCGAGCAAACGCGGCGGTTCTTAAGATTCTGCCCGTTTGAGATACCGAGCGTTTGTCCTATTTGCTCGTCTTTTCCTTCCAACGGCGCGCCATTCGTGGCGGAAGATCATCGGCGGTTATCGCGCCATCATCATCCAAGTCCATAACGGCGAAGCGCTCTTTCGGCCCCGCCAGGAATTCGTCCTTGGAGATGGTGCCGTCCTTGTTGGTGTCGAGGACGTGCAGCCGGCGACGCTGGTAGTAGGCGCGGCGGTCGGCGCCTTTCTCTTGAACCTCTTCGGCTTCGATGACGCCGTCGGCATTGCTGTCGTATCTAGCGAAATTCTTGCCTCTATACTCCAACGCTTCTTCAAGACTGCGAACATGGCGTCCGTAACCGCGACCGTGCTTGCCATGGCTACCACCACGGTACCGGCGGTCCTGCTCTGAGCCCTGCGCTTGTTGAGCGGCCGGCACTGCATCGCCTGGGGTGGATGCATCATTACCGTCCTCCCCGCTCTTGTTCTTCTGACGGCGGGGCGGAAGTTCGTCATCACTAATCTTGCCGTCGCCGTTGAAGTCACGCGTGGCAAAGCGCTTGCGGGCCTTGGCGGCAAACTCCTCCTTGGTTATTTTGCCGTCACCGTCGGCATCGTAACGTTTCATCATGCGGCGTACTTTGTAGTCGGCCCGCTCCTGCATGGGCTTAGTTAGTTCTTCGGCGGACAGCTCTCCATTGTCGTCGGCATCGAGTTTCACAAAGCGCGTCTCGGACCGGGCGATGAATTCTTCGAACGTCACCTTGCCGTCGTTATCAGCATCAACCCGGCGCAGCTTCCTCAATCCTCTCCTGCCATGGTGCCAAGAGTGCCCGTGACCATAGGCTTGGCCGTAGCCTGAGTGCCATCCACCGCCGCTGCGGGTGTGACCGGTCGATACGATCAGGGATAGGGCGCCGAGCGCTCCAAGGAGGCCCGCTGCGAGAACCAAACTTCGTTTTGACATTCATGCTTGCTCAGATGTCTGTCATCAGCGTCGGCGTTGCGCAGTGGCCTGAGCACGGGTTTGAGATGGTGCCCTGGGGGGCAACCGCTGTCGTCCGCTGACTGTTTGTGAGGCGTGATTGATTTTTGTGTACGCTCTAAAGTGAGCCACAACATGACCAAATGGCCCTATTCTTGGCTCCTTTACGCATAGTTCTATGCAATCGTTTTGTCCGCCGGGCTTCTTCAGGCCCGGCTAGCCAGGAGCGTGCGCCTGCGGATTAATGGCGTCAGATTCGGCACGGCCCATAACTTAGGTTGTCGGTTTGCAGGGCCGTCCTGGGTGATAAGTCAGGAGCGATTATTGCTCGAGCCTGCAAGAGCCGCTAATGAGCTAACGGCGAGGATTAATGCGCGATGGCGGGGCCGCCTGGAAAGCAGCAACCAGCTCGATCAGTTTCTGAATTCATATCGTTGATTATGACATTGGTGGGCCAGGCGCCCGGGAGAGGGGAAAGTGCACAGTGTGAAGGTTGGATTGTCGGAGGATCGGCGTCTGCGCATTCGTCCGTCGCGATGGTTATCTGTTGGAGTGGTTGCCGCACTGAGCCTACTTTTCATGGATAACTGGTCCGTGGAGCTCCAGGCGGCGGAGTATCGCCTGTGCGCCTTCCGCGAAGGACCCGATGGCCCGTGTTCGTGCCATAAGAAGGGAGACGCGGCAGGCCACTTCACGAATGTTGATGAAGACAATTGCGGTCGCCGTCCTGAGGATGACTACTACGAGGACGACAGCGAGGCCTACGTGGCTCCAAGCTACGCGCCCAAGGGACCCGTACCTCCTCCGGAGAAAGCACCGCGGTCACAGCTAGCCGCTATCGATGGAGGTGACGCTGGCACGGAAGCTCCCACTGGTTCAGCTGAGAGTGACGCACTTTCAGCCAAGAGTGATGCAGGTTCGGCGGATGCATCCAAAGCACCGGACGCGGCTGAAAAGGCGGTAGCTGCGGAGCAATTGGCCGAAGCCAAGCCGGCACTAGCCGCGGAGCAGCCGGCCGATACGGAACAATCCACTGACACAAAGCCGCTGACCAACGTGAGCAAAGTGACTGCTTCCGAAAAGGGAGGTACTGCCTCCGACAGGTCTGTGATCCCACAGCAAACCGCCGCGGCCGTGCAACCCAAGCCACCTGCGGACAAGGCAGCGGTGGAAACCAAGCCAAAGCATGACACACTTCAGAAGGTTCAAGAGCGCGGCAAGCTGAACTGCGGCGTCAACACGGAGCTGCTTGGATTTTCAGCGGTCAGTGGGGTCGGGGAATGGCAGGGGATCGATGTCGATTTCTGCCGGGCGGTCGCCATTGCCGTCCTTGGTAGCCCCGATAAGGTGAACTTCGTGCCGCTTCATGCTGAAGAGCGCTTCCCAGCGTTGCAGCAAGGCCGGATCGACCTTTTGTCTCGCAATACGACCTGGACCATGAGCCGTGTCGTCGATCTTGGCGTGGAATTCGTCGGTGTGTCCTACTTTGACGGTCAGGGCTTTCTCACACGACATGATCGCGGACTTGTGTCAGCCCAGCAGCTCGACGGACTAAAGGTCTGCGTGCAGTCGGGCACGACGAGCGAAGCCAATCTCGACTACTATCTCAAAAACCTTGAGATCAACGCTGAGAAGATCGTGTTCCCGCATAAGGCCGAACTGCTCGCAGCTTATGAGGCCGGAGCCTGCGATGCCTATACGGCAGACCGATCCGCGCTTCTGTCCGAACGGGCTGGTCTAAATGCTCCCGATACGCACGAGATGCTTCCTGAGACGATTTCCAAGGAGCCTTTGGGCCCGGTCGTGCGACAGGATGATCGCGCCTGGATCGAGATTGTCCGATGGACACTGGCGGGGCTGATCAATGCCGAGGAAGTTCGACTGACACGCGAGAAGGCCAGCGGGGAGGCGGGCCTTGACGGCGATATGAAGCGCCTCGTCGAAGGTGCGGGTCGCAGTGGCAAGAAGCTTGGCCTCGCGGACGACTGGCTGCGTCAGGTCGTCGGCGGGGTCGGCAATTACGGCGAAGTTTTCGAAGCCAATATTGGCAAGTCGAGCCCGATCGGCATGGATCGCGGGATGAATGCACTATGGAAACGCGGCGGGTTGTTATACGCGCCACCAATGTGGTGAGCGGCGTCGCTTGAGTTGAAATACAGCGTTAGGTTTTTTGTGATGTTGAGACGGATACGCTCGATTTATTGGGCCTTGGGGGTCTTGGTTTGCACTGTGGGTCTGCATAGTGTTGCGTCGGCTTCCCGCAGCCGGTTACCGCCACCGCCGACGACCAACGTCTTTGTCAGCCAGCAAACGCTCCAGCAGCTCAGCGCGGCGATCCAAACCTACGAACGGATCGCACAGGCCGGCGGTTGGCCGACGCTACCCAAACGGATCTCACTGCGGCCCGGCGACAGCGACCAAAACGTTCTCACGCTGCGCCGGCGGCTGAAGGCCACTGGTGACATGCCTGCCAACGTGCCAGACGCTTATGAATACGATCAGAACGTCAAGGCCGCGGTGATCAGTTATCAGTTGCGCAATGGTCTGCAGCCCACCGGCAAAGTCTTCGGCGTTACTCTTCGCTCGCTCAATGCGTCGGTCGGCTACCGTTTGAAGCAAATGCGCACCAATCTCGCGCGCATGCAGGAACTCCTGCCGAAGCTGACATCCGATCGCTTCCTGCTGATGAATGCTTCGAGCTTCGAAGTCCAAGGCGTTTCAAATGGGCGGGTTGAGATCGCAAGCCGGACCATCGTCGGCAAGCGCCAGACACCCACTCCGGTGGTCAGCGCATCTATCCGCGCCGTCAACCTGTTGCCCTACTGGCATGTTCCGGGAAGCATCGCGCAACGTGCGCTCGTTCCCGCAATCCGCAAGGACCCGGCCTATCTATTCAAGCAACGTATTCGCGTGTTTTCATCATTCGGCGGCGAGGAGATCGACCCGTCGACGGTGAACTGGTGGGGGCCTGAGAGCAAGCGTTACGTCTTCCGGCAGGACCCCGGAACGCAGAATGCCCTGGGCGTCGTCAGATTGGATATGCCCAACAAGCATATCGTTTACATGCACGATACGCCGATGAAGCAGCTCTTCAATGCGCATGAGCGCGCCTATAGCGCCGGCTGTGTCCGGGTGCAGACAGTAATTGATATCGCCGCGTGGCTGGTCAACGGCCGTAAGGGCTGGACGCGCGACAGGATCGGACAGGCGATCGCGGCAGGTCAGCGCGAAACGATCAAACTGCCGAAAGCCGTGCCGGTGCACTTCATCTATCTCACCGCCTGGGTCGAGAACAGCCGCGTGCAGTTTCGCAACGATTTGTACAATCGCGACGGAGAGCTGCGTGCCACGACCGCACCAAGGCTGTCATCGATGCACCAGTCGATCATCACGCCTTGAGCGAGCCTACAGCCGATGGTGCCTCACAGCGCAGACACTCACTGTGCCGGCGGAGCTTCGATCGCCGGCCTATGCGCGCCCTCAATGCTTAGAAGGGCAAATCCCACCACGGCGCTTAACAGTGAACCGGTAATGACGCCAAGGCGGATGGGCGCTTCAAAGTCGCTGTGCTCGAAAGCAAGCGAGCCGATGAACAAGCTCATCGTAAAGCCGATGCCGCTGAGGATCGCCACACCATAAAGCTGGACCCAATTCACACCTCTGGGCATGGTCGCCAGCCCCAAGGTGATCGCGAGCCACAGCAGACCAAAAACACCGATCTGCTTACCGACAAACAGCCCCAGAGAAATACCGAGTTTGACTGGCTCAACGAAGCTTTCCAAGGTAATCCCCGCGAACGACACGCCCGCGTTCGCAAAGGCAAACAACGGCAAGATGCCGAAGGCGACCCAGCGATGCAGGCCGTGCTCCAGGTCTTCGAGGAGTGTATGAGAAGCGCCCTGGGGCTTGATCAACGGGACCGCCAGCGCAGTGACGACACCGGCCAGAGTTGCATGCACCCCGGATTTCAAGACACAGACCCACAGAATGATACCCAGCACTACGTAGGGCGCTGTCTTCGTCACGCCCCGCAGATTCAGAAGCAAAAGTCCGATGAGCGGGAACACTGCAAGCGACAGCGAAAACAAAGAGAGCTGGCTCGTATAGAAGATCGCGATAATGATGATGGCGCCGAGATCGTCAAAGATCGCGATCGCGAGAAGCAGCACTTTCAGGGCTGGCGGAACACGATCGCCGAGCAGCGCCAGGACTGCCAATGCAAACGCAATATCGGTCGCTGCAGGAATGGCCCAGCCATTGAGATTTTGTGGCGAGTCCCAGTTGATGGCAACATAGATCAACGCCGGCAATACGATGCCGCCAATCGCACCGATACCAGGCAAGGCAATCTGCTTGACACTCGACAGTTCGCCGATCTTGAACTCGCGCTTCATCTCGAGGCCGACAAGAAAGAAGAAGACGGCCATCAGGCCATCGTTAATCCAAAGCAGGAGTGGCTTGGCGATTTTCAGTTCGCCGACTTGAATGGCAACGGGCGTGGCCAGAAATGCTTGATAAAGCGGACCAGCGAAGCTGTTCGCGCAGATGAGCGCTAAAATCGATGCGATGACCAGCACAATCCCGCCGGCCGTCTCCATCGCGAGGAAGTCTCGGACCATGTTGGACAGCCGGCTGGTCCCAGATTCCGGAGACGGCTCCGCGTTCGTCTGTGAACTCATCGATTTAGCCTTCTTCTTTCAAAGTGTAAAACGCTGCTAGCATCTGTTTTGACGACAAACTAGGCGGGTGGTAATCGATTAACTTCGAGCCTGCAACGCGCAACAGCGCCCATCAGGCAAGTGTGCTGATTTCATCGAATTGATCGGTGCTGGACCTGAAGATTGCGAAGGCACGAAATTTGGTAAAAAGCGATCACTGTTGATCTACGCCCCAAAAAAGGTGCCCGAAACGGTCTTGATCAGACAAAGAATTAAATCTCATCCGGACTTGAAAATCCAGAAGAACGGCCGCGCGGGGATATTACGGCTAGCGAGAAGCGGCAATCAGTAGTCCGCACATTACATGCGGTGAATGAAGTTGCATTTTGAGGTGTTGAGGCAAGCTGCCGATCGACTTTGGCAGCGGGACGTGCCAGTGCTTGCTGGTGGGCTAGCATTTTTTGGCGTGTTGTCCATGTTTCCAACGCTCGCTTTGGCGGTCCTCGTCTATGGCTTCCTGTCGGCGCCTTTCGAAACCGTAGCGCTCGCCGACCCCGTTAAGCTCATGGTTCCAAGTCACGTTTACAACCTTATCGTTGTGGAGCTATCGGAGCTGGCAAGCTCCGCCCCCCACCACATCACTCCGGCTATTTTGTTCGCGACGGTGCTCACCGTATGGAGCGCAATGTCAGGCTGGAAGGCCCTGATCGCCGGAATCTTTCTTGTCACCGGACAAAGAGAACAGCCAGGGATTGTCGGATACCAGTTTCAGTCGTTGCTGCTCAGCTTCGTGCTCATCGGGCTCATTGTAAGCGCCATGTTGGCCTACATCGTTCTCGTTCGGGTGATTGCCATGGAGCGTGTTCTCATCGAGCGCAACACGGTGGACTATATCCAAGCAGAGCTGGCCGTTTGGTGCGCAGCCGGAATCGGAATCTGCGCCGGTCTCCTGGCCATCTACAGCGTTACTCTGAACCGATCGACGGCCTCGTTGTCGGACTGTTTCAAGGGTGCCATAGCAGGCGCTCTGACTTGGATTTTAGCTATCGCGCTGTTTGATCTTTATGCCGAGCGGGCCAACTGGAGATCGATCTATGGAGCCTTGACGGGTTCAATCGCCTTCCTACTCTGGCTCTACGTCTCGGCCTATGCCGCGTTGTTCGGCGCGGCGATTGCCGCGAGCTATGGGCGGATTCGGGCCTCTCGAGCGCAAGGTTCAATGCTCTAGAAGCTGTTCAGCGCGACCCAGCCTAGAATCTTGGTGTCATTGTTCCGCCGTCATAAGGGATTGGTGCGTTTCCAGCAACGCGGTAGCGATCACTCGGGGGACTTCTTCATCTTCCCCGATCGGCGCCATCAGCTTGCCCTGAAATCCGGCTTCAGCAAGTTGTTCTGGGATATCTCCCAGCACGTGCCCGGCTGTTGTCGCGAATAAAGGCAGGCAGACAGCCGGCACGCCGCCAAGCCCTGCTGCTGCCTCAGCGATCGTCGGGGCCTCCTCGACGAAACCCAATCGCACCTCCTTAAAAGCCCCGGCTAAGACGATGCGCTCTTGGATGGCACGAGCCGCATCAGCGGCGGCGGGTCCTTTCTGCGAACCATGTGCAGCGAGAACGAGGACCGCCGAGCGTGCATGCTGACCCATTTCTTCGACGGTTTCTCTCGCGCGCAGAACGCAGAGCGCGGGCACCCTGTCATCGAGGCCAAACGGCTCCAGATAGCGTACGTGGGCGTCCGTTGTCGCCGCGACGCGCCGGCGTAGCTCCTTGCTGACAAACCAGCCATTGCTCATGAAGAACGGGTAGATCAAAGTTGTCGGCGCGGGGACGGTGTCTTTTAGAGCCGTTTCCAGGGACCCAGACTTGGAGAGCGTTGCGCCGAGAATAAGCAGGCCGCCGGCCAACGCTTCTACCCGTTGCGCGAGTTCCTTGACCTCTCGATCCAGTGGATCGGGATCGCTTGGGGCGCCGTGGGCGACGATCACGGCGAGAGCTGTTTCGGTCACGCAAGTCTCCAGCCGATCACGATCAGTGGCTTGTGCCCTCTGAAAACGTGATCTTGTTCCAGATATTATACTTTCCGGAAGGCTTACGCATCGGCAACCGTTTCAGTTCCTTTAGTGTCTCGGCGTCATAGACGATGACGGCACCATCATCCTCCCACACGGAGACAAGGGCAAAGCGGCCGTAACGGTCAAACTCGACATGGGCCACAGTCTTCCCGGGGACCGGGCGCAGAGTTTTCTCGATCTTCAGCGTCTGCTTGTCGATGATGTGCATGACGTCCTTGTTGGGGCCAAAGAAGACGTCGGCCCAGACATATCGAGAGTTTTCATGCGAACGCAGAAAGAAACCCGGCCCCTCGGTCTTGATTGTCGTAACTGGAGACCAGTCGCCGACATCGATGACGCTGAGCTTGCCTTCCTTGAGGTGTGGTGTCGCCATCACCCGTCTGCCCTCGCGCATCCAGCTTATGCCTGAGCCCAGATGCGGCATGCCCGAGAGCGGCAGCTCGGCGACTTCGCGGCCGGCGGTCAGGTTGACGACAACGCCTTTCTTGCCACCCCTGGCGGCGCCAATGAGATGACGATAGGGCGGATCGAAGAAGAAATCGTCGATTGGTTCGGAGACCATGATGCGGCGGTGGGCGAAGAGCCCCTGAGATGATGCCGGTGCCTCGGCCATGTCTTTCTCATGGCTTGGTTCTGCATTCGGGTCGGTCGCGATTTCCCAAATCTCGGCGACATCTTTCAAGGCCAGGATGAAGCTGTCCCGGGTCGGAGCCTGATAGACCGCCGACACTCGCGAGGGGACACCCTTATGGTCGGCGACTTCGAAGATGCGGGCAACCTTGAGATCGTCTGCTGAAAGGATGGTCAATGTCCGCGGAAGATAGTTGGCGACCGCGAGCCACCGGCCGTCTCTTGAGATAGCAATATTGCGCGAGTTGAGACCGGCGCGAATGCGGCCCACTTCCTTCAGCGACCACAAATCGTATTTTTGCACCCAGCCATCGCGTGACATGATGAAAACGAAGCGGCCATCAGGCGTGAACTTGGGGCCACCATGCACGGCAAACGGCGTTGGGAAACGGTCAAGCCGCTCAAAAGTCTCACCGTCAAGCACCGAAACATGATGGTCGCCGGTCTCTACGACGAGAAAAATATTGAGAGGGTCGGACTTGAAGATCGGCTTGTCGGCTGGCCGATAGTCGGAAGCCAGCGCCCGGCTGCTGGCGATATCGTCCGCCGTCCAGGTTGGAACGCTCGGCAGCGGGGTCTTCACGAATTTCACCAGCGTCGCGATTTCGTCCTGAGCCATTACGTCTGAAAAAGCCGGCATCTGGGTTGCCGCACGGCCATTGATAATGACCTTCGAAACAGCCGGGCCGCGCATCCGCTTCAGCGTTTCGGGAATCAGGGCAGGACCAGTACCGCCGAGGCGATCGGCGCCGTGGCAACCTGAGCAGTGCTCCGCGTAAAGGCGCTCGGCGGGTGAGCCCGCATGCGCCAGTGAAGCGGTCAAAACGAAGAGGCTAAACGAAACGATGTGTCGGATCATGGCGATGGCCCCTGAAGGGAGTGACTTCAGCACGAATCGATTGGTCGTCGTTGGAAGCAAGGCCGATCTCGTTGTCGCTCAAGTAGCATGCCGGATCAGCTTCCCATGGGTCGCCCGTTAGTTGCAGGGCGCGGATACGCGTGTTGCCACCGCACACCGACTTAAAGGCGCACATCCCGCAACGGCCTTTTAGGGGCCGCGGGCGAAGGCGAAGACCGGCCAGCATGGGATCGGAAACATCCTGCCAGATTTCGCTGAAGGGACGGTTACGGACGCTGTCGATGGAGTAGTCCGACCAGTAGGTGTCCGGGTGGACAACGCCCTGCGTATCTATGTTGGCCACGCCGTAGCCGGACGCATTGCCGCCCCAGGCTTCGAGGTGAGCACGCAGGTTTTCGACGGCGCTGGCGGGAAAGCGTTCGGTAGCCCATTGAAGGAAATAGACCGCATCGGCATCGTTGTTTCCGGTGACGATTTCGAAGTTTTCGCCGTTCTGGGCTGCTTGCCAGGCTCGTTCGATCAGCAGGTCAACGCCAGCCCGCGTTACGGTCCAATCCGTATCGTCGCAACGATGCTTATTACCGCGACCGGCATAAACGAGGTGCGAGAGGTAGAACTTCTCGACCCCCTCGTCCTTTGCCAGCTTGAGCAGCTCGGGCAACTGCTCGGCGTTGTCGGTTGTCATTGTGAAGCGCAGGCCGACCTTTATGCCCCTCTTCTTGCAGGCGCGCACACCTGCGAGGGCGGCATCAAAGGCACCCTTTTGACCACGGAACCAGTCGTTGGTTGCGCCAATGCCGTCAAGACTGATGCCAACGTAGTCAAATCCGACGTCCGCAATCTGATCGGCATGCCGGCCGTCGATCGGCGTTCCATTTGTCGATAGCGCGGTGTAGAGACCATGCGACTTGGCACGCTCTGCAAGATTCAAGGTGTCGGGACGCGACAGCGGCTCGCCGCCTGACAGGATCAGCGCCGGGATGCGAAACGCCGCCAGATCGTCCAGCACGGCAATCGCTTCCGTACTGGTCAGTTCTCCGGGGAAATGGTGGTCAGCAGCAACCGCGTAACAGTGCCGGCACTTCAAATTGCAGCGGCGGGTGAGGTTCCAGATCACCACAGGGCGAACTGACCCGGTGCGTCGACGCGGAGGCGTCGGGCTGACGAGCTGCTGCATATAGTGTGATAGGCGGAACATGCTTTCAGCCTCCGTTTCGGGACAATCGCAATCCCGTCTTCTTCAAAATCCGCTTGGAATAGAGGATGTCCGAACCACGGCTCCTGGCACCGATGAGCAGCGCGATCTCAGCGCGTTTGACTTCCACCTCGCTGCGGGTCTTGCCATGCACCATCGCAAAGAGGTTGTAGGGCCACTCCGGCAGGGCGCGTGGCCGTTGATAGCAATGCGAAACAAAATCAAGCGCGCCGACAAGTCGTCCGATCTCGGAAACGGCTTTGTCTTCGATATCCCAAACGGTCATTCCGTTCGCCGTCATGCCAAGAGCGTAGTGATTTGGAGCGGCGGCAATGCGCCGAATGACACCACGGCGGATAAGGTCCTCGAAGCGTGCAATTACATCAGCCTCCGACAGATCAAGCCGGCGCGCGATTTCAGCATAAGGGCGATGAGCGATGGGCAGCCCGGCCTGAGTCGCTTCGATGAGCTTGCGGTCGATTGGGTCGAGTGTGTTGATGGCTGTTGTCATGTTCAGGCAACCACCTTGAAGCCGATGAAATACTCTTCGAGTTTTGGGAAAAGCGCGACAGCAAGTCCTGTCTCCCGCTCGATCAAATCCGCAGTTGCACTGATTTCCTCCGCGGTCTCGGTGGCTAGCACAAACCACATGTTGAATGCGTGGACACGTTCGTAGTTGTGGGCGACCTCTGGGTGGCCGTTGACGATTTCCGCGACCTCTTCGAGACGCTCGCTTGGCACATTCATCGCGCACAAGCAGAACGCGCCACCTAGCGCAGCGGCATCAAGGAAGGGACCAAACCGCGTTATGATTCCTTCTTCGCGCAGCTTCGTGACGCGTTCGATAAGATCCTGTTCGGTGCAGCCGATCTGGATGGCGGCCCTTGCGAAGGGATTGGGAACGAGCGGAAACCCCTCCTGCAGGTGGTTGATGATCTTGCGGTCAAGATCATCGAGGTCGATCGTGGTTTCCGCGGCTCTCATCAACATCACGCGGCCTCTTCGCTGGGTGCGACCATGGCACCGGTCTGTTTGAAACAGCGCAGGGAAAAGAGAATCTTGCGCGGACAGTTATCGAGCCCGGCGGACGCGGATGCCTTGCCCAGCAGCTCGAGCGCTTCTTCGCGCGTTTTCGCGTGGATCATGCAGTACAGGTTGTAAGGCCAATCGCGCGAATGACGGGTGCGTCGGTAGCATAGATTGACGCCGGGAGCAGCGGCCAGAGCTTCACCTGCGCGGTCAACGTCCTTTGGCGTGACGTCCCAAACAACCATCGCGTTGGAGCACCAGCCCAGCGCCCGGTGCCGGACGATGACGCCAATCCTGGGGAAGACACCGAGGTCGCATAACTCTTTGATGCGCTGGATGACGTGCTCCTCACGCTGGCCCAGCTGCACCGCGAGTTCCTCGAAGGGACGGGGTACGAGCGGCAGTCCTCTGGTCAGGCATTGTGCAAGCTGGCGATCTCCGGGACGACGGTCGAACGGCTCGCGGTCCGCCGTTGGAGCAACGTCGTGATCCGCGGCCTTGCAACCGGTCAGGGTAAAACCAAGATCGATGTGGTATGGCTTCTCCAGCCGCAAATCGAGCACATGCAGGCCGGTCTTCTTGCCGACCCGCTGCAAAGTCGCTTCAACACTTTCGCGGTCCGGCCCTGTCGCGACGAACCAGATATTCCAATTGTTCTCGCGCAGGTAGACGTGATTGATTCCAGGTTCAGCAGCGATTTGCTCTGCGACGTCTTCAACTTCGAAATCCGGAGCAGCCAGCGCGGCGAGTGTACTTGCGCCCAAGGTGTTGGGCCGCACGACCCCACCGACCCGGGCGATGATGCCTGATGTCCGGAGCCTGCCGAGTCGTTCGATAATCTCTGACTCATCGCATCCCAGACTCTCTGCAATGACCGCAAAGGGTCTGCGAACGATGGGTAGACCGCGTTGCCAGTTTTCCAGCAACTGCACGTCCACCAGGTCACGAACGTTGCGTTCCATGTCTTACAACCCTGTTCGATGCGCGCGGGATGTCAGGAAAATTCCACTCGGGCTTTTGGCCGGAATTTCAGCCTTCCTCGCAAAAGTCCGTGCGTCATAGACTTGCACCATGTCGCTATCACGGACCGACACCCAGACTTCGTGACCACGCGCGGTAAACTCCATGTGCAGGACCGCCGGGCCAGGCTTCCACTGTTTGATGATGTTCCCTGTCTGGGAGTCGATTACCTGAATGGTGTCATTGTCGGGGTGAGCGAAGTTAACCCAGACGTGACGGCCATCAGGGCGCGCCACGGCGAAAACCGGCTGTCCATGCACCTTTGTGCGTCCGGCCTCCTTGAAACCGCGCCTGTCGACCCAGAGAACTTCGTGACGGCCAACGGCGGGCAGAACGAAACGATCACCTGCAAGGGCCCATCCTTCCAAGTGGGGCATCTTGTAGACCGGCAGCTTTTCCTCTCCGCGGCCGTAATCTTTGAGAATGCGCCGCGGCTCGATTGGCTCGTCCCAAAGGTCCATCAACGCGAGGCCGTCCTCACCGTAGAGGCCGGCGACGTAATGGCGACCGTCGGCTGTGATGAGGGCGTCGTAGGGACGATCACCGATACCTTGGAACTTGGTGATTTGAGGTTGTCTGCCCTTGGAAAAATCAGCGATCCACGTCTCGCCGGCGTCCCAGAGTGTGAACACGAACTTCCTTCCGGGAGCGTCCACGAGACCGACTGTCTTGGAGCGTCCTTCGGACCATTCGGCGGGGATCTCTGCAACCGGCTCTAGCGTCTCGGCATCAAATACGCGAATGCCGCCAGGCTCATAGTTTGAGACCGCAACGAGGGTTCCATCATCGGAGATTGCGCCCCCGATCGCGTTGCCGGCCTGCACGATACGCTTGGCTACCGTGCCTGTCAGCAAGTCGACTTTGGTGAGACCGCCGTCGCGTCCGAATATGAACGCAAAGCGCGCGTCACGTGAGAATACGGCTGATGCATGGGAAAGATCGCCTAGTCCGTCGACGCGGTTGATGGCCGTGCGGGTTGTTGAGTCGATGATAAGTAATGAGCCGGTTGCCCGCTCGATGACGATGCCCAGGTCACCGGTTCCGCGCAAAGACGGCTCCCGTGCGAACAGCGATCCGGCGATTACCGTCCCCAATGCAAGGATCAAAAGCCCGGTCGAGAAGACTTTCATCGATCCGTTTCCTTCAAGAGATAGTTTGCAATCCAACGAGCGTCAGCCTCGCTCATCAGCGGGCGCCACGGCGGCATGGGTGTGCCCGGCACACCATCGAGAATGATTTGCGCAATCGTTTCAGGATCGGATCCGCTTAGAGCCATGGCGCGGATATCAGGGCCGAGCCCGCCCTTCAGCGTCATCCCGTGGCAGGATCCGCAATCCTGCCGGACGAGGCGCTCGAGCTCGTTGGCGCGGCCTGGCGAGAGTGGCTCGGCGACGGCTGAATGGGCTGTCGCCATCGTAATAAACGCCAGGAAGATGATCCCCCGAGCCAAAGTGCTAGGCATGAAAAACCGCCTCGTGCTGGGCCGACGCCAATGCCAGCGCCTGGTACACGACGGGGCAGATGTCCCCGTTCGCATAAAGTGAAACAACGGCGCCGATGATGAACAATATGGGGCCCTGGAAGTCGGCAGCCGCGATCGCGGAAGTCACCGTGCCGAGGTCGGAGACAACGCGACGTTCGCGGGGCGTCGTACCATTATTGACGGCCAGGACGGGGGTTGATCTCGGTAGACCTGCCGACGTGAGGCTGGTGGCAATCTCTGCGATGTTGGCTGCACCCATGTAGACGACGAGTGTGGTCTCTGGATCGGCGAGCCCCTTCCAGTCGAAGTCGAGGGGCTGATCGTGCCGGCAATGTCCGGTGACCAAACGAACACCGGATGCAAGTCCGCGATGGGTGAGCGGGATGCCAATGCTGGCGGCGCAGCCCTGCGCGGCGGTAATGCCGGGGACGACTTCACAAGGGATGCCGGCGGACCTCAGCGCCAGAGCTTCTTCGGAGCCGCGGCCGAAGATGAAAGGGTCGCCGCCCTTCAGGCGGACGGTGATGCGCCCTGCCCGCGCTTGTTCTATTAGGATGGCGTTGATTTCTTCCTGCGGCACGGGGTGGCGTTTTGGCTGTTTTCCGACCGCGATCATCCGTGCCTGCGGATTAGCTAGCGACAGCACTGCATCGGAAACCAGCCTGTCGAAAACGACAACCTCGGCTGCCGCCAGAAGTCTTGCGGCCTTCATCGTCAACAGATCCGGGTCACCGGGACCGGCACCAACGAGGTAGACGAAACCGGTCGGTATTCCCGATGCGTTATCCCGTAAGTTCGGCGGTCTGTACATGAATATGCTCTTTGTCTATGTGATTGGGCTGCTTAGGTTCTTTGAAGCGAGGCAAACTCGCCGGCATCCAACGACTTGTCTTGGCCCGCGCAGGAAGCACCTGCCGGCCCCTCACTACGGCGTGACCGTGATCTCGCCGATCATTCCCTCTCTTTCATGATGTGGTCCGCACAAGACCCTGTGTTTGCCGGGCTCTAGATCGATCTCGATCTCAGCACCCTCGCCACTGAAGTAACGCTCGGACTCTGGCTTGCCAGCATCACGGAACCAGAAGCTGTGGCTGGTGCGCTTGTCGAGGTTGATAAACCGCACCTTGCTGCCGCGTTTTACGTCGAGTTTCGGAGGACAGAATGTATATTTGTACATTGCGATAATCTGCACCGGCTCTTCGGCCATCGACTTGCCGTAGAGCTTCTTGTAGCGCTCGTCCGCCTTTTTGCAGACCTTGGCTTTTTCCTCGTCCGTCGCAGCAGACGCGTTCGGGGAAGCGACCAGTCCCAGGGCAATGACGGCACATGCCGATGCGGTGAGGGCTTTCAGATCGAGAGCTGACATGCTCAGTTTCTCCTCAATGCCGACACGAGCCTGTACGGCGCATAGTCCCTTTACTGTTTCACGGCGACGATCTCGGCATCCGCCGCTTCGATGCCAAATCGCATTTCCAGCGAAACGTGATGGAAACGGGCGGACGTGTAATCGTCATGAAGGGCTATGCTCATCGTGTAGAGCTTGCCTGGTTCAATGCTGATGTCGCCCGGTTTGTCCGACTTCAACGGCCGGCTAATGACGACTGTCCAGGTATCGCCTTCACGTTTGCCAGTCGCCGTCGTCTCAACACCGCCCGACATTTTCCGCTCCGCCATGATTGCTCCGTTTTCGGCGGATTCGCCGGAGCGATATCGCAGGAGGTCCATGAAGGCTCCTTTGTTCTTCAGTTCGGCCAGTTCATCGGCTGACTTTAGTTTGTCGCCGCCTCCACGCGGTTTACCTCCGCGGCCTCTGATCTCGATCTTGGTACGGCTCTCTCCAAGGTACTTTGTGAGGCCTTCCTTCATGTCGATTACGTCTTTAGCCGGGCTCGCTGCCAATGCCTCGGGCTTCGGCGCGTCGGGCATGTAGCGGCTATCGTTGTGGCATGAAACCCAACACCCGGCCTGTTCGCCATACTCGACGCCGTCACCCGCAAACATAATGGCGAGTTTCGTTTCATTGGCCGGGTCCATCTTGCCGCCTTCGACAAACGGCACCGGCGTGTGGGCTCCGTTTTGCCACTTGAAGCGGAAGTAGATGTTTTCGGAGTCGTAGGCGGACTGCACGTCAACGTCGACGAAAGCGCGCTTGTTCGGTATCGGCGTGGCTTCGGCCTTCTCACCGGATACGATCTTTGCGCCCATGTCCTTGACTTCTTTGGCGTGGCACTCCGCACACCGGTCGCCCGCCTTCCTGAATGCGCGCGCTCCACCATGGTCACGACCGTTCTGGACCCATTCGAAGGAGGCCTGCCCAGGATAGAAGAGCGTGACCGTTTTTGATTCAATTCCGGACCAGTCGATTGCACCACCGGCGCTGCTGCCAGCACTCTCTGACGCGCCGCCCGGCGTGGCCGTGGCGCCCGCAGCAACCTTGGTCTCTGACTTCGTATCGGAAGATGCGCTCGCTTCGGTCTTGGCTGCAGCAAACTGGTCTTCCAGTTTCTTTGTAGCCACTGCGACGGCGCTCTTGATGCGTGCGGCAACCGCGGCGTCCGCGGCTGCTTTTGCTTCTTGGGCTTTTGCCTCTTCCTTGGCTTCGCGCGCCTCAATGCGTTTGAGGCCTGCGATGTAGGTCTCGGGAATCTTCTTCACATCGGCTTGCAATGGCGCTTCGAGTTTCTCGAGTTCCTCATCAGTGAGTTTTTCGCGAACACTCTTATGAGCAATGCCCTTGTGGCAATCGATGCACGTATTACCGGCCTTCATGGCAGCCAGATGCTGCTTGCGCGCACGCGGGCGCTGGAACTCTGGGTTCATCGATTCAAGGGTGTGACAGTTGCGGCATTCGCGGCTGTCTGTCGCCTTCATCTGGTGCCAAACATTTTTGGCCAGCTTGAGTCGCTTCTTATCGAATTTTTCAGGCGTATCGATGCTGCCAAGGAGATGGTGAAAGACTTCGTTGGAGGCCTGAATCTTGCGAACGACCTTATGGAACCAAGGATCAGGAACATGGCAGTCCGAGCATTTCGCCTGAACACCGGTCCTGTTCTGATAGTGGATTGTTGTCCGGTATTCCTTGTAGACGTTGTCCTTCATCTCGTGACAGGAGATGCAAAATGGCATCGTGTTGGTCGCTTCCATGGCGGTGTTGAAGCCACCCCAGAAGATGATGCCGCCAACAAAGAAGACTGCGGCAGCCGCCAATGGAACCCCCCACAGGGTCACCTTACGCCAAGTTGGTTTGTCTGACGCGGTGCCAGTGCTTGGGCCGTTGCCCTTATCGTCCGATGCCATGTGTCTGCTCCTGGTGCCATCGGTCCCGATCAACGGACCTTCGCGGGATAGAATTCAAAAAGAGGGGTAGGGGCCACAGGCGGGCGGCATTAGCTGCCGCCCGCCCGTTCAGCTTCGGTCACGTTATGTGACGTGATGCGTACGATTGTAGACGTTGAATTTTCCGGTTGGAGCAAAGAGGCCCTTGATGCGCTTCTTCTCTTCCAGCGTCTTGGAATCGTAGACAACGATTTCGCCGTTTGGTTTCAGGCTGTCTTTGCGGTTCCAAACGGAGACCCAGAACTCGCTGCCGTCCTTGTTGAATTCGATATGAACTGCAACCTTGCCTTCGTCCTCGGTCGGCACAAGCGTCTTGACGATCTCCCGGGTCTTCTTATCCAGCACTTGCACGGCCTGCTGAACTTCTGGCTCGGGATGCTTGGTCTGATCGAAAATGACGTAAGGCGAATTCGGGTGCGTTCTGATGAACAGGCCTGGGCCGTCAGATTCTACATTATAGCAAACCTTCCAGGCTTGATCGGCATGCTTTTCGGGATCATTACCCCAAACAGCGACTTTGCCTTCACCCAGGTGGGTCGTCCCACCAACGGGCCCGCATTTGTCATCGACCCAGTTCGCACCTGGCCCCGGATGCGGTAGCTTGCCGACGTCAATCAGAGCTTCCGCTTTCCAATCCTCACTGTCGACAATGACCATCTTGTTGGAGGCGTTGGCAGCGATCTGAAAGTAGCGGCCGGTAGGATCAAAGAACCCATCATGCAAGAACTTCGCGGTGTTCATCTGCGTGATGCGCAGGTTGTCGAGGTCAGTATAGTCGACCTGCCACATCTGCCCGAGTTCTTTTGCCGAAACCAGGAAGCTCGACTCATTCGGAGTCGTGTAGACGGCAGCCACGCGGCTTTCGTTGACGTAGTCACCATCGACATTGACGCCACGTGTGGAGATCACCTTCATCGGCATCATGTCTTCCGACCTGACGATCACGAAGTGCGGCGGCCAATACCCGCCACCGATCACATACTTGCCATCACCAGATACCGCGACATCGCGAGCATCGTAGGCAACTTGGACTTCCGCCACGCGCATATTTTCGGGCATCTGCCACAAATCAATTTTGGTGAGCTTGCCGTCACGACCCATCGTGTACCAGAAGCGGCCTGGGGTCGCGGTTTTGTCCTTCTTGTGATGCTCAGTGCCTTTCAGGACGTGTACCGCATAACCTGTCGGGACATGTGCGATGACTTCATGCTTGTCACCGTCGACGATGGCGACCTTGCCGACATCACGCTCGATGACGAGGAAGAAGTTCTCCCAATTACGCCCATGCAAGGGTTTATCTGGGTAATCTTTGGGATCCACGTAGACCTTGCGGCGTTCCTTCATCATCGTAAGCGACATTTCCGGCGGAACCGGCGCTTCGTTTTGAATGTAGCTTGCGAGGTTCTTGATCTGGTCCTTGGTTAGAATGTCGTCGAAGTTGTTCATCCCGCCTTCGGTGCCCAGCGTGATGATCTTTTCAAGGCGCTTTTGACCTAGTTTGCGTGTTTCGTCGGGAAGCAGGCTCTTGCCCGTTGCACCCTTGCGCAACACGCCATGACAACCCGCGCAGCGCTGGAAATATAGTGTCTTGGATTCCTCAAATGCTTCCTTCGACATTTCCGGCACGGGCGCCAGCTTGTCGTCTTGAGCCTGTGCCGCAGTTACCGCGCCCAACAAGGCGGCACCCGTGGCCAAGCTCACTACGAAGCTGCGATGCGTTTTACCAATCATCGTCGTTCCTCTTGCTAAGCGTTTGGCATAACGGTGCTCATCTAGGCATTGCCAACGCGCGCACGACTTGACTTTTGTTAGACAGCGCTCCGAAAAAAGATGCGATTTCTTAGATGTAATGTTGCGACCTTGGCAGACTGCTCTTTGCTGCCGCGAGTCATCAAGCTTCATGCTGTGCGTAAACGCTATGGAGCGCAGGGCCATTCGCAAAGTCGCTAATACGGGCCAGCCCGCAAGATCATCAGCACGGTGATCGACCATGCCGAATAGAAATGGCCAACCATGAGATTGACACGCCGGCACTTCATCGTCTCAGCCGCCGCTGCGAGCGCGGTGGGAGGCGTCGCGGCATTTATCGCAACCGGCGACGAAACACCTGGCTTTGTCTGGCTCGGTTCGGCGCTTGGCGGTGAAGCAAAGGTCTCTTTGTATGGGGCGGACGAGGAGGCAGCTCGCCGCGCGCTAGACGCGGCCGCGCTGGAGATCGCACGGCTTGAGAGAATCTTTTCTTTGCATAAGGAGACGTCAGAACTCAGCCTGCTGAATCGCGATCAGGTTCTGAACTCTCCTTCTCGCGACTTAACGGAATTATTGCGTTCGGCTTTAGACTGGCGTCTTAAGACGGAAGGAGCATTCGATCCGACCGTCCAGCGGTTGTGGGAGGCGGCGGCAGCTGGTCGTGATCCATCCCGCGAACTGATCAAGACCGCTGGAACGGAGATCACGTTCGCGGAGAACAGCGTCGGCATCGAACAGGGAAGCGCTCTGACACTCAACGGTATCGCACAGGGCCGTATTGCGGACCGGGTTACGGAAATCCTGGTCAATCATGGCTTCGTCGACGTCGTTGTTGATGCGGGTGAACTGCGTCTGCCTGGACGCAAGCGGCGAGCCGTCGGCATACCCGCTGCCAAGGCAGCGGTCTCCGTCGCTGAAGTTGCGATCGCGACCAGTGAGCCGAAGTCGCTGTTGTTCGATTCTAAGGGTCGACGGCATCATTTGATTGATCCACGGACCGGCGAAAGCCCGCGCTACTGGCAGAGCATTTCTGTATTCGCCGCAGACGCGCAGACCGCAGACACGCTATCCACGGCGTTCGCAGTCCTCCCCCTCGAAGCCGTCGCCGACCTTGCTTCGACGATCGGTGATGTTACCGTCATCGGCCGAGATCGTAAGGGACGCATTCGTCGTTTCGGCGACCTCTCATTGACGGGGTGAACTGACGCATCGTGACCACCGATAAAACAAACACCCGCGGGCCGATTGTTCTTCAAGAAGGATTCCGCTTCTTCTTTCTTGCAGCCGCGATCTTCAGCACCTTATCGATGCTCATTTGGATCGGCTGGCTGGCGATCCACGCAGCTGGTGCCGCACTAACTGATGTGCCGTTCTCACCCCCGCCGCATCAATGGCACGCACATGAACTGCTCTTTGGCTACGGGGCAGCTGTCGTCGCGGGGTTCCTGCTGACCGCCGTTCCAAGTTGGACGGGTGCACCACCGAGCCGGACAACCTTTATTTCAGCGATCGCCGCACTGTGGGTCGCCGGGCGTTTGGCTGTGTTCTTCTCAAGCACAGTTCCAGCGCCGCTTGTGATGGTTATCGACATTGCTTTCATTCCCGCTTTGTCGGTCAAGATTCTGCTCAATCTTCTCAAACGCCCAAAGCCGCAGAACATGATGTTTATTGGGCTGCTGTCTATCCTGTTTGTTGGAAACGTCCTGGTGCATCTGGACTGGACGGGTGCGCTCGAGAACACGGCTACGAACGGCCTGCACGTCGGCCTATTGGGTCTGTCGGCCCTTATTGCCGTACTCGGTGGAAGGGTAACGCCGGCGTTCACGCGGAATGCACTGCTGCGCCTAGGGCAGGAGACCGACTTGCCGGTGACGCACGCATGGCGCGAAGCGCTGGGCATTGGAAGTGCCATTCTTCTTGTGTTGCTGATCCCGTTCAACCCGGACCCGCGTCTGCTTGCAGCGATCGCGGGCGTTGCCGCCGTCAGCAACGGGATGCGACTTTCCGGCTGGCGGACGTGGGCGGTGCTGGACCAGCCGATCCTATGGAGCCTGCATCTCGGGTTCGGAATGCTGGTCGCCGGTTATGCCGCCCTCGCGCTGCACTGGGCCGACCTCGGTCTCAGCAAGGCGGCGGCCGTCCACGTCCTGGGTGTCGGCGCGATCGGCGGCATGACGCTTGCCGTGATGAGCCGTGCCATATTGGGACATACCGGCCGGCCGCTCGTTGTGCCAAAGCCAATCGCCATTGGTTATGCTGTGATGGCGCTGGCTGCGGTCGTGCGCTCGTTTGGCGTTGTTATCCTGCCTGACAGCTACTTCTCGGTGATGTTCGTGGCAGGGGCACTTTGGGTTGCGGTGTTTGGCATTTTTATTTGTGTGTATGCACCGATGTTAACGTCACCAAGACTGCAAGCGGACCCTGAGGTTCCGCCCAAGCACGGCCCCGGCGGCGCTGAAACGCCAGTTGGAACAACGCCAAAGCCGATTGCGCGGTAGCTCCAATAAGCACTTGATGAACCAATCGGCGCCCGGCTGGACAATGCTCCCGAAGAGGGCTGCTGTCGGGTTCGGGCGACATGGAACGCCTCGCCGCTGCTGATTATCCCAGCGGGCAGCAGCGCTTGCTTCCGTGGCTACCTAACCAACCTTGTCCAGACGTTCATCGCGAAAAGCTTATCGCACTTGCCTTTCGTTAAGCGGCCATCTGAAAGCTCAGGCAAGAATGCGCCGCATCATCGCCCGTCTCAAGGAGGCTAACGGCCATGCGCGAAGTTATGACAAAAACAATGGCCCGCAACATTTTCTATGGCGGCTCACTGTTTTTCATTCTGATTTTTGTGGGCCTGACCATCCACAGCCATCTCCATATCGTCAACACGTCGACAGCAGCCATGCCGCTTACCGATTCGGTCGCGCGTGGCAAACATGTCTGGGAGAGATACGCTTGCATCAACTGCCACACCTTGCACGGTGAGGGGGCCTACTACGCGCCCGAAGTCGGCAACGTCATGACCCGCTGGGAGGTTCTCGATGAACCCGAAGAGGCCTTCACCACGCTAAAAACCTGGATGGAAGCCCAGCCAACAGGGGTCGAGGGCCGGCGCCAGATGCCCAACTTCAACCTGAGTGATGAGCAGATCCGCGACCTCGCGAATTTCCTGATCTGGACTGACAAGACTGACACCCAGGACTGGCCGCCAAACGATGCTGGTTGATCGAAACGCGCGGAGACCAATGCCATGAAATACCAAAGTCAACAAATCGCCTACGCCTACTTCCTGACGGCGATGGTCCTCTTTGTCGTGCAGGTGACGGGCGGCCTACTGGCGGGATGGATTTACATTTCACCCAACACGCTCTCGGAAATCCTGCCCTTCAACGTCGTGCGAATGCTGCACACGAACTCATTGATCGTGTGGCTTCTCTTGGGCTTTTTCGGTGCTGCATACTTCATCATACCGGAGGAAGCCGAACGTGAGATCCATTCGGAACAGCTGGCCTACATCCAGTTAGCGATTCTCATCCTTGGCACGGCCGGGGTCGTCGTCACCTACGTGTTCGACCTGTTCAACGGCAACTTCTTTCTAGGTAAAGGAGGGCGAGAATTTCTCGAGCAGCCGCTGTGGGTGAAGCTCGGCATCATCGTTGCGGCACTGATCTTCCTTTACAACATCTCAATGACGGTCCTGCAGGGGCGTAAGACAGCAATCACCAATGTGCTCCTGATCGGGCTTTGGGGAATCGCGCTGCTGTTCTTGTTCGCGCTTTACAATCCAGACAACCTGAGCCTCGACAAGATGTACTGGTGGTACGTCGTACACTTGTGGGTCGAGGGTGTTTGGGAATTGGTGATGGCGTCAATCCTCGCGTACCTGATGCTGAAGCTGACGGGCGTGGATCGAGAGATTGTCGAGAAGTGGCTTTATGTGATCGTCGCCACTGCGCTGTTTACCGGCATTCTGGGGACAGGGCACCACTACTACTGGATCGGCACGCCTGGTTACTGGCAGTGGATTGGCTCGATCTTCTCAAGCCTCGAAGTGATCCCGTTCTTCCTAATGATGGTGTTTAGCTTTGTCATGGTCTGGAAGGGCCGCCGGGATCATCCCAATAAAGCTGCGCTGTTGTGGTCACTGGGAGCGACGACACTTGCGTTCTTCGGCGCCGGTGTCTGGGGCTTCATGCACACGCTGCATGGCGTCAACTACTACACGCATGGTACGCAGATTACGGCGGCTCACGGCCACCTGGCATTCTTCGGGGCCTACGTCTCCTTGAACCTCGCGATCTTCACCTATGCGTTCCCGATCCTAAAGAACCGAGATCCTTACAATCAGGTGCTTAACATGTCGAGCTTCTGGCTGATGTCCGGCGGCATGGCGTTCATGACCTTCGTACTGACCTTCGCTGGCACGATCCAGACGCACTTGCAGCGCGTCATGGGTGAGTACTTCATGCCCGTCCAGGACCAACTTGCGTTGTTCTACTACATGCGATTTGGGGCTGGAGTTGCCGTGGTTATCGGTGCCATCCTGTTCGTCTATGCCATACTGGTTCCGCGCGGTGAGATTATCGAAGCCGGCAAGGAATCCGAATTGACCCCGGCGGAGTAGGCCTATGCAGGCAGCAGAGAACACGAAGGGGGCTGACGCCCCCTTCTATCTCCCAAACTCGGACGAGCGCGAGATTTTCCTTGCCGCTTATAACAACAGAATGCCTCTGCTTCTGAAGGGTCCGACAGGGTGCGGGAAGACACGTTTCGTGATGCACATGGCCGCCCAGCTTGGGCGGCCACTCTACACGGTGGCGTGCCATGACGACCTTTCAGCGGCCGATCTCATCGGCCGTTACCTGCTGAAGGGTGGTGAAACGGAGTGGGTCGACGGTCCACTGACGCGAGCCGTGCGCGAGGGGGCAATTTGTTACCTCGACGAAGTCGTCGAAGCCCGCAAGGACGTTACCGTCGTGCTGCACCCTTTGACCGACGACCGGCGCATACTTCCGATCGAACGCACGGGGGAAGTCTTAGAGGCTGGACCGGAGTTCATGCTGGTTGCTTCATACAATCCCGGCTATCAGAACATTCTCAAGACGTTGAAGCCTTCAACGCGACAGCGGTTTCTTGCAATCGAGTTTGATTTCCCGCCTGCTGACCGGGAGATTGATATCGTGACGGCCGAAAGCGGTTTGGCTAAGGCGAAGGTCGCGCCGCTTGTGCGGTTGGCCGGAAAACTCAGAGCTTTGAAGGGGCAGGATCTGGAAGAGGGTGTTTCCACCCGGTTGCTCGTCTATTGCGCAACTCTGATCCATGCCGGCATGCCCATTGAACGCGCTGTGCAGACAGCGTTGATTGAACCATTAAGCGACGACGCGGATATCAAACAAGGCCTCCTCGATATCGTTACCGCCGTCTACGGATAAACTAGTTATGGGCCAGTTCGAATTCGAGCTTTGGGAGCCCGAAGAAAGCGTCGGAAAGATCTGGCACGCTTATGCCAGTCATCTCGATGCTCCGCCGGCATTCGAAGAGGCTGCGGTCACGCTTGATGAAATGCACGACCGCCTTGCCGTCTTGTATCGCGGCCTTGGTGGCAGGCCCGACGTCGAGATCAGGGCGGCAAGCCTCCAAGAATCTCCCCACCGTCTGTCGAAGCGTCGGGCGCTCGGACAATCGGCCGAACGGATCGCCAGGCCAAGTTTCGACGGAGAGGCGCTGCGGCTGCCCGACAGAATCGACAGCCTTCCACATCGCGACGCAAACTCGGCTGTGTATCTCTGGCTGGCGGCGCTGTCGGCGTTCGCTGACCCGCCGACCCCGGAAGAAGATGCGCTGCACGCGGACATCCGTGCATTGCAGTCCGGCCAGCGCATGACACGAGCCGCGCTCACCGAGTGTCCAGGTCTCAGACGGGTCTACGCGAATCTGACGTCCGTCACCCGCCAGTTGCGGCGGCCTCGATCGCTGCCGCGAACCGAAGCTGCGGTCGAGGCAGCGATTCTTCATCTGCTCGGAGATGCACCTCCGAAGGATGCGCTTGCCGCTGCGATCGCGGCGGCCGTCCATGGTCAGGCCAGCGACTTGACAGGTTTGAAGGCGCCGCGTGGGTACCGGCCATTCATGCCGGTGGCGCTGTGGCCCGACCTGCGTCCCCTGGCGGACCGGCTACGGGTCACACGGGAGGACGAGACGACCGAAGATGGCCAGGCGCAGCACGCGGATGAAGAGCGGACCTTCAAGGCCGCGCGCAAGAGTGCCGATCAGGCCTCTCGCAAGGACAGTCTGATACTGCACAAGTTCGAGGCGATCTTCTCTTGGGCTGAATTCTTGAACCTCAACCGGCGGATTGAGGACAACGACGAAGATACCGCGAAGAAGGCCGCCGACGACCACGAAGAAATCAGCCTGACGCAGGTTCCTCAGAAAGCACGGGCACGCTTACGGCTGCATCTCGATTTGTCGCCCGAGGAGGCGGAATTCGAGCGGCTTGCTGGCCGGCATGTCTATCCCGAATGGGATCACCGCAAGAAGGATTATCTGCCTGATTACTGCCGCGTGCTGGCCGGCCCGGCCGATCCCGCCGAGCAGATCCCGGAGTTTCTGGAATGCGCAAAAACACGGCGGCGCATCCGCAGTGTCCGCCGACAATTCGAAGCACTGCGGCCGAAGAGGGTGCAGCTCGCACGGCAGATCGATGGCGAGGATATCGATCTTGAGGCGGCGGTTGAGGCTCGCGTCGAGCTTGCGGCGACGGGAGAGCATTCCGACCGGGTCTACCGATCAAGCCGTAACCAGGAACGTGATCTGGCGATTTCGATTCTTCTCGATGCGTCTCGTTCAACCGAGAGCTGGGTGGCGGGCCGCCAGGTCATCGATATCGCACGGGAAGCATTGATCGCGCTTGCCTGGGGGCTAGAGTCGTGCGGTGACGAAACATCAATCAATGCCTTCTCATCACTGCGGCGGGATCGCGTTTTTTTATCGTCGTGCAAGGATTTTGACGAACCGATGTGTGCGCGGGTTGAATCTCGTATCGCGGGATTGCGGCCCGGTCATTACACGCGGCTCGGCGCGGCGGTCCGGCATGTCTCGCATGAGCTTGGGCAAAGACCGCGTCAACGCCGGCTGCTGCTGGTGCTCACCGACGGCAAGCCCAATGATCTTGATCACTATGAGGGCCGGCACGGGATTGAGGATACACAGATGGCCGTGCGTGAGGCCCGACGGCGCGGCCAGTCGGTGTTTGGCGTCACCATCGACAGCAAGGCGCAGGCTGCTTTCAGCCGGATATTCGGCCGCGGCGGGTTCGTTGTCATTCCGCACCCCGAGAAGCTTACGGCTGCATTGCCGCAGCTCTACCGTCACCTGGTCGGAGGATGAGCGGTACTTTGCGCAAGCAGCCCTCCGATCCGCAAGCTCGTGACGGCTGGGGCGTGCTCGGCGAGTTGCCTGGCGACCTGATGATGTGGGTATTGATCATCAGTGAACTTCTTGTTTTTGGAGCCGCCTTGATCGCTTTCCTGGCTGTGCGCGCGAGCGATCCCCAGGGGTTTGCTGCCGATCAGCTTCTGCTTGACCGCACGGAAGGTGCGGTGAACACGATTGTTCTGGTTACAAGCGGCCTTTGCGCGGCGCTCGCTGTAGTTGCGCGGGAAAACGGCAGGCGCCAGACCGCACGAGGCTGGCTTTTCGCGGCGGGTGTTTTCGGTGTTGTGTTCCTGATCGTGAAGGCGGGCGAGTACTGGAGCAAGGCCGCTGCCGGAATCGGGATCGAGACAAGCCCGTTCTTCACCTTCTACTACCTCATCACGGGTTTCCACGCCGCGCACGTGGTCGCTGGAATCGTGATCCTGGCCCTCGTGGCCTGGGCCGACAGCATCCGCAATATGGAAACCGGGGTCGCCTTTTGGCACATGGTCGACCTTGTCTGGGTATTGCTTTTCCCGATCATCTATTTGTTGAGGTGATTGAATGACCGCCAGGGCGATGATTGAGGCTTGGTTGATGCTCGTCGGTTTGAGCGCGTCGACAACGGCCTTAACCTTTATCGAGATGTCCGGTCGCAGCCGCATGATTATTGCGGCTGGGGTCCTCGTGTTGGCCGGACTGAAGGCCCGGATTATTCTCAATCGTTATTTGCAGCTTCGGAATTCGCGATTCTGGACACGGGCCTTCGATCTTGCAATCGGCGGTTTCTTGCTGCTGAGCTTTGGACTTTATGCGTCTGCAACAGGACCTTGAGAGACGGTCATGACAAGTGACACCACCGACAAGCATCGAACGCCGTTGTGGCTCTTGTTGTTCTGCTACGCGTTAATGGGCCCCGCTGTGGGTATCAATTTCGCGTTCATCGCGCTGGCCATCCCCGCTCTTGCATCATTCGGCATCACCGGCTTGATCGGTGCCGGCCTGGTGGGGGCGGTGGTTGGAATCCTGCCTGCGATCTGGCTTGCCCGACAGATCCACGCAGGCATCCGAGAGGACCACTGACGTTAACGTCATTCAGCAGCGGTGATCGCCGGTACGAGTTCGGCAGGCAAGGGTAGTTTCAAAGCCGCGCTTCGGCCCGCCGCGGACATCTTGCGAGCGGTTTTTTGTACGATCCGGAAGAGCTGTTCGGGTGTG
Organism: uncultured Filomicrobium sp.; assembly: GCA_963669235.2. Classification (GTDB taxonomy): domain Bacteria; phylum Pseudomonadota; class Alphaproteobacteria; order Rhizobiales; family Hyphomicrobiaceae; genus Filomicrobium. Next base: position 76,427 of record CAXXFS010000032.1, read on the forward strand.
TGTTTGGTGGCGAAGGCCGCAAAGTACCAGCGCATGAAGACGAGGCAGGCGACGTCTTCCAACGTCTGCGCCTCTGCATCACGCTTTATGGCCTGCTTTAAAACAAGCGCTGTGACGCGTTCGCGGACTTGTTCATCGCAGCCCTCGAGTTGCATCAGCTCATTGATGCGATCCGCGTGATACTGGGCCGCATCCTGCCGCCAAGTGAGATATCCTGCCCGTCCCTCAGGATAGTCCTTTCGGGGCCGTTTCCAACGCTCGATGTGCTGCGCGCGCACCGCGATCTGTAGCTCCTCCGAGGCGCCCGGGTCGAATTCCTCAAGCACAGCGGACATGCGCCTGCCATAGAGAAGCGCGGCGGGCTCGGCAGTTTCCTCTGCCTGCTCTGTATTGGGATCCTGCGCATTGGCTTCATCAATGCGTGCCAGTACCGCTTGGAGTGGCGAATGCTCGCTCATTCGGCCTTTCTCCAGGGTGCACTTCGGTCCTGAAGCATGTACTCGCGCAGTCTTTCAATATCGGCGATCATGGCTTGGTTATGGGAAACCTTGACGCCCTGTGCTTCGAGCCGATTGAACGCTCTGGAGAGACTTTGCGGCTGCATACCAAGGCGCCCGGCGATCAGTGTCTTGTCGTATGGCAGCGTGATTGTGCAGGAGCCGCATTCACGCTGGCAGAGCTCGAGCAGAAACTCCGCGACCCGCTGTGCGCCGGTGTGCGCCTTGAGCTGCTCAAGCTGAGCCACAAGCCCGTGCAAGTGTCGGAATGCCGAAGACAGAATGGCCGTCGCGATTTCGGGGCGGTCACTCATCATGTTGGAAAGTATGCTGGCGCGCACGTGTAGCAGCCGCCCGTCCGTCACCGATTCTGCTGAAACAGGATACGCTCCGCCGGAAAATGCGACCGCTTCGCCAAAACTGCGCCCTTTGGTGAACACGCCAACCACTGCCTCGGCGCCCGTGGATGTCAGCCGGAAGAGTTTAATCCACCCGTCGAGAACGACGAAGATGCTCTCAGCCGGGTCGCCTTGAAGAAAGACCGTTTCGCCGCGCTGGTATGACCTCGTCGTCGCGCGCTGCAGGATAGCATCCGCGAGCTCTTCGGGGAGGCTCGCGAAGAGCACAGCTTCTCTGGCGATCGCGAGATCGCTTCGCTCCAGCACGACAAGTCTCCCAGACGACTACATCATGTCGACATCGCTTCGATACCCAACGGCAAAAACTAGCCATGTTCATCGGGATGACGATTGCGGCAAGCTAGCACAGCGGGCTGAAGCCTGGAAGGCTAGTGATCCCTCTTGGTCACCGCCTAGCAGCCATTCTTTGTTCAGACGACGTATGTGCCGGGCACGTCTTTTGACGGTTTGTACTAGTCCGATAGGCTCATCGTCAGCTTCACCAAAGTCAAGGAATCCAGGCCGCGGGTGAGTAGTATCGCCGCGCCAGCAGAAGGAAAAGATTCATGAGCAGTGCGGGAATTGGGCACAATAGTCGCGGTATCATTCTCAAGATCGAGGCTCGTTTCTTCAATAGTCTGGCGAAATATAGCGGCCATCCGGGATTGTGCCGGCAGATCGAAGTACCGGCGGGGGCGTGTGTCGGTGACCTCATCACGATGTTCGGACTTCCGCTTTCGGAAATCTTCCTTGTCTTGAAGAACGGGCGCGATATTACACCCGGCCTCTATCAAGGCGGCGTGGTCAACGAGGAATCTGCCCTCGAAGATGGCGATGTTGTCGCGTTCTCAGGTCCGGTCCCCTACAGCTATGGATATGGCGCGCCTATTGTGTGATTAACGGGCTCCACTGAGGTGCCGTCCTTACGAGCGATCCCAGCGCGGAGCGTTGGCGCCGTATGGCCGTGTGCCTGGAACCCGGAGTCAGACATCCATGCCTTCTGCAGCAGAACAAATCACGGACTCTCTAGAAAGGCGATTTGGGGAGCGGGTTACCGACTTCGCTGCAAACGACAGCTTTGAGCTGGTGGCCTCCATGGCCGGACGCGGTTCGTGCCGTCGGTTCAAGGCGCAGCCTGTCGGCGCCGAACTTGTCCGCATGCTCTGCGCCATTGCGCTTTCCTCTCCGTCGAAGAGCGACCTGCAGCAACGCGACATCATCATCATCAACGACGCAGAGCAAAAAGCGCGCCTTGTTGAACTTGTTTCAGAACAGTCGTGGGTGAGGGGCGCACCGGCTCTGTTGGTTTTTTGCGGAAACAACCGGCGCCAAAGGCAGCTCCACGAGTGGCGCGGACATGCCTTTGAAAATGACCATCTGGACGCGTTCTTCAACGCAGCCGTTGATGCGGGTATCGCGCTTTCGGCGTTTGCAACCGCCGCGGAGGCCATAGGTATTGGCTGCTGCCCGATCAGCGCCGTACGCAATCGTGCCACGGAGGTCAGTGCTTTGCTAAACTTGCCGGATCATGTTTTTCCAGTCGCTGGGTTGGCGGTGGGTTACCCAGAAGAAAGGCCCTCCATCAGCATGAGGCTTCCGCTCAACGTGACGGTTCACGAGGACCGATACGCCGACCTAGCCTCACGCGAGGTGATCGACGCCTATGATGCGCGTAGGAACACCGTGCAACCCTACCCGCAACAGCGCTTGTCAGAGACACTTGGAACGTCTGACCTGTACGGCTGGTCTGAAGACAAGGCGCGCCAGTATAGCGTGCCCGAACGTCAAGACTTCGGAGACTTCATCAGAAGCAAGGGTTTCAATCTGAAATGAGTCTGTTGGGGCCGCCCGGAAGGCAGAGGATGATGCTGCCCACGGGGGCCTCAAGTCTTGACGGAAGCCTCAACTAGGGGCCTCCGCGATCGTGAACTTCTGCATTGCGCATAGGCCCATAGGCTAGGTCAGCCCGTGCGGCTTTAGCGGCCAGGCGTGATGGAGGTGATGTGCTGGACGTAAGCCGGACGCTGTTTCAACCTTTCATACCAGGCCTCTAGGTTGGCGTGCTTTGGCCGTTCCGGAGCGAAGGTAATCCAGCGGTGTGCCAGCGTTCCGGCGGGAATGTCTGCCATCGTGAATTGATCCCCGCAAAGATAGGTGCGGTCCGCCAGGTGCTGATCCAGGATGCCAAAAAGCGGCGCGGTATTCTTGACGGCAGTGGCGATCGCGTCCGGATCGCGCTTTTCAGGTGGGAGGACAAACATGTTGGCAATGAACACTGGATTGAAAGGGTGTAGGGTGGTCAAACTCCAGTCCATCCATTGTTCCGCCTCAGCTCGCACTCTCAAATCGTTGGGATAGAGCGTCCCTGAGCTGTGCTTGGCGCACAAATACCTGATGATTGCGCCCGACTCCCAGAGGCTGAAGCCGTCGTCTTCCTCAAGTGTCGGAACGCGCCCGTTTGGATTCATTTTACGATACCCGGAGTCATCATTCCCGCCGAAACTGCCTCCCCAATCAATCCTCTCGTGGGCCAATCCAAGCTCACCAACGCACCACATCACCTTGCCGACATTGGAGCTGTTCGCCCGACCCCAGACTTTCAACATTCAGGCATCCTTTCACTTGTACAGAGGCAGCCGACACGAGCCTCGATCATTCCCGCCGCCCAACTTGTTCGGCCTCGTCTTCCTTGATGGCCATTAGTGCGCGCGAGGCATACTCGCGGCGATAGACAATCGCCAAGACCCAACCGCATCCTATGATGAAAACAATCGAGTGCAGGAACCATCCGAGCCCGGCAATGGCGAAATAGATCGTCCTCAGTCCATCATTTGAATGTGTCGCTGTGATACCGGCCAGCTGCGCGGTCTTGGCTGCATGCCTCTCACATTGGACTGCAGTGTCTGCTTCCCAAGGTGGCATGGCTCCGAGCATGGTCCCGAGATAGTGCGTCAATCTGAATGCCCAGGCAAATTTGAAGAAAGCCCGAATGACAAGCGCCATCAGGAACAGGATTTTGAACTCCCAGACGACCAGAGGAACATCAACCACGTAGGGCAGCTGTTCGAGCCGGTGCTTGACGTTGTCGGCGGCTCCGAGCATGGCGGTCAAGGCGCCAAGAACAAGCACCGTCGTTGATGCGAAGAAGGCGTTACCGGAGGAGAGATTCATGAGAAGCTGCGAATCCATAATGCGGACATCGCGTTTCGCGGCAGCAAGCATCCACTGCACCCGGCGCCGTTGGATGGCTGCAACTAATCCTTCACGGTCCTTGAGTGGCCCGAGTTGGACCGCCCAGCCATAGCCGAAGTAGCAGAGCGCGAACCACGCGATGGCGAACATGTCGAGATAGGTTAGCGCTGCGAACAACCTTCTGGCCTCGTATTTTCTTCTTCGAGAGATTGGCGAGACGCGTTGCCCTCGGACGGATCGTTGTCATTGGGCCGAGCGGTCACGCCGATACCGATACTAGGCCCTGGAGTATGGTAAGCAAGCAAGTTGGCTATAGGACGGGCGATACGCGCTCGGCAGCAAGCGGTGTGCCCAGCAGGTCGGAGCGGTAACCGTTCACGCGGGCCGCCCATTCGCTACCGGTCTGACGGCGCCGATACGCAAGACAGCCTTCGAACGAGGAAAACTCGGCTAGCGTGGCATGTTTTGCGGGTCCGCAAACGGTGAGCAACTTGCATCCCGACTGGAAACCTTCGACGTTCATGCCCGGCTTCAATTCCTGGACGCACCACGCCCCAAAGTCCTCATCATTGGGGGCGACATCACAGCACGCCAGTTCGATCGCGGCATGCGCGCGCCGCCCATCGTTTGTTTGCGCCTCGAAGCGCCACTCCACGGTGGCAATAAAGCTTCGGGAGGCGCTGCGGCGGGCCATCATTGATCGGGTCAGTTCCGGCTGGCGCGGTTTGAGCTGGGCGGGCGACGGGTTCAAGAAGACGCTTGTATCGCTGCCGCCGAACAACGCTACGTAGCCGGCGCAACCGCGCTCACACTCGACACCTTGTGATGATGCAGGATGGCCATCGGGCGATAGGACCCGATAGTGTCCCGCCCACTCGTATCCGGGCCGAGCTAGTTTCTCAGGAATATGGAGCTCGTGGAACCAGCTCAGGTATTCGTCGCTGTCGTTGATTGGCAGATCGTAAATGATTGCCCAGATGGCTGTGTCCATGTCGCTCTCATTTGCCAAGCAGTGACACCATCAGATGAGTTCGTCGCTGCGGTCGTCGGTTTCGCCAAACCGCTTGAGAACGGCGGGTTTCGTTCCTTCATAGACCTTCGAAAGGCCTTTAGAGATCTTAGCGTTCTCTCGATCAAAGAGGCTATTTCCGTCGAGGTCGCTCTCCACGATGAAGGGGCCGAAGTTTTCGACCTCGATCAACCACATGGCCTGGGCAAGCCCAAGTTCCTCGCGCCAGAAAACGTTCTTGACCCGCTTTACGCCGCGCCCAAGCAACGCGCCGGTGCCGTAGCCGACGGTTGTCAGATAAACCGCGCCATGCGGAACGAAGTGCTCGCGGTAGTCCTTGGAGCTCATACCGCCCTTGCCGAGGATCAGCTTGGCGCCGGACAACTCCAACCACTTGCCAATCCATTTGGAGAAACGGAATGAAGCGGTGGCGGTTACCGCGCCCATGTTGAACTCACCATCATCAGTGATGCTCGCGGCCGGCGAGCAATGGAAGTTGGTGCCGCTATCCGCTGGAAGCTCGAGCGGCAATGGCTCGCTCTCCTCTACGGCGCGGCGATAGACGCCTTCGCGGGCGGTGTAGACGGTGCCATCGAGGTAGACGACATCGCCGAGCGCAAGCTGACGCAAGTCGGCTTCGTCAGGCTCCGTCTTTAAGCGGATTTTCTTGAAGGCACTGTCGCTGGCCATTCAACCGTCTCCCGGCGCTGATAGGGGGTGAACCATTGCGGATCCGTCCGGTATTCGACCGATCCGTTGGCGTGGATGCGGGCGCAGGCCCTGCGTGAAGACAAGCAGAATGCGTGGACGCTCATCTGCATGCCGCCGGTGTGGCAGTAGCCGGCCTCGATGTGGCAATCGATGACCATCGATTTGCCGACGAACCCCATCGCGCCCATGCCGATGCTGTTGCCGAGTTCGATGAACTCAAGCTCCAATTCGGCCATGCGCGGATCGGGGTTGCGGTCACCGACGGTGCGAAGACAGGCGGCGCGTTTGCCAAGCACCATGCAGGTATCTTTTGAACCGCCGAGGCCAATTCCGATGATCGCTGGCTGGCAGGACAGTCCGCGCTTGCCGAAGGCAACGAGGCTATCAAGGTAGAAGCGCTTGATGCCTTCAATACCGTCGGAAGGAAACAGCATGCGGTAATCGGTGCCAAACAGACCGCCTTTGTGCACCGTCGTCAGGTCGATCCAATCGCCTTCGGGCTCGAAGGCGAATTCGATTTCGGGAGCATTGATGCCGACGTTATTGTCGTGGTCGGTGCGCCATAGTGGATGGACGCGGTTGGGACGCAACGGGATGTTCCTCGTCGCGTCCGCGGTGGCACGGCGCAGCGCGGTTTCAAGCGCAACCGGGCCGCCCTCGATACGGGCCTCATTGGCCATCTTCACATACCAGCGCGGGCAACCCGTATCGCCGCACATGGCGCGGCGATCCTGCTTCGCGGCTTCATAGTTTTCCAGCATCGCCTGCAGGACAAAGGACGACAGGTCACCATCCTCGACTTGCGCGGCGCGCTTGAGTCCTGAAAGGTAGTCGTCCGGAATGTCTATTGCGGCCTTGTCCATTAAGGTCATGGCCGTGCTTTGAATGATTTCGAGACCAATCATTTTGCTCTCCTTAGCCCCGCGCCGTCACAAGGGTCTCGGGCTCGTCCTTCAGTAGAGTTTCACCGGGCCGTATGATTGAGAAGTCAACGGGATGGCGGGAAACTTCCAACTCGTCTTGCCCCGCTCGCCTGGCGACCGTGAAGTATGACGTTTCGAGATCGCCGCTGTCGGGGAAGTCCTCACGGAAGTGGGCGCCACGTGAATTCTCCCGCGACAGCGCGGCCCCGGCGATAACCTCGGAAATCTCGATGAGACTTTGTAGGTTGAGCCAATCGTGCCAGGTGATGTTGAACACCATGTCGTCATCGGGTAGCCCGGTTTCCAGGAGTTCGGCCTTCAATTCCTGTAGCTTACGCATGCCGCGCTGCATGCCGTCGCCGGTTCGCATAACGCCGACGTCGTCCCACATCAGGTCCATCAGCCGCAAGCGCAATTCATGCACGTTGCCTCCTTTGAGTTTGAAGGGCAGACGTGCGCGGGCGACTTCGGCTTCGATCTGGGCTTCATCGGGATCACGCAGGCGGTTTTGCGCATGATCGCCCGTAGCACTTGTGACATCGGCGGCCATGTTGTCGCCAGCGACGCCTCCGTACACCGTCGAATTGGCGACGCCGTTGCCGCCGAGGCGGTTCGAACCATGCGCGCCGCCGGCGTCTTCGCCGGCAACATAGAGCCCGGACAGCTCTGTGCGCGTTTCAGGATCGACGACCAGCCCGCCCATGAGATAGTGCGCGGTCGGCACCACTTCGACACGCCCGGCGGCAAGGTCAAAGCCGCAATCGGCGCAGCGTTTGACCATTCCCTTGAATCTCTTGCGAACGTCATCGGGGCCCAAGTGGCTCATGGCGATATACACACCACCATTCGGAGTTGTATTGCCCTTGCGCATCTCATCGTAGATGGCGCGACTGACGATATCACGCGTTGCGCGTTCGCCACCCTCATCATAGTCGAACATGAAGCGGCGGCCGTTGCCGTCGAGAAGATGGCCGCCAGCCCCGCGCAGGCCTTCCTCGAGGACCGTTCCGGTCATCCGCGTGTTCTCTCCACCGAGCAATCCGGTCGGGTGGAACTGAACCATTTCCATGTCGCGGAGCGGCAGGCCTAGGCGGAACGCCATGGCAAGGCCATCCATTGATTTGTCTCCCGACGGCGTGTGATAGCGGTACATTGTAGGACCGCCGCCGGTTGCCAGCAGAACCGACTTGGCACGTACGAAGCGAAAAACGCCGCGACGCATATCGACAAACAGGACACCGGCGAGTTCGTCACCGGACTTCGACTTGATCAGCGCCAGGGCACGGTGCTCTTCGAGGCGTTCGACGGGCCGGGCCAAAACCTGCTCCATCAAGCGATTGATGATCTCGATGCCGGTCAGATCACCCTTGTGAACAGTGCGGTCGTAGGTCTGGCCGGCGAAGGCCTTCTGATGCAGCGTTCCGTCCGGCATGCGATCAAAGAAGCAGCCGATTTCGTTTTCGAGTTCGCGCACACGAACGACGGCTGTCTCGCACAGCTTCCAGGCCATCGCCTGATCGGGCAACCACTTGCCGCCGATGATGGTGTCCATGAAGTGGCGTTCGACGGAGTCGCCCCTGCCGAGCGCGACGTTGTATCCTCCCTGAACCATGCGCGTGCAGCCGCATTTGCCGAGAAGGCCCTTCACGGCGATCGTGACTTTGATGTCGGGTGCAGCCTTCTGGGCATGCAGGGCGGCGAAGAGCCCAGCTCCTCCAGCTCCGATAATCAGGACGTCGGTATCGTGACGTTCAAGCATGTTTTCACACCGCGCTGAGGAAGAAACCGACAGAGACAAAGAACGACAGGGCGGCCGCCGAGGCGGCATAAGCTTTCTGTCGCGGCGACCAGGGAAGAAACTCCACCGCCAATAGCCGCAGCCCGCCAAACAGGTGCAGCGAAAGAAGCAGGACAAGGACCGCCTCGGCGAATTTCACCAACGGATAGTCGGTCCACCTGAGAAAGGAGTCGAGACCGGCCGCATCATTAAGGGCGAGGCCCAGAACGTAGAAATGGAGCGGCAGGAACAAAGCCAGCGCGAGACCAGAGACCCGGTGGATGAGAGAGGCGATCCGTAGCGTATCGCGGCGGTGCTTTACATACATCATAGCACGACTGCCGCGACAGCACGGCCCCCCAGCAGTAGAAGCAAGAACCCTGTGGTCCACGTGAACAGGTCAAGCCAACGGGCGGTCAAACTGAAAGTCTCGCAGACGATCGCCCGGAGCCCGATGGCGGCATGAATGGAAACGGCGACGACAAACAACCCGTAGAACGCACCCCACCAGAAACTGCCCTGGGTCCTCTCGAGAATCTCTGCAGCGGACAGGCCATTCTGCACCGCGTAGATCATCGTTGCGATGTGGCCGAGGACCAGCGGGGCCATGAGCATGGCGCTTATGCGCTGGGCCAGATAGAGACGCAGCCCAATCATCGATCCCTGCCTCCCTTGAAGAACGACGTTGACGCCAGCCTTTTTAATCCGGCGATCGATGCGGTTGGGTTGAGCTCGTTGGGGCAATAAGTCATGCAGCTTTGGTGCGAATGGCAGTTGAAGCAACCGCCGCCCCTGGAAATGGCGCGAAGCCGCTTGGAATGGGCACCGTCGCGCTCATCGTTTTGCAAAGTCCAGGCGCGGTTGAGCGCGGCCGGCCCGAGATAGTCCGGGTTGGCGGTGACTGTATCGCAAGCCGCGTAGCAGACCGCGCAGTTGATACATTCGATCGCCTCGTTGGCCAGCACACGCGCCGGTTCCTCGGGAGAGATCGGAGCAATGGCGTCGGCGCGCGTTGCGGTCGGGTGGAAGACGCCTTCGGCCCCGGTCCACTTGTCAAAGAACGCAGCCATATCGGTGGCGAGATCTTTGATGACTGGCAGGTTGCGCAGTGGCGCAATCTCAAGATGCCTGCCTTCGAGAACCTTTTTGACATGCGTGCGGCAGGTCCATCTTGGCTCACCATTGACCATCATGGCGCAGGAGCCGCACATACCGACGCGGCACGCGAACCGGTAAGTCAGTGTCGGCTCGGCGTTCTGCTGAATCCAGGTGACGACGTCGAGCACGGTTTGGCTTTGTTGAGCCGGCACCTCGTACGAGCGGTAGCGTCCGCCTTTGGCGTTGCCGCGCCAAACCTTCACGTCGAGCGCCTCGACAGCTTGGTCCAAGTCAAGCTCCTCTGGTTACAACGACGACACGGCCTTCGTCAGGGTAGACCGTGACAGTATCGCCGGTCTCGATGAGGTTCGTGATGTCACCATCGACAAACCGGTCGCACATGGCCATGCCGGCGAGTGCGGCGCCCTGGGCGAGGATTGTATTGGCGGCATTGAAAAGTATTGCCTTTGGTGCGATGCCGCGTGAGGTCATTTCGTGCAGCATCCAGGCCGAGGCAACGCCGCCCTTGGCGGTGTTGAAGACGAGGATCTTGTCCTTGTAGGACTGCCCTGCCAGCGCATGATTGGGCCTTGAAAACACTCCCTTGATGCGGTCGAGGTCATAGCGGGCGGAGAAGTTGTCGTCAGCGACAAGCGCTTCGCCTTCGACAACACCTCCGATCCCGACGTGACATTTCAGCTCTTTTTCCATCAAACTACCTCCCCGGAGACGGCCGATGCGATGCAGTCCTCCATCGAGGCGAGCGCCGGCTGATAGCCGTAGCCACCGAGAATGTTTACGATCTTCGTGGAGTTGGACAACAGACGTTTCCAGCCGTTGGCCTCGCCGATTTCACGCGCATATTGCTGATAGAAACAGGTGCCCTGAAGGACTTTGGCGCCAAAGCTCTCGATCAGATCAATGAGGCCCATACGCTCGGCGTCGGTGTAAACGCTGGGTGGGGTGCAGACCAGGAGGTCCGTGTCCTTGTGGATCGTCTTTCCGCGACACAGGTCAGCAACTTGCTGCATTTCCACGAGGGAGAGTTGCGGAGCAGCAAACACCACGACATCGACCTTCTCGCCCTTGGCGCCGAAAGGCCTGCGAAGTTCATCGATATCGGCTGCCGTGATGTCCTCGGGGGCGAGCTTGTCCCCATCGACGTCTGAAAGCACGTGACATTCTGGCGTGATACCGACGATATGAAACAGCGGCGTCGAACCGTAACTCGCCATGGCCGCGCCCATGTGTTTGATCTCATCGGAATTTGGCACGCACTCGATACCCTCGAGTGTAGGCACGGCCCAATAGGATCCAGACTTGCGGCCAATGACGGCGCCAAGCACACCCCAGCCTGTGAGCCCATCGGGTTGCTGGCGGACGACAAAACGGCGGGTCGCCTTCCGGTGGCGGTCAAGATGCAGGCCATAGCGCGGTGTCCGGCCGGTCAGTCCGGCGGCCAGCGCCGACGGGCCGCCTTCGAAGTTGGAACGCGCGCCGCAGACGCTGTTGGAATAGATGACCACGCCGGTGTCGCCGTAAGCTACATGCTCACCTTGAACCGGCGGCATGATCGTCTGGTAGTTAATGCAGGTATCCGTCAGCAGGATGCCGAGTTTCCGGCAGGCGGCGACGAAGCGGCGCTCCAGTCCGGCCATTTCCTCGGTCTGGCCGAGAGGCTGGTAGTAGGTGAGATCAACACCGCGCGGATCGGTGATCATGGGGATGGCGACGCGGCGTTCGGCTTCGGGCAACTCGCCAAACCGCTCAAACAAGGCGACGCCCGCTTCGCCGATCGACTCCGGGTCGGCCATCATGTGCGCCTGAGCGACTTCGACCATGTCGTCAGCATCGAACATGCGGCCGACCTGCTGTTGATGCTGGATCGCCCATTGGCGCGCCGGCCCTAGCTCGCCGTCAAGCATTGCTTGCTCTTCTGGTGACAGCTTCACGGCCTGGCTCCTTTCTTGACCTTCATAGCGGTCCTATTTTCTAATCAAAGGCTCTGTGAGACGTTCAGCGTTTCGTACTTGGCAATGCTGGTTGGGAGTTCCTCGATGCCGAGACCCGGCGCATCGCTGACGTGCCACCATCCGCCGCGCACCGACTTGTTTGTATCGGCGAGTGTGTCGCGCAACGGGTTTGGATTGATATCGACTTCAAGCAGACCGGGTCCACCGACGGCTGCAAGCAACTGTGCGGACGCCTGCAGGCCAATGCCACCGCCAAGAAAGTGTGGGCAATAGGTGTGTCCCGCGGTGATCACCTGCCGGGCGACGTCGTGGCACCCGGTGATGCCTCCCCACTTGGCGACGTCGGGCTGATAGACGGATAACGCGCCGGTTCTAATCGCGGAATTGAACTCTCTAAAGCCGGCAATATTTTCGCCGCCGGCGAGGGAAATTCCACTCGCGGCCGCAAGCTTGCGCCAGTCGTCTTCGGGAGCATCGACTGGCAGCGGCTCTTCAAGCCAGCCAATATCGCATCCGCTCAATCGGCCAACAAAAGCCTCGGCGGACGCGAGGTTCCAGGCCTGGTTCGCATCCGCAAAAACGCGTTCGCCCGGCTGAAGCGTCTGAGCGAGGGTTCGGGTGGCGGACGCATCCGCCGCAAGATCGAAGCCAACCTTCACCTTGTAGGCGAGGAAGCCCTTATCGCGCGCCTTGGCGACCAATTCTTCGGCATCGCCTATCCCGATACCGCTAGCATAGGCGGGAACACTGTCAACGGCGCCGTTATTTATGAACCTCCTCAAAGGCAGCCCGGAGCGGCGGGCAAACAGATCCCAGACAGCTATGTCGAGCCCGGCGGTCACCTGACGAAATGGGCCCAGTTCACCGCATTGAATGGCGCGAATGCGGGTTTCCGCTTCGAGTTTATGGAACAGGTCACCGGGTGCTTGCACGCTCGTGCCCAGGACAAGTTGCGCGATGTCCTTCATCAGCAGATTGGCCCGATGTTCGGCGCCCGCGGCGGGCCAATTGGCAAAAATCTCGCCCCAGCCGAAGCCGCCATCGTTGTCCTCGATGCGAACAAAAACGGCCGGCCGGTCGCGCATGATGCCGAAAGATGTCGCCACCGGACGAACAGTGGGACAGCGGTAGACGAACGCGTCGAGGCGCCTAATGACCACGCTCTCGTGCATGTTTCTTATCCCTTGGGGTCCTGCGGACTCTGCACCGCCGCAGTCAGATGTCAACGCATAAGACTAGACATCCAGTTTTATGTATGACCCCAATACGAGTATCCGATGTCGGCAAGGACGATTACCGTGGCGAACCTCAAGCGAAGTGCAATCCCGCTGTACACGCAGATCGCCTCGTCTTTGCGTAATGAGATCGGGGCCGGCACCTGGCCGGTCGGAACCAAGCTCCCCGCCATGAACCAACTTGCCGATCGCTTTGGAGTAGCCACGCAGACCATGCGCCAGGCTCTCGGACTGCTTGAATCTGAAGGCCTCGTGTTGCGCCGGCAGGGTGTCGGCACGGTGGTCCAGAACGACCCCAGGGACCTGCATTGGCTCAAGCTTCCGACCGACTGGCCGTCGCTCGTGGGGATGCTGGATAAGCTCGATGTGCACGTAATGCTGGTGGAGGCTTCGGACCGGATGCCGAAGCTTCGCGAAGATGACGGAGAGCCCACCGGGGCGTACAAGTACATTAAGCGTGTGCACTACTGCAACGACGAGCCGTTCTGCGTCATTGAGTTTTATCTGTCTACTGAGGTCTACATGCGCGCGCCAAAAGTGTTCCGCAGGTCGACCGTCATTCCTGTTCTGGCGGGGATGAAAAACCTTGATATCTGTACAGTCCGGCAGTCGATCGGCATCGATGTGGCTGATGCCGAGACTGCCAAGAATCTTGATATTCCACTTGCCAACCCGATCGCGAGGGTCCGAAGATTGGTTGCGGACACCAAGGGGCATGTCACCTACGTTGCCGAAGCCCTCTACCGAAGTGATGTTATCCGTCTGGAGATGGACCTATCTCCGGCCAAGAAGAGACCGTGAAAAACGGCATTGGGATCAATGAAACCTTAAAATTGTAACACAGGAGGAGACGAAATGACTGGTAGGAAATTGCGCGGGCCGCAACGATCCGCCCTACTTGGCCTTACAGCCGTCGCGCTTAGCGTCGGTGGTCTTATGCCCATTGCGACTGCGGCTGAATATCCGTCGCGGCCGGTCACCATGGTGATCCCTTATGGTCCTGGTGGAGCAACGGACATTTCCGGACGGACACTTTCAGTTCCGCTCGGGAAGCTGGTCCCGCAGCCAATCCTCACTGTGAACCGGACAGGTGCCGGCGGCGCGACTGGTACGGTGTCGGTGCGCAACGCCGGCCCCGACGGCTACACCATGATGATTGCCCGCGTCGGTTCGCACACGGTTAACCCGGCCATGAAGGCGACGCTTCCATACAAGCTGGATGAATTCGACTTCGTCGGTGTCTACGAAATCAATCCGGTTGCATGCGCTGTCGCTGCCAACTCTGACATCAAGACGATGGAAGACCTGGTGGCAAAGATCAAAGCCAAGCCGAAGTCAGTCAGCTACAGCTCGTCCGGTGTCGGATCGTTGCTGCATATCGCCGGCGCCATGGTGATACGCGAGTTCGGCGTCGAGAACCCCGTGAAGGACCTCATCCACATTCCGCTTAAGGGTGGTGGTGCGGCGGCGACAGCAGTACTGGCGGGTACGGCAACGTTTATTTGCACAAACTCCTCAGCGCTAGCCAGTTTCGTAGCCAACAAGCAGCTTCGCCCGCTGATGGTCACAACCAAGGAGCCGGTGCCGGGTTTTGATGCACCCACGGCCGCGGACCTCGGCAAGCCGAGCCTGCATCAGCTTGTCGGCTGGTCGGGCATCGCCGGTCCCAAGGGGCTGCCGGATGACGTCAAGGAGAAGTGGGGTGGCTGGCTGAAAGATGCTGTTTCCGACAAGGGGTTCCTCGACAAGATGACAGCGCGTGGTTCAGTGATCCAGCTTATGGACCCAACCGAGTCAAAAGCTTTCATCCAGAACCAGTATGAAGTTTTCCGCAAACTCGTCGACGATCTCGGCATGCGGGTCGAGGGTTGACCATTTGCTGAAGAGAGAGTGGCGGCCGATAGGTTAAAGGCCGCCATTCTTTGCGGGTCGTCATAGAACTCCAAATGGGGCCCGCACCACTCCCAAGACCGGCAAGAGGCCGGCTATCCACCACCCCGCCCAGCGAGTTGAGTCGCGTATGAATCTCATGAACAAGGACATTTGGCTCGGGCTTGGGACCATTGCCTTTGGCGTGCTGCTTCTCGCCATTGGGATCCCTTACTTCGTCTCGTCGCCGAGCAATGTGCCTGCGCTGGTCCTGGCACCCACTTTCTGGCCGACGATCGTCGGCTACATGATCGTCGTTTTGGGCGCGGCGCTTGTGGCAACCCGAGCGTTCGGTTCGAGTGATGCCGGTTTGGACGAGACTTCCCGTGTGACGGAAACACAGGATGAACTGATCTATGGCTGGGGACGGCTGCTGGCCATGGCCATTCTCATGGTGGGATTGGTCATTACCATACCGATCCTCGGGATGGTTCTGGCAAGCGCAATCACATTCGCGCTCTTCGCGCTGATTGTCGTTACTCCACGTCCTTTGACATCCATTATCGTCGCTGTGGTTCTGCCGCTGGTGCTGTACGCATTCTTCAGCCACGTCGCCGGGGTCTCCGTGCCGCAAGGAAGGTTTTTAACGCTACCATGAACCTCCTCGATAATCTTGCCGCGGCATTGCCACTGGTCGCAAACCTTGAGAGCTTTCTCGCTCTTGCGTCAGGAATTGTGATCGGCGTGGTCGCTGGCGCGATTCCCGGGATGTCAGCGACGATGGCAGTCGCCTTGACCTTGCCGTTCACGTTCGCGCTGCAGCCTATTACCGGCATTCTGCTTTTGCTGGGCGTCTATAAGGGCGGAATCTTCGGTGGATCGATTCCCGCAATTCTGATTAAGACACCCGGCACGCCGGCATCGAGCGCGACGATCCTCGACGGCTACCCGATGGCAGAAAACGGGCAGGCCGGCAAAGCCCTCGGCATAGCACTCTACGCCTCATGTACAGCCGACGTCATTTCAAACTTGTCGCTCATTTTGTTTGCGGGTTGGCTAGCATCGTTCGCACTCAGTTTTGGGCCGCCCGAGTTCTTCACGCTCATCTTGTTCTCTTTGACGATCATCGCCGGTGTCTCGGGGGAAAGTCTCATAAAGGGGCTGTTGTCGGCGGTCTGCGGCCTGCTGCTTGCGACAGTCGGGCTCGACCTTGTTTACGGAACGAACCGGTTCAACCTCAACGATCCCAACCTGATGGGTGGTTTAAACTTCATCGCGGTTCTGATCGGGCTATTCGCGATACCAGAGATTCTCGCCTACGTCTGGCACCCGCGGGCGGCTGAGGGCACGGTCAGGGCGCTTGGCGAACAGCATGTAACATTCGCAGAGTATCGTAAGTGCTTCCGGTCGATTATCCGCGGCAGCTTCATCGGCGTTATCCTCGGCAGTATCCCCGGTATCGGCGCGGCACCGGCGGCCTTCTTGTCCTACAGCGAGGCGCGACGGCGCTCGCCCGACAAAGAGAACTTCGGCAAGGGCGAAATTGAGGGCGTCGCAGCATCGGAAGCAGGCAACAACGGTGTGTGCGGGGCGACGTTGATCCCGCTGCTGGCGCTCGGCGTTCCCGGAGACGTTATCACGGCGATTGTCATCGGCGCGTTCATGGTGCACGGACTGCAGCCTGGCCCGATGATGTTTGTCGCCAATGCCAATATCGTTTACGCGCTGTTTCTTGGCTTGATTGTCAGCTCAGTGCTGCTGCTGATCGTCGGCAGCGTGGCTGTTCGGTTGTTCCGCTATATCGTTGACGTGCCGCGCTCGGTGTTAATGCCTTCGGTGCTCATTTTGTGCGTGTTCGGCGTCTACGCCGTCAACAACAACGTGTTCGATATCATCGTCATGTTCACCATGGGCTGGCTTGGCTATTTCATGATGCGCAACGACATGCCGGCGGCACCATTCCTCATCGCGTTCATTCTGGGGCCGCTGCTGGAAGACAACTTCCGTCAGGCGATGCTGATGTCGAATGGTGAAGTGCAAATCCTATTCCGCAGCTACATCACCTGGTTCTTCTGGACCGTGACGCTGATCACCATCGTCGCGCTTGTGCGCACCGGTCTGCAGCAGCGCTCCGGAGCCCGGGGCATCGAGGCGTTGCCTAAGGAATAACAGCCTACAGCGGGAAACCGCCACGAATGCCGGACGGCGCCTGCGTGGGGGCGGCGCCGAGCCGGCGGGCAGGTCAGTCAAATGTCCGAAGGGAGTATTAACACGTGCCCTATTCCGAATACCGACCGGAGCTCATGGGGAGCGCCACACTGGAGCCATCCGGGCCCGTCGCTGCGGGATCTTACCAGAGCTTCACACTCGTTTACACGGCTGGTGAATTTGGCCTCGACGACACCGGCTCGATCAAGATCGGATTCCGTTTCGCCACCGACTTCGGACCCGTCCAATTCGATGACCCGACAGCCGCCGGCTACACCACGATCGAAGCCTCGAACGGCGCCACTCTAGAATCCCGCTGGGAATTCAAACGCAACATCCGCCCTTGGAGCCGGTCACTATATATCGGCGTCATGAAGCACTTCCTGGCACCCGGCGATACGATAACTATTCGCTTTGGAGACCGCCGCGAAGGCTCACCCGGCATCCGGATGCAGACTTTCTGCGAAGAGGAGTTTGAGTTTCGTGTCTTCACCGATGTCATTGCGACCTACGACTATGTCGCAGTGCCGGTCAGCCCGAAGATCAGAATCGCACCTGGACCGGGCATCGAATGGTACGCCGTGGCACCAACACTCATTCGCACCGGCGCGCCGTTCAAGCTCCGCATCAAGGCGAACGACGCCTGGGGCAACCCGTCCGACCAGATGAACGACAGGTTGCATCTGTCATGTGAGGGGCTAAAAGTCGACGGTCTTGTTGACACTCTCACCTGCCAACCCGGCAACTTCGCCGCCGTGGTCGAGGGGCTCGCATTCAAAGATCCCGGTGAAGCGGTGATCGTGGTGCGCGACGGTGCCGGTACGGTTTTGTGCTGTTCAAACCCCATGCGGGGGATAGCGGATGCCACATCGCAGGAGCTTGTCCATTTCTGGGGCGACACGCATGGACAGTCCAACGAAACGCTTGGAACCAACACCGCGCGCGAATACTTCTTGTTCGGCCGTGATCGCGCCTTCCTCGACGTGATGGGCCACCAGGGCAACGACTTCCAGATTACTGGCACGTTCTGGAAGGAGCTGAACAGGGTCACTGCAGAGCTTGATACGCCCGGTGAATTCGTCTGCATCCCGGGATACGAATGGTCCGCCAACACAGCCGTTGGCGGGGACCGCAATGTCCACTACCGGCGCGAAGGGGAGACCATCCACCGCTCAAGCCATGCGCAGATCGCCGACCCAACCGACATGGTCGACGAGGAGGCAGACGCCCACACCGCAGATCGCTTATTTGAAAAGCTCAGGGGCAAGGATTGTGTGGTGATGGCGCATGTCGGGGGACGCTACGCGGACATCACCTTTGCACACGACGATGTTCTCGAGACTGCCGTCGAAGTTCATTCGGATTGGGGTACGTTCGAATGGATCGTATGGGACGCTTTCGAAAAAGGGTTCAGGGTCGGCATCGTTGGCAACTCGGACGGACACAAGGGCCGGCCGGGAGCCTCATATCCCGGCGCCAGTTTCTTTGGCAGCCAGGGCGGGCTCACCTGTTTTCTCGCTCCGCGTCTTGACCGCGATGCAATCTTTGAATCGATGCGCCGGCGGCATCACTATGCCACGACGGGCAACCGTATTCTGCTCGATGTTTCGGTGGCAACGGAAACCGATGCCGCCTTGCAGCTGCCTGGTGAAAACGCTGTTGCGGCAGACACCGTGATGGTGCGCAAGCTCATGATGGGGGACATTGCACGGGTTGCCGACGAGAGTGCCGAACTGCGGGTCGAAGTGGTGGGCTCTGCACCGGTCGAGCGGCTCGATGTCTTTAGCGGGCGCAAACTCATTGAAACGGTAAGGCCGTACTCGGCCAACGACCTTGGCCGACGCGTCCGTGTCACCATGGAGGGCGCCGAATACCGCGGACGGGCCCGCACAACCGTCTGGGATGGGTCGCTGAAGATTGATGGCAATGCGATCGCGCGGGCCGAAATGTTCAACAACTGGAACCTCGACAGGGGACTTCGCTCGCAATCCAAAGACGCGTTGAACTGGAAGGCCGTGACGACGGGCAACACCTGCGGCATTGACCTATGGCTTGAAGATTCTAACTCCGGGGAGATTGGAGTTGAGACCGCACATGTTTCGATGCGTATTCCAATCGGAGACATAGGCATCGAGGATACCGTATTCGAGGCCGGCGGCCTTGACCGCGCGCTAAAGGTCTACCGGCTGCCGGATGCACCGCGGGAACAGGGGCTCGTGCATTGTATGAGCGTTCCGGTTGCTAAGACTGGAGATACGCCAGTGTTCGTGCGAGTTACTCAAGTCGATGGACATAAGGCCTGGTCGAGCCCCATCTATCTACACCGCTAAACGAAGGTCGCCCGGGGGTAGGAACGTGCCTTGGGCTATCTGACTGCCACCGGCCACGGCCGGTTCCTGCTAACCTGACCAGATGTATATTGAGGACACAGTCCGATGAGAGGCGCAGACGTTTTGGTGCAGACCCTGGCGCAGGCCGGGGTCACGCGGATTTTCAGCTTGTCGGGCAACCAGATCATGCCCGTCTATGATGCCTGCATTGAAACGGGTATCAGGATCATTCACACGCGCCACGAGGCGACAACCGTGTTCATGGCCGATGCCTGGGCGCAGCTTACCGGTGAGATTGGCGTCGCGCTAGTTACAGCGGCGCCCGGATTCGGCAACGCCATGGGCCCACTTTTTACAGCGGTTGCTTCCGAAAGCCCCGTGCTGCTGCTGTCCGGCGACGCGCCTGTAGCGAAGGACGGCCTTGGTGCTTTTCAGGAACTTGATCAGGTGGGCGTGTCAAGGCCTTTAACCAAGCTCTCCAAGCGGGTCATGTCTGCTGATACCGTCGCTTCGGAGACCGCTAATGCGATCCGTGTCGCGCGCTCCGGCAGACCGGGCCCTGTCCATTTGGCGTTGCCTTTCGACGTCGTTCAGGCTGAGACCAGCACTCCTGAATCCGCACCTGACTTTGCGGCCCAAAACGATGAGCTTGCCGCGCGTAATGGTGACGTCGCCGCGGTCAAAGAGGCGATCGCCAACGCCCAAAGACCGATCATTCTTACGGGACCGCAGCTTAACGCGACCCGTGCTGCAGGGCATTTGCAAAGCCTTGAAGAAGCACTGAGTGTGCCGGTCGTCGCGATGGAGAGCCCGCGCGGCCTCAACGATCCTGCACTTGGCGGCATCGGGCAGATCCTTGGGCAAGCCGATCTGATTGTCTGTCTCGGAAAGCTCGTGGACTTCACCCTCAGCTTTGGTGCCGAGCCAAAGTTCAGTCCGGACTGCAAATGGATTGTCATTGATGCAGAAGCTTCCGCCTGTGAGATGGCTTCGCGCAATCTCGGCAAGAGACTGACCCGTAACATCCAGGCTCTTCCCAAATCCATGGCCAACGCACTGAGTGAAGAGCCGAGCCCTGGTGCTGACCGGCGGGAGTGGCGCGATAGCGCCAAAAACCAGACGCAAGCGCGCACCTACGCGGCGCCGTCGGCACAAGGAGGCAATAGGATTACATCGCTCACTCTTTGCGAGGCAGTGCAGCGGCAGATTAATCGGGTGCCACAGTCGTTGGTGCTGGCCGATGGAGGCGAATTCGGCCAATGGGCACAAGCCGCGCTTGAGGCTGATGAACGAGTCATCAATGGACCTGCGGGCGCGATTGGCGGCGTGCTTTGCTATGCTCTGGCGGCTCGCTGCGCGCGCCCTGACGCAGCTATTTTCGCGCTGATGGGCGATGGAACCATTGGTTTTCAATTCGCCGAGTTCGAAACGGCCGTGCGGGAGAAACTGCCGTTTGTTGCCGTCATCGGAAATGATCAGTGCTGGAATGCCGAACATCAAATCCAGCTGCGGGATTACGGTCCGGAACGGTTGATCGGCTGCCAGCTCAGCGATGCACGCTATGATCTTGCGGTTGTTGGACTGGGTGGTCATGGCGAGTATGTCACCGAAGCAGCTGAGCTGGATGACGCTCTTGAGCGAGCGCTCAGCTCGGGGTTGCCCGCCTGCGTCAACGTGAGGATCAAAGGGCTGCCTGCACCAACCTACAAAGCGCATTGACGAACGCCGCGCGCTGCACGTTAGACTGAAAACAATCTTGGAACGTTAGAACGTAAGAATAGAGGAAACTCCCGTGGCAACTCTAGGACATCACATCGGTGGCGAGCGGGTGGCCAGTGCTGCCGACAGGCACGGTCCGGTCTATAATCCCGCGACGGGTGAAATCACAAAACAGGTCAGTTTCGCTGCTCAGGACGAAGTTGACCGGGCGGTCGCGGTAGCGCGAGAAGCATCTGTTGGCTGGGCAAGAACCACACCCATTCGCCGTGCGCGCGTCATGTTCCGTTACCTCGAGCTATTGGAAAAACACAAAGGCGACCTCGCCGCACTGATCACCGAGGAACACGGCAAGGTCCTATCCGATGCGAATGGTGAAGTGATGCGCGGCATGGAGGTGGTGGAGTACGCAACCGGAATTCCACACATTATGGCCGGGCACTTTACCGAAAACGTCGGGACCGAAGTGGACAGTTGGGCGGTTCGTCAACCACTTGGCGTCTGTGTCGGCATCACGCCTTTCAATTTTCCGGCAATGGTGCCGATGTGGATGTTCCCGGTGGCCATCGCCTGCGGCAACGCGTTCGTTCTCAAACCCTCGGAAAAAGTGCCTTCGGCGTCTTTGCTGCTGGCCGACCTGCTTTATGAAGCCGGTCTGCCGAAGGGCGTCTTCAATGTGATCAACGGCGACCGGCCGACCGTTGAGCGGCTTCTTGAGCATCCCGACGTCAAGGCGGTGAGTTTCGTTGGTTCGACGCCCGTTGCCAAGGCGATCCAGATGGGCGGAATCGCCCACAACAAGCGGGTCCAGGCTCTGGGTGGTGCCAAGAACCACGCGATCGTCATGCCTGATGCGGATCTCAATACCGCCGTTAACGGGCTGATGGGAGCTGCCTATGGCTCGGCCGGCGAACGCTGCATGGCGATCTCGGTCGCCGTTGCGGTCGGCGATATCGCCGAGCCGCTGATCGAGAGAATTGCCGGCGAAGCGCGCCGTCTCAAGGTCCGTCCCGGCACCGACCCAGAAGCGGAAATGGGCCCGCTGGTCACAGGTGACCATTATCGGAAAGTCACATCCTATATCGAGGCTGGCTTGAATGAAGGCGCAGAACTGGTGGTCGACGGGCGCGGTGTGCAGCACGAGAGCTACGAGGGTGGCTACTTCCTCGGGCCCTGCCTGTTCGACAACGTCACGCCTGACATGCGCATCTACAAAGAAGAGATCTTTGGTCCCGTCTTGTCGGTTTTGCGCACGGATAACCCGGAGTATGCTCTAGAACTCGTCAACGCTCATGAGTTCGGCAACGGCGCTGCGATCTTCACCAGTGACGGCGAAGCCGGGCGGCAGTTTGTCAGTCATGTTCAGGCGGGAATGGTCGGTGTCAACGTTCCCATCCCGGTTCCTGTTGCCTACCACAGCTTCGGCGGCTGGAAGGCCTCGCTGTTCGGCGACCATCACATGCATGGTCCAGAAGGTGTGCGTTTCTACACAAGGCTGAAGACGGTGACCTCGCGTTGGCCTCGTGATGAATCAAATAGCGCCAGCTACGCCATGCCTGTACAGAGCTGATTGCTTTCAAGCTGTCTGCAAACGTAGCCCGGCTGCTCTAGCGCAAACAGGAAAACCGAGAACTGACGACGTGCAGACGATTGCCGCTAGGCGGCCGGTTTCGTCACTCGTCAAATTTTGTGTATTCCATCACACGCCACCACCATGGCGTCGGACGCACCTCCGCCTCATCAATCTCAGCGATCAGGGCCCAAGGAACACCCCCGAAGTTAAATGGGGCCCAAACCGATAGAACTGGAACTCCGCGATAGTCGAGGATTATCCCGCTGCCGGTCTCGCCATAGAGGCCTTGTTGAGCGGCTTTTGTCTCGACTTTGGTGCGAAGCAAGGTGGATTCTTGGATGAACCGGGACTGATTTCGCATTAGCTTGTCCGGTCCGACAGCATAGGTCTCTCCCGTTTGGCCAAGGCCATCAGCCTGCAGCAGTATGCGCTCCAAGGGTTCGCGGGGTAGTTGAACGACTACGTACCCCAAAATCTTGCCGGTTTGGTCAACCAACGCGGTTCCCGCAAACGCAGCCGGAGCATCATCACTGGGATAATATTTTTCGAAATCTGTGAAAGCCGTTTCTCCGCTCCCCGAAGCGAGTCTCCGGACAAGCTCAGCAAGATTGCTATTGGAAAGGTCGCCTCTGTAGACGTTCTCAGCAAAGTCATCCTCTTTAGCATGGGTGTAGATGATGTTCCCTGCAGCATCCAAGAGAAAGATGTCGTAGTAGCCAAAATGCTGAAGGAACTCACCCGCCCAAGGATCAAACGCTCGGTGTGCGAGTTGATATGAGTTTATCTTTTCTACTGGCAACTCAATTGGGTCGGCCGCCCGTTTTGCCGCCCCTTTCTGGTACATGCGTTTTAGGATCACTGGAGCGTTGTCGCCGGATTGCCGCCAGCCAGCCTGGAACTCAACAAGGGCCCTCCTGACCTTGACGTTATTGCTTAGAGCATCGATCTCAGTGCGCAGGGACGCCAAGAGATCTTCAAGCGCGGTGGCTCGCAACTCATGAATCAGCCGTAGGCGAGTGAAGGCAGCATCGATACTGCCACGAGACTTCAAATGCTCGACAACAATGGAGCCCAAAAGCAGACAAAGAGCTGCGATACATATTAGAGGGACGCTCCAGCGAGCATGTTCGTACTTACGCATTGCCAATTGCACTTTTCGAAAATTGTTTAGACTCTTCTAGCGCGATCGCGTTGGCTTGGAGCCGCTCTCGGTCAAAACGGAAAAGCTCACTATCCAATTGCGTGCGGCGCAGGAGAATTGCTTCTTCAGCGGCTTTATAAGCCTTGTCAAAAAGTGCCATGTCCGCCGTACTGACTTCACCGGCCTCTCCTGCCCCGACAACCCGCTCAACGAAATTCAGAAGCTCCGATTGGCACTGCCGCAACGCGGGGTGGCTCTGCGCGCGGCGGGCAGTGTCAGCCAGCTGGAGTAGGCCGCGGTTATACTGTGCCATGGTGCGCCGCCGCCTCCACGCGGAAAACTGAAGCGATGAGGAAAGGTAGAGAAGCGTTAAAGACACAACCAGCGCGCTGGCTGGTGCGTATCGTTGAATAAGTGAAGGTTCATCGCGATCCATGAACTGCTGCGTGCCGGGATGAATTGGGAACAGGGTTCCTACGGCTCGACGCGGCAGAGAAACGAAGCCAGTGAGTGGGTCGAGTTCGACCAATTCGCGGCGATTTTCGAATAGAGTTGCAGTTAGCTTGTAGACTATTGCATCCGGGACATCCGATCGTGCCAACAGTAAACGTTTCGAGGCTACCGTCACGGTATCGATTGCGGGCACCGGCGGATATCCCCGATAGGATCCAACGGCAATTGTCTCGGCAAGGAGTGCAGGCTTGCGCAGCTTTAAAGCGTCCGCCTGCTTGATGGGAATGATGGTCGCATCTTCCTGCTCTATTAGCTGGAGGATCGACGTATTACCGCTCCCTCTGACCCGGAAAACCGCGTCCACATCGCCATCCATGAACAACCAGTCGGCAGAGCTTTCAGTCCCCATCATCAGCGTGATGTCATCGGGTGAAAGGCCATAATGTCGAGCCAGAAACAGAAAGTCTTCATATTCGCCGGTTTTCTCGAATGGCAGCGCAACGCGCTTTCCCTTGAGGTCGGCCATGGATTGTATGCCGCTCTTGGAGCGAACCACGAGCTGGAACATGTCGGAATACAGCTCACAAATCATCCGGGCTGTTCCATCGGTTATGAGGTCAGCCTGGACAGCAGCCATATTCACGCGATTGTCCGCCAGCAGTTTCATATTCTGCATTGAACCGCGCGTCTCAAATACTTCGATTGAAATATTGTCGTGGTGTCGATGCGCAACCTTTTGCAGCGCCTTCAACAAGCGGTAGGCCTCGCCTGTACTGGGGCCAGCTGCTATCGTTACTTGATATTTATCCGGTGGTGCTGAAAGCCAGGAGCCAATGGCAACCAAGACTGTTATTACGACGATTACGCGCAATGTGCGGAAGAGCAAAGCTATACCTTCCCCAAACTTTTTCTCAGAAATACAATGTGTTAGCGCATCCGCCGCTCAAGCAAGTGCGAACCGCCAACTGGTCATTGGCCCGATCCTGACGAACTAGCACAAGCTCATCGTGCAAAATGTGTCTTTCTCCACGATAAACTGAGTTGTTCCACTACGAATTGAGGCTCGATAATGGGAAAAACGGGTACAGCTTTTCTGGCGCTAGTTTCATTTGGGTTGTGCGTAGGCTATAAGCTCGTT
Organism: uncultured Filomicrobium sp.; assembly: GCA_963669235.2. GTDB lineage: Bacteria > Pseudomonadota > Alphaproteobacteria > Rhizobiales > Hyphomicrobiaceae > Filomicrobium. The sequence goes on from CAXXFS010000032.1 coordinate 101,668, forward strand.
TTCTTGGAATGAAACCTAATATTTCTTTGTTTAGGCGGGGAAAGAATATCAGTGTTGTATAGATTGACAGTTCAGCAGTCAGTCTTTCTCGGTTGTTTTTTGTTTTTTGCCAGCGCCTTTCCAACGATGGGTACCGAGACAACCCGTGGGGCTCGAATTTTAGAAGAGGTGCGCGGGCACCTCGAGCGTCCGCAGGGCCTTCCGCTTGATGTTCGCGCTCAAACGCAGGCACTAAAGCGTTACTACGAGTCCCCTAAGGCTCGTCTCCTTTGGTTCCAGGAGGGGCGCACAAACCAGCTCATCGAAGTCCTCAAGAAACTGCAGAACGACGGACTGACCGGGACGGAGCGCTGGGTGAAAAGGCTGCGGTTCATCAAACAGTCGCTGCGGGCCCACGACACTCGGTTTGAGGCACTTGTCGAGGTCACGTTTAGCGCTGCGCTTTTGCAAATCGTTTCCGATCTTCGACTTGGCAAGTTCACACGTTACAAGAAGCTGCTGCATCCGCGGACCTTGTCGCGCCGGGTCGTTGAAAACCCGGCCCTTAACGCTGTGCGAGACGGTTTTTCGGTCAGCGAGGTCCTCGATGGCGTGCAGCCGAGTGATATCGACTATCAGGCGATGAAGGCGCGTCTGAGCGCGTTTGTGAAGATGCGCGAAAGGGGCGGCTGGCCGCTGGTGCGGGTGGGGCCCAAATCGAAAGTTGGAGATCGTGGAAACGATGTCCGAGACCTCAGGCAGAGGCTTGCGGCTTCCGGCGAGTTACCGTTGTCGCGCAGCGCTGGTGACGAATTTGACGCGGACTTGCAGGTTGCCGTAAAATTATTTCAGAGACGCCATGGTCTGGCGACAACCGGGACCGTGAGCCGGCGGACCCAATTAGCGATGAATGTGCCGGTTGAGACGCGCATTCGGCAGCTTCACGTCAATCTGGAGCGGTGGCGTTGGTTTGCCCTGCCACTGGGCGGAACGCGTTGGATTATCAATACCGCTGCCCAGCGAATTTTCGTACAGCAACGAACGGCGGAGACGCGCGAGGTCCGCATTGTTGCGACACATGCCTGCCAGGATGCCGCTGCATTCGACACGGCAGTCGACAGCCTCACGTTCTATCCTGAATACCGGTTGTCTGACGAGGCTGCGGCAAGGGCCGTACTACCGCTTCTTAAAAAGAACCCCGGCGTGCTTGGAGAGAGCATCAAGGTGGAGCCGAGGCAAGCACTCCGAGCCGTACCCAATGTGTTCCGACCCGACTGGATCGACTGGAAGACCTACAGCGACACCGATTTTCCGTTCAACGTCACCATTGAGCCCGGGCCGGCAAATCCTCTCGGCGCGTTCAAGTTTTCGCTTAGCGAGATCGATGACATCTCGATCCATGGCAAACCCAGGACGAAGCCGCCTTTCCGCCAAGGACTATCTTGTGTTGCGTTACGGCAAAGTGAAACGGGCCTCAAGGCTCTCGTACCGCAACTTGAAAACGAACCACCGCAGTACGGGAAAGGTGAACCCGCGAACCATGTTCCGCGCCAGATTGATCTTCCGCAACGCCCTTCGGTCATCTTCATCTACGCGACGATCTGGCTGGACGCTGGCGGTGAACTTGTCTTCGGGCCGGACCCCTTAGGTAAAGACGCAAAGCTCAACCGCCTCCTCTAATGGCCACCAGAAGGCACACGCTGACCGACACGTTCTCAACTGACTGGAGTTCCAAATTGCGAAAGCTCGTTCTACTGGGTTTGGTCGTCCTAGCATGGTCACAAGTGGTCGCGGCGCAGGCTGGCACAATCGCCGAGATCCGAAAGCGCGGACATCTTAACTGCGGCGTAAGCCAAGGTATCGAGGGGTTTTCGTCGCGCAACGTCGCGGATGAGTGGTCCGGCTTCGACGTTGACTTGTGCCGCGCGGTGGCGGCGGCGATCCTGGGCAAAGTCGGCAAGTCAAAGTTCATACCGCTGTCCGCCGAACAACGGTTCGACGCTCTGCGCGAAAAGCAGATCGACATCTTGTCGCGCAATACCACTTGGACGATGAAGCGCGATATTGAACTGGGCCTCGCGTTTCCCGCCGTTGTTTACTACGACGGCCAAGGCTTCATGCTTCCGGCAAGTCTCGTTATCGACTCGCTTGCGCAACTGTCGGGCGCAATGATTTGTATTCTGTCCGGCACGACGGCGGAGGCCAACATCCGGGCTTACTTTGAACTTGAGAAGCTTGACTACTCGCTCGTGGCTTCTGCCACCCGGGCTGAAATGCTGTCGCGGTATGAAGGCGGTGAATGCGACGCTGTCTCGGCCGACCGCTCCGCGCTTCATGGTGACCGCCTGCGCATGAAGGAGCCGGCCAACCACGTCGTTATGCCAAGCATCATATCCAAAGAGCCGCTTGGCCCTGTTGTCAGAGATGATGACCGGGCACTGCAGGACGTTGTCAGGTGGACGATCAGCTTGCTCGTCACGGCCGAAGAAGCACAATTGCAAAGGGCATTGATCACCAACCCCGATGCGGCGCTATCCAAACTTCAAGAGCTGCTGTTGCAGCGTTCGGGGGCACTCAGCAGCGAGCTTGGCCTGAGTGAAAGCTGGTCGCGCGATGTCATCGGCGCAGTCGGCAATTACGGTGAGATTTACGATAGAAACCTCGGGCCCAAGAGCCCTCTTGGGATCCCAAGAGGGAACAACGCCCTGTGGTATGACGGCGGCCTTCTCTACGCGCCCCCGATGCGGTGATGGAAGGTGCCCACAGTTTGGCGCAACGGCACCTGACGGTTGGGAGAGCTCGTTCCCGTGCCCATGCCATGTCCAATTACTGCAGTAAACCAGACATCAATGACTTACTGCGAGATGTCCGTTTTGGGGGCAGAACGGAACATACCTGGGGCGCGTTCGTCAGACGGCCTGTTGGTTCGCTTTGATCAATGAGCGCACCATTAGGACGTGCCGTGTTTAGGAGGCAAGTGGCTACATTTGTTGCGGGGACGCGCAACCGCTTTGGTAGCCCCTGTTGTTCATCTGGGCAGCCCTCAAGAAAGCAGCTTCAAAGTCCATTGGCGAGATAGAAATTGCCTATGAAAATCAGATTAAAGACGACTGTAAGAAGGGTCCGCTTCTCGCCGATAATCCGAGCGCACCTGGCACTGAATAAAGGTTCGAGACGAGCCAGTAGTCGACCTTCGGCTGCCGCGACCGTTGGCGCAATTTGGTCAACCCGCCACCAAAGCAATCGCATGACAAAGCTTTGGGCCTCGTGTGGTCCATCCGGTTTGTGAACAATGGCCCTAAGCCCAAACGCCTGCTATGCATTCATCTGTTCGTTAAGGACGACGAAGCAATCGTCGCGGATGGCCAGGGAGGAACCGATCAGCGATCTTGGTCTCTGCTCCATGTCGAGCAGGTTTCTCTCCGATTGTCGGCATTTCGATGGGCGCAAGCTGCTGATTGGCATCTCGTCAGAGCCAAGTCGCGCCCAGGGCCGAAACAGATACGGAGGCTCAAATTATGAGTATTTCTGACTTCTTGGGCCGTACCGCCCAAATAGCCGGCGTGGCGGCACTGGGCCTTATGCTCGCGGCCGCCGCCAACGCCGACAGTCACCAGAAGCTCGACAGCATTCACTTCCTGATCCCCGGCGGCGCTGGCGGCGGCTGGGATGGCACTGCGCGCGGTACCGGCGAAGCGCTGAAGGCTTCCGGCCTGATTGGTTCGGCGTCCTACGAAAACATGTCCGGCGGCGGCGGCGGCAAGGCGATCGGTTACCTGATCGAGAACGCCGACTCGAACCATGGTATGCTCATGGTCAACTCGACGCCGATCGTTATCCGTTCGCTGGTCGGTCGGTTCCCGCACAACTTCCGCGATCTAACAATGATCGCCGGAACGATCGGAGACTATGCGGCGCTGATTGTCGCGAAAGACAGCCCTATAAAAGACTTCAACGACCTGCTTGCGAAATTTAATGCCAATCCACGATCGGTAAAAGTAGGTGGCGGCTCCGTCCCGGGCAGCATGGACCATCTGGTTGCGGCGATGATCTTCAAAGCTGCAGGCGGCGACCCGAAGCAGCTCAAATACATCCCCTATGACACCGGCGGGAAGCTGAACGCCGCCATCCTTGCCGGCGAAGTCGATGTTGGTTCCACGGGCTTTTCCGAAGCGGTCGCCCTGACGAAAGCCGGCGAAATGCGCGTAATTGCTGTGACGGCGCCTGAACGGGTGGATGCGCTCCCGGAAGCTCCGACCGTCAAGGAACAGGGCTACAACGCCGAGTTCGTCAACTGGCGTGGTTTCTTCGGCGCTCCCGGCCTGCCGGAACAAAAGGCAGAGGCCTTTCGCGAAGTCCTGGCTGCCATGTACGAGACCCCGGAGTGGGAAGCCGTGCGGGCGCGCAACGGTTGGGTCAACATTCACAATTCGGGCAAGGATTTCGAGGCTTTCCTAGTGAACCAGGAAAAGATCATAAAAGAGCTCATGGTTGAACTCGGCTTCCTCAGGCGTTGAGCTTGCCTAGCGATAACCACTGAAACAGCCGGCGCGGCATGTTCCATCTGCCTCCCCGCGTTTGTTGCCAGCATTTGGAGGAGGGCTCGGTCATGACGTTGGAGCGCTGTATCGGGGTTCTCTTCCTCGTCTTTTGCATAGCGTATGGATACACCGCTTTCGTCACTATGCAGGACGAACTGCTGCCCTTTGAACTCGGCATGTCGTTTCTGCCAAACAGTCTGCCCAAGGCACTCTCCATCGCTGGAGGCATCGTCGCGCTGTTCGTCATTTTTGGCGGACGCGCACCGGGGGATGCGGAAGAGAACGTTGGCCCTGTGGACTTTTCCTCCATCAAGGCAGGCTACGCCGCCCAGGCGGTCGCCCTGCTTGTGTCGATGGTCGCCTATGCGCTACTTCTGCGCCCACTCGGTTTCATCGGCTCCACATCGCTGTTTTTGATCGGCACTGCGCTCATCCTCGGAGAACGCAAGATTCTGAGGCTCGTCGCGATTTCGGTCACGGCCAGCTTTGTCGTCTGGTTCTTGGTTGAACGAATGCTCGAAATCGTTTTGAGGCCCTGGCCAGATACTGCCTACCTCTCGCTTCTGACCGGAGCATAGGAGGAGTCGATGCTCGATGGGATCATCATCGGCCTGTCGACGGCGTTTTCCTTTCAGAACCTGATCATGGTCGTTGCCGGCTGCCTGCTGGGTACATTCATCGGCATGCTTCCGGGCCTTGGGCCGATGTCGATCATCGCCATCATGATCCCCATTGCGATCAAGCTCGGCGATCCGTCGGCAGCGTTGATCCTGCTTGCTGGCGTGTACTACGGGGCGATTTTTGGGGGCTCGACGTCCTCAATCCTGATTAATGCTCCGGGCGTAGCAGGAACGGTCGCCACTTCTTTCGACGGCTATCCGATGGCGCGCCAAGGCAAGGCAGGCAAGGCGCTCACGATTGCGGCCATCGCTTCGTTCGCCGGCGGCACTGTCGGCGCCGTTCTGCTGATGGCCTTTGCGCCCGCGCTTGCCAGCTTTGCGCTGCTGTTCCACTCGGCGGAATATTTCGCGCTCATGATTGTCGGCCTGTCTGCTATCGCCGCGTTCGCAGGCAGCGGACAGGTCGCCAAGGCTTTAATGATGACCATCCTCGGGCTGATGCTCGCCACCGTCGGGGAGAGCGCGCTGTTCAATGCGCCGCGCTTCACGCTCGGTCTTCAGGACCTGCAAAGTGGCATCGGCTTCATCACGCTGGCCATGGCGCTCTTCGCGCTACCCGAAGCGCTGTTTCTTGTTCTCGATCCCAAACGCGCCAGACGCGACGGGCAAGGCGATGCAGCCGGCGAGATCAAAGATCTGAGGATTTCCGGTTCCGAGGCGCGGGCTATCGCACCTGTAATCGCCCGCCAGTCCGTTCTCGGCTTTCTGATTGGCGTCCTGCCCGGCGCGGGCGCGACCATCGCCTCGTTTCTGGGTTACGCCGTCGAGCGCAACATTGCAAAGGGAAAGGAGCAGGCGGAGTTCGGCAAGGGCTCGATCAAGGGCGTGGCCGCGCCTGAGACCGCCAACAACGCAGCCTGCACTGGCTCCTTTGTACCGCTGCTGACGCTCGGTATCCCCGGCTCCGGAACCACAGCAATCCTGCTTGGCGCACTTCTCGCGATAAACGTTGCACCAGGGCCGCGGTTGATGGTGGACCGGCCCGAGATTTTCTGGTCCGTAATCATCTCTATGTACCTGGGCAACGTGGTGCTCTTGATCCTAAACTTGCCTTTAATCCCCTACATTGCCAGACTTCTTGCGGTTCCCCGCAACTATCTGATCCCCTTCATTCTCTTCTTCACGCTGATGGGCGCCTACATCGGTCAGAACAACGCTACCGAGTTGCTTCTGTTAGTCGGTTTGGGGAGCGTTGCGACTATTCTCCGCTTTGCGGACTATCCAGTTGCGCCGCTACTCATCGGGTTCATTCTCGGCGGCCTGCTGGAGGACAATTTCGCCCGGGCAGTTAATCTAACGGACGGCATCAGCTTCATGTGGGAAAGGCCCATGACGCTCGGTCTGCTAATCGCCGGAGTCCTGCTCATTGCGTTGCCCGCATATCGCAGTCGAAGGGCGGCCGCTCGTTCGGAAGGCGTCGCTGAAGGTGATTGATGTCTGCCCGCCTCCGGCACCGATTCTTGAATGCGAGTTGCAGAACCTTGCGATGCTACGCAGCGTTCATCTTTCACACGACTTGCCTGGAGCATGTTCGAGCGGAAAACATGGGCCGGATTGGCAATCGTAGCAGTCGAGCGCCCGGCATCGCGCTTTCATTCGCTGTTTAGTGTTGTGCAGGCTAGTTCCATAATAAGAATAGAATACGGGGCCACGCCGCCTATCGAAGGGGCCATAAATACTGTACTGGCACCTCCAACCTTTTGGTTCTGCTTCCGCGTAGCCGTGCTGAACAACTATGGCCAAAACCACCAACGATAAACCAGCGCCTGAAACGATATTAGAGAAACGAAGTTTTGGTGGTACAGCCCAAGGGGGCTAGACAGATGCACGAATGACCGACCACCAAGTCGCCCTTTGACCCACAGCAGATTCTACCGGTGCCCAACTGCGGCTCCAACGCGAGCTCCCTTTAGTGCGCCCACGCCGCGAGGTGCTTCTTTAAAAACCCTGACGTCCTCATGTTGGCATCCTTGGCAGCCAGATCGTCGGCGAAGGTTCGCACGCTTGGCGGGCGGAAGTCGAAACCACGCCCAACACCAGGATAGATGATCAGCGTTACGTCGAGTCCCTTCGCCTTCATCGCGTTGACCGCCGTCTCGATCGAGCGCCGCCGCTGGTACTGCTCGAACTCGCCGATGAAGATCATCGCCGGAACGGTCAGCGCTTCGGCCTCCGATGAGAACCGGTAAACCTGATCGGGCTCGGCGGCGTTTGGGTTCTGCCAGTGCGGGTAAGAGGAGACGTAACACGCGATCTGCTTCTCTTGCCCTCCGTGGGTTACCGCCGCCTTCAGCGTGTAGTAGCCGCCGCGGGTATGGCTCACGACGCAAGCCTTTGTCGAAGAGACATCCTCAAGGCCGAGTAAGTAGTCGAGTCCCGCCGCCACGTCAGTCTCGGTTTCCGGAAGATGCTCAATCGGCAGCGTATCAATGAAGCGAGCGGTGTAGACATCGGGCGCCAGCACGACGAAACCGCGTGCCGCGATCCGCTTTGCAAGCCGCTTCACGAGATCGTCAAGCCCCCGTCGCCCGTGCTGGAAAAGGACCGCCGGATGGCGCCCATCGTCAGCCGGCCTGAAGACGATGGCCGGCACCTCAGTCCCGTCCGCCGGATTGACGTAGCTGACGGTACGTTCGCGGACCTCGAAGTTCGCCGGCGCGTCAAGCCACCCGTTGTCGTACCAGGCGTTAGACCACCAGAACTTTTGCGCCATTGGACGCCGGTTGACCGGCGCTTCAAGAGTACGGCCGGAGGCAGTATCGGCGGCAGCCTTGTCATCCGTACCCAGGCTTTGTGCAGAGACCAAAATAGGCGTGGCCATGACCGCGATGAATGCCATCAACGCTACAACCCTGAGACTCCATGCCATCCCGTTCCACCACTCAATGATTAAGGATCTGACGACCGCCCTCACGGTGCCAGCGTAAGGCGCGGGCAGCCATCGGAGCAAGATACTCGAGCTCTCTAGTGACGCAAGAACCCGGTGTTTGGGGGCTGCCGCCCGACGACTCTTGCCCAGCGTTGCCCGTTCGATGTCCGGAAGTGTGCAGGTTTCTCTACCTTTTCCCGAAAAACACCCGAACGCGACCAGACCCGCGGTGGCGCAACTCAGCTAAGTGATTGAGATGATTTGGCTGGGGAACCTGGATTCGAACCAGGACTAACGGAGTCAGAGTCCGTGGGTCTACCGTTAACCTATTCCCCACTGCGACGGCTGTGCTCAGCCCGCAATGTCCCCGCGCAACGACTACGAAAGCGTCAGCGTGAGGCGGCTGTTTAACAAGAAGCAGCGTGCGAAGCAAGCCGATAAGCTGTTGAACGCCCGGCAAAGGACCTCTTGCCCCGGCCACCGATGACACTCAATTAGGGCGGAGTTTGCTGGCATTTCAAAGCTCTCTTGCGATCGCAACCACGTCAGCGGAGGGCAATTCACTTTACGCCGCCCATCGAGCTGTTAGAGTGTCGGCAAGATGATTCCAGACGCATGCCTGATGACCCGGCCACTTTCGCGCTGAAGAAGACCTGCAGCAAAAAAAGGGGTTTGTGCCAGGCGCTGGAGAGGTGGACGGTGGGCGAATCCCGGGATCTTTCAGACTCAAATAGCGCTGGCGAACCGCGTCCCGACGACGAGGCGCGCGGAGCTGAAGACCGCGATCGCAAGGGCAGCGCGGCGGGCAGGGGGCGCGGCACCCAAAACGGTGATGCCGATCATTTAGCCAATCCCTCTCAACACTCCCAGACTGTCAATAGCAGCAACGGCGTCGTGCCCGAGAACCCCGTTTACGGGGCGCTTGATCTTGGAACGAACAATTGCCGCCTGCTACTGGCCCGGCCAACGCGGCGGGGATTTCGTGTCATTGATGCGTTTTCCCGGATCATCCGGCTCGGCGAGGGCGTCGCGCAATCGGGGCGGCTTTCAGATGCGGCCATGAGACGGACAACCGATGCTTTGAGGGTGTGCGCGAGCAAGATCGAACGCAACGGAGTCCACCGTGCGCGGCTGGTGGCTACTGAGGCCTGCCGTATCGCCGAGAACGGCGAAGAATTCCTTGACCGGGTCCAGGATCGTCTGGGTCTGGATATTGAAATTCTCACGACCGAAACTGAAGCCCGGCTGGCGGTCTCTGGCTGCGCCTCGCTCATTGATAGCCGGTGCGACTATGTCCTCGTCTTCGATATCGGTGGTGGATCTTCTGAGCTGATCTGGCTTGATCTCAGTCGTTTGACTAAAGGCCGGGGGCGCACACTTGACCGGCTGGAGGCGCAAAACTGCATGTCTGCTTGGACGTCGCTGCCGGTGGGTGTCGTGACACTGGCCGAGCATTTCGGCGGCAGATTTGTCACCGAAAAGCTGTTTGAAGCGATGGTCGATCATGTCATCGATCTGCTAGCGCCCTTTGAGCAACAGCACAGGATGAAGGATCGCTTGACTACCCGCTCCATGCACTTCCTTGGCACGTCGGGCACCGTCACGACAGTCGCAGGTATCCAGCTTGGTTTGCCGCGTTATGACCGCAACCGCGTCGATGGGTGCTGGCTTTCGGTGGCCGATGCCAGGGCGGTGTCCTATGATCTGGTCGGGCAAAGCTACCAAGAACGGATTGCACAGCCCTGTATCGGCCGGGACCGGGCGGACCTGGTGCTTGCCGGGTGCGCCATCCTCGAGGCGCTCATCCGCATGTGGCCTTGCGAGCGGATGCGGGTGGCCGATCGCGGTCTGCGAGAAGGCATCCTTGCCACATTGATGCTCGAGGACGGTGTCTACCGGGGGCGGCGCCGCGGCGGACGTCGCCAGGCGCGATAAGACCGCCGATTCAGCAGAAAATGGGAGCTAGGTTTTGCTTCGCAAGTGACGTGCGGGAACTGCCTTGGGCTTCCTCTCTGGTGCGGCTTTCGGCGGCCTCTTCACCATTGTCTTACGCCGGGCGGACTTACTGCGAACCTCGGATTTTGAAGATTCTGCGACTGCCGGTTTAGCGAACGGGTCCTGATGCGGGCCGCTGCTCGTGATCTGTTCTTGCTTCTGAATTTGCAGCCCGATCTTTGATTTGCGAAACGGGACGATCTCGGACTTGGGTCGCTTCCCGGCGATGTTCCAATAGCGGCGAACTCGGTTTCTGAGGCCTGACGGGCGATCGGCATATAGCACTCTTCCATCGCGAAACGCCTGGCTGCGCAGTTCCTTTTGGCGCTTCTCAACCAATCGACTGACATCGGACAGACCAGCTTTTCCGAGAACACAGCTGGCAGGACCTTGGGCAAATGCCAAGAGAATGGCTAAGTCGTGATCCTGTCCCAAAACGTCTGAAAGGCGCCGAGCCAGAGAAACTCTCAATTCAAAGAACTCCGGCCAGGCGGCGCTCAATAGCATGAGCTGCCGCCAATGCGCCTGCACGCACTTGCGCCATTCGTGGGATGCTTCTTCATCGTAGGCCGCCTGCATGGTCGCCATCGCTTTGCGACCCTTCCGGTACGTGCGCTTAAAACCGGGCGAGACGACTTCAAAGTCCGCTCCAGCAAGAGCTAACTTCTGCAGGCGTTCACCAGCTTCCCGAAGGGCGGCTGCCGTGTTTTCTGAGTCAGGACCTTCATCACCACCATTCGCGCTGGTCTGCGTGCTGGCTATATGGTTGCCCAACCGGTCAAGCGCTTCCCGCTGAGTGCGGCTTCCCTTCTGTCTCAGCAGCTGAATTGTCTCGCGCATCACCTGCGCGTCTCGGGAGGTCGATAGTTCGCGGGCAATATCGCGGAGGTTCGCGTTCTCTTTCTTGAAGTCCTGGGGGGACAGCGCAGGACGAACGAGGCGCAACAAAGACCGAAGTCTCTTGAGGCACTTGCGTGTTTCGTGGACGGCGATAGCGCGGTTCTCCCGCGACCACTCCGCCAGGGCGCGAGCAATCTGCTCAGCGGCTATGCGGTGGAACCCGGCTTGAAAGTCTTCCTTCTTCTTAAAGCGGAATGCCATTCTCTGTGGTCCGTCGCGAGCCACGTGTTGAGCCTCTCACATGAGTTGTACTTACCGGAAACGACGAAAGAAAGGGCTTTTCGGATATCCTTACATAGCTGCCCGGAATTTTCATTAAACCGTTACAACAGAGCTAATCATGCCCAGGAGCATCTGGCGTCGCTAGGAGAGGTATGGGCGCGCGCTGGTGGCTCCGCCTAGTGACGCAGGAGCTCAATCCATTCACGCACCCTTTGCTTGGGCTCAGGGTGGGTCAGAAAATCTGTGATAACCGACACGCTGTCTGCCCCGGCTGCAAAGACTCCGGGTGCGCTGGCCGGTGTTATGCCGCCGATTGCAACGAGGGGCAGGCAGCCTACGAGCCGTTTCCATTCGGATACGCGCGGCAAGCCCTGGGGTGCCCACTTCATCTTCTTCAGCTTCGTTTTGAAGACCGGCCCGAGGGCGACGTAATCGGGCTCGGCGGCAAGTGCGATGTCGAGTTCAGTTGGGTCGTGAGTTGAAATGCCAAACTTGATGCCGGCGTCCTTGATTGCCGGCAAATCCGCGGCAGCCAAATCCTCTTGGCCCAGATGGATGTAGTCAGCACCGAGCTCGATTGCCTGAGACCAGTAGTCGTTGACGATGAGCTGAGTTCCATAGTTCCTCGTAATCTCGATGCTGGCGGCGATCTGATTTCGCACTTCGCTGTCAGTAGCGTCCTTCAGGCGAAGCTGGATGGTACGCACGCCGAGCGGGACAACAAGGCGAAGCCAATCAACGTCTGGAACGATCGGGTAGAAGGCATCAAGGCCAGTGTGCTCAGTCATGTCTTGGGCGGCGCTCCAAGATCGAAGAATGGCGTACCAGCTACCGGTGTTGAAGGAGCAGCCATGTCGCGGCTTTCCATTAGGCCGCTGCGGCGGGCCATCCGGCCAGACTCGATAGCCATGGCAAAAGCGGTAGCCATCTGCACCGGATCGGCGGCCCTGGCGACCGCTGTGTTGAGGAGTACGGCATCGTAGCCCATTTCCATCGCCTGGGCCGCATGAGAGGGCGCGCCTATCCCGGCATCGACGACCAGGGGTATGTCGGGGAAGTAATTGCGCATGGTCTTCAGCGCGTAGGGGTTCGCCAGCCCACGTCCGGTGCCGATCGGAGCGCCCCAAGGCATCAACACGCGGCATCCGGCGGCGACGAGGCGCTCGGCGGCACCGAGGTCTTCGGTCGTATAGGGAAAAACTTTGAAGCCGTCCTCGTTCAGGGTTTCGGCGGCCTCGACCAGCCCGAAGAGATCGGGCTGCAGAGTATCGTCGTTGGCGATGACCTCGAGCTTGATCCAGGCGGACCCGAAAAGCTCTCGCGCCATTTGCGCCGTTGTCACCGCCTCTTTCGCGGTGCGGCAGCCCGCTGTGTTGGGCAGCACGTGCACATCGAGGCTGTTGATCAGTTCCAGGAACCGCGCGCCAATCTTGCCGCGCGCGGATTCTCGGCGAAGCGACACCGTGACGATTTGGCAGCCGCTTGCTTTGACTGCGTCGGCCATAACCTGAGGCGATGGATACAGCGCCGTGCCGAGCAGCATGCGCGAGGAAACGGATTCCTCATAAAAAGAGAGATCGTCCTGGGTATCGGGGGGTACTTTGGCGATGAGGTTCATGATGGATGATATGCTGTTGGTCGCGGTGATATTCTAACCGCCCTGCCGGGCGGATACGATCTCGACGCTGTCTCCAGGGGAAAGCAGCAAAGATGCGCGCGCCGCCGCTGCAACGAACTCTCCATTGACGGCCGTCGCGACACGAATCTTGGAGAAATCCAACGATGTCAAAAGCGCTTCCAGCGTTCGCGCGTGCGTCTTGCACTCCTCGCCATTGACATTGATTTGGATTTGCTCCGGCGCCGAACTGCTGGTCCCGGTGCTTGGCAATCAGGGCTCCCTTTGTCAGAGGACGCGTTCTCTTCCGGTGGTATACCACAGACTATATGCTGCGTAGCCGTCGGCATGGAAGGGGGAAATGCGTGTCGGCGGCAAACTCGGAGATTTTTTCAAAGCCTTCGCTATCGGCCTCCTTGAACTAGGTTCATTCCATCCCACATATGATTTATGAACTCTGTTCACATTATTCTTGGCATTCATTGAACAGCGGGGGTGGCGTCGGCAGGTCTCCAGAGGTTTGTCAGGGTAGACCTGCCAGCATCCCGAGAAGTCCTGTTCATCGCCTCGAGCGGAGCTTAGTCATGCAGTGAACAATGTTTGTAAACAGCTCGTTCACACTGCAGGACAATGAACTCTGTTCGTTGTTGGGGTTTCGACGGCGCAATGTGGATGGGCACCAGGAAAAACCAACGAGGGATACCGCCGCCATGGCCTCGACAACGAAATCGACAAAGTGCACGAGTGAAAAACCTGCTTGCCCGGCGGCCGCCGCCGGGAGCATCGTCGGCCGCGAACAAACCGCGAGATCGCCAGCATCATTCGAGCACGAAAGGTCTCGGCACTTGCTGCCTTAAGGACGACCCGTCATTCAACATCCTCAAATCCGCCACATATTCCGCGCCGCCAATGTTCGCGAGCCCTCCTGAGGACACTGCCGATGTTCAAAGACCTGATGACGACCCGCCGCTTCGCACCGCTGTTTTGGTGTCAGTTCCTGTCGGCGCTCAATGACAACTTCATCAAGACTGCGCTTGTCTTTCTTGTCTTGTTTAGGATCGGCGCGGAGCATGGTGCTTCGCTAGTGACGCTCGCGGCGGCGACGCTGGTCGTTCCGTTCTTCTTCTTGTCCGCGCTTGGCGGCGAACTGGCCGATAAATTCGACAAAGCAAGAGTGGTTGTATGGATCAAGCTTGCCGAGATCCCGATTGCGGCGCTGGCGGCCGTGGGTTTCTTGCTCAGCGCGTCCAGTGATCCTGTATTGAACGAGTGGGCGGTTCCTGTCCTATTCGCCGCGCTGTTTGGCTTCGGCTCAATGGCGGCGCTGTTTGGCCCGACCAAGTACGGCATCCTGCCTGACCATCTCGAAGTGCGCGAGCTGTCGGCGGCCAACGCGCTTGTGGAAGGCGCAACGTTCCTCGCCATTCTGATCGGCACGATCGCCGGTGGCATTGCAATGTCCGGGAATGGCTCGTCGACTTTGATCCCGCCCTGGGCCGTTGCCGGAACCATGGTCATTTTTGCCGCGCTCGGCTTGTGGTCGGCGAGCCTGATCAAGCCGACCGGGGAAGCGGTACCGGACCTTAATATCACCAAGAATCCGCTTGTCTCAACATTTCGCCTTCTGGGTGAGTTGCGCCAAGACCGGCGGTTGTGGATCGGTGGTCTAATCACGGGCTGGTTCTGGCTTGCCGGCATTGTTTCGCTGTCGCTGCTGCCAACGTTGATCAAGGAAACACTGGGTGGCACCGAAGAAGTCGCCACACTCGGTCTGGTGGCGTTCACAATTGGGATCGCGCTTGGCTCCTACTTGGCCGCAAAGGCAAGCCATCACCGCCCGAACCTGGCGCTGGTCCCGATTGGTGCACTTGTTATGGGTATTGCGGGTTTGGACATCGCCCGCCTTCTTTGGAACCTGCCCGCCGCCGAAGCTGGGTCCGTCGGGGCATATGCGTTTCTTCAATCGACGACTGGCGCCTGGCTGATGTTTGATTTGATCTTGCTGTCGGCAGCCGGCGGTTTGTTCATCGTACCGTCGTTCGCAGCAATCCAAGCATGGGCGAAACCCGATCACCGCGCCCGTGTCATTGCCGCCGTCAATATCCTGCACGCGGCGTTCATGTCGGGCGCGACGCTGGCGGTTTCAGCGCTGCAAGCTTACGGTGTCGGTATCCCGGAGCTGTTCCTCGCCCTCGGCCTTGGCAATATCGCGGTTGTCTACTTTGTACTGCGCGCCTGGGGTCGGGACGGCATGCAGGACCTCAGCCGTTTTATCTTCAAGATGTTCCTCGGCCTTGAGGTGAATGGACTTGAGAACCTCCCCAAGGAGGGAGAGCGGGCTATCATCGCACCTAATCACATTTCATTGCTTGATGCGCCAATCATGTATTCGGTGCTGCCAAGCCACGCCGCTTATGCGATCGACACGCAGATGGCCGAGAAATGGTGGGTGCGGCCGTTCCTGAAGCTTGCCAAAGCCTGGCCGATAGATCCGACCCGTCCGCTCGGCATGCGTGGTTTGATCAACCACGTCAAAGAAGGCGAGACACTGGTGATCTTCCCGGAAGGCCGGCTGACGGTCACCGGCGGATTGATGAAGGTCTACGACGGCACAGCAATGATCGCCGACAAAGCCGATGCCATTGTCGTACCGGTGCGCATTGACGGTCCCGAGCGCTCGCCGTTCGGATTCATGAACAAACTGCAGACCAAGAAGGTCTGGTTTCCCAAGACGACTGTTACCATCCTGCCGCCGGTCACGCTGGAAGTTTCAGAAGAACTCAAGGGGCGCAAGCGGCGCCAGTCTGCCGGCGCAAAGCTTCAGGACATCATGGTTGATGCCGCCGTCAAGACGGCAAACTTCGAGCAAACGCTGTTTGAAGCTCTCATAGATGCCCGCGATACGGGCGACACCGGAAAGCCGGCGGTCGAAGATCCACTCGGCACCAAGTTGTCATATGGCAAGCTGATTACGGCCTCTCAGGTGCTGGGCCGGAAGCTTAATCCGCTCAGCGAAGCCGGCGAGAACGTCGGTGTTTTGTTGCCGAATTCCGCCGGCGTGGCGGTGACGTTCTTCGCGTTGCAGTCGATCGGGCGGGTTCCGGCAATGCTGAATTTCACCGCGGGACCCAAGAACGTATGCGCGGCATGCACGGCGGCGCAAATCAAGACCGTTCTCACCTCACGGGCATTCGTCGAGAAGGCCCACCTTGAGAACATCATTGAAGCGATCGGGCGGCAGGCCAAAGTCGTTTATCTGGAAGACGTGAAAGCCTCGATCAGTTTTGCTGACAAGGTCGCCGGGCTCATGGCCGGAGCCAGTCCGCAGGTCAAACGCAAGCCCGATGATCCGGCGGCGATCTTGTTTACATCGGGCAGTGAGGGGACGCCGAAGGGGGTCGTGCTCTCCCACCGGAACATCCTTGCCAATGCCTTCCAGTGCCTCACCCGCGTGGCGGTCAACGGTGAGGACAAAGTGTTCAACGTGCTCCCAGTATTCCATTCGTTTGGGCTGACGGCGGGGCTCGTCATGCCGGTCGTCGGCGGCGTGCCCGTGCACCTTTATCCGTCACCTCTGCACTACCGGATCGTGCCTGAGCTGGTTTATCAGACCAACGCCACGATCCTGTTCGGCACGGACACCTTCTTGAGAGGCTACGCCCGGGCGGCTCACCCTTATGACTTCGCGAGGGTCCGGCTCATCCTGGCCGGTGCGGAAGCGGTGAAGGACACCACCAGGTCCGTCTACATGGAGAAGTTTGGCGTCCGCATTCTGGAGGGTTACGGAGTTACCGAGACGGCGCCGGTGCTGGCAATCAACACGCCTCTTGCCAACAAGGCGGGCACGGTCGGCAAGTTATCTCCGCTGATGGAGGCGCGCCATGAAGCTGTACCGGGCATCGAAGAGGGCGGCCGGCTGTTTGTGCGTGGACCCAACGTGATGCTTGGCTATCTTCGCGCGGAGAAACCCGGCGTCCTTGAGCCCCCAGCCGAGGGTTGGCACGATACCGGCGACATCGTCGAGATCGACCAGGAAGGCTTCATCACCATCAAGGGCCGGGCGAAGCGGTTCGCCAAGATCGCTGGCGAGATGGTTTCGCTTGCCGCGGTGGAGGCGATGGCCGCCGACATTTGGCCCGCATCTTTATCAGTTGTCGTTTCGCTGCCCGATCAACGCAAAGGCGAGCGCCTCGTACTGATGACCGCGGATGATAAGATCGAGCGGGCCGACTTCCTCGCTCACGCTAGAAAACATGGGGCAACGGAACTGATGGTGCCTGCCGAAGTCATGGTGGTTCCAAGTGTGCCGCTGCTGGGCTCAGGCAAACCCGACTACGTCTGCGCACTCACACTGGCAAAGCAAAGATTGGGGCTCAGCACCGTGAAGGCCGCCTGAAGCCCCCGCGGCCACCGTCTGTCACAAGAGGCGCCCGCCCGCCACTGAAATGCGGGCGCCATTCAGTGTCCTCACCAAGAGCTCGCATCAGTGTGCCCGATCGCCTATGTTCCCCCCTAAAGCCGCTTGGCCAATTACCGTGCCGAGAGCAGCGCAACCAATAAGAGAGGTCCCGACCATGGATCATTGGGATATTTATCTTTCCGGCGAAATCCACACCGACTGGCGTCAGCAGATCGAAGACAAGGCAGAAGCTGCCGGGCTGCCGGTCTCGTTCACAGCGCCGGTCACGAACCACGATTATTCCGATGACTGCGGTGTCGCCATCCTCGGGCCTGAACCCAATAAATTCTGGCACGACCACAAGGGCGCCAAGCTCAACGCCATCCGCACCCGCAATCTGATTGAATCAGCCGACATCGTCATCGTCCGCTTTGGCGAGAAGTACAAGCAATGGAACGCTGCGTTCGATGCGGGCTATGCGGCAGCGCTCAACACGCCTCTCATCATCATGCATCCACCCGAGCATGCGCACGCGTTGAAGGAGGTTGACGCGGCGGCGCTGGCTGTCGCGGAGACGGTCGATGAGATTGTCGCGATCCTGCGTTATGTGACCGAGGGCCAGCTTGAAGTCGGCAAGACGGCCGCCGCCGAATAGAGTGCCCGCACAAAACCGGAGACTACACGTCATGCCGATGGAGCAGAAGGAACTGGAGAGGTTGATCAGGGAGGCCTTTCCCGATGCCGATATTGAGATACGCGATCTCGCAGGAGACGGCGACCACTACGCTGCACACATCGTATCAAAGGCGTTTCAAGGTAAGAGCCGCGTGCAGCAGCACCAAATGGTCTATCAGGCGCTGCAGGGGCAGATGGGCGACGTTCTCCACGCCCTGGCGCTAACGACCGCAGTGCCTCAAGATTGACAGCGGGGCGCCCGTCCCCACATGCTGAAAGATAGTTTCAAGCCGAACGTCAGCTCCCACAGTGGCAATTGGAAGCACAAGGAAAGCGCCCAATGAGCAAGCAAGAAGTCAACGACTGGATCCGCAGGCAGATCGCTAACAACGATGTTGTCGTGTTTATGAAGGGCACGAAGCAGTTTCCGCAGTGCGGGTTCTCCGGGCAGGTGGCGCAGATACTCGGCTATCTCGGTGTCGACTATGAGGACGTGAACGTGCTCGACGACATGTCCGTGCGCGAGGGAATCAAGGAGTTTTCGAACTGGCCAACAATCCCGCAACTCTACATCAAGGGTGAATTCCAGGGCGGCTGCGACATCGTCAAGGAGATGTTCCAGGATGGGTCGCTGATGCAGGTTTTCGAGGACAAGGGCGTTCCCTACGACAAGTCGAAGGTAATGACAGCCTAAACAGCCCGGCCAGCAGGGCCTGTTAATGCAATCCATGGAAATCGCATCGGGACTGGCGTGCTAACCGCGTGCCGGTCCTTTTTTCATCGTTTGTTTCGGTTACAGCCTGTTCATGGCGGATTGGATCGAGCTTCAAGGGAGTGAACGGCGGCAGATGCGGATTGGCGGGCGGCGTTTTCTATTGAGCCTTGCGATCCTGGGGGCGAGTGTGTGCCTGGCGCTTGGCATTTCGCTGCCGATCATCAAGCTGACGAGTTACGTATTCTGGACAACGCAACACTCCTTGTTGTCTACCGTCGATGTGCTGCTGCGTGACAAGCAGTACTTTCTCGGGCTTACGGTGCTGATTTTCTCGATTGTTTTTCCAATCCTCAAGCTCCTCTATCTGCTTCTTATTTCAACGCTGCCAAACGAAGAGATACTGCGCCAGCACTGGCGTTTGCGGGCTCTGGAGTGGCTCGGCAAATGGTCGATGCACGATGTTCTGGTGCTGGCGCTAATGATCTTTTTTATCAAGAGCCAGGGCGTCTATGACGCCTCTAGCCTGAACGGCGTTTACTTTTTCACGGCGGCCATCGTGTTGATGATCCTGGCCTATGCATGGCTGCCAAGTGTTGCTTCAGAATCGGCGCAGCGCGCGCGGGCCAAAGCCGCCGCTTCAGGAAATGGCAAGGCGATCAATGGAGCTGGACAAGGGGCCGAAGCGCCTGCTCATCACGAAACCATTCTCGTTACGAAGAAACAGCCATTCCGCAACTTCGTCCTGAGTTTTCTGATTATCGTGGCGACGGTGTTCTTCGCGCTTGGTGTGATCCTGCCGGTGATCCGGTTCACGACCATCTATGTTTGGACCGCCGAGCACTCGATCGCCACCATCATCTACGCGCTCTATCAGGACGGCGAACATTTCTTATGTGCCGTGTTGTTCGTCTTCTCGATCCTGTTTCCGTTTCTCAAGCTGTTTTACCTGCTGACACTCGTCACTTCGCCAGACCTCAGTCCGGAGTTCCGCCAGAAGTCGATTTCAACGATGGAATGGCTGGGGCGCTATTCGATGACCGACGTGATGGTGCTCGCCTTGATGATCTTCTACGTCAATTCATCCGGCTACACGGAGGCGGTAGTCCAACCTGGCGTCTATTTCTTCGCGGCCTCGGCGATAATGACGATGCTGGCCTATGGTTGGGCGAATACGACGGCGCCAAGACGGGTTCGCGTGCTGGCACAAGAGGCGGCGCATTCTGGAGGCATAGGCGAGCACGCCGGTTAAACCGCGCTAGACAGCACCATCGGCCGCAGTGACCACCGTCGAAACACCGCCGGCCAGAGAAATGCTCTTGATCACGGCAAACACGTTCACACCGGCGGTCAAGTGCAGTTCGGCGACGGCCTGGCGGGTAACGCGAGCACGAATACGACCGCCTTCGACATCGACGAGCGTCTCGGCAAAGGCCGTCTCCGGCTCTTCGACAATTTCCAGGACCTTGCCTTCCAGGATGTTGCGCGAGGTTATCTCCTCGGGACGTCGGATGGCCAGCGCTACATCCCGGGCACGTACGCGAAGGCGAACAGCTGTGCCCGCAGGAGCGTCGATCAACGGAACGAACAACGCCGCCCGCCCTAGGACGAGTTCGGTCAAACGGTAGACCTGATCGTGACGGGCCACGATCGCCTCGAGGACCACACCGGCTTCAAAGCGGCCGGTCGCCGGTCCTAGGTCAAGCCGCGCCAGAGTTTCGGCGACTGGGCCGTCGGCGACCTTACGGCCTTCCGACAGGACGATCATGGAATCGGCGAGATAGGCCACCTCATCAACCGCGTGCGTGACGTAGACGACGGGCACTCCGAAGTCAGCGGGAAGGCGGGCTATGTACGGAAGGATCTCAGCGCGGCGGCGCGCATCAAGTGCCGATAGCGGCTCGTCCATCAATAAGAGGCGCGGCCTGGTCAGAAGTGCGCGTGCGATTGCTACGCGCTGACGCTCGCCTCCGGACAGCGTCGCAGGGTGGCGGGCGAGAAGAGGTTCAAGGCAGAAGCGGGCAAGCACCGCATCACGTTCGATAGCCTCGCAGCGTCGGCTGGCGCGTTGTTCGGCGAAGGCGAGATTGCCGGCCACCGTCAAGTGTGGAAAAAGCCGGGCATCCTGGAAGACGTAACCGACAGCGCGCTGCTCGGGCGGGAGGAAGACCCTATGAGGCGAGGTGTCCTGCCAGACTTCCCCGTTAAACGCGATACGACCCTCCGCGCCGCGCTCCAGTCCGGCGAAGACGCGCAGCAACGTCGTCTTGCCACTACCGCTATGGCCGAATAGCGCCGTCACGCCGGTAAGCGGCAGTTCATGCTTGACGGCCAGGTCAAATGCCTCAATGGCGATGCGGACCTCCATGGAGAGCAAGGGATCATCCGACATGAAGCGGCGCTCTCCGGTTCAAAGCATAGACGGCAAGGAGGACGGCGAACGAGAAGATGAGGAGACCGGCGGAGAGCAAGTGCGCCTCAGCATAGTTCAAGGTTTCGACGTGCTCGTAAATGGCAATCGAGATGACCTTGGTGCGGCCGGGAATGTTGCCGCCGACCATTAGAACAACGCCAAACTCGCCGATGGTATGGGCGAATGTCAGCACACTTGCCGTAATAAACCCGCGCGTGGCCATGGGCGCGGCGACGGAAAAGAATGTGTCGCGCGGAGAAGCCCCGAGAGTTGCTGCCGCTTCCAAAGGTTCACGGCCGACCGCCTCGAAGGCGGTCTGCAAAGGCTGGACCATGAAAGGCAGCGAGTAGAGCATTGAGGCGACGACCAGGCCCGTGAAGGAGAACGCGAGCGTCGTGCCGGTGACGGTGACCCAGAAGCTGCCGAGCGAAGCGTTGGGGCTGAACAGGACGAGCAGGTAGAAGCCGAGCACGGTGGGCGGCAGGACCAGCGGCAGGGCAGTGACAGCTTCAATGATTGGCTTGAAGCGTGAGCGCGTATAGGCCAGCCACCAAGCGAGCGGTGTTCCGATGATGAGCAACAGAAGCGTTGTTATTGTCGCCAGCGCCAGCGTCAGCAGAACCGGTCCGAGGTCGGGCATCGGTTAGCCGCCCCCGCTTTCATACCCGAATTCCTCTATGATCTGCTTGGCGCCGGCGCCTTGGAGGTAGGACACAAAAGCACGAGCGGCAGCGTTGTCCCGGGCGCGCGCGAGCAACACCGCATCCTGGCTGATCGGCGAGTGACTTTCGGCCGGCACAGGCCAATGCGCACCTTTTGGAATGGAATTCTTGATTTGTGACCGGGCAACGAAACCGATCTCAGCATTGCCGGTGGCGACCAGCGCATGCGTTTGCGAAATATTTTGGCCGAACACCAGCCGGCCCTTCAGGTCATCCCAGAGTCCTTTGGAGCGCAGGGCCTCTTGAGCGGCGGCGCCATAAGGCGCGAGGTCTGGATTGGCAATCGCAATAGAGCGATGGGGTTGGTTGGAGAAGGCGGCTTCGAACGGGCCAGCCTCAGCATCGGCGCTGGGGCTCCACAAGACGAGCCTGCCGATCGCGTAAGTAAAGCGACTTCCGGCGACGGCGAGCCCGTTATCCTCGAGTTTACGGGGGCGTTCGGCATCGGCGGATAAGAAGACGTCGTAAGGAGCGCCATTTTTGATCTGCGCGTAGAGCTGGCCGGTCGATCCCGTACTGATCTTCAACGAGTGCCCGGTCTCCGCTGTGAAACGATCGGCCAGCGCCTTTGCAGGTGCCGCGAAATTCGCTGCAACGGCTATAAGGGCGGTTTGGGTCCGGGCGAGTGCTGGGGCCACGGGATAGATGACTGCGACCAAGAGAGCCGCAAGTGCGGCAATTACCGCTCTGCCTGTGCTCCGGAATCGCCGGATCGCCGCTTGATCTACTCTTGTTGTGAATGTCATCGGAGCGAATCTGCCGTCCTTGGGGGAACTTTCGGTAAGCTTTCCACCGTTCGGGGGGAGTCGGCAAGTCTCCGAACCGCCAATGCGTTGTGCGGCCACAGCCTAAACAGAAACGGCCGAGAGACTGGGTCCCAGGGCCGCTTGGTTAATTATCTGTCCCGCAGGCTCAGTCACGGGTGATGCTGCGCACAACGAATTTATCATCCAGCTTGACGTCGTACTGGGCGCCGCCGGCGCACCTCGCGTCGTCGACTTCGTAAACGCCATTTGCTTCCGACTCTTTTTCATATTCGCCGCCCGTGCAGCCCCAGGCTGTGAGCGCTTCCTTGATCTTGGCCGCCTCGGCGTCCGAAGGCTTCTCATCGGCGAATGCAGCGGTGCTGGCAAACAAGGCGCAGGCTGAAAGGGCGATCAATCGCTTCATTATGTTATCTCCAGGTCTTTCGTTGAGCCTCTGAAGCGCTCCATTGGAAGGCTTCTCCTGGCATATACGTACTATTTTCACACATGGAACTGGGATTTTTTCCCGATATTCCGACAAAATGTGCAGCTGCCGGATTGAACGGGCTCGGACCTGCAGAATACATCAGAGCGTGCGGTGCCGCCATGGAAACGCTTTCTCGATATCGTCATGCCGCAAATCCCTTCAGTTGCTCCCTACCGTTCAAACCGCCTGTACTTGATGCGGTGGGGTTCGACGGCCTGGTCGCCGAGGCGGCGTTTCTTGTCTTCCTCGTAGGCTTCGAAGTTACCCTCAAACCATTCCACGTGGCTGTCGCCCTCGAAGGCGAGAATGTGGGTTGCCAGACGGTCAAGGAAGAAGCGGTCGTGGCTGATGACCACGGCGCAGCCTGGAAAATCTTCCAATGCAGCTTCGAGCGCCGACAGGGTTTCCGTATCGAGGTCGTTGGTAGGCTCGTCGAGCAGCAACAGGTTGCCGCCATCCTTCAAGAGCTTGGCCAGATGGACCCGGTTGCGCTCGCCGCCGGAGAGCATGTCGACCTTCTTTTGCTGATCGGTGCCCTTGAAATTAAACCAGCTGCAATAGGCGCGTGAGGGCACTTCGCGCTTGCCGCCGAGCGAGATGATGTCGAGGCCGTCGGAGATAACCTCCCAGACCGTCTTCTTGGCATCGAGATCATCGCGAGACTGATCGACGTAGGAAATCTTCACGGTGTCGCCGACCCGGATCGCGCCGCCATCGGGTTCCTCCTGCCCGACCAGCATCTTGAACAGCGTCGTCTTGCCAGCGCCGTTGGGGCCGATAACGCCAACGATGCCACCTGGCGGCAGCTTGAAACTCAGATCTTCGATCAGAAGACGGTCCTCGAATCCCTTCTTAAGCTGATCGGCCTCGATGACGACATCGCCAAGCCGGGGGCCGGTGGCGATGTTGATCGACGAGCGGCCGAGATCCTCGCGGCCGGCTTCCTCGGCCAGCTTTTCATAGGCGGTGATGCGGGCCTTGGATTTGGCCTGGCGCGCCTTCGGCGAGGAGCGGATCCACTCCAACTCGCGGCTCAATGCGCGTTGCTTGGCTTCCTCCTGGCCCTTTTCGACCTCAAGGCGTTTGGCCTTCTGCTCCAGCCAGCTCGAATAGTTGCCGTGGTAGGGCACGCCCTGGCCGCGATCCAGTTCGAGAGTCCATTCAGTGATGTTGTCGAGGAAGTAGCGGTCGTGGGTTACGAGGATGACGCAGCCGGCGTACTCCTTGAGGAAGCGTTCCAGCCAAGCGACCGACTCAGCATCGAGGTGGTTGGTGGGCTCGTCGAGCAGCAGAATGTCGGGCTTGGAGAGCAGCAGCCTTGTGAGCGCGACCCGGCGTTTTTCGCCGCCGGACAGTTTGGTGACCTCGGCATCACCGGGCGGACAACGCAGGGCATCGAGAGCCTGCTCGACCTGGGTATCGAGGTCCCAGAGATTTTGCGCATCGATCTGGTCCTGGAGCGTGGCCATCTCATCGGCGGTTTCATCGGAGTAATTCATGGCGAGTTCGTTATAGCGATCGAGCAGCGCCTTCTTTCCGGCGACGCCTTCCATGGCATTGTCGAGTACGTTTTTTTCCGGATCGAGTTCGGGCTCCTGCGGCAGATAGCCGACCTTGATGCCATCGGCGGCCCAGGCTTCGCCCACGAAGTCACCCATCTGGCCGGCCATGATCCTCAGAAGCGTCGATTTACCGGCGCCGTTCAGGCCTACGACGCCAATCTTTGCGCCGGGCAGGAACGACAACGATATGTCCTTTAGGACCTGTTTGCCGCCCGGGTAGGTCTTGGACAGCTTGTGCATGTGATAGACGTATTGCGGGTTCGCCATTTTGGGCGCTCCTGTCGCTTCGTGCGGGTGTCGGGAAACCGGTTAAGGAAGCGGTTGTAGCCGAAGAGCGCGGCCCGAACAATGGTGACGTCTTCGGCTTAGTTCAAACCGAGTTCCTGCACCAGTCGGTGCCCGCGATAAGTCCAGGCACGCCAATCCGCTCGGCGGCTCTTGATTTCGTTTGTAAGGCTTTCGACGCGGTGGGCCAACCGTGCTTCGAAGCTATTCTTATTCCAGCGCGTAACTCGTTCGCACTCTGAAGGCCACTTCAGCTTTTTTAGCGCAGGCAGAGCTGAAGGACCGAGGCGCAAAAGGTAACTCACGTCCACGTCTGTTGCTTGCCCGCCGGCCTTGCCGCATTGCGACACATTATAGTCCGCGATGATGCGGCCGAAATCGACAAAGCAGGACACGTAAAGGACGGAGAAGAACGCTATGGCGTTGGCGTTGAAGAGCCAGCGGCTGCTTTTCGACAGGGCGATACGAGCGACAATCAGCATCAAGCCAATGGCGACAAGGCCCATGCCCATAAGACCAACTACCCGGAGATAGCTAAGCGCATAGGCGTCAATGTAGATTCCCATCCGCTGCATCGCAAAGATGACGAGAAGAACTGACTGGGCGACCCAAAGATACATAAGCACGTAGGCCCAATGTGAAGGTTGCCTTGTGGTGCGCGATGGAAACGCGAGCAGAACGAAGCAGGCAGCAAGAAGCGCCGCGACTGTCAAAGTAAAAGTGCCGGAGTGAACGTACGAGGCGTAGGTCAGGCCTTCCGGCAGCGATGCACCGGCCCATAAATATTGCAGATCAAGGGTGTTTTGGAGCGCGAATACAGCATTGCAAAGCGCCATCGAGCGGACGATGATTTCTTGTGTCAGAAACGTGCCTTGTTGCTCGTTGTTTGGTATTGCCGACTGTGCGGGCTTGTTCTGTTCCTTCTCATCTGAAAAGGTGACCGCTCTCAGAAAGCACCAGATACCGCAGAGGAAAATTACCCAAAACCAGACCCGGGAGGAGCTAAGGAGATCCAGATTCTCGATAAACTGAAGGGGCTCCAGGCTGTTCGCGATGATTGGATTGCCCAAGGCAAAAAGCAGAAGAAAGCCACCCGCAAAGCATAGCGATGGAATCCACACTTGCGCAGCGCTGAGGAGCCACTGGAACGCGCCGTGACCTTTTGTCCAGCTTGGCATTCCAATGAAATCCAGCGGCAGGCGGAAGAAGAACATCAGCAGGAACTGTAATGCCCCCGTCAGCCAAAGCCCCGCGCTCGCCACAAAACGAGGTTCATCAGCGAGAGCAAGAGCTGCAAGGCCGAGGACGAAGAGTCCGATTGAAAGGTCGGTCGGTTCCTCGACCATGCCCAGGCATAGGCCGGCGAGCAGAATGAACAGGGCGAAGCCCGTCCGGTGCGCAATCAGCCGAACATTCAAGACCACCATTGCCATGAGAAGGCAGCCGGCAAACAGTCCGGCTGTCCAGCCCAGACGTTGGCCAAAGAACAGGTAGTCGGCAAGTATCACTAGGCTGAACGCAAGCACCATATGCGCCGGTGTGGGCAAGGGAACGTTATGCTTGGTGCGTGTCTTGGCTTCTGCGGCTTGGCTGCCGGCAGTGGAGACGCAGGCGGATTGTTCGGACATTGATATACCGGCAACAATTGGTGGGTTTCTTCAAGGCCGAAACTGATCGACTGTTCCGCGTCTTTCGAGCCCATTTTTCGGGCATTGTCAGGACGCATCAGGACGAGTACGTACAAGTGGCGTAGAATGTTCGCCGGTGTAGAGTTCGATCGCTCACATTGGGCAAAGCAGAATGCAGGCAAGGCTCATGAAACATCTCACCTACTATGCCGACCCGATGTGCTCTTGGTGCTGGGGGTTCGCGCCGCAGATCGATCTCATCGCCTTGCACTTTGGGGAGCGGCTGCCCGTGCTGCTGGTCATGGGCGGGCTTAGAACCGGGACGAAGGAGCCCATGACGGCCGAACTCAAGGCGTCGATCAGAGGCCATTGGGAGCACGTGCAGGAGCGTTCGGGGCAACCGTTTGATTTTTCATTCTTCGAGCGGGACGGGTTCGTCTACGATACGGCGCCAGCCTGCAAGGCCGTGGTTACTGTTCGCACCATCGCACCTGATCTCGCGCTCAAATACTTCCGGTCCGTGCAGAAGGCGTTTTATGCCGACGGTGAGGATGTCACCAAGACCGAGACACTCGCGCGCCTTGCTTCGGAAGCCGGCATTGAACGAGAGGCGTTCCTGACAAGTTTCGACAGCCCGGAAATCCATCAGGCTACCGCGCAGGACTTTCTTGCTGGGCCGAGGATCGGCGTTACAGGCTATCCGACGCTTCTTGCAGAAGACCCTGACAGGCCGCCGCAGCTCGTCACCGCCGGCTACCGCAAACTTGATGACGTGATCCCGGCGCTGGAGGACTGGCTTGGTGAGGAGGAGGGGCGCTAAAGCCCCAGCTGGCGTTCCACCGCCTCGATCCAATCGTTCAAGCGGTGCCAGGCGGGCATGTTGGAGATGCCGGTGAAGAAGAACTTGTTGAGGCCGACAGTGAATACCAGCCAGCCCCACAGCGTGTGCTCGATGAAGACAGCCCAAAACGAGCGCGTCGTGGCGTAGCGATAGGCGAGCAGGATACCGATAACAGTGGTGCCGATGATCGCCACCTGGTTGTCAAAGACGATATGGGCGAAACCGAACAAGGCTCCATTGATGAGCACCAGCGCCCAGCGCATTTCTCCGAACAGCGGACCATAGCGGTGAAAGAAGAAGGTGCGATAGACGAGCTCCTGGGTGAGGACGGAGACCAGCGGGTAGAGGATCATGACCCGCTCGTAGGTCTGATACCTTTGCGTTGGGAAGGCCAGAAACCGCTCCGGCATTTCCTGCTGCATGTAAGCAGCGACCATGCCGCCGGCGATAAAAAAGACCGCCAGGATCGAGCCGAGGTCGGCGAGGCGAAAGCCCTTCACCAGTTCGCGGCGCAAGAGGAACCAGCGGTCCCAAAGCAAAAACACGATGAAGGCCAGCAGCACCGGCTGCAGCACCATAAAGAGCGGCATCTTCTCGATGTTGACGGCGTGCTTCAAAGCCAGCGGCAGACCGACGAAGAGCAGGGTCAGCTCAAGAACAAGCCAGAGCCGCATAAGCAGCCCAGGGCCGCCACGTTCAAGCGAACCGCCGGCCGACAGCCGGCGTGGTGGCGTCAAGTCTGCCTTCCCCATGGCGCGCCCCTCAGGTCTAGCCTCGACTTATCGTGTGTCACCCCGGCATTTATTGCCGGGATCGCCAGCACTGCAAGTCCATGGGACCGTATCTGCGGAAAGGACACGCGGCTCTCCGTGACATGGTGCGGTCTGGCAACTGCAGGTTTTGTGACCAATAGCGGACGCTTGCCGAACGAGACCGGCACAAGGACGACATCTGGGAAGACAGAAACTAGCGGGATCAGCCAGCCTTGGTCAGTTTCTTGACGGCTGCCGAAATCTTATGGCGGACGCGGTGCCAGCCCTTACTGCCCTCGCTGGTCATCCAGTTCATCTGCAGGGAACGGCGCTGCCCCTCGAAAGGGTGATGGCCGTGCCAGGAATTGTCCGAGCGCTTGAAGGCCAGCAGCGTACCGTTATCGGGCGGGATCTCGGCGGCGTAATCATCGACATCGTGGCCATTGTTCAGGACTCGGAGGCGGCCGCCTTCCTGGTTCCAGTTCTCGTTGAGATAGACAAGAACAGTGATGATCTTGTCCTTGGAATCGGTGTGGATACGGCCATCCTTGGATCGCGTGTAGCCGCGCAGCGAATACATCTTGGGTCGGTCTTCCAGGTCAACGTCGAATTTCTCTTCGATCGCCTTTTGGAATTCCGGGCCATCAAGTTCGTCGATGACCTCCTTGATGGTCATGTTTTCGTTGAGGCTCTCCAGCGGGTAGGAGCCGCCCTTCTCGATATTCGGATAGGTCTCGTTTATGGCGCGCAGGCTCTCGGGGGAAAGGAAGCCGGGCACGACGGTGTACATGTAAGGCTCGGTTGCAACGTCCGCCGCTTGGAGCTTGCTCAGATTGAGATGCGCCATGGTTGTCTATCCTCAAAGTTACGTTTTGTTGCGGTTCCTGCCGCGCCTGTATCGGGTCTGGCTTGCCGCAAGCGATCGCTTTGTTCGGACGAGCTTGCCCGGGGTCCCCTCAAAATTGCTTCAGCCAGCAAGGCCGGCCAGCATGTGCTTGCGACGGCCATAGCGCTGCTCGATCTCGGCTGCAATGGCCTGAGCCCCATCAAGCGGCTGATAATGCCAGGATTCCAACTTTGTGAACCGCTCTGGCAATTCGCGCGTGGCGCTGCGCGCGGCAAGCGCCTCATGAAAACGGGTGAACTTCGCGGAGCCGCCGGTTGGCGTGAAAATGTAGACAGGGCGGCCGGTGGCACACGCCTCGCCGCACATGTTGACGCTGTCGGCGGTGACGATGAGCGCGTCGGCGGCAGCCAGGAAATTGGCGTACGGGTTTTCACCATCACCGGTCCAAAGGATGCGCGGTGCGTTGCGTGTGGCTTTGTCGACGGCCGTCACGAGACGCTGGTGGGTCCGCCTCGAAGACGTGATCATGAAGCTCGCGCCAAGCGCCGCCAATGACTCGAGGCTTGCTGCAAAGCGCGTGTCGTCGGCTTCGTTGTACTTATAGACGCCGTTCTTTCCGCCCAGCACGACCGCGATACGGGGGGACGGCAGGGCGGTGATATCATTGGGAAGTTGGGCCCGCAGGGCTGCCAGCCGGCTTTGAGAAAAACTGTGCGGAGCGGTGACGGTCGTGGTGACGTTGGGGCCGCGTCGGCGATCGTGAGCAGGCACCCAGATGAGATCGGCCGTGTTGGCACCGGATTTCGGGTCCTGGAGGACGACCGTGTAGGTGGCTGGGCCGGCCTTGCGGTGGATAGCGCGGATATAGGGAATACTGGCGCGCCCCGTGGCGATGGCGATCTGCGGCCAGGGTGGTGCGAATTCGCTACCCGGCTCGCCGAAGCGTTCGGCCGGATTGACCGGGCCCCATGGCGACAGCACGCGCCAGATACCCGTTGGATGGACCTCTTTCATCTCATAATCGAGGCCCAGAGCATCGGCGACGCCGCGCGCCTGCACGACCATCCCGGCCTTGCCGTCGGTGATAATCCAGGCTTTTGCACCGCTAAGAGGGCGCGGTTTGTTGGGGTCTGGCGCGTTCATGGGGTCCTTTCTGGCGTGTCACTTCAGGATTGTCGAGAGGAGGCGCCATCTTGCCTCGGGATGAAATCCAGCAGGCGATGGCATCCTGCTGAAACCTTTTAAATGTTGCGCAAAGCCACCATTTGACTTTTCATATATTGCGCAATTTAGCGCTTCAGCCGATGGGTCGCTTTGCCTTATGGGTTTCAACCTCGATGCTTTGGACTGGCGCATTCTCAAAGAGCTGCAGGCGGACAGCGGGCTTACCAACGTCCTGCTCGCTCAGCGCGTCGGACTATCGCCACCGGCCTGCCTGAGGCGCGTGCGCAGCCTTGAGGAAGCGGGGCTGATCGAGGGCTACACGGCGCTGCTCGATGAGGCTGCCTTAGGGTTTTCGCTGACGGCCTATGCCATGGTCAGGTTGCATAACCAGGCCGAGGCGGACTTGCGCGCTTTCGAGGATCTGGTGCTGGGCTGGCCGATTGTTCGCGAAGCTTACATGCTGTCAGGCGAGAGCGACTATATCTTGAAGTGCATCGCACCAGACATGGCGAGCTTCCAGGACTTCGTTCTCGGCACCCTTACCGCCGCCCCGAACGTCGCCAGCGTGAAAACCTACCTGACCATACGGCGCGCGAAACGCGAGCCCGGTGTGCCGGTGGGGCTGGAGGGTGGCGGTTAGGGGGAATGGCTGGCAGCCCCCCACGGAGATTACATTGTCACGAAATGATTCCGTCGTTTTGCAATTACAGACGGACTACATCGCTAAAATGCGGGGGCGCAATGAGCGCTACACCGTTGTCCACGCCGGCCGTGAGTATGACGTCACACCCAATGTCTTTCCTCCGTACATCGACAGCGAGTTGATCGCCCGTGTGATGCACATCAAAAAGGACGACGAGGTTTTGGATGTCGGGTCCGGTTGCGGATTTATTGCGGCAACCGCAGCGGCGACGCCCAAGCGCGTCGTTGCAACGGATATCAATCCGGCGGCCATCGACACTATCCTTGCAAACGCCGCACGACACCAAGTCCAAGACCGATTAACCGCGCTCAAGGCCGACGTCTTCCCGGAGCGTAAGGATGCGTTTGACGTCGTCACATTCAATCCGCCCTTTTTGGATCACGCCGCTGCGGATGTCGTGGAACGTTCTGTTTGGGATCCCGACCATGCCACGGTTCGAAGGTTCATGCCAGGTGTTGGCGACTACTTGAAGCCTGACGGGCGTATTTACATGAGCTGGGCGGACTTTGCGGACTTACAATTCATTGAAGCGCTCTTTGACGAACATGAAGCCAGCTATGAGCGCCTGGACCATGTGTCGGATGGCACGAGTATTTTCGTGGCCTACGAAGTCACCTTCGAAGCGTGTGCGGCCGGGAAATCCCGATTGGTCCCCTTCGGCCCGATGACATAGCCCTTCTGTCGAGGCGCTACCCCTTCGCCGCTGTGACGAATTCAGTCCAACGATCGCGGTCGACAAAGCCGTAGTGACCCGCGCCCGCCCATTTGTGGAGTTTCGCATGGGGCAGCTCGCTTGCCAGAAAGCGCGGCATGCGCGGGGAAATCACATCATCGGCGTCGCCGTAGAATATATCCGTTGCTTGTTTGATTTCCTGCGGTTTGAAGCCCCAGTTCCACAAGGCTAGCGTCATTTCGTAGATGCCTTCTTCATACTGCTGAAAGCCCAGCCGGAAGTTCTCCGCAAACATGGCGGTCTGCTCTATTCTGCGCAGAAAAGTCGGGGCATCGGAGGGCAGTTCATTGCCGGCGGCTTCGACATAAGCGGCGGGGTCCTTTTCAACCTGGTTCGCATCGAACTGCATGACCCAGCGCAGCAGCAGGTGGCAATGGCGAATGAGAACCAGCATCTTGAGGTCCCTCATTACCAGCATTTTGGTAACGCCCGGATCGTCGAAGGGGGCAACCGGCGATGCGAGGACCACTTTGTTGACCCGATCAGGCAAACGATGGGCGATGGACAGAGCGTGCGGTCCGCCGCCGGAGTGTCCTGCAACGTTGAACTTGTCGAGGCGCAGATGATCGGCGAGCTGCTCCATGTCCGCTCCCCAATCGACCATCTTACGTCCTGGCTGAGGAGAGGACCCGCCGACGCCGGGCTGGTCGGCAGAAATCCAGCACACACCCAATGAAGCCGTAAGTCCGTCGTCCGGGTTACGGATGACGTGGGAATCCGAGAAACCGTGATTGAAGATCACCGGCGACCCGTCTGGATCGCCGAATGTGCCGTAAGCCAAGGTGCGACCATCAGCCAGAGTCAATTCCTTGCGCATATCGTTTGCCTGAAAACTGTGGCGGCCGGGTGCAATCTAATACCCAGGAAAACATCCAACGATGGCTTTGTGTCAATAGCGCCCCTGCAAACTTCGTCACTTCGCGTCGGCGCAATCTGCATCGGTCATCTGACTACGCCGGCCGCGTACGCGGTCGGTGACACCCTCTTGTTTTTTTGCCTTTGCCGTGGAGTTGCGCATTGCCCGTACCGCAAGGTTCGGTGTTCTATGGTTGACCTTCCGGCGGCGTCTTCAGCAGTTCGTAAATCGCTGTTGTCTTCACCCAGGAGTGCAGCGCCTTATCATTCGCGCCGGCGACGAGAGACAAATCCTCGCGTATCGATGAGGTTCCAGCAGCGGCGGCGGCAAGAATGGGTTCGACGCTTGCGAAGATCGACTTAGAGTTCCCTATGAGTTCAAGTGCCATTCCCGGGGGCTCACCGGTCAACCCGATTTTTGGATCCCCTTTCGACAAGGTCTCCGTGGTTTGCGCGAATAGCGCCAACGATTCTTTGAGCTGCTTTTTTGTTTCTTCAACATTGTAGCCCTGGACCAACTGGCAGAGCTCTTTGGTCATCTTCTGGGTCAGCATGCGTTGCCGGCCAGCAAGAAGGATTCCCGTCAGTGCCGTGGGGCCGATAACGCGCTCCTTCTCGAAGACCTCACGATACAAATCGTTGACCTTCTGAAGTCGATCGGCAAGCGCCTCGTTGACTTCGTAGACTTTGACAGCGAAGAGCTTTTTCCCCCACCTTGCGACCGACCAACCATTCAAAACCGCTGCATACTTGACCCACTCACTTTTCAAGTCCTCGATTGCCTTTCGCAACTCCTGGCGCCCTTCAGGGGCCAGTTTGAGTTCTTCGCTGCCCTCTGTCAGATGCAGCAGGGTTTCTTGATAGGCAAATTGGGCCACTGCCAACTGATTTCGATAGGCACCTCTGTTGACGCGCTGATCGATGAGGCAGAGAGCCTTTACGATCATCTCGTTCAGCATGCGTTGTCGATCAACAAAGTTGAGGCGCAAGTGACTGTCGTCGCTGCTTTGGCTTTGTTCAGCCTGAGCGGGGGCGGGGGTAGGAGTTTCCTGGGCCATGCCAGCAGCAGGGAAGGTTACTGCGAGCATCACCTGCATTAGAGAATACCTGGCCCAAAAAGCGGCGTATCCGTAGAACAACTGCGGCCTCCGATGCGCTAGGTAACTCTAGTTCTGTGATGAGTGCTCAAGCGGATGTTCCAAGAGCCTCCGTCTAGTTGGTTATTCGAAAAGACCAGGAAGCCCGTGGTTGCGATCGTTATAGGTGGACACCGGCGATCCACCGGTTGGGCTCTCAGCCAAGTCTACAGCTGGGATTGCGAAGAGGCTTTGAACTCGGGTCGTGCGGTGTCGTTGTGTCGCTTCACAGGTCGAGAATCACGCAGGTTGAACTGAGACCCATCGTTGCCATGGTCGGCACACCCGCGTATCAGGAGAAATCTGGGCAGCTTAAAGGCGAACCCCACTCATCGCCGAACTGCTTGCGACGGCCGCAAAGGTTGTGGCCGCTGGATGTTTATCCGTCAGGATAACTGGTGGCGTGTGGTGTGCACCGCAGAATTGTCCGTCCGGAGCGTGTGCGATTTTCAAAACATAATCACCGGACCGGCGAGAGCCAACGCGAACAGCCAGCCCGGCGGTGTTGCACCACCCATTCAGACTCCAGCCGATTTCGCCTTGGCGCGGGCCTTGCGGATGGCGGTTTTCTCAAATTCGAGCATCTTGC
This sequence comes from uncultured Filomicrobium sp., assembly GCA_963669235.2. Classification (GTDB taxonomy): domain Bacteria; phylum Pseudomonadota; class Alphaproteobacteria; order Rhizobiales; family Hyphomicrobiaceae; genus Filomicrobium. The sequence goes on from CAXXFS010000032.1 coordinate 135,718, forward strand.
GGACCAGACCTTCGAAACAGAAGTAGATGCCAAGCTCGATGCGTTCGGGTTTGAAGTCGGCAAGGCGGGCATTGCCAAGGCCGGCGCCCGTACTCTGAACGGCGCTGACGATCTGCTGATCGAAGGCCAGCGCATCTTCCAGACGCCGGTAGATCAGCGCCGAGAGGGCGCCGACATCGTCGATGCCGGAGGCGCGCAAGGTTTCCAGGACCTTAGCATAGCGCTCGTCGGCGTCGGCATGTGCGGTATGCTAAGATCGCGCAAAATCTTGCGTAGGATATCGATGTCGAGCACCAACTGGTCGACGTTGGTGGCAATGTCGGCGACATATTCCTCACGCTCTTCGAGCACGCGCTCCAGCTCGAGATCAATCGCCTCAAGGAGCGCCGATACACGCTGAATGGTGCAGCGCAGCGGCTTGGGAACGCCGCGCTCCTTTTTGTATTGCAGGTGGTGGGAGGCGGCCGCCCAGGTGTGTTGGGCAAGCGAGCGAATCTGGACTTCAGCGCGCAGGCAATCAGGTGCGCTACCAGCAGATGCCGCCACCAGTCCGGGCGAAAGCCTCAAGATGGCATGGACCGACTGATAGCCGAACGCGTCGGCGTCTTCGTCCATGCCCTTCTTCTCCTAGGCTTCGATGGGGAATTCTCCGCGCAGGAGATCCAGCCTGCGCTCGTTGTCAGGGCGGTAAAGCAGAATGACGTGGACGCCGACCAGGTCCTTCACATCATCAAAGCTGGTGATGGATTGCTTAGAGCGATCGATCTTGTCGCACAGCGAAGTCCAGGTCTTGATGCGCGATTCCAATGGCGCGCCGAGGGCAATATCTTCGGCACGCAATAGCAGCCCGATCTCGGTGCGGATACGGTTGCAAAACTCCTACCAGGCGGGCAATGCCGCCTTGTAGGAGTCTTCCAGTATCGTCGCCGGTCGGCTGTTGCGGGCGCGCTTCACCGCCATTGCCCCTGTGAGTTGTGTGTTCTCAGGGGTGTGCCAGGGTCCGCGCGGTACCGCAAGGCGTTTTGCCGGCGAGTTTCAAACGCAGCTACGGGCAACCCAGTGCCCTCGTTCGCGTTCGGGTGGAGCGGACTATTTCCAGTCGACCTGAAGGATTTCGAAGGAGCGGGGGCCTTTTGGGGTCGCAACTTCGACGCTGTCGCCGACCGATTTGCCGATCAGGGCGCGCGCGATTGGCGAGGAAATCGAGATCTTGCCGTCACGCAGGTTCGCCTCAAGGTCGCCGACAATCTTGTAGGCGGTCGCCTCGTCGGTGTCTTCGTCGACGACCTTGACGGTCGCGCCGAATTTCACCGTCTCGCCAGACATCGTCGCGACGTCGATGACGTCTGCGCGCGAAAGCTTATCCTCAAGTTCAGCAATCGTCGCCTCATTGAGACCCTGAGCTTCCTTGGCGGAGTGATACTCAGCGTTTTCGGACAGGTCGCCATGTGCGCGCGCTTCGGCGATTGCTTGGATGATGCGCGGACGCTCGACGGATTTCAGGCGCTGCAGCTCGGTCTCAAGCTGTGCAAAGCCTTCTGTCGTCATTGGTACCCGTTCCGTGGACATCGTTAAAGCCTCCCACGAGGCCCGGCCTTCTGCGGCAGGGCCAAATTCACTTCGGTCGTACAAACTAGGGATTGACGCCCAGCCTAACGCTCAGGCCATCAAAGGATTATGTTATGCGGCTTGTGTAGCTCTGCAACGGCGCAACTTCGAGGCTGTCGCTTTTCAGCGCACGGATTGCACGTATGACCGCTCTCGCGCCAGCGAGCGTTGTATAATATGGAATGTGGTGAAGCAAGGCCGTTCGGCGGATATCCTTGGAATCCGCGAGCGCTTTGGCCCCTTCGGTTGTGTTGAGCACAAGCTGCACTTGGCCGTTTTTCATCGCGTCAACAATGTGGGGACGGCCTTCCAGAACCTTGTTCACCGCTTCGCAATCAACTCCGTGCTGTTCAAGGAAACGTTTGGTCCCACGTGTGGCCATAACTTTGAACCCGGCTTCGGACAGTTCGAGCAGTGGCTCAACCATCCGCGCTTTGTCGCTGTCCTTCACCGAAACAAAGACTGTGCCCGACATTGGGAGTGTCTGGCTGGCGCCAAGCTGGCTCTTGCCGAAGGCCATCGCGAAATCATGATCGATTCCCATGACTTCCCCCGTTGAGCGCATTTCCGGGCCCAGTACCGGGTCAACACCGGAGAAACGGGCGAACGGAAACACGGCCTCTTTCACGGCGACATGACCGAGCAACTGGGAGCGCAGGTTGAAATCCGCCAGGGGGCGTCCAGCCATGACCTGCGAAGCAATCGAAGCGATTGGAATGCCGATCACCTTGGCAACAAAGGGCACTGTACGCGAGGCGCGCGGATTGACCTCGAGGATGTAGACACGGCCGTCCTTGATGGCGAACTGAACGTTCATCAGCCCAATGACGTTGAGAGCCTTGGCGAGTTCACGCGACTGGCGCTCCATTTCGCTGATGATCTGTTCACCCAGAGAGTGCGGCGGCAGCGAACACGCCGAGTCGCCAGAGTGAATTCCCGCCTCCTCGATATGCTCCATGACACCCGCGATGAACGTGTCCTTGCCGTCCGAGAGGCAATCAACATCGACCTCAACGGCGTCGGTCAGGTAGCTGTCGATGAGTAGCGGGCGGTCGTCGGAGACGATCAACTCATTGGGCCGGTCGAGGCTGGCTGACAGTTGCTTGATGTACCTATCGATCTCGTTGCCATCGTGGACGATCTCCATGGCCCGCCCGCCCAGGACATGCGAAGGACGGATCACAACCGGATAGCCCGTTTCGTCAGCGACCGCGCGGGCCTCCTCAGGGGAACGGGCGATGCCGGCGGGCGGCTGCAGGAGCCCCAGTTCATTGATGAGCGCCTGGAAACGGTCGCGCTGTTCGGCAAGATCGATGGCATCTGGAGATGTACCAAGGATTGGCACACCGGCGGCCTCCAGCGCGGAGGCCAGTTTCAAAGGCGTCTGTCCGCCGAACTGGACGATGACTCCCAGCAAATCGCCCTTGGCCTTCTCGGCATCAACCACTGCAAGCACGTCTTCGGCGGTGAGCGGCTCGAAGTAGAGACGGTCGGAGGTGTCATAGTCGGTCGATACCGTCTCCGGATTGCAGTTGATCATCACTGTCTCGAAGCCGGCCGCCGTCAGGGCAAAGCAGGCATGGCAGCAGCAATAGTCAAATTCGATGCCCTGGCCGATACGGTTCGGACCGCCGCCCAGAATGATGATTTTCTTGCGGCCGGATGGATCGGCCTCGCAAACTGGCATGCCCTCAAGCGGCCCCTCGTAAGTCGAGTACATATAGGCCGTGGGGGAGGCGAATTCCGCGGCGCAGGTGTCGATGCGCTTATAGACGGGGCGGACGCCCAGCGCTTCACGCTGGCGTGCCACCTCGGCAGGACTGGTCCCGGCGAGATCGGCGAGACGCGCATCGGCGAAGCCCATCGATTTCAGCTGGCGCATGTTTTGTTCGGACTTGGGAAGCCCGTGTTCCCGCACCCGATTCTCAATGTTGATGATTTCCTGAATCCGTTCCAGGAACCAGGGATCAATCTTGGAATAGGCGTGAACTTGCTCGATATCGACGCCATGGCGAAGCGCCTGAGCGACTTTCAGAATGCGATCATTTGTCGGGCGGGATACAGCCGCGCGGATGACGTTCTTATCGTCGCCAAAGCCAAGGCCATCCAGCGCGATGTCATCAAGCCCGTTGAGGCCGATCTCCATGGAACGCAGCGCCTTCTGCAGGCTTTCGGCGAATGTGCGGCCGATGGCCATGGCCTCGCCGACCGATTTCATCGAGGTGGTTAGAGTTGCATCCGCTCCCGAGAATTTCTCAAAGGCAAAACGCGGTATCTTGGTGACGACATAATCAATGGTCGGCTCGAAGGAGGCCGGTGTGGCGCCGCCGGTAATATCGTTTTCAAGCTCGTCCAGCGTGTAGCCGACGGCGAGCTTGGCAGCGACCTTGGCAATCGGAAAACCCGTCGCCTTGGAAGCAAGTGCCGATGACCGCGATACGCGCGGGTTCATCTCGATAACCACGAGGCGGCCATCCTCGGGATTAACGGCAAACTGGACGTTGGAGCCGCCTGTCTCGACTCCGATCTCGCGCAGCACCGCAATCGAAGCGTTGCGCATGATCTGGTACTCTTTGTCGGTGAGCGTCAAAGCCGGAGCGACCGTGATTGAATCGCCGGTGTGGACCCCCATCGGATCGACGTTTTCGATCGAACAAATGATGATGCAGTTGTCCGCCTTGTCGCGGACGACCTCCATCTCGAATTCCTTCCAGCCGAGGACGCTTTCTTCGATGAGCACCTGGCTCGTGGGCGAGGCATCCAGCCCGCCCTCTATGATTTCGAAGTATTCCTCGCGGTTGTAGGCGATGCCGCCGCCCGTTCCGCCAAGCGTAAACGAGGGACGGATGATCGCCGGCAGGCCGACCAGTTCCAGTGCGGCGGTGGCCTCCTCGCGGTTGTGGGCCATCTTCGAGCGCGGCGTCTCCAGGCCGATGTGTTTCATGGCCTCGCGGAACAATTGGCGATCCTCGGCCTTGTCGATGGCCTCCGCCTTGGCGCCGATCAATTCGGTCCCAAGCGCTGAAAGTATGCCTTGTTTGTGCAACGCGAGGGCGGCGTTGAGGGCTGTTTGCCCGCCCATGGTCGGGAGGATGGCGTCGGGTTTTTCAGCGGCAATGATTTTTGCCAACACGTCCGGCGTGATCGGCTCGACGTAGGTGGCGTCGGCGAGATCGGGATCGGTCATGATCGTCGCCGGATTCGAGTTGACCAGGATAATCCGATAGCCTTCGGCTTTCAGAGCCTTGCAGGCCTGTGTCCCCGAATAGTCGAATTCGCAGGCCTGGCCGATAATGATGGGGCCCGCACCAATGATGAGGATGGACTTGATGTCTGTGCGTTTGGGCATGGGGGGCGACTTCTCTCGCAGCTCTTTCAGTTGGGCTAGATGGAGGGCCGCACTTTCGTGCGTTTGCGTGCCGCCCGTCCACTTCTGGCCGGTCATATCGGTGTCGTAGGCGCGTTGATTGCACGGCTACTCCTTGGTCTGCTTTGCGCGGTACTTGTTCATCTGCGCCCGCATTTCCGTGCAAGGGTCGGGACGCTCCTTGCGTGGTGTGAAGACAATGAAATCAGCCACCGGCCTGCCATCCGCTTCACCATCGAGATAGGCCGACGGTTCGGTGCTGTCGCTATTCACCTCGGCGATCTTCAACGACACGATTGCGTCAGCCGGCACGCCGCGTTCCTCCAGATACCACGGCACGCCGCGGTCGCGCCTGACGTGGCCGTTGCCGGCGATGAGGATTCCACCTTTGCCGCTGGCTACGGACAGAAGCGAGTCCGCCATCGTTGCGTCCCGGAAGCGTTGGATGAAGCTCATCCTCGGGACAACGTGCCCAGGGATTAAGCCGCAATGGGAAGCCAGGATCTCCGTTGCCAGCGCTTTGGACTGTGTCTCGGGCAGCGGTTTTGCCAGTGACAAGCGGTTGCGCTCTCCATCGGCCAGGGCTGCCTCACCCTCTTTTGAAAGGAGACGGGTGAAGTTTCTCGAAACGCTGGCCGGCACGATCACAATCTGCTCATGCAATGCCTGCTTTATGATCGGCGCATAGATCTTGAAATCCGGCCAGCCGCTCTTCGACCACTTCAGCATGCGGGCGAAATCGCGCGGTTTGCGCGGACGCGGCACGAGCACATCGCGGCCATAGAACTTGTCGAGGGCGGTGTTTTGATCAACGCGCACCATTTCCATTGCAATGATGTCGACTTGCGGCGCGCCCTCGACGATGCGAGAGCCGCGCAACTTCGAAATCGTACGGATGGCCCAGGCCTGCCAAAGATGATGGTCGGGATTGTCGTGGACCTCACCGAGAAGAACGAAGCGGGCCAACGCTATTTGCCGGCCGAAATCTCGAACCGATACGAAGTCTTTGTCTTTGACCGACCAGATCCGTCCGACCAGCGGATGATCGCGGAGGTTTTCGGACTGCCAATTGAGCGGTGGAATGGGCGGCTCACGATTATCGGCGCCGGCCGCCACTACTAACAGGCATAGCCACAAGGCCAGACAGGCGGTCACAATCGGTTTCGTCATGGGGTCAAACACGCGCGCTCGCAATTGTGGTTGTCGCCAAATATTGCCCGGATCGCCCTCATCGGCTGGCCTTTCGCGTGCCGTTTTTCCGGATTGCCTCGACGAAGCGATCGAAGAGGTAGTGGCTGTCTTGCGGACCTGGAGAAGCTTCTGGATGGTATTGAACAGAGAATACGGGGCGATCTTGTGAAGAGATCCCACAGTTTGATCCATCAAAAAGCGAAACGTGGGTTTCGTCGATGTCGCTGGGCAGCATTTCACGATCGACCGTAAAGCCGTGGTTCATTGAGGTGATTTCGACCTTGCCGGTGGTCTGATCCTTCACCGGATGGTTGGCGCCGTGGTGGCCTTGATGCATCTTCCGTGTCGTGGCCCCAAGCGCCAAAGCAAGCATCTGATGGCCCAGGCAGATGCCAAACATTGGAAGGCCGCTGGCAAGCAGCTTCTTGATCTGAGGCACGGCGTATTTGCCGGTCGCCGCTGGATCGCCCGGGCCGTTGGACAGGAACACACCATCAGGCTGGTGGGCCAGCACATCCTCGGCGGTCGCGGTTGCTGGCAGTACGGTGACCCGACAGCCCGCGGAAGCCAGACAACGCAGGATGTTCCGCTTCAGGCCATAGTCTATGGCAACGACATGGACTTGTGGATCTTCCTGGCGGCCGAACCCGTCCGGCCAGACCCATCTCGTCTCGTCCCAGCTATACGATTGCCCGGTGGTGACGTCCGGCACGAGGTCCATTCCCTCCAGGCCGGACCACTGTGCAGCCTCCGTTTTCAGCCGGTCTATGTCGAAGTTGCCGGAGCGATCGTGGACAATAACGCCGTTGGGCATGCCCTTCGTACGAATCCGCGCTGTTAGGGCACGTGTGTCGACACCGGCGATGGCAATAATGCCGCGCCGTTTCAGCCAGGCATCAAGATCATGTGCGGCGCGGTAATTCGAGGAGGCGGTGATGGAGGCCCGCAGTACGCACCCCCGGACGCCGGACAGAGCAGCCAGGTTCGAAGTCTCGATGTCCTCGTCGTTGACGCCGACGTTGCCAATATGCGGAAAGGTGAAGGTGATAATCTGGCCCGCATAGGAGGGATCGGTCAGAATCTCCTGATAGCCAGTCATCGCGGTATTGAAACAAACTTCACCAACGGCGCTGCCTTCGGCGCCCAGGCCCTGGCCAGCAATCACCGTTCCATCGGAAAGAACGAGGCGCGCAGTCGAAGGAGCCTCCGTCCAGGCATCTGACGTCGTCGTGGTCAAGGGCTATCCCAAAGTTGTGTGCGGTGATAGGCGCCTACTGGTGCGCCGTTCGCTGCCGGTATAATCGAGGCGGGCGGTGCAAGGAACCCGGCTCACCTGCGGCAATCCGGTTCAACGGGGGCCCATCCACGGGAACGTAAGAAGAAGCCTGTGCCAGGTCAATCTCTAGGTCGGCTTAATGGAGATTGGATGCGGACCTGGCCTGGACCTATATAGGCGATCAGATGATGCCGAGCTTTGTGCACAATCGTTCGGCAGCCTGGAGAAAACAGAGTGCCCATTGGAGGCCCCATGCGTGAACGCATTAACCAGTCCATGAAAGAGGCGATGAAGTCTGGCGACAAGAAACGCCTGTCGACGCTGCGCCTGGTCAACGCTGCCATCAAGGATCGCGACATTGCGGCGCGGGCCGACGAAAAGGGGCAGGCCACGGGCGCCGACAAGATCGGTGAACAAGAGATTCTGGCGCTCCTACAGAAAATGATCAAGCAGCGCCGGGATTCGGCTGAAACCTATCGCCAGGGTGGCCGCGAGGAACTTGCAGAGGGCGAAGAGGCAGAAATCACGATCATTGAGGAGTTCCTGCCGCAGCAGATGAGCGAGGATGAAATGCGCGAGGCGGTGACTGCCATCGTCGATCAGACTGGCTGCTGCGGGCTGAAGGACATGGGCAAGATCATGGGCCATCTGAAGGAGCGCTATACGGGCCGAATGGACTTCGGCAAGGTCAGCGGCATGGTCAAAGAGGCCCTGAAGGACAGCTAAACCGAGCTCATCGCTGCTGTGCAGGCCGCTGGTAATCGCTGGCTCGCGGCTGGCAAGACCTGTGGAAAGCGGTTGCCAACGCATCGTTATTGATGGCGGGCACTAAGGGCTGCTGGCGAATCGATTAGGGTTTTCACCCGTAGAAAGCTTTGGAAACCGATGCGATTCACCCCTCACCTGCTTGATGAAATCCGAGCCCGTCTGCCGGTGAGCCAGGTCGTCGGGCGCAAGGTCAACCTGAAGCGGCAGGGGCGCGAGTTCATCGGGCTGTCGCCCTTTAAGACGGAAAAGACGCCGTCGTTCACGGTCAATGACCAAAAGGGATTCTATCACTGCTTTGCCACCGGCGAGCATGGCGATGTCTTTACGTTCCTCATGAAGACGGAAGGTGTTGCCTTTCCCGAGGCCGTCGAGCGGCTCGCAGAAGAAGCCGGCGTCGAGCTGCCCAAGTCATTGCCGCCGACGCCGGAAGTACAGGCGCAGCTCGATACACGAGAGCGTCTTTACCAACTCGTTGATGTTGCTGCCGAATACTTCAGCACCAATCTGCGTGCGCGGGCCGGGCAGCTGGCGCAAGACTATTTGGCGCGGCGCGGGCTGTCGGAAGAGACAATCGCCACATTCCGGCTGGGGTATGCCATGAACGACCGCACGGCGCTCATGAACCACCTCAGGAAGGCCGGTTACAGCGAAGGCGAGATGATTGCTTCCGGCATGATCATTGGCGGTGAAGACATCCGTGAGCCGTATGACCGTTTTCGCAACCGTGTGATGTTCCCGATCACCGATTTGAAAGGCCGCGCAATTGCCTTTGGCGGGCGGGCGCTGGATCCGCAGCAGCCCGCCAAGTATCTGAATTCCAACGATACGCCGCTGTTTCATAAGGGCCGGGTGCTGTTCAACGCGCACCATGCGCGGCAGGCGGCCTACGAAAAATCCAATGTGATCGCCGTTGAAGGCTATATGGACGTGATCGCGCTGAGCCAGGCGGGGTTTCATGAGGCCGTGGCCCCACTCGGAACCGCGCTCACGGAGGAGCAACTGGGACTCTTGTGGCGGATGTCGCAGGAGCCGATCCTCTGCTTTGACGGCGATGGTGCCGGGCGCAAAGCCGCGTTCCGCGCCGTTGATACAGCGCTTCCCCACCTGAAGCCCGGCAGCAGCCTGCGGTTCGCCTTCCTGGCTGATGGTGTTGATCCAGACGACGTCGTTCGCGAATGCGGCGCAAAGGGGCTGCAGAACGTCCTTGATAAGGCCCTCCCGCTCGCTGAGGTACTGTTCGAGCGGGAATGGGGCGATGGGGACTGGTCAACGCCTGAGCGGCGGGCCGGCCTCGAAGTACGGCTGGCAAAGATCATCGCTGGCATCCCGGATCAAACCGTTCGTCAACACTATGAACGCGATATGCGCAACCGGCTGTTCGCCGCCTGGCGGAGAACTGGTCAAAATAGGGGCGGAGCGCGCGGCCAAGCGCCCGTCAGCATCTCTCAACCCGGCCTCAAACGGCCACGGGAGGCCGCTTCTGGCTACGGCCGCCCTGCGGCCGCACGTGCAGCCGCCGGAACCGGTGCGGCATTCGCCAGTGAGAGCCTGAAACAGAGCAGCCAGGCTGCTGGTCACGGCGCCGCGCTGCCTCCGAGGGAGGCCTTAATCCTATGCTGCTTGCTCAATCATACGTTCCTGATTGATGAACACGCGGAGGATATTGCGGCGCTTCAATTCACATCTCAGACGCTGCGCAACCTTAGAGATGCCATACTTTGCGCTCACGCGATGGAAAAATCCCTTGACAGCACGACCTTGCGATCACATCTCCAACGGTTGGGATCAGGGGACACACTGCTCAGAATAGAGCAGGCCACTATGCGCCGGTCCGATCGCTTTGCTGAACCAGACGCCGAAGCCGACGCTGTGCGAGAGGGCTTCGAACACGTTATCGCGCTGCAGCAGGGACGGACAGGGCTATCAAGACCATTCGGCGCCAGCCATGCTGGCCGGTGACCGATCGTCAGTGCTGGGCCCAAATATACGTCGCATTGCGGCGAAGAATTAATGTGCCGGTGGTACGGGAGTGCCGGCGGAGTGCCACGACCATGTAACTGGTTTTGCCAACGCGAACGTGACCAACCGAGGGGTAGCACGATTTGACCGACAACGTTTGGCGAATGATGGCTGCAATTGGTGGCGCTACCTCATCCTCCCGCACCCGCAAACTCCGACGCGGCGCATAGATCGTCAGCGACAATTTTTCCAGCGAACAAAAGCTGTGTCGCTGCGATGGAACCCATACCGAACAGGGTATCTCAACCATGGTGAATGTGAACGTGAAAGACGAGGAACAGGCAAACGCATCGCAGACCGAAGGTGATCGTGACAGTCCGCTCCTCGACATGTCCGATTCCGCCGTCAAGAAGTTTATCAAGGCGGCCAAGGCACGCGGTTACGTCACTTATGAGGACTTGAACAAGGTTCTGCCTTCCGAAGAGGTCACCTCCGATCAGATCGAGGATCTGTATGCGACACTGTCCGATATGGGCATCAACGTTGTGGAATCGGAAGATGAGGAGACCGAAGAGGCAGGCACACCTGCCGACGCGGGGGATGAAGGAAGCCGAGCACTAACGACGCAGAGTGTCCCGACCAAAAGTGAAACGCGATCCGAACCGACAGAACGAACCGACGATCCCGTACGCATGTATTTGCGGGAAATGGGTTCGGTAGAATTGCTGTCGCGTGAGGGCGAAATCGCCATCGCCAAGCGGATCGAGGCCGGCCGGGAGGCAATGATCGCCGGGCTGTGCGAGAGCCCGCTGACCTTCCAGGCGATCATCATTTGGCGCGACGAACTCAACGATGGGCGCATTTTGCTGCGCGATATCATTGACCTCGAAGCAACCTACGAAGGCCCCGAGGCCAAGGCCGTCCAAGCCGCAGAAGGTGTGCAACCCGCAGAAGGTGTGCAACCCGCAGAAGGTGTGCAACCCGCAGAAGGTGCGCAACCTGAAGACGGTGAGCAGCCGGCAAAAACTGCTCCGGGCCCGGAGGCAGCAAATGGTGCGGCGGCTCCGGCTGCCGAAACCGCTCCAGAGGGCAGTGAAGGCGCACAAGGCGCCGAGGGTGAAGGCGAGAGCGAAGACGACGACGACGACGATTACGAAAACGCTCTGTCGCTTGCTGCGATGGAAGCCGAGCTCAAGCCCAAAGTGCTCGAGACCTTCGACAAGATCGCCGGCAACTATAAGAAGCTGCGCAAGCAGCAAGACCGCATGATCGAACAGCAGGTGGCCGGCGATCAAGCCTCGCGCCAGCAACAGCGCGCCTACGACAAGCTGCGCGAAGAGATCATCAATGACGTGAAGAGCCTGTCGCTCAACAACAATCGCATAGAAAGCCTGGTCGAGCAGCTCTACGCGATTAACAAGCGTCTTGTTGGTTACGAGGGCCGGCTGATGCGACTGGCCGACGCGCACGGTATTCCGCGCCAGTCTTATCTCGACGAGTATTTCGGCAACGAGCTGGACCAGACCTGGCTCGACCGCATGTCCAGCAAGGGCAAGAAGTGGGCGAAGTTTATTGACGGTGAGCGTCAACAGATCGACCTCATTCGTGGGGAGATCCACGAACTCGCCAGTGAAACCGGTCTGGAAATCCTCGAATTCCGGCGCATCGTCCGAGCGGTGCAGAAGGGTGAGCGGGAAGCCCGGCAGGCCAAGAAGGAAATGGTCGAGGCCAACCTGCGGTTGGTGATCTCGATCGCCAAAAAGTACACGAACCGCGGCCTGCAGTTCCTGGATCTCATCCAGGAAGGCAACATCGGCCTGATGAAGGCGGTCGACAAGTTCGAATACCGCCGCGGTTACAAGTTCTCGACCTACGCGACGTGGTGGATCAGGCAGGCAATCACGCGGTCGATCGCCGACCAGGCGCGCACCATCCGTATCCCGGTGCACATGATCGAGACGATCAACAAAATCGTACGGACCAGCCGGCAGATGCTGCACGAAATCGGTCGCGAGCCGACCCCGGAAGAGCTTGCGGAGAAGCTCGCGATGCCGCTTGAGAAAGTGCGAAAGGTTCTGAAGATCGCCAAGGAGCCGATCAGCCTGGAGACGCCGATCGGTGATGAGGAAGACAGTCACCTTGGCGATTTCATCGAGGACAAGAATGCGCTGCTGCCCATCGATGCGGCGATCCAGTCAAACCTGCGCGAAACTACGACGCGGGTGCTCGCGTCGCTGACGCCGCGTGAAGAACGCGTTCTGCGCATGCGCTTCGGGATAGGCATGAATACCGACCATACGCTGGAGGAAGTCGGCCAGCAGTTCTCGGTGACGCGCGAACGCATCCGCCAAATCGAGGCGAAAGCGCTCCGGAAGCTGAAGCATCCAAGCCGCAGCCGGAAGCTCAGGAGCTTCCTGGACAACTAACTAGAAAGAGGGGCCGCATTGAGTGGCCTTTTCTTATTGAGCCGCGGTCCGTTCTTCCTGCGTGCCTGACGCCGGCGCTTCGTCAAGCAGCGAAACGATCACGAACGCAGCCCCCGAAAGGGCTATGGTCGCGAAACCGATCACCGCGCCAGAGATGCCCTCCAGGCCCATCGCCTGCTTCACCGGACCCAGGCCGACAACGGCGGTGAAACCGGTGATAAGGGCGGCGATGGCGCCGCGGCGGGTGGCTCTGGGCCAATAAATCCCGCCAGCCAAAATCACGATGCCCGAGCAGAAATAGATGGCGCCGGAGACCGCTAGGTAGTCCCAGATGTCCTCATGGCCCTGGTATATGAGTCCCCAGTAAAGCTCGTATAGGGCGATTAGGACGATGCCAATTCGGGTGGCGCGGATCTGGAAGCCCGCATCTTCGGTGCGTCCCGTAAGCGGGCCAAGGATGTCGCGCGAGATGACAGACGACCAGCAAAACAGATACCCGTCCTGAGTCGACATGAAGGAGGCGAACATGACGATGGCCAACAGGCCGACCAGCCATTGCGGCAGCGCTTCGCCCAGCATGACGGCGGAGGCAACCAGATCGGCTTCCTCTCCATAGTCAGCGAGCTTTGCCGGCAATCCGACCTGCTCGCTGCTCTGACCGGCAAAGTAGGCCAAGGCCAGTACCCCGATAAAGGCCGGCAGAGCCATGCGGCCCATGAAAACCAGCGATGACACCAGATAGGCGCGGCGCACCGTCGGCTCGTCCTTGATGCAGAGCGCGCGCGATAGTGCGGTCGGCCAGATTGCCGAAGAAACCACCCCGGCGACAAGCACCATCCAGAGGACGTATGTCAGTCCGAAGCTCTCCGCCGCCAGGGGGTCAAATCCAGACTGGCCCTTCGTCAGGTTGACCGCCCGCACGGCCTCGCTCAAGGGAACGACCTGCAGCAGAACGACAAGCGCGATAGCAAGCCCGGCGACGATCAGAACGAACTGTAGGACGTCGGTGGCGATAACCGATCGCATGCCGCCATAAGCAGTATAGGCGACAGCAGTGATGAGCAGCCCTACCATCAGGGCGTTGACGCTCATCGAACCGCCTTCCAAACCGAGCATGGCGACGATGAATAGGGCCGCCACCTTGAGGAACAGCCCCATGTTGAGAATGCCGCCCAGCGCCATGACGACGGCACCAAAAACGCGGACCTCCTGACCGTATCGCTGACCGTAGAATTCTGGCACGGTGAGCACGCCAGTGCGCCGCAGGGGCGCCACGACAAAGCCCGTCAGGCCGACGATGAGGCAGCCGACGAGCGCGGCGGCGCCTATGTGGAAGGCGGCGAATCCGTCGTTGAAGCCCTTTTGAGCGTTGTAGGCGATGGTGATGAGGCCGATCTCGGTGGCACCAAGCGTGGCGATCGCCGTGCCGAGCCCTACGTTGCGGCCGGAGACGAAATATTCGGCGAGATTGCCTGCGTTGGCATGGCCTGCCGTACGGCGCAAGATGAAGACCAGCGCCACGGCATAGACAAGGGCACCGATCAAAAGGCTGGTGATGAGGGCAGGAGACATTTAGCAGTTCCGTCCGCGGACCGTTTCAACGGGCATTAGCGCGGACCGATAGCACAGCTTACGCCCCTGCCTGCAACCAACGGGCAACAGGCGGGAAGCGCCGTTGGGGAAAAAGCACGAGCCGCCAGCGGTTAACCTGCCGCCGCCGCCTCCGCCGCTTCGGCCTCAGCAGTCTCGTCCTCCTCGGCGTTGGCTGAGACGGTTTGGGGCAGCCAATTCACCTCTGACTTGTGCCAGGGCAGCCCGCGCGGACGATCTTCTGGATGCAATTCGCAGAACCGGCGGCGGATTTCGAGGACGCGGAGGCGTTGCATGTACGTGAGATAGAGCGACGCCCGCAGGTTTTCTCCGCCGCAATCGTAGGTTTCGACCGCACCGTACAGCACCATCAGGCGCAGGTTGTTGTCGACCTTTCCACGGTCGAGACCGGCGCTTTGTTCGATGACGCAAAGGGCTACGGTGCGGGGCTGCGGGTCACGCATGTATCTTGCGCAGACATTGGCGAGCTTGAGGATTTCGCGGTCGGCCCAGCTGCTCTTGGTTATGCTTTCTATCCAGACTTCGGCGGCAATGGGCAGTTCCTTACGGTCGATGCCATTTATGCTGGCAAAGCGGATATGGCGTCGTTCGTCGTACATTGGGTCGCGCCTAATTCAATTACGCCTCTTTGAATGCGCACCGTAACTCCCGGCCCATAAAAACAATCTTAACAAACATATAATTTGTGCGCTGATCTTGATTCTGAATGGCATGTGCCGGCATTGCCCCCCCTCTCACCTATAGAGGTCGGCGCGCGTGGGAGGCAGCGGCGAAGCGCCCTTGGCGTTGTATGAGGCCAGCGTCTGGAAGAGCCGCGCCGCACCACGCTGAAAGGCCAAAGAGCATCCGGCCAGATACGCAACCCAGATGCGATAGGTCTCCTCGCCAACCAGGTCGATGGCCTCCTCACGACGAGCCGTCAGGCGCTCGCACCAAATCTTGGTGGTCAACTGATAATGCTCGCGCCAACCCTCGACGTCGTGGATCTCAAAGCCGGCTTGCTCCATCGCCAAGATGGTGTGGCCGATGTCATCAAGTTCGCCACCCGGGAAGATGTACTTTTGCAGCGCGCGCTGCTCTGCGCGGGCGGAAAAACGCTTGTTTTTGCGCTTGGCGCGACGCGAGATGGCGTGATTGAGGAACAGGCCATCCTCAGCCAGCACGCGGCGGACCGATTTGAAGTACAGATCGATATTGGAGATGCCGATCGCCTCGTACATACCGATCGAGCAAATCTTATCGTAGGTGCCTTCAAGGTCAGCGTAGTCACGGATTTCAAAGGTGACCTTGTCGGAAAGACCGCGCTTGTCGGCCCATTTGCGGGCGTATTCAATCTGGGCTTCCGACAGCGTAACGCCGTGCGCTTGCACACCGTAGTTTTCGGCGGCATAACACAACAACCCACCCCAGCCGCAGCCGATGTCCAGCATTCGATCGCCTGGCTTCAAACGAAGCTTGCGGCAGATCATGTCCATTTTGTCGTGCTGCGCCTGATCGACGGTGTTGTTCCAGTCGGTAAAGTAGGCGCACGTGTACTGCATGTTGGGATCGAGGAAGAGATTGTAGAAGTCGTTGCCAACGTCATAGTGGAACTTGATGAAGTCCTTGTTCTCAGCCTTTTCGCGGCCTTCTCCACCCTCGTCGCCGGCGTAATCACGACTTCGCTGAGGCTTTTCCGCCGGCGCCAGAAAAAACGGCCAGAGCTGGCTCAGAAGCCGCCGCTTTTTCAGCTTTTTCAGCTGTTTGCGGCTGCCCCCATCAGCCAGTTGGGTGCCGAGATCAATCAGCGTTCCGCCTTCGAAACCGACCTGTCCGTGTGCATAGTGGCGGATCAGCCGATCAAGTGTGGGTCGCCTCAATATCGATGAGATGACGCCCGGGGACGAGATCGTTATGGCCAGGTCGCTTTTGACATCGGAGCCAAGCGGGACAAGCGTACCGTCCCAAAGTCGGACGGATGCGTCCAAGTCGAGACGCTGGCCAAGGTCCTCGACCAGCTGTTTCGCAGCCGCAAGGTATTTGTCCTGGGTTTCTGTCATGTATTAGCGATCCCTGTTTTGCCGGGACCGAAGCACACGAGGAAGGCGTGGGCAACCGGGCTGTGCCATGGTGGCCCGCTCGAGCCGATCTTAGCTACAGGTTTTTGCCGTTTGACCAAATAGGAGCTCTTTACCCTCCTCCGTGACAGCGGGACGGTTACTCCACGGTTTGCCCTTTTCATAGGCAGCCCGAACGGCCGGGCGCGCGCGCATGTTGTCAAACCAGCGCCGAAGGTTGGGAGATGCGTCAAGGTCCTGAAGCTGCGATTTCCAAGGCACCACCCAGGGATACGCGGCCATGTCGGCGATCGAGTAGTCGTCTGCCAACCATTCACGCCCCTGCAGCCGACGCTCGAGCACGCCGTGTAGCCGGTTTGTCTCGTTGACGTAGCGGTCCATGGCGTAAGCGATTCTTTCGGGTGCGTATTGCACGAAATGGTGGTTCTGGCCGGCCATGGGACCAAGCCCCCCCATTTGCCAGAAGAGCCACTCCAGGACCGTCTTTTTCGCGCGCGTCTCCTGCGGCAGAAAACGGTTCGTCTTTTCCGCTAGATACACAAGGATGGCGCCGGATTCGAAGACGGTGATTGGCTCACCGCCGTCGGCAGGGGCGTAGTCGATGATGGCGGGCATGCGGTTGTTTGGTGAAAACCTAAGGAAATCAGGCTTGAACTGATCGCCAGCAGAAATGTCGACCGGCTTGATTTCGTACGGCAGTCCTGTTTCTTCCAGGAAAATTGTAATCTTGTGGCCGTTCGGTGTGGGCCAATAGTGAAGCTCGATCATCTCTGTTCGATCCGTTTTTGGTTTCGCGCTGCGAAGAAAGCTGCAGATGGCACGCAGCCTTGCGCATTCCAATGGATCTCAACTCATCGTGAATAGGCGGCACCTGGAGGGGCATTAAACGCGCTTCGGTCCGATGTGGTCCTGGCCACGCTTTTTTGCGAGTTCGATTTGGCGCTGGCGCTCGGCGGCGGCTTTCTTCTTCCCGGCGTCCGCCTGTCTCTCGCAGTCGGGGCAGGGATGGTTGGCGTAACCGCCAGGAGCTTCTCCTGATAGAAACGGCGCGCGACAGATCGAGCAGAGCTGGTAGGGGCCGGGCTCAAGGCCATGGCCGACGGAAACGCGTTCATCGAAGACGAAGCACTCGCCATGCCACTTGCTGTTCTCGGCTGGGACATCCTCCAGATACTTCAGAATTCCGCCCTTTAGGTGATAGACGTCTTCAAAACCAATCTCCTTCAGCAGAGCCGTAGCTTTCTCGCACCGGATGCCGCCAGTGCAGAACATCGCGACCTTGGGACGGTTGTCCCGTTTGAGCTCCTGCCGCACCCAGCCGGGGAACTCGCGGAAAGATTTTGTTTCCGGATTTACGGCACCGTCAAAACTGCCGATCGCAAACTCATAATCATTGCGCGTGTCAACGACGACGACATCGGGCCTGGAAATCAGGTCGTTCCAGTCGGATGGTGCGACATAGGTGCCAACCGTGCGATTGGGGTCAATTCCTGCGACGCCCATGGTGACGATTTCCCGCTTCAGCCGCACCTTCATGCGCTTAAAGGGCATCGCCGCAGCGGCCGACTCTTTCCACTCAAGGTCGGCACAACCGGGCAGGCCGCGAATATGAGCCAGCACTCGGTCGATACCTTCGCGTGTACCGGCGATCGTGCCGTTGATTCCCTCGTGGGCGAGCAACAGTGTGCCCCTCACGCCGACGCCCTCGCAGGCCTGCTGCAAGGGTGCACGCAGCGCCTCTAACGCTTCGAGCCTGGTGAACTTATAGAGCGCCGCGACGACGACGGCGGGCGCATGATACTGAGTTTCTTCCATCATGGGCTTTTTGGATTAGCGAGTGCGCACGGTTTGAGCAAGTCGCGACTTGGCCAGACGCACTGCGCTTGCTATCAAGGCGGTCCATTGAGACTTCCTGTTAGCGCCAAAGAAAAAGGAGACCGCCGGTGAGCGAATCGACGCACGAATCCACCGCCCGGCAGGCGACAGCCGCCCTGATCCGCCGTTACTATGACGCTTTCAACAGCGCTGACGCGGAGGCTATGCTCGCGTGCCTCTCCGACGACATCATTCATGATGTTAACCAAGGTGAGCGGCGACAGGGGAAGGACAAATTCGCCGCGTTCCTCGCTCGCATGGGGCACCACTATGAGGAAAAGCTGGACGATATCACGGTATTGGTTTCCAGGGACGGAACGCGGGCAGGTGCCGAATTCAACGTCTCAGGAAAGTACCTTCAGACCGAACCCGGTCTGCCTGATGCCGCCGGTCAGACTTACAGGCTGCCCGCCGGCGCGTTCTTTGCCATTCGTGACGGCAAGATTGCGCGTGTGACGACCTATTACAACCTCACGGACTGGATCGCACAGGTCGCCGGCTGACGGCATCAGTCAGGTCTGGATCACACCGGCGAACGATACTCAGGAGCCCTTTTCGTAAATGCTGCTCACTGTTCTCAAATGCAAGCTGCATCGGGCAGCCGTCACGGAGTGTGATCTTCATTATGAAGGCTCCATCTCGATCGACCGGGATTTGATTGAAGCGACCGGCCTCATCGTCAACGAGCGGGTTGAGATCTACAACATCGATAACGGAAACCGCTTTACAACCTACGTGATCGAGGGTGGTTCAGGATCGAGCGTGATCGGCCTCAACGGTGCCGCGGCGCGGCTGGCTTGCGTCGGCGACAAGCTAATCATTTGCGCCTACGCTCAGATGGACGAAGCGGAGGCCAGAGCCTGGCAGCCAACCGTCGTGGTGGTTGGGGACCACAACAAAATGGAGAAGCCACGCATATGAGCGTGAGTGTAGAGGCGGTGACCGGGCCCGCATTGAAGAACGTACTGTCGGATCTGGCGCGACTGCGCATCGCGGTGTTTCGCGACTGGCCCTATCTTTATGACGGTTCGGAGTACTACGAGCGCGAATATCTGGCAAAGTTCATTGCGGCGAACGGCGCCGTTTGCGTGGTGGCTCGTGATGGCGATGAGATTGTCGGGGCATCTACTGCGTCCCCAATGGCGGAGACGGATCAGGAGTTCATCACTCCGTTCGAAGCCGCGGGCTATGATATCGGCAAGGTGTTCTACTGCGGTGAATCCGTTTTGATCGGGGACTATCGGGGACAGGGCGTCGGCCACAAATTCTTCAATGAGCGAGAGGCGCACGCGCGGCGACTGGGCGGTTTCGAGATTGCCACTTTTTGCCGGGTGGTCCGACGCGACGATCATCCCTTGAAGCCGGCGAATTACCGTCCGCTGGATACCTTTTGGAAGAAACGCGGCTACAGCCCGGCCGAAGGTCTTCGGGCCGAATACGCCTGGAAGGATATCGACCAGCCGGAGGAAACCACCAAGCAATTGCAGTTCTGGACGAAGTTGCTGATATGACGGCACCCGACCGCTTGAAAGTCGCAGCGGCTCAATATCCGCTTGATCCGGTAACCACGCTACAGGATTGGCAGGACAAGGTCGGCCGGTGGGTGGCCGAGGGCGCCGAGACGGGTGCCAAGCTTCTCGTGTTTCCAGAATACGCCGCCCTTGAGCAGGCGTCGGCGCTCGGCAAAGAGGTCGCCCTCGACCTCAAGGCAACGCTGAAGGGTGTGGCGGAACTGGCCGGCGAAAGGGTTGCGTACCACGCCGATCTCGCTCGCATACATGACGTTCACATTCTCGTTGGCAGCGGACCGGTGGTGCGCGATGACGGGCGTTATTTGAATGCGGCGCAACTTGTCACTCCGAAAGGCCAAGTCGGCGAACAGACCAAGGTGATCATGACTCCGTTCGAGCGCGAATGGGGCATCGAGGGTAGTGGCCCGCTAAGGCTCTTTGAGACAGAACTCGGACGGATCGGGGTCGCGATTTGTTACGATAGCGAGTTTCCAGTGCAGGTACGGACCTTGGCGGCTGCCGGAATCGAACTTCTACTAGTTCCCTCGTGCACGGAGTTTGCTTCAGGCTATCACCGCGTGCGTACCGGTGCACGGGCCAGAGCGCTGGAAAACCAGATTGCCTGCGTGACAAGCCCCACAGTGGGCGAGGCGATCTGGTCACCGGCAGTCGATTACAACTCCGGCGCGGCAGGTTTTTTTGTCCCTTCAGAGCAGGGCGTTTCTGATGATGGAGTTTTGGTGGAGGGCACACTTGATGAGCGCGGCTGGATCTCGGCCGACATTGACTTTGCCGCGTTGCGGGCGCTGCGGCTCGGCGGTGAAATGCGCAACTATCTCGACTGGGATCAGCAGAGTGGGGCGAATGACATTAACGCCACGGCCGACGTCATCGATTTAACGGGCTGAACCTCTTCGCGCTCGTTCTTTCACGCTTCAGAGCATGGAGCGTCGGCCGACGTACGGCCGATCCCAGTGTACGAACCGGCCTTCGACGTCAAAGAACATCCGGACCCGGGAATTGGAAAAATAGAGTTTGTGCGCCGGGTAGAGTTCGGGGTACTCACTGTCCCCATCAAACTCAAAGCAAATGAGATGCCGGACCATATGCTGCCATCGCATGGCGCCTGGTTGCGAAGTCTCAATCAGTCGGATGACGCGGCGTTTAACCGGCTTGGAATAGAGCCATTCGAAATAGCAAATGGTCATGAGATCGTAGACATCATCGATTCTACCCTCGACCTGCATGAGGCGCACGAATACGGATTCCAACCCTTCCCAATAGAGAGCACGGCGGGCCACGGCATCTTCAGCCACGGCAAGGACCGCAGGCGGGCTCAGGCTTAGATTGAGATTTGCAAACACCGTAGCGTTTGCTGCCTCTTTCGAAGTCGCCTGGCCGACGTTCGGTCGCTGGTGTTCTTGAGAAGCGACTGTGTCGCTGTTGGCGGAGGCGGTGCGCGCAGCCGTACTGTCGAGGATGAGAACATTTCGGCGCGGATTGGCCACCGGTCCGGTGGGTGCAAGGGAGGCCATGGTCCGTTCCCTTTGCGCCGGCCATCCCAGCATCCGCCTGCGCAGGCGCCACGTCGCACGGCCGAGGCCCGCGATCAGAGCGAAGACCATGAGAACGCATATAAACACTGCTGAAGACAGGGCGCTCAAAGCATCCTGCCGGAAGCGCCGAAACAGGCGCGCCCAATTCCAACTTCGTCGCAACGGCCAGAGAGGTTTCATGGCGCCTCGTCACGTCACCGGAACTCTTACTGTGCTCAGAATAAGCCGCGAGCCGGCAAAACAACAATATAGTTGAGGCGTGCTTCGTAAAGGTTACCGGCCATTGTGTCCGCTGTGCGCCGGGACAGACTTGCCAGCATTCGGCGATCGGCCGTCCTCTGGGCCCAGGCCACAAGCGCGGCACGGTTTGCATTCTTGGTTGAATTGGGGGTGCCAGAGACTAGGCGCCACACGCCGCGATAATGAGGGCCTGCATGTTGGACATGCGCAGAGCAAAACCCTCTTGCCATTTCGGATCGGCGGCAATGCGGGTTTGGAACTCTTGCTTAAAGCGATCCTTGTTGGTGAAGTAGTAGAAGGCCATTTCGCGCTCTTCGGCTCCGAACCGCTTGGGGTCGCGTAACAATTTCTGCTCGCACTCGCAGGAATTGGCATGGCGATTCTGCACTGTGGCGCAGAAGTTGTAGGCCGCATCGAGCAGGCCCTGTTCGGTGTAGTCTGCATATTTGTCAGGCGCTTTCTGGGTATCGGCGGCGTGTGAGATGCCGTTGGTCGATAGTACAGCGGCAAGTGAGATGAGTGCTGCGAAAACTGCGATTTTGACCTTGTGGATCACGGATGTCTCCCTGTTGGCGGATTTTCTTAGGTGCGTTTGTTCGCTGCCAAGAACGTTGAAATGCGCGCCCTGGACCGGTCGGTCAAGACCATCAGTGCAGCTCGGCAGCGGCTGCTTTAGGAAAATATCGCCGATAGAGAGCTATCGTCGCCGGCAAAATGACTAGCTGAGCGATCAATGAGGCGAACAGGCACACGGCCGTGAGCTGGCCAAAAAGCCGCAGTGATGGCAGGTCCGATAGCATTGTGACGCCCAGGCCAAGCGCCAGTACGATGGTCGTCAGAACAACAGCGGGACCGATGTGGTGGGCGGTCTGGCGCAAGGCTTCGATATGACTGCCCGGGCCACCGCCGAGACGGTCCTCCTCGAGATGATAACGGTTCAAGAAGTGAATCGTGGAGTCGATTGCCAGCGAGAACGCAACTGTTATCGCAACGATTGAAGCGAACTGCAGCCCCTCGCCAGACGCCCACAGAAGCGCTCCGGTAGCGAATATCGGAAACAGAGACGGCAGTATGCTGGCGACCCCCGCAAGCGTGGAACGCAGCGCCAGGCCAAGGAAAATGAAGATCACGAACATGTCGCCAACGAGCCCCCAGTTGAGTTCGCCGATCAGGGTCGCGGAGTTGCGCGCGGCGATTGCCGGAAGGCCCGTGACGGAAATACGGTACTCAGGATACGCAGTTCGTACCGGATTTAGCTCATTGTCGATTTTTTCGACAACAGGGAGGATCTCGCTGGCATCGATATCGGGCAGGCGCGCGGTGACTAGGACGGCCCGCTCGTCCTGCGAAATAAATCGACGTACAAGATGGTCGGGCAGGATTGATACGTAACGCTTGATCGTTTCGACACTGTCATCACCGGCTTCGGCGAGCCATCGCCGCAGGCTGTCGATTGACCATACGTTGCCAAGCCCGGCTCGCTCTTCGAGTATGCGGTGAGCGTCGGCGATCGCCTGCAGCGTTTCAGCATCATAAAGCGTTGCCACGTCGCCGCTCGCTGAATGACGTTGTGGCAGCTCAATCATTACGTGAACTGGATTGGCTCCCGTCAGCTTCTTGTCGAGCCGTGCGGAACCCGCAAGAGCTTGTTCCTGGTCTGGAACCTGGTCGGCCAACCGGTAGCGTGGTTCGAGTTGCACATAGGCCCAGCCAGTCCAAGCGACCGCGGCGACACCGAGCACCGTGAGAACAAACGGACGCTTGGCGCTGATACCGACAATCCGATCAGTGGCGCGCTGCAAAAGGCCGACACCGCCGCGTTCATCTTCGGGGTGGGCCAGCGTCTCGGTTTCCTTGCGGACAAGAAGTACCGCCAACGTCGGGACAACAACGGCCACGGCGATATAGGAGATGCCGACCGCCAGCAAGGCTGCCTTGCCGAAGGTCTGAATCAATGCCGATTGAGCCAGCGACAGCGAAAGGATCGCTATCGCCGCGTTCATCGCGGTCAGAAGACAAGCCGGGGCGACATCACGGACGGCCGCGCGAGCTGCAGCGAAGCGATCCTCTCCGGCCATGACGGAGCGGCGGACAGCGAGCACAAGGTGCATGGAATCGGAAAACCCCTGCACCAAAATCAGCGGCGTGATGACGTTGATGAAGAGGTTGAGGCGAAAATCAAGGGCGCCAATTACGCCAAGCGTCCAGAGGATTGCAATGGCAGGACCGGCGACCGCAATCAGCGTCAGGGACAGCCGCCGGAAGAACAGGTACGCAACAACAAGCCCAACCAGAAAGCCAAGCCCATTATAGACAAGTCGATCTCGCTCAACCGCGTTGCGAATCTCCAGCTGCATGACTGGGGCACCGGTGAATTGCACGTTGAGACCGGCACCTGCCAGTGTGGCATTGGCAGCATCGCGCAAACCATAGACGACCTGACGCAAGCCCTGCTCGGCAACTACCTGCCGATCGAGCGAAATCACAATCAGCGCCAATTGACCGTCATCGGAGAGGAATTTTCCTTTGACGATGTCGTTGTTGCGCAAGGCCTCAAGTACTGCGTTGAAACCGGCAGCATCGTCTGGGAGGTCGTCCGGCACGATGGGCGCGGCATAGCCTGTTTCATCGGGCTTGCCACGTGCCGACAACATGGAGACCAAGCCGCCGACACCGTCGGCGAGCTGCAACTCAATGGTTGTATCGGCGAACTTTCTCAACGACTCGCGCGTGAGCAGGTCCTTGCCTTCAACAACGATAAGGACGTCGAATTCGCTGGACGGAAAAAGCCGGTCAATTTCTTCGTACTGGCGAAACTCCTCGGTGTCGGTTCGGAATAGCTCGGAAAGGGAATCATCCACCTTGAGGAGCGACACGCCGTAAGCGGCCAATATCGAAAGAATTAGGATGACCAGGGCCGACAGATAGGGAGCGGCCAGCGCGACAAGTCCGAGCTTGTCGAGGCCGAAAGAAAACCGGAATGAGCGGCGCTGCTCTACTGGTCCGGCTATCGCCATCCTGGTTGCTCTCCCCCCGGTCCATATCCCGCATCGCTGTCCGTACGGAAAGCGATGCCCCCGTCAAATCGTGATTCTTTTCGATTCTAGCGAAAACTGTTTCGCCCCTCTGAGAACTTTTGGCAATCTAAAGGCCGAGTTGTCCAGACTTTGCACGTTCATAGTCAAGGCGCTTGAAGCCTCCAGTGAGGCTTGAGATGGCCCGGTTAATGGCTTAAAACCTCGCTTCACGCCGGATTTGGAGATCAGTAACATGGCCGTGGCCACCAAGACACTCGATGTAAAAAGCTTGACCTGCCCGATCCCCGTCCTGAAGGCAAAAAAAGCCTTGAAGGACGTGCCGCGCGGCGGGACGCTTGAAGTGTTGGCGACGGATCCGGGTTCGGTGGAGGATTTCAGGTTTTTTTGCAAGGCAACAGGCGCGACCCTGCTCGAGCAGGACGTCGATGGTGGCGTGTTCCGATTCCTTATCAAGAACAATGGCTGATGGCCGGATTGGCCGGGTGGCGCTTGACTGCCCTGAGCCAACCGCTCATAGACATCGACTCCGCATTTCAAATTCGTACGCGCACCGGGGCGGCCTTGCCGGCCGTTGCCATTTGAGATTGGGCGGTTAGCTCAGCGGTAGAGCACACGCTTCACACGCGTGGGGTCACTGGTTCAATCCCAGTACCGCCCACCATTCAGTTGGCGCACCGCCGCCCTACCAAACGTGCTGCCAGTTGTTCCGTATTGAGGTATCTCCTCCGACCCCCGCGATACTATTCGCAACAGCGCTGCAGAAAGACACATGGCCTAAGACGTTGACAACGCTTCGGCCACGGGCGGCGCGTGTCGCGCTGTGGGCATGATACTTGTTTTGGTTAGTCCTGCCGCCTGTGACCACACGTGTTGACGCCATGAGAAACCCATGCAAGCTCAAATACGAAAGCGGTCGATAACCTGCGTCATGATCGCTGCAAGTTCAGTCGAACGGACGGGCTTTGTCGCCCAGCCAAGTTCATTTCAGATCCGCTTTGTTGTCTTATAGCGGAAGACAGTAATTCGACGCGCAGTGTATTGCCTCGTCCGCAATGCTTTTGGTGCCCGCCTATGGACATCATCGAGGGACTTTGTAACGATGCCGGTTACCCCACCAGGGCCAAGGTATCGGTGGCCAATGTCTCAACGTTCCGCTTGACGGACTCCAACCAGTACAAGCGCCTTTCCGACCGGGATCTTGATTTCAGCCAAATCGAGGCGGGCCCGGTGGAGACTCGCCTTGCTGTTCGTACAGGCAGGTCAATGACCGTGTTGGGTTCCGACATTAGCAGATCGGTCCACCAAGTCGGGGCCTCCCCACCCGGCCTCCTGACGCTTGGGTTTACTACCAACCCCAGCCTGGCCCGTTGGCATGGGCAAGAGATTGATGGACCTTGCCTGCTTCCCTATTGCTTCGGTGACGTATTCGAAGGGTGCAGTCAAGCGGGCAACAGGGGGTTCGTCTTCTCGGTAAGTAGGCAAGCTGTCACCGAATTGGCAGGCACCTCGGCATCGCCATGCCAAATACAATCCCGCGCTCGGTTCCACTACCGATAACCCGCAATCCATTTCGACTGGACCTCCTCGCCGGGATAGCGCGCGGAGTGCTCTCACCTTACAGCGGCACCTTGGACACTAATGCTGAAGAGGACATAATCAGAGAGCTTCTTCTCACAATCACGGACGCATCATGCCACGACGACCAGAGCACGATGCAGAGGCGTACGCAGGCCGTTGAGAAGACATTGATCTGCCTGGAAGATGGTGCAGCAGAGATCATGCCCATCAGCAGAATTTGCGCTGAGACGGGGGGGGGGGCCTGGCGAACGCTCGGCCGAGGTTTTCAAGAGCGCTTCGGAATAGGACCGAAAGCTTATCACACGCGGTTGCGGTTGAACCGGGTCCGCACGGAGATACTGGAACTTGGGCCGCACCGTGTGATCTCCGATGTAGCTAATAGTTGGGGCTTCTGGCATATGGGCAAATTTGCAAGGGACTACAATAATTTGTTTGGCGAGTTGCCGTCCGAAACCAGACTGGCGCAAAGTGTCGTCTTCTTCGGGGCGAACTACACTTTTGGGATATGAGCGCGGGTTCGAGCGTACGGCATGCGGCGCGACGACGTTCTGAAGGGCAAACAGCACATCTTGCGAAGCGCTGGTTGCGTCTTAGTGAAGCCGAACCTTTCGTTGCGGGGGCCGCTTAGGCCGCTGGGAGGAACTCGGAAGCGGCTTTGGGCGACTTGCGGGTTCCGGATCGTCGCGCAGGCCGGCGCGCTAGAATTTCCAGCCGCCGCAGTTCGTCCTTGATTTGAAGCCTTATGCGTTTCAACGACAACAATAGTAGGCTGTCGGGCAATGGCCGCTGCTGCTCGACCATGATTTCAGTGTTTATCCTGGCGTGCCGCGAACGCAACGCACTTTTGCGGGCCTCAATACGTCCCAATCCCTGGCTCGCTGTGTCGCAAGTTCTCGCGGCTGCTACGGTGTCTTCCACTGAGTTGGTCGGTTCTAGCATCGAACGCTCCTCTGTTTCCTCGATCGGGGCGGTGATGGGTCGCCAACGTAAACAGTCCGGCCATCAGCCCACTCGAAACATGGTGATGGCGCCGGCCGGCAGCTAATGGAAAGACCACGCCCCCCTCATCGGGTTTTCCTTTCAGAATGACAGGATAGGCGCCTGTTCCGCGATAACTGCCGAGCGAACATGCTCGTGGCGGCGGCCGCTGTTTCGAGATGCTGCGCGGTCCGCTAAAGCAGGAGTTGCGCTCTTTACCTCCGCGACTGTGTCACGATGCGGCCAATGAAGATTGCGACGTACAAGGTCCCGATTGCGGCCTCGACGCCGGCGGCCAATCGGGTGAGGGGAGTCGTTGGAAGGATATCACCGAAGCCAAGCGTCGTGATGGTCACGAGGCTGAAATAGAAGAACGACGAGATCGTAGAGCCGCCGCCTTCAAGGATGAATGAGCCAGGCCGAACGCTCTCCATCTGCTCGTAAAAAAGGCCCCAGCTTAGCGCCATCAGAAAATAGCCAAAGATCGCACCAAAAATCGTATCAAGATCAGCCGAATCCCGCCTGGTCACTTCCGTAAATGTGATTACGAGGCAGCCGAAAACAATAACCGCGGTGAGAGCACTGGTTGCCGCCAAGAGCGATGTAGCACCGCTGATCCGGAAGAGGCTGAATAGCAACCATGTCACTAGGATCAGCCAGCTCGTCAAGCGAACCCAGTTGCGGACACTCGCGGCGGCGCCCGTTCCAACGAAGATGGCCCCGAATAGCAGGTAACTAATAAACTCTGCATGGGGGGAGTTGAATTCCGTGGTCCGGACAGCTTCAAAAAACAAGGCGAATAGCAGCAGGCCCAGAAGCAACCGCCACTGCCAACGGGGCAAAAATTCTCGAAGGCTAGCGCTCATTACGTCCTCATATCTTTTGAACCAACACATAAACAACAGCCCGACACAAACCGACCCGAACCAACCGTTCAGCTCTCAGCACCATCCAGCATGTTAATTCTCTTTCGTATCATCAGCTTCCATTCTCGCGCGTTCTCCTGTTGCGTATTCAGCAGGATGCCGAGCATATATGCCGTGACGCCAGCACCGATCAGCGCAACTCCTATTTCAAAGACAATGTCCACAAGGATTTCGCGCAAAAGCTCGCTAACAACCGGCAGGAAACTTGAATGCGCAACGATTTTTGATATCGCCACAAGCAAAACGCCTAAGCCAATGCCTATGGCTAGGAACAGCTTGTGTATATTGATCGATGCCGTCACCTCATCAATTTCGTCGGGGTGTTTTTTGAAATACTCGACTTCCTCTTCAGTCACCTCGCTTTTCTTTTTAAAAAGGAACTTTAAGAGAATAATGTCGCGGTCCACCGCGTCCTGTTTTCTATCGCGCAATGCTCACTCCTATGGAAAACGGTATGCCTTCTAGAGTTCGGTTGTTCACGATCCGAACAACCGCCCCAGCACTGATCAAAAAACCTATATGAAATGCCATTGGCGTCCAATGTGCGAGGGCCGTGCTCGCGGCCACCCGGTTGACCGGCAATGCGCCGCACCGGCCGTGTGCGCTGGCGGAACAATGTTTAGATGGACCGGCTTGATGTGCAGGGCACCCCCACTTTAGGGCTTGGCGGCTAGGCCAAAGGACACGCCTAACTTCGCAGATGCCTTATCGTGCCAGCCGCCGGATCTTCGTCGGCGGCATACATCGTCAGCTGCGGCTCATCCATTAGGATGGCTTCTTCATAGGTGCCATAGCCATTGAAGTGGCCTGCCAGAGCGCGGCCATAAGCGCCAATGTTGCCGATCTCGATGTAGTCGCCTTCGCGAATGCTGTCAGGCAGGAGGAAGGGACCCGGCATATGGTCAATGGAATCGCAGGTTGGTCCCCACAGCTCGAACGCGCCCATCGGCGCGTCAGCATCCACTGGCCGCGAGACAAGGCGTGCTGGAAATACGAAGCCCAGATGGGCGGCATCGAACAGAGTTCCGTAAGCGCCATCGTTGATGAACAGGTTGTTGCGACGGCGGGCGTCGACGTGGACGATGAGGCTTTCGGCCTCAGACACCAGCGAGCGGCCCGGCTCACACATCAACCGCACGTTTTCGCGCACCGGCAGCGATTCAATGCCGGCATTTATCGCGTTCATGAAATCTTCCATGGGCGCGGGCTCACTGTTCGCGTAACGCGAGGGGAAGCCGCCGCCGACGTCGAGTACGTCGATCACGACGCCCGCCTGAATTATGAGATCACGAACCGCTTTCAGCGCCATGACAAAGGCATCCGGCGTCGTTGTCTGGGAGCCGACATGAAAGGTGAGGCCGAGTTTCGCCGCAGCCTGACGCGTCTTAATGAGCAGCTTTGTGGCGGGTTCCCCAGCGATGCCAAACTTGTGCTCCAGTGGAATGAGAGAGTTAATCGCGGGCACCGAAACGCGGACAAACAGCTTGAGGTCGCGTGCGCCGTCGGTCTCCTCAAGGATCTTTTCCAGTTCGTCCTCGCCATCAAGCGAGAAGCTGCGCACGCCGAGCTCGTAGGCACGACGGATAGCGCCGCGGGCCTTGACCGGATGCATGAAATGGAGCTCGGTGTCGGGGATTGTCGCCGCGTCCTCGATCTCAGGGAGCGAGGCAACGTCGAAATGACGGATGCCGGCACCATAAAGTGCGCCAATCAGGAAGACAGAGCTGTTGGCCTTATAAGCGTAGGCGATGTCACCGTCGAAGTTTTGCCGAAACCAGCGCGCTGCGCGTCCAGCCGCGTGCGGCCGCAATGCCAGCACGGGTTTCTCGGGACGGCGCGCACTGATCAGTGCCGAAGCACTTGCGTATCTTTGCATCGCATGGGGCCTTAGCCGATAGGGTCGATATCCACTTCGCGCGTGGCACGCCGCAGTGCCGTCTCGCTGCTTGTCCTGCTTAACCGAGCAAGTTCGTCTTTGATCCTAAGCGGCACGATCGGAGACTGACTAGCTTTGAGTGTCAAATAATCAACCACAGAGGGAGCAGGTGAATAAGACCTATCCGTCGCGGCGTAAAGACCCAATTCGGAGAATTGCCAGGCGGTATTCACTCCTGGACAGTCAACTTTTGTCCGCTTGAGTGATCGATTGCCGCTGCGGCCTCCGAAGCGGCCGTCCGGCTCGTATCTGGTGATGCCCCAATCACGATCATCGCCCAGGCCTGCGGCAAAGGCAGTTTGCTTGCCCGGCTGGGGAGGGGCTTTGCTTTGCGGCGGCGCTTCCGGCGGCGCTTCTTCGTAGGCTTGCGGGTACCAACCTGCTTACGCTCGGCCTCATCAGCAGCGAGCGCGTTGTCGAGATGATCGCGCCAATTGCCCAGCAGGGTGAAGCGCTGCAGCTTGAAATTATGTTGAACGCCCGGAGGGCTGTCCCGTTCACCGGCCATGCAGACGCCGATGATGGCTTCATTGCCCGGATCGGCGGCACGCAATCGGAAACCATCTTTCGGGTCGGGTACCTGGATCGTGCGGCCAGCCCGTAACCGGTTGTCTGTCTGGAACTCGTTTGGAAACAAGACGGCGGCATCACCATGAGCATTGACCGAAACAAGGGTCAGCCTGCAGGGGGCTGTCGCGGAGGCATTGATCCGCACCACTTCGTTCTTGGCGTAGTCTTGCCGCCCCGACCAGATTGAAAGGCGCAGCGGCTCGGGATGGAAGTCTGGCTCATGAAGACTGCTGCTTGGAACAATCGCGCCGGCGAGCCGGGCAAACTCGTGGCGGCTGATCAAACCCTGCAGCAGGCGCCGGCCAACGGGTTGCATGTCGCCTTCCAGACCCCGAAGCCGTAACGTGAGGGCTTTGGGATCGAGGTCGAGTTCGGCAGCCGCTTCCTTCAAACTCAGATCGCGGGCGTGGCGAAGAGCAAGGGCAATGACCGAATCATGGCCTTCGATCAGAGCGTCGGAATCGATGCCCGCCACTTGGAAGGCTACTTCAACGGCACGCCGGCCGCCTGGTCCCGGTGCCCGGTCGGCGTCTGTCCGGCGGCTTGAGCCATTGAGATGGGATGGCCCCATCGCGTGGCAGCTCAGGCATTGCAGGCCAGACTGGTCCGCGTTCGCGGCTTTCAGTTCTTCCGGCAGGACGCTCTTGTGCACCGACGCGCGCCGGGCGCCTTGTGCGCCATAGAGTGCGAAGCCTGGAAATCCATTCGGGAGCTGGAAAATGAGACGGGTTTGGATAGGCCTGGGGCCGTCCTCCGGGCTTTCGTTGTTGGGCCGGCTGCTCGCAGCGGCAAAGTCACCGGCCAGCCAGACAGGCGTCCTGCGGGGAGTTTCATGGCGCAGAATGGAACGGGACGCTCCTGTGACCTGACTGAGCTCAACGGCGGCGCTTTCTGCTGTTGCAGCCTGTGTGACGTTGACACCAAGGACAGAACGAAGGGCGGATAGGTGGTCCGGCAGACGAACGAGGTTGTCATAGACCTCCGGCTTTAGCGCCTCATGGGCAAACCAATCGGCTGGGACGACTGGCAGCTGCGTGCCGGCCGCGATCCGGATGGTGCCGGTGATAGCCGTCGGTACAGGCGCCTTGAAGCGCCGCGCAAGCCACGCCCATTGATCTCTGGTCCAGCCGATTGCAGCCAGGTCGAAAGCGAGGACGAGCCCCTGCTCGTCGATCGCCTGCGGACGCACTGGACCGGTGTGGCGCGAAAGCAGATTGAGCAGCCTGGCGACCGCCTGCCTGTAACCCTCGGCGAGGCCCGACGCGCCAGTGTCGAAGCAACGGTTGAGCATGTGGCTCAACGATACGTAGCGGCGATCCTTCGCCAGGTCAGGACCCAGGCTCCGCAGGTCATTATCAATCAGGTTTGTAATATCGGCGGTGGCAGACCGATCCCGTTTGCACGGAGGTGTTTCGGGCAGCGCCCGGATCCAGTCACGTACGGTCTGAATCTCGTCGGCAGACGGTTCGGCGCCCGCTTTTAGCCGGTGGAGGACATCGTAGGGCATCCGGCGCGTCAGCATCGACAGGTAGAGCGGGGATGCATCTGGATGCCCTGGCCGGATCAGATCGCGGCGGCGGGCCAGGGCTGCGAGATCAAGAATATTGGCAATGCCGGCCGCGGGGAGCGGCTGCTGGAGCTGGTTGCGCTCGTGGCACCTTGCACAGTAGCGCTTCAGCACGTCGAAGGCTTTGGACGTTCGCACTTCGGCCAAAGCGCCGGGGTCCCTGGCAAGTTCAACCTGGGGAGCTGACGGCGCGCGTTGCGGCGCTGGTGGTATCGTCCCCGCATACGCGGAATCGCCCAACGCGATGGAAACGGTGCCGACCAAGATGAAGCAGGCATTTCGAAGGCTCAGCCTTCTCTTGCGCATGACTGTCAGCATCTCGAGTTTCCGGCGCGCAACGTTCAAGGTTTCAGGTTCCAATGAGATAGGAGCGACGGTAATCTTACTCCGGTGTTCATCTTATCGCCGCACCACAAGGATCTCCGCTAGTTCCATACTATCAGGTTGAGGGAGTCGGAAGCGTATTGAAACCAATGGAATTTATTTCAATGCTAAACGCAAATTAGTAATTACTAACAAGAAGTAAAACTTAACACATTGGCGTTACCTATGTTTTGTCCGCAAACTCGACTAACGAAAAATTATCCCTTACAAATTCCCTAAAGCAGACCAACATGGACGGGATGAATTACTTCAGATGGATTTGCAGACTGCCAAATTCTCTAACATACGCCTCCAGAAGGTGGCGAGAGTGGCAGCGCTCGTCTGTTTCGCCCTTGCTGGGTTGCTGCTGGTCTTTTCACTGCAGGCTCATCACAAGCCTGGTCTCCACGAGAAGGGCGTCGCCCTCACAATTGATCGAGGCATCCGGGCGCTCTGACACAATGGTTTCTTGTTACTGACTGTTTACCTGCCGACGCTCCCACTTATGACTTTGGCCCCTTCTCTCCCCGAAGGGGCCTTTTCTTTTTCGACCGGCATTCGATCATGGCATCGGGATTTCGTCGTCGGGATTTGGAACGCAGTAGCCTTTACGCACGGCTGGCCTGTTGGCGATGGCAAGATACCAGCGTTTCACGTTAGGAAACTTCTCCAGATCGATCCGCTGCCACTCAAAGCGACTCGCCCAAGGCCAGGTTGCGATATCAGCGATCGAGTAGTCCCCGGCCAGGTACTCGACTTCCTGCAGGCGGCGCTCCAGGACGCCATAGAGACGCTTGGTTTCCGTGCCGTAGCGTTCTTCGGCGTAAGGGGCCTTGCCGGGGTTATATTTCAAGAAATGATGGGCCTGACCGAGCATCGGACCGAATCCGCCCTTCTGCCACATCAGCCATTCAATGGTGCGCCAGTGCGCTTCCCCCTCAGCCGGCCAGAGCTGGCCCGTCTTGTTTGCCAGATACATCAAAATCGCGCCCGATTCGAAGATGGATAGGCTGGTATCTTTGTCGATAATCGCCGGTATACGGTTGTTGGGGCTGATCTTCAAAAACTCGGGTGCGAACTGGTCTCCCTTCTGGATGTTGATGGGGAAGACCACATAGGGCAGTCCGACCTCTTCCAGCATGATTGACGCCTTGCGGCCATTGGGTGTGCTCCAGGTATATAGCTCAATCATCATCAGCCTCTTTTTTCTGATTGCGGACGCCAGCGACCTGTTGGGGCCCCTCAGTAGAGCCGGGTCAGCATTACCCAGGCTGTTACCGTAAAAGGTGACAGGGCCGTCGAGGTCAAGATGGCGGTGTTCATGAATTTCGGCTCGCGATCGTACTCAGTGCAAAACAGCGCCAGCAGAATGCCGATTGGCGTGGCGGCGGCAACCACCAGGAGATCGGTCAAGGCTTCCGGAATCTGCATCAGGATCGCCAGCCCCCAGGTCACCGCCGGGGCGATGATGAGCTTGAGAACAAGCACGAGACTGAGCCGGCCCTGCATGACGTCTCCGGCGGTCCGGGTCGCCAGCTGCGCGCCCATGGCAAATAGAGCCAGCGGCGGAAATGTGGCGCCCAGCAGTTCGATTGGAGTTGCTACGGCGTGGGGCAGACGGATTTCCATTGCGCGCAGCGTCAGCCCAAGGATTACGGCTGGAATGATGGGCGTCTCAAAGGCAAGACCGACGCGTGACAAGAGGCCTTGCCCGGTGTTGCGGGGCGCCAACAACCAGGCGCCGACGGTGACCATCAAGATGGTCATCAGCGCCGTTATCACCGACTGGTGCAGGATGAACTCCGGCGGGAAGGCCAGTTGTACCAGTGGAATGCCGTAGTTGCCGACGTTGGCGTAGACGGTGGCCATAGCCATTAATGGCGCGAACCCTCGCGGCAATCCCATCAGGTTGGAGGCCAGCCAGCCGATCGGTATGAGCACAAGGAACTGCACCAGCGTGAAATAAGCCACCGGCCAAACCTCGCTGACGGATTGCTTGGCGCTGGCAAAAAAATGCAACAGGAAGCACGGCATGATGACGTACACCAACAGCCGGTTGATGCTGGCGACATCGAGTTTGATGCGTGCCTGCATCAGGTATCCGAGAGCCGCTATGGAGACGATCGGCAGCGTCACGTTGACAGCGATGTCGATAAAAAGGTTCAAACGGGTGGACTCAGACGACGGTCATCAGAGCAAGGTCGGTATCGCCAGGTTTGGCACCCGCCGCTGTCAGCATCGCGTGCACCTGTCCTCGGTGATGGGTCTGGTGGTTGAACATATGTGTGATGCAAATCCAGCGCGGCTTCTGCAATTCTCGGCCGGCGGCGGCGGAATACCAATTGAGGTCCCCGGCAAGATCCGCGTCGGTTACGCCGAAAGCCCAATCAACAATGACCTTGTCAAAGCGCAATCGCTGGCTTTTGAGCGTCGGCCAGTCCTCGTACATGGCAACGGATTGGGGAATGCCCACTTGCTTGGGTAGCGCCGTTCCCGCGATGCGGCTCATCCACATCATGTCGGCCCAGATCATATGATTGAGCGACGCGTGGATCGAGCCGAAGAATGCGCCCCGGTCCTGGCGGCGCGCGGCATCGCTGAGGCTAGTCGCAGCCGCGTATTGGTTTTCGTTTTGCCATGCTTCGTAGGCGGCCATCTGGCGGACGTAGGTGGGTGAGATCATTGCTAGGTCCCGTAAGCTGAGCAGACCTTCAAGAGCGCGCTCTAGGTTCTTGTTTGGTCGCATGTTCGAGCAGCAAAAACCGCTCACACTTTTGCTGAACATGCTCTAGCACAGCTCACGCACGTCACCTCGTTCGACGATCGAAGGGCGCTGCTGCTTGTTGGCGAGTTTCGCATCCGCCGGCTTGAAGAGCCTTGGGCAAGAATATGGAATGAGGTATTGCACGGTAGCCATAAAAGGAGCCGCTTGATGACTGAAAGCGAGTTCAACAGGTTCTGCGCCTCGTTGCCACACACCCACCACGTTGTGCAGTGGGGAGGGGCGCAGGTTTGGAAGATCGCGGGCAAGGTCTTCGCGATTGGTGGCTGGAATGACAAAAGCGAAGATTTTTTCGTCACTTTCAAATGCTCGCCAGTGAGTTATGAGCTCTTAAAGGAGCAGCCAGGCTTGCGGCCCGCGCCGTATCTTGCCTCGCGAGGCATGAAGTGGATCCAGCGCACCGGGGTCGAGACAATGGACGATGCCACGCTTCAGGACTACCTCAAAGAAAGCTACAAGCTCGTTGTACGTGGATTGCCAAAGAAGACACAAAGAGAACTAGGCTTGGTTCTAGAGCGTTGAGTTGCGAGCCATGGCTGAAACAATAGCCTCGGAAAACCACGAATTATCCAGTTGCAATACACACAGTGCTGCTAACGCACAAGAACGGATAGGAGCGGTTTGTCCTGCAAACCGCGCAGGAAACTCCGGCCAATACTTGATGCCGGCTGCCGATGATGCTTCAGCGACCTATTAGTTCGAACGACAGCCGATCCCGGCGATAGGATTTCACATTGCAAGTCCGGTCGAGACGCGGCGCCCGCCCGATCATAACGACAGCCCTCTGGTTGGCCGCGACATTGCCTGACACCGGATAGGCCACGCGTCCGCAACGCTTGGAGTAGATGTAGGCTGTTCCGGAATAGGTCATCCGATTGCGGTTGCCTTCGAAGACAACGTCGCCCGGCCTTGCACCCTGGCGGACCATCCCGGGGCGCGGCTCTTCGTAGATAAAGCGGCGCATGTTGCCCTCAGCTTCCAGCCTCATGACCGAGCCGTTGTGATTCCATAGCGTGGCGCCGCTGGAGCGACCCGGGCCGCCACCGTGCTCGCTGCCATCGCTAAATGTCACGACTTCCCGCTCGCAATTGTCGGCCGCTGGCAATCCGCTCGAGGCAAACTCACAGCTAGCCATCGTTTCTATAGAGCTGCCGCGATAGTCGAACCGGATGCGCATTGATGAATTTCTACTCTCGAATCCGAAGCGCTTGCCGCGCGACACACAGTATCCGCGGCGCTCCGAGGTCTTGGTTTTGTCCAGGATTTCGAAGTCGATCGGCTTCTGCCGCTGATCCGACTTGGCGTAAAGCACATCATCGTGGATCTCGAAGCGCGGGTCTGAGGTGGTGCACGAGTTGTAGTAATCGCCCCCTGTTGCCTGACCAGCAAAAGCCGTAAGCAGTGCGAATGCCGCAGCCGCAGCCGTCGCGCGAAGTTGCATCACATATCCTATCCTCGGAGCCCCAAATCCAGCACGGACCAAGAAATTGGCCCTCATGCCGGAGAATACCTCCGTCGCAAATAATCAACGAAACTGCAAGGGCTTGAACCTTCTGTATTTCCTTTGGCGGCGACTAAAAGCCTTGCAATTTCGGCGCTGGCATACCAACCTAGACTCATTCCGAGGGGCGCTGCGCGCACGCAGCTGAGATTTGCCTAAGAGCGGGCAAAGCACCCTTCAGACCTGATCCGGATCATGC
This sequence comes from uncultured Filomicrobium sp., assembly GCA_963669235.2. Taxonomy (GTDB): domain Bacteria; phylum Pseudomonadota; class Alphaproteobacteria; order Rhizobiales; family Hyphomicrobiaceae; genus Filomicrobium. The sequence continues at coordinate 172,601 of CAXXFS010000032.1, forward strand.
CGGCGGAGGGACGGAGCGCGATGATTACCACCGAACATAGCCTCACACTTTCCATTGCAACGGCGTTTGGTGCTTACATACTGGCGGCGGGGGCAGGCGGAGTGATCAACCGTTCGCGCTGGGGTGCAATCCTCCAGGAACTGCGAGCGAGCCAAGGCCTGGTGTTTCTCGCCGGTGTCGTCACGTTCACGCTCGGCGTGGTTTTGATCCTCGTCCACAATAACTGGTCGGACCCACTTGCCGGTTTCATCAGCCTCGTCGGCTGGGTTGCCGCGCTGGAGGGTTTGATCTTGCTCGTTTACCCAGAGCTACTCTTGGGTCTTTCCAACAGACTGATGAAACCGCAATTAATCAGCCCCTTAATGGCATTCGTCATGGTTCTTGGGGGTCTTCTTTTGCTGCTCGGCCTTACGGGCACGAGCGGAGGGGGCTGAAACATGACGACGTCGCAATTCATCGCCGGACTGATTGGACCACTGTTCATGGCAATCGCCGCGTTCATGGTGGTTCGCCGGAACACGTTTCTGGACTTCGCGAAAGCCGCGGCGAAGGATAGGCCGCTAATCTTCTTCGCGGGAGCGATTTTGCTGGTTAGCGGCTTGGCGATCATTCAGATACACAACCTGTGGGTCGCAGACTGGCGGATTATCATCACCCTGATCGGCTGGCTCAGTGTACTCGGTGGCATCGTGCGGATTTTCTCACCGGAATTTGCCCAGTCGATTGTCGATGAGATCAAACCCGATCACCCTGCGGTTATCATCACCGCCGCCGCTTACTTCGCCCTTGGCACATATCTCACGGCAAAGGCCCACGGTGTCCTTTGAACCTCATCCTCGGCTGGCCCGGCTTGTCGGCGCCGCCCAATTACCCGCATGGGAGTGCAGTAAGAATGAACCACCACGACAAAGACCTCCGCACACCGGAAGTGACCACCGGCCCGCTCGCGGCTTCTCGCAAGGTTTATTCTTCCCCGGAAGGCCATCCTGATATCCGAGTGCCGCTACGCCAGATCGCGCTGACCGATCCAGAACAGCCGACGTTTCAGATTTACGATACGTCTGGACCCTATTCTGAAACGGATGCTTCCATCGATGTCGAAAGAGGACTTCCGGCGATGCGTGAAGCGTGGATCAACGAGCGCGGCGGCGCCGAGGCCTACGAGGGCCGGGAGCTCAAACCCGAAGACAACGGCAACGTTTCGGGTAAGGCACTGGCGCGGGACTTTCCCAACAAGCGGGCACCGTTGCGCGGACTTGACGGGCATCCTGTCACGCAGTTCGAATTTGCTAGGGCCGGAATCATCACCAAGGAGATGATCTACGTCGCGCATCGGGAAAACCTGGGACGCGAGAAGATGCTGGAGCGGGCCGAAGAGGCGATCAGCGACGGCGAGAGCTTTGGCGCAGCCATCCCTGCTTTCATCACGCCGGAATTCGTGCGCGATGAAGTGGCAAAGGGGCGGGCGATTATCCCCGCGAACATCAACCATCCCGAGTTGGAGCCGATGGCCATCGGCCGCAACTTCCTGGTCAAGATCAACGCCAATATTGGCAATTCGGCTGTGACCTCTTCAGTGGAAGAGGAAGTCGAAAAGATGGTGTGGGCGACGCGCTGGGGTGGCGATACCGTGATGGACCTGTCGACCGGTCGCAACATCCACAACACGCGCGAATGGATCCTGCGCAATTCGCCGGTGCCGATCGGGACGGTGCCGATCTATCAGGCCCTCGAAAAATGTGATGGCGATCCCGTCAAGCTCACCTGGGAAGTTTATCGCGACACGCTGATCGAACAGTGTGAGCAAGGTGTCGACTACTTCACGATTCACGCAGGAGTTCGGCTGGCCTATGTACCGCTGACGGCCGAGCGGGTTACCGGCATCGTTTCGCGCGGCGGCTCGATCATGGCCAAGTGGTGTCTGGCCCACCATAAAGAGAGCTTCCTGTACGAGCGCTTCGAAGAGATCTGCGAGATCATGCGCGCCTATGACGTATCGTTCTCGCTGGGTGACGGATTACGTCCGGGCTCGATCGCGGATGCCAACGACCGGGCGCAATTCGCCGAACTTGAGACGCTAGGCGAACTCACCAAGATCGCCTGGGGCAAAGGCTGCCAGGTGATGATCGAAGGCCCCGGCCATGTGCCGATGCACAAGATCAAGATCAACATGGACAAGCAGCTCGCCGAATGCGGTGAAGCGCCATTCTACACGCTTGGCCCTCTGACCACCGATATCGCACCGGGCTATGACCACATCACGTCCGGAATCGGTGCGGCGATGATCGGCTGGTTCGGTTGCGCCATGCTTTGCTACGTGACGCCGAAAGAGCACCTCGGCCTGCCCAACCGTGACGACGTCAAGACCGGTGTCATCACCTACAAGATCGCGGCGCACGCGGCGGACCTTGCGAAGGGTCATCCGGCGGCGCAGCTCCGGGATGACGCCCTGTCCAAGGCGCGCTTTGAATTCCGCTGGGAGGACCAGTTCAATCTCGGGCTCGATCCCGACACGGCGATGGCCTACCACGACGAGACGCTACCCAAGGACGCGCACAAGGTGGCGCACTTCTGCTCCATGTGCGGGCCCAAGTTCTGCTCGATGAAAATTACGCAGGACGTGCGCGATTACGCTGCCCAGCAAAAGGCGCGTGAGACCGAGGAAGCCGTCGAGATCGCAGAAGAAACAACGCAGATCGATCCGGAAGCCGGAATGGCGGAGATGTCGAGGAAGTTCCGTGAAATGGGAGGCGAGGTTTACGTCGACGCGGACAAAGCGAAAGCAGCAGCCACGCCGGAGCGCTTCAAGTCCGGGGATCGGGACGCGGTGAAGAAGAGCAACGAGACGTTGGGGTGAAGGAGCCCGTTGATGGCAGAGCATGAGGGGCCAAGGTGCCCCTCATGCTGCTCATAGTTGGCGTGAAGGATGCCCGTAGCGTGTCCTCGGAGAAGGCTTGATTTCTTATGACCGGCCACACATATTCATAAAACTGCATTTGTCTCACGCTCCGGTTGGCTGTTCTCCGCTTTCCTGAGCTAGGCTAGAACAGAACGGATGCCCGACCGAAGGCCCATCAGCCATGAGGAAGCAGCCATGACGCTCCCTGCCGTCGACTTATCGGTGAAGCCCGATGTCAAAGGCTTCTTCGATGAGGCCACCAACACCATTAGCTATGTCGTGAAGGACTCCGGCTCGAACGCCTGCGCTGTGGTCGATTCGGTGATGGACATCGATTACGCGGCGGGGCGCATCACCTTTTCACATGCCGACCACGTCATCGCCGACATCACCGCGCGCGACCTTGAACTGCAATGGCTCATCGAAACGCATGTCCACGCCGATCACCTTTCGGCGGCGCCCTATATCCAGGAGAAACTCGGCGGCAAGATCGGCATCGGCCGGAACATCACGATCATTCAGGACACGTTTGGCAAGATCTTCAACGAGGGCACAGAGTTCCAGCGCGATGGCAGCCAGTTCGACCGCCTGTTTGATGACGGCGATACCTACAAGGTCGGCACGTTGACGGCTTACGTCATGCACACACCCGGCCATACGCCGGCCTGCATGACCCACGTGATGGGAGACGCGGCGTTCGTTGGCGATACTCTGTTTATGCCAGATAGCGGCAGCGCGCGTGCTGACTTCCCCGGCGGGGACGCCGGCATCCTCTATGACTCGATCCAGAAGGTTCTAGCTCTACCCGATGAAACGCGGCTGTTCATGTGCCACGACTACGGAGCCGGCGGCGGGCGGGAAATCCGTTGGGAGACCACGGTCGCCGAGGAAAAAGCCAATAATATCCATGTCGGGGACGGCAAGAGCCGTGAGGAGTTCATCGCCATGCGCCAGGCGCGCGATGCGCAACTTGATATGCCGAAACTGATCATTCCCTCTCTGCAGGTGAACATGCGGGCCGGTCAACTGCCGCCGGCCGAGGAGGATGGCAAAACCTACCTCAAGGTGCCCGTCAACAAGTTGTAAGCGTGATTTCTGGACCGACTGGAAGCCGGTATTGGCCGGCTGAGCGGGCGGATTGTTAATTCTGTCGCACAACTCAACTGGTGAAAGCCGCCAACGGCGCTGGAAATCCGTGCCCGCTCATGTGATGGAGATTTGTGCTTTCGCTGCCGCGTCGGCGAGACCGTTGAACATCACAAGTACAATTGCGGGGCAGAAGAATGCCGGGTTTCCAAAGTCTTGATCAGGTGGATATCGCGGGAAAGCGGGTCCTCATCCGCGTTGACATCAACGCCCCGATCCATGACGGGAAAGTAACCGACGACACGCGCATCCGCTCCATTGTGCCGACAGTGCGCGAGGTTCTGGACAAGGGCGGCCACCCGATCGTGCTCGCGCACCGCGGCCGCCCCAAGGGCAAGGCCGATCCAGAATTGTCGCTCGATGTCCTGCGACAACCCCTTGCCGACGCACTTGCAGCGCCCGTGAAATTCGCAGCTCCAGCGGATGGCTGGCCTGATAAGGCCTGGCAGGTCGGCGAGATTGCGCCAGGCGAAGTTGTGCTCTTGGAGAACATCCGCTTCTATCCCGGCGAAGAAGCCAACGACCCTGCGTTTTCGCAGGCGCTAGCGAACCTTGGTGATGTCTATGTCAACGATGCCTTTTCGGTATCACACCGGGCGCATGCTTCGACGGTCGGAGTGGCCAGACTTTTACCGGCTGCCGCGGGCCGGCTGATGGAGGCTGAGCTCACGGCGCTTGAAAAAGCGCTTGCCGCACCAGAACGGCCGGTGATCGCAGTGGTTGGCGGGGCAAAGGTATCAACCAAACTCGATCTGCTCGCAAACCTGATCGAGAAGGTCGACCAGATCATCATCGGCGGCGGCATGGCCAATACGTTCCTGGCCGCCCAGGGCAAGCCGGTCGGTAAATCCCTGTGCGAACACGACCTCACCGGGACCGCTAGCGAAATCATTGCGAAGGCAGCCCGGACCAGTTGCGAAATCGTGCTACCCTCCGACGTTGTCGTGGCGCGCGAGTTCGCTGCAGGCGCAGCCAACGAAACGGTTGCCGCCGATGCCTGCCCGGATGACGCGATGATCCTGGATGCCGGGCCGCTGTCGGTCGCGGACTTCGCCCGCCGCTTCGAGAGCGCTAAGACGATCGTGTGGAATGGCCCGTTGGGTGCCTTTGAGATCGAACCGTTCAACGCCGCCACGGATGCCGCCGCGCGCAAGGCAGCCGAGCTTGCAGCTGCGGGCAAGGTTCTGGCGGTGGCCGGTGGTGGGGATACGGTCGCGGCGCTCAATGGTTGTGGCGCGACGCAGGACTTCAGTTACGTATCAACGGCCGGTGGCGCATTTCTAGAGTGGCTCGAAGGCAAGACCCTGCCAGGCGTAGCCGCCCTCGAACCGAAATGATTTCGCGACCGGTAGCCGTCAGCGCTTGCGCAGCGTCATGCTGCCACGGCCTGCCGAGCTGCTGAATGAAACTGACTGGCTACGTCCTCGAACTCTGATTCTCACCCGCCCAGATATGTTGTACTGGCTGTTGAACAAATCGCCAACATAGCGGGTCGAACTGACTTTGAGCACCTCGCCTGTCTGCCGGATCTGGGTCGAGGCGGAGGCACATACAGCTGAAACGCTGTAAACCTTCGAGGTCTGCCGGCGATAGGTCACGCGGCAGCGAACCCGCTCGCGTTTGCCGTCGGCCGGTTTGACGTAACCACCACCGCTCCACGTGCCGTCGATTGGTGCGGCCTTAGCGGCCGCAGCGCTCCCAACCCAAGCGGCGAGGATTAACGGAAGTATTAATGCAAGCGTTCGCAATCTCTATCTCCTATGAGCCGATTGACCATGTGGGCCAGCGGAAATCTGCAATCGGGCTACATAATTGTTTCGCTTTTCTTGAATGGCTATCCCGTTTACTAGACCCGGTAAACGGATTCGCAGGGGACGCCAATCAATCTGCCGCTGAACAATGATCTGACAAACATGCGTGGGCTACAGATCGCAATGTCCAAGACAGCTTACACCGCGCGCAGCCTTGCGGTCACTCAGCGGGAGCTTTGGGCCGTGTACGCGCCGGAATCAGGCTACGCCAGACACCACTCAGGCTGCCCTCCATTAAGTATAGCAGACCCAGCCAGGCACCGAGCCAGATCGACCCCAGCGCCAGCGGCGCGGAGACCGCCAAAAGTGATACCGCGCTCAGTCCCTGCCCGAATGTGCATCCGAGCGCATACATGCCGCCCGTACCCATCAAGAATGCACCAAAGATTTGCCGCTTTGCCTCAAAGGCCGCGTCGTGAGTCTGCCAGCGCCACTCTTTCTTGATGAGAGCGCCAGCAAATGCGCCGAACAAAACTCCCAGCACACTGCCAATCCCGAAACTCAACTGCGAACTCGTGGACGTCATGGAGTACATCAGGCTGGAACCAACCGGATGAATGAAGGTGTAGGAGACTAACGGCTGCGGGTCGAATTCGTCATAGACCAACCAGCCTGTGCCAATCCATCCAGAAGCGACAATGAGGCCGACGATAACACCCCAGGCCAACCGGCCGGGGCGGCCGCGAAACTTGCTGTTGGCTAGTGCCCAGGCAATGAGCCCCGCTGCGATTAATGGCGGAACAATTGCCGTGCCGAACCCGGTTAGCTTGGCCAGCACGACATGCAGGCGCGGGTCGGCAAATAATTCGGTGCGCACCGCCAGGGGATCCAAATACCATAAGTGCAGCAGCGCCGTCGGGCCGGAGGCGGCCATAAAGGCAGATATGCCGAGCACTAGAAAGACCAGGAACGAGCCGAGGTCACCGCCACCCAGGCGGACAATCGTGCCGAAACCGCAGGTCCCCACCAAGGCCATTCCGACGCCAAACATGAGGCCGCCGAGAATGGTGGAAATCGGATTGAAACTGCTGGCGACGATGTGAGCGTCACGCGGGTCAATCAGGCCCGCGACCTCGGCGGCAAAAACTCCGAGCATCGCAACCGCCATCGCCAGCACCCACATGCGCAAACGCGTGTTGTCGTGGGCAAACAGCGAATCCTCGATTGCGGCGAGCGTACAGAACCGGCCCAGCCGGGCCGCCAGGCCGAGAAACAGACCTCCGGCGAGTCCCACCGCGAAAACCGATAATGTGGCGGTCGTTTCCTCCATGGACGCTACACGTGTTGGGAACGCGAATGCCTGGTTGGCCGGCAAACCGTCGATGCTTACGTGATGCTAGGGCGTTCCCAAGTCAACGAAGGCGATCAAATCATTGTCTCGAGGCGCTTCCAGCCATGAGTATTAGCGCCGGCCCGTCCCAGGGTTACAGAACATCTCGTAGATCTGTTCGACCATGATTTTGGCCCGTTCGTCAGCCAAGCTGTAGTAGATCATCTTGCCGTCACGGCGCGCGTCGATGAAACCCTCGATGCGCAAACGGGCGAGCTGCTGGGAGACCGTCGGCTGGCGCAGCGAAAGAAGGTCTTCCAGTTCCTTTACCGACTTCTCGCCGCTGGCCAGGTAGCACAGTATCATCAGTCGCGCCTCGTGAGCCAGCGCCTTCAAGAAATCCGTCGCATGTTTGGCGTTCTCGGCCATTTCGTCGAGCTGGGAGTCGTCCTCAAACTTTGCCCGGTCAAGCATGGCTGTGGTTTTGTCGTTCATCTTATTGTCTCAGCCTTCACGGCCCCGGTTGGCAGCTTGGTCAGCAACTGACCGAGCAGCGCCCAAAAGAAATCTTCCCCAGGATAGCCCTGGATGCGACCGATCTCCCTTCCATCGCTGACGAGGATAAACGTCGGCGTGAAGTAAGCTGGATTGAGGAACTGAAGGTCGTTGGGTAGCGGTTCGTGGACATCGATAATTCGCAAGGGCGCAACCTGGCCCTCCGGCGTTCGGTTGTAGACAACGCCCACCTCTTCACGCCAGCGTTCGCACCAACTGCATCCATCTTCCTCCATCATCACCAGTTCGGTGTCGTTGTCGCGAGCCGCTCCGCTGTCAAGGGTTGCAAGCATCGACCCACAGACGATGAGAGCGGCCGCCAGAAAGCCGAGACACTCTCGTCTCCGGAATGTTGTTTTCCAAATTGCCATTATATAAGTTTAACAAGATATGCGCGGATTTGCATGTGATAAAGCACCTGTCGTACCGGCTGTGGCGCTCGAAGATGTGCTGGTCGCAGGACCAAAACGCCATTTGGACGGAGTGTGCATTGCAGCAATTCCCATAGTTCTTTCGGCGAACAGACGCAACCTCATAGTTAACACTCCAGCTTAGTGAGTGTGGCATGTTTGGTGGCCTGTAGCTCGTCAACTGGCCAGCCGACCTGTCGCTTCACAGTTCGAAATGTCCTTGCTGCAGTGCAGAAGCCACAGCGCAACGTATTCAAAAATGCGAATTGGTTATTGAGTTGATGATTTGCGTGAGTTAGTGTCGCAGCTTACCTAGGACGACAGAAACAACAAGGGAGGGCGCAAATGGAGCGAGTGCTCTGCGCAGCGGCCGCATGCCTCTTTACAATGGGGCTGGTCGGTCAAGATGTCATAGCGGGTCCGGTTGCACCTACCGATGTGAAGATCTCGGACGGTGAGATCAAGACGTCGCTCACTGGCAATGCCGGCAGCGCCGTCAAAGGACGCGAGTGGTTCAAAAACCGCAAGCTTGGAAACTGCCTGGCCTGCCACGTCAATTCGGAGCTGAAGGAAGAGCAGTTCCACGGCGAAGTCGGCCCGGCGCTGGATGGTGCTGCGGATCGCTGGAGCGAGGCGCAACTGCGCGCCATCGTGGTTAACTCCAAAATAGTTTTCGGCGAAGAAACGATGATGCCGGCGTTCTACCGCGATGGCGGCTTCACGCGTCCGCTCAAAAAGTTCGATGGCAAGACGATTCTTTCAGCGGAGCAGGTCGAAGATATCGTCGCCTATCTCCGCACCCTGAAGGAATAGCTACAAACAAACGGAAATCAGCGAATGATGATGAAAGCAGCCACCATGCGCGTTACACGACGGCAGGCTCTCGGCCTTGGTGCCGGTGCGACGGCCGTGGTCATCGCAGGGCCGACTGTCGGGCCTGCCGTCGCCAAAGGGCCGACGGCCGAAGACGCTATTAAGGCCTTTACAGGCGGTACTGAAACCAAGACCGGCAAAGTCAGCCTGAGCACTCCGGAGATTGCTGAGAACGGGAATACAGTTCCGGTGTCCTTCGACATAGAAAGCCCGATGACGGCGGACAACCACGTTCAGTCCGTGCTTGTTGTGGCCGATGGAAATCCGCGACCCGGGGTTGCCACTTTCCACTTCTCGGAGATGAGCGGTGAGGCTTCAGCTTCAACGCGCATCCGTCTCGCCAAGACACAGAACGTCATCGCTGTCGCAAAGATGAGCGACGGGTCGTTCTTCATGGACAAGCGATTAGTCAAGGTGACGATCGGCGGCTGCGGCGGTTAGGCCCGCGCTTGCATGGTCTCGGAGAAATTTCAAAAGGAAGACATCGATGGCAAAAGTGAAACCACGCGTTAAGGTGCCTAAGAAGGCCGAGGCCGGTGAGGTGATCACGATCAAGACGCTGATCAATCACAAGATGGAATCGGGCCTCAGGAAAGATAAGAAAACGGGCGAATTAATCCCTAAAAAGATTATCAATAAGTTTACCGCTGAATTCAACGGTAAGCCTGTTTTTTCCGCCGACGTGCGTCCAGCCGTTTCGGCGAACCCCTATTTCCAATTCAAAGTCAAGGTGCCCGAAAGCGGGACCTTTAAATTTACCTGGGTCGACGACGACGGCTCCACCTACTCGACCGAGAAGAAGATTACGGTCGGCGGTTAAACTTGCCGGAAAAGGCGTAAAAACAATTTAGGGAGGTCGTTCCATGGGGACGCGTGTTATCAGCTCAACAGCCGCTAAATTGGCTGCCGCTGCCGGACTTGCTGCCGTCGCGGTATACGCGACGGTCGCCTTGGCCGGTCCCAACGACAACGAGCTTATGGTCGAAGGCCAAAAATACACGACTGAGATTCCCGGCGCGAAAGATGGTCCGCTTGAGAAAGTTTATTCGGGGTGGCGCTTCCGCAATGAAGCGACACAGGCGATGCAGCTTGATGACTTCGACAATCCAGGTTTCACCAACGTCGAGACCGGCGAGCAGCTTTGGTCGACCGTCGACGGTGAGGCGGGTAAGTCGTGCGCGTCCTGCCACGGCGACGCTGCTGAGAGCATGAAGGGCGTGCGAGCCCAAATGCCAAAGTGGAATGAAGCGGCAGGCAAGCCTTTGACGTTAGAGCATACCATCAACAACTGCCGCACGCAGAATATGAAGGCGGCGCCGTGGAAATGGGAATCTAATCAAATGCTGTCGATGACGGCATTCATCGGCCTGCAGTCCCGCGGCATGCCGGTCAATGTAAAGACCGACGGACCTATGAAACCTTGGTATGATAAAGGTAAGGACCTCTACTACCAGCGCGTCGGCCAGCTCGACATGGCTTGCTCGGGTTGCCATGAAGAAAACTACGGAAAGATGATCCGTGCTGACCACCTTAGCCAGGGGCAGATCAATGGCTTCCCAACGTACCGATCGAAGTGGCAGAAGCTCGGTTCCATTCACCGCCGTTTCAAGGGCTGCATGAAAAATATCCGTGCGACCCCGTTTAAGGTTGGTGGGGATGAGTTCACCGCTCTTGAACTCTACGTCGCGTCACGCGGCCAGGGCCTATCGGTCGAAACACCGGCGGTCAGAAACTGACCGGCGAAACCTGAGTGCGCCTGGCATGGTTTCGGTCGGACTGGCGCACTCTTCCACCTGCTGAATCCGCGACGGCGAGACTGGCTAGTTCTCGCAATAGGAGTCGTTTGCATGTTCTCACGGCGTGAATTCCTACAGGCGGCGGTCGCTACCGGCGCCATTCTTGGGACGGCCGGTGGCGGGACCTGGCGCGCACTGGCCGCGCAGCAGGCGCTCGTGAGTCAAGACGACCTCCTCAAGTTCCCGACGATGGGCAACGTCTCCTTGGTCCACGTCACTGACATTCACGCCCAGCTGAAGCCAATCTACTTCCGTGAGCCGTCGATCAACGTCGGCGTCGGAGAGGTCGAAGGAAAGCCGCCACATGTGACCGGCAAAGACTTCCTGGAGATGTTCAAAATTCCCCCGGGAACACCTGAGGCTTATGCGCTGAGCTCGGAAGACTACTTGGCCCTGGCGAAGGACTTCGGGAGAATGGGCGGCATCGACCGTATCGCCACGGTGCTGAACTCCATTCGCTCAGACCGCGCCGACAACACCTTGTTCCTGGACGGCGGCGACACCTGGCAGGGCAGCTACACATCCTTCAAGACGAAGGCCGCCGATATGGTCGAGGTGATGAATTCCCTGAAGCCGGACGCGATGACATCGCACTGGGAATTCACATACGGCATCGATCGGGTCCAAGAGATCGTCGACGAACTACCGTTCGCATTTCTGGGCGGCAACATCTTTGATGCGGAGTGGGAAGAACCAGCATTCGAAGCTACAAAGATGTTCGAGCGCGGCGGCGTCAAAGTCGCTGTCATCGGCCAGGCGTTCCCTTACCTGCCGGTCGCCAACCCGGGCTGGCTTTTCCCCAACCTGTCGTTCGGCATCCGTGAAGAACAGGTCCAAAAGAACGTCGACGCCGCGCGTGAAGACGGTGCTGAACTCGTCGTACTGCTGTCGCATAACGGCTTCGATGTCGACCGCAAAATGGCCGGCCGGGTCAAGGGCATCGACGTCATCTTGACCGGACACACACATGATGCGCTGCCGGAACCTGTTATCGTCGGCAAGACGCTTGTGATCGCATCTGGCTCGCACGGCAAGTTCCTGTCGCGCGTCGATCTCGATGTCCGCGATGGCGCCGTTAAAGGCTACCAGTATAAGCTCATCCCGATCTTCTCGGACGTGATCGAGCCGGACAAACCGACCGCCGATCTCATCGACAAGGTTCGGGCCCCATTCGAAAAAGATCTCAACACGGTGCTCGGAAAGACGGATTCGCTGCTCTATCGGCGCGGAAATTTCAACGGCACGTTCGATGACTTGATCTGTGACGCGCTTATTGAGGAACGCGAAGCCGACATTGCAATGTCACCCGGTTTCCGTTGGGGGACGACGGTGCTGCCTGGTCAGGACCTCACGGTCGAGCTCGTGCACAACGCCACCAGCATGACCTATCCGGCCGCCTACCGCACCGAGATGTCGGGCAAGTTGATCCACGACATCCTGGAGGACGTCGCCGACAACCTGTTCAATCCCGATCCGTACTACCAGCAGGGCGGCGACATGGTCCGCGTCGGTGGGCTCGGCTACAAGATCGACGTGCGCAATCCGATAGGTTCGCGCATCACCGATATGACGCTTCTCAAGTCCGGCGAAAAGATTGATCCAGCCAAGAACTACGTCGTCGCCGGCTGGGCCTCGGTCAATGAAGGCACGGAAGGCCCGCCGATCTGGGATGTCGTTGCCAACTACATCAAACGGAAGAAGACGGTCAGCGTCGCACCAAACACGTCGGTGAAGGTCGAAGGCGTCTAGCGACGTTGGAACTCCGCCTGTGAATGTCGCACGCAACGCGCTGGCGCTTTCGACTAGACATTCAAAAATTCGCATGTGTGCAATGAATGAATTGCGAAACGAAACTTGGGAGGCTTGTCGTGAGCCAGAAAAAGAAAACGTCGATCGAGACTGACCTCAATGCATCTCGGAGGGACTTCTTGAGATCATCGATCGCGGCTGGCGGGGCGATTGTTGCGGGTGGTGCCGCTGCCCACGCGGATTCCGATCCCGCGATCACCCAACTCCAGGAATGGGCGCGGTATCTCGGCGATGGAGTCGATCGTGCGCCCTATGGCGTCCCCTCGGAGCATGAGAAGCACGTCGTGCGCCGGCACGTTGGATGGCTGACGGCCTCATTGGAGTCGTCGGTCAACTTCACACCACTGCATGAACTTGACGGAATCATTACACCAAATGGGCTGTGCTTCGAACGCCATCATGGAGGCGTTGCAGAGGTGGAGCCAGATAAGTATCGACTGATGATCAATGGTCTCGTCGATAGGCCCTTGGTCTTCACGCTTGATGACCTCAAGCGATTCCCCCGCCGCAATAACATCTACTTCCTCGAGTGCGCCGCAAACTCCGGGATGGAGTGGCGCGGTGCCCAACTCAATGGCTGCCAATTCACGCACGGCATGGTTCATAACGTCATGTACACGGGAGTGCCGCTCCGTTACCTGCTCGAAGAAGCTGGTTTGAAGACCAACGCAAAGTGGATCATGCCGGAGGGCGGCGATGCGTCCGGCATGAACCGTTCGGTGCCGCTTTTCAAAGCTCTCGATGACTGCCTCATTGCATTCAAAATGAATGGCGAAGCGCTGCGGCCCGAGCAGGGCTACCCAGCGCGCCTGGTCGTTCCCGGCTGGGAAGGTAACATGTGGGTCAAATGGATCCGCCGCATTGAGGTGGGCGACGAGCCGTGGCACGCCCGCGAGGAAACCTCCAAATACACTGACCTCATGGAAAACGGAAAAGCGCGCCGTTTTACTTGGGAGATGGACTGCAAATCGGTCATTACCAATCCGTCGCCGCAGGCGCCAATCAAGCACGACAAGGGCGCGACGGTGATCACCGGGCTCGCCTGGTCGGGCCGTGGGACCATTCCACGTGTTGATGTTACCCTCGACGGTGGGCGCAACTGGCATGCAGCAAGGGTTGACGGTCCGAGTTTCGATAAATCACTGCACCGCTTCTACTACGAGTTCGATTGGAACGGGGCACCGCTGCTTTTGCAGTCACGCGCCGTGGACTCTACGGGTTATGTCCAACCGACGAAGGATGAGTTGCGCAAGGCCCGCGGCGAAAACTCAATCTACCACAACAACGGCATCCAAACCTGGCATGTAAAAAATGGTGGAGAGGTGGAAAATGTTGAAGTCTCCTAAGGGCATGCCGATACGGTTCGCGCTCGCCAGCACCGCCTTACTCGTTTGTCTGGCCGTAGCAAAAGTTCAGGCTGAGCCGTCAAAGAGTTTTGGGCTTGGCCGCCCGGCGACGGTAGAAGAAATCCAGGCTTGGAACATCGATGTGCGCCCCGATGGACAGGGCCTTCCGCAAGGCAAGGGAAATGCCGCCAAGGGCGAAGCGATTTTCGCCGCCAAGTGCGCAATATGCCATGGTGACTTCGGCGAAGGTATCGATCGCTGGCCGGTCCTCGCAGGTGGTGGTGACACACTGAATTCGGAAGACCCCGTAAAGACGGTGGGTTCGTACTGGCCCTACCTGTCAACAGCCTACGACTACATCTACCGGGCGATGCCGTATGGTAATGCCCAGACATTGAAGCCCGATGAGGTGTACAGCATAATCGCATACATCCTGCTGATGAACGACGTCATCGAGGATGATGAATTCGAGCTTTCGGATAAAAACTTTACGACGCTTCGCCTTCCGAACGAGGAAAACTTTATTGACGACCCGAGACCGGATACTCCGACCTTGAAGCGGATCGATCCGTGTATGAAGGACTGCAAGCTAGAAGTGAAAGTGACGAAGAGGGCACGGGTTCTTGACGTCACGCCTCAGAGTGATGATGAAGACGCGGGCCGGGGCGCGATCGACTGACGCCCCACGCCACTCAAAAAGGACAATTACATGAGCCTACGGGTCTTGATCGTTACGGTTTTCCTTATTGGGACGATTCATGTTGCCCGGGCCAGCCAGGATATCGCTGACCAATATCCCAGCTCGGTGCTCTATCAGAAGCCGGTCGAAGTTATCCCGCACGTTTGGTCGGCAATCGGTGCCACGGCACCGCCGACTTACGAGAACGCAGGCCACAACAATAACCTGTCGTTCATCGTCACTGGCGATGGTGTCGTTGTTGTTAACGCGGGCGCCTCAACGCAGCTAGCCAAGGCTCTACATGCGGAAATCAAGAAGATAACCGACCAGCCGGTCAAGCTCGTCATAAACGAAAATGGCCAGGGTCATGCGATGCTCGGCAACGCCTATTGGAAGCAGCAGGGCGTTCCAATACTGGCGCATGAAGACGCGGCGACGGCATTCGAGGAAGACGGCGGGCAAAGCCTTGAACGCCACGAGCGCATACTCAAAGAGAAAGTTGACGGAACCGAACTCGTCGGTCCGACCGAAACGTTCTCGGACAAGCGCGAAATCACGATGGGCGACTTCACCATCGAAGTGCTCAATCTTGGGCCCGCGCATTCTCCGGGCGATACGATGGTCTGGCTGCCGGAGCAGAAGCTCGTCATCTCAGGAGACATGGCTTTCCACGAGCGCATGCTGCCGATCTTCGATGATACCGACACGGCTGCATGGCTGGAGACATGGGAAGACTTTGAGGCGCTCGGTGCCGTCTATGTCATTCCCGGACACGGGCATCCAACCAACATGGACCAGGTGCGCCGCTACACGAAGGACTACCTGGTGCATCTGAGAGGCAAGATCGGCGAGCACATCGACAAGGGCGGTGAGTTAAAAGACGCCTATTACGTCGATCAGTCGGCCTACAAGCATCTCGACACCTATGAGGAACTGGCGACGCGAAACGCCGGCCGCGTGTTCGAGCAGATGGAATTCGAATGAGCGCAAGACCGTATGTGCTCTAAACAACTAAAGGGAACATAGCGCATGTCGGCGAAGCTCATCCAACTCTCCCGCCGCACATTCCTGGGCAGCGCCGCGGCGACGTGTGCGGTGGCGACGCTGCCGCTGCCGGCGTTCGCCGCAAACAAGATCACGCTCGGGCAGTTCGAGGTCACGACCTTCTCGGACGGGCACATTCCGCTGCCGACGACATTCGCCGCTCCCAAGATCGACCCTGAACTGCGCAAGGCCGCCTGGGCGGCTGCCGGTCAGACAGGGGACACCTACAAGTCGCCGATCAACGTCACACTCATAAAGACGCCAGACGACCTGATCCTGGTCGACATGGGTTCCGGACCGCGCTTCGTGCCGACGACCGGCAAACTAGAGGAGTCGTTGTCCGACGCGGACATCGACCCGGCCGACGTTACAAAGGTTGTGCTCACACATGGTCATCCCGACCACCTTTGGGGTGCGGTCAATGACTTCGATGAACTGACCTTCCCGGATGCAATCTACTATGTCGCCGAAAAGGAATTCGCTTTCTGGATGAACCCGGATGCGATGAAGTCGCTGCGCGAGGACCGTCAATTCTTCGCTGTGGGTGCAAAATCGCGGTTCAAGACGATCGAGGACAAGATCACGTTCGTCAAAGAAGACGACGAGATTGTTTCCGGCATCGGCATCGTGGAAACCAACGGCCACACACAAGGCCACATCTCCGTTGAGCTGAAGGCAGGTTCGGAGACACTTGTCGTACTCGGTGATGCGCTTACCAATCCGGTGATCTCATTCGAGCATCCTGACTGGCAGCCGGCCAGTGATCATGTGCCGGATCTGGCGGTGAAGACGCGCAAGCGGCTGCTTGACCGGCTGCATACCACCAAGGCGAAAATCATCGGCTACCACCTGCCTCCACCTGGCATTGGCATGGTTGTGAAAAAGGGAAGCGGCTTTGGCTACGAGGCGCTGGGATAGAGATTGTCTAAGAGGCGGGAGCGGATATCCGACCGATGGAGATGAGTTAATTAAATGTTGTGGCAGCTGGCGCAATATGTAGTTAGCTACGACACTGGGGACGTATACGGACGTCAACCACATCGCGCCTAGCGGACTTAATTCAGAACTAGGATCGCCCTAGTGGAGAACCCGGGTCGGTCTCAATGGACTTCACGTCTCGTCTGTTCTGAGATCGTCAGCGTCGCCATATCGCGTTCGCCGACAAGTTCTATATGATCGCGCTCCTCCGCTGATGTCACCATCCGAGCCTCTCTGGCACCCGTCGAAACCCAACGAATTCCTCGTCAGGGATAAGGCGGTGATATGATTGCCCCTAAAGGGTAAGACCATTCACCAGAACAAATCCCGATGCGCTAGACCGAGATATCCGCTCCCACGGCCCAGCGGTTCACGCGTCAGACGAGGGCGAGTTTTGACCCTGCTCAGTCCAATATCGATCGAAGCTAGCCGGGAGCGAATTTCTGCTCAGGGGATAGGGGATATTATTTCCCAACAGGACCAACTGGACAGTTTGTTTGGATCGCCTTTTCTATCGCTCTACTCAGCCATGACCCCACATCGGGCTTGCAACTGTCCGCACCATCATATTCAATGAGCTGAATGTAAATATGCGTTAATCGGGAATCGATGCAAAAAACGCGATTGGGAGAGGAATATGTTGGAGTTGCGCGAAGCTTTTGCCGCCAACGGACCACAGTATGTGATGCTTGGAGGCCTGATCATTGGCTTCGCTTTTGGCTACATCGTCTTCCGAACCAACTTCTGCACAATGGGCGCTATCTCCGATTTCATGAGCTTCGGCGACTTCCGCCGCTTTCGCGCCTGGATCCTGGCTGGTGCTACGGCCATCGTCGGTACACAGTTGCTAGTATATGCCGGCGTCCTGCCGATCTCCGAGACAATGTATATTAGCGGCTCGCTGAACTGGCTTGGCAATATCCTAGGCGGCCTCATGTTCGGATTCGGCATGGTGTTCGCTGGCGGCTGCGCCAGCAAGAACTTGGCCCGCGTTGGCGGCGGCGATTTGCGCTCTCTCTTCAATCTCGTCGTCATGGGTATTTTCGCCTACATGACAATCGGGGGAGTACTCGGCCCGCTCCGCGACGCCATGGATCAAGCGACCAGCGTGTCGATGGCCAGCCTCGGCGCCTCGCAAGGCCTTGCCGATGTCACGGCCCAAGCAACCGGCGTCGCCGCATCGACTGCAGGCCTTATCGTCGGCCTGGTGATCGCGGTCTTGATGGCGATCTACTGCTTTGGCGATTCTTCCTTCCGCTCTAGCCCAATCCATATCATCTCCGGCATAGGCATTGGCCTTTGTGTGATCGCCGGCTGGGCGGTGACGGGCCTCGCTTTCGACGATTTCGCCGATACCCCAATGCAGCCGATTTCACTGACGTACGTCCGTCCCTCCGGCGACACGCTAGAGTGGCTGCAGAGATTCACGGCGCTGGGGCTGCCGAATTTCGGCGTGTCTTCCTTATTCGGCGCACTGGCCGGTGCCTTCGTCGCAGCAATTTCAATGGGCAGCTTCAAGTTTGCTACCTATTCCGATACCAACGACACCCTTCGCAACATGATGGGCGCCTCGCTGATGGGTATTGGTGGCGTCATGGCCCTTGGCTGCACCATCGGGCAGGCCATCACCGGCATTTCGACACTTGCCATCGGCTCCTTCCTGGCCTTCGCCGCCATTGTTGTCGGCGGCATGTTCGGCATGAAGGCGTTCGAACGTGCTCTAATGGCCGATGTCTGAGAGCCACGTTCGAGGCTCTTGTCTAAAAGCCGGTTTCGAAGTTCAGGATGCCGGCGCTGGATGCGTCCGTTTCAGTCGGTCGATCCTTTTGCCAACTCTATTTGGTCAGCACTATGTTCAAATGTTATCATATTAGGGGTAATCTCGAACCGAGCGTCTCTCGGCGAACGGGTGAAATCGGTGACGCTGCAACGCCACTTGAAACCGGCTCCGATTGCAGCAGCCCCTAGCCCAAAGACGAAAAGAGCTGCACACTCGTATTTATCGAAAAAGGAGAGGATTGAACGATGGCGGACAAGACGCTCGATGCCAAGGGACAGAACTGCCCGATCCCGATCCTAAAAGCCAAGAAAGCGATCGTTGAGGTGCCCGTGGGCGGCACGCTTGAGATTCTGGCAACCGACCCCGGAGCCGTTGCCGATTTCCAGGCATTTGCACGTCAGACCGGCCACACATTGGTCGAGCATTCCGAGACTGATGGGGTCTATCGCTTTCTCATGAAGCGCGCGGCTTGAGCGACGCGCCATAGGCCGCTCGGTGAGCGGCTAAGTGTGGCCCATGCTAAGGCGCAATCGGCGCCGACGTTCGACCGCGAGCTCGCCTTCTAGGGGCAGCCGGCAAACCCTTCAGACGCCATCTTGGCCTCGTACTTCTCGGTTACCTCAGTACCCGGTGTCAAGGTCGGCTTCACCTGATCCCAGCTCTCCGGCTTGAGGATAATGAACCACCCCTTGTCGTAAGGGTCGGTATTGGCAAGTGAAGGATTGCTTACTAGATCGTCGTTTACCGCAACCACATCGCCGGCCGCAGCAGACTTAGCCGGCCCGACCCATTTGCCGCTCTCTACCGTCGCGCAACTCTTGCCAGTCTTGACCGATCGGCCGACTTTCTTCGGTGTGAACGCCACGAGCTGGCCGGCCATCGCGGTTGCCACGCTGGTCATACCGAGCTTCACAGTACCGTCGTCCTGCTCAACGAACCAGATGTGGTTGTCGACGTCATAGAGAAGATCGTCGGGAATGTTGCAGCCTTTGACAGTGGGCATGGTGCGAACTCCATGTGTCAGGTGTTTCGAGCAGTGTAACGTGGCCTTGTCGGGTCGTTAAGTCGTGAAGACAAAATAGCTTCGGCAACTCATGGCGGCACGGTCTCATTCTTTCGAACCGGTTTCGCAGCACAGCAGAATTCTCCCAGACCGGCGACCTCCAACTTGCCCCCGACGAACAAGACTAGATGCTTAGCAATAAGTGCGGCAAGCTGAATGCGCTTCAGAGTGTCGGAGTGACCCGGCTCCAATGTAACGAGATTGTAGTGATAGACGAGTTCACGGCAAGTCTCGCGGCAAGCATTAAACGAGGGATCGCCCTTTGCACCCTGGCGATGCAGCGCTAGCAGCCGAAACCCCTCCTTCTTCGCGTGCGTCGGCGTCTCACCGCGTACGCAGATCCAATGCTCAAGAACCTGTTCGCCCAGGCCAACCAGTTCCCCGGCCGCGTTGGCCGTCGGCTTGGCCTGAATTTCCTCTATCCGGGTTTCGATCGCCGCGATTGATCTCACGTCAGCCCCTTTTCCCGGATGAAGTCGAGCGAGTGCGAGATGTTAGTGTGAATGCCAAGTTTACGCGGACTGATGCCGAGCGCCAAGCCAAGGAGCTGGGTGAAGTAGAGTATCCGCACGTTTGTTTTCTTGCCAAAGCGCTTCTCGGCTCGGATCTGATGCATCTCCAGGCCGGAGTGACAGGTTGGACATTCGGTGGCAATCACCTCGGCGCCGCTCGCCTCGGCTGCCTGCAGGATGTTGATCACCAGCTTTGTCGACATATCGCTGTCTGAGAGCGTATGTGCGCCGCCGCAACAAGCCGTCTTCAGTGGGAACTCGACGTTCTCGGCACCTGCAGCCGCTAGCAGATCGTCCATGAAGTGAGGTTTCGACGTCGACTCGCTGCCCGGTCCCTTGTCCTTCTCCGGGAAGATGTGGCGCGGGCGCACATACATGCAGCCGTAGTAATTGGCAATTCTGAGACCGGCGAGCTTGCCTTTCGTACGCTCGCGTAATCCGTTCTCTCCGATCGTCTCCTTGATCCAATCAAGTGCGTGGATAGTCTCAGCCTGCCCGGCCTCGTAGGTCTCGTGCCCGGCCTTCGTCGAAAGCATTTCAACGACTTTGCGCGAGTTTCCGTCATGGGCGAGATCGTATTCGGCCTTCTTGAGGTTATGATAGCAGCCATTGCAGGGTGCCATCACGACGTTGTTATGGGTCTTGTTGACCGCCTGAGATAAGACGCGGCTCGACAGATAGGTCTGGATCTTGGGATCTATGTTCTTGACTTCCATGGCCCCGCAGCAGTTCCAGTCCTTCACGTCGCGCAGTCTGAGGCCTAGCTCATAGGCGATCGCGCGCGTGGAGACGTCGTAGCCGTTGCCGGAGCCCTCCAGCGCGCAACCTGGATAGTAGGCAACTTCGCTTAGTTGCTTGGCTCGTTCGGTAACGTCGACCATGACTGCCGCTCCCCTTATTCCGCTGCGTGCAGCTGGTGCTGCTGTGCGTCGCTGATGGCAGCCGTAGATTTGTTGACGCCAAGTGCCGACTTGTGTTGCTGCTCGACCTCGATGATATAGTCTTGTATCGCTGCCCCTGCCTTCTTCCAGCCGCGGGTCCGCGGGTGGAAGACGAAGTTCCAGGCGCTCTTCAGGCCCCACTGCACCGGCATGCGCATGCCGATGTTCCAGACGATCTGCTTCAGCCAGTCCTGCAGTAATGGCTGGTTGGTTCGCTTCAGGAACTGCATCAGGACCTTCGTGTCCTCGATCTTGCCGTGCTCAACAATCTGTTCTGTGAAGATCTTATCGAATGTCATCGACGGCGATTCAGGCACGTGCCCCTTCAGTTCCAACCAGTGTGCCGTGGCCTTCATCACGCCTTCTGGCACGACATCGCGCGGGCAGGCGTAGGTGCACTTATTGCAGGAGACGCACTGCCAGATGAGGTCCTTGTCGCGCAGCAGCTCGGATTCCATGCCGGTGCGGATCAGGTAGATCCAGTAGCGCGGGTTAAATCGCGGCTCGATCGCATGCACGGTGCACGAGTTCGTGCACGAGCCACACTGCCAGCAGCGGTGGATATTCTCTCCCCCGGGCAGCGCCGCGATCTCCTCCTCCATCGCCTCGTTATAGTCGGATATGACGCGGCTCTCGATGAACGTCGACCAGTGGCCAGAAACGTCCACCCCTTCGATCACAAGCTCTTCATGGGCCGTGATGTTCTCCGGGCGGATCAGCGATTTTTCGTGGATAGGCATATCGCGCTGTCCTCAGGAAAGAAGTTTGGTTGGTGGAACAGTCTCTGCGGTGCCATCGAGGGTCTCGGCTTTACTTGCTCGTTTGCCCGCAACGCGGTCGAGACCCATGATGCGGCGGGTGTGCTCCAGCGGATCACTATCGGACCCAAATTCCGTTTTGAGCCAGGCTCCGCCCTGGGCGTTGATGTAACCACCATAAACTTGCGCGCACAGCAGGTCGACGTGCCAGAGCATGTTGCGGAATACACCGTTGTCGGATAGGAACTGAGACAACTCCTCGCGCAGCACGAGAAATGTCTCGTAGCCATCGGAAATGTCGATCACCATATGGTCAACGTCATCACCGTGCCAGATCTCGCGGATGACACCGGAGTTGGTTTTCGTATCCCAGACCCAGCGCTGCATCAGGGGGTAGTGCTCCGGCATGACATTGTGGAGGATCTCTGCTGCGAGATCGCGAGTGAAGCGGTTCTCCCTTGTGTCAGGAAAAGTTTTCACGAACGCCGCGACGCTTCTATCGGCTTTCGTCGTATCCGTCGCCTGGTCGAGCAGGGCTGCAATCGCCGCCTGCACCTTGGGCCAGCCTTGGTCGTCGATTAATCGCCTGAAACGTCGACGCACGGTGGCCATCAATTGGACCAGCTGCACAAATTCGGCATGGGCGACAGTGGCAGCCTTGCCCTCACCAAGCAGGTCCTGGCACACCCTTGACTTGAGCTTTACGGCTTCGACGAACTGCTCGACCCCGCCGACTGGCTCCGAGGCATTGACCAGCGTCTCGAACGCAATGCGCAACTTCGGGCCGGAAAGCTCAAGCACCGGTCGCCGCGGCGATATGGATGAGATGGCAGCCGAACTCCCCATCACGTCCCCTACTCCGCAGCCTGCAGGTCGTTGCCGGTCGCGGCAGCAATTGCATTCAGTGCCGCCGCATTTGCCTGCGCAATGCTATCATCGATCGTTTCCGGGCCGATAGCAGCACCTGCCACGAAGACGCCGGCACGCGACGTCGCGCCCATCATGCCATAAGTGTCCTTGCGCGCGATGAAGCCCTGCTTGTGCAGGTCGACGCCAAAAACCGCCGACAGGGTCATGTTGTCGACGTTGGGGTCCATGCCGATAGCGTGGACCACCAGGTCGAAGGGAATCGTGATGGGCCGCTTCACCAGCGTATCTTCGCCCTTTACGATGAGTTGCCTGCCGTCGCTGGTCACCTCGGCGATGCGGGCCTTGATGTACTTGACCTTGAACTCTTCCTGGCTCCTCCAGTAGTAGTCCGTCTCGTAGAGACCAAACGTGCGGATATCCATGTAATAGATATAGACGTGGGTCTCGGGCAGCTCCTCGCGGATCTCCATAGCGAGGTTCGCCGATACGGTGCAGCAGATCTTCGAGCACCACTCGCGGCCGATCTGTCGGTCGCGCGATCCAACGCATAGCAGGATCGCGACGCGCTGCGGCTTGCGATTATCCGATGGGCAGCGAACGCCTTTGCCGCTCGAAATCATCTGCTCGACCTGCGTGGTCGTGACGACATCGGGAAACAGGCCAAAGCCCCACTCTGGCTTGTTAACGCTGTCAAAATGGGTGAAGCCAGTGGTGAGGATCGCAGAGCCAGCCTCGACGCGCGTCCCGTCCGATAGCTCGGCAACAAAATTGCCCGGTGTTCCGTCGAACGTTTTGACGACCGTATTGAGCTTCTTATCGATCTGCGAATTGCTCTCGACGCGGCGTACCATGCCGCCGATTGCGTCCTTCGCCCAAAGTCCCGATGGCACAAGCTTGGCATAGCCCGACTGAATTGGCGCGCCTCCGAGGGTCTCTGCCTTCTCGACCAGTACGCTGCGGTTGCCAATGCTCGCAACAGCGTGTGCGGCGGCCAGGCCAGCAGGTCCGCCGCCAACAATCAGTATGGGCTTGCTCATTCGCTATCCTTCCTGCTTTCCAAACGCGCACGCGGAAAGCAGCTTGCTGCGGGCGCTGATAGTTTCTTCGAGAGGAGCGGACATTCGAGAAGAAGGCAGAAGCGCCGCCCCTCGACTTTGCCCGAACCCCTCGTCCCCGGGTAGGACCGGGGTATCGCGAATTTCTACTGCTCCGGAGGCGGCAAGCTTACCTCCCTCTTGATCGGCTTGAACCCTGGGCCGCTCGTGATGCGAAGGCGTGGGTCGTAGAGCTGGTCTGCAGCGCCAGTCTGAATCTGCTCGAGATAAGCCTCAAATTCTGCTTTCTTGGCCTGCCAGTCGATGCCGAGCTTCTCCAGCAGCGTCTCAATCGGACTCGCGTGCCAATGCGTCTGCACGATCTTGTAAGGGTCGGCGCCGCACAGCAGTGCCGCGAGCTGGCAGTCGGCCAATACTGGAAGCTCCACCGCCTTGCCTTCGGTGCCGGCCTTGGAGATCCACTGGTTCTTGTCGAGCGTGGTAATGCAGCCCGTGTCATGGCCGATCATCACGTCGGACTTTGCCTCCTCCACCGCGACGCGGATCTTGCGGTCGATGGCAAACGAGCGGGTAAATTCGCGCTCTGAAATGATGTGTCGGAAACCGAAGCCGCAGCAATCGTACCAGGTCTTGTAGTCGATCACCTGTGCGCCAAGCGTCTGGACGAGACCGGTTGAGACCGCGACGCGGTTTCCATCCAGTACCGTCTCGTCGTAGATCGCATCCTCTGGAACCATTTTGTAGACGTGGCACGCTGGATGGATCGTCGCGCGCACGTTCGAGGCGTCGATCACCTGATGCTTCTTGATCTCGTGGCGCATAACGTGCAGCCACTCCGAGTAATGTACGACCTCCTCCGGGATCAGCAGCTTGCCGTCGACCAGACGACCTATCTTGCCGAGGATCTTGGTCACGTTTTCCCGCAGCGTGGCGGAGTGAATGAGATACCCGCGAACCTCTTTGTAATTGCCGAACGAGGTGCCGCAGTGCACGAGCGGATAGTAGTAGCCCTCGGGCAGGCCCTGCGCCTTGGCCGCAACGTAAGCCTGATGGAAGTTGCGCAGGAAGACCGCGGCGAGGCTTTCCAGATTGCCAATGCCGGAGCCGTGATAGTTCCACGCCGTACAGCTCGTCTGATCGGTCTCGTCTATGTACTTGATGTCCATCTTGTTCATCAACCACAGCAGCGATACCGGGTATCCGGGAATGTTGCCACACTGGCCGCAGCTCTTGTGATGCCACAGCTGCGTCGTCGGGATGCGCTTTGTCCAGCCATAGAGCGTCTTCGCCTCAACCGGATTGTGCTGGTCGGTGATGCGATGCACGACGATCTGGCCGTCCTTCTCGAGCTGCCACATTTCATCGCGCACATCCGCGACGCGATCCTTATTTGTCAGCATCGAGCGCCTGTCGATTCGCTGCTCGACCCAAGCGGTGGCGCGCTGGGCTTCCGTCGGCGTGAGGTTCGACGGCCGCCATTCACTGCCATGGCCGGTGAACATTTCCCCTGGCTGGCCAGGGCGATCCGTGTTGTCGGTGCTCATCGTTAGTTCCTCATTTCAGGCGTCGGCAACCGCTTCAGCCGCGGTCGGCAACAAGAGAGACCCGCGTCAATCCTCATCTTCCTGCTCTTCAAGGAAATCCGCCCAGTCCTCGCGCTTCTCATCCATGATGTCGGTGATGACATCGAACAGGTTCTCGTCTATGCCCTCGAGCTGGTCTAAAACGCCCGTCATCTCCCAGATCGTATAGAGCTCAACGGAAGTCTTGAGATTCACTTCCCAGGCCGTCTCCGTCGTGTTGAGCGTCGCCATCGGGATCGCTTTTCGCAACAGCTTCAGGGGCGCGTCGACCTTGGAGATGTTAGGCCCCCAATCGGCGAAGTGCTGCGGGTTAATCATGTCAGGGGCAAGCTGGTTGCCGGTCGAAACCAGCTTCAGCATAACGCGGCTAAACGGGCGCAACACGTCCTTGGCCGACTGCATCTGATGCTTGATCGCGACTTCGCGCATCAACATGACGAGGCCGCCGGGGGAGTTCTTGAACGGGCAACGCGCGGCGCATGTGTAGCACTGTGCGCACGACCAGATTTTCTCCTGCATGGCATCGTAGATGCCTTCCAGGTTCTCGGTCCACAACAACTGTACGATCTCGCGCGGCGAGAAGTCGTAATAGTGCGCGGCCGGGCATGTAGCGGTGCAGATACCGCAATTCAGGCAGCCGTTGAGTTCGTGATCGAACCGAAGATCAGCCTGAAGATCCTGGAAAATCTCTTCCAGTTTTGCGCGCGGCAACATCGGCGCCTCACTCACCGGATCGCCAATGAAATCCTGGACTCTGGTGGTGGCACCGTCGGCCATATGCGCTGCCTCAGCTAGAACTGATCTCTATCAATATGTCAGCACCTTGCAGTCGCCCTCCATGACCTCCTCGATCATGTAGGCGCCGCCGACGATGCCGGAGCACTCGGGGATCAGATCGTCCTTGCTCATGTCGAAGAGATCGAGGTTGGGCGAGCAACAGTAGAACTTCACGCCTGCTTCGTGTGCGTCCTTGATGAAGTCGTAGACATTCTTCGGGCTGCCCTCTTTGACGAACAGCTTCTCGGCCACGCCCTTCTTCATCAGGCTGCCTGATGTCGCTGTGCAGATCACCTCGACGTCGTAGTCCATTGCGGCTGCGACAGAAGCCTGGAAAAAGGGGGCGCCTAGCTCCTCGCCATTGCGCGGATCGGTATTCGCCATCACGATTAAAAGTTTCGTGGTCAATTTCGCTCCTCCTCTGCCACTGCCTTATTGTTGTTGCCGGCAGAATAGGCATCGTTCGTTGAGCGCTCATACCATCCGCGCGCAGCGGCTATGCTAGCCTGCGGTATATCACCTTACAAGCAAATATTCGCATTTGTGAATTCTATTGACTGCCAATTCGCTTGGGCGGCAACTTGGGGTGGGCTCAGTCTGCTATGAACGCATCCAACCCGTCAACTCGATCACGCCGGTCATAATGGGCACAAGCGCATCCTCAATCTCGACGGCGGTTGATGCGAGGCTTGGCAAGGTCTTGTCGGCACCTGGCGGCGCCTCGTCAAACTCCATGATCAAGTCCTCGATCATGGCCGGCCTGAGTCCGGGATGGCCCGCAAAGCCAAACGCGTTCGGACCAATCTGGAAAAGAGCGGGAAAGCCCGCGTGGTCCTCTGCCAGAATCTCCGAATAGCTTGGCGGAGCGGCCCGATCGCGTCCATACGTGATGATTGGGAACTCCGCGGGAAGACGACCGGCCAATGCACCATCCTTGACTCGCCGGGCGGTGCTCACTTCAAGAGTGAGGGTTTTTTCGACAGAACCACCTTCGGCCGCAATCGCAAGAATCTGGCTCCCCAACCCTAGTGCCAGAACGGGCTTGCCCAACATCAGGCATGCTCTCGTCAGGCGAACCTCTGCGTCCAACGTCGGCAGCAACCGATCCTTCGTAGCGGTTCCCCAAGACCCGCCTCCAACCAGGACAAGACCATCACCGATTGTCGACACGTCCGGTAGTCTGCCCCCGCTGATGAAGGGACGGCTGTAGCCGAAGCGGATGCCGCGGCCCTCAAGGTGGTCCTCTATGTGGCCGAGAAATTCGGACTGGGTGTGCTGAACGATCGAAAGATATTTCATAATCCATCCGCCACTGCACGTTCGATTGCGTTCTTGAAATCAGCCGGCGCAATGGTCAGCAAATCGGGCTTGTTAGCGTTGAAGAAGCAATCGACGGAGGTCCGGACTTCGCGTGCGGGAACGCCACGCAAATGGGCTTCGAGATCGTGCACCATGCGGGGCGGCGTCACGAAGAAGTCGCCCGTTAATAATACCTCACGGATTCTACGCGCGTGTCCTTCGCCCTCCAGCCGAACGAATGCGGATACGGTGCCTCCCGGCGAGGTCGTCGTGGCTTCGAACATGTCCTCTCGTCGCGGATTATCGATTGAGTATACGAATTCGTCGGTGCCAATCTCTTCGTTGAACCTGGCCAACGCCAATGTCTCTTCGTCGGCCGTGGGGGATTCGTGGTTGAAACTCAGCCCGAGCTCGGTCTCCAAACCGCGGAGCACTGCGCCATGAACTTCATCGATTTCGGGGGCGCGGCCAAGAAGTGATTTAAGAGTTGTTACACGAGCCTCGGACTTATCTAGGTCGCGCTTCGCGAGCTTCGGCGCTGGGACGTTGAGGCATGCCATCATCGCACATGGATCGACGTCGACAAGAACAGTGCCCTGATAGATCAGCGTATCTCCGTCAAAATATCCGCCGGTGCCGCCGAGCTTGCGTCCGCCGACCTCAATATCATTGCGCGGCCGGAAGCGAGCATCGATTCTGAAAGTCTGGGACAATCCATCTGCCACCGCTTCGCAAATCCTGGTAGTATAATCGCCTAGCGTCGGCAGCGGCAGGCGGCGGCGCGATAGCACGATTTCCCAGCCGACTTGTCCCTCGTCGAGATAGATGGCGCCGCCGCCGGTAATCCGGCGCACGATATCCATGCCATTGCCACGGACGTGATCAAGTTTCAGCTCGTGGCTTACGGCTTGATGGCGGCCGACCAGTACGGTTGGCGGAAAGCGCATAAAACGCACTGTGTCTGGCGACTTGCCGCACTTGTGCCGATTGATCAGTGCCTCGTCGAACGCGATCTGCAAGCGGCCGTTGCGGACTCCGGTATCGATGACTCGGAACTTTGTGGTCATGGCCTAAGGACGCTCGACGTCGATCTCCTCGCCCTCGACATACGCCTCGCCGGGTTTCTCCATCCCGAGTTGATGGCGAATTTTTCGGAGGTCAGCAGACGCGGGTTGGAACGGGTAGCTCGCAATATTCGACGGCGGGCTATCGCCATATGGCCGATCGCAGGCGGAGAGGTCCTCACGAAACTTGCCGGGGCAGCCACTTGTGCGGAATGCCAGCCCCTGATCGATGATCTCCTCCAGTTCCGCCTTGGTGATTCCGAAGTCGCTCACGCGGCCCGCCTCATCGAACCGCATTTGCCCCAATCGCACGCCGCGGTAGTCGATAAGATAGCGTGCGAGTTGCACTCGCCGCCACTGGTCGCGCGGTGTCGCCGGCAAGTGGTCCATCAAAGAGCCCTTCTCCGGGAAAAAGCAAAACATGTGGCTGTGGCCGCCCATGTTGACAAGGCGCTCGACGAGCGCCAGAGCATCGTGCTCCGTCTCGCCCATGCCGATGATGATGTGCGCGCCGAACTTCTGATTGCCAAATATATCGCGCGCATCCTCGAGTATTTCCCAGTATTTCGCCCAGGAGTGGGGAGACTGTACGCCCTTGCCGCGCGTGCGATCGAAGATTTCCGGCGTCGCCGCATCGAGCGCGACGGTAAAAATGTCGGCGCCAAGACCATGCAGCGTCGCCAAATCGGAGCGCGACATCGTCGTCGGGTTGGACAGGATAGAAACCGGCACCGTGGCCGGGTCAATCCGGTCGGTCCATTGCTTGAGGACAGTTAATGTGTCGGCGTCCGAGTTGGGATGCGTGATCATCGAGATACACATGCGGTGGAACGGCGTCTCGTCGCCATCTCTGACGACCTTATCCACGACCTGCGCCATCGGCACTGCCGGCCAGTCGACACGAATAAAATTGCGATCGGCATAGTCGCGGTCAGCCTCTCGGTGGCGCGCAAGCCCGCAATAGGCGCAGTTGGCGCGACAGCCTTCCGGATAGCTGAGCAGCAGGTTCAAACAGCGCGTGCAAGAGCAGCCGTGCATCTTGCCCGCCATTATCCCAAGCGTGATCGCAGCGGCCGTCGACATCTGCACATACTCGGGGGAGCGCATATGCGGCGCAAGCCGGTTATTGTTGGGCAGATACACGCCTTCCGGCGGGACGTTGGCGAGCTTGACGCGACCGCCGTTCTTCGCTTCGCGCGGTGTTGGCTCGGGCGCGCGCGGGATCATTGCCTCGAGCGCATTGAAATCGAGGCCATTGGTTCCCTGGGCTGAGGGGAGTGCGATTTCACGTTTCCGACAGCTCATGCCCTATCCCCTATCCCGCACACGCGGTTGCAATCGAACGCACCTGCATATTGCCGCCGATCTTTATCGAACAGCACGCGTGCTGCTGCTCGAATGGGCGGCCGATTGCTTCGCAGAGCGCCACCGCACCGTCAGCTGGAAATGCGATACCGTCGAGGCCCGCCATCACTGCATAGGCGTCGGTCACCCGCTTGTGCATACCCGCAGGACGCGCACAACCTAGTAACACTTGCCTGTCCGGAAGCCGGCGACGCGCCTCGATGAAGATCCGGCAAACGTCGCCGGTATAAGGCGTCACAAAAGTACCCGACCGTGCATAAAAAGGCATTACCACGACCAAAACCAGCGAATGAACGCCATAGCGAGCGCAGATGTCGAGTGCGTTCGCTTCGCCGAGAATGCGACCGTAGTGCAAACCTATGACGATGTGTGGCACTACTTCCATGCGCGTCGAGCAAAGGGCAGCCAGCGTGGCCTCGAACTCGTCGACAGTACGATCGAGATGATAGACGTCGCGGATTGTCTCAGGAGAACCAATCACATCCATCATTGCGGTATCGACGCCGGCGCTTTCCATCGCCTTGGCGCGAGGTTCGTCGAGCAGTGCAGTGTGGATCGCGATCTTGAGGTGAGGGTAGTCGCGTTTGATGCCTTCGACAACCGGCAGGTATTTCTCGTACTTGATCTCGTTGCGGCGGTTGGAACCGCCCGACAGCAGGAACCCCTGCAAGTCCTGGAGCAGGATGAGATCGCGCACCTTCCGATCGAGCATTTCCGGCGACGTCGCCGGGATCATCGGCTGTAATATTTTGGCTTGGCAGTGGTCGCAGTCCAGCGCGCAGGCCCCCGCGGTTACTGAGAATGCCGGAAATGAGTTCTTACCACAGCCCTTCATCTCGGAGGTCGAATACTCTTTGAAGGTGGGCGTCGAGAACCTGATCGATCTCGGAGCGGCGGGTTCCTCGGATTGCGGTTGCGCACCGGCTGCAAGACCCTCCAACTCCGCGACGAGAAGCGGATCGAAGTCGCCGTCCTCCAGCGCTTCGATCGCACGGAGTCGCTGCATCCAACTCATCTAACGAGGCTCCGTCGTTGGTGGGCGTCGCGGCGCCGTGAGCACGCCTTGCATGCAAATATTTTTATATATTAACGTAACTGGCGTCGCTGCCAAGAGGCAATAGAAGGACCTGAAAGTGGAGCGCATCGCCATCATTGGTATCGGCTGTCGCTTTCCTGGTGGCGCCCATGACGCGGAGAGTTTCTGGTCCTTGCTCGGCGACGGGCTCAGCGGTATCACCGAAATCCCCCGCAACCGATGGAGCCTCACCGGCTTCTTTGATCCAAGACCTGACCAGCCCAACCGCTCCTACTCCAAGTGGGGCGGATTTCTAGACGATATTAGCGCTTTTGACGCGGACTACTTCGGCCTCTCACCGCGTGAAGCAGATGCAATGGACCCGCAGCAGAGGTTGTTGCTTATGGTTGCGTGCGATGCGGTATCGGATGCGCGATTGCCCATCGCTGCTCTGCGGCATGGCGGCGCTGGTGTGTTCATCGGAGTATCTAACGTCGACTACGGCCTGTTGCAGCGCTATAGAACTAGTCACGGTGAAAGACACGCAGGCACTGGAACCGCACTTTCTATCGTCGCCAATCGCATTTCCAATCGACTTGACCTGCCTGGTCCGAGCATGGGCATCGATACCGCATGCTCGTCGTCGCTCGTCGCCGTTGATACTGCGTGCCGGCACCTAGCGGACGGCTCGTGCGATATGGCGCTTGCCGGCGGCGTCAATATCCTCCTCGACCCGCGCATGTTCGTCACATTCAGCCGTGCGCACATGCTGTCGCCGACTGGCCGGATCCGCGCGTTCGATGCAGCTGCCGACGGCTTCGTGCGTGGCGAAGGCGTCGGTGTCGTTGTGTTGCGACGGCTCGATTCTGCACTCGCTGCGGGAGACCGAATCTATGCCGTGATCGATGCAACCGCGGTCAATCAGGATGGCCGCACCGGCTCAATCACGGAGCCTAGTCTCGATGCCCAGATTGCGATGATGCGTTGCGTTGCGGAACGTGCCGGCATCACACCAAATGCTATCGACTATATCGAGGCGCACGGAACCGGCACGCTGGTCGGCGATCCAATTGAGGCCAACGCGATCGGTTCCGTTTTCGGCAAACCCCATGGCGCGATCCCACTCCGAATCGGCTCGGTGAAAACCAATATTGGGCATCTTGAGCCAGCGGCTGGTATCGCCGGGCTGATCAAGACGGCACTCGTCCTTTATCATCGGCACATTCCAGCAAACCTAGGTTACGATGATCCGAACCCGGGCATCGACTTCGATGGGCTGGGCATAGCAGTAGCCAACCGGCCGCTCGATCTGCATGCCGACGCTTCGCCATTGCGTGCGCTGGTCAATTCGTTTGGCTTCGGCGGCACCAACGCTTGCGCGCTGCTGAGTAGCAGCCAGGGGCCGACACCGCCTCGCAATGGTTGTGTTTCAGTTAATAGCGCCACCACAGCGGGGGCCTCCCCCGTGCCGTGCGCCGTGCCGCTATCAGCTCCAACTCTGCGGCATCTGCAGCAACTTGCAGCAAGCCTTGCGGCGGCGATCGAAGGCGGACTTTTCGCCGGACGCAACGTCAGTGAAATTGCCAGCGCAATCGCGGCGCAACGCGATAATGCCGAGCATCGCGCCGTCATAATTGCGGCCACGTCCGATGAGCTTCGCGAGCGACTCCTGTGCCTCGCCGAGGGCCGCGACTGGCCAGCCACCGATCGTCACGCGCCACCGGAGATCATCACAGGCAGAGCGAAGACGCCCCGCACGCTCGTTTTCACGATGACGGGCCAGGGCGGCCAATGGTGGTCTATGGGCCGCGAGTTAATCGCGCAGGAAGTTGTGTTCCGTCAATCGATCGATACGTTCGATCGCGTCTTCAAGAAGATCGGTGGTTGGTCAGTGATGGACGTTCTGCTAGCGGATGAGGAGGCCAGCAACATCCACGACGCCGCCATCACACCGGCCGTGATGTTCGCGTTCCAGTCAGGGCTCGCGGAGCTTTGGCGTGCGCGCGGCGTGCGGCCGGATATAGTGCTTGGTCACAGCTTCGGAGAGGTAACTGCGGCTTTTCTCGCCGGCGGCATTGGGAAGGCAACCGTCGCCGGACTCGTCACGCATCGCGGTCTCATTCGCAGCCGTGTCAATCGTGTCGGTACAATGGCAGCCATCGGACTAGGCGCCAAGACAATCGCGCCCCTGCTGCCCCCGGACGGCAGCATCGAGATTGGCGGCTACAATTCGCCCCACATGGTGACGTTGACAGGCGACGAGAAAGCAATCGACGCGCTGATACAGAAACTGAATAACGATGACCCGACAATTCTGACGCGTAAACTGGCGCTCGACTTCGCTTATCACTCGAGCTGGTTTGAGCCAGTCGAGCATATCTTCAAGGCCGACGTCGGCAAATTGGAAACTCGGCCACCGAACTTGCGCGTAATCTCCACTGTTACCGGTGATTTGAATGACCGGTTCGATGCCGACTACTGGTGGCAAAACCTGCGCTATCCCGTGCGCTATCAGCAGGCGGTCGAGCGGGCGCTCGAACTCGGCGCCGACACCTTCATCGAGCTCGGTCCACACCGCACGCTTTCGAGTATGACGGCGGCTTGCGGAGCCGCCAAGGGGTGCATCCTCACGACCGTGAGCACGCTCGACAAGCGCTGGGGCGATCTCATGTCCATCGCTGTCGCTACCGCACAGCTCTATGTCTCCGGCGTCGAAATAGATTGGTCAGTCATTCACGGAGCGGGTGGTCGCGACATCTCGCTCCCAAGCCAGCCGTGGATCCTCACAAAGCTGTGGAGCGAGCCGGAAGAAGCGTCGCGGATCATGCATCCACCAGCAGAGCATGCGTTACTTGGTCGGCGTGAGCCTGTCCCCACGCCAAACTGGATGAACGAGCTGAGTCTGAGCACGCATCCCTATCTTGGCGAGCATCGCCTGGACGGCGCGTGCATGTTCCCCGCCGCTGCCTATATCGACATGCTTACCGCCGCCGCGCGCGAGGTGCTGGGATGTGAGGCCATTGAGCTGGTTGATGTCACGTTCCCGGCAGCGCTCTATATCGGTGCCGACGACGTGGTGCAGTTCTGGACGCTCTACGATCCCACACGGCGTCGCCTTACAATCAATTCCCGGTTACGGGATGATGCGGGCGACTGGCAACTGCGTTCCCAGGCAACGATCTATCGACTGCAGGTAGCTTCAGTAGACGACGTCATCGAGGCGAGCTGCCCGGCCACGGCGGTCGCCGCCGCCGACTTTTACCGCACTGCAGAAGCCAATGGCTTCGGCTGGGGCCGCCAGTTCCGGGGGCTCCAATCCATCTCGGCACAACGGGGAGCGGCGAGTGGCAGGATCGGCGTGGCAGACGAGTTCTTCGATGCGCATTTATCATTCGCATTGGACCCGAGAGCAGTCGATTCCGCGTTGCAGCTCATGCTTGCTTGCGACGAGCACCATGGTGCCACTGGCCTCGTCCCTGTCGGCATCGCCCGAGTTGCCGTCCATGGCGCACTCGGCAAGGAATGCAATGCCATGGCGAGGACGCGCGCTTCCGGCAAGGACATCATCGCCACCGTAACAATTGTTTCCACTCAGGGCACACCAATCGTTCAGTTTGACGGACTCAGGACCCAAGGCAGACGCAGCAAGCTGGGGCTAGTCAAGAATAGCGACGCGATGCCGCGGTTCTATAGCGAATTTTTCGAGGCCTTCGATGTGGCCCCACCTGCGAGAATTCAGGAGGGGACCTGGTTGTTCTTGGCTGGCGAGAATTGCACAAACTCAAGACGCATTGCCGATGCGCTTGGCGTTCGTGGTGGACGTGTCGAGGTCCGCTCTGTTGATCCTGAATCTTCCAACGATCGGCGCGTCTACCTGGAGGCCTTCCACGACTGCTTCGCCCGCTCGCCAATGGCCGGCATCGTCTATGCGCTGCCGCTTTCACTTGCCCCAGACTCACTCCTGGACATTTCTGCGGTTGCGAGGATTGAGGTGACCCGCGCCATGGCATTCGGTCAGGCGCTTACCCAACTCGCAGCCGACGAGCCGCTACCGAAGGTCACCGTCGTTACGCACCGGGCCCGGTCGCTGGACGCGCAAGATAGCATAACGGAAGCCGGCCTTGCGCAATCTGCCCTGCTTGGACTTCTCCGAACCATCGCGATGGAAGCAAACGAGGTCTCGCTGCAACTCGTCGATATAGATGACCACGGACTGCGCGACCCTAGCCTCCTGCTAGACATTGTGACCTCCGGGAGCCGGGAGACCGAGTTCGTTATCCGCTCAGGCCATGCCTTCGTTGCCCGGCTCGAAGAGCTGGCCGAGCACGAACTGACGCCCTCAACCGTTTCCGTATCGAAGCTGGAGCGGTCCCGCAATTTCGGACTGCGACACCGTGGAGCGCCTGGCGCCGAAGGCCTGCGTTGGCAGCAGACGAGGCACGACCCCCTCGGCACCAACGACGTAAGGATAGAGGTGCGCGCTGTTGGATTGAACTTCCGCGACGTCATGGCGGTATCAGGATTGTTGCCGGAGCACGCCGAGCCGACACCGGCCATCGAGGCGCTCGGCCTTGAGCTTTCCGGGGTCGTCGTCGCGCGTGGGGCCAGCGTGCGAACGCTCAACATTGGCGACCATGTGCTCGGAATGGGACGCGGTGCATTCCAAAGGCGGATTACGTGGCCGTGCGTCGCGTTGCAGCGTGCTCCACCGGGTCTCTCACATGTTCAAGCAGCTACGATTCCGTCTGGCTTTCTGACGGCGCACCACGCTCTGAACAAAGTTGCTCGCCTGCAGCCGGGCGAGAGCGTTCTCATCCACAGCGCAACGGGTGGCGTCGGACTGGCGGCAATTGCATTGGCCCGACGCGCTGGTGCACACATTCTCGCCACAGCCGGCAGCCACGAAAAGCGAGAACATCTGACATATCTGGGGATTGAGCATGTGTTTGATTCACGCAGTCTTGGCTTCGCTGACGAAGTCATGCGCGCGACCGGCGGGTGTGGCGTCGATGTAGTGCTCAACTCGCTGGGAGGCGCCTTCATCGACAAGAGCCTTGCCTGCCTTGCGCCCTATGGCCGGTTCCTTGAGCTCGGCAAGCGCGATATTTATGGCGACAGCGCTCTCAAGCTTCACAGCTTACGGTCGAACGTTTCATTCCACGTTATTGATCTCGCGACGCTGATCGCGAATAAACCGCAACTTGCCGCCGGGATGCTCGAAGACGTTTTGTCCATGCATGCCGCCGGTGAGATCAAGGCTTTGCCGGTGTCGCTATACGGCGCGTCGCAGGTCAGCGATGCGTTCAGACTTCTGGCGGAAGCGAAGCACATTGGCAAAGTCATCGTTCAGCTCGACGACCCGGACCTCGAGATTGAAAGTGCATTGGAGGACGGCGCGCCATTCGATCCTGACGGTACTTATCTCGTGACGGGCGGTGTAGATGGCTTCGGCCGTACAGTCGGTGAGTGGCTGGCCGCGAACGGCGCGGGCCGGGTCGTGCTTGCGTCACGCAGTACCGGCACGAGCATAGGTAAGTCGGGCAGCGGAACAATCGAGACCCTTCGCCTCGACGTTACCGACTCAGAAAGCGTGACAGATGCCCTCCAGTTGATGACCGGATCTGATAAACCGTTGCGTGGCATCGTCCACGCCGCCGTCATCTACGACGATGCGCTGCTCGAGGACATGACGCCGGATCAGATTTGCCGCGTGCTGGAACCAAAAGTCGACGGTGCGCTCAATCTTGTCCGCGCTGTCGAGAACTGTGGTGCGCAGCTCGATTTCTTCGTCTCGTTTTCCTCCCTGGCTCAAGTTGTGGGATGGGCTGGGCAATCCAACTATGCCGCAGCCAATAGCTTCCTCGAAGCCCTGGCGCAGTGGCAAAGAACGCGTGGCATTCCGGGTAAATGCATTAACTGGGGCGCACTGGACGAGAGCGGCCATGTTGCTCGCAGCAAGAAGATGCAAAGCTATCTGGCGAGTGCGGGCTGGATCGGCATCGACAACGGGACCGCACTCACCTCCCTTGCCAGGTCGCTCGATTCCGATCAGCCCACGCTGGCCATTGCGTCGGTCGACTGGAAGCGGTTGGCCGAAACGCATCCGATTCTCATGCGCTCACCACGCACAGCCGAACTGGCGTCTGCCGGGCAGAGCGGCGCAGACCTGTTATCGCGCGGATTGATGACACTCGACGGGGACGAACTCGAGGTCGCCGCTTTGCGGCTGGTGCGCAATGAAGCCGCAAAAGTGCTCAGAGTGAGCGCCGACGCTCTTGCCTCAGCCGAGACCCTGGATGATGCTGGCATCGACTCGCTTTCAGCCTTTGAGCTACGATTGCGCATAGAGCAGCAGCTAAGACTGGAGGTGCCATTGGCCCGCTATGCCAGAGCATCGCGCTTCGACGACCTGGCCGCGCTGAGCCGCGCGCTGGTAGAGGAGGCAAGAGCCCGAGAGCAGTGATCTTGAGCCACGGCTTCAAAGTCGGCAGCCGCTTCACGTTCAGGATGCAAACGATCTCGACTTCACCATCGAAGTGCTCAATCTTGGGCCCGCGCATTCTCCGGGCGATACGATGGTCTGGCTGCCGGAGCAGAAGCTCGTCATCTCAGGAGACATGGCTTTCCACGAGCGCATGCTGCCGATCTTCGATGATACCGACACGGCTGCATGGCTGGAGACATGGGAAGACTTTGAGGCGCTCGGTGCCGTCTATGCCATTCCCGGACACAGGCATCCAACCAACATGGACCAGGTGCGCCGCTACACGAAGGACTACCTGGTGCATCTGAGAGGCAAGATCGGCGAGCACATCGACAAGGGCGGTGAGTTAAAAGACGCCTATTACGTCGATCAGTCGGCCTACAAGCATCTCGACACCTATGAGGAACTGGCGACGCGAAACGCCGGCCGCGTGTTCGAGCAGATGGAATTCGAATGAGCGCAAGACCGTATGTGCTCTAAACAACTAAAGGGAACATAGCGCATGTCGGCGAAGCTCATCCAACTCTCCCGCCGCACATTCCTGGGCAGCGCCGCGGCGACGTGTGCGGTGGCGACGCTGCCGCTGCCGGCGTTCGCCGCAAACAAGATCACGCTCGGGCAGTTCGAGGTCACGACCTTCTCGGACGGGCACATTCCGCTGCCGACGACATTCGCCGCTCCCAAGATCGACCCTGAACTGCGCAAGGCCGCCTGGGCGGCTGCCGGTCAGACAGGGGACACCTACAAGTCGCCGATCAACGTCACACTCATAAAGACGCCAGACGACCTGATCCTGGTCGACATGGGTTCCGGACCGCGCTTCGTGCCGACGACCGGCAAACTAGAGGAGTCGTTGTCCGACGCGGACATCGACCCGGCCGACGTTACAAAGGTTGTGCTCACACATGGTCATCCCGACCACCTTTGGGGTGCGGTCAATGACTTCGATGAACTGACCTTCCCGGATGCAATCTACTATGTCGCCGAAAAGGAATTCGCTTTCTGGATGAACCCGGATGCGATGAAGTCGCTGCGCGAGGACCGTCAATTCTTCGCTGTGGGTGCAAAATCGCGGTTCAAGACGATCGAGGACAAGATCACGTTCGTCAAAGAAGACGACGAGATTGTTTCCGGCATCGGCATCGTGGAAACCAACGGCCACACACAAGGCCACATCTCCGTTGAGCTGAAGGCAGGTTCGGAGACACTTGTCGTACTCGGTGATGCGCTTACCAATCCGGTGATCTCATTCGAGCATCCTGACTGGCAGCCGGCCAGTGATCATGTGCCGAATCTGGCGGTGAAGACGCGCAAGCGGCTGCTTGACCGGCTGCATACCACCAAGGCGAAAATCATCGGCTACCACCTGCCTCCACCTGGCATTGGCATGGTTGTGAAAAAGGGAAGCGGCTTTGGCTACGAGGCGCTGGGATAGGCCGTTCCAGACTGCCTAAGCGTGGGGATTTCAGCATCCAGTTCGCGAGTGAGGGTCCATTTAGCGATCTGATTGCCAGCCTAATCTGCATTGCGCTGAGTCCAGGTCGCAATCATCAATCCCGAGGCACCCAAGACCGCGAATCCAACCACAAGCGGAAGCACGCCGCCATCGAAAAGTCGGCCGATCGCCCAACCCAGCGGCAATGAAATAAACGTCGTGAGCGATCCAACAAATGCAGCGCCCAGTCCTGCTATGTGACCAAGGGGGGCCATGGCAAGTGCATTCAGATTACCGAATAGAATTCCCACACAGAAGAAGGTGCTCAAGAGCCATCCCATGAACAGCCAAATCGGGGGAACGCCGCCAAAAGCAACCGTGGGAGCGACGAAGGCCAATGACAGCGCAGAGATGCCGAGAAGGGCACGTTTCGTCAGCAAGCGCATGCCGAGGCTCTCGACGAGCATTGAATTCACGAAAGCCGCAGCACCGATGGCAAGCGCCGCCATCCCGAAGTAAAGCGGAAACAACATACCGGTGTTGAAGGTTGTTTGGTAGATCTGCTGTGCTGAGTTCAGATACCCAAGAAAGCCACCAAAGATCAGTCCAGCGGTAACCGTGTGCCCCACAACCGTGCGATGGCTGCAGGCTTCCAGTATTCCATCTGCGATTGTCGAAAGCCGGAATGGCGTTCTCAGGGGCGCGGGCAGCGTTTCAGGTTGCCGGAATGCAAACCAGAAGAGCGCGGCGCTCGACAGAACAAGAAGGAGTCCGAACGTTGTGCGCCAACCTGCCAAAACAATAACGCCCTGACCGATGGAAGGTGCGATGGCAGGGACAATAATGAACACGCCCATGATCATCGACATGATGCGTGCCATTGCGCGGCCTTCGTAGCAGTCCCGGACAATAGCGAGTGTGATAATGCGCGGCGCGGACGCTCCAAGCCCTTGCATCACGCGGCCGGCCAGCATCACCGAAAAGTTCGTGGCGAAAATCGACAACAAGCATCCTGCAATGAATACGCTGAGTCCAACGTAAACCAGGGGCTTGCGCCCGACGCTGTCCGATATTGGACCCGCCAGTATCTGACCTGCCGCAAAGCCGAGAAAAAGCGCTGAGACAACCAGCTGAGTGTTGTTTGGATCAGCGACACCAAGCTCATGACCAATGCTACCGAGCGCAGGCAACATAATATCGGTCGCCAGCGCCACAATCGAAACCATCAATGCCAGCAGCGCAACGAACTCGGCTTCCGAACGCGGCTGAGAAGAAGTGTCCATCAAGCTGGCGCTTCCAATCTTATGGTTTGTATGGTG
This sequence comes from uncultured Filomicrobium sp., assembly GCA_963669235.2. Taxonomy (GTDB): domain Bacteria; phylum Pseudomonadota; class Alphaproteobacteria; order Rhizobiales; family Hyphomicrobiaceae; genus Filomicrobium. Next base: position 212,537 of record CAXXFS010000032.1, read on the forward strand.
AGAGAGCGACGGCAATGCTTTGGTGCTGCTCGACCGGGGCGCCGAGGTTCACACCTCCTAAGCAGTAAAGATAACCAGGCGATGCGGTTAAACCCAAATCTTCGTTGCGATCTACACGACGTGCTTTCAAAAACAGTATCGTCTACTATCCCACGACAGCGCGCGCAAACAATGGCGTGGTGGGTTTATGCCTTAAGTTTCTGCTACCTTTGTTGATGGGGATTCCAGGATGAATAGCTTCTTTGCCGAATGGGAACCGCGCGTGTTGAGCGTGCTGCGCATGCTCTCAGGTTTCATCTTTCTGCTTCATGGCACCCAGAAGCATTTGGGCGTTCCGGCCACCGAACGCGTCGTCGAGCCGTTCGGTTTGTCCTGGACCGCTGGGGTGATCGAGATCATTTGCGGTACACTATTGCTGGTGGGCTTTCAAACTCGCGCAGCCGCGTTTGTTTCATCCGGGCTCATGGCTTTTGCCTATTGGTTGGCTCATGCTCCGCGAGACGTCTTTCCGACGAACAATGGCGGTGACGCGGCCATCCTGTACTGTTTCATTTTTCTTTACATCGTGTTCGCCGGGCCCGGTCCTTGGAGTGTCGATGCGCTGCTGGAAAAATCCAGGAAATAGGTCCCTCGCCCAACACGTCTCGCGAAACTAGATGGCTCTTTTTTCAACATGGCAACTAAACCGGGAGACGAGCAATGCTTTTCATCGTCCACTTCGAAGTGAAGCCGGAGAATCGCGACAAATCATTCAAGCGCTTTGAAAAGGTCGGAGAACTGCCATCCGGCAACGAACACATCGGCGTGTGGTTCGCTGCATCACAGCTTGAAGGCTGGGCCATCGTGAAATCCGAAAACGCCGTTGCGCTTGGTAAGTACCTGCATGCCTGGACCGACCTCAATGTCAACACGGTCACACCGCTTCTGGAACCAAAGCAACTGGAAGAGATTTTCGGTAAGTAGGCTATAGCAAACGCCTGTGTAACTGAGTGGAGACATCTGCCACAAAGTAGATGAGGAGGACGGCGCAGCCGCGCTTCATGCAATGTCGAATGCCTTGAACCGTTGCATAGCTTATGCATCGTGGTGCAGCGTGCTTCCCGCCGAGGCGCTCTTCTGTTTGCGTGAACCGGGAGATGACCATGCGCACGCATCGAAGCAAACGATGGAATGCCACGGACATGTCGCACGATCCTCGCAAGAAACCGCTTTATCGGAAGGTCAACACCCGCGCACGTGGCGTGCACCACAACAAAGGCGGCGATTATCGCCATGAACGAAATACGAAGGCGGAGAATTCTCGTGAGGCCACGCTTGGCTCCATGCACGGCAAACAGCGTCGCGGGCTGGACTATACGCCACTGTTCAGGTTCCTTTTGTCGAAAGTTGGCGAGGACTGGAACGCGGCGCATAGCGAAGCCGTCAGCCGGCTGGATACAGAGGAGCCCATCTTCTGGATGGTCGCCAGGTCCGAGGCCGATAAGCGCCCTTGTGTGCGAATTGGTGAAAGTTCCATCTACAGCGGACTTTATGTGAATGAAAACGGCAAGCTCGCCAAGGTTGATCCACAGCTCCGAAACGAGGACCTGACACCCGACTGCCCCTGCTGTACGCACACTTTCAACGGGGTGCCGCTCATCCGGAAATATGAGCCGCCGGGCTGAAACCCGGCGTGGCTGTGATTCTTGGTGGTGGATGGCGCCGCTGCCACCGATAATTGACCGCGCTCAAGCGAAGCGGCCATAGTGTATGGAATAACGCCAATTCGATAGAAACGATCGGGGTGACACGAACGCATGGGCGAAATCAAGAGGCGCGCCACCAGCGCCGGGCCGCAGCTCGGATGCTACGAAGACTTTCCGCAAGAACTGCTTGATGTGGCCGCCTGCGATCTATGGCGGCACCTGCCTGGTCCGTCGCTGTTCTCGCTTCCCGGCCGCGACCCGCGCCCGCTGTTCGTCACCGTGCTGCTGCATGGCAACGAGAATACTGGATGGAGCGCCGTGCAGGAGTTGCTGCGCAATCATCAAGGGCGGGAACTGCCGAGACGGCTCGTCGTCTTTGTCGGCAACGTCGAAGCGGCGAAGGCAAATGTCAGGACGCTCGACAATCAGACCGACTACAACCGTACCTGGCCTGGAACGCGTTATCCTGAAGCACCCGAAGCCGCGCTGATGCGCAGGGTTATCGACCTTGTTGCCGCCGAACGCCCGTTTGCCAGCGTGGATCTCCACAACAACACCGGCAACAACCCGCATTATGGCTGCGTCAACCACTTGAACGAACGCTACTTCCACCTGGCCCGGCTGTTTTCACGGACGGTGGTTTACTTCACCAGGCCAGTTGGCGTTCAATCAGCGGCCATGGGCAAGATCTGCCCCGCCGTGACGGTGGAATGTGGTGTTCCCGACAGCGAGCCGTCGACGGCGCATGCTGCACAGTTCCTCGATGCAGCTTTGTCGCTCGATCATTTTCCGGATCATCCCCTGCCCGACACCGACATCGATCTCCTGCAGACAGCGGTCATCCTGCGCGTCCCACCAGACGCGAGCTTCACCTATGATGGCAGCGATGCCGATTTCAGGCTCGCGAACGACATCGACCGGCTAAATTTTTCCGAACTTGAGGTCGGCACCAGGCTTGGCCGGCTCGGTGGCAACCTTGACCGCCGCTTAGTGCTTGTCCCCGGGGCAGACTTTGACGCGGATACGGAGAACTATATCGAATATGTCGACGGCGAGATTCGCCTTGCTCAAAGCGCGATTCCGGCGATGTTGACACGGGACCCGCGCGCGGTGAGGCTCGACTGCCTGGGCTACCTGATGCACCGCATCGATCGCAACGGACGGCGCATTGAGGACGCTTGATCAGAATTCGAGGCACGAGAGGCGTATGAAACAGGACAATCGGGACAGGTGATCACATGCTTCAACTACCGCCACCGACACCGTCCGACCTGCAGCGCGCCAAGCAACTGCAAGAACGCTTTGCCCGCTCGTTTCTCGCCTCGAACGATGACAGGAACGCGCCCCGCACCGTCGTGATTGTGCCCAGTCTCACCCTAGACCAGGAAGTTTTGGCGCGCATCTCAGGTGTGCACCACTACGAGGAACGCCAGCTGTGCATGCTGCTGTTGCTGCGGTTTCCGCGCACGCGGGTAATCTATCTAACCAGCACGCCAATCGCCGAGCCGATCATTGATTACTACTTGCACCTGCTGCCTGGGATCCCAGCGCAACACGCGCGCCGCCGGCTGACGCTCATCTCGTGCGATGATGCATCCCCGCAACCGCTTACCGAGAAGCTGCTGGCGCGCCCTCGCGTGCTGCAGCGGATACGCGAGGCGATCCGCGATCCGGATACCGCGCACATGACCTGTTTCACGGTGACCGAGCTGGAAAGGGCTCTGGGCATCGCGCTTGATCTGCCTGTCTATGGCTGTGACCCCTCCCTCTACCATCTCGGCACGAAAAGCGGCTCACGTAAGATCTTTCGAGAAGCCGGTCTCGAAATCCCTGCGGGTTTCGAGGACTTGGCGAACCCGGATGATGTCGGCGAAGCCTTGGTGGATCTCAAGAAGCAGCAACCGGAGCTCGAGCGCGCCGTCGTGAAGCTGAACGACGGGTTTTCGGGCGAAGGCAACGCTATCTTCGATTATCGCGGTGCGCCTGATGACAGTGGTCTTGGCGCTTGGGTGAAACAACGCCTGCCTCAGCTGCTGTTCGAAGCCAGCGGAATGACCTGGGGTCTTTATTCTGAGAAGCTCCTCGCCATGGGCGGCGTCGTTGAGGAGTTCGTCGACGGGGATGACAAACGTTCGCCTTCGGCTCAATTGAGAATTGACCCGACAGGCACCATCGAGACGGTATCAACGCATGATCAGCTGCTTGGAGGCGGCAACGCGCAGATCTTTTTGGGTTGCCGGTTCCCTGCCGATGAGAGCTACCGCATTGATATTCAGGATCGCGGCTTGAAGGTTGCAAAAGTGCTCGCTGACGAGGGTGCGCTCGGCCGGTTCAGCGTCGACTTCCTTTCGGTTCCCAACGGTCAGGGCGGCTGGCGGCATGTCGCCATCGAGATCAACCTGCGCAAGGGCGGCACAACGCACCCGTTCTTGATGCTGCAATCGCTGACGGACGGCGATTACTGCCGTGAAACCGGGCAGTTCCTCATACCCGGTGGCGAGCCCCGCTATTACTACGCCTCCGACAACCTTGAATCGGAACTGTACCGCGGCCTGCTGCCGTTCGACCTCATCGATATCGCCGCCATGAACCGCCTGCATTTTCACGGTACCAACCAGGAAGGAGTTGCCTTCCACCTGATGGGTGCGCTGTCGGAGTTCGGCAAACTTGGCATTGTCTGTATCGGGGCCTCATACGATCGAGCCGAAGCCTACTACCGAGAGACGGTGGACATCCTGGATAAAGAGGGCAAAGCTTGGCTGCTCAAGGCGGCAAAGTGAACCGGCGCAACGCAGGGCCCCGGGCGGGGGATAGCAATTGACGCAAGAGATGATGCAAAGCGCGATCGGACTTTTCGTGCTGCCTTTCATCGCGTGGGGACTGAGCGAAAACCGGTGGGCGTTATCATGGCGGGTCCTCATTGCCGGTCTGGGACTGCAGTTTGCAGTGGCGCTGCTGCTGCTCAAGGTGCCCGGTTCGAAGCAGGCTTTCTATTGGCTCAATGATGTCTTTTTGGCACTCGGGACGGCGACCAAGGCGGGGACCAGCGTGGTCTTTGGCTATCTTGGAGGAGCTGCTTTGCCGTTTCAGGAGTCGTTTCCTGGTGCGAGTTTTATTTTAGCTTTCCAAGCATTACCGATCATCCTGGTGATGAGCGCGCTTTCGGCACTGCTGTTTCACTGGCGTATCCTGCAGGTGGTTGTTGAGGCTTTCTCCCAAGTGCTGCAGAGATCATTTGGCATAGGGGGTGCCGTGGGTGTTTCGACGGCAGCCAATATCTTCGTCGGTATGGTCGAAGCGCCTTTGCTGGTACGACCGTATCTCAGCGGGCTATCGCGTTCGGAACTTTTCATGGTGATGACGACCGGCATGGCGACCATCGCGGGGACGGTTCTGGCATTGTATGCCAGCATTATCGGGCCGACGTTGGAGGGCGCGGTGGGGCATCTCGTGACGGCCTCGGCGATTTCCGCACCCGCCGCCATCATGATCGCGCTCATTATGGTGCCGCCCGAAAACGCCGAAGATGGCAATCATGAACAGCCAAGCGGCAAAATAAGCTACGAGCGCGCGCACTCAACCATGGATGCGCTCACCAAGGGGACGACAAACGGCCTGGCTCTCCTTCTCAACATCATGGCTTTGCTCATCGTCTTTGTTGCACTTGTCAGCCTCGTCAATCAGATGCTCAGCATTCTACCGTCGGTTGCCGGCACGTCATTGAAGTTGGAGCGAATCCTCGGCTGGGTGTTCGCGCCCGTGACCTGGCTTATCGGGATCCCGTGGAATCAGGTCGTCACGGCCGGTTCGCTGATGGGGATCAAAACCGTCCTCAACGAATTTCTCGCATTTCTCGAGTTGTCCAAACTGCCTCCGGACGCGCTTGATCCACGCTCGCGACTAATCATGACCTATGCGTTGTGTGGCTTTGCGAATTTCGGGTCGCTGGCGATCATGCTGGGCGGGTTGACGACCATGGTGCCCGAGCGGCGTGGCGAACTGGTGGAGCTTGGTCTGCGCACCATTATCTCGGGAACTCTGGCGACACTGATGACCGGTGCCGTGGTCGGTGTGCTGACCTGGTGAAGCCAGCCGCGGAAGAGACAGATCTTTTGGCGGCGTTGTATCGTAGCTTATAGAAGTAGCCAATAATGGCTTGCTTCGGGCCAAAAGCTGAAATGCTGGCTGAAGGATGGACATGACCCGAGAACAGACTGAGACACGCAGCCGGATCGGGGACGCGCCGGCACTGTCGGGCTCGGGAAATTACGACGTGCTGCTCGTCGGGGCAGGTCTGGCGAACTCTATGATTGCGCTGGCGTTGCGGAGGGCACGCCCGGATCTTTCGATCGCGCTTATCGACCGCAATGCGCAAGTTGGTGGCAACCACACCTGGTCGTTCCATTCTAGCGATGTCAATGCGGCCGGCCTGGAGCTCCTGCATCCGATGCTGGAGGCACGCTGGCCTTCTCAAGAAGTCCGATTTCCGCGGCTGAAACGCGTTCTCGACACCGGCTATAATTCCATGACGTCCGACAGGCTGCATGCCGCCGTCATGCAGGCCACAGGGATCGATGTGATCTTGTCGGCGGCCGTTTCCCAAGTTCAAAGCGATGGCATTGAACTGGAAAGCGGTGTCCGCATCTCTTGCCGCTGCGTTATTGACGGCCGGGGCGCGACCAAGACGAACGCCCTGGCGCTCGGCTATCAAAAATTCGTCGGGCTCGAGCTTGAACTCAACGAACCGCACGGCATGAGCCGTCCGGTTATCATGGATGCAACCGTTGCTCAGCACGATGGATACCGGTTTGTCTATACCTTGCCGTTTACCGCCACCCGCATCCTCGTTGAAGACACCTACTACAGTGACGGTCCTAAGTTGAACACGGAGCTGCTTGCAGAGCGCGCGCTTCAGTATGCCAACACAAAAGGCTGGCGCATCGCCAATACTGTGCGGCAGGAGCAAGGAGTGTTGCCAATCACGCTTGCAGGAGACATCCAAGCCTTTTGGGCGGAGGGCGAGCAACAGGCCGCCCGTTCCGGGATGCGGGCCTGTCTTTTTCATCCCACGACCGGGTATTCGCTGCCCGATACCGTACTGCTGGCCCAGCGCATCGCCGCTGCCGATACCTTTGAGACGCGCCGCATTGACCAGATCGTCCGCCGCCATTCGACGAGGTGCTGGCAGCAGAGGTCGTTTTTCCGGCTGTTGAACCGCATGCTCTTTCTTGCCGCGCAAGGAGACGAGCGCCGCGACATACTCGAACGCTTCTATTCGCTTCCCGCCCCCCTTATTGAGCGGTTCTATGCTGCCCGGATCACGGCCGGTGACAAAGCACGCATTCTGCTTGGACGGCCGCCGCTGCCGATCCAAAGGGCGATCCGCCAGTTCTCAGAAGGCCAGGCGATGGAGGCCGTTCATCGGCGAGAGCAAGGGCGCTCCCATGGCTGATCAGCTCGGCGACGTTGTGAACCACAGCAAGATGATGATTGAGCGTGGCTCGAAGAGCTTCGCACGCGCTGCCGCCTTGATGCCAACGGACGTCCGCGACAGCGTCTACATGCTCTATGCATGGTGCCGGTATTGCGATGATTGTATCGATGACCAGCATCTTGGATTTGCGCAAGCCAGCGTGCCGGGTGGATTGCCAATCGAAGAACGGGTTGCCGTACTCCGGCAAAGAACGCTCGCAGCATACAGCGGCTCCCCGGACGGGCTAGAATTCGAAGCACTCGCCCGCGTAGCCGAGAAGCAAGCCATCCCGGAACGGTTTCCGCTCGACCTCATCGATGGTTTCGCGATGGATGCCGCGGGTCATCGCTATCGCACCGAGGAAGATACGCTCAAGTATTGCTATCATGTGGCCGGTGCGGTCGGCGTGATGATGGCGATGGTGATGGGCGTGCGGGACCAGCCAACGCTTTTGAGAGCTTGCGATCTCGGCATGGCCTTCCAGCTTACAAACATCTCTCGGGACGTGCCCGCTGATGCGCAGATGGGGCGCGTTTATCTCCCGGAGCAGTGGCTGGCGGAGCATGGCCTGTCAGCTCATTCGCTCGACGAATCCAGACATCGAAAGGCGATATTCGAAGTTGTGCAGCGTGTTCTTGCGCTTGCCGACAGTTACTACGACTCGGCGGGCTACGGCATCGCCCGCCTGCCTTACCGCTGCGCCTGGTCAATCGCTTCGGCGTTACGGATCTATAAGGCCATCGGCACAACAATTCTCGAACGCGGTCCTGCCGCCTGGGACAGCCGCGCCACGACGAGCAAGCGCCAGAAGCTTGTCCACGTCGCGTTGGCAAGTGGCGATGCGGCCTTTGCGACTTCCGTCGGGCGCTTTAGAAAAATGCCACCTCGCGAACACCTTTGGACTCCGCCGGCGTTGCTCGAAGGTGATGCCGGCTTGGCCACACGGAAGGTGATCGCCGCCGCCTAGGCACCGACCGGCCGCGCTTCGAAAGAGGCAACATATTCGGCATGGGCGTCAGGCAGCCGCCACCAGGGCACATTGGGTTGCAGATGGTGCTCGTGGTGATAACCGAAATGAAAACACGTGAGCAGGGACAGCCACTTCGGAAAGTGGTTGGTGCGCGCATTGTGCTTGTCAATGAAGGGGGCGTTCTCGGGCCGGTGTGGCAGGTAGGTGCCGAAGGTGAACAACTGGAGCGAGGACAGCAGAGCTGGTAGGGCCCAGAACAACAGAATGTTGATGAGGTCCGCACCCAGGACCGCGACATAGATCGCAGTGAGCGCCGCGATGAAGAGGAATTGGCGCCAACCGAAATACTCGGTGAAGAACTTGGCAAACCATTGCCAGAAGCCGTGTGGCGCGACTTCATCGAAATCGGGGTCTTCTGCGGTCCCGGAATGACGATGATGCTGGTGATGCTTGCGATTGAGCGCGTCGAATGAAAATCCGGCGTAGAGGGTCAGGCAGATTTGGCCAATCAGGCGATTGACGCCCGGCTGAAACGGCACAAGGGAACCGTGCATGCAGTCGTGGGCGACGATGAACAGCCCGACATAGAGCCAGCACTGTAGTAAGATCAAAGGGACAATCAGCCAGGCCATGTCGAGGCGTACCGGTATGAAGAACACCCCCGAAATGTGGACAGTGGTCCAGGAACCAATGATCGCGCCGGCCAGCAGCAGGCCGATGACCGCTTGACGGCGGTTGCCGAGGGTCACTGCGTCCCTTGTCATTGCGCCAGTTCCTTCATTTTCACCCGGCATTTTCACCCGACCTAAGGCATGGAATAGAGTTCGTTGTACGTAAGCTGCCCGGCAAGCAGACTACTTACCGCGGATGCGTTGTGGTGTGAGACTAATTTGAGCGCCCGGCTCAGCAAAGAAATCTTTGCCCGGCACGCGGGAGGCGGCCATATCGGCAATTCAGTAGCTCAAGAGAGTTGCCGTCGCGCGGCTGGCGTACCACCTCAAGGAGATGGACCGCCTGGCGGCTCAGCGTGTTCCAAAGGTGCGATGTCACGCAGCGCGACAAGCCGTGCCACGGCAAGACGGCTTAATACTTGCGCGGCCTGTAGCGTGTCAGGCTCATCGGAAGCTTCGAATAGGCTGTCGTAGTAGTCAAAAACCCGTTCGCACTCCGTGACAATCTGACCCCTGGCTTGTGATGGCTGCACGTCTCCTGGTTCGTAAGTCCGCACAAAAGCATCGATCCGCCGAAGTCCCTGCTGCAACCTCTTATGCGGGGTTTCCGCGACGGTCAGCATGATGCAGATTTCGTTGGCCTGGCGCGTAATCCGCAGTGCTTCAACAATGTCATCGCCGAGCCGAGTGTGCGAGCCGAGCAAGGCTGCCAGCCAAGTCTCGATCGCGCCAGCGACATGCCCGATATCGTCAAGCGTTTGCAGGCGGTTCACGGCGGGAAAGGTGATTGTTCCCAGGCGTCGTTCCTCGCTGTGGTAGGACACACGTCGCATGACCCGATATTTAGCAGCACGCTTATCGGCTTTACGCGCGCTCCGCAGAGCACGCGCCTTCTCCTTGCGATCCACCGCGAAAGCCGCCACGGCGGTGAGTTCGTCTCTCACAGCAACTTCGTTGCGCACGGCAAACGCCCAAATGGCGTAACGCGTTTGAAAAGAAGACAACTGGCTGTGTGAGATCGCTTGCCAGACATCAGGATGGTTCCAACGGAGATCCGATTCTTCGGGGGGGCCCATACCAGCAAGGCTGCCATCGTGCGGCAGTGCGCGGCAATCACTCGCTAACAGGCGCCAGTCTCTAGCCTTGCGTTCATCGCCAATAACATCTGCCTCCCGGGCCAAGCGATCGTATGCTTCGTAAAGGCGTTTGCGAAGAATAGCGTGGATTTCAACTGCCCCGGCGCGCGTGCCACTTGGCTGGACAAGTATCGGACCTAGTTGCGCGCGAATTGTCTCCCGCGAGCGAGCCGCGACGTCGTGGAGCTTTTTCAACAATCCGGTCATACCAATAGACACATACCGTTGGGGGGGCTCGGCCCCTTGACTTTTGTTAAGGAGGCTAGGCCATCCCGGCCCAATAGTCTTCCTGGAAGAGTGGGTTGTGAAACGCGGCACCTTCGCCCGACTCTTATAGCCAATTGACCCCGCAACAAGGTAGCGCGAGCAGGACGCACGATACATGTGTGCGCGATTAGCGCGACTCAGTCTTGTCTTTTTGATTGCGGTGTTTGCTTGCGCGCCCTCCCATGCAAACGGGCTGTTTCAGAAGTACGCCTCCAAGATAGATCTGGGCACAGTCTTCCCGGGAGCCGACCGGCTCGGCCGCCCGCAGGGTGCTCCACCCGTGGCCACCGCGTACGCTGGCACGACGGAACTGGGCTATGTGTTCTTAAACTCGGATTTCGCGGCGGCGACCGGTTACTCCGGCAAGCCCATTCACATCCTGGTTGGGATCGATAAGCAGGGCAAAGTCACGGGCGCCCGGCTCGTCGACCATCACGAGCCGATCGTTTTGATCGGTATCCCCGAAAGCCGCATCAATAAAGTCATCGACGGTTATCGCGGCCGGGACGTCGTCGCCTTGACCACCGCCAAACCGGCAAAGCACGACATCGATATCGTCAGCGGTGCCACGGTGACCGTAATGGTGATTGACGATAGTATCCTGCGCTCGGCGATCAAAGTTGCGCGGCGCTTCGGCATCGGGGGCTTACAGGCAAGCACGGCAACGGCCAAGGGGCCGAAAGCTACCCTTTCTGACACGTTCGATAAGGTCGAGTCCTGGGAGGAACTCGTCTCCGATGGTTCAGTGGCCGGGCTCAATGTTTCGGTCGAGCGCATCAACGAGGCGATGACGGCCACGGGAGACTTGATCGCGGCTCAAAGGGCTGAACCTGGAAAGCCAGACGACGCCTTCATCAATCTATACGCAGCACTTGCTTCGACGCCGACGATCGGTCGCAGCCTGCTGGGTCCGAACCATTACCGCAATCTGGAAAAGAAACTTGGCGCAGACCGTCACGCCGTTGTGTTGATGGGGCTCGGGCGTTACTCATTTCGCGGTTCCGGATTTGTGCGCGGCGGGCTTTTCGACCGCATCCAGCTGATACAGGGTGATCATGCGATCCGGTTCCGCGACAAGGACTACAAGCGGCTGCGCCGCATAGAAGCGGCCGGTGCGCCAGAGTTCAGCGAAGTTGCACTCTTCTCAATCCCGAAGAAAGCGTCGTTCGATCCGACCGAGCCATGGCGCATTGAACTTCTCGTAGGACGGGAGACGGGCCCGACCAGCAAGGCCTTCACGACTTTCGATTTGAAGTACACTTTGCCGGCACGTTTTTTGAAGGTTGAGGAACAGCCTCATCTGAGCGAAGCCGAAACACCGAGCCAGCAAGCACAAGGACCAGAGACCGTGGCCGCCGCGCGCTACGGTCATGGACCTCCCCTTTGGCAGAGGCTGTGGCAGCAAAAGCGCGTTGAGGTCTTCATCCTAGGACTCTCCGTCATCTTTCTCACGGGGATTTTCTTTTTTCAGGATTGGCTCGTGAAGAGGCCGGTCCTGACGGACCGCATCCGGCTTGGCTTTCTTGCATTCACACTCTTCGGCATCGGATTTTACGCGAACGCGCAGCTGTCCGTTGTCAACGTCATGACCTTCTTCAACTCCCTCATCACCAAGTTTGATTGGGCGTACTTCCTGATGGAACCCCTGATCTTCATCCTCTGGTTCGCCGTCGCGGCCTCGCTGCTGTTCTGGGGACGCGGGCCCTATTGCGGCTGGCTTTGCCCATTCGGCGCCTTGCAGGAGCTATTGAACAGGGGGGCGAAGTGGGTCGGTATCCGGCAAACGACAATCCCGTGGTGGCTGCACGAACGGCTTTGGCCTTTGAAGTTCATGATCTTCCTGACGCTGTTCGGGATCTCACTTTATTCGCTTTCACTCGCCGAGCAGCTGGCGGAGGTCGAACCGTTTAAGACGGCGATCATTTTGAAGTTCGTCCGCGACTGGCCGTTCGTTTTGTTTGCGGTGGCGTTGCTGGCGGCCGGGCTCTTCGTCGAACGGTTTTATTGCCGCTACCTGTGCCCGCTGGGTGCTGCCCTGGCGATCCCGGGCAAAATCCGGATGTTCGAATGGCTGAAGCGCTACAAGCAATGTGGGTCGCCCTGCCAGCGCTGTGCCACCGAATGCATGGTCCAGGCAATCCATCCCGAAGGGCAGATCAATCCCAATGAGTGCCTGTACTGCCTTCATTGCCAGACAATCTATCACGATGCGCAACGTTGTCCTGTCGTTATTCAGCGCCGGCTTCGCAGTGAGCGCACCACTGCAGGTTCGGCAGGCACGCCACACACCATGACTGACTTTCTAACAAGCCTTGCGCGACCTGAGCGGGTGTCAGGCTCTGAGCCGTCGAAGACGTTATCCAGAACGACCATGAAAGAAAGGGAGTAGGAACATGTCTAACAAACCAAAGCAGCCGACGACCGATACACGTACCGGTCCCAACCGCCGGGATGTCCTGACGGGTCCGGCCAAAATTGCTGCCGTTGCGGGTGTCGCTGCCGTCGGCGGCACAACAGCAGGTACATTGTCAGGTTCTCTGCTTTCGGGGACAGCTGCGCAAGCCGCCGAAAACAACAAGGCGCACGTCGGCCCAGGTCAGCTGGATGAGTACTACGGTTTCTGGTCGAGCGGGCAAGCCGGAGAGGTCCGTATCTTGGGCCTGCCTTCAATGCGTGAGTTGATGCGCATCCCCGTTTTCAATCGTTGCAGCGCCACCGGCTGGGGTCAGACTAACGAGAGTTTGAAAATTCTTACGGACGACCTGCTGCCTGAGACCAAGGATTTCCTCGCTACTCGCGGCGGCACCTACATGAACGGGGACGCACATCACCCGCACATGTCCTTCACGGATGGCACCTATGATGGTCGCTACTTGTGGATCAATGATAAGGCAAACACGCGCGTTGCCCGCATCCGCTGTGATGTCATGAAGCCGGACAAGATCATCGAGATCCCCAATGCCTCCGACATCCACGGCATGCGGCCTCAGAAGTATCCGCGCACGGGCTACGTCTTCGCCAACGGCGAACACAGAATACCATTGCCGAATGACGGCATGATCCTCGATGATCCAGAGAAGTACGTGTCGATCTTCTCGGCCATCGACGGCGATAAGATGGAAGTCTCCTGGCAGGTTCTAGTCGACGGCAACCTTGATAACTGCGACGCCGATTACCAAGGGCTCTATGCCTTCTCCACCTGTTACAACAGTGAAGAGGGCGTGACGCTGGCGGAAATGACCGCGAGCGAGCAAGACTGGGCGGTCGTCTTCGACATCAAAGCGATTGAGGATGGCGTCAAGAAGGGCGACTTCAAGAAGTTCAACGGAGTTCCCGTGCTCGATGGCCGCAAGGGGTCCCGGTACACGCGTTACATCCCGATCTCGAACAGCCCGCACGGCTGCAACACGGCTCCCGACGGCAAGTATGTCGTAATCAATGGCAAGTTGTCGCCGACGGTATCGGTGTTGGATGTCCGCAAACTCCCAGACTTGTTCGCTGACAAGATCAAGCCGCGCGACGTCGTCGTTGCCGAACCACAGTTGGGACTTGGCCCCCTCCACACGGCCTTCGACGGCAAAGGCAACTGCTACACGACACTGTTCCTCGACAGCCAGGTGGCGATGTGGAACCTCGACAAAGCGGTGAAGGCCTACAGTGGCGAAAAGGTCGATCCGATCATCAAGAAAGTCGACGTTCAATACCAGCCGGGCCATAACCACACGTCCATGGGCGAAACCAAGGAGGCGGACGGCAAATGGCTCGTGTCCTTGAACAAGTTCTCAAAGGACCGGTTCATCAACGTCGGGCCGCTGAAGCCGGAGAACGAGCAGCTCATCGACATTTCGAACGGCAATCTCGAGGTCGTCCACGACGGTCCGACATTCGCGGAGCCGCACGATTGCATTATCGTTCGTACCGACATCGTCGATCCCCGCCGGACCTGGGATCGCAACGATCCGATGTGGCAAGAGGTGCGTGACTGGGCCAAGAAAGACAACGTCGACCTTGAGGATGCTGAAACCGTTATCCGGGATGGCAACAAGGTTCGCGTCTACATGTTCTCGCAGGCGCCAACATTCAGCCTGGAGAAATTCACCGTCAAACAGGGCGATGAAGTCACGGTCATCATCACCAACACCGACGACGTCGATGACCTGACGCACGGCTTCACGCTGGCCAATTACGGCATCGCTTTCGAAATCGGACCGCAGGCGACCGCGTCGGCCACGTTCACCGCAGACCGACCAGGAGTTCACTGGTTCTATTGCCAGTGGTTCTGCCATGCGCTGCACATGGAAATGCGTGGCCGCATGCTGGTCGAACCACGGGCAAGCTAATGCCTCAAGGTCTTGAGCGTATGATCGCTACAGCCAGCCGACTGATCGCGGGACTTCTGTTAGGAGTCGCGGGATTGGGCGGCTGGCCGGGAGCAGCATACGCCAAGACACTGGTCGTCGAACCGGGTGATGGGGCGCTGCAAAACGCCATTCGCAGCGCCTCCACTTCCGATACGATCGTGGCGGCAGAGGGCGTCCATCGCGGACCCGTTGTGCTCGACAAGAAGCTGACACTGCGCGGTGAAGCAGGCGCAGTGATTGATGGCGAAGGCACCAGCCGCGTCGTTACTATCGATGCACCCGCCGTGAGGCTGACGGGCCTGATTATTCGCGGCTCGGGCGGCCGCTTGGACACCGAAGATAGCGGCGTATTCGTGACCAAGCGTGGCGAAGGCAGCGTCGTCGAAGACAATGACATTGCCGGCAACCTCATCGGGGTCTATCTCAAGGGCCCCCGGAACGCCGTCGTCAGAAAGAATCGCATCAGCGGTCGCAGCGACCTGCGGCTCAATGAACGCGGCAACGGTGTGCACCTGTGGAATACGCCGGGCTCCATCGTCGAAGAAAACGATATCAGCCAGGGCCGTGACGGGATCTTCGTTACCACCAGTAAGAAGAACATCTTTCGGGGCAACCGCATCCACGATGTCCGGTTCGCGGTCCATTACATGTACACCAACGACAGCGAGGTCAGCGCGAACGTGTCGGTTGGGAACCACCTGGGCTACGCGATCATGTACTCGTCGCGCATCGTCGTGAGGGCCAACAGCTCGCAGAATGACCGGGAGTACGGCTTTCTGTTGAACTATGCCAACCGCTCGCAATTTGAAGACAATTTCGTAGATGGCGCGAACAAGTGCGTGTTCATTTACAATGCAAACCGCAACGCGTTCGTGCACAACATGTTTCGCGGCTGTCGGATTGGCATCCATTTCACCGCCGGCTCCGAGCGCAACACGATTAGCGAGAACGCCTTCATCGGCAACAGAACACAGGTGAAATACGTCGGCACCCGGCACATCGAATGGTCTGCGAATTCGCGCGGCAACTACTGGAGTGATAATCTCGCTTTTGACTTGAACGCCGATGGCATTGCCGACGAGCCTTACAAGCCAAACGACGTGGTGGATCAACTGGTCTGGCGCCACCCGGCCGCAAAGCTGCTTTTGACGAGCCCGGCCGTTCACGTGTTACGGTGGGCGCAGTCGGTGTTTCCATCACTCTACCCGGGCGGAGTAACCGACAGCGCGCCCTTGATGCGAATTCCTGAAACGCAAGCTCGTCATGCGGGAGGGGATGGATGATGACCAGTACTCCCAGGAGCCGGTGCGGCGAGGGCGCAACCTCCGCGATCAGCTTTGCCAATGTCTCCAAACACTACGGCAGCAGCACCGTGTTGCGGGATGTCTCAATGGCCATCTCTGCGGGCGAATGTGTCGGCCTGCTCGGCCCCAACGGCGCCGGCAAGACGACAATGTTCAAGCTCATGCTCGGCCTCATCACGCCTGACGAAGGCTCGGTGACGGTGGCAGGGGCGACTCCTTCAGCAGCCGCCTTTTGCAAGGTGAAAACCGGGATCGGCTACCTGCCGGAGAATGTCGTTTTTGACGGCGGCATTAGCGGGCGCGCGATGCTTGGTTTCTACGGCCGACTCAAGGGCGTCCGGCAGAACGCTTGCGATGATCTGATAGAACTCGTCGGGCTCACCGCGGCGGCGAGCCGGCCGGTTCGCACCTACTCCAAAGGCATGCGTCAACGTCTCGGGCTCGCTCAAGCGCTTATCGGCGACCCAGGCGTACTGTTTTTCGACGAGCCGACGACAGGGCTCGACCCAACCTCGCGGCGCCAGTTCTTTTCGTTGCTGAAAGAACAGCGCTCGCGCGGCACTACGATCATCATGTCGTCGCATGCCCTGGCCGAGGTGGAGGCGCAAATGAAACGCTTCGCCATCCTCAAGCATGGACGTCTGCGCGCATTCGGTACGCTTGATGACCTCAAGAAACTCGCGGGTCTGGAGACGCGTATTCGCCTGACTGTTTCACCAGGCTCGGCCAACAGGGTCGCCGATCACTTCGATGGCCATGTGCGGCTCTCCTACGTCAATGAAAAGAGCGTCCACCTGAGCTGCCTCGACAGCACCAAGATGTTTGTCATGCGCGAGCTGGCGACGCTTGAGGAGCAGATTGAGGACGTCGAAGTTTGCGCCCCGCAGCTTGATGATTTGTTCGCGCACTTTATGGCGCAAGGAGAGGGCGCATGAACGGTTTTCTGGCAATCGCGCGGAAGGAATTCGAGGATGGGCTCCGCAACCGCTGGGTTCTGACAAGCATTCTCTTGCTGGGCGGCCTGGCGCTTGTTGTGGCGAGTGTCGGGACCGCCCCTGTGGGAACCGTCGCCGGGACAACGCTTGCAACCACGGTTGCCAGTCTCGCCAGTTTGAGCGTGTATCTGGTGCCGCTAATCGCCTTGATGCTGTCCCATGATGCAATTGTCGGGGAGTATGAGCGAGGCACCTTGCTCTTGCTTCTGGCCTATCCTGTTACCCGCGCTCAGATTCAGTTTGGCAAGTTCGCCGGTCATCTGGCCATTCTCGCTCTGGCCCTCACACTTGGGTATGGTGCGGCTGGCGCGGTGCTGGCGCTGACGACGGAAACCTCAACCGAGGACTTTGTTTCCCTTGCAAGGCTGGTGCTCACTTCGGTTTTGCTCGGCGCCGTATTTCTGAGTCTCGGCTACGCCGTGAGCGCGTTCGTGCGTGAGCGCGCCAGCGGCATAGGCGCAGCCTTTGGTATTTGGCTCGTTGTCGTGGTGCTCTACGACCTTGCCCTCATTGGCATTCTTGTGGCCGACACGAACGGCGTGGTCGACGCTGGGCTGCTATCGGCGCTCATGCTGGTCAATCCGGCGGACTCATTTCGCATCGCCAATCTTGCTGCACTCGATTCAAGTTATGTCGGCCTGGGCACAACGGCCATGGCAAATGCAAGTGCTGCGTGGATTGCAACTGGAGCGCTTGCGGCCTGGGTTATCGTGTCCGCGGCAGTGGCGTTCGGTTTGTTCCGGAGGTACGAGCTATGAACGGAGCAATAACAAGTTCTATCGCGCTCTTGTGTGTCAGTGTTGGTGTTGCGGGTTGTTCTGAAGGGACTGAGACAGCAGCCCCGCCGCCCCAGGAACTCACTCGCGATGTAAGCGGGTATTACTGCCAAATGATTGTTGCCGATCATATCGGACCGAAGGCCCAGATCTTCTTGAAGGACCGCAAGAAGCCAATCTGGTTTCCTTCGGTGCGTGATGCGTTCGCATTCTTGATGCTGCCGAGCGAGCAAAAGAACATAAAAGCCATCTACGTAACTGACATGGCCAGAGCCAAGAACTGGGAAACACCGGAGCCCGGCACCTGGACAGATGGGCGTAAGGCTACATTCGTCCTGGGCAGTGACCGAAGGGGCGGCATGGGACTTGGCGAGGTTGTCCCGTTTTCGAGTGAAGCAGCCGCGCGTGCGTTCATCAAGGAGCATGGCGGAAGCCTGTCCCGTATGGCAGATGTACCCGAAGCCTACGTGTTTCCCGACCCCGATATAGAGGAACCGCAAGCCTCTCCAGGCTTGGAGCCGACAGCGAGCGCGTTCAATGAGTAAAGTAGCAGACTGGACCGCTGGAGTTTCACGGCGGCGCTTCTTGAGCATTTCGGCGGCCTTTTGCGGTGTTGGCGCGGTTGCAGCGCGGGCTGGTGCGCCGCCTCGTTCGCTCAAGCGTGTTGCCTGGCGGGGAATCGCCCTGGGGGCGCCCGCGTCGATAGCCCTTTACACGACGGACAAGGAAGCAGCTCAGATTAGTCTTTCCCGGGCGGTTGCCGAACTCGAGCGCCTGGAGCAAATCTTTAGTCTTCACCGTCATAGGTCGGCGCTGGTGCGATTGAATGAAAACGGCGCGCTCATCGACCCGCCGTTCGACCTCGTAGGGCTTCTCACGACATCCAATGCACTCAGCAAAGTGACCTCAGGCGCGTTTGATCCCACAATTCAACCCTTGTGGGAACTTTACGCGGAACACTTCGCACGCAGCCCAATGGACCGGGGTGGACCGGCGGCCGATCAACTCCAGAGGCTCATGAGGCTCGTCGGCTATCGCAAGATGAGCGTTGACAGCAAGCGCGTCGCATTCGAAGTGCCCGGCATGAAGCTGACGCTTAACGGTATTGCACAGGGCTATATTACCGACCGGATCGTCGACCTGCTGCGGCAAGAGGGTTTTGAGAACTTCGTCGCCAATCTGGGCGAGCCACGAGCGGTCGGCTCACATCCGACGGGCCGTCCGTGGCGAGTCGCCATCACTTCGCCGGAGGGTGCCCAAAGCGACGCTCAGAAAATCAGCATCACCGATCGGGCCGTGGCCACATCGGCACCTTCGGGCAGCCCTTTTGAAAGTACGGGAAGATTTCACCACCTACTCGACCCAAGAACCGGCAGGTGTCCTCGCATCCATCAGCGTGTCAGCGTCATCGCGCCAACGGCGACAATCGCAGACGGCCTGTCGACGTCATTTGCTGTGATGGGCGAATCCGAAATCGGGCTGGCTTCACAGCACTTTCCAGATATTCGCACGATACTCGGCTAGACTTAGGAATCGAGTATGGAGGCGGCGGCCCGCCGTGAGCCGTCGCCGCCAGACTTCACGTTCCGATTGACACTTCGTCCCGGCTCGCTTGCCCGGAGTGTGGCCAGAAGGAAGAACCTAGCCGGAAGCGGCTTGGACCGTTGCCATGAATTCGTCCACGAACTTGCTAAGAGCGTCCCAGTCGGTGAACTCGTGGTTGCCGGTCGGCTCGAAAGTGCCGTTGTTCTTCATAACGACATGCTTGATGATCTGAATCTTGAAGTAATCATACTCGGAGTAGCGCAGCGCACCGGCGAGTAACAGCACCTTGGTAGGCTGAAACTTCGTCACCCAGGTGAACCTGTCGACATACTGCTGTGCGGCGGCGCGGCCATCGGCAGTTGCCGCCGATAAGCTCACCGAGATGAACGCCGATGGTAAGCTGGCGAGTTTGTCGCGCTGTGCGAGGACAAGATTGATGATGCTGTCCTGGTGCCGCTCCTGGTGAACCGAGGCGGCTAAAATGACTGCATCGTATGACGTGAGGTCGGGAAGCGTGGTGAGACTGGCGCTGTCGATCAATTCGACTTGATGCTCGGCCGCCGTAATTTGCTTCGAAGCTGTCTCGGCGATCTTCTTTGTTTGTCCCTCGGTTGTCCCGTAGATGATCAGGACCTTCATAGCCTGCCTCCAAATCCAGCGCGTTTTCGCTCAATAACATCTCTTTAGATATACGGTGCCAAGCGTCCTTGGCACCCGGCGGATTGGCGCGCTCCCCGATCCAACGAATACTAACCGGGCAACGCGTTCGCCGTCTCTGACCGGCAGCGGTAACGTACGCCCGCAGACCACAGGTCTAAAATGCTGATATATGCCGCCGGGCGCCTTGACTACAATCATGGAAACCGTAGGAAATCTGCGTTTCTGGGGCCTTTGGGAAACCTTTGAAATCGCTTACCTGCATCTCAGCCGATCGATTTTAGAAGATCGCCGACAAAGTAGGCCACCGCCGCTGCTGCGGCGCCGATCAACACCGTCTCCAGAGCTGACCACCAGGCCGGCGCCAGTGACCACTGGCTTTTCAAGGCGCCAATGAAAGCAAAAACCAGTCCTGTCGCAACAATCGAAACTGTGAATGCACCCGGCAGGCCCAGGGCAAAGGGTAGCAGCGGCACGGCGCCGCACAGGACAAACGCGGCAAAGGTACTGGAAGCGGCGCTCACCGGAGACCTTGGGATGCTGGAGAGGCCATATTCCTCCTTGAGCATCATCTCAACCCAGCGCTCGCGATCGGAGGTGATCGCATCGGTCGCTGCTTGCAGGGCACTGCCGCTCAAGCCCTTTTGCTCAAGCAGCTGGCGCACTTCCTCGCGCTCACCGTCGGGCACCCGGATGATATGATCGTGCTCAATCTCCTTTAGCCGCGTGTAATCATCGATCTCGGTCTTTGTGGCGCTGTAGTTGGCGGCGGCCATAGAGAATCCATCGGCGAGCAGGTTCGCCAGGCCGAGTATAAGAATAATGCGGGCCTCAAGATTAGCGCCGACGACGCCGGCGACGATGGCGAATGTGGTGACCGCACCATCGATCCCCCCATAGACCCAGTCGCGAAGGTAGGACGCGCTGGGTTTGGACGATAGGCGCTCTCGGATCGCCGCAGGTGTGTGATCTGCGTGGAGGTCTTTATCTATCATTGTGCTTCCTGCCTTCGGCTCAAGAGACGCTACCCAAGCGCCTCGTCATCGCTCCTCCTCGATAACGAATTTCGCCTTATGCGGCGACCCCGCCGGTGGTGCTTGCTGCGGATTTTGCCCTTCTTCGATCGCTGGAGACTCCGGTTCGGGCAAGACTGGCGCGACCGGAAGGTTGGCTTCCAGTTCTCTGCCAGGACCGCAAAGCCGCGTTACATCGCCGCAAGGCTTCAATTCGGCAAAAATACCATAACTCACTGTTTTTACGTATTTTTTCAACTGGTCCAGCTCTTACTTAAGAGATTATTAAGCGGATTGCGATGATTGCATCCGCGCACATAACCGCCGGGGAAGCCAGAGTGAGGCAGCGATGAGAGAAACCTTTTACGATGTGCTGAGGCGGCAGGGGGTCTCCCGCCGCAGTTTCCTGAAGTTCTGCAGTTTGACAGCGTCAGCGCTCGGCATGGGCTCGGCGATGGCGCCGCATTGTCACGCGCGCGACGCCTAAACCCGGGCAATCACTTTGGCTTAATGCTTGGTTGAAGGAGCGGTGCCGGGCGGTGATTCTTGAGTGGTGCCCCATGGAAGGCGGCGCGTTCGACCGTCCCTTCTCATTAGAACCTGGCGGCGATGCCGACCAAGGGCCCATGCATGGTGAGACCCCACTTGAAGTCACCGTCTTCATAGTCCGTATGGGAGACGCGGTACCCGCCAAACGCCGACACACCGTTGTCCCACTCGTAGCCTACACCGCCCATGAGGTCGTACAGAAAACTCGACTCTATGCCGAAACCGCCGACCATTGCCCAACCGGTCGCGAACCAGTTTTCATCGAGCATGGTACGCCCGCGTGCACCGATGAGCGGATCAACCCAGGTATCTTCGTCTTTCACGACCGCGTTCACCTTGCCCCTACGTGCCACGCCAAAGGTCTTGGAGATTGGGCCAAATGAAAGATCCGCTTCGAGAGCGACAGATGCATCGACGACCACACCAACCTTCAACTCGACATCGGTAACCCTGGCGCCGGCAAAGACATCCAAGTGCGACCTTCTTGTTTGGTAAGCGCGGTAGGTCGCCGCGAAGGTTGCGATGGTGTGAGAAAAAGCGACGTCGACAATGCCGTCGACCTTTGCCTGGCCCGTCAAAGTTAGATCGGGGCCCTGCACCGGTCCAAAGCCGGGGCCTTGGATTTGGAGCGTGCCGGTTCGTTCGCCGGCAAATTCCTGGACACTGCCAACTCTGAAGTGAATGGCGTCATAGAAGAAGCCAACCCGGTCATAGCGGATGAGACCGGAACCCATGTAGTAGCCGTCCAGAACCTCGAAAACCCTATCCAAGTTTCTCAAAATCTGGATCGGTGTCACGTTGACTGAGGCCTGAACACCCAGAACACCGACGTCCCCGGTCATTCCGGGCACCCATCCATATATCGGCGCGATGGTGGCTTCCCATGGGTCCCGCCGCTGTTCCGGAATCGTCGTGTCTTCGGTCTCCAGCGGTTCGGCCAAGTCGGCAGCGTGCGCCTGATCGGTGCAGATCAGCGCCAACGTGGCGAGAGAAGCCAGCAGACCGAAAAAGCGCACCACGAAAGAAACCATAGACTACGGACCCAACCAATGCCTGTTCAGCGGTCTTGGAAGGGTGGCTTTCGTGAGGACCACATCAGGCTCGCCATGCAACCGGGACCGCGACTTTGTCCTCTAACTGCTAGTGGATGTTTGCGGACCGTCCAAGCCGATTTGCGGCGGCCCCTTCGGTTTGTCAGTGCCTTGTTGTTCTTTGGCATACACGCGACCGGAAATCCCCAAAAATCCGCAGTTTGAACCGGGATCGCTACGTTACTTTGCGGCAGTTATCCCCAGTATGGACACGAGGGCACCGCGGCGTCGTTACTTGCGTTCTTGGGGAATTCCGGTTCAGACGCCGCTATTGAAACTACTCATAAATTCGCACGGAACTAGCGTTGAGAATATAGCCAACGTCAAAAGTAGAGGTTCCATCAGAGAGCCCTACGGACTGCTTGCTACCTTCGGTGCTCAACTTCCCAGTGACCCAGACCGGCGTAAAGAGACCTTGCGCGGAAAATGCCTCGTCCGCCTTGACGTGTATGATCTGATTGGCCGGCGGTGGCGGCGTGTGGATACATGCCCCGACGTAGGGAACGAGCAGGAATTCCTTGATGCTTGTTCCTTCAAACTCGAGCGGTAAAAGGTAGCCGGGAATGCGGACCTGCCGGCCATCCAGCTCCATACGCACCGTGCTTCTCTGCAGCGCAATCTTCTTGCGAAACGCGGCCTCCTGTTCAAGCAAGCGATCAACATCGAGACCCGACGCATCCAGCGACTGGCGCGCCTCGGCATCGCGTGCCGCCAGTTTCTCATCCACGGCCCTGCCCTGACGTCGCAGAGCGGCGACGCGCAGCACGTCCATAAAGCTGTTCTTCTGGTCCGGCTTGAGACGGTAGCTGGGATCTTCGGAGGGCCTGATCGTAACGCCCAGGTCCCTCCAACCAATTTGCTCAGCGGAGAATGCAACCCACGACGGAAACGTCAAGGCTGCAAACGCCGCAGCGAAGAAGCCGCTCCTCATGACCATGTCCCGGATGCGGTCACTTCCGACCATGTTGCTTCGTCAGCGGGCTCAGGTAGTGGGGGGAAGTGAGCCCCTTCTTGCGCATCGCGATGCCGGTCAGGCACTCACGCACCAGCCGATTTGCGTTGAGCGCTGAGACATACGTCGGATCAAGCATAGGAGCGAGTTCAACAAGTTCGAACCCGACGAGGTTCGTCTCCGCGCATAGCCGCCTGACGATCGGAAATGCCTCACGCGGCGTCAATCCGCCGGGCTCAGGTGTTCCGGTGCCTGGCACGTACGCGGGATCGAGTGTGTCAATGTCGAAGGACACAAAAATATACTTCGGACCGTCGGTGGCTTCCTTCAGCACGTCGTCCATTACTGCCTTGAACCCGCGATCCTCGATCTCCGCCATTGTGTGATAGCGGAAGCCCTGTTCGCGCATCCACTCAAACGCGGATTCGTCCGGGTAGTAGCCGCGTAGCGCGACTTGGATGAAGTTCTTTCCTGGAACTAAACCTTCTTCAATAAGCCGATAAACTGGCATGCCGTGGTTGATCAGATGGCCCTGTCCGAACTTTCCAGCGTCGTAGTGAGCATCAAAGTGAACGACTCCCACGTTGCCCTTGCCATAGACATCCACCAACGCAGCCACATCCGCATACATCAGTGAGTGATCGCCACCGACAATGATTGGAATGGTCTTCTTGCCATCGCCGATGTCGACGATGGAGCTTTTTACAAACGAGCGGATCGCATGCATGCTGCGTTCTGTACTCATGATGTCGATCGGTGCGTTACCGAAGTCAGCAATTACAAGCTCCTCAAGGGGATCGGTCATGGTGTGCATATGCGGTTGCCGCGCGCCATAGCCGCCATAGACATTGGAGTTTCTGACTGCATTGGGGCCATGAGCGGCGCCCCGCATACCTCCTCCC
Organism: uncultured Filomicrobium sp.; assembly: GCA_963669235.2. Classification (GTDB taxonomy): domain Bacteria; phylum Pseudomonadota; class Alphaproteobacteria; order Rhizobiales; family Hyphomicrobiaceae; genus Filomicrobium. The sequence goes on from CAXXFS010000032.1 coordinate 236,884, forward strand.
ATGTCAGGCACGGCGCCCATGATTGCGACCTCGACCTTGCTTGCTTTCAGATCGTCCGGTGTTAGGGCGACCGGCAGATGGAAAAACGTAGGCATAGCGTTGTAACTGAACCCGAAATTGTACTTCTGAACGTTGATGATCCCCGGCTCGCGTTTGTCTTTTGAGAAATCACGGAGTTGGCGCCAAGCGTTGTAACTCGGGTCCTTAGTGTCGAGCGGAATGACGGGCTTTTCACCCTCGCGGATCGGCGCTGAAGGGCCTTCGTATTCGTGACCTAGAAAGTCCTGGGCAGATGCGGCAACGCCACCAAGACCGACGCACAAAGCCATCAAAAAGAAGCGTGCTGACATATGCATTATTCCCATAATTTTGGAGCTTATGGTTGAGGATTAAATATCAATTCCGCGCTCGGGCCAAGTTACCAAATGCGGAAAAGGCCGTAACCGCCTGGCAACGGGTCTCAACTATTCCGCGACGGAGGGGCGTGTGAAGCTACCCTCGTCGAACCTCGGTACTTAGAATCGCATCTGATTCTTGAAGGCGCAGGATACTAACAATCATGAACCAACGGCTCCTCGGAGCATTGGCAATGGCGCTGGTTTTACAGGGCGCAGACGATAGGGCGGTGGCACAGGTGAGCTCATCCGCAATATCGAATTCCGGCCCCTCGGCAGACCAGGTCTTCCAACAACTCCGCGATAAGACTGACGAGTTTGAATCTTTCGGCTGGCCACCGCGAGGCCGCGTTACGGTCTCGCCCAGGCTGAAGCAGGCCTTGGTGGACTTCAACAAGCGACTGTGGGTCAACTACAACGTAGGGTACATCGTTGCGCCGACGGTGATAATGCAGAAGTCATCACAAGGCGGCAGCGAAGGCTTTACCGCGAACGAGCAAGTCCTTTCGTCCTTCGCCTGGCGCGCGCTCAACAAATCCCGATTGGGTACTGCTTACTTCTTTTTTAGCCACCTGCATCTGACGCAGCTTACCCGCACCAGCGGCGTGAATTTCTCGCAAGCCCTTGGGATCAATTACTTCACATCTGACTCCGTCGCCAACACTGACAGTTTCAAAGCGATGCTGTGGCGACACGAACTTCCAGGTGACGTCTTAACTCTTATTATGGGCCATGGTGAAATCGGTGGCGTCGACGGGGGGTGCAGGTACGCCTGCGATGATACCCAAAGCTTCATCTCGTCGGTTCTATCGAATAATCCTACCAGGACCCTGCCCGGACAGGGGACCGAGCTCGGCGCAGATGTGAAAATCGTTGACGGCGTCGTTGCGGAGTTTTCGGCGGCCGACGCGCGTGGCAATGGCAGGCTGCATTTGGATCGTCCGTTTGAAACGAATGAGTGGGCTTATGCGACAGCCCTCAAGATAGAGAACCCATTCAAGCAGTTTGGGGATGGACTCTATAAGTTCACCTATTACACGGTTGATGAAACCCGAAAGGGAACCCCTCAAGCACAAGCGGCAAGTGAGGGGGTCACGGTCCAACTCGACCAGGACTTCGGTGACATCGGACTGTTCGTGAAATACCATCAAGCCTTCGAGCGAAAAAGCCTCGCAGACAAATCCGCGGGCGGCGGTGTCATCTGGAAAGCCCCATTCGGCAACGAAGAGGATCAACTTGGTCTGGGGGTTGGCTGGATCGACCCGACGGCACCCAACACCAACAACGAATACGTCGCCGAGACGTACTATCGAATGCAGTTAACGCCATTCGTTCAGGTTACGGCAGACGCCATGCTGACGATCAACCCTTCGAAACCCGGCAGCAGCAATGAAGGTGTGTTTTCGTTGCGGGCGAGAGGTCACTTTTGATGCGCGCGCCCGTGTTCAGAGCCGAGCAGCGCTGACGTAGCGAGAGCAGCTTGCACAGCGAACAAGGGCCTTTTCATAACCAACCAGAAGTCGCTTGTAGCCTACTATAGGGTGCATGTCAGCAAAGAGCTGTCAGTCACAACCGTCGTTACGTACATCAAGGACCCACCGCTCAATCTGGCCAAGGATGAAGTGACTGTATTCAGCATTCGCGGCCGGTTCGAGATGTAATCGCGGCCCTGGAGCGCCGGGCGGCCTGCGATATCCCCACTTGTCCAACACCCAACGATGCGACCTGGGGGTTTGCTCTCATCCGAATCGATTAACGTGCCGAGGCGCATGCGGTTTCACTCCTAGGCGGGCTCGCATCGCGCAGGTAGTGCCTGTTTTCATTCAGAGACTTGACGGCGCGGAGTTGTTTTGATCACGAGCACGCATTTGAAATCACTGTCCGCACGAGGTGTCGTTCGACACTTGCGCCACTGGCTTGGCGCCGCTTTGAGCTGTGCGTTCTGGGCGCTGTTGATTGCAAGCACCTTGCCGGCCGCTGCGAACCAGTTTTCGCGCGAAGCGAAGACGATCGCGGTCTTCATCAGTTCTGATTTTGACGGCTGTTACGTGCCGGGCGTCATCCAGGCTATTCAGCAATTCACTCAAAACGCAGCGGACGAGATCAACAACCGCGGTGGGATCGCCGGTTCACAGATCCGCCTGAGCTTCCATGATGATGAGGATGATGCCGCCAAAACGATAATCGGAATGGAGAAGGCGTTAGCGGACCCGAAACTTCTGGCGATGATCGGCATCCCGAGTTCGACGCGCGGCAAGGCAGTCTTCGATAAGCACGGTGACGCGATTGGAGCTTCCGGAGTTCCTTTCATCACGGAAGTCTCACTCAATCAGATGTTTGCCCGACATCCGAACGTTTTCACCATGGCCAGTGCCGTGGACAACGAGCTGGAGGTGCTGCGCGCGTTCGTAGCGGCGGGCGGCTACAAGCGGCCGGCATTCGTTGGACGGGAGGGTGACCTTTACACCGGAGCCATTGGTGATGGGCTTGCAGAATTGCCGGATGCGACATCGCTCGTGGCCGATCATCGACTTCGAATTGAGGATTACAAGCTGGCCCCTGGTTCGGCCGACGCGGCGATTGCCGACCTGAAGGCGAAGGCTCCTGATCTGATTTTCATGGGTCTAGGCAGCGGTCCGGGTGCGACATTCGCTCAGGCGCTCGATGAGGCGGGCATTGACGCGCCGGTCTTTGTTGTTCTGGGTCGCATCACGCGAATTCTCAACCGTGCCAAGAACCTCGACCGGGACCGCCCGTTCTACCAGTTCGGATGGGATGGCGTGCCCAATGCCTATAACGAACGGCTGCGCCATAGGATCTGGGAAACCGGGGAGCGCAGCTGGATCTTCAATGATCGCCCGGCGGAGCTGACACCCGAGGAATGGAAGCGGCGAGGCTGCCAATTGCGCAGCGTCCCTGTTCAATCCGTGATGGATGACAAGAACCGCCGCGCCATTGGTCGTGGCGCGCAATACCGCGACATGCTGAGCCTGGTCGTTGAGGCTGCGCAGCGGGGCCCCGAGGGCGCAGGCCTCACTGAAATGCGCCAGTACATTGTCGACGAGATCACTGCGCATAAACAGGGACGGCGCATGCATCATGGGTGGTGGCAAGACTGGTCGTTCACGCCCAAACGCGCTTCGGCGGGCGACACGTTGATTGTCGAGCGGGCGGCCGGGACATCCGACATCACACTGGCGCCCCAGCAGTATGTCAGGGTCGCTGGGCAGCTCAGGCCGCGACCGGTCGTCTATATCAGCCTCGACCTCATATCTATGTCGCGGATCGATACCAATGACAGAAGTTTTGATGCGGAGTTCTATCTATCGTTCCGTAGCGAAGCCCCGGACATTGACATATCCGACATCCATTTCACAAACGCCTATCGTGCCCAGACCGGCAAGGATAAGCTGATCAGCTGGCGTGAGATTCACGGCGGGCAGGAGAGTTCGAGCTTTCCCAGCAACGTCAAACTCTACCGGGTCTCGGGCAAGTTCAACTTCGAACCCGAGCTTGGCCGCTACCCTTTTGATACGCAGCGGTTATCGGTCTCGTTCCAACCCGCCAGCGCATCGCAGCCCTTCCTGATACAGCCGCCCAGCGCTCAAAGCATCACGACGCCGTTCTCGATCGACGGCTGGGCCGCGAAAGACCGCTATGTGGGATCGGACCAGGACATAATCCCGACGATCGACCGGCATCTCGGGGACAAGCGTCTCGTGCCGTTCTACAAGTTCAATTACACCTGGGTCGTTTCGAGAAACGCGACGGACTATTATCTCAGGGTCATCGTCCCGCTTGGCTTCATCCTGCTGGTCACGTACTTCTCGATTTTCCTGGGCCACGCTCGCTTCGATTCAACGGTCGCCATACAGGTGACGGCCCTGCTGTCGGCGATCGCACTCTACCTTGCTCTGCCGAAAGTCGATTCCGATCAGGCGACGCTGTCCGACAAGGTCTTTATGATCACCTATGCTATGGTGAGCTTCATGATCGGCCTGTCGGTGTTGAAGGACTGGGGCTACGTTGGCGAGCGAACAGCTGTCCGCCGGCTGGTTTCCTTCATTCAAACCGTTGTTTATCCGGTGATCGCCATCGGCTTGATGACTTCGCTGGTTGCCGGCCCCATGTTCCTGGCGGAGATGAGCGAGAAACTGTCCAGTTATATTGGTGGACTCGTCAGCGGGGCGTAGGGGGCAGGCCCAGCTGGCTTTGTGTGCCGGGCTGGCGCCCAGATAGTGCTCTGGGCCAAGGACATGCCCCTCTTTTAATTCCAGCCCAAGACGTTATGGACGACGGACCAACGCTTCTTCTTCTTCGAAGCACCCTGGCCAAGGATCCAATACTTGTAGAGCCTATCAATCTGCCGGCTCGACTTATTCAGCAGCATCCAGGCGTTGATGTACCTCGTAAGGGCGGGCGCGTCTGAAGGCAGTCCGAATACCACCGGGATGGAAATCACGCCGGGCTTTGGAAGCACGACGGAAAAGGACGGATACAACAGCGTCCATGCTGATCCGGCCTCGGCCGAGTAAATCATAGCATCGAATTTCCCCTCAGGCGCATCGAGGAAATCACGCGGGGATTCGACGACGACGATATCAGCGAAAGGGAACGCCCTTTCGGCGCGGCGAACGTAGAATGGAATATCAACCAGCGCCAGCTTCAGGTCGGTCATGGCACGAACCTGTTCCCACTCCGCGAATTCTCCCCGGCGGTGATCCCGGACAACGATCGACAAGGATGCGTTCATGTACGGTTCGGAAAGCTGGAATTCCATGGCCCGTTCGGGGGTGGCGAACAGGCCTCCAATCGCGATATCGATCCGGCCGTTATTCAAAAGATCGGCGACTTCGTCGCGCTCGATTTCGATCATGTTCAGTGCCACACCCAAGTCGTTCGCGAGCAAGTGTAGAATGTCGATTTCAAGGCCGATGAGATCTTCTGATTCACGCCGGTAGGCAAAAGGAAGGGACGCGGTGACGTAGCCGACGTTCAATCTTCCCCGGTTGCGGATCACTTCGATCCGGCCGCGCTCGTCGGTTTCCTCCAATGGCTTGACCACCTCGAGCGGCACGATCTTGGTGTCGACGCGTTTGGAAACCAGTTCCATTTCGGTGAGGGCGTGATAGAGGCGGTATTCCTGCGGCACGACATACTCGAAAAACAGCCGCAAGCCACCGAAAAGACCAAAGATCAGCAATACGCTTATGACCGCGTGGCGGCCGATCTTTACCCAATTGACCCTGAGTTTGCCGTTGACGGCGACCGCCGTCAAAAGGCCAAGTACGACGGTGTGCATGCCTGCAAGAAGTGTCCCGAAGCGTCCACTCACCTGATCGATCGCTAGAAAGACCTGGAATGTATCGGCGGGGATGCGCATCAGATCAAGCAGGAAGGGCAGGGCGACCACGACCTCCCCAAAGAAACTGAAGAGGCCGACGGTCAAGAACTGAGGATAGTCCACGATCGAAATCGGTGAGCCGGCGAACCACCCGGCAAAGGGGATGAAACTCAGTCCCAGCAATTTACCTAGGTTGGGCAGGTTGAAATTGATCGGAACGATAAGGTCGGCCGCACTCTCGCTGTCGGCATCCAACTGATCGACTTCGTCGAGCATCTGCTTGATGCGCTCGGACAGCAGCGGCAGAACGATCAATAGATTGTATGTCGCGAAGGCGGTGATCAACGCGTCCTGCGTCCCCGTTATGACCCGGCTAAACGGAATCGGGGTCATGATGGCGACGATGCCCGGCAGAATGAAGAAACTCAACAGGAGTGCGGCGCCGATGTAGGTGAGGATGTAAACTTGCAGCCGACCGAGTTCCTCCACGCTAATTGTTCCGGCCATCGCGCCGACCAATGCAAATACGCCTAATGGTGCAAGTTGCACAACGAACTGCGCGATCCGCATGATTGCGTCGCTCGCCATCTCGAGATTCTTGAGCAGGTACTGCTTGTTGGAGACACCGCTAAGCGCAAGGCCGCCGGCGAGAGAAACGAGGACGATCGCCGGAACGACACCATTCGCCAGCGACGCAAATGGGTTTGAGGGAATATAGAGTTTGACCAGGTCGACTGGCGGGCTTTCCTCGATCAGACTGGTGCTAAAAAACGTCGCTGAGGGCCAGCTGGGAAAGGCGATGACCATCGAAACTATAATGAAAATGGCAATGCCCCAGAATACCAGGATGAAAGCACCGCTCTTTTTCGCAAGCAGCCCGATCTCTTCATACGACAAGCGGCCCAGACTGTAGACGAGGGAGACCACGATATAGGGCAGCACGGTCATCTGGAGCAGGCCGACGAAGACATCGCCGATGATCTTCAAATTTGACATCCACTCGCCGAAGACGATCCCGGCAATCACCCCCAATACGAGGCCTATCAGGACCTGCGTGGCGAGTCCTGGGCCGCGACGCTTTGGAGCGGTGGCGGCACTGTCGGCATCGGCGGATGTTTGTGCCGTTCCGGCGTTTGCTTCGCTCATTGAACGCGCTCCTTGCTCGCCAGACTGTCCCAAAGAACGCGGAAGCCTTCGTTTTTGCGCAATGCGCCCACCAGCTGATTTGAAAGCATGAGCTCCGCGCGTGTCTTTTCAGGCAGGCGCGGCCACGATGGACTGAGCAGCAGGGCTTCACGTCCGGCAGCAACCGCGCCGGCAAGGTCCCCGTCCAACCATCGCGCCTGCGCGGTCAGCCACCAAAGGTGGTCGTCGCCCCGGTATACGCGGATGCCCCTCTCCGCAGCTCGGCGGGCGCGCTTGATCAGCGTCGCCTGTTCGGCCGGTTGCGCGCTGTCAATGCGATCAAGATAGGATTGAGCCTCCGTGGCGGCGAGCTGTGCGTGGCGAATATCGAGCAATCGCTTCAACTCGCGGATCGGCGTTACGTGGTCCTCGACGTGAAGGTCGATGAGACGGTCGCTGAGCCCGTGGTAGCCTGCATCTTTTCTCACAACGAGTACGGCGGCGGACTGACGGCCGCGTGCGTCTCCTCCCGCCGCCTGTCCGGCCGCCAGGGCGAAGACCAACCGCGTGGCCAGGTCACCAGGGACGGCCTTGAACGTGGCGGCCATCGCTTCGATAACATGCGGACCGGCCAGCAGATTACCTTGCGCTGCGAAGTTCTTTCCTGTCGTGCCGCCCGCCCATGGCAGGCATTTGTCACCGGTGTAGGTCGCCGCGTCGCCGCGCGCGTCCACTACACCGATCTGTCGCAGGTCCGCTTTTGGGTCCTGCGCCAAGAGTTGCTTGATGACCTCCTCGGCAGGAACGCCTTCGCCCATGAGCTTCAGGCCCGCGGGACCATGCTTTGGGTTTCCCACCGCCTGGGTGGCGAGCGCTCCGGTGTTTGCCTTCGCGAACGGGACCACATCCCCGACGGCGAAGTATTTAGATTGGACCGCGATGCCGTAATCACCCGTGACTGGGTCGCGCGCCACGATCGAAAAGGTCGTGATTGGGCGTGTGCTGGAGCCGATATCGAATTGTTTTTTTTGTACCGTTGCCGCGGCAGTGGCCTCGTGCCTGTCACCAGCAGAACTAGGTTGCATGGCTAAGACGAAGTTGGCTAATAGTGCCGAGTTTCGAAACAAAGCCATCGTACCGCTATGCATGGTCACGGAATCCCTTGTACTTTTTTAAAACCGATCGCGCTGAAGCCTACAAAACAGCCCTTGTATCTTAGCGCGCAGATGAAACTCGTATGGTGCAATGGCGGTTGGCCGGCCCGCAAGAAGTTGACCCAGACTACTTCGGTAGTTGCCATTCGGCTAGCTCAAGCATGGCCGCAGGAACACCTCCGCGAGCAATCGCGGTGTGTTGGATGATTTGGAAGGTTCTTGCTGCACGAAAACTGGTGCTGCGAGCAAAATGTATCGCCGCTCATACCTGCCAACGATGCACCGACCCCGCACTCGGAAGGCCAGGCTGCCGCCTGACCTGAAACACCGCTTCTGTTTGTTGGTCCGCCGTTACTTGGCAGGAGCCATATCAATGACGCGGTACTGCTTGTCACGGCCGAGCTTCAGCTTGAAATCGACCTTGTCGCCCGCCTTCACCGTACCGAGGTCAACCCGTTTGGTGACTACCAGATCCATGGTCATTGTCGGCCAGTTGAGTTGAGGCATTGGTTCGTGAGTGAGGTTGATCATCTTCTTTTCAGTGTCGACGGAGTTGATTACGCCGACACCTGTGGCCTGGGTGCCGGGTTTGATTTCGCCGTGGCTCATGGTGCCGTGGTCCATCTTGCTATGGTCCATCTTGCCGTGATCCGAGGCCTTTTCTTCGGCACTCAAGGATGCGCTCGCCAGGCCCAAAGCGAGGGCCGTTGTCGCCAGCGCCGTTATCATCTTCAGGTTTGTCATAGCTATCTCCGTTTGTTGATGGATCAGGGATGAGAACCCGCCTCGCGGCGGGACTAGTGGCCGCCGCCGGGTGACGTCGAGGTGATGGCGCCCGTCACGACCAAAACAAAAAACGCTAGGCCTACTTCGAGGGCTATCGAACGGCGCAGTGAATTCGCGCCGCGAGGAGTATCGGTCCGGAGCCGTGGCGTTAGAACGAACTTGTTGACAGCAGCGAGTGCCAACAGGCCAGCGACGACCAAGACCTTTATGGCAACGAGTATCTGGTAAGCATCGCTGAGCTGGAGCCTCCAGGACACCAGCATGGCAAACAGGATGCCGCCCGCCATAAGAAGGAACGGCACAAACACCGCGGCCAGTTGCCCAAAGCGCTCGATGGTTGTCGCTGCGTCGTCAGTGGAGAGTGCGCGCAGGCAGGCGGAGAGGGGCCAGAGGGCACCCAGCCACCAGTGCGCCACAGCAAGGTGAACAAGCAGGGTCATGCTCGCCCATCCGGACTGCGCGGTGGCAGCTGTATGGCCTTCCAGGGCGTATGAGCCAATGGCCAGGCCACATCCAAGCAACCCCAACAATGGAACACGCAACCCGAATGCCGCGATGAGCAAGACGCCCGCCACCCTGGTGACAGCAGCCTGTCCGTTGGGCATTTGAAAGGCCATCCACCGCATGTCGGGACCAAATGCCAGTTCGGCGTCGCCTCCTGAAATCGCGAGCTGAAAAAGAACCAGGCGAATGGGCTCAACGCAAAAGATCAAGAGAGCGCCGATGAGGATCTGCCAGCGCAACACTGCCGCCATGGATCGCGCCGCTTTGGGAAATGTCGTGGCGAAGAGGCAGGCTCCGGCCGCGGCAATTGTTCCCGCATAGACAAGCGCGCGCGAAACAGCGGTCTCGATGGTGATCTCAGTGAACATCTTTGTCGGGCAGGCTGGCTTTTGGTGCAATTACGGAAAACGAAAACGCGCCTTTCATCACATGACCGTCCCTACCGACGCCCGTCCACATGACCGCGTAGGTGCCTGGTGTCAGCGGCTCGAAAGCGATCTTGGCTTCGGTGACAAACGTTCTGGGAAGTTTGGATGCCGGCGGGACCGTTACCTTGCTTTCCTGCTGCGTGACCTTAACCAACATAATGCGAATGGCATCGGTGAATGCGAAACTTATCTCCGCCAGTCCCGGCGCTACGGATGCACCGTCGGCGGGGATGGTCTTGTTCATCTTAACGTGGGCGTTTGCCTGCGCACCAGCGACCAGCAGGCCCAGCGCAACGCTCAACAGCACAGGGAACCAGGAAGGTCCCGTTTTATAGCTTATCGTCATGCGTTCATTCCCTCATTAGTCTCTTACTGCGCAGAGCTTGTTTACTCCGCCGGAGCGGGAACCGCAGTGGGCTCCTTTGGCGAACTATCGCGTCTCCTAAACCTGCGCCCCTCCCAAATAAGGTAGACGACTGGTATCACGATCAGCGTCAGCAGCGTCGTTGACGCCATGCCGCCAATCATTGGCAAGGCAATGCGCCGCATGACGTCGGAGCCGAGTCCTTCGGTGACAAAGATCGGCGCGAGGCCGGCGACGATCACCAGCACTGTCATAAGCTTGGGACGAACACGCAGGGCCGCGCCGGCAATCACGCCATCGCGGAGCTCCTTGAACGTGCGCGGTGGATGCTCGCGCATTTGGCCATCGATGTAGAGCAACATCACAACCGCCGTTTCGACAGCGATGCCGCCAAGCGCGATGAACCCAACGGCGACGGCGACGGACAGATTGTAACCGGCCAGATAGACCGCCCACAGTCCGCCGATCAGACCGAACGGGAGCGACAACATGATCATCAAGGTCCGGTCCAGCTTGCCAAAGTGCAGCATCAGGAGAACGAAGATGATCAGGACGACCGCGGGGATGGCAATGCTCAGCCGCTCGCGGGCCTCCTGCATTTGTTCGAACTGCCCCGACCAGGTAATGGCATAGCCCGGCGGCAGGTCGACAGATCGTGCGATGGTTGTCTGCGCCTCGGCGACATAACCGCCGATATCCCGGTTGGCGATATCGACGAACACCCAACCCGTCAGGCGTGCATTTTCGGAGCGGATGAGCGGCGGCCCATCAACGTAGATGATCTCGGCAAGCTCACCCAGCGGGATATGCTGGCCTTGCGGGGTCGGGATCAGGATTTCGCCAAGCTGATCGGTTGTTTCGCGGAACGGCCGATCGTAGCGCAGAATGATGTTGTAGCGTTCGCGGCCCTGGACGCTTTCCGCGAGCTTCATGCCGCCGAGTGCGGTCTGGATTACCGATTGGAAGACCGCCAGATCGATATTGCGGCGCGCCAGCTCGCGCCGATCGGGGCGGATTTCGAGATACTTGCCGCCCTGCACGCGATCGGCGAAGGCTGAGCGTGTCCCAGGCACGTGCTTTACGGCCCCCTCGATGGCCAGCGCAACGCGCTCTATGGTAGCCAGGTCATCGCCGGAAATCTTGATGCCGATCGGCGTGCGGATGCCGGTCGAGATCATGTCCATGCGAATCTTAATCGGATAACCCCAGGAATTCACCAAACCTGGAATCTTTGTGCGCTGGTCCAATTCCGCGACGAGCTGCTTGCTCGTCATACCGGCGCGCCATTCCGACTGCGGCTTCAGTTTGATCCAAGTTTCGATCATCGAGATGGGGGCTGGATCGGTTGCCGTATCGGCACGGCCGAGTTTGCCAAAAACGCGTTCGACTTCGGGGACGGTTTCGATCAAGCGGTTTGTCTGGGCGAGAATTTCCTTGCCCTTGCTGATCGATACTCCAGGCAGCGTCGTCGGCATGTAGAGCAATTCGCCCTCGTAAAGTGCCGGCATGAATTCGCTGCCGATCTTCGAGATTGGGTAAGCCACCGAGGCGATTGCACCCAGCGTCAAAATGAGGACCAGCCATCGCGCCTTGAGCGCCAGCCACAACAGCGGCTTGTAGAGCGCGACGAACAGCCAGTTGAGCGGGTTTTGCATCTCCTTGAGAACACGCCCGCGAACAAGCCAGACCATCAAGACGGGGACGAGGGTCACCGACAAAAATGCGGCAAACGCCATGGCGTAGGTCTTGGTGAACGCGAGCGGTGCGAACAGCCGGTAGCTCTGCCCGGTCAACGCGAACACAGGAAGGAATGAAACGGTGATGATTAGCAGTGAGAAGAACAGGCCGGGGCCGACTTCCTTGGCGGCCAGCAGTACGCCGTCGCTGCGCTCCTGCGCGGTGGACTCAGGGGGCATCATCGATAGCTTGCGGTGAGCGTTTTCGACCATGACGATGGAGGCATCGACCATGGCACCAATTGCAATGGCGATACCGCCAAGAGACATGATGTTTGCCGTGATCCCCTGTTCGGCCATGACGATGAAGGCAGCGAGAACGCCAAGGGGAAGGGTGATAATGGCGACGAAGGCCGAGCGCACGTGAAGCAGGAATACGAAGCAGACAAGCGCAACGACGATGCCCTCTTCGATCAGCTTCTTGGTCAGGTAGTCAACGGCGCCTCTAATGAGTGGGGCCCGGTCATAGACAGTCACAATCTCGACGCCGCCGGGCAAGCCGTTCTGCAGCGAGGCGATCTTCTTTTTGAGTGCGTCGATGACGGTCAGTGCGTTCTCGCCGGAGCGCATGACGATGATGCCGCTGACGACTTCGCCGGTGCCGCCCAGTTCGACAACGCCGCGCCGCAACTCGGGGCCTTCAACCACATTGGCAATGTCGGCTAGGACAACGGGCGTACCACTGTCAGAGTAGACGACAACGTCTTTCAGCTGGGCGAGGTTTTCGATGTAACCCGTCGAGCGAATAATGAGCTCGGTCTCGGCCTGCTCGATGACCCGGCCGCCGACTTCGCTGGAAGCGGCCCTTACGGCCTCATTAATGCGCGACAGAGGCACGTTATAGGCACGCAACCGGTTGGGATCGACCAGGACCTGGTACTCCTTGACGAAGCCGCCGACGGAGGCGACCTCGGATACCCCGGGGACTGTCGCCAGCTCGAACTTCAAGAACCAATCCTGCAGCGATCGCAACTGTGCAAGATCGCGCGTGCCGGACTTGTCGATGAGTGCGTATTGAAAAATCCAGCCGACCCCGGTGGCGTCGGGGCCGAGTTGCGGTGTTGCATTAGGCGGCAGGGAAGCGGTGGCCGAGGATAGGGCTTCGATGACCCGTGAACGGGCCCAGTATTGATCGACATCATCCTCGAAGATGACATAGACGAAGCTTGTCCCAAACAATGAGAAGCCTCGCACGGCCTTGGTTTTCGGCAGTCCCAACAGAGTCGTCGACAGCGGATAGGTGACGAGGTCCTCGACAATCTGCGGCGACTGACCGGCAAATTCGGTACGGATTATGACCTGTGTATCGGTAAGGTCGGGAATTGCGTCGAGCGGCGTTTTGTTGATCGCCAGCCAGCCCATGACGATTAGCGCGAGCGCGCCGATCAGAACCAGAAGCTGGTTTTTCACGGACCAGTCTATGATCTTGGCGACGCCTGATTGCGTCGGATCGTGACCGGTGAAATCCTCGTTCAATTGAGACATCGTTGCACCTCCTTGGCGCGAAGGCGGTCAATGATGCTGATGGCCCGGCATGGCTTGAGGGGCCGTATCAGGTTTCTTGGATGCCTCTTCGGCGCCGGCGTCACCGGTCATTTTCTTTTCCGGCCAGGGCTGATGCGAGGATTTGCCGTCTCCAAAGGGGTTAAGCGGTTTGCCCTCGAGTTGCAGCCAGCTGCGTCCTGACCGGGCATCGCGATGCAATGCAACTTTCTTTTCGCGGTAATGCTCGGGTGCGCCGCCGCGCATCCAAGGTTCAAGCGCGGTTACCAATTCGGCCAGGGCCAGCTTCGTCTCGCTGTCGGTTCGAGCGGATTGTGCTTTGCGGATCGCCTTCACTGCATCCTCCATGACAAAGGCGAGCTTGGTGTGCTGGAAGGTTGGCCAGAGCAGCGTTTTCACTTCGATGGCGGGATCGAGAAACTTCGATTCAACATCGTAGCCATCGATTAGCGCCTCATGGATGTAGAGCGCCGCGTCGATAAAGTGGTCGAACATGGCGAACTGAGTTTGGTCGAGCTTGAGGAGTGCCAGCGGCAACTGCAGGCGCTCAAGTTTGCGGAAGCTCTCCCGCAACGCGCTTTCTGAATCGATCAGGAACTGGCCGGAGACGACAATATCGTCGCCGGCCTCGATCTCGCCGGTGATTTCCGTCCAACGACCGGAGATGAGGCCCGTTGTAACTGCGCGCGGCTCGAAGCGGCCACCGCCAAGAGATGCCACGACGTAGCGGCCGCCACCGCTTTTCAGAATTGCTTCGGTGGGGACCGCGAGACGCTGCCGGCTGCCGACTTCAAAGGCGATATCGGCATATGCTCCAGGTCGCAGCTGGCCATCCTGGTTTTCTAGAACGAGACGGACCTGTCCTGTGCGTGTCTTTGAATCGATCGTCGGGTAGACGTACTCGACCTTGGCGAACAGTTCACGGCCTGGAATGTTCGGGAAAGTGACCCGTGCCGAAGTTCCCGGCCGGATGAACGTCAAATCCTTTTCGGAAACGCTGACCATCAACCAGACGTGGGAATAGTCCTGGATGCGAGTCATCATGGTGCCGCGTTTGACATAACTGCCGGGGCGCAACTCAATCATCGCGACGGTGCCGTCCCGGTCGGCAAAGAACGGTACGAACTCCATTGCCTCGCGTTGGCGTTCGAGTTGCTTGACCGCCCGTTCCTGCATTCCAAACGCGCGAAGCCGGGTCTTGATCGAATTGATGCGCCTGCGGCTGCGGCCCTTCAAGGCGTCCAGGTAGTCGCGCTGAGAAACGATGAACTCCGGCGCATAGAGCGTGAACAACAGGTCGCCCTGCTTGACCTCATCTCCAACGGCGCGGATGCGTAGGTCTTCCACCCAACCTTCCAACCGCGCACTCAGTTCGGTTTGCAGGCGTTCGTTTTCCGCGACGATGCCGAAACTACGGATGATGCGTCCGAAACTCGTGCGCTCCGCCTTGGCGATGCGAACGCCCATTGTCTGCAGCGTCTCCGGGGCAACGACGATGGCAGTGCGCCGGCGGCCTGTCGAAGATGAAGCCGTGTCCGCGCCCGTATCGAGCTTTACGAGGTCCATGCCGCAAATGGGACAGGCGCCGGAGTCACTGGCGATGTAATGGGGATGCATCGGACAGGTCCATTTGACGGCGCCCTTTGCCTCATTGGCCTTTGCAGCCGCGGCCGACGAGGCCGGAGAAAGCGGGGCAAGCAGGCTAATCGGCGCTGAGATGGCAACCAGAGCCGTAGCGATAGCGGCAAGCATCAATCGGGATTTCATGCGTCAATTCCTCGAAACTTCCGGACGGCTGGGCCGCCACAGAAAGTGCGGTCCATGCCAAGACGCACCGTTACGAAAAAACGGCGCGGGATCGGTGTTTCGAGGATTTCTAGTTGCGCAGGCGGGCGTTCAAGACGAGCACGCGCTCGGTTCCGGTTCCGCTTGCCAGAGTGCCGCCAGGCGGGCCGACGGGCCAGTAGGCGAGCCGGATCTGTTGGGGGACCTGTTCGTGCAACGCATCGCGTGGCCACTGGACCGGGAGGGTCAGGGGTTCGGTGCGTGGATCACTGTCGGTGGCGTTCGGCAGCAACTTCGCTTCGATCGACTCAAAGCAGGTGGCAATGCAGACCACAGTGCGATGGGTGAGAGCCAATGCATCGTGTTGGGCAGGGTCCGCCTGGTCCGACGGGGTATTGTGAGCCGCTGCATGGCCGGTGGTTGCATGGTGGTCGGTGGAAGAATGGGAGGCCATCGCGGTACCGATGGCGTTGATAGGCGTTGCTGCTACTGGCGCCACATAACCTGCCGCTAAACCGGTCCATATCAGGACGGCGGCGCACAGATAGGCGATAGCTTTTCGCAATGCATCCATATGGTACCTATTCGATATCCCCCGGCGAGGCCAGCAGCCTTATTGTTATTCTATCAGGGCCTGAGAACGGTCAAGCCCATATTTGCCAACGAGAGTCGAGTGGAGGATGAGACTGTGCCGTTTCTGGCGTGCGTGGTGCGGGTGGGCTGGCACCCTCGCATCCCACCTAGGGAGCGCGGATGGGTCCAACAACCTTGCGCAATATCAACATTCTATAGTTTTAGCCGGGAACGGCGCCTTATCAAAAATCGAGTAGCGGGCGGCTAAGGAGCCTACTTTGATGGATGTTCGACGTGTACCCACAGCGTCACGTACAAAATGTCGTGAACGGGTGCGGATCAATGGTCTTCCACGATAGCTGAGTCGCAATGCAAAAAGGTTGAAATACCTTCTATTGCATTCAACTTTGGTAAACTCAATACATCTATCATGTCTTTTTTGAACCTTTCAGCAATAGCTATTGTTAAATGAGATGACGCAGAATATTCGACGACGGGAGCGGTTCTTCGATACGCTCAACAGAGGCTTTTTTGTCGGGCTACCAATTGTAGCGGTCACGGGATTGACTTACGCGCTATACTTGAGTGTTGTGCTGTTGCTCGACGCAGTAGGCTTCGCCAATTTCTGGGTAGGCGCGGTTGTGATCGCCTCGGGCACGACACTGTGGCTATATGCCATTGGCCATGTCGCAGCTCCACGTGATTATGAAATCGCCCGTCGGGCAGGTTTCCATTCACTTCGCGATTTGCAGAAAATGTTCAACGATCAAACACCTCCGGGCGCGAGATCGGCTTGTAATAATTAGCAAGTCCAAGGACCTGCACACCAGCCTGACGTTGTGCTGCGCGGCCATCTTCCGCCTCGTTTTTCTCGACCCGAAGCGCGCGCCCTTCAAAGTACTCGTTCAACGCAGAGGCTGAGCCGCGTCAACTGGGGAGCCGCCTAGCACGCGAGTACGGCACTGCGGGTCCCGACTCGCCGGCGCGACGAACAAGGCGCCGCCGAATTGCTGTTTCCCGATTGGTTGGACTTTCCCGGCAGCCCAGGCCTCGACCTACGGACGGCCAAACACACCGACTTCTTATCCATTCGGGCAACCCTAACGATCCAATGGGCAAAAGCCAGCCACGAACCGAACCATGCCCGGCTTATTGTAGCGATTACCGCCCGAATAATGGCTGACCTCAAATTTGACTAGTTTTATAGTCGCGCCATTTTCCCGCTGCGCTTCCAGAAATAAGCACCAAATCTTCCTAAGGAACTTTTCCAGTATTTTTTGCATCAGCATAATTGAACTCAAAGCACCCGAACCAAAGCGCAAAAGTTTCACACTCCTTAAAATAATTGAATGCCGTAAAAAGAAAAACTTAAGATTACCCAAGCTATAAGTGGTGTGTCAAAAGCAAAGGTGCCGTGTTATGTTTTTCCGAGTTGTAATGATCGGGTGGTGCTTTGCACTCACCGTTGTGACCGCAGCAAATCACGCGCCGACACGAGTCGTGCCCCAACAACTGCTGTCATCCGCCGCCTCTTTAACCGACTGCGGCGTGGCGCAGTTGAGCGTGCACGCCGGTCACGAGTCCTGCTGTTCTTACCGCAACGGCCGCTTGTCGAGCAGTCTTGCAGAGGTCCGCACAGACAACCCTGAAGATTTGCCGTCGCCAGCCGTGGCAGACCTATCGCAGGCTGTGACACTTGGCGTTGCGATCGCAGAGCCGAATACTACCGGGAACTCAAGTGGTTCGCTCGCGTCGAATGAAACCGCCGCAACCTCCAAATCGAAGAATGATGCCGCTCTTGTGGCGTATCTCGCACGGCGCGAGACCTGGGGGGGCTACCCTACGAAGTCGACCGCGGATACTCTGTCTGTCGCCGGCACAGTCGTAGAGACATCCGGCACTCGCAAGAGCGTTCCGACTGCAATGGCCACCGAACCAGCGAATAGTGCAATTATAGCTTTGTCGGTAGATAGCCTGGAAGAACTTTTCAGGGTTCGCGAAAGCTGGCGCGGCGAAGGTCTGGGGTCATCAAAGACCCAATCCCGTAAGACAGCGAAAAGCCCTGATGCTTCTGAGGATGCCCTGAATTCAGCCGGCGGCGAAGACATTGCCACCGACGTCAATTTGCCAAATCAACGGATCGCTAATTCCAAGTCCGAGATTAATGCTGCATTGGTAGCGCTTCTCGCTGAGCGCGAATCTTGGGGGAAGGCGCCATCAAAATCAGCGGCATCTGCCTTGCCGCACTCTCAAGCACAGGCCAAACCAACTGCTGACGGTTTTGCTGCTGCGGAGAGCGTTAGTGCTCACCAAAAGGAAGACCTCCGTGCGTTCCTCGCGCGGCGCGAAACTTGGGGCAAAACGAACGGAGACAAAACGGCCGCCGGCCCACATCCGCGTGCTCCTCGCACACAAAGCCCGTCGCTTGCCGATGCGAAAAAGGCCAAAAAGGCTAGCCTGCGGCGTGGAAGCAAGCGATCGCAACGTTCTCGGCGGCTTCGTATCCGCTCCCTTCAAAGGCGGAAATCTGTGCGGGCGTTTTCAACACAGAGGACCTGGCAGGAGCGTGTTTTGTTTCCACTCTAGCTCTGCGTTGAGCTTGCAGGTTCGCGACAATCATTCAAGTGAATGCGCGCTGCCATCAAAACCGTTGAGTGTAACCAGCTCGATCCGCCGCTTCTCATAAGAGAAACAATCGGGTACTGCACCTCGCTGGCAGCATTGCCCTTGACGCCGTGCCGGCACGCGCCTGGTTGTCTGCAAAGGAGCCGCCCATAAACCGCGTTTACCTTCCCTTTTTGTTCCTGTCATCCCACCCGCTCGTCGAAGCTGTCGGCGGTTATGTTCGCAAGCTCGCCGTGCTGGCTTTACGCGCCGTGCTACAGCACCGAAAGGGGCTGGAAGTTGCCCACCAGCAGATCGCTTTTGGAGAACATCACGTTGCGATGTCGACACGCATTACGTCGACGGGCGAGCTTGTTGTTGAACTCGACATCGGTGATCCGCGGCTACTGGACCGGCTGATCCTGGATGATGAACTGCGCCAGGCCGCGTGGGCCGGGCGGCAAATGCGTGGTATTCGAGGACCTATGCGCTGAGCTCGTGCACGGCGTGGTTCGCCCCGCCGCGGCGGCCCTTTGGGAAATCGGTTACGGAGCGATTGCTGAGAGCTGAAGCAAAAGTGGGGGCGATGATCACAATTAGTGATTACTAATCATAGACCTCACCGCTCGGGCCACACCGGCATTATTCGGGGATCAGCGGACCACGGGTGTTGTAACAACAACGGCGTAGCGGGATTGAGCACGCGGTAGCTACCGGAGCTCTCACCTGGGTGCTAGTTTAAAGGTACCGGGGAGCGGGGATCCCCGGCGACCTAGATGCCTTGAAATCCGCGCGGGGAGCGGGACGGGGCATCCTTCAGAACGGGCTGTGTGGCGATTAGCGGGCAGCACCCCTGGGTGGTGCCCGCCATCCGTTTCGGGGCCGTTGTTCTTGGCCCCTCACGCCTCCAAGCCTAAGCGTGGAAAGTCTTGGAAACATGGTTCTTCTGACTTTCATTTGTGACGACTAGTAGACACCACGCAGGTAATCCACAGCGCCGGGCGCGCCGGTTGCGCCGATCAAGAACCGCCTTGAAATAGCGGCGACCAGCTGCCCCAGATGGACTTGAAGCCGGAACAATATAGCGCCGCAGGACTGCCGAAACGGACCAGAAGGCGCATGTTCAAAGCCGGAACAAGACCACAACTGCGCCGCACGCGCGGCACAAATGCGTGACAACTTTTGCTGGCGTCGGCAAGAATTCCCTACTCCATTTGTCGGACGCAAAAGGGCCGTTCGACCTCAATGGGCGGCCCGTTTCTTGCCGGTGTCAATCGCGTCGCGACGACATCCAGCAGCGTTGGTGCCGAGACGCATTGTCGCATTCAAGCCACTCAATATCTGGCGCGAGACGCCACGCTTGAGCAATCGATCTTCACGCCGTGAGCGTTGTCCCATGCTGCAATCCGCGCATAAGACCTTCCGTCAATCGTGTGCATGATGTGGTGCAGCCACAGTGGTGCCGATAAGCACAAACGATGACTAGCATTCGAAATCTTTTATTGCCAGAGTTTGTCTGCGCCTGAGCTGAATGGGCAGACCTACAGGAGGTCGCAGGTCAGACACCAGGACTGGTCGTACCGTAGCGGAGGGATTTTCATCATGTATGGGTTAGGTGAGAACGATTATGCGTTGCTCGAGCTGTCGGCCATGAAGCCAATCAGCTATCTACCACCTTTCCATTTGTCGGTCGCTGAGCAGCTTGTTGAGAGAGGTTTGCTGAGGCGAGAGGGGCAGCAATGGCATCCGACATTGTGTGGCCTGCGTCTCATCGGCCGGACACTGCATTAGGGCTGTTATCAGAAGCCGCCGTGCCATCACCGCCGTCGAGCGACAGCGTTGCTGCCTCGCGGGGCGTATTACCGGTCCCACTCATAAGGCGGGCGCATAGCCAGCATTGACCTGCGCCCACTGAATGGTCCGGCTTGACTGATCGTTCATTGAGGGCACCGCGCTGAGCGTTACTGCTCAGTGCCAGGGGACGAGGGCGAGCCGAGGCCGCCTCATTCCACGATCCCGGCGAGCAGCGCTCAGTTCATATATGGCGAGTTGCCGCCATTTGGCCGGATCGCGGAATCAAAGAAGAAGCCACTATCGAAAGGGGCTCCCTGAGTTGGCGGATTATGATAGGTCGGCAGGGTGTCCCTATACGTATACGAATAAAAGCCGCGACGCTTGGCGCCCCGTCCTCTGCGATAATGTCTTGGTTGTCGATAGGAGTGGCTTTTCGCACCAGTGCGGTGAACATGTTCCCGATTGAAGTCACCCGCTGATACCGGCGTGTACATCATCGCCACGCCGAAAAGAACTAACGCAAATCCCAAAACGCGTTTCATACTTTACTCTCACATTACTTTACATGGTCACCAAATTGAATGGTGGCGTCCAACCCGCATCACGCGAAAACGAACCAACAGGATCGCGCTTGCGTGCTCCAAAGCTCCAACGCCTCAACAACGATAGGGTCAAACCCTGAACAGAGGCGGAGGGCGAGGCGATTGGTGACCTAGGGTAACTTTTTTAAGTAAATAGATTATTGAATCCGTGCTCCGCGCATTTCGCGGAAGGATGCCCCCAGGGCTTGCTTGGTGATGAAGAGCTGAAGGCAGAGAAGCCTGCACTGCGTCATCAAGTGCTCGAGGTGGAAGGTGTCATGCGCAACGGTGCAGTGCGCGTTAGCGTCCGCGATGGCGCCCGTCGCGATCGAGCCCGCGGCAACCATTAGGCTTAACGGTTTGACGTCCTTCGTGGTGAGTGCGGCCTGAGCTACCACTATGCAGGTCGAAAACGAGGCGGAGTTCGCGGTTGACATCGCTCCACCATATCGCCCTTCAAGAGACTGGAAGCTTCACTTGGCGACGCCGCCCACGGTGGTGGGAGCCAATGATCGTTGTCAGCGTATTGCTCGTCGCGATTTTCAGTGCTGTCTGGCCGACAATCATCGAGCCTGCTGTGGGTGCATTATTACCGGCTGGCTCTTGCTTCGAAGATCGCCTCATCAGATCACAACCGTTGGATGTCAGGTTGATAGAAGCCTCGAACAAACAACCGGTGCAGATCGCGAGCAATCCTCTACGGCAGTGGAGCCAGGCCCTGGAATCTCACCGTTTCGGAAATTAGATCGGTTCGATGACGTCACCGAAAGGTACGCCGGCAGCTTCCGCCTGGGTGAAAAGTTCTCAAGTAAGGAGAGCCTGGCGGCCGTCTAAGTCCCCATCATGCGGGAGGTCAGGTTGCCCATGATCCAAAGTGTGCCGCCGATCATGATGACAATCAAGACACCCGTGAAGCCAAGTGCCAGAAGGTTTTCGCGCGGGGTATGGCGCAGATCGATATGCAGGAAGTAGCGCAAATGCACGAGCACCTGAACAACCGCCGCCAGTAGGATCGCCAAATCAAACCAGGTTCGCGAAAGCCCGCCCGCGGCGGTTATGGCGAAAGGAATGATCGTGAGCAAAGCTGCCAGGCCAAAACCGACCAGGTAGTTGCGAACTTCACGCTGATGCCGTTTGACGTCACTCATTGATAAAGCCCCGGCAAATAGACCATGGAATAGATGCCGATCCAGACGATTCCGACGAGATGCCAGAACATCGTCAGGCGCTCGGTGATCGACTGGATCACCGGACCAATCGGCCTCAATGCGAGATGCACACACAGTACCGCCATCCAGATCAGGCCGACGGTTACGTGGGCGCCATGTGTGCCGACGAGTGTGAAATAGGCAGAGAGAAAGCCGCTGCGATCCGGTCCGGCACCTTGGGCGAACAGCCCCGCGAATTCCTGGATTTCCAGTACTAGAAAGGCCAGCGCCAGGATCATGGTCACAAAGATCCACTGGAACGCGGTGGATTTGCGGTCCTCGCGTATGGCGATCGAGGCGAGGCCCATTGTCAAGCTGCTGCACAGCAGGAGCGCGGTGTTGGCCGCGGTCCGCCAGTAGCCGAATATTTCCGTCCGGTCCGGGCCGTTGTCGGTGGCCGTCACCATGATGGCGTAGGTTGCGAAGAGCAGCGAAAACAGAATCGCATCGCTCATGAGAAACAACCAGAAGCCGTAAGCTCTTTCTTCTGACTCATCGAACGTTTTGGCATCCACCTCGCTCATTGTGCGGGCACCTTTCTCAAAACGGTCCGGTAATCGCAGAGCGGGTCGCCGTCGTAGCGTGAACCGGCGCGCGCGGCCGTCTTCCACTCTTGCTCGTGACGGGCCACCTCGTTGGCGGGTATCACCTCTTCGGTAGGATGGCGGAATGAGCTGACGATCAAATGTGCCACGATCGCACCGAGGCAAAGCAGGGCCAGCCAATAGATGTGCCAAACCATGCAGAAGCCAAAGACAAAGGCCAGCGCGCCATAAACAATGCCGTCGTTCGAATTCGTCGGCAAAGAGATCGCGCCAACGTTTTCGTCTTCGCGATACGCCTCTCCGCGTTCCTTGAGCCGCCAGAATGCATCGGTTCCCTCGATCTTCGGCAAGCTGGCAAAATTCCAAGCTGGCGGCGGCGAGGAACTGTACCACTCCAGCGTCCGTGCGTTCCACGGATCACCCGTCGTATCCGCCCACCGATCTCGATCGCGAATGCTGACCCACAACTGGATTGCCATACAAATGATTCCGCAGAGAACCGACACGGCACCAATAGCAGCAACAATTAAATAGGGTTGCCAGTCCGGGTTATCGTAGTGTTGCAGGCGCCGGACCATGCCCATCAGTCCGAGCGCATATAGCGGCATGAATGCAAGGTAGAACCCCGTCACCCAGAACCAGAAGGCGCGCGTTCCCCAACGCTCATCAAGCCGAAAACCGAAGGCCTTTGGGAACCAGTAGACATAGCCGGCGAAAAAGCCGAACAACGCGCCGGGGATCACCATGTTATGGAAATGCGCAACCAAGAACGTGGTGTTGTGCAAAGTGTAGTCGACAGCCGGCACGGCGAGCAGGACTCCTGACATGCCGCCGATAGTAAATGTCACCAGAAACGCCATCGTCCAAAGCATCGGCGTCTGATAGCGAATCCGCCCCCGATACATGGTCATCAGCCAATCGAATACCTTCACACCCGTCGGCACGGCGATAATCATTGTGGTGATGCCGAAAGCGGTATTCACACTCGCTCCAGCGCCCATCGTGAAAAAGTGATGCAGCCACGTCGTGAAGGCAAGCAGAGCAATTACGACAGTCGCAAAGACCAACGAATTGTACGCGAACAAACGCTTTGAAGACAACGTCGCGACAATCTCCGAAAACACGCCAAAGGCTGGAAGGATCAGGATATAGACCTCCGGATGCCCCCACATCCAAAGGACATTGGCGAAGTGCATCGCGTTGCCGCCACCGTCATTGGTGAAAAAGTGGAATCCGGCGGAACGGTCGAGCGCCAACATCGCTCCCGCCACCGTGAGTGCTGGAAACGCAAAGACGATCAAAATGCTCGCGCAAAGTGCCGTCCAAGCAAACAATGGCAGCCGCATCCAGGTCATGCCCGGCGCACGGCGCTTAACGATGGTGGTGATGAAATTGATGCCCGTGAGCGTCGTTCCTACTCCGCTGACGACCAACGCCCAGATCCAATAGTCAACACCAACACCGGGGCTGAACTCGGTCTCCGAAAAGGGCGGATAGCCGGTCCAGCCGGCAGTGGAGAACCTACCGATGACCAGCGATATCAGCACGAGACCCGCCCCTGCAGCGGTCAAGTACAGACTGATTAAGTTGAGCCTCGGAAACGCGACATCCCGCGCGCCAATCTGCAGCGGCATCACAAAATTTATCAGCCCGGTTAGAAAAGGCATCGCCATGAACAAGATCATGATCGTGCCGTGCGAGGAAAAGATCTGGTCGAAGTGCTCGGGCGGCAGATAGCCGCCGCTATTCATCGCCATGGCCTGCTGCGCGCGCATCATCAGCGCGTCGACAAATCCGCGCAAGAGCATCACGAGGGCAACGACCACATACATGATGCCGATGCGTTTATGATCGACCGAAGTTAGCCAGTTGCGCCACAGATATAAGAGTGAACCGGTCCACAGCACGACTGCGATGACGAACAGCCCGCCGCCGACGGTCACGGCAGCGCCGGCCATAGCGATCTCGCTGTAAAAAGGCAGGGCGTCCTCGGTCAGGCGGCCGAACATGCAAATACTCCAATTCTACTCGCCTGGCTCAAGGGTAACGAGGCGTCTGCTGCATCTTCAGCGGGCTTGCGTACTTATCGAGTATCGATTGGAAGAAACCCGATGCGAATTGCGAATACTGCATCGGCTTTTTCAAAACGCCCGGCAGCGACAGTTCTTTGTAGGCGGCTGCGTCCAGATCCGGGGCGTGCTTGGCTGAAGCGATCCATTCGGCGAATTCTGACTCGGTCACCGCGCGAACGCTAAAAGTCTGATCGGCGAAACCGTCACCATTGTAGAGCGCGTTTCTTCCCTCAAACCGACCTGGCCCGTCCGCCAACAAGTTGAGCCGCGTGGCCATGCCGGCCATTGCATAGACTTGACCGCCCAAGGCCGGGATCAGCAAAGACGTCATGGCCGAGTCCGATGTCATTACCAACTGCACGGGTTTGTCGGCGGGGAAGACCAGCTCGTTGACAGAGGCTATACCCTCTTTCGGGTAGAGAAAAACGTACTTCCAATCGAGCGCGATGACCTGCACCTCAGTGCTACCGCCCGCGGCTGCAAGCGATCGATAGGGGTCAAGCTGATGCGTGCTGCGCCAAACCATAATGGCGAGAATGACAATGATTGCCGCCGGCAACGCCCAAATCAGTCCATCGAGAACCGGTGCACGCTCCCAATCGGGATCAAAGGCGCTTTGAGTTGCAGAGGCGCGATACCGCCAGCCGAACCAGATCGCCATGACGAACACGGGGATCACGACGATCAGCATTAGCGCAAAGACTTCGAACAGCAGGTTGCGCTGTGCCTCAGCAATCGGTCCGCTTGGATGCAGCAGCGGTGCCTCGGCCAGTGAGCAGGAGCCCAGAACAACAGAGACGCCAACGAGAGCTATCGTCCGGCCGACGGAGTTCGGACACGGGGGCCCGAAACCAAGTCGCAACCAGCCGCCCATACTCCCACCTCTCTCGCAATCAACTGGTGATCTTCAAATTTACTCGCTTCAAAACTATCTCCTAATCCCGTCGGCGGTCCAGCACCTTCGTGAGCATCCGGCCCGCAGATTGTTAGGCGCCGCCCGATTAAGCCAAGCCGGTCGGCGAGATCGGCATTGCGGCGTGTTTTTTGCGTTTGCCCCTTTGGTTTAAGTCGGGAGCTTTCAAATTGATCGAGTTCAAAGCTTCCGATCGCGCAAGCCTAGTGCTGCTGCACCAAGGATAATCGCGCAGGTCCATGACGCCCCGATTACAACGCCCCACGGCCATGGCACCGGAGAGAAACCAAATCCGATCCCCCACTGCGTCAGGATCACCACAACGGCAATGCTACTCATGGCGGCAAATATGCTCAGCGAGTCATTTGCGGACCTATGGAAACAGCACGCGACAATAAACAAGCCGAGGAGGCCGCCATAGGTGTAGCCCATGATTTGCAGGCCAAACCAGAGTATTGATGGTTGCGACCCGAAGCCGATTGCAAGGCCCGCGAGCACGATTGCGAAAGCGACAACCAGGACGCGGGGACCCTGAGAAATGTTCCCTGGTTCGTTCCCGTGTGTCAGCCCCAGATCGAAGTACGCCGACGACGACAGCCCGCTCAATGCTGAATCGAGTGATGACATGGCGGCGGCCAGCAATGCCGCAACGAGCAGACCGCGCAGGCCGGCCGGCAACTCGTGCAGGATGAAATGAGGGAAAACATAGTCAAACCGGCTGTCCGCCATCAGATTCGTAACGGCCTCCTGAGGCAGGGCTTGGTAGTACGCAAAAACCGCCGCACCGGCACTCAAAAACAAGAGCGTACTAAACAGGTCCGCCGCGCCCGCCGTTACAATCGCGACTCTCGCTTGCTTTGTGTTCGGGCAGGCAAGTGCACGTTGGGCGACATCCTGGTCAGTGCCTCCGGTTGCCAAACCCAGGACAAACGCGAACAGGTTTCCCATCCAGAAGGTCGTCGGGTCGGCGAAGTCGAGGCTGAAATCAAAGACGCGGAATTTGTTGACCGCGGCGCCCGTTTCGACAATTTGCAAAACTCCGCCAGGTAACGTCCAGATGACGAACGCTATCGCTGCGGCAGCCCCAGTCAGGAACAGTATGAGCTGGAGGACGTCGGTCCATATTACCGCCCGCAGGCCGCCTGTCATTACGTACGCGGCGGCCAATCCGGCGATGAGCAAAATTGCGTTCACAAGCGCAAGCTCGAAAAAGACCGATACGGCAATCGCGCAACCTGCAAGTCTTACCGCACTGGCAAGGCACCGGCTGACGATGAAGATAACCGTCCCTCCGATCCGAGCCCGCGGTCCGATCCGTCGCCCGAGATACTCGTACACCGTCGAAACGCGCAGGCGGTAAAACTCCGGGATGAATACGGCTGCAACAAAGTAGGCTGCAAGAAAGGAGCCGATCCACAGTTGGGCGTAGGCGAAGTTTCCGGCCATAGCCGCGCCAGGAACGCCTATGAAGGTCAGCGCGGACAACTTGGTCGCCCAGGTGGATGCCGCCACCGGAGCCCAGCCTTCTTTCCTCCCAGCCAGGAAATAATCGGTGTCGCTTTCAGCCCGGCCGCCGGCAAACGCCCCCAGCAGAAGAACCGTGACGCCATATCCGCCGACGACCAGCCAATCCAGCAAGGTCATTTCACATCGCCCGGCTTGCCATCTGGACAGCCCTCCGCCGTTGGCTCCTAGTGGACGTGCCTGGCATGATTGTGCGCCTTTAAGCAACCCGGTCGCGACTTGATTCCACTTCCTTCCATCTGCCTTGCAGCCTCGGCCAAACCATGAAGCCCACTGTTCCTGAAGCAGAAAGCGGTCTTGCCAAATTTTGAACGAGAATCCGAGGAGCGGGCAAGCAAACCGCGCGCATTACGATTCGAATGCGAGTTGTAAACACCTCGACAAACACATCTTCCCAATAACAATCGATCAATTCAGCTTCATCGGCGCCGATTGGCTCCAACAGCAGGAGCGAATCGGTCATGCTCTGCATTGGCCAATGACTTCAAAATTGCACATGCAGAAGAGAACGAGATTGAACAAGCGAATTGTTCTGATTTCCATTGGGTTGGTTGGTGTCCTTTCGAGCGCGGCTGTAACGCTTGCGCTCAATCACCCAGGCAACCAGACTCTTGCCGCGAGCCCCGATCACCTGCTGGAACAATCGCCTCCGCAATTGGTGATACCGGAACCCGCTCCGGCTGAGGTGGTTCATTCCCTGCGCTTCTCCTACGTGCCCGACGAAGTACACCCTCACATAATGTCCCCCTCAAGCGACCTCCCCTGGTCGGTCGAGACATTGGAAGGGGCGGCCCTGCCTGAATCCTGGTCCACCGAAGTGCAAACTCGAGCCGCGCCCGGTTCGAAGGGTCCAGGCCGCAAGCTGGCATCCCGCCACCGTTTGAAGAAAGAGGGGGGCACGAAACGTAAGCGATCCCGGCGCTACACACTCAAGGAGCGGTTAAAGGAGATTTCGCCAAAGGCGACAAAGCGCATTGCCAAGAAGTTTGAAGCCGCAAATGCTGTTTGGCCGCCTGCTGATATCGCTCTCGTCGCGATAAAGGATACCAAGCATATTGAGCTTTTTGCCCGGCCGGAAGATGGTGAGTGGAAGTTCATCGATCGCTATTCCGTCCTTGCAGCTAGCGGCGGCGCTGGCCCCAAATTGCGCCGCGGTGACAAGCAGGTACCGGAAGGTGTCTACCGCATTACGTTCCTAAACCCCAATAGTCGCTATCACGTCTCATTGCGGGTCAACTATCCGAACGCCTTCGATCGCAAGATGGCGCGAAAGGACGGACGCAAAGACCTGGGCGGCGATATTATGATCCATGGCAAGAATTCATCCGCGGGGTGCCTGGCAGTCGGAGACGATGCTGCTGAGGAACTGTTCGTGCTTGCCGCCAGCATTGGGATGTCGAACGTAAAGCTGATCATCGCGCCGACCGATTTTCGCCAGAAGAAGGGACTGCCGAAGTACCAATCAAAGCAACCCAAATGGTTGCCAGAACTCTACTCAGAGGTGTCGGTTGCCATGTCAGAATTTAAGGCACCGCCGCAGAACCCCAGTCTTCTAACCTTGTTGGGTTTCTAATACGCCGGCTGGGCGAAGCGAGTGGAGAAACCGGTGGTGTTTCGGCTCGTGGAGGCAAAGGTCTTCATAGGTCGACAACCACGAAGTGGGCGGAGAACCCGAAACCGAACGCCGCCATCAGGTGACGCCCTTGTTCTCCCGCAGCGATCGCTCTTTCGAGCACGAACAGAACCGTTGCAGACGACATGTTTCCATAGTCGCGCATGACGTTCCAAGCGTGCAGCACCTGCTCACGCTCCACTCCTAGAATCTCTTCGGCGTTCTCCAGAATCCTGCGGC
The DNA here is from genome assembly GCA_963669235.2 of uncultured Filomicrobium sp. Taxonomy (GTDB): domain Bacteria; phylum Pseudomonadota; class Alphaproteobacteria; order Rhizobiales; family Hyphomicrobiaceae; genus Filomicrobium. The sequence continues at coordinate 265,674 of CAXXFS010000032.1, forward strand.
CACCCGCATGGAAAGGGAAGCCATCAAAATCCATCAGCGATAGATCGTGCCGGTTGAGAAAATCGGAAACCGATGGCCCCAGGTTGGCCCGTACCAAACTCGGCAGCTGGGCACTCAGCACCATGCCAAACCCATCGTCCTTAATGTCCAAGCCGAGATAGTCCTCGGTGTCATGACAAAGATGCTCACCGGTCGCGACGATCGGCGGCGGCGATCCCGACGAGCGGCCAGACCGGTCGCCGGCGGCGGCGCTCTTCAGGACAACGCCTGCAGCGCCATCGCCAGAAAGAGCGGCGGCAACGAAATTCGTCAGACTGTGGTCGTTGGCACGGACAGCCAAACTGCAAAGATCAATGGTCAGAAAGAGCACATTCGCGCCGGGCATCATCTTGGCAAGCTGAGCAGCACAAGCGAGCCCAGCTGCTCCCCCACTGCAGCCGAAGCCAAAGATCGGCAGCCGTGTCGCGGTCTGCTTGAGCTTCAGCCGGTTTATCAGCAAAGCGTCGATGCTCGGTACGGCCATTCCGGTCGTTGAGTTCGTCATGATAACGTTGATGTCCTGCAGCGATAGCCCGGCCTCCGCGACTGATCTTGTGGCCACGTCTTCCAGGAGCGCCAGCGCCTCCTTTTGGTAGACGGCCACGCGCTCGCCCCAGCCATGAGGCTTTTCGCACCAATCGGGGGGCACGCAGGAATAGCGCGTTTCGATGGCCGAGCCGGTGTAATTTGCCTAACGGCAGGCAAATGTATCAGACACTCGCTTCACACGTTCGAATGCCTCGACCTGGGAGATCTTGTACTTCGGCGTCGCGCTGGCGACGGAGAGAATATCTACAGCGAGCGAGGGCTTCCTGGAGTAGCGGACGACCGGATCGCGATGATAATTCAGTCGCTCCTCTGGCAAATTGACTATATCCAGCATGGTCTTCCCGGCTCCTGGAAAGAAACGAATGTGCTGGAATTGCTAAGTTAATTCGGCAGGTATCACTGTGCCTCAAGAAACAGGCGGCGTTGGCTGAGCAAGCGTTCGACTCTGTTTCGGGTTGGATGCAACCACAACACTGGCACGGAAACGTCCTTGTTTTCCATGGGTGCTCACGAGAGAGATTGAGCTGATTGGCCGAAGGGCACTTCTTGGTTCATCGCGGCTGCGAGCGAGCAGAATTTGACGGTTATGGCCGTGCGTCAAATTGACGACAAAAGAATCATAATTAATGGCTTGCAGGGAGAGGAGGTTACGCCGTGCGATGCGCTCGCAGCGTTTCGCGCGAACGAAACCTGAAGGGGGAACTTCCCATGGACGAGGGGACTACTTTCGTGGCCTTGATTGTTGGTTGGGGCATAATACTGCCGGCCATAGGCGCTTCCATGGCGCTGGGATACTTCAAGGGCTGGCCACTACTTTCTACTCTTTGGTTCGGCGCGGTAGTTGGCGTATTCGTTAATGCTTTGGCCCTCGAAGCCTTGCCACCGGCAACGGCGAAGATGGTGTTTTCTTCCTACGCCGCCGCGTTAGGCGTCATACTCATCGCTGGCGCATCCTACAAAGCGTTCCAGACGAGGGGTAGTGGACGAGGCTAGTTTGTGCTCGTACGCAGGAGGTCTTGAGATCAGGCCCCGGCAGGTCACAGCCAAAGGACGCCTGCAAGCTAAACACGTGACTTGAGCCCCAACGGACCATCGACATCAATGGCGAGCTTCGGGATGAATGATCCATCAAAAATGGTGAGCCCCTGTGCTGCAGCCCAACCGCGAAGTAGAGAAGCAACAGAACACAGGGGCCGCCGGACGGGGTCCGAAGCCACCCGGCGGCTCCTTAGCTAGCACGCACCGGCCGAAAACGGCACTGACAAATCGGTAATGACATTCTGTTCACGTTTGCCTTGTCGACAATCTCCTGATGACTGCGCAAATGCTACCCGCGTGCAGGCAAACGGGCCCGGCAACATCCGGCGCTCATGGCGAAAGCTGAGCCAGAAAGTCATTGAAACGAACCAATCCGTCGGGCCAGGGACCAAAGCCTGAAGCAGCCGTAATATGGCCTTTATGACCTACGTCCGCGAAGTCACAGCCCCAGGCAGTGGCGAATTGCCTTGCGCGGGATTGCCGGCAATAGGGGTCGTCGGAAGAGCTTATCAGGACGGCGGGAAATGGCAGCGGCGACTGAGGGATGGGCCTGAAACCAAAACCTTCATCGGGCCAAGAATAGCCCTGCGTGACGGGCCAGCTTTGCGCATTTTCAACGTCCGCAGCGGACACGAGAAATGCTCCGGCAACAGCATCCTTCGATAGCCCACCAGCAGCATGCGCCACCGCGATCACACCAACGCTGTGCGCGACAAAGACGGTGGGACGCGACGTGGCAGCAACTGCTTTGATAATGCTTTCGGCCCATTCGTCTTTGTCGGGAGCCGTCCAGCTCTCTTCATCGATAAATTTTGCCGAATCGATATCGCGCACCCAACGCGACTGCCAGTGGTCCGGCTCGCTTCCGAGCCAGCCCGGTATAACAAGTATGTCAAAATCCGAGATGCGCATGCGGAAGTGCCTTCCCATACCCATTCATATCGAAATTAGGGATTGGCTGGCGACAAAGTGCTTCGAGCAGCCGCGATGCATCTCAATGCCGGTCACTGTTCGAATACTGTCGTTTCCCAACCTTCAGGATTGTCGTGTGTCGCTATTACAAAGCCTCGCTTGCTTCGCGTATCGCTCTGCGCGGGCCGATCGGTGATGAGCATCGTCAAACCAGGATGCATGAGCTCGTGCAGCTGATTGGCCGTTCGATCGTCTGTCGACAATCGGGCGATTACCGCATCCGGAGAGATCTGATTTCCAGGCTCCGTCGCGGTGTGCCGGAAACTTGTGGCCGTCCATCGCAGGGCAGCGCCATTTCGATCGGCGCCCCGTAAAACATACATGTGGCTACCTACGATGTTTTCCGGGTCCTTCACGTACAAGGGGCCCTCGGCCACGATATTGCCATCCTCCAAAATGGAGAGTTTCCGATCCGGCATGCTGACGACGACCTTGGTCGGACGTTGCCCCCCGAGATTGCGCCGCTTTGGCGGTAACGACTTGGCTTTAGCCTTCGCGACGACTTTGGCAGCCTGCTCAGCGGCCACCGACGGCAGGAACGTCGTCGGATGGATGACTTCGATCGGCTCACTGTGGTCATCGGCAACAATGACGGCCACGCCAAGATGCGAAACGCCAAATAGCAGGCTCGCAAAATCATATGGCAGTCGAATGCAGCCGTGAGAAGCAGGATAACCGGGCAGGTTACCAGCATGCAGGGCAACGCCACGCCACGTCAGGCGCTCCATGTAGGGCATCCGCGCGCCCTTATAGGTGCTCGAAACGTGATCTTCGTCTTTTTGGAGGACCACGAAGACACCGGTTGGCGTGGAGTGACCCTTTCGACCCGTCGAGCATGTTGCTTTGCCGATCTCGACGCCGCCCCGATAGACATGGACGATCTGTTCTGGAATCGAGACAATAATAACAACTTCACCCGAGGGTGAGAGGCCAGGATCCCAGACGTAGTCGCCGGGCTTCATCTTTGAATTGGGCGTGCCAACAGCAACGCGGTTCGGTTTGGTCCAGCCAACGATTAAGGGGGCAAGCGAAGCCGCTCCTCCGGCGAGCAGAAACCGCCTGCGGTCAAACCCAATCCGATACCGATTTGTCATCACGTCAAACCCCGTCCCTTAAAAGAAACAACCGAGACCCGCGCGAGATCTCTTCAGTCAAAACAAAAGCGGTGCAACCACTGCTGTTATGCTCGTAATGAAGCTCAGGAGAATGCTCGGCCTGAGGCAGGTGCCGGGAGAAAATCCTGGAAGAGCAGCAGCAATATGTCGATCAAGCAGGTTGTCGGCAGCAAGAGCCTGCATTGACAGTGCTGCAGGGTTAGTGCTGCGCGTCCCCATGATCACTGCAGTGCCGTTTTGTTCGTCACAGCCTGTGTACAACCGACGCGAATTGTGGACGAGCAAACGTTGGGCATGCGGCAACTGATGCAAACTGCTAAGCACGTCGGTGGGACTGCTCGGCTCCTTCATCGGCGCTCGATTTGTACGGCAGTTCCACCCCTCCCGTCTGGACAGTGATGTCCACTATTGGGTAGCTCGGCCGGGACTAGGTGCTTGACACCGGTCCCGGCTTTTTTGTGCACCATCGCTGCCTTTGTGAAATAACCTGTTCCATTCCTCATGTTAGCCTAATGCTCTGCATTGAAGCAGCTCTTGACACGAGCATTGAAACTCTTTGTACGCATGACTTCTGAAAACTGGCATCGCGATCTATTCCGCATTGACGCCTCGCAAATCTCCGCGCTGCTATTCGTGCGAGTGGCGATCGCGGTAGGCCTGCCACTTCTCGGTTTCGCGCTCGCGGGTCACCGTACCGCGGCCGCTGCAGGAGGCGCGACGGCATTTTTCGTTTCGCTTTCCGACATCGGCCGGTCGCGTCGTGGGCGCGCCGGGACGATGGCTTTGACAACAGTCTTTATGCTGCTCGGGGGATGCGTCGGAGACTTGTTCGGCGGGACGACCTTGGCGGACGAAACGCTCATCGTCATCTCGGCGTTTATCGCCGGCTGGGTGTGCAACTCGCATCCAGGAATTGCGGCGGTTGCGCGCTTTACGGCGCTAGCGACCGCGGCAGGTGTCGGCATGCAGATTGCCGATCCCGTCGCTATTTTGGCAGTCCTGCTCGGCGGGGCTAGCGCGATCGGCGCCGCATACGCAGTCTGGCTTATGTATGACAATCCACCCGACGAGAAGTTCATGGATTGGAGCGCCGGAGCCAGACGGGCGTTGGCCAGCACTGATGCCGGGCTGTGGTTTGCCATTTGCTATGCGGGTGCGTGTGCATTCTCGCTGTTCGCAGCCGAACAGCTTGGCGTGAAAAACCCTTACTGGGCGACCTTCGCCGTGATTGTCGTTATGCGACCTGAAGGCTTGGTGAGCCTGAGACTTGTGATTCATTACATGGTTGGCACGATCGCCGGCGTCCCGTCTGCTACCGTGCTGGCGCAGGCATCAAGCGACTATGAACTGGCGCATGTTGCACTAGCCGCCATCGCGGCGGCTTTTGGGCGGCTCGGCTTCGCACTGAACGCTGCACTCGGTTACCTGGCATTTACCGTGTTCTTGATCCTCATCGTTGAACTCGCCCGAGATAGCCCGGTACCGCCTTCCGCGCTCGTCCTGACGCGCCTTTATGACGTCAGCGTGGGTTGCATTATCGCACTGGCTGGTACGCTCATCGCCGGGTTCGCGCTCAGGCGCCATGAATCCAATTGAATTCGAAGCCTTGCGCCGACCAATTCCATGCCTAGCATGCACGCCCGTTCCATTTGCCCAAGCTGGGTGCATCCTCAGACTTCGGTCAGTCGTGATCCAGCGCCTTTGCCGGCGAACCAGTGTCAGACCCACAGGTATGGATGGTGTCTCCTGGCTTGTGAATTAGTATATGACGGCCATAGGCCTTATTGTCTGCAAGTTCGCACAGCTGAAATCTTGGATACATCGTCGAGATACGGCGCGAAAAAATTTTGGGGTTAAGCTTCAATGCAGCGGACAACTTTTGTCATTACTTTGCTAGTGGGCATGGCCGCAGGGTCGCTCTCATCAGCCCAAGCGACGATACTCGAAGCCAAGAAATCGGTTGTCTCGGTTCTTCCGGACTGGCCGGGCAAACCCCGCGCTGGAGGTAGCGCACGCCGGCGCACCGCACCTGAGGGTAGCGGTGTCGTGGTCGCGCCCAATGGCCTGATTGCGACGGCTCTGCATGCCATCGCCCCGGCCAAACGTATCGACGTGCGCCTTGCCGACGGACGCATCATTCCGGCTCAAGTTGTCGGGCGGGACAAAGCCAGCGACATCGCACTACTGCGCGTCGACGCCGATCTGCCGCCAATACCGTTTGCTCCGGAGCCGTCTTTGGCCCAATCGGTTTGCACTATTGCTAACGCATACGGCCTGGGTCTTTCTGTCACTTGCGGGGTGGTTTCAGCTGTGGACGTCAGCAACGCTCGATTTAATTCCATCGAGGATTTCGTTCAGACCGATGCTGCCATCAACCCTGGTAGTTCCGGCGGCGCCTTGGTCGACGATGAAGGTCGGCTTGTCGGAATGATCTCGGCCATTTTCGCCGGCAAGGCCGATACGAATATTGGCGTCAACTTTGCGGTATCGTCGCGATTACTCAAGCGTGTCGTTTCGGCATTGATGGATGACGGTGGAGTCAGCTATTTCGCTCCGGGCTGGCGTCTAAAACCGCTGTCGCGCAGGCAACTAACCACGATTGTTGGCGTTCATGTCGCCGACGTATCCTCGGCGGGTCGTGCGAAAGCTGCGGGCATAGAAGTTGGAGATATCGTCACGCGCATTGGCGGCAGGTTCATTCGCAGCCCACGCGACGCTATCGCCGCACTGGCGCTTGTGAGCCCAGGGCAGGACGTTCAAGTTGAGCTTTCGCGGAGCGGAGAAACGAAAACGGTAACGCTATCGTTCGCGATCGAGCGCCGTGCCAACGTTGCAGTTGACCGCAGCACAGAGACGACAACGGACTGCCCGCATCCGCGCCAGGTCTGCGACGTGAGACAGGCAGTCTTTGCTATTGAAAGCTACGATCCGCTGGCAAGCGCGGTGCGCATTGGTGACAGCATTCTTGTGACCAACCGGCACGCGATTGGCGCCCGGAAGCAGGCGATCGTCCACACTCCCAATGGGCGCCGCCAGGCGGTGGTGATTCCTTCTACATATCGCGGGGATCTTGCATTGCTGAAGATCGATGGCTTGCCGCAAGATGGCTTGGTGCTCCGCCCCACGCCCTGGGAAACTACCCTCTCCAAAGGCCCATACTTTGTCGTCGGGGCCGACGTCGTGACAAAGCACGCCCGAGTCTTCGAACCGGGAGGTCTTCTGAGAGGTCCTGCCAAGGATGCGCCGCTCGGGCGTATCCATGTCGCAGCGCAAATGCAGCCTGGAGTAAGTGGCGGCGCGCTAGTGGATGAGAAGGGCCGCCTGGTCGGTATTGCAGTCGGTGGTGGGGAGGGCCGCAATGAGGCGCTGCCCGTTGCTGGGATCGCTGCGTTGCTGAAGGGCCGTAAGAATGCTGGTGCAAAAGGCATCCAGAAGACCCTTGGCGAAGCCTTAGAGGCTTGTGAAGCCGCACTTGAAAAGTCCGGACGTCTTCGCCGAGGGGAGCGGCCGAACGACGAGACTTTGTCGTCGCTGACAGCATACTGCTCTAAATCGGAAAACCCTAGCTTGCTACTCAAGGCCGGCCGTCAGTTAGCCTTTGCGCGCGAATATGATGATGCGATCCGCCTAACACGAGCCGCTGTAAAGCAGACGCCGAACTCGATCAACGCACGAATCTCGCTGCTTGTTTCCCTTCAATTGGCAGGCCGGTTCCGCCGGATGCTGCCGCACGCCAAATGGCTGATGAAAGCTAATCCGAACGACCCAGGGTCATTGCGGTTCGCTGTCCAGTCCGGCGTCTGGGGTGGCGACCCGGACCTAGCCGAAGCGGCATATCAGAAATTGCTGGCCGCGGACCCACGACAGGCGCAAGCGGCGCGCCGCTTCATTGATCGACCGCCGCCAGCGCCGCGCCGCAGATGAGCCACCAAGTGCTGGCGATCTAGTCGCGCAATGGATCGGGTATCCAGCCTTCAGCGACTATGTCGCGTTCATAAGGGCTGTTCGTGGATCGAGCGAACATACGCGCCTTGAGGTCTTGTGTTGTGAGTTCGGGCGCTTGAGCAAGAATTCGAGCTGCGAGGGCTGCGAGCCGGGGGACGGCATAACTGGTCCCCGACGCTCGCACCTTGGCACCGCGAAAGTCGACGACAGGGACGTTCTCGGCAGGCAGCATGATATCGACGGTTGAGCGGCCCCAGCTGGAGCCTGGAGCGAGTCTTCCGAATGCATCCGCCGAAGTCACCACGACGATGTTGTCCAGATCGAAGGCCGCGGGCCATAGAGGCTTCTCATCGAGGTCTCGGCCATCGTTACCTGCCGACACGATAGCCAGTACGTGCGGATGGGCCTGCATGGCTGATTGGAATGTCAGCCAGTCTTCCCGTTTACGGCTGCCGAGCGGCATCGCAATAATTCGCGCGCCGGCAGCTGCCGCATATTCAACAAGCGCGCCCATGCGTGACATGTCGGGGCGCGGATAGCGCAGCGGGATCAGTGCGGCCGATGAAGCTTCACGGACGAGAACCGATGCGACGGCTGACCCATGTCGAATGGGCTGAAAGACATTGCGCGACACGTCACCGTCATATGGCCATGAATCGTTGTCCCAGAAATCGAAACCGAGTGGAGTTCCATCCGGTCCGCGAGCAAGTCGATCGCTAAAAATGTCAAGATCGTAGGCCAGTCCGGAATCCACCAAAGCGACCCTCGGCCCTCCAGGATCTTTTCCCAGTGGCCATGGTGCCTGCATCGTCTCGCGCCATTTCACGGTCGTAAGATCGCTGTCCAACTGCTCCAGCGTGATCATCGGGCCGCGAGAGTCCCTTTTTATTCTCCGGCCGGACAGGATCTCACAGGCAGGATCTGCCATGGCTTGGACAAGCGGAACATGATTGCCGTCAACCTCACGATAGATTTCTGCTGTGAACCGGCGCAGCTTCCCTCCAGGCTGGAGACGGGCGACGCGCAATTCATCGCCCCCGGATAGTGCGAAGCGTTGCTCTGTTCGTAGTGCCGATGGTGTCGGTTGCTGCGGTGTTTCGGAGATTATCCAGGCTCCTGGCAGATCTTGCTGGGCCTCCAGTCCCCGACGAAGTTCCGGACCACACAGGGAGGCCACAGCGAGGCGCAGCCAATCCTCCGGCGAATTAGGTTCGCTGGCCGAGCTTGAGGTTGGCACTGCAGCCAACGCAACGATGCCACCAATACAAACAATCAGCTTGATCATCATACCGTTGGCGAGAGCAAAACGCCTGCCGCCAATTCCTTTGCGAATACATCGAAGCTCGAGCCTTACGGCAGGTGTCCCCCAGCACAGTGATTGATTCCGACCCTGTTCCTCGTTTTGACCTCTGACCACCTTCCTCAACTAAAGCGGCCGAGGTTGTTCAACAGCAAGTCCATACTTTGATACTCACATCCGGCCGCGGCTGGACGCAAGCGCAAGGACTCCGCCTGCGGGCAGGTCTTTGTGGTTGATGTCGCCTGGTGTCTCAGAACGTGAGCCGTTTGTATGGCTTGACCGCGACAGCCGCCATTGAGGCACTTTGCCATTCGGCAAGCGCCCGGCAGCAAGTTCGTCAATTGAGTGGAACAAATCACCGGCGCCCAGCAACGCCAAGCGCCGCCGCTGCAAAACAGAACAGAAGGCCCTACACAGGAGGGCTTTTGAGGCTCCGCCCCAACTTGTCGTGTGCTTAGCAGACGAAGTGTTCAGAATGAGCGCAGCAGGCAGCCCATTGTGAGGATAATGTAAGCAAACAGAAGCCCGGCAAACTGCGTTGTTTCGCCGTTCAGTCCAGGGATCGACGCATCGAAGAACTTGGCAAAAAAGACCGACAGCATGATGACGAATGAAAGCAAAAATGTCAGCAGGCTTGGTGTGCTAAGGCCCATGTTGTGTCCATTCCCCATGTCCTTGACCGATTTTGTTCGGATGTTCGCCATGGTTTTCGTGCCCAGGTTTGTTTGCGTCGCAGCGGTGTGACGCCCGGTTCGCGCCACAGTAAGCTCGCAATCGAGTTCACGGATCTTGAACACGATTCCCGCCGATCCGTCTTGAGGTGCAACGGTCAATTTGTGGACAACCCGCGCCATTGCGGCATTGCTTCGATTGAGCGGCGACGCTTGGCGACAAAATTGCGAATCCTCCGGGCATTACGTACGAGGGTGCCGACGGGGCCACTGCACATTGCGGCGCCGCGTAAAAAATGCATGGAGGCATGCTGATATGACGGCCGGGGACTAACCGCAGTAGGGGCGGCTACGATTGGTATTCAGATCAAAGTGGAAGTGGCTGCGATGGACATCATCCGCCTCCGGCCCAAGCACCGTTTCAAACTGTCCGCACGCCCCTTTGTGCAAGCGCTTGAGGAATTTTGCCGTGGCGAGTCGTTTGGCGCGCTGGGCGGGACTTTCCGGTTTGTTTTTTTTGGGAGTGGTTTTGGGTCGTTTGGATTTAGCCGCCGCCCCGTCTTTCAGCGTCAGACTGGTCTTTGTGACCTTATGGCCGGAGGGAGACGTTAGCTTGCGGGATGCGGACTGTTGAGCATTCGAGACCTTGCGCGAACGGGCTCGCGCCGCCGCCGCGGCTTTCTTGGCTTGCCGTCTTTTATCGCGCCTCGTGGGGCCCCAACCCTTGCGAACCGTAATGATGCGGCCGTTGCGGAGTTGGAACGCGGAGACATCAATGGCATTGGCAAATGCGTGCTGGCTCAAATTGCGGTTGGGGAGATTATAGACGTTCCGGCAAGCGTAGCCGGAAGCACCCAGGATACGCGCCACGCCTGAGCGTAACGCGCGTTTGGCGGCCGGCTGCAAGGTGGACTTGTTCCATCGATAGAGTGCGGCTGCCACCTGGCAATTCACCTTAACCGGCGGATCGAAAACGACAGGTGATTTGGAGCCCAGACGCTTTAGGCTGACGAGGGCGGGCGCTCCGCAGCCGCCTTGCTTTTCCGGCGGCAACAACTTCAGGTCTGCATCAACCGACTTCAGCACCTGCATGCACTGTTCCCGGCCTTGCGCTATTTCAGTCTTGGTCCAGGCATCGTCAGGTTCGGTTGCGGCAGCTTTAGGAGGCTGCTGTGTCGATGCGGTCTCTTGCTCGTCGCTCGAAGCAGGAACGCGAACGAGATCCGATTTGGAGAATAGGAAGGGCAGGGCCAAAAGACCTGCCATCGCCGAGAGCGACATGCAGGTCGACAAAGTCGAAAATGGCCGCTTTTGTCGAAGCATCAATCCATTTCATCAGAGAAGAGTTTGGCACAACCTGCCGCATCATTAGGTTACGCAAACATGGCAAAAATACTCTTAATGGACCCTGAATGGACCTTGAGAAGCCCATCGCCGATGCGTCGTTTGTCGGGCTCACCCCCTCGGTCAAGATTACAGACTTTACACATGCCTCGTTGGATGTGGTGACCTAGACTGCCTCCCAGTCATCGTCGTTGGTGGTTGCATCTAGCAATGGGCTGCCGGCTGCCTTGTGCCGCCTGCCCAAAGCAGACAGGGCCAGGCGGCCCGTATCTTTGACGTGTTTGCGCCGTGAACCGGAACGCGGTGTCTCCTGGCCCGCAGCATTTGCCTGCCCCAGCCTGGAGCACGGCTTACATGCGAGGCCAACGGCCCCATATGCGTGCCATAGGAACGAACGAGTAGAGGAATGTGATGAGAAGAAGAATGAGAGACGGCATATTTACGGTCGCCATTGTGATGGCCGGCAGCCTGGGCGCTATGTCATTTGCCGCCGCCGAGCATCGCAGCGGCGGAGGCCATGGTCATCAGTGCAAGCACCATGGGAAGCATCAAGGAACGCACCATGGGAAGCACCACGGGTGCCAGAAACACCATGGGAAGAAAGGGCATCGCGGCAAGCACGGAGGTTACGGTGATCGAGGCATAAACAAGATGCTCGAGCGCTTTGATTCCGACAAGGATGGAAAGCTAACCCAAGCTGAACTGGATGCGTCTCGCAAGGCGCTGGTTCAGAAGTACGATACAGACAAAGACGGCAAGCTTTCGCTCAGCGAGTTCGAGGCTCTTTGGCTCGACGTGCAACGCCGCCGCATGGTCCGCGGTTTCCAGTACATTGATGAAGATGGCGATGCCCTCATTACCGTGGAAGAATTCCTGAAGCCCTACGCCAATGCTGTAGAGAAGAGGGATCGCGATGGTGACGGTGCAATCAGTCGAGATGATCGACGCAAACGGATGCGTGGCGGGCGTGGTCCCATGCCTTCCGAGGAAACCAATCCAGGGACCTCACAGTAACCCACAGCCGCCGCGACCGACAAATTGGCTCACGTCCGGCTACGAATGACAATGCTGCGTCTGGAAACCAAAGCCAGGATGCCTCGCCAACAGGCGCCGCCGATGAGCATGGCGCTGACCATGTAAGGTGGGGTGACTTTGGAGGTGACATAGACACCTGAAAATGCCCAGACGCAGCCACCTTTGCCGATAATACCCCTGGATCGAGAGGGGAGCCGACGTGGCGTTCTATGAGCATTCGACGGTCAAGGACCTGCGTGCTGGGGATCGAGCCCGCTACTGGTTCCCCCCGGACGCGCGCGATCAAGTCGCGAAGGTGGGAACAATCCTTGGTTTCATCATGACCACTGAAGGCGAAGTTGTTCGCATGCACGTTGACGGAATGCCAAACAATGAGACGTCGATGTTGCTCACCTCCGCAGTCTTTTTTGTCTCGCGAGGGTCCTAGATCTCTCTAGGACGGACGCCGGCCAGGGAGGTTCCGCTTCAAGCGCGAAGGCGGACTTCACCCAACGCACTGTAGCTTAGGGCTTGATGGCGAGCACCCATAGTACCGATGGCGGCCACAGCCGACGCAACCCAGGTCGGCAGTCTCCACAATGTGCACATCTATGAGAAAACTTCTCAGCGACGAGAATTCTACGCTCCAGAGGTCTGCATATTTGCGTCCAGCATTGGGCGAAACATACGGCGGTAGGCTCCCGGCGTCATGCCTGTACTGCGCTTGAACAATCGGCGGAAGAAGGCCGTGTTGTCATAGCCGATCATTGCCGCGACTTCGTCTGCCGCCGCATTGTCGTTTTCAAGCAGGCGCTTTGCCTCCTCGATACGAATGTTCTGAACATGCTCTATCAGGGTTTCGCCCGTCGCAGTCTTGAAGCGACGCTTGAGCGTTCGCTCAGGAATGCCACAGACTGCTACAACGCCGGTGACCGCATGCGCCTCTTTGTAGTTTGATGCGAGCCACTCCTCTGCCCTGCGTACAACCGAATCTGCATGGGGTTGGCGCCGCACCATGCTCTGAAAGGGAAGCTGACCCTCGCCGTGCCACTTCAGTAAATAGACCTTAGCAATGCGGAGCGCCTCTCCGGTGCTGCAGTGTCGCGCAATAATGTGAAGCGCCAGGTCATGCCACGACGTTGTTCCTCCGGCAGTGACAATCCGCCCGGCGGCATCGGCGATAACGAGGTTGGGCGCCGGATTGAAACGCACTGTGGGGAAGCTGGTTCGGAAGAGATCCTGATAGCCCCAGTGCGACGTCGCCTCGCGACCATCAAGCAGGCCAGTGGAAGCGAGCAGAACCGAGCCCGAGCAGGCGGTGTAGATTGTCGAGCCTCCTTCGTAGCAGTCGTGGATCCATTTTTTCACGTCGGCGTAGCGTTCGTGCAGATCGTCGGTGGGCGCCAACCACATTTCCGGCAGTATCAAGATTTCGGGAGGGGCCACCTGCCGGCATTCAAGCTCAGGGCTGACAGGGATAGCGTTGCCGCACTTGAACGGCTTCCGTTCGCGCGAGACGATGCGCGGCTCGATCAACCGATGACCAGCCTCTTCACCAACGAGTTCTTTCCATAGAGTTCCAGTGGCGGCCAGGACATCGACCATGCCGTAAAGCGCCGACCCCGCCGTCTCCGGCAAGGCGAGGAGGAGCGCTTCGATTGGTTTGGGACTGCGTTGTTTCACGGCTTTCAAAACTGGCACGAATGGATCGTTCCTGGCAAAAATCGCGCTGATCAAGCGTTCTGTCCAGTCTTAGTTTGCCCGCATCGCCAAAGCCGGTCCGCGGCGAGCGGCGCCAACAGGATGGATGGAGATTGAACGTGACAACCCAGAACACTGTCGCCAGGGCGGCGACCCACATTAATGGGCTAGATATTCAGGCCGCCACTGAAACGATCGCCGCCTTGAAGGCTGACAAGAGCCTAGCCCACTTCCAATTCCGTGCCCGCAACACCTGGATAAACGGAGGGGAAAACCGCTCGACCATTCGTGACTTCTACGGTGCTGGTCAGGAAGACAGCTCGCGCTCAGCGCCATTCGAATTCATCAACGGAGAGCCGCCGGTTTTGCTCGGCAGAAACGAAGGCGCGAACCCTGTCGAGTTTCTCCTGCACGCCCTTGCCGGCTGCGTAACGACGACACTCATTCTACATGCCGCGGCCCGGGGTATAACGATCCACGAGCTGTCAACTCAGCTTGAAGGCAACATTGACCTGCAGGGATTGCTTGGTCTCGATGGAAGCGTGCAGCCCGGCTACCAGCAGATCAATATTCGCATGCATGTGAAAGCGGACTGCTCCGAAGAGGAACTTGATGACTTAATCGAGCACGCGCAGCAGCGGTCGCCGGTCTGCAATACCGTCTGCCGACCCGTACCAGTCATGATCGACCGCGTGAAGGATTGAGTGCTCACGCTCGGTGGGATGGCCAGTCATTTGTAATGACAGGCTATCGCCCGAGCGGGTGTCCTTGAGAGCTGAAGGCCTAAGTGTTGAGCGAAACCACGCGGCAGAAAATAGGCTGCGAGGGTAATCACAACGGACGTGACCACCACCTCAAAGTTGCAGAGGCATTGAACTCGTCAATCTGATGCTTGCCGCTCTGCTGCCTGTCATGGACCGATGAGACGTCGCCAGAAACGGCTAGCCATCATGTGCGGCAAAAGAACCCGGGCCGCCACCTAGCCTGCGTGTGCGTTATCAAAGGAAGAGCAGAGTTTTGCTCTGAAAAAGCCACAACCTGTTCGTAATTCTCAATACCGGATTGCGAGTGGAGAGAACAGTTGGCTAGCAGACAAAAAGGCGTACGAGACCACCTCGATAGGGAGATGACGATTGAGCGTTTCCTCAGAAGCGTAATATGGGCGCTCGGAATACCCCTTATCCTTGGCTGGATGCTTCTCGTGCTGATGATTTTTGACACCTGGGCCGCGGGGCACACACTGGGATCAGTGCAAACTCCATGGACAAAACATTGGCATTTAGATTGTTGTAGTCGCTGATTTACAGAGCTCCTAGTCCGTCATTCTGATTGCACATGAAGCCGCCAGCAAAAGCTGTCACGCCGGCTAGCAGCCCACTCGCGACGGGACTTATGCTTTTATGTTTTTCTTCGGTTCCTAACGTTGCTAGGCGAGACATAGGCGGCGGACTTTTGCTTCGCCTGCAAAAGCTGACGCCACGCAACGCATTGTCGCTGTCCGCGCCCTAACCAACTGCGGACATCCCAACGGCGGCCCAGGCCCACACCGCTGATGTCGGCTTTGTCCACTAAGCGGACGTTGAGCTTCACGACCAAGCCCATGGAAAGCTAGGGCCGCAGGCACGAAGGCGGAGGACAGGTATGAACAGAATTCTCGGGGTATTCATTGCCGGAATCCTAGCGGCGCTCCCGCTGTTTCTGACATTATTCATCATCGGATGGTCACTAAACCTCATAAATAGCTTTCTCGGGCCTAGCAGCCCCTTCGGCAAATTCCTCGTCTCTCTTGGTCTCGGCGTCAGCACATCGGCGTCTTACCTGTTTGGCCTCGCGGCCATTGTTGGAGCCATCTACGCTTTGGGGCTTCTTGTAGAGTCGCGTTTGGGCACGTGGCTCGCCAGGCTATTCGAGAGAGCTGTTCGGCGCATGCCTCTCGTCTCTAATATCTATGATCTTTCGAGCCGGGTCGTTTCCGTCATCGGGACGAAGGATGGAGACAATACGATAAAGAATATGAGCCCGGCCTGGTGTTTCTTTGGCGGGAAACCTGGCGCAGCTGTGCTGGCGCTCCTTCCCACCACGAAACCAATCGAACTTGGCGGCGAAGAGTACCTCGGCATCGTCGTCCCATCGGCACCGGTGCCATTTGGAGGGGCCTTGATCTACGTACCGACTTCGTGGATCGAACCCGCTGACGGTCAGGTTGACGACTTGGTCAGTGTCTACGTGTCCATGGGAATGACGGCACCGGGTAAGCAGGCCAAGAACACGACCTAGCAAGATGAAACGACTACATACCCGGCATCTCCGGCGAGATGGGTAAGAGCCTGTATGGCTCTAGTGCAAGATGCTTCTTGAATTCCAAAATGTGGGCAGCTTCGCTGTGTCAAATCCAGATCGACTGACCGCTGGAGGCATTACTTGCGAGACCCAGCTCGCTGTTTCGTCCCGTGCCGTTCGTTAGTTTCACTCGTTTTTCCGCCGTCCGGCGAGCGTTTGCCCAAGGTGTTTCAACCCGCTTCGTGTGGCTGTAAGAGGTTGCCATCCAAGAGCCTTGAGCTGGGAGTTGTCGACAATCAAGTCGCCTGTTAATCGCTCGGAAATGTCACGATAACCTAGCGCGTCGAGAGCCCCCCGAAACAAACGAGGAGGAACCGGCAGCGTCCAATCAAGTCTGCCCATGCCGGCACGTAGCGCTTCAATGATTTCCGCAAAATCCAGAGCGCCATCATCGGCGACCAAGAAAGGACGTCTAAGCGGCTGGTCGGCTTCGATTGTGACGCGCACAGCCTCGGCAAGGTTCTCAACTGCAAGCAATGACCGCCGTGCCGACGGTCGAGGCAGCACCAAGGGCCAGCGCATGCGAGCAATCCGCACGAGAGTACCCATATTGCCCTTCACGCCTGGTCCATAGACGAGGACGGATCGCAAGGCCGTCCAATCGAGATCCAGACTTGCGAGTCCCTCCTCGGCGGCGAGTTTGGAGCGACCGTATGGGTCTGTTGGTGCCGGCAGACAGGTCTCGTCGATTACGGTCGCTGCTGATGGCCCCGTCTGCGCCCGCACTGAAGAAAGAAAGATGAACCGCCTTACACCGGCACGCTTGGCCGCCGCTGCCAGCGCTATCGTTGCCTCAGTGTTTATCGCGCGATAGTCATCTTCCGGGCACCCCGACATAGCTGAGGACAGCCCCGCGGAATGCACAACCGCATCAACATCCTCGAGCGCTTTCGCCAAGTTTATTGGGCGGACCAGATCACCGATGACAGCACTATCGGCATCGGGCATATCGATAACAGGTCGTCGAAACAGAACTCTCACCCGGTACCCGGACGCGCGCAAATGGGAAAGGAGCGAACGCCCAATGAACCCTGTGGCGCCGGTGAGCGCGATTAGCGATGAACTCATAGGGATTTGGCCTTAAGCATCATCATTTTTCATGCGGCAACGATCTACGAGACCACCGCCACCGACCTCTCGAACTCGCACCAATTGAAGATGATGCCAGCGCCTTACTCTTATTGCTGCTGAGAACGCGCCGCATTTGCTGAACCTCTTCTCCGAGAACCGTAGTCAAGCCGCGCTTTAAAGAGCGCCTTATAATCTCAGCACGATACATTCCAAACACGTCCACAGCAGCATCGGGTTGCAGAGACCTGCCAAGAGGCCGGTGGGTCAATTCGGTTAAGCAAGCTGCATCGATGAAGACGTTGCGAAGCAGGCAACTGGCTGTCCTAACGGTAACGCATGTAACAGACATGACCCCGTGCGTGGTGCACTTCTCCCTCATCGAAACTTAGGTTGGAGAGACCCGATGGACAGTAGCTATCACACTGGGGCCCACAAGTACGACACGTTCATCCCCCTGGACTACCCGCCCATGAAAATCGGCAATGTCGATATTCCTCAGAACGCGCCGGCTATCCGCCCACTGACGTCCAATACGGCAGCCGGCTCGATGGTCAACAACAAGCACAAAGTCCAACCGGTTGCTGCGGACGGGTTCGAAGATACTGTCCAAGCGGGCGCATTCTAATGCAGTGCAGAGTTGGCTAGGAACAGGTACACCGAGCAAGGCATTTCCAAGCACTACCGGCTTCGCGAATGCTGCTTGCCAAGGATACGTTCCACCGCCTTCTTGAACGCGGCTTGCTTGACGATAACGGCGGCAAAGGCGTGTCCGAGCTTTTGGCCCGCTGTTATATCAATTGGGAAATGAACGCCTGCGACGACCCTGCCGTACGCGATCTGGTTGGCGAGCACTTGCAATGCCTCACTTTGATCCGGGAAGATCTCGGACAGCAAACTTGCATAGACCGTGGCGCGAATTGCATGTCCGCTGGGGTAGGCGGCTACCGGCCGAGCGTCTCCCACGGGCTTGACGGCTTCATTGATTTGAAACGGTCGGGGAAGGTCATACTTGCCTTTAAGCGCGTCGTAGTCGGAGCGAACTTCCGATATCACTGCATCGAGCGTATCTTTAAGTTCAATTCCGTCGGCATTGACAAGCTCCAGGCTGAGTATTGGGGCAAAGCGTTCCAAGTTGAGAGACTTGCTGGCAAACGCAACTTGAGCCGGTGTTCGAGTGTGTTGTAGCCAGAGCACGACCGCCATCTGCTCTCGAAGTTCATTGGAGTCCAGGTTCGGTGGCGGCCCGATTAGCGCACTAGCGTTGACGCTGCCCTTGGGCAGATAGTCTCTTGTTTTTCCGTCAAATGCTTGAACCTGAGCGGTGGCAGGTCCGAAGATGACTCCTGCACTGAGCAATAAAGAAGCTAGCGCAATCCTCATACAGGGCATGAAAAGCGAACTGGCCATTACTGCGTCTCCTGAATACGAGCATGGGGCATGTCGTGCCGCGTGCATTGTTACCGTCTAATTGCAATTAAACGTCAGTTCGCACGCCTTTTCTTCTCATCGCAAGCCAGCCGAGCAAGAAGCGTCATCTCAAGCAAGGAATCCGCAAGACGTGCAAGCCCAACTGCCCTAGAAATGACGGTAGCAAGTATCGGATTGATCGGGTCCTTCGGTGCCTAGCCCGCGCTTTGCATGCCTCTAGCCGAAGTCGAGCCGACATTTCATTCATTGGAGTAGATAATGCTCGACGGCGCCATACTCGTTTGGTTCGTTTTGACCGGAGCGAGTTTGGGTTTCGTTATCTGGGATTCCATCACCAATGGCGTTACAAGCTGGGTCCAGCGCCTGGCTTGGATATTGGTTACGGCCTATACGGGGCCGGTTGGCGTATTTTTCTATATTTTGGCGTGTCGGCGCCCATTCCCAGGCGGCCATGATCGCTACACAGACGTAACCTGGAAGCAGGGTCTCAATAGCGAAATGCACTGCTTAGCCGGGGACGCCACCGGCATCATCGTTGCTGCTCTAATCGTTCCAATTTTTCAGCTCAGCAACGGCTGGGATATCACCATCGAATACCTTGCCGGTTTAGTTTCGGGGCTCTTCATCTTCCAGGCGCTGATGATGCTGAAGATGTACCACGGCAACTATCTACTGGCCGTTAGGAAGACGTTGTTTGCTGAAATCGTGTCGATGAACTGCGTCATGGCCGGCATGATCCCGACGATGGTCATACTGGCTCATATTTGGGAAGGATCCACAAACCCGCTCGAGCCATCGTTCTGGTTCCGTATGAGTTTGGCATCGATAGTGGGAGGCGCTTTAGCGTTCCCAATCAACTACTGGCTCGTTGCAAACCATCTCAAGCATGGCTGCATGACATTGCCGAATGCTGATGGACCAGCACCCAACATGGGGCATCGCTCACCCGAAGCTACTCAAGACAATGGCGCGATGAAGATGCGAAGCCTTCCGTTCGCCGAGTCTGTGGTCTGGGTCTTGGGCACATTTGGCGTGCTCTTCGGTGCATTATGGCTGACCAACCTTTGGGTTCCGATCCGCTTTGCCGGCGGGCCTTAGTGGCAAGGGCAGCGCCAAGTACATCTCAAATTAGAGGTATCTAGAATGACCGTTGCGTATTTGAAAAGAGCATCAAAGACCGCCGAGACCGGCGATTGCGACGTGCGTGAAACCGTTCAGGCAATCCTGAATGATATCGAGCAGGGCGGAGAGGAGAAGGCTCGGGAATATGCGCAGAAGTTCGACAAGTATGAGGGCAATGTCGTGCTAACGCGCGAAGAAATCGATGCGGCCGCAGCACAGGTTCCCGCCAAGCTCAAGGACGATATTCGCTTCGCATGGGACAATGTCCGCCGCTTTGCGGAAGCTCAGCGCGACTCGATACGCGAATTCGAGGTCGAGGTTGTACCTGGCCTGATCGCTGGCCAGAAAGCCATTCCCTGCCAGGCAGCGGGCTGTTATGCGCCAGGCGGTCGCTACAGCCATATCGCGTCGGCGTTGATGACGGTAACCACGGCAAAGGTTGCGGGCTGCGGGCACATCACTGCGTGCTCGCCGCCGCGTCCCGGAGTCGGGATCGCCCCGGCGATTGTCTATACGGCTGATTTATGCGGTGCGAGCACGATCCTCGCGCTCGGCGGCGTGCAGGGAATTGCGGCAATGGCTTTTGGGCTTTTCGGTCTGCCCAAGTCGGACATCCTTGTTGGACCGGGCAATCAATTCGTTGCTGAGGCCAAGCGTATTCTGTTTGGCCGCGTCGGCATCGATATGTTCGCCGGCCCGACCGACAGTCTTATTCTGGCCGATGAAACCGCGGATCCACAGATCGTCGCCTGGGATCTGGTCGGGCAGGCCGAGCACGGTTACAACTCGCCGGTTTGGCTTGCCTCCACGCACCGTCCATTGGCTGAAAAAGTGATCGAGCTCGTGCCAAAGTGCATCGCGGCGCTGCCGGAGCTGAATGCGATGAACGCAGAAGCAGCATGGCGCGACATGGCTGAGGTGATGGTCGTTCCTGATCGCGAGGCATTGGCCCAGGTCGCGGACTCATATGCGCCCGAGCATCTGCATGTTCAGGCGGTTGATCTCGACTGGTTCCTTGAGCGACTGCAATGCTACGGCTCTTTGTTCTTAGGAGAAGAAACCACCGTGGCGTTCGGTGACAAGTCGTCCGGGCCGAACCACGTGCTGCCCACATCCGGTGCGGCGCGCTATACCGGAGGTCTCAGCGTCCACAAATACATGAAGCTTGTCACGTGGCAGCGCGCAAGCCGGGAGGGGATCAAGCCTGTGGCGCAGGCGGCGGCACGAATCTCGCGGCTTGAAGGCATGGAAGGACACGCACGGACGGCGGATGTCCGCCTGGAAAAATACTTTCCCGATGAGAGTTTCGATCTGAAGGCCACCCGATGACCGATCGCCTCTCGGTCGACGGTCGCATTGCCTGCGGCGCGGGAGACCGCTGTCGTGACCTGATTGCAGCAAGAGCTCGCCATGCTTGCTGAATATATTGGAACGGTTGACCCAGTAACGGCGGCTTGGAGGGCCCGCGTGGGATATTGCCTGTAGTTCGAATTTTGAGGATTTTAGAGTTTGTCATATCGACGAGTGTTCTTGAGATTTCTTATTGCGTTTGCAGTCTCTGTGGTCCTTGCGGGCATTGGTCTGATCACAATTGCTTTCGCGCCCCCCTTGAATGGGATGCGCCGAGGATTGGCCACGAGCGTTATCGAACGAGAGATCGGCAGGAAAGTCCAACTCGACGGTCCTCTTGATATTTCTATTTCAAATGGATTGGAAATTAGCGTTGCGGACGCGTCCGTCCTCAACCCCTCTTGGGCCGAGGGGCCTCAACTTCTGCACGTGCGCTCCATGAAGTTCGCGATTGACGTGGGCGCTGCGCTACGTGGCCGGCCTGCTCTCTCGCAGATTGTCATCGACAAAGCGTCGCTCAATCTCGAGATCGCGCCGGATGGTCACAAGAATTGGGCTGAGGCGGCCGACGCCGATTCTCAGGTGATTGATCCCTTAGCCATCGCCATTCCAGCCGTGCCGATCGCCGAGCGTGTCAGGATCACAGACTTGGAGATTGTTCGGGTCGACAGGCACAAGGGCTTTGACGCGAAAATAGACATCAAGTCTCTCGTGCTGGCTCCCGATGAGAAGAAGGACCGAAGAGCGATCAACGGTTCGGGCACATTAAACAGCGAACCATTCTCTGTTGAAGGCAGCCTTCCCATTTTCAAGGATGGACGGCTCTCCCAGAATGGAACGGTCACAGCATCATTCAATACAAAGGGGATTTTTGGCTCTCTTTCGGGGCAGCTTGACCCTGTTACGAGAAAGCTCAATCCGCGGATTGAGCTGAGAATTAACTCATCATCAATCGGCGACTTTCTTGAGGTGATCGATCTCGACCGGGCCTTGGAGGGCACCGGAGACGTAAGCGCTGAACTGTGGGTTGCGGATCGGCAAGTCGCGTTGCGCGACGTGAACGCGAACATTGAAACCAGGGCGGGCAAAACCATAACGGTCTCTGGATCGATCGAGGACATGCTCACGGTTGCCCGCCCGCGACTTAGTTTCAGTGCAGACCTAGAGCCTGTAATCCAAAAATCTGATAATGGCGCCGGCCGAGAGCAAACTCGATTTGATTTCGTCGCAGCGCTAACCAACAAGGACCAATCCGGCGATCACTCGGGTCTCTTCGATGACCTGAAGCTCACTGGAGTTTCGGGAGAGATCTCCGGCAACTGGGGTGCGCTGCGGATTGAAAAACTGCTCGTGATAACAAACGCCCTGTCCCGGGATATCCGGCGCATTGGCCCGATCAGCATTGATGCATTTCGCGCGGACCCGAAGGTCGCCTCCAGCTCATTGGAATTGATGCCACTGCCGGGCCCGCGGCAGCGCCAACCTTCAAATTGACAGGAGATATCAAGGACCTGCTCCGTCTTGAGCGCCTGTCGCTATCTGGCAGCTTCGCGCTCAGTCTTGCTGAGGTGATCGGACTTCACTCTTCGGAAGCTAAACAAAAGCTTGGGACTCTGAGTGGGGAATTCGCGCTTTCGGACCAAGATGCGAGTTTGGGTCTCGACGCCCTGACTGCCGAGGTCGTGGGTACAGAGCTCATTACCGCCAAACTTTCTTCGATCATCGACGATTTGCGCAAGGGTGACGGTCTGGAGTTTGGGCTGTCGTTGGGTGTTCCGGACTACGCGAACCTTGCCGCCGTTCTTGGAAAAACCCCACATAAGATTGGCAGGTTCAAGTTCGAAGGGCAGGTTTCGGGCGACAACGAAAAGGTCCGAGTGAAGGGAGCAGCCAGCCTTGGCGAGACGGATCTGTCGGGTGAGCTAACTGGGTCGGTGAGGCACAAAAAGCCCAGCTTTCACGGCGAACTGAGTTCGAAGTCTCTGAAGTGGTCGGACCTGCGAGCTGTCGCGCTGCTTGTCAGAACCGGGGACGATCCACCTTCTGATACTGCAACCGGCAGCTCTGAAACGCCTCGCAGTCCTACCAAGACGGCATTCGGTGATTTTGCCGCCTCGCTTAATTCATTCAACTTAGAGCTCAAGGCAAAGGCCGATAAGATTTTGAATGGGGGCACCAAGCTGAGCGGCCTCTCGACCAACGTCAAACTTCGTGACGGCGTTCTGCAGATTGATCCATTCAACATCAGCTATCTGGGCGGCCGCGTGAACTTGAAAAGCGAACTCACCGCCACGGCTTCACCACCACGACTGAAGATTAGTGGTCGCCTGGACGACTGGCGGCTGGGAAGCGTGTTGAATGCATTGGGTGTTGCCACTCCGGTCTCGGGCGAATTGCATTCCACTTTCAGCTTGTCGGGTTCAGGCCGTACGGTCGATACTTTGGTGGCCTCATCGAATGGCCGGCTGGATATTGCGATATCGCGAGGGCGCATCGAATCGTCCTTGGTTTCACTGACTGGCTTGGACCTCACAAGCTATTTGTTCTCGGACGCGGCTCAGCGCGGTTATACCCGCCTGAACTGCATGATCAGCCGGTTTGGGGTGAAGGACGGGATTGCATCGGTGCAACAGCTCATTCTGGATACACCTGATATCCAGATGATCGGACAGGGCTGGATAAACCTCAAGAAGAAGACACTAAGCATTCGCGTCAAACCACATCCCAAGCGGCGCAGAATCGTTGAACTTGCGACGCCGTTTACGATACAGGGCTCTCTTTTGAAGCCGAAGATGATCACTCACAGAGTGGCGCTGAGAGGTGTGGGGGAGGTGCTGCTTTGGGAGGTCAATCTGCTGGGTTCTCTGATTGACCTGATCGCCGATGGTGGCCAGGACGCCAACAATCCTTGTCTTGGCAAAGGCGCTAGAAAGCGCTGAGGAAATGGAGCGCTGCATGACCGAGTCCGCGACCTAAGGCTGTCGTGGTTCAGTTTGCCGTGCTGCTTGCCCGAAAGATGGCCTTGCGCAGCCATTCATGGCCAGGGTCGCGGTCGTAGGACGCGTGCCAGAGCATCGAAATTGTCACTTCGGGCAGCTCGACAGGGACGCGACTGAGCGCGAGATCGAGGTCGCGTGCGAAGATGCGCGCCAGCCGCGCGTGCATCGTCGTCACGACCGGCGATCCCGCGACGAGAAACGGTACGACAACGAAACGCGGCGTAGTCAGCGCGACCTTGCGGGAGCGGCCAATCTTCTCGAGCGCATCGTCCACGACGCCACGCTCGCCTTTGCGGAGGCTCGTCAGCACGTGCGGAAGCTGCACATAGTTCTTAAGCGAGATCGGCGGCTTCAGCCCGACCTTGGCAGCGTTGAACATACACAGGTAGGTGTCCCTCACCAGCAGCCTGCGCTTGTGATGCACCTGTCCACCCGGGAACGTGCCAATGCCGATTCCGAGATCAATCTTGTCGGCATCTATCTCTTCAAGAAGCTGTCGTTCGTCCGTCGAGTAGAAGCGAAAGCGAATGCTGGGCGCCTCTTCGCATCCGATTGCCAGCAGCTTGGGCCCGATGAGCATTTCCACGCTGTCAGGCAGGCCAATGCGGAACGTGCGCTCCGTGTTAGTCGGCTCGAACTCGTCCTCACGCTTGACGAGCGCTTGGATACCCGAGAGCGCGATGCGAACGCGGTCAGCAAGCGCCAGTGCCTTGGGAGTTGGCCGCATGCCGTCACGGGAGCGGACAAGCAATTCGTCGTCGAATAGGTGGCGCAGCCTCGCCAGGTTGTGGCTCATCGCCGATTGACCGAGGCCGACACGGGCGGCCGCCTTGGTCACGCTGCGCTCGGTGAGGAGCGCGTCGAGCGCAACGAGCAGGTTGAGGTCGATGTTTGCTAAATTGATGTGATCGATGGCCACAATCAACCCTATCTGTTGGACTAATTATCTGGCTCGTACCATTCTCACGGCCAGAGGGAAAGACACCAGTGTCCTCCCAGTTGATCAGGAGCAAACAACAATGAAACATTTCAATCGCGCTTTCGCTGCACTCGTCGCCACCGTTGTTCTCGCAGGTACCGTTCAGGCTGCCGATGTTCCCGCCTATCACGGGCAGATGATCGACCTTGGCGCCGTTAACGGCGTCGCCTACTACACTGTCGAGAAGGGCGGCTATCGCGTCGTCGCTACGTTGGCCGATGCCAACAGCAGTGCCGTTCGCTTCGAGGCCGTTCTGGCACCGGGACAGGCCGTCGTCCTGTCCTCTCCGGCAGCACGGGGAGGGATGACAGCCCGGATCGAGATCAGCCGCCACGACGACCGCGTCCGCATCCAAAACGCACCAGTGACGAACTAAAAACAGCACACAGCCAGAGCAGACCTCGGGTCCGGCAACCAACGGGCCCCGAGGCTTCAGTTGCTTTATTGGGAAGGAACGCAGCTGCGAACTGGCAATGTCGGAACTTTGCCAAAGCCCCTGCCGCCAGATTGAGGGACCATCTGGCGGCCTACTGGCAGTTGGGGACTTACCGGCTTCCGCGTGGCTATGGGATAGTGCCATGGGGGGTGCCAATGCAAACTTGTATTATAGCGCCGCTGCAATCCTATCGAATTGATGCCGGTCAATCATTGGCGGCTATCAACAGAACTTCGAGGGTCCTGGGGGCGTCATATTTCCTGGCTTGGTTATTCAGACCGCGCGCACTTTCCCGGGCCTAGATAACGCTGGACATTAGAGGGGTAGGTAAAGGGCCAATAATGACGAACTGCCCTCAGTCACCTATTGCCCGAACATAAATGGAAAACACGGCGACAGTCTCAGCAACCGCCCCGCCTATTTGCTTATAGGTCTCGTTGAGCGTCTTGGTCCGACTCATCGAAGAGACGTCGCTTGGTCCGCTTCATACCCGACACCGGTTCGATCGCGCCCAGTGTGATAAGATCCATCACACGATTCGAAATTGACGAGGCAGCCCACAGGGGGGAAGGGTGATCGATCGTCTGGTCGCGCGCAGTCCATCGGCGTCGGGAAAGACCATGGGCTTGGGCATGGTCGTTCTAGCTATGCTCTTAGCCCATCCTAGCGCCGTCGCCTCGAAGTCGGTGAATGCGAAAGAATCTGAACAGCTTACGCTTGTCATCGGCGGTGACCTAGGGCTCGGGGGCAGCGGTCAGCGGGTCGACCAGCGCGGCGCGCTCCGGCATGGCAAACTATACCCCTGGACGACACTGACAAAGCAACTCGCGGGCCTTGTCGATGGCGATGTGAATTTTGCGAATCTCGAGTCGATCGTTACGACCAACAACGCGCTTCGCCCAGGCAGGAAGGCGTTTACATTCCGTAGCCATCCTACAGGCGTCCGGCATCTCGTCGGCATCGGTTTCAACGTGTTGTCGACGGCTAACAACCATGTCGGCGACTACGGCGCGCAAGGTATGCGGGAAACGCTCTCGGAACTCGGCAAGCTTCGCTCACATGGGCTGCTGGCTTATCCAGGACTCGGCGCAACACGGGATGAGGCCGGCAGGCCAGCCGCTGTGGAGTCGAAGGGGCGACGGCTCTTGTTTAGCGCGATCGGAATCGGCGGCTGGAGACCGTCCAAAAGTACACCCGGTATCTTGGGCTATTATTCAAAGAGAGATTTCAACGAGGCCGTCGATCGGCTTGCCCATGAAAAAGGCGACTACCGAGTACTTTCGGTGCACTACGGCATTGAGCTTGACGTTCGTCCCAGCCGCCAGGATATCAGGCGATTGCGCGACCAGGCGGTACGAAGCAAGGGAGTCGACCTGGTTGTCGGTCATCATGCGCACGTTCCTGCGGGCGTACAGGAAATCGATGGCCGGCTAATTTTCTATGGACTCGGTAATCTTCTTCATCCGGGCATGCAGGACATGTCGCGGTTTGGTCCTTGTCGCGACTACGGGCTACTAGCAAAAATTCATCTATCCTCAAACGAAACGGGGCAGCTTTCTGCAAGGGCGGTCGAAGTTTGGCCGCTAGAGCGCATGCATTTGAAGGCGCGGCAGATGACCGGCAGAAAAGCAAAGCGCCGCATCCAGGTGCTCAACAAGCTCGCACGAGAATTCGATGACGAAAACTCAGGTGCGAGGGGGATTCGTTTTCTTGCACGCGAGAACGGCAGCGGGCTTGCGTGTCTCGACGGTGCAGCCAACGCCGGCGGTAGGATTGGGGAGCTTTGCGGAAACTGGGATACGACGTCTGTGGCCTCGGAACCATCATGGCCCCTGTCTTGTGCTCGTCGCCGGTTGGTCAACTCATCGCGTCGCAAGACTTCAGGCAAACACCGCCGTGCACAATCATCGCAATCAGTCTTAGAGCAGATTTTTGGTTGGTAGCAGCGGGCCCTGAGGCGAGCTCGATTGCGGTACTGGCCCAGTATCTCAGCATTAGGAATAGTCGCCGGCTGTATCCATTGCCTATGAAAACCATAATCATTCAGTCGTTGAATGATCGATCGTCGCAACAGGAGGGGAATCTAGCGATGACCAATCTTCGAAACGCCGGGTGTCCGCACCCCGACTGCCAGACGCCAAATCCCATCCAATGCGATTTGTCACCAGGCCAGAGGGAACTGACACGCTTGGGGGAGACCGAGCGCGCAATGCGGTGCTGTTGTTGCGAATGCGTTTACACCGTCGACCCCAACGGAAATAAGAATGTGCATGGGCACTTCGAGGCCAATGGGTTTGTGCCTTATCGACTTGGTTGTTGACGCGACCTCTTTAGGTATCACCGAACCAGCCGAACGGCAATTGGTGTATCGACGAACCGCGCCTGCAGGTCGCGCTAATGCGTTTGTTGGAGGTCTTGGCGGCTGAGCATGAGGCGGCATCGCTTATGCTCCAGCTACATGATTGTACTCTCCTGCTGCTGCGCGGCTTCGCTTTTGCAACGCTGAGAGACTCTTGCCTCGTTACCGGCAATGATTGCTTCCAAGCTAGGCATAGTTGCTGCGCCGTTCCTAGCATTGTCTTGTGCGCCCAGGTTAGAGGAGGGTGCAGCTGTCGGACTTGAAATCGAGCCGGTCACGAGCCCCGCGTCCGCTCCGAGTTCAGCAGAAGTGCAGCCAGCCAACAGGACAGCGCCAATCCAGCAATATATTCTCAGCCACTTGAGCTGCATGAAACCTCGATGATTTAGCTAATATGATTAAAGAAGAAAGAGTTGTTAGACTATTGTAAATACTAGTTTATTCACTCCATCTCTCGCGACTTGGCAACGGTGGAGATCACCAGAAACAGGTGAGCGTGTTGCACGTTTGCCGGCAGGGCATTGTATGCGATCTTCAGTTTGGCCTTCGCCATCCTTTTGAACCGCTGGCTCAACACCACCAACGAAATAGCGCCACAAGAAGATAGATATTTGTAACAACCCCCTGCCCGCAAATCTGCGGCAGTGAGCCACTCGCCGCGTCCTGCGAATAACAAACCGATGGACGTGCGGGCATCGGTTTGGGAGAAGCTAGCCCAGTCCGCTGGCTTGCCGCAGGCCAGGCCAAGCAACTTGGCATCGGTCGCACATCGGTCTATCGAATCAGAAACGAGTTGGCAGCGTAAGTGATGGAGCTTTGAGATGGCGGATGAAAGTGGGAAGACTGATACGCGTGAGGAAAGTGGCTTAGGTTGTTACTTGTTGCGCTTCAAGCCTTACGAAGGTGAACACATACATCTCTTGGTTGACCAGTTGGTTCGGTATGAAATTCATGACGTGGTATCGCTGGTGGTCGATGGCAAGTTGACCAAGTATCGGGTCGGGAGCGTCGACGACATTTGGACATTTGAGAATTTGGCGGTTAGTCCCAGAGTGTATCCGACGCACCAGGTTCACCAGTTCGTGCGGGAGGTTTACCTCGTGCCGTTTGGCAAAAGAGATGATGAGCAAATTCCTGACGCCGCCTTCCCGATGTGAGAAGAGGAGAGGGCAGGGGGATCATACCGCACCCCTCATTTCCTCTGCCGCAAGGGCGGTCTTAGCCCCTCGCGTTGCTGGTACGCATTTGTTCGATCGGCGGACAATTGCGGCAGTGCGGGCTTCCCAATACAAGGTATTCGAAACCATGGCCGTGGTAAGCTTCCCTCGGTTTTCACGCCGAATTAGAAGGCCAGTATGGACTACGATGCGATTATACTGGGCGCGGGCGGCGCGGGTCTTTTAGCTGCGGCGACGGCTGGGAAGGCTGGGGCGCGGATCCTCGTCATCGATCATGCAGACAAGCCTGGGAAGAAAATTCTGATCTCAGGCGGCGGGCGGTGCAATTTCACGAACACGAGGACGGAGCCTCAGTGCTTCCTGTCGGAGAACCCGCATTTCGCTAAATCCGCACTCAGCCGCTACACTCAGTGGGATTTCCTTGCGCTGGTCGAGCGCTACGGAATCGCGTGGCATGAAAAGACCCTTGGACAGCTCTTCTGCGATGGTTCCGCGCGACAGATCGTGGCGATGCTGCTGGACGAATGCCGCTGCGGCGGTGTGGAGATCCGGCTTTCCACGGACATTGGTGATATCGGCCACGCGGACGGGCAGTTCAGGGTAGGAAACACAACCGCACCGCAGCTTGTCATCGCGACAGGAGGCCCGTCGATCCCAAAGATGGGAGCAACGGGTAAGGCCTACGAGATCGCGCATCACTTTGGCCTCGATGTCGTGACACCGCGTCCGGCTCTTGTGCCTCTTACGCTCGGCCCGGAAGAGATATTGTTCCGAGAGATCTCCGGGGTGTCGTGTCCGGTTGTGGCGCGGGTGCGCGACATAGCCTTCAATGAGGCGGGGCTGTTCACGCACAAAGGCCTCTCAGGTCCGGCGATCCTCCAGGTCTCGTCCTATTGGACAGCCGGGGAAACCGTGTCGCTCACCCTGGTTCCAGATGCCGCCGATATGCTGCGTGCCGCCAAACGGCGTATGCCGCGTGCGCATTTGAAGGCGGCTCTCGCAGAGCTGCTTCCCAGTAGGCTGGCCGATGTCCTCGCCACCCGCATCGGCATCGTCAAGCAGCTTGGCAATGTCGCGGATGCCGAGCTCGATAACGCCGCTGAGACCCTGACCCAACTGACCTTCCGGCCAACGGGAACTGAAGGCTTTGCCAAGGCCGAAGTAACGGCGGGAGGTATCAACACGGCCGAGCTGTCGTCGCAAACCATGGAGGCGCGCCATGTTCCCGGACTCTACGCCATCGGTGAAGCCGTCGATGTGACGGGCTGGTTGGGTGGCTACAATTTTCAGTGGGCCTGGTCGTCCGGCGCCGCCGCCGGCTTGGCGATCGCCGCGCGCGTAGGTCGATGAGGGTCAAGCTAACATGAACTGAAGACGTTGACCGACTTAGGGCGTCGACCCTTTGAAACTTCTACTCCGCTCAACAGATTAGAGTTTCACCGACAGTCGCCATTATCACGCAGCCTTCTGCGATCTACGGCATCACAGGCACCCGGTCAGACCAGGTCGTGGCGGGGAGAAATTCTCAACGGCGCGTGCCCGCTCGTCGACGCACAATCGGACATCGGCCGCCCACCGGTTATATTTCGATTCAAGCCGGCATGGAAACCTTTGATGGAGAAATGAGTATTGGTGCCCATGTAACTACACTATCTGCCGACAGCTAACCTGTTGCTCCGGATGCCGTTTCTATGCAACGCTTCTCTGCAGACGGGTACAACTGCCGGGATCATCGGTTGGAGTAGTCCAATGGCAGACAGCAGACCCATACTCATATTGCATTGCACTAGCGGTGAACCCTTCGAGGTGCGTGCAGACGAAATCGTGTGCGTTCAGGGTTTTGGTCCTGAAGCAGCCGGTCAGGGAGCTCGCATTACACTAAGCCGCACAGATGCGGACGGATGCAGTTTGCAATTGGCGGTCTGTGAGTCGGCTGAAGCCATTGCTCGCCAACTTGCTGAAACGGAAAGTGCCTCACGGTGGCAAGGCGCCTGATAGATCAGTATTGATCTCGTGATTGCCGTGCTTGCTACCGGCACGACAGCGATTTCCAGCCAACGCTAGCGTCGAAATGCGCCATGGGATCACAAGCAGGCTTCCGTGAACTTCGCCCGGAGATTACGGCAGCCTCCACCAAGAGCAAGAAGCGGAACTTTGTCCTTGGCAGCATGTTAAATGCACATTGCGTGGCAAAGGCTGAGGAGCTCTGCTGGAGCTATGTGGCTGCTATGATAAGCAGGAACCTGGAAGCATTGCTCGCAAAACTCGCTTATTGCGCAACTGCCACGCCGCCGATTTCTGGAGAGCAGCCGGACCTCGATTTCTAAACCTACGTCATGCGCGTAACCAGCGGGCGCCCTATGAAGCTCAAGACGATATCCGTGCGCGCTTCGGAGCCGTTGCGGGTGGCCATTCACATTGCCTTTAAGCGCACTGTGGGCAAAGGAAAGCCGGCCGCAGTCGAGGGCCTCGATGTCTTTCAGCTGACCAAGGGCCGAACAAGTTTGCCAAAGTTTCGATCATCTATGACACCGCGGCGGCGCGGAGCGATTTCAGTTATCTGATGGAGCGCGGCAACTAACTCCCGCGATCGATTGTCCTGTTTGCCGCCCGTCAGCACTCATGGGGCGGATCGACTTGAAGAGAATGAGAGGCCAATATTTTTGAGTACTCGGCACACTCATTTTGGGACCGGGAAAGGTGAATCCAAATGACCCAAGACGAGAAGGCGATTCATGCTGCAGTCGACAAATGGCTGGTCACGCTCAACGCAATGTTTGTAGGTGATCCGGAACCGTTTGCTGAGGTCTACAGCCATGCAGACGATGTCACCTATATGGGGGCGGAAGGCACCTATCGGGTTGGCTGGGATGCGGCCTATGACGATTGGAAGAAGCAGGCCGAGAAGAGTCTTGGGGGGAAAGTCCACGCAACCAATATCCACGTTGTCGTCAATGGAACAATGGCAGTCGCTACCCACTACACCAAGGGGACAGTCACAACGGCCGAGGGTGAGACGATCGACCAGCAAGTTCGTGAGAGCAGCGTCTTTCGAAAAGAGCAGGATGTCTGGAAGATGATCGCGCATCAAGCCGACTATTACCCGGTTTGGGTTGGCGTGCTCAAAGGCTAGAGCCAACTGAGCACGTGCCCCTGCAGTCATCCATGGAGCAGCATTTTCTAACTAAGAAGTGCTGAGTGCTGAGCGAAGTGCCGTAAGCCCCGATGCCCAAAAAAACGAAGCCTCCGGAGTGCATATCCCGGAGGCTTCTGCAAATGTACCATCGAAGAACGTGTAGAGGCGTTCAACTGCCCGTATATCACATCGGCACAAGTCAAACCAGGAATGTCGGAGTGAACGTAGGACGCAGCTGTTGATTGACGCAGTGTACTTGCGAGAGCAATCAGGTGCCGCGAGATGTTTCTCGTGTTGACTACCCGAATCACCTTAGACTTTGCAGCAGGCTCCTCAACGCGACAGATGACCTGGCGCGAAGGGTTGACGGGGCGCATGAGAAACGGTGGTGCCGCGGGGTCGCCACCGTTTCTTCCTTTGGCCACTTGCACAGATTGCACCGACGCGCCCACGCAAGGCGGCCTATCCAGACCAAACTCACAGCAACATCTTGTGAAGAGACAATGCATCTCTAAATGCAAGTAAGGAGAATGTTAGCGGTATGAGGTCACAAGATGAATGCCGAGGAACGCAGCCTGATCACCGGTCTGTTCGATCGCATGTGGAAGTTCAGCGGTATCGAGAAGGATGATTCTGCTGCCAAGCTGATCAATGATGAGGTGCGCCGCAACCCAGATGCGCCGTATCTGTTGGCGCAGTCGGTGCTGGTGCAGGAACAGGCTCTGCAGCAGGCGGAGTCGCGCATCCGCGACTTGGAGAAAGACGTGGTGAAAGCCCAGGCAGCGGCAACCGAGGCATCGGTCCGATCGTCCGCGGCCTCTCCTAGCTTCATGGGCGGCTCGCGCTCCGCGAGCGTGCCTCCAGCTGGTGCTTCTCGAAACTATCCCGGCGATCGCTCCTCTGCCGGCGGTAGTTTTATGGCTCAGGCTCTATCAACTGCGGCTGGCGTCGCCGGCGGCATGTTGCTGGCGAGCGGCATTTCGAGCCTGATTAGCGGCGATAGTGCCAGCGCCTCACAGCCCGCAGCCGACGCGTCCGGCAGTTCTGGCTCGAATCCAGCCGCGAATGAAAATGCTGGATCTGGAAACCAAGAACAGGATGCCTCGGCAATAGACGCCGCCGACGAGCATGGCGCTGACGATGGAAGCTGGGGTGACTGGGGTGACTTCGGTGGTGACCTAGACATCTGAGATGCCCAGCTGGAGCAACTGACCTACTCCCCCGGGAATTGGGCCGCCTGAAACCGGCATTGTCTCCTTGTCCACCGCCCTCGTGGTGGGCCATTCCGATGCGCAGTTTCCGGCACAGGCGAGCGCATGCCAAGGGCCTGATGCGAGCAAGCGTGATTGTACTGGCGGAACCACAGTTTGCGACGGCACGGGCTTTGTCGTTTCCTGTAAACCACTCGGCATTCAGCACCTCGCGGCACACCTGGACCTGCCCGCATCGGGATCCAAATTTTACTATACTGGCCATCGCTGTGCGCGCCACGTGTGCTGTAAGAATGAGAAAGGGCGCAAGACGATGCGAACAAACGCCTGCGCTCTTGTGATGTAGATTTTTGGCTCAACGCTGTTCTACGTGCACAATCCGATACATAGATCCTCCGTCGCGCCGATGATGGATTGGACGGAGAACCCGCGTATCTCAATCAGTTAAAAGGCAAGATATGCAGATCGTGTGCTCGCCGCCGGTTCCAAATTTCTTCTTGCCGCGGGCCATGCGAACCACCGAAGAGCTCATCACTATCCACGGTGGCTGCTTCAATACCGTCGCCGATGCTGCGCTTCATGAGCCCCCAAGAGCCGACTCCATCGAATACGGACACCAACAGGAGCAGCTTGCGGGCCATCGCCTGCTTATTGTTCAAGACTCTGGAAGACGACCGGGCACGGGTCGATTGACCTCTACTTCGGTGTCTGTGCCCCTTAAAACTGGACCGTTATGGTGCTGCTGATGAGAGGAGCATGAAATTTGGTCAGCATGACTTTTGTTAAGTTTGCGCTCCCAAGTGACCCTACCCTGCTCTATCCTTGGGCTGTGGGTGCAAAACCATCGGCCCTCGCCATTTTGAGGAAGCAGAAGGTCATGCTGAAACGTCTTATAGTTGTGCTCGGTCTCGTATTGCTGCCTGTTTGCGCAGTTGCCGGTGAACCTCTGTGCAAGAGGCTTGGTGGCTCTGACGCGGTGTCAGCCGTCGTAAAGTCCTTCCTGACCAAGATGCGTAAAGACGACGCCGACAAGCTCGGGAGGTTCTGGCTCTACCGTGGCGATGATGGAGTGGCGCGCGAAGAGCAGCTCATTGTAGATTTCGTTCAAAGCGCCACTGGATGTGGCCGGCTCTATGTCGGGCGGTCGATGTCCGCAGCGCACAAAGGCATGGGTTTATCCGCAGCGGACTGGAAGCGAACAGCAGAGCTTCTGCGTACTACGATGACCGAGTTTTCAGTACCTGCCGATCTGCAGGACGAGGTCCTTGGTCTCGTCGCGACGACCCGTGGCGACATCGTAGAGTGTGAGGCTGAGACATTCGGCTGCAAGTAGGTAGCCGAACATCTCTTTCGCGCCGTCAAGGGGCGAGCGACCTCGCAATTGCCGGACACATTCAAGATCACCACGATTTTTACTCGCCATGATGAGGGCTGCCAGGTTTCTCCAAGACCGAACGAAAACGTGTGTCGGCCTAGCCTGAACGCGGCCGGTTCTGGCTCGAAGGATGCAAGTCTAGGGCCGCTCGGGAAATCCATTGCGGGCGCCCTTGACGGTAAATTTTAAGGTCAACTCCTGAATACTCTGATAGACGTTGCTAGAACCGTAGCAACTGGCGGAAAAGTTTCAGAATCATCATCCAAGGCTTCACAACCGGAGGCATCCGTGGCTCCGCCAATACAATCACGTTCGAACGCATGAGGCGCTCAGCATACGAGCACCGGTGCCAGAAACGATCCAGAGAATCACGAATTAAGTGGCCCAGCTGAGGAGGGCTTTACGCGGTTGACAGACGACGTGAGTGTGATGAACACACGGAGTTCACGATGAAGAAGCAGTTACTATTCCCAGCCTTTTTCTTGGCAGTTTCTTTTTCGGTGACGTCGGCATTAGCAGAGTCCGTTGCGGAGGTCGTCTCGAGATCGGACATTGACTTCGTGCCTCTCAACCCGGCACGTGGTGATGCGAGCCCCCAAGCCGGGGTCCTTTGGGGCGATATTCGCAAAAATGTTCCTTCAGGCGTGCTCCTGAAGTTTGCGGACGGTTTCTCCTCTCCGCCTCACATTCACAATATTACTTATCGCGCTATCGTCATCAGTGGCGCCGTGCACAACGACGATCCCGAAGCGGCGAACATGTGGATGGGGCCTGGGTCGTTTTGGACGCAGCCAGCCGGTGAAGTGCACATCACGTCAGCACAGAGTGGCCCTGGCGCTACCGCCTTCTTAGAGATTTTCGAAGGGCCCTACCTCGTTCAGCCGCCGCATCAGGCCTTCGACAATGGGGAGCGCCCCTTGAATTTGGAAGAACGCAATGTGGTTTGGCTGACCCCGAACGACATCACATGGATCAGCCAGACCGAAAACGCTGTCGCTGAGGATGATGTGAAAATTTCGTTCCTGTGGGGCCGTCCAAACGCGGGCGAATTGAACGGAACATTACTGAAATTACCCCCCGGATTTGACGGGGAGCTGATCGGAAACGACGCATGGCTACGTGCGGTCGTCATCCTGGGGCAGACTACCCATCGGCTTGCCAATGCTTACGAAACCTCCGACCTCCTGCCGGGGAGTTACTTTGGCTCGAAAGGTGGCGCTACACACCGCATCAGCTGTGCAGCCAAGGATGAATGCCTGCTCTACGTCAGGACGAAGGGCACATACGAGCTGAAGCGAATTTAAGACACATTCAGCGTATCGGCGGCTATGGCCGGGCAGCTCTACTGCCTGGCTTCAGTGCTGCTACTGGCCCTCCGAGAATGTACACACAGCGCCACCCGATGTCAGCTAAAGAGACCTCAGCCGACATGTCCAGGCGCTTGGCGATATGATCGTACAACGGCGGGCGATGGGCGCTGGTAGTCCTGAGGGTCCACTTATTGATCAAAGCGGACAAGGGTGTGGTTCCATGAGCCCAGCTGAAGCCTGCTCCGCATCACAACCGACAGCGGACATTGCAACTACCAGCTTTGAGGGAGCACCAACGCGTCCAACACAAGAATTGCGTTGTATAAGCAGGCGACGATGCCGGACAGCGATATCCTCAATCGCCGGGAGTGAGGATTTCTTGAACGCAGACCTCGAGGTGGATTGAAATGGTTCTTGATAGGATAAGTCGTTGGCTCCGGCTCAAATCCACGGAGGCGGACTTCGACACTAGAATAAGGATCAACTTAGAGACGGATCGGAAAAACCTAGAGGCCAGCGAGCGGGAGCTGGCGGAAACCGAATCCCCCGAGCGCCGCGTGGAGCTCCTGCAGCTTATTGAGAGCCATAAGGCCTCGATCGTCTGGAGTGAGAACTACCTCAAAGAGCGAGGGTTGCTCTGAAGAGGCGAACAAGTGATCCACGACTGCTGGGTAGCATTCGGCTCAATCAGCCAACCACTTCTCGCCAGACTGCATCTCTGCAAATCAGCCTCTACCGCAAGGTAGATATCCAGTAAAAGCCAGAATCCTGAACCGAAAAAGCCACGCCCGGTGCGTACGCCGTCGATGTCAGGTCATGATGTGAGCACTGCGTTGGCTGGCGAACCAAACAGTTTGCGGGAACATGTTATGAGGCAAGTCACGCCCTAGGCTCGGCGAAGACCATCTGGATCAGCCATTCCTAGTCACCTGGTCATTTCCGATAGTCACGAAAAGTTTCGCTTGAAGTGAGCGAAATGTTTATTCCGGCGCCTTCCGAATCACCTTTTACGTTGAGGCAAGTTCCAATCGTAACGGGCTTCAGCGCATCCGTTTTGCGTTAGTACGCAGACTCCCAGAGAGAAGTGGAGGGAATAGATGAAGACACTGTTGATTCTGGTCGCCATCGCCGCCCTGATCGCGATAGTGAAGACCCCGCAAGATCTTTTGAATCTGACCGGTTCCGAGTATGCACCTCGTGCACCTGTAGAAATGCCGGCTTGAACGGCGCGTTATGACAACCCGCTTGCTAGGCCAGTTCGTTGGTGGAGCCGCGATCTGGCAAGGCCAGCACCACCGGGGAACAACACGCTCCAGTCAGGTGGGCGTGTTCTCCTCAGTGCCAACACATCGCGCCAGCGTGCATGCCTGATTCCCGGCACCCCATGGACCATGACTTGGTCGCGGCGCGGTGAGACCACGGGCTCGATTGTCGCAATACGGACCTAAGGCAGTGTCCGTCTCATCTACAGAACAAGAAAATACGGCGAGGACTGGCGGGACATCGACGAGCTAATCCCACTTGCCTCAACACCAATCCAATTCGGCGGCCGGAGCCACTGGTTTTGAATGCCTGTCCTGCAGCAGGCGCTGCCGCATCCTCTATGGCGGCGCCTATTTTCGATGCAGAGGGTGTCATGGCCTGAAGTATGAAAGTCAGCATGAGCCGGTATTCGCGAGAGCCGCCAGTGCGGCACAGAGCCGCCGTCGGCTGGGAGGCAAAGCAATCTTGAGGAGCCATTCCCCATGAAGCCAAAAAGGGATGCACTGGCGGGCCTATCACCGCCTTCGCGCCGAGGCCGACGAATTAGAGCGCGTTTGGATAAGAGCAATGGTGGCGCTTCTGCGACTATGACGAGAGAGTGATACTCAGCCGCCCGTGAGATAGCCGCTTCCGCTACGTCGGCTAATCATCTTTAAGCGGGAGTGCAAACCAAACGATAGCCTCACACGACCAATGTCCGCAAAGTCCACATTGCGGACCTCGCGGCAAAGAGGTGGAAAGTCGGTTAATGCAATAACAGCCATGTAGCCTGCACCCTAGGTGATGGACAGGAAGCAGACTAGCTCGCTCCTCGGCACTGAAGTTGTCGTCAGTTCACATTGATCGACACGATGATTCAACACGCGACCGCTCTATAGGAAGCGATCAAGCAGCTTGCGGCTGTGTCGGTCTAGCAGGGAGATGTCGCGGATCAGAAACTGAATGCCGTGGGTGTCGGCAATGAGTAGGGTGGACGCTCCCAGACGGCGGATGACTTCTTCGCCCTTGAGCACGAAACTGGTGGCACCGCGATCGGTGTCGACATACCAGGTGCTCGGCGTGGCGAAGCTAGATACCTCTCGCAGGCACTTGATCTCAGGCACAAACTCGCGGCTGGCAAGTTCCTCCTCCACTAGGTTTCGCGTTTCTGACGGCAAGTCGGCCAAGTGGTCTATCCACAGCAATTCGCGGCCGTCCGTGCCCATGAGCGAGATGCCGTATTCCGGCGCGGCGATCGGCGAGGCGCGGACCGGCGTCACCTCCCGATGTGTCACGCCGCCCGGCACACTCAGCTCCAAGCGACCGAAGGCGTTGCGGTGAAGTCGGAACTCAGGCGTCGTCATGACTGCGGCTCCTTCGCTTGTTGGGGCTGCAGAGTTGGCGGAACTGCCGACCAGGTGGGTTCCCCGCCGAGGGATTCCGCATCGACATTGCGCGCCTGAGCTTGATAGAGACGGTAATAGGCACCCTCGCGAGCCAGCAGCTGATCGTGACTGCCCATCTCAACGATCTTTCCCCGTTCCATCACCACTAGGCGGTCGGCTCGACGCAGGGTGGACAAGCGGTGCGCAATGGCAATCGCGGTGCGGCCTTCCACTAGGTTGTCCAGGGCCTTCTGAATTTCCTTCTCGGTTTCGGTATCCACCGACGAGGTGGCCTCGTCCATGATGAGGATGCGCGGGTCGATCAGCAGCGCCCGGGCAATGGAGATGCGCTGGCGCTCGCCTCCCGACAGCCCCTGGCCGCGCTCGCCGACGAGTGAATCGTAACCCTGCGGCAAGCGCAGAATGAACTCGTGGGCGTGTGCGGCGCGCGCTGCCGCGATGATCTCGTGGCGTGTCGCTTCCGGCTTACCGTAGGCGATATTGTCGGCAACGGTGCCGAAGAACAAGAACGGCTCCTGCAGGACCAACCCAATGTTGCGGCGAAACTCGGTTATCGGCAGCGAGCGGATATCCACCCCGTCCAATCGCACCGATCCCTCAGTCACGTCATAGAAGCGGCAGATCAGGTTCACCAGCGTGCTCTTGCCGGCGCCGCTTTGACCGACAAGGCCGATCATTTCGCCCGGTTGAACCACGAGGTCCAAGCCTTTGATGACCGAACGGTTGCCGTAGCGGAAGCCAACACGGCGCAGCTCGATTTCGCCCTTTACCTTCGGCAGATGCACCGGATTTACGGGCTCCGGAACGCTGGACACTTGGTCGAGGATGTCGAAAATTCGCTTCGCGCCGGCCGCAGCCTTCTGTGTTACCGAAACAATGCGGCTCATGGAATCGAGCCGCGTGTAGAAGCGGCTAATGTAGGCGAGGAAGGCGGCCAGCACGCCGACAGTGATCTGGTTTCCGGCAACGAGCCAGATGCCAAACGCCCACACAACCAGCAGGCCCATTTCGGTCAGGAAGGTTACTGTTGGCGAAAACAGTGACCACGTTCGGTTAAGCCGATCGTTCACGATAAAGTTGTGTCGATTGGCTTCACGAAATCGCTGTGCCTCGCGCTTCTCCTGTGCAAACGCCTTCACCACGCGAATGCCGGGAATAGTGTCTGCCAGTACGTTCGTCACCTCGGCCCAGACGCGATAGGTTTTCTCGAAGCCCGTGCGAAGTCTGTCGCGCACCAAGTGGATCAGCCAGGCGATCAACGGGAGCGGCGCCAGCGTAACCAGCGCGAGCCAGGGATTGATCGAGACAAGGATTACAGTGGTCATGGCGATCATGAGCACATCGGTCACGAAGTCCAGGAGATGAAGGGAAAGGAAGACGTTGATGCGGTCGGTTTCCGATCCGATTCGCGCCATCAGGTCCCCCGTGCGCTTCCCGCCGAAATACTGCAGCGAGAGCTTGAGCAAATGTTCGTAAGTGGCGGTGCGCAGGTCCGCGCCAATGCGCTCGGAAACGACCGAAAGGATGTAGGTGCGTGCCCAGCCCAGGGCCCAGGCGAAAAGTGCGGCAGCGAACAGCCCGCCGAGGTAGAATTTTACCAGCCCGTAGTCGATGGGTTCCCCGTTCTGGAACGGGATCAGAACGTTGTCCATCAGCGGCATGGTCATGTACGGCGGGACCAGTGCTGCAGCGGTAGAAGCAAGTGTGAGAATCAGGCCAAAGAACAACTGGCCCCTATATGGCCGGGCGAAACGCCACAGCCGGAACAACGTCCACGCGGACGGCGGGGTGTGGATCTCACGGGCGCAAACTGGACACTCTTCCTGATCCGGCTCCAGCACTGCCCTGCAAGTCGGGCACAAGTTTTCTCCGGGCAGCTCCAAGGCGTGGCCGCTCAAATAGCTGGTAAGCCGCCGATCGAAGCGGTCGCACAGACGCAGCGGCGCCAGGTTTTGGGCTAGCGTGTAGCGCCAGCAAGCCAATTGGCCGGCCGCATCCACCAACTCGAGCGTGCCAATACCTCCATGGTCGTGGTGCCGCAGGGCAAGCCCGGGCCGATATCCCCAATTGCGCCATGCCGTCTCACTCGGCGCTTTAGCCAACACGCGGCGGTCGGTAACGACTACCAATCCGTTGTCGAAGCGCAACCGCGAGTCCAAGTCCAGCTCAAGGCAATGATCGACTTCCTCGTGTTCTTCCAAAACCGTCGCAAGCTCCGCCTGCCACGTTGCTGGAACGCTGGCGACAGTGAAGGCGGGAGTCTGAGTCGTCGATGTCATCTTGGTTTGCCTAGCACTGTTGGTTTGAAGCCCGCATGATTCGCTGGGTGATGTGGACACAAACAGTAAATACGCGAGTAGACTTGCGATTGACTAGGCAACCGGCTAACGCAGCACCCCCGGAAGCAAAAACATTGCAAGATTTTGCTCACGTGCCCCGACGTGGCCGCAATTTTTAAAGTATACAGCAATGATAAGGGCAAAATTGCTGCGTTGCTCCGGAGAAGCTGTCTCACTGGCGCACCATGAAAAACAAAACCATCGAATTCCTCTACGTCACCTACCTGCGGGGACCAAATGTCTGGACCTATCGGCCCGGTCATCGAGGCGTGGGTCGACATTGGCGATCTGGAAGATTTCCCATCAAACATGATTCCCGGCTTTCCCGAGAGGCTGGCTGCGCAGTTACCCAGCCTGGCGGCTCACCGTTGCGGCATAGGGGAACCAGGAGGTTTCCTGCAGCGATTGCAGGAAGGCACATGGCCCGCACATATCATGGAACATGTGGCGCTTGAGCTGCAGTGTCTGGCGGGCATGGAGGTGGGCTTCGGCAGGGCGCGCGAGACACCGCAGCGCGGAATCTACAAGGTCGCTGTGCGTGCACTCGATGAACACGTCGGCCGCACGGCGATTACAGCGGCACGCGACCTCGTTATGGCTGCAATCGAGGATAGGCCTTATGATCTAGATTCGGCTCTGGCTTTATTGCGGGATCTTGCTAACGAACGCTATCTCTGTCCCAGCACCGCTGCCATCGTAGAAGCCGCCACTGAGCGTGGCATCCCGTGGCTCCGCCTCAATGAAGGCAGTCTCGTACAGCTCGGCTACGGCGCACGCCAGCACCGGATCTGGAAGACGCAAACTGACAAAACCAGTGCCGTCGCCGGAAGCGTCGCCAACGACAAGATGCTGGCCAGGTCGCTGCTTTCCGCTTGCGGCGTTCCCGTCCCGGAAGGGCGTATTGTGGAGAGCCCTGAGGACGCGTGGGAAGCGGCCGAGGATATCGGTGGGCCGCTGGTGGTGAAACCTTGCGATGCCGAACACGCCCTTAGCGTGTTCAACAACCTCCCCCGACGCGAGGATATCGAGTCTGCGTTTCGGAAAGCTGAGGCCGAGGGCAGCGACGTTATCGTTGAGCGCTTTGTATCCGGCACCGCACACCGTCTCCTGGTCGTTGGCGGACACCTCGTAGCGGCCACCCGCAGCGAGCACCGTTGGCTCGAAGGATACGACGCGCCCACGCTGAGCGAATCGTTAAACGGTCAGCCCAATAGCCATACGCGCAGCCATGGTGCGGAAAAGCTGCCTTTTGGGATCGTGGCACACGAGAGCGACGGAGTCGTAAGCCTGAATTCGGCGCGCAAGAGTGAAACCGTTGATTTGGCCCCCAGCGCGGGTCAATGCAAACCGATACAGGACAGCGACAAAGTTTTCCTCGATTGCACCGGCGAAGTCCATCGGAGCATTGCCGACACGGTGGCACTAGCTGCGCGAGTGGTCGGGTCGAACATCGCGGGAATCGACATCGTGGCGCAGGACATTTCCCGCCCGCTCCAAGAGCAGGAGAGCGCCGTCGTCGAAGTCGATGTCGGGCCAAGTCTGCTCATGCACCTCAAGCCCACAAAAGGTTCACCGCAACCGGTCGGCTCAGCGATATTGGAGCATTTGTTTCCGCAAGAGCCATCTTCTGATCCCGGCCGCATCCCGTTGGTCGGTATTGCTGGCAGCCGCGGC
This sequence comes from uncultured Filomicrobium sp., assembly GCA_963669235.2. Lineage (GTDB taxonomy): Bacteria > Pseudomonadota > Alphaproteobacteria > Rhizobiales > Hyphomicrobiaceae > Filomicrobium. The sequence goes on from CAXXFS010000032.1 coordinate 308,317, forward strand.
ACGACGGCGATCTCCCGTCTTGTCGCCTGGCTGCTGCATGTGGCAGGAAGGAACGTTGGGTTGGCATGCGCTGACGGGCTTTATCTGGGTGGACGACACGTGGACAAGAGCAACTGCGCCAATTGGGAGGCCGGCCAGCGTCTGCTCATCAACAACTCCGTGGAAGCCGCCGTGATCGAGAATGGCGCCGAGATGATGCTGCGCGAGGGACTGTCCTATGACCGCTGCCAGGTCGGCATCGTGACCGACGTTGATGGAGCCGATAGCTTTGGGGAGTACTACATCGAAGACGCAGATCAACTCTATAGAGTGTTGCGCACCCAGGTGGACGTGGTGCTGCCCCAAGGCGTAGCGGTTCTCAATGCCGCTGATTCCCGTGTCATCCAGATGGCGGAACTATGTGACGGCGAGGTCTTGCTGTATGCTGCCGACCCGATTCCGGAAGCCCTCGTCACGCATGTCGCCAATGGCGGCCGCGCGGTGTACTTGCGCGGTGATCAACTGGTCATTGCGTCCACTAATCACGAGCAGGATCTGGCAAGGCTGCAAGCCTTCCCGTGTCTCACACATGCCACGCACCGGCTTTGCGCAGAGGCATTACTCGCTGGTGTTGGAGCTGCCTTGGCGCTCGGATTAACGAGCGATCTCATTGTTGCCGGTGTCCAGAGTTTTTCGCTGGATATGGCACCGGCGGGACCTGCCGCGCTGTCCATCGACCGCGACCCGAATAGTAAAACTGTATTAGCTGACAAAGTACTGACAATTGATTCCACGGGGCTCGCCCCAATACGCTCAATCACCTAAGGACGACCCGTTTATGGAAGTCTCAAAAATTCGGACTCTGCGCGGCCCCAACCTTTGGAGCCGGCACACGGCAATCGAAGCGGTCGTAAGCTGCAGCGACGCCGAGTGCGCGATCGAGAACATGCCCGGCTTCGAAGCACGGCTGCGCGAGCGCTTCCCCGAGATTGGTGTCGTCGCCCGATCTAATCACCTGGGATCCATCACCATAGCGCACGTACTGGCATCCGCGTGCCTAGGACTGCAGGCCCAAGCCGGCTGCCCGGTCACCTTTAGTCGCACCTCGCGGACGGTTGAACCAGGGGTCTACCAGGTCGTGGTCGAGTATACAGTCGAAGAAGTAGGCGACCTGGCGTTCGAACTTGCCCAAGAGTTATGTCGAGCTGCTCTTGATGACCGGCCCTTCGATGTGACCGAAGCCCTCACGCGGTTACGAGAACTCGACCTAGACTTGCGTCTCGGGCCGAGCACAAATGCCATCGTAGAGGCAGCCATACTCCGTGGCATCCCCTACCGGCGCCTCACCAACGGCAGCCTTGTGCAGTTCGGCTGGGGCAGCCAGCAGCGCCGCATCCAGGCCGCCGAGCTCGACCGAACCGGCGCAATCGCTGAGTCCATTGCCCAGGACAAAAACCTTGCCAAGCGGTTGCTCGACGCCGCCGGTGTACCAGTACCGAAGGGACGCTTGGCTTCCAACGCAGAGGATGCGTGGGCAGCCGCCTGCGAGATCGGCTTGCCAGTGGTGGTGAAACCCCGCGACGGCAATCAGGGCAAGGGCGTGACCATCAATATCGAGACCCGCGAGGACCTCGTCTGCGCGTATGGCGCCGCCGCCGAGTACTGTGACCACGTCATGATCGAGCGCCAACTGCCCGGCCATGACTTCCGATTGCTGGTGGTAGGCGACCACGTCGCTGCCGCCGCTCGCCGCGATCCACCACATGTTATCGGCGACGGCATACACACCGTTCGCGAACTGGTGAACCAGATCAACATTGATCCGCAACGCAGCGTCGGCCACGCAACCTCGCTTACGCGGATCCATTTGGACGAAACCGCGCTGATACGCTTGGCTGCTCAGCAGCTGACGGTTGAATCTGTGCCGGATAAAGGCCAGCGCGTGGTTCTGCGTGACAACGCGAACTTGAGTACCGGCGGGACCGCCACCGACGTTACTGACGAAGTCCATCCGGAAGTTGCTGCCCATGCCGTAACCGCGGCGCAGACGATCGGTTTGGACATCGCCGGTGTCGACGTTATGTGCGAAAGCGTGCTCAAGCCGCTTGAGGAACAAGGCGGCGCTATTGTCGAGCTGAATGCTGCTCCTGGCCTGCGCATGCACCTGAGCCCATCGCAGGGTAAGGCTCGAGCAGTTGGCGAGGCCATCATTGCCAACATGTATGCCGAAGGAGAGACCGGCCGAATCCCACTGGTCGCCGTCACCGGCACCAACGGCAAAACTTCGACGGTGCGCCTTATCGCTCACATTCTTGCCGCTAACGGTCTGCGCGTGGGCATGACCAACACAGATGGCGTGTATATCCAGGGCCAACGCATCGACACGGGCGATTGCAGCGGTCCACGCAGCGCGCGCAACGTTTTGATGAATCCCGACGTCGATGCCGCTGTTTTCGAAACCGCCCGTGGCGGACTATTGCGGGAGGGGCTCGCTTTCGATCGCTGCAACGTGGCGGTCGTAACGAACATCGGTACCGGCGATCACCTAGGTCTAAACTACATCACTACGCCGCAGGATCTGGCAGTCCTGAAGCGGACTATCGTACAGAACGTCGCCACCGACGGTGTGGCCGTACTGAACGCCGCAGATCCTATTGTAGCCGAAATGGCGCACGACTGCTCTGGATCGGTGACTTTCTTCTCGACCGACCGTGACCACCCGGTGATTGCTATGCACCATGCCCGGGGTGATCGTGTTGTCTATGTGGAGGGCAACGCGATCGTCTGTTCCCAAAACCACGTACGTCACCGTATACCCCTCGCGAACATACCGGTTACGCGCGGCGGTACCATCGGCTTTCAAGTTGAAAATGCCTTGGCAGCTACTGCGGCTTCTTGGGCGCTAGATTTGAACTGGGAAGTTATCGACGCCGGCCTGGCCGATTTCGTCAACGATGCTGGAAGTGCGCCCGGTCGCTTCAACGTATTTGACTACTGCGGTGCGACGCTGATCGCCGATTATGGTCATAACCCTGACGCCATTTCCGCCCTGGTGCGTGCGGTAGAGACCATGCCTGCAAACCGGCGCATTGCGGTGATCAGTGGCGCAGGCGACCGGCGCAACGAGGACATTCGCAAGCAAACAGAAATACTGGGGGGGGCGTTCGACGACGTCATTCTCTACGAAGACCAGTGCCAGCGCGGCCGTGCTGAAGGCGAGGTTCTGGCATTGTTGCGCCAGGGCTTGGCCGGAGCTCGACGAACGGCACAGATTGAAGAAATCCAGGGCGAATTTAGCGCTATCGACGAAGCGTTGAGGCGCGTCGTGCCAGGTGATTTGTGCCTGATCCTGGTTGACCAAGTCGAAGAAGCGCTCGCGCACATCGCCAAGCGCATCGATGAAAACTGGGAGCCGGCGGAAGCCTCCTCGGCAGCACTCTGAGATTGTTCAAGGTTTGTGAGGCCGGAGGGCCTGTCGTCGCCCATTGCGGACTTCAGCGAGACCATTTCTTTAGTCCGCTTATTGATCAAAGCGGACATCATAAAAGTTTCCTCAGGATAGTCCCGCCTTTCGCAAACCGTTGAGAAAGTGCTGCTTGTCGCGTTCATCCTTAAACGGATATGCCGCAGTGATGGCGGCTAGAGCGAACTCTGGGTTAATCGCGTAAACCTGCTCTGCCTCCCATTGGGCATCATCTAATCTTCCGGCGTGGGCCAATGCCGCGGCAAGCCATAGGTGTAAACGCTCAGAGGCTGGGTTGCTGTTGATGCCTTCCTCAAGCGCTGTGATTGCATCGTCATAACGACGCAATGTGAAATACGCTTGCCCAAGGTGGAAGCTATAATTGAATGGGTGGTGCGGGTTCAGGCGCATTGCTCGCTTTAGCCGTTCGACACTCTCGGAGGGGCGCCCCGCATAATACAACAAAGTTGCAAACAAGACGTGCGCATTCGCATAATTCGAATCTAGAGCGAGCGCCTTCTCAGCCTCAGCCATTGCTTTCACATACTCGCGTCTCTCGCGATGTACCAGCGCGGTTACGAAGTAGGATAACGGAAGCCCCTCATCGATTGAGATTGCCTTTCGTGCGCTCTCTAGCGCCAGTCGAAGCGAGGCGTTTCGATCGCTTGTCCATCCATTCATTGCGTCAAAAGCGTAGGTCCAAGCGAGCATAGCTTGTGCCATTGAGAACTTTGGATCATGACGCAAGCGCCTCATCGAAAAGTTCTCGTGCCTTTCGGTTTCTCTTGTTTGTTGCTGTAAAGGTAAAAGTGCTGACGACCGAGCTTGAAATGCGCGGTAGGCTATTGGGCTGTCGGTCCGCACGACAGGAGCTTTGTGCAAGCCGATTGGTGCGCTTGGGACTGGTAACGCCTTGTAGACGTCCTCTATGATCTGTCTCTCGGTCTCTAGGATCTCTTCAATCGTGCCATCGAAACTCTCAGCCCAAACATGTCGGCCATCTGCGGCGTTGATGAGTTGAACGTTGACACGGAGCCTCTCGCCCTGTTGCCGTATGCTACCTCGAAGGATGAGATCCACATTCAGTCTCTCACCAATTTCCTTGGTCGTCGGCTTCTCCCCTTTATAAACAAAGGCCGAGTCTCGGGCGATAACAGTGAGCCCGGAAGTCCTTGCAAGTGCAGTCGTTAGATCGTCGGTCACACCATCGGCAAAGTATTCCGTTCCCTTCGTCGCGCCGAGATTCTCAAATGGCAGAACAACGATGGCACTCTTCTGTCCCGGGCCGACTCCATCAATAGGGATGTTGTCTGCGTGCCAGGGTAAAGACAGAAGTGAAGCAATAATGCAAATACCGAGGACACCTAAGGGCACGAACCTCCAGCTTGATCCTACTAAACGACTTTTGCCTTTCCACGGCGCTTGCTCGCGGCTTCCTCGATGGCGCGTCTCGTCTCCTTCAGCGGGGGCCAAGATGGGCGTAACCAACAACCGGTAGCCCCGCTTCGATAGCGTTTCGATGATCCTCGGGGACTTCCGATTGTCCCCAAGGCCTTCCGCAGTTTAAACATGGTCCCCGTTAGGGCGTCGTAACCTACAGTCCTGTCCTTCCACACAGCCTCTTCAATTTCCTGGCGTGAGATCACTTCGCCAGGTCGATGCGCCAGGTATTGCAGGACTTCTATGGATTGCGGCTGAAGCAGGCTTTCTTGCTCGCCATTCCTCACCAGCCCCGAAGATGGATCGATGTGGCACCCACCCAGGGAGAACGGTTTGTTCAAATCCAGGTTGGTTTTTGGGCTCTCCATTGACATATTGAGCCTCCACCTGCGGGACGAGAACCCTTTGACAGCAGCCAAGCACCTGACTTCATTCGACAATAAAGAAATCAGAAAAATATCAGGACATAATAATAACGGATCTACTGAGCACCGCTAGTCTCTTCCCATGAGCTTTCATGTAGGCATGAAGGGATGAGACAGATGGATCGTAGATCCTTTATCAAGAGCGCACTTGGTGGCGGCGTACTCGTGCTGACCGGCCCCGACAGCTGGTCCAAACCCTATGACTCTGTTCCCACGCCAAACACCAAAGCTGCGTTTAGGGCGACAAGTGAGGCGGAAGTTTTACATCATCTTTTCGGTGATGCACCGCGGCAGGCGAGCCCGCAGATAAAGTTATGGGCTCCCGACGTAACGACGACGTATTTACAGCTGCCTGTAAAGATTTCGTCTGATCTCCCAGGTGCCCGCGCAATCGCGCTCACGGTCCAGCGAGCCAGTACGCCTCTTGCCGCTTTCGTGCTGCTCTCGGGAGCCTCCTGTTTTTTCACCACTCGTCTACTTTTGAATGAAACGACGAGGCTTAGCGCTCATGTTTTCGGAAACAAAGCTGTCTTCTCGGCGGCGACATTGGTGAGGGTCACGCGAGGCGGATACGGTATGCACGTTAGGTAGGCGCTAAGAAAGGGAATCGAAAATGGCGGATAGGACAAGGATCAGACTTCAGAAAAATGAGCAGGCCACTGAAGTGCTCGCGTTGGTCGCGCACCCAATGAGTGGCAGTGAGCGACCGCATGATGAAAAAGTTAAAACTGAAGAACCGAACTTCATTGAGCGCATGGACTTCTTGATCAACGGCAACTCCGTTGCAAAGGTGTTCCTCAGCCCTCATATCGCTTGGAACCCGCTGATGACGATCAGCGTCGATGGCGTTTCGACCGGAGATAAAGTGACGGTCCGGTGGCACGATAACCAGGGTCGAAACGGAAAAGCCGAGACAATCAATCAGTAAAGTAATGACCCCGTTGCCGTTGGTTGGCCGTGGTGCATCGATAAGGTGCGTATAACGTCTGCTTGCTGACCAACAAGCTTAGTCCTCGATAGCATGCACAAGATCGTACTGACAGGACCGCGAACGCTTGAGAGCTGCTTACAAAGGATAGGGACAGCTAAGACCTTCCAAACGTGTTGCCTGGTGGCTTAGCCATCGAGATGTGCGCTGACGTACGGAAAACCAAATGGAGTTGCCTTACAGGTCGGGAGCATAAAGGCGCACCGCGAGAGCACTCAGGCATATATGGAATGATGCATCCTGCACAGATAATAATGCCAACTGATAAAGGGTTTTAGCAATCAACCTTTCAGCCACCCACACAATACAATTCTTGCAGCTGAAGGCCGAGGTCCGAGGTCCGCATTACTGATCTGGGCAACTTCTATCTTAGCAAGTTTTCGTACTGTTCCCACTCAGCGTCTCTCGTGTTGAGGAGTCTAAGGGGAGTTTAAGTTGCGGAGCCTATAGCTCATTAGAGATGGACCAGCATCTATAACGCTCTCGACGCTCTTTTAGCGTGCCAAGAGCTAACTGCTAATGTTCGACCTGAATCCAGCGGACTCAAACGGAATGAGGGAAATCTATCCTCTATAAGCGTGTTTAATCGCAGAAGCCCCGGTCTTATGAATCCCAACTGTAGAGGGACGGTCGTGCCGAAAGAATCGGAAGGGCTACGCTCAGAACCAGTTGGAGTAAGAGAAATGCATTCGGGCGCCTTTTCAAAGAATACTCTCTATAGAGATCTTTTGGACAACCTACCACCCTACAGACACCCCAGCGTTGACGAAGTTTTTCTAACAAGCGGCCAAACACTTTTTGAGAACAAGTCGCGCATACGTCACCTCTACTTTCCTACTAGCGCTGTTGTCACGCGGACCTATCTCGCGAGCTGCGGCCACACCGTGGAAATGGGGATGGTTGGAAACGAAGGCGTTGTTGGCATCTCTTCGGTGCTGGGAGCCGAGAGGGCAAACAACGAGGCCTTGGTGCATGTTAATGGAACAGCATTGCGCATGGAGAAAGCACCTGCCGTAGCGGCTTTCCAGAGATGCGAACCCTTTCGTATTGCTATGCTACGCTATGCGAGAGCGATGATCACTCAAATATCCCAGTTGGCGGTTTGCAACAGTTTGCACTGCATTGAGAAGCGGTTTTGCCGATGGTTTCTGATGACCCTCGATAGAGCCGACACTTCCCAGCTAACGCTGTCTCATCATTTTGTCGCACAAATGCTCGCCGTTCGCCGCGAGAGTATTTCGTGCACGTTGGCTCATCTGGCGCGTGAAGGTATGATCACGAATAACCATCGGCGGATCAAACTTCTAGACCGGCCTGCAATGGAAGAGTTGTCCTGTGAGTGCTACCATGTAATCCGTGAGGAGTACGAACCTTTATTCCGAGGGCAAATACCTCGTTCTTCACGCGATACCCATGAGCGCTTATAACTGTCGAAGACTGACGCCAAAAGTATTTCTGAGAGCTATGCGCCCGACGTCCACTTTCGAATCTACAGGGGAAATCGCAACTCTAATTGGATGATAGCGAAAACAGGGCATCGGGCGTGTTTAGAAGCGTCGAGTTTTGCCTGCTTGGGTTAGCCTTGACGATCATCGGGACTGCCTCACAGTCGCCAATTCTAACGCAGATAATATTCGCTCGCACCCGAACTACCATTTGTTCACTTTCTCAAGGGTGAGGGGCCGAGTGTCGGCCCGATCACCGGCAGGGAGGTTTAAGACCATTGAATGCGATTGCAGGCTCTGTTCGCTGTATTTCTCCGCGCCATCCTTACTCTCCGGCAGAAAATTGCTCTAAGAAAAACTGAATCTGCGATGCTAGGGGAAAAATGACACCACCCCAAGCCGCTCAAGCGCGGCCATGCATAAGTGCAAGAGCGGTCTAAGTTTGTGATATTCAGTTGCTAGCTTTTCAACGACGCAAGAAAATTGATTATTTTCTTGCGCTCAAGGGGATCTTTCACCGGCGGATAAATCATGTTCGTGTTGGGCGAGATCGATGCAGGATCCGCAATGAACCTGTCGAGCGTAACTTCATCCCACACCACACCGCTAAGCCCCCCCCGAGTAGCCGGCATATCCTGCAACCCGCCCTGCTTGGGATCCAAATATGCCATACATCGTCGGACCTAGTCGATTGTCGTCAGGCCGAATAGAATGGCACATCCGGCAATGATTATTGAAGGCTGTTCTATTCTCCTCCATATCTGCGGCAACGAATCCGGTGGACGAGGCTAAGAAAAAGGAGGACAGAAGAATTGCTTGCAGCAGCGCCCCCCCTTTCGCATCGGTACTTCTTATGCCGGATTGTGACGGCATTTTCATTCGGAATGGTCCTACTCTAAGTCGTATAACTATTTAATCACCTGCCCCGGTCCAAATTAAACGTGTAGAGTGGATGTTGGCCGTTTGCCTCGCTGGTTTCAACCACCGAACTGCCTAGGTAATGCTTTCACCGTCAGCGTGCGAGCGCCTGATCCGCAATTGAACTGAAGCGATGCACCTTCGTTGGACATGTAACTTGTCCATTGTTGCGATGCTAAAGTCGTTTCCAATCGGGTTGTCACATGTATTGGATGTGCATCCCAGTTCATCGGCTCAGCGTAAGTCAAGACAACTTGGCACTTCTCGTCGACTTGCTGGTAATAACCAATGGCGTACTTGGTACCAAATTCAATATTGAAACCTTGATGAGGTATTGCCTCGATTCTTGGAAGGCGAATGGCCGCTTTGGTCAGTGAAGGCGTTTTCTCTACTTCAGGCATGCCTTTCGAGACATTATTAAGATTCATACCAGCGATCGCGCTAGCTGTTAAAGCCACTAAGCTTGCACCTGAGAGGATGAGCATTCTGTGCCTTACTGGAAAACGAAACATTTATCTGCTCCCGACTATGCGCATTGGTTGCCTCGCTGCTTTTAGCCCGCTGCGAAGCTTCTGTTGCTGAACACTCGCTCTGTGAATAATTTTAGATTGTAACAGATACTGAAAAGATCAGCTGGTCGGTACGATAGCGCACATTCTACGAGTTTTTTTTTGAGTCTGCTTGTAAGAGCTCTCGTCACATGTCGACCATGCGGAGATATATGGTATTTGACCCGGACAAGATGGGCGAACGGCCCTTTCGATCGCGAGATAGTGCTCGCAGGCTCGCACCGAAGCGCATGTTGTGACCGGAAGGATCTCAGCAGTTTGTGGATTACTACTGAATTCATAGCGGGGAGCTCGACCGACGACAATTCGACCGGCATGCGGTGTGTTTTCCGGGGCCGCTAATTTGCCACCAGACCAAAGCCGTCGCCGCGATGCGCCCGTTCCTGACCAGTTTATTTCAGGAATGTTTGTGAAGTGCGGTTCTGGCAGTCCACCGGACGAGGAAGCGGTTTGACCGGTTAGTGGCTACTGCGTTGCCGATGTCCGCTTATTGATCAAAGCGGACATTGCCCAGCGCGCTATGGATGTCTGCTCAACGGCAATGACCGATTTGTTCTCCGCGGGGTTTGGCTTGTCAGCTTAGTCTTTTGTGTCGTTCATCATTCTGCCCTCGGGTTTCCGCGCATACGCGAAAGACCGCGCCGTAGTGATACGGTTGCAGCTCTACAACGTCGACCAACGAGAATCCGGCTGGCTCGACGACGGCGCGAACCTGTTCCGGTGACATACGCATCTCTGTTTTTGGCCCGCGCGGCTTATCGAGTACTGGGGTTTGTTCACGGGGTATCTGATGCCAGTTCACAACTGCAAACCGCCCCCCCGGTTTCAGTACAGACGCGGCAGCACGCGCGAGAGCAGCTTGGTCGCGAACGCCGTGGAACGTATTGGCGATCAAAATGAAGTCCACCGGCTCAGATAGCAAATCCGACAAACAATCGGCATTGGCGCATACCCAACGGCTGACTGACGTACCCGACCGCGCTACTTCGATACGCGCTCGTTCCAGCATGTCAGGATCAATGTCGAGGGCAACTACCTTACCCTCCACCAAGGCAGCCAACGGGGCCGTGAAATAGCCATCCCCGCAGCACAAATCGATGACGGTCATCTCAGCCTGAATTCCGAGGGCAAGCAACACAGCTTCCGGATCAGGCCAGAGCACCTGCCACCAAACGCGATCGGGCATTGCCGTTGCTGGGTAGAAGTTGTCGCTCTCCATTGGACTACGATATCGCTTAATGAGGCAAGAAGCACGACTGCGTGCATCAAACTCCAAGCTTCAGACGCTGCTACTTCACCTGCAAAGCGTCAAACTGGGAAAGGTGTGAATCCCTCTCCAGGCGCAGCCGCCACTATTGGTACGCTAGCGAATAGAGATTCTCTTCTTTGGAGGTTCTGTCACGTCCGCTTATTGATCAAAGCGGACCTAGCCGACCTCTGACGATCACAGCTTATGCCTGTTCCGCTTTGCACCCGATAGCGGACATCCCGCAGGCGGGCTAGGTGCACGTCGCCAATGTCGGCTTTGTCCACTAAGCGGACTTTAAGCTTTACCGGGAGCCTTGTAGGTTCCCACGATGGCGCTTGCCTTCTCAGTTACTGCCTTGAACTCAGCAGAGGTCCAGGCCTGCGATGTTGTCAAATCTGAGACCGCGCCGCTTGCGGCAGCCGCCATAGCCGATGCTACGGCCATCTCGGTTTCATCCCCTTCTGCGATTAGCAGAAAATCCATATCGCCAGTCGTCACGAAATAACGGACTAACTTTCCACCGGCGGCCTCTACTAGCCGCTTCACCGCCTCTTCTCGATCTTCCGGTTTTGCTAAAAGCCCCTGCACGCCAGCTTGTGAGAACTTGCCGCGGGTGATGAATGTCGCCATTGCACTTCTCCATAGCTTAGGTAGCGCGCCCAGCAACACGTTCTAGTTTGCATTTCGCTTCGGCCTCAGTCGACACTCTTCAGCGATTGCTGGATCGATACCGTATTTTCCTGTGGTTACTTTTGCCTCGCCTTTAGCCCACTAGGGCAGATAACGATCCGCGTCTTTGACACTTATCATGCGGCGCATTGGGCAAGCTCAACTAGAGACCGGAGGCGGGATTGGTGTCGCTCGCGGGTTGAGACGCGCCTGCGTGGAGCCCCTTACTGATCAAAACGGACACCGCAGTAATCCGATAAGCGCAACTTAGGCATGTTCCACTTTGCCTCCGACAGCGGACATTCCAACGGCGGCCTTGGTGCCCATGGCGGTGCACATGGTCACTGTCCGCGAAGTCCACATTCCGGAAGTCTAGAATTAGGCTGATTGTTTGCCCCAGGTCGCCAATGAGTTATCGCAGCGGAATTTTAAGGAATGAGACGGTTCCGCATTGCAGCGCCTACGGCACCAGCAATCGTGTGGCTCCCAAGTTTTTGTCGACAATGTGCCTGGTGCGCTTTCACAGTCTCTGGGCTGATCCCTAAGTACTCCGCGATTTCGCCGGCATCTCTTCCCAGACTTGCTAAGCTGAGAATTGTACGCTCACGCATTGTTAGATGAAGCTCCTCGCTTTCTGGGTCTCCAAAGCGGCGATAGTACATGTGGCAAAAGGTTTCCGCCGCTAAGTGGAGGACATGCTTTTGTGTATCCGTGAGTGTGATTCGGTGTTTGCTCCAATATCCGAAAATCCATTTTCCGCTAACGGAGCAGATGATGCGTTCACGCGCGCCGTATCGGAATTTTAGGTCAATGGCGGCCCGGGCGTCGCCCACGGGATTGAGCTTTTTAGAAAGCTCGGAATCGGTGAAAACTAATGGTTGAGAGATGGCATGGGCGACAGCAATGTCGGGCGCCCGGCGAGTCACCTGAGTCCATTCCTCTATCCAGTCAAGGGGTACGCTATGATGCGGAATAAAGTAGTCACTGGGGCTCTCGATGGCCTTCTGCAGATTGCATGGGAGCACCATGAAGCCAGTGACATGGATGCCTAATTCGTCATAAACCACTGTATCGAGGTCATCCATCATGGCCGACGATGTGTCGTAGCGTTCGAAGGCTAATATTAGCTCGAATACGCGGTTATAGAGTCCGCTCGTCACCGTAGTACAGTTCCAGCTTGAGTTCCTGAGTAGCCTTGCGTTAAGGCGGACCACTGGTTGAACATTGGCTCAACTCGAATGTTACACCGCAGCTGAGCAGAAAACCACATGGACGTGTTGTGGATCGATGTCTGTTGCGAGAGAGCTCGCGTCTGCGCTAAGCGCTCACGGACCTTCTGCATCTTCTGAAGCCAGGCTCGCTTAACCTTCGTCCTAATTCAATATTCCGCTATAATCTTTTCTTGATTGCTCACTTGGTCCCCCAATCGGGGGATAGCGATTTGTTGCCGATCAGACTATAACGTTTTCGATTGATCGTCCACGAACCGGCAGACTCGGACGTGGGACATGGGAGATGTTGTGCGCAAGCAACTTGCCATAGCTTCAAGTAGCTGCACTTCACAAAACTACGACAATAATCAACTTGTATTCCTGGTCGCTTCATACGTCCCGTCCATCAGCGTGTTAGGTCCGCTTATTGATCAAAGGGGACAAGGCGGAGATCGCACATTCGCAGCGCGGGGATTTTCCGCTCCGCCTCCGAAAGCGGACATAACAAAGGTGACTGTGGCGGACATCGCCAACGTCCACAAGGCAGACGCTGAGCAAGTTCCTGCAGCGCCTGCGCCTCTCTTATGATTCGATATGGGCAATGCGCCAGCGTTGCAATCAGACCCAAAGACTTGAACAGAACGAGGGAGAGTTTCACTTTTTAGCATTGTTCGATCGCAGGACACCTGGTGCCACAACTGTTAAAGGTAGCAGACCGGTTACGCTAACTGGAATCGGATGGGGCACGCCGTGAGGAAAGCGAACCACATGCCATGCCGAAGGCTGATCCGCTCAAGAATGCTCTTTTGAGTGAGCTTCTTAAGAACGTACCACCCTACAGATACCCCAGCTTCAAAGACGTTTTATTGGAACGTGGTCAGGTACTTTTCGAGAACCAGGAGCGCATCCGTCACGTCTACTTTCCGACAAGTGCTATTGTCACGCGGACTTATCTGGCAAGCTGCGGGCACACTGCGGAGATGGGTATGGTAGGTTACGAGGGTGTCGTCGGAATCTCGGCTTTCCTGGGAACCAGCATAGCAAACAATGAGGTGTTGGTGCATTTCAGTGGAAGAGCGTTAAGCATGGAAGTACCGCTCGCTTTGCAAGCCTTTGAAAGATGCGAGCCGTTTCGTCACGCTGTGCTACGCTATGCAAGAGCGATGATCCGCCAAACATCCCAATTGGCGGTATGCAACAGTTTGCACAGCATTGAGAAGCGATTTTGCCGGTGGTTTCTGATGACCCTCGATAGGTCCGATTCATCAGACTTACGGATCACTCATCAATTTATTGCGCAAATGCTAGCAGTGCGCCGCGAAAGCGTTTCATGCACCTTGGCACATCTACAGCGCGAGGGTCTTCTCGTAAATGAACATCTACGGATCCGGCTTCTGAACAGAGCTGCAATGGAAGACCTGTCCTGTGAGTGCTACCATATAGTCCGTAAAGAGTACGATCCTCTATTGGGCCGGTGAATACCTAACTCTAACACTGTGGGAATGCGCGATCATGACTGCCCAGACCTAACCTAGAAGCACTCTTTCGCGCTCCGCGCCTGATGATGTCCACCTCCGGATACATAGCGGAGATGACATCTCCTCTTGATTCGTCGTAAAACTAAGAAGACTGGCGCTGCAAAAAATCATCGACATGTCGTTGTTTGGTTTGTCGTCGACATCTAAGCGAACTACCTCGCTCTGACCGCTCATGACGCACCCAATATTCGTTCCCACTCGAACGACATCTCGTTCACGTTCTCGAGCTGACCGGTAGTTGGCTCGATCCCCTTCGTTCAAGTCTTTTACCATTGATTGGGGTGAAACCTCGCGTTGCGGTTGCATGCTTCGGCGCCGTTTCCGTTCCTGTAATCGCGAGTACTAGCGCACACTCGTAGACAAAGGGCCGCCCTAACGAGCGGCCAAGTTTAGAGGAAATTTGATAATCGAGCGCGGTTGCAACTCTCACCAAACCAATTCCCCCTGGTGACGTCTTTTGACGACCTTGTCTGTACGCTACCGCACAATTAACGCACGAGCCAAACCAAAGCCGTCGCAAAGTACTCTCTTGATCCGCGCCATTGAGATGGCGGCTTATCGGTCTCCTCAGGAGTTTAATCGATGGTTCGGTTGCGTCCGCTTATTGATGAAAACGGACATCCCAACGAGAAGCTAGGCGCATATCGGCAATGGACGGAAAATTCACAAACCGGAAGGCTTCACTGTCTAAGTTTATCCAAAGTTGAAAAATCTCATTCTGCGCAGAATGCAGGCATACGAACGCACGTGCAATTGTGACTGGCCATTTCAAAAGTTATCCTATAAATTGAGAAGTTGGGCGCTGCCAAACTCAACGAGTGTCTTTTCATATCACTAAAAACATACGTTGAAGTCTCTCGGCTGACGAAGTCACTGGTAGCGGAGACCTATTATGACAATCCCCCCAAGCAAATCATTTGCTGTTGCTCTTTCTAGCACCTTGGTCCTCCAGTTTGCTCCCGCCTTGAATGCGAAACCGGAAAGCCAGGACAGTTGGAAGACCGCGGCGATTGCGGATGCTTCCCTGGCAGCGCCGCCCTCGGTAACAGTTGACGCGAAAATCTATGGCTGGAAGAAGGACGGCAAGCTTGCTCTCGCTCGTGACGGTTCCGGGCCATACACGTGTGTCTCGAGCGGCGCCTTTTCTATCCGAGTAGGAAAACCTGCCCTGCCCTACCCTGACCCAATGTGCCTCGATCAAAATGCTTGGTCGTTCATTCAGGCACTCTGGAACAAGAAGAAACCGCTGCCTACCGCGCCAGGACTGGTGTGGATGCTGGCCGGCATGAATGTCACGAAAAGCGCAGTGGATATTGGTGCCAGCAAGATCGCGACAACGAACGGGGCGCCGGATACGAAGGTCGTCCAGATGACCCCACACGTAATGATCATGCCTTTGCCGTCCAACGAGTCGGCCGCAGTCATGACGACAAAATACAACCTAGAGAACCCACTTAATGCTTGGATCATGGCAGCCGGCAAGCCGCACGAACACCTGATGGTGCACTTTTCGGCTGGAGACACCAAGGCATTGATGGAGCCAACTAACTAGACCTCGATATGAGCCACGCTTAGCGGGCATGGGTAGAGCTAAGCGTAGCTGCGGCAAGCAGTCGTACAATTGGTCTACATTAGTGAAGTGGAGCTTCAAATCGTCCGCAATTAAATTTGTTGCCCCGTAAAATCACTAGGCACGGAGACGCCAAGTCGCCGCACCATAATAAAAGCTCTTAAGTTGAGGAGTTAAAGATATAAAACATTTGCTAGTGTTTCTTTGTGGTTCCTTTTTTCTAGCCGTATCCACTCTTATGGTTACTGCTCATACTACTGAGGAGGTCACGGCACTAGTTGAGAATACAAACGCGGACATACAGAAAAATACATTTCAAACCTTAGCCAAAATCAATAAAGGGGATCACCCCTACAGAAATATAGACAACCCTGCCTTATATGTTTTTGTTCTGGACACCGATCTTAATTTGGTAGCCCATTTTAGGACCCCAATTGTCGGAAGAAACATGAAAGGCAAGCCGGACGCCAAGGGAAAAATGTTTCGCGATGAAGTTCTTTCAAAAGCTCTAAGAGATGGCACCGGCTGGGTTGATTATAACTTTAAAAATCCGAAAACCAAGAAATTGGCGCATAAAAACACTTTTTTGAAGTTAAGCAAAGGTAGCAACGGCGAGCAATATATCGTGTGCAGCGGCAAGTATTATGAGTAACTAGGCAAAAAGAATCTAATCGGCAGGGTTGGGCCCTGGCAGCAAATTCTTTATGCCTGGTGCAACGATCCTATTGCCAACATAACGGAACATACAGCGAAGAGCCTGCCTGGAGAAGTCACCATGCTGAAGCCGGCAATGCGAAGCTTCCGTGATGTCAGGCTATGGTGGTTACCACCCCTCATTGTGCTTGCTGCGTACTTGCTGGGGCGGATTTCCGTGAGGAAGTGGATGGCCACAGGGCTAGGTAGGTCTGGGGGCAGGTCCTAGCCCTGGCGCTTGGACCTCGGTACCGCGTCGCGGGTATTGGGGGACAACGCGTAGCACCAGCGAGCTACAGGCCAGTCGACGCGCTAATAAATGGCGACCCCGGCAAGGCTTTTCTTGGTTGGCGGATTGGCATCAAGACCGTACCCGCTAAGAGGGCCGTAGATAGTTTCGGATCGACCAGCTGTCACGTTGCCAGCAAGGTAACTACCACAATAGTTGCAGAGCCCATCATTGGCATTCGACATTTGCGAAACGTGCTTCTCTTTGACAGAGGTAATTGCATCCGAACGAAGGGATAATACGAATTTGTGTGCTTGAGTTTCAGGTTTCGAAACCGACTGAACCTGTCGAGCCAATGCTTGCAACTCCATGAAACCGCGCATCGGAACATAGGCCGTAGATATTTCACCTACTCTCACAGCACCAGAGCTGTGTTCCGAGCAATAATTGCAGAGGCCGTCGCCAATCGAACCTGAGTTTTGAGAGTATACAGACGCGGTCATGCAGACGACCCCTATAGGTACGAGGAGGAGCCGCATCGTGTAACGAGCGAGTGAGTAAGGCATCACGAATGACCTTCCTTTGAGACAGAGTCCACCACTCTCGGCGCGCAATGTCCTTCTATGCAATGCAGCATCCAGAACAAGTTTTGAATGAGCTTCAAAAAAGACTTCGCGTATGTCAGCGATATAGCCATCCGCCTCAGCTGTCGGTGCGCTATCGCACGTCAAATGCTCGAAGTTGCGCGACTCATTTGTAGGGTTGCAGCGCCGCGACAAGCGGAGATAAATCGTGCCGGCTTCAAAGCGGGCTTGCCCCAGCCTGCCGCCGATTTCTGCCTGCGAACCGACTGCGGACCTGCAAGCCGCAACCTACGCTCCGGCCAGCCCAGATGCTGGCCCATGGCGGCCGGATCCTAACTTAAATACTGGCACCGTGATTGGGGGCAGGCCAACGGCTCCAATACAGCATCACTTGAGCGAGCAAACCTGCCTTAAAATCGTTGCCTCTGAAAGAAAAAAACCCCGCAGCTGCAGTGTGGGGACACCTGCTGCGGGGCTGAGCACAACATCGAGGAGAGCCTTCGCGTGACTGTCATAGACTCTCTGCAACCATATTGGAATCCGGTTAATATCAAGTTGATCATATCGGAATGAGTATAAATCCGCGTTGCGTAAGGCCGACCGATCTGTCCGCGTATTGATAAAAGCGGACCTGGCGGTGGACCGATAAGCACAGTGTAGGCATATTCCGCTTTGCCTCCGACAGCGGACATCTCAACGGCAACCCTGGCCCATAAGGCCGATGTCCGCAAAGTCCACTAAGCGGGCTATCTGAGAACTTTGGGTTTTGAGCAATAGAAAGGTCTCTGCCTAGCTCTAAACCGACAACAACCTCTAATCGTTGTTTCGAGGTTGCATGTACCTGCCATCCCTCATGCGAGGGAATTGGAGAGCGACATGATGATCGGTCCGGGAAGGATCGCAACAGACATGAGCGCAAGATACCGCGGAAAGGAATAAAGACCGCTCAAGCCCGCCAGCAAAGCAATGCCACCGGCACCACCGATGATGGCGTTCCCGGGCACGTTTATGAGTACTGCCAACAGGAGGTATCGACGCTTCGCAACTGCCGGGAGCAACCCTTTTGACGCATTTTGCGCGATGAATTCCAATCGCTTTTCGGTTGGCGTTGCATCGAACGCCAACAGCAGCTCGCCAGCCTTCGACAAATTCAGCCATCGAAGCAGTGAAGCGAGCCACGCTGCAGGCATATGGCTGCCAATGACGAAGGCAACGGACAAGGCGAGCAGCGTGGACAGGTAAACCAACACAATGCCAGCTGGGCCAAGCAGAATCATGAGCGCCAATCCGATCTCGATGCCGGGCACGAAGGGTGTGATCATCAGGCAGATGTAGGTGGCGAGCCCGATGATGACGGCCCATTCGAGCAGCTGCAAATGAGAAGGGTAAAACTGAAGCTCTAGGTTTTTGATGAGCCACGATACGCCGATATTCAAGACGACGATCAAAGCTAATACGAAGGCAAGCCGTAGAAGTGTGCTTGGCAACGGACTGTGCGGCAGCGAGTGCTTGGCATGGCTGTTTGATTCCATGGCTCCTCACCATCATCGTAAAGGCTCAACGCGCCTGGTACCCTTGAACCAGTATTCCCGCTCGATCGTCCAGAACCAGCGTTTATGTTTCCAGCGGAACGTTCCCGTGGCGACGTCACCCTCGACACTTCCGCTCCACTCGAGGCGACCGAGATCGGGGCTGACGAGTGTTGCTTTGAACGCAACGACGACACCTTTGCGGACCGTGGTATATGGGGCAGGACGAAACCCATAGCTTTCGCAATCGAGCGATCGAAACATGCCACCCTGGAACATGATCGTATCGGGATGATGGTTCCCCTTGCCCTGCTCTCCCGTCTCCCCAACGAATTGCAGTCCATCGATCTGGTCACTTGGTTCAGCCGACATCTCGGCGGCGAGCGAAATCGCCGTCATGAGTGTGAAACAGGCGCAGAAGAGCAGACGTCGGGGAAGAGTATGGGCGGAATATGAGAGCATCTCCAAGCGTTCCACGCTTAACCGAGACGGTGTACAACGCCCACAACTGGCTGCGGCAAAGAGCAGTCAGCTGCAGCGGCGATGCCGCCTGGTGACCCTGTCGAGGCAAAACTCACCGATTGAAATCATCGCGACCTGGCTTACTCGTCGAGGCGAACGACCTCGACATTGATCAAGTAGGTTGACACTGATCCACGGTTCTTGGACCAATGGGCAACATTGGCGCCCTCGGTCCACTGTTCACCGATCTCATGAACAATGACACCTTCATCGTTCCGGTGCTCTGTATAATCGCCGCTCGCGAGATAAGCTACAATCGGGCGATTGGCATGGCTGTGATATGCCGACATCTCTCCGGGCTCGAGTACGATGGTCCGAATTTCGAGACCATTGCCCTTAAATTCCGGTATCTGGTCCGCGAATAGCAAAGTACTGCTTCCCGCGATCAAAATGCCCGTTGCTTTTGTTGGCTTCGCCTCTTGAGCAACGGTTGCCTCTGCTGTGCTGACAGCGAGCAAAAGCCCAAACAGCATATGTTGCATGTCTCGGATCCTTCTGATTTTCAGCCCTTGCGTTGGCACCTGCTGCTAAGCGCCCAGAGGACTAGCAGCCGCTATGTTGACACTGCGTCAGCACGGCTAATTGCAGGTCAGTGGGTCTATGGACCAAAGCCCGAGCTGCATCGTGGCGACAGACCTTTCAAATGCTCCAACACCGCTGAGGCCCGG
Source organism: uncultured Filomicrobium sp. (assembly GCA_963669235.2). GTDB lineage: Bacteria > Pseudomonadota > Alphaproteobacteria > Rhizobiales > Hyphomicrobiaceae > Filomicrobium. Next base: position 328,006 of record CAXXFS010000032.1, read on the forward strand.
GCACGATCCTAGGGCGTGGTGAGTGAGTTCATAGGGGCCGACCATCCCGATAAGGCCAATCACTAGCCATAAGAACCTCGCTTAGTTCCTTCGGTTGGTTCGCACTGTCCGATCGGTCCTGGGTGCTGCACGAGCGATGAGAGATGGAGAAGGCTTCTGGAGCGTTTTCATAGCAAACACCTCGTGTTCCAAGCCTAAACCAAATATGGCGCGGCACGAACCAGAAGTCCCGACGGAAATCCATCGTTTTTCCGCAGGATTGCTGATCTGTCGTTCGAGGTCAGGAATACGTGCGAGTACACCCGAGAGAGACGAGCTTGCGCGCAGAGTGTTCTCGCAAAGGTAGTCCTTACTTAGACTGCCTCAGCTTTGGTCGTTGCCGCAAATTACCGACCTCGTCGGGCCGCTTATCGGGAGGATATACCCCCTCCTTATTTTGGGGTCCTAGCGCATTCGCAGGCCGATAGTAGCAGAGGCCTGCATCTGCAGCTCTAGGGTTGCGGGACAATTCTCATGTAAGGCTTCGGCGCCGTCCAGCCAGTGGGGAACCTCTGTCGCGCCTCTTCGTCAGTCACGCCAGGTACAATGATGACGTCATCGCCTGGCACCCAATTTACCGGCGTTGCAACTTTGTACTTAGCCGTCAGCTGGATGGAATCTAGGAGGCGGAGCACTTCGTCAAAGTTACGTCCGGTGCTCATAGGATATGAAATCATTGCCTTTATGAGCTTGTCGGGCCCGATGAGATAGACCGTTCGTACGGTCTGATTATCGACTGCAGTGCGCCCTTCCGAAGTAGTGCCGGCCTCCTCAGGTAGCATGTCGTAGAGCTTTGCGATTTCGAGTTCCGTGTCGCCAATCAACGGGTAATTGGGTGCGTGGCCTGTCAGTTCGCGGACATCTTCGGCCCAGCGCTGGTGACTATCCACGGGATCGATACTGAGACCTGCGATCTTGCAGTTACGCTTGTCGAATTCCCCTTTCCGCCTTGCCATGTAGCCAAGTTCGGTTGAGCAGACGGGCGTGAAGTCTTTTGGATGCGAGAACAAAACGCACCATGCATCGCCGATCCACTCGTGAAATCGAAGTGTTCCTTCAGTGCTTTCAGCTTCAAAGTCGGGGGCCTGACTGCCTATACGGAGTGTCATTTCGAACTCCCTTTGGTCGCTGGCTCGGAGTGCACCTGCCATCTAGCCAAGACATAAATACCGTTTGCCTACCGGTTGCGTAAGTTCGAACTGTTCATATTTCGGTGATGCACACCTCAGCCAGCTGCGATCGTCCCATGCTGCCGAACTTCTTTCGCCACAGGAAGTATGGCGCATCGCTGATCCCCGCGGCCCGGATCGCCGTTGAAACATCCGAACCAGACGCCAGCTACACCTCTATCCCGCGTAACAACTTCAGGCAGTGTTCGTCAGAATAATGCTTCCGGGCCGTCGCATGCTCCTCTCATTGACAGCATCATAATGGCCCAGTTTTATGCGGCAGGGACAATCGTCCGATGTAAGCTCCACCTGCACCAGCGCAAAGCCAGAACCGAACTTGTTCATCCAGTTCGAAACCCGACGGGCATCGAGATCGTAACACCATGCAATCTGGGTGACCGTAATGCCCAGCTTGCTGGCCTCGGCCACAACACGCTTTTTGAAAGTCCCACTCCAACGACAGCGCGAAGTTCTGGGTCTTCCTGGCATCAGTGTCCCGCCCCATTTAATCCAGACGGAAATCATGACCGGGGAGGCGACAACGCGTAAGGCGGCCTGCGGCGGACGCTTACGATGCTTAATAAACACGTCAGTTTCCTTAGTTTCGCGACCATCCAAGAGTAGCTGTCATCTCCACTGTGAACCCGAAAGAGGTATCGTCAGGCCGGCGCAAAAGTTTGCTTTGGGGGAGGTCTGGGTGGTCATGATCGCGCATGCCCAGGGCATCTAGAGCGAAGCAGTTGCTCACCTAATAAAGGGGCGTACTCGGCACCGATCACCTTGTAGCACTCACAGGACAGCGCTTCCATTCCGGCTCGGTTTACGAGTCGGATCCGCCGACGGTCATTTACGATAAGACCCTCGCGCTGCAGATGTGCCATGGTGGATGAAATGCTCTCGCGGCGCACTGCTAGCATTTGCGCAACGAAGTGATGAGATAGCGCTATCTCGGATGAACCGGCTCTATCGAGGGTCATCAGAAACCACCGACAAAACCGCTTCTCAATGCAGTGCAAACTGTTGCATACTGCCAATTGGGATGTTTGACGGATCATCGCTCTTGCATAGCGTAGCACAACGCGACGAAAGGGCTCGCATGTGTTGAAGTGGTGCAAAGCATGCGAAGTTTTCATGCGCAAAGCTCTTCCGTCAACATGCACCAAGGCCTCATTGTTTGCCGTGCTGGCTCCCAAGAATATCGAAATTCCGACTACGCCCTCATGACCCACCATTCCCATCTCCCCAGTGTGCCCACAGGCTGCCAGATAAGTCCGAGTGACAACAGCACTTGTCGGAAAATAGAGATAAGGCATAGGCGCCTGACTCTCGAAAAGTGTTTGGCCGCGACTCAACAAAATGTCTTCGACGCGGGGATGTTTGTAGGGTGGCACGTTCTCCAAAAGCTCTCTTAGAAGAGTATTCTTGAGCAGGTCAGCCTGATGCATGGTATCTGCTTCGCTTGAATATCGGTGTGCCCAACCGTTTGACGTTTGCACGACGAGTCCGCCACCCTCAGCAACTGCTGCTCCGGACATCCTATAATTGAACAGTCCCCAAAAGAGTTTCTTTCATTCTCTGATATTTTTCGGATATTTGAACACTGCTAGCATTCCGCCCGCAGGTCGCCAAACTAGCGATGCGGGCGCGAAGGATCTGGGTCCAGTTCCGCTACAGTTCGGACTTGGCAACTTGTAATCCTGTTTTATCCGTCAGCACCAGAGCCGCCAAAAGTGAGCAAACCTGTTAGCCCCAACATAAGAATTAGAACGATCATCGAACAGCACCGAGTGTCTCAGCCTTCAAATTGAAGAGTTGAAACCTATACACGGGCGTAAAGTGACCAGTTCCAGCTTTTTCTCGCTTGCCCTCAGTTTCTGATCGAGAATGAGGCCCTTCCGCACATTATGGTAGCGTCTACATAGTTTGCCTTCAGAACCCGAGGCTATAGCCTGTTTCTTTTGAAGTTTCGGTGCGCTAGCGCACATTTTGATAGCTGCATCCTGAACCAATGACTTTGGTTCGTCACGGCGTTACCCATCATTCTATAATCAACCCACAATCGTTCATGGCAGTTATCAGATGGATACAGCCCAGACATCTTCCGCTTCACCGACGAAAGCGGACGTTCACGCCTTGCCCCGCTGTTTCGGTCTCCTTATGATCTGGTCGAGCACGTGCTGCGAGAGCAGATTTCACCAAACCCGGGCGTGATCTCTGTTTCTGGACCAACTTCGGATAGCCCAACAACGACCTCGGTGCAGGTCGCCAATGTCAGCAAAGTCGACGCATCTGTCGTCTGGCAGAAGGGCCTACTCCAGGGTGTTCTTGTAAACCTTGCCGTCCTTCACGATCAGTCGCACAGTCTCAATTTTACCAGCCTTGCGCTCTGGTGCTTCGACCCTTTTTTCGTTGGCACCGAGCACGGTAATGTCCTCAAGTGGATTTCCGTCGACAATGAGGATGTCGGCATAGGCGCCCTCTTGAATCACTCCGAGTTGCCCATCGGGATAGGGGTTCCACTTACCTGTCAGCGCTGCAAGCTTTCCACCGATCGAGGTCATGGATTTTAGCGTTGCAGCATTTTCGAAATTCTTGGCCGAGAACCACATCTCATGATCACGGGTCCGAAGTGCATTTGCTGGGGTGCTGGTCACAATATCAACACCGAAGGTTGTCGTCTCCAATAGCGCTGGCACCTCTTTCAGGATCTGAACAGTCTTCGCCATCGCTCGCTGGGTTACGCGTGCTTTAGCCTTGTTGAAGCTCTCCTTGGGGCCGAAAATCGCTTCCAAGGCCTCTGGGGCCGATTGCGAAAGTTGAGGATTGTAGTAGATGCCCTTCTCAACCATTAGATTGGCCGTCTCTCGATCAAGATATGGGATGAGCAAGATTTCCTTCATGCCCAAGCGAATTGCGCGCTTGGCGTGGTCCGGCAGCTAGATATGCGCCGTACCGTAGGTTCCCCAGGCCTTTGAAGCATCTACAACGGCGCGAATCTAATCGTCGGTGCTTTGCTTGCTGTGAAGGGGATCCTTCGAAGAAAAGATTCCACCTCCCATCATCATCTTGTTGAAGGCGGCACCATTCGCAAGGTTTTGACGCGCCGCACTGAGTGTGGCGTCTTAGCCGTCGACAATGTGTGTCATGCCAAGCTCGCCACCTCGAAACGTATATCGATCAGAAAGGCGCCGTTGGCCCTTGAGCCGGAAATCGCCGTGCCCTGCCGTCTGGCTTATAACGGCATTCGCCTGATACATTCGCAGCCCATCTAACTCACCGCGGTCAATGACCGTCTTGAGGCCGGTAAGAGAAGCTCCAGAATCGCGAATGCTCGTCCACCCATCTTTGAGCAGGCTCTGAGCAGTGAATGCGCCCATCGCGCCAATTTCCTGCCAGTCGCGATGCTCGATCGTATCGTAGCCACCGATCATGTGCTGCAAGTTCACGTGGACGTGGCTCTCAATTAATCCAGGCATCAGCGTGCGGCCATCGCAATCGATAACCCTGGCGCCTCGGGCTCCCTTGAGCGACTGGTCACCGATATTCTTGATCAGGTTTTGCTCGACAAGGACGTTCTTCTTCGTGACGAGTTTATCGGACAGACCGTCGAAGACGTTACAATTGGTAAAAAGAGTCTGTGTTGGCACGTCTCCAGCCGAGGCTTGAAAGGGCATAACTGCCAAGATGAAAACGACCGAAACGAGGATAGAGGCTACAGCGCGCACGGCGACAACTTCCCTTCAACTAGTAAGGCAGGCTACCCCCCGATTCCGTCCCTATGGTGGAAGAATGTCAACCACGGAACCTCCGCATATTGATCAAAGCGGACCTAGCCGACCTCTGACGATCACAGCTTATGTCTGTTCCGCTTTGCACCCGATAGCGGACATTCCGCAGGCGGGCTAGGTGCACGTCGCCAATGTCGGCTTTGTCCACTAAGCGGACATTGACTATCTATGCGTTTTACTGCGGCTTCGGCGGTTCATACGGATCAGGAGTACCGGCGGGAATTGGCGGATTTTTCTTCAAGGACGCCACATGTTCTTCTAGTTGGGGCAAGGCTGCTTTCGGTACCCATGTATGAGGAAACAACACGTTATCGCGCTCCTGCGGATCATTAATTAGGTTGTAAACCCTAGGCATCGTGTACTCGCGCAGCACACCGTTCCATCCAGTCTGTTCCTTGAAGTGAAGCTTCCAATCCCTCCACTTCACGCCAAAAATATCGTTGCCCATGTAAACGATGAAGCCGTCCCGTCCCGAGTCTTCTTTACGACCAAGGAAAAACTCAGACATGTCGATGCCATCGATTACCCGATCGGATGGAACCTCACCGCCAGCAATCCGCGCGAGTGTAGGGAACAGGTCCAACTCGTGGACAATCTCGTCGCTGACGCTTCCGGCCTTAATCTTCCCAGGCCAACGTATCGCGAACGGCACGCGCAGCGCACCCTCGTAGCCAGTGAACAAGGTCGACCGCCACGGCCCGGCCGAACCATGCATGGCGGTTTCAACCGTAAATGACGTTTCGCCCGCACTGAGCGCCTCAGGGCCGTTATCTGCCGTGAATATGACTATGGTGTTGTCTTCGATGCCGAGCCCTTCAATGGTCTGCAGCAACTTTTCGACATAACTATCGACTTGCATCAGCAGATCACCCCATGGCCCCTTACCCGACTTCCCGACGAAGTCGGGATGCGGCATGGTCGGGAAGTGCGTTGCCGTGTAAGGCAAGTACACGAAGAATGGATTGTCGGCGTTGGCTTGCCGCTTCATAAAGTCGATGGCTCGATCCGTTAGATCGCGATCTATCAACGGTCGATAGTCCAACCGATAAGGGCGGACCTTTTTTGGCAAGCTCCCCTTCTTACCGTCCATAACATAAGTCTCGGCGACACCGCTGGTGGCAAAGTCTTGCAAAGATGAATAAGTAGACTCGTCCGTCGAGTTGGGAACGCCATACCACTCATCAAATCCCTGGTCCGTTGGGAAGCGACCCTCGGTTCGGCCAAGGTGCCATTTTCCGTAAATCCCAGTTTTGTACCCGGCGCGTGACAGCATTTCTGCCATGGTGACTTCCCACTGCACCAAACCATAAACGCCCTCTCCTAATGGGACTGTGCCGTTGCCACTGCGGATCGCGTAGCGGCCTGTCATGATTGCGGAACGTGACGGGGTGCATTGAACTTCCACATTGAAGTTGGTTAACCGCAGACCATCCGCCGCCAACGAGTCTAATGATGGCGTTGCTGCCCCTCGGATGATCCCACCACCATTAAAGCCCGGCTCTCCCCATCCGAAGTTGTCCATAAAGATGAGAAGGATGTTCGGCTTCGTCTCTTGCGCTTGAAGTGGGCTGGTTCCTATCCCGACGAAAAGGCACACCGCAGCAACAACGGCTGCTCTGCTAAGCGGGTTCGTTTTTAACAACATCGTTTTTGGCGCTCCAATCCAAGACCCTACAGGATACATCCTTGGGCTCGCGGTCGGTTCGGACATCCCGAAGCTAGCTTAGCAGGCAGCGCAAATCCAGCACTACGGAAAGCGGACAAGCTAGAAGTCTAGAACGCCCTTGAACCAAATGGAGTCGCCTTCCACGCGGCGAGTAGCATACAGCTCGGGTAGCCACCGCACTTCCAGTGCCAACGTCATTTTGCCGAGTGGGCGGATATAGGTCACCACGGGGCCAATGCCGCCCGTGCGCCCCTTGAAGGGCCCTAAAATCGCGCCTGCACCAATGTCGTCTGAGACTTGTTCGTAGATGAAGCCGTTTGCCCCGATGCCAAAGAGACCATCTCCAACCTTGAAAAGCTGCTGGACGCTCGCCTCAACATGGACAACAGAGCCACTTCTATAGTTTGTCGCCTTATTCTCAGTGTTGATGGTGATCCCCGACAGAACAGTGAAATTAAAGCCGCTCTTCTCGTCACTGTAAGTGATCCCAACAGAGGGATCGAAGGTCCAGTAATTGAGCCCCAAGTTTGCTAGCCTTCCGACCTCATAGCTCCCGGTTGGTGCATATACCTGTGCTAGAGCACTGTATTGCCAAGAGCCTGACTTCCACGCCAGCATCGCTGGAACAAGCGTAATGTCACCAAGGCCGCTCACGCGGTCGGTACGACTGCGACTTTTGAGGTTGGTAGAAAGCTCCGCAGTGACCTCGGTTGTCGCGAACGGCAGATATGCTCCAACGGTGTAGTATGCGCCTAGAACCTTCGGCTTGAGCGTATAAAGGGCGCCGACGGCGACGACATTGCTGGTTGCATTTAGTCCCGCCGTCACAGCGCCAGCAATTGGGAAAGCCCGCGATCTATCGGCCTCGCCTTCATAGTGCAAAAATAACGGCTGAACGATCCAGCCGGGTTGCGTTGGAGGAAGGTCGATAAGAGTCGCCAGGCTACCCGGAGCATAGTGTCCAGTGCCACCTTCTTCGGCGGTTAGTGATGCAGCAAAGACGACCACTCCACAGCTTGCGATCATGAAGCGCAAGAGTCGGTTCGTAAGTGAAAAAAAAGCCATATCACTGCTTTGCCAAGATGTCGGCTAGAGTCGATCCCCGCTGGGGCCATGGGTGATCATATCTAGTGAACGATTGAATTTCTGTAGCAGAGGGGCAACGTCGCAAGGTCCGCTTATTGATGAAAGCTGACAAAGCGGCTGTCTGACGATCACAGCTCAGGCATGTTCCGCCTCTGGCCCTCTCGACCGTACGCCCAGCGCTGGGCGACTTCTAGTGTTGAGGTGAAAACAGATGTTTTGGTTCCGCTTGTCCGTTACTGAGGGACAACCGGGGCGTTAGTGTCCGCTTATTGATCAAAGCGGACTTTGCTGTGCCTGGATCAACGCAGCCCATACATATTCCGCTTGGCCTCCGAAGGCGGACGTTCACGCCTTGCCCCGCTGTTTCGGTCTCCGTTGACGTTGTGCAGTTTGCCGACGCGCCCCCTGTGCGACGAGAAAACGATCACTTGCCGATGAGGTCCCAGACCACTCCAATGTAGCTAGTTCTTCATGAGCTTCCAGACCGCGCTCGACTCGAGCCTCAGCCCAGCAACAGGTCGCGATGCTCCTGGCTGAAGAAGCCCGCGGATGAAGAGCCGAAGCTCAGATATCACCTGCGCTGCGTAGCTGCGAAGTTGCAACCGCGAGCTTCGCGATGGTCAGGCTACCTGCGCCCCTAAGCTCTGAAGTTAGACTGTCCGCACGATCAGCTACCTGCGGATTGTCTGTTGCCCATGCCTCGACGCGGTCTGCTCCGGTCTCGCCGCCGCGGCCCAGCGCCGCCGCTGCTATGGTCGACTGCTGCGAGCGGAGATCGGAGATCAATCGTCCGATCGCGATGCGTTCCCAATGATCGACGGGTTCCATCTCGCGTGCAGCGGCGCGGAGCCAGTCCAGCTTGAAACGAGCACCGGCGGCGAAATACGTCGCAGCCGCATCTCTCACCGGGAAGTCGAGGTCCGCCGCCACTCCTACAATGTCGAGCGCTCCGCCTAGGAACTCGAGGGCAACGACGCGCTCTGCCAGCGCCTCGGGTGCGCGGGCGCTGATCAGCTCCGCAGTACGATTAGCGAGCCGCTCCCTCAGATACGGCGAGAGGAGCGTGTTAATATCGGCGGCAACTATCGCGACACCGTCACCGTACCGCGCGATCGTGTCAGAGATGGGCTCGACAAGGTTCATTTGCACGAGCCTCACCGTTTGCGAGGCGGCCATTTCGGAGACGGCGAAATGCATTGCAACCTGCACGGATGCAGCAACTTTGTTGTCAAGCGAATTGATCTCGCGGGCGAGCTTAGGCACACCAAATACCTCACGCGCAATTAGCAACGCCCTTGTGATCTCGGCGGCTCCCACCCCGGTTTCCTCGCCCAGGCGGCTCAAAAAGGACGGGCCCATCTCGTTCACCAGAGTATTAGAAACGACTGTAGCAACGATCTCCCGGCGGAGACGATGGCCCTCCACCGCCTCACGGTATTTTTCTCGCAGTGGTACCGGCATGTATTCGAGCAGGAAGCGCTTTGTATAGGCGTCGTCAGGTACGCCCGAATCTATCAGCTCCTCCGAGAGGCGATGTTTCACGTATGCGATCAATACCGCAATCTCAGACCTTGTGAGGCCAAGCCCGGCCTCTTTGCGCTCGGCAAGAGCCTCGTCGTTTGGCAGAAGCTCGACCTCTCGGTCAAGCAGCCCTTCAGACTCCATCGAGTGCATTAGGCGCATATGGTCGTGAAGAAGCGCCGGGGCACGCGCCTCGATCATGGATATTGCGAGCGTTTGGTCATAGTTGTTGCGGAGCACGAGTTGTTCGACCTCGTCGGCCATTTCCGCGAGCAGTTGGTTGCGTTGCTTATCCGTCATGTCGCCGGCGCCAACCACGGCACCGAGCGCGATCTTTATATTGACCTCATGATCTGAGCAGGCGACACCTCCGGCGTTGTCTACCGCATCCGTGTTGATTTTGACGCCGCGAAGCGCCAGCGCGACGCGGCCGCGCTGAGTGACACCGAGATTGGCCCCTTCACCTACCACCCTTGCGCCGACCTCTCTCGCGTCGACCCGGATTGCGTCGTTCGCCCGGTCGCCAACGTCGGCGTGGCTCTCACTGGTTGCCTTGACATAGGTGCCGATGCCGCCGAACCACAGCAGGTCCGACTTCGCACGAAGCAGAGCTCTAATCAGCTCGTGCGGCGTCGTCGCGCTCTCGGCTAGCCCGGTGAGTTTCTTAATCTCAACCGACAGCGCGATCGATTTCAGACTCCTGGAGAATACCCCGCCGCCCGTAGAGATCAGCTTCTCGTCATAGTCCCTCCAGCTGGAGCGGGTGAGATCGAAGAGGCGCTTGCGCTCCTGGAAGCTCTTCGCTGGGTCGGGGTCGGGGTCGATGAAGATGTCGCGGTGGTCGAACGCCGCGATCAACTTGATCTGATCCGAAAGCAGCATCCCATTGCCAAAGACATCACCCGACATGTCACCAACGCCGACGACGCTAAATGGCTCTGATTGAGTATCGCGACCGAGTTCGCGGAAATGCCGCTTCACCGCCTCCCAGGCGCCCTTGGCAGTGATGCCCATGGCCTTGTGATCGTAGCCGTTGGACCCTCCCGAAGCGAACGCGTCCGCGAGCCAGAAACCGTAGCCCGCCGCGACACCGTTTGCGATGTCTGAGAATGACGCCGTTCCCTTGTCGGCGGCGACCACAAGGTAGGGATCATCACCGTCTCGGCGGTTTACACTCCTCGGCGCATTCACTGCAGGGCCGTCAAAGTTATCAGTAATGTCGAGCAGACCAGAGAGGAAGGTCTTGTAGCAGCGGATCGCCTCATCTTGGACCTCCTCGCGGCTCCCACTAGCAGGGAGCGACTTTGGAAAGAAGCCACCCTTGGAACCGACAGGCACAATCACCGCGTTTTTCACCTGCTGGGCTTTGACCAGTCCCAGAACCTCTGTTCGGTAGTCCTCCCTCCGATCGGACCAGCGCAGTCCGCCGCGTGCGATCGGACCACCGCGAAGATGCACGCCCTCGACCCAGGTCGAGTAGACAAAGATCTCCCGCCATGGGCGCGGGAGTGGCAGATCATCCAGTTTTTCGCAGTCAAACTTGAAAGAGTAATATGCCTTTGGCCGCCCGTCCGGCCCCGGCTGATGGTAGTTCGTGCGGAGCGTTGAAAAGACGGCGTTCCGGAAGCGGCGGAGGATGCGGTCGACGTCCAGGCTCGTAACCTCCTCTAGCATTACTTCGAAGGCCTGGAACAAGCGTTTCGCCTCGTCCTCACGCTCCCCCTGACTAAGCGGTAGGGTCGGGTCAAAGAGAGTGTGAAACAACGTGACTAGGGCTTGTGCGGCCTCTGGATTGTCGGCCAGCGCGTCCTCCATGTAGTCGATCGAGTAGGGAATGCGAGCCTGGCGGAGAAAGCGGCTATAGGCGCGCAGTAGTGCCGTGTCACGGATCGAAAGTCCGGCGAAGAGCACCAACCGGTTGAGGGGGTCATCGTCTACCACGCCATTCCAGACGGCGGCGAAAGCCTTCTCCAGATTTTGGCGGAGCTCGCCGATGTCAATCTCGCATTCGGTGGTGGCCTCCATGTAGAAGTCCTGGATCCAGATATCGACGTCCTGCATGGTGACCTTGTGAGGATGCTCCTCAAGGATTCGAAATCCCATGTTCTCCAGCACTGGTAGGCAGTCCGAAAGTGGTGCGGCAACGCCGCGGCGGTATAGTTTGAATCGAACCGCTTGATGTGAATCTTCCAGCCGACGGTAAAACTTGAGCCCAATCGGACGCTCATTTGTGAGGCTCTCCATCTCCTGGATGTCGGCCACGGCAGTGACAACTGGCAAGGCTTCTCGGTAGCCGGCAGGAAAGCTGCCGCCATAGCGAGCGTGATGGAGGTGGCCAAGGTGCTCGCCATGTCGTTCGACCAAGGCTTCGCGGAGCAGGTCCGACCAGCTGCGTAAAGCTGTAAGGACGCGTCTCTCGATCTCTAGCACCTCATGGCGGCTGACGGTACCCATCGTGGTTGCAATAACAAAGTGGACTCGGGCGAGCGCCTCGCCTCCAAAGGATGGCGTCCAGGCGGCGACGCGGCCAGACAGCGCGTCGGCGAGGATCTCTCCAATCTGGACGCGAAGCTCAGTCGTGTAGCGGTCCCTCGGCACGTAGACGACGCAGGATTGGAACCGTCCATAACGATCTGGTCGTATGAAGAGCCTTGTCCGCGGGCGCGTGGCGAGTTGCAGCACACCCATGGCATTCTCGAGGAGCTGTTCATCGGTACATTGAAATATCTCATCCCGCGGATAGGTCTCCAGCACGTTGATGAGTGCCTTAGCGTCGTGGCTGGCAGGGGCGAATTCGGCACGATCTACAATCCGGCGTACCTTGCCGCGAAGCAGCGGGATTGCAGTGGGGCTGCGGTTATAGGCGGCCGAGGTGAAAAGGCCTATAAACGCATTCTGGCCAACGACTTTCCCGCTGGTGTCGTATTTCTTTACCCCGATTATGTCGAAGTGCGTGGCCCGATGAATCGTCGACTTCCGGTTTGCCTTGAGGATCCTTAAGGGCGAGGCGTCCTCGACGAAGGCCTCCATCTCCGGTGTCCAGTAAGTGAAGTTACCCTTGTGGTCCCGCATCACAGTGAAGTCGGGGTTCCGCATCAGTCCGAGACCAGCATCGTCCACCACTTTGGCGCCATCGGGCAAATCCACGTACTCGCGATAGCCGAGGAAGGTGAAATGGTTTTCAGCGAGCCAGTTAAGAAATTCGGCCGCTTCAGCCCATGCTTCGTCACGCTCCGGTGCGGCCGCCCGAATCCCTTCGGTTACGGACTTCAGCTTGGCGAGCATGGGCCTCCAGTCGTTGACCGCCAAACGCACGTCCTGGAGGACCTGGATGATCGTGTTCTCAAGCTCTTTAAGCTCCGCGGCCTCACCGTATTCGTCCACCTGTGCCTGGATGAGAGACTCCCGCACCGCACCGCGGGCGTCTGGATTGCACAGTCCAGCACGCTTACCGCTGTCGTCTCGATCGACGGTGATCACTGGATGCAGCAACTGGTGAACGCCAACCCCGCGCTCTATGAACAGCGCCGTCAGGCTGTCGACGAGAAATGGCATGTCTTCGTTCACAACCTCGATCAACGTATGGCCGGACTCCCAACCGTGCTCCTCCATCCTCGGGTTGTAGACCCTAACCTTCGGCGTTCCGGGCGTTCGTGTTTCTCCGAGCTTCCAGAGCGCAAGCGAAGCACCGTAGATTGCCTCGGGCGGCTCTGAGGTGATCTCGTCTTCGGCAGTGCGAGCGTAAAACGCGTCCAATACATCCGAAAAGACGAGGCTTTCAGTGACGCTCAAGCGCTCCTGAGCGACAGCACGCACCTCGTCGAGCTTGACCCGAAGCCGGTCTCTGATGTCGCGTGGCATTGATACATTCATGGTCGCCGCCTCCAACATGTCGGCTCGCTCCTCGGGCACCCGCTTTCACCCAAGCCAGATGGTGCAAGTCGGGTCCATGCATACAATTCGGGACGTAGGGAGTTACCGCTGCGCCCGCATTCACGATTGCTCTGCACGGCGAGAACAGTTCCCAGGCCATACAAATCTTCAGCAGCCTTTCATTCTGGTCTCTTGCTTGCAGTAGCGCTCGAATGACGTTCTGTACGATAGCGCAATTGCGAAGCAAAACCTTAACCACTTGGTATGTTGTCGTTGGAGAAGAGTGCGAGCGTCGGCGAAGTGTGGTCCGGTTCGAGGCAGTCCCGAGAGAGCTTCAAGAGAAGCGGAAACCTCAAAAAACAGCAAAATGTCCGCTTGTTGATCAAAACGGATATCTACAGGCGCCTGTGCTCGTTGCGATACCGACTGCCGAGACCAGGGTATAAGCAGAGGGCGGGATGTGGTTCACTCCAGCAGCTTGCACGCTCGCCTCTGCCTAGGAGAATATAACGATGCCGCATTCCGGCCCATTGCTGAGGGAACCCATTCGCCTCGCTCGTTTGCTGAATGTCGGAGTCCAGTACCACTCAAACGAGCCGGCCTTGGTCTCCATGGAGAGGCAATGGACGTGGACCCAACTTGAAGGGATCACGAGCGGGCTTGCGGCCCAGTATCTGGCGCTTGGTTTGAAGCCCGGCGATCGTGTGGCTTCGCTTATGCCCAACCGCATTTCACTTCTCGCCCACTATCTCGCGTGTTTCAAAGCTGGGCTTGTCGCCACGCCACTGAACTATCGCTATACCCCGCCAGAGATTGATCACGCTTTGGACGTCAGCGAGGCAGCAATCATAGTTGCGCACGCAGAGCGCATGGGTGATATCGCCGACAGCAAGGCAAGCGGTCTACCTCTTGGTGTCATTACGTATGGCGCAAGTAACAGCAGCGCACCGAGCTTAGAGCGGCTCCTGGAAGACGCGCCACCCGCCGTGACATTGCCCGAGGCGGACCCCAATGCGCCAGCGGCAATCTTCTTTACTTCCGGCAGTACGGGGCCGGCAAAGGGCGTCACACACACAATCGAGTCTTTGGGATGGTTGTTTGCTAGCGCCTCAGAGGCGTTCGAACTAACTCCGGAGGATGTATTGCTGCCCGGCTCGTCATGCTCTCATATCGGAGGAATTGCGTTTTCATTCGCCGCGCTTTCGGCGGGAGCGAGAGTCGTTGTTGCCAGATCGTTTGACCACGACGAGCTGGGTCCTCTTCTGCGCACGACGCGGCCAACAGTACTGTCAATGCTACCAACCGCTCTGCTTCGGCTCATTCGCGAACACGATATTTCCGAGGATCATTTCAGCTCCGTGCGACTGTGCCGCTCCGGTGGTGACAAAGTTCCGGCCGAACTTGAGAAAGAGTTTATCGCTTTGACCGGACATCCCGTGAATGAAGGTTACGGAATGACCGAGATCGGTCTCGCCTCTCTCAACCCTCCATCCGGTGTGATCAAGCTCGGGTCCGTGGGGTCGCCTACTCCCGGATTTGTCGTCTCCATTCGAACCGATGACGGAGACGAGGTGCCGCACGGAAAAGAAGGTCGCCTATGGGTCAAGACGCCAACTCAAACTTGCGGATATTGGAACAATCAAGAGGCGAGTGACCAGGTCGTCAAAGACGGCTGGCTGGATACCGGCGATGTCATGAGGGCAGATGAGGACGGCTACCTATGGTTCTGCGGACGCAAGAAACAGATCATCGTCCATGACGGATCGAACATATGCCCGCAGGAAGTTGAAGAAGCGCTGCTGGAGCACCCCGCGGTGGAGAATGCCGGAGTGATCGGGGTCCACGATCTCCTACATGGAGAGAACGTGCGCGCCTATGTCGAAACCAAGGCTGAAGCCACCCCGCCGACAGCCCGTGAGCTCATCCAATTTACCCGTGACCGTGTGGGATACAAAGCGCCAGACGAAGTCGTTTTTCTAGACGCAGTTCCGCTCAATGCGACAGGCAAGGTCGATCGTGTCACGCTCAAGAAACTCGCGGCTGATGATCACGCTCACCACACTTAAACCGTTAGGGCAGCCCTGGCGCCGTAAATGTCAGGCGCAGTCACTCAACTGCGCGATCCAAAATCAGGAGCATTCAACTCTCTCTCTTTTCAACGCTTTCTCGCGTCTTTGCCAAGGCATGGATTGTCGGCGTCCAGACCGACATCGGCGACCAAGTCAATCAGCGAGCCCAGCAGATTGACTTCCCAAAGGAGCACTTCTCCCACACCTCTCAGCGCCACTTTGTTGTCCATTGTCAGAGTATTAGGGACAGTTGGGCGTCTGATCTAAGAGGGCATCTGGCTCATCTGGTTGGTGTTCATGCTGGCGCTTTGAAGTGGTTGCGGCGGCGTTGTTCGATGGTACGTCGTTTGATCACCTCAATCTGTCCCATGAGTGCTGACGGCAAACAGAAGAAGCCCGAAAGATCGCATGACGACCGGACCAGAAATGGGATGAACTCCAAATAGCCGGATTCGCTCAAGCAACTTGGAGCCAAATCAAGGGAGCACGCCAGATGGGCGACATAACCGCTCCACCTTGCTGTCTGGCGACCACTCTGCCGGGGTAGCAGCGGTCGGTTCACAATTGAAGTCTCCGATGGTTGTCGCAATGTCTGCGCGCTGTAGCTCAGTGTTGGCCGCTCGCAGAAAGCGGGTTTGTCATAGACACTCGCCGAGCGTTTATCTTTCACACGATTTGCCTGGAGCAACTTCGAGCGGAAAACATGGGCCCGATTGGCAATCGTAGGAGTCGAGCGCGCGGCATCGCGCTTTCATTCGCGCTCTAGTGTCGGTGAGGCTGGTTCCATAACAGGAATAGAACACGGGGCCACGCCGCCTATCGAACGGGCCATAGATACTGTACTGGCACCTCCACCCTTTTGGCTCTGCATCCGCGTCACCATGCTGAACAACTATGGCCAAAACCACGAATGCTAGACCAGCACCGAGTTTGATGAACATTGAGGCCTCCTAACCGATGAGATCAACTCTTTGAGTTTAGCCTTGAGAGCTTTGCAGTGTTGCGTGCGCCGGGTCGGCTCGCCCTGATCAGATGACGGATCTAACTAATCCATCGTATTCACGCCAGCTTTGGGCAACAGGTTACGTCGTGCCGCATATCCAACTTTAACCAGCAACTCGTATTTGCTGCTTTGATTTCAATGCGTGTAGATTTCTATGGTAGTGCCTATGATCCATAGGCCATTAAGAACACCAATCGAGAGAGCATGAGCGGTCTACTCGCACTTCTAGACGACGTTGCAGCCATCGCAAAGTTAGCGGCGGCCCAACTCGATGATATCGCGGCGCATGCGGCAAAAGCTAGCAGCAAGTCTGCGGGCGTTGTCATCGACGATGCAGCGGTGACCCCGAAATACGTTACCGGCCTACCAGCTGCGCGCGAAATCCCAATTGTCGCAAAGATCGCGCGCGGATCTTTGTTCAACAAGCTCATCATCTTGCTACCAGCGCTACTCGTTTTACAAGCCGTAGCACCTTGGATCATCACGCCGCTCCTTATGCTGGGGGGCGCCTATCTCTGTTTTGAGGGTGCCGAAAAAGTCTGGCACGCCCTCACGCACCGCAAAGACCCAGGTCCGCAACAGGCAGCAACGCTCGACGCAGCTCGACTTGAGGAGCAACGCGTTGCGGGGGCGATCAAGACGGACTTTATTCTGTCCGCCGAGATCATGACGATTGCACTGGCGACGATCGACAGCACGGATTTTTGGACTCGCGCAGCTGTCCTTTTGGTGGTCGCCGTGGTGATGACAGTACTCGTTTATGGTGCAGTCGCTCTCCTGGTCAAAATGGATGACTTCGGTCTGCGCCTGGCTGAAACGGGCCAGCTAGAGGCAACGCGCACTTTTGGCCGTGGCCTTGTCGCAGCCATGCCAACGGTGCTTTCGGTGATTACAGTGATCGGGACGGCGGCAATGCTGTGGGTTGGCGGAAGCATTGTGATCCACGGCCTTCACGAACTGCATTTTTCTTGGCCGTACGACAGCATCAAATTTGTTGCCGATCTGGTTTCAGGAAATGGTGCCGTCGGGTGGAGCGCTTGGCTCGTAACTGTTCTACTTGATGCTATTGTCGGGTTCGTGCTCGGTACGCTTCTTATCCCATTAGTCGAGAGGTTAATCGTGCCAATCGGCGCGATCTTTCCTGAGAAAAAATGACTGTACTTTGAGAGACGTCCTAAGCGTGGACGTCTGAGGTTGTTAGATTGCCTGATAGCTGCGTTCTGATTCTGATGTCCGCTTGGTGGACTTTGCGGACATTGGTCATGTGGTGTTGAAGTTTGGTCCGCGAGCCCGCTTTCGGGTGCGAAGCGGACAGAGCGCGCCCCGAACGTAGTGTTAGGCCATGGTCAGCATTTGGCCAGTTCTTTCCCAAAGCTCTGGAAGTTCTGGGCCATGTCGCGTGAGAGTGACAAGTGGCGGACATAGAAGCGTTCGATCTGATTGACGCTAGTGCGACCTCTCCGATCATTCTGAAATCTTGTTCACTGCAAGCGCTTTCTGTCGGCGCGACTTCTTCGTCTGTAGAAACAGCCATCTCCGGCAACTTGGAAGCGAGGTATTGCAGCGCACCGAAATACCTGGACCAGCTTTTGGATCCCGCAGTGAATTGGCTTTCGATATCGAACTGTTGGGGCTCTCTTGCTGATTACTACCGCCTACCTGGATGTTCCCACGCTGAAGGTCGGGCCTTGTTGGCGGTATCGGTGGTCTTCGACTGGATGCCGCTTGAAACGTCTTCTTTATGAGATCTGCGACACCGGAGTTCCATGAAGGTAAACTCAAGCCAACGCCAGATGCGTCACCACTCTCAGATGGGGCAGAGCCACTTTTCGGCAGTTCGGGCTGCGCGACCACTGGAGGCACTTCCTTGTCGATCCCGAATTCAGCTGAATGCAATGGCCGGGAAGTGCGCCGAAATTCGATGTCACCCGCGGAATGAAAATGCACGCCGAGTAAGGCTAGGAAGATCGACAGCAAGAGGATCAAGAGTAGCTTTTTGCGCATTCCATTGGGGCCGATAAAGCTAAGTAATTTGGTACGGTCTGCGGAGAACCCGATACCTTCAATTTTGAGATTACGATCGATACGCAAGCGGCGCCAATATGTAGGGAAGCGTGGTTAATGTCAGGCGCGATTACGTCTCCCTACCGTTCCTGCGCCCAATGGCGCCTTTTGGAGCACCAGACTATGGTGAGCGTTTTTCGGCCCCAGATTAGCACCGATGGCAATCCGAATTGGCGCGGGCCAAGGCCCCCGCATAGCGGAGATAAGTTGCGAGGCACTCTAATTGGGCGTCTGATCCGTTCTTGTGAACTTATTTTGCAATCAGGCGTCTGGTCGGTAGCCGTTAGAGACATGGGTCTTTTTTTGTGGTCGGGTTGATTACGCCAATGCTGGGCCGAAGACCCTCAGGCAATCTTGCCAACATTCAAACACGAGTTATGGGAGCAATTGGAATGCGATATCGTTTTGCCTGCATGCCATTCTGTGCGGCTGTTCTATTTCTATTACACGCCCTGCTGTCGGCATTCGCTGGCACACCAGACGGGGACAAGGGCACAACCATTGAAAGTCTGTTGAAGTCCGGTTGGCAGGTCGTCGGCTTTGCCAGCGCAGGTAACAATCGAAATGCCTTGGTACTGTTCAAACACCAGACCGAAACCTATCTCGTGCAGTGTCTCACTGGCTATGACGTAACGAGGTCGCCGCGTGAATTCGTAAGTTGCTACAAGCTACGCTGATCTGGCGTGTCCAAGTTAGTTCGCTGTCCAGCCTTCACGGTCTTCGTGTAGCTTCCGTTGCGTGGTTGTTGCCGACGGTCGCGGTATTCATCTAAGTCGCCAATAGCCTATTCGCAGTTCGTTCAGAAGTGGACATCCGTACTGCGTTGAGCAACGTCTACTCTCCAGCGCGACGCGGAACCTTTCAAGGCCGCGTTCAGCGAGTGATGCGATTGCCTGCAGATTGCAGAACTAATCGCCAGAAGTACAGCAGAAGGATTGCGAGAAAGACGCCCAAAAGGCCTCCTGCACCACTTACAATTGTCGAAGCTGTATCAGAGCTGCGCCCGACGACAAAAGACTGGAGTGCTTCCAGCATGCCGGCAAGAGTGAACGCACTTATTACGATCCCAGCTTGGAATAGGGGTGAGCGCCAACCTAATGCAAAGCACCCCGCGACAACGGCGTAGGTGAAGAAGTGATCGACATAGCCAGACATGTTCGTCTGTGGTCGAAAGTCCCCGGGCACAACAGAAACCAGGACGGTCAATCCAAGGCCTAAGAGGCCCAGCACTTGAAAAATTTGCTCTATTTTCACAGCAACGCCGAGAAATCTAATTTGTGACTACGCTAAAATTCCCCTGGATATTGCCTCGGTGTATGCTTCGCAAAGATTAAGGGTGATGCCGCGTGAAGGGGCGTGGTTAATCTTGGGTTTGGAAGAGGCCGCCGAAGTGAACTAATTTTCGGATTGGTTGGCTTAGCCCGTAGGTTCTCGGCTCAAAATTTCTCGCGCTCGGGATCTGTCCTGCCCCCCTTAAAACTGGGCCATTATGGTGCTGCTGTTAGAGGAGCATGAGATAGCCCGGAAGCGCTTTTAGGACGACGACTGCCTGAATTTGTTACGCGAGATAGAGGTGCAGCTGGCGTCTGGTTCGAATGTCGCGACGGCGTGCCGGGCCGTTGGGATCTGCGATGCAACGTATTACGTCTGGCCCAAGAGATTCGTTTAGCTCTCCCTGAATGAGATCATGCGGCTTTTCAAAGAAACTGTAGTCGTTGGGTGCGACAGTGTTCATAACCTTGCCACGCCAAACTTAAACGACCAGCGGCGGACGGTCTCACACAAGACATCGATACCGCGCTGGGACAACATATCCTTGACATCGCGCAGGCTCAGAGGAAAGCGAAAGTACAGCCACACCGCTTGCTGGATTACAGCGGCCGGGAAGCGATGCCGACGATAGGAAAAACTGCTCATCGGAAATGGATAGCATACGGTATCAATTGAGCAGGCGCTTTATCGTGACAACACTGCGAAGCCTATTTCGCAGCTCGTAGCCGAAGTCAGTCTTCAACCCTCAACCCAGTAATGAATGCAATGAGATCTTCTTGCTCATCTTTTGAAAGTATCAGATTAGGCATTTCGCGATGAGGTGTTCTGAACCAAACTGACAACGCCAGGGGGGTCATTCCCGGAGTATTTGCTATGGTAGCGAAGCTTGCTGCCTTTGGCTTCGGCAAGTCTAGCTCCAACGCATCAAGCGCGTGACACTCTGAACACATCTTTTCTGCTAGAACCCGACCGTTGTCGGCGTCGCCGATGAGCTGCGCGACGGTGCTGCCTGTTAGGCAGACAAGGAACACGTTCGCCAGAAGAAGCCGGAGTGCCATGCAGTCAATCCACTCTTGATCAGGTCGCTTGCGTGACCCGCAACTGATTGGAGCTTTACGAGCGCGTAACTATGAGCAAATCAATTGCAGCAGCGTTTGGGCAATAGCGTCGTTGTCCAGCTTCCCAATCGCCTCGTTCTAGATCTCGAACGCAGCGATCTGGGTCTGGACAACTAGAGCATACCTGCCTCATGCGCTCGTAGGTACAAGACTGGGCCTCTCGCAAATATCCAATATCAAGCCCAGCTTCTTCCAGTCGCTGATCCATCATAGCTGAAGTATTCTTGCTAACTCCAGTTTCGACGGGCAAATGTTGATGCTGCTCTAAATTCTTTAGCCCTTGACCTAAAACGTCTTTCTCGTGCTGAGGCATTGCTTGCAATCCATTAGCCTGCTCAAAAAGGGTGGGCGGAATTGCCACGGTAGCCAATGTAATCGGATCGCGCTTGATCTATATCAAGGCCCCAGAACTTGACTGCTGCACGGTGCGTTACCCCACTCCAAATTCGAAATTGGCCAACGCGAAAGCTCTGAGATGTGAACATCACCGACACCTCTGTGAATGAGCGCGTGCCGCCAAACTAATGTTCGGCAACGGGTCTGGGACGGATGTCGGCAGCGCGCTGAGCAACTTCTGCTTCCGGGGACAGAGCGAAAGATGTGCCGGCTGCAGGATACTTTTAGGGTTCTCTCGTTTGATCATTGTGGTTTCATAGAGGAACTCGTAGTGCGCCATTACCGAGCAGCGTGGCTAGCGCCGAACGATCGGTTCAATCGCCGGGTGGAAGGATTTCTTGGACGCACACCTGATCGATTAAATGCTCCCGCCCAATGTCGCGCAGGTGGGCGCGCTTCTGATCGTTAGTCAAATGCGATCCGATACCTTGCGTCATGGCTAGAACAACCGAGCGGTTGCCCATATCGAGCCAGTAGGCTCGGCGCACTAACTTACCACAGGCATCTCGCGCAAACGGGCTGTCTCGATCCTTACCTAGATCCGGTGTGTAGAACTCGCCGCTCATCGTTGACGCAGTCGTCTCCCATAAAAACAAAAACTGAGCTCTGCATAATAGTTACACAGATTCTTCCAGGTGGAAGCCCTTCAGCGCCTCGAATTCAGTGCAGTCATGGGGATCAGAATGTCCTCATTGAGAGCCAAGCCAATCGCGTCGAGGCGCGGAAATCACTAGCTCGCGCGCGCTTTGTGATATTCGGACTCCCAGCGGGTCAACTCCTCTTTGAGGTGCCGCACCAAGCGCTCGGTGCTCTTCCGCAGGGTCTCAGTGCCTTTGCCTGATTCACTGCCAAGTGCCCGGATCAACTTCTCTCCGTTATCGATCGCGCCGAGTGTGTCGTGACGCACCGCTTTGACGAGCTCCTTCATGACGGCTTCCTCCATACGATAGGGGTCGGGGCTGACCGGAATTGTGTCCCGGTTCGGCGTTTTTGTCATTTATATTAATTGGGATGGTACCGTTTTAGGGGGGCAGGCCAGGAGCCGAACCGACGTCCGCACAACTTGACTGAAGCTCATGTTGCTAACGCCGACCTGCGTGGAGATCACCATCAAGTTAAATTAGTAATCATATCACGGTATCCCATGCCTTTGCTTTGAGCTCGCTCATTGGCTGCGTTCCGGCGAGAACCGTCACGGTTATCAACCCGGTCTCTGCGCGTTTTCCGCCAGAGGATTGCTTTTGGGCCAAGTCGAAGCCCCGAACAAGTATGAGTGATTGGACAAGCTTGCCTGACACGCATGGAAATAGGCGTTCATCCAGTCTACCAGTGGAAGTTTCTCGACGTACTTTTGCGCGAATACCGGGGTCTTCCAGAAGAACCGCGCTGACCGTAGTCAGTATGCTTGGAGCACACCGCTTCTCCTTGAGCACACGCCCTAGTGAGGCAGACCCGATCCGCCCGAACGTTTTTGAGAAACATCAATTCCATCAGCGGGTGACGATGGTAATCTAATATTCAGCTTAGGGGCAGTGGCGCTGTTTCAGCCAACCTGCTTGCCGATTAAATCTATCGGCGCCAAACTCACGAGCCAGATCGGTCTTTGTTTCGATCTACGAAGCCCGCTGCCGTCGGGTGAGCCCTTGCGACCTGGTGGCAGTATTCTCAAACGCGTTTAGGGCGCAGTTGGGAACGACAGCCATGTTGACACTCGAAGATCTCATATCGTTCAGCGGAATGACCGAAGACGAAATCTTGGCCATCGCAGAACACGAGCATGTACCGGAAGCAGCAGCCTGTAGCTTAGCGGAGCACTACTCTCAAAGCACCGAAGGCGAGGCAAAAATTCGGGACATGATTGTGGATGATATTCGGGGGGCACAAAGACGTGGCGATCGTGAACACGTGCGAAACTTGTTACACGTCTTGCATCACTACTTGCGTTCACATCCGAGCGCCTGTCCAATCAGACATCCTTGGAGCAAAGTCTTCTGACCGGACCAAGCCAGATCCAACTGGGCTAATTCTTTCTCTTCAAACTGGTTATGAATGCGATCAGGTCTTCCTGCTCATCTTTAGACAGGATGAAGTTGGGCATATCGCGGTGCGGTGACTTGAACCAGACCGACAAAGCGAGCGGTGTCATGCCCGGCGTGTTGGCGATAGTTTGGAAACTCGCGGCTCGGCTGCCCATCTGGCGATAGTCATCGTCGCTAACGGGGTGACACTCTAAGCACATTCTATCGGCGATCGTCTGTCCTTGCTTGGCATCGCCAAGAGGCTGTGCGCGCGCTGGAGCCAATAACAACATACAGACAGAGGCGACTAACAAAAATCGAAGTACCATCAAAAATTCCAATCCATGTTCGACTGAGGCTTGGTTCGCCAGCAATTCACAGCGTTAAGGCTTCAAATAGCCCCCCCCCTGCACTGGCATCATCAACGCTTCCTAAGCGTAACTCTGCCATGCCCCCTCAAGCTTGAGAACGAAACTGTTTGCCGAGAGCCGCTCACCGAAACTCGCACTCGCCCAGAAACATCGAACTGCTGATTATAGAAGTCGCCGATGTAGCGCTTCGAGCTCACCTTCAGAACCTTGCCCGTTTGTAGGATCTTGTTTGAAGTTGTTGCGCATGACGCTCGCACTCCGAAGACCTTCTTGCTTTCCCGCGAGTACGTGATCCGGCAGCGCACCTTCTGTCTCTTGCTATCCTTAGGCTTCACAAAACCCGATCCACTCCAAGTACCCTCTATCGAAGCAGCGTGACTGGACATCGGGAATGCGATGACGAGTACCGCAACGGTGCAAACAGCGACAGACGTGAGAGTTTTCATTTGAGTCTCCTAGATCAGAGGCTTTGTTTCGAAGTTTGATCCCGAGGACTTGATCTTCTTTCCTCGATTCGGATACGAGCACCTCTGTTAGTTCTGGCCGAGACGAGTAATAGCGCGGGCAGGATTACAAGGTCTGCTATCAGGGCGAAGAAAAGCGTGAGAATGCAGATCATGCCGAACTGTCGCGTCGGCGGGACAATGCTAAGCTGAGTTACCGATAGCCCAGCAAGCAGCACGACGGTGGTCAAAATTAGCACCGTGCCAATGACACGCAAGGTTCTATCGACGGCTGGGCCTGCCGAAAATCCCTTTTTGGTTTCGAGCTGATATCTATTAAGTACGTGTATTGTATCGTCGACGGCGAGGCCAAAAGCCACCGTCAAACCAACGGTCGTCGCGTAGTCGAGGCCCCCGTTCGTGTAGTGCAACCAAGCGCCGGTGGCAAAAATCGCAAAGAGATTGGGAACTGTGCTGAGAGCCGAGGTTTGTACAGAAGCGAAGGCAAGCCCGATGATAAATATGACTATGACCACCGCTCCCAGCATGCTGACCCTCAACTGAGAGATCACATCGCTTGAGCGTGTTGCTGCTACGTGAGACAAGCCGGTAAGTGAAAGGCGCAGATCGGGATGCTGAGCACGAAAATTGGCGAGTTCTGCTTCGATCTCTTGGGAAATGCGAACGATTTCTTTTGACTCCAGGTCATTGACGTAGCCGGAGATTAGCGCCGATCGGCTGCTCTCATTAACAAACCGTGATTTTATTTCGTCGGGGATCGTCTGCAACAATTGTGTGCCTGCCTCGCCCGGCTCCATGCCACCTGACTCGGCCCACGTTTGCAGATCCGATAATGAGCTTACCTTACTAATCTCCGGGTGGTTCTGGACGACACTGTGAGTCTGTTTGAGGACCAAGCGGACCTGGGGGTCTGTAACTTCTAACCCCTCCGGCCATTCCAACAGGACACTAAGCGGGAAGACACCTCCAAGACGATCCGCCATGCGTTCTGTGACCGCTGCAGACAGCCCCTTATCGGGAAGCATATCGCTAAGCCTGTAGCGTGGTTCAAGCTGTACGTATTCGAAGAAGCAAAGGCCGGTCAGCAGCACGCCAGCAATGGCAACACCCCATGGTTGAAACGCGACCGCCCTTGCCAGAAAAGACGTGGCCTTGTCGAGATAATGCACACCAAAAGACCGGCCTCGGCCATTGAGGTAACGGGTGCCGCTTTGCAGAAATATCGCAGCAAGCATCGGCATGATCACAACGATCAGCGTTAAAGAGATCAGAACACTTGCTCCGGCCATAGCTCCGAATGACCGAATGAGTGGCGAGCTGGAGAACAGCAACGAGAATAAGGCGGCCGACGTCGTTATGGATGTCAGCGCGCAGGCCGGTCCGATTTCGAATATCGCTTGCTGAATGGCCACTGATTTCGGTTTGCCATCATCGAGACCGCGACAGATCGCGAACAGGAAATGCATGGCGTTATTGAACGTGACGACGATGACAAGCGGAATCACCGCATTCATCAACGGGTCGATCTGTGTGCCCGACCAGCCAAACAAACCGAGGCAGAAGACAATGGTAACAACGGCTGGAACATTCGACATGAGGACGAGCTGCGGGTTCTGGAAGAAGAGCCAGCAGATAACAAGGCCAACAAGCAGACCAACCGCATTAAACAGGACCACGTCGCGCGCGGTTCCCTCAACGACCTCCGCTTTCATTGCCGGCACACCCGCGACGCCCACCTTGAGCTGGCTGTTGCCCAGCGTCTCCACGACGTCAGACTTCAACGTCTCCATGACGGCGGGCAGCCCTATTTTGTTGACTTCTTCTTTGTCGAGGCCGACGAGAAACAACGTCAGCTGACCGCCTTTGTCACGTTTGGCAAGCAGTCGGTCCAGCGACAAAGGATGCTGATAGAGACGCGTTTCCAAGCGTTTGAGCTCGGCTGGATCTTCCGGGATCTCATCGGGGATAATGGGATCGGGAACCCCTTCGGCTTGCAACGGTTCCTTCAATGAGAAAATTGACACGACTGACTTGACTGATTTGGCGAGCAGCAATGTGAATTGCAGCTCCTGCAATGACTGCAAGTTCGAAACGGTGAATATGTTTGGTGCTTCGATGGTGACGAAAACATCATGGTCGCTTGTTGGAAAGCGTTCGCGCATACGCTCGAATGTTCTGTAGTCCTCCGTGGGCGCGCGCAGGAAGTTCTCGAGCGCATCATCTGTTGAGACCCACTGGATGCCAAGAGCCATGGTTATGGCGAGCACAATAAGCAGGCACAAAGCCATCTTGGGCCACTGCGCGGAAGCTTCGGAGAGCCGGAGTAATGGCCACACGAAGCGGTGAAGCGGGTTTCGGGGTGTGCTCTTGCAGGTTTGCTTTGGCAGCTGAGACTTCAACATGGTTTTACGAGTTAGAGAACAGTCTTCACCGGGCGGACAAAAATCACCGACGATATCAATTTATTCCTAATTGCGCTTGAGTGGAGCATGGCAGTTCGCACTTCAGGCATGATCTCTGTCAATTGTGGTGGTTTGTGTTCGATCAATGACTGCCCGGCCCGGACATCTATAATTAGTTATTAGTTTGTGTCTTACAGGCCGCATATTTCGCCATGACTAGTCTTGCTAAGAGATGGGTTTCTTGCCTCGTTTCTACTGTGGTGACGCGGCACGGTCTTGTGCTCGCCTTCCTTCTGCTCGCGTTTGCAGCATGGTCGCTTCCGGGTCGAGCTAGTGAAGCGCTGATGCTTGATCTGAAGGGTCCCATTTCTGTTGGAGCTCACCAACACTTTTCAGAAGCTCTGGAGCGGGCCCGCGCGATTGACGCTGAGCTTGTGATTGTGCGTTTGGATACGCCTGGCGGGCTAGTAACGGCCACGCGCGCGATCATCAGCGAAATACTCTCTTCATCGATACCCATTGCAATCTTTGTGGCGCCGGATGGAGCACGAGCAGCAAGCGCCGGTACGTACCTCATATACGCGGCCCATATCTCGGCCATGGCACCTGGAACCCATTTGGGCGCCGCGACGCCCATCCCTCTTGGTGCTCCGCCTTCATCGCAGCCGCTTGCTCCCAGAGATTCGGACAAAGACTCGAAGCAAGCACCGGCCAGTGCTGCGCAGAAAAAAGTTATCAATGATGCTGTGGCGTACCTGCGCGCTTTGGCCCAACTGAGAGGTCGCAACGCCGAATGGGCCGAGGAGGCCGTTACAGAAGCCGCCACGTTGACAGCGAGGGAAGCGCAGCAAGAAAAAGTCGTCGATTTGATCGCCAAGGACGTAGCGGACCTTCTTAGGCAGGTCGACAAGAAACAGATTGGTACCGCTAAGGGGACGGAGGTCCTGCACACGACCGGACTGAGCGTGCGCTATTATGAGGCAAGTTGGAAATCCAAGCTGATTTCGGTCGTTACTGATCCTAATGTGGCTTTCATTCTTCTGATGATCGGAATCTACGGGATCCTGTTCGAATTCTGGAGTCCTGGTCTGGCGGGACCAGGCATTATCGGTGCCATCAGTCTGATGATCGCACTAATGGGGCTGTCTGCGCTGCCAATCAGCTACGCGGGGGCGAGCCTGATCGTCCTTGGCATTGTGCTTCTGGTGGCTGAGGCCTTTGCACCGGGCTTAGGAATTTTAGGCCTTGGCGGTGTTGTCGCCTTCGTCGCTGGTGCGCTGTTCCTTTTCGATCCAGCTGGTGCTGATTTTGATTTGTCGCTGGCCTGGCCCGTAATCGCAGCAACCACCTTAACTACCTTGCTGTTACTCGCTGGTGTCCTGGGAATGGTCCTTCGAGCGCGCCGTCGAGCGGTCGCAACTGGTAGCGAACAGCTGATTGGCATGAAAGGCGAGGTTGTTGAATGGGCCATGCGAGAAGGCCGCGTTCGGGTGCACGGTGAGATCTGGGCGGCACGCAGCGAGTCGCCGCTGAAAGCAGGTGACACCGTTAGTGTAAGTGGGCGGGATGGTCTTGTTCTCGTGATTGTCCCGGCGCCGTGATGGAGACTGCAATGAGCGAATTGTTCTCTGTATTTGATATGATACCGGGGCTGCTGCCAGTTATTGTGATTTTGCTGATACTCTGGGCCTCGATCCGCATCTTGCGGGAATACGAGCGTGGTGTGATCTTCATGCTGGGCAGATTCTACAAGGTCAAAGGCCCCGGCTTAATCATGGTAATACCAATCGTTCAACAAATGGAACGGGTCGACCTTCGAACACGCGTATTCGACGTTCCGCCACAAGATGTCATTTCGCGCGATAATGTATCGGTTACCGTGAACGCAGTGGTCTATTACCGTGTCATCGATCCGGAAAAAGCAATCATCCAGGTTGAGAATTACAGTCAGGCCACAAGCGAGCTCGCGCAAACCACTCTGCGCTCGGTGGTTGGCCAGCACGAACTCGATCAGATGCTTGCAGAACGTGAGAAGTTGAACGCGGATGTGCAAAGCATCCTGGACTCGCAAACAGATGCCTGGGGAATCAAGGTCTCTAATGTCGAACTCAAACACATCGACCTTGATGCTCAAATGATCCGGGCGATCGCCAAGCAGGCTGAGGCCGAACGACTGCGGCGCGCCAAGATTATCGATGCCGAAGGAGAAAAGCAGGCTGCTGAGCGCCTTGTCGAAGCAGGCGAAAAGCTATCCCGGCACCCGGAGTCTATGCAGCTGAGGTATCTCGGCACGCTCGCCAACATTGCGGGCGAGAAGAGTTCGACAATCGTGTTTCCGCTGCCGATGGACCTGTTGAACCTAGTGAGGAGCAGTAGGGACAAGACTGCATAACGTCATCTACCACGTTCATATCGGAAGTGGTTATTCGAACAGCGACCTTTGCGGACTTCCGGGCAGGAACAAATCGACCACTTTCACACTGCCTCCTACTGTCCTATTGAGGGGGCACGCAAGAGGCATGAACTTGATAGGTTTTGCACCAACGGTAACGCTCCATAGCAAAATCAAGTATGAAAAGCGCCCCAAATGTCGCAGTACGGATGAATAGACTTTTCTCGGTTCAAGGAACGGCTCCTTTCCCAAATCCTGAATTGAGGAGTTCGCTACAACAGCCCTTCGTTCGGTCCTCTACATTCATCCGAACGCTGCGACTAATTCTGATTTCCTCATTCGCAACGCTCTTCAGCTTCGCCCTTGAGCCTGCAAATGCTGGGGAGGGGCAAGGGCCTACGTCAGCGGCGTCAGCAGAACTCGCTTTGCTGGCAGATCCTAAGATGACAACCAAGGAATTTGCTCAGCGTATCGTTCCGTTGACATGCGCCACGCATAATACGTGGCATCACTGATGCCCGCTGCCCGGCAGCGCTGATGAGACGTCCGAGTCGCTCTCAAAATTCAACTCGATCTCGCGTAAAAACTTCAGGCAATCTTCGTCCGAATAACGCTTTCGGGCCATCGCACCGCCGCAATAAAACATGCGGAATTGAAAAGTGCCGCCAGCTCGCGGGGGCAAACTGGCGGCTTGGATTTGCCGGTCGCAAGGGGGGATGCGTACCGGCCACTCGCGCTGGCATCGATGACGGGGATCTATCTTGCGTGAATGTGCAAATTAACGTTCGCGGATGCTGCCCGGGTTGACCACAATCAATCGAAATTTTGTATCAACAAGTAACAAGCTGATAGGGCCTGCGACAAATTCGACTATTCGAGCGAGATCCGAGCGCTTTCTATCGATTTATCAGATACTCAGCGCAGGGTATTGTCATAAAGGACAAGTGCTGAATTTCAGAAGTGCACTACCGGGACGAAACACCCACAGTTACAAGAGCTGCTGCGTGGCCGACCTTCCCTCGGTTCTCACAAAGCCGCGCAGGCGAGGTCGAAACTGACACCCCCAAAGATGTCCCCCCGTTCGACCTCGCCCCCTCGGCTGAGCCCAAGATTGATCCCTCGGCTAGCGAGGTGGAACTTAATTGAGGGCAAAGACGCTCGAAAGCTCCCCCTACTTCAATTCACATGTCGCAGGCGTGCCCAAAATTAACTTGCCTGACGACGCCTCAGATAACGCGGTGGGCTCGTCGCGGCTTATCTCAATAACGATCAAACAAAAAAAGCCGCCAGAGCGTTGGGAGAAGCACACTGGCGGCACTTGAGTTTGACTTGGAGCGTCTCATAACTGACAGACCGTGCGGGCATCGAGGGGACGGGTACAGAAGACCTCGCGCATAGTCATAAGAGGTAACGACACGCGGTCAGGATTGGATTGATAGAAATCGCGAACGGAAAAGGGGCTACCTGATCGGAAGCCCCTAAGATCGGGCTTTAACAATGGACCGGCAAGACGGCGAGTGAAACGAGGGCATTGCCGTAACGCCACCAGAACCGATCTGCTGAAGCTGAACTTAAGGATCTTGTTATGATAGTCTTTTCTGGAAAGCCGCTGTGTGTGTTCAGCGCCGTGGTAGTTGCGACCGCATCTGTGACGTTGCTTCATACGTCATAATGCATTTCTTGATGGAGGATACTTATGGCGGTTGAAGATCACCCGCTTTACGAGAAGTGGTCAGACGCGCTTGCCGCGTTGAAGAACGCAAATGACTACCGGCAGCATTTGACGAAGACCAATGCGTCGGAAAACGAGAAAGCGAAAGCTAGCGAGGACCTCGAACATGCCAAGGCTGCATTCGATGCGGTGAGCATGGAAATCGGCGACTAGCGATAGCCTACACTTCGGCTCAACCTTCCAAGGCAAGTGACCCGACGTAGGCGCGGAACACTCAGAGATGATACTTGCGCAACTCAGACAGCTCCGCGGAATAGTATTTGTTGTCGGCTTGGTAGTGTTGATGACAACAGCACCAGCAGCAAGCGACAGCCGCAGCGGTTCGGAGTTTGTTTTGGAAAAGTGGCGTGACCACGTCCTAGCTAGCAATCCCGGAACCGATTATTTCGAGCTTCGTGGCGACGGGCGCGATGAAATCCTTTGGGCCTATCGATGCAAAAAGCGCAGCTCTCATCGTCCGCCAGATCGGCTGATGGTGTTCCTCTGCATAGGCAATGAGAGCGTTCTTCTAGCTTTCGTTCATCAAGGTTGTGTCACGTTCGCCAAAGACATCCTGATTGGAGAGTACGTGCGTATAGTCAGCGGGTCTTAACCCTGCTGATCATTAGCAAAGACCTTTCGACGTGTAGCTTTGCGTATGTCCGGACGGTCTTGTCTGCACTGCTCGGATGGCGTTGCAATCCTTAGGCATTAGCTCCCGCCTCGCGGGCCATGCCCACTTCTTCGGTTTCATTTTTCTGCTTTGCTCTGCTGCCAAAGCTCCAACGCCGCTATAACCATGACGAGAAGACCTGCCACTATGTGCCAGACGCGAAGCATACCAGTTCCGCTGTAGCCAAAGATGAAGGGAGATGCCGCGACCCACATCCCGCACGCCAGCTGGCCAACTTCCGCCCAGCGCCGAATCTTTACAAGGTCCAGTTCAGCGAGCATCAAGACGGCAAGTCCGGCCACAGCTGCATTAACAACTGCCGCCTGATTGGAAATCTCGCTGACGACCCAGGGAGCAAGCATTATCGCAAGGCCCAATCCAATGCCGAGCCAATCTTCCCAGGCGCGATGGGGCCTTAGTAGATTCCTGTTTGACATGGTTTCCTCCTGTGTTTGTTGCGGCCGTCCTGCAGATTAGAGAGTTTCGCGGTTAGTCGATCAGATGAGGAAGTGGAACCGTACACGATAGCCGAACTTGCCAAACACAGGACTGCTGCTGAAGAGCTAGCTCAGGGGAGAAGCTCTGTCGAGCGTTCTGGCCTCTACGTGGTTCTTGTGACTTAAGTGTCCCCCGTAAGCGCACAGGGACTCAAGCGTTCTTTCAAGTCCGTTTATTGATCCAAGCGGACATGGCGGCCAGCGCCTGTGGTTCCGAATGCCCAATCTGTAAGAAGCGCCGCCACATCCTCTATGGCGGGGCCTATTTTCGGTGCAGGCGGTGCCATGGGCTCAAATATGAAAGCCAGTACGAGCCACGCTTTGCGAGAGCTGTCGGCCGGTCGCAAAGCATTCGCCGCCGCCTCGAAGGCACCAGCAATTTGCAGGATCCATTTCCCGAAAAGCCAAAAGGGATGCACTGGAAAACGTACCACCGCCTTCGTGCGGAATCTCAAAGGCTGGAACGCGAGTGGGTGCAAGCGATGGCGGCGCATTTTGGGATCGGCGAGTGACCATGGACCCGCTCCTCCAGACTGTCAGACGGACCAAGCATGAAACTGGAGCGTACCATGCGCTGGTCAGAGCCCGATAAAGGGCGAGGTCATAACTTCATACCTTGCGAGTCCGCCGTGTCTTGTTCTGCCTCAGACCGTCTCGAAATGAGGTTGGATCTGATTGGCGTGATCCCGACCTTTTTCAAGGATTAGCGGACCCCGTAAGGTCCCGGGTGTTCCGTATTTCTCTAAAGACAGCTGCAAGACCCAATGGGACGAGGACAACAATCGAAAGCACCAAGCGCCGCATGGAACAAATCATTGCTCTCGAAGCGCCCGGGTAATTTGATCGCTGAGTGGTTTGATCAGGCATCAACAAGCCAATCGCTGCTGCCGAACACCACGTAGCTTTCGCCTGCGGTCGGCACACCGTTGGGATCAGCGGCATAGGCTCCGATGATCAGATCACCGATACCGTCGCCGTTAATGTCGCCAGCACCGGAGACGGATTGACCGCTTAGGTCGTTGAGATCGATCCCGTTGAGGACGAAGCCATCGCTGCCGTCGAGCGTCGCTAAGTCGAGGCTTGAGGCAAAGTCGCCCTCCGTTGCCGTGTCTTTGCCGCACACCACGTAGCTTTCGCCCGCGCCCGACACACCGTTGGGATCAGCGGCATAGGCTCCGATGATCAGATCATTGATACCGTCGCCGTTAATGTCGCCAGCACCGGAGACGGATACACCGCTCCGGTCGTTGCTATCGATTCCGTTGAGGACGAAGCCCGATTAGGTCGACCCGATGTTCCATCTCGCGCGCCCACGCTTGCGCATTCGAGCACAGCCGGAACGTCCGGGCAGCGTACTGCCCCTTGCGGCGGATCTGGACCCACCAGGATCCACTTTTCAATTTAGCTATACTGGCCATCGGCGTGTGCACTATGTGTGCAGTGGACTTGCGAAAGGGTGCGAAAGCGTGCGAACAGAAGCGAACAAACGTGTGCGCGATCGAAGCGTAGCCCATAGAGTTAACACGATTTTCCATGCAATATCAATCATATAGATTCTGCATTGCACCGATGATGGATTGGACGGACCGGCACTGCCGGTTCTTTCATCGGCAGCTAACACGGCAAGCTCTGCTGTACACTGAGATGGTGACTGCGGAGGCGGTGCTGCGTGGGGAGCGGGCGCGGCTCATTGGTTTCAATGAGGCCGAGCACCCTGTGGCGCTGCAGCTCGGCGGCTCGGACCCAGGCAAACTCGCCCAGGCCGCCGCGATCGGAGAGAATTGGGGGTTCGATGAAATCAACCTCAACGTAGGCTGCCCTTCGGACCGGGTGCAAGAGGGCCGTTTCGGTGCCTGCCTGATGGCCGAGCCGGACCTTGTCGCCAAATGCATCGCAGCGATGCGCGAGGCCGTCGCAATCCCGGTGACCGTCAAGTGTCGGATCGGGATCGATGATCAGGACAGCGAAGCCGACTTCCAGAGGTTCATCGACACGGTGGCGGAGACGGGCGGCGGGCACTTCATCGTGCACGCCCGGAAGGCCTGGCTCAAAGGACTCTCGCCGAAGGAGAACCGCGAAGTGCCGCCGCTCGATTACGCCCGTGTCTATCGGCTGAAGGACGCGCGTCCGGATCTTACCATCGTCATCAACGGCGGGATAAGTTCGCTTGAGGAGGCAGAGGATCACCTTCTGCATGTGGACGGTGTGATGCTTGGACGGGCGGCTTACCAGACCCCCTATATGCTTTCCAGTGTGGATCGGCGGTTCTTTGGTGCCAGCACGCTGCAACCTTCCCGCACTGAAGTCCTGCGGGGGCTTGTCGGATACGTTGAGGAACATCTGGCGCGCGGCGGCCGGCTCAACAACATCGTTCGACATACGCTCGGGATGATGCACGGTCTGAAAGGCGCGCGCCAGTTTCGGCGTCACTTCAGCGAGAATGCAACCGGTGACGGCGCCGGGGTTGACGTGCTGCTCGATGCGATTGAGATGGCGAAACGGGCGGAAGCGTGGCAGCGTGAAAGCCGCACACCCTCGGGGCCAATAGAGCAGGTCGCCAGCTAGGACCTTCGAAAATGGAAATGGACGTCACGGTCGGCGGGCTGTTGCTGCTGGCGGGCGCGCTGGTGGCTGCCGGCCTGGTTACCGGCTTTCTTTCGGGACTGCTTGGCATCGGCGGTGGCGGCATTCTGGTGCCGGTGCTCTATGAAACATTCGGCATTATCGGTGTTGATCCATCGATCCGCATGCATATGGCGCTTGGCACTTCGCTTGCCATAATAATCCCGACCTCTTTGCGTTCCTATTTATCGCACCGTGCGAAGGGCGGCGTGGACACTCAACTATTATGGCGGCTTGGGCCGTGGATGGTCATCGGGGTCATCGGCGGAACCCTTTATGCCACTTCGAGCACCGGCGACGGCCTCAAGTGGATCTGGGTCATCTTTGGCAATCTTCTGGCTCTGAAGCTGGCGCTTGGCCGGGATGACTGGCGGCTTGGTAATGACGTTCCGAAACCGCCGGGAGTCGAACTCTATGGGTTGGCTGTCGGTTTCGTGGCCGTATTGATGAGCATCGCCGGGGCAAGCTTCATCGTTGCCTTCATGACGCTTTACAACCGGCCCCTCATTCAAGCCGTGGCCACGAGCGCAGGCCTCGGCCCGATGGTGGCGATCCCGGGAGCAATCGGACTTGCTATCGCGGGCTGGGGGCATCCCTTGTTGCCACCGATGTCGCTGGGGTATGTCAACGTGCTGGGCGCCGCGGCCATCATTCCGGCCAGCGTGCTGGCGGCGCCGCTCGGTGTCAGCCTGGCGCATGGACTGCCGAAACGGAAACTTGAGCTGGCATTCGCGTTCTTCATGGCGGCGGTCGCGATGCGCTTCGCTATCAGTCTGATCTATGATTGACAAAGTAATCGGCAAGACAGTGTTTACACCTTTCACGTCGCCGTCGTGCACCCGTTCCACTATTGTTGTAGCAATCGTAAGCGCTTCGGGAGATAGAGATGCCCGCCTTGCTAGCCCGCCTCGTCCTCGCTTTGATGCTATTCGCGGCAGCGCCGCTGTTAGCCGCGTCGGCTGAAACACTGCCGCCGGCGATTGGTGCCTCGGAGCCTCTTGCCAAACCCGAAAAGCGGGATGACGGGCTCTACCATCAGACCTGGTTCGTGGAGTCGTTTCTCGACCTGCGAGAGGACTTCAAGGAGGCGAAAGCAGCTGGCAAACGCCTTGCCGTTGTCTTCGAACAGCGCGGCTGCATTTACTGCACGAAGATGCACAACGAAGTCTTGGCGAAGGCCTACATCAACGAATATGTGCGTAAAAACTTCGCAATCCTGCAGCTCAACATGTGGGGCTCACGGGAGGTGACCGACTTCGATGGCAAGACCATGCCAGAGAAGAAACTGGCGGAACGCTGGGGTGTGATGTTCACGCCGACTGTCGTGTTCTTCAGAGATGACATTGACGGGCTTGACGCAAAATGGGGGCAGCCACTGGAAGTGACACGCATGAGCCTCGGCGTCGGTCCCGGAACCTTCTTCGATTTGTTTGTGTGGGTGCGCCACAAGATCTACGAAAAGGACCGCAACTTTCAGCGGTTTCATCTGCAGCGCTATGATGAGCGAAAGAAGCTGTCAGAAGCCAAGGCCAGCGCAACGCAATGAGGCTTGGCCAGACGCCAGTGTGAAGGAACGGGACAATGATGACCTTGAAGCGTGTTGCGCTACTGAGTGCTGCTGTTCTTGCCGCGGCCTGTGGGATGCCCGCCATTGCGCAAGTTCCAGTCGACGCGGCCAGCGACCGCCGGGCGGCGGATTACGTCTATTTCCAGTCGTTCGGAAAGCCGGACATCCCGTTTGAAGACCTGGAAGATGTCGCAAAGGTCAGGTCCAACAGTTCGAGATACTTTGAGTCGGATCTGGCGACCTGCGATACGAAGAAGTCAACCTGCGATGCCGACACCGTCTATGAACTGGCCGACCGGTTCTGTCAGGCACTCGAATTCGACGGGGCGGTGACGTGGCGGGTCAGCCGCGACGATGACGAGTTGAAGCTGCACTGGGCGGTGTGCGGGCTGAAGAAATAAGCGGTGGCTTCATGAGGAGGCTCTAACGGGTTGGCTGCGCGACAGGCAGGACACCGATGCTCTTCAACGTGTCGAGCAGTTCGGCTTCGCCGGAGGGTTCGCCGTTCTTTTCCATCCACGACTTCAAGAACGGATAGTCTTTCTCAAGGGCCGAGGCGAGCATGCGCTGCTGCAGAACTTCGGAGTCCTCGCTGCCGTGAACCTGTTCGAGACGCGCTTTTAGGGCAGGTTGGGCAAGCGCGGTGCCGTAGGCCGACCATTGGCCGCGCAGGAGTCTTGCTTCGCGGATCGCCTGACGCCGATAGAGGGATTTCAAAAACGGGTGCCCGAACTCAGCGTCGACCTCGACAGCAAATTCCGCCCGGTTGGCAAACAGGATCTCGAGCGCCCGCTGGCGCGTGGCAAGATCCTGCTCCAAATCGTAAAGCTCGAACTCGGTCGCCGTCGATACGAGATTGCCGCGCAGCTTATCTGTCAGCTGCAGGTACTCGGGCAGCTCGACGTTGTAGCGCACATAGCCGACGGCGAGGCCGGCCCCAAAAAGAACGCCGAGAATGAACTTCAGCATGGGCGGCCCCTGTCGGTGTTGGTGTAGCCGGAACTAGATCTCGCCCTTCAGCCCCTTCTCGAAGTACTTGTGAACGATCTTGTCCTGGTTCTCGAGCAGCCAGTCGATCGAGGGTTCGTGATTCATGGCTTTGGCGATCGCCTGCGCGGTGGCCTTGCGATGTATGTCGAACAGAATCTGGTGATCCAGATTGTCATCGGTCGCGACACTCGGATTGAGCCACACCGATACGATGATCCCCAGGTCGTTGACCTTGGGCCTTCGGGATATCGCCGGAACGCACCGAGTCGAGCACGCCCATGGCGGTCGCGTACTGGACCGTACCCATCAGGATGCTGGTATAGCGCTCGTTGTCGACGGTCACCTTGGAGACGCAGATCGTAGGTGGGCGTACCATCACGTCGGTATTGAGGATCGCTAACACGCGGGAGTGCCCGGCGACCTGATCGCCCAGCAAATTTGCGAAAGCCGTGCCGAACGGCCCGTCCATCTCTCCGATGGCCACTTCAGGTTCGGCGGCGGTGCCCGGAGGGCCGCCGCCAACAAGACTTTCGCCGACGCGAAGAACGATGCGATCGCTCATGGAGGTCTCCCAAGATTTGTTGTTTGTGATTTTTTGTCAGCGCCGTCAGGCGTCGGCCGTGGCTACAGGCTGCGGCCGGCCGGCCTTGATCAGTGCCTGCTTGCGCGCCTTGGTGCGGGCGCCCGCAGTGTTGCCTTGGTTGCGGGTCTGAGCAGGCCGCGCGATGCGGCGGCTATTCTTCTTTTTGCGCGTTTCAACAGCGCGGGCGGTGCGGGCGGCCATGAGGCTATCTCCGGGGGTTATCTGATTGAGGTCGGATGCTGCGGCACGCCTCCGGTGTCGCGTGGCGCATCGCGAAGCCGCTTTGTGGCCTCAAGAAAAGGCCGCCGTCAAGGCATATCCCGGCGCCAGAAAGGTCCCAGACCAAACCAGGCAGGAAAGCGGGCTGACCAAAAGGAACCTCTCCCAGCGCATCCCCATGGCGCCGGCGACCAGCGGTACGAACGGCCGGATCACGCCGCCGAACTTGCTGGCGAAGACCCCCAGCATGCCGTATCGCTTCACGTAGTGGCGCGACAGTACGTACCAATGCGGACGCGTGCGCAAGGGCCAAAGCCCTCCAATATCCCGCTTGTAGTACCGCCCAATCGCGAAGGTAATCACGTCACCGATTGCCGCTCCAGCGGACGCGGCCAGCCAGACGCCTAAGAAGCCGCCGCCCGCTGCGCTGTGGATACCGCCAATGCCGAGGAAAAGCGCAGAGGAGGGCACCAGAAGCGACACGAATACCGTGCTCTCGGCAAAGCCGAGGGCGAAAGCAATTGGCTCAGCGAGAGCGATATGCTCGCTAATTAGATAAAGCGCTTGTTCGGTATAGATGTCGGCCATCTGTCCCACGGCGGCGTTTGAATGCGAAAAATCGTTGTGATGTGGAGACTTGCGGTCACCGTGCTGCCTACCCCATTGGTCGAGCGCCTTAATTGAACGTGCCCGGTGAACATGAAGATTACGTGCCGGGCTCTCTGTTTTCCTTGAGTATGCGGCTTTGAACGGTTACATCCGCCTGCGCCAGGCTGCGCATGCTACACATTGCCCGTTGGCCTTGGCGCCGAACGGTGTCAATGAGAGGGCCATCATCCGAATTGCGAGCGCAGAATGAACGACCAGTCGGCCGCAGAGCCGGGTGCGGAAAACCGTTTTCACCGTTTTGGACAGCTGATTAGAGAGGCCCTGGGAAACAATATGGTATCGCTACGGGAGAACCCGCATCCCACCGATCGCCCGCGACGGTTTGGGGTCAAGAATAAGAAGCTGAGCCAAGCGGTCCACCGTCACAAAGCAATATCGCGCCAGGGTGTTCAGGAGCGCTTGTTTACGCTCGCGTTTTCGGGGCTCGTCTACCCGCAGATCTGGGAAGACCCAGTCGTCGACATCGACGCGCTGCAGCTCAAGGACGGCGAAAACGTTATCGCCATCGCGTCTGGTGGCTGCAACATCATGAGCTATCTGACGGCCGCCGATGTCTCCGTTGCTGCGATCGACCTCAATCCGGCACACATCGCGCTCAACAACCTCAAATTGGCCGCCTTGAAACATCTGCCGAGCTACACGGCTTTCCACCGTTTTTTCGCGGAGGCCGATGCTTCAGAGAACATCCGCGCCTACTTCACCTACCTCAAGGAACATCTCGACGAGGACACTAGCAAGTACTGGGAATCGCGCGACCGGCTCGGCCGCCGCCGGGTCGGGTACTTCGGTAAAAACCTTTACCGGCATGGCCTGCTTGGAACGTTTATTGGCGCTAGCCATCTGCTCGCCCGCATGCACGGTCGCAACCCGCGCAAGTTGCTGCGCGCCAAGTCCATGGAAGAGCAGCGCGCGATCTTCGACCGGGAACTCGCTCCTCTATTTGAAAAGCGCCATATTCGTTGGCTCATGAGCAAACCTTCCGCGCTGTTCGGCCTCGGCATTCCGCCCTCGCAATTCGAGGCGCTGAAAGGGAACGAGGATCACATGGCCGAGGTGCTTCGCCAGCGCCTCGAACGGCTGGCGTGCGAGTTCGACCTGCGCGACAACTATTTTGCCTGGCAGGCCTTTGGCCGCCGCTATGCGACGGGCGGAACGGGCCCGCTGCCGCCTTACCTGCAGCGTCAACATTATGAGACGGTCAAGCAGCGCGCCGCTAACGTTCAGGTGTTCCACGAGAGCTTCACGGAGCATCTCAGAAACAGCCCTGACAATTCCTTTGACGCCTATGTCCTGCTCGATGCGCAGGACTGGATGACGGACGAACAGCTCACTGATAACTGGACACAGATCGCGCGCACTTGCCGCCCCGGTGGCCGAGTCATCTTCAGAACCGCCGGAGAACCCAGCATCCTGCCCGGCCGCGTGCCAGAAGAGATTCTGTCCCAGTTCGATTATGATGAAGAGACGTGCCGTGAGTTCACACAGCGTGACCGATCGTCAATCTACGGCGGTTTTCACCGCTACACGATGAGAGGCTAGGCCCGCGAGAATCGCGCGCCGAAGCAGCCCAAATGCCGCCCGTCAATTGGGCGGCATCTGATTGTGGAAGGCAGCAAGCAATTGAACGGGCGTGCTTTTCTTTGCCCTGATTTTGGCCGTGTAACGGCAGTATAACTTTCAGGCCCCGTGTTGCATGCCCCACTAGCAGCCAGAACACCGGTTCCCTTATCGGATCGGGAGGTCTTCATTGCCCGTGTTGGTTGCCATACAATGCGGATGAAGACACCGAACGGAGGTTGACCCAGCATGGAACCAAGCCTGACTGGTTTGTTCGGCATGAACCGTGAGATGGGCTACACGCGCCGCGAGTTCTCTGCCAAACTTCCAGCCGCCTTGTCTGACTACGATTTCGCCGCGAACGGCGATGTTGTCACTATTGCGCTTGGCCCAGGTGAAGTTAAATTGCACGTTGGCATTGAGCGCGAGCGACGATTATCTGAACTCGTCAGCTTTCCAGTTCTCCCCGTTACAATAGAGTGCATAGGCGTTGACCCTTCAAGCCAAGCGAGTTTCATCAGGCAATTTGAAATTGCGTACTTCAAAGGTCTGGGTTGATACGGAGTGACCGCGCTACCGACCGTGGTCTTCGTTCTCCTCGGCCATGAACCGCCGCACGTCTTCATCGGTGTCGCCGGGCTCTAACATCTCGCAGTCAACCGATCTCATGTGATCGATGCGTTGCTGGTACTGGCGACAAACGTGCGGGTGCGTGTCGTATATCCGGCACTTGTAGGTTGGCTGGTTGCGATCCTTCCGCACGAACGGGCACCGCTGCTTTTCCTCGCCGGTCTCGGGATGCAACCACAGATCGCCCGCGTCCACCCATTGCAGGATGTCCCAACGTTCCTCGCGCTCCAAGCGCTCCTCATCGCCCGCTGACACACTTAGCGAACCCATAAAGTTGGGATTGGTGCAGCGCCGTCCGCACCTCGTATACGGCTTGAGCAACTCACTCACTTTTCAAAAGCTCGGGTAGCTTCGGAATGTTGGCGGCCAATTGCCGGGCTTCATCGTTGGTCACGCGTTGATGCCCCGCAGCGGGTAGCTCGCGCGGGTGTAGTACTTAGACATCGGCTTGGGCCTTGCCGTCCGCGTCGTCAACGCGGAAGCCCCCTGGTATGCGCTCGACGGTCCAGGGGGCTGGCAGTCGTCGCTGCGTCATGGCTTTCCCTTATTTGAAATACTTGTCGCTGCCGTCCTGCGTTTTCATGTGGTCCTTGATCGCGCGACAGACATCGTTCTTGCTGGAGTTACTTACTTGAGAGGCCAGCTCACGATATGTGCGATCTAGAGTGGCCATGAAATTCTTTGGGTCTGATAACCCCAATTGGGCAATCACGGCCAAGGCGTTGTCGGATAGCTTCATGCCGCAATGCTGATCTGCCCACATCAAGCCGACGGCGAAGCGGTGCGGTGGCCCAGAAGCATCCTTTGCAATGGCTGGCGTGGCGATCAGGGTCAGGGCCAATAGCGCGTACTTCATAATGCTGGTAACTCGCTAGCTTACTTCTGCTTTTGCTCTCAACGCACTGTAGCGGGACGGCGTGCTGGCATCTTCCGGAGCTTGGTCATGGTTGGAACGTGGCCCGCCAAAAAAAATGCCGCCAGCTTGTCATTCAAGCTAGCGGCCTAATGAGCCCATCGCCAGGGAGGTGCCGCGAACTGGCTCAGCGCGCCACATCGTGGCAAGGGGGTAGCGCGCATAAATGTTGGCACGGCAGCGGCTCAGGTTTGGATTGATAGGAAGGGGCGGTCAGACTGTTGGAGCCCCCCAGGCCGCCAGACTGGGCTGCAATCTGGCGGCAAGGGCAACGGCTGTTAGCAAGGCACATTGCCCGCGCGCATCGAGACAGGGGGGGCGCGTCTCGTGCGCGGAATGATAGCCTAGCGGCATTTGATGCCAGCTCTATGAATGCTACTGGATACAGTTAAGGGGTCTCAGCCCACCCCAAGCCGCCAGATCGAGGGACAATCTGGCGGCGAGCCGGTCGAGCGTGCACCGGCTTTCCGCACGGCATCAATGGGGGGTGCTGCCTGCGCGGGATATGTACTTAGTGCCGCGCGCGCGTGACTTAAACGGGGAGGCGATTAAACTTTGCCCATGATGTAGGGGCGCCCTAAATGGCCATCCTTCAAGCGTTTGTTGAAGCAATCTTACTCATTTGAAATTTTTTACAACGCTCAAAGAATGCTATGGAAGTGGCCGCTGGGTAGGTCTTGGACAATTCCGTGCCCAGCGGCCCCTGTGCTCTCCTTGGGCTCTCCCAAAAAGTGAGCAGCACAGGGGCTCACCTTATCCTTGGTGCCTTCTCGGCGTCTTGATGATGATCAATGCGGGGTCGCTTCAAGAGAAAGGGGCGCACCACTGGAGCCGCCAAAAACAGAGCCGCCAGACTAGGCTGCAATCTGGCGGCCGGGGCAACGGCTGTTACTAAGGCACGCTGCCCACGCAGCATTGAGACAGGGGGGCTAGTCTCGTGCGCGGATTGATAGCCTAGCGTCATTTGCTGCCAGCGGGATCAATGCCGCTGGATACAGTTAAGGGGCGGCCAAGGTCCGAGTGCAAAAATTGGAGAAGCTCCAATAGAAGCTCGAGGAACTGGTGGCCAACACCGAGCAGGTTCGCAGAGAAGTTGACAACGTTCTTCCTATGGAACCTTCCGCCAACAAGCAGCAGCTCCCCCAACAATGGCCCGACGTTCAATTCTGGGCGGAGATATGCGGAATTGCGGGTTGTGGATTTCGAATGGCAGCCTCGTCCTGGAACGGCGCGCAATCACTCAGACAACGCAGCAAGTTCGAAGACTAAATGGCAGCCTGATGCCAGAGTGAGCCGTGACGTGGTTCGCCGAATGCGAGCGCGTGAACTCCAAAACCACGATTGATCATATTGCGCGCGACAGTACCCTCCTCTTATGTATTCTCGCGCGACCCCAGTGTCGCGAGACACCCCCAAAAAAGGCAGTGCCGGCAAAGAACAATGGAACATAAACAGGATCAGGATTTGAACCACACCAAGCCATTGCACGGATCGCAGAATGCTTCTCAGACTCCCGCCGCCGCATCGACGGAAGACGCTGGGCAGCATATGGACGGCATCTATCGCTATCAGCGCTACATCTACGATGCGACGCGCAAGTACTTCCTGCTTGGTAGGGACACGCTGCTGGATGAGCTCGATCCGCCAGACGGAGGCAGCGTGCTAGAAGTCGGCTGTGGCACCGGCGCAACCTGATCCAGGCAGCCCGGCGCTACCCCAAGGCGCATTTTTACGGCTTCGACATATCGACGATGATGTTGGAGACGGCACGGGCCAATATCGAAGGCGCCGGTCTGGTCCAGCGCATTACTGTCGCTGAAGGCGATGCAACGGATTTTTCCAGCCAGGAACTGTTTGGATTGCCGGGCTTCGATCGCGTCTTCATTTCTTACTCGCTATCAATGATCCCGCCCTGGCGGGAAGCAATTGCGCAAGGTCTAGCGGCGGTCACGCCGGGCGGTTCGTTGCACATCGTCGATTTCGGGCAGCAGGCGGGTCTGCCCGGCTTGTTCAAAAGCGGACTGCACGCGTGGCTGGCGAAGTTTTCCGTCGAGCCGCGTCTTGATCTTGAAGATGAGCTCAAGGCCCTAGCTGATCAATACGGCTGCGGCTTGAAGTTCGAGCGACTGCTGCGTGACTACGCGCAACACGCCGTAGTGAGCAAGCCCGCCGAGCGGGAGCAACCGCTTTAGTGTAGCCACTCCATCAGCCAGTGCAATCCAAACGCGCCCGGCGCCAACAGCACGCCCGCCCATAAAAATGCCGAAACAAAGTTGGCGATCTGAAAAGTCCGCCACGGCATTTCGACAATACCGGCGACCAACGGCACGGCCGCCCGTAAGGGGCCGAAAAACCTACCAATGACAATCGCCCAGGCGCCGTAGCGTTCAAAGAAGTCATGACCGCGCGGGATCAGATCGGGCCGGCGCGATAGCGGCCACATCGCCGCGATTTCCTCATGGAAGTGCTGGCCCAACCAGTAGGACAGCCAATCCCCACAGGCAGCGCCGAGGCTGGCTGCGATCCAGACGATGATAAGTTCGTTCATTGTGCCGCTTCCGCCGACCAGCGCACCGATGCCGACCAGCATCACCCAGAACGGCAGTAGCAGCGACACGAACGCCAGGCTCTCACCAAACGCCAGAATGAAGATCAGGGGTGGTCCCCAGTGCCGGTTCTGCTCTACGAAGAGTACGACAGACTCGGCATAACTTGGAAGATCCTCCATGCTCAGCCCGACTCAGCACTTCGCGGAATAAGCGTACCGGCGGCGATCTCCATCCAAGCCAGCAACGCGGCAACGCTCAACACAGCGAGGACAAAGGCTGTCACAGGCATCGACAGTGCCAGCACCGCGAGCGCGATAAGCACTGCGTTGCAGACAGCCACCCGGCGCACAACGACAGCGTGAGAGCGGAGCGCTTGAGCTGAGCGCTGGTAGAAGTGGCTGCGATGTGGCTGCCAGATTTTTTCACCGTGCCGCAAGCGTATCAGAATGGTGATAGTGGCGTCAGCGACAAAGTAGAGCGGCAGAATAAGCGCGGCGGCCAGCGAGTGCTTGACTGCGAGCCAGATCAGCAACGCGCCACACAAGAACCCGAGCGGTACCGAACCGACGTCGCCCATGAAGATGCGCGCGGGGTGCCAATTCCAGAACAGGAAACCAGCGGTGGCTCCGAGAATAGCAAGGGCAAGCCCGAGC
This sequence comes from uncultured Filomicrobium sp., assembly GCA_963669235.2. GTDB lineage: Bacteria > Pseudomonadota > Alphaproteobacteria > Rhizobiales > Hyphomicrobiaceae > Filomicrobium. The sequence continues at coordinate 372,550 of CAXXFS010000032.1, forward strand.
AAGGGCGAAGTGGCATGCGCTGCCGTTATCACGACGGCGAAGCCCCCTGCGATCGCCATCACCTCCACGCCGGCGATGCCATCGATACCGTCCATGAAGTTGAAGAGGTTGACGAACCAAACGAGTGCGAACAACGCCAAGGCGCGATCCAACCAGAATGGCAGCCATCCTTGAAAGACCAATTGCGTGTCGGGAATGGTGGCGAGGCAGGCTACCGCCGCGGCAACATGTGCTCCAAAGCGCAGCCAGCGCGATACGGGTTGCAGGTCATCAAAAAACGAAACGATCGCGAGCAGCGCGGCGGCGCAGAGCAACAGTGCGTGCACCCAGCTCAGCGGCCATAGTGCGAAGAAGACCGCCATCGCCGCAAGCAGCAACGGCAGACCGCCTCCCGTCGCGGTGGCTCCCTTGTGCATGGAGCGCTCATTGGCTTCGGCGACAAGACCGCGGCCGTCCACGAGGCGGATAAAGAAATGCGTTAGCAGGACGCTGGCGGTGAACGCCAAAAGGACGGTGAGTATCGCCAGCAAGGCGCATCTCCTTCGTTTCCGCCGGTGCAATGCTCGACCGGGAATTCCATGGTTTCGCGAAACCTACCCACCGAGGCTGGCGGATCAAAGTCTCTTATTCCCGGTATCAAGCCTCAGCAAGTCGCGATTCAGACGGCCAAGGCGCGGCGAGTAGCGAATCACCACTTCCCAGAGACCACAGACGATCAGGGGCAGCACATACGTCATTGCGTAGAGGTGCGTCCACGAGAACCCACCATCGAGCCTCGGCAACTGCAACGTTACGCACGAAATGGTCATCACCAGCAAAGCCGGATGCGGAATACGGACAGCGAGCGCGCACAGAAATCCGAAGTACCAGGGGTAGTGGGGTGAAGTGAGGAATACAAAGGCGGCACCAAGCAACACCAAGCGCTCCGGCCTGTACTCCTCAGCGCCGCGGTAGAACACAGCCCAGGCGGCGATGGCGAGCAGAACCATCAGAGCAACGGCGACGTATATGACACCGGGCGGATCGGCAAACCGGAACTCCCTCAGGTACCAGACCGCATGAAAGCCCCAACCCGAACGGTAGCCTTCGTTATCCAGGTGCTGGCCCAGGAAGCCCAGGACGCCTGTTCCACTAGCCGTTACGTACGGTAGGGCGAAAATCGACGCGGTGGCGACCAGGAATACCGGCAGCCGCCAATCCCAGCGCCGCCAAAGAACCGGCAGCAGCACGACAGGGAAATACTTCACGAGGGCGGCCATCGCGAATAGTGCGCCGGCCCACCCCTGGCGCCTGTGCAACGCCGCCCAGATGCCTAGCACCAGAAATGCTGTCGCCGCCGCATCGAGGTGGGCCTGGCTGGCGAACTCCCAGATCGGAAGCGGGTGCCAGGCATAGATGAGTACGCGGGATAGCGGCAGGCCTTCGGCACGCAGCCAGCCAACCAGCGCGACCACCGTCACCGCCTCGCAAAGCAACATAATGGCGTTCATGCCGGCGATACCGTCGTGAATGGCCACGCCCATCATGAACAGAAGCTGCGCGACGGGCGGATAGATCGTCACCGCCCGTTCCTTCTGATTGATATGGGGGTAGATCTCCGCATCGCGCAAATCGGCCAGTCGCTCGTCGGCGGGTGCATAGAGGTAGGGACTAATCCCGTCCCAGCCCAGCCGGCCATCCCAAACATAGCGAAGGGCATCTGTCGTCAGATTCGGCAGTGCGGTGATCGCAATGGCGCGCAAAAGCACGGCCACAATGAGGATGACAACGAGTGTCGCCAGTCCACCAGGCCGTCGCAAAATGAGGATAACCGCAGCAAGGTAGATTGCTCCTTGCACGAGGGCGACGGCCACATAAGAACTGATGTCGGCTTGATTGACTTCAACGACGCCCCACGCCGTCAGTAGCGCCAGGAATACTCCCGCCGCCAGCAGCGGTGCTAGACCTTTGTCGTCCAATACCGCCGCGTGCATGTTGCGTCTTCGTCCTCAGTGTGATCAGTTGCCCGAAGGCCGCTCATAAGTGCCCTAACTACCTGCGGCGACACAACTCTTGTTGAATTACCTATTTCGAATGTATATTTGTTGCGGCGCAGCAATTCTGTGGCTCCAACTTAGGATCTACAGCCGCCGCCGGTTGCCGGTCAGGTGCGGTTCATCTGAGGTGGGCGAGTGTAATGCTCGCCACATCGTGATCAAAAGTTGGGTGAAGCGGTCGTAAATAGAGGTTACCCGGATTATCTCGGCCGCAAAGGTCGCACGCATCTGTCACGGTCCTGACCTAATCATTGGGCATGAAACCAACAGGGCGGTTGTGGCGTTCAATGTAACGTTGAAGAAGTAGTCTCGCCTTTGGTCCATATGTGTAAGTGACTGAAATCGCGTGTATGCTTCCGCACATCCGTTGGAGATGAGAATGAAATCTAGCGCGGTTCAATCCGCTATTATTGAAATTGATTGGGCGGCACAGACGGTCCTGCCGATCGAGTTTCGCGGTCGCGAGCTACAGCTCGAGGCACGCGCTTATCAAGGAAGGGACCCTCACGATCAGGCCATGGCGCTGATCAACAGGGCGACAAACGGGCATAGCTCGATGACACCCGTCGTGCGGGTGCATTCCGGCTGTGTCACTGGAGACATTTTCCATTCGCTGCGGTGCGATTGTTACAAGCAGCTTCAGGCCGCACTCGAAGTCATCGTAGACACACCCAACGGGATTTTGATCTATTTGCCTTCGCATGAGGGCAGAGGAATAGGTCTCGTCAACAAAATCCGGGCCTACGCGTTGCAAGACGAGGGGCTTGATACGGTTGACGCGAACGTCGAAATCGGCGCACCGATTGATGCGCGCGATTATACGCTCGCGGCGGATATATTGTTTGACCTGGGCTTCCCAGAGATCAGGCTGTTGACCAACAACCCAGCCAAAATCGAAGCGCTGCGGACCCACGGCATCTCTGTCTGCGAACAGGTGGCGGTGGTTACGAAGCCGTGCGCGCACAACAAGCGCTATCTTGAAACGAAACGCGAGCGCATGGCCCACAAGCTGTGATGGCCATCGACTAACGCACGTTGAGAAGACGCCAAGACAATAGGCCGCTTGATCATCGATCAGCGGCCTTTGTTGTTTTGCGGCGAGTCGTCGGTGGCGGGTGCCGAGAAGCCGCCCTCACGGACCATTCGGGCAAAAAGACCCTCGCCAACGGTGAGTTCTGAGAAGCGGCCACGTTCAACAATGCGGCCTTTTTCAAGAACCAGGATAAGGTCGGCATCAGTCACCGTCGATAGCCTGTGAGCGATCACAAAGGTCGTTCGGCCGGTGCGGAGCTCGTCGAGCGCCCGTTTGATTCTCGCTTCCGTTTCGGCATCGAGCGCGCTTGTCGCTTCATCGAGGATCAGAATTGGCGCGTCCTTCAAGATCGCACGCGCGATGGCCAGGCGCTGCCGTTCCCCGCCTGAAAGGGAGGCTCCACGTTCGCCAATGACAAAGTCATAACCGCCCGGCTTTTCCATGATGAATTCGTGTGCCTCGGCAAGCTTGGCGGCACGCACGACCTCCTCATGCGTGGCCCCCGGACGTCCGACGCGAATGTTTTCGGCAACCGTTCGGTTGAACAGTCCGGCATCCTGGAAAACAACTGCTATTGCCTGGCGCAACGAGGTGAGCGTGATTTCTGAAATATCCTGCCCATCAACCGTAATCGTGCCTTGGTCGGGAGCGCGCAAACGCTGTAATAGCGCAAGGGTTGTCGTCTTGCCCGAACCGGTCGGCCCGACGATGGCGACCGTCTGCCCGGCCTCAACCGAGAAATCCAGATCGAAGACACCCTGGCCGCTGTCCGCAAAGCTGAATGAGACATCATCGTAGATCACCTGGCCTCGTGGCCGTGTCAGGGGCTTCGCTCGCGCAGCGTCGACAATCGCGGCGCGCTCATCGATGAGGGCGAAGTAGTTGTCCAGGGCGGGGGCAGCCTGTTGTACGCGGACGACGAAGGCGGACAGCTGGTCGAGCTTGCCTATAAGAAGATTCGCCAGTGCGACAAATGAAACGATCTCACCAATTGAAACCTCGCCTTGAGCTGCCAACAGTGACCCGACTGCGAAAATCGCGACCATGGCCACAGTCGCCGCCGCCCGTTGCAGGACGGTAAGAACACCCCACCATGTCAATACGGGATACTGCGCGGAAAGCAGTTCACCGGTCATGCCGCGAAGCACCTCGGCTTCGGCGGCAAGACGTGTGTAACTTTGCACCACCGTAACATTACCGATGACGTCACCGACCCGGCCGCTCACTCCGTAGCGGTACCCTTCGACCTTCATCTGGCCGGTATGCGTCTTTGAGACAACGAAGAGATTGAGGGCAGTGTAGCATACCGCGAGCAGTGCCAGAATCGAGGCCATGCGCCAATCGAGCCAGATCGCGACCGGAACCAGCAAGACAATGGCAACGACGGCCGTCAACTGCTCACGCAGCGCACTCAGCCAGAGCCAGAACAGCTCGTCGGTGCCGCGCAAGACGGCTGCCACGACTGCGCCGGAGCCGCGGCTCGCGTGATAGCTGAGCGGCAGGGTTATCGCTTGTTCGAAGGCGCCGGCCAGTGCCGCCAGCCTGCTTCTGTGTGCCAGCCGATCGGCGAATACCGCAACCACAACACTGGCGAGAATGCCGAACAGCCCGAGCAACGCCCAGGCGAGGATGAGAGGCGCCGACGGCTCGCCACGGGCGACAGAATCGACGACCCGGCCAAACAGCACCGGTTCGGCAAGCTGAACGCCGGCTATCGCAATGCTGGCCACGGCCAGCGCGGCGGCAAGCTTCCATTCGCTCGCCAACATCATTAGTGCGCGCAGATAAGTCTTGACGAGTTGCAGAGGACGCTGAAGGTTCGCGGTCAAAGGCAAGGGACCTGATGCAGCAATTGGGCGGTGGAGTTAATGGGGCTGTCTTTCGAGAATGCCAACCCCTTATCATTGCTTTTGCATTCTGACATGAAGATGTTTGATCCCTCTGAAAAGGTGTTGGTTGTGAAGGTAAACCACAGGGGGTTACTTGATCGCGATCGCGCGCCCTGCAATAGGGTTGCCATGTGAACTGATCGGAATCGAGAACGACCCTTTGACCACAATTTCAGGAGCCAACCCCATGATGCCCAAACCGCGCGCTGACCTGAAGCCAAACACGGCCGATTTCGAGCGTTTTTCGCTCGTTAAGCCAACAGGCTTTCGCGAATACGACGCGCGCTGGCTATTTCCTGATGAAATCAATTTGATGGGTTTGAACGCCGTCGGCATGGGGCTCGCAAAGCTCTTTGAGAATCGGGGCGTGAAGAAGCGCATCGTTGTCGGTCACGACTATCGTTCGTATTCCGCGCAGGTGAAGCAGGCATTGATGATGGGGCTGCTGTCGGGCGGGTGTGAAGTCCACGACATCGGATTGGCGTTATCGCCGATGGCGTATTACGCGCAGTTCGCTCTGGATGTCGAGGGCGTCGCCATGGTCACCGCCAGCCATAACGACAATGGCTGGACCGGTATCAAGATGGGTCTGACGCGACCATTGACGCTTGGGCCGGACGAAATGAGCGAACTGAAAAAGGTCGTGCTCGAGGGCCAGTTCGAGGCGCCCGGCGGTGGCCGTTATATCTTCGTGCCCGACATGGCGGAACGCTACATCGCGATGTTGTGTGACCGGCCGAAGCTCACACGAAAACTCAAGGTGGTTGCAGCGTGCGGAAATGGGACCGCCGGTGCCTTTGCACCGCAGATCCTGGAAGCGGTCGGCTGTGAAGTGATCCCGCTTGACGCGGAACTCGATTATTCGTTCCCGCGCTACAATCCAAACCCAGAAGACCTGAAGATGCTGCACGCCATCGCTGATGCAGTGAAGGCGCACGGCGCCGACGTCGGCCTTGGCTTTGACGGCGATGGCGACCGCTGCGGGGTTGTTGACAACACCGGCGACGAGATCTTCGCCGACAAGGTGGGAGTCATGCTGGCCCGCGATATCTCCGCGCTGCATAGGAATGCGAAGTTCGTTGTTGATGTGAAATCAACCGGCCTGTTCACCACTGATCCGGTGCTCATCGAAAACGGCGCTTCGACGACCTATTGGAAGACCGGCCACTCCTATATCAAGCGCTTTTCGCATGAGACCGGCGCGCTGGTCGGCTTCGAGAAGTCGGGGCACTTCTTCTTCAATCCGCCGCTCGGGCGCGGTTACGACGACGGTCTTGTCGCGGCGCTTGCCATCTGCGACATGCTCGACCGCAACCCCGACAAGTCGATGGCTGACCTTAAAGAGGCGCTGCCCAAGACATGGCAGTCTCCGACCATGTCGCCGAAGTGTGCAGATGAGGTGAAGTACGGCGTCGTCGATCGGATTATTGAGAACTACAAGAAACGGGCCGGAGACGGAGAGCGGATCGCCGGGCAGGCTGTTCGGGAGCTCATCACGGTCAACGGCATTCGCGTGGTTCTGGAAGACGGCACTTGGGGGCTTGTGCGGGCCTCATCAAACAAACCGGAGCTCGTTATCGTGGTCGAAAGCCCAACGTCGGAAGAAAACATGCGCGCCATCTTCGCCGACATCGATCACCTGCTGTCCCGGCAGCCGGAAGTGGGAGCGTTCAACCAGAAGATTTAGAGGGCTACGGTAGTAAACAGGGGCTCGCCAGCTATTGGTTCGAGCGCCCGCAAAGATTTCTGAAAGACGAAACCAGCTCCAGCGCTGCCAACTTGCGTTTTTCGCTGAGCGCGCGCCGAAGCGCATGCCTGGTTCGGATTGTCTCAATGTCGTCGTCCAGGAAGGGCGGATGGCTTGCGCGAGGGCTCCCCCGAAAGTCGAGGGGTAGTTGCTGCTGCTCGGCGACCCTGTGCAGAACCTCGGATTCGAACTCGTCAAACAGGCCGCCGAATATTGCTGCATTCGTTTCATATAGCGCGGATAGCGCGCGCTTGTCTTCGTTGCATACTGATAGAGAGATCACCCGCTCGAATAGCTCATCATGAGGGCTTGAGTGGAATTCACCGGCCCGCCTCCAGTCGATATAGGGCGCGCCGAATTCGGGAACAGAGAGCTTGCCATGACCGCGGCAGAACACTGAACTGCTTATCTTTTCAAAGATTAGTGCGTTCAGCTGCTCAATTGAACTCGATACGTCTTCCTCTACCGGCTGCGCATGTGCCTGATGCGTCATGCTCGTGACCAGGACGGCGAAGAGGAAGAGCACGACCCAAGCTTGCTTAGATTTGGCTGGCCAAAAGCCGGCGCCCCAGTTCCTCAAAACTGTCCCCATGTTGCCGCGCTCCAATACGATTGATGTGCACAGATTGTGTTGGAGAACCGCGTGCTTGTTAAGAAGAATCTGGCAACCGTGAATCGCTGCCGGGCGGTGCGAAGCCGGCATCAAATGGCCTTATCGAAGTCGATCAGGTTGACTTTGAGTATCAAGTGTTGGGAGACCGGATACAGGAACTCGGAGATGCGCTCCTATCAGCTTTGGATGCCTCCGAGCGACATCGAATAAGTTATGTGCAGAGCGAGGCAGCCCGCCCTTTTGAGAACCTAAGCCGGGAAAGAAGACGCCTCAATGACCTTGAAATGACTACCATGTTAGCAGCTGCCCCGTAGTCCTCGGCGACCTTTGAAGTGCATTGTACGGGCTCCTCTAAGCCCACCCGTAAACCGTCTCGTAACAATACAAGGTCCGTAGGCCGTCCCTGGAATGGAGACTTCCGTCTGCACAGACACGCTTTACATTGCCGGCAAAGTAACAACGACCTAGCAAATCCCAACAGCGTCGAGCCGTTCGTGCCCCTCATCCTTCTGACCCTTTGACGCAGCGCAACAATTGTTCCCTAATATCTGACAGACTGCCCATCAGCCCATTGCCAAAGGGAGAGGGATGCCGAGCGAACTTATTGCCATGGGGCGGCTCGTTGTCGGGACGCTGCGCGATCTGGCGCCGATCGTGCTCGTCGTCGCGTTTTTCGAGATCGTCGTGTTGCAGCAGCACGTCGATAACCTCGGCACCATTGCGCTCGGATTGGTCTTCGTCATGCTCGGTCTGGCGATCTTCATCCGCGGATTGGAGATGGCGCTGTTCCCGCTTGGCGAAACGCTAGCGGCGGCTTTCGCAATGAAGGGGTCCTTGATCTGGCTTATGTTGTTTTCGTTCGGACTTGGTTTCGGCACGACGGTCGCTGAACCGGCGCTGATCGCGGTCGCGGATGAAGCAGCCGAAGTGATGGCCAAGGGCGGCGCGATCAACAATAACGAGTCGACCCGCGAGACCTACGCCGCGGCACTGCGCTACACGGTTGCCGTCTCGGTGGGTGCGTCGCTGATGATCGGCGTCACGCGTATCCTGCTGGGCTGGCCGATCCACTACCTCATCATCGCCGGCTATCTCGGTGTGGTGGCGCTGACCGCGATTGCACCGGCCAACATCATCGGCATCGCCTACGACTCCGGCGGCGTGACGACGTCAACGATTACGGTTCCGCTGGTGACCGCGCTCGGGGTTGGCCTGGCCACTGTCATCAAGGGCCGCAACCCGATGATCGACGGTTTCGGTCTCATTGCCTTCGCCAGCCTGCTTCCCATCCTGTTCGTTTTGATGTTCGGCATCGTGGTGGGAGCATCATGAATACCCTCATACAGCTCGCTGACATGTTCCTCCAGACGCTTGCCGATGTGGCGCCGATCGCATTCATCATGATCGGTTTTCAAGTCGGTGTGCTGCGCCAGAAGATCCCGCATCTCAAACAGGTCCTGATCGGCTCCTTTTACGTCGTTATAGGGCTGACGCTGTTCTTGTTCGGTCTTGAGAAGGCGCTGTTTCCCATCGGCGAGACGGTCGCAAAGCAGCTCACCGACCCGGCCTTTGTCGGAGGTGGTCGGGCGGCGGACACGCTCAACTGGACCGACTACTATTGGACGTATTTATTCGCCTTCTGCATCGGCTTCGCGACGACGATCGCCGAACCATCACTGATCGCGGTGGCGCTGAAGGCGCAGGAAGTTTCCGGTGGGGCGGTCGGCGCCTGGGGCCTGCGGCTCGCGGTCGCGTTCGGTGTGGCGCTCAGTCTGGCGGTGGGCACGTTCCGCATCGTCACGGGGACGCCGCTCTACCTTTACATGATCGCCGGATACATCGTTGTCGTCATCCAGACGCTGTATACGCCGCGGGTGATCGTTCCGCTGGCCTACGATTCGGGCGGTGTTACCACATCGACGGTGACCGTACCTCTGGTCGCCGCTCTCGGGCTGGGGCTTGCCTCGACGGTGCCCGGACGCAGCGCGCTGATGGATGGCTTTGGGCTGATCGCGCTCGCCAGCCTGTTCCCAATGATCACGGTTATGGGCTATGCGCAGATCGGTGAATGGCGCACACGCCGCAAGTCGGCCGCGGCTAATGACATCGCGCATGAAACAGAAAACGGTCGTGCAACTGAAACAACTGCAGAAGGTCAATCGTCATGAGGTTCAAACTCATCGTCGCCCTGGTCGAAGACGACAAGACAGACCTGACTATCGAGACCGCCCGCGAAAAGGGGGCGACAGGTTGCACCGTCATCACCAATGCGCGGGGTGAGGGCCTGAAGCCACAAAAGACGTTTCTGGGACTTAGCGTTTCCGGGCAGCGCGACGTCGTCTTGTTGTTGGTGGAGGAGCATATGAGCCGACAAATCCTGGAGGCGATTGCCAAGGCCTGCCAGTTCGAGGAACAGCCGGGCACTGGCGTCGCCTTCCAAATCGATATCGAAGACGCCATCGGACTGCGCAGCCAGATCAAAAAGATTGAACAGGAAATCGACGAGGGGGACTTGTGATGGGCGGCACTGTCATCAAGGTGGGGGATGTCATGACGACGGAGCTGCGCAAGATCAACGGACTTGCCAGCGTGCGGGAGGCGCTTGACCGGATGCAGGCCAGCGGCACCAACTCCCTTGTCATCGAGCGGCGACATGAGGGCGACGAATATGCCTTTGTGACGGTCTACGATGTCGCCGAACGCGTGATCAGCGCCAACCGCTCTGTCGAGCGCACCAGCGTCTACGAGATCATGACCAAGCCCGCGCTGACGCTGAGCGCGGAAATGAACATCAAATATGCAATCCGTTTGCTGGCGCGGCTCGGCGTACGCCGGGCGCTGGTGACAACAGGGGGTGATGTGGCCGGATTCGTCAGTCAACGTGATATGGTCATGAGATACGTCGACGACGGCGAGGAGAAGTAAGGCTGTTGAGCGGCGCCTAACGGCACTGTGAGAGCTTTGAGAACCCTCCCGTGGAAGCACCCGGACCGTTGAACGGCGCAAGCCTTGCGCGTGCTTGGTCTGGCGGCCAAATGACAGCTGCTATCTCGGCGCGTGATAGCGCCATCAAAATAAATCGTTACCACGACGATTGGCGGTCGCTTACGCTGGCGAGGACAAACGCAGCATGGATCGCGCGCAATGAAGCTTTACACCGCACCGGCCTCGCCATACGCGCGCAAAGTGCGCGTTCTTGTTTTGGAGAAGGGTCTTCAGGACCGCATCGACGAGGTCACCGTCAACGCTTATTCAGACCGGCCTGTGTTGCTCCAAGCGAACCCGCTCGGCAAAGTTCCAACGCTCGAAGTCAACGAAGACTTCCGATTGTTCGACAGTCCGGTGATCTGTGAGTTCCTCGACACGCTCCCCGCCGACCGGCCGCCTCTCATTGCAACTGAGGGTATGGACCGCTGGATTATTCGCAAGACAGAAGCGCGAGCCGACGGGATCATGGACCTGGGCGTTGGTCTCACATTGGAGAAACGGAAGCCCGCTGCGGAACGTTCTCCAAGCACGGTGGCACGCTGGCGGGTTCACCTCGGTCGTGCCATCGCTGGTGCCGAGATCGCACGCAGCACACTTCCTGAACGCTTCACTTTGGGCCATGCCGCAGCGGCTGTGGCGCTTGCTTACCTCGACTATCGCCATCCCGAACTCACGTGGCGAGAAGAACGTCCGGAGCTTGGCTCCTGGCATAGCGTAATTTCGGATCGGCGGAGCCTGGCCGAAACGGCTCCCGAATATTCGAGCTGACGGAACGCGCAGCAACCGGAGGCGCGGCCGCAGTTGGCATGTTTGCGCTAGCCGCAGGGATCGGCATTGGGCGATTTGCCCACACACCAATTCTTCCGGTGATGTTGTCTGAAGGTGCAGTCACGGCCGCCGGAGCCGGTTTTCTCACTTCAGCCAATTATATTGGCTATTTCGCGAGAGCAATGGCGGTGACCTTCCTGATGCCCCGGGAGAGCACGCGCCGATGGCTTGCATTGGCGTTGGGGCTCAATGCGATTTCTCTCGCTGCGATCTCATGGCCGTGTTCATACGCGCAACTGGAAGGCTTGCGTCTAATTGTGGGCGCAGCAGGCGCTCTCATAATGGTGCTGGCTACGCAGCTTGCGATTGATGCCCCGTAGGGAGGCCAGCGCCGCAGTGCCATGTCATGGCATTTTCCCGGAGTTGGAATTGAGATTGTTGTGTCTGCGGTGGACATCGAAATCTCTAACAACTATGGGGAAGGTGCAGACTCAATGTGGCTTGTCAGCGGAAGTCTCGCAGGTGCATTGAGTTTGATCGCGCTCGTGCTTTTGCCAGTCGTGCCCAAATAAGCGTGCTCGATTCCACTCCAAAACCCCACGCGACGAAACAGCATTGTTCGCGGCAAGCTCATCCTCGCCTACGATCTGTTTGGATTTGGCTATGTCATCAGTGCGAACTTCCTGGTCACAATGGTCTCTCAATCATCCCCGATGGCCGATCAGGCTCGTTCTGTGCGGGTCATGTTCGGCCTTGTCGCTATTCCTTCCGTGTGGCTTTGGAAGTGGCTGGCGGAGCGACTGTGCGCGTCAGGCGCTTATGCCTTGGCTGCGATGATGGCGGGTCTGAGAGCAAGCATCGGAGCGCTGTCGAGTGGGCCGATCGCAGTTTTTGCATCGGGGACGCTCATTGGAGGGAGCTTCATGGGGATGACATCCCTCGGACCGGTGGCCCGACGCAATCTCGCGAGCGGAGACATCGGCAGACTGTTTGCCAGTATGACAGTCTGCTTCGATCTGGGACAGGTTATCGGACCAGGGCTCGCGAGCCTCCTCGCATATGCAATGGGAGATTTCTCGCTTGCGATGGGTGTAGCTGGGTTTGCCCTCGCGGCCAGCGGGTTTTTGGCCCTTGGTTTGCCGAATGGTGACGCGCTAAGCGACTAAACCATCGTGATCTACTTGGAAAAGCCAGTTTTCTTTGTCAGTGATCGAGCTATATTCATGCTGATCAATAGACATTCGTGGGGATCACAGTATGCTCTGGCTGATTTTAGGCGTCCTTGTATGGAGCGGGGTCCACTTGCTGCCGAGCGCCGGCCGCGTGCTCAGAGGCGAGCTCATCAACAGCGTCGGTGAGAGCAACTACAAGATCGGATTCGCGATCGTCGTTGTCGTTTCCATCATCTTGATGGTAGTTGGCTGGCGCTCCATGGACCCGGTCACGGTTTATGACCCACCAAGCTGGGGCGGCCCCGTTGCGACCTTGCTGATGGTCTGTGCCTTTTTGCTGTTTGGCGCGGCCAAGCGCCAATCGGTCATCAAGCGCTATGTGCGCCATCCGCAGTTAGCCAGCGTCATCGTGTGGGCGGTCGCGCATTTGACCGCCAATGGTGACAGCCGCGCGCTTATCTTGTTTGGCGGGCTCGGAATCTGGGCGCTCGCGACAATTCCCCTGATCAACGAGCGAGAAGGGGAGTGGGTCAAACCCGAAGCACCTTCGCCGGGTGATGAAGCCAAAGGCGTGGCGATCAGCCTTGCGGTCTTCGTCGCGGTGTTTTTGTTGCACCCGTACATCGCAGGCGTATCTGTCATACCGAGCTGAAGCCGGCGCCGGCCTGGTTGTTCACCCGGATGGGAGCTGGTAAATCAGTATTACTAGTTCTTAGCCTGTGTGGTGAAGTTTTGCGTGCATTTCAGGCCCGTGTCTTTCGCCTTGCGTTACTTGCTTCGCTGTGACCGCAGGTCTTTTGATCATCGGCGTGTCTCATAGCGCGGACCCCGTCCAAGCTCAGGCCTATCCCGACATGAGCTGCGAACAGCTTTGGTATGCGCGCAATGAAATCTTCGCGGCTCGCGGCTATTGCTTCAAGACACCCAAGGCACAGGCAGTCTTCGGCAAAGGCTGCTTCCCACCTTATGGAGCGCTGCACGATTACGAAAACCGGGAGGTCAAACGAATACGGCAGTGGAAAAAACGAAGGGGGTTCTGAGGTGCTGCTGGGTGGTGGCGCGCACAGGCTTGTGACAGCCTCTTTCATTGCTTTGATGTGTTTGACAATCGCAAGGTCGACTGCGGACCAAGGCATCAGTCTTGAAGAGCGGCTGCGTTTGCTGGCTGAGGCATATCCCGACGCCGTGGCAGCGATCGAGGGAAATGAACTTGTACTCAAATCCGGCGTCCGGCTGACCATTGACGACGGTCAGGAAAAATCGCACGCCGAAAAACTCAAGGGCGCTGATATCGAAGACATGCTCGGGCAAGTCTATCCAATCGGCCGCTGTGATGAAGGCGCGAACCCAGCGCGCAACATTGACCCGGGGCGGATCCGGAACGAGGAGTTTTTCCGCCAGGTCTATGGAAACAGCCGTCAGGCGGTGGAACGCAACCTCATCAACTTACGGTGGTTCAACAGCAAACTACGCGTTACCAAAGTGGGTGGCGTCGACGTGGCTCTGGGCGCGGTTGCCAAAGACCTGGCGAAGCTTCCGGCAAAGTACAAACGTTTCTTTCAAACCACCGCGGGCACCTTCAAGTGGCGTGTCATTGCAGGCAGCAAGCGCCTCAGCGTGCACAGCTTCGGAGCGGCGGTGGATCTGAACACAAAATTCGCAGATTACTGGCGCTGGGCGGGCGGCAAACCCGGTAATGTGCCCAGATACAAGAACAAGACCCCGAACGCCGTCGTCGAGGTCTTTGAGCGGCACGGCTTTGTCTGGGGTGGCAAGTGGTATCACTTCGATACCATGCATTTTGAATACCGCCCGGAGCTGATCGCCATTGCGCGCCTATCGGAAGCGCGTGGGTGCAGGGGCTGAGCCCGCGTAACGGGCATGTACACAGTTGACCCCGTCAATAACTCGCCCCCGGCGCCATTGCCGGGTATGCTTGGCAGACTGCGATGGGATGACGGGCTTTGTATGCAGGAGTTTTGCTAGCCATGAAACCCGTACACGTGACCGATGGGCACGGCGAACGACTCGTGTTCCCTCGAGCGATCGAACTCAGCATCATCGTGCCGGGTTCGGTCAGCAACGGTGCATTCGCGATATTTGAAGACATCGTAGAGCCTGGCATTGGGCCGGCGAGGCACATTCACCGTTCGCAGGATGAAGTCTTCTTCGTGCTTGATGGCGACTTTGATCTGGAGATCGATGGCCAGCTTTTCCACGCGAACGCCGGCGATGTCGCTTACGTGCCGCGTGGTACAGTGCACACCTTCAAGAATGTGGGTGGCCACAAAGGGCGGCTGCGTTACACGTTCATGCACGCCGGCGAGAGCGAGGCGATGGTCCGGGCCTTCTTTGAAGCTTCACAGTGCGGCAAGCTCGGGCCCGACCGCATGGCTGAAATCGCACTCCAATACGATCAAGAATTCATCGGTCCAGCAATGTAGAGAATGGGGACGACCATGAAACTGGGAAAGAAGGCCCGCGCCGTTGGAATCAACCACATCGCGCTGGAAGTCGGCAACATAGAAGCCGCACTGAAATTCTACGGCACGTTTCTCGACTTTGAACTTCGTGGGAAGAACGAAAATATGGCCTTCATCGATCTTGGCGACCAATTCATTGCCCTATCGCAAGTTCCGCAACAGCCCCGCGACGACGAGCGGCACTTCGGCCTGGTCGTCGATGACAAGTCCGCCGTACGGCGTGCCTTGGAGGAGATGGGTGTTGAGATTGTTTCCGACCGCTTCCTCGACTTTTACGATCCCTGGGGCAACCGGATCGAGATCGTCGGATACGAGGGCATTCAATTCACCAAGGCTGACCACGTACTGCACGGCATGGGGCTTGATGGTCTGAGTAAGACGGACAGGGCCCTTCAAGAGCTTGCCGTGAAGGGCATGAGATCGAACTAGGCCAGGTCGAAGGGAGCCTTGATGCGCTGCACTGTGGAACGTGTCACGGACGCGGGCAACGAGCGGTGCACGGAGAATCTCATAGGCAGAGCCCGCGATCGAAGTCCTGCACGGTTCAGCTAATCAAAGCTTCATCGCGAAAGTGGCTTGTTGGCGTTCTGCCTGATGCCGATTTAAGCCGGCGAGTGGCAAGGCGCCGTATCTAGTGGCGCTTCAGCAAGCACGCTCAGTGAGCTATGGCCCTTGCGTATCCGGCAACCTAAATGACACTGTGTCGATCAATCTCGACCGACATTGCACCAGCGGTGTCGTGTTTGCCGAAATCCACTAGATGGAACAATGCTTGAAGATAACGAGCTGTGAGCAGCACGACGATTACAGATTGGACAGGGAGTAACGTCAAATGAAAAGCCTCATCAAATCTATCCTGGCAGGAGCCGTCATACTGGCTGCGTCATCTTCGGCTTTCGCGGCCGAGCCACTGGTTGAAGTTGCATGGGTCAAATCCAACATCGGCAAATCGGGCGTGGTGTTCCTGGATGTGCGCGGAAAACTCGCCGGCAAGTCCAAAGCGGACTATCTCAAAGCTCACATACCGAGTGCCGTCTATACCGACTATCTCAAGGACGGCTGGCGTGCGAAAGACGCCAACGGCACAGCAGGCCAGCTTGCACCCATAGCAAAACTGGAGAAACTGATCGGCAGCCTCGGAATCGACAACGATACCCATGTCGTGATCGTGCCAAACGGCGGCAAGGCGCTCGATGTTGGAACTGGTACGCGCATCTACTGGACGTTCAAGGTTCTCGGGCATGACAATGTCTCGTTGCTCAACGGGGGGATGACCGCTTACACCAAGGCCGTCGACTCGAAGACGAAGAAGCCGCTTAACCCGCTTGAGGCGGGTGATGTGAGGCCGGCCGCCAAAACCTTCAAAGCTAATCTGCGCCAGGACATGCTGGTCACCAAGGCTGATGTCGTCGCAGCCCAGAAAGGTGGAACAACTATCGTCGACAACCGGCCCAATAATCAGTTCATGGGCGTCAACAAGCACAAACTGGCGAAACGGCACGGAACAATCCCCGGCGCGGTGAACCTGCCGGAAAACTGGCTGACGCAAAACGGCGGCGGTGCATTCCGCTCCACGCCGACTCTGGAGAAGCTCTATACCGCGGCCAAGATCGGCAAGAGCGGCAAGCAGATCAATTTCTGCAATACTGGCCACTGGGCGTCACTGGGATGGTTCGTGTCGCATGAGCTATTGGGCAACAAGGACGCCAAGATGTACGATGGCTCAATGCTCGAATGGTCGGCTGACAAAAATCTGGAGATGGATCAGAAGGTCAAACTGAACTAGCCCACAGAGGCCTGGCCGCCATCGCATTTTGTAGTGGCGTGCGAAAACCACGGAGGCAGGCCCGATGTTCTCGGTGCCTGTTCTCCGATACTCTATTACATCGCGTTATTTTGAATAGCGCGGACCTAGCTTATCGCGACGAATGCTAATGCTGAAATTGTTTGCCCGGAACTATCGTCGACATAAGAGACAGCCAGAAGCAGCCCTGCGGATGCCACAAGTCTGCCCCGTCGTTGTTGCCGCGGATTCTCCCAATTCCTTGATTGCCCGACAGCCGCTTGGCAGAAAGACCTTGAGCGGAACCAAGGCTGGCGGCACAGTACAGCGGTAGACGTACCCAGCATATTAGAGTTTCGCCACGCAGGTTTGACCTTGATCCAATGACCGCGCGCACAGTCAGTACCAGTACGGTACTGAGTCTCCCGGAACTGACCCAACTAAATAAGTTCACCGATTGGGATCTTGACTTCCGCCAGATTGAGTCCGGACCCATGGAAACCAGAATCGCTGTGCGTTCCGGCAAGATGGTGGCGCTCCTCGAAATCCAGATGTCAAGGAGCCTGCACCAGGTCGGCATCGCCCCGCCTGGGACGATGCCATTTGGGATTCCTCAAAACCGCCATCTGAGTGAATGGCGCGGAGACGGTATCGCGATACCTTCGCTGCTTTCATTCGGCTATTGGGATGGGTTCCAGGGGGGCACCTCCGAGGGATCACATTTGCAATATCAGCACAGCAGTTGGAAGACATCGCAAATTGCCTTGGCATTGCAATCGATTGATCGCTGCAGCGCGCGCTGGCGATTCCAGTCGGCCGCGCCCCTGGCAAGCTGCTGCAGGTTTCCCGCAGGGCTAGCCGCTTCCTGCCCGCTTCCGATGCTTCCCGGATCGAAACGAAGAGGAAAGCATCATCGCGGAACTGCTCATTGCCGCAACGGATTGTGAGAAACACGACGACCGGAGTTCGCCAGCATCGCGTGCAAGGGCCGTTTCAATGGCTTTGGAATTTATGGACCTTAGAGCTGAAGAAAATACACCGATCGGAACGATATGCACCGAGACGGGGGTTTAGTGGCGAACACTGGATCGCGCGTTCCATGAGCGTTTCGGAATCGGACCCAAAGCCCACCATATTAGGCTGTGTTTAAGCCGGGTCCGCTCGGAGCTATTGGAAGTTGGCGCAGATTGTCTAGTATCCGATGTCGCCAACAAATGGGGCTTTTGGCATATGGGCCAGTTTGCGAACGACTACTGCCAATTGTTCGGCGAACTGCCATCTGAGACGAGGGACTCGTTACTTCACAACGCCTGAATTCTTTTCTGATCAGGCTATGGGCGGCATTGGCCCGCTAGAGCGGTGTCACCTTCAGCGGCATCCCCCCGGTTGGCCGCAGCGTCACTCGCGAAACCGGCTCAGGCTCATGTTTGCCGTCCCATTCGAAGCGGGCGGCCCGAACAAAACTCGCTAGCAACGTGGTCGCTTCGATCATGGCGAAGGCCTGGCCAATGCAAATGCGGGGGCCGGCGCCAAACGGCATGTATTGCGTTCTCGGGATCGCTGCTTCGCAGCCGGGAAGGAAGCGGTCAGGGTCAAAGCGAGCCGGGTCCTCCCAGTATTTGTGATGGCGATGGATGGCATAGACCGGGAAAACCAGGTTTGAGCCGACGGGCAGGTTCTCGTCGCCGGCACAGATAAACTCGGTATTGACGCGGGCGACGACCGGCGCTGGCGGATAAAGCCGCATGGACTCCTTCAGGACCCGGGCGGTGGTCGAGAGCTGGTCGATGTGCTGAGCGCTGATGCGCTCAGTGCCTGCGACCTGTGAGACTTCTTCGCGAACGGCCTCCTGCCACTCCGGGCTTCGCGCCAGAAGGTAGAGCGTCCAACTCAAGGCCTTAGCAGTTGTCTCGTGACCGGCAAGCAGCAACGTTGAAAGATTGTTGATGAGGCCCTCTTCATCCATTGGCTCATCGGTCTCCGGATCCCGCGCGGCTAGGAGCCTGCCGAGGAGATCGTCGTCGTCGCCCCCAACCGCGCGACGTTCAGCAATAAGGCCCGCCATGATCCCTCGCAATGTATGGGCCGCTCTGGTCATGCGCCACGTTCCAGGATGAGGCATCCAGTTCGGAAACCTCAATATCGCGTAGGCGGCTTCCCAGGACGCCTTTGAAAGGTAAGCCTCTGTCGCGGCCATGATGCGGTTACCAACGCCTGCATCGGAATTGCCCAGCATGGTGCGCATGATGACCGCCAGCGTTGCCACGGTCATGTCTTCATCGACGTTTCGCAGGCCTGTGCCCGAAGCACGCCAAAGGGCGATCTGCTCGTCGGCGGCCTCCGACATCCGCGGCACATAGGCGACAATTTCTTGATGGCGAAAAAGGGGGGCCAGGGCGCGCCGCTGCCAACGCCAACGGGCACCGTCAGCGGTGAGAACACTTTCGCCAACGCTCTTGTCGAAGACCCGCTTCTCGACCTGAGATTTCTCGAGCGTACCGGCGCGGCGGATTAGGATTTCTTCAACGAGTTCCGGTCCGGTGATCCAGGCATAGGTCAGCCTCAGAGCTTTGGGGCGAAGGACGAAGATGTCTCGCTCGTAGGCGGCGCGGGGCACCGAACGCAGAGGGTTCTTTGGGAACTCGCGCAGGAAGGTCAGGATCGGCAGCGGAGCGTCCGGCGGCGTCACGCTCGGCGGGTATAGAGCGGGGGCGGCAACGGTTGGCGGCGTCGTGCCACTCTTCAGGCCAGGGTCATCGGAAACCATCGCGGGCCTCTGCGCTTAGACAATAATGGACGCAATCTAAGCACCAGGACCCCGCGAGAAAGTGACGGGGGGAACTGACGCTGCTTGCGGGCCGTTCCGTGACTGCAATCTTCACCACCGCCCGGTTCGCTGTTACTCCACGCCAAGCTTCTTCTTTAGTATCTCGTTGACGGCCTTTGGGTTGGCTTTTCCGCCGGAGGCCTTCATCACCTGACCAACGAACCAACCGATCATCGCCGGCTTGGCCTTGACCGCCTCGACCTTATCGGGATTAGCCGCAATCACCTCGTCGACCGCTTTTTCTATGGCACCAGTATCAGTGACCTGCTTCATGCCCTGCCTTTCGACGATTTCCGCCGGGTCACCACCTTTGGTCCAGACGATCTCGAAGAGTTCCTTGGCGATCTTGCCTGAAATGGTACCGTCCGAAATCATACTCAAAATTGAAGTATTAGCAGATGGCGGCACATTCCCAGCTTTGACTGCAGCTATTGTCTGCCCCTCTTTGTTCAGGCGACCAAAGAACTCGTTGATCACCCAGTTGGCCGCTGTTTTGCCTTCGCCCTTAGGATTCTTCAGGCCTTTAACAGTTTCCTCGAAGTACTCCGCGGCCTCCCGCTCGGCGACAAGCACGCCGGCATCATAGCTGGATAGGCCATACTCGCTCATGAAGCGGTGCTTCTTTACGTCAGGGAGTTCAGGCAGCCCCTTGGCGAGTTCGTCGATGTAGGCCTGCTCGATTTCGAGCGGTAGCAGGTCGGGATCGGGGAAGTAACGATAATCGTGGGCCTCCTCCTTGGAACGCATTGAGCGCGTCCTGCCGCTCTTTGGGTCGAACAGGCGAGTTTCCTGATCAATCGTGCCGCCATCCTCGATGATATCAATTTGACGGCGGGCCTCGTAGTCAGCAGCCTGGCCGATGAAGCGGATCGAGTTGACATTCTTGATCTCACAGCGGGTCCCGAATTCGTCTCCGGGCTTGCGCACCGAAACGTTGACGTCGGCGCGCAGATTGCCCTTCTCCATGTCGCCGTCGCAGGTCTCCAAATAGCGCAGGATCGAGCGCAGTTTGGTGACGTAGGCCTGCGCCTCCTTCGCCGACCGCAGGTCGGGCTTGGAGACGATCTCCATCAGCGCGACGCCGGAACGGTTCAAGTCGACGTACGAGTAATCAGGATGCTGGTCGTGAATTGACTTGCCGGCATCCTGTTCGAGGTGAAGGCGCTCGATGCCGACGGTCTTGGTTTCGCCTTCGACCTCGATCTCAACCTCGCCCTCGCCGACGATCGGCTGCTTGTACTGTGAGATCTGATAGCCCTGCGGCAGGTCGGGATAGAAGTAGTTCTTACGGTCGAACACGGAGCGCAGATTAATCTCAGCCTGCAAGCCAAGGCCCGTACGGATGGCCTGGGCTACGCACTCGGAGTTGATCACGGGCAGCATACCGGGCATGGCCGCGTCCACCAAGGAGACGTGAGAATTGGGCGAGCCGCCGAATTCCGTTGATGCCCCCGAGAACAACTTGGCGTTGGAACTCACCTGGGCGTGCACCTCCAGGCCGATGATCACTTCCCAATCACCTGTTGCGCCGGAGATGAGGTTTTCATTGTTGGTGATAGCTTGTGCTTTGGCCTGCATTCGCGGATTCCTTGCCCGAGGTGGACTGAGTGGTTATCGAAGGTGACGCATGGCTGCAATGGGACACGCGACCATGGACTGGGACAAGCCTTCCACGGCGGCCACCGCAGTCGTCCGAGTTGACTTTCTCACTATTCCTGCTGAGCCTGCTGTGGTCCTGGCTCTTCAGGTTTCCAGGTCCGTAACGGCAAGCCGCGTTTGATCCAGCCGGTGCCGCGCGGTCCCCCAACCACACCTTCCACGACGTTGATGACGTTGGGAAAACCGGCTTTCACAAGAGGCCCAGCAAGAGCCGTTGAGCGCGAGCCCGTGCGGCAAATAAGGGCGACGGGTAGCTTGCTGTCGCCGCCCGCCGCATTCAGCAACGATGACAAAAAGACCTGCCCGTCCTGATGCATGGTGATGGCATGCGCCGACGTGGGAACGCCGGTCTGCTTCCATTCCTCAGGCGTACGGATATCGACGAGGAGAAGCTCACCCTTCAGCGCCTTTTCGTGAGACGTCGGCGCATCAATCTTGGTGATCTGCTGGGCGCCGAGCGGACCAATGGCCGCAAACAAGCCGCAGAGCATCGTCATCAGCACTAGCCAAGCCCGCAGGACCTGAGCATCCCTAACCCCGGGGCACCATGTACGCATGTTGCCAACCTCCTTCTCGACCGCGGGGTCTAATTAGTAGATGGGCTCTTCTTGGGCCAAAATCGATAGCCGAGCCAAGCCCAGACCAGCGCGAATAGGAACTGGAGGACAAAGACCCCCGTCGGCGCGCCGAAGCCCTTGACGGCGATGAACTTCACATAAGCCAAGGCATAGATCAGCAGGAAGCCAGCGCAAGAGGCCGCGAATGCCGCCACGATAAGCTTCTGCCACTGATCAGCGTCGCGCCCCATCATGAACGCGACTGCAATCACCAGCGGATTGAGCAGGGCGACGAGAAGAACAGAGTAAGGATCAAACGGCTCTAGGGCGATCATTCAGGCACGCCTCTTGGGTTCAATTTTTCCAGATATCAACCTTGCGAGCTGCCCTTGGCGCCGCGCGGCGGAGCATGGGCAAGCTGTTCCTCCTCGTATTGGATGAACCAGCCGATCATCTGGCGCCACAGGGCTTCGGCGAGTTCGGGCGGCAGACCGCGTTCGTCGGCACGATCCTTGACCTTGTCGATGACCTGCTGGATACGCCAGGGCACAACGGCGCCTTCGGGGCCGTGCTGTTTGATCTGCCAAGCCCGGTCAACATAGCTGAAGCGCTGCGCCACGAGGTCAACAAGTTGCTTGTCGATCTCATCTATCGCCTCGCGGACGTGGACCATTTCCCTGCAATCTTTCGGCTGGCGGCGGCTCATGTCTG
This sequence comes from uncultured Filomicrobium sp., assembly GCA_963669235.2. Taxonomy (GTDB): domain Bacteria; phylum Pseudomonadota; class Alphaproteobacteria; order Rhizobiales; family Hyphomicrobiaceae; genus Filomicrobium. The sequence goes on from CAXXFS010000032.1 coordinate 394,816, forward strand.
GCGTCTACTCCTAGTTGATCCCCAAGGGCTTACCGCGAGGCCCAGAAGAATGCAATTCAGCCGGATGGCCTGCCGTGGTAGAAAGGCTGGCGGGGTAAAGGACCGGAGGCGCAATGTACCCAAGCGCAGTTTCGAGATAGCGGTCGGATCCATCCGTCTGCGGGGCGACCGAGCACAACCATTGAAAATTGGGTCGGAGTCTATTGGCCCGTCTGCTCGTGTCTCTCGAAGAGAGGCAAACGCGGGTCTTGATTACCTATTGGAAAGGTGATGATTGCCCCCGTCAACATCGTCAGCATACGCCTCCCCAGACACTGCGGACGCAGGATCAAATTCAGGCGCCCCACCAACGCTCCGGGACGGGGAAGCAGCCGGCGGCGTCCTCGATCGTCTGGCCAGCGCGCAATAGCGTTGCCTCGTCGAAGGGCTTGCCGATCAGTTGCAATCCGAGCGGTGTGCCTTCGCGGGAGAGGCCCGCTGGCACTGATATGCCGGGAAGACCCGCCATGTTGACGGTCACCGTTAAGATATCCTCAAGGTACATCTGTAAAGGATCGCCCGATTTTTCGCCGAAAGCAAAGGCGGGTGTTGGCGTCGTTGGGGTTAGGAGAACGTCGACGGTGTGCCAGGCGACATCGAAATCGCCCTTGATGAGCGTGCGCACCTTCTGCGCCTTCAGGTAGTAGGCATCGTAGTATCCGGCAGACAGAACATACGTGCCGATAAGGACCCGGCGCTTGACCTCGGCGCCGAAACCGGCGGCACGGGTATTCTCGTAGGTATCAATGAGGTCCTTGCCAGGCACGCGCAGGCCGTAGCGAACACCGTCGTAGCGGGCGAGGTTTGAGGAGGCCTCGGCTGGGGCAATGATGTAGTAGGCCGGCAAAGCATACTTTGTGTGAGGTAGCGAAATCTCATGGATCGTGGCGCCTGCGTCCTTCAGCCAGGCGATCCCCTGCTCCCACAAATTGGCGGCTTCCTCGGTCATGCCGTCGATGCGGTATTCCTTAGGCACGCCGACACGCAGGCCTTTGACGCCCTTGCCCAGTCCGGCCTCGTAGTCTGGAACATCGGCATCGACACTGGTGGAATCCTTGGGATCGTGACCGGCCATGACCTTCAACATCAAAGCGCCATCGCGCACCGTCTTGGCGATCGGCCCGGCCTGGTCAAGTGATGAGGCGAAGGCGACGACGCCGTAACGGGAACAGCGCCCGTAAGTCGGCTTGACGCCAACGGTTCCCGTGAATGCCGCGGGCTGGCGGATCGAACCTCCTGTATCGGTAGCTGTGGCGGCAAGGCACAAGTTGGCGGCGACTGCGGCGGCTGAACCGCCGGAGGAGCCACCCGGCACCAGCTTTGCGTCGGAGCCCTCGCGCCGCCAGGGGTTGACAGCGGGACCAAAGGCGCTGGCTTCGTTCGACGAGCCCATAGCAAATTCATCGTTGTTGAGCTTGCCCAGCATGACCGCGCCCGCGTCCCAGAGGTTCTGCGTCACGGTTGATTCATAGGTCGGCGTGAAGTCATCGAGGATCTTGGAACACGCCGTGGTCCGCACGCCCTTGGTGCAGAACAGATCCTTGATGCCGAGCGGAAGACCTTCAAGAATACCAGCCATGCCCTTGGCGATGCGCTCGTCGGAAGCTTTGGCCTGCGAAAGGGCCTCATCCGGGGTCGACAAGACGTAGAGGTTGAGATCGCCGTTTGCCGCCTCGATCGCTTGAAGATGTGCAGTTGTCAACTCGGTTGCCGAGAAGTCCTTCGCGGCCAGGCCGTCGCGGGCTTCAGACAGTGTCAACTTCGTCAGATCCGTCACGGGTTTTCTTTCTGCGGTTTATCTTAGGCAAAGCTGATGCCGCGGATCGATGGTGCGGCGGGCAGTTATTCGACGACCTTTGGCACGACGAAAAAGCCGTCATCGCTTATCGGGGCGTTGGCGACGATCTCGTTGACCTTGTCCCCATCCTTCACAATATCTTCGCGCTGTTTGAGAGAGATCGGAACGACGCGAGTCATGGGCTCGACACTGTCGGTGTCGACCTCATCGAGTTGTTCCACCCAGTCAAGGATGGCGGACAGCTCGCTTTCAAGCCCTACCGCCTCGACGTCGGTGATCCTGATGCGCGCAAGATGCGCGATGCGCCGGACGGTCTTCTCGTCGACGTGCATGTTTCCCCTCGCGGTCACGGACAAATCACTTCAAGGATTGGCTCAATAACCGCGAAGGGCGTTGCGCGCAACCACAGCGTGGGCAGGGCACGCGAAAGTCAGTATTGCATGCCAATCCGGAAGAGCAGCAGAGCCCCTAAGATGTAAAATCGGCTGCCGATCAGGCAACGCCAGCCCTACACGTCGAGAACTTCGCCGAGCTTCGGGACGACGACATCCTCGCCCGACATTTCCTCGATGAATTCATCAGGCTTCTGATCAATAATCGGGAAGGTGCCGTAGTGGCACGGAATGACCAGTTCAAAGTCAAAGAACCGCTTGCAGGCCATCGCCGCAGTCACAGCACCCATGGTGAAGCGGTCGCCTATCGGAACGAGGCCGATGTTGGGCTCGTAGATCTCGTCGATCAGCTCCATATCCGTGAAGATGTCGGTGTCGCCCATATGCAGGACAACGGGGCCATCTTCGGGCGTGATGATGAAACCATTTGCGGACCCCAGCGGGAAACCCACATCCTGCTCTACGAGACCAGCGGAATGATCGGCGCGGACCAGCGAAGCCTTGAAGTCACCGAGATCAACCGTGCCGCCTGTATTCATTGGTTCAAAAGCAGTCACACCCTGTTTCGCAAGCCACATGCACAGATCGTAGTTGGTTACCACCTTGGCGCCGGTCGACTTGGCGATGTCGGCGGTATCTCCAACGTGATCGCCGTGGCCGTGGGTAATGAGAATGTGGGTCACTCCCGATATCGCGGCATCCTTGGTTATTCCCGAGGCCTCGAAGGTGGCATTGCCCGACAGGAAGGGGTCAACGAGAACCACGCTCGAGCCGAGTTCCAGGCGAAAGCAGGAATGCCCGTACCAATTGATCTTCATAGCGGCCCCTTCTCTTGTCGGCATAGCGTATAGTTGAACACGCGCTGTTCTCATGCGCGGCGGAGTATAAAGCGCTCGGCGCGCACAACAACGGGTGAAAAGCAGACAATGGCAAACGCGAGCGACGAAGCAGGATCCACGGGGCAGATATTGGAAGACGCGGAAGTGTTCCTCGGTCTTCTGCCCGCTAACCGCGCGATCATCGGAATCGACGCGGGAACGAAGACCTTTGGGCTCGCATTGTCCGATCTCAGCCGCACCATCGCCTCGCCGCTGGAGACTATCCAGCGAAGCAAGTTTTCAAAAGACCTGTTGCGCTTCGAGGCACTCATCGGACAAAACGACATTTGCGGCCTCGTCCTCGGCCTGCCGCGCAACCTAGATGGCAGCGAGGGGCCGCGTGCACAATCGACCCGAGCGCTGGCGCGCAATTTCGCGCGAAGCTTGAATCTGCCAATCTTGCTTTGGGACGAGCGCTTGACCACAAGTCAAGCTGAACGGATGCTCATCGAAGCTGATACTAGTCGCAAGCGCCGGGGCGAGGTCATTGATAAACTTGCTGCAACGCTCATTCTTCAGGGCGCGCTTGATCGTCTGAAGTGTTAGACTGAGTTGCCCATGGGCCGGCAACCAAACAGACTAAATTAAGATCATGTAAGTTGCGCTCGGCGCCAAACTACAGTCGAGTTTGACTGCGACGAACCGCAAGTTGCCCGGATGGCGTCGCATCCACGCCAAACTAAGATGCGATATTTGTTTAGTTTTCAATTCGTGTGTGAAAGCGGTCCAGGATGGAACGCGGGAAGCCAGTACCCGAGAGTTTGGAGCAACCGTCAGAAGTGCGACAGGAGCTGGCGCGTCGTCGACCTCGACCAAAAGCGGCCAGATTGCCGGCCCCACTTGAAGCGCAGGTTGCACGTTTCAACGCTCCGGTGCGGCGGGAATTGAGGCGGCTGATCAGGACGTCTCCGCGGTTCGCCGATCTTGTCGAAGTCTTTCCTGGCGCCGCCTTTGCCATTGCTAGCAGGCAGGGCTCGAGTGCGGCGCGCGCAACGGTGCTCCAACACATCGCAGAAGGTGCGCCCCTCAAAACAGTTGCACGCAAGCTCGAACTGCCAATGTGGCTGAGGAGACTTCCCCCTGAAGCCTTCGGGTCGCCCCTCGAAAAGGTGCCGGGCGGAGAGGCCTTCACTCGCAGGATCGCAAGCAGACTACCGGAGAATATTCGCCATTCCTCGTTCTGGCTGGAAAGCGTGATGTTTGCCACCGAGGCCGCGCATGAGGAGTTTGCAATATGGATCGCGGACCAGCCGATATACGCCGATCGCGGCGAACCGCACCGGATCCTCGCCGTGCTTGCCGCCTACGCCTGGTTTTCGTGCGCCGATACCAAGGCGAACGAGTTCATCGTTGTTCCCTGGCGGCCTGAGATCGCATTCGACACCGCGCTATGTGCCGCAAAGAGCTGGCTCAACCGGCTGCGACTCATTATGCAGTTGGAGGCTGGTGCACTCAGTGATTCATGGCTCGAGGCCGGTGAGGTGGAGGGCTACAGATTCGCACCTTTGATCGACCGAGACTCTCTGTTGGTCGCAGCACAAGCCATGCAGAATTGCGCGGATCAGTACGCCGAACGGCTGGCCCGCGAAAAATGCCGGCTGTTCTCCGTCCAAAAGAACAATGCTCACGTCGCCACGCTGGAGGTCGGACCGCATGCGCGTGAGACCGGTGTCCTCACGATCACTCAGCTCAAAGCCCGCCACAACATGCCCGCCTCGATCGAGATCTGGCAGGCTGCATACGCCTGGATGGCTCAGCAAAGCGGGCTGAAGCGCCTGCCCCCAATGGTCGCGCCAGACCGGCCATTCAATGAAAGGACATGGCGGGCGATGATGGCGCCATATCGCAAATGCAAGAATGGAGCACCGTGGCTGCCGCAACGGCTGTCTCAATCCTCATTTGCAAGGCTCGACATGGACATGTGCGACCTGGCGCGGCGGACCGGGGTCACTTCCTGGCTGTTTACCTAAACTGGTGCGTCAAACTGCGGTCTTTGCGCGCACTACCCCCAAAAGCACGTGGGCGAAATTAAATCGCTTTCGATTGTTGCGCGGCTCTGATGCAGCATACGTCGCAACGGCAGGGAGGGGCTTGGGACGTAGAAACAAAGTTGTATCCTATTATTATGATCGTACCCAATAGCACTTCGAGTTCGATCCTCCACCTGTTGTATAGAGCTGGCCAATTCGCGGACGAACTTTTTGCCGAGAACTTTGGCCAGGACCTCACACCGCGCCAGTACGAGGTCCTTAAGGCGGTGCTGGTCAGCGATTCACCAAGTCAGACCTATCTGGTCGATCAGACCGGGATTGATCCCTCCAAACTCGCTGACATCGTGCGCCGGTTAGTCCAGCGCGGCCTGCTGCAGAGAAGGCGAACACGACTGGATGCGCGCAGGTACGCCACAAAGCTCACTGAAAAAGGTGGAGAATTGTTGGAATCCGCCGAGCCGGCCGTCGACCGGACGTGCAAGCACCTGCTTGCCGGTCTACCTTAACGGCGACCATGAAGCGTTGGTCCATGCACTGCACCAGATTGTGGCCGCGGCACGTGCGTGAGCGGCCCTGCGCTCAGTTTCTATTGGCGCAATCCGCATGCCCTTCGCAGCCCTGTCAGCGATTGGGCGAAGCGCGCTGCAAGATTGATTGCGTATCCGCCCAGTCGACGCCTTGTCCGTAGGTCTGACGGTTCAGGCTTACCATTCGCGTGGCGATAAAAGCATCGGCCACGGGGGCTGGTGCATGGGTCCTGAGAATGGCGCCGGCAGCGAGAACGGCAAGGCTTTCAACAAGCGTCCGGGCCCGACCGTCAAGAAGCCGTGGCTCGTGCAGAATGCTCTCGGTGCGCTGGTAGGCGGCCTTAAGGTGGGGGTCATCGCCAACAGCGGCGGCAAGGTCATCCATGACAACGCGTGCGACGTCGGGCTCGCGCTGCAGAACTCTCAAAACGTCCAGCGCAAGTACGTTTCCTGCTCCGTCCCAGATCGCATTGACCGGGGCGTCGCGGCATAGGCGGGCCATCGGCAGCTCTTCGACGTAGGCGTTACCGCCCATGCACTCCATTGCCTCGAAGATGAGCGGCGGAGCGATCTTGGCCGTCCAGTACTTCGTGACTGGTGTCATGAACCGCCGCCAGGCGGATGCGTGCTCGTCTTCGCGGCGATCGTAGGATCGAGCGAGGCGAAACACCAGTGCGACAGCGGCTTCGACATCCAGTGCCATGTCAGAGAGCACCTGGATCATCAAAGATTGCTCGACCAGTTTTCGCCCGGAAGCGGCTCGGTGCTCGGCGTGATGGATGGCCTGGGCGAGGGCGTGGCGCATCAGGGCTGTTGACGACACAGCACAATCAAGACGCGTCTGGGTCAGCATCTCAGTCATGACCTTCACGCCTTGGGCGGGCTCGCCGATCAGCCAACCATGGGCGCCGTTCAATTCAACTTCGGCGGTCGCATTTGATCGGTTGCCGAGCTTCTTCTTCAAGCGCTGGAAGGCAAGGGCATTGCGCGTTTCGTCCGGTAGAAAAGCCGGCACGAGAAAACAGTCCAGCCCTTCGGCGGATTGCGCCACCATCAAAAATGCATCGGACATAGGCGCTGAAAGAAACCATTTGTGTCCGGTCAGACGATACGCGGAACCGCCGCCGGCGGTTTCCAGCGGCTCGGCCGAGGTTGTGCAGGCGCTGAGGTCGCTGCCCCCCTGTTTTTCGGTCAATCCCATACCGATGGTCGCCGAGCGCTTCACCTCGAGCGGCTCACGCCGGGCGTCGTAGCTGCGCGAGATAACCTTTGGCAGCCAGGCCTCGGCGATATTGGGTTGCATCAACAGAACGGGTGCCGACGCGTGGGTCATCGAAACCGGGGAAAGATGGCCTGCTTCCATCTGGCAGGCGAGGTACAAACCCGCCGCGCGGTGCGACCTGCTGATCGGTTACGGCGTTCTGATCGCGGTTAACCAGATGCAGCCAGGACGCGCAATTGAGGCCTTCGGCGCAGGAAATCTGCATTAGCTCGTGATAGGCGGGATGGTATTCGACGAAGTCGGTGCGCCGCCCCTGGTGGTCGTGAGTGGCAAGCTGAGGCGGGTTCTCGTTGGCGAGCCGCGCGCGCTCATTAGAATCGGCGCTGCCACAGACCATCCCGAAGGCCATAAGACTGCGCGTTGCGTGACCGCCGCCTTCCCGCGTGACGGCCTCCTGCAAGGCCGTGTCCGAGGCGTATAGGTTCACATCCTCGAACGGCGGGGGCTGGTTTAAGATCTCGTGGGTCGAGAACGTGCTCATCTGTTCTTGGTAGGCTGCGTATGGTTGGGGCGCCGACGGCGACGTCGCAAGGGCACCTTGGTGGAAAGTCGGCTTCGCCTCAACTCTCGATTCAGGAAACGCTTCTGCGAGCTACATTTGGCGATTAGCGGGGCGAAGCTGTGGCAAACTTGTCGGCAGAGCTGTTAGCAGTTGCGGTGAGCCAAGACTCTGCATATTAAAAGGGCTTTGATGACCCATGCTGCGATCTTGCATCTTCCGGCCTTTCCTCATCGCCATCTGCTCTCTTGCGAGGGACTGACGGCGCCGGACATAGATTTTCTCCTCGATCTGGCCGACAAGGCCGCCGACCAAAATCAAAAAATCGAGAAAAAACGTAACGTGCTCAACGGACGCACGGTCATTAATCTGTTTTTTGAAGCCTCCACGCGGACACAGGCGTCCTTCGAGCTGGCCGGCAAACGGCTTGGCGCCGACGTCATGAACATGGTGGTGGCAAGTTCGTCGGTACGGAAGGGCGAAACGCTAATCGATACGGCGGTGACGCTTAACGCCATGCGCCCCGATATCATCGTTGTGCGCCACCATGCGGCGGGTGCCGTCGAGTTGCTGGCGCAAAAGGTGGACTGTTCCGTTGTCAATGCCGGCGACGGTGCCCATCAACACCCCACACAGGCTCTGCTCGACGCGCTCACCATCCGCAGAGCCAAGGGGCGGATCGCCGGGCTGACGGTCGCGATATGCGGGGATATTCTGCACTCGCGTGTGGCGCGCTCGAATATCGACCTCCTGAATGCGATGTCGGCAAGGGGTCAGGATTGTGGCGCCCTCAACGCTGCTGCCTTCGAACCCCGACCGACTGGGCGCCGAAGTCTTCACAGACATGTGGAAGGGCCTCGCGGACGTCGACGTTGTTATGATGCTGCGGCTTCAGCACGAGCGCATGGACGGTGTCTACGTTCCCCTCCTCACGCGAATACCTTCCACTTCTTCGGGCTTGATCACGAGAAACTGGCGCGCGCCAAGCCGGACGCGCTGATCATGCATCCTGGCCCGATGAACCGCGGGGTGGAGATTGCTTCCACCGTGGGCCGACCACTCCCGCAGCGTCATCCGTGAGCAGGTCGAGATGGGCGTTGCCGTCCGCATGGCCGTGCTGGAAGCGCTGTCACAAAACCTGCCGCAGGCGTAATCCCCTGCAGGCCCCTCAAGGCGGGAGCACAATGAGCGTCTTCGTGAGCAAACCCCAGGGCGAAAAGCCGAAACCCTCGCGGACACCGCAAGTGTTTCTCAATGCCACGACTGATTGACCCGGAAAGCGGTCGCGACGAACTCGGCGGCCTCTTGGTGCAAGACGGGCTGATTGCCGACCTTGGTCCGCATTTGAGGCGAAATGCCCCCGAGGGCGCGGCAGTCATAGATTGCCAGGAGCATTTGCTTTGTCCCGGGCTGATCGACGCCCAGGTTTTTACAGGAGAACCTGGCCAAGAACACCGCGAAACGCTGAAAACGGCAAGTCGGGCAGCGGCGGCCCGGTGGGGTTACGACGGTCGTGGTGATGCCGGACACCAGCCCGGTTATTGACCAGGTGGCGCTCGTTGACTTTATCCAGCGGCGCGCGCGCGATAACGCCATTGTTCATGTCCACACCATGGCTGCGATGACCCGAGGTCTGGAAGGTGAGGAGATGACCGAGATTGGCCTTCTGAAGCGGGCCGGGGCTATCGCATTCACCAATGGCAAGTCAAGCATTGCCAATACCCGCGTCATGCGCAACGTCTTGAATTATGCCAAGGACTTTGACGCCCTTGTTGCGCATCACTGCGAAGACCCATATCTCTCGGCGAAGGCATCGATGAATTCGGGCGAAATCGCAACGCGGCTGGGACTGGCCGGCGTGCCGACGGTTGCCGAGACGATCGTTGTCGAAAGGGACGTTCGGCTGGTGGAAAAGACCGGCGGGCTCTACCACGCGATGACCATCTCTTGTTCGGAAAGCCTTGAGGTGATCAAGGCGGCCAAAGCGAGGGGATTGAATGTCACGTGTGGCGTTTCGGTCAATCACCTGACGCTCAATGAGAACGACGTGACCGGCTATCGTACGTTCTTCAAGGTGCGCCCACCGCTGCGCCATGAGGACGACCGCAAGGCAATGGTTGCAGGTATCGCCGACGGCGGTATCGACATTATAGTATCCAGCCATGACCCCCAGGACGCCGATGTGAAGCGGCGCCCCTTCCAGGAAGCCGCAGACGGTGCCGCTGGCCTGGAGACGCTGCTTCCGGCCGCACTGCGGCTCTTCCATAGCGGCGACGTCGATCTAGTGACCCTGCTCAAGGCGATGACCTTGAACCCAGCAAAGCTGCTCGGGCTGCATTCAGGCCGACTCCGCAAGGGTGCCATTGCTGATATCATCCTCATCGACCTCAACGAGCCTTGGGTCGTGAACAAAGACATGCTGCGCTCCCGCTCGAAGAACTCACCGTTTGATGAAGCAAGGTTGCAGGGTCGTGTGCTGCGCACGCTGGTTGCCGGCGAAACCGTCTATCAGTACGCTGGTCACGAGCCGGCGCTGGCCACCGATTGAACGAAACTTCACCAACACGGGCGGAATGAGCCGGACGCATGGGACCAGCACTGCTTAATCCGGCCTCGATGGCGCCGCTGGCGCTGTTGTTTGGTTATGTCCTGGGCTCCATCCCGTTCGGGCTTATCCTCACGCGAGCCGCCGGGCTGGGTGACATTCGCTCAATCGGCTCTGGCAATATCGGTGCGACCAATGTCCTGCGGACAGGCAACAAGTGGCTTGCCGCTGTGACGTTGCTGTTTGACGTCCTGAAGGGCACGGCGGCTGTCTTTCTTGCGTGGTTGCTGGTCGGCTTGATTATCGAGGGTGGGAGAGTCGAGCCCGGGACCGCAGCAAGCGCGCCGCTCGCTCTCGGCGCACAATTGAATTGGACGCAATTTACTTTGCAATGTGCCGGGCTGGGTGCCTTTCTCGGACACCTCTTTCCGGTCTGGCTGGGCTTCAAGGGCGGCAAAGGGGTTGCCACCTACATCGGCGTCCTCATTGGCTTGGGTTGGAAGATCGCGGTGGTTTTCTGCGCGGTTTGGCTGGTGGTTGCTTTTGCGACCCGATACTCTTCATTATCCGCGCTCGTAGCATCTGTGGCAGCCCCGCTGGCGGCACTGGTGCTGGGAGGCTGGCAGCTTGCTGCTGTAACAGGGCTGATGAGCGGGCTGCTGATTTACAAGCACGAAGCCAACATCCGTCGGCTCGCGGCTGGTGAGGAGTCGAAAATCGGCTGCAAAACCAAGGGCTGAGACGGCGGACCTGTTCACGCCGGCGCCGCTGCCGGTGGCCGAGCTTGATGATACTCAACGGTTGGCTTGCCTGCGTCTCATCCGGTCCGAGAACGTCGGGCCAACCACGTTTCGTGAACTCATCAATCATTTCGGTGGTGGACAAGCCGCAATCGATGCGCTGCCCTACCTGAGCCGGAAAGCAGGGCGGGGCAAGTTGGTACAAATCCACCCTGCCCGGAAGGCGGAAGCCGAGCTGGAGGCCGCCGCGCGCCATGGTGCCGAACTGCTTTTAACGACCGAGCCCGGTTATCCGCTCCGGCTTGCCCAGATCGATTTTCCGCCGCCGTTGATCTACGTCAGAGGCAACACCGAACTTATGCGCGCTCCAAGCGTCGACATTGTCGGGGCGAGGCAGGCTTCAGCGGCCGGGACCAAGTTGGCCGGGCTGTTTGGGAGGAAACTTGGCAGGGCCGGGCTGACGATCGTTTCCGGTTTGGCACGGGGGTATCGACAGCGCCGCACACCAAGCCTCACTCGATACGGGGACGGTCGCGGTGCTGGCGGGCGGCCTTGATATCATTTACCCGCCCGAGAACGCTGTGCTGCATAAGCGGATCGCTGAAACAGGCTGTCTTGTTTCGGAGATGCCCTGCGGTTTTAAGCCGCGTGGGCGCGAGTTTCCTAGGCGCAACCGGCTGATTTCGGGGATCTCGCTAGGCGTGCTGGTTGTGGAGGCCGCGTCATTGCAATGTTTGGCCCGGCGCCAGTGGCTGTGGACGATATCGTGGGTGCGACTGGACTTGATATCCGCTCCGTACGAACCGGTTTGATCGAGCTTGACCTGGCGGGCCGCACCGAGCGCCACGAGGAGCAGCTTGTGTCGCTGTTGACGGAACCCTCCTCAGGGTGATTGGCGGCACGATCACCGATGACGCTTTTGTGCACCGCCATGAGTTGCTCGTCTAGAGTCCGGCGCCCCATTTGGGCGGCCATTCCTGCGAGCTGCAGGATCATATCCGCGATGTGATCGTCAAATTCATTTTCTCAGCACATTGCATTCCTCTCCCATCTGGACCTGCACTGGGCGCGGGCTGACGTCTCGTTTGCCTCTGCGTTCGTGCACTTGAATGTCCCCAGACAGGTGAAAATCTGCACCCGGCTTAACAATAGTTACTTCAATTATAGGTTGCAACATGACGGACTAGACGTTTTTGGTGCATCAACGAGCCGAGTTTGACAGCGCAACACCGATCCACCATCTTCCGGCGGCCGGACTGAAGCGCTGATCCCTTGAGGCCAATATTTTTAAACGGGGGGACGGGGTGCGGTCTGAATGCGGGTAGAGCGCGTAGCTTCCCACCGAAAATCCATTTGATCTGGGCACAGCCGCGGGCTCGTCCAGTCGTGAAAGTCGCTCATGAACGTCGTAATCGTCGAGTCTGCCGCAAAAGCGAAGACCATCAATAAATACCTTGGGTCGAGTTATAAGGTTATCGCCTCGTTCGGGCATGTCCGCGATCTGCCCTCCAAAGACGGGTCGGTGAAGCCTGACGAGGATTTCGCCATGGCCTGGGATGTGCCCAACACGAAGTCGCAGAAGGTCCTGAAAGAGATCACGGACGCCGTCAAAGGCGCCGACAAGCTGATCCTGGCGACTGACCCTGATCGCGAGGGCGAGGCGATTTCCTGGCATATACTGCAGGTGCTGGAGAAGCGCCGGGCCTTGAAGAAGGGGGGTGCCGGTCGAGCGGGTCGCCTTTAATGCCGTGACCAAGCAGGCAATCATGACGGCGCTGGCCAACCCGCGCCAAATCGATGAGCCGCTGGTGTCGGCCTACCTGGCGCGGCGCGCGCTTGACTATCTGGTCGGTTTCACGTTGTCGCCGGTGCTTTGGCGCAAGCTGCCTGGCGCGCGTTCTGCCGGGCGGGTGCAGTCGGTGGCGCTGCGCCTTGTCTGCGACCGGGAGGCCGAGATCGAGGCCTTCAAGACCGAGGAATACTGGTCGATCGAAGCCGCATTGCAGACCGCAGATTCCGCCGAGGTGCGTGCGCGTCTTACGGGCATCGAAGGGAAGAGCCTGAAGAAGCTCGACATCAAGACACAAGCTGAAGCCTTTGCGATCAAAGAAGCGATCGAGAAGGGCGACTATTCGGTCACTAACGTCGAGAAGAAAGCGGTCAAGCGGAACCCCTACGCGCCGTTTTCAACGTCGACCCTGCAAATGGATGCCTCGCGCAAGCTCGGCTTTTCAGCCAAGCAGACGATGCAGATTGCACAACGGCTCTACGAAGGAGTCGATGTCGGAGAAGGTGCGCCTGTCGGGCTCATTACGTATATGCGGACCGACGGCGTGCAGATCGTACCGGAGGCGATCACAGCAATCCGAAATGAAGTCGCAAACGACTTTGGCAAGCGCTATGTGGCACCCTTCATCCGCGAATACAAAACCAAGGCTAAGAACGCACAAGAAGCGCACGAGGCGATACGGCCGACAGATGTTTTCCGCAAGCCGGAAGCCGTCGCCAAGTATCTCGATAAGGATCAGGCCAGGCTTTATGAGTTGATCTGGAAGCGGGCGGTCGCAAGCCAGATGGCGTCGGCCGAGTTGGAGCAGACCACCGCGCATATCGAAGTGAACGGGCGCGATGGCAAGACCTATGACCTGCGTGCCACCGGCTCGGTGATGCTCTTCGAAGGCTACCAGAAGCTCTACGAAGAAGGCCGCGACGAGCGGCTCAAGGTCCAGAAGGGAACAGCCGACACGGGAGACGATGAGCAAAGCGACCGTCGGCTGCCACCGCTGGAGCAGGGCCAGAAACTCACCGACCGCGAGATCCTCGCCAATCAGCACTTCACGCAGCCGCCGCCACGCTACACTGAATCAAGCCTCATCAAGCGGATGGAGGAGCTTGGCATCGGGCGGCCGTCGACTTATGCGGCAACGCTGGCGACGCTGCAGGAACGTGATTACGTCGAGATCGATAAGAAGCGGCTCATTCCGCAGGACAAGGGCCGGCTGGTGACTTCGTTCCTGGAGGCCTTCTTCCCAACGTTACGTCGAGTACGACTTCACCGCTGACCTGGAAGAGAAGCTCGATCTCATTTCCGACGACAAGATGCAATGGAAGGACGTCTTGCGCGATTTCTGGAACGACTTCACCAAGGCCGTCGAAGGGATCAAGGAACTGCGCGTATCTGAGGTGCTCGACGCGCTCAACGAACTGCTTGGACCGCACGTCTTCCCTGCAAAGGAAGATGGTTCTGATCCACGCGCCTGTCCGGCCTGCTCGGAGGGCCAGCTCAGCCTCAAGATTTCCGGCAAATTCGGCGCGTTCATCGGTTGCAGCCGATATCCCGATTGCCGCTACACGCGCCAGCTGTCGCAATCATCGCAGGATGCGGACGCAGCCGCTCTCGATGGAAAGCAACTGGGCTTTGACCCAGAAAGCGCCTGCCGGTCAAACTCCACGTCGGCCGCTTCGGGCCTTACCTTCAGCTTGGCTCCCCTGATGACTATGACGAGGGAGAAAAGCCAAAGCGCTCGTCCATTCCAAAGGGCATCGACGCCGGCCAGGTCGACCTCGAACAGGCTCTTAGTCTGCTATCGCTGCCGCGCGAAGTCGGCGTGCACCCTGAAACAGGAAAAACGATTTCTGCCGGCCTTGGGCGTTACGGCCCATTCATTTTGCATGACGGAATGTACGCCAACCTGGAAAGCATGGAGGAAGTCTTCAGCGTCGGCATCAACCGTGCTGTTGCGTTACTCGCGGAAAAGGCCAAGGGCGGCAAGGGCCGGTTCCAGCGTCCCAAGGCAAAAGTTCTGAAGGACCTGGGAGAGCACCCGGCAGAGGGTGGCAAGATCGAGGTTCTTGAGGGCCGTTATGGTCCCTATGTCAGTCACAACAAGGTCAACGCAACACTGCCAAAGGGACAAGAACCCGAGGCGGTGACGGTGGATCTGGCGGTCAAATTGCTGGCCGAAAAAGCGGCGAAAAAACCGGCGAAGAAGGCTGCGAAAAAGCCCGCTAAGAAGGCGGCGAAAAAGCCAGCAGAAAAAGCGGCTAAGAAACCGGCCAAAAAGGCTGCGAAAAAAGCACCTGCAAAGGCCAGGTCCAAAGCTCGGACAGCGGAAAGCGGAGAAGCTTCATAACGCCGGCCCTGATGAAAGTTGCCTGTCGTGGCGCGTAAACCAAAGAGAAAGGCTGCGCACAAGAAGCGCAGTCAGCCCAAAGAGGCGACCGCCCAATACGACAGCGGCGTGCGTGATGAAGAGGGCCTGCCGTCGCGCGAGGACATCCTCAAGTTTGTCGCCGGCGCCGGCAGCAAGGTCGGAAAGCGCGAAATCTCCAGGGCCTTCGGCATAAAAGGCGCCGCCCGCTCTGGCATGAAGCGGCTGCTGAAGGTGATGGCCGAGGAGGGTCTGCTGTTCGGCAACCGCAAGGAAATTCGTAAAAAGGGGGACCTGCCGCCAGTCGGCGTTCTGGAGGTGACGGGGCAGGACGATAGCGGCGACCTTATCGCGCGGCCTTCAGTTTGGAATGATAAGGATGGCGAGCGTCCCGGCGTGCTGGTGCTGACGCACGTACCCGAAGCACAGCGGGCATCGGCAAGCCTCGGCATAGGTGACCGGGTGTTGTGTCATATCAACGGGCTGGAAGAACCTGACGTCGAAGGTTATCGCTTTGAAGCAGTGCCCATCCGGAAACTGCCACGCGAAAAGCGGCGGCTCATTGGGATCTTCCGGGCCAGCGCCGCCGGCGGCGGCACGATTGAGCCCACAGACCGCAAATCGTTGCGATCTTGGCCCGTGCAGAAAAGCGATATGGGGGAAGCCAAGGACGGCGATCTCGTCCGTTTCGATCTCATGCGCAAGGGCCGCTTTTCGACACCACAAGCGCAAGTACTCGAAAGTCTCGGCAATCCGGACGACCAGCGCCAGATCAGCTTGATCGCCGTGCACGCGCACGGCCTGCCTGATGACTTCACAGAAAGCGTGCTTGATGAAGCCGAAGGCCTAGAGGCTCCACGCCCCGGCAACCGCACCGACTTGACCCATATCCCGCTCATCACCATCGATCCGCCAGATGCCCGTGACCATGACGACGCCGTCTACGCGGAGCCTGACACGGATGAATCCAACCAAGGCGGCGTCATTGTTTATGTCGCGATCGCGGATGTCGCCCACTATGTCAGGCCCGGCTCGCGCCTCGACCGGGAGGCGCGCCGGCGCGGTAACTCGGTGTATTTCCCAGACCGGGTCGTGCCGATGCTGCCCGAAAAGATCTCCAACGATCTTTGCTCGTTGCGCGAAGGGGAATTGCGCGCCTGTCTGGCGGTGCGCATGGTGTTCGATCAGCGCGGGCAAAAGCGCAAGCATTTCTTCATGCGGGCGATGATGCGATCGCACGCCAAACTCGCTTATGCGGAAGCGCAGGCGGCGATTGACGGCAAGCCCTCGGACAAGGCCGGGCCGCTTCTTGAGCCGGTACTGAAACCGCTATGGGCCGCCTACGCGAAGCTGGCCGCTGCCCGCGACCGTCGCGGTCCGCTGGAACTCAACCTGCCGGAACGCAAGATCCAGCTCGATGAAGACGGCAAGGTGGCGCGAGTCATAATCCCCGAGCGGCTCAGCGCGCACAAGTTGATCGAAGAGTTAATGATCCAAGCGAATGTCGCCGCCGCCGAGGCCCTCGAGGCCAAGAGCGGGCCCGTCGTCTATCGCGTCCACGAACCACCCTCGAAGGAAAAGCTGAAGGCGCTGCGGGAGTTTCTGGGCACGCTCGATTTGGCGCTGCCTCCGCAAAACCAACTGCGGCCAAGTACATTCAACGGCATCCTGGAAAAGGCCAAGAACCTGCCGGTACCGGATCTCGTCAATGAGGTCGTACTGCGCTCGCAAAGCCAGGCCCTCTACGGCCCGGAGAACGCCGGTCACTTCGGACTCAACTTGAGGCGGTACGCACATTTCACGTCTCCAATCCGCCGCTATGCCGACCTCATCGTGCACCGGTCTTTGATTGCCGCCTACAAGCTCGGTGATGACGGCATCACGTCTGAAGAGGTGCCGCAGTTGTCGGCCATCTGTGAGCAAATCTCGGAAGCCGAACGGCGAGCCATGTCGGCGGAAAGAGAGACTAATGACCGGCTGATCGCGGCGCATCTTGCCGAGAAAGTCGGGGCCACATTTGAGGGACGGATTTCCGGGGCGACGCGCTCGGGTCTTTTCGTGCGGCTCAGCGAAACCGGTGCGGATGGGTTTGTCCCGGCGGCGAGCCTTGAAGACGACTACTATCACTATGTGGAAGAAGCGCACGCAATGGTTGGGCAGCGGTCCGGGCTTGCCTATAGCCTTGGCGATACCGTCGAGGTTCGGCTGGTCGAAGCGATCCCAGCGGCCGGGGCGCTTCGGTTCGAAGTTTTGTCTGATCCCAAGAAACCGGCGGGTCAACTTCTCAAAGGCTATAAATCTCCGCGCAGCCGTGGGCGGCGGCAGGGCGGACGCCGGCAAGGCGGCCGCCGGCCGGGTTAGAACCTGTTTGTTGAAGCGTGTGCCAGCAAAGTCCTTGACGCCAAGCCCCGGAGCCTGGGAAAAGCGACCCATGTCAGTCAAAATTGCGAATGTCGAATTGCAGAGCTCGCAGGAGCGTTCACTTAAACAGGCCATCTTTCGCGGTGCCGCACAGCGTTGCCCGGCCTGCGGAGAGGGCAAGCTCTACTCGAGCTACCTCAAGGTGAATGACATCTGCCTGGCATGCGGGGAGGAACTGTTCCATCAGCGCGCCGATGATGCGCCACCCTATTTCACGATGTTTATCGTCGGGCACGTCGTCGTAGCCCTGGTTTTGATGGTCGAAGATCTGTTTGCCCCGGCTCTGTGGGTCCATGCGCTACTTTGGACACCAATGGTCTTGGGCATGAGCCTGTGGCTATTGCCGCGCATCAAGGGTGCACTGATCGGTCTGCAATGGGCGAACCGCATGCATGGCTTTGGTGGCAAAGACGAAGAAATCTTTGGAATCGAACCTGTAACTGTGCCGGACCGGCAAAGCGGAATCTGATAGGTTCAGTGGCCTGATCGTTTGCAGGCTTGGGGCCCCTCGGACCGATGAATCAGAAATATCAGCGAAGTCGAATGACCGACGTGCACCGCAGCGGCGAAACCCGATCGTTGAAACCGCAGGACGCGGCAACGCTGATCGTCCTCGATGCGACCGGCATGCCGCGGATTCTTATGGGCCGACGGCGACCCCAGCAGGTGTTCTTGCCAAACAAGTTCGTCTTTCCGGGCGGTCGCGCGGACAAGGTTGACCGCGCCATTCCAGCGACCGACGAACTCGGCGTGGGCGAGCAGTCCAAATTGCTGATCGATATGAAGGGAACGGCGAGTGCCGCACGTGCACGGGGGTTAGCGCTTGCGGCATTGCGGGAGACCTACGAAGAGGCGGGCATCCTGATCGGTCAACCGGCAGGCACGGCGGCGAAGGATGAGGCGCCGCCGGCCGTGGAACAGATGGGGACTTGGGCGGGTTTTTTTGACGAACGGGTCCGACCGCGGCTGTCTCCACTGACATTTCTTGCCCGCGCGATCACGCCGCCGGGTCGGCCCCGGCGCTACGATACCCGATTCTTCCTGGTGGACGCGCAGCATGTCGCCAAGACGGTGACGCCGCCTGATGATGAGTTGCAGGAACTTGGCTGGTTCACCATCGAGGAATTGCGCCGTCTCGATCTGCCCAACATCACGCGTGCGGTGATTGAGGACCTAAATGAATATCTCGAGGAGAAGGCCCGCGGGTCGTCAGATTGGGCGGTGCCGTACTATTACTTCCGGGCTGGCTCGTTCGAGCGGGTGTTGCTGAAGTGAACTCCAGGCTTCAATGTTACCTTGACAGAGCGGCGGCGCGAGCTATGTTCCGCCCCCTGGAACCCATTTAACCGCCGTCTGCCTGGCCACCTTCGCGGTCTTTGCCGACTGCGTCGTTTTGTCGCCCCATACCCAACAGGTCAAGCCATGGCTAAACCCGTCGTTCAGAAGATCAAGCTGTTGTCCACCGCAGGCACAGGCTTCTTCTACGTGACCAAGAAGAACCCTCGGAACACGACCGAAAAGTTGGTCTTCAAGAAATACGATCCGGTCGTGCGCAAGCACGTCGAATTCAAAGAACACAAGATCAAATAATGAATTGGGCTTGTTGCGGTCGCTGATCAGTAACAGCGCTGCTTTACGCAGCCAGGGTCCGCAATCCCAGTAGCGGGGTCAGTCATCCCGGGAACGACTAACCCTGGCCGAATCGTCCAAACGGATGGCCAAAGAGGGCATCGACCGTCCGTCTGGCGTGAGCAACGACTGCAGCCTTATGAGGAGGCCACTCTGGCCACTGCGTTGCTCACATTCCCTCGTAATGGCAGGTGATGCGGCGGCCCTGACACCACGAGAGCCTAGTACACACGGACCAAGTCCT
Organism: uncultured Filomicrobium sp.; assembly: GCA_963669235.2. Classification (GTDB taxonomy): domain Bacteria; phylum Pseudomonadota; class Alphaproteobacteria; order Rhizobiales; family Hyphomicrobiaceae; genus Filomicrobium. Next base: position 413,952 of record CAXXFS010000032.1, read on the forward strand.
TTGCAGTCGCTCAGACAGATTTCCGCCAAACATGGCCGGGTGTGAACTCTTTCCGTCTGAGAAGATAACTCCCTCCCAATTTGATCGAATAGCATTGCACAGATCATGACACAAGTTAGCGCTTGACTATTGGCGCAATATCACTTTTGCGATTCGTAGCCTTCGATCCGGGCTGAGTTAAGGCGTCAACGCGGCGTCCCGTAGAACACGTGTCGTGCCGTTCTTGAGCTCAAAAGGCGTTGGCTTTATTGCCGCGCAACTACGGCAAAAATCTATTGTTCTTGAATGGGTGCGGCTGCCGGATGGCAGGTCAGGCGGCAACGGCGACGCGGTTGCGGCCGCGGCTGTTGGCGTTCGCAAGGGCCGAATGGGCTCGTTTCACAAGTGCTTCGCCATTGTCCTGAGCGCCGTTCAGATCAGCAATGCCAACGCTGGATGTAAGGCGAATCCGCTCGGAAGAGGGGCTGAGAAAGGGCTCGGCTGCGATCTGAGCGCGTAGTCGCTCAGCGATCTGACCGGCGCGCGTAATCGGCACGTCGGGAAGGACGACGAGAAAGCTCTCGCTGGACAGCCGGCAGGTCAGGTTGACGCCGCGCACGTTGCGACGCAGTCGCTTGGCGAACTCAACCAAAACGTTGTCGCCGACACGGTGCCCGTAACGCTCGTTGACATCATTGAAAGCGTCGATGTCGACCATCATCACAGACAGTTCGCGATTGCCGTCGTTGGCATCATCGATGAGTGCATGCAGATGGCTGTCGAGATAACGGCGGTTGTAGAGCCCGGTCAGTCCATCGGCGATGGCGAGTTCGGCGCTGTGTTCGAGGCGGCTACGAAGATAGTCCGTATGCCGCTTGCGCTTGATTTGGGTTTTGGCGCGGGCCAGAAGCTCATGGCTCTCAATAGGCCGCGTCAGATAGTCATTCACTCCGGTATCGAGCCCGTGCAGCAGGCCGGCGTGATTCCCCTGATCGATGAGGACGATTATCGGCAGGTGGCGCGTAGCATCATGCTGGCGCAACTGCGTGCACAGACTGAGCCCGTCCCCGGACTTTAGGCTCAATGATACAAGTACAAGGTCGAATGGTTCGTCGCAGAGCCGTTGGAAGGCATGCTCAACGGAACCTTCAACATCCGTTTCATGGAACTTCGCTAGAAAGCGCTCAACACCTTGCGCGGTGCGCGCGTGGTCTTCGACAATCATGATACGCCCGAATTCGCCCGAACGAGCGCGCTCCAGTTCTGCGTTCTCGCACACACCGAGCTGGCGATCGGTGGCGGCCCGCATCATCATTTCATCATTCAGTGTTTTCAGCCGGGCCAAGTTCTTGACGCGAGTAATGAGGGCGATCTCATCAACTGGCTTTGTGAGAAAATCATCGGCGCCGCTTTCAAGGCCCTGAACCTTGTCGGATGGCTGATCGAGAGCAGTGACCATGACGATCGGAATGTGCTGGGTTTCGCGTGACTGTTTGAGGCGGCGGCAGACTCCGAACCCGTCGATCCCCGGCATCATGACGTCGAGCAAGATCACGTCGACGCGGTCGTTGGCGCAGACTTCAAGCGCCTCCATTCCCGAGTAGGCGGTGAGTACGTGGAAGTACTCAGCTGAGAGGCGTGCTTCGAGTAGTTTTACGTTTGCCGGAATATCGTCGACGACGAGAACGCGTGCACTCATTTTTCAAGCTCGTGGTTGTTTGGCTGACGCAACGTTGACTAGCCCCCCCCCGGTGAATTGCCGGACCGTCTCAAGGAAGCTGGCCACCGATATGGGTTTGGAGATGTAGGCCTCGCAGCCGCCAGAGCGGATCCGCTCCTCGTCGCCTTTCATGGCGAATGCCGTTACGGCGATGACGGGAATTTCGCGGAGTTCGTCATCTTCCTTCAGCCACCGAGTCACTTCGAGGCCGGAGACCTCTGGCAGCTGAATATCCATCAAGATAAGATCCGGGCGATGCTCGCGTGCAAGAGCAAGCGCATCAAGCCCATTGCGGGTCTGGACGGTGACGAAGCCGTGGGCGTCCAACAGGTCGTGGAAGAGCTTCATGTTGAGCTCATTGTCCTCGACAATCAGGACCTTTTTCGCCATTGAACGCGTCTCCGGTCGGAAGCTGTCGACGACAACACCTGACTGCTGGTAGGTCATGCGTATATGCCTCTGCTGCTTCCTGCGTTTTGCACCGATTCTCTAGAATCGTCGCTTGCCACACTATGCGTCCGGAGCAGTAACCAACAATTTAAGCCGAGCAGAGCCTTTCCAGGAGGGTAAAGCGACCGTGAACAAGCGTTTCAATACGCGGATGTCGCTCGCGGATGCGGAGACCCTGGCGCTGCAGATCCTGGCATTCCTTGCCGAGGACGGGCCGCGGCTGGGCCGATTCCTTGCCGCGACGGGGGTACGCGGGGAAGAGTTGCAGACGAGTGCTGGGGAGCCCGAAACGCTGCTGGCGGTCACCCAGTATCTTCTCGAAGACGAATCGCTCTTGCTGGTGTTCGCGAGCAGTGCCGGCATCGCGCCAGAACAGATCGGCCAGGCCAACCGCCTGCTCGGCCAGAAGGTCTGAATATGACGGTTCCGGCAAAAGACTATCTGCGTATCGGCATAGACCTTGGCGGCACCAAGATCGAGGGCTTGTTGATCGGCCCGGATGGAACTGAACTCGCGCGCCGGCGCGTCGCAGCACCGCGAGAGGACTACGATGCGACGCTGCGCACGGTCGGTGGGGTTGTAGCGGCTTTGATCAGCGATGCCAGCGCGCACCAAGCTCCCTCGGCGGTGAGCGTGGGGGTGGGAATGCCGGGTTCGATCTCGCCGGCCACGGGCCTTGTGCAAAACGCCAACTCGAACTGGCTGAACGGTCGAGCCTTCGATACGGATTTGCGCGCGGCTATCGGTCTCCCGGTGAAATTCGCTAACGACGCCAACTGTTTTGCGTTGTCCGAGGCGGTGGATGGGGCCGGCTCGGAGGCCACATCGGTGTTCGGCGTTATCCTGGGCACTGGAGTTGGAGGCGGCCTTGTCATCGCTGAACGCCTTGTCAACGGCCCCCGCGGGACAGGGGGTGAATGGGGACACAATGCGCTGCCATGGGCGAGTTGCAGCGAAACGCCCGGCCCGGCTTGCTGGTGCGGACGCAACGGCTGTATCGAGGCGTGGATCTCAGGGCCGGCGATGGCGCGCGATCACCTGCGCGAAACTGGCGACAACCTTAGTGCGGAGGAAATCGCTGCCAGTGCCGCGCAGGGCGACGCGGGCGCTGCCGCAACACTGAGCCGCCACACGCAGCGGTTGGCGCGGAGTCTGGCTCATGTGATCAATATTTTCGACCCGGATGTTGTGGTCCTTGGTGGCGGCCTCTCGCTGCTCCCGCACCTTTACACCGATCTACCGGCCGCAATCGCTCCGCATCTTTTCACGGATGCGCCAACCGTGCGGGTTCTGCCGCCGCGCTGGGGCGATGCCAGCGGCGTGCGTGGAGCCGCGTGGCTATGGGACTGACACCATCAGCCAGACTTGCGGGCTACTTGCCCGGACCGCAATCCTCGGTGTCCAACAGGGTCAGGTCGGTCAGTTCGCCACGGATTGCGAAATCACCATAATCGATCAGGAGCTTGCTCGAGATGCCGTTGTCGTGGAAACGGAAGGCCAGCTCGTAGCTCGGCGCGGCATCCGTACCCTTCGCATCCGGTTCGTAGTAGCTAATGGCGACTGGCCACGCTGCCAGGGAATCCAATTTGGCGAGCTTGCGCAGTCTCTCCGGAACGCCATTGAGGGCGGTCGTTTCCGGCAACGCATTGCCAATGAAGGAATTGGTATCGAAGACCGTTTCGCCTTGTTCGGAACCATCATACAGGCGGGCTGGAAACTGGCGGCGGCCATCGCGAGCTGCTTCGAGCAGCGCGATCGAGTGTTGGATAGGGAAATAGACCTCGCGCCCAAGATTCAACGCACGGCTGGCCGGCTTTGTGAGTTCGACGGAAATTTCTCCATTCTTCGGTTTCCGCCCGGCAACGCCCTCGGTGGTTTCGGTCAATTCCTTGCCGCGGTACTGGCTCAGGAAGAAACGCATCTTGTCGCCAGCGGCCGCTTCCCAGCTTGAGGTCCGCAGATCGTTCAGCATGGATGCACCGTTGCGGTCGACCACACGGGTCACAAAACGCATGTTTTGAGTATAACCGGTGCACTTTCCCCCAGCCAGCTCGTAGACCATGCGTCCGGTCATATCTGTAATTCCGGATGCCGTTGTCGCGCGCTCCAGGGTGATTTCGTAGACCGCCTGGTGGGGGGCCAGCGCAGCGGCGCCGGCCACGGCCCGTTCGGCGGAAACACCCGCCAGCGCCAATAACGCCAATGGAAGCATGAATTCACGGCGGGGGCGCGAAGATTCGTTCATCCGTTTCTCCAGTTAGTGGCACCGGGGCACGAGGCCGCTTGGCGCGGCTCAACAATCTAGGGCAGCACGCCGCCTGCGGCAAAGATCTCTCGCAACGCTGCTTACGATCATGTTAGCCAACACCACCTAATCACTCCAGATTAAAGGCTTGACCATGACCGATGCTGTGCTCGCCCGGCTTGAAGCATTGAATCTGAAGCTGCCGGAAGCGCCGGCCGCAGTGGCAACGTATGTGCCCTATTTGTTCGTTGATGGATTGTTGTTCATCTCGGGGCAAATTTCCAAGGCGGCCGATGGATCAATCCTGGCCGGCCGGTTGGGGGCCGACCTTACGGTTGATCAGGGTCGGGAGGCTGCGAAGCTATGTGCGTTGAACATCCTAGCGCAGGCTCACGCCGCCTTGGGGCGGCTTGATCGTATTGCACGCGTCGTGCGGCTGACCGGATACGTCAATGCGGCGCCGCACTTCACGGATCATCCGCTCGTCATCAACGGGGCCTCCGACCTAATGGTGGAGGTGCTCGGGGAAGCCGGTAAACACACACGTGCGGCCTACGGCGTTTCGGGATTGCCTGCAGGATGCGCTGTGGAAATCGATGCAATTCTCCAGGTCACCGGGACCTAACGCGGTTCAGGTCCAGCTGGGGGCATGGGATTGCCAAGCAGCTTTGTCCGATCGATTGCCCGTCGTGGTTTGCATGATCATCAGACAGGACGGATCGAGAACTCGGCTGCCGCTTTCGAATCTGCCATTGCTGGCGGTTTCGGGATCGAATGCGATGTGCGGCCCGCCGCGCGCGGGCTGCCGATCGTCTTTTATGATGAGCGGGCTACACGGCTCTTGGGGCATGACGCGGCCACTGACACTCTGAGCGAAGACCAACTGAGGGAATTGGCCTATGCGGATGGGTCCAGGACAATGACGTATTGCGCCTTTCTCGCCCTCGTCGGCGGCCGTGTGCCGGTGCTGGCCGAACTGAAAAGCAGCTGGTCGGAGCCGCCAACGGCATTTGTCGCAGAGGTGTGGCGCCTTTCCGGCGCTTACGAAGGCCTGTTGGCCTTGTTGTCTTTCGATCCGGAATCGATAGCAGCGCTACGACAGAGGGTGCCGCGTGTCCGACGGGGGCTCGTTGTGCTGGGCTTTGACCAAATCGCGGCCACATCCGGAAGAACCTACCGGTTTTGTACGGATGAACGGGCTTCGCTGGCGGCGTTTGAAACGGCGGGTGCTTCGTTTGCCGCCCACGACGTCCGGGAGCTCCCAACGTCGACGACAGAGATTCTGCGCCAGAACCGTCGCGTGCCGGTGTTTGCTTGGACGATCCGGAGCCGTATGGAGCTGCAAACCGCCAGGACATGGGCTGACGCACCGATCTTTGAAGGTGACATCGTCGAGCATGTCTGATGTTGCGGCGATCGCCGCACAGCTTTCGAGCCGCGCCTAGTAGACCCCGCGGATGCGGCGGCGGAGGCGAAGTTCATTGGCAATCTTCCGATTGCGCCAAGCCTGGAAACGCCGATACTTTCCGGATCGGCGTCGATTTGCATGCCTCGAACCCCTCGAATTGCGACTTTTCCAAACGTGACGCCGTCTGTTTTGAGCCCGCCTGCGCTGCGCCTTGCGGCGTGCCTGCTGGGCCTGGCGTGCGCGCCGGTTATGGAGCGCACGTGACCTGCGAACCGCGACAGCGGCCAGTCGACGTTGCCTGGCGCGCTCCGCGTCGTCGTCTGCCGCCACCGGTATCTGCTGCGGTTCGGCTACTGGCGGAAGCGCCTCCTCCTTGGGATCGAGCGAAGCCACGCGCCGCTGAGCCGGAAGCGTCGGCCTGCTAGCGACCAAATCATCTGTTTCGCCAATGGCAGCAGTGCTTCGTGGAAGCTCGGACCTGTCCAGTTGCTTCACCAGAGCCGGCGGACTGAAAACGGTCGGCGCACTGTCTTCAACCGGGAGATCTGCTGGCTTCGGCCCACCGAGCGAACTGCGGGTGAATGTATCGAAGTGTGCCCTCGTCTTTGCGGTCGAAGCGAGTCTCAGTGGGCGACCGTGACGCAATGCCCTTCGGGGTTGGACCCTTCGTGGTCGGCCACGCGCAGGTGACACTTTGCGCTCCGGCAATACGATGGCGAGTTTGCTTTTCTGTTTCAGCACCTTGCGGAATGCTGACCAGTCCAGCGCCAGAATTAGATTCTTACGGGCCAAAACAGGCAGTGGGGGAGGCGGCCGCGAGTTGGCTTGTTTGGACGATGAGTTCTTTGTGGATAGATTGGGCACCAGGGGCACGCGGCCGAGGCTGGCCACTCTTCGCCTGGCCGGCGGGGGCGCTTCTGATTCGGGTTTTGTCTCATCGACTGGCAGGCTCACCTGCCGTTCCTTGATTTCCTGGGAGAGCTTGCGCAGGCGCAGCCGGGGGCCCATTTGAATAACGTTCCGGCTATCGACGAGCGTGGGCCAGGCTGCTGGACCCACCGCCTGGTAGTGTGTGCTGGTCGTCGAGAATGCTGAGGCGTAGCCGAAAACGCCGACAACAAAAGACGCAGCGACGATGCCTAAGGTACTGAACCGCATCACGATAGCTCCCGCCGTCGACCCGCGTCGACGCCATCTGATAAAAAACGACGGCATATACGCGCCACAATCAAAGAATCAGCACCCCGAGACCGAGGCCGGTCCCCGTACTTTGATGTAACCCGATAGTGTGCACCCTTCCATTCACCGGCTGGCGATGCAACAGGTCGATTGAAGGAAGTGAGTTACGCTGGTGTTGTAAACTCGGCCTGCCAGCCTCGAATCGGAACGGCATACGGGTTCCGGCACCGCTGACGGGGATGGACTTTTCGCCACCAAGCCTGATCCTTTTTCAGCCGCCAGCGTAAGCTTATTGGAATTGTGTGACAGTCCAGGCGTCTCATGACCCAGAAAGTCTCTGACATTACATCAGACAGTGAGACGGCGGGCACGTGCGCATCGGAAAAGAGCGTTGCGGTTCGCATCGTCAATAATCTCAAGCAAATCGACGCGACAACATTCGATGCCTTTGCCAATCCCGACCCGCGCCGGTTCAACCCATTTGTCACGCACGCCTTCCTAGAGGCTCTCGAAACAGCGGGCTGCGTCAGCGCAGAGACCGGATGGCTTCCACATCACCTGGTCCTGGAAGACGCTGACGGCGGCATCGCCGGTATCATGCCGGCCTATCTGAAATCACACAGCCAGGGTGAGTTCGTTTTTGATTACGGCTGGGCCGACGCCTATGAGCGGGCGGGCGGCGACTATTATCCGAAGCTGCAGGTCTCGGTGCCGTTCACGCCGGTACCTGGCCCGCGCGTGCTGGTGCGCCAGGACGAAGATGCTGAAAAATCCGAGCGCCGGCTTGCCGCCGCTGCAGTCGAGGTTGCAAAGCGGCACGGGCTGTCGTCATTTCACATTACGTTTGTAGACGAGACCGCATGGCGACGGCTCGGTGACTTCGGGCTGCTGCAGCGCACCGATCAGCAGTTTCACTTCGCCAACCCTGGTTACGCATCATTTCAGGAATTTCTGGACACGCTGACCTCGCGCAAGCGCAAGGCGCTACGCAAGGAGCGCGCCCAGGCTCTCGAGGCCGGTATCCAGATCGAGCACGTTACCGGATCGGACATCACTGAAGCACATTGGGACGCGTTCTACAGGTTCTACGTGGACACCGGTTCGCGCAAGTGGGGCGACCCTTATCTCAATCGTGAGTTCTTTTCCGAACTCGGCCAGCGCATGGCTGATGCTTGTCTTCTGGTGTTCGCCAAGAGGGACGGCAATTATATCGCCGGCGCGCTCAATCTGATAGGCGGCGACTGCCTTTATGGACGTTACTGGGGCGCCATCGAGCACCACCCCTTTTTGCACTTCGAAATCTGCTATTATCAGTCAATTGAGTACGCCATCACGCATGGGCTGCCACGGGTGGAGGCTGGAGCTCAAGGCGAACACAAGCTGGCACGCGGCTATGTCCCCGAGACAACCTATTCGTTGCACTGGTTCGCCGACCGACGTCTATGGGACGCTGTGGAACGTTTCCTCATCGTCGAACGCCACCATGTCGAGCGAACAAAAAACGTGCTGCGCGATTTTGCTCCGTTCAAAAGGGACCAAGACCAGGCCGAAGGGGATTGACCTTGGCGCCGCAAGCCCAGATAGCTGCCGCCAATCAGGTGCTCGGCGCTTCGCCTATAGTTTGCATAGCGCATCGCATCGGCGAGCACCTACAGCTCGGATAACTGGGAACTGGGAGACCTGCCGTGACCGCCAGCTATGACGCCGACAACATCTTCGCCAAAATCCTGCGCGGCGAAATCCCCTGTCACAGGGTCTACGAGGACGATGACGCCATCGCCTTCATGGATGTGATGCCGCAATCGGCCGGACATACGCTGATCGTGCCGAAGGTGGCGTCGCGGAACCTGCTTGATGCGGACCCGGCCGTTCTCGCAACGGTTGTACCGTTGCTGCAGCGGATCGCGGTTGCCGCCAAGGAAGCCTTTGGGGCCGACGGCGTCTCGATGATGCAGTTCAACGAAGCCGCCGGAGGCCAGACCGTCTACCATCTGCATTTCCACGTCATTCCCCGCTACGAAGGCGTGCCGCTGCAGGCGCACGGCCGTGGCATGGAGGACCCCGGCGTGCTCGCGGCAAACGCGGAAAAACTGCGCGCGGCTTTGGAGGCCACCGGCTAAGCCATACCGGCTGAACCGTCTGGCGGCAGGGTCGTATTAAAGTTCGCGTGGCCAGAAAGGTCTCAAGGATGTCCAAACTCCTCATCATGGGCGCCAGCCGTGGTATCGGGCTTGAAACGGTAAAAGCCGCCCTTGAATCTGGGCACGCGGTCCGGGCCTTTGCCAGATCGGCGGATGGCATCGCGCTCAACGACGCCAAGCTTGAAAAGTTTAGCGGTGACGCGCTCGATGCGGACGATGTGAAGCGGGCACTGTCAGGTGTCGACATCGTCATCCAAGTGCTCGGCGCCAGCATCAATCCGCAAACGATTTTGCACGGCACGCGGCTATTCTCTGACGCCACGCGCGTTCTTGTCGACGCCATGTCGGCTAAGGGGCCGAAGCGTCTTATCTGCGTCACGGGCATCGGTGCGGGTGACAGCCGCGACCACCTGGGGGCGCTCTATCGGATTGCTTTCACGTTGAGCCTCAAGCGGCTTTACGACGACAAAGATGTGCAAGAGCAGATCGTGCGCGGCTCCAATCTTGATTGGACTATCGTGCGGCCGGGGCTTCTTCGGGACGGTCGCGCAACGGGGCTCTATCAGGTGCTGGAAAGACCGGAGGAATGGAAAATCGGGCCGGTGCGCCGTGCCGACGTGGCGCTGTTCCTTATCGATGAGGCGGAGCGGGGTGCCTGCCGCGGCAAGACGCCAGCAATCATTGCGTGAGAAACTGCATCGCCAGCAGGACGGAGGCCGAACCAAATACACCGGCGCCGAGGTGCCGTTTTGTGCCCAGATAAATCCCGATACCCGCAGCAAACGCAGTGAGACGGATCAGAAGCGACACCTCATTGAGCGCGCCAACGGGAAACAAGACAAGGCGCGTCACCAGGCCTGCAACCAACGCAGTGGCGACGGCCCGGACCCACGCGAATATTTCACTTTGTGCATCAAGACCGTGGCCGAGATAGAGCCCCAACCAGCGGAACGGCTCATGCGCCAGTATCGCGATGACGAGAATGAGGAGGGTACCTTCGGGCGAGGTCAACAAACCGTCGGTCATTCCTCTTCCTCAAGAATACCGTCAAACCGCCTGCCCGCGACATAGGCCACCGTGCCCCCGATGAGCCCCGTGAAGAGCAGGTCTAAGCCAGGTGTCAGGACATAGAGCGGCGGGCCCAGCAGGGCGCCGATTACAATTGCCAGCCAGTCCATTTTGAAGCGGGCGGCAGCCATCAAAGACAAGAAAAAGTAGATGGGCGTCAGGAACAGCAGGCCCGCCGAAATCGCCGGCGGCACCGATTCCGCCAACTCGAACCCGAGAGCCGTTCCCACCAACGTCGCCGTGACCATGCCTGTGCCGATGCCCAGGAAGAAGGTCATGCGCCGATGCTCGGGAAGCTTCGGCAAGCAGCGCAGCCCCTCCAACCAGGCGGTGATGGCAACGAAGTGCGCCGCAGCCAAGCGCCGCGGCAGCGCCGAGCGAGGCTTGCCCAGCAAAGGCATGATGGTGACCATCATGGGAACAAGCCGCACGCCGGTAAGCGCGACGGCAAGCGCCCCGCCGATAATGGAGCCACCGCGGGCGAGCTGGTCCATCATCACAACCTGCGCCGGCAGCGCGAAGAATACCCCCATCATGAAGATGGCATTGAACAATGACATGCCGGCATCGTTGGCAAGCGCGCCGAATCCGGCGGAACTTGCCAGGAGAATCGACCCGGGCGTCGAAAGCGCGACACGCATGCCGTTCTTGAAGGTGCTGGAGCTGCTTTGCCCGCTGTCACCGCCAACGCCGCCTGTCTTGTTGCTGGCCGCCTGGTTCACGCCCTTCAGTGACCGTAGAAGATGCGGCCCTCGCGATCGGGCACGGTGTGGAAGAGAACATCGAACTGTTCGGCGTGGGCGCGCACCTTCTCGTCGTGTACCGAACCGCTGGTCGCCAAGATCGCCTTGACCTTGCGGCGGGCCAGGTGGTCAACGGCATCGGCGAAGGAAAAATAGGAGTCGCTGCAGACAGCGGCACCCTTGAGCATTTCAGTTCGCTGAGTCAGCCGGGCATGCAGCACCGCGTTCTCGCTTGCTGAGACCCGCTGGACGTGACCGGCGGCGTTGGCGATCAGCATGTTATCCTTGACGACGGTGATGCAGCTTGATGGGCTTGCGGCGCAAACGCCCCAGGCCAGGCTCATATCCGATTTCAGGCTCGCATCCCACTCGGCGGGAAAGGTTGGAACGAAGGGGTTTGGCTGCTGCGAAACGGTGGCGCCGCGGATGGCGTGGCTAATGACCTCCTGGCGCAGCGCCTTACGGCCGAGGTCGCGTAGAGCCGGGTTCGCCAGCAAGTGGCACTTACCCTTGCGCCGCTGGAAATAGGCGGCGGCGGACGGCTCGATCAGCGGCGCGGCAATACCAAGGAAGGGCCGGTCCTGCCCCATCCACTGGCGGATCTTATATGCGGTCTGCTCGGTGATATCGACGCTGGTCACCAGGAACGAGCCAAAGGTGGAACGAAACTCATTCTCGATAGCAAGCTTGATGACGCTGTCGGAGGCGCCGGCAACAGCGGAGAACGGGCAGCCGTGGGTCGTCAACATCGCCATTTTCGGGATTTCGCCGACGTTTGCTTCATACGCGGCAGCTGCCCGGGTGATGACTTCAAGGGATGTGTCGAACTCCTTCAGGGTCGACCAGCTCATGGAGGCCGCGTCGCTTAAGGCGGGAGCACCTTCTGGCGTGGTGAACCGGGTGATGGCCAGCGGATCCTGACTGCCAGCGTCGACGGTAACGAAACCACCTTGCTGTGGGTTCTCTCCGTAGTTCAGGGCGAAAGTTCCCATGGAAATTCTATCTCCGGTTAATTTGCGCGGTCCGCTTCAAATCCGTACTTCAACCCAGATGGGCATGCTCGCGATCCCGTCACGTGAGCTTCATTTGCCCGTGAGCACTTGTTTGCTGGATCATTTGGATACTCGAGGAAGGAAAACGCAAGAGTATCGACAGTGCACCCGGTTCAACATCGCAAGACAGCATTTGTATTCGCCGGTGGCGGCAGCCTCGGTGCAATACAAGTTGGTATGCTGAGAGCGCTGAGCGAACACGGGGTGCGACCCGATATGGTTGTCGGCTCCAGTGTCGGCGCCGTCAATGGCGCATTTTACGCAGGCGCGCCGGATGCCGATGGGATTGGCAAACTCGAGGCGATATGGCGTCAACTCAGGCGCAGTACGATCTTTCCAATTACGCTATCGGCGCTGACCGGCTCGCTCTGGGGCGGCAGCAGCCTTGTCAGCCCCTGCGGTCTAGAGGCTCTCGTCTCGCTCAATCTGCCTTACGAGCAGCTGGAAGAGGCTAAAATCCCGGTTCATATCGTCGCCACTGACCTGCTCACCGGCCAACCCGTCGTGCTTTCGGAGGGGGCGGCCGTCAAGGCCGTCCTAGCCAGTTCCGCCATTCCCGCGGTGTTCCCACCCGTCGTCCATCGGGACCGCCTTTTGGTCGATGGCGCAATCACCAGCAATACGCCTGTCGAGACCGCTGTTGGGCTGGGCGCGCGGCGGCTCATCGTCTTGTCGACGGGCTTCGCTTGTCCGCCAAGCGGGCCACCCAAGGGCGTCATCGCCAGCGCGCTGCATTCGCTGACTTTGATTATTGCCCGGCAGCTCACCGCCGAGTTGGAGCGCCTGGACGCGGACATCGACTACGCGATCGTGCCGACGCTGTGCCCACTCATCGGTTCACCATACGATTTCAAGAATGTCGGTGATCTCATCGACCAGGCGGCAATCGCCACGGAAGCTTGGATCCGGACGGGCGGTCTCACAAGACGGACGATCCCATTGGGAATAAGGCCGGCCCAATGGCGGTCAGAGCTGCCAGAACGGCGGATGGGAACCCTCGCGGATCAGTACAGTTGATGGCCTGACGTCGGCAGATGTGGCCGGGCCCACGCGGGCTTGAGCTCAAAATCCCCAGGACAACCGACCCCTAATGCACAGCGGGCGGAGACTTCATCTCCGCCCGCCGCTGCTGTGTTGCCTGCCCTGTCAGTCCCGCTTCTTACGTGGGACGCCCGGGACCGTGCCGGTGCCATTGCCGCCGCCCTTGCCCGATGGCGTGTCCTTCTTGCCCTTCGGGCTCGGCAGCGCCTTGCGCGGCGAAGCGGAGACAAGGGCGGCCTGAGGCTCGTCCTCGTCGACATCGTCGTCGTTATCTTCATCCGAGCCGTCATCGACCGACTCAGATTTCTTGATGGACGGGTCGGCGGGGATGTATTCGAAGCCGAGGCGGCGATCGTCTCCTTCGTCTTCTTCGCCTTCGACCACCACCTTCACCGTGCCGCCGTTCTCTAGACTGCCAAAAAGCAATTCCTCAGCAAGCGGCTTCTTGATGTGCTCCTGGATGACACGAGCCAGCGGACGCGCGCCGAACTTCTCGTCGTAGCCCTTGGCGCCGATCCACTTGCTGGCGTCGGGGGCCAGCTCGATTGTCACGCCGCGGTCGGCGAGTTGAGCTTCCAGCTGGAAGACGAACTTCTCGACGACTTTCTCGATGACATCGGTCGACAATCCCGAGAATGGGATGACGGAATCGAGCCTGTTGCGGAACTCCGGCGTGAACAGCTTGTTGATGGCCTCGGTGTCATCGCCTTCGCGCTTGATGCGGTTGAAGCCGATCGGCGCTTTGGCCATGGCGCTGGCGCCAGCGTTCGACGTCATGATGAGGATGACGTTGCGGAAGTCGACGGACTTGCCGTTGTGGTCGGTAAGCTTGCCGTGGTCCATGACCTGCAAAAGAATGTTGAACAGGTCGGGATGGGCCTTCTCGATCTCGTCAAGCAGCAGCACTGAATGGGGATGCTGATCAACGCCGTCGGTGAGAAGCCCGCCTTGGTCAAATCCCACATACCCTGGGGGGGCGCCTATCAGACGTGAGACCGTGTGCTTTTCCATGTACTCGGACATATCAAAGCGCAGCAGCTCAACGCCCATTAGATTCGCGAGCTGCTTGGCAACCTCGGTCTTGCCGACGCCGGTCGGACCTGTGAACAGATAGCAGCCGATCGGCTTTTCAGGTTCACGCAGGCCGGCACGCGACAGTTTGATGGCGCTCGACAGCGCAATAATCGCCGCGTCCTGACCGAAGACCAGACGCTTCAGGTCCTTCTCAAGATTAGACAGAACTTCAGCGTCCGACTTGGTGACCGTCTTCGGCGGAATACGCGCCATGGTGGCGACGGTCGCCTCGACTTCCTTGGTCGTGATGCGCTTTTTGCGCTTTTCCTCTGGCACCAGCATCTGGGAAGCGCCGGTTTCATCGATGACGTCGATTGCCTTGTCGGGCAGTTTGCGGTCGTTGATGTACTTGGCCGACAACTCGACGGCCGCGCGAACGGCCTCGTTGGTGTATTTCAGCTGGTGGAAGTCCTCGAAGTAGGGCTTCAGGCCCTTGAGGATTTCAACAGCGTCCTCCACCGACGGTTCCTTGACGTCGATCTTCTGGAACCGGCGAACGAGCGCGCGGTCCTTCTCGAAGTGCTGGCGGTACTCCTTGTAGGTGGTCGAACCGATGCAGCGGAGCACACCCGCCTGAAGCGCAGGCTTTAGCAGATTGGAGGCATCCATTGCCCCACCTGACGTCGCGCCGGCACCGATCACGGTATGAATCTCATCGATGAAGAGGATGGCACCGGGATAATTCTCAACCTCCTTCATCACCGCCTTGAGCCGCTCTTCGAAATCACCGCGGTAGCGGGTCCCGGCCAGTAGCGCCCCCATGTCGAGAGAGAAGATGGTGGCGCTGCGGAGTACTTCGGGCACCTCGGCGCGGATGATCTTGCGGGCGAGCCCCTCGGCGATGGCGGTCTTGCCAACACCGGGGTCGCCAACAAGAAGCGGGTTGTTCTTTTGGCGCCGGCACAGAACCTGAATGGTGCGCAGGACTTCTGGCTCGCGGCCGATCAAAGGGTCGATCTTGCCGTCGCGTGCCTTCTTGTTGAGGTTGACGCAGTAGGAGTTGAGCGCGTCCTGGCCACCCTTGCGGTCTTCCTGGCCTTCGGTTTCCTCGTCGGCACCATGCGGCGGCCGGCTTTCCGACATGCCGGGGCGCTTGGCGATGCCATGGCTTATGTACTGGACAGCGTCGAAGCGGGTCATTTCCTGCTCCTGCAGGAAGAAAGCAGCATGGCTTTCACGCTCGGCGAAGATGGCCACAAGAACGTTGGCGCCGGTCACTTCCTCGCGGCCGGAGGACTGCACGTGCACGACCGCTCGATGAATGACACGCTGGAAGCCGTTCGTGGGCGTCGCCTCATCCGTCGATTCTGAGATCAGATCTTCCAACTCGGCGTCGAGATAATCGGTCACCCGTTCGCGCAAGGAGTCGAGGTCGACGTTACAGGCGCGCATGACGCCGACCGCGTCGCGGTCGTCGACAAGCGCCAGTAGAAGATGCTCGAGCGTCGCATACTCGTGCTTACGCTCGTTGGCATATTCCAATGCGCGGTGAAGTGCGGATTCGAGGCTTTTTGAGAACGATGGCACGAGAACCTACTCTTTCTCCATAGTGCACTGCAGTGGATGTTGATGCTGCCTGGAGAAATCCATGACTTGCGTCACTTTCGTCTCGGCAACCTCATAGGTGTAGACACCGCAAATCCCCACGCCCTTTTGATGGACATGGAGCATGATACGGGTGGCTTCTTCACGGCCCTTGTTGAAGAAGCGCTCGAGAATATGGACCACGAACTCCATCGGAGTGTAGTCATCATTAAGCAACAAGACCTTGTAGAGGCTTGGCTTTTTTGTTTTTGGACGGGTCTTTGTGACGATGCCGGTCTGGTTCTCGTCGTTTGAATCACCGTCGTCCGGACCCATCGCCGCCGACATCCGCAGCACCGACGGGTCGTATCCTTCGAAATCGGCCTCCTGATGCCTGCCGTTCGCGTGCACTGGTGTTTCCCTCAGCATGTCTTCAGTGGGTCTTCAATTTGCGGGACGTGCGTGCCTGCGGCAGACGCCGGGCAGCCAAGTTTCATTTTCGCCTAAGTCTGGCCATTGGGCAACGATGGCCGGACCACCCGGAAGCCAATTCCAACGCCTTGTTCAAAACCATAGATGGGAGCATATCGGGACACAAAAAAGGCCCGGTGTCGACCGGGCCTCTTATAGTATGGAAACATTTGGCGCGCAGATCTCGCCGGCAGTCGCCGGCTCAATCAACTGATGCGCGATCAGCTGTTGAACTGAAAAGCCTTTTCGAGAGGCTTGGAGGCGTCTTTGGCCATGTTGGCGTACATGCCGCCGACTTTTGTCATCTGGTGCATGTACTCATCGTAGGCGCGCTTAGCGAAGGTCGACTGAATCTCGAACGCCTGATCAAGCGACTTCGCGGACATCAGTTTTTCAAATGTCGCTGTGGAATCTTCAAAAGAACGGCGCGTGTAGTCAGTCATTTCCGCAGCAATAGCCTGCCAGCCCTTGCTCCACTCGCCCATTAACTTCATCGATGCTTCAACGTTCTGCTGGTTGAGCTTTTGAAACTCTTCGAAGCCCTTGATCGACTCAAAGCCTTTCATCGACTCGAAGCCCTTCATCATGTTAAATTCCATAACTGTTCTCCTGTTAGATAGCTCTATACGGCAGATGCGCGTTGCAGCGCGCATCTGTGCTACCTCCTCGATTACAAAAACGACGCATCTCGGAAGCTGACCCGAGATCATCCAAGCAGATTTTGCTGCATTGCACAATAGGCCGAGCGTCGTAGCCGGGCATTTCTGCTCAATTTGCGGGCAAAACCCCGCTGGCCCGCGCAAATCGGAGCTTTGTGGCGCCTTAGAACGGCATTCACGCTTTTATGGGATGCTTTTGCATCGGGGAACCGAGGGCCGCTTCAAAACAATTTGGTTAAACCGGTGTTTACCGGGAGTGTGGTGGAACCGGGACAGCTTTGTCAAACCCTCGAGGAATCAACAGCGACGCCGCAAAGAGGTCACGAAGAGATGGTCTCAAAGTCCCATATGAGCACGACGGGGATATGCGTCGAAGCCGGACGCGGGCCAAAATCAACCATGGCGACGAAAACCAAGTTTCACTTACTAGTTGCGCGACTTCCGCGCTTGAGTTCAGCAACCTGGCTCAGCGCCTTGCTAGTGGCTGCCGTGGCCTTGCTGGCGGTGTCACCGGTTGCGGAAGCCAAGCGCTCGAAGTACGCGTCCATCGCCTTTGACGCGAACACCGGCAACACGCTGTTTGAGACCTTTGGGAGCGCAAAGCGTTACCCAGCATCCCTCACCAAAATCATGACGCTCTACATCGTCTTTGATTTGATCGAGAAGGGACGTCTCAGCTACGGTACTCGGATCCCAATCAGCGCACAGGCGGCCTCACAGCCCCCATCAAAAATTGGCTTCAAGGTTGGCGAGCACATTCGGCTCATCGATGCGATCAAGGCTTTGGTGACAAAGAGCGCCAACGACGTGGCGGTGGCAGTCGCCGAACGCGTGGCGGGATCGGAGGCCAGATTCGCGCGGCTCATGACGAAGACGGCGCGGGAATTGGGCATGAAGAAAACAGTGTTCAAGAATGCCTCCGGGCTGCCAAACAGTGGCCAGGTGACCACCGCGCATGACATGGTCAAGCTGGCGCTGCGGATCCAGGATGACTTCCCCAAACAATACAAGCTGTTCAAGACGCGTTACTTCAAGTACCGCGGCAAGAAGTACAAGAACCACAACACCCTGCTCGGCCGTGTCAAAGGCGTCGACGGCATCAAAACCGGTTACATTCGGGCGTCCGGCTTCAATCTCGTCAGTTCGGTGAAGCATGACGGCAAGCACGTCGTCGCCGTCGTTTTCGGCGGAAAGACCGCCGGACGCCGGAATGCGCATATGCGGTCCATAATAGCACGCGCGCTGAAGCAGGCCTCGACCCGAAAAACGCGTCGGCCAAAGCTCATTGCACGGCCTCGCCCGGTGATGCGACCGATCGTGCCGGACCAAAAGCCGGTCGTTGATCAACGTATTGAGATCGGCCGCGGCAATACCCGCACATATCGCCAGCGTACTGTGCAAATCGCAAAAGTCCGCAAGCTAGATGTCACGCGCAGCGCCCCGCCCCGCCCTGCCCAACGCTCGCGTCAGCAGCAATCAGGAACCTTGCAGGATCAACTGGCGGCGCTGCTGGCACGCAGCGGCATCGATGATGCCTCCGAAGCGCACGAACAGGGTTCAGCGGAGGACCGCGAACCCCAGCGCATGGTGCAGCGCAACAATGGCGGCTATCAGATACAGGTTGGTGCGTTCGCAAGCCGCCAGGAGGCGCAGGCGCAGCTGCGGAGCGTTGCGCGGCGGGCCGAACAACTGCTTTACGGCTATTCCCAGCGCGCGGTGAAGGTCACCGTGAAAGTATCCAAAAAGTCCCGGACAATCTATCGGGCGCGATTTGCTGGCTTCAATTCCAGCGGCGCAACGGCGACGTGCACCGAACTGCGCCGCCGATCCATCGATTGCTTCGTTGCAAGGCCCTAGGGCGCCTGCCTGCAGCGAAGCGGGGTCCCACTGACCCTAAGTTCTCCATGGAAGCTATCCGGAGCCCAGCAGGACTTCCTTTGCCTCGTTGATCTTTGAAGCAAGATACGTTGAGCCGCCCCGATCGGGGTGCAGCTTCAGGATCAGCTCCTTGTGGGCGCGGCGCACCTCGTCAGCGTCGGCGCCCGGCCTTAGTCCCAGGATCTCGTAAGCCTCCTGCTTGCTCATGCGGCCGTCGGGGCCTGCCATCTCCTTCTCGCCGCGTTCCATATCATCCCGCCAAGATGGGTAAGCGCGGTCGAGGTAAGCCTCGATAAGCTGCGCGGAGGCGGCGTCATCGATGCGCACATCCTGCCAAAGCAAGGCTAACTCGGCCGGTTTAAGCCGCTCAATACGGCGGCCCTGGAAGATACCCTTGATAACCAGACCTCGGATCTCCCCGGTATCGTGGTCGAGTTGCATCTCCAGGAATTCCGTCTTCACCTCGGATGTCTGTCCCTGCGACTTGCCGCCCTGCGGGAACGTGGCGGCGGTCATCAGCCAGATGCCCATCATGGCGAGCGGCAGTGCAATGGCGGCTGCTCCGCGCACCATTAGTAGGCCCGAAACAAGGAGGAGCGCGCCGCCGGCAACCAGTCTAAGGTTACGGGCCAAACGGGCAGGATTAGCGTTCTTAAAGCCGTGCACTGTGAGGAGCACGAGGGCCAGCAACACCAGGCCGATCAAGAAATAGTGCATGTCCAGTGCGTCGACTCATTGCCGCGGCCACCACGGGGCCGGCTTGTTAGGCAGCTGTTAGTTATCCACATTCGCGCCGACTGCACCAGAGCGCGGTTTGTCCTGACGCCAGCACCATCCAGCTGCGCAGAGTTGAGCAGGCACTAGCGACGCTCGAGTTGCTCCAAGAGCAGTTGCGTTCCGCGGCCGCCACCGAGCCGTTTCAGGGCCTGGCGACCACCGGCGGCATAGACCGCAACCGCGGTCAGCAGCTCCTTCAACTGCACGGCGGAGCCTGTGTCAAACGGACACCAGGCTCCCTTGGTGAGCCTGGCGAGTTCTTTGAAGGCTCTTTCGACGGCGGGGTCGCGTCCCTCCTGAAAAAGGAACATCGGTACGCCCAGAAGACCGAGCTCGCCGGCACGGGCGCACAAATCATCGACCTTTTCCTCCATCGCGTCGCCGACAAAAACGAGCGCATCGACGCGGCCCTGTTGCACTTCGCGGCGGGCATGGCTCAGCACCTTGCCGATCTGCGTATGGCCACCAAGACAACTGATGCCAGTCATCAATCGCTGCAAGGCCATCGGATCGGAAACCCATTTCGAAGCCCGGCATTCACCGAAACCCCGAAAATAGATCAGCTGGACGTCGAGACCTCCAACGTCACGCACGGCCGCGAACATTTGCGATTGCAGTGACAGTGCCATGTCCCAGGTTGGCTGGCGGCTCATGGTGGCATCCATGGCGAAGATCAGCCGGCCGTTGCCGGCGCCGGTCTGGGGGGCAAAGGCTTTCACCTTGTTCAGAAAATCGACGATTTCGCTATCGGTCGAGCGCTGTGCACCAGGAACCTTTGCATCATTCGGCACAGGAGACTGCCCAGAGTCGTCCGATCGGACTCCCGGGCTCACCGATATTTCTTTTTCATCAGGTTTTTTGGTCGTCATCCGCCACCTCCGGCGACGTGAACTCTCAACTGAGGAGGACTTGGCGCTTGTCGCGCCGCGGTGCAAGCATTTGGCGGTATGACAGTGCCTGGGCTTATGCCTCGGTATCGGGCTCCGACATCTCCTCGGCGGTCTCGCGCAGCAAGTCTAGATTGCCGCCGGTCGCCGTGATGTCTGTTGTGCGAACCCGCTCTGTGGCAAAGCGCGCCAGATAGTTCGGCCCGCCGGCTTTGGGTCCGGTGCCTGACAGGCCCTCGCCACCGAAAGGCTGAACCCCGACAACAGCGCCGACCTGGTTGCGGTTGACATAGAAATTTCCAACCCGTGCCCGCTTGGCGATGTAATCGGCGGCGCTGACCATGCGGCTGTGCAGCCCCAGCGTCAATCCGTAACCCTTGGCGTTGATGGAGTCGATGACGCTGTCGAGATGGCCGGAGGCGTACCGGATGACATGCAAAACGGGGCCAAATGTTTCACGGCTGAGCGCGTTGATCGACTCGATCTCATAGGCGGCCGGGGTCACGTAGGAGCCGTTGCGACAACTTTCCGGTAATGGACAGTCGACGATCTCACGGCTTGTGCGGTTCATTGCCAGCTTGTGGGCATCAAGCTGGTCTTGCGAGACCTCGTCGATGACGGGACCGATGTCCGTCGCAAAATCCATCGGGTCGCCAATCTCAAGTGCGGTTACCGCGCCTGCCAACATGGAGATGGTGGGAGCAGCAATTTCCTCCTGCACGAAAAGGATGCGGGCGGCCGAACAGCGTTGGCCCGCGCTATCGAAAGCCGAACGGACGGCGTCCCGGATGACCTGCTCGGGCAGGGCGGTAGAGTCGGCGATCATGGCGTTAAGGCCCGCCGTCTCGGCGATGAACGGCACGATCGGACCGCGGCGGTCGGCCAGGGCGCGTTGAATGCTCCATGCGGTTTCATTGGAACCGGTGAACACAACCCCTGCGATGCGATCGTCGCGGATAAGCGAATCGCCGATTACGCCGGGTCCGGGCAAGAGCTGAAGAACCGAGCTTGGCAGGCCGGCTTCCAGCATCAGCTCCGTGGCCGCAAAAGCTGTCAGCGGAGTTTGCTCGGCGGGCTTGGCAACGACGGTATTGCCGGCGGCGATGGCAGTAGCAGCCTGGCCGGTGAAGATCGCCAGTGGAAAGTTCCAAGGCGAAATCGAAGCGAAGACACCCCGACCGCGCAATTCGAGCGTATTGGTTTCGCCGGTCGGTCCGGGAAGCTCGACCGGTCCCGAAAACAGCCGCCTGGCCTCGGTCGCATAATAGCGCAGGAAATCAACCGCCTCGCGCACCTCATCGTGGGCCGCGGTCAATGTCTTACCGCCTTCGCGAATGATGATGGCCATCAGGCGGGCCCGGTCCCGCTCGAAGAGGTCCGCGGTACGCTCGAGAACGGCGGCGCGTTCTTCAACGGGCGTCAGCTCCCATTCGGGAGCGAAAAGGGACGCCGCCGCCACCGCCGTTTTTATGTCGTCGGGGGAACTGGTCGTGACTTTGCCGATACGCTGGCGCCGGTCATGAGGACATATGGTGAATTCGCCGCCATCGGGCTCGATGCGAACCTCTCCCATGAGGACCGGCCCAGCGGCGATGGGCTCAGCCAAGGCTTCGTCCATGGCGGGGTAAAGATCAGCTCTCACATGCGGCTCGGACAGTGCCAGCCCCGCACTGGCACGCCGCTCCGGCAAGTAAATCTCGCGTGGCCGCGGAATTGTCGTCGGGCCTTGTTCGGTGGTCCGCTGCTGCTCAACGGCCTCGATCGGATCACGTAGGAGTTCCGTGACCGGGCGATCGTCATGAGCCAAGCGATTTACGAACGACGTATTTGCTCCGTTCTCCAACAAGCGGCGCACCAGATAGGGCAGCAGCTCCTCGTGGCCGCCGACGGGTGCATAGATCCGGCATGGCGCACCGAGTTTATCTGGGCCAACAACCTCCTCATAGAGAGCTTCACCCATACCGTGCAGGCGCTGGAACTCGTAAGCGTTGTTGCCGGCGGCAACGTAGACTGAGGCAAGTGTGTGGGCGTTGTGGCTGGCGTACTGCGGGAAGAAGGCCCTTCGGTCTGATTGCAGAAGCCGGACACAGGCCAAAAATGAGACGTCAGTGTGCAGCTTGCGGGTGAAGACGGGGTAGTTTTCCAGGCCGCGTTCCTGGGCCCATTTGATTTCGCTATCCCAATACGCGCCCTTTACCAGGCGCACGGGGATGCGTTTGCCCTTGCGCTCGGCAAGCTGGCGCAACCAGCGCAGCATCGGAATGGCGCGTTTCGAGTAGGCCTGCACGGCAATACCGAGCCCATGCCAATTGTTGAGTGCCGGATTCATGTAGGCATGCGCGAAAACGGCGGCCTGAAGGTCCATCCGATCTTGCTCTTCGGCGTCGATTGTCACCGGAACACCCTGCGCGGCTGCGGCGCGCAGGAGCTTGGTCAACGTCGGCATGAGCTCACTGGCAAGGCGGAATTCCTTGCCGGGCTCGACGCGGGGGTGCAGGGCGGAAAGCTTTATGGAAAGACCAGGACGGCGCATCAACGCGTCGGGATGCTGGGTCATCAGCGGCCCGGTTGAGCGGGCAATCGCCAACAGCGCATCCATGTATCGGGTGGCGTATCGATCAGCATCGGCATGCGTCCGTGCGGCTTCACCGAGCATGTCGTAGGAGAACAAATAGCCGCGTTTCTCGTAAGCCTCGGCACGCTTCAGAGCCTGTTGAATGGTGCTCCCAAACACGAATTGATCGCCGAGGATGCGGATTGCCTGGCGCATGGCCTGGCGAATGACCGGCTCGCCGGAGCGCACAACGAGACGCTTTAGCGCATCAATCGCGCCGAAGCTGCCTGGTACATTCAGCTTGACGATGCGGCCGGTGAGCAGCAGGCCCCAGGTCGAAGCGTTGACGAACAGGCTGTCGGAATGGCCCAGGTGCCGGTTCCACTCGCCTTGACCGATCTTTTCGGCGATCAGCTGATCGGCGGTTTCAGCATCGGGAACCCGTAGCAGCGATTCGGCCAGGCACATCAAGATGACGCCTTCCTCAGTAGAAAGGTCATACTCGCGCATGAAGGCATCAACACCCGCATATTCATGGCGATTGTTGCGGGCGGCGTGTATTAGTTGGCGGGCGACTTCGGCGGTGCGGCGGCGCTCAGCCTCACTGTAGACGGCGCGCTCGATCAAACCGGAGACAAGTCGGCCTTCGTCCATGAGGTGGTAGTCACCAAACTCATCGCGCGGCGGACCCGCATCGAGGCCACGTATGAATGGATTAAAATCCTCTAGCTCAGTCCCGCTGACCGCAGCCATGTCGTCCCCTTGGGTTTTGGCAACAAACAGACGACTCAAAGACTCGTTGTTAACTATCATATTATGAGCCACCGGCTGCATGGCGAGTCGTGAACGTGTTTCTCGGTTGAGAAATTCGCCACGGTACACCTCACAACTTCGGGAACGGACTTCTCGGGCCTCACACGAGAGGAGACGCTAAAGTGACTGAAACGCCGGAAAAACCCACTGCCAAGGCGGCCCCGTCTCAGAAGGCGGCGGCTCAAAGTGATGAGAAGATCCGACCTCCTGCAAAGCCGAAGCGTCGGCCAGCGGCCAAGAAACCCACAAAAAACGCGGCCGCCAAGAAACCGACAGTCCGGGCGAAAAAGCCAGCGCCGCCTCTTGAGGGCACGAATCAGCTCGTGATCGCCCGAACTGGGGAGGAGTTGCGCAAGGCGACCTCTGCCTGGCGCCAAAAGGGAGCCAAGCTGGCCTTGGTACCAACCATGGGCGCTCTGCATGCTGGTCATGTGGCGCTGGTGGAAAAGGCCAAATCCATCGCTGATCGGGTGATTGTTTCAGTTTTTGTCAATCCGACCCAGTTTGCACCGCATGAAGACCTGGATCGCTACCCGCGTGATGAAGCGAGCGACTTCAAGAAGCTTGCCCAGCTCGGCGTCGACGCGGTTTGGGCGCCTACCGTTGACGTGATGTATCCTGACGGGTTCACAACGCAGGTCACACCGGGAAAGGCGGCGGCCGGACTTGAGAGCGATTTCCGGCCGCACTTCTTCAGCGGGGTGGCGACCGTCGTGGCGAAGCTTTTCAACCAGGTGCGTCCCGATTTCGCGATGTTTGGCGAGAAGGACTATCAGCAGCTGATCGTCGTCAAGCAATTGGCCCGGGACCTCGATATGGGGCTTGAGGTGGTGCCGGTTGCCACGGTGCGCGAAGAGGACGGTTTGGCTTTGTCCTCGCGTAACGCCTACCTCAGTGAGGGCGATCGGGGCGTTGCGGCCAATCTCAACTTGGTGCTGAAAGAGGTTGCGGAGGCCACCTCGCATGGCGCCAGCATCGCGCACCTGAAGGCGGCGGCGAAAGTCCGCTTGCTGACGCTCGGTTTTGAGAAGGTCGACTACATCGAAGTCCTTGATGCCGAGACGCTTAGGGCCTTCGACTCCGAGGCCGGCCGGCCAGGACGAGTGCTTGGCGCGGCATGGCTGGGGCGGACACGGCTCATCGACAACGTTCCGGTTGGCTAATATTCCAGTTGGCCAATAAATGGACGCTATGGGGGTGGATGAAGGATGAAACTTGACAAAGAAAACTGCATCTACGCCGGTGTTGCGGGGACCATCATCGGCGTTTGCTACCTGTGTGCAAGGGCGTGGTTCACCAGCGATTACACCGACATCACGGCAATGAACCTGATTGGCGCCGGACTGATTGGAGCAATTGCCGGTATCGCCGCGTTCGCGGTGCGGTTCTCGACTGAGGATGATGGCAAATAAGTGCCATCTCGGGCCGACCGTGACGCTGAGGTCCTTGCCAAAGGCCCCGAGCCCGTGGCACCCAATCAGCCGATAGAAACGACGATAGATTCGCCGATGGCCCAGCTGCAGTTGTCCCGCGTTGGCTGGCGCAAATGGTGAGCTAGGCGGGACCAAAACGATATGGCAAAACCGCAACGCCGCGACCTTTTCGCGACCGCAGAGAAGAGCTTGAGCACCAAATCATCCCCACGCGGCCGCAAACCGGCCGACGCAGCAGAAGCTTATACCGCCGCCGACATCGAGGTGCTGGAGGGGCTGGAGCCTGTCCGGCGCCGGCCTGGCATGTATATCGGCGGTACCGACGAGAAGGCGATGCACCATCTGTTCGCGGAGGTCATTGATAACTCAATGGACGAGGCGGTGGCCGGGCACGCGAGCTGGATCGAGGTCCGGCTTGATGCCGACGGCTACCTAACGGTCGCCGACAACGGGCGCGGCATTCCGGTTGATCCACACCCCAAATACAAGACCAAGTCGGCGCTGGAAGTCATTATGACGACGCTGCACGCCGGCGGGAAATTCGATGGCAAAGCCTACCAGACCTCAGGCGGTCTGCACGGTGTTGGCGTATCGGTCGTCAATGCGCTGTCAGATGATCTCGAGGTCGAGGTGGCACGCGGGCAGCAGCTTTACCGCATGAATTTCGAACGGGGGCTGCCTGCTGGCAAACTGCAGAAGCTTGGAGCCATCAAGAACCGGCGCGGAACCAAGGTGCGCTTCCATCCGGACACGAAGATCTTCGGCAAGGGTGCCGCGTTCAAGCCGGCGCGGCTTTTCACCATGGCGCGCTCGAAGGCATATTTGTTTGGCGGAGTAGAGATCCGCTGGTCATGCGACCCGTCCCTGATTACCGGCGATACGCCCGCCGAAGCGGTGTTCCATTTCCCCGGCGGTCTGAAGGACTATCTCACCGAGAGCCTCAACGGGCACACGCAGGTCACCACTGACATGTTCACCGGCCGCGTCGAAAAAGAGGGCGGACACGGCTCGGTGGAGTGGGCCATCACGTGGATCAGTAATGCTGACGGGTTCACGCGATCCTACTGCAACACGATTCCAACCGCCGACGGCGGCACGCACGAAAACGGCCTGCGGCAGGCACTGACCAAAGGTCTTCGGGCCTATGGGGAACTTGTCGGCAACAAAAAGGTGTCGCAGATCACCGCCGAGGACACCATGAGCACGGCCGCGGGCATGTTGTCGGTGTTCATCCGCGAGCCGGAATTCCAGGGGCAGACGAAAGACAAGCTGGCGACCGTCGAAGCCGCCCGGATTGTCGAGAACACCGTTCGTGATGCCTTTGATCACTGGCTGGCGGATCGCCCGCAGCAAGCCACCAAGCTCATGGAATGGGCGATAGAGCAGTCCGAGGACCGGCTGCGGCGGCGGCGTGAAAAGGAAGTCAGCCGGCAATCGGCGACGCGCAAGTTGCGGCTGCCCGGCAAGCTTGCTGACTGCACGATCCGGGCGGCGCAAGGAACAGAAATCTTCATCGTCGAAGGCGACTCGGCGGGCGGCTCGGCGAAGAGCGCGCGCAAACGCGAAACGCAGGCGATCTTGCCGTTGCGCGGGAAGATCTTAAATGTGGCCAACGCCTCGGCGGCGAAGCTATCGCAAAACCAGCTCCTATCGGACCTGGTTCAGGCACTCGGCGCAGGTATCGGAAAGCACTACAACGATGCTGATCTGCGATACGAACGCGTAATCATAATGACCGACGCCGACGTTGACGGCGCGCATATCGCGTCGCTGCTGATTACGTTCTTCTACCAGAAGATGCCGGAGCTGATCGACAACGGTCACCTCTATCTGGCCGTGCCGCCGCTCTACAAACTGACACACGGGTCAAAGTCGGTTTACGCGCGCGATGATGCTCACAAGGACGAGCTGATGGCCTCCGAATTCAAGGCGAACGCAAAGGTCGAGGTGAGCCGCTTCAAGGGCCTTGGCGAAATGAGCGCTGCGCAGCTGAAAGAAACCACCATGTCTCCGCTGACACGCACGCTTCTGCGGGTCGAGGTTGGCGATGTTGAACGCGGCGAGATTTCCGATGCTGTCAATGCGCTGATGGGTTCCAAGCCGGAGGCTCGTTTCCGCTTTATCCAGGACAACGCGGCGTTCGCGACGGACCTAGATATCTGAACCGGCCAGCTGGGCCCGCGCAAAGTCGTAAGCGGCCCAGCGCAGTTCGCGGTGGTTTGACCAATCGAGCACGCTTGCTTCCTCCGGCACCGGGAAAGATAACAGCAGGTCTCCAGGTTTTAGCTCGCGGGAGACGTCGCGGCGTTCGCGCAGCAGAGAGCTCAGCAGCACCGACTGAGGGCCAGGGGCGTCTGGTGACGTCGCACCACCCGGCGTGAGAAGCTGGCGAAACAGTCCAGCTCTAGATGGCAGCTTGGCCGTGTCGATGTTGTATGGGCCAAGGTCGGGCACCTTCAGATCCAGGATGACGTTGGGGCCCTCCTTGAGTTCGCGCATGGTCCGCAATGGGACGTTGTCGATAAGGCAGCCATCAACCAGCATCTCGCCATTTTGAAAGACCGGCGGAAACAGGGCCGGGATCGCGGCTGAGGCACGGATGGCTTTCCAAAGAGGGCCACGGCGAAGCACTTCAAGTTTGTTGCGGGTCAGGTTGGTGGCAGCGGCGAAGTAGGGTACCCAAATGTCGGCAACATCCGGCGCGGGATACAGTTCGGCGAGGCACGCGTCGAAAACCGTGTGATCGAGCAGGCTGTAACGTGGCCAGTTCCACCGACCCATGGCTTTGCGCGTGACGAACATCTGGTGCGTATGGCGATCAATAAATTCGGGCTCCACCGCGCAGGCGAACGCGGCCGCCATTGCCGCACCACCACTCGTTCCACCAAAACAGTCGAAGTCGTAACCGGCTTCCTGCAGCGCGTGGAACATACCGATGTGAGCCGCCGTAAAGGCGCCGCCGCCGCTTGCCACAACGCCCAGCGCCTTTCCTGTCACAAAGCGCATTAGACGGTCGAGGTCGGCATTGCGGCCGAGGGCAACATGGTGATGAAGTCCGACGAAGGGGCGCTGATCAAGCCAGCGGTGAGTACCTTTCACCACAGGTGCGTAGCTGGCGTGCAAAAGTACAAGGCGGATACTGTCAGGCTCATGCAGCGAGGCGGTCAGCTCTTCGAGGGCGTTGGGCGCTAACCGGTCCAAAGTACCGGCGGCCCGAGCGTCGGCGATGAGCATCACTTGATCGGCCTGACGCAACGCCCTTTGGGTCCAGTCCGTCGGCGCCTCGTCACAGATGTAGACAACCTGGTCGTGGTGCTTCTCAAGGTCGTTGAATTGGAAGGCCTGCCGGGGAGCATCCGTTCCCGATAAGTCGGCATGGGAGCCGGCGGACTGAGAGTCGAGAAACAGAGTGCTCGATCCTTGCTCGCAATTGCGTTTGAACTCCTCGACAAACCTGGGATTCAACGGGCGCTGCCCGGCCCGGCATAGAGCCAGAGTCTTGGGTGCCACGAAACCGCTGCCGCAACGGCCGGCAGTTGTATCAGCCAAGCGCTTGGCGAGCGTACTGGTAACGCTTGGCCAAAGTTCAGGCAAACGCGCAGCAAGACCATCAAATTCCGCCCGCGAAAGCGCAAGAACAACGCTGTCACGCTCGGCCCGGACGCTTGCTGTTCGCGGACCGCCGGCGAAAAAGGCGATCTCGCCGACGGGCTGCCCCGCCGCAATCTCGGCAACCGGCCTTGCCTCGCCACGCAGAACCGCGAAGCGGCCGGTCACGACGATATAGAGGCGATCGGAGAAGTCTCCCTGGCGCACGAGCATTTCACCGCGTGGGATATGGATCAGTTCGAAACGCTCGGCAATGGTGGCGCGCGTGGCCGAATCCAGCCGGGAAAAGGGCTCAATCTGTGCTAGAAAATCAAAAGATTGCTGAGGCATGACCGTGAGCTTTTGATGCTATTGCGGTCATTCTAACGCAGGGACCTCCTGCAAATCCTAACAAGGCGCAAATCGATTAACCGGCGAGCGGCGCGCGGCCTGCGCTCAAGTGTCGGAGCGCGCCTGACTCAGGCTTTGCCGTCAGGTCCGCCCTGTGCCGCATCGCCCTCCTTGCGCGAAGCTTCGACCTGAGCTGCTAGTGCTGCTTCATCGTTAACGTCAGCGTCGATCAGCGTATCATTATCGATGTGGACCCTGTTGCCCTGCGGGGTGAATTTCGGCCCCAGGACATCGACGATCCCGGGAGGTCCCTTCGTATCTTCGGGCTTCGTCCACCCCTCAACGACCAACGCCTGGGCAGCATACTTTTCGTCACGGTCCATCAGGTACTCGTGGAAATCCTTGAGCCGATAGTGGGGGACCGAGGCATTGATATGATGCGGCAGGTGATAGTCCATGCCGAATGGAAATACGGCATAACGCAGGATCGGGTTAACGATGAACACCCGCGAGTTGGTGTAGCGGCCGCGATCGGCGTTGCCGTGCTGAATCCACTCCCGCAGGACCATAAACAGCGGGAAGGTCGAAAACAGCGGCAGAATCCATAATAAGCCATAATAGCCCCAGACGGGTGCCTGGGTTAGGTACTCGGCCAACGTCAGCGAGCCAAAGAGGATCGTGAGGTAGATGACCCGGCTGATCGTCGTAACCCGATGCGACAAGACCGGATTTATGAGGCTCTCGGCATAGGCTTCATCGGGGATCACCAGATAGTAGATGATCGTTGCTGCGCTTCCGACCGCTAGCAAACCGAGAGCAATGCCGGTCATTAGTCCTAGGTCCGCATAACCGAGCTTGCCGGCCCCGATCAGTACGACCTGCGCAAGCGGCATCAGCACCATGAACAAAACACCGGTGCGGATTGCCCAAGGCCACCCGGACTTATCGGGTTTCGTATAGGGATTGGAGCCTGCGCCAAGGGCTGAATACCTGGCCCGGGCAACGATGTAACCCACCAGCCGTACCGGATTGAGCTGCTTTAGAATCTCAATCAGAAAATCGATGTGGTGGATGGGGAAGTCCAGCCAGTGTCCAGACGCATGTGCCTGATCCATGTTGGGATCACGCGTGGGATCGTTGACAAACTGATGGTGCGACAGGTGGTGCAGACGGAAGGCGTGTGTGGACGTGTAGATCGGGAACGCGCCGAGCCAGTCGGAGGCGATCTCGTTGAGCTTCCGATTCTCAAACAGGATGTAATGCGTGCCTTCGTGAATCACGCCGCCCAATTGATGCTGGGAGGCACCGATGATCAAAACAGCAACGAACGTCGCGGGAATGTTCCACCACCAGCCGAGGCTAGCATCGGCGACCGCTCCGTAGCTCCAGATCGTCGCCGCGATCGTGACGATCATGATGAGGTAGACCAGAACGATGTAAGAGAAGTTCGTGGTGTTGTCGCGTGCCTTCAGGCCTCGAACGGTCTGGGCTTGGGGCTGGCGGGACGATTCATCAATACTGGCGGTACTCATACGGATTTGCCTCGGTAATCCATGGTCTCTCAACGGGCGGCGGATTCGGACAATTGGACCGCAAAAACTCTCTATACCGCGTTTCGAGAATTGTAATTCACATTAGAAGTCGAAATAGACCACAATTCAATCAGTTCCAACCAAACTGACGCAGATTGCTTACCCGGATGAAAAGACCCCAGTCCTATGGTGCAGTTCTGCATTCAAATCGATCGCTGGCCAGCCGAACTCGCGACTTCTCGTCGCAATGAGTCTATACACGTGCTCACGGTCTTCAGATTTGTGCTTCCAGGAAACCTGTACGGACGGATCCTTGCCCTGTGCCGGTCTGGGCCTATCTAAACGATGGGGGGCGAATGACGAACAAAGCCTTAATTGCCGAGTTTATCGGCACGTTTGCCTATGTCGCGGTGATCTGCGGCACGGCGCTGTTAGGGGGGCAGGCCTCTGATGGGGGTCTGCACGTTGCGCTTGCGGCAGGTTTCACGTTCACGGCCATGTGTTTCGCGCTGGGCGGCGTGTCCGGCTGTCACTTCAACCCCGCGATCACGCTCGGACTTGTCGCAGCCGGGCGGTTTGAAACACGAGCGGCGGTTCCCTATGTCTTGGCGCAGGTGCTTGGTGGCGTGCTCGCGGCTGGATGCTTTGCCGTGCTGTTAAGCGGAACGCCGCAACAGGCCGCTGCGCCGATTGCATCGATTGCCAACGGGTTTGGCACAGACGGTACGTTCCCGTTCGCTACCGTGCTGATTTCTGAAAGCTTAGCGGCGCTATTAATCCTGTTGTTGTTTGTCGGAGCCACATCCTCCGGTGTACCCACAGGTTTCGCGCCGATCGGGCTTGGTTTTCTGATCGCGGCCCTGCACCTAGTACTAGCACCGTTGTCGAATGCTGCACTCAATCCTGCCCGGGCGACAGCCATCGCGGTTTTCGCAGACCAACAGGCCTTGTTTCAGCTTTGGGTGTTCTGGGTGGCACCGGTGATCGGTGGGGTCGCTGGCGGGCTGATAGGCCGCTGGATCAATGACTGATCTGCTAAAACACTCGACCGGTATCGAAAACTACAGACGCTTGTCAGTTTTGCTACAAAATCTGATGCATTTGGGCCCTAGGTTTAGGGTAATACTTGCAGGAATACAGATTTTGTGCGAAGCGAAATCCAGATGGGCGTAGGGGAAATGATTCTTTTGTTTTCTTGACGGGGGAAAACGAACTTCATCCATCTTATTCGAGATTTGCCCCTACGCTCCCGACCGAACGTACCGCGCACGAAACCCGCGCGGGCCAAGACCCTGTGACGGGAGTTGATGTCTATTGACGACGAAGACCTTTGCTGAGCTTGGGCTCAGCCCGAAAGTTATGGCCGCAGTGGATGCGGCCGGATACAGCGAGCCGACGCCAATTCAGGCCGAAGCCATCCCGGTCGCGATGACCGGACGCGATGTACTCGGCATCGCCCAAACTGGAACCGGTAAGACCGCTTCCTTTACCCTGCCAATGATTTCACGGTTGGAAACCGGCCGCGCGCGAGCGCGGATGCCGCGCAGCCTTATCCTAGCACCGACGCGAGAACTGGCCGCTCAGGTGGCGCAGAGCTTTGAGAATTACGGGGTCAATCACAAGCTGAATTTGGCCTTGTTGATCGGCGGCGTGTCGATGGATGAGCAGACCAAGAAGCTGGATCGCGGCGTGGATGTCCTCATCGCGACGCCGGGACGCCTCATCGACCACTTTCAGCGTGGCCGTGTCATGCTGATGGGCGTCGAGATTCTGGTGATTGATGAAGCGGACCGAATGCTCGATATGGGGTTCATTCCCGACATCGAGAAAATCTGCAAATTGTTGCCACCGCAGCGACAGACGCTTTTCTTCTCCGCGACCATGCCTCCTGAAATCACCCGGCTTGTCGACCAGTTCATGCGCGATCCGTTGCGCATTGAGGTGGCCAAACCCGCAACAGCGGCACAGACAATCAAGCAACGCTTCCGCTATTGCGAAAACGGTGAAGATTGGGCCAAGCGGGAAGAACTTCGCGAGCTCATGCGCGCCGAGGACGTCAGGAACGCCATCGTCTTCTGCAACCGAAAGCGGGATGTGGCGATCCTCTTGAAGTCTCTCTCAAAGCATGGCTTCAACGCCGGTGCTCTGCACGGCGACATGGACCAAAAAGCGCGCATGGAGACGCTGGATAAGTTCCGCTCCGGCGAGATCACGTTCCTTGCGGCCAGTGACGTCGCAGCACGGGGGCTTGATATCCCGGATGTGAGCCACGTCTTCAACTTTGACCTGCCCTGGCAATCGGATGATTACGTACACCGGATCGGCCGTACGGGACGAGCCGGTCGCGAAGGCTCGGCGACATCGCTTGTCACCTTCGATGATCTAAAGCTGCTGAAGCAGATTGAACAAATTACCAGCGACAAATCGGTCTGGATCGGCGATCCCCCGAGCGAGGCCGACATTGAAGATTCAGCATCGCGAAAACGCCGGCGCCCGAGGTCCGGCTCCGGTCGGACCCAGTCCACTCGTGGCGGTTCTGGTCGCAGTGGGGCTGGTCGAAGCGAGGGCAGCCGTTCTGCCCGGGTTGGCCGTTCTTCTGGCCGTACCGAGGGTGGCCGCAATGGTGATGATGCGCAGGCCGCCCGTGGCCGCAGCAGGCAATCACCGCAGGAACGCTCTGAGTCCGCGGCAGCACAGCGGGATCGGCGTGGTGGCGGTCAACCACGACCTGAGTCACGACCGGGCGCGCCACAGCCGATTGTTGAAGGTCACGCTCAGCCAAGTGCGCCGAGCAATCGCCGCAAACCGAAACCCGCAGCATCTGCTGAAAAGGGCAGGGAAACCGGGAAGTCGGCGTTTGGACGGAATGATCAGATTCCGGACTTCCTGCGCCGTCCCGTGAAGCGGAAGGCAGCGGCCAAGAAGTCGGCCGAGGTCGCGAGCTAGCGCTAGCCGCAAATGTGGAGCGGCGGCGGCTGTTGCGCATCGGCGCGGCTTCCGCCTCCGACCACCCTTACCGATCCGTATCTTTCCAATCACCATGAACGGCATTGAGCAAGTGCCAGCACGGCGACGGCGGCGGTATCGGCGCGCATGATGCGCGGTCCTAGAGAGATTGCCGTTGTGAAGTCGCAAGACAACAGGGCCTCTCTCTCATTGGGTGCAAAGCCACCTTCCGGACCGACAAGTAGGGCGAAGGGGCCGGGGGCAAGAGTGCCAAGGCACACCAGAGGATCGGCCACTGCGGCGGCTTCGTCGCAAAAAATGATGCGGCGCGTTTTGTCCCAGCTCTCTAATAACCGTGCGAGCGGCACCGGCTCAGCAACCTCGGGTACCCTTAGAATTCCACATTGTTCAGCGGCCTCTTTAGCATTGGCCCGCATCCGGTCCAGATTGACGCGGCTTGCGATTGTGCGTCTTGTGAAGACCGGCTGCAGGCGCGCCGCGCCCCATTTCGGTGACCTTTTGAACCATGTAGTCGAGCCGCGAGCGCTTCAATGGCGCGAACAAGTACGCTAGATCCGGTCCGCCCTCTTGAGCACGCGTTTGTTCCTCGACGATTAAGCGACATCGGCGCTTGGCGGTGTCGCGCAAGGTGGCCCGCCACTCGCCGTCACGGCCGTTAAAAATGAGGATGGAGTCTTTGCTGTTGAGGCGCAGAACATTGAGCAGGTAGTGGGCCTGCTCGCTCGTGCATTCGACCGCCTTGCCAGCCCCCAGCGGGGCATCGACGTAAAGACGCTCGGCATTGAAGTCGTGGATCGGCATAATCTCCGTGTTATCCATCCTTTCGAGAATTGCAAGCTTTCAGTCGGCGGAGAAATGGGCATGGCCTCGCCTTCTACCAACGAGCCGATCCA
Source organism: uncultured Filomicrobium sp. (assembly GCA_963669235.2). Lineage (GTDB taxonomy): Bacteria > Pseudomonadota > Alphaproteobacteria > Rhizobiales > Hyphomicrobiaceae > Filomicrobium. The sequence continues at coordinate 448,379 of CAXXFS010000032.1, forward strand.
AAGCGACGGGACCGTTGCGGACGCGGCCCAGGGCAACTGGGTTGACGTTCATGCGCCACGCGCCTGGCGGCCCTATCTGCGGCTGGCCCGCGCTGACCGGCCGATAGGTATTTGGCTGCTGTTGTTTCCTTGTTGGTGGGCGCTCGCACTCGGCCTGCTGCACAAAGCGCAAAGAGCGGGACTGACGGCGGCCGACCTGCTGACAGGCCTCTGGTATGCCATCTTGTTTGCAATCGGTGCGTCCGTTATGCGGGGCGCCGGCTGTGCGTACAACGACTATGTTGACCGCGACTATGACGCCAAAGTTGCAAGAACACGCTCGCGCCCGATCCCCTCTGGACAGGTCATCCCCCAAGGCGGCACATCGCATTCGTTGTCGTCTTGGCGCTGGTTGGTCTCTCAGTCCTGGTGCAGTTCAACGCCTTCACTGTGTGGCTTGGGATCGCTTCGCTGGCGCTGGTGGCTGTCTATCCATTCATGAAACGGTTCACCTACTGGCCGCAGCTGGTGCTTGGCTTGACGTTCAATTGGGGTGCGCTGGTGGGTTGGGCCGCCGTCCATGGTGCCCTGGGCCTGGCGCCGGCCCTGCTTTATGGGGGATGTGTGTTGTGGACCATCGCCTATGACACGATCTACGCGCATCAGGACAAGGAAGATGACCTTTCACTCGGACTGAAGTCGACCGCTATTCGGTTCGGTTCGGAGACCAAACCGTGGCTTACGGGGCTGTTCGCCGGTGCCGTTTTGGCCTGGGCGGCGGCTGCGCTAATGGGCTCGGCAGTATTCTTCACGTTTCTGGCGCTTGCCGCCATTGCTTCTCATTTCTACTGGCAGGTCACGACTCTGCGTATCGATGATGCGGACAACTGTCTATTGCGTTTCAAGTCGAACCGCTGGACCGGGTGGGCGTTGCTTGCTGGGCTGTGCGCCGATCTGGCCGTGCGTGGACTGCTTGGCGCGGCCTGATGATGCGTGAACGGATCTGCGAAATTGGGCATGGCGCGGAGCTTTCGCCGTGCCACGACCTTCGGTCCACCTGTCTCTTGGTCAGCCGCTTTCCAGGGCCGTTTCAGAAGCCAGCGTGATTTGGGCCTTTGCCAGGGGCGGCCCAATACACGACCAGGCAGCTCCCACAGGGGTAAGATTGGGCCCGATCACGTGTTTTCTGTCGCTGTTGGCAAGCGCAATCTCAACGCTTGCCCAATCGGCCCCGGTCGTGCAGGACATGGGACAACCACGCTGCACGATGCACCGCAGCGGAGCGATACGTTTACGAGCATATAGGGGCCGCATCATGAGCCAACAGCAGACCAAAACCCAGGGGAAGCAGCTTTTGCACCTGGTGTTTGGCGGTGAGCTAACAGATCTCGACGCCGTTCAGTTTAAGGATCTCGACAAACTTGACATCGTTGGTATCTATCCGAACTACGCGGAAGCCGAAAAGGCTTGGAAAGCCGCTGCGCAGCGTTCCGTCGACAATGCTCAGATGCGATACTTCGTTGTTCACATGCACCGTCTCATGGAGACAGAACCGCATCCGGATGAGGACGACGAATAACGGGCTGCGCCGCCGCCGCTTCGATGAGACAACGGGAAGAATGATCGCGCATTGACCGACTCCGACAAACAAGCCCAAACCGCATCTGCATGCGCAAGCGCAGTTCCCGGACCTGAGGCGCCCGCTCAGGCCAAGGGCGGAGCCTTTGACGAACACTCCAGGCAGCTTTTTTGGAGATTTGTAAAGGACTGGGTCCTGCCGCGGTGGCGCCAAATGCTTTGGGCGCTGCTATTGATGGCGTGCCTGGCTGCCGTCACCGGTGGCTATCCGATGATCATCAAGGCGTCCTTCGATACGCTGATGGCAGATGATGGCGCCAACCTGCTCGTGGTGTTGGGCGCAATCATCACGATCACGATGCTGCGCAGCATCTTCCTCTACCTGCAAACCGTCGCGACGCAGCGTATCGTAACCCGAATGTCGACGGACATTCAGAAGGGCGCCTTCACGCACCTCATCAATGCCGACTTCGCACGGTTGACCCGGGAAACGCCGGGGCGGCTGCTGTCACGGCTGACCAATGACATCAACTTCCTGCAGCAGGCCGTGCAGGCAAGCCTCAATACGGCCGTTCGCGACACGCTCATGGTGATCGCACTAGTCGCTTCAATGATCTACCTCGACCCGCTGATGTCGCTCTTCGTTCTCGGGGTCTATCCAATTGCGGCGCTACCCATTGCGATGATCTCCGAGCGCCTGCGCCAAGTGGCAAAGCGCACGCAGCACGAACTTGGCGACATGACCTCGCTATTATCAGAGAATCTGAGCGGCGTGCGGCTGATCAAGACGTACCGGCTCGAAGACTACGCCTCGGAGAAGATGCACGGCAGTTTTGAGCAGGTCTTCAGCCTGAAGATGAAGGCTGTGCGCAACAGGGCGCGGCTCGATCCGGTGCTGGAAGCGCTTGGTGGACTGGCCGTGGCAGGCGTAATCGCCTTTGCATACTGGCGGATCGCCAGTGGCATCTCGACGGTCGGCGACTTTATGGGCTTCGTCACCGCATTGCTAATGGCGGCGCAGCCGATCCGGGCGCTGGGCAATCTGACCGGACGTGTTCAAGAGGGTATGGCGGCAGCCGAACGCCTCTATGGCCTGCTTGATGAAAAACCAAGCATTGTCGATGCACCGGGCGCAAAACCGCTGGCCATCGACAAGGGTGGGATCAGCTTTGAGGGTGTTTCATTCGCCTACGAGCAATCCACAGAGCAAAAGGCGATCAAGGACTTTACACTGGAGGTGCGCGGCGGCGGCACGGTCGCCTTGGTGGGCCGATCGGGTGCCGGCAAAACAACGATCATCAATCTGGTGCCGCGGCTTTTCGACGTGACCGAGGGCCAGATCAGCATCGATGGCCAGGACATCCGGTCGGTGACGCTGCAGTCCCTTAGAGAGTCGATTGCGCTCGTCAGCCAGGACGTGACGATGTTCGATGATACGATCCATGCGAACATCGCGCTCGGCCGGCTTGACGCAACTCCAGATGAGATTATCGAGGCTGCCCGCGCGGCCGCAGCACATGATTTCATCCTGGCTCAACCCAAGGGTTACGACACGATGATCGGCGCCAGCGGTCTGCGGCTTTCGGGCGGACAGCGGCAACGCATCGCGCTGGCCAGGGCCATTTTGAAGGACGCTCCAATACTGTTGCTCGACGAAGCAACAAGCGCGCTCGACACGCATTCCGAGCAGCTCGTCCAGGCCGCCCTGGCACGCTTCACAAAGAATAGAACCACGCTCGTGATTGCGCATCGGCTTTCAACAGTGCAGAACGCCGATCTCATCTGCGTCATGGAAGACGGCCGCATCGCCGAGACGGGCCGACACAGCGAGCTGATCGGCCGCGATGGGCGCTATGCCCAGCTGGCTCAAGCTCAGCTGATGTCGGAACCTGAAGCGACAGTGGAAGTAGAGGACAGCACAGCTACGGGCCGTGAATGAAACCGAGGCGGCAGGCGGTTATTCCCGCTGCAGAACACTATCCACAAAGCGGTTCGCCCAGCCGTTCGACTTGAAGGTGTCGGTAACCTCTTCGGAATCATAGCGGGTCTCGACCCAATCCATGAATGCGATCGGCTGCTCTAAATTGTCGGCGATATAGCGCTCGAAGAAATAATCCAGGATCCCCGTATCCGCCTGACGGATATGGCCGTACTTCAAGGAGAGTTCCTCCTTGGCCTTTTCAATCGGCATGCCCTCGCGAAAATGCCGATACAGCACACTCATCAATCCGGCCCGGTCGGCGCCTGATTTGCAGTGCATCAGCATCGGGTATTCAATGCGCTGGAACAATGCCTTGACCCGGCGAACCTCGTCGACCGTCGGCGCAGCCCGCGAACGGACCTGGAAATTGATCAGCTCAAGGCCCAATTCGTCACACATCCGCTTTTCGAGCCAATAGCTGCCGCACATTCGTTCGCCGCGAAGATTGACAATCGTCTTCACCCCATCGTGCTTGAAACGCCGAAAATGGTGGGGTGCGGGCTGGGCACTGCGCCAAGCGTCCTGGGCCAGGGCATGCCTGTTGAGATAGGCGAGCCTGAAAATGCCATGATCCATCAACAGCATATCCAAATGATTGCCGTCGGTCCAAACAGCCGGCGCATCCAGTCCGGGCTGTGATTTATGAGCCCCGTGCGCCATGCCATGCTGACGCGCTTCACGGCGCGTTTATATCTTTTGGCCAGTCCCGCCATTACCTGCCGATCGCCAAGTGCGCTGTGTTCCCAATCCATGCCGCCCGTTGTCCAGGCTCATCTTCAACACTATAAGGACGACGCTGTAAGTCAGATGAACCTTGAACTTCGACCCCAATTCGCCGACCCTTGCGCCGCTGATTTCAAATCATCAGGCCCGCCTATACCGGGCACCGCTAATGCCCGTCATGGAAAACCCTCCCAAAGGGCCGGACCTCCAACCTACATGCAATTAGCGCACATTGCTAACCGGTCGCTATTATGCGGTATTGGAGAACACGGCAAGGGATGTCAGTCTTGCGTCACAGTGTGGCTAATTAACCCCAGAATTTTGACCTTCCCGATCGCCGACATGATGGCGCCGGCTCACCGAGAGCCGCACTTTTCGAATCGGATCAGCTCAATATAAAGTTACGCCCAGCGCCGAAGGTGAAGCCGTCCATGGCACTGACGAAAAGCATGAAATCCAAGCTGATGAGGGCGGGCGGTGCAAACCTGGCGCGGTTTATTGGCATGGTCGAGCGTACCTGCGAGCATCGGTTCGATCCGCCGGACATGCAGGAAACCTTCATCACACAGCATCCAGCGATCTGCGCTTGCTGGCATGGCCAATTCATGATGCTGGCCGCGTGCCGGCCGGAGAGCCTGAAATTCTCAGCCATGGTGGCGCGTCACGGCGACGCTGAACTAATCGGTGAAGCCATGCGGCGAATCGGCGTCGAGCTGATTCGCGGTGCCGGTGCAGGAGGACGCCGCAAGGATCGTGGTGGTGCGTATGCGCTGAAGGCGTCGCTTTCGACTTTGAAAGAAGGCTCAAGCGTCGTCATCACTGCGGATGTCCCGCCAGGACCCGCCCGGCGAGCCGGTGAGGGCATTATCACGCTTGCCAGGCTTTCCGGGCGGCCGATTCTCCCACTGGCGGCTGCAACGTCTCGTTACCACGCGCTCAACACCTGGAGCCGACTGACGTTCAACCTGCCCTACGGCAAACTTGGCTTTGCTATGGGCAGCCCGATTTTCGTTCCGCGTCATGCCTCACCTGAGGAGCTTGAAGCTCTGCGCAGGCAACTTGAGGCGGACCTCAACGAAACGACCGAACGGGCCTATGCCCTGGTTGGCGCCGATCCGACACGCGCCACGCCACCAGGCGGACGAGATCCAAAACTTGCGCCGTTGCCGGTTGGCCTTGGCCTCAAGACCTACCGGGCAGGCACGCGGGCCCTACAGATCGCCGCTCCGCTGGTGCTCGGCTATCGCGAGCGCCAAGGAAAAGAGGTTCTAGCGCGGCGCGCTGAACGATTCGGTGAATCCGAAATAGAGCGGCCCAAGGGTGCACTGCTCTGGCTGCACGCAGCGAGCGTCGGTGAAACAAATGCGATCCTACCGGTAATCGAGAGCTTGCGCGCGCGGCGCCCCGATCTACGCTTCCTGCTGACGACAGGTACACTGACGTCGGCACGGCTGGCCGAAGATCGGCTTGGTGACACTGCTATCCACCAATTCGTTCCCCTGGATGTGCCGAAGTTCGCCCGCGATTTCATCGACCACTGGCGGCCCGACGCCGCGGTTTTTACCGAGTCGGAGATTTGGCCGAATCTGATCATCGAGACTGCAGCGCGTGACATCCCTTTGGTGTTGATTAACGCGCGCATGTCGAAACGCAGCTTCCAAAGATGGCGGCGGCAGCCGGGCGTGTCGGTGCCTTTGTTCAACAGGTTCAACTTGGTTCTGTCACAGAATGCGCGCTTTGCCAGACAGTTTGCCGAACTGGGCGCGCGGCGGGTCGAAGTGGCCGGCAACCTGAAGATCGACGCACCCCCGCTGCCACTTGACCTGCGCGCCTACGAAGAACTCAAAGCGGCGCTCAATGACCGCAAGAGCTACATCGCGGCCAGCACCCACAATCTCGAAGACGAGATCGTAGCGGATGCCCATTTTCGCATCGCCGCGGTTCACGACGGGTTACTCTCGATTATCGCTCCACGCCACCCTGAGCGCGGGGCGGCCATCGCTGACATGTTGAAAGAGAGGGGACTTGCCGTGGCGCTGCGCTCGCTAGGGCAGCTACCCGATGCCACAACCGATGTTTACGTCGCCGACACCATCGGAGAGCTGGGAACACTTTATTCCCTTTCGCCAGTTGCCCTCATCGGTGGTTCTCTGGTCGACAAAGGCGGGCAAAACCCAGTCGAGGCGATACGGCATCGGGCGGCCGTACTCACCGGCCCATATCGCAGAAATTTCGTCGATATCTTCGAAGCGTTGCTGGCCAAGGGCGGGGCTCAGGAGGTGACCACAGCAGAAGACCTTGCGCAAGCGGTGATCACGCTGCTGGGCGAAGCGGCCACGCTTGAGGAACAACGCACCAAGGCCGACGACGCGCTGAACGAAATGACTGGCGCGCTGGAAACGACGGTTGCAGCGCTCATCGCGCGACTGCCGGAGCCAGAGGTCGACCGGAAGGAGTTGGACTGTGCCTCTTGAGGAGCCCCCCTGGTGGTATGGTGCCAGTGAGGATGACCTGCGTGTCAGGGCGCTGCGTCCGATATCGGGGCTTTTTGGCTGGGCGGCGCAACGGCGCCTGCGTAATGCAAAACCTTATCAATCAAGACTACCGGTGATCTGCGTCGGCAACTTCACGGCCGGCGGAACGGGCAAGACTCCTCTATCACTGATGATCGCCACACTGCTGAAGGAACGCGGCGCCAAGCCCACTTTTCTGACACGAGGATACTCGGGACGAAAGACCGGACCGGTGTGGGTCAATCCAAGCGCTGACCTGGCCAGTGACGTTGGCGACGAGCCCTTGCTGCTGGCGGACTGCGCACCGACCATGGTGGCGCGGGACCGCGCCAAAGGTGCGCAGGAGATCGAGGCCTCGCCGATGGCAAGCCACATCATCATGGATGACGGTCTGCAAAATCCGTCACTCGCGAAAGCCCTAAGTATCGCCGTTGTGGATGCGGTTCGAGGACTCGGCAACGGGGAGGTCATTCCCGCCGGGCCGTTGCGCGCGCCGATCGATTTCCAGTTCGGACTGGTGGATGCGGTGGTCGTCAACGGTGATGCAAGCGGATCAGTTCTGCGGGAGCTCAAAGGTGCGTTTCCCGGACCTGTGCTGTCGGCCGCCGTAACTCCCAATGAGGCCGCTGGATCGCTAAGCGGTATGCGCGTTGTAGCTTTCTCAGGAATTGGCAATCCGGCGCGTTTCACAGCCTCACTCGGCGACGTCGGCGCAAAAGTGATCTCGGCACGCGCCTTCAAAGACCACCACGACTTCACCAACATGGAGGCACAGGAGCTGCTCGATCTGGCGGCCGCATCGGACGCTCAACTGGTGACGACGGAAAAGGACCTGGCGCGGCTCAAGGGTCGCAGTGGTGCTTGTGGAAGGCTCGCCCAGACAACACGGGTGTTAGGAATCCAATTGACGATGGAGCCGCGTGACCTAGCTAGGCTGGAAGCGATAATCCAAGGGCTCTCTGTGAAGGACAAAGCTTCAGCCTAGGGGAACGTTGGCGAGAGAGCCTCACTTCGCGGCGCGTTTGCGGTGCTCCATGAACCTCTTGTATGAGACTTGCGCGTTTACATAAGCCTCTTGGTGTTCAACACTCCAATATCTGAGATTGTCCAAGGAAATAGGTTTTCCGGTGACCGCGCAGCGCACGAAATCACCCGGTGAAATAACCTGGAATTCGCCATCCAGGTAGCGAACCGTGGCTTCGCCTTTGAGACCAAACAAAGTCTCTAAACGGTTCATTTTTCCCCTCCCATCTCGGTGCTCAAGCAAAAGAATCCGGCACTATTGCGCAGCGTTCCTTGATCGCCCTTCCTGGCGCCATCGTCAAGGCACGTCGGCGCGGCTAATGCCCCCACAAAGGTCAACATTGGTACGGTTGACGCCCCTTCGTCGATCAAAACAGCGTGCCCTGGTCTGGACCACGGCCCTTGCGGGTCGGACGGCGAGCCTCCCCGTCGGCAGGTCCGGCCTTGTCTTCTGGCGCGCTTCCCGCGGTCGTCGGGCCCGGCTCGTCGCGCCGCTGACGCGAAGCTTCAAGCACGCGGGCGGCAACGCGGCCGTCGGAAAATTCAATCTCCACGTTATGACCGGGGTGCAAACCTTCCGACCGGCGCACCATAGCGCCGGTCTGATCTCGCACCAGTGCGAAACCTCTCGCCAAAACGCCGTGATAGCTGAGACTCTGCAATAGTTTGGTTAAAGAGGCGAGCCGCTGGCGCCGCGACGTGTGGCTGTTAACGAAGGCCTGGCGCGCGCGGGCCTCCAACACAGCGACGCGGTCAGCGGATTGGCTCAAACGGCTCCTCAGAGCGGACGGCCGCAATCTGCCGACGGTGCCTTCGAGGCGAACGCGGCGCCCACTGGTGGTCCGCATCAAGGCCTGCCGGCCAAGATTGTCGAATCCGGCAAGCGCTTCACGGCAACCTGAGATCCGCGCCGACAATAAACGCGGTGACAATCGCGTGACGACGCGGGTCAATCGCAAGCCGCTGCGGTTCGTGAAGGCTACGAGAGCAGTTGCCAGGCGGTGTTCAGCGCGATCAAGTCGCTGACGGGGCTCGGCGAACAGGGCATCGCGCCGGGGCAAACCGCGGCCCGCCGCCTTCAACCGGTCGCGGGCACTTTCCAGTCCGCGGCGTACTGCGATACGTTGGCGTTCGCCGGTCTGGAGCAGCCGTTCCAGTAACTCGGTGTGTTTGGGAACGGCCCATTCGGCGGCTTTGGTGGGTGTCGGCGCGCGGGCATCAGCGGCAAGGTCAATCAGCGTCCAGTCGGTCTCATGACCAACAGCGGAGATTAGCGGTAACTCGCTTTCGGCGGCTGCGCGGACGGCGACTTCCTCGTTGAAGCCCCATAAATCCTCAAGGCTGCCGCCTCCGCGCGCGACAATGATGACGTCGGGACGCGGCACTTTTTCGCCGGGCAACAGGCCGTTGAAGCCACGGATCGCGGCGGCCACCTCGGCGGCGCAGGTTTCGCCTTGTACGCGCACCGGCCAAACTACAACGCGCGTGGGAAAGCGCTCTTCGAAGCCGTGCAGCATGTCGCGAATGACGGCTCCGGTCGGGCTGGTGATGATGCCGACAACCCTCGGCAGAAACGGCAACGGCTTCTTGCAGGAGTCATCAAACAGGCCTTCGGCGGCCAGCTGCTTCTTGCGGGCCTCCAGCAACGCCATGAGCGCGCCGACGCCGGCCGGCTGCATCGATTCAATGACAAGTTGGTATTTGCTCTGGCCTGGGAACGTGGTCAGCCGGCCGGTCGCGACAACCTCCATGCCCTGTTCGGGCTGGAAGCGAAGCCGACTCGTCATCCCGCGCCACATTACGCCAGCTATGACGCTGCGTTCGTCCTTGAGGTCGAGATAAACGTGCCCTGAGGCGGGTCGTGAAATCCGACCCAATTCACCGCGCACACGGACGTGCTCGAAGCCGCTCTCCAGCGTTCGCTTGATGGCGCCGGAAAGTTCGGAAACCGTGAACTCGGGCGCGTTCCCGGTCTCGGGTTGTGCCTCATCTGGCAGCAGAGCGCCTGTGCTTGGAGGTTCGGGCACGAATCAGTCCTGATTTGTTTCTAGCCGCCGCAATGATACACCATCGAATCTTGGCAATCAGAAGCCGAGGCACAAGTCGCGGCAAAGGTCCTGGAAAAATCCACTATGAACGTTCTATTGATCGGCGGCGGCGGGCGTGAACACGCGCTAGCCTGGGCGATCTCCGCCAGTCCGAGACTTACAACGCTGTTCTGCTCACCGGGCAATCCCGGCATCTTGGAAGTGGCCAACTGTGTGACAATCGATATTTCGGACCATACGGCGGTCGTTGACTTTTGCCGGCTCAACGCGGTCGAGCTGGTGGTGGTTGGCCCAGAAGCCCCTCTTGTCGCCGGCCTGGCTGATGATCTGCGGGCCGCGGGTCTGCGCTGTTTTGGGCCGGGCAAGGCGGCCGCGCAGTTGGAAGGTTCGAAAGCGTTCACAAAGAACCTGTGCGCAGCGGCGGATATTCCAACCGCAGGCTATCGTAGCTTCGCTGACACGAAGGCTGCCAAGGCCTACATTGAGGTGCATCCGTTGCCGGTGGTGATCAAGGCTGATGGCCTGGCAGCTGGTAAAGGCGTTGCAATCGCTGAAACGCGAGAGGATGCCAACCAATTCGTTGATGAATGCTTTGGCGGCAAGTTCGGCGTTGCCGGTGCATCGGTCGTGATCGAGGAATTTCTTGTCGGTGAAGAAGCCAGCTTCTTTGTGGTATGCGACGGAACCAGCATCCTGCCGCTTGCCACAGCGCAGGATCACAAGCGGGTCGGCGACGGTGATACCGGGCCCAATACGGGCGGCATGGGTGCCTATTCACCTGCTCCGGTAATGACCGACGAGGTCATTGAGAAGACGCTTCAAGAAATCATTCAGCCGACCGTCGATGAACTGCGCAAGCAGGGCATGCCTTATCAGGGGGTACTCTACGCCGGCCTGATGATCACACGGGATGGGCCGAAGCTCATTGAATACAACGTCCGTTTTGGCGATCCGGAAGCGCAAGTGCTGATGATGCGAGTGGAGCGTCCGCAGGTACTGGATGTCCTCGATGCAGCTGCGAGAGGCACCCTCGATGAGGTGTCGCTGGGTTGGGACGATGGGGTGGCGCTGAGCGTTGTCATGGCCGCTGAAGGCTATCCCGGCACGCCCACAAAGGGCACGGAAATCGAAGGCCTGGATCAAGCCGCTCAGGACCCCGACGTGATGATCTTCCACGCCGGAACGGCACGCGACGCAGAGGGACGACTGGTTGCTAATGGCGGGCGGGTGCTCAATGTCACGGCGCGCGGGGCAAGTGTCGCCGAAACCAGAGCGCGGGTTTATGCGGCGATCGAGAAGGTCGACTGGCCAGGCGGGTTCTGCCGTTCGGATATCGGCTGGCGGGCAATCGCCCGGGAGCAATCGGACGACTGAATCTCCGGCTCTTATCCTGGTGGCAACATTCAATTCATGCCATGGCCACCAACCCAGTCACCATAAGGCCAATATCGGCGCGTTCGATGCCCAATAGCCGGCTGGATGGCGGAGTGTTTTCTTGACCTGCTACTGGTTTCAGCCGAAGCCAGCATCGTCAAAACGGATGTCTAGCACCAGACCGAAATGTACCGGTGCCGTTAAAGAAATGACTGACGAAAGCACACAGCGGCTGACGACCAGGGCGAACCGCCAAACGGGTTCTCGCGAGCTGATGCGTAAGCCGACCATCGGCCTTGCGCTCGGCGGCGGTGGGGCGCGTGGACTAGCGCATATCCTCATGCTCGAGGTTTTCGATGAAATGGGCATCCGGCCGAAGATCATCGCCGGTACATCCATTGGTGCTATTTTCGGTGCTGCCTACGCCTCGGGGTATTCAGCTGCTCAGATTCGCGCCCATACAGAGGAGCTGTTGCGCAGCCGGTTTGAACTGGTACGGCAGTTCTTCATGGCCCGGAAGGAACCCCTTGGCCGCGTTCTCAACGTTCTGCAGTTGCGTTCGGCTCTGCTCAATCCGGAGGCGCTGCTCGATATCGTAATGCCCAGGCGGCTGGCCGCAAACTTTGAGGATCTCGCAATTCCGTTTCGGGTCGTGGCGGCGGATTTCTTTACGCAGGACCAAGTGGTCCTTAGTAGCGGCTCGACGAGGAGTGCCGTTGCCGCAAGCATGGCACTGCCGGTGTTGTTTTCTCCAGTGATGAGCGAAGACCGCGCTCTAATGGATGGCGGACTTGTCAATCCGCTGCCGTTCGACGTTATCTCTGGAGAGGCCGACATCCTCGTTGCCGTCAACGTCTCGGGAGCGGGTCGGCTACCCGGCGACCGCAGTCTACCCAAGGCCACCGAAGCTCTCATCGCTTCGCTGCAGATCCTGCAATACACGATCGTGCGCGAGAAGCTCCTTTCGCGACAGCCCGATGTCCTTGTCGACGTTGATGTCGGACATTTCCACGTGCTTGAGTTCCACAAGCTCGAGCAGGTGCTGGAGGCGGCCGCGCCGGCCAAAGCTGAGCTTCGGCAGAAGCTTGAGCGCGTGTTGTCGGCGGAAACGCTGGAAGCGATCGACGAGCCGCAGAAAGCCTTGGATGAGCCTGGCGAGACGAAACGCGCGCGGCTGGCGCAGCGGCTGTTGGGGAATGAAGGGTCTCGTGAGTAACTGTGGCTCACGGCGCTAGTATTCAGTCGCGGCGCGCGGAAAAAAATCTACGGAGTAGGCCCGCGGCGCGGTCTTCTTCCATGCCGGTGTAAAGCTCGGGTGCGTGATGGCACGTGGTCTGTGAAAAGACCCGCGCTCCATGTTCAACCCCGCCACCCTTTGGATCGCTGGCCGCGTAGTAGAGCCTGCGAATGCGGGCGAATGAAATTGCCGTGGCACACATTGGGCAGGGTTCCAGCGTGACGTACAGATCGCAGTCGGCGATACGCTCTGAGTGTTGGTGAGCGCAGGCTGCGCGCAACGCCAGGATTTCCGCATGAGCGGTAGGATCTCGTAACTCGCGGGTACGGTTGCCAGCGCTGGCAATGACATCGCCATTGCTGACGATGACTGCGCCAACGGGTACCTCGCCGCGCCTTGCTGCCGCTTCAGCTTCTTTCAGCGCTCGCGCCATCGGCGACAGGATCTTTGAATCGGTCATATCGGCTGCCAAGCCGTCTCGTTGCTTCCCGGCTTCCGTTTTCGGATACTACGGACTCAATGACTTGTAGTCCTGTGGAAGCTTGGCTTCATCGTCGTCCATATCACCCGCAAAGGCGCGCGCGCCATCGCGGTTGTAGATATCGCGGCGGAACTGGACGGCACCATCTGGCTCACCCCAGGCGGTAATGTAAGTAAAAATCACGGGAACGGGGCGGTTAAATTCCAGATCGAGTGGCTGGCCGACTTCGAGCACCGCACTGGCACGGCCAGGCTGCTCCCAGCCCAGTTCGTATTTCGCGAGCCACTCGACAAGGTCCATGACATTCTGCACCCGAACGCAACCTGCGGAGTAAGCCCGGCTCGCCTGGCCAAACAGCTTCTTCATAGGCGTGTCGTGCATGTAGACGATGTCGGGGTTTGGCATGTTGATGCGCACGAGACCCAAGGCGTTCCAGTCGCCCGGATCCTGGCGGAACTTGATCTGTTTGTGATCGACGTTGTGCCAATCGATTTCAGAAATGGGGATCTCTTCGCCATCATAACTGCCGCGGAAAGCGCGAATGCGCTCGCGATCGAGGTAGCCGGGGTCCTTTTTCATACGCGGCACGAGATCGTAACGAGCGACGCTCATCGGGACCCGCCAATAGGGGAAGAAATTGAGGCCCTTAATGGTGGCGCGGATCTCCGGCGTTTGACGTTCGGGACGGCCGGCGATGACGCGGTGGCGTTGCTGGACTTCATACCTTTCAACCGCTTCAAGCTGGAAAGCTGCTGGGTTTACTAAAACATAGCGGTCGTCGACACGCTCGTTCAGCATGTGCTGAATGCGTCGATAATTGAGTTCCAGCTGCTGCAGGCGCATCCCTGCCGTGACGTTGAGGGCGGCGAATGTCGCACGGTCGACGCGCCGGGTAATACGAAGGCCATGGCGGCGCTGGAAATTGGCGACCGCCTGCTCGGCTTGAGCATCGAATTCATAACTCTCGTAGTAACTGCTGCCCGGTGGCATATCTCCGGTGGCGCGAAGCCGTTTACGCAGAAGCGTTACGCGTTCGTCGTAATCGCCAGGACGAATTGAGCGCGGGCCTGGCACCTCCGGCCAGCCGCCCCGGTTGACGATCTTGCGGTAAAGCTGAATGGCGTCGCGGGTCGCCTGAAGGGTCACATCGCTGAGCCAAGGTGTATCACCCGTGCGAAGATCGCCAAGTTCGTACTTCTTGCGGCGCGCGGGGTTTGCTGGACCGTCATCTTCCGAACCCTGACCGATAATCGATTGCCACCAGGCATCGCTTTGGGCGTGCGCGCTGCGCGCTAGGGGCAACATACCCGTCGCCGCGGCAAGCCCCAAGGAATGCCGGAGAACACTGCGCCTGGTTTCGAAGAACGCCTTCTTGGTGCGCTCGCTGCCCATCGGCCCCTACATAATGATTTGGTTGCGTTCCGACCCACCGCACGACCAGACCGGTGGGCGAATGAGTCGTTCCACCTAGCCACAACTCATGTGGCTAAACAAAGACGCCGGATCAAGCTCTTGAGGTCTAATCCCACTCAATTTTGCGTGGCCGAAGCTTGAGGCAAAAGTCCCGTGGGTACCGCAGGCTCAACCTGATTTATCTTGCCTGTTAACTTGACCGGGTAAGATGATCCCACCCCAACTTCTTCATAGATACTGTTTCTCCCCCGCCGCCGCATACGGTGAGTCCGGATCCTTCCGACAGCCCGCCTATTTTCGAGACACTTTGGCCGGCGGCCGTTGCCATTTCGGAGAATGCGACGGCGTTTTCGGGTGCGACCGCGGCAAGTATTTCATAATCGTCTCCGCCGCTCACGATATCGGCCAAGGACAATTCTGCCGAGTGGATGAGCAAGCGGATTGGTTTGGAGAGCGGCACTTTGGGGCCGTCAATCTCTACGGCCAGGCCGCTCGCGTCGGCCAGGCGCGATGCATCAAGAGCCAGCCCGTCGGAGATGTCGAGGGCCGCGTTGGCGTAGCGCCGTAACGCGGGGATGAGTTTCACGCGCGGCGCCGGTGTTCTGCTGCGCGCCAGCAAATCGGCGATGCCCTCATCGCCAAGATGTCCGCGCCAGGCTTTGTTTTGCTCCTCGGTGCCTTGCGCCAGCGACAAGCCGGCAACGGCATCACCGATCGTGCCTGTGACAAACAGGACGTCTCCGGCACGTGCCGTGCTGCGGCGGACCATCCGCCCCTTGGGGACCGCGCCGACTGCTGTAATGGTTACGGTGAAGCGACCTTGCGTGCCGACCGTGTCCCCACCAGCGAGTTGCAGGCTCCAATCGAGCTGGGCCGCCCGGAGCCCAGTGACGAAGCCGTCGAGCCAGGACTCGTGGCCGGCAGGCAAAGCAATCGACAAGAAGTAGGCGAAAGGATCGGCTGCCTTTGCGGCAAGGTCGGAGACGTTGACGGCGAGCGCCTTTCTTGCGGCGAGCTCTGCTGAATGCGGCGTTCCATCGAAGAGGAAGTGTCCGCCATCGATCAGCGTGTCCATGGTGACGACGAATTCGCATCCCTCCGGGAGCGTCAGCAGGGCGGCATCGTCCTCCAAGCCCAGAGCGCCGTCCAGGCCAGAAGCCAAGGGCGCCAACAGGCGCCGGATCATCTGCTGTTCGTTCTCAGCCATCGCCGGGGGTCAGTTTTTGGCGTTTCGTTCCGGTCTGGCTCCACCATTTTCGAACTCTGCGGGACGAAGCCGATGGGCGAGCCGGTCGAGAACGCCGTTCACGACTTTGGGTTCATCTTCGTTAAAGAATGCGTGGGCCACATCTATGTACTCGTTGATGACCACTCGCGCTGGAACATCGAGGCGCTCGACCAATTCGAAAGCGCCCGAACGCAGGATGGCCCGCAATATCGAGTCGATGCGCTGCAGGCGCCAGCCGCTGGCAAGCTGTTCATCGATCATCGGGTCGAGGTCACGTTGACGACGCACAACGCCACGCAAGAGCTCGGCAAAAAACGCAGCATCTGCCCCCGCGATGGTTTCTCCAACTTCCGAATTGGGGAAGCGCAAAGTGGTGAACTCGCGGATCACGTCGGTGACGTCGGCGCCAGCAAGATCCATTTGGTAGAGCGCCTGCGAAGCGGCGATGCGCGCGGCGCTGCGAGCGGCTTGCGCGGGTGGCTTGGGTTTTTTATCTCTGGTGGAGGCCGTCATGAATGGTCGGCCCATAGACTGTCGCTTTCGGCCAGGAACCCGCGCTGCAATTCAATCAGTCCGGCGCATGCGCGCGCGGCTTCTCCACCTTTGCCCTCGCGTCCGTTCGCCCTTTTCATCGCTTGCTCTTTCGTGTCGACAGTCAGGATGGCGTTGCCGACGGGAATGGCTTCGCTAATCGCAATGTCCATCAGCCAGTGATTGGTGTTGTTGACGACCACATCGTAATGCGAAGTCTCGCCGCGGATAACGCAGCCGAGCACGACAACACCATCGAACCGGCCTTCGACGGGCGAACGACGCGGCACCGCACCAGCTTCTACGGCTGCTGCAAAAGCCTGCGGGATCTCCAAGGCCCCCGCGACGGTCACCAGCTCATAGCTAATGCCGCGCGCGTCGAGGACACTCATCGCGCCTTGCAACAACAGTGAGGCAACATCCTCATAATAGGGCGCGGAAATGATCAGTATATGAGGGTTAGCCCGCGTCTCGGCTTGTTCAGAGCTTTCTGTCATGTCATTCCATTCAACCGATCTCGCGCGTGTTGGTGATGCGCAGTCCGAAGGCTTCCAGCCCGACGTAGTTATGTTGCGGGGAATTCGTCAACAAGATCATGTCTTCGACACCGAGATCGGCCAGGATCTGCGAACCAACGCCGATTTCAACTTGCCGCGATTTGCGTTGTTCATCAGATTTTTTTTCCTTAGGCCCGCCACGATCGGAGAGCCACTCCGAGACAGCGCGCGGACGCACGTCGCGGATCAGGACTAAGACGCCGCGTCTCTCGGCGCTTATCGTGCGCAAGGACCGTTCCACCAGGCCGCATTCCGCGTCAGTGCCGAGGCCCGCAAGGTCGGTCATTACATTGACCGCATGGACGCGTACAAGGACCGGGCCCGGTGCAGACAAGTCGCCCTTTACGAAGGCGATATGTTCAGCAGGCTCGACGCTTGTTTCGTAGACATGCATGCGGAAGTCATCGTCGTAGGCGCTGCGCACGGTGGTCTCGGCGACCTGAGTGACAATGCGGTCGTGGCGCAAGCGATAGGCTATCATGTCCTCGATAGTGCCTATCTGCAGCCCGTGGTGACGCGCAAACACCCTGAGGTCGGGCAGACGCGCCATGGTGCCATCGTCATTCATAATCTCGCAGATCACAGATGCGGGGTTGAGCCCCGCCATGCGGGCAAGGTCGACTGAGGCTTCGGTGTGGCCCGCTCGAATCAAGACACCACCGTCGCGCGCGATCAATGGAAAGACATGCCCAGGCGAGACAATTGCATCAGCGCCCTTTGTCGGATCAATCGCGGTGGCGATGGTCAGCGCGCGGTCGTGGGCGGAGATGCCGGTCGATATTCCGTCGCGGGCCTCGATCGACTGGGTGAAGGCCGTCCGGTTGCGCGACTGGTTGGAGCGGACCATTTCGCTGAGACCAAGATCGGAGGCGCGGTCACGCGTCATCGCCAGACAGATCAGGCCGCGGCCATATCGGGCCATGAAGTTGACCGCGTCCGGCGTCGCCATCTGAGCCGGGATGATGAGGTCGCCTTCGTTCTCGCGGTCTTCCGCGTCGACCAAAACAACCATGCGTCCATTGCGCACTTCCTCGACGAGCTCGGCGGTCGTGGCCAACGGCGCGGACTGCACATCTTCGGCGGCCAGGTCGGTCACTGTCGAAACTCCATCAGGCGGGCCACGTAGCGGGCGAAAACATCAACCTCGAGATTGACATGGTCACCGACTTTTTTCTCACCCCATGTCGTCACCTGTAACGAATGCGGGATCAGATTGACACCAAAGCGGTTGGCACTCACCTCGTTGACCGTCAGCGACGTGCCGTCAAGCGCGATGGAGCCTTTGGGGGCGATGTATAGCGACAAGTGCTCGGGGGCCTCAAATGAGTAGCGGCCACACTCACCATCTTGCCGGATGTCGACGATTGAGACCAGACCGTCAACGTGCCCAAGGACAACATGTCCTCCCATCTCCGCTCCCAATGTCAAGGAACGCTCCAAATTGATGCGGCGGCCGGGCTGCCATTCATCAAGGGTCGTCTTCGAACACGTCTCATTGGAGACGTCGACGGAGAAACGGCAGCCTTCGCCGCGCGGTTCGACGCTCGTCACGGTCAAACATACCCCGTCGCAACAAATCGAACCGCCGACTTCGACTGATGCGACGGGGTAAGCGGAGGCGATCTGAAAGCGGCCGCCGTCGCGCGACGCTACGCTGCCTATGTCTGTGACAATTCCCGTAAACATCGTTGCCTCTTATCCTCTCAAGTCGAACGGTCGTGGTGAAACGTTAGCATCTCATCGGGCCCGACGGCGCGCCGGTCAACGGGCCTGAGCATCAGGCCGGGCAGGATTTGGCGAAGCAAGCCCGGCGTTTTCAGCCATCCGGGGTTGGCGGAAGCGGCCATACCTGCCCGAAACAGCAGCACCTCATCGGCCAGTCCGGCCTGCGCGAAGGCGCGCCACAGCGTCGGACCACCCTCGACAAGAAGCCGTGTCACGCCTTCGGCGACCAGAGCTTCGCAAACCGCCGGCAACCAGGGCCGAGCGCTGACCTCAGTGATCTCGAACAGTCTACAACCGGCGTTCCTGAGCTGCGCGGCGGTGCCGCCGGCGCCGGTCAGCGTTCGGGGCGTTGCCATGATCCATACCGGAGCGCCAGAGGCCGAGGCGACCAGCTTGCTGGTGAGCGGCGGCAAGCGCTCTCCGGCCAGAACAACCCGGATCGGCGATTGGTGCGCGAGGCCAGGCAGGCGGCAGGTGAGGTCTGGATCGTCGTCATGGACCGTGCCGCCACCAACGAGTATCGCATCTGTTTGCGCCCTGAGCATATGGCCGTGGGCGCGGGCGATGTCAGCTGTCACAAAAAGCGGCGTGCCAGCCTTGCCCCTTGGGACCAGGCCGTCTGAGCCGACGGCGAGTTTCATCTGGATGAAGGGCCGGCGCTCGGTGACCCGGACGATGTGGCCGCGCGTGAGCCAGCGCGCTTCAGCGCTAAGTACGCTACGTCTGACCGCTACTCCGGCGGCGCGCAAGATGCCGAGGCTGCGTCCGGACACGCGGGGATCAGGGTCCTCCTGAGCCAGCACAACACGGCTCAAGCCAGCTTCCAGGATGGCGTTAACACAAGGCGGCGTCCGGCCGAAATGGGAACACGGCTCAAGGGTCACGTACATGGTTTTGCCGCGGGCGCGCTTGCCAGCTTGCGCAATGGCCAGCGGTTCGGCATGGGGCCGTCCGCCAGGGGCGGTGGTGCCGGTTGCGATGACTTCGCCGGTACACTCATCGGCGATGACCGCACCAACCGACGGATTGGGGGCGGTTGTGCCAAGACCCGATCGGGCGGCACGCAGCGCCAGCGCCATCATATGCCGGTCGAACTC
Organism: uncultured Filomicrobium sp.; assembly: GCA_963669235.2. Classification (GTDB taxonomy): domain Bacteria; phylum Pseudomonadota; class Alphaproteobacteria; order Rhizobiales; family Hyphomicrobiaceae; genus Filomicrobium. Next base: position 467,867 of record CAXXFS010000032.1, read on the forward strand.
ATCGCTATGAACTGTATCTTGCAAGGATCAATGCGTCTCGTCGGACGTCTTGGCGTTGGGCGTCTTTGCTTTCTGGGCCTGGGCTTTACTGACCCGTGCCGTTTTGCGCTCTGCGGGCTTGGCGGTTGTTTCAGCATCACCGTTCAACTGGCCTTCCCCGTGCGGAATGGCGTCACGGGCGATTTCTCCAAGTACGCTTTCAAAATCAGCGGCTTCGCGGAAATCCCGGTAGACGGAAGCAAAACGAACGTAGGCAACAGGGTCGAGGCCGCGCAAGGCATCTATGACCAGTTCGCCAATCATCGAAGAGGCGATCTCGCTTTCGCCGCAGGCTTCGAGCTGGCGGACGATGCCTGAAACCATGCGTTCGACGCGATCCGCCTCAATCGGCCGCTTGCGGAGTGCGACGGTGACGGAGTTCACCAGCTTGTCTCGATCGAAGGGGACCTTGCGGCCGGATCGCTTGAGCACCGTGAGTTCGCGCAACTGCACACGCTCGAACGTGGTGAAGCGGCCGGCACAATCAGGACAGACGCGGCGCCGCCGGATCGCCGAATTCTCTTCGGTCGGGCGGCTGTCCTTGACCTGTGTGTCCTCGCAGCCGCAAAACGGGCACCGCATCCATGAGTCTCCGCAAATAAAAAAGGCCCAGCCGCGTTGGTTGAGCAACGCGGCTGGGCTCCGATATTAACGTCAGATCGGCGCGCTACCAGAGGCAAGTCGGCGGACGCCTGGGGATTTATTGTCACCCCCAGGCAGGTTGCGGATCAGGAGTAGATCGGGAAGCGCTTGCACAGGGCAATCGCGTCTTCCTTCACTTTCGCCTCAACAGTGGCGTTGCCTTCTTCGCCATTGGCAGCCAGGCCGTCGAGGACTTCTGAGATCATGCGGCCGATCTGCTGGAACTCGGCAACACCAAAGCCGCGTGTGGTGCCGGCAGGGGCGCCAAGGCGGATACCGGAAGTGACCATCGGCTTTTCCGGGTCGAACGGCACGCCATTCTTGTTGCAGGTGATGTGGGCCCGCTCGAGCGACTTTTCGGAGATGTTGCCGGTGAGCCTCTTGGGCCGGAGGTCAACGAGAATGAGGTGGGAATCCGTGCCGCCGGAGACCAGGTCGAAGCCCTCGCCAACAAGCACTTCACCCATCGCCTTGGCATTATCCATGACGTTTTGTGAGTAGACCTTAAAGTCAGGCCGCAGGGCTTCGCCGAAGGCGACCGCCTTTGCTGCGATGACATGCATCAGCGGACCGCCCTGAATGCCCGGAAAGATAGCCGAATTGAACTTTTTGGCCAAGTCGCCGTCGTTGGTCAGGATCATACCGCCACGGGGCCCACGGAGCGTTTTGTGGGTTGTGGTGGTTGCCACGTGGGCGTGCGGGAACGGGTTTGGATAGAGCCCGGCGGCAACGAGACCGGCGAAGTGGGCCATATCAACCAGGAAGTAGGCACCAACCTCATCGGCAATCTGGCGGAAGGCAGCAAAGTCAATTTTCCGCGGGTAAGCGGAGCCGCCAGCGATAACCAACTTGACGTTGTTTTCCTTGGCGACGCGGCGGACCTCGTCCATGTCGATCAGGTGGGTCTCGCGGTCGACGCCGTAATGGAAGGCCTGGAACCACTTACCGGACTGGTTGACCGGCGCGCCATGGGTAAGGTGACCGCCCGCAGCGAGGCTGAGGCCCAGGATGGCGTCGCCTGGCTTGAGGAGTGCATTGAAGACACCCTGATTGGCTTGGCTGCCGGAATTCGGCTGAACGTTCGCGAATTCACATCCGAACAGCTTTTTGGCGCGATCGCGAGCAAGATCTTCCGCGATATCAACAAATTGACATCCACCGTAATAGCGGCGGCCGGGATAGCCTTCGGCGTACTTGTTGGTGAGGACGCTACCGGCGGCTTCGAGAACCGCCTTGGAAACGATGTTCTCGGAGGCGATCAGTTCGATTTCGTGCTGCTGGCGGTCGAATTCCTTGGCGATCGCGGCGGATACTTCCGGATCGCTCTCAGCCAGCGTTGCGGAGAAGAACGTGTTGGTTGCGGAGCCGGTTGCATCCGTTGCTGTCGACATGGGGGCTTCCTCATTTTCGCGCGGGTTGTTTCGTTCGTGGGCCTGGCACCGGGCTCAGATGGAGCGGACAGTCCACGGGCGGCTGCTGTTCTTTGACGCTTGTATGAAGCTAGGCTTCTACCATCGTCTAATCTCTTCGGACAAGACAACGCGATCAACCTACGCATCGGAGTGGTGTCTCGACCAGCAAAAATAGGAGCTTTTGGCCATTGGGTAGGGGTCAGACTACCCACCAGGCAGAATCCAGGCTGCCCATTACGCCGCGCACGGCTTTTTGCGGCCCCGGGGGGCATGGCCGGCGGCGGATTGTAGGTCGAACGAAACCTCGGTTATTCGGCGGCGAGCCGGACGTATTGGCCTTTGGCGACGGGGCAGCGTTCCCAAAGCTCGGTGAGCGAATTGACCAGGTGGTCCATTAGCGCGTCATTGTGCAGCGGGCCCGGTGTCAAGCGAATGCGCTCGGTACCGCGCGGCACGGTCGGATAGTTGATCGGCTGGACGTAGATGCCGTAATGCTCGAGCAGCGCATCGGTTACTGCCTTGCAGTGCACCGGATCGCCGACCATCACCGGAACGATGTGGCTGGGGTTATCCATCACAGGTAGCCCGGAGTCGGTCAAATGCGCCTTCAAGGTCGCCGCGCGTTCTTGATGGGTGCGGCGCTCCGAGTCTGACGTCTTGAGATGACGGATCGAGGCAAGCGCGCCGGCGGCGATGGCCGGGGCCAAGGAGGTGGTGAAGATGAATCCCGAAGCGTATGAGCGGATCGCGTCGCAGACGGCCCGGGTGGCGGCAATGTAACCGCCCATGACGCCGAAGCCCTTGGCCAGCGTGCCGTTGATGATGTCGACTCGGTCCATGATACCTTCGCGCTCGGCAATGCCGCCGCCGCGTGGGCCATACAGGCCGACGGCGTGAACTTCATCGAGGTAGGTCATGGCGCCGTACTTGTATGCGAGATCGCAGATCGCGGCGATAGGGGCGATGTGGCCATCCATGGAGTAGACGCTTTCGAACGCGATGATCTTGGGCGTGTCCTTAGGGTATTGCTGCAGTAGTGCTTCCAGGTCGTCCAGATCGTTGTGGCGCCAGATGTGCTTCATGCCGCCGCCGTGGCGGATACCGGCGATCATCGAGGCGTGGTTCTTCTCATCTGAAAAGATCACCGTGCCCGGGATAAGCTTTTGGATGGTGTCGAGCGTGGCGTCGTTAGCGACAAACGCCGATGTGAACAGGAGGGCGGCCTCTTTCTGGTGCAGGTCGGCCAACTCAGCTTCCAGCTCGACGTGGTAGTGCGTGGTGCCGGCAATGTTGCGAGTGCCGCCAGAGCCGGCGCCAACGGTGTCGATCGCCTCATGCATGGCGGCCAGCACCTTAGGGTTCTGGCTCATGCCCAGGTAATCGTTCGAGCACCACACCGTGATGTCGCGCGGACCATTCTGAACGCCAAAGTGGGCGGCGTGCGGGAAAGACCCGCAGCGGCGCTTCAGATCCGCAAATACCCGGTAACGGCCCTCGCGGTGCAGAGCAGCAATCGCGTCGTCGAATTTCTTAGCGTAGTCCATGAAGCGCTACCCGTCCCCTGTCTCGAGGGCTCTTGCTTTGAGCGCCATCAACCGCTGGTGCCGATGGCGTGACCCTACATATTCAATTATTTCTAAGCTTAGCCAAGGCCTAACTTTGGCACAATGCGACCGAAGTGCGGCCTTTGCTAGTTCCAACGATGCTGAAATGATTAGCTCCACGGTTCGACCGTTGCTTTGCTAAAAGTCAAGCCAGCGCACTGTCGAGGGGTGGCCTACCTGCCCAAGAGGCGAACGTAGACGATGCAAAGGCCTGTCGAATTACACCTACCGTTTTATTTCGGCCCAGCTTCGCGCGACATCAAGCATTCCGGCGGAACTGAGGAGACCTTGCCGATCGACGATTGTGATGGTCCGTGGAGATAGGCTGATACGGCCGGAAGATGCCAGGTTTCTGAAGGCACGTGAGACTACTTCTCACTCTGTTCCAAGATGCTGAGCAAGCCTCTCTTGCGACATTAGTACAACCCCACTTCCGTCCGCCAATGCAAGCAGCAGGCCGGCAAGCCGCTGCTCAAGCCCGCGCGTCATCGCCCGATGCAGCTCGCTGATCAGTTCCTGGAGCTGTCCGCAGAGAGCGTCGAGAGCGAACCTCTGCACGGCCGGCTCGGCATCGAACAAGCGCCGAAACAATCCGCCTGGAATGATTGAAACCTCGGTCGGCCCCCGATCGACTTCGACCCAGGCGGGGTAAGGCATCAGCGAGAATGTGCAGTTTAGTGCATGGATGCAAGACTGGCCGGGAAGGACCCAGTACAAGGTGCCTTCCCGACCCTCCGGGGTCACATAGTAGATGCGCAACGAGCCTCGGCGCACAAGAAAAACGCCTCTCACATCATCGTCTTGCTGAAGGACCACCTTGCCGGTCTCCAGGGCGGTGAGGGTCATGCCAGTGCGCAGGTCCATCGTGCCGCGCTCACAGAGCTGACGGCAGATTGGCAACAGTTGCATTGCGGAAGTAGACTCGCTCATCGGACTTGCCTGGGGCTGGCGCTGCCGGCCGCTTATTTCCCTCGCTTACAGGACACCGGCTACTCGAAGATATACTTCTTTGTGCTTTCGACGAAGGCGACGGTCTCCTTGAATTCCCGGTTGGGCAACTTGAACTTGGTCAGTATCGCCTTGAGGTGCTTTAGGAAAACCTCCCAATCCTGCTCGGAGATCTTCATGCCGAGATGGGTTTTCTTCATGTCGCGGCCGACGTAGTGCAGGGGCCCATCGGCACTGGCGAAGATGTAGTCGATGAGCAGTTGTTTTTCCCGGGTCCGCCCATCAATGCCGCGGTTGTTCCAGAATCGCTTCAGCTGGGGGGCCTGCATGAGATGCGGAAGCGGGTCGTTGGACACAGCAACGATGGCGTCATAGCCACCTAGCCGGGAATACAAGGACGCCTGCTTCGCGGACGTCTCGCCGGCCTGGGCGGCGCCGCATAAAATGCTGATGGTGACGGCGAGGACTACTGGTGTCATCAAGCGTCCGGCGCCAGGGTTTGATCGTTTCTTGGGTGTTCTCCTTTCATCGGCATCAGTGCCCGGAAATTGTGAACGGGGGCATCATCGCGATACAGAAGGCGGCGCGCTGGAACAAATGTCACACGCAGCGCGAGACGGCCGAATGTCCAGGGTCCAGCAGCGTTCTTCCGGCCGTGAAATTCTTGTCAGTAGGCGGACGCAGCGCGGCCGATGCCATCCTTGCGGTATATATCGCGGCGGAACTGGATGACGCCGTCGGCGGTCGCCCAGGCCGTAATGTAAGCCATGTAGAGGGTGACCGACCGCTTCAGGCGGACATTCTTGGAGGCACCGGATTCCTTGATGTGCAGCACCTGAGACTTGTTCCAGCCCTTGTTTCCGGCCAGCAGCCAGGCGGACAGGTCCTCGATGTTGTGGACGCGGACACAGCCTGAGCTAGCGGCGCGGAAATTGCGGCCGAACAGGGACTCAGAAGGCGTGTCGTGCAGGTAGACGGAATGACCGTTATGGAAGTTGATCTTGACGAAACCCAGTGGGTTATCCTTGCCGGGCTGCTGACGATAGGACAGCCGGTGCGGCATCGATGAGCGCCATTTGATCTTTTCCGGATTGAGCTTGCGACCGTTGCCGTCATAGGCGTCGATCCCGTATTTGACGAGAACGTCCTTGCCGGCGCGCTCCATGCGGCGGCCCTTTGGGATCAGGTCCTTGGAAACGACGGTCGGCGGCAAACGCCAGACGGGATTGAAATTGAGCTCGTGGATGCGTGAGGTCAGGATCGGCGTTTTGCGGCTGATTTTGCCAACAACGCCAGCGTGGCGGCTGACAACACGGTCGTTTTCCACCGCCTCTATCTGAGCAGCGGGAATGTTGACGACAACGTAACGGCGCTTCTTCGTCTTGTTCACGTATTGGCGCAGCCGTGACAGCCCTTTTCTTAGCTGCTTCAGTCGCGACTTGGCCGAAACGTTCAAGGCGGCTCTCGTGCGCCTACCGACAACGCCTGTTGGTGCGAGCCCGTTAGTGGCCTGGAAGCGCTTGACCGCCGTCTCGACAGAATAGTCGAAGTGCTGTGGCGTCCAGGACTCGCCGGCCTCAAGCTCGCCCGTCATCTGCAGGCGTTTTCGCAGCAGCTCGACCGCTGGATCGCTTGTCCCTGGGGCTAGATGCTTACGCGGTATCGCCTTCCAGCCACCCTTTTTGACGATGGCTTGGTAACGGTTGATAGCCTTCTTCGTCGCTGGAATGTTGGCGGGCGACAAAGTTGGATAACCAGGCGGAGGGTTGGCCTGCCAACGCCGCGTGAAGCCAACGTCCGAACTGTGATTCGTCGATAGCAGGTCGGCGAACGGGTTCCACTGGCCGGGCACGTAGGCTGCAGCCGGTCCGGCGCCGACGACTAATCCCAGAAAAGCAACAAAGATTGCCGTCGTTGCGGCCAAGCGAATTGGATGCGAACCGATCAAAATCCCCCCCCCCGAATGAATGCGCATAAAACGCTGAAACGCGCTTGTCGAACAAGGCACACCGCCGGGCGCCTCATTGCCACTGACACAGACTTCCGCAAGCATTTCGCAGACTAAGTCGTGCAAAAGTGCCGCAATCGGGCCCCAAATTGAAGTCACAGGTCTGGCATCTGACAAATCAGGGCCAGCAGTGATGCCGTGCCGCAACAAAAGCCGCCACCGCAAACAAAAGAAGGCCGCGGCCGGAACCGCGGCTTAGTCGAACCATGTGTCGAGGAATGGCCGGCGCCAGATTAGAGGCGATATCGAATCTGGTCTGTCCAGAACCGCTCGATACGAACGAGGGACCGATTGAGACCGTTGAGATCGTCCCGGCGAACCTCACCGACGGAATCGAGCGAGCCCAGCTGACGCTCATATAATGCGCTAAGAACTTCACAGGCATCGTGCCCCTTGGCAGTCAGGCTGACCCGCACCGAACGCTTGTCGGCCTCGGAGCGCTTGTAATGAATGTAGCCCATATCAACCAGCTTCTTCAGGTTGTAGGACACATTTGAACCCACGTAGTAACCGCGTGTCTTCAGTTCGCCCGCGGTCAACTCGCTGTCGCCAATGTTGTGCAGAAGCAGCGCCTGGACTGGATTCAATTCTGATCCACCAGAACGGTCGAACTCGTCCTTGATGACGTCGAGAAGAAGACGGTGCAGACGTTCGATCAACCGCAGTGCCTGTAGATATTCGCCCTCGAAGGAATCTTCTGTTTCCGGCGCGGCGTGACGCGCCATGTCAAACGCTAAACTCATTAGACTGCCTCTCACATTTTCGGCCCCCGTTCGCTCGGGTTATCCAAAAGGTAAGCCTGACTGTTAAAGGTTAGCTAAATAGATATAGTAAAAAAATAGCACCGCATCCTTCACGCAAGACTTCCTCAACCATTTCGCCCCGCTTTGAAACAAACTCTGCCATATTTTCCTCACAGCACGAAATAGTTACCTCAATATTTGGGTAACAACCGTCCCAAAATGACAAGTATATAGCCTCTGCGGCAACCCAAATTAACGCTTGGACTCAGTAATCGTCAGAAACAAAAAACGTATGTTAACTGAAAATCTTGCATCCCCTCTGTCGCGTGGTGGCCCTTTCAGGCAATTATCCCGATTTCACGGCATTGCCTGCAGCTCTTCACGGGTCGGAAGCTGCAATTCCTCGTCGAGCGGCGCGAAATAGGAATCGACATTGGCAGGGTCCACTTCTTCCAAGGTTTTCGGCTGCCACTTCGGCGATTTGTCCTTGTCAATCAACAGTGCGCGCACGCCTTCGGCGAAGTCCTGGTCTTCCAGAAAACGGCAGGCCAGCCGATAGTCGCGGACGAGGGTTTCACGGATGTCCTCGGTTTTCGCCTTTCTGATATGGCGGATCGACACCTCCAACGACATCGGCGCACGCTGAATTAGATCGTGTCGAACACCGTCGGCCCAGTCGGCTTCGCTGCCGGTAACTGCAGCCAAGCGCTCCAGAATGGCTGTTGGCGTTGCCGCTGAAAAACAGTGCGACACCGTCAGCGCATGCCGCATCAGTTCGCTTTCGCCAGGATCGACATGTCGTTCATCCAGCAATTGATCGATCGGCCATGCTTCGCTCAGCTGTTCGATCACGTCGTCAAAGAGCGCGGCGCTGAAGCAGTGCGTCACAAGGCCCAGCGCAAATGCATCGGCACGACCGATCGTGCGACCTGTCAATCCAAGGTAGAGACCCATTTCATGGGGCATGCGCGCCAAAACGTGGGCGGCGCCAACATCGGGAAACAATCCAATCGCCGTCTCAGGCATCGCGAAAAGGTAGTTTTCGCCCGCCACACGATGGGTATTGAAGGCCGTGAGGCCGACACCCGACCCCATCAAGGCGCCATCAATCAACGAAACCGACGGCTTTGAGAAGCACTCCAACGCCCAGTTCATGGAGTACTCGTTCGCGAACATGGATTTCGCTGCGGCAGGATCATCCTGGTATGTGGCGATGACTTTTCGGACATCACCACCCGCGCAAAAGGCCTTTTTGCTGTTCGAGTTGATAGCCACCCCGTAGATGATCGGGTCCTTGGCGAACTCGGGCAGCGCTTCGACGATCGCTGCACGCATGTCGCTGTCGAAAGCGTTCAGCACCTTAGGGCGGTCAAGGGTAATAAGTGCGAGTGCGTTGCATCTTTCAATACGGATGCCCGGAGTGGCCGGGCTGGTGTCGTTTGGCATGAATTCCTCGATCCGTTGCGGTCGAACTTGCTGCCAGGGCGGACTAGTGTTTAACTTTTTGGGCGACTGATTCGCCGCCTTCGCAGCAGTGCACGAAGTTCGCCTTACCTTGCGGTTCGCGTCTGGCGATATCATCGCTTGAGGGGTGCCATCAACAGGCTTTCCAGGTCCGCCTCGTCAGCTTGTGTATCGGTAATACCGCGCCTTGCTGTTTGCGTGACGGCATCCCCGGCTCATGGGGGCGCCGGAGTTGTGTTCCACAGTCCCGAGCTACCGAGACCTCCGTTCTTGTGCGTGCAGGCAAGACGGGTGGTGATTGCGCCTCGTGTCCTCGGATCAGCGCGCTAAGGGGGAAGCGATGACCGTGACAATCCGGGTCGCAGTGTTGGCGGCGGCAGCCGCGGCACTCAATACGATCGGCAGCGTGAGCGCCGGGGCGCAATCGTTTTACGATGCGATAACGAGCGTTGCCCGCACGAAGGTGGAAAGCAAAACGCACCGACCTCCTATACCGGATCGTGTCGCCAACATCGAAAAGACTGCGCCGGCAAAACCGAATAGCGCCGAGATCTCGGGAAAGAAGGTTCCGGAAGCGAAAGCGACAAGCTGGCCCCGCACCGATATCATGATAGCCAAGGCGCGCTGCAACTTTCTACTGAGCCACACCAAAGCCGAAGTCATTCATGAGCAACCCATCAGAAAGGGACCCTGCGGTGATCCCGCTCCGGTGAAACTCATCAGCCTTGGCACCAAGCCGCGGGTGGTTCTGGACCCGCCAGCTCTTCTCAACTGCGATATGGTTAAGTCGCTACACGACTGGCTGGTCAAAGACCTGCAGCCGCTGGCGCGCAAGCACCTCAAGTCTCCGATCGTGAAAGTCGAAACGATGAGCTCGTATTCGTGCCGGAACGCCTACGGGCGCAAGGACACTCGTCTGTCGCAGCACGCGCGCGCCAATGCGATCGACATCCGTGGTTTTGTCACCGCGAAGCAGGCCCGAATGCGGCTTGTTTCGCACTGGGGACCGACGGCGCGTGACCTCAAACGCGCCGCCCGCCTTGCTGCGGTGCGCGCGAAGAAGAAACGCGAACAGCTGGCTGCTCAGCGAGGCAAGGCGGCGGACAGCGCTAAGAAGCCTGCCGACGCTGGTGGGCCGACTGGTCTCGGGATACGCCCATCCCTAATGGTTGATGCAGCAGCCGTAGGCCTTCGCGGTTCGTCGCCGGCACAAAGTGGTGGAGCGCCTGGTTTGGGGATGGAACCAAGCCGGCTGGGCGGTCCCGCGCTTTCCGCACTCGCCGCCGAAGATTTCCTAGAAAGACCATCCTGGCCGGTGTATCTGGTCTCAGAGAAGGTTTCCCCGTCGCGGGCGCGGACACCGAAAGCGCGTTTTTTGCGCGGCGCACATAGGACAGCCTGCAAAATATTCGGTACGGTGCTTGGGCCAGAGGCGAACAGCACACACCGCAACCACTTCCATGTGGATTTGGCCCAGCGCCGCCTCGGGCCTTACTGCAAATAGGCCTCGTTCCAACCGAGAGTTTATGTCCTCACAGCAAAATGGCAAATCTGGCAATCCTGATCCGACCCTTTCGGAGAGATCGTTTCCGTTGGTGCGGATGCGGCGCAATCGACAGGCTGACTGGACCCGCCGACTCGTAGCCGAGAACCGCCTTACAACCGATGACCTGATCTGGCCGCTGTTCGTCACCGATGGCGTAAACAAACGCGAACCAGTGCCGTCGATGCCCGGTGTCGATCGGCTTTCGATCGACCTTGCAGTGGCAGCGGCTCACGAAGCGGTCGAACTCGGCATTCCCGCGATAGCGCTGTTTCCCAATACGGAAGTGGAATTGCGCCGTGAGGATGCAGCCGAAGCCTTCAACCCCGATAATCTGGTGTGCCGCGCAACGCGGGCGGTTCGCGAAACAGGCCTCAATATCGGGATCATCGTCGATGTCGCGCTTGACCCCTATACCAGTCACGGTCACGACGGGCTGGTCGTCGGCGAGCGTATTGAAAATGACGCGACGCTTGAAGCTTTGGTGCGTCAATCGCTTGTCCAGGCTGAGGCGGGAGCATCGGTGCTGGCGCCTTCGGATATGATGGATGGGCGGATCGGCGAAATCCGCCGTGCGTTGGAGAGTGCTGGTTACGTAGACACGCTTCTGATGAGCTATGCCGCGAAATACGCCAGTGCCTTTTATGGACCGTTCCGGGACGCCGTCGGCTCCTCTTCGACCCTGAAGGGCGACAAGCGCACCTACCAGATGGACCCGGCCAATACCGATGAAGCGATCCGCGAGGTATCTCTCGACATCGCCGAAGGCGCCGACATGGTGATGGTGAAGCCCGGCCTGCCGTATCTCGATATCGTGAGACGTGTCTCGCATGAATTGCGCGTGCCGACGTTCTCCTATCAGGTATCGGGCGAGTACGCGATGCTGATGGCCTCGGCGGAGCGCGGATGGCTCGACAAGAACCGCATTATTATAGAGAGCCTGATGGCCTTCAAACGCGCCGGAGCGGTGGGTGTCCTGAGTTACTTCGCACCCGAAGCGGCAAGACTATTGAGGGCCGAGCCGTGATGCTCAACTCTTGACTTCAGCCAGGCGCTCTGGCGCGGCCGGCACGAGATTGACGCTCTCGCCGCAACCACATGCACTGTGCTGGTTGGGATTGTTGAACACGAAGCCTGATGACAATGTATCGACTTCGTAGTCCATTTCTGTGCCGAGCAGATACATGATCGCCATAGGGTCAATCAGCAACTTGATGCCCTTGTCTTCGACGACCTCATCAAACTTGCCGATGTCCTCCGCCCACTCCATGGTGTATTCCATGCCCGCGCAGCCGCCCTTGGTAACACCGAGCTTCAAAGCGACGGTACCGGGGCGCTTGGCCATAATTTCCGCGACACGCTTGGCCGCGGAATCGGTCAAGGTCATAACCTTCGGGCGCGGGCGATTGGCTGTCGTCATTTGGATGCTGATCCTTGATGCGTGCCTTGGTTCTGAATCGTAGATTTATTGGTATCATATAAGATGCGAGCCCTCGCAGACAACATGGCGGTGCGGACCGGCCAATGCGGGTTTGGTGTCGAATCTCGTCTGTTGCGGGCTATGGGGTTGTGAACAAAGCGCCGTCGGGCTGAACGCGGCGAGGCTAAGTTCATACAGATGGTCTATGATAAGAGGAGTCGCCGCCCGTCTTTCAGCAGACGATGCAGGATGCAGGTGGAAATTCAAATCAGACGGTTAAATAACTGCCTGGTTGCAAATGCATTTAAGAACAACTGGAACTTCAACGTTTCAAAAAAATCAGCTTTTCGTTTTTCTTCGTGGCTTTCCTCGAACGTCAGTTTCTACAGGATCGCCGACCTGCTCAAAAACTGATTCACCTCGCTCGTAGCGAACGCCGGTAAAAAGGATGACTTTACCTTCCGGCGGACCGCCATCCGGGCTACGGGATCTTTCGGACCTCGGTCCGAGCAACTCGCGCATCTGCTCGAAGTCGATAATCGTCGCCATTCTTGCCCCCTTCGGTGGACCAGTGGTCTCTTGCGTCTTGTTCTTCTTGGTCTTGTAGTTGTTCCGCGAGAGGCCCCAACAAACCCCTTACGAGAAACGCGGCATTTGAATTGGGCCACTGATTTCCTTTACACGATGTTAATACGCGATTGCCTGAGTCGTGGCTGTCGCACCAGGGACTCACTCAGTCGGAAATAAGCCATTCGTCGAGAAAATGGCGGCCCTGCCGGTCTTCAACCTCGATCAACCAGATATCGGGGTCGAAATCGATCTCCCGTTTAATCAGCGCTTCTATTTCAGAATCAGTGGCCAGCGAGCGGCGCGACCATCGACGATCCGTTGCTACTTCGGCGAGGCCGGCAGCGGCGGGACCATAGAGTTCAGAGTTGCCGTCGAGGTGCGTGATACGGATAAAGATGCTGCCGGCGTGCTCATCGCCCCTGCGAACGACGAACGTCGGAGCTCCGGCGGAATTGCAGGTGCGCACGTAGGCCATCACCCAAAGGTCTGCTTTCAGGCGCAGGATCGCCATGCGGGTACCGCCGATCAACAATGGACGTTCCGGCGCAGATCAGCGCCGGCTGGCCTTGACCTTACTGGCGCCTGTGCGGGTCGCAAGGCCCGCGATCAATGCTCCAGAGATTCGTCCCGTCTCCCGCAGCTTGTTGTCGATTTCGAATCTGCGGATCGCGCGTTCGGTTGCCGCACTGAAGGTGCCATTGATGGGGCCGGGCTGATAGTCAAGTTGCTGCAGCGACTGTTGCACGCGGAACATGACCTGTCTGGCTTCTGGTGTAACCGGCCGCCCTGCATCGCTGATCGGCGTCGTTTCGTTCGCACCAAGGAGAAGGCGCTGGAGCTGAGCGTCGTTGGCGCGTGCAGTCAGAGGAAGGCCATTATCGTATTCGAAGGCCATGATCGCCGCACGAGTCTTCGTGTCCATAGGGCTGTCGCTCGCGCTGGGCCTATAGCCCAGGGCCACGAGTTCGCGCCGGACGGCCACCGCAGCCTGGTTGGCGTGGGGCGCATTGAGGACAACCAGCCTGCTATTGTCGCCGTTACCCGATCGTTCATCGGACCCGGACGCGAGCGCCGTAGCTTTTAGCGGCGGTGCCAATTCGCGTGTGCCTTTTTGCAGGCTTGTCAGATTAATGACGAGCGCGAGCGTCAGACACGTGAAGACCGCCAGGCCGCCTCCAACGAAACGATGTGACATATCAGGCTCCCCGTCACAGTTGTGGACCGGCAATCCGGCTCACGCAGATACCTTGTCAGCGGCGCCATGCGCGCGCCTACCCAGACGGGATTATTTGGGGCCGGCGTTAAGGGCGCATTAAGCACAATATCAACGAGAGGAAATTTTCTCGCCGCAAGTGGTTGGTATTATCAGATTGGTATTTGATTTAACGGTTCGGCAATCATTAAAGGAACCGACCGGTAACCTCGCCGGCGCATACTGATTGGCGTCGACCCTGAACCCGGCGAGGCCGGAACTGCTGCATAGGCAATCTCGTGAGACTTGTGTTTATTCTGGTAATGGCGGCCTTGATGCTCCCGCGCGAGACGTTGAAGAACGGTGCGGAGATGGCCTATCAACACACTGGGCATTTCGCGGCTATGTGTGAGCGGTACGCTGAAGAGTGCCGGGCCGCAGAAGAGCACGCAACACAAGCGGGATTGATCGTTGCGCGCTTGGCACGCGAAGCCGCCTACCACATGGAAGATGGTGTGAACGCCGTGCTCGCGAACCTGGAACTTGCGCGCGCGGATGGCGAGCCAGATCGCGGGACCTTGAACGAGAAGGACCTGGCGCCGACGTGGCGCGGCCGATAATACACCACGACACCGTTCGCATGACGAAGGCTTGGGCAACGGCCAGAGCATCTCCATTTAATGTTCATGACCCGGGTGCGAGGCCTTGCTGGCAACGCGCGATGTGATCGCGGACCGGGCTGGCTTTTGCTCTAATTGCGAACGCGCTACGTATCAAAAACGAGTACCGCAACAAGAACCCGGCCGAAATCAAGATGAACATTGACGAAATACGCGACGACTTCGCCTTTCTCGATGATTGGGAAGACAAGTACCGATACGTCATCGAACTGGGCAAATCTCTCCCCGAGATGCCGGAGACGGCCAAGACCGAGGCCAACAAGGTGCGTGGGTGCGCCAGCCAGGTTTGGCTGCAGACCAGTCAGAACAACGGCTTGTTGCACTTCGCCGGAGACAGTGATGCGATGATCGTGCGCGGGCTGGTCGCTATCTTGCTGGCAATCTATCAAGACAGCACGCCCCAACAGATTCTGGCGACGGACGCCCGTGAAGTCTTCAATGACCTTGGTCTCAAGGATCACCTGACACCACAGCGCTCGAATGGTTTTGCTTCAATGGTCGGGCGTATTCAGTCGGACGCGCAGGCCGCTCTTGCGGCATAGCATCCAGCATCCGGTGCGGCGTCACCAGCGTTTCGCTGGAAAGGCCATAGTAGCGGGCAAGAGCAACGGGTGCAGGACCGCAGGTGGCTCTGTGAAAGGCGCTGACGGGGACAGCAAAGACACGCGGCTAACCGAATACTCAATGGCGCAGCGCCGGAGGGCATTCCTCTTTCTCCCTCGCGCCCGATCCGGAAGCTGGTTTCGATCCAGATCACCTGGCTGCGGACTTGGGACTTCGATGACTGCGCCGGCCTATAGCATAGAAACGACTTCTCTTGGTCTCACTGGATCGGCAAGTAATAGCTCGCCTAAACCTCTTCGACGTTATTTGAGATCTTAGTTTTTCTGAATACTTCCCGAACAAATGTCTCGACAGCAAAGACAAATCATACTGCATATTTCAGCTCTTCGATGTTGAAGCTTAAGTGTCGATGAACTATCGGGGATAACTTGACGGCCAGTTGAAACCTAGATGGGTCGGCACGACGCCTGTGCCTAGAAGTTTTCCGCGCATCATGTCCGGAAAACAATGATGGATCTCCAGCGAAGTATCCGAGGGAGCCGTCAAATATCGGGCAAAACAGCAGGTCCGAAGAAGTTTGCTGAAGATGACCGCTGGTTCAAAGGCCCGGCCATGCGGGCACGGGTGGACGTTGATCACGTTCTGGCTCTGGGGCCAGAAGCTGCCGAAGACACAAGCCTCCGGGCCGGCTACGGCTGCTTACAGTCCTGCGCGACATCGGCGGCTGCTAGCGGCGTATCGCGTTCTAGCCGCAGCGGCGATCAAGGGCACGACGGGGGCCGGTTCAAAGAAAGCGTTCCAATCAAGGAACGACCACCCAGACATTGTCTAGTCGCGCTTGGTCCCCAGGCCCATCTTCTTGGCCAAATCCGATCGGGCCTTGGCATAGTTTGGCGCCACCATCGGATAGTCATGCGGCAGGCCCCACTTGGCGCGATATTCCTCCGGGGTCAGGTTGTAGTGCGTGCGCAGGTGCCTCTTTAGGGATTTGAACTTCTTACCGTCTTCTAGGCAGATGATGTAGTCGGGCATGACCGAGCGCTTGACGGGAACCTTCGGTTTCAGCTCTTCGCGCTTGACGGGGACAGCATCACCCGAAGCCTGCGCCAGCGCAGTGTGCGTCTCGCTTATGAGCTGCGGTAACTCATTGGCCTGAACGTTGTTGTTGCTGACGTAGGCCGAAACGATCCTAGCTGTCAGCTCCACGAGAACGGTGTGCGACTCGTCTTCCATCTGTCCGTTCCCCTCAGACTGGTTTACGGCCCTCGTCGGCTCATCCACTGGCATGGTCAATTAAGTCAATACTCGTTTACAGTAAGGTTAAAGGGCATCTCGCGACCAATCCCGATGTCGAAACACTGGATCGAACCTCTGTCGTGGCTTAGACGCTGTTTTACACCACGCTTCCAATACTCTTGGACATGAAAAATAAATAGTTGTCAACAAGCATCAACTGACTTCAACTTAGTCTTACGCACTATGTATAACTCCAATACCATCAGAACTAGTGCGACGCACCATCGGTTGCTCAACTGCTCGTTGCGGGCCGCGGCGGCGTCTTGCAGTGGCGAGCGCCGCAAAATCCGGGTTGGACCAGATTGCCCTCGTGCATAAGTTTAACTTCTGGATCGCCCCCGCACCCCCAACGGCGAAGAGGCCCCTTCGAAATGACCAAGCCAACCCGAGTCAGCGTGCCGCCGGCTGCACCCCAGGCCGCCAAGGAACCCGTGACCGCGACCTTTCACGGAGTAGAGCTTACCGACCCCTTTTCATGGCTGCGCGACGAAAACTGGCAGGAAGTGATGCGCGATCCAGAAAAGCTTACGCCACGAATCCGCGCGTATCTGGAGGCGGAGAACGCCTACACCAAGACGGCACTGGCCGACACCGATGCCTTGCAGCAAAAGCTGTTCGAAGAAATGAAGGGGCGGATCAAGCAGGACGACAGCACTGTGCCAGCACCGCATGGACCATGGGCCTATTTCGCACGCTACGTTACAGGAGGCCAATACGCGCAGCTCTGCCGCCGCCCGCGCGATGGAGGTGAAGTCGCCATTCTGCTGGATGGAAACAAAAAAGCCGAAGGCAAGGCCTATTGGTCGCTGGGCGGTTCCGAGCACAGTCCCGACCATCGTCTGCTGGCGTATGGCGTTGATGACAAGGGCTCGGAGTACTACACGGTTCGCATCCGGGACCTTGAAGCGGGGCAGGAGCTTTCGGACACAATCCCCAACACCAGTGCTGACACCGCTTGGGGCAGCGACTCTAAGACGTTGTTGTACGTTCGCCTCGATGACAACCACAGGCCGCGGCAAGTATTCCGGCACACTTTGGGAACCGCGGCTGAAGACGACATCCTGATCTATGAAGAAGCCGACCCGGCCTTCTATGTCAGCCTCGGCCAGACGCAGTCGGCCCGCTTCATTACAATCGTCGCGCACGATCATGAGACCAGTGAGGTTTACCTCATTGACGCGGATGACCCGGACGGGGCGCCGCAATTGATCGCCGCGCGTGAGGCGGGTCATGAATACAGCGTCGACCACCACGACGATAGGCTGATCATCCTGACCAACTCCGGGGACGCGGAGGATTTCCGCATCGTCCATGCCCCGATCGCCGCGCCTCAGCGGGAGAACTGGCGGGAAATCGTGGCGCACAAGCCCGGCCGCCTCATCCTCGACATGGTTGCCTACGCAGACCATCTGCTTCGGTTGGAGCGAGAGAACGGTCTGCCACGACTTGTTATCCGGCGCTTTGTTGACGACACTGAGCACGAGGTGGCGTTCGACGAGGAAGCCTACAGCCTGGGGCTATCGCATGGGTACGAATTCGATACGCGAACCATTCGCTTCACTTACTCATCAATGACAACGCCGGCGGCCGTCTTTGACTACGATGTTGAAGACCGCGCGCGGACGTTGCGTAAGCAGCAAGAAGTTCCAAGTGGGCATGATCCCGACAACTACGTTACTCGGCGCCTGCAAGCACCAGCGCCTGATGGCGAGAGTGTGCCAGTATCACTGCTCTACCGCAAAGACACGCCGCTTGATGGCATGGCTCCGGTGCTCTTGTACGGTTACGGCTCATACGGCATCTCCATGCCCGCCTCGTTTGCGACCGCTCGACTGTCGCTTGTCGACAGGGGCTTCATTTACGCAATCGCCCACATCCGTGGCGGCAAGGAAAAGGGGTATCGCTGGTACAAGGATGGCAAACGCCAGGCCAAGACCAATACCTTCAAGGACTTTATCGCGGTCGGCGAACACCTGATTAGCTCCGGCCTCACGCGACGCGGGCACATCGTGGCACAGGGCGGTTCAGCCGGTGGCATGCTGATGGGTGCGGTGGCCAACATGGCGCCCAACATGTTTTGCGGCATTGTCGCCAACGTGCCGTTTGTCGATGTACTCAACACGATGCTCGACGCGGACCTGCCGCTGACGCCGCCGGAGTGGACCGAATGGGGGAATCCAATCGAGAGCGCCACGGACTTTGAAACCATCCGCAGTTACAGTCCTTACGACAACGTTTGCAGACAGGCCTACCCGCACATACTCGCCGTTGCAGGTTTGACCGATCCGCGGGTGACGTACTGGGAACCGGCGAAGTGGATTGCGCAGTTGAGGCAGTTCAATACCTCCGACAATTTGGTGTTGTTGCGCACGAATATGGAGGCAGGACACGGCGGCGCGTCCGGGCGATTTGAGTCCTTTAAGGAGACGGCGCTGGAATATGCGTTCGCCCTACTGATCTCTGGACGGATCGATTCTGCTCCAGCCGCGGCAACTTCCCCAGCGGCGCACAGGTCATCCTAGTGGGCTGTAATCAGCCACCGCCACGCTGGAACGCAATATCGAAGCGGCGAAGGAGCTCGTCGGCCTCGGCCTGTTGGACGTCCTTGAATTCAAGAACGACCCGAGCCCGAGGCAATTCCAGCAGGCCACTGAAGGAAAAACCCTTGATCTTGGAGAAAGTGATTATGGCCTGTCCGGTGCCGGTGGGTAACGTTACGGGTTCGCCCCTGCCGGCGGCCTGACCAGCCGCCTCACCCGCAAATGCGGTGATCGACTTGGCATACTCTGACTGGGACAGGGTCATCACCTTCTCGACGATGATCCCGGCGCCATTGCTGTCGGGTGCAGCCAGCGTCATTGCGCTCAGCCTCCCGCAACCGGCGGCCACACAGCAACCGCGTCACCGTCGCTCAGCATCGCGGCAGCGCGGCGTTCGCGCGGTTGGAAGATTCCATTCAGCAAGACGAGGTGGCAGGCTTCTCTTGGTACGTTTTGGCTATCAAGCAGGGACTGCACCGTCGCGTCCGCTTGAGCCTCGACGCTGGCGGTATTGCGCTCGGCGCCTGGAGGAAGATAAGCGCCAAGCGACGCATATAGTTTAAGTGTGACGGAAATCGTCTGGCTCATTATCCCATCTCAGCACTGATTGTAGGGAAAGCTTATAGACGCGGACCCTGCTACGAATTCATTTGGTCCTAGTTTGGGACGTTTACTAGGCTGTGAGACCGCAAGGTATGCGTTTTAGCAGGTCATCGCCCTTGCAAAGTCAATCTCGATGCATTGCCCTCAACGGCCGGGGACGGGCACCGAAGCCAAAAGCCGCCCTGAAAGCTAGTCATACTAAATTGTCCAAATTCGCTGAGCAGCTGGCAATGGCACCCTCATTAACAGGTTGACTGACCAAGACCAAGCAAAGCTCGACCAATTATGCCCACGCGGGGACAATAATTCGAGTTACATAGTCGAACCGCAATGTGACCAATATGCTCGGATGCCCGCGCCAACTGTCCGCAATGGGTTCGAGGCGGGAAAATACTGTGGTGCGGTCCGGCAAGCTGATGAGACATTTGCCCTCCCTGACTCATCTACTCACAGACCTGCTCGCCCCGCTTGAACCAGGGAAACCTAATTCCGCACACGCGACGACAGCGTTATTGCAAGCGCCTGAAGCAGGAAAGAACGCGCTGGCCTCACAGTTTATTTATTTGCGCGAAAAGCAACCAGGCGGATGACTTCTCGGCCTTTAAAATTTTACATATTTCTTTCTCAGTGCTGAAATTATTTTGACCAAATATACCCGGAAAGCCTTCAATGCAGATCTAGGATGCCATCATGAATTCAGTGCAGAAATTTTGGTCAAGTCGCAACGGCAACGTTGCAATGGTGTTTGGTTTGACGGCAATTCCCCTATTTGCCATAATGGGAGCTGCTGTTGATATCGGAGCGGCGCAGAGTGCTTACAAGCAACTTCAGAGTCTCGCTGACCAGACAGCGGTCGCAGGAGGTCGCCTCCCAGCCACCACTGACGAAATTCGTCTGACCGCAGCAACTGACATTTATAATGCGAACGTTTCTCAGCTCTCCTTCACGGGCGTAACGAAAACAATAAATGCTTCGAATTCTGTAGTAAGCGTAACAGCAGCATACAACTTTCCCACATCGATCCTAAAATTGATCGGAATTAATGAGATACCACTGCAAGTCAAAGCTGCCGCGCGTCCACAGATCGAAAATGGGGGTGTCGCCTGCATTTTGGCACTTAATGAATCTCTGGCTGATTCTTTCCATCTTCAGGGTATCAATGAGTCTAACTCAGAGAATTGCTGGGTGTGGGTGAATTCGAGTAGCAGCTCTGCGATGAGCGCAGTAGGAGCGTCTGCTGCTTCTGCTCGCGGTTTTTGCTCGCATGGAGGGGTTGAAGGCATGGAACATTTCGCACCGCGTCCCTTCAAGTGCAATCGACTGGACGACCCCTTTCACAAAGAGATGTGGGATTATTCACCGCTATCGATCGAGTGTGATCACAATAATAAAACCTTGAAGAAAGGGAGCCACCAACTCAAGCCAGGGGTGTACTGCGGCAGAACCTCGCTGAAGCCTCACGCGGATGTCAAATTGGCGAAAGGCGTTTACATCATAAAGGATGGTGATTTAGACGTTCAAGCAGGCTCAACGTTGAATGGCGAAGCTGGAGTGACAATATTCTTTATGGGAAGTAATACATTTTTTAACGTGCAGGGTGGCGCAAACGTTCTACTAAAGGCTCCAGCAGACGGCGATCTTGCTGGGTTTGTATTGGTTGACCGCAAGCCTAGTCATAACACGTCAATTTACGAAACTATTATTCGTGGCGGCGGAACCCTTAAAATTGAAGGCGTCGTGTACGCGCCTCAGTGGCGCATTATAATTAGTGGCAACTCTGAAATGAACCAAGATTCCAAGTGCTTCGCGATGGTTGCCGATCGCTATCATATGGAAGGCAACGGAAAACTCAATGTAGTTGCTGACTGTGAAGCTGCCGACCTACCTCAGATAATGCCTAAAATAAAATCTGGACCTCTGATGGTGGAATAAGATTCGCTTTCTTGCCCATTCAACGCCGTCTGACCCACGCAAGTGAGAAACTGATCAGGCTAAAAACAGAAAAGAGGGCGCTCATAAGAGCCGCCCTCTGATGTGATTCAACACTCGGCAAGCCGAGTTTATCCAAAACAAAAGGCCCCTTGCGGGGCCTTTCGCGAAGCCTGAGTTGATCAGGCTGCCTTCACGCTGAAGGCGGGCGTATTCTTATCCCCCGTCAGTCCTACACCGGATTTTAGTGCGATACCAATGTACCGTACCCGTCCTGCAATTTTCGCTTTTTGAACTCCCAACTCTCCGAACTCACGACCAAACGTCGGAAGTGCTAGAGGTTCCTTTTCCTGTTCTTCACACCAAGCACAATAATCTTCATACAGTGTTGTTGCAGTAAGGCTCGATCCATCCTGTGTCTCAACTCTTTCCTTGTAGAACCGCTCCACGTCATTTTCGGGAGCAACGAGGCGAATGGGCGCGACCGACACTTTCTCCGATTCAATCGGATTGTCATTCGCACCTGAACGCGGCTTTTCTATCGCAACAGGCACCTGATGTGTCTCAAGTGGTGCCACCGCTGCCGCAGCGGTGCTGACCGGCGCCATCATTGGCGCGGCCGGCGTGTGGCGTTCATAGATGCGCCACTGCGAGAAGGCGATAAACATGCCGAAGGCAGAACCGATCTCGAGCAGCAGGGCAATGAAAACCGTCATCGCGAGCTGAATGTTCTCAAGATCGACACCCGTCAACTTAGCCAGAACCGCAGCCTGCGGGTCGGCCTGAGAGTTGACAGAGCCGCCGTCAAATCCGGCGAGCACCGTCTGTGCCTTGACAATCCGCACATCGAGTGCGGCCGCTTTCTCAGCTGAAGCAAGCTCGGCGACCGAAGCGCGATAGTTGTCACAGAAGGCGATACTTTTTTTGATCGTCGCTTCCGTGCACGCTTTGGTGGCGCGCCAGCGCCTGCTTCCCTTCATACCCTCGATCTCTGCCTTGACGGCCATGATTGGTCGATGCTGCGGAAGCCAACCTAATTGCTCCCTCGCACTGGCCAAATCAGCTTGCGCCTCTTTGTAGACATTGGATTCGTGGGTACGCTGTCCCGCTACGTCAAAGCGGTTCAGCGCTGCATGGCCGAAGGCTGAGGTCAGCGAATATGCCATGACCACTGCCCAGACCAACATGGACGCGGCCGCTTGGCTCCACGCCCTATTCTTGATTGCGGCGAATAAGAAAAACGGAACCAGAGCTTTCATACAGTCGGCCGCCGCGCTGGCCACACCGTAGATCTGTCCGTCCAACTCGGTTTTCCCGAGACTCAACCCGAACCGGTAGTTCATGGCCGCCGACACGACAAGTAGTACGCCGGCCGCCAGAATACCTAATACGCCTAGAGCATGTCTCATTGCCCTCTCCCTCAAATGGGCTGGCACAACGCAACCGATCCAGCCTGTGCACCAGACCTGCCGAGAGGCGATCAGGCCGTTCCAACTGACGCAAAAAAGCCTCGTCTTTCGATCCTTGACTTGTGCTCCTCCGTGAGCTTTCGGTTCCATCCCCAAATGGTCCCGGCGAAGGGGCAAAGTGTGATCAAGACGACGCAGCAAGTTGGCTAGCCCGCGAAAACTCAGACGAATTCCACAAGAGCAAGCGCCGCTCACTGCCTAATTGTGGAGAACTCGTTCAAGTCTTGCAGGCTGTCGAAAAAGTTACGCGATACTTAATCCTCTCAACCTTTACGGTATGCGATTCGCGCATAAGAATCAGCCCGCTAGTAACGATTTGGGAAGAATCGGCCGGTTTCGGATGAATCGGCAGCTTGTGATTAGAGGGCGGGGCTCGTGGACTTAGAGCTCGGCTGGAAAACTCAATATCCACAATAGATGGTGGTTTTATCCACTGCGGACTCATAGATCGAGTATGTGGACTTTGGGTCCCTTGGGTGTGTCGCAAGCGTTTCCTTGATGCAACTCCGGAGGACCCGCCTAGGTTCGTTGCTGATCTGCACCGGCGTTGCCACAATTCTTCACAGATGCCCCGCCCGGTAACGTGGCGGTAACATTTGGTTATTGGTTGTAACTAAGGTTGCTGGCGCCCCTCTGACAGGTTAAGCTGATGACTATACAGAGAATTTTAGTCGTTTTGAGTATAAGTATTCGACAACGGGATGGCATGGTTGGCCTTTGACTGGCGTTCGGTGTGTACCGCGCTAGCCAAACCAGTGATCTTGTCGGAAGAAATGTGCTGGTTCGGCGACGAGCCTGAGTGCACAGGGATTTGTGGTTATGCGGAGTTTGACTGGTCTATTGCTCATGCTTCTGGGGCTTGGCCTGGGGGCACATGCTTATTATCCTGAGACCCTCGAAAAACACGTACACATTGCAAAAGTCGCACGGATCTTGACTCCCTCCTCGCATGGCTCAGGGGAGGCGCGCACTGTCGAGACGGCCAGTAGAAGCTTTTCTCCGAGTCAACGCCTCGCTCTTGCAGAGCAGCCCGGTCACGTGACGGACGTTAAGACGGTGACGTCGCCGACCTCCCCGATCCTCAATTCAGCACCAAAACTCGTCCAAACCAACGGCTGGGAAACAACAGTCGTTCACCGTCCCGCAACTGTCCAGGACGGGCGCAGTCGATCGCTTGACGGTCGCGAGTTGAGCGGGGCGGAACGTTGGCGACTTGTTAGTGAGATCCAAACCCAGCTGCGTCGTGTCGGTTGTTATGGCGGACGCCTCGACGGATCCTGGGGAGCCGGATCCAAGTACGCCATTCGGGCCTTTCTGCAGAACGTTAACTCAGCGCTGCCTTCTGATCAGCCAGACCAGTTCATGCTGCAGCTGCTGCGCGCTCAGCAGGGTGTTGTTTGCGGCAGGCCTTGCCGCAGCGGCTATACCAAGTCTTCAAATGGCCGCTGCTTGCCGTATGCGATCACGGCGCAGAAGCCTCAATCAGAGGATGATCTTGGTGCCCCGAGGGCACGGCTGGTTCGCGACGACGGACGGCTCGCCGCCGTGGACGGACAGCAAACTGCCAACTCTGGTGAATGGCAACAACGCGCACCACTTGAGGGCCGCATGGCCGTCGGTGGCCCGGTGCCGGGTCGTGTGGGCGCGCGGCATCCAGCACCTGGTGTTTCAGCAGCTCCGCCGCTGACGCAAGGCGAGCCTGCGCCATTGGTTCGCGCAGACCCTGTCGAGCGTCCTCAATTGCAGAAGCCTGCGCGAATTCGGAACGGGTATCGTCCTCGAGCGGTCTCGAAAAAGAAGGCTAAGCGGAAAGCGCGGCGTTATTCGAGCAAGGCCAGAAAACGCGCGCGCCGCCGGGCGCTTTTCCGCCAGGCCTTCGGTGAAGGTTTCGATTGATATGAAAGGCGGGCCTCTCGCCCGTCTGGGGTCTGGCCTACGCGGCTTCCCTCAATTCGAATTTATTCGCCATAGACCCGACTGCCTATTGGCGGCAGCATTTCATTTGGCGGCCACTGGCGTCATCTGCGCTATCCAATCCAAGTATCCCGCCGACCCTCCTGTTGCTGGCCAGCTGATTACCGCGGGCGTCTCGTAAGGATGCCGCGCTTCGACCTCGCGGATCACTGCTTCGACCTGCTCGGCCCGGGTCTTAATGATCATCACCACTTCTTCGCCCGTCCCTAGTTGATCCTGCCAGCAATAGACCGAAATCATGCCGGGCAAGATGTTGACACAGGCTGCGAGGCTTGAGGCGACAAGTTCAGCTCCTACGCTCTTTGCGGATGAGATGTCAGGCCATGTCGTGTAGACAATGATCGGGGTATCGTTCCGGTCCACGGGCAAATGCCTCCAAGAACTCAGGTCAGTTTAGAAATCTAGCATGGCCCAACCCGACAAGCACTTCGAGTCCATAGCGTTCGTCGCTTCGTCCGTTCCGGAGGCCCGTGCCGCCTTAAGGAGGCTGGCGCACCGCTACGGCAACGCCGCTCCTGATCAGGCCGACGCGATCGTTGCGCTCGGTGGCGACGGGTTGATGCTGCAGACACTGCACGCGCATATGCATGACCGCATTCCCATATACGGGATGAACCGTGGCTCGGTGGGCTTTCTCATGAATGAGTACACTGAGAACGATCTTATCGAGAGGCTCAACGGCGCGCACATCTCGCGAATTCACCCGTTGGCGATGACGGCGATTGACCGTAGCGGGGAAGCCCATCGCCGGCTGGCGGTCAATGAGGTGTCGCTGTTCCGCGAGCGTTATCAGGCAGCCAAGCTTGCCATCTGCGTGGATTCCAGGGCGCGGATGCCGGAGATGATCTGCGATGGTGCGCTGGTGGCAACGCCTGCTGGTTCGACAGCCTATAATCTATCGGCGCACGGTCCCATTCTACCAATCAACGCTCCACTGCTCGCCCTGACACCGATCAGTCCGTTCCGACCCAGGCGCTGGCGCGGGGCCCTGCTTCCCAATACCGCGAAGATCTCATTCGAGGTGCTCGAGCCGTTCAAGCGACCAGTCAGCGCCGCCGGGGATCATTATGAAATCCGCGACGTCGTGAGGGTCGATGTCGAGCAAGACAATGAGGTTGAGCTGTTGATGATGTTCAACGCCGGACACGACCTTGATGAGCGCATCCTTCTTGAGCAGTTCCAGTATTAGGCCCGCGACCATCGTCGTTTGCAGCTCAGCCCTGCCAATACGAAACAATACTCTGAAGATCCGGGCGCGATCGGTCGTCCTGGCGCTCGGCCGCGCGGCCAATATAGACGAAACCCGCGATGCGTTCGCCCTCAGCCAGGCCAAATCCTGCCCCAACCGTCGGTGAGTAGGCGATCCACTCCGTGATCCAGCACGTGCCGTAACCCATGGCATTGGCGGCCAGGCAGAGATTAAATGCCGCGGCGCCGGTGGACAGAACCTGTTCGACCTCAGGAACGCCAGGCTTCTCGACGATTCGGTTAATGACTGCAACCACAATTGGAGCGCGCAAGAAGCGCTCGCGCTCGGTGTTTAGGCGAATATCGGAGGGGGCCTGTTTGTCTTCGGCCAGGCAGGCTTTTGCGAACAGTCCTCCAGCTTGTGCACGGGCTTCGCCAGCAAAGACGATAAATCGCCACGGATTGAGCTTCTTATGGTCGGGAACGCGAGCTGCGATCGTCAGCATTTGCTGGAGTTCCTGGACCGTCGGCCCCTGTTCAGCGAACATTGTCGGCTTCAAGGAACGGCGATTGGCGAGTAGCGTCAGTGTTTCGTTGGTTGTCATGCGTTTCCGTCGGGGTTCGATCGCCAGGATGGCATTGGCTCGTAGTTCGGTATATTTCAAAACGCGGATGCTGTCGCGGCCATGTGGCCGGCAGCGATGAAGGACTGGGAGAGCGGCTTTGTCGAAAAACTGGGCGAGCAGGATCCGTTTTACATTGCTGGGCGCTATTTGCGCGATGATCCACGCCGTGCCTGTCTCACCGGTGGCCGCGCAACAGGCAAGCAGCACGATACTCGTCGTGCTTGATGCCTCCGGCTCAATGTGGGGTGAACTGCCCGGTGGGACGGGCAACAAGTTCGAGACCGCGCAAGCGGCGTTGGAGAAGTATCTGCCGGCACCCCGATCGCGTGTCAAAACCGGCCTTGTCACGTTTGGTCCAGGCTGTTCGCGCATAGATGTTGGATCGCCACCGGCAATCCGTCCCGTGGCTCAAACGCTTGCGCCCCTCAACGAAATAAGCCCGCGCAGCAAGGGGCCGATCTCGGCGGCTCTGGAGCAGAGCCTGAGTCTCTTGGATGCCGGCAAGAAGTCCACAATGGTGCTGTTGGTCGATGGGCCCGACAACTGCAACCAGGACCCGTGTGCGGTTGCCGCGCGGCTCGCGGCCGAAAGGCCATTGCTGAAGATCTATACGGTGGGGCTCGGCCTTGCTCGGCCAGGGCGGTCGATCGCCTGCATTTCTAGAGCTACAAAGGGCCGGTTCTTTCCCGCCATGACGGGACCGGAAGCGGAAGCCGCCGTGGCGAAGGCCGTGAAGCTTGCAATGCGCGGCGTCAAGAGCCCGAGATTGAAACGGGAGCCCGGCATCGCCAAGCGCCCGCAACGGCGTTTTGATCCCAACGGACCATCTCAACTCGTATTGGACGCGTCACTTGGAAAGGCCGACCAAGCTGTCGACAAGCCGGTGCGATGGAGGGTCTATAAGGGCGAGACGGCGCCTGGGGCCGCAGCGTTACCTATGCTCGATGTTCTGGAGCCTCGTTTTTCAGTGCCCTTGTCGGCGGGGGCTTATTGGGTCGACGCTTCCCTAGGGCGGGCAAAGTACACCTCCAAGGTTGACATTGCCGAGAAGGGCCCGACGTTCGTGAAGGCCGTCTTCAAAGCCGGGCTCGTCAGGCTGTCGGCGGACGGACCGGCTCCTCCCATTCCAGTCGTATTCACCGTCAAGAAAGCCGGTGCGGAAGGGGCTGCGCCACTTGTTGTCAGCCCTTATCGCCAAAGTGAGCTCGTACTGCCGGCGGGAAGCTATGACATCCGTGCCGAAGCCGGTGCCCTTTCTGTCAAAAAGACCGTCAAGGTATCGGTCGGAGATCGGCAGGAGATTTCCTTTGCTTTACCGGTCAGCGAGTTGCGGCTGTCGGCCAGCGCGCTGGACGGCGGGGTGTCGGCGGCAGCCTATGAGTTCACGGTATTGGTTGATGATCCCGACAAACCGGGGGGACGACGCGTGGTCGCCCGCTCGACCGCGCCAACGCCCGTCTTCCGCCTTTCGGCGGGGACCTACTATACAGAGGTCAAGTCCGGTCTCGCGGTCGCCAGCGGCCGGGTGGCACTGGGCGCCGGCAGCAGCATCTCAAGATCGCTAAATCTCGATCTCGCGCGGATCAAGGTCGAGGCCCAGTTTCCGATGAGTGCCGATGCCGACTCGCAAGCAAGGCCGGTCGTCTACAAGTTGTTTTCACGCGACCCATTGAGCATCGTCGCGCGCAGCAGCTTGCGCAGCCCGCAGTTCGTCGTTCCTCCAGGCCGCTACCGCATTCTTGCAGAGATTGGTGCGCGCAACGTCCGAACGGTGCAGGACCTGGACCTGTCTTCTGGTGACGACCGAAGTGTCTTGCTGAATGTCATGGCTGGAGACGTGAAGCTTCGGGTAAGCGATGGACAAGGACGCGCAATTACCGGCCAATTCTGGGAGGTTCTTGATTCCAGTGGAGCGCTTGTTTGGCGCACGCAGCAAGGTTCGCCCAGAGGCTTGCTGGCGCCCGGACGCTACAGCGTGCGCTGCGAGACGCGAAAGGGCACTGTGGAGGGTGCATTCGTAGTTGCAGCTGGCGATGCAAAAACAATCGAACTTCGCGTCAGATGAGCCGTATTGCTTGTATTTTCGCAGTTGACGGCGGGATTCCCATGCTCATGAAAAACGCCTTCGCCATACTTGTTGCCGGGCTTCTTATCGCCGGAGCCGCCGGATTACTTCCGCGGATCGGACCCGAAGCCAACGCACAAGAAGGACAAGGCTGGAACCCAGCAACCAAAGTGACGCCTTTGCCTCAAGATGGCTGGGCGACGGAGAGCAAGCCCACCGAAAGCGAGGCTGTCGAGCCCGAAGCCGTTCGACGAGCACGTGAGGCACTTTCAGCGCCTCAAGCGGGCTCGGGTGTCGCTTTGTCCGCTCGTTTGACGGAGGACGGTCAGCGCCTCACACGTGGTCTCATATGGCGGGTCTATTCCGATCCCAAGCCAGGTTCCGGCAAGCCGGAGTTGCTGGTCAAACAGCAGTCCCCGTCCCCCAGGATTCGGTTGGAACCTGGAACCTATCTTGTCAATGTCGCTTACGGGCGTTCGCACCTGACCAGGCGCGTTACGGTGAGCAATGGGCCAGGCAAGACGGAAACCTTCGTTCTCAACGCCGGAGGGTTGCGCCTGACGGCCTACGCAGGTGAGCAAAAGGTCCCTGACACGACGGTCAGCTTCAACATCTACCTAGCGGAAACGGATCAGTCCGGTCAGCGCCGGCAGATCATGACCAAAGCCCGGCCTGGCGTGATCATCCGGCTCAATGCCGGCATCTATTTTCTGCGCTCGACCTACGGCGGCGCCAACGCGCATGTGGAAGCGGAGGTTTCGGTTGAGGCCGGAAAGCTTACCGAGATCGCGATCGCGCATGCTGCCGCGAGGGTCACGTTCGGGCTGGTGACCCGGCCGGGGGGCGAAGCGCTGCCCGCAACGCAGTGGACCATTGCCACACCGGAAGGCGACGTCATAACGCAAAGTGTCGGGGCATTGCCGACACACATTCTGGCGCCGGGCTCATACACGGTGACCGCGCGCAACGGCGGACGCGAATTCAAGCGCGAATTCAATGTCGAGGATAGTCAAATGGCGCGCGTCGAGGTGCTCTCCGAATAGTGGCCGTCTTAAAAGTCCGTCAGAACCCAATCGGTCGGGCAGCCGTTTCGCGCCATGCGGGCTTCGCAGTGGCTGGCGTCGTTGGTGCGGCTTTCTTCTTCAAACAATGATCGTGCCAGCTGCCAGTGCTCGCAGGCGGTGGTGAGATCACCTTGCGCTTCGGCGATGTCGCCGAGTTCGAGGCGGGCACGAGCGTGGAGGCGATCGTTTTGGATGCTCGAGGCCAGCAGGATGGATTTGCGCAGGCTTTCGGCGGCTAAATCGTCATCTCCGGCGTCGCGAAAATTGAGTGCCTCGGTCAGGAACACGTGGGCCTGTGCTGCCCTCGGATCAAGATCCGCGACATCCGGCAGCGCCAAGGGTCGGGCCTCGATTTCGTCGCGGGCCAACCCATTGCTTTTTGGTGCAATAACACTTGGAGTCTGAAAAATGTCTGGTTCCTGTTCTGCCCGGTCGCCATGACCACGCGCTTCAGTTTTATCCCGCTCAGGAGGTGGTCTCCCACCACCAGGCATAAGTTCGGGTGCTGTCGCGGTATCCAGAGGTACAGGGCTTACAAGAAAGGGCCAGAACAACGCTGAGATTAGCGTCATGGTCAGCATGAGCAGCGGCACGGCGAGCATCACCAGCCCAGCGATACCGCTGATTTCCACTACAGAGTTCATGTCCCCTCAGACTCAACTTTGTACCGGCGACGCGCACGATCTCGCTGATTGCATAACAAAACCGCCGCACGATAGGCCCACCGTACTGTTTCCGACAGATTATCGAAGCTGATCAGCGTTTTCGACAGGAGATCGTGGCCTCTTGGTCGCACCCGAGCCCAACAATTGTGCAACTTTTCGGCGTCCGGCCCCTTGACCTGACACTACCGATCGGCAAAACGCCAGTTCCCAGTACGCCAGCAGGTGAGTGATGACCGATAACAGTGACAAGGCCCCGCCGCAGCGTTTCGCCAGCCTGGTTACGCATGGCGGAAGAGACCCCTTTGCAGCGCACGGGTTCGTCAATACGCCGGTTTACCGGGGGTCAACGGTACTGTTCCCGTCATTGGAGAAACTGCTGGCCTACGACCAGCGCTATACTTACGGGCGCAATACAACACCGACGACGGATGCACTATGCCAGGCGATCCGGCTTCTGGAAGGCGGCGAATTCACTGTTCTCGCCACGTCCGGCCTGCACGCCGTCAGCACCGCCATTTTATCGTTCGTCGAGGCCGGCGATGAGATCTTGATGACCGACAGCGTCTACTTTCCGACGCGGCGGTTCTGCGATCAGGTGTTGTCGCGGATCGGCGTCAAGACAGTCTATTATGATCCACTCGTTGGAGGCGGTATCGCCGAACTGATCAACGACAGAACGCGGCTGGTTTTTACCGAGTGTCCGGGTTCTCAATCCTTTGAGATGCAGGACATTCCCGCCATCGCGGCTGCCGCACGCGCGCGGGACGTGTGGGTCCTGCTGGACAACACATGGGCGACTCCGATTTACTTCCGAGCATTTGAACATGGAGTCGATGTCTCCATCCAGTCGGCGACAAAATACATCGTTGGACACGCTGACGCGCTATTGGGGAGCATCACCTCAAGCGCCCGTGCGGCTCAGCAGATCAAGCGGACCTCCATTGCACTCGGCAACGCGACAGGATCGGAAGAAACGTTCCTGGGACTGCGAGGCCTACGCACGCTCGAAGTTCGATTGCAGCGGCATTATCAATCCGGACTGGAGATTGCCCGTTGGCTTGCGCAGCGCCCGGAGGTGGCACAAGTGCTGCACCCGGCATTACCCGAAGCACCGGGCCACGACATCTGGAAGCGCGATTTCCTGGGCGCGACGGGGCTGTTCTCAATCCTTCTCAATCCAGCGTCGAACGAGGCGCTGGCGGCGATGCTCGATGACCTGAAGTATTTTGGGATGGGGTATTCCTGGGGCGGATATGAAAGCCTGATCGTTCCGTTCGACTGCAGTTCCTACCGAACTGCAACGACGTGGAACCCAGCGGGACCTGCTCTGCGCCTGCATATTGGCCTTGAGGATGTTGAGGATTTGAAATCCGACCTTGCAGCTGGCTTTGAGCGGATGAGAGCGGCTTGAGCGACTGATGAACGGACTTAGGAATTGGCGATTGCGCGACAATGGATTTGAGCACCATTGCGCCGATTAGGGTGCCTGTTTGTCGCGATGCTCGAAGATCCATTGCACGACCGCAAAGACCAACGCTGTCGACCAGCCAAACAGAAACAATCCATTGGCGGCCTCGAAGGAGGCCAGCAGACGCCACTCCTTGTCGAGAACGATATCGCCATAGCCCAGTGTGGTGAACGTAACGGTTGAGAAGTAGAGGGCTTCTTCGAATCCGTCCAAGGCTCCTATTACGACATACAGTAGAGCCCAAACCCAAACTTCCAGGACGGTCGCAAGAAACAGGAAGAGCACAAAGAATGACAACACCAGAGATGCTCTCCAATCGGAGTCAACTCTGAGTCCGTTTGACAAATACCTCATCAGCAACCCAACACAGGCCGCGGTAAAGACGCCATGAATAATGGTCGTCACCAAGATCATCATGGCGCCCAAGGTGAGTTCGGGAAGCATCAGGAAGGCCCGTCGAAGTTGATACCCTGAGCGGCTGCGCGCTTTTCTGAGGCTGGCATTTTGCGCGTTCTCAGCTTACTCGGCAGGCAGGGGCTTGTCCGTCGCGTCAGGCGAATCCGGATCGGCCCGCACCCAAAAAGCCTTTCACCGTTTCGCGGGTCCACTGAAGCACGACGTACAGCATCGGGATCAGGAAGACACCGATGGTCGCTGCCGCTAGCATGCCACCGAACACGCCGGAGCCGACGGATTTCTGTGTTGCTTCACCCGCACCATTGGCGATCAGCAGAGGAATGAGCCCGAGCAGGAACGAAAAGGCCGTCATCAACACGGCACGTATTCTCAAGCGAGCGGCCGTCTTGGCGGCATCGAGAATCGACAGACCTTCGTCGCGCTGTGCCATCGCGAATTCGACAATCAGAATCGCGTTCTTGGAGGCAAGACCGATAAGAAGCACGATGCCGATCTGCGCATAGATATCGTTGGCAAGCCCGGTTAGCCAAATCGTCAACAGGGCGCCGACGACAGCGACGACTACCGAGAGCAGAACAGCAGCAGGCATACTCCAGCTCTCGTAAAGGCCGACCAGGAACAAGTAGCCGAATACGACTGCCAGAATGATCGCCACGACGGTCTGACCTCCGGCGAGTTTCTCCTGGAAGGCGGTACCGCTCCAAGAGAAGCCGAAACCGGCGGGAAGGGTTTCCTTGGAAACCCGCTCCATCGCTTCCAGGGCCTGGCCAGAGCTAAAGCCTGGCGCCGGACCACCATTCACCGTGACGCTTCTTTGGTTGTTGAAGCGCATGATCGCCTGTGGCCCGACGATCAGCTTGTTTTGCACCAAGCCTTGCAGCGGCACCATCTCGCCTTTGCTGTTCTTGACGTGGATGC
>CAXXFS010000033.1:0-1269710 GCA_963669235.2 uncultured Filomicrobium sp.
GCGAATCTCACGCGGCAGGACGCCAAGGAGTTCATGAAAATCGCCTCGGATTTTCAGATTGAAACCACCGTCGAGAAAATGCCGTTGGAGCAGGCCAACGATGCCCTCAGGCGCCTGAGGGAAGGTGACTTGACCGGAGCAGCCGTGCTGGTTCCCTAAGCCGGCAAGCGTGTCTCAGCCAACTCAACCGGCTACGATCTCAACGCGAGCGCCAGGTAACCTTCCATACAGGTTTAGCTTCCCGAAACTGGGCCACCGACAGAACTTGAAGGGCCTTCCCGAGCGGCTCGACGCGCCAATAGGCAGCGACCTCTGCCTCTGCTCCAACCAAGAATAGAGCACCACGAGCAGACCGCCGCCGGCGCCGCGCAACCTGCAAGCAGTCAACACCACACGACACCAGGTGCTACTTTGGCGAATGACATCACAACCGTACTGGCAGCGTTGCGCAATGCGAGCAGCGGCAAAAGCCACCATTGATTGCCTGACATGCGCTCACAATTGGTTGTCTGAGACAGTCCCCGAATCTGGCCCAAAACCAGGCCGCCGCCGGTTTCCACCCCCCAGCTTCAGTTTCACCCAAAAACACCACCTATGGCACTGACAACGCCGGCGAGACTCTCGCCGACGATCAAGCCTGCAACCACGACGATGAGGCGACGCTTGGCCCACTCCGGAAAGAAGTGCCCGATCAACATTGCGAAGAGGGCGCCAGAAAATAGAGACATCGAGTTCCAGGCCGGAATGACAAACCCCAAGCCAACGGCCGAGCCGCTTGGAATGAAACGGCGCATGCCTGGCCGGGCAATACTCTCCATTGCCGCCAGACCAACGCCAACAAGCGTTCCGATAAAGATTGCGGGTATGCTGGCTGGCGGAAGGGCATCGAAGCCCACGCTTATCACCTCGGCGACCGCCTTCCATGTTGCCACGGCCGGTGCCGGCCACTCCTGTGTCAACAGTTGCGTCTGCGGGTCAGGGATCAGCGCAAGGTAAGTGATCGCCGCGACGAGTGAGCCGGTCAGAACACCGAAGACCTGTGCGATAACTTGGAAACCTGGGTTCGCTCCAATCATTTGACCGGTCCGCAAATCATGCATCAAGTCAGCGCATTGCCCTGCCGCACCTCCGGTCACGTTCGCCGTCATAAGGTTTGCAGTGACATTGCTGGGCGAGATCGCCGCGAAGGTGAACTGCGTGATCTTTCCCAGTGCGCCGATCGGCGTAATGGCTGTCTCACCGGAAACGCGCGCCGACACAATTGCAAGGCCATAGCTCAGCAGCACCGCAATAAAGGCTTCGAACAGGCCAATCCCAAAGAAGCTTGTCTGTGCAATCACGCACATGATCAGGACAACCACAAAAGCTGGAATGAGTTTGCGGTGATCAATCGTTCCGGCCATGACCATCCGCGGGTCTGGTGGACGTTTCTCGCGCCGCTGTAGCGCGAGCCGGATTATGGAGATTGCAAAAGAGGTAAGAGACGCCGTTACCATCATTGCAACGCCAGGCCACAACAGCCATCCAATGAGATCCCCGAACCAGACCGCCTGGGGATCGTCGGTGCCGGGTTCAATCCATCCATACTGCAAGGCTATCGGCGCGAGCAGGCCCCAGCCGACGATCGCGCCAAGCAGGACCGACGCACCAATCCTAAGGCCCGAGATCGCACCAAACCCGATCATGAGCAGGGATGGGTCGAGTGCGAACCCTAGGTTCATCCCGCTAACACCGAGTGGCGCGGCACCGGCACCGGGAGAACCAATGGTAAACTTCATAGGTAGGCCCAGCTTCCCGATGCCGAATCCTGATACCGCGAACTTGACAGCAGCACTCACTGCGCCAGCGAATGTCAAAAGCCTCAGCCGCGCGTGCGCCTCAGGTCCGCCATCGTGAATTTCGCGCATTGTCTCGGCGGTGACGACACCGGAGGGGAACGGCAGGTTCTCGCGAAATAGCAGCTGATTGCGCATTCCCGCCGCGACGACAACGCCAAGCGCGCTCACGACAAACATCCAGATCACCAAAACCGACAGCGGAAGCGTCTGTCCGGTGAGAATGGTTAGCGCCGGTATCGGCGCAACAAGCCCGGCCGATACAATCGAAGCCGCCGACGAAGCCGTCGTTTGGTTGATGTTGTTTTCCAAAAGCCCATAAGCGGGTGTCCCGACGGTCCGCTGGGCCGCAGTCCACAGAGCAAAGCCAATGAGCCCCGAAGCGACCGACATGTTGAATGTCCAGCCGATCTTCAGACCGCTATAAACGTTGCACGGCGTGAGCAGCGCGCCGATCACCATGCCGGTGAAAACCGCGCGGATCGTGAGTTGGGGCGCGTCATGTCTAAACGTCGATGCGGTGGATTCCGCCAACAGCTAGCCTCCGCTGCAGGATTTCTGAGCACGAAGGCTGGTGCCATCGCAAAGTTCAACGGTCCACTAGATCGACGTTGAGATCAATAGAGCCTAAGACTGCTTCGCGACTTCGCTCGCGCAAGTCCGGCATAGCGGCGTATGGGGAAGAACATCCAAGCGTTCCTCGGAAATGGCATTTCCGCAACGCGCGCAAACGCCATAGTTCCCGTCCTTTATCCGCTTGAGCGCAGCCTGGATCGCTTGGATTTCTGTTAACCCGGAATTCCCGAGTCCCTCCAGTACCTCGTCCATTTCGGATTCAACGGCCCGTTCCTCGGAGTCAGGATCCGGCGTCTGTTCCAAATGCGCCTCGATCCGGTGTAGCCTTCCATCAAGCTCCTGCAGCCGAGTGAGGAGTTGTTGCTCACGATCCTTCAGATTCGCCATCTTAATCTGTTCCCACCTATGTTCCTGCGCCAAATTCACTTGCCTCTAAGAATTCGATGACGTGTCGCGTTCCTTCAAGTTTACCAGCGCTTGTTGTAAGGCTTCCGCTGACGACAGTAGGAACTTCTGCTGGGTCTCGTCCAATGGGTCTGCGGTTTGCAGTGCTTCACCAATCTCTTCCAGTAGGTCCGCCAACAGCCGGTAATGGATGTGGAGTCCCACGCGCCGATGTTCGCCAACACGATGTTCGAGCTGGATGTGCACACCCTCCTTGTCAGCGGTGACCTCAAAGCCGCTGTGACGCGTGAAAGACCCCATGTAGGTCTTGCCTGGGAAATCAACAAAGACCTCTGCTTTGTCGTTAATCGGTTTGATCATACCGCGTTGCTCCTCGTGCTAGCCTGTCCACTCTGGCGACAGCCTTTCTCCTGGGGGCAGAAAACTTGCCTACAGCATCAATCTTTGCGGCCGCAAAGGCAATGCGAAACCAGTATTCAGGTTCGCAAATGCCGCACCTATTACTTGCGGGAGAACCTCGTGCACTCAAGCGGATCGCTCGGCCGGAGACGGTCAAGCAGCTACACCTGATGAACACCGGGATGGTGCACTTTGTTCTCTGTTACCCCAGCAGACTACGGTCTGGCTCCAGTCCAAAACTGTTGTTAACGTCAAGCCTGGCCTCTAACGGCGACCATCAGTTGAATGGATCCCTGCGATCAGCAAGCGATCCCCAGGAGCAGTGCTAGGAACCGCGACGTCATGGAATACAAAGACTACTATTCGCTGCTGGGTGTCGAAAAATCCGCGACACAGGATGAAATCAAACGCGCCTACCGTAAACTTGCCCGCAAGTATCATCCAGACCTCAACAAAGAGGAGGACGCCGAAGCAAAGTTTAAGGATGTCAGCGAGGCCAACGAAGTTCTAAGCGACCCGGAAAAACGAGCCGCCTATGACCAGCTCGGTCAGGCCCCTGAGCATGGCGCGGACTTTCAGCCGCCACCAAATTGGGACGCAGGCTTTGAATTCTCTGGTGGCCCAACTCACGAGCAGCCTAACGCGCACGCCTTCTCTGATTTCTTTGAGTCTCTCTACGGACAGCGATATCAGCAACAACGCGCCGAACAGGCCAGAGCCCGATTTCATGCCAAGGGCGAGGACCATCACACCAAGGTGGTTATCGATCTGGAGGATTCATTCCATGGGGCAACACGATCAATTGTGCTGAAGATGCCGGAACTTTCTCTTGATGGGCATTTGGTCGTCAAGGAACGCAAGCTCGAGGTCACTATTCCAAAAGGCGTCAGGGATGGTCAGAACATCCGCCTTAAGGGCCAGGGTGCACCGGGCCTCGGTGATGGTGCAGCAGGTGATCTCTACATAGAGATTGCGTTAAAGCCGCACCCGTTGTTTCGGGTTGAGGGTGTCGATCTCCACCTCGAACTGCCTGTCAAACCTTGGGAGGCTGCACTCGGCGGAAAGGTCAAGGTTCCGACATTGGGCGGCATCGTGGAACTGAAGGTCCCAGCAGCCTCTCAGCAAGGCCGAAAGCTACGCCTAAAGGGACGCGGCCTTCCCGCACAGACCCCTGGTGACGTCTACGTCACATTGCAGATCGCTCTGCCACCGGCCGACACCGAGAAGTCCAAGGAACTCTATGAAACGATGGCCAAGGAGCTAGATTTTGACCCGCGGGAAAACCTTATGCGTGCCGCTCAGAAAATGA
Source organism: uncultured Filomicrobium sp. (assembly GCA_963669235.2). Taxonomy (GTDB): domain Bacteria; phylum Pseudomonadota; class Alphaproteobacteria; order Rhizobiales; family Hyphomicrobiaceae; genus Filomicrobium. The sequence goes on from CAXXFS010000033.1 coordinate 4,525, forward strand.
ACCAGGCCCGCGCCAGCACTTAGTCGAGGAGCAATGCTATGACGGCTGAAATTCTCAGTGATGAACCCGTATTGACCCTGGATGAGCTTTGCAGGGCTTGTGGTTTGACGGAACTGACCGTCAAAACTTACGTCGAGGAGGGAGTTATCGAAGTCCGCGGCGTGGACGCAACTCATTGGCGCTTCTCCCAGGTCAGCGTTGTTAGAATTCAAAAGGCCTGGCGGCTTGAGAGGGACTTGCATCTGAATGCCCCAGGAGTGGCGCTTGCCCTCGAATTGATGTCCCGGATCGAAGAATTGGAAAGAAGGCTCCAGTCCCGTGCCAACGACGTCTGACGAACCAAGAACGGTCTCAGCGACTACCACGCATTTAGAGTGTCTCCCTGAGCGCCCGTAGAGCCTCAGTCAATGCCTCCTTTCTCGGGCCTGCGATGAACCTAGAAAACCTGCGCTCGGCAAAGCGAAGGTAGAATAAAAACTCCCGCTGCGGATTAACCACAACTCCCCCCGTTTGCCGGGTCTCTCCGGCGCAACGGCACGCCCTTACGATGTGCACGCCCAGAGAGTTGCCGATTCGCATCTCTTGAATTCTTCCATTCGAACAAAGCGATCGCTTCTGTGGACGGCCGTCTTCATGACACGATCAGCAGCTCGGTTTGATGATATGCCCCCACTCCGCTGTACCAATAGCGTTTGTTTGGCAAAGATTTGTGCAGAATAGTGAAAGGTTGGGACGATGCGTTGTTTCTCCATTGCAGCAACAGGATTGTTACTGTTTATGGCATGGCCGATGACGGTACATGCAGCAGACCTGTATGGTGGAAGTTACCAGGATAGTCCCGCGCCAGCACCATTTGTGGCGCCATTCCGTTGGACAGGGTTTTATTTAGGTGGGGACGTCGGCGGCGCGTGGGCTCGTGGAGGGGACGTCTCGAGCAGGTGTTCGCCGGCGGGCGTCTGCGTACAGCGCCCCGCGGGTGGCAATGTTGATGCAAACTCGTTCATTGGCGGCGTGCACGCGGGCTACAACTGGGCAATAGGACCGAAGTGGATCGGTGGTGTCGAAGGCGACTTCATGTGGACCGGCTTGGATGGAAGCGCCTCGGCCCCTGATGTAGCCCCTGCAGGAGGCGTTCTGGCCCCGGTTGGTCATAGTTGGTCGAGGGATGTGAGCTGGCTTGCTAGTATCCGTGGCCGCATCGGCTACACCGTCGCACCTAAGGCTCTATGGTATTTCACCGGGGGCGTCGCGTGGCAGGAAGCTGACTATGCCGCGACGCAGATTAACACGCCGGGCTCGAGGGCCTCGACCTCATTCTCTCAGACCACCACCGGTTATGTCCTTGGCAGTGGCCTCGAGTGGGCGATGACCAAGAACTGGGTGATCAGGGGCGAATATTTGTACTACAACTTCGAAGGAGAGTCCGCTTCTGCCGCGCACTCGGCAATTCCAGCCAGAGCAAGCTTCAAGTGGGATGATTCCGAGATACATTCCCTGCGCGCCGGCATTAGCTACAAATTCTAATGCGGCCCAGACTCACGGCGAGCGCCACGATGGCGCTCGCCTAAATCGATTCAAAGACTCCGCTGAATTTTGGGAACCTCCACAATAGCGCGACTTGCATCTAGAGGTTCGGTGCCAACGCCCAGCTCGACAAGATCACCTCGCAGCGTGGTCAATGGCGTTCGATTAATTCCCCCACATTGATACCCAACACCCGTATCTTGCACTTCGCCCCCTTGCTCTGGCGGACGCGCTAAGTAAACTGAGACTGTTAACAGGGCGCTTGGCTCACGTTGGGCTCTGTTGTGAGCAGACTCGCGAGTCTCATCCGCATGTGCACCAGCAAATGCAATTGGTACGCTCGTGGCGTTTGGATCCCGGAATTGAACCGGCAATCCTGAAGCAGGCCACCGCAAGTTTGGGCAACGAGGCTTCTGCCCGAATGCACTGACAATCGGTATGCCTATGGTCAGCCGCAGCTAGTCTGTCGAACGGATGAGCACCTCCGGTCCCGCGGACCATCGTTGGCCGACGCGCTCCTGCAACGATCGTCGACCCGCCGGTTAGTCTCCGGCCAATATTGGTGGCCGGACGAAGGCTCTTTTTTTCCCATTTCTTGAGACCACACCCCAAATCACGTTCAAAGCTGACTGCCATATTGAAGAGCCCGCAAAAACGTCTCTAAAAAAGAAGATGAGCAATGTTTGACCAATTCTTCCCGCGAAGCGCTGCTGAAAAAGGTTCCTTCCATTGGGTGCCGGCCAGCAAGCGTACTACTGATCCGCACAAAGCCCAGGCAAAGAAGACAAGAAGCCTTGTGCTTGCCTATATCATTGCGACCGCCTCGACCTTTGCCTTGTGGTTCCTGTTCTACGGTGCTGACTGGATCAACCAAATCTACCGCCAGTCCCATCTAGATGCCTATCGAGCAAAGTTCGGCCACGAACCATATTCCTGGGACATGCTTCCTGACAGACTGGTCCCGGATCTATCAAATTGGGCTCACATCTACGCTTGCATCATTTTGCTTCTCGCAGGCCAAGCCATCATAGCGCTGATGACACGCCACCGCTGACCAGATTTTCCAACTTGCACCCGGGACAGGGCCTCGCAGAGCATAGGGGTGTTTAACTCATATTCACCGAAAAGAGGTCGCCATGCCCACCACCCTACGTAGCTTGATATTTGCGTCCTCAGTCATGGCCGTCGCTTCCCTCGCGCCTTCGATGGTACCACCCGCGCAGGCGCTTGACGTCAGCACGGCCAAGATCATTGATCTGACTCACGATATTGATGCCAACACAATCTACTGGCCAACGGAAAAGAAGACTTTCGAGCTGACCGAGCAGCACAAGGGTGTCACCGACCGGGGCTTCTTTTATGCCTCATACAGGTTCTGCTCACCCGAGCACGGTGGAACGCATATCGATGCCCCGTTCCATTTTGCCCGGAAGGGACAGACAACGGCGGCCATTCCGATTGAACGCCTCAGTGGACCCGCCGTCGTCATCGACATTTCAGCCAAGGCCGCCGCCAACCCAGACTACACCTTGAGCGTAAAGGATGTCGCCGACTGGGAGAGGGCGCATGGGAAGCTCCCTTCGGGAGCCGTTGTCCTTCTAAGGACTGGTTGGAGCAGCCGCTGGCCCGACAGACGCGCCTACCTTGGCGATGACACACCGGGCGACGCCAGCAATCTGCACTTTCCCTCATATGGCCCCGACGCCGCCAAGGTCCTCATCGAGCGCGGTGTTGCTATCCTTGGCGTCGACACCGCCAGCATCGACAACGGACAATCGAGGGATTTCCTGGTCCACCGTATCGCGGGCGCGGCCAACGTGGTGGGATTGGAGAATGCGACCAACCTCGATCAGCTGCCTGCGACCGGTGCCTGGGCCATTGTTCTTCCGATGAAAATCACCAACGGCTCCGGCGCGCCGGCAAGAGCCATCGCGTTCGTGCCATAACCTCCGGTCCGACAGTAGACCACTCTCTCAGGCCGATGAGCAGCGGGCCGTTGCCGCGTCACGAGCAAAGACACCGCTTGCCCGAACACAATGCTGTCCGCTTCCGACGCCAGCGCAGTTAGCTCTCTTCGGGTCTTGTACGGTGAATCGTGATGTCGACGCCCTCATCCAGCAAATTGAGCTCTTCCATGAGGCCGAAGTTGCTCTGCTTCCGGAAGTTCTCAAAGGCGTCTTTCACCTGATCTTCGAAAGAGATGCCCTCCTCGATGGCGAGGTCCTGACTAAAAATCTCTTTCCCATCTTTAACCATCGATAGCGTGTAGAGGATCATTTCCCCTCCTCCTGTATGACAGGTGCACCAGTTAGCTTAACTTTTACAGCGGCATCCTGATCCAGGTCATGCGGAGCCACAACATCGGAAATCTTGGTTGAGAGTGAGCCCGCATCCCCTCCTGCGGAAAAGTGGTGAACCGGCACCGCAATGAGATTGACGTCGACAACGACAGGGCGTTTCAGCAGCTGCGAAAGTGAGCTTTGAAAGGCTTGGACCTTCTGCTGCATCTTGTCGGCCTGGGTCTCTGACTCGAGAACGTCGATGTTAACTCTAACCACATCGCCATTGAAGCGGACGCTAACCGCCTCAACTCGAGCATTCTCGTCATAGATTCTCGGAATCTCGCGTCTGGACGACATTATGAGGCTCATCACCGAACTCTTCACGTGAAGCTTGTAAAGTGACACGCCCAGAGGGTGCAGAAGACCGAAGGAAGCAACGGCCACGGCCAACAGGCCCAGGAAGGCCTTCGTTGTGTGGCCGTAGCCGTGAGCTGCAAAAACAGCCCCCGCAGTAACGACGATACCCGCAAGGTTCGTCAGAAATAGAAGGGCGGCCCCTTCCGCGATGCTCGCTCCTCCTGAATATTGACCAATCTCCGAAGCCGCATAGCCGGCATCAGCGCTCGCGGACAGTCCTTGCGACAGCCCGATACCGCATACTGCCAGGGGTGGGACGAGCGCGACGGCAATGGCAACGCCGGCTATGGCATTCATAATGCTATGCCGTGTGTAGGCGAAAGCCGCGGCTCCACCGGCAGCAATCGCAACGCCTAAATCCAATAGCGTCGGATGAGATCGACCTAGTATTTCTGCCCCAGCGATGTTCAAGCCGAGATACTCTGTCGTTACGAAGGCAAGCGCGACAACCAGTATGATCCCTGTTACCAGCATGAACAGCGACCGATTGATCAATTGCCAATCAACGACGACGATCCCGAAAGAAAAGCTGATAATTGGCGACATCAAAGGCGCAATAATCATGGCGCCGATGATCGTGGGAGCGCTGTTGGCCAACAGGCCCAGTGTTGCGATCGCTCCGGCAAAGAAGAGCATCAAGTAGAACCCGAGCACAGGCAACGCCGACTTGTGCATCGTGACAAGTAGCTCATGCTCCGGTACGGGTTTCTCGATGAGCGGGTGCCAGTCTCCAGTCAGTTGCTGGAGGAAAGATGAACTAGGCGTTTCTTCAAGCGGCAGGTTCCGGGCCATGTCAACGACACTCCGCACTCCAAACGCCACCCAGACTACCCGCGCGCAAGTGTAAACCCGGTTGTCGCCCTATGACAACGTGTACAGGCACCCTAGTTAGAATTACCCGGTGCACGGCAAACTTTGCTGCACGTTGAAAGAAGCTTTCGACAGACATCTCGTTCGTGCATGGTATCCGCTTCTTGAAGGGGGCAACTCTCTGGTTAACGGTTGCTCTTGCTTCAAGACGCACAGCTGTGCACGACTGGCTGAATCCAGCAGGAAGCACGGAGCACAGCGATGAGCCGAAAGCCGGTGCTTCTAAAACGTGGAGACTGGGCATCTGACGGCCGCCTATGGAAAGGTCGCTTCGAAGGTAAAGATATCGGGACCGGCGTCACGGTTCTGTTTTATGCAACCGATGAGGTCGGCCGGGGGCCGCGCTGGCACGTCCACCCCTACGACGAAATCTTCGTTGTCCGTGCAGGTCATGAGTTGCTTACAGTAGGTGATAAGAAGATCGAGGTCGAAGCCGGAGATATTTTGCTCGGGCCGGCCGACGTCCCTCACAAGTATCACTGTCTCGGTCCCGGCCGCCTTGAGACGACCGATATACATCTCAGCGACCGGTGGATACAAACCAACCTGGATGACCCCGAACTCGATCCCAACAGTTAGACCCGACGGTCTTAGACGTACCAACAGCCGCGACCGCGCTGGCAGTTGCCTGCCGAACCGCTATCCCCTTTGTCGTCCCTCATCGCATTCGCTAGCCTAGCCACACGGGCCAGCGCGATTTAGTCTCAAGATCGACCAGACGAAGTTGAGCGGATCATCAAGGCATGGATAAAGAGCACGTCCCCCTACCTCTCGAAGACTTCCCGTTTTTCGTCACTGGGCCGGGCGAGACTGACGTCTTGTTCATTCTGGTAGCGATGGCGCTTGTCTGCGTCGTCCTGGGATTCGGCGTCCTGTACTTTACCATTCAGGCTTGGCCAGACAGGTTGGCGAAGGGTGCCAACAAGGTCCAATTGCAGATCGTTGGGATACTCGGCCTGCTTTCATTGCTGACATTCAACAACGCCTTCTGGGTCGCCGCCCTGCTTTTGGCTGCGATCCGCATTCCAGACATTGTGACGCCGCTGTGGGCGATATCGCGGTCGCTAGCGAGGAACACAGCGGCGAAGGAATAATCGATGCTTGAACTCATATTTAGCGCGCTTATTACACTCGTCCCCGACTACATTTACCGCACACGCTATCAAGGTAAACAGATCACCCTCTTCACGTTCTGGTATGAATTGCGGTGGGGAATTACAGCCTGCGTGGCGCTGACCCTCACCCTGATTACAGTCATATTCTATTATCACCCCATAGCTTCGAACGTGATCTCGGGTTTTCGGACGGTTTCGATCATTACCGACCGGCCAGGCCGCGTCGAAGAGGTCTATGTCAGCAACGACCAAGAAGTTAAGGCAGGCGATCCAATCTTCCGGCTGGACACCAGTCGGCAACGCGCTGCTGCGGAAACGGCACGCCGTCGCATCGCTGAGATTGACGCGGGGATGTTGCTGGCGAAATCGGAACTGGAAGCCGCCGAAGGCAATATCCGCAATGCTGAAGGTGGACTGTTGAAAGCGAACGACGAACTAGAGCGCCGCGAAGAACTGGCGCAAAGGAATTCTGCTGTTGTCACTCCGCAGGAACTAGAAGCGCTGCGCGCTACGCGCAAGAGCCGCCAGGGTCTGCTGGATGCAGCCAGAGCTCAAAGAGATGTCGTACAATTGCGCATCACCAGTCTTCTTCCAGCCGAGCGAAAGAGGGCGGAAGCTGAAATCGCTCAGGCGGAAACCGAAATCAAAAAGGCGACCGTGCTGGCGGGAACCGATGGGACCGTGAAGCAATTCTTGCTCAAGCCCGGCGACATTGTAAATCCAATACTGCGACCCGCGGGCATTCTGGTGCCTGCAACATCAGGACGTGGCCGGTTCGTCGCCAGCTTCCAACAGATCAACGCTCAAGTGCTCCATGTTGGAATGATCGCGGAGATTACATGCGCCTCCCAACCCCTCACTGTCATTCCGATGAAAGTCATCACGGTTCAAGATGTCATTACGACGGGCCAATTCCGCCCGAGCGACCAGCTGATAGAGCTGCAGGATAGAGTGCGGCCTGGTACGGTACTAACGATTTTGGAGACGGTCTTTGAGGGCCAGGCCGATGCCATCCCCAGGGGGAGCAGCTGCGTCGGTGTCGCCTACACCAGTCATGCGGCGCGCATCAAATCAGGTGAGATTACCGGCATCGGCGCTTTCATTATGAGACTGGTCGACAGCATGGGTATCGCCAATGCGATCGTGATCCGCGCACAAGCGCTCATTCTGCCGATACGAGCGATTGTTTTCCCGGCTAGCGTCTGAACGGAGTTCCGCTCCATGTTGTCGTAAACGCCCACTCAGAAGCTGCCGAATACCGATGCCAGGGCAATAATGCACGCAAGCGCTATCATTGGCCCGGCAATGGCGACCATGAACATGTCACGGTAGGCTTCCTTGTGGGTCAGCCCACAAATGCTGAGCACTGTTATGACCGCGCCATTGTGAGGAAGCGTATCGAGTGCACCCGATGAAATCGACGTCACGCGGTGCATTGCCTCCAGCGAGATATTCTGTGCTTCCGCCAATTGAACGTAGGTCGGGCCCAGAGCCTCCAGTGCAATGCTCATTCCTCCGGACGCCGAGCCGGTCACCGCGCTGAGGATATTGACTGCAATCGCAAGTGACAAAAGCGGGCTCGCCTCGCCTAGCGACAGCAAAGCATTGCTGATTGTCTGGAACGCCGGCAAGGCCGCAATAACCGCCCCAAAGCCGACTAGGCTTGCGGTGTTCGCGATGGGTATGACCGAAGCGTTTGCGCCCTGATCCAAGCTAGCTTGAAGACTATCGAAGCGCCGCCAGTTTAATCCAACGAGCAAGACAATGGCGCTGAGTAACGCCACGATGATGGCCCATACACCACGAACGGCATCGATATCTGTCGCCCCGAATTTGGGCTGGCTCAGATACGAGGTGTCCATGAGCGGGACGACGAACTGCACGAAAAGGAAGTTGATCAACACGACCGCGACGACTGGCGCAACGGCTACGGCGAAACTGGGAAGATCATCTTCTCTTTCTTCCGTAACGTCCAAATCACGAATATCATAACCGTCACGGATAGCGCCTTCTGTCATTCCGATGCTGCTATCGGGGACAGCATCGTCATGCGCGCCGTAGCCTTCACTGGCGCTTCGCGCGGTGGCAAGTTGACGGTTGAGCCACCACATGCCGAACAGCATCATTATGAGCGCCGCCGTGATGCCAAGCCCCGGCGCGGCGAAAGCCGTTGTTCCAAAGAACGGCATCGGTATCGCGTTCTGAATGGCGGGACTGCCTGGCAACGCCGACATAGTGAACGTAAACGCCCCAAGCGCCATGCTGGCTGGAATCAACCGTTTCGGGATGTTCCCATCGCGAAACAGGGACGCGGCGACGGGATAGATCGCGAACGCAACAACAAACAGCGATACCCCCCCGTAGGTGAGAACGGCGCAACAAAGAACGACCGCGAGGATAGCCTGCTCGGCGCCAAGCCAACGTATGATGTTGTCGGCGATAGCCTTCGCGGACCCACTGTCGTCCATCAGCTTGCCGAAGACCGCGCCCAGCAGGAAAAGCGGAAAAAACGCGATGATGAACTCACCCATGTTCACCATGAAGATCTGCGTGTAGGCGGCAAGCAGGGGCAATCCCCCACTGAGCGCGGCCGCGAAAACCGCCATCGCTGGCGCAAGGATCAGTAGCGTGATGCCCCGGTAGGCCAGATACATCAACAAGACAAGGGCAACGAGTATCGTTAGAACGCCCATCCCACCTAACGCTCCGCCTTTAAACGCTTGCGCTTGCCGCCCGCTAGGTGGGCAGGCTTCAAACTCTCCTCAAGCACGAACTCCGGCTTGAACGTCGTCTTCACACCAAGACCGAGGTGCGGACCGTTCTCTGCGAGCCACTGCTCCGTCGTTTTCCAGCCAAGATCGTGTAGGAACTCGAAGAACTCCCATTCCGCGTTGAGTTTGCTCGAAGCGCCAAGCTTGCGCATTTCATCGTCCGCCGCGATGCAATGCAGCCGCGTGTCTCGATAAGCCTCTCGCTCCAAACCCTCCTCGCGGATGACCTCCGCCAGGAAGTAGAGTGATCTGAGTTCTTTCAGCAGGCTCGCGTTGAAGGTGATCTCATTCAATCGATCATCGATTTCATAGGCCGTCTTTGGAATCTCATCGCGTTCGAAGGGATTGATGCGAATAATGATCAAATCCCTGGCTTCAGTTTCATCCACCAACGGAAACAGAGGCGGATTACCCATATAGCCACCGTCCCAATAGGCTCCCCCGTCGATTTCGACGGTGTGCGAAAGGAACGGTAGGCACGCGGACGCGAGCACTGCGTCAGCACTAATGTCAGGCTGCCGAAACACCTTTGGTCGTCCCGTCCGCACATTCGTTGCCGATATGAACAGCTGGGCGGACTGGCAAGCGTTGATGGCCTCGAAGTCGAAGACTCGCTCAACGACGTCACGCAGCGGGTTAACACCGAATGGGTTGACCGTGTAGGGCGAAAAGTTCCTCAGGAAGTTTTTCGACAGCATGAATCCGGGAGAGTTCGCCAGCGACCACCGTCCCATCATTCTGTCTAGATAAGACCTCCGGATCGGACTGAACCGCGCCGCTTCGCTTACGGCCTTCCAGTACGTTTCGAGCTTCTTACGGGCTGCGGCCGGGCCCCCTGACGCCAGTCCCTCAACGACAGCACAAGCATTCATCGCCCCGGCGCTTGTGCCACTAACGGCGTCGATCCTTATACGATCGTCCGCTAATAGACGATCCAACACGCCCCAAGTGAACGCCCCGTGGGATCCACCGCCTTGAAGCGCAATATCGACTGGAATGCTCTCCGTAGAACTCATAAGGGTCCACTGCAAAACATGGGATAAACTACCCAACCAAAAAGCTGAAATTTGCTGAAATTACTTCGGAAGATGACGGGCGAGATTGAGCCCGTCAACCCAACTAACCACAAGGCGTGAGATCCAGTATCGCGACTATTCCCCGCTATGCGCCCGAAGCAACCCTCTTTGGTGCTTCGAAAACGGGCCCGTTAGCAGAACCGATCTTGAGCCATCAAGCGTCCATAGACTAGGCTGGAGTTATTCCGAACCGTTTTTTGCCGAACACTTGTCTCAATACAAAGGCCGCATATGGCCAAACACGTTCATTCAAGAGGTATCTATGCTCTCGATAGCTGCACCCACCTGCCGCCAGGTCGTCTTCGCGCTCTTCACCGCGGCACTGCTTGGTATGGCGTATGGCACAATAGCGCATGCCGCAGACCAAGATGATATGAGCATTCCCGCCTCCAAAATTGAGCAACTCGTATCAGGCAGGGACCAGGTGCCCGCGCAGGAGCTGCTGGGATTGGTCGACGAGATTTTGCAGTCCAACCCGGACAAGTACAAGCCCGCAAAGACATGCCGGGCCGGCGAATGCAGCAGGTCATGTTCGGGCAATCGTCTGTGCAGCTGCGTTTCATTCTTCTCCAGGTGCCATTGCTCTGATTGCCGTTAGCTATCCGCGGCACATCGTTGAGCAGGCAAGGACACAAGGTTAGCGGTCTCGCCCAAAATAAAGGAAGCCCACGCGTTCGCACTGGAACACGTGGGCCCTGCATTAATAGCTGCTCCGTGCGGACTGTTAGTTGATCTGGTAGCGCTCCCCATACCTAGGGCAGGCGTTGCTACTACCGCGGTTACAGCCGGGCCGCTTCCAAACCTATTCAGTCGTTAAACCGTACCGGGTGCGCTTGCAGTGAACGCAGGCGGCGGTTTGCGGCGCGGGCCGCGGTCCCTGCAGACAAGGAGCCGCGAGAGAACCGCGGGCTACCAAAGCGCCCTTTATTGCGGCGGGAGGCGAGTCCGTTGGCCACCGCGGTGCCCAGGAGCAGGCTGGCAATATACCTCTTACGTTTGCCGGCGGTCTTGTGAACAATGGCCTGTGAGGCTTCCTGCGACGTAGCACCACCATTGAGGCCGGACATTCCGGCCTGGGCGGAAGCATTGATTGAGATGAACAATGCCAATGCGGTGAAGATAGCGAAAAACGTTTTCATGAGGCCTAGCTCCCAGCTGAACAAATGATGAGAGGCAGCGCTTTCGGCTCAACCCCCAGGTCCGTATGATGCGGGCGTCATCGCAGTTGTTCGCTGCGCAGGCTGTCCCCAATGGAACATCGCCACAACGTATCCAATATTTCATTGTTGAAGATTACAGTAAGGTAATATTCGAAAGCCCCGGTGGCACTGCTGCCCCTTGCTGTCCCATGCAAGCCAATCCGCGATGCCAGCCACCGCGACATTACAATTTTGGAACTTTTCAGAACCGCACGTTTGCCCCATATATCCAACGAACTCGGCACCAGTCCGAAGCCTTGCCCATCTCGGAGACACGCATGTACCGCTTTCCGCTGTTGATCGCCCTCGTCGCGCTGATCCCGGCACAAGTGCAGGCCTCGCCCATATCCAATGCACGACAACTGACATTCGAGGGTGAACGTGCCGGTGAGGGTTACTTCTCCGCCGACGGGCGCAAGATGATCTTCCAAAGCGAGCGCATCGACACCAATCCTTTCTACCAGATGTACCTTCTTGATCTGGAGACAGGCGACATCGATCGTCTTTCCCCCGGCATCGGCAAGACGACATGCGGCTGGCTGCACCCGAATGGTTCCAAAGCCTTGTTTGCGTCCACCCAATTCGATGCCGAGGCGAAAGCAAAAATGGAGGCTGAACTCGAGTTCAGGGCCTCCGGCCAAAAGCGCCGCTACGCCTGGGACTATGACCCGACATTCGATATCGTTGAAAGCGACCTTGAAACTGGAGCCTACAAACGCCTGACCAACGCGACGGGCTATGATGCCGAGGGCGCATACTCGCCAGACGGCAAACGCATTGTCTTCGCCTCGAACCGCCACGCATACGAAAGCAATCTATCGAAGGAACATCAGGAGCGGCTGCAACACGACCCGTCCTACTTCATGGAAATCTACGTCATGGATTCCGACGGCTCGAATGTCAGGCGTCTCACCAACACGGGGGGGTATGACGGAGGCCCGTTCTGGAGTGCCGATGGGACCAAGATCACTTGGCGGCGTTTTTCAGAGGACGGGGCACGGGCCGAAGTCTTCACCATGAACGCCGATGGATCGGAAGAGAGGCAGATCACGCATCTGGGTGCAATGTCCTGGGCGCCCTTCTTCCACCCCTCCGGCGAATACCTCATCTTCGCGACCAACCTCCAGGGCTTCGCAAACTTTGAGCTCTATATCGTCGATACCGAGGGTGCCCACCAGCCTGTCCGCATTACCGAACGAGAGGGTTTCGACGGGCTCGCGACGTTTACACCCGACGGCCGCAAGATGAGCTGGACATCAAATGCAACCCCCAACAAGAAGAGCCAGATCTTTCTTTCTGACTGGGATCACGAGGCCGCCAAGCGGCTGCTTGCCATGGCGCCAGTACGTAAGTCCGCCGCAGTTCCGGCGATGACCACTACGCAGCCAGAAATTTCCGTCGCTGATCTCAGGCAGCACGTCCTGGCACTCGCCTCCCGGGAAATGGCTGGGCGTTTGACGGGCACCAAGGGCGAAGTACTCGCCACAGCCTATGTCGCCGATGCATTCGCCGCACTGGGCCTCAAGCCCGCTGGTGACAATGGCAGCATGTTCCAATCCTTTGACTTCACCGCTGGCGTTGCGCTGGCAGAAGGCAACGCCTTGAAGATCTCCGTGGATGGCAAGCAACGCATGCTCGACATCGACACGGATTGGCGTCCATTGGCATTCTCCCGGCATGGCGCGGCCAAGGAAGCAAGTGTCGTCTTCGCGGGGTACGGCATTGTCGCACCTGCCGACGGCAAGGATCCGGCGCTCAACAGTTATGGTGATCTCGACGCCAAGGACAAATGGGTCCTGCTATGGCGGGGAATGCCAGGCGACCTCACCCCGGAGCGTCGCGTCCAGCTCTCTCGTTTCGCTGACCTGCGCTACAAAGCATCGGTAGCCAAGGCGCGCGGTGCCGCCGGGGTCATATTCGCACCACCACGACGGAAGGAATACAAAGACGGCCTGCCGCGTCTTGCCTACGAGGCGACCTCTGGCTTTGCAGGTATCCCGGTGGTTGCAGTCAACCGCGCTGAAGCAGAGCGTATGTTGAGTATTCTGGGTGACGACCTCGCGGAAATGACCACGACGCTCGAAGCCGGCAAGAGCGCGGGGCGCGATCTTATCGGCGTAGCGGCAAGCGGCAATGTTGCACTCAACTTCCAGAAACGTACCGGCCGCAACGTCCTTGCCCGCCTCGAACTCGACCGCCAGCCTGATGGTGGCCTGCCGCCGCTCATCATTGGCGCGCACGTCGATCATCTGGGCCGGGGTGAAACCTCAGGCTCCCTGGCGCGCGGAGACGAGAAGGGCCAGATCCATTTCGGAGCCGACGACAACGCTTCGGGTGTCGCCGCCCTGATCGAAGTGGCCCAGAAATTGGCCGCCGATCATGCTGCCGGCAAGCTCAATGGCGCGCGCGACATCATCTTCGCGGCCTGGTCCGGTGAGGAGCTTGGACTCCTCGGCGCCTCCCACTTTGTCGATGAGCGCACCAAGGCTGCGGCGGCAAATGACCTCTCCGACTTGGTCTCTTCCTATCTCAACATGGACATGGTCGGTCGCCTTGATGATCGCCTCATCGTCGCGGGTCTCGCCTCATCAAAGGTCTGGGCCCGTGAAATCGAGCGGCGCAACGCCGTCATCGGGCTGCCCATCGTCACATCCGACGACACCTACCTGCCGACCGACGCCACGGCCTTCTATTTGAAGGGAGTGCCGATCCTTGCCTTCTTCACCGGCGCACATACGGAGTATCACACCCCGCGCGACACCCCGGAAACGCTGAACTACGACGGCCTGCGCGATATTGCCTGGTTCGTCGGTCTGGTAGCGCGATCCCGCACACTCGATAAGGGTGAGCCTGGTTACGTCAAAGTCGCCCGCTCGGAAGGGCGCAAGGGTCGGCGTATGAGCAACGTCTTCCTCGGCACGATCCCCGATTACGCGACCGATGGCGTTCAAGGTGTTCCGATATCCGGAGTGGTCAAGGATGGACCTGCCGAACGTGCCGGACTCACCGGCGGCGATGTCGTGGTCGGGCTCGCCGGTCAGAAGCTCGAGAACATATATGACTACGTACGCACACTTAACGGCCTGAAGCCGGGAGAGAAGATCGAGGTCGCCGTTGAGCGGGACGGCAAACGCCTGATGCTTCAGATTACCCCTGGAACTCGCGAGTAACGCCTGAGGAAAATGCGCGTCTCGATCACGAGGACAAACTCAACCACACCAGCAGCCCTGCCGTTACGCAGAGAAGCAGCGCTGCAAGGAACCGGTAGTCGGTAAATGAACCGGCCGTTCGCTCAGCCCTGACAGGAACCAAATCACGAACCGAAAAGACCGTCCCCATGTCGACGGGTTGCTCATCGGGCCTATGAAGCACGCTAATAATGCACATCAAAATGAGCGTCAGCGCCAGCAGTCCGACCGCGGCGTAAGTGAAGTGAATATCCGGCACGCCCAAACGAGCTCCGACTCCAGTGACTTCATTGGCAAGAAAGAACAATAACGCCACAGGCTCCACGATCACGAGAGTCCAAAACGCACTTACCCGCGTAAACCGCGCGCTGAACAACCCGGCCAGATAGACGCCCACAAACGGCGGCACGAGATAAGCAAGCGTCGACTGGAAATACTCAAACAGCGAACCGAACGAACCGATCATCGGCGCGTAAAGCGCAGCAATCACCATGAACACGCCGGTCACAATCCTGCCCAGGACGAACAGGGCGCGATCACTAAGCGTTGGTCGCGCAATTCTAGCCAGGTCCATGGTGGCCAGCGAAGAGGCGGCATTGAGCGCGCTGTCCAGGCTCGACATGATGGCGGCCAGCATTGCCGCCAATACGATACCCCGAAACCCCGCCGGCAAGAGCTCGTAGGTAAGAGTAGGAAACGCCTTGTCGGGGCTGTCGAGCGCCGGATAAAGAGCTGCGGCAACAAGCCCGGGCACGATCATCAAGAACAAGTTGAACAGCTTCAAAAAGCCCGCGAACAAAGCTCCCTTGCGACCCTCGTCAAGTGAACGTGCCGCCAGCGCACGCTGCACGAAGTACTGATTGAACGTCCAGTAGTAGAGCCCGAGGATCACGATCCCAAAAATGCCGGGCCAAGGCAGCCCATCGTCTCCCGCATGACGAAAAAGTTCGAGGTGACGCTCATCAAGTCGCGCCAGAAGCGCTTCCCAACCCCCTACCTGTGCGAGCCCATAAAAAGCCACCACGGCGGCGCCCACAATCAGCACGCACGATTGCAAAGTGTCGGTTATCACGACGGTGCGCAATCCGCCGACGATTGTGTACACGCCAGTGCAGATGGAGATCAAAACGCAGGCCGTCCATAGATCAAGAAACGGCAGCCCCGTCGACACCACAACCGCACCAGCATAAAGCGCCCCGGCTGTGTCGATAAACAAGAGCGTCAGAAGCGTGAAAATCGAGTAGGTTGTTCGCGCCCGTCGCTCAAAACGATGCTCCAGATACTCTGGCACCGTGAACAATCGCCGGCGTAGAAAAACGGGCAGGACGAACGCGGCGAAAACCACCAACACCAAAGCCGCTGTCCACTCGTAATGAAAGACATTGAGCCCCTGGCTATAGGAGGCGCCCACGAGTCCGACGAAGCTCGCACCCGACATGTTGGATGCGTAAAAGGAAAGTCCGATGAGATACCAGGGGAGTGCCCGGGCAGCGAGAAAGTAACCGGCAACACTGTCTGTTTCCGCGCCTTGACGGCCCAAGTAGAGAGCCAGCCCGAAAGTGGCGACAAGGTAAACAACGACAATGCCGATCTCTGGTCCGTATAGACCCATCCTATCAACGCGGTTCCCAACTCGGTGCCGAAGCGATTACGGGGCAAGTTGCCGCAGCCTCGCAATTCTCCCGATTAGCCAAAAAGCAGCCCAACGATCAAGCTCGACAATCCCACCGACACTCGCATCACAGCGGGTTTGTCATCACCTCACCAAAGCATCACGTAAAGCAAGCCGTCACCAAGCCGCAAGAACTGCAAACAGGCTGCCGGGACCTCGAAAGAGGCAGACCGACGAAGACGAAGGACAACCATCAGCCGGCAACAAAACCCCAGAATTCGGGACCGCACCGGCACATGCCTAGCCTGCACAACTTTGGTCTAGTTGATGTTTGCTCCCCACCTTAACCAAAGTGAAGTCGTCTCGACCGCCTTGATGTTACTATTCAGCCTACACACTCTTGTTTCGAGGGGCGCCGCTTTAAGGTTCGGACGAGTATAGTTTCGCGTGCTTGGCACATCCCTTTCATTGGCGGTTTCGTTGATGTCGATAGCGGTATCCAGAAGGTCGCTATTTGCCCGCTTCCGCGGCGGACCCGACCAGTTGCGTCCGCCATGGAGCCGATCAGAATCCGAGTTTACTGATCAGTGCAGCCAATGCGGCAAGTGCATCGAGGCATGTCCGACCGGGCTCCTCACAACTGGTCACGCCGGATACCCGATTGTCGACTTCGCGAAAGTTACTTGCACGTTCTGCGGCGCCTGCCATGAGGCCTGCGGAGATGGCTGTTTCGACCCCGCCGCCACGCCAGCATGGTCGCTCAAGGCGTCGATCTCCGAGGCCTGCGTAGAGACCAAGGGTGTCACCTGCCGCATGTGCGAGGACGTCTGCGAAACAGCCGCGATCCGCTTCCGACCCAAGCTTGGCGGCCGGGCCTCTCCAGAGGTTCGGATGGAGGACTGCACAGGCTGCGGCGCTTGCGTCGCAAGCTGTCCAGTCCGGGCGATCACGGTAGCAACCCCAGAAACGTCGGCACAGGAGGCCACCTCATGAATGTTTGCGGCGTACTCGTTCACGCCAACCCCGCAAAAACCGACGAAGTAATCCAGGCCATGCGCGCTCTTGATGGCCTCGAAGTCCATCGCACCGCTGACGCGGGACGCATCATCGTCACCTTAGAGGACACCGACCACACTCTGGCACTCGATACCCTAACCGCGATCCACAAACTCGATGGGATTGTCGCTGCATCCCTGGTCTACCACTGTTTTGAGCCGGCGGCTGCCACGCCTGCCGACGCCTGAGGAGGAAACCATGACGGCTCCGTTCGATACAACGCACAACGAAGAAATTCCTGACGGCGCACCAGCAGAAACGGCCGAGCAGAACGGCCAGCCCAACCGCCGCGAAGTCATGAAGGCCAGCGCTCTCGCCGCGACAATGGCGGCCGCCGGCTTGCCGGTGGGCACTGAGACGGCGGAAGCCGCCAATGTCGACGGCATCCGCTGGGACAAGGGCGTATGCCGGTTTTGCGGAACCGGTTGCGGCGTCATTGTCGGCACCAAAAACGGCCGCGTCGTCGCCACACAGGGCGATCCCGACGCCCCGGTTAACCGCGGACTGAACTGCATCAAAGGCTATTTCCTCTCCAAGATCATGTACGGAAAGGACCGCCTGACGCAGCCGCTGCTGCGCAAGAGGAACGGAAAGTACGACAAGGAAGGTGACTTCGAGCCCGTGTCCTGGGAGGAAGCCTTTCAGATTATGGCCGATAAGTGGAAGGCCACGCTCAAGGAGCACGGCCCGACCGCGGTCGGTATGTTCGGCTCAGGCCAGTGGACCGTCTGGGAGGGCTATGCAGCCGCTAAGCTGCACAAGGCAGGCTTCCGCACGAATAACATCGACCCCAACGCCCGCCACTGCATGGCCTCCGCCGTCGCCGGTTTCATCCGGACCTTCGGCATCGACGAACCGATGGGTTGCTACGACGATCTTGAGCACGCCGACGCCTTCGTGCTCTGGGGCGCCAACATGGCCGAGATGCATCCCATCTTGTGGTCCCGCCTGACCGATCGCCGTTTGACCCACGAAGGCTGCGAAGTGCACGTCCTGTCCACCTTCGAGCACCGCAGTTTCGAACTGTCTGATAACGGCATGATCTTCACGCCGCAGACCGACCTCGCGATCCTCAACTACATCGCCAACCACATCATCAACACCGGCCGGGTGAACAAGGACTTCGTCGACAAGCACGTGTCCTTCCACAAGACCAATCTAGAAATCGGATACGGTTTGCGCCCGACGCACCCGCTGGAAAAAGACGCTACCAACGCCAAGAAGGCCGGCGGCAAATCAAAGATCACGTTCGAGGAATATGCCGCAGCGGTGGCACCCTACACCCTCGAATACACCGCGGAACTGTCCGGCGTGCCGGCGGACCGCCTAAAGCGTCTGGCCGAGCTCTATGCTGATCCCGATAAGAAGGTCGTGTCCTACTGGACCATGGGCTTCAACCAGCATACGCGTGGCACCTGGGCAAACAACCTGATGTACAACGTGCATTTGCTGGTCGGGAAGATCTCCGAGCCTGGCAATGGCCCGTTCTCACTGACCGGACAGCCCTCGGCTTGCGGAACCGCACGCGAAGTCGGCACATTTGCTCACCGCCTGCCCGCCGACATGGTCGTCAAGAAGCCCGAGCACCGCGCCGTGGCCGAAAAGATCTGGAAACTGCCAGAAGGTACGATCCCCGGCAAGGTGGGCTACCACGCTGTTCTGCAAAACCGGATGTTGAAGGATGGAAAGCTGCGCGCCTACTGGGTCCAGTGCACCAACAACATGCAGACCGCCCCAAATATGAATGAGGAGGGCTACCCCGGTTACCGCAATCCCGATACCTTCATTGTCGTCTCCGATCCCTATCCAACGGTCACAGCTCTGGCTGCCGATCTCATTCTCCCCACCGCCATGTGGATGGAGAAGGAGGGCGCCTATGGCAACGCAGAACGGCGCACCCAGTTCTGGCGCCAGCAGGTCAAGCCGCCAGGCGAGTCCCGATCCGATATGTGGCAGACCGTCGAGTTCTCAAAGTACTTCAAGGTCGAGGATGTGTGGCCCGAAGAGCTTCTTGCGAAAAAACCGGAATATCGCGGAAAGACGCTCTATGACGTGCTCTTTGCCAACGGCCAAATCGATCAGTTCCCGCTGTCGGAAACACAGGAGGGTTACGACAACGACGAAGCCAAAGCGTTTGGCTACTACATCCAAAAGGGCCTCTTTGAGGAGTATGCCGCCTTCGGCCGCGGCAAGGCTCACGACCTTGCGCCGTTTGAGCTCTATCACAAGACCCGCGGTCTGCGCTGGCCGGTCGTCGGCAACAAGGAAACGCTGTGGCGCTTCCGCGAGGGCTATGACCCTTACGTCAAAGCCGGCGAGGATGTGAAGTTCTACGGCAAACCGGATGGACGCGCCGCGATCATCTTCTGTCCCTACGAGCCGGCGGCTGAAAGCCCGGATTCCGATTACGACCTGTGGCTGTGCACGGGCCGTGTGCTGGAGCACTGGCACTCAGGCTCTATGACCCGGCGGGTGCCTGAACTCCACCGGTCCGTCACCCACGCCGTCGTTTTCATGCATCCCGAGGATGCGAAGACACGCAAGCTGCACCGCGGCCAGGTCGTCAAACTGATCACGCGGCGTGGCGAGGTGCTCACGCGGGTTGAAACGCGCGGGCGCAACAAGGTTCCAAAGGGCCTCGTCTTCATTCCGTTCTTTGACGAGAGCCAATTGGTCAACAAGCTCACGCTGGATGCAACCTGTCCGATCTCCAAGGAGACCGACTTCAAGAAGTGCGCCTGCAAGATCGAGTTGGCCTAGAGCTTCTCGGAACCCGAGCGGGCGGCCCTGATCCGCCCGTGGCGGCTCGTCGAAGCATGGAGCAAACGGATGGCTTTAAATAAGAAAAAGGGCTCTGGCCCAGCCGATCCGAAGCGGCGCCGGGCACTGAAGGAGATGGCGATGTATGCGGCCGGCACCGCTGGTGTCGCCGCTGCCATCACCGGATTCGCAGCCCTGTCCCGCACGCTGCCTGCCGAGACCTTGCGGCCGCCTGGGGCTTTGCCAGAGCCCGAGTTCCAATCGGCCTGTGTCCGCTGCGGGCTCTGCGTCCGGGCTTGCCCCTACGATACGTTGAAGCTGGCCGAATTCGGTGACGGTCCGGCAATAGGAACGCCCTACTTCATCGCGCGCTCGATCCCCTGCGAAATGTGCGATGACATCCCTTGCGTCAAAGCCTGTCCCACGGGAGCTTTGGATCACGCGCTGACCGACATCGAAAAAGCCCGCATGGGCGAAGCCTCTCTTGTCGGCCGTGACGCATGCCTGAACATGCTCGGGCTCAGATGCGATGTCTGCTATCGGGTCTGCCCCGTCATCGACCAGGCGATCACACTTCAAATCACGCACAACGCGCGTACCAAGAAGCATGCGATCTTTGAACCCCTCGTTCATCCCGACTCTTGCACCGGCTGCGGCAAATGCGAGAAGTCGTGCGTTCTGGAGGTTGCCGCGATCCGCGTCCTTCCAAAGAACCTAACCAAAGGCGAGATTGGCGCCCACTACAGGCTAGGCTGGGAGGAAAAAGACAAAGCTGGCGGGGAACTCGTACCTGGCGTCATCGACCTTCCCGACCGGCTTCCCAGCACCACCCCGGATGTTGCCCCCCCTGAGCTTTCCAAGATTCCTGGTCTTGGCAATTCAGGAGTAGGTCAATGAGCACCAAACGCAATCCCGGCCTAGAAGCTCGCGAACAGCATGGCTGGTTCAAGGCCAATCAATGGTTGTTGGCGCGGCGTGCAGCCCAGCTTGGGTTCTTCTTGCTGTTTGCAGCCGGACCGATACTGGGCATTTGGATCGCCAAGGGCACACTGTCTTCATCGATGACGCTCGACTTCTTGCCGCTGACCGATCCCCTGGTTTTGTTACAGGCGCTGCTCGCAGGCCATCGCCCTGAAAGCCTCGCACTGATTGGCGCCGGCATCGTGCTCGCCGCCTATCTCTTGATCGGCGGCAGGGTATACTGTTCCTGGGTTTGTCCCATCAACCCGGTCACGGATCTAGCCGCCTGGGCCAGGCGCAAGCTGGAGATTCAAAAGGGCTGGAACATCAAGCCGAAAACCCGCCTATGGGTGCTCGGCGCCATACTCCTTGCGTCAATTCTCACGGGTACTATTGCCTTCGAGCTCATCAACCCGATCACCACGGTTTATCGCGGTCTGCTGTTCGGCGTGTCATGGGGATTGATCACGGTCCTTTTGATCTTCCTGTTCGACGTCTTCGTCACACGGAACGGCTGGTGCGGTCACATTTGCCCCGTCGGCGCCTTTTACGGCCTCGTTAATACCACTGGGCTGCTGCGCGTTTCCGCCCGCGGCCGTCAGCGTTGCGACGATTGCATGGACTGCTACGCGGTCTGCCCCGAGATGCACGTTATCGCACCGGCACTCAACGCCACCGGCCAAGACGAAACCCCAATCATCACCAATATCGATTGCACGGCTTGCGGGCGATGCATCGATGTCTGTCCGGAAAGTGTCTTCAACTTCACCCATCGCTTCGACCAGCGGCTCGATCCGCCGCCAGCTGCCAATCCAATGACCACCAGGGGCGACCTAGTGAATGCGGCGCAAACATCGCGCCACGGAAATCTTGAGAGGATGGAAACATGAAAACGTCCAAGAAAAGCATAGCTTTGAGCTGCGGACTGGCCTTGTTCGCCGGCCTGGCGGTGGTTGGAACCGGCATTGCCCAGGACGGGGCCTTCCAGGTTAAGGCGCTGGGCGGCGGTAAGGTTCTAGACCAGCTCAACCAGGCGCCCGACGTGAACCGGCAATCCACCCCCGATGGTGGCTTCGGCCGCTCCTATCGGCAGCAACCACCTCTTATCCCCCACAAGGTGGACCGCTACCAGATCACCACAACCAACAATGCCTGCATGAACTGCCACGATTGGCCGGGCAACATCGAGGCCAAAGCACCCAAGGTATCAGAAACGCACTACGTCGATCGTCAGGGAGCGCGCCTCGATAAAATCGCCGGCACACGTTATTTCTGCCAGCAGTGCCACGTTCCCCAGGCTGATGCCAAGCCGCTGGTTGGCAACGATTTCAGGAACTCAGTTCAAGTGAAATAGCAAGCGCCGGTCGCTGCCAGCAGCGAACTGCCTGGCCTGAGCTGACCCGCGATATGAGGAGGAATGAAGCGTGGCAAACACCGATAAAAACGAAGGAGCACAGGGCGGTATGTTCAGTCGTCTATGGCGCTGGATCTCAACCCCTGCCCGTTCAATCGCCCTCGGCACGCTGCTAGCGGGTGGATTCATCATCGGCATTGTCTTCTGGGGCGGATTTAACTGGTCCCTTGAGCTCACCAATACCGAGCAGTTCTGTATCTCCTGCCATGAGATGAAGGAAAACGTCTTCACCGAATACCAAACCTCGGTGCACTACGCCAATCGCTCCGGTGTCAGGGCCTCTTGCCCGGATTGTCATGTGCCAAAGGAGTGGGTCCACAAGGTGATCCGCAAGATCTACGCGAGCAACGAACTCTATCACCACTTCTTGGGGACCGTATCCACGCCCGACAAATTCAACGCCAAGCGGTTGAAGCTGGCCACCAACGAGTGGCGCCGCATGAAGTCGACTGATAGCAGGGAGTGCCGCAACTGCCACAAGTTCGACTACATGGACTATGCCTCCCAAGAGCCACGCGCTTCTAAGACGCACCAGGATGCTCTGACCAATGGCAAGACCTGCATTGATTGCCATCGCGGTATCGCTCATACATTACCTCCGAAGGCTACCGAGACCTACGACAAGCTCGTCGAAAGCATTGAGAAGAACGACTCAAGCATTCTGTCAGGGTATCTGAACAAGGTCACAAAGGCGGCGGAACAGCCGCACACCGCGAAGGCCAACATCAAGTGAGCGACACGGAGCCTAGAGCATGTCAGTCGACAAAATGAGAATCGCTGCCGTCGTCTATCCGGTCAGCGAAGGCGCGCATGCCGACACCGTTCTCAGCGAGGTCGCCAGGGATCTGAAAGCTCGCGGGCTGCGAATTGCAGGGGCTGTACAACACAACACTCACAGCGGCGATCGGTGCCGCTGCGACATGACCCTCGAAGATCTGGCAAGCGGCACCCTTGTACAAATCTCCGAAGACCGAGGGCCGGAAGCCCGCGGATGCCGCTTGGATTCATCAGCGCTCGAAGAGATCGTCGGGCTGGTCTGCTCCTCACTCGAAGGCAAACCCGATCTGGTGGTCGTCAACAAGTTTGGTAAGCGGGAGGCCGAGGGCAGCGGTTTTCGTGCCGCCATAGAACAGGCGTTGGACTCCGGCGTTGCCGTTCTTACGGCCGTCAGTTCCACGAATTTGGCCGAGTGGGAGAACTTCGCCGGCGGACTCGATGAGCGCTTGCCCCTGGAACCATCCGCGATCGCCGGCTGGTGTTCCAAGGCCGACAGACACTCGGACGTTGAAGTGGCTGCCTCACCGTGAGAGCCAGCCGAAACCGGTTAGCCGTTGAATTGCTGACAGACTAGGCCGCCAGACACCTCTCTTACTCCCCCGTATTCATGAGCCGTTACCCCAGAGCGGCTCACCTTTTTTGCGCTCCCCACCACGTTGACAGCCCGACTAGTGAAGAGCTCCTAGGCTCCCTCAACCGCCGCCTCGATCAGGAAAGGTCCTCGCTTGTCCAGCGAGGCACGAAACACGTCATTGAAGCGATCCGCGGTTGTTACACGCTCGCCTTCTACACCCATACCCCGTGCCAGGCTGACCCAGTCAATGTTGGGCCTCCCCAAATCCATCATATCCGAAGCATTCCGGCCGGGCTCGGCGACACCGAGATTGGCAAGTTCCTGCCTGAGGATCGCATACGACCCGTTGGCGTAGATCACCGTCGTAACATTCAGGTTCTCACGGGCTTGGGTCCATAGCCCCTGCACGGTGTACATCCCGCTGCCATCTGCCTGCAGGCAAACAACGCGTCGATCAGGACAGGCCACTGACGCACCCGTGGCCAAGGGGATCCCGATGCCAATAGCCCCACCGGTCAGCTGCAGCCAGTCGTGCGGAGCGGCGTTGTCCGTGTATGCAAAAAGGTTGCGCCCCGAAGTGAGGCTTTCATCGACCACGACCGCGCCCTTTGGCAGAAGCGCTCCAACTGACTGCGCGATCCCATCGGGCGTAAGGTCTCCCGTCGCAAGGACTGGTTTTCTGGCCCCCTCATCGCCTGATTGAGCATCTTCAGGGAACTCCTCCGCGACAGCCAGGAGCCCTTGAATCACGTCCTCGTTCTCACCGGCGAGGACGGTTATGTCGCAGCCTTCTGGCACAAGCGAACTCGGCCGTCCGGGATAGGCGAAAAAAGCAACAGGCGAAGGCGCGCCGATGAGGATGAGGTGTTTGAGACCACCAAGAGCCGCCAATGCCTCATCAACCGCATAAGGGACGCGGCTTAGTGTGGGCACATGTCGCCCGCGCGCAAGGCGCGTGTTGAACATTTGCCCAAACAAACGCGCACCGGTTGCTCGCGAGATTCTCCCCGCATGCTGCAGTCCGACGGCAAGCGCCGCCTCGCCAGCCAGCAACAGCGCCGTCGGCTCCCCCGATTTGAGTATTGAAACAACTCTTTCAATCGCTTTGTCGGGCACGGAGGCCGGTGCCGCCTCAGGCGCCATCGCCCTAACGCTTGCACCCTCGGTCCATGCCACGTCGGCAGGAACGATCAGGGTGGCGGTGTGACCCGGCCACAAGTTGGCCGCTTCGATTGCCATTGCCGTGTCATGGCCAACGCTCTCGGCCGACCATGCGGTTCGAACCCAATGGGAGTAAGGCCGGGCTGTCGCTTCAACATCAGCGGCCAGCGGCGGATTGTAGGAGCGGTGATAAGTGGCTTGATCGCCGACGACGTTAACTATGCGCGATCGCGCGCGTTTCGCATTGTGGAGGTTGGCCAGCCCGTTCGCCAGGCCGGGCCCGCAGTGAAGCAGGGTGGCGACCGGCTTTCCGGCCATGCGGGCATAACCATCAGCGGCTCCGGTAACAACGCCTTCGAAGAGCCCCAAGACACACTTCATCCCCTTCGAACGGTCCAAAGCCGCCACCAGCGCCATCTCCGAAGTTCCTGGATTGGCGAAACAAACCTCCACCCCGCCGGTCATCAGAGTTCTGACGACGCTCTCCGCACCGTTCATCTACCTCGTCTCCGTCATGCTCGCAAAGCGCCTCAACAGGAATCGATTAGGCCATACACATCGGCCCTGGTCCAACCCCCATTGCGGTCTGGAGCCGCTGGCCGACCCACCGCCCGTCAACGACTAGAATTGGATGGGCTGCCCGTCCCAAGCGATAAGCTGACCGGTATCTGCAACTTGAAGCCCATCTATGACCGACAGAAGTTGGGCTGCTGCCCGTTGCGCCGAAAACAACTTGTGAGCGGGCACATTCGATTGAAAGGGCTTTGAGAGATTTGTATCGACGGTACCCGGATGCAGACCCACGCAGATCGCTCGGGGCCGCGACCGCGACAGTTCGATACTTAGGGTTTTGACGATCTGGTTGAGTGCCGCTTTAGAGCCGCGATAGCTGTACCACCCTCCGAGCCGATTATCCCCAATACTACCGACGCGCGCCGACAGCACCGAAAACACCGCCCGGTCGTCCCGCGGGACCAGAGGCAGAACGTGCTTGGCAACCAGCGTCGGCCCGACTGTATTCACCAGAAAGTTTTGAAGCAGCTGGTCGCGGTTAAGATCGCGCCAGGACTTCTCCGGATGTCGGCCCGAATGCAAGAGGCCAGTCGCCACGACAACGAGACCGACCCGGTTGATGTTCCTGGCAGCCTTCTTGATGGAGGCCTCGTCGGTAATGTCGACAACTTGGGTCTTGAGTTTGGGGTGACTGATAGCCAACGACCTCCGCGCCCAAGCATGCACCGTTGAAATTGCGTCGTTATCGAGCAATTGCTGAGCCAGGGCATCGCCGATGCCTCCCCCAGCTCCGACCACAAGCGCGTTCGTTCCTTCGGCGAATGATGTCAGCATGCCCAATCCGCCGACCACTAAGCTCATATCTTCGCCAAAGCGCTCTCAAGCGCTTTGATGACCTTCGCTGACTCCGGCTTGACAATCGTCGGAAAGCTCGCGCTGAGACGACCATCTCGGCCAACGATGTATTTATGAAAATTCCAGCGGGGGGCAGCACTCGCACCGAGCGTTTCAAGTGCCCAAGCGTAAAACGGATGTGAGTTCTCGCCGATCACCTTCTGCTTAGCTGTCAGTGGGAACGTCACACCGAAGGCGCCCTGACAAAATCTAACGATCTCCTCGCCAGATCCCGGCTCCTGACCACCAAAATCGTTTGAAGGGACGCCGATGACCACCAGGCCTGCCGCTTCATATCTAGTCCAGAGGTCTTGCAGGGCCTTGTACTGGCCTGTGAACCCACACATTGATGCAGTATTCACGACCAAAAGTACCCGGCCCTCGTACTGCGAAAAAGGCAGTTCGGTGCCATCAATAGCTTCGAATACGAACGCAAAGGCATTGCCGCGCTGTTGCTGCTGATCGGCTTCGATGATTGATGGAGCAAGAGCCATCGCCGCAAGTGTGCCCATGGCCGCCAGCGAATTCTTCAGCATTTCAACTCCCATCCCTGTTGGGCTCGAGCCCCAATACCGTTCTCAGTCAGCAGCATTGTTCGACCCCATGACCGACGACCAGAGCCGAGCCAAGCGCCTCGCACGCCCACAGGCCGTATCCGGCCGGCTAATTGCATCGACGGGCAGAATGATCTTTGACCTCTCTAACAGACGTTGCAGTGCCCGTCGGTGCAAATCCAGCGCCCGCGCGGTTTTCGAAACATTCCTGCCATTCTTCTCGAAGAACTCGACAATGTGAGCGTCCCTCGCGGTGTCGGGCTCCATACTCTTCGCGACATGCGCCATGACTGTACCGCGCCCACCCTTGAGCGCGTGCTCGATCTCTTCAATGGCAAGCGGTTTCCCGATCACGTCGCCGGCACCAAGTCGCACGGCCGCACGAAGATTCAAATACGACGTGATTACAACAATCTGCCCACCCTGATTGACCTATAGTACCTCAGGGGTCAGCTCAGCCCCATCCTCGCACGTCAGTTTAGATCAAGGATCACTTGTTCTGGGGCAAACGCCCCAGCCTTGGAGAACGCCACCGCGAGTTCCTCGGCCACCTCGACGAATTACCCGCGCGCTCGCATGAAGCGGGCGAGCAAAGCCGAATAAACGGAGTCATATTCAACAATCAGGAGCCGCTTCATCAAAACCTCTCTCGAGACCTAACGCGCCGGCCAACCAAGTGGTTCTTCAAATTCGAGTTCTCAGCATGCGACGATCTTTGTTGCGCCGGCCGTACTTCATTAGGTCCGCGGTCCAAGCAGCAGGACAATCGCCACCGCCAGCCCAAACATTTGGCAGACGTTTAACAAAACAGTGCCGCGGTGCCAGAAGGCGAACTGGTGCGCGGCGGCTTGGTCACCATCCAGCATGCCATCGCGAGCATCGTTAATGATTGGGATCGCAAAGTAGCGGACAGCGAGCATGACGACACCGCAGCCCACAAGTATAGCGCCTTCCGTGACGCGGAACGCAATCAGCCCGGCCAACACGGCCATCGCCCCGTTGATAAGGAAATACTTGGGGAAAAGAGCGCGGAGCAACCCGGCTGCGTACTCCTCGGGGAGCGACTGGAACACCGTTGGCGCTATAGCTGCCGAAAAAAACAGCATTGAACCCAGAGAACCTGACGCCAACACAACTGCCAGTTCAGTCATGGCAAGCACCTCGCATGAGGCAGCCTGGCCCCAGTAGACCATCTCCAAACCACCCGGAAGCAAAACTCCGACAGGCATGAAGCAGGTCGCAACAGTGTGGTTTGGAGGGACCTTTTCTGCACAACCCGTGGGGCTTCAACTCGCATCGGACCCGTCCAGAAGATCAATGATCACCTCGTTGCGACGAAGCGGTCCCGGGGTAAACGGGTTATTGTAATAGGCATAGGTGGATGCGGCGGAAGCGTGCACGCCCTGCGCCCCAAGCCACTTGCGAAGCTGATCTTCCTTCGTTGCCAGTAGGCGATCTGTGGCCACGCCTGAAAACCGGATTGCCGCACGACGCGCTGGCCCGACATTGCGCAGGCGAACATCATGTGACTTGGGCCTGGGCAACGTCGCCAGGGTGTACTGGGCAGGCATGATGAAACGCACCACCCAGCCATCACCCTCACTTCCCATCTCCCGTGCTTGCGTCACGGGTGCTCCCGTCGTTATCGACGCGGGTTCCTGAGTGACCGGAGCGGTCATTGCAATGGTTTCGCCGTTACGATCTTTGGCGAAGATATAGCCCGCTAGCGCTCGGAAACCCGAGCCAATAGCGGTCTTTCTATCCCCCTGCCGGCTAACCTCGGCGACCACTAACGAAGGATAATCACGAACCTCAAAAACACCTTCCTGCCGCACCACGCGATACTCTGGCTGTTCGACACTATTCACCACGTAGACCCACACACCAATCACGAGCGCAGTAAGGACGACGAGGGTCGCCAAACCGCCAATTGCCAATCTCAAAACCGCAGACTCCTATTCGCGACGATGTAACCGATACGCAGGACGCAGCAGACTGGCTCTTTGAATCAATCGCAAGGTGCTCAAAGCGGGCGACCAGACGAGGATTTCGCGTTGTCGCCCGAGCACTCTAGGTGTTGGATTGTGCTGAGCTGGTGCTAGACCAGGCAGGGTCTCGATCGACCTGACTATTTTTCCTGATCTTGATCGGGTTTGGCGGCGATTGCGCCGTCATAAAACAAAGACCCCTGCTCGATCGTTACGATCTCGTTGCCCTCAGGTAGACGGTAGGCGCCATCCTTCACGCCTCTGAGGGTCACAAGACAACCCCTGAGGCAAACGCCCTCAAGACTGCTACCCGGCGCGATATCGAGCGTACTCTTCGTCCCCCGCTCTTCTATCGTGAGCGAGTAGGAGCGGCTGTCACTATTCGTGATCATCGCACTGTTCGCCGGGCCGGCTGGGAGTGTTAATCCCCCAGTGCCGATAGCCGCTAAGGCCAGGAACCCGGCGGCGAGGCGGCGATGCCGCCCCCGGCAAGTCACCGCCATATCAGGATTTCTTGGCTGCCCTGCGGGCAGGCTTCTTCTTGGCGGCCGTTCTCGTCGACACCTTCCGAGACGCTGAGCTCTTCGATGCTGCGGCAGTCTTAGCGGGCTTGCGTGCTGCTGGCTTTTTAGCTGCTGGCTTGCGAGCGGCTGGCTTCTTAGCGGCTGTTTTGCGTGCCGCTGGCTTCTTAGCCGCGGGTTTCTTCGCTACCGGCTTCCGCGCGGCTGGCTTCTTGGCTGCTGGCTTCTTAGCCGCAACTCTCTTCGCTGCCGGCCTCTTCGCTGCTGGCTTCTTCGCCGCCACCTTCCTGGCTGCTGGCTTCTTGGCCGCAGCTGCTCTCTTGGTTGCTGCCTTCTTAGCAGCTGGTTTGGCTGGTTTCTTGGCGGCTGTCTTCTTTGCCGTTGCCTTCGTACTTTTCGCTTTCATTACTCTTGTTCCTCTACCAGAACTCTCAACGCTCGAGACCTGCGGCTCTGCACTCGTGGTTCATACCGAACGTGAGACGAATTCGGAAGCCCCTTACGATCACGACGCCAAAAACCGAGCATGGATCTTCACTCTGCTTTCAAAACCACTGTTCCTCAAACGGAATTTTCCGGTTGAGGCTATCGAAGAATTCGATAGATATCGCGAAGGCTCTTCTTGTGAAGGAGACGTGCAATGGACATCAATCTCGCCCGCACATTCCTGACCGTGTCGGAGATGGGCAGTTTCATAGACGCGGCGCGCCGAATGAATGTTACGCAGTCGACCGTTTCAGCGCGCATCCGGGTACTCGAAGAACAACTTGGCCGCCCGCTCTTCGAACGATCCCACACGGGCGCCGATCTAACGGCTGCCGGCGAACAGTTTCGCAAGCATGCACTTGCTCTAGTGCGTGTTTGGCAGCATGCGCAGCTCGAAGTCAAACTCTCGGGTGAACACCGCGATCACCTTGCCGTCGGCGCTCAGATGAGTTTTTGGCAGGATTTTCTTCTCAATTGGATCGGCTGGTTGCGCAACGAAGTACCTGATATTGCCGTGTCAGCCACCGCCAGCAGCGCCAATGAACTCATCCAACGCCTGATCGAGGGAACCCTCGACTTAGCCGTCCTCTACCAGCCTACACAGCCTCCCGGACTCATTGTCGAGCACCTCTTCGACGAGACCTTCATCCTTGTAACATCGACCCCGGCCAGTCGCCGCCGACGCAACGATGAGTACGTTTCCACCGATTGGGGCGGTGATTTTCTTCGTGATCACGCATCCGACTTTCCGCGCATGGAAACGAGCGGCTTGCACCTGGACATCGGTGCCGGTGGCGTCGAATACGTGCTGAACAACGAGGCGTTCTGCTACTGCCCGAAGCGTCTGGCTAAGAAGCACATCTCGAATGGGCGCCTTCGCCAGCCGCCGCGTGCCCGCAAGTTCGTCTATCCGGTATTCCTCGTCTATCCAGAGTCCCGCGATGAGGAGGCCTATGAGCCAATCCTTGCGGGCCTCAGGCGTTTCGCATCCCGCCTGGGCTAATATCCTCCCGAGCCAGGAAGCTCATAGACCGGTTGGCGACCGATTACTGCATGTAAAAGGGAAGCCAATGCTCATGGGCTTCGCGCAAAACTTCCAAAGGCACCCCATCCTCACCGGGTTTTTCCAGAGTATTCCCTCCGCTACGGCCGAAAATCCTGCAAGGCAGCGCCAGAAGCCGGGCCCGCTCCATCACATGCTCCGCGAGCGAAGGTTCGACCGCGAGGACATAGCGGCCTTGGTCTTCGCCAAACCAGATGGCGTGCTCCGGCTGGCGGCCCTCATAGCAAAAAAGCTCGACACCGACATTGCCCGCCAGCGCCATTTCGGCGACCGCCAAAAGCAGACCACCATCTGAGCAATCATGGACTGTATCCGTGATCCCATCGCGGATCAGCGCACGCACGAGCCGGCCAGCCTTGATCTCATCAGCCAAATCGACAGCGGGAGGTGCCCCCTCCAGCACGCCAACAACGATCTGCTGATAGAGTGATTGGCCAAGCCACCCCCATTCGGCACCGAGCACAAGTAACAGGTGACCCTCGCGCTTCAATTCGATGGAGGCCATCTTCGCGACTTCCGGCACAAGCCCGACCCCGCCGATGGCGGGCGTCGGCGGAATGCCAACACCATTAGTTTCATTATACAATGACACATTGCCTGACACGACCGGGTAGTCGAGTGCCCTGCAGGCTTCACCCATGCCCTCAATAGCGCCGACGAACTGACCCATCACATCGGGTCGTTCCGGAGAGCCAAAGTTCAGATTATCGGTAATCGCCAGCGGATCGGCGCCCACCGCAACGAGATTGCGCCAACTCTCGACCACCGCCTGTTTGGCCCCCATCGCAGGATCTGCGGCGACATAGCGCGGGGTGACGTCACAAGTGACGGCAATGCCCTTGGTTGTCCCGTGCACCCTCACAACAGCCGCATCACCACCGGGACGCTGAACGGTGTCACCCATAACCATGTGATCGTATTGCTCCCAGACCCAGCGCCGGGAGCAGAGCTGAGGCTGACCCATCATGTCGACCAGCGTCTCAAGGCATCCCTTGACGGGAGCGGCAACCCACTCCGGAAGCAATGGCCGTTTGGGAGGCGTCAAAGTATAGGGTCGTTCATAGAGCGGCGCCGAGTCGGCCAGTGTCGAGACCGGGATATCAGCCTCGGTGACACCGTTGTGCGTAACGATCATGCGTCCGGTATCGGTGGTTTGGCCGATCACCGCGAAATCCAGGCCCCATTTCTTGAAGATGGCTTCCGCAGACGGTTCGGACCCCGGACGCAGCACCATTAGCATCCGCTCTTGGCTCTCTGACAGCATCATTTCATATGCCGTCATCCCCACTTCCCGTTGAGGCACGTGATCGAGGTCGAGTTCAATCCCCACGCCGCCTTTGTCAGCCATCTCTGCCATTGACGAGGTCAGCCCGGCGGCACCCATATCCTGGATTGCAATAATGGCATCAGAGGCCATCAGCTCCAGGCAGGCCTCAATCAGCAGCTTCTCTGTGAACGGGTCGCCAACCTGTACGGTCGGACGTTTCTCATCCGAGTTCTCGTCAAATTCAGCCGATGCCATGGTGGCACCGTGAATGCCGTCGCGGCCGGTTTTTGAGCCCACATAGACGACAGGCAGACCGACGCCCTTGGCGGCTGAGTAGAAGATCCTGTCGGTCCGCGCTAGGCCGACACACATGGCGTTGACCAGGATGTTGTTATTATAGCCCGCATCAAAATTCACCTCGCCGCCAACCGTCGGAACCCCGACGCAGTTTCCATACCCCCCGATGCCGGCCACCACTCCCGAAACCAGGTGACGCGTCTTAGGGTGCAACGGTTCGCCAAAGCGCAATGCGTTGAGGTTTGCCACCGGCCGCGCACCCATGGTGAACACGTCGCGCATGATGCCGCCGACGCCCGTGGCCGCGCCTTGATAAGGTTCGATGTAACTTGGGTGATTGTGGCTTTCCATCTTGAAGACGGCAGCCCAGCCGTCGCCGAGATCAACCACGCCGGCATTCTCCCCCGGACCCTGGATAACCTGCGGCCCCGAAACTGGAAGCGTCTTCAGCCAGAACCGCGAGGATTTGTAGGAACAGTGCTCCGACCACATGACAGAAAAGATGCCAAGCTCGGTAGGGGAAGGCTCACGGCCCATAATATCGAGCAGGCGCTGATACTCTTCGGGGTTCAGTCCGTGCTCGGCGACAATGGCGGGCGTGATCTTCGGCGGGTTCGTTGCGGTCATGCTGGTCCTAGTGGCTGCGCTTGAAGCTTCGTCCCAAGGCGGCTGGGCAGATCGGCGCATGCTTAATAACCGCGCTTTGGCCTCTTGTCTTCTCCCACTGTGGAACAGATTGGCAGCTCAGCGCTTTATGAGCCGCAACGATTGACGCTGCTGCCAGCCTGACCGCACCAGTTCTGGGTCGGTATGCTCTTCAATTGGATAGCCTACGCACAGGTACGCCACAAACTTCCAACCCAGCGGCACGTTGAGACAAGCCGTCACCCCATCAGGGTCAAGGATCGAAAGCCACCCAACCCCTATCCCTCGTGCGCGGGCTGCGAGCCAGAAGGTATGCGCGCTGATTACCGTGGAATAGGCCAGCATTTCTGGCATACTTTGGTGCCCGAGGCCCCGCCCCTGCGCCGTTGTCTCATCACAGAAGATCGCGAATTGAACCGGGGCCTCCCGCAATCCTTCTAGCTTCAGCCTTGCGTAGTCCGACCGGTCTTGCCCGCTATAAACGCCAGCCGCAGAAGCGTTAGCAGCCTCAAAATTCTCGCGGATGGCGCGCCGGGCGTCACTGGAATCAACTCGCACCCAGCGCCACGGCTGGCTATTGCCCACCGAAGGTGCAAGATTTGCCAGCACCAAAAGCTCGTCCAAAACTGGTTCGGCAATAGGATCGTTGCGAAATCGGCGCACATCGCGCCGCCAGGCGAACAGCTGTTCAAGTCCGTCGCGAAACTCCTGACCGAAATGCGGCGGTTCAATCGGCAATGAGGTCGTCCTGCAACGTTGCAAGGAACGCCACCATATCCTGACCGGCAAACACAAAGCCATCAACACCGGCGGATTTCAAACGCGGCTCCTGCTCGCCGGGCCGGCCAGCCAGCAGCACTCGCGTGGCCCCCGCCTGCCTCAGTCCCTGAACGGCATCCTCTGCCATTTCCGCATAAACATCATCTGATGAGCAAACACAGGCGACACGCGCCCCGGATGCTTTGAATGCTTCACAGGCATCTCTTGCGGTTTCAAACCCCTCGCTCGAAATCGCCTTGATGCCACCCGCGGCAAGAAGATTCTTCATCCATGTTGAACGCGATGTGTGCGCGGCGCTTGCACCCAGGCTTGCCAGAAAGACCTGAGGCGCCTCACCCTTGGACTGTCGGTGCTGGTCGGCCTTGTCCCGAAGTCTTTCGAACGGCTCTGCAAGTCGAGTCGAACTGAGAGGGGCGGCCTGTGAGCTTGCTGTCGGACCAGGCGTAACTTCGGCACGCGACTTTCCGCCGGCCAGCCCAGAGATCACTTCCGCGAAAACAAGTTCCGGATTGCCATCGGCATTATGAGGCACGCCCCGTTGTGGATCAGCGGCAACATTCAATATTTCCACACGGGTTCCTGCTAACAGCGGAAACTCGCTCGTCCCTGTAATCCCGGCCTTCCTGAGTAAAACATCCTTGGCACGGGCCCTGGCCACCACGCCTATGCGGGCCTGCACACTCCCAGCCTTCAGGCTTTCTATGATGCCGCCCTCAGTCTCGATTTCCTGGAACAGCGCCCAGGCCGACTGCGCCAGCTCATCCGTCAAAGCTTCGTAGCCACCCGCACCCGCACTGGGATCTGCAACTCGCCATAGATTCGATTCCTCCAAAAGGACGTTTTGCGTGTTCCGCGCGATGCGTCGGGCGAACGGATCAGGCAATCCCAGCGCCTGTGTGTGCGGCAGGACAGTCATACTATCGGCGCCGCCGACACCGGCTGCGAAGGTCGCCATCGTCCCGCGCAGCATGTTCACCCATGGGTCCCGCTTGGTCAGCATCCGCCACGCAGACTCCGCATTAATGCGGATCGCCCCAACCTCAATGCCGCTAACCGCTTCGACCCGCGCCCACAAACGTCGCATGGCGCGCAGCTTGGCAATTCCCATGAACTGATCGGCATCTACAGCAAACGTCCAGGACAGCGCCCTACTGGCGTCCTTTTCGCTCCAGCCGTGTTCAACCAAAGCCCGTAGATAGGCGACGCCCGTCGCCAGCGCTATGGCGAGTTCCTGCCCTTCCGAGGCCCCAGCCTCATGATAGACCCGCAAATCGCAACCCAGGTAGGGTCCAGAGAACCCCAACGCCTTGAGTACGGCAGCCGCATCAGCGATTCGCTCAGCTACGATCGCCCAGTCCGCCGCCAACCGTCCACG
Organism: uncultured Filomicrobium sp.; assembly: GCA_963669235.2. Lineage (GTDB taxonomy): Bacteria > Pseudomonadota > Alphaproteobacteria > Rhizobiales > Hyphomicrobiaceae > Filomicrobium. The sequence continues at coordinate 39,664 of CAXXFS010000033.1, forward strand.
GTGCGCAAGATTCCCGATCGGATCCATGCCGAAATCAATCGCGCAGTCTTGAGGCTTCAGTCCTCGACGCTCGATAAGTGCCGCCACCAGAGCGGCGTTGATCCTGACCCTCGGCGCCGGATCGATCCGAACGGCCACCATATCGAGCCCGACACCTTCCAGTGCCGCGTCAAGTTCGGCAACGGTTTCACATGCGACCCCAAAACCACGGGCCGATAACCCGCCGGGAATAACCAGCGTTATTGAGTCAGCTCCATTCTTTAGATCATCAAGCACCTGCTGGCTGGCGGGCCGGCTCACAGGATGATCAACCCGCACGGAAATCCGCCACGGCCGGCCGGCCGTCAAGCCGCTGACCGGCATGGCGTGTGCCCGCCGTGCATACAGCGGTGCGACCTTCAGCCCATCTGAGGTTCGCGACACCAGGCGTTTATCGAAATCCGCACCCTTCAGCGCCTTAGCGACCAGATCGCGCCAATCGTCCTCGGTGGGCATTCCAAATCCGGCAGCTAGTTTCACCATCTCAGAGCTCATGGTTATCTGGCCTCTCAAGTCCGGGCGCACCCGTTTAATGATCCGGCGCCGGAACGATTTTGTTCGGAAGGCACGCAAGTGTCACTGCCAGCCTACTGGCGCCTCGCCAACAAGCAAATTCCGGCCTTAGGCTAATTGGCCACCCGAATGCGCCATGACGCCGCTCCAGCACGGACCTTTCCGAACAATTGTTTGCACTGAAAAGCTGTTGGTCGTTAATGCAACTCCTGTTCACTTTGTGAGCTCACCTGTGCCATTAGGCTGCAGAACCATGAGATTCGCGTATTGTTCGGGCCGTGCGGGCGCCGCGCTTATGACCGATACACTTAAGGGATGATCACACGATGAGCCAAACTGTCCTGCAGGACGGCAAGATCTATCTTGGAACGAGCGTCAAGCCGGAGTACCTCAATCTCAAGCTCGCCAACCGCCACGGCCTGGTAACAGGTGCGACAGGGACAGGCAAAACCGTTTCCTTGCAAATTCTTGCGGAAGGCTTCTCCAAGAACGGCGTTCCGGTCTTTGCAGCCGACATCAAGGGCGATCTCTCGGGTATAGCCAAAGCTGGCACCCGCAAGGACTTCATCGACAAGCGCATCGAGACGATAGGGCTCGATATCTATCAAAATACAGCCTACCCGACAGTGTTTTGGGATGTGTTCGGAGAGCAGGGCCATCCAGTACGCGCCACTGTGGCCGATATGGGGCCGCTGTTGCTGTCGCGCTTGATGGAGTTGAATGAGGTACAGGAGGGTGTCCTCAACATTGTCTTCCGCGTTGCCGCTGACGAAGTCGCCGCCGGTCACAAGGAATTTCTGCTCCTCGATTTGAAGGACCTCCGCTCCGCGCTCAACAACGTCGGCAAGCGGTCCAAGGAACTGTCAAACAAATATGGAAATGTCGCCTCCTCCTCTGTGGGCGCCATCCAGCGCCGACTACTTGTTTTGGAAGAACAGGGCGCCGATCAGTTTTTTGGGGAGCCCGCCCTCGACATTGATGACCTGCTCCGTGTCAGCATGGATGGCCGCGGCATTGTTAACTTGCTGGCCGCTGACAAACTGATGCAGAGCCCCCGTCTTTATTCGACCTTCCTTCTTTGGCTCCTGACCAGTCTCTGGCAGCGCCTTCCCGAAGTCGGCGATCAGCCCAAGCCAAAGCTCGTTTTCTTCTTCGACGAAGCCCACCTGTTGTTCGACGAAGCACCCAAGGCCCTCCTGCAGCGCATCGAGCAGGTTGCGCGCCTCATTCGCTCCAAGGGTGTTGGCGTCTACTTCATCACGCAAAACCCGCTCGACGTACCCGATACCGTGTCTTCGCAGCTCGGCAATCGCCTCCAGCACCAGCTGCGCGCGTTTACACCGAAAGAGCGCCGCGCGGTGAAAGCTGCTGCGGAAACCTTCCGACCCAACCCCGATCTCGATACCGAACGCGTCATTTTAGACCTCGGCATCGGCGAAGCCCTTGTCTCCACGCTCGAGAACAAAGGTGAGCCGTCGGTCGTGCAGAGAACTCTGATCCGCCCGCCGGAAGGCCAGATCGGACCGCTGACGCTGCAGGAACGTGCGACCTTGATGCAGCGCAGCCCCGTTGCAGGGAAATACGATACGCCCAACGACCGCCAGAGTGCCTACGAGCTTCTTGCAAAGCGCGCCGAAGTGTTAGCGCGCAAAGAAGAAGAACTGCAGGCTGACGCAAAGACGGGTGGCTGGCTCGAGGAGGCCGGCCGCGTCGTATTTGGCCGCGGGCCACGTGGCGGGGCCTCGATCGGCGAGCAGGCGGCGCGCTACGCCAGCCGCTCCATTATGCGCCGTGTCATCAGTCAGATTGTTCGTTCTGCTATGAAGGGATTCCGGCTGAGGTAAGCTCGGCGATCACCGCCGTCTTGATTCTCGACGAGGCCCCGCGCAGACTTGTCGTCACCTGCGAACACAAGATTCCAGAGGTTGCCGTGCTGCGGAAAATTACAATTGCGATCGCAATGATTTGGGCGTTGGGTGTCAGTGCTTCCGCACAAGATTCCGAATTGAGTAGCCCCTCCATGACGGCCATCGTCGCTATCGGAGAGTCGCTTGCCGAGGATCGCTGCGGGCGCTGCCACGCACTCGGTACCGATGATGCCTCACCGCACAAGGACGCGCCGCCGTTCCGTGTTGTGGCCCAGCGCTACGAACTGGAAGACCTGGCGGAGTCACTCGCCGAGGGGATCATGACCGGACACCCCGATATGCCAATCCTGGTCTTCAAGGAAGACGAGATCAACTCCTTCCTTACCTATCTTGGAAGCCTGCTGCCGGAGTGAGGCAGTTATTCCCCGGGCGGATATAGCTTCTTCAGGCCTTCGCCGGATGCCTCGCAGATGCCGCGCTCGGTAATCAGGCCGGTTACCAGCCGTGCCGGGGTAACGTCGAACGCAGGATTGCCGGCAGCCGAACCTGGGGCCGCGATCTCAACCGTCACCACGGAACCATCCGGTAGCCGCCCCGGCATACTCAGCACTTCATCGCTCGAGCGCTCTTCGATGGGTATCTTGAAGCCGTCTTTAATCGTCCAGTCGATCGTCGAGTGCGGCAAGGCGACATAAAAGGGCACGTCGTTGTCCTTGGCCGCCAGCGCCTTGAGGTACGTGCCAATCTTATTGGCCACATCACCAGCGGCCGTTACCCGGTCGGTGCCTACAATCACGATGTCCACCTCACCGTGCTGCATTAAGTGCCCGCCAGCATTGTCGACAATGATGGTGTGAGGCACCCCATGTGAGCCAAGCTCATAGGCGGTAAGCGACGCACCCTGGTTGCGCGGTCGCGTTTCATCAACCCAAACATGAACGGCGATGCCCTTGTCGTGAGCCTGATAGATCGGCGACGTCGCCGTGCCCCAGTCGACACAGGCAATCCAGCCGGCATTACAATGCGTGAGAACGTTGACCGCCTCGCCCGGCGCCTTCCTGGCCGCTATCTCCTCGATGAGACCAAGACCATGCAAACCGATCATGCGGCAGGTCTCAACATCTTCCTCGCAGAGCCGGGCAGCGCGCTCATAAGCAGCGCTGACCCGCTCCTCACGCGGCAGGTTCCGCACTGCCTTGCGCATCTCGTCGAGCGCCCAGCGCAGATTTACGGCTGTGGGGCGCTGCTGGGCCAAATGATCGATCGCAGCGTCCATAGCTTCATCCGAGGCATCCTCCCTGAGCGAAAGACATACGCCATAGGCCGCCGTTGCGCCGATAAGCGGCGCGCCGCGAACCTGCATGGTGCGAATTGCGACCGCGGCGTCTTCCATGGTCGCAAGCCGCGTGGTGACAAACTCGTGTGGGAGTTTCGTTTGATCGATGATTTCCACCGACCAGCCATCCTCGTTGAGCCAGATAGTGCGGTAGGCTGTTCCGTCGATTTTCATCTGTGTCCCCTGGCATCAAGCCCTGGCGGCCAATCAATCATGACCTGAGCTGTGCGCGCTGCTGGCAATGGCGATAGCTTCGTCAAGCGCGCAAGACTGACAGGTCAGGACGAACCAGGCCGTATGCGGGCGGACCTATCAGTGATCTCCAAACCGTTCTGCCGGCATATCGGACATGCAAGTTTACCGCGCACGCCGCGCTGCCAGGCACGAATGGAAACCATCGCCGCTTGCGACAGTTCGGTCATGTTGATGAGCTTTGGAACGCCGCCCATCAGTGCCCCTCGAACGACAGCAACGCATGGCATTTCACCCCATTGCGCTCAAGTTTCTTGCGTCCCCCCAGTTCGGGCAGATCAATCAAGAAAACGGCACCAAGCACCTCGCCACCCGTGCGGGTGATTAGCTTGGCGGCCCCCTCTGCGGTTCCGCCTGTGGCGATGAGATCATCCACGATCAGTATTCGCTCACCCTCTTTCACCGCGTCTTCGTGGATTTCGATCGTGTCGGTACCGTATTCCAACTCGTAGTCCTGCCCCACTGTCCTCCAAGGCAGCTTGCCCTTCTTCCTGATAGGTATGAAACCGCAGCCAAGCCGATCGGCCACTGCGCCGCCCAAGATGAACCCGCGCGCCTCGATGCCGGCCACAGCGTCCACCGGCTCCGTACGAAATGGCTCAGCAATCTGAGCGATTGCGGCCTTAAAACCCTGCGGATCGGCAAACAGTGTGGTGACGTCCCGGAACATAATGCCCGGTTTCGGGTAATCAGGAATTGTACGGATGAGACTCTTAAGATCAGACAAGACCACCTCCACGACAAATTCGCCGCGTTTCATAGCAAGATCTAGTCAGGGAAGATAGAACTCCGAGAATTATGAGCTTCCCGAGGCGGCGCGGGCCGCCAGGCCGCTCCCAAACGAGCTGGGGCGGGCGGAGGAGAGGACAGACTTATGGCCGATCATGACATCCCGTTGACGGGAGATGAGGATTTGGATGACCTGCCGCGCACCTTGCGGCGGGAACGTGCAGCCCAGGAGAAAAGGGCACGTGAGCGCGGCGAGCCGCCTCCCGAGAAGCCCCGCTTAAAGAGCTCCGACCTGGGTACTCATCATGAGCCCCAATACGGGTCCGAGAGCTATGTCGAAGAAGAAGACCCATACCCTGCGGTGGTTCGGCAACTCGACATCCCCTTCGTCCACTTGATGATGTTCTTCCTCAAAGCGATCCTCGCCGCGATACCGGCTCTCATTGTGCTCGGCGCCCTCATCTGGCTATCGGGCGAGATCTTGCAGCAGTTCTTCCCTTGGCTGATTAAAATAAAGCTCCTCATCCAGTTTCCAGACGTATAGTTTGCGCGGCCTTCACGAGCACCTCGCTGGAAGTAAGCGAACGACACATTTAATTGCCTGAAAGCTCTTCTCCACGCGCCTTGGCGGCAGCGACAGCACGCTCAAAAAGTCGCTTCATGGCATATTCACCCATAAGTTCATCCAGAGCAGCGGCTGTTGTTCCGCCGGGTGAAGTAACATTCTGGCGCAACGCCTCCGCGGTTAACTCTGATTGGGCCAAAAGTGCTCCCGCACCCGCTACCGTCGATCTAGCCAGCTGTGCCGCGAGCCCGGCTTCCAACCCCGCCGCGACGCCGGCTTCCGCCATGCACTCGGCAAGATGGAAAACATATGCCGGCCCTGACCCCGACACAGCCGTGACCGCATTCATCAGTCCCTCATCCTCCACCCAGGCTACATCGCCAACCGCCGACATCAACGCTGTCGCTAGATCCCTTTGTTCAGTGCGTGTCGCGGTATTTGCGCAGCATACCGTCATGCCGTGACCGATCGCCGCTGGTGTATTCGGCATCGCTCGCACCACCGCAGAACCTTCAGGCAGGTATTGCTCGAAACTGGCAATCGTCCGCCCCGCCGCGATGGAAAGCGTAAGCGTCCCCGCTCCCGCGAGCCCAGCGACAGGTGGGAATACTTCATCCATGGCCTGCGGTTTGACCGCGGCCAGGATCACCGAGGGTGCAACCTCAAGATCATTGAAAGACGCGGCGGCAGACAGGTTGTGTGAACGAATGAGCTCGGCGGATTCAGGTGGGGGACTGGGGTCTTGGATCAGCAGATGCTTCGCATCCAGCCCGCGCGCCAATAGTCCGGCGGCGAGAGCGCCCCCCATTTTGCCTGCACCGAGAATAAGAAGGGGCCCGGAAAGCTCAATCGGCATTGTGGCGTCTCCTTCGCGCCTGACGAACAACGGGCGCGAAGAAGCTAGTTCCTACGCCTGACCTTCGGTTTCGAACATCGTCGAGACCAGTGCCTCGCGGCTTGGCTTACCGGCCCAAACCACGAATTGGAACGCCTGATAATAGCGTTCGCAGGATTCCAGCGCCGCCTGAAGCATTGCCTCGCACTGTTCCATGCTGGCCACCGAGCCGCCAAGAAGCAAGGCGTGCCGATACATCACCAGCCCTTCCTGGGTCCATAAATCGAAATGGCCAAGCCAAAGTTGTTCGTTGATCTGCGCAACCAGGCGGTACATCTCGTTGAGCCGTTGTTCCGGCACCCGGAAATCGAAGGCACTGGCAACGTGCAGCGCCTGCAGGTCCTGGCGCCAGTTGAGCGACACATGGTAGTCCGTCCATGTGCCTGCAACGATGATCGTCAGCTCATCATCACCATTGCGATCGCATTGCCAGCCATGGCGGTGAGCCAGGTGTTCAATAAGGTCGACGGGATTGCTGAAGCGCTCGTAATCCGCTGCGGCTGATGCCATTCGTGATCCTCATTTTTCCTGGGTCGCTTGCATCCGACCCCTGGCGTATCGCGCTCTTATGACTCCACCGAGCAACCTGTCCGAGAAGATGTTCAGGCCACCCGCGAAAGGCACAAAACACCCATGGGCCCTGAGTCGCAACCGCGCCCACCGAAGTGTCCACCGGCAACGTGACCGAGTGCGGGCAACACCCGGTGAATAGGGCGCTATCTGTTGAAAAGAGAGAGATTTTTCGAGGGCGATGCAAACGGGCACTCGACACGCCTGGCGGCCAATCGCCCTCGATTCAAAGCGCGGCGAAACCGCGCCGGAAAGTTAGCCTAAGCGGGTTTCGAGCGCAGCAATGCGTGCTTCTAGACGCTCGTTTTCTTCACGTGCTTTTTCGGCCATCGCGCGCACCGCTTCGAACTCCTCGCGGCTGACGACATCCATTTCCTGCAGAAACTTCTCGCCCTGTGCACGCATCACCGTTTGCATCTCGCGTTGCAGGCCCTGCGCGGCGCCGGCCGCGTCTGTCATCATCTTTCCGAGTTCATCGAAGAGCCGGTTTGAGGTCTGGGTCATGAACATTCCTTAAATCCAGAAGTTGCGCTGATTAGCCCAACCTGGCCCTCAGCAGCAACAGTTGGATCAACTATGGTCATCCCGTGCACATCCGGCAACTGTGCAAGCTTGACACTTGGTCCTGCTTAACCAAACCTCGCGCTGCTTCATCAAACCCCATACAGACCAGAAAGACTGCATGAGCCTTCTCGAAATACCCTTTCCAGAGATAAACCCCATCGCTCTGCAAATCGGCCCGATCGCCGTCCGCTGGTACGGCCTCGCCTACGCCGCCGGCCTCATCATCGGATGGCTTTACATTCGCCAGCTTCTGCGACGCCCGCAGCTCTGGAAGAATGATACTGCACCGATGAACGCCGATGACGCCGACGAGCTACTGCTCTGGGTGGCGGCCGGTGTCATTCTCGGCGGGCGTCTCGGACACGTGCTGTTTTATCAATCCGGCTACTACTTCTCCAACCCGATGGAGATTCTCGCCATATGGAAAGGCGGCATGTCGTTCCACGGCGGGCTGCTTGGTACCGGCCTGGGAATGTACATATACGCCCGCCGGTCGGGTATATCGGTCTGGCCTGTCATGGACCTCGTCTCGGCCGCTGTCCCGATTGGTTTGTTTTTCGGACGCGTTGCGAACTTCATAAATGCGGAGGTTGTCGGCTCGCCCACGGATATGCCTTGGGGCATGGTCTTCCCGGGTTCTGGTCCCGAGCCCCGCCACCCCGCCATGCTTTACGAAGCCGCTATGGAAGGTGTCGCGCTGTTCATTATCCTTCGCTACCTCACCCACGTGAGGCTCTCACTGAAGATGCCCGGCCTGACCACCGGCGTTTTTCTGACCGGTTACGGGGTATTTCGCATCTTCAGTGAACTCTTCAAGATCGTCGACTATCGCCTCGTCTACGCCGATTATCCCATCACCAAGGGTATGGTCTATTCGGTACCAATGCTGTTCTTGGGACTTTGGTTCATCTACCGGGCCCGCACACGTGCCGGCGACGCGGAAGAGGAGACGGCGGCGTGACCGGATACGACCCCGATGCCCGCCGCGACACGCCTTTGGCTCTGAAACTGAAGGATGAAGTAAGGCAACACGGGCCAATCAGCCTCGGCGCCTACATGACAGCCTGCCTTGCCGATCCCGAGCATGGCTACTACAGCGGCAAAACGGCCATTGGACAGCACGGCGACTTCATCACTGCACCCGAAATCAGTCAGGTGTTTGGCGAACTCCTAGGACTGTGGTCTGTCGTAGTCTGGAAGCAAATGGGGTCACCGGCATCATTCAATCTCATAGAGCTGGGCCCCGGCCGAGGGACGATGTTGCAGGATGCCTTGCGCGCGGCAGCCGTCGCTCCTGACTTTCTGGCGGCCGTCGATATTTATCTCATCGAGATCAATCCGGCACTTCGCGACATCCAGCAGGCAACATTAAGCAACGCCACTATTGAACTCGGCGGGCCAAGATGGTTCGAACGCATGGAAGACATCCGCAATAGCGATGCCACCGACAAGCCGACCGTTGTAATTGGAAACGAATTCCTGGACACCTTCCCACTAATGCAATTCGTCCGTAGCGGTGCCAGCTGGTCTCCCCGATGTGTAACGTTCGACGAACTCGAACGACTGCAATTCTCCAACTTTATCGGGCCGAAGCATCAGACTGCACCCGGTATCAATGAAGAGCTGGCCGCCATGTTTCCCAACGCGCTAGAAGGTCAGGTCGTCTCCCGCATGGCGTTGGGCGCCATACCAGCAGAACTTATCGAGTGGCCGACAGTCGCCGCACTCTTTATTGATTACGGCCAGACCACACCACTTCGCGGAGACGGCCTTCAGGCTGTCCGCAACCATGTCTACGAGCATCCATTGACATCTCCAGGAGAAGCCGACCTCAGCGCGTTGGTCGATTTTCATGACCTCGTACACGCGATCCAGAAGACTCCGGACCGACATCTCGAGGCTGACGGTCCCATTACGCAAGCGGAATTCCTTGGGCGCCTAGGAATGATGGAACGGGCTTCCCGCCTCATGGCCGCCAATCCTGCAAGTGCAGCCCAAATAGAGACGGGCATCGCACGGCTGATGTCTCCGCAGGGAATGGGCGCCCGCTTCAAGGCGATCGGCGTGCGATCAAGCCACCTGCCAGTTCTGCCCGGCTTCGCGTGATTCCTTAAAGGAGCTAAGTATGCCAAGCCCGATCGTGGCCGAAAACCTCGCCGACCTCCCAGGTATCAGGCACGGCTTCTTCACCCGCGAAGGGGGCGTATCGAAAGGCATCTACGCTTCTTTGAATTGCGGCCTTGGTTCCCGCGATGATCCTCGGGCCGTAAAACAAAACCGCGCCCGCGTGGCCTTTCAACTCGGAGCGAGCGAACCTGTGGTTCTGACGCCCTATCAGGTCCACAGCGCGCAGGCCCTCATCGTTGATAGCCCGTTTCCACCTGGCGAACCGCCGCGCGCTGACGCCCTGGTGACCAACACTCCTGGGTTTGCCATCGGCATCTTAACGGCCGACTGCGGCCCCGTGCTTCTGGGCGATCCCCAGGCTCGGGTCGTCGCCGCCGCCCACGCAGGCTGGCGAGGCGCCATGGAAGGCATCCTTGAAGCCACGATCACTGCGATGGAAACACTTGGGGCCCGAAGAGACCGTATCCATGTCGCGTTGGGTCCGTGCATCTCCCAAGCAAACTATGAGGTCGGCGAAGACTTCCAAGAGCGCTTCGTCGCCCGCAACGCCAAATTCGCCCGTTTCTTCCAGAAACCTGCGAGTGCAGTTAGGCCACACTTCGATTTAGCGGCCTTCATCATGTCCGAGCTGGCCACAAAGGGGTTAGCTAGCGTCGCCTCAGCGGCCCGCTGCACCTATGCCAACGAATCAAACTTTTTCAGCTTTAGGCGAACCACACACCGTTCAGAGGGGGATTACGGTCGTGAAATCTCCGCAATTCTCGTTGCATAAATGCAATATCCACAACTGGCCGTGTGCCAGTGGGCGGGTTGACTAAGCTTGAGGGTCCTTTCAGTCAAAAGAAGCTGGACGTTCGCAAGGGCGCCACGCTAAGGGTCAAGTTAACGAGTTCCGGTCGTAGGACTGGTAGAGGCCGCAAGGTTAGTACGCCGGCCGCCGGATGATCAGCGGGTCATTACAGGGGGACGTCGTCGTGACGACCAATAATGCTGCTGCGGCGTGGCGTGCGAATACAACATTCACGCTCACGAGCCTCGCAGTTTTCCTTGGATTTGCGCTCGCAGGGTGCAGTACCACTGGGCCTTCGCTTTTTCCGGGTGGGGAAACGGCTCAATCACAGGGTGCGCCGGCTGCGTCGACAAGTTCAACAAAGATTGCAATAGCACCGATCATCGGTGCGCCTGACAAGATTGCCAAGCAACTTCAGTCACAGCTGACGGGTGCCATGCAACGCCGCAATATCGCGGTCGCCACAGGTCCCGGTGCGAATTACACATTGCGCGGTTACGTCGTCTCGGCCCGGGAGAAAACCGGAACGAAGATTTCGTATATTTGGGATGTGACGGACACCACAGGCAAACGCGTCAACCGCATCAGCGGTGAGGAACTGGCTGCCACCTCGAAGGGTCCTGACCCATGGGCATCGGTAACGCCGACCCTGATGGGCAAGATCTCTGACAGGACCGCCACGTCCCTAGCCACATGGTTGCCAACCCAGACAGCTTCCGCACCGGCAATTGCCGGTGCTGTCCAGGCGGCACCAGCCGCTGCAGGCCAACTGGCGCAGAAGACGACCAAAGGTGCCAACAAACAGGTACAGCAGGCCCGGGCCTCTACTGGCCAGGCAATCGCCACCGGAACAACCACTGGCAGCATAGGCTCCGGCGACGTTGATGCCATCATACCCAGCGTTACCGGCGCCCCTGGAGACGGATCAGTGTCGCTGACCAGGGCAATACGTAAGGAGTTGTCCCGGAGCGGCGTCGCACTCGGGGCTGCACCCACACCACAGTCCTACCGGGTTGAGGGTCGCGTAGCCCTTAGGCAGGCTGTCGCCGGCAAGCAGGAAATCAAAATCGACTGGGACGTTAAGGACCCCAAGGGCAAAAAGCTTGGAACCGTTTCCCAAAAGAACAATATTCCGGCTGGTTCGCTCGACGGGGCTTGGGGTAAGACGGCGGATGCAGCCGCAGCTGCCGCAGCCCAGGGCATCCTGAAACTCCTGCCAAACAAGACGCCGAAGACAAATTAATCGGCAACAAATTATGGCGGACGCAAGACAGCTCCAAGCCCGGCCAGGCACGTACTGGCCGGGTTTTCTTTGTGAAATCGTCGTGTGCGAACTGTTCTGAATATGAAACACAGTTGTCGACTGGATTGATTTGGCATGATGTTTACACCGTACCGATCACCTTGTTACAGACCTTTCATGCGACGGTCGTGAAGGGATTGAGCGTATGACTTTCGATGCCTTTGAAGGCGAAGACTCTGTAAATCCGCCACCAAATCTGAAGCTGGTGGCGGGCAACAGCAATCGCCCACTCGCTTCGGCGATCAGCAAGTTGCTGAACGTCCCGCTCACCAAGAGCCACGTTGAGACCTTCGCCGACAAAGAGGTTTTCGTTGAAATTCACGAGAACGTCCGCGGCCAGGATTGCTTTATCATCCAGTCAACGTCATTCCCGGCCAACGACAATCTTATGGAACTGCTGGTTCTGATCGATTGCCTGAAGCGCGCCTCCGCCAACCGCATCACCGCCGTCATTCCTTACTTCGGTTATGCCCGCCAGGACCGTAAACCAAAACCGCGCACGCCAATCACCGCGAAGCTGGTCGCCAACCTTATCGAACGCGCCGGTGCAGATCGTGTCCTGACGCTCGACTTGCACGCCGGTCAGATCCAGGGCTTTTTCGACATCCCGACCGATAATCTCTATGCCGCTCCGGTCATCGTCCGCGATATTCACCGTCGCGTCTCGACCGAGGAACTTATGGTCGTCTCCCCGGATGCCGGCGGCGTCGTACGTGCCCGCGAATTGGCCAACCGGCTGCAGGTGCCGATTGCCATCTGTAACAAGTGGCGGGAAGCCCCAGGCAAAGCCAGCATCATGAGCGTTATCGGTGATGTCCGGGGCAAGCGCTGCATCCTTATCGACGACATCGTCGACTCCGGCGGAACCTTGGTCAGTGCTGCTCAGGAACTCATCAATGACGGCGCCACGGAAGTCGACGCCTACATAACACACGGAGTACTCTCCGGTGGTGCCGTGACCAAGATCCGTAATTCGAGGATCAACTCCTTGGTCATCACCGACACTATCATTCCCACCGAAGTGGTCCGCGCTGCCCGCAACGTTGATGTACTCTCGATCGCACCATTGCTCGCAAAAGCCATCCTCCGGACCTCCCGCGAACAAAGCGTCTCAGGCCTGTTTGATTCAGACTAACGCAAACCCGCTTGCCCACCGCCATTAGTCATCGCTGCCACCATTGTTGCCATCCAGGCGGCCTGCGGCTATAAGCATTCGCCTCACCGAACATCTGCGTGAGCGCGTGAGCCGGCACCCTTGGAGGCCGGTCCGCGACTGTTGACGGGGCCCACCTTTCGGTCGGGTCCCGCATGTTGTTTATGGAGACTTAGAAAATGGCAACTGAGACCATCGAGCTCAATGCTGCCACCCGTGAGCGTGTTGGTAAGGGGGCCGCACGTCAGACTCGCCGAGAAGGCCGGGTGCCAGCTGTCATCTATGGTGACAAGAAAGAGCCGGAAGCAATTTCGCTCGATTACAATGAAGTCTGGAAGATGTACCTGAAGGGCCAATTCATGGCCAAAGTCTTCAAGCTGAAGGTCGGCAGCCAGGAGCAGCTTGTCGTTTCGCGCGATCTACAACTTGATCCCGTCAAGGATACCCCAGTCCACATCGACTTCCTGCGCATTGGTGCAGACGGCCTAATCCGCGTGCAGGTTCCCGTCAGGTTCAAAAACGAAGCCTCGTGCCCCGGCCTCAAGCGCGGTGGTGTCTTGAACATCGTCCGACACGAGATCGAGGTTTGGTGTCCGTACGATAAGATCCCGCCAGCCTTCGAAGTGGATCTTGCCACCGTGCAGATTGGCCAGTCCATCCACGTGTCGGCGGTGACCATGCCCGAAGGCGCAAAGGCAGTCATTCAGGACCGTGACTTCACCATCGCCACCATTGCCGGCCGTGGGCCATCTGGCGGTGCTGATGAAGAAGAGACCACGGCTGAAGACGAAACGGCGGAAGAGAGCAAAGAATAGCCCTCTCACCAAACTGAATTGTTGCGGGCGGCTCGCCGTCGCCCGCGGCAATGAGGAGCTTGCCCATGAAGCTCATCGTCGGCCTCGGCAATCCTGGTCAGAAGTACGAGCGCAACCGGCATAACGTGGGTTTTCTCGCCGCCGACAAAATCGTCGAGGAGTACGGCTTCGCGCCCTACCGTAAACGGTTTCGCGGTCTCATCGCCGAAGGCCGAATTGGCGGCGAGCGGACACTCATCTTGAAGCCTCAAACCTATATGAACGAGTCCGGCCAGTCCGTTGGCGAAGCCGCCAGATTCCTGAAAATCCCGGAGGAAGACGTCGTTGTCCTCTACGATGAGATCGACCTGGCACCAGGCAAACTAAAGGCGAAAATCGGTGGCGGTAACGCTGGCCATAACGGTCTGCGCTCGATTTCAGCACATCTGGGCAACGACTTCATCCGCATACGCATCGGTGTCGGACACCCAGGCCGCAAAGAACTGGTCTCAGGATATGTACTGCATGACTTCGCCAAGGCCGACACCGATTGGCTCGACCCGCTGCTGGCCGCGATCGCCAAGGCAGCCAAGCCATTAGCAGCCGGCGATTTGGCACGCTTTACCGCCGATGTCGCCCGCGACTTGGGCAGCAACGACCAGCCTGCCCCCAGCCCGACCAAGAAACCACCGCGCGCGCAGAAGGCCCGCGCGAAATCCTCATCCGGCCATCCGGCCGGGGAACGTATAGCCAAGGCTCAATCCGCAATTGCTGAGAATCTGAGAAAATGGATGGCCAGGCGCGACGGCAGCGAGGACGGATGAAAACCAACTGCGTGCGTTTGCCGATTGCGGTAGCGCTCCCGCCGTTGTAGCTCACCCTTCACCTCGACCAAACGACAAGGACACCGCCAGCCATGGGCTTCAAATGCGGCATTGTCGGTCTGCCGAACGTCGGCAAATCGACGTTGTTCAACGCGCTGACGCAAACTGCCGCCGCGGAGGCGGCCAACTACCCATTTTGCACCATCGAGCCAAACGTCGGTGAAGTTTGTGTCCCGGACGAGCGATTGGAAAAACTGGCGGCGATCGGCAAGTCGCAGTCCATCATTCCGACACGCCTGACTTTCGTTGACATCGCTGGTCTCGTGCGGGGAGCTTCGCAAGGCGAAGGCTTAGGCAACCAGTTTCTCTCCTACATCCGCGAGGTTGACGCGATCGCCTACGTGCTTCGCTGTTTCGAGGACGGCGACATCACACACGTCGAGGGACGCATCGATCCGGTCTCGGATGCCGACACCGTCGAAACCGAGCTGATGCTCGCAGATCTCGACTCGCTAGAGCGCCGCCGCACGCCTCTGGAAAAAAAGGCCAAGACCGGCGAGAAGGAAGCCAAGGCCACTCTTGCTGTCATCGACAAGGTCTTGCCCATGCTGCGTGATGGAAAACCGGCCCGCCAGGCAGACATCTCCGATGATGAGCGTAACACATTTGAATTTCTGCAATTGCTGACGGCCAAGCCTGTGCTCTACGTCTGCAACGTTGATGAGGCCTCCGCAGGCGGGGGCAATGCCTTTTCCCAAACGGTCGCAGATCGCGCAAAGACTGAAGGCGCTCAGTACGTAACGATTTCCGCCAAGATAGAGTCCGAACTATCTGGCCTCGATGCTGAAGAACAACAGGCCTTCCTGGAGGAACTAGGCCTGGAGGAACCGGGCCTCAACAGGCTCATACGAGCAGGCTACAAGCTCCTCGACCTCGTCACCTACTTCACCGTCGGCCCAAAGGAAGCGCGCGCATGGACTATTGAAGATGGTACCAAAGCGCCGCAAGCGGCCGGCGTTATTCATACCGACTTCGAAAAAGGCTTTATCCGCGCCGAAACGATTGCCTACGACGATTACGTCGGGCTGGGCGGTGAATTAGGTGCCAAGGAGGCCGGCAAAATGCGACTCGAAGGCAAGGATTACCTCGTCAAGGACGGCGACGTCATGCATTTCCGCTTTGCCAATTGATGATCCGCCCTGCGTCCAAAGCCGCAGCTTCCCTTGCCGCCACGCCGGATTCCCGCCATAAGGCGCAGAATTCTTAACCGCCCCGCCTGCCCACGGCGGCGAACCAACCATCCAGGAAGCCAATCAGCCCGAACGGATCCTGGTATTGTTCAAGGAGCTCGAAGACTTGCTGCCCAATGCTGTGACAACTGCTTTCCTAGCCCTGACGCTTGCTGTGTCGATCACCTCCTGCGCCAATGAACCCAAGATCGCGAATGAGCCAGGAGACCAGAAGCCGACGGCTCCCGACGCGCAAGACCCCGAGAACACGCTAGTGATCGAAACCAAGACCGGAAAAGTTCTCATCGCCCTGCGCCCGGACATTGCCCCAAAGCATGTCGAGCGCGTCAAGAAGCTCGCACGTGAAGGCTTCTATGATGGCATCGTATTTCACCGTGTTATTCCAGGATTCATGGCCCAGACCGGGGACCCAACCGGCACCGGCACAGGCAACTCAAAATACCCCGACCTTGCAGCTGAGTTTTCTCTGGCACCCTTCGAGCGTGGCACGGTTGGTGCTGCCCGCAGTCAGAGCCCGAATTCAGCCAACTCACAGTTCTTCATCACTTTCCAGCGGACCCCCCATCTCAATGGGCAATACACCGTCTGGGGCAAGGTCGTTGAAGGCATGACCAACATCGACAATATCAAGAAGGGCAGTCAGCAAGACAACGGTCAGGTCACGGACCCCGACAAGATGCTGAAGGTCTACATCCTCGCCGACGCGAAGTAAGGCGGCACGCCGTATTGCCCGACCCTGAAATTTGGAGACGCCCAATGGCCGAAATCAAAGACCTCGAAAACACCCTAGTTGTTGAGACTACGCAAGGACGTGTAGTCATCGAAATGCGCCCCGACCTAGCGCCCCAGCACGTCGAACGAATAAAGAAGCTGGCCCGCGAGGGTTTCTACGATGGCATCGTTTTCCACCGGGTGATTGACGGCTTTATGGCGCAGACGGGTTGTCCAATGGGCACCGGAACTGGCGGTTCGGATTATCCAAACCTCCCCGCTGAGTTCAACAACGAACCCCACCTCCGTGGCGTCTGTTCGATGGCCCGAGCGACACCGCCCAACTCCGCCAACTCCCAGTTCTTCATCTGCTTCGACAATGCGCCCTTCCTCGACCGGCAGTACACCGCCTGGGGCAAGGTCATCGAAGGCATGGAGAACGTTGACAAAATCAAGCGTGGCGAACCCGTCAGCAACCCCGACAAAATGATCTCCATGAAGGTCGCCGCTGACCTCTAGACGCAGGTTCATCGCCTGGAAATGCGTTGCACTGACCAAGCTCTTTCAAACGTTGGAGCGCTACGTTGTGCGCATAGCCATTCTGTTCGCGGTATCCCTGTTGCCCGCTCGGACACAAGAAACCGCGGAGCAGCCTGCTTTACTGGCTCCACTGAGTGCGCCGCCCAAATCGCCAAGGCCAAGAAGAAATCAGGTGTTTGTGGCGTTGCTTGCAAGGGCTGTGGCTGCCGGTGCGGACCTGGCTCACGCAACGCCAAGGTGCATTGCGTGAGCGACAAGCGCATGGTGAAAGAGTGCAGACCACCTCCTTATCGAAAATCCAAGGCAGAATGCTTTCCTGCACCCAAGAACTGCAAGCGCTAAGAACTCGTCGCAGCACAATTAGAGAAGGCAACAAGGTCATCATGGGCAATGCATCGGGTGCATTGATTGCCGTCGCCGGCCTTCTCGGTGGTGCCGGTGTGGCACTGGCCGCTACCGCTGCTCATGTCAATGGCGCCGACGCCCTTCGCGCAGCCGCCGAACTCGCTATGGTGCACGCGGCCGCCGCCATCGGTCTCACCGCCGTCGCAGGTCAAACACGGAGGCCTTGGCTTTGGAACCCCATCGCCGGGGTGATGCTGCTGGGCGCGGTGCTCTTTGTGGCAACCGTCTCTCTCGGTGTTCTTGCCGACCTACGCCCGATACCGATGCTAGCCCCACTGGGTGGAACCTTGACGATCCTCACCTGGCTCGCGGTCGGCGTGGCGGGCCTGATGGAATGGATGAGCAGCAGCGCTGCTGAGGACAATGAAGACCGATCTATTTGATTTCGAATTACCCGAAGGCCGCATAGCGCTGCGGCCGATCGAACCGCGCGACGGCGCGCGACTGTTATGCGTCCGTCCGGATTCCGATCCAGAGCTGAGCGATCAAAAGGTCCGTGATTTGCCATCGCTTCTTCGGCCCGGGGACTGTCTCATCTTCAACGATACGCGTGTAATACCAGCCGCACTCAACGGCACGCGTCATCGCGGCGAAGCCGTCGCTAGTGTGTCGTGCAATCTTCACAAGAGACTGGATGGGTCTCACTGGCGCGCATTCGTTCGCCCAGCCAAGCGTCTCGCCGTCAAAGACCGCATCAGCTTCGGCAACTCTCAAAGCGCCTGCATGTTCGGCACGCTCGATGCAACCGTTGCCGAGAAAACTGGAGGAGAGATCACGCTCGCATTTGATTTGTCGGGCCCCGATCTTGATGCGGCCATCGCAACTGTCGGAGCTATGCCGCTTCCCCCCTATATCGCCGGCCGTCGAAGTGCCGACGAAGAAGACACCATCACCTATCAAACCATCTACGCGGACAAGGATGGCTCTGTTGCAGCCCCCACGGCCGGCCTGCATTTCACGGATGCGCTCTTTGGCTCCCTCAAGGACCGCAAGGTCACGGCCCAGTTCGTGACACTCCACGTCGGTGCCGGCACGTTCCTGCCCGTCAAGTCGGACGATACAGCCGATCACCGTATGCACGCTGAGTGGGGAAGTATCTCCATCGAAACCGCGAAGGCAGTGAACCAAGTCCGTGCCGAGGGTGGCCGGTTGATCGCAATCGGGACGACGTCCCTTCGGCTGCTAGAAAGCGCCGTCCGCGAGAACGGCTCAATACCCGCCTGGTCAGGTGAAACCGATATCTTCATCACGCCCGGCTATCGCTTCAAAACCGTGGACGCGCTGATGACGAACTTTCACCTGCCGCGTTCGACGCTCTTCATGCTGGTAAGCGCCTTTGCCGGCATACAAACCATGCAGCGCGCCTATGCCCACGCGATTGCTCACAAATACCGTTTTTACTCTTACGGAGACAGCTCGCTTTTGTTCAAAGCCGCTTAGCTATCCTTTGCCATCAGCGCGGAGAGTCCCCGGCGGAACCGATCTCCCAGTTCCTCCCGCGACAACCCGTAAGCGACATTGGCCATCAGGAAGCCGAGCTTCGACCCACAGTCATAAAGTTTGCCCTCGAAGCGAACGGAATGGAAGTACTGATCCTCGCGGTCCAACAGCCCAAGCATCGCATCGGTCAACTGGATCTCGCTTCCCGCACCCGGCTCCTGCTTCTCCAAGAGATCAAAAATCTCTGGTTGAAGAATGTAACGGCCGGTGATGTGGAGATTGGAGGGCGCCGTACCCGGTCGTGGCTTCTCCACCATGGTCATAATCTCGGACACTCGGTCTTGGGCGTTATCGACCCCAACGATCCCGTAATTCTGAGTCTGGTCATCCGGCACTGGAGACACAGAAATCATGTTGCCTCCGACCCCCTGATAGGCCTCCATCATGCTCGCCAGGCATGGGGAGGATGAAAAATGAAGCATGTCAGGCAGCAGCAATGCGAACGGTTCGCTTCCAACAATTTCACGCGCGCACCATACCGCGTGGCCGAGACCTAGGGCCGCCTGCTGACGTGTAAAGCTCGTCTGCCCAGCGCCCGGAAGATCTTCGAGAAGCGCGGCTAGCTCCTTCTCCTTGCCCCGTTCCTGGAGGGTTCTTTCAAGTTCATACTGGCTATCAAAATGGTCCTCGATCACCCCTTTGTTTCGACCGGTGACGAAGACGAAATGCTCGATACCGGCCGCACGAGCTTCGTCGACGACATGTTGGATCACGGGGCGATCGACCACCGTCAGCATCTCTTTGGGCATGGCTTTGGTGGCTGGTAGGAAGCGTGTCCCAAGTCCAGCGACAGGAAACACGGCTTTACGGATACGTGCCGGCGATTTCGTCATTGCGTGTGAACCCTGCGTCTAGATGGCTAAGACAATCTCGTATTTATGGCCCCCCAAAAGGGGTGAGTGCGCTCCTCTGGTGATCCGGGATACAGCATGAATCGCGCCAAAAAGGTCAACAGACAGACGTTTGCCTAACCGGTTAACCAGTATCGTTTGTAGGGGGGCTCCCGTAGTGTCCACAGGTATCCCGATTGACGTTGTGAATACGCAACGAATAAGCCCGTGCCGTCATCCGCGACCCTGTTTCTCATGGTTGGAGTGGCGGCCAACGTCCGCGCGGCCCAAAAATGGCCCCGAAATGCTCCGTTAAGTCGAACTAGGTGAAGCCAAGCGGAGCGGGAGAGACGTGCACGGCGCTATTCATAAGTCAATCTTGCGATCACGGCCATGGGTGGCAATGGCCATGCTGTCGGCCATCGCCACCACTACCGTACTGGTCAGCACACCGGCAAATGCCCGCCAACCCTTTGCCGAGTTCTTGCAGAGCCTTTGGCCAGATGCCCGCGACCGCTTCGGCGTTTCAAAGGCAACCTTCAACCGCGCAATTTCCGGATTGAAGCCCGACCTATTGCTCCCCGACCTCGAGATAAAGGGCCCAAAGCGCAAGGTCCGGCAAGCGGAATTCACACGCGCACCATCAGACTATCTCGACAAAGACTACCTTGCCCGGTTGGCAAAGACCGGCCGCAAACTGGCGCGAACCTATGCGGTTCAACTGGACGAGATAGAGCAGCGCTTCGGGGTTCAGCGTTCGATTGTCCTGGCGATCTTCGGCCGTGAAACAGCATTCGGCGCCTATACACCCAAACATGATGCCATCCGTGTGCTTGCCACCCAGGCATGGGCCGGCCGCCGTAAGGAGCTCTTCCGAGAAGAGTTCCTCTACGCTCTGAAATTGTTGGAAAAGGGCGTTCAGAGAAAGAAGATGCGGGCATCCTGGGCTGGGGCCATGGGCTTGACCCAGTTTCTGCCATCTGAGTTCTTCAAGCACGTCCATGATTTCGGCGGCGACGGATATGCGGACCTATTCGACTCTGTACCAGATGCTCTTGCCTCAGCAGCTCGCCAGCTGAAAAATCACGGTTGGATACGGGGGCTGGATTGGGGCTACGAAATCGTCATCCCGAAGTCGGCGGATTGCGCCATGGAAGGACCGGCTGGAGAACGCAACTATGAAGACTGGATGGCACTAGGATTCCGCCGCGTCGCCAACCGTCCGTGGCCGACCAGTTTGCAAAAACAAAACGGTTATCTGATGTCTCCGGCAGGCGCACACGGCCCTTCATTTCTGGTCACCGACAACTTCAAGGCCATACGCCAATACAACACGTCCGACCTTTATGCGACGTTTGTGGGTAATCTCGCCGATCGCATTCGTGGCGGAGGCAATTTCGTGACCCCTTGGCTCAATGTCGGGGCGCAGCGGACTGCGACTATCCGAGCCGTCCAGCAGGGACTCAAGGACCGCGGATACCCGATCACGATCGTCGATGGATTCATCGGTTCCAACACGCGCCGCGAAGCCGGCCAGTTCCAGCGGGCTATGGGAATGAAGGTGGATTGCTGGCCATCCGACCGCCTTGTCCGGAAACTACGGTCCGGTTGAAAACCGCACAAGCGAAGCGTCCCGCCTCTCGAAGGTGCGAGCGGCCCGAATATGGTATAAGCCGATCTGACCATCGCGCGACTCGCGTTGCTGTCAAACTTTGCTGAGATAACTCCATGCGCGGCTTGGCATTCCTGAGTTTATTATTAGCGGCCATATTGGCGACAGCCATGGCTGCTGATGTCGCACGCGCGGAGAATGCCGCCTATCGCTCGAGCTACATCACACCTTTCCCCGACGGTGACGTATACAACGTGGCCGTCGTCGGCGATTCGCTGGCGGAAGGGACACGCTATGGGCTGCGCGATACCCTCAACAGAGACCGACGGGTGAGAATCGCCCCGGGCGTCTCAAAACTTTCGCGTATTACTTTCAACACCTTTGAGCAGAAACTCAAAACGCTGAGCCGCAACCTCGTCACCGCGAAGACCAACATCGCAGTCGTCATCCTCGGCGTCCAAGATCGCCGAAGCATGATTGGACAAAATGGGCGCAAGCATTGGATTGGCAGCCACGGATGGCGCAACGAGTATGCGCGTCGCGTCGACAAGATGATGAAGACCCTGAAGAAGGCGGGCATGGCCATCTATTGGGTCGGGCTGCCCAACATGCGTTCCAGGGACGCCGATGCCGCAGCTCAGATCATCAATGACGTGCTCCGCGAACGGGCATACCTGAACGGGGTGAAGTTCGTCGAAATTTATTCTAGTTTTGCCAACGAGCAGGGCGGATACAGCGCTTTCGGCCCTGATCTTGCCGGCAACGTCAAACGGTTGCGTTGGCGCGACGGCATGCATTTCACGGGAACCGGATACGCCAAGGTCGCTCATTATATTGCTCGCGTAATTCGCCGCGACGTAGCCCTTGCCAAGTCTGAGAGAACCGTTCCACTTGCCGGCGCCGAGAGCGAACAGGCAGCTGTTCGCGCCGCAGCCTCTCCCCCGAAAGAAGAGGATGAAAAGGCTCTCACCGGCTGGCGCCAGTCCGTCGACAAGGCCAAGCAGAAAGTTGCAGCGCGCCAAGAGCCACAGTCCTATTTTCTAAGCGCACCTGGAGGCGAGCAAAAGGAAGCCAACGGGCGTATCAATCTCAAGGCGGTTGACACCAACGGACGCGAAGAAATCGTGTCTTTGGAGATCTTGAGACCCGCGATACCAGCGTCCGTTGTGGCGTTGGTCACCCGCAAACAAAGCCGGAGCCGTGCCGCGCAGATTGGAGATACGTTGGTGGATGAAACCGCTAATGGAATTAACATCATGAGCACCGTCACACCAGCCAGCGAAGCAACTGCCGTTGATCAGCGGCGCAAACTATCGCTCGCCCAATCACCCTTCTTCCGTGTACTCGTAAAGGGCGAACGCATGCAATCCCGCTTGGGTCGTGCCGACGATTTCGCCTGGCCGCGCCCCGAATTGCCAGCACCCCCGAAGGATCGACTTGGCGCAGATGAAATGGACGCCTCTGGCGCTGACGGCGGAGTGCCGTTGCCACCGCGCAGCCCCTTCCGTCCGCGTGCCTGATACTCAGTCGCCCCGCGGCTACTCCTCAGTCATCAGAACGTTCTTTTTCGATCTCGCGCAGTTCTTTCTTGGAGAGCTTCCCAATCATTGTCTTCGGCAGTTCATCCCGAAATTCAATCTCAGTCGGCAACTCGATCTTGGAAAGCCTTGTCTCGAGATGCGCCAGGATATCCGCAGATTCCGCCACCTTCCCATCCTTCAGTTTGATGAACGCTTTAGGTGCTTCACCCCTATACGGATCCTCGATCCCGATGACCGTCACCTCAGCGACGGCAGGGTGCGTGTAAATAGCTTCCTCTACCTGCCGCGGATAGACGTTGTACCCTGAGCAAATGATCAGGTCCTTAATCCTGTCCTCAATACTGAACAGTCCGTCAGGGTCCATTCGCGCAACGTCTCCAGTGCGAAGCCAGCCGTCCACTGTGAAAACCGCAGCTGTTTCCTCCGGACACTGCCAATAACCCACCATCACCTGCGGTCCCCGAACGCACACCTCTCCCTTTTCACCCTGCGGCACCTCCCTTGCTGGGTCCTCTAGATCGCGCAGGCTAACCTCCGTCTGCGGCAATGGCATGCCGATAGAACCCTCCCGAACCGGTCCTGCGGCCGCGTTACAGGTCACAACCGGAGAGGCTTCTGTGAGACCATAACCCTCCACCACCACGCAACTGGTAATGTCCTCGAAGCCGCGCTTCACCGCCAGCGGAAGAGGTGCTCCGCCCGAGATGCAAAATTTCAGAGAACTCAGGTCGTAGGCCGGCGCCTGGGGGTAATTCATGATCGCATTGAACAAAGTCGGCACCGCCGGCATCACCGTGGGCTTATTCGTATGAATGAGCCGCATCAACGCCGCCAGTTCGAACCTCGGCAGAATGATAATCGTTGAGGCTGTGCGGATAGCGAAGTTCATCACAACGGTCAGTGCAAATACGTGGAAGAACGGCAGAACGCCCAGGAAGCGTTCCTGACCTCGCACCAGATGCGGCGCCCAGCGGGCAACCTGCTCGGCGTTCGCAAAAATGTTGTAGTGCGTGAGCATTGCGCCCTTGGGAGTGCCAGTTGTCCCACCGGTATACTGCAGCACGGCGAGGTCGTTCTCAGGATCGATGTCGACGGGCTTAGGGGCGCTGCCCGCCTGAACAACGTCCGCCTCTCGCAGCAAACGGTCGGTGACCGGTGAGGCCAATGGCCGGGCCAGTTCGCGAGACTTGAACAGCTTAAACAGCGCCGCCTTGGTCCCCGGAAGCAACGCCGGAAACGAAGCAATAATCGCCCTGGGCACGATGCCCCGCTCCACCAGCGGTTCCACCTTTTCAAACAAAGTCGCCAAATCGAGCGTAACCATGAGGTCAATGCCGCTGTCCCCTGCCTGGAAGGCGAGTTCCTCAATGGCATAGAGCGGATTGAAGTTAACGACGATCCCGCCGGCCTTCAGTATGGCGAAGAAGTAAACGATATATGTTGGCGAGTTTGGCAGGAACAGCCCCACCCGAGTGCCCTTCGTGACGCCCAGTCCCTGCAGCGCCGCCGCAGCCTCGCTGACCTTTTCTCCAATTTGTCGATAAGTCAGGGACCTTCCGAGAAAACTGGTGCACACGACGTCCGGATAGCTCTCGACCGCCTCGTCAATGAGCGAATACAGCGGCCGCCTGGGAATCGGTGCGTTCCAGTCGATGTCCTCAGGGTAAACATCCGACCAGGGTTTAACAGCTTCTCCTTCAGAGGCGACCATGCTGTCTTTGTTCATGGTGCGGATCCTCCTATTTGACCCGAAAAAGGACCACCCAATGCGCGGGCCCTGTCCGACTCTGACGCCGGCACTGTCTCAAAACGGTTAAATCGACGCATGCCTTCGACTTGCAACTGCCTAGCCATGCGACCATTCAACACCTATTGAGTTGCCCCTTCCATAAGTATTGCTGAAATTTAAACCCCTACGAAGCTATGAAGTAAGTTAGCGATGTGACCAAGGGTACAACAGCGGCACGCATTTTGCTGTAGTACGGGACACATCTGCACGAGGTCTTTGCCTTGGCCAAAGTCCTTAATGGGCTGCGGCTGGACTTGCTTGTGGTTTAAGTATATGTGACGCCGCAGCTTGTTTTGGCCCAGAATCATGGGAAATCTGGCTGCGTTGCTGAGGCCTCTTTGCCTGTGCAGAGCAAGGAGAGGAGAACGAGATGGACGAAGTCGCTACCAAGATTGTCGAAATCCTCAAGAAGCACATGAAGGAGCCGAGGGATGATATCGCTCTCTCGACAGAGCTTCAGGATCTGTCGATCGAGTCTCTCGATCTGGCCATGATCGTCTTCGACATCGAGGACAGCTTCGGCATCGAGATTCCATACAATGCCAATGAAGAAGTCGAAGACTTCAAAACGGTCGGTTCGGTCGTTGATAAGGTGCGTGAACTTATTGAAAACAAAGACGGTTCCGCCGCTGCTGCGGGCGCATAATTGCGGCGCCCGCCAACTGTTGAAAACCTGACGCGCGCCCCCTGATAATTGGGGCCGCAGCAACTATCAGCATAGAATGTTAGCTGGTCTTTTTATTAAGACCGGCGCGACGCCGCGAAACCCTTATTTGGAAGAATAACAATGACCAATGGAAACGCTACCCGCCGCGTCGTTGTGACCGGCATGGGAGCCGTCACGCCCATAGGCCAGACGGTACCCGAACTTTGGGCTGGCGTACGCGAAGCAAAAAGTGGCGTTAGTGACCTGGGTGGTTTTCCACTCGACGATCTCAAAATCCTTATCGCCGCCCAGATCAAGGATTTCGACCAAAAGGCGCGCCTAAAGCACTTTCAGCGCGACAAGATTGTCATCCACGCTGACCGTTACTCCTGGTTTGCCGCCGCAGCGGCCGATGAAGCCATGCGGCAGTCCGGCCTGGAGATTCCCGTCGCCGATCCCTACCGTGCCGCATGCATTGTGGGTTCTGGGGCGGGCGGGCTTGTCACCTATGAGACCGCCTATCGCGATCTGTTCATCCACAACAAGCGCGCCACGCATCCGCTGACCTTGTTGCGCATTATCGGATCCTCCGCATCCGCGCACGTCGGCATCGAATTTGGCATCAAGGGACCAACCTTCGCCACTTGTTCGGCCTGTTCCACGGCGACCCATGCCATCGGCCTTGCATATGACTACATCCGTCGCGGCATGGTCGATGTCGCAATTGCCGGAGCATCAGAATCCGTCATAAACTACGGAACCATGAAGGCGTGGCAGGCACTGCATGTTCTTTCGCCGCAAGGCTGTTTCCCGTTCGCCAAGAAACGCAACGGAACGGTGCTCGGCGAAGGCGCTGGCATACTCGTCCTCGAAGACCTGGAAACCGCGCAAAAGCGTGGCGCAAACATCCTCGGTGAGCTGATGGGTTTTGGCCTCACCTCGGACGCCAAGGATATGGTGAACCCGGGAGTCGAAGGCCCTCGCGAGGCCATGAAGATGGCACTCGCCGATGCCGGTATCGAGGCCGAAAAGATCGATTATCTCAACGCCCACGGTACCGCCACAGCCATCAACGACAAAAACGAAACCAACGCCATCAAGGAAGTTTTTGGAGATCACGCTTACAAACTCGCGATCTCGTCGACCAAATCAATGCATGGTCACCCTCTCGGCGCCGGTGGTGGTATTGAGGCGACTCTCTGCCTCAAGGCCATGGAAGAGAACTGGGTGCCACCCACGATCGGACTCGATGAGCCTGATCCTGACTGTGACCTGGATTATGTGCCCAACGAAGGCCGCGATCGTGAGGTCACGTACACTATGTCGAACTCCTTCGCATTCGGTGGCCTGAATACGGTTCTGGTGTTCGGACCGCCCCCGGCCTAGGTATCAAGCAGTCCGGAGCGCGCCTGATTGGCCACGGTGATACGGTGCAATTCAATAGCGCTCAGGACCCCGAACAATGGGGCTGAATGCCAACGAACTGTCTGCGCCGCAACGCTGAAAACCCACCGTCGCCCCCAAAAGCACCGACCCAGCGCCGCGGAAGCGACGTGATGGAACTCACCATTGGCGGGGTGCCAATCCGGGTGCAGATTCATTCAACGCCCTCCGCACAGCGAATAATTGCCGCCTTACCCCTGTTTTCGATAGCGGAAACATGGGGCGAAAGCATCCATTTCGAAGTCCCGATTTCCGGCGGTAGGGACCGCACCGCGCGGCTTAACGCGGAGATCGGCGGCTTCTACTACTGGGCCGAAGAGCAGCGCCTGCTCCTTGTCTTCGGGCCAACACCAATCTCTGGCCATGGTCCCATTCGTCTGCCTCGGCCCTGTAATGTTATCGGTCAAACCGACGACGATTTGTCCCCGGTTCGAGAAATTCATCCTGGACAGAAGGTCTCCCTGAAGCGGTCGTAGAAATCGGTACGCTCACGGCCTTGCATCGGCGTCAATTGAGAGCAATCCTACAGCTGCACAGCAATGAAGCCGGCACCGGAAGAAATCATGGTCACCGTCCTGATACGTGCTGGTGAGGTTGCCATTCGCGCCGAACTGCTCGATACGCCGACCGCACGCAAAATCCAACAGGCCTTGCCCATCTACGCCAGAGCACAGACGTGGGGAGAGGAGGTCTATTTTTCCGTCGATGTAACGAGCGCCGCAGAGCCCTGCGCCAAGTACGTCATGGAGCCTGGAGAAATCGCCTTCTGGCCGGGCGGCAATGCCATCGCCATCGGATATGGTCGCACTCCAGCATCCCGCGGCGATGAGATTCGATTGATAAGCCCATGCAACGTCTGGGCGAGGGCCCTCGACGATGTTCGCAAATTGGCGGGCGTTCGCGATGGCGACAACGTCGCACTAATTGAAGCGGACAGCTAGAGCGTTACGAAAACAGCTGCGGCAAACGCTCTTCCAACAGCGCCGCCAATCCATCCAGAGGGTTGCTGTCAAGCACAACAACCTCATTGAGGGCCCTCTCCAGAGTCTCTGTCGCTAATTCCTGGATGGGCATTTGCCGCGTCCAGCCGTTCTTCGACAACCAGGCACGGTAGTCCGCCTCATTCTTCGGAAGGCTGAAAGCTTTTGGAGACACGGCGACCACCGGGCGCCGCATCCATACGGTCTCCGATAGCATTGTGCTCGAGTCCGCCGTACAAACAACGGCCTCTGCACGGGCAAGAAGAATTCCAAGCGTGCCTGAACCGGCGGCACGGACGTCGATGAACTGCTCAATCGGCGAATCTTCCGCTGCTGCCAATTCGGTGAGCCGGTCCGAGACCATTTGCGGGGTCCTTGGCGCGTTGGCCACGATCCAATTCACACCCGAACAGCCGCTTGTGCGGACGAAATCCAACAGGCGATTCCAGTCTGCCTCCCCAAACCGAACGGTACCGCTGTCCCCACCGATGATTAGTCCAAACCTCCGAGCTGTTTCATGTGAATCATCCAAACCCACGGCTAGTTTATCCGGATCAAGTCTCGAAGGCTTCAGCGTCATCACTTGATTGGGCTCGTCTGCCGGCCCCGTATATGAGCTCAATACCAGGGCAAAATCCTCCGCCCCATAGCGGCGCAGCGACCCATAAAAGACGTTTGCCGCCCCGGTGATCTCGGCTGCCGCGATGTTCGCCGCCAGCGTATTACCCCCCGCTGAAACGATCAGGTCGACGTGACCAAGAACTCCGGGATCAACCCCGTAGAGCCAGCCAAGGATTTGCTCCGGCGCCATCCCGTGATTGACGAGCGTCGACAAAACCCTCGCGGGCAGCCACGACGGCCGCTTGACCTCAAGGCGGTTCACGTCTACGAGGCGCAACCGTGCAACGGCCGCAACGATCCCTTCGGCCAGATTGTAATGTCCCGGCCGGCCATCGGAGATGAGCAGAATTGACAGAGGCTCAGGCGGTGTACTCATGCGCACTGTTTGGCACGCCGACCCCGGAACGGCAAAGCGCCGACGTCCAACGCCTATGAGCGGCCCTCGAGAATAGGCGCATTTTCCAGGATCGCCCTGAGCCACCAACAACCGAGGAGCATCCGCTCCACACGACTTCAGGAAGTGTGGGCCTAAAATGACATGGTGGGCCCGGCAGGACTCGAACCTGCAACCAGACGGTTATGAGCCGCCAGCTCTAACCATTGAGCTACGGGCCCCCATTGTCATGAGGGGGCTCTCCATAGCAGAGTTCGGTTCCCGACAAAAAGCTTTAGTACGATTTGCCCTGCCCATAGCGATTGGTACACCCACGCCCTGTGAGGGTTTGGCGTAGATGCAAGGCAGACTTGTTCCCCGCGCTGCCTAACTGACCTATTTCCCCCATCTTATGGGTTTAGCTCTAATGAGGCATAGACAACCCAATTGCTTGGTGGCGTCACTGGAGGAAACCCGGACCCATGACCTTTTCGTCCATTCGATCAGCTACTGCTATCGCGCTGGCCGCACTGCTCTTTTCGTTCCAGCCCCTTCCCGCCGGAGCCCATGAAATGACTCGCAACATTACCGTGTCAGCCAGTGCCACCGTTCACGCCAAGCCCGACGCGGCCCGCATACAGACAGGCGTCCCTGACACAGGATGCCACCGCTCGAGCAGCGCTGACGGCCAACACGCAGGCCATGACCAGCGTCATCGATGGGCTTAAATCACTGGGCGTCGGAGCCAAGGACATTCAGACCACGAATTTTAACGTCACTCCGCGCTACATCCACCATCGAGACGGACGCCCTCCGAGATAACGGGCTACCAGGTCAGCAACGAAGTCAGCGTCATGATCCGAGACCTCGCCAGACTTGGTGATATCCTCGACAAGCTGATCAGCCTTGGCTCGAATCAGCTGCGTGGGATGAGCTTCGAAGTATCTAATGCCGAAACACTGAAAGACGCAGCCCGCTCCCAGGCCCTCAAGATTGCCCGTCGCCGCGCCGAGTTAATCGCCAAGGCCGCAGATGCAGAGGTCGGTGAGGTTCTGGTCATTCGTGAGGGCTCGGCAAGCACCAACGGCCCCAGGCCGATGTATGAAGCCACCCGCGCGGCAGCTCAGGCCGTTCCCATCGAGACGGGCCAACAAGGCTCGTCCGCCACCGTCACCGTGACATGGGCGCTCGACTAGGCGAGGCAACTCCTTGGCCGAAGTATCAAAGACAAGTCATCTCGTCTGGCTGGGCGTGTTTGCGGGCGCTCTTTTGTTCATCATCGGCGTGCGGTTTTTGCTGGTTCCGTACGGGGCCATCTTCACCTTCGGCCTCGGCGCAGCTCCGGATGGACCGGCCCTGCATTATGTCATCGGTATCAGAGACCTCTGGCTGGGCGCATTGGCTGTGGCATTTGCCCTTTTGAGCGAGTGGCGCGCGCTGGGCCTTTGGCTGCTGATGGGCACCCTTGTTTGCTGGGCAGACGCTTTCATTGTCGCAACAAACAACGGACCGGGCCTTGCGGTCGCATTTCACATCGGGGCCGGCATATTCTGCCTTGCCGTTGGACTCGCGGCATGGCGGCGCCAGCCGCGCGGCCAGAAGCTTGGTTAACTGCTCGGCCGATTGAGCCCTGGCTCAAACGATGTCGTGGTAGCATGTATGGCTCCGTGCACCCTTCAATCTCAAGACAAGCGAGCGTTACGCCCTGCAACACCAAAAGCTACCAAAACCGTGAGAGACGTGCACCATGATGGTCAACAACTTATTCTTGCTGGCGATTGCCGCCTTGGGGTGGGGCTTGAGCCTTGCCACGTATCGGTTTTTCGCGCGTCGATACAACTGGCCCATGGGAGCGCTACACGCCGATCTCCCCGGCATCCCGATCCTGATCGGGCTCGCCTCGGTGCTGTGTGGGATAGGTTTTGCGGTGGCGGTCGGTAGCGACTTTGGCGGCTGGATCATATTTGGTTGCGGTGTCCTATTAGCGATCTTCTGGACAGGCTTCTTGCGTGTTGGATCCCAGATTTCACTATTCCTGGCCCCGATCGCCGCATTTATGCTGGTCATCGGTTGGTTCGCGATTCCATTGGGATTCGGCATCGAGGGTTGGCAGAGCAAATCGCCCACCGAGCTATTTAAGTCCGAGCCTGGCGAGGAACGCTCCTTCGATCAGTAGGCGCCCCCACCATCGGTCTCTGCTACCAATGGCGTCATCGTCCCAACCCTTTCGTCCAGGCTAACATCCGCATAGTTGACTGCGCGGCGTCAGCCGTTAACTAGTCACCGGTCCGCCTTTTATCACGAACGAGGAGCCCTGATGGCCGTCCGACGTCTGCATCCTGAGCAGCCCACAAGCTTCGAGTTCACTCCTGAGAATTTCGCCTGGGCGCAAGCGACGATGACAAAGTACCCACAAGGCCAACAGGCCTCCGCGGTTATCCCACTGCTTTGGCGGGCGCAAGAACAGCATGAGGGTTGGCTGCCGGAGCCGGCGCTCCGGTACGTCGCCGAATTGCTCGGCATGGCTTACATCCGGGTCTACGAGGTTGCGACCTTCTACACGATGTTTCAACTATCGCCGGTCGGCAAGATTGCTCACGTGCAGGTGTGCGGAACGACGCCCTGCATGCTGCGCGGCTCCGAGGACCTGATCGCTGTCTGTAAACGCAAAATCGCCAAGAATTCGCACGAGCTATCTGCTGACGGCAAATTTTCATGGGAAGAGGTCGAATGCCTAGGCTCCTGCGCCAATGCGCCGATGGTCCAGATCTGGAAGGACACCTATGAGGACCTGACAGCCGACAGTTTCGAAGGCCTGCTGAACGCATTTTCCGCCGGCAATCCTCCCCCGCCTGGATCCCAGACCGGCCGCAAGGCCTCTTGCCCGTCGGGCGGACCCACAACCCTTATTGAATACGCAACCGGTACGGGCCCGCGCGCCACACCGCCGCCTGCCGGCGTCGCACCGAAGCTCTCTACCAGCGCAGCCTCAGCCGTCGCCGAACTGGACCCAGCACCATCCGATGCCGCCAAACCGCAGGGGCTCGACGCCCCGCGCAGCGGCAAGGCTGATGATCTCAAACGCATCAGCGGCGTGGGTCCGAAGCTGGAACAGACCCTCAACGACCTAGGCATTTACCATTTCGACCAGATCGCCCAGTGGACACCTAAAACAGTTGCCTGGGTCGATAACTACCTCAGTTTCAAGGGCCGCATAGACCGCGAGGACTGGATTGCCCAGGCCAAGGCGCTTGCGGCGGAGCCAAGCAGTAAATGAACGGTTTTGTCGCCATGCTAATTCTACCGCTCGCCGTTCTGGCGATCGGGGCGTACACGGCGTTCATTACGGGCGAACCGATGTGGCTCGTCTTCGGCGCTGTACTTGCCATAGCAATGGGCTACTTTGCCCGGCGCATTCTCGGGAGTTGAAGCGATATGCTCGCTGACAGAGACCGCATCTTCAAGAACTTATATGGCTTCCAGGATTGGAGCCTCGACGGCGCACGCGCACGCGGCGCCTGGGACGGAACGAAGGCGCTGATCGAAAAGGGCCACGGCTGGATCATCGATGAGATCAAGGCGTCAGGCCTGCGTGGGCGCGGCGGTGCGGGCTTCCCGACCGGACTCAAATGGTCATTCATGCCCAAGAACGACCCTCGGCCCTCTTACCTCGTCATCAACGCCGATGAATCCGAGCCAGGGTCTTGCAAGGACCGTGAAATCTGCCGTCACGACCCCCATTTGCTGATTGAAGGCGCTCTGCTAGCGTCCTTCGCGATGCGCGCCCACACCAGCTACGTCTATTTCCGTGGCGAATACATCCGTGAGCGTGAACAATTCCAGGCCGCGGTCGATCAGGCCTATGCGGCCAACCTCATCGGCAAGAACAACGTCCACGGTTGGGATTTTGACCTCTACGTCCACCACGGTGCCGGCGCTTACATCTGCGGTGAGGAAACCGCCCTCCTGGAAAGCCTCGAAGGCAAGAAGGGCCAGCCCCGTCTAAAGCCCCCGTTCCCTGCCGGTTGCGGGCTTTATGGCGCCCCAACCACGGTCAACAATGTTGAGTCAATTGCTGTGGTGCCGGACATCCTGCGTCGCGGCGCGACTTGGTTCGCCAGCCTTGG
The DNA here is from genome assembly GCA_963669235.2 of uncultured Filomicrobium sp. GTDB lineage: Bacteria > Pseudomonadota > Alphaproteobacteria > Rhizobiales > Hyphomicrobiaceae > Filomicrobium. The sequence continues at coordinate 72,354 of CAXXFS010000033.1, forward strand.
CAAACCCAACAATACCGGCACAAAGCTGTTCCAAATCTCCGGCCACGTCGAACAGCCATGCGTTGTTGAAGAAGAAATGGGTATTCCTCTGCGAGAACTCCTGGAAAAGCACGCCGGCGGAGTTCGCGGCGGCTGGGGCAATCTCAAGGCCGTCATCCCTGGCGGTTCTTCCGTTCCCTGCATTCCAGGCGACGACTGCGATGAGTTGACAATGGACTTTGACACTCTTTCCAAACACAAGTCCGGCCTCGGCACCGCAGCTATCATCGTCATGGACAAGTCCACCGACATCATTAAGGCGATCTCGCGCATCTCCTACTTTTACAAGCATGAGAGCTGCGGCCAGTGCACGCCGTGCCGCGAAGGGACCGGCTGGATGTGGCGCGTGATGGAGCGCCTCGTCAAAGGCGAAGCCGACAAGCGTGAGATAGATCTATTGTGGGATGTCACCAAGCAGGTCGAGGGCCACACCATCTGTGCGCTAGGCGACGCAGCTGCCTGGCCGATCCAGGGACTAATCCGCCATTACCGCCACGAGATCGAAGCAAGAATAGACGCCCACCAGTCACGCCACGCCGAAGCCGCCGAGTAGGGTGCATTGGCACGCGGCGACATTGATTGGTTTTCTCACTTCCAGTCCAAATGTCGCGCTTCTCTAGACTGTTGCAACGCGGTAGGAAAACAGAGTGCGCGGCATTCCCGGCATATGGCATGCCAATATGCTTAGTAGACTGCCGTGCGCTGCCGAAGCGTTCCCACCTAAGCCCCAGCGCACTTGGCGGGCATCTCTCGAAGGAGCGGTAATGCCGAAGAAGCTGATCGTCGACGGCACCGAGATCGAAGTCGAAGACGGGATCACCTTGCTGCAAGCCTGCGAGATGGCCGGCGCGGAGATTCCGCGTTTTTGTTATCACGAGCGCCTATCGATCGCCGGGAACTGTCGCATGTGCCTGGTCGAGGTCGAAGGGGCACCCAAGCCCGTTGCCTCCTGCGCACAGACCGTTAACGAATTGCGTCCCAACAAGGATGGAAGTCCCAACGTCGTTCACACCACGTCGCCATTGGTCAAAAAGGCGCGTGAAGGCGTGATGGAATTCCTACTGATCAATCACCCCCTCGACTGTCCGATCTGCGACCAGGGCGGTGAATGCGATCTACAAGACCAGGCCATGGCCTACGGCATCGGCGGTTCGCGCTACCAGGAAAACAAGCGCGCCGTCGAAAACAAGTATATCGGCCCCCTGATCAAGACCATCATGACCCGCTGCATCCACTGCACGCGATGTGTGCGCTACATGACCGAAATTGCCGGCGTCGAGGAGCTAGGCCTTGCCGGTCGGGGCGAAGACGCCGAGATCACGACCTATCTCGAGAATGGGATCCTGTCCGAGATGAGCGCCAACGTCATCGACCTATGTCCGGTGGGCGCGCTGACCCATCGCCCCTGGGCGCATAACGCGCGGCCCTGGGAAATGAAGAAGACCGAGAGCATCGACACGATGGACGCCGTCGGCGCCAACATCCGCGTCGATACACGTGGCGCAGAAGTCATGCGGATCTTGCCGCGCAACAACGACGCCGTGAATGAGGAATGGATCTCTGACAAAACCCGCCATGTTTGCGATGGCCTAAAAACCCAGCGCCTCGACCAGCCCTATGTCCGCAGAGACGGCAGGCTGGTTCCGGCCTCCTGGGACGAAGCCCTCGCGCTTGTTGCCAAAAAGCTCAAGACGACACCACCCGAGCGCATCGGCGCGATCGCCGGTGATCTAGCCGGCGCCGAGGAAATGTTTGCCCTGAAGAGTTTCTTGAGCGAACTCAGCGTCACGAACATCGACTGTCGCGCACCAGGCGAAGCGCTGAACCCCGCTAACGGACGCACCAGTTACCTATTCAACTCGACAATCGAAGCCATTGATAGTGCAGATGCCATCCTTCTCGTCGGCACCAACCCCCGGTTGGAAGCGCCCGTCCTGAACTCGCGTATTCGCAGGCGTTGGCGCAACGGTGGTCTTTATGTGGGTCTAATCGGCGAACAGGCACCGCTAACCTATGCTTACGAGTGGATCGGTGAGACGCCCGACAAGCTCGCCTCGGTCGCCAATGGCGATCACAGGTTCTCTGGCATCCTTCGCCAAGCCCACGCTCCGATGATTATCGTAGGCCCCGCAGCTTACACCAGAACCGACGGTGGAGCCGTATTGGCTCAGGCGGCGAAGGTTGCAAACGCCGCTCGAGAGGGCTTGGAGACTGGTCGCGCGGTTTTCAATATCCTGCACACCGCCGCAGCCAGAGTGGCGGGCCTAGATCTCGGTCTGGTGCCAGCCGAAGGCGGTCGCGACACCGCGGGAATCATCGCCGGCGCAGGACGTGGCGAGCTCGATGTTGTTTACCTCCTGGGCGCCGATGAAATTGACATGAGCGCACTTGGCGAAGCATTCGTCGTCTATCAAGGCACTCACGGTGACGCCGGCGCGCATCGCGCCGATGTCATACTTCCAAGTGCCGCCTATACCGAGAAGAGCGCGATCTATCTCAACACCGAAGGCCGCGCACAGATGACACAGAAGGCTTTGTTCGCACCTGGCGAAGCAAAGGAAGATTGGACCATCCTTCGGGCGCTGTCCGGCACAGTTGGCAAAACATTGCCCTATGATCGCCTGCAGCAGTTGCGCGCGGCCATGTTCAAGGCCGCCCCTCACTTCCAGCGCTTGGATGAAATTGGCCCACATGGCGACGACAGTCTGGGCCAGCTCGCCAGCCTCCAAGGGACGCTAAGCGACGCGCCTTTCGTCAATTGCATCACCGATTTCTACTTCACCAACCCGATTGCGCGGGCCTCGGCCATCATGGCTGAGCTAAGCGCACTGAAGGCTGAGAAGATGTCCACCGGCCAACTTCGCGCCGCCGAATAAGCACCAGGGGAGCGGGAAGGCATGTTCCAAGAAACCGGCAACATTTGGCTCGATTACGCCATATGGTTGGCAATCCATATCCTTGCCAGCGCGGTTGTGATGGTCGTCTTGTTGCTCATCATCGCATTTTTGCTGCTGATGGACCGAAAGGTATGGGCCGCTGTTCAAATGCGCAAGGGGCCCAACGTTGTTGGCCCCTTCGGCCTGTTCCAATCCTTCGCCGATCTCCTGAAGTTCGTTTTCAAGGAACCGGTCATCCCTGCAGGCGCAGACAAAGCTGTATTCCTGCTGGCGCCGGTCGCCACCGCCACATTCGCGCTGACCGCCTGGGTCGCGATCCCGCTAGACGAAAACAGCTGGGGCCGCTGGGTCATTTCCGATCTCAACGTCGGCATCCTCTATCTGTTGGCCATCTCATCTCTTGGCGTCTACGGCATCATCATGGGCGGCTGGGCATCGAACTCGAAGTACCCGTTCATGGGCTCTCTTCGCTCTGCGGCCCAAATGGTTTCCTATGAAGTCTCCATCGGCCTCGTCATCATCACCGTCCTCCTATGTGCCGGTTCTCTGAATCTGACCGAGATCGTCAATGCACAAAAGCAAGGCATCGGGAGTTCAATAGGACTGCCAAACTCAGTGCTCGACTGGTACTGGTTGCCGCTGCTGCCGATGTTCGTGGTGTTCTTCATCTCGGCGCTGGCCGAGACCAACCGGCCGCCATTTGATCTTCCGGAAGCAGAATCCGAGCTCGTCGCGGGCTTCATGGTTGAGTACTCCTCGACGCCCTACCTGTTGTTCATGCTCGGTGAGTATGTCGCCATCGTCACCATGTGCGCCCTGACAACGATCCTGTTCCTCGGCGGCTGGCTGCCGCCGCTTGATATCGCGCCACTCAATTGGATACCGGGAATTTTCTGGTTCATCGGGAAAATCGTGGCGGTGTTCTTCATGTTCGCCATGGTCAAGGCGATGGTACCGCGCTATCGCTACGACCAGCTGATGCGGCTGGGCTGGAAGGTGTTCTTGCCGCTGTCCCTTCTGATGGTCGTCGTTGTCGCCGGTGTACTGCAGTATGGAGGCCTCGTATGAGCCCGTTCAGCCCGGCACTGACAGGCACACTGATCGGCGCGATCTTAGGCATCGCTAGCTATATCGGCCTGCGCGTTCTTGCCGACCGGGTCGAAAACATGAGCGACGCAGAGAACCCGAAGATGTCAGCCAGGGTCCTTCGTATCGCAGCGCTTGCCGATCTGGTGCTATTCCCCGCCGTGGGTTTTGTCGTCGGACCAATATTGGTGAAATAGGGAGTTGAAACATGGCCGTTACCCAGGCTGTCAAATCGCTGTTTCTCACCGAATTCGTCTCGGCCTTCTTCCTGACGATGCGTTATTTCTTCAGGCCGAAGCACACACTCAACTACCCATTTGAAAAGGGCCCGCTGTCGCCACGCTTTCGCGGCGAACACGCATTGCGACGCTATCCAAATGGCGAAGAACGCTGCATCGCGTGCAAGCTCTGTGAAGCCATCTGCCCCGCCCAGGCTATCACCATCGAGGCCGGCCCCCGCCGCAACGACGGCACAAGGCGCACAACTCGCTACGACATCGACATGACGAAGTGCATCTACTGCGGCCTCTGCCAGGAAGCCTGTCCGGTCGATGCCATTGTTGAAGGACCGAACTTCGAATTTTCTACCGAAACCCGCGAGGAGCTCTTTTACAACAAGGAAAAGCTGCTCACGAACGGCGATCGCTGGGAGAGGGAGATCGCAAAGAACCTTGAGCTCGATGCAAAATACCGGTGAGAACTGGACCGGGCTCCTCAATGTGCTGACTGATGAGGAACTCGACCAGTACGGCCAGATGGCGATGGATCAGGTGCGGCACGAAACTAACCGGACCATTCTGCATGTCCTGATGCTGCTTGTTGCAGTGGCGCTTATCGGCTGGTCAGGCTGGACTATTTATTACGTCGGCGAGACGGGTTGGCTTGTTTATCTTGCGCTCGCTGCAGCCGGACTGTTCGTCTACATCCCGTGGCGCAGCGTCAAGACGCGCAAGCTGTGGCTCGGACACTACGCACGCGTCAAACAGGAACTGGCCAGGCGCCAGAACGAAAACGAAACGGACGGCGGATGAGGCTGGAATGATCAAGGCACTTTTCTTCTATCTCTTCGCCATCCTGAGCGTCTCGTCGGGCGCCATGGTGATCATCGCCCGCAATCCTGTGCATGCGGTGCTCTTCTTGATCCTCACCTTCTTCAACGCGGCGGGGCTGTTCATCCTGCTGGGCGCCGAGTTCCTGGCGATGCTTTTGATAATTGTATATGTCGGCGCGGTCGCGGTGCTGTTCTTGTTCGTCGTCATGATGCTTGACGTCGACTTCGCGGAACTGAAAGCGGGCTTCATCAAGAACGCTCCCGTCGGTGCCTTGATAGGTGGCGTCGTTCTGTTCGAATTGGTGGCCCTGTTCCTGGTCTATGGCTTTGATGTCGGCGTTGCCGGCAACGTCCAGACCGCTATGCCTTCAACGGGTTCCGGGCTCGACAACACCACCGCGCTGGGCCGGGTCATCTACACCAAGTACGTCTACTTCTTCCAGGCCGCCGGCCTCGTGCTGCTGGTCGCCATGATAGGCGCCATCGTGCTCACGCTCCGCCACAAGGAAGGCGTCAAGCGCCAGTCCGTGGCTGCCCAGGTCGCCCGTTCACCCAAGACCGCCATCGAAGTCGTCGAGGTCGCGCCCGGAAACGCAGTCCTTCCATCAACGGAGGGCCAGAAATAATGCTCTTCAAGACAACCGCCACGCAACGTTGGATGGGATGAGGACATAACAAATGGACATCGGCCTCGGACATTACCTCACCGTTGCAGCGTGCCTGTTCACGCTCGGCATCTTCGGAATCTTCCTCAACCGCAAGAACGTCATCGTAATCTTGATGTCGGTCGAACTGATGTTACTCGCCGTCAACATCAACCTCGTGGCGTTCTCCTTTTACCTGCAGGACCTCACCGGGCAGGTCTTCGCACTGTTCGTTTTGACCGTTGCCGCCGCCGAGGCAGCAATCGGCCTCGCCATCATCGTCGTCTACTACCGCAACCGCGGCTCCATCGACGTCGATCAAATCAACATGATGAAGGGTTGAGGTTAGGAAGCCGATCATGATCTATCTCGCCATCGTCTTCCTGCCGCTTGCCGGCGCGCTGATTGCCGGGCTCTTTGGTCGGCTTATTGGGGATCGCCCTTCGGAGATCATCACCACAGCTTTGCTGATGATCGCCGCGGTCCTTTCCTGGATCGTTTTCATTCAGGTGGGTTACAACCACGAGACCGCCCGCGTCCCGATCATGCGCTGGATCACTTCGGGAGAACTCGAAGCTGCCTGGTCCCTTCGTATAGACACGCTGACCTCAGTCATGCTGGTCGTCGTTACGACTGTATCGTCACTCGTTCACTTGTACTCCATCGGTTACATGCAAGAAGACCCGGCCCGTTCCCGGTTCTTCTCCTACTTGTCGCTGTTTACGTTCTCGATGCTCATGCTGGTCACCAGCGACAACCTCCTGCAAATGTTCTTTGGCTGGGAAGGTGTTGGGCTCGCTTCTTATCTGCTCATCGGGTTCTGGTACCACAAGCCTGAAGCCAACGCGGCCGCCATCAAAGCCTTCGTCGTCAACCGCGTCGGCGACTTCGGATTCGCGCTCGGTATTTTCGGCTGCTTCATGGTCTTCAACTCCGTCAACCTCGATACGATCTTCGAGGCGGCGAAGGGCATGGAAGGCCAGCCGATGAACTTCCTCGGCTTCCAGCTCGACACCCTGACCGTGCTCTGCCTCCTGCTCTTCATGGGCGCCATGGGCAAGTCGGCACAGTTCCTCCTTCACACTTGGCTGCCGGACGCCATGGAAGGCCCAACGCCGGTATCCGCACTCATCCACGCCGCAACTATGGTCACCGCCGGCGTGTTTATGGTCGCCCGCCTTTCACCCCTGTTTGAGCATGCTCCAATTGCTCGCGATGTGGTCCTGTACATCGGTGCCATCACGGCCTTCTTCGCCGCCACGGTCGGCCTCGTGCAAAACGACATCAAGCGTGTTGTTGCCTACTCGACCTGTTCACAGCTCGGCTACATGTTCGTGGCCTGCGGCTTAGGCGCTTACGGTGCGGCGATATTCCACCTGTTCACGCATGCCTTCTTCAAAGCCCTGCTGTTCCTGGGCTCCGGCTCGGTCATCCACGCCATGCATCACGAGCAGGACATGCGCAACATGGGCGGCCTTGCTAACAAGATCCCGCTCACCTACTACGCCATGATCATAGGTACGCTCGCACTCACGGGCGTTGGGTTTCCGCATCTCATAGGCTTTGCCGGCTTCTACTCCAAGGACGTTATCATCGAGGCGGCATACGCCGCACCGGCACTGCCCAAGACCGTATTCTGGATAGTCACGTTCGCGGCTTTCCTGACGGCGTTCTACTCCTGGCGTCTGATCTTCATGACCTTCCACGGCAAGACCCGGGCGGCCCCCGATGTCTATAAGCACGCCCATGAGAGTCCGTGGACGATGTTGGTACCCCTTGCAGTTCTGGCACTTGGCTCCATCGCAGCAGGCGTTGTTTTCGCCGGCGAATTCGTTGGTCACCACTACAAGGAGTTCTGGGCCAATTCGATCTATGAAGGTCCCGACAACCACATCATGCATGACATGCATAAGATCCCCGAGTGGGTCTACTGGGCACCCTTCTTCGCCATGGCCTCTGGTTTCGCCTTGTCATGGCTCTATTACATCGGCGCTCCATGGCTGCCCGAAGCCACCGCGCGGACATTCAGGCCCGTCTATCTATTCCTGCTCAACAAATGGTACTTCGACGAGCTCTACGACTGGCTCTTCGTCAAGCCGACCATGGCGCTAGGCAGGCTGCTTTGGAAGGGCGGTGACGGCGCTGTCATCGATGGCACCATCGATGGAACCGCCAGCGGGGTCCAGTGGACCACCGGGCGCGCCGTAAAATTGCAGACGGGTTACATCTACCACTACGCCTTCGCGATGCTGATCGGCGTGGCTGCCATTCTCACTTTCTTCCTGCGATCCTATCTCACGGGTGGAGCCGGCCAATGACTGTAGCGACCTCGCCGATCCTCTCGATCGTCACCTTCCTGCCGCTGCTTGGAGCGCTGTTCATCGCCTTCCTGCCAAGGAACGCGGGAGGCGACCGCAACGCTCGCCACACAGCGCTCTACACGACGATTTTCACCTTCGCGATCTCGCTCCTTATTTGGATCAACTTCGATCCGCGAACCGCTGACTTCCAATTCCTCGAAGACGCCGACTGGATCGGTCCGTTCCGCTACAAGATGGGTGTCGACGGCATCTCCATGCTGTTCGTGATATTAACCACGTTCCTAATGCCGCTTTGCATCTTGGCGAGTTGGGACTCGGTTCAGATACGCGTCAAGGAATACATGATCGCCTTCCTTGTGCTTGAAACGCTGATGATCGGCGTCTTCTGCGCACTCGACTTGATGCTGTTCTACCTGTTCTTCGAAGCCGGCCTCATTCCGATGTTCCTCATCATCGGCGTCTGGGGCGGCAAACGCCGGGTCTACGCCAGCTTCAAGTTCTTCCTCTATACGCTACTGGGCTCGGTCCTAATGCTGCTGGCGATGTTCGCCATGTTCTCGACGGCAGGCACGGCCGATATCCCAACGCTCATCGAAGTCGGATCCAGTAAGTTCTCACCCGAGATGCAGTGGTGGCTATTCTTGGCCTTCCTCGCGTCCTTCGCCGTCAAGATGCCTATGTGGCCGGTTCACACCTGGCTCCCCGATGCACACGTTGAGGCTCCGACCGCGGGATCGGTCATTCTCGCCGCCATTCTTCTGAAAATGGGTGGCTATGGCTTCCTGCGGTTCTCGGTGCCAATGTTCCCGATTGCCAGTCAGGAGCTTGCACCTTTCGTCTTCACGCTGTCCGTTATTGCCATCGTCTATACCTCGCTCGTCGCTTTGGCCCAGGAGGACATCAAGAAGCTGATCGCCTATTCCTCGGTGGCCCATATGGGCTTCGTCACCATGGGCATCTTCACCTTCAATCAACAAGGTATCGACGGCGCGATCTTCCAGATGCTGTCGCACGGCATTATCTCCGCCGCGCTGTTCTTGTGCGTCGGCATTATCTACGACCGGATGCACACCCGGGAGATCGCCGCCTACGGGGGATTGGCGGATCGAATGCCGATCTATGCAACCGTGCTAATGGTTTTCACCATGGCCAACGTTGGTCTCCCCGGCACATCCGGCTTCGTTGGAGAGTTCCTGACACTGGTCGGCGCATTCGAGGTCAACACTTGGGTTGCGTTCATCGCCACGACCGGCGTGATCCTGTCCGCTGCATACGCTCTGTATCTCTATCGCCGCGTCATCTTCGGTGCCCTCGAAAAGGCCAACCTCAAGTCGATCCCCGATATGAACGCCCGTGAAATCGCAATCATGGCACCACTCGTGATCCTGACCATCCTGTTAGGTTTCTACCCGGCTCTGCTGCTCGACGTCATGGCCGTTTCCGTAAAGCAACTTGTAGCGAACTTCGAGGCCGCGGTCTCCCAGTCCACCGCCCTCAACGCCCAGTGATCCCAAAGGCGCGAACCGATGTCGACCATACTAAACTACGCCCCAGCCTTTCCAGAGATGCTGCTCGCGCTCGCCGCACTGCTGCTATTGATGATCGGCGCCTTCAGCGACGACAACGATCACAACGGTGCTTTCGTCGGCTGGCTTGCGATTGCTTTCATGATCGGCGCCGGCACCATCGTCGCGCTCCAGCCCGCAGGCACACAGGCGCTCTTCAATGGTGCGTTTGTAGTGGACCAGTTCGCCCGCTTTCTGAAGCTCTTGATCCTCGCGGGCACCGCGGTCGCGATGCTGCTGTCCTTCGATTTTCTGCGTCAAAAGGGATTGATGAAGTTCGAATACCCGATCCTCATGCTGCTGTCCTGCGTCGGCATGATGATGATGGTATCGGCCAATGACTTGATTGCGCTTTATCTCGGCCTCGAACTGCAGAGCCTTGCCCTTTACGTTCTCGCCGCGATGAACCGCGACAACGTTCGCTCCAGCGAGGCCGGACTGAAGTACTTCGTCCTCGGCGCCCTGTCATCGGGCATGCTCCTCTATGGCGCTTCGTTGATTTACGGTTTCACCGGATCCACCAGCTTCTTGGACATCGCCAACGTCGCCCAGGCCCAAAGCGCCCCCGAAAACATCGGCCTCATCGTCGGCCTGGTCTTCTTGCTGGTCGGGCTCGCTTTCAAGATCTCCGCCGTTCCGTTCCATATGTGGACACCCGACGTCTATCAGGGCGCGCCCACGCCAGTGACCGCTTTCTTCGCGGCCGCTCCCAAGATGGCCGCGATGGGAATTCTATTGCGTGTCCTCGGTGGGGCTTTCCCCGGCTTGGAACAACAATGGCAGCAGGTTATCTGGTTTATCTCGATCGCCTCGATGCTGCTTGGCGCCTTCGCAGCCATCGGACAAAACAACATCAAACGTCTGATGGCCTACTCCTCCATCGGACACGTTGGTTTCGCCCTGGTCGGTTTGGCCAGCGGCACTGCGGAAGGAGCGCAGGGCGTCCTTGTCTACCTGCTCATATATCTCGTCATGACGCTCGGAACATTCGCTTGCATCCTCGCCATGCAGCGCGGCGATGAAATGATTGAGGATATCGATCAGCTTGCCGGGCTGGCCCAAAACAACCTGATGCTGGCCTTTACACTCGGCATGTTGATGTTCTCACTTGCCGGCATCCCGCCGCTGGCTGGGTTCTGGGCGAAGGTCTACGTATTCTGGCCGGCCGTCCAAGCCGGGCTCTACCCGCTTGCCGTCATCGGCGTCATCGCCAGTGTGATCGGCGCGTATTACTACCTGCGTATTGTCAAGATTATGTTCTTCGACGAACCGCAGGAGAAGTTTGTGCCCGTTTCGGCCAACCTGGGCATTGTCATGGGTGCGGCGTTGATTTTCATATTCGCTTTTGCCATTCCGCAACTTGGCGGGCCAATCGTGGCCGCGGCGGAGGCGGCGGCGAATTCGCTGCGCCTTTAAATGGGCATGCAGGACCCCTTCGTCGCCTGTCCGCACACCCCCGTCATTTATCTGACGGAAACAGGTTCCACCAACGCAGAAGCACTGCGCATTGGCGCAACCGGCGATGGCGGCCCCTTATGGGTCATGGCCGATCGCCAAACGGCTGGCCGCGGCCGCCTCGGGCGCCAATGGTTCAGCGTCACCGGCAACCTCCACGCAAGTCTTCTCGTGACGTTGTGGTGCGAGGCTGAGGAAATCACACAAGTATCGCTGCTTGCCGGTAACGTCCTCGCCGATGCCGTCAACGCCGCGGCTGCGGCCGCATCCTGGCAGGCTGCCAGCCGTCCCATTCTCAAATGGCCCAATGACCTACTTATTGCGAACGCCAAATGCGCCGGAGTGCTCGTTGAGACAACGGCCCTGCCCAACGGTTCTTATCGCGGCGTCCTCGGCTTTGGCGTAAATATTGAAGTGGCCCCCGACATCGCTGATAGGCCCTCCACCAGCCTTAGATTAAACGGCCTGCACACCACGCCCAGCGCGCTGCGTGCAAACCTCGACCAAGCCGCCAGAGTCGCATTTAAAACCCTTTCGTCACTTGAAGGATTTGCACAACTCAAGCAACGATGGCTGTCGCAAAGCTTGCCGCTCGGATCACCGCTGACCGTAACAACTGGGACAGAAGTCTGCCGGGGCGGTTTCGCCGGTCTTGATGATGACGGAGCCTTGCTGTTGAGAGAGAACCCGGGGAGCCTTAGGCGCATAACCTTTGGTGACGTCTCGGCCGCTGTTACCGAATAATGAATTTCATCAACCACGACGTCAGGGATGGAGCCTCAGGGAGTTCTAATTCATTTAGAAAGACGTTTTGTTTCGAGTACGGATTGACCATATTGACTAATATGCTCGAAGAGAGGGATTGAATGGCCGTCCAGCCGAATAACAAACGCGACGAGCTTGTCTTCCTTGCCCTAGGCGGCCTCGGCGAGATCGGCATGAATTGCTATCTGTACGGCCTGGGCCCGCCCCAGAGCCGCCAGTGGCTGATGGTCGACCTCGGAATTACATTTCCTGGGCCACAGGAACCTGGTGTTGATGTCGTCCTTCCAGACCTCCGATTCATCGCCGCCGAAAAAAATGCCCTCGCTGGCATCGTAATTACGCACGCTCATGAGGACCATATCGGCGCCATGATCGAGCTTTGGCCCGAGCTCCAGGCGCCTGTTTTCGCTACGCCCTTCACGATGGGCATGCTCAAGGCAAAAATGGCGGAGTTCGGCGGCCGTGCTAAGCCGAAACTGAACGAAATCCCCCTCGGCGGCCGGTTCGATGTTGGTCCCTTTGATCTCGAATTCGTCAACATGACGCACTCAATCCCGGAGACGTCGGCCCTCGCTATTCGCACCCACCACGGACTGACCTTTCATAGCAGCGATTGGAAGATCGATCCCGGCCCCATGACCGGCGCGCCCATAAATGCCGAGAAGATGCAAAATCTCGGCAAGGAAGGCGTGCAGACACTTGTGTGTGATTCAACAAACGTCCTCCGCGACGGCATCTCCCCATCGGAGACCGACGTTGCCGACAAGCTGACAGAAATAATCAAAAAGGCACCGCACCGCGTTGCCGTCACCACCTTTGCTTCAAACGTCGGCCGCGTGCTTGCGGTAGCCAACGCCACCAGGGCCGCCGGCCGCCATCTCGTCGTCGCCGGACGCGCTCTGCACCGCGTGATCGAAGTCGCCATCGACACAGGCTATCTCCCTCCCGATTTCAAGTATCTGGGCCAGGAGGAGTTCGGTTATCTGGAGCGGGGTGAAATCGTGGTCATGTTGACCGGGTCTCAAGGCGAGCCCCGCGCGGCCCTGTCCCGCGCTGCCGACGGCGACCACCCCGACATCAACTTTTCAAAGGGCGACCTTGTCATCTACTCTTCGCGCAATATTCCAGGCAATGAGAAGTCGATATCCCGCGTGCAAAATGCCCTTGCCCGGCTTGGCTGCGATATCCTCACCGACGCCGAGGAACTTGTGCACGTCACCGGACACCCACGTCAGGACGAGTTGCGCCAGATGTATTCCTGGCTTCAGCCGGAATCCCTCATCCCGATGCACGGCGAGGGCCGTCACTTGCGGGCCCACGCGAAACTCGCGGCCCGATCAGGCATCAAGAACGTTGTTGTTCCCGAGGATGGTGCCGTTGTCCGGCTCGCACCAGGAAAGCCAACCATAATCGACGAGGCCCCCGTCGGCCGGCGCTACCGCGATGGCAAGCTCATCCTCCCTGGGGATGAGGGGCCTGTACGCGAACGGCGAAAACTATCAGCCGTCGGCATTGCGATCGTTTCACTGGCGATGACCCGGCGCGGCGAAGTTGTCTCCGACTACCTGCTCACCCTTGATGGAGTCCCAATTCTTACCAAGGATGAGGAACTGATACGCGACGTCGTCCTCGATACTATTGACGGTACCATCGAGAGTATCCCGCCGGGTCGCCGCAAGAATCCTGAGCTGGTGCGTGAAGCCATTCGGCGCGCTGTCCGGGCTACCTTTAACGAGAAGTGGGGCAAGAGGCCCATCGTCAAAGTCTTGCTGCACGTCGTCGATTAATCGCCCGGGCGAAATATCCGTGATTGGCCAATCATCCAACGAGCAAAAGGGTTCCAGAAATGATCGGACGCCTCAACCACGTCGCCATTGCGGTTTCAGACCTGGCCGCAGCAACCTCAACTTACCGGGATACTCTTGGAGCCGAGGTCTCTGAACCCCAAGCCGAGCCTGACCATGGCGTTACAGTCGTCTTCGTCAAACTCCGGAATACCAAAATCGAGCTCCTTGAACCTCTCGGTGACGGTTCTCCCATCGCCAAGTTCCTCGAAAAGAATCCCAACGGCGGTATCCACCACGTATGTTATGAGGTGGATGACATCATTGCAGCTCGCGATCAGATGAAAGCCATGGGGGCCAGGGTTCTCGGCGACGGTGAGCCGAAAATCGGCGCGCACGGCAAACCCGTACTGTTTCTGCACCCAAAGGACTTCTGCGGAACCCTGACAGAACTGGAACAAGCTTGAGCAACTATCCGGCCGATACCATCAAGAAAGAAAACGCATGAGCCTGACGTTCGCCATTGCAATCTACTTCATTGTCTGGTGGATCACCCTGTTCGCGGTACTGCCCTTCAATGTACGCACGCAGGATGAAGCCGGTGCAATTGTGCCAGGCACACCAGAAAGCGCTCCGGCCGAACCGAAACTTCTCAGGATCATCGTCACAAACACCATCGTCGCAAGCTTGGTTTTTGCCGTGGTGTGGAGCATCATTATCTACGAGTGGATTGATCTCGATCTTCTCCAGTTCCAAAGCGCCTCCCCCGTCTGAAGCGAACATGTTTCACATTTAGCCGGATTGGCGTCGCCGGTGGCAGTCACTGACAGCGAGCCGCACCCGCTTTCAACCCTCATTCATGCAGTGCCGGATAGACCTACAACATTGCAGGACCCATCCAGGATTTATCGTTATGAATGCATCACTTGCACTCATCGCTGCAGCAATGCTCGTTGCCAAGGCCGACTCTCCGGTGGGCCCGACAGCGCCTGATGAGATAGCCCCTAGTGTCGAACAGACGGCGAGCAGGCAAGTCCCGCCTTAACGGTCCCCGCCGCGATCGGCACCATTTGCCAAGCCAGCAGTCAGCCCACCCCCAACAAGCAAGGGCGCAGGCTCCCATAAGCCCGCGCCCGAAAAACGATTTCCGCGACGATGCTTAGAGATCTACCAGCGACTCGACGTGTTCCCAGTTCACAAGATTATCAAAGAAGGCTTCCAGGTACTTCGGCCGGGCGTTGCGATAATCAATGTAATAGCTGTGTTCCCAGACATCACACCCCAAAATCGGCTGCGCACCGTGCATCAGCGGGTTTTCGCCATTGGGCGTCTTTGCAACCTCAAGTTTTCCATCGCGGACCACCAGCCAGCACCAGCCGGAACCAAACTGCCCCATGCCGGCGGCGATGAAATCACTGCGCACTTTATCGAGCCCTCCATAGCTCGCGACGAGCGGTTCCAGTTTCCCAGGTAGGCTGCCCCCCCCGCCGCCAGCTTTCATCCACTGCCAAAAATGGATGTGATTAAAATGCTGGCCGATTTGGTTGACCACCGCCTGATCGCCTTCGGAGAATGCCTTCTTGCAAATATCTTCAATCGACATTCCCGCGTATTTTGTACCATCTCCGGCAATCTCGTTGCCCTTATCGACATAGGCTTTGTGATGTTTGTCGTGATGAAATTCCAACGTCTCGGCGGACATAAAAGGCTGTAGGGCATCATAGGCATACGGCAGATCGGGAAGGGAAAAGGACATCGCTAAAGTGCCTCCGGAATGGCTTTGTTAAACTCGCGTCCGCTATTCTGAGGGAACGTAACCTTTCAACAAACTGCGCGCAACGCACGCGCCGCACTCAGCCCCAAAGGCTCCCTCATCGCACCAAAACGGCAGGAAAATGCCGAGAGGATACTAGGAGCCGCTCTCCCAAGCGGCAGGCCACATCACCACTACAATAAATGATACACCGCGGACACCTCGAAAACGGGCCCACTATCGTGGGCCTCTCACGCCGGTGGGTAACCATATTCGAATGGGGAGCAAGTGAGAAAAAGGCGCGGCCCCCTGGACACCGCGCCTACTTCGGATCACGCCGGGGAAGTTGACACCAGGGATGAATTTCTTATCGCAAATAGCACTTGAACGCCGGATGAACACGATTTTGATCGCTGTCCAGGCGCTTCTAGCCCAGCAAGAGCCTGATTCAAACGCCATTGCCCTTGCCAAATTGGCCAGCTTTCAAACTGCGGCGAGTATTGATCGTCCGCAACCGCATTTTCACAAGGAAAGCTGGGATACCGATGACATTGTTTCCCAAAATCCTATTTGAACGCAGCTGCGTTGAAGGAGACGAATGCGTGTTACACTTCAAAGGCCGCCTAATCACGTAAACCAAACATATTGATAAATTTTGATTAATTATTCGATCGAAGTATTGATTTTCTTATGTTGTTAGCGTTTGCTCCACGTCCAGGGTTCGAAACGTCGACCAGCATCACTGCAGTCCCAGCATAAACACAAGTTTCGAGAAGATTTGATGCGCAAGAGAGGAAAGACAGCCAGGATGGCACCGAGAGTAAATCTGAGTAAGATGAGCCTGAAAGACCTTCTAACGCTTCAGGCTGATCTGGAACAAGAAATCGCGAATGCCCGCCTGCGTGAACGCCAGGAAGTTCTTTCAAGAATGGAAGAATTGGCTCAGGAAGCTGGCTTCAGCATGAATGAACTTGTCGGTGGTAAAGGCCGCAAAGGCAAGGGTAGCACCTCTGCGGCGAAATACGCCAATCCCGACAACCGGGCCGAAACTTGGACGGGCCGCGGGAGGAAGCCAAACTGGCTGGTCGATAAACTCAAGAAGGGCGGCAATATCGAAGATTACGCAATCTGAGAGCCGGCGTTTCGCGATGGCCGTGGCAATGAGGTCAAATTGCCTTCGGCATTACGCAGAAAACCGTCGGTTTCAAAGCGTACTCGGATTCGACACCATTTGAGCGCCGCACGCGGTGCCACGTCTCTGGCGCTACGTGAACATTGGGCAACTCCTTGTATCGACCTGCGTAAAGTTGACCAAGCGCCAGCCGTGTCGATCGGCTGGCGCTTTTTCGTTTTGCGGAGCGACAGCACTCTTGCACCAAAAGTTAGATACCCGCCGAGTTCGATCGGGCTTTGCACCATATCCGATTAGCCTGCTGCTGACGGGCGTATCTCCTAAGCTGAAACAATCTGCGGCCCGCCTCGACGCGAAAACCGGGAAACAGTCATACCGGTATATTTGCTAAGAGGGCCGGATGAAACACGGCTCAGAGGCCGGCCAGCTCTTTGAGCTTGGCCTCCAACAGTGGGCGGTCCTGAGGAAAACCCGCGGATACCCACCAAGATTCAAAACGCGAAAGCACCGCGCCCACATCGGGGCCAGCCGGAACCCCTTTGGAAACGAGATCAGCTCCCTTGAAGGGCATGAGCGGCGGCTTCCAGCGCTCTGGCAAGGAAAAAGCCTTTCGCCAGACTTCACTATTGGCATCGTCTTTGGAACGTGCCCACGCGCTGAGGCAAACCGCCTGATAATTTGGTTGGCCGAGCCTATAGAGCTGAACCTTGCTTGTTTCCGCCTCCGGCATGAATTCAGAGGCGGAAACACCGGAGACGGTCACGAGTTCCTTCCGTTCCGAATTGGAAAGTCTTAAACGCAGGGCCAGTTCGCCTGCGGCCACCTCATCAGGGGCTGCAAGAGCCGACAGCCGAAGAATCGGATCTGGGCCTGAACCCAGATTTGTTTCCAGTTCAGTTAGCTTATCAAATCGCGCCAGATCGCCATCGCGGCCCAAGACCAATTCGGTAATCCCGTTCGCTGACATCAAACAGAGTGCTTCATGAGATCGGCCGGCGACTACGAGTTTCAGAAGTTCACCCCGAATCCGTTCGGCGGAGAGATCCCTGAGGCCATCCTTCTCGGAAGCTGATGCCGATAGACCTTCAGCATCAATACTGCCCTGTCCGTAGGTCGCGAAAAAACGAAAGAACCTGAGAATTCGCAAAAAATCCTCGCGGATCCGGTCGCGAGCATCGCCAATAAAACGGACCCGCCCCGCCAATAGATCGGGCAGGCCTCCCAGCGGATCTGATAGGACGCCATGCCGGTCGCAATATAGCGCGTTCATTGTAAAGTCCCGCCGGGATGCGTCTGCCCGCCAATCACGCGTGAAAGAAACAGTCGCATGGCGCCCGTGGGTTTCCACGTCCTGCCGCAAGGTCGTCACTTCGTAAGGAACGTGATTGCTCACAACGGTCACGGTACCATGACCCAACCCCGTCGGATGCACACTCAGGCCCGCCGTCTGGCAGAGCCTGGTAACCTCATCGGGCAATGCGGGCGTCGCGATATCAATGTCTGTTACCTGGTGACCCATGAGTGAATTGCGCACGGCACCACCAACCGCACGCCCTTCATACCCGCCAAATTCAAGCGCCTGAAACACAGCTTGGCAGGAGTGTGCCTGCAGCCAGTTTGCCTTTCCCAGTGCTGGCGCGCTGGACCAGTCTGTTACAGAAACTGCCCGGCCTTCGTTCTCATCAGCCATCTGCGGGGACTTGTCTCTTGTCCAATTGCCCTGGAACGATGGTGCCATCGCGGAATTCCGGAGGACGATACGACTGCCCCGGCTTCCCGCCTGAAAATGTACCGAAAACAAGCAATACAGAAACCGCCAATCCTACACCGGCAAGAAAAAGCCAGATGAGCGGCGCGTCATCAAGAACGTTCTGTTTGGTCCCCTTTTTCCCAGCTGTCAGATAGATATAGGCGACATAGAGAAGCGTCGGCAGTAACAGCAGCAGCAGATTCTCGATGACGATGCGGATCATACGTGCCTCAACCTCTGATGCAGGTTTCTGATGATGCCAGCGGTTGCACCCCAGATGTAACGGTCGCCGTAGGGCATGGCATAATAGAAACGGTCGTGACCTTGCCAGCGGCTTCGGTGTTTGAAGTGGTTCTCCTCATCCAGCAGGAATTCCAGAGGAACCTCGAAGACATCTTCCACCTCGTTTGGGTTTGCCCGAAGGGTGAAGCCGGGCTGCACCAGTGCCACGAGGGGACTGACGGCAAATCCAGTGCGTGTGCGATACCAATCGAGGTAGCCGATCGGCTCAATAAATCGGTCCGCCAACCCAATCTCCTCTTCCGCCTCCCGCAGGGCGGTTTCGGCGACGCTTTCTCCATCATCCAGCTTACCACCCGGAAAAGCGATCTGACCGGCGTGCGTCGAGAGGTGCGTGGTGCGCTGAGTGAGTATCACACTGAGCCTCTCGCGGGCTACGACAGGGATCAAAACTGCCGCGGGCCGCAACTCTGGCAGGCTCGTCTCGCCCCCCATTCCGGGATTGAGTTGAAAGTCACTTGGCCCACGCTCGGAAACCTCGGGCGGATGTGCGTGCAAGCAAATCCGTGCCCGTTCCGCTAAGCTGCCCGGCGTCAAGCCCCGAGGGCCGCGCGAAGTTTTCGATTCCACCACACCGTCTCCTGACCCGTGGAGCGTGCGAATACCCAAGAAACCACGAAACGACCATCGGGCGGGTTCACTCCCTCATCCATATCATGTCGCCGGTCGCGCCGGACAACTCCTTTTCCACCCCCCTGGAAACGGGCCCTTTCGCCCAATTTTCCGCACATCGGGCAGTCTTTGTAACACTCATGAGGCTATGCGAAGGTGCTCGCGCAAGCAGCGCTGCACCGCCTGCTCAAACAAGCAGCTGGAACAACGAAGGAACGCCCGGACCCATGACTTTAAGCTCATCTCAACGACGTCTGAAGTACGCCGCGGCTTTGGTTTTGGCCCTGTTTACCATTTTGACCCTAGCAGGTGACGCATTCGCCCGGCGCGACGCGAATGACTTCATGTCCCGCTTATCCTCGAAGGATCAGCGCATATTCCAGGCTTACCTTAAGGCCCGCACCTTCCACGAAGCCGAGAAGGACGCCTTCTGGGCGAAGGTGAACAAAAAGCGTAGCAACCGGCGCAAGAAGAAGAAGCGGGGCGCTGTCTTACGAGCGACCGACTACGTCAACGCCTACCCCCCCAAGTACGACGGCCCGAAGCTACCAAAGTCGCTGGCAAAAGCCTGGTCGAAATATTTGAAAGCAGACCAGGCAAGAAGACCAAAGAAGAAGTCCACCGCACTCCCCGGCATTCCGGATTATCTGCGGGCCGCCAAGAAACACTATGGTTTTATCCCTGAGCGCATCGCCGAACGGGAATTCAAGAGGCGTTACGCTAGCGAAGCGCTCCGGCTTGGCCTGAACAGCGATCAGGTTGTTCGTGTCTACGCACTCGAAACCAGCGGACTTGGCACCGCTGATATGCAGGCAGGCATCCACCCCATCAGAAGAACCGGGCGCCCCATTTCGTCCGCGCTGGGCTATGCGCAGCTTCTGGCCGCCAATTCGGTCAATGAATTGCAAAAGCACGGCCGTACGTTTCTATCGCGTTTGCAGACACTCGCTCAGGACCCAAACCTCAGCTCAAACCGCCGCAGGGCGTTAAAGAAAAAGATCGCCGCGTTGAAGCGCATGATTGCCCGCGTCAACCGCGTCCCAAAGCGTTGGTCCTCGCACCAGGCTTTTGCCCGCACCGGTCCCGGCATGGGTATTCACCCCATAAACATTGATGGAGACATTGGGCCCTGGCTACAAGTCATCAAGCTAAAGGGTGTCCACGACATTGCCCGTCGCGCCGGGCGTGGCGATATCAGCCCGACGGAACTTGAACTGATGAACCTGGCTGGACCCGGCACCGGCCTCGAGATGATGACCGCGGTCGGCCTGGGAATGCCCACAGTCAATTTCTTCTCGCGGCGAGGCTACGAACGTAACACAATCGTCCGAGGACGCACGTCGCGCGAACTGTTGGGCAAGCTGGGCATGCGCATGGACGTCAACGTCCGAAACTCCGGCGCAAAGGAATTCTATCAGGTGTTCGAGGAAGCCGCCCGTGAGCGCAGCGCCGCACGCTAGATTGATGCAACGATGAGTTTCTCAAAAGCCAGCGCTCAGCCGGCCATCGGGTTGCCCAACGCCAGAAAGGCCGCCCTCGGCGGCCCAAAAAACTAAATAAAAAAGGAAGAACCTAGCAGAATTCCTGTTAGGAACGCTCACCTTCTGCAGGCAAATGCAACTGTCGCGAACGGCGCCATGATCCTGCACACCTTGTTTGAAGCGACTTGCTGCGGCACTGGTATCGACGAGCCCGATCCCGGGCCACCGTCGACAGGAACACTCAGCACATCCAGCGCTTCGCGAGCTCCCTCTGACAAGCTTTCCCTATTAGTGATGCCAATCTGCCGGACCCTATAATTTGAATACTGGGGACGCACTGCCAATACCGGTTGCGGTGGCTGGATATCCAACGCCACGTAAACCCGCCGCTCCACTGGATTGCGTTCGGGATTTGGCGCACTTTTCGGACCGAGCGATACAGTTGAAGCCTTCGACTTGGCGGCAATAACCCCTTCGGGTTTCGCCTTCACGCCGTCGCAGCGCTGTAGAGTGCTTGGAGCACGTTTCCAAACGAGAGAGCGGCTAAACATCCGGCTGCCCATGTAACCAATCAGCTGCAGTCGCGTACGGCTCAGGCGCTTCAAAGCAAGATCGTATTTGCTACTACGGTCATCAGGATCGATAATCCAACCGTGGTCCCACTCACCGCCGCCGACAGCACGAAGGTCGCCCAGCAACCGCTGCCCACAACCATGCTGTTCCTTGCGATCACGAACCCAGACAATATGGCCGCACAATTTCTTAGCGCCACAAGCCTTGATCTCGACCGCCCCGCGACCGTTCTGATCCATCCAGATGCCGACAGGAGAAGACCCTGCGTACGCCGTTCCGAACCCGGAAATTAGGCTCCCCACAGCGACAGCACCCGTCAATAATCTACACTTCATGGGTATCACCAACTCGTCCCATGTTGTCTGGAGACATAAGCCTTGGCCCTCTATGTCCCCGTTCTCACATCGAATGTATCGGACCAACTCTTCAATATATTGGCCGGCACATTCGCTACTTACTTGGTCTCTCGCGGTCTGGTGGCGCCATGATGGCAACACTGCCGCCAACCCTCATTCCCTCGCGGCTGGGTTAATGTCAGATTAAGATCGATAAAAAATCACTGTGGCGGAGGTGCGTCGAAATATAGTTGGCCGTTCAATTTCCTCGCAACAAACCGCCACACTACTCCCAGCGGCCGGCTGCCGTGCCCATGCCTTGGGAGTTCGGCGAATTTTCACGGCCACTTAACCACAGGGGGCATTGAGGACAGGATGGAGTCTATATTGCCTCCGGTTTTCAGCCCGAAAATTGTGCCCCTGTCATAAAGAAGGTTGAATTCGACGTACCGGCCCCGACGCACTAGTTGCTCATCCCGGTCCGTTTCCGTCCATTCCGAGCCGAAGTTGCGCCGAACAAGCTCCGGATAGACGCTGAGAAAAGCTCTGCCCACATCCTTCGTAAAGGCCAATGCGGCATCGAAGCCGCCCTCTTCCGCCGACGGCGTCAAGTAATCGTAGAAGATTCCTCCGATACCCCGCATCTCGCTGCGGTGCGGGAGATAGAAGTACTCATCGCACCAGGCTTTGTAGCGGTCGTAATCAGCAACCGCGTGCTCCTCGCAAGCCCCCTTCATCGCCGCATGAAACATCACGCTATCGGGGTCCTCCTGGGTCCTCCGTCGCATCAAAACGGGCGTCAGGTCCGCCCCGCCGCCAAACCACCATTTGGTAGTAACCACCATGCGGGTGTTCATATGGACGGCGGGAACATTTGGGTTCTGCATATGCGCGATCAGCGAAATTCCCGAGGCCCAGAAGTTAGGATCTTCTTCGGCACCTGGTATCTGTTTTCGGAATTCCGGCGCGAACTCACCGTGAACTGTAGAAGTGTGCACCCCGACCTTCTCAAAGACGCGCCCGTGCATAAGGCTCATGACTCCACCGCCACCAGCCTCACCAGAACTCTGATCCGTCCTCTGCCAGGGCGTCTTTTCAAATCGTCCAGCCTCATTGTCCGACAAAGGCATAGCGGCGGGCAGGGCATCCTCGAGTTCCTCAAAGGCGGCACAGATCTGGTCGCGCAAATCTTCAAACCAGCTTTTCGCCTGGTGCTTTGCCGCTTCAAGATCATCTTTGTCCCACGCCATTGCGTTTTCATCCCTTGCCATTGCGGGCCACGCTGCCCATTTGTGGGGGCTTAGCACATTTCAAAGCAGGGCCATATTGAAGGCCTGCCATGTCGCTACGCCCCGGCCGCCAGCGGCCGCGCGCTTCACAAAACTTGTCGTAGGGGCTTTGCCTCTGTTTCGTAAGGCAATGAACTGCGGCCTGACACAGGGGGCATGTCGCCCGCAAACGTTTGTTGCCGTGAACAGAAGGCCGGTCACGAGGGAAAACGGCCGGAGAACTCATCATGTTGCAGCATGCGACGAACCGATTTTTTACGTGGCTTGAGCATTTGCGCGAGCCGTTTCCAGACGTGCGCGCCGAGATGCCGCCGGCGGAGTTCATCCCGTTCGTCATTCACTACGTCCGGCCGTTCTGGAAGTTGCTCGTCGCATCGTCCTTGGTGGCGGCGGTTGTCGCATTGTTGGAGGTGTCCTTGTTCGCGGTCCTCGGCAGCATTGTTGATTGGCTGGCCAAGGCCGACCCGGCGACATTCTGGAACGATCACGGCGCCTTTCTCACGGGCATGGCCGTCCTCGTCATGGTGATACTGCCGATCCTGAAATTCTTCTATGAAGCGGTCATTCACCAAGGCCTGATGGGTAACCTCGCCATGCGCACACGCTGGCAGGCCCACCGTTACGTTCTGCGCCAGTCACTTGGCTTCTTCCAGGACGACTTCGCCGGCCGTATCGCCACGAAGGTCATGCAGACGTCACTGTCAGTCCGTGAGTTCGTACTGACGCTGGCGGAAGTACTGCTCTACGTCACCGTCTATTTCACCGGCGCTTTAATTGCGTTTGCGGCAACCGACCCCCGGCTTGTCGTGCCGATGCTGCTGTGGCTAGCCGGTTATCTGGCCGCGATGCGGTTCTTCGTGCCGCGCCTCAAGGCAATCTCGACGGAACAATCTGATGCCCGCTCGATCATGACCGGACGCATCGTCGACAGCTACACCAATATCCAGACCGTCAAGATGTTCGCCCACGCAGACCGCGAGGATGCCTATGCGCGCGACAGCATGGCCGGCTTCCTCGACACGGTGAACAGGCAGATGCGCCTCGTCACCTACCTCACGGTCACCCTCAACATGCTGAATGCATTGCTGCTGAGCTCCATCACCGCGCTTGGCATTTGGCTGTGGTCGCAGGGTGCCGTCAGCGCCGGTGCACTGGCCCTGACTGTTGGTCTTGTCCTGCGCCTGCAGGGCATGTCGCATTGGATCATGTGGGAGGTGGCCGGGCTTTTCGAGCACATCGGTGTCGTGCAGGACGGTATCGGTACGCTGGCGCGCGAACAGTCAGTGGTCAATGCGCCCGCTGCCAAACCACTTGCCGTTCCCGATGGCCGCATCGACCTTCAGAATGTCCGGTTCCATTATGGCAAAGAGGGCGGTGTTATTGATGACCTCTCCTTGACTATCAATCCAGGTGAGAAGGTTGGCTTGGTCGGTCGTTCTGGCGCGGGCAAGTCCACCTTGGTCAACCTTCTGCTCCGGTTCTACGATCTGGAGAACGGCAGAATCTTGATTGACGGCCAGGATATCGCCGAGGTCACGCAGGAGTCGCTGCGTGCGCAGATCGGCATGGTCACTCAGGATACCTCGCTCTTACACCGCTCCGTCTTTGAGAATATCGTCTACGGGCGCCCGGAGGCGACAATGCAAGAAGCCATATCAGCCGCCAAGCGTGCTCACGCCCATGATTTCATCTTGGGATTGGAGGATCCTCAGGGCCGAAAGGCGTATGAGGCCCATGTCGGCGAGCGCGGCGTCAAGCTGTCCGGCGGCCAGCGCCAGCGAGTCGCCATAGCCCGCGTCCTTCTCAAGAACGCACCGATTTTGGTCCTCGATGAGGCGACAAGTGCTTTGGATTCGGAAGTCGAAGCCGCAATCCAGGACAGCCTGTCCGAGCTGATGGGCGGCAAGACCGTGATTGCCATTGCGCACCGCTTATCGACCATCGCCGCAATGGACCGGTTGGTGATCATGGATCAAGGCGCCATCGTCGAGGACGGCTCGCATGACGAACTGATCGCCCGCGGAGGACTCTATGCCGAACTGTGGGCACGTCAGTCGGGCGGCTTCCTCGCCCGGGAGGCGGCGGAGTAAGGCCCACGACGGCCGAAACATCGGAACCATTCAAAGTTCGTCCGGCCGCGCCCCAGTTGCACGCAACCCTCGGAGACCCCGTCGGCAAATTCACACCGGACGTGATCCGAACTGACGGTTGAGGCGCCGAACCACAATTCCGCATTATCGTCGCCGAAACTTGTGAAGGCCTTGCCGGTCACGCACTCTACGGCAGGGCCTACAAAACGGCCTATGCAGCCCGCGGCCTGTATCTCAACGATCTCTTTGTCAGGCCGGCAGCGCGCCGAAGAGGCATCGCGGCAGCCCTCGTGCAAGCCGTCAAGGATCAGGCTCGCCGCGAAAGCCTGCAATTCGTCTAGTGGGTCTCAGATCCCGAGAACGTCACTGCGCAAGAATCCTATGCCGCCATGTCACCGCAAAACGAGAAGATAATGCGCGCACACGCGATCGTCTTAGACCGATAGCTTGAAGCGGGAGCTGTGCCATGCGGGCATTCGTGTTCTTGAGCATATTGCTCGTACCTTCCGTGCAGCCAGCATTCGCCGGCGACCTCACCGAACTGTATCCGAGAGAAGTCCTTCAAAAGGACTCCAAGCGTCTGAGTACGGCGGTCTCAAAAATCTATACGCTCGGCATCATGCCAAGCCTGAGCAAACGCGAGCTCAGCGGACTGGGCGAGGTCGAATTCCGTTTCCCCATGCCAAAGCCTGGAGACGACCCCCTCAATTTTTACGCCTACCGCGACGGTCGCAAGGCCATCGTCGTTATGCCCGTCCTGTCATTAAAAGCCCTCGAGGACCTAACCACCGCTTATGCCTGGACGCAGGTCAACGCCCTGAGCCATTCAACAATTGACCTCTACTACGCAGCTCTTCGCCATCGGCCCTTATCCAAGTTTCAGATAAACGCTACACCGATGTGCTCACCGCCCTGGAGATTCCGAAAGACCCCTACAAACAGCCCGGCGTCGACAGTCTCTCACTATCGCTGCGCAACGAGGCCTATGCCTTCATCGTCGCTCATGAACTGGGCCACGTGCTGTTCCGCCATAAAGGCTACGCCGAGGTCACTAAGGCTCAAGCGCGCGCGGATGAAGTGCAGTCCGACAGTTTCGCCCTCGATGTGCTGGCCCGAACCGCGACCCAGCCATTGGGCGCAGTCTTCTACTTCCAGGCCCAAATCTACCGGTTCAGGCATCGCGGAGAATTCAAAAACAATGAAGCCTGGAACAACTACCTGCTGACGGTCGCCACGCACCCCGTGGCGGTTGACCGCCTAAAAGCAATGGCACGCCACATCTCCGGTCCACTGGCGGTAAGGCGCGGATCCGAAAAGAAACTCTGGAAGGATATCGGTTCCATCCTCATCAAACTCGCCGGATTGCTGGATGACGAGGACCTGCCTCGCTGCATTGCAAAATTCTCCGCCGAGGGCCCCTGGCATGTCTTGAAGCACGGAGCCAGCGACCCAAGCTGGTCGCTGGAAGCAGTGTGCCGAGGCGGTTAGCCTTCCAGACCGCCCGTTTGTCTCAGCGCTTCGCCGATGATCATCGCACCAGCCAGCGCCACATTCATCGACCGCATGCCCTCACGCATGGGAATCCGCACCTCTTCGTCTGCAACACGACGCACATCTTCGGGAACGCCGGCGCTTTCCCGCCCGAGCATCAAGACATCGCCTTGTCGGTAGCCGAGATCAGTATAGGGCCGCTCCGCCTGTGTGGTCGCCAGCACCAGCCGCAAACCCTCCCGGCGCCTCCAGTCATGGAAAGCCGGGAAATTGATGTGCGTCTGCAACTCGGCAACATCCAGATAGTCAAGCCCGGCCCGCCTCAACGCCCGGTCACTGAGGTCGAACCCACAAGGCCCGATAATTTCAACGCCAACCCCAAGACACGCGGCCATTCGCAGGATGGTCCCGGTATTCTGTGGAATATCGGGTTGATAGAGCGCCAACCGCATACAAATCCTGTTCATTTGCTCTTTGACCGTTCGGTCTGCGCCAAATTGCCCTGCAGTTCATACCAATCGCGGCCTTGAGAGAGCGCGCAAACGATGCCACACCTGTGGCGAATCGCGCTCGTAACGCTCAGCACCCCGCCGCGAATTTCTTCCGTAGCTCCGTCCAGGCAATGCTACGAAATCAGACCAAGTGATGCGCCACTATGAGTTGCTATGCGGTCCAATACGGGCTTCATTCATCTTATCAGGCCGGTTGCATGGAACGCCGTCCTAAGGAGGTCAAGCGATGACAGCAGACGTCGAAGATCCAGAACGCCGTGATGTGCTGGTTATTGCCGCGAGCGCATTTGCCGCCGTTGGCGCAGCATCGCTCATCTGGCCTTTCGTAGACCAGATGAATCCCGATGCCGGGGCACTCGCTCTCGCCTCGACCGAGATTGATCTGACGCCGATCAACGAGGGACAGGCCATCACGGTAATGTGGCGCGGCAAACCAGTCTTCATCCGCCACCGCACGGCCGCAGAGGTTGAGGAAGCCAAAAAAGTCCCTGTCGACGATCTGCCCGACCCAGTCGCTCGCAATGAGAACAATCCCGGCAGTCCGGCCACAGACGAAAATCGCACACTCGCCGGGCACGAAAAATGGCTGGTCATGATTGGTATCTGCACGCACCTTGGCTGCATCCCAAAAGGACAGAGCCTGTCTGACACCAAGGGCGAGTACGGGGGCTGGTTCTGCCCGTGTCACGGTTCGCACTACGACACGTCCGGACGGATCCGCAAAGGTCCCGCGCCGCGTAACTTGGATGTCCCGCCCTACTCCTTCGTATCCGACAGCATGATCCGCATCGGTTGACGCAAAAGAGAGCATCTCAATGTCCAGTCACGAATCTTCTTATGAGCCGAAATCAGCGACGGCCAAGTGGTGGGACGAGCGCCTTCCACTGCCGCGCTTAATGTACGATCAGTTCATTGAATTCCCGACGCCGCGCAACCTGAACTACATGTGGACATTCGGTGGCATCCTGACGTTCTGTCTTGTTGCCCAGCTCATCACTGGCATCGTGCTCGCGATGCACTACATTCCCAGTGGCGGCGAAGCCTTCGATTCCGTCGACCGCATTCGTCGTGATGTGAATTACGGCTGGCTCATCCAGCCCATGCACGCGGTCGGCGCGTCGATGTTCTTCCTTGCCGCCTATCTCCATACGTTCCGCGGACTCTATTACGGGTCCTACCGCGCACCCCGCGAAATCCTTTGGATATTGGGTGTCTTCATCCTTCTCGCGATGATGGCGACGGCGTTCATGGGCTACTCGCTGCCATGGGGGCAGATGAGCTTCTGGGCCGTGACCGTGATCACCAACCTGTTTTCGTCACTTGACCAGATCATCCCCGGTTTGGGCACATCGATCGTCCAATGGTTGTGGGGTGGCTACTCGGTCTCTGGCGTTACGCTGACCCGCTTCTTCTCGCTGCATTATCTCCTGCCATTCGTAATCTTCGGCCTGGTTATTTTGCATGTCTGGGCGCTTCATGTGTGTGGCCAGAACAATCCCACAGGTATTGAGATCAAGACCAAGTCGGACTCGGTGCCGATGTATCCTTACGCTATCTCCAAGGATGTCTTCGCGCTGTTTATCTTCGTGATCATTTTCGCCTGGTTCATGCTGTTCCTTCCGGATTATCTGGGCCACGCGGACAATTTCGTGAAGGCTGATCCGCTAGTCACACCACCGCACATCGTCCCCGAATGGTACTTCCTGCCGTTCTACGCAATCCTTCGCGCCATCCCCGATAAGCTGGGCGGCGTCATCGCGATGTTTGCGTCCATTGCCATCCTTGCATTCGTCCCGTGGCTCGACCGTTCACCGGTCCGTTCCACGAAGTATCGCCCGATTTACAAGTGGTTCTTCTGGCTGTTCGTCTTCGCCTGTCTGGCACTTGGCTACCTGGGCGCCAAGCCGGCGGAGGGAACCTACGTCTTCTGGGCCCGCGTCTTCACATTCTACTACTTCGCACACTTCCTGATCGTCATGCCGATCCTGGGCAGCATGGAGACGCCAAAGAGCATGCCTGGCTCCATCACTGAAGCCGTACTTGGAAAAGGCGATAAGTCGGCAACCCGCTCGGCACCCGCCGGAGCACCACTAGGTGCCCCAGCCGCGCCGGAAGACCGGTAACGCAGAAAGGGAAACGGAAATGATTATGAAACACGCATTTTCCTCCCTTTGCGGTGTTCTTGTCGCCGTCGCAAGCCTGGGCTTGACGACGACCGCAAACGCCGCCGGCGGAGAGGAGATCCATATCGAACGCCATGACTGGACGTACGGTGGGATCAAGGGCCAGTTCGACCCCATCCAGCTGAGACGCGGCTTCCAGGTCTATCAGGAGGTCTGCTCCGCCTGTCACGGCCTCGTACGCGTCAGGTTCCGCAATCTTGTCGAGCCCGGCGGTCCGGAGTTTGATGAGGAAGCCGTCAAGACTCTTGCAGCCGATTGGCCCAACCAGATCGTCGACGGACCCAATGACGAAGGCGAGATGTTCGAGCGTCCGCCCAAGCTCTCCGACCCGATCAGAGGGCCATACAGGAACCAGCAGGAAGCGCGTGCCGCTCAGAACGGCGCATACCCCCCCGATCTGTCGCTCATCACCCGCGCACGCGGCGTCCACAATGACGCCGCCTGGTACATTCACGTCCCGCAGATGGCGCTCGACATCCTCACCGGTTATCAGGAAGGCGGTTCCGACTACCTCTACGCCCTGTTGACCGGCTACCACGAGCCGCCGGAGGGTTTCGAGCTGTCCGAGGGGATGAGCTACAACAAATACTTCCCCGGCCATCAGATCGCCATGGGCCAGCCAATCCCAGAAGAAGGCGCGGTCGAATACCAGGATAATGCTGGCGCAACCATGTCGATGAAGCAGAACTCCGAAGACGTGACGGCATTCCTGGCCTGGGCGGCCGATCCCTCGCTCAACCAGCGCAAGCAGCTGGGCTGGAGCGCCCTGGTCTACCTGCTAATCACCACCCTTCTTCTCTATTTTGCCAAGAAGCGGATTTGGGCACGCGTCAAGCATTGATACGCCGCCTGGCGCTCGGCGCCAGACACAAGACAGCAACCTAAAAGGCCTCGCTAGCGAGGCCTTTTCTGTTTATGCAAATCCATCCAGGCTCCCAACAAGGGGAACAAGAATGACTGAGACGGTTCTCGGCATCATCGGCGGCAGCGGTTTCTATGACATGCCCGGCATCGCCAATGCCCATTGGCGCCACATCGAAAGCCCCTGGGGCAAACCTTCCGACGACATCCTCTTCGCCGAGCTGGATGGCCTCCCATTGCGCTTCCTCCCCCGCCATGGCCGCGGCCACAAAGTACCGCCCAGCGGTATCAACTTCCGCGCCAACATCGACGCCCTGAAGCGTGCCGGAGTGACCGACCTGCTTTCCATTTCGGCATGCGGTTCCCTCAAAGAAGAGCACCCCCCCGGGCACTTCGTCATCGTCGATCAGTTCATCGATCGGTCGTTTGCCCGCGAAAAAAGCTTCTTCGGCGCCGGCTGTGTGGCACACGTCTCCGTTGCCGAACCCATTAGCCCAATACTTGCCGAGGCGCTGGAGACGGCCGCCAAAGCCGAGGGCGTGTCTATTTCCCGCGGCGGCACATACTTGGTTATGGAAGGCCCGCAGTTTTCTACGCGCGCTGAAAGTGAACTCTATCGCGCTTGGGGCTGCTCGGTTATCGGCATGACCAATATGCCCGAGGCCAAGCTCGCCCGTGAAGCTGAGATTTGTTACGCGACACTTGCCATGGTCACCGACTACGACTGCTGGCATGGCGACCACGACAACGTCGACGTCGCTTCCGTCATCGCCGTCATGCGGTCCAACACCGAGAAGGCCCAGCGCCTGGTTCTGCATCTCGCTAGGAACTTCCCAAAAGAACACCCGGCCTGCCCCATTGGCTCCGACCGCGCCCTGGACGTTGCCATCATCACGCCGCCCGAAGCCCGCGATCCAGCACTTCTGGACAAGCTCGATGCAGTCGCTGGCCGCGTTCTGGGATAAAGGCATATCCGACGCCGATGCATGTGCGCGGGCCCGCCAACCAAATGGTCCGTGCGCGAGCTTGCGCTGCACCGCCGGCCGAGTGCGTAACGCACCGGTAATTCGGCATCTCATTTCTCGCCGGGCAGGCCGCGCTACTTCACGGCCCCGATCTGGCGTGCCAGGCCCAGAGCGTCCCGCTCGACCCAGGCCTAGATGATCCGCCCATCGCGCACGGTTATGATGTTCATACCCGTAAATGAGATTAGTTGGCCACGACCCTTGCCCCCAAACATCTCGCCGACGAGACGCCCGCTGCAGGTCCATCGGGTGATGACCTTGTCTCCCTCGGCGAAGATCTCGTGAACATCCAGCTTCAGACCCTCGATGTGCTTAAAAAAGGACCGCGCCCAGGCTTTGAATTTTTCTCGCGGCCCGACAGCCTTGCCGGCGGAATGAATCACGAAGCCCTCCGAAAACAGCTCGTCGATCCGATCGAACCGTTGCTGCTCCCAAACATAATTCCAGAACGCATCCACGACAGCCTTGCTGCCCGCCTCTGTTACGCCCTCTCGGGCGTAACTCCCCTCGCCAATGGCTGCGAACAACACAAAGACAATCATGGCGAGATTGCTCATCGCCGGCAACATTGCGCCAAATCTGACAAACCAATTAGTGGCCGATCATGTCCGGGCTTGTCCAATTCGACACTCCGCGCTGATAGGCCTGTCACTCCCCTCCTATCCTTTTGCCTAGCCCCACACGCCCTCATCCAACGTCCAAGCAACCGCGACATCCTTCACTTGCTCCAAGAATTCTTGAATTAACAAATCAATGGATCAGCAGCACGCAGTCACCGCCCTTGCCGCCCTGGCGCACAACAACCGGCTCTCGATATTCCGATTGCTCGTTAAATGCGGGCCATCTGGAATGGCCGCAGGTGATATAGCGCGCGTTGTCGGGATCAGCGCTACCGCCCTGTCGTTCCATCTCAAAGAACTGGTGCGTGCCGGCCTGATCCGCTCTTGGCGTGAGGGGCGCTATGTCCGCTACTCCGTCGAGGTGGGTGGCATGCGGAACTTCCTCGCCTTCCTCACCGAGGATTGCTGCACCGGACATCCTGAATTTTGCTCGTCGTACGTCTCCGGCCAACCCGGGCTCCGCCCCGACGTGACATGGGAGGATAGAGTGAACAAACGAAGCCTACAACGTGCTCTTTTTGTGCGCACACAACTCGGCCCGCTCCGTTATCGCCGAATGCCTCATGAACTCACTAGGTCAATCCGCCTTCAACGCACACAGCGCTGCCAGTACACCCCGCGGAGAAGTGAATCCTTTTGCCATCAAGATCCTAAAGAACCACAGTCACAAGACGGCCGGCCTGCGCTCAAAGTCATAGGACGAGTTTACAGGCGATAGCGCAGCCGCCATCGATTTCGTGTTCACCTTGTGCGATGACGCCGAAGCCGAAACATGCCCGGTATGGCCGGGAAATCCGATCACCGAGCTCTGGGGAATGCCAGATCCATCCGCAGCCACGGGGACCGTTGGCAACAAACTTGCCGCCTTCGCCAATACCTATTCGTTGCTTCATCACCATGTCGACAAGTTCGTGAATCTCGCCAAGCAGGACCTTTACGCCAAAAGCATACGCCGCCAGGTCAAAGAGTTTTCCGAAGATATCCGTCGCCGCAACATCCTGGGCGCACACCCCCTTGAGACGGAGACGGGAGGGCGATGCGAAGTCACACAATGGGGCAACGGATAGGTGCGGAATTCCTCGGCACCGCATTTCTGCTGTCAGCCATCGTCGGCTCCTGCTTCATGGCTGAGAGGCTCTCCGGCGGCAACGTCGCCCTGGAACTCCTGTGCAATTCGACCGCAACAGGAGCCATCCTTGTTGTCTTGATCACCATGCTAGGACGCATATCGGGCGCAAACTTCAACCCGGCTGTCACACTGGCATTCCTAGTCCGCAGAGAGATCGGAGCCAAAACAGCGGTGATCTTTATTGTGGCTCAAATCATCGGCGGAATTTTCGGTGTTTGGGTGACCAACGTAATGTTCGAAGAAACTACATTTCAGCTCTCAGAAAGGATGCCCACCGGTGGCCCACAGTGGCTCACTGAGTGGGTGGCCACGTTCGGTTCGGGCGCCACGATCCCTCTGACCCTGAAGGCAAGCCCGTCAGCCATTCCGATATCCGTCGGACTTTACGTAGCTTCGGCAATCTGGTTTACCACCTCCACTACGTTTGCCAATCCGGTGGTCACAATCGCTCATGGGTTATCAGATACTTTTGCCGGTATTCATCCTGCCCACATTCCCGCCTTCGTTGTTGCACAGATGCTCGCCGCTATAATCGCTGTTTACGTATGTAAGGCACTTTCAGAAGAACCAGAAGCGGCCGTCAAGATGAACATCACGGACCCTGGCGAAAAATCGGAGGCGGCCGAAACACAGCGTGGGGCATCAAACCTGCAATGAAGATAACGATCTACCACAATCCAAAGTGCGGCACTTCCCGCAACACCCTGGCAATACTCCAACAGGCCGGCACCGAGCCCGAGGTTATTGAGTACCTGAAAACGCCACCAAGCCGCGAGCGCCTCGCCGAGTTGATCGCGATGATGGAAATGCCGGTGCGAGACCTAATGCGCCGCAAGGGGACCCCGTACGAGGAACTGCACCTCGATGACCCGAAGTGGAGCGACGATCAACTGATCGATTTCATGGTGGAGCACCCAATCCTCATGAACCGCCCGGTCGTTGTCGCTGACAAACAGGCCAAACTCTGCCGACCATCGGAAGCCCTGCTCGAGTTGCTGCCCGACCTTGATTTGGGCTCCTTCGCCAAGGACGACGGGCAGGTCATAGCCGGCACCACCGGAAACAAGGCCGGTAAAGCTTAGGTGTTGCGGCCACACCCGCCCCCGAAAATCAACGTCTGCCCGAGTTATCCGCTCTCGCCTCTGGACTTGGCCTTGGTATGTGCTAGCGACCGCTAGCACAAAATCGCGGCCATCTTCTTCGCGAGGACAAGAGGCCTTGGAGCCGCTCAAGTACGACTAACAACGGGGAATCCAAAAGATGCTCGGCTATCTCGTTTTGATCTTTCTGCAGATCATCGCTGCCTGGTTCGGCAAGGGCCAGGTGACCGCCTACATTCCCAATCAAGGCGCCATTGTCGACGCAGCTGTCGAAGCCGCCGTGATCGCAGTCATCGTCTGGATCGTGGGGCTGGTCGGGTCGTTCGTGCTTAAGGACGTACGCACACCAGGCTCGACCACACTGGTATCCGCGCTTATCGGCGCGCTGGTTGGCGCGGCAATTGTCTACTTCCTGCCCCAGTTCGGCTACTCCTTGCCAGCCGGCGTCAACCCGGGCTTCATCCCCCTCGCCGGCGCCGTCCTCGGCTACCTCTTGCGCCGCTGATCCGACAGGCATGCAAAGAAAACAGCGCGAGTAGTTATCTCGCGCTGTTCATCTATCTGGGGGTGCTTAGGGGGAGCGAAGCTCTAAGATCGCCATCCTGACGCTCAGACAGCACCTAAAACAATAGCAGCGACAAATCCAAACGATACAATCGCGGCAAGTGCAGTCATCTGCATCTGTAGGGTCATATTCGCCTCCTGGGTCGGCCTTATGGCTTGTTATTGATCCGGGGTGGATCGCCGTCTTGAGCAGCTTGACGAGAGATTAGTTGCGACATTCGTACAATGCCAAGCGAAAAAGTTGCTGCACCGCACCGGGTTACACAGACCGCAGAGTGACGTTCCAGCATCATAGTCGCGGTGCTTCGAATCCCAGGAGTGTGCCGCCCTGAACAGTGGCCAACGCGCCGGTGAGGAATTATCCACACGAAGACAAACAGGTAACCCCTTGTGATAACACGATCAGAAAACAGTTTCGAAGCTCGAGAATAAGTCTTGATCGGCGTTAGTCTGACGTTAACCAAGCTGTGTGGCACTAAAATGCAACCGATCACGCTGATGCGAGTTTTCCGCACCCGCGAACCTACATTTCCAGTGCGACCAGATGCCCCGCGGCATCTCCCGGCGGCGGCCTCATGTATGCACGCCGCCCAGGAAAAAAGACCCATCCGCAACCTAGCTCAATGTCCCGTCACAAGACGGACATGGACTGCTAAAGCGGGGGGGTGATGCCCCTCACGCTGCCTTGCGCCCGGCGACGGCCTGCGCAACGTTAAGGCACCTGTAATCCGTTCAGACTCAGCGAGGAACACATGGATCGTTTTAAGGCCCTTCGCGTTTCAAAGACCGACAGCGGCCAAGCAGCCGACTGGGTTGATATTGGCCTGGACGACCTCCCGGAAGGTGACGTTGTCGTCAAGGTCTCGCACACCACGGTGAACTACAAAGATGGGCTGGCGCTCACCGGCAAAGCACCCATCATCCGCAAATGGCCCCTCGTCCCAGGGATTGATTTCGCCGGAACCGTGGAAAGTTCAACCCACCCCGAATTTCAGGCCGGAGACCCCGTTATTCTCAACGGATGGGGTGTTGGCGAGGGGCACGACGGCGGCTATGCCCAATACGCTCGGGTGAAGGGCGATTGGCTGATCAAACGCCCCGCTGACTTCACGCCTGCGGAAACGATGGCCATTGGCACCGCCGGCTACACCGCGATGCTGTGCGTTCTGGCCTTGGAGGCCCATGGTGTGACAGCGGACAAGGGCCCCGTACTGGTGACCGGGGCGGCAGGTGGAGTTGGCAGCGTCGCCGTGGCGGTCCTCGCCAAGCTCGGATACCAAATAATGGCGTCGACTGGCCGTCCGGCCGAAGCAGACTTCCTCAAGGGCCTGGGCGCCACCGAGATCATCGATCGCGCCGAATTATCCGAAAAGGGCCGACCACTGGGCAAGGAGCGCTGGGCCGGCGCCATCGACGTTGCCGGAAGCCATACCCTCGCAAATGTCCTATCCATGACCCGGTATGGCGGCTGCGTCGCCGCCTGCGGACTGGCACAGGGTTTTGACCTTCCTACCACCGTGATGCCGTTCATCCTACGCGGCGTAACGCTCGCCGGCATCGATAGCGTCATGGCTCCCAAGCCAAAGCGTATTGCCGCCTGGGACCGCCTCGCCGGCGATCTGGACCGCACCAAATTGGCCGAACTCACCGTCACCAAGCCATGGAGCGACGTCACCGTGCTGGCCCCGCAGATCATTGCCGGCCAGGTGCGTGGACGCGTGGTCCTCGAGGTAGATTAATGCTGGCGCAGACATCCAGCCACTGCGGCAAGACAGACTAAACTCGTTTCCGCAGCAGCAGCTCGGTCATGCCGTCCTTCACCACATCGGGCACGGCAGCGGTCGTTTCATACCCATGGCATTCATAGAATCTGGACGCACCGCTGCTGCCATCGGCAACCATGATCCAGACGTGGCGACCGCCGGCTGCCGCTGCCTCGCCCTCAAGCCAGCGCAACACACATGCCCCGATCCCCTGGTTCTGCGCTTCCGGAAGGACAGCCAAGAATTGCAAGTAAGGTCCCCTGAGCCAATTGGGCCGCCAACACATTGCACCGGCCAGGTGCTTGTCGCAGCGAATAATATAGCGCTGTGCCCCAGCCTCCTGGGCACTCAAGAATTCCGCCGAACTGGCAGCCGTGCGGTTATAAGAACGCCAAGCCTCCATTTTTGCGAACGCACCTCCCAACTCAGTGGGATCCCCGTCGACCAGGCTCTCGAGCCCAACGACCCCGCCGACACCATCAACACCAATCTCAAATTTATCGGGCCCAATACCCCATTTGCCGGAGAAACGGCCGCAGCCGCCGTGATTAATTCGAAAATCCTAGTAAAGAAGAGCGGACACCGCCCTTTTTGCGAGCGCTAAAACCGACTACATTCCAGACAACGTAGTATCCGCGTTCCCTGCCATGCATATCTCCATGCGGCAGCCCGCAGATGAAAAGGTGTTACATGGCCCATAAACTTCACCAATTGCCCGGTAATGAGCGACTGCGGACCCATGACCCCATCTGGCAGGCGGTGTGCTCGGAGGCTGAAGCGGTGCTGCTGTCCGAACCGGCACTAGGGTCCTTTGTGTTTGCCACCATTCTCGGACAGGACACGCTTGAAGAAGCCATTATCCACCGGCTTGCTCAGAGGCTCAACCACACCGACCTTGATGCTGGCTTGATCAGCAAGACGTTTCGCCGGGTTCTGACCGAACACCCGGAAGTGGGGCTTGCTTTGCGCGCAGATCTCTCAGCAGTCGTCGACCGCGATCCTGCCTGCAGCCGCTACATCGAGCCAATGCTATATTTCAAGGGCTTTCACGCCCTTGCAACCTTTCGCTTCGCCCATGAACTTTGGATGCGCGGCCGCAAGGATTTTGCCCTCTACCTGCAAAGTCAGTCGTCCAAACTCTTCAGTACCGACATTCATCCCGCTGCCAGCTTTGGCAGGGGCATCATGCTCGACCACGCAACTGGCTTTGTCGTGGGCGAGACGGCTGTCGTCGGCGATAATTGTTCTTTCTTGCATGGTGTAACACTTGGCGGCAGCGGCAAGGAGGGTGGCGATCGACACCCGAAGATCGGTCACAGCGTTCTTATCGGCGCAGGCGCCAAGGTTCTCGGGAATATCGAAGTAGGTTGCTGCTCGCGGATTGCGGCCGGCTCCGTTGTTTTGAAGGATGTCCCGCGCGAAGTCACCGTTGCCGGCGTCCCCGCCCGAATAGTTGGTCCAGCAGGCTGCACCGAGCCCGCATCTACCATGGATCAGCAGTTGCCGCCGCCAAGCCTGGACTCTGAGGACACTTGATGGCCATAACGGCGCAACGGAACGGCACTAAGAGGAGCCCAAAGTGGATAAAGCCGAACTCGCCAAACTCGAAGCCTACCTGCGCAAGACTTTTGGTTTGAAGAACATCGGCCTGCGCCCACAGCCGAAGAAGAATGATATGGCTGAGGTTTTTATTGGTGATGAGTTTATCGCTACGCTCTACAGGATCGATGAGGACGGCGAGGTGGAGTACCAGATGCAGATGGCGATTTTGGAAATGGACCTCGAGGAAGTCTGAGGTCCATGACGCTGTACACCCTGGGCGACAAAAAGGTGAGGACACCCGCTAGCGGCCGCTACTGGGTTGCTCCCAACGCCACCGTAATCGGAAATGTAGACATCCGCGAAGACGCCAGCATCTGGTTTGGAACCGTAATTCGCGGCGACAATGAGCCAATTGTCATTGGAGAGCGGAGCAATATACAGGAAGGCTGTGTTCTCCACACCGACCCCGGCTACCCCATGAACATTGCCGCCGATTGCACCATCGGGCACATGGTCATGCTGCATGGCTGCACAATTCACCCGGGCAGCCTCATCGGCATCGGATCAATTATTCTCAACGGCGTCGAAATCGGGGAAGGCAGTCTAATTGGTGCGAACTCACTGATACCCGAGGGGAAAATTATACCCCCCCGATCGCTGGTCGTTGGCTCTCCAGGTCGCGTCGTTCGTGAATTGAGTGATGAAGCTGTCGCAGGCGTGACAGCCACCGCTGGGCGCTACGTGGACAACTGGCAGAAGTTCAAACAGCAATTGCAGCCACAAGTCGAGTCTTGAGAAGATACGAAAAATGAAAAGCCGACCCTCACCAGGCCGGCTATTTCAGGCATTCGTGTTCCAAAACTCAGCGGTTAGAGCTGCCCGCGCTCACAACCGGTCTGCTTATGATGGCCTCTTCCAGGGACACCCAGGCCTCCGGATTTACGTAGGACTGGCGCATAAGATACTTGTAGGGAGTTGCATGCCAGATGCGGACATCCGTAATCTTGTTGTCCAGCACAAAGTCGCCTTGTGCCGTACGCGCAGTCAAGCACCGCATGCCCTTCCCCAAGTTCATCGCGTACGACCGTCAGCAATAGCGCACTTTGGGGCCAGCCCCTCTGGATCAAGAATCTTTCGCTTGAGCAATGCGTAGTCTTCGCAATCACCCCTGTTGGTTGGAAGCGTCCAATACTCCTCGACACCGTATGCTTCCAGGTCTGTCATGGGCTTGACAGCTGCGTTGACCAGCCGGTTGACCTCATCGAGTTCACTGAGGCGCTCTGGCGTTGCTCTGAACCGTTCAACCCCTCGCCAGTTGCTCCGGCAGTGATGGGGTTGTGAAATACAGAATTGGACGAAGCCATGCGGCGGTTGCGCGACGCCGAACGAACGCATGTAAACCGAATGCCGTTGTCCTTGATAAGAAGACGTGTGCGGCTCGGCGTTTGCCGAATGCAACCCCAAAACAAAGAGGTTGGCCGCGAGTGCGCAAATGACCCCTATACGCATCTCAACTACAACTCCCAAAAAAGCTACTCTTGAACCCAATTGCATTCCCTTTTGGCGCCGCCCGCCAGCCAAGAACACACCGCATTTTACGTCCTGCCAAAGCCACCGCCCAAACGGATTTTCAGGGACAGCCATGGCTCCGCGTCAGCTCAAAATACCTTGCAGGTCCGTAACCTCTTGAACCTCCAAGAATTGCACACCAACGCCTCGGTCATGATGCCGGCGCACGATGGCGTTTTGTTTGCCGACAACGACCCTGGTACCAACCTCCGGTTTAACTGAAGTCTCCAGCGAAGCGCCAGAAAGCGAGATGTCGAGCAGCGTGCACTCGAAACATTGATCTTTGCCATAACGCATCGGCACTGATCGATTCTCCACAGCCAACCGCTCGTGCCTACGCCCGTCCAGCCCTGAATACACTGGGCGATTGAGCAGCCAAGTCAGCTGTGCAGAGAGTTTTTCGCGCTTACGCGTGGTAATATTGAGGCATAGCTCGAAGCCGCCATCAATCTTCCCAGAAACTTCACCATCAAGCCCACCGAGATGCTCAAAGTGCGCAATAATTCTTTCGCCGCTCGCTAGCTGCTCATGGGTGGTAAAGGCCAACTGCGCCACCGAGACTGTCTTGAGCCGGGCAGGGTATTCCAGCTTGCTGGAGCGCATGTATCGACCTTCAAGGTCGAGCTCCACGGTTCGGTACCGCGCGTCTATACCCCCGCCGCTAGACCCACTTGGTCCAGCTTCACGGAGTGCAACCGCGATGTCCATCGTCGACATGCCGGCAACCTCCACTCATGAATAAACAAAGGCTGGTAAACGTTGCAGCCAACGCGGCGTATCATGAGCAAAATGATGCGCTAACGCCGCATAACTGAGTATCGGTTCGGAGACTTAAAGATTGCTTAATGAGCGGGTCGGTTTTGGGACAAATGCAATGCAATGTCGCCGTAAAATGGCGCTTTCGTCCGCCCGCTCGTCAGGTCTAGTTTTTGCCGCGAGGCGAAAGTCCGCCGTCGTAAACCCGGAACTGCCGGCCTTCATTGCGCACCACGCGCGCTGTCCGAAGATTCGCAAGAACGGGTGGCTGGCCTAATCTGCCACCTCCGGTGTGCGTCTCCAGTCCGACGAAATCATCGGCCGGATAAGTCAGCTCCGTCTCCAGTACCCGGAAGTCACCAATCTCCATCTCCCCAAGCCACGGCGGGGGGTCAATGGCGACAAAGGCTCCTAGGAAACGGTTGATCTCCTCACCATTATGTTGGAGCGGCAGGATCAAAACTTCGAACATCGCCCGTTGACCATCCAGCGCGCATCCCTCCATCGCTATCTGCACAACCGCCCCGAGCTTCCGCACGGACATGAGGTGGCGTTGCAGACCAAAACGATCGCTCTCTTGCCAGCCATCGACGAAGTTGGTCCCCCGCAACTCCTGTTTGAATTGCTCACCAACGCGAGTGCCTGCCAACCGGTAGCAAAACTGTGACGGCCCAACGAATTCCAAAATGAACGTCTCCGATAAAACTTCGGAGATCTGTGATGGCTCGATTTCGAATCGCTTTGGAGCAATTCGGTTTCCGCGCACCGCATTCCAGTAGGCGAAGAGTCTGCTGTTTGATGCTGTTCGCATTATCGTCTGACCGTTCCGATAGTGGACTTACTGCAAAAATGTCTGCGCCCGCGGGCCGGACCCGAGTGACTAAAAATGGGACAATTGATCGCCTCTAGTCGCGAATCCCACCAACAAACAGCAGCAAACGTGCCACCTTCAAAGATCGATCGGCCGCCATCGCATGGCTTGCCCCAGGCAGAATCGACAGGTAACGCTGGGATTCACCAACCAATGCGGGAAAATCAATCCACGAACCAAGGAGATGATGTTGCAAGCTGAGGGCGAGCCGATCTTCAACGTGCCGGGCAGCGTCATCGCCCTGATCAGCATTTTCATTGCTGTGCATGTCTTCCGCCAGCTCCTGCCAGTCGCGCAGGACGACTGGTTCACTGTGGCGATGGCCTTTGTGCCCGCCCGCTATGCGGGATTCACCGATCAGATTCCTGGTGGTGAGATCGCCGCGGTGACGTCCTTCGTCACGCATATGTTCGTGCACGGTGACATCATGCATCTCATGTTTAACAGCGCTTGGTTCCTTGCATTCGGAGGCGCCATCGCGCTGCGTGTGGGCACGGTGCGTTTTCTCGCCTTCACGGTCTTTACCGGAATCGTCGGGGCGTTAACCTTTTTGGCGTTTCATTTCGGCGAGGCTGTGCCGGTTGTTGGAGCATCAGGTGCGGTGTCCGGCATGATGGGTGCTGTGATGCGCTTCTTGTTCTCTGCCATCGACTTGGGCAGCTGGCAGGCACTTCGCGAAACGCCACGTGCGGTTCCCCTGATGCCCCTGCAGGTTGCACTCACCGATCGCCGTATTCTCGCCGTTACAGCCATTTGGCTTTTGCTTAATGCGATTACAGCCTTTGGCATTCCAGGTATCAGCGCTGGCGGTGAAGTAGCCTGGGAAGCCCACCTGGGTGGATACCTGGCCGGACTGTTGTGCTTTGGGTATTTTGATTACCCCGCCCCGGCGCCGATTTACGCCGCGCATTGTACACTGACTCTTGCCATTTGCGCCATTCTGCCGCAGCATTTGCGGCAGAGCCCTGAGTGCCGCGCCAGCGGTCACTTTGGCGTGCATACAACATAACGGTGGGCACTGCATACTAGCAGTTGTCAACGCCGACGAACCGGACTTCCAGGAGGGACTATATATGAACGTCGCATCAGTGCTGAAAGCCAAAGGTCGCGCCGTCGCCACAGCTCGCCCAGAAACAACCCTAAAGGAAATCGCCACTCAGCTTTCCCAAAAGCGGATCGGCGCAATTATAGTCGTTGATGATCGTGATGAAATCGTCGGCATTATTTCCGAACGTGACCTTGTGCGAGCCATTGCCACCGGCGACCACAAAATTCTGGAAAGCCCCGTGTCCGATTCCATGACCCGCGATGTTGTGTTGTGCGGCGAAGAACGCACCATCGATGAACTCATGGAAATTATGACCAAGGGCCGGTTCCGGCACCTTCCAGTGGTGGAAGGTGGCAAGCTGATTGGGATTGTCTCAATTGGTGACGTTGTCAAAAACCACATTGCCGAAGTC
The DNA here is from genome assembly GCA_963669235.2 of uncultured Filomicrobium sp. Taxonomy (GTDB): domain Bacteria; phylum Pseudomonadota; class Alphaproteobacteria; order Rhizobiales; family Hyphomicrobiaceae; genus Filomicrobium. The sequence continues at coordinate 114,722 of CAXXFS010000033.1, forward strand.
GAGATGGAAGTCTCCGCGATGCGCGACTACCTCTCAACTGGATAGGCACCATCCAGCAGTTGCCCTAGGCATTGGCTTCCGTACGTAACTGGCCGATCTTTTGCCGCACGGCGATTTCCTGTTGGATCGTTTCGATCTCGCGTTGCACCGCTCGCCGACCGTGTTCGATCAACTCAGAGGCCCGGTGAAAGTCGAACAGGTTGATGCCGTGCAGCCGCGGGCTGATCATCGCATCGGGCGGATCACCGGCAAGCCGCGATCGTGCAATACGGTCCTGCACAATATTGAAGGCCTCAACCATCACGGTTGAAATTCCAGGCACGTTTTCGCCGCGGCCAAACAGCTGCCGCTGCAGAAGGCGCCGTGCGTTGAAACCTGCTTTTTCGCTGGCGATTTGCGCTGCCGCGGACGCCGCTTCAACCTCAGGCTCGGTCTCGAAATCAACTTGCGGTGCAAGCGTGCCCCGAGCGGACAGGTCAAAGTTCAGGTTCACGGCAATAACGTAGCGCGCACCCATCGCCCGGCACACCGAAATAGGCACGGGATTGACCAAAGCCCCGTCGAACAACCAGCGGCCCTTGATCTTCACCGGCTTGAAGATCCCTGGCAGCGCGTAAGACGCACGAATGGCGTTGGCCAGCCGCCCCTTCGTCAGCCAGATCTCGTGCCCCGTACCGATCTCGGTCGCAACCGCGGTAAAATCTATGTCGAGGTCTTCGATCCGCTGACCACCGACCGTAGCGATCAAACGCTCGGTCAGACGCCCACCCGTAATGAGCCCGGTGCCGGCGAGGTTGAAATCAAGAAATCCCCACACTCGCCGCACGGTTAGCTCCCGCGCAAAAGCCTCGATATCATCGAGATGGCCTGCCGCGTAGCATCCGCCGACAACCGCCCCAATTGACGTGCCCGCGATAACATGAGGGCGTATGCCCGCCTCATCCAGAGCCTTCAGAACACCAATATGCGACCACCCGCGAGCGGCACCACCACCAAGCGCCAACCCAATCTTCAAATGGTCCATCGGTGACCCCCCACCGCAGCTCCGATCAAATCTGCCAAGTGCGACTCAATACCCTCCAACAATGGTAACACGGCAGGTTGGTGACGCAGCGTTAACCCTCAATTTGATGGCCGAAACCCTAACAAGCCCTGTTTCATGAGGGGTTTCGGCCACGCTCGGCTCCGCAACTCGCTGACTAATCAGGCTTCCTGCCGTACACCTCGGATGGTGAAAACGCCCTGTCCGGAACAACCTCGCTTAACGAAACCGCCTGTCCATCAGTGTCACCTAGCGTCACTTCACGGTAAAAACACGTCTTGCGGCCGGTGTGGCAGGCCGCCCCGTGTCCACCGATATCCACACCCAGCCAAAGCACGTCTTGGTCACAGTCGGTCCGCAAACTTGCAACCTTCAGGACGTTGCCGCTGTCTTCACCTTTCCTCCAAAGCTTCCCCCGCGAGCGGCTGAAAAAATGTGCCTCCCGTGTCTCGATGGTAAGAAACAAGGCCTCCGCATTCATAAAAGCGAACATCAGCACCTCGCCCGTCGCCGCGTGGGTCACAATTGCGGGAATGAGCCCGTCATCGTTGAATCGCGGCGTGAAGACGTTGCCCTCTTCCAGCTCCTCCTTGGAGCCCGGCACCGGAAAGGATCGTTGATCGTCAGGCATCATCCAGCTCATGCGTCCGTTAGGATTGCGGCATCGTACTGTGACATGAACGAAAAGGGACTGGCACGAAAAGGCACTAGTTCGCTCTTGCCGCGTAACAGACTATATAAACTAAAGCGCGGGCACCACGTCCCGCCAAACGGCTGGCAGTCAAGGCAAATTGCGAATGACCGATCTCGACGACATCTACTCAAACCGAATTCTGGAGCTGGCAGCCGCCATTCCCCGATGTACGCGGCTGGCCGATCCCGACGCGAGCGCCACCGCGCACTCCAAATTGTGCGGTTCAACCGTTAGCGTTGACTTGAAAATGCACGATGGCGTCGTCACCGATTATGGCCAATCGGTCAAATCCTGCCTGCTAGGTCAGGCCGCCGCCTCAGTCGTCGGCCGCGAGATCATCGGCACCGGCCAGGAAGAGATGCGCCAGATCGCCGAAACGGTCCGCGCCATGCTCAAGGAAAATGCCCCCCCCCCCAACGGCCGCTGGTCGGATCTGGCGGTCCTGGAGCCGGTGCGGGACTACAAGGCCCGGCATGCTTCAACACAGCTTGTTTTTCAGGCCGTGCTTGAGGCCATGGACAAGATCGCACAGGCCGGCACCGAAGCGTCGGGACCGGGTGCCAAGTCAAGGGTCACCAGCAACGCCACGGAGCAACCCGCTTGAGCCTATCCGGCACTTTGCTGAAACTGCCGATCCATCTCTACCGCTGGACGCTCAAACCCTACGTCGGCTGGCAATGCCGCCACCTGCCGACCTGCTCGGACTACGCACTCCAGTCAATCGACCGGAACGGCCCGTGGCGTGGATTTTGGCTGACGCTCTCGCGGCTGACCCGCTGCCATCCCTGGGGGTCGGCGGGCTATGACCCCGCCCCCGACATCCGCGACGAACGCCATCCGTTGCAGCCATGGCGTTATGGCCGATGGACCGGCCGGCATATCAAAAGCCAATGGACCGATGCTGAAACGAAATAAGCAGCACGAGGCTTGACAACAACCACCCTGACGTGACCTAACCCGCACGCACATTGAGCGGCCACCAGAAGAGCGCGCTCATATCAACCCATCTTACCTGCGCGGTATGCAGTGATTGAGAGGAGGGCCGATGATGGCTGAAGTCAATCTCCGTTTCCCCGATGGCGCTATCCGGCCGGTCGAAAAAGGCACGACCGGCAAGGAACTGGCCACCAGCATTTCCAAGTCGCTTGCCAAGAAGGCGGTAGCGATGATGCTCGACGGCGAGCTCATCGATCTTGCCGACCCGATCGAAGCCGATGCCGACATCCGTATCGTGACCCGTACCGATGCCGAAGCGCTGGAGCTCATCCGCCACGACTGCGCGCACGTCATGGCCGAAGCCGTGCAGGATCTGTGGCCCGGCACCCAGGTCACCATCGGCCCGGTTATCGCAAACGGCTTCTATTACGACTTCGCCAAGGACGAGCCCTTCCAACCGGAGGATCTCCCCAAGATCGAAGCAAAGATGCACGAGATCATCGCCCGCAACGCTCCCTTCACCAAGGAGGTGTGGTCGCGCGATGAAACCAAGCGGCATTTTTCTGAAGCCGGCGAAAAGTTCAAAGTAGAACTTGTCGACGCGATCCCAACCGGAGAAGACCTCAAGATCTATAAGCAGGGCGACTGGCTCGACTTGTGCCGCGGCCCGCACATGACTTCGACCGGCCACATAGGCAAGGCTTTCAAACTGATGAGCGTCGCCGGCGCCTATTGGCGTGGCGATTCCAACAACCCGATGCTACAGCGGATCTACGGTACCGCCTGGGCCAACGACACCAGTCTGAAGGAGCACTTGCACCGCATCGAGGAAGCCGAAAAGCGCGACCACCGCAAACTCGGCCGAGAAATGAATCTGTTCCATTTCCAGGAGGAGGCGCCGGGCTCCGTTTTCTGGCACGCCAAGGGCTGGACCTTGTTCCAGGAGCTCATTGCCTACATGCGCCGCCGCCAGCAGGACGCCGGCTATGTCGAAGTGAATTCCCCCGACATGATGGAAAAGCACTTCTGGGAAACTTCCGGCCATTGGGAGAACTACGGTGAGAACATGTTCACCACCGTGCTTCCAGATGAGCGGATTTTCTGCTGCAAGCCGATGAACTGCCCCGGCCATGTGCAGATCTACAAACACGGCCTCAAGAGCTACCGCGAACTGCCCGTGCGCATCGCCGAGTTCGGTAAGGTCCACCGCTACGAGCCGTCGGGCGCTCTGCACGGACTCCTGCGCGTGCGTCACTTCACCCAGGACGACGCCCACGTGTTCCTCACCGAGGAACAGCTCGAGGCCGAATGCCTGGCGATCAATGATCTGATGCTGACCATCTACGAGGACTTCGGCTTCCACGAGGTTGTCGTCAAGCTCTCGACCCGGCCCGAGAAACGCATCGGCGAAGACGCCTTATGGGATCGCGCCGAAGCCGTCATGGGTGACGTGCTGAAGCGCATCGAGGCCGAAGGCGGCGACCGCATCAAGACCGAAATCTTCCCCGGCGAAGGCGCTTTCTACGGACCCAAGTTCGAGTATGTCCTGCGCGATGCCATCGGCCGCGACTGGCAGTGCGGCACCACCCAGGTCGATTTCAACCTGCCCGGCCGCCTTGGTGCGATCTATATCGACAAGAACTCCGATAAGCAGACGCCGGTGATGATCCACCGCGCCATGTTCGGTTCGCTAGAACGCTTCACCGGCATCCTGATCGAGAACTTCGCCGGTCACTTCCCGCTGTGGCTTGCCCCTGTTCAGGCGGTCGTCGCCACCATCGTTTCCGATGCCGATGATTACGCGCGCCAGGTGCACGCCAAACTCATCGCGGCGGGCCTGCGCGCGGAAACCGATCTGCGAAATGAGAAGATCAACTTTAAGGTCCGCGAGCACTCCCTGCAGAAAGTACCGCTGCTGCTGGTCGCCGGCAAACGCGAAGCCGACGAGGGCACCGTCTCCATCCGTCGCCTCGGCTCCCCCAAGCAGGAAGTCATGTCGCTCGACGACGCCCTGAAGATGCTCACCGACGACGCCGTACCCCCTGACATCCGCCGCGCCCAGGCGGCGATGAAGCAGGCGGCCGAGTAAGCCACACGAGCGGCCGGGCGCACACACCCACCATGTCATCCCGGGGCTCGTCCCCGGAACCCATATTTCCGCGCTGGAGAGCGCCGCGGTCCGATCCAACCCGTGGCTGCCCCCGAGCCCAAGCGCTTCCGATGAGATGGAGCCCGGCAATAAATGCCGGGATGACAATAGGGGGCATGGAAACCTCTCCCACATCTCGCCGCAATCGTCAGGGCTCTACAACTGGGACGGCTCCTAAGCCACAGCAGGGGAGAGATCCAGACCATGTCCCAAGAAAGCCACCACGACCGCTTCCTGCGCCAGCAGCACGAGCGCCGATTGACAGAATCCTCCATTGAGGCCAACGCCGCCGCCGCCGAATTGTTCGCCGAGAAAATCGCCACCAAACTGGCCGAGCAAAACGACATCATTTATCGCATGGGTCAGCGCCAGGGGCGCACTACCGCGATTGCCTACATCTCTCTTGTGATTGCCGCCGCCGCCGCGACCGGATAACTCCTCGGCCCTGTCTGGGATTGGCCCGCTCTAAGCGCACTTTTCTGATATCAAGAAGAACCGTCACGCCGGCAATCGGCCCAATCTGGAGGCCCACCTACATGAAATTCTACTGGTGCGAACAATCCCGCGCCTTCCGCATCGCCTGGATGCTGGAGGAAACAGGCCAGCCGCACGAGCGAATCCACGTTGACATCCGCACCGGAAAGAACAAGGACACTCCCGACTTCCGGGCGGCCTCGCCAATGGGCAAGGTTCCCGCCATAAGCGACGGCCCCGTGAGGTTGTGGGATTCAGGCGCCATCTGCCTATACATTGCCGACGAATACCCCGAAGCTGGACTCACCGTGCCCGCGGATGACCCGCAGCGGTTTGAATTCATCCAATGGCTGATGTTCACCAATTCCGTCATCGAACCGGCCATGGTTGAAAAGTTCATGAGCGTGACACCGAAGCCAGAAAGTTATGGCCACGGCAGTTTCGAATCCATGATCAGTGTGTTGGAGCAAGGACTGTCCGGCAAAACCTGGATCATGGGCGAGCGATTTACAGCAGCGGATGTGCTACTCGGCTCCAGCGTCCATGTCCTGGACAAATTCGGGCTACTGCCAAACAAGGAAGTCTTGGAGGGCTACGTTGCTCGCTGCCGCACAAGACCGGCATTGCAAACGGCCCTGTCCTTGGATACTCCGCAAACCTGACGCCGACCAAATCCACACACGTTTCAGGCCCATGCAACTCACCCACCGACCAGAAGACTTCCCAGGTTTTTTCGCAACCGTCCTGTGGGTCGGCGTTGGAGTGTTTTTGTTCTGGACCACACCGGGCGCGGGATTTCTCACCTGGCAGGCGTTCGTTTATTTCGTCATCGGCACCATCGCGATCGGCATTCTTTTCGGCATCGTCGGCCTGACAGTCCAACGCCTGATCCCCGGCCTGAAACCTCAGCACGAGGCGGGCAGCAAACCAACACAATCCGCCCAGCTCATCGGCACTCTTGTCGGCGCCGCCCAGCTGGTCATTATCTACGTGTTGGCCAAAGCCGTCGTCACTCAGCTTCTATACCCGTCCCTTGCAACCTAACGGACAGCGGCAATGAGAAGACTTGAATTCTGGTACGAGTTCGCAAGCACCTATTCCTACCCAGCCGCCATGCGCGTCGAAAATATCGCCAGCATCTTTGACGTTACGATCAGCTGGCAACCCTTCCTTTTGGGACCGATATTCAAGCAATTGGGATGGTCAACATCCCCATTCAATCTGCAGACCGCCAAAGGCAGCTACATGTGGCGCGACCTCGAACGAACCTGCCAGCTCGACGGTCTGCCGCCACTCACCAAACCCGTACCGTTTCCCCAAAACAGCCTGCTAGCAGCACGAGTTGCCCTGACGCTGCCCGACGAAGGCCCGCGTGCCGAATTCAGCCGCAAAGTATTCTCAGCCGAGTTCGCCGATGCACGATCCATCGATGACCCTGAGGTCATTGCCAACATTCTGGAGCAGCTGAACATGCCATCCGCCGAGCTACTTGAGCAGGCCGCCCACCAAGATGCCAAAGACAAACTCAAAGCCCAAGTCGTCCGCGCTGAAGAACTCGGCATATTCGGAGCCCCGATGCTCCTCACTTCCGACAAGGAGCTTTTCTGGGGCAACGACCGCCTTGAAGATGCGCTGCAGTGGGAGACAAAAATTTGCAGCTAGAGCTCCCCGGCACAGGCCCAGTCCTCTGTTTCGGCGGCCCCTATTCAAACCTCGAGGCAACGCGCGCCATACGCGAACAGGCAAGCCGCCTGGGCATCCCCGCCGGCCGCGTCATCTGCACTGGCGACATCGTCGCTTATTGCGCCAACCCAAATGAAACCGCCCAGGAAATCCGCGACTGGGGCTGCCATGTCATCAAAGGAAACTGCGAAAAACAACTCGCTCTGCGCGCCGATGATTGCGGCTGCGGCTATGGCGAGGCAACGACCTGCGACCTTCTCACTGGCGGATGGTATAGCTTCGCCGACACCCATTTGAACGGCGACCTGCGCGGCTGGATGGCCGGCCTGCCAACGACCCTCGCTTTCGAATTTGCCGGTCGCACATTCCGCGTCATCCACGGCGGCGTAAGCCAGATAAATCGGTTCATCTTTCCTTCGACATCCGCCGCGGAAAAGTCGGTCGAACTTGCTGCTGCTGAAGCCGATATCGTTATCGCCGGGCACAGCGGCTTTCCCTTTGTTGAACCCATCGCAAGCAAGCTCTGGTTCAACCCCGGAGCTATCGGCATGCCTGCCAATGATGGAACCCGGGATGGCTGGTTCGGCATCATCACGCCCGAGACAAACGCCAGTATTCGCTTCGCCCTGAAGCGACTTCCCTATGCCGCCGAAACGGCCGCCGCGACTTTGCTGAATGCCGGGTTTGCGACACCTTACGCGGAGGCACTCCTGACCGGCCGTTGGCCCAGCATCGACATCCTACCAGCCGGAGAGCGCCTGTCGGCAGGTCGCCCTGTGGGCGAGGCTGAATATCTGCTGCGCTGATCCGGCTGAAGCTCTTTCGCGGCCGTATCAAAACCATTCACGTCTGCGTCAAAGGCGCGCTCGCGCCATGTCGCTGCGCCACGGGTCATGTTAGAGGGCGCCTCCTACATGGGGGCTCTCCGGAGATCTAAATGCCCGACACGGTTGTTACACTCGCCATCATTACGGCTGCTGTCTCGCTGATCAGTCTCAGCTTCTCACCCCGCGCCAAAACCATGGACGCGTTTTACAGGGGGCATGACGCCACGGGTGCCACACCGGGCGTCATCGCGCTGACGTTCTCTCAAGTGACAACCTGGATTTTCGCCCGCTCCATCATGAACGCGGCGATCCTCGGTTACTTCTATGGCATCGCCGGTGCACTTGCTTATGCCGCCTACTACTTGTCCTTCCTGACAGGGGCCAGCATCATATCGAGCCTGCGGTTCCGCCACGGGTTTGGCAGCGTCCAGGAGTTTCTTGCCGACCGCTTCGGGCTGGCGGGAACGACCAGCTACAACTTTGTAGTCGGCGTCAGGCTGGTCTCTGAAGTTTTCGCCAATCTCCTGGTGATCGGCCTGGTCTTCGGCACCGACGGCTCCAGCGCTTACGTCGCATCGATCCTGCTGGTCGGAGTTGCCACGCTCGGTTACTCCCTGCTCGGCGGACTTCACGCCTCAATACGCACCGATGCCATCCAGATGGCACTGTTCCTTCTTGCCCTCGCCGGCCTGCTGCTTTGCGCGATTTCGAATGGCACCTTCGATGTCCGCGCCATGTTAGCCACCTCTCCCGAAGCCACGAACCCCGGATGGATCCTGCTCATTGTCGCCCTGCTCCAGGTGTGGAGCTATCCAATGCACGATCCCGTCATGATGGATCGGGGGTTCATCGCCGACCGCCGCACGACAATGACGAGTTTCTATAACGCCGCTTGGATCTCAATCCTTTGCATCATGGCCTTTGGTCTGCTCGGTGTATGGGCGGGCATGCACAAACTTGACGGTGAATCCTTCGTTCCAACGCTGAGCCGCCTCATTGGCGAGTGGCCGATGCTGCTGTTCAACGTTGCTCTTCTCGTCTCCTGCATGTCGACGCTGGATTCCACATTTTCTTCGACAGCGAAGCTCACCGTCATCGACATGCGCCTTGGCAAACCCACCGTCGCCAACGGCCGCTTTGCCATGGTCTTCTTCCTACTCGGCGGGCTTTTGATGGTGTTCTTTGGCTCTAAGGATTTGTTTAGCGCCGTCGCCGTCTCCGGCACCGCCTCAATGTTCCTCGCGCCAGTCGTCATCTTCTCACTCTGGATGGGCCGAAATGATATCCCGGTATGGAGTTATCTGACCGCCTTCTTTACAGCCATGGCCGCGGCAATCCTCTACTTCACCGAATCCTCTGGTCACTCGAACCTGATCGCCCCGCTAACCGGTCTAGAGCACAAATACGCAAAGCTGCTCTTGCTGTCGGCATCAACGCTGGCGATAGGTCTCGCGGCCTTTGCCCTAGGCATGATTACCGGTGGTGCGCGGCCACGATTCGAGCCTCGAAAGGCCTAACAATAAAAAAATCCGTATATTCGAATGTTTGAAGTGATGGTTGTCAACATCAACGTTATTGATGGCTGGCGGATGAACGCATCCACCAAAGCAACAATACGTTGGAGGAAACCATGACGACGCTGCCGCCCGCCGTACTTGCAGCCCCTCTGGCTTTCGCACCAGCTAATGCCGCCCAGTAAGACCAGCTCCGCATCATCGATAAGGACACGGCCTACAACGTGGAGACCGCCGACGGCGAAATCACCATCACACGCACCATGCCGAAGTGCGCCAAGAACAAGGACTGCCTACAACCGCTCATCCCCGCCAAGGGCATTACGCCCGTTATCGAGATTGAGGTCCTTGAGGCCCTGAACGACAAGGATTTCGTCGTCGCCGACATGCGCGAAGTTGACTGGCACCTCAAGGGCACCATTCCTGGTTTGGTCAACATCCCCTACTCCGAAATCGCCGGCCGCCTGAACGAGTTCGGCTGCAATAAGACCGACGGTAAGTGGGACTGCGCCAACGCCAAGAAGGACCTTGGCTACTGCAACGGACCAGTTTGCCCGCAAAGCCCCACCGGCATGCGAGCCATGATCCGCGAAGGCTTCCCTGCCGAGAAGATCTACTACTACCGCGGCGGAATGCTCGATTGGGATGCGCTCGGCCTCACCACCGTTGTAGGCAGCCTGTAAGCGGCACGCCCGTTACCTTAAATAAAGCGCTGGGCGGCGCGCCATCCGCCCAGCTCCCCTATCCCCGGCCCCGGTAGGGTGCCACCCCTTGATCGGGCAACCAGACACCGTCGGGAAGACTGCCTGCCTGCCAGAACACGTCGATCGGGATACCGCCGCGCGGATACCAGTAGCCCCCGATCCGCAGGTAATGCGGCTCCAGCAGCTCCACCAGCCGTTTTCCAACACCCACCGTGCAATCTTCATGGAACGCACCGTGGTTGCGAAATGCCGACAGATACAACTTGAGTGACTTCGACTCCACCAGCCACGCGTTGGGAACATAGTCGATGACGAGGTGGGCGAAATCCGGTTGCCCCGTCACCGGGCATATCGAAGTGAACTCCGGCACCGTGAACCGGGCGACGTAGTATGCATCCGGGTGCGGGTTCGGCACCCTCTCGAGCACTGCCGCCTCCGGGTTCTCAGGCATTGCCACATGGCGTCCAAGTTGATCAATCTTTGGCTCATTGCTGGGCATGAACTACTCCGCAGCAAGTCGTGTCGCGGACTGTCGCGGCCCGTCATAGACGCACCCTTCCTCACAGCTGTCGCGTGACACCTCTATCCGTGCCAGACCAGGCAAACGGTTTGCGAGCCGGTTCCATAACCAACACGTGATCCTCTCCAGTGTCGGAGATTCTAGCCCCTCGATCTCATTGAGGAACCGATGATCAAGCGCATCGCGCGCCTCGGCAATCGCCGCCGAAAGATCATCGAAATGCACAATGAGCCCGGTTACGGTATCAGGCTCACCCTCGACCCAGATACGCGCGCGGAAGGAATGCCCATGCATCCGCGAGTTCGGATGTCCCGGCGCGGCGCTCGGCAGAAAGTGGGCAGCCTCGAATTTGAAGTCCTTGTAAATTCTCATGCGTGGCTATTTAGAAGTTTTGTCGACGTACCGCTAGACCAGCTGTCGATCTGGGGCGTGAAACCCTTCATTCGCTAAGGGATACCGATCAGTTTGTGGGTTTGTAGCGATAATCGCCACTCAGGATTACTGCGACAAAAAGCAACCGCTGCTGCAGTATTTGCAGCAACATCGGGTCCATCCATGGGCTGCAGGAACCGGTGACGGAACGAACAATCCTGCACATCTTGCGGACCAAGGTCTGCCTGCGGGTAGACGAGCTTCAGCTCATCACCCGAGCGCTGAACCAGCGACGCACCGGCTTTCGGACTAACGCAAATCCAGTCGATCAATCGCGGAACCGATAGCGTCCCGTTTGTCTCTATGGCGACCTCGAAGCCATGTCGATGCAATTCATGGATAAGCTCCTCGTCCACCTGCAGCATCGGCTCACCGCCGGTCAGGACCACGAACCGGCGATCAGCTCCACCTCTCCAGCACGCCAGAATGGCCGCCGCGAGACGGCCTGACGTCTCAAACGATCCACCACCCGGACCATCTGTTCCTACAAATTCGGTATCGCAGAACGAACAGATCGCACTTTCGCGATCCTGCACCCGCCCCGACCACAGGTTGCAGCCTGCGAAACGGCAGAACACCGCCGCGCGCCCTGCCTGAGCGCCTTCGCCCTGGAGCGTCAGAAAGATCTCTTTGACTTGGTACATAATGCCTTAGCCGATCCTCTTGGCGGCTACGCCTGATGCGCAAGCTCATCGCGCAACCGGAGCAACTGACCATCTGGGTCGGCATTCGGCCACTGGTCAAACCCGGCCCGCTCATACCAGTACATTGCGTTCGTCTTATCACCCTGCTGCCGATGCAGGATCGCGTGAATATGGTTGGCGCGTTTGTCATCGGCATGCTTTTGCACGAGCTTATGGGCATCATCCCACTTGCCTGACAAAGCCAGGTCAATGGCCCGGATTAATTCGCGTCGGCTCGCCATTCCTCGAATCCTTTCGCACGCAGCTCGCAGGCAGGACAGGCGCCACATCCGTAACCCCACAAGTACCTTTTTGAGCGGTCACCCATATAGCATGTGTGGGTGTGCTCAATAATCAGCTCAACCAATGCATCGCTGCCGAGCTGGTGTGCCAATCCCCAGGTCGCCGCCTTGCTGAGGAACATCATCGGCGTCTCAATTTTGAAGGCCCGGTCCATTGCCAGGCTCAAAGCCTGCTCAACACTCTCAAGTGTCGCGCTGCGGCAATCCGGATAACCTGAATAGTCGGTCTCACACATTCCACCGACGAGAGATGTAATGCCGCGCCGATAAGCAACTGCTGCGGCATAAGTCAGAAAGATCAGATTGCGCCCGGGCACGAATGTCGACGGCAGCCCGCTGGCTGTCATCACGATCTCTGCGTCCCGCGTCAACGACGTCTCCGAGATTCTACCAAGCTCGGGCAGCGCAATCATGTGGTCAAAAGCAAGACGGTCCGGCCACTCCTCTTTTAACGCGCCGATCCGCTTCAAAACTTCGGCACGCGCCTGCAGTTCAATGCGATGTCTTTGCCCGTAGTCAAAACCAATTGTTTCAACGCGGTCAAAACGCTCCAGCGCCCAGCCCAGACAGACCGTCGAATCCTGCCCGCCAGAAAAAAGCAACAATGCCTTGGTCGTCGCCATACTCCAGGCCTATCTATTTTGCGAAGCCCGATCATAACAAAAAAGGCTGCACGATCACGCGCAGCCCGATTTAGGGTGTTTGGCTAGCCCAATTAGAAGGGCATGTTTTGGGTGCAGTGCCATCCGCCAACTAAGGCTGGACAAACCGTCTTTATAGCGTGAGCACGCGGTTAGTATCAGCACCGCGGCGACTTGATATGACATTACCTTGACAGCTGGCAAGCAGAAAAACACCGTCAGCGGAGCCAGCAGATAGCGAACACAACCCCCGCGCCCACTTCCAGCAACGCACAGAAGCGACTATTCCGGGGCCAGGCCGCCTGGGAACCTCGGAGCCATCGACATGCACTAGCTTCATCAGCGGCACTCGGCTAAGAGGTGCAAAGAACTTGAAACGGGGCTCGAAGCCGCAGGAAGGACTTTGGCATGACCGCCATCATCGACATCAACGCTCGCGAAATACTCGACAGCCGCGGCAATCCGACCGTCGAGGTCGATGTCGTTCTCGAAGACGGCTCTCTCGGACGTGCTGCCGTACCCTCAGGAGCATCGACAGGAGCGTATGAAGCCGTAGAACTGCGCGATGGTGATCCCGGCCGATATCTTGGCAAGGGCGTCGAGAAGGCTGTCGATGGTGTCAATGGCGAGATCTATGACGCTCTTGTCGGAATGGATGCTGAAGACCAGCGCAGTCTCGATGCCGCCCTGATCGCACTTGACGGCACCCCCAACAAGGCGCGCTTGGGCGCCAACGCTATCCTCGGCGTCTCACTGGCCGCCGCCAAGGCCGCCGCCGAAACCTCGGGCTTACCTCTCTTCCGCTATCTTGGTGGTGCCGGCGCGCACGTGCTTCCAGTTCCCATGATGAACATCGTCAACGGCGGCGCCCACGCCGACAACCCGATTGACATCCAGGAATTCATGATCATGCCCATAACGGCCCCCAGCTGTGCCGATGCAGTGCGGATGGGCGCCGAAGTCTTTCATGCACTGAAGAAGTCTCTGAAAGACTCCGCTCACAATACCAACGTCGGCGACGAGGGCGGCTTTGCACCGGGGCTAAACTCGGCGGATGAGGCCTTGGGTTTCGTCATGAAGGCCATCGAAGCTGCCGGCTACAAACCCGGTGAGGACATCGTCCTGGCGCTCGATTGCGCAGCAACCGAATTCTTCTCCGACGGTAAGTACAACCTGGCTGGCGAGAGCAAAGTCCTCGATAGCGCTGGGATGGCAAAGTATCTAGAGGACCTGGTCAACCGTTTTCCGATCGCCTCGATAGAAGATGGCATGGCTGAAGACGACTGGGAGGGCTGGAAGACTCTAACCGAGGTTATCGGAGACCGCTGTCAGTTAGTTGGCGACGATCTGTTCGTCACCAACACCGAACGGCTGTCCCGGGGCATCGAGCAGGGGATCGCCAATTCCATCCTCGTCAAGGTCAACCAGATAGGTTCGCTATCAGAAACCCTGGAAGCCGTCAGCATGGCCCAGCGCGCCGCATATACCGCGGTTATCTCGCATCGCTCCGGTGAAACCGAGGATTCCACGATTGCCGACCTCGCCGTTGCCACCAATGCCGGCCAGATCAAAACCGGCTCCTTATCCCGCTCCGACAGACTGGCGAAATACAACCAGTTGATCCGCATCGAGGAAGAACTCGGCAATATTGGCGAGTATGCTGGTGAGAGCGTTTTACGCGGAAAAGCCGGTATTTGAATCGGTTGCTAGGAACCTTTTCGCAAGGAATCTCCACTGACCGATTTAAGCAGCTGTTAAACATAACAAATTCACACCGCCTTAAGCCCGTCGCGTTAGACTTGCATTCTGAACAAGAGTTTTGCGTAACGAAGAAAGCAAAGTGTCCTATCGGCCCCGCACCAATTGGCGCGCGTTCGGCTGGCAGTTATTCACGCTCGCGTGCTGCACAGCCCTCAGCGCCCATTTTACCTACCATATGTTGGCGGGCCGCTACGGCATGCACGCCCGTACAGAATTACAGTCACGCCTAACTATCCTCGAATTTGAGGCAGAAAGCCTGAAGAAGGCCCGCACCCACCTGCGCAACGAAATCGCGCTCCTCTCCCCGGATACGCCTGATCCCGATTTGGTCGAAGAGATTGCGCGGGACGTCCTCGGTTACGCGCATCCAGGCGATCGTATCTATCAGGTGCGCTAAGCCGTACAAAAATGGCCCGGCAATATCGCCCTCATTCTTGAATTCTGCTAACCCTCTCCCACGGCCCAAAAAAAGAGCCGCGAAAGTTGGTGGCCATGAACGACGACGATGAACTTGACGTCCCCCCCGAAGAACTCGAGCTGCCCGACGGTGTCGTCGAAGCCGAACACGCCGTGGAAGTCCTGCGGGCGTGGGTCGCCGACGGCGCCCTGCAAGTGATTTTTGATCCGGAAACATTTCGCCATGATGTCGGCGAATGGGGTCGGCTCCTGTCCGATATCGCCCAACACGTTGCAAACGCTGTCGAGATGGACGGACAAATGAACCGCAATGAGGCCCTAGCGCAGCTCCACAACGCGTTTGACCTCAATCTGCAAAACGCCGACGTGACCATGGCCGGCCGCATAAAGGGCCGTACAGAGCACTGATTCCGCATTTCGCTGCAAATGAGTCCTGCTGAAGGTTCTGTTGCTAACTAGGCAGCGCTATGTTGTGCCATTCAGAGCACATACGCTCCAAATCCGTACTCCCGACAACAAGAATCCCTGTTTGCGGTTTCCCATCGCCGCTTGCCGGCTACCAACCTGGATGCTCCACACTTGGTTACAGGCACACAATCGATTCGTGCGCACCACCCAATAACCAATGGGGACCGACAATGAATAGAATTCTCATCATTTCCAGTTCGACGCTGTTGCTCGCCTTCAGTCTCGCCGGTTGCGCAAGCGACGGCAGCCTCGAGTTGACCACAGCCTCAATTAACCAGCAAAAGGCAACCACAAAGGCTGTGGACCCTGCCTGCATCGCCCTGTCGGCGCGCATAGCTGAGCTTCGCAAGGAAGGCACGCCGGATCGCATTGCCAAAGTTGCCTCCGGTAAATCCAAAACGGCGCAAGTCAAACGCGAAGCCCTTGCTCGCATGACAGATCTGGACACCGCCAACAAACAGTTCCAGCAGAAGTGTTCAACGCTGGCGACACCTAAGACTCCACCCAAAACCGCCAGCACCACCCAGGGTGCAGCGACGGACACCGCTAAGGCAGCCGCAACAGCTGTGAAAGCAGCAGCACCACCAGCCAAGGCCAAGGCTGCGACGGCTAAGTCGGCCGCCGCCCAAAAGGTCTCGGCGGCAAAGACTGCAGCCCTCGCGCAATAGGCTAGAGCTGAGCAAACTCCGAGCCGGGTGCCAACAGGCCACTTGCACTGCGTCCGCACTGCCACATGGTTGCCGCCCGCGCTTGCGAAATCGTTTGAGTTATGGTGACTGACTAAGTCATTTAGATCATGAGCGGAGGGGAATCGTGTCAGCAGCACGATTGATCGCGACACGTATGTTTGCCGTGAGCGGGGCGGCTCTCGTCATCGCCACACTTGCAGGCTGCGAGTCAGGGCCCAGCGGCCAAGCATTGCCGTACGGTTCATCTTGCGGTTCAATTCGCGCCGAGTTGCGCAAACTGGACAACCGAGGAGTTCCATCGAAGGTCGAGGCAGTCAACGCCGGCCGGAAGGTCTCTGCAAAGGACCGGCAGCTAGCCGACCACTACAATCAACTTCTCAATCAATATCTCGGCGCGCGCTGCCATACATAATAGCGCGCTCAATATGAAATGGGGGAGTCATGGATAGGAAGACCCAGCAGATCGTTGTCTTCCTCCTAATAGGACTTGTCGCCGGCTGGCTGGCCTCGTTCATCGTCCAGGGCGGCGGCCT
Source organism: uncultured Filomicrobium sp. (assembly GCA_963669235.2). Lineage (GTDB taxonomy): Bacteria > Pseudomonadota > Alphaproteobacteria > Rhizobiales > Hyphomicrobiaceae > Filomicrobium. The sequence continues at coordinate 131,191 of CAXXFS010000033.1, forward strand.
TATACAATATCTTCTGTCTGGCGTTATCGGGGCCTTTGTAGGCGGTTTTCTCCTCGACATTTCAGGCATCGATCTGGGCATCAAGAACCCTCTTGTCGCCCAGATCGTCACAGCGACCATCGGCGCCATCGTGGTTGTTCTCGTCGCGCGGCTGATCTAGCGCTTAATCAGTTGAGTCCGAGCGAAAAACTCAATGGAAGACGCCCCCGCCTATCTGGAAAATCCATGGGTCGTCATGGCGATGACCGGTTTGGTCGCCGGCTGGCTGGCAGGCCTGCTCATTGGCGGCGGCGGGCTCCTGCGCAACCTCTTCGTAGGCGTCCTTGGCGCGATCGTCGGCGGCACGTTGGTCCAGATTGGCCTACTGAAACTCCCTCCAGAAGTTACCAACGTCACGGACCCAATCCCCTACGGCACTCAAATTCTGGTATCTACTATCGGCGCAATCCTCGTTGTGATCATTGCGCGTATAGTGGCGCGCTGACAAATTGAGGTGCGCTGCCGGTCCATTGCCCGTATCGCGGAGCGGGCCGCGGCGGCCCGAAATCGCTTAGCGGCGCACGCAGCTCCCAGCCTATGAGGCAGCCAATCACCGATGGTCACCATACTCGACAACGCCAGCACCCAAAAAATCCCGCGCCATCCTGAAAAAGCGCATCGTCCGGATACCCCGGTGCAACCCAAACCCTCTTGGATCAGGGTGAAGGCCGGCGGCTCAGAAGAATACACCCGCACTCGCGAAATCGTCCGGGAAAACGGATTGCACACCGTCTGCGAGGAGGCCGGCTGCCCAAACATCGGCGAGTGCTGGGACAAGCGCCACGCGACCATGATGATCATGGGCGACACCTGTACCCGTGCCTGTGCTTTCTGTAACGTCCGCACCGGCTTGCCGAGCCCTCTGGACACCCAGGAACCCTCAAACGTCGCCAAGGCCGTCGCCAAGCTGGGCCTTGAACACGTTGTCATTACCTCCGTCGATCGTGACGATCTTCCCGATGGCGGCGCCCAACACTTTGCTGACGTCATCAAGGCGATAAGTGACCGCGCGCCAAACACGACCATCGAGGTCCTCACGCCGGATTTCCTTCGCAAAGACGGCGCGTTGGAGAAGGTTGTCGCCGCCAGGCCGGATGTCTTCAACCACAATCTCGAAACTGTACCAGGACTCTATTTGAGGATCCGGCCCGGTGCCCGTTATTTCCATTCGTTGCGGTTGCTGCAGAAGGTCAAGGAACTCGATCCATCAATGTTTACGAAGTCCGGATTCATGGTCGGACTAGGCGAGGAACGCGAAGAAATCCTGCAGCTAATCGATGACCTGCGCAGCGCCGATGTCGATTTCCTCACGATCGGGCAATATCTTCAGCCAACCCGCAAACATGCCGAGGTTAAGAGCTATGTGCACCCACAGGAGTTTGATGCATACCAGCGTATTGCCCTTGCCAAAGGCTTCCTGCTGGTCTCAGCCAGCCCCCTCACGCGATCGAGTTATCACGCCGGCGAGGACTTCGAGCGGCTACGTGCCGCACGCCAGCAACACCTTGGTTTATGATTAAAACCACCAAACGAAAGCCCTAAAGCCGAATCATAGTGAAATGCCTAAACTCGGCCATCTAACCAACTCGTGATCAAACAGCTGCATGCCCAGATACGCTAATCGTCGCCACGTCAACTTCACACCGGAGCAAATGTTCGCCCTCGTTGCCGACGTCGATTCCTACCCTGAGTTCGTCCCGCTCTGCGAAGCTCTGAACGTCACCTCCCGTAAGCGCGGCTCTGACCGCGAGGTACTAATTGCGACCATGGCGATTGGCTACAAGTCGATCCGCGAAAAATTCACCACACGCGTAACCCTTATCCCGGGCAAGCAGCAGATACTCGTCGAATACCTCGACGGCCCATTCCGCCATCTTGAAAACCGATGGCGCTTCCTGCCATCAGGCGCCGGCTGCGAGGTCGATTTCTACATTACCTACGAGTTTCGCTCGCGCATGCTTGCTCTAGTGATGGGAGCTGTCTTCGACAAGGCTTTCCGCAAATTTGCATCAGCCTTCGAAACTCGGGCCCATCAGCTCTACCGACCACCACTTGGAACCGTTTGTCCCGCACCGACGACGGCATAATCGCAAGGAATCATTTCTCGAGACTTTCCCGTACAAGCGCAAAAGCCGTGCGCACGCTTGCAAGCCTGACCTCGGAGCGTCCAATGTCGCCAAACCGGCAGGCCTTTGCCAAAATCGGACCACCGCGCCGACCGGCCGTGACATAGACCAGACCAACCGGTTTCTCATCACTGCCCCCGCTTGGCCCGGCGATACCGGTGGCGGAGACCGCGATGTCAGCCTGACAGTGCCGGAAAACACCCTCGAGCATCGCTGTCGCGACTTCGCTGCTGACCGCGCCGTGCTCCGCGATGAGCGCCGTTGGAACGCCGAGCATTTCGGTTTTCGCTGCATTCGAGTAGGTCACGAACCCACGGTCAACCACATCAGAAGACCCCGCGATGGCGGTCAATACAGCCGTGATGAGGCCGCCCGTGCAACTCTCGCCCGTAGCGATTGACAGCCCTCGACTGCGCAACTCTGAAACTAGAACCGTGCCGTCATCGACCAGATCATTAGGGACCACGGCTTGAACTCCCTCAACAAATACCAAAAAGGGGCACTCTCGCGCCCCTCATTCTTCTAAGCTCAAAGCCCGTCTTATCAAGGCGGGCTAGGGTACAACAAGCTTCTCTGCCTGCCCCAGCAAATCATCAAGCGTACCGCGCGTGCTTGATCCCAGAGTATTTGTCGCCCGGGACTGAGCATCCCTCCAGATCGGGAAGGCCTCGACCAACACGGCCTGCCCCTTCGGGGTTAGATGAAGCCCACGGCCACGCCGGCCCGCCGGTGGGTCCATAATTATATGTCCCAGGGCCAGCAATCGCTTCAGATTTCGCGACAGAGTAGACTTTTCAATATCTAACTCATGTCCGATCTCAACCGCCGTAATCCCGTCACGGGCGGCAAGTTGGGCCAGTAGCGTGTATTGACTAGCCGTGATCCCAAGCGGGCGCAAAGCGTCGTCATAAAGCCGCGTTACGATGCGTGACAGTTGGCGCACCCGGGTCGCCAAACAAGCAGAAGACGTCGCCTCTGCAATCTCCTGCATCGAGGCTTGTCCGTCTCCTCGCCGCTCAAGCATGCCCGTAGCTAGCTCCATGCTCGCATCCCCCACAGCGTTCATCCTTTTTGGTCATACAACCACAATTCCAATTCCTTGCCGCGATTCTGCAATCACGGTCAATGTATTGCTTAGTTTTCAGGCGAACTTATTGAGCTGCGGGCAGCAAAATCGTCGCACTCGCCATAGCCGCGATACCCTCACCACGGCCAGCAAACCCCAGCCGTTCGGACGTCGTGGCTTTGACGCAGACCCGGCTATCATCAAGACCCAGAACGTCTGCAACTACCCTTCTCATGGTCTCCCTGTGAGGTCCCACTTTGGGCTCCTCACAGATGATCGTTACATCGACATTGCTGATGTGCCCGCCCCGTTCCGCAACACGCCGCGCGGCGTCCCCCAGGAATACATGTGAAGCCACACCCCTCCACTGAGGATCCGAAGGCGGAAAATGATGGCCGATATCCCCATCGGCGATGGCTCCAAGGATCGCGTCGGTCAGTGCATGCATGCCTACATCGGCATCCGAATGCCCATCAAGACGCTTGTTATAAGGGATGAGCACGCCGCACAGTGTCACCCCATCCCCCTCCGCGAAGCGATGAACATCGAAGCCCGTTCCCGTGCGCGGTTCCATAACTTCGTCGGCCGCAAGCGATCGGCGCGCCATCTGCAAGTCCTCAGCCGTCGTAATCTTATCGTTGCGCATCGAGCCTGGAGTAAGAGATACCCTCAGCCCAGCCCATTCGGCAATTGACGCATCGTCCGTGAATTCTCCTAGCTCTCCTGCGGCCAGCCTGTGCGCCTTGAGGATAGCATCGTAACGAAAACCCTGAGGGGTTTGTGCCCGCCAAAGACCAGTGCGGGGCACCGTTTCCTGGACCAACCGATCTACTTTCGCTCGCTTCAGCGTATCGACGCAAGGCAACGATGCAATCGCACCATCATGTCCCGACAGACCATCAAGAACGCCATCGATGATATCGGCGCTGACAAACGGGCGCGCCGCGTCATGAATAAGCACCGTGCCGCAGTCCTGACCGCCTAATGATTCGAGCCCCCGGAGCGCGCTTTCCTGCCGCGTCGATCCACCGGTTACGGCAGGACACAGCTTTGCTCCGAAGGGCCTTGCCGTGGCCATATAGGCCGCCTTATCGCGCTCATGGATCACGACAACCACAGAGTCGACCCGGGGATGCTCAACGAATGACTGAATTGAATGCGAAAGCATAGAGCGCCCGCCAAGCTCTGCATACTGCTTGGCACCAAGCCCTGCATCCAACGCCCGCGTTCCACGCCCGGCCGCTACGATCACCACCGCTGTCTTCAACGCAATCCTCACTACCAAGTTCCTGAACCAACCCGATTGGCCTGTGTACAGCAAAACGCTCCGAAGACATCACCCCTTGCCTAAACCCGACCGGATGCCTAACTTGCCTAACCGATCATCATATTTCCAAAGTGCTCAAAGTTTGATCAGGTGGGCATGCAAGAAAGCCAACAATCTCGGATCTGCATCGGGGGACACGAGCTGCCAAACAGAGGGCTCTTGGCGCCAATGTCGGGTGTTACCGACCTCCCTTATCGGAGCCTTGCATATAGGTTGGGGGCGGGTCTCGTCGTCTCCGAGATGGTTGCAAGCGCCGAATTAGTGGCACGGCGGCAGGATGTCCTGCGCCGAGCCGAGGGCCAAGAGCTACGCCCTTTCGTCATTCAGCTTGCCGGCCGCGAGGCCCGTTGGATGCGGGAGGCTGCCTGTATTGCCTGTGATATCGGCGCCGACATCATCGACATCAACATGGGGTGCCCATCCCGCGAAGTCACTGGACGGCTTTCGGGCAGCGCCCTTATGCGCGACCTCGGCCATGCTGTCTCACTCATCGACGCCGTCGTTTCGGCAGTCAGCGTCCCCGTCACATTGAAAATGCGCCTGGGCTGGGATGAAAGCCAAATCAACGCTCCCGAACTTGCCACCCGCGCTGAATCACGCGGCGTTCAAATGCTAACGGTGCACGCACGCACACGCTGTCAGTTCTTCAAAGGAACCGCCGACTGGCGCCAGGTCGCCAAAGTCAAGCAAGCCGTGTCAATTCCAGTCATCGTCAACGGCGACATCATTACGCTGAGTGATGCACAACAGGCTCTCGCACTCTCGCAGGCCGACGGCGTCATGATTGGCCGCGGCGCCTATGGCGCGCCCTGGCAGCCGGCGCGCATTGGCCGATACCTGGACACGGGCGTTGATTCGGGTCCGCCGAGCATCGAACAGCAATGCCAAATCGCGGTGGCACACGTGGAAGCGATGCTTGCCCATTACGGCGAGTTTCTGGGTCTGCGCAACGCCCGCAAACACATCGGTTGGTACCTCGAACAATCAGGTGCACCTCCCAGCACCGTAAAGCTGTGGCGCTCCCGTCTGTGCACCGAAACGAAACCACCGGTCGCACTTAGCGGCCTTCGCAAATTCTACTCCTGCCTCGACGAAAACACTGGTGTCGCGGCATGACAGACGAAAGAGCACCCGCGGAAAATTCCCCCAAAAACGCACTTCCGCGCGCCCCATCGAAGCACTCCGAGCCGACCACAGCAAAGTCGACCAATGCTGCGACTACGCCAACCTCCCCGCCAGCCGCGCCGACGGCACCCATGCCGGGCACAAGCGGCCGCGCTTCCAAAACGATCCCGCACAATCAGATTCTGAACGCACTCCCTCATCCCGTCATCGTGCTGTCCCCCGACAACGGGTTCGTCTACGCCAACGCTGCCGCCGAGGCCTTCTTGTCAACGTCGATAGCAATGCTGAAGCGCATCCGCCTTGACGACATTGTCCCCTTTGGCTGTCCACTATTATCTCTTATCGGCCAAGTCCGGCGCGAACGCACGACCGTCAACGAATACGGTGTCGACATCGTCACGCCGCGCCAGAACTCCCCGAAGCTTGTTGACGTCTACGGCGGCATTTCACCAGACAACCCAGAACACGTCCTCTTGATGCTCCAACAGCGCAGCATGGCGCAAATGATCGAGCGCCAACTGACCCACCGCGCGGCGGCGCGGTCCGTCTCCGGCATGGCCAGCATCCTTGCGCATGAAATTAAGAACCCACTGTCGGGAATCCGGGGCGCTGCCCAACTCCTCGAACCGGCTCTAAATGATGAAGACCGCGCGCTATCGCAGCTCATTTGTACCGAAACCGATCGCATCAGAATGCTGCTCGACCGGATGGAAGTCTTTGGAGACGAACGCCCCCTCAGCAAAGAAGCCGTCAATATTCACGACGTGCTCGATCACGTTAGACAACTCGCCGACGCCGGCTTCGCACGCAATATCCATCTCATCGCTGATTACGATCCTTCGTTGCCCGCCGTTCCCGCCAATCGCGACAAACTGGTCCAGGCTTTCTTGAATCTCGTGAAGAACGCCGCCGAATCTATAGGGCCCGACGCTGAAAACGGACGTATTGTGATCACCACGGGATATCGACCTGGAGTACGCCTCGCCGTTCCAGGTTCCAGGACCCGTATAGCGTTGCCTTTGATGATCGAGGTACAGGATAACGGACCAGGCATTCCAGGCACCATGCTGGAGCATATGTTCGATCCGTTCGTCACTTCGAAGGCAAACGGGACAGGCTTGGGTTTGGCCCTTGTAGCAAAGCTGATAGCCGACCACGGCGGCACCATCGAGTGTGAAAGCGAGCCCCAACGCACGGTTTTCCGGATTCTCCTGCCGATGCAGGAGCTGCCCAGCAACATTCAAGATGCGTCAAAAGCGATTTGACCCAAACATAGTAGATGAGGACCGATCATGGCCTGCGGAACTGTTTTAATTGCTGACGACGATACGGCCATCCGGACGGTGTTGAATCAAGCGCTCGCCCGTGCCGGCTACGCCCCGCGCGCCACTGGCAATGCTTCGACGCTATGGCGCTGGGCCAGTCAGGGTGAAGGCGACGTCGTGATTACAGATGTCGTAATGCCCGATGAGAATGCCTTCGATCTCATACCTCGCCTCAAGAAAATCCGCCCCGAGATGCCAATCATCGTCATGAGTGCGCAAAACACACTCATGACTGCGCTCACCGCAGCCGAGCGGGGCGCTTTTGAGTATTTGCCGAAGCCCTTCGACATCAATGAAGTTGTGGCCGTGGTCGGGCGCGCTCTGCGCGAACCCGTGCGCAGGCCAGCAACTCCCACATTGGAAGCCGATAGCGAAGAACTGCCGCTGATCGGCCGATCGCCAGCGATGCAGGAGATTTACCGAACCCTCGCTAGGCTGACCCAAAGCGATCTCACAGTCCTCATCAACGGCGAAAGCGGTACGGGCAAGGAACTTGTCGCCCAGGTCCTCCACGAACACGGCAAACGTCGCAACGGCTCATTTGTGGCGCTCAACATGGCCGCCATCCCCCGCGAACTCATTGAAAGCGAGCTGTTCGGCCACGAGAAGGGCGCGTTCACCGGAGCCCAAACACGCACACAAGGGCGCTTCGAGCAGGCCGAAGGTGGAACTCTGTTTCTCGACGAAATCGGCGACATGCCGCTAGAAGCCCAAACGCGTCTGTTGCGAGTCTTACAGCAGGGGGAATACAACACCGTCGGCGGGCGCACACCCATCAAGACCAACGTCCGGATTATCGCTGCAACTCACCGCGATCTAAGGTCCCAAATTCAGCAGGGTCTATTCCGGGAAGATTTGTACTACCGCCTCAATGTCGTTCCGCTGCGCTTACCTCCCCTTCGCGAGCGCCTCGAAGACGTGGGCGATCTGGTTCGTCACTTTCTGCGCCGCTGCGACGCAGAGGGCCTCGGTCAGCGCTCCATCGAAACCGCCGCCATCGAGCGCCTGCGCCAATACCGTTGGCCCGGCAACGTCCGCGAACTGGAAAACTTCGTACGCCGGCTGGTCGCACTCAACAGCGAGGAAACTCTGACCGTCGATTCAGTCCAGCGGGAGATCCAAGAAACCTCCCAAATTGCCAGCCTCGATGAAAACGACGAAAAAGCCAGCCTCGGCGAACTCGTCGAGCGGCATCTGGCCGAATACTTCAACTCCTTCGGTACCGAACTCCCGCCGCCAGGACTGTATGAACGCATCATCCGCGAGGTCGAAAAACCCCTCCTGACCGCCGCCTTGACCGCCACGAGGGGCAACCAGATCCGAGCCGCCGAGCTGCTCGGATTAAACCGCAATACACTGAGGTCGCGCATCAAGCTTTTGGACATCCAGGTGTTTCGCTCACCGGCAAATTGATCGCCTTCGGATATCCACTGCGTCGTCATTTCGGTCACGCTTTGCCACCAACTTGCCACAGTTGCGGGGTGAAACCATGTGTGAGACGACTGAGATCGTCGCGAAAATATCACGATAGGCGGGGTTTATTGTTGTGTACCCGTATCAGTGTTGCGCCGCTGCCCAGAGTAAACGGCTGCAGCCGGCCGTGCCTTTGTTGGCGCGCCCACGAGCGTCAATCGGCGTAAATCGCCGTCCGGAGAACTCCGATGTCCAGCGCCGCCGGTACAGCTCCCACAGGGGTTGACCTCGATACGGTACAGCCACTTCTTGAGCCAAGCGACAGGATGTTCTTCATCGGTCTATGGACCGTTGTGCTCTCGCTCCTGTCAGCGCTGCTCACATTTCTTATTCTGACCGGGCTAACGCCGATCATCCCGACAAGCGGCGTGGTTCTCAGCGCCCTGTTCGTCAATGTCATCCTCATCGCCGCGGTGATTGCCGTCATCGCCACGCAGGTTTCCGGCCTGATCACGGCCTGGCGGGAAAAAGTCCCCGGTGCGAGATTCCATATTCGCATTGTATTGCTGTTCTCGATCATCGCCGCCCTGCCAGCCCTCCTGGTCGCCATCGGCGCTACGGTCAGCTTCTCGAGGTCTCTCGACAACTGGTTCTCTGACAGGGTCCGCGCGATCATCCAAAACTCGACGGTCGTCGCCCGCACCTATCTTGAAGAACATGGCCAGGTCATTCGTACCGACATCGTCAACATGGCACGCGACCTGAACGCCGCCGCCGATCTGGTCCAGGGCGACCAGAGAATCCTGAAACAACTTATTCAGACCCAAGCTGGACTGCGCGATCTACCGGCAGCCTACATAATTAATCGGCAGGGCCAGCCCGTCCTACGGGCCGTCGAATCCAATCGTTTGCATTTTGCCAAACCCACCCCGGCCGCCCTTACGGAAGCCGAAGCTGGACAAATCCCCCTATCCGTCTCTGTCCGGGACAAACGCATCTCCGCCATCGCCAAACTTAACAGCTACCCAGGCAGATTTCTCTATGTGAGCCGGCGGGTCTCTCCAACTGTCATCGGCCACATGCGCCAGACCGAACAGAACGCCGCTGAGTATTCGGCACTGCGGCGCGCGCGAGGCGGCCTAAAGTGGGCACACGGCCTGATGTACTTCACCATTTCCATGACCGGCCTGCTCGCCGCCATCTGGGCGGGCATGTGGTTTGGTGGACGCTTTGTAGCCCCAATACGGCGCCTGCTTGCCGCCGCACAGGAAATATCAACCGGAAATCTGTCTGTCGCCCTTCCCGAGAAACGCGGCGAAGGCGATTTGCGTCGGCTGTCCCATACCTTCAACACGATGACACGTGAGCTGAAGCACCAGCGCGATGCACTGGTCAACGCCAACGAGCAGTTGGATTCCCGACGTCGTTTCATGTCTGCTGTGCTCTCTGGCGTATCGGCCGGTGTCATCGGTCTCGACAGCCACGAACGTATCACTCTAGTTTCCAGGGCCGCTGAAGACCTCCTGGGACACCCGTCGAGCGATCTCGTCGGCCGGCCCTTGAGCGAGGCCCTCCCTGAACTCGCAAAAATCCATCGAAAGGCCGCCGAACCCACTATCAAGGCCCGGCCGCAGGAGCAGGTCACAATGCAGATAGACGAGGACGAGCGCACCTTTGCCGTCCGCGTCACGTTCGAAAAGGCCGGGGAACAAGAAGTTGGCTCGGTCATAACCTTCGACGACATCACCGAGCTTGTGACAGCCCAACGCACCTCCGCATGGGCCGATGTCGCGCGGCGCATCGCGCACGAGATCAAAAATCCGCTCACGCCCATCCAGCTTTCCGCGGAGCGCATCCGCCGCAAGTACGGGAAAACAATAGAAAAAGACCGCGAGACATTCGAGAAGCTCACCGCGACCATCGAAAGACAAGCCGCGCATATCAAGGGTATGGTCGATGAATTCGCTGCCTTTGCACGCATCCCCAAGCCAGAGATGTCATTAGCCGACCTGCGCGATGCAGTCCAAGATTCCGTGGTACTGTTTCGCGAAGCCCACCCCAACCTCGAGTACAAATTAGAGCTGCCGAGAGAGAAGGTCCTTACCTCAATCGACCGCCGGCTGATCACGCAGGCCGTCACGAACCTTGTCAAGAACGCCACTGAGTCGGTTGAAAGCGCCGCCGAAGTAGGCGACCGTCCAGAAGAATGGAAGGGCCGCGTCATCACCCGCGTGCGCCCCGACAACCATCGCGTTTACATCGAGGTTATCGACAATGGATCGGGCTTGCCAAAGCAACAACGTTCCAGGCTGCTCGAACCCTATGTTACGACGAAAGGACACAAAGGCACGGGTCTTGGCCTGGCTATGGTCCTCAAGATCACCGAACAGCACAGCGGTTCACTGACCTTAGAGGATGCCCCAAATGATGATGACGACACCAAACCGACCACCGGGGCACTCGTCCGCATCACGCTGCCTCTCGATGCAAGGCCTGAAGATACGTGAAGCGATTCCGCTGCCGGCACCCTTGGGGATGACGGTAGGGAATTAACCCCGAGTTCGACTTTGTAAAGACGCGCTCAAGGAGCCCGACATGGCCGCTGATATTCTGATCGTGGATGACGAAGCAGACATTCGCGAACTCATTGCAGGAATTCTAGAGGACGAAGGCCACGCAACCCGGCTGGCCCGCGATAGCGACGAAGCGCTTCGGGCGATCGAGGAGCGCCGGCCGCAGCTGGTGATCTTGGATATTTGGCTGCAAGGCAGCCGCTTGGATGGACTTGAAGTTCTCTCCATCATCAAGAAGGCCTATCCGGAACTTCCCGTAGTCATCATCTCCGGACACGGCAACATCGAGACTGCCGTTACCGCCATCCGGCGCGGCGCTTACGACTATATCGAAAAGCCGTTCAAAGCCGACCGCCTGATCCTGGTGACATTCCGCGCACTCGAAGCCTATCAGCTGAAGCGTGAGGTCAAGGAACTCCGCGAACGCTCCAACGTTTCCGTCGACATGATCGGCAAATCCGTCGCCATGAACCAGCTGCGCGGACAAGTGGAACGTGTCTCCCCCACCAACAGCCGTATCCTCATTCGTGGCGCATCAGGCTCTGGGAAGGAGCTTGCCGCGCGCATGATTCACCTGAAGTCACATCGCTGCGAAGGACCCTTTGTCGTCCTCAACGCCGCCGCCATGGCACCCGACAGGGTTGAGGAGGAGCTATTCGGCACCGAGGATCGCACCGGTGGTCCACGCAAAGTCGGCGCTCTTGAAGAGTCTCACGGCGGCACACTCTACATAGACGAAATTGCCGACATGCCACTGGAAACCCAGGGGAAGGTTCTGCGTGTTCTCGTCGAACAGAAATTTCTGCGCATCGGTGGCGCCCAGAAAGTTGCCGTCGACGTTCGCATCATCTCTTCGACCAGCCGCGACCTAGAAACCGAAATGCGCGAGGGTCGCTTCCGCGAAGACCTCTACCACCGGCTAAACGTCGTTCCCTTGCGGGTGCCAAGCCTCGCCGAGCGTCGCGACGACATTCCCGCCTTGATCGAGTTCTTCATCGGCCAGTTGGCGCAATCCTCCGGACTATCACCGAGGGAAATCGGTGAAGACGCTATCGCCGTTCTTCAGGCCCACGACTGGCCGGGCAACGTCCGCGAATTGCGCAACAATATCGAACGACTGATGATCTTGGCGGGCGGCGAAGCCAACGCCATCATCACAGCGGATATGCTCCCTGACGAAATTGGCTCAAACGTGCCACTCCCGGTTAATGGCGGCGCCGAACACCTGATGTCGCTGCCATTGCGCGAAGCCCGCGAGATCTTTGAGCGTGAGTACCTCCTGGCGCAGATTAACCGTTTCGGAGGGAACATTTCGCGCACGGCCGAATTTGTCGGCATGGAGCGTTCCGCGTTGCACCGTAAGCTGCGGGCCCTGGGCGTCTCTTCCGAGCATCGGCAATCCGATGCCCGGCAGGCGGGCTAACCGACTTGCGATGGCGCGGCCGGCCATCGCGAACCGAAATACGAGCCAGCGTGTCCGTAGCGCGATCGAGCAGCCTCGCCCCTGAGCGTTGCCAATGTATGAGCTTTTCGAGGCGGCATGAGAATCATTATCTGCGGCGCGGGACAGGTTGGAAGCGGGATTGCCGAACGGCTATCGACCGAGGGCAATGACGTATCGATCATCGACGCTAGCGAGGCCCTCGTCGAACGCGCCAACGAAGTTCTTGAAGTCCGTGCTCTGCAGGGCAACGCCGGACACCCTGACGTCCTCGAGCGCGCCGGCGCCATGGAAGCCGACATGGTGATCGCCGTCACCCTCCACGACGAAGTCAACATGGTTGCATGCCAGGTGGCGCACACGCTGTTCAGCGTACCCACGCGCATCGCCCGCGTTCGCGCGCAAAGCTATCTGGACAAGAAGTACGGCAAACTATTTTCGCGCGAGTCGATGGCGATCGACCACATCATTTCGCCCGAGATTGAGGTCGGCAATACCATCCTGCGGCGTCTCGAGCTGCCCGGTGCTTTTGACTCCGCATCCTTTGCCGACCATGAGGTTGTTGCTGTTGGCATCTCCTGCGGACCTGACTGTCCCGTTCTCAATACGCCGCTGCACCAGCTTTCCGAGTTGTTTCCGGATCTGCCCGCCGTAGTCGTTGCAGTTGTCCGCCAAGGAAAACTGTTTGTTCCTCACAAGACCGACCAACTAGAGGAAGGAGACGACGTTTACCTCGTCCTGCCGAGTTCACAAGTCGCCCGCACTTTGCAGATCTTCGGCCATGAAGAACGCCAGGCCCGCCGGATCGTTATAGCCGGCGGCGGCAATATCGGACTCTATCTCGCACGTTCTTTGGAAAAACTGCAGCCCAACACGCGCGTCAAGGTCATCGAACAATCGCGTGAGCGCGCCGTTCGCATCGCCGAACAGCTCGACCGCGTTGTCGTCCTGCATGGCTCCGCACTCAGCGAAGACATGCTCCGGGAGGCCGACATCGGTTCAGCGGATATGATTGTCGCTGTCACCAATGACGAGCAGGCCAATTTGCTGACATCAGCATTGTCCAAACAACTTGGGTGTGCTTCCAGCCTGGCATTGATCAACTCCGCAAACTACTCGGGAATGATCCGTTCACTTGGCATCGACGCCCAGATCAACCCGCGCTCGGTCACGGTTAGCCGCGTCCTCCAACACGTCCGGCGCGGCCGCATTCGCGGCGTTCACTCAATCCACAATGGCGCCGGCGAGATCATCGAAGCCGAAGTTCTGGAGACCGCCCCAATTCTGGAGAAGCCGTTGCGCGAGGTGCGGCTTACCGAAGGCGTCCGCTTTGGTGCCATCCTCCGCAACGGCAAGGTGCTGCAACCAACCGGCTCCACCTTACTGGAGGTAAAGGACCGCGTTGTCTTATTCGCTCTCGCTGACTACATACGGGAAGTCGAACAGATTTTCCGCGTCAGCCCCGATTACTTCTAGCGGGTTTCGACCCCACGCATTCGCTCAGACCTGCAAACCCATACCCGGGAATCCAATGAGCCGGATTGTCTACGTCAATGGCAGTTACCGCAGCTACGGTGAAGCCAGCGTCCACGTCGAGGATCGCGGCCTACAGTTCGCCGATTCCGTTTACGAGGTAATCGAGGTCTGTCGCGACCAGCTCGTTGACCCGACACGGCATCTCAACCGACTCAACCGTTCCATGACAGAACTGGCGATCCCGCCACCAATGTCGTGCGGCGCGCTGCTCCACATCATTCGGCAAATAGTCCGCCGCAACCGCGTGCGAGACGGAATTGTATACTTACAGGTAACCCGAGGAGCAGCTCCGCGCGATTTCCTTTTCTCGGGTAAGGACCTCAAACCAACCCTTATTTGCCTCGGACGGTCATTCCCCCGGGGGGCGCGCGAAATTGTCGCGGCCAGCGGCATCTCAGTGCAAACCATGCCGGACATCAGGTGGGCTCGCTGCGACATAAAGACGGTCATGTTGCTCCCCGCGGTCCTCGCAAAGGAGCAAGCACAGCAGGCCGGAGCCAGCGAAGCATGGCTGGTTGATCGCGACGGCTGGGTCACGGAAGGCGCTTCAAGCAACGCTTGGATCGTCAACCAAAAGGGCGAACTTCAGACCCGCACCCTGTCCCAGGAACTCTTGCCGGGAATTACTAGGCATACACTGATCGATGTTGCGGGAGAATTAGGCATTCGAGTCATCGAACAGGCATTCAGGCCACAAGACGCGTATACCGCCAAAGAAGCCTTTAACACCTCGGCAAGTGCGACGATAATGCCGGTCATTCGAGTTGATCACCGGTCAATTGGTTCAGGCAAACCGGGCCCCTTAACAATAAAACTTCGCCAAGCCTTTCATCACTGCGCTGAAAGGATGCACTCTGGCAAACGGTCTGCTGATACCTGACACAGATCTGTTCAACGACGGATTTTTAGCGAGAACGTGAGTGAAAGACTTGCTCCATCGATATGAGTGCTGAAATTGTAAAATACCTCGTCTAAAGTGCCCTTCGCATGAGCGAAAAGACACCAGGCAAAATCACTAGAAGACTGAATTAAGAAGCGGACAAGAACGTATGCCGTCTGAAAAAACGCAGAGCCTCCAAGACACTTTTCTCAACCATGTACGCAAGCAAAAAACGCCCCTGACGATCTTCCTCATCAACGGCGTGAAATTGCAAGGTATCGTAACTTGGTTCGACAATTTCTGCGTCCTGCTGCGGCGGGACGGGCACTCCCAGCTCGTCTACAAACACGCAATTTCGACGATCATGCCGGGACAGCCAGTCAACCTGATGGATGGTGAGACCCCAGAAGAAGAACCGAACGCATAGGGCCAAATCATCGACAAACGAATCCGCAATGATGGCACCGACGACACCAAGGAACTGAACATCTCGCTTCAGATGGGGCGTTCGGGCGCTGCGTCACGGGCGATGGTTATCGTCCCTGTATTGCCGAGATCGACCGAAGTAAGTTCCGACAGCATCGGTCAATCCGGCCACCCTCCCGAAGAAAGGCTATCTGAGACCGTAGGTCTCGCCAACGCCATCGACCTCGATGTTGTCGACGCCAGAACCGTCCCCGTCACAAAACCCAGACCCGGGACGCTTTTTGGGACCGGCAAGGTGGAGGAGCTGGGAGACCTCATCTCGACACTAAAAGCTGAGCTCGTTGTCGTTGATCACGCTGTCAGTCCTGTTCAACAGCGCAACCTCGAGCAAGCCTGGAACTGCAAGGTCCTGGACCGAACAGGCCTCATCCTTGAAATCTTTGGCGAACGGGCGCGTACGCGTGAGGGCCGCCTACAGGTAGAACTCGCTCACTTGTCCTATCAGAAAGGTCGACTTGTGCGCGCCTGGACCCATCTGGAGCGCCAACGAGGCGGTGGCGGCGGCGGAGCGAGCTTCGTTGGCGGCCCCGGTGAAGCCCAGATCGAACTCGACAGGCGCATGATACAGGCACGTATCGTTGCGATCCGAAAGGAACTCGCCCAGGTCGTCAAAACGCGCGAGCTGCACCGCGCCGGCCGCCGCAAGGTGCCCTATCCAATAGTCGCCATTGTCGGCTACACCAACGCTGGCAAATCTACGCTGTTCAATCGCGTCACAGGCGCCGAAGTGCTCGCCCAGGATCAGGTATTCGCCACGCTTGACCCGACCATGCGGGAGGTAAAGCTGCCCTCCGGACGGCGCATCATTTTGTCGGATACGGTGGGTTTCATTTCTCACCTGCCAACGATGCTTGTGGCCGCATTCCGCGCCACGCTGGAAGAGGTGGTCGAAGCCGATCTCATTTTGCATGTGCGCGACATCTCCCATTCTGAAAGCGAGGCCCAGCGCCGCGACGTCGAGCAGGTGCTGAAAGGCCTCGACATCATCCTGCCGCCCGAGAATCGTGGCATGCTCGAAGTTTGGAACAAGGTCGATCGACTGTCGCCCGTGACCCGCCAGGAAGCACTCTCGGCCGCCAATTACAACGAACAAAACCCGGTCTGCGTCTCCGCGCTAACGGGCGAGGGGGTCGATGATCTCCTGCACACAATCGACGAGCGGCTGGGTATCGATGACACCTACCTGTCACTGCTCCTGCCGCCCCATGAGGGCCAGCTGTTGGCCTGGCTGCATGAAAACGCCGAAGTCCTCGAGCGCTCGGTCGATGACCATGGAGAAACACGGATCGATGTCCGCATAGCCGCCGAGAATCGCGCCCGTCTCCTCGCCCAGTTGCAGACCCGCCAGCTGCGCGTCGAGTAGCCTGCAACGGCCCGCCTACGGTTCTTCGCGCTCGCGAACCTTTGCTTCTTCCCACAGCCCGTCCATCTCCAGCAGATCACTGTCCAAGGGACTGCGGCCATCATCGGCAAGCCGTTCTTCGATATAAGCGAAGCGCCGGCGAAACTTCTCGTTGGCCCCGCGCAGCGCCGCCTCCGGATCAAGTTTCAGGTGACGAGCCACGTTGGCCATAACAAACAGAAGGTCACCGAACTCCTCTGAAATCCGCTGCCTCGATGATGCGACAACCGATTCGCTGGCAACGCATTGTTGAGCGCCGCGGGGATCAGCGCCCAGCGCAACATCTTCAAGCTCAGCGAGCTCTTCCCGCATCTTGTCAAAGACAGGCTGCAGGGATGGCCAATCAAAACCCACCTTGGCCGCCTTGTCTTGAAGTTTCACTGCCCGCGACAAGGCCGGCAACCCCACCGGCACATCTTCAAGCAAACCGGCCTTATCGCATCCAGCACTGCAGCCCAGCCCTTTGGCAGCTGCTTTCCCGGCCCTTTCCGCGGCTTTGATACGGTCCCAGGATCCTTTTTGCGGTCCTGCCGCACGCTCCTGCGGCGTCCCGAAGACATGCGGATGCCGCCGGATCATCTTTCGCGCAATGCCATCGGCCACGTCCGCGAAATCGAACCTACCGGCCTCTTCGGCCATCCGCGCGTGATAAACCACCTGCAGCAGAAGATCGCCGAGTTCCTCTCTCAGGTCGACGAGATCATCACGTTCTATCGCATCCGCAACTTCAAAGGCCTCCTCAAGCGTGTAAGGGGCAATTGTCTTGAACGTTTGCTCAAGGTCCCATGGGCAGCCTGTCCCAGGCGTCCTGAGAGCGGCCATCACCTGCACAAGGTCATCAATTGTTTTTCTGCTCGGGACGGGCTTGGTCACGGGATTGTAATTCCGCTAGCCTAAAGGGGATCCAAAGGGGGAACCGCGTAAGGCGCGCTTCAGCACCTGACGCAATCTGTACGGGAGCCGGTATGATCGTCCTGCGCGTTGCCGTCAACGCCCTCATCATGGCAGCCGAGCTGGCGGCCATCGCAGCGATCGCTTGGGCGGGATGGAAATATCCTTACGCGTTTGCCGCAGCCACGGCGCTCTTCGCCTTCGCTCTCGGACTGCATCTCGATTACGCACGCCTCAAGCACGAATACCCCTTCTACTTCGACGCCGAACGCCCCCGCTTCCTTTTCGGCTTGCGTGCGCTGGCCTGCGGAGATTCACTGCTCAAAGGTCTGGTGGCAGGCCTCGTCGCTCTTTTGACCTTTGCGGGCAACGACGACGAACGCCGTTTTGCGGTGGCGGTATGCTTCGCCGCCGCCATCTACGCTGGCACCAGCGTGCTCAGGCGGCTTTCAATCACATTCGGGGCGAAACCGGCCCGATGGGGGTTCTTTCGGCTGGCGGTGCCGTTGGGTTTGGTTTTCTCATGCGCCGTCGCATTCGCTGCCGCGCTGGGCCACGTCAAGGTCCCGACCCTTGTTGACGTCGGTCGCCAACTTGTCTTCGACATGCCCGCCAAGCCATCCATCGAGCAAGTGAGCGACCTGATCTTCAATCTGAAGCAATACATCGACAGCGTCATCGCCACGCTGCTGTCGACGCTGATGCCTCTGGAGTGGGCCCAGGTGCTGAGCCTCATCTTCTCGGTAAACGTCCTCACGGGATTCATCGTCGCCATCTATGCTCTGGCTCTCGCCGAGGCCGTGCGCTGGGTGGAGCGGCGACGCCCCTGAGCGCCGCCACAAAAGCCGAACTTCAAAGCGCGATTCCCACTGTCGAAGGCCCACGGGCCTAGCCCCGAGGTGTTCGCATAACGCATATTATGGAAAATAACGCATGTTCCACATTGAATCATCAGATAACTAATCCGACATCAGCAGGTCGGATCAGCCCTCATATTTGTCCGCCACCAGGCGATCAAGCAGGCGCACACCCCACCCAGAACCCCAACTCTGGCTGATCTCGTTCTTGGGAGCATCCATTGCCGTTCCAGCCAAATCGATGTGCGCCCACGGCGTATCCTTGTCCAAGACAAAGCGTTCCAGGAACGCGGCTGCCGTGCAGGCACCACCCCAGCGGCCACCAAGGTTCTTCACATCCGCATTCTTGGAGTTGATCATCTTGTGAAAGGTCTTGTCGAGCGGCATACGCCAGGTCTTCTCGCCCGTTGCCCCCGACGCCTCAAGAATCCCCTCGGCCAAATCATCATTGTTGCAGAAAAGGCCGGCATAGGATTTCCCGAGCGCAACCATGATGGCTCCCGTCAGCGTCGCCAGGTCCACCATCATCTGAGGTTCAAAGCGCTCTTGCGCATAGTGCATGACATCCGCCAGCACCAACCGGCCCTCTGCATCGGTATTGAGCACCTCGATCGTCTGACCCGACATCGAAGTAACAATATCGCCCGGCCGAGTGGCATCGCCTGAAGGCATGTTCTCCACGCAACCGATCAGACCCACAGCGTTGACCTTTGCCTTGCGCCCAGCCAACGCATGCATCAATCCGACGACACAGGCCGCTCCCCCCATATCCCCTTTCATGTCTTCCATGCCGGCGGACGGCTTGATGGAAATGCCGCCAGTATCGAACACAACGCCCTTGCCGATGAACGCAACCGGCGCCTCACTCTTCTTGCCGCCGTTCCAACGCATGACAACGACACGGGCCGGCCTGCTGCTACCTTGAGCAACTGCCAACAGGGCACCCATCTTCTTCTTCTTGATGTCCTTGGCGTCGAGGACCTCGACCTCCACGCCCACACTCTCAAGCGCTTCGGCCCGTTCGGCGAACTCAACAGGACCAAGAACATTGGCAGGCTCGTTGACAAGGTCCCGCGCCAGCATCACACCATCGCCGATCGCCTTCCGCCCGGCGAAGGCCTTCTCTGCCTTCTTTGGTTCAGAGCAATGCACGACCAGTTTGGTCAGCCCGTTATCCTTGGGGCCATCCTCATCCGACTCTTTCTTCGTGATGTATTTGTCAAACTTGTAACCGCGCAGGCGGGCACCCAGCGCAATAGCCGCCGCGATTTCATGCTCTGGAAGCTTAGCTTCTCCGTCGATCTCAACGACAAGGCTCGCCGTCTTCGGGTTGGCAGCCTGTAGCTTGCCCCCAACGGCACCTCCCAGCATCACCCAGTCATTCTCTTCCGCCGTCTCGGGATCTCCGCCCCCGAACAGCACGACGCGCTTCTCCTTGAGCCCTGTCGGCGCCAAGATTTCGGCCGAACTCTTCGCCTTTCCCTTGAAAGCCGCTGCCTCGGCGGCCCGACTCAAGATACCATCCCCATCATCGTCCAGCTGCTTCACTATTGGCGGAAACTCAGGCCCCTCACCGACGACAAGGCCGACAACCTCTGCGCGCTTCTCTTTTAGTGAAGCAAACGTGATCTCCAGGCGATCAGCCGGCGATGCAGGCATCAGGTTCTCCTTGATTGTAATGCAAAAAAGCCGCCTTGTAGATTGGGGCGGACGAGAGAATGGGCAAGCGGCACGCCAACAGGAACGCCCCGCGACTGCGGATCACATACAGATCATGCCAAAGTTGCACCAGCTGCTTGAGTGACAGCCAAGGATGAGCCAGCACGTGCCCAAGATCAAGTTAGCAAACCGCCACCTAACGACCGCCAATCAGCCTCATCGTGCCGCGCGACTCGTCATGTAGAGGAGTGAGGAGCTGTAACACTATTCACACACTGTCCCCAACCTTTCTTGCAGTACCTAAATGGGCCGAAATTCCGCCATCCTGCTGTGTGACGAGCGATATCCAAGCTCACGTTAACGGGAATTGACGCATCACGGGGCCCCGAACAATCGTAGGGTCAATCTTGGGGCACGAAGACAAGAGCAAACCGGTGACGGGAGCCACCGCGACTTCATGACAATCATCTTTCGATACGTCTTTCAGCAGACGGCAGCCGCCTTGCTTCTCATTCTGGCGTCGCTCGGCGGCATCGTATGGATTGCTCTGGCGCTGAAGCAGCTCAATGTCGTCACGTCTCAGGGCCAGGACGCCTGGATGCTGATCAAGATGACAACGCTGGCCCTTCCCAATCTGCTGGCGATTATTGCCCCGTTTGCCCTGCTGATTTCTGCTCTTCACATCCTCAATCGCCTCAACGGAGACAGCGAACTGATCGTCATGACAGCCGCCGGGGCGACCGTTTGGAACATCGCCAGACCTTTGATCGCGCTGGCACTTCTCGTCACCGTCGCGGTCAGCTTCGTCAATCACATTGGCATGCCCTGGAGCCTCCGGCTGCTGCGCGAATACATCGTCCAGATGCGCACAGACCTTTTAACCCAAGTCATGCAGCCCGGCCGCTTCTCAACGCCCGAAAAAGGCTTGACCTTCCACATTCGAGAACGCGGCTACAACGGCGAATTGCTCGGCTTAGTCGTCAATGACAACCGCAAACGCCAGGACAGGCAAACCTACCTCGCCGAGCAAGGTCAGATCGTGAAGCAGCACCCGACGGCCTACCTCGTAATGTCCAAGGGCCACATTCTGCGCCGCCCCAAAACAGACGATCCGGCACAGATCATCGAGTTCGACAAGTACATCATTGACCTCGATCGCCTGGATCGCTCGGACGGCGCCAGTTTCCACCTCAAACCGCGCGAACGCTACTATTCCGAACTCGTCAATCCCGATCCCGACGACAAACTCTTTAACAACAAGCCCGGCATGTTTCGAGCCGAGTTGCATGAGCGCCTCTCCAACCCGCTCTACCCCATCACATTCATTCTCATCGCTTTGGCCGCCGCCGGTCAGGCCCAGTCCACCCGGCAGGCGCGAACCGAACGCATGGTGATCGGCTTCATTGTCGCCGTTGGCTGCCGAATGACCGGACTTGCCGTCAACAACCTGGTCGTAATGAACCCGGTTTTTATCCCTTTGTTCTACGTCATTCCGGTCGTCGCCAGCGGCGCTGCAATGCTCCAAATCATCTATAACGCCAAGCCACGAAAGACACGCCTCCTCAGCGATCGCATGGCGGAAGTTTTCGGGCCTCTCATTGAAAGGCTTTCGCGCCTCCGCAAACCCCGAACCAAGGCCGGCAGAGACCTGCCCGCGACCAGCTTCAGCGGGGCGGAACGGCTGTGATGCTGGGCTCGACACTCAACTGGTACCTTGCTCGTAAGTTCCTCACGGCCATCCTCGGCACGTTCGGCCTTTGTTCGGTTTTGATTTTCATGATCGACTTTGTCGAGCTGTTGCGGCAGGCCGGCAAGTACGACGAACAAAACGTTGTCCCTGCTTGGCTTCTAGTGTGGATCACAGTGCTCCGCTTGCCCGCCTACACGGAATTCCTGCTCGCATTCGCAGTCCAAGTTGGTTCGATCTCGACCCTTTTGTTCCTCAGCCGTAAGAGCGAGCTTGCCGTGATGCGCGCCGGTGGAATGTCGGTATGGCAGTTCCTTCGCCCCGCCATCATCCTGGCCTTCATCTTGGGCACTCTCACAACGGTCCTCTACAATCCGATTGCCGCCGCCGCCCGGGAGGAGTCTGAACTGCTGTTCGCCAAGGCATTCGGGCGGGAGGCCAACCTATTGCGCGCCAAATCCGGTGAGTCCTGGCTGCGCCAGAATGGCGTGGACGGCCAGTCGGTGCTGACCGCCGCACACGCATCCAAACAGGGCCTGCAGCTCACGGTTGTCAATGCGCTCGTCTACGATCCGGACGGAAAATTCGTTGAGCATATCGATGCCAAGTCGGCCGAACTCAAAGAAGGCTATTGGCAGTTCAACAAAGCCTGGGTCACAGCCCCCGCCAGAAAGCCTGTAAAATACGACACGTATATCTTATCAACCTACTTGACACCGGAACGCGTCCAAGACGCGCTGGGGACAGTCATTTCTGTCTCCTTCTGGGACCTACCTGGGCTCATAGAAGTCGCTGAAAAGGCGAATCTTTCTGCCGCTCGACTGCATATCCAGTACGAACTCCTACTATCCCGCCCATTACTGTGTGTAGCCATGGTTCTTTTGGCCGCGACTGTGTCGTTGCGGTCATTCCGGTCCGGCGGCATTCAGACTATGGTGATCACCGGAATGATCGGGGGTCTCGGGTTCTTCTTGTTTGCTGAAGTATCTCGACAGATCGGGGTCGCTGGATTGGTGCCGCCTTGGGCGGCGGTCTGGCTCCCCATCCTACTTGTGATCCTGATCTCGCTGACGGTGTTGTTGCACCAGGAGGACGGTTGAGTGACGCATTTGGCGCGAGATCCGCAGAACCACTGCGGCTTGGGGCGCGCTGTAATGCCTGACTTCGCAAGGGGGAAAACTCCAACACCGGCATTAAATCGGTGGCGAGGTGGGTTTGTCAGCACCCTAGCCTGCATTGCGGCCGCGTTCTGCGCGTTGACCGTCGCGTCACCTGCACTCGCCCAAGATCCCAGCATTACCAACAAGACAGGCAAGAAAACCACGTTCAAGAAGCCCAGTGGTGATCTTCTTCCCTCGACCAAGATCGACCGCTCGCAGCCTCTCTATCTGCAGGGCGATCAGTTGATTTACGACAATTCCGGCAACAACGTCATCGCGCGCGGCAACGTCGAAATCTACTACAACAACTATGTGCTGACGGCCGATGAAGTCGTTTACGACCAGTCCGCGAACACGCTGAACGCGCTTGGAAATGTCATCCTGCGCGAACCCAACGGCAGCATCATCCGCGCCGACGCCTACACTCTGACCGACGACTTCCGCGACGGCTTTGTCCAGTCACTCAGCGTTGTCGCCAAGGACGACACGCGCATCGCCGCCCGCCAAGCCACGCGCAGGGAAGGCAACGTCACGGAGTTTTCAGACGCCAAATTCACGCCCTGTAAGTCAGAAGGCGACAGGCCGCCGCTGTGGTGCATCTCCTCACGTCGGATCATCCACGACAAACAGGAGGCAACGATCACCTATAACGACGCCCAGTTCGAGTTCTTTGGTCAGCCGATCGTTTATCTGCCCTACTTCCAGCATCCAGACCCGTCAGTGAAACGTCGTTCAGGCTTCCTGGCCCCGTCTTTCGGCACGTCTTCCGAACTCGGCTTCAACACCACGATTCCGTACTATTTTGCGCTGGCGCCGAACTACGACTTTACCTTCGCGCCGCGCTTCATGACCCAGCAGGGCGCCATGTACCAGGGCCAATGGCGTCACCGCCTGGCCAATGGGGAATACCTGATCAACATGGCGGGTATCGACCAGCGCCGGGGCGGACTTCCAAGCAAGCTCACTGAAGACGAAAAAGAAAATCTGGAAGGCTGGCGTGGAACCCTTGAAACAAAGGGCCTGTTCTCACTGGCGAGCTGGTGGAAATTCGGCTGGGACGTGACCCTCGAAAGTGATGATACATTCCGCCGTTTTTATGGGTTCGATGGACGCTTGGTCACCGACCGAGTCAATCAGGTGTTTTTCAAAGGCCTTTCGGACCGGAACTATCTGGGCACGACACTGTACCATTTTGGCGGCCTTCTTTTGGATGACGCGCCGAACTCGGAGAGCCGGGTTCATCCGCTGATTGACTACAATTACGTCTTCGACGACCCCGTCGTCGGCGGCGAGTTACGCTGGGATTCAAACCTATACAGCCTGAGCCGCGATGACATTATCGCCAATAGCGACGGTCGGACCAATTTCAACCAGGACTCCACACGAGCTGTCACAGAGTTAACCTGGCGCCGCCGCCTCATCGACCGCATCGGGATCACATACACACCATTCGCCAACGTGCGTGGGGACTTCACCACATTCCGTAACTACCAGGACCCATTCGCCGCTGACCCCAGCAACTTGGGTACTGATCAGCTTGAAGACGAGACGGCCGCGCACGGAGTTGCCGCCGCTGGCGCCACCATAGCCTACCCCTGGGTTGCAACAACCACGCGGGCCTCGCATACCATCGAGCCGATTGGACAAATCATAGCTCGGACTCAAGCCAATCCGAGACGGAATAGGCCTAATGAGGATGCTAAGAGCTTGGTGTTTGACGACACCAACCTATTCGAGATTGATAAGTTTTCCGGCTATGACCGCATTGAGACCGGGACTCGGGCGAACGCTGGTGTCCAGTACACATTCCAGCTTCACACGGGTGGTTATGCTCGCTTGCTTGGGGGGCAGAGCTTCCAGCTGTCAGGCGAAAACCCGTTTGCCGACCCCGGAAGAGTTGCGTATGTCAACCGAAACGGTCGGGTTGTTGAGCAATTCGTCCTCAATCCCTCAAGCGGGTTGGAGACAACGCGTTCCGATTACATCCTGGGTGCGTACGTCGCCCCGATAGACAACTTCCGCCTTCTCGCGCAGAGCCGTTTTGATGAGAATTCGATGGCTCTGCGGCGGGAAGACCTCTTTGCTAACGCAACTTTCGGGCCCGTCACCGCAAGCAGCTCATACAGCTACACCTCGGCTGATCCAGAGTTGGGCATCGATAAATCGGAGCAGGAAATCTCCGGATCGCTCGGGCTCCAACTCACTCAACGGTGGAGCGTCACAGGCCAAATCCGCTACGACATCGACGACGACTTCCTGCTCTCGGACGGGGTCAGACTACGCTACGCCGATGAATGCTTCGTACTGACGGCGTCTTACACGGAACGCCTCTACGAGAGCGAAGACCTAGACCCGGATCGCACAGTCTACTTGGCATTTGAGTTCAAGCACCTTGGCCTGGTCGACTACAAGACCGATATTTTCTCGTCGAGCGACACTGCCGAAGAGAACTGAGGCCTCTTCGGCAACCGCCACTGATCCACATCACATGAGCGGCGCTGGTCCCGATGGCCATGATCTCGCCGAACACATGCAAGACGGTTCGGCAATCATTCCGGGATTGGACCGTCGCGTGGCGCCATCCTTGACGCGGATAAGTCGCGCTGAAGGCCTGCAATCTCCCGAGAATCGTTGCAAACAACTATAATGCCTGCCTTTTCCTGCTGAGGCACGGCAAACGCGCGTTTAAAATCTTCGAACTAAGCAAGGATGAGCCTTCGTCATGTCTCATGATCCGACCACAGCCATGAACTCACGCAGTTACATCCTAGTCGCAGGCGCCACGCTCCTAGCAGCAACCGCAGCATTCTCAACAGCAGCGACCGCCGCTGGTCCTGGCAGCCCCCTGGTAGGCAACCTAACCAAACTCGCCACCACTGAAACAGGTCTCATTCACCGCGTCCGCTCGCAGGGCATCGCCGTACTCGTCAACGACGAACCAATAACCAATTACGAAGTCGAGCAGCGCCAGCGCTATCTCGGTCTGAGTGCATCGGGAATCCAGAAGAAGGCCAAAACAAACTTCCAAAGCCTCATCAAATCCAAGAGCACCACTGATCGCCTGCGCGCCATCCTGCGTGAAATCATTCAAGCCAACCCCGGCAAATCGAAAGAGCAGATACTCGCGATTTTCGAGCGCCGCAAAAAGTCTTACGCTAAGTCCTTGCAGCAGCGCGCAGTCGCCAGCGCCCGCAAGAGCGTATTGCCAGGCCTGCGTAAGAAAGCACTCGACGAGCTGATCGAGGAGCGGTTGAAGATCCAGGAAGCCAAACGGCTCAACGTCGTCGCCGACAAGGAAGAAATCAACAAGATCCTCATGGGCATCGCCCAGCGTAACAAAATGGACCTGAAAAAATTCGACAAGCATATGAAGTCCATGGGCGCGGGTATCAGCACCATGAAGTCCCGTTTCAAGGCCATGATCTCCTGGCGTAATGTCATTCGCAGACAGTTCGGCCACCAGATCGCCATTACCACCCGCGACCTTGACCGCGCCATCGCCACGACAAACGCGGACGACAAAACCGAACTCAACGTCCAGCGCGTAACTTTGCTATTTGCAAAGAACCTCGGTCAGGCAGAGCTAGCCCGGCGACTTCAGGAGGCAAGCAAGCTCAGAGCAAGCTTCACCGGTTGTTCGATGACCGGCAGCTTGGCCAAACAGGCAGGCGGAGCCCGTTTCTCAAATCTTGGCCCGACCGAAGCATCCAGGATCCCGGAACCGACCCGGACCATGTTGATCAACGCCAGCGAAGGCGAAATGCTGCCTCCAGCAGTTGGGCCTGGCGGTGTTGAGTTGTGGGTGCTATGCGGGCGTAAGACTGTCGAAGCCGACAAGACCAAGCGCGATGCCGCCGCAGAGCGGTTGCGTCAACGCGAGTTTCAGGTTCTGGCCCAGCGCCACCTCAGTGACCTTCGCCGGGACGCCCATATCGAGTACCGATGAGTGTCGATCGAACAGACGCACCAGACTAACCAGCCGCCTATCCCGCCACTGGCCCTGACTATGGGTGAACCGTCGGGCATCGGCCCCGACATCACGTTGATGGCATGGGTAGTGCGCGACACGCGCAGCGTGCCGCCGTTCGCCGTGCACGCGGACCCTGACCTGCTTAAGCGTCGCGCCGCCGATCTCGGTCTCCAGGCGCCCTTGCACGTCACAGACAATCTCACTGACGCCCGGCAGGTTTTCAAAGACCGACTGCCCGTCATTCCCCTTGCCCTGCGGGCGCACTGTATTCCAGGCGAACCTGACCCCGTCAACGCGGGCGCCGTGCTTTCATCCATCGAACACGCTGTCACTCAGGTGTACCGGGGACAGGCCGCCGCTGTCGTCACCAATCCAATCGCCAAATCCGTCCTCTACCAGGCAGGTTTCAAGCATCCTGGCCACACCGAATACCTGGCGGCCCTGGCAGAGCTCCATGATCCATCCGCGCAGAACACTCCTGTGATGATGCTGGTCTGCCCGCAACTGCGTGCGGTTCCCGTCACCGTACATATTCCTCTCGCGGACGTGCCCGAGACTTTGACAACAGCACTGATTGAAAAGACCATCCAAATAACCGCTGCCGCCCTGCAGAGGAGCTTTGGCATCCGCCATCCGCGCCTGGCGGTGGCAGGCCTCAATCCGCATGCCGGCGAGTCTGGCGCCCTGGGGTCGGAGGAAGACGACATCATCATCCCCGCCCTCCGGAAGTTACACAAAGCCGGCATCGATGTGACCGGACCGCATCCCGCCGATACCATGTTCCATGACACCGCCCGCCAGGGCTACGACGCTGCAATAGCCATGTACCACGACCAAGCCCTGATCCCAGTAAAGACACTGGCTTTCGACACCGGCGTAAACGTTACGCTCGGACTGCCCTTTGTGCGCACGTCACCCGATCATGGCACCGCCTTTGATATAGCCTCCACCGGCAAGGCCTCACCCCAAAGCCTGATTGAAAGCCTCAAACTCGCCGCCCAGATCACCGCGCGGCACGCTGCAGCGAACACCGCATGACACCTTCAAACCGCGGCGGCGGCAACGCGGACAAACCGGACGATCCACTCCCGCCGCTCAGGGAAGTCATCCGCCGGCACGGTCTCAGCGCCCGCAAAACCCTCAGTCAGAATTTCATCCTCGATCTCAATCTCACCCGGCGCATAGCGCGCACCGCCGGGCCACTCGAAGATAGTCTTGTCGTGGAAATCGGCCCTGGCCCAGGCGGCCTCACGCGCGCACTATTGATGGAAGGCGCAGAGCGCGTCATCGCCGTCGAGCGCGATGAACGTTGTCAGGCCGCCCTAGCCGAGATCTCGGCAGCCTACCCAGGACGACTCGAAGTCCATTTGGGCGACGCGCTCGATACCGACTGGTCAGAGCGCATTGGCACGCAGACAGGCGGCGTGATTATCGTCGCCAACCTGCCCTATGGCATCGCAACAAGCTTGCTCGTTGGATGGCTGGAAACCGAACCCTGGCCGCCCTGGTATCAACGCATGGCCTTGATGTTCCAGAAGGAGGTCGCCGATCGCATCGTCGCCGGTCACGGCACCAAGGCCTACGGACGACTTGCCGTGCTGGCACAGTGGCGAACGATCCCGCAGGTTGTGCTGAAACTCAAACCCGAAGCCTTCACGCCTCCACCGAAGGTCAGCTCATCCGTCGTCCTGTTCACGCCCCGTCAGAACCCAACACCTGCCGCCTCGGTCAAGACTTTGGCCCGCGTCACAGCCGCCGCCTTCGGCCAGCGGCGCAAAATGATCCGCCAGAGCCTGAAGGCCCTGACGCCAATGCCAGAGTTATTGCTCGAAAAATGCGCCCTTGAACCAACACTCAGGGCCGAGGATCTTACCGTTGAGCAGTTCGCCCAGCTCGCCGCTGCCTTCGACGGAACTTGACTCACGCAGACTGCGCCCGCCACGCCCGGTCACCTCATTCAGCCCCTGAAACTTTCATCCAAATCGCGCCGCAGCTGCTCTACGAGATCTACCACCCCCATCCGGCGCTCACGCTTCAGGCGTTCCGCGGCAAGAACCGCCCGCAACTGTTCAAAGCTTTGATCGATGTCCGCATTGACGATGACATATTCATACTCGATCCAATGGCTGATTTCCTTGGACGCCTGCGCCATCCGCACCGCAATGACATCCGCATTATCCTGATTGCGGCTTTTGAGACGAGCCTCCAGCACCTTCGCGCTAGGTGGCAAAATGAACACCCGGACAACATCTTCTGGCATGTTCTCGGCAAGCTGGCGGCCACCTTGCCAGTCAACGTCAAAGAGTACGTCACGACCTGCTACAACAGCATCCACAACGTCCTGCCGGGGCGTTCCATAAGAATTGCCGAAGACCCGCGCCCACTCCAACAACTCACCGCCTTCGCGCATCTGGCCAAAGCGAGCCTCGTCAATGAACCAATAGTCCTCGCCGTCGGTCTCTCCTGGACGCATCGGCCGAGTTGTCACAGAAACTGACAACTGCAACGCATCTCCTTCTGCTTCCAGTAGCTGCCGCGCCAAAGTTGTTTTACCAGCCCCCGACGGCGACGACAAAACCAACAAGAGACCGCGACGCTTCAGCGTTGCCAGGGGATCCGTCATTTCGTTACTCAAGATTTTGAACCTGCTCACGCATTTGATCAATCTTGACCTTCATCGCAAGACCTCGCTCGGTAATCGAGGCATCATTTGACTTCGAGCATAGCGTATTAGCTTCGCGCTGAAACTCCTGCGCCAGAAAGTCAAACTTCCGACCAACGACGCCCCCCTCATTTAGCAAATCCCGCGCCGCGGCGACATGCGATCTCAGCCGCTTCAGCTCCTCTTCGACATCGGCACGAGTGGCGATCAAAACGGCCTCCTGATGCAGCCGCTCAGGCTCCAATTTCTGTTCGGTTGCCAGTAATCGAGCGACTTGATCGGCTAACCGCTGGCGGATGACCTCAACGCTGCGTGCCGGTGCGGCCTCCACAAAATCCGCCAACCGTTCAATCTCATCGACCTGCGCCCCCACGATCGCCTGTAACCGTGCGCCTTCACCGGCCCGAGACGACAGCAACGCGTCAAGTGCGCGATCGAACCCCGAGACAATCCCCTCTCCCTCTTCCTCAGCGATTGCCGTTCCCGCCTCAAGGTCCACGACATCGAGAACGCCCCGCTGTGCCAGCAAACTGGCTGTGTCCGGCATAGTCCCCCCAGTTAGTACGCACACCCGCTCTGCTGCACTGACAACCTGTTTCAGAACGGCTTCATTCAGCCGCACCTCAACATCTCCTTGCTGCCGCACCATGACGAGCGACGCGTGCAACGTTCCTCTTGAGACCTTCTTGGACCCCAAAGTTCTAAGCTTCGGCTCCAAGGACTCAAGGCCTTGCGGCAACCGCAGACGAAGGTCAAAACCCTTTCCGTTGACGCTCCGCAGCTCCCAGTACCAGCTCACGAGGTCCGAGCCCCCCTCAGTACGCGCAAAGCCTGTCATGCTGTGAACGGGCATATTGGAAACCTCTGAAACAAAATGCGGCCCACAGGGCCAAGGCACAATCGCACTACATGGCCCAGGGATAGCGACTTTGGCCATGACCTAAGACTAATCATGCAGTACGACAAACGATAAATCGCTGCCGTGGGCTAACGGGGTTTTCTATGCGGTAGTGGCATTCCGCCGGTTGAGTCGGTCACCGCCGTCGGCGGGGAACTAACGGGCTTTGTGCCGGAAGTTCCCGAATTCACAACCGAGGATTCTAAGGGAAGGATCGATCGTTGAGCGGACTCTGCCGAAATTGTCGTCACAGGCCCAGCCGCCGCATCCGCCGCAGCCCTTTCGGCTGCCTCTTTCGCGCGCTTCCGTTCAATCTTGCGCCAGCGAGCGACTGCCGCATTATGCTGCCGCAGCGTGTCTGAGAACGCATGCCCTCCGGTCCCATCCGCGACGAAGTAAAGAGCTTTTGTCGCCGCCGGATTGAGGACTGCGAGGATTGCTTCGCGTCCAGGGTTGCAGATAGGCGTCGGAGGGAGACCGTTGATCTTGTAGGTATTGTAAGGCGTCTTGGCTTGAATCTCTGATTTGCGTATCGGCCGGCCCAGGCTCCCCTGGCCACCGACGATGCCATAGATGATCGTCGGGTCCGACTGCAGCCGCATACCCTTACGCAACCGGTTCATGAACACCGCTGCCGTCAGCGCACGTTCCTCAGCAACCGCGGTTTCCTTCTCGACGATCGATGCCAGAATGACCGCTTCCTCGAGGCTATTGATGGGCAAGTCCGGCTGACGCTTTTCCCAGAGACCCTCCAGGAACGCCTGCTGCGCCTTCGACATAGAGTCGAGCAACGACTCCCGATCCTTCCCGCGCGAATAGGGGTAAGTATCCGGCAACAAGGAACCCTCCGGTGGGATCGTCAGTATCTCTCCTGTCAGATTCTCATCGGCCTGCAGCCGGGCTACGATTTGCTGACTGGTCAGCCCCTCGGGCAGCGTGATCTTGTATTCAACTGACCGCCCCTCGACCAACGTATTGAGCACCTGCTTCATGCTGGCGCCGGCCTTCAAGCGAAATTCGCCGGCCTTCATATCAAGCCGCTCGCCCACCAGTCTCGCGTGGATCAAATGATTGACGATGAAAGACCAGCGGTTGGAGATAATGCCCTCGCGTTCCAATCGGGCCGCGATTTCCAGGCGTCCCTCACCACGTGGAATGATGACCGTGCGTTCGTCGGCCAGAGGGCCCGCGGCGGCAAACTGATGCTGGAGGACAAACACACCAAGCCCCAGCACGCCAAAAATCAGTACAATCCCAGTGAAGACGCTGCTGACAAACCGCACCCAGCGGCTGAACGAACCAGATTCGCGCCGCCGGCGGCGCCCTCTGGGCCGCGCCGGTGCTCGAGACGGTTCCAGCATCTCTGCAGGACTGCGTGGACGAATTGACCGATGCGGATCCGGCAATTCAGGTTCCAGTTTTCGCACGCTCATCGCAAATTCCTTCGCTGACCGCGGCAACCCAAACGCTTCTCCGGGCGAATCCCCTACGTCACATCGCGAAACTCTAGAAAACATCACCAGCGACAATAGCGGCTCTGACGCAAGCATTCTGCTCCGCGCTAACCACAATTTTCGCGCTCACGCGACAGTTCCCCTCTCCATAACCCAATAACGCGCACACCCCTTGGCCGGAGCAACTGCATGGCGATTGGAGCGTGAAAATTCCGGCATCAACAAGGCAGCACCTTTGGCGCCAAGTAGGCCGCACGCCCCCAATGGCCTGTCAAACCACCGTATTTCGTGGGTCCCGGCAAGTCCCAAGCTTCAGGCAACCTTCTGCAGAATCAGCGAGGCATTCGTGCCTCCGAAACCGAAGGAATTGGACAAAACCGTATTGATCTCTGTTTTCCTCGAATCACGCGGAACCAAGTTGATCGAGGTCTCGACGGAGGGGTTGTCGAGATTCAATGTCGGTGGGGCTACATTGTCGCGGATGGCCAAGGTTGAGAAGATGGCTTCAACCGCACCTGCGGCACCCAGAAGATGACCGATCGCCGACTTTGTCGACGACATGCAGAGCTTCGCCGCCGTATTGCCGAACAACCGTTCAACCGCTCCCAGCTCAATCTCGTCGCCCATCGGCGTCGATGTCCCGTGAGCATTGATGTAGTCAATATCGCCGGCCTCGACGCCGGCACGCTTAAGTGCCGCCTTCATGCAACGGAAGGCACCGTCGCCATCTTCAGCAGGTGCGGTGATGTGGTAGGCATCACCCGATAGGCCGTAGCCGATAACCTCTGCATAGATACGCGCGCCGCGCGCCTTGGCGTGCTCATAGTCCTCTAAAACGACAATTCCCGCGCCCTCCCCTATAACAAACCCGTCACGATCTCTGTCGTAAGGTCGCGATGCCCTTTGCGGATCGTCATTGAACCCGGTGGAGAGCGCCCGGCACGCCGCAAAACCCGCCAGGGCAATGCGGCAGATCGGACTCTCTGTACCACCGGCCACCATCACATCAGCATCACCAAGTTGTATCAGCCGCGACGCATCGCCAATCGCGTGTGCGCCTGTTGAACAGGCCGTGACAACCGCATGGTTGGGCCCCTTCAGCTGATGCCGGATGGAGACGTACCCCGAGGCAAGGTTGATAAGGCGGCCGGGAATGAAGAACGGGCTAATGCGCCGGGGGCCCTTTTCCTTCAATAGGATCGAAGTGTCCGCGATGCCGCTCAACCCACCGATCCCAGATCCGATCAAAACCCCTGTCCGCTCCTGCTTATCGGGCGTGTCCGGTTCATAACCAGAATCCGCAATGGCCTGGTCAGCCGCCGCCATCGCATACGTGATGAACGCATCGACTTTGCGCTGTTCCTTGGGCTCCATCCAGTCGTCTGGATTGAACAACCCCTCGGAAGTATCGCCGCGCGGAACAAAACAAGCGATCTGCGAAGCAATGTCCGCAACCTCGAACTCTTCCACACGCCGCGCGCCACTCTTTCCGGCCAGCAGCCGGTTCCAGCTGGCTTCCACCCCGCAACCGAGCGGTGTGACAAGTCCCAACCCGGTGATCACCACACGACGCATGGCTTCCTTTCCTGTAAGCGAAAACGGCGGCATGCAAGCAAGTGCGGCCTACCATCATCGAATAGAGCAGTTGGTGTCTTGAAGCCTCGCGCGAGTAGCTTCAAGGCCCCCCAAACCGTGAACCCGGCAGCTGGTAAGCCGCCCCCTCAATATCTAAACCACACATGGCCGTTTAGGCCGCGTTGGCATTCTTCTCGAGGAACTTCACGGCATCGCCGACTGTCAGGATGTGCTCAGCGGCATCATCCGGTATTTCGCAGCCAAACTCTTCTTCAAAGGCCATGACCAGTTCCACTGTATCAAGGCTGTCCGCACCTAGATCATCAATAAAACTAGCCGATTCCGAGACCTTATCGGCTTCCACGCCAAGATGCTCGACGACAATCTTCTTCACGCGCTCTGCGACTTCGCTCATTTTATTCTCTTCCTTCCTTTGCTTAACGTCTTGCCGACACCGCCCCGGCTCGACAAATTCCTTCAGTCCCCGTTTCAGCCGCCCTGCAGAGCGCAACCTCATAAAAGGCTGCCGTGAGTGTGTGGGCTTGCGGCATTGCCACCGACTGGCTTTGGAAAGCCCCTCTTTGAGGGGCTCTCCGCCGGTAAAGCGAAGGCTCGTTAACACACTTCATCAGGCTTGACCAGTTGGCGATACGGGACGCGACAAACGTCGTGAAATCAGCACCAAGGGCCCCGCCCGTCCGCAAAAGACGCCGACGCGGAGGTGTACAACCGTTTAGACCATGGCCATCCCGCCGTTGATATGCAGCGTCTGGCCGGTGACGTACCCGCCAGCCGCGCTCGCTAGATAGAGCGCTCCAGCAGCGATATCATCGGCCTCACCAAAGCGCTGGGCCGGGATCATCTTAGAGATTTCCTCGGTTTGCTTCTCGTTCAACGCGGCAGTCATGTCGGTCTTAATAAACCCTGGCGCGATGCAATTGGCCGTAATTCCCCGCGAGGACACTTCCCGAGCCAGTGACTTTGTCATTCCTATCATTCCAGCCTTCGAGGCCGCGTAATTGGCTTGTCCGGGATTTCCAAAGACTCCAGAAACCGACGAAATATTGATAATCCGGCCAAAACCTGACCGATTGCGCATCATATGGCGCGATGCGGCCCGCATCAGCATGAAGGTTGCGGACATATTGACGGCAACGACGTCGTCCCACTCCTCGTCCTTCATCACCATGAAAAGGTTGTCTCGGGTGAGCCCGGCGTTGTTGACGATAATATCTAATCGGCCCATCGCCCCAACCGCATCATCCACAAGCTTCGCGACCTCCTCGCGATTCGAAAGATCGCATGGCAGCACGTGCACGCGGTCACCCAGCGCGGCGGCCAGTTCATCGAGTTTGTCCTTGCGCCGCGCCGAGATGGCAACTGTCGCGCCAGCTTTGTGAAAAGCTGTTGCAATCGCACCGCCAATACCTCCCGTCGCCCCGGTAACAAGGGCATTCTTACCTGTGAGATCGAACATATCCGTCATTTCATTCCTCATTGAACCGGCCTGTTCCGCACTAGGCACAAACAGCCGGAGCGTGCGCGGCGACATCCTCCGGCAAACCAATGCTCGCCGACTTGAGGTCCCTCGCCGTCCGCTTGACCATACCAGCAAGCACCTTGCCAGCGCCGATCTCATAGACGTCCGTAATGCCATTCGCTGTCATGTAGAGAACACTCTCCCGCCAACGCACGCGGCCCGTAACCTGTTCAATCAACCGAGTAACGATCTCAGCTGGATCGGAAACAGCCTCCGCCAGCACATTCGCCACAACAGGTACTGTCGGCGCCTTGATTTCGACCTTCGAGAGCGCTTCCGCCATCGCCTCAGCCGCGGGTTGCATCAGCACGCAATGAAACGGAGCCGAGACCGGCAGTGGAACTGCCCGGCGAACACCGTGCGCCTTCCCGATTTCGCCAACGCGATCAATCGCTGACTTATCCCCCGATAAAACGACTTGAGCGGGGTCATTATCGTTTGCGATCTGGCAAACGCCGCCTTGAGCCGCCTCCGCCGCCACCTTTTCGGCGACCTCCACGCTGACACCCAGTAGCGCCGCCATAGCCCCTTTTCCAACAGGCACGGCCTGTTGCATGGCCTGCCCACGCAGTTTCAGTAACCTGGCGGCATCTGAGATCGACAATGCCCCCGTGGCCGCCAACGCCGAATATTCGCCAAGCGAATGCCCGGCCACATACTTCACCCGCTCGGACAAAACAAAGCCGTGCTCGGCTTCAAGCACACGCATGACCGCCATAGACACAGCCATCAATGCGGGCTGAGCATTCTCGGTCAGCGTCAGCGCATCTTTGGGCCCCTCCCAAATAATCGCCGAGAGGTTCTGACCAAGCGCATCATCCACTTCGTCGAAAACAGCCTTGGCGCTAGCGAATTCCTTCGCCAGCGGCGCGCCCATTCCAACGTCTTGGCTTCCCTGACCGGGGAATACGAATGCCGTAGCCATTTTACCCTTGAATTGGTGTGGTTTAGTTTTGACAAATCAGTGGCAGCGGCAAGAGCACAGCTTTCCGCATCAAGTCAAGCGCTGGTGCCGGTTCTAGACTGTTAGGCTAGTGGTGTGGTTGATCCCGCGCAAACACCGATTTGACCCTTGCGTCAGGACCAGTTCCGGCTATAACTCCGCTCTCGCGTCCGGTTGGAGGCTGAACGGAAGGCTACATGCCCGGTTTTTCGGGCATTATGGCAGAGCCTTGGGGCTTGTCTTCCCGTGTCTCCACTCTCGTGGGTATCCTGGTGGGCCTTTCCCCGCTTTTCGACCAGACTTTGGTCGTCAAAGCGTGCCGGTCCGCAAGGGGCTATGCGCCGGACCAACATGATGAATGGAAAGAAAGGTCATTCCACATGCCGCTCTACGAGCATGTTTTCCTTGCACGCCAGGACGCCTCCAGCGCCCAGGTCGAACAGTTAACCAAAGAATTCTCCGATATCCTCGAGGAAGCCGGCGGCAAGGTCGCCCGCTCGGAGCATTGGGGCCTTAAGTCACTCGCCTACAAGATTAAGAAGTCCCGCAAAGCGCACTACACGATGCTCAATCTCGATGCGCCGGCCGCCGCCGTCAACGAAATGGAGCGGCGTATGCGGCTGTCAACCGACATCATCCGCTTCATGACGATCCGCGTGGACGAGCTCGAAACCGAACCCTCGGTGATGATGCGCAAGCAGGATCGCGACGACCGCGGCGGCCGCGGTGGTCCCCGCGGCGGTGACCGCGACCGGCGAGGCGGCGGCCCCCGTGGCCCGCGCGGACCTCGTCCTGACCGTCCTGACCGCGAACCACGCGATAACCCGCCAGCGGGAGAATAGAAAATGTCGACCCAAGTCCGTCGCCCCTTCCATCGCCGCCGCAAGACCTGCCCGTTTTCCGGCGATAGCGCTCCGAAGATCGATTACAAGGATGTGCGCCTGCTGAGCCGTTACGTCTCAGAACGCGGCAAAATCGTTCCAAGCCGCATCACAGCCGTTTCGGCAAAAAAGCAACGTGAACTGGCCCGCGCGATCAAGCGCGCCCGGTTCCTGGGCTTCCTGCCCTACATCATAAAATAGCAATACAGCCGTCGGGGAGCGAATTCCTGCGGCACACTCAACATTGGGTTGGGCTGAGGACCGGGATCCGGTGACTCATCTCTAACCGCGAAATCGCGGGACAGCTATAAGACCATGACCCGAAACCTACTAGCAGGTATCGCCGCCGGCCTCGTCTCCCTCGTCATGCTGATTTCAGCAACAACGGGGGTAGTGTTGATGCAGTTCCTTCTGGTTGTCGCAACTCCCCTCCCCATCTATCTCGTAGGTTTGGCGCTGGGCTGGACGACTGCGGCCCTCGCCGCCGTCACAGGAGTCCTCGCATTCGCCACCCTCGCGGGACCCCTGGCGGCACTTCTGGCTGCTGGAACCCACTTCGGACCACCTGTCTTGCTCACGTATCTCGCGATGCTCAATCGCACCGTGCAGGCTCCGGATGGCACGACAAATACCCAGTGGTACCCCGTTGGCCGGCTAGTTTTATGGTGCGCGGCAATCGGCGCTGTCTTGTCGATTGCTCTCCTCGTCCGACTAGGCGGCGACAGCGCGGGAACTCAGGAGATGGTGCGGTCGCTCGTTGAGCAAGTCCTCGCACAACAGGCAGGCGGCGACGAAATCCCAGAAGAACACATCGCCGCGATGACCCGGATTCTGTCAGCACTGCTCCCGGTGCTGTCCGGGGTCGGAATGACCGCAATAGTCGCCTTCCAATTCTGGCTGGCAAGCTACGTGGCAAAGGCCTCCGGCAACCTGCAAAGGCCATGGCCCGAAATCTCAGCAATGACCTTCCCGTCCGGAGCATCACTAGTGCTCGTCGCATGCATCCTGCTCTCAGTGGTTCTGACCGACATGCCAGGTAGCGCAGCTTCAGCTGCATTCGGCGCGTTCTTTCTCGCATTCATCATGTTGGGGCTGGCCGTGATCCATTACGTCACGCGCACTAACCCTTGGCGGTTTGCTCTGCTCTGGGCGGTGTATTTCGGCCTAATCATGTTCAGCACCGGCTTTTCCGTACTGATCGCCATCATTGGCATCACCGAGCCTATTTCGCCTCTGCGACGCGACTTCATGCGCGCCCCCCCTCCTCAAGGCCCCAAGCCACCCGATTAACAAGCCCCTTCAACATGTCTACGACCAAGAAACGCAAACGAATGGAGTAACCCCATGCACGTCATTCTACTTGAGAGAATCGGCCACCTCGGCCAGATGGGCGACGTCGTCAGCGTCAAAAACGGATATGCCCGCAACTACCTCCTGCCACAGAAGAAAGCCATGCGCGCAACGCAGGAAAATATCGCTTACTTCGAAACGCAGCGCGTCCAACTCGAAGCCGCCAACCTTGAGCACAAGAAGGAAGCCGATTCCGTCGCCGAAAAGCTTGCCGGAAAGTCCTTCGTAGCCATTCGTCAGGCCGGGGACACCGGCCAGCTCTACGGCTCGGTGTCAACCCGCGACATTTCCGATGCCATCACCAATGGAGGCTTCTCCATTGCCCGCCGTCAGGTCATCTTGAACAGGCCCATCAAAGAGCTAGGCCTGCACGAAGTCGCACTGCAGCTGCACCCTGAAGTCACCGTCAACGTCCTAGTCAATGTCGCCCGCACCGAGGATGAAGCCGAGCGTCAGGCACGCGGCGAGGACGTCACCGTTATCAAAGACGAAGAACTCGAACTGGAAACCTTCGACCCTGATGCCGAAGACGAAGGCTACCAGGCTGAGGCCGCCGATGTAACACCTTCAGAAACTGCGAAAACCGGCGGGGAAGCCCCTTCTGCGGGTGCTGAGGAACAACCATAGGCTCAGTGAACAAAAGCACGACCCAGCAAGGCCGCGCCCTCTTCCGCGGAAGGTGGGGTTGTGCATAGCAGGGAAAAGCTCCCCTTGACGTCCCACCACCTCCTGATTCTCAAACGACGCCCAGCGCGACTCTCGCTACCAGGAAGGCATGAAACAACATGCCCTCCTCTCGACCGACAAGCTGCACACGGCCGCCAACGCCGACGAGCCGACAACGTTCCGCCAGGTTCCCCACAACATCGAGGCGGAGCAAGCGCTCATCGGCGCCATCCTCGTCAACAACGATGCGATGGACAAAACCGCCGACTTCCTGCGCCCGGAGCACTTCTACGACCCGCTTCACGCGTCCGTCTTCGAGACTATCCAGCAGCTCCTCCACGCCGGCAAATCGGTGACACCGACAACGCTGCGGACATTTTTCGAGAACGTCGAGCCGATCGATGCGGACCTCACGGTTCCCGAGTACCTTTGGCGGCTTGCTGAAAGCGCCACGTCAATCATCAACGCGCGCGACTACGGTCGCACCATCCATGACCTCGCCACCCGCCGCAAACTGATTCTCATCGGCGAGGACATGGTCAACACGGCTTATGACAGTCCCGTAGATCAGCCTCCTCATGTCCAAATCGAAGAGGCCGAGCAACTCCTCTACCGAATTGCCGAGCAGGACAAATATGGCCAGGGCTTCCTGGATTTCACCTCGGCCATGAGCCAGGCGATCGAAGTCGCCAATAACGCCCGAATGCGCGGCACCGATCTGTCGGGCCTCCCCTCCGGGCTGATTGACCTCGATGATATGATGGGTGGCCTACAGCCCTCCGATTTGATCATCCTTGCCGGCCGTCCATCGATGGGCAAAACCGCGCTTGCCACCAACATCGCCGTCAATGTCGCCGCCCAGAAGCGGTTGCAGCGTTTTCAAGAGAACCCGGACGGCCCACCAGAGCCAGCCGTTGTAGGATTTTTCTCGCTGGAAATGTCAGCTGAACAGCTGGCATCCCGCATCCTGTCGGAACAAGCCGAGATCCCCTCCAACAAGATCCGCCGCGGCAAGATCGATGAACCGGAAATGGCCCGCCTTATGGCCGCCTCCGTGGCTTTGAATAGTGCTCACCTTTTCATTGACCAGACCGGCGGAATATCCATCGCCCAACTCGCCGCCCGCGCCCGCAAGCTAAAACGTCAACGCGGACTCGATTTGCTCGTCGTCGACTATATCCAGCTACTCTCAGGCTCCGCCTCCAAGGCGGCCGCGGGACGTGTTCAGGAAATCACCGAAATCACCACCGGCCTAAAGGCGCTAGCCAAGGAATTGGAGGTACCCCTCGTGGCGCTTTCCCAGCTTTCCAGGCAGGTTGAACAGCGTGACGACAAACGCCCGCAGCTCTCTGATCTGCGCGAATCGGGCTCCATCGAGCAGGACGCGGATGTCGTGCTGTTCGTCTTCCGGGAAGAGTACTACGTTGAACGCAAGGAGCCCGCCGCCACCGACGTGGAGGCGCATCAAAAATGGCAGGTTGAACTCGAAGCCGTACGAGGGATTGGCGAAGTGATCATCGGCAAGCAGCGTCACGGGCCCACGGGCACCGTCCGCCTACAGTTTACCGGCGAATTCACACGCTTCGACAACCTGGATCGGGATCACCCTCTTGCAACCAAGGCGGATGCATGAGTGAAGCGACGCCCACCGGCTGCAACGGCAGCCTCCACAATTTGCATGGCAGAATACCGAAACACGCCACGGGCGTCGTGATCATTGATCTTGAACGTCTTGCCGACAACTGGCGTGCACTGCAGTCGCTCGTTTCACCGGCCAAGTGCGCCGCGGTTATCAAGGCCAATGCATACGGTCTTGGTGTTGCAGAGGTTGCTCCGGTGCTCGCAGGCGCCGGTACCGACACGTTCTTTGTCGCAACATTGGACGAGGCGATCCAGGTCCAAAGGCTGACCCCGGGCGCCGTGGTGTATGTCCTAAACGGTGTGTTCCCTGGGGCAGCTGCAGCCATGATCGAAGCCCGCGCGATACCCGTTCTCTCCAGCCTGCAGGAGGTAGAGGAATGGGGCATGATGGCACCATCACGCCAACACCCCCTGCCCTGCGCCCTGCACGTTGACACAGGCCTTAATCGGCTCGGTCTGAGCGCCCGGGAGATCCAAAACCTCGCCCATAACATGCACCTGCTCGACCGGCTGGACGTGAAACTCGTTATGAGCCACCTGGCATGCGCCGACGAACCCGGCCATCTGAAGAATGACCAGCAACGCGAAATATTCGAGCGCTTGCAGCCGCTCTTGCCGAGCGTCCCATTGAGCCTCGCCGCATCGGACGGGCTGATGCTGGGTGCCAACTATCATTTCGATCTCGTCCGTCCCGGTTATGCCCTTTACGGCGGTCAGGCCGTCGCCGAACACCCCACTCCGGTCAAACCCGTTGTCGAAGCCTACGCCCGTGTACTGCAGGTCCGGGAACTCGCACCTGGCCAGTCGATTGGCTACTCGGCCACATTTGTCGCCGAACGCGTGACGCGGGTCGCAGTTATCGCCGCCGGTTACGCGGACGGCTGTTTGCGCCACCTCAGCGCAGGCAACAGGGAACAAGGTGGCCAAGTCGCCTTTGCGGGCAAACTTGCGCCCATCGCGGGACGCGTCTCCATGGACCTCATAACGGTGGATGTAACTGACCTCGAGGACACGCAGATTGAGCGCGGCGACTGGGCTGAAATCATCGGCCCCAACATTACGATTGAAGACGTCGGCCGCGCTTCGGGCACCATCGGCTATGAGGTCCTCACCCGCCTCAGCCACCGCTTCACGCGAATTTATACCCGCACCTCCGACTGCCAACAGCCGCAGGATTGATCATGGCCAAGGCCGCCAAGACGCTATTTGTCTGCCAGAATTGCGGCGCCTCCGCCCCACGCTGGGCGGGCAAGTGTGGCAATTGCGGCGAGTGGAACAGCTTGGTCGAGGAACAAACCGCCAGCGCAACTCCAGGCAGCGGATTAGCAGCCGGCTCAAAGGGACGCGCGGTTGCGCTCGAAAGCCTCAAGGGCGACACCGCGCAGACCCCGCGAATGGACACCGGCATTGTCGAGCTCGACCGGGTTACCGGCGGCGGCCTGGTGCCAGGTTCCGCTCTCCTGATTGGTGGCGAGCCCGGGATCGGCAAATCCACCTTGCTGTTGCAGGTGGCTGCCGCAATCGCCGCGAAGGGCGGCCGCGCCATCTACTTCTCCGGTGAAGAAGCCACAGCCCAGGTGCGGCTTCGGGCCGAGCGCCTCGACCTTGAACACACGCCCGTGGAACTTGCCGCCGAGACCAATTTGGCCAACATCCTGGCCACCCTCTCCGGCGGCCCGCACACCGAACTCATAATTGTAGATTCCATCCAGACCCTATGGGCTGACGCGCTGGATGCCGCACCAGGAACGGTCAGCCAGGTCCGCGCCGCGACACAGTCTTTGATACGCTTTGCCAAGCACGCGGGTTCGGCGCTGATCCTTGTTGGTCACGTCACCAAGGAAGGCAGCATTGCCGGCCCCAAGGTCATCGAGCACATGGTCGATACCGTGTTGTATTTCGAAGGAGAACGCGGTCACGCGTTTCGTATTTTGCGGACCGTCAAGAACAGGTTTGGTCCCACAAACGAGATCGGCGTCTTCGAGATGGCCGCAACAGGCCTTCGCGAAGTCCGCAACCCTTCTGAGCTATTTCTCGGAGATCGCGACACCAAGGCACCAGGCGCCGCGGTGTTCGCGGGCATGGAGG
Source organism: uncultured Filomicrobium sp. (assembly GCA_963669235.2). Taxonomy (GTDB): domain Bacteria; phylum Pseudomonadota; class Alphaproteobacteria; order Rhizobiales; family Hyphomicrobiaceae; genus Filomicrobium. The sequence goes on from CAXXFS010000033.1 coordinate 173,852, forward strand.
GCACCCGTCCGCTCCTTGTCGAAATTCAGGCCCTGGTCGCACCATCACCCCTGGGAACACCGCGGCGTGCGGTCATCGGCTGGGATTCCAATCGCCTTTCGATGCTGCTTGCCGTGCTTGACGCCCGCTGCGGTGTATCGCTTGCCCAGTGCGATGTCTACCTCAACGTCGCAGGCGGCCTGAAGATCGCGGAGCCAGCCGCCGATCTCGCGGCAGCAGCAGCCCTGTTATCGTCATTTTCCGGTGTTCCGTTGTCACCAAATCGCGTTTTCTTCGGGGAAATCTCACTTTCCGGCGCCGTCAGGGCGGCCGCGCATTCCGCAGCACGCCTCAAAGAGGCGGAGAAACTCGGATTTGCGCAAGCTGTCATGCCCTCGCAGGGAGAAATCGACCAGAAGGCAAGTGACCTAAAGATCGAACGGATAGGGCATCTGAAACAGCTTGCAGAGACACTATCGCCATGTCAGTGAAAGGCCACTTGGTCTGGCCCATAGACGGGAAGCAGCTGGCCTCCAAAGGAGACCCGAAGGGATGATCGGTCCGTTGACCTACCTCGACGTTGGCGTCATCGCGATTGCGCTGTTATCGGGCCTTCTGGCTCTTTACCGCGGCCTCACCCGCGAGCTCCTGGCGATCCTCTCATGGATCATTGCCGGTATTGCCGTACTTTACTTCGTGTTCAACCACCGCAAGTTCGCCGAAGAAGTCGCTGTTCAAATGGGGCTCCAACCCGAGGGAAGCGGCTTGATCATTGCCCAGGGCGTCGTCGGCTCGCTGATCTTCCTGATCGTGCTGATTATCGTGCACCTGATCACCGCGCGGATCTCAGACACAATCCTCGACAGCCAGATCGGCATGGTCGACCGCATGCTGGGCTTTGTGTTCGGACTCGCACGAGGTTTCATCATTGTGGTGATCCCCTACATGCTCGCGCTTCACTTCTGGCCGACCATGGATGAAGATTGGCCGGTACTGCGCGATGCAAAAACGCGCCCCTACATCACTTCGACCGGCAAATCACTGGAAAGTTTCCTCTACGCCTACATTGTTCCATTGATCGAGCCCGAGAAGGAAAAGCAGGAGGCGCGCGGCTTAACCCCTGCGCACCACTCATCAAATTCCTGACCGTCCTGTTACAAGTCAGTTACCGAATGTTCACTAGCAAACGGCCCGCGTTGTCATATATGTGTCGCGACTGCTGTCCAAGGCCAGCGTAAGTCCGTCGCGGCTTGTCAGAGTTTCCACCACACTATCGCCAGGCTCGACTAGCCGGAGGCATAAATGGCGCCGATCGAGGAAACCGCTTCTGACCTTGTGCTGCGTGATCTGCTGGACGATCACGATGACAAGTTGCGCGAAGAGTGCGGCGTCTTCGGTATATTCCGGCACAAAGAGGCGGCGACCCTGACGGCGCTCGGCCTTCATGCTCTGCAGCACCGTGGCGAGGAAGCCTGCGGCATTGTCACAACCGAAGGCAAACAGTTTCACGTCGAGCGGCATCTCGGCCTTGTCGGAGACAACTTTAACACCCGCAAGGTTCTCGAACGCCTGAAGGGCAACGCCGCCATCGGCCACAACCGCTATTCGACCACAGGCGACACCATCCTCCGCAACGTCCAACCGTTATTCGCCGACCTTTCCACCGGCGGATTTTCCATCGCTCACAACGGCAATCTCACCAACCACGGGATATTGCGCGACAAACTTGTCTCCCAAGGCGCCATATTCCAGTCGACGTCCGACACCGAGGTCATCCTTCACCTCGTCTCACGCTCACGCCAGGCCGGTGTCGTCGAGCGCTTTATTGATGCCCTGCGTCAGATCGAAGGCGCCTACGCCTTCGTTGCTCTCACCGACGACATGCTGATCGGTGCGCGCGACCCCGTCGGCATCAGGCCGCTTGTTCTGGGACAACTTGAAGGCTCCTACGTCCTCGCCTCCGAAACATGCGCCCTTGACATGATTGGTGCCACCTTCGTCCGCGAGATCGACAACGGCGAAATCGTCATCATTACGAGAGGCGGTATCGAAACCATCCGTCCCTTCGACACCAAACCGCAACGCCCTTGCGTTTTCGAGTACATCTACTTCGCCCGCCCCGACTCCATCGTCGGCGGACACTCCGTCTACGAGGTGCGCGAACGAATGGGCCGTGAACTTGCAAGCGAGAGCCCTACCGACGTCGACGTCGTCGTCCCAATCCCCGACTCTGGCGTTCCAGCGGCCCTTGGCTACGCCAGCAAGATGGGCGTTCCCTTTGGTTTTGGCATTATCCGCAATCACTACATCGGCCGCACATTCATCCAGCCCGAGCAGCGCATCCGCGAGCTTGGTGTCCGCCGCAAACATGCCGCCAACGCCGGTGTGCTTCGTGGCAAGCGAATAGTCTTGATCGACGACAGCGTGGTCCGTGGCACGACTTCGCGCAAGATCGTTCAGCTCGTGCGCGATGCGGGCGCCCTCGAAGTGCACATGCGCATTGCTTCACCGCCAATTATGCACTCCGACTACTACGGCATCGATACGCCCGAGCCCGATGATCTCCTGGCCGCCCGCAACACACTCGAAGAAATGTGTTCTGGCATGGGCGCTGACAGCCTTGCTTTTCTCAGTGTCGACGGCATCTACCGCGCCATAGGAATAAAAGGCGGCCGCAACGCCGCAGCTCCGCAGCTGGCCGACCATTGCTTCACCGGCGAGTACCCAACACCGCTGCCCGACCTGCAGGAGTATGGCGCCGTACGCAAGTGCGGTTGACTTTCTTGCACGACGGCGGAGTATGGGCCGCGACGATCAAGCGATCCTTCCCGCCAGCCTGAAACGACATCTCGATTGAGAGATACCCTCGGAGGTTCAAAAGTGCGCATCCCCGCATGGATCTTGTGTGCGGCCGCGGCGGCAATCTCAGCGCCGGCCACGGCCCAGGACTTCGTAATCAATACCGGCGGCGAGACCGGCGCCTATCACGGTCAATTCTGCCCTGCGCTGCGTGATCGCATCAAGAAGGCTGGATTTGAAGCCACCTGCCGGACCAGCGCCGGCTCGACTGAGAACATGCAACGCGTAGCCGAAGACCCCGCGCAGTTGGGATACGGCCAGCTTGACGTGCTCGCGCTCAAAGCTCGCGACTTCGGAGGCTCATCGACATTCCGCCGGCTCCGCATGGATGACGTGCGCGAATGCATCTTCGCTGTAACCCGGGACAAAGGACTGGATAGCTACGGCGAACTCGCCGTGCGCGCCGACGAATTGCGCGTCATCCTTCCCCCCGAGCAATCCGGCAGCGCCGCCACCTTCCGATTCCTGCAGCAGATTGACCCTTATGGCATCGGACGCACCGGAAACGTCATTCACGCCGCCAACACCGATGAAGCCATTCGCATCGCCTTGAACAGCGACGCAACGGTCGCGTTCTTCGTGCAGTTTCCCGACCCCGACAACCCGCGCTTCAAGCTTGCGCGTGAAAAGGGGGGCCACATCGTGCCGGTCCTCGATCGCCAGATCCTCGATCAGAGGATCGACGGCATACCTGTCTATTTTGCCCAGGAAACACAAGTAGAAAACGCCAGCTGGCTTTACAGTGGCGCAAAGGTTGTCACGGCCTGCACGCCACTCATCGTGTTTACAGGCACAGCAAAATCAGCCGCCCAACAAGCTAACCGGGAAAACCACGAACGCATGAGCCAGGCCCTCGAAGGGCTCCGCGGCGACCAGCTGATGCCGAAGGCCAGCCTGTTTTCCCGCGTTCTGAGAAGAACTCGCGAACTCACCGCCACCGGCGCGGAAAAGTTCGTCGAAATTTCGGAACAGGCCCGCGAAAAAGCCGCTCCGTTGTTCGAAAAGGCGCGCGAAGCCGCCCGCCAGGCCGTCGAAGCCGGCCATGACAAACCGGCAACCGATGAGCCACCCGCCATCGACAACAAACCCGCCGGCGATCCCTGATCAAGGACACCAACCGATTGAGCGAAACTGAAACGTCGCGACTTCTGGAGGGCAAAACCGCCCTGGTCACCGGTGCCAGCCGCGGTATTGGCCGCGCCGTCGCCATCGAGCTGGCACGCCACGGCGCGCAGCTCGTGGTGCAGGGGCGCATTGCCGGAGCCCTCGAGGAAACTGACGATGCAATACGCGCCGCCGGCGGTTCGCCAGCCACCATTATTCCTCTGAACCTCACGCAATCAGACCGCGTCGATGCGCTGGGCCCAACCCTCTTTCAGCGCTTTGGCCATCTGGACATCTTTATCGCCAATGCAGGCGTCTTAGGCGCGTTGATACCTCTCGCCCACACGACCGACCAAATCTGGCAGAACGCCATGTCGGTCAACCTCGATGCCAACTGGCGCCTCGTGCGAACTCTTGATCCGCTTTTGCGGCGAGCCGAAGCAGGCCGCGTAGTTTTCGTCAGTTCCGGTGCTACCGCAGGCAATAGAGCCTACTGGGGGCCTTACGCCGTATCGAAAGCCGGCCTCGACGCCCTCGCCCGGACCTACGCCGCAGAAGTTGCCAGCACGTCGATCAAGGTAAACATCATCAACCCCGGCCCCATTGCGACCGCCATGCGCGCAAAGGCATTCCCCGGCGAGGATCCCGCCACCCTGCCAACCCCCGAGCAGATTGCTCCCTTGTTCATCGAGCTCTGCGATCCAAACCTTGAAGCGAATGGCGCGACGATTAGCGGCCGCGATTGGTTCACCGCCAAAAATTAGGAACTCCGGTTAGGAAAGCGTCGCGGCCTTTCCATCGAAATCGATCGTCATACCATCGTACGCCGGCTCCACGCCCTCAGGCAGCTCCCGCATCAACGCATCGTAGTCGAGGTCAGGCGTCATATGGGTCAAGATGGCCCGCTTAGGCTTCAGCCGGTCGATCCACTCGAGCGCCCGCTTAACGTGAAAATGGCTGACATGCGGCGCATACCTCAGCGCATCAACGATCCACACATCAAGCCCCTCAAGCAATTCCGCCGCTCCGTCTGGAAACCCTGAGATATCCGGAGAGTACGCAAGCTTTCCAAACCTGAAGCCAAGCGAAGGAAGATCTCCGTGTTGCTGCGGAACGGCGAGAGCAGAGACCACACCGCCTGCACCCATGACATCCACTTGTTTGCTAACCTCGATGTCATTTGCCTTGAGGATGGGCTGATACCCCGATCCCTCCCTAGTCGAAAAGCAGTAGGCAAACCTCGAGAAGAGACTGTCCCTGGTCACCGCATCGAAGTAGACGTTGACGCGCCGCCTCATAGCAAAGCAGACCATGCGCAGATCATCGATGCCATGCGTATGATCAGCGTGATCGTGGGTAAACAAAACACCGTCAAGGGCCCTGACCCGCGCATCGATCAGCTGTTCGCGCAAATCCGGAGACGTATCGACAAGAACGCTGGTGCGGCCATTCTTATGGAAGCGGTCAACCAAAACAGAGCACCGCCGCCGCTTGTTCTTCGGGTTCGAAGGCTCGCAATTGCCCCAGTCGGGCCCCAGACGTGGAACGCCACCCGATGGCCCGCAACCCAGGATCGTCAGTCGATAAGTCATGCTGCTCCTGTTGGATCCACCGCCAGCACGGGCAAATCAACTGGACGGCGCGCCTTCTTGTACAGCCCAAAGAAGTTTTCAGTTGTTGCCGACGCCAGCTCCGCAAGCGAAATCCCGCGAGCATCAGCCACCGCCTGCGCAGTATGGACGACGTAAGCAGGCTCGTTGGTCTTTCCCCGATAGGGAACCGGCGCAAGATATGGTGCGTCAGTTTCAACCAGCACCCGCTCCAACGGCAACTCCGTTGCAATCCCGCGCAGCACCTCGGCTTTTTTGAACGTAATCACACCGGAAAAAGACACGTAAAGACCAAGATCAACAGCCCGTAAAGCCAGATCACGACCACCCGTAAAACAATGCAAAACCGCCGGAAAGGCACCCTTTGCATGCTCCTCCGTCAGGATCATAGCTGTGTCCTCATCAGCCTCGCGGGCGTGAATTTCTAGCGGCAGCTCGGTTTCACGCGCCGCCTCGATGTGGCGGCGAAAACCCTCCGCCTGAGCCTCGCGCGGAGAATGCTGATAGTAATAATCAAGCCCGGCCTCACCAACCGCCACGCACTTTGGGTGCTGAGACAGCCGCACGATCTCATCAACCGGGATATCCAACTCCTCATGCGCGTTGTGCGGGTGCGTGCCTACGGTGAAGAAAATGTCGTCATGCGCTTCGGCGATAGCTTTGTAGGTCTCAAAGCGTCGGATGTGCGTCGAAATCGTAACGAGTGTCCCCACACCCGCCGCGCGCGCCCGCGCAACCAGACCGTCGAGATCCTCGGCGAATTGCGGAAAGTCCAGATGACAGTGATGATCAACGAGCATGCTAGCTCCACGCTAGAGTATTGCAATTCACTACAAAGTGCTGCTGGCCCGCAACCGAAGTTGGAGACCTAACGCTGCACACGACTTTTTGGACTAACCCTGCTTCTTGCCCTTGCCGCCACCTTTGGCCTCTTGCGACCGCCGCTCTTGCTCCTCGGGCTCGATATACCGCGGAAAAACGCCCGATGGTGCCGGCAACGCGGCGCCGGGCGCAAGCCGCCCGGTTTCTCCCAACTGGTCAAACCCTCGAGCATTCTCTTCCACGCCGAGCAGGTCGAGCAGCTTACCCGTCGACTCCGGCATCACTGGCTGGGCCAGTAGCGCGACCTGCCGCACCACTTCAGCTGTGACGTAAAGTATTGTCTCCATCCGTTTGAAATCCGTCTTCTTCTTCGTCCATGGCTCCTCGCCGGCAAAGTACCGGTTCGCCTCCCCGACGACCGCCCACACCGCATCGAGGTACTTATTGAGGGCTTGGGTCTCCATCGCTGACCGCGCTGCTGCGTGCATCCCATCAGCCTGACCAAGGATGGATTCATCGGAGCTACTGAACTCACCCGGTTCCGGGAGGACGCCGCCGCAATTCTTGGCGATCATCGACAGCGAGCGCTGCGCCAGGTTGCCAAGGTCATTGGCCAGGTCGGCGTTAGTCCGGTTGACGATGGCCTCATGCGAATAACTACCATCCTGACCGAATATAACTTCACGCAGCAAGAAGTAGCGCAACTGGTCAACACCGTAAGCATCGACCAAACTGAAGGGGTCGACAACGTTGCCGACCGACTTCGACATCTTCTCTCCCTTGTTAAACAAGAACCCATGCGCGAAGACGCGATTAGGTAGCGCGAGACCGGCGGACATCAAGAACGCTGGCCAATAGACGGCGTGAAAGCGCACGATATCCTTGCCGATGACATGCAGGCTCGCCGGCCAATAGCGGGCAAGCTGGCCATTTGGATCGTCGGGATAACCAACCCCGGTAAGGTAGTTGGTCAACGCATCCACCCACACGTACATCACGTGTTCGGGGTCATTGGGTACTGTGACGCCCCAGTCAAATGTCGTCCGCGAGATCGAAAGATCTTGCAATCCACCTTTCACGAAACTCACGACTTCGTTGCGCCGCTCCGATGGCAAGATGAACCCCGGGTTCGCCTCATAATGCGCCAGCAGCTTGTCCTGATATGCCGAAAGCTTGAAGAAAAACGTCTCTTCTTCTACCCATTCGACCGGCGTGTTCTGCGGCGATCGCTTTGTACCATCTTCGCCGGCGGTGAGCTCGTTCTCGTCGTAGTAAGCTTCATCGCGAACCGAATACCATCCTGAGTATTTGCTGAGGTAGATATCGCCCGCATCCTGCATGCGCTTCCAGATCGTCCTGCTGGCCTTGTGGTGGCGCTCCTCGCTGGTGCGGATAAAATCGTCATTCGAACAATTCAGCGCCTCAACCATCGCCTGAAAGCGCGGCGTATTCTGGTCGGCAAGCTCACGCGGCTCCATGCCACCGTTACGCGCAGTCTGAAGCATCTTGATCCCGTGCTCGTCCGTGCCGGTGAGGAAGTACACATCGCGTCCATCGAGGCGCTCAAAACGCGCGATGGCATCCGTCGCAATGGCTTCGTAGGCGTGCCCGATATGGGGCACACCATTCGGGTAGGAAATGGCGGTCGTGATATAGAAGGGTCGCGCTTGCGGCATGAGGCAGCCATAAGATGTTGTAGCGGTCGCGGCCGCGGCCCCCGCTTACTGCCGTGCCACAGCTTCGATGCGCTGAATGGTTCCGATTATGAAGGCTTTGCGATCGAGATTGAGCGCTCGCGTCTCAGCCTCCTCGCGCACGATTGTTTCCCATACGGCCGCCCAGGACGCAAGACACTCGCGCCGAACGACTTTGCCGGCCGCCGCGCGCGCCGCAGGTCCACCATTGTCGCCCACCCCCGCTTTAATCACCTGCGCCAGGGTGTCGAACAGAAGCTCGTTATAAAGACTATATTTTTCCGCCGCTGCTGCGGGCGCCAGTCCGTCTGCCAAGGCATGCACGCGCGCCCAATCGACATCCGGCAGCTTCGAAAAGATCTCGACAATCTCTTGGTGCAGCTCTAGCCCTCCTGCAAAGTGAATACCGATTACGTGCCGGACGCTGCCTCGCGCCAGCGGGACGAGACGGTCCCACATATCCTCCCCTGGAGCATCCGCCTCACTCGCCTCAAAGGCTTGTTGGGTGGCGGCCTTCAATTCGGCTTCATCAAGCGCCCCCAGCTCCAGCCTCCTGCATCTTGAGCGCACCGTATTCAACAATCGCCCCGGCTCCGATGAGACCAACAAGAACACCATTCTATCAGGTGGTTCCTCGAGCGACTTCAACAGCGCGTTCGCCGCATTGATGTTGAGATCATCGGCCGAATCCACAATGACGACGCGCCAGCTGTTTTGAGCGGCCCGATGTGACAGGAACGAACGCAGCCGCCGCACCTCATCAACTGGAATTGAAGCCATAAACCGCTTGCCCGACGCATCATAGGGACGCCGAAGCACCAGCAACCCTGGGTGGGACAAAGACACCACCTGCCGGTTCGCCACCGACGTCTCCGGCACATCAAGTCGGCCGGTTGAAATCTGCCGCTCGTCTGCCGAGGCCAGGAGACATTTGGCGAACCTATAGGCCAAAGTCGCCTTACCGATTCCCGGTGGTCCGCTCAGAAGCCAGCCGTGATGGACCTGACTTCTTTGCAATGTATCGACCAACTCAAGCTGAGCCTGGTGATGTCCATACAGCTGGAGCGTTTCCCGCGGATGCGGGAACCCCTCTAGTCGGTCGGCTTCTGGAAGAGCCTCAGTCTCGCGGACGGCAGCGGCACGTGCCATGATCTACCCCGGCAATAAATAGCGCCGCTTGACGATCTGCGCGATCTGCCCGGCAATTTCCATCTCGGCTTCCTGACCGTCGATCACAACACAACGCTCCGGCTCTGTCGCGGCGATTCCCAAGAACCCCTTGCGCACTCGTTGGTGATCCTCTTCCTCAGCAGCATCATAGCGACTTAGCTCTCCGCGCGCCTTAGCACGTTCCAATCCAAGCTTTGGATTGACATCAAGCACAAAGGTGAGATCAGGAAGGAAAGGCGCCACCGTATAGGTCTCAGTCGCCTCGATCAACGCCGCATCAATCCCGCCAAGCACGCCTTGATAAACCCGCGTTGAGTCGATGTACCGGTCACACACGACCCAATGCCCGCGTAAAAGCGCCGGCTCGATCAATCCCGCGATATGTTCCGTACGCGCTGCCGCGAACATCAGGAATTCCGTCTTCGCTGAGTTTGGCGGATGTCCAAGAATAAGCTCGCGCAATCTCTCCGAAAACGGCACGCCTCCCGGCTCCCGTGTAACCACGGTCTCAATACCTTGCTCGCGAAGAAAACTCGCCAGATGAACAACCTGGGTCGATTTTCCCGACCCCTCGCCGCCTTCCAGCGTGACGAGCTTGCCGCGCTTCAATGTGCTGTTCATCGCGGCTTCAACACCACCTTCACCCTAGATCTTCTTAAGCAGATCCGAAGCTTGATCCGCCATCCAGCGCCAGGCCATAACGACAAGCGAATCCAATCCGCGCCTCACAACCGACCCTTCCTCAACATCCTCCGCCGCGTAAAGGGGAACATTATTGACGGCATTGTTGGCGCTGGTGACCCGCAACACCGCCACCTGATCACCCTTCTTCACAGGTGGCTTCAGCGGAGCATTATACACAATCTCGGCAGTCAGCCGTTGTCGCACCGGCGACTTCGGCAGGATGACTTTGATCGCGCCACCCCCCTTCAGCGGAACGTAGAACTTCTCGCCCCCCCAAACTCTGGCCGAGCCGACCACCTCATCAGCCTCGTAAAGATCGTAGGTGGAGAAATTCCGGTAGCCCCAGTTGATTAGCTTGATAGCCTCGTTTTTCCTGGCCTTGCGCGAATTGAGACCATGAACAACGCCAATGAGCCGGCGGCCGTCACGTACGGTCGAAACCACCAGCCCATAGCCCGCCGCCTTTATGTGACCGGTCTTTAGACCGTCCGCCCCCACCCCAGCAGCCAGCAGGGGATTGCGGTTGAAGAACGCATACGGGCGCCGGCGGCCCTTCGGTTGATAAGGGAATCTTCGCTCACCGAAGAACTTATAGTACTCCGGATATTTCTTGATGAGATGCTGCGCCAGGAAGGCAATTTCCCGCGCCGTCATGAGGTGCCCTGGATCCGGTAGACCGGTGGGATTAGCAAACTTTGATTTCTTGAGTCCGATCCCCCGCGCATAGTCCGTCATCATCTTCGCGAACTGGGCTTCATTTCCCGCGATCCCCTCAGCCACGACAATGCTGGCGTCGTTGCCCGACTGAATCGCAATGCCCTGAACCAGATCATTGAGTGTCACGGGCTTGCCCAGCGGCGCAAACATCGCCGACGTACCCGACGGCGCTCCGCCAGTCCGCCAGGCATGCTCGCTGACGATGAAAGTATCATCCATCGAAAGAATGCCACGTTGCAGGCGGTCGAATACGACAGCCAGCGTAGCCAACTTGCTCATGCTCGCAGGAGGGACCAAGTCGTCAGCATTCTTTTGATAGAGAATGGCGCCTGTTTCGTAATCGATCAGGATGGCTTGTTTGGCCTGCGACTTGAACTGCGCCGCGTCCGCGAACTGCACCAAGAACAAACTGCAAAAACAGCTAATTGCAAGCCACACAATTGCATGCCTCGCCACCCCTCTCGGATACCAGTGAAATATTCCCGCGTAGAGCATTTATGCTCCTCTAGGCCATGGATTTACTGACTATCGGGATTCTGAGCGTCAGGGTCAACGCCGGTAGATCAAGTCCGCCTTCACTTCGTTGGCATTGCGCAACAACAAGGCCCGACACCGTCTCTGGAAAAGCACAAACGCCTAGATTTTCTGCTTGGCCAGAAAGGTTCGCTCACGTCCATCGCTCCCATCCAGAGGCGCCGGCCCGAGGTATTTCACCTGCACCCTCGCGGTGCCCTGCTCATGAAAACCAAGTTCTTTGGCCACCTTCGAAGAAACATCGATGATACGCCCCTTCTTGAACGGCCCCCGATCGTTCACCCGCACGATAGCCTAGCGACCATTCTGCAGATTGGTGATCGACGCGAATGACGGCAACGGTAACGTCCGATGCGCCGCTGTCAGCGCATGCATATCATAGACCTCGCCGTTGGCGGTCTTCTTACCGTGAAATCCGTCGCCATACCAAGACGCCCTGCCGGTCTCCTCATAATTGGGATCATGACGCGGCACATATTGCACACCGTTAATGAGATAAGGCTTTCCAACTTTCCGATAGCCACCGCCCTTGCGCAGGGAGCCGCTCAATTGTGCTGCCTTCCGTGGCTCGCGCGCTTGCGCGACACTCGGCCCTAATGCACCGTACTTGGGAGCGGACACGGCCGCCACGGAAGCCGCCCATGCATTATCTGGCACGATCGGCGGAGCCACTGGTCCAACACCGCACCCGCCGACGATCATCGGCGACCAAACCAGCACAACACCTGAAGCCCCGTTGCCTCTGGAACATCGCATCAACACCCCTGGCGCATGCGCTCCAAACCGTTGCCACCCAACAAACATGCACCAGATAAAGACCCAAACAAGCCGATCCTCGCAAGCTCCACCGGGCAACGGCCCGGTATCAATCCACTGTTCCCTTGAGCGCCCGCCCAGTTCCCGCTAGAGCATGACAAGTTTGGCCGGATCGCAATGCTGCCGGCGGACGTCTTGTTGGCAGCCTAAGGTGTATGTACGTCATTACCCTGCGCTCAAAATGAGCGCTATTGCGATCGACGTCACGCCAGAGGATGGGTGGCCGAGTGGTTTAAGGCAGCGGTCTTGAAAACCGCCGTGGGTTTGCGCTCACCGTGGGTTCGAATCCCACCCCATCCGCCACTCTGCGCCGTCGCCCCTCACCATGTTCGCAACAATCCTGTTTGCGCGGCCGGTCCAACCGGCTACCATTTTCCGTAAAGAGACAGGATATCTATTGCGGCGGGCCCCCATCACACCAGACCTACGCGCCTCGTACCAATGCGCCCCACTCCTCGGAAGCTCTCGCATCACCAATGACGATTTCAAAACCCTAAAGGATACTGAGAATGGCAGACCAAAACCCCGGTGACTTCACAGCACGTGAAATCCAAGCCATTAGCTCCGCCGTCGAAGAAAACCGCGGGTGGTTCATCGCGCTCGGCATCCTGCTCGTTGTCCTCGGCGTTGTCGCGATCGCCGCGCCGCAAGTGATGACAGTTGCCACCAAGATTTTCATCGGCTGGCTCTTCTTAATCGCCGGTGTCGGACAGATCATCCATGCCTTCATGGCTCAGGATTGGAAGGCCTTTCTCGTCAACCTTTTGATCGGCATCCTCTACGCCATCATCGGCGGCTGGCTCGCGTTCTTCCCCATCACCGGGATCATCGCCCTGACCATCTTGCTGGCAGCCACATTCGTCGTCGACGGGATCTTCAAATTCGCCATGGGACTGCAACTGCGCCCGGAAGACGGCTGGGTCTGGCTGCTCTTCAGCGGCACCATCGCCATCCTCGCCGGCCTCTTGATCTTCCTCGGTCTTCCCAGCACGGCGGGCTGGGCCATCGGCCTTATCGTTGGCATCAACCTGCTGATGTCTGGAATTGCATTCATTATGGTCGCCGCCGCCGGTTAGCGGGGGCCATAAAGGTTGCATGACACAATCGGGAAGACGAACAAACACCATGCCACGAACCGAAACCTCTTCGGTTCCATACTTCAAGGCGCACGATTCAAGAAGGATTGGAAAGAAGATCAGAACCTGTGCTTGACGATGCCCCGGATCGTGAGGTCTTCATCAATAACCGGGATATCACCTGGTTCAGTGGCTTGCTCGGGTGCTTCATTCGCCCCATAAAGCAGTTCCAAGCCGAAATCCAGTTTTGGCAGCACACCTAGGCTGCCAATTCCAGGAATGACCAATTCGGCCCCGCCACCACTGTCCTTTGGCGGCGCACTAAACTCTAGCTCGGCGCCAGCTTTACCCGGACCACGGTTGTTGGAGTAGTCCACGACAATGCCAGGCGTGGGGTTGGATACCGCGGACTCGCCACCACCAGCCTGCTGTTCCTGGAATGCGAAGGCCGGATTGCCGGCCAGCACCAGAGCAGCCAATAGGCCTATGATCCTAAGTCGTCTCATTGTTCCTTTGCCCCGCGAACAAACGTCACAACACCAACATGCGGCTACCACGCCCTGAAAACAAGATTGTTTCCGCTTTGGTTAAAGCCGCATGAACGTTTCTTGACCCCTGTGTGTTGCCCCGGCCATGTTGCGCCAATCACACACCTCATAGTGACCTAGAACAAAACGCTTCTACCGGGTGATTACAAAGAAAATGGGAGCGAAATTAATCGCTCCCATTCAAAGTTCGTCAGGTGCTAAACCTTAGAACTTGATCCGGCCACCGGCAACAACGGTGTCGAAATCACCATCCGCCTGATCGATACCATAACCGGTGTCGACGTCGTAGCTGCGGTAGGAGATGTAAAGGTCCATAGCAGCAGCGTCGATCTTCTGAACGGCACCAAGACCCCACATCTGCCATGCTCGGTCGACGCCATCATGCTGTTCGCCGGTCATGCCGAAGACAGCTGTTTTACCGAGAGCCAGGTATTTGCGCTCGATACCAGCCTTGGAGAACCAGAACCAATCGTTCTCACAGTTACCGCCGTTATGCTGTTTACCGCGACAGGTCACGGTATCGACAGCTTGCTGTTCGCCAGCCGAACCCGTGTAGAACAGACCCGTTCCGACGTGAAGGACGGAAATGCCACCATTCAACGTCTCGACAGCGACTTCTTCAGGCTGACCACCGGCGCGACCGACGCGATTACCGCACGATAGGGCATAAGTACCGTCTGCGAGACTGAAGCCACAGTCGGTACGACGACCATAAGCGATGCCGCCGGCCATTTTGAAACCATGGTGCTCACCAGCGAAGCGAAGCGCCACGTCCCAAAGGTCGTCTTCACCGTAGGAAGTGGAAGCAAAGAACCCGCCAAATGTCGGCGTGTCGTAACGAATAACATTCTGACGGTTGTATTCGAAGTTTTGCCCACCTGGACCGCCGATGTCATTACGGATAATCGCGCCACCAGCCTGAGAAGACGACATGGCATCCGCAATGCTTGTGATCGACACGTCGATTTCAGCAATGCCGGAGTTTGCCGTATCAGCCTGGCCAACGCGAATCTTACCGAAGTTCTTGCTCTTGATCCACCAGTGCGCCTGCCGGAATTCTGGCAGATCGCCAAGATCATCATTGTCTTTGCGAACTTTCGTCGCGTCAGAAGACTGCCACTGGAGTTCAAAGTGGTAGCCCGCGCTCCACTCGCCGTTGATCGAAGCCTTGCCCTTAAAGCCAAAGCGCGTGCCAGAAGTCTGAGGATCAACGATATATACGTTGTCTTCGCTCCAAGGCCCGACGATCGGCGTGCTAGCCTGTGTATTGCCAGGCCCACGACGAGCATCCCAGAACATAACCGCCGTAGTGATCTGGCCGTAGACGGTCAGGCTTACTTTGCGGTTACCCTTGCGGGCGGTGGTGGCTTCGAGTTCCGCTACGCGCTCTTCGAGATCCGCGCAGCAATCGCCGCCGAGGTCAGCTGCGAGCACGTTCGTTGAGAACAGCCCGGCTACTGCCGTCATGGCGACCAGAGAGATCCTCTTCATATGTCCCCCAAATCAATGGTCAGTTTGACAAGAATTGAGCCGGAGCACCGCACAGGCCGCACAACCGGTCACGGGGCGCTCAACCTCGACCAGCACGCACAATCGCGTATCTCGTCGGAGCCTGAGGCACCTACGCCGGACACAACCAACGCTCACAAGGGAAACTTAAGCCGATTACCGCTACGGGGAGACTTCCCCATGCCGAGCCATACAACGACTCGACTCGCGACTTGAGGAGAAGCTATCCCCAAGACCTTAACCGGAAAATAGCGGAACAGAGATTCACCCCGGTTTGACTGTGAAGAGTGGCCCGCGCGCCACAAAATTCATCACCCGAAGGGCTTTTGGGCATCATAACACAGCTACCGCAGCAAGGTTTCACGGAACTGAGTTTCAGATTCTGGTCCCCCGGGCCCGGCAAGACCGAATCAAAACGACGAAACCAATCATCAAAAAAGCAAAGGGCCACTCGATGAGTGGCCCTCTTAAACATTCGTCCTAGCTCTCTGTCACATCAGAATTTGATGCGACCACCGGCCACGACGGTCTGGAAGTCGCCCTCTGGGACCGACGGCGTATATCCGGTATCGATATCATAGTAGTCGCGATAAGAAATGAAGAGGTCCATTGCCGCAGCATCCACTTTCTGTACGACACCCAAGCCCCAGAACTGCGTTGAGCGATCAATGGCATCATACTGCTCACCGCCCATACCAAACAGGGCCGTACTACCAATAGACCACCACCTTTGCTTGATGCCCGCCTTGGCAAACCAAAACCACTCAGCTTGGCAGTTACCATTATTTGAGAGCGGATCCTTGCCCGGAATAAAGTTACCGATCGGTTGGCGACCTTTAGTGGGAATGCCGCGCGGAGTACCGGCTCCATCGCATTGCACCGTTCCAGTCGCCTTGCGCTGACCACCTGAGCCTGTTGCAAAGAGGCCTGTCGGAACGTGTATCATCGACAAACCGCCATTTATAACTTCAATGGAGGGCTCATTCTGACCGCCGTCCCCATTTTGAGGCGTATAGGCACCATCACCAAGCGAAGCTGTGTCATCAGTTGCTTGACCATATGCGATGCCGCCGGCAAGTTTGAACCCACCAAATTCTCCGGCATAGCGCAAAGCGACATCCCAAACATCGTCCTCACCCCAAGCCGCAGACATAATGAAGCCTGCAAAGGTCGGCGTATCATAACGCACGATATTGCGACGGTTGAATTCGTAGTTGTCCATCAACGGGCCCAAAATATCGTCGGAGATAATAGCAGCCCCTGCCTGCGACGAAGACATTGCGTCGGCAATATTCGTCCCAGAGACATCAATCTCCGCAATGCCCGAGTTCGCGGTATCGGCCTGACCCACACGAATCTTACCGAATGTCTTGCTCCTCAAGTACCAGTGAGCCTGACGGAATTCCGGCAATTCATCGCCTTCGTCATCATCCTTGCGAACTAATGTTGCGTCAGCGGTCTGCCACTGTAGCTCGAGCCGATAACCAGCTGACCAGTCATGCGTGATTTTAGCATTGCCTTTAAAACCGAAGCGTGTGCCGGAGGTCTGCGGATCAACCACGTAGACGTTGCTTTCGCTAAACCCATTAACCGTGTTAGACGCATTTGGCCCAAAGAATGTTCCACCGGTACGGCTGGCATCCCAGAACATCACCGCTGTGGTCACCTGACCATAAACGGTCAGCGAAACTTTGCGGTTACCCTTGCGGGCCGTGGTGGCCTCGAGTTCTGCTACACGCTCCTCTAAATCTGCGCAGCAATCGCCACCCAGATCAGCTGCTTGGGCGGACAAGCTGCCCATTGCAAGACCAGCAACCGCGGCAAGCGCGAAAACGCTGGTCGATTTCCTAAGTCCCCCGAACATACTGAACTTCTCCTGTACTACCCTAAAGGTACCCAACCCACTCGGACTGATTACCGAAATAAAATTCACCGCTAGATCAGCTACTTCACCGCTAGCCTGACCCGCGGCAACTTCAACTTGGCTTCGGTCAGCCTGGCTACGATGAGTTAGCCCATCCAAACTCGTCACGTAAACCGGAATCCAGCATCTGTACGCAATCACGAATCAGACGTGACTACGGTGCAACAGCCAGGTGTCAAGCCAGACTGACTTTGACCGAATATGAACAAAAGACCAGCCAGGAAAGCATTGTAATAACAACGGTTTATAAGATATAAGGCAGGCATGCGACAAGATTGAGCTATGCCTTTCGGCCAACCGGGGAAAACACCTGGATAATTTGCCTCCCCGCCGAGTAACGTAGATTGCCCTTCAGCCTAAATGCGCATGAACGGCAGGTGATGCACCGAGGAAGGCAGACATGCCCAGCGACACCCAAACTTCCAACCGTTATGAGAACAACGTTGCCGTCGTTGGCGCTGGGCCAGCCGGCCTATGCGCGGCACTCGCATTGGCGAGGAGCCATATCCCAGTTACTTTGATAGCAGCACCACATCGGCCCGCCGGCAATCGCCCTGACACTAGAACGGCGGCCCTCTTCAACCCTGCAATCACATTGTTGCAGAACCTCGGTGCCTGGGAACACTGCAAAAGGAAATCCGCCCAACTCAATGCGATCCGTCTGATTGACGATACCGGCGATCTGATCCGGGCACCCGAAGTCCTTTTCAGGGCAACCGAAATCGGAGTGCCCGTCTTCGGCTATAACGTTCCGCAAGAACCGCTCGTTCACGCACTGCACCAGGCAGCACAGCACGCGCCGGCGCTGCAAATAATAGAGAGCGAAGGGGTCCGCGAATTGGAACCGGGCACCAACGACGTCGAGTTGCACTTAGCCGAAGGAAAAACGCTTCGAGCCCGGCTCGTGGTGGCCGCCGATGGACGTAAATCGATCACCCGCAAGGCCGCGGGCATCACCACGCAAACCCGCGAGTGCGGTCAGACCGCCGTCACCTGCATCTTTGCCCATACCCGCAACCACGCCGGTGTCTCGAGCGAGTTTCACCGCCGGGCCGGACCGATGACCGTCGTACCCATGCCCGGACAATACTCAAGCCTGGTCTGGGTCGAGCGGCCGACTGTAGCCCAGCGACTGTATGATATGGATGAACCCCATTTTATCCGCATCCTCGAGAAAAACCTCCAAGGCTTGCTCGGCTCAATCTCCAACGTCGGCCCCCGCGCCATATTCCCTCTGTCGCATATGAACGCCGATCGCATGGCCTCTAATAGGATCACCTTGGTTGGAGAAGCCGGCCACGCCATGCCGCCAATCGGCGCCCAGGGTCTCAACCTGTCACTCCGCGACGTCGCGCACTTGGCGGAACTCGTCGCCGAGGCAGCCAGTCGCGACGACGACATCGGTGCAAAGCCTCTCATGCGCCAGTATGACTCGCTGAGAACGCCCGATGCGCGCACTCGCCGCCTCGCGGTCAACACATTGAATCAGGCCCTTTTATCCGAATTCGCCCCGGTTCAGATTGGCCGCGCTATGGGAATGCATCTCATTAAGGCGTTTAGCCCCTTGCGCCACCAGCTGATGAAACTTGGTATGGCACCTACCACACCTTTGCCCCCGCTGATGCACTTTCATGAGACTCCGACCTAACCCGTCGGCAAACTATCCTCAATTTTCTGCGGATTGAGCGGGGCATCGGGCGCCACGGGTTTGCTGCTCGCGGCCCGACGCGTTAAACGCAGGCAATGAATAACCCCGACTGAGTCGGAAGCACGATAATTCCAGCCAAGCTGAACCCGCCCACGCGATCCCACTGAAAGCATGACAAACAACGCGCGACTTAGCGACCTCCAGTTCAAACTGGAATACTACGGTCTCCGTGCCGTCATTGCGATGGTCCGCGCATTGCCGCTTGAGACTGCCACAGCTATCTCCGCGAAGATTTGGTCCACGCTGGCCCCCCTACTCAGTCCCAAGCGCCACCAGCGCGCGCTCGACAATTTGCGCGTAGCTTTTCCCGAGAAATCCCTCGAGGAACTCAACAAAATTCGCCGCCGACATTGGGAAAACCTCGGTCGCGTCATGGCCGAGACCATGCAGATCGACAGGATCGTTTCCGACCCGACACGCATGACCATCAAGCCCGCCGCCATGTTCCAACGTTACCGCAGCAAATACGGCTCCGCGATTGGCATCTCACTTCACATGGGCAACTGGGAACTCGCGATTTGGCCACTGGCTCATGCCGGTGCCAACCCGGCCGCTATCTACCGCTCCGTCACCAACCCCTATGTCGATCAATACCTCAGAGATCAAAGGAAGGATCTCTATCCCGGCGGCTTGTTTGGTCGTGGAAAAGTCGGCGACCACGGCGATGACCGCAAAACGGCCCGCGTCATCACCGATTACGTCCGCAAGGGCGGACGCCTGGGTATGGTCTGCGACCTCTATGACCGAACCGGAATCCCGATAGAATTCTTCGGGAAGCCGGCCAAAACACAAGCCATCGGCGCCATGATAGCCCGCCGCACTGGTGCTCGCATCTGGCTGTCGCGCTGCAGGCGCATCGGCAAATCAAGCAGGTTCGAAATTGAACTGCGCGAACTGCGGGTGCCCAGATCGAGCAACCAATCAACCGACATCCAGTGGATCATGGCCGAGATGCAGCACCAATTCGAGGATTGGAT
This sequence comes from uncultured Filomicrobium sp., assembly GCA_963669235.2. GTDB lineage: Bacteria > Pseudomonadota > Alphaproteobacteria > Rhizobiales > Hyphomicrobiaceae > Filomicrobium. The sequence goes on from CAXXFS010000033.1 coordinate 193,583, forward strand.
ACGCGAGTCACCGGAACAATGGATGTGGTCCAATCGCCGCTGGAGCTAAATCTCTCCTTCTCGAGTGACAACACCCTCAAAGTCGTTTTCGGCCAACGACGAAAAAAACCCATCAACCGCACTCCAGGCGCGCAAATTTGCCGCATCAAATTTTGCGATTGAGTACCTCCTGTTAACCTGAAGCTAATCTCCATCCTGCTCCATCTTTCTCGTGATCCGTGTGCGTTTGCGGGCGGAAATGAGTTCTCTAGTGAGTTGAGGGTGAGTATCGCTGATGCGCATTATGTTCGCGTTTTACTTTTTCGCAGCGGCTATTGCCGCCATTCCCTATAACGCCAGCGCCGACAATATGCGCGAGGTCCGCGGTCTCGCAGCAATGCATAAAATTGGTGTCGAGAACGGTCGCCTTTGCATGACCGACCACTACCACTATGGCGAGACGGGCACTTGGCCATCCCAGCACTATGCGAAAGCACTCGCCGTTGAATCCTGGGCGGGGTTCACGCGTCTGGAATACGGAGACCGTTGGGCCGACTTCCGGATAGCGGCCGCCAAGAAAATCAACTGCACGTCAAAAACCACCAACCGCGGCCCGGGCTGGACATGCGCCGTTGAAGCCCGCCCCTGCGCAAATTGATTTGCTCTTCGCACTGCCGAATCACCGCCATCACGGTGGACAAGGTGAAAAATTGTCCGATTTCGATCAGTTGCTGTGATCAATTTGCAGCGCCGGTCACTTTTCAACGACCGGCGTTACACTCACTCATGTTGCAGTAACGAATAGTCTGCCAGACTGGCAAGCGCTTCAATGATTAGACTGACTCTCGGGGGACTGGAATATGGCACTCAAGCACTCGCTATTAGTGGCGGCAGCGTTAGCGGTAACATTACCAACACTTCCTGCATCGGCTGACGAAACCGGACTTGCCAGCATGCATGATTGGGTCCGCATCGGCCGCAAAGTTTGCTACACGGAACACACCCACTATGCCAGCTCCAACGGACACCGGTCCAAGAGAGCCGCCCTAAATGCCGCCATCAAAGATTGGCAGGAATTCACCGCTTTTGAGTATGGGACGTCTTGGGCCTATTTCACACGGGCCAACGCCAAGCGGAAGGCCTGCAGCCGCCAAGCGAGTGGTTGGTCGTGTTCAATTCAGGCTCGCCCCTGTAAGCGCCGCTGATTTCTTTCTAATTCCTGAAAAACCCGCTAGCGCCGATAACCTATTGGTTAATCGGCGCTTAGCGGGTTTTTGTATGCGCATTAATCCACCGATTCAGACCGGGCTAGTACGAATTATGTAAGTCGCTTTGTTGCAAGCGCGAATTCAATTTGGCATGGTCCGCGCGCTCATTCGCCAATCGAGGCTATGAGGCGCACTGCACTTCGCGCGCTGACGCGTTGCCGCATCCACCCGCCACTGGCCCCTTCCGGGAGGGACTAACGACATGAACGAGATCCTATGGGGGATCATCGCTTGCGGTGTTCTTTCGATAATTTACGCCGTCTACACCATTCAGAGCGTGATGTCTGCGGATGCAGGCACTTCCCGTATGCAGGAGATTGCCGGCGCTATTCGTGAGGGCGCACAAGCCTATCTCGGCCGTCAGTACACAACGATCGCCATCGTCGGCGCCATAATATTTGCCATCGTATGGGCCCTCTTGGGCCACTACGTCGCTATCGGCTTTTTGATCGGAGCGGTTTTGTCGGGCGCCGCCGGTTATATCGGTATGCACGTATCGGTTCGCGCAAACGTCCGAACCGCGCAAGCCGCCTCCGAATCCCTGGCTGCAGGCCTTGACCTAGCCTTCAAATCCGGCGCGGTTACAGGCATGCTGGTCGCCGGCCTCGCCCTCATCGGTGTTACCGGTTACTATTTCCTTCTCACGGGACCGCTGGGCTTTGAGCCAGCTTCTCGCACAGTCATTGATGCGCTCGTCGCAATGGGCTTCGGTGCCTCGCTGATTTCGATCTTTGCGCGTCTTGGCGGCGGCATCTTCACCAAGGGCGCCGACGTCGGCGGCGATCTCGTCGGCAAAGTCGAAGCCGGCATTCCCGAAGATGACCCCCGCAATCCAGCAACGATTGCCGACAACGTAGGAGACAACGTCGGGGACTGCGCCGGCATGGCTGCAGATCTCTTCGAAACCTATGCGGTGACCGTCGTGGCCACCATGGTGCTAGCAGCGATCTTCTTCATTGACTCGCCGGAACTGTCCTCGCTGATGGTCTATCCACTCGCCATCGGAGCGGTTTGCCTCGTAACGTCCATCATCGGCACCTTCTTCGTGAAGCTTGGCTCCAACAACTCCATCATGGGTGCACTGTATCGCGGATTTCTCGCGACGGCAGTGCTCTCGGTTGCCGGACTCGCGATCGCCAACTACATCGTCTTCGGTGACAAGGACAACGGCTTCGGGGTCATCGCAACCACCACCACGGGCGTTGAAATCACCGGCCTCAACCTGTTCCTATGTGGTCTTGTGGGCCTTGCCGTCACTGGCGCTATCGTCTGGATCACGGAATTCTACACGGGCATCGGCTTCCGGCCCGTCCGTTCAATCTCCCAGGCATCTGTCACAGGTCACGGCACCAACGTCATCCAGGGACTTGCTGTTTCGCTGGAAGCAACAGCCCTACCAACGATCGTGATCGTCGCAGGCATTTTGCTCACCTATAATCTCGCTGGATTGTTCGGTACTGCCATTGCAACGACCACCATGCTGGGTCTCGCTGGTATGGTCGTTGCGCTCGATGCCTTCGGTCCCGTTACTGACAATGCTGGGGGCATCGCTGAAATGGCGGGCCTCCCAGCGGAGGTGCGCAAATCTACCGACGCCCTCGACGCCGTCGGCAACACCACCAAGGCCGTCACCAAAGGCTATGCCATCGGCTCAGCCGGTCTCGGCGCACTTGTCTTGTTCGCAGCCTACAATTACGACTTGAAGTACTTCATTGCCAACCCGGATAAGTTTCCTTTCTTCAAGGACGTCGAGATCAATTTCGGCCTCGACAATCCCTACGTGGTTGTCGGTCTGCTCTTGGGCGGTTTGATCCCTTACCTGTTCAGTGGCATCGCCATGACGGCTGTCGGCCGCGCAGGCGGTCAAATTGTCGAAGAAGTCCGCCGCCAGTTCCGCGAAAAACCGGGCATCATGGAAGGCACCGACCGACCCGACTATGCGGCCGCTGTCGACTTACTGACCCGCGCAGCGATCAAGGAAATGATCGTCCCCTCGCTTTTGCCGGTCCTTTCGCCCGTCGTACTGTTCTTCGTGATCAACGCCATCGGAGGCAAGGGCGCCGCATTCTCCGCAGTTGGTGCTATGCTGCTCGGCGTCATCGTCACTGGCCTCTTCGTGGCCATCTCAATGACATCCGGCGGGGGCGCCTGGGACAACGCCAAAAAGTCTTTCGAAGATGGCTTTGTCGATAAGGACGGCGTCAAACAGCTCAAAGGCTCGGACGCTCATATGGCGTCCGTAACCGGCGATACCGTCGGCGATCCCTACAAGGATACCGCCGGACCGGCCGTCAACCCTGTGATCAAGATCACCAACATCGTCGCCCTGTTGCTTCTGGCGGTGCTCGCGCACCAGTAAGAGCCAACACAAACAAGACCAAACCCAAAAAGGCCCCGCTCAAAGCGGGGCCTTTTCTACATTGAAAACCCTGCACCAGGCTTACTCGCCCGCGCCGCCCAGCGCGTCGAACGCCGACAGCGCTTCTGCTCCATAGATCAACGACGGCCCGCCGCCCATATAGACCGCCATCCCGATCGTCTCCAGAATTTCCGCCCGCACAGCACCATGCCTTGCCGCGGCTCTGGCGTGATAGGCAACACAACCATCACACCGCGCGGAAATGCCGATAGCCAGTGCAATCAACTCTTTCGTCTTCGTATCAAGAACACCCTTCGCAGTCGCGACCCCCGCCAATCGCCCGAAAGCCTTCGCAACATCCGGCATTGCCTGCCGCAGGTTCGCCATGCGCTCATCCGTGACGCCGACAAATGCCTCCCAATCGCTGGTACTCATTTAACCCTTCTCCATGTCTGACCTTCCCGCCGGCGCGGCCGCGCCATCGAGCAACCAACCACAGCAACCGCCAAAACGCTCTGAGCAAAGTCAAACATGCAGCACGGAAGGGCTTGGCTCTCATTCAAAACAACCGACACATTCCGAACAGCTGGGCGCGGCAAGGCAAGGCAAACAGATCTCCGGCAACACCCCGGGCACCGCATTATTTGATGCATATCGGAGAACAGGATTTGCAGGGCCACATGATTGCGTTCCGGGGGCGGGTCATCGCGGCCCGGTGATCTCAAGACATCACAGCCGACCATTGTCTCATCACTTGCCGCGCTTTGCGCTCGCTTCGAAGACTTTGCCGCATAGAAGTCTCAGTGAAAATCTGAAGTGCCAATGTGAACCAGGTGGGGCAGGGCTCCGCCTGTTTTATTTGCACGCCGCCAAGCGTTAGTCGCCGAAGATCTGCTTCGAACCAAGGTTACGGAACAGCTGTTTGAGGATACCATCTTCGTTGCCGCCAGGTGCCGGCGTCGTACGTGAAATGAAGTCAAACACCTTGCCGTCCTTCAACCCATAGTTAGCAACCCGCTCAACTGATCCAAGCGGATTGAAATAGACCGCAACAACCTGCCGGTCGACTTCCTTGGGCTTGAAGAATGCAGCCTGCGTGGCAATGCTCGAAATGTAATAATAGATATCGCCACCAGTTGCGCTGGCCGTCGTGGTTGTCGAAGGAGTACCAAGCGTCAGCCGCACTTGTTCGCGGCTCATTCCAGGTTGTATCTGCTGCAAGTCGCCTTGACTGAAATGCTGACCGTGTTTCAGAACCTGCTCGCTGCAGCCCGCACTCAGTAGTGCCGCCACGGCAATCAGCATCAACCCACAACTACTCGCGCCAAAATGACGTAGGGAAACGGGAGCACGACTGATCCTCTTCGGCTGCCGCCGCTTCATGTTATCGCAGTTAGGGCGCATCTTGGTTGGATCCCACTCCGAATCATCTGTGGTTGACGCGAAATAGCCGCTTAAACCGCTCGGGCACAAACAACAATCCACCACACTCCCGCAGTTGGGGATGGTGTCGAACTAGCAAGCCTCAGAGGCAAGACCATGTTCTCCTGGATAAACGATCGACGCTCACATCAGCGGACCGCAGAGCACCTTTATGGCGCTGTCGTGGCACAAGCCCGCCAGCCCTCCTTCTTCACGCACCTTGGCGTGCCCGATACCCTTGAGGGACGCTATGAAATGATTGTCTTAAACTTGTTCCTGGTTCTCGATCGCCTACGCGGCGAAGACGAACCCGCACAAAGTATTTCCCGGCGCCTGACTGAACGATTTGTCACAGATATGGATGATTGCATGCGCGAATTAGGTGTCGGAGACCTCAAAGTCCCAAAAAAGGTGAAACGCGCTGCTGCCGGTCTCTACGATCGCATCCAAGATTACCACAACGCCATGGCCGGCAATGATGAGGAGGCCCTGGCCAAAGCCATCCAGAGCAATGTCTTCACCCCGGAAATAGCCGAACCAATCACCTCCGACGCTACAGCCCTGGCGGACTACATACGCCGTTCACACGCTGCAATGGCACACCAATCCCTGCGAGACGCCTCCACCGGCACCCCGCGATTCTCCGACATCGTCCTGCTTCAAACCAACAGAGCCAATCCATGACCGCCCTCGCATGCTGGCACCACAAGGTCCACGAAATCCCCAGCGCAGGTCTTTCTGAGCTCCGCGAAGCCGAAGATGATCTCCGCAAGGTCATTGCCGAAGAACTACGAGTCCCTGCCTGCCGCAAACTGATCGCCGACTATGTGGTCAAGAATGCCGGCGCCGGACGCTTCCAACTGAACGGCACGCTGACCGCTGAGTTCGAGCGCGAGTGCGTCCTCACCCTTGAGCCACTCACTGAGATCTTAAAGGAACCACTCGATTGCCTCTTTGTTCCACCCGAACTCATACCCCGGCATCAGCCTGAGGAGGAAGAAGCCCACGCAGTCGAGGAAATCGAGCCCATTACCAACCAAGATATCGAGGTTGGTCGCATCATCTACGAAGTCACTGCAGCCGCGCTAAACCCCTATCCTCGAGCGCCCGATGCCGCCCTAGCGCTGCCCGCCAGCAATGCCATCGACGAAACGCACGAAAATCCATTCGCGATCCTCAAAAACCTCACGGAGGACCGCGACGCCGAGTCCTGATAAATCGGTTGTTTCCGATCTGCAAACGGGTATCTTCCGAGCCGCCCCCCGGAGTAAATCGCGGCCCCGACAAATCTGCCGTGAGCGGACCTTCCGCCACTCCATAATGCGAATAACCACGAGGCCATACTGCGCATGATAGCGCCGCGGACGATTGCGCTCGACGCCATGAGTGGGGACCACGGCCCCAGCGTTGTGGTGCATGGTGCCTCCATATCCCAGACGCGTCACCCCGCCTTGGAGTTCATTCTTTTCGGCGATCAAGAAACCGTATCAGCCGAGCTCCTGAAGTACCCCGCCTTGGCCCAGCGCAGCCGCATCGTCCATACGCCGTCGGTTATCGCCATGGACGCCAAACCGAGCCAGGCCCTGCGCCGCGGTAAGGGCTCCAGCATGTGGGAATCTATTGCAGCGGTCAAAAACGATCTGGCCCATGTCGCCGTCTCAGCCGGCAATACCGGCGCGCTGATGGCCATGTCCAAGCTCATCCTGCGTCCCATGGCGGCCATCGAGCGTCCCGCCATCGCGGCGCTTTGGCCGACAATCAACTCAGAGTGCATCGTACTCGACGTGGGAGCCAACATCGGCGCCAACGCCCGCCAACTGGCCGACTTTGCCTTGATGGGCGCCGCCATGGCCCGCGCTCTCTTTCATATCGAATACCCAACCGTCGGACTGCTCAACGTCGGGGTCGAAGAAATAAAGGGTGATGAGGGCGTTCGGCAGGCAAATGCCTGGCTCAAGCAGACCTCAGGCCTCCCCCTGTACTACCGTGGCTTCATCGAAGGCGACAAGATCGGCCAGGGCACGGTCGACGTCGTCGTCGTGGAGGGCTTTGCCGGCAATATCGCCCTCAAGACCGCCGAGGGTACCGCCAAACAGATAGGCTGCTACCTCAAAGACGCCATGCGCCGGACTTTGCTATCAAAAATCGGCGCTGCGATGGCCCGAGGCGGGTTCAGAGTGCTGCGTCACAAGATGGATCCGCGCCGTGTCAACGGAGGCAACCTTCCTCGGTTTGAACGGCATTGCCATTAAGAGTCACGGCGGTACGGACGCACTTGGTTTTGCAAGCGCGGTCGATCTTGGCTACGAAATGGCCCAGACGGGCCTCATAGAGCGTCTTGCCGCCGACCTCGACACGTTCCATCATCGCATCGGCCAGAACGCGGCAGAATGATGTACGGCTTGAACTCGACCATAGGCCGCTTGCATTTCGACGAGGCCCTGTTGACACTTGGCGCGGGAGGGCCATTCAGCCAGGCCGTTAAAATCGCAATGACCTCGGGGCGTTTGGCGGGCCTCGGAATAATTGGCAAGAACCAGTAAATAAGAGCCAAAAGAGGACCCAGTGGCAGTCATTCGCTCGGTTATCAGGGGTATCGGCGCACAACGTCCCCGCGCGGGTTATGACCAATGACGATATCGCTAAGATTGTTGATACCAACAATGAGTGGATCCATCGAGCGTTCGGGGATCCGCCAGAGGCATATTGCTGCGGACGGCGAAACAACAGCCGATCTTGGTGTTGCCGCCGCACGCCAGGCACTGGTCCGGTCCGGCGTCGACCCTGTCGACATCGATCTCATCATATGCGCCACCGCCACCCCTGATCGCACATTTCCGGCGACGGCCGTCCGCATTCAAAAACATGCTTGGCGTCACCAAAGGGGCCGCATTCGACGTCCAGGCCGTCCTGCTCGGGTTTTATCTACGCTCTTGTTTGCGCGGACAATTTCCTGAAGGCCGGACAATCCCGCAGGGCCCTTGTGGTGGGCGCGGAGACGTTCTCTCGAATCCTCGATTGGGAAGACCGCTCCACCTGCGTCCTATTTGGGGACGGCGCCGGGGCGGTTGTCCTCGAAGCCCAGCCCCAGCACGGTGACCGAAACGACCGAGGCATCATCGCATCCAAACTGCGCTCCGATGGGCGCTTTGAAGATCTGCTGTACGTCGACGGAGGCCCCGGCAGCACTAAGACCGTCGGCCATTTGCGCATGAACGGACGCGAAGTATTCCGCCATGCCATCCAGAAAATCTCAGGCATCATCGAGGAAACGCTGCTGGCGGCCCGGTTACGCCGCTGACGAAATCGACCTGTTCGTGCCACATCAGGCAAATAAGCGCATCCTCGACGGCATCGCCAAGAAGCTCGATGTTCCCGCCGACCGCATTGTCATTACCCTTGATAAGCACGGCAACACGTCGGCCGCCTCGATCCCCCTGGCGCTTAATCATGCTTTCGAGCAACATCAGCTAACTGAAGGCAAGCTGGTTCTCCTCGAGGCCATGGGTGGGGGTTTCACGTGGGGTGCTCTACTGGTTCGCTGGTAATTCATCCCAACGCCGCCTGACATCCCGCCAACGCCGAGCGGACAGCTAAGATTTCTCACGCAATATCAGAAGGTTGCAGAAGTCTGTCGTTGACCATCGGCAGTATCCCAACTAGCATCCGGGCGTCACAGAATTCGCTTGGGAGGCCAAACCCATGACATGTAAGACGTTGACAAGAGCCGATCTGGCCGAGGCGGTCGTGCGCCAAGTCGGTCTGCCGCGCAACGAATCTCAAGAGCTCGTCGAATTGGTCTTGAAGGAAATCTCCAACTGCCTAGCGACCGGTGAGCCCGTCAAACTCTCTTCTTTCGGTTCTTTCGGCATTCGCGAAAAGGGAGAGCGTATCGGCCGCAACCCCAAAACGGGGAGGAAGTTGCCGATCACAACCGCGCAAAGTGCCTTGTATTTCGCCCCAGCAACATCATGAAACAACGCATTAATACGAGCATGCAACGGCCCAAGGCCGCAGAGTGACAAAATTCCACGGTGGGGATCAACGAAACCCGCCGCTCGCCGCATCGATCACACGTTTCGCGCGAGCCTCGCCCCGCCCGGAACCTGCCGCTTTCTTCTGTTTGAAAAATATCTGAGGAAAGCTACTGAAGCCCTTGTTCAGCACCCAATTACTCGTGGTTTAATGAGAGCGCGAAATGGGGGATTGCCGATTGGCCGTAACCTTGGGACAGGCCAACGGAGACCATAGGCGTCTCCCGTCGGAATGTACGTCTACAGATTCTTGAGTGCGCAACTGCCAGAAGCGATGAGATACTCCACCGCTGCCCTCTTCACCGGCAAGCGGTAGAAGGACGCTCTCTCTGCGCAGCGATCGGCTCCTCTTAATTGATACGCGGACAGGATCCATCATGAGCAAAGCGCCATCGGCGTTCCGCACAATCAGTGAAGTTTCTGACGAACTGGACGTCCCGAAGCATGTGTTGCGCTTCTGGGAAATGAAGTTTCCACAGATCAAACCAATGAAGCGCGGCGGAGGCCGCCGATACTATCGCCCAGAAGACCTCGCACTGCTCAAGGGAGTCTGCCATCTGCTGCACGCCGAGGCCTACACCATCAAGGGCGTCCAGAAGATTCTTCGAGAGCGCGGTGTAGAGGCGGTGAAACAGATCGGCGCCACACCTGCCGACGCAAAACGCAAGAAGCCAGCGCGAACCGCTCAGGCCCCTGGCGCAAAGAAACCAACGAGCAAACCAACCGCGACGGCGAGGAAAACCACTGGAGCGAAATCCCCGGCTCGGCGATCAGTCTCCAAGCCGGACGAGGCCGAATTCGCTCTCAACACCGATGTTGTCGATGCCCTGAGCCGGGCCATCTCCGAGCTTCAGGCTTGCCGCAGCGCGTTGCTCGGGCGCCCCAACCGTCAAGAAGCCCAAGGCCCGCAATCGAAGCGTCGGACAGCATCGCAATTAATCGATCCGCCGCACACTCACCCTCCGCGCTCAACCAAACGAGCTCAATACAGTAGCTACGGCCGCCACCGGCCGCAGCCGAGCCATTGACCAAGCGGCACGAACCATGCAGAACAAGTGCTCCGTCGGAGCGTAGCGCAGCCTGGTTAGCGCACCAGGTCTGGGGGACTGGGGGTCGGGAGTTCAAATCTCCCCGCTCCGACCATCCACCCGGCGCCCACCCGAACACCTTGCGCTCGTTCAGATATCCGAAGATATATGGACCTCCAGAACCGAAAACGGACCCACTTTGAAAAGCAGGTCCGCTAACGCGATTGCATGGAATGCATCGCAGTGCCTGTATCAGAATGACCCGAGCGAAGACCGTATCGCTGCGCGGCTCAGCCGGATCGCAGTACGCTTTTGGCGCAGCAGAGGGATGGCGTAATTCCGGCGCGTCTGACCAGCCAGTTTTGCCCATTTGTCACGACGAGCCAGATAGACATTGAGCGCCGCACGGAACCGAGATTCTGCCTGCCAAGCCGCACGCTGCGCCAGATGCCTCTCCAGTGCCTGTTCGGCCTGCCATCTCTCACGCTGCGCGATATGCACCTCAAGGGCCTCGCGAGCATTCCAAGCGGCACGCTGAGCGAGATAATCCTCTAGGACACTGGCGGTTTTGCGCGCCTGCCAGGTTTCACGCTGTACAAGATGCGTTTCCAAGGCCTCTTTGGATGTTCCACGCGCTTCGCTGAGCGAGATATGCCTTCAAGGCGTCGGCAGTCTTCTGCGCCTGCCATGCATCGCGCTGAGCAAGGTAATCATTCAGCGCAAGTTTCGTATTTACATGAGCATTCGCATTCCAGGCATCGCGCCGCTCCAGATAGGCATTGAGCGACGCTGAATGTCTTGCCGTCTGCCACGCGTCACGGCGCGCCAGATAGGCCTTCAAAGCGTTGCCGATGAGTTCGCTCAGAAAGCTGACCCATCGAAGCCGGCTTTACTCCGGCACCGCACCCAGCGCAGGCGGCATCTTCAACACCGACATTGACGAGTGCAACTTCAAGATTCTGAGACTGATCTCCGGCAAGCACCGGGCTTGTTGCCAGCGAGACGACGCCGGCAAGAACAAGTATACGCATCATTGCTACTTCCTCTTTGGCAATTTCATAATTAAATTTATGAGGGATTTACCTTAACCAACAGTAATTTGAAAACTTAAAAAGAGTAAAAATCACAGATTTTCTCAAGTAACGAAAAAGGAATCAAGAATAATATATGTTAAGACAGGTGAACCATCGAATAACAACTTGGAAGGTCAAGCGTCCCCGCCATCAAGCCGCACGCCCAATTCCTCAACCCAGGAGAGCCCTTGTAGGGTTCCCTTGCGCGGACGGTACTCACAGCCAACCCACCCCCTGTAGCCGGTGCCGTCAATCAACTGGAAAATCCCGGCATAATCTAGCTCGCCGTGGTCCGGTTCACCACGATCGGGAGGGCCCGCAATCTGATAGTGAGCGGTCAGATCCGCATATTCACAGATCGCCGTATCTGCCGCCCCCTCCTCAACATGCCGGTGGTAGCAATCAAACTGCAGCCGCACATTTGGCTCGCCCACCTGCGTGATGATGTCCCTCGCCTGATCCGTGCGGTGCACGAGATAGCCCGGCATATCCTTGCGATTGATAGGCTCGGTTAGGATCACAATGCCGTCGGCGGCGGCTTCGGCTGCAGCAAATCGCAAATTGCCAACCAACGTCTCCAAATTCGCACCTTGGCTTTCGAGACCCGCCAACGCATGCAACCGTCGGCAACTGAGCGCCCGCGCATAGACCCTGGCCTCGTCCAACCGGCGGGCAAACTCCTCCTCTTGGCCGGGAACACCTGCAAGTCCACGCCACCCCTCATCCCAAGCGCCCGGCCAGATGTTGAATAACACCACCTCCAAGCCATTCCTTTGGGCTAACTCCGCCAGCTCCTCCGCCGGTTCATCGTAGGGAAAAAGGAACTCAACGCCTTGAAAGCCGGCAGCCGCCGCCGCCTTGAACCGCTCACGAAAGGGTAACTCCGTGAATAGAAAACTGATGTTGGCGCTGAAGCGTGGCATGGCGTCGAACCCTTCTTATCTCACACCCGACAGCCACCTTAGCTCAAATCCGGCTTGCCCTGCCGCAACCGTTTCACGTCTGAACGTTTCGTCTTGGCGCGCAGCCGCCGCTCCTTGGAGCCGCGCGTTGGTCGCGTAGCAATACGCCGTTTCGGCTCAACCAGAGCCTGCCGGATCAGACCGGCAAGGCGTTCTCGGGCATCAGCACGATTACGCTCCTGCGTCCGGAACCTTTCAGCACGAAGAACCAGCACACCCTCATCGGTCAGCCGCGATCCCGCCAAACGCGCCAACCGGACGCGAGCCCGTCCACTCAACACCTCGCAACGCCGAATATCGAAACGCAGCTCAACCGCCGTTGAAACCTTATTGACGTTTTGCCCACCCGGCCCCGACGCCCGCACGAAACGCTCCTGCAGCAGGTCTTCGTCAATCACGACATCATCGGTGATACGCAGCATCGCGATCAACTCCGGGATATCTCACGATAGCCGGCTCGAAAGTAAACCAGCGGATCAGCGTCCACATTGTTGCACCCTGCAACCACTCGGCCAATGAAGATCGAGTGGGTCGAGAACGTATGGCTTTCCAGCAACCGGCAATCGAGACACGACAAGCCATCGACCAGCACAGGTGCGCCTGTTTCAAGAGTGCGCCAACGCTCTTCCGAAAACCGCGCCTCGCCGTCAACATCATGCCGGCCCGCGAACCGCTGTGCCAAAGCTTGATGTCCGGCTGCCAGGAAATTCACGCTGAACACTCCGTTTTTGTGAATCGCATCGTGAGCCTGAGCAGCCCGGCCAACACATACAAGGAGTTTCGGCGGAGCGTCAGAAAGAGACGCGACCGAAGTCGCCGTCAATCCGACGCGAGACCCAGTTTCGCCCGTCGCAACAACCGAAACCCCGGCGGCCTGGTGCCGCATCAGTTGCCGATAGACACTTCCGTCGATACCGGCCTGCAATCCATGGGCCAATCTTTCAAATTTCAAATGCGCATTCCTCGTTACCGCGACAGTAAAAATCACACTGTGATCGCCTGCGCGAAAACCAATTTGTTTCCAAAGGGGTCAGCCACAATCACTTCACGCATGCCCCAGGGTTGATCCTCTAGTCCCAGCCGCGCGAATGCGTAGTCCTTTGCCATCAACTCCCGGTGCAGGTCTTCCACATCATCAACATGGATACGAACCGTACTGCCCGGCGTCGCATCACCATGATGTTCGCTCAGATGCAGGGCCGTGCCCCCTCGCGATACCTGCATATATAGGAGCGCCTCCGGTTGAAAGCGATGCTCGAAATCAACTTTGAAGCCGAGATAACTGCAATAGAACTCCCTCGCCTTCATTTCATCGAAGCTGCAAAGGACCGGAATGAGGGGTCCAAGTTTCAGGTCGCCGGCCTTTTGGAAAAGCTCCTGGAGAACCGACGGAGACCCAGTTTACCACCCTTGATGTCTCTCAGAAACTCGCGCGCGGCACCACGGCCGGGAAGCCCGCTCACACCCCCGCCGGGATGAGCACCTGCTCCACACAGGTAAAGCCCCTCAAGCGGCATACGATAATTGGCGAAACCTAGAACGGGCCGCGCAGAAAAAAGCTGATCAAGACTCATCTGGCCATGGAAGATATCGCCGTCCAGCAGCCCAAATTTATCCTCCAGATCGAGCGGGGAGTGCAGCTGGCGCGCCAACACACTCCCTGAAAAATTCGGCGCATAGCGGTCAACCGTATCAACCACCAGATCGGCAAACGCCTCGCGCTCATGAGGATCAGACCAAGATCGACCATCTGGCAGATGCGGCGCGACATGTTGAACAAACGAACTCGCCACGTGCTGCCCCTCAGGTGCCAGCGAGGGATCGATGGTGGAAGGGATCAACATCTCGATCACCGGCTCCCGGGACCAGCCCTCACTGCGAGCATCAAGGTAAGCCTGCTCCAAGTAACCGAGCGACGGACCGATGATGATCCCAGCACCGTGGTGAACACCCGTTGTCGCCCCCTGCGAAGGCCGGCACGTGAAATCCGGCAACTCACTCAATGCCAAATTCATGCGAAACGTGCCCGAGCCCGACTTCACCCCAACAAAACGCCGGCGGATCTCTTCATCGACGACACCCTCCGACACCAAATCTCGAAATAGCAGCTTCGGGCCGACATTGGCAGCCACAGCCCGGGCGCGAACAACTTCGCCACTCGTGAGCTCAACACCCGCTGCCCGGCCGTCCTCAACGACAATCCGTTGCACCCTTGCCCCGGTACGAATCTCAACACCCGCTTCCCGTGCCGACGCTGCGATTGCCTGGGAAATCGAACCCATACCGCCCATCGCATGGCCCCACTCACCAGTCTGGCCGTTCACTTCTCCAAAACAGTGATGCAAAAGGACGTAGGCCGTTCCCGGCGTCGAGGGGCCGGCGTACGCTCCGACGATCCCGTCAAAAGCAAACGCCCCCTTCACGACGTCGCTTTCGAAAAAGCTCGCCAGATAGTCCGCCGCGCTTTTGGTGAATAGATCGAGCAGCAACCTTTGATCTTCCACATCTAATCTGGCGAACTTTCCTGCCAGACCGGCGTTGCGTAGCACTTCCCCCCAGCCGCCGCCGGCATTCGGAGGCGTGCGCAAGGCCAGATCCCGCAGAAGCCCCGCAGCGCGCTCCAGAACAGCCTCATACTCAGGCAGGCGCTCAGCATCGGCCGTCGAGAACGCGGCGATTGCCTTTTGCCGCGCGGCCAACCCGTAGGGCATAAGCAGCGACCGCGAACCATCGATGGGCCAGAAGTTCGCCACCGGTCGCCTGGCAATCTTCAGATTGTGACGGGCGAGCTCCAGCTCCCCAATGACCCGCGGATTGAGCAGACTAACAGTGTAAGCTGCTATTGAATTTCGAAACCCCGGAAAGAACTCCTCGGTAACAGCAGCCCCTCCAACTAAGTCCCGGCTTTCGGCAACTAGAACGCTCAGCCCCCCTCTGGCCAGATACGCCGCGCACGTAAGACCGTTATGCCCGCCCCCGGCAATGATCACGTCATGCACGACTGCTAACTACCTCTAATCCCGAACATTTCTTCACCGACCCTGGCCTTGTCGTGGTGCTCCAGTTTCAATCGGTTAAAAAAAGTGTTCGGAACTGGCCAGGCCTAAATATTGTCGTTTCCTTCGCGGCGGCCTATTCAGGTGCCTGCAAAACAACTCACCATTCATTAAGCATTGCGTCGCAAGTTGGCCGGAGTGTAGTTGGTAGACTGAGCATCTCACGCGAGGGCAAACAACAATGAAAACAATTGCCTCATGCACTGTCGAAAGCGAATCTGCCTTGCCAGAGGAAAGGGGATTCGACCCCATCGGCTTGACGTTTGTCGCTGTATTTCCAGCTCTGTTTTGGACGTTCGTGATCTCCCAGGTGGCCTACGCCATCGGACTGAACCTCTCAATGATGCTACTAGGGCTCATTGCCGGCGCTATCGGCGTGTTTCTCTCCGCCGTCTACGCAGCCATCGTCACCGCAGCGAAAGCCCCGGCCACCCAGTAGTCCAGATAACACTTCCACTCAGCCGCCCCAGCTACAACGCAGCCGACGGCATTTGCCTCTGCTGCCACCTATCCTGCACGCCGACGTCACGAACCGGCAGACCCTGCAGCTATAGGAAGAAACACAGCCGCGGTAACGGCCGCCCTTGACGAATTGGCAAGTCGTCACCGTCCGGCAATCCCTATTTGGATTGATGAGGCCACCAGGCCCAACCTGCGCCACCGCACCCCCAGATGAGGCGGCAAATCCGGCCACAAAGACCAAACTCAATGCCAAGTTGCGCATCGCACTTCTCCAGAAAAAACCAACCAAGATCAAACTCGGCTAGCCTGCTGAGATGTGCAACCACTCTGGTCCATTATAGTGGATCGCTGTACGTTCCCGCACCATCGCGGCAACGCCTCCCGCTTCAATCTTCCGGCTGAACCGACCGATTACTCCGCGGCAGCCTGAGACTTCGGCTGAACGAGATCCATGTAATCCTTCATAAGCGTCTCGCTTATGACGCCTGGCGTGAAGCCGTATTCGCCAATTTCTGACACGGGCGTGACTTCAGCTGCAGTGCCGGTAATGAAGCACTCTGTAAAATCACCCAGCTCGTCTGGCATAATGACACGCTCCACGACCTCGTACCCCCGCGCCTTGGCCAGTTCGATAACCGTGCGCCGCGTAATGCCATCGAGGAAGCAGTCCGGAACTGGTGTGTGCAGAACACCTTCTTTGATGAAGAAGATGTTGGCTCCGGTGCACTCCGCCACCCGCCCCCGGTAATCGAGCATCAGCGCATCCGCATAGCCAGCCCGTTCGGCGCGATGCTTTTCTATTGTACAGATCATGTAGAGCCCAGCAGCCTTGGCCTTGCAGGGCGCCGTCGCCGGATCTGGCCGGCGATACTCCGCGAAAGTCAGGCGAAGCCCCTTAAGACGCTCTTCGATCGGGAAGTACGAGCCCCAATCCCAAGCCGCAATCGCCAGGTGAATCCTGTTTTCCTGGGCCGAAATACCCATTTGTTCGCTGCCGCGCCACGCCATCGGCCGCACATAGGCATCGACGAGCCCATTGGCCCTCACAACCTTCCGGCATGCCTCATTGATCTCCTCGGCCGAATAAGGCACCTCGAAATCGATGATACGGGCGCCTTCCAACAGGCGTTCCGTGTGCTCCTCGAGTTTGAAGATCTGGCCGCCGTAGCAGCGCTCACCCTCAAAGACCGCACTACCATAGTGCAGCGCGTGGGTCAGGAAATGATGCTTGGCTTCCCGCCATTCAACCAATTCACCATCATACCAAATCCAACCGTCACGATCGTCATAAGAAGCCACGCTGGCCATGACATATCCTTTGCAAGTGCCGCTGCGCTGCGATTAGTCGCGTGGTCAAATCGTTGCTGAACTAGGCGCCAGCCTGCTCCAAAAGCAACACTTTGACAAATATAAGAATTTGACCGCAGGATGGAGCGTGCTTGCCATCTCTGCCAGCGGCCGTGCCAGAAAAAACTTGCTGAGAATTAACAACCAGCAAAAAGTATGTCAACATGGCTGACGTAACTCATAGGGATCAGAGCACTCGATGAAATTGGAGCCTTCTCCCCATCCACAGGCGACGTCAAAGGACGTCACAAGCATGGCTGAACAGCCCGATCGAGAGACACTGCTCACCTGCATGGAGCTCCTGTTTTTCGCCTATCGGGACTTCATCGGCGACCCGGATACGATCCTGGAACGCTATGGCTTCGGGCGCGCCCACCATCGGGTGCTGCACTTTGTCAGCCGCAATCCTGGGCTGCGCGTGGCAGACTTGCTTGACATTCTGCGCATTACCAAGCAGTCGCTCGCCCGCGTACTCAAACAACTCGTCGACGAAGGCTACATCGAGCAGGAGGCAGGCCGCACGGATCGCCGGGAACGCCATCTATTCGTGACAGAAAACGGCATAACGCTTACCAATCAGCTTGCCGAGCTGCAGATGGCGCGCATACGCAGCGCGCTGACAAGCGCCGGTCCACAGGCCGACGAAACATTGCGGCGCTTTCTTTTCGCCATGATTGGCGAAGAGCAAAGGTCCAATGTTGCCCGTATGATCGATCGCGTACCGTCCCCGCAAAACGGCGCGCAAGAAAACAAGACCAGGGAGGCTTGCTGAAATGACTAATGCCCCGGCAGCAGCGCACGATGCCCTTCCCGACGATGCGCCGCATATCCTTGTCGTCGACGACGACCAGCGCATCCGCGATCTTCTCGCGCGCTATCTTGTCCAAAACGGCTATCGCGTAACCACAGCGTCTGACGCTGCCACCGCTCGTGCTTCAATGCGCGGCTTGGCTTTCGACCTGATCCTGCTCGACTGGATGATGCCCGGAGAAACCGGTATCGACCTTGCTCGTGACCTCACCAACCAAATCGACATACCAGTCTGCATGCTCACCGCCCGAACCGATCCAGAACAACGGGTCGTCGGGCTTGAAGCCGGTGTTGAAGATTATATCCAAAAGCCCTTCGAGCCCCGCGAACTTCTTCTTCGCCTCCGCAATATTTTGCGCCGTGGTCAAGTCGCCAACGGTAACAGCGAGGAGATCAGGATGGGTGGCTTCGTCTTCCATATCGTTCGTGGCGAGCTGAAGCGCGGCGACGAAACCATCAAACTCACGGAAAGGGAGCGCGAACTGCTGCGGCAATTCGCCGGAAAACCAGGCCAACCAATCCCGCGCTATGAACTATCCAGTGACGACTCCACCGGAAGCGAGCGCGCCATCGATGTTCAAATCAACCGCCTTCGCCGTAAAATAGAGACAGACCCCTCCAATCCGGTCTATCTTCAAACCGTCCGCGGCAAGGGCTACATCTTATACGTCGATTGACGAACGTGCAGCAGCAGCTGCGGGTCAGGAGGCGGAACCCGCCAGTAAATCAGGGCCAAGCACGCACGATGGCAATCCAAAGCCCTTATGCAGCAGCTACGCGCCCGCGGTACAGCGCTCGCCGGCTGCTAACCACTCTCCTTCACGGCTTGCGGACCGTTCACCTGGAAGGCACGCGGTTCATCGCCGATCTGCTGCCGAAAGGTCTCTACGCACGCGCACTCATCATCATAATCGCACCAATTGTGGTACTTGAAGGCGTTGTTGCGTTCGTCTTCATGGAGCGCCATTGGCAAGCCGTGACCTCCCGGCTTTCCGAAGCCACCGCCCGCGACCTTGCGGCCCTCATTTCAGTTTACGAGGACTACCCGTACGACGACGGCCACAGCCGCCTCATCACCATGGCTCGCGACAAGCTCAATCTGCAGATGTCTGTTCTCCCGCAGGGTGATCTGCCGCCTGCCAGACCGAAACCGTTCTTCGATCTGCTCGACCGTGAGCTCTCACGCCAGATTAGCAGCCAAATCAATCGCCCCTATTGGATCGATACGGTGGGTCAGTCCCATCTGGTTGAAGTCCGCGTCAAACATGATGACGCCATCCTGCGTTTCGTGGCCCGCCGTACGCAGACCTATGCCTCGAATTCCGAAATCTTTCTGGTTTGGATGGTCGGGTCTTCGGTGATTTTGCTGACCGTCGCGATCATGTTTCTGCGAAACCAAATTCGACCGATCCTGCGGCTTGCCGAAGCAGCAGATGCTTTCGGTAAGGGACGCCCCGAACCACCAGATTTTCGTCCCCGTGGAGCCCGGGAAGTCCGCCAAGCCGCACTTGCCTTCCTCGAGATGCGCGAACGCATCACCACGCACGTCGACCAGCGCACGACGATGCTCGCCGGTGTCAGCCATGACCTGCGCACGATCCTGACCCGTTTCAAATTGCAGCTTGCACTCTTTGAGGACACACCCGAAGCCAACTCACTTCGAGTCGATGTCGATGAAATGCAGCACATGCTGGAAGACTATCTAGCATTTGCGCGCGGTCACGGTGGCGAAGAAGCAAAACCCGTGGCGCTCAGCACAATTCTCAACGAAATCCTTGAGGAAGCCAGCGTCCTCGGCGTCGACGTCCAACTGAAGATGCGACGCCGCCGCAAGGAAATCGCGCTACCGCTCAAACGGCATGCCTTCAAGCGCGCCATATCGAACCTTGTCTCCAATGCCGCACGCTTTGGTGAGACCGTCATTATTCGCGCTGCCATTGAGCGGCGGTGGCTGCGCATCGAGGTCGACGATGACGGCCCCGGCATCCCTCCAGAAGAACGCGACAACGTGTTTCAGCCATTCTATCGGCTCGACGTCGCGCGCAACCAAGACAAAGGCAACACCGGCCTTGGACTTGCCATCGCCCGCGATATCGCCCGCAGCCACGGTGGCGAAATCACCCTGGGCGAAAGCTCCATGGGCGGACTTCGCGCCATCATCAGCGTGCCGCTATAGATACAAGCTGACACCAGCCGCGGACCCGGAGGACCACTTCAGGCAGCTTACACCGCCCCGCCTTGCGGACCGACCCCTGGGGCCGCCGCATCACCACCAAACTCATCCTCAGCCGCAGCAGCTGTCTTCCGCTCTGAAGGCCGCCAGCCAGAGCGCAACACATCCTTTATCCGCCGCGCTGCACCAAGCATGTCATCAAGAACCGACATCGCCGACTCCCCGCGACGCAACTTGCGGTCCAACGCCGCCATCGTCCGCGCCAAACCAGGATCATCATCTTCCAGCCAGGATCGCAGCACCGAAGCATAAACGGAGACGAGCCCAGCGGTCCGCAAACCACCGGCCGGTCCATCTGAATCGATACCGGCAGCCTGCAACATCCAGGCCTGCGAAGACAGCATGGTGCGGATCATCGGCAGTTCCGTCTCGCCCGACTTAACAATCGAACTCAGAGCCGACTTGTAAGGGGCCAGGATATCAAATCGCGCCATGATCACTTCAAACAGAGCATCGCGCTGGGATTCATCGGGCTGAGGAGCGGGTGCCTTCGAAAGCACCTCCCTGTCCACCTGCTTGACGAATGCACCGAGGATCTCCGACTTCGAACTATAGGTATCGCTCAGGCCGGCGAGGTTCATTCCCGCCGCCTCGGCGATTTCCCGAAGGCTGACCTCATTCCATGGCCGTTCGGCAGCCAGTCTCAGCGCCGCTGAGATGATCCGCCCTTCGCTCGTCCCCATGTCCAACATTGCGGCACCTCCTGTTTACCCATTGCCTTAGACGTAGGATCGCAGGGATTGGATTGCCACAACTAACGTCACGGCGGGGGCGGAAAGATCGGCCCTCAGTTGCAACCAGCATCATAACAACGCATGGATGCGCACCACTTTCCACCCCGAGACCGCGCACAGGTTTCAGGCCACTTCAGCGCTTTCGTAGCGCCGGGGATCATAATTCAGAACCGGCGCCAGCCAGCGTTCCGCTTCCTCAATGGCCCAGCCCTTGCGGCGGGCATAGTCCTCGACCTGATCACGTTCAATTTTTCCGACACCGAAATAGTGGCTGTCGGGATGCGAGAAATAGAGACCTGAAACGGAAGATCCAGGCCACATCGCGAAGCTTTCCGTCAGCTCAATTCCTGTCTTCTGCTTCACATCAAGCAACCGCCAGAGCGTCGCCTTCTCGGTGTGATCAGGCTGAGCGGGATACCCCGGAGCCGGGCGGATGCCCTGGTATTTTTCCGCGATCAGTTCTTCGTTGGAAAGCTGCTCGCTGTAGGCATAACCCCAGAATTCCTTACGCACCCGCTCGTGCATGCGTTCGGCAAAGGCTTCCGCGAGCCGGTCGGCAAGCGCCTTGAACATGATACGACCGTAGTCATCTGTTTCCTTGAAGTGACGCGCCAGCGTCTCTTCCTCGCCATGACCTGTAGTGACGGCAAACCCGCCCACATAGTCGAGCACACCGCTTTCTTTTGGCGCCACGAAATCCGCCAGCGCCGTATGCGCTCGCCCGCGAGCGTGATCTCGTGCGATTTGTTGGCGCAGCGTATGCAGCACCGCTAGTTTCGAATGGCGCGGTTCTCCGGTGTAAACCTCGATATCATCGCCGACAGCGTTCGCAGGCCAGAACCCGATCACCGCTTTGGCCTGCAGCCACTTCTCACCGACCATGCGCTCAAGCATGTCCTGCGCATCCTTGAACAAATTGCGCGCTTCCGGTCCGACAACGTTGTCATCGAGGATCGAGGGGTACCGGCCTCTCAACTCCCAGGTGGAAAAGAACGGCGACCAATCGATGCACGGAACCAGTTCACCCAAGTTATACGTCGCGAATTCCCTGGCCCCAAAGAAGCCTGGCTTCGGTGGCGTATAGGTTTCCCATTCAATATCGAACTTGTTATCGCGCGCCGACCGCAGCGAAATGCGCTTTTTCTTGGCATCGCCGGCCAGATGGGCGGTTCGGACTTTCTCATACTCCGACCTGATGTCGGCCACGTAGCTCCCCCGATCGCGTTCCGACAATAGCTTTGAAACCACGCCGACGGCACGACTCGCATCAAGTACGTAGATCGCCTGATTGTTGTTGTAGTTGGGTGCGATCTTCACGGCCGTATGCACCCTGCTCGTCGTCGCCCCGCCGATCAACAGCGGCACTTCGAAGCCTTCACGGTCCATCTCGGCGGCGACAAAACACATCTCATCGAGTGACGGTGTAATGAGACCAGACAGACCAATGATGTCCACCTTCTCTTTCTTGGCGGTCTCAAGGATTTTCGCCGCCGGCACCATCACGCCAAGGTCGATGACCTCGTAGTTGTTACACTGCAACACGACCCCGACGATGTTCTTGCCAATATCGTGCACATCTCCCTTGACGGTGGCCATCAACACCTTGCCGGCGGCCTGCTTACCGACAATGCCGAGCTCTTCCTTTTCCTTCTCGAGAAACGGCTGCAGGTACGCGACCGCCTGCTTCATTACCCGAGCCGACTTCACGACCTGCGGGAGGAACATCTTGCCCGCACCAAACAGATCGCCGACCACGTTCATCCCGGCCATCAGCGGCCCTTCGATAACGTGCAGCGGCCGCTCCGCCTGCTGGCGCGCTTCCTCGGTGTCCTCTTCGATGAAGTCCGTGATGCCATGCACTAGTGAATATGTAAGGCGCTCCTGAACCGGGCTCTCGCGCCACGACAAGTCCTTTTCCCGAGCCTTGGCGCCACCTTCTCCTTTGAAGCGCGGTGCTGCTTCCAGCAGCCGGTCCGTCGCATCATCGCGCCGGTTCAAAATCACATCCTCGACAAGTTCACGCAGCTCTCCGGGGATGTCATCGTAAACCGTCAGCTGACCGGCATTGACGATACCCATATTCATGCCCGCCTGAATGGCGTGGTAGAGGAACACCGAGTGCATGGCTTCACGCACTGGCTCATTGCCTCGAAACGAAAATGAGAGGTTTGAAACGCCACCGGAGATGTGCGTCAGCGGCATCTCCTCCTTGATACGCCGTGTCGCCTCGATAAACGCAACACCGTAGTCATTGTGTTCTTCAATGCCCGTTGCCACCGCAAAGATATTCGGATCGAAAATGATGTCTTCGGGTGGAAATCCGACCTTCTCGGTGAGGATCATGTAGGCCCGCTTGCAAATCTCGAATTTCTGGTCGGCCGTCTCCGCCTGTCCGTCCTCGTTGAATGCCATCACAACAACGGCCGCACCGTAGCGGCGAACCTTGCGCGCCTGCTCGAGAAATGGCCCTTCGCCTTCCTTCAGCGAAATAGAATTGACGATCGCCTTACCCTGCACACACTTCAGGCCTTCCTCGATCACCGACCACTTGGACGAGTCGATCATCACCGGCACACGCGCGATATCTGGCTCAGCCGCCACAAGGTTGAGGAACGTGCTCATTGCCTGTTCCGAGTCGAGCAAACCCTCATCCATGTTGACGTCGATGATCTGCGCGCCGTTTTCAACTTGCTGGCGCGCCACTTCCAAAGCCGCATCGTAATCGTCAGCCTCAATCAATTTTCGAAAACGCGCCGACCCGGTGACGTTCGTACGCTCACCAACGTTGATAAAGTTTGTAGCTGCGGAGGTGCTCATTATAGTCCTTGTTTCTATAGACGCTCTGTGCGCTTCACCTTTTTCGACGACAAACGAACTCAGCCGGCAACGAACGGTTCCAATCCTGACAACCGCATCTTCGGCTCAATCACCGGCAAACTCCGCGGCGCGTGCTTCTCTATATGCTGACGAATATGTCTGATATGATCAGGTGTCGACCCGCAACACCCACCAACGATATTTACAAGACCATCCTCCGCCCACGGCTCCATCTGACACGCCATATCGTGAGGCGTCTCATCGTATTCACCCATCTCGTTTGGCAGGCCGGCGTTGGGATAGGCGGAAACATAGACGTCCGCGACATGGGCCAAATCGGCAATGTAGGGCCGCATCAGCTCAGCACCGAGCGCACAGTTGAGGCCTATCGAAAACGGCTGCAGGTGCCGCATCGAATACCAGAAGGCCTCCGCAGTCTGTCCTGACAGCGTCCGACCCGACCTGTCCGTAATCGTTCCGGAAATCATAATCGGAACCTCGAGGTCCAACTCCTCGAACACCTGCAGCGTCGCAAACCCGGCCGCTTTGGCGTTCAGTGTGTCGAACACCGTCTCAATCATGACGATATCGGTACCGCCCTCCATGAGGCCGCGAACCTGCTCGGCGTAGGCTTCGCGGAGCTCTTCGAAACTGGTGTTACGAAAGCCTGGGTTGTTGACGTCGGGCGATATCGAAGCGGTCCTGTTCGTCGGTCCAACGGCCCCGCACACGAAACGGGGCCGGTCCGGCGTCAACGCGTTGTACTTATCGACCGCCGCTCGCGCGAGTTTCGCCGCCTCCACGTTAATCTCATACGAGAACTCTTCCATGTGATAATCGGCCATGGAGATGCGCTGGGCATTGAACGTATTGGTCTCGATCAGATCTGCACCCGCCGCCAGATATTCCTCATGGATTTCCTGGATCATCTCCGGCTGAGTTATTGACAGCAGGTCATTGTTGCCCTGGACGTCCGAAGCCCAGTCCTTAAAACGCGCGCCACGGTAATCCTCCTCCGTCGGCTTGCGCTTCTGGATCATCGTCCCCATCGCACCATCAATGATAAGGATGCGGCGCTTGGCCGCTTGATGCAGCTGATCCCAGCTTAGTCTTCTTCTCATCGGTTCCCCGCTAACTACGCTTGCATTCAAATCCGCTATTTCTTGTTTCAGGCCGCATCCGCGGCGCGTTGCTGACCCTCGGTGCACGGTCTGAGACCGAGCATGTGACAGATCGCATAGACCAAATCCGCGCGGTTCAGTGTGTAGAAATGGAACTGCTTCACACCGTGGTCAGCCAGATGCATGACCTGCTCGGTCGCCATCGCCGCCGCAACCAGATGCGTCGAACCTGGATCCTTCTCCAGGCCCTCAAAGCGCCGCGAAAGCCAAGCCGGAATGGACGCACCCGTCCTGCGCGCAAAGTTAGAAACTTGCGGGAAATTGTGAATTGGAATAATCCCTGGCGTCACTGGCACCCAGATACCCGCAGCACGCACCATCTCCAAGTATCTCAGATAATGGTCCTGATCGAAAACAAACTGCGTGATGATCCTGTCCGCGCCGGCATCCACCTTCGCTTTGAGGTTATCGAGGTCTGCTGCTTCGCTGGCGCTCTCCGGGTGCGTTTCGGGATAGCCTGCCACCGATATCTCAAACGGAGCGATACTCTTCAGCCCGGCGGTCAAGTCGGCGGAATTGCAATAGCCGCCAGGCGTTGGTTCATAGCGCGCGCCAACTCCTGCTGCCGGATCGCCACGCAGCGCAACAATATGTCGAACGCCGGCATCCCAGTACGCCTTGGCGACCTCATTCACATCTTCCTTCGTCGCATCGACACAAGTCAGATGCGCCGCCGGCTTCAGCCGCGTCTCTTTGACAATGCGGGCAACGGTATTGTGCGTCCGTTCACGGGTTGAACCGCCAGCACCATATGTGACCGAAACAAAATCCGGGTGCATCGGCTCCAACCTGCGAATGGACCGCCAAAGCGTTTCCTCCATCGCCTCCGTCTTCGGCGGAAAGAACTCAAACGAAACCTCGATCTCGCCTTCTCCGAGCAGCCTGCTCTTGCGTTCCATCGCTTACGTCTCCTCAAGCAATTCTCTGTTCTTCGCCACAGGCTCTTCGTTGACACGCTGACGTGGCCCGGCCTCTGGTTTCTTGGCCAACCACAGCATGACAGTCAGGCGTTCGACACCGGAGTCGACTGGCGCCAACTCAAGCGTTTCAATCAGATCAAGCCCGCTCCCGCGCACCCATTCAGCAACCTGCTCGGTCGAGAAACCAAGCCGCTCATGAGCGTGGATGTCGCGCAGAAACTCCACCTGATGGGGCGCGAAATCAACGATCAGCAACCGCCCACCCGGCTTCAAAATGCGACCTGCCTCCGCCAGCGCGCCGGTGGCGTCCGACAAGTAGTGCATCACCTGATGCATCACCACCGCGTCGGCTTCCTCGGAAGGCAGATTAAGGTTGTAGATGTCTCCATGCCGGACCTGCGCTTTGTCGAGACCGGCTTGCGAAAGCTTGGCCCGGGCGTAAGCAAGCATCGACTGATTGACGTCAAACCCAATTGCCCGGTCATACCTATCGGCGAACAGCTCCAACGTGCGTCCGGTTCCCGTACCAAGATCAACAAGCACGTTCAGCGGATTTTCTGACAGCGACTCCCGCATCGCGGCTTCGACTTCGCCTTCCGCCACATGCAGGGCCCTAATCCGGTCCCATTCGCCGGCATGAGCCTCAAAATATGTCTGCGCCGCCTGTTTGCGATCCTGCTTCAAGGCCTCCAGACGCTCGCTATCCCTGGAGATGAGCGGGTCAGAAGGATCAACCGCCGCCGTCAAAACGTTCGCCAAGTCTCCAAAGCGCGCCTCCTCCGAGAGCCGGAAATAGACCCAACTCCCCTCGCGGAAACGTTCCAACAAGCCCGCCTCATGCAGAAGTTTCAAATGGCGGCTTAGCCGAGGCTGACTCTGCTTGAGGATCTGCATCAGGTCCTTAACGTTGAGCTCACCGCTACGCAGCAGCACAAGGATGCGTAACCTTGTTGGCTCAGCCGCGGCCTTGAGGACCGCCACCAACTCACTGCTGGACAGCATCTTCGATCGACGCTCAGAATGGCTCATCCGACTAATAGATATAAAGATATCTTTATGCGTCAAGCCTTTTTCGACTCGTTGCTCGCCAAACTGCCGCAGCAAAGGCCAAACGCTCAGCAATCCACACGCTCGCGACCGCCACCGGCTTCTGCAGCCACCTTAGGCCAATTTTTACCAAACCACCTCACTCTGCCTGAAAGTCTCCAGCTTCAAGCCAGATCGCGATTAATCGATTGAGCACCATTTCCGAACACCTCCCCCAGGATCGAAACAACGATCAGATTCTCTCTATCCGCCAGCACTCATGCGGATTGAGCGCCGCCACTCAAACAGCGGTCCTGCTTCCAATCCTGATAGGTATCATTGTACCGTTCGCCTTGCTGGCGGCCGAAGCCATAGCTGAACCCGCTTTGCGCGAACGCCTGAGCGGCGCGCCAATCCCTGTCGCCGGCGCACTTTTCGGCATGGGCATCTGGCTGGTGATGTTTGGCACGCCGGCATGGAAAGGCCTGCAACGCCTCGGCTGGAACAGATCGATCACAATCTGTGACAATGCCGTCGAGGTGACAGACAAGAGCTGGTTTGGACGCAACAAATGGACTTTGCCGCTCCACTCCTTTGAGGGCGTATCCCATCACATCCGCACCAGCGTAACGGAAACACGCCATGAGTTGATCCTCGTTCACAAGAGAACTGAGCGTTGCCTTCTCATCCACGCTGCCAACCAAATCAATCAGGATGAGACCGAGCAATTCGCAGGCCGGCTGGGACTTCCAGTCCTGCTTCCGGGCATCCTTTTTCGCCGTCGCCGGAGCTTGGCGCCGATCCCCATCAGCCGTCCACTGACATTGGAATCACAGCAGGTCTGAACATCATCCAGCATCCAAAAAAAGTCACACACAACTTCTTATTCTCCGCCCATAACTTGCCATCGAAGCAAGCTACGAATTGAGCTTATTGTGAAGTGCTCAGCCGACGCCTGAAAATGAAGCATACACCTTTGACGAAAGGCGTTCGGCGTGGTGTTACTAGACGAAGAGGGACTACTGACACCATGGTGCATTCAATCCACCTTTGGAGTTGATGATGATTTCAGCCGGCTTCCACCGAACGCTGCTATCGGCGTTTCTTCTTGTTTTGCCCGCACTGACGCTGACCGCACCGGCGGCCGAAGCGCGTGAGAAGCCCGTGCAATTCATGCAGCGGGCGGCGAACGAATTGGTGCGTGCTGCGCGTTCCGGAAGCGCGCGCGACTTTGCCGACGTTCTTTCAAAATACGCCGACAAGCCCTCTATCGGACTTTACTCCTTGGGCAACTACGCCAAATCCCTCTCCCGCCGAGACCGCAAGCCATATTACTCCGGCATGATCGGATTTCTGGCCCGCTATGCTGCTTCACAGGCACCCAAATACCGGGTGCGGAGCGTACGGATGGTGTCCCAGACCCGGGAAACCCGCTCCGGCGTCTACGTCGACAGCGTCGTGGCATTGACCGACGGCACCACCTACGATGTTCGCTGGTGGCTGATCCGCCGGGGCGGCACATATAGGGTCGGTGATGTCTCGGTTCTCGGCTTCTGGGGACGCGAACAGCTAAAACGCCTCTTCGAAGGCTACATCAACGACAACGGCGGCAATCCCAAGGCCTTGATCGTCGCGCTGAACCGTTAAAACCAAATAACTGACTCACGGACCGAGTTGCACCAGACACATGCAAACCCAGGCGCGATGCTATTAGTCGCGCCGGGCAATCTTTGCTTGCGTTACAGTTTTTGGTCTTGCGGCTCACTGCTGGGCGTCTGCGGCTCATTGATAGACCATGCCACGCTCTTCAAGCTATGCGTCCCACCCTGCCGCACCTTCGATTCTGAGAAATAGGGCAGCCTGACAACCAATTCGATTGGAGTCAGCCCCTTTGCCAACAGTGCATCAACCGCCCCCAGGCTCTGATCAAGACGCGTGTTCAACGCAAGCTCCAGGCGATAGTCGCCCTTGGCGCTGAGGACCTCTGGAAACGCCTTTCCCTTGCGGTAGAAGAGCAGGGTTCCCGAGTAGCTGTCCCGCCCCGGCACAGCGATTGGCGCGAACGGCTGCTTGGGTCTGTCCACCCGCTCAAAGCGTCGCGCTTGCGGAACAAAACGCCCCGGCGGCACGAAGTAGTCCCCATCCACCATGAAGGCTGAATAGAACACTTTACTCTCGCCACCTTGCGCCGGTGTCACCTTCAGTTCCAGATCGAGTACGGCTCCATCGCGCGCACCGTGGTTGGCGATCGTCAATGGGATCGCGAACACCTCTTCAGCACCGCCCGTGTCTCTGGCGTAGTGCACGACTTGCGACATGTGCGCTTCAACCTGCGGCTGCTTCAGCACGCTGTGATACAGACTGATCGCCGAAAACACCAAAGCCACCGCTGAGGCAAGACCCGTCATGGCGCCTCCAAACGAGGCCCTGACAGACCGGTGCGGTGCCGCCGCGGCCGCGGCGGCTGCATTATGCGCAATCTCGGTGGTTTCTTCCGCAACGATGTTGGTCGTGCGCTTCGGCAACCCCATGTCCGCAATCCCCTCTACACCCGACAAACCGTCGGCAAAGGGGCGGGAAAATACGGCTGACATGAGACAGGCCAGAAAACGGACAGGTCGCCGCTATCTAACCGGCAAGCTGCTCTTCAATAGCACTCAATGCGTCCGCGGCTTTGCCACCGTCCGGGCCACCCGCCTGCGCCATGTCCGCACGCCCGCCGCCACCCTTGCCGCCAAGCGCCGCTGCGCCAGCCCGGACCAGATCGACGGCGCTCCATGTTCCTGTGAGGTCATCCGTAACACCGACGGCAAGGCCTGCCTTGCCATCCTCCGTCACACCAATGATCGCAACAACCCCGGACCCAACGTGTTTCTTGCCCTCATCGACAAGACCGCGCAGGTCCTTTGGATTGAGCCCTTCAACGGTTCGCGAGAACATCCTGACGTCGCCGATCGTCTTAATGGCGTCACCGCCAGCTTCAGCCGCACCACCACCCCCGCCACCAAGCGCGGCCTGCCTCTTTGCTTCTGAAAGTTGCCGCTCGAGTTGCTTTTTCTCATCCAGCAGCGCCCGCACCCGGTCAACGACATCTTCGGCACGTGTTCGCAGCAACGACGCCGCCTCGCGAACACGCTCGTCCTGCTCGGCCAGGAACGACCGAGCGGTATCCGCGGTGACGGCCTCCACGCGACGCACTCCACTGGCACTAGCACTTTCCGAGACGATGTGAATAAGCCCGATGTCCCCTGTCCGGGCGACATGGGTTCCCCCACAAAGCTCAAGCGACCATGCGGTTTTCTTGTTCCCGTCACCAGTCACGCTTTCTTTGTCGGGCACACCCATCGAAACAACACGCACTTCATCGCCGTACTTTTCGCCGAATAGCGCCATTGCCCCCGACTCCATCGCGTCGTCAACCGCCATCAATCGCGTTGTAACAGGAACGTTCTCCGCAACGATCTCATTGGCGAGCAGCTCGACCCGCTGCACCTCTTCGCGGCTCATCGGCATGGGATGCGAGAAATCAAAACGCAGGCGATCTGGCGCGACCAGGGACCCCTTCTGCGCAACGTGCGAGCCCAGCACCTGGCGAAGCGCTTCATGCACAAGGTGCGTCGCCGAGTGGTTCGACCGCGTCGCCGAGCGCCGGCCATGATCGACGGTAAGCTCAACCGCTTCGCCAGGCTTGAATGAACCCTTCTCCACCGTGCCAAAATGCACGATGAGGTCACCGACCTTCTTTTGCGTATCACTCACGCGGAACATCGAATTACGCGGCCCACGGATGACCCCGCTGTCCCCGACCTGCCCACCCGATTCCGCATAAAACGGCGTCTGGTTGAGAACGATCTGCGCTTCGTCACCAGCCTTCAACGACTTGACGGTTTTGCCACCCCGCAGCACTGACCGGATCTCACCTTCCGCGGTTTCCGTATCGTATCCCAGGAAGTCCGTTGCTCCCGCTGTTTCGAGAACGTCGAACCAAACCGTCTCCGTGGCTGCCTCGCCAGAGCCCTTCCAGGCCTTGCGCGCCTCAGCCTTCTGCTTTTCCATTGCCGTCTGGAACGCAGCGGTATCAACATCGATGCTGCGGGCCCGCAACGCATCTTCCGTGAGATCAAGCGGGAACCCATAGGTATCGTAGAGCTTGAAGGCCACATCGCCGGAAAGGATATCACCCGCTGAAAGGTTGTCCGTCGCATCTCCAAGAAGCACCAGCCCCTTCGCTAGCGTCTTCCGGAAACGAGTCTCCTCCAATCTCAGCGTTTCGGTGATAAGCGCAGAAGCGCGGCTCAGCTCGGTATAGGTGTCGCCCATCTGACGGATCAACGCCGGTACTAGACGGTGCATTAGTGGCTCCTCGGCACCGAGCAGGTGGGCATGACGCATGGCTCGGCGCATAACCCTGCGCAACACATACCCGCGTCCCTCGTTGCCCGGCAAAACACCATCCGCAATCAAGAATGCGGTTGAACGCAAATGGTCGGCAATCACGCGGTGGCTGCCCTTGTGCTCGCCCTCGGCTTCGACACCCGTCAAATCCACACTGGCCGCGATCAAAGCGCGAAAAAGGTCCGTTTCGTAGTTGTCGTGCGTGCCCTGCAGAACGGCGGCGATCCGCTCAAGCCCCATGCCGGTATCGATTGACGTACGCGGCAACGGCTGACGGTCACCCGTTTCACCCTGATCGTACTGCATGAAAACCAGGTTCCAGATCTCGATGAACCGGTCGCCGTCCTCGTCGGGCGAACCAGGTGGTCCGCCGGCAATATGCGGACCATGATCATAGAAAATCTCCGAGCATGGCCCGCATGGGCCGGTATCACCCATCTGCCAGAAGTTGTCCGAAGAGGCGATTCGGATAATCTTGCTATCGGGGATACCGGCGATCTTCTTCCAAAGATCGAAAGCCTCATCATCGTCATGATAGACGGTGACCAGCAGCCGCTTGGCGTCGAGACCGAACTCCTTAGTCACTAGGTTCCAGGCAAACTCGATCGCCTCGGCCTTGAAGTAATCACCGAACGAAAAGTTCCCCAGCATCTCGAAGAAAGTGTGGTGGCGCGCCGTATACCCGACATTGTCGAGATCGTTGTGTTTGCCGCCCGCCCTGACGCACTTCTGCGAAGTGACCGCGCGCGTATAGTCCCGCGTCTCTTGACCGGTAAACACCGACTTGAACTGAACCATGCCGGAGTTGGTGAACAACAAAGTCGGATCGTTACGCGGCACAAGAGGAGACGAAGCCACCTCCTCGTGCCCAGCCTTGCGAAAGTAGTCGAGAAACCCTCGGCGGATCTCGTTGACGCCGGTCATTCTGTGCCTCTCAGGAAGTCCCGCGTCGCTGGCGCGGGCAATCTGGCCACCCGCTATAATCGGCGTGGCCGCGGGCCCTCCCCACGCGGGTTACGATTTACGGACGATCGAGCGGCGGGCAAGGCCCCCGATGCGCCGGTGCAAGGCAGTCACAGGACCAATCCACCGGGCATTGTTTCTTTTACCGGTGCCTATGAGACGTGTCTAGAAACCCCAACCAATGAACATGTCAGCCCCCAGATAACTGTGGGCGAGACCCCTCCGGATCTCGCCCACCAAAAACTAGCAATCCTGAAACGAATTCGTCTGCCTAGCGCCGGGCCCGCTTACTACCGCCCCGCCCGGACTCAACGCCCGCCGCCTCAATGGAATTCACTGCCGCCTCGTCACCATCACTGGCCTCCGCCGTCTCGGCCTTCTCCTCCGGCTCCACCAACAGGTGATCACAAACCAGCCCGGCATTCTCACGGATAGCCCGTTCAATGGAAGTGGCCACCTTCGGATTATCCCTTAGGAAGGCCTTGGCGTTCTCCCGGCCCTGCCCGATGCGCTGGTCGCCATAGGAGAACCAAGCCCCGGACTTCTCGACAATGTTTGCCTTCACCCCCAGATCGACGAGCTCTCCCTGCTTGGAGATGCCCTCTCCGTACATGATGTCAAACTCGACCTGTTTGAAAGGTGGAGCGACCTTGTTCTTGACCACCTTGACGCGGGTCTGGTTGCCAACGATTTCATCGCGGTCCTTGATCGCGCCTATCCGGCGGATATCAAGCCGCACGGACGAATAAAACTTCAAAGCATTACCGCCAGTCGTCGTCTCCGGACTGCCAAACATAACGCCGATCTTCATACGGATCTGGTTGATGAAAATCACCATCCCGCGCGACCGCGAAATAGATGCCGTCAGTTTGCGCAGTGCCTGGCTCATCAAACGTGCCTGCAACCCCGGCAGACTGTCACCCATCTCACCTTCGAGTTCGGCCTTCGGCGTCAGCGCCGCCACCGAGTCGACAATCAGCACGTCAATCGCACCCGAACGCACTAGGGTATCGGCGATTTCCAGCGCCTGCTCTCCCGTGTCGGGTTGAGAGACCAGAAGGTCCTCGACTTGCACGCCGAGCTTCTTCGCATAAACCGGATCAAGGGCGTGCTCAGCGTCGATGAACGCGCAGGTGCCGCCGTTTTTCTGCGCTTCGGCGACAACGTGCAGCGCCATCGTCGTCTTGCCGGAGCTTTCCGGACCATAAATCTCAATCACTCGCCCGCGCGGCAATCCGCCGATACCAAGCGCCAGATCCAGTCCAAGCGAACCGGTCGGGATCGCCTCAATATCATGGGCGTGATTATTCTCGCCCAGGCGCATGATTGAGCCCTTGCCGAAGTTTTTATCGATCTGGGCAAGAGCCGCTTCCAGCGCCCGTTGCTTGTCCATAACACCCCCTTCGACAACCTGTAGTTTCGGCTTGCTCATAGCGCGATTCCCAATCTCTCATGAGTTGCACATCAAGTCCACGTCACTTGTTGGAACAACAGTACACTATTTGTTCCATTAGAACAAGGAGGGAACATTGTGGTGCGGATATCAATGAAACGCGGACACTCCTCCCGCCTAAAAAAGAACTCGCTCTCCGCAGCAAGTGCCTAGCGAAGAGGCGGCCCCCTCCACCGTCGGGCAGCCCACCTCCAACACGATTCCACCCTGGATGTCATGTGGTCATCAATGCAGCCTCCAGACCGACAGACACGTTCCAGAGAATCAAATGCCCGCCGAACCAAAGGAGCAGAAAATCGAAAGGGTGACGATATCGATCGCCACCCTCGCCAAGTCTCTAAACCGATACCCGGCAATCACGCCACTGCGGTCTGCATCAACTCAACGCACGCCGAGCTTCTTTTGCAGGCTTGATGAGGACGTCGTGTACTGGAACAAAAGCTTCTTATCCGGATAGATGTAGTTATGCACCTTCTGCGCCATCAACGCGGCTTCATGGAAGCCCGATAGAATTAGTTTCAGCTTGCCCGGATAAACATTGATGTCGCCGACAGCGAAAATCCGCGGTTCGCTGGTCTCGAATTTCTCCGTATCAACTGGTATCAGGTTCTCTTCCAGATTAAGCCCCCAGTCCGCGATCGGGCCGAGCTTCATGGTCAGCCCAAAGAACGGTAGGACGGTGTCGACAGGCAGTCGTTCCTCGCCCTCTTTCGTTTTGACGGTCACCCCTTCCAATAGACCGTCACTGCCATGCAATCCGCTCATTTGGCCGATCAACAGGCGCATATCGCCGGCAGCCACCATTTCCCGCATCTTCTCCACCGAATGCGGCGCGGCCCGGAAATCATCGCGCCGGTGCAATAGCGTCAAACTCTTGGACAAAGGTTGCAGACTCAATGTCCAGTCAAGCGCCGAATCACCTCCACCGACGATCAGGATGTGTTTGTCCCGGAAAACTTCCATCCGGCGCACCGAATAGTGGACCGACGTACCCTCATAGGCTTCGATACCATCGATGGGAGGCCGCTTCGGTGTGAACGATCCACCCCCCGCGCCGATCACCACCACTTTCGTAAGAAAGCTGGTTCCAACGTCCGTTTTCAGCAAAAAACGACCGTCATCCTGCTTGCTGATCTCATCAACGCGTTCATTGAGATGAAACGTCGGATCGAAAGGTTTGATCTGCTCCATCAATCGATCGGTAAGCTCCTGCCCGGTGACCACAGGCAGACCAGGAATATCGTAAATCGGCTTTTCGGGATAAAGCTCGGCACATTGACCACCGGGTTTATCGAGAATGTCGATGAGATGCACCTTGATGTCGAGAAGACCAAGTTCAAACACGGCAAACAAGCCAACAGGCCCCGCGCCGATAATCACGGCATCCGTTTCAATTATCTGGCCTGGTGAATTGTCCTGGAGCATCGTCATCAAAAATCGCCCTTCTGGCCGGCCCTTGCCCGCCAACTCCGCACAGCCGACCACCTCCGGCCAGACAAGCGAATCCTTCACGAGAATCCCATCTGCAACAGCAAACGCCGGCCTTTGATGCCTCGGCTCGCCTTCCGTTCCGCGGATTAGAACTGCTTTGCCGGCACCTGCACGATGAGCCCGTCGAGTTCCTCAGTCACCTTGATCTGACAGCAAAGCCGGCTTTCTGTGCGCACATCAAAGGCAAAGTCCAGCATGTCTTCTTCCATCTCAGATGGCGCACCCGTCTTTTCCCGCCAACCTTCGGCGATGTACACGTGACATGTGGCACAGGCACACGCCCCGCCGCACTCCGCCTCGATCCCCGGCACATTTTCAAGTTTTGCTGCTTCCATCACCGTCTGACCAACGGTCGCCTCCACGACTTGATTGCTGCCATCAGGTTGAATGAACGTGATTTTGGCCATGGGCTGAAAGGGGCTCCCCGGGCTTTGAAAGATACATCATGCAGGCGAGTATGATCTTGAGAACACCGCATCAGCGTGCCGCGCATGGGATCGTTAAACGCCCTAAGCGACCGACACTTAGACGCCGTAACGTTCTGCATCAAGTCCAGTGCGCACCGTAGCCAGCGTTGAATAGGCAAAAACGCGTGATCTCGACGTTTGAAGAGGGCAAAATACTTATTGGAGCAGGCCTTAACTAATGGCTGCAACCGTCATTACGGCAGCCCTTGAAATGCGTTCGGTCCCTTTGGAACGAGACTCACGCGTTTCATTGTCGCGTTCCGCCAGCTCTGCAGCTTCAGCCAGCAGAAACGCTCCAACAGCCCAAGCCGAACCCTTGAGCGTGTGAGCAGCCATGCGCCAAGCAGCACTGTCGTCACTAACAATGGATTCACGCAAGACCACCAAACTCGAAGCAATTTGTTCACGAAATAGCCCCAGGACCTCGCTTTGCAGGGCCTGATCTCCAAGGGTGTAGCGTTGCAGATGCCCCAAATCGAACACAGGATCACCTGTGTCGACCTCTTTCGCTGGTTGAAACACCTCAGCCTCGGTTTGCACACTATGCATAACGCTCTCCGAACCGCATACATCGCTCAAGTCCGCAAAGATTACCCACAACCTCGAAACAGGATGTGAACCGATACCCATGAAATTATGCCACCGCGGAGACAATCCGTTAAGAAACGAATTCTCTGGCATTCGGGCCCGTCACGGTTTCGCCCTCAATGTGCACTAGCGGTCACACTGGGTGGGCAAAGGCTACTCGGGGCACCACCGCCGGGCAATTGGCGTCGGATAACGCGCAACAACCAATTGAGCTCACTCGACAGTTCGGACTAACCTGTGATTTGCCATAGGGGACACGGCGCGATTCGGACGGGTGGATGGCACAAGACGACAAACACAAGAATCAATCGGAAGATGAGGTTGCCGCAACCGGCACGGACGGTCCGCGACCGCCGAGCCTGACTGCGCGTCTGGAGGCCGCCTCCGAGGATTCCGCTCCGAAGCCGAAATCCGATTCAGCAAAAGCCGCCCCGAAAACCACCGGATCTCCGAAAGCAAAAAGCGACGGTGCCGCGAAGAAGGATACCGCAGCGAAGGAGGATGGCGCCGCGAAAAAGGTGGGCGCCAAACCAAAAAAAACCACTAAAAAAAGTGTTCTCCCACCAGCTCTACCGGCTTCCCCAGCCCTGCCGTCTTCCAAGACCCCCGATCCAGCAACATCCGCGATCGCCAAGGGAACGCTGCCACCCCCCATCCCCGCGACCGGCACTAAGGACAGGTCCCAGAAAAAGTCCAAGGCCAAATCCGTTTCACCACCGCCTCCGCTACCGCCGAGCTTGGCCAGTGCCAAAGCCACCGGCGACACGAAATCGGAGACCGCATCCCGGAAATTCGAGACGGTACCGCCCCCAAGAGACAACCTGGCACGCAAGGAAGACCATCTGATCTTGCCGGTCCTTGCTGAGGAACCCGTTTCGAAAACGGTTGAAGCAATAAAACCCGAGCCCGCGGCCAAAATTCCAGCGAAAGAGCCAGAAACAACTTCCGCGAGCAAACCCGCCACGTCAGCGGAATCAGCCGAGCCTAAAACTTCGACGCAGCCCGAGCCAGAAGCGGAAACCGAGGATGTCGATACCGCCGATACATCAAATCGACGCTCCCGCCGCGAGGCGCGCAGGCGGCCTGCCGGTCCAGTCAGAGAAAGACTGGCCGCCAACGATGACGCCCCCTCCATTGGCGGCCTCATCTACGCTCTCCAGCAGAAGCCTTCGGCAAAGCCATTCCAGTATGCCGCCATCGGTAGCATCATCTGGGCTGTACTTGGCGCAATCGCACTGTGGTTCGTTCTCTCCGCGCAACCTGTCTCACTGACCACACTGCTCGAAAAACCAGTCACGTTTCTAATGATCACCGCCATAGCGCTGCCGATCGTGGTGATCTGGTTTTTGGCGCTGCTCGCATGGCGGTCAGAGGAACTGCGCCTACGCTCCTCGACGATGGCCGAAGTAGCGATCCGTTTAGCCGAACCCGATCGACTGGCCGAACAGTCCGCCGCATCGCTTGGTCAGGCCGTCCGCCGCCAGGTCTCGTTCATGAACGACGCGGTTACCCGCGCCCTCGGCCGCGCCGGCGAACTCGAAGCGCTCGTCCATAACGAAGTCTCGGCGCTGGAACGCTCGTATGAGGAGAATGAACACAAGATCCGCGGTTTGATCGAAGAACTCTCCGGCGAACGAACCGCATTGCTGCGCACCAGCGACGACGTTCACACCACCTTGAAGTCACTCGGAACCGAGGTTCCAACGCTCATTGAGAAGCTCTCCACCCAGCAATTCAAGCTCGCACAGATTATTGAAGGCGCCGGCGACAACCTAACCCTGCTAGAGACATCCCTGTCGCAAGGCGCTCGGCAGCTGGAAACCTCGATCGGCGGCCAGACCGAAAAGCTGCAGACAGTCTTGGAGGGTCACGCCGGCCGTATCGAAACGACCATGCAAAGCTATACCGGCAATGTCGACAGCTCACTGCAAAGCCGTACCGAACAGCTCCAGACCGTCCTCGACAGCTATACCGTTGCTGTCGACGGTGCCCTGCATGCGCGCACCGAGCAAATGCACACCATGCTGTCCGATCACACCAAGACGCTCGGCAAGACGCTGACCGGCACGACAAAGCAACTCGACAATACACTCGGCACGCACGGCACCGCTATGCAGAACATGCTGGAAGACCATTCTGGTCGCATGGGCAAGGCGCTGGGCGAGACGTCCGGCCAAATGCAGGGCATGCTCGAAAACTACACTGGCGCCCTTGCCGAAGCTCTTGCCAGCCGCACCGAGCAGATGCAGCAGGCCTTCCAAGGCTACATGGTCACCCTAGACAACTCCATTTCAAACCGCACGGAGAACCTGCAGTCGGTCTTTGAAGAATACGCCCGTGCCTTGGATACGACTCTTGCCAGCAGAGCCCATGCACTCGACTCGCAGCTTGTTGAGCGCACCCGCGCCCTCGACGACGCCTTCAATGATCGCCTGCGCCTGTTCGATCAGACCATCGTTCGCACGACCGCCGCGATTGACGAAGCCGTGGGCGAGAAGGCCGTTGCATTGACCACGGCGCTTGACAGTCATGCCCAGAACTTCCGCGACACCATCACCCGTCAGACCGCCGACATCGACGACACACTGACCCACGGTATTAGCGCCGTACGCCGGTCGAGCGAAAACGTCACCCGTCAGTCCCTCAAAGCCATCGAGGGACTTGCAAGCCAGTCGGATCTTCTAAAGCGCGTTTCAGAGAACCTTCTCGGCCAGATCAACTCCGTTACCAACCGATTCGAAAACCAGGGCCAGCTGATCATGCAGGCCGCCAACGCCCTAGAAAGCGCCAACTATAAAATCGACACCGCGCTAAAGCAGCGCCATGGCGAGTTGTCTGGAACACTCGATCGCCTGTCCAGCAAGGCTGACGAATTCTCCCAGTTCATCGAGGGCTACTCCTCGACGATCGAGACCCAGCTCACGAATGCCGAAACCCGTGCCAAGGCGGCAGCAGAGGAGCTTCGCGAAGGCGCATTCTCGCACAATCGCGAGGCTATTGCCGACCTCGAACGCTTCCGCGCCGAAGCCGGCGAGGAAAGCCAGCGCGCCCTGTCCGACCTGCGCCAGCGTTTCTCGACGGTGTCACAGGAAGTCACATCGCAACTGGGCAACCTGTCGGATCGCTTCGACGAAACCACAGACGAGGTTCGTGAGCGGGCGCAGAAAGCGACCCAGGCGATCGAAGAAGAACAGGTCCGCCTGAAACAGAAACTGGAGACCATCCCAGTTGACACCCGCCAAAGCGCTGAAGCTATGCGCCGCGCTCTCCAGGACCAGTTGACAGCACTCGAGCAGCTTTCCCAGATGACCTCCAAGGAGGCCCGGACGCGAGACGTCTCCGCGCCCGTAAAGCCACTCGACGCGTCCGCCCAGCAAGAACCTGTCAATTCGGCATCACTAACAGCCCGCTATGATCGCGAGGCTCATTCCGAACACGCCGATACACAACAGCAACTATCCAGCCTCTCATCGAGCCTTGCCAGCGAACTCCACGCGCGACCGCTGCGCCCCGCAGGGGCCACCGCAACAACTAGCCCCGCTCCAAAGCACGCCGCACCCAAAAAAACCAAAGCAAAGTCAGCTGATAGAAAGCCGGCCCAAGCCGGACGCCCGAGCCAACCCGAAAACACATCGGGCGCACCAGCATCAACAGCGACCGGGGCCCAGGGCCGTCTGCAACAGCCTCAAGGCGAAGGCTGGTCTCTTGGTGATCTCCTGAAACGCGCGTCCCTTGAAGAAGAAGGCGCCGCCCCGGCCAATCAGACTGCTGAACCCACCCCCCCGAAGCAGGCGGCACCTAAAGGAGCGCTACCGGACATCAGCGTCATGGTGCAGGCCATTGACCCATCCACCGCTCAAGAGATTTGGAGCCGCCTGCGCGCTGGCCAACGCGGTATCATGGTCCCTAGCCTCTATCCGCCGCCCGCCCGCGCAGCCTTTGAGGAACTCGGCCGTCGCTACCGCAAAGAGCCGCAACTGCGCGAGACAATCGGAAGGTTCTTGGCTGATTTCGAACGCTCGATCCGCGCCGCCGAACAAAAAGACCCTTCCGGCCGATTGGCGCAAAGCCAACTCCTATCCGAAATGGGTCGCGCCTACCTGTTCTTGGCCCACGTCAGTGGTCGCCTTGACAGCTGACCGAAAGCGCGGCGCAAATTCGCAAATCCTGAGCGCCCCGTGTTACTGAGTCCTCCATGCCAGCGCCGCCCCCAATGCGAGTTCAAATCGCGCGACAACACACCGAAGACTGGCCACTCAGCCAACCCTTCGTCATTTCCCGAGGAGCCAAGCAATTCGCGCGAGTCGTCGTCGTGGAGCTCACCTCCGGCGACCACAACGGCCGAGGCGAAGCCGTCCCCTACGCCCGCTATGGACAAACGGTACAGTCCACGCTCGCCGCCCTGCAACAGCCGCTTCCCCTTGTCCGCGAACAGCTGACCCAGTCGATCGCACCCGGCGCTGCCCGCAACGCACTCGATTGCGCCCTTTGGGACTTGGAGGCCAAGCACCGCCAGCTTCCCTGCCACCAGATATCCGGCACGCCTGAGCCTATCCCTGTTGAAACCTGCTTCACAATCAGCTTGGACACCGCCACGCGGATGGCCGAGCAGGCCGCCGCTCTGCCGCATCTCAGACTCTTGAAGCTCAAGCTAGGCGGAAAAGACAATGACGACGCTGCTCGAATGCGTGCCGTTCGCGAAGCCCGCCCGGATGCCAGGCTTGTCGCTGACGCCAACGAGGCATGGAACGCCGATGACCTGCCATACCTCTTTGAGGTCGCGTATGAGGCCGGACTGGAGCTGATCGAACAACCCCTGCCCGCCGGCCAGGACGCCAAGCTCGCAACGATAGCTCGCCCGGTCCCCGTCTGCGCCGA
Organism: uncultured Filomicrobium sp.; assembly: GCA_963669235.2. Lineage (GTDB taxonomy): Bacteria > Pseudomonadota > Alphaproteobacteria > Rhizobiales > Hyphomicrobiaceae > Filomicrobium. The sequence continues at coordinate 234,529 of CAXXFS010000033.1, forward strand.
CGAAAGCGTCCACACCACCGCAGACCTGGACGCCCTGTCGGCCTGCTACGATGCCGTCAACATCAAACTCGACAAAGCCGGTGGCCTCACCGAGGCGCTGGCCATGAAGAGGCGCGCCCACGAACTTGGATTCAAAATCATGATCGGTTCCATGGTCGCGACATCCCTAGCCGCCGCACCCGCCATGTTGCTCACCCCCGATGCCGATTGGGTCGACCTCGACGGACCATTGCTGCTCGCCCGCGATCGCGACGGAGGCCTCAGATTCAAAAACGGTTGGATCTCACCCTGCGCACCAGAGTTCTGGGGCTGAACACGGCGCTCAAGATCTAGCTTCTAAGCCATCCCGAAGGTCCACTAACAGCTCCCCATCCCAGTTCCTCAAGACGCCCAGCGCGGCGACCAGACCGGCAGCCGCAATTGCGGCCATCAATAGGAATGTACCGCCGCCGATCCATTCATAGACGACACCCGAAGCTAGTGTGGCACCCCCCATAGCAACCCCCATGGCAATCGTCGCGTAAAAAGCTTGCGCAGTTCCCGACAGCTTGTGATCGACCGCCTGCGATATGAAACGGATCGCAGCCAGATGAGTGACGCCGAACGTCAGTGCATGCAGCAGCTGCAGCAACACCAGAACACCAACACCTGGATCAAACGCCATGATCGTCCAGCGCACTACAGAAGCCATGGCACCGGCAACCATCAACGCTCCCGCAGTGAACTGGCGCAGCACCGCGCCTGACCAAGCAAACAGACCAATCTCCGCAATCACCCCCAACGCCCACAAAGCCCCAATCACTTCCGCCGATAGGCCCTGCCGCGACCAGTGTATGGCACTAAACGCGTAATAGGTTGCATGGGCCGCCTGTGTCGAGCCGCAGGCGATGAGAAACATTAAGAAGACAGGCGACAGCACGAGCCCGCGGATGGAAGCCAAACTCATCGACGAGGCGCCTTCCCGGTCCTGCACCCCCACCACATGATCCTCGGGCAAAAACACTGCCATTATCGCCGTGATGAGACAGCCCGCCAGAATAAGCCAGACAACCACGCCTGCACCCAGCCACCCGATGAAAACCGAAGCAACCGAGCTTGCCAGAACGAACGTCAGCGACCCCCACAACCGCATGCGACCATAATCGCACCCATGACCGCGAACGCCACGAACCGCGATAACCTCGGTCAGCGGCATAATCGTCGTCATCGCCAGCGATAGACCCACCGCTGCCAATAGTATTGTGAAGAAATCGCTGAGCTGGGCCAGTAACGCGGCCATTGCAACCGACCAAACCGCAAGCAGCACGATCGACCGGCCATGCCGTCCGCTCCGGTCGGACATAAATGCAACGCTTGGCGAGACGCCAATCCGAAGGAAGAATGGTACCGCGACAACAATCGAAATCTCGGCGGCCGACAGCCCACGCCATTCCAGCCACAGCGGCAGGAATGGCAGGTGAACACCATAGATCAGGAAGAGCGCGCCGAAGAACGCGCCGACACGCGCGCAGTAACCAAATTGCATACAGCCAACAAGATACGAAACAGCCGCGATCATCCAATCACGGTTTCAAACCGTGCGCGAGACCGGGCATTCTCGACGCCGTGCCGATCTAGAGCACTTCAGGGTTAGGAAAGCCGATGCTGAAATCCGCTCAGCACTTCTTGAGCCCTATCGAGATCCGCGAAACATCAAGCCCGCGCGGCGAGATGTTGATCGACTGTTTGCAGCGCGAGGAAGTCACGATCATTCTCGCCGAAAAAGTCTCGCCCTTCACGGCCAGCCGGAATCCATCGCCCGTCATACGGCCCTGGACGTTGCCCTTGGCCGAATGGGTCCGTTCTTCCCACTCACCCGTAAGCGCGCTTCCTTTGACGTTGTAATTGGCCTTTGCATCAATCTTGTAGCTGGCGCTGGCGCACCGCAGGTTCTGATTAATCAGCGCCCCGGCGTTCTTCACGAAGTAGGTGGCCACGCATTTCACTTGCTCTGTCGCACCGTTGGAGAGCTTCACCGACCCCCAACCTGACCATCGCCCCGCAAGATCCTTGACACTCCCCGCCGCCACCGGCTGGATCATCGAAGCAACAACCAGGGCGGTGACCGTAGCAGCCACCAAGCAGGCGAAATGCAATTTACGGAATTGGTAGACCATTTTTTGCCCCTCAACGTGCCCATAGGCGTGCCGACTGAAATAACATTACCCGAACTATTGCGCCATCGCCTTCACGGGCTGCCGTGTCATCACAGATCACCATCGCCGTCCGGCCGGAAACGACGGTCAATTCCGGCAAGATGATCCAACGGTGAGCGGCCGTGTCCCACCCGCCGTCCGACGGCTCCTGCAATAGCAACGCTCACAAACGATTTTGCAAGACCGATAGCGCGCTCCAGACCGTGGCCAATCGCAAGATTTGCGGCGACTGCTGCCGAATGGCTACACCCTGAACCATGCGTATCCGGCGTATCAAGTCTCGGGGCGGAAAACACTTCAATGCCCGTGGACGAAACCAAGACGTCTGCTGCCTCCGCGTCATCCCAACCGCAGTGCCCGCCCTTCACGAGAACTGCCTGCGGCCCGAAATCAAAAAGCCTCCGGCCCTGTTCCTCCATTTCGGCGCGCGACGCGGCGATCGGTTGCCCGGTGAGAACGGCTGCCTCTTCCAGATTCGGCGTAATAAGCTCGGCAAGTGGCATCAACTGCTCGCGCATCACCGAGATCGCGGCTGGCTCAAGCAGCCGATCCCCGCTTGATGCCACCATCACCGGATCAACCACCAGTGCAACTTGTGCCTTGTCGCCGAGAACGGAAGTGACCGACTCTATGGTTTCCGCAGATGTGAGCATGCCGGTCTTGATCGCCTTGACGTCAAGATCCGCCAGCACGGCTTCCAATTGCAGAGCAACAAACTCCGCGGGCACAGCATGCACGCCGCGAACCCCTTGCGTATTCTGCGCGGTCAGCGCGGTGATGACGCTTGCCCCATAGACACCGTGCACTGTGAAAGTCTTTAAATCAGCTTGGATGCCCGCACCGCCGGAGCTGTCCGATCCGGCGATCGTCAATGCCACCGGCGGTGAAGTGGATTGCGAAGGCGACGGCTTCGTCAATTCTCCAGGCTCTTTCGCATAATGTCCTGCTGCAGGTGCTCGGGTGTCACCCATGCTTCGACCTGCCCCAATGCCGGGAACGTCTCAATCATCCACTGTCCCAGCCAATTCATGGAGCCTGTCAGGAACATCACCCCTGTAATGACCAGCAGGATGCCCATCACTTTCTCCATCGTTCCCAAATGCCGCTTGAAGCGGTTCATGAACGACAAGAACGGACGGATCGCAACGGCCGCCAGGACAAACGGAATGCCAAGGCCCAAGGAGTAAGCCAACAATAGGGATGCTCCCGCGCTCATGCTGTTTTCTTGCGCAGCGACCGCGAGAACAGCCGCGAGGACCGGGCCTACGCAAGGTGTCCAGCCGAAAGCGAACGCCAACCCGATGATATAAGCTCCAATCAGGCTCGCGCCCTCAAACTGTGTTTGATAGCGCGCTTCCGTATAGAGCAGAGGGATTTGCAAGAGCCCAAGAAAATGCAGGCCGAACAGAATGATCACGATCCCGGCGGCCATCGCCAGCTCGTTGCGATACTCCTGAATCAGCTGCCCGAACACCGACGCGCTCGCGCCAAACCCGACAAAAACCGTCGTGAAGCCCAGCACAAACAGCACGGATGCCAGCACGACCCGGCCCCAGACACGCGAATCGACACCCTCTTCATCCGTCATCTGGTCTAAAGTTGTGCCACCAAGATATCCAAGGTATGGCGGCACCAGCGGCAAAACGCAGGGCGAAAGAAAGCTCGCGAGCCCAGCTAGCGCGACCCCAAAGTAAATGTAGGCATCCGCCATCATAATGGTTAACAGACCCGTTTGTGCTGTTGAGAAACAACCGCCAAATCGCACACCAGACGACTCCAACGCGAACGCCATATTTCGCATATCGGCTGATGACCTGACAGTAACAACTTTGGCACCTATCCAACTCCCCGCCAACACTGGAAAAAAAAGGCCTTTTCGATCGGCAGGGATCCGTTTCCTGGAAACCAGCGTTTAACTAGCAAATAACAGGGGACAGCGATATGGTAGCCGCATCAACGAGTATCGGACAAAGGCGATATTCGCCAGCATCGGCGAACACCATAGTAATGGCGCATTTACTGCAACGCGTAGCCGTGGCACGCGACAGCCAGGCATTTTCAGAACTTTACGAGTCATTCGCCCCCCGGGTGAAGGCTTATATGATCCGGCAAGGGGCTGACCCGACGACGGCCGAGGAGTTGGCTCAAGAGACTCTTATGACCGTCTGGCGCAAGGCCGCGTTATATTCCGATACGAAGGGCAGCGCGACAACCTGGATTTTCACGATAGCGAGAAATCTGAGAATCGACCGGCTGCGGCGCGAAGTACCCTGGCAGGCGCTCCCGGAGGGTCGCGACGAGGAAGCCTCGGACGAACAAGCACCCGACGAGGCAGTCTCCGAAAGAGAACGGCGGCACCGGGTGCACGAGGTGCTGTCCTCACTCCCCTCGGATCAACATCAGGTTGTCGTACTCTCATACATCGAAGGGCTTTCCCACAGCGAAATCGCAGAGCGCCTCGAACTGCCGCTCGGCACTGTTAAATCGAGAATGCGTCTCGCGTATCAGAAAATCCGGGAATCCGTTGAGGACCTGAAATAGATGAAGATTGAACATCACCCTGACGCATCGACATTGATGAGCTACGCGGCCGGCAGTCTGCCGGAAGCGCTTAGCGTAGTCGTTGCCGCACACCTCGATGTTTGCCCGGCCTGCGCCGCCGAAGTTACTGAAATGGAGCGTATTGGGGCGAGCCTGTTTGAACGGATCGACGCCGTACCGATGCTGGAAACAATGACCGAGCCCTGCGAGCGATCGCCTGGCCGCGAGATTATGCAGTTTGCAGGCTCAAGGCTCGATGAGGGCGTCGTCACTCGTCTCTTGGGCCGCCAGCTATGCGATGTTCATTGGAAACGGCTTGGGTTTGGCATCTGGCATTATCCCATCCAGCTGTCGCCCGGCAGCCCCGGAGATTTACGACTGATTAAAGTGGCTCCTGGTCAGGTCATGCCCGAGCATGGCCACGGCGGTTCCGAACTGACCTTGATCCTCGATGGCGCCTACAGCGACGAATTCGGCTCTTATCGTACCGGCGATGTTTCCGATCTGGGAGATGATGTCGATCACCGGCCGATTTCAGACCCAAATGAGGGCTGTATTTGCCTGATTGCCTCCGAAGAGAAGGCCCGCTTCAAGGACGTCGTCTCAAGGATCTTCCAACCATTGACAGGCCTCTAGGGCCAGCCGGCCATGGCCTCCTTGAAGACACCCTGGAAAACCGCCTGGATCACTGGCGCCTCCACTGGCATAGGGCGATCCATTGCACTCAGGCTCGCGGCGGCCGACGTTAAGGTTGCCGCCAGCGCCCGCACGCAAAAAAAACTCACGGACTTCGCGTCACGCCATCCCAAAATCACCCCGGCCGTCCTTGACGTTGGCGACCGCGATGCAGTTTTGGCCGACGCCGTCCCGCGCGGCGAGCAAATTGGCGAAATCGACCTTGCCATTTTGAACGCGGGTGTCTGGCACCCCAGTTGGGCTACGGACATTGACGGTGCGAAGGCCGCCCAATCGATGGCCGTGAACTACCTTGGCGTCGTCAATTGCATCGAGGCCCTTCTCCCGCATATGACCCGCCGCGGGCGCGGCCACATCGCCATCACGAGTTCGGTCGCCGGATACCGCGGCCTGCCGAAGTCGTGCCACTACGGCCCGACCAAGGCCGCCATCTATAATCTTGCCGAAACACTGAGCATCGAACTGAAATCCAAAGGTATCGACATCACCGTGATCAGCCCGGGCTTCGTTGAAACCCCCATGACATCGGTCAACGATTTTCCGATGCCCTACATCATGAGCCCGGACGAAGCTGCTTATCGCATTTTGAAGAAACTGCCATCGAAGCCGTTCGAAATCGCGTTTCCCTGGCAGCTCGTCTGGAGCCTGAAGCTCGCACAAATGCTGCCGACGCCACTTTATTTGTGGCAGGCCCGCAGGTCCCTCGGCAGTAGTCGCAACAACTAAGGCTTTCAGCCGCGCCGGATGAACCGGTAGACGCCCACGTCAATCAGCCCCGTCTCAAACCCGACCTCACAATACGTCAGATAGTAGAGCCACATCCGGCGGAAACGCTCATCAAAACCCAGAGCTTGAACCTCCGGCCAAACCTCTAGGAATCGTTGGCGCCAATCCCGTAGGGTCCGCGCATAGCTTTGTCCAAACCGGCGAACACTCTCGAAAGCCAGTTCATGCCTTTCGGCCTGCTCTTTGAGAATTGATACTGTCGGTAGCATCCCCCCCGGAAAGATATAGCGCTGAATGAAATCCGGATGCCGTCTGTAGGCTTCGAAACTCTCTTCTCGGATTGTGATCGCCTGGACGACGGCATGCCCGCCAGGGACCAGGCGTTCGTTAAGCTGCCCGAAATACTGCGCCCAATGTTCTTCGCCGACAGCTTCGATCATCTCCACTGAAACGATCCGGTTGAATTCTCCCTCTACATCGCGATAGTCCTGAAAGCGCACATCCGCCCGGTCACCCAATCTGCGTTTCACAATCTGAGAGTGTGCGTACTCGAACTGCTCCGCTGAGACGGTAATCGCGGTCACATCACCTCCCGCCTCCACCAGCCGCTCCGCCATGCTGCCCCAACCGCAGCCGATCTCCAGTATCTGGTTGCCGGGTTCAACTGCTACTGCCTCAAGAACCAATCTGCATTTGGCTTCCTGAGCCTCGGCGAGCGTCTCCGATCCGCACTCATAGATCCCGCTGGAGTATGTCATACTGGGATCAAGCCAGAGAGCGTAAAACGCATTTCCCAGATCGTAGTGAGCGGCGATATTGCGCCGGCTGCCCGCCTTTGTGTTGGCCTTGCGCCGATGCCCAAACCGATCGAAAATTCGCGTTCTGAACCAACCACCGCCGGCGTCATCGAAGGCCGAAAAATTCGCCAGAAAAAAACGCATGACTGCGCCGAGGTCAGGCGTTTCGATCTCCTGGTTCATGTAGCTGTCGGCAAAGCCGATCAAGCCACGGCGCATGGCACGCCAAACGAGCGCGTAGGAGTTCAAGCGCAGCACCGCGTCGACCTCCTCGCCGCGGCCGATATAGACGCTGCGACCTGAAGGAAGCGTCAAACGCAGACGCCCGTGTGTGACTTCCGACAACCGCGAAGTCAGCAGCCTTGCGGCAACCTCATCAAGCCGGCTGGTCTTATGAAATCCCTCGTCCAACGCAGCATTATGATCGACCATGTCGTGCCTGATCCTAGAATTCTGACGTTCGTCGCGCCCGGCGCCGAACGTCCCTGAAATAGCTTACTGAAAAGCGAGGGGAGCTGTGTCCTTCGACCAGCGGCACGCCCTTCAGCCAAAGCTTCAGGGCTTCGTAGTGAATAGCCCCGGTGACCTTTAACGTCATGAGCGGAAGCCGGATCAGCAATGCACCCAGAAGCCGGTCACCAAGGGGCCTTGCCCGCCCATGGAAATAGGTCTTGATGAGCGGTCCGTCAGAATCGGCGTAAGAAACGCCGACTGTCAATCGATCGTCCACATGCCGCACCCGAAAATGATAGGTTCCGCTTTGGGCAGCAAATGGAGATACAAAAAGCTCCTTGCGGCAACCTTGCGCGTAAACGCCTTCTGAGCTCTCGCGACCCGCGTCGACGACATAGTCTTTGCGCTCGGAAAAGGTATTTGAAACCTCGTAGTTCAAAGCAATGAGACGATCATCATCACCGACGAGAAAATAGACGCTGAGGGGATTGAAGGCGTATCCAAACACTCTCGGGTAGGCCAGCAGAAGAATGCGTGCACCAGCGGTTTCAAAACCCGCCGCCTCGAAAATCCGACGTGCTTGCCCGGCTATGCTGACCCCATCACCAGCCCCAAAATCACGGTCATAAAGACTGACGGCGTTGGCCTTGTTGTATGAGAACAGCCTCAGCTTCGCTGCCGTTTCCTTCAGCCGGTCGACATCGATGAGTAAAGAGAAAACACGATAAGAAAGCGCATGTTGAACCGGCCGCAATCGCCTGTGAACAACATCACCTTCATAAATCGCAACATCCAAAGTCACTGTACCGTTTCCAAGTGGCGAGGAGCACCTCGGGCTGCCGGCGACAGGATACGATCGCGTGCCCCTTCAATCAGCCACGGCCGAACAACACCACCAAGATCCTCAGCGACAGCCAACCCGGCCTGCAGGCCATCTTCGTGGAAACCATAACCGAAGTAACTTCCCGCGAACCAAGTCCGGCGCCGGCCTTGCAGAGACCATAGCTCACGCTGCGCGGTCATTGCACCGACGTCAAATACCGGATGCTGATAGGTCACATGCTTGATAACCTGGTCATCGGCAATCGAGCGCCAGGGATTGAGCGTGACGAAATAGTCGTTGTCGGTGTCCAACGGTTGCAGCCGGTTCATCCAGTAGCTCACCGACAAATGCTCGCTTTTTCCGTCACCAACATAATTCCAGCTCGACCAGGCCCGCTTGCGCCTCGGCATCAATTGAGGGTCGGTATGCAGATAGGTTTCATTCTTTGAATAAGAAAACGCGCCGAGAAGCGCACGCTCGGCGGCATCCGCGTCATCAAGAAGCGCCAGCGCCTCATTCGCATGGGTCGCAATCACACACTGATCAAACAACGCACAGTGCCCGTCTCCGGTCGTCACGTGCACGCCGTCGACCGCTCGCGCCACTGAAGAAACGGGAGCCCCAACCATGTGCGTACCTTTGAAGTCCGCAAGTACGCGTTGAACGTACTCGCGGCTGCCACCACGCACTGTTCGCCAGATCGGGCGCTTGTCGACGTCCGGGATTAGCAGTCCGTGATTGGAAAAAAACCTGGCGAACGCGGCCATCGGAAAACCCAGCATCGCATTCGCCGGCGTTGACCAGATTGCAGCGCCCATCGGCAGGATGTGCCGGCAAACGAAAGCGTCTCCATAGCCGCTGGAAACCAGCCAGTCGCCAATGCTCAGGTTGGGGTCAATACTGCCCGCATCGAGCTCCGACACTTCACCGAAAAACCGCACAATGTCGCGCACCATGAACCAGTGCGTCGGGCTGAGTAGATTTCGGCGTTGCGCAAAAAGCCCCGCGGCACCGTTGCCTGAGTATTCGTATGCGCCGTTGCCCAGAGACACTGAAAAACTCATTTCGGTGGCCGACGTCTCGACACCGAGAAGATCAAACAACGCCACGAGGTTGGGATAGGATTGCTCATTGTAAACGATGAAGCCGGTGTCGACAGGAACGGTGCGCCGATCCGCTTCAACCACCTCGGCGGTATCGCTGTGCCCACCAACGTGGGCTTTTCGTTCGAACAAAAAGACTTCATGGCGCTTCGACAGCAGCCAGGCCGAGCTGAGACCTGAAATCCCAGCACCGACAACAGCGATTTTCACCAGGTTCCCTCCAGAACGTCGGACACGGAGGCTTAAACGAGCGAAACCCATCGTTGGTTCAACCGATGCAAGCACGCCCCGCCCGGCGAATTATTCATCTCTCATCAAACTTTTTTGCGACGAAGAGTCGCAGAATCTCACCAAGTCGGTTACTCTCAAATTTGAACAACTGTTCAACCTGCCGGGGGCAGTGGGTTGCCGTTAATTTCTATATGGCGCTGGGGTCTGAACTGATGGGCGACAATTTCTGGAGTACATTCGCGTCAATAACCGTTTTGTTGGCAGCCGGCCTGTTCGTAACCTTTACGACGCTTGCAACACTTAATGCCGCAAGCCTCGTCGCTGGTAACGACGCCTGCACTCATAACACCTGTATCTCGCTGGCCGCGAACAACTGACCAGCGTTATTCGCGAAGACCATTGGAACAAGGTCCTCTCACGGCTAGCTCGCGCGCGCTTGCCGTTTGACCAATGCGTCGACTTCCATCAAATCCCAAAGCAAACCCTCAAAATCCTTCAAAGGAACCATATTGGGACCGTCTGACGGGGCGTTGTCGGGGTCCTCGTGCGTCTCGATAAACAACCCGGCAACGCCAACCGCAACCGCGGCCCGCGCCAACACCGGGACAAACCTCCTATCACCGCCGGAAGAGGTACCCTGCCCACCGGGCTGCTGCACCGAGTGCGTTGCATCAAAAATCACCGGACAGCCGGTCTCCGCCATGATCGGCAACCCGCGCATATCCGTCACCAGCGTATTGTAGCCGAACGAGGCGCCGCGCTCAGTGACCAGCACGTTCTCATTTCCGCTCTCGATCACCTTGGCCACTACGTTCCTCATATCCCACGGGGCAAGAAACTGGCCCTTCTTGATTTTCACCACCCTGCCTGTCTTCGCCGCGGCCACCAGTAAATCCGTCTGACGGCACAAGAATGCAGGAATCTGCAGCACATCCACGGTTTCCGCGACAACCGCGCACTGGCAAGGCTCATGCACGTCGGTTACTACCGGCAGCCCCAAGGTCTCACGTATCTCGGCAAACACCGTCAGCGCCGCATCAAGTCCCAAGCCGCGCCTGCCCTGCAGTGACGTGCGGTTGGCCTTGTCAAACGAAGCCTTGAAGACGAACCCAAGACCCAATCTCGCCGCGATCTCCTTTAACTCCGCCGCCATCTCAAGCGCGTGCGCACGTGACTCCATCTGACACGGCCCCGCAAAGACGGCGATGGGTGCATCGTTGGCGAAGGTTACGTCGCCGACGCGGACGGTGCGTTGCGCAGTCATCAATAAAGAACCCCATTCTGATCGCCGATGAGCAGTTATAGCCCTCGCCGACACGCGTGGCGAGTAGCCCGATCCGCCCCCAACGCACCTTCGCTACGCTGAGCATCGCCATCACGGTTTCATTGCTAGAAAGTTCGTCCGGTGAGTGTTTTCATCCGCACTACTTTTCGTGGAGACCCCTCAACCAACTGGTTCCATTGATATTTCCAGACGGATCACGCCCCGCATAAGTTCGATTCAGGGACCCATCGACGCACGATGATACTTTGACGCGGGCACACCCCGTTGCCCCTTTCCCACCAAATTTCGAGCCGAGTTGCCCGACCCCGGAGATTGCAAAGTCTCCTTACGGACAAAAACCTGGACTCACGAAAACAAAAAACACGACGGGGAATATCACATGAGAAAACCACCCATCTCGTCATGGGCCGCCGTAATCCTTCTGGCCCTCGCTGGGCTTGTTCCCGCAAATACGACGGCGCAGGCAGCCCGCACCTCCTGCCTGCCCGGATCGGTCAAAGCCAAGCTGGCACAGATCCGCGCCAAATTCGGCCCCGTACGCATCGTCTCAACGCACCGTCGGGGCGCGCGCATCGCAGGAACTGGAAAACGCAGTTATCACGCATCTTGCCGTGCGGTCGACTTCCACGCACCCCGCGGCAAATACAGGCAAGTCGTCGCCTGGCTCAAACGCAGCCACTCCGGCGGCGTCGGCACTTATTCATGTGGCATGCACCACATCCACATCGATAACGGCCCGCGCGTCCGCTTCCACCATTGCGTCAACGCCCGCGGCAGGCCGGTGGACAAGAAGCGGCGCTACGCCAAACGGCGATCCAAGAAAACCTACACGAAAAGCAGCTCGAGGAGCCGCTATGCCAAAAAGCGAACCCAAACCCGCCGCTACACCAAGAGCCGCTCGGGCGAACGTTATGCAAAGCGCTATAGCAAACGCCCCTCTGCCCGAAGAACAGCTCCGAAGCGGTCTCGCTATGCATCAAACGGCCGTTGGACGGTCAACTAGTACGCCCGCTGGGCGTAACTGAGTGCAAAACAACAGCGGGCGGCGATCGCCGCCCGCTGATGGCACCAAAACAAAACGAAGAGCAGTTTAAACCAGCCGGCTCTGGCGTACCGCGGCTGCGATGAAGCTTTCGAACAACGGGTGCGGATCGAACGGACGCGATTTCAATTCCGGATGGAATTGCACACCAATGAACCAGGGATGCTCGGGAATTTCCACGATCTCCGGCAGAAGTCCGTCAGGAGAAACACCGGAAACAGTCATCCCTGCCTCCTCGAGAACCTCTCGATAACGAATGTTGACCTCGTAGCGATGCCGATGCCGCTCCGAAATCTCCCCGGCCCCATAGATTTCAGCCACGCGCGAGCCGCCTTCCAGGTCTGCTAGATAGGCGCCGAGCCGCATGGTTCCGCCGAGATCCTGGTTTGCCGCGCGTTGCTCGAGCTCATTGCCACGCATCCACTCCGTCATCAGGCCAACGACGGGATCGCCTGGCTCACCGAACTCCGTCGAGCCGGCATCCTGAAGCCCGGCGGAACGAGCCACCTCAATGGTCGCCATCTGCATTCCAAAGCAGATGCCAAAATAAGGCACTTTGCGGGTCCGTGCGAAGCGAGCCGCGAGAATCTTGCCTTCCGCGCCACGCTCCCCGAAACCACCAGGCACAAGGATGCCATGCACGCCCTCCAGGTATGGACCCGGATCCTCTCTTTCAAAGACTTCCGATTCAATCCACTCCAGCCTGACCCGCACGCGGTTGGCGATGCCACCGTGCACAAGCGCCTCCATCAACGATTTATAGGCGTCCTTCAAGCCTGTGTACTTGCCGACGATCGCGATCGTAACTTCACCTTCCGGCGTAGCAATCGAGTTAGAGATGCCGTCCCACCGCGACAAATCAGGAGCCGGAACATCCTCTAGGCCGAACGCTGAAAGCACCTGCGTATCAAGCCCCTCGCGATGGTACGCCAGCGGCACATCGTAAATCGAGTGCACATCCAGGCCTTGGATCACCGCTTCCTCGCGGACGTTGCAGAACAAAGCAATCTTGCCCCGCTCCGAAGCCGGAATCTCGCGATCCGCGCGGCACAGCAGAATGTCGGGCTGAATACCGATCCCGCGCAGTTCCTTCACCGAGTGCTGCGTCGGCTTGGTCTTCAACTCCCCAGCCGAAGGAATGAACGGCACCAACGTGAGGTGCATATATATTGAGGCCCCGCCGGGAAGATCGTTGCCGAGCTGCCGGATGGCTTCAAAAAACGGCAGCGCTTCGATGTCACCGACCGTACCGCCGATTTCAACAAGTACGAAATCGATACCCTCGTTATCCGACACAACGAACTTCTTAATCGCATCGGTTACATGCGGGATCACCTGCACCGTACCGCCCAGGTAGTCACCCCGCCGCTCCTTGGCCAGGATGTCCTGATAGATCCGCCCGGTGGTAATATTGTCGGTTTTGCGCGCAGGCACACCCGTGAAGCGCTCGTAATGCCCGAGATCGAGGTCGGTTTCCGCCCCGTCGTCGGTGACGAACACCTCGCCGTGCTGATACGGGCTCATGGTCCCCGGATCGACATTCAGGTACGGATCGAGCTTCCGCAAACGGACCGTGTAGCCACGGGCTTGGAGAAGCGCGCCGAGCGCTGCTGAGGCGAGACCTTTGCCGAGGGAAGAGACCACGCCGCCGGTGATGAAGATATACCGCTGCATGGGCTTCTTGTCTGACATGGATCGTGTCTGATTCGAAGCGGTATTATCGCCACATCCACGGTTTGGCTAACATATCACTCCGAAGTCGCTGCTTAGCGGCCACTCGGAACGCTTGGCAACGAGCGCCGTCCCTTCTGGAGATCGTCGAGAATACCGCCTCCGCCATTGGCGGGAGTATCGCCGCTGCCACCGGCCGGTGCGCTTTGCTCGGACCTTGGCTGTCCCACCGAGTCAAACACCGAACCGCCCGTTGTCTGCCGGTTAGCGAGAATCGTCGAAAAAATGCTGGTGGCAAAGAAGCACAACGCGAGAATTGCCGTCGTGCGGGTCAACAGGTTGGCCGTACCTCGGCCCGTCAGGAACCCGCCGCCGCCCGACCCGCCGCCCCCCATGCCGAGGGCGCCGCCCTCCGAGCGCTGCATCAACACCACCACAATGAGTGCCAGCACAATAAGAACATGAACAACGAGAAGAACGGTTTCCATCGGTGAGAGACCTGCGCAAGAGCATTCCGAATTGTGTTTGAGACCCGCGCTTCTACATCAGCTTGCGCCCCGGCGCCACCCCCGCTTTGCGCGGGCACTCGCCGAAGAGCCACCATGCGAAGGCCGGCCTCGACAACTCCGCAGTGCTGTGCCCCACCCTGGGCTCAGCGAGATTTCCGCTCAGGCAACGGCGGAATACCGCCATCAGCTATGCGTTTCGCCCGAGCAACCCTTATTTGGGGATTGCGGGCCGGCGGCACAATCTTCTCCATGCGCTCTTTCCAAAGCCGTTCGCGCTCCTGAGCCGCCAGCGCCTTCAACCTCGCTTGCTCCTCAATCTGCCGGACCGCCGCAGCCGCGATCAACTCAGGGCATCGAAACGTAAGTTGTTCTTCTAGATAGATAAATCGCCGAATCTGGCGCAACCGCTCCAGCGAGAGGTTGGCTTTACCCCACTCAGCACCTTTCTCGATATCCACCTGAACCCCGACCTTACTAAGCTCGGCCTTCTCGACCTCATATTTCCTGCAACTCTCAACATCCGATCGAGTTGCCTGGGCCGGTGCCAAAACACCTGAGACAAGAAGACCGGCACCAGCAAAAAAAGTAGTCAGTTTCAGCATAAGAGCGAGTCCCATTCGCCTTCGCTCAGCGATCCTGCACACCGCAGAGACCTCAAAAAGCTTAGCCCTGGGATGTTCTGCGTCAAAAGGAACCACACGCGCAACACCAGTAAGAAAATTGGAGCACCTAGTGTGGCCCAGCACCCCGGCCCAAGCCAGCACGAAACACACTGACGGCCGCAGCCAACTGAGAACCTTCAGGCCCCGGCGCCACCCCGATAGACCTCAATAATTCCAAGAAAATCCTGGGCTTTCAGACTGGCGCCGCCGACCAACGCTCCATCGACATTGGCAACCGCCATCAATTCCGCCGCATTGGCCGCCTTAACAGAACCCCCATAGAGGATTCGCATGGAGTTTCCGGCCTCTCCAAACCTCTCGTTCAGCCTGTTGCGGATCATGGCGTGGACATCCGCTACATCCGCCGCCAGCGGCGTCAGCCCGGTGCCGATCGCCCAAACCGGCTCATAGGCGATAATCGTATTTCGCTCCGTCGCATCCTCAGGCAGTGATCCGGCGATCTGACGGGCCACGACATCCAGCGTCAGATCTGCCTGCCGCTGCCCAATGGTCTCTCCGACGCAAACAATCGCCTGCAGTCCCGCCCTGTGCGCCGCCATCGCTTTCTCGCGCACCTGGCGGTCTGTCTCTCCGTGGTCCGCGCGCCGTTCGGAGTGTCCAACAATAACCGCCGTGGCACCTGCATCCGCCAGCATCTCTGGAGAAATGTCCCCGGTGTGAGCACCACTCACTCCGCTATGGCAATCTTGCGCACCAACCTTCACACTACCTTTGCCAACAAGCTCCGACATCACCATAACCAATGTCGCCGGTGGGCAGATCATGACATCGGCACCAATCGGCTCCGCTTCCGCGGCCAGCGCCCTATTGACGGCAAGCGCCTCACCCAGCGTGCCCTTGAGCCCGTTCATCTTCCAGTTCCCAGCAACCATCGGGCGGGGCAAGGTGGAGACCTCATCTGTCAGATTCATATGGTCCTCTCTTCGGCGCGTACCTATTTATAAGAGCGTTGCTGATGTCCTGCCGCCCTATCAGGGTTGCATGGGCGCCCGCCAGCAGCCTTGCTTTCAGCGGCGGCCTGCGCTTCATATCACGCGAAAAGTTGGCGCCAAGCACGACATAGGACCAGATGTCTCGTCGCGACGCGCCGGAATAATTTTTCAGGAACCAAGGACAAAAATGCTCGAATCTCTGAAAAAATGGGCCTCTGGCTGGGTTGCGTTCTTCTTGATCGCGTTGCTCATCCTCAGCTTCGCAGTTTGGGGTATCGCCGATTACATTGGCGGGGGCATGGGCGGTGGTGCCCTGGCAACCGTTGGCGGCAAACAAATCACTGCCAATGAATTCCAACGCGCCTTTGGTAACGAAATCAACACTCTCTCGCGCCAGGCCGGCCGCCGAATAACCTACGAACAAGCCCGCGCGGTCGGGCTCGACACCCGCGTCCTCTCACAGCTCATTGGGTCGACCGCTGTCGAGGAACACGCCGACGAGCTCAGGCTCGATTTGTCCGACTCTACGGTAGCCGCCGGCATTCAGCGTGACCCTAACTTCCAGAGCGCCGGAAGCTTCGACCGAAGTCGCGTTGAATACATCCGCCGCGAACTTGGCGTAACGGAGAAAGGGTTCATCGACCTGCGCCGGCAGGACGAACTGCGCAATCAGATCACCACCGCCCTGCTGCGGGCCACTGTCGTGCCAGACGACATGGTGGACGCACTGGCCAAGTGGCGCGGTGAAACCCGCGTCGTGTCGTATTTCAGGATCGATACCGACAAACTCATCAAGCCGGAGGAACCAACCGACGAAGACCTCAACACGACCTATAAAGCCAACAAGCGCCGCTACGTAACCGAGCCGCGCCGAGATCTGACCGTCCTTGTGTTGGCGGTCGCCGACCTAAAGAAGAAAGCCAAGCTCAGCGATGAGGAACTGCGCCGGGCCTACGAACGAACCAAGCACACATATTCGCAAGCCGAACAGCGGCGCATTGAACAAATCTCCTTCAAAGACAAGGCCGCAGCCGAAAAGGCTCTTGCCGAGATCAAGGGCGGCAAGGATTTTCTTGAAGTGGCAAAGGCGAACGGCGCTGCCGAGAGCGACGTCAAACTTGGCCTCAAGTCAAAATCCAACCTGATCGACAAGAAAATCGCGGACGCCGCCTTCGCCCTGACCAAGGATGCGGTTTCTGACGTTGTCGAAGGAGGGTTTTCAACAGCCCTAATTCGAGTCACTCAAATCGTACCGGGGAAAGAACCGAGCTTCGAGGACGTGAAGGACAAAGTCTCCGAACAAGTCGCTATCGATTGGGCACGAGCCCAGGTACGCGACTACTACTCACGCATCGACGATGGACGAGGCGAAGGAAAGCCCCTGAAGGAAATCGCCGAAGACTTGGGCCTGCCTTTTTTCGATTTAAAATCCGTGACGCGTGGCAACGTAGGTGCCGACAACAAACCGGCCCTGACCGTCCCGGATGCAAACAGCATCATTGGCGCCGGATTCCGCGGTGAAATCGGTCTTGAGTCGGAACCAATCCAGCTTCCCGACGGTGGCTATGCCTGGGTTGACGTAATGCAGACAACCGAGTCCAAGCAGCGGCCATTCGACGAGGTTAAGAACGAAGTCAAAACCCTCTGGAGCGACAACAAAAAACGCAAAGCTCTAAGCGAACTGGCTAAAAAGTTTGCAGACCGCCTCAAGGCCGGCGAAGACTTCGCCAAGGTTGCCCAGGAGGCCGGCGGCACCGCCGAATCCACCGCTGCGGTGGGCCGTTCGACAATCCCTGACGGTCTTACCCAGTCCGCCATGACCCAATCCTTCGCACTCCGCAAAGGCGAAATCGGCCATGCGGAAACCGCCGACGGCAAATCACGAACGCTCTTCCGCTTGGATGAAATTAAAGAGGCACCCGAGTCGGGCGAGGAACTGAAAACCAGGCTGCGCAACGAAATCCTCCAGCAGCTGCGCACCGACAGTCTTGCTGCGTACGTCGCCGCCTTACAGGCCCGTTATGGCGTCAACATCAACCAATATCAGCTGCGCCGCGCGACAGGTGCCGACGTACAATAGCTAAAGGAACCAGTCCACTTGAGTACCCACGACCGGCGCCGCGAGCAGATCGAAGCTTCTCCCTCCTTTGAGAGCTTCAAGAAGGGCTTTGCCGCAGGCAAGCCACAGCTGGTATATACGCGCCTGGTCGCCGACCTCGAAACGCCCGTGTCAGCTTACGTCAAGCTTTCCGGCGAGGGGCAGATGGGTCTTCTTTTGGAATCCGTCGAAGGCGGCGCCCAGCGCGGGCGCTACTCGATCATCGGCCTGCAGCCGGACATCGTCTGGCGGGCCTTTGGCACCCGCGCCGAAATCAATCGCAATCCGAAGCGTGGCGAAGAGGGATTTAGACCCGCCGAAGCCGAAACGCTCGACGCTCTGCGCACGCTGCTATCAGAGAGCACAATCGATGTGCCTCCAGGACTGCCGCCGATGGCCGCCGGTGTCTTTGGTTACATGGGCTACGATACGGTGCGCTTGATCGAACACCTTCCCGATGTTCCTCCCGATGACCTCGATGTACCCGACGCGGTGCTGATCCGACCGACCGTCATGGTGATCTTCGATGACATCAAGGACGAGATGACCATCGTCACACCGGTCCGGCCGAAGCCGGGACACCGCCAGAGCCCCGAGAGCGCCTACAAGGCCGCCTTGAAGCGCTTGCGTTCTATCGTCAAAGCTTTGGAAGGTCCCCTTTCTCACCGGGGCGCAACCACCCGGCGGGCGCTACCGGCACCTGAGCCAGTCTCCAACACCAGCTCGGCCGAGTATCTCAAGATGGTCAAGCGGGCCAAGGACTACATCGTTGCCGGCGACATCTTCCAGGTCGTCCTTTCACAACGGTTCACGGCCCACTTCCAACTACCAGCATTCGCCCTTTATAGGGCTCTGCGCCGCATCAATCCGGCCCCTTTTCTGTTTCATCTGGACTTCGGCAACTTTGCTCTCGTCGGCTCCTCCCCCGAAATTCTGGTTCGCGTCCGCGATGGCGAAGTCACCATCAGGCCCATTGCCGGTACCCGGCGGCGCGATGAGGACGAGGCCATTGACCGGGCCCTCGAAGAAGACCTCTTGGCCGATCCAAAGGAACGCGCCGAACACCTCATGCTCCTCGATCTTGGCCGAAACGATGTCGGGCGGGTCGCCGAGATTGGCAGCGTAACAGTCAGCTCGCAGTTCATCATCGAACGCTACAGCCACGTCATGCACATTGTCTCAAATGTCGTCGGCAAACTCAATGAGGCACGCCATGATGCCGTCGGCGCGTTGATGGCAGGCTTTCCCGCCGGCACGGTCTCCGGAGCACCCAAGGTTCGGGCCATGGAAATCATCGACGAGTTGGAAAAAGCCAAGCGCGGCCCCTATGCCGGCTGCGTTGGCTACTTTTCCGCCGACGGCAACATGGATACTTGCATCGTCCTGCGCACGGCGCTCGTCAAGGACGGCAAAGTCCACGTTCAAGCCGGCGCCGGCATCGTCCACGACTCCGTACCCGAAAGCGAACAACAAGAATGCATCAACAAAGCCAAGGCCGTCGTCCGCGCCGCTGAGGCCGCAGTACGCTTTGCTGGCGGCGGCAAGACAGTTGAGACGAAAGGCAACGGGTGCATCTTCAATTAGCACTGCAATCATGAGACGATCCAACGCCTCAAGACCGCTCCCTGACGCAGACTCACACGCGAGTTAAAACCACAATGCTCACCCTTTTGCTTCTGCGCCACGCCAAGTCCGATTGGAGCACACTAGGCCTCGACGACCACGAACGGCCCCTCAACATACGAGGAACCAAAGCTGCTCCGGTGATGGGCCGCTATATCGCCAACAAAGGCCTGAAACCCGATTTGATCCTCTGCTCCGACGCCGTGCGCACACAGGCCACCCTAACGCTCGTATTGCCCGAGCTGGGCCCACCAACGCCGGAAGTTGTATTTGATCACGCCCTCTACCTTTCCCGTCCTGACACGATTCTCGATGTCGTCCGCGATAACGCCAAGGACCACACCAAAACCATCATGGTGATTAGCCATAACCCCGGCCTGCACGCACTAGCCCTGACCCTTGTGGGGGGTGGTGATAAAGGGAGCCTGCGGCAGTTGGCGATGAAGTTTCCCACCGCCGCCCTCGCGGTGGTTACGTTCGACGCCGAGCACTGGCCGGAAGTCGCGCCGACCAAGGGCAATCTCAGAAGCTTCGTTACCCCCAAAGAGGTTGGTTGAAACTGATCCTCCAAACCTGCTCCCGGCTATGCTAGTCAAGGAGCATCCGGCAGCCACGGCGCCCCACGAGAGACCTAAATGGAACGGCCAGCCTCGATGCTTCTGCTCATCGATAATTAACATCGGCATCCGAAGCAGTCCGTTACTGCACTGAACCTCGGCACAACTTACTGAAACACAAATATAAACTGTGTGATGTCGTCCACAGGCGTCCATTGCTATCCAAACAAAAAGCGGGTATCGGAGCGGGTATCAGATCGAGGATACCCGCAATTGCCACTCACTGACGCCAAGATCCGCAGTGCCAAGGCAGGCCCAAAACCCATCAAACTAACAGACAGTGCCGGCCTGTACTTAGAAGTGCGGCCAACTGGTGCAAAGCTTTGGCGGTATCGCTATCGCATAGCCGGCAGAGAGAACGTTTACGCGATGGGTGAGTATCCCACGTTATCGCTCAGCGAAGCCCGGCAGCGGCGATCCGAAGCGAGAGCACTGGTTACGAAAGGGATCCACCCAGCCAAGCATCGAAAAGCGGCCCAGCTGGTCCAGCAAACTCAAAATGCAACTACCTTCGAGGCGGTTACACGAGAGTGGATGGAGGGTAAGGCACCAAACTGCACACCGGGTTACGCTCAACAGGTCCATCGGTGCTTTGAAGCCGAAGTATTTCCCTGGCCTGCCCCCAATCGCGGTGCCAGTATCTAAGTTAGAATCCGGCCGCCATGGGCCAGCATCTGGGCTGGCCGGAGCGTAGCGTAGGTCAGTTCAGATGCTGGAGGCAAGATCGCTTCCGGTGCTGGGGGCTGGTAGCCGAGTGAAGAGTGCGGCCGGACCGCATTGTAATGGCGTCGCCATTGCTCGATCAGCACCTGGGCTTCTCGTAGCGTTGTGAAGATTTCCATATTCAGCAGCTCGTCTCTGAGTTTTGAGTTAAAGCTCTCGCAATAGCCGTTTTCCCACGGACTGCCTGGCTCTATGTAAAGCGTCTTGACGCCGATCCGAGCAAGCCAGCCTCGCACGTTCTTCGCGATGAACTCAGGCCCATTGTCGGAACGAATATGTTCCGGCGTGCCGTGTTCGACGAAGAGATCAGCAAGGCAATGCAACACGTCGTCCGAACGCAGACGCCGCGCAACAACAATGGCCATTGAACGGCGCGTGAACTCGTCAATGATCGTGAGCATCCGGAAGGGACGGCCGTCCTGTGTGCGATCGTGAACAAAGTCGTAGCTCCACACGTGGTTTTGCCGCTCAGGTCGCAAACGCACGCACGAGCCGTCGTTCAGCCAAAGCCGACCGCGCTTAGGTTGCTTCATGGGAACTTTGAGCCCTTCCCGCCGCCAGATGCGGTGAACCCGCTTGACGTTCACCTTCCAGCCTTCCGCGCGCAGCAGCGCCGTCACACGCCGGTAGCCATAGCGCCCGTACCGCTTGGCAAGACGGATGATTGCGGCAGTCAGCCTTCTCTCGTCGCTGCGTGTCTTAGGCTGACGTCTCTGCGTTGTGCGAGACTGTCCCACCACCCGGCAGGCGCGGCGTTCGGAGACCGCCAATCGCGCGCGCACGCGGGTCACGCACGCTCGCTTTCTGGAAGGGCTCAGTATTTTCCCTCGAGAGCTTCCTTAAGGATCAACTTGTCGAGTGTCAGCTCAGAGACGGCCTTCTTCAGCCGCTCGTTCTCCCGCTCCAGATCCTTGAGCTTCTTTGCCTGATCAAGCTTCAGACCGCCGTAGTCCCGGCGCCATCGATAATAACTCTGCTCGGAAATGCCCAAGCCCCGGCAAATCACGCCGACCGTCTCACCCTGGTTCAGCTTTACCTCAGCTTCTCGCAACACGCCGATGATCTGTTCTGTCGTGTACCGCTTCCGTGCCATTCCATCGTCTCCTCATCTGAGGTTCGAAATAGCCGGATTCGCTTAATCAGAATGGTACCGTTTCAGGGGGGCAGGCCAATCCGACAACGGTGGCAAGGATCGTGGTATCGTCGACAGTCTCAGCGGCGCTGGCTGTGACGTCGCCCGCCGTTGGCGCTTCGTTGACATCCGTCACATCGATGGTGACCGTGGCCGTGTCGGAAAGGCCGCCACCATCTGTCGCGGTTACTTGCAGCACATGCTGCTGGGCGGTTTCGTAGTCGAGCGATTTGCCAGCAGCGATCTTGAGGTTGCCGTCGACATCAAACTCGAAAAGAGCATCCGGATCACCGCCGATGATGGCGTATGAAAGGGCATCATCTTCAGGATCCGATGCAGGCACGGTTCCGATCGCGGTTTTGTCTTCGGCGACGGAGAATGTTGCAGCCTCAATAACCGGAGCCTCGTTCACGTCAGTGACGTTGACGGTGACCGTGGCTGTATAGTCTTTCTTGCCGTTCTCGGTGACTTGGACAATGAGATCGCGGGTTTGTTCGGCTTCATAGTCGACCGCACTTCCGTCGACCGCAAACAACTCCCCGGTAACCGGATCGATGGAATAGGCCCCATCGTCATTACCGGAAACGATCGACCAGGTTGCTTTGCTGGGTCTGACGTCAGAAGTCACAAAACCTAGAGACGTACCATCAAGTGGGTTCTCTAGCGTTGTGAAGGTTTGATCGACGATCTTCGGATCCTGCGATCCACCGCCACCACCGTTGCCGCCATTACCGTTGCCGTTGCCGCCTTTGGGCATTCGTGACGCTCCACTCTACTTATTCAGGCCTACACGCACGCCCCCGACCGACGTCACCCACACACAGACGCGTCTTGCTGTCGAAGCCTGCACTGGGTTTTGAACCTGTTTTTCCTGACGCAAATCAGCGGTGGCGTTTTTCACACTGAGAAAAAGCGAGCATTCGCTCCGCCCTAGGCCACCCGACCTCGGACCGAACGCTCGCTAGTGCCACCCCGTGGGTCACTCAACAGGAGCACGGGGATCTTGCACGAGCTGGGCATCACCGTCACTATCGATCTGCCGCCATTGCACAGGCAGAACGCTGCCAACATTTGGCGGCAAAAAAGAAGCGGTAGGCAGAACAACGGGTAAAGTAGTACGACCGTCCCTTCTCATTGATGGAAATAGGTGAGCACCAAGGTGAGCATCGCAATGATGATCACGGCAACTCTGAACGGGCCTGGATTGTCGTTTGTCCAGCTTTTGAACCGTTCCAACCGGCTCGATCTGGGCGGGACCGGAAAGGCAGTCTGGCCGCTTTCGTCGTCGTGCTCTGGAAACTCATTGGACACAGCCAGCCTTCATCTTGCGCGGTAGATGCCTTACGCCGACGAAGGACGTCGGCACGATCAATTCAGCTGGCCGGAGGTGACCGGACGGCTCTTGTCCTTGGTCCAAGCGTGCATCGAACCGTCGTAGAGTCTCGTGCCCTTGGCACCCCCCAGCTCGCTCATGGCAAACCAGAGACCGCTGGCAAGGTGCCCACTGTTGCAGTAGGTCGTGTTGACTGCCGCAAGGTCGACGCCCAACGCACGCAGCGTCAACGAGATCTCATCCAGTTTGCGGAAACGCAGCGGTGGATTGTGCGCAAGAAGCAAGTCGTTGGGTACAACCTTCGACTTGGGGATGTGGCCGGCTGCAAACACGTAGCTCTTCTTCTGCTCGAGGCCGAGGTGGTAGTCGAGCGGGCGTGCATCGACCAGGGCTGTCGAATCGGCCGCAACGCTTGCTGCTACCTGATTGGTGGTGGCAAGTAGTTCATCGCGCACGCCGCGCACGGTAAATGACCCTGCTACGGGCTTTTCGGCCGCGTCCTTGCTAATCGGATGCTTGGCTGCTGACCAGGCCGCATTGCCACCGTCGAGGATCGCAACGTTGTCGTGGCCAACGAATTTGAGCTGCCAGTAGAGCCGGGTTGCAAGATAGACGTCGCTAGGCGACGTACCCGACATGGTCAGTACGACGGCACTGTCGTCGCCGACGCCCATATCCGACATAAGCTTGGCGAAATCAGCAGGGGCGAGGCGCATCTTGTCGTACGAAACACCGTCTTCATCGATAGTGGTGCGCACGGATTTCCACGGCACGAGCCGGGCGCCTGGAATGTGCCCCTTCTCGGTGAAGGCCTCCGGCTTCTTCTGGACGTCGAGTATGACGACAGCATCCTTGTTTGCCTTGAGCCACTCGGCATCGACGAGCGGACCAGGCACGGCAGCGGCGGCTGCCGAAGCTGCGAAGGCAATCGCAGCAATTGCAAGCGCGATAGCCGTTGCTGCGGCCTGCCTAAGTCGGGCAAAAGAATCTGGAATTCCCATCATGGCGTTTCCTCTGAGAGCATTTTTTTGATTTGATCGACAAATGCGTTCTCCTTACGCAGGAGCATTATTGTGCGCCCTGCCCTCATTCGCAAGCGTGGGGCATTGTCACGTTTACTCGTGCACTGCGCGAAAATGCACTGCGTCGCCATGTTTCACGCCGCAGCAGTCATGGCATCCCGCCTCTCCATAGCCGCCGCTCGGAACTGTCGCATTGTTCTGCGTGAGATCAGATGACGCTGGACGTTGAAAGTGTTGTAAATAGCGGCGTGGGTTGAGAGAAATCGTTGCGCGGCGTCTGCGTTCGGACGACGTGGTGCACTGTCTCGCTGATCTGTTCGTCGAACACGGCCGGCCCGAACATATTCGCTCCGACAATGGGCCCGAGTTCATCGCAAAGAACGTGCGAGGCTGGCTTGCTCGGATCGGCGTAAAGACGCTTTACATAGAGCCAGGCAGTCCGTGGGAAAACGGCTATTGTGAGAGCTTCAACTCGAAACTCAGAGACGAGCTACTGAACATGGAAATCTTCACAACGCTCCGGCCAGCCCAGATGCTGGCCAATGGCGGCTGGATTCTAACTTAGGTCCTGGCACCGTGAAGGGGGGCAGGCCAGCGTCTTCCCCTATACGATCGGTAGTCTTGCAGCGTTCTGGACCTTCCAGAGGGTCGGATCTTTTTTGGTGATGCCGTGAACCTATCGACTGGATTGCTCAACCAACCAACAACTTCGATCAGCGTTGAGTGCCCACAAAAAGCGTTGGCCAGTCCGTCAAACGAGTATCAGGAGGTGATGACGGGGAACACGCCGACGCGTCAGTGCTGCCGTTGCAGAGGCCGAGCAGTCGAATGATGTGCCGGGTGTTGCTGAACTGGCAGAAGCTGCAGGTGTTAGCCAACGTACCCTCGAACATTCATTTCGGACGTGGCTAGGTGTCACGCCGAAACGATACCTGATCCTTAGTCGGCTCAACAGAGCACACCTTGAATTGTTCGACGTGAGACCAAACACAGCGCGGGTCAAGGACATCGCGACCCGCTGGGGCTTTCGGGATCTGGGACGCTTCGCGGCTTCCTACAAACAACTCTTTGGCGAACATCCCTCGGTGACGTTGAAGCAGTATCCGACAAACCACCCAATTAGCTTACAGGACGCTTTCATTTCTTCTCGTAGGTTCCAACAAGCTCGGCCTTCGCAAGCACATGGCCCTCCATGGCCTTTTCAAGAGCCGATTTCGTAGGTGTAGCCAAGTCCGGCAGAACGTTATCGAGGGCATAGAGCTTGTGAAAATAGCGGTGCCGGCCGATCGGTGGGCATGGTCCACGGTATCCGGGCTGTCCCCAGTCGTTCTGCCCGTCTCTTGCGCCGGATGGATACGCTTCAGGCTTCACAGCCTCCAGTAGTGAGATAGTGTTTGGCGGGATGTTGTAGAGCACCCAATGGACCCAGGTCATGCGTGGCGCCTTTGGATCGGGGGCATCTGGATCGTCTACAATAAGGACAAGACTTTTTGCGCCGTCGGGCATGTTGGTCCACGACAACGGCGGGGATACATCATCGCCCTCGCACGTGTATCGTTTCGGAATTTCATCTCCCGACGCAAATGCCGCTGACGTAATGTCAAAGGTCATGCTTGGCACTCCATTTCTTTGTTCGCCGCGGCACTGCTCTTTCAAACACGAACAATAAGACCGGGTCAGCTGTAAGCTCGAATTCCCTAGTCTGCTCTCATGAGTCATCATGCGGTTACATTTGTTCCGGCATCTACTTCTTTGAACTCGAAGAAACAGTGATCTCATCGATGCCTAGGCAGGGACTAGCAATCGAAGAAGTCTAAATCACCTCCGCTTCCTGAGACTTGATTCTGATCAGTGCTGTCCAACCTCTTCATTTGTCCGCTTGTTGATCAACGCGGACCCAGCAGTGATCAGACGGATGCAGCTCGCATTTGTTTCCGAGCCTGACTCCGAAGCGGCCCAGCGCTCGCACAGCGTTGGTTGCATCGCTACGCCACCTTCGTTAGACGTCGAACGGGGCGCTGCGTCCCATCCTTGTTAGCAGGTCAGCGAGTTTATCGTGAAACTTCGTGTCGGTTGCGAGTTCGCCTATCAGTTTCCTCAGCCGACGCCGTGCCTCCTCATGCTGAACATCCACCACAGCCGAGCTGCAGATCTGGAAACCCCGGATCACATCATTACCAGACCATCTACACTGCTAACCGGATTCCGTGATGTGTTCGGCAACTGGTGTAACCGTGTAGTCGCCCCTCCTGGCAAAGTGCGCATCACCACAGAAGCTATTGTGCGCGACGGTGGCCAACCTGATCAGGTAACACTCGGTGCCGGCCAGGTCCCGATCGAACATCTACCTTTCGATACGCTCGACTTCCTGCGGCCCAGCCGCTTTTGTGAGAGCGACAAGCTGATCGACATGAGCTGGGACCTGTTCGGCACAACAAAGCCGGGCTGGGGCCGAGTGCAGTCAATATGCGACTTCGTCCACAATCGCATCGCGTTCAGCTATGAGAACGCGCGCGCCACTCGCACCGCAACCGAGGCCTACCAAGAAGGCATCGGCGTGTGCCGCGATTACGCCCACCTGGCCATCACCTTTTGTCGAGCCCTCAACATCCCGGCCCGTTACTGCGCTGGATACCTCAGCGAAGTTAGCACTCGGCCACCGTATCCAACTGGGGATTTCGCCGCCTGGTTCGAAGCGTATCTCAATGGTAGCTGGCACATTTTCGACCCGCGTCACAACAGACCGCGCATCGGCCGTGTGCTCATCGCTCGTGGTCGAGATGCTGCGGACGTTGCCATGGTCACTACCTTCGGTCCCAATACCCTTGAATCATTCCGCGTCTGGACTCACGAATTGCCGGACGCTGCGAGCTGACCCTGTTCAGAAGCGGGGACCCGAGGCGTGGTCGCTCCGTTTTTGGACTAGCCGAAGTCTTTAGTTGGTTCCTGAGACCGCGCTCTAGTTCGAAAGCGCTTCCTGATACCGGACGTTCCAACGCTTACTGTGCGGCGACTTCCTGTGCGTGGCCACCATCGCACAAGCTTGCGGCCTGGAAATTGGAAACCCCATGCGCTGGAAATGTCCGCTTGTTGATCAAAGCGGACACAGTGGTGCCCTGACGAACACAGCTCAGGCATGTTCCGCTTTGCCCCCGAAAGCGGACATCCAAACGTCGGGCTCAGCGCAGATCGCCATTCGTTTTTGACCGCTGAAATGTGCGAGAAGATGTTCGCTGACGCAATCCAAGACAAGAGCCGATCGGGCGTGAACTATTAACCGCCTTAGACGCTTGCCAGAATCGATCTGAGCTTTTCCAACGCTGTAGAATCGTGCGATGGGACGAGGACGAGTTCCGGCAGCATCAGCTTCAGCTCACGCACCTTGGCATACGACTGGCGGAGTAATTTCGCATCGCCCGTGCCCGGAACCTTGTCTTCCATCAGCATATCTACACTATAGGCAAGGTCTCCAATTAGCAGTATCGGCGGCAGCTGCCCTGAGCGAACGAGCAGCGAGCTTGAGCCCCGAGTATGACCCGGCGTTGCTAGCAGGATGAGCGTTCCATCTCCCATAACGTCATGGCAGCCACCAAATGGTCCGAACAAGGGATCGTCGATCGATGAGAATTCGACTGGCTGCCAATTCGCGTGAGGAATTTGGATATGCTCGCGCAAGATCCACTCACGCTCTGGACGTGGTCCGCAAAGCACGTCCCATTCCTGTCTGGTTACAATCAGTTCGGCTTGCGGGATATGTGCTATTCCGCCGACATGATCGAAATGCAGATGTGAGAAGACAGCTTTTTTGACATCTTCTGCTCGGAAACCTGCATCACGGAGCTTTTGGTCCAGTCGGTCTTGCTCAGCAATATGAAAGCGAAAAATTCTCTTCAACAAAAACCTGCCGATTGGGTGCGTTATGTAATCAGGGTTTGTGACAATTGCCGGATCGAGACCGGTGTCGAACAGGACTAGACCGTCACGGTGCTCAATAAGAAAGTAACTGACAGGGATATCTATCCAACTGAGTGATGTGAGAACCCACCACCACTGCGGCAGCCAGGTCCCGCGCTGATGCTCAGGATGAGCCTCAGCTGAACCGCTGGACAGCACGTGAATGGAGAGGATCTTCCGTTCGTTCATACTGTGCGTCGAGACATGATCTGTAGGCCTTTCAAGCATCAGCCTTTTCACCATTCTGACACTTCGACCAGTTCCGTTTGGACAAAGCTCGTGGCGAGGTTCGCAAGGGGCAAGAGCGACTAGCCATCCGACTGCACAGCGCCCGCAAAAACGGATGGGATATCCCAGACCTCAGCAATCCGACCATCCACGATCCGCCAAACGACGACGACATCCGTTGCAATCGACTGGTTCTGAATAACCATCTGGTTCTTCGTGTGCGTCACCACAAGCTCCTCTCCAACGGCGGAGATCGAGACCGGTTGAACCTGGAATGTCCCTTTTGACAGGACGCCCATCTTTTCGAAGAAGGATCGGATCCCCTCCAGACCGACGTAATCACCTTGCGCATCGGGAAGCCTGGGATTGAAGAAATGCCAGACGACGTCCGGCGCAAACAGCGCACCAGATACGTTTAGATTTCTTAGATCCAATTGCTTCAGCAGTGAGACATTGGCATGTTCTTCTGCCATCGTTGCACTCCTCGCGGTAGCAATCCGTCATGCAAATCTCTGGAAAACACGCGGATCGATCGAAGCCGCGCCCAGCATGCCACCATAAAGCGCCCCTGCGATGCCGGGGGTGTTGACATCCTGCCCTGTGAGAAACAAGCCGGGGACCGGCGTGCGCGCGCGGAGCGCCTCGGACAGCAAGCGGCGTGGCGTTGTTTCTATTCCATAGAACCCACCTTTTTCATGGCCTGTAAATGAAGCGGTCGCGAGCGGTGTGCCAAGCTCTTGATAAACCACCAATGGCACGAGGGCGGGAAACTTCTCGCTAAACAGGGCCATCATCGCGGCCTCGACTTCTTGCTTGAATTCCATCCATTCCTCTGGACGCTCTTCCGCGCCACCGTCTGCGAAACCAGCAACAGCTGACCAGTCGGCCAGGACCATCATCTGACCAGTGTGTTTGTTTGAAGAGCCTGGATCATGTCTCGGATCTTTGAGAGACGGAAACGATACAAACAACATCGGCAAAGGCTTGCCGCTGGCAGCTGCCCAGAGCTCGCTGCCGGGACTCCAGTTGTCGTAGAACCAATGGTTTGAGCGTGTAGCACCGTGGCGCGCAATGTCACCCTCAAAGCCAAGGTACACTTCGAAATGGCAGACCGACGGTTTGAAGGTTGCAATTTCCTTCGCCCATTCCTGTGCTCTAATCTCCTTAGGAAGTAGGCGTTTGACGGTTTCACCTGCTCCCGCCGCAGATACGATGACTGGTGCTTTGAACTGATCACCTGAACTAGTGCGCACGCCAACGGCTTGACCGTCTTCGATCAGGACTGCCTCTACCGGCGTGCTAGCACGTGCGCTGCCACCCGATGCTTCTATGACAGGGACAAGGCCTTTGGCGATTGCTGCTGCGCCTCCCACCGGATAGCCTGCACCGTCAAGATAGTGGCTCATAATGACGGCATGTACACCAAAGCTTGCTTCTTTTGGCATACCGCCGTAGGTGCCCCACTGCGCAGTTAAGACGGCAGCAAGCTTTGGGTCAGATGCGATCTCCGCGATCACTTCGCTGGTCGTACGTGAGCACCACTGTTGGATTGTGTTTTCGTTCCACCACCGGTGCGCTGAGCAGAATGGCTCCGGCATTGCGCGTTCGGCAGCAACCATACGCATCGCTGCGTCAGCGGAACGCAACGCTTCGAAGTAGGCGTCGATCTCGGTCGCGTTTTCGGGGAAGCGATCCTTGAGTTCCATCTTGTAGGCTTCAGCGGGCCGAGCGACGGAGATGTCAAAATCGCCAGGGAAGTGCAGCGTGTCATAGACAGTGCCGACAGATTGGAACTCAATGGTTCCACCGCTCAGCCAGTCTAGGATTTTACCAGCTGGCTGTTCCCGACCGAACAGTCCGCAGTAATGGATCCCAACATCCCACGAGAAGCCGCTTCGTGTGAAGGTATGCGTGAGCCCACCAATGGTTTGGGCTTGCTCGAGGAGCAAGATCTTGTAATCGAGCCGCGACAAGGCAGTGGCCGTCGTCATCCCGCCCATACCAGATCCAATGACTATAACGTCGAACTCATTCTCTGCAGAAGGCTTTGTCATTCGATGATGAAAGTACTCTGCAAGCCAACGATCATTGACGTGTATCAATCGAAAGAGAGAGACCTTAGTTGGCAAGGACCGGTTCAATGACTGGACAGCACATTTTTCCGGACTTGATCAAAGCGGACATGACCGGCCTCTGACAATCACAGCTCCGGCATGTTCCGCTTTATCCCCGAAAGCGGACATCCATATGCCAGGCCCGGCGCGCGCAGCCTATGTCCGGAATGTCCACAAAGCGGACTCTAGAAGAGGAGCCGCTAAATTTCCGCTAGTGACCCATGGCGAAAGTTGTTTTTTCACACTTCGATGGGGCTTTGAAGATCGGAAGAGCGCTTCGCGGTGCCTTACTTCGGCGCATGGAGGCTATCTCCTCACCTGAAGCCGAGCTAGCCTGACTGCGCTAGTAATCAAGTGTCCCGACATATGGGCAGCGATAATTAGGAGAGTGATATGCCGACCTATATTCAAACCGGCAAGATGACCCAGGCCACTATGGAAGGACTTCTCAACGAGCCTGAAGACCGCTTCCAGGCTGTAAGCGATGCTCTGGCTGCAGCGGGAGCAACTTTGAAGGAGTACTACTTCACAACCGGAGAGAATGACTGGTTGCTGATTTTCGAAGCGGACTCCCCCGATGCATTTGCGGCTGCGGCTTTGCTCGCCAGTGCGGACGGGGCTGCCTACAATATGAAAACGGTTCACGCATGGACTTCGTCCGAATTCAAAGATATTGCCGCAAAGGCAGGCGGAATTCGGGACAAGTATCGCGTCCCCGGAGGCTGAGCGCTCGTCAGCTGAGGAAATTTTAGGCGCATGTGTTCCGGGCGGCGCTACCAGTATTTTGTGCTAGTCTTTCAGGGATATTGCATCGCGCGACCGTTTCGGTTTCAGTACGCGGAGGCTAGAAGAGAAATGTCTCCAGCGCCTTACTCCAATGCTTGAAGACCGTGACGGCTATATTCCGTTTCTGGCACAAAGCCGACATCTTCACAGCAGGTCTAGAAGGTCAGCTCCTGCTAGGAGTTGTCGCAAGTCCGCTTATTGATCAAAGCGGACATGACTGCACCCTGACGATCACAGCCCAGGCATATTCCGCTTTGCACCTGAAAGCGGACGTCGCTAATCGCGCCAATTCTGCTCAGACTATTGTTACTCGTAGCGAACCGCATTAGGTCGGTATTACTATTTGGGCGTTGGAGCAGAACAGCAATGACACCGCTTACAACTAAGCAGGAAGCCTTTGCCCGCACATACGTTCAAATCGGCAATGCGCGCCAAGCCTATGCCGCTGCAGGCTATTCTCAGAACAACTCGCTGGCCACGCAACAGAAGGAAGCGCACAAGCTGCTCCATCACCCCCATGTTTCCAGGAGGATTAGCGAATTGCAGGCTATTGCACGGCGGCGTGCGGAGGCAGAACACGGGGTTACCGTCGACAAACTGTCGGACATGTACATGGAGATTTACGAGGACAGTGAGACGCGACCTGCGGGCAAGATCCAGGCGATCATAGGCCTGGCGAAGCTGCACGGGTATATGTGACAGCGATGCGCCAACAATAGAAACGGACCTTAAGCCACGGCTAGTGAACCAGGGTATTGGCTCCGATCAACTCGGCTAACCAGCCACCGAAAAATGAGCTCGCTTCGTAAAATGCAAAGCACCGCCTATATTGGGCGTTGCAAACAACGACGCGGGCGCCGAGTGTCCAAGCAACCTCGCCTAGGTACCGAGCAAAAAAGCGGGTATCCAAGTGGGTATCAAACATGAAGAATTGCGGAAACGACCAGGAAAACAATGAAAACTCATATGGTTAGCTAAAGCATGCTTCTGCTCATCGATAACTACGACAGCTTCACCTACAACCTCTTCCATTACATTGGCGAGTTGGGACCCGTGTGCGAAGTTCGCCGCAACGACAAGATCACCGCCAAGGACGCGCTCGCCTTGAAACCTAAGGCCATTGTTCTCTCGCCCGGACCGTGCACGCCAAAGGAAGCCGGCATCTGCCTCGATCTCGTTAAGGAAGCCGCCGGGCGCATCCCTATCCTGGGAGTCTGCCTAGGACACCAATCAATCGGCCAGGCCTATGGTGGTAAGGTCGTCCGCGCGCCCCTTCCCATGCACGGCAAACTCTCCACCGTGACCCACGGCGGCAAGGGCATCTTCAAGGGACTCCCGAAGACTTTCGAAGTCACCCGCTACCACTCCTTGATCGTCGAGCGGGAGACCCTGCCGGACTGCCTCGATGTCACGGCCCAATCTGACGGCGGCCTCATCATGGGGCTCCAGCACAAGGACCACCCTGTCCACGGCGTCCAATTCCACCCTGAAAGCATCGCCTCCGAACACGGCCATGAGCTGTTGGCGAACTTCCTCCAGCTCAGCGGGTTCAAGCGCCTTAAAAAATCCCCTACGACTCCTCACAAGGCAGCCTGACAACCGGCCTGAACGCGCCCTTTGCAATCATGACACCCGACACCAACATCATCGCCCTGCTTGATCGCGCCGCCCGCTCCGAAATCTTTGATGAGGAGGAGATCGCCGATGCCCTCCTCATATTGATGAGCGATCAAGCAAATGACATCCAGCGCGCCGCCTTCCTAATGGCGCTGCGCGTGCGCGGTGAAACGCCACCCGAGATAATCGGGGCCGCCCAGCTTCTGCGCGATCGCATGCTGGCCGTCGACATACCGCCGGGCGCCGTCGACATCGTCGGCACCGGTGGCGATGGGCACGGCACATATAACGTTTCAACCTGCGCGGCAATCGTCGCAGCCGGGGCAGGTGTCACCGTTGCCAAACACGGCAACCGATCGGTTTCCTCAAAGTCTGGCGCCTCGGATGTATTGCAGGCGCTTGGCGTCAAGATCGATCTCTCGCCCGAAGAAGTCGCCGGCACCATTGCCAAAGCTGGCATCGCCTTCATGTGGGCGCCGATGCATCATCCAGCGATGAAGATCTGGGCGCCAGCACGCGCCGCACTCAAAACCCGGACTTTGTTTAATCTACTCGGCCCCATCGCCAACCCCGCCCGGGTCACCCGTCAAATCGTCGGCGTCTTCCATCAGCGTTGGGTCGAGCCCATCGCCGATGCCTTAACCAACCTTGGCGCCGAACACGTCTGGGTCGTGCATGGCGCCGATGGCATGGATGAATTGACAACCACCGGCCCCACGACAGTTGCCGAGCTGAGCCAGGGGTCCGTTGCGGTATTCGAAATCACGCCGGAACAAGCCGGCCTGCCCCGCGCCAGCATAGCCGACCTGCAAGGAGGCGACGCCGAAACAAACGCCCAAGCCATCCTTAACGTCCTCGATGGCAAACACGGCCCATACCGCGACATCGTTTTGCTCAACGCCGGAGCGGCGCTAATCGTCGGCGAACTCGCCGCCTCCATCACCGAGGGCGTGGAACGCGCCGCGCACGCCATCGATACCGGCAAAGCCAAGGCCGCTCTCGAAAGGCTCGTCGCCGCCACAAACTGGACCACGGCAACCTAGAAAACGAGAATCAAGGCCCTACCCGCGGCCGGCCAAGTTGTCGTATACCTCTCCAATGTCCGACATCCTCGAAAAGATCACCGCGTATAAGCTGAAGGAAGTGGCCCAAGCCAAACAGCGTGAACCACTGCAGATCATTGCCGAATACGCCCGCAGCGCACCGCGCGTGCGGCCTTTTATTGGCGCCCTGCAAAACCAGCACGCCGCCGGCAGACCTGCCCTCATAGCTGAAATAAAGAAGGCCAGCCCCTCCAAGGGCCTGATCCGCGCCGACTTCCAGCCCCCCGCGCTGGCCTCGGCCTATCAGGCGGGAGGCGCTGCATGCCTTTCGGTTCTAACCGACACCCCTTCGTTTCAGGGTGCCCCGGAGTTTTTACAAACCGCGCGCGCCGCCTGTGATTTGCCAGTGCTGCGCAAGGACTTCATGCTCGACACCTATCAGGTCGTGGAAGCCCGCGCCTGGGGCGCCGATTGTATCCTCGTCATCATGGCCCAACTCGACAACACGACAGCCGAGGAGCTTGTTAACGCGGCCCATGACTGGGGAATGGATGCACTCGTGGAGATCCATAACGAACAAGAACTCGACCGTGCCCTGAAACTGAAAAGCCCGCTCATCGGCATCAACAACCGCGACCTGCGAACCTTCGAAACCAGCCTGGAAACTACCGAACGACTCGTCCGCGCCATTCCAGCCGATCGCATCCCGGTGTCCGAAAGCGGTATCTTCACCAATGCCGATGTCGTCCGCCTGCAGGCCGCGAACGTCAAAACGTACCTCGTCGGTGAAAGCCTGATGCGGCACGAAGACGTCGAGGCCGCCACTCGTAGCCTTCTCGGGACATAAGACCTATGAACAAACTCTCTCATCTCAACGAACGCGGCGAGGCCCGTATGGTCGACGTCACGGGAAAGCACGTGACGTCCCGCACGGCGGTTGCTGAGGGGTTCGTCGCCATGGCGCCAGAAACCCTACAGCTCATTGAAACAGGGGAAGCAAAAAAAGGAGATGTGCTCGCCACCGCCCGTATTGCCGGGATCATTGCTGCCAAGCGCACACACGAACTGATCCCGCTGTGCCACCCGCTGCCGATTACCAAGGCGCTCGTCGATTTCGAATTGAGTAGCATGCCGGCGGGCGTGCGCGTCAGCGCCGAAGTCCGGGTCAATGGGCAGACCGGCGTTGAAATGGAGGCCCTGACCGCTGTCTCTGTCGCCTGCCTAACCATCTATGACATGCTCAAGGCAGCCGACAAAGCGATGCGCTTCGATGGCATCCGGCTAATCGAGAAGACCGGCGGCCGCTCGGGCCACTACCATGCCGATGGCGAGCAGCAGCCATGAAGAGCGCCCTGACGGTCGACGAAGCTTTGGCTAGCATTCTTGCCGACACAGAACCGACACCTGGCGAGGAAGTCGGGCTGCTCGAAGCCTCCAACAGGACGCTCGCCGAGCCGCTCACCGCGCAACTCACGCAACCGCCATTTGATGCTTCCGCCATGGATGGCTATGCCGTTCGCAAGGACGACGTAACCAACTTGCCGGCCACCCTCGACGTCATTGGAGATTCCGCCGCTGGACATCCCTTTGCGGGCACCATTGCCCCGGGGCAGACCGTACGCATCTTCACGGGCGCTCCAATGCCCGTTGGCTCCGACGCTGTCGTCATCCAGGAGAACACTGAACGCAATGGCAACACCGTTCGCATCACGGGCGGCTCCCCCGATCCTGGACATGTCCGCCCCAGTGGTGGCGATTTTTCGGAGGGCCAGCAGGTCATTAGCGCCGGCACCCAACTGCTGCCGCGCCACATCGCACTGAGTGCCTCAATGGGTCACTGTAAACTCACGGTGCATCGCAAGCCGATCGTCGCAATTCTCGCCACCGGTGACGAACTCGTAGAGCCTGGCACGACGCCGGGACCGGGCCAGATCGTCGCCTCAAACAGTTACGCTCTCGCGGCCATGGTCGAATCAGCAGGTGGCAGCCCGCACCTTCTCGGAATCGCCAGCGATACCCTGGAAGACCTGCAGCACAAACTGGAGCAGGCGGCCGACGCGGACGTCGTCGTCACCATTGGCGGCGCATCCGTGGGCGATCATGACCTGGTCGGAAAGGCCCTCACCAACTCCGGCTTTGAGCTTGATTTCTGGAAGATCGCCATGCGCCCCGGCAAGCCGCTCATGTTTGCCCAACGCCTGCCACAACGTGCGATTGGCGTTCCAGGCAATCCTGTCTCCGCCATCGTATGCGCCCACATCTTTGTACTGCCCCTAATCGCCAGCCTGAGTGGCCGCCGCCCCCACGACACAAACACCCTGGAAGCGCGACTCACCGCGCCGCTTGAACGCAATGGACCGCGCCTGCATTACATGCGCGCGAGCCTCGCACGCACAGCTGACGGGGAGGTCGTAACGCCCGCCGAAAGCCAGGACAGTTCGCTTCTATCCATACTGGCCAGATCGAACGCCTTGATCGTCCGGCCTCCTGGCGCCGCCGCATTAGGGGCTGGTGAGAAAGTCACAGTCCTGCCAATAGGATTCTGATTGCGTTGCATAGGGTTGCAGAACGCGCCATGAACAGTTATGGTATGTTCATGGTTTGTACAATGAAGCCTACCCACGCAAACCGGCAGCAAGGAGCACGAGGCCGAAATGCTGACACAGAAGCAAAAGGATCTCTTGCTGTTCATCCATGAACGGCTGCAGAAAACTGGCGTCCCGCCCTCCTTTGACGAGATGAAGGACGCACTCGACCTCAAATCAAAGTCGGGCATCCACCGCTTGATAACCGCCCTCGTGGAGCGTGGATTCATTCGCCGCCTACCCCACCGTGCCCGCGCCATCGAGGTGATCAAGCTGCCCGAAGGCGGCGAGGGTCCGGTGCTCCAGCTCAGTGGTGACGCTGGCGGCGGGATCGAGCACAGACTGAGCCCAATGCCTGCCGCAGCAATGCCTGAGCCCAGCATTCTCCAGTCTCAATCAATCCCCGTACCTGTGATGGGACGCATCGCAGCAGGTACGCCGATCAGCGCAATCCAAGACCACACCCACGACATCGACTGTCCGCCCGATCTGCTATCAAGCGGCGAGCATTTCGCCCTCGAAGTCCGCGGCGATTCAATGATCGAAGCCGGCATTCACGATGGCGACACGGTCATCGTACGATGCGCCGACACGGCTCAAAATGGCGACATCGTTGTAGCACTTGTTGAAAAGGAAGAGGCAACTTTGAAGCGCCTGCGCAAGAAAGGTGCGTCCATTGCCCTCGAGGCGGCCAACCCTGCGTATGAGACACGGGTGTTCAGCCCCGACCAGGTCGATATCCAGGGCCGTCTCGTCGGCTTGATCCGGCGCTACTAGCAGGCACGGACGTCCTGGCCGGCTAGCGAACCGTGCGCGACCAAGGCCCGCGCCCCAGGGCTCCTGTCACGCTTGTGATGATCAAGGACTCATCCGCATTCATGAAGATCGCAATGGTCCGCTGCTTTAAACTGCGCGCACGATCCAAGATCAAACTCGGCTTCCGGAATGGCAGCCGCAGCTCCAACTGCGAAATCAGGATGTCGGCCCGCAGGCAATCTTCGCGCAGCGCAGCCGGATGACGCGAAACAGCGATCACCACTCCCTTCCGCTACTGCACTCATCTAACGCCATCAAATTTAGGAGCTCCATTGAGCCTGACCTCACCAACCTCGCGGCGATCTCCATAGCGCGCTAGCCACTGCGAAAGCTCGTACTTGGAGAACCGCGAAGTCAGCCCTGAGAACTTGCCGGCTACATCCCGCAAAACAACAAGCCGCCCGCTGCCGCCAACCAAAAGATCAAGGCGCACACCCAATGTCGCCACCGCAACACCCAATGCTATTGCAACAAGGCCAAGCAACCGCCAATGTTGCCGCAATAGACAGAGCCAAAGCCCGCGCACAGCAATCAGCGCAACTGACACCGCCGGAATCGCGGGCACACGGCTCACCGCACCCTCAAGTCCGGCCACCCACGTGGCCACCGAGGCCATCATCTCAAGACCCGGCCCCATCAATGGAAGCGCTCGTCCCTCCGCCCCGAAAGGCATCAAGACCTGCGTCGCCAACGCTGCCGACATCACCACAAAGTTGCAGATGGGAACCGCCAGCATATTCGCCACCACGGCAAAATGCTATGCCTGGTGAAAGTGATAAATCCAAAGTGGTACTACCGCCGCACTCACCACCATCGTCGAACAAACAATTGCTGCAAATAATCCGGCCGCCCGCCACGGTCAGCTACTCCGGCCCTGCGGCCAAGGTTCCGCCCGCGCGCCAAAACTTCATAAGAGGCCACAAGCGCCACAACCATCGCAAACGACATCCGAAACCCCGGATCGACGACGCTTTCCGGGAACAGCAGCAGAATAACCAGCGCCGCCAGTGCAACGTTGCGCAATGCAATCACCAGCTGATCCGCGACGATCGATAGGAAGAAAATCGCCATCATCACAAACGATCGCAGCGTGGCGAGCGAACCACCTGAAATCATCAGGCACCCCAAAGCCCCACCAATGGCGCCGACCGCCGCCCACTTGCGGATCGGAAAGTTGTGGGCCATCACCGGCGACAGCGCCAACAGAAACCGTAGAACGAAATAAATGGAGCCTCCCATAATCGCCATGTGCAGCCCCGAGATCGACAGGATGTGATAAAGCCCCGAGCCCCTGTAAATATCGTTCGTCTCCTCAGAAATGCCGCTTCAGTCCCCCGCCATTAGCGCCTTCGCGACCGCACTGGTTTGTCATGGAAGTTCCTCCGCCACCCGAATCCCAATCCGCAATCGGACCCGCGCAACCGCGTTAATGGCCGCCGGCAACGTCGGCAGATCGAACCGCGCCGCGCCAACAACCCGAAACGTCGTCGCAAAGCCCACTGCCCCGATTCTGCGAAAATAGGCGTATCGGGCGAAGTCAGAGCCGCCTGGAACCGAAGCGGGCGGCGGCGGGGCAAGTTTCGCGACGAACGAAACATAGTCCCCGAGCAGGCCCCCTTGCACAGCCTTTCGAAAGGAAACGCGGATCCATGCCGGCAGCATGGGATCGAGAAGTGTCTCGATCCGCACCGGATGCTGCGTCAGCCTGCTCCCGCCCCTCGCCCGTGATTCGAGTTGCTCACCGAAACCTGATACCTGAACGGCTGCTGTCTTTGTGGTTAGGATTGGCGCACGCACCAACTCCGTTCGAAGCTTGGCCGCGGCCAACCCCAAGCGCACAGCAAACCAGAACCCCCGTCAACGCGCTGGAATAAGTCATCCGGCCGCCAACCGGCCGCGACGCGATGGCCGCCATTACGACGCCCGCCACGGCCAACACACTAAGCTCGAAAGGAACAACAAAATAGAAGAGCGCGCCTACCCCAACGAGAACCGGGACCCAGTAGAACCAGCCGGGCCGCTCGGCCTCGATCAACACTCGCAGGCGTGAAATCCGCCGCTCCGGTGGCGCATCCACCTTCAGCGACCTTCCCCCCTGCGTCTCTGAGTCGCTAAGGTCTCCCAGCATTGCGTGACCTTGCTTCTAAACAGCTACACCCACCCATGCTACATCGCCTCGATTGCGAAATCAGCGGCCGCACGCGTGCAGCGGCACAAACAGACGGGACCTGCTGCCATGACGCAAAACAATGCACCTAACGACAACGTCGTCGTCCGATTCGCCCCGTCGCCCACGGGATTCTTGCACATTGGCGGCGCCCGCACCGCACTTTTCAACTGGCTCTATGCCAAGGCCAAGGGCGGAAAGTTTGTACTTCGCATCGAAGATACCGACCGCGAACGCAACTCGGAGGAGGCCGTCGAAGCAATCCTTGATGGCCTGCGCTGGCTGGAACTCGATTGGGATGGAGACCCCGTCTCCCAGTATGAGCGCGCTGATCGCCATCGCGAGGTCGCTGAAGAGCTGCTTGCCGACGGTAACGCCTATCGTTGCTACCTCACGCAAGAGGAACTCGCCGCCATGCGCGAGGCCGCCGATAGAAAAAAGCGCTCGTTCCAGGTCGTCTCTCCTTGGCGCAACCGCGATCCAAGCGAGGCCCCAGCCGGCACCCCCTTCGTAATCCGCCTTCGCGCACCCAACGAAGGCCAGACCGTCATCAACGATCACGTCCAAGGCGAAGTCACTTACGCCAACAAGGATCTCGACGACCTCATCATACTGCGCTCTGATGGCTCCCCGACTTACAACCTCGCGGTCGTCGTCGATGACCATGACATGGGCATCACGCATATAATCAGGGGTGTTGACCATCTCACCAACGCCGCCCGCCAGACACAGATCTACCAACTAATGGGCTGGCAAATCCCCCAGTGGGCGCACGTCCCGCTGATCCACGGTCCCGACGGCGCCAAACTCTCCAAGCGTCACGGCGCGCTGGGCGCCGAGGCCTACCGCGAAATAGGATACCTACCCGTTGCAATGCGCAATTACCTCGTCCGTCTGGGCTGGAGCCACGGAGACGATGAGGTTTTCTCCACCGACCAACTGGTCGAGTGGTTCGATATCGACGCCATCAACAGGGCGCCGGCTCGCTTCGATATCCAGAAACTCGAGGCCATCAATGCTCACTGGATTCGCAACACCGATGATGATGACCTCTTCCGCCGTATCGCTAGCCTCCTGCCCCACATTCCCGAAGGCGAGCGAATTTCTAAGGCCTTCGCCGCCGGCGCGGGCGACAAGTTGCGCGCGTTCATTCCCGCCATGAAGGAGCGCTCAAAAACGCTTCTGGACTTCCTTGAAGGCGGGAAATTCCTATGGGCGGAACGTCCGCTGGTCCATGACGCCAAGGCTGCCAAACTGTTGGATGGACCAGCCCGGGAAATGCTCGGCAAGCTAGCACCCAATCTCCAGAATCTCTCCGACTGGACCGCCGAACCGCTCGAAGCCATGATCCGCGATTTCGCGCAGGCCGAAGGCCTAAAACTTGGCAAAGTCGCTCAGCCTTTACGCGCCGCGCTCACCGGCACCACGGTATCGCCGTCAATTTTCGACGTCATGGCGGCTCTCGGTAAAGATGAGACTTTGGGACGAGTGAGAGAAGCTTCGGCCTAATAGCAATATTGGGAGGGGGCGAGCCCCATAGCTGCAGCCGGCAGCATCCAAACCTCTCAATATTAGGGTGTTAACGATCCCATCTTCGGCCGGCGATACGCGGTGTTTCTGTACCCGCAGGCACCCGATATTTACCGTCAACTTACGCCCAGGATACAATAATTTCCCGGCAACCCTTTCCGCACTGCACAATTTGCCGTAAACACGCGGTCTCACATCCGCGCGAGACCTACCCCACCCTGCCAACGGTTATCTTGTCGCAGGTGCTAATGTCAGCTACCACGCCCCATTATCTGCGTCGGTCCGCATGAGATGGCCACCATGGCACCGGCCTCCGCGACGCATCTTAGTCACGCTTCGAAAGGGAACCGCCCGATGAATTCTGATGACACCGGCTCCGGCACTTCCCCCATGGCCACTATCGAGGTCAAGGACGCCACCATCAACATGCCCGTACGCTCTGGCACACTTGGGCCAGACGTGATTGATGTAGGCAAGCTCTATAAGGAATCTGGCTGTTTCAACTACGATCCGGGCTTTACCTCGACGGCAAACTGCTCCTCGAAAATAACCTATATCGACGGCGACAACGGCGTCCTCCTGCATCGGGGTTACCCGATTGACCAACTGGCCGAGCAATCGACCTTTATCGAGGTCTGTTATCTCCTCTTGAACGGAGACCTGCCAACTCAGCTCGAATACAACGAATTCGAAGACGCCATCACCAATCACACGATGGTCCACGAGCAGATGACGCGGTTTTTCACGGGCTTCCGGCGTGACGCCCACCCGATGGCCGTTATGTGCGGCGTGGTTGGCGCGCTATCGGCATTCTATCACGACTCCACAGACATCAGCGATCCCTGGCAACGTACAGTCGCCGCCCGCCGCCTCATCGCCAAGATGCCAACCATCGCCGCCATGGCCTATAAATACTCCGTTGGCCAACCCTTCATCTACCCTCGCAACGACTTGGATTACTCCAGCAACTTCTTGCAGATGTGCTTCGCCGTCCCTTGCGAGCCCTACACCGTCAATCCCGTCATCGCGCGCGCCCTTGACCGCATATTCATTCTGCACGCCGACCACGAACAAAATGCTTCGACGTCCACCGTCCGCCTAGCCGGCTCCTCAGGAGCAAATCCCTTCGCCTGCATTGCCGCCGGCATCGCCTGCCTGTGGGGCCCCGCCCACGGCGGTGCCAACGAAGCCGCGCTCAACATGCTGCAGGAAATCGGAACCGTAGATCGAATCCCGAGTACGTCGAAAAGGCCAAGGACAAAACTTCAGGCTTCCGTCTGATGGGCTTCGGCCACCGCGTCTACAAAAATTACGATCCGCGCGCGAAGGTTATGCAGAAGACCTGCCATGAGGTTCTCGACGCTCTGGGCATTCGCGACGAACCCCTGCTGCAGGTGGCCATGGAGCTGGAGCGCATCGCGCTCGAGGACGAGTACTTCGTCGAGAAGAAACTCTACCCCAACATTGACTTCTATTCCGGCATCACGCTGCGGGCCATGAACTTCCCCGTCGAGATGTTCACCGTGCTCTTCGCCGTCGCGCGCACGGTTGGATGGGTCGCACAGTGGAAGGAAATGATCGAGGACCCAGAGCAGCGCATCGGCCGCCCGCGCCAGCTTTACATCGGTGATGGCGCGCGCGCCTTTGTCCCGCGTTCCGAACGCGGATGAGCCACCACTTGGCAAACGGTGCTAACTCGGGGGATCCGCCGGACTAGTTCTGGAGGATGCCTCCAGAAGCTTCATTACAACATCTGCAGCCGCCTCACTTGGGCTCGGCCCGTCAATCTCCATCTTGCCTGCGATCCGCCCAAGAGCCTCAACCTGCCCCTTGCGCTCAGGCGTGTCATTGAGCAACAGCTCTACGGCCTCGGCAAGCTTTGCCGGCTTACAATCCTCCTGCAGGAATTCAGGGAAGGCTGTCTCATCCAGCACAAGATTGGCAAGCACGACCGACGGCACATTGACGAGGAAGCGCAGCAACGCCGCCACCGCGTCGACCCGATAAGCCACCACCATCGGCGTTCCGGCCAGCGCCAGTTCAAGCGTCACCGTCCCGGAAGCCGCCAGCGCTGCACGGGACAGTTTGAACGACTTGAATTTGTCCACATCGCCAGAAACCAGGTGCGGTTTCACCGGCCACTGTGCAATCGCATCCTCGACCAAGGGCCGCACCGTACTGACCACCGGCATCACCACTTCCAGATCGTGACCCCGCTCCCGCAACAACGTGACAGTCTCACCAAAGGGCTCCATCAAGCGACTAACTTCCGAACTCCGGCTTCCAGGTAACACCAGAAGCACGGGCTTCTCTGGCTGTAGTCCGAGCCGTTGCCGAAGTTCGTCAGCATCAAGTCCTTCAAGCCACTCTGATCGCTCGATCAGTGGATGCCCGACATACGTCGTCGGCGGCCCGCCTAGACGCGAATGCGCACCTGGTTCAAACGGCAGCAGAGC
The DNA here is from genome assembly GCA_963669235.2 of uncultured Filomicrobium sp. Taxonomy (GTDB): domain Bacteria; phylum Pseudomonadota; class Alphaproteobacteria; order Rhizobiales; family Hyphomicrobiaceae; genus Filomicrobium. The sequence goes on from CAXXFS010000033.1 coordinate 278,060, forward strand.
CAACAGATGGTCGACGTAACGGCGCATCTTGCGGGCCCGACCCGGCCGCCATGCCCACACCGTAGGGCTGACATAGTCAATGATCGGGATGTCCGGACGCCGCGCCCGGATCCGCTTAGCAATTGGATGCGTGAACTCGGGACTGTCGATAATGATGACCGCGTCGGGCTCGGCACTCAGTGCCGCATCCACGGTTTGAAAAATCCTCCGCGCAATTCGTGGCAGGCGCGGCAGGATCGACATCGGCCCCATCACCGCCACGTCCTCCAGCGGGAACTGAGACACCAACCCTTGGCGCGCCATGTCCTCGCCTCCAACGCCGAGGTAACGGACCCTGCCCGTCAGGCGCTGGTTCAAAACTTCCATCAGTTTGCCGCCAAGCGCATCGCCTGAGTGTTCGCCGGCAACGACGAACAAACGGTAGCTCGGCCGAGAGTCACCCACCACGACACTTTCCCTGTCGCGTTGCTTCGCAACGCTGCCAAGACCGCTCTGCATTTGCTCGCCATCCCCACGTACGCCGCTGCTCATTCAAGCCTCAAGATGGTTCACGCTCCAGTCCCGCAATAAACAGCTTACGCCGGTCCGCCTCAGCCACAACCTCTGGCGCGACGCTCGCTGCAAACCTCTGCAGGACAACCCCAACGCCGGCCAGTCCTGCCTTGGCCGCCTCTGCGATCACCGCCGGATCGAGTTCACGCTCAACAGACATGACGGCAACACCCTTCCGCCGTGCACCAAACCCACCTCCCCACTGCCGCAGATGGGCCGCCCGCCCAAGCGTTACCAACACGCCTTCACCGGCTTCAACCGCAAGAACGTGCCTTGCGGAAACGACCACGGTACGCCCGGTGCCGAAGCACTCCATCGCCTCGATCACCTGCGCGCCCTTGCTTGCGTCCGCCTTGTCGAGATCGCGAAGACCGCGTCGTCCCAGCTGACGCACTGAAAAGGCCGGATGAGGCTGCCCGTCGTCAGTTGCACGAGAAGCCAGCTGATCACCGCTTACGCCCGCGACAAACACACGATGCGCCTTCGCCAGGTCCAGCAGCTTCGACCTCTCAATTGCCAGAACACGGCCCGCATCAACGGCAATACCACGCAAATCCGCCCCCGCTGCCTTGCGTATCGTTTCCGGCCCGATGGCCGGCATATCAACGCGGAGTTCCTGGCCGGGCTTCGGCGCCTTGATAAGAATCCCCTGCCGGACGTCCTCGCGCTGCCGCATGCGATTGTGACGCAGCGCGATCAGACGATCGAGCATGCGGTCCGTACCCTCGGCCCCTTCGATTGCCTCAACGCTGCCTCCTGCGACCACGATCGCCTGCCCCACATCGAAGGGTGCCAGCGCCCGAAGCACTTCAAACCCGGCGCGCGCATCACCAAGATCCGATTGCCGATGGTCAGGCCCCGCAAAACCACCGGCTCCAACCAACAGCTCTGGCGCCACTTGACTGACGCCAACGACTTCCAGCCCAAACCCTTCAAAGTATGCGATAACGCCGCGTAGAATGGCATCATCGCCACCCACCCGGATAAGCCGCAAGACCGTTGGTACCGCGCGAAAGAAACCGAGGTCTGGTTTGATGGTGGAGAGATCAGGGCGCCGAACGCCGCCAGCGATGACCACCTGACGGCAACCAGAATTCTTAAACGACGAGATTATCTTGCCGATCTGCCCCCAGTTGACCCAGGTGGTATCGGGCCCTGATAGCGTCTCGCTCGCTTCTCCCTCGATAGCAACTATGTGCACTAAAGCGCCTCGCTGCCGGAGACTCTCTGCAATTTCCATCGGCAGGCTTTGACCACCCGCCAGGATCCCAATTCGCCTGGGCGAGGCTCTACACATCTAGGACGCCTCACTCGGGCCCGGTCTGCCCACGCGGAGTACACAATGATCGTCTGCCGCCCTCACGGATGAATCCGATGATTTCTTGAACCGTCTCGTGGTCATTGAATTCGCTGGCAACATCATCCATGCGCTCGGCTAACGTGCCCTCAGCGGCGAACAACAAACGGTAAGCCCTGCGCAGATCGTGAATCTCGCCGCGCGAAAATCCGCGCCTTTGCAGACCGATGATGTTCAGGCCCGACAGATAGGCCCGATTCCCAAGTGCCATACCGTAGGGAATGAGATCATTCTCCAGTCCCGACATTCCACCTACAAAAGCATGCGGACCGATGCGAGCATATTGGATAACAGCAGCTCCCCCACCAATAATGACGAAATTGCCTATGTCGCAATGCCCGGCCAACATCACATTGTTGGAAAAGACGACGTCGCTACCGACCCTGCAATCGTGACCAACGTGCGAGTTTGCGAGAAATGCGCAGCGATCACCAATCGTGGTCGCCATCCCGCCGCCCTCGGTGCCGGGGTTCATAGTTACCCCTTCCCGGATCTGGCAATCCTCTCCAATTACCAGGGTCGACGGCTCGCCCTTGTACTTCAGGTCCTGTGGCTGGTGACCAAGCGAGGCGAATGGGAAAACCCGGGTGCGCGCGCCGACCGTCGTTCGGCCTGCAACCACGGTGTGGCTGACGAGTTCCACGCCGTCACCCAGGACGACGTCGGCACCCACATGGCAATAAGGGCCAATCTTGACCCCATCCCCAAACTGCGCCCCGTCCTCGATAATCGCAGAGAAATGGATAGCTTGATCAGCCATTGCCACTCGCAAATGCCCGCGCTTCAGCCGTATCCGCCAGCATGGCACTAATTTCCGCTTCAGCCGCCACCTGGCCCTTCACCTTGGCCTCACCGTAGAACTTCCACACGCGGCCTCGGTTGCGAATCTTGCTCACATGATAGTGGAGCACGTCGCCCGGCACGACTGGTCGGCGAAACTTCGCCTTGTCGATACCCATGAAGTAGACGAGTTCAGCGACATAGTCTTCGCCCAAACTGTGAACACACAGCGCACCCGCAGTTTGCGCCAATCCCTCAATGATGAGGACACCGGGCATCACGGGAAACTGCGGGAAGTGGCCCTGAAAAAAGGGCTCATTGATCGTAACGTTCTTGAGGCCAATCGCACTCGTGTCACCGTCCATGTCGTAGATACCATCCACAAGCAGAAACGGGTAGCGGTGCGGCAGGAGCTTCATCACCTGCATGATATCGACCGTGCCAAGCTCGGTTTTGCTACTCACGTCGTCCATTTTGTTCTTATCTCCAACTACGATGGTGCGCGGGGCTAACCCAGATTTCAGAAATGCGCTGTTCCAGCCGCAACCCGCAGCCCAAGCATTCCTAGCCTTTCTCTCCACCACCCTTCGCCAACCTCGTCAGTAGCGCGATCTCGCGGCCCCACTGCTTCAGTGGGCGGGCCGGGGTCCCACCAACACGAGCCCCCGCCGGCACATCTTCCTTCGGGTGTGAAGCACCCGCGATCTGTGCACCGGCCCCAACACGAATATGGCCAACCGTTCCAGACTGCCCACCCATCACCACGAAATCACCGAGTTCGGTCGAGCCGGAAATACCTGTCTGAGCAACGATAACGCAATGTCGACCGATAACCACGTTGTGCCCGATCTGAACGAGATTATCAATTTTGGTCCCCTCACCGATAATCGTGTCCTTGAGGGCCCCGCGATCGATCGTGGTATTAGCACCGATTTCGACGTCGTTTTGAATCACCACGCGGCCAATTTGCGGGACTTTGAGGTGTCCCTCATTATCCATCGCAAAACCAAAGCCATCCTGCCCCAAACGAACCCCAGCATGAATGATCACACGGTCTCCCATGAGCGTATGCTGAAGGGTCGATTGCGCGCCGATATAGCAGCCCCTTCCAATGCAGACCCTCTTCCCCACGACTGCACCTGCCGCAATTCGGCAGCCGGCACCGATCCTGGCTTCCGCACCAACAATAGCGCCCGGCTCCACAATCACGCCGTCTTCCAACTGAGCATCGGGGTGCACACCCGCCGGGCCGCCAACATCGGCAACACTCGGCCACATCGATGATGGATAGAATTTGGCAAGCGCCTTTGCAAAGCCCCGATAGGGCTTAGGCGTCACTAGCGGCACGGTACCCTCTGGCACTCGCTCGGCGAATATAGGTAGCACCAGACAGGCACCCGCCTTGGTCTCACTGAGTTGCCCTAGATACTTCCGATTATCCAGGAACGCCAGATCGTCGGGTCCAGCATCCGATAGTGGGCGGATATTCGCCAACTGCCGGACCCCGTCCTCTTTTCCAACCGACTCCAACAGCTCAGCCCCCGTCGCTTCGGCAAGTTCGATTACCGAAAACGGCCCAGCAAGCTCATAAAAACCCGGATGCTCCATCTCGACGGACGCTCCAAATGCTTCTCGGCATACCGTTAGCACAGACGGCTACGGCAAGGCCCGGTCGTCGTCTTGCATCTCATAAACTGGCAGGTCAAGTTCACTAGCAGATGACGGCGGCTGTTCAAACTCGAGCGCGAATATAGAGCCTCAAGCAGGCGCCTACGAGTCCCTGACCAGTGAATCAGTAGTCAATACTGGGTATGATAATCTCCAAGGTTCAAATCGAAAGCTGCCTTGGGAATAACGGCTAATGGGGCCGGCATGCCTCAACCGGCCCTCGCAACCTTAGAACTTGGTCGATGCACCGAAGCGGAAGAACTGCTCGTCGTCGTAGTCTTCCTTCGTCAGCGCCTGAGCGAAGTCGACACGTAGCGGACCCACCGGTGAATTCCAAAGGATACTTCCACCCACCGAAGAGCGAACCGTCGAGTCATCCAAAAGGTCTCCAGGATCAACCACTTCCTTTGCCCGGCCGGAAGCATTAAACAGCGAACCAGCATCGGCAAAGACGGCCGCCCCCATTCCAAGCTCATCCGGGACAAACGGAATAGGGAAGCGCAACTCTGTAGTCGCCGCCCAGAACGTCTGACCACCGAGCGCATCGCCAGTCCTTGCGTCCCGCGGACCGAAACCAGAGCGGTCAAAACCACGGATTGTCTCGCCGCCACGGAAGAACAGGTCGAGCAGTCGAACATCATCGCCCCCCCAACCCTCGATGTGACCACCGATCACGCGACCGACCAGCACAACCTTGTCAGCGACAGGATAGTAACCGCGCGCTTCGCCCTGAAGCCGCACATAGTTCACATCACCACCCACACCGGCGAAGTCCGATGTCAACTGCAGGAAGTACCCGCTCGAAGGATTCCGCGGAAGATTCCGACGGTCGTACGTCAGCGAACCGCCCAGCGCCGAGGTCCAGTATGAAGAGTCCTGACAGTCCGGCGACCTAATTGGCCGGCCCCGTTTATCACGCGGGTTGATGTTCGTATCACCGCAGGCATCCCTGATGGCCAGCGACGCGTTGTCGTCAACATCAAACAATTCATCCCGAGACAATGTATAGCGCGTCTGTGCCCACAGGTTCTCGGCCAGCGGGAAGCCAAGCCGCAACGAACCACCCGATCTCCGACTCCGGAAGCCCGAGGTGTCGCGCTGATCCAATTCTTTGTGGAACAGGTCGAAACCAGCCGCCAGGTTCCGGTCAAGGAAGCGCGGCTCTGTGAAGCTCAAGTCAACCTGGGCGCGCTCGAACGAGCCGCCGAGCCTCAAGCGCACAAATTGACCATTCCCAAGCAAGTTGCGTTCAGTCAGCGAAATATCGCCGATGACCCCTTCACTGGTCGAATAACCAGCACCAAAGGACAATTCACCCGTCGACTGCTCAACCAGCTGCACATCAAGAACAACACGGTCTTGAGCCGATCCAGGACGCTTCTTGATTGAGACACTCTTGAAGAAGCCAAGCGCCTTCAGCCGTTTCTCCGCACGGTCCACAAGCAACGGGTTGAAGGCATCGCCCTCCGCCAGACGAAACTCGCGGCGAATGACGTGGTCCTTGGTGCGCTCGTTGCCATAAATATTGATGCGCTCGATGTAAATCCGGGGACCTTCGTCAACCACATAGTTGATCGAAATCGTCCGGCTGTAAAAGTCCGGCGCCGCCCGCGGCCGCACCCGAGCGAAGGCGAAGCCCTGCTCAGCCACCGAAAGCGTCAACCTCTCTACGGTTTTGTCAATCCTGGATGCATCATAAACCGACCCGGTATGAGTCAGCAGCTCACCACGCAGCGACTCCCCATTAAGTTCCGCCAGGGCGCTCTCAATCGTCATCGGGCCGAAGTGGTACAGCTCACCTTCTTCAATCGTGAAGGTGATGAAGAAGCCGGATCCGTCTCGATCGAGTTCCGCGTTCGCGCTGATCACGCGAGCATCGGCATAGCCGTTCTTCAGGTAGAACTGGCGCAGCAACTCTCGATCAAGATTCATACGATCCGGATCGTAAACGCTAGTACCTTTAAGGAAGTCGAACCAGCCGGCCTGCGTCGTGGTGACGATGTCGCGCAACTGGGAATCCGTGAAGGCCCGGTTGCCGATGAAGTTGACACCCTTGACCTTAGTCGCCGTACCCTCGGTGATCTCGAACACCAGGTTCACGCGGTTTTGCTCAAGCTCGATTATCTTTGGCTCGACCAAAGCTGCAAACCGCCCCTGACGGCGGTAGACATCGAGAATGCGCTGAACGTCGGCCTGAACACGGGATCTGGTGAAGATCGAACGCGGCTTGAGCTGAACCTCAGCTGCCAGCGTATCGGTATCCACCTCGTAATTGCCTTCAAAAGCGACCTGGTTGATAACCGGATTCTCCTCGACGAAAACCGTCACAACCGACCCTTGCATGTCGATCCGTACGTCGGAGAACAGCCCCGTGGCGAACAGCGCTCTCAGCGAATCATCCGCTAAGCCCGCATCATAGACATCACCCACCGTGAATTGAAGATATGTCCGCACCGTTTCAGGCTCGACGCGGCGATTGCCCTCTACCCTGATTTCACGGACAACGGATTGAGCGTACGCAGGCGAAGACATCGAAACAGCGTCAATAGCGACGCTGCCGAGACTTGCACCCAAGATCAACAGAGCGGCTTGTAGCCCCCCCAAGAAACTGATCCGAAGCTTCCACATACGCGGATCTGCCCTCGCTCTGCCGATCCCCCAATTCACACAACAGCCTTCGGCAATGGACTGACGTGTGTCGTTTCTTCAGTTGGAATCTAACTGCACATTCTGATCTTCGACCGATCAGACCCCTCAGGCAGCCAACGTCCCAACTGCATTGTTATTAACGATTCCGCAAGCTTTGTGGAAGTGGCAAGAATGCGTCACCGGCCAGGATTCTAACCAAGCCAGGAGAACCATCGGGCCAGGATTCCAAGGTCATTATAGAAGCCCAGCATCATCAGCATCAAAATCAACGCCAATCCGACGCGGAAGCTGAATTCCTGGATTTCTTCTTTAACTGGCCGGCCGGTCACGGCCTCGATCGCATAGAACACGAGGTGACCACCGTCCAAAATCGGAATCGGAAAGAGGTTTATGAGCCCGATGCTGACCGAAATGAACGCTATAAACTGAACCAGATAGGAAAATCCGATTGCTGCGAATTTCCCCGCTGCGTCCGCAATTCTGACAACACCACCGATTTGTTCGGCACTCTGTCGGGCAGTAAAGATATCACCGACGTAGGAAAGTGTTGTGGTGATTATACTCCAAGTTCTCTCCGCCCCGAGTCCAACAGATTCGATCAAACCGACGCGCTCAAGCGTCAAGTAAACCGGTGTACCGGTGCTGAGCACCCCAATCAGTGGACGTCGACTCGGATCGTTCGCCGTCTTGCCAGGAGTCGTCATCTTAGGAGTCACGGTGAGCGGAATCTTGCGACCGTCACGCAATACGGTGACGACCAGTTTATGCCCGTTGCTCTCCGCTACAATTTCCTGCAGCTGGTTGAAATCATTGATCTCTTTCCCATTCATCGAGACCACACGATCCCCGGCCTCGAATCCCGCTGCAGCCGCTGGCCCATCCTTCGTAACACCCGCCACAACCGGTTCGACAGCATAACGAATACCAATCATTGGACGGCGGTGCTTACCAGCGATGTAGTCGTTTCGTTCCGTCAATTCCGGCACGACTTCGAGAGGGACATGTTCACCGCCGCGGTCGACGATGAACTCAAGTGTCCGCCCCGGGCTGGTCCAGACCGTTTGGCTGATCTGGCTATAGTCGCTTATTTTCCTACCGCCGATACTCAAGACCACGTCGCCAGCCTTGAAACCAGCTTCGGCAGCTGGGCTCCCTGGCTTGATGTAGTCGGCCCGCGGCTCGATTCGGTTAACCCCTGTCCACCAAAAAAAGGCAGCGTAAATTACGATGGCCAAGAGGAAGTTCGCCGCCGGACCGGCCGCCACCACGGCCGCCCGCTGCCATACCGGCTTCAGCTGGAAAGCCCCCTTGCGCTGGGCCTCATCCATTTGCTCGATTGCCGCACGATCCGGAACGCTCGCGGCATTCTCGTCATCGAGAAACTTCACGTATCCGCCAAGCGGAATCCAAGCAAACCGCCAACGCGTTCCGTGTTTATCGATAAAGGCCCCGATTTCCTTGCCGAAACCGATCGAAAACGTCGTCACAGTCACCCCGCACCAGCGCGCGACCAGGAAATGGCCCATCTCGTGGACGAACACCACAACCGTCAGTGCAAATAGGAACCCGACAGCTCCCAAGAAGGCAAACGACAGATTGTCGATGAGCTGGGCAGTAATTTCCATTCGTTTTCGTTCCTTTGTCGTCTCAACGCGCACTGGCCGCACGCCTGACAGGCTCTCGAGGCCCCAAAAGCGCGGCCGAAGAAAACTGGCGAATACTCGCCAGTTGACCTCGAAACAGCAACCGCAGCTAAGCGGATTCGCAAAGAGCACTCATCTCGGCCATTCAGGCAACTATGCCGCCATTGGCGAGAATCTCCTGGGCGATACGTCGGGCGTTTGCGTCACAATCCAGGACAATGTCGATGCAGGACGCCTCCGTGACAAGCCCGAGTCCTTCAGCGCGGTGGAGAGTTTCACCCACCAATGCGGCGATATCGGGCACCTTTATCCGCCCCACTAGGAAGGCTGCAACAGCAATTTCGTTTGCGGCATTGAGCACTGCGGGCGCCGTACCACCCCGCTCCATGGCCTCCCGCGCCACCCCGATTGCGGGAAATCGAACTTCATCCGCAGCTTCAAATGTGAGCTGTGAAACCTCTGCAAGGTCGAGCTTTTTCGTCGGCGCGGCCATGCGACGCGGCCACGACAAAGCAACGGCGATTGGCGTCCGCATATCAGGCTCCGCCAACTGCGCCAGAACCGTGCCATCAACAAACGAGACCAGGCAGTGAACAATCGACTGTGGATGAACGAGCATCCCCAACTGATGCGTCTCCACTGGGAACAAATGCAGCGCCTCGATGAGTTCCAGACCCTTATTCATCATTGTCGCAGAATCGACCGTGATCTTTGCACCCATGGACCAGTTGGGGTGTTTCAGCGCCTGATCACGGGTCGCGTTCTGGATCCTCTCAAGCGACCACTCACGGAACGGCCCTCCAGACGCCGTCAGCGTAATCTTTTCAATGCTTTCAGCATCCGCCTCCTGCAGGATCTGAAAGGCCGCTGAATGCTCACTGTCGACCGGCACAAGCTCGCATCCCGCCCGTGCGACTTCCTGCATGAATACGTCGCCCGCCGAGACCAGACACTCCTTGTTGGCCAATGCCAGCCGGCCGCAAACCCGGACCGCAGCAACGGTGGGTTTCAACCCGGCTGCCCCGACGATCGCCGCGATTGTGCAGTCAACTGGCATCTGAGCAGCCTCGATCAGCGCATCGTCCCCCGCGGCAGGCTCAATCTCAGACCCCGAAAGGGCATCCTTGAGCTGCAAATAGAGCTTCGGATCGCCAATCACGGCACGTTCGGCCCGACACTGGCGGGCGCAATCAGCCAGACTTTCAACGTTGGTATGGGCGGTAACGGCGACAACGTCGATGGCTCCGCCACTCCTGGCGACCATGTCCAGCGTGCTGGCGCCAATCGAACCAGTCGCACCAAGCACGGAGACCCGCTTCGGAGGGCTCCCCAATTCCCGTTTCGGACGCGGTGGCGCCTGATGTGCTGTCTCCACGGCCCGTTCCATCACCTCAAAGACCTCCAAGTCACAATGGCCGCTGATCACGGAGCGCCCAACCCGCGCTCAACTTCCATACAATAGAGCCCGCGCCGGCGCGTCGGAATTAATCAACAAACCAACAGCAAACGCTACACAGGCCGCCGCGACTATTCCGTCCATGCGGTCCATGAACCCGCCGTGGCCCGGAATCAGATCGCTCGAATCTTTCACGCGAAACAGTCGCTTCAAGGCGGACTCGGCAAGATCCCCAAGCTGGGCCACGACACCAATTCCGGCCGCACATACCAATAAATATAATAGCGGCGCATCCCCCAGAAACGACCAGAACACGGCGCCCACCAGGATCGATGCAACCACAGCGCTGACCAGCCCGGCCCACGTCTTGTTCGGTGAAACGCTGGGATAAAGCTTGATCCCGCCGATCTGGCGCCCCCCCAGAAACGCGGCGATGTCCCCGGCCCACACGACGGCAAAGATAAACATCACCGCCGTCAGGCCGTAAGGCTGGGAACTTCTCAAACAAATCAATGCAATAGCGGGAATTCCAACATACAGCGCGCCAAGCACCGAAACTCCTGGCCCCTCATCGGAGTTGAGCACCACAAGCGTGATGCCACCCGCCGCCAGAATACCCAGCGCAAGCTCAACCGAGCCGAACATCGCCACCAGAATGGCGGCGCTGACAGTCAGCGCATGCACGATGAACGTCAGATCCATGCCGCCGCCAGCGCGCACGATATGCCCCCACTCCCAGCTCATGACTAGAGCCACGAGCAGCACAAGAAACCCGAAGGGTATGGGTCCTGCAAACAGCGCTGCCAATGCGCAGCCGCCCAGCGCTAAAGCGGACACTGTTCGAAGCTGCAACTCCTTGATCTGACTGTTCGTCGCTTCCTCCTCCAACCCGACCAGCCCCGATCGGCTATGCCTCATGCGGTCGAGCGGCTCGCCAACCCGCCATAACGACGCTCTCGCCCAAGATACTCAGCAATGGCAGCCTCGAGGTGCTCTCGTCCGAAGTCAGGCCAATAGGTGTCAAGAAACACGAACTCCGCGTAAGCCGACTGCCAAAGGAGGAAATTGGACAATCGCATCTCACCGCTCGTCCGGATCAACAAGTCAGGATCCGGCACCCCACCGGTATCAAGTGCTCTATCGAATTCATCAGTATCGATCTGAGCCGGGTCGAGTTGGCCGGCCGCTACCTGCGAGGCCAATCGCCCCGCCGCGCGCACAATCTCGTTGCGCCCACCGTAGTTGAAGGCAATCACCAGTGTCAGCCGGGTATTGTTGCGGGTAACTTCCGTGGCCTCGTCGATCAGCGCCAGCAATTCTGGATCAACGCGGTCCCGCTCCCCAATGACCCGTATGCTGACGTTCGCCTCGTGCAGTTCGGCCAGATCACGCCTAATGAACCTCTTCATGAGCCCCATCAGGTAGTCAATCTCATCACGAGGCCGCGACCAATTTTCTGAAGAGAACGAGTAGATCGTCAAATAGGGAATGCCCAGTTCAATTGACGCCCTCACCGTTCTGCGTACGGCTTCCACGCCTTCCCGATGCCCAAACGTCCGCGGCAGGCCGCGCTGCCGCGCCCAACGGCCGTTTCCATCCATGATGATGGCCACGTGCTGCAGGCTTGACCCGCCATGGTCGGGGTCTGTCTGGCTGGACGATGAGTGAGGCACGGGAAGAGCCAAGCTACTTAATCTGTTGCCGGGAAGGTTCGAAGAACTGGCATTGAGGGGCGTCTCTAAACAGTTTGAATTTCTTGCTCTTTCGATGCCAGCAGATTGTCCACTTCTTTTACGTATTTGTCCGTCAGGTCCTGGACGCTACCGGACTTCTTGCGGTGGTCGTCTTCACTGATTTCACCGTTCTTTTCGAGTTTCTTCAATGCATCCATGCCGTCGCGCCGGACATTGCGTACCGAAACACGTGACTGCTCAGCATACTTGTGGGCCACTTTGACGAGTTCCTGCCGACGTTCGGCCGTCAACGTAGGAATCGGCAAACGAATGAGCTGACCATCGATGACAGGGTTAAGGCCGAGGTTCGATTCCCGAATAGCCTTTTCCACCGCAGATACGTTGGCCCGATCCCAAACCTGAATGGAAATCGTGCGCGGCTCGGGAACCGAGACCGTGCCCACTTGGGCCAGAGGCATCTTTGAACCGTAGACCGTCACCTGTAGCGGGTCGAGCAAATGCGTACTTGCGCGGCCGGTGCGAAGCCCGCTCAATTCACGTTTAAGCGCATCCAACGACGATTTCATACTCGTTTCGAGCTGCTTGAGATCAAAGGCATCCGCCATTTCGCTTCTCCCTTGTTGATGCCTGACATCGGCTGCCCGGTCGCGCCGGCGCTTTCGCAAGCAAGCGAAAGCGCTGGGCCGGTCGGGCGGTACCCAAAATACCAGTTTATGACGACGAGACTTCACCAATCACGGTCGACCGCGCCTCACCATTCAACAGTTTAAGGAGATTGCCAGGCTCCTCTATTGAACAGACAACTACCGGAAGTGCATTATCTCGGGCAAGAGCGATCGCCGCACCGTCCATCACTCTAAGGTCGCGAGCAAGGACCTCATCATACGTCAGGCTATCATAACGTTCCGCGTCCGGAACCTTCTTTGGATCAGCCGCATACACGCCATCTACCTGAGTTGCCTTGACTACCGCGTCGCAGCCCATTTCAATTGCGCGCAATGTAGCTGCCGTGTCTGTCGTGAAGTATGGATTGCCAGTCCCGGCCGCGAAGATGACCACTCGGCCGCTGGCAAGATGATGTAGCGCCCGCGCCCGAATGTAGGATTCACATACAGTCGGCATAGGAATCGCCGAAAGCACACGCGAATCCAAGTCGATCTGGTCCATCGCCCCCTGCAGCGCAAGAGCGTTCATCACAGTCGCCAGCATTCCCATGTAATCGGCATTGGCCCGGTCCATACCGGCTGCGGCCCCCTTCAGGCCACGGAACATGTTGCCGCCCCCGACAACCGTCGCGATTTCACAACCAGCCTGGGAGGCCTCACTGATGTCGCGCGCCAGCCGCGCTACCACGTCGGTATCAATGCCGTAACCGGCTTTGCCCATCAGAGCTTCGCCGGAAAGCTTGATTAACAGTCGCTTGTATCTTGGTGGGGGAGACGGTTCCGCCATATTGCTCTCGCCGTTGATTTACCGCATCTTCTTAATTGAACTACCTTCGTGTAGCGGCATCATCGCCCATGACAACCCAAAACCTGCAAAAACGGCTTCCTGAATATAATTACGGCCGACCACCACAAGGCAGCCGGCCGTAATTACCAGTAATTACGAAGGATCACTTAGAGCCAGCCGCGGCGGCAACCTCAGCGGCAAAGTTATCATCCTGCTTGTCAATGCCCTCACCAAGTGCGTAGCGTACAAACCCCGCAATCTTTACCGGTGCACCGATCGACTTTTCAGACGTTTTTACAGCCTGTTCCACCGTTGCTTTCCCATCGATCACGAACGTCTGCTGTAGCAGCACGACCTGTTGGAAAAACTCCTTGCGCAAACGGCCGTCAACCATCTTTTCGACAATCTCCGCCGGCTTGCCCGAGGCTTTCGCCTGCTCCGAATAGATCGCCCGCTCGCGGTCAATAACTTCACTATCGAGCTCCTCGGACGTCAGAGCCAACGGGCTCGCCGCGGCAACATGCATGGCAAGCTGGCGGCCAAATTCGCCCAGTTTTTCCTTGTCACCAGAGCTTTCAATGGCGACAAGCACACCGATCTTGCCCATGCCGCCCGCGCTCTTGTTGTGAACATAGGCAGACACGACGCCTTCATCCACCGACAGCAAAGACGTACGCCGGACCGTCATGTTCTCGCCGATCGTCGCCACCATTTCCTTGACGTAATCCTCGACGCTCATCGACTTGTCGCCGACCTTGGCGGCCAGCAATTTTTCAATATCACCCCCGGTCGACAACGCCAGGTCCGTGATGTCGCCAACCATTTTTTGGAACTGTTCGTTCCGCGCGACAAAATCCGTTTCCGAGTTGATCTCGACGACCGCGCCGGTCTTGCCGTCCGACTTCACGCCAACAAGCCCTTCGGCAGCGACGCGATCGGCCTTCTTGGCAGCTTTCGACAGGCCCTTTTTGCGCAGCCAGTCGATTGCAGCCTCCATGTCACCGTCATTCTCGGTCAGCGCCTTCTTGCAGTCCATCATTCCAGCGCCGGTCTTCTCGCGCAGCTCTTTCACAAGCGAAGCGGAAATCGCAGTCATGTCATGCTCACTTTTTTGGCGGGCTCTGATTATTGGCCTCACGTGGTGCCTAAGCCCGCAGCTTGAAATTTGTGTGACGGTCTCCAGCCCACCGGCCCGGCGGCACGTCTCCTCAGGCAGCCGACTGAGCGACAAGCTTCTTCGCCTGGTCAACCCAGGTCTCTTCCACAAGCCGTCCGGGGGCCTTCAATGCCGTCTCTAAAGCCGTCACATCCGCAGCGGCCATATCGGCAATCTGCCAGTAGTGATAAACCCCGAGATCATTGAGGCGTTGCTCGGTTTTCAGATCAATCCCGGCGATGTTCTTAAGATCATCAGGATCGCCGCGCGGCCCCTCGATGCCTTTGAACTCCGCGGCGACAACTGGCAATTCTTCTGCAACAGGTGTCTCCGCTGCACCAAGATCCGCACCCGAAGCCGCGCTGCTGCGCTCAATCCCGTCAATAGCCGCACGTGCGACAAGGTCGGTGTATAGCGTGATGGCACGGCCGGCATCGTCGTTGCCGGGGATCGGGTAGTCGATGCCGTCAGGGTCGCAATTGGTGTCGACAATTGCGATGATCGGGATACCCAGTTTCCGGGCCTCCTTAATCGCAATCTGCTCCTTGTTCGTATCGATGACGAACAACAAGTCCGGCACCCCGCCCATCTCACGAATACCGCCCAGAGACAGCTGCAGCTTCTCGCGCTCACGCTGAATATTGAGAATTTCTTTCTTGGTGCGCCCGTGCGGATTCTCAAGAATTTCATCCAGCTGCCGCAAGCGCCGAATTGACTGGGAAACAGTCTTCCAATTGGTCAGCGTTCCACCCAGCCAGCGGTGGTTCATAAAGTACTGCGCCGAACGCCCGGCGGCCTCAGAAACGGCTTCCTGAGCCTGACGTTTGGTCGCCACGAACAGCACGCGGCCGCCGCCGGCGACCGTATCCGAAATCTTGACAAGCGCCTGGTGCAGCAGCGGAACTGTTTGCGTCAAATCGATGATGTGAATGTTATTGCGCGCGCCGAAGATGAATGGCGCCATCTTCGGGTTCCAACGATGGGCTTGGTGGCCGAAGTGCACGCCAGCTTCCAGGAGCTGACGCATATTGAAGACGGGAAGCGTCATCAGGTGTAATTCCTTTTCCGGTTGGACCTCCGCGGATCAATGAAGACAGGCGCCTACAATTGGAACCTGAATCACCGGATGGCTGAACGGGGCTTTCAATCCGCTCAGGCCAGAAACGATCCACGTGTGGGATAAGCGGCGGTTATAGCTGTGATTGCTGAGGGAGGCAAGCCTTCTCAGCGGCGCGCCGGCAGTCCTGGCAAGCGCTCGCGCGCGGTCGAAGGGACTATGGCGATTACAGTTTTGTCTTTGGGATCATTAGCCCACGTCTGCAACCGGTCTAATGTTGGTTCGGATGCCGCCACACAGCCGATGGTTGGCTTGTCGGGCCTGCGCCACAGGTGCACGAAGATGCACGAGCCCGCCTTTGCCGACCGGCTCGTTGGATAATCGACCAGTATCCCCTTTCGATAGATATCAACCGCCCACATTCGCTCGCCGCTCGTTCCAGCCCCGGCTGTTCCCGAGTTCACAATGCGGCTGTAGTGCGACGACCTGACATCATCGACACAGACATGCCGGCCCTTCTCAAGTTGCATATAGTTTGTCAGGTTTGACGATCCGAACCCGAATGGACGGCTGAGCGCAAAGATCCCAGCCGGAGCCCGCTTGTCACCCTCGCGCTTCAGCGGCTCTCCCGCCTGCGCCAGATGCCGAAACGTAAAGCCCCAGCCGAGCCCGGCCCGACCAATCTTGGCCGGCGCCGCCACACCAACCTCGCGCCAGCCCCCATTTGGAAGCTGCCGCTCGTATGTGCTGATGGTTGCATCACTGCTGTGAAAGTCTTGCGTCTCGACGAGCACCAACCGCGAGGCAGCACTCAACAGCTGAGTGGTTTCAAGTGGCTTTTCCCCCGCCCAAGAGGGACCAAACCCATGACCCATCACCGCCAGCAAGAATAGGACCCAAACACAGCTTGAACGCACTCAAATCTCCTCGACCCCGCACACACCGGCAATTGTCGACAGATTACCCGCCGTCTTCGGCGAAACATCGTATTTGCCGGGCAGCTTCAGCTCCAGTTCCCGACCACGCCGACTCAAGGAAAGGACAAGGCGAACTTCGCCTCCGCGCGTGCCAGCCACCGGTGGCTCAAGATAACCCTTCAATTCGTCGAAAACAGGAGCGCTGGTCCCAGCTGCACCTGCGTCGCAGTATATTCGCAATCCGCGCTCCACATTCGCTGCGACCTTATCGAGAGCCTCGACCATCTGCACCCTCAGCTTCACGGAACCCTCTTCGTCGCATTCCGCCGAGACGGTCAGAACCACCAGCGTGCCGGCCTCCAGCAAGTCCCCCGCCGATGCCAACGTGTCCGAAAACAGCACCGCCTCGAATTGCCCAGAAGTATCCGAAAACATCGCAAAGGCAAATCTGTTGCCGCGAGCTGAACGCCGCTCGCGCACCGAAACCACGATCGCACCGATTTTACCTGCACTCCCGCCCTGCGTCGCAGCAGCTTCTAGCGTCGTGTATTTGGTCGCACCAACCTTGCCGAGCACCTTCTGATATTGGTCGAGCGGGTGCCCCGATAGATAAAAACCAACCGACGAAAACTCGTTTTCCAACTGCTCAAGCGGGGTCCAGGCCTTGATCTTCCGCAAGGCAAGACTTTGCGAAGAACCCGGCTCGGCAAACAGATCCGAAGTACCGGCGGATTGGTCGGCGCTGACCCGCTGCGCCGTGGCAATAATCTGCTCGGCGTTCGCCTTCACTGTCGCCCGGTTGTCGTCAAACTGATCAAAGGCTCCCGCCTGCGCCAGATTCTCGATCCCTCTCTTGTTCATTGCCTTGGCGTCAAGCCGCGTGGCGAAGTCTCCAAGAGACTCATATGGGCCGCCCTCCTCGCGCGCATCGACTATCGTTTGAACCGCACTGGCACCCACGTTCTTTAGAGCCGCCAGTGAATACCGGATCGCCCCGTGCGACGCCTTCTCCGCGCCGGCCTTTTGGGCTGCACGCTCTACCACGAAGTCGACCTCCGAAGCATTGACGCTCGGTGGCAGAACCGGAATGCCGCTCTTCTTCGCCTCCGCGGCGAAACCGGCAAGCTTGTCGGTATTGCCAAGATCGAGCGTCATCGATGCAGCTAGGAACTCCTCCCGGAAGTTCGCTTTCATGTAGGCGGTATGATAGCTGACAAGCGCGTAAGCGGCGGCATGCGATTTGTTGAAGCCGTAACCCGCAAATTTGTTCACCAGTTCGAAGATGTGAGCGGCGTCCTTCTTTTTCACGCCACGCTCCACGGCACCTTCGACAAAGCGGGCTTCGTGCCGCGCCATCTCCGCCTTGTCCTTCTTACCCATGGCACGCCGCAACATATCGGCCTGACCCAGCGTATAGCCTCCCATCACCTGGGCGATCTGAATGACCTGCTCCTGATAGATAATGACGCCGTAGGTCTCCGAAAGAATCCCCTCCAACATTTCATGCAGACAGTCGACAGGCTCCTCGCCGTGTTTGCGGTTGATATAAGTCGGAATGTTGTCCATCGGGCCAGGACGGTAGAGTGCCACCATGGCGATGATGTCTTCGAACCGGTCCGGCTTGAGCCGCTTAAGGCTTTCCCGCATGCCGGTGCTTTCCAACTGGAACACACCGACCGTGTCGGCTTTCGCCAGCAGCGCGAAAGAGGCTTCATCTTCAAGCCCAAGCTTTTCCAGGTCGACATCGACGCCGCGCACGCGCTTGACGAGTTCAACTGCCTTCTGCAGCACCGTCAGCGTCTTCAGGCCCAGGAAGTCGAACTTAACGAGCCCCGCCGCCTCGACAAGCTTCCAATTGAACTGGGTGACGGGCATATCCGATTTCGGATCACGATAAAGCGGCACCAGTTCCATCAACGGTCGATCACCGATCACCATGCCGGCGGCGTGCGTCGAGGCATGACGGTAAAGCCCTTCAAGCTTTTGCGAAGTCGCCAGCAACTGCGCCACGATCGGCTCGGATTTCTGCGCTTCCTGCAGCTTCGGCTCACCCTCAATCGCTTCAGCCAGCGTTACCGGGTTGGCCGGGTTGTTCGGCACCATCTTGCAAAGCTTGTCGACCTGCCCGTAGGGCATTTGCAGAACCCGGCCAACGTCGCGCAACACCGCGCGGGCTTGAAGCTTACCGTGTGTGATGATCTGGGCAACACGGTCGTGCCCGTACTTGTCCTGCACATAGCGAATGGTTTCTTCGCGCCGGTCCTGGCAAAAATCGATGTCGAAGTCCGGCATCGAAACGCGCTCCGGATTGAGGAACCGTTCAAACAGCAAGCCAAATCGCAACGGGTCTAGATCAGTGATCGTTAGCGCGTACGCGACCAGCGATCCTGCGCCGGAACCACGGCCTGGTCCGACCGGGATGCCCTTGCCTTTCGACCACTTGATGAAGTCGGCAACGATCAGGAAGTAGCCGGGAAACTTCATCCGCGTGATGATGTCAATTTCGTAGGCCAGGCGCTTATCGTAGTCTTCCGTCGTAAAACCCTGCGAAGGCCCATGCGCGGCAAGCCGCCGTGCCAGCCCTTCCTCGGCCTGCCGTTTAAGTTCGTCGGCCTCCTCTTGCAGCAACTCCCCATCGGACTTGCCGTGCAGGCTTTTCACGAAGCGCGGCAGGATCGGACTGCGCCCGAGCGGACGGTAATGACATCGCCTGGCGATCTCAATTGTATTGTCGAGCGCTTCGGGAAGATCGGCAAAAGTCTCCACCATCTCTTCGGCGGTTTTGAAATAGTGCTGCGTCGTCAGCCGGCGCCGGTCCTCTTCAACCACGTAACGCCCCTCGGCGATACAGATCAAAGCATCATGCGCTTCGTAATCTCCCGATTCCGCGAAAAAGGCTTCATTCGTCGCGACCAGCGGCAACTCCAACCGATAAGCCAGCTCCAGAAGTTGCGGCTCGACGATACGTTCATTGTCGGATCCGTGCCGCTGCAATTCAACGTAAAGGCGATCACCCAACGCCTCGTGCAGGTGTCGCAACCGCTGCTCGGCAATCCCGTTGCGCCCATCAATGAGCGCTCGGTCAATTGGCCCGTCAGGCCCTCCGCTCAGCGCAATCAAACCATCGCTATGTCCGCCAAACTGGCGCATGGTGATGTGCGGCGGCGCGCCATCCTCAACGCTCAAATGCGCAGCACTCACCAGCTTCATCAAGTTGGCGTAGCCCGATTCATCAACGGCAAGTAGCGCGATGTAACCATCGCAGGCCAAGCGCTGATGCTGGCTTTCACCAACCTTTGGCTGCTGCCCCGTCTGCAGCGAGTCTTCTGCTCCGTCTCCCTCGAAATCGAGCGCCAGCGTAACTCCTATGATGGGCTGAATTCCCTCGCTAGCGAGCTTTTCGGAAAACTCGAGCGCACCGAAAAGGTTGTTGGTATCGGTCAGCCCCAGAGCCGGAAACCCGTGCTGCTGAGCAAGTTTTGCGAGCCTCGGGATGGGCAGTGCACCCTCAAGCAGCGAATAGGCCGAGTGCACGCGCAAATGTATGAACCGAAGCGCCGAGGCGTCGGTCTGCTCGGGCGCTGGTTTCGCCTCTGTGAGCTTGTTGGATCGAATCGGAGCGTTCATGCGCTGATGATACCGATTACGCCGCCCCACCACACATCACGAATGCTCTCGTCCACGACTTCCCGCGTGGCGGATGACCTCAAGACCAGAGCTGTCAAAGCGGCCGAAGGCACGTCACCGCTGCCCGGGCTGAACCTCGACGAGATGACCTTCGGCAAGCCGCAATGTCCGGTCCATGCGAGCCGCAAGATCGTGGTTGTGCGTGGCGATCAGCGCGGCCACTCCCGTTCTATGGATAAGTTCCACGAGCGCAGCAAACACGCGCTCGGATGTACGCGGGTCAAGATTGCCGGTCGGCTCATCAGCCAGAAGCAAACGCGGTTCATTGGCAAGCGCCCTGCAAATCGCCGTGCGCTGTTGCTCACCGCCAGACAACTCAGCAGGTCGATGGTTCAACCGCTCACCCAGCCCTACCGACGACAACAGCACCGTGGCACGCTTTTGGGCATCACGTTTGCGGCGCCCGAGAATCATTTGCGGAATAACAACGTTTTCCAACGCGGAGAACTCGGGAAGCAGCTGATGGAACTGATAGACAAAACCCATGTCAGAGCGCCGGACCCGCGTTCGTTCTCCGTCCGACAACCCCATGCACTCACGCCCGTCGATAGACACGCTGCCCCCGTCCGCACCCTCCAGCAGACCGGCAATGTGCAACAGCGTCGATTTGCCGGCGCCCGAGGGTCCGACCAAAGCCACCGCCTGCCCCGGATATATCTCCGCCGATGCACCATCAAGAACGCGGATTTCCCGATGCCCCTGATGGAAGGTGCGCCGCAAACCCGCGAGCCGCAGGATCGGTATGGGTCTGTTTGATGCGTCCATGCCTGGCATCGCCTCACTCGTAGCGCAGGGCTTCGACCGGATCGAGGGTCGAGGCCCGCCATGAAGGGTAGATCGTCGCGAGGATCGACAAACCAAGCCCCATGGCCACGATCCAAGCGGTCTCATAGGGGTCGATCTCTGCTGGGAGTTTAGTCAGGTAATAGATCGACGGATCAAACAGCTGCGTGTTGGTCAGCCAGGCGACAAACTGCTTAATGATGTCGATGTTCCAGCAAAACACAACGCCGAGAACAAAACCCGCCAACGTTCCGACAATACCAATCGCCGCCCCGGTGATCAAAAACACTCGCATCACCGAACCGCGCGAAGCGCCCATAGTTCGCAAGATCGCGATATCTCGGCTCTTGTCTTTCACTAACATCATCATTCCCGAGATGATGTTGAGGGCCGCCACCAGTATGATGAGCGAAAGAATGATGAACATCACCAACCGCTCGACATTCAAAACGTTGAAGAAGGTCTGGTTTCGCTGTTGCCAGTCGGTTGTCTGGAACGAACGGCCGATCTCACCCTTGATCGCTGCCTGGTAGGCCCCGACCCGCTCTGGATCATCGACCATCACCTCAATGTAGTCGACGGCATCACGCTTACCGAAGAACCTTTGCGCCTCCGAAAGCGGCATGAAGATAACGGTGCGATCATACTCGCTCATGCCCATTTCGAAGATCGCGTTGATCTTGTAACTCTTGGTGCGCGGCGCTGTACCAAACGGCGTCGTTGCCCCGCGCGGCGATACCAGCGTCAGCGCGTCATTGAGGCTAACACCCAGCGCATTCGCCAGCCGGGTTCCCACAGCGATCCCACGCGACCCGTCAAAGCCCTCCAGGCTTCCAAACTGAACATTGTCCGCGACCAGATTGAGCGACTTTATGCCTGCTTCCGACATACCGCGAACGAGGCCGCCCGTGGCCTGCACACGAGATGACACCATCACCTGCCCCTCGATCAACGGGACCGCATGCTCGACGCCGGGAACCTGCACGATCTGACTAGCAACGTTATCGTAATCCTTGAAGGGCTCACCAATCTTCAAAACCACCACGTGACCGTTGAGCCCGAGGATCTTGTCGAATAGATCGCTGCGGAACCCGTTCATCACGGCCATAACGATGATGAGCGTCGCCACCCCCAGCATGATGCCAACGAATGAAAAGCCGGCAATCACCGAAATAAAGCCTTCCTTTCGCCGGGCTCGCAGATAACGGAACGCGAGCATCCACTCAAAGGGCGCGAACGGTACGGTCTCCTTCGCGGGCCTATCCAATCCGACCGCCATATGTTCCCCTATCTCGCCCTGCCGCGCCTTATTTGGGCGGCTTCATCTTGAATATCTCGTCAAGCAAGACTGCGCTGAGACTGTACCGCTTCAATGACGTGATTAAGTCCCGATTCCAGCGTCAGCGACAGACGCTCACCTCCAGCACGTCGCTTGACCTCGATTTCTCCGCTTTTCAAGCCCTTTGGGCCAACGATCAACTGAAACGGTATACCCACAAGATCCATAGTGGAGAACTTCGCTCCGGCACGCTCATCGGTGTCGTCGTAGAGCACTTCGACCCCCGCTGCCGACAACTTGCCATATATATCGCTGCAAGCAACATCGGTGGCCGCATCCCCGCTGCGCAGATTGATGAGCGCAACTTCGAACGGAGCCACAGGCACGGGCCAGATGATGCCATCACCGTCATGGCTGGCTTCGATCAGAGCACCGACGAGCCGCGACACACCGACGCCATACGAGCCCATTTCAGGTGCAACGAGTTGCCCATCCGGGCCCTGCACTCGCGCGCCCATGGCTTCGGAGTACTTGGTTCCAAAATAGAAGATATGCCCAACCTCAATGCCACGCGCGGTCACGCGCTTGTCGGCGGCAACTTCGCTTTCAAACCTGGCAGCATCATGAATCTCATCTGTGGCCGCATAGCGCGATGTCCATGAATCGACAATCCCAGAAAGGTCACCCAAAAAATCGGTATCCGCCGGAGGGACCGCTTCATCCAACAAATCCCTGTGTAAGAACACCTCACTTTCGCCGGTCTCCGCAAGAATGATGAATTCGTGCGAAAGATCACCCCCGATGGGCCCGGTATCGGCCTTCATCGGCACTGATTTCAGCCCCATGCGCGCGAACGTCCTGAGGTAGGCGGCAAACATCCGCTGATAAGTCCGTCGCGCGTCCTCTTTTGTCAGGTCGAACGAGTAGGCGTCCTTCATCAGGAACTCGCGCCCCCTCATGACACCGAAACGCGGACGGATTTCGTCGCGAAACTTCCATTGGATGTTGTAGAGGTTTTTAGGCAGGTCCTTGTAGCTTTTGACGCTGTCGCGAAAGATCGCCGTCACCACCTCTTCGGCGGTCGGACCATAGAGCATGTTGCGTTTGTGGCGATCAACGATACGCAGCATCTCCTTGCCGTAGGCTTCATAGCGTCCCGACTCTCGCCACAGGTCGGCAGACTGGATTGTCGGCATCAAAATCTCCACCGCACCAGCCCGATTTTGCTCCTCTCGAACAATCGCCTCGATCTTCTTCAAGACCCTCAGCCCGAGCGGCAACCACGAATAGATCCCTGCGGCTGACTGTTTGACCATCCCAGCGCGCAGCATCAGCTGGTGCGATACGATTTCCGCTTCCTTAGGAGTGTCGCGCAAAACCGGCAGAAAGTAGCGGGACAGATACATTGGACCTCTTCGCAATGTCTCGCCGCGGTCGCCGCATTTATCCCCTTCATTTCGGAGACGCCGACCGGCGTGTTGCCGCTCTTAACCAGTAACGGCGCGCGGCGCAATGCCGCGTCGAAAACACGCACCCGGATGAACCAGGCGGGAAGTCCCCCCAAGACTGGCTAACCTCCATCGTTGCAACTCCCAAAATCAACCAAAACCTCTTCCCAAATTTGCACCCCACTGCACTATTTACCCGTGACAGACGGCCACAGCTCAGCTATAACGCGATCGCAAACAAGCAAAAGGGTCGCAGCCGTATGAATAACCGGCAAAGAGCCCAAGTCTAGGGATGGACAATGGGGGGCCGCAACGGCTCTCCAATGAGCTCCTCCCCTAAACTTGGAGGAGGAGCTAACTTAAGTTTCGGTCTCGGCCGGCGTTCAAAAGAGCAGGTAATACCTGCTCTTTTGTATTTTAGGGGTCCGCAAACCTTAATCGCATACACTAGCTCTACAGAGAAACGCCCTTTGAGTTTTTGTCCATGGCGATCCCGAAAACGTCCACTAGAACCACCGCCAAGAAGATCGCCGCCAGACCCGCCGAAAAGTCAGGTCGGCAGCGGGCCTCGACAAAGTCTGCCGAAGCCGCCGCGCGCAAGGCGGTCATTGCAACCTCGCACCAGATGAGCCGCACCGGATTGTCTCCGGGAAGGTCGGGCAATGTGTCCTGCCGCTGGAGTTCCGGCATGCTGATCACGCCGACCGGAATGCCCTATGAGAAACTCAAGCCAACCGACATTGTCTTCGTCGACGGAAATGGTGAACCACCGCCCCGCGCGCGCAAACCTTCAAGCGAATGGCGCTTTCATCTTTCAGCTTACAAAGCTCGCCCGGACATGGGCGCGGTCGTCCACACGCACTCCCTACATGCAACTGTACTGGCCTGCGCGCACAAACCCATCCCAGCATTCCACTATATGGTGGCGATCGCCGGCGGCCGCGATATTCCGCTCATCCCCTATGCTCCCTTCGGCACGCAGCAACTTGCGTTACTGGTCGCCGACGGCCTTCGGGAGCGTAACGCACTGCTGATGGCCAACCACGGCCAGATCGCCATCGCCAAGGACCTCGACTCCGCACTCGAACTCGCAACCGAAGTAGAGGTCCTGGCCGAGCAGTTCTATAAGGTTCTGACGCTGGGCAAGCCGAAGGTCCTGAGCCGTAAAGCAATGGCAGACGTGCTGCAGCGCTTTCAGTCCTATGGACAGAACGCCAAGCAATCCTAGAAGCCCCAACGGTTGTTCACATCAGCTTCTGCGAAAAATTCTTCACAAACCGATCGAGTTGGCGCCAATCGGTGAATTCTGTATTGCCGGCAGGGTCTACGTCATGGCCGTGCTGACGCACAACCGAATGCAACACCACCTTTTCAATCAAGCTGAGCTGACGATCATGAACAGCTCCGGCGACATGCTCGACAAGATCTGGCTGCCAGCCTGCCTCGAACAAGAACCGGTCGGCGATTTCCCCAAGCGCGGCCAGCTCATGAGCATCATGTGAGGCCGCCGACAAACTCACGGTCAACAAAGCTGAGGGGTGGGTCCTAATCGCGGGCCCGTGCCGCATCAGAAAGCTGGTTAGCTCCGGCGCAAAGCCACCGCGATGAATGGAACCGGCAATGATCGAAGCATCATAGTCATCAGCACCGGCCTCGCCGTCGTGCGAGGACAGATTGATCAGTCGGGTCACCTGCCGGAGATCTTCCAGCTTACGTGCCACGTGGTGGGCAATGTGTTCCGTATGCCCCTCGTTAGAGGCGTAGGCAACAAGGACGCGCGCCATTGCAAGGCTCTTTTTGGTGTTCAGCTGCAGCTAATCAGAGCATGAGTGCCTAACCGCGTAAACCCAGTCTTTGAGTAGAATCAAACCCTGGTGAACCAGTGCTTCAGTCTTATCGGCGGCTAGCGACAAGCTGAATGACGCCCATCATAATTATGAAGAAACAATATGTTGACGGAATGAATTGGGTTGGACTACCGACATGCTCGCCGCTCAACCAACCAGACGAGATGCTAACTCATGAAATCAGCAACCTGCGCCCGGCGCATCCTGCTTCACACTCTCTTCGCGACCGTATTGGCGGTCTCGCCCCACACACTCACCGCAGCATCGTCCAAGGCCCTGCCCTGCGGGGAAGTCTCTGATCAAGCCCTCTTCGTGGCCATCACAAAAGCCTATGGCTCCTTCGCCTCCGAATGGCTCGTGATAGGGGAAGACTGGTTTTCCAGTTACACTGTGAAGATGGAGGACAAGAACCCGCTGCTGCCGGGCAGGGTTCCTGCCAAACAGGTGAGCGGCTTCGTGTGGACTAAGGATGTTAGCTGCTCCGCGGCTTTCAAGAAGCGCGACAATAAATGGACCATACGCATCACCGGGCGCCACATCAAGTTCAACGAAGAAGGCGGCGGATGGATCAAGGCCGTCAAGAAGGGCGCCTTGGCAGAGTACCAGTTTGAAAAATCGGGTGGCAGCTGGTCCATAAACGATCGCAGCGCCGAAGTTTCCGTACTCGGCGGCGATGATGCTGAAACACGGCCCCAGCCCAAAGAAATTCCCTCACGCCAGATGAAACCAAAACGCTAAATCGCGTATGCAGATAGAAGCCAAAAATTAGCAAAAAAAAATCTGTTGGTTCGGACACAGGCCATTTGCAAGCGCGGCCGCTCGAAGTCGCCGCCAAAATCAGCCTGTACCCGGCTCAGCTGCCCGCGAGGTAGTAGACAGCAATCCCAACTGCTGCAGCAAAAACGATGAATGCAACGACTTTGACTGCAGCGGACATAGACCCGGCAGCTCCCTTCAACACGTCCGGCAAGACCAGCCCTTGATCGACGCAGTGGGCCACCTTCATCCATGTCCAGTCTGAGGTAAACGCCAACGTATCCTAGACACCTGATCAGACGGTGCAAGAATTGCTGTCGTTGCAAGTTGCAGCCGGAAGTCAATACTAAAGTCCCCAGATCGATGGTCCTGGCAATAGCAAATAGCTCATCGACGAGACGGCCCATTTAGAGGCATATTACTTTTCTGATCAGGCGATTGGCGTTCCCTTGAGATATGATTGCAGGCCGGTATTGAGGCAGTCGTGGTCCATCGAGTCGCCTGAACAAAGCCGGACGCTCGGCTTGGCGTTGATCGCGGTGGTGCGGAGCATGGGGGCCACGCTTGACGTCGCGAACCCGGGGCATTCACGATGTTGAGCGACTTCTTTATTAAACGGCCGATTTTCGCGACGGTGCTTGCGATCGCAATTGTGCTGGTGGGGGCGGTGTCCCTGCCGTTCCTGCCCATCGGTCAGTATCCGCCTATCGCGCCGCCGACGGTAGCCGTCACAGCGACCTTTACGGGTGCCAACGCCAGCGTGGTGGAAGCCAGCGTAACCACCCCGCTGGAAGAGCAGATCAATGGTGTCGAGGGCATGGTCTACATGTCGTCGGTCAGTGCCGATGACGGCACTGTAACGATCACCGTAACCTTCGAAACGGGTTACGACCTCGATATCGCTGCCGTCGATGTGCAAAACCGGGTCGAAATCGCAGTCTCCCAGCTGCCCGCGGAAGTCGTTCAGGCCGGCATCAGCGTTACGAAGCAGTCGAGCGATCTTACAATCGTCCCCAACCTGTACTCGCCCGACGGTCGCTACGATTCACAGTTCATAAGCAACTACATCAATATTCATGTGCTCGACGTCCTGAAGCGCATTCCTGGTATCGGCGAAGTCATGATATTCGGCGAGCGCAAGTTCGCCATGCGCATCTGGCTTGACCCCGAGAGGATGGCGAGCCTTGGCGTCACCACCGAAGATGTCACCAAGGCAATATCTGAGCAAAACCAGGTCGTGGCTGCAGGATCGCTTGGCCAGCCGCCAGCGCCGGACGGACAGGTGTTCCAGTTTGCGTTGACCACGATGGGGCGTCTGGAATCGGTCGAGCAGTTCGCCGCCATCATCGTGCGCGCCAAGCCGGACGGAAAGATCGTGCGGATCAGCGACATCGGCCGCGTCGAATTGGGGGCCGAACTCTATGACGAAACCGCCAACGTCAATGGCAAGCCCGCATTGCCGATAGGTTTGCTTCAGCTATCCGACGCCAATTCGATCCAATTGGCCGACAAAGTCGTGGCCGAAATGGATCGACTGGAAAAACGGTTTCCCGAAGGCTTGAAGTACGAAATCATCTACGATACGACGCGCTTCGTGCGGGCCTCAATCAAAGAAGTGCTGACCACGCTCGCAATCGCCATCAGCCTGGTCGTCTTCGTCATTTTCTTGTTCCTGCATAGCATCCGCACAACCCTGATCCCGGTGATAACAATACCTGTGTGCCTCATCGGGACGCTCGCCGCTTTACTGGCACTCGGCTTTTCGATCAACACGCTGACGTTGTTCGGAATGGTACTTGCCGTGGGTCTGGTGGTCGACGATGCCATCGTGGTTGTCGAGAACGTAGCACGACACATGGAGAGCGGGACCGTCGACGCTCGTCTCGCCGCCGCCGACGCCATGAAACAAGTCACAGCGCCTATCATCGCAACGTCGATGGTGCTCATGGCCGTCTTTGTCCCGGTCGCCTTCACACCTGGCATCACGGGCAAACTCTACGAGCAATTTGCTCTCACAATCGCTTGTGCCGTTGCGATCTCGGCCTTCAACTCACTGACCTTGAGCCCAGCGCTTTGCGGCGTATTTCTGCGCGCGGGAAACAAGAAGAAGGGCTCGCTATCTCGCCGGTTCGATGCCGGCTTCACGAGACTCAACAGCGGCTACGAAAAACTGGTCGGTCTCCTGTTGCAGCGTTGGTTCCTGATTGTTGCGCTGTTCGTATTGGCCTTGGTGGTTACCGCCTATCTCTTCAAAACAGTGCCGACCGGTTTTGTGCCGCCGGAGGACCAGGGTTATTTCATCGTTCTCGTTCAGACCCCGGAGGGGACGTCGCTTCAACGTACCCAGGAGGTAGTGGACCGGGTCGAGAAGCTGCTAATGGACACGCCCGGAACGGAGCATGTGGTCACATTCGCCGGGTTCAGCATTCTCAATTCGAATTCGGCTCCCAATGTCGGCAGCTTGTTTCCCGTTTTGAAGCCATGGTCCGAACGCCGCAGCGCAGATGAGCAGCTTTTGGCTCACATCCTCCCCACCGTGAACGCCAAGTTCGCGGAAATTCCCGACGCGAAGGTTGTCGCCGTCAACCCGCCAGCAATCCCCGGCCTGAGTGCCACGGGGGGCTTCAAATTCGAACTTCAGGACTACTCGGGAGGCTCGTTGACGGATCTCGAAGCCGTTGCCAAGGAACTGATAGAAGTAGCCTCCAAGAGGCCCGAGATTGGCGGCGCATTCACGACATTCTCGGCACAGACACCGACCTACCGCATCGACATAGATCGCACCAAGGCACTTAGCGAAGGAGTTTCGCTCAATCAGGTCTTCAACGCACTGCAGACCTATCTCGGTGCCTACTATGTGAACGACTTCAATAAATTCGGTCGGATCTATCGGGTCTATGTGCAAGCTGAGGGGGACGCCCGCGCGACGGTCGAGGACGTCTCAAAAATCCACGTGCGAAACGCGGCCGGCGGCATGGTCCCCTTAAGCGGCCTCGTGACCCTTCATGCCGAGGTCGGCGCTCGCAACATTACACACTATAATTTGTACAGATCGGCGCCGATCAATGGCGAGCCCGCACCAGGCTTCAGCTCCAGCCAGGCAATCCAGGCTATGGAAGAGGTGGCGGCCAAGGTGCTGCCCGACACAATGGGCTTTGAGTGGACGGGCGACGCCTATCAGGAAATCAAGGCCGGCAACATGCTGCCCTATATTTTCGCCCTGGCTCTCGCCTTTGTATTTCTGTGCCTTGCCGCTCAGTTCGAAAGCTGGTCCATGCCATTCATGGTCATCCTGGCGGTCCCGCTGGCCATGCTCGGCGCCCTCGGCGCTCAGGCTTTGCGGGGGCTGGAGAACGACATCTACTGTCAGATCGGCCTCATCATGTTAATCGGACTCGCGAGCAAGAATGCCATTTTGATTATCGAATTCGCCCGCCGCCGGCGCGAGGAGGGCCTCTCCATCGAGATGGCTGCGATGGAAGCGGCCCGGATCCGGCTGCGGCCAATCCTGATGACCGCATTCGCCTTTATTTTTGGCGTGGCACCATTGGTGTTCAGCACCGGTGCGGGAGCCGCCGCCCGCCATTCGCTGGGCACCGCAGTATTCGGCGGCATGTTTGCCGCAACCTTGCTCAGCTTGTTCGTTGTTCCGGTATTCTACGTGCTGATCGAAAGATTCCGCGCTGCTCGTGGGCTTGTGTCAAAATCCTGACAGGCGACGTCTGCACAT
Organism: uncultured Filomicrobium sp.; assembly: GCA_963669235.2. Lineage (GTDB taxonomy): Bacteria > Pseudomonadota > Alphaproteobacteria > Rhizobiales > Hyphomicrobiaceae > Filomicrobium. Next base: position 307,911 of record CAXXFS010000033.1, read on the forward strand.
ACTTGCCGCTTAGTCCGCCTTCGGCTTTTCGCCGGTCACCCCAGCACCAGATTTGTCGGCCGCCGTTTTCTCGGCCCCGGTCTTAGCTACTCGCGTGATCTCCACTTGCTCACCGCCGTGGATCTTTTGCTGACCCTTGATGACGACCCGATCGCCCGGCACGACCCCGTCGACGACGGTGTAATGATCCTTGTGGACTGGACCGAGTTTAACGGTGCGGCGCTTCACCTTGCCGTCTTTGCTGACCACGAAAAGGAAGTGTCCCGCCTCATCCTCCGCCACGGCTTGCGCCGGAACCAGAATCGCATTGTGGTTTTCCGTCAGTATCACCTTGACCTTCACGTATTGACCAGGCCGTTGCGTCTTGTCTGGATTAGAGATGACCGCGCGCATCTTGATTGTGCCGGTACTGGTGTCGACCCGATTATCAACGAAGTCGACGGTGCCCCCATGGGGGTAGGTCGCACCCGATGCCAACACCATCTGGACCTTCAAAGGTCCCTTGGCCTGATACGGAGCCATCTCCTGATAGGCCGCCTCGCTAGGACTGAAATAGACATAGGTCGGATCGAGCTGGACAAGCGTGGTTAACAGCGTGTCTTCTGCGCTCACCAGATTGCCGGTATTGACCTGAGTATTGCTGATGCGACCGTCGATCGGCGCAGTGATGGTGGTGTAATCCAGATCGAGCAGGGCGTTTTCGAGCGCGGCTTGACTGGCCGTGACCTCGCCAGCCGCCTGCAGTTCATTACTTTGCATGGATTCGTACTTCTGCACGGAAGCAAAACTATCCTGCGCGAGTTTTTTGTAACGGACGAGTTGTTGCTGCGCGAATGTCAGTTTTGCCTTCTTCTGCGCCAGGTCGGCTTTGTGCTTCGCGACGTTTACCTGAAAGGGTCTCTGATCGATAACGAATAGAACATCACCCTTCTTAACGTCTGCCCCTTCGGTGAAGGTGCGCTCCTGCAGATAGCCCTGCACCTTGGCACGGATCTCAACGAACTTGACCGCCGCCGTCGTCCCGACGAACTCCCGCGTCAGCGGCACCTGGGCGGCGGCAGCCTCGGCAACCTCCACCTTGTGCTTCGGCGCTAGCGTCGCTTTGGGCTTGCCGTCGTCACAAGCAGCGAGAAAAAGCGGTATCGAGAGCAGTATCCAGACCGGCTTTCGCATGGATATTGGCCAATCACATCGACTTTTCATTCGCGTTTTCCATGCAGCTGGGCCTGTACATCGATCCTACATTCTTGTCGCAGTTCGCGTCGAATGCCATAGCGTTTCGCCAGTGTACGTACGGGCCATCAAGTGTACCTGCGTATCATCCAATGGATCGTGGCCCGCAATTATTGAAACCGCCGTGTTGGCGTCGGACAGCAAGACCAAACGAGTCTAGCTACATTGCCGCGTTCTTAGCATCTCGCATGCCCCTTACGGCATTCTCCTCGGCCACCACGCCCGCCCTCGCCTGAGCGCGGCAGGCAAAGTGCCAAGAAGCCAAGTTTCTGCAAATATATAAAATTCTGATGCCAGGTCGCGATGTAGCACGGCACGGTATTATGCAATCGTTGACTGAATTGGGCAGATGGCAGAGACGGAGACCGCGTTATTACTATACGATACTGTTCAAACCCGTCCGATAAGATTGCTGTAATATCGCAATCCTAACCAGATGCTGCTCATATCTGCTATTCTACATCCACCCGATCCGTTTCTACTGCTGGGACCAATGCTGGGGCCGCAATTGGCACGGCTGGAGTTGTATAGGAGTAGCTTGTGGCAAGAGCAGTCAACAAATTAAGCGCACGTGCAGTTGCTGCGCTCAATAAGCCAGGACGCCATTCAGACGGCGGAGGGCTCTACCTTTCAATCACAAAGTCTGGCAACAGCCTACGCGACGCTGGGTCTTCTTATTCCGATGGGAGGGCAAACAGCAGGAAATGGGGCTGGGCAGCGCCGGGAGCGTGCCGCTGGCGAAAGCCCGTGAGTTAGCCGCAGCTTGCCGCTCAGAACTGCCTGCCGGTCGAAATCCACTTCAACAGCGCCAAGATCAGCAAAAGGCCCAACGCGTTGCCCAAGGGAGCCGAAAAACGTTTGGCGAGGTCGCAGACGATTTCATCGCGTCTAAGAGCCTGGAATGGCGTAATGCGAAACATCTTGCCCAGTGGAAGATGACGCTTGACGTCTACGCCGGGCCGCTACGCTCGATGCCAGTCGCCGAAATCACAACCGAACACATATTGGCGGTCATGCAGCCCATCTGGCTGGAGAAGCCTGAGACGGCCTCACGCACAAGGGGTCGCATCGAGGCCGTCCTTGACGCAGCAAGGACCCGTGGGCTCATACACGAGAATGCGGCCAACCCTGCGCGTTGGCGTGGTCACCTGGATCACCTTCTACCCAAGCGCCAAAAGCTCACACGGGGCCACCACGCGGCAATGCTATTCGACGACGTTCCGGCATTTGTTGCCCGATTGCGCAAACGTGACGCAATGGCAGCCTTGGCGGTTGAGTTCACGATCTTGACGGCGGCCCGGTCCGGCGAGGTCTTGGGGGCAACCTGGAGCGAAATTGACCTGAAAGGCGGCGTGTGGACGCTACCCCCAGCGCGCATGAAAGCCAGCCGTCAACATCGCGTACCGCTCTCGGCGAGGGCCTTGGAAATACTCCACGAGTTGTATGCCAATCGCGTCTCCGAGTTTGTATTTCCAGGCCAGAAGCCAAACCGTCCACTCTCCCCAACGGCAATGCAGATGGTGCTCCGACGGATGGGGGTGACCGACATTACAGTGCATGGGTTCCGATCGTCATTTCGCGATTGGTGCGGCGAGATGACGGACTCTCCCCGCGAAGTCGCCGAGGCAGCCCTAGCACACGTCTCTGGCGACGCGACCGAGCGGGCCTACCGGCGCGGAGATGCGTTGGAGAAGCGCCGAGAACTCATGCAACGCTGGGCCGATTGGCTGTACCCTCCTTCCGACTCCGACACAAAGAAACATGATGATGGGCAACACTGTCCAAGCCTAAGACTAGGAGGCTTGGCCGCCGTTGGGCATGCCATAGATAATAGCGAACTCAAACTTCGAAACAGTTGCCCGACAGGGCTCGATGGTGATCGGCTCCAGGAGGAATTGATTAGTCCAGCAATTGCTTTAGGGCAGGAGCAATTTCAAGTTGGGCCAATTCAGAACAAGCGCAGTCGCCCCAAAGGTAGCCTTAAGACGGTGGGCACCAAAGGGGAAGAGGCAGCCCTCTACGTCATCGAAGATCGCTGCACGAAGTACGGCATCGCCCGCAATACTGTCACGAACACCGTCGCCAAATTCCTCGCTGAGACGGGAGAATGGCAGGCGCACCCAAGAACATCAAAAGCCGCCTAAACAGGCTACACGAGAACAAGAGGTTACAAGCAACCGGGAAAGAGATCATCGATGCGTTGTTGGGCACCAGTGATGTCGCAAAAAAACGGAGTGAATTTTTCGGGGTCGCTTGCCCGGACTGATGTGGTCAACCTGTGTTTCATCTGTAATCAACACGGAGACACAGATGGCCAAATGTATTTCACCCAACCATACGGCAGCCCCTGCACCAGAGAAACTCGCATTCAATATCCCTGAGGTATGCGCCGCGACCGGAGTAGGCCGCACCACAGTATACAAGGCCATCAAGGCTGGCGCGCTGAAATCTATTATGGTGGGCGGTCGACGGCTCGTACGTCGTGAGGCGCTTGAGGATTGGCTGGAGGGACCCTCCAGCGGCGGTATACTCAACGGTCAGCCCTAATGGGTACATTCTCAGAAAACGCGCCTCAGCTAAGCAAGGCGGGCTTTGCTGTTCTACCCGCCAAGGGCAAACGGCCCTTGTTGAAAGGCTTCAACAAAATGAAGGGCGCGCCCAGCTCTACGACGCTCGCCAGATACGCTGAGCGTAATCCGGATGCAGATATCGTCTACGTTCCAGGACTGAGCCGCGCTGGTAATGGAAGGAAGCTCGTTGTCGTAGATGCTGACACTCCAGAGGACGTCATCAAAGCGGAAGAGATGTTTGGCAAGACCCCGGGCAAGGTGAAGACACGTCGTGCCGGTCACCTCCTCTATGGCGTCGCCACGAGCATCCAGATCTCAGACAAGATTACTGGGCTCAGGGTGCAAGGTTTCGATATCGACCTAAAGCACGGTCAAGGCGGCTGCGGCGTCGTCGTAGCCCCGCCATCTCAACATGAGAAGGACCCCGAGTTCCTATACAGCTGGGACGGGTGCGATCAGACGGTGATTTCTGACGTTTCAGACTTTCCACTATCGCACCTGGAAGAGATCATCGGCCGCAAAGCTGGACCAGAGTACGATGGCCAGCCTCACCTCCGGTCTAAAGAAACTTTAGACAATGACACTAATACTGCCCCCCGCCGCCGCCCTTCAATGGAGGGTTGAGATTGCGACGAGGTAGTCGGGGCCTTGGCCTAAATGATTATTTGGTCGAGAACGCTTGGTGGTGTGGTTCAAGAGATGAGCTAATCGATCTTGCCTACCAGTGGAACGCCGCACTTCCCAGTTACGGACACGAAATGCTCGGTGCAAACGAGATCATTCGACGTGCCAATCAGGTTTGGAAGGACGTGGAAGCCGGCAAGATCAAACGGTTCAAGGGAACAAAAGCAGATGCATCCATCAGCGTGGTTGAGCTGGACCAGCTTTATGCGAGGGGAAAAACGGGCGTTGCCGCCACTGCCCTACTTCTTCGATTGAGAGTTTCACACGCCGGTCGCATGATGCGGGGCGAGACTTTTGCAATTAATTGCGAAGCCATGGCCGAAGCCAACACCCTCCCCTACAGCGCGCCCATCATCCGCAAAGCACGGGATTTATTGCTTAAACTAGGCTATATTGAACGCGTGAAAGAAGCGGTATTTGCTGGCGCTAGGCGCGAACCTCATGAGTATGTGCTCATTGAACGTGCGCCCATCATGACCGGCCAGCATGCTGGAATGTGCGATGACATGCGGAAATAGTTTGCAACCCATCACCTGCCTTGGCTGGAACAGGACATTTGCGTTGTGTCCGCAAAAACAGCACAAAAATTGCTGAAACAGGAGCATCTAGTAATGCCACGAGGCTCAAGGCCCGGAGAGCGGCGTGGAGGCCGCCAGAAGGGCACGCCAAACAAAAGTGACCCGCACACTCAAAGAGGCGATCCTTGGCGCCTTGGAAGCCGAGGGTGGTGTCGATTACCTGCGGGCGGTCGCACGGGAAAACCCGACCGTATTCTGCGCGCTGCTGGCGAAGGTGCTGCCATTGACGGTTGCCGACGACAAGTCGGCTGAGGTGCCGATGGTGACGAGGATCAATTTCATCGGAATGGAGCCTGTGCCGTTTGGCAATGTCGAGCCAAAGATGCAGGAGAAGATGCCGGTCGCGCAGACATGCGATTAGCGGATTGGCAATCAGCTTGATTGGCTCTTTGCCAGCAAACGGCCCAGTTTTCTGGCAAGGAGCCCAAAGACTGTCGCGGACGTTATTCTCGGCGCACCTACGACGAAGCACAGGTTGGCGGCAGCGCAATCCGCGTAGTCGGTTGTCGGTCCGCAGGCCGCCGGACAGGTTTGGAGCCACGAACAGAAGCACGTTGGAAGTCGGGTCTCAGCAGGCCCCAGATCTTCCGAAGATTATTCTTAGCGGCGCGAATATCACGATGCATCGGCTTCAGGTTTTGCGAAAGAACATTGAGGGCCCTGGCATAAATGCGTTCAGCCTCCGTCAACCTACACTGCATGAAGACGGCAGCAGCCATGTTGTTCAAGACGCTGCCCATTAGTGGTGCATTGGGCCCTAGCGTGGCCTCAACGACTTCAACAGCTTCCAAGTAAAGCCGCTCCGCGTTCTCCGGCTCATTGCTGAGTTCGTGCGCCAATGCGAGATTGCTGAGGGCCATAGCATATTGAGGATGGGAGTGGCCGTAGGTCTGTTTGGTTTTTTCTACGAGAACCTTCGCCAGGCTCAAAGCCCCACGCTGATCTCCAGCGTCGTGCAAAGCCGCCACTTGCATGGAGAGCACGTGAAGCTCTCGGTTCTCGGCTCGATCCCCTGCACCAACAACAGATGTTTGCACCAGCAAAACAAGTCCCGCGAAGATGCCCCAAAAGGACAATCGGACAAACAACACCACGACCCTTACCCCTCACACACTTCCAACAAAGACATTACCGCCAACCAGTAATGCGGGAGCCAGAACAGCTCCGCATGTTGTCAATGTGTCCGGTTTGCGCTCCTTTGTTGAGAGACAAGGGAACCTGGGGCTGTCCTTATTCCTAGGAGCGATTCCGATAAGCTCGACTGAAACGGTTCCGGTCACCTGTCCTCAGGAATAGTCTTCTTGTATCCAGGTGCATCGGACCTTGCGGGTCGCTCACGCACGGTTCTCGCCGCAAAAAACCGGGACTGGAGAAAATCCCAGTTCCCGGTTGAGCTGCTTTGCTGTGGGTCGCACAGCCAAGACGTCGGGGGTGGGATTAGCAGCCACTAGGAAAAGCTTCTTAATCCCGAAGCAACGCTAACAGGCTGCCTCGCAAGCGCAGCACCTTTCGCACGTCTGTCCACAAAAGGCGGCAGTTTCCCACATGCTAGCTTCCGCTCACATCAGGTCAAACCCGTCCGGCAACGGTCGTCCCGGCCGATCTGGCCTCCTCTATGCGGAGGTTCCAGCCAGGTCAGCCTTCCGTCGGAAGCAATGCCATGCTTACGTAAGCCTTGGCTGCGCATTCGGGGTCTCGTCAATCCACCATTGATAAAGCTTGGATGTTCTTATGGGCGTATCCACCACTATCCTGCCAGTTCAGCCAGCGTTGAAGTCAATCTCTACGGAACAGAGTGCCACGCCGGCAAAGCGTTGCCCTCATGCGAACGGCGGCACTCTGGCAGAAGTTCGTGTTCAACCGCAAGAGACTGCGGTGAAGCGTGGCGAAACAAAGAACTATAACTTTCTGGAAACCACCCAGTGTAACATGTGTCAAGCGGACGCTGCCAAGGCTCACGTTTTGGGAGTTCGGCTCAACGGGTCACAAGGAAAAAACCCGCTAGCTAAGACTGGAATTGGAGTCACGGTCTGCAAATGCAGTGAATGTGGACTGAACTTTCCCCAGCCATTGCCAATTCCAAACAATATTATGGATCATTACGGGGTTCCTCCCGAGAGTTATTGGAAAAAAGATTATTTCGTGGTCGATCCAGGCTATTTTCGCAAACAGATCGACGACGCGAAGCGGCTATTGTCTTTCACCCCCGGCATGAGTGCGTTGGATATTGGCGCGGGCATAGGTAAGGCGATGATAGCTTTGGAGGCCGCAGGTTTTGACTGTTACGGGATCGAGCCTAGTGAGCCGTTTAGGAACAAAGCCATTGAACAAATGGGCATCGCTGAGGAGAGAATAGAGCTTGCTTCCATCGAGGAAGCGGATTTCCCAGAGAGCCGGTTTAACTTCATCACCTTCGGTGCGGTGCTGGAGCATCTTTATGATCCAGCCGGCTCAATCGAGCGAGCGATGCGGTGGCTCAAGCCCGGTGGTGTGCTTCAAATAGAAGTACCCTCGTCGGACCATTTGATGCCGCGGTTTTTGAACAGCTACTACCGATTGCGGGGCACGAACTACGTTACCAATCTCAGCCCAATGCACAGTCCATTTCATCTTTATGAATTTACGAAGAAGTCATTCTCCGAGCACGCCAAGCGGGCGGGATACGATATCGCCTACACCTACGTCGACGTCGCCTCAATCCGGCACGTGCCCGCGTTCTTGAAACCCGCGCTACGCCTTTGGATGGAGAAGACCGAACGCGGACAGCAACTAACGGTGTGGCTGCGGAAAGACAAAGCGCGAACCTATTGCACTGCACCTCTGGGCGCTCGGAGATGATCGGTACGGTGTAAACGCATAAACGCAAATAAGCAGGAAGCCTTTGCACGCGCATACGTTGAACTTGGCAATGCGCGGCAGGCGTACGCAATGGCGGGCTATTCGCAAAAGAACTCGCTGACCACGCAGCAGAAAGAGGCCAGCAAGCTGCTTCAGCACCCCATGGTTATCCGGAGGATTGGCGAATTGCAGGCCATTGCACGGCGCCGTGCGGAGGCGGAACACGGGGTTACCGTCGATAGGCTGACGGACATGTACATGGAAATTTACGAGAGCAGTGAAACGCGACCTGCGGGCAGGATCCAGGCGATCAAAGGCCTGGCTAAGTTGCACGGTTTGATGTGATTGCAGTGGGGCACCATCGCGAACGAACCGACGTTTCTCCGCTCGACAGTTTGGGATCACCACTTGGAAAGTTGCGGTGGGTTTGTCAAATCGCGAATGGTACTGCTCTCGACCATGCCGGCGCGAACAGCACGCAGCCAGCCAACAGCACGTCATACGTAGCTCGCCGCTAGGGCCAATGCTAGGGCCCAACCCAAGCAGTAGCGCTAAACCCTAATAAGATCAATAATTTGAGGTTGTTAGATGGCGGAGACGGAGGGATTCGAACCCTCGATACGCCTTGACAGCGTATGACGATTTAGCAAACCGTTGCCTTCAGCCACTCGGCCACGTCTCCGTAAGTCGCCCTGTTCTAGTGACCGACTTGGACGATTGCAAGCGGTCGGCGCGGCCAAGGGGAGAACCAAACGACCAGGTTCCAGTTAGCCCCCTGCGGCCCATGACCGCCGGAACATGACGGGCAAACCCCAAGTTGGTACACTGTTGGCCTGACAACCATATTGAGCGGACCGATTAGCACCGATCCGACACATAAGGCGGCAAGCCATGCGAAAAAGCCTATCGCTCCTCTTCGTTGTTTCGCTGACGGCGGCAACCCACAACGCCCAAGCCCAGCAGGCCTGTGTCCGCTGCGACAATCCCTTCGCCATCTATAACTGCCAGGTCGAAGGACCCGGTGTGCCGGCGAACGCGCCAGTTCACCTCCTGTGCATGACTGAGTTGGCAAAGCGATACGGCCACGCCACCTGCGCTGTCAGCCGCAATGAGGCCTCCGAATGCACAGGCCAGTTGGTCACCGTGACGCCTTCCCCAGATGCCCCTATTCCGCAGGCCCTCCCACCCGCACTTGCGGTAACCCCAACGACCAACTCCAAGCAGCACCGGGCGATGAAACCAAGACAGGTGGACTCGAGGCACCCGCCGAAGAACCAGCTGAGGAAGGAAACCCAAAAACCGTTGAGGAACTCGCCAAACAAACCGCAAAGGCCTCTCAGGAAGGTCTGAAAAAGGCCGGTGAAGGCGTCGCGGATGTTGCCAAAAAAGCCGGTGATGGCGTTGCCGACGTCGCCAAGAAGACCGGTGAAACAATGGAGAAGACCGGAAACGCAATCGGCAGCGCCGCGAAGAAGACCTGGCGTTGCCTGAGTTCGTTCTTTGGTGACTGCTAGACCCAGCGAACCAAGCGCGGGCGCCGCTTGCATAACCGGCGGTCAGGCGCAAACGCTAACACGGTCGGCTCGACGCTTTTCAACAAGCACCCCAGGTTATTCAGGACGAGTTCATCTGCCGCGTTTTACCCTCTTGTATGGCTGCTCTAAGGCACTAATCTGTCAAAAGGGGTAGCGTAAGTAATATTCGCGTGTGGCGGGTCGGCCGCGGCCGACAACTGTGGGGGATGACGTGTTTATCCGCATTGCATTATTTGTGGCGCTCAGTGTCTCGCTAGCGGCATGCGCGCAATCACCGATGATCGGTGCTAGCTATCTTGGCGTCGGCGGTCTGCAAGAGGCTCCATCGCCCCCGTCGACGGGCAGCCGCGGCGTTGAGGTTGATCACTTGGACCGCCCCACACTCGCAGGCAAGGTTCTCACCGCGATCGCTCTGGAACGCATCACTGGACTGAAACCGGACCCTGCCAGGTTCTCGGAAATCGAATAAACCGCCATCAACGCGTGTGCGCCACACCGACCCTGGCGGCCACGCAGCCTCGGCCGTCACAAACCAAGCCTATGTTCCCGCCGTCCGGTGTTGACGATACGCTTCTTGCGACCCTTCTCCACGATCAGCAGGTTCCAGGAGCTTGTCCGGTAACCGGTCTCTCGCCAAAGAGACTGCCACGGCACACTTACTAGTTCAGCATCCCGCGCCTCGATGCCTTTGGGCAGAAGGAAGCGCAGATATCCCTGCGCCTTTTTCGTCGACATCTTCGGATCCCAAATATAGGCCACCCATCCGCGGGTCCAGTCAGCACCCTCTGGCGTGAACTTTGGATAAGCCCGGGCAACAACTTTGGCGTTCGGAAACAGCTGCCGCATGTTGCCGGTCAGCTCATGCTCCAAACTGACAATTGTGCCGTTGCCATCGAAACCGCGAGCGCGCATCTCCTGGGCGAGGGCCCCATAGGGAATTCCCCAGCGGCAGCTTTGGCACGCTGGTTCCATGATGTAGAGGTTCGCCATCCGCGCGACAAACGCAACCGCTGCGATAGCGATGGCGACCCGGCCAAACCGCTTGATCTCAATCGGATCGCTCATTGACCGCCGCGCAACGCTGAACAGCCAGATCACACTCGGCAGATAAAGCGGCATCAAAACATGGACAGCCAACCCGCCAATCTCAAAGACCAGCGCACCCAGGATCGAGACCACGAAAGCGAGGCCGCCCGCGTGCAGCACCAGCAATTCGTAATCGGGCTTATGACATTCGAGCGGAGACCGCTTCAGATCCGCCCATGCCGTCTTCAACCACCCGGGGAACAAGACTGGCAGAATGAACAGCAGCGGCGACAGGTAAGCCACCGGCCCACGCACCGAATCCCACATCCCGTTCCAATTAAACGACCAGCCGTCAGCCCAGATCCTGGCCAGCCATCGCAACCGCCTGGGCTCCTCCAAGAGCCATAGCCAATAAGGCGATGCAATTGCGATTGCCGCCGCCACAGCCAGCAGCAGCTGCGGCTGAACCAGCGCCCGGCGCATTCCCGGCTGCAGCGCAGCCGCCAATATGAATGTCAGCAGAAAAACGATGTATGCCGGCTCCGTGAGAAAGCCTAGGCCCATCGCAATGGCCAGGCCGGCAAAGTCGACCGGCCGACCATCCTGCAGCACGCGAAACAACAGCCAGGTTGTGGCCAGAACCGCGACCATGGCGCCAACTTCGTGCGTGAAACCCTCGTGGAAGCGCCAGCTGATCGAATAAATCAGCGCCATTGATTCTACGGTGAGCAATGCAAACAACGTGTCGCCCAAAGCCCGACGCGCGGCTAGATACAGGAACCCGGCAGCGGCGACCAGAGCCGCATACTTGATGAGCAGGAAGCTCACCAGGCTCGGACCCAGCACCTGCTGTACGGCCCATAACACCCAATTGTACAGGGGTGGCTGCCTTGGGAAGGCATCGTATCCAGCTCGAAGGTCTTGCGAAAACACGATGTCATAGACGTCGTCTTCGCCCAGCACGTCCGAGGCAAGAAGCCGGAAACCGGCGTGCAGACAGGCATAGACCGCAACAATCGCAAGCACGAGCAGCAAACCGCGATGAACATTGTCCGCGCGCGCTGGCGCCCGATCGGAATCGATTGTTACATCAGTCATACCGCCCGCCCCTCACGGTCCTTTAACCCCGCAACCCAACGCCGCTAGGGGATCAACACCGTCGATCCCATGGTCTTGCGCGCTTCAAGGTCCCTATGTGCCTGCACCGCATCTCGCAGTGCATATGTTTGATTTACCGAAATCTTGACGATACCGCGATTGACCAGCTCAAACAGGTCATTTGCACTGGAAACCAGGTCTTCACGCTTTGCTGTATAGGTGAAAAGTGTGGGGCGGGTCGCGAACAGAGATCCCTTTTTCGACAGCAATCCTATGTCGAATGCCTCGATGGCCCCAGATGCATTGCCAAAGGAGACCCAAAGCCCCAGCGGCTTTAGGCAGTCCAGGGAATCTGGAAAAGTATCCTTGCCAATTGAATCGTAGACGACATCGACACCCTTGCCGTCGGTCAATTCCCGCACCCGCTCGACAAAACTCTCTGAACAGTAGTTGATCGTATGCGTACAGCCGTTCGCCTTGGCGAGTTCCGCCTTCTCTTCGGAACCGACCGTTCCAATAATGGTGGCGCCTAGGTGCTTGGCCCACTGGCAGGCAATAAGGCCGACACCCCCAGCCGCGGCGTGGAACAGCAGTGTGGTGTTTGGACCCACGTTGTAAGTCACCCTGAGGAGGTATCGCACGGTCATACCCTGCAGCATCATGGCTGCCGCGGTTTCCGATGAAATGCCATCCGGAACTTTGACGGCACGGCTCGCCGGAATTAGCCTCTCTTCCGCGTAAGACCCAATTGGATTCGCGTAGGCGACCCGGTCACCAGCCTCAATCCCGCCGACGCCCTCGCCAACAGCCACGACTTCGCCGCAGCCCTCCATGCCAATCACCGCGGGAAGTGCGGGCACCGGATAGAGCCCGGTGCGATGATACGTATCGATATAGTTCAAACCGACGGCCTCGTGGCGCACGTGCAGTTCGCCCGCATCTGGTTCACCGATCTCGACGGATTCCCATTTCATCTCTTCCGGGCCGCCGTGGGCATGAATTCTGATCGCATGAACCATTCCGATCACTCCTTCTGACGTAGTTACCAATCCGGGCGGCTGTCGCCTGTGGCGTATTTCCTCAACAGCGTTGCCGCAACCAGCACAAACGTGCCTTGAACCCGCCATTGGCGCCTTCTATGGGCTCAACCCCAGAAGGACAAGCCTCCCGCGGGGAGCGCAGCGGGAAAGCCAATGCCGTTCGGCCGCAACACAATTCTCGTCGTAATTCTGGCTGCCCTTGGCGCCGGTTGCGCCGTAAATACGGTCTCAGTCAACTCGCCGCTTGCCGGGCTGAGCTGCGTCGATGATAGTGTTGACTGCATCACCAAACGCAAGACCACGCTGAATTACCTCACAAATGATCCCACACGGTCCTGGATACGCCAGCGCCCGACACCACAGGCCTATGCCTCTGGCGTACGGCTCTTTGCGTTCAAGAAGAAGAAAAAAGAACTGACCTGCGCCGAACTCAAAATCGGACGTTCCGAAGCAGATGCCGCCTCAAAGGTGCTCCGCGGCAGTGAGGCGAAGTCTCTTTCCCCAGCCCAAGTTTCACGTGGAACGATCCTCGCTGCCGAGGTTTCCCGGGACTTACGCCGCGAAATGAGGCGTCGCTGCAAAGGCAAGGCTTGAAGACCATGAAATCATAAGACTTTCACGAGCCGCACCCTTCGCCACCAGCCAACAGCGCGCGATATTTGGCAACCTTCAAGACTTTTTGCCCCCGCCGGGAAGCACGCGGTTTTGCACGCCAAAGGCTGCGAGTTTCGGCTGCCGGCTCGACAATGTTCGCGCGTTGACCCCGGCCCAGCCGATTTCGCCTGAAAGCCGCCCATACTCGATCTTCGGGCAACGGTTCATCACCACCTTCAAACCCGCCGCTTCGGCCTCTCGGGCCGCCTCGTCGTTGCGGACCCCAAGTTGCATCCACACGAATTTAGGGCCCAGCGCGTCCTTCAAAGAGATTGCCTCGCGGGTAATCTCCAACGCCGCCTCCGAATTGCGGAACACATCGACGACATCGACGGGCGCCGGCAGGTCGGCGAGCCTGGCATAGGTCATCTGCCCCAGTATCAGCCGCCCTGCTTGCCCAGGGTTGACTGGATGCACCGTGTAGCCCTTTCCGAGCAGATACTTCATGGCGAAGTAGCTGGGCCGGCTGACGTTGGCCGAAGCGCCGACAAAGGCGAACACACGCGCCTCGTTCAACACGCTTTGAATGTAATCATCGGTGTAGGAGTCGTGATCCATTTTCACCCCGACGGCGGCGGCAACTGCATACGTCCGTCCTCATCCAGCTCGAAAACGGGGTTATAGGCAATTTCCCACAAATGCCCATCTGGATCGGCGAAGTAACCCGAATAGCCGCCCCAGAACACCTCGCGTGCCGGTTGCACAAGTTTGCCGCCGCAGCTTGCTGCAAACTCTAGAGCCTGATCGACCGCTTCCCTGCTCGTCAGGTTGATCGCCAGGCTCACACCACGAAAACCTTCTCCAACATCCGAGACCCCGGCATCCTCAGCCAGCGGGCTGTGTCCATAAAGGCCAAGGATCGTTCCGTTCATATCAAAGAAAGAGACATTTTCGCTGTCGAAACCCGACGCTACAAAACCAAGCTGCTCATAAAACCGGCGCGACGCCGGGACATCGGCGACGCCTAGCGTCACGATATTGATGCGGGCAGGAAACACTTGCTAGCACCCTTTCCACTTCGGCTGGCGCTTGTCGAGGAACGCACCAATGCCCTCTTTGGCATCCCGATGCAGCATGTTTTCCACCATCACTGCCGCCGCATAATCATAGGCTTCCGCCAGCGGCTGTTCGACCTGCCGGTAGAAGGCTTCCTTTCCGATCGCAACAGTAGCCGGCGACTTCGCCGCGATCCGGCGCGCGAATTCCAGCGCTCCCTCCACCACGTCGTCAACCGGAACCACGCGATTAACGAGGCCATACTCGGCGGCGCTTTCAGCGGAAATCAGTTCGCCAAGCAACAACATCTCCATGGCACGCTTGCGCGGAACGTTTCGCGACAGCGCCACCATTGGCGTCGAACAGAACAGCCCGATATTGACCCCAGGCGTGCAGAACTTAGCTCCCTGGGCAGCAACCGCCAGATCGCACGTTGCTACGAGCTGACAACCCGCCGCCGTCGCCATCGCGTGCACCGCGGCGATGATCGGCTTCGGACACGCAACCATCACCTGCATGAGTTGCGAACAAGCCGTCATCGTCGCCACATAAAAAGCTTTGCCGCCATCCGCATCGCCACGCCGCGAGGTCAGTTCCTTCAAATCATGACCGGCACAAAATGCTGGACCGTTGGCGGCAAGAATAATCGCCCGCACCGACGGATCACGGCCGAGGTCCTCGAACGCGCCTGTCAGTTCGGATAACACCGCTAGCGACAACGCGTTGCGCGCCGCCGGCCGGTTAAGCCGTACCACGCAGATACCCTCTTCCGGGCGCTCAAGCAGAACGGCGGAGTTTCCTGGCTCACCGCCAGCTGCTGGATCGGAAGTTTTCAATGTTTCGTCCTGCATCTTTGCTCCTCCGCCCAGCCACCGGCTACGACTGCGGCCACACTAGTTGTCGCCGTCGCCAGCATCTAGAGCCTTCTGAATGAGTTTCTGGTGCTCTAGCACGAGTTCCACGTTTTCCTTGTACTTCAGCGGCGGTAGTGCCGTCATAGCTTCCTCAAGTTCCTCAATGAGAGCTTTTCTCTCCTCTTTCGGTAGCTCTTTGTCGGCTTTCACTTCCTCAAGCTCTTCCTTCAGCCCGATGAGCGGGTCGCTGTATTCTCCGGTTTCCGGATCGATGCCGTCCAAAACCAGCTGCACGTTCGCTGAGACATCGTCGAGTTCATCAAAGTCCTTGAACCCATGCTTTTTCGCGATCCCGTTGAGCTCTTTTTGCACGCTGACATCGCTATCGTCCTCAAGCTTCTCCAGTCGCTCCGCCATTGCCCCAAGTTCCGGTTGGGCCGCGACCAGCCCCTTAATCTGTTCGGCCGTAAGCTTGAACTGCGGAATATCGAATTCGTCATCCAGCGCCGCCGCGCCGGTAGCTAAACCAACTCCACCCATCAGGCAGGCAGCAACCACCGCAATCAGCCAATTGCCATGCCGCATCGCGCATTCCTCCATATGGCGTCCTCAGACGGACCCGCTGCCAAACCAGCTAGCCCTCAGTCGAAACAATCCCTGTGTGTGCCAGGCCTCTCGGCCACGCCGGATGCAACGATCCACAACACTTCGCATCCCCACGCCAAGTGCTCCTTTGCTCTATCTTTACGGCGTGAGCAAGCGGAACTTCGGGCAGAATTCCGATCTCCTAGACACGCCCGCTTGCCGCCATCTTCCCGCCTCAGACGGTCCGCCCACGCCTCTTTGCGGTATTATTTTACCGTACAAATAAATAACTGAAATAAATGAGTTTTTCTAGAACTTCCGGGATTCCTGTTGACAGGTCTCCGTAAGCGACTTAAGCCACGCGATCATCTTTATTGGTGCCGCTAATGCCGCAACGGTTTGACGGAAAAGCTGTTGTTCCCCAGGAGAACTGCAACATGAAGACCTACGTCGCCAAACCCGGCGAGGTGGACAAGAAATGGGTGCTGATCGACGCCTCCGGCCTAGTCGTCGGTCGCCTCGCATCCATCATCGCCACGCGCCTTAAGGGTAAGCACAGAGCCATCTACACCCCGCACGTCGATTGCGGCGACAACATCATCGTCGTCAATGCCGACAAGGTGGTTTTTACCGGCAACAAGACCGAAAACAAGCGCTACTACTGGCACACCGGTCACCCTGGCGGCATCAAGGAACGCTCGCCGCGTCAGATCCTCGAAGGCCGCTTTCCTGAGCGCATCATCGTCAAGGCCGTTGAACGCATGTTGGCGCGCGGCCCCCTGCAGCGCCAACTGATGCGCAACCTCAAAGTCTACAAGGGCGCAGAGCACCCGCACGAGGCTCAGAAACCTGAGACGCTCGATGTCGCTTCGCTCAATGCCAAGAACGTGAAAGGCTGACCTTGATGGCCGAAGAAACCAAGACCTTCGAAGATCTCGGAGAGATCTCTAATATCCCGCCCGCCGCAGACGACCAGCCCGTGCACGTGCAGAAACTTGATGCCCACGGTCGCGCCTACGCAACCGGCAAGCGCAAGAACGCTATAGCCCGTGTTTGGATTAAACCGGGCAAAGGCAAGATCATCGTGAACGACAAGGACTTCACCGAGTACTTCGCCAGACCAGTCCTGCAGATGCTCCTTCAGCAACCAATCCACGCCGCCGAACGTGCCGACCAGTATGACGTAAAGGCGACCGTCGTCGGAGGTGGGCTGTCTGGCCAGGCTGGTGCCGTTCGCCACGGCATCTCCAAGGCTCTGACCCACTACGAGCCTGATCTTCGCCCCGTCTTGAAAAAGGGTGGCTTTCTCACCCGCGACAGCCGCGTTGTTGAACGCAAGAAGTACGGTCGCGCCAAGGCCCGCCGCAGCTTCCAGTTCTCGAAGCGCTAAGGAGAAAACATCCGCAAAGCCGGCCCCAAGCCCGGTCTCCTGCCGACAGCCCGCACCTTTTGCGGGCTGTCTGTTTTTCCCAATGGGCATCTTGTGCTCGGCCCAAAAACGGCGCAAATGCTGCGCCCAAACGCGGGTGATTCCTCCAAAAACGGGATCGAAGGACAAAAAGCGTGATCGAACTTGCAGCCATCGAACCAGCTGCCATGGCACAAGCCATGGCGGTGGAATTCCAGCACCTGTTCTCACCTCAGTGGTACATCGACAACTGGTCGGCCCTTCTTCAAATCATCATGATCGACGTGGTCCTGGCTGGTGACAACGCCATTGTCGTCGGACTGGCCGCTTCCCGCGTACGGCCAGAAATCCGCAACAGCGTGATCTTCTGGGGTATCGCCGGTGCCGTCGTACTTCGCATTCTGTTCGCATCTGTAACCAACCAGTTGCTTGCCATCGTCGGACTGACGCTGGCCGGCGGCATCTTGCTTTTGTGGGTGTGCTGGAAGATGTACCGGCAGATCATCGATGGCGAGGAACGCGACATCAACGCCATCGAGCACGACCTGGAAGCCAAGGGCACTGCCGGCCCGGCCGTCGGCTTTGGTGCGGCCGTTACTCAAATCATTATCGCCGATGTCTCAATGTCTCTGGATAACGTGCTGGCGGTCGCCGGTGCCGCCAAGGGCGAGCCTCTGGTTTTGATCTTGGGGCTGGCCATTGCGGTTGTTCTTATGGCTGTCGCCGCCCACTTTATCGCCAAGCTGCTCGTCCGCTATCCTTCGATCACCTGGATTGGATTGCTCATCATACTTTATGTGGCACTCGACATGATCTATCGAGGATCACATGAAATCACTTGCCAGGCTTGGGGATTTGGTTGTTCGGAGGGATTATTCGAAGCCATACTGCACCGCCTAGGAATCGGCGCCGCACCTGGCGACTAAGGACAAAGACATGGCCAAGGTTTTTATTGACGGAGAGGTTGGCACAACCGGTCTGCAGATTCGCGATCGTCTTGCCGGGATGGCGTCGATTGACGTCATTTCGATCGACAACGACCAGCGCAAGAATGCGGACGCTCGCCGGGAAATGATGCGGCTGGCCGATCTCACGGTCCTCTGCCTGCCAGATGATGCCGCCCGCGAGGCCGTGGCGCTTGCCGATGAACTTGGCAAGGACGCGCCAAAGATCATCGACGCCTCAACAGCACACCGCATAGATCCTGCCTGGGTCTACGGCTTCCCCGAACTCGCACCCGGACAGGCCGATACGATCGCGACCGCGACCCGCGTTGCCAATCCCGGCTGCTATGCGACAGGCGCCATCGCGCTACTAAAGCCCCTCATCGAAGCCGGACTTGCGCGCCCCAGCCAATCATTCTCGATCAACGCCGTCAGCGGTTACACCGGCGGCGGCAAGTCGATGATCGCCGGCTATGAAGCCGGCACGGCACCAAACTTCGAACTCTATGGGCTGGCCCTCAATCACAAGCACATCCCGGAAATCATGAAGCATGCGAGGCTGACCCAGAAACCGGTCTTCGTGCCGTCTGTCGGCGCCTTTCCACAAGGCATGATCGTGAGCGTACCCTTGCAGCTTTCGGCACTCGACGCCGGCCCAAGGCTCGATGCCATCAATGAACTCTTCGCCTCCTATTACGCTGAGGCGATGACGGTCATCTATCACGGCAATGCGGACGAAACGGCCTACAAGGCACATCGCCTGAGCATCGATCCCGCACAGGACACGGATCAAATGGAAATCTGGACGTTCGGCAACCCCGACGATCAACAAGCCGTCCTCGTCGCCCGGCTTGATAACCTCGGCAAGGGTGCCGCTGGCGCCGCCGTTCAAAACCTAAAGCTGATGCTAAGCCTCACCTGAGCTGAAACGCCCCAGGCACGTTGACAGGAAAACAATCGTTCCGACTGACAATCAGTGCCGGTCTAAAAATAGCGCGTGATACTTGCCGTCTTCATCTTCAATGAACAGTTCGTCGACTTGCGGATGGCGCAGCGGCTTGCCCGTCTCATCGGGAACGAGATTCTGCTCCGATACATATGCGATGTACTCGGTCTCCTCGTTTTCTGCGAGCAGGTGATAGTAAGGCTGGTCCTTGCGCGGCCGGATTTCCTCCGGAATCGACAGCCACCATTCTTCCGTGTTCGCGAACTCCGGATCGACATCATAGACGATGCCGCGGAATGGGTAGAAGCGGTGCTTGACCACTTCACCCACTGTGTACTTCGCCTCTCTCATCGCATCAACCGTTGCCTCAACCAACGCTCTTTCCTAGCCTTGACACCTTCACACCAGACTTATTCGACGGGATGTCTGGTAAACTGTCAACGATCCAGTCCAGTCATCGGTTGACGGGCACTTTGATAACGCCCATCAACGGCACATATTCAATGCATCGGGAACCTCAACGGAGGCGGTAACGAACGCCTCACTAGAGACCGTAGGCGGCAGCCCGTTCCGGATCCTTTTTTGCCACCAGCCGGGCCAGATCCACGATGACTTTGGCCTGCTTCCAGGTTGCATCGTCCTGCATCTTACCATCGATCATCACCGCGCCGGTACCGTCCGGCATGGCCTCAAGTATTCGCTGAGCGAACGCCACCTCTTCAACGTCCGGACTAAACACCTTCTTTGCAATTTCAACCTGGGAGGGATGCAGCGACCAAGCTCCAAGGCACCCTTGCAGGAAAGAGTTCCTGAACTGGCTTTCACAAGCCACCTTGTCGGAGAAGTCTCCAAACGGCCCATAGAATGGCTTGATACCGTAAGCCATGCAGGCATCAACCATCTTGCCGACCGTGTAGTGCCAAAGATCCTGCTGGAAAGTTGCGCGCGACGCATCCGCCTGCACACCAGGATCGGCAACAACCGCATAGTCGGGATGCCCGCCTCCGACACGCGTTGTCTTCATGCCGCGCGAAGCTGCCAGATCCGCCGGCCCCAGACTCATGCCGTGCATGCGCGGTGAAGCCGCCGCAATACTGTCGACATTCTTCACCCCCTCCGCGGTCTCCAGGATAGCGTGAATCAGAATTGGACGGCTGACACCGTATGCGGCCTCCAGCTGCGCCAAAAGCTGATCGAGATAGTGGATGTCCCACGGTCCTTCCACCTTCGGCAGCATGATCACATCGACCTTGTTGCCCACCTTTGAGACAATCTCGAAGATGTCGTCGAGCACCCACGGTGAGTTGAGGCAGTT
Organism: uncultured Filomicrobium sp.; assembly: GCA_963669235.2. Taxonomy (GTDB): domain Bacteria; phylum Pseudomonadota; class Alphaproteobacteria; order Rhizobiales; family Hyphomicrobiaceae; genus Filomicrobium. Next base: position 328,215 of record CAXXFS010000033.1, read on the forward strand.
GATGCGCGTCCACAAACCGGTCTGACCGTAGTCATGCTCTTGAGCCATGGAAATAAAACCCTGGCGCGCGGCCTCTTTTTCGCCTGCCGGAATCGCATCTTCAAGGTTGCCCAAAATGACATCCACCTGCTTGATTATGTCACCAAGCTTGCCACGGATTTTCTCATTGTGTGGTGGAACAAAGTGGATCATCCGCTCAAGCCGCACCGGCAGCGTGCGGTAGGGATCTGGCGCGCCGATAGCAAGCGGCGCGTAAAATTTCGAAGGCATACGGCTAGCGTTTTCCATACCGGCAGATCATCCTTGGAAGTTTCTTTTACACAGTGTTCAGACATACTCTAGAGAGCCCAACCTCCAAGTCAATCGGCAGGCGGAGGAAAGTCAACTAGAGCATCGGTTCATCGTAGACCCGCTGCCCTTCGACAACGAGTCCTTTGATGGCAGCACGACCAGTTTCATCAACCGCCACGATGACCTTGAGCTGGCCTTTGCCGATCAGTTTTTCTAACCGCTTGCCTTCGCCTTCCGGAACGAAATACGACTCAATGCCGTACTGGACCTGCCGCGAATACCGGCGTGGCAACTGCCCCTTCATCACGACATCGTCCGCCTCCACCTTGTCGGGATAGTGCTCCGACGTTGCAACAGGTTGCCAACCCTCGGCAGCCCGGCGTAGCGTCACAAACAACGTCCGCTTTTCCTTTGGGACTTCTTTCAAGAGCGATGCGCCAGGCCGTGAGATTGAACCGTAGTTCAAAATCACATAGTCACCGCGAAACAGACTCCTCGGATCCACCGGTTGAACGTCGAGAATGATCTCGCGGCCCTGTTGAATCAAGAGCGCACGATCGACCACCATGGCGCCCAGAACAGCCGATTGCGTACCGGCGACAATCAGCATGGCAAGCCACGTATTGAACCGAAAAGACATCACGAGCTAGCTCCCATCCGCTCACCCAATTTCCGATTGAGCCAGAATGCCAGCAGGGCCAAGGCGATAACGCCGACCCCAGCGCCAACGAAGAAAAGAGATGTGTTCATGAGCGTGCCGAGTGTCCTCGCATAAAGGCTCACCACCTCAATCGCGAAAGCCACGAATGCAGCCCGCATCAACCATCGATCCTGGGTCCACACCCCCCACGCCACAGCCGCCAAAGACAACGTCAGTGTGACGGCGGCCAAGCCAATAACTGACCAAAGCTCGCGGCGCCAATCGACGAATTGCAGTCCAAGCAACGCTGCAATCGCAACGCCGAATCCTAATGCAACCGCCAATCGGCCATAGGGGCGGAGCATCTGTCCGCGGTACTGCAAGGCCAGTCCGCCGCCGCCGATTGCCACGCCAATCGCCAGCACAAATTCGTTCCTGGGATGACCGGGCAGAGTATAGCCAAGCGACACGATCCATACGCCAAGCGCGACTGCAGCGAGCTTCACGCCATACTCACACCCGCGCCAGCTCATTGCTGCAACAACGACGCCCCAGGCCGGCAGGAACAACCAGAACACGCCCTCACGCAATTGAGTTTCCCAGCCCCCCCAAAGACAGACGAGGAGCAGGCCTAAAACCAACGAAGGGTTCGATCGCATCAATAATCCGGCGAGCAGCGCCCCCGCGGCCCAGAGGATCACCGCGTCCGGGGGATTGCCGTGCAGATGATACATCTGCGCGACCAGCATAACGCTGGCCCCAAACACAACCGAACCGACGAGAACCGCACCGTGCGCGAAGAGGGCTAAACCGCGCTCGAAAAGAAAAGCTCCGGCTCCATAAGCCGCCCAGAGCATACCGACCACCAAGCCAAGCCGGACCAGCCGGGGCATCTCCTGCCAGTTGGCGGCAACAAAACTGATGACACCCGCGCCGATCAGAACCGCACCCAAGATACTGAGAATACCGACGATGCGGTTCTGCCGGTCGGGCCCATCGTTAGCGACCTCGGCGAGGATCGCCTGCGCTCCCTCCGGCCGCACCCAGCCCTCAGCGACCCATCGTGGCAGGTCCTCGGCCAACTGCTTGCGATAGCTCAAACTCATTTCCAGACCCTGCCCAAAACCTCGATCCCACACATCAAAAGACCACCGGCATCCGATGAGAGAGCCCATCGCACAGCGCGCAGGGCGCCGAACCTTTGCAGAGCACGGCAGGCCCAAAACCGGCGATGCCTTTCTCCCATGCGGACCAACCCAGAGGCAAAGCATTGACCTCTCTGGCCTTCGCGCAAATGAACTGCGTTCACACAGCTTGAAAGCTTCTTAAGTTGGGTTTGGGTCTTTTTTCGGTCCGCCCGGTTTTGCACCGTTTCAACAGACGGCCCCAGGCGCGAGGCAGCAAACTCCACCAGAACTTCCTGAAGACCCGTGCATAAAGAACCCCGCCCGGCGGGTGGCCGAACGGGGTTCTCATGTCAACTTGTTGCTAATTGAGGAAGCGAAACCTTACTTCTTCTTGCCACCAGCAGGCGGTTTGCCAGTCGCGCCCTCTGCTTGCTGCTTGGCCAGAAATTCTTCATAGGCCTTCTTTTGGCGCTCTCGAATTTGCGCCATGACCTGTTTGCGAGCATTGGCATACGCCTTGCTATCGATAGGCTTGCCTTCGAGGGCCTTGGTGAATCCGTTCAACGAAACCTCGAAGCCAACCCGCCGTGTCAGATGATCAACGGACATAACCAACAGGCCGCCGCCTTTCTTCAAACTATCGATCAGCTCCGGAGTTGCCGTATGCTCAGCGGTACAACCACCAGCATGGCACAACTCAAAATTCAGCGCGAGCGGCTTCAGCTTCTTTTCGTCGATCTTCTCTTTCTTCACCACGCGCTTCCATTCATCAGGCTTGAGCACGATAGCGCGAACACCAGCTCTGATGCGCATCCCGAGCGGGACCATAATCAGCAAGGTGTCCTTGTCTTGGCCTTCCACCTGACGAAGCGCGACGGAGACGAGGGCAAGCCCCGTATTCGCGTCGAGGCGCTCGTGAGTGGTGAGACAAATCCTTTTTTCGACTTTGGCCGGCTTCCCGTCCTTGCCCATTTCCTGGAGCTGCGCCTTTTCACAAAGCTTCACCCAGGAAGATTCCGGTTGCTTTGCCTCTTGCGCAAAGCCCGGAGTAGCCGAGCCGACCATCGCGATCACGAGTGCAGCGCCGATCGCTCGACTCTGCGAGTTGAAAATCCGTTGCATCATAAGAGCCATCGACCTTTTGTTTGAGAGCTGGCCCCCGCCAGCTCAACCCCACTGACAACACCTCAAGGCGCGCAGGTCCGGGCGCGAGACGCGCCCTCAGATGGCTGTTAAGGCCTTGAATGAGGCAACTCCGTGACGGAATTGAATCCTATCCTGCCCAATCTCATCGTCGGTTTGTCGCACTTGGCGGTTCCGCCTCGAAAAACCCCTTACATTGCCAAGAGATAATGAGCAGACCCCTAGAAAAAGCCCAGTTATCAGAACTACTGTGTTTAGAAGCTTTACATGTCGACTTAACTCAGAAGCTGCGTCAGCTGACAGTTGGAGCAAATCTCGATCATGAGATTTCAAAATAGATTTAGCCGATCAATCCTGCCCGCATTAGCGGCACTGGCCCTACAGCAGGCCACACCCGCCGGCGCCGAGACCGCCCCCGCCGTTGATGCCTCAGGTGACGCACATCAGCATGCGATCGCCATGCACGGTAGACCTCTACTGCCGAAGGACTTCAGCAACGCGGCTTACGTCAATCCCGACGCCCCACAGGGCGGTACCGTCCACATTGGCATCATGGGGTCCTTCGACACGCTCAACCCCCTGATCATCAAGGGTCAGCCCGCCGCCGGGCTTCGCGACTTCCTCTATGAAAGTCTGTTGACCCGTGGCCTAGACGAGCCATTCACCCTCTATGGACATATCGCCGAGCGCATTGAGGTTCCCGATGATCGCAGCGCCATCACATTCCATCTTCACCCCAAGGCGCGCTTTTCAGACGGTCACCAGATCGATGCTGACGACGTCTTGTTCTCTTGGAGGACCTTGCGCGACCATGGCCGCCCAAACCACCGCGCGTATTACAAGAAAGTGACCAAGGCCGTCCGCCTATCCGACCGATCCGTTCGCTTCGAACTCGAACCAGGCGACCGAGAGCTCCCATTAATCATGGGACTAATGCCCGTTCTGCCAAGCCATCTTCTCGATGAGGAACAGTTAAAAAAAACGACGCTCGTGCCGCCGGTCGGCAGTGGACCCTACACCATCGATCGTATCGACCCAGGTCGAAGCCTGACCTACAAGCGCAACCCGGACTGGTGGGCGAAGGACCAGCCAATCACCCGCGGCCGGTTCAACTTTGACGAGGTTAAATATCAATACTACCGCGATGACGCGGCCATGCTCGAGGCCTTCAAATCCGGCAAGATCGACCTGCGCGTCGAGGACGATCCAGGCCGTTGGGCGGAAGGGTACGGCAAGCACACGCAAAGGGGCCACAAGCTGATCAGGCGAGAATTCAACATCGGCCTGCCGGCTGGAATGAACGCGCTCGCCTTCAATACGCGTCGGCCTGTCTTCTCCGACCCCCGGGTCCGCGAGGCGATTATTCACCTGTTTGATTTCAAATGGATCAACCAGAATCTCTATCACGGCCTCTACAAGCGAACTCAAAGCTTCTTCGAGCGTTCTGAATTGTCCTCATTCCAGCGCCCGGCGGGCGCAAAGGAAGAAGCGCTGCTCAAAAGATTTCCCAACGCGGTAGCTCCCGAGATAATGGACGGCACCTACAAAATGCCGGAGACCGACGGGTCAGGCAGGAACCGCCGCAACTGGCGCAAGGCGATCAAACTGCTGGGAGAAACCGGCTATGAATTGAAGGACGGTCGCCTCATCAACACGTCGACGGGCAAGCAGCTCGCGTTCGAAATCCTGGCCGGCTCAACCAAAAACGAGCGCCTCTTTCTCGCCTTTAGCCGCGATCTCGCAAAAATCGGTATCGATGCCCGGGTCCGTATCGTCGATAGCGCCCAGTATCAGTCACGCATCAAGGCCTATGATTACGACATGATCCAGACCCGCTGGCCTTCGTCGCTGTCACCTGGGAACGAACAGATCTTTCGTTGGTCCTCCGATCTGGCGGACCGAGAAGGCACCTTCAATTTTGCCGGAGTTAAGAACCCCGCCGCCGACGCGATGATAAAGGCGATGCTGGCCGCCCGGGAGGCCGAAGATTTCGTCGCCGCCGTCCGCGCACTCGACCGGGTGCTGCGCTCGGGGCATTATGTCGTGCCGCTTTTCCATTTGCCTAAACAATGGATTGGCTACTGGACACGTTTGCGCCAGCCCGACAAGACATCGTTGTTTGGTTATCAACTCGACACCTGGTGGGACGCCAAGGCCGAACCCCAATAGTGCCGAGCTGTGCTTTAAAGGTGAAACCGCAATTGCACACGACCGGTTATACTGGAACCCAGCCGCCACCCCGTTTCAATATGGCCCGCTACTGCCTCGCGGGGGCCGCTGCATCGACACCTGATCATGCCGCTTTGATCGTCTATCATCAGCCTAACACCGACATACCTGCCGAACGCTGGACCTACGCGCAAATCGAAGACAGCGTCTTACGCATCGCCGAAGGTTTACACCGCCGCGGCCTGAGACGCGGCGATAGGCTGCTCATCCGACTGGACAACACGAGCCTCTACCCACTGACGTTTTTCGGAGCGCTTGGAGCCGGCATCGTACCGCTACCCACGTCCAGCCAGCTGACCCAGCAAGAGGTCGAATTTCTCCTCAAAGACAGCGGCTCGGCCGCCGTCGCCGTCGACCAGCAGCTGCCACTTGAGCACGTTCCCGAAGGCGTCACCATTTTGACCGCAGCGCATCTCAACGACATGCGCGTCTATTGCGATCGCGCCAACTGGGCAGATACCCAAGCCGACGAGCCCGCCTACTTGATCTACACATCCGGAACCACATCCAGACCAAAAGGTGTCCTGCATGCGCATCGGGCGGCCTGGGGGCGCCGTCCCATGTATCAAGGTTGGTATGGAATAACGCGCAACGACCGCATGCTTCACGCCGGCGCCTTCAACTGGACCTACACGCTGGGCACTGGGCTGACCGACCCATGGGCCAATGGTGCGACCGCAATCATCTACACCGGCGACAAACGCCCCGAACTCTGGCCGCACCTGATCGAACAAACCCAGGCCACACTGTTTGCCGCCGTTCCTGGTCTCTTCCGCCAAATTCTCAAATATGCACCTGATGAACCCGGTCACTTCCGTAGTCTCCGCCATGCACTGACCGCAGGCGAAAAACCACCCTCCGACCTTTTCGAAACTTGGAGTGACCGCACCGGCACCGAGCTCTATGAAGCCCTCGGCATGAGCGAGATCTCCACCTACGTTTCAACCGCCCCAAACACCCCAAGGAAGCCCGGCGCCATCGGTAAACCCCAGCCCGGCCGATGCGTCGCCATCCTCCCCCTTGATAACTGTGAGCAGCCATTGCCACCCGGTGAAGAAGGGCTGATTGCGATCCACCGTAGCGACCCCGGTCTTATGCTGGGATATTGGAACCGGCCCGAAGAGGAAGCTCAGGTTTTCCGCGGCGACTGGTTCATCGGTGGAGACCTCGGGCGTTTCGACGAAGACGGCTACCTCACCCATCTCGGCCGCGCCGACGATGTGATGAAGGCGCTCGGTTACCGCGTCGCCCCTCAGGAAGTCGAGGCCGCGCTGGCCGATCACCCAGAGGTCACCGAAGTCGCCTGCACGGAGGTTCAAATTCGCGAGGACCTTTCGATCATAGGGGCCTTCATCGTCCCACGCGACTGGAACGCACCACCCGCCGGTCAATCCATCATCGATTTCGTTGAAGACCGCTTGGCGACCTATAAACGTCCGCGGCAGATCTATTTCCTCAAAGCCCTGCCGCGCACACCGAACGGCAAGATCATGCGCGCGGCATTAGCTAATACCGCGCGCTACGACGCGTCTTAGGGCGCGTCGTGTCACAACGGCGGCGCCATTCAATAACGCCTCAGCACCTTGCCGTTCTCACTGAGGATCACAAAGGATTCGCCACTCGTATCAATGAGCAGCGTCGACACCCCATAGCCCTTGCTCTGGCGGTCACCGCCACGAACGTGAAAGTCATAATTGTAGGTCACCTCAAAGACCCCTGGTGCGTCCATCTCGGTGACCTCGAAGGTATCGTCGTGGATACGGAAGGCCCGATCCGGCCACCGCTCAGCGTATCTGTGTTTGTCCCGAATAATCGCACTCGCCGATTTGCGACGATCACCATAGTAATTCACACGGCTGGCATAGGTCCTCCGCAGTTCATCGGCGCTCATCTCCGCTGTTCGATGAAACTCGTTCTTCACGAAACCCAGAAGTCGATCCTCGATCGGCTTGACATCGCGACCATCGTCATCGCGAACAGGGCCCCGCTCATCCCTCTCGCCGCGGTCATAGCGATCGTCGGCGTAACCCCCCGCGTCACGATCTGGAGCGTCGTCATAGACGTCATCACGGCGATCATCTTCGAAGCGGTCCTCATCGATATCCGCACGTCGGTCAGGGCTGTCATAACGATCCCTCGCGGTCCCACGACCACCCTGCTCCTGGGAAGCACGCCTTCCAATCACCTCGACGCGGCCCTCACGGCCATCTAACCTGCGCGTACGTGCGCGCACCAAAATCCGCTCGATGACGCGGCCCATTCCCCGGTGACGCAACTCCAACAGATCGGAAAGCTCGCCCGCACGGAACGTCCGGCGAATCCTCATGCGATGCCGTTCCCCGTTGCCATAGATCACGATAACATCCCGAACGCGCGCCCCCGCGCCGCGCACTCTCACCTGTAGGGCATCAAACTGTCCGCGCGAAAACCCGACCGGAATTATGAGCCGGTCAAAATCATCATCGACCTCAACACTGCCCAAAGCCGCCCAGCGGTCGCGGCCATCGCTTGCTTCGTCGCCACGAGTGACCGGGCGTCGGCGGGATTCCTCCCTGAGTTCGGCCAGACGATCTCGATAAAGCCGATTGATACAGGACCTCCGCCTCCGGCAATTGCGGCGCAGCTCCACCCAGTCACGCTGCTCTCTGCGCAGCCGGTCGCGCTGCGATGTCGCTCGGTCGGCCAGCGCGTCCTCATAGGCTTCAGCAAGTTGATTATCGAGCCTGGACAGGCTGGGACTATTGCAGATCACCTGTTCGTCTACCGACAGGCGATCCAGACAATCGAAACTCTGCGCCATCGCGCTGGGTGCAAAAACCAAAAAACCGGCTGCCGCCAATACGATCGTCCTCATCGAATTCACCTCTCACGCCTGCGATCCGACCGGGACCTTCCTCACAGCCATCCAACAGCTACTAAAAGAGCGCGAATTAACCCGCCCTGAATACCCTGCAGGTGCACAAATTGCATTTCCAAAACCAGGCAAGACAAAACCATTTCATCACGCCGCTTGACGGCCCACGGCAGCGACCTCCGCCAGTTCCGCCATGAAACCGCGCACGCCCTTGAGGCGGTGCTGCGGCAAGTCCCAGTTGCCCTTGAATACCAGCTTGTGATCCGATTGCAGCTTGATCAGCCCGCGGGAGCCTTGCATCAGCTGAACCAGGCCCTCCGGATTGGCGAAACTATCGTTGTGGAACTGCGCAACAGCCCCCTTGGGTCCCGCATCAACGCGCGCCACGCCTGCCTTCCGGCAGAAACCTTTGATCTCCATGACATCAAGCAAGTGGCGCACTTCCTCGGGCGGCGCCCCGAAGCGGTCGGCAAGCTCGGCAGCAAAACCGTCGATCTCTTCACGCGTCTCCAGACTTGAAAGACGTCGATAGAGGCCCAGCCGCGTCTGCAGGTCAGCGACATACTCTTCGGGAATAAGGATCGAGGTGCCGAGCGAAATCTCCGGGCTCCAACGGTCGCTGGCTTCCGCTTCTTCGCCGCCCTTCATGGTCGCAACGGCTTCTTCGAGCATCTGCTGATAAAGCTCAAACCCGACTTCACGGATATGACCGGACTGCTCCTCACCAAGCAGATTGCCCGCACCTCTCTGATCGAGATCGTGCGAGGCCAGCGAGAACCCCGCCCCCAGTGAATCCAGCGAATGAAGAACCTTAAGACGCTTTTCCGCACCGGCGGTCAGCACCTTTCCAGGCTCGGTGGTGATGTAGGCATAGGCCCGCGTTTTCGAACGGCCGACACGTCCCCGGATCTGATAGAGCTGAGCCAACCCAAAGATATCCGCACGGTGCACGATGAGCGTATTGGCATTGGGCACATCTAGCCCGGACTCAACGATCGGCGTCGATAGCAATATATCGAAATTACCCTCGTAAAACGCGGTCATCACGTCTTCGAGCTCGGTCGGTGTCATCTGCCCCGTGGCCCGTGCCACACGCAGCTCCGGAACCGCCTCGCTCAGGAATTCCGACACATCATCGAGATCGGAAATGCGCGGCACAACATAGAACGTCTGCCCGCCGCGATAGCGCTCGCGCCGCAGAGCATCGCGGATCACAACGGGATCAAACGGGGAGATGTATGTCCGCACGGCAAGCCGGTCCACCGGCGGCGTTGTGATCAACGACAGCTCCCGAACCCCCGTCAGCGCCAGCTGCAAGGTCCGCGGAATCGGCGTCGCCGACAGCGTCAGCACGTGCACGTCCTCGCGCATTTGCTTGAGGCGTTCCTTGTGAGTGACGCCGAAATGCTGTTCCTCATCGATGATCAGCAGCCCCAGGCGGGAAAACTTGATCTGCTTACCCAGCAGCGCGTGCGTTCCGATGACAATATCAATCGTACCATCCTTCAGACCATCCTTGACGGCGGCAAGCTCTTTCGGCCCGACCAACCGCGAAGCTTGCGCGACGCGAACCGGCAATCCCTTGAAGCGCTCCGAAAACGTCGCGTAATGCTGACGCGCCAGCAACGTCGTCGGCACAACGACGGCAACCTGAGCCCCATTCAAGGACGCCGCAAAAGCCGCACGCAAAGCAACTTCCGTTTTGCCGAAGCCGACATCTCCGCAAACCAGGCGGTCCATTGGCCGGCCTGACGCAAGGTCCTCCAGCACTGCTTCGATGCTGGCGTCCTGGTCCTCTGTCGGCTCGTAAGGAAAACGGGCAACAAACTCTTCGTAATCCCCCTGCGGCACACTCAGTGTGGGAGCCTCCCGCAATTGGCGCAGCGCCGCTATCTTGATCAACTCCCCGGCGATCTCCAAAAGGCGCTGCTTCAGCCGCGACTTGCGCGATTGCCAGTTTGCGCCACCCAGACGGTCAAGCTGAGCGCCGCCCTCATCGCCTCCATAGCGCGACAAGAGCTCTATGTTCTCAACCGGCAAGAACAGCTTGTCGCCACCGGCATAATGCAACTCCAGGCAATCATGCTTGGAGCCCAGCGCCTCGATAGTCTTCAGACCCGCGAACCGGCCAATCCCATGATCGGCATGCACGACCAGATCGCTAACTGAAAGGCTCGTGGCCTCGCTCAGGACATCCGCTGCCCGCTTGGCCCTTCGACGCGGCCGGATGAGGCGTTCGCCCAGGATATCCTGCTCGCCGATGACAACCAGATCCGGCGTCTCAAAACCCCGCTCAAGGCCCAGCACCGCCATTGCGACAGATTTGCCCGGCAATCCGCGCGCTTCCTCAAAATTGGCGACGTGCCGAGAATCCGCGAGACCGTGATCGCCAAGCAGGCCAATCAACCTTTCGCGCGCGCCCGGCGTCCAGGCCGCCACCATCACCCGGCGGTTCTCCGTGATCTTGCTCCGGATATGCCCGACCACCGCATCGAATAAATTGACCTCGCCACTTTGACGCTCGGTGGCGAATGACCGGCCGGGCTGACCCGACCAGGACTTCACGAACTCGCTTTCTTGAACATCAAAAGGGTTGAGCCGATAGACCTGTCGCTGGCTCAGCAATTCGGCCCAGGACGCCCCGTCAAGAAACATTAGATCAGGCGGCACTGGCCGGTACGGCGGTGCCCCGAACGTCTCTGCCTCCAATGACTCTGCGCGCGCCTCATAATGCTCGATGATCTGCTCGAAACGCTGCCGCACCGCCTCATCGCCGTTGTTATCAAAAGACACCGCAGCATCGGGCGCGTAATCAACAAGCGTCTCTAATGTCTCGTGAAACAGGGGCAGCCAGTGTTCCTGACCCGGATAGCGGCTGCCGGCGCTGACGGCTTCATAGAGCGGGTCGACACCATGCCCGCCGCCGAACAGCTCCACATAGCGCTGGCGAAATCGGCTGGTGGCAGCCTCCCCAAGCGCCACCTCAGCAATCGGCATCAAGACAACTTTCTGCACCGACTTCGTCGTGCGCTGCGTCTGCGGGTCAAACGACTTGATGCTCTCAAGAGTGTCGCCAAAGAAGTCGAGCCGGACCGGCATTGACCGCCCCGGCGGGAACAGGTCCAAGATCCCGCCACGCACCGCGTATTCGCCTGGTTCCATGACGGTACCGGTGCGTGTGAACCCTGCAAGCTGCAACCGCGCCAGCAATCGGTTCATGTCGATACGCTGACCCGGCGCCACTTGCTTCAAACTGGAGCGCAGGAAGTCACGTGGCGGCACGCGTTGGAGAATGGAATTCACAGTCGTCAGCACGACCGTAGGCTGTTTGCGGCGGCCAACGCTAAGTTTCGCAAGCGTTGCGATGCGACGTGCGACAATCTCCGGATTTGGTCCGATGCGATCGTATGGCACCGTATCCCAGGCCGGAAACGACAAAACCCGAACATCCGGGGCGAAAAAAGAAAGGCCCGCTTCGAGTTGAGCCAGCCGCCGGTCATCTCGCGCCACATGCACAACAATGCCCGGTTGAGCATCGGCGTCTGCGGGGATTTTTCGCACCAGTTGCCCCAGCACCCAGGGCTCCATACCCTCAGGCACACTTGTGAGTTGCACATCACGCTGCTGCGACGCGCTGTCCGTATCCACCTTTTCGTTCATCCTCATCACGGCGACGTTGAACAACGCAACGCCGCTCAAACAAATCCGTTGAGCCGCCGAACGTCGACCACCAAGGCGGAGAACGCCGCATCAGCAACCGGCGCGCCCTTCATGATCCAGTCATAAAGCTGTGGTTCCGGCAACGCCAGAAACTGCTCAAACAACCCCATCTCGTGGACGCTCATTCTGGCAACACGCTGCTCGGCAAAGCGCCCCATAACGATATCCAATTCCTTGGTACCACGGTGTTGTGCTCGGTAAATCGCTCTGCGGCGGCGTACTTCGAGATCTTCCATACATCAAAGCCTTAACGTTTGTGGCCGCGAAATTTCCGCGCGCCTGCCTTTTCTCAGTGCAGAGCCCATCCCGCGGCTTGACCCGGACAGTCTCACCCGCTTTCTTCGAGGGCCGGGCAACCCAAAAGGGTTCGCCTGATATAACGCTAGCCAAACGCGCGGGGAAGCCAATCCATCCGCTAAGAGTATTTCTCGACGAACAGGCCGCCCGGATTGCACCGCGGATGCTGGGCGGGCATCCAAGCGTAAGAAAGAAATGCGCCCAGAACATCTGACACCTCTGTTTGCACCCGCCCAAAGCCTCGCAGGCATTGGCCCGCGCCTCGTCGTCCTTCTCGCCAAGGCACTGCCGATGCCACCCAACGTCAACGAACCGCGCATCATCGACCTACTGTGGCACCTTCCGACCGGCATCGTCGACCGCCGCGCGGAACCAAGCATCGCCCATGCCGCCCCCGGCAGTATCGTCACCTTAAAAGTACGCGTTTTACGTCACAGACCGTCTCCGCGCGGCAACAAGAAAGCGCCCTACAAGGTTTCCTGCGAAGATGAAACCGGCCGCCTGGACCTCGTATTCTTCCACGCCGACCGGCGCTTCCTGGAACGTCAGCTTCCCGAGGGCGAGGAACGCTTCATATCGGGCCGCATCGAGCAGTACGGCCAGAAGCTGCAAATGACGCATCCCGATTACATCGTTCCACCCGACGCCCGCAGCGAACTGCCCCTGCTCGAACCCGTTTACGGACTGACCGCAGGATTATCCGGCAAGGTGCTCTACAAGGCCATCCGCCAGGCACTCGACAAAGTTCCGCAACTGCACGAGTGGCAGGAACCAACCTGGCTCGCCGAACGCAAGTGGCCGCCCTTTAAAGACGCAATTACGCGCCTGCACCGGCCCAGCGAGACCGCGGACACCTCAACCGGCAGCGATCCCTGGCAACGCATGGCTTACGATGAGTTATTGGCCGGCCAGATAGCTCTCGCCATTGTCCGCGCCAAACTCAAAGCACAGGCCGGCCGCAAGATAGAAGGCGACGGTCGCATCCGCGAGAAGATCCGCCAGGCCCTGCCATTTGCCCTCACCAACTCCCAGGTCGGCTCGCTCGAGGAAATCGGTGCCGACATGGCCGGGCCATATCGCATGCTCCGCCTGCTGCAGGGCGATGTGGGCTCCGGCAAGACCGTCGTCGCTTTGATGGCCATGGCCATTGCCATCGAAACTGGCGCTCAGGCCGCATTGATGGCCCCAACCGAGGTCCTGGCCCGGCAGCACATGGAGACCATCGAACCGCTGGCTAACAAGGTCGGCCTTCGCATCGCGCTCCTCACAGGCCGTGAAAAAGGTAAGGCCCGCAAACAAGTCCTGGAACTCCTCGCCACCGGCTATCTCGACATCCTGATTGGCACCCATGCGCTGTTCCAACCCGATGTTGAGTTTGCCGACCTCGCCCTCGCGGTGATCGATGAGCAGCACCGCTTCGGCGTCCACCAACGCTTGGCGCTTCAAGCGAAGGGCAGGGCCGGCGGTGCCAACATGCTGGTCATGACCGCGACGCCAATTCCGCGAACTTTGTTGATGACCCACTACGGCGATCTCGACGTCTCCCGGCTGACTGAGAAACCGCCAGGTCGCAAGCCCATCCTAACTAAGGCTCTTGCCGTCGATGCCCTTGAACGGCTGATCGAACGCTTGCGCGCCCAATTGAGCGAAGGCGCACAGGTCTACTGGGTGTGCCCTATAATTGAAAACACAGGTCTTACCGATCTTGCAGCGGCCGAAGAGCGTGCCGCCCACCTGACCCAAATTTTTGGCAAGGACGCTGTCGGGCTCTTGCATGGAGGCATGAACGGCACGGCCAAGGACGCCGTCATGGCCAAGTTCTCTGAAAATGAACTGAAGATCCTGGTAGCAACCACCGTGGTCGAAGTCGGCGTCAATGTGCCCAATGCGAACATCATGGTGATTGAACACGCCGAACAATTCGGACTTGCCCAGCTGCACCAGTTGCGCGGACGGGTTGGCCGCGGCGAGCGCCAGTCTTACTGCATGCTGCTGCATAAGAACCCCCTCGGCGATATCGCCTCGCAGCGCCTACAGATGATGGAGCAGACAGAAGACGGTTTCGCCATCGCCGAGAAGGACCTGGCATTACGCGGTGGTGGCGAAGTCCTCGGCGTCCGGCAAAGCGGCATGCCCGAGTACCGCGTTGCAAACGTCCCCAACTTCGAAGAGCTTTTGGGCGCCGCCCGTGACGATGCGAACCTATTGCTTGCCCACGACCCCGAACTGGAAAGTCCACGCGGCAAAGCTGTCCGCACGCTGCTCTACCTGTTCGAATGTGACGAAGCCGTCCGCCTTTTCCGGGCGGCATAACCAAATCGATTGGAAATGCGACTTGTTTTATCTTATCGCCAAAGCCTTTGTATCAGGCATTATCATCGCACTTGCTTCCGAGGTGGCCAAACGCAGCCCCGGCTTCGGAGCGCTCATTGCCGCGCTGCCCCTCGTCTCGATTTTGGCGATGATCTGGTTGTGGCGGGATACATCTGACCCCGCGCGAATTGCTTCTTATGCTGAAGCCACCTTTTGGCTTGTGCTGCCCACCCTGCCGATGTTCCTCTTACTGCCTTTGTTGCTTCGGAATGGAGCCGAGTTTTGGCCAGCCCTCGGCCTGTCGTGTCTCCTAACTGCGGGCCTCTACTTTCTAATGATCTGGGTGCTTCAGAAATACGGCATTGTAGTTTAGAGCGCACAATCACGCAGCACCGTGTGTCACTTCCATTGATGTCACGTTGGCAGTTCGCCCGCATTCCCCATCGCCCGAGCACTTGTCAGCGCACGCCTCTCAGCAAGGGACGTTCGAAAGCTCTGACACTAGGACCCACTGCGGATCAAATCCAAAATGCTCCCTCGCATCAGCGCGATCGTCAGTCGTCACAGGGTCTCAAGTTGTCGGCCTCGACATGAAGCTTCACGGCTTGGCTCATTAAGCTCAAGAGGACCAGGACACGATCCTTCTCGCGCAGCTCGAGAATGTCTCCAGCCATTCCATCCAAAGGCCCCCCCTGTACACTGACGGATTGCCCCACATGGAAACGCTGCGGCGGCTTAACGACGACACCGTCGACTTCGCGACTACGGAGGCTGTCTACGAATGTCGAGGGGATCAGCCCCGGCTGTTCTCCCTGGAAGACAATTGAACGCACGCCGAAAGTTGACTGAACGGGACGCCACCGGCCCTGAGTTGTTGCAATGCTCACAAAGAGATACGACGGAAACAGCGGCCGGCGCGCATCGTGGGCTCGACGGGCGTGGCGAACGCGCTTGACGATCTTCGGACAGTAGACTGTGAAACCCTGACGCTCGAGGTTCTCCAGCGCATACATCTCCTTGTGTGGCTGGGTATTCACAACCAGCCAACCATCGTCATCCTCTTCCACAGCAATCTCGCTCATTCGTGACGTTGCCGCTATCATCTTCGTGCAAGCGCTTCGCACATGTGTAAATCGAAAACAAGCGCATTATTGCGCCGCACAAATTTGCCGCGACTACGACCCCCAAAGCTGTCAATCGCCTCCGGTGGTCTCACAGGGCGCGCCGTCTGCGCCGACCGGACAAACCAGAGAGCGTCTCGGGCTTTAGTCGATTTTTTTTGCAGCAGGCTTCGGGTTCGAGATGAAAGTTTGCATAGTCGGCGCCGGCTACGTCGGACTGGTTTCTGCAGCTTGTTTTTCTGATTTTGGATGGAATGTCGCATGTGTCGACAAGAACGAGGAAAAGATCTCGCAACTCTTGTCCTCAAAAATCCCGATCTACGAGCCGGGTCTCGACGACTTAGTGGCGCGGAATGTTCAAGCCGGACGACTTTCCATCTCCACAAATCTGGCAGCATCAGTTGCCGACGCTGAAATTGTGTTTCTTGCCGTCGGCACCCCAATGCGCAAAGGCGACGGCCACGCGGACTTGAGCTACATTTTTTTGGCGGTCGAAGAAATTGCGCCAATGCTGAAGACGTTCACAGTCGTCACAACGAAGCCAACCGTGCCGGTTTGCACCAGTCGCCGAATCGAAGAGCGTCTGCGTGAGCTGCAGCCCGATGCAGATTTTGCCGTCTGCTCAAACCCTGAGTTCCTACGTGAGGGTTCGGCAATTCAATATTTCATGCATCCTGATCGCATCGTCATTGGGTGCGACGAGGAGCGCGCTGAGAATCTGATGCGCCGGCTCTACAAACCCCTCACCCTGCGGGAAGCTCAGATTATGTTCACCGATCGGGAGCCAGCTGAACTGGCCAAGTACGCGGCCAATGCATTTCTCGCCATGAAGAATAGTTTTATCAACGAAATTTCTGACCTATGTGAGCGGGTCGGCGCGGACGTGCAACAGGTTGCAGCATCAATCGGTCGCGACCGACGCATCGGTGAAAAATTCCTTTCACCCAGTTGCGGGGTTCGGCGGCTCATGCTCCCCAAAAGATGTCTCCGCGATCATCCGCACAGCTCTAGAGAACGCGACACCCGTAACGGTTGTTGAAACCGTGCAGCACATCAGTGATGAGCGCAAAATCGATATGGCAAGGCGCATAAAGACGGCCCTTCCCGGAAGTGTCAGAGGAAAGCGCATCGGCGTTCTGGGTGTTACCTTCAAACCGAATACCGACGACATCCGCGAAGCTCCAAGCCTTGTCATTCTTCCGATCCTGGCTGGCGATGGAGCAAGCGTACGGGCTTACGATCCGCAGGGGGGCGGCCACGGCGAGCCTGCATTGCCGCAAGTCGAATGGTATGCCAGCGCCCATGACGGCGCGGAGGATGCCAACGCCGTGGTCGTCTCAACAGAGTGGAATGAGTTTCGAGCACTCGAGCTATCCGAGGTGCGCGAACGCATGCGTGGTCACGTACTCTTCGATTTTCGAAGTATCTTCAAAGCCAGCGACGCCGAAGAAGCGGGTACTCTATTACGGGATCGGCAAGCCGGCCCATCCCAGCGCCCACGCTCGACGAAATGGAACGAGCCGACCTTCCTACCACCCAACGTCGGGTTTGTGAGCCCAGATGCCTCGCGAAATTTCGAAAGCCTAGCAACCGGAGAACGACGGGATCGCAATTGGGTGAAGGACCCGCGCCACCCGCCACATCCTCGATTTTCCGCATGCGCAAATCATCAAACCAGAGCACTCCGAAAATAAGCTGCTTAGAGGCACTGCGAGCGTTGTGGACAGCCGCAAAGACTGCCACCCGCAGCTTGGTTTTTTCGATCGAATCTCTAACAACGGTCGTGACCCTAAGCCGGCATAAAGCAACCCAGAATTGACGGCGTAGACCGACAATAACGTGCAGAAAAATGCGACGCCGTTGAGCATCCGGCCTTTTCGGTTTCCTGCGAGCTCAAGGCGTTGCTGCGGCGCAACGGCTTCGGTGGTCTGATCGCAAAACGTCACCAGCGCATTGACCCTGCGTTGCGTTAAAGCTAGCCCCATATAGAGAGTTCCGAAGCGCGCGACCGATCTGCTTCTCTCTGTGTTTGTTCGTATTTCCTCAAAGAACTCAGTAAAAGGCAACCGGGCAATTGCAGGGGATTTACATGTTCATTCTCAGGGCCGTTCTTGCGGTGTTGATAGCGTGGGCGTTGGCATCAACGGCGCAAGCAGCCGTTGTCTCAGCGATTTCCGGTCAAGCCTCGATCATGACAGCGGACGGGACGAAGCCGATCGATATCGGCACACAATTGCAGCCCGGGCAACGCGTGATGGCCTCGCGCAGAAGCACCGTCACCATCTCCTTTGCTCCCGACTGCGAGATAACAGTCTTCGAAGGCGAAAGCTACAGAATCCCCGAGGAGCCTCAATGCGAAGCCGCGGCCTACACCGAGGGGCGGCTGACGCAGGCCGATCAAGTTAAGCTCGACACGATCGGGCTTTGGGTTGCCGGTGCGGGCATCCTCGCCGGCATCATAATCGCGGTCGCCCAATCCGGCGGCGGGAGCGACGACGCGCCCCCAGCGAGCCCCTGATCCGGCCCCCATGAGCCCTCACTTAAGGCGAAAAACGGCCAGCTACCCTCCTCGCGATGGACTGCAGAAACTCTCTCGCAGAGTGGCAATTTACGGCCTGATCTTTCCCCATGCGTCCTCAGGGCCTTTGCCCTCAACGTAACCCACCTCGGAAAGCCAAGCGCGCAACGCATCATTCATCGAACCGGCAAAGTCTCACCACGCGTAGAAGTAAGTGGCCCGCAATGTTCCAAATTCTTGGCAGCGTTCGAGACTGGTTGGCTTAGATGATGGCCGTGAGTTTTACGGTCGCAGCCCAAGCTGCTGTGGCGACATCCGTCAAGGGCGAGGCTGCGATTGATCGAGACACCGGCCTCCAACGGCTCGCGCAGGCGCCACTCTACCACCCGGCAATCGCGTCCTCGCTGCGCGACGGGGCAGCGTCACAACATATTTTGCTTCCAATTGCGCGGCAACCGTGCCGGACGGAGAAAGCTACATCGTCCTCGAAGACACTGGTTGTGGTTCTGCTCTCTCCCATCGGCGATAGGCTTAGCCATCGGCACCTTCGGCCAAATCTCCGACCTCCGTCAGCCGCAAGTCGTCGAACCAAAGCTCGCCGAAAATGAGCTCCTCGGAGGCACTACGGGCGTGGTGGAACAACCTAAGGGTTTGCGCGCGGCACGTGTCCGCATTGGGAACTACAAACTCAACTGAGAACGTGGTCCAATTCAGCCCCTTCCCAAGGAGGAGTTCCGACTGTCCCAGAACGTCCTTCAGCCGCTTCCCACAACGCAACTGCCACCTCACACCTCGGCGCCCTTTCAGCGCTCCCTTCAGCGAACCCTCGAGCCGATACTTCCCCGGAGACAGCATCAACACCTGGCGAACCTCTCCGAATTTGATGCGGCCGGGACCGAGATTCAGCTGCAACGCCTTGTTAGCGTGTGACCCCGCTCGCGGGTGGACCTCAAAACCCGCGAAACGCGGGTTAGTTATCACCCAATTGAAAGGAAGTTCACTGGTCGGCTCATTGAACCCCGGGTTGTACAAATGACCAAGGTCCTGAAGTTTGGTTGATGGCAAATGTTGAAGCCAAGCGCTGTAAGCCAGCTCTTCGCGTCCATGAACCAAGAGCGAGTTGAGATAGGGTTTCAATTCCGCGTCTGTGACCGGATGCGGTGAGCCTTTCAGGTCCATCACGATAAGTAGGGGCACCTTCGGGTCCTGCACCGATTTTGGGAGGTTTAAAAAGAAGGAGCCTCTCCACGTCGGATTGGTTGCGAGCTTCTTGACCAGCAATCCGCGACTTTCCTGATCCGTCGCAAGTTGGCTCAGATAACTCACGACATAAGGCGCCAGTTGACTCTTAGTTCGAAAAATGACGTCGGCGTAATTCAGAACCGATGGCGTATCCTTTTTTTGAAAGCTTTCATTGAGGAGCCAGAACGCTGCCGTCTCCTCCCGTCTGGACAGTTTGAAGGCTGCCTCCAAATATTTCCGCGCCACCTCTTGCTCCTCGCTAACCTCTGCGAGGAGCATAAATGCACGGGCGTTCAACGGATCTCGACGGAGGACCTCTGAGGCTAGGGCATGGATCTCTTCCTGCAGCGTTTTTCGATCGGTTGCAGTAACAGCATCCTCGTCAAGTGAAAGATCAGGCGCCACGAAACGAGCCGCGCCACTTGTTTGGGGCCCGTCTGTCACCGCACCGCGTTCATCGGACATCTCAGAAGAGACAAGTGCCATCAGGCGCTTGCGGCGTTCTTCCGCGCGCGCCAACAGCACGGCTGGATGCTCGGGAAGAATTCGCGCGGCGAGCTCCGGCTCCTTCTCCGCCCAAACAACAGGCAGACTTTTTGAGACAACCAGCCACGTCAGCAGGCACCCCACAACGGCAAGGAGGAAAGCCCGAATGGGATGAGCCCAAAGGCATTTCCAAGCGCTAGGCTGAGACGGGCCCTGAGAGGTGAATTGCACCAAGCTCAGAAACGTCATCGGGGCCTCCCAAAGAACCGAGCAAACTGATCGAGTAGAAAGCTGCTTGGTTTTGATCCTGGTACTGGCCGCCGCTTCATCTGCAATGGAGGCCGGGCGCGAGGCTTACCTTTGTTTATCGTCTGAAGCTCTCCTTTACCCGTCCGGCGTTTCAGGGAAGGTGCCGCGCTGGAGGCACGATCATGTCCGAGCTTCTCGCGCTCTAACTTCCGATTATAGGCGTCTCGCCGTTCGGTCGTCTTTAAGTTGTCCCAAGCTTGGGCGATGCGGTTCGCGAAAACACTGCGGTCAACGTCAGCCGCCGTGCCGTGCTGGGCTGCGGCATCCGGATGAAGCCACTTCATCAACAAGACCATATGCCGGCGCAGTGTCGCGCGAGCGTCGTCCGCGCGTCCGCCTAAAACGCGATAACTGTCGGGACTTCCGGTGAGTAACACCTGCTCGATGAAAAACCCGGCTGCATCGCGTAGCACACCATCTGTGCGCTGGGTCATCTCACGAGCTGCTGAAAGAGCCCCCTCATCGCCCGAGGCCACTTCGAGCAGAAACGTCATTCCGCGGGGCAGAGGCAGACGCCGCGCCCCGCGAGCCTGTGCCGGCCGCTTCGCTAACACCAGAGCCGCTTGCAGTGCCGCTGGCTCGCGCATCATCAACTCGCTTTCGCACTCGCCAGCCCTGTCTCCAAAGGACTGCGCGCGCCATCCTCAAGCCTGGCACCGTAGGTATACGCCTCATCCCCGTAGCCGTAGCCGTAGCCGTAGCCGTAACCCGCTGCTTTACTGTCAAACTTCGTCAAGACAGCACCGATCGGGATCACGCGAGCCAACTCGAGCCTCTTCAGCGCCGCCCGCAGTTGGCCTTTTCGAGCTCCTCCTGCCTGCGCAACGAAGACGGTGGCCGACGTTGCCGTCGCAAGCAACTGCGAGTCCGCGAGGCCAAGCATTGGCGGGGCATCGATAACAATTAGATCGAAGACTTCTAAACCCACGGTGATCAATGACAACATCCGCGTGCCGGCCAGAAGGTCGGCCGCATTTGGAGGCAGTGGACCCGACGTCATCAAG
This sequence comes from uncultured Filomicrobium sp., assembly GCA_963669235.2. Taxonomy (GTDB): domain Bacteria; phylum Pseudomonadota; class Alphaproteobacteria; order Rhizobiales; family Hyphomicrobiaceae; genus Filomicrobium. Next base: position 349,509 of record CAXXFS010000033.1, read on the forward strand.
GCAAGATTGGGATGATCTGTCTCTTGTATGACTTCTGGCGGCGCAACAGACCCCGTCAAATAATTCGATAAGCCAGAGGAATTATCGTGTCCAAGCTTGAGGTGAAGAGAGGGCTTCCTCAAGTCCGCATCAACAAGCAAAACCTTCATGCCAATTGTCGCAAAGTGGCGACCCAGGGCCAACGCCGTACTCGATTTTCCTTCACCCGGCCCCGAACTCGTCAATGCCAAGGAACGGGGCAATCCCGACTCCGTAGAAAACTGAAGCGCAGTGGCCATTGACCGATAAGCCTCAGCGACCGCCGACTGCGGGTTCGCAAGCTCACCGCCGAATTTCTCTGCCGTCGCGGCTCTTGGGATGACGCCTAGCGTCGCCAGTCCGGAAACCTCCTCGAGGTCTTCGGGTGTGCGAATTCCATCATCAAAAGTTTCGAGCAGGAAGGCGACACCAATCCCTGCCCCTAGACCAAGGGCCAAAGCCAATAGAAGCGCCCTCGAGAGGCGTGGCGTCGACGGCGCACCCGGGCGGCTCGCGCGCTGAACAATGAAAACATTATTCGTTCCGGCGCCACCAGCAATGTCCACTTCTTTGAAACGCTGCAGCAAATCGTTGTAGAGCTTACGATTACTCTCAACTTCTCGCTTAAGGATGTTGTGCTGCACACTCCGCCTTTGCAGAGCGAGGACCTCCCCGCGCAGTTCCTCGATCCGCTTCTTCATTTCGACTTCCTGCTGCTTCGAAGACTCGTAAGCTGCCTTCAAAGACCCACGGATAGTCTCAACCTCCTCCTCGAGTTGACGATCGATTTCCTTAATTTTGTAGGCGATCTGCACCATCTTCGGATAGCCGGGCTTAAAGGTCTCAAGTTTCTCCTCGTACTCACGTTCCAATTTATTGCGCTGAGCACGAAGGCCATCAATCAATTGGTTCGACAAAACCTGCGGCAGGTCGATCCCCTTCGCCGCCTCCAGCTGACGCCAAGCTTGTTCGTTCTTAATCCGCTCGGAGATGAGTTGCCCCAACGTGGCATTGGCCGCCGCCAGGTTGCTCTCGGCAATGGAACCCTTCTCATTCACTTGAACGATCTGCTCGCGTTCAGCAAACGTGAGCATCGATTTCTCAGAATCCTCCAAGCGGATCTTCAATTGCTTAATTTGATCCTGAAGAAACGTCTTCGCGTAGCTCGTTGCCTCAAACCTCTGGTCGAGATTGGACGCGATAAACGCCTCGCCGTAGGCATTCGCAATGCTCTGAGCTAACGCCGGGTTAGCATTAAGATACCTCACATCCACCAGTCGCGTGCCGGGCACGGGATAAACCGAAACACCACCCAAAACACGACCGGTCGCAATGCTGTGAGCCGCTTTCCGATTCATTGATGGGGCGCTCTCTGCATCTTCGGAGCCCATGATCCAGCTACGCAGCGCCCCAACAGGTGAAACGCCGCCCTTCAAAAAGGCGGCATTGGCATCCAACTGAAGAGCCGTCACGACACGCTCGGCCAGCGCCCGACTTTTGATAAGTTCGTACTGCGTCTGGAGAAAGTCATAGGAATTTCGATCGGGGGCAGAGACATCTCCGCTTTCAACAATCTTAGCTGAGGTCCGCTCAATCTGCAGTCGGACCGCAGCGGCATACAAAGGTGTCTTCATAAGCGTGACGACGCCGCCGAGAATGACGCAAGCGGCAGTAATGGCGATAATCGCCCACTTCCGCTTTAAGACCAATCGGAGGACAAACTGAAGCGTCGCAGCAAGGTCGTCGCCGTCGGGCTCGAAGTTGCCGGGAACCTCATTAGGACCATACGCATATCGACCGCGTTGCGCTGGCACATGACCAGCAACCGGCACGAGGTTCCCGCCGTGTCTCTCGGGTGGGATCGGATTGTTTTCCGCGTCCGACACTACTGCAAGCACTCCATTTGACTATGCAAACACCCAAACTTTCGTGCCGGCTCTAAAGCAGCATAAACAAGCTCGCAAAGGGCAGCACTTTGGAGACATTCTTAAGTGACTCCTTTGCAAATGACTTCCCCGCGACGATCACGTCACCGGCCTGCAAGTTGGGGTCCGGTGCATCGCCTGCTCGGATTTGGGCGACATCGAACCGAGCCGCTGCGCGTTTGCCATCTTCGTTTCGAAAGACAATCACTGTTGAGTCCGAGATTTCATCCAATCCCTGGGCCGTGGCAAGCGCCTGGATCAGCGTCATTTGGCCCTGGATTGGGTAGACGCCGGGCTTCTTCACTGAGCCTTCAATCGTAATCCGCTGACTGTTGTATTCTCTCACGAAAACCGTGACTTGTGGGTTCTGCAGATACTTCGTCCCCCACTCCCTCGCCAGTTCTTGCTCGACTTCGCGGGAGGTGCGCCCCGCTGCCACCCTCTCACCAATGAGCGGCAAGTTAATGGTCCCTATGCTTGACACCTGCACAGGCTTTGACAGCTCCGGCACTTTGAAGACGGTGATGTCGAGGACATCCATTGGGCCGATCTTGTAGGCCTGGCTCTTGGGATCGGCCACCGCAGTCACTTTAGCAGCGGCTTTTTTTGCGGCCTCATTCGAAGCGCCACCCTTGGCCGGCTGCTTATATACAGATGCTTTCGTCGCGCCGCCTAACGAGGCTGTCGTCACCGGGATGCTGGGTACCGGGTTCTCGACGCTCGTCGTCGACGCAGCCTCGTTGTTGCTTGAGCTCTTCGTATCGCCGCCCGCCAATTCGGTGCCGAGCCCTGGAGACCCGAGGTTCACTTCATCCAGTGAGGAGCCGCTGCAACCGCTTAGCAATACCCCCGCGACTAGGATTGTGAGAAGTCTGTGCGTCCCCATGATCCACCCCAATTTCCTCAAACTTCTTTGCAGTCCCGTTAGGAACCGGCAGCTCCCCAGGTGCCGTATTCAAGAGAATACCGTAGGGCCTCGTGACCACAAGATCGCGGGCCTCTTGTTCCCCAACCAGCTTCTCTGCGAAGCGATAACCCTCCGCAAGGTCCGGGGGACGCTTTGTCATGTTGTGCGCATCCGTTGCGAGGATGTGCACACGACCCTCACCCAACATCCGCTCCCCCCAATACCGTGCGCGTCGTCCGAAGCGGCCGCTAAGGGAGCCACATGTAATTTGCATCCAGACACCGCGATCGGAAAGCCGACGCATGACATCATATTTGTCCTCAATCCATCGCAATCTCTCCGGATGCGTGAGGATGGGGATGTAGTCAGCAACCAACAAACCGAAGAATAAGTCCTCGAGACGAGCCGGTGCAACGTGATGCGGCGGCTCAACAAGAACATATCGGGACCCGTTGAGACTTAGCAAATGCCCGCCCCTTAAGCCCCCGACGAAATCTGGTGTGATGTGGTTATCGGCACCGGCGACGAGCTGCAGCGGGATGTCGGCCTCATCGAGATGCGTCTGCAGCGCGGACACGGCTTCCTGGATTGGACCTCCCGAATTTTCGTAGACCCCCGGTAGAATGTGAGGCGTGCATGCCATCGACAGAACGCCTTGGGCCGCAGCCGCTCTAGCCATTTCTAGAGCCACCTCAAGGCTTTCCGCGCCGTCGTCGATCCCCGGCAGAATGTGACTGTGTAAATCGTACATCGCCGCCCTCTCACGCAATTCCCGGAAAGAAAAAAAGGCCCGAGATTTATCCCACTCGACAGCAAACCGACTGTGTCTTTTGCGCCAAATCGAGCACAAGTATGACGATAGGAGACACGCCCGCCGCCGGGCAGCCAAGGCCACGCCCCCGAAGACCTGTCACATGGCTACACAAAGGTCTGCAAGATTTGGGATGGAGAAGCGGAAATATGTGCAAAAGCTCGGAAGGTGCCTCGTTCCAGCCTACGGACTGCCGGCCTTTCGCGATCTCAGCTATCTGCAAGCATTATAGGTCATAAATCTGTGGCACTTCGGCTACATGCCCGACAAGACAACTTGCCCAGCTTATAACAACCTCCACCGACTCAGATAACACATCCATAAATAAGGGAGAATTTGGCGGCCTAGTGGCCTTAAGCCAGATGTTTCATAGTCTGGGGGGTGTGGGAATGATTTTAAGAGCATTAATTGTGGCTCTGACCATCTCGATTAGCGCTATCTCGGCTAATGGAGCCAATCATACAGCCGAGATTGTACAAATTGCGGGCGCAGCCGCAGTCAACAAAGGTGGCGGCTTTGTGCCGGCCAGTGTTGGCGCGCAGCTGATTGCCGGCAACCGCGTCATGGTTACAAAGGGCAGCGAGGCCACCATTTCGTTCGGTCCTGAATGCGAGATCCGGATCTTCGATGGAGAGACTTACCAGGTACCCGAGGACCCTCAATGCGGTGGCGCCGCCTACATCCCACCAGCAGAGTTCTCCCAATTAGGCCTCCTCGGGATAAGTGTTGCTGGTGCGGGAGCGATAATCGGCATTGGCGCTTTGATTGCGCATGGGTCAGGCGACAATGACGGCGCAGCATTTCGACCACTCCCCGCAAGTCCGTAAGCCTGCCAAGCTCTCAATTTACACTAGGCGCTAGGAGATTTTACACTAGGCGTTAGGAGATTTCCTGAAATCGACAGGAAACCTTCTAAGCGCCAGCGTCAATTCTTCAGCGCGAGAGACATTTTTTCTCTAATGCGACCTCCCCCCTTCAGCGCACGCCGACCGGCGCTAACGCGAACACCCTAGGACCCTTCGCGTGGACTGAAGAGTTTGTTCCCGAAGCAAGCAAGAAAATGTTGCGCCTGAGCAACTTCAATGACGTCGATTAGATCAACCGCAACGCTGTTGGTGATAAGAGACACGCGTTGCGTTGACCCTCCGAATCACACGGTTTAGCTGTAACGCTGGCTTCGTCGAGCCGGCACTTTCGGTTCTTGTAGCGCAAGAAAGCTGGGGCAAGGTGAAGCTCTACTCAGTTCAAATGTTGCGGGGGATTGGCGTATGGTATTCAGGTTCGTATTGGCGACGCTAGTCGTTATGAGTTGTACAGTTGCAGCAAACGCGGCGGTTATTTCCTCGGCCGATGGGGGGGTCACGGTCAATCGGGGCTACGGCTTCAAATCGGTGTCCGTCGGCTCCGAGGTATTCGCTGGCCAAAGGGTCCTCGTCCGGAGCGGAAGCGCAACGATCACATTTTACGAAAACTGTGAAATTACGGTCTACGCCGGCAACACCTACAGGGTCCCTGAAGACCCTGAGTGCCGGCCGGGTGGGGCATACTTTCCCATTGCGCGGCCGGGCCTCGTCTTTCTCGGCGCTGCCACATTAATTGGCGCTGGAGCCATCATCGCCGCAACCAACGGCAATGATAAGGACGTGGTGCGTCCAGCCAGCCCCTAACTCTCGATCCAGCTCAGCGGCGTAACCTCGTGTTCTCACTTTTTGCCGTTACGTGTCTCGTTTTGATCGCGTCTCTTGCGCTTGGCGGGGGGACGCGCGCTGGCTTCATGGGCGACGTCGCGGCGCAGCTGATCGCAATTCCCTTGTTACTGATGGCCGCGTGGGCCCTTCTCAGCGGCAAGTCAGTTGTGAAGCCCTATTTGGCTTCATTGGCGTTCATTATCGGGCTGCTCCTTGTCTTTGCCGTCCAACTTCTGCCGCTACCTCCGGGGGTGTGGTCAACACTCGCCGCCAACCCGCTCAGTCCGGAAACAACGCCTCGGGAAATCCTCAGTGAGACCACGTGGCGAACCCTCTCCCTAACGCCCGCTGCGACTTGGGCAGCGGCAGCTTCAATATTGCCACCAATTGCAATTTTCGCGGCCGTTATTCAGTTGGATCGCGCGTCCAGGCTACGCCTGAATGATGTCCTCCTCGGCTTTGGGGTCCTCAGCCTCTTGATTGGGCTGCTGCAAGTCGCGCAGGGCCCAAGCAGCCCACTGAGGCTGTTTGAATTCACGAACAACAGCGAGGCAGTCGGTTTTTTTGCCAACCGAAATCACTTCGCGGCCCTTCTCTATGTGACACTCGCCCTCGTCACGGTGTGGCTGATGCCGGCAATTAGGACCTCGTTGCAACCAGGCGCCGTGAATACCGTCGCGATTTTTTGGCTCCTCGCTCTCCTCGCAATCTTTGCTGCCATCGCCGCAGGCTTGGCCATGGCCCGCTCACGCGCGGGCGTCTTTCTCGCCATAGCCGCACTTGTCGGGATCACTCTCATTGTGCTGGCTGATCGCTTTTCCTCGAGCTCCAGGGAGCCAGCAGACGCTGCCCACGCGTCGCGCTCCCGCCAAATCATGTTCGCCGCAATCGGTTTCGCTGGGTTGTTTGCCACGGTATTTGGTTTGCAGCGCATTCTGACGCGCTTCGAGCGCGACCCGCTCGAAGATTTGCGCGTCGTATTCTCAGCGACAACACTCGAGACGGCGGCCGCCAGCTTGCCCTTTGGGACCGGCATAGGCTCTTTCGTGCCGGTATACGCCATTGCCGAGAAGACGCAGGACCTATTTTCTGGTTTTGCCAATCGCGCTCACAATGACTTTGCCGAGTTTTTCTTGGAAGCCGGCATCTTCGGGGTTGTGCTGATACTGGCATTTGTCTCTTGGTGGGCGCGGCGCGCATTAGACGTGTGGTCAGGTTCCCAAGGTGATCTCACTCAACGCGACGTCACTCTTATGCGTGCCGCGACGTTTGTTCTCCTACTCCTGATTGCGCATTCGTTGGTCGACTACCCGCTACGAACCACAGCTCTTTCAGTTGTCTTTGCGTTCTGCGCGGCTTGCCTGGTTCCTCCACTTTTCGAACAAGAGCAAACGGCTTCGCCATCTCTGAGCTCAATCCCCAAGGACGCAGGAACATTCTTGCCGAGAGCAGCAGCCGCGCAGTATCCATCGCCAAGACCAACACCAACACCAACACCAACACCAACACCAACACCAACACCAACGGTAGCGCCTCGAGCAACAGAGGCAAGGGCATCAAAAAAGGTCGACGAGAGCCATTCGGTCGCGCAAAACACGGCGCCGACTACGAAGCCACGCAAGCGCTGGGGTGAGGACATTGAGTGGCCGGAAGCGTGGCGAACTCCCGGGGGGGAGGACCGAGGCTCCTGACAAAGAGCTGTTGATAAGAAGAGGAACCCTGCAGCACAAACGCATAACCACTTGCCTGCTGTCACATGACAACCATAAGAATCAGTTGACGAAGCGTGCGTTGCAGCATTGGCGGTGATGAGCGGGGTATCAAGCTGATGGTTGGGGGGAAGTAGGATGCGGTCGGCGGGATCGTTCGTCCTTGATTTTGCGCTAATCTTGCTGGCTACAGTCGGCGCTCTAATGCTGCGCGAGAACTTTGACGTGTCCCCGGCGCATTGGGAGGCTTTCGTCCCCTACGCAGCAGCGACCGCGCTTGCAGCGTGTGCCATTATTCCACTGTTTAGCCTCAACAAATGCATTTGGCGATTGAGTTCAACGGCAGATTACAGGCGCGTCGTCACAGCCGTAGTGGCAATTGTCATCTGTACCGTTTGCCTGACCTTCACTTTTAACCGCCTCGAGGGGGTCGCACGGTCATTGCCGCTCCTGCAGGGCCTACTTACCGCTGTGGCATTGGTCGCATCGCGGGTTCTGGCGCGGGAGCGTCACATGTCGCGCAGAAACAAGGCGACGCGTGTGACACCGTTCGACCTCAAACCAGAGGAAAAGAATGCGGAAAGCGTGCTGGTGGTGGGCCTGTCTCGCGTAGCCGAAACATACCTGCAAGCCGTAGCCGATTTCGCGCCGCGCCGCCTCAAAGTAGTTGGCCTCTTGGGGCGCAAAGCGAGACACGTCGGCCGGCGTATCGGGGCTCATGAAGTGCTCGGGGTCCCCGAAGCGATTGACGATGTTCTTCGGGACTTGGAAGTGCACGGCATAGTGGTCGACCGCATTGCCGTGACGATGCCTTTCCACGCCCTCTCCCCTGAGGCCCGCTCCGCCCTCCTGAAAATTGAAAGGTCCGGTTCGATCAAAGTTCAGTTTCTCATCGATCAAATGGGCTTAGGCAACGACGAACCGCTACAAGCGTCGCAACCTAAAAACTACAACAATGAGGAAACGGCTTCCGTGCGCTTTGCCTTAAGCGACGGGACCGCGAAGAACAATGCTGCGCGACTTTACTGGTCCTTGAAGCGGGCCGTTGATATCTGCGGAGCCTTGATACTACTTGTCATTGCTGCGCCCATTATGCTGGCGGCTAGCGCCCTTCTCGTAACTGCAATTGGTTCACCAGTTGTCTTCTGGCAGCAAAGACCGGGGCTCGGTGGGCGAGCCTTCCGCCTCTATAAATTCCGCACCATGGAGGGGGCTCACAATTCAGATGGTCAGCCTCTCAGCGACGACGAGCGCACGTTTGCCTTGGGTAACTTTATGCGTCGCACGCGGCTCGATGAATTGCCGCAACTCTTCAATATTCTCCGAGGCGACATGTCATTCGTCGGCCCGCGCCCCCTCCTGCCGCGCGATCAGTGCGACACGGACCGCGCCCGATTACTGGTGCGCCCTGGTTTGACGGGCTGGGCTCAGGTTGTTGGGGGGCGCGCCATTTCAGCCGACGACAAGGCAGCGCTCGACGTTTGGTACGTCCAAAACGCAAGCCTACTGCTGGATGTCAGCATTATGTTGCGCACCGTTCCGATTGTTCTGTTCGGCGAAAGGATTTCGCCCGTTTACATAGCACGCGCCTGGCACGATCTCGCTAACACGGGCGTCTTGGACAACGAACTTTCAAGCCCGACGCATAAGGCGCCTCAGCAAACCGCTGAGAGGGACTTCCCCTCGGCTGCATAGAAGCATACGCGGGACAAACTCCGGTCAATTTGGCCGCTGCAGATTGGCCGAAGAGGTCGCAGCCGGCGGCTGCTTGAATATGACCGCCGTCGCAAAGAAGACGACGGATAAGACAATCAATGCACAAAGTCTTCGGGAGAGAGGCCTTTCACCCGAAGTGCGGTAGCTATCGCCGGGCGTGTGCAGAAAAACTGAACAAATGCACTGGACGTCGCAGCACTCCCGCCACCGATCAAAACGCACGGATTAAAACCTTCATGAACAGAAACTGGCATGTCCTTTAATATCGAGCCCCAACCTCGCCCGACCATGAATTTGCGCGACAAGACGATTGCCGTCATTGGCCTCGGCTACGTCGGCCTGCCGCTCGCGGTCGAATTCGGCAAAGTCCGCCCAGTCATCGGTTACGATCTATGCGAGACGCGCATCGAAGAATTGCGATCCCGCACCGATCGGACCCGAGAGGTCGAGCGGAAAGACCTGGTTGCGGCACGCCAACTCACGTTCTCGACGCATCTTAATGACCTCAAAGCCTGCGACGTCTTCATCGTCACCGTGCCGACCCCCATCGACCAAAGCAATCGCCCGGACCTTACCTTTTTACAACGCGCCTCCGAAACGGTTGGCAAGGTCATTCGACCAGGCGGCGTCGTTATCTTCGAGTCGACAGTTTATCCGGGCTGCACGCGAAACGACTGCGTGCCCATTATCGAACGCGAATCCGGCCTCGTTTTAAATCGCGACTTCTTCGCGGGTTACAGCCCCGAGCGCATCAACCCCGGTGACAAGAAGCACCGACTTCCGAGCATCACGAAAGTGACGAGTGGCTCGACGCCGGAAGCCGCTGAGGCGATTGACAAGCTCTACGCCGAAATCATCTCAGCGGGGACGCACAAAGCGGCCTCGATCGAGGTTGCGGAAGCCGCCAAGGTCATCGAGAATACGCAGCGCGATCTCAACATCGCCCTGATGAACGAACTGGCCCTCCTCTTCCACAAGCTCGACATTGACACCCAAGCCGTGCTGGCGGCGGCCGGCACCAAGTGGAACTTCCTGCCATTTAAGCCGGGTCTCGTCGGCGGCCATTGCATCGGCGTTGACCCCTACTATTTGACGCATCGCGCTCAGGAGATCGGCTATCATCCCGAAGTGATCTTGGCCGGGCGTCGCATCAATGACGGAATGGGCGCGCACGTGGCGGACCGTGTCGCCCGGCAGATGATGAAACGCGGGTTTCCAGTCGTCGGCTCGCGCATTTTGGTGATGGGCTTGTCGTTCAAGGAGAACTGTCCGGACCTCAGGAATTCGCGCGTCATCGACGTCATCCGCGAGCTTCAGTCCTTGAATGCGACTGTCGAGGTCTGGGACCCTTGGGTTAATGCTGACGAAGCTCTTGAGGAGGTCGAGCTCCGTGTCGAAGCAGCCGAGCCCGCACCCGGGCGCTATGATGCTGTCATCGTCGCTGTTGGCCATCAGGAATTCATCGAAGGCGGAGTGGAACGCGCACGCGCGCTCGGCCGACCCAACGCAGTATTGTTTGACGTCAAGGGCCTTTATCCACGTGACGCAACCGACGGGCGACTTTGACTATGAGCAATCTCGTTACAGGTGCGGCCGGCTTCATCGGCTACCACGTTGCACGAAAGCTTCTTGCGCGTGGGGACCGACGTTGTCGGGTTCGACGTCGTCAATGACTACTATGACCCGGCACTGAAAGAACGGCGGCTCGAGCTCCTTCACGAGGCCGCCGGAATCTCAAACTCGGGCAATTTCGCCTTCGTGCGCGCCGACCTTGCCGACCAGGCGGCCGTCAACGCCACTTTCTCCGAGAACACATTTGATCGCGTGATCCATCTCGCGGCGCAGGCGGGCGTGCGCCATAGTCTCACGCATCCGCATGACTACGTGCAGTCGAACCTCGTCGCCTTCACGAACATCCTCGAGGCCTGTCGGCATCACGCCACGCCACATCTGACATACGCCTCCACGTCATCGGTTTATGGTGCCAACACGGCGATGCCGTTTTCGGAACATCAAGGCGTGGATCACCCCCTCCAGTTCTACGCGGCAACGAAGCGCGCCAACGAGTTGATGGCGCACGCCTACAGTCACCTCTTTCGCCTCCCGACGACCGGCTTGCGCTTCTTCACCGTCTATGGCCCGTGGGGTCGCCCCGACATGGCGCTTTTCCTTTTCACAAAGGCTATCCTCGCCGGCGAACCGATCAAGGTCTTCAACCACGGCAATCACACGCGCGACTTCACCTACGTCGACGATATCGCCGAGGGCGTGATACGGGCCTCGGACCAGATCGCGGAGCCGAGCTCGGATTGGTCGAGTGAAACACCCGACCCTGCCACGTCGAATGCACCGTTCCGTATTTTCAACATCGGTAACAATGCACCGGTGAAACTCACGGCCTACATCGAAGCTCTCGAAGAAGCCATCGGCAAGCCGGCGATCAAAGAGCTTTTACCTCTGCAGCCTGGCGATGTACCTGATACCTTTGCCGATGTTTCTGAGCTTGAGAGCGCTGTTGGCTACAAGCCCGCGACGCCCGTTAAGGACGGAGTGGCCAGCTTCGTCCAGTGGTACCGAGGCTATTACTGTTAACGAAACAGCGGTGGACATGGGTGCCTATCTTCGTTCAACAATCTCTTCCGGTTAACTCGTGAGCATCGCGCGCAACACATTAATCAGCCTCGCATCGTCAGGCGCGCAAATCGCGACCACACTGATCGTGGTCCCGTTCTACCTGCCGACGATTGGTTTGGAACGTTTCGGCGTTCTGGCGCTCGTGTGGGCGATCCTCGGCTATTTCGCCTTCACAAGCTTTGGCACAGGGCCGGCTGCGGCCCACCGAATTGCTGCGACGGGAAATGGGGATCCGTCTGAGCGTCAGCGCGTCTTCTGGACGGCCCTTTGGACCAGCTTGGGTCTCGGCGCCATCGGCGCCGCTGTGTGTGCACTCGCCGCGTGGGGCGCATCCGGTATCATCGCATTCGGGGACGAGAGCCTCCGCGCTGAATTTGTCGCCGCGATCCCGCTCATCTCTGTTCTCATGCTGCTCATCGCGGTTCGAAGCGTGCTAACGGGAGCCTTGCAGGGTCGCGAGCGTTTCGTGTCTCTTGCTGCGGTCACGACGGTCGGCGCGGTGTTGAGTGCGTTGCTGCCATTACTGGTCGCCCTCAGCATATCGGTTGAAATCCCATGGCTGTTGAGCGCTGTTGTGATCGCGCACCTCGCTTCCGTAATGCTGGCGCTCGGGTTGTGCTGGTCCGCCGTACCACTGGGTGGCCCGGCACGTGGCGACCGTCAACTGGTCCCATCGCTGCTCAAATTTGGCGGGTGGGTGACAGTCTCCGGCGTGATCGGTCCCCTTATGGTCACGCTCGATCGCTTTCTCATCGGCTCAACCCTAGGAACCGCCGCCGTTGCCTACTACGCAGTCCCCAACGATCTGCTGCGACGGCTCTTAATTCTGCCGGCCAGCCTGACGTCGGCGCTGTTTCCCAGGCTTTCAGCGCTCAATGAGCGCGACGCCTGCATCGAACTCGCCGAGCGAGCGTTGTCGTGGCTCGCGTTTCTTATCACGCCCATCGTGCTCGTCGCGCTTGTCGTGGTGGAACCGTTTCTGATCGTCTGGCTCGGTCACGAATTCGCGGCACAGGCCGCCGGTGTCGCGCATATTTTTCTGATCGGCATCTGGGCCAATGCGCTAGCGCGCGTACCAGCCGTGGTGCTTCAGGGCACCGGGCGCCCCGATTTAATGGCCAAGGCCCATGTGGCCGAAGTCGTGCCGTATCTCGCTGCATTGTTCATTGGCCTCACTCTGTTTGGACTACCGGGCGCGGCGTTTGCCTGGACGATCCGCTGCACCGCCGATGCCGTCATTCTTGGATGGCTCGCCGGCTTCGATGGCAGGCACAGCACCCATCTTACGGTCCCCGGCCTGTTGATCATCTCGGCAGCAATCGTAAGCCTCGCGAATCCAATCGATGCAACCGGTCGCTGGCTGCTGCTCGCCGGCATCGCAGCCGCCCTTGCCTTCTGGGGCGCCCGCCACATTCCGCCGGGATTTGCAGAGCAGATTTCACGAGTACGATCAATCGTACCCGCTTGACAAACCTGAGCCATCGCGTTGAGAGGCCAACTACAATGTCATGTATAGCAGTTTGAACACCAAACGGATCTAGCGAGTGATTGGCCCGAGAATGGATTAGAACACGTCGGGCACTGCCCCTGGTGCTCTTCGACTCGGCGAGAGATACTTTACGAGGGCTTGACTGATATTGTTTTTCGGTGTGCGCCAGGGCGCTGGGCGATGTGGGAGTGCACAGATTGCAGCTCGGGCTATCTCGATCCGCGCCCCAATCAGGAAACCATTCACCTTGCATATCTGAACTACTATACGCACACAGGCCCTAATCTAGATCCGGAGCCCAAGAGAACGGGATGGCGCGCGCTGCGGAACGCTCTGGCTAACGGCTATCAAAATCAGCAGTACGGCGCAGCGTATGAGAACGGTGTGCGAATCGGTGCGTGGCTGCTTCGCCCATTTCCAGATGTTCGAATGGCATTAGACGCCCGCTACAGATGGCTTCCTCATCCAACCGAAACACAAACAGCGCGCCTTCTAGACGTCGGATGCGGCAGCGGCAGGTTTCTGGCCCGCGCAAAAAAGGCTGGTTGGCGAACGTTCGGGTGCGATCCAGATCCAAGCGCACGCGCGGCTGCCACAGGTTGTGGCGCCGAAGTCCGAAACGGAAGTGCGGAGGTCTGGCTGGATCAGGCGGGCACGTTTGACGCGGTCACTTTGTCTCACGTGCTAGAGCACGTACCGGAACCAGTTTCGACACTTAAGATACTGTGTACACTGCTCCGACCGGGTGGTTTTCTATACCTCGATTTGCCCAATATCAGTTCCCTGGGTCACGAGTTCTTCGGTTCATATTGGCGGGGGCTTGAGGTTCCGCGGCATTTATCATTGCCAAATCGGATGCAATTACATCGTACCCTCTTAGAGGTTGGTTTTACCGATCCTGTGTTTAGGAATCGGCATGATATATTCTATGAAATGGCTACTCGAAGCGCTCTGATGGCGGCTGGCCACTCTCCATACGATCACGCTAAGCTGGTCGATATTCGAACTCTGTCGCCCGGAGAATTAGGTGGATCCCGTCACGATACGAAGCGCTCGGAGTTTTTGACCGTGACGGCTCGGCGGGGGCGAGCGAGGGTACGTGGTGAGCCGTAACCAGGAGCGTCCGCTGCATGCGGTCAGACCCGCCTGCACGCTGGGAGAGAAAACAGGTTTCATTAAGAGAAACGGAAATCGGCGCGTCTCTCGGGTTGCATTCGCCTATAAGCTCAAGCTGACAGCAAGCCATTTTAAGAAGCATCAATGGTTGCAAACACGACTGACGTCTCGATTGCCCTCGCCACATACAATGGTGCAGAGTTCCTTGAAGCACAGCTAGAAAGCTTCCTGGAACAGACGCGTCCGCCTGACGAAGTCGTAATATGCGATGACAGTTCAAGCGATGGAACGTGGGCTGTTCTGCAGAGGTTTCAGAGGAGTGCCTGCTTTACGGTGCGCCTTGAGCGCAACGAAACCAGGCTCGGTTACGTCAAAAACTTCGAGAAGGCCATCTGTCTCTGCTCGGGCGACGTCATTTTCTTGAGCGACCAGGATGACAAATGGTTCCCTCACAAGATCGAAACCATGCTGAAGATCCTTGAGCAGGAACCGCAGACTTGGCTTGTGATTTCCGATATGGTTGTGGCCACTGCCGATCTGGAGCCGGCCTCCGTTACGCAGCTTGGTAATATCCTCGCCGCGGGACAGTCGCCAGACGAAATGCGCGCCGGATGCTGTATGGCATTCCGCGCCACTCTGCGCGAGGTGATCCTGCCAATCCCGGGTCCGTCGTCCATCAAGCACGATTTCTGGATAAACGCTCTGGCTCTCACGTTGAAGGTTCGAAAGCTTTTGCCAGAGCCGCTGCATCTGTATCGTCGTCACGGCGAAAACGCTTCACAGTCGGTGCTGAGCCGGCCGGTTCGGGTGCACCCGCTTCAATATGGGATCGTGGTCGCGTCGCAAAAAAATTTCCGCGCGGCAAAGGAGACGGAGCTCGAGAACCTGTCCATCCTCAAGCGACGTCTGCTGGACCGTTCGGAAATCTTGGCCGCTATGGGTATGAATGATCGCCAAGCCGAAGCCTTGGCCGGGATCGATCAAAAAGCTGCATTTCTAACGCGGCGCGTATCCTTGTTCAGGCAGCCCCGCTGGCGTCGGCTATCCGGAATCTGCGCCTTGTGGTGGGATCGGGGGTATGAGGGCTTCTCGGGATGGAGAAGCGCTTTCATGGATGCTTTGCGCCCGTGAGGATTTCTGCCCCTTACCGAAAAATCGCTGCCGTGGAAATACTTCGTGCACTTACCTTCTCGTGCTATCACAAGGGGGGCCGTCCGGCGATCTGCGACGCGATGCCTGCGAGCTTGCCCTTGATGGCGGTGCACCAGAGAACATCGCTAAAGACCCGATGAGCTGACGTCTCGCCTTGATCGAGGCGCACTGCTAGAAGGTCTGATCTAAGAGGCTTTGCGTTGGAAAATAATAGCGCGATAGCAAGCAACTCGAGCCCGAACCGAGTTTCTAACACCGATCACCCCAAAGGCCATTTCAGGACAACAATATCTATCGCAATGGCGACGTATAATGGCGCCAAATATCTCCGAGAGCGGATGTTGGTTTCCGCCGTGATAACTTTCTCTGGGTAAAATCATAGATGACACGGACGTGCCTTCATGTGCTTACCTCGCTCGACTTCGGTGGTGTGGAGAGTCGAATGATGCTGATAGCGGAAAACGCCGCGAAGGCGCGCTACAGTCACATGTTCTGTGCCATACAGCGTGGTGGATCAGCGTCAGATGCGCTCCAGGGAATGGGTGCACCAACTTTCATCTTGGGAGCAGAGCCACTTATCCCCTCGTGGTCAGCCTTGCGCATGCTGTCGTCGCTGATCCGCCAACTGCGGCCACACGTTTTACATCTGCATGGAGCAGAAGCTAATTTCCATGGCGTGTTAGCCGGCCGCCTGGCCCAAGTAGCCGTTGTTTTGGCCGAGGAGATCGGTCTTCCGCAACATTCCCCTTGGGCGCGGCGTGCATTTCGTCAAATCTACCGGCGCTGCGACAGAGTTGTCGCGATTTCTGAGGCCGTAAAGAACTCCCTTATTGAGACAGGGGAGGCGGTGCCTGAGCATGTTGAAGTCATCTATAATCCCGTCGCTGTTCAGCCGGAGCGGCCATTCCCGAAGCGAGATGGGGCTTTGCAGCTTGGCTTTGTTGGTCGCCTCGAGCCGGTAAAGAATCCAATGGCTGCGGTCGAGGCGATGGCATTGCTGCGCGACCGGGGCATCGACTCTTTGCTACGAGTTGTTGGAGACGGCTCGGAGGGCCCTCGGCTCAAACAACGTATCTCCGAGTTGGGCCTACAGGACCGGATCGAATTAATGGGCTTTCGTCCTCGACCATTCGAGGTGCTGGACGACTGCCACCTTTATCTTCAGCCTTCTCTCTCTGAGGGGTTTGGTTTAGCGATCTGTGAGGCAATGACAGCGGGCCTACCGGTCATTGCTTCCGGTGTCGGCGGCGCGCAAGAGATTGTCGAAAATGGGGTAACGGGTTGGCTCCTTCCTTCGCCTGAACCGGGGCCATTGGCCGACTTGATAGAAGAGGCTTGGCGCAACGATGAAACTAAGCTCTCCACAATAGCACAGCGGGCTCGCGCTTCTGTAATCGCGCGGTTTGCGCCGGTTATATACCTGCAGAACTGTGAAGCGCTTTACGACCGCTTCGTGCGCGACAAATTGGTAGCATAAATCGTGATTGTCGCTCCTCGACGCCTTCGAAGAGCCGGCCGCAAGCGTCGGATCTTGCACACTCTGGGGTGGGTCGCTTCTGGAGGCGTGGAGCAACTGCGGCTCCTCTTGGCTCGGGGCCTCCCGCGTGAAGACTACGAACACGTTCTGATCTGCCAGGAAGCCAGTGGCCCCTTGCCAGATCTGCTACAGGCCGAAGGGTGGAAGCTCCACGAGATAGGGCTGGCGCCCAACATCCTAAGTTGGGCGTGGCACCGCAAGGCTGCAGAAATCGCGCGTGCCTATGAGCCCCATATCGTGCATGGCGCTGTGATGGAAGGCGTAGCCCTGGCCAACATCATCGGTCTGCGGATGCCGGGTGTAGCAGTAATATCGGAGGAGACCTCCGATCCAGGCTACCGCAGCTGGCGCGGCAACTTGCTTTTGCGGGGTATGTGTTTACGAAGCACTACGGTCATTGGGGTCTCCCCGAGAGTCGGGGACTACCTTCGCGACACGGCGAAAATCTCCGCGTCCAAGGTGCGCGTCATCGTCAATGCGGTGCTACCCCAACCACAGGTGGGACCTGAAAAGCTTAGCGCGTTGCGAAGCGCGATTGGGCTCAGCCCAGAAGACCAAGTTATTGGGACCGTCGGACGACTCCACGACGATCTCAAGCGCTTTAGCGATCTTATCCGCGCATTGGCTTTGCTAATGCCTCAATTCCCACGCGTAAAACTGCTAATCGTTGGGGATGGTCCGGACCGAGATGCGCTCGGGAAACTGGCAAAAGATTTTTGTGTCTCCGAAGCGGTGATCTTCGCCGGTTATCAATCGAATGCGCGACAGTTTTATCCACTAATGGATGTCTTTTCGCTCGCCTCGGCGCATGAGGCATTCGGGCTTGTGTTGGTGGAAGCCATGTTGGCGGGCGTGCCCGTTGTGGCTACGCAAGTGGGGGGGATGCCTTTCGTGCTGGACGAGGGTCGGGCTGGGCGTCTGGTCCCGCCCGGCGCCCCGCAAGCTTTGGCACACGAGATCGGCGCACTCTTGGAAAATGAGGGCCAGCGCGTGTCGCTCGGTGCCGCCGGACGGGAGCGAGCAGAAAGGGAATTCTCTGCTGATCGATATTGTCGCGAAATCGATCATCTCTATCGCAGCCTCACGCCATGACACGCTCGAAAGCTAGAAGGGTACTGTATATTACTTGGGATGGCCCTCAGGTGAGCTATCTGGAAGGGCTATTCTTGCCGATCTTCGTTGGCTTGAAAGCCCATGGCATAGCGATTCATGTGCTCCAGTTCACTTGGGATGAGGAGGAGCCGACGCCACGCCAGGTGGAGGCCTGCAAGCAGGCCGATGTCCCCTATGAACGGGTTGCAGTGACACGCAGCCTAGGCGGCATTGGAGCCTACACAACAGCGCGTTTGGGCGGTCGCAAAATCGATGAACTCGTTGCTCGCTGGTCGATTGACGCCTTGATGCCACGCAGTCTTATGCCAGCAATTGCGGTCGCCCATTCGAAATCCGGCGAACGTCTACCATGTATTTTTGACGCCGACGGCCTAGCGGCTGACGAGCGTATTGATTTTGGCGGCAGATCTAGAAAGTCGCTCACCCACCGCATGTTGAAGTCCTATGAGCGCAAAATGATCACACGCGCTCGATCTGTTATAGGGCGCACAGCCGAAGCCTGTGCTATTTATCGGAGCTATGACGAAAAGCCTACGGAGCACAAGTATTTCGTATCGGTGAACGGGCGCGACCCAGATCAGTTTCAACCATTGTCAGAGGCCGAACGGCAACGGGCGCGCTCTGAACTCGGACTTCCACGAGAGGCGCCCGTTATTGTCCATAGCGGTTCCTTCGGAAGCAAATATTGCCCCGAAATCGAACTGATGCTTGTTGCGGCAGTGCAGAGACTGCGAAGAGATACGGTTTTCCTAGTCCTGACCGGACAACCGGACGTCGCCGCAAACTTTTTCACGCAATACAGTCATTGCTTATCCGACGCTCCAGTAATTCGACGCCTATCATACGATCAAATGGCCCGAGCATTGGCGGCCTGCGATCTGGGTCTTTGCCTATATAGAGATACCTTCTCCAATAAGGCCTTTCAGCCAACAAAATTAGGCGAGTTTCTGCTGTCTGGACTACCCGTCGTTGCGACGCCTAATGCCTTACTGCCGGAATTGAGAGGCCTGTCCTTTGCGCGGCGCATTGTAGACGCGTCTGCAGGGAAATTGACAAAACAGCCGAGTGGTTTGTAGGAGAAGCACTTCCGCAACGGGATGCCTGCGCAGCACAAGCGCGTGCGTTCGGGGTCGAATATCTTAACGTTAGTAGGTCCATAGCCTCCTACAACAATGCGATCACGCATGCCCTAAGAACAGCCTGAACTAACGGGACACTGTTGCGCGACTTCAGAGCCGCTCGTTTCACTCGATGACGGGACTGAACTCCCAGAATATTTCCAGCGCAACTCGGAAATTTCGAGCCCGTGCGATAGCTGGCGCTTTGGAACCCACGGCTGTTCGAAGCATGGAAGCGCACTGAAACTGCTTGGCAGCGATATATCCTGTTGGGTGACTTGGCGCACCGCTGCCACGCGAGTACCAGGCTTTTAAAAAACTGACGGTTGGTGGAACTGATGAGCGATCACCGTAGGGTGACATTCTATTCTGGTGGTCGGTTTGTCCCATCGTCACGCTTTAGGGTGCATCCGATTGCACAGCACCTAGCTCAACGCGGTTGGCATACGACTGTTAAGAATGCGTATGGCGCCCTCGATCAATCCATCACAAGCAAGTCGTTACAAAAGGCCTACCTGGGGCGTCTGCAAAGTGTTGAGGGCAGCGCGTACGGCATGCGAGGCCTCTCAAGGACCGATCATAGCGCAACGGCTCGCTTTGCCTTGGTCAAGCGTCCCCGAACAGGTCCTCACGAAAAGAGGCCGGCGCCTCGTTTTCGACTTCGACGATGCTATTTTTCAATGTGACGATGGGCGCTTAGATCCGCTACGTAGGCAGGCAATTCAAAATGTAATGAACGCAAGCGCCCATGTGGTTGCTGGCAATTGTTGGCTAGCCTCCCACGTACCAGAAAATGTTCCCGTCACAGTCATCCCCACCTGTCTCGACACCGTACACTACCGGCCGCCGGACCTACGGCCCTTGCAGCGGCCAGTGCGTATCGGTTGGATTGGCACAAGCACCAACCTCAAATTCCTTAAAGCACTTGAAGGCGCTTTGAGAAGGTTGCGGTTCGACGGCGCGCCTTTTCAGTTCATCGTCTGCAGCGATCGCGCGCCGGAGACATGGACAAAGAACCTAGGTGTTGAATTCATAAGGTGGAGCCCGGAGGCAGAACTGCCCTTCCTGCAAAGCCTGGATATAGGCGTGATGCCACTCGATGACACCGACTGGTGCCGCGGCAAGTGCTCATTCAAGCTCATCCAGTATATGGCTGTCGGTTGCGCCGTCGTCGCGTCACCCGTTGGCTTCAATAAGGACGTCGTACAGCATGGTAAAAACGGATATCTGACGTTGGGATCAGATTGGTATGCGCCATTGAACAAGCTGATTTTTGACGATGATGAGCGGCAGCGGTTGGCACAAGCGGCAAGAACTGCAGCCCAATCCCGGTTCGATATCACCCGGGCGGTATTTGCCTACGAGCAGATACTTGAGAGTTTACTCGAGCCCCGCAGTTCGTGAATTCTCGGCACACCTCTATGGTCGGTCGGACTTGGCCTGGCCCCAACGAGCTGGACGCCGGAATATCCACAAGAAGCATTTGAGATGCCGCTTGCCGAGAAATTGTAGAACCACGCGCAGCCTCGGCCGCGCCTAATTCAGCGTTTATTCGTCAGTAGATACATGCGGTGAATATCTGCAGCACACTCACACGCACGAATAGTGCAAACACCGCGTTGCGGTTGTGGGTCGAATTCACCTGCTATGTCAAACCAACAGGGTTGGCACCGATGCCGGCACAGCTATTCAATCTAGTCGGGCTTAATTGATCTATCTCGCAATATACGGGACGTCGCTGCTCGGAAGCGCGGTTAGCATTGGGCGAATGCCATTCCGCCGAATGTTATTTGCGCTTCTTACCGTTCTGATATTTGCGTTCGTTGCGTTCCGCTATGAAGTCGGCTGCGACTGGTTCGGCTATGCGGGGCACTTCGAGTATACGCGCTATTGGGATGCATCTTACGCTTTAGAGAAACGCGAGCCGGCATACTGGTGGCTCATCGTACAACTTCATGCGTTCGGATTCGAGTATCCATACCTCAACGTCCTTATGGCAATACCCTTCTTCTTGGGGCTTGTTGCGCTCGCAAAGCGTCAACCCGATCCGCTCGCCTTTCTTGTGCTCGCGTTCCCAGTACTTATCATTAACATGCCGATGTCGGCGCTTCGGCAATCGGCTGCAATCGGCCTCATATGCTTCGCCCTCATCGCCATGCAGGACCGCAGACTAGTCCGCTTCGTCGCGCTCGTCGCAGCCGCGGCTCTGTTTCACGCCAGCGCAATCGTGTTTTTAGCTCTCGGGCCCTTTGTCAAGTACCGATTAACTTTGGCTAGCATCGCTCTTTCCGCCATCTTAGTACTGCCCGGTGCCTATTTCTTGCTGAGCGACACAGTGGAGTTCTATGCCGACCGCTACGTTAATACCGGAATAGACGCCAGAGGAGCAATTTTTCGCTCGGCCATGCTCGCGATGGTCGGGGGCTACTTCTTGATCGCCCTAAAGCGCAAATACAAGGAGCGGTTCCCAACAGACTACAATGTAGCGCTAATCGGCTCCTGGGTTATGATCGGAACACTGGCAATACTTCCGTTTTCATCGGTAATTAGCGACCGATTTGGCTACTACATTACTCCAATTCAGCTGATGATCATGGCGCGATTACCATACCTCGTGCCGCGGGGCCCCCAGGGCAGTTTAATAGCCGCATGCCCCTACTTAGCTCTCGGTCTCGTGCTGTTAGTTTGGACTGCCAACTCCTCCCATTTCCAACAGTGCTACTTGCCATATCAGACTTGGCTATCATGGAAGTACTAACTGTCGCTTGCCGATTACTGCGGTTGGGGAACGGGGCTCCGATGACTGCTGCTTGCGGCGTCTAAATCATTGGTGACAGCGTGACGACTTCAGCGACACAGCGCTATCAACAAAATTTGCTCCAAGAAATCACGGCATCGTCATGAACATGAGCTTAATCCAGGCTGAGGAGCCTCCAATCGGCCGAGGCATTGCATGCCTAAGTCCGGACGATTACAGGCGCACTGGATATCACTACGCTCCCAAGAGGCTTTTCCGCATGCTCAAAAAGCACGAGTGCTTCACATGAAAATCGCAATCTCAATCAATACCGCATGGAACATCGCTAACTTTCGGGCGGGCCTAATCGCAGCGCTCCGGCGGCAAGGTTACGAAGTTTTTGCACTCGCACCACCTGACTCGCACGTCGCACGGCTAGAGGCGATGGGGTGTCGTTTCACGGCCCTTCCCATGGACAATAAGGGCACCAATCCCTTAGCCGATGCGTCGCTTTTCCTACGCTATCTCAACGCGCTACGACGTGAGCAGCCTGACGCCTTCCTTGGCTTTACAATCAAGCCCAACGTGTTCGGTTCTCTTGCCGCGCAGCGGCTTGGAATACCAGTGATCAACAACGTCTCGGGTCTTGGCACGGCCTTCATTCGAGACTCTTGGATCACCACAATCGTCAAGCGACTCTATCGTACGGCTTTCCGAAACTCGGCACGCGTATTTTTCCAGAACGCCGACGATCGGCACCTGTTTTTGAGCCAAGGCCTGGTCAAGCCGGCACAGACGCGCCTGCTGCCAGGATCCGGCATCGACCTCAAGCAGTTCGCACCAACCGCGCCTTCCGGCAACCGGATAGCTGGTGACGAATGCCGTTTCCTGCTCATCGCACGACTTCTCTATGACAAAGGTATCCGTGAATACATTGATGCCGCGCGGATCGTTAAAAGCGCTCGGCCCAGCGCCCGTTTCCAACTGCTTGGCTTTCTCGATGTTGAAAATCGGACCGCAGTCAGGCGCGCCGATGTCGATGACTGGGTTGCGGAAGGGCTAATTGATTACCTCGGCGAAGCCGATGATGTCCGCCCGCATATATCAGCATCGGACTGCGTTGTGCTGCCATCTTACCGTGAGGGCACACCGCGCACACTGCTTGAAGCAGCCGCTATGGCAAAGCCGGTCGTCACAACCGACGTGCCAGGCTGTCGCGAAGTTGTCGACGACGGTAAGACAGGCTTGCTGTGCCGCGTCCGAGATGCAGACGACCTTGCAGCAAAAATGATTTCAGTTATCGATCTGAGCTCTGAGAAGCGAAGGACCATGGGGGCCGCGGGTCGGTATAAAATGGAATGTCAATTCGATGAGCGCCTGGTCATAAATGCCTACCTTGAGACATTGCGGGAATGCCTTACAAACCAAAGGCCAACACCGGCCCACAAGCTGGGAAGGGCAGCATAGTCCCATCGAGTAATGTGGACATTCGGTCGGTGTAGCCGGTCACAGGCAATAGGACGCGCTGAAGGGCTTGATAACTCAGCTACAGTTGGAGTGCTGTGACACCTATCAATAAAGTTGTGTCAACCGCGCTCATACTCGTCACCATTCTCGTCATTCTTGCCGGGATTGATTTTAAGAAACGCCTCGCGTCTAGCTTCACGGAAGAAACGCTCCCAGGAAACGCCGTGGTTTTTACCGGACAATTTCATAGGATCAAGTCAGGTCTTGAACTGCTGAGGCAGGAGCGCGTCGAGCATCTTTTAATTTCCGGCGTAAATAAAAAAGCTGGAATGACAAAGAGGGGGTTTGGGAGACAATTCGGCCTTGACGTCCGTCTTCAAAGAGCCCTCGCGATCGGCCGATTGGTTCTTAAAGAGCAGGCCAACACGACGCTGCAGAATGCAGCTGAAACAGCCTGCTGGTATGCCGCGCGCCGCCTAGAAGGCCCACTTCTCCTGATCACCTCCCGTCCGCATATGCCACGAGCCTCGCTCGCCCTTGAGAGCTCTCTTCCTGATATTCATGTTGTTCGGCTGAGCTTGTCTAGTGGGGACGCCAACAATTCGATAAGCTACTTCCTGACGGAGTTCTTCAAGTTCGCTATCACACTCACATACGTCACAACGTTCTCCCCAATGGTCAAAGCAACCCCTTGTGTGGGCGATAGCCAATTGCGGAAAAGTACAACCCATCTAATTCCATCTTTAAGCAAAAAAAGAATGCTAGGCGGCATAAGCCTGTCAAAAAAGGAGCCCCCCAAATGATGCCTTCGGTGAAATCACTAATTCGACCTGGCATGTTTGCCTATGAAGGCGTGATGATGCGTGCTCTTGAGCCGTTCGCACGCACTCATCCGCGGCGCCTCGGTCGCACTCTTCTTGCGCGTAAATACCTTCGCGGTAGCGGCATTGAGGTTGGAGCTTTCGCCAGTCCCACCTTTATTCCCAAGGGGGCATATGTGCAATATGTGGATCGAGTACCAAAGGTACACTGGAGCGATTTTCCGGATTACAGGAATGAAACAATTGTTGACGTGGACATTGTTACAGACGCGGAAGACCTCAATGGCATTGGTGATGAAAGCCAAGATTTTATTGTTGCCTTTCATGTTTTGGAGCACGTTCCGGGAACGCTGCGAACACTTGAGACTTGGTTGAACAAGATTCGGCCTGGTGGGTGCCTCTTGATGGCCGTCCCAGACAAGCGGTTCACGCGAGACGCTTTGCGGGCAACAACACCTATGGAGCATTTTGTGCGTGACTACCTAGAGGGACCCGACTGGGGAGCCGAGGAACACTACCGCGATTTGGCAATCAACGTAGAGAAACTAACCGACAAGCGGAAAATCGAAGAATATGTCGAGCGGCGAGAGCCTGTAGCACCGCACTATCACGTCTGGGATCTTCAAACATTCATCGCATTTCTCGATGTCGCTCGAAAAACGTTTGATGAGCGTTTTGAAATTCTGGAATTTGGCTTAAACCACGAGGAGGATATTTGCGCCCTGCGTATCATCGATAGGAAAGGCTGAAGCATCGAAAGTCGCGCCGCATTTCCTTGCTCCGTGCTTAAAGCTATCCTGCTAAGAGGTTGCCGAACAAACTTAATTCCGCCAGCCGATCCGCTTCCTGTTGAAGCTAATCAGTCGCCTGCGAAGCGTTGCATCTGTAGCCGTTTTTAGCGCTACTTTTAAACGGACGGGGTTGCGGACAAACGAATTGACATACTGGCGCATGATGCGCGGAACCAATGTCCAAGAGCTCTGAGGCACGAACAACGCTTCCACAGCCTCACGTGCCCAAGCTTGGTCTGTATTCTGCGTTGCTTTTGCCATCCCCCTCGCGCTGGGCACAAGCATTGAAACCGCACGCAAGAAACTCACTAGCTCCCTACTTGCCCCAATCGAAGCAAAAGCTTTTTCGATTTCAATCCAGTCGATAGATGGATCCGAGCTGAGTTCTGCGGCTTCCGCCACATCTCTCAGAACGATGCGCCGGAGCGGATACCCCCAATTGCTAATTTGCGCATGCGCAATCAAGTGCGCCACGCGGTGTTCGGCGCACGGGATGAAGATGGGACCCTCGGAAGAGTTTAATTGTTCAGCTCTCGCGAAAATTTCCTCCGCCTTGACAACACTATTCCGCGGGTCCTTCGCCAACCGAACATGCAGCTCAACCGTGACGCCTTTTTCCGGATGACAAAGGGGCGCGTAATGATGATGGAACTCTTCCCGATATGTGGACGGGTCCATGGCCAGTTCATAGCCCTCGGAGCTTAACGCTTCGGCCGCGCGTGCGACCTTGTCGGGCATCACCAGCACATCCAAGTCGGTCATCTCGCGCCACGCGGCGGGCCCATTGCTCCCAAACAGGAGCGTCGCTCCCTTCAGGAATACGCACTCCACGTCATGCACGGAAAGCAGTCGTGAGAGACTGGTGGCGGCTGAACGGAATCGGAGGTTGCGCTCTAAATTGCGTTTCTCGAGATCATCAAGGAATGGCTCCAACGCGGTCTGATCGCAACCTGTAATGCGCGCTCGGCGTAAGCCTTCCGCGAGGGCCGGTGCTACGCCCTGCTCTCCTGCGAACTTCAGCACGTCCATGAGCAAAGCTGCGCTGGAGACAGTGCCCAATTCGACTGAACTGTCGAACCGCGCCCGAAGGAGATTCAGGACGAGATCAACAGCCTCGCGCTGTATCGGCACTCTTTTCATACGGATTGATCAATCTCCCCAGGCTTCCCATGTGGGATCAGATTGCATACCCCAATGGTGATCCAAAGGAGCGCGGCGAGAGGATGCTACATCAACAGGTTTACGTGCTCAGTCAACCCGATTTATAGCAAGACCTGTCCCATCGATCCCATCCCATTGCCATGCAAATTTACGGCGGAGCCTAGCGTGAATTTTCGCGTGTTCCCTAGTTACGCAATGCCGTACTAAGTGGCTGGCTACTTGCGTAGGCACTTCGAACACGTGAAGCCTCCGCCCCGCGAAAAAAACCGTGACTGTGACACCGGATGTTCTGCTGAGGCTCTCGGAGATATTACCGTAATTACCGGACCTGTTCGGCAAGAGCAAATTCGGCGACATGGCAGACGCCGTCTCCTAATTACTAGTCTAGCTGTCGCGGTTCGTGCGAGAGAAATCTCTACGATGGCGACGGAGTGGCAAATGACAGTGGCGATCGCCTGACCTGGCTCCACGACATCCACCCTATGGCAGGCAGCCTTAAGACAGCGCAACGGCAGGACTTTCGGACAAGACCGCTATGTTCCGACTGCCAGGAGGGCAGGAGCGCGCGCAATGCTGTTTCGGAGCAGCACTGCCGGAAGAGCTACTTTCTGAGCGAAGCACACCGGGAACAACAGAAATTGTAGTGGCCTGCTTGGCCGCCATTCGAATGAGAGAACGCTAAATGGATCTCCTTGCCATGCTCAAGGCAACAGCCCGTCTGCGCTTTGCTTCTGAGTTAGTCTTTCCGCCAGAGGGACATATGCGCGGCATTTATCCCGATGCCCGGGACCAGCCGCTGCCTTTGCGATACGCACGCCGGGCCTGGATACGGTTTGTGGACCGTCGCAAGTGTGCTCTGGGCAGCCAATGAACCTGCGCCTCCTGATCGGGTTTGCACGTCCCTACTGGGTTACGCTCGCCTTTTGCAGCGGCTTAATGCTACTGGAGACGGCGGCTGCGCTCGCCGTGCCTTGGCTGGGGGGACAATTCGCAGGGCGACTGTTGACGGAGCGGGGTGGCAATCTCGGATTCGTGCTCGCTGCGCTTCTGGGCCTCTTCGCCGTTCAGGCCCTGATCAAGTTCATCAACGGCTACATCTTGAGTGCGACTGGGGCCAAGATCCTCGCTGACCTGAGGTCCCGGATCTACGACCATCTCCAGGCCCTACCCCTCGGATTTCACCAGGAGCGGAAGCAAGGCGATCTGCTGGCCCTCGTCACCTACGAAGTCGCTCAGCTATCCGGCTTTTTGACAGGCACGTTGCTGAGACTTGTCCCCCTAATCCTCACCGTGATAGGGGCGGCTGTCCTCATGAGTCGCATCGAACCGATGCTGACGGCGGTCGTGGCCCTGCTCGTTCCGCTCTTCTACCTGCTCCTTAAGGTGATGGGTCGAAGACTGCGACCGCTCGCCCGGGCAGTGCAGGAGGCCGAGGCAGATGCCGTCGCAGCAGCCGAGGAAGGGTTAAGCATGCTGCCCGCGATCAAAACCTTTACGCGGGAACACACGGAATCCGAGCGTCACAGTAAGCGAGTAAGGCGGGTGCTGACCCTTCGGACGACGCAGCAGCGGATCTATGCCGCATTGGAACCGACAGTGCAGTTCATAGCGGCATCCGCGGTCGTCCTTCTTCTCTGGCTAGGGAGCGCGCAGATTCGGGAGGGGTCGATGACCCCCGCAGAACTTGTGAGCTTTCTCCTTTATACCGCTCTGCTGACCCGGCCGGTCAGCGCGCTGGCCAACATCTATGGTCAAGCACGGATTACGCGCGGGCATCTCGAGCGCCTGCAGAGCGTGTTAACAGAACGTCCCGAGCCCATTTGGGGAAGTGGGCAAACGCTGCCGGCCGTGCGTGGCGAAATCGAGTTCGAGGAGGTCACCTTCGCCTATCCTGGACGCCCACCAGTCTTTCAGGGCCTCAACTTAAAGATAAAGTCTGGTGAGACGGTTGCGCTGACTGGTGAGAATGGCGCGGGTAAAAGCACCTTGGCGCACCTCCTCATGAGGTTGTACGAGACTCAATCAGGCCGCATCTTGATTGATGGTGTTGATGTCGCCAACGTAAATCTCAGGAGCTTGAGAAGCCAGATTGGAGTTGTGACCCAGCATGTACTGCTCTTTAACGGCAGTATTTGGGACAATATCGGCTTCGGCAAGCTTGGCGCCAAATCTGAGGCTATCGAAAGGGCGGCGCGGCTCGCTCAGGCCCATCAGTTCATCAGGAACTTGCCGAAGGGTTATCAGACTGTGATCGGGGACCAAGGTGTGCGGCTTTCAGGTGGTCAGCGTCAGCGTATCGCACTAGCGCGCGCGCTGCTGAAGGATCCACCCATTCTGGTGCTCGATGAGGCGACCGCCATGTTTGATCCCGAGGGGGAAAGGTCATTCATCGAAAAGTGCCAAGGGTGCCTTGAGCAACGGACCGTTATCCTAATCACACATCGCCCGGCTAGCTTGGCCTTGGCACAGCGAGTTCTAAGGCTCGCAAATGGAGGGCTCGTTGGTGCATGATCAATTACCGATGGATACGTCGCACCCTATTGTCATTTTATCGAGCTGCGACGAACTTTTGACGGATAAAAAGGTCTTCACCTTATGAGCGGGATTGCGGGTATTATTCGCTTCGATGGCGGGCGGGTGGACCTCAACCAAATCCATAAAATGACGGGCGCGATGGGCCATCGCGGCCCCGACGGAATCAATTCTTGGTGGAAAGAATCGGTCTTGCTAGGCCACTGCCTGCTCCGCACCACAGAGGAGTCACACGAGGAGAACCAGCCACTCGCCAACGAAGATGAAACTCTGGTCCTTGTTCTGGACGGATACCTCGGGAATTGGTCGAAGCTCAGAGAGGACCTGCTGGGAAAGGGCGTGCGGTTGCGCACTCGCGCCGATTCTGAACTGGTTCTGCGAGCCTACGAGACCTGGGGTCACGACTGCGTCAAACATCTCGAGGGCGATTTCGCGTTTGCGGTCTATGACGCACGGCGCAGGGAAGCCTTTTGTGCCCGTGATCGCATCGGCATGCGGCCCTTCCATTATTATCATTCTGACACGACCGGTTTCGTCTTCGCATCTGACGCGCAGGCCCTTCTGGCACTCCCCGCGGTCCCCTGCTGCATCAATGAGGGCCGCATCGCGGATGCGCTGGTCGACGGTTTGGAAGGAATTGACCTGTGCAGCACCTTCTATAACGACGTTTATCGTTTGCCTCCGGCTCACATTCTGACAGTCACGCCTGCAGGACTATGCATAAAGCGCTACTGGACGTTTGAGCTGCCAAGCGAATTGCGCCTCTCCTCAGACGAGGCCTATGCGGAGGCCTTCCTCGACGTCTTCACTAACGCAGTTAAGTCTCGGCTGCGTGGCGGCGGCACCACGGCCGCAATGCTAAGCGGAGGCTTGGACTCAGGTTCCGTCGTCGCCGTTGCGCGTTCGATACTGGCTAACGACGGCCAACCTCCGCTGCGAACTTTCTCTGCGGTCGGCCCCGAGCATTCTGCATGCAAAGAAACCCGAAGCATTTACGCGGCCGCCGGCATGACGGGAATCGAGCCGCATTTTGTTGATTATCGCGCGCTCGGCAACCTAACTTCACATTTAGCGAAGTTGTTTCTCAACCCGCCGACTCCTTTTGATACCCACATGACGCTGCCGCGTGCCGTCTATCTTGCAGCCCACCTAGCCGGTGCTCGAGCCGTGCTCGATGGTGTGGCGGGCGATAGCGTTTTGAGTGATGGCGGCTACTTGCCATTTCTACTGCGGCGAGGAAGATTCAAAACAGCAGCAAGCGAAGCGTTCGCCGCGCGCCGCTTTTGGGGTGACGATGTCTCGCCTGCGTTGCTCTTGCTCCAAAGCGCCCAGACAGCCATTACCCCTGACTGGGCCCGCCGGTTACGTCGGCGCTTCGCCGGATCACGTCACATCGCAAGGGAAGCGCTTCAGCGTTCTATCATCAGCCCAGAATTTGCCCAACGTGTACGCCTTCTGGAGCGCTTTGAGCTGGCTTGCGCGCAGCGTGCCACAGAAGTAGACCCTGGTTCCGCAACGCGGCGCGCCAGCGGTATTTTCGAGTTCCACCGAACGGCTGCTCGCGAGCGCTATGAGCGCGAAGCTGCACGCGTTGGGATTGAGCCGCGCGATCCCTTTCTTGATCTTCGAGTAATCTCGTTCTGCGTATCGCTTCCGGCACAGCAGATGCTCGCTGATGGCTGGCCAAAGATCGTTATGCGCCGCGCGATGGCCGGCCGATTGCCCGAAGCAGTCCGCTGGCGACGGGGAAAGCAGCATCTGGGTTGGGCGTTCACCAACGCCGTGATGGACACCCAGCGTGATCAGCTACGGAACGCCGCACCGGGGGCCCTGGAAAGCGTGGCCCCATATGTCGACATTGAGCCCATGAAAGAGCCGATGCGAAGATTGCTGGAGGCGAGCGACACGCTATCTGTTTTGAATAAGCAACAACTTGTTCAGATCTATCTCCTCGCCCGCTGGTTAGATTGCCAAAGAGGTCGTTGACAGGCTAGTTGTCGGCAGATTTAAGTGCCTGGAGCGTTAGGAGTTCGCTCAGTGCGCAAATTAAGAATTCGTCGCAAAATTCGTCATGGGCCATCGGTGACGAGGGCGCAATCAGTCAACTGCGGATTACGGGGAGTCGAACCTCTGTCCTGTCTACGAAGCAATTATTGTGAGGCATGATCATGAATGAAATCAGCAATGACAGCTCAAATCATACCGTACGGGTTGCGAAGAAGCCCTACCGGTCACCAAAGCTTGAAGTTTACGGCGACGTCAAGGTCCTCACTGCAAACGGAACAAAAAATGGCACCGAGAACCAGGGCAACACTGAAGGTAAAGATTGAACGGAACTCCCTGATCACTCTGTTTTTTTTGCGTTTAGCCGATCGTCAGTGTTCATAGGTCTATACACTTGGAGTTCATTTACGGGTTCGCAGACTTTCTGATCACGAGCGAGATCGAGCTTCCAGAGCTCGAAGCGGCTCGGGTGCCCGATGATATTGGGCAATCGCGTCTATTTATTCGGCCGTCAGCGGAGAACTCGTCTTGCATTCTCGGCATCGAGCAGATTCACGAGTGGGCTCCCGATGACGGCGGCATGAGACTGGAACGGATAACTTCGAGACACGCTTTGCGGCTCCAATTCCCCGGTCTCGCCGAGTTTACGTGCCTGAAGCAGGGCCACCTCATTGAAGTACGTAAGTTCCAACAGGCCAATCCGGAAACCCTGCGACACCTCCTGCTGGATCAGGTGCTTCCCCGCATACTCGCCCATCTCGGCGAGACCGTGCTTCATGCCGCTGCAGTCCGCGTAGGCGGCAATATAATTGGCTTTACTGGCGCTTCCGGGGTCGGTAAATCAACCCTCTCTGCGGCCTTCGCCGCCGACGGGGCCGAGCTTCTCTCGGATGATGGCATCGTTCTAAGCGCTGAGCGCGGAATTTTTTCGGCCGTACCCACGTACCCGAGCCTTCGCCTCTGGCCCGAAACCCTCATGGGTTTGTATGAGCAACGCCCAACCGTTGCGCCGATGGCACACTACAGCACCAAGCAACGAGTCCTGCCCCTCAATCCACTTGCCACGACTGCACCTATACCTGTGGCGGCTCTTTACGTCCTCGCCACTGGCGAAATGCAGGAGGTCAAGATCGTGCGCCTCTCGCCGCGGGCCTCCTGCATGGCAATCGTTTCGAACTGCTTCCAGCTTGATGTCACCGATACTAACCGTGCCGCTTTGATTTTCCATGCGGCAAGCGAAATCGCGCAACACGTCCCAGTCTTCTCCCTCGGTTTCCCACGCGATTTTGCGCGATTAGCGGAGGTGAAAAATGCCATTCTCGGCCAACAGGGCATGTGGGCTCACGGAACCGCAGGCGCACCAATTCAGGCTGAAACGGCGCTGGCGTTAGCGTGGTAAAAAGCGAGGGGCGAGTGCTGCATGATTTCTAGGTCTGAAGAGCGCCTCACTCCGCGTGGCCAAACTGAACACCACGACTGTCAACGCGCCCCTCTTGGCAGCATGTTTGTGCATGCGACGACCTTGCTGCTCTAGGCTCCGGTGTCGAGCTGAAATGCCTGTAGATAAGAACAGGCGACATTCGCAATCGACCGATTAATTGAATGTCGCCTGATTGACCTTCAAGCCCGCCGTCTTCGGCAGATGTTGCCGAGTTCGACCGCGGCCACGTTATTTGCGCCGCCATTGCGCCATTGGTTGACTTAGCCAACTGCGAGCAAGTCGGCTCTTCTGCAGCTTCAGCTTCGAGGCGCGACGAATAACCGAATACCCGTCTTAGAAGATAATTTTCTAAGGCGGGCTTGACGAGTTCGTTCGATTTCAAACTGAGTTTCGTGGCTGTCAGCCGTAGATATTTGCTGACCCCAATTTATTCGGCTCGGAGAATATCACATAGAGATTACAGCGACCACCATCGCGGGACTGGCGCGCCCGTCGTCGCGATGCCTATATTAAAACTAGTGCTCGGCGGCGTGCAGGAAGCATTTCAGCTATTTGGAGCAAGCGCTAGAATTTCCTCAACGCCTCCGTTGCTCTTGACCTGCAGTGGTGGGTCTCTCTGGAAAGGATATTACAAGCCTAGTGGCTTACCGGTACGTCAATCCAGGTTTGAGAACTGAATATTGAAGCCCCTTTCGCATAAACAAAAGGCCTTTGCCTATCGCTGGTTTTTACACAGCCCCCTCCGAAAGGTAGTCGAACCGCTTTACATGACGCTGCTGAAGCTCGAATTGAGGGGGCAACGCGTCATGGATAGTATGACCAAACCGAACTTCGCCCCCGACTTGCGTGATGTTACGGCCGTGATCAAGACGTTTGAGCGCCCGCAACGTTGCAGAGAACTCGTTGATAGCATTCGCAGGTTCTATCCAGAACTTGCCATTATCGTCGTTGATGACAGTCGACAAGTCGTCCCAATACCCAATGTAACCGCGCACATTATGCCCTACGATAGTGGTGTTAGCGCCGGCCGCAGCGAGGGACTGAAGCTTGTGAATAGCAAGTACGTATTGAACCTCGACGACGACTTCGTATTCTTTCAACACACCGACGTACTTGCGGCCGTCAAGATCATGAATAGGTACGACGAGATCGATCTCATGGGAGGCATGGTCATTGACCTGCCACTCTATATTACCCACGAGTCCAGGGGTAGTGACCTCTTCAACCATTCAACGGAGTCAATAGTACCTCCAGGGCAGCTTGTTGGTGGGCTTAAAGTCCACGATAAGGTCGCGAATTTCTTTATTGCAAGAGCGGATAGTTTGCGAAACGTCGATTGGGATCGGGGCCTGAAGCGCCTCGATCACGCCGATTTCTTCACCCGCGCAAAGGGTCGGCTGCTGTCCGTCTACAACCCCGCCTTCAAGGTCCTCCACGTCAAGAACCCCTTTGACATCGCCTACTTGAACGTTCGGCTATCCCTGGATGAAGACCTTGCATATCTTGCGCGAAAATACGCCCGCCCCTGGCGATCGGAGAGCGACGAGTACTCCGGATGACGAGAGTGACACTAATTCTCATTCAGGTTGACCCAACGTGTGCCGCGGCATCGCGCATTCCGGCTCTTGCTGCAGAAACATCCATGCTAGACGTCCCACACTGATAGTAATTGTGAGGGGTGGGGTGGCTGAAAGTCTGGAAGTCGGCTACTCGCTGAAGCTTTGCATGGCCGCTGCAGACCAAACGGACATGCCCCCTGACGCCCACCAATAGTTGGCGGCACGCTGCTGCCATGCACGAGCTGCTCATGGCCGCCGGCGGTCGCGGCAGGGGCCTCGACGGCTCTCCGCTTACCTATGGCAAGGCCGGTGACAACTATGCAAATCTGGACTTCGCTGCACTTGTAGGACGCTTCTACGTGGGTGCGGGTGGCAAACTCTGTGCCGAACAGCGAGTTTGAGCCCGTTCCCTTGGTTCCGAGAGAGGACACCTCTTGAGCGGCGTCCGACCACTGCTAGCAATACAGAGGCTTTCGACTTGGGCCAGCGCAGCGCTATCTATGCGGTAGATGGCAGCAGTCCAGCTTTGCGTCGGCGGCTACGTCCGGGATGAGGTCGCAGAACGCCAACTTTTCTCTGGACGGAAACCATTCATCATAACAATGGTGTGGGCGAGGCCCCTAGCCTCGCCAGATCTCGGGCTTCTCCCTCAAACATGGAAGACATTACTATGGGAAGTCGCTAGGGGCATCTGATAAGGAGCATGATGCTGCGTCTAACACGACAATTCTCCAAGGTCTGGGCCTTGACCGGAGCAGAACGAAAAGTATTGCTCGCCGGCCTGGTATTCTTGCCGGCCTTCAAGATGGCGCTGGCGATGTGGGGGTTGAATAAGATGCTCCGCGTCGTCCATCGCACACGGCTTCGAACTGAAGAACCACTAGGGAGCGATGAAGCGACCACTCTTGCGCGTCTGGTAAACGTCGCATCATTCTACAGCCTGGGCCCTTCAAATTGTCTGACGCGCTCTCTCTACCTCCTATGGCTACTGCGCCGCCATGGTATCTCCAGTGACCTTCGAATCGGAACGCGCCGAGAAGACGGCCATTTCGAGGCCCATGCCTGGGTCGAGGTCGATGGGCAGCCGGTCAATGATGCTCCCAATATTAGCCAGCAGTTCACTGCGTTCGACAAGCCTTTAACCCCAGACATAACCTGGTCGTCCTGAGCGGGCTTTTTGGCCTATTGAACAGCAACGGCGCCCCGGTCGATACGGCCGGTTTAGAGTATATTGCTGCGCTGCTAATTGACCGACGTGGTCCAGAACGAAACGGCTTCTGGCGCGAAAACTGTGTGGAGTTAGGTCATACTCTGTTGCCGAGCACGCCCCAAGCCCTACTCGCGCATCTCCCATTACGTCATGGCGAGGCGGGATGCGTCATTTCCGCTGACATTCGCTCGGACATTCAGCGAGACTTGTTTTTTTCGCCCCGATTGCAGGAACTGGCTGCCCCAACAGGCGATCGAGAGCTCATTCTACTTGCATAATGGGATTGGGGCGAGTTTGCATCGAGCGTCTGCTTGGTGATTTTGCGTTCGTAATCTGAAACCCAGGAAATCAGCAATGCCTATGCGTACGCGACCATTGCGGCACGCGCCCGTATTTTTATTGTCTCAGCTAAAAACAGGATTTTGTCTTTGCTTCGGGACCCCGGGCAATTGTGGCTCTGGCCGGCAGGCGATTTGCACTCAATGAGGAGTGCATCGCCCACTTTTTTGTCGATGAGTTTGAAAGCCACAATACAAGCGCTTATCCAACAGCTTCGCAGCAAGCCGCGAGCGAGCAACCAGTTCCATGGACATGCGAAGCGGTAATTGGGTTAGGCTGCTACCTTGGGCACCCGAAGTCGAGCGCTGCGTCCACGAAAAACCCATCGCGGGAAGCCCCCATGCAGTGATGGCGCCAGTTTACCGGCTTAAATAAAGGCGCTAAGAGGACTTACATTCAATCTAAAGGTGCGTCTCGATGCTGCAAAATTATTTAATTGTATCCCCAAACGTCGTTGCGAGGGAAGTCGGCGGAGAACTCGTGTTGCTAGACCTGACGAGCGGAACCTATTTCGGTCTTGATCCTGTGGGGATGCGAGTCTGGCAACTAATCCAAAGCGGGAAGTCGCTTGCTGGGATCTGTGAAGTTATGCTGCAAGAGTACGAGATCACCAGCGATGTCTTAGAGCGGGACGTTCTCGCCCTCGCTGAGGAATTAATCGAGAAGCAGATCGTCGCGTTTGCTTGAGGCTTGACGATAGGGCGGAACGCGAAGCTCTGCCGATTGAACGGATGAGGAACCGCTCGAAGCTTTTGACCCTGCAACCGCTTTGTCCGACTTCAACACTTCTGAGTTAGATTTAGCTACTTGCGAAATGGAGGAATTTGGACTCATCGCAACCACTTGAGGAGTGGCGCACAAGACCTAAATCCAGGACCGCGCGCTCGTCAGAGCGGAGCGTCGCTCTGAGGATATCCCGGACCGCCTTCTCCGCGCCATGCAGACGGCGCCCCTTCCTGTCCGTCATCATCTCCCTCCTCAGGGCTACGATGAACCGGAAAGTCTCCCTTGCCCAATCAGCTCAATTCGTCCTGTGAGTGCTAACTGCGAAAAGAGGGTTATAACCCTTTCGGTCGCGTTCCAGGCCCCAGCAAGTGCTCAAGACCTGCTTCGTGACTGCGCGATCTGGCCCCCGCCGTAATTTGACGCTGAGGATGGCGAGGACTTGAGAGAGACGTTGCAGCGGATCGCCAAGCGGCTCGCGGCGCAGATACTGTCAAGCCGATTACAACCTCATACGGGGCGGGTCCGATCGCGTCCCAATCAGTGGTGTAAGAGCCCGTCATGGCCTAAGCTCGCTTTTGTATCAGGCCGTTGCTCACGCCGCTGAGATGCGCAGCGGCCGGGGCTGTGTATCATCGCTTCGCCTCTGACGGCACTTGCCCCCGAGGCCAAGTCGGCCAGGCCTATTTAGCGGCCAACCGCGGGAGTTCTTTGGGTGTCTTGTTCCCCGTCAGCACCTACCGGATAGATTGAGTTTATTGCTGCCCGCTGGGACGTGTGCTCGGCGTGATGCTCATACACCATGCCGATGGCGCGCTCACGCCCCACCGGGGAGAACTCCGGGGATTTGGATTCGTTCGTCATGCCTCCAGCCTTTCAAGAGTTGGAGCCTCCAGCAAACCCGCGGCGGTTCGCTCACTCGGTGTAGCTCAAGGCGCTGCCGCCGCTTCCCATGCCCTTCCCGCGTCGCGCTCTACAGCAAGAGCTATCTACACTTCTTCGTAAGTATAGATAGCTGGGGCTCGACGCCTCGCGCCAGTGCGTCTCGCGAAATAACGGTGTCGAGGCTAATCTTTCCCAGATACCACGACGAATACTCAGAGCTTCAGATGCGTCCAGTTTCAGTTCTCGAGGCCCTCTAATAGCTTCTGGCCAACGGCATCCGACTGGCCGGAGGCAACCCGACGATGGCGCCCCTCGTCAGCCTCATACGCGAAAAGCCGGCGCTTGAACTCACCTAGCGTAACTGGCAGCAGGCTATGGCATTTTCAACCGAACGTCAGCTGGAATGGAACTCCGGTGGGACCCGGCAGGTAATATCTCCAAGACGAACAAAAAATTACACTACATTTATCATCCTAACAGAGCTATCCAGGGGAGCGCCGTAGCCCCAGCTGAAGACCACTCGGCCAACTGCCCGACAATACGGGTCCGCGAGCCGCCTTCTCGATAAACTTGCTCATCCCACAGCGCACAGGCAAGAGCTTCTGCAACACCTTCCCACGCTGCTCTGCCGAAGTTACCGTGACAATTTTTTGCTCGAGTGCCGTCTTCGTAAAAGCACCCGAAGGTCAAGCTGCGATCCAATTTGTCCGATTAGACTGCTGCAAGAAATTCTCTCACGAGGTTTAACCAAGTCGACCAAAAATGGGCCGACCTTGCGCATTTTTGTCAAGAATCATTTCTAACGTCCCATGGTGTGGGGATAAAAGGAGGATCATCGCTTGGGACCATCTGCATGCCTGTCGCTATCAGAATTTTCACCAACCGCTTGCCTCCCAAATTTACGATCGCGCCTCTCTACATCACGGGTCTGATCACTCTTGCGCTTTTTATTGCGCTCGCCTCTCCATTAAATTCCGTTGCTATTAAGCGCATCGCTTCTTCTTTAGAAAAACGCGTTCCCCGCGTTTCACTGGACGATGGGACGCCTATTGCAGGGATGATTATTCTGGGCGGTCAGAAAACGCGAGTCCAAGAAGCGCTAAAGCTTGCGAAAGAATTCCCGGGCGCACCAATGATACTGAGCGGTCCGGAAACTGATGAATTGGCCATTGCAACGGAGCTGCTTCCGAAAACGACTAACCTTATCGTCGAGCACCGGTCGCAGAACACTTATGAAAATGCCATGTACAGCCGCGCGTTCGCCAAACCGGCAACCGGGCCGTGCTGGTTACTTATCACATCGGCAACGCATATGCCCCGAGCTCTTGGCGCGTTCCAAGCGGCGGGTGTTCCAGTTGCCCCGTGGCCGGTTTTTGATACGCCGACGATGATTGACGGATTAGCTCCGCGAGTGCGGAAGGAGCTGATGGGCCTACTGGGGTATTGGGCGGTTGGGCGCACGCAGGAGATCTATCCCGCCTATCGAAAATCCTCGTGCCGCCCTAGCAAAGATAATGCCTATCAAACAGCGAGCAAATAAGTGCCAGCCCGAATGCTCCCGGCGACGTAGCTAAAATTTACAGAAGCCGCAACTATATCCACGCAGTGTAGAAGCGTGCATTGGTCCAACCAACTTCAGACAAGCCGAAACAAGTGGCATGCGCAATCATGCATTTATATTCATCAACTCTCGTAACACCACCAACGCACAAGCCAAATGCGTAAAAACTCCAGGCTGACACCAATCGGATGTCAAGCAGGCTTCTACCCGGCGGAAGCCCTCTGGGCTCGCACGCGAACCAGAGCTGGAGGTCGTTCTTAAAATCGGTGTCCGAAGTTCTTGGTTGGCGCGCGATGCCGAAAACCACGAGCGGCGCAGTTTGCCCAGCATGCCACGCCGCCACCTTTTGATCTTTTTATGCTCGATCCGCGATACAATCACGGATGCAATCATGAGGTTTTCGGACGTCCCAAATCGGCGCAATAATACTGCGAAATCTAGATTTCAGCTCGCTGCGCCCACCACGTTCAACGACAGGAGCAAAAGCCTCTAGCCTCACCAGGTCCGATCCATAAAGCTCAACGTGTTCGCTATAATTATCAAAGAGCTTCCGGTTTGTATCACCTTGCAACGTTTCCGCGGGTGTCCCGTTTGCAAAAACTGCATCGTGTTTCTCAAGCTCGATGTGATAGTAAACGAGCTCATGCACGTCCGCGCATGGAAGCCTTGTTATACTTCGGCCATTGACGAGGTGAGCGGCAGGTATCAGCAAACCTTGAATCAATAGGCAGTGCGCTCCCGAGACCAATAGGTCCGCCTTTGGCAAGTGATCACCCAGCGCCCCCTTTGCAATTTTGACCGGCCTCACATTTCTGTCCCAGCGTGGGCCCCTGCGCTTATGCTTCATGTAAGCAAGCCAGCGGATCGGCTTCTCATCACCCGAGACCGTGATAACGGTGTCACCGTTTT
This sequence comes from uncultured Filomicrobium sp., assembly GCA_963669235.2. Taxonomy (GTDB): domain Bacteria; phylum Pseudomonadota; class Alphaproteobacteria; order Rhizobiales; family Hyphomicrobiaceae; genus Filomicrobium. Next base: position 388,582 of record CAXXFS010000033.1, read on the forward strand.
TGAGGTCCTCAATGCGCACCTCCCCCTTGGGCGTCAAAATGTTTGTGCCAGCCAGGAAACAGACGGGACAATTAGGGTTATTGGCGCCCGCACCAGGGTTATTGCAGCCGGGGGGCACAAATGGCGGGCCCATTGCAACTGCTTTGCCAGCTCCGATAGTGTGGCTGCCGACCAATACGGCTGCCGTCGAGACACCTGCCAAGAAGTTTCGCCGCGAAGCCCTGAAGGTCGCTTTCTTCTGGGAAAACTGCACCTCAATTGAACCGTCTTTCTTAAGACTCATGTCGCTGATCTCACCATTCAACGGACCCCCTGCGACTGTCTGACCAGACTGTCAGCACAATCGTGTTCAGCGGGCTGCACCGTGACTAACGCACAAGCCCGTCCCCGGCCCAACGACAGATTGCTGGACCGTGAATGCTACAGCACGATGGGCGTCAGCCAGGCCGTTTTCCGAGCTGACGTTTCGCACCGCAATTGCGCGCTTAGGCGTTTAGTTGACTTTGTGGCTCAGCATCGCGAGGTGGCGAGGCGAGAGTCCCAGACGGGAGACGGCTTGACCAAGCTTGCCCGAGCGGACCTTGACCCGCATGGCGCCGTAGAACCCCATCTTCATTTTGAACTGGAAGCGTTTGCTTCGGTCGTTCACCAAAGCTTCCATAGCAGCCTTCATGAAACGCTCATATTCCTCAAAGGGAAGCTTCACTTCGCGATGGGTTTGACCATCTTGGCCGCAAATCCGGATAATCCGGTGATGCGGGGTGCGTGACACGAAAACGTCCCGCCCGAGGGCGACAGAATCGACAAATTCTTCTGCACTGATCATGAGTACAATCCTCGTTTGAACGACGAAATTTCAACCACTCACGACGCGCTACTGTGATTACAAAGACATCTGATTCCCCGGGGCCAAGCAAATCGTTGCGCCAAACCGTCAACATCGGTTGATTTGCTGTGGACAAAGGCCACCCCTCGTCGCACCCGCAGGCTTGCACAGCGTTGCATTCGGCTCTCAAAAAAAATGGACAACCCCTTAAAATAACGCGACTTGCGTAGCGCAAATTGGGATCGGTCTCCGCTCAGATATGCAGCACACAGCGCGAGATGCGCGTTGCACATCTCATTGGCCCAAGAGCAATCACGCTCGACCCAGATTGTGCCAGCATCTTCTCACGAGCGTGGTTCGCAAAACGAATCCAATTAATCCCAACCCCTTGAACTTTCAGCACTTCTCAGCGCATCTGCTGAACTGAAAATCAAGCGCGTGGCTGATTTGTCACGCGCCTGAATTTCGCCTGACAGAGGCGCGATCTGATAGAGACAACCCGCCGCATCAAACCGCCAACCAATATCAGAACGTTGTCCGCGAGAGCCGATCACAGAAGGGATTATGAACGCCGTCAAAGTCGGCGGCATTCTTGCCAGTGGCACGTCCCCCCCGGAATCTCTCTTCGACGTAGCGCTGATCGAGGCGAAGATGATTCACGTCCACTAGCTTGTCCAAGTCGAAAAACTTCTCTTTCTCAGCTCTTCCTGAATTTGCCCCAAGCAGACGCCGCAAGCGATCGAAAAGAGACGCTTTTGACGGCTCCCCTTAAGCCAACCGTTGAGCGGTACGAAATCGCCAAGATTGCTGGCATCGCAATGTGTCAGCCCATGGGAAGCACTACGGGTGCGACTTCATTTCGGCGCTGCCGACCAATCTCCATGCGCCGGGCGGCAACTTCAATTTCGCAACCTCCGATGTAACTCTTGCTTTGCACCCGACTGCTTCATTTTACGCGCTTTGCATCAGGGCTTGAGAACGAACCAAGCCTGGTTCCTCAATAACCTCTCTTGTGCCCGGTTGAACTGACTTTCGTTGGGTTCTACCCCGAAGCCCCCCGCTTCATCCAGGAACCGCTTTTCAATTAAAGCCGACCTAACATCTTCCACCGCCTCTCGTGTAACTTCCGAGCTGACGCGTTCTCAAGATATCGCAGCACGACATTGGCGGACTTCCAGCCTCCGGCCTGCATAATCGCGAGTGCATCGAAGCCGGCAACCATCATGTCCTGAGCGGCACCCACACGCATAGAGTGACCCGAGATGTCGGCGGCAATTTGCGGATCGACACCAGCCCTCTTCGCTGCGCGCTTGATGAGGCGTCGGATCGACGATGTTGCAAGGGGGCTATCCAGCAATCGCTTCAAATGCAACGAGCGGAATAAGGGACCTCCGCCAATTGCAGCAGCCTCCAACCAACGCGCCAGCCGCTGAGTTGTATCGGGCGACAGATAGGCGACGCGGCCCTCACCGCTCACGTCTGACTTCGAGCGCGGAATGAGAACACATGCGCTCCCCTTTCGATCAAAACCAACGTGCGTGACAAGCATCGCAGCAAGTTCCGAGCTGCGACACAGGGTGTCGTAGCCCACGCTGATCAAAGCAGCGTCGCGTAGGCCGCCAAGCGTATCCGGACACGTCTCAACAATCCTCGCGTGGATATCGCGAGTGAGGCCGCGCGCCTGCTTGGGTCGGCTTTCGCGTTGACGAACCGCGCGGCGCAGAGCAAGACGCACAATCATCGCATCGGTCGGCGACGACAGACCCCGCATTCGATGTGCGAATGCGATGGCGCAGAGGCGGCGCCTAATTGTTGAGAAACGGCGCTCTGCGACCTGCGCATCCACAAATGCCGAAACCGTTTCCGGATCGGCGGGCAACCACTGGCTACAATTTGCTAGGCACCACTCCCTAAATGTACGGAGGTCCGAAGCATAACCTTTGAGTGTGCGTTCAGAATACGCCCCATAGCAGGCCGCAAAAATATCATCTAACGGTTCATGATCTTTTTGGGCAACCATTGGGCGAAATCTAGCAAGTGGACATTGTGACATAAATTATGTCAGAACGCGATGGCTGTCAATGATTACTGGATCGCAGATAAGAGCCGCTCGCGCGCTTCTCGGTATTTCCGCAACGGAACTGTCGGAGAGGTCAGGAGTCGGATGGTCAACAATTCAAAGGTTCGAGAGCGCGGAAGACGTTCCCGTAAGTCGATCGGGAACATTGGAGAGAGTAAAACTTACGCTTGAGAACGCCGGCGTCGATTTCATCGGTGACCCTGTGACATCGCCCGGCGTGCAGCTCCGGCGCGCCAAAGCCAAACAAAGCCAACCGGAAATAGCCTAAACGGCAGCATGACGAACGAGCGCAGAAGCCGGCGCATCATCCAGCCTCGCCTCTTTTTCCTCGGCCTCAACATAGTTCGGTTCGGCGTCCGCCAGTGGGCTCGCCTGCATTGCGCTCAACTCATCTTAACGCTGACCGCAAGCTGGCGCTGCAGGCGCACCTCGTACGTGCTGAGTTTGGACGTGAGATCGTTTTTCAGAAACTGTCTCCATCAGCGCGGGCGAGGCACTGCATTTCGGGAGACTGATTGCTTTCATACTCGATGGGGCAGCCCAATTCCTCGAGCCGCTCATCCAACGCGGCATCAAGGTTTCCAAATCGCAGTCTCTCGGCGGCCCTTCGCTGCTCCTCGTCAAGCAGTGCCGCCTCGAACACTGGGGACCCGTTTCAACCGCCACAGCAGCCCAGCGACGCGAACCGACAAGCTCCTCCTCCAGTCCGTCGCACGGCCTGAAGCGCAAGTGAAGGTCCTCGCTCAACGCCTCGAATTTCGCGGGGTCTTCGTGGGCGAGAACGATCTCACGCGCCGTCAGGCCGTGCGTGATTGCATTGCGCCGGCTTCGCGCCTTACCCCCGGGCGTCCGCGGACCAGTACTCTTCTCTGCATTGAGGCGATTGGCCTTGCGTTGTCGCTGGCTTGCCATGCGAACTCCGTTAAGTCTCCATAAGTCACCACAAGTATAAATATGATCGATTCGAAATATTTATTCAATATATATCCATTTTTTACTTAGCCACCAAATCATTCATGAGTTTTCTCGATCAATGCGCAGCAACGCATCCCGACTGTGTGTGGCCGCAAAGCTTGCAGGACCCGCTAAAGCGATCAACCTGGGAGAAGCAGACATGACCAACGGCAGCACGCGCACCTTTCGCGCCTTGATGTCGAGCCAGAGCACACTCAACGCATTCAGATATCGACCCAAAAAGTTGGTGATAGGACCTACGTTGGTGTTCGCAGCCCCCCCTTCGCCATTCATCGTTCTTAGTTCTGCCGCCTTCCTTGGCTCCGGTGATGAGGTGCTGACATTGGGAACGCCCAACCGAGACAGGTGATGCCCTTGGCGGTTGTTAACGCCCCGCTGAGGCTGCCTCAGGCGCATTTCCTATAAGAACGGGGAGAAACAAGGAATGTTTCGCCAAGTCGTTTTTCTAGCAGCGTTCTCGCTGATCGCGATCTTATCGATGGCTCCAAAGAGCGAAGCGGCATCCGCTCATCAGATCAACGTGGATGTTCGCGCGACGCTAGACAAATTTTTCAATGACGTTACGGGGGCGCGCGAACTCGCTGATAAGTCAGTTGGGATACTTGTGTTTCCCTCAGTCATCAAAGCAGGATTTGGATTTGGCGGCGAGTACGGGGAGGGCGCGCTGCTGATTCGGCGAAAGACCGCTGAATACTACAACCTTCTGTCGGCCTCCTTTGGCTTCCAACTTGGCGTCCAAGAGCGGTCCGTCATTATCATGTTCATGACACACACGGCGCTCGAAGGCTTCCGATCATCGGCCGGTTGGGAAAGTCGGCGTAGATGGCTCCATTGCCATCGTCACACTGGGGGTCGGCGGCTCCATTGACACGAGCAAAATAAAGAGCCCCGTCGTCGGCTTCATCGTAGACCCAAAGGGCCTCATGTATAATCTGACACTCGAAGGCTCTAAGATAACGCGAATTAATCGCTAGACCCACTGCCTCGCGAAGTTTCCCACTCTCATGTATAAAATTTTATCCAATTTGTTGACTTCTCAAAAAGCAAATTCGAGTACGGCTGTTCTCACAAGTAAGGCTAACGAGCATAGTGAAGAAAATACGTTACTGAGAAGGGTTGAAATCTATGCTTTTTCGTCAAAGCAATCGAAATGATTTAGGACTGAGTTTTGCAAATAAAGGCCTTGCCCGCCACGGACTGAAGGCTGATTATATCGGCAACAATGCTGCGAAAATTTCCAAACATGGGGCTTATCTGGGTCAAATCCGAAAGGTCGTCGGCTCCTACTGCTGGTATCCGAATGGTTTCAAACCAACCTCAATACCCGCACGTTTTCACCCGAGAAGGCGTTAAGCCACATTGTTAACGGCAGCTCCGGAAAACATCAATTCAGAACCCAAAGAGGCTGAAAACCAAAAAGCCCACTGCGGCACTCCAACATTGCGACAGGCGCACGACACGCCGCCTCTAGGCCGGCGGTCGCGCACCGACTATCAAGACGCGGACCGCCGCCGGCTAAACCTTGCCGAAGACGAGCGGAAACCATGTACCGACCAGGCCAATAGGGCCAGCCGCTCAATGCCCGGCGGCGCCACCCATCCGCCGGCTGGGAGCAAGACGGGCCGCTCAGCAGGTCCGCCTCGAAGAGCAGCGTCGTCACCGGCTTAAACAGCGAGGGTGTTTGCAATGCGCAACCAACCTCGTCGTACACCAAGAACCAATTCAGTCCCCATGGGCGCCACGCATGGTCTAGGCCGAAGAGGCCTCTGAGCATTGCCCAGGCAGTGCCGCGCCCGCACGGCACCTCCGGGGCATTTAACTCCTGCGCCGGCAATAGAACCCCGACACCCTGCCGGACGCAGCGAGGCCGCCCAGAAGCCCTATGGTCGGTCTTCTCCTTCTCAAATAACGGAAAGAACCCGCCGGTGAGTGCCGGCGGGGTTTTTGGATGCTTGGCAAGCTCCAAGTAATCAGACCTATGCAGCATTATCTTTAAACTGATCAATATTTTTTATCAAGGCATTGACCTCTAAGCAACTCCAGAAAGTATCATTTCCGGTCCCAAAGAAGCACGACTCGGTGTATACGCCTTCATCCGCTTTTGCCTTCACCGGCCCGCGGAGGCGCATCCGCCCAGATAAGCTGCGGGCACATCGTAGATGCAGCACAATTTCAGACATGTGGGGCTTAATGCATGGCCTACTGGTCGAATGAGGCACTCGTCATCCTCGCGTTCCTGGTGACGGCGGCTATTTCCTTTTTTCTCAAGCTTTCGGCTGCTCAGTCGATCCTTGTGTTCCTTCTGCTCTGGCCGAGCCTGGGTTTGCTGCGGTCACGCGCGCGTTGGCGTGAAATCAATCATGGCGATCCGATGCACCGCACCACTGAATATGCCAATGAGGAGATGAGCACTGGCCGAGCGTGGCATCTTTACCAGGCTCAAAAGGAGCACGCCGATACAATGACGCGGAACCGCGCCGGCTAATCTCGATTCCTATCCCAGTTCATCACCAGTCGACTGTGAGCGGCATCGGTTAAATCGCTTAAGCCAACAATTCGGAGGCTGCTCACTGGGACAAGAACGGCACCAGGATCGGCCGCCCAACGCCGGCGCTGCGCCGGAAGACCCCAACAAGGAACAACAAACGACGCACGATTAAAGCGGCAAGCGACCCAAGGGTTGCAGACCTTCAACAGCATCACGAGCTTGCTCCTGCGACGACGACGGGCGCGGCGCCTTTGCTGATATAAAGTGCCTTCACCGGGGCGGCGGAGATCAACTTGAACGAGATGCTTCTTAGTCTGTTCAGGAGCAAAATAGAGGCGTCCTCGTAACACGGCTCCTGTCTGGCGATGAGCGGGCATCTCCTGTGAGAGGCGCCGGCTTTTCATTGTCTTGGCGAACTTTTGCGCGCCTCTTCTTGCTTGCCACGCTGCGCTCGGCCGCAGTGACGCCGCCACCCCTTTCTTCTTTTGACCTGATAACAACTGGACGATCGATTTTCTCAATAGGCTTCGGCGTCCATCGCACCTTTTCCCTCAAGGTCGGAAAATGAAGACCACTCCGTCCCGCCTCAAGTACACTGCCGAATAAGGGGACACCCACGCCGGCCGGGACACCTAGCACTCCGCGTCGAACGTCAAGACGGGTCGCTCCTCCCGCAGTGAGCGGCCCTCCAGCTTCTTCACTCGTTCCGCAGCTCAACGCGACATCCCCGCCGGCCTTCCGCTGTATCGCCTTACCCAGCAGCGGCATCACTGGCAGCTGACTTCCGGAAGTTTCCCACTCCCTGGCAGAAAGAGGCCCCGAAGCATCCTTCCCCACAGCGGAGAAACAGTCTCAGCCCGAGGCGCTGCTCGCATCGGGTCCAAAAAATTGGCGCGGACACCCTTAACAAATTCCACATAAGGCGCATAAGGTTAGCGCATGAACCTCATCGGAATCTGCCAAGCAGTTTTACTGCTTTTCATTGCTAACAGTGCGCCCGTTCTCGTGAAGAACGTCCTCGGCAACCGCTTTGATGCTCCCCTCGATTGCGGCCGGCTTTGGATCGACGGCCAGCAGATCTTCGGTGCCTCGAAGACACTCCGGGGGCTCATCGCAGGCGTCGCCGCCTGCGCCTTAGGTGGTGCTGTGATGGGCCTTCCTATCGGCGTCGGAGCGGCGGTAGGTGCTGCCGCAATGGCGGGTGATCTGCTCTCCAGTTTCTTGAAGCGCCGGCTTCAGATCGCGCCCAGCGGTCGCGCCGTCGCCCTGGATCAGATACCGGAGGCGCTTCTGCCGGCGCTCGTCTTGGCGAGCCCTCTCCAACTCTCCATAGCCGACATCATTATCGTCACGCTGGCATTTTGGGGCGCGGGCGTCGCCCTCTCTCCGCTGCTGCACCGCCTAGGTCTGAGGGATCGCCCGCATTAGGGCGCCGCGCCGCGGCTTCAGCCTGTGAAGCGTGATCTCTGGCGGACAATTGAAACGAACCGCCGCGATGCAGGTTCCAAGCCCCCGCGATGTGTATCCCTGGAGCCCGTTTTGCTGCCACGCTCCCGCTCCCAATCGCCGAGGAATCACGGCATTGAGCTTCAAGGCGACCCCGCCTGGGAGGCAAACTTGCCCACCGTGCGTATGCCCGCTCAGCATGACGTCAAACCCCGCGTTGGCCGCTTGGCGATAGAGCTCAGGAGTGTGCGACAGCAGCATGGAGAACGAAGACGTGGGAATTCCGGAGGCTGCCTTCTCCAGGTTGTCGGCGCGGAAGTAGTGTGCATCGTCGACGCCGGCGAGAAAAATCTGCTCCCCGAAGGTGCCGCGGGGGATCGCATCCGCCTCATTGAGGAGCACCCGCACCCCCATCCGCTCCAGTTCCGGCACCATCAAAATCGTGTCGTGATTGCCGAGCACGGCGTAAGTGGGCTTTCGAATGTGGCGCAGAAGCTTCTCGAGGCCCTCCATCGCAGCTTTGTGTGGGCCGTAGGTCAGGGCCCGGTAGTCGCCCGTTAAGACACAGATGTCGTAGTCTAGTGTGGAGATGGCGGAGGCGGCGGTTTCCAAAGCCTCCCCGCTCGTTTCAACATGAAGGTCACTCAGCTGCAGAATAGTAAAGCCGTCAAAGTGGGACGGCAGACGCTGTGAAGTGATGGTATTCTCTTTGACGACAACGCGGGCGGCGTTCCGCTGTCCCCGCCCATAGAAACCAGACACCCTGAAGGCCGTCCTCATGAGGGCGTGCAGAGAATACCAATTCTCAATGTTGAAGAGGGCACGCCCCTGGCCGAAGACCCACGCCTCATGGTCCCGCTCGAGCCCAAGGCGTAAATGAGCGTGCGTCCGCCCCATGCGCCTCTCCAACTCTGTGAGAAGCTCTTCGTGGTTATCTGGAACGCTAGGTGCTCGTTTGCTGACAGCCATTAGTTGTGACTTCACATGTTTGTTGAGGGACACACCACATGATCCACGCCGCAGCTCACCGAAGCAACTGCGTGGGGCGCCGTTTATGAGGTAAGCAGTAATGACGGTAAATGTCCCAACCAAGATGCCGCCCAGGCCTCGCCAGAATTATTTACACTGTCCACTTGAAAATGACGCGCGCGAACGCGGGGTTGCATTTCACGGATCGCAACCTCGACAGGCATCCAAATCAATGCCTGACACCCCAAAAGATGTATCTACATTTATGTTGAAAGCTGTTCTGGAAAAACGAACCCAATTCGCTGTAAGACCCTGATCCACAGTGTGTTCTCAAGGCGGTGCCTTGGGCATTATCTGGCACCGCCCAACCGACTTTAGGAAGGTTGGCGCATAAAAACATGCGCGATAACACCTGAACCTGAGCAAGAATCGCAGCATACGAATGCGGACAATGAGCAAAGGCTGATCAATCATCGAACCTCGTCTGTCGCTTTCTCCTCTGCCGCCTCCTTGAGCCTTGTCTGATACTCCGGGACCACCATGCCGGCAGAAATAATCACCTTGGCGGCGTCTTCCGCCGTCATATCCAGCAGCGTGATCTCGTCTCGAGGCACGAAGCAGATAAAACCGGTCGGTGGCACCACCCCCGTTGGCATGAACACTCCCACGAGGTCCTTGCCCCCGTCCGCCGCCTTCATATTGATTTCACCCGTCGCCTCACTGGTCACAAAAACAAGTGACCATAGCCCCTTCGAGGGAAATTCAACCAGTCCCACCTTCTGGAAGCTCTGTTTCGCTCCGGCCGTCGAGATCACGCCCTCGAAAACCTGCTTCAGCGCCCGGTACACATTGCGCACAATGGGCATGCCCTCGACCATCATCTCAGCCCCACTGATCAACGACCGGCCAAGAAGATTTGCAGCCAGAGCTCCGATCAGCATCAGCCCCACGACGCCGAAAACCAGACCGATACCTGGAACCGCGAACGGCAGATAGGTCTCCGGCAGATATCGATCGGGAATGAGCGGCTTGACGTAGGCATCAACGAAATTGATGAAGGACCAAACGATATAAATCGTGATGGTCACGGGCCCAACGATAATCAATCCGGTGAGGAAATAGTTTCGCAGGCGCGCGCCGAGATGCGAGGTGAAGCCGCGCTTGGGTTCGGCTGCAAATGGTCCCGGAAGATCGCCGCTATGCGGCTCTTGCTTCAAACCTTTTGACATTCCCCCTCGTCTTTCCATCAGACGGGCACTGGCCTGCGGCAATCACGCTTATGATGATCACATGGGCCGGGTCATGCCAAAAGTCCTCAAAACAGTCGACTTTCGTAGTGTTGAAATCTGCAATACAGCAAAGGCTGCTAATTCTTGACAGCACGACAATCGAACCCGTCAGCCTTGAGAAGCGCGCAGATCCTCGCCGTCTCCGATGTCTTGGCAAACGGGCCAACGCTCACTTGGTAGAATCTCCCCATATTACCGTAGACCTTTTCGCTGACCCTCGGCACACGGCCACCGAACTTCGCGGCATGTCTTTGGCGCAAATGGTAGGCCAGCCGCTCCGCCTCTCCTAGCGATCGTACGTCAGCGACCTGGACATTGTAGCCACCACGCGTGCTACCGATCGAGGCCGTGGTGGCAGGCACGCCTTGCGGCTGGGCAGCTGAACCAGCTCCTGTTCCAGGCTTCTCACTACTCCAAGCTGAGACAGCAGTATTCGATCCTCCCGCAGGAGCCTGGTTCGACGCCGGAGGAGATGACCCGCTTCCACCGAATACGTTCGAGAATAAATTACCAACAGTGTCGTTAGAAAGCTCCTGCAAGGACGAAAGACGAACCCCTTTGTTGGATAATGGTTGGAACCGCGACGAAGGTTGTGCGCTTGGCGCCGCCGTCAAAGTTGTCGACGTTGCTGGCGCGACGTTCGGTGGCGCGGCAGGGGTCGGTGTTGTCACACGTGGTGGCGGCGCGGCTCGAGGCGGCGCTGAACGTGGCGGCGCGGCTGGCGGCGGGCTTGGTGCGCGCAACAACGTTGTTTGAAATGGTGCATGCACTGGTGGAGCCGAAACGACCGGCTTCTTTGGCTTGACAGGAGCAGGCGGTGCCGGCGCCACAACAACTGCTGGCGTCTCAACACTGGCCATGTGAGGAGCAGGTTGCGCTGGTGCGCTTACTGGCTGTGAGGCCGCAACATTCGTGGACACCACCGGAGCGGCTGCAACAGGAGGCGTCGCGGGCGCGGTAGCAGTAGGTTGAGGCGAGGATGCCGTAGAGCCCCCGCTAAAAATGTTCGAAAAGAAATTGCCGACCCCCGAAAGCGGGTTGCTTGCTGGAGCCGCTGGCTCCGTGCTCGCTACCGTCGGGCTCTTACTGCTTCTCGTAACTTGCGTTTGGAACCCGGAACTCGGCGGTGTCGCTGCCTGAGGCGTGCTCTTCACCGCTGCCGCAACCTGATTGGTCTGAGCCGGCACAGGCGCTGCACGCGACGGTGGCGCCGCCGGTGAAGGCTTGCCGATACTTTGGGCTGGCGGGCCCGGATCGCTCACACCCACCGCGGCATAAGCCTTGGAGCGCGCCGCCAGAGCTGTCTGCTGCTCCGAAGGGCTTAGTCCGCCCTTCATCCACACCGCGCTGGTCAAATCGGCGATCGCCTGCGCGGATTGCTTGGATCGCTGATGGGCAAGCCCGCGATAGTAGAGTGCCTTGGCCAAGTCCTGCGAGGACAATCCACCGCCCGAGATGGCTTTTGTCAGCGTCGCGACCGCCGTGTCCATGCGGCCAGCTTCGTAAGACTTGATGCCAGAAATGACGGTCTTTCGCCCATCAACGGGTTTGGGCTTGCCCACCGCCTGGGCGGCCGACTGATCCACACCCTGTAGGAGCCAGGTCCCCCCAATTGCCACGACAGCAAGAATGGCCAAAAAGCGCAAAAGCGGTTGAACCGCACTCGTCATCGCCGGATGTCTCCCGTCTCTGGAGCAGGATCGTCATTTGCAGATCAGCCGTACAACGGCTGGTTCGGCCCGTCGCAGGTGGACCCCGCACCCATAAAGAGGCTTGAAACTGACCTGTGCCAATGGAACTACCCCCCAAGCACGGCCAGCACAGTCCATTCAACGTAGTAAATGCAAGAAGATTCGGCAAATTCTTGGCAAACCCAGTAATTCAGCCAAGAAACTCACGCCTACTCGACAGTCACAGACTTCGCTAGGTTACGCGGCTGATCGACGTCCGTGCCCATGAATACGGCCGTATGATAGGCAATCAGCTGAATCGGCACGGCATACAGAATGGGATGGGTAAACGGATGCCCGTCAGGCACCTTGATGTGCGCCATCAGTTCACACCCTGCGGTATCCTCGGTCCCGTTGGAAATCAGAATAATTTTGCCACCTCGCGCCGCCACCTCCTGCACGTTGGACACTGTTTTATCGTGCAGACCGTCTTCCGGCGCGACAACGATGACCGGAACGTCCTCGTCGATCAGGGCAATCGGACCGTGCTTTAGCTCACCGGCGGCATACCCTTCCGCGTGAATATAGGAAATTTCCTTGAGTTTCAGCGCGCCTTCCAGCGCTAGCGGATAATTGATCCCCCGTCCCAGGTACAGCACATCGCGCGCCTTTGACAGTTCATGCGCCAGATGCTCGTACTGCGCCTCATCGGTCATGATCTCCGCCATATGCCGGGGAACTTCGAGGAGCCCCTGCACCAGCTCTTGCTCCAGTCCGGCCGACACCGTCCCCCTTGCCCGGCCAATCATCAGCGTAAAGCTGGCAAGCGCGGCAAGCTGACAGGTGAAAGCCTTGGTTGAGGCAACGCCGATCTCCGGACCAGCCAGCGTCGGCAACACAACATCCGACTCTCGAGCAATTGTTGATGATTGTACGTTGACGATCGATGCGATGCGTTGGCCCTGCGCCTTGCAGTAGCGCAACACGGCAAGCGTGTCCGCCGTCTCGCCGGATTGTGAAATGAATAGCGACAGCCCACCGGCCGGCAATGGCGCCTCCCGGTACCTCAACTCCGAGGCGACATCGATCTCAACCGGCACCCGCGCATACCGCTCAATCCAGTACTTGCCGACAAGCCCGGCATAGTAGGCCGTACCACATGCCGAGATCGTAATGCGTGACAGGTTGGCAAGATCGATTCCCAGTTCCGGAAAGTCGACGCAAGCCTCAGCCATATCAATGTAGCGCGATAGCGTGTGGCTGATGACTTCCGGCTGTTCGTGGATTTCCTTGGCCATGAAGTGCCGGTGGTTGCCCTTATCAACCAGAAACGAACTCGCTTGCGAACGGATCGCCGGCCGCGTCACCAGATTTCCATCCGCATCAAAGATCACGGCGCCCGCGCGCCTCAGCACCGCTGTGTCCCCTTCTTCAAGATATGTAATTTCGTCGGTGAAGGGCGCCAGAGCTATCGCGTCGGAACCAAGATACATGGCTTCATCGCCGTGACCGATCGCAAGCGGACTGCCGCGCCGCGCCGCGATCATCAAATCGTCATGACCGGCAAAGACAATTCCCAGAGCGAACGCTCCTTCGAGCTTACCGATCGCAGCTCGCACGGCAGCCACCGGATCACCACAAGCATTCAGCTCTTCGGTTACAAGGTGGACGACCGCTTCGGTATCCGTATCGCTGTCAAAGACATGGCCCTTGCCCGCCAGGTCCACGCGTAGCGACCGGAAATTCTCGATAATGCCGTTATGAACCACCGAGACTTTGTCGGACATGTGTGGATGCGCGTTTAATTCGGTCGGCTTGCCGTGGGTGGCCCACCGCGTATGTCCGATGCCGGTGGAACCCTGCAACGGCTCCTCGAGCAAACGCTGCTCGAGATTACGCAACTTGCCTTCCGCCCTGCGCCGCTCCAAATGTCCATTTTCAACTGTGGCGATCCCCGCCGAGTCATAACCGCGATACTCCAGCCGGCGTAGTGCATCGATGAGGTCTTGCGACACCGGATGCGACCCAATGATTCCGACAATTCCGCACATGCCCGCTAATATCCTTCCCCTCTTCCTCGTACCAATCAGCTAACGCCGACAGCTGATTCGGCCAAGTCACGTTGTATTTCCAAGAGATGCCGCGAAAACGACGACCAGCGATAATTTAAAGCCGACCAAACGAAAAAAGTACCGCAATGAGTATGCCGCGGCCAAACTCAGCAGTTCTTCTCCCTAACAATCTCTTCTTAGTATCAAACATCACGGCCAGGCTTTTCGGCCTGTTCGGCATGCTCGATGGAAGGCGAATGGCCGTCCACGTCCTGCCCAATAGTGCTTCGCGCAGCAACGTAGGCGCCATCGCCAACCCGGACATGCGCGACCAGCGCCGAATTTGAACCGATGAAAAGCCCGACCCCGCCATCAACGCGAATCTTGTTGAAACTATCAAGTTGCAAACGATCGTACTGGCCCCGATGTTTGTCTCAGCTCTGACCCGCACATCGATAATATAGCTCAAGTGATTTTCTTTTGTTCCTCCTCCATGACGACGTTTTTGACCTCGGCGAAATTGCCAATGTGGACGTTGCGGCCCACAGTTGTACCAGCGTGCAAGCGAGCGAATGGGCCGACCTTGGCACCTTCCTCAACACGCAACCCGGCGCGCGATTTCGCGTCGAACCCTTCAAGATAGCAGTTCGCCAGAATGCGGACGTTGTCACCGATGCTGACTCCGGGACCAATGAAGACGTTCGGCTCAAGCACCACGTCGCGCCCAAAGGCGGTATCGTAGGACAGCCAGACCGTTTCTGGCGCCACCATGGTCACACCGCCCAACATCGCTTCCGCTCGGGCGCGCCGTTGCCAAATCCCTTCGGCAACCGCAAGCTGATCACGCGAATTGACCCCGAGTACTTCCTCCTCGTCACACGTCACAACCGCCGCACGGACCCCGTCGGCGGCCGCGACCTCGATCGCGTCGGTTAGATAGTATTCGGCCTTCGCATTATCATTGCCAATCCGCTGAAGCAGGCCAATGAGATCGCCGACGCGGAACCCCATGACCCCAGAGTTGCACAAGCGTATTTCCAACTCCTCCGGGCTCGCATCCTTGTGCTCTCGTATCGCCAGCAACGTCTCGGTCCCGTCGGTGAGGAGGCGGCCGTAACCCCGCGGATCATCAGCCTCAAAACCCAGAACCGCGATACCCGCGCCCCGCTCCAGAACGCCCCGCATCGCCTCCAGTGATGGCCTCCGCGTCAACGGCGTATCTGCATAAAGCACGAGCACATCGCCACTGTGTCCGGCAATCGCCTCTCGTGCGGCGAGAACGGCATCGGCGGTTCCTCGCTGCTGCTCCTGCACAAAAATTTTAGCTTCAGGAGCCTGCGCCAGGGCTTCGGCCCGCACATCATCCATGCCCGGACCGATCACAACCGCCATGCTTGTCGCCCCGAGCGCATCCGACAAACCCAGCACATGTCCCAGCATCGACAGACCAGCGACTTCATGCAGGACCTTCGGTTTGGCCGAATTCATCCGCGTCCCTTTCCCCGCGGCAAGGATCACGATCAGCAAGGAACGGTCGCTCATATTAGCTCTCCTAATGTATCGGATGCGAGTCCGGCCGATTCACTACAAAACCCCATACCGCCCCCATCGTGACCGCGCAAACACCTGCCTGCCACCAACAACCGCATCGGTCTTGCCGGGTATCGCGCTGTGCCCCCCCAGATACACTAGGTCCCGACCGCCCACGCGCATCATCGGCTGATCACCATCCTCCACAACCACTCCACTGTTTTCACCGCCCAAAAGATTGATTCGAACACGCGACTCGGAAAGCCTTCAGACGGTTGGCCTGCCAATCGACAGGTGCGTATCGAACAACTGCCCGGAAAAACTTTATTTAACTGGCAGTTTTGAACCGTTAGACGCAAATCCGGATCGAAGGTGCGCCGCGATGTCGAGTTCGCAGTCTCATACTCCCAAGCCCACTATTTCCAAGTCCCTCATCCCCGTCGGCCTGCCAGCGACGTATATCGGGAGCTGGGCGTTGGTAGGCGTGGTTTCTTTGGCCTACCTTGGCCTGGCGGCCACGGAGCCTGAAGAACTGCCGGCGGGTGGGACGGCATCACAACAGATCGCAGAGGCACCGAAGCCCCAGCCGGCCTCATCGTCCCCAAAGAAACGCGCCGACAAAACAGTTGGTGAACGTCCGATAACGATTGTCGCGACGAAAAAAGCACAGCCCCCGAAGGCCTCTCCCGTTGAGAAAGCCGGGCCCATCGAAACTCCGCAACCGGTGAACGTGCCAACGCCCACCGACGAGCAGGACGCCTCCAACACCCAGCCGGTCTTCGCGCGCCCCCACAAGGCACCATCGATCAGCACGAAATACGTCAGCACACAGCAGATACTTGCAACCCACCTAAAGAACAGCGAGCCCGATCCCGGCCAAAAAAAGGCAGCCGTGGCACAGGCGAGCAAACCCCCGCCGGCAACGTCCCCCATCGTCACCGGCAGCATCACCGTTCCACCACCGCCTGGTCGTGGGCCGCCACGCCCGGCAGCCAAACCAGCGAAAACCACACAGATCACGCGCAAGGCTCCGCCGAAAAAGACTAATATCGCCTTCGGACCGGCAGTCGTGACACCGTCCGTTGAAACACCTGCGCTCGCCATCCTGCTGGCTACGGGATCGTCGGTGGAATCGCTGCGAGCCACTTGGAACACGCTGAGGCAGCGTCACTCCAACGCGCTCTACAACCTCAATCCGCGCTACATTATCGAGCGCAATCCTGACGCCCCGGATCGCAAGTACGCGCTGCTGGCCGGCCCCGTCATTTCGGCAACGGATGTCGCCAGGGTCTGCAGCGTACTCGTCAGCGAGGGCTTGAACTGCCGCACGCGTTCATTCACCGGCAACTCGCTTTAGCGTTGCCCTAAAAAACTTGAAAAGGGCGGCCCCAGAAGAGCCCGCCCCTATCAACCAAACAAAAGTACTGTGGCGTTTGACCGCCAGCCTCAAAGCCGCTCGTAAGGCAGTTCAAAAGCCGGCGAACACGCCGCCATGCTGCCTTCCTTGAACCCGAGCTTGAACCAGCGCTGTCGCTGCTTGGCCGAACCGTGCGTGAATGCGTCCGGGACGACGTAGCCCTGCTGGCGCCGCTGGATCATATCATCACCAATCTGCTGCGCCGCATTGAGCCCTTCTTCGATATCGCCCGGCTCCAAACGCTGATTGAGTTGAGAAGCCCACACACCCGCGAGACAATCAGCCTGCAGCTCCATTCGCACCTGAAGCTGATTCCCGGCCTTTTTGCTTCGCCCTCGCTTGGCCTGTTGCACCTTGTCGGCGATCCCAAGAATTGTCTGGATGTGATGACCGACCTCGTGCGCGATCACGTATGCCTGGGCGAAATCTCCCGGCGCGGAAAACTGGCGCTTGAGCTGCTCATAAAACGCCAGATCGATATAGATCTTTCGGTCGAGAGGACAATAGAACGGTCCCATGGCCGCTTGCCCCATGCCGCAACCGGTCGAGGTGTAGCCACGAAACAAAACCAGCTTCGGCGCCGGATACTGCTTGCCGAACTGGCGGAAGATCTTGTTCCAGACATCTTCGGTATCCGCCAGAACGCGCTCGACGAACACCT
Organism: uncultured Filomicrobium sp.; assembly: GCA_963669235.2. Classification (GTDB taxonomy): domain Bacteria; phylum Pseudomonadota; class Alphaproteobacteria; order Rhizobiales; family Hyphomicrobiaceae; genus Filomicrobium. The sequence continues at coordinate 405,984 of CAXXFS010000033.1, forward strand.
TCATTTCATCGTCGCTGGTGGAACTTGGCCTCGCGCTTTCCCTGCTGCCCGGAAGTCCGGGAATGTCCAAGCCAGACCCCCGCGGCGTCGGACGCCCGGCTTGCTCGGACTTCGGCAACTGCGGAATGTCGATATTGCTGCGGCCACCGCTTCCCATCCCGCCAGTGAGAATCTCGAGCGGGTTGATGCCCAAGAAAAACATGATGACGCCGATGATGAGCAACGTCGTCAGCGAAAAACCTCCGCGACCACCGATCGGAATTCTAACCGGCCGGCCACCCCTTCCGGGCATTCCAAAACCGCCAGGAAACCGAAAGCCTCCTCGTCCTCCTTGTGACCGCCTGTCTTCGACATTTGAACTGCGGCGGTCCTGGTCGTCATAACGCATGACGCTACTCTCCGGAATTTACTGCTAATCGGCTCTGTCCGGTGGGCCCGACAGGAACCTTGCTCATCGCGAGCCATAGTGCATGGCGACACCCAGCTGGCAAGGCCCTACACGGGGCTAAGCCTTCTCCGTTGTCTCCGGGGAAGGCTCCTCGCCGCCTTCTTCTGTTTGTGCCGACACGTTCGGCAGCATCAACACCTTACCGGGTTCCAGGCCACCCTTCTTCAGCGGTCTGAGGTGAGCCTTCACCGCTCGCGAAGCCGCAATTTGCCCATCGTTCTCATAGGCCTCGTGGTTCTTCTCAATGTCCTTGACATCGTAGCTGTAGTTGACCATCAGCCCATGCGCCTGACGCAGTCCCTTGTCCGAAGCATCCCCCAGCCAGTTGATCCGCTCCAGCCTCGCCCCGTTACCAAGATGGAAGCGCGCCACCGGATCGATCGGCCGGTTCCGCTCCGACTTGGCACGGATGAAATAATGCGCAGCCAGACCGAGCACGCTGGCCTTCAGCTCTTCGTCATTTCCATGCCGCTCATACCATTCCGGATCGCTCAAAGCGGCCAGAACAATTCGGTCGCCGTCGCTCAGAATATCCTCACGATCATCGCCGACGGTTCGATCAAGCCAGCGCGCGAAATTCGGCACCGGCGACAGCGTCACGAACGTCTTCAGGCTGGGCAGCTCGCGCACCAGTTCCTCGACAACCTGCTTGATGAGGAAGTTGCCGAACGAAATACCCTGCAGGCCTTCCTGGCAGTTGGAGATCGAATAGAAGACAGCCGTCGTCGGTTCCACAAGCGGCTGGCTCTTGCGCTCCTCGTTAAGAACCGGGGCGATCGCATCGGCGATCTCATCACCCAGCGACACCTCCACGAAGATCAACGGATCATCGACCAGTGACGGATGGAAAAACGCAAAGCAGCGTCGGTCGGCCGGATCAAGCCGGCGTCGCAAGTCTTCCCAGCCCCGGATCTCGTGCACGGCTTCATAGGCGATGATCTTTTCCAGGATCGCTGCGGGCGTCTGCCAATCGATCCGCTGCAAAACCAGAAAGCCGCGGTTGAACCAGGAGTAGAGCAGGTGACGAAGATCCTGATCGACGGCTTGAAGGCCCGCATCATCTTTCGGCATTCGCAACAGGTCGCGCCGCATCGCGACAATCTCTGCTGTTGCCCCCGGCGCCAGATTGAGCCGGCGGAAGAACTCCTGGCGCGGACTCTCCACCACCGACTGCAATCGCGACAGCGCCGCATCGCTCTGCTCCCGCACGTAAGTTTCCGCCGCCTCCAGCACCAGGTCCGCATCGGGTTTCAACACCGGCGCTGCCGCCAGATAACGAAAGAAGGCCCGGCGTTCCTCGGCACCCAGCAACTTGTAGTGACATAGAATCTGCCGCGCGATCGCCACGCCCGACGCCTCACCGCGTCCCGACACAAGCGCATCGACAAGCACCTGCATGCCGCGTTCCGGCTCGTCACCAAAAAACGACTTGGGCAGCAAGGCGCGTCCTTGCTCAGCAACCGTGTTCAAAAGCTCTTGGAAGAATGAGACGTTCATGCCTGCCTCGTTGGTATAAGTCATGCGGACGCTAAGTCGAGACGACTCTGTTAAGTCACATATACGATCAGAAAACGTCGCTGCGACCGCCTGCGTTTACCCTTTCTAAACCCTCCGCGATCATCTTTTCTTAAGAATTCGCTTCATCACTTCTTCGGGACCCTCTCCGCATGGCTCAGTCGCTCACCGCTAGCGTCAATCGCTCCGGCTTGAACAAAGTCAACAATGACACCGGGCGCACCGCCTTTTGCGGCCCTTACATATTATCTGCCTTGACCGGTTTTCCCATCAGCCAGGTCGAAATTGAGGTCAACCGTTTTCGCCGCGTTTCCGACGACGCCAAGATCGAGGGCACCAGTTCCATGGAAGTGGCCGCCGCCGCGACCGAGCTTGGCTGGGAAATGACTCTCACGGAAGACTTCTGGCATCTCGAGCGCAAACAGCGCCCGACATTGTGGAACTGGATGCAGAAGCCGCGCAACGCCTGGGTCTATTACCTCCTGGCCATCCATCGCGGAAAGCAGGGTCATTGGATCCTGGTCAAGGGCGTCAAGCTCTGCGACACCTACACGGATGGCCAGTGGCAGTTCGTCTGCGACGGCCCGCACCGCGGCGCCCGCATCATGGAAATTTACCAGCTCCGGTCTCGCGGCTGAGATTGGCCAGGGGCGAGCTTGAAGCTGCGCAATTGTTTTTTCTCACGGGAATGCAGCAAACCCATACCGGCAACACCTGTATCCGTCGCTGACAGGCGTAGTACCATCGACGAGGCTATGAACCAGCAGCAACAGGGATCCCGGCAATGAATGCCAGGATGACAATTGTGCGGGACGTATTCGCGACCTAGTCCTTGGCGCGCTCCACGTAGGAGCCGTCTTCGGTCATCACGACTACCCGCGTTCCCGATGCGATGTGTGGCGGCACCATGATCTTGGCGCCGTTGGCAAGCATTGCGGGCTTGTAGGAAGACGATGCCGTCTGCCCCTTCACCACAGGGTCCGCTTCGACGATCTCGTAGACCGCCCGCTGGGGCAGTGAAATCGAAATCGGATTGCCCTCATGCATGGAAAGCGAGCACACCATGTTTTCCTGCAGCCAGACAGCTTGATCCCCGATCACGGCCTTCGACACCATCACCTGGTCATAGGTCTCCGGATGCATGAAGGTGTAGCCCTGCTCATCCTCGTAAAGGTAGCCGTAGTTAACTTCCTCGACGAACGCCTTTTCCACTTGCTCGGTGGTGCGATAGCGCTCAACGATTTTGACACCGTCCGAGATCCGCCGCATCTCTAGGTGAGTCACCGGTGTGCCCTTGCCGGGGTGGATGTTTTCTGCGGTCATGACGACAGCCAGCGCGCCATTGATTTCGAGCACGTTGCCCTTGCGAATTGAGCTTGCAATCACCTTAACCACGAAACGGTCTCCGATCTCATCTTGCTGTCGGTGTCCGCGCGCCTGACGGCCAGGCCAACGGCACGCGGTTGATTTCTCCCCGATCGCCGGGTTCTACTCGTTCGCGCTCTATTCGCCAAGCCCGGCAATGACTTGAGTTGGTAAAATCGCCTCGATGACCCCTCCCTCACACTGGTGGCACAAGGACCGCCACACCGACAGACGCCCCCTCTTGCTGGCCCGAAACCGCATCAAGGAAGCCTTCCGGCGGCGGTTCTCCGATCAGGGCTTCATTGAAGTGGAACCCGGCACACTGCAGGCCTCACCAGGAAACGAGACCCACCTGCGGGCCTTCAAGACCGAACTCATCAGCTCCGCCGACACCCGCCACGGCATGTATCTCCACACCTCGCCGGAATTCGCCTGCAAGAAGCTCCTTGCCGCCGGAGAGACCAGGATCTTCGCCTTCTCACAGGTATTCCGGAATGCCGAAACAGGCCCCGTGCACACTCCGGAATTCACAATGCTGGAGTGGTACCGCGCGGGAAATGCCAGCGACGAGCAATACACACACGTCCAAAAGGACTGCACCGAGCTTGTCGCCCTTGCCGCTTCATCGGCCCGCAACGCAACCTGGCACTGGAAAAACCGGACCTGCGACGCGCACCAGGACAGCCTCGTTATGAGCGTCCCCGAAGCCCTTGCTGAGCTTTTTGGAATTGATTTCACGAGCACTTTCGACGCTGGCGGCGAGCCTGACCGAGCCGCACTTGCAGAAGCAGCCCGTCGTTGCGGACTCTCTGTCGCAGATGATGATACTTGGGGTGACATCTTCTCACAACTGATGGTTTCACTCGAAGCCCGTTATGGCGAGATAGCGGGCGTCGCCACTCCCGACGGCCTGGAACGCAGCATGGTATTGGACCTATATCCCGCCTGCATGTCGCCCCTGGCGCGCCCCGCCGAGCGTACTCCGGGCCTGGCCGATCGGTTTGAACTCTTCATCTGCGGTATTGAGGTTGCCAACGGCTTCGCCGAAAGTAATGATCCAGAGAAGGTCCGCGCCGGCCTGACAAAGCAAATGAACGAAAAGGAGCGCATCTACGGCGAGCGTTACCCCCTCGATCACGATTTCCTCGCCGCCCTTCCTCAAATGCCCCCCGCTTCCGCTGGCTGTGCCATGGGCTTTGACCGGCTCGTCATGCTTGCCACGGGAGCAACGCGTATCGACCAAGTGCAGTGGACACCCCTCTCCCGATGACCAACGCCAGTAAGACACTCAAGACTGTTCCCGAACTCCGCGAGGCCGGTCTGATCTCCGAGAACGAAACCTTGGCCCTGCGAGAGGTAGCCGCCCGATATGCCATCGCGGTCACACCCAGCGTTGCCAGCCTGATCGACGAAACCGACCCCGCCGACCCGATCGCTCGACAGTTTGTTCCCGCACTCGCCGAACTCGATCACCGGTCCGAGGAGAGCAAGGACCCCATCGGCGATAGGACCAAGTCGCCGGTGCGAGGCATCGTTCACCGCTATCGCGACCGGGTGCTGTTAAAGGCAGTCGCCGTCTGTCCGGTATACTGCCGTTTTTGCTTCCGGCGCGAAATGGTTGGCCCCGACAACGAAGCAGGCCTGACGGAAAACGAACTCGACGCAGCGATTGCCTATATCTCCAAACACCCGCAGATCTGGGAAGTCGTTATCACCGGCGGCGACCCTTTGATCCTATCGCCACGCCGCATTGCGGAATTGTCGGCACGCCTTTCGGATATCCCACACGTCAAAGTGATCCGCTGGCACACCCGCGTCCCCGTCGTCTCACCGGACGCGATCACCGATGAACTCACGGCCGCGCTGGCGTCCGCCGGGCCCGCCGTGTTTGTAGCCGTCCACGCCAACCACGCCCGCGAACTTACTAAGGAAGCCCGGGCCGTCTGCCGCCGCCTCACCAAATCCGGCATCTCACTTGTCAGTCAGACCGTCCTCTTGAAGGGCGTCAACGATGATGCGGATACCCTCGAGGATTTGATGCGCAGCTTCGTCGAGGCCGGTATCAAACCTTATTACTTGCACCACCCTGATCTGGCCCCCGGAACAGGCCACTTCCGCGTCCCCATCGAGACCGGTCAGCTTCTCATGCGTCAGCTCCGTCAGCGAGTTTCGGGGCTCGCTATGCCGACGTACGTACTCGATATCCCAGGCGCATTTGGAAAGGTCCCAGCCGGACCCCACTACGTGCACCGTGAGAACGGCGAAGACAGCCCCTACGCGGTCACCGATCCGAACGGCGGAACGCATAGCTATTGCGACAGCTGCTGACACCATGATGAAACCAGGACGCCAACTCCGCGTGGCAGCCATTTGCGGTCTTGGACTGCTCCTCGTACACGGCCACATATTCACCGCCCTCGCCGATCCGACAAGCGGCCTGCTCCCCATCTGGCGCGAGATCTTCGCCCGCCCAGACACGAGCCTGGCCGGCATCCCGGCCCCACGGACGAGCCCCATCACGCCCGCAAAGGTCGAACTTGGAAGGAAACTATTCTCCGACACCCGACTGTCCGGCGAAAACGCGCGCTCCTGCGCCACATGCCACGATAAAGAACGCGCCTTTACCGACGGCCGCCGTAACGCCCCCTCACTGGACGGCAAGGCCCAGCTATTGAATGCGCCGACCCTTTTCAACCTCGCCTGGTCGGAACAACTGTTCCATGACGGACGCGCTTCAAACCTGGAAGATCAGGCCGGTCAACCCATCGTCCATCCGCAGGAGATGGCCGGATCCTGGCCGCAGATCATCCAACGCCTGCGCTCAGATCCCACCATGGTCGTCCGGTTTCGTGAGGCCTTTCCGGAAAATCCTGCCGTCACCAGAACCAATATCCTGGCGGCGATCGCCAACTATGAGCGTACGTTGATCTCCCCGAAGTCGCGCTTCGATCACTTTGTTGACGGTATTGACGCGGCCCTGACCCCAGAGGAACAGGACGGCTTCCAGCTCTTCGTCGGCAAGGCCGGCTGTGTCTCCTGCCATTCGGGCTGGCGGCTTTCCGACGGCAAACTGCACAACGTCGGAACCGTTTCAACCAAACTTCCCCACACAACGGCTTCGCACCAGCTCGTCAGAACGCCCGGCCTACGAGGCATAGCAGAGACCGCGCCCTACATGCACAACGGTTCGCTCCCAACATTGCAGCGCGTCATCGAGCATTATCTCAAGTTGAAGGAAGACGGCCGGGCTTTGTCGCCGAACCTCGTTCGTCCGCTTCGGCTGACCGAGCAGGAACAAAACTCGCTCAAAGCATTCCTGATGGCGATTGAATAGTCGTCCCTAGCATACGCGAAGCTGCAGCTGACCTTGTGTGCGAAAAATAACATCTAAAAACAAGAGCTCACAATCAAGTCTGACAGAACCAAATTGAACAAAGCTCACCTGCCGAAACTTTACGATGATATTGCGCACTTCGAGAACCGGCCTCGTCGCATACAAAGAGACGTCGATTTACTTACAGATGTCAGACAATATGCGTTGCCTGCAACATTAAGACGTACAATGATACTCTGGGGGGAGTATGAACATTTGATCGGTGGAACAGATCACAAGAAAGTTGCACTGCGCCGAAACGTCATCCCCGCAGACGTCTCCCGCAGTCTGGCCTAACGGGGAGTTCCACTGGCCGACGCTTCCGGCGGCGCCCTCTGCTGGGAGCGTCTCGTTTTTCTGGAAAGTCTCTCCCTAACTTCACGCAAAACCGCTGATAAGCAGAAACCCGGCGCAAACGCACCGGGTCCGGCAGTCCTCACTAACCTGTCTTGGCGGCTTAGCGGCACTCCTGGCGCAACGTCCATCCGCGAACCTTGCAGAACGAACGCCCACCCCGCCATTTGCAAACCCGCTTTGGGATGCGGACGTACGAGCAGAAGTAACCACCATTCGCGTGGCCTTCGTAGCCGTGCATTGCTCTGTTGAACTGGTAGTCTTGTGTTTGTAGCTGGCGGCCACCTTTGGCCGATGCCGGAGCCGCCGCAATTGCGAGACCAACCATGACCGTGGCTGCAATGGCGAGAGTGGTCTGTACGAAGTTCGTGTTGACGGCCGTGAACATTGTCCCTGTCTCCTCCAGGTGATGCGCTTGACGGTAAGTTCTTTCCCGTCGATGCATCAACCCTAGGCGGGATCCCGCACGGCCGCTGTTCCTGAAGAAACAAGCCGAAAAAACTTTGAAAAACTGAATCAGAAAGCAGGCTCAGCCGCAAATAAGCGCGGCAACAGCAGCAAGGTCGCCAAGCAGGGCATCCCCACGCACCGCCAGCAGGTAAAGCGATCCCGCGATAATCGCAGCGAGCAGCACGTAAAGACCGATCTTTATTGAGCGCGGCATACGCTGCCGATCAGCGTTTCCACGTCCCGTGTCAGCGCTAATGTTCTGTGCTTCGCTCGCCAAAGCGTTTCACCTCATAATTCCGCCGGTCCGGTGCGCAGCCGGGCCACGGGCCGTTCCTCGATCGGCCAATGCACTGCGGCAGCCGCAAGACCCAGGGCCACCGAAATCCACCACATGGCATCGTACGACTGCAGCCGGTCATAAACCGCGCCACCGAGCCACACACCAAGAAACGAGCCCAACTGATGCGAGAAGAAGACAATACCATATAACATCGTCATCCACTTCGCACCGAAGAACGTTGCGACAAGACTGCTTGTCAGCGGGATAGTGGACAGCCAAAGCAGGCCAAGAACACCACTCAGGGCAATCACGGTAAATCCTGTGATCGGCAGAAACAGGAAGCCTAGGAAAACCAGCGATCTTCCCAGATAGATGAGACTGAGCCCATATCGCTTGGAGTAATGCCGACCCCATTGACCGGCCAGATACGTACCAATTAGATTCCCAAAACCGACAATCATCAGACCCCACACACCAACTTCCGGGCTGAGCCCCTGGTCGGCCACATAAGCCGGCAGGTGGGTGCCATAAAAAACCACATGAAATCCGCAAACGAAGAAGCCCGCGTTGAGAAGCCAGAAACTTGGCAGCTGGAACGCTTCGGTCAATGCCTCCTTGAGCGACTGCGGCGGGACCTTGTCTTCCTGCGCATCGGGATTTCCACTGACCGGCCAGATCAGCAGCAGGATCAAAGAAGCCGTTGCCGCTAGAACGAGCAAACTTGACTGCCATCCCAACTGCTCGATCAGCAGATGCGAATAGGGCAATGCCACCAGAATGCCAATCCCCGCGCCCATACCGACCGACGCAATCGCTGCTGACCGATCGTCAGGAGAGGCGGCACGCCCAACGGCACCAACGACGGCGTTGACGCCTGCACCGGCCACGCCAAACCCCATGAAGATTCCCGAGATGAACAAATCGATGTCGGTCTGGGCATAGAACATCAGCAACAGACCAGTGGCAGTCGTCACCGCTCCAAATGCCACCACGATCCCTGTGCCGTGCTTATCCGAAATAGCCCCGGTGAAAGGCGCGGCCACTCCCCAAACAAGGTTAGCTATGGCGATGGCCAACGCGAAAGATTCACGGCCCAGACCAAGCGTCTCCGTCACGGGCACGAGATAAAGCCCCATGACTTGCCGCAAGCCCATGCCGATCGCCGCAATCGATGCTGCTGCCAGGACGACCAGCCACAGTGGTTTGCCAAACGACGTCTCGGAGCCTGCGTTCATCAGTTAAACCACTCGTCTCCCACCCATCGCAGCGATGTTGCTACCGGCCGCGTGCGGGAACCCTGCCAAACAGACATTCTGGCTAGCAACAAATTCACTCGAGGGCTACTGCCCCGGTCGAATCGCCGTTCAACGAAAGGTCGCGGCGGTCAAGTTCCACTATTGGGCCGTTCGGCGCCGCAAGACCGCGCCCGACAACCTCGATCCGCCGGTGGCCGTCTTCGCCAAGGAAACGTATCAGGTTGTACCGAGCCAATGCCCCTGCCCCCTCGGCGGCCGTGGCCATTCCCGCGGATGCAATACCAAGGATCGGAATCCGCCCGCTTCGGCCTTCGAGCCAGGTCAGCGAATTGGTGTGGTTATGACCATGCAGCACCAGTTCCGCACCAGATTGTTTAAGCACACCCTCAAGCGCATCCGCATCCCGCAAACCCCGCCTCCGCGAAGTCTGCCGCGCCAAGGGCGGGTGATGGATGAGGACCACCCGCACCACTCCCAACTTCTCGAGTTTCTGAAGAATGAACGGCAGCCGCGCAATCTGAGCTTCACCCAACGCCCCGGCAGCGACAAATGGAGGCGTCGGCACAGCCGAATTGAGCCCGATCAACGCAACTTGGCCGAGATTCCGAACGAATGGAAAACCGTCCGCACGGCCTGCGATTTCGCCCAATATTTGATCCCCGAACGCATCCGAGAGCATGTATTCGCGCCACCGCGCGACCCCGGAGTCGCGATGTAACCGCACGTATGTATCGTGGTTGCCTGGAACAACACTCACATCGGACCGCGAACCCAGCGCTCTCAACCACCCAGCCGCTGCTTCAAGCTCCGAAGGCAGCCCCAAGTTGACAATATCGCCCGTGACCGCAATGTGATCTGGAGCGTGCTCTTTAATATCGGCGATCAGTCTATCCACCAGCGCCCCAGAGAAGACATCCTTGCGGCGGCATTGCCAATTGAGGTAGCCAAGGGTCCGCTTCAACGTCAGATGCCGCAATGACAATCCACCTTTCGTTGGCAGATGCGGGTCTGAAAGATGCACCAGTGTTAAGAGCGTGCCCCCCATCGTCTATCCTGCTTCCATGATTTTGGCTTTGTTTGATGTCCGACTGGCGGAAGACGGTATCAGTCCACCTGAAGTTTAATCGGTCTCAGCCAAGAAGAGACACCAGAATGAAGCCAAGCAACGTCTTCAAGAAGGCGATCCAATACTATTGGCGGACGACCCGTTCTTTGACGCTGGGCGCACAGGCCTGCGTTCTGACCGAGGATAACAAGGTCCTCCTAATCAAGCACACCTACAGGCCAGGATGGCATTTCCCCGGTGGCGGCGTGGAAAAAAACGAGACGATACGCGGCGCCCTTGAGCGTGAACTGCGCGAAGAGGCGAATGTTGAACTAACCGCTGACCCCGAGCTATTCGCCATCTACTCAAACTTTGCTTACTTTCCCGGAGACCATATCGCACTGTTCACCGTACGCCACTGGCACCAGCCCACACCTCCGAAGCCCAGCCATGAAATAGCCGCCCACCAGTTCTTTTCCATCACCGATCTTCCCGACCAGGTAAACCCGCCAACCCTAGCCCGTATCAACGAGATTACCAGCGGCGCGAAGCCCCCGGATTCGTGGTGACATGACAGCCAACCAAGACACCGATTTGGGCGCCAAGAGCTCCAGTGATCCACCCATCCGCGTTCGCCCAGCGCGGCTTGAAGATCTACCGGCCATCACAAAAGCTCATCAGCGGGCACTTGGGCCAGGCCGTTACGCATTGACGGCCTATCGGGTCCGGGAAGGGACAGCCCCGATATCGGACTTCTGCCAGGTCGCCAAATGCGGCAACGACCTTCTTGCGGCGGTCCGCTTCACCCCCGTAACGATCGGCGGACAACAAGGCGCACTGTTGCTGGGCCCCATCGCCGTCGATCCCAAGCATCTCAATCAGGGTCTCGGCCGGGCGCTGGTCGACGCCGGCATCACCAAGGCGCGCGAAAAGGGCGCGCAGCTGATCGTGCTTGTTGGAGATTCCAGCTACTACGGGCGGCTTGGCTTCGCACCCGTCCCTCCAGGGCAGATCATCTTTCCAGGACCAGTCAACCCGGCGCGTATCCTGGCAATGGAATTGGTCGCAGGCGCCCTCACTCGATTGTCGGGTGAGATACGAGCAAGCGAAAGCTTGCGCTGATCCAGGCTTGTCCGGAAGGAAGACCGGCCAGGCACACCAAACGCCCCTCGCAAACACCTGACCCAAGCCATCCAGCCGGCTCTTCAGCTATCGATCTCTTGTCCGAAAAACAACAGACAGCCATCAGGATTTTCACGGAAAACTCGCGCATTCTGTACGGTCGGTCGAACGGCCGCCGCACCGGCGCCTTGCGGCAGGGCATCCAGCTTGGACTTGAGCGCATGGTAGAAAGCATCAACACCGTCAACCCAGATATAGATCGATATGTTGCGTGATGTCGCCAACAGCGCGGCGTCATCTCCGCTTTGCAGCACCATCACGCCAACTTCACCGCAAGCCACCAGTCCAAACTTACCGTCTTCACTGAGTTCACGCGTCTCAAAGCCGAAGACGTCAACGTAAAACGCCACTGTCACCGCCACATCGCGCACGGGCACGATCGCCGCCGAACCTTGAACAAAGCGTTCGGATCGCACTGTATCGATCATCGGATCACCGGTGGGAGAAACAGCGATTAGTCTTCGAAGGGATCGTGCATCAGGATCGTATCCTCGCGCTCGGGCGACGTCGATAGCAGCGTCACCGGGCACTCGATCAGTTCCTCGATATGGCGCACGTACTTGACGGCCTGGGCCGGCAGATCCGCCCACTTGCGCGCCCCGCAGGTTGACTGCGACCACCCCTCGAACGTCTCCCAGATAGGTTCTACACGGGCCTGCGCATTCTGCCCCGCCGGAAGCCTATCGATTTGCTCCCCATCAACCCTGTAACCGACGCAGACCTTGATCTCCTCGAAGCCGTCAAGAACGTCGAGCTTGGTCAAGGCGATCCCATTGATCCCAGCCACCTTGATCGTCTGCCGCGCCAGTACCGCATCAAACCAGCCACAGCGGCGCTGCCGCCCGGTGACTGTCCCGAATTCATGACCGCGTTCGCCAAGCCGTTGTCCGATCTCGTTATCAAGCTCCGTCGGAAACGGCCCGGACCCGACCCGCGTCGTGTAGGCCTTGGCGATACCGAGCACGTATCCCACGATATGCGGACCGACGCCTGAACCCGTGGCCGCCTGGGCGGCGACAGTGTTGGAGGACGTTACAAAAGGATACGTGCCGTGGTCGATATCTAGGAGCGCACCCTGCGCCCCCTCGAACAAGATGCGTTTGCCTCCGCGACGGGCTCGGTCAAGCAGGTCCCAGACAACATCGACATGCGGAAGAATGTCGTCTCGGACCTCTTGCAGCGCCGCCATCAGAGCATCTTGCGAGAACTCCGGTCGGCCAAGCCCGCGCCGCAGCGCGTTGTGATGCACGAGAATGCGCTCAAGCTTCGGCCCCAGGGTGTCAAGGTTCGTCAGATCATTGACCCGGATGGCGCGCCGGCCGACCTTGTCCTCATAGGCTGGTCCAATCCCTCGGCCGGTGGTCCCGATCTTCCCGGTCCCCGCGGCTTCCTCGCGCCACAAGTCGAGTTCGCGGTGCAGCGGCAAGATCAGCGTTGCATTTTCCGCAATGCGCAGGTTTTCGGGGGTAATCTGCAAGCCTTGTGCCTTCAGCGTTGCGATTTCCTCGCGCAGCGCCCAAGGGTCAATAACAACACCATTGCCGATCACACCAAGCTTGCCTTCCCGCACTACGCCCGAAGGCAGCAGCGACAGCTTGTAGACCTTGTCGCCGATGACGAGCGTGTGACCGGCATTATGGCCGCCCTGGAAGCGCACAACGATGTCAGCGCGCTCCGACAGCCAGTCAACAATTTTGCCTTTACCTTCGTCGCCCCATTGGGCGCCGACCACAACCACATTCGTCATTTCGGACCTTTCATCATTCGTCTGGCCCGACTACCCGCAACAAGGGGCTTTGTCAAAAGGACGTTAGCCTCATGCGTCGCGCCGCGACCGCATGCTTGACGCAGCAAGGTATATCCCGATCAGACCCAAAACGATATTGGCAAGATCAAGCCCCAGCTTGACTTGTTCAAGCTGATCATCCTCCTGGCGACTTTACCGCCTGTCCGCGCGTCTTTCAGCACCTGTCAGCGCCGCCGCGGACCGCTCCAGCGAGAATTCTATCGGCTTCTCCGCCGACACGGTCACTTTCTGGCGCACACCGACTTTTTTTCAAAGCCTAATTGACGCGGCGCTCCACACCAGGGTCATTCGCGGTCCGGTAATACAAACCACCGAACGCCGCCACGCAAATGAGGAGCCCGACCAAAAACAACGAAAACCTACTCATCTTCTGCCTCGCGGCCCGATTGAAACGCTCACGGATCAACGCGGGCATTTAACCCCCGCCAAAAGCGATGGCAATCGCGATAGCGGTTGCCATCGCCGCCGCTTTACTGGGCGCGGTAGATAATCTGCTTGTCCGACGGCCACTTCACGACGTAGCCGAAGTTGATAATCTTTTCTTCCTTCGGCTTCAGCTCGAATTCCCAGGCCAGCAGCCCGCGCTTGTCCTCGACATCCTTCTTGGTGGGCCGGCTCCGGCCGGTTAGCGCAACCTGGATCTGCTCATCACGCGCAACCGGCATTTGATCAAGGACCGTAGCGTCAATCTTCTGCTGATGCAGATTGGTGATCGTCAGCTTGTAGTTGCGATCATCCGTCCGCGTAGTCGAGATCAGACCGGTCTCACCTCGCTTCTCCTGCACGATGGCGTGTTTCACCCGGACAAGGTCATCAGCACCAAATCCAAGTTCGTAGCGTTCACCCGCAATCAGCGGCAGTCGCCCGTTGCCGACAAACGTACCATCACGGAAAAGCGCGACGGGGCCCGGTAGTAGTGACGTCTCACCTGTACGTTCCAAGGTCGCGTAAAGGTAGGCGGTCGGTTGCTTCTTCGGCACGGCTTTGACACTCAAAGACACGTCGAAGTCAGCTTCGGAGATCATCAGATTTTTTGCTTCGCCCGTAGAATCGATATCGGCCCGTCCGGGAACCGCAAAGATTGCTTGAAACGGCGCCGCCTCGACTGTGGCCATGACCGGCTTGGCCGCTGAGAGCTTGGTCCTGGCCACTCTGCGGTTCTGTTGCCGCCGGTACTGATCGCGCTCCGCTGCGGGGGCCTTGCTGGCCGACTCCATGGACGTTATTCCGCCAGCGGCAGGCGACGGCGCCGGCCGCGGCTTCATGATGTCGACAACCATCGGCCGCAGCTGTGGCGCCGTCGAACCGGACGTAGGCCGCGTCGTCGAAAGCTTGATACCAACATTCTTCCAGGGCTCACCGCTGCGCTGCTGTATCGTCGCCCTACGCACGAGCTGCAGTTTTGATTTTGCATCAGCCGCTTCTGTCTTGAGGCGCGCCTCATAAGAAGGCGACCATGATGCAGAACGCACCTGGTACTTGATCTTCAAGTCCGCTTCGAGGGCTGCATCGGTGCTGACAAAGACCTTCACCTGAGTGCGTTCGATGCGCTTCGGCGCCAGCTCCGACAGCTTCTTTTCAAGGTCTTCAAGCTTCCGGTTCAAGTCTCGGTTTTCGACTTTCGCTTCGAGCAGCGCTTCTTTGATCTCGCCCATCTCGTTTCCGATGAGGCTGACGAGTTGTCCCCAATCCGGACCGGAACTTGCGTTTCCATCCCGCCCAGGAGGTACCTTCGGCAGGTCCACGAGATTCTCCAAAAGCATTTGCTGTGCCTTCGCGGTTTCGATCCTGCCTTGGATCATCTGCCTCTTGTCCTTGAGGTCTTCGATCTCCTTTTCCAGCCGCTTGCGTTCTGACACCTCATTGCCAGCACCGCTTTGCGGAACAAACAACCGTCGTCGATCAACCGAACCAATGCGAAGCGTGCCGCCAGCCTCACCTTCGACCCGGATCGAGCCCGCAACCGTCTGCGCTGGAAGATCAGGAAACACAATCGTCGTCTCGCCTGCCGGCAATGATACCTTCGCGATGCGGTTCACTTCCGCCCCGGAAGGAAACACGAC
The DNA here is from genome assembly GCA_963669235.2 of uncultured Filomicrobium sp. Classification (GTDB taxonomy): domain Bacteria; phylum Pseudomonadota; class Alphaproteobacteria; order Rhizobiales; family Hyphomicrobiaceae; genus Filomicrobium. Next base: position 421,122 of record CAXXFS010000033.1, read on the forward strand.
GACGTTGTCGATTGTTGAGGTTGTCTCAAGCTCCGCTGCGGCAGCAACCATCAACGACGGCGCGTTCATAGCAAGCGCCAAAGCCCCGAGGGCAAGGTATTTCATTCGATCCGCCTTTCGAAATCCAATATTGAGCAAACAAACCCATCCCCAAGTCGGACAACACCGCAGAAATCGCCTCTTTTTATGACCCTCACGCCAAATTTCAGCGGCCAGCCGCAAACGAAAGACGCCCACTCAAACCGAGAACGGACGCCTCTAGACAATTGAAACCGCTGGGCAATCGGAGTGGTGGCGACTAGAACTCCAGCCGCTTCGCACGCACAACGTGCGCTAAAGCCGTGACCTTATCCAAAATCTCCTCGCCAATCGATTCATCAAGCGCCACCACGGTAATCGCATCACCACCAGCACGCTCGCGGCCAAGGTTGAACGTTGCGATGTTCACCTCGTGGTCGCCCATCAGTTGGCCGAAGGCGCCAATGAAACCCGGCTTGTCGGAATTTCGCACGAACATCATATGCGGCGTCACCTCGAAATCCATGTTGATATCGCGAACCTGGATGATGCGTGGCCGGCCATCCGAGAACACGGTCCCGGCCACTGACCGTTTGTACTCCGGCGTCTTGACCGTCAGTTTGATATAGCTCTCGTAGACGCCATGCTCCGAACATAGCAGCTCCTCCACCCCGACCCCGCGATCCCTCGCGATCACCCCGGCCGAGACCATATTGATGTTTTGCAGCTTAGGCCGCAACACACCGGCGATCGCCGCCGCCGTCATCGGCTTGACATTGAGCGTCGAAATATTGCCGCAATACTCGATATGCACGCCCTTTAGCGGCACGTCGGTCAACTGCCCGGCGAACGAGCCGAGCTGCTCTGCAAGCTTGACCCACGGAGTCAGCAGCGGTGCTTCCTCAGCAGAAATCGACGGGAAGTTGATCGCATTGGTGATGGCACCCTTGAGCAAGTAGTCGGACATCTGCTCGGCGACCTGTAGCGCCACATTCTCCTGTGCTTCCCCTGTCGACGCGCCCAGATGCGGCGTGCAGATAACATTATCCATCCCGAACAGCTCATTGTCCTGGGCCGGCTCTTCGGCATACACATCCAGCGCTGCTCCGGCCACCTGTCCGGAACGCAACGCCGCCGCCAAGGCAGCTTCATCAATCAGTCCGCCACGCGCGCAGTTGACGATCCGCACACCTATTTTGGATCTCGCTAGCGCTTCCTCCGAGAGGATGTTCCGTGTCTCGTCGGTGAGCGGCGTATGTAGTGAAATGAAATCCGCCCGTGCCAGGAGTTCATCAAGCTCCACTTTCTCAACACCAATCTCGCGCGCCCGCTCCTCTGACAGGAAAGGATCAAAGGCAATGACGCGCATTTTCAAACCAATGGCTCGGTCCGCGACGATCCCACCGATATTGCCGCAGCCGATGATCCCAAGCGTCTTGTTGAAGAGTTCGACTCCCACAAACCGCGACTTTTCCCACTTACCTTGTTGCGTCGACGTGTTGGCCTGCGGGATTTGACGGGCAAGCGACATCAGCATCGAAATCGCATGTTCCGCGGTGGTGATGGAGTTGCCGAACGGAGTGTTCATCACAATGACGCCGCGCGAAGTGGCTGCCTTTGTATCGACGTTATCAACCCCGATGCCGGCGCGTCCAATGACCTTCAACTTGGGCGCAACGCCGAGCAGCTTTTCGGTGACCTTTGTCGCCGAGCGGATGGCCAGGCCATCAAACTCACCAATCATCTCCGCGAGCCGGTCTTTGTCCTTGCCTAGCTTCGGCTCGAAGGTGACGTCGATTCCGCGATCCCGAAAGATCTGCACGGCCGTGTCCGATAGCGCGTCGGAAATAAGTACCTTTGGTCTGCTCATCATCGTATTCCTATTTGAATTCGCATCCCGCTCGCAATGACCCTCCTGCCTGACAGGAGTTGAGGTAACGAGGCGTAACGGGAAGACCTGTCTAACTGTATCGAGTTGGATGCTAGGCCGCTTTGGCCAGCGAACCCTTCGCTTCTGCGAATGCCCAATCAAGCCACGGCAACAGCGCCGTAACGTCGGCCGCTTCGACGGTCGCGCCCGTCCAGATACGCAGGCCCGCTGGCGCGTCCCGATAGGAGCCGATATCCTTTGCGACACCCTCCTTGTCGAGCAGAGAAGCGATCTTCTTGGCAAACGCTGCCTGCTCTTCCGCTCCCAGCGCCGCAACGTCGGGATCAACGATTCTCAGGCACACCGACGTGTTGGAATAGGTCTCCGGCGCAACCGCAAGATTGGCCACCCAGGGTGTCTTTGCGACCCAGTCGTGAATCAGGTCCGCGTTCTTGCCGGCCCGCGCCATAAGCGCGTCGAGCCCACCAAGACCCTCGGCCCAGGCCAGCGCATCAAGATAGTCCTCAACAGCTAGCATCGACGGCGTGTTGATCGTCGCCCCTTCGAAAATCCCAGAGATGAGCTTGCCGCCCTTTGTCATCCGGAAAATTTTCGGCAGCGGCCACGGCGGCGTGTAGCTTTCCAGACGATCGATCGCCCGCGGCGACAAGATCAGCATGCCGTGCGCGGCTTCACCGCCCATCACCTTTTGCCAGGAGAAGGTGAGGCAATCGACCTTGCCCCAATCGACCGGCTGCGCGAACACTGCCGAGGTTGCATCGACCAGTGTCAGCCCTTCGCGGTCCGCCGGGATCCAATCGTAATTGGGAGTCCTGACGCCGGAAGTTGTGCCGTTGGCGGTGAACACCACGTCACGCGAAAAGTCCACCTGCGTAAGATCCGGCAGCTCGCCGTAATCCGCTTCCAGCTTCCGCACGTCAGAAAGCTTCAGCTGCTTGACGACATCAGAAACCCAGCCAGCGCCGAAGCTTTCCCAGGCCAGGATATCCAGCCCGCGCGCACCCAGCAGGCTCCACATCGCCGCTTCGAACGCGCCCGTGTCGGAAGCGGGCATGATCCCGCAGACGTATCCTTCGGGAACGCCAAGCAGCGCCTTGGTTTTGTCGATGGCGAGCTTCAAACGCGCTTTGCCGTCCTTTGCACGGTGCGACCGCCCAAGAAACGCGTTGCCCAAATTGTCGAGAGACCAGCCGGGGCGCTTGGCGCAGGGACCGGAGGAAAAATGCGGATTGGCCGGGCGCGTGCCCGGCGGAATCTGATCGGTCATGTCGTCTATCCTTCCAGATAGTTGCCTCCCGTTGGGGGGAGGTGTCCCACTGGCGGGGATACGCCTGCAAAACGACAAATGCAAGACCGACGTTTGGTCAGATGGGGAAGGCTCAAGGAGACGCGCAACCACCCCCTCACTGCATGGCTGAGAAGGCCTGCAGCCGCTTGCTGAGCCGGGGTGTCGCGAAATCAACGAACGCCCGCACGTTGGCCGCTAAAAGCCGGCTGTGCGGATAGACGATTTGAACCGGAGCCGGCGCCAGCCAGTAAGGTTCAAGCACCGGCACCAACTCACCCGAACGGATCTTCTCACCGACCATGTAGCAGAGCACGGTCGTGATCCCTTCTCCGGACTGGGCGGCGTTGATCGCGGTGGCCGCATCGTTGATTTCGAGCCGGGGGCGTAGGCTCACCTGTCCCGCCTTGCCACCTTCGACAAAGCGCCATTCGCGATTGGCCATCAGGCCGGTGAAGGCAATCACCGAATGCATCTTGAGTTCGCTGGGGTGTTCGGGCGCGCCGCGTTTCTTCAGGTAGCCGGGGCTTGCAACCATCACCCGCTGCACCTCACCGACACGCCGCGCGACCAAGCTGGAATCCGGCAAATCACCAATACGGATTGCCACATCGATCCCCTCCTCGATGAGATTGACCACCCGGTCGACCAGCATGACCGAGGCGCTAATGCGTGGATGCGCCGATAGAAATTCCTCGACAATCCGCGACAGCGCCATCCGCCCGAACGTCATCGACGCGGTGATGGTCAAATGGCCTTGCGGCACCGCCGCTTCGCCAACCGCATCGCGCTCGGCCTCCTCGAGCTCCGCCAGCAGCCGCCGGCTGCTTTCCAGAAACCGCTCGCCGGCCTCGGTCAAATTGAGACTGCGCGTCGTGCGATTGAACAGCCGCGCGCCGAGCCGCTCCTCCAGCGCCGAAACCGCGCGCGTTACAGCCGGCGGCGAGATACGCAACCGCTCCCCGGCCCTGGCGAAACTACCCGCGTCAGCCACCGCGACAAACACCTCCATGGCCCGAAGCCGATCCATCTAACTATTCCATTTTACGCAACAATAAATTCCATAATTCACCCATTCTTTCTTCTCCTGGCAAGTGGTTTAGTCCGCCTCGTCTCCGGTCGGCAAGGCTGAGACTTCAAGAGTCACCCATCGACTAGGCGCCCCACACCACAGGAGGTCGCAATGACAATCCCGAATTTGTCCAGACGCGCTTTCACGTTCTCGCTTGCGGGCGCACCGGCCGCGGCTGCGGCTGCCTCGCTTGCAACCACCCTTGGTCACGGCGCATCCGCCAAGGCGGCAGGCAGCACCGTGCTCGCCAACCCACTGGCCCAGATCAAGATCGGCCGCTTCGAGGTGACGTTCCTGACCGATGGCTATACCGATATGCCGTTCAAATACTTCACCGGCCGCACACCGGAAGAAGTTGAAAAGGCCGCTGCTGGGATCTTCACCGCGCGTGAATTCGGCATCCGCATCGCTTTCAATCAGTACCTCATCAACGACGGCGAGCGGTTGATCCTTGTCGACTCCGGCCCCGCCGGCACCATCGGCAAGACCGGCAAACTGCCCGGCGCACTCGAGGCGATAGGCGTCGAGCCCAGCGCAGTTGATGCTGTCATTCTCACCCACATGCACTTCGACCACATCTCCGGCCTCATCGCCGGCGGCCGCGTCAACTTCCCCAATGCTGAAGTCTATGCTGACCGCCGCGATGTGAAGTACTTCACCGCCCCCGCCAAAAGAGCCGCCGCCCCCAACTTCCTGAAGAGCAGCTTTGACGCCTCCGCCGAAGTCGTCAGGCTCTACCCAAAACTCCAACAAACCGACGGCGAGCGCCAGATCACGCGCGGCATTTCGATCGTTGACCTGACCGGGCACACTCCAGGCCACGTCGGCGTGCGCATCGAGGACGGCGGCGACAGCCTGCTGCTCGTCTCCGACACGCTTTTCCACCCGTCCGTGCATCCGCAAGCCGCCGACGTCGGCTTCGTCTTCGAGCAGGACCCCTCCGCCGCGTTTGCCATGCGCCAACGCTTCTTCCCGCGCGCGGCAGAAGAAAGAGCCTTGATAGCGGCCACCCACATGCCCTTCCCGGGATTGGGTCGCATCGTTCGCGATAACGGCAGGCTGCGCTGGCTCAACGCCGAGTGGGCCCACCAGGGCTGAGCTGGAACAATTGAGGCGGCCCGAGCACACACCGGGCCGCGCGCAAAAAAATATGGAGATCGATCATGGGCCACAAATTTCAGGAAATCGCCTTCACCGACACGGTCAAATCCGTTCAGGAACAACTCGGCAGCCGCCGCGGATATTCCCGGCGTGAAGGTGGCGATATCGATTTCAATCACGTCCTCGGACCGCGTGAAGCGGCCTTCATTGCCAACCGCGACAGCTTCTATATGGCCAGCGTCAGCGAAACCGGATGGCCCTACGTCCAGCATCGCGGTGGACCGGTTGGCTTCGTCCGCGTTCTTGATGAAAAGACCATCGGTTTCGCCGACTTCTCGGGCAACCGCCAATACATCAGTGTCGGCAATCTGATGGCCGATGAGCGTGTCTCGCTGTTCTTCATGGACTACCCCAACCGGACACGCCTAAAGCTTCTGGGCCGGGCTCGCTTCGTTGTCCCCAATGAAGACGCGATCTTGAAGAAGCTCGCTCCCGCCGATTACAAGGCCCGTGTCGAGCACGGCCTCCTGATCACCGTCGAAGCGCTTGACTGGAACTGCCCACAGCACATCACGCCGCGCTTCACCGTTGAGCAGGTGGAAGACGCCATCACGCCCCTAAGGGCGCGCATCGCCGAACTGGAATCCCAACTCCACAATGAAGCAACGCCGAACCGGCCGCACCCCAGCGATGCTTGCCCCCCATAATTTTGGCGCTTTCATGCAACAGGCGGACACAGAAGAATTTTCTAGCGTCCGCCATCAGTTAGTCTCGGGGGGAATGTCACGATGAGCGAACGGCATGGCTGGCACCCAGCCCTATGATGAAAACAGCGACATCGCCCGCCAATCGGTACTATACAGCGGTGGCATGATGGCAATCATGGTCTCGGCATTGGCGCTGATCTTTTCCGCGGTCAGCCTCTACCAGACCGTTATCAAACAGGCCCAGCTACACGTCTATCTGCCCGATACAATCAATTACGCGCGCGATCCTGATGGCAGCTTTGAAGTCTTCGTTCTGCCCATCACAGTGTCGAACTCGGGCGCCCGTGATGGGCTTGTGTCCGCTTTGAAGCTGGAAGTACGCAATCTGGACACGGGAACAACAAAGACACTGCACGCCAGCTACTTCACCTCGCCGGGCTACTTCTCCACCAAGGAAGACACCGCCAACAACCAGCGCCGGCCCAAGGCGCCGTTCGCACCACTCTCCGTCGCCGGCCGCGGCAGCGTCTCCAAGACGGTTTTGTTCTACCCCTGAGAGTATGCGAAGGAACGCGTCGTTCCCGGCAAGGGCCGCTACGAGCTGAAGCTCAGTGCCGACGCTCAACCCATTGAGGATCTCAGTGCACTCGATCAATTCTGGTCGACAGTAATCGCGCTCGGCACCCTCTCCTACAACCTGCCCGGCGTCTCGCCTTACTTCAAAGGCCGCATGTTGATTGGCCACACTGTCCGCCTGTTCCGCGAAGACCAAAAAAAAACGGCGGCGCTGAAGTTCGCGCCACCGTTTTTGTGCAAGGCCCGTCCGCGGATACCTTGCCGTCCAGGTATCAAGATAACGTCTGGTTAGTTGACGTCAAACCGGAGACCGGCGCGGATCTGGTGTTCGTGGGCTTCGCCGATGGTGACTTTTGAGTTTCCACCGAAAGTGCGGCCTTGGATCCCAAATCCTGCATCCGTCGAACCGGCGTACAGATAGCGGTAGTTCATATCGAGCAGCGCATAGTCGCTGATGCGATAACTCAGCCCCGCCATCGCCGAAGCAGCGAACACGATGTCGTGCGTCTTATCCTGCACCGATTCGGAATCGCGGCGGGTGAATGCGCCGCTGCAGCTTGGACTGCAGGCTCGCGAAATCTCGACAGTCGAGTGGTTGCGCTTCAGTTCGTTCCAGGCAAACCCGAGACCGGCGCCGATATAGGGCGTGAACCGCGATGACGGTCCGCGATCGAAGTCATAGTAGCCGTTGACCATGAAGATGCCGCCGCGCAGCGTCGTATCATCACGGACGCTGCCGCGTACCTGCTGAGGATTCGGACCGGAAGTTGTGTACTGGTAATCGCCGTTGATCTTCACCTTGCCCTGTGAGCGCGTCTCGGCCGTCAGATCGAGGCGGAAGCCGCTGCCGACATAGACACCGGCGCCAGCACCGAACGTCACCAACGAATCAAAGTCATTGTTGATCCATGCCGACGGCATACCCCACGGCCCACCGACAGCGTCGTCGCCGTAGAAGTAGCCTTGCTCGGTGCCCGTCGGCGAATCTCCAAAGCCAATACCAGCATCGATGCGGAAGTAATACCGCGCGGCATATTCCGGAATCGGCACCGGCGCAGGAACGGGAACGGCAGCTGCGCCAAAATCCTTCAATCCACCGGCCCCATAGTTCCAGTCGGCGGCAGAAGCAGGAGTGCTGGCCAGAGCAAAGGCCGCCAATCCGAGCGACAAGCTGAGCTGATAGAGTTTCATTTTTCGATCTCTCTTTCCGCGAGGCATAACCGGTTCTCTCACCGGCACGACCGTGACAGTCGGTTAGACGTATTCCTTGAAGCCGTAGTCCTATCGTCGACCGTCACCGGCGAGCGGCACCCGCCGTGAACACCATCGAGGCACGGATAAAACGAAGCTGCTGACGCGACCGCTAGAGAGGCAAGAAAATCCTTTGGACCGCCTGTACGGCTGCCATACGGATCAGCCTCGGCGGCTTCCCCCCTCTGCGCGGCCATAACGAGAGCGCCCAACGCTGCGGCGCTGCTGGTCCAGATCATGATTCCCCTCATGGATCAGCCGACAACGGTCGGCGGGACACGTGCAACGCGAAACGTTTGCTGAGGGGGAGTATTCGCCCGGAACGCTTAAAGGATGCTTAATCAGTATTCTGCGACACAACAGGCTGCTGCGAGCTGTTGAACATGACAAGCCGCGTTGCCTGAATGCCACGCAGGGCAGCCGCCCTTGACTGCCCGCTAAGCCTTGATTGCCGGGCCTTAGCGATCAGGCAGCCCGAGCCGCTGCAGAACGAACCGCTTCGCAGATGTCGCCGACTACGAGTTCGATGAGCCCGAGGTCGTCTCCCTCGGCCATGACCCTGATCACCGGTTCAGTACCTGATGGGCGAATCACCAACCGCCCGCCGTTCCCGAGCCTTTGCTTGGCACTGTCGATGGCCTTCTTCACGCTACTATCATCCAGAGGACGGCCATTGTCGTAGCGCACATTCTGCAGTAGTTGCGGCAATGGTTCAAAGCAGGAGCAAACCTCTGAGATCGGCCGCTCACTAGCAACAGCGACCGCCAGGATCTGAAGCGCAGAGACCAGGCCATCGCCCGTCGTGGTGAAGTCGGACAGCACAATGTGCCCGGACTGCTCACCTCCGACATTGTAACCATGCTTACGCATGTACTCGACGACATAACGGTCACCCACCGGCGTCCGCGCCATCGACAGCCCGATGTCCTGAAGGTGCCGTTCCAACCCCAAGTTCGACATCACTGTCGCAACGATACCACCGGCAGCCAATCGCCCCCGCCTGTACCAGCTCTCCGCGATCACAGCCATCAGTTGGTCGCCGTCGACGATGTGACCTTTCTCGTCGACAATCACAACGCGATCCGCATCACCATCGAGTGCGATCCCGATATCCGCCCGCACCTCATGCACTTTGTCAATCAGCGCATCCGGGGCAGTCGAGCCGCACTTGTAATTGATATTCCTGCCGTTTGGATCGACGCCAATCTTGATGACCTCCGCGCCCAGCTCCCACAGCACCTCCGGCGCGACCCGGTAGCCGGCACCGTGCGCGCAGTCTACGACAATACGCAGCCCGTCGAGGCGCAGGTTCCGCGGCAACGTCCGCTTGGCGTACTCGACATAGCGCTCCTGGGCACTCTCGACGCGCGTCGCCATTCCGATATTGTCGGCACTTGCAAGTAAATTGTTTACGTCGGAATCGATCAGTTTTTCGATTCGCAGTTCCATCTCGTCCGACAGCTTATATCCGTCAGGATCAAACAGCTTGATGCCGTTATCGTCAAAGCGATTGTGGGATGCGGAGATCATCACGCCGAGGTCCGCACGCAGCGAGCGTGTCAGCATAGCCACGGCAGGCGTCGGCATCGGACCAAGCAAAAACACATCCATGCCGACCGCCGTGAAGCCAGACATCAATGCCGCTTCCAGCATATAGCCGGAAAGCCGCGTATCCTTGCCAATCACCACGCGCGGACGATGCGTATGGGTTCCGTTCTGAAACACCTTTCCGGCAGCCATCCCGACCTTCAAAGCGACTTCAGACGTCATCGGTTGCTTGTTTGCCCGACCACGGATGCCGTCGGTCCCGAAGTAGCGTCGTGCCATGATGCCTCTCAACCCTTAATGCCAAACCCGCATAGCCTAGCCGCACCAGCCAAATCATTGTTTCCCGGCACAGATCTGACGAGACACCAAATCTCGCCCCCGATCGAACCACTGTGAACTCACATTGCGCAATGTCTATTTGAGGGCGACCCAAAGTGTGCGCGCGGTCACGGTAAAGTCAAACGAGCCCCCCTCGAGACCAATCACCGTCACCGCGCGCTCCCCCAAAACTGGATCGCGAGGGCAATATGCAGTGACTGGCTCAAAGACTCACATCAAAAACGATGAACGATCGTTACGCTGAGCACGTAAAAACAGCCCAACGCCAAGTCGCGTTGCATATAACTCGACCGCCGCAACACCGCCAACCGTGCAGCTCCGCGACGACACGCATACAAGAAAACGTCCGCAGCCTTACTGACCAGCGTACGGGAATCGTCGCATAGGTTAAACAAACGTGACAGCTCCGCGAAATGGGGAGACGCGGGCTATCCACATAGGCTTCTTCGGAATTTGAACTGCGACAAGTGAAGTAAGGGTGTTATGGGGTACTTCCTGGCCGTCGCCAACCGCAAGGGTGGCGTCGGCAAGTCAACAATTTCGGTCATGCTGGCCCATGCTTGCGCAGTCTGTGTTGCAAGCGCTTCCTGCTCATTGATCTTGACGCCCAATCCAACTCATCGCTGATCCTCACCGGCAATGCCCAGTGGATCGAAGCGCAAAAGAGCTTCCGCAAAATCGCCGCCTACATCGAGGACCGCATGTATGGGCCAAACCCCATCGGCGACTACGTCCTGCGCACCGTTGGCGACATTGAGAAGGATAACGGCGAACCCATCGCCATCGATCTATTGCCAGGTTCGCTCCAGTTCGAGGACATGCGGGGTGAACTGATTTCCCACTATTCGCGGCACAACACACCCTTCCGCCAGGCCAAGGCGCGCTGTGCCGAGCATTTCCGCAGAGCCCTGCACCTTGCAAATCCCCTGGCCGATCTCATTGTCCTGGATTGCGCGCCGGGGATTTCCAACGCTACCCAGGCGGCCTTGCGACTGGCCGAGCAGGTCATCGTCCCGTTCCGGCCGGACTCAGTATCGGAATTCGCCGTCGACAAGATCTCCATGATCATCGAAGGCAAGGACCCCGAGGCGCTTGTCGCTACGCCCCATAACGAACGCCGCTACAGATGTCTGGCGAACTATGTTCGGACCGGCGGCCAAGATCAGGTTTTCATCGAGACGCTTGCCGCTGACCACCCGACTCTAGCAACTCAGATGCCTATGTATGCCGATCTGGCGAACGCCTTTTTTGGTCGCCCGAACGCCAGTCCCTTGAGGAAAAGTACGGCGCCGCTGTCCAGCCGATGATTGGGCTCTATCGTGAATTGTCCGCGTATATCCCCGTTTGATCCGACAACGCAGAAAAGCAGGAAATGGCTACGCAGAAAAAGACGACACGCAAGCTTTCCGGACCGTCAATGGACCGCTTTTTCGATCGCTTCTTTGGCGACTATTAGGAGCTGGACGAGGAAACCGCAAGGAGACTTTCTCAGCGTTCCAAAGCGGCCTTCACATCCGTACGCGTGCGCAAAACTGAGTGGCCGTTGCAGCGCGAAATGCGCCGGCCGATGATTGCCAGATCACCCGCCGTTTCCAAGTCTCCCAAATCTCCACCAGCCGAGCGGGCTCCCACACCGGCACCGGTCACGGCAAGCACGCCACCGGAAACTCAGGTCCCCGCGGCATCCCAGCTCCGATCCGGAATTTGATCCGTTTGTGTTCGGTCTCGTGCCAGTCTTCAAACGCGAAGGCGCCGAAGGCCTTCGTGCCAGGCTGGATGACATCGTATCCGTTGACGACCTCCGCGCCATGGCCAAGGCGCGGCAGATCATCCTGCCAAAGGACATCCGTCGCGGCGAGGTCGCGATCGACACCGTTCGCCAGGCGGTATTTATCGCGGTCGAACAGCGTGTCAGCGACCGTAAGGTCCAAATGTAAATTAGTGGAAAGTCTTCATTAACGAATCACTAAGATGATCAATGCAGATAAGAAACCAGTGGCGTCAATGTATTTGCGTCGAATGAATAGCGTCAATTTTGTTGGAGGTATTACGCCCCAGCCGTAGATCAAACGCCGAAAGCAATAAAATCGTGCCCTATAATTATAACAAAACAGAACTAAGCAAACCGACTCTGCCGCGACGGCTGTTTATCCTGCTTGTCGGTCTGCTCCTGGGCTCTGTGGCACTGGCACATTCGCATCCGGGCTCGGCGGCAGATCGACAAGGCGTCACATACGACCCCATCACCGCACGCCCAACAGCCAATCGCTTTGATTTCGCCAGCGAAACATTTCGCACCCTGTTGCGCCATCAAACACAGACAACTGTCAGCCTGTCACGATCCAAAAGCCAAATCTCCGACTTCAGAACGCCATCGGCGCCGAGCCGGACACTCAACGCCAATACCAGACAGGCAGCCGAGCTAGAGCCGCTCAGGTACTCCGGCACGCATCACAACGCGGGCAAATCCCGCTCAGGGTCGCAAACGCCACCGCGGTCAAAACGCTCCAATGCTCCAAACGTTGCAGGATGGAAGAAGGCCCCGACGGTCAAGTCGTTCGGGACCTCACCGAATGCAAGGACCACGCCCACAAGACTGCCACCAATGCGAAACTGGAAATCGCGCAAACCGCCGCAACGTGGTGAAAACTTAGATGCGACCCGCACAAGGCCCGCAAAACCCGTCAGCTCACAAACCCGGAGCCGGCCGAAACGGGTAAAGCGCCGGAAAGCAGTGAGAAAGAAGAAGACGCCACCCCCGACAAACTGGCAGCAAGAAGTTCTTTTCGACGACTAGCGCAATTCAGGCTTAGCGAGAAACCACCCACTCATCACCGAGCAGCGCCGCCATCCATACGGAAAGAGCCTGTTTCGTCGCCGCCACGTCATGCACGCGCACGATCTGCACGCCCTGTGCCACAGCCGACAACGCAGCCGCGATTGACCCTGGAACGCGCCCCTTGGGATCCTCAACGTTACAAAGCTGACCGATAAGTTTCTTGCGGCTTGCGCCCAGAAGCACCGGCACGCCAAGCGTATGAAATAAGCTCATTGCCGACAGCACGGCAACGTTATGGTGAAGGTGCTTCCCGAAGCCGATACCCGGATCCACGATCAGTTTCTCCCGCGGAATTCCGGCGGCCTCACAGGCATGCACGCGCCGCTCAAGAAAATCGAATACGTCGAGTACGACGTCGCCATACTGCGGTTCGTCGTTCATTGTCTTCGGGTCACCCTGCGCGTGCATCAACATTACCGGCAAACCCGTCTCGGCGGCAATCTGCAGCGCTTCCGGATCATAAGTCAGTGCGGAAATGTCGTTGAGAATATCAGCGCCGGCGTCGGCGGCAGCCAACATCACCCGCCCCTTGCGCGTATCAACAGAGATGAGAGCATCGGTCTTAGCGCGCAGCGCTTCAAGGACCGGCAACACGCGGCGCAACTCTTCCTCCAACGGCACCGTCTGCGAACCCGGTCGCGTCGATTCTCCACCGATATCCAGAATATCGGCGCCTTCCTCCTCGAGCCGCAGCGCGTGATCAACCGCCGCCTGCACACCGTCGAACGCCCCCCCGTCGGAAAAACTGTCCGGCGTAACATTGACGATTCCCATGATGCGCGGCCGGTCCATCGACAGCCCGGCGATGCGCCCCCGCGGCAAACGCAGAGCCTCAAAGAGATCAGAAGCCGCTAACGTCCGCCGCCCCCAGTCGCGCTCGAAAAACTCGCTCAGCGAGCAAATCCGACGCTGCACGCCCGTCCCCTGCCGTTCGGTGATCTCAAGGGCGGTGAATGCCACCGGCCCACCGGCAAGCGGGATACCTCCCCAGACTTGGCCATCCTCGCCGTCGCGTTGATGCGCAATAAAACCGACGGGTCTGAGATAGATGGAGCGCTGCATCAGCTTCACCTCCGATCTTGGCAACAAGAAACGGCCGCGGATGACACCACGGCCGTGACTTGAGTTTGTCCATTGTCACTAGGGCTTGCAAGCCGGGCGGTGCCCCCCGGTGCTTTCATCAGCTCGGCTGCGGTTCCATGCCCCCGGTATCAGGGTCAGGCTCATCATGCGGCTTGCTCTGTCGACCCGCAACCGGCACCGCCGTCGCGACCGGACCGCGGGAGCTGTCATCATCAGTAGGACGGTCGATCTTATCGCCGCGCAGCAACGCCTGGACCTCTGCGCCAGTGATCGTTTCATACTCCATTAAAGCCTGCGTAATAGCCTCCAACTCGTCTTGGTTTGCACTCAGGACTTCCCAGGCTTTGTCATAGCCGGCATTGACGATACGGCGGATCTCTTCATCGATCATCCCGGCCGTCTCTTCGCTCATATTCTGATGTTGGGCAATCGAATGGCCGAGGAAAACCTCTTGCTGGTTCTCGTTATACAGAAGCGGCCCGAGGACCTCGCTCATGCCCCACTCGGTGACCATCTTCCGAGCAATGTTGGTAGCTTGCGAAATATCGCTCGCTGCCCCGGTGTTGAGATGCTCCTTGCCGTAGATGAGCTGCTCGGCCACCCGTCCACCGAAAGTCATGGCGATCTTGCCCTCGCACCACTCTTTCGAATAGCTGAGCTTGTCGCGTTCCGGCAGACTCATGGTCACGCCTAAAGCGCGGCCACGTGGGATGATCGTCACCTTGTGAAGCGGATCATTCCCCGGCACTCTGATGTTGACGATCGCATGTCCAGCCTCGTGATAAGCGGTCGCGAGTTTTTCCTCTTCGGTCATCGCCATCGAACGCCGTTCCGACCCCATCAACACCTTGTCCTTGGCGTCCTCGAACTCGGATTGCGTCACCAGTCGCTTGTTTCGCCGCGCCGCCAACAGCGCCGCCTCGTTGACGAGGTTGGCAAGATCCGCCCCAGAGAAGCCCGGAGTGCCTCGCGCGATCACGCGCGGATCGATATCAGGCGCCACCGGAACCTTGCGCATGTGGACGCGCAGGATCTTTTCACGACCAACCACATCCGGAAGCGGCACAACAATCTGGCGATCAAACCGGCCTGGCCGCAGCAAAGCCGGGTCGAGCACGTCCGGGCGGTTGGTGGCAGCGATGATGATGATGCCTTCGTTGGCTTCAAAACCATCCATCTCGACAAGCAACTGGTTCAGCGTTTGCTCGCGTTCGTCGTTACCACCTCCAAGGCCAGCACCGCGATGCCTGCCGACGGCGTCGATCTCGTCGATGAAAATGATGCAAGGCGCATTCTTCTTGGCCTGCTCAAACATATCGCGGACGCGGCTTGCACCGACGCCGACGAACATCTCAACGAAGTCCGAACCGGAGATCGTGAAGAACGGCACGTTCGCCTCACCAGCGACCGCACGGGCAATCAGCGTCTTACCGGTTCCCGGAGGCCCAACAAGCAGACACCCGCGCGGAATACGTCCGCCGAGGCGCTGGAACTTTTGCGGGTCGCGCAGGAATTCGACGATCTCCTGCAGATCGGATTTGGCTTCGTCAACCCCGGCGACATCCTCGAATGTCACCCGCCCGTGCCGCTCCGTCAGCAGCTTCGCACGCGACTTGCCGAAACCCATCGCGCGCCCGGAACCCGACTGCATTTGCCGCATGAAGAAGATCCACACCGCAATTAACAGCAGCATAGGGAACCAGTTCAGAAGAACACTAAGGATCGACGGAACATCCTCGTCGCGCGGCGCCACCTTGAACTTTACGTTCTTCTGGCGCAGGCGCTCGACGAGCCCGGGATCTTCCGGCGCATAAGTCTGGAACATTCCACCGCTGTCGCTCAGCTTGCCTGTGATACGGTTCCCCGAGATCGTGGCCTCGGTGACATTGCCTGCTTCAACGGCCGTCAGAAACTCGGAGTAGGTGATCTCCTCACCGCGTCGGCTCTGGGCGGTATTGTTGTTGAACATATTGAACAACACGGCCAGCAGCACGAGGATCAAGACCCACACAGCAAGCTTCTGGAAATTTGAATTCATTTTAGTCCCTCAAGGCCCGGTGGGACCGGGCGGACAAATTGCACCGCCACTCTGGCGGGACACCACATGTCGTTAAGATAGGCCTGCCCCCTGGCTTTGCCAAGTTGCTACAGCAATCATCGGCTGCTCATTAAACTTACCACGATAGCCGTTTCACAACCGTGACCCTTGAAATACGCTTAATCGAACCAGTCCGGATGGGTCCTAGGGAACCATAAGCTGGGCTTACCATTCAAGGCGATACCTATAAAACTCGCATACGAAACCGCCATCCAAGCTGCTGGCCCAGGCCTGCCAGGCTTCCCGAACGGCCTGCGGGATGTCCTCTGTATCACAACGCATGATCTCGTCGAGGGGCGGAAAAGCAATGCCAACCCCTTGTCTCTCGATCACAGGAATTGTGGCAAGGGCCGCGGCCGGCCACCGCAAACTGGCCAGTTGAGGGACCTGCCGTCTGAGTTGGGCCCAACCCTCGGTGCCAAGCGGCCTGATAGCTACACCCGCCCACGTCGCAGCATCTGGAAGAACTGTGAAACGGCCTCCATCCCAGTCAACCGAACGACCGTCCTCAAACGGGACCATGGCCAGCCCCTCCCCCTTACCTTCACGGTAGATTCGGACGACACCGGCTTCTTCACCGACAAACTCGATTTTGCATCCCCCGAGGGTCAAGCCACCGCAGGCAATCCGCGCCTCGGGCTCCAAAGCCAACCCTGCGAGCTTTTCGATCTGGGCAAGTTCCGGCTCCCGCGCCGCCCCGCCAAACGCCCGGATGGCCTGCCGCAGTGTCCGCTCCAGCAGGTAGCTTTCCCGCAAGTGGCTATCATCAAGCCCGATTTCTCCAAACAAGCCACAGTGCCACCTCACCGGGCTCCATTGCTTGGTAAGGCTCTGAAGGCCACTCTCGACCGCCTGCAGGCGTCGTACGCTGTGCGCTATCCTTTCAGCGGTGAAGCCCAGTGGTTCAAGTTGCGCCATCACCCTGCGAACCCTTACACGCTCGAAACGCTCATCCTCGTTGCTGGGATCTTCAATCCACACCGCGCCGCGTGCCCGAAGAGAAGCCTTGAGACGGGCCTTGGGAACGCCAAGAAACGGCCGGCGGACCCCATATTCATACGTTTGTGGTTGTTCATCACTCGCATCATGCCGGACTTCACCGCGAGCCCGCATTCCAACAAGCCCTTCAATCCCGCTACCGCGAGCTAGGCGCATAAGAAATGTTTCAGCCTGATCCTCAAGATGATGCGCCATGAAAATATCGCGGCGGAACGCGGCAAATGCCTCGCCATGAGCCAATCCACCTACAATCCCGGATTCAGCCCTCAGCACCTCAAGGATGAGACGTCGTCGGGCGTCACGGGCCGCCTCCTGCAGACCGCTGCTTGGCTTGCTACCCGTCCAACGCAGGACTTGATACGGTAGACCGAGTTTCTCCGCCTCGTCGGCCACGAATTGTGCTTCCGCAGCGGACTCCTCCCGCAGGCCATGATCAACCGTCAGCACGACCAGGCGAGGCGGCCCCCCACATGCCAGAAGCTGCTCTCGCGTGGTGATACCCGCAAGCCAGTCAGGCCGCGTCAGGCTGGCGACATCGATGCTGGCTACACTCTGCTTTGAATGCCTGATCTGCTGCCCGTCCCACCAACCCTTCCAGTAGGACTCGACCTTGGACGACGAGGACCAGTCCGCTGCAAGATGCATCAGCGCCATGCTGTCAGGACCACCAGACACGCATAGCGCCATCGGCCCATCGCACGCAGCCCCAAACAGCAGATCCCGCTCCTGCGCGGCCAGCGGCAGCGCTTCATCTTGGCTCTCAGACATACATGGTCAACACCGCCTCAAACGGTGCTCAACATCCCGCTCGGCGCCGCTCGGATTGAGCCCGGCGGCGCACATGCTCCGGCGCGTTAGGAAACTGCGCCGACAATTCCGAGAATGAGGAACAAGCGGCACTCCGCTGCCCCAATCGTTCCAATGACATGGCCAGCTTAAGCAGACTATCCGCCGCCTTGGCGTTTTGCCGGTGCTTCTCATAGCCCTCAAGAAAGGCCGTCGCAGCCGTCTTGAACTCGCCCCTCAGATAATGAGTCTCACCGAGCCAGTACTGTGCACTTCCGGCTAGCTCATGCTCCGGATGCTGCACAAGGAAATCGCGGAACGACGCCTCCGCCGCCCCATAGTCCTGCTGTAGCAGATAACTGTAGGCCTTTTCGTACATCTGCTTGGCATAACCGCCCGACAGCAGCCCGCCAATCCCATCATCTTGCCCGCGCGTAACAGTCGTCGAGCCGAACCCTCCGAACGCATCAGATACGTTGAGGTTCTGCGAACTAACTGGCACCTGAGGCGCGGTCGCGTAAGTGCGGCCGGCTGGCTGCAGGCTACCGCCACGCCGGTCCGAAGCAAGCTGCCGGACCTCTCGCGACAACTGCTCCAACTGCGCTGTCAAAGCCTGGACCTGTGTCTCGACACCATCGAGGCGCGCGTTATTGGAGACATCGCCGCCAAAGCCGCCACTACCGCTGCCGCCAAACCCGCCACCGCTTGGCGGGGCGTAGCTCGGCCCAACACTATCCGATTTCATAGTTTCCAGCGTGCCGATCACGACCTGCATATCAACGAGCTGCTCTTCCAGCTGACGCACACGCTTGGCCAGAGCCGAACTATCCTGTGCAACCGCAGCCGGCGGCCCAAAGACCGCACCAGCAACAGCCACACCGACAACAGCGCGTAATACCGCCCACGGGCTTGCCACACCATTCATCATGTCGCGCATCATTCTCCCGCTTGGTTTGGTCTAGATTTCACCGCCTGATACCTGGGAAACGGATGTGTTGTCCATTGGTTAGGGCCATGGAATGACCATCTTCCCAAGCCTTGTGTTCGCGAACACCTCATCCGCGCCTCTCAGGCAACACTCCAGCGTAGTTCCATCCCTATCGCCAAAAAGACCCTCGTACTAATGTGCGCCTAGAACGATCGTAACAGCACGCCGATTCTGGGCCTCGCACACGGAACCGCTGCAAACCGCGATCCTCTCCTGCCTGCCCTTGCCCAGATGATGCAGGCGGCTCGCAGACACTCCCTCATCAACCAGTCTGTTGCGGACCGCCTCCGCCCTGCGCAAAGCAACACGGCGGTTGCTGCTGTCTGAACCACCGTCGTCAGCATGCCCAACGATCACCACGCTGTGACTGGTCGCCTTCAGCCATTGGGCTTGCCGTGCAAGAGCCGCGCGTGCGCGCAGCCCCAGAGCGGAGCTCCCTGGCGCGAAAAAGACCCGGTCGCCGACATCAAGGCGAAGCCGCTGTGATGCGCCACGGTCGATATGATCGAGAATACCCGGTGAGGAGGTCACCGCGGGCCGGGCAAACCGCCGGTCCTCTCCGAAAGCACCAGCCGGCTCGCCTGAAACCCCGAGACCGCACGCGGCAACACCACAAAAGCTCAATCCGGCAAGAAGCCAGACGCGGCGCTTCCGCGCTTCATCAGAAAATGAAAAAAGTCCGCTCGGCATTACACACACCCGACCGGACGTCGCGGCCTCGAATTAAGGCCGCAACGGTTCAGCCTGCTACCCTGCTGTTCAATACCGTCTGCGCGCGACGGTTCTGCGACCAGCAGGAAATATCATCACAAACCGCCACAGGTCGTTCCTTACCGTAGGAGATCGTGCGAATCCGAGAAGGATTCACGCCATTCCTACCCAAGAACTTGCGCACAGATGTCGCACGCCGCGCGCCCAGCGCTATGTTGTACTCGCGCGTTCCCCGCTCATCAGCGTGGCCTTCGATTGTAATCGTGAATTGGGGATACTGCCTCAGCCACTGCGCCTGCTTTTGCAGCGTCTGGCGCGCTTCGGGGCTCAGGTCGGTGCTGGCTGTCGTGAAGTAGACGATATCGCCCACATTCACACTGAAATCACGCTGTGTACCAGGCACGACGGGTCCGGCACCTGCGCCCGGCGCAAGCTGGGCGGATGGGTCTGTGGTGTTGCTGGCGCAGGCGGCGACCGTCAGGCTAGCAAAAACTATAATGAGCAAGCGCGCCCAGTTACTGTGGCGGAGCGGGCTGTCCATGGCTCGTCCTTCTCGTTGCGAGATGGGCAAATATTCGAGGCACGCACTTTTTTGCGCGTCGAGCATTAGGCTCGATTCCCCCCGATTTGAATCGGTCTAACGACACGATCAGCCGAAATTGTGACGGATAACTATTGCCCATGAAAGCTAAAGATCGGGTCGGAATGGCATATGATGGTTGATAAGTTTCCCCGGGACGTCCCCGGCGGCAGGTGTGTGACACACATGCACGCCTCTCACAACGTCCCCGTCGTCGCGCACCGAAGCTCCCATAAAAAAACTGGACCACCCAGCAATTCGCTTAGGTGATCCAGTTTTTAGTGTCGCCTTCTTCCGAAGAAGAAGATGATTGTCGCCTCTTAGCGAGCAACCTCGACAGAAGCCGGAACGTCAGCACCGAGCTTCATCGGGGTGTGCGGTACTTCACGGCGGCATGCGCCGAGAGCAACAGCAGCAACAACGGCAGCGATAACAAGTGCGCCCTTCATGATAGTATTCTCCTAGTTTGAGTCCCTGGCCTCTGGCCGATATCAGTGAGCAACTTTGGTAACCGGAACGTCGGCACCAAGTTTCATTGGCGTGTGCGGAACCTCACGACGACATGCGCCGAGAGCCACAGCCGCGACGACAGCCGACAGAACGATCAGCCCCTTAACACCCTGCATAGTTCAATCTCCTGATGCTTGTTCGGCACTAGCCGACTACTGGGGTACCTGTGCAGCGATTTCGTATCAAGCTGGGAGACTGCTCGCGCTCAGTTTTCCGGGGGGCTTGATGCGATTATGCCACTGCGTGATGAATGCTCCTCAGTCCACTTGTCACGACGCACGACGGCAAAATGACATCGACTTCAGAGCGGCTATGTCCCTGCCCACGCACAACTTCTGGCAGCACGACTATAAAACTCTACTGCCAGTTAAAGCCCGGTTAAGCCGCGTAGAATAATGGGTCAGTTGAGAAGTGGCGACCAAGCCGGGTCCGACGCGAATGAGGGGGTTTTCACCACCCGCTCGTTGTAACCGGTGATATCGACGGAATAGATTCGGGGTCCGCCATTCCCTCCGCGCTGCTCTCGGAAGAACATGAGCACCCTACCATTGGGAGCCCATGTCGGGCCCTCATTGTGAAAACCCTCGCTCAGGATTCGCTCACCGCTTCCGTCAGGTCGAATGACCCCGATCAGGAAACGCCCCATCAATTGTTTGGTGAAGGCGATGTAGTCACCGCGCGGCGACCAGACAGGGGTCGAATAGCGCCCGCGGCCGAAACTGACTCGCCTAACACCGGACCCGTCCCAGTTCATGATGTAGAGCTGCTGGGTGCCTTCCCGGTCCGATTCAAAGACCACCTGCCGCCCGTCCGGCGAGTAGGATGGCCCCGTATCGATGGCCTCGGGCACGTTAGTCAGGCGCCGCGTCTGGCGCGAATTCAGGTCCATTTCGAAGATTGACGACCCGCCGCCTTCCTGCAGGCTCATGATGATCTTCCGCCCGTCAGGCGAGAATCGCGGTGCGAAGGTCATCCCCGGGAAGTCACCGACCACCTGCCTCTGGCCGGTTTCCAGGTTCATCATGAAAACCCTTGGCTGGCCGGTGCCATACGACATGAAAGCGATCTGCTGGCTCGAGGGAGAAAACCTCGGCGTAAGTACAAGCTCACGTCCATTGCTGAGCATACGGACATTGGCACCATCTTGATCCATGATGGCGAGCCGCTTGATGCGCCGTTTCTTGGGGCCAGTCTCATCGATATAGACGACCCGCGTATCGAAGTAGCCCTTCTCGCCCGTCAAGCGCTCATAGACCTGATCGGCGATGATATGCCCGATGCGCCGCCAGTTTTTCGCGATGGTTGTGAACCGCTGCCCGGACAGCTGCTTGCCCCGCGTCACATCCCACAGCCGGAATTCGGCACCCACCCGGCCGTCCGGACGGCGCAATACGCGGCCGACCACCAGCGCGTCGGCCCGAATGGCCCGCCAGTCAGGAAAGCGTGGCGCCCGGTTAACGTCGCTAATGCGCTCCAAAAAGGATGCCTGATCAAGCGAACGGAAAAGCCCCGAACGTTCCAGGTCTGCGGCAATCACTCCGGCGATGTCCGCCGCGAGCTTCGGATCGTCACCAAGAAAGCCCGGAATGGCAATGGGGATCGGCGCGATGGTGCCCTGGCGCTGAGTACCGCTGAGGCCCTGCGAGTGCGCAGAAGTGGCAGCCAGCGAGACAAATATCGCAAGCAACGCAACCATGCGCGTGGCGCCGTCATACCAGTTGCGCTGATGCCGGCGGCCTGAGAGCCGGTCGATGCGGGCTTGCTTCATTGTTAGGCTACCTCATCATGAAAATGGGTTTAAAGCATCTGCCGTGGATCAAAGTTCCACTCCGTGATGTGACGCCACGCCTCGTAACTTTTGCTCGGGAGCCGGAACGGTGCCGCACATTTAACCGCTCGGATAGCCGCCTCCGCGGCGACGCGGAATGTTGGGTCACTGCTGCTTCCAATCACCCGCGGCTCACCCTCAAGCTCCCCATCACGTTTGAGGCGCCAGGAAAGCCGTACCGGCACAACCTCGATCCCGCCTCCACCACCTGGCAAACGCCAGCAATCCTTGATTTGCGCACTAATCTGGCCCTTAAGGAGGTCCGCTTCACGCGCCGTCAACTGATCCCCGGAACCCTCGCGCTCACCGGCAACAGGACCCAGATACTCTGATTCGAGGGAACTTCCCGACCTCGGGCTGCCCCGCTCTTCTGGTGTCTTGTCGAGCAAAGCCGCCATGCGCTTGGTGAAGTCCTCCTGCTTATTCTTCTTCTTTGCGGCTTTCCTCTTTTTCTCAGCTTCCCGCCGTTTCTTTTCAGAGAGCTTGCGCTTTCGCTCGGCTTCCTTGCGCTGTTTTTCCCGGTATTTGCGCTGGATTTCAGCCTTCTTTTTGCGTGCCGCGGCATCCTTATCCGGCGGCGCGGGGGCCGGCGGTGAGGACGCATCGATCTTTTCAGCGATCTTATCGGGCTGCGGAGGCGGCGTTTCCGCCTTTGGCGGCTCGAGCGCCGGCGGCTTGGGCGGCGGCTCCTCGGCCGCCGGAGGCGGCGGCTTTGGTGGCTTCGGCTTGGGAGCTTCTTTCTTCGTGACTTGCGGCTTTTCTTCAGGCGCTTTCTTGGCTTCGAGCTTCTTCGACTCGGGGTCGCCCTGCTTCAGCTTGGTGAACTCCGCAATTGTTATGAGCTCGGCTTCAATGGTCGGCGAGGCTGGCTCAGGCAGGTGCGATGTGCCCAGGATCTCCAGAGCCGCCCAGGCAAGCAGCGCACCGTGCAACGCGACCGAAAAAATGAGGCCGATCGCCTGCAATTGACTACCCCTCCTCGAGGTCAGTCACGAGCGAGATCTTTTTAAAACCACCGGCGCTGATGCGTCCCATCACGCGTGCCACCACACCGTAAGCCACGCCTTTGTCAGCGCGTACAAAGATTGTCTCGTCATAACCGTTGGCTGCAATGGCTTCCAGCTTGGGCTTGATTTCATCGAGCCCGACCTTCGTCTCCCCGATGTAGACATCACCTTGCCCGCGCACGGAGACCGCCAGCGGTTCCTTGTTTGATTGCAGTTGCTTGCCCTTGGCCTGCGGCAGTTCAAGCGGCACACCGACCTGCAGCAAAGGCGCCGCTACCATGAAGATGATCAACAACACCAGCATCACGTCGACAAACGGCGTGACGTTGATCTCCGCCATTGGCGCATGCCGCCTGGACCGGCGTCTCCGACCGGTGTTCTGGTGGTTTGCTTTGATGCTTGCGCCCACGCGCTGCTCCCAGTCTCGTCTTAGGCCAAATCACGCCCCCGCATCAATCTGCCGGGAGACGATCGCCGCGAATTCGTCAGCAAAGGCCTCTAGCCGCTGACCGATTCGCGCAGAATCAGCGGAAAACTTATTGTAAAAGATGACAGCCGGTATGGCAGCGAGAAGACCAAGTGCAGTTGCAAATAGGGCTTCCGCGATCCCCGGCGCCACCACGGCTAGATTGGTGTTCTTCGATATGGCAATCGCCTGGAAACTCGTCATGATGCCCCAGACCGTCCCGAAAAGCCCGATAAACGGGGCCGTGGCACCGACAGTGGCCAGAAACAACAGCCGCCGGTCAAGCCGCTCCATTTCCCGCGCAATAGTGACGTCCATGACTTTTTCCACACGCAGCTGGATCCCGCCCATTGCCCGCATGTTGCCTTCCACGGAACGCTTCCACTCCCGCATAGCCGCAACAAACAAGGCCCCCATCGCAATCGGGCGCGCCCGTGCAAGGCCGTTGTAGAGTTCATCAAGCGATTGCCCGGACCAGAAAAGCTGCTCGAACTTGTCGGCTTCGCGCCGCGCCTGCCGGAACGCAACCATCTTCTCGAACACAATCGCCCACGACCACACTGATGCCAGGATCAGCCCAATCATCACCACCTGCACCACAATGTGCGCCTGCAGGAAAAGTTCGATGAAAGAGAAGCCAGCCGCCGGCGCCTCGCCCAGGTTTTCACTCGTGAGATTATTGGGATTCATGAAATCAACCGCTCACCTCGTACGCCTGGGGAGCGTTGCGTGGCCGATCGCCAGGATCTTAAACCCGAAGAACCTCAGACCTTGAGGACTGCGAACCATACACACAGCAACGTTGGCCGCCCCTATGGGACGCACCGACCGATGCCCAATTCGTCCATCCAGCAAAACCGGCTCTCATGGGACGACTCCCCGTTCAACCCCGCTTGTTGCCCTGCAATATGACCAAACAAGGGCCCTTCCCAACTGGTGATCGCCGGGCAACCTATCGTCCACACTGATGAAACACACCTGGCACCGGCCGGGATCTAACCGGCTTCAAAGGCCACTATGATGGCATCGCTCAGCCGCAAAGGCTTACCGGCGACCGAAACGAGCACAACAATCACTTCCGCCTCGAACACCTTGACGCCATCCAATGTGACCGTCTGTTTCAGTGTCACCGAGGCGCCGCCCAGCTCTTCGACCCGCGTCTCAACGATCAACAGGTCATCCATCCTCGCCGGACGAAGGAATTCAAGAGACATACGGCGCACCACGAACGCGGCGGGCTCGTTGGAGGCTTCGCCAGAAATTAGCTGGCGCGCCTCGACACCAAGAAGCCGAAGGAAGTCCGTGCGTCCACGCTCGCAAAACCGCACGTAAGAGGCGTGATAGACCACCCCGCCCGCGTCGGTATCCTCAAAGTAGACTCTCACCGGCAACCGGTGAGAACGGCCGTTTTCGTCATCAGCCATACGGCCCGCGACATCCGGCCAGTCCTCCGCGCTCACGCTGTCTTGCCTCCCAGCTCGATCAATACGATCTCAGGTGGTGCACCAAAACGGAGCGGCAATCCAGAACAACCCAACCCCGCCGATACAACGAGGTTCCGCCCATCCTCGACGACATGGCCGTACGCATACCGTGATCCGTACTGGGACGGCACCATCGGCGCAAATCCCAACAACCGCACCTGCCCGCCATGGGTATGTCCCGAGACCGTCAGCGAAACGCGGTCGGCCAAATCACCCATTTGGGCAAAGATATCGGGCTCATGCGCCATCATGATCACCGGCGCGTCGTCCGACACCTGCCGCAGCATAGCCGGCAGATCATCCACTCCGCCATACTGCGTACGGTCACTCATTGTTCTGGCGGCTTCAGACAGCGATGGAACGCCGTGTCCTCTGTGCTGGAGCAAGGCGTCTTGGTCACCAAGCCCCGTTAGCCAGAACGCCCCGCCCCGTTTTTCCAAGCGTACGGCGTCGTTTTCGTAGACTTTGATGCCGGCCCGCTCCATGGCGAGCCCCGCCAAAGTCGGCCCACAACCCCGGGCCTGCGCCGCAGGATCCTCCCACCAGTCGTGATTGCCAAGGACCGCATGAGTACCCAAAGACGCCTTCAGCCGGCCAAGCTCGCGCGCCCAGTCATCAGGCGGTATAACGCCGCCGCCAACGCGGCTCGCCCAACGCTGCATTCCCGCACTTGGTGCATAATCACCTAGCAGCAGCACCGCGTCGGGCTCCAAGGCATTGGCACGCGCCACGATCTGCGCCACCCGCGACAGCCCCATCCAAGGCTCAATCACGTGCAGATCAGCGATCACTGCCAGTTTGACCCTCAATCCCGTCGGCCAATTGGGCGGCGAAATCTTGTAGCGCGTCACCCGAAGCCGAAACGGCTCAGCCAAAGCGTAGCCACCGAAAGTGCTGCCCACCGCAGACGCAGCGAGTACGCCCTTCAGAAATGTCCGACGTGAAATCAGCAGCTTAGTCGCCCCTCAGCGCCGCAATAACGCTCGTTATACACGTTGATTGCAAAACTCGCTCAAAGCCCCGTTCAACAGGGTTTACAAACCCTTAGGCACGCGAGTTACTCCCGCAAATCCCCGTTGAGCTTCTCGTCCTCAAATAACGGCAGCGCATCTGCGGCGCCTTTAGGGCCACCCGACAGCCCCAGATGCCGATAGGCCTTCAGTGTGAGCACCCGGCCCCGCGGCGTCCGGCCAATAAACCCCTGCTGAAGTAGGAATGGTTCGACGATCTCCTCAAGCGCATCACGAGGTTCTGAAAGCGCCGCCGCAAGTGTCTCGATCCCGACCGGGCCCCCGTCGTAATTCTTGACAATGCAGCTGAGATAGCGGTGATCGAGGGCGTCCAGCCCCTCACTGTCAACTTCCATCATTTTCAGCGCCTTATCGGCCACTTCCGCCGTAATCGAAGTAACACCCGCAACGTCCGCGAAGTCCCGCACCCGCCGCAGCAACCGGCCAGCGATCCGGGGTGTTCCGCGTGCGCGCCGGGCAATCTCACGGGCCCCATCTGGCGCCATCGCCGCACCCAGCACTCTGGCGCCGCGCACCACCACGCGTTGTAGCTCCTCTACGGTGTAGAAGTTGAGCCGCACAGGGATGCCGAACCGATCCCTAAGTGGCGTCGTTAGCAGGCCTGACCGCGTTGTCGCCCCGACAAGCGTGAATTTCGCTAGATCGATGCGCACCGAGCGGGCCGCCGGCCCCTCGCCAATGATGAGATCGAGCTGAAAATCCTCCATCGCTGGATAGAGGATTTCCTCAACGGCCGGATTAAGCCTGTGGATTTCGTCTATGAACAAGACGTCCCGGTCTTCCAGATTGGTCAGCAGCGCCGCCAGATCGCCGGCCTTCGAGATCACAGGACCCGACGTCGCGCGGAACCCGACGCCTAGTTCCTTCGCCATGATCTGCGAAAGTGTCGTCTTGCCGAGCCCGGGAGGCCCCGCGAACAACACGTGATCCAAGGCTTCGCCGCGGGTCTTGGCGGCCTCGATGAACACTTTCAGATTGGCCCGCGCCTGTTCTTGCCCGATGAACTCATCAAGCGCCTGAGGCCGCAAGGAACCGTTGAGTTCGTCCGATTCCCGCCTCTCAGATGTCAACAACCGGTCATCGCTCATGGGTTGGTGGTGCATGTGTTCGCCAAGAAGGTCAAGATCGCGCCGCCCCTAAGCCTTGGAACGAATAACCCCGCCAGCCTCCATCGCGCGTTGCACGCAAATTGAGACAAGCCCGGCAATGAACGCCAGACCCGGCAGCAATTCACGCCCGGGAACTCCCGTGGAAACGGCCACCGCGGCAAACCCGACGACGCCGCCTGCCGCCGCCTCGATCCAGCCGAAGCGGCCCAGCCTCAAAACCTGCGGAATAACGATGATAGCCGCCAGTGCCGAAGGTATCGCCGCCCATACGAACGCGGCTACGGCCGCCGATCCAACTGGCGGCAACGGATCAGGCAGCCAGCCCCCCATCCCAATCACCGGCGCCACGATAAGCGCAATCGCGACCGCCAGCCCGGAAAAGAACGGTCCAACCAGCATGTAACCGAGAAATACCCACATCGCCCGCGCCAGATTGCTCGGCTCGTCATTGCTTGCATTCGTCATCAAAGACCCCCAACCCTTCCACGACCTAGCTCGAAAGCTCCTTCAGCCCGCGCCGAATTAGCGCTGCCGTATCACCGTCCGCACCAAGTTCCTTGACCGCGGCAGCCACCGCACGGGCTGCATCAACGGGCTGATAGCCCAGATTGGTGAGGGCGGATACCGCCTCCGCCGACGCATGCGATTCGACGGCCACAGCCGATGCCGGAGCACCAGCGGTATCCCCGGCACCAAGACCCGCCATCGAAAGCGCGGGTGCTTTATCTTTCAACTCGGCGACAATCCGCTGCGCCAGTTTCTTGCCAACCCCCGGGGTCTGTTCAACCGCCTGCCAATTGCCAAGCGCAATGGCGTTCGCCAAATCAGCAGGCGAGAGAATGCCGAGCACCGCCAAAGCCACCTTTGCACCGACGCCCTGGATCGTCTGCAGAGTTCGAAACCAGCTGCGCTCCACCTCGGTTGCGAAGCCATAAAGTCGGATCGCATCCTCGCGCACGTGCGTATCAATGGTTAAGCTGGCCTCATCACCGAGCTGCAACGCCCTTAGCGTGCGCGCGGAAGCCTGAACTTCATAGCCAACACCGCCAACATCAAGAATAACCACACTCTCACCAATGGCATCGACCTTGCCGCGCAGTTTGCCGATCATGCACTGCTCCGTTTGTTTTTCCGTCCGGACGATTCGTTTATGAGAATACCATCTACGCCAGCCCGTACCCTGTCCGGTCTTGATGTTCGAGTCCCTGATGATTTCACCGGCAAACGCAACGCGGTGCTTTTCGTCTTCGAACGCAGTCACCTGGTTGCCGTTCCGACATGGCACGCCGTGCTACGCGCCGCGCTTGCTGAGCATTCAGCCGGTTTCTACACCCTGATTCCGATCGAGCAGGCGCCGAAATGGCGCCGCCGTCTGACCAACTGGGCGCTGCGGCTTGAGATTGCCGACGACGCAATCTGCGAGGACACGGCGGTCATTTGGTGCAATCGGAGACGCTGGCGGGCCGCCGCGGGGCTCCCGCGCCTTGACGAGCCACTGCTTGCGATCGCCTCGATGGACGGCCAGATCCACGCCATAGCACCCGGCATGCCAAACCCTGCGGCGACACCACGGCTCGTTTCAGCATTGAGTCAACAATGATTTCAGAACACTCTCTGCCGCCGCGCCCGCGAATTGCTCCGCGGAGCATCGCTGACCCGTGCGTAGGCCCCGGTCCTGTGGTTGGCGTGGCAGATCGCAATGGCAAGCGCATCGGCTTCATCGGGGCTATTGAACTTCGCCCTTGGCAACAACACGCCGATCATCGCTTGGATCTGCTTCTTGTCGGCATGCCCCGTACCCACAACGCTCTTCTTGATGAGGTTCGGCGAGTACTCGGCGACCCTGAGGCCCTGCAGAGCCGGCGCCAGCAAGGCCATGCCTCGCGCCTGACCAAGCTTCAACGTCGCGCGGGCGTTCTCGTTGACAAAAGTTTCTTCGATCGCAGCTTCGCTGGGCGAGAAACCAGAAATCACGCTCGAGACGCCTTCGAATATCTCACGCAGCCGGTAGGCGAGGACTTCGTCGTTGGTCGACGAGACATGCCCCGAGTCGACATACGCCAGCCGGACCCCGTCACTTTCGACGATACCCCACCCCGTCCGCCGAAGCCCTGGGTCAATTCCGATGATGCGAACGATCCGCTGCTCCCCCATGCAGACCATTGATACGCGATTCGGGTGACTCTGACTGGGACATCTCTTAAGCGGGAAATTCTAGAAGGCGCTTGGGCGGCAGCAAACAGACGCACGTCCCCCGCCTCACTGCGGCAGTCGGAGATTCAACGCTCACACCTTCTTAGTCATACCGTCAGCAGCCTCGCTGTTATCTTCGCGCGAGCCATGTTCCGCTTCGATTTCGCAAGGCGGAGCGACCAACGACAATCTCACTTCGTCGCTGTTGGCCTTGTGCACTTGCTCTTCGATCAACTCCAACCAGTAGATGCGGCGCAGGTTCTCATTATAGGAGCGAAATCCAATACTGCCGATACGCATCACAATACCTCCGGGAACAGTCGTCTTGGGCACAACGCTATCAGCCGGAACCATACGATTCGTTCAGAAAGGACGAGAAATTTTCAGCCCCGTGGCTACTTCGCGTTAACCAGACCGAGCCAGTGCCGATAACGAGCAAGAGCCGCCGCCAAAACGTTAAGCCGCCGTCAGTTTGTTGAGCACATCTTCAGAGATGTCGAAGTTCGCATAAACGCTTTGAACATCATCATCATCTTCAAGCACATCAATCAGCTTGAGGATCGTGGCGGCGTTCTTTTCATCGACCTCACTCGTGATGTTGGGACGCCAAACCAACTTCACGCTTTTAGCTTCGCCAAGCGCCTCCTCAAGCGCGCCCGCTACGGTCCCAAGACTGTCAAAGCTCGTCGTTATGAGGTGGCCATCCTCATCGCTTGAGGCATCATCGGCTCCTGCCTCGATCGCCGCTTCCAGGATCTTGTCAGCGCTGCTTGCATCCGGGGCGTAGACGATCTCACCAACGTGATCGAACATATGAGAGACTGAACCGGTCGACCCCAGATTTCCACCGTGTTTGGAAAAGGCCGCCCGCACCGCGGCACCCGTACGGTTACGATTGTCGGTCAGCGCTTCGACGACGATAGCGACCCCTCCCGGCCCGTAGCCTTCATAGCGTACAGGCTCGATGTCCTCTGCCTCGCCACCTGTCGCCTTTTTTATCGCCCGCTCGATGTTGTCCTTCGGCATGTTTTCCGCGCGCGCCGCCTGCAGCGCCAGCCGCAACTTCGGGTTCATGGCTGGGTCGGGCAAGCCGCTCTTTGCAGCCAGCGTGATTTCCCGCGCGATCTTAGTGAACACCTTTGCCCGGGCCTTATCCTGTTTGCCTTTCCGGTGCATGATGTTCTTGAATTTTGAATGCCCGGCCATCGCCTTCAATCTCCAACTTCGCTGCCGCTGGGCGAACCGTATCTATCGCCAATGTCTATCCGTTTTGCGCGAGCACACGGCCCGTGGTCAAGCCGCAGCTGCCAAGGGCCGGATCGTCGGCGCGCATTCACCAGAAATCTGGCTCCGACGCCGACAGGCTGCCACCAATTCGCACGGCCTGCACCTTGCGCGCCAAACCAGTTTGGTCATCGATGTCGACAGCAAGCCCGCATACCGTCGCCGGCCCAACGGCCGGCTCAAACCGATCCCGCGGTATCCGCGTCAAGAACCGGTGTAACGGCTCATCCGAGGTCATGCCCAGCACCGAGTTGTAATCACCGCACATTCCCGCATCCGACATGTAGGCGGTTCCCCCCGGGAGAACGCGCTCATCGGAGGTAGGCGTATGCGTGTGCGTGCCGACAACAAGGCTTACCCGTCCATCGACAAACGCAGCGAAAGCCTGCTTTTCACTCGTCGCTTCCGCATGAAAGTCAACCACTATTACATCCGCGCCACGACCTAGTGGACATGTGATGAGTTCCTGCTCCACGGCGCGAAACGGGCAATCTATGTCCGACATAAAAACCCGGCCCAGCGCGTTCACGACGAGCACTTGCGTACCGTTCTTCGCCGCATACAGGCCGGCACCCCGCCCCGGCGTCCCCGGCGGAAAGTTCAACGGCCGGATCAGCCGGTCCTGGCGCTCGATGTAGACGAGCGTATCCTTCTGATCGAAGGCATGGTTGCCAAGCGTGATGGCATCCGCACCGGCGTCGAGAAGCTCCATGTGAATCTTCTCGGTGATGCCAAACCCACCAGCTGAGTTCTCACCATTGATGATGACGAAATCGAGCTGCCAGCGGCTGCGAAGATCGGGAAGCGTTTCGATTATGGAGTTTCGGCCAGACCTTCCGACCACATCGCCGAGGAACAAAAGTCGCATTTTTTATCGTTGGTTACCAGAACAGCGAAACGGACCGGACGGTGTCAGCATCCAGTCAACCGGTTCGTCATAACGGCCTCGAGGCACCACGTCGACCCGCTGTTCATCATAAGCAACGCCAATCGCAGTAATGGGCTTCATCGCGCGCAGCTTAACAAGCGTGCGATCATAGAAACCGCCACCATAGCCCAACCGATAACCCTCCGCGTCGAATGCCAGAAGAGGAACCAGAACAATGTCGGGATGCACTTCTGGCGCATCGGGCAGGGGTTCCTCAATCCCCCAGGTCTTCTGCTGTAGGGGCTCACCAGTTTTCCAGGCACGCATGACGAGCGGCTTGCCTTTGCCGTCGATCACCGGCAATGCCAGTGCAAACCCTTCATCGGACAACCGCGCCATCAGCGGCCCCACATCGATTTCATCATCGATCGAAGAAAACCCTGAAACGACCTGCGGCCGCAGCGATTGGATAAACGGCAGCCCCTGAGCGGCAATCGTTTCACCGGCGCTATTTCGATGCCGATCGAACGCAGCCTGCCGCCGGGACTTTGCCTCCGACCGCAGTCGCTTTTTCTGGATATCCACACTCATGTATTAGCTCATGACCAGTCACGTTTGGCCCTGACCGCCACGAACCGGTCTTGAAACCCAATACGCTTGGAAGCCGATCAGATGTTTTGAAAGTGCCGCGAGGCCGTCGGAACGTTTGATCTCGCCGGGTCCCTACAAATGTAGGTGGGCGCCGTGTACCCGAGGCCACGACCTCAGACAGGGACAGCTCCCTGACGAAACTTATAGGCCCTGGAGATTCGTTATTCCTAACGCACCCCGCAGCAGTCCGGTAATTTAGGGGGCAAGCCGCCAAGATTAAAGCGGTCAGCTCCTCGGACGTACAAAATCCCCACGAATTCGGCAGATCCACAGCCCAAACTCATCCGTATCCGCACTACTGGTGGCCGGATCACTGACCCGATTTTTTCAGCTTTTCACGTGTATCGAACAGTTCATCGGCGATCATCAGCGCCGCTATCGCCAGAATTCGGTCCTCACCAACCTGCCCGAACTCTTTGACAACGCTAGCGATTTTCTCACCCAGAAAGTCGGCAACCAGTTCCAGCCGCTCCTCCTGCTCATCGGGGCAGTGAAGACGATAGGTACGCCTGTTCAGCTTCACCGTGACATAGCCCATGCCGGTCCGTTGGTTTGCCTGACGGTAAGGAATGAATCGGATTCACGCCTTGTCTTCCAAAATATTATGGAGCGAATCGATCACCCAATCAATTCGGTTGGCGGCATCCGTCTGCGCGGCCTCCAGTTCCCCAATGCGCGCCAGTGCGGCTTTCAGGTCTGATTTCAGCGTGTCCCGCTCGGCTTGCAACGCCGAGAGCTTGCTCTCCAAGCGTTCAACAGCCGAGGCCAGTTGAGCAGGCGCAGCCTTCTTCTTGGGCGCGGAGCGCCTAGCCTTTTGAGGTTCCCGAGGGGCCATCGTGGTTTTCCAATTCAGATCTCGGCGCCGGCGATGTCATAAACTCGCTGGAAATCAGCAGCCTAGGCTGGGTTTGAAGGTGGCAATCTCCGAGCAGGAGGCACAACCTCGCTGATACGGACGACCAGTTTAATTTCCCGAAGACGACACCAGTATGGAGGCGAGGAAAATGCCGTCAATGCCGCACAGCGTTCCCAGCCGCGACCTTTCGCCAAATCAAGACGTGGCGCACAACTGGCAGCGCTACAATTTGTTCACATTGACATGAAGCCGCCGCGGCTACTAATTGCCGCAAGTTCAAGAACAACATGCGAAGTCTCTGCGGGTGCAGAGCAGATGAGCTGCCAAACATTCAGCGCGGAAGGAGACGCAACGTGTCAGTCAAAGTCGCGATCAACGGATTTGGTCGGATCGGCCGCAACGTTCTAAGGGCCATTGCCGAAAGTGGCCGCCAAGATATCCAGGTCGTCGCCATCAACGACCTCGGGCCGGTCGAAACCAATGCCCACCTGCTGCGCTTTGATTCCGTCCACGGGCGTTTCCCCGGTGAAGTCAAGATCGACGGCGACAAGATTGACGTCGGCACCGGTCCTATCAAGGTGACCGCGATACGCAACCCGGCCGAACTGCCCCATAAGGAGCTCGGTATTGACGTCGCCCTGGAATGCACTGGCATCTTCACAAAGCGGGACAAGGCCTCACTGCACCAGGAAGCCGGCGCCAAACGCGTCCTCGTTTCGGCTCCCGCCGAAGGCGCCGACCTGACGGTGGTTTATGGCGTCAACCATGACAAGTTGACCGCGGCACACCAGGTTGTCTCGAACGCATCGTGCACGACGAACTGCCTTGCTCCCGTGGCCAAGGTCCTCAACGACTTCGTCGGCATCGACAAAGGCTTCATGACGACGATTCACTCCTATACCGGCGACCAGCCGACCCTCGACACCATGCACAAGGACCTCTACCGGGCCCGTTCGGCGGCCTTGTCGATGATCCCCACGTCAACCGGCGCCGCCAAGGCCGTGGGACTGGTGCTGCCTGAACTCAACGGCCGCCTCGACGGTGTCTCCATCCGCGTTCCAACGCCGAACGTTTCGGTCATTGATTTCAAGTTCGTCGCCAAGCGCGAAACCACGCCGGACGAAATCAACGCGGCCATCAAGGCGGCGGCTGCCGGCAATCTGGAGGGCGTGCTGACCTACACCGATCAGCCTAACGTCTCCAGCGACTTCAACCACAACCCCTTCTCCAGTGTGTTCCACCTCGACCAGACAAAGGTCATGGATGGCACCTTGGTCCGCGTGCTGTCGTGGTATGATAATGAGTGGGGTTTCTCCAACCGCATGGCCGACACTGCCGTGGCAATGGCCAGATTTGGCTGAGCCATCACGGCAACCGGACCTCTTCGACAATTTGGTGGGCGGTCAGCCGCCCACCGCTGAACAAGCCGCTTGCTGCCTCGCTTTGCACAAAAAGTGAGCGCAATAGGGCCGTTCGAGCGCAGCAGCAAAGGCGACCCCGATGGGTCAGGAGCAAACCCCTACGGCACAGTTATTTCTCGTCCTCGATACTGCCGGGACAAAACTACCCGTCGACCGGCTCGAAACAGTGCTTGCCGAGAAGCGCATAGCCTGCCTCCTTCTTTCGACACAAGCACAGCAGCCCGCATCAGATGGAAACCTGCAGGCTATAGTCGCCATGGCACAGCGCAATGGCGTAGCCGTCCTCGTCAGCAATGACGAGACCCTTGCAAAAGAGCTTTCCGCCGATGGCGTCCACCTCTCGCCTGACGAAGAACCACCAGGCGACCGTTACGCCCGGGCTCGAGCAGCTCTTGGCAACGATCTAATCGTGGGGGTCGACGCTGGCGGCTCACGTCACGACGCAATGGCGCTGGCCGAAGCAGGCGCCGACTATATCGCCTTTAGTGTCCCTGGCGGCCTGCCTGACCAGGAAACGGCCCGCGAACGCCAGCGCGAACTTGTCGCCTGGTGGGCCGAAATCTTTGAACCGCCCGTTGTGGCCCTGGACATTGTCGACCATCAACAGTCGCAAGATTTCGCCAGTACCGGCGCTGACTTCATTGCCCGAACCTTACCGGTTGGCCTCGCTGCCGCCGAATTAAAGCAATGGCTCACCGCCGCACACCAAGCGCTCGCCACCGCGGTTCATTGCGATTGAAAAGGTCAAAGCACGATGTGCATTCAAAAAAACAGTGCGATCTTCCTGGCCGGTGCGGCCTGTCTGATACTTCAATGCGGCAGCATATCAACCGCGATCGCGGAATCCAGCAGCTGGGTCCAGGAGAGCAAAACAGAAGCCAAAACGACAACCCAAACAAAGGAAAAGCCCAACGCTCAGAAGCACCGCAAAAAGCTCTCGCCTCGCTCGACCACATCCCCGTCGGGTAAAAAGAACAGCGGCAATAGCGCCGCCTACATTGCTTTCGACCAAGGCAAATACCTGACCGCGCTGGAACTCGCCCAAAAAGACGCAAAAAAGGGAGACCCAGCTGCACACACCTTGATCGGTCGCATTTACGGTGAGGGTTTTGGGGTGTCGCGGGACGCCGCTGCAGCGGCCAAGTGGTACACGCGGGGCGCTGAACTCGGCGACATCAATGCCATGTTCGCACTCGGCGTCATTGCCGCCGAGGGCCGCGGCGTCAAAAAAGATCAAGGTGCCGCCGCCGAAATGTTTGAGCAGGCCGCTCGCCTTGGACACGCAGAAGCTAACTATAATCTTGGGCTCTTATTCCTGAATGGCACCGGCAAACCGGAAAACCCCTATCGCGCTGCTCAGCACATCAAATACGCCGCCGAACAAGGCATCGCGGCCGCCCAGTACGACCTGAGTGAGCTTTATCAGAAGGGCGTCGGAGTCGAACCCGACGCCTACGAGGCCTCCCGCTGGATCAGGCTGGCCGCCCAACAGGATATGGCCGCCGCCCAATACGACTACGCCGTGATGCTGCTTCGCGGCATGGGGCTGAAACAGGATGTGCACAAAGCCCTCGGCTACATGCGCAACGCCGCCGAAAACGGTATCCCCGGCGCACAGAACCGCTTGGCCCACATGTACGCTGAGGGCGTCGGCGTCAAAAAGGACCCGGTGGAGATGGCCAAGTGGCGCCTCATTGCCAAGGCCGGGGGATTGGCCGACGAAGCAATGGACAAACAAGTTTCTGGCCTTCCCAAAGACAAGCGCGTCGAAGCCGAGCGCGCCGCCGTCGATTGGCAGGAACGCCGTCAGGTGAACCCGCTCAGCCCGTAACCAGCGCAATTGGTTCTTGAGCGCAGGGCAAGACTTGCCCGGATACCGGGAAACTCGCCACCGACCCTTGCCAAGTCGGTGCAACCGGTCTACGCGCTGCTATAAACCTTTCGCAGTTGCGAACGCCTTGCCGCATTCGGCGCCCGCTAGAATTGGATTTCCTTCATGGCAGCCTCGCCGCTCATCAACGTAATGGTCGCCGCAGCGCGCAAGGCCGGACGCAGCCTCAACCGTGACTTTGGCGAAGTCGAAAACCTGCAGGTTTCCGTCAAAGGCCCCTCGAACTTTGTCTCAGCCGCCGACCTTCGGGCCGAGGACATTATCTATAAGGAATTGTCGAAGGCTCGTGAGGGCT
This sequence comes from uncultured Filomicrobium sp., assembly GCA_963669235.2. Taxonomy (GTDB): domain Bacteria; phylum Pseudomonadota; class Alphaproteobacteria; order Rhizobiales; family Hyphomicrobiaceae; genus Filomicrobium. Next base: position 457,888 of record CAXXFS010000033.1, read on the forward strand.
ACGGCTTCCTGATGGAGGAGCGCGGCGAGATCGAAGGCGCAGACAAGACCCACCGCTGGATCATCGATCCTCTCGACGGCACCACGAATTTTCTCCACTCGATCCCAATCTTCGCTATCTCGATCGGCCTTGAGCGCGAAGGCGAGCTGGTGGCTGGCGTCATCTACAATCCGGTTCTCGATGAACTCTACACCGCGGAAAAGGGCAAAGGTGCTTTTCTCAACGACCGGCGCAGGCTGCGCGTAGCCGGCCGCCGCGAATTAACCGAATGCGTTATTGCCACCGGTATTCCGCACCGCGGCCGCCCTCAGCACGAAATATTCCGCAAAGAGTTACACGCCATGATGGTCCATACCGCCGGCATTCGCCGCACCGGCTCAGCTGCCATTGATCTTGCTTGGACGGCGGCGGGACGTTTTGACGCCTTCTGGGAGCGTAATTTACAGGCTTGGGATGTAGCAGCGGGCATTGTTTTGGTGCGCGAAGCCGGCGGCGTCGTGAGCGACCTCAAAGGCGGCGACAACATGCTTTCAGAGGGCCATATCGCGGCGGCCAACAGTCAGGTCCACAAGGGCCTTCTTCCGACGCTCAACAGTGCCGCGACCAGTTAATGTTCCCCATGTAACAGCGCCCACTGCGATGATTGGGGCCATCATTGCAACCGTCAGCACAAAAAGCTTGTTGGCGAAAGCACGATGTTGCCGGTTTCAGCGTTATAAGTGATGCGATAAGAGATTCGGTTCGCAAGCGTTGCCGAGACGGCGGAGGCCCCTTTAATGGCGAGAAAGCGCAAGTCTGACGTGGCACCAGGTGCGTTCCATCGCACGTTGACACCGCCTGGATTGTTCCTCGCGCGAATGGTGATCTTTCTCACATTGGTGGGATTTATCGTCACAATCTTGCACCGTCCCCTGATAGACGCAGTCGGCAACAACCCTGCGCTAAATGGATTGATCATCGCGGTGTTGTTCTTTGGCATTCTTTATTCGTTCAACCAGGTCTTGCGCCTCTACCCGGAAATCCGCTGGGTCAACGCCTTCCGCATTGCCGATCCCGGACTAGCCATTTCACACCAGCCTCGCCTGCTGGCCCCCATGGCCACCCTGCTTCGCGACCGCACTGGCGCGATCTCGCTGTCCACCGCCTCCATGAGTTCGATCATGGACTCGTTGTCCTCGCGTCTCGACGAGGCGCGGGACACGGGCCGCTATCTTGTCGGCTTGCTTGTTTTCTTAGGTCTCCTCGGTACGTTCTGGGGCCTGCTTGAGACGATCAAAGCGGTTGGTTCGGTGATTGGTTCGATCGACACCAATGCATCTGACACGGTGCAATTGTTCGGCGACCTGAAGGCCGGACTATCCGCCCCCATGCAAGGCATGGGAACCGCCTTTTCGTCGTCGCTCCTGGGCCTCGCAGGTTCTCTAATTCTCGGTTTCCTGGAATTGCAGGCAAGCCACGCCCACAACCGTTTTTACAACGAACTGGAAGAGTGGCTGTCCGGAATTACCGAAATTTCGCCGAGCGGTGACACGAGCGACGGTGCCGTCAATCGCCAGCTCGCCGCCACCCTTTACGACATGCAGCGCGTACTCGAAGAGCTCAACGTCAGGCTTGCTGACGGCAGTGCGATCTCCGGCGCCGACTCGGGCGATCCCAAATCAGCTGAACCCGTCAAAGACCTCGCCCGCGGCGTGAGCCAGTTGATCAACCAGATGCGCTCCGAGCAGAAAATCGTGCGCGAATGGGTCGATGAGCAGTCCTCTCAGCAGGCGATCGTTACCGATACCCTGCGTGAGCTTGCCCAGAATATTCAGCGGCGGGGGAGCGGCTAGATGGCCCGTGGGCGAACCAAAAGGGGAGCCGACTACGGCGAGTTCTGGCCGGGTTATGTCGACGCCCTGTCGACATTGCTGCTCGTTGTCACGTTCTTGATGTCAATCTTCATGCTGGCGCAATACTTCGCGACCCAGGAAGCCTCCGGCAAGGACACCGCACTCAAACGTCTCACCCGCCAGATCGCCGAACTCACAAGTATCCTCTCGCTCGAGCGCGGCAAGACCAAATCCGCCGAAGACGAGCTTGCCGCGCTTCAGGCCTCACTCGCATCTCTGCAGGAGGAAAACGCTAAGCTTTCAGGCTTCGCACTGACTGGGGACGAAGCCCAAAAGGCCGCCAGCGCCCGCATCTCAGGGCTTACCAAAGATCTCGAAAACCAGAAAGAAATCACCTCCGAGGCCTTGGCGAAGGTCGATCTTCTCAACCAGCAGCTACTCGCGCTGCGCCGTCAGATCGCCGCCCTCAACGAAGCGCTGGAAGCCAGCGAGAAGAAGGATCAAAAGGCTCAGGACCGCATCAAGGACCTCGGCCAGCGCCTCAACGCCGCACTCGCCCGTCAGGTCCAAGAATTAAAGCGCTATCGCTCGGATTTCTTCGGCCGTCTTCGTGAACTACTCGCCGGCCGCAAGGACATCCGCGTCGTCGGTGACCGGTTCATCTTCCAATCCGAAGTATTGTTTCCATCCGGTGGCGACCAGATGACGGTTGAAGGCCTCGCCGCAATGGACCAGCTCGCCTCAGCCATCCTGGAGTTGGAGCGCCAAATCCCCAGCGAAATAAACTGGGCCCTGCAGGTTGACGGCCATACCGACATCCGGCCAATCAACACCCCGCAATTCCCGTCAAACTGGGAGTTGTCGACAGCCCGTGCGATGTCGGTGGTTCGCTACCTGATTTCCCGCGGCGTCCCTCCCAGACGGCTTGTCGCGGCTGGATACGGGGAGTTCGCCCCATTGGTTCGTGGCAATGATTCGGATTCCCTTCGCAAGAACCGGCGTATCGAACTCAAGCTCACAAACCGTTAACCACAAATCATACTGAAGTCTTAGCTAAGCTCAGCGGTAAAGAATCGCTTCATAAGCTGAAGTACAACAACTGTGGACAGTGATGCTAAGCATTGTTCCCTGTGTTATGTTGTCCGGCTAGAAAATTCCTCTAATCTATAATCTGAAGCCGCGGCGAACGGTGTCCACCGAACCGGTACCTTGACAAAGTCCGGCCATAATGCGGCAATGCACGATATCGATGTTGCAGTGCACAATGCGCTGCCCGCTTGCGAAAGATGCCGATGAATTATCATGCTTATGAGCTTGCGCATGCCTTGATCACGCCGATGCGGCTTGCGGCGCAGGGTCTCAAGCTTCAGATGCAATGGCCGTTCAACCCACTCTCGATGACGCCGTTCGGCAAGTCGATAGCAGCGGCGGTTGACGTATTTGAAGGCATCACGCGCCGCTATGGCAAACCCGAATGGGACATCGAAAACACCCTCATTGACGGTATGAGCGTTCCCGTTCGTGCCGAAACAGCCGTCCACAAACCATTCTGCAACTTGACCCATTTCTCCAAGGACGAGTGGGTCGCCAATCGTTTCGATGATCCAAAGGTGTTGATCGTCGCACCAATGTCGGGGCATTACGCCACGCTGCTGCGCGGCACCGTCGAAGCCATGCTACCCGAGCACGACGTCTACATCACTGATTGGATCGACGCGCGTGAGATCCCCGTCACAGAAGGCCGCTTCGATCTCGACGACTACATTGACTACGTCATTGAGTTCTGCCGTTTTCTCGGCCCGCGCACCCATGTCATCGCGGTTTGCCAACCAGCTGTCCCCGTTCTCGCCGCCGCCGGTGTCATGGCTGGGGAAGAAGACGAATTCCAACCGATGTCAATGACGCTGATCGGTGGGCCGATTGATACCCGTCGCAACCCGACGGCGGTCAACCAGTTAGCCGAGCAGAAATCGACCGACTGGTTCGAGCAAAACGTCATCTCCCTGGTGCCCTTCCCCAACCCAGGCTTTATGCGTCGCGTTTATCCGGGGTTCGTCCAGCTGACGGGCTTCATGACCATGAACCTCGAGCGCCATACCAAAGCACACCTCGAGCTATTTGATAACCTAGTCGCTGGCGACTGCGACAGCGTTGCTCAACATCGCTCATTCTACGAGGAGTATCTCGCGGTCATGGACCTGACCGCGGAGTTCTACCTGCAGACGGTTGAAACGGTGTTCCAAGAGCACTCCCTACCAAAGGGCACGATGATGCATCGTGGCAAACGCGTCGACTGCTCAAGGATCCGTAGAACCGCGCTACTCACCATCGAAGGCGAGCGCGACGACATCTCCGGTCGCGGTCAGACCGAAGCCGCCCACGATTTGTGCAGCAACCTCCGCTACGACGACAAATACCACTACGTCCAGCCGGGCGTCGGCCACTACGGTGTCTTCAACGGCCGCCGCTGGCGCACTGAGATACAGCCGCGCATTCGCGATTTCATACGCTCCACGGAGTTTCGTCGTGATCGCGGAATCGGAGGCCTGGTCAACGGCAAAGCCTTGAATGGACATAGCCAGCAGCCAGCATATCAATCATTGCAGGATGAAGACCACGACATTCCCGAATGGGATCGCGCCGACATAACCGCCATGAAGCTTCGCTAGGCTCCGCAGCTTCTTTTATTCGGCGGCTTCCAATCCGAATTGCAGCTCGGCAAGACGCCCATAGAGCCCACCGGCCTGCGACAGCGTTCGGTGGTTGCCCGTCTCCACGATACGGCCATCGTCAATTACAATGATCCGGTCTGCCTGCTTCACGGTCGCCAACCTGTGCGCGATGACCAGCGTCGTACGCCCAACCATTACTTCTTCCAGGGCCTTTTGGACTTCCTGTTCGCTTTCCGCATCAAGCGAACTCGTCGCTTCATCGAGTAGCAGGATCGGCGAGTCACGAAGCAAGGCACGAGCAAGCGCAATACGTTGCCGTTGGCCGCCTGAAAGCGTGACACCCCGTTCGCCAAGCCGCGTTTGATAGCCCTCCGGTAGCGCCCGAATAAAGTCATCGGCGTGAGCCGCGACCGCCGCCGCCCCGACGCCCTCCAGCGACGCCTCCGGTGTCCCGTACCTGATGTTCTCGGCAACGGTGTCGGCAAACAGCGCGACATCCTGGGGCACCAGCGCTATCAATCCGCGGATCTCTTCTAGACGCGCCTTCGAGATATCGAAACCATCAATCAGAACGCGTCCGGAGGCCGGATCAAAGAATCGCAAAAGCAAACTGAAGATCGTCGTCTTGCCCGCCCCCGAGGGACCAACAAGCGCCACGGTCTCTCCGGGTTTAACCTCAAAAGAGACATCCCGAAGTGCCGGTTCATCGGGCCGGGACGGATAGAAGAAAGTAACACCATCGAATGCAACCCGACCCTCAATAGGAGCCGGCAGATCCACCGGGTTAGCCGGCGAAGCAATCTCAGGTGTCACATCAAGTAGCTCCATGAGCCGCTCGGAAGCGCCCGCCGCCTGGCTAATCTCGCCCCAGACCTCCGACAGTTCCGCCAGCGCACCGGCCGCGAAAACCGCATAAAGAACGAACTGGCTCAACCGTCCCGCGGTGATTTCACCGGCAACCACCGAGGAGGCCCCATACCACAGCACACCAACGATACTCGCCGTCACCAAAGCGATTGCCAGCGCGGTCAGTCCGGCCCGCGCCAGCAGGCGGGAGCGTGCCGCCTCAAAGGCGCCCTCAACAGAAAGTGCATAGCGGCGCGACACTTCCGACTCATGCCCGAAGGCCTGCATCGTCCGCACCGCCGATAGATTCTCCGCAGCATAGGCAGAAGCGTCCGCCAGACTGTCCTGCGCCTCTCGCGAACGCCGCCGCACGACTTTGCCGAAGGCCATCAGCGGCAGCACGATTGCCGGTATTGCGACCAGCACGAGCAGCGACAGTTCCCAGCTCGTCACCAGCATCATCACCATCGCACCGACGAGCATGATGACATTGCGCAGCAGCTGACTCAGAGCGGTTCCAGCGGCGGCCTTGATCTGAGTTGTATCAGCCGTCAAGCGGCTCATCATTTCACCGGAGTGCGAGCGCTCGAAAAACGCCGGTCCGAGACGGGCCAGATGCGCGAAGACATCGCTGCGGACATCTGACACCACACGCTCGCCCAGCCAGTTGACGAAGTAGAAGCGCAGAGAACTCGAAAGCGCTAACACCAACCCGATCACAATCAGCATCGCGAAATACTGACCGATCAAACTTCCATTAGTGCCCACGAAGCCATGGTCGATCATCCGCCTCACGGCCATCGGCACGCTGAGCATGGCGAGCGCAGAAACAACCAACGCCGCGCCCGCTGCCGTCAATACCAAAGGATGGCGGAGTACATAGGGCTTAAGGCCCATCAGCGGTTTCAGCGACCGGCGTTTTGCTGCGGCTTCATCACCATTGCTGGACTTCTTTGTCTTCAAGGGGAAACTCTCTGATCAACTCTTACTTCAATGGCATCGCAGAATGCGCGCCTTATCGCCTGGAAGGATGCCCAACCTGTGCCGGCGCGACAAGGAAGTTTCTCAATCCAGCCCGCAAATCGTAAGCGTGGATACAAAACGCCGCAACTTCAATGCGTCCGGCAGGCGCCATGCCCTTGTCTTCATCGAGATTTCAGATTATCAAGCTCGCTTGGAATCCCAGACAGCCGATTTTGATGCCCCGGCCACCCAGCGCCGGCGCCGGCTGACGGGCACCACGGAATGGATCAAGCGATGAAAAAAGACCCTGATTTCCACCCCCATTACCACCAAGTCAAGGTGGTCATGACCGATGGCACCGAGTTCATTACCTATTCGACCTACGGTCAGGAGGGCGACACGATAACGCTCGACATCGACCCCAATTCGCACCCGGCTTGGACCGGCGGCGACCAGAAGCTGATGGACCGTGGTGGCCGCCTGTCTCGATTCAAGAAGAAGTTCGAGGGCATGTTCTAAGCCACGGCGGCGTCGACGCTATTGAGAGACAGCAAGGCCTGGGCGTGACCCGGGCCTTTCGTTTGTTTGTCGGCGGGAAAACCGAAGCGCGCCCGTCAATCTCCGAAGGCTTGACGCAGTAGATGCATCTGCTGCGCCACTGGATTGGCTGACGTTGGCTCAATGCAGTCTTTCGTCTTGTCACCTGTCACCGCTCGATCCAGGGTGACAATGCGATCATGCAGCGCGAAGCTGCGCTCAATCAAATCCTGCAGCGCCTCCGGCAACTCATCAAACCGCTTGATATGTCCTGGCCGGCCGATAGCCTTGAGCTTGACCCTCCGCCGCTTGCGACGCGCCTCTTCGGCGTCGATTTCACCCTCTTTCAAGGCACGGCGGATCAGCAACCAGGAGGCCAGATCGAGAAGCCGCGTCGTAAGACGCATACTCTCGGTTGCATAAAGAACCGAAAGCGGCGGCTTCAACGCCTTTGAATCGCGCCGTCCACATCCGTCAAGGTAGGTAGCCACCTCCTCGACCAGCGCCATGCCCTCGCGAAAGACCACGTCAAATTGTTGGGAGGCCTCGAACCGCTCGCCAAATGAGATCGTCACGCGATCTTCCAGGGGACCATCAAGGCAGAAAGACTTGTTCATGTCGCACAACGCTACTTGAGTTACCGAAGCTCTAACCAAAACTACGCTCAAAACCTAACTGGGCATAGTTAACAAGAAGGCCCAAAACGAGGCAGTTGAGATTTCTCCCCGTGTTTATCGTCCGGGGAAGACCGGCTCACGTAGCAATGATACGAACTAATTGGGTTTATGCAAAAGCGATGCAAATAAAAAACGAGCCGCCTTTGGGGGAGCGGCTCTTTAGTCGATAGGGAGGCGTCAAAAATTGGTGGGAAACCAACTAAGCTCCGGACGTCAGGATGTCTTAACCATAGTTCTCCCGAACCTAATGAAGACTTAATCAGCACCCGCAGCGGGCCTTCCGTTATCTGATTTAATGCTGCGAAGACAATAGGATAAGGCAAGGCAACATACAGGTTTGCGGTTGGCTGCCGGCCCCAAGAGTTACCCCTTGAAGAGCTGTGCCGCGGCCTCCTGCTGCGCCCGCTTGCGGGCAATTTCGCCTTCAACCCGCTCGATCTCCGCCCGCAGCTCTAAAACACGAGTTTCCAACTCTGCGAGACCTAGCAAGGACAGGTCCTCACCGACGACGACACTTGCTACCGATTTTTGAACAGCCTCATCCCAATCCATCACACTCCTCCTGTTCACCACATCATCAGATTGCCATGCCAGCCCGCTTCAACGCCAGCCTACTGAGGGTTGAGCTGACCCTTCAACACCAGCTTGCTGAGTGTTGAGCGGAATGAGTTGCCTCAGCGACTGCCCGCTGGCATGCCTTGAAGCATGACGGACTGACAAACCAAAGAAGGACCGCAAAATGGCCGACCTGCCTAACACCATGACCGCGATCGCAATTGAAGGAAAAGGCGGGCCGGAGGTACTAAAACCGGTCAACCTGCCGACACCGGCCCCCGCCCAAGAGCAGGTCCTGATCAAGGTCATGGCTGCCGGCATCAATCGCCCTGACATCATGCAGCGTCAGGGGCTCTATCCCGCCCCGAAAGGCCACTCGGAAATCCCAGGTCTTGAAGTAGCGGGAGTGATTGCGGCAACGGGCCCCGGCGCCGATCGTTTCGAGCCCAGCGACAAGGTCATGGCACTCGTCAACGGCGGCGGTTACGCCGAGTTTTGTCTTGCCGAAGAAGCTTGCTGCCTGCCAGTGCCCGAGAATCTGCCCATGGAGCAGGCCGGCGGCTTCGCCGAAACGTTCTTCACAGTCTGGCACAACGTCTTCGAGCGCGCCCATCTGACGGCAGACGAATGGTTCATGATCCACGGCGGCACGTCCGGTATCGGCGTTACTGCCATCCAGCTCGCCAAGTCCTTTGGCGCCAACGTTCTTGCCACCGCCGGTTCAGAAGAAAAATGCGCTGCCTGCCGAGAATTGGGCGCCGACGTTGCAGTCAACTACCGCACGGAGGACTTCGTCGAGAAAGCCAAAGCCGCCGCCGGCAGGCCTGGTATCAACGTCATCCTCGACATGGTCGGTGGCGCCTACATCGCCAAGAACATCGCCTGCCTTGGAGATGACGGGCGCATGGTCAACATCGCCTACCAGCAAGGCTCCAAAGCCGAGGTCGACTTCCTTCGCGTCATGCTGAAACGCCTGACTATCACCGGCTCGACTTTGCGCATTCGGCCAACCGAAGTGAAGGGTCGCATTGCCCGCAGCCTGGAGGAATACGTCCTGCCGATGCTCGCCGACGGACGCATCAAGGTCGTCATGGACTCCACATATCCGATGCAGCACGCCGGTAAGGCTCACGAGCGCATGGACGAAGGCACACACATCGGCAAAATTGTGCTGACGCTCTAAGCGGGAACCCAAAGCATGGTTGATGCAAAGCTCATCCTTCTGGAGACACCGGGCTGGACCTGGAGCCTGTTTCCAAACCAAAGCTATCTGGGTCGTGTCCAGCTGACACTTCGGCGCCAATGCGACGGTTCACTAGCAAGACTGACGGATGATGAGTGGACCGACCTGCGCCGGTGCCTCCAGGCTTACGAACGCCTCCTCAGCTCTCTCTTCCAGCCCGACCGCTTCAACTACGAACAGCTGGGCAATGTTTGGACGCAGGTCCACGTCCACGCAATTCCTCGCTATAGCGGCGCTCGTGAATGGCAGGGCATCACAGTCCAGGACAGCCGCTGTGGCAACCACCCGCTGCCCGAACCGCCCTCACCATTGGGCGAGGCCGAAACGCTGCAACTTGCTGAAAAGATGCGCAAGGAATTGCAGAGCGCCGGCATCTGATGCGGCGCTGTCCGCAATCTATCCCCAGTCGGTTGGCACGTCGCCGCCAGCTTCCAGGAACCGCAGAACCTGCTTTTCGTAGTGCCTGAGCCAGTGCTCGAAATACGCCATATCCTTGCTGGCGGCGGCCTCAAACTCCGCAGGCCCGCGCGCGACTATCTGTAATGCAACAGTGATCACGTCTCGTAACAGCAGCGCATCATTGCGCGACATGCCGACTTTTACCTCATCGGCATCAGCATCCGTAAACGGATGCACGAGCACAAACTGAAACGCGCTTTCGACTAGCGAGACGTTCGGGTCCCGGCCCCGCGCGCTCTCCGCGGTAGACTGAGACCTGTTCAGCCAGATGATGTTTTCCGACATGAGCCACCGAGGAACGATTGGACCAACAATTAAACGCGAAGCTGAAGCTACTGGACTTGTCCGGTCAGCGCTCCTTCCCTGGTGCAAGTTGTGCCCGGACTTGTGCGCTTTGGCCACACTCGCCATCGGCTTGTCGTGTTATTGACACTTTCAAAAGAGTATTGCTTGCACGGTTTAGGCGGCCGCAAGACCGCACGCCATTTACTTTGGACTTACAATCTTGCTGATCAATCGAGCCTATGTCTGCATTGCTGGAATACTGGTCGCACTCACCCTGTCAGGGTGCGTGGCACGCCCGCCTGCGGATGTCTTGGAGCCGGTTGCTCATACGCCCAGGTTCACAGACAAGGTCGATATGCTTGTCGCAACCACCCGCGCGGTTGGCGACCCAAGCAACCCATTCGCCGATTACGCTGGACGCGCCAAGCATCTCAATTTCGAAAGCCACACAGTTTCGATCCCGCCCCACCATAAACCGGGCAACATCGAGTGGCCCGATCAAGTGCCGCCTGATCCCACGCGGAATTTCATGACCACGGATCGCCAGCTTCTTGGACAGGACGAATTTATCAGTGACGTTCGTCGCCGGGCAAGAACCGGGCCCGAAGCAGGCAAGGTTCTGATCTTCGTGCACGGATACAACATGCGCTATCAGGAAGCCGTCTACTGGATGGCGCAGATCACGCATGATGCCGGCTTCAAAGGAACACCGGTCTTGTTTGCCTGGCCCTCTCGCGGCGAGGGAGCAATGTATATCGCCGACCGTGAGTCGACGATATACTCCCGTGACTACTTCGAAAAGCTGCTGCTTGAACTCTCGAGGACTCCGGACGTCAAGGAAATCGACATTCTTGCGCACAGCATGGGCGCCTGGCTTGCCGTCGAAACCCTCCGCCAGGCCGCGATGAAGCGGCACGGTCACTTCAACGGCAAGCTAAACGAAGTCATTCTTGCGTCTCCCGATATCGACGTAAATGTATTCCGCACGCAGCTTCACACGATCGGCCCGCTGAAACGGCCGATGACCATTCTGGTTTCTGGCGACGATAAGGCGCTCGCGCTGTCGAGCGCGCTCAATGGCGGCGTTGAGCGCGTCGGCATGGTTGCGGCCAGAGATGCTCGCGTGCTCGAGGGGGCCCGGCGCTATAATCTTCGCGTTGTCGACCTGACCAACATCGAAGACACCGGAGACGAGTCTCACCACAATAAGTTCGCTCGGTCCGCGCCTGTGATTGCGGCGATTGGAAGTGGCTTGGCCAGCGACCGTCCCAACAAACCTAAATCTGGCGTCATCACAGCGGTCACGAATGTGGGCAATAGCCTGATCAAGGTTCCCGTTTCCATATTCACGCCCGGCGCCGCCGCGCCTTAGGCTGCCCATTGCCACCTGCACGGCTCATCGCCGTCCCGTGGCGGGACAGAATGGCCCTCGCTTCGCGCGCCGAGCCCCTTGCGGGCTCAGGGTCCGCCATGAACGCTATTCTCCGGAGCCGGTCGGTATAAGCCCCTGGAAACAGGCTCTGTTCGCACCCCGCCACAACAAGCTGCAGGTACCAGTCATAGGGCATCAGATCCGGCTCACTCACACATGGGAGATAGGTCGAGGCCGAAACTATCTCCAAGCCGCTGACTGCCAACACCTGAAAGTCGTCAACGCGCTGATAGCCGGGACCTTCGTACCTGTCGAGGGCATCACGCTCGCTAAGAGCAATCTCGAATAAGACCCCGAAAGTTGCCCGTTTCGCGTGGCGCACAAGAGCGGCTTTGCCCGAACCGTCCACTCCGCGCTTCGAAAAGTCCACCGTATGCCCACCCGCGATAACGATACCCCGCCTTCTCGCGCTCGGGCACCGCGCCGCAAGCCGTTCAAGAAGCATGTTGGAACCGTATGCGAAGTAAACAAAGCTCGACATTTGAACCGGTGCTCTCGCTCTATCGATTGCGTCTTAACACTTCCATTCCAATCCACCATCGGCTTACTGATACTCTTGTACCGAAAGTTCCGGCTGCCCGATCACAGCCAACTGAGCTAACAGTGCACAGGTCACACGAATTTGCCCGGACGCTGAACCGATCACGCAAGGACCCAAGGAACGAGTTCCGAATTATATGAGAGTGTAAGTATTTCAGGATCTTGCGTGCAAGCTGACCAGATTCATAAGCTCCTTGAGCTGATCTACGAAGCCTCGGCGGACGAAGAATGCAGGCCCGAAGTGACCAAAACTTGGGCCGGCTATTCAACGATTCAATCGTTGCGTTGGACGATGGCGCCACCTCCGAGAGCGCGGACGTGCCGCTCGTGTCGACCTACGAATTCGACGAAGCCGCACGTGATCTGCATTTTAATGAATACCGTAAGCCTGCAGATAATCCGGGTGTAGCGGCTCTTCTCAAGGCACCGATAAACGCCCCCGTGCCCATAGCAAGCTTTCTTGGCAAACGTGCCTTCAACAGCGACCCCCGTGTCCGCGCAATTTTCAAGCTCTACGGCATTGACAAGAGTCTCTTGAATGAAATCAAGCGGGATCACATCGCACTGAGCTTCATCAACGTCTTTCGCCGTCGGTCCCAACCCGACTTCGACAGCCAAGAGCGACAAGCCCTGCAAATCCTAGGGCAGCCTCTGTCGAAATCACTCGAGATAAGGTAGATCACATTGGCGCACAGCCTCGACCGATTACAGGATTATCAGTTCGAACGGTATTCAGCACGGCTGGATGGGTTCATCCACCTTTCCCGAAGCGCACGTGTCATCCACGCCGATCAGGCCGCTTGTCAAATCCTCGAAGAAAGCAAATCTCTTTAGATCAAAGAAGGCGAACTGGACATAACCAAGCTGGGTAGCGGCCCCAACACCGAAGAACTGCGAAAGTTCGTTCTCAACAGCCGCCCCTTCTACCAGCCCCTGGTTGTCCGCGAAGGCGAAAAGTCCGCCGTTGCGATCAGAGTTCTGGGCCAAGGCGAAGAACGTGACGAATGGCATCTTCGGACAATCCAACTCACATACTACCATTGGGGACCAAAGCCCGACATTGCGGTCATCGCGACCACATTTTTTTAACCCCCGCCGAGGCACGCGTGGTCGAGACACTTTCGCAGTCCGCCAAAGCCACCGGCGCTGCAGTGTCTCTCGGCATTTCTCGGGACACGATGAAGCGACACCTCTCCAACATCTACGCCAAGGCCAACGTGGAAACGTTGCAGCAATTCATGATGCTGATCGGCCGGCTTTCATAATCCGGCCATCCCTCGAAGAGGCGTGACGGAGTGCGACGGCCTTCCTCTGCCCCTATAAGCCGCTCACGCAGCGATCTCTGATAACATCTCACGAAACCAAATATGCGCCGGGTGGTTGGCAAAGCGCCTGTGCCACACGAGAACAGCGGAGGCGAATTCCCGCGGGCCCGAAAAAGGTGCCTCACGAGTGACCAGCCCGTAGAGCGGAGCATAGGTATCGGCAATGCGCTTGGGTCCGGCCATAATGAGATCGCTACCTGCAAGCAATGCCGGAGCAGCCGTGAAATTATTGATCGTGATTGCGATCTGCCGTGTCAGCCCATGCGTTGCGAGCGCCCTGTCAACGAATCCGACAGCATCACCACGCGGCGAGACCAACAAATGGCGCGCACCAGCATAACGCTCAAGCGTTAGTTTTCCTCTGGCCAACGGATGTCCCTTCCGCATCATCAAGACATAGCAGTCTTCGATCAACGCCATTGAATCGAAGCGCTCGGGAATATCCCCGAATGCACTGAGGCCGAAATCAATATCCTGAGTATTAAGCATCTCAAGCGTGCGGCCCGCTGAAGGCACCAGTCGCAAGGTGACCCCCGGCGCTTCCTGTTCCAGCTGTTGCATCACCACAGCCATCAACGTTGCGACAGAATAGTCGTTGCCGCCAATGGCAAAGGACCGTTGCGCAGTCGCCGGATTGAACGGCGCCGTATCGAGGGTGACTTCAAGCGTCTCCAGCGCGTCGCGCACCGGACCTGCGAGCTCAGTTGCCCGAGGTGTCGGTCTCATGCCGTCCGCCGCTCTGACAAACAATTCGTCCTTGAGATGATGCCGCAAACGGTTGAGCGCGTTGCTCATCGCCGGTTGCGACATGCCGATGCGAGCACCCGCGCGCGTCACGTGTCGCTCTTTCATGATAGCGTCGAAGACCAGCAGCAGATTGAGATCGAAACCAGCTAAATTCATACGGATGATTATCACCACCCAAACAATCAATTTCAATAATCACATCGTGTATGCCATTTCATGGTCATCAACAACACGGGGCAACACCCCAACCGACCCATCGATGGAAATGATCATGAGCAACAAACTTCAAGGTAAGGTCGCCGTAATCACCGGCGGAAACTCCGGCATTGGATTGGCCACGGCGCAGGCCCTGGTCGACGATGGCGCAAAGGTCGTCATTGTCGGGCGCAAAGGCCAGACACTCGACCAAGCCGCTGCCGCTCTAGGGCCGCAGGCCAGCGCCGTCCAAGCCGACGTCGCCAGCACCGAAGACCTGGAACGTACCTTCGAAACAATCCGCGCAACGCATGGCAAAATCGATACGCTCCTCGTCAACGCCGGTGTCGCGGCCTTCGCACCCATTGAAGCTGTCGACCACGGTCACTTCGACCGGCTCTTCGACATCAACGTCAAGGGTGCCTACTTCACGGTCCAAACGGCACTGCCGCACCTTAACGAGGGAGCCTCGATTGTGTTCACGTCCTCGGTCGTGAACGAGTTGGGCATGCCGGGTGCAACGGTCTACTCCGCAACTAAAGCTGCACTGCGTTCCTTTACCCGCACTCTGGCCGCCGAACTGGGTCCACGCGGCATACGTGTCAACGCGGTTGCCCCAGGACTTACCGAGACACCGCTCGTTGGCAAGTTGGGGTTGGAAAACGAAGCGATCGAAGCCTTCGCCAACAACGTGGTCTTCAACACGCCGCTTGGCAGACCTGGCCAGCCCAACGAGATCGCAGCCGTTGCCGCCTTCCTCGCTTCACCCGACAGCGCCTTCGTGAACGGCGCCGAGTTTGCCGTGGACGGCGGCCTCGCGCAGACCTGAGGCACCGAAACAATAAGCAGTCGCGCGCCACCAGCATGGCCGCGACTGCATAGCGGAACTAAGAACATTGACGGAGATGAATCATGAGCCTCTACGCAATCATCAAGCCCGATCAGAATGTCCTCCTTCAGCCCGCTGTTGAAGGTCTCAACATCGAGGAACACACTCTGCGCGATGGCGAATACGCTGGCATCTTCTGGCGTGCCGCCACCCTCGGCGGCCAGCGCGGTGCGGTGGTCGAAATTTCGACGCCCCACGCCGGTGAAGCACGCCTCCTCCTCGACGGGATAGTCTCGGTGAATGCGGGCCTAGTCAGCGCGGATCTCATCGCCACGGCTGGCGCTGAAGATGTGAAAGACGACGCGATCGACGGCGCGGCTTCGGTGTCACAGATGCCGGATTCAAGACAACCGTTTCCGCAGCCGTACCGGTCGGTGCATTGATCGGTGAAAACCGCCTGAATGGAGACCGCTAGCGGGCCGCTCACTGCGTCCTCGCGGCGGTCTCTTCCGCACTCAGCCTTGACAGCAGTTCCTCGGGTGGATGGCCGGGACCCAGTTCACGCATCAGCCTGGAATAGGCAAGACGCCAATCGAAGCGTCTTGTCCGGGAATTGCCGTCGGACCTTTGGGCCTTCAAGGTTCGGCTCGCATCCTTCACAGACAAGTCGGCCCGCTTTTCTGGTGCCGCTGGAGCCTGTTGCACGCGACCCTCGAGAACCGTCCCCCAAACCTTGATGTCCTTTATCGAGGTCGGCTCCACGTCAAACGGACTTGCTTCCAGGACCGTGAAGTTTGCGAGCTTGCCCGGCACTATTGATCCCACTTCATCTTCCAGTCGGATCGAATAAGCCGCATCAATCGTTACCGCTCTAAGAGCAGTCTCCAGATCAAGCCTCTGATCCGGGCCGCTCACTTTGCCTTCGGCTGTCACGCGATTTACCGCTGACCAAACCAGCTGCAGCGGTTTTGCCGGCGCCATTGGCATATCCGAGTGCAGTGAAAGCGACATGCCAGCATTCTTCGCATCAGCAAGCGGCACCATTCGCGCAGAACGCTTTGGCCCGATACCAACCTCCGCATAACGCCCGGCGAGCGCCGTGACATAATACGGGTTGGCGCTTACGATGGCCCCAAGCCGGGCAGCGCGTTCAATCTGCCCTGGAGCAGCGAATCCAAAGTGCACAATCGTCGTGCGGTGATCGTAGCGCGGCTTGCGACGCTGGGCGCGCTCGAGATTATCAAGCAGCACATCCATCCCGGCATCGCCGTTGTTATGGACGTGAATGTGATAACCCGCATCCCAGTAGGCCTGAAAGGCTCCCGAGAACACGTCCGGGTCCATGATCCAAGCACCCTTGTGGCCATCCGTATAGCCATCGCGCATTTGCATGAGCTGGCTGTAAATCGCGCCATCCGTAAGGAGTTTTATTTGCTGTGGCAGAAAGCGAGTGCGCCCCGAACCCCAATCAAGTGTTTTCCGGGTCTCAGCCACCATCGTTTCGGCGCCTTTGTCGAGATAAAGCGCGGCAAACGACTTACCATCAGGAATGAAATAGTGATTGAATGGCGTTGCATCGTCACTGTAGACCGCATTGATCGCATCTTGCAGCGGCTTGGACAGAAAACCGCCCGGCTCGGCGGCCACGGTAATGCCCTGGCGCAGATAGTATGACTCGCTGAATTCCAAGCCCTGGCGCATCCGCTCCGGCGTCGCCATCGCCGGGGCTATTTTCTCCAGCGCCTTCAACAACCCCTGTTCGTAGAAGTGCCCTTTTTCGAAGTCCGCCTGAGCGGCTTGGCTTGGCGTGAGTGACATCTTGAACGTTTCATCGACGCCGAACCGCTCCATCAGCTTGGTGTTCAGGAACACTTCATGCATGGAGCGGTGCCAGACAATGACGGGAATGTCCGGAGCCAACTCATCGAGCAGGGCGCGCGACATCTCCCCGTGGAAGTAGTGATGATACCCCCAGGTCAGGAAGACCACGTCGTTGTTCTTGTGTCCCGCAAGCGCTTTTTCCAAGCGAGACCCGTACCCGGCTGGATCGCGTACGGCAGGTGAAAAACCGCCGGTCGTTTCCCAGTCCTCGATTGCAATAACGTTCGCAATCACCATCAGCGACGTCAGCACCGGGTGCACATGCTGCTCGACAAAGCCCGCGATGAGCACTTTGTCTTCAAACGTCCTGTCGATGACATAACGCTGATTACCGGCAAGCGCCTCCAGCTCCGGGCGCAAGCCAACCGCCGCAATGCGCTTCCCAACGACCGCCACTGCCTGCGCTCGCGGACGCACCGGATCCATGGTGATGATCTCCCGCGCCACATAGATCCGCGCTTCTGGAAGAGGCGCGGCCTCCGCCGCGACATCCTGCAGGCTCGTAGCCTGAGCAAACGCTTTGACGGCAAAAAGACTGGCTGGCAGAACACTGAAAACGGCCACTGACATTGCAGCGGCCTTGAATATGGCGAACATTACTCAAAACCCTATGAACGCGAAAAACAAATAGAGCGAAATAGAAGGTAGAAAAAAACCGCCAACCCAATGCGAGCATCGACCGGCGCCATGATCATAATTGACATCAACGCAGCCAAACAAGTCAACGCGAACGGGCCAAGCTACCAGACCAGCTGCGCCATGGCTGCTACCGGACGCGCATTCTTTTCCGGGAACAACGCGTCCAGCACCGCCGGTTCCAGCGCCTCGTCATCACCCATATGCACACGGCTTGCGACATACACCGCCCGGACACCCACTGCGATGGCACCGGCGATATCGGTCTTTACACCGTCGCCAATAGCGAGCATTCGCGACCGCGCCACTTCTTTGCCGCGCAGCTCCGCCAGTCGGTCAAACGCCATCTCATAAATTGGTTTGAACGGCTTGCCCGCTAACGCGACTTCGCCGCCTAGCTCAGCATAGGCTTCAGCAAGAGCCCCGGCGCAGTAAATCACCTGACCGCCACGCTCAACCCTGACGTCCGGATTGGCACAAATCATCGGAAGCCCACGCTCGACGAGTGCGCTCAGCATCTCCATGTAGTCGGCCGGTGTCTCGTGCGTGTCATCAAACAACCCGGTACACACGATCGCCTTCGCCCCGTCACCGGGCTCCGCGCCGACCCTCTCCACATCGATACCCGAAAAGATAGGCAAATCCCGGTCGGGCCCAAGATGATAGACGCCCGCGCCGTCATAAGCCCTGATCAGTTCACGCGTCGCATCGCCGGACGATAGGATCGTGTCATAGGCATCGCTAAGAACACCGATCTGATCGAGCTGCGCCTTCACGCCTGAAGCGGGTCGCGGCGAGTTCGACAACAACAGCACCCGGCCGCCATCCTCCCGAAACCTTGCGCAGGCCTCACCGGCGTCAAGGAAAGGCCGCACACCGTTATGCATCACCCCCCAGATATCAACGAGCCAGGCGTCAGTTTCGGCAGCAAGCGGAGCGATGGAATGAATAACGGGGATGGAGTTGGGCATGGTCTGTCCGACTTGCTGCATGGCCGCGCTTAAACCCCAAAAACATCTTGGCCGCCTCTGTGTGAGGCGGCCAAGCTTGGTGGGGTTTCAGAAGCCGTTCTATCGTGGCTTCCAGGCTGAAGGCAAGTAACAGCGCTGGCCGCGTTAGGCAGCCGCATGCCCTTTGCTCAACAGCACTTCTCGCTTCACGGCCTTGGCGCTGCCAAACAGAGTACCCTGCCCGTAAAGCACGCCGAAGCCGAAGATCTTGGCTGCCGCGTGCTCATCGGCCATGCGCCCGACAATCACGCTGAGCCCGAGCCCTGCGACATGCTTGCACACGTCAGCCGCCGGTATGAACACGTCATTGCCCGCCGGCAGTCCCTTTAAGAAGACGTCCGCGTCGAGTTTCACAAACTCGAAGCCGCGGGCTTTGAGATTCTCGAAGTCCATTTCGAGATCGCTGACATCTCCGATGCCATAGCGGAACCCGAGGCTGGCGAAATCGGCAAGTGCTCGCCACTCCCGCGCACCAAACCCGCGCACGTCGGCCTGACTGAACGTCATGATCAGCTGACCGGCCAAATTCTGCCGCTCACGGTAAGCTTGCGCGACACTGTCGAGGAACTTGTTGGCGCCCAGCGCCTCTCCGCTCACAGTTGAGAAGAGTACGCCAGCACGTCCCGAAAAATGCATCGCGATCTGCGAGGCACTCGACAACCTGGCGCCGTCAAGCCGCGGTAGCATACCGGTGCCTGCCAGTTCGCCCTTTGCCTCTTCGGTATCCAGCACTTTGCCGGATTTATCGCGCAACCGAACATAGACCTCGAAGTGGCGAGGCCGCTGCACACTGAAGTCAACAATAGGGTCAAGCAGGACTTCAACGCGTCCCAGCGCCAGCGCTTCAGCCAGGGCTGACAGTCTGGCGTTCACCGCTGCTGGCCGTCCCGACTCGGTGGCACGGTCGATGGCAGCGTTGTCGTCCTCGCAGGCCGGACGCTCCGCGGCAGCCTGATCCAAAGAACGCATGCTCCCGGCGGCAGCCTTCAGCGCATCAACCGAGTTCGTGATGGCACTCTCGGAAACCTTGGCTGCGGCCTCCGCATTTTTTGGAGGCGATGCACTCGCCGCGTTGACTTCATCAGCGAGCTTTTTGATCAAGCCCTGGATCATCTCAACGTCTGCTTCGCGCGGCGCCGGCGCGGCCGGTGGCACTGACAGCGATGGTGGCGCCATGGCCGCCGGTGCCGCCTCTGGCAGCCTCGGTGGTGTAATCGCCGGTTCAGCGGACTTTGGCCGGGCGCCGGCCGGATCAGCAGCGGCCACGGGCGTCGCACCGCGAGCAGGAGAATGCTGCAAGGTCGGTGGCGCGGGCCGAGCCGGTTCGGGTCTGCTCCCAGCTGTGCGTCTTGGATTCAGCTGCAACGTCGCCTCAGGGGCTGGTCTCTGGCCCTGCGGCAGCATCGCTTCCCGAGGCCTCCGCGGTTCCGCGGACTTAGCCTGTTGTGGTGCCAGTGCCGGCTCTGGTGCCGGCCGCGGCTCTGGCGGCAGTTTCATCTCTGGCGCCGGTTTCTTCTTCGTGGCAAGAGGCGCCCGGGGAGGCATCGGCGGTGCCCTGGCGGGCTCCGCGCCGAAGCTCATCGGAGCCAGATTTGGACCACCAATGTCGGCGCCTTCGTACTGCGTCAAGAGGTGACGCGGCATCATTGCATGAACACCCAGCATGCCGATGTATGCCGCTAGTGCAGTTGCTATGGCCGCCCAGGGGGCAAAACCAACATGCAGATAAAGCGCGGTACCGAGCGCCAGCGTGGAAAGCGCCATCGCCAGGATAGTAATTGCTTCACCGGTCAATCGCATCGGCAGCGGGACCGCTTTCGGCCCTGCCGCCTGAGAAGCAAAGGTCCCAGCGTCATTGCCGGAACTTCCGCTGATCTGATTTGGCGGACTTGCCGCCTCTGCCCCAAACATCGATTTCACCCCGTGCCCCAACGACGGATCTAAGAATCACTTAGCGATCAGGATCAGCATGGTTGCGCGGCGAAGCAACGCGCATCAGCAAGATGTCACCAGCTTTTCCACCGGGGCTCACCAATGCTGTGCAACAGGTGTTGCGATTCCGCACCGAAAAATTGGCAGTTATGCCAAGTCGTTGAGCAGGTGTTGTAGTCGCTGGGCAATCTCCCGGAGGTCGTCCAGCCCACAGATCAGTGGCGGCGCGATAACCAGCGTATCAGCAGCGACTCGAACATAAAGATCATGCTCGTGAAACGCTTTGGCCATCGCCTGGTAACCGCGCCTGCCAATGCCATCTTCAGCGGACAAAAGATCAATCCCGCACATCATCCCGATCGGGCGGATGTCCGCGACATGTGGTGCATCCCGCAACGCTAGGAATATTTCTCCAAAGTCGCGCTCCATCTCAAAGGCGCGTTCGAAAAGCGAGCGGTCCCGGTACACATCCAGTGTCGCCATGGCTGCCGCCGTCGCCAGAGGATGTGCTGAGTAGGTGTAGCCATGATATAGCTCCGGAACGTGTTCTGGCCCCTGCATCAGCGCGCCATGAATACCCCCGGTGACAAGCACCCCCGACATCGGCACCGAACCGTTGGTAAGCCCCTTGGCGAACGTGATGAGGTCGGGCACGACGCCGTAGCGCTCCGCTGCGAATGCATGGCCCAATCGCCCAAACGCAGTGATGACTTCATCAAAAATAACCAGAAGCCCGTGCTTGTGGGCAATGCCACAAAGCCTTTCCAAATAACCCTTGGGCGGCGGCAGACATCCCGTTGAACCCGCCACGGGTTCAACGATCACCGCGGCGATGTTGGATGCATCATGCAGGGCTGTAAGCCGCTCCAGCTCGTCGGCAAGCTCGCCACCCCACTCCGGCTCTCCAAGTGAGAAAGCCTGGCGCGCTCTATCATAGGTCGCCCGCAGGTGATCAACACCGGGAAGCTGTTGGCCGAAGGCTTTGCGGTTCCCAGGGATCCCGCCCACCGCCATGCCGCCGAAGCCAACCCCGTGATACCCCCGCTCGCGACCAATGAACCGCGTCCGCGATCCCTCGCCTCGTGCCCGGTGATACGCCAATGCAATCTTCATCGCGGTATCGACGGCTTCGCTGCCGGAATTCGCGAAAAACACGTGGTTGAGATCGCCTGGCGCCAGCAGCGCCAGCCGCGAGGCAAGCTCAAAGGACTGAGGATGTGCAAACTGAAAGGCCGGTGAGTAGTCCAGCGTCTCCGCCGCAGTCTTGATGGCCTCGACAATGTGCCGATCCCCGTGACCAGCGTTAACGCAGTAGAGCCCGGAAGTTGCATCCAATACTTTCCGGCCATCAGCGGCGAGGTAATAAAGCCCTTGTGCGCCAACGATCATTCGCGGCTTTCGCCCGAACGCCCGGTTCGCTGTGAAGGGCATCCAGTAGGAGGCCAAGTCATGGGGATGAGGATCTTGCGCCACGATGCTTCCGAACCGCCTGATGAATGCCGCCGATGGCACTCAATGTACTCAAGTTAGCAAAAGGTTACGCGCCATCAACGCGACAGCTCAAGTCGCATAACGGCCACGTGTGCAGCAGCGAACTTACTGGGGGTTGCCCCATTACCGCCACTTCACAGCCGCCGACCGTCCCGAATCGCAGGCTCATTTAGCTCTCGTTAGCCGAATCGGCGTGGTATGGTCGCGTCCGGGCAGTCCTATTTCGTCCGGAGTAAACAAGGAGGCAAGCCCGATGTTGTTGAGCATTGTAGAAGAGCTCAGGTCTGCAGCAGTATATCCTGAACTCACCCAGTCCCGCGTCCTGCTCTCTGGGCTGACCAGCCGCTGCGGCGTAGATATAGCCCGCGCTTTTGCCGAGCGCTCAACCCGCCTTGTCATCCGGTCCGCTGAAACATCCGCGGCAATTGATGAAATCGCCACGATTCTGGCGCAGTGCGCCGGTGACGTGCAGCTCTATTCGACCGACGACATCGATGAATCGGACGCAGCTGTCTCTTTTGCCCAGGGGCCTGCGCAAAAGGCCTATGGCGGTCTCGAAGCCGTCATTAACCTGATTGAAATTCATCCAGCCGACCTCGCCGGACGCGCGTCTCAGGCTGAATTGGAAGCCCTAGTTTCCGATAAACTTCTGGCCCCGACCCTGGCCGCTCGCATCGTCGCCAACCGCATGCAGTTAACGCTCACTCAGGGCTCCATTTTGCACGTGATTTCGGCGCCAGAACCGCAAACAGCAGCCGAATTGATGGTTCTTGAAGTGATCCGTGCGACACTTGCCGCAATGGTCCGAAGCGAGTCACAGAACTGGGCCGACAAGGGCATCCGCATTAACGCAGTCGCCCCTGCCAATGCTCTCGATCCCCGTGAGGAAGCGCTTGTCGGTGAACCTGATATTGCAGCTCTTGCGCTCTATATCACCTCGAGCAAGGGCCGCCACCTGACTGGGCATTTGTTTAGTTCACGGTAGCTCCTCGGCGGGAGAAGGGCCTAGCTTGCGAGTGCCGGATAGTCGGTGTAACCGGCGGGTCCAGGCGTATAGAAGGTATCCTGGACGGGCTCATTAAGTGGTGCGCCCTGACGGAACCGCTCCACCAGATCCGGGTTGGCGATGTAGAGCTGCCCAAATGCCACCGCATCGGCACGCTGGTCCTCAATTTCTTTGGCGCTCGAAACACCATCATAGCCGCCGGCCACAATCATTTTCCCCGCATAAGCCGACTTCGCCAGCGCCACGACATCGCTTTCAGCCGTATTGGCAAACGGTCGCATGACGTGAAGATAGGCGAGCCCACGCTGTTCAATCTCTTTGAGGTAGTGCGCGTAAAGCGCCTCCATATCTTTCTCCTCGATGCCGTTGAACGTATGTCCGGGGCTGACGCGCAAGCCCACTCTGTCCGCACCCACCTCGGCAACTATCGCATCAAGGACTTCAAGCGGCATGCGCACGCGGTTCTCGATTGAACCGCCGTAGCGGTCTTTTCGCTGGTTCACGTTCGACGACAAAAACTGGTGAAGCAGATATCCATTGGCCGAGTGCAATTCGACACCGTCGAACCCAACATCAATCGCGTTGCGCGCCGCCTTGACGTAATCACGCACGATCCGGGCGATATCCGCTTCCTCAAGGGCGCGCGGCACATCGTGCTCGATCATACCCTTGGCATCAGTGTACATTTGACCCGGAGCCCGGATGGCGCTGGGCGCCACGACATCAGCGCTCTTGCCTCGATTAATGGCGGCCGCAATCCGGCCAACGTGCCAAAGCTGGCTGACGATCTTGCTGCCGCGTTGATGCACCGCCTCGACGATCGGACGCCATCGCTCCAACTGTTCAGGCGTATGAACACCAGGCGTGCGCGGATAGCCCATGCCTTCAAATGAAATCTGCGCCGCTTCAGTAATGATGAGACCGGCACCCGATCTTTGCGCGTAGTACTCCGCCGCTAATTCGGAAGGAACCCCCAGAGCGCTGGCGCGAGACCGCGTCAGCGGCGCCATGACTACCCGGTTTTTCAACGACAGCGCGCCAAACGTCACCGGCGACAGCAGCGCGTCAACATTAGTGCTTTCCATGACCAATTCCTTTTTGTGGCGGACCAAAATCGGCGTCCGCGACAGGGGAAATTGGTTAATGCAGCAGTTTTCTTCAATGCCTCGACCGGCCGCCTCCATCCCGGTCAGAATGGTGCACAGTTCCAGTCAAACGTCCGTGCTTAGGGCCTGATCGGACCTTTGCGTCGACCCAGACTGCTATTCGCACCAGCAAAAATGTGATTTTGCGTGAGATCGCATCTTGACGGCGTGAATCCAGCCGCCTATCTACCGTCCGACGCCTCTAGCACTCTCGTCATGTGAGTGCTAACAGCGGGTCGGGGGTGGTAGGAGTGTGCCCGTGAAGTGGTCATCAGATCCCTCCACGTCAAGCTTCGCCATGAACCCCCGCCAGTTTCCGACCAAGACATCCTAACGGAGCTGACTTGTCATGAATTTCCGTCCACTCCACGACCGTGTCGTCGTAAAGCGCGTCGACAGCGAAACTAAAACTGCCGGTGGTATCATCATCCCCGATACGGCAGCCGAAAAGCCGCAACAGGGTGAAGTAATCGCAGTCGGCCCTGGCGCCCGCGGTGACGATAACGAACTCGTCGCCCTTGACGTCAAAGCAGGTGACCGCGTGTTGTTCGGCAAATGGTCGGGCACCGAAGTCAAGATCGACGGCGAAGACCTGTTGATCATGAAGGAAACCGACATCATGGGCGTGCTTGAGGGTTAAGCTGCCAAGTTGGCGCCGCCCGCAAACGACCCTCCCCCAACAACCTTTTTTGAACTCAGGAGACAGCACTTATGTCTGCAAAAGACGTCCGTTTCTCCACAGACGCCCGCGAGCGCATGCTTCGCGGCGTCGACATCCTCGCTCACGCCGTCAAGGTAACCCTCGGGCCAAAGGGCCGTAACGTCGTAATTGAAAAGTCGTTTGGCGCCCCGCGCACGACCAAGGATGGCGTCACCGTCGCCAAGGAGATCGAACTCGAAGATAGGTTCGAGAACATGGGCGCCCAGATGGTTCGCGAAGTTGCTTCCAAGACCAATGATGTTGCTGGCGACGGCACCACCACCGCAACGGTCCTCGCCCAGTCCATTGTTGCCGAAGGCATGAAGTCGGTTGCCGCTGGCATGAACCCGATGGACCTAAAGCGCGGCGTCGACAAGGCCGTTGCTCAGGTCGTCAAGTTCATTGGTGACTCGTCCAAGAAGGTGAAAGACTCTAACGAGATATCCCAGGTTGGCACCATTTCCGCCAACGGCGAAGCCGAAATTGGCGAAATGATCTCCGAAGCCATGCAGAAAGTTGGCAACGAAGGCGTCATCACCGTCGAGGAAGCCAAGTCGCTGGAAACCGAACTCGATGTTGTCGAAGGCATGCAGTTCGACCGCGGCTATCTGTCGCCTTACTTCATCACCAACGCCGACAAGATGATTGCCGAACTCGAGGATCCTTACATCCTGATCCACGAGAAGAAGCTTTCCAGCCTGCAGCCGCTGCTGCCGGTTCTCGAATCCGTCGTTCAGACCGGCAAGCCGCTTCTCATCATCGCTGAGGATATCGAAGGCGAAGCGCTCGCCACCCTCGTTGTCAACAAGCTGCGTGGTGGCCTCAAGGTCGCAGCCGTCAAGGCTCCGGGCTTCGGTGACCGCCGCAAGGCCATGCTCGAGGACCTCGCCGTTCTCACCGCCGGCCAGACGATTTCCGAAGACCTCGGCATCAAGCTGGAAAACGTCTCGATTGATATGCTGGGCCGCGCCAAGCGCGTCAGCATCACCAAGGAAGACACAACCATTGTCGACGGTTCCGGCGACAAGAAGGACATCAACGCTCGCACCTCGCAGATCAAGGCACAAATCGAGGAAACCACCTCGGACTACGACCGTGAAAAGCTGCAGGAGCGCCTGGCGAAGCTGGCCGGAGGCGTGGCCGTTATCCGCGTCGGCGGTGCAACCGAAGTCGAGGTAAAGGAGCGCAAGGATCGCGTCGATGACGCACTCAACGCGACCCGCGCCGCGGTTGAAGAAGGCATCGTCCCAGGTGGGGGCGTCATCCTGATCAAGGCGGCTCAGAAGCTCGATGTCGAAGGCGATAACCCAGACCAGGAAGCCGGCATCCAGATCGTCCGCCGCGCCCTCCAGTCGCCGATCCGGCAAATCGCTGAGAACGCAGGCGTCGAAGGCTCGATTGTCGTCGGCAAGGTTCTCGAGACGAAAGACATCAACGACGGCTACGACGCCCAAAACGATAAGTATGTCGACATGGTCAAATCGGGTATCATCGACCCTGCGAAGGTGGTCCGCACCGCCCTGCAGGATGCCGCTTCGATCGCCGCCCTGCTGATCACCACCGAAGCCGCGGTTGCCGACGCGCCGAAGAAGGAAGGCGCCGGCGGCGGTGCCCCGGACATGGGCGGCATGGGTGGAATGGGCGGCATGGGTATGATGTAAGCCCAACCCCTCACCATTCTGTAGAAACACGAAAGGGCCGCTCCTTCGAGCGGCCCTTTTGTGACTTGCACTCATCTAAACAACGCTAGAGCGCCGCGTAGCCTGGGCGCGTCTTGTAGCGCTTCCAGGTCACAACCACTTTGGCTCCGACCTTGGTCCGGTTGTAGAGGTCGATTGCGTGGTCGTTGTACATCCGCACGCAACCGCTAGACGCCGCTTTACCGATCGTCCATGGCGCATCCGTACCGTGTATCCGGTAGAACGTGTGGCCCAAGTAGAGGGCACGCACGCCCAGCGGGTTCTGCGGATGGCCGCCCGGCACATAGCTCGGCAGCCGCGGATTACGCCTCATCATCGATGGTGTTGGCCGCCATGCCGGGTTTTTCCGCTTCTGCGTCACGCGCAACGTCCCATCCCACCGGTCGATCGCTTTCGGAATACCGATCGGATAGGAGATAGCACGGCCCCGGCCGAGGAGTTTGTAAAGCCGCCGATCCGCGAAGCTGACAATGATCGTACCGGCCCGCTCCTTCGTGCGGATGGATACGACTTGCTTGGAGAGCTTGCCGCCATCAAAAACAAACTGGGCCCTGGCCTCCGGAGCCATTGCGACAGCGAGCGCGAATACCGCCGGAGCTAGCAGTAAGATCATGGCCGGAAGCGTAATGCGCAATCGCAAGGGATGAGCACCAAGTTGGCGCCGGCTGTCGGCAATTGCCTCGCGCGCGCGATTTATTATCGAGGGCACCGTATAAAGCTCTCCGCCACCGCGAATGGCCAGCACCAGCCCCGCCGCCAACAACGCAAACTCACGTTTCACCGCATTGAGGTTGCCGATCAGCGACTTCTCGAAGCTGATCTTGCCCAGGATGTAGATCAGCATCATCGCGATCAGCACCCCGCCGGCGACCCGCGCCGCACGATGATCAACAAGCATTGCCACACCGGCGGCGATCATCAGCAGCGCTGGCATTTCGAACGTCTTGATGTTCGCCATCCCGGCGAAGAAACCACCGACAAGAAGCGTCGCCGCCAACGATAGACGCAACAAGAGGCCCAGGTGCTCCCAGCTCGCCGTCGGCTGTTTAACCGCGGTGCCCATCAATCTGGCATCAAGGCTGTAGGCTCCCGAACCCAGGTTGAACAAGATGAACATGAGGCCGGACAGCGTGACATCCCGGATCTGCACCAAAAGGGCCGGCGCAAGATAAGTCTTCTCCGCGACCGCCACGCCCGGCGTCAGAACCACCGGCAGCGAAAACACGAACGTCCACAACAAGAACCCGTAAATAAGCGCCAGCGGCCGCACCATAAAGCCTGCCAATAGCGCAACGCCGGAGATGAACTCGAACGTCGATAGCGTCGTCAGGAAGCCCCATGGGGAAACCCACGACCCAGCCCCGAACAGGTACTCCAGGAAGAACGTGTTGATGTAGCCCTTCGGGCCCGTGTAAAGCGCGACAATGGCATCAGAACGCGCCGGGTCGAGGAGCTGCGATAACTTGCTCCAGCCACCGATGACGAACACGACACCCAGTCCAACTCTCAGCATTAGCGCCACATAGGCATCCTGTGACCAGCGCTCGACAGAACCGCTGGCGGCGCTCTGCGCCCCCGTCGGCATCAAAGATTTCAACGACATGCTTGCTTGTCCTTTACTGACGGCAGCCCCCCGCGCGACGGCGCGATTAGGACGTGAACCGCAAGAGATCAATTTGAGATTTTATGAGTCAGCAAAGGTGTGATCGGGGAGGAGGCGGATCGAGCTCGATTATGTGCGATTTGAGCGCTAAAGAGCACAACGCCGGCCTCATCACCGATGACGGCGACAGCTCCTCCAGGAACCCTCGCGCCTGAGACAGTCCGATGGGCTGTTGAGCTCCACACAATCCGGATTTGGGGCACACGCAGCGGTGTTCGCCATCAGCTTTCGCCATGATCCGCTCACCGTCCACCACGGATTCGAAAAACGCCAAGCTTGTTTGAGCATGAATAGTCGCTTCCGACGATGCAACCATCGCCGGAATGGCCAACAAGGCCAACATGATCAAACACGCTAGTTTTCGCATAATCCCCGATGCCCCAAATCACTGGATGCAGGGTGCTTGCGAACCGAGCCAGGATCAAATCAGATTACGCTCACACATGCGTGAGGAGGCTTAACAGTGTGTAAACCCTCGCGGTCACAACACAGCAGCCTGACAAACACGCACCTCTGCCCAAACATGAAAAAACCGCGTCTCAGGAGATTTCAAGAGACGCGGGTCCAATAAAGGCTGGTCCCCAAGGCGGCAGTGAAGAACCAGTCCAGTCATTCAGATCTTACGCCGGAGCGGCTTAACCCTTGGCGCAGACACCAAGCTTTTGCTCACGCTCCTGCGCGGCGGACTTCCATTCGTCCGGCGACACACCCTTGCACCACTGCAGGTGGCGTCCCAGGTCGGCGTGCCAGGCGTTGCCCGAGAAACCGCACTTCAGGCGCTCATTCTCCTGTTGCTGCTTCAGCGCAGTCGCGGCGTACCATTTGCACGTCGATTGGGCCTGCGCGGCGGCAACGAAACTGAACTGCGCCGCAATGGCGGCAGCGGCGATTAGAGCTGTACGTGTCGGAAGCACCGTTCCTTCTCCTTCCTCGGCTCAAGACCAGTAATCATGCGAAACAACCACCAGTCGATTGAGCCCCCCAGTAATCTTATTGCTTCGCAAGCCTCTTTGAATTCCCCACTCTACCAGCTTCGCACTACTTGAGACCTAACATCGGCGGAATCTCGAAAAGCTTCGGATCAGGAATGCAAAAAGGCATCACCTATTGATCCTAACTTACAGGCATCGTTATGAATGCCGTCTGAATGCTTATCTTGGCCTTGGAACGCCCCACGACGCCGCTCTGCATCAAGCCCATTCACCACGCAGGCGGGGAATGCTGGAAGCTCTCCGCGGTTGCGATCTGCCAGGCTTTGCCGAAACGCTCATGCTTACACCCCGTGAGCAGCTCCCCAGGATCCAGCGACAGATATAGCTCGGCGAAGGTCAAGTACTCCTCTTGCGAGGTCCGTCGGAAGAAATGGTGAGGCGAAAGCTCATGGGGATGGGTCAACCCAGCCGCCCCGACAAGATCCGCCAGGGCTTCAACGGTCGCCCTTTTGAAGTTTTGCCACGCGTCGCGCTTTACCTGGCACCACAATGGCTCGCTAGCGTCCGGGATCCTGGCTTGTAACCCCGGTTGGACACTTATCGGTATGACAGGACTGGGCTTAGATGCATCCAACCGCGAACATGAAGCCCGAGCCGCGTTGCAGTAGTCGGCGCCCAAAGCCATTACCCGGGCCATGTCGAACCCGGAAATGATCTTTCCACTGGCCCCGAGCCGAATGAGGACCCGCAGTCCGGCGCCGACAATTGCATTATGCACAAAGGAGAGCCCGTCAAGCAGCGGCATCCCGACATGATCCGCGAGGCTCGAGCGGCGCCGCGTAGCGAATCCGAAACGGAATCATCAAAAAGCTGATCGCCGCAATCCTTCAAGTCAAACGTGGCAACCAAAGCGATATGCCGCTCCCACCGTGATTGCGGCTTTCGTCAGCCTAAAGGACTTATTTGACATCTGGTCGATGAATTCGAACCTGGGCCGTGCAGCTTTAATGTTGCTCAGCGGCCCCTCCTCCCCACGATTGCGACGTGCATGCCTTGAGTAGGTCACCACCAACCGCGAGGATCAGATAAGAGTCGCGTTGCCCCTTGCCGAAACCGTGAGACCGCATGGCCAACGCCGCTACACCTCAACCCAAATCCGATAGCGCGCCAGTGATCGAAGACGCTCAGCACGTCTTACAAACGGTGTTTGGCTACAAGGCATTCCGCTCACACCAGACCGGCATTATCAGCACGCTTCTGGCAGGCCAGGACTGCCTCGCATTGATGCCGACGGGCGGCGGCAAATCGCTTTGCTACCAGATCCCCGCGCTTCTCCGCCAAGGTACCGGCATCGTTGTCTCACCGTTGATCGCCTTGATGCAGGACCAGGTCGATGCCCTCACCCAGCTCGGATTGAAGGCGGCATTCCTGAATTCCAGCCTCAGCTATCCCGAACAGCTCGAAGTCGCCAACCGCCTCCGCTCCGGCGATCTGGACTTACTCTACGTCGCCCCGGAACGCCTCGTTCAAGAACGCATGCTCGATCTTCTCTCGGCCTGCGAGATTTCACTGTTCGCGATTGATGAAGCGCACTGCGTCTCGCAATGGGGCCACGACTTCCGCCCCGAATACCGCCAGCTTCAGATCCTCGCCGAGCTCTTCCCAAGCGTCCCACGCGTGGCGCTAACCGCAACCGCCGACGATCGCACCCGCCAGGAAATCATCCGCGAACTCAACCTCGAGAACGCCGCTGCCTACATCGCAAGCTTTGACCGCCCCAACATCCGCTATCGCATCGCTGAACTAAGTGGCACGTCAGCCCGCGAGAAGCTTTGGCGCTTCATCGAGGCCGAGCATACGGACAGCGCCGGCATCGTCTATTGCCTGTCGCGCCGCTCGGTCGAGGAGACCGCTGCCTGGCTGGCCCGCAAGGGGCGCACGGCGCTGCCCTATCACGCCGGGCTTCCCGCCGAACAGCGCAGCCAGACGCAAACCCGCTTCCTCTCGGAGGACGGCCTCATCATCGTCGCCACCATCGCCTTTGGCATGGGCATCGACAAACCCGATGTGCGCTTCGTCGCTCACCTTAATCTGCCCAAATCCATCGAAGCCTATTACCAGGAAACAGGCCGTGCCGGCCGCGACGGCGAACCCGCCGACGCCTGGATGGCCTATGGTCTGCAGGACATCATCCAGCAGCGCCAGTGGATCGAAGCGAGCGAAGGCGCCGACATCTACCGCCGCGTGCAGCGTCAAAAACTCGACGCCCTCATCGGCCTGGCGGAAATGGTCGAATGCCGCCGCCAGAAACTGCTCGCCTATTTCAGTGAAACGCTGCCCGCACCGTGCGGCAACTGCGACAACTGCCTCGAACCACCGACCACCATCGACGGCACGGTAGCTGCCCAAAAGGCCCTCTCCGCCGTCTACCGCACTGGCCAGCGATATGGTGTCGGCTACCTGGTTGATATCTTGACCGGCCGCGAGAACGAACGAGCCATCCGCAATGGCCATGACAGGCTTGCCGTTTTCGGCCTCGGCAGCGAACTCGATCAGACGGCTTGGCGCGCCCTCTTCCAGCAACTCGTCGCCGCAGGTCTCCTCGTTGCTGACACCGAAGGATACGGCACGCTGTCGCTCAGCGACACCGCGCGGCCTTTGTTGCGCGGCGAAACCAAGTTCCAGATACGGGAAGTCAAGAAAACAAAGGCCGCCCGCAAATCAAAGCGCGGCGAGACCAGCAAGACGCCGCCCGTCGCACCTGAGAACGCAACCCTGTTTGAAGAGCTTCGGCAGTTGCGCGCCAGGCTCGCATCACAGGCGAACGTCCCCCCATACGTCATCTGCCACGATCGCACACTCGCCGAGTTGGCCGAAAAGCGGCCTGCGAACAAGACCGAGCTAACCGACATCACCGGCCTGGGTGTCCGCAAGATCGCGCGCTATGGCGATGATCTGCTGACGGCGATCGCCGGCATGCCCCGCCACCCGCTTCTTAATAACCAACTGTCCGCATCGGTGAACGCGACGCTGGCGCTGCACCTCGAGGGCCACGACGCCGAGGCCATCGCGCAGCGGCGTGAACTTCAGGTCGCCAATGTATACGGCCATTTCGCCGAAGCCATCGAGGCAGGTCTCATCACAACCTGCGACGTCCTCGCCCTCGAACCCGCGGACATCGACGCCATCCACGCTGCCTTCGAGACATGTGAAACACTGGAAACCGGCAATCTCGGGCCGGCGTACACCGCTCTCGACGGCCGCTTCGATTACGGCATCCTCAAATGCCTGCTAGCCGAACTCGCCTAGGACAATGCAGCAGACAAAAGCAGAAAAGCCGGCGCCCCCGCTGACTCCGGCCTCCCCTCCCGCCGTGATATCGCATTTGATTCGTGATGTGCGGCCGACGGCTTATCCGGCTCAGACACCCCGGAAGACCGTACCCGCCCACAAAAGCACGAAACTGACGAGCAGTGCTTCAAACAGATGCCCGCTCACCAGCGGTGTCAGCACAGGGATCTCCACGGAAAAGTACTTCAGCGCGACGACGAGCACCGCGAGGATTGTCGAGAGCGCCCAGATAAAATAGGTCGGCCTGGAAAGTGCCATCTTGATATTCCTTCCGGTCAGGTGCGCGCACGCACGATGGCCGGACTGTGACGGCATTAAATCGAGCCTCCAAGCCGTGTTGGCGTACATCTGTTTCGTCCGGAGGGCACGCAATAAGCAAGTTACATGGCGACACGAATCAAACTCAGGTCAGTCCGCCACAGAACCTCTGGATGCGCTGGCAAGCATCCTTCAACGCCTCCGTCGAGGTCGCATATGAGATGCGGAATGCCGGCGACGACGCGAACGCGGCGCCGTGCACGCACGCCACACCTTCTTCTTCCAAAAGCGCCGTAACAAAATCCCCATCCGATCCGATCTTGCGGCCACCCGTACTTGTCTTGCCGATGGCCCCGGCACACGATGGATAGACGTAGAACGCACCCTCGGGCTTTGGGCATTCAAGGCCGGTCGCCTGATTCAGCATCGACACCACAAGATCGCGCCGCTCGACGAACACCTTGTTGTTGGCCGCGATAAAGTCTTGGGGACCGTTAAGCGCTTCTACGGCCGCCCATTGCGTGATCGAACATGGGTTCGATGTCGACTGCGACTGCAGCTTGCGCATCGCTCCGATTAGCTTTTCGGGGCCACCGGCGAAACCCAGCCGCCAACCCGTCATGCAATAGGCTTTCGACAGGCCGTTGAGCGTCAAGGTCCGATCATACAGCCTAGGCTCAACCTCGGCGGGCGTGCAGAACACGTTTCCATCGTAGATAAGGTGCTCATAAATGTCGTCGGTGAGCACATGCACGTTCTCATGCCGCAACAGTACGTCGGTCAGCTTCTTAAGGTCGTCGCGCGAATAAGCCGCCCCGGACGGGTTGGATGGCGAGTTAAACAAGAACCACTTCGTTTTCGGTGTAATCGCCGCTTCAAGCGCATCCGGCTGCAGGCGGAAACCATCTCCCATCTTGGTCGGCACAAGCACCGGCTTGCCCCCGCCCAGCAATACTATGTCGGCATATGACACCCAACACGGAGTTGGGATGATCACTTCATCGCCGGGATTGAGAGTCGCCAACAGCGCGTTGTAAAGCACCTGCTTGCCGCCGGTACCGACCGAGATCTGATTGCGTGCATACTCCAGGTTGTTGTCGCGCTTGAACTTCGCGATGACGGCGTCCTTCAACTCCGGAATCCCGTCGACATCGGTGTATTTCGACTTGCCCTCGTCCATCGCTCGCTTGGCGGCGTTCTTGATGTTCGTTGGCGTGTCAAAATCCGGCTCCCCCGCGGACAGCGAAACAATATCCCGTCCCTCCGCCCTAAGCGCGCGCGCCTTTGTTGAGACGGCGATCGTGGCGGACGGCTGGATTCGGGCGAGGCTGTCGGCAAGGAAGCCCATCGTTCGTGCCTTTCTTTAGAGGGTTTTCTGTAAAAGCGGCGTACCCAGCGGATATGACGGCACGCGTCGTCGCAAAATAACGCCAGCCCCGTCCCCTCGCAAGAAGCCGGATGGTGAATGCGCTCATCGCGCCACACATCCTCCGCCTCGCGCGTCTGTGACCGAGAATGACCCAGCCCGGCCACAATCCGGACCAAGCCTCGCCACACCAACGCGTTCTCGTTGCATATCGCTCGATTCGAGCGTCGGTCGCGTCATTCTTGTGGGAGACAGAGTCATGAATGCCGGAATACTGGGCGACTTGCGGCGGTTCACATTTGACGTACTCGTTGGCCTTGGCGTTTTCGCCATGATCGCCGTTCTCGTTCTCGACGGCGAGGTACCGCGCCAACTGCCAGAGGTAACCGCTGTCCTGTCGATCGACGCCAATGCGGCCGAGACTGCCCACCCGCAAAGCCAACCGCAAACCGCAGCCCAGAAAAACACCCACAAATCCGCTCAGGCTGCCTTATCCAGCGCCTTACGCTTCACCGGCGGCTGGACGGCTTTGTCCGTCATGGCGGTCATGTTCGCTATGCTCTACGCCTTTAATCTCGCGCTTTTCCGGCGGTTTTCCCAAAAACTGGCTCTGTCGCGACGGCGAAGGTTTTCAACACGGTGATCGCGTAACCTTGGGATTTCGTAATAATGAGCCATATAATGCTTTCAGCCGTTGCGATATCCCAGCCGCTCAAGGAAGAAACATGGCAAGCTTCAAACGCATTGAACCGCCGCTGAACATCTCTCGACTATTTTTGGCCGCCAGCATTGCGATCGCTGCCGTGGCCTCGTTGTCCCTGACGGGAGATGGCCTGCTGCGCGCTCAGTTCGGAGTGGCATTTGAAGACCACGGCACGACCAGCATTTTCTCCAGCGTTGCTTCAAGGCCTGACACGGCAACCGCGGTGCAGCCAGTTGCAGCCAGCGAGGAATACTGGCTGGGAGATGCCAGCAGCACCCGGGCAACATTGGCGTCTTGGGGTGCCGACAACCCTGTGCGAGTGGGAGATCAGATCACCTTGACGACTGCAGGTGTCGAGCGGGCACTAAAGGTCGTTTCTGTAAAGCCGCTCCCTCCGGGGACCCTGACCACGCCAGCGTCTGAGAAAAACTCCGTTCTGGTTACTCTGCGCCCTGTGGAGGATACAGCCGGTCGGGTCATTCACCTCCTGCTCGATGGCAAGGACGAACTGGCACCCCTCGCCAGCCTTTTCCATAGAGCCCAAGAGCTCTGATCCCTATCAAGTTGTGGC
The DNA here is from genome assembly GCA_963669235.2 of uncultured Filomicrobium sp. GTDB lineage: Bacteria > Pseudomonadota > Alphaproteobacteria > Rhizobiales > Hyphomicrobiaceae > Filomicrobium. The sequence continues at coordinate 493,370 of CAXXFS010000033.1, forward strand.
ACTTGCGCACTGCACCTCTTGAATTGGAAAACCTTGCGCTGATCCAGATTCAGTGATGCCCTCTCGCCCTGGACAGTGCAGCCCGCCTCGGATACACCACGCCGGGCTGATAATCCGTGAAAGTACGGGCGAGGAGGGGTCATGCGTCTCAATCCACCGACCATCGTTATATTCCTGATCTCGCTGGTTCTTGCGATACTCGCCTTGGTCACGAAGATGGGCTTTGTGCCCATGCCGCGGTACCTTCCGCATCAGGAATACTGGCTGGCTATGACCGCCTATTTGGTCTTGATGATTGGCAATCTGGTCCGCGGGCTCTGATCAGACCTGCCGGCTAATCAGCTGCGCCCGCTTGACGATCGCGTCGAGCGACCGGTAGGAGCCAAGGCCCAACGCATCAAACTCATCGTCATGGTCGCCTGCACGTACGCCAAGCCTGCGCAAGACCGCATTAACCGGCCATAGTGATCTGGGTCGCCGCCCGACTACACCGCTGTCAGCTGACATGCTCAATGGTCCCAATGCCAACACGCCGTTTTGCCAAAGCACGGCGCTCTGCTCGCCAACACCGCCGAAGTAGTCTGTTTCTAGATATCCAATGCCAGCGCTCTGCGAAGCACGCGCCGCAAACGCCATGACGCCTGTTGATATCCTCGGTCCGGTCTCGAGCCAATCGCCGGTACCCTGAAACTTCTGCACATCGTCCTCAAGGTCCTCGTCATACGGCACCACGAAGGTCGACGTGTCAGGCTTCAAGGAGTAGATCCGGGCATGCTGGGAAACCTGTTCAAAGGCGCGCACGGCAACAAGAGGGCCGGCGAATACCCTGACAGCATGCCCCATCACCAGCCTCCTGCCTTTCGCACCACCACTTAGAATGAACTGGGTAGGTGCTCACCCTCTACCAGGCGATAGGCTTCTTATCGCGGAAGAAGCCGCCGGTCGGTCCGTCCTCAGATAATGTCGCAAGCCAGACCGCTGTCTCAGCTCCCTCCGACACACTTCGGGTGGCGTCCTCCCCGCCCATGTCGGTGCGCACCCAGCCTGGGCACATCGTGTTGACCTTGATGTTGCCTTGTCCGATATCGGCAGCAGCTGTTCGGGTCAGGGCGTTGAGCGCGACCTTCGATAATCGGTAAGCCGTATGGCCGCCACCCATATCGCTCAGCTGCCCGAGACCGGAGGACAAATTGACAATCCTCCCGTACCCGGCCTCCAGCATTCCAGGCAGCACCCCCTGGATCATTCTCAACGGGCCAACTGTATTGACCTTGAAGTTCTCAAAAACCTTGTCGATGGAGACTTCAGCCACATTGCCGGCAGTACCGTCCCTGCCGCGCTCAAGCAAAATTCCCGCATTGTTGACGAGAATATCAATACGACCGAACAGGTGTTTGGTCTTGTCGACAGCGGCTTGAACGCTCTCGCCGCTGGTCACGTCAAGCTCAACAACTACCGGCTCCAGCCCTTCGGCTATGAGCTGCGCAGCCGCTGCCTCTCCCTTTGCGAAGTCCCGCGAACCGATTGCCGTCAGGATCCCCTGGCGCGCAAGTTGCTGGGCGATTTCCAGCCCAATCCCTCGATTTCCCCCCGTCACCAGCGCCGTGCGTGTCTCCGCCATCTGCATCTCCTAGAGTGCGCCGGCTAGAACATCCCGATCGCCAAGCGCGCCTCATCGGACATCCGGCTCATATCCCATGGCGGATCAAATACCAGATTCACCTTCACGCCGCTAACCCCGGGAACCGAAGCGACCGCATTCTCCACCCAACCTGGCATCTCGCCTGCAACCGGACATCCAGGCGCCGTCAGTGTCATGTCAACGTCAACCTCGCGCTCATCGCCGACGTCGATCTTGTAGATCAGCCCGAGCTCATAAATATCGCAAGGGATTTCAGGATCATAGACAGTCTTCAGCGCGGCGATGATGTCCGCGGTCAATTGGTCAAGCTCCTCCGCAGACAAGCTGCTGCCCGGCACAGGAGTGCCGCCCTCGGCGACGCTTGGAACGGGCGCGACGCTACCCGCCAGCGTGTTGTCTCCAACACCACCCGCTGGGCCCGTGGCCTCTGCCTTGTCGCGGACATTGAGCTCGCCGGCCGCATCTGCGTTCTTACTCTCCATCAAGCGAAAAACTCCCTGGCATGAACAAGCCCTTCAGCAAGCGCATCGACTTCCGCTCGCGTATTATACATGCCGAACGAGGCCCGGCACGTCGCCGTTACACCAAGACGGTCCATCAACGGCTGAGCACAATGGTGCCCTGCCCGAACCGCAATCCCTGAGCGGTCGATGATCGTCGCAACATCGTGAGGATGCAGCCCGTCGACCGTAAACGATACGATGGCTCCCTTGCCAGGAGCATCGCCGTGGATGGTCAACCCGTCCAGCGCTTTCAGGCGCTCATGGGCATAGCGGCCAAGCTCGGCTTCGTATCGGGCAATATTCTCGCGCCCAACCTGCATCATGTAGTTCAGCGCCGCGCCTAGTCCGATGGCCTCGACAATCGGCGGCGTACCCGCTTCGAAGCGGTGCGGGGGATCAGCATACGTCACCTTGTCAACGGTGACGGTATCGATCATTTCGCCGCCACCCTCATAAGGTGGCATCCGCTCTAAGTGCTCCTTCTTTGCATAAAGGACACCAATCCCGGACGGCCCATAGGTCTTGTGCCCGGTAAATACATAAAAGTCCGCGTCCAGATCGCGCACGTCGACGGGCATGTGCACCGCCGCCTGACTGCCGTCAACGAGCACCGGAATACCGTGCGAATGAGCAATCGCAATGACTTCTTTGATGGGAACCACCGTGCCGAGAACGTTCGACATATGCGTGATGGCGACCATCTTCGTACGCGGTGTAATTAGCGCTTCGAATTCCTCCAAGAGGAACTCGCCGTTGTCAGCAACCGGCGACCACTTCAGCACCGCCCCTTTGCGTTCCCGGTGGTAGTTCCAGGGCACGATATTGGAGTGATGCTCCATGATCGACAAAATGATCTCGTCCTGCTCGCCGATCACCAAACCGCCGCACGATTGCGCCACAAGATTGATCGCCATAGTGGCGTTGCGCGTGAAAATGATCTCATCCGGCGATCCGGCATTGAGGAAACGGCGCGCGGTCTCCCGGGCGTCCTCATATTTCGCCGTTGCCGTATTGGACAGACAGTGCAATCCGCGGTGCACATTGGCGTACTCGAAACGATAGACATGATCCATCGCCTCCAGCACCGCACGCGGCTTTTGTGCGCTGGCCCCGTTGTCGAGATACACGAGCGGTTTGCCGTAGACCTCGCGGAAGAGGATCGGAAAATCCGTGCGAATATGATCGACGTCATACGCCGTCTGGCCCCTTTCAGGCGCCTCGTCGATCCCAGCTTCCAGACCCAGTGTCATCTCGTCCTCTCTATCCCTCAGACAATTCGTCGGAGGGCTCGGAAATTGGGGACCTGGCTTAACCGAGAACCAGGACCAATACCGTCAGTTCTTAGCAAGCCAGCCGCGTGCAAATTCCATAATCGCCTCTGCAGTCGGCTGGTATTTCACCTTTTCTACCGCTTCGCCAACAAACGATTCAATCAACAATCCACGCGCGATATTCGCCGGAATGCCGCGGCTTCCGCAATAGAACATCAGATCCTTGTCAAGTTCGGTACATGTCGCACCATGGCCACATGCCACATCATCGGCGAATATCTCTAGCTCCGGCTTGGAATCGAATTCCGCATCCGGAGATAATAGCAGGCCCTGAGACATCTGCTTGCCATCGGTTTTCTGGGCGATCTGCTGAACAATGATCTTCCCTTGAAACACGCCGCGGGACTGGTCATCAAGCACGCCCTTGAACAGTTCGCGGCTTTCACAGGCCGGCACCGCGTGATCGACCACAAGAGTTGTGTCGATGTGTTCGCGGCCGCGCGCCAGAAACACACCGGACAGGTCAAGCTTGGCATCTTCGCCATCAAAAGCCGCGAAAATCTGGTTGCGCGCCAGGCTGACACCCTGTGTCAGCTGGAAACCCGAATAGTCCGATTCCCGTCCAAGCCGGATCATCCAGTTGGAAAGGTGCGTGATCCCCTCTCCGGTGTCGGCCGTGCACTTGACGTGCACCACCTTGGCTTCGTCACCAACGGTGATCTGCGTTGCCGCATTCGACTGACCTTCGCTGGCCGCGCCTGGCAGGCTGACAAACGCCTCAATGATCTGCACCGATGACTTCGGCCCAACATCGATAACATTGCGCTGGGCCGTGAAGCCGGGCTCCCGACCTGCCCGCACGTGGGCAATAAGCAGCGGCTTTTCCAACTGCGCACCCGCTTCCACGCGAGCCACGGCGCCATCCGTCATGTAGGCGGTATTTAGCGCGAGCACTGCGTCGTCATCCCTGGCGGTGAGACCCGTGAGGCCCGCGGTGTTTTCATTGCCGCTCGCCAGAACACTCGCCAGATCCTCCAGTTCAAGACCCGCAAGCTGATCCGGCGAAGACAGTTCCTTGCGGTAGGCGCCATTCACCAACACCATCCGGTACGTATCGAGTTTTGCTAGCGGCCCAAGCGCGACAATCACATCGGCGATCGTCATTGGCGTCGCATCACCGACGCGAACCGGCAACGCGTCTTTCACCGATGCACGAAGGTCGGTGTATTTCCACTCCTCGATGCGCCGGTGCGGTAGACCAAGTTCAGCAAACCTATCGGCTGCCGTCTTCCGCGCCAACTTCACCGCCGGGCTCCCTGGCAACTGCTCGTGCACTTGATCGAAATGTTCGGCAAACGACAGTTCGGCCTTCGTTTTCATGACAGCCACGCTCATCTTCGCGCCTCCTGCGCGCATTTGTTTCAACTTCTCCGGCACCGGCATTGGACCCGCCGGCGGGAGTTTTTAGGCCGCCTTCTCGCCGAACTCGGCGTAACCTGATTTCTCCAATTCCAGCGCCAGTTCCTTGCCTCCGGAGCGCTGAATTCTGCCATTTGCCAACACGTGCACTTTGTCAGGGACAATATGATTTAAGAGGCGCTGGTAATGCGTAATGACGAGCATTGCCCGCTCCGGGGAGCGCAAAGCGTTCACGCCCTCGGAAACAATACGCAGCGCATCGATATCAAGACCGGAGTCCGTCTCGTCGAGCACGCACAGCGTCGGCTCCAGAAGCGCCATCTGCAGGATTTCGGAGCGCTTCTTCTCGCCTCCAGAAAAACCAACGTTGACGGGGCGCTTCAGCATCTCGATGTCGATACTGAGTGCCACGCTTTTTTCTTTCACCAGCTTCATGAATTCCGGCGTTGTCAGCTCTTCCTGACCACGCTTGCGACGCAACGCGTTGACGGCCGTGCGCAGGAAGGTCAGCCCGGCAACACCCGGGATTTCCATCGGATACTGAAAGGCTAGAAAAACACCCGCGGCAGCGCGCTCGTCAGGCTCCATTTCCAGAAGTGACTCGCCGTTCCATCGAATGTCACCTTCGGTGACTTCATAATCGTCGCGGCCCGCCAGAATATAGGCCAGTGTCGACTTGCCGGAGCCGTTCGGCCCCATGATCGCATGCACCTCACCCTTGGGGATCGTCAAATCGATGCCCCTAAGGATCGGCTTGTCCTCTTCTGCGATCTTCACGTGCAGGTTCTTAATCTCAAGCATATCTCAACTCCGGACGTACCTATGTGATTTTGTCGGGAACACCCCAATACGGGATCATTCCTGTGCTTTATCCTCGAGCGCTTTTTCTTCCAGCAATTCGCGGTAGGTCTTGCCATTCCAGCGCAACAACCATTCACCATCGGTTTTGCGCTTGGCAAACGACGTGAACCAATAAACCGCGGCCAGCATGGCCACGGCCCAAACAATCATGCCGACGAGCCGCGTATCGTCTGTCAGCAACAACAACCAGGGCAACGAGACGAGCGGCAGCAGCACCGCAAACCCTGTGGTCACCAACCACCCCTTCCAATGCGTGGGTGTCGCTCCGTAGCCATGTCGTTTCGGCTTGAACCAGTATTCCACCGACCCTTCGCTCATTCGAAATACCGCCGAGGTCCATCGTTCTCATCATGTCCGGCCCAGTGATAAACGCGGGCCATCACGTCGACATAGAATTCATCATCGAGGACGGGGCAGTCGGGGTTCGGATACATGATCTTGCCGTCAACCTTGATGCTCATATCGTCCCGAGCGCACAGCGTCATCTTGCGGGCGCCTTGCACAAATCTCACCAGACCGTCTTCTTCATCAAGCTCCACACCCTGTGCCTGCAACCGGTCCAGATCGCCTTCTTCTTCCATCCACTCCGTGAGTTCCTCGAGAAGATCGGCCATCCGCTTCAACCGGCTCTCACGCGCAAAAGCCTCAACTTCCGCGATGTACGTCGCTGCCGACTGGTTGGCCTCGATCTCCAACCGGCGGACGATCTGCTCGTTGCGCTCGTTCCTGTGAGCCTCATCTTTGTGAGCCATGACACAACCTCCCTCGCCAGCCAGCTCCGCTAGCCCACACTCCCTTCAAGTGAGATACCAATTAGCTTCTGCGTTTCCGCCATGAACTCCATCGGCAGCTGTTGCAGCACGTCACGCACAAAGCCGTTGACGATTAGCGTCACTGCTTCCTCTTCCGACAGACCCCGCTGCATGCAGTAAAACAGCTTGTCGTCGGAAATCTTTGACGTTGTCGCCTCATGCTCAAAGTGCGCCGTAGACGTCTTTGCCTCAATGTAAGGCACCGTGTGCGCACCACACTTGTTGCCGATAAGAAGGGAGTCGCATTGCGTGAAGTTGCGTGCGTTCGCCGCCTTACGATGCGCCGAAACGAGCCCGCGATAAGTGTTCTCGGAATAGCCCGCGGCAATGCCCTTGGAGACGATCCGGCTCGACGTGTTCTTGCCAAGATGAATCATCTTGGTTCCACTATCGATCTGCTGGTGACCATTGGACACAGCGATCGAGTAGAACTCACCGCGCGAGTTGTCGCCGCGAAGAATGCACGAGGGATACTTCCAAGTGATCGCCGAACCGGTTTCCACCTGGGTCCATGAAATCTTCGAGTTATGGCCGCGGCAATCACCACGCTTCGTGACGAAGTTATAGATCCCACCCTTGCCGTCCTTGTCACCGGGATACCAGTTCTGCACCGTCGAGTACTTGATCTCGGCATCATCAAGGGCAATCAGCTCGACCACCGCCGCGTGCAACTGGTTCTCATCGCGCATCGGCGCCGTGCAGCCTTCCAAATAAGAGACATAGGACCCTTTTTCGGCGATGATCAGCGTCCGCTCGAACTGTCCCGTCTCCCGCTCGTTGATGCGGAAGTATGTCGACAGTTCCATCGGGCAGCGCACGCCTTCGGGTATGTAGACAAAGGAACCGTCCGAAAACACCGCCGAGTTCAGCGCCGCGTAAAAGTTGTCGGACTTCGGCACGACCGAACCAATGTACTTCTTCACGATTTCAGGATGGTTCTGCAGCGCTTCCGAAATCGAGCAGAAGATAACACCGGCTTTGGAGAGCTCTTCCTTGAAGGTTGTCACCACAGAGACGGAATCAAACACGGCATCGACGGCGACCTTGGCACCCTGCACACCCGCAAGCACTTCCTGCTCTCTCAGCGGAATACCGAGCTTTTCATAAGTCGCCAGCAGCTCTGGATCGACTTCGTCGAGGCTCTTTGGCCCCTCAGTGCTCTTCGGCGCGGAATAATAGTAGAGGTCCTCGAAATCGATATTTGGATACTCCACACGGGCCCACGTTGGCTCGCGCATTGCCTGCCAGCGTTCGTAGGCATCAAGCCGCCATTCCAGCATCCACGCCGGCTCGTTTTTCCGCTCGGAGATATAGCGGATGATATCTTCGTTTAGTCCCTTCGGCGCCTTGACCGACTCGATGTCCGTCTCAAAGCCGTACTTGTACTTATCGACGTCGATTTCTTTGACCTGTTCGATAGTCGACTCAACCGCCGGCATACCGCTCTCCTTGTTTTCGATCCGTACCGCTCCAAGTCCGCACCCGCGAACCGGCGGCCTTATTCCAATTTCAATGTGCTATGCGACCTCGGCGGTCGCCCGTTCCCTCTGCGTCACCATCACCCAACCTTCCAAGAAGCGGGCGACATCATCCTTTGTGCTCGACCAGCCCAGGCTGACGCGAAGCGCCGAGTCCGCCAAAGCCTTTCCGACACCCATAGCTTCGAGAACATGGCTGCGACCCACCTTCCCCGATGAGCAGGCCGAACCAGCGCTCAACGCGATTCCGGCAAGATCAAACGCGATGACCATCGTCTCGGCCCGAAGACCGGACAGGCCAAACAAGCTCGTATTCGCCAGGCGCTCCGTTTGCTTGCCGAAAAAGACCGCTTCCGGCGTCGCAGCTGATACACCTGCTTCAATTTCATCACGCAGCCCGCGCAGTCGCGCCGAGCTTGATATCTCACTGGCGGCCGCGGTCGCCGCAGCACCAAACCCCGCGGCACCTGCCACATTCTCCGTCCCGGCCCGTAACCGGTGCTCCTGCCCGCCACCAACCAACAACGGCCGCCGCAACGCGCCGCCAGGGCCTTGTACAATCGCCCCAACACCCTGCGGTCCGCCGATCTTGTGCGAAGACAATGTGAGAAACGAAATCGGGCTGCCATTCAGATCGATGCGCAACCTGCCCGCGGCCTGAACGCCATCGACATGAAGCGCCCCGCCGGCCTCAGCGACAAGCTCGGCAACCTCTGCCACCGGCTGCAATACGCCTGTCTCGTTATTGGCCCACTGCAGGGAAACAAGCCGCAATCCGTCAACCGGCTCCGCAAGCCAGGCCTTCAGGGCATCAATGCAGACGCAGCCATCACCATCAACAGGCAGCTGCGTGAATGTGGAGCCATGTCGCCGCGCCGCTTCGAGCACCGATGGATGCTCGCTCCCCGCTGCGGCAACGGCAACCCAGCGCGCCTGCCCGATAACCGTCGTGTTGGCCTCGGTGGCGCCACTGGTAAAGATAACCTGTCTCGGTTCGGCGTTGACAAGGGCTGCAACCGCTTGCCGGGCATCCTCCAGAATGCGCCGCGCCCAGCGGCCTTCGAGATGCACGGAGGAAGGATTGCCAACACAGTCAAGGGCATCAAGCACTGCCACCCGGGCCTGCGGCCTCAACGGCGACGTCGCATTGAAGTCGAGATATGTACGAGCAAGGCTCATCACGCGACCGTTTCCCCCGCGCGCTCGGCATTGCTGGCCGGCAGTTTGGAGATCGGAATGCCGTCGATAACCTCACGCAGGCTCACATCAGACAAGAACACTGCGATGTGAGCACCAAGCGCCGCCCACAGATGATGCGTCACGCATCTCTCTTCTCCGATACAGCCAACCCCCTCGTCCATGCAACGCGTCATCCGGGTGCGCTCTTCCGCCGCCTTCATGATTTCTGCGACGTTGATGTCCTCTGGCGCACGGCCCAGTTTATAGCCACCAGACCGGCCACGCGCACTGACCACCAGACCCGCGCGGCGCAGCCGCAGGAAGATCTGCTCCAGGTAAGCCAAAGAAATCTGCTGTCGCTCGGCAACGGCGGACAGGGGCACGGCACCATCGGCGCCAAATTTGGCGATGTCAGCCATCGCCATTACCGCATACCGACCCTTGGTATTGAGCTCCATGCCAACCGCCTTTTGGGGCTAGACGACGCTGCTTTAGGCTTCAATTACAGCTGCGCCGACGCATCGGACTTGCAAATGAGCGTGGAGTTCGTGTTAAGAACGCCATCCCGCAGTGCGAAGAGCCACCGCCCATTTCGAACCATTCTAAACTATACCCGAATATGTAAATTCCGATCCAGGAAGTCAAGTATTAGACGACTGCAATCCATCTGCGGAGCAGCCAGGCGCCAAGCCTGCCAAACAAGTGAGCTGAAATGCCCGAACTGATCATGAATGGCCCGGCAGGGCGTCTAGAAGCCCGCTACCACCACGAACCGGAATCAGATTCGCCAATCGCGCTGATTTTGCACCCGCACCCGCAGTTCGGCGGCACCATGAATAATCAGGTCGTCTACAACCTGTATCATACATTTGCCGAGCGCGGCTTCTCGGTGTTGCGCTTCAACTTCAGGGGCGTTGGCCGAAGCCAGGGCTACTGGGACGGTGGACCTGGTGAGCTAGCGGACGCCGCAAATGCATTGGACTGGCTGCAACTTGTCAAGCCTGACGCGAAAAGTTGCTGGATTGCAGGTGTATCGTTTGGCACTTGGATCGCCATGCAGCTGTTGATGCGCCGGCCGGAGGCCGAAGGCTTCATTTGCGTTGCTCCACCCTCAAATCTCTACGACTTTTCGTTCCTAGCGCCCTGCCCTTCATCGGGTCTCATGATAAACGGCGACTTGGACCGCGTCGTACCGTCAAACTCGGTCGCCGAGCTGACGGCAAAGTTAAAGACACAGCGTGGCATCAAGATCGTCCACGAGATCGTGCCCGGTGCAAACCACTTCTTCGAGGGAAAGATGGACGAGCTCAATGAGCACATCGGTCGCTATATCGAAGAACGCATGGCTGCGAAGGAGACCGAAAGCAGCGAGAAGAAGGCGCTTGTCGCCGACGAGCCCGTTGAGGAACTCCCTGCGGACGCTGAAGACAGCGAAGAATAGACGGTCGGAACCGTTCCGGCATCCTCCCGACAAGAATACCGCCTTGCGTGGCCATCACATTTCAAATTGAGCGTTAGGCTGCACTCGGCAACGCAAGACTGCCCCCGCAGCGCGGCTCAACAGTTCCCGTCGTCCCGGGGAATGTAATCGCCAGCCCCAGTCTTGACCGGACGGCCATATAGGCCCAAGCCTCCGCTTCGACACTGTCGCCGTCAAGCCCAACCGCTTCGGCCCTCACCACCTCGATACCTGATCGCGCGGCAATCATTTCAAGCAGTGTCTTGTTCTTGCGGCCTCCACCACAAGCCACGATCCGAACAGGCTGCCCCGGCAACTGCTTCAGGCCCAGCGCGACTGCCTCAGCGCTCATCGCCGTCAATGTTGCCGCGCCGTCTTCCGGGCTCATCCACTGTACGAGGTCCCAAAAGAATGTATTGCGGTCAAGTGATTTTGGCGGTGGCACGGCGAAGTAGGCGTGCCCCGTGAAGAATCTGACGACGCCGTCGTTGACACTTCCTGAAGCCGCCAGGTCACCATCGGCATCATGGCTCATCGTCCCCGCCGAACACCGCGCCACCCAGTCATCGATCAGCGCGCCACCAGGCCCCGTGTCGAAGGCGATCAATTCTCCACCCCGGCCAATCCAGGTGATATTCGCCACCCCTCCGATATTAAGGACGCCAAGCGGCCGCTGCGGCAACGCGGCAACCAGAGCTCTGTGGTAGACGGGGGCCAACGGCGCCCCCTGCCCGCCGTGCGCCATATCCGCTGCCCTGAGATCAAAGACCACGGGCAGCCCCAACAGCCGCGCCAGCATTGGTCCATCCCCGAGTTGTACCGTCAGCGCGCTTTCCGGCCGGTGCAGCACCGTCTGGCCATGGAATCCAACCACGTCGATGCTGTCCTTTGGCAGCCCTTCCTTGTTGAGGAATATCTCGACGGCCTCCGCATGCCGCTCGGTCACCAGCTGTTCGGCTTTCTTGAGAGCTGAAGGCCGATCGGTGCGCTCGGTCATCAAGCGCGCTTCAGACACCGCTTCACCCAATGCCGATCGCACATCTCTTGCATAAGCAAACGTCCTCGCCGGGCCGCGCCGGACAACGTCCGCGCCGTCTGTGTCGATCACCGCCACATCGATCCCGTCCATGGAAGTCCCGCTCATGAGACCGATAGCTCGCATCATGCGCCCCATTGCACCTTGCTCCCTGTGACAATCCTGTGCATTGTCCCGGCTCCCAACAACAACTGAAACCCCAAGAGACGACTAAGGCGAGCCGATGCCCACGCCCACGCGCCCAAAGTCCGAATTCCTAGACATCCTGACATCGCGCGGCTTCATCCACCAGACCTCAGATCAGGAGGGTATCGATGACCTCGCCAGCAAGGAGGGGCTGATCGCCTATGTCGGCTATGACTGCACCGCGCCCTCGCTGCATGTCGGCTCACTCATTTCTATCATGATGCTGCACTGGCTGCAGCAGACCGGCAACAAGCCCATCGTTTTGCTCGGTGGCGGCACCACGCGCGTCGGAGACCCATCCGGCAAGGACGAAACCCGCGCGCTCCGCTCCGTCTCCGAAATCGAGAACAACAAGGAAAGCCTCAAGCAGGTCTTCAGCCGCTTCCTGCGCTTCGGAGAAGACGGCAACGATGCGCTCATGATTGACAACGCCGACTGGCTTGCCTCGCTGAACTACATCGAATTCCTGCGCGATGCCGGCCGGCATTTTTCCGTCAACCGCATGCTCACCATGGATTCGGTGCGGCTGCGCCTTGAGCGCGAACAGGAACTCTCGTTCATTGAGTTCAACTACATGTTGCTGCAGGCCTACGACTATGTGGAACTGGGCCGCCGGCTCGATTGCAACCTCCAAATGGGCGGCTCCGACCAATGGGGCAACATCGTCATAGGCATCGACCTTGGGCGCCGCATGGGGACCCATCAGCTCTACGGCCTGACCTGTCCTTTGCTCACCACCTCGTCCGGCGCCAAGATGGGCAAGACCGCCGATGGCGCCATTTGGCTCAACGAGGCCCAGCTGTCGCCTTATGATTACTGGCAGTTCTGGCGCAACACCGAAGACGCCGATGTCGGCCGCTTCATGCGCTTGTTCACGGTCCTGCCGCTTGATGAAATCGCTAGGCTGGAAGCCTTGGGCGGCGCCGAAATCAACGAGGCCAAGAAAGTTCTCGCCACCGCGGCAACCGCCCTCCTTCATGGCCAGGACGCCGCCGACAAAGCCGCCGAGACTGCTCGTCTCACGTTTGAAAAGGGCAAACTTGCATCCGATCTGCCAAGCGTTGATATCGCAGCCGGTGAACTGTCTTCCAGGCTGGGTATTCTCGACGCCTTCGTCCGCGCGGGTCTAGCCAAATCCAACAGCGAAGCGCGTCGTCACGTCAAAGGCGGCGCCCTCAAGGTCAACGACCAACCTGTCAAGGATGACAAGGCCGAACTGTCCGACAGCGATGTTGGAGAAGATGGCGTCATCAAACTGTCGTTCGGCAAGAAGCGCCACGTCTTGCTGCGTCCCGTCTGAGACGGCCGCCGGTCCTGGCCGGGTCCGATTTCAATCCGCACCCAACTGCGTACCCCAGCCGTCGATGATTTGGCCGCCAGTACCGCCGCCCCGCTTCGACGGCCTTGCACGCGCACCACTCGTACGCGGCGAAACGCTCTGCGATTGCGGTGCAAGCTGAAAAATCTCTCTGAAGATGCCCGGCGCGATCGTCGACAAAGGATGCACGTAGACTTGTGGCCGCGACATCGGCCCGCGAATGGCATAGTTGGTGCCAAAAATGCCCTCTTTGCGCGGTCCGGAAAGAATCTCACCCAACAGCGGGATGGCCGCAAAAGCATTATTCAGCCCCTGCAGAAAGACATAGGTCCCGCCAAGATCAACCGATTTGCGGTTGAAGTCGGCCTTGCCTCGCAGCGTCGCACCCAACAGCGCACCGTGCAGAGCCGCATCGTGCACCGCAATCTGACCATGGCCGACCGAAAACGGCGCCCTTAAACTATCAAACTCGAAGACTTGCCGGACCACACGGCGCTTGCGTGCGATCGCCGGCACGCTTTCATCGGCACTGCCGACGACCTCTGAAATAACGGGGTCGCCAAGCACCTTGAAGTTCTCCACCCATAGCGTGCCGGTCTTCTCAGCCGGTCCACTACCATCGAGATCAACCTCCAGGCGCATCCGCCCGCCAACCATGTTGGGGTAGAACCCGACAAGCTTGAACGCCCGTCCCGCATCTGACGTATCGACAAGTAGACGTCGCGCACCCCCACGGTTATTGCCGCCCCGCAGTTCAAACGCCATCGCCCTGCCGCCATCAAGCGTACCCCGCCCCTTCAGAGCCGTGAGCTCGCCACGGCGGCTGGACATGCTGAATTTTGCATTGCGCATCGACACATCATCAAAGCCGAGCACATTACCGATATCGGCAACCACATCATAGCCGGCACTGTTCTCAGCTCCGCTACTCGCTTTACCGCCGCCCACCGAGAATAACGAGCGGAAGAACGCGCGACCTTGGTAGGTTTTGCCCGCCAGTTTCAGGCTCCAGACGCCGCTCTTGCCTCGCTGTCCACTCGCGCTGAGCCGGCTGACCAAGTCCAGCGAAAACCTTGGGAAGTCAAAACTCTTAGCACTACCGTCAGCGTCTAGACCCACCTTCCCCTCGATCGCAATATCGGAACCTGTCACACGGAAGTTCGAAAGCAAACGCTCGCGTTTTGCGCCACTGGCCTTCAGATCACAATCCATGACGGCCCGCCGGCCGGCAGGTTTCTTCCAGCCGATCATATCAATCGACAAGATTGCCGATGTCAGATCGGCCCGGATATGCACGTTTTGATCGTCCCGCCCAGCGCGCTCGACCGTCAGTTCTACGGGAACATCGCCTATGAGCATTTCGTCCAGTGCAATGCCGAGCTGCCTGCGGTCGGCAGAATCAAGCGTCGCGGTCAGCCGCAGTGGTGGCTGGCGTTCGCTATCAGCACCAACGATCCATTGCCAGTTCAGTTTTGCTAGAACACCCTTGACGTGAAATTCGCCCTTGGCGTCGATGGCCTGCGGAGTGGCATGAAAATCCAGGCTCGCACCCTTAATGTCGTGCCCGTCCAGGATGCCGGGAATCTTACCCTCGGTGAATTGCGCTTCAATGTTGTAGCCGATCTGTCTCTGGGTGAGGGCTGCGCCGAGCGGAAACCCAACAGTAGCCTCCCCGGCGATCTTTCCGGAGATCCCCTTCGGCACGCGCTTCTTGATCGCCAACGGTCCTGACAGCCCCGGAGATTCTGCAAGTTTCTCCACCGCACCCGCGGGTCCGGAAAACTTAAAGGTGACCTGCCCCGACGGCGCCGCCCCCATTATATCGGACCCAATAAACTGCCCGTCCTCGATCGCTATCGCATCACCTCCGCCCAGGTCCACGGCCGCGGACGGCAAGCTCACTTCGAGCTTGTCATTTTCTAATCTTGCCACCGCGCGCTCTGCCGCCAGAGAACTCACTCCCGTCAGGGCCGTGAAGACGACGTCTTGCACCTCCATCGCAAAGACCAGTTCCGAGGCATCCTTTGATCCCGATTGATCAGACTCCAAATGGCGGCCACTGAGATAGGATAGCGTGCCTGTTTGAACCAGCCCCTCACTGACATTGCCCCGCAGCCACTGCCGCCCGCCGCTGGCGATCGACTTTGGCCAGACCGCAGCAAGGTGACGAACCGGCATCCCAGAAAACGCACCCTCCCACCTGGCGCCACCGTTCACTCCAACATCTACCTCACCCTGCAGCCCGATAGCGCCGCCCGCGAGAGCCAGATTCAATTCTTCAAACTGCAGTAACTGCTTTTCGGAAACGAACCGGCCTCGAACGTGACCTGATTGAATGACAACGTCAGCCTGCCCGCCAGCCCCCTCGGCTGTCGGCGCCATCCACCCCTTGAACGCCCAGACGGCACTCGGTCCCGGTCCGGCCTCGTTGATCGCTTCACCGTTCAACGTGAAACTCTGCTCACCAATTCCCACCTCGGACGGTCGCATCACAACACGCTGTAGGGACGGCTCATAGGCGAACTTGAACACACCTGAGTCAATCGCCAGGTGCGGTCCTTCCATATCCTTCAACCGAATACGGCTGCCCGAAACATCCACCTTGAGTTCGCCGCCAAGCAGCTCACCGGCACGGCTGAAATCAGCCTTGATCTCGGCCGACACCGGCATATCCAACTTCGTCAGCGCGTCAACTCCGGGTAGCGCCGTCGCGATCTCCTTTGGCACAACATCTTGAACCGAAGCCGTTAGCGACAGAGTTTCCCCGGCCGATCTGTCCACGGTCCGAAAGGAGGCCGCCCAGATCCGCCCGGATGAAGAAACCCGCGCAGAACCTGAAATGATGTTGCTGCCATTTTCGTGCCCGACATCGACCAGCAAACGCGGTAACTGCCAGTAAGTCCTGTGCCCTTCCGCATCCAAGAGCAGCGTCGCGTTTCTCAGCCCGATCTCGCGCAACGTTGTGGAAGCACTCCCCACTTGCTCGGCATAGCTGGCCGAAGATTGCACCAAGGCTGCAATATCGATGGCATCGCTCGTCTGAGGAACGGCACCCGCACCGGCCCGTTCCACCGCCACCGAATCCGCGACCGGCGCCGCCGAGAAGCTCAGTGAAAACCCAGATTTGCGGGAATACAACAGCGAGATCCGCGGCTCGATCAGCTCAATCCGTTCCGGTAGGGCACGCATCGACCATAACGAACCTTGATGCAACTCGATCGCCGCTTGAGGCGCCGCAACCACGATGCCCCCGCCAACCTCGGACAAACTTAGGTTCCGGAGGCGCAGTTCCATCCCGCCATTTTCGGCAAGCGTCAGGATGACGTCATCGAAAGACGCCGTCAGACCTTGCAGGCCCTGGTCAATACCTTGTTTGACTGGCGCAGCTAGAAAGTTGACCAGCACCGGTCCCTGCTGTAGCCGGAAGTACCCAATGCCCACGGCCAACACCGCCAGGATAGCGATTGGCACGACGATCATAGCCACCAAGCCCACACAGACACGTCGCCAGACTGACGGTGCCGTCGCCTTTCGACGCCGCGACCTCATTAGCTTGCCCGAAGCACGTCCCTGATGCGCATGTCTTGGGTCCGGCGGCAGGGAATTCGGCGGAAGTTGCTGATGAGCCGTCAACGAAGCCAACCTTCAACTTGTTTAGCAGACGATCCGAACCGCCCTGCTGAGCCCGGACAACTTGAAATCACTCGACTGAACCGCGTCCGCGAGCTAACGCATCTGCGGCGCGAGGAGATGCTTATGCCGCCAGTTGGCCAACATATTGCTAACTTCACGTCAAACCTATTGCTTCCGAGCATCCCTTGGCCAAAAGCATTCGCTAGAATTGCAAAACCATCCAGCCAGCGACAGACGTAACGACGAAGCACCGGGGGCAATTCAGCCTCCGATATTGGCCAGCTCCGACATAGGCCACCATTGACATAGGCATGTCCTCAAGGCGGCAGAAGAAAGGCAAGATATGGTCACAGATGGTAAGAAAGCTCCAAACATTAAACTTATGGACGCCAATGGAGAACTCGTGGAACTGTCCAAGCTCAAGGGTTCGATTGTGGTAGTATATTTCTACCCCAAGGACGATACATCCGGTTGCACCAAGGAAGCCTTGGACTTCACGTCACTTATCTCCGAATTCGAGGCCGCAGGTGCCATCGTTTTAGGCATTTCTCCCGACAGCGAGAAAAGCCACAAGAAGTTCTCAGATAAACACGACCTTAAGCTGAGGCTCCTTGCCGACGTCGATAAGAAGGCGGCGGAGGCCTACGAAGTTTGGGTGGAAAAGTCCATGTATGGAAGAAAATACATGGGCGTCGAAAGATCGACGTTTTTGATCGATAAGACAGGCAAGCTTGCGCGCGCCTGGCGCAAGGTCAAAGTTCCCGGTCACGTCTCGGAAGTCCTTACAGCCGTAAAAGATTTGGGCACCTGATCGGCTTCACACCTGACCTCAGACATCAGAAAGGCAGCCGCTGATAACTTTCTCACCGGCCCAGCGAAATGCCCGACTTGTCACCAGTTCGGGACGCGTGACGTCGGTCAACAACTATGCTAAGGGCCGCCGCGTCAGAGTTCGCAGATACCTGAATGCGGGGGGTGTCAAGCGACGGACTTTGGCGTCTTTTCGTTCAGGTTGCGTAATTGGAGGTCGCTGACAGATGCTTTCAAACTTCAAGAAAAACGAGGCAGAGATGCCAAAACCACCTGCGCAACCGGTTCCACCGGCACACACCACCGCACAGCCTCCACCACAGACGGCGGCCCCCCGCCCGGCAAGTCAGATGCCGCCATCCGTGATCGGCCCTGACCTCACCATCCACGGAAACCTCAGTTCCGAGGGACAGGTTCAAATTGAAGGCAAGGTGGAAGGCGACATCCACGGCACGCATATCATTATTGGCGAACGCGCCCACATCACCGGCGGCATCATCGCCGAGGAAGTCGTCGTGCGGGGTCACGTCATGGGCTCTGTACGCGGCAAACGCGTGATGCTCCAGGCGCAAAGCCACGTCGAAGGCGACATCTATCACAAGGCGCTTGCCATCGAGCAGGGAGCATTCTTTGAGGGCAAGTCTCGCCGCAGTGAGGACCCCATCTCCAGCGCCGCCCCGGCTGAAAAGCCGCCGATGCTGATGCCTGTCATCACCGACGACGTTGCTTCCTGACACCGATCATCAATCAGCGGACGTAAATCCGGCGGTCCGCTTCAGCATACTGCCTCGTGGCGTCATCGCCGCGGGGTCTTCTTTTGCCTCACAGCCGGCAGGGTTCATAACGAGCCGTCTTCTCGGAAATCACCAGTCTAAATCAACGCGCCACGGTGATAGCCCCACCCGCGTGCCCTCCAATTCTGCAAAGGCCTGCTCACGGCACGTAAGAACGACGACCTGATGGTGCCTCGACGCAACACTCAGGGAACGAAACATCTGAGAAATCCGCCCGGCATCGCTATAGGCCAAGGGGTCATCCAACATCAGCGGAACCGGCTTTCCGTGCTCGGCCAACAGCAGCGCATAGGCCAGACGGACCAGGATTGCCAACTGTTCCTGCGTACCGTCACTGAGCCTGTCGATCACTTCCACTTCACCGCCTCGGATCAAACTTTCCGCGGCAAAACCCTCCTCGAACAGCATTTGGGCTTCGCCAAAAACCTCTTCAAGGTAGGGCTTCACGCGTTCCATCAAAGGCGCCATCAGATACTCCCGTGAAGTATCCCGTGCCGCTTGCAGGGCCTCCCGCAACAGCTCCAGCGCATCGATTTCCGCTTTGATCTCCGCTACGGCGCCATCGGCCCGCTGCAACTCCCCTTCAAGCTCGGCCAGCCGCTGGCCGATCCCGCTATTCGTAAGCGCTTCGATCTGAGCGATCAGCGCCGCCCTGCGCTCCCGAAGCCTCAC
This sequence comes from uncultured Filomicrobium sp., assembly GCA_963669235.2. Taxonomy (GTDB): domain Bacteria; phylum Pseudomonadota; class Alphaproteobacteria; order Rhizobiales; family Hyphomicrobiaceae; genus Filomicrobium. The sequence continues at coordinate 512,443 of CAXXFS010000033.1, forward strand.
AGCTTCAGCGCAGGCCACCTCAGAATCCCGGCGCGCAGTTTCCACACGCGTCTTTAGCGTTCGCAGGGCATCATCATCTGGCAGAACCTGCTGCAACGCGGTCACCTTGCGTAGCGCATCGGCAGCATCCTGATCCACAGCGGCCACCCGCGCCTCAAGCTCGGCCAGCCGTTCCGCCCGAACTTCATCGGGGCCAAGCAGCTCCTCGAGTTCCGCCATCTGCTGCCGGCCGGCCGTCGCTCGCGCGTCTGCTTCGGCCAGTGCTGCCTGGGCAGTCTTCGCGGACTGCGCCACCCCCGGATAGGTCTGCCGTGCGCCGGTCAGGGCGGTCGCCACCTCTTTCAAGCGCCGCTCGAGATCAGCGTCATCCGCCTCAAGATCATGATGCTCAAACTCAAGCATCCCAAGTTGCGCCTCGAAATCGGCGACGTCACTGCGCAGCGCTACCAGGCCGTCTGGCGCAACACGGCGCAGTTCTGCAATCGACAAAGACAACGCCCGATCCCTCTTGGAGCGTTCAGCCAGCAGCGCTTCAGCACCAGAAAGATCTTCGGCGCCCACCGCGGCCAGCAACTCGTCCCACTCTGCCACCAACTTCGCGCGCTCCGTCAAATCCCGCTCCCGGCTCTCGGCTCCACCAGGTGAGACCTCGATCCGCCCAATCCCGGGAACCTCCAAGGTCAGAGTCTCGGTGGCGATAACTTCAGCTCCATCACGAAGGACCTCTCCGTGCAGCCGGACATGCCCTTTCGCGCCGGGTTCATAGGCGATGCGGATTGCTGGGCTTTCGGCGGCAATGCGCTCGTCCACGAGCTGGCGCCGCTGGTCGAGCTGTTTAAGCCGGTCGATACGTTCGGAGGTTGCCGGGTCTGAGCGCATTCGCTCGGCCTCGACCGCAACCTCCTGCTCAAGCCTCTCAGCATTGGACAGCGCCATCGCGCGTTCCGCCAGCCTGCCAGCGACGTTGCGGGCGCGCATAAGCTGTTGGAGCTGGTTTTGCTGATCTGACAAGCGGACGCCGTCGGCCCGTGCTTTCTCCTCCTCAGCCGTTGCCGTTTCCGCCGCCTCAATCAGAGCAGGCAGGCGCGACGTAACGTCAGACAGCCGCCTACCGATTTCCACCAATCGCTCCTGATCCGACCGGAATCTTTTAAGCGCTTCATGAGACGACTCCTGATCCTTCAGGCGAATCCTAACCTCGTCTTGGGCCTGGCGCAGCGCCAGCCGCTGTTGTTCGACCCTCTCCAACTCCTCAACCGAGCCGGCCGCAGCAAGTTCCAGCGCATTCAAGACATCCGGATGGCCGACTTCCGCGAAACGGCCCAGCAGCAAATCAAGCTCAGCTTGTGCGCTCTGAACACTCGCAACACCCGCCTGAGCTTCTTCAACCTGCTGCCTCAGCCTCCCCTGGAATTCCAGCGCCACATCGTAGCGGCCGCCCTTCCTAGGCCCCCGCTGCGTGACCAGGTCATCAAGTTGCGCTTTGACACGGGCCCGGACAGCATCAGCGGAGGTCGTCCCGGTAATCGACCTGAGCTGGCCCTGAATGGCCCGGGTTAAGGCGTTGCGTTCCCCGCGGTCTTTTGGCATATCCGGGCGCGGCATCTCCAAAGCATGCTTCTGTCCGACCCAGACAAGGCCAAGCTCGGCCGGTCCAACCACGACATCAAGAAGCTCACCAAAAACGACATCCGCATCCGCACCGCGCGCGACGACGCGTCCCTTGCTGAGATCGGTGAGTTGCGCGCGCGGACGGTTGCCATACCGCTTGCTGATCCGCCACAGCTTGCCCTCGATTTCGAGATCAGCCTCGACGAGCGGCTGGCCACCGCCGTAGGGCGTGAGTCTCTTGACCGCATCGCCACTGGAGTTGTGCTTCAAGGTGAGCAACATCTGCAACGCTCGAAATAGCGTCGACTTTCCCATCTCATTGGGCCCGGCAAGCACATCAAGCCCACCCGAGAACCCCTCGACGGCCACCGGCTCGCAAAACCGCCCGACTTCAAAGACGCGCAGCGCTCTGATCTGCATCAATCCCCCGCCATTTCCTGCCTGGCGAGCGCTGCCAGCCGCATGAGTGCCGCCGCCGCAATCCCCTGCCGTGGGTCATTGTCGTCGGCAGCGATGCCGCTGAGAAACTCCGCTGATTGAGCAAGCTCGTTGCTCTCGGCGAACACGGCATAGTCATCATCGCAAAACGGCAACAGCGCCGAAAGATCAGCCTTTAGGAACTGCAGCTTCGCTTCAAGGGTGGCGCACCAGTCCTCGACCGAAGCGATATCCTGAAGAGCGATCCGTCCCGCTAACACCAATCGTAAGATTAACCGGCCTGGGTCATCCGTTAGTTCGCCAATCTCACGCTCAATGGCAGCAAGATCATCCGTCGCCGAAATCGCATAATCCCGCTTGGCCCAGACAAAACTCGCACATTCGACATCCTCAACCCGTGGCTCCGCACCGGCAGTATCAATGCCGACCACCAGAACCGAACCGGGCGCATTGTCCGGAAAACGGTCGGGCTCTGGTGTTCCCGAGTAATACGTCCGCGCATTCTCGCGGCGCCGGCCGTGCCAGTCGCCCAGCGCCAGATAATCAAGCCCGGCCTTTTGCGCGCGGTCGCTATCGATAGCGACCGAGCTTTCCTGCGCGCTGCCAAATCCCCTGACCGACCCGTGCGCCAAACCGATACGAACTGCGCCCGCCGGCGTTTTGGCATGGTCCATCCAGGCTGTCGGATCCTCTGCCACGCTATGCGCCACCAATGGCGCCGGCAGCAACCATACGCCCGGCTCCAACTCTACAGGCCGCGGCGTATCGAGCACACGTATATTGTCCGGCAGATCTTCTGCCTTAAGTCTCTGCCAAACTCCTTGAGGACGTGCGGGATCATGGTTGCCCGGCAACAGCCACCAAGTCACATGCTCGGCTCGGGACATTCGGTGAACCGGCTGCATCAGTGTAACATGCGCAATGACCTCGCTATCGTAGACATCGCCTGCCACAAGCACATTGCGGACATGTCGATCACCCGCAATCCTTGCGATACGGTCGATGACCGAGATACGCGCGGCCTCCAGCTTACCCGCGACCCGCTCCTCAAAGTTGCGGAACGGCTTGCCGATCTGCCAATCGGATGTGTGAATGAATCGTACTGTCAACCAGGCCCCACTCCTGTGCGCCGAATCAGATTAGAAGGTTCATACTTTGTTCTCCCGAAAGTCAAGACGGGAACACGGCTTATCGACAGCAGAATTCAACGATCGCCCTCATCAAAACCAAGGAGATCACTTCGTGACGCCGGATATTGAAACGATCGTCATCGGTGGCGGTGTCGTGGGGCTCGCAATTGCTCGCCGCCTAGCTGTCCGCGGCAGCGAAACGCTAATCCTGGAACGCCACGAGCGCGTCGGGGCGGAAACCTCCTCGCGCAACTCCGAAGTCATCCACGCCGGCATCTACTATTCACCTGGCAGCCTGCGCGCCCGCCTGTGCGTCGAGGGCAAGAAGCAGCTCTACAGTTTTGCCGAACAAAACGGCGTAACCGTCAAACGTTGCGGAAAACTCGTTGTCGCCACCGGTGAGGAGGACCTACCAAGACTGGAAACTATCGCCGCGCGCGCGGCCGCCAATGGCGTCGGCGACATTTCGATGCTCGATCGAACGCGCGCCAGGCAGATGGAGCCGGAGTTGGAGTGCATCGCCGCGTTGCAGTCCCCCTCGACCGGTGTGATCGATTCCCACGGTCTTATGACAGCCCTCGAAGGACACCTCACCGAACACGGCGGCCAGATTGTTCTTTCAACCGAGGTTCAGGGGATCGCCCGAAGGGCCGACGGCAGCTTCGCGATCACCGCGCGTAGCGGCGATGACAAAAGCGTCCCGGCAACGGTCATTACCTGTCGGAACCTCATTATGGCCGCTGGCCTTGAAGCCACCCAGGTCGGCAAGCTCCTGCAAACGGACTGGCCCAATGGCTACACACCGCCGCAGACTTACCCCGCAAAGGGCCACTACTTCACCTTATCGCGCCGGGCACCATTTACGCACTTGATCTATCCTGTTCCATCGGGCGCCTGGCTTGGTGTTCACCTCACATTGGATATTGCCGGGCAGGCGAAATTCGGCCCGGACCTGCAATGGGTCGACAAGGTTGATTACAGCTTTGACGATCCTGACGGTGCACGTCGCCGCATATTCATTTCGGAGGTCCAGCGCTACTGGCCGGGCCTTCCCGCCGATGAGCTTCAAGCCGGCTATACCGGCATTCGCCCGAAGATCTACCGTCAGGGAAAGCCGGCCGCCGATTTCAAAATTCACGGCCCGGAGACGCACGGGCTCACCAATCTCATTGCCCTCTACGGCATCGAAAGCCCCGGGCTGACATCGGCGCTTGCCATCGGCGATCTCGTCGCCGAAATGCTTGCCGCCGGGCACACAAGCGGATGAAGCTAGTGCCGCTGGCCGGCATTTAACCGCGTCTCCAGCCACGCCGAATACCGGCTCATGCCAAAGCAAAATAGCCAGAACACAAATGCCGCGAACACATAACCCGTCGCCGCGGTCTGAGGAGCAAACCACTTCGCATCCGACTGCGCCGCCTGCTTGACGATGCCGAGCAGGTCAAACAGGCCGATAATCAGCACCAGACTTGTGTCCTTGAAAAGTGCGATGAACGAATTGACGATCCCTGGGATCACCAGCTTCAGCGCCTGCGGCAGAACAATGAGCCCCATCTTTTGCGGGTAGCTCATTCCCAACGCATCAGCGGCCTCGAACTGCCCGCGCGGGATGGCCTGCAAACCGCCGCGCACAACTTCAGCCATGTAAGCCGCCGAGAATAGCGCCACGCCAATGAGCGCACGCAGCAGTTTGTCGAAGGTCACATTCTCGGGCAGGAACAACGGCAGCATCACAGAGGCAAAAAACAGCACCGTGACGAGCGGTACGCCGCGCACGAACTCGATAAAGATAATGGCAAGCCACTTGATTATCGGCAGCTCGGAGCGCCGCGCCAGCGCCAGTAAAATGCCGATGGGAAAGGAGGCCGCAATGCCGACACAGGCCACCACCAACGTAACCAGAAGCCCGCCCCACAGGTCCGTCGTGACGATGGGCAATCCCAGCCACTCCGCTCCGGTAAGCAGGAAGTAAGCAATGATGGGAAACACCACCAGCATATAGATCGACAGCCAAAGCTTTCCGGGCACACCCGGCAGCATCAGCGGCACCAGCCCGGCCAGCGCCAGCGCATAGGTGAGATTGACCCGCCACAGTTCTTCAAGCGGGTATCGCCCATACATGAACACCTTGAACTTGTGAATGATGAACGGCCAGCACGCACCCGCCCCAGGCACCCGGCACGCCGACCCATCGCTTCCGGTGAAAACCGCTGTAACGACCGCCCAATCGAAAACCGCTTGAATGATCCAGTAGGCGATCGCCGCGCCGAGCAAAGTGAGCAATGTGCTCCACCAGGACGAGAACAGGTTGGCCCGCGCCCATTGCGCGGCCACCTGCCAGTTCGTCCGGTCTGTTTCCCGCATGCGTTCCATCAAGCCTGGGTCCCGCGCCTCATCTTTCGACCAGCGCGACACGCGCGTTGAACCAGTTCATAAACAGCGACGTGAGGAGGCTTAGCGACAAATACACCGCCATTGTCATCAAGATTACTTCGACGGCCTGGTTGGTCAGATTGAGCACCGTACCGGCGAACACGGACACAAGGTCGGGATAACCGATCGCCACCGCCAAAGATGAGTTCTTCGTCAAGTTGAGATACTGATTTGTGAGGGGCGGAATAATCACGCGCAGCGCCTGCGGAATGATCACAAGACGCATCACCTGACCGTCATGAAGACCGAGCGCCGAGGCCGCCTCCCGCTGCCCCTTCGGCACCGACAGAATGCCACTGCGGACAATCTCGGCAATAAACGAGGCGGTATACAGCGTTAGTCCGCTCACCAGCGCAATAAACTCCGGCGAGATGACAAACCCGCCGCGAAGATTAAAGCGCCCAAGTTCCGGGACGTCGAAACTCACCGGGAACCCCGTGAGGACGAACGCCAGCGCCGGCAGCCCCAAGATGCAACCCAGGACGGGCAGCAGAACTCTGGTCTGCTCGCCGGTATCGATGCGTTTTCTTTGCGCGCGCCGGTTTATCCAGAGGGCTGCAACGCACCCCAGCAGCAAGGCCAGCAACACATACCAAATGCCCTCATCCCAGATCGGCCTCGGCAAATAAAGCCCACGCAAATTGAGATAGCTGGCAAACGGAAGTTCGATGCTGTCGCGGGGCCGGGGAAGGGTCTTGAGCACGCCGAAATAGACAGCAAACAGCATCAATAGCGGTGGCACGTTGCGCACAGTCTCGATGTAGATCGCGGCAAGCGTCGAAATGAGCCAGTTCTGGGACAGCCGCGCTATTCCAATGACAAACCCGATGATGGTCGCCAAGACGATCCCGACAACCGCGACGAGAAGCGTATTGAGCAGACCAACCAGGAACGCCCGGCCGTGGGTGTCCGTGCTCGTGTAGGCAATCATCGATTGTGAGATGTCAAAGCCGGCGGTATTGCCCAGAAAGCCGAAACCCGCGGCAATCCCCTGAGCCTCCAGGTTGCTGATCGTATTATCGACCACCGCCCAGACCAGCCAGACGAGCAATGCGGCAACGCTCAGTTGCAGCACAATCCCACGGGTCTTGGGATCATAGAAGTAATCGGTAAGGCTGCGCGAAGGCCGCTGATCAACTCGTGCCTTCGTGGCTCTTGTCAAACCACTGCCCCTCCGCATCATAATGTAAGTTAAAGAAAGAACAGTCGGCCGCCCGTCTCAACCAGACGGACGGCCGAACTGCCTCCACAAGGCTAGCGGATCGGCGGCGCGTATTGCAGTCCGCCATCGCGCCAAAGGGCGTTTTGACCACGAGCGATACCGAGCGGCGAGCCGGCCCCGACATTGCGGTCAAAGGACTCGCCATAGTTCCCGACGAGTTTGATGATGTGGTAGGCCCAATCCTTATCAACTCCCATCGCAACGCCATACTCCCCTTCAACGCCAAGCAGGCGTCGGATCGATGGGTTCTTCGAGTTTTTCATCTGATCGACATTACTCTGCGTAACGCCGAGTTCCTCTGCATTGATCATGGCAAAGAGGGTCCAACGTACGATATTGGCCCATTGCGGATCGCCCTGGCGGACAACCGGGCCGAGGGGTTCTTTGGAGATGATCTCCGGCAGAACAATATGGTCGTTGGCGTTACCCAGCGTCAGCCGGATTGAGTAGAGCTGCGAAACGTCCGTTGTAAAAGCGTCGCACCGGCCGGCGTTATAGGCGCCAAGCGCTTCGGACAGCTTCTCAAAGACGACCGGATTGTACTCGATCTTATTGGAGCGGAAATAATCGGCGAGATTGAGCTCGGTGGTCGTGCCCGTCTGCACGCAGATGCTTGCACCCGAAAGCTCCTTGGCCGAGACTACATCGAGCGTCTTCTTCACCATGAAGCCCTGGCCATCGTAGTAATTGATGCCGGCGAAGTTGAGCCCCGCCGCCGTGTCCCGGCTCATGGTCCATGTGGTGTTGCGCGACAAAAGGTCGATTTCACCAGACTGCAGCGCGGTGAAGCGTTCCTTGGCGGTCAGCGGCACGTACTTGATCTTGTCGACCGTCTTGAGAACCGCGGCCGATACAGCCCGGCAGAAATCGACATCAAGGCCCTGCCAAACACCCGCGTCATTTGGCGCACCAAACCCAGCAAGCCCGGTACTGACACCGCATTGCAGCTGTCCGCGGCCCTTAACCGTCTCCAGCGTGCTGGTCTGAGCGGCTGCAAGTTCGATCTGCTGACCATATGACATGACCAGAGCTAACCCAGCCGCGACCCAATACCTCATTCGACGTCTCCTCCGCTAGCAGCGCTTGCTCAGATTTCATTGGCGCAGTTTGTGCACCGTCGAGATGATCTTTCCTAGCCTTAACCAAAGGCTATGTCTCAACGTTCAAGTTCTCTCATCACGGGGAAATTGAACGCCGCACTGATAAGACGAGTTGGCCATGGCGACAACACGTCAGTGCGCGAGAATCTGTGCGAGAAACTCCTTGGTCCTGGGAGAGGTCGGTGCCGCAAAGAAGTCGCTGGGTGGCGCCACCTCCACAATTTCGCCGTCGTCCATGAAGATAACACGGTCCGCGACCGCCTTGGCAAAGCCCATCTCGTGCGTCACACAGATCATTGTCATGCCCTGCTCGGCAAGTTCGATCATAACGTCGAGAACTTCCTTGACCATCTCCGGATCAAGCGCTGAGGTCGGTTCATCAAATAGCATGATCTTCGGGTTCATGCAGAGCGCCCGCGCGATTGCGACGCGCTGCTGTTGCCCGCCCGACAACTGCCCAGGAAACTTGCCAGCCTGTTCGGGAATACGGACACGCTCAAGGTAGTCCATCGCAACCCGCTTAGCCTCGGCTCGAGGCAGCCTGCGCACCCATTGAGGCGCAAGGCACAAGTTATCGAGAACGGTGAGGTGCGGAAACAAATTGAAGCTCTGGAACACCATCCCGACCTCGGAGCGGATCTTGTCGATCTGTCGCAAGTCGTCAGTGAGTTCGTGCCCGTCCACGACAATACGTCCGCTCTGATGCGCCTCCAGCCGGTTAATGCACCGGATGAGCGTCGATTTACCCGATCCTGATGGCCCACAGACGACAATCCGTTCTCCCCGCGCGACCTGTAGACTGATGTCTTTGAGAACGTGGAAAGCACCAAACCATTTGTTGACGGCGACCATGTCGATAGCCAACGCGCTAGACACGGGCATCATTTCGTCGGCAACCCGTTGATCAAGTGTCTGGGCCATGCACTGTGACCTCTCTAATTGAAAAGGACGATCACTCGATTTTCATGATCGCCGTGCAGACCGCAAACACTACCGTTTCTGGTCCAGCAGAGCCATCTCTTTCAACAACACGGCCGGCAATGCATTATTCCGTTCACAACAACCTGCCCAGCATCAACGCTTCGCCGTCACCCCAGTTAAGGCAGCGTACTGGTACGAAGCCATTGCGTTCATAAAACGCAACATTGCGTGAAAGACGACCGGTCACAAGGTGCACGCCCGGCACGCCGGCGTGCCGCAGGTCAAACAAAAACCGCTCAATAAGGCGCGAACCAACGCCCCCGCTGCGCAGGCTCTCATCCACATTAACATGCAGGTGTGCGGGATAGCGCTCTGTTTCTTCGGCAAGCTGCGGAAAATAACCGATGTCGGAGAAGCGTTCGCTCCGTGCCGGGTCGTCGATCGACCCGGCCAGATACCCGGCGACCGTACCACCTGCCAGCGCTACGTAGAACCATGCCTGATCGTGCGTGAGATAGCGCCCCAGCCAGCGTTCACGGAACACTTGGCGCACGGTTTCATCGGCAAACGTTTTCGTGGCGCTCGAGGAAAAGAAGATTTGGTCGAGCTGCCGCTCGAAATCCTTAATCTCAGGCATCTCGGCCAGTTTAAGAATCGAGATGCCCGGTCCGGACAGATTCTGATTGACTTGCATATCCACCCGCAATCACTCGGAACGACGAGAGAGAGAGAGTCTAACGGATGTAGCGGCCATAGTTTGGAGAAAAAGGCTCCCGTGGATCGTCAACCTTGGACTTCTCCGACCTCAAGGGGGCAGTCTGCTCCTCGATGCCGTCAGCCTCCGTACTGATCCGACGGTCATATTGGTAGGAAGCAACCCTGATCGGTTCCGCATGCACCTGCGCTTGCGGTCCGGTTGGCGGACGCGATGCGCATCCGGCGACAAGCCCGCCCATTACTAGAACCAACGCCATGCGGCTCAGGGATTTTTGTCGGACCCGCGGCAGACCGGCCGAGATAAGCAGCTTGAACACAACCAACGCTCCTACGAGGGCGAAACACAACTGCGCCCAGGCAACCACACAACCCTTTCGGAACCCCTAATGACTGGCCCACATCGGAACATTTCTGAAATTCTGCAACGCACATCGCCTCCAGGTATTAGACATGCAAAACCCGCCCGGCGAATTATCACGGACATCTAACGCAATTGCCAGATGAGCTCACGAAAGCGAGAGCGGCACGCATCAAAATCGTGAATTGCGAGTTAAGACACCGTGAACAGAGCCGTGAATACGAGGCGGAAAACAGGCATCGAGAAGATAAAAAAGAATGCCCAGAAAAACTAATAACAGCGATAAGAACGTCTCACAGGAATGCTGAAAAACTTCACATAAGATCTTGATTTAAATAATCTTATTCAGAATCAAAAACAACTAACCACAACGCTCCGCGACGCTCATCCGCCCCTTCAAACGAACCTCGCGGCCACGTGAGACCGCCTTATCGCCATGTGAATTCCAATTCGAAGAATCGGAGCCTATCCTCATTCGTGTCGAACGGACAAAAAAACGGCCTGACCGAAGTTTCTCAATTCAAATAAGACGTCACCACAGGAGAAAAAAATGAAAACGATCATGAGCATCATCGCCGCCGCTTCCGTCCTTGCCACCGCCACCTCCGCCCAGGCGAACTTCAGTGCTGATTTCTTCGAGCAAGAGCAGCTTTACGGTGAGAACTTCTCGGCTGACTTCTTCAAACAGCAGGAGCTCTTCGGCGAGAACATCGATAGGGATTCCATCCGCAGCGGGCAGATCCTCCACCCCTCCGGCTTCTTCGGCGCCGACGACTGATAGACCCTCGACGTACACGCTTACCGACAAAAGAAAACGCAAATAACTCGATCTTATATGGAGAAAAAAAATGAGAACGATCCTGAGCATCATTGCCGCTGCATCCATCCTTGCCGCCGCTTCCTCCGCACAAGCAAATTTCGCGGCTGACTTCTTTGACAAGCAGCAACTCCGCGGTGAGAATATCGACCGCGATGTCATCCGCTCCGGCCAGCCCCTTCACCCCGACGGTATCTTCGGCGCCGACGCGGAGTAACTAACGAAAACATGAGACGCAAAAGTCGATGCGTAGCGGGCGATGGAGACCGGGCCGCATAACTGGCCGCTCTGTCGCCCTCCTCATTTGAGGCCTCTAGCCACCCGCAAGTCCGCCCTCCTTGAGGCCATCGAACAGCGCCTGCACCGCGATCGCCGCCAGCAGGATGCCGAACACCCGCATTAAAACACGCTGCGCGGTAACACCAAGGAACCGCGCCAGCTCGGGCGCTGTTAAGAGCAGCCCTAAAGTGATCGCCAAAACAGCCCCAAGCCCGGCAAGAACACCGGTCAGATGAACAATGTTTCCATCCGCCTGCGCCGCCAGGAGTATCCCGGCACTCATCGCTCCAGGCCCCGCCAGCAAAGGCGTTGCCATCGGAAAGACCGCCAAGTCGTCCTTGTGCAAAGCCTCCTCGCCCTCTTTCGGGGTCAGCTTCGAACCACTGTTTGGCCGCGAAAAAATCATGTCGAGCGCGATAAGCCCCAAAATCGCCCCGCCCGCGGTTTTGAGCGCCGCGATCGTCACGCCGAGCTTCGCCAGAAGCGGTTGCCCGAACAGTGTGAACAGCAGCAGGACGGCACTCGCGATGAAAACCGCCTTAAACGCGACCGGCCGGCGCTCCTGCGAGGTCATATCACTTGTGAACGCCGCGAATAGCACCGCCGCCTCGACCGGACCGATCGTTGCAAAAAAGGTGGTGAAGCTCGTCAGCGCGACATTGAGAAAGTCCATTTACGCGCCCCTCGCTTGTTAGCCACACCCCGCAACGGCTGCCAAACGCCTGATTTGCGGAAGTTTTTCGATGACTGTTACACGATTACCCCGCTAGCATGAGGTTCGTGTGTACTGAGTCGCGTCATCGCAAGACCGTGAAGGATCATTGATACGAAGGAGATGTAAATGGGAACATCCGACTTCGCGCGCACCCTGGACGGCTATTCGCTGACCACTGCCGAAATTCTTTACCGGATGCCAGACCATCAAACGCTCCTGCAGACATTTATCTGGCAGGACTTCGATTTGCACCCGCGCTTTCCAAAGCTACGCAGTTTTCTTGATTTCTGGGAAGCCCACCTCGATGGCCCGCTCTACAAGGTCACGGTGTGCCATAATCAGTTGGTTGCCCCCGCTGAAGTCCGGCTGCTTGACGGCGATTACCGCTTGAGCTGAAGGGTTTACCCACGAAAAACCGAGTTATTTGTCGCGTCGCCAACCAACGCTAGGCCACCAATACCCGTGGACCCCTCTAAAACGTGCACCACAAGCTGGCAGCGGGCCGTTAAAACATTGCCTGCGCAATGATCCTAGCCCACCAATATCGGCGTAGGATTAGTGTGAGGCCGCTTGACGCCCACGCCCTTAACGAACATTCACTTGACCCTACCCCGGGCTCACTTGATCGTACGCCTCTGCGGCTTGACAGGAAGAGCAGTTTCGCCGCGACTGCCGTTTCGCAAGAATAAGCCCTCTTAATAACCAAGCAAAAAAGGGAACCGCCGCGCGTATGAGCATGATTACGGAGACCGACGAGACGATTGTTCCGCGCCTGGAGGCCGCCTCCGAACGCGTCAAAGCCGCCCACAGCAGAGCCGCAACGGTCATTTTTGGTCAGGACGAGGTTATCGAGCGGGCGCTGATCACGATTCTTTCGGGTGGTCATGCGCTGCTGATTGGTGTTCCGGGCCTAGCCAAAACGCTCCTTGTCGAAACACTGGGTACCGTCCTTGGGCTCGACGCAAAACGCGTGCAGTTCACGCCTGACCTCATGCCCTCCGACATCATTGGATCGGAGGTTCTAGACGAAGTGCCCGGCCAGCAAAGGTCATTCCGCTTTATCAAGGGCCCTGTCTTCACGCAGCTCCTGATGGCCGACGAAATCAACCGCGCCTCGCCGAAGACCCAGTCAGCTCTGCTGCAGGCAATGCAGGAGCACCATGTCTCGGTCGCTGGTGTTCGCCACGACATCCCTGAGCCCTTCCACGTACTTGCCACCCAGAACCCACTGGAACAGGAAGGAACCTACCCGCTCCCCGAAGCGCAGCTCGACCGCTTCTTGCTGCAGATCGATGTCGGCTATCCTGACGGTGCCGCCGAACGGCGCATGCTGCAGGCCACCACAGGCACCGAGCAAACGCGTCTCAGTGCAGTCCTATCAGGCGCGGAACTGATGGATATCCAGAGGCTCGTTCGCCAGATGCCGGTACCCGACCGCGTCATCGACGGAATTCTTGGTCTCGTCCGCTCCGCCCGCCCCGAGCCCAACGGCGCCAGGGAGATCGATCAGTTCGTGACTTGGGGTCCAGGTCCGCGCGCCAGCCAGGCCCTGATGATGGCCGTCCGCGCCAAAGCCTTGCTTGACGGTCGCCTGGCACCCTCCCTCGACGATGTCGTTGAACTTGCAAAGCCGGTCCTGAAACACCGCATGGCACTGAACTTCACCGGCCGAGCCGAAAAGAAGGATCTTGAAGAGATCATTGACGGGCTATCAAAGATGGCGGGATAAGCCACAGATGATTGCGCGCGTCGAGACGCAGAGTGATGGTGGAGTCGGGCAGGTCGTCGAAATTGAAACGGCGGCACACGCTCTCGCTGAGCGGCTACCCGAGCTGATGCTTGAAGCCGCTCGCATCTCACACACCGTCATGCATGGAGTGCACGGCCGGCGTCGTGCGGGCCCGGGCGAAACGTTTTGGCAGTTCCGTCAGTATGAACCAAACGATTCCACCGGTCTGATTGACTGGCGCCGCACCGCTTCCGCCAGCCACGTCTACATCCGAGAGCGGGAATGGGAGGCCGCACACACGATCTGGCTATGGCCGGACCTTTCAGCCTCCATGCGCTTTCAAAGCTCGCTCTCTCCGACATCCAAGCGCGACCGCGCCCTGGTCCTCATGCTCGCCGTCGCCGAGCTCTTGGTCCGTGGTGGCGAACGCGTCGGTCTGCTTGGGCTGCCCGAGGATCCGACTGCCAGCCGCAGGGCAACCGCCAAGCTCGCCGAAGGCATCATCTCTCATGCCGATAATCCAGCCTTGACCTCAGGGCTTCCACCGCCTGCACGCATCGGCCGCTTCTCCGGTGCGGTTCTGATCAGCGATTTTCTCGACCCCCTGGATGATATCGGCGAAGCGCTGAAGCATCTGGCAGGCGCGGATATTTCTGGCCACCTGATCCAGGTGCTCGATCCGATTGAAGAATCCCTCGCCTTCGAGGGCCGCATTCAATTTGTCGACCCCGAGCGGGAACTGAACTGGACGGGAGATCGCGTTGAGAGCCTGCGCGAGCAGTATCAGGAACGCCTGCAGGCGCACCGTGAAGGTCTTCGCGATCTGGCCAATCGCCTCGGATGGAGCTTGTTGGTCCACCACACCGACCGGCCCGCGACGGAACCAATGTTGAGCCTCATCGCAAGGCTGCAAGACGGTGGGAGGCATCCGGTATGAGTTTCGGCGCCCTTGCCTTCCTGAGCCCCTGGCTGCTGGCTGGTCTTGCAACGCTGCCGCTGATCTATTGGCTGCTGCGCACGACACCACCATTGCCCAAGAGGATCCTTTTTCCGGCGACCCGTATTCTGGCTGATCTGGAAAACCGCGAAAAAACCCCGGCCAAAACGCCCTGGTGGCTATTGTTGCTGCGCCTGCTCGCTGCCACGCTCATTATCTTGGCACTGGCCAATCCGATCCTTAACCCTGAACGCCAAACAGCACTACAAGGCTCTGGGCCGCTAGTTATTGTTGTCGATAATGGCTGGGCTGCCGCAACTGGCTGGGATGACCGCAAAGGCATGATTGATCGACTGATCAATGTGGCCGAGGCCCAATCGCGGCCGGTGATGATCCTGCCGACCGCTGGAACGGCTGCGAAATCAGCTAAGATCGAAGCCCCCGCCGCCGCCCGGACCACTGCACGTGCGCTTGAGCCGCTTCCCTTCCCGCCCCTTCGCGGGATCGCGGCCACCGCCTTGGAAGAATTGCTCACCGCCACTTCATCGAGCAACGTCAACATCGTCTGGCTGACCGATGGCGTCGATCATAGCGGTGAAAGTGTCGAGTTTGCCGAACAGCTCGCTCGTGCTGCCGATGGCGGCACGTTTGCTGTCGTCTCCGATTCTGCTGGAACCACACCGCTTGGCGTTGAAGCGAGAGTCTCCGCCGATGGAGGCCTGGAGGCCCGCGTGGTGCGCGCCGCCGGTGGCCTGAAAGAGGGTCGCCTGGATGCCTATTCGGCACGAAGTGAGTTGCTGGGAACCGCAAACTTCAGCCTGTCGCGGGGAGACCGCTCAAAGGTCGCGGAGTTTGATCTGCCCCTTGAACTGCGTAATCAGGTTACCCGCATCGCCATTTCCGGACAGCAATCAGCCGGTGCCGTCAGCCTGCTTGACGCCCGCGCCCGCCGGCAACGTGTCGGCCTGATTTCCGGTGAATCCCGTGAGCAGGCACAGCCGCTTCTTGCGCCCTTCTACTACATCGAAAAGGCACTCGGCCCGACCGCTGAAATCGTGAAGCCAAAGGACAAAAACGTCGCCGCCGGCATCGAGGATGCACTGAAGCAGAATGCCAGCGTGCTGGTCCTGGCCGACATCGGCACCTTGACCGATGAAGCGCGTGGATCAACCGCTGACTGGGTGGAAGAAGGCGGACTACTGGTTCGCTTCGCCGGCCCGCGTCTTGAAAAAGGCGGCGATGACCTGCTGCCTGTCCCGTTGCGCATCGGTGGGCGTACGCTTGGCGGCGCCCTGTCCTGGTCGACCCCTCAAAAGCTCAGCCCATTTGCCGACACCAGCCTTTTCGCCGGGCTCGAGATTCCCGATGACGTCACCATTAGGCGCCAGGTACTCGCCGATCCTGCCCAGATCGGGACCGAGATCAACGTCTGGGCACGGCTGGAAGACGGCACACCACTTGTTACCGCCGCTAAGCGCGGCGATGGCCTGGTCGTGCTGTTCCACATCACTGCCAATACGGATTGGTCGAACGTGCCGATCTCAGGCCTGTTTGTTGATATGCTTAACCGGATCATCAGTCTGGGACGGCTGGGCGGTCCGGCCTCCGGTGAAATCTCCGGGGCGGCCGCGGTAGACGCCGCCCAGGGCGCCAGTGAAGGAGGCGCGTTGAGCCCATTTGAAACACTTGACGGTTTCGGCCAGCCTGGCCCACCGCCGCCGACAGCACGCGCAATTCCCGTTGGCCAGTTCGCCAAAGTCTTCGCCGGCGCCGATCACCCGCCGGGCTACTACGGCTCATCTGGCGCACCACGCGCTCTAAATATTATTCGCCCTGAGACAGAACTGAACCCGCTCCCGGCGCTTCCTTCAAGCGTCACTCACATGGGATTTTCGAGTGCAGAGGCACAACCTCTGAAACCGTGGCTTCTGGCTGCTGCGATGGCCTTGATCCTGTTCGACATGATCGCGGTTTTGCTGATGCAGGGCGGGGCAAGTCTACTGAGAACTGGCAGCGGAAGGGTTCGCGCATCGCTCATTGTGCTGGGTTTGCTCACCGCCATGGGAACCCTTTTTTCACTGCCAAGTCCAACCGTGGCGCAATCGGCTGGCGCCCTTGAGGCGCGCGCCCTGCAGGCCACCGGCGATGTCACGTTCGGTTACGTGATAACCGGCAACGCCCGCGTTGATGAAACAAGCCGCATCGGACTTGCCGGTTTGTCGCGTGTCCTCAAGCTTCGCACAGCGGTGATCCCAGGCGACCCGATGCCGGTCAACATCGTAACTGATGAGATTTCATTTTTCCCGGTTCTCTATTGGCCTGTTGAACCGGATGCCGATCCGCTACCTGAAAAGACCCTCGCCAAGATCGACGCCTACATGAAACAGGGCGGCATGATCATCTTCGACACCCGCGATCAGGGAACCGGCATGCCTTCAGGCTTGCCCTCGGCGGGACGCGAACAAACACCCTTGCAAAGCATTGTCGGCAAGCTCGACATTCCGCGCCTGGAGCCGGTTCCCGAAGGCCATGTGCTGAGCAAATCCTTCTACCTGCTGCGCCAGTTCCCCGGCCGCTGGGACGGGGGGCAGCTCTGGGTCGAGGCCGGCGGCGTACCTGATGCCACCGCACCGCGCGAAGCCCGCCGTGCCGATGGCGTCACATCGATCCTTATCACGTCCAACGATTTCGCCTCCGCCTGGGCCCTCGACCCGCGCGGACGCCCCCTCTACCCGACTGTTCCCGGCGGCGAAATCCAACGCGAGATGGCGTTTCGCACCGGCATCAACATCGTCATGCACGCATTGACCGGCAACTACAAAGCCGATCAGGTCCACGTACCAGCCCTGCTGGAACGATTGGGCCAATAGTGGAGCCACCGCCTCTATGAACTGGTCGATAGACTTCGCCCCATTGATTCCATTGCCGCTATTCTGGACGCTGATGGCGCTGGCGGCACTGCTCATCGGGCTACTGTTCTTCCGACGCACGCGCGGCGCATCGCTGCGCAGCCTGGCTGTTATCGCCATGCTGCTCGCACTCGCCAACCCCACCTTGCGCGAGGAAGAACGCGACTACCTGGCCAACATAGCTATCGTTGTCGTTGATGAAAGCACCAGCCAGGCCCTCGCCGGTCGTCCCGAGCAGACGGCTGCAATCCGCAAGGAACTGGAAACCCGTCTCGGCCGCATCGACAACCTCGACGTGAAGTGGGTCACGGCCAAGTCGGGAACCGATGGCCGTGCCACCGGCACTGAGCTATTCGCTGCCCTCAACAAAGCCCTGTCCAACACCCCTCCCGACCGCATTGCTGGTGCCATCATGATCACCGACGGTCAGGCCCACGACGTGCCCGAAAAAGCCGCCGCGCTAGGCTTCGATGCACCGGTTCACGCACTGCTCACCGGCCGTCCCGGCGAGTTCGATCGCCGCATCGAGATCCTGACGGCGCCGCGATACGGCATCGTCGGTCAGTCCCGAGACATAGAACTGCGCGTGGTCGAAACAGGCAAGACCGGCACCAGAAGCTCCGCCGTCCGCCTCAAGATTCGCCGCGAAGGCCAGCCGGACGAAACACGCATCACGACGATCGGCCGCAAGGAAACCATCGAACTGCCCTTCCCGCACGCCGGTACGAATATCCTCGAGGTCGAACTCGAAACCGCTGAAGGCGAGCTCACTCCCGCCAACAATCGTGTTGTCGTTGCCGCCGAAGGCGTGCGTGAAAATCTGCGCGTGCTATTGGTATCCGGAGAACCACATGCCGGCGAACGCACGTGGCGCAATTTGCTCAAGTCCGATGCCGCCGTCGACCTCGTCCACTTCACAATTTTGCGGCCGCCTGAAAAGCAGGACGGCACGCCGATCAACCAGCTATCGCTGATTGCCTTCCCGACGCGGGAGCTGTTCTCCGACAAGATCAACGATTTCGATCTCATCATCTTTGATCGCTACAAGCATCGGGGCATTCTGCGGTTAGGCTACTATGACAACATCGCCCGCTACGTGAATGAACATGGCGGCGCCGTTCTCATCGCCGCCGGCGACGATTTCGCCGGGCGCTTTAGCCTGTTCCGGACTCCTCTCAGCCCCGTCATCCCCGGAACGCCGCAGGGCCGCGTCATTGAAAAGCCGTTCAAGCCGAAACTATCCGAAGACGGTGCCCGCCACCCGGTAACGCGCAATCTCCCTGGCGCCGGCCCTAAGGACGGCAAACCGAGCTGGGGGCGTTGGTTCCGCCAGGTCGATGTCAATGTCCGCACCAACCGCGGCCGCATTCTAATGAACGGCGCCGAAAACAAACCCCTGCTCGTTCTCGATCGGCGCGGTGAGGGACGTATCGCCCTGCTGACCTCCGACCACGCCTGGCTGTGGGCCCGCGGTTTTGAAGGTGGCGGCCCGCACTCTGATCTGCTTCGCAAGCTGTCACATTGGCTGATGAAGGAGCCCGACCTCGAAGACGAACGCCTGATGGCCAGCGCTAAGGGTCTTGACCTCACCGTTGAGCGCCACTCCATGTCTGAGACGATCGATCCCATCACACTCCTGACGCCCGGCGGCAAAAAGGTAGAGGTAGACCTGCAACCAGCCTCACCAGGCATTTGGCGGGGCACGATAAAGGTTGACCTGCCCGGACTGTACAAGGCCGAGACCGACGGCCTTCCACCTGTCGGCAAGCTCTCCGCCGTCGCCTACGCCGGCACCGAAGACACCCGCGAAATGAGCGAAGTGACCGCCACCGACAAGAAGCTCAAATCGATTACCTCGGCGACCGGCGGTGGAACCGCCTGGACGAAATCCGCCGGACTGCTGGCGAGCAGCGACCCGGCCTCGATAACGATGCCGCGTATCTCCATGTTGAAGAATGCCCGGGTACTTGCGGGCTCCGGTTGGCTTGGCCTCAAAGACCGCCAGGCTTATGTCACGCGCGGCGTCAAACTCACCCCGATGTTCACGGGCTTCGCCGCACTGGCAGCATTGCTCGGCCTGATGTCGCTCGCATGGTGGCGTGAGGGGCGTTGATGTAACAGACCATGGCGCCATTTGGCGTCAAGGTTCGGGCGCCACATCATCAAGAAACGCTTTGGCTTTCGCTCGAAGAGCGTGCTGGTCCAGTTCAGCCATCTTGCGCCAGGTAGCATACACCATCTTCATGCGGTGATTGCCAGATAGCTTATCTTCGTTGCGCGCCAGAAAGTCCCAATAAAGATAATTGAACGGGCACGCATTTTCACCACTCCGGGACTTTGCATTGTAGGTACAGCCCACGCAATAGTCCGACATTTTGTTGATGTAGTTAGCACTCGCCGAGTAGGGCTTCGATCCCAACAAACCGCCATCGGCGAACTGGCTCATGCCCAGAGTATTTGGAAGCTCCACCCACTCATAGGCATCCGCATAGACCGAGAGATACCACGCGTGCACCTCAGCCGGATCAATGCCTGCGATGAGTGCGAAGTTCCCGGTCACCATCAATCGCTGAATGTGATGCGCGTAGGCATGCTCGCGAGTCTGCTCGACGACCGCCCGCACGCACGCCATGTCGGTTTCCGCTGTCCAATAGAACTCCGGTAATCGGCGCTTGTTTTCAAAGAAGTTGAGATTCGCATAGCCGGGCATCTTCAACCAATAAATCCCGCGAACGTACTCCCGCCAGCCTATAACCTGCCGGATGTAACCCTCCGCCGCATTAAGCGGGACATGACCGTTTCTGTAGGCAGCTTCGACGCTTTGGCAGACCTCAAGCGGGTCGAGCAACCCAACATTGATGTAGAACGACACGAGCGAGTGGAAAAGAAACGGCTCCCCAGTGAGCATCGCGTCCTGATAGTCGCCAAACTGCGAGAGCGCTTCTTTGACGAACGCATCAAACAGTTGCTTTGCCTGTTTGGCCGTAACCGCGAACGAAAAGGGACTGAGATCTCCAAAGTGATCCCCAAAGCGGGACTGAACAAGCTTGAGGACATCTTTCGTCGTCTCATCCGCTTCGAAACGTGGTGGACGCGGGATGAAAAGGCTCTGCTTCGCCGGCTTCCTATTCTGCGAGTCAAAGTTCCATTTGCCTCCGGACGGAGACCCGTCTTCCTCCATCAGGAGACCTGTCTTTCGGCGCATTTCCCGGTAGAAATCTTCCATGCGCAAAAGCTTGCGCCCATCAGCCCACCGCACGAATTCAACCCGCGAACAAATGAACCGAGTGTCTTGGTGAAGGTCGACCGGAATTCTCAGGTCGCCTTGCCAAGCCTCGATCTCCTTAAGCACGCGCCATTCGCCAGGTTCGGTCACCAAAATCCGGTCGACGTCGCCGAATCGCATGAGGGACCGGTGGACCTCCCCCGTGAGGCTACCGCTGTTCGCTGGTTCATCAAGCCGCACATAATCGACCGTCCATCCGGCCTTCCGCAAGTCATCGGCGAAGTGCCGCATGGCCGAAAAGATAAACCCGATTTTCTTCTTGTGATGTCTGACATAGGTGGCCTCTGAGCCCACTTCGGCCATGAGCACGACATCCCTCTCCGGGACCGCTGCTTCTAAGCTGGCAATCTTCAAACTGAGCTGATCTCCGAGGACGACGATCAACTGCTTGGAACCTGCTCCTGCCGGCTGTTCTTTGGATTTACGCCCTGTCATATCGCTCATCGACCGTGCAATTTGCAGCAAGAACTACGCGCAACGAGTGGCGAGCGATCACTGTTTTCCGCACGAGTTCACACCGATTCATTCCGAATTTCTTGCGACTCACCTTACCTTGCGCGGCAAACCGATTTTCTTTGGCGGACGAAATCGCATGACCTTGGCCTTCCATATTATCCGGGCAGCCCATGCTTCCGGCACGCATCATAAACTGGCGCTGGATGCCCTGCGCCTCCTTCAAGGGCCAGACGCGCAGAATTGGCGGCGGTTCTTCCTGACCAAGGCCAAGCACTATGTTGAAGGTGCGAAAGCCCCCGATAAGGAATTCAAGGACTTTAAAAATCACGTCCTCCACCCCTCCGATGATTACTGGGGCGGAGCGCCGGAAAAGGCACGCAACTGGTACCGGCACCTGGTCGATGCGCTCAAGGCCGAGGACTGGACCGAGGCCGCCTGGTGCGCCGGCATCCTTTCACACTATTTCACCGACCCCGTGCAACCCTTCCACACCGCCCAATCTGAGGCTGAAAATGCAATCCACCGCGCCACCGAATGGTCGATAAGCAAATCCTATGAATCGCTGATCGCTGAAGCCCTCCAGCGCCGGGCAACGGCTGCACCAGCACCCGGAAGTGGCGAACATTGGCTGCAGGAATATGTTTGTCTGGGCGCCGAAACGA
The DNA here is from genome assembly GCA_963669235.2 of uncultured Filomicrobium sp. Lineage (GTDB taxonomy): Bacteria > Pseudomonadota > Alphaproteobacteria > Rhizobiales > Hyphomicrobiaceae > Filomicrobium. Next base: position 534,163 of record CAXXFS010000033.1, read on the forward strand.
GTCACCAGCACTACGAACGCCTCCTTGCGCATTACGATATCAACATCGGCGTAGTCGATCCGCAAAAAGGCCTCGACCCGGTCGGCCGACAACTCATCGGCAACCTGTTGGTCTTCGCCAAGACAGGCTTCGCCCATATCCTAGACCGCGCTGTGGAAGAAGCAGGCATCGCACCGCCCAGGATCAACCTCACCGCGCAAGGCGTGCTCGCCGGGCTCACCATACCGGTTCGCTGGGTTCTGAACCGCATTGAGGACGCTCAGGTACGCCGCCAGGTCGAGGCGATGCATGATGAACTGCTCGCGACCGGCAAGGTTGAAAAGACCCTTCCCGAAGACGACCGCGCTATCCGGGAACTCTACAAAGCCGAGGTCCTCAAACCAAGAGCAGCCAGTCGGTCCGCCGAGCGCGCCAAACGGGTCAAGAGCGGGCGCGACAAGTCTGCCCGTCAAAGCCTCCTCGGGATCGCCCCCGCCAAGCCAGCCACTACGGGCGATGATGCTTCGCCCCGCTTGCCGGAAATTCCAGTCAAGAGCAAGGAGCTCCGGGAACTGCGTCGCTATCTCGAACTTGATAGCGACGTCGAAACCGCCCCTTCGATTGGCAGAAAGATGAGCGAACGGTTGGAAGGCCTGGGCGTCATCAAGGTCTCCGACCTTATTGAAGCCGATCCAGCCAAGCTCGCATCCGGCCTCGCCGACAGCCGCATCACGGAATCCACCGTCAATCGCTGGCAGGATGAAGCACGACTGATGCTTTCGATCCCAGGCCTTCGCGTTACGCAATCCAAGTTGCTGGTGGGCGCGGGCTACCGCTTCAGCGAGGACCTCGCCGAGGCAGAACCGCGGGAACTCTCCGCCGCCATCCTTGCGTTTGCCGCAACCCAGGCTGGTCAGAGAATGCTGCGCGAAGGCGACCCTCCCGACATTGAGAAGATCAAGGCCTGGATCGACGCTGCCCACGCCACATCTAAGGCTGCATGACGGTCAACCGGCTTACTTGTCGAGTTTCAGCCCGCCCATCGGCGTCTTCTTGGGCTGCAGCACGACGAAGAAGAACGCCACAACGACGATCAGAAAGATGCCGCCGAATGTCCAGAACGTCACACCGCTTCCCGCTATCCTGACGGCGTAGTCGATGATTGTCTGGTAGTTCGCCGCCGCCACCAGCGAACCAACCACACCTGCCATGCGGCCCACACTCTCAAAGTCCTTGTCCGCCTGGTCGTAGGACTTGAAAAAGTAAAAAACCAACAACAGCGCCCACAGCACATAGGCGGCCAGGATCAAAGGCGAAACATCGCGATAAACGCTGGCATGGGCGGTACCATAAAGCAGACCTGACGACTGCAGGAACGCCAGGTTCATCAACGGCCAGACCAGCATCGCTGCAGCCCCGATCAACACGCCGCGTTGTAGCTTGCTAAGATAAGGTTCGTAGTGAGCTTCCAGCGTCTTGTGCCGCACCACCAGCAAAATCGCGATGGTGAATACGAGCAGCAAGAAGAACACCTTGAATGGCAGCAGATAGCGGTGAACCAGACCCGTGATGGCGCGGTTGTCCCCGGCCTGGTACAGCTGGGACAGGGTATGGGAAAACCGTTCCTGCGCCCTGCAGCAGCTCTCCGCATCGATTAGCGTCTGCGTCACAAAGCAGTAGCGCCTTGCTTTGCGCTCAGGGTGATCGCCAATGAGCGGGTCTGGTGCACAGTCCCGCACAAATTTCGACATGCCTGCGCGCTTCTTGGCTTCCGCACGCACCGAAGCCAGTGAATTCACGACCGGAGCACGCAGACATGCCTCGTCTGATTGCGCGCAACCCTCGGGATCTCCTTGATCCATCTCCAGGACGCCGGGCTTGATTTCAAACACCGACTTCAGGCTGCCACCGCTTCCGATGACGCTACCGGCGATCAGCGCTAGCAGGATCGCAACCATGTATCCGATCATGAACCGGACCTTGCCGTTCGGAACGTATTTCCAGTAGAGGTCAACGAGAATGGAGGCGGGAACGTTGAGCGCGATCAGCGCCAGGACACCAAACGTCGGGAAGAAGACGAAAAGATGCGAATAGTAGGCCGCCAGCGCCGTCCAATCGGTGCCCGCACTGGCACCAAAATTATGGTCGACACCGAACTCGTAATACAGAACCGCAGTCGTCGCGATGAACGACAAACCCAGGATGATGAAATTCACCGCAACAAAGATACGTGCCCCAGCTGACATGCTAAGCCCCCGTAGAGTACCTGTCGGCCGGTAACGAAGCGCGTTGCAGTCCTGGTGACAAGCGAGATTCGCACTAGGTGGAAGCTGAATTCGGAATTAGACGGTAAAACACTTGCGAGCTGTGGCTCTGTCAGCACGGTCACTCCGATTGTCAGCACAAGCCACAGCCGCACCACCCGCCCAACGAGACGACGTTTGGAGCAAATACATGGATGCCCGTGCCTACCTAGCCAACCTCCTCACCTTGTTTAGCGCCCTCCTAGCCCTTGGCCTCGTCTTGCACCACGCTGCTGGCTCCCGCTGGTTCAGCTTCTATGGGCTGGCCAGTCTCGCCCTCATCGCTGTCGTGTTCGCCAGCTGGCTGATTTTCAAGCGCTACCGCACCTTGGGTCTGCGCCGCTGGCCGGCATTCCTGTTCTTGCTGCTAATCGCCGCCGCCTGCCTCATCCAGATTGCTTTCTGGTACTTGTTTTTCTCGAGCGGCGCACAAGGTCTGGGCTTGGCGGCCGGCCGATCCATGGTCATGCCCGTGATCGAATCTTGGCTGCCGCTTGCCGGCGGCCTATCCGCCGTCGCATTTGTCTGGCTGCTTGGACGTGGCGTATACGATAACTAGCCGTCAGCCCACTAACGGCAAAAGGGACCGCTGCAAGATCCAACCGACATACTGCTCGTCGACGGGATTTCCCGGACACACCTGTTCGCCCACCTGCTCGGTGGGCCGCAACGTTGCTCGACATCGGCCCTTCAACGAGGCATGTTGCATTCCCCGCGGGAACCCAACGTCGAGGGAGAGAAATCGTGTTCGAGCGTAGTAATCAGGAACAGCCGCCGCCAGTCGGCAATCCAGCCAATCAATCAAGTCTGCAGCCTGCGAAGAACGACACCACGTCTAACCTATCAGCCGCAGCGCCCTCACCCTCCGGCACTACGTCCGTTATCGGTGACGACCTTGCGATCGTCGGCGAGAAAATCACGGTGGTTTCCCAAAGCAGCCTGCACATCAACGGCGTTATCCAGGGCGACATCAACGGTCAGGAAGTCGTCATCGGCCCCAATGGCAAAGTGACCGGCACGGTGACCGCCAACGTCATAAAAATCGAGGGCGAGATCCAAGGCGCGCTGAAAGGGTCATCGGTGGCTCTTATGCCGAGCGCACGTGTCAACGGCGACATCTTGCACCAGAAGCTGGCAATCTCCGAAGGCGCTCAGTTTGACGGACGTGTCCGTCGGCCAAAGGACGCCTCGGAGGTGACCCCGAACCTGGATCCCAGCACTCTGCAGGGAGCCTTGCGGCAGGACTGACCAACCACATCCCCATGAAATTGGCGATACACGGGTCGAAGACATGAGCCCCTCGGGCCGCACCCTGGCTACACTGCTCTAGAATGTCCCGCCGCGGCCTTGCGGTGTGATGGACTCGCAGTTGTGAAGGACGCGGATATCCTGTCCGATGAACTCACAGATTTCCCGCTTCTTGTTGGGGTTGTTGCGGATCTCGCGTGCTGAGACTCGCGTACCGTATTCCCTTGCGACCTGCGCCAGATAGTTGTCCTGGCAAAACGGCGTCGCCAGTCGATTGCCGTCGACAATCTGGTAGCCATTATTGCACTTAATGCGCGCACTGGCCGGACCTGCAGGCAACCACACAATAGCAAAGGTATAAACCAATGCCGCGAAGGCTAAAGAGTAATTCATCGCCATAATTCCTTGGAACACGCAGCGCTTCGCTAAACAAGCGAAAGTGCGAACGAAGCCACCGCGCTGTTCATAAGCGTCACCATGACACCTGCTTTGAATCGGAACAAGGCGACGCCGGCAAGAACCGCAAGAACTGCCGCTCTCCAGTCAAGCGACGGAAGGACCGGCACCTCTAGCAACATGAGACCCAAATCGACTGTGTCAAACTGCCCGAACAAAACCCTTAGCCCAAACCACAAGCTGAGATTCAAAATGACCCCAACAACTGCAGCCGTCACCGCAGCCAGCGCCGCTCTTAGCCGCACCGCATGTTGCAGCTGCTCGACGTAGGGGGCGCCTGCGAAGATCCAAAGGAAGCAAGGTGCGAAAGTCGCCCATAGCGTAACGATGGCGCCCGCGATCCCCAGCATCAGACCGGCACCATCTCCCTCACGGAATGCCGCCAGGAACCCGACGAATTCCGTCACCAGAATAAGCGGCCCAAGCGTCGTCTCCGCGAGCCCCAAACCATCGATCATTTCGCCCACACTGAGCCAGCCGTAACCCTGAATCACCTCCTGCGCCATGTAGGCCAGAACCGCGTAGGCCCCGCCAAAGGTGACCACCGCCAGCTTGGAAAAGAACCAGCCCAGCTTGACCAATACGTGATCGCCGCCGAGCAAGAGCCATAGACAAACCAGCGGCCCAAGCCAGACGGCGAGCCACACCGCCACGGTGCGTAGGGTTCGCGGCCGCGCGGCAGCCGGTCCAGCCGTCGCCGCCTCCGATGGCAAAACCATCGCGCCCTCACCTGATCGCCACGATGAAAAGGCACCAAGTAGAGCAGCCGTGAACACGACCACCGGAAACGGCACATTGAAAAAGAACAGCGCTACGAACGACAGCCCGGCCAGCAACCAGTGCTCTCGCGTCTGTAGCGCCCGGCCCGCAACCCGGATCAAGGCCTCAAGTACAATCGCAAGTACGGCTGCCTTAACCCCAAGAAACAAGACCTCTATCGCAGGAAGCTGGCCGTAGTACGCGTAGATTACCGACAAGGCGAGCACAAGCACCGCCCCAGGCACGACGAACAATAGTCCAGCGGACAGGCCGCCAGCGATTCCGTGCATCCGCCAGCCGGCGTACGTCGCCAACTGCATGGCTTCTGGGCCGGGAAGCAGCATGCAGAAGTTGAGGGCGCTCAGAAACTGCCGCTCACCGAACCAGCGCCGCTCATCGACCAGCACGCGGTGCATCAATGCAATCTGCGCCGCCGGTCCCCCAAACGATAGCAGCCCAATCTTCAGCCATACGCCGAGCGCCTCGGCATAACTGACCGGCACACTGCTCTCCTGCTGTTTCGTATCGATTGCCTCGCGCCCCCTTGAGCCTCTCCGGACGACAAGCCTCTGATAACACCAGTTGGAGCAGTGGGCGCATTTTGCATCCAGGTCGGCCAGCTGTAAGCCGCCCGGCTTCGCCAAAATCGCGATGCGCTTTCCAGCGATTGCTACACCTGTTTGCGGCAAATAACGCCGCGAAGTTCGCAACTGCGAGAAGAAGCTGCGACTCGCCGTCACAGTCCGCTCACGACGGATGGCGAAAAGGTCATTCGATTCAAAGACCACCAGCCTTCACTGAAACAAACATCACGATCTCAAAGCTTGACGTCATGGGTCTGCGGGTGTGACTTCGCCGCCGCCAGAAAGGATAGCGTTCCACGCGATGTGGGATGCAATCCTGATTAGCAAGACGGCAGATATGTTTCTGGCATTACGTTGCGTTGGTACATTAATCTGTAGGACCGTCGGACGGGCGGACCAAGCGCCAAAAAAGCGAACTTACTCAGCCTTCGGATTAAAGCTTCGGAGCTAGGGTAATGTTGCGCCGCAACACTGCCGGCACTGCAGGGAGACTTAGATGCGCACGATCATTGTCGCACTCGTTGCCTTTTTGACATTTGGTGCATTCAACGCCCAGGCCGCGCAAGCCGGCTGGACATGCAACGGCCCAAGCTATGCCTGTAACGGCAACGGCTACAAGGTGGTGAAGAAGAAGACTTATAAGAAGCGCGCTTACAGCAACAAAAAGCGCTACTCGAAAAAGAAATACAGCAAGGGCAAGAAGCGTTACACGAAGAAGAGCTACAAAAAGAGCGCCAAAAAGCGTTACGCCAAAAAGAGCTACGGCAAGTCATCTGGCGGCAAGCTTTATGGCAAAGCCTCCTATTACTGGCAGCCTCAGAAAGTCGCCTCCGGTGGCTATTTTAACCCCAAAGCCATGACCGCGGCCCACAAGACGCTGCCGTTCGGCACACGCGTCCGGGTCACCAACAAGCGCAATGGCCGCTCGGTTGTCGTCCGCATCAACGATCGCGGGCCCTACATCAAAGGACGCATCATCGATCTGTCGAAAGCGGCCGCCTACAAGATTGGCATGCAGAAAGCCGGTGTTGTTCCGGTGACCGTAACGGTTCTGCGCTAACCGCGCGCATCTTCGCTCGCGGCCAAACCAGCGCGCAGCGACCATCTCAAAATCAAAGGGGCGTTGGCACCAAGCCAGCGCCCTTTTTTGATTTCGAGCGCTGTCGAACGGCCTGGCTGGGGAGAATGCCTAAGCGAGGTACGGGGGCCAGCCGGCGGTCTCGAGAACCGGCGCCCCCCTTCCAGCCGACTGGTCCGAGCAGACGGCAGGACCCTCGAAAATGGCGGCACAGGACGCTTGGTGCGGTTGCATCCCGACGCGCCGCCGACAATAAGTCTGGTTGGAAAAGGACTACGTGATAAAACCCCGATGATCCATGATCGCTTTCTTGAGGGCTCTCTCCACCCAAGACCTCTGCGGTCCTCTACTTCGCCCTTCATGCGTTTAAGAGTGCTTCGCCTCGACAGGAATGACGAGCCCGCCGCCGCCTAGTCCGCGGTAATTTCAGCAAACGCCGCTTCCCCGCCGATTGCTGATTGCGCAATGACTGCAAACTCCGATAATTTCCGCTAACACACCGCAAGATCGCACCGCTGTTACCTAGGGTACATCTGCCTGTACCCACCTGAGTGAGACCCAATGCCGGAGCACACCATTCCAAGCGAGCGCGCTGCTGCGATCTCAAGAATCCGCACCGCCATGATCGAAAAGAAAATGACCCAGGCCGAACTCGCCGACACGGCGTGTTGTCACGAAAAGACCGTGCAGAATTTGATTGCCGGCCGGCAAGTCCGCGACCAGACCCTGTTCGATGTCTGCGCGGTTCTGGGTCTCGACTTCGGATCAATCAAAGAGGCATGGAGCGGAGCTGTTGTCTCGGGCCCGATGGAGCTGAAAGGTGAGGGCGGCCTTGTCGCTCCCGTCTACATGGGCGCCTACACCAAGGCCGCGGTCGACCACTACATCGGGACTTATCTTACCGTCAGGCCCTCATTCTCCCAGCCCGAATCCTATGTGGCCTATCGTACCGACATCATCTGGGATCCTGCATGGCCGAGCCTGCTATTTGAGGAAAGCGACCGGCCCGACGTAGCCTACCAGCATCGCGGACGCATCTACGTGCCGGCCTCTTCCATGTTCGTCCACCTGGTTTCACTAACCAAGGGCGCGATGCGCATGATCATGCTTTCCCAGCTCGATCAGACGGGCTACATGCGCGGCCTCATCACAACGCTGAACAAGCAGGGCGCGGTCCTCATTCCGGTCTGCTCGCCAATCGTCTATGCCCAGCGCGACGACATCGCTGCAGAGGACCTCGGCGAGATTACCCCACAGCACGCGCGTCACGGTGCCTACCGGTCGCTTATCAATGAGGCGACAGCCCAGGGCTACGCTAAGCTCATCAGCTGAGGTGCCACGCACTATTCACGCCCGCCGCCGCACCGGCGGCGACTCGTCTTGGCCGCCGTCTCCGCCAACCGAGCTCAGCTCAGGTTTGGTTTCAGCCGGTAGCTCGCACGTACCCACCTGCAAATAGCGCTTCTGAAAATCGACACTCGATCGCCGGCCGACATCCCTCAGGTGCCGTTCGATCCACTTTCCCGCTTCCGACCGCCCCGCGCTATGCAGGTAGGTAAGAAGCCCCCAATCCGGCAGCGCCTTTGAGTCGGGTTTCAATACGCTCGTGTAACGGCCCGCCTCAACGAGATGGAACCTGTGCCGGGCAAGCCGCGCCATCGGCCCGCTCCCGGAAATCCAAGCCGACTTTCGGGTTTTCCTTGCGGTTTCGATGATTTCAATATCGCGCAGAAACGGCGCGTTGAATGTCAGCGTATTGGCATGGTCACTGATTTCTCGAACCCCCGTCGGTAAAGCTCCGATGGCGGTCGGGTTGATCTGCACAATCAGCGTATCGTCCACCGGACTTTCGCCGGCGACCGTGACGAGATCCGGATTTGCAGAAAAGCCTCCGTCCCAATATGCCCGCCCGTCAATCTCGACCGCATGATGCAGCGTCGGCAGACACGTCGAGGCGAGCACGCTTTCAACAGTCAGCTCCGCACGCCGGAAATGCCGGGCCTGGCCCGTTGCGACGTCAGTTGCCGAGATCAGCAGCTCCACCGGCGAACGCGTCCGCAGGCGCTCGAAATCCAAGTTCTCATTGAGAAGCTGACGCATCGGGTCAAAGCCCAGCGGATTGAACTCGTAGGGCGACAGCAAGCTGGCCATCTGAGCCACCGCCGGCAGCCGGCTCAGACTGTAAAGAAACGGATTGAGCCGCATCAGATCGGGAACGCCAGCCTTGTGCACCCTGTGCCAGATGGCTCCGAGTTTCGCGCGCGCCGCCTCCGGGCCTCCTTCGGCGAGACCATCGGCCAAGGCCACGGCGTTAACCGCTCCGGCACTGGTGCCGCTCACCCAGCCAATCTCAATCCGGTCCTCTTCAAGCAACCGGTCAAGCACGCCCCAGGTGAATGCGCCATGCGCACCCCCGCCTTGCAGCGCGAGATTGATATGGATTTGTTTGTTGAATAACCCCAAATTCGGCACCCCACCGATATAACCTGCCCCCTTTCGGGCGGCACAATTGCGGCGCTAACAAGAAGAGACCCTGAGAACGAGCACCATCCCAGTCTTAGTTCATTTGCGAACTAGACCCACCGGACGTGAACACGGGCAAATCACTTGTGAGTGCAGCGATCAAATCACAACCACCGGCCCAACCCTGTCATGCGCATTCCATGTAATTGCCTCACCACAGATAGCAAACGCTTGCCATACGCGGTAGCGGACCGTTGGCTGCACCATGAGATGAAGGAAAATGCATATCGAGGTCCTAGACATAGCAAGCCGGGGATCAGGCTCACATAACGAGGACCGGGCAGGTTCGGCCGGCACGCTGGCCTGGGTCATCGACGGGGCCACCGATCTCGTCGAGGCGCCGCTTGTCGGCGAGCACTCGGACGCCGCCTGGCTTGCTGAGCACACCCAGCTCTGCCTTCAGGCGATGACAACAGAGCACCTTGACGATCTAGCAAATGTGCCTGCCAGGGTCTCCAAACACCTCGCCGACACCTTTGTTCGCCAGTCCCGCCGCCAGCCGGCTGCGCGCTGGGAGCACCCGTCTGCCGCGGCTACGATCATCCGCACCAGCTGCGGCGATCTGGAGTGGGTCAGCCTTGGTGACTGCGCTCTCATTGTTGAAACGCCAGCGGGCCTCAAGAGCATCGGTGTTGGCGGTCCTGACACCGGAGATAGCAGGCTCGCCTCAGCGTTGCAGCGGCTGCGCCAGAAACAGACTTTGAGCACCGAGGCCGAACGCAGATCTGAACTGCTTCCGCAATTGCGCAAAGGGCGCGGCGAAAACTTGAACCTGCCCGGCGGCTACGGTGTCATCTCCATAACCCCGCCACCACGTGAGCTGATCACCACAGGCCGGTTGCCGGTCACAAGCAGCTCACATGTCCTGCTGGCGACCGACGGACTGATGCGCCTTGTCGAAATCTTTGAGCGCTACGATGCTCAAACACTCCTGGAGACCGCCAAGGCCAAAGGGCTCGCCAGCCTCCTCGACGAGCTTCGCGGCCTTGAAGCAGATGATTCCGCTTGTCTCGGGCACCCCCGCCTGAAGCAGTCCGATGACGCCACCGGGCTGCTCATGCGCATACGCTAGCTTGGCTGCCCGGCAAGCTACTTGCCGGCCGCCTCGCGCACGATGCCGTCAAGCCAGGTATCGACCTCCGACAGTGCCGCGCCGGCCGCTTTGCTGTCACCCCCGGTGGTCCGGCGATAACCGACCACGACTTCACCGGGTCTTGCCTTCGTCTCATAAACAAAGATCGAATACGGACAAAAGCCCATCGTCGCTGCATCCGCCTCCATCATCTTGCGCGTCAGCACCGCCGAACAGAACGTGAAGTACTTGGCACCCACGTAGATTTCCTTGCCTGCACCGACATCCTTGCCGGTCCGCTGCAGCATGCCACCCACATCGCCCTTCATGTCGATCACGAGGCCACGATCGACAATCGTCGATTCCACGTCGAATGCGACCTCGTCAAATTCTCCCTTGACCATGTAGGTCTTCAGCTCTGCCGACGTTGCTGCGCTAATGAAACAAACAAGACCGATAAGAAATACAAGTGCTCGCATGGATGTCTCCCCAGCTCCGATGTGGTTTGTTCGTTTAACACGCTCTCGGCCGGAGCCTGAACGAGAAACGTGCCAGCGAGCTATGAACGAAGCCAAGCATTCGCGATTTGATATATATCAGTTCCAGCATGTTTGATCCAGGCACCTTGCCCATCACTTAGTCGATGCCCAGATCTCTGAACTTTACAGAGAGGCTGTCGAGTATGTCGCCGTCCATGTCTTTGAGTGTCAAAGACAGCCTGCGCAAGCGCCAGTCAACATCCACCAGCCCGAAGTTCTCCTGATTGTACATCCTGCTCATGCGCTCGCGCGTCTTCCCGTCCTTGGCTGGACCGTAGGAGCGGTTCAATGAGCTTGACGTCATTTCTGGAAGCCGCTGGCCGTTATCCAGCTCGGTCTGATAGAGCGCTCCGTTGTGCCGGTCCCCCGACAACAGCACCACGCCCCGGGCACCCGTATCATCTAAAAGTCTGAGGAAACGGTCTCGCTCAAGCGGCAGGTTACCCCAACGCTCAAAGCCATGACCGTCCGCCAGCATCTGTACCGATGTCACAATGAGCCGGACGTCCGCGGCCTCGTAAAGCTGTTCTTCGAGCCACGCCCACTGGGCATCGCCGAGCATGGTCCGCTCTGGATCTTCAATCGGCTCGTATCGGCCCCAGTATTTAAAGCTTTTTGTCTTGCGCTTCAGCTCAGAGCGAAACGAGCGGGTATCTAGCATGATGACCTGAACCCGCTTCCCCTCCGGTCCGAAGATGCGCGAATAGTAGATGCCTTCATCGAAAGGCCTCTCAGGCTCCATCTGCCAGAAATCATGAAACAGCTTTGAGGAGATCTCCGTGTGGGGGAAATCCGCGCCCCTGTCGTTGCTGCCATAATCGTGATCATCCCAGGTAGCCAGGAACGGCATCGCCTGTCGCGCGCGCGCCAGCTCCGGCCGCACCGACTGATCCCGGTAAGCCTGGATGAGCTCCTTCGCATCACGCTTCTTGAAGTCGCCATAGACGTTATCACCGAGCATCATGAACAGTTGTGGACGCGGCTCCAGCCGCAAAATACTGTCCCAAATAGGCTGCGGCTGACGCTGACCAAGACAAGAACCGACACCGATGCGCGTTAGCGTCGTGGAAGCATCGAGTTTCAGCCACGGCGTTTGCGGTGCAACAGATCGCACGCCCGGCAAAACATCCAGACGCCGCCCGGACTCGACGACTTCGGTCTCCGCGGCCTCTTCAGCTGCAACCTTCGCAGCCGGAGCCTCCACCTCCTCGTCGCTTATCTCTACCAGCGGCCCCAAGCCCAACAGCACGATCGTCAGCCCTAAAGCGGCGACGCCTAGTGCCATGCCCAAAAGCAGCATCGTAAACGGTCTGGATTTTCGGCCGCTCGGCGGCCGACCATAGCCACGATCAAGAGTCACGCCTTCTGAGTCTTGCTCGTCGTCATGAGTCCCGCCGCCCACATTCTGCTCCGTGAATAACCTGGACATCCGCAACCTCGTTGTTTCACGGCCAAGTCTCAGGAACAAGTCGGTGGGCGAATTTATCGGCACGAGACGGCGATGGAGCCGCCTCAGGCTGCGATGTCAGCTTCCGCCTGCGGATGCCTTGCAACCCCAAAGTCAACACGCAGGGGCTGGTGTGTGCGCTGCAGTGCTTCGGCACGATCAATGCCCCAGATCAACTTTTGCGGAGCAAAGCCCCAGTCAAGGTTGAGTCGAAGATCAGCAGCAGCAGCAACAGCGGAATTCAGGAAGTCAAATCCACGATCAAACAGCCGGGCCTTCAACCGCCGCGACTGCAGCGCATCGATAAGGCACCACAATCTGAGCAGGATGATCCCACCTTGTGCGGCTTCCCCATCAAAAATCTTCCAGAACGCGCCTTCAATCATGCCGCGGTCGCTATCATCCACACCCTCGAAGAATACCCTGGCGCGCTCGGCCTCAACGACTGCGCGCAGCGCTGTCGCCATTTCCCGGGCATTAACGAAAGGAACGTCGGTTTGATCAAAGGTCCGGGTCATTACGCGCCCTTTCCCTGCAGCGGCTGGGCAGCTTTCTTGCCCGGCCCCGAAAAGACCGTCCACGGCGAACCGGTGAGCAGGATGATGTCCTGCGGTGTTTGCCCCGGACGCGGCGCGACGAAGTCGACGTCATAGCCGACGAGACGACCGTTAGGATTGACGACTTCGTTGCTTCCGAAACGAACTTTCCGCCCATCGGTCGTCTTGATGACGCCGACATTCAGCGACTCGTTGAATTTGATGATCCGCCCTTGCATTGCACTCTCCAGTAGCTGGGCGGCTCGTTGCTAGAAAACGGGTGCCGCCGGTTTGTCGTTGTCTGGAGAATGCGGGAGAAGGCGCCGTGGCGCTGTTCCGCAGGCAACACCCGCCTAAAACAAATGCCTCAGGGCACTAAAAGAACGGGAAACAAAGGCTTTTAGAGAGAAAAAAAACCGCCGCCAGCCGTGGAGGCGGGTTTCATTAACCAGTTAACTGGGTTCGTCACAGGGCCTGCGCCAGCATTGTGCGGACGGCCCTGCGGGAAGGCTTGGGCCGCCGCGGCTTCCTCGGCCGGGCAGGAGGCCTCGGAGTGATCGCCTCTATCGGGCTATTTACGAAAAAAGGCGTCTACCCGCATGCCCGGCAATAGCGGCGCATCCCCCTCTAGATTTATCGTGACTTCTAGGATTTCAACGTCCGTCGGCCGCCGCGCACCGCGCTGCTTGATGACGGGCTGCGCCAGAGCTGGAGCCACCTTCGCCACCTTGCCTTCGAACTCTTTGCCCGGATAGCTGATTGACTTCACGTAGGCCTTTTGACCGACTTCAACTTTGGCAACGTCGGCTTCGTCGACCTCGGCCGTTACTTGCAGACCACCCATGTCGCCGATGACGACCAGTGGCTGCATTGGGGAGGGTGCAACCATCTCACCGGTCTTGGCGCGAAGGATCAGCACTCGGCCGCTACGCGGAGCCCGCACACGGGTCTTATCGAGAAGCGCTTCAGCAATTGCGACTTGCGCGCGAGCTTCGCTTACTGCTGCTTCAGCCGGCGTGGGCGCGGGCAGATCGGGATCAGCCTGAGCTCTGGCAACCTTGATCCGTGCTTTCTGAACACGATCATCTGCCTGCTCCAGGCGGCGGCGGGAATTTCTCAACGTCCGCTCGGTCACGGTACCGTTGCGCCGGCCAGAAAGGGCATAATCAAGTTCAATGCGGGCACCGGTTGCAGCCCGCTCGGCCCGGTAAACCTCATCCTCGGCCTTGCGCACGTCCTTGCGGTCTTTACTCAATCGACCATCATCGCGCGCCTTCTCGCGGACATCGGCCTGCGTCTCCGCAGCCGCCAAACGCGCCCGCGCCTCGGCATCATCCAGCTTGAGGAGCAGTTCGTTCTCCTCGACCTCATCGTTGAGGGAAACATACACATCCGCCACGCGGCCGATAATCGCGGTGCCGATCTTGATCATGCCGCCCTTGGGTTCGACACGGCCGGGAGCGGCAGCCACCCAGGGCGCACCATTGTCCTCGTCAGCCGCCTGCACTGGTTGCACACCACCAAGACCGCCCAGCGCGAACATATTGGCACCAACCAGCCCAACGGCGGCCAATGCATGAAGGAATCGCTTCATTCTCATGATTTCACAATCTCTCTCAGTCGCCTACTCGACGCCATGTGTAGCCAGCTTGTCAGCAAGCGTTGTAACTTGCTCAGCCAACTTCGGGCGTTCGTCCGTTGAAATGGTTCCATCCTCGATACGAATGATACGATCAGCGTACTTGAGGATGCGGTGGTCGTGCGTGACCGCGAGCACAGCGCGGCTCTTATCCTTTGAAACGTCAGCCATCAGTTGCATTACGGCTTGGCCGTTCTCACTGTCGAGTGCCGCGGTCGGCTCGTCAGCCAGGATCACCGACGGCGACCCCGCCAAAGCCCGGGCGATTGCGACCCGTTGCTTCTCGCCGCCCGACAGCTTGGCCGGATAGGTATCCACCCGATGCGAAAGGCCGACCGCGTTGAGTGCGCCCCTTGCCTTTTCAGGGGCATCGGCAGGAAGCCGTCCGCGCACGTCGAGTGCCAACATGACGTTTTCCATGGCCGTCAGAGTCGGGAACAAATTGTAGGATTGGAACACGAAGCCAACGTGATGCCGCCTGAGATCGGCCATGGCCTCCGCGCTCAGCCCCTTGGTTGGCTGCCCGGCGATCGATAGATCGCCATTGGTCTGCCGCAAGATGCAGCCAAGGATCGACAAAAGAGTCGTTTTGCCGCTCCCCGAGGGGCCCATGAGCAACGTGAGTTCGCCCGGGACTAGATCCAGCTGCACGCCTTTTAGCACCTGAACCTCACCGGCCCCGGTGCCGAACACCTTCACGATGTCGTTGGCGACAAGCAGAGGTTCTGGCCTGTCCGCGCCGGCTTGTACTTGGCTCATATCGTCCTTCCTTGAACTTTCTAGTTAGCCCAACTTATTGAGGACACTAGACGAATCACGTCTGAACTGCAGTTCCCAAGAGAACAGGGCGCGCCGCTTCAATCATCACCTGCTGAACACACCCGCCGGGTCGATCCGGATTACTTTGAAGATCGCTGAGACCGCCGCCAACATGCACATGCCAATTGTCACTGCGAACAACAAGAGCGCTAAACCCGGTGTCATCACCACGGTAAGCGTTGTATCCTGGGCAAGCTTGAAGATGGTCAACGTCATCGCCATTCCTATGGCATACCCGACGATAGCGCTAAACAAGGCCTGCAATAAAATCACCTGGATTATGTATCCCGCCGACGCGCCCAGCGCCCGCAGAGTGGCAAATTCGTTAAGGTGGTCCTTGGTGCTGGCATAGAGCGTCTGTGAGACGATGACGACGCCAACGACGAGCGCCAGCCACAGCCCCGAGATCAACCCGGAACCTGCCGCCGTGTTAAAGAGCCAGTAATTGACGCTGCGACTTCGAAACTCCTCACGTGTAAGCACTTCCGAGTCAGGCAAACGGGCCTGGATGTCTTTTCTCACTGTCTCCAGGTCGGCACCCGGCTCCAGCGTCACTAGCTCGTACGAGCCTTGCTCCTTCTGTGCCCCGATCATGATTTGCGCGCGACCGAGCGTCGTGAAAACGTATGGCATTGTCGTGAACGCTCGGACACCCTTTGTCACCGCGCCGACCTGGACTGTCATGCCATTGACTTCAGCGTAATCTCCAAGACCCTCCACATCGAGATCCTTGAAGTAAGTCTCATCAACTGCCACCGCCTTTGGAGCAGAGAGTTCCTCAACGCTTCCTTGAACTACGTTCCATGGTCGAAGGCCACCGGTTTTCCAGTCCGAGCCGACCACCAGCACCGTCGTCGCCCCTCCATTGCGCTTACGCCAGCGTGCAAAGCTCATGGCTATCGTTTCGACGTTCTTCACGCCGGGCACCGAAAGCACCGAGTACCTTTCGCGACCTGGTAGGAATGAGGGGTCGTCAACACTCTTGGTACCGACCGGAACAACCCACAACTCGCCCTTGGTTTGATCAATCACCGCTGCAATCGTACGTTCGATACCAATGTAAAGTCCCGATTGGAACGAAAGCAGCACAACAGAGAAGACAATACCGATGAGGGTAACGATTAGGCTCACTCGATCGTGAAACAGGTTCCGGTAGGCAAGCTTCGGAGCCATCCGCAATCGCCGTTTACCCTTTGCCGGCGCCGTGGCTCCTGCTTCACTTGGGATCGCTGCGCTGCTGCTGCTCTGCATTGTCCTTAACCTCATCGTGGGTCTGGTAAGCCACTAAAACTCGCACAATCGGCAATCACCAGCGCTTCGTGACCATGGCTCGGCGCTGAGCATCTCTCTTGCGCCTGGTATAACTTCAGCAAACACCACACCAAGCTTACGCAAATTTGGTGTGGTGTTCTGGTTAGCGTCGCGGTTTTTGGTTACGAACCGCAAGGGACAGAGATCGTCAGACCGGCACTTGGGATGAATTTTTTGCATTCAAGCTCGGCCGTGTCGTCAAAATCCTCCTCAGTCTCAATCTTTTCTTCAGCTACTTCACTATCAGCAGCAGCCTCATCGTTAACTTCGACTTCGGTTTCCAGAGCTGACACGTCATCTTCGTCGAGGTCCAGAGTGTTTGCTCCAGCGATCGCGGAAGCTCTAACCGGTGCGAGTTTTACATCGTCGTCCTTTTCAGCTGTTTCGGTGACAGCAGCGACCTTCTTTGGTTCCGCCCTCTTAGCTGCGAGCTTGCGGGCCTTAGCGACCTTGCGGGCTGCGGCCAGCCGTGCCGCACGCTTTGCTGCAGCCTTCTTTGCAGCCAACTTCCGAGCGCGAGCCTTCTTCGCGGCGTGGCGACGGGCTGCCGCCTTACGTGCGGCCGACTTGCGAGCTGCATACCGGTGCTTTCTGCGCGAGCGGTGGCGCCTGTATGAGGGGCCAGAGTGCGACTTGGCTTTAAATGAACCCAGCGGATAACCGAACTGGAGACGTTTGCCGCCGGCAAAGGCCGGAGCCGTGGCAAAAGCTGCGAGTGCTATAAGAAGCGCTGCCAGGATGAGTACTGTCTTTTTCATGAGCCCGTTCCTTCTCGAATTCTGCCTGTTGAAATAGTTTGAGTGCGCTGGGTCTTGGTGACCCGTCTCGTTGCTTGAGAAGGAGAATGCCGTGATCGCTCAAAACGCGCTGTAACGGGTGGAACTCCCGGAAAAAAAAGTATTATTTCGGCTCTTCGCACCCACCAAACGAGCGTTCAACAGGAGGATCGCGGGCTTGCCCTAATTTCACTCTGCTGGGGCATTACCGATCGAAAGAAGGGGCTCAGGCGGCCCGTTCCGCCCGAATTTCCGGCAGTAAACCCACATAACCGAGCAAATTGTGGACCAGAAGCTCAGCCTCTGCCGCTGGACACGACTTCAAGCTTGACAGCAGGCCAAGCCGGCATGCCAAAAGCCACAACTTGTCAAACGGGCGCCTGCGTCGCCCAATGTTGAAATGGGATTGAAAGCGATGGCTATCACCGCCGAAGCAGTTACCGACAGCATGCTGGCCAGCATGAACAGCGCAAAACACGGCAATCGGCCCTACCCGCATTGGTTCCTGACGTCCTGCCTTCCAGAGGACGCCATCGCTGCGATGCAGACCCTGCCCTTCGAAGCCCCTGCACTAGAAGGCATCTCCGGCAAGCGCGAGCTGCATAACAAGACACGGACCTATTTCGACCTGCCGAATATGGAGCGTTTCCCCGTATGCAAGGCGTTTAACGAAGCCTTTCAATCCAAGCGCCTGACAAAGGCGATCGCAGAACACTTTGGAACCGACATCAACGGCGGTCTTTTGCGCGTCGAATACGCCCAGGACGTTGACGGCTTCTGGCTCGAGCCGCACACGGACCTTGGCGTCAAGCTATTCACGATGCTCCTTTATATCTCCGACGAGCCGGGCCATTCCGAGCTTGGAACTGATATCTACGACGCCAATAAGAACCACGTTGCCCGCTCGCCGTTCCAGGCAAACGGCGCGATGGTCTTCGTGCCTTCGGATGTCACCTACCACGGCTTCGAGCCGCGCAAGATCGCGGGCATCCGCAAGTCCGTCATCATAAATTACGTAACGAACGAGTGGCGCGCCCGGGAACAGCTGCCTTACTCGAACACACCAATTCGCCACTGAATTTTGAGACCGGAAAGGGTCGCTCCTACTCGGGCGCACCCTTGGCGGCCACGTCGTAGCCGCCTGTCTTGAGCGCATCGATAACGCTCTCAAGATGCGCACGGTCACGCGTTTCGATCACGACATGAAGCTCGGCACCCTTTGCGGGCAACTCGGTGAACACCCTTTGGTGATAGACCTCCACGACGTTGGCCTCAGCGTTAGCGAGTACCGACGAAACGGTCGCCAGCTGGCCTGGCCGGTCCGGAATATCAATCGAAAGCTGCGTAAGACAGCCCTGGCGGGCCAGTTCCCGCGTCAGCACGCTTGCCAGTAGCCGCGTATCGATATTGCCGCCGCACAGGACGAGCCCGATCTTGCGCCCGCGAAAACGCTCTGGATCGGCGAGAATTGCGGCCAGTCCTGCTGCTCCAGCGCCCTCCACAACCGTTTTCTCGATACCGATCAACAGGCTCACCGCCCGTTCCAACTGCGGCTCGCTAACCAGAACGATATCGTCGACGAACCGGCGCACTAGCGGCGTCGTGATCCGCCCCGGTGATTTGACCGCGATACCCTCGGCCAGCGTATCTCCGCGCATTGGCAAATCTGCGCCATTAATTGCGTTGTACATCGAAGGGTAGAGCAGGGCCTCGACCCCGACCACCTCGATATCAGGCTTTATGGCCTTTGCAGCGATGGCTATCCCGGAGATGAGCCCGCCACCTCCGATCGGCACGATCAGCACCTCAAGATCGCCTGCTGCGCCCAGCATTTCAGTGGCAACCGTCCCCTGCCCGGCAATCACCAGGCGATCATCATAGGGATGCACGAACGTCAATCCCTTTTCCCGCCCGTAGGCATGGGCGAATTCAGCCGACTCTTCGAGCTGCGTCCCCTTCAAAATCACCTGTGCTCCGTGGCTCCGCGTATTCTCCACCTTCACCGTCGGTGTTTGCTCTGGCATTACGATGAAAGCCGGGATACCGAGCCGTTGCGCATGATAGGCCACCCCCTGGGCGTGATTGCCCGCCGACATCGCAATGACACCTGTCTTGCGCTCCGCCTCGTCCAAGGCCAGCAGACGGTTGAGCGCCCCCCGCTCCTTGAATGAACCCGTGAACTGGAGATTTTCGCGCTTTAACCAGATCTCGGCACCAAAAAGCTCAGACAGCGTCCGGCTTTGATCGCACTCTGTTTTTTCAACCGCACCGGAAATCCGAGCGCCGGCGGCCTCAATACTTTTCAGCATCACTTCGCCCGCGCCAGCCCTCACTTTCGCATTCCCGCCTTCACCCTTTTCAGCTTCCACCGGCCTCTCCCATCCAACCCCGCGCCTCGCACGTAGTTGCGACAAATAATTCCTTTGCCCGGACGAACTCACCCTGGCTACAAAGCTCTCAAATCACAAGCAAGCTAATGATTTCGACAGGAGAGGATTGAGATGGCGAACGTTGCATTCATCGGATTGGGAGTCATGGGCTACCCGATGGCAGGTCACCTGCTGAAGAAGGGCGGCCACAACCTCACCGTTTACAACCGCACCTTCGCCAAGGCCGAAGCCTGGGTCGCCGAGCGTGGCGACGGCCGCGCCGTACCCACACCGGCCGACGCAGCAAGGGACGCGGACTTCGTTTTCTGCTGCGTCGGCAACGACGAAGACCTGCGCCAGGTCACCTTGGGCAAAGACGGGGCGTTTGCAGCGGTGAAGGCTGATGCCATCTTTATCGATAATACGACCGCTTCAGCCGACATCGCCAGGGAGCTTTCTGCGGCAGCGCAACAAAACGGCTTCCACTTCATTGACGCTCCGGTATCTGGCGGCCAGGCCGGCGCCGAAAACGGCGTATTGACCGTAATGTGCGGAGGCGAAGAAGCAGCCTTCGAGCGCGCACAACCCGTTATTGCGTCCTACGCCAGGATGGTGAACCTGATCGGCCCTGCCGGTGCCGGTCAGCTTACCAAGATGGTCAATCAGATAGCGATTGCTGGCCTTGTGCAGGGCCTGTCCGAAGCTATCCACTTCGCCCAAAAGGCAGACCTCGACGTAACGAAGGTCATGGACACCATCTCAAAGGGCGCCGCCCAGTCCTGGCAGATGGAGAACCGCTGGGAAACCATGACGAGTGGGAAATTCGATTATGGATTCGCCGTCGATTGGATGCGGAAGGACCTGTCGATTTGCCTCCATGAGGCCCGCCGCAACGAAGCAAGCCTGCCCGTCACCGCCCTTGTTGATCAGTTCTATTCTGAGGTTCAGAAGATGGGTGGCCGCCGATGGGATACCTCGAGCTTGATAGCTAGGCTCAACGCTGCGGATCGCAAGTTGACCTGAGACCCTAGGCCAACATGCCGATCACCGCGCTTTACGTCCTGCCGCTAGCCATGGTGCTGATCACTTTGTCGTTCCGCACCATCGCCTATCGTCGCCAGCATCGCATCAGCCTCGGTAATGGTGGCGACTAACAGTTGCTACAGCGCATGCGATCACACGTCAACTGCGCCGAGCACGGACCGATGGGATTGGTCGCGCTGGCGCTGACCGAGAGCCTTGCCGCCCCCGCCCTAATCCTCCACGCCATCGGCCTGATACTGGTGACCGGCCGCATTTTGCATGCCAACGGCATGTCCCAGTCACCGCAGTTAATGCCGCTGCGCGTCGACGGCATGGTTCTAACGCTTACAGCCATAGGAACCGCCAGTCTCGCGGCGGCCATCCTCTCTGTTCAACGTTTCGTGGCATGAGCCCCTTTCGCACCCGCGAGCGCGAAGTGCAGCGGCACGGCTGTCGTGTACTTGATCTGCTCGATGGCGAAAGCCGAAGACACTTTGGCAATCTCTATTTTCGAGATGAGCTTTTTGTAGAACCGGTCGTAGGCGGCAATGTCCGGCACAACCACGCGCAGAAGGTAATCAATGTCGCCCGACATTCGATAGAACTCGACAACCTCCGGAAAATCGATCACCACCTCATGAAAACGCTCCAGCCATTCATGGGAGTGTTGATCGGTTTTGACCTGCACGAAGACGGTCACACCCGCGTTGACTCGGACCGGATCAAGCACCGCGACTTTTCGCTGAATGACGCCTGCTTCCTCGAGTTTTTGTATACGCCGCCAGCAAGGTGTCGTTGATAGCCCGACTTCCTTGCCTATCTCAGCTACTGCCCGGGTTGCATCCTCCTGCAGGACCCGAAGGATCTTGATGTCCATTTCATCCAGCATGCCCCTTCCCTTTCACCGGTGGCTTCTTCGGCGAATACGCTCTTCTGGCCACCGTTCTTAGTTACGTTCGTTGACATTGCGGCCAAACCTGATTTTCCGTAAGCATTCTTTTGAGCTCGCGCAACACTAACGCACGGTCGAGGAAAAGTGCGAAAATCGCAACTTCAAAATTTTATGAGGTGCTTTCGAAGTACCGAAAGCTTCGACACAGTTAGGGTCTTTTTAGCGTCGATCGAACCAATCTCTTTAGTTCCGGCAGCAATTCGGTCTCAAACCACGGGTTCTTGGAAATCCACGCATTGTTGCGCCAGGACGGATGCGGCAGCGGCAGAAATCGCGGACGCGCTTCACGGGTCAGGAACTCCCGCCACGCCGCCACGGTTTGCGTCAATGATCGTTTCTTGTCGGGGCCCAGATGCCAGGCTTGCGCGTACTGCCCGATGAGCAGCACGAGCTCAAGATTGGGGAGTTCATCCAAAACTCGTTCTCGCCAGACTTCCGCGCACTCTGGCCGCGGCGGCAGATCCCCGCCTTTCTTGTCATATCCCGGAAAACAGAACCCCATCGGTACGATCGCCAGTTTCGCAGGGTCGTAGAATTCGTCCTCGCAAACCCCCATCCACTCACGCAGCCGCGCCCCGGAAGGATCCATGAACGGCTTTCCAATTTTGTGAACCTTCAGCCCCGGCGCCTGCCCGAAAACGGCAAGCTTCGCCGACCTTCGCGCCTGTAGCACGGGCCTTGGTTCATGCGGAAGGGCTGTGCCCTTTGGATTGTTAATACATACCCGGCAGGCTCGGATTTCGCTGAGAAGCCGCGTCAACCGATCCGCGCTGCTGGATTTGGATCCCCGAGCCGTCATGTCGGACCTCATCAGATCTCAAGCTGCAGACCGTCCTCCGACACAATGACACGCGGATCATCGATTTCGCCCACACGGGCCAACATGTCATCACTCATGTGGGTCAAGATGATGCGCTTTGCTGAAATCTGCGGCAGCTTTTCGCGAAGCAGCGACCATCTCGTGTGGTAGCGCACCTCCGCATCAAAGACGAAGCACTCGTTGATGTGAAGATCGACACCCTCAGACAAGTCAACCAAGGCATCCACCCATTCGGTATCACCAGAAAAGCTGAGCGACCGGCCCGGAAACTCAAACCTCAGCCCGTAGGAAGGTGCTCCAGAAGGGTGAGAGACTTCAATGGCCTGGCAAGAGACACCACGCCAGTCAAATGGCGCCGCTTCGACGTGCTCGTAGAACTGCAGCGGGAACCGCAAGTCCTTTTCGGTGCTGCCGGGAAACAAAGCCTCAGCCGCCATCCGATAGCGAGCTTCAACGCCTCTGGGGCCGACCACAATGAGAGCGCGTTCGCGGTTGGCAACGTGTTGCGCGTGCAGCATCCACCACACGAGCCCGGCGAAATGATCACCATGCAGGTGCGAAATAAAGATTGCATCCACTTGGCTTGGGTCCAGCCCCTGCCGCGCCATTCCGATCAGGCTCGTGGCTCCGCAATCAATCAAAAAGCTCAAGTCACCAGCAGCAACGTGAAAACACGTCTGAAGGCGACCGCCCGAGCCGAACGCGTCGCCCGAACCGACGATGGTCAGCTTCATTATCTTTTCCTGTCCAAACCCCAAAGTACGGAGGGTGCGCCCCGCACTCTAGAGCGTCTGTTCCCTGGGGAACATGCGGCGGAGTGAAGGACTGCTTCTTCTTTATAGCAAATGCGTCAGGCCCCCGCACTGGGCCGTGTGGAAACCTCCTCATACCAACGGGCTACCCCGCTGAACTCCTCCGGTCTTTCAATACGCGCCGCCGCCATGAAATCAACTGCGACCAAGGCCGTGATGTCGGCCACGGAATAGCTATCTCCGGCGACGAACCTCGTCTCTTGCAAACGTTGATCAAGCAGACCCAGCCGTTCGATTGCCTTTGACTTGTTGGCGACACCCCAATCGGCGACTTGCGGGACTTCCCGCTCCGACATCTTTGGATGCAAATGCCGAAATGCCTGAGCGACAGCAAAGAACAGCCCGAGTTCGGCGCGTCGATTCCACATCTCGATCCGTGCCTTCTCCAACGCGGTTTCCCCAAACAACCTTGGCTCCGGCTGAAGCTCCTCGAAGTACCGGCAGATCGCCATCGTCTCACATATGCGCTCGCCATCATCGAGGACCAGGATCGGAACCTGCCGCATCGGATTAAGGCTGGCGAATTGATCAGATTGGATATTCTTTATGTTGAGTGCAAACTCCTCGTAGGGTACCTCGACACCCTTTTCGGCCATGAAGACACGCACACGCCTCGGATTAGGTGCGGCATTCGTCTCGATAATCTTCATAATCCCTAACCCTTCCCGACCAAACCCGATCGCTTTTGCTTGAAAAATGAAAGACAAACGCGACCGCAGGCGATTCAATTTTCTGTCATCGCCCTATGTTTCTATCTCGTCTCCAGTCCCGCGGCCGCTCGAACTCACTCGACCACATCCCCGTTTTGTTTTTTCTGGCGCTCCGCTCTTCCGATTCATATCGCCCGTAAGAGACCGCAAATCCCCTTGCCACCATTTCCCTGTTGAGATCAAGATCACCCGATTGGCACAGCGCCAGCAAACGGTCGTGCTTGTCAATATCGAGTCCTTTACAGAAAACTTTCTGTTTCCCGATCAGCCTCCTCAACAACCTCCGCGCCTCCTGTCCGCAGGCCCATTCGCGTCCTTCACGACGGCAGTTCTGACGGCCTTCCGGCGCGTCAATACCTTGCATGCGCACCTCGCGGCCGGCAACAATAATACTATCTCCATCGAGGACTTTTGCGCGCCCCTCCACGTTTTCGACACCCACGACTGGGATAAAAAAACGCAAAATCAAACCCACTGCTAATACCGCCAAAACCAAGAGGCTGACGATATAGCGTTTCCGACGATAATGAAAATGCAGCCTCATCCAATTCTCATTCCCATCTGAATCGAATTGACAAACGATCCGTTAATGAATTTAAGAGAATTTATACTTACCAATGTATTTTCACGAACCGGCCGTGTTAACGAATTCAAGCGCTTACTTCGGAACATTAATTTTGCGAATTCTACGTTTTTGGGACTTGGAAGCCGCATGAACGCATCGGTCAAATCCGAAGACATCGCATACCTCAGGGGGCGGCGCGAGTCCCGCCAGAGGTCAAGCGAACAGGTGCGTGCCGTACGGGCCCAACTTGCCTCGGGTTCGCCCGTCAAGCCGGAATTCGAGTATGAGCTTCTAAGAATGTTCGTCCGCAATGAGATGGCGGCGGCGGCTACCATGCCTGCACTCTCGATCATCTTGTCGATCGCTTCTTTGCTCTGGGCGCCCCCATTGGAGGCTGCACTCTGGCTGGTCCTTGTAATTTCAGCCAAGGTCCTCTTGCTGGAACTCTGCCGACGCTTCATAGCCCTCAACCCGGCCGACGTCGACATTCGCGTCTGGCGACGCCGTTTCGTCTTTGCCGAAGTACTAAACGGCATGACCTGGGCTGGCTTTGCGTTGGTCGGCATATCGAATTATGCGACGGCAAGCGAATCAACGCTGTTTTCCTCGCACGTTTTCATCTTTGCCATGCTGATCGTTGTATTGGCCATCCGCATGACCTTCGCATCAACCATCATGCCAATCATGCACGCTGGCACGATCCCGATGACGGCAGCCGTCGTTGGCCGTCTCATTATGCTTGGCGGCGTGATGGATGACCCGCTTTACTATGCCCTGGCATCGATGGCCGTCGGCATCCATCTCTATTTCGTCTTCCTCGCCGTCGGACTGAATTCCACGGCACTCGCCATGTTGGAATTCCGCGCTCAAAAGGATGTACTCATCAGCGAGCTTGAGGAAGCAAAGCTGGTTTCCGATGAGGCCCGCCGCCGGGCGGAGTCCGCCAACAAGGCCAAGTCTCGATTCCTGGCGACAATGAGCCACGAACTTCGCACTCCACTCAACGCCATTATGGGCTTCTCGGAAGTAATGAAGGGCGAAGTCCTGGGCAAAATGCCCAATGTGACCTATCTCGATTATGCTGAGAACATCCACTCCAGCGGCAGCCATCTCCTCAATCTCATAAATGAAATTCTCGACCTGTCCCGCATTGAGGCCGGAAAATACGAACTTAATGAAGAACCCTTGCGGCTGGCCGACGTCGCGGAAGACTGTCACCGCCTGCTCGATCTGCGCGCCCAAAAGAAGGGCCTTCAGATTGTCGAGGACTGCACACCTGAGCTACCCCATATCTGGGCAGACCCGCGCGCCATTCGCCAGATTTGCCTCAACCTGATGTCGAACGCTCTCAAATTCACCCCGGGTGGCGGGCAAATCTACATTACCGTCCGGCAGGCCACCGATGGCGGTCAGCTACTGACGGTCCGCGACACCGGCCCGGGCATCCCCAAGGAAGAGATTCCCAAAGTAATGCAAGCCTTCGGTCAGGGCTCGCTCGCCCATCAAACTGCCGAGGGTGGTACCGGTCTTGGCCTACCCATCGTCAAGAACCTAATTGAATTGCATGGCGGCATTTTCGAGCTCCGCTCCGAGCTGCGCAAAGGTACCGAGGCCATCGTCTACATACCGCCGCAGCGCGTTCTGAAGGCCGTGCGCCCACTGCAACCATTTGGCCTGGAACGCCATCGCGAACGAGTGTCAACGCGCCAGCCACGTCTTGTGATGCACAGGCGAGCAGCTGCGCCTAGCGCAGTTAGCTACGCCCGAGCCTCAAATTTCGGTCAATATCTCCGGTGACACCATTGTCTGGGCACCGCGGCGACCTAACGTATACTTGGAGGCGACGCGTCGCAAACAGACCGCCGGACCTGTCGCATATCGTCAACCACAAGGGTCACGGAACTGATGCTTGGCTGGCTTGCCCTTCTACTCGCCCTGCTGCTCGCCCTGTTTTATTTTTTGACAGGCGACGGCAGCAGCGTGTCACACCTCTCGACGACCGAGCGCTGGCTATTCATCGGCAGCGGTGCGATCGTTGGCCTCTACGCGGTTATGTTGATGATGGGTGGCGGCGGACGGCTGAGCGAAAATGTCAAGCACCTCGGCATCTGGGCAGCTCTCATGTTCGTTTTGATCGCTGGCTATAGCTACCGCGTGGAGTTCGCCGAGCTTGGCAACCGTGTCGTCAGCGAGCTGGCCCCCGCTGGCTCGGCGATGCGCGTTGGCAATGAGAATAGCAATGTCACGGTTCGGATCCGCAAGCATCCAAGCGGCCACTTCGTGGCTCGCGGCGCGATCAACGGCACGCGCACGAGGATGATGATCGACACCGGAGCTTCAACGGTCGTCCTCAGGGCGGCGGACGCTGAGCGAGCTGGCATTGACGTCTCCAGCCTGGCCTTTACGACCCCGGTCAACACCGCCAACGGTGTGACCTACGCAGCTCCTGTGAGACTACGCTCAGTGGCCGTTGGTGACATCGTTCTCCATGACATCGAGGCGCTCGTCTCAAAGCCCGGAAAGCTTAACGAGAGTTTGCTGGGTATGAGTTTCTTAAGACGTCTCCGCTCATATGAATTCTCTGGAGATTTTCTGACACTGCGCGGCTGATCCCAAATCGCCGGTCCGCAAGCGTCACCGGTACGAGTATGGGCTTGAGAAGATGTCTAGCGGAACGCGAACACTATTGAGCGAACTCTTTGGCTACGTGTTCCTTGCCCTCGCTGTCGTGTGGGCAATCAATAATATCGAAACCATAAAGACAGCCGCCATCCACCTTGGTTTCAATCTGCCCGCGAGCGCGCCCACCGACGGCCGGGCACATCAGACAAGAAAAGCTGTTAAGGCAAAGCACCAGCCCGTTGGCTATGTGGAACTGGCGGCAAACAACCACGGTCATTATCAAGCCCGTGTTGAAGTCAACGGTCGCTCCATTGACGCCATGGTCGACACCGGCGCCACGGTTGTTGTAATGAGCCACCGCGACGCCCGCCGCGCTGGCATCATGGTCGCTCCTAGCGACTACACAGGCCGCGCGCGCACCGCCAACGGCATTGCCCGCGTCGCACCCGTGATGCTCGCGCGCGTTCGCCTTGGCGACATCGTTGTCCGCAACGTCCGCGGCCTAATCTCCGAACCGGGTAAACTCGACGGCACCTTGTTGGGCATGTCCTTCCTAAGCAAGCTGTCGCGCTTCGAAATCCGCTCAGGCCGCCTGATCTTGCAGGAATAACCGCCTGACGAGGCAGTCGCGATCAAACTTGCCTGCGCCACGATCACCAGCTACAGGGTCCCGACATACTAATTCTGGACACCTGTTTTTATTGATGACGATCACGCCCGATCCACTCACACCCATCGTCGAAGCTCCCGACAACGCCCCCTATGTCGTTGCCCAGCTCGGCCAATCTCTCGACGGACGGATCGCGACCGTGACCGGCGAAAGCCGCTGGATCAACCGGGATGCCGCACTGGAGCACCTGCACCAGCTGCGCGCCGCCGTCGACGCCGTTGTCGTCGGTATCGGCACCGTCATCGCGGACGACCCTTTGCTCACCGTTCGCCGCGTTCCTCTGCGCGAAAACAAGGGTCAGCCAGCGCGCATCGTGGTTGATCCTTCCGGCCGGCTGCCATCCGAAGCTAGAGTCTTGACCGACGACGGCACCGCCTGCGTTGCTATCACCGCCGCGGGTCACGCACCGGCGGCACCATGCCAGAAACTTCACCTCGAAAATACGGAAGCTGGCCTGTGCCCCCACGCCATCGTCACATCCCTGTTCAAACGAGGCTATAAGAAGCTCCTGATTGAAGGCGGAGCCCGGACCATTTCCCGGTTTATTGATGCCGGGGCCGTAGATCGCTTGCACGTTTTAGTCGCGCCGATGATTATCGGTTCAGGCAAAACCGGTTTGGATCTGGAGCCGATCGAGAAACTCGAACGGTCCCTGCGTCCCCCAAGTGTCGTCCATGTCCTGGCCGACGGCGACGTGCTTTTCGATTGTGATCTTGCCGCAGCCCGTACAAATTTGAAGAATGCGCCGCAAACCTGATGAGCAAGGGGGTGAAAATGCCAAGGACAGATTCAAGCACCGTCGAAACGACCTCCGGTCCAATCGAGGTCTATTCAGCCACCGCCCGCACGTTTCATTGGCTCGTCGTATTGCTGTTGGCCGCGCAAATCCCGGTCGGCGTCTACATGGTCTACCGCGGCAAAGAGCTCAACATCTGGGATGCCTTAACCAACCAGCTCTATTCGAGCCACAAGCTCATCGGCGTGACCATCTTCGCTGTTGTCTTATTGCGCCTGGCTTACCGGCTCATCGCCGGGCCACCCCCGCCCGAGCCGACCATCGAGCCGTGGCACCACATCTGCAGCACCCTTAATCACCTTGCGCTCTACCTGTTGCTGCTCATCGTGCCGGTCCTGGGATACATCGGCGTTGCTATGTTCCCAGCCCTCGACATCTTCGGCTTATTCAAACTGCCTGCACTGGTCGCACCGGACAAAGAAATGTCGAAGACTGTATTTGAATGGCACTTATACGGCGTGATCGCTCTGGGTGCCCTGATCGCATTACACGTTACCGCTGCGCTCTACCACTATGTCATCCGGCAGGACAACGTCTTGGGCCGCATGCTGCCGGGGGCCTTGCGCAGGCCCTGAGCAGCGCGGCGGCCCTCGGCGTTGCTGCATTAGTAAAAGCCAGACAAACAAACCGTCGTGGCGTGCTAGTGCGCCGCGACGTTCGTGCCCCAGAGCTCCGTGATACGCCGGTCACGGCCGCAGCCATGGCGATAGTAGGAATAACGCCACGGGTTCTTCTTGTAGTAGTTCTGGTGATAGGTCTCCGCGGCCGTGAATTCGCTCGCATCGACGATCTCCACGGCGACCGGCTTCGAGAAACGCCCGCTGGCATTGAGCGTTGCTTTTCCAGCTTCAGCCAGCTTCCTCTGCTCGGGACTATGAACGAAGATCGCCGGGCGATACTGATTGCCTCGATCACAAAATTGCCCGCCACCGTCCAGCACGTCGGTCGTCTTCCAAAAATAGTCGAGTAGCTTCTTGTAGCTCACCTGGTTTGGGTCGTACTTCACCTGCAGGACTTCGACATGTCCCGTACGCCCCGACGAAACCTGCTTGTAGGTCGGGTTCTTGGTCTTGCCGCCCATGTAACCGGAGGTCGTAACAACGACGCCCGGAACATAGTCAAAGTTCTTCTCAGCGCACCAGAAACATCCCGACCCGAACGTCGCCACCTCAAGTTTACCCGACGCAGCTTTTCTGTTCGTGTCCGCCGCACTCGCCGTGATCGACAACGGGTTTACCGCACAGCCGGTCGCGACCACGAGACAGCTCACTGCGGCCGCCGCGGCAAACACAATCGATCGGATGAAAAGCACGGGAGCGTTCACCTCGCTTGTTGGCGGTACCAGCTCAGCTGTCGGCATTGTCGGAATCGTCCGAACGCTTCTCGATCGCCTCGAAGTTCAGCGAAACGCCATTGATGCAGTAGCGCAGTCCGGTCGGCTTAGGACCATCATTAAAAACGTGGCCAAGGTGCCCGCCGCATCGGCTGCAATGAACTTCCGTGCGAACCATGAAAAACGAACGGTCGCTTGACGTACCGATCTTCCCGTCGATCGGAGCATAGAAACTTGGCCAACCTGTGCCGCTGTTAAACTTTGTTTGTGAAGAAAACAGCTCCTGCCCACAGCCCGCACAAACATAAATCCCACGCGAATAGACCTTATCGAGCGAGCTCGTGTGGGCGCGCTCCGTACCATGCTTGCGCAGCACATAGAACTGCTCCGGGTTAAGAAGTTTTCTCCACTCCTCCTCCGTTTTCGTCACTTCGAAAGGCATAGCTTTCTTTTCACCTGCTGAAATTTGATTGGCGGTCATACCCAAACCGGCCGCCAGCGTTCCTAGACCAAAAGCGCGTCTGTCAATCTTCATGGGTCGAAATCCTCCTTTGCGCCCATGCAAAAATGCCGGTTCACGAACTGCCGCGGGAAACCGGTGTTCTTTCGCTGGCCAATTTGGCGCTTCGATCCCATTTTGTCAGCTCAAGTCCGATCACAACCGTGTGGGTAGTACGCCCTGGTTCGACCTTACGCGAGCTCACGCAAGCTTAACTGGAACGGACTTTGACAGCCACATTTCCTCCGGCGAAATCTCGCAGCGGTAGGCAAAAACTTCAACGCCGCGCGACTTCGCCCGGATCAACGCCTCCGCATAAGCCGGATCAACGTCTCCGGCCGGCTTCATCCGTGTCGCGTCCGAACGCTGGATAAGGAACATCATCACCGCCCGATGACCTTCTTCGGCCATATCGCCCAGCTCTTCGAGATGTTTGACGCCCCGCGCGGTTACAGAATCTGGAAACTCCGCCAGCCCCGGTTGGCGCATCAAGTGAACATTTTTGATCTCGACGTAGGCCCGTCCCTTCTTGTCATCTTCAAGCAGAAGATCAATGCGGCTGGCTTTTCCGTACTTCTGCTCACGTTTCAAAGAGCCGTACCCCTTCAGCTTGCCAACCCGGTTTGCCGCAATGGCTTCCGCCACAATTTTGTTAGGATGGCCAGTGTTTATCCCGACCAGTTCCATCCCCTTGCCGAGGTCATCTTCCACCAACTCCCAAGTATGACGATACTTGCGCGTCGGGCTGTCGCTTTCCGAGACCCAGACCGCGCTGCCGGGAGAACACAGGCCCATCATCGATCCGGTATTCGGGCAACTGGCCGTGATCAGCTGCCCATCATCCAATTCGATATCCGCTAGAAATCGTTTGTAGCGCTTGATAAGTCGGCCGCGTTTAAGAGGACTGGGAAACTTCATGGATCACCGGCTCATTTCGAATGCTAGGACAACAGCTGCAAACTGGCGCTTGCGACTTCTTTCCGGTTATCCCACCCGCCGCACTTTTGCCAGCTCACTGAGTGCTTCTTACCCGCAAATTTGTCCGCACAGCGGATTGTTATGGGTCGAATTCTGCTAAAAGCACATCGCGAACCAACCCGAGACCCACAATGACCGACCGGCAGCCCACCACCCAGCTTCATCCCGATAGCGGGGGCGAAGACGTCACCGCCGCCGTTCTCGTTATCGGCGATGAGATTCTTTCGGGACGCACCAAGGAGGCCAACGCCGGTTACATCGCGGATGTTTTGACGGCAGCCGGCATCAGACTGAAGGAAATACGCATCGTCGCCGACGAAGAGGACGAAATCGTCAATGCACTAAACGCCCTCCGATCCCGCTATACCTACGTCTTCACGACCGGCGGCATCGGTCCAACCCACGATGACATCACCGCCCAAGCAATCGCCAAGGCCTTTGGCCGCAGCATCGATGTCGATCAGCGCGCTTTGGATCTGATGATGCCCTATTACCAGGCCCGGGGCGTCGAACTAACACCATCGCGGCTGCGCATGGCGCGAATTCCAGACGGCGCCGAACTGATCCAAAACCATGTCACTGCCGCACCAGGCTTCAAAATCGACAACGTATTCGTTATGGCGGGCGTACCATCGATAATGCAGGTGATGCTCGACCAGGTTCTCCCAAACCTGAAAACCGGCCGCCGGCTTCTCAGCGAAACAATCAAGGTGTCCGCTCCCGAAGGCGACGTCGCCGACCTCTTCACCAAGCACCAGCAGGCCTTTCCAGCGGTGACGATGGGCAGCTATCCCGACTTTACCAGAGGCGTCATACGCTGTGAGCTCGTTCTGCGGTCGATCGACGCGGAAATCCTTGCATGCGCCGTTGCTGCACTGCGGCAAAAACTCTCAAAAATTGGCATAAAGCACGTCTAATCAGTCCATTAGATCGCTTTTTGCGGCCAGACGACGCAGCGGCGCATCGTCTGTTGCATTGATTCAAAATCTCAACATGCTCTCGCTTCTGCCTAGGAACGTTAATTGTTCCGCCAATGGACGGGGAATTTCTGCGTGCGCGTTTTTCGCCTCGAAGCCGCTTCACGATTGCGGCGCCGCAGCAACGAAACGTACGGGTCCCAAACCGCAAGAGTTTACGGGGGTAGAATTTGATGAAGCATTTCGCAGGCACCGAAGAACAAAGCAAAGTTGCTCTCAATGACCGCACGCATTGTCTGAAGACAGCATTTATCACCGCACTCACGGCGCTGCTCCTCATCAACGCCATCATGCCTGAGGCGCAGGCCAAACGCCCCGGTTCGACCTACTGCTTCGTCGGCAAATGTCATCGGGTCAAAACCTTGAACGAAACCCGCTCGCTTGTCGGCAAGACCGTGCCGCTGGTCGCTTCCCACTACAGCGATTGCAGGAAGGATCGCTTTAATCCTTGCGGTCTGACATCATCCGGTGAGCCTTTCCATCCTGATCGTCCCGACAACGCAGCCAGCCCGATCTACCCGGACGGCACCGTGCTCCTCGTCCGCAACCCGAAAACCAAGGCCTCCGTGGTTTTGCGGATCAACAACGCCGGACCCTACTGGGGCAACCGAAAGCTCGACGTTTCCGAAGCCGCCGCGGAGAAGCTCGGCTTCCGCCACCGTGGCGTCGCTAAACTCGAAACCCAAGTCCTGTCGGCCCCGAACAAGCAAGAGGCCCGCTACAGCCGCCGCCGCAAATATCGTTCTCTGCCAGGCTTCATCGGCAAGTATGACAGCCTCAAGGAGGCCGAACGAACGGCTGTCGCGCTAATGATGCTCGATGCCACCGCCGCCAGCGTTATCGCCCCATCCAATAGCGCGGCCGTGCTCACAGCGGCGCGCAGCGAGAACGATCGTCAGCGCAAAAAGCGGCTTCGCAATAGAAAGAAGCTGGAGCCGATCATCAAAACCATGCGGCTCATCGCGGACATGAGGCCGGCGAACGCCAAGGCTAGCGTCGTCGCCGATCCGGTCATCAACGATGCTCCTTCGACCCGGTCGCTCGCCGATGCATCTTCGCCCCGCCAACTCACCGATGGTGCATCACGCCGCTA
This sequence comes from uncultured Filomicrobium sp., assembly GCA_963669235.2. GTDB lineage: Bacteria > Pseudomonadota > Alphaproteobacteria > Rhizobiales > Hyphomicrobiaceae > Filomicrobium. Next base: position 567,451 of record CAXXFS010000033.1, read on the forward strand.
TCACCAGGCAGCCGCCTCGACCGGCGATGAACTGGCGCCTCAGGACAAGGCGCCGACCCGACAACTCGCCCGGGTCGCCCTGGCCGAACTCACTGCCGAAAACGATTTCCTCGAACACAGGACAAAGCGCACTTCCGTCGAACTCATCCGCACAGCGGAAGTCGGCGCACCCAGCAACAATGCGTGGAAGGAACTGCTGCACACCCGCCTTGCTCCCTTGTCCGGAGAAAACATCTGGGGCGGCGCGTTGCCTTACTCGCCACTGCCGGGGCGCACGCCAAGACGCGACGTCCCCGGCGCACCCAATCTCGCCCGCAACGAAATGATGGGCTAGGGCGTGATCGTTTGAGATGGAAACAACAAGCTTCCATGGATCGATTGCGCTCTATAATCGGCTCAAGCCGCATCGCAGCTATCGTGGGATCCCTCGGGCGCCGGCAGCTTCGGTGTTTGATCCGGATAAAGGTCAAACGCGTCGTCCAGCGAATCCAGGAACTCGGCAATGAGATCCAAACACACACCCAGCGGCACTCTCGCAGCCACCAGAAAGTCGTCGCCGATTACCGGCGCCTGGTCGTCGGCAAGACCTGCGGCCTCCATATCGAGCAAACCGTGTGAACGCAGATAAGCATCACGATCACCGCCGGTATCGAAGTTTGAGTCCACCTGCTCATGAAGCTCTTCGAAAGCATCATCCAGATCGGCGGTAGCCGATACGAAGAGCTGCGCCAGCGGGCGGAACCTCTGCACCTCTCGGCCAAGTTCCACGACATGCATCCGCGCCTGAACGATCCGCGCAACAAGATTGAGTTCATGGGATTTGAAGCGCGACAACACCCACCGCTGCGCACCTGAAACACACGGGTCCGAAACGTCGCCCGTCACCCAGTTTGCCGCCGACGCCACCAAATCCTCTCCCGCCGCGAGAGCAGCATCAAGATTGTCGGCGATAAGGTAGACGCTTGGCGGAACATTGACCTGTCGTTCAAGCATTCAGATCTCCGAAACATTTCATCCTGCACAACATGCCGGAGACCCGAAAGCGCCGGCGGCGTGCGATAGCTCTGACCTACATGCGCGGCGGCGGAATGAGTGCGACCAGGCGCTGTAACACCTGCCCAAGATCTCTTCCCCGGACCGAAAGATAGCGGGCCAGGTTTGAATCAAAGGCAGCCCGCCAGCGCTCGCGATCGGAAGTGCGCATTGCGATCATCTTCAAACTGGAAAGGATCGCGTCATCCGTGAATTCTGCCGGCACGCCGAGCTGCTGGCGCACGATTGGTACGGCCTCAGCAAGGTGCAGGACATCGGCCAGCCGGCAGACCGCTTCAGATGGAGCTGGCGAGCAGACAAGTCGCGTCCGCCTCAGCGGCTGCGTCGTCTCGACATCTGCGGGCATGTATTGCGGCCTGACACGCCGCGTCTTTCCCTTCGGATCGAAACCACTCATTTGTCATGTCCCCCGCAGATCATCCCCTGACTTATCAGTATCGCTGATTCGCAACCCTCTTGCATGGCAGGAAAACCGGGACAGAGCGCCAACAGGATAATCTGTGAACGCAAATTGGAGCCCCAGTTATAAATAACGCGTCGGCGAGGTAGCGAACTGAACAGATTGCAGTTCCGAGGAACGCAACTTATTGTTCGGTAACGATCACCCCTCCACCAACCCGAATTGTAATCCCGGCATTCACCGCCGGGACCCATTTTGTGGCGAAGCGATCGGCTGATTGTCTTTGTCGATTAAATTAGCGAAGTCGCGGGCTTCGCCTGCAGAGACGAGGCCCGCGAGATCTTCTTACGAACACCCGCTCGTGCCGCCGCAGGTGTTGCACTTCAGGCAGGTGCCATTGCGCACCAGGGTGAAGTTGCCGCATGAGCCGCAAGCTTCGCCTTCGTAGCCTTTTATCTTGGCTTCAGCGATCCGGTCCGAAAGCGGGTCTTCCTTCAGCGCAAGATTACCCTCGGTGGCGATCGTCATGGTTTCGGTTGTGTGCTGCGCCACCATCTGCGTCGCACCCGAGGGTGTCTCACTGGTAAAGGCGGTCGACAGTTCACGCTGGATCTCCGCGACACCGGCGGTGCTCGTGGCCGGACCGATCCGGCCGGCAAGCGCCCCGCGGGTAAAGCCGTGGCTGATGATGCGTGCCGCCGGCATGGCGGGCTCCTCATCTTGCTCGACCTCGCCCCCGCTGATTGCCGTCGCCGACATCTCACCGGGATCGACATGAGCAAGATCGTTGCGGCTCAGATAAGAAACAGCCAGTTCCCGGAACAGATAATCAAGAACACTGGTCGCGTTCCGGATCGTTTCGTTGCCGCTCACCAGCCCCGCCGGCTCGAACCGCGTGAACGTGAAGGCATCCACGTATTCATCGAGCGGCACGCCGTACTGCAAGCCCAGCGAAATTGCGATGGCGAAGTTGTTCATCAACGAGCGGAAAGCGGCGCCTTCCTTGTGCATGTCAATGAAGATCTCGCCCAGGCGGCCATCCTCGTATTCCCCGGTCGTCAGGTAGACCTTATGGCCGCCGACAACCGCCTTTTGCGTATAACCCTTACGCCGGCCGGGCAGCTTCTCCCGGCCTTGCGGGACCTGGCGCTCGATGATCTTTTCGATGATCTTCTCGGCCGCCACCGTCGCCCGCGCGATCTGTGGCTTGTCGGCTGCAAGCTTCTCGAGCGCTTCGTCCTGCTCTTCCTCGCTGTCGCCAAGCAGCTGCGAATTGAGCGGCTGGGAAAGCTTGGAGCCATCCCGGTAAAGCGCATTGGCTTTGAGTGCCAAACGCCAGGACCGGACGTAGGCTTCTTCGCAGTCCTCGACGGTCGCATCATTGGGCATGTTGATCGTCTTCGAGATCGCCCCTGAGATGAACGGTTGCGCCGCGGCCATCATGTCAATGTGGCTATTGACCGACAGATACCTTTTGCCGGTCCGCCCGCAAGGGTTGGCGCAATCGAACACCGAAAGATGCGCGTCCTTGATGTGCGGCGCGCCTTCCAGCGTCATCGCCCCGCATACAAAGGTGTTGGCCGCATCGATCTCTTCGCGTTTGAACCCGAGGTGGGCAAGCAGCTCGAAACTGGGATCCTTGAGCTTCTCCGCGGGCACACCCAGCTTGCTCGTCAGGAACTCCTCACCGAGCGTCCACTTGTTGAAGACGAACTTGATGTCGAAAGCGCTATCGAGTCCGGATTCGACGCGCGCGATGGCGTCTTCATCAAGGCCCTTCGCCTTCAGCGTCGTGTGGTTGATGCTCGGCGCGTCAGCCAGTGTACCGTGTCCGACCGCATAGGCCTCAATTTCCTTGATCTGCTTGTCTGAATAGCCAAGCGTCGTTAGGGCTTCCGGCACCGCCTGGTTGATGATCTTGAAGTAGCCGCCGCCGGCAAGCTTCTTGAATTTCACCAGCGCGAAGTCGGGCTCGATACCCGTCGTATCGCAGTCCATGACGAGACCGATCGTGCCCGTGGGTGCGATGACCGACGCCTGCGCGTTGCGGAAGCCATGCTGCTCACCAAGTTCCAGCGCATTGTCCCAGGCCCGCTTAGCGGCCTCAACAAGGCGAGAATCCTTGCAGGAGACATGATCGAGTGGCACTGGAATGGTCGAAAGTGCTTCGTAGCCTTCACTTTTACCGTGCGCGGCAAGAGTGTGGTTGCGGATCACCCGCAGCATGTCCTCGGCGTTTTCTTCATAGCCCGGGAACGGGCCAAGCTCGGAGGCCATCTCGGCGCTGGTCGCATAAGAAACGCCGGTCATGATCGCTGATACGGCACCGCCGATCGCACGGCCCTCATCGGAGTCATACGAGATCCCCGAAGCCATCAGCAGCCCACCGATGTTGGCGAAGCCAAGACCCAGGGTCCGGTAACGGTAGCTCAGCTCGGCGATCTGGCGCGATGGGAACTGCGCCATCAACACCGAAACCTCCAGGACGATGGTCCACAGCCGGCAGGAATGCGCGAACGCCTCCGTGTCAAAGCTCTTATCGTCCCGGCGGAAACGCATCAAATTAAGCGAAGCCAGGTTGCACGCCGTGTCGTCGAGGAACATGTACTCCGAGCACGGGTTGGAAGCTCGGATCTCACCTGACTGCGGACACGTGTGCCAGTCGTTGATCGTTGAATGGAACTGGATGCCTGGGTCGGCGGAGGCCCACGCCGCGTGGCCAATCTGCCCCCACAGATCACGTGCCTTGATTGTCTTCGCGGTCGTACCGCAGGTCCGGTGGGTCAACTTCCACTCAGCATCGTTTTCGACGGCCTTGAGGAAGTCATCCGTGACCCGCACCGAGTTGTTGGAGTTCTGGCCGGAAACCGTCAGATAGGCATCCGAATCCCAGTCGGTGTTGTAGGTCTCAAAGGCAAGGTCGGTGAAGCCCTGGCGCGCGAACTGGATGACGCGGCGGATATAGTTGTCGGGCACGTGATCACGCCGGGCGTCTTTGACGGCGCGCTTCAACGCCGGGTTCTTGCCAGGATCAAAGCAGTCATCACCATCGGCCTCGCAATTGATGCAGGCCTTGAGAATAGCGTTGAGGCGCTTCTCGCAAATCTTTGAACCGGTAACGAGCGCGGCAACCTTCTGCTCCTCCCGCACCTTCCAGTTGATGTATTCCTCGATGTCGGGATGGTCCACGTCGACGACCACCATCTTGGCTGCGCGCCGTGTTGTTCCCCCGGACTTGATTGCACCAGCCGCCCGGTCACCAATCTTCAGGAAGCTCATCAACCCCGACGACTTGCCGCCGCCAGACAGCTTTTCACCGCCGCCGCGCAGGCTGGAGAAGTTGGTGCCTGTTCCCGAACCATATTTGAACAGGCGTGCTTCCCGCACCCAAAGATCCATGATGCCGTTTTCATTGACGAGATCGTCAGCAACGGACTGGATGAAGCAGGCATGCGGCTGCGGCCGCTCATAAGCCGACGTCGACTGCTGGATTTCGCCCGTCACGTGATCCGCGAAGTAGTGGCCCTGGCCCGGCCCATCGATGCCGTATGCCCAGTGCAAACCGGTGTTGAACCACTGCGGCGAGTTCGGCGCCGCCATTTGCATGGCCAGCATGTAGCGGTGCTCATCGAAGAAGGCGCGGGCGTCGTCCTCGGTCGTGAAATAGCCGCCCTTCCAGCCCCAATAAGTCCAGGTGCCGGCAAGCCGATCAAACACCTGGCGGGCATCATCTTCGCCGCCCGAGCGTTCCGACCCTGGCAGCTCGGAAAGCGCCCGCTCGTCAGCAACCGACCGCCAAAGCCACGAGGGAACCTGTGTTTCCTCGACTCGCTTGAGGCGCTGGGGCACGCCTGCTTTACGGAAGTACTTTTGAGCAAGAATATCAGCTGCCACCTGGCTCCAGTGCTCGGGCACCATGAACCCTTCAAGCTGGAATACGACCGAACCGTCAGGGTTGCGAATTTCTGAGGTCGCACGGCGGAACGGGATCTTGTCGTAAGGCGACTTGCCAGCTTCGGTGAAACGGCGCGAGATTTTCATTTATTCTTGCCCCAGTTAGTCGTTCTGCGCCACGCAGCTCCGCGCGCGGCAGCATTTTGCTTCGGTAGGCAGCGCCAACGTTGAACATGGGGCCCTGCGTTATGATTTTGGCTTTACGCACCACCAGACCGCGCTTCGGGCGGCTCTGTCACAACGCTGCAAACAAGCGAACTCTCTCTCCTGCAGCACCACACGGCGCAGGAGTTGATGATGCATGACGAGATATTGGGAAACGACGCAGAACACCGCCGAGGACTTCACAAGGGAGCCCCCGACAGCTCCTCCCATCCGATACCTGAAAAGCTAGGTTGATTCGAAGTTAGACAAAACCACCCACTACAACCTGTTGTGTGATTCTTGTGCGGCAGACCTCACGGCAACTAGATGTTGGGGTGCTGTGGAAGAACTGTTGAACTCTTGTCCATAATTCTCGGAAAAACCCGCCGACACCTGCCCTACAGCGCATGGGCGCGGACCGCTGGGCTGCGGACAAGTAGGGATAGGTTATCAACCCGCACTCGAGACTAGCGCGATTCCGATGGCACACAGTGTGGCAGGGATGCCGCGCCCATCGGCCGTATGGACAAGAATGGTCGTGTCTGGTCTAAGCTGAGCTGAATGATCCTTGAACCGCAACGCCGATGCAAAGTGGGAAATAAGACGTGGGAATCCTAAGCGAGATCTTCTGCTGGTGGGGCGGCAACACCTGGGGCACCAGATGGACGATTAGCAAGATCGCCGGGTTCGTTGGTGAGGACGAGTTTGGCAACCGCTATTATGAGCAGCGCAAGGGCGTGGGGCCACTGGGAGTTCCCCGCCGGTTCGTGACCTATAAGGACCTTGCGGACGCATCCAAGGTCCCGCCCGAATGGCACGGCTGGCTGCATTATACTGTCGACACTCCGCCGACCGAAGAGGACTACGAGCCCAAGCCCTGGCAAAAACCGTATAAGATGAACATGACCGGTACATCTCAAGCCTACCGGCCCGACGGCTCAATCCTGACCCCGCAGTCACGTCCGGCGGCGACAGGCGACTATTCGGCTTGGCGCCCGGAATAAGTACAGGCTGGTGAAGCCATCCTGCCGGTGAGACAGGAGCCTGGTATGTCCAAGGGCTATTGGATCGTCCACCTCACAGTGACGGACCCGGCACACTATAGCGAGTACCTTGAAGCCGCCCGGATTCCATTCGACAGGTATGGCGCTAGGTTTCTCGTGCGCGGCGGTTCCTGCATGTCGCCGGAAGGCCCGGCCAGGGAACGTCACGTTGTCATCGAATTCGAGTCTTATGACACTGCCTTGGCCTGTTATAACTGTCCTGAGTATCAGGCTGCCGCGAAGCTAAGACTGGCTTGCGCGGATTCTGACATCGTCATCGTCGAGGGCCATTCGTGAGCTTTTTGACACGCAGCACACTGGCCATAATTGCAACGATCTGCTTCCTCCAGCCTTCTTACGCGGGCCGGATGAAGAATGGCGTCGCGGTGTTTGCCGCGCTCGACAAGGTCACCGCAAGAATCTCCGAACTTGAAGTGCCGATCGACCAGACCGTTGAATTCGGCGCATTGAAGGTGACACCGCGGGTCTGCTATTCGCGCCCGCCGACCGAACGGCCCAAGACCACCACGTTTGTCGAAATCCAAGAGATCAAGCTCGACGGTTCCACCGACCCGATTTTTACCGGTTGGATGCTGGCCGAAAGCCCGGGCCTCAATGCCCTCGAACATCCGGTGTTCGATGTTTGGCTGACCGGCTGCAAGGCACCTGAAGGAAACGTCGCCGCAACCGCTGGTGACGGGCAGGAAACGGTTGCCGATGATGGCGCAATCGAAGACGTTCCAAGACCACGAGAAGTCTCTCCGTTTCCTCGTCGTCGTCGCATCCGGCGCTAGCCCGAGTTTATCATGTCCCAACAAGATGCCGCGGTGCTTGCCTCTGAAAGCAAGACTTCCTGGGCGCCTCTCAATCCCCGCGTTGTCGCCGCCGCTGGCGCGCTGCTTATTGTCGGCGCGGTGCTCCTTGCGCTGGGCGTTTCCACGCAAAAGTCTCTTCTATTCTTGATCGGCGCCGGTTTGGGCTTCGCCCTGCTGCATGGCGCCTTCGGATTCACCTCCGGTTGGCGGACGATCGTCACACAAGGTGATGGCCGCGGTCTCAAGGCGCAGCTGCTGGTGATCGCGGCAACCATGCTGTTCTTCGTGCCAATCATCGCCGGAATGCTGCCCGGCGATCGGCACTACGGCGGGCTGATCGCACCGGTGAGCTGGACGGTCGTCATCGGCGCATTCATGTTCGGAATCGGTATGCAGCTGGGCAATGGCTGCGGTTCGGGCACGCTGTTCACCCTGGGCGGTGGCTCGAAGCGCATGTTGTTCACCTTGCCGGGCTTCGTTTTCGGATCGCTTCTCGCCTCCTTGCAGCTCTCGTGGTGGCAACTCCCCGGCATCGGCACGGTCAACTTCGCTCAGGTGTTTGGCGTCGCAGGCGCTCTCTTGGTAGGGCTTGCCGGCCTCGGCCTGATCTGGGCCCTCGTCGAAATTTGGGAACGCCTCTATCGTAAGGAGCACGGTCAGCTCACATTACCCGAGCGCCAGCGGCAAAGCTTGTGGCAAGGACCGTGGAGCTTACTGTGGGCCGGACTTGCGCTTGTAGTCCTCAACGTCGCGACGTTATTAGTTGGCGGCTTTCCCTGGGCGGTGACATATGGCTTCGCCCTCTGGGGAGCCGCCATCGCGGCCCTCGCCGGTTTCGACGTCAGCGCCTATCCCTACTGGAGTTGGGCCAAGACCCCGGAAACCCTCTATGGCGCCCTTTTGACAAACCAGCAGTCCGTCATGAACATCGGCCTGATCCTGGGAGCCATGTTGGCCGCCGGCTTGGCCGGCAAGTTTGGCAAGGGGCCCTGGCCCACACTCATTGGCGTTTTTGGCGCGGTTCTCGGCGGACTGTTGATGGGCTACGGTGCCCGCCTCTCGTTCGGCTGCAATATCGGCGCCTTTCTTGGCGGCATCGCCTCGGGATCGCTGCATGGCTGGGTCTGGTTTGGCGCGGCGTTCGTAGGATCCCTCATCGGCATTCGCCTGCGCCCCAGGTTCGGGCTCGGTGGCTAACCAAGGTCTCTTGGATAAGGAAATGGGAATGAGCGACGGCGCTACGCCGATCATTGATGGCGCTGGCGACCTCTTGCAGCGTTACGACGTGCTCTTTTGCGATGTATGGGGCGTCGTCCACGACGGTTATTTGGCGCTGGCTCCGGCAGCCGACGCGCTGCGCCGCTTCCGCCGGACCGGCGGCACCGTAATTCTCGTATCGAATGCGCCGGTGCCCAACCACCAGGTCGCCCGCATGCTGGATGAGCGTCAGCTGCCGCGTGAAGCCTGGGACGCGATCGTCTCCTCTGGTGACATCGCCCTGCGCCACATCGAGGACAGTGACCATCAAAACTTGTTTCCAATCGGACCCCAAGGCCGGGATGCGGCGCTTTTTGAAAAGGTTGGTTCGCTCACCGACAAGTTGAAATGCGCTGACGCCATTTTATGCTCCGGCCTCAACGACGATATCCGCGAAACCGCGGAGGACTACCGGGACGTGTTGCAACAGGCAAAGGACCACGGCCTGCCATTCGTCTGCGCCAATCCCGATCTCGTGGTTGACGTCGGCGGAACGCTCTATTTGTGCGCTGGTGCTATTGGTGACCTCTACCAGGAAATCGGCGGTGAGGTTTTTTGGGCCGGAAAGCCATATGAGAACGCCTACATGACCGCGCTAACGGAAGCCGAACGCCTGCGCCGAGAAAAAGTCGACCGCTCTCGACTGCTGGTCATCGGCGACTCGGTTCGCACCGACTTGACGGGTGCAAAGGCGTTCGGCGTCGATGCACTTTTCATCGCCAACGGAATTCACCGTGAAGAAGCAGTTGTCGACGGCGCTATCTGCCGAATCCGGCTGGCCGGAATCCTGACCTCTGACGGCCCACCGGCCGTTGCGGCAATGCCCTACCTGTCCTGGTAGGCCCGGTCCGCTCAGGGTTTCTCGGGCTTCGGCTCGACGGCCTTCGGCGCGGCAGGCGGCACAGCCATGAATTTTCGAAAGACCATGTCGGGCGCCGACGTATTGTGGCGTGAAGGATAAAGCCGCCCGGTCCACACTTCTTTTGCCGACTGAGCGCTCTCGAAATTCATAATCGATCCTTCACGCCAGCCACGCGCGCCCGTTTCCAAAACGGACACCTCCGCAACGTCATTGTTGAACCGCGTCACATACATGGATCGAAGCGCGGCAAACGACGGTCCGACAATTGGTTCCGAAAACACAACGTCGAGCACCTGCGCCTCTCGGTCGAGCCGTGTGATTTTGAGACTAGCTTCCCCGCCCCCGGCAAACTTCAAGGTGAATTCCCGGGCCTTGGGATCGAATACGATCTCCGCGAGATTGACGACCGGCCGGCCGGCATCCTCAACCGGACCAATCAGGAACGACGAGCCATATGCGCTCCAACCCAGATGCTTCGGCGGCAGCGGTCTCGCTCGCCAGTACCCGTCCGTTGGATAAACAACGAGCACTTCCTCGGCGCGTTCGTCATGACGAACCCAGACCTGCACGACGTGTAGACTGTCGTCGCTCTTGTCTCCGACGCGAAAAGGCACTTTACGGTCACGCCAGAAGTTGGCGAACGAGTAGCCGACGACCCACAAGTTGACGTCTTCATACAAGGTGACCTTGCGCGGTGGCGGCGGTTGCGCCTTGGCCTCTTCGGCAAATTCGCAGGCCGTCCAATCAGGCGCAAAGGAGTCCTTTTGCAGCGTATTGATGTAATTTGGATGCGCCGCTTCAATGCGGAACCGCTTGATCTTGGGATACGTGAAGGTAAGCGTGACATTGTCTTTTTCGGCGCACAGCACCGGCTCGGACTTGTTCTCGACCTTGACCCCGACCTGACTTTCCGCCGCCGCAACAGCTGTCGAGGAAACGACGCACACCACGAAGGCGGCAGTTGTTCGCCAGGCACCCACGCGATCAGTCCTGACGTATGGCGTAGATGTCACCGGAGTTCGCCTCATGCGGCAGGGCGCGAACATGCGCGACCATATCTGCGGCATCAATCTCATGGCCATCTCCAAATGTAAGCTCGTGGGATTCTCCAAGCGCGATATCGAAGCGATAGGGTCCAAGTGTGACGAGGCGATCAAGACAACGATAGGCCACATCACGCTCGATCGTTGTGAACTCGAACGAAAGTGCCGCCAACGGTCGCGTCAACCCGGACAGGACGCGGTCCTCATATCCCTCGACATCGATCTTTGCGAAGTCGGGTGTCCCATGCTTGAAAATCAGCTCATCGAGCGTAACAGCAGGGACGTCAATCTCCTGATCCCATTCCTGCCCTTCCCAGCCTTTCGCCCCATCGGCGGCCGCAACAAAACCCGCTGATGCGGTCGTGACCGTTGGATTTTTCGAATTGACGCGAAGCTTGAGGACACCGGCGACGTTGCCGCATGCCGCCTGTTCGAGTGCAACATTCCGGTTCACAACGTAAAGCGCCCGGATAACAGCGGCGCAGTCAGGTTGCGGCTCAAGGGCAACGACGCGCGCGCCGAGCCTCAGAAAAGAACCGATGCGGTCACCAACGTGGCTGCCGATATCGAAAGCCAACATGCCGGGCGAAATGAAGCGGCTGCAAAGAGCATCCATCGCCGCGTCCCGCTTCGCATCGCCGTAATAGACCTCGAGAGATCGTCGAAGACCGGGATAGGCGGCCATCAGCTTCTCAAGCATCTCATCCTCGGTCGGAACCATGGCCAATCGACTTCTAAGCGGTTTGATGCTGGACGCTCGGGCCGGTTACCGGCTCCAAGCTGCGCTTTTCCAGTGCCTGGATCTCCGGCACCGGTTTGAAGTCCTCTGGAATACCACAAAGCCCCCAGTCCTGAAGCCAGCGCCCGACGGCAGGCGATGACGACACCACCGCGAAGGGCACCGCCAGAAGATAACCAAGCGTCAGCGGCAAACTCCAAATCAGAACCGCCGGCGAAACCAGGTAAAGCGCGCCGCACACCAGCACACCGAATAAGGTTTGCGGCCAAAAGTTCTGAACCGCTGAAAGCCACGATATACCGCGAGCATCGCGCGACTGCCCACCCCAGGTGACCGACTTGCCGAACGCCAGACCGATCATGAAGACAGTGGTCCGCACCGTCGAGATCGCACCTTGCAGAAACGAAAACACAAGCTCGATCAACGCGCTCGCGGCAAACCGGAGAGGACCGCCGTAACTGTCGGCGCCGCCCTTGGTCAGCGCCGCATCGAGCAGCCCCGCGAACTTTGGCGCCAAGTACATCGTGAAGAACGCCACATACAGCCCGATCGCGAGCCCCACGGGATAATCGCTAATTGCCCGGGCCTCATAGGCGGCAACCGGCAGCAACGCGATCATCAAGGTCCAGGCGGGAATGCCAATGAACATCAGCATCGCCCAGGCCAGCTGAAAGCGGCTGAGCGGCAGCAGGCCCGGCAGCCCGAGCAAGCTCGCATACTGCATGTTGCCCTGGCACCAGCGCACATCACGCTTGGCGAAATCAATCATGGTCGGCGGATTTTCTTCCCACGAGCCAATCTCGTAGGGCAGTACGCGCACTTCATATCCCGCCTTGCGCATCATCACGGCTTCGACCTGATCGTGGCTCAGGATAGGCCCGCCAAGCGGCGGCTTGCCCGGCAGCGCCGGGAGCTCGCAGTGGACCATGAACGGCCGCACGCGGACCAGCGCATTATGTCCCCAGAACGGACCGCAATCCGCGACCCACCACGCCTGCCCCATCGTGTAAGAGCGCATACCGTGACGCATACCGAATTGGAATATCCGGGCAAAGGCACTGCTGGACGGCATGCCGACGACAAGGCTCTGCAAAATACCCATACGCGGGTGCGCCTGCATCATGCGGGTCATTTTCACGATCGCCTCACCCGACATCAGGCTGTCGGCATCAAGCGGCAGCATCAGATCAAAATCAGCGCCCCAACGTTCGCAGAAGTCCCGCACATTGCCGGCTTTGAAGCCTGTATTTTCCGAGCGCCGGCGATAGACGATCCGGTCACGGTCCGGCGATGCCGCCTGCCAATCACGCATCAGCCGCTCTTCTTGTTCGGCGATCACCGGATCGTTGGTGTCGCTTAGGACAAAGTAGCTATAAGCCTCGCCCTGTCCGGTGTGCTCAAGGCTCTGTTTCACGGTCTTGAGCCGCGCGATGGCCCGTCCGGGGTCCTCGTTCCGCAAGGTCATGAGAACGGCGGTTCTTACGTAGAGTGGAGCTTCCTGGTCCGCCGCCCGCGCGAACGGCGCCACCGCCTGCATGGACGAAGAATGGCCATGAAGAAGCCAGAGACCAATGACAGCATTCCAGAAACCAAGTATTGCCCAGGGCGTTCCAAGCGCGAAGCAAACGAACATGATACCGTCGACCAGCGTCCACCCTCCGGCGCCCATGAGCCGGGCGGCAGCCGCCAGCAACACCACGTAGCTAACGGCATTCAGAGCCAGAACAATAATCCGGCGGCGGTTGAGTTCTGAGATGGACTGCAGGCGGGTCGGTAAGGTAAGCCTTCGGCGCCGGGAGGCAAAAGGCAGTTTGGAAGCAGTTTCGGCTGTATGGCTCATGGTCCTAGCTCTTTTGTCTGCCGGGCGAACTTTTTCGCGCCTCCGGCAGTGGTGACCGTCATGACTGAATACAAAGCGGCACGCGACAACTCATCGACTTGTAAAGAGGCCCGCGCCCTCTGGTACGCAGAACCTCAAAAAGCGGTGCTGCGTACGGAACCAATTGAAGTCTCACCAAACAACAACGCACTTGTCCGGACCTTGTTCAGCGGCATAAGCCGCGGCACCGAGCGGCTTATCTTCCAGGGGGAAGTGCCCGAGAGTGAGTTCGAATCGATGCGCGCGCCCTTGCAGGTCGGCGAATTTCCCTTCCCAGTAAAATACGGCTATTGCGCGACAGGAATAGTCGAGGAAGGTCCTAAAGATTTGAAAGGAAATGCTTTTTTCTGCCTACATCCGCATCAGGACTGGTTCCAGGTTGCCCCGGAGTTGCTTGTACCCATCCCTCCAACGCTACCGGCGAGGAGAGCAACACTTGCTGCCAACATGGAGACCGCTCTTAACGCACATTGGGATGCGGCAAGCAGCCCCTGCGACAGGATTGCCGTTGTTGGGGCCGGAGTCGTTGGCCTGTTGATCGCACATCTGGCGGCCAGGTTGCCTGGCGCTGACGTGATCGTGATCGATCCCAATCCAGCGCGAAGGGAAATCGCGGCGGCCTTCGGAGCCCGGTTCGCCGTGCCTAATGAAGCCCCAGATGATTGCGACGTCGTCTTTCACGCCAGCGCCACGGCCTCGGGACTAGCTACTTCGCTTTCGTGTGCAGGCTTCGAGGCCCGCGTTGTAGAGGTCTCCTGGCATGGTGCGAAGCCGGTTTCCATTCCGCTTGGCGGTGCCTTCCACTCAAAGCGCCTTTCCATCATCTCCTCGCAGGTCGGCCACGTCGCCACACGCCGCCGCCCGCGCTGGGACTACTCGCGCAGGATTTCGGCGGCTATGGCATTGCTCGACCGCCCTGAATTAGACCTGCTCGTCAACGAAGAGATTGCATTCGAGGATGCGCCAGTGCGACTTCCGCTCATCTTGAGCACGGAATCGGCTGCCCTGGCGCCAGTGATCCGCTACACGTGATATGCATTCCGACAGCCTGACAGGAGCTCCCGATGTATTCCGTCGAAGTCCGCGACCGCATCATGATCGCCCACTCGCTACCCGATCCCTTCTTCGGGCCAGCCCAGCACATGCATGGAGCGACATTCGTGGTCGATGTTGCCTTTTACCGTTCCAAACTCACGCGAAAGAACGTTGTCGTCGACATCGGAGCCGCGCTTTCGGTACTCGCAGAGACCCTGAAGCCGCTCGCTTACAGGAATCTCGACGAATTACCACAGTTCGCCGGTCAATTAACGACGACGGAGTTTCTTGCCAAACATATATTTGACCAAATGGCCGAAGCCGCCGAATCTGGAAAGCTGGGAGATGACGGCAAAGGCATTGCCAAGATCCGTGTAACTCTGCATGAAACCGATCTAGCACGAGCGACCTACGAGGGACCTGTCGGTGACTGAAGTCTATTTCGCCATTCCGGGGAACATCGACCAGCAGACTGGCGGCTATGGTTACGATCGGAGGCTTATCGCGGAACTGCCGTCATTCGGCGTCAGCGTTAAGCATGTCGAGTTACCCGCCGGCTTTCCCCACCCATCGCCAGAGGAATGCGAAGCGGTCGCAAGGGGAGCCGCTGCGCTGCCTGGCGAAGCAACACTGCTGATTGACGGCCTCGCCTATGGCGCTTTCCCAAGAGAGCTGGCCGAAGGCATCGCCCAGCGCATCATCGCTCTCGTCCATCACCCGCTGGCGATGGAATCGGGCCTGACCGATGATCAGCGCCAAAACCTGGCTGCCACCGAACGTATCGCGTTGTCGCTCGCCGATCATGTGATCGTCACAAGCCCAACGACCGAGCGCACACTAGTGAGCGACTATGGGTACCGGGAACCCACATCACGGTGGCCGAACCCGGCACCGACCCGGCCCAAAGGGCCACCGGAACCGGCACGCCAATGCAGCTTCTTTGCGTTGGAACCATAACCCCGCGCAAAGGCTACGACATCCTTGTGGAGGCCCTCGAGCCGCTGAAGGACCTGGACTGGCGGCTAACAATCGCTGGCCCCGATGACCGTGATACCGAAATGACTTCGGCCCTGCGTGCACAAATCAACGCGGCAGGCCTGCATGATCGCATAACGCTTTCCGGCGTCGTCGTACCTGCCACCCTGGACCGCTTCTATGAAAGTGCAGACGTTTTCGTTATGCCATCGCTCTATGAGGCTACGGAATGGTCCTCGGGAAGCCATGGCCCGCGGATTGCCAATCATCTGCACCACTGGAGGCGCGGCCGCCGAAACCGTACCTGAAGGCGCCGCCGTCAAAATCTCTCCCGGTAACGCCGACGTCCTGACCCGCGCACTGCAAAATCTGATTACGGACCGCAAGCAGCGCATAAGGCTGGCCGACGCCGCTTGGGAGGCCGGCCGCAAACTGCCCACATGGAGCGAGACCGCCCGGCGGGTTGCCGCTGTCCTCATGGGTCTCAAGGCATAAAGACTTTCCAAGGTCCAAACGTGATTACCAATCAAGGGTGCCCCCGATGTCAGGCTTTTCCAGCGCGTGGCTGAGCCTTCGCGAAGCAGCGGATCATCGCTCTCGCGATGCCGCACTGGCCGAAACACTGTCGGGCCGCTTCGCCCTTCGGGACTCCGTCACCATCACCGACATCGGCTGCGGCACCGGCTCCAACCTGCGTGCCACCGCGGAACTGCTGCCCATGAAGCAGAATTGGACCCTGGTCGACTATGATCCCGCCCTATTGAGCACGGCCCGGGAGGAACTGAGCAATTGGTCCGACGAAGCCAGCACCGAAGGCGAACACCTTCAGCTCATCAAGGGACCGGCCCGGATTTCGGTCTCCTTCCGAAACGCCGATCTCGCCGCCGACCTGGAAACGGGCCTCGGCCCGCCCACTGACCTCATCACCGCGGCGGCCTTCTTCGATCTGGCTTCAAAGGCCTTCATCCGCAAATTCGCGCAAGCCGTCGCCGCGCGTAACGCCGTGTTCTACACGGTCCTCACCTACAACGGCAGGTGCAGCTGGCAGCCCCGTCATCCCGCCGATAACGCAGTGACCGCCGCGTTTCACCGCCACCAGTTGACCGACAAGGGTTTTGGAGTTTCTACCGGTCCGACGGCACCCTTGCATCTGTCGGATCAATTCAAACTCGCCGGTTATAGCGTACAGGAAGCCGGCAGCCCCTGGCGGCTCACGCCCAGTGACGAGCCACTGCTCGCCGAACTCCAGGCAGGACACCAAACGGCGGTGGCGGAAACCGGAGCCGTCGAACAGTCTACTCTGCAAAGCTGGGCTTCACGCAAACTGACGGGCGCCATCATCGGTCACACCGACACGCTCGCGATACCGGTTTGACGCAGCTCACAACGCCGCGTCCGCCGCTCTCATCGAGAGACAATCAGAAGGACTGGTTCTCGCTTACACCCTCTTGCGGATCAGCGCGATGCAGAGCACGGCTCCGAAAAGTCCGATCACCGCCATCATCGTCATCACACCGGAAAACGCCTGATCAAATGAGCCGGGCAACAGGCCTTCGATTGACTTGGCTTCATCCGGTGACAGTTTCGCCAAGGCGCTGTCGATCTGGCTTTGCGACCCGTGCAAGAGCGTCCTTTCCAGCGCATCGAGATCAGGGACGCTGGGCGCTATACCGGCGAGGTTCGGGGCGATCTCGCCGCGCCTGATCTGTGTGGCGACCACGCTACCGGCGGCCGTACCCGTGGCAAGGCCGATAAAGTTGCACGTGCTGATAACGCCCGAACCCTGGCCGGAACTCGCATCGGGCAGCGCGCGCAAGCCGACGCGTGGCAATAGCGACCAACATAGCCCAATACCGATCCCAATTATGATCAGCTTCCACCAGAGCGCGCCGTAGTGTGTCTGGCTGTTCGTGTCGTGCAGCAGCCAAAATCCGATCGCGAGCGCCAGCATTGCGGCGATCAGTGCATGCCCAAGGCGATCCTGAGGAAGCAGCCTTGGCGCTAACATTGAAACGGCGAACATGGCGGACGTGAAAGGCAGCAAGGCAAGACCGGCGTAGGCCGCACTGAAGTTCAGACCCTCCGGGCCTGTAAAAAGAGATTGAAGAAATACAAAACACCGATTTGGCTGAACCCGTTGATGATCATGCCCGAAGTTGCAGCGATATAATCGGCATGGGCGAAAAAGCCGAAATTGACCAGTGGCGATTGCGCTCGCAGCTCCCGCACGACGAAGGCGCACGCCCCAAGAACGGCAACCATCAAAAGCGCCAGCGTCTGCAGCGCTGTCCAGCCAAAAATCTGGCCGCTGGTAAGACCGTAAAGAAAACAGCCGAGCGCCACCGCCAGGAAGACCATGCCTGGATAATCGGTGCGTGTGCCAGCCTCCATTGCGCTAGGCACGAGCCCTGTCCTCGCAGCATAGAAACACAGAAGCCCTGCGGTGCCGAGAATAGCGAGATCGAGAACGAAGATCGCCCGCCAGCTGATGGCATCGGTCAGGAAACCGCCGATGAGCGGCCCGAGCGCGAAGCCGATGGCTACCGAGCCTGCCCAAAGACCGATCGCGCCGGTGCGCTTCTCCTCCGGCGTGGTCACATTGATCAGCGCCACCGACGTTGCCAGAAGCCCGGCAACGCCGATGCCTTGAAAGACGCGCGCCCCAAGACCACCGCGGCATCGTCCGCCAACGCAATGGCGATCGAACCGAGGGCGAACGCGACCAAGCCGATGGCGAAGATGCGAAGCATGCCGAACATATCGGCAAAATGGCCCAACCCTGCGAGGCTCACGGCGGTGGTGAGCATGTAGATATTGATCACCCATTGAAGCGCACCTGTGCTGAGGTCGAGGCTAGACTTCATGGCCGGCAGGGCGGTCATCACGGCGGTGGTGTTGTAGGCCACGGCGAAAGCGCCGACGCAGGCCGCCGCCAGCACAAGCCCGTGCTTGGTTTCGTTTGAGGAGTGTCCTGAAGGCTGGGCTTCTGGAGGCGTCATTGCCTTCAACTCCGTTTGCGAATGAGAAGGGCGCAGAGTACCGCACCGGCCAGCGCCACAATGGTCATTGTATCCATCACGACGGCAAAGGCGGAATCGAAAACACCCCGCATCAGGCTTTCAATCTTGTCGGCATCTTCCGATGAGAACTGCGTTAGGGCCTGCGTCACCTGACTTTTCGATCCGTGCACCAGGGTGATTTGCAGCGTCGAAAGGTCGGCACCCTGGGGCGCTAGCCGCTCAACCGCGGGGTCAATAACGCTGCGCCGGATCTGCGAGGTCACGACACCGCCCACGGCCGTGCCTGTCGCGAGCCCGGAAAAAAAGCACGTGTTGATGACGCCCGCTCCTTGGCCGGCGCTTGCATCGGGCAGCGCGCGCAAGCCAACGCGCAAAAGAAGCGACCGGCCTAGCCCGGCGCCGGCACCCAGAATAATAAGCTTCCACCACAGATCGCCATAAGTGCCCAGGTCGCGCGCCAGCCAGAAGCCTAGGGCCAGCATCAGCAGCCCCACGGTGACGGGAATACGCAAGGCCTCCGCGTCGAGCACACGCGGCGCCGTCAGTGACACGACGAGCATGGTGAGGGTGAAGGGCAGTAACGCGAGCCCCGCCTTGGAAGCACTGAAGCCAAATCCGTCCGGTGCCTGCAGGAAAAGATTGATGAACAAAAGCACGCCGATCTGCGCAAATCCCAATGCGAACATGCCCGCGGTGCTGGCGACGTAATCGGTGTGTTTGAAAAAGCGAAAGTGGATGAGCGGATCTTGAGTCCGAAGCTCCCGCACGGCGAAAGCGATAGCGGCTACGACGGCGACGGCAAACAGCATAAGGGTCTGCGGCGACATCCAGCCGGTGAGCTGACCGCTGGTGAGCCCATACAGAAACGCTCCAAGCGCAACGAACAGCAGAACAATACCTGCGCAGTCGATGCGCGACCCGGTTTCCAGCGCCTGAGGAACGAGGTTGCGGCGCGCGGCCATGATGCAGACCAGCGCGGCGACAGCGATGTTTACGAGGTCGAGCACGAAGATCGACCGCCAACCAAAGACATCGGTCAAGACACCGCCGATTAAAGGTCCGAGCGCGAAGCCGAACGCCAGTGAGGCGGCGAGCATGCCCAGCCCCTGCGCGCGCTTATCTTCCGGCGAGGCAACCGAAATCATGGCCACGGCCGTCGCCAGGAGCCCGGCAGCCCCAATGCCTTGAAAGGCGCGGCCCACCAAAACAAAAAACGCATCGTTGGCGATGGCATTCGCGAGGCCGCCAATAGCAAAGGCGGTAAGCCCCACGAAGAAGATGCGCACTAAGCCGAACATATCGGCAAAATGGCCCAGCGCGGCCAGGCTTGTCGCCGTGGCCAGCATGTAGAGGACGACCACCCATTGCAGCGTGTTGACGTCGAGATCGAGGCTGGACTTCATGGCCAGCAGCGCCGTCATCACGGCGGTGGTATTGTAGGCCACGGCGAAGACGCCGGCGCAGGCTGCGAAGACAACCCACAAGTAGCTGGTGCCTTGCAGGGCTGGCGCTTGCGTCATGGGCCATTCACCTGTTTTCTCCGGCCCTAGACAGAGCGCCTTCTCCCAAGCTTCCAAGACGATACGGTACGTCGGGCTCCGATAAGATCGAAGGCATTCACTGGATGGGATCCCACAAGGCTCCCTCTAAGTGCAAATGGCCCTTGGGGCAGTGTGTGCCGATCGTGGCCCGCCGATCAACCGAACATTGACGGGCAAAAGCAATAGGTCGAGGCTGCAAACCTGGGCTTCGCGCAATTTAACAGGCGACCTTATCAGTCATAAAAACGCGGGCGCAATCACAACACGACCATTTGGTTGGGATTGCGCAGCAATGAGTAGCGACCGATTCAGCCACCTTGTTATTTTTCCGGTGTTCCAAGGCCGAAAACCGCCCCAGTCGAATCCTGCACGACGGCCATCCGGCCCACGGACGGCACGTCGAATGGCTCTTTGATGATGACACCACCCAGCTCGGCGAGTTGCCGACAACTCTCATCGGCGTTGTCGACGGAAAAATAGGTCATCCAATGCGCCGGAATTTCCTCGCAGATGTCCGGGTCATTCAAGTCGAACAATCCGCAAACGGGCGTCCCGCCCATCAGGAAGACCGTATAGCTTCTCTCACCCGGCTTGGCGGGCCGCTCCATTTCGGTCATCGACGCAACGAAGGGGTGTCCAGCCCATCACCTTGGTGTAAAAGTCGCGAGCCTTTTCAGGATCACGTGTATTAAGCTCCGTCCACCAAATCTCACCGTGCTTGGTCGTCATATGAGTCTCCATTGCTCCGTATTGCACGCAAAGGCGTGCCAGAGCAATGAGGCCTCTATTCGGCGGCCTCGGCGTGACCGGAGACCACCTGATCGGCAAGTTTACCAGTGAGCTCCGAGAGATGGTCAAACTTCGCCGTATAGGCGCCGACACCGGCCGTCGCTGATCTAAGTTCGATGATCAGATCGTCGATCTCAGCCGCCGGAATATGCGCCTCGATGACATCCCAACCTGGCCAGCCCGGTCGAGCGTCAAATCCGAGGATCTGACCGCGCCGCTGCGGAATAATGCCGTTGATACGGGCCGTCGCCTCGCTTGGTACCGTGATCGACACCGCCATAATCGGTTCCAAGAGCACCGGCGCGCATTGCGGCATGCCCTCACTCATCGCCAGCCGGGCAGCCTGACGGAAGGCCATATCCGACGAGTCGACCGAATGATACGAACCGTCCTTCAGCGTCACCGCAACATCGACCACCGGAAAGCCGAGCGGCCCCTTTTGCAGGTAGTCCTTCACGCCATGCTCCACCGACGGAATGAACTGCTTCGGCACAACGCCGCCCGTGATCTTTTCGGAAAACGCAAACCCGGCGCCCCGCGGCTGCGGCCCGATCTCAATCACGACGTCACCGAACTGGCCGTGCCCACCCGACTGCTTCTTATGCCGGCCCCTAATCTCGGTTGATTTGCGGATCGTCTCTTTATACGGAATCAGCCGCTGCTGACGGGCAACCGAAATCGCATATTTGCGCTGCAGCCGCTCCAGGGCGACCCGCAAATGCATCTCGCCCTGCCCCTTGAGCAATAGCTGGTGCGTATCCGCGGAGTTTTCGAAGGACAGCGATGGATCTTCCTCGCACAGTTTACCGAGCGCGGTTGTCAGCTTCACTTCATCCTTGCGGTCTTGCAGCCCCAGGCCGGTTACGAAAACCGGTTCCGGAGGCGACGGATGGTCGATGTTCTGCGCAACCGACTTCGCGGTCGTCAAAGCTTCACCAGTCTCAATATCTTCCAGCCGGCCAAGACCGACGACCTCACCGGCTTCCGCAGCACCACGCTTGGCGGTCTCTTCGCCGTGCAATGTAAAGACACCCGAAACCCCGCTCTTCCTTGCCGCCTCCCGAGCGCACCGTCGCGCCATCAGGCATCGATCCGCCAAACACCCGCGCCATGGAGAGCTTGCCGCCATGTGGGGAGTGAACTGTCTTGAACACGAATGCTGTCGACGCCGTCGGATCAAGTCCCAGCCGCTTCGCCGTCGAAGTCACGCTTGGGGCTTCATGACGCAAGGCCTTCAGGAGCCGGCCAATCCCATTGCCATGCTCGGCACTGCCCAACAGCACCGGGCAGATGACGCCATCACGCAATTCCGCGGTAAGGTCCTCAAACACACGATCTTGCGGCGGGATCATATCCGACAGCAGCTGCTCCATCAGCTCGTCATCATAGTCCGCAAGCTGCTCCAACATATGGAAGCGCGCTTCCTCCTCGCGATCCTTCATACCATCAGGAAGCGAGACCACTTCAGAAGCAGCATGCTCGCGATAGACAAAAGCCCGTTCAGACGCCAGATCAACAAAGCCGGTCGCAATGCCGTCTTCCCAGATCGGGATTTGGCGCAGCACCAATGGTCTACCACTGGCCGGTTGCAGCATGGGAATAATGTCGCGGACAGGCATCTGGCAGCTGTCAATCTTGTTCAGGAATAGGAAGTGCGGGATTTCGCGCTCCTCCAGCTCCTTCAAGATCACCTGCAATGCCGGAACCCGCTTGGGATCGGGTTCGCAGACAACAACCGCCGCATCACACACCGCCAGTGCTGCAAGACCATCGGCCTGGAATTCAACTGATCCGGGACAATCAATGAACGTAAATGGCTCATCTAGATAGCTGGCATCGAAGACGTTGAGGCCAACACTTAGGCAGTGGGCGCGGGCCTCTGGCGATGCATCACCATGCGATGTGCCATCTGCGACCTTCCCCTGCTGCGGACTGGCCCCGGTTCGGGCGAGGATCGCTTCGAGCAGCGTCGTCTTGCCGGCCATGTAGGGTCCGACAATGGCTATCGCCCGGGCCCCCCGTTGTGCGCCGCCGTTTTGCTTTGCAATTTTTTCCTGCCCCATGCTGTCCTCCAAATGCGGATACGGTTGATCTTGCAGCTGGCGTTCTTTAGCGGCGCGCCATCGCAACATGTTCGCGCCGCAGTAGGAGAATCGCAAGGGGCAACCGGCGTTTCGAGCCGTGCGACTGACCGATACAAGCGATTATTTGACCACTTATGCTGAATTTCGCGGCGCACGCCAAACAGTGCAGCGCACCGTAAAATCAACAATTTCGCTGCAGTTGCGAAGTGTCGACTTTCGAGACCAATTGCTCAAAAAATCCCTTGACGACATGCGCGCGAGACACAAGATGGGGAAAGCACCAGCAGTCTTATGATTCGTGTCAACGACTTGGAAACCATGAGACGTCAAGAATGGTGCAGTAGCCGGAAAGTGCGAAGGTGCCAGGGAGTCGTTCGATGAAGTCCAAACCTATCAAGTCCGCAGTTTATGCAGCAGGCTTGGTTTTTGCACCTTCCGAGGATGCTGTCAGTACGCACACATTGACGCCACGCGCCAAGGCGAAGTCCAAGCGTTCGAAGCGCCGCCCGGCGGTGGACTATGAGGCCGCATTCGTCAGGATAGGCCAGCGCCGCAGAGAAGAAACGACTTGGCTGCGCTCGCTCGACTTAAGCTGGCTTCTGGGCCGCGCGACCGCCTGATCGAATTTTCCAGAACCTGATCTAAACCTTCAGGAATTGGCGCGCGACTGCGCGCCAGCTTGTTCTCGCATTGTTTCGCGCAACCATTCGAGAACCTGCGGAAAGTGCTTCGTCACCCAGAAATGCCCTGCTTCGGCAATTTCGACGATATCAAGCAATTCAATCCGATCGGCGAGCTTCCTCGCCGCGGGTAGAGGCACGTTGCGATCCTGTCCGCCCAGCCACATCCTCCCAGGCATGTTTATGGCGGCGAAATCTAGCGACCAACGCCGGCTAAAGTAGCCCATATCCATCGCCGCCCCCCGCACACCCGATTGCAGCCCGGCCCGAAACGTTCGCGCAAGATCGTTGCGGATTTCAGGGTCCGCCAACAAGATCCGGTCCGGCGGCCCTGCACACGCCGCCATGGTTCGCACCGCCCACCATGGTGAAACCGTCAGAACACCGCGAAAGTATAGGAACGCCAGCGGTACAGCCCCGGGCACGCGCGGCAACCCGCGAAACGCGAACCGATGGAACAGGCTCACCCCGTCGCGCTCCTCGGCTTTCGAGACAGGCGTCACCGGAGCCACTAGCGCAAGCGCATCAACGCGTTCCGGCATTTGCGAGGCCAAAGCAACCGCATACGGCCCACCGCCGGAAATCCCCACCACACCGAAGCGCGACAGGTTCAGCGCCTGCGCAAGGTCGGCAATGTCGGAGGCATATTCCCCAAGTCCAGTGACACCTGAAGGAGCATCGGACAGGCCATACCCCCAGCGGTCGGGTGAGATCAGCCGCAGACCCAGACGCCGTGCGTCCTGATCGGCAAGGCCGAACTTATAGCGTGACCCGGGTGTGCCATGCAGGGCCACGATCGCCAGGCCATCCGCATCGCCATACTCG
Source organism: uncultured Filomicrobium sp. (assembly GCA_963669235.2). Classification (GTDB taxonomy): domain Bacteria; phylum Pseudomonadota; class Alphaproteobacteria; order Rhizobiales; family Hyphomicrobiaceae; genus Filomicrobium. Next base: position 591,589 of record CAXXFS010000033.1, read on the forward strand.
CAGTAACCCAGCCGCCGGCCATCCGGCAGTTTGTGAACGAGATCCAGCTTTCCCACCAACATTGGCCCCGATGCAGCCCACCAAACGCTTTATGTCATCCAAGCGACAGTTCACGTCAACAAATCGTGCCTCAGGAGCAATTGACGCAGGCCGGACGGTAATGCCAGCCTTTTGCCAAACCGGTGCACGTCTTCGCGCCGGCCCGTTCATGGACATCCGCCGATCCCCCCAAAAAGGAGCTCCCATATATGCTTCGTTCGCTTGTCATTGGCTTACTGACTTTCATCACCGTTACATCAGCCGTGGCCCAGAACCTTGAAGTCATAAAGGCCCGCAAGGACCTGCTGGGTGACATGGGCGATGCCGCCAAGCAGCCGGGAAAGATGATGAAGCAGGAGATCCCGTTCAACGCCGACGCCGTCAAGGCCTCGCTCGACGTCTTTATCGCGAAGGCTTCAAAGCTGCCCGAAATGTTCCCCGAGGATTCAAAATCCGGCGGCAAGACCGAGGCCCTGCCGGCCCTGTGGGACAACAAGGACGACGTCACATCCCGCTTCAAGAAGCTGGTGGAGACCGCCAAGGCCGCCAAGGACAACGTCGCCGATGAGTTCGACTTTATGGACACCTGGCCAAAAGTCGTCGGCAACTGCGGCGGCTGTCACAAGAAGTACCGCGCCGAGAAGAAGTGACGGCAGGAACGACGACCTTGCCAGAATCTGACCCACAGGCTCCTCCGGCCCAACCAGGCGACAGGCACTCGGGCTCCGTCAAAGCCTGGGACGCACCAACGCGGATCTTTCACTGGCTCTTGGTCATCCTCATCACCGTGTCTTGGGCCACCTACGAGTACTCGGAAGCCTTGGACGATCCCGTCCTCAAGTGGCACCGGTGGTCGGGGCTATTGATCCTGACATTACTCGTCTGGCGCCTGTTATGGGGCGTGTTTGGATCGTCCACCGCCCGCTTTTCGAATTTCATCCCGACGCCGCGCGGGCTTGTGGCTTATGCCTCCGCGATCCGGTTCGGCTGCCAGCCGAAGTATCTTGGCCATAATCCCCTTGGCGCGATGATGATCGCAGCACTCGTCGCGCTGCTCCTGACACAGGCCGTGCTTGGGCTGTTCACAGTCGAGCACAACGATCTGACCGCAGGCCCGCTATACCGTTACCTATCCGAGGCGGGTCGCAAGGCGGCAACAAGCTGGCACCGCTTCCTCTTCGAAGAGGTCACGCTTTGGTTCATTGGCATCCACATCTTGGCCAACGTGGCTTACGCCGTATTCCGCCGCGAGCCACTGATTAAGGCCATGATTAGCGGGCGCAAACCGGCAAGCGACTACGCCGATGCCAGGACCCTCGGCAGCGTCCCGCGCCCCATGCTACGCGCCGGTCTTCTGCTGGCACTGTCAGCCGTCATTGTATTCGGCGGCATCTGGGCCGCCGGCGGCAAGTTCCTGCAAATGCGTCTGTGGTGATTGGCAGGTGGCCGGCGCTCAGACTCCTAGGCGCGAGTTAATCTCGTTTTGTGCTTCGCGTATCCGCGGCGTCCAGTCGGCGGCGTTGGACGCGATCAGATTGGCCTGGGATTTGAGGATGACCCCGTCATCGAGGATGCGCAGTGCGTTGGCTCTCAATGTCGTGCCTGTCGTCGTGATATCGACAATGAGATCAGCCGTTCCAGCCGCCGGCGTACCTTCGGTTGCCCCCAGGCTCTCGACGATCCGGTAGTCGTTGAAACCATGTCCCACAAAGAATTGCCGCGCCAGGTTCACGTACTTCGTGGCAACGCGGAACCAGCGTCCATGCGCGTTCCTGAAACTGCCGGCCATTTCGTCAAGATGCGCAACCTTCCTCACATCAAGCCAGCAGTCCGGCACCGCGACCACGACATCGGCATGCCCGAAACCAAGCGGCTTGATGATCTCAACCCGCGTCTCCCAATCGGTCATCCGCTCCTGCACGAGGTCGGAACCAGTAATCCCAAGATGCGCTTTACCGGTCTTCAAGTACCACGCGATTTCTGAAGCCGAAACAAACAGGACGTCGACATTGTCGATACCCTCGATCTCACCGCGATAGCCACGCTCGTTCCCTGCTTTGCGGACGTTGACACCACCCTCAGCAAGCACCTCGGTGGATTGCTCCATGAGCCGCCCTTTGGAGGGTATTGCTAACTGAAGCCGTTCGGTCATCGCCGGATTTCCTCAACAATTCAGCCGCGCACGGCCTTCAGCAATCGCTCAGTATGGATCGCACCGCCAACCGCCGGAACATCACTCGGTGCACCACACAGCTTCATTAATCCGTCGTAGCGCCCACCACCGGCAACCGGACTACGTTTGCCAAGGTCCGGTACCGAAACCTCGAAAACAAAGCCGGTGTAGTATTCCAATGATCGCCCGAACTCTGCCGAGAACTCCGCCCGCGTGACATCAACGCCAAGGTCTGACAGCAACTGCAGACGCTTATGATAACTCTCCAACGCCGGTGATATATCGACACCGGTATCACGCATAAGGTCTTTCACCCGCGCACCGGCCGCACGCGCTGGAGCATTGACCCCGATGTAACCTTCAATGAGGTTGGCGGTCTCCACGGGCAGCCGTTCCGCCCGCTGGTCAGCCGCCATACGAGCCAGGTTCCGCGCGATCTCCTCAAGCGTGCGGATGCCGATTAACTCGATGTTGTTATGATCGAGATACTGCGCAACCTGACGCTGCGCCTCTTCCTCATCGTCCGGATCGAGTGTCTGCATTAGTTCTTCGGGTATTGCCGAGGACAGCTCAGCCGGCGGCTCGGTCAACCTCACCAGCTCTTCGCGAAACGCCTGCGGCCGCCACAGTTGGTGCCGTAGCCGCTCACGCCAGCGCTCCGGCATGTCGATGGCCGATAGCAGCGCCCGGAACAACCCAAGATCACCAATTCTGAGAATCCAGTCAGTGAGACCGGCGGCTTTGAGGGCCTCGAGCATAATCGCCAAAGTATGCGCATCGGTCATTTCGCGCTCGTTCGAACCGATCGACTCGATCCCGCATTGGCGAAACTCGCGAGGGTGAGCGGAATTGGCACCACGCGGCTGAAACCGGAACGCCGAACCGTTGTAGCAATACTTAGCCTTGTCCACGCCGTCGGCGTGTCGCTCCAGGTGCAACCGGCAGATCGGCACCGTGAGGTCGGGCCGCAGGCAATATTCGTCGCCATCAGGGTCGGTGAAGACATAGCAGCGCGCACGCAACGCCTCACCTATGACATCAAGATAGACATCGGCGGGCTGCAACGCTGCCGGTGCGACAGCCTCATGGCCCGCGTTGGCGAAAGTCGCCATCAGAGTTTGGGCCTGCGCTTCCAGCGCCTCAAACTCGCGTGCTGTTTCTGCGACCATATCTAAAGCTGCTCTCGCTCGCTTGCTTCCTACCCGGGCGAAACATCTCGCTCAGCGTGTCACACACAACGCCGAACTACTCTTGATGCCGCGCGATTATTTTTTTGACCTCCGTCACCAGATCGGCTTCAGCAACCGATACCTGCGCCGGACGGCTTTCCTTCCATTCCTTATTGTCGGCGATCGACTGCGCCGCTTTCGCGCCCTCGATCAAATCTTTGATCTGAACCTTACCCTGCTCGCGTTCATTCGAGCCCTGAATAACGACACATGGAGCACCGCGCTTGTCGGCATACTTCATCTGCGCCTTCATGCCGGACGTGCCCAGATACATCTCCGCGCGAACGCCTGCGGCCCGCAATTCCTGCGCCATGCGCTGATAACTCGGCAGCTCGGCCCGGTCCATAACCAGAACAACGACGGGGCCAGATGCCGAAGATATACCAGAGCGGCCGGGCGCGCTGAGCGCCGCCTGCAGACGAGAAACGCCGATGGAAAAACCTGTGGCGGGAACCGAACGGCCTGTGAAGCGGGCAACCAGATCATCGTAACGTCCACCGCCACCGACCGAACCAAAGCGCACCGGCCTCCCATCTTCGTCGGTGACTTCGAACGTCAGCTCGGCTTCAAAGACGGGCCCGGTATAATAGTCAAGTCCACGGACAATCGAAGGGTCAATACGAACGCGTTCGTTATGGTATCCGGCGGCAACTAGCAAAGCCTGCATCTCATCGAGTTCGGAGAGGCCCTGCTGACCGATCTCGCTTCCCGACACCAGCTCTTTGATCGCGAACACCGTTTCCGAACCGCTGTCAGCTCCCGATTCCACAAATGCCATCACCCGAGCAATCGCCTTATCATCAAGCCCGGCACCGGCGGTGAAGTCGCCTGAATCATCTTTGCGCCCCGCTCCCAGCAACCTGGAAACGCCCTCAGGTCCAAGCCGGTCCAGTTTGTCGACGGCCCTTAGGATCGTGAGCCGCTTCGCGCCATCGGCATCTGCAGGGTTGATCCCGATGCCTTCCAAGACACCATCCAGCACTTTGCGGTTGTTGACGCGGATCTGATATTCTCCGCGTTCGATGCCCAGCACTTCCATGGTATCGGCCGCCAGCATGCAGATCTCCGCATCGGCGGCAACGCTCTCCGTCCCCACCGTGTCGGCATCGAACTGCGTAAACTGACGGAAGCGCCCCGGCCCCGGTTTCTCATTGCGCCACACCGTCCCGAAAGCGTACCGCCGAAACGGTTTCGGCAGGCGGTCATAGTTTTCAGCAACGAAGCGGGCCAGCGGCGCCGTCAAATCGTAGCGCAGCGACATCCATTGCTCATCTTCGTCTTGTAGAGAAAACACGCCCTCATTCGGACGATCGCTGTCAGGCAGAAATTTGCCAAGCGCGTCGGTAAACTCGAAGGCCGGCGTCTCTAGCGGCTCGAACCCGTAGCTTTCGTAGGCCTCTTGAATGACCCGCAGCATCGCCTGGCTTGCACGCAATTCATCCGCTTCGATATCGCGGAAGCCCCTAGGCAGTCGCGCGGCGGGCCGCTTCGGCTTGATTTTCTTGGCCATGGAGTGAGAGTTCTGGAACGTCGTTTTGGGTCGATGACACTTTGATCCCGAACACCAATGCCTCCGGGACGCGCCAATTACCACGCTTCATCCATGCGCGCAAAGCGATCTGGACACAGCAGACAACGCGTGAATGCGGCCCGAACTCTCGCAAGTATGCAACATCGCGGGCGAAACTGCGAATACCATTGCACTATTGCGCCGGTAACGGCGTCCCAGCCTCGCCGACGCGAGGTTCGGTATCTTGCTCCGAGGCCCGGTCGAGATAATGGTCCGTCACCACAGCCGACAGCCAGATCGACAATAGAGCCAACCAGCCGGTCAAAGCGAAAACCGAGGCGTTCGTGAGGCTTCCGACCGCGCATCCGCCCGCCAACATGCCGCCAAACCCCATCATCGCCGCCCCGAGCAGATAACGAGTCATCGAAGGCCCGCCCTGGAATCCTTCAAGCTTCAACTCACGCGCCCATGCCGCCGCCAGGAACGATCCGATCACAACGCCAGGCACCAGCGCCACATCGAAACGCCAAGTTCCCGTGGGTGGCGACAAGAACAGCATCAAAGTGTTGGCCGACGGGCCTGTAAAGGTCAGGCTTTCGATTTTGACGGGCACGAACAGCTGGCCGTTGAGCCACCCGGTCCACGCCCAGGCCAAGGCCACCGTGATCCCGACACCGAGACCCCCAAGCCAACCCTTGAGCGTCAGTCCACTGCGTATAGCAAAATACACCGCCGCCGCCAGCCAGATTCCGCCAAGTACCATGCCGGTGCTCCAGCCTTGGCCGAAAGCGCCGAGAACATCGAGCGCCTGGCCAGAGACAACCCAGACCCCGGCAAGCTCATCGCGGACCGGATGCAGGACCCCCCGCAGTGACGCCTGCGCCGCGACCGCGAACACCAGCCCGTTGAGCACGGCCCGCAGGTTCCCCTGCCCAGCCAGGACCAGCATCCGGCTGGAACAGCCCCGCGCCAAGATCATACCGGCGCCAAACATGGCGCCGCCCAGAATAGCCCCTGAGAGACTGCCACGCAGGGTCAGCTGCCGGATTTCGCTGTTGTCGAGGATTTCCAGCCCGAACAGCAGCTGCGTCAGCATGACACCGCTGGAGAATGCCAAAAGCCAAATGGCGAGTTTCGCGCCAAATTCGGCCCGCGAAAACTCTATCGCCGCGGATCTGAGACAGAACCGGCTCCTTTGCGCCGCAACGCCAAATAGGATGCCGATCAATAGGCCCCCGATCGCCAGCAACCCGTCTTCACCAAGAAATTCACTATATGAAAGAAGTGTCTCCATACCGAGCAGCCCAAAATTAAGCGGACGGTTCCAGGCTGCCGCATAATGCTGAAATCCGCAAATAGCATTGCTTTTGGTCAATCACCGGCGACCAAATCGACCAAAGTGTAATAGGCCGGAGGCAGCAGAACTCAGAGCCGCGGATCAACCGGCTCGCATTCCATCGCAAGGATAGCGAAAACGCACTCATGCACACGCCGCAGCGGCTGACGTGCAACAAACCTCATCAGCGCCTCTTGCCCCAAAGCAAATTCGCGCAAGGCAAGCGATCGCTTCAAGCCGAGCCCTCGCTGTCTCAGCCGAGATAGGTTCTCCTCGAGATCGTATTCCGGCCCATAAATGATGCGCAGGTATTCCGGCCCACGCACCTTGATCGCCGGTTGCGCCAGGCCGCGCGACCCGCGCACGGTGAATTCCAACGGTTTCACGACCATACCCTCACCGCCACGAGCCGTCTGCTCCAGCCACCAAGCGCACGCATCGAGCCGCTCTTCTTCGCTTTTTAGATCAACGACGCGGTAGTTTGTCGTCATCAGGCTGGGGCCGCCTTCAGCGGTGATCAACTCAAGCTGCTGCATGTGCCATTCGTGATCGCGATCCATATGCACATGGCCCTCGGTCGCAAGCAGATGGAACGGAGCGAATTTGTAATCATCCATCGACGTCACCGGCCAGCAGTAGCGCCGGCAAGCCTCGACATATTGGTCAGCCCGCGCCTTGCGCTCCATGAACTCGGCGAGAAGATCCGTCGTTTCCAGGCCTCCCTTGCCAGCCTTTTCGAGAAGCGCGACAGCCTCGCCCAGCCCCGCCGTCGCCGCTGCTCCCGTTGAGGTATACTGTTCTCGCAGCAAAGCTTGCGCCTTGGCCGACCATGGCATTAGCTCGGCATCAAGCAGCGCCCACCCGGTCTCAAAGCGGTCCCAGAAATCAGCCGCATCCATGGCAGCGCGAATGCGGGCCAGTATTGCATCACTCATCTCCGCTTCGGAAAAGAACGACCGGCCGGTGCGGGTGAAGAGAGCCCCAGTCTCTCCCGACGTCACGCCGAAGCGTTCCCGCGCCGTATCCGATTCACGGCACAAGACCGCAAGGACACGCGAGCCCATGTGCTTTTCTTCAACGACGACCCGCTGCACGCCTTCCTTCTCGAAATAGGCAAAGGCCTCATCGGGGTATTCGAGAAAGCCCTGACGAGAAGAGGTTTCACAAGGTGACATTGTTGGTGGCAGATGGATCAGCCATTTCGGGTTGATGGCGAACTGCGACATCACCTCCAGCGCCGCAACTGCATTCGCCTCTGGCACCTGGATCGTCCGGCCCTCTGCTGTCCTCACAATGCGCTTACCCAGCACATCATCAAGATCAAGGAGGTCGTCATGAAGGGCCTGCGCGGACAACTCCGCCCCAGGCCGGCTCGGCGGATGCCCGAGCGGCCGGATCGGTTCGGCGTGGGTCTTGGTCGCCGGCACCGACACGATCTCCTTCTCCGGCCATCTGAGCGCCGTCAGTTTGCCTCCGAAAACACAGCCGGTATCGACGCACAGCGTGTTGTTGAGCCATTCCGCATTGGGCACCGGCGTATGGCCGTAGACAATAGTCGTCGCCCCCCGGTATTCCGCCGCCCAATTGTATCGGATTGGCAGTCCGAATTCGTCGGTCTCGCCACTTGTCTCCCCATAAAGACAGAATTGGCGGATCGCGCCCGAAGCCCGGCCAAGCATATGCTCCTTGATGCCGGCATGGGCGATCGCCAGACGCCCATCATCAAGCCAGGCATGACTGACGAGGCCGTTGATGAATTCTTTCACCTCGCGTTTGAACGCCGACGGCTCCTTATCGAGCTGCTCCACTGTCCGTTCGAGCCCGTGGTTGATCTTGACGTTACGTCCGTTGAGGTAACGTAGCAGCTTGGCGTCGTGGTTGCCGGGCACGCACAGCGCTTGCCCCTCAGCCACCATGTGCATGACAATACGCAGAACATCCGGTGACGCCGGCCCGCGGTCGACGAGGTCACCGACAAACAACGCACGCCGCCCCTCGGGCACACTCGAGATGACACGCCGCTCGCTCCCCTCGCCCTCCAGCCTGACGTCGTAGCCAAGAGTCTTGAGCAGCGCGATCAGATCATCGCGGCAGCCGTGAATATCGCCGATAATATCGAATGGACCCGCCTCGTCGCGCCGGTCCGACGAAATACGCGTACGCTCAATCTCAACCGCGTCGATCTCCTCAACCGAGCGTAATTCGAAAACGTAACGAAAGCTCTCCTTGTCGATCCGGCGGATATCCCGCTTCAGACTGCGTGTCTGATTGCGCACCACGTGCGCCCCGAATTGCCGATCAGGCCGCGTCTTATTGCGATCATGACAGATGTCCTCACCCGGATTGATAACAATCGCCACTGCCAAAGCGTTATTGGCCTTCGCCAGGCTTACGAGTTTGGCGCGGTCTTCCTTGCGCACGTTCGTGGCATCAACAGCCACGAGCTTGCGCCGCTTGAGCCGCGTCTCCGCAACGAAATGGACAAGCCGGAAGGCATCCTCGGTTGCTTCGAGATCATTCTCATCATCGGAAACGACTCCTCGGCAATAGTCCGAGGAGATAACCTCGGTTGGCGCAAAATGCCGCCGCGCGAATGTGGATTTCCCGGAGCCGGATGCACCGATCAAAGCGACCAGGCAGAAATCCGGAATCGTGATCTTCATGCTTGTCTCGTATCAAACGTGCCAAAACGAACGGCTGTTCACCCAATCCGCACCCGGCACCTATCAGACTCTTGAAAAGACTGCCATCTGCGATGGTGCCCCACAGGCGGAATCGACTTCGCCAATACCAGTAATCTCGACCCCATACCCAAAACGGTCCGCCAACGGCAGCGCCCATCGTGCGAACTCCTCGCGCGTCCACTCAAAACGGTGGTCAGCGTGCCGCAGCTGGCCCGGCTCCATGCCTTCAAACTTGGCATTGTACTCGCGGTTTGGCGTCGTAATGATGACATGCTTCGGTTGGGCAAACTCGAATACCGCCCGCTCCAGAGCCACCAGGCGGTCAGCGTCGAGATGCTCGACCACCTCGACCAGAGCAGCCGCGTCATAACCTTCAATGCGCCGGTCCCGGTAGGTCAACGCACCAGGCCAAAGCTTGATGCGCTCCTTCTGGCGCTCCGGCATACTCTCCAGTCTCAGTCGTCGCGCCGCGTTTTCGAGGCTTGCCGCCGATACATCGATCCCGACAATCTCGTTGAACATCCGCTCCGTCAATAACCGCTTCAACAGCTTGCCGGAGCCGCAGCCCAGATCGACAACCCGCCTCGCACCAAGCTCCTTGAGCTTCTCCGCAACAGTATCGAGCCTGAGTTCGTGCACCCGGATCGGTCGTTCCAATTGCTCTTCGGCCGCATCCTTTGGTGTCTCCGTCAGCTCCCCATCCGCCGTCGGAACCGTCGAAGCCTCCACTGCTTCTTCTTCGATGACATCTTCAATTGCCAATCGCATTAGCACTTCCCGTGCCCAGGACCGCTTGAAACGCAGATAACGGTTGGCGATGAGCTCCTTTTCCGGATGCTCTCCGAGCCAGCTCTCGCCCTTTTCAATCAGCTTTTCCAACTCATTCCGGTCAACGAAGTAGTGCTTACGCTTATCAAGCACCGGTATGAGAACGCAGATGTGCGACAGCAAATCCCTCAGCCGCACCGTTCCAGACAAATTCAGCGCCACATAGGGGCTTTGATCCCAGCGTTCGCCGAGATAACCGAGCTTGTCATCAAGCGCGATCGGCTCCGTCACGAGATCGTACCCGAGCGGCTCGAACAATCGCGCTACAAGACCCTCAGCGTCGCGCACCGGCACCGGCAACACACGCGCGGACAGCGGGATCGGTGCATCCGCCAGTTCCTGCCGCTCCTTGGACGATCCCCCTATCGCGTTACGCAGCGACTTTGCGATAGCAACGGACAAGAATGACGAGGCCACATACGGCCGGTCACTTACATACTGATCAAACACCCCCTGCGAGGATTTGTTCTTGCCGCGCACCAAGGCCACCGGATCGATATCAAGCAGCATCGCGAACGTGGTTTGATCCTCGCCGACCTCTGGGTAAAACATCACCGCCCGCCCAAACGACAGGCTCATTTCATGCACACGGTCCGGGTTCTTGTGCAGCAGAAAACCAAGATCAGTCGCCGGTGAGTGCGTAGTTGTGATGGTGAGCAACATATTCGACCCGTCGCGGCGGAGTGACTGTTGGATCGCAGCAGGTAAGACCGCTTGCCGTGCTGTGCAAGATTGACTCTCTAACTGACTTTTTCACCCATATCCGTATCGTAAAGGAAATCATCGGCCACGAAACGTTCCGGTTGTGGCACGTCCGAAACAAAATCTTTGAGCTGCTCCAGGCCTCGCGGCACCGGACCACCGTAAGCCCAGTCCATAAGCTCAACGGTGTGGGCAATGGGAATGTCGAGCCCCTTCGCCAGATGCGTGATGCAGCCGATGTTACCGGTCGCGACCAGGTCAGGCTTCGACTTGCGGATATTCTGGACTTTGCGGTCACGCAGGGTTGTCGCGATCTCCGACTGCAGGATGTTGTAAACACCGGCCGAGCCGCAGCAGATATGCCCCTCGGGCACATCGACAACGGTGTAACCTGCCTTGGTCAACAACTCTTTCGGTTCTTCGGTGATGCCCTGCCCGTGCTGCATCGAGCACGCCGAATGATAAGCCACCCGCAGCGATGAGTATCTCTTCGGCGGCCCCAAATCGTAGTCGATGGTGAACTCTGTGATGTCCTTGGTCAAATCACTGATGTGTTGCGCCCTCTCCGCATAGGCCTCGTCGTTCCGCAACATGTGCCCGTAATCCTTGACGGTCGTCCCGCACCCCGAAGCGTTGATGATAATCGCATCAACGGGTTCGCGCTCGATCTCCTTCCACCACGCATCAACGTTACGGCGCGCCTGATCGAGAGCATCCTTCTCGCGGCCCATATGATGAACGAGAGCACCACAGCATCCCGCACCATTGGCGACGACGACATCCACGCCGCGCCGCGCCAGTAATCGGATGGTCGCATCGTTGATATCGGGTCGAAGCACTTGCTGCGCACACCCCGCCAGCATGATTACACGGGCCCGCCGATTCATCTCTGTCTCGGCGACGCCTGGACCTTCATACCTTGGCGTACTGGGGATCTTGTCGGGGGCAAGTTCGACCATCGCCGCCAGCGGTTCAAGTTTGAGCCGACGCATCAGTGGCAGGAACGGGCGGCCGAGCGGCGCTGCTTTCAAGGCCAGTCGGAAGCGATCGGGATAGGGCACCACCTTGGCCAGCAGCGAACGCACGAACCGCTCGGACAGCGGCCGGGTCCCGGTCTCCTTGATGTGGACACGCGCGATATCGACGAGATGCATGTAGTCCACGCCGCCAGGGCATGTCGTCATGCACGACAGGCAGGACAGGCAACGGTCAACATGATGCTGGACTTCCGGCGAAGCCGGGCGGTCGTTTTCCAGCATGTCTTTGATGAGGTAGATCCGGCCGCGAGGCGAATCTCTCTCATCCCCCAGGACCACGTAGGTCGAGCACACCGCGGTGCAAAGACCGCAGTGCACGCAGCGCCGCAGGATCTTTTCCGCCTCCGCCAGATGCGGCTGCGCCAGTTGCTCCTGAGAGAAATTTGTCTGCATCAAAGACCTACTTGGGAAAAGCCACCGCGCTTTGCAGGTGGCTCAAATGTTAGCATACATGCGGCCAGGATTGAGCATTCGCATCGGATCGAACACCACTTTGAGTCCCCCCATCAGACGTTCCGCCAGCGGTGACTGCGGTTGGAAGACCTCGACGGCTGCCCGCACGGATTGATCGGCCCTGATGAGAGTTGCATGACCGCCATGAACTGCAACGGCTCTGCGGACATCCGATGCCCCCGCATCCGCGCTCGCCGGGACCTCGATCCATATCAGCCCACCCGACCAGTCGTACATCACCTCAGCCGGCATATGGCGCCGAATGGAGGCGACTATCTTGGGGCCCATCATCGGTGCCGTTGAAACCCGCCAAAGACACGTCGCTTCGTCATAGGGCATGACCGAGAGCCGCCTCAGCTCGCCCCAAAACTCCAATGAGTTCATAGAACCGACGATGGTCGGATCCCCATAGACTTTGAGCGCTTCACGCATAGCCTGCGCCCGATAATCGACGGACTTCTCGAAATTCTCGATCCGCAGCGCCGTGATGGCATGACATTGATCAGCCAGAGACGAATGCTCCAGACGGCCGGCAACCGACTTTGGCAGGTGCACAGTTCCCGAGACCTCGTAGGGCAACCGCATCGCGGCACACATCAGCTCAACACCGATATCATCAGGCAAATCGTGATAGACCAGTGTCGCCGTTTTCTCCGGCGCCGGCAGAACCTTGAAGGTCACCTCCGTGAGGATGGCCAGCGTTCCCCAACTGCCAGCGATCCCGCGACACAGATCGTAGCCGGTGACGTTCTTCATCACCCGGCCACCCGCGTTGAACAACTGACCGCGCCCGCTGACCCCTTCGATCCCCAAAAGATGATCCCGTGCTGCGCCAATCGCTACACGGCGGCTTCCCGAACTATTGCAGGCGAACACGGAAGCGATGGTCTGCGTCCCGCGAGGTCCGCCACTGGCAGGTCCAAGATCGGTCGGCTCGAAGGCGAGCATCTGATTGTTACTGGCCAGCGCCGCCTCGATCTGCGCCAGCGGCGTGCCTCCGTGCGCCGACATCACAAGCTCGGTTGGCTCATACATCCAGATGCCATGCATTGAGACTGTTGATAGGGTGGCCGCCGTCTGCATGGGGCGCCCGATCCTCGACTTCGAACCCGACCCGATGATCTCAACAGGAACCTTCTTTTCCACATAGGGAGCCAGCATCGACTGCAACTCCCAAGCCGTCGCCGCGCGCAAGATGTCGCTCAAGAATGCCTCCCTTACGCCGCGTTTGAAGTTCCGGCATCCACCGTCAAATGCAGCGGGAACACCTTGCCGGGATTGAGCAGCCACTCGGGATCGAACACGCTCTTAATCTGCATCTGCAGGGAAAGGTCGGTTTCGGAGAACTGCTTCAACATGAGATCGCGTTTCTCGATGCCAACTCCGTGCTCGCCGGTAAGACAGCCACCGACCTCGACGCACAACGACAGTATTTCAGCCCCCGCCAATTCTGCGCGCTCAGCTGAAGTTGGGTCGTTGGCATCATAAAGGATCAGCGGATGCAGATTGCCATCACCGGCATGAAAGATGTTCGCCACCCTCAGCTTATGCGCGGCGCAAATTTCGCTAATCCCCCGCAGCACCTCCGGCAAGCGTGACAATGGAATGGTCCCGTCCATGCAGTAGTAGTCGGAAATCCGCCCGATTGCCCCAAACGCCGACTTGCGGCCCTTCCATATCTTCGCGCTCTGGGTCGCCCCCGAACTGACCTGGATCGTTGTCGGATTATAGGCCGCTGCGATGCAGCTAATCTGCGTCAGACGGTCGTTGATCTCCTCTTCGGAACCTTCCACTTCGACAATCAGAAGCGCTTCCGCATCCATTGGGTAACCGGCCTTGGCGAAGCTTTCACAGACTTCGATCGCTGGCCTGTCCATGAATTCTATGGCGACCGGAATGATGCCAGTCGCGATGATGGCGGAAACACAGGCGCCGGCTGCTTCGCTTGAAGCAAAACCCAGAAGCATTGGCCGCGCGCCTTCCGCCGCCCGCAGGATGCGCACCGTCGCTTCGGTGATGATGCCGAACTGGCCCTCTGAGCCGATCATCAAGCCGAGCAAGTCATAGCCCTCGGCATCAAGGTGCGGCCCACCAAGTTCCAGAATCTCTCCATCCATCAGCACGACTTTCGCGCCGAGCACATTGTTCGTAGTCACACCATACTTGAGACAGTGGGCGCCACCTGAATTCATCGCCAGGTTGCCCGCCAGCGTACACGCCAGCTGACTTGAAGGATCGGGTGCATAAAAGAAGCCCTCCTCCGACACCGCGTTGGAGATCGCGAGATTGGTAATCCCTGACTCAACACGGGCAATGCGACTGTCATAGTCAATCTCAAGGACCTTGTTCATCCGTGATACGCCGACAACGACGGCATCCTCCAGGGGCAGCGCACCACCGCATAGTGAGGTGCCCGCACCGCGGGCGACAACCTTGATCTTTTCACGGTGGCAATATCGCAGAACCTCCGCCACAAGGTCCGTCGTATCCGGCAGCACGACGGCAAGCGGCATCGCGCGATAAGCGGTGAGGCCGTCGGTTTCAAACGTCCGCCGCCCGTCCTCGTCGGCGATGACAGCCTCCTCGCCCGCAATTCGCTTCAGATCAGCGATAATGTCTTCACTGCGGTTCAAGGTCTCCCTGTCGGGCTGCGGCATCTGCAATGTCATTGGCGCGGACCTCTCAGCTAAGGCCAAAATAGCACTTTGTTAATCCCTGCAACCGGACCCACCGGTTGGCAAGACTATTCGGGCAGCATCACAGCTTATCAACCAAGCTGAACAACACATATGCTATTTTGGAAAAGCCTCGGCAAATTTTTGCCAACGAGACGCGGAATGGAGAGAGGTGCGGCAGTACGATGATTGAAAATGCAAAACTAAGGGTGCTGAGCATGACCGCCATAACCGACCTTGAAATCTTCGCGCGCGTGGCCCGCACTGGCAACATGTCGGCGGCGGGGCGTGAAATGAGCCTGTCTCCGGCGGTCGTTTCTAAGCGCATAAGCCTACTTGAGGAACGCCTTGGCGCCCGCCTGTTCCAGCGGACCACACGCCAGTTAACGCTGACCGAAACCGGCGAAGGCTACTATAAGCGCGTTGTCGATATCATTTCTCTGTTTGAGGAAGCTGAAGACTTTGTTTCTCGGCGCAACACCAGCCCGCGGGGTCAGTTAAAGGTGGCCGCTCCAACCTCCTTTGCCCGCCTCCACATCTCGCCGCATCTGCCCGAGTTCCTCGAACGCTATCCCGACATCGAGCTGGAAATCGAGCTCGACGACGATTTCGTCGACATCATCCGCGATGGCTTCGACGTAGCGATCCGTATTGGCGAACTGGCTGATTCTTCCCTCGTGGCGCGCAAGATCGCCACCGACGACCGCTTCATGTGCGCCTCCCCGAAGTATCTGCAGGAAAACCCAGCACCAAAAACCCTGGCCGATCTGGAACGCCACAATTGCCTGCTGGCAGGTGCTCAGGATTGCTGGCGCATGAAGGACAGAGACGGCAAGGAACATCAGATCCGGGTCCAGGGGAACATCCGCTCCAACTCCGCCGAATTCATCCGCGAAGCCTTGCTTCTTGGTCTCGGACTGGGGTTCCGCTCAACATGGGATATCGCTGCGGAGCTCGAACGCGGCGATCTTCAGATCGTCATGCCCGAATACACCGGCTCAAGTCACTTCGCCGTTCATGCGGTCTACCCGTGCCGCGAGTTTCTGCCCGCCAAGGTCCACGCTTTCATTGACTTCCTCAACGAGATTTACGGGCCCGAGCCCTATTGGAACAAGGGCCTCAAGCGACCAGCCTCCGGTGACGCAAGCCCGAGCCGCAAGAAGAAGCGTAACAGCCGCTCGGACGGCAGAAAATCACCCCCATCAATGCAGGCGGCATCCACCGGCTTGTAGAGCCTTATCTGAACACGACACAGTCAAATCCGGCATTGCAGAGCGGGACGCCAGCGATGGTGCCCCTATTTGTTAACCTCCGCGCGACTGCACCGGATTCCGGCATTGCTTGATCATTCCGAATTCCATCGAGATGATCGATATACCTAAACTCATCCGCCCACTTGGCTGCCCGACCATTCAATGCGACAAATCGATTGTCAGCCTTGAAGGGTGTCCATGACCGACGGGAAATTAGAGTTGCAGCCTCAGTTCATCACCACAGCATTCGCAGCAGCGTTTTTCGTCCTCGCCGGCCTGCTGCCGGCTGGCGCTGTCTCTCCCTGGGTACCGCTGCCCGTCGCGAAATCAGTCGCAATCGACGATACGATTTTCCCCGGCGACGCGGAAAGAGGCGAGCTTTTGTACGGCAAATGCAGCGCCTGCCACCATATCGGGTCCCCTGCAGGTCACCGTGTCGGCCCCGATCTCGCGGGCATCCTGAACAGACCCGCCGCTGCCCATGAGGACTTCAACTACTCCGGCGCCCTACGCCAGGCCGCACGCGACGGCTTGGTCTGGACCGATGACTTCCTCGACGGTTACTTGCGAGCCCCCAACAAATTTCTGCCTCAGGGCAGCATGGCTTTCGTTGGCATCAAGGACCAGCAAGAGCGCGACGACTTGATCGCTTATCTGGCGTCACGGGAGCCGCCCAAAAACGCACCGTGGCTTCTTTCAAGGAAGATCATCAAGGCCACCGTTCCGTTGCCGGCGCAAAATCCGTTCCAGCGCTGAGACCCAAAGTCCGTCGCCCCTAGTCTCGTCCCTCACTGCCTAGAGAGCATGCTTCACGCATGATCGTCATCTTCAGGGCTATGCACACGTCGGCGGATTTCCCGCATCGCCAACCAGACAACCAAGATGACCAGCGGAACAGCCGCCCCCATGACAAGGCCAGCTCCGATCTTGTCGGGAAGCACACCTGCCTCTTTTAGGCCCTTGGCCAGGTATCCGACTAATCCGACGACGTAATAACTAATCGCCGCCACCGACAGACCTTCGACGGTCTGCTGCAGCCTGAGTTGCATGCGCGCCCGGCGGTTCATCGACTGCAGCAGATCACGGTTCTGCTTTTCGAGATCAGATTGGATCCCCGTACTCAACAAATCCGTCGTCCGCGCCAGTTGCTCAGAAAGCCGCCGCTGACGCTGCTCGGCCGCATTGCACGTCTCGATGGCCGGTGCCAGCCTGCGGTTGAAGAAGGCGCTGATGCTTGGATAGTGACCAGACTTTCTTTCTCGTATGACCTCCAGTCGGCTCTGAACGATGGCGTAGTAGGCGCGCGTAGCTGAAAATCTATAGGTCGTCCGCGCCGCTTGCGCCTCGAGATCGGCAGCAATCGACCCCAGCCGACGCAGCAGGGCCTGACTTTGCTGATTGTCTTCAACCAGGGCGATCTCACCCGTGATACTGGCGAGTTCAGCTTCCATCCGGTCTAATTCGGCGCGAACCGAGCGGACCATCGGCAACCCCAGAAGAGCGAGGGTCCGATAGGTCTCGATCTCCAGCATTCGCTGCGACAGACGCCCCGCACGCGTCTCCGTCAGCCCAGTCGATTCGATGAGAATGCGCGTGAAACCGACGGGATCGACTTGAAAATCAGTCGCCACGCGTGCGCTCTGCTCGGCGGCTTCAACGACGCACAGGCTTTGCGGATGAAACGTCTCCCCCAGGTCGCGGATGAGACTGCTGCGCGAGATGCAGCAAAGATGGACCGCCGCGATCAGTTCGCCCGGGCTTCGGAAACTGATCTCTCCGCCAATCGGATTAGACCGGGCGAACGGCTCCTCCGCGTCCCGGGACGTCGACCACGTATAGGTCGTGAACTCAGCATGTTGCTCCCACCGCAAGTCCCAGGGACCAAAATCGAAATGATGAAAACGCGCATCGGCTGCTGGCGGCGCGGCCCCGCGTTGCTCCGCCAGAGCCATAACCGCCGCCCTGTCCTCCGCAGCCTGAGCGCTGTCGGTCATGAAGGCGAAGTGGTAACTCCGCCGGGGCAACTTCAGCGCCAAGAACGGCCGCGCGTGCAGTTCGCCCAGAATAAAGGGACGCTGCGGGTGCTCCGCAAAACCCAGCGACGTACTTGATGTCGCGCGTTGATCTTGGGCCACGAGGCCCTTGTTGGCGAGCTGATCGCTCATTCATCGTCCTCTCATTTCACCTCGCCCGCGAAGCTAGCCAAGCAAACTGGTCGGGACAATTGCATAAACAGCCGAACCGCTTGTGGCAAAGTCGCCTACGACTTACGATCACTAGCTAACGCCGACCCACAACAAGGTCCCCCGAATCCCATGTCCGCCATGTCTGCAAAACGCCCCCGCGCGGGCCTATTCGTGACATGCCTCGTCGACTTGTTCCGTCCGTCGATAGGCATCGCCTCGGCCCGTCTCATCGAGGCCGCGGACTGCGAAGTCATTGTCCCCCGCAACCAGACCTGCTGCGGCCAGCCCGCCTACAATTCCGGCGACCACAAGAACGCCAGGGCAATCGCCGAACAAACAATCACGGCATTTCAAGGTTGCGATTACATTGTTGTTCCCTCGGGCTCCTGTGCCGGCATGCTCAAAACCCACTATCCACGATTGATGCAAGGCGACCCGGACGCCGAGGCGGCGGCCCGCGACTTCGCCGGCCGCGTGCATGAACTCGTCTCATTCTTGGTTGACGTCCGCGGTTTCAACCAAGCCCCGGGAACCTTTGAAGGAATCGTCACCTACCACGACAGCTGCTCGGGCCTGCGCGAGCTCGGCATCAAGACCCAGCCGCGCGAATTGTTGACCTCGATCAAGGGCCTATCGCTGACGGAAATGCCAGGATGTGAGATCTGCTGCGGCTTTGGCGGAGCCTTCTCGGTCAAGTTTCCGGACATCTCCAACGCCATGGTCGAGAAGAAAGCCGCGAACATTGCCGCAGCGGAGCCTGATATCTTGCTCGCAGGTGATTTGGGATGCTTGATGAATATGGCCGGCAAACTCAGGCGGCAGGGTCGGGACATCGCTTGCCGCCACGTCGCCGAGGTCCTTGCCGGGGAGCTTGCCGAAGCACCAATCGCAGCCCCCGTCGAAAACAGCTAACGAGCCCATCGGCGAAAAAACACCATTATTGTTGAAGTCCGACGCACAAGGAGACGCGCCCACATGTCCCACGTCCACCATGAACTGGCCGAAGAATTCCCCGAATTGAAGGACAAGATCCACGACCTAAAGGTATCCAACGCACATTTCGCTCGGCTGGCGGACGAGTATCACAGTCTTAACCGCGAGATTCATCGGGTCGAAGCGGCCGGCATCAACATCGGTGACGAAGCATTCGAAGACCTGAAGAAGAAAAGGCTCGCCTTGAAAGATGAAATCTTCGGCATGCTGAATGGCGACTGACGTTTTTTAGGCCAGGGCAGCAACGCAGATAGCGCTTGCGGCGACGGCATCCCTAGGCCAGCCTGCCCCAATGCAACCGACCAGTCACGACTTCAAGAAAAACGCGCGCGCGGCCCTTTCCGACCATCAACTTCAGGAAGCGCTATCGGGTCTGCAGACGGGGCTTGTTGCCCAGCGCGCAGCCGCCCGTGACCGCCTGCCGGAATTCGAGGCACTGCGCGACTACGGCCGTGACTTGCGCAATCATTGCCTCGATCACCTCGATCTCTATTTGGAGCGCTACGAGGCCCAGGTAACCGCGTCCGGCGGGCACGTACATTGGGCCGAAACCGCTGAAGATGCGTGCGCGGCGATCCTGCGCATCTGCAAGGCCGCCGATGCCAAATCCATCACCAAGGGCAAATCGATGGTCTCCGAGGAGATCGGCCTTAACACTCACCTGCAGACGGCCGGTCTCGAAGTCATTGAAACCGATCTTGGCGAGTACATCCTGCAAATCCGGGACGAGACCCCAAGCCACATTATCGCGCCCGCCATCCATCTCGTTCAAGGCCAGGTCGAGGGTGATTTCCGCCGCCAGCATCAGCATCTTCCCAAGGACCGCCACCTTGACGAACCCGCCGAACTAGTCGATGAGGCCCGCCAGATTCTGCGCGAAAAGTTCCTCTCGGCAGACGTCGGAATCACCGGCGCGAACTTCCTAATCTCCGAGACCGGTTCGTCGATCATTGTCACCAATGAGGGTAACGGCGACCTCACCCAATCTCTGCCGAAGGTGCACATCGTCATCGCGGCTATCGATAAGGTTGTCCCCACGCTCAATGATGCTTCAGCGCTCCTGCGTCTTCTCGCACGATCCGCGACCGGACAGGAATTCACCTCCTACACGACATTCTCCACCGGCCCTCGACGCGCCGATGATCCCGACGGGCCGGAGGAATATCATGTCGTCCTGCTCGATAACGGACGCAGCGAACTGCTCGGATCCGAATTCCGGGAAGTCTTGCGCTGCATACGCTGTGGCGCCTGCATGAACCATTGCCCGGTTTACAATGCCGTCGGCGGGCATGCCTACGGTTGGGTCTATCCCGGCCCGATTGGCGCGGCGCTCAACCCCGGCCTGATTGGCGTCAAGGAAGCCGGTGCACTCGCCAATGCTTCAACGTTCTGCGGTCGCTGCGAAGCGGTTTGCCCGATGCGCATCCCGCTACCGAAACTCATGCGTCGCTGGCGTGAAATTGAATTTGAGGAGGGTGAAACACCGCTCGTCACCCGATGGGCCCTGCGCGGTTGGGCGACCCTGGCGCTTTGGCCTTCCGCCTACCATCGCCTATCCCGTCTCATGGTCGGAGCGCTGCGGTTGAGCGCCGGCAACCGCGGCTCGTTTACCTGGTTACCTTTTGCCGGCGGCTGGACCGCCGGACGTGACCTGCCAGCGCCCCAGGGACGGACCTTCCAGCAGATTTGGGCCGAGCGCCAAAAAGCGGCCGCCTCTCCGGTAAAAAATGCGGAGGCACCATGAGTAGAGCAGATATACTCGGCAAGGTCCGAACCGCCCTCAACGTCCCTTCGGATGATAAGCTTCGGCAAAGCGCTGTCGCCGCACGCTTCAAGGACTTGCCGCGCACGATAGCCCCGCAACGGGTCGCCGCGCCGACTACGGACCTTGTCGCCTGCTTCATCGACGAACTCGAGCGCCAGCTGGCAACCGTCAAGCAGGTGGCCGGCCGCTCGCAAATAACAGCGGCGATTGTCGACTACCTGCGCGCCCACAACCAGCCACTCAGGCTGCGTCATGGAAGCGACGCCCGGCTCGCCGGTTTGGATTTCTCCGCAATGCCGGATTTCGAAGTTGAAACTGGCCCAGCCACCCCGGGCGATTCCACCGGCCTGTCGTGCGCATCCACTGGTATCGCTGAAACGGGAACCATGGCCTTGCTCTCGGGACCAGAAAACCCCGTGACGCTTGGCTTTCTACCGGACACCCACATCATCATCGTGCCGCGAAGCCGAATTGTAGCGACATGCGAAGACGCCTTCGCATTGCTTCGCGCCGAAATGGGTGCAGCAGCAATGCCGAGAACACTCAATCTGATATCTGGACCTTCACGCACTGCTGACATAGGTGGGCGCATCGTCATCGGTGCCCATGGTCCCCGGCGCTTGCTCGCGCTTATAGGCGCGGAGCTTTAGAGCCATCCCCGCCAGAGCGATCCGCCCTCAGCGGCGCAAGCAGCGCCGCAGACAGTTCTGCAATTGACGATCGCATTTGCGGCTGCCGCGGCTACGGATCCGACACTGGTTATGTGCCCCCCGGCACTTGGCGGCACAGGCGTTCGCGACCTCAAACGGCTTCACCACCACGCCATCGGCGGATACGAGGCTTGCCAAGAGTATCAAAACTGTACCTGCCAATATTAACGATCGGCGATTCAAGCATTCCTCCACCGAAACCGTGCCAGTCGGTAAGACTGAAAAACAGCGTCGCTCAGGTCCCAAGGGGCCGGCACCTCTTCCTGGATAGCACGTATAAGCCGCACTTCATGAACGAGTGCTGAACCAAGGATTCCTGATGTTGGTAGAACACCTTACCACGAATTGCTCAAATCGCCACTTCGGCGAAGATGGGCGCGATTCGCCCACCCCAGGCTCCGTGGAATTTCTCCAGATATCGGTCGGCGTTGGTGATGCCGCTGTCCGCGATCTCCTCCAGCGGCGAAAGATACGTCCGCTCGTCTTCTCCCGCAGAGTTCATACGGCCCCGCGCCTTTAGCCCCGCCGCCGCGATCTCCAGAACCCGCCGAGCGATGTTCTGCACCGTCCCGTCCCGGAAGGGCGTTTGCAGCGCCAACCGGGGAACCGCATCACGCAAGACCTGGCGTTCTTCCTCGTTCCAATCCTTAACAAGGTCCCAGGCCGCATCCTGCGCCGCCGAATCATAGAGCAGCCCGGCCCACAAAGCCGGCAAGGCGTTAATCATTTCAGCACGTCCGCCGTCGGCACCGCGCATCTCGATGAACCGTTTGACCCGCACTTCTGGGAACAGGGTCGTCATATGATCCGACCAGTCGTCCATTGTCGGCAGAACACCTTCCAATCCAGGAAGCTTCCCGGCCAGGAAATCGCGAAAAGAGGCTCCGGCCGCATCGATGTAATGGCCGTCCCGATAGATGAAGTACATTGGAACATCGAGCGCGTAGTCGACCAAGCGCTCGTATCCCATGCCCTGTTCGAAAACGAATGGCAGCATCCCGGTGCGATCCGCATCGGTATCCCGCCAGACCTCGCTGCGCATGGATTTGAAACCGTTTGGCCGCCCCTCGGTAAACGGTGAAGAGGCAAACAGAGCTGTCGCAATGGGTTGCAGCGCCAGTGAAATCCGCAGCTTTTGCGTCATATCGGCTTCGTTGGCGAAGTCCAGGTTGGTCTGGATTGTCGCCGTCCGATACATCATATCGAGCCCCCGCGAGCCCACCTTGGGCATGTATTGGGTCATGATGTCGTAGCGTTGCTTAGGCACCTTCGGGATTTCTTCCAGCGTCCAAGTCGGCGCGAACCCGAGCGCCATGAACGACAGCCCAAGCGGGCTACCGGCCTTATGGCACTGCATCAGGTGCTGCTCTGTCTCCGCGGCGGTGTCATGTACCGATTTGAGCGGAGCCCCCGACAATTCAAATTGACCGCCGGGCTCCAAACTGACATTTGCGCCTTTTTCTCCGAAGGCCCGCTTCAGCGCGATAATATTCTCACCTTCAAAGATCGGCTCCCAACCGCAACAGGCCATGAAGCCACACATCAGAGCGGAGATCCCCTGCTCACCTTCATGGAGAACAGGTTCAAACGTTTCCTGCCGGAAGACGAACTTTTCGTGCTCTGTTCCAAGGCACCATTCCGTCGAGGGTTTCGCGCCCGACGAAATCCAGTCAACAAGATCAACGCGCGACTGGATCGGTGCGGATGGCTTCGTATTTTGGCGGGTCGACATGCGCGAGCCTGTTCATTCGTCCTGGATGTCCGGGCCACCGCCAACACCGACGGTCGAAGTTTGCGAGCCGTTGTTATGGGCGTCCACCCCGGCGGAGACAAGGACCGAACTGCGGCGGCCATCCTAAAGGAGGGCACGACGAGCGATCATAGTCCCCGCCACCACATCAATACCTACCGTTCTCAAACACCGCGTGGGCCGTCGCCACAGCCTCCAGACTGCGATCCTTCACATAGATGTTACCCATCACCAGCCGGTCCATCTCGGTGCGCAGATAACACGAGATTGCCTCTGCAGGCGTCGTCACGATGGGCTCGTGGCAATTGAAGCTGGTGTTGATCAGGACCGGCACGCCGGTCAGCTCACCGAACGCCTCGATCAGATCGTAGTAGCGTGGATTGTCCTCCCGCCGCACCGTCTGAATGCGGCCCGTCCCATCGACATGCACGGCCGCCGGAATAACGTCGACTTTATCCGGCCGGACTTTCGGCGCCAACGTCATGTAAGGATCAGGCTGATCGATTTCGAAATACTCGCCCGCCCGCTCAAGCAGGACCGCCGGAGCGAATGGCCGGAACGGTTCTCGGTATTTAATGCGCACATTGATGAGCTCTTTGCTCTTCAGGCTACGGGGATCAGCCAGGATAGACCGGTTGCCAAGCGCTCTGGGACCGATCTCGTAGCGCCCCTGATGCCAGCCGACGATTTTCTGATCCGCGAGGTCCCGGGCAACACGGCGGAACAGTTCGCCGTCATCCCCGATCCGCTCGTAAGCGAGTCCCGCCTTGTTCAGCGCTGCGACCACATCGTCTTCATCGAACTTCTGACCGAAGAACGGATGCGTCAGCTCATACCCGCGCTCGTGTTTCAGACCCTGGTGATAGTGCCATAGTGCGCTGCCCAAAGGCGCCCCAGTATCCGAGGCACACGGCGGCACCCAAACCCGTTCGAAACTGGTATCTCGAAGGATGCGTGCGTTCGCCACGCAGTTCAGTGCGACGCCACCCGAGATAACGAGGTTCTTTGATGGTTGCGTCCGTTCGATGTGCCTCACGACGTGAAGGACGGCCTCTTCGGTGACCACCTGCAGGGCATGAGCCAAGTCGCGATGACGGTCCTTCAGCTCTTCACCCGGCTGCCGCGGTGGCCCAAAGGTATCAATGAATTTCTGTGTGAATGGCCACAGCAGCCCATAGCGGTCAATGCTGACATAATCACGGTTGAGCTTGAAGCGCCCCTCGTCTTCAAGGATGACAACCTCCCGGAACCGATTGACGTATGTCGGCTCACCACACGCCGCCAGCGCCATCACCGTGCCTTCCTCGAACGGGTTGAATCCGAGATGTTGGGTCGCGCACGTGTAGAGCATGCCGAGACTGTCAAAGAACCCAAGCTGCCAGGTTTGCCGTAGTTGATTGCCCCTGCCCTCGTAGGCACTGGACGCACTGACATCTCCATGGCCATCCATGACCACGACGCTGGCATCGTCAAAAGGCGAAACGAAAAAAATCGCAGCATGCGCGTCGTGGTGACCGACCTGCACCAGCGGCGGCAGTTTCAGCGTATGAAACCTCCTCCGCATGGCAATTTGCAACCGCATCCAGAGATTGACGATACGGCCGTCCTGGGTCGCATGCGCAGCCGGCCGCAACAAATTGAAGCTCCCCGGCATGTTTCCCGTCACCACCCGGAAGAACGAGCCGGCCAACAATTTCGTGTTCCACGGGACTGTGAGATAATCGATTTCAGCGAGGCTGCTTGCGGCGTCCTTGAACAGGATTTCAAAGGAGCGGTGCGGAAACACCTTCGTGTGCTTCTCTCGATTGAAGCGCTCTTCCTCGAAGATGACCTTCGGCTGCCCGTCACACAACAGCGCCAGCCCCGTGTCGTGCGTTTTTGAAACGAGGCCCAGGATATTAATCGGTCGTGTCATGCGAACCTTGTTTGTTTTGCACCATCAAGGCGGGTATTCAGTGGTCGCTAGTTCTGCACTCTAATCTTCACCTTCGGCAACTATCAAAAAGCCTATAACAACCTTTTGAACTCGCTAGCAAAACAACCCTCTAGTGTTTCAGATGAAGCCTTGGGCAAAAGCCATCTGAACCATCACTGATCGCTGCATGCGAGCAGACCTGACATGCCGATGACCCGAACGACAACGTCTCCTTCAGGATAGTTAGCGCGCAAATCAAGCAGGACAAGACTTCAGGAGGAAACGGTCATGCCAGAAGATAAAATGCTCTCCGTATTCTCATTAGTTGTATTGGGGACGATCGGCATCTTCGCCGCGACCTCCACCGCTGTCGCTATGGAGGCAAAGCCCCAAAAAGTCGCTTTCGTAGGCTTCCGCATTATCAACGATGCGATGGAACCGATCAGTGATGCCGAAAACAACCGGTCCAAGCTTCTCGACAATATTCTGGTCGACAAACTTGAGCAGACCGGCCGTTTCAAGTTTGCCCCCATTCCCAAAGCCATCGCCGAACAGATCGACAAGGGCCCGTTTATCGGCGAATGCAATGGTTGTGAAATTGACTATGGCCGCAAGTTGAAGGCAGGTCTCATAGCCTGGGGTACCGTGCAGAAGGTATCCAATCTAATTCTCAACCTGAACGAGTACATGGAAAGTGTCGACTCCGGCGAGATGACTTACATAAAGAGCGTCGATATTCGCGGAAACAATGATTGTTCTTGGACCAACGATCTCAAGTGGATTCTGAGGTATTACATGCCAGGTCAGAAAGAAGACAAAGACCCAATAGGCTCACACCACCAGAAACAGCAAATTCATCTCCCAAAAGACGATCCGAGGAAACATTGAAATGCCCTCCATCATAATGTCCGCAATCAAAAGACGTCTCTTCTCTCTCGCAATTGGCGCTGCTGCGGCCATTATTCTCGCGGCCTCACTGTTTCCCGCAAACCCACCCGCACTTGCCCAACAGCGAAGCAACCACAAGGAAGCAGTCAAGAACCTCAAGGCCTACGCCGCCTACAAGGCCGGTGAATATGACACCGCCCGCCAGATGTGGGAGGAACTCGCGGCGATAGGCAATACGACCGCTCTGGTGAATCTCGCCAACCTCTTTCAGCAAGGCCAGGGCGTCACTGAAGACCAAAAGCGCGCCATGTCATACGTCATTAAGGCCGCTGAACTCGGCGACGCCCGCGCCCAATACGAACTCGGCATCGCTCACGAAAAGGGCACCGTCGTCGAGCGGGATATCAAAAATGCCGCCAAGTGGCTTCTGAAATCGGCCGAACAGGACTACGCCGACGGACAATTCGCGTATGGCGTCATGTTGGCGACCAGCTATGGCAAGGGAATAGACAAGGCCAGCGCTGCGGAACGCTCACAAGCTCTCGAATGGCTAAAAAAGGCCAAGGCGAACGGCAATGTCGAGGCCGCCGACTACATCAAGGTGCTAACCAAGCCGACCGGCTAGTGCGCCGTCGCACCGCCGGCAGCCTGACGCGGCAAGCTCACCATCAATATGGATAGGGCTTGCCGAACAAAGCCGCATAGAGTTTCGCGTCCCGTCGGTAGATATCCGGCCGGAACTGCACATCTCCATCTTCATCCCGCCACGACGTCGAGTAGGTGATGTGCACCTCGATCGGAGACTTCAAGGACACGACCGTTCGTTTCTTACTTTCAACGACGCTATCGACGCGTTTGCGGTCCCAGCCGGGAACAGACGTCGAAAGCACTTGCTCGGCCATATCGATCGGGCGCGCAAGCCTGATGCAGCCGTGCGAAAATGCACGGGCGGACTTGCTGAACAAAGATCGCGCCGGCGTATCGTGCATGTAGACATTGAAGCGGTTCGGAAACATGAACTTGACCCGCCCAAGCGCGTTATTGGGACCAGGTCTCTGCCGCAGCCGCACGGGGAAGTTGGTCCGTGAGTACTGGCTCCAATTGATCGCCGTCAGTGGGATCGGTTTATTATTGACGACCGCTTCGAAGCCCTTCGCTGCCCTTGCTCCAGGTGACCGCTTCAGCTTTGGCAATTCCTCGCTGACCGCAATGGAGCGCGGCACATTCCAGTACGGATTGACCTCCACGTACTTCATCGTTTCGGAGAAAACCGGAGTCTGGTGGTACGGCTTACCGACCACCACCCGCATCACCTCTTGCACCTTGGAATTCTGGACCCTGCGCAAGTCGTACCCGGCGATGTTGACGAGGATGTAGTGCCTACCGAGGTCTTCCGGCATCCACCGCAACCGCTCCATCGAAAGCACCACCTGCCGGAGCCGTGACTGAACGGAAATATTGAGCTGGAAAAAAGTGTTCTTGCCGACAACTCCGTCGTCTTCGAGGCCATGGCGGCGCTGGAAACGCTTCACGGCCTCCTGCAAATCCTCACCATAAATCGTCTCCTGCGCTGGCGGCGGCGAATGAGGTGCGCCATCTGTGACAGTCAGTCTGGCCCGTAATTGCGGAACGATATCGTTATCTTCGCCCGGCTTGAGAACGTCGATAACCTTGACAGGGGGCCAGCCTCCGGCGGCCTCAATGGACTGATATTCAGCGAGTGCCTTCTTGAGTGCCTTATACGTCGGCAACTGCGGCTCCCAAGCATTGAAAAAAGCATCAACGTCCCCAAGCGTGGCAACCAGCTGCAGGGCCGCAACCATGTCGATTTCCTTAGGCTGCCAAAACAATTTGGAGTCAATTTTGGTCGGCAGGAAGCGGCCCTTTTTCAGTTGTGCCGCGTACTTTAGGAAACCCGCCGACCAATAAAGTTCCGCCATCGCCAACTGCTGCAGCTGCGCCTCTTGTGTCAGTGCCAGGCGGTTTATCCGCCGAGCCGCACGCAACTGTTCAATGAGATTGTCGCGCGGACCCAATCCATCTTTATCAGCATTTTCGAGACGATGAATGAAGGCCGCCGCAAGCTTGTCGTCCTGCCATAAGTCTTGACTCGTCGGATCGCTATAATATGCCCGCAAAGCTTCAAGTTTTTGGCGGATCGGAAGCGATACTGATTGCGGTTTGTCAAGAAGCGCCAGGAGGCTGGCTCTGTGCGGATCTTCCACGACGATGCGGGTCTCCGCCTGCCAAGAGTCCGGTGTCGCCTCTTGTGCGGTCCCGGGACCAGCAAGAGCCACCGTCCAGCCAACGACGGATAGCATCACCGCAAGCCCTGAAGCCGCGTGGCGCAGGCGCGAAAACAGGACCGGATTTACCGCTCTAATTGACATGTACAAAGCCTCGCCGTTGACGCAGCGTAAGAAGTGAAGCGCTTACCCCTCTACCGTCAAGTGAGCAGTCAAGGTCAACAGCATTATCGTTGTGAATACAAAAGTCCGGACCGTAGCTCCGGACAGGCTGGAACAAGAATGTGATTAGTTATTGGGAGACTCTTTGCTGCCCCCAGGCTGTTCGTTGACAGGCCAGCTATAAACAAATGTTGCATAAAATAACGCGACGTATACTAGCATCGAAACACTCCAGCCCGTGTAGATCCCGGCTCGGTTGCCATCGTAAGCCATGACCTTGATCCCCGCCCAATCGAGGATGTCCTGAGCCGGAAAGATCGGGTGGTTCAGTTTTTCAAGGCTGGTGGTCTTGACCTGCAGCCCCTCCCACGCTTCCACCAAACCGAGGATGCGGACCTCGATGCCTGACATCGACTGGCCAATAAACACGAAGCAATCACCTTTAGCATCGTCGGCGCTCTATGGATGAAAAAGTAGAGCCCCGCGATATAGGCCGACACAATTGCGAAGAAGATGGAAAAGAGACTTGCTACGGCCTCGTTCGCACTGAAGCTCAACTGCAGGACCTCAGCCTCTGTCATGTCGCCTCCCCCGTAAGCTGATGTTTCCCAGCACTAGAAGTACAGCAATGACGCGACGGTGAAGAAGATCAAAACACCAAACACGTCATTAGTGGTCGTAATGAAAATCCCCGTAGCAACCGCCGGATCAAGCCTCAGCTTATCAAGCACCGCCGGAATTGCCGCCCCAATCGTACTGGCAATGATTGTTACGGTGACAAGAGCCAAGAATGCGGTCATAGCCAACATACCCGGACGGTCGATCGGCGCGAACAGCGTAACCAGGAAGATCATCGCGCCCACCGCATACCCGATCAGCGCGCCGTTCATGGCCGCGCCAAGGAACTCGCGCACCAGTCGCGCCCAGATGTCACCTGCCGACATCGTACCGGTAGTCAAAGCCTGGATCGAAACCGTCGATGCCTGAATTCCGGCATTGCCGGCTGTTGCCATTACGACCGGGATGAAACTCGCAAGGATTGCGGCCTGCGCCAGCGCTTCCTCATAGGACCCGATCACGGTCGCTGCAACGGACGCTCCGAGCAAACCGGCCGCCAACCATGGCACGCGCCGCTGCACGATCTGCAACGGCGTATCATCAGCAGTAGAGTCGGGCGAAACCCCGCCCATCAGCAGCATGTCCTCGTCCGCCTCATCACGTATGATCTGCGCAAGTTCCCGCTGCGATACACACCCCAGCAGTTTTCCGTCGCGATCCTTGACGGCAATGGCATTGAGATTTCGCTGCTTGGCCAGACGCAGCACCCGCTCCTGATCCTCATCCGGATCGACGCTGACAAGGTCGGTGCGCACTACATCACTGATCAGCGAGTCGCGCGGCAGCAGCAGCAAGTCACGCATTCGCAAATAGCCTTTGAGACGGTAGTCACTATCGAGCACATAGATCGCATCCAGTTTCTCGATCTCATCCGAGCGCGCGCGAATATCCGAAATGACTTGGTCAATGGTCCACGTCTCCTGCACTGCGAGCACACCGCTGCGCATGGCGTTTTCAGCGGTGTCCTTGTACTTTTCAAGACGTTGGCTGAGTTCTTCAGCATCCTCGCGGTCGGCGATCAGCCGCTCGGCCAGGTCGTCGGGAAGCTCCGCGAGTAAGCGCAGGGCCTGCTGCGGTTTGAGACGCTGCAACAACTTGGCGAAGCGTTTCCGGGTCTCACGTTGAGTGAGAGCAACCTGCAATCGCGGATCGATTTCCGACAAGACCCGCAAGCCTAGTTCATCCGGCAGCCAGCCAAACAACTTCTTCGCACGCTTCGAGCTCAACTTGGCGAACATCAACAACACGTCAGTGGGCGGCCAGTCCGCCAGAACCGCGAGGACGCGGTCACGCCTGCCTGCTTTGATCCACTCAGACAGCAACCCGACGGTTTCAATGTTCTCCTCTTCAGCGGCCGGTGTCGTCGCCCGTTGCCAGCGTGGCAATGTCGAGCCCGGCCTTGGAGTCACACCGTTCTGATGAGCATTGTCTGTAGCGGACACGACTGTTGGATCCGGTTTTGG
The DNA here is from genome assembly GCA_963669235.2 of uncultured Filomicrobium sp. Classification (GTDB taxonomy): domain Bacteria; phylum Pseudomonadota; class Alphaproteobacteria; order Rhizobiales; family Hyphomicrobiaceae; genus Filomicrobium. Next base: position 622,204 of record CAXXFS010000033.1, read on the forward strand.
AGAAGGAACTGCGCAGGTGTTGTTTATGAGATCGGGTCTGCTCTGGTCTACAGCCGATTCACGGTCTTGCACCCATGATAACGGCTTCTCATGACGGCTCTTATCGCCCCGTCCATCTGTACCAACGAGGGGGGCGGGCCAGTTGTGCAATTGCCTCTGCGCTGCCTCGGCTGCAGCCGTATCGCAACCGCACCTCTGGTTCTGCGGCCATTCAAACAGTCCTCACTCACACTGAAGACCTACGTTCACCTCACCTCGAATGAACCTAAAGGGCGCTTCGCGCTACTTACCGAATATCGGTCAGCCGTTGTGGAGGTGACGCAACCTTCGAGGAGCAAACGTACTCAGCTTTGGCAAGGACCGTCAGCGGTATTGCAGCACCGGCCATTGAACTTCGCAGCTGTCCGTCTGTGGAGCGGGTAATGGCGGTACTCATTCTCACCGTCTTCACGCTGCCAATCCTGACCTTTTCTCCGTCACTGAACAGGAACGTCAAGAACAGCGGCGCAAAGCAACTATCGCGCAAGGTGTTCCGTGGCGCTGAGCCACTTCTGATCCGGTCGCCCGAACACGCGTCAAACGCCCAATTTTCACGGAGACACAAGTGCTGTGAACTGCAGAGCCATCCCCTCTATGAAGGCGCCTGTTCTTGGATGCTTCGGGACAAGAAAACCATCACCCTAGAGTCAACACAGCGAATGCAGCCTGCCCGTGCCAGTCGACTGCCGATCGTCCGCGCAGCACTCCCCAACCGCAGCAAGTGAGAACCGCTCCTCACGCCGGTCCTCCAGGGACATCACTCGCCATAAAACCCATCTCCGCCACACAAACTTCTGGGCACAGCATTCAAACGAAAAATCTTGTCATCCGACCGTATCGTCAATTCAAAAAAGTCATCAGGATCTCCCTCATCACACCCTCCGCCGGCGGCAGGGTCCGAAACAATCCGGCCAAGACCTTGTGGTTGCTTGAGATAGAGCAGCAACGACGTTTCATCCTGCGAAAACCGAAGGACCACCCCTCCGCCATCGCATTCAACCCTGCATTCCAACAGCTATTTGGATTGACCAGGCACCCTTTTCCACCCACAGCCGGCAACAGTTTGATACTCCTGCTGCCGCTCCCTCAAAATGACACCGAGATGCGAGAGCATAGGGTCTGCTGCGTGCCGGTAGGATCACGACCAAGAATGATGAATGCCCGGACCCGCCGAACAATCTGATTGCGATGGCGTGCCAGATGCTCATCATCATAAACACGATCAAAGCAGACCCCGCCCGCCTTGATCGTTTCGGCACGAAGCTTCCATGCTGACCACCCGGCATGCACGGCGAGCGCCGTGGCGATAAACGTCGCCACGATAACTGGCTGGTATTGAAAGCAATCGGACATCCGAACCGCCACACCGGCCACGAAAGTGATTAATCTTTAAATTATATCAAGCCCGCGGAAGATGCAGAACACCAAACATCGATCGGCCTAACGATCCCGCATCATAAAACCAGCTCAAGTAAAGCCTGCCGGCTCCCCGAGACTGGTGTGGCTAACGCCCCCAGGGAACCGCAGGTTGAAGATCCCAAAACAAGGAAGGTGGGCCGATGAGTTACTTCGTCAGCACCTTCGCCTTTGCCCCCTTCTCGACGATGCCGTCATTTCCGACAGCGTCGATGGCCTTCATTTTGACCGCCTTTTCGACGATCCCACTGTCCTTTTTTTCTTCCTTTGCCGCTGGTTGCTCCGATTGCTTCTTGGTCTTGTCGTCACCAGCTAGGGCAGGCTCGGCGAAGAACATAACCACCGCCAACACAGCAAAAATCAGTTTCATGCTAGAAATTCCTTTCAACAGTCCTGCGCAATATTGCAGGCGCGCTGAGCAAATCGATTTTGCGCAATCTTGTCAAAAATCTCCATCAATGGCTGAAGGTCGACGCTGCTCCGCTGCCGGCAACTATCCTCGCGCGACTGACTTCTCTGCCAAGCATGAATCGGCGGTGCACCCGGTGTCCTGCCTAACGCCAATCCTGGTTCTGGCAGCCAGCGCCAGATATCCGTCCGCATCAGGATCGCGCGCATCGGCGCCAGCGCGGCATCTCTACCCCCTTAATCACCAAAAGATTTTGAGCGAGGAGTTATAGGACCCACAAGGATGAACTTTCTAAAACTGCCACGCAAACGGAATGCTTGATCCAAAGGATATACACATTCAACTCTCACCATGTTGCAGCGCAGCGGGCAGTACACTAAATTCATATAGTCGATGTCAGAAAAGCTTATTTATTGTGCAAACGCAGCATGTAGATCGCTTGGGACGGTTCAAGAAGCCAGGAACACTTGGCTGAGTGGTTCGAGGCTGGCCTGGCGAACGGCCAGTTCGACGTTCCCAACGGCCGCCACATCGTGTTAAACGAATTCCCGCGCATGATGAGGCTTACACGCTTGCAACAGAGTGCCGGGGTTGATGCAGACAGCCTTAGAGAATTCCTTCTCGGGATAAACCCAACAGTTACGATGAGCTCGAGCGCGCCAAACGTTGCAAAGCAATTTGGCGAGGCCGGAGAACGCCTGCCACGGTTGTGCAAGCTGGTCGTCAGCTGCTCGCCAAAGCGCTCTCTGGAGCAGTGGTATGTTTACACACCGGCGTTGGAGGACATGCGCCGGGGGCTGGCGGGGCACCGGGATGTTCCGCAAGAGCGCTTAACTCAAAAGCTTCAGCGCCGTTCAATCGGGGCCGGAAACTCGCCCGATGCCAGCTGGGTCGCGCTCGCGCTCAATCTAACGCGATCACCATTCCGCTCAGGTTGATCGATATCTCAAGACCGGCTTGCGGGCCGGCCACCGACACGACAACACCTCGTTTGTTCTTCAACTTGACCACGCCAACACCGACGACATAGGCGCCGCTACCCCCGACCGCGGTATACTTCCCTGCAATGTCGGACACCTTACTGAAGTTGCTGACCGTTCCCTTGAGCTTGGCGACCGATGCCCCAAACGTGTAGCCGACCCCCAGGCCGCTTATCGTAATCGGATAGACGCGTTTTCCGGCATGGATCTTTCCCGAGCCAAACTGCCCGCCAACAACAAGACCTGCTTTTACAATCGTGAATTCTATTCGCGCCTGCTGCTGCGCACTTGCTGAAATACTACTACTGGTCGCGGCAGACAAAACGGCCAATGCGAGTAAAGCCCGCAGCTTCCCGACAGACCAAACGCGATAAGAACCAAACATTCCCAGCTCCTCAAATGAACACAGAAACAATTTGCACGCGCGGCTCCAGGGCTAACCCGGCCACGCCGAACCCCCACTCAATGCCAAGACCACTATGGTCTCAGTGTGACTTGCGCAGCGATCATCTCTGAGTTAAAACGTACACTGGTTTTCTCGGAAGAAACTGGACGTAGGAAGAAAACACCTTAGACGAGAACTTAAGACATACCGTCCTTCAGCGACTCATCAAGACCACTCCGTGGAACTCACCCCGGCTCGGCCAAGGCCTCCGGGATTTGGAGCGCCGCTCTCAAGATGATCTGCCACTATTTCGGCGAGCGCCGGCGCATGGTGTGACCTAGCCTTGCAGGCGGCATGAGTGCGCCATGACGGATCATCTTGCCCCTGGAGCCCCGAATGCTTCGATCACCTTCGCGAAGCAGCCCGTTAGCGTTGGACCGAGTGGCGCAAAGAGAGTAGCAAGTTGTGGCGAAGCTCTGAGGGGATTGCCAGCGGGCGGTCCGGTGCAGTCCGCCACCCATTGAAGGAAGCTGCCTCGGTCAATAACCGGAGCGGCTTCATTTCTTGGATAACCTGAGCACCGCAAAGTCGGACCTCCGACTTTTCAGCCTGTCGGATGATCTCAACTGTTCACTGAAAAAACCGGCCAAGTATTTGAAACAAGTGGTGGGTGTACAAGGATTCGAATCGTGGACCCGGTGATTAAGAGTTTTCCGCCACTCTAATGATTTCAGCATATTATAGAGTGCTTTATAGGTTGACTTTATAGATTTTGCGATATTTCAGAGGCCAGATGGCAACCTTCAGAAACGCCCTCAAGGTGGCGCGAGATGATGGACTGATTGATGTGATTCCATCTACGCCAACGGTCCGTCAGAAGGACAACCCCAGAGCGTTCGTTTGCTTTGCACCTCTCGTCCCTGACGGCTCTTCTCACCATCGTGGATGAAATGTATATTGCTGTGGACCAAAGTCCAAAAATCAGAATCTCTGCCTTCCATAGGCCATCGCTTAAGGATATTACGAGAGACACGTTAAGGGATACTACTTAACACCTTAGTGCCAAGAGCCTCGGAACAAAGGGGCGCGATTGAAGTGCGTGAGTTTGCTCCTCGAAGCGCCGCGACATTGTTGAGACGCTTCCGCTTTTAGCCAACACGCGAGGCCGAGCTGCGTGATCTCAATAGCCGACAGGTTAGAGGAACAAATGGAAGGCAAGAGGGGCGAGGTCGAACGGGGGACACATCGGGGGATGATGATTTCGACCTCGCCCAGCTGCCGCGCTAGGGGCTCCACCTCTAGCAAGAGCGCGTTGAAGGTGCGGTCGCGCTTCGGCATGTGACCATGTATGCAAAACTGTGGCGCAACGACACCTGTCAAACGCGTTTCTTCACCTAAGTCTTCTTATCGATCGCATCAGTTCTCATGATCCGCATCAAGCTACATGCCGATGGTCTATTCTGCCGTGAAGCGCCTGCCGTACCATTCCATTATTTTCCCATACGAGGTTAGAAACAGCCGGTATCACTCAATCAGAATGGTACAGTTTCAGTGGAGCAGACCACATCTCCAGCTCAGACATAGGCTCCGGCGGAATAGGTTAACTCGTAGGAGTGACTGTAGAGCTCGATGATGTTGCCGAATGGATCCTCACAATAGACCATTCGGTACGGTTTCTCGCCAGGGTAATACCTTCGCACCTGCCGCATTCGTTGTCGTCCGCCGAGCTCCACAATGCGCTGGACCCGCTCTTCGAGTTTCGGATCCTGAAGGCAGAAGTGGAACACTCCAGGTCGCCAATACTCGAAGGCATTCGCCTCGACCTCGGTGTTGGGGAACTCGAACAGTTCTATACCAACGCCATCTCCGGTCGACAGATGGGCGATCCGAAACGACCCCCAACCCTCGCCGAAGACGTCGTCGCACATCTGACCAATCGCGCTGTCGTCCTGCAGTACTTCCGTCGGCGGCATAATGACGTAGAAGTCAAACGCCTTGGAATAGAATTCGACGGCTCTTTCGAGATCCGGAACAGTTATGCCAATGTGGGAAAACGTAACTGCCAATGAACGGCTCCTTGGCTCGGGGCCTTTTGAAGTGTCTTACTCCTTCAAGACGGCCTTGATCGTGTCAATGTCATAGCGAAAGCAGCAGATCTTAGTGGCCTGCCCAAGCCATAGTGCCTGTATCTAAGTTAGCATCTGGCGGCCAGCGTTTGAGGCTGCTGGAGCTTAGCGTATTTCAGTTCAGTTGCTGGCGGCAAGATGGCTTGAGGTGCTGAGGTCCTTTTGGAGCTTCACATTCTGCCGAAGTTAGACATGTAGTCGTCGCGAAGCAACCAATGGCCGTCGAAAGCAACAAAAGCAAAGCACGCTGATGCTCCCCTTCGCCTGTCTCTATTCACTTAGGCGCTGCTGCCGTCAGGCACTCAATCGATGGGCTTTTGGTAATGGCGACGGTTCCGGCTTTTTAGTATTGGCTTCCAGGTTCCGCACCTTGTTGTCCAACAGGAAGACAGCACGATGCAAAGCTTGCACTGCCTGCCGAAGCTCTTCGATTTCACTCATGCAATAACCTTTAACTATTGAAGCTAATCAGCAGAATTGCGCGCTGGGAGCTCAACCAGACCAACAACGAGACCGCAAGTAAACCAGCAGCGCAAATGAGCCGCACGTTTGCCATATAGTGCTCAAACCAACGCCGGCCGCACACAACCAACACTGGCGAAGGCCAGCGCCTTTCCATGCATCCGGGGCCATCCCGCCTTTTCTGCCCGGCGGCGTCGTACTCTAAATCTGGTGCTGCAGGTGAGTGCAAGCTAGTTTGGCATCGTGACCTACGAAATAGAACAGGTGGACTTCAGATGCTAACGGTATGCATGCGACTGACATGTCTGTTGAGTTGCGCCCTTGCTGCGCTTGGAATGAACTCTCTGAGTGCGTTTTCTGCGGAAGTAGCGAAGCCACCTTCTGCGGTCGAGGGATATGCGTTGGCTCAAAAATTATGCAAGGGCTGTCACCTTATTGATCACAGTGACGATGCAGTTGCACAGGTGGGGCCTCCTTCATTTGCCAGCATAGCGAACAAACCTGGGCAAACGGCCGATCGCATTAAAGGTGCTTTGATCCAGCCGCACCCGCCAATGCCGGACATGCATCTTTCAAATCAAGAGATGCTCAACATCATTGCCTACCTTGAAAGCCTGAGAACCAACAAGGAAGCCCCCTCGCTATTGCCACCAAAGGACGATAGCAAGCCGAAAATGCCAACGCCGGGCTAGACACAAGCCTTGACTTGGTGGGTACGGACGAAACTACTGAAGGCTTGGCCGCACAGTAGCCTTCGTGGCTGCCAATGGAGCAATTACGTCCTACGAGTCCGCTTATTGATCAAAGCGGACATGGCAGCGATCATATTCGCAACTCATACGTATTCCGCTTCACCACCTATAGCGGTCATCTCTACGTTCAATGCCTGGTCAGTGGCTTCAAGACAGCCAGCCTAGCAGCCATCGCCAGCGCCCCTTTGAACTATCGCAGCTGAAGCTGGCGCGCTCACTCCTCTAGCAATCTTCTTCCTCAGAATGCGCTGAGCCTCGTCTCCTAGCGCAGCATTCAACTCCCGCTTCAGAGAGGGCCTGATGGAGCTCTTGGGCCGCATCGTCGGCGTAGCGTTCACAGCCGTAAACTCTGTCACCCACTCGGGCGAATTCTTAGATCAGAAGGCCGCCGTCCTGCTTGGACGCCTTGACCATATTAAAGGCCAAGGCATCAAATTTGTCCTGATTGGTGTCTAGAACCGTTAGCACAACTATGAAGGCGATATCCGCCCGCGCCAGACTGCTTAAACCAGCAAACCCAATGGCTGTCACCTGTCCCCCGTCAGCAAGGACGAATACAAAAAGCTATTGGACGAAGCCAAACAGAATGTGAGGAAAGGCGTTTTTGTCAGAGGCGTTGAGGTGACGGAAGAGTTGTAAGACCTCATCCTCTTTTGCTTTCATTCCTTTGTGCGTCCAACCACATCAGAACTCTATGCTCTGAATCATGATGACATCGCGTTGGAGACGAAGTCCAAACGACTGCTTGCGACCGTCAGAAGCGGCAAGACTGGTTTCAGTATTGCCAACACGATGACAGGTGCTGTCACCGCCCATCAGCAAATGCTCAAGCGCTATCCGAAAGCTGGTGGCGATTGCTATATCTTTCTGCATGGCTACACGAACCGGGCAACGGCAGCGCGCATCTTTCAGCGGCAATTCAACCTGCTGCTGGAACGTACCGGCCTGAAGCATGACCCCATGACCAACAGCTATCGAAGCGTCTACAGGCTTCGCCACACTGCGATTTGCATGAGGATCATTCTGAGTCATGGGCAAGTGAACATCTTCAACCTGGCCAAGAACGCCGGCACCAGCGCCGATCAGATTGAGCACTTCTACGCCGGCCATCTGCCGCTCTTGCGCGCGATGGCAAAGAACCTGCGAAGCTTCGGAGAAGGGTAGCCAAACGCCCACCATTGCCTCAACTTATGTCCGAGGCTCTCTCTGTCCGCTCCTCTCCAGAAAGCGGACCCGCCAAGAGCAATCTGGATGCTCACCGCCATGGTCCGCAAAGCGCACATGGCGGAGTTTCGAAGAATAGCTGCCGAATGCACGAACCGAAATCAAATCGACTTTTGGCCGATGCCAACCCAATCCATCACAATCTGCGCGAAGTTTCTAAAACCCAGTACTTTGCACAACACGGAGAGAAGTTCATGGAGTAGCCCTAGACGAAGCGGGCTTTAGAATAGCCTTCGCTGCGTTCAGTTCAACGAACGCCCTCAGTTTGTTTTTAGCTTGCCCTTGAGCGCCCACCACTACAACCTCAACGGCTCCTGGGCAGCTAGTGGCGGCCTCATAATTGGAGCGACACAGGGTAACTAATATGACTTCGTCATATCTTGCGACTATCAGACTTGAATCGAGTCACTGGATTCGTAATCTACTATTATCCCTCTCGCTGCTAATTGCTATTGGCTTTATTCTCCTGTTTGCAGTGCCCTATTTTTACGGACGCGGGAATGCCTCAGAGGCATTCGTTGATTCCGGACGGTTATCCTGGCTACTCGCCCATATTGGGACTGCTATGGTTGCTCTGCTAATCGGTCCAGTCCAACTTTGGATGGGCTTGTCCGGCAAGGCGCTGCCCACTCACAGAGTGTTGGGCTTCATTTACATCTCTGCAATAGCTATCAGTTCGATCACGACATACTATCTCTCGGTGACGACGAATCTGGGCTGGGTTTTTGGCGCTGGCTTAGCCGGACTGTCGACGGCATGGGTAATCTCGACCGGCCTAGCTTTCGCAGCAATCCGAGCTCGTAATTTCGATCAACACAAAGAGTGGATGATTCGAAGCTACGTCGTAACATTTGGCTTTGTCTTCTTTCGCATGTTTGTCGGCGCAACGGAGGCTGCGTCCGTAGGCGAACTCTCCGAGCGCTTAACAGCGGCGAGCTGGTTTTGCTGGTCGGTGCCGTTGCTGATCACGGAAGCGATTTTGCAAGGACGTAAAATCTTTTCCAACCCTCAGCGTTGAAAGCGTGGCAAAGCACCTACCAGGTCAACCTATATGGCAATTTCCAGTTACGAAGATCGTGCGCGGATTTATACCAGCCGTCTCGAACGTAACGGCCAACTCGCGCGGACTGAGTTCTGGCCGGTCAAGTGCCATCTCGGTGATCTGAGCGCACACGTCATCCGGAATGCGGTTCCACGACGGACGCTTTGGTCCGGCCCGCTTGTCTTCCAGACCGGCCTCACCAAAGCGGCGATAGTGATCGTACCAGCGATAGAACGTGGGTCGCGAGACACCGATCTTCGCCAACGTGTAAATCGCCAAATCACGAGACATGACTACACTCCTGAATTTCAAAGGTGAAATTGTTCAGAATAATGAGGGACGTAATGCGAGAGCTGACTATTAGCCCCTAAGCATCTGGATTGGGTCAGACACAATCATGGCTTGGCCACCTCTTCTGAATCCGAGAAATGGACAAGCTCTAATGATGCTTCAATCAGAGTGCAGAGTTGATTGCTGCCAGCCTGGAAAGACAAGTTCAGAAGTGGTTATCAACTAACAATTGCGCGACAAATTGTTCAGCTTGCTGCATTTGACGGGCCGAGACGTCAAAGAATTATCCCGACACACAACACAATTCAGTATTCCGCGACGCCCGTTGCAACTTACGCAATCATTGCGTCGTGTGCTGTAGCGTTTCTATGTCAGCTGTCGCTTCCTTCCTCCGAAGGGCAACAATTCCTGATTGACAACGCGCTCGTTCCGGCACGCTACACTGATGTTGCTTGGGCCTCTGAGCATGACCTATCGCGCAGCGACGTCCTACCTTTTCTAACGTTGATGTTTTTGCACGGCGGCATCCTTCACATCATCTTCAATATGTGGACGCTTTGGATCTTCGGGCCGGCCCTAGAAGATCGCCTGAGACATTGGCGCTTCGCACTCTTGTACCTTCTCGCCGGGCTTACTGCGGGACTTGCCCACTTGCTGTTCAACTTCTCCTCCGCCATTCCAACTCTTGGCGCATCTGGTGCAATTGCTGGCGTCATTGGAGCCTACGTCCGCCGCTTCCCTTATGCCTGGATCAATGTCCTTCAACCAATCGGATTAATGCCGCTCTTCCTCTTCATGCCAGCCTTGATGTTTGCGGCCATCTGGTTTGCAACACAGTTCCTCCAGGCAGCAGGCTCGACAGTGTCACCTGGCGCGGGAGGTGGCGTCGCCTGGTGGGCGCATATTGGCGGCTTCATTATGGGGTGGTGGCTCGTACGCCGCTTGGCACCCAGCGCAGATCCGGTCCAGGAACAACAAGCAGCGACTGTGTCATTGCTCTGGCCGTGGCGAGAAACAATGCGCTGGTGGTTGTGGTGGTTGCGTCGCGGGCGCTGATGAACTTCGCGGATCAACACCACTTACAGCTCAGCAAGCAAGGTCTTTGATGGAATGACGCCGAACCACTAGAAATTGAGCCGGCCCTAAAGTACCGGCCCGACACATCATGGAAACGGTGCCATGGAGAGGTCCGAGTCTCTCCTAGCAACGGACAGGTTACCACGCGCAAACAACAACGCAATTACGGTCTAATCGGAATTTCGAAACAATCTGCGCACGCGACGGATTTGGAAAGACCCGCCGCGCAGGTGGCTGCGGCGGGTCACGCAACCACGGGTTCAAATGCTGCGGACATGCCTCCACCGCGAGTTGCGGAGCCAATCTTACGCAAGCAAGTGAGGAGCCGGCAACTGCCATCGGTCACAAATCCACTAGTCTTGCAACCGTCAGCCCAGCTGAATAAACATGTCCGCTTTCGCGTAGGAAGCGGAACATGCGCCAGCTGCGATCGTAGAAGTACCGGCATATCCGCTTTGATCAAGAAGCGGACGTGAGCGATTCATCGACCGATGATCAATGCCCTTACAACAATGCTACTCAACACCAAACTCAATTCTGCACCAAGCTCAGCTAGTCCGGATTGACTAGCTTCCGAGCCAGGCGTGCTGGTAGCCTGTAGGCGTGCGAAGAACTTTGAATAACTTAGGAGTAGAGTAAGTGATTTTTTCTTCAACCGTACGGGGTCTTTCTCTCGGACTAGTGATAATCCGCCTTTGCCATTTTCTCGCCAGCAATGGCCCAAAGCGCCGACAAGCCGAACATCGTCTTCATCATGGGTGATGACGTTGGCATGTGGAACATTGGTGCCTACCACCGTGGTTTAATGGCCGGGAAGACGCCAAACATCGACAAGCTTGCTCGCGAGGGTGCCCTCTTCACAGACTATTATGCAGAGGCAAGTTGCACTGCCGGTCGTGCCAATTTCATCACTGGTGAGTTACCGATCCGTACCGGGTTGACAACAGTAGGCCAAGCTGGCGCCAAGATCGGCATGCCCGCCAACGCGCCGACCATCGCGACCGTATTGAAAGACCTGGGTTACGCCACGGGACAATTCGGCAAGAACCACCTCGGCGACCGAAATGAATTCCTGCCCACCGTGCACGGGTTCGATGAGTTCTTCGGTTACCTCTATCACCTCGATGCGATGGAGGACCCATTCCAGCCGAACTATCCGAAGGAACTCCTGAAGAAGGTTGGTCCACGCAATGTCTTACATACGTTTGCCACCGACAAGGACGACCCGACGGTCGACCCGCGTTGGGGCAACGTCGGTAAGCAACGAATCTTGGACAAGGGACCGCTTCCACCGCATCCGATCGATGGTATCGATTTGAATATGGAGACGGTAGATGAGGTGATCCGTGATTATGCGTTCAAATTTATGGAGGGGGCCCGTCAGGAAGGTAAGCCGTTCTTTGTCTGGCTCAATCCGACACGCATGCACGTAAAGACGCACCTTTCACCGAAGTACCAGAAGCTGCGGACTGCAGAGAACGGCTGGAGCATCCAGGAAGCCGGCATGGCCCAATTCGACGACATCATCGGCGATGTGATGAACAAACTCGAAGAGATGGCCGTTTCGGACAACACCATCATCGTCGTCACCACAGACAATGGAACCGAGGGCTTCACCTGGCCCGATGGCGGCACCACTCCGTTCAAGGGTTGGAAAGGAATGGGCACCGAGGGAGGCTTCCGTGTACCTTGCGTCGTCCGCTGGCCGACCAAGATCAAGCCCAACCAGGTCATCAACCAAGTTATGTCTGGGCTGGACTGGTTCCCTACGCTTGTTGCCGCCGCAGGTTACGAGGGTGACATAGCGGCGGACCTTAGGAAGGGGAAAACGCTCAACGGTAAGCCGTACAAAGTGCATCTGGATGGCTACAATCAGTTTGATATGCTTACCAAGGGCAGCAAGTCCTCTCGCGACGAAATCTGGTACTTCACAGAGTCGGCTTTGGCGGCCGCCCGGATCGGCGACTTCAAGTACACTTTCATCAGCCAGCCCCAAGGATGGTTCGGACCGAAGATAAAGATGGATTGGCCGGGAATCGTCAACCTGCGACTCGATCCTTTTGAAAAAATGGGCATAGGCGAATCCTTGTACGCAGCAAACTGGTGGACATTCGAATTCTGGCGCTTCGTCTTCGTCAACAGGAGGTAGCGAAGTTGGCTCAGACCGCGATCGAGTTCCCGCCCATGCAGGCCGGCGCGAGCTTCAACCTGGAAGCTGTCAAAGCGAAAATTGAGAAGACGATTGCTAATCGAACCGGCCAATAAAACCCAGTTCGGCTGCCGGACAGACTTCCCATCTTCCGGCAGCCGAACTACTGAGTGAGAAAATCTCCACAATACGCACGTTAGTGCAGCGACGGTTTGGAGTGCCTGATCGTCGCTGCCTCGACTCTACGGCCGCTTCATGGACAAAGCGGGCATTGTCGATCTTTGCCGACGTTGGCGTTCGGATGTCCGCTTTCAGTGGCGACGCGGAACATGTCTGAGCTGTGATCATCAGAGAGCTTCCAGGTCCGCTTTGATCAATACGCGGACCTCGCGATTACCTCTCAACATACGTTCTTTGCGCTTCAATTTTATTGGCCGCCGCGAGGAGAAGATCGGCTAGCCGGTAACCGGCCAAGGTGATGCGACGTTTAGCTGTGGGCCGAAGTTTCTCCCAGTAGAGAGGGGGTAGCTCTGGCGCTTCTTTAACGGGTGAGACCCCATTGAGGATGAAATCCACCATAGACTTAACCAGCTGTTCGCTAGTCTGATTCCTATTTGAAACGCTGATCATCTTAACATCAAAAGCCCAGTCCAGCGCGACCTGATGACTTTCTCTTGCCCACTCCTCGAAGGCGTTGTGGCGGCTGACTGGATGAGCCTTTAACTCGGGCAACGAGGAGCGCGGATATTTCTTCATGAACGCCTGCGTGTGCCGGTCGACCTCATCCAAGGTCGGGACGCGGAGGGCATTGCTGTCCCAGAGGATGTGTAACGTAATGGGTGACTTACTCACCGGGTCCATAACGTAACCTATCGAACCGGCTGGGTTTCCCAGTGGGAAATCCTTCGAGAAGAGGTCGCTGACATGTAGCGGCTGGTGGATGTCCCCCACAATGTGCATTACCCAGCACAGCGCATCAGCGCGCTCTGCGGGAGAGGATTCAGGGTTCGAAAGCGTGCCGTAATTCAGCGCAAGTGCCTCAAGAGCCTGGCCTACGGGCTTTCCATTCCGTGCCGCTGCCGCCGCTTTGGCTTTCGGTGGGGCGTCTTCTGTGACAATGGCCCAGCGCGCCGAATGCCAGGTCAACCGATCCCTTGGCGTGAATTTGCTATCGTCTGCCCAACGTGCGCATTCAAGGAACATGCGCCGCACCCGCTCTTTGCCCTTGGCTTCGCCTGCAGCGACCCAGAAAGGGGCGGTGTCCGGATGGGCTAGAAAGAGTTGGCCGAGCTTTTCGATCAGATCGGGGCGTTCTCTATTGACTTCCGCAAATGCAATAGCAGCCGTCGTCATGTGCCCCGGATGATCCCAAGCATTCGCGCCCGTGCTAAAGGCACCTAGCAAAACAAACAACACAAATGAATTTGCTCGCTTCCACATTTTGTTTTTCTCCGGACGTGGCGTCGGTCGAACCTACTTCCAATGGGTCTCGTCGCATCACAAAACTAAGGTCGTCTAGTTCTTGCTCAGATACATCACCCGAATAGCCTCTTGCTGCCCGCTATCTATCCCGAGCCCGTCTGAAAAATACTTTTCGATCGAGCCGTAGTTCTTTTTTCATCTCATCAAATGCAGCAGCCAAATATTCACTTTCCACGCCGAGAATGGCCTTGGGTATCGAGGGGTCTCCACCATTGGCAATAAAGGCATCGATCACTTTCTGGTAGGCGGGAATGATGTAGTCGTTGCTACGCAGATAATCCTGGACGACGACGTCTCTAGGTACGCGAAGCAATGTCAGGAATGCAGCGGCAGCCCATCCAGTCCGGTCCTTTCGGGTGGTGCAATGGAAAACAGCGGGAAGCTGGATCTTTTCGCCAAGCGCAAGAAACAGCTCGCGGAACTCCTTTCTGGCACTGGGTAGGGAGACGAACTCGCGGTAGGACTTTTGAAAGGCTTGTGCGGCTTTACCTCCACCCAGAGCTGCGTTCACCTTCTTGGGGTCCTTCAATAGTGGCTCCAACTGCGCGGGGCCTGCCTGCGGAGAGTCGGCCAGCACATTCAGCCAAATGTAATTGACGCCTGCCGGCAGTTCGTCTGGCCGCTTCTGCTTCTCTTCGGCTGTCCGCAGATCGTAAGCGACTTTCAGCTTGAGCGCGCCCAGCCTTTTCATGTCGCCATGCTCGATATCGCTGAGCTGGTTAGACCTGTAAGCAAGACCCTTCGCAACCGTCATCCCTGTTTCAGTCTTATAGCCACCCAGGTCCTGCAAGTTTGGCACCGAAGCAATGCCGAGGCTCCGACCGGGTTGAGATTCGATCACCTCTCGCGCAGGCGCATCCAATGCTCCCAACAGTATCGGCGAAACGACGAGCAGCGTCACTCCGGCGAAGAAAACGGCACGAAGGTGCACCTGGTGATTTGAATGCATACTAATCATCCTCGAACTCCTTTGCGGACCGTCAAAGCCTGCGTTGGAATCGAGAGTGCGCGGGCCATCTCGACCCTCATCAAATAACTATAGGGCCGATAAACATCCGAACACGTTGACGGATATCAAGCAGGGCGCGGACCCGTACCACCGTGGCTCTATGGGGGCGCACCCTCGCGGTTCTATCAGCTCCGCGAATTGAAAGGAACACTTAAGCCGACGTTCGGAGCCTGCTCCCCTAGAGTCCGCTAAGTGGACTTAGCGGACACCGGCGATGTGCGCCAAGGTCAGTGTTTGGATGTCCGCTTTAAGGGGCAGAGCGGAACTTGTACAAGTTTCATCCGGCAGGTGACTGCCTTGTCCTCTGTGATCAATATGCTGACCTGCACCAGCGTCGGATGACAGGTCGAATTTTTTTAACAATGCGGCAATCGTCGAAAGTTTTCTCGTGACTGGTCTTGGCTCGCGCTGCGCGATAGAATGCAGCCAGAAATTCACGAAAGGACTGGTTAGCACACACCAATTGCGGCCAGCTCGTGCAGTTTTCATTTCGCTATGGTAATCACATCCCAACATTCGCAACACACAAGGTCTCAGGCGCGTGACTCACGACAGAAGTTCGCTAATTGTGATGACTGGGGCGACCTCTGGAATTGGACTTGAGGCCGCCCGGTCACTTGCCGAACGACAGAACGTGCACCTCATCATTGGTGCGCGCTCGCCCAATCGCGCAAACGCGTTGCGCGCTGTCGTGCCGACTGAGCGGCTCACTGTCTTACGCCTCGATACCAGCTCCCTAGCCTCGGTCCACGCCTTCGCTAACGCGGTCCACGAAAAGCGCGGCGCGCGTTTGATCGCAGCGCTCGGGCTGAATGCCGGCATGTTGGGTGGAGAAAAACTGCAGCTAGCCGAATCGGGGGTGGAGCAAACCTTCGCCACGAATTGTCTCGGGCATGTTGCGCTCGTCGACGAACTCAAGGGGGCATTGGCCCCTGGCGCAATTGTGCTACTGACCGCTAGCCAATCGCACAATCCCGCCGATCGGCTCACCAAACTACTAGGCTATCGCGGCGCTATCTTTCCAAACGCCGAATCAGTGGCACGCGGCAAACTTGATGAATCAGCCGGCCCGGCTCAAGCATCACGGGATCGCTACGCCACTTCCAAGCTGTGCTGCTTACTATGGACGTTCGCAATGGCGCGCCTCACGCCGGGCGAAGATATTCGCTTCCTCGCTTATGATCCAGGTGCTGTTCCAGCTACGCAGCTGGCTCGCGATCTGGACTTTTCCTCTCGCTTTGGATGGGAGCGACTTTTACCTCTCGCCGTTCCGGTGCTGCCGAGCTTCACTACGCCACAAGCCTCCGGCCGCAGCCTCGCCAGCCTCTTGGCAAATCCGAAGGTCGCCCCGCGGACGGGCCAATATCTTGATCACCGCCTACAACCAGCAACCTTATGGCCGAAGGCAAGGTGCACGGCCTGGCAAGACGACCTCTTGAGGGTTTGCAGAGATCTGACGGCGCCTTAAGTGGCTAGACTAGCACATCACACCGCGGGCGCTGCGGACCGGCATCGACATCCAGCGGTCGCTTGAGCCGCTCTGCCGCAAGTATCATCGTCCGTTCCGCCAGCGCCGTGATCGTCAACAACGGGCTAACGCCGACAGCGGATGGCACTGCCGCCCCGTCGCACACATAAAGTCCTTCATAGACACCCCGAGGCCCCTTTGCCGGATCGAAGACGCGTCCGTCCGGGGCTATCACGCCTTGGCCGACATGCTCCCCCATCCCGCAACCTCCTATTGGATGAGCAATGATGCGGTTGCCGCCAAACGACCGCATTACAAAAGGATTGGACTGAAACACTCCACCCATGGCTTCGATCATCGCTTGTACTTTCTTTTGCGCTGCGACTATCCCAGCACTCTTGCTGTAGTCCGGCCAGTCGACAACGGCATTGCCCTTATGCAGTTTTAGCCTCCCGCTGGCATCATCATGAGCGACAACATAAAGGATTAGATCTCGGCTCTGCTCATAGCCATAGATCCCGCCTCTTATTAGCCGCCAGGCGCGGTCGAAGCATAGATTCAAAGCTTCTTTGTAGGGGGCCAGCCGAGCCATCATTGTCAGCATCGACCCGTCATGGATCCAAGCAGGGCCCAGCTCATCGCCGAGGTCAATCATCGAGATTGAGTGCGGGCCCACCGGCGGCATCCCGAGTGGCGCTTGCAAGGGATGGCCGGTCGCCACAGCATTGGCCGGCCAGGCCAGTTTATTGGCGAAGACGAGGTCGTCTCCGTTCGCAGAAAAGTTCTCCCCAAGACGCTTCGATAGCGCCAGGCCGTCACGTTGGGCTCGTAGTAGCAATTCGTTCGTCCCAAGCGTCCCGGCTGCTAGTACCAGCGTTTTGGCTGTGACCTGCCGGCGCTCCCCGCTGCCAGTAAGATCCTCAACCTCTAACGCCCAGCTATCCCCGACCTTAGCGATCGATGTAACACGTGTCTCGCAAAACACCTGCGCGCCATGACCGACAGCATCGGCGATATAGGTGATGGCGACGGTCGTCTTAGCGCTTGTATTACAACCCGACCAACAGTCACCGCAGTGAAGGCAGGCTTGCTGCATCACGCCTGCCGCGTTCCGACCTGACTTTTGCGAAATCGTCATTTCTGGAAGTCGCAGTTTAGTGCCCGCTGACGCGGCAGCACGTTCCATCGCGGCATATTTCGCGAAGCGCTCGGGGTTTGGTACCGGCATCGGTCCAAGCATTCTTTCGGCCCGCCTTAATCCCTCGCCAAGACGCCCATCGGAAAGTACCGCCTCGGGCCATCCGGCCCTACGCAACCGCTTCAGATCGGGACGCAGCGCTATACCAGCATTAATCAGCGATCCGCCACCGAGGCCGGTCGCAGAAAACACCGATAGGCCCTCACCTACCGTCAAGCGCCAGAGCCCCGTTGGATCGCCGATACTCGGCATCATACCAGTGACATACATAGCCTTAAGCCGCGCCTTGATGCTGGCAGGAAAGTCGCCTGGCCTCCAGGCTCGGCCTTGCTCCATGACCGCTACGCCGAAGCCCATGCGCGCGAGGCGGGAAGCAGCGACCCCGCCGCCGTATCCGGAGCCAACAACGATCGCATCGTAGGTCGGCGCAAGCTGACAGGCGGAATTAGCTAAGACTGTCATATATACAGGTTCCGTGTTCTGGTCTCTAATTCGTCGAAGACTTCGGCGATAGAACTACAAGTTGCTGGGGAGCCGTGAAGGCAATTTGCGATCTAGCTAAAATCTGTCTGCTCATGACAGTTCTTTGAAGGCCAGCGCGGCACCTGCCGCTGGCTCCTGATGGGCGCTGGGAAATGTCTTGTATAAGTGAGGGGCGTAGACACAGCATCGATAGTGCGGGCTTCTCGAAATGATACCGTTTCACGGTGAGCCAGCCGCGCGCTGCTCGAAGTCTGTGAAAGCTTACCGGAAACGCCTTTCCTAGCGCGAGCGCTATCCCTTCAGCATCAACCAAGCGAAAGCCACAAGGGATCGTTGCGAGGGCCCAAGTTGGCGGCATCTTTATTGGATTGGTCATGGTTTTGTTCCCCCCTGTCGCTGAGCACAAAAGGCAATTGCTGAAGGAGGTAGCGAGAGTTGTCTAGCGCCATGCAAGATCTTGTACAGGTAGGCACAGCCCGGTTGACTGCGATTCACGCTAGTCGGCTCCTGCGTTGTCGTTGCCTTGCTTTGGCGGGTATTGGCGTGAAGAGCGCAGGGGCGGATGGTACCCCTGAACTCCAATGCCAGGCCCTGCCATTGGCGCACGTTTTTAGACGCCCAAAGCCGCCAGATCGAGGGGCAACCTGACGGCCATTGTTAAGCCGATTGGTGATAGCATTCCGGCTACCTGCGCAACATCTAGAACGGGGGCAAGTCTCTCTCGCGCACTTAAATTGTAATGCCATTCCGAGCTGACTGATTTGATACTGGTCAATGAACAATACCGCACACGCCAGCCCGCCAGATCGAAGGGCGAACTGGCGGCCGGCCGGTGGGAAGTATACCGGCTACCCACATGGCTTTTAGCGGGGAGCTTCCTGTGCGGGTGTTCATCAAACGGGCATCCCCTGGACGCGGATTGGGCAGGGCGATCAGAATATCTGCATCTTGTTAGGCTAGGGCCTGATCAAGCTATCCGATTTTCGGGCGCCTCAACTCCTATGAGCATCGTCACGGCAATGGACCATATCTGGTCACAAACGGGTTTGCTGGAGGCGATCCCGCTCCCAGGTACAGCGCGGGGTTCGGACGCAGTCCTGCGTCGTGCCTTCTGTGTAGCTGACCAAAGGTGCCCGCATCTTTCGCGGACTGGTCATCGCCTCACGCGTACCAAACCTCTATTTTGCCGATGGCATGAGCGGGCCACAGGATGAAATCTCGTTCCGTGAGGTTCTTCGCCCCATCGGGCTGCACGTTCCGCTTGTGATAGTCCTTCGCCTTGATGCGCACACCGTTCTTCAAGGCGTTCTCAATGAATTCTTCGACCTCGTCCGCCGGAATGGTGAACGGGTGCTCAAACGAAGTATCGCTGATGTGCCTGATCTTTACTCGGGCTGTCATGTGCCTCTCCCTCATGTGATCGCCAAGACAAGTGACCCGACGATGATGACGCCGCGGCTCAAGTCTATCTTGGTGAGCGGATTCAATAGCATCAAGGTCCCTCAATCCAGCAACTTACGAAGAACAATCTCTAGTTTCCTAGAAGGAGGCATTCTTCTAGGTAGGGTGGCCTTGGAAGGCGATGCCTATCCACCGGGCATTAGTCGAAGATGCCGAAAAAATCGTCGAAGAGGGATGGCATAAAGTGCCGTTTTGACAAAAAATGCGGACCGTCGGGTTGTTTGCGATCCTATCCCGGCCGTCCCTGTGCTGTCGCAGCCTCCCTGCGGGTTCTGGCGCGACAGGCGCAGGGACATGTTCTGCCCCTAGAACCCAAATCGTAATTAGCCAATCGTATACGTTGATCAACGCAAGCTGTCCCAGCCTGCGCAATTATCGCTGTAACGCCATCGACGCTGATCTGGATTGACCCTGGTCAAAATAAGGAGTGGCATCGAGCGCTGCTCAAACTTCAACCACCCACATGACAACGAACCTCCAAATCTGGAAGATCCAGACCAAAGCTGCGTGGGACCATCTTGAAGCGCACAGTGTTCTGATGGCGAAGCTTCACCATCGATGCGATATGCGCCCAGGCGCTTACGAATCGATGAGCGACCAACTTACAAAGCGCATCGGCCCTGCGCCTCAAGACGAGGCTTCTCCTCTGTGGGGCTGGCAGCAGTTCAATGGCGCAACCAAGCAACGCCCAGACTCGCGCGGCGTTCGCCATCACTACGTGGCAGACGGTATGACACAATCGAGTGCGAGCTGCCGACCAGAAAAGTTGTGTTGTCAGACTTCGAAGCCTGGCACTTTGTTCTCGACAATTGGTATCTGGCACTCTCGGAGGAGGGGCGGAACCAGCACGACGACACTGAAAAACTGGTTGCGCGGTCTCCAACCGCTGAACTCCGAGAGGAACTCAAGCGCACACGTAACCATAGCTGGGGCCGCATCTTCGATCTGGACTTACTGAAAGAGCCTTGGCATTGCGATACCAAGGACAATATGATCCAAGCTTGCTTTTGGGAACTCAGGCTTGAGCAGGTCACGTCCACCAAATGGCTTGCCTCGTCCAACGCCCAGTCACCCTGGGTCCGGGTCGGGCATCCTCCTAGCATCGGGCTCCGCACAAAAAAGCCGCCAGACCTAATCAAAGATCTGGCGGCATTGATGATGGGAGACCAAGAACGACGAAACAACTAGCAAATCTAAAGGTCGCTCTCACCGATGACTTCACCGGCGTCAGGAACATACGATTTGTAAGATGACGAACTTGTCAGGGCGCTGGTAAGGATAGGACCACCAAGCGATCTTGGATACGCTCGGTAATCCCTCTGCTGCGCAGCTTAACTGCGGGCTACTAGCGCGCGGCAAAGGGCTATTACGCCCACTTAGCCTTGGAAACCATTGCCCATTTGTGGCATACACACACCGCCTCGCTGACATTTGCCAGGTAGGAGTGGAGGGGCCTCGAACGCTTCAGCTTGATCACGGAATTAGCCTCGCCAGCCTACTTGGATGCTTCATCGTCAGGCGGCATTTCGCCCAGGGAGATGTGCATGCGAACATCACCGCTCAGATCGAAGGCCGTCTACGAGACAAAAAAAGATGGGCGCGGGTGCTTTTGACACAGCCAACGCCCAAGTCCAGGGAGGAGTTGACAGTGGCCTGCATCATTTGGGCCAGAATTGGTCAAAGGATAGATAACTCCCGTTCTTGGCCACCATTCCTAAGTTACCCCCAATATCAACAGATCGCATCGTAGCTGATATTCATCGGTATCGAAGAATCCTTACGGGCGGTTCTTGAGGCCCTTCGCGATCTCACCCGCATGCTCGGTAAGGGCACTCAGATATTTGAGGGCGTAGAGCAGGCCACCAATGATCACTGGCTGGCAAATCAGGATGCCTCCGAGAAGAAATTCGTCGCTCATGATGAACTCCTAGAACCTGGCCACGCTAATAGCGCGGCGATGAGTTCGGGGATCGTGAAGATAGAGAGGGCGCACCTATGAAAGAAACACCTCTTTCTCATCGTCTCAAGCGTGCGCTGTTGCGCAGAATATGCTGAAAACGCCAATGGTTTCAGTCCGATGAGTAGGATTATCCGCCGATACAGAAATCGGCATCGATCGATCTTGAGAAGCCTAAGGTGGAAGGTCAATTGTGATGAGTATGGACGTTTAGATCGCAGCCGGTGGAGTGCTTCCAGTCCCACCGCGATCGGCCAAGAAATCGCGATGAGCAATGTCCACTTTGTGGACAGAGCGGACATTGAGCCTTTTTCGTTTAAGCTGCGGAAAGCACATTCGGTTAATGCTGTTAAGCGGACATTCGAACCGCTAGCAACCGGCCCACTTCAGGAAGCAGAGGGTAGGGTGAGGCTATCCAAACATCGGTTTGAGTTTGGAAAAAGAAACGGTGGTGACCCCGCATCACCACCGCCTCTCGTGCACCCCCAGTAGCCCTTCGCGCCAGATCAACTGTCGCGTCTCCAGGCCCAGGTCAAAGCTATGGGGTTCGCATCATTTCAACTAGTGCTTCAGGGTCACGCTACAGAGCTTCCACAACCTAAGCGCTCATCAAAAAGACTTTCACTACTCATCCACATCAGCAGACTCATTACCTTCCAACTGTTTCACAACGAGTGCGCAAATGAGCCTGACCAAGCAAGCCAGGACACTGACCAAGCCTTAGATCAAACTGATCACAGGCCCGATCCAGCAGACACGTTATCCAGTCAGAAACCAGGCCATCCTTTTGCTGTCAGTGAGAGCAGGCCTCAGGGCCAAGGAGATAGCTTCACTGACCTGGGAAATGGTGACAGATGCTGATGGTCAACTGAGTGCTGAAATTCATCTGAGAGACGTAGCCAGCAAAGAACGATCCGGAAGGGTCATTCCTCTCAACAGACACCTCAGAGGAGTCCTTCAAGCACCATTGTGAGTCGAGCCTGGACTTTGAGATAAGAAAAAGTACTGCCTCGCAGCGGTTGGCCACCTCATAGAAAACAGTCTCCCAACGCTCGCCTGCAGCAATACCGCGCTCGGGGTCCAAGTCGAGAAAGACGTCGTTCCAGCCGTTCGCTTCAAGCCACTGATTAAGCACAACGGCCTCGTTGTTGTTGGCAGAGGAATGTAAAAGAGAAATCCGTGACACGACTTCACCCACCCTGACTCAGCATCCCTTGCCGCGGAAGGTGCCGGGCTTAGTGAAGCATGCAACAGCTTGGCGAGATGTGAAGAACGGCAGACAGGATGTCGCGAACTACGATACTATTGACCGATCAGAGCCATTTTCCGCGTTTGTGCAGTAGCTCTACGATTAGCGGTGCGCGCCGTCGGGTAGCGTACGTCTGCCCGCACCCAAATCGCCTCACCCACTCGTTGCTACTGCTCCGGGTTCAAATACTGGCCCCTGAGCTTCAAGGTACGCTGTGTACTTTTTGATAGCGCTGTCGGCCATGCGATCGGTCGTCGGCAAGAAGTGGCGCAGGATCTGCGTGGCACTTTGTTCCGAATGGCCGGTAATCGAACAGATCTCTGCGATCGTGCAAGTGGCTTCCGCAAGCCGCGTCACCGCTGTATCGCGAGTGTCCGCAAAATGCTTCTTAGCGATTGAAGGAATTTTGAGCGCAACCGCTTCTCTGAGACGCGCAAACTCGTGACGGAAATGACCGGGCTTATAATGTGCTCTGCATTGCGTCATCACATCTTCAGGGTTTGGTCGCGCCGCCACCATCAGGTTGGCTCAGAATGCCCGACGCGTGATTTGACCTATGCAGGATCCGGCAGGTCATAGAGCACGCGGAACTTTGCGCAAAGATACTTCAGGTACGGCGCAACACACAGCGGTTTGCCTGTGGCACGCACGATCAATTCGTTCGGTTGATAGCGCCGGCCGTGCTGGTGGACTTCCCGGCGAAGCCAATCCAACAGCTGCGAGCCGTCACCGCGTGTCAGTCGCTTCGGGATATCAGGTTGAGCCTGCAGCGCTGCTTCATACAACTGCGCAGCGAGAATGTTGCCGATGGTATAGCCCTGAAAGGCGCCACCGATGTGGCCGGCATACCAGTGGACGTCCTGGAGGCATCCCTCGCGGTCGGTCTCCGGCTCGATGCCCAGGTCTTCGCGCATCCTCGCTAGCCAGGCCTCAGGAAGGTCCTTCACGTTAAGTCGTCCTTCGAGCATTTCGAGTTCGAGATCGAACCGCATCATGACGTGAAGGTTGTAGGTAACCTCGTCGGCATCGGTCCGTATCAGGGATCGCTCAACTCGGTTGATCGCCGCATAGAAGTCATCAAGCGTGACATCAACATAGTTGTCCGGGAATGTATCCTGGAGGACTGGATACCAGTGCTCCCAGAAGGGATAGCTGCGGCCTACGATGTTTTCCCATAAGCGCGCCTGACTTTCGTGCAATCCCGCGGATGCGCCGCGTCCCAACGGAGTTCCGTCGAGCTCTTCGGAGATGCCTTGCTCATAGAGTGCGTGGCCGGCTTCGTGCAGCGTGGAAAACAAGGCCTCCCGAATATCGCCGTCGCGAACGCGGGTCGTTATTCGAACGTCACCTGAGGAAAAGCGCGTAGCGAAGGGGTGAACCGTCTTGTCCAGACGCCCGCGGGAGAGGTCGTATCCGATCTTCTCCACCATGGATAATGCCAGAGCCAGCTGCTGGTCTTCATTGAAGGTCTCCTTCAGGCACGAGTCGTCAAGCTGGGGCCGGTCGCCTATCTCCCGGGTGAGGTCAATGAGCGCTGGTCGCAACTCGGAGAATATCCGACGGATTTCGGCGACGGTCATGCCGTCATCAGCACCGTCGATGAGCGGATCGCAGATATGTGCGAATGGGGCAAAGAATTCCGCGTACTCCCGGTTCAGCTCAACCGACGTGGTGAGATACGGGATCATTGCTGTAAAATTGTTTTCCTCACGAGCCTTGGTCCAGGCCGCATAGGATTGAGACTGGTGGGCGCTCGCGCGTTCCACGAAATCCGCGGGGACCTTGTTGGCTTTTTCAAAGTCGTGGCGTGCGACCCGAACCAACGAAGACCCCGGCTCCAACAGGCCATGGCTTTCATAGTGAAGCTTATCAAGCAGGCAACCCAGTTCGGCATCCGTTGCCTTTTGATGGGCGAGCCGGCTTAGAGTGGCCCGCTGCCTTGCCCGCGAAGCAGCTCCACCACCTGGCATGTACGTCGCCTGGTCCCAACCTAAGACGGCACCCGCCGATCTCAGATCGTTGATTTCAAGGAGGCGTCGCTTGAGGAGATCAAGCTGCTCTTCAACACACGAATTCATACAATCACCCTTCCTCGACAGACCGGGCCTGATCGCGCTCGATACGTTCCATATCGGCATCCGAGAAACCAAAGTGATGTCCAATCTCGTGGATCAAAACATGGCGGACTGTATCGGAGAGTGCTAGGCCGCTTTTCCGCGCGTAGGCGACAATGGGATCGCGATAGATGATCACCTCATCTGGGAGGCCGGGCAGGGTAAAGGTGCTTTTTTTCGTGAGGCTCACGCCATGATATAGCCCCAGGAGCTCAAAGGGATCAGCAATCCCTAGCGCCGACAGGACTTCTGCAGAGGCCTGGGGTTCAGTACGAATAGCCAGGTCCCTACAGGCCTTGCGGTAGACTTCGGGAAGCACTTCGAACGCGCCCTCAACCAGTTTTTCAAATTCCTGTTGGCTTATGCGCAAAGTGATCCGCCTCTGGCATGAGTTGGAAATAGTAAGAAGAGCATGGGGCTACGCACGACCTATCGGTATAGAATTACGTTGTCTTAAAT
Source organism: uncultured Filomicrobium sp. (assembly GCA_963669235.2). GTDB lineage: Bacteria > Pseudomonadota > Alphaproteobacteria > Rhizobiales > Hyphomicrobiaceae > Filomicrobium. The sequence continues at coordinate 647,436 of CAXXFS010000033.1, forward strand.
TTTAAACTACCCTAGGAGCAGCTTCAGCTCGGCCGCCGACACCTTTCTGCCCTGTACATAGAGCACGGCTTCGCCAGCCCGATACCCCGAATCGAAAGTCTCGACGGCCCGCCCGTTCAGATCAAATCATACTGCCCGATCCGGCGTATAATTAACGATGATTCCAGTAGGTCTTCCAAAACAGGGGAGCTGACCGCAGCCCCAACGCTTAAGCTTCTGCTGGGCGCCGTCCAAAGCCTTCTGGATGTAGGTGACGGGTGCACTTCCCAGTGTAAAATTCACCCGCTGCAGTTCGGCGACACCAATCATGGCTGCCACAAAAAGCGGCTGTGGACGCATCCGTTCCGTCAAAATAACCGCATGAGGTAAGAACGCCCCGCTCAATCTGGCATCTTCGGCTTCGGCTTCGGCTTCGGCTTCGGCTTCGGCTTCGGCTATTTGGCGCCGGGACTGCTCCAGTGTAAAGCCCCTAGGTTTGGGCCACTTAATTGGTGGTTCTCTGGATGGTCTCTGGTGCCGGTGCTCGCATGCTGAGAGCCTGATGCAGTCGCACGTGATTGTATTGGTGGAGAAGGCGGCGTGCTGACGATCACGGCTCAGGCATGTTCCGCTTCGCCTCCGAAAGCGAACATCCCAACGGCGACCTCGGCACACATCGCCAATGTCCGGAAAGTTCGCAAAGCGGACGTTTAGCCACCGCCAAACTCAGTCCCAATAAAAACCCGAACCACACTGTATGGCCCGTTGCACGCGCATGCACCTTCGGGGAAGCGAGAGATCGAGGACTCGAAATCTCTTGGTTGAGCTAGTCGCTGCGATCGGCTTGCTCGTGGCCTTCATCTCCGGCTGAGATTGATACCGAACTGGCTTCCGAAGCTTGGTCCGAATATGGGTCTGAATGATTTCGCCGTGCAGAACCGTGCCTCACATGCACGTCTTGCTGGGGATACGGGATGGAAATACCTGCTCCATCGAAGCGTTCCTTCACCTGGCGCATCAAATCCCAATAGACAGTCCAGTAGTCTGATGTTTGCACCCAGGGACGGCAGATAAAATTGACAGAACTGTCGGCAAGTTCATGCAGTCGAATTGTCGGCTCAGGCTCTTTCAATACCAGTGGATGTGCGGCTACCGTCTCTTCCAAGACTCGAAGTGTTTCGGGTATCGGATCGTCGTAAGATGTACCAAAAACAAGATCAACACGGCGGGTATCGCTAGCTGTCACATTCGTGATGACGTTTCCCCATACATTCTTATTGGGAATTACTATGACCTGATTGTCTGGCGTGATCACTGTCGTCGAAACTATGTTGACGGTTTTCACAGTCCCCGAAGTCCCACCAACATCAACATAATCCCCTTCATCAAACGGGCGTGAAATCATAATCATAAGCCCGCTAGCCAAGTTACCTAGAGTGTCTTGGAGGGCGAATGCCATGATGAACGAGGCGCCTCCGATTAGCGCGAATAGTGGCGTAATATCGACACCCAGCGCCGACAGAACAACCATCAGGCCAAAGGCTAAAACGAGCCAGTAAATAACCCCGATCAGAAACGCCTGAAGTAGCTTGGAAATGTTCGGCACGTGACCGATCCAACGCCGGGCAAAGCGTCGGACAAGCCCGGCGGCAATCAGAAGCCCGAGGAATGCAACAACGATGATGCCAACGTCCTTGGCAAGTTGGATCCCCCCTTCCTCGTCTGTCAACCAGGCCAGCGCACGTGCGATCAGCGTCTCAAAGTCCGCAGTCCGAGTCTCCTCGACGATAATGGAGTTCCGGTACGCCCTGTAGTCGGCAATGGCCTTTGCGTCGCCGCCTTTCTTTTCCCATGCATTGAGTACGGAGCTATATTTGTCAAACAGCTGATTGCGTTCACTATCAATCTCGGTCAGCTTGTCCCTTACAGCATCCTCAACCACGCCCTTGGTATTCGCCACCGTGACCTGCGCCTCCATGACCTCTTCGGTCTTGGACTTGACGATCTGCAGCCATTCCTCGGCTAGAGCCTTGAGTTCGCCCTTAGTCATAGGGACCAAGCGAAATTCAAGCTCTTCAATATCTATGTCGGGCTTTGTGACGTGAGCGGGCAACTTAGCGCCCGCCTTCTCTCCGACTGTAGAGTTTGCTGCCGCTTCTTGACTTGCAGTGTCGACGTTTTGGTCCTGCGCGAAAGAAGTTTGTGGAGCAATTAAGTTGGCAATAGCGCATAAAACTATCGCGGAGAGGCAAGGCAGACGCATACTCATAGCAAACTCCACTCATTATAACTCGGCTCTTAACTAGCGCTTTTCCTACGAGTGTAAAGGCATATACGCATCTACTCGCATCGCATTGGCGGACCGGCATTTTGGTGTATGTTCAGTTGTTTTTGCTGAAGGAGCCTGCCCTCATCCATTCTCAGGTTGATGACCTCTTATTGATCAAAGCGGACCTGGCAGCCATCTGACGATTGCAGCTCAGTTATGTTCCGCTTCGCCTTCAAAAGCGGACATCCGCTCACGGGGTCAAACTTAACCCTACGTCGCACGTTCGAGCTTCTTCAGCCTCGAAATGCGAAGTCGAAATGGTGCCCAGGCTTGGATCGACAACGTGTCGCCTGGGAGCCCGGCAGCTCTTGCATACTCGGACCAGTCCGAACGGAGAAATGCGCTTGCAATGGAAACAGGACCGTCGTGCTGTATGAAACGATGGCGAAGCGTGGCGCGGAATGCGTATTTTACAGCGTAGTAGGGGATCGGATGACGCTGGAGGTCGTTCACCATCCAGCCGATACGTGAGTGGTTTTCCATCCATCGCACGAAGCGTACCAGCTTTGCGTCGTGCAGATGGTGGGTAAAAAGCGAGCTGATGATGATGTCGACGCCGCCGTTTGGGCGATAGTTGAACAGGTCGCCGGTAATCCAGCGAATTGGCCTGTCGGGTAGTGTCGCCTCGGCCGCCGCGCGCGCCGCCCAAGGATTTATATCAACACCTTGGAGATCAACCCTGACATGCCTTCGGTCGGCCCAACAATCGATCTGCCTAAGCACATCTCCGTAGCCGCTGCCAATATCCACGATCGATAGTGGGCGCCCCAGATCCAATTGCCGGGCTCTGAGGAGCTCGTCAAAAAAGGCGATCGTGGGCCGATAGGCAAGTGTCAGCCAATTGATTTGTGCCAGCTGTTCCAGGCAACTGCGAAAGTCTTCGTAGGTGCAGGCTTCCGTGTCCATTAGCTCCGGCGTCGTGTCCCGCACCTTAAAATTTGGCATGTTTGCTTCACTCCGCGGTTCGGAACAAGAACGTCTCCGCTGTGAGACCTGGACCGAAAGACATTGCGCAACCGCGTTCTTTCTTCCGGCTCTCATCGAGGAATAGTTTCAGCACGAAGAGAACGGTTGCCGACGACATATTGCCGAATTGGCGGAGCACTCCCCTTGAATGGCCAAGTGCATCTGGACCCAATACGAGTGCCGCCTCTACGGCATCGAGCACCGTTCGGCCGCCCGGGTGCACAGCCCACATACCAATTTCATCTGGCGTCGCCCCGTCGAGAACCCGCTCCTGGTCCGCCCGCAACGCGCGACAGATGTTGCGAGGCACGTCACCAGAGAGGACCATATCGAAGCCTGAGTCCCGAATATGCCAGGACATGAGGTCTGCGGTGCCAGGAATTACCGTTGAGTAGAAAGAGTCGAGTTCAAGACCAACAGGTTCGGCGCTGACCAGTGCAGCTGCACAGCCATCGGCGAATAGTAGAAACATCAAGATTTGGTCGAGCTCGTCTTTTTCTTGAAAGTGCAGCGTGCACAGCTCGATGCAGGCAACAAGGACCTTGGACTTGGGGTCGGAGCGAACGATATGACGCGCGAGTTTGAGGGCATTGATCGCCGCGTAACATCCCATGAAGCCGACGATCGTGCGTTCGATGGACGGGTTCAATCCGAAATGTTTGACGAGTTGCAAATCAAGGCCAGGCGCCGAAAAACCTGTACAGGACGCGATGACGATGTGCGAAACATCTGATGCGCGGGTCCGCAGCTCGAGCTTCTCCAGCGCCTCAACAGCGAGCGGAAAGGCCGCCGCCTCATAAACTCGCATTCGCTCGGCAGTCGTCGGAAACTCGCCCCTCCGGTAGAACACATTTCCATTGACCGAGGAGCTTTCACAATCTGCCGCAACCGTCTGACACGACCATCGATGGTCGATCTGCGACTTCTCTAGCATTTTGTCGAAGATAAGTTTGTTGCGACTGTCTCGCAGAAGAGATCGCGCGTAATGCACAAAGCCTGTGTGGACGTCGTTGGCGGGAACCGCCGTAGCGATCTGATTGATATAGGCAACTGTCAATACGCTGTTTCCCTAGCTCTACAGACGAGCCTCACGCAAGTGCATGGCCGACATACGACCAGGCACCAATGCAAGTTGTAAGGCCTCTCGATTGCACGTTTATGCCGCTCTCTGGAGAAGCACCGCGACGTTGAATTGGTTGGTCACGGTCGAGACGCCGCGACTTTTAGGGTCTTTGTCGCAACAATCTCCTCACCCCCAAAATGTCGAGTTCCTTCTTGACCGCGCGAAGCCGCTAAAAAAAGAAATCTCACAAAAACCACGGAATGCCAAATACTTATCGATTTTTTAGGAAATTCAGACGGTTCGGAGCCGGGTACTGATGGAGGCTTGCCGATTCCCCTTTCGTCGGCAACTGCTGGCATCACATCATCCGGAGCGCATGCAACTGCCCTGGACCTGAAGGAACGTCCGCTTATTGATCAAAGAGGACCACGCTGTCGTTTGATGAGCATAGCCCAGGCATGTTCCGCTTTGCACCCGAACGCGGACATCTCGTTGGCCGCCTCCACATACATTGACCATGTCCGCAAAGTCCACAAAGCGGAAGGCAGCAGCTGATTGGCTCACGTCGCTCTGGATAATCCTTCGGAGTTCTTTATGGTTCCTACCGCGGGTGATCTGAGCTTTTTAGGACGTGGAACTTTTAGCGCGGAGGGTTACATGGAACTTTTCAATGGACGTCTCCTTGCCGTCGGAATTCTCATTGCTGTCGCGGGCGTCATGGCTGCGCCGACGGCGGTGAAGGCCGCTAAGTGCGGAACGAACGACACTCTCACCGTAGCGCAGATGAACTGGTTCTCGGGCGGGGTGATGGCCTTTGTCACCCAGAAAGTGCTCGAGAAAGGCTACGGTTGCAAGGTGCAGCTCCAACCGGCGGATACGGTGCCAACCGCAAGCACGATGCTGACACGGGGCCGGCCCGACATTGCTCCCGAGATGTGGGTCTCCCTGATACCCGATATCTGGGAACGGATCGAGAAATCGGGGAAGTACTTTGTGGCCAGCCAGCTCTACGAGGACGGCGGTGTGTTAGGTTGGTGGGTCCCCGATTACGTCGCCAAGGAGCATCCGGAGCTCAAGTCTATCAGTGATTTGAAGGACAACTGGAAGCTCTTTGCCGAGCCCGGTCAGCCGAACAAGGGCCGCCTCTACAACGGCCCGCCTGGCTGGGGCGGCTCGGTGGTGACAGCCAATCTCTTCAAGGCCCTCGGTCTCGGTGAGACGTTTGAGCTCTTCTCGGCCGGCTCGGGGGCCAACCTGCAAGCGGCGATCGCCAGAAAAGTCGCCCAGAAGAAACCGATCGTCACCTTCTACTGGGAGCCGACAGCCGTCATTTCCCGCTACAGACTCGTTCGGCTCCAGACACCACCTTACGACGCGCAGAAGTACGCATGTCTCAGCAAACCCGACTGCGCCAACTCTCAAGTGACCGGCTGGCAGACCACCAAGATTGAAGTTGCGGTCGCGACGCCGCTCAAGAAAAGCGCGCCCGCCGTCGTCGAATTTCTTTCGAAGATGCAAATTCCAAACGACGCCATGAACAAGGTGCTCGCCTGGGGGGACTCAAATACCGCCAGCCTGCAGGACACCGCTCACTACTTCTTCAAGACTCATCCCAACGTCTGGACCCAGTGGGTGCCAGCGGATGCCGCCAAGGCCATCAAGGCAAGTCTCAAGTGATCTGAACCTTTGCATCCGGCTCCCGAAAGGACCAATAAGGACACGACGTGGCCGACAACTTTCCCGACCTCATAGACATGCGTGCCGTACGCAGCGGCATCGATAGCTGGTTCAACGGCATCGTCTCCACTTACGGACAAGCGCTCGAAACAGCCTTCCTGCCGGTTTTGCGACTTCTCAACGGGATCGAAGCCTTCTTGCTGTGGGTGCCATGGTTCGTCTTGATCCCGGTGATCGCGTTCATCAGCTTCGCGGCCACGCGCGACTGGCGCATGCCGGTCGCCGTGATCGTGATGCTATTCTTGACCGGGCTCCTCGGACTCTGGGAGCCGGCCATGGCAACCGTCGCCTTGATGCTCACGGCGACTCTCTTCGCAATCGTCACCGGCATCCCCTTGGGCATTCTCATGTCATTTTCCAATCGGCTGCAGGCCGTCATGCTGCCGGTACTGGACGTGATGCAGACGATGCCGATCTTCGTTTATCTCATCCCTTTCGTGATGCTCTTTGGACCCGGCAAGATACCGGCGCTGCTGGCTACGATCGTTTTTTCCGTTCCCCCTCTCATCCGGCTGACCAACCTTGGCATTCGAGAGGTGAACCCGGAGGTGATCGAGGCTGTCACCGCATTCGGGGCAACACCGATGCAGAAACTGTTCGCCGCCCAACTTCCACTGGCCACGCCGACTATTATGGCCGGCATCAACCAGACCACGATGATGGCTCTTTCTATGGTCGTTATCGCCTCCATGATCGGAGCGGGGGGCCTCGGCTATGAAGTCTTGCAGGGCATTCAACGGCTGGATGTCTCGCGCGGCCTGTTCGCCGGGCTCGGCATCGTCTTTCTCGCGATCATCTTCGATCGCCTTGTCCAAGCCTACGGCAAACGGGTGCAACAGCATCTGGATGCAGGCAACACATAGTGGAGGTGCAGGCGCAGGTGACGGACCCGAAGATAAGAACTGAGCGGGTTTCGAAACTCTTCGGACCAGACCCGCAAGCGGCCCTCCCCCTTCTAGACACCGATGCGTCGAAGGCGGAGATCATGGAAAAGACCGGCAACGTCGTCGGTCTCCGCAATGTCACCCTCGATATTGTGGGCGGTTCCATTTTTGTCGTGATGGGTTTGTCTGGATCGGGCAAGTCGACCCTCATCCGGCACATCAATCGTCTGATCGAACCAACGGCGGGCCGGATCCTGGTCGAAGACACGGATGTCGTGAGCCTTTCGCAGACCGAGCTCCGCGACCTGCGCCTGCACCGCGTTTCCATGGTGTTCCAGAATTTCGGTCTGTTACCCAACAAGACCGTCCTCGACAATGTTGCACTCGGCCTGCGCTTTGCGGGCGCCAGCAATGCCCGGGCACGCGAGCTGGCGATGGAGCAGATCGAGCGGGTCGGCCTCAAGGGATTCGAGAAGCAGTATCCGCGTCAGCTCTCGGGTGGCATGCAGCAACGCGTCGGTCTCGCGCGTGCGCTCGCAACCGACGCGGAGATCTTGCTCATGGACGAGGCTTTTTCGGCGCTTGATCCACTGATCCGCCACGACATGCAGTCCCAGCTCCTCGAGCTGCAGACCGACTTAAAAAAGACCATCGTGTTTATCACGCATGATCTCGACGAGGCGCTGAGGATCGGCGGTCGGATCGCCATCTTGAACGATGGCAGCCTCAGTCAATGTGGAACGGGGGAGGAGATCTTACTGCATCCGGCGGACGATTACGTCAAACGCTTCGTGCGGAACGTGGATCGCGCCAGGGTCATCACGACCGCAGCCGCCGCGCGCACGGTACCGATGATGACGTCGGCTGAAATCTCGGCCGACAAGATCGCTCGCCTCCTCTCAGCGGAAGACGCTCAGGCCGCCTTTATCGTCGATGATGAAGGCCGGCCGACGGGCGCGATTTCGGCTGCAAGCATTGCGCACCATGCCGACGACGGCTATTGGCGAGATTCGAAGCACGTTTTACCGGTCACTCGCGTCTCCTCCGACACTATTCTCGCCGATGCCTTGACGGATGTCGCGGCAAGCGAGATCCCCGTCGCAGTGGTGGACGAGAGCGGCCGGCTGATTGGTGCCATTTCCAGGCGGGGCTTGCTCGAGGCGATGGCCGGAACGGATGGTCCATCCTACACTGCTGCGCCTGAGGTATAATAGCGACCGCAAAGAGAAGACAGCTCGAAATGATCGCTCAAGAGCTGCCTTACTCTTCCAGTCCAATCCTTTCCTGTGTAATCCAGAAAATCATGTCGTCAGAAGGTGTTTCCATGAGGGCTGCTAATTGATCAAAGCGGACAAGGCGGTCGTCTGATGAGCGCAGCTCTGCCATGTTCCGCTTCAACCCCGAAAGCGGACATCCCAACGGCCGCCTCCGCACACATGGACCATGTCCGCTATGTCCACATTGCGAACGTCAGTGGTACCAATCAGTGTCTCCGCCAATACAATCACGTGCGGCCGCATGAGGCTCTCAGCATGCAAGCACCGGCACCAGAGACCATCTAGAGAACCACCAATTAAGTGGCCCAGATGAAGGGGGTTGTTCAATGGTCGTTCGCGTTTGTTCGCTGCGCGCGACCGAATTGGATCCGAGCCATTTGCATCCATCGAATGACCCCAGGGAGAAATTGGGTCCTTCACGTCATGACCAAGCTGCTTGATGGTACACCAATGGCATCACGAAATGATCTTGATGTCAGCTACAATCAAGCTGATTGCGAGAGCCTTCACTGGAGTGATCATGCGAGATTTTTCCGCGGCGGTACTAATCCGAAACGCCGGCGCATTAGGATTCGCCTTCATACTTTTGGCGTTACCGAGCGCTAGTCAGAACCACCCATTTGAGAAAGTTGAACACGCCATCGCCGCCGAGACGAATGCTTACCGGCAGCGCCGGAATTTAGAGCCGCTGGTGCTGGACAACCGTTTGCAACGAACAGCGAGGGCCTATGCTCGCGCCATGGCAACGACCAGTCAGCTTGGACACAATGTGGACGGACGAACTCCAGCGCAGCGCGTTCGATTAGCCGGATACAAACACTGTATCATACGGGAAAATATCGGTTTTTGGGAATTGCCTTGGGATGGATCCGCCAAGGATATCGCTAGCCGTGCATTATCAGGATGGATCGCTTCGGAAGGACATCGTAAAAATTTGGAAGCCAGTAATGTCACTGGAATAGGTATTGGTGTCTCAGGCTCAGAAGGCGGAGACAAACCCGAAGCAGCGCGACGATACTACGCCGTTCAGCTGCTCGCTAAACCGTTGGCAGATGCCCTTCGTTTTTCCGTCCGCAATACGCAATCCCAAACAATCGAATATACCGTCGACGGCAAGCACTTCACTTTGCCGCCGCATACGCTCCACAAGCATCGTCGGTGCACCCAGCCCTTGATCGAAGCAACAGTGCTAGGCGAGAAGCGCATTTATACCCCCCGTTCTGGTGAGATGATCGATCTTTAGAAATCAGTCCAAGTGTCCCGCCTCCTTGAATCGGAAGTCGCTCAAAGCATCAGAATTGCCCGCGTCTGAGCAAAATGCCGACCTGTGAGCAGCGGTCTAATCGCACATCGCCAAAGTCCGCTTTATTCACAAAGCGGACTCTGAAGGCTCGGCATCATGACTGAGGGCGACGGTACGCTAAGCTATGATGGTGACAAATTCATAGCCGCAACATACCAGCAACGAGCGGCAATTGTGATATTAATTCGACGGCCCAGAGCGCTCACCAAGGCCAATCTCTTTGTGCCCTGCCGGCGCAGTGAACTGAAACGTACGCGCGTCGATTGCGGGAGGAACATTCCAAACAAAAGTGTTCGTCTGCACGGTTAGGGCGCTCGAATCCTTGCGACGACTCACCAGTCTGCAGGGGAGCGGAGTTTCTGAACGGTCGAGCCAAACACTCCAGTTATCATCGCTGTATTTGATGTTGAACCCGTCGCAGGTCTTACCGCCTATTTTCTGGGAATTGAGTTTGGTGAGTTTAGCCGGTGCTTCGATGTCTGCGAGGTAATCAATGCTCCAGAAAAAATCAAACATGCGCGTTGGCATCCCAAGAACACCTGCAGCGTGGTAGAGACCTGCCAAAGTATCCTCAGGTGCCGGAGAGCGGCGGTATTTACGAGCGGCGGGTTTATGAATTGTCAAAAGTTTCCCGTCGGAGACAACGATGACCTTGCCGCGTTTCAGACTGGCTGTAACACGCAGCAAATTAGGCTTACGCAGGATGTAATGAACGGAGCCCGAAGTACTTGTACCTAGAGCTTGGTCAACGCTGGTGAAATTGCTTGTGACGTCAAGATCTTTCGCACTGACCAGATATTGGTGCATACGTCTCAGTGTGGCCTCAGGTGTTGATGCGGCGGCTTTAGATTCAGCTTTCGACGGAGCTTCCGTCCCTTGCGAGCTTTCCAGCGCCAAGCAGCAGGAGGCACCGATAAAGAATAACAGCGATGAGGTGAGGACAACTTGATGCATGCGATCGAACCTCGCCGTGATTTCACTCGCCCAGAGAATTGGAGAGGCTTGGCAAAATTACCAGTAATTGGCACCACCATAACCTTTGTCATATCGGTTCAAGAGGAACATGTTCAGCCAAGAGTCCAGAACAAAATGCGATTAAGCTCAATGCTTGGAACACGGGACCAAAATGGAACCGGTTCTTCCCTAGCGAGGGTTTTACTTAGAGGTCGAGCTGTCGGGTCGGCTACGTCCGCTTATTGATCAAAGCGGACAGGGACTGCCTCTTGAAATCAAAGCTCAGGCATGTTCCGCTTTGCACCTAAAAGCGGACATTCGAGCAGCGAACGTCGCCAATGTCCGAAATGTCCACATACCGGACATAGACCTATGGTGCGTTTTTCGGGGTCCGAGTGGGAGCGGACTGGCTCGACTGATGGAATGCGGTCAGCTTACGCTACATCTCGAAGCGACCGCGGATGCTAAACAGAGTCACTTCGTCCTCCGTCAGGTTTAGCGGTGGGTCTTTGATGTGCGTGACGCTCGCGGTCACCGCCAGTTCCTCTGTGAGATGGAACCGATAAAAGGCCTCCAGGGATTTCTGGTTGTCGGCAAAAAGGGTCGTATTCGCCGGCTCACCCCAGCCCCAGGCAAGACCGATAAGATCCTTGGCCCTTCCAAAAACCTCCTTGAAACCGACCCCGCCATAGAAGAAGTTTTTCAGCACTGCGGCCTCACCGTCCTGATACGAGTACCGCAAAAATGGAAGTAAGAAGCCAATCTGCTGCTCACCAGCGACAGTAATGCCTCGGGCCTCGGGCGTTCCGCCCTTCTCACGTTTGTCCGTATGCCAGAACATTGCGTGGATGTTGCCATTGCCAAAGTGAAAGTTCGTATTGTAACCCGCGTCGACAACGGTGAAGTATTCTCGCTCCTCAAAGAACGATTCAACGCCGCGCAGCGGGCCACCGTTGATATCGTGGATGCCAAAGTTGATGTACGTATTCTTGGTGGGCTTGGTGTAGCCGGTAAAGCCCATCCCCCAAACCGGCCAAGCAGTCGCGGGCGTCAAACTGAAGGCGAAATCATTGAAGGAGACCTTTGGATTCTTCAGGCTGAAGTAATCATATACTGCAAACGGAAGGAATTTACCGACACGGAACCCGACCCTGCCATTGAGCGCGTATTGCTCGTAGTAGAGGTCGAGGAGCGCCGTATCAAACTCACCGAACGCTGGTGCCGTCGGCCATATCCCGCCAACGTCGAGAAACAACGAGGCAGCAGTGATGGGTGTCCCCAAGCGGTGGCGGTTTTCAATGCCGAACCCAATGTAGCCGTAATCAGGTGTGTCGGGCCGTATTAGTTTCCACTTGCCGTAAAGTTCGAAAATGCCGCCGGCGGCCTCCTTTTGCAGGCCCGGAACAACTGGACCCAGCTCATAGATATCATAGAGGTCGCGCAGCAAGCGCGTCCCGGCAAGACTACCTTCGGCAGTGTCGCTCGACCGCTGATAGATCGCTGAGTAAGCCAGTGAAAAGCTGAAGTGGTGCTGCTCTTCCAGCCGCGTCTTCATCGCATGCCAATCGGGAAACAGTGCCCGCGGCGCGACTGCGGGGCGACGTGCATCCAGATGCGCATCGTCAACGCGCCCCAACCGCATCGCAGAGTTGCTGGCGTCGAAACTTAAAACCGCGGGCGGGCCGTTGTTGTCAGTGGCAAAAGCTGCTGATAGCGAAAGAAAAACACTGAATAGAATTGCTGCAGTAAGTCGCATTTTGGCCTCCGGCAAATTCGCCGTTGAGGCTAATAGGATTCGAGTCGCTTTACTGGTGCAAATTCACAATGATTACAATGAGACTGAAAGAGAAAACAGAGCAAATAGTGCGAATAGTGCAAATAGTGCAAGTGTAGAACGTGCTACCACCGGATTTACTCCGCTAAGGCCCAACCGCGATAAGGATGGCGGTGCGCGAAGTGAGTCCGGGGAAACGGAAATGGCGAGCCTGGTGCTGAACTCAGCTTACAAATTACGGATCGCCAGCAACGCGAGGATGTACATAACCCGGGTCCATGCCCTTCTTCTTCATGGCGATACCAGCAAGGAATTGGAGCATGGTTCGCCGGACGAGCCTCGCCGTTTGCTGGCCCTTGTTATCAAAGAAAGGATTGTACTCGACGACGTCAAAGCCAACGATCGTCTTGGTCGCAGCGAGCTTTCGCAGGTGAGGCATCAGTTCGCGCGGCGTGGAGCCGACCGGTGTCGATGAGCCTGTGCCCGGCGCATAGGACATGTCGAAGGTGTCGATATCAAATGAGACATAGACCAGATCGATGTCTTTCAAGTCCTCGTAGATCTTGTCGAAGGTGGCCTTCACCCCATCCCGTTCGATCTCGTGAATATGGTAGACCTTGCCGCCCTCCTTAAGCACCTCGTCATAGAGATCCGCTCCAAAGGCGTAGCTCGACATTCCGTACTGAATGACATGCCGACCCTCGACTAGACCCTCTTGCACGGCAAGCGTCATTTAGCTGCCGGAGTGATAGAAGCCTCCCAGCTTCCCGGCGCTGCGATCCAGGTGCGCATCAAAATGCAGGAATGCAACGTTCTTTTTTCCGTAGACATCGACGATTCCGCGGAATGTCCCGTTCGGGATTGAATGGTCTCCACAGCACCGTTCAGTCGTTGGCTCGAGAGCTGGGCTTTCCTGAAACCGGACGGCTTGCCGGGCTCTACCACAAGCATTGTGGCGAATACCCGAGCGATACTTTAAGAAGAAACTAGCTTGTCCGCTGATTGATTAATGCGGACATAGCGGTCCTCCGACGAGCTTACGCTGCGCACACTCCGAATCTGCTTTTGGTAATGACCGCCGCCCAGCTATTCTTGGATAATTCTGTTGGAGCACATCACGTTGGATTTTGTAGCTCCAGTGCGATGACCATGATGGCGCACGCGAAAACCCACGATCCCATGACGCGCAGCCCCACTTGGTGCCAATCTGCCGTTGTCGGAACCGCTGTCGTAGCCATCACGTACAGGACGGTGATGGAGCCAATGAATGCGGCGAGGAGTGTTTGCACGAAATCGAACCAGTCGGTGTTTTCCAAAGAGAGGTTGGTGCCGATCGCGATACCTAGTGAAGCAAACAGCAGGCGGAGAAGCCCTCCTGATATAGGGCGGGCGATTGCGACCAAACTGCCCGCATACACTGCGACTACTGGAGCAAAGATCAATTGGCTCTGCGACAGATCGAGATAAACTTTGAAGGAAAGCCCAACGATCAGGCCTAAGCCCAACATCAGCGCTACGAGGCGGTTGATCTGGGCACAATGTTGCTGTCTGCTGAGCAGCCCAACCGCTAACAGTGGCAGAAGGCAGTGAAACAGTGTGACCGGCTGTAGGAGTTGGTCTCCAAAGCCGATATCATGTGCATTGACTGGCACATGCATGGAAATCAAGCCAAAATAGGTGAAAAACAGCCGCCAGATTACTATTGGAATGTTCATTTGCGAATTCATAGGAATGCGACTGAGTAGTCTGCCTTCTGTCGACAGCGCCTAAGGGCGCCTCGCAGTATATCAGTCAGAGGGATAATCACTGAGTCGGAAGTTGAACTGTTAGCATTGGAGTGGTGACGCATGTCAGAGGCGACCCGTCTCGTTATTTTCGGGGTTGTAATTATTGCATCAATTCTGGCACCGGGCAGTGTTGAGGCGCATACCGAAGGGGGGCTCGCTGGAGGGTTCATCAGCGGTTTCACGCACCCGATCTTGGGCTGGGATCATGTCGTAGCCATGGTCGCCGTTGGTATGTGGGGAGCGTTTCTTGGTCCTCCGGCGATCTGGCTGCTACCGGTCGTCTTCCCACTTGTTATGGCGTTTGGAGCTGCGCTCGGCATAATGGGCATTCCCATACCGGCCGTTGAGACGGGCATTGCGGCGTCTGCGGTTGTCCTTGGGCTTCTAATTCTCTTCGCCGCAAAGCTTCCACTCTGGGCCGCAAACGTAATCGTCGCAGTGTTCGCTGTCTTTCACGGATACGCGCATGGGCTTGAGCTTCCGGAAGCGACCAATTCGTTCGCTTATGCCGCGGGTTTTGTAATCGCCACTGGTCTTCTACACTTGATTGGCATTCTGTTCGGATTGCTCATTGCATGGCCGTTCGGCGCGTACGCTGTCAGAGCAGGCGGCGGGGTAATTTCGGTGGTTGGCCTTGCCTTCTTGTTCGGCATTGTCTAGCCGCTACTCTCTCGGAGCTATTGCCGTGGCGTGTGCCCTTGCACCCACGGAAGCCGCCGCTCATGCCCCCATACCCGGTCTCATGGGCTTCTATGTCGGCATGCTGCATCCGCTTTCGACACCGCCACAGTTGCTGGCCGTGTTGGCATTAGGGCTCATGTTCGGTCAGCAGTTCCCCCGTGACTTTCTGGTATGCTGGATTGTGTTTTCATTATGCTGTTTCGCCGGCATGGTTCTGGGACAAGCAGTCAGCATGCAAGGGACTGAGGATGCTTGGTTGCTAGCGATTTGCACAATTGCAGCGTCGCTGGCAGCGCTTCTCCCAAATGGCCTTTTCCTGCCCTGGTTGGTGCTAGCCGGTGGTTGCGGTCTGCTAATAGGGGTCGTCTCTACACCGGATCCTGGCCATTGGCGTCCAACACTGATTACACTCGCAGGCTCTTTTGTTGGCGCAAATCTCGCGCTCTTATTTTCAACTGGTGGTGTAGGCTGGCTGACGGAGCAATTCTCGCAACCCTGGGTTCGGATTGGGCTCAGGATCATCGCAGCTTGGATTGCTGCAATTTCCTTTTTGATGCTGGCGCTGGTCGTTTCGGGGGCATCAGATGCTGAGAAAAGATCCTTGCCCTCCTCAGAAGTGCAATCGATACTTCTCTAAGGTCAGCTTATTGATCAAAGCGGACATCCCAACGGCGACCTTGGCGCGCATCGCCAATGTCTGCAAAGTCCGCTAAGCAGAATTGTAAAGAATGTCCGCAGGAGGTCTGCTGAAGGCCCGAGGCGAACCGTGTAATAGCATCAGGCGATGCTTACTGAACGAGGCAAAGCCGAATTGCTCGGTGTTCTGGCACCTTGTCTAGGGTCAGGCCAAAGCGCTCTTCCGCTACGTTCCGCACCCCAATAGATTAGTGCAGTCGTTGCTGTTCAGCGATTTGATAGGCTGCAGTGCGGTATTCCCAAATGTAATTTGCGTGTTGATAATGCCCGGCTGGTAGCCCCATAGGTGAGCGATTGCAGCCGCGAAACGCCATGAACTTCAAATACCGACTTGCCCGCTGGTATGACAGGACCGTCCTCGATCTCGCACGACAGTTTCGCTGGTCGTTCGTCCCTCCACTGATGGTCTATTTGGCAGCTGGCGTGTCAGGGCTTACATCGATCGTCAGCATTTTCTTCATTAAGGACTACTTGGGCCTCTCTGCGGCCTTCCTTGCCGGCCTCACCTTTTGGGCCGGTATCCCTTGGACTTTGAAGATGCCGCTCGGTCACCTCGTTGACCTGATGTGGCGCTGGAAAGCGTCACTCGTCTATCTCGGCGCGGGCCTTATAGCGCTAAGCCTGATGATTATGTACGGGCTGATTGCCCATACCCGGGAAATGGCGCAGGTTGCAAGCATCGAGACTTGGTTCGTTCTCAGCGCGATACTTGCGCCAGTTGGCTATGTCGTACAGGACGTCGTCGCAGATGCGATGACCGTCGAGGCAGTGCCTACTGTCGATGCCTCGGGCGCACCAAGGCCTGCCGATGAAGTGAAGGCAATGCATACGACCATGCAGACGCTCGGTCGATTCGCGGTGATCTCTGGCTCCGTCATGGTGGCTGCTTTCACCATTTATATGTTTGCGGGTGCTGCGGAACTGCCAGCGGCGGAACTTGCCAAAGTCTATGCCAGAATTTACCTAACTGCACTCGTCATTCCGGTGCTCTCGGTTGCTGGCGTAATCCTGGGTGATCTAGCCCTACGCCGCCGAGAGCGGGCGCTGCGCTTAGAGGGCCTCTCCGAGGGTGAGATCCGCGCCGCCCATTCTGGTAACGCGCAGACAACTAAACCGAAACCGTGGTTGCTCGTAGGCGGTCTCGCCTTTGCAGTTTTCGCCATTTCTATGGGTGCTAGTGGTTTACCTTTCACCCAGGAGATTGTGTTTGCCGGTTCGATGGTCATCGTCATCTTACTGATAGTGGGTCTCCTCGATGAACTTCAACCGGACCAGGCGCGCGCGCTTGTTGGCACCGCAATTGTGATCTTTGCCTTCCGTGCGGTGCCGCTACCAGGACCCGGGCAGGTCTGGTTTGAGATCGACGTACTCGGTTTCGATCAGCAATTCCTTTCCGTTCTGAGCCTAATCACTTCTTGCCTGGCCTTGGTGGGGATGGTCCTGCTCCGTCCTCTGATGGCAGAACGCTCAATTGCCTATATCGTTGCACTTCTAACAATTGCCGCCGGCGTCCTAGCCCTACCCAACATCGGTCTGTATTACGGGCTTCACGAGTGGACCGCACCTGCCACAGGTGGCATTGTCGATGCACGGTTCATTGCGATCTTGGATACCGCAATCGAGTCGCCACTTGGACAGATCTCTATGATCCCAATGCTCGCCTGGATCGCCCAGAATGCCCCTCGACAGCTCAAGGCGACGTTCTTCGCCGTAATGGCATCGTTCACAAACCTGGCGATATCCGCGTCTAGCCTTGCAACGCGCTATTTGAACGAATTTTTCATAGTAACCCGGGAGGTGCGCGATCGCGACACGGGAGAAGTCACGGTAACGGCGAACTACGACCAGCTCGGCATTCTTTTGATTGTTGTGGCTGTGATCTCTGTTGCCGTGCCGCTGCTCACGATTTTCGCTATCCAGTGGTCGCGCTTTCATACCGAGCAGTGAAAGTACCGGCCTTTGACCCAAATACTTGTCGCCCATTTGGGAGATTCGATCTAACGCTCATTTCCACCACTCGGTTTGCTCTTAGGCGCGAATCCGATCCAGGCGGCGAAGTGACTTCCGCTAATTTATCAAAGCGGGCAAAACCGACGTCAGATCTGACTCCAACCCAACGATTATGGATTGATAAATTCTAGCGGCACATCCCCAGGTGCTGGATAGAAGATCATCGCGAGCCAGAAGCCCACGTGTAGGAGGACAGCGATGCCGAACGCGATCCAAGTGATCACAATGACGATCTTTTCTATGCTGCCAGATGCCTTCATGATCCCATCTTAACCTGCAAAGCGCTTTACTTCAGCATAGATGGTCGGCGCGAGGGTGCTGGTCGAGCAAGAAGAAACGTTGTTGCGTGCAGATCACCTGCGCCTTTGCAATCACATTGCCCACTGTGTCATTACAGGCTACTACCGGCAGAGCCAAAATCGCCTCTACCCCACGGCACACGGTCCTGGCTCAGGTTTGGTGCTCCGTCTTCGAAAAGCATTAGAGCTCTGCAGCTGGCAACGTCGTACCGGCAAGCCTCATTAAGGCATCTGCATCCAGAATCTCAATGCGTTTATCTGAGTGCAAGTTAATGAGATTGTCCTGCCGAAATTTTGTGAAATTACGGCTGACTGTTTCTACGGTAAGCCCGAGAAAATCAGCGATGTCCTGGCGAGTATATGGACAGCCGACCATATTGTCGTCTGGCTGTAATAGCACCGCACCCAAAGCAAGCTCCTTCTTACGCCGTAGCCAGAGTAGAAACGATGCTAACCGCTCAGGTGCCTTTAGCTGCCCCAAGGTAAAAAGCCACTCGCGTGTCTCATCGAGCTGGTGCATGACTCTCAAGAGCAGGCGGTGCTCCAGTTGAGGGTGCCCTTTCAAGAAGGCCTCGAATTCTTTGCGGGCGAAACAACAAAGAACCACATCATTGATACACTCCGCACCCTGATGGTTGACTTCATGAAACAGGTCTCCGAGGCAGTCACCCTCGGACAGAAAAGCAATGATCTGACGACGCCCGTCTGCCCCCTCTCGGGTCAATTTGATCGTGCCCGAGATCAGGATCGCAAAAAGCTCACTTATGTCTTCTTGATGGAAAAGCGAGCTTCCCGCTTTGTAATAGCGATGCCGCATCAGACCAGAGAGTTCTTGACTCTCTTTATCGTCTAGGCCGCAACAAATAGCGTTTGACCTTACCGGGCATTGGCTGCATCGGGAGGTCGGCAACGCAATCACATTCGAACCCGGCATGCCTAGCTCCAACGCTCTACCACTACCAGGACAGTAAAAGACGCATTCAACTTTTGCAATGTCTGATACAGATCAATCAATGGCGCGCAAGTATGGAGCAGACAAACTGTGATTACGGGCAATTTTGGCGGCTAGAATCTGGCTCTCGTTCTCGTCGACGAGCTGAACGAAACCGCTGAAAAGAGTAATCTCCTCCCAATCCAGATGGCGCCTCATACTCTCGAATGCGCATCGGAGCATATAACCAAGCGCTTCTATTTGCTTCGGCCTTCCATCAGCAGCTAGCTGAGATAATGGCTCCGCCAGCTCAAGGGCGTAGTCAATGTGCCGACGGTGTTCCAAGACGGCTTGCTCGATCCAACCAGTGATAATGGAGTCGCCTGCTTGACGGCCTCGCAGTAAATCAAAGACAGCTTCCTCGTCCCGGTGCTGGACCGGCAATTCTAGTCGGAGGAATTGCAGCAGCATTGAACACAAACGTTGATCAGCGTAATTGCCCAATTGATCAGCAAGCAGCTCAAGACCTTCACACATCTCGCGTTGATGCTTACGCCCACTCAGCACCATAGAGACGGGGTCGTTTCGAACATTTAGAGATGTATCATCCCTTGAAAACATAAGCCGGCAAACAACTGATTTCCAGGTTACTCTTCCGAATTGAGAAGGCTGCTAAATGGCAAAGAACAGCCTGTAAATGGCATTACAGGATCAACTCTATCCCGACCAAAAGCATTGACATCTATCAAGCGCGAAGGGCCCGGCATTCACCGGTAGAGTCACGACTTTCTCGAGTCCGCTTATGATCAAAGCGGTCAATTGGTCAGACCTTATCGGACAGGTCGCTGCGAACCTTGCCCGCTCGCAGATCGTACACTGCGGGCAATTCACGGGGCTCTAAGCCGTAGTCGTAAGCCAAGGCTTTGCCATCGGCATCGTCGACCCGGAAGCCGCCTGGAATGACGCCCACGGTCCAAGGGGCGGACATCTTGCGGGGCCTGATCATAGACATTGCATAGCGGCTAGTCCTTGCGTCCTTCGTTCTGTCCCGTCCGCGCGTTTGGCTGCGACCGCTCGACTGATGTCCGTCAAGACGCCGAGGATGATGCCGAACAATAGGACATACATGCCTCTCATTATAGCACCGCCCCTGTTGGCTGCGCCCAAATATCGATGGGCAAAAGCCTCCATCTCAGAGGGGTTTTCTGTATTGGCCGCTCTGTAGAAGCCATAGCCATCCGCAACCCGCCAAAGATAACGGAAAGCCAAGCGATCACACGCGCGACGTGTGTGAAGATCATCTTGGAATTCGAGCTTCCCCATTGCTTGCGTTGGGGCGCGCTAGCAAGCCGTGGTGACGATCACCAAACGCCAACGCACCGACGCGACAAAAATATGGAAAGTTGAACGGTGCCGCCAGTCCGCGGGGGCAAACTGACGGCTTAGCTTTGCCGGTCGCAATGGGGGGGGGGGGGGCGATGCATGCCGGCCACTCGCGCTGGCATCGATGCCGGGGGTCTATCTTGCGCGAATGTGAAATTCCAACGCTCGCGGATGCTGCCCGGATTGATCACAATCAATCGAAATTTTGTATCAACAAGTAACAACCTGATACGGGCTGCGCCACATTCGACTATTCGAGAGAGATGCCAGAGCTTTCTGAATACTTAGCACAGGGAATTGTCATAAAGGATAAGCGCTGAATTTCAGAAGTGCACTACCGGGACGCAACACCGTGAGTTACCAGACGCGCTGCGTGGCCGACCTTCCCTCGCTTATCATGCAGCCACGCAGGCGAGGTCGAATCTGACACCCCCAAAGATATCCCCCGTTCGACCTCGTCCCCTCAGCTGAGCCCAAGATTGATACCTCGGCTAGCGAGGTGGAACTTAGCTGAGGGCAAAGACGCTCGAAAGCACCCCCTACTTCAATTCACATGTCGCAGGCGTGCCCAAAATTAATTTGCCTGAAGACGCGTCTGATAAAGCGGACGGCTCGTCGTGGCTTACTCAACGAAGATCAAACAAAAAAAGCCGCCAGACACCCGAAGTAGCGTGCTGGCGGCATGAAAGTTAGAGTCTTGAGGGGGGCAAATATCTGACCAACCGTGTGGGCAACGAGGCAGACGGGTAGAGGACACCTCACACACGGTCGTAGGTTGCGACGACACGCGGTCAGGATTGGATTGCTAGGAGCTGCAAATTGAAAAAGGATCACCTGATCGGAAGCGCCTAAAACCGGGCCTTGACTCGGGCATCCGGAACGTTCCAAAGCGGTGTCAGCCATCAATAGGAACGTTCAAGGGCGGCATGCTGCGGGATTTATGTTCCGTCAGCTTCGCCGCTTCCGCTCTTTGAAACTCATTGCCTGATACATCGCCTCAAACTCGACCGGCTGCCATCGCATGCGCCTCCCACTGGCAGCATCTTAATGGCCCAGTTTTAAGCGGCAGGGACAACCAGTGGAGATCAAAATTTTCGGCATTCTTCCGATGTCATGACTTGGTTGCCCGATGAACCGGCAAGGCGCATCGCTCGATAGGCGTAGTGATTGCCTCGGTTCGCCTGACGCGCGTTTCAGAGACTGTCGTCGGCTGGTGATCGCACCCAAGGTTCAAAACGCGATAGCGCTGCACCCCGGGTGACATAGTGTCAAAGCGGAGGACTTACAGCAGCGGGAAACATCAGCGAACACGTGGTCGATTTCGAAACGCAGTACTTCTGATTGGAAATCTGAGCGTAGCAGCACCTCTGATCGAGCCTACATTTGAATGTAATAGGCTGTCCCTGCGGGGTCATGGCCCTGCATAGGTTATATGTATAACGCTTTCCAGCTTGAGCCGAAAACGGTGCGGCAGCGATGACTGCGAACGTTGCCGACAACAAAATCAAACGGATCATGATGCGCCTCGAAAAAGAATGCTGAAATTGATAGCGAGAGCCTGCTGCAAGCTCTTTACTGGCATTGGAGTTGCACCTCAACAGCATATAGAATATCTGCAAGCGGCACAATAACATAGCTTAGGTTCGGAGCCGGGAAACTTGGTGTTTGCTTTCGTTGTAAACACAATCGATGAGCGCTAGATTCAGGAGCTACAGCCTGAGCTGAATACTTGGCCGGCGCTTATCCACTTGGTTCCGACAAATCACTATTTGTCACGAAACAATGGACGCGCTTGGCGTCTGCTGGCGCTGGTACCGTTGGTGGACCTCAGGCGGCAACCTGCGCTGAATCTTGCACTTCAAACTGCTGGGATCCATTTCCCTCCGAAATATGTGAAGGCAACGGCATCACGGTGTTCGGCAGCAGACACGAGGAGTTTGGTTTCGTCCGCTACCACCATAACTCTGTTTTGTTCGGAAGATTTTTCGTACCCATTCAGGATGAGGACACGCTTCCCGTTGATCTCGATTGTTGGATACCACATGATGTACTCCCCACACTATTCGTCACGACACTCTGATGCGCCTGAAATATAACAAGCCGGTGTCAATCGCTGCCATACGAACCGGTCCTTTCTGCTGACCGGCAAGACACCAATCATTTATTGGAATTGTATCGACATCTGAAAACGTCGGCTCTCGCGGTTAGCAGGCAACTTTTTCCTAACATGCGGACCAGTATACCAATTACGTGACGTGCGCCGTGTTCAGCACCGCAACTGCGATGAACACCCGCATCGTAATGCGCCAATCCATTACTTCTATATTCTCACCACACACAAAAACAAAAAAGCCCGCAGCTTTTCTGCGTTCTTCTTACCATACGGCGCATGTGCACCCACGGTAGTCATATTGTCCAATTTTAAAAAAGCTGATGAAGCTCAAGAACTTCTTATCAGCACTCGCAGTCGCAAACTAGCAACTCGTGGACGATGGACGCCATGCCTCGCACATCGTCGAGTCCAAGTTCGCCTACAGACGCGCGCTCGGTTAAGGTAACTTCGCTATGGTACCGGACAAATCAGTTTGGCCGAAAGTCATCGCCCATGCAGACATGGACGCGTACTATGCTGCAATTGAGCAGCTGGATGATCCTTCCCTGCGTGGCAAGCCAGTGCTTGTTGGATCGCCTACCAATCGGGGCGTGGTGCTTACAGCGAGCTATGAGGCCCGACCGTTTGGGGTCGGCAGCGCCATGCCTATGGTGAAGGCACGGCGCATGTGTCCGGATGCCGTAATCGTCCAGCCCCGGCTTGGTCGCTACCAGGAAATTTCAAAATTGATCATGGGAGTATTTGCGGATTTTTCCCCGGATGTGGAAGCAATCAGCCTAGACGAGGCATTTCTTGATCTTAGCGGCTGTGAGCAACTTCTCGGCGAGCCACCTGCAATTGGGAGGAGGCTAAAGGAGACGGTACGCAAAGTTACGGGTGGTCTGACGGTATCGGTAGGGATCTCAGCGACCAAATACGTTGCGAAGGTTGCAAGCGCTTACCAGAAGCCGGATGGTCTGACGGTCGTGCCGCAAAACGAGGCGCAGACTTGGCTCGCGCCTCTGCCCGTTTCGAGATTGTGGGGGGTCGGACCCAAGACAGAAAAACGTCTACATGCTTTGCAACTCCACACAATTCGCGATGTGGCAGCGGCTAGTCCCGACTGGCTAGAAGATATGCTGGGAAGCGCAGGGCGCCACTTTTATGCGCTCGCTCACGCGACAGATCCGCGAACTGTCGAGGGTCGAAGAACTTCCAAGAGCATCGGTTCAGAAAGAACTCTTGCCGAGGACACCACGGACAAAAATGAAATACGAAGGTTCCTGCGCCTTTCAGCGGAAGAAATCGGAAGACGCCTGAGGCGCCAGCACTACGTCGCGTCTGGTGTGCGGGTGAAGCTCAAAACAAATAGATTTAAAATTCTGACCCGACAGCACCAGCGCGGGCACCCTACAGATGTCACCGACCAGCTCTACACCAATGCCTGCATGATTCTCGATGAGCTTCAGCATCCCGGACCATTCCGCTTGGTCGGCCTGACCGCATTCGATCTCGTCTCAACAGACAAAGCGCCCCAGCTGGACCTATTTGGAGAAGGTGCCGACAAACGCCGGTTGGACGTCGCGGTTGATGAACTCAAGCAGCGGTTTGGCTCAAATATTCTGAAACGTGCTGACGACATGAGCCGGTTACAGGAGCCCCCCAATCTCGACTTTATCCGAGATACAGATGACTGCGATGACACTTGAACCTGCGAGCTCAGGCGATGCCAACTCCTGAAGACTTCTGGCTTTTGCACCTTACCAACCCTGCTTCGATAGTGCCGTAGCGAGACGAATGCTATCGCAATGTAAGGAAAGTATTGATGGCAGCAGGCCTACTTAATCTCTCGCAGGAGCCTCAAGATATCTTCGTCTGATTATCGCTTCAGAGCCATCTCACCACCCTTAGAAACCCACCAAAATGATGGCACAGTTTTGAGGGGCCGGGACAATCAAAAAACAATTACTTTTCTCGGCCGAGGACATCGGCAGACAGCTCAAACGCCAAGTCGCCTTCGGCGTCCGCGTCAAGCTCAAAACAAACAAATCCCAAATTCTGACCCGCCAGCACCCAACGGATGTGGTCGTGTAACTTTACGCCGACGCCTGCACTGTTCTCGATGCGTTTGATCATCCTGGACCATTCCGATTGGTTGGCCTCACCGCATTCGATTTCTTACCGTCCGAAGACGTGTCTCAGCTGGACCTATTTTCACATGGTGTCCGCGGTCGACGGTTGGACGTTGCAGTTGATGAACTCAAACGGCGATTTGGTCCAAGTGTACTCCAACGCGCTGAAGACCTTGGCCGGCTCGCGAAGACGACCAACCTCGACGTCACGCAAGACACCAAGGATTCCGCGGAGACTCGAATACACCTTTGAGCGGGAACCGAACGCTTCTTAACGTTATGCGATTGGACTACGTTGAAATTTTCTGCGGTATATTCGAGCACCGTTTGCCGATTGTACGTTAGACCCCATCGGTCGCACGTGGCGCTCCAGTCTGTTTTATGGAATATATCAAAAGGCACTCGGCTGGCCTGTTGTAAGGCAACCCTGTTCGGTGAGATGCGTAACGGCAGCTAATTGCAGTGACTTGGAACAGCCTAGCCCTGTCAAAACTTTTTCGATCAAAAACGCGATTCGGAACTGGCTTCCTTAATATTGCACCGCTCTATTTTTAATAGCTTGCAAAGGAATCCCAAGAACCCATATCTTTAGATATGAGTAAAACACTGAGAATATCTGAAATGGACAACAGCAGCAGCAACACAGGCTTGCGAGACCAGCAGGCGATTATCGAAGCCCTCATAGATTGGAAGGCGTGCGGGAATTTGCTTCCACAAGACTTGGCTTTAGACCCTGAGAAAGACCATGTTATTTGGCTCATCTCGCCTTGGCGCAGACAACAGGTCGTGTTGAGCGAGTCATGGAACCGCGCCCAGTTGGTGAGCGTTCGCACGAAGCTGGACCAGCTTCGCACTGGCCAAACTGAGTAATCGGTCCGCGCGGGAGTGCAAATTCAAAGTAAACCTAATCGAACGAACGAACGCACGGGCAATCAATCTCGTTAACAATTCAAACTCGCCCAAAGACGGGCGTCGACATAATCCAAGTATCGATGGATAGCTTACCTGGGTCTCTCGATGCCGTTCATGTCTTCACTTCTCTCTGCTGCCACGACGATAATAGCGTAAATGATGCCTAGGAACAGGCACATTAGACCGCCAATCAACACTCCCATTTGGGCGCTCAATGCAACGCCCAACCACAGGCAAACAAATACGATAACCGATGTCCAGAAAGCCGCCGGAATGACCACAACGAGCAAGATTCTCAGGATCCGGAATAGCTTGACTAGACGGCCTTCCGACTTCTGTTCGGCCAAAGCAAACGAGCCCGCTTTCTGCATTAGTCCCCCCCACCGATCAGCGCTTCGAGATGTAGATTAAGATTGTTGGATTCGGTGTCAAAAAAATGGAGAGATGATATTTTCATGCAAACCGAGAAGGGGTGCCGCTGGCCACCAATGTCGCGATACAATGGAAAACCAGTTTTCACACTGGTCGCAAGCGCTGCTGGGAGGGATTGTCCGACGACGCCCTCTCCGTGAGCGTCGAGGCAAAGCTGGTCGCGCAATAAAGAGGGCAATGAAAAAAGAAAAAGGGCTTGTGCGAACCAGCCTCGAGTTTGCGTCGTGACCCCAAGGAGTAGAACAGGTCAACTTCAAACCTAATCGCCTCTGAAAATCCGGTGGTCGCACTCCTGCAACATCTACAGCACTTCTGCTCGAATGCATCATATGGGACAGGTTTGCCCGGGTTCTGCGCGGTGGAAAACCGCATGATCGCATTAAGACTGTCATCCAAGCTCGCCACCCGACCGGCCAGCTACAGAGAGGAGCCCCGTCAACAGACCTGGACCGGTGCTTGAGCTTTCTCTCAATGCCGTCGGCTTTGGCTGCGAACACCAGCGCGTTCTTGGCGAACCATATCTGCCATCATCATGGCGAGCAAAAATCGCGGTGATCTTTAATGTGTCCGGCAATTGCGAGGTCGCTCGCCCCTTGACGGCGCGAAAGGAATGTTCGGCTACCTACTTGCAGCCGAATGTCTCAGCCTCACACTCTACGATGTCGCCACGGGTCGTCGCGACGAGACCAAGGACCTCGTCCTGCAGATCGGCAGGTACTGAAAACTCGGTCATCGTAGTACGCAGAAGCTCTGCTGTTCGCTTCCAGTCCGCTGCGGATAAACCCATGCCTTTGTGCGCTGCGGACATCGACCGCCCGACATAGAGCCGGCCACATCCAGTGGCGCTTTGAACGAAATCTACAATGAGCTGCTCTTCGCGCGCCACTCCATCATCGCCACGGTAGAGCCAGAACCTCCCGAGCTTGTCGGCGTCGTCTTTACGCATCTTGGTCAGGAAGGACTTTACGACGGCTGACACCGCGTCAGAGCCACCAAGCCTCTTGCACAGAGGTTCACCGGCAACTGCGCAAACAGGCAGCAATACGAGACCGAGCACAACTATAAGACGTTTCAGCATGACCTTCTGCTTCCTCAAAATGGCGAGGGCCGATGGTTTTGCACCCACAGCCCAAGGATAGAGCAGGGTAGGGTCACTTGGGAGCGCAAACTTAACAAAAGCCATGCTCATTCGGGCCAGTCATCGTCTCGCTCCCCGGGGTTACGACGAACGTGAAAGTATCTCTTAAGCAATTAGCTCAATCCATCCCGTGAGTGCTGACGCGGAACAAGCATGACTTGCGCAGAGCCGGCAGCAATTGAAAGGTCACCTGAGGTTTTTCAACTGTATCACTTAAAGGAAACCTGGTCTTGCGCCATCGTTTCGGCAGAATCGATGGGGACCTTAATAAGTCAACGCTGCACTTAATGGGCTTGATGGGTCACAAGCAATCCGAGTTCGCGGTTCGTTATCCGAACCTATCGAAGTGAAGTCTTGCGACGGCCGTGCAGCATTTCAACGCGGTGATTGGTGAGGCTTTGAATCTGGGCAACGTAGTTGCTATTGGGGGCAAAGGATGAGTGAGAGAAGGCGAGCCGATTCAGCATTCAACGAGGGGGCGAGGTTGGCGAAGTCATTGCGCGCGGAAGCATGGCGCGAGATAAAGCACCAGAGGGTGGATTTTGGCCTGACTGCCGAGCAGATGGCCCGGGATAGAGAAGAGCTGACAGAAGCGGCACAGTCGTTGAGCCTGCTCTATATGATGACCGGCAAGCAGGTGTTTAAGGACGCGCTGGACGAAATGCACGCCATTTGTATGGCCCAAAAGAGCGACATTGAAGCTTTGCGCATGGCTTCACAAATCCCGTTGTTGGACGCCATGATTTGTTACGCGATTCAGCGTAACCTGGACTCAGGTCGTTCATTTTATGAAAGCCTCAAACACTTAGCTTCAAGGATCGGCCCTGCATCGACAATCTCAGAAAGTCCTACCCAAAAGCTGAAGCGTATTTGGATGAAATGGGGTGAAAATGGGGCCCAAGCCGGTTGTGTGTATTATAAAACAATGAATCTTATAGACTGGGACAAAATGCGAGTGACTTTGCACCTGCTCCCCGCCAGCACTCACAGCACAGAATAAGCTTGAGTGCATATTAGGGAGATTTCAGGGCAACGCAGTTACGAGTAAGGAGTCGATGACTAATAAGAACAAGCGTGTCCCTGCCCCTTAAAACTCGGCCATTATGATGCTGCCAATGGGAGTTGCATGCGATGGCCCGGAAGCGCTATTCGGACGAAGATCGCTTGAAGTTGTTGCGCGAGATCGAGTTAAAGCTTGCGAGCGGCTCGGATGTCTCATCAGCCTGCAGGGCAGCGGGCATCAGTGAGGCCACCTATTATGCGTGGCGCACGAAGTTCGGCAGCATGGGACGATCGCAGTTGGCTGAGCTGAAAGCTCTGGAGAAAGAAAACCAGCGGCTGAAGAAGATCGTGGCAGATCTTGAGCTGGACAAGCTGATCCTCAAGATATCTTCGTCTGGATACCGCTTCCGAGCCATCCCACCACCCTTAGATATTCGCTAAAATGATGGCACAGTTTTAAGGGGCAGGGACAACCTAAGCACTCAACAAAAATACTCAGCTTTCGTCGTAGTTAAATCAGTTTGGGGAGCGCTTAGCGAGAAGAGATGTCTCAAATGAATCCGAAGCTAGTCAGAGATAGCAGTCCCCAAGGATACCTCGGTCGGAAAGCAATGTATGTGGATAACTAACGCATTGCCGAACGGAACGTCACCGAATCTTTGTATTTTGACCTGTGCGTAGAATCAAAACATCGGTCGGATAAGACCTTGAATCCAATTGCTGAGATCTAGGAGATTTAATGTCATCGATCGAAAAACAGCTGGGCGAGCTCAAAGCACGTTTGGACGAACTTACCACAGATGAAATGAAGCTAATCAAAGAGCTCGAGCAGGCTCTAATCAAGGCAGACAACCAGCTACAGAATGAAATTGACCAAGTCTTCACCTCTCATCTACAGCGCAGAGAATGCCTTGCCTCTTCGCTAGTCGATCTTGCGAGAAACCTCGGGCGCCTACCTGCACCAAGACCTGAAGCTGCTACCTTGGATTATTCGGCTCGCTCGCTTCCGCAAGAGGATCAGCAACGTGAAACTTCGGCTAGCTCCAACGGCGAAGCTTGGAAGCTGTCCAACAACGATAGTCAATACTCGATCGAAGACCTAAAATTAGTCTGACCGTTAGACCATCCTCTTTTTCCAGAGATATTTATAGAGGCCGTCATGGCGTCGATGGACAAGAAACTGTCTGAACTGAAAGCCCGTTTGACTGAGCATGGGTCAGATAAAACGAGCCCCATCAGCGCTCTCGAACAATCTCTGGTCTCTCCCGACAACCGGCCCCGGCGCCTGAGGCTGCACGAAGCACACACCAGTCGAAAGAAGACTTCAAGAAGGACCAGGCTAAAACTTCGAGCAAAACGGACAGGCATAAGATCGGGAGTGGCTGGGGCTTTTCTAAATATTACCAGATAGCCAACTGTCAAAGATTAGAAATTAGGCCGATCTGAATCACATACTTTGATTCGTAAAGGCGGTTGGTCCGAGTTACCAAATTTTGGACGTCCCTGGTTCTCAACCATCGGCGTCGGGTGCCATACAGAGAAAGAAACGGTGGTGACCCCGCATCACCACCGCCTCTCGTGCACCCCCAGTAGCCAATCGCGCCAGATCAACTGTCGCGTCTTCAGGCCTAGGTCAAAACTATGGGGATCGCGTCGTCTCAACTAGTGCCTCAGGGTCACGCTGCAGAGCTTCCACAACCTAAGCGCTCATCAAAAAGACTTCACTAGTCACTCCACTGACTGCATAATGTTGCATAGGCACTCTTCGCAGCTAGTGCGCAAATGAGCCTGACCAAGCAAGCCACGACACTGACCAAGCCTCAGATCAAACTGATCACAGGCCTGATCCACCAGACACGCTATCCAGTCAGAAACCAGGCCATCTTTTTGCTGCAAGTGAGAGCAGGCCTCAGAGCCAAGGAGATAGCTTCACTAACCTGGGAAATAGGTGAGTCAACTGAGTGCTGAAATTCATCTGGGAGACTTAGGTGGCAAAGGAAGGTCAGGGAAGATCATCCCCCTCAACAAAGAGCTGAGGAGAGTCCTTGAAGCTCTGAAGAAGGATCAAACCTCTTCTTCTTATGTCATCACCACAGAACGCTCCAAATGAACCTCATCCTGTCTCAAAGACCCTGAAGACGGACAAAGGCTGAACTATGAGCCCTCGAGCATCTGGATCGGTTCAGACACAAACATGGCTTGACCACCTCCTCTAAAAACGAGAAATGGACAAGTTCTATGATGCTTTAATCAGAGAACGGAATTGAATGCTGCTAACCTGGAAAGGTCACTTCGAAATTGGTTATCACCCAACAATTGCGTGATAGGTCAATCAGCACAGAGAGCTCCGAAGCGACATGCTGGTTGTGCGTGCGACCCAGCACTTCACAGTTCCGCCTCCTTTATTTGGCTCCTTCACTCAGAAGCTGTTATTGGGGGCACACAAATGAGAAAAATGACTTTCTTGGCGGTCGCACCGCTGCTGATAATGCTTGTTCCGCACGGAGCCATGGCTGGGCCCAAAAATAAGCATTGGGGCCCACCAGGCCTGGCTAAGAAAGGCGGACTACCTCCAGGCATCGCTAAAAAGTACGCAAGGGGTCAACGGTTGCCATACGGTGCCTATGTTCCCATCGAAGCCCGTTATTATGCACGACTTCCATACCAATCTCCGAAGGGACGGAAATGGGTACGGATCGGTCGCGATCTTTACCTGCTTAGCGCCGCAACGGGCACAATAGTCGATGTTACCTATGGCTGGCTCCGTTGATTGAGCGTTGAGAATCCAATCTGAAGTCCAGGAGACTGACAAATGTTTCGCCAACTCGTTTGGCTTGCCGCATTTTCGCTCATCGCCGCCGTGTCGTTGGCTCCAAGGAGCCAAGCCGCATCAGCATTCGAAATCGATGCCGGTGTTCGCGCCACGCTCGACAAGTTCTTCTATGAAATCCAAGGCGCGCGCGATCTTGCCGATAAGTCAGTTGGGATACTTGTGTTCCCATCGGTGGTCAAAGCTGGTTTCGGGTTTGGTGGCGAGTACGGAGAGGGTGCGCTCTTGATCCAACGGCAAACTGCTGAATACTACAATACTTTATCTGCCTCTTTCGGATTCCAACTTGGCGTCCAAGAGCGCTCCGTCATCATAATGTTCATGACACACACAGCTCTCGAACAATTCCGGTCAACAGCCGGATGGAAAGTTGGCATTGATGGCTCTATCGCCATCATCACGTTAGGCGTCGGCGGATCAATCGACACAAACAAGATAACCAGCCCCGTTGTCGGTTTCATCGTCGACCCAAGGGCCTCATGTATAATCTTACGCTAGAAGGCTCGAAGATCACGCGGATTTACCGCTGAGCCGGCCCTCGGAAGCTCTTCCTATCCGTAATTATATAAAAATTTATCGGCATTCTTTTCCTCCCAGTAACGACCTCAGCAAGCAATTTTTTTCGCAATTGAGGGGGTGAAGGCATAGTGAAGAAAATTACTTAATACTGTCCGTCTTCAGGGTCTTTGAGACAGAGTGAGGTTCCTTCGGAGAGAGGATCTGGATCACCTGCTGCGTTGATCTAAGCGGCTTGCTTTACGTGTTGCAAGCGCCGCGTTTCGAATGTCTTTCGTTTGATCCTTTCTCTGTCCAATAAGATGGTGTGGCCGAGCCCGAAGTAGACATCGGCAGGCGTCAGATTGCCGAGGCTTTCATGATAGCGGCGGTGATTATAGTGGCCGACGAAGTCATCAATCCGCGCTTCAAGATCACCAGGCAGATAGTAGTGCTCCAGCAGGATGCGGTTCTTGTAGCGTATGGTGCCACCGCTCGATCTTACCCTGGGTCATCGGGTGATAAGGCGCGCCTCGCACATGATCCATGCCGCGCTCCGACAGCCAGTGGGCCAGATCGTTGGCGACATAGCTTGAGCCGTTGTCCGACAATAGCCTTGGGCTGGTAGGCTGCTCTGGCTTCTTCAAGCCCGGCTGCTGTCAAGGCCAACTCCAGTGTGTTGGTGACGTCATCAGCTTTCATCGTCGTGCACAATTTCCAAGCCACGATGTAACGTGAAAAGTCATCCAGGATCGTCGACAGATAGAACCAGCCCCATCCGATGACTTTCAGATACGTGAAGTCGGTCTGCCAGAGTTGGTTTGGTGCCGTCGTCTTATCCTTGAACTCATCGGCTGCTTTCATGACGATGAAGGCCAGCGAGGTGATCAGGCCGCGCGCCTTCAGAAGCCTGTAAACACTGGCTTCTGAGACGAAGTAGGCTCGCTCGTCGGTGAACGTGACGGCCAACTCGCGCGGACTGAGCTCAGGCCGGTCAAGCGCCATCTCGATGATCTGAGCGCGCACGTCATCCGGAATGCGGTTCCACGACGGACGCTATGGTCCGGCACGCTTGTCCTCGAGACCAACCTCGCCGAAGCGGCGATAGAGATCGTACCAGCGATAGAACGTCGGGCGTGCCACACCGATCTTTGCCAGCGTGTGCTTAACCGGCAGATGCGATTGCTCAACGATCCGGATGATCTCCAGCTTTTCGGATACGGGGTATCTCATTCGAGGTCGCCCCCATCCGCGATCATGCTTTTTTTGAGAAGTCTGTTTTCCAGCAGGACATCGGCAAGCGCCTCCTTGAGGTCGCTCATCTCGCGGCGCAGGTCTCTGACTTCGCTTGAGGTGGCCTGGCGTTCGGTGTCACCCGAGAGCCGCTTCTTGCCAGCTTCTAGGAACTCCTTCGACCACTTGTAGTAGAGGCCCTGGGCAATGCCTTCCCGTCGGCACAGCTCGGCAATCGAATACTCTCCGCGCAGCCCTTCCAGGACGATGCGGATCTTCTCTTGCGAACTATAGCGCTTACGGGTCTGGCGGCGGATCTCACGGACATGTTGCTCGGCCGAAGATTGCGGCCCGGATTTTGATCTCATCTTCGCTCCATAATGGCTACGATGATCTCAAAATCCTCCCTTACCGATTCGCCTCAAAATGTCTCACTAACGCTGACGGGGGACACTCCCTCTATCTGGCCCAGCATTCCAGGACACAATCTATAAAACATCTCATTGGTTTCTGAGCGCTGCCGCAGAAACGCTAAGCGACGAGATTGCGCATGTGGTCGAAAGCGAGCCGATGCCGGAAGCGCTCAAGAATGCTTCCCCCGGCATCACCGATGAAGACTGGGATGCTTTTGGGCTGCTTACAACCTTGATTTACATTCTGCTCAGCCGAGATGCGCGACAAAGCGGTTGAGCTGTAAGAATAAGCGAAGTCTCAGTACGGCCTCAGCCGGGAGAACCTCTCAATGCACATTGCAGGTCATTGAGCAGGGCTCCGATGACTCCCTTGCCAGATGTGTACTCGCCATCGGGGTCGTGATACCCGGCCAATAATTTTTCAAGTTCGGATAGCAAGCAGGCGGCATATTCCTCACCGTTTAGATCGGTTGGTACCGCCTGAATGATGTCACGCGAAGCGCTGATCGCCGATATCGCTACAGAGCGATCATATTCGCTTTCGCTGGCCTTTTGCGCATGCTTATTGATCAACGCGCGAACGATTTCTTGTTGATGGGTCATTTCAGTAGCATAGCCTTCATCAACCGACCGCGTCACGGCACGATCCTGCATTGTTGAGACGCATTCTCCTAGTGGATAAGCAGCTTCTACCCTTCGTGCGCGGACTTCTAAGGGTTTGTAGTGTTCTCAGTCTTCGCGGGCCAACCACCTACCAAACCAGCGCCACCGCCCTGTTGAGCGCTTCAGGTCCGGCGATGACGCATCCGCCATTACTATTTTCCTCTGAACAACACCCTGCATCCGCTGAACCTCTTCTCCCAGAACGGTACTCAACTAACGCTTGAGAGATCGGCGAATTGTCCATCGTCAGAGTTCTCGGGACAGTTAGAGCGCTTGAACCAAGAGAGGATCCGGCTCATCGGATTGCTCTTCATGCCGGAGCTTTGAAGTGGTTGCGGCGGCATTGTTCGATGGTACGGCGTTTGATCTCCTTTCGCATTTCCAGGATGTTTTGACCTCTCCCGAAGTAGATATCTGCGGGCGTCTGGTTGTCCAGGCTTTCGTGATAGCACCAGTGACTGTAGTGGTCGACGAAGCCGGCGCCAGGCCGTGCAATCCCACTGTCGTCGCTAGCAAGCATTCGATAGCCTAAGTTTTGGGTTTCATCGCTTCCACAGCTTCTTCGGTGGTTTCAGTCATTAATCTGCCAAGCTCCTGCGTCTGCTGGGCGTAGGACTGCATCTGTTTCTGCGCAAAACTTGTTTGTAGACCTAGAATTTCCTGAATATCCTTAGCTTTGGCGATCTCGTTGGCCAATGCCATACCGGCCTCTGCGTTCTGCTTGGCATAGTGCATGGCGCGTTCTTGAACCAATGCGAACCCAGACGTTATGTTGTTCGCTGGCATGGCTTTGGTCCACATGCCCATCGTTTGGTTCATGGCATAGCTAAATTGACCAAATGCGGATTGTGCCTGCTCGAAATTCTTCTCGACCAGCTCGCGCATTTCTTTGGGGATCGTGAATGGATTTTGGGTCATGTCATTATCCTAGACTGGAGGCACGGTCTCACCCTCCGCGACCATCGGGAGGGAATATCCAAATGAAAATCATACACGCTTTTCCAAGACAGCTCCGATTTTCCGCCGCCGAGTGCGGCACGGGAAGCAATATCTTGGTTGGGCGGCTTGTAGCCCTGAGCCTCCCCCAATGAGTTGGTCCAACCCATTTCTGAGTAATAGAGGACTGCAGATGGCCAACAAATGGCACAAACCAGAAGAGATCATCTCGAAGCTTCGGGGAAGGGTAGTTCATCAAATCTGCATTGGCGGCGTCGCCAGTCACGCACAATCGATTGCCCAAAGCTTGATGTCTGGACCAACCTCGGAGTGAGCTTCACAGGCGGCCGGATGTGAACTGAGATACTGGCGCCGTTATTGGGGGCAGGCCAGGCCGGGAGGATCGGCCTTATCTCATATCACGTCGAACACTTCGGCAGTTTCGTGCTGCGGCGATGGAGAGATGGCAAGAGGTGACAGCGGCGGCTTGAAATTGGGTAGTCGTAGATCTTCTGCGACCGATACATCTTAATATGACAGCGCCCGCTTTCAGGTGCGAAGCGGAACATGCCTGAGCTGTGATCGTCAGACAGCCGCTTTGTCAGCTTTGATTAATAAGCGGACGTAAGGGAATTTACGAGTTGGCGACCGCTGTGGGTCGCTTTCGAACATTCGCGCGTCAAATATACTTCATTTCGCCGGCACGTAGGGGTCGGGCGTGCCAAGTGGAATTGGCGGTTCCCTTTTGAGACTGGCCAGATGCTCGCCTACAAGCTTGCTGATTGGCGGCATGACCCAGAAATGGGTCTCGCCAGCCCTGCCGCCCTTCTCAATCAGGTCGTACTGCTCCTTCGGATCCATCAGCAGATTGTAGAGCCGCGGCATACCAGGCCGTTCAATGACCGAGCGCATGGTCTTCTGGACGGCAAAGTGGAGCTTCCAGTTGCGCCACTTGTAAGCCTGTAGCAGATCGCCGTTATAGACCGGGAAACCTTCTCGGGCCGACTTGTTATTCTTCCCGGTCAGGAAATCATATTGGTCCACGCCATCGATGATACGGTCAGTCGGAACTTTCGCGCCAGTAATGCGGGCGATGGTTGGATAAAGGTCCGTCGTGTGTACGATTTCGTTGCTGATTGCACCCGGCTTGATTTTACCCGGCCAGCGGATCAGGAACGGTGTTCGCAATGATCCTTCCAGCGCGGTGAAATAAGTGCCGCGCCAGGGCCCTGCGGTGCCATGATGGGGAAAAATCTCCTCCGGGCCGTTCTCGCTCATCCATATGACCACCGTATTGTCGCGGATCCTCAGCTTGTCGACGGCATCTAGGATCTGACCCGCCCGGTGATCGACTTCCGCTAGGACATCAGCCCAGTTGCCATTGCCGGTTTTCCCCTCGAAATTCGGATGCGGAATCGTCGGCAAATGAACTTGGGTGAATGGAACATATGCGAAGAACGGTTTGCCGGCCTCAACGCTGCGTTTCATGAAGCCGATGGTCCGCTCGGCGATTTCTGCGTCGATGAGGATCCGTGCCTTACGGTCATAGATCTTCACTTCTTCCGGTTCCTGGCGCGTCACACTCTGCACGACGTGCGGGACGTCCACGGCCTTCGGATCGAACTGGTAGCCCTCTGTGTAAAGCGATTCATCGGTCGTGTTGGCAATACCGTACCATTCATCGAAGCCTTGATCAGTCGGGAACCGCCCTTTGACATCGCCAAGATGCCATTTGCCGAACATGCCCGTGGCATAGCCGTGCTCGGAGAGCGTTTCTGCCATCGTGATTTCCCACTGCGTCATGCCATAGAGCTGGCCCCAGACGACCTTGGTGGTGCCGGATCGGATCGGGTGTCTGCCTGTCATAAGCGCCGACCGACTGGGCGTGCATTGGGTCTCCACATTGAAGTTGAGCAGTCGCATGCCTTCGGCAGCAAGCGCATCGAGACGTGGGGTCTCGGCGCCGCGCAAAATGCCGCCACCATAGACGCCAATCTCGCCCCAGCCGAGATTGTCCATCACAATGAGGACGACATTTGGCTTGTCCTCGGCCCTGACAGTCTGCGCAGTGGTTGGCATAGCCAACACTGCCAACAAGAGAACAATGATCCGCATTTTCAGAACCTCTGACATTACCTACTCAAATCGTTTGAAATGTACTCTCGACATTGCTCGGCCATGTTGGGCAAGTTTTCGAGACAGGTCTACTGCCTACATCTGCAGTCGGCCTCGGGTCATTGGTGGGAGTTCAGCGGCTAATCTTCAAGAGTCCCGGGTGGTGGACTTTCCGGACATTGGCGATGTGCGCGCAGGCTGGCGCTGGGGCGTCCGCTTTCAGGTGCGAAGCGGAATATGCCTGAACTATGATCGTCAGACAGCCGCTTTGTCAGCTTTGATCAATAAGCAGACCTTCCTCGACAAGCAGACTGCCCCAGGGCGCTCGTTTCTACGTTAAAAGGTGATAATGGCGCCGACTTTGACGGCCTGGAAGGGTTCAAGTCCTGCTGTGGGGTCCCTGTCACCGGTCGTATCGACGAGGTCTAGATCAGCCTGAAAATTCCTGTAGCCGACAAAAATCTGCATCTCGGCAGGATCGATCCATTGGACGACGCCAAGGCCCCAGACATCCACTTTGCTACCTGCGATGCGGCAATTTCCAGGCGTTACGCACACACCGCCTGCAGCCACTGAAGCGACGGTGGTCCCCTCAAGATCTGCGGGCGCAAAATCTGTGAAGCGGCCATATTCGGTATAGAACGCTGTTGAACCAAGCGTTACCCATTCGGCAATCCAGCCGAGTTTTGTATAGATGTAGCGGGCATCTGTAGGCGTGAGCAACTGGCCATCAGAGGCTTCCACTTGCTGGTCGAAGGACTGATGTCCAGTTGCAATGAGGCCGTTCAATCCTGACGGTTTATGCAGCACTGCAATGGAACCGACTATGATGGAGTTGTCGATTCCTCCAGGGAAACCATCGATTCCATTTTCATCAGTTGATTGGGAGTACGCGATAGCACCTTGCAATTCAAAGTCGCCACGCTGGCCTTCGAACGTGGCGCCGACATCCCAGATGTCGTCTTCTCCATAGGTGGCAGCGAGTGCGAATCCCATGAACGTTGGCGTGTCGTAGCGAATGACGTTGCCGGCACCACCGCTGAAAGTATCGATGAGTTCGGCCCAGACGACAGAGCTAAGAGTTCCGTCATCACGACGAAGGAAGAACCCACCGCCTGTACTCTGAGCACCAACGAAAGCAGCGACCCGGGTTTTGGAGAGGTCGGCTTCAGGGGCGCCGTCGCTGGCGAGCGACGCCTCCCCCACAGAGAGTTGACCTAACCGCTCGTTGCCCAAGAACCAGTAAGCTTCCCAGAGCGACAACTCGGTAATGCCATCATTGTTGAATTGGTCCACATCCACCGTCAAAGCGTTGTTAAGGCGGATTGTGAATTGGAATCCCGCAGTCCAGCCAGCCGCGATTTCCGCCTCGCCGTTGAATTGGAAATTCGTCTGGTTGTAAGAGTCATTGGCATTACCGACGACATAGACATTGTCCTCGAAGCCATCATCCCAAAACAAGATAGCCTGACTGACATGTCCTGACAGTGTCAAAGAGACCTTACGGTTGCCCTTACGCGCTGTTGTTGCCTCAAGCTCTGCAACACGCTCTTCAAGGTCAGCGCAGCAGTATCCCCGTAAATCCGCAGAATGAGCCGCGCCCGCTGCGAGCTGCAGCAATGCGGCAGAGATTGCTGCAATGATTGGTCTCCGCATGTTTCGAGGTCAGAGCATCTTGTCCGAATCGCTAATGGACTAGAGCTTTCACGGTCCGAGCATTCTTTGCAACTCTTGTCTCCCGAGCCCGTAAGATCGTTATAGACAAATGTCCGCTATGTGGACCTTGCGGACATTGGCTACGAGCGTCATGGCCACCATTCGAATGTCCGCTTTCAGATGCAAAGCGGAACATGCCTGAGCTGTGATCGTCAGACCGCCGCTTTGTCAGCTTTGATCAATAAGCGGACTTTTAAAGGACAGCCGCTATACGGCCGCTAATGACCCAATCCGATGATAGCAGCTGCGGGCAAGCCGCCTCGCGGCGGCCTGCCCGGGCTTGCTCTACTCGGGAATCGCCGGGCCGGTCACAGCCTGGTACGGATTGGTACTTGCCACTTTGGTATCCCGCTTCTTAGTCCCCGGCAGGATCTCGAAATTGGGATCGAAGTCAACCATCGTCTCGGCAAGCTTGGCCAGGACGCTGACATCGCCTTCGACCGTCGCTACACCGGCCGCAATCTGGTCTTCCAGTGCCTTCTCGCCGATCATGGTCTGCTCCAGATCGCTGCGGTTAATGGTGAGCGTCAGATCCGGCGTATCGGAGAGGAAGCCCTCAAGGTTCGTCAGCGTCGCGTTCTCCATCTCGATGATGAACTTTTCGCCATTATCCGGTGTGATCATGTTGATGGTGAAGCGCATGCCCTCGGCCTTGCGGCTGTCCATGCGGATGCCGAGGTAGTTTAAGAAGAGCTCCGTCGACATCGCACGGATCACATCCGGGTTGGTCGTGTCTGGTACTTCCGCGTCCGAAATGCCAGATCGCAGCTCGTAGGCACCGGCAAGGAAGCTGTTTCGCAGCCCCGGGTTTTCCTGCTGGTATCCAAGCTGTTCCCAGACATCGGCCAAAAGGTTTCTACCCTCCTCGTTTTGCGGCTCAGCGAAGACAAGCCGGTTCAAAATCTCGGAGGCCTCCATATATTTGCCGGCGTCATGCAATTCCCGGCCCTTCGCGATGATCTTCCCCGCTCCGCCCATCATCTCAACATAGAGCGGGGCCGAATCCTCGGGCGAAAGCGGGACCAGGGTCGCCGGATTCGCGTCCCAGAAGCCCAGGAACCGTTGGACGACGCCGCGACTGTTGTGCCCCGGCGAGCCGTGATAGCCGCGGGTGTGCCATGTCTGCTTCAGCCCTTCGGACGGCTCATAGACATTGTGAATCTGGTTGATCGTCGCGCCCTGGTTGGCGAGATGAAGCACCTGGTTGTTTATGTGGGCGTAAAGATCGCGCTGTGCCCGCAGCACCTCCTGGACGCGCTCGTTGCCCCAGCGCGGCCAGTGGTGGGAGTAGAACAGAACCTCCGCCTCGGTGCCGAACAGGTGGAGCGCCTGGGAGATGTACTTCGACCAGCGTAGCGGATCGCGCACCGGGGCGCCGCGCAAGGTGTAAATGTTGTGCCATGTCGCCGTGACGTTCTCCGCCATCCAGAGCGCCTTCATCTCGGGGATGTAGGTGTGCATGTTTGACGGCGCCTCGCTGCCCGGCGCGTTCTGGAACACCATGCGCACGCCGTCGACCTCGATGTACTCGATGTCCTCCTCGATGATCCTTGTCGGCGCGATGAGACCGACTGCTCCGAACGAGATCCTCTTACCGAGACCCTGGCCGACGAATCCGTAGGGGTTGACCGCGAGCTGCGAGCCGTACTGGTAGGAAAGCCGGCGATTCATGGCGTTTCCCGCGTACACGTTCTCCGAGATCGTATGCTCCATGAAGTCGCGCGGCGCGATGACCTCCACCTTGCCGACCCGCACGTCCGCCTCGTCGATGACGCCGCGGACGCCACCCCAGTGATCAGCGTGGGAGTGCGAGTAGATCACGGCAGTGATCGGCAACCCTTCGCCGACATGTTCCTGGAAGAGCTTCAGCGCCGCGCGCGCGGGCTCGGTCGTGAGCAACGGGTCGATGATGATCCAGCCGGTCTTGCCGCGCACAAAGGAGACGTCCGATAGGTCGAAGCCACGCACCTGGTAGATGCCGGGGATAACCTCGTAGAGGCCGTAGTTTTGGTTCAACTGGCAGATACGGTTGAGCGAGGGATGGATCGTCTCCCACTCCTTGTCCTCGTCAAGGAATTCGAAGGCCGCCTTGTCCCATGCGATGTGACCGGCATCGGCCATGATCTGCCGGTCCGGCATCTCGGCGATGAGGCCCTTCTTCTGCTCATCGAAATCGCGTGTGTCGGAGAAGGGTAGCGTCTTGCGGGCGTCGGCGAGAACCCTCAGGGTGTGCTCCGACGGCGGCTTGCCCTTCGGATGGAAGTGTCCGTCGGCCGGCGCGGCTGTTTGCGCATAGGCAGGCACCTCGTCGACGATTACGTGCCCAGCAACTGCGAATGCGGCACCGACCGCGGGAACGGATTGAATGAACTGTCTTCTAGTGGTCATAGAGTCCTCGTAATGTTCGAAGCGACGTTGCTTGTGCCAGTTACTTCTCGTCAGAAAGAGAACTCCCTTCGGTCTCAGCACTAAGCAGTACCGCTAGCGGGCGCGTGCTTTCATTGGCTTGGAGTGCCGCGATCAAGATAATAGTGAGCGGCACAGAAAGAAAGACGCCAATTGTGCCGAGCAGCCACCCCCAGAAGATCAAAGACAAAAATACTGCCAATGTTGAGATGCCAAGGCCCTCGCCCATAAAACGAGGTTCTAGTACATTTCCAATTATCGTATTTGCGGCGATAAAGCCGACGGCTACAAGCAACGCTACCTCCAAGTCAGCTTGAACCATCGCCAAAACAACCGGAGGTATCATCATAAGTATCGCGCCAACAAAAGGAATGAAGTTAAGAACAAACGCGAGGATGGCCCACAGCGCAGCGAAATCGATGCCTAAGACCCACAACAAAATCCAAACAACCAGTCCGGTCGCAAAGCTGGAAACTATTTTTATCAACATGTATTGACTAAGAGAATCGAGAACCCGGCCGAATTGGAGTTGAAAAGCTTCCGAATCACCAAAAGCTTTTTTTATTCGCGGCCCAAAATTGGAGGCTTCCGCCAAAATGAATGCAACGGTAAGTAGGACAAGCAGGCCGACGCCTAACGTATTACTGACACTTGCCAGCATTGCACGGACAAAACTCAGTACTTTCCGAGCGTCAACCATGTCTGGCAGCGCCGCGCGAGAGCCTTCGATCCCGGCTGCCTCCAACCAATTACCAAGCTGCTCACTCAGTAATTCAAAACGCTGCTGATAGCCCGGCAGGTTTTCCCGGAAACCCTCGAGGCCACTCGTCATCAGTAAGGCCAGGATGCTTCCAAAATCAAACAGCAAAAATAGAATGGCCCCTAACGCGATCCACTTCGGCACGCCATGCTGCATCATCCATCGCAAGGGTGGTAGAGATACGATGGCAATAAATGCAGCAAGTAGAACCGGGGCGAGAATGGGGGCCGCGAACTTTACGAATAGTACGATGATCGCGATCGCTGCGAGTACTATGAGAGACTGAGAGATAGAAGAGAAGCCCTGCAAGTGGGTCATTGTTGCGTTTCTTAAACGGCATATTGACAATTGTGATCGGCACGAGGAAGTCCATGGAAACTATCATGTCGTCGGCCTAGACGTCATGCAATCAAGGCCTACAGGTCCGATCAAGAAAAGAACCTCAGGTTGCCGGGTTGGCGACGCCCTTAGAGTTACGTGTTGCCTGGAAAAGCAGCCAAATCGACAAGCCAAGAACGATCAGTTCAGCCGTCAAAACAATGATAACTGACAAGAGCGTCACGGCATCGGCAGCGGTAACAAATTCTGTCGAACTACTTGTGCTCGCTGGAGCGATTACAACGCCGGGAGGAAGGGTCAATAAGGTGAACAGCATGCTCCCGACCGCACTAAACAATAGGATCATAGAAAAAACGATCCCAATGCACCCTGCCCAGATCCCAATCCAAATTTTGTTTATTACAGCATCCCGAGAGGGACGTTGGGTAGGATCAGCAATTTTGTTGGCTAGGCCGATATATCTGTAGAACCAGAAAGTTGTGAATGCGAGAAGCACAAGACTTCCAATTGACAGGTAGTTCGCGAGATCTATCGAGGACGTGCGTGCGGGATCTGGCGTCCTTAAGACAAGAACGTACAAGAGCAGTGTAAGCGGGACAATCAAAAGGATAACCTGCATCCAAAATCCGAGGCGCCCGAGCCGCAAGAAATCACGTGACAATTGTTCTGGGTAAGCAATGGGCTGATTTGCGTAATCCGTCGTCATGATAATGGCCTTCAGATGTTCAGCGACAGTGACTGGATGCAAGGACAAAGACAACACTAAGACGAAGACGGTAGCCTCTGCCAGAATGGATTAAGTGAATTCTGGTCCTTTTGGTGAGGGGCGATCTTCGGCGAATGCCGGCATCACCGCCATACCGCAGAGCAAACTTGTGGTTATCAAAATGCTTTTCATTATAAAGCTCTCCTCTTTCCCGCACATCGCGAGCAAGCACTTCTCGGTCTTGAGGAGCATCGGCCGCGGGTGCGGACACAAGAGTAACTCGCCGCCATCCCATGACGCAAACTAAATGAAGGCCAAAGGAAAGAGTGCTGGCGCTCGCTAATTAAGACGCGGCTCACCGGAGTCCGCTTATTGATCAAAGCGGCCCCGCGGCACTCCGATGATCGTAGCCCATACGTGTTCCGCTTCGCCCCCGAAAGCGGACATCCAAACGTCGGGCCCAGCGCATACGGCCAATGTCTGCAAAGTCCACTTAGCGGACTCTCCGAGTAGAGTCGCCTGATGTCGGGTAGTGACCCGAAGCGGACATTGCGGGATCCCGTTATTTCAGCGTTTGATGCTGTGCAGTCCTAACCTCTAGAGGCGCGCTCTCTAAGATGGTCGAAGAATTCTCGGACCCTTTTTGCGTTAGCTCCGAGGTCCGAAAGCCCAACTCGGGACTTCGACCGCACGTCAACTCGGGTACTTTGCCCCTCTGGTGTAAGGCGAACGACGAAGTCGTCGATGAAACCGAACCAGAAAGACTTAAAGATCGCCTCGATCACCGTCGCCTCTCCGCGGGGTTCGACGTGAAGGACGTCCATGTTCATATCTAGAATGACAGATTGAGCACGCTTCGCTGCTTCGTCGACGCTGATGTCAATAACCATCGGCTCAATGTCAGGAAAAGCCTTTTGTTGTGCTTCGGCTATCGTCAAGCTAGATCTTGGCGCCTTCTGCGCTCCTACATATGCGGCCGAATTTTTTCTGGGCTGCTTTGCGCCAGTCACAATGGCTGGTGGATTGTCAAAGTCGGTCGTGATGTCATGGATTAGTGGGTATGCTCCGACGAGCTGTTCAAACTTGACAGGCACCATAGCAGCACCTCCAGCCGCCACTGTTGCTACGAGCAACAAAAATGCGAGACCGGAACCTGTAACAAGCGCAACGAGAGTTAAGATGCCGGCGAGCCCTGCCAGGATAATCGCCGGAACCTTCATTCCCCGCATGACAGCCAACCCCGTTCCGTAGTCCCACCAGCCAAAGCGCGTTCCAGGTCCAGCAAGAGCAATGGTTGCTGCCGCGCAAAGAGCAAGCAGGGCAACTGTAATTAGAAGAATTTTCATTGGCTGCAACCCTCGGATATTCCGTTGAATTTGTGCCTGTGTAAGCAACAATGGCTCACAGTGCGATCAGGAACCGGGAGGCAGAATTTCCTGGATGCATACCCGTTCGATTAAATGCTCGCGTCCGATGTCGCATAGATGGGCTCGCTTATGGTCATTGGAGAGATGTGCTCCCACTCCTTGCGTCAATGCCAGAATTACCGACCTATCTCCCATGTCTAACCAGAATGCTCGGCGGACCAACTTGCCATCCGCGTCCCGTGCGAACGGACTGTCCCGATCCGTACCTAGGTCCGATGTGCAATACTCGCTGTTCTTCTACAAAGCGCCTCTGATAGCTAAGTTGTTACGACCCAGCGCTACTAGAGCATGCAAATGCTGCGACTACCATTGCCGAGGGGGCAATCGCTAGGCGTCCGCTATTGGATTGACCTGCCCCCACTGACTGGTCCGGTTTGAATGTTAGTTCATTGACGGCCTCGGTGACAACGTGATCATTGTTTCCGGGGCTGGTGGTCGGTATCCCAGTGACGAATGCGGTCGTATCTGATTGTAATGTCGACGCCAGTTTTCAATTATGATCTGTGCCTCCTTGAGCGAGTAGAAGATGTCTCCGTTGAGCAGCTCATCTCTTAGGCGGGCATTGAAGCTCTCAACATAGCCGTTCTCCCACGGGCTGCCGGGTTCAATATAG
This sequence comes from uncultured Filomicrobium sp., assembly GCA_963669235.2. Taxonomy (GTDB): domain Bacteria; phylum Pseudomonadota; class Alphaproteobacteria; order Rhizobiales; family Hyphomicrobiaceae; genus Filomicrobium. The sequence continues at coordinate 691,849 of CAXXFS010000033.1, forward strand.
GCAGTGCTGGCGCCAACGGCGCTGATCCATTTTCGAACCGCTTCAGCAATGAACTCGGGACCGTTGTCAGAGCGGATTTAGGATGGCACGCCGCGTAGCATAAATTGATCGGTTAGAACGTCGATCACGTCGATTGAGCTGAGCTTCCGCCTCACACGGATCGCCAAGCACTCTCGTGTAAACTCATCGATCAGGTTGAGCGTTCGAAACGCACGGCCATCCTCGGTTCGGTGATGCACGAAATCGTAAGACCAGACGTGGTTCCGATGCGATGCGCGCAGTCTCACACACGACCCGTCATTGAGCCACAGACGCCCCTTCTTCGGTTGCTTAGTTGGAACCCTCAGCCCTTCTCGGCGCCACAGCCGCTCTACGCGCTTGTCGTTGACCTGCCAGCCCGCGTCACGAAGAAGGGCCGCGACACGGCGATAGCCATATCGACCATATTGCCGGGCAAGTTCGATCATGTCGGCAACCAGCTGATCCTCATGGGCACGCCCTTTGGGAGCATGACGCTGTGTCGAGCGGTGCTGGCCAAGCACGCGGCAGGCTCGACGTTCGGAGACACCCAACTTGCTGCGCACCTGATCAATGCAGCGTCTCCGGCGCGCAGGGCTCAGAAGTTTCCCTTGGCAGCCTCTTTTAAGATCAACTTGTCCAACGTCAGATCGGCGACCGCCTTCCTGAGCTGTTCATTCTCTTTTTGAAGCTGCTTCAGCTCCCTGACCTGGTCGCTGCCCATGCCGCCATACGTCTTGCGCCAGCGGTAATACGTCAGCTGGGTCACACCAATCTGGCGGATCGCATCCGCAATCGTCAGTCCCTGTCCGCGCAGCACATCCACCTGACGCAACTTGGAAACGATCTCCTCGGGTTTGTGTCGCTTGCTCGCCATATCGTGTCCTCCCGATACTTACTAGCAGGTGGACCAATTCAATGGGGGTGGATCAGACCGCTTGCTGGATCACAGCAGCCGGGAAGCGATGGCGACGATAGGAAGAACTGCTCATCGGACGTTTATAGCATGCGGCATCAACTGACCAGCCGCGTTACCGTGACAACACCACCGGAAGTGTCATTCTGCAAGCGAGCAGGGCCGCTTTTGACCCGGTGCCGACCAATTTGCATTGATGAGACTATGATTGATCCTTTGGCGGAGCCTAGCCGACCCGTATCACGGCACCCATACCACCGACGTGATGCTCTAGGACGTGGCAGTGAAACAGCCAATCGCCAGGATTGTCCGCGACAAAAGCGACCTCCGCCGTTTCGTCCAAATGCAACAAGACCGTATCGACCCAAGGCTTGTGGGCCACGGGCTTACCGTTTCGCTTCAGGATGCGGAAATGGTGGCCATGCAGGTGCATGGGATGATCCCAAGCTGTATCGTTCTTGATCTTCCACAAATAGCTGCGGCCGCGCTTTAGGGTAAACATGGGCTCCATAGTCATACTATGAGCAGCAACGCCGTTCAGCGTCCAGATTTTGCGGTGCTTGCGAAACAAGGTGCGTGGCCTGAATTTCTCGCCCTTGTAAATCGCTTCTTCCAGATAACCTTTAGATCCGCCCTCGATCAGCACCTCTTGGACTTCCGCGCGCGCAATGTCGGGTTCAGGTAAGGGATTTTCCGGCAGGGCTTCGAGTGGCGGCGGCGCTGCGCGCAGCGGTTTGCCCTTCGGCACCAGTTTCGTCAGTGTGTATGCCTTGTCTCCATAATAGTCATCGACGACAGAGATACTGCCGTCCGCACCGGTCGGCACGTCGATGATCAGGTCGGCCCGCATACCGGGCCCCAGTACAACGCGAGCACGTTCCGGTGGATGCGGTGTAACCGGTTGGCCGTCGAGCGCAACAATTGTGCTCACGCCGCCCTTGAAGCGCAGACCGAAGACGCGTGCGTTTGCCGTGTTGATAAGCCTCAGCCGCAAGCGTTCGCCTGGGCGAACCGACACCAGGCCTGATGGCCGGCCGTTGATGGTGATGGTGTTTCCCATGCGGCCTTCATGGCTGATGTCGTGGCGGTGAGCAAAATCGTCAATGATGGAACCGTCGCCCCGCAACCGCCAATCGTCCAAGACCCAGAGCAGATCGCGATCAACCTTCGGCGGGTTCGCCTCATCCACGATCAGCGCTCCGTAGAGGCCGCGGGCGAGTTGCACGTCCGAGCGCACGTGAGGGTGATACCAGAAGGTGCCAGCGTCCGGTGGTTCGAACTCGTAGACAAAACTCTCGCCCGGATTCACGGGCGGCTGGGTTAGTTCCGGCACACCGTCCATGGCGTTGGGGATGCGTAACCCATGCCAATGAATAGTGGTCGGTTCTTCCAACTTATTCTGGAATTCGATCCGCAGTTTCTCGCCCTGGCGCGCACGGATCAAGGGGCCAGGAACCTGCCCATCATAGCTCCAGATCATAGTTTCGCCGGCTGGCTCTGGCTTGATGCGGGCATTTCCGGGCAGCGCTGTCAGCCGATATGCATCTTTCGCATGGGCGCTCCACAATGGCGCCACAGTCAAGGCCGCCATCGCCGTGCCACCGGCTAGAATGTCACGCCGGCTAGGATACTGATGCTCGTGTCCCAACGGGTTACTCCTTATTTTGGATTGGCGGTTCTACACCGGCGCTCGCGGCCGTTCTTGACTTTGGTCGATGATTCCACGGCAGCTGCGGGCGTGACTTATAGAACAGTGTGAAGCCAAGCGCCCTATCCCTAATATTGTCACGTTAGCACGTATGCCGTGCGAAAAATGCACGACGTCGCCATGTTTCACGCCGCAGCAGTCACAGCGTCCCACCTGTCCATAGCTGCCGCTCCGAACTGTCGCATTGTTCTGCGTGATATGAGATGGCGCTGAACGTTGAAGGTATTGTAGATGGCGGCGTGGGTTGAAAGATATCTCTGAGCTAACCCGGCGGACTTGAAGCGCTGCATCCGTCGTTCTCGCTGCCGGACCGGCAGATGCGAATTCTCGGCCCGATTGTTGATCCGACCGACGGTTAAATGGCGAGCTCTCAGCCCAAGTTCGCTCAATGCCGCGCCATATGATGGCAGTTTGTCTGTCATGACGGCGTCTGGCGAGAAGCCTTGTGACTTGAGCAGTTTCCGCATCAGCTTCAAGGCTGCTCGCTTGTTTCGGCGCGAATGCACCAGCACGTCCAGGACCTCTCCCTCGCAATCAACGGCGCGCCACAGGTATACGTTCTTGCGGTTGATCGAGACGAAGACTTCATCGAGATGCCAACGCGTATCAGCACGCGGGTGCGAGCGTCTTAGTTTTCTGGCATAGGCCAAGCCAAACTCAAACGACCAGCGGCGGACCGTTTCATACGAGACATCGATGCCGCGTTGGGACAACATATCCTCGACATCGCGCAGGCTCAGAGGAAAGCGAAAGTACAGCCAAACCGCGTGCTGGATCACAGCGGCCGGGAAGCGATGGCGACGATAGGAAGAACTGCTCATCGGACGTTGATAGCATACGGCAACAACTCAGCAGCCGCATTACCTTGACAACACCCTCGTGAGAGCACAGTAGGATCGAACGGCCTTGCGTGATCAGCTTTTACTCGGTGATTTCGGTCATCGCCTTTCCACGCGCTCCTGTCGGTTGTCGAACCCGGCCCGCCGAATCTACGGCGGGCCGAGGGCTGGAATCAGATCAGCTTATTTGGAACCCATCGCACTAAAGATCTTGTCCTTGGCGTCGCCAATCGTAAAGCTGCCGGCTTTTTGACGCGGTGGGAATTCCTCGAATGTCGCCAGGAATTTCGCCGTGTAGGCTCCCGCTGGCAGCATCAGATAGGCCCTATCAATATACCAGTCCCAATAGGTGTTGGACGTGATGTTCGCGCGCTCGTAAGGGTCGCGGCGCAGGTTGAACAGAAGCGGAATGCGCAGTTCGGTCCATGGTTCGGCCCAGGCCTGCAGGGTCTGCGGGAAACGATGCTCGAGAAAAATGACCTTCCACTCATCATAGCGCAGCGCGGTCAGATCACCGTCATCCGAGAAATAGAAGATCTCGTGACGCGGACCCTTTTTTTGGTTTCACCGGTCAGGTAAGGCAGGAAGTTATAGCCATCCAGATGCACCTTGTATTCGCGTCCGATTGCCTTAACACCCCCAGCTTTCAGCTGTTCCTTGATGTTCGGATTTCCGGCCACGGCCAGATAGGTTGGCAACCAGTCCATGTGGTGCATGATCTCGTTGCTGATGGTACCGGCCTCGATCTTGCCGGGCCAGCGCACCATTGACGGCACACGCCAGCCACCTTCCCAGTTGGTGTTCTTTTCACCGCGGAACGGTGTCATTGCCGCATCTGGCCAGCTGTTCAAATGCGGGCCATTGTCAGTCGAATAGTGCACGATGGTGTTGTCGGCGATACCCAGTTCGTCCAACAGATCAAGAAACTGACCGATATGCATGTCATGTTCGATCATGCCAGCCTGATACTCATCCACATGCCTACCGACGATTTCGTCCGCCTTGATGCGCATCTCATCTTTCACGTAGGTCCGGGCATGCATGCGAGTACCGTTCCACCAGACGAACCATGGCACGCCTTCTTCGGTCTTGCGCTTGATAAAGTCGATTGCGGTGGCCTGCCCCCCTGAAACGGTACCATTCTGATTAAGCGAATCCGGCTATTTCGAACCTCAGATGAGGAGACGATGGAATGGCACGGAAGCGGTACACGACAGAACAGATCATCGGCGTGTTGCGAGAAGCTGAGGTAAAGCTGAACCAGGGTGAGACGGTCGGCGTGATTTGCCGGGGCTTGGGCATTTCCGAGCAGAGTTATTATCGATGGCGCCGGGACTACGGCGGTCTGAAGCTTGATCAGGCAAAGAAGCTCAAGGATCTGGAGCGGGAGAACGAGCGGCTGAAGAAGGCCGTCTCTGAGCTGACACTCGACAAGTTGATCCTTAAGGAAGCTCTCGAGGGAAAATACTGAGCCCTTCCAGAAAGCGAGCGTGCGTGACCCGCGTGCGCGCGCGATTGGCGGTCTCCGAACGCCGCGCCTGCCGGGTGGTGGGACAGTCTCGCACAACGCAGAGACGTCAGCCTAAGACACGCAGCGACGAGAGAAGGCTGACTGCCGCAATCATCCGTCTTGCCAAGCGGTACGGGCGCTATGGCTACCGGCGTGTGACGGCGCTGCTGCGCGCGGAAGGCTGGAAGGTGAACGTCAAGCGGGTTCACCGCATCTGGCGGCGGGAAGGGCTCAAAGTTCCCATGAAGCAACCTAAGCGCGGTCGGCTTTGGCTGAACGACGGCTCGTGCGTGCGTTTGCGACCTGAGCGGCAAAACCACGTGTGGAGCTACGACTTTGTTCACGATCGCACACAGGACGGCCGTCCCTTCCGGATGCTCACGATCATTGACGAGTTCACGCGCCGTTCAATGGCCATTGTTGTTGCGCGGCGTCTGCGTTCGGACGACGTGTTGCATTGCCTTGCTGATCTCTTCGTCGAACACGGCACGCCGGAACATATTCGTTCCGACAATGGGCCTGAGTTCATCGCGAAGAACGTGCGAGGCTGGCTTGCTCGGATCGGCGTCAAGACGCTTTACATAGAGCCAGGCAGTCCGTGGGAAAACGGCTATTGCGAGAGCTTTAACTCAAAACTCAGAGACGAGCTGCTGAATATGGAAATCTTCACAACGCTACGAGAAGCCCAGGTGCTGATCGAGCAATGGCGACGCCATTACAATGCGGTCCGGCCGCACTCTTCACTCGGCTACCAGCCCCCAGCACCGGAAGCGATCTTGCCTCCAGCATCTGAACTGACCTACGCTACGCTCCGGCCAGCCCAGATGCTGGCCCATGGCGGCCGGATTCTAACTTAGATACTGGCACCGCGATTGGGGGCAGGCCAGTCCGTGGGAAAACGACTATTGTGAGAGCTTCAACTCGAAACCCAAAGACGAGCTACTGAACATGGAAATCTTCACAACGCTACGAGAAGCCCAGGTGCTGATCGAGCAATGGCGACGCCATTATAATGCGGTCCGGCCGCACTCTTCACTCGGCTACCAGCCCCCAGCACCGGAAGCGATCTTGCCTCCAGCATCTGAACTGACCTACGCTACGGCTCCGGCCAGCCCAGATGCTGGCCCATGGCGGCCGGATTCTAACTTAGATACTGGCACCGCGATTGGGGGCAGGCCAGCCATCAGGCCAAGATAGTCCAGCACTTCCCTGCAAGTCCCAACCTGGCGTGATTGCGGCATCCTCCTCGCCAAAGCCGAACATCAAATCCCATGGTTCAAACGGCTACGCCGTTAATGCAGTGTTATGAGTGCCGACCTGATCACGACGAACCCTCCTCATCACTATCCACCTGCCGCCAATCTTTCTGGCAACCCGACGGCCTCCAGCTCACCTCGCAGTCTGCTGCACTCGGCTTCCGCATTCCGGCGGTATTTTTCGCTCAGAGATAGGATAGGGATTATGCCTGCCATGAGCAGCATGAAGGCAACGAGAATATGGAACTGTTCATCACTGAGCGCCCACACAATCAAGTAGATACCACCGGCAAATCCTATGCACATGCTCATGAAAGCGATGACTTGATCCCTTTTGGTCATGCCCATCTCCAACTTATCCGGCGCGTACTTATGCCTACAGCTACGCCCCCTAAAGCTCAACATCGGCCCAGGGGCCGGGCATCTTTCTTGGCTTGGTCATGTTTTGGAAGGTAAGCCGACAAAAAGTGAGCCGCCAGCTCGCGGGGGCAAACTGGCGGCCAATATGTGCCGGTCGCAATGGGGGTGGCGGTGCGTACCGGCCTACCCCGCTGGCTTCGATAACGGGGGTCTATCGTGCGCAATTAAATAATTTTAACGCTGGCCGACGCTGCCCGGATTGATGATGATCAATCGAAATTCTGTATCAACAACGAACGGTCCGATAAGGGCTGCGACACATTCGACAAGTCCCTTCACCACGCCCCAAGCCGCCAGCTCACGGGGGGTGCAAACTGGCGGCGAGCCGGTTGAAAGCGTGTACCGGCTTTCCGCACGGCAGTAGCGGGGGAGCACTGCCTGCGCGGACCCCATATTTAGGAGCGCGGACGCGAGTGTGGAACGTGGTTAGTCATTAAACTTTGCCCACTAATGAGGCAGCCAATAGGAAAAAGCCGCCAGCGTTGAGTGACACTGGCGACTGAGTAACGACTTGCTAGCCGGTGCGTGGCAATGACCGGCGGCTCGCTCATGACGAGATTGCACTTCAACGACACGGAAAGGCAGCCGGATCGTTCCAAAGCAGATTCAGCCAACAATGGGACCGTTCCAGGAATCAGACTTGATGGCTGGAGGCACGATCCTCGAAATTTAACTTTCACGAAGCCCCAAGCCACTGAGGATATGGGGCGGACGAAAGGGATCGAACCTCTGCCTACGGCTAGATAGAGCCGCCACTCTCCCATTGAGCTAGGCTCGCAGAGCGCTTTGGATAGAACGCGTGCGGCGAAAAAGCATTCCAATACTCTCTTAAAAGATAACTGACCGGCGGCGCCAGTTACGTGGCCACCGGCCCACTGATGAAGGGGTACCTTACGCAGGCAACGGTCTGCACCTAGACATGCTTTCTAGCTTAAACCGCCCCTGCGACTGGACGCCGAATCGGGTTATATTCAGCCATCTGCACATGAAGGCGTTTTGATCGCCTAACTGGCTGCTATCGCGAAGAAAACCGCGAATGATTATCTTATAGATCTGGGGCATCTCTTGAAAAAGCGCGACGCCAGGTCTCGACTCGTTTTTCGATAAAAAGTACCACGCCGGCGGAAGTTGGAACCGACGGAGCAGACCCTCGGGACCCTTCGCTCACTCGCCAGCCGGATGTGCACGCAGAAGGAAGCCGCGGCCATCCTTCAGGTGCACGTTGATACCTTGCAGAAGCTCTTCCGAGCGAACCCGGAAGCCAGGGAAGCCTGGTATCAAGGAAAAGACCTCGGCCGCGTGCAGTTGCGCCAGCTTCTCTGGGAGCAAGCGAAACAAGACCCAGCGCAAGCCAGGTTCCTGGCAAAGCAAAAATCTTGGCTCGGGTACCAGGACAACCCGGCGCCTGCAAAAGTCGACGTCACTGTCCAGGACCGCACTAAAGCTGATCGCTTCGCCAGGATCCGGGAGCTTCAGGCAAAGGTTTTGAAACCGAAAACGCCCGTCGACGCTGAAGCGGATTAGATTGGTCCTCAGCCCTAAATTGCACTTACAGGGTCGTCACTTTCCCCCCTCACCCACGACTACAAAGGGCGCCCATTTAGAGGGATGCCACGTGTACTCGCCCTCTGTAATCAGCGAAAGCATAGCCTGCCGCAACGCTCCGGCACGTCCGATCTTCGGATCACGCCTCAACGCATCGAAGGCCTTGGTAATCAGTGCGACTGTCGCATAACTATCAACGTACCAGTGCGAGACGAGCAGCGAGCGCGCACCCGCATAGAAGAATGCCTTTGCGAGGCCTGATAACGCTTCAGCGCTCTGAGTCTCACCGCCGGCCGTATTACAGGCCGATAGGATTACCCAATCGGCATCAAGCTTAAGACCGGCAACTTCAGAAGCGGAAAGATAACCGTCATCCGTCGTCGTTGCCGTTGGCGGAGGAGATAAGATAAGCCCCGGCTCGGCTGAGCCCGTTAGTTCGCCAGCCAATGCGCCGTGAGTGGCAAAGTGAAGAACCTTGTAGCTTGCAAGCTTCCCCGTCTCGTTGAGCGATTTGATGCCGGCTTCCGTCGCGCGCTGCCCCAGATAAATATCATCATTCCGTGCTCCGGCATTGCGCGCGACCATGCACAGCTCATCAGCTGTCTCTGGTAGGGCGAGTTGCGAACGTAGTAGTCCCACGTCGGCCAAGCGGGTGCCTCGCCCCATAGGCAGAATAGCTGATCGTTTGCCACGAAGATGTGCCGTGCGGGTTTTACCAACTCCGGCACATCCTTGAATTGAGCGCGCAAGCTTGGCGGATTCAGCATCTCCATCAAGAAGCGGATTACCAAAGCCGACAAACGGTTGGGGCGCCTTGCTGGCTTTGGCATGGGCACGCAATGCAGCCAACGACGACACCGACGGCAGAACGGTAATCGCGTGATGCTTGGCAAGCCACGACGCTTTCGTGAAAGCTTGACGTGTCGGCTCATAGGCGTCCGGCTTCCTTGTGACCAGAACCTGGAACGGCAATTGTGTCAGCGGACCCGATGGCACAATCAGCAGATCTTTGCCTTTTATAAGGTCCTCGATCTTGCCGAATAATGACTTGTAGAGGCTGTGCGCGCGGGCCAGTCGAAATGGCAGTGGCTGGCCCGAAGAAGGGTCATGCCCAACACCCAGAAGGTCAACGCAGCGCGTGCCCTCCCAGGCGCCCTCTTCATCGAGCCCACAGCGCAGCGCATCGACATGATACTTAAGAGCCTTCGGGCCAAGATCGCTGCGCACCCACCGGTTTGCTGTCTTCGTAACAACCCAGATGAAGGTTTCTTCCGGCGTCCGCTTCAATTTTCGCGTATCGAGAAACAGGACCAAGGCCTCGTTTGCTTTGAGCTGCTTTTGCAGCTCAGAAACACTCGATGGTTGGGGATTGGCAAGCGCCGCGTAATCGGGAAAGTCTGCGGTCAGGCGCTTGTCGATTTCGGCAATGCGTTTGTCGATGGTTGAAAGACGAGCAATGTTCTTTGCCTCGTTCTGCCTGTCTCGCTTGGAAGACGGTTGGGCAACGGCAGCACTGCGCGCCGCATCGCGCTTCTGCCACTCATCAACAAGGTCTTGGCGCTCGCGAACCAGCTGCGCTAGTTGCGGATTGCCCGTCGCCTGACGCGCGGCCATCTTGGCAAGCGAAGCGGCAGCTCCCGATCCGGCAGCCCATTGCGCGACCTGGAACATCTCTGCTGCGATCTTTGCCGAGGCTTTTTCATTGCGCCGCGTGAGACGATGCGCGGACTTTACAAGAATCCGGAAATAACGGCTTGATTGCGCGGCTTCACTCTTTTTCTTTCCGGTGAGGCCCTGGCCTAAAATTTGGGTTCCGCGGCGCGTCCGTCGAGTGGTCACGTCGGTGCCACGCTTGTAATACTCGGTCGCACGCGTCCAATCGCTCTGACCATAGTAGAGCCCGGCGAGGTTGTTGAGCGATTGGCCGACATCCGGGTGATCGGGGCCGAGCGCCTTTTTCGCGATAGCCACTGCGCGCCTGTAAAGCGGTTCAGCTTCGTCGTAGCGTCCCTGGTCCCCATACAGCAAGGCGAGGCCGTTGAGCGACGTGCCGACATCCGGGTGGTCCGGGCCGAGCGCCTTTTCACGGATGGCCAGTGAGCGCTGGTGAAACGTTTCGGCTTCGCCGTAGCGGCCCTGGACCCGATATAGCCCTGCGAGGTTGTTGAGCGACGTGCCGACAAGCCGATGGTTGGGGCCCTTCGCCTTTTCCCAGATCACCAGTGAACGCTTATAAAGCCGCTCGGCTTCGTCGTAGCGGCCTTGATTGTCGTACAGCCCGGCGAGGTTGTTGAGCGATGTGCCGACATCCGGGTGATCGGGGGAGAGCGCGTCCTCGCTGATCGCCAGTGAACGCTTAAAAAGCGGCTCCGCTTCGTCGTAGCGGCCCTGTGCGCGGTATAGCTCTGCGAGGTTGTTGAGCGACGTGCCGACAAGCCGATGGTTGGGGCCTTTCGCCTTTTCCCAGATCACCAGTGAACGCTTATAAAGCGGCTCGGCTTCGTCGTAGCGGCCTTGTTTGTCGTACAGCCCGGCGAGGTTGTTGAGCGACGAGCCGACATCAGGGTGCTCGGGGAACAGCTCCTCTTCGGCGATCGCCAGTGAACGCTTATAAAGCGGTTCGGCTTCGGCGTAGCGGCCTTGACTCTTGTACAGCTCGGCGAGGCTATTGAGCGCTGTTCCGACTTGCCGGTGGTCGGGGCCCTTCGCCTTTTCCCAGATCGCCAGGGCCCGCGAAAAAAGCGGCTCGGCTTCGGCGTAGCGCCCTTGACTCTGGTACAGCTTAGCGCGGTCGCTGAGCAACGAGCTGACCTCCGGGTGGTGGGGGCCCTTCGCCTTTTCCCAGATCGCCAGTGAACGCTCATAGAGCGGGTCGGCTTCGTCGTAGCGGCCAAGGCGCATGTACAGCTCGGCGAGGGGTTTGAGCGCCAAGCTGACCTGCGGGTGGTCGGGGCCGAGCGCCTTTTCACGGATCGCCAGGGCCCTTTGAAAAAGCGGCTCGGCTTCGTCGTAGCGGCCTTGGCTCTGGTACAGCAAGGCGAGGCTGCTGAGCGTCTCACGGACCTTCGCGTGGTCGCGGCCGAGCGCCTTTTCACGGATGGCCAGTGAGCGCTTATACAGCGGTTCAACTTCGCCATAGCGGCCCTGTTTCTTGTATATATTGGCGCGGCCGATGAGTATCGAGCCGACCCGCCAGTGGTCGGGGCCGAATATATTCTTGGCCACCTCAAAGGCGTGTTTATTGACCTTTATTGCCTCGGGATATTTGCCCTGACGATAAAGATCATAAGCCTGCCAGTTCAGAGCAAGTAGATCCTCGCTCTCAGTGCAGCCATATTGAGGAATGACCATTCCCAATAAAATGGTCAGAGCTAGAAATCGCATGCCCCGTGAAAACATCACGTCCCTCGCAATCATAACCAAGATGCGCAATGTCTCGGTGAACTTGTCCAGCTTGGCGGGATGTTCGGTGATGGTCCGCCCTTCGATTAAAGCTTAGCTCTACTAAGGGTCCCGCCCTGGCCTAGGCTCTTCATTTCCCAGGTGCCGTAGTGCATCTTTTCTGCTTCAACAGGTTCAACGCGTGGAGCACCGATCACCGGATCACTTCTATTACGCACGTCCACCCCGCCGCAAAAATTCCGAGTTAAATTTCTTCTACCTGAAACTGAATGGAACAATCTCGCTTGCCAAACGCCTAGCTGTGGAAAGGGCGAGGTTGGTACGCCAGTCATGCGGGTGTTGCAGCTGCTTTCAATAGTGAATGCGCACGCTTGCCGCCAAAGCTTGTGTGCCATTTGAGTATGCGTCCAGGGCACCTTGTGATGTTACGCTTCCCTTCGTGACATCAGGATTGCTTTGCGGCGAATGTCACCCCTCAGGCGGACGGCATAGGCTGATGTCCCGCCATAGAGCCAGATCACGACAACGAGGCTTGCGCGTTGGCAAAACAAACGCCACCGAACCGAGGGAGGGATCCGGTGGCGTGGTGGGATTTACGCGTACTCATTAGTTTTGCTCAAGAGCTGGGCGGTGACGGGGGTGATCAGCACGGGGGGCAGCTGATCTTTCAGCGCTGCTCTTGAACCTGTCGCTTGAATAGCAAGGTTGCAGATAAAATGAATTGACGATTCTCAAAGTGCCCCCTCACCGATCCGATTTGTCGCAGCAACAAACCGACGCTGCGCAGTGTTCCCGCACCGGTACACCCAGGCATTGTCCGCTTTACTTCCGAAAGCGGACATCCAGGCGCTGACCTTGGCGCACATAGCCAATGTCCTTAAAGTCCACATAGTGGACATTCAGTGATGGATAACCAAATGCGAAGGGCTTGGGGACGCTTCGAACGCCAGTGAAGAGTTAGCCTTTGGCGAGGGCCGAACGGATCAAGCCTACAATTGCCATGAGCACACCGCCACCGACACCACCGCCGGCGATCTGAGACAAGATTGCCCCGATGTCGAGATTCGCAGCAGCTCCAGCCGCGCCAGCATCTACTCCCAGAAGAGCTTGGAGGATTTGACCGCCAAGGCCGCCTCCAACGATACCCGCGATCGAATTGCCAAGTGTGCCGAGGCTGATGTTCTTAAAGAGCGCACCAGCGACGTTGCCGCCGACGGCGCCGCTGATGAGTTGAATGATCAGAGGTAGGATGCTTTCCATAATTTCTCGCTTACTCAAGAAAAATTCAAAAAGTACTGTTGGATACCGACTACATTAGTCGAGCGGTCGTCGGAGGGGTAGAGTTTATCGCACTTTTTTGTATAGGCGCCGCCGCTGAGAGCGTCGTTGCTTCAACCTTTAAACCTTGAGCAACCGGGAGGCGGAATTGGGCCAGGATTCGACCCAGGCGAGGCACGGAATAAAGCTCGCAAAATACCCCTATTTTTACATTTGACTATTGCGCTAATCACTAGTAATGCCATCTGAAGATCGGGGGTCAGACATGTCGAAAAGCGTTCCAGAGCCATCTCAACAGACCACAGTCCTGACCAAGCGCCAGAAGCTTGCGGAGCGCGCCCGCGCTTACACTCAATCAGCCTTGAGCCCGCACACGCGCCGCTACTACGCTGCACAAATCAAACTATGGCTCAAGTGGTGCGACGAGCACGAGCGTCCAGGGTTGCCTGCAGATCCGACTGACGCTTCTCACTGGCTCACCGACCGCGCAGGTGCCGGTCAAAAGGTCGGAACCCTGCGCACCGCAATCGCTGCCCTCAAATCGATGCACGCCGCCAAGGGTCAGCCGTTTGACACCAGCCATCCCGACCTCGTCCACGTCATGAAGGGCATTGCCCGCGAGCATGGCTCGGTGCAGCGCCAGGTCGAGCCGCTTCGCGCCTTGGACGTGATGGACATCGTTGCGGCATGTGAGGCGCCCCCCAAAGGCCGTCGCGACGCCGCACTGTTTGCCCTCGGGTACGTGTTTGCATTGCGCTGCTCAGAACTGGTCGGGCTCGACTTCGATAAGCTCGGCTCTGGCACCGGGTTCATTCAAATCAAGGCCACAACGATTGAGCTGACCCTCCCGCGATCCAAGACGGCCGGCAACAAACCGGAACCCATCACAATCCCACGCGCGCCGAATGCCGACGCTGTTAAAGCAATCGAAGCCTGGCTCGAAGAGGCGGGGATCGGGCCAGGGGAGCCGCTTCTGCGGCGGGTGACGAAAGGCGGTAAGATTTTCGGACGCATGCACGCGCAATCCGTTGCGCTCATCATCAAGACGCGGGTGGCCGACCATCACGTCCGCAAGGGCGTTCCCCTGGCGACTGCCCAGGCCGAAGCGGACAAGTTCAGCGGCCACAGTCTGCGGGTTGGTTTTGCGACGACAGCCGCGGAGAGCGGCGCTGACCTTAGAGCCATCTCAAGCGTTACCAGGCACAAGACAATGGAAATGCCTCGCAGGTATGCGCAGCGAGCCGATCAGCTGAAAACGTCACCGCACAACCTCGCCGGTGTCGGCCTTGAACAGAGGCAACTTCGAAAAAACGAAGCAGCCTGAGCACAGCTTGGAGTGTCCCGGCGGCAGGTTTATCGCATCCGGGATGAATTGCTTGAGAAACCTGGCTAGCAATAGGCCCGCAACTCCAATGGGCGATGTCCGCTTTCGGAGGTAAAGCAGAACATGCCTGAGCAGTGATCGTCAGAGGCCGGCTATGTCCGCTTTGATCAATAAGCGGACATGCGCAAATTGACTATACCAGCGCAAAGATCGTTGCCCGCTTATGTTGAATAGCGCCCCTCCGGAGCAAACGGGAGGTCGAAGTCGCGCGGATAGGCTTTCTGAACCCGGTGCGGGAATTTTGGATTCACTTCATGTCCGGGCCAATCTCCCAACTGCTCGTCGGTCGCTTGGCCGTTTGAATCTCCTTGCCCGTCACGGGATCAAGAACGCGGTCGGGAAACTTTTTGATCTGCTCGAGGTGCATCTGTACCAACTGACCGAAGGGCACCGGGGCGTGCAGGTACGGATAGATCCCGACCTTGTCGCCTACTTCCTCGCGAGGATCGCGAAGAATGTTGTACATGTCGAACTTCGCTAGGCCGCCTTGAAATCCCTTAAAGTGCATCTTGAGCTTGCCAAACCGCACCGCCCCGATTTCGCTTCCGCTGTAGTGGAAAATGTATTCACGCCGCGAATGATCCTCCCCTTTCAGTAAGAATGCCGTCTGATCGATGCCATCGATGACCCGGTCGTTAGGGATTTTATCTTTGACGCGGCCGATACGCGCCAGCGTGGTGTAGACATCGCTGACGTGCAGCAGATCGATCGGTTCCTGGCCCGGCTCGATTACGCCCGGCCACCAGGCGAGGGCGGGAACGCGCACGCCGCCTTCGGTTACATCGCCTTTGCCGCCGCGGAAGTGGCTATAGCCGGCGTTCGGGAAAAAACCGTGCATCGGCCCGTTGTCGCTATACCAGATGACGAGCGTATTTTCGGCGATGCCGAGGTCTTCAAGGCTCTTGAGCAGTCGTCCCATATTCGCATCATGCTGAACTAAGGTGACGGCCATGTTGTTGGCGCTGTCAACATGCTCGGCGAACCGGTACTTCTTCGGGTTTGCGCAGACCGCGTTGGTCGCGTCGGACGGGAAGTAGATGAAGAAGGGCTTCTCGCTCTTGGCGTGATCCTTGACGTACTTGATGATCGCGTCGGTGCGTTTGTCGTCGATGTCCTGATAGTTCTTACAATTTGCCGGCATCACCTTCGTTGGCTTTTCCCCGGCGCGCGCTTCATAGACGTAGTGTGGCTCATAACCGAAGCGTTCAAAATAGTTCTCTGGCACATCCATAAAAAAGGGCTGCTTGCCTGCCGTTCCGGCATACTTACTGATCCACTCGGCAGAGTCCTGCCAAGCCCAGATGGCACCGTTGTACGGCGAGTACTGGGCGTAGTCGAAGCCTTGGTTGTGCGGCAGGTGTTCGTCATACACATCGCCGACATGCCACTTGCCCCACATGGCGGTGTCATAGCCGCCCGCCTTGAGAAGCTCGGCAATCGTGACCTCTTCGGCCACCAGCCCCTGTTTCTGGCCCGGCCAAAGCACGACGTTCACGCCGGTGCGGTGCGGCTGGCGCCCAGTAAGCAGAGCGAGGCGGGTGGGGGTGCACGACGGCTCGGAATAGGCGGAGAGAAATTTCATTCCATCCCGGGCCATTTTATCAAGATTCGGTGTTGGCGCTCCGACGACCTTGCCACCGCCATAGGCGCCAAGCGTCCCCCAGCCGATGTCGTCGGTGAGCACCATGATGATGTTGGGTTTCTTGCGAAACTTTTTCTCTAGCGCTGCTAGCTTGGCGTCGATTTCCTTGTCTTCCTGAGCCCACTGGGCGCCGTGCTTCTCCAGAACCTTAGTGAATGGAGCATCGACGACCTGCTGGGCGTTTGACGTTGCAGTTGAGCCGGCCACAACTATCGCGCCTATTCCAATCATGACTGGAAATCTGCGAATACTCAAACGTCCGAACATTTTTCATACTCCTCCCCGCTGCAGGTTTTGGACCATTGTGCCGTCTTTTCTCTTCCGCTGAATGCCGATACGTATCGACGTGGCCTTGGTCACACATTTCAGCTTAGCGCTCTGTACGAGCATGTCTAGACGATAGCGTCTAGCTAATAAGCTGCACCGCATTGGGGTATATGGTTCGAATGGCCGCCAAGGGATCACATCGCGGCGTTACCAGAGCCGAATGGCTCGACATGGCGCTCAAATCTGTTTGCACGAAGGGCATTGCTGGCCTGACCGTGGAGGGACTCGCCCGATCATTGGGCATAGCGAAAGCCGGATTCTACTGGCACTTCAGGGATCGCGAAGAGCTTCTGCGGCAGTTGCTCGACTATTGGGTCCACGAGATTACCGAGGTGATCACCGAGAATGTGGAGGTGTTGGCACTCGAACCAAAGAGCCGATTGGTGAGAACTGCTGAGCTAATCCTCGAAAATGAGCTGACGCAGTACGAGCTTGCAATCCGTCAATGGGCGTTGGAGGACCGAGAAGCAGCGCGAGCTGTCAGACACGCCAATCGGATGCGACTGGATTTCGTGCGTGGGGCATTTTCCGAGCTTGGCTTCACGGGCGACGACCTCGAGACAAGAGCTATGTTGTTTACTTGCTATCACACATTCGAGGCGCCAATGTTTCGAGAGAATTCACGCAAACGGCGGCGAGAGTTAATTGCGAAGCGTATCGAGATCTTGACGAGCCGCTGATTGACCACGTGGTAACACTCAACGGTCACTTTAGTCGCGGAACCGAAAGAGTCCGCTAAGTGGACATTGCGGACATCAGTCTAGCGCGTCACGGCTGGCGCTGGGATGTCCGCTTTCGGGAGTGAAGCGGACCACACCAGGCGAATAAAGATCACACATAACGAACGCCATGCCGCTCTAGTGGCACCCGTCGAGTGACTGGTGCCAGACTAGTCCCCGGTTGCCCTCGAAATCTCATTGTCCAGATCAATGAGCAGCGCCCGAGCTTGGGCCCGGAGCGCGGCATTGCCATTACGCTCCAGAGTTGCTTCGACGGCTTCTATAAGGGCCCTAGCATTTCGAACGTTGGGCGCCTGTTTCAGCGCACTCGCGCAATGCATCACATGGTCACTTTCACGCACACCGAGCGCGCCCAACGCTCTCGCCCAGTCCTTCCACTTCTCTAGACGGGCGCTCGGGAATGAGATGGGTGCTTCGTCTCTGTCGTCGTCAGTCATACGGATTGGCCTCATCATGTTCGTGTCATGCCCATGCACGTTGGAAGCGCTGGCAACAGCCGGCGCGACGCGAATAGCTCGTTCATTAATCGGGCT
Organism: uncultured Filomicrobium sp.; assembly: GCA_963669235.2. Lineage (GTDB taxonomy): Bacteria > Pseudomonadota > Alphaproteobacteria > Rhizobiales > Hyphomicrobiaceae > Filomicrobium. The sequence goes on from CAXXFS010000033.1 coordinate 709,367, forward strand.
ACCAGTTTCTGGGTTGCATATAATGCCCCAACCTCAGGGCCCAAGCATTGACGATGCTCAGAGAGGCCTTTGCCAGACGCTGACATTGGCGCTTACGCGACCCGATGGTCTTTCCTGCTGTTTCAAAGAGGAAAAGCCTTGGACCAGGTTAGCTTGGGTCCGAAGGGCCCTAGTCACCGTCAGCAGGAGAGCGCAGCGCACGCGTTTGCTCGACTTACATAGAAGGCCCGAATCGGCTTAGATTGGCCCCGGCAAGGCACTCTCGCCCCAAAAGAGTCAGCACACGGCATTAAACTGATGTGCGACTCCCGGCTCTGCAGAGTGTTCAAGCGGCTCCCTTCTTGGTAGCCGTGCTCTCTTCTTCTTTTCTTCGTTATCTCAACACGATCAAGGACTTGGTCGTGATCGAAACTCATTAGAAGAAAGATGAAGTGGGATGAAATTTTTCCAGGTTTTTGGCGCGATCGCTTGCTTCGGACTCTGGCTCGTCCTGGCAACGGCTAACATCAACGCGTTGACATCGCTCGGCAGCACGACCTCTTACGTCACCATCGCCGGCTTGACGCTCACGACAAAAACGGCACTTGGCGGTCTCGCCATAGTCATCGACATCCTTCTTATCGCCTCCGCCTTCGCCGCCTGTTACTGGTGGGCCAGGTGTGATGAGGTAACAGCGACAGCAGCGGTCCTCGTTTGGGGAATCTGCGCGCTCACATCCTGGCACTCCACCAAAGTCTGGTTAGAAAATAACATCGCAGCGGTTTCGGCCCCGGCGATACAAGGCAGGACGTCTACTTAGCAATCAAATCCGACCTCAATCTCGCGCAGAAAAACGTCGAGAGGCTGATGTCTCTGGACGCTAAACGATTTAAGCGATCGGAGCGGCGCGAGACCAACATGAAGATCGCCAAAGCCAGGCAGGAAGTGCGCGAGCTTCGCCAGCAGCTCGCCAACACCGAGGTGGTCGTTGCCAGCAAGCCGATCGAGAATTTCTCGGTGTATGTCGCCAGCGCTCTGGTGTTCCTAAACGCCGCTGCCTGGTTCGCAATTTTCGGCCCAGCATCCGCTGGCCCAAACAGGACGCTTCCTGCCAACGCTTTTGCCACCGAAACCGCTGGCGGACGTGACGCCGCTATTGACGTCGAAAGCGCTGCCAAATTTGCCACCGCTCCAGCCGTCGCTAACCCGCATGAAACTACGGCTGTCACGGTGGTCGAGCCGGTGGCAAGTTTACCAGCGGAACCGGTGGTAAGAGTACGAGCAGAAAAACAACCGAAACCGGCGGCAAAACGAACAGCAAGATCGAAGCCAAAAGACAGGCCTCGGCCACCGCCATCGGGACCACCGCCTGGCACCAGGAAGCCGGAACCAAAGCATTCGAATGTGGTGGCAATTAATGACGCCGCCGCGGCCTCCATTAAGAGCTGGATCGCTGACACCACTACCAAGCGAAAGGGCGCCTTCTTGCCGGCAACCCAAGCCTGGGAAGCTTTCCAGGAAACTTGCGGCATGCCCATCTGCCAGGATTACTTCTATAAAGTCCTGAAGGCGACGCTCGGCGAACGGCGCCAGAGGCGAAAGGATGGCGTTCGTGGCTACACCGGTATGGCGTTGGCTCTTCCAGAAGTACAGGCGAAGCGCGCGGTAGGCTGAGACGAGACATGGGCAAACGTGATGATGCGGCCCGTGCTCGTCTCGCCGAGATGGGTATCCAACCGCGCGGATTAGACAAAGCAGAGGCAGCCAACTACTGGGGCGTGCCCCTGTCCAGGTGGGAGAGACTTGAGAAAGAGGGGTGTATACCAAGCCCACACCCAATCCTTGGAACCTATTCTACCGACACTCTTGATCGGTACCTAGATGGCGGTGATGCTAAGCTCGGCACCTGTCCGGTCGATCCCTATATGGTGAGGCTGCATGCCACCAAGAAGGCTTAAGTACGTGAAGGTTCAGCCGGGAGCTGCCGACCGGGAGTACCATTACTTCCGGCACAACGGCGTCTACCAGCGCCTTCCTGATCCGCCAGGCTGCGCCGAATACCACCGGCGTTACTCAGAGCTGCTCGCCTCGACCGAGGTGAAACCTGAGGCTGTGTTCGAGGGCAGTGTCAAAGCCTGCATCGAAGACTTCCGGGGTTCTACTGAGTTTCAAGCTCTGAAGCCGAAGACGCAGAAAGACTACGACCGTGAGCTTCTGCAGTTCGAGATGTGGCACGACCTGCCGCTAGAAGGCATTGAACGAAAGCACATCAAGAAGGTCTGGGAGACGCTGAAAGATCGGCCGCGAAAGCAGAAGCTCTTCACCCAGGTGGCATCCAGGCTGTTTGAATGGGCAATCGATGCCGGCCTGGCTGATACCAATCCAGCGAAGAAGATCAAGCGCGTCGGTGCCGCCCAAGAGACCAGGGGCTGGACAGAGGCCGAGGTCAATACCTTTCTAGCGCTCTGCCCACCAGGCCCGATGATGACCGCCTTCATGCTCGCCCTCTATACCGGCCAACGCCAGGGTGACGTTCTCAAGATGGCACGCACCAGCTATGATGGATCGATCATTACTGTGCGGCAGAGTAAGACAGGAACGAGCGTGCGGATTTCGGCGCACCGTGACCTGAAGGCGTATTTAGAGACGCTCCCAGGCGACACGCTCCTGTTCGTCACCGACGCCAATGGCCGCCCGTTCTCAGCAGACCGGTTGCGCAAGCAGTTTGTCGATGTCCGCAGCGCCGCCGAGCTTCCTGACGACCTTCAGTTCCGCGGCCTGCGGAATACGGCCGCCAATCGTTTGGCGGAATCCGGCGCCACGCCGCACCAGATCCAGGCCATCACTGGTCACAAGACACTGTCGATGGTCGAGAAATACACACGCAATGCCGATCAAGACAGACTCGGCCGGCAGGCAATTCATCTGCAGGAGGTGTCTCAGCGAAAGAAGTAGCGGATTGGTAAATCGCTGATTGGGGAGTGGTAAATCAAAGACTCGATAAGCCAGCACCGCTGCGTTTTTTATAATTTTTTCAGGAGGTTATTTGGTGGGTGTACAAGGATTCGAACCTTGGACCCGCTGATTAAGAGTTTTCCGCCACTTAAATGATTTCAATAAGTTGTACAGTACTTTATAGGTTAACTTTATAGGTTTTGCTATATTTCAGAGGGCTGATGGATATGCCTAGACGCTCTCCACATAGGCTCAAGGGCAAGATCATCACGCTGAGGCGTGGGCTAGCTATTTATCAGACTCACGCCAGTCCCTACTACTATGCACGCGTTCTTGATCCAAGGACAGGGCGCTACAAAGTCCGCTCCACCAAAGAGACCAGCAGGATAGAAGCCAGGACAGCAGCTGAAGAGCTAGCTCAAACCATCTGCAGTAAGGATGCACCTGCGCCTCAAGAGTTCAGCTTCAAAACCTATGCACATCGCTTTGTTCAAAAGGGTCAGCAACTGGCTGACTCAGGTGAGCGCAACAAGAACTACATCAGAACCGCCAAGCTGTTCCTGGACAATGATGACTGGGGTTTGGTCCGTCACTTTGGAACGCGTGATGTCAGAGAACTCACCACCAGAGACTGGCAGCTGTTCATTGATAGGCTGACACGCAAGCGTGCTGACCTATCTTCCTCAACACGCAACATGCTGATGGCCACCTTCAGAAACGTTCTGAAGGTCGCCAGAGATGATGGACTGATTGATGTGGTTCCGTCTACGCCAAGGGTCCGTCAGAAAGACAACCCCAGAGCGTTTTTTCGGTTTGCGCCTCTCGTTCCAGACAGCAAGGACGAATACAAAAAGCTGCTGGACGAAGCCAAGCAGATGGCCAAGGAAGGCGTTGTTGTCAGAGGCGTTGAGGCAACAGAAGAGTTGTATGACCTCATTCTCTTCTGCGTTCATTCCTTCGTGCGCCCAACGACTTCAGAGCTCTACGCACTGAAGCACGATGACATTGCTCTTGAGACAAAACCCAAGCGCCTGTTGGTCACCATCAGAAGCGGCAAAACAGGATTCAGGATTGCCAACACGATGTCAGGTGCTGTGGCGGCCTATCAGAGAACGCGAAAGCGCTATCCTGATGTTGGTGGAGACGACTACATTTTCCTGCCCCACTATTCCAATCGCGCAACGGCAGCACGCATCTTTCAGCGCCAATTCAATCTGCTGCTCGATCGCACTGGTCTGAAGCATGACCCTATGACCGACAGCGATCGCAGTGTCTACAGCCTACGACACACTGCGATTTGCATGAGGATCATCCTGAGCCACGGCCAGGTCAACATCTTCAACCTAGCCAAGAATGCCGGCACCAGCGTCAATCAGATCGAGCGCTTCTATGCCAGGCATTTGCCCCTCTCACGCGAGATGGCGAAGAACCTACAGAGCTTTGGAGAAGGCTAGGCCAACGCTGCGAGTTCATCATTGTTGACGTCCGCTATGTATCTGAAAGCGGACATCCAAACGGCCACCTCGGCGCACGTCGCCAATGTCCCGCAAGGTCCACGTAGCGGACGTTAGGTCTCTCCTCCGAACCGGTCTTTGAAGTCACGGAGCACTGGTTGACGCACATCATTCCAGGGTTGTGCAGCCCTGGTCCATATTGGTGATCGACGATTGTTGTTACCGATGTCATTTGCAGGCATGCATCTGGCAGCTGCCGTTTATGCATCTAACTGTTCCAACCATCTGCGCAATGACCAGAACCGCATCGCATGTCTTCTCACTCTTCTCCTCAGGGAACAAGCCGAGGATTGTGAGCATAGCAGCTTTGTTGCTTACCCTCTTTGTCACTCCTATGGGCGAAGCATATCGTCCCTTGGCCGCTCAAGGCATTGACCCAGAGGTTGGTAAGATTGAAAAAATTGCGGAGTCTGGAGAGAGCAGTGCTGCGCAAGCCAAGAAATCTGAAGAGCTAAAGCGTCCGAGCCAATGGGGCGAGCCGACATATGTCAAGATTCGGATTTATGTGATCGACGTCGATGAGGTTAACTCCGCAAATCAGAACTTTTCGGCAAGCATCTACTATGAGGCTCGTTGGGACAATCCGGTCCTCCGTCATAATGGTCCTGGCCCTGTCATACGGCGCACGACAGACGTTTGGACACCTCGACTTGCTATCGTCAACCAGCAGCAAGCTTGGGCAGCCTTCCCATCATTCGTAGAGGTATCGCCTGCGGGCGAGGTGGTCTTGAGACAAAAAATTTGGGGCTGGTTCTCGCAACCTCTCAATCTGAGAGACTTTCCATTGGATCAGCAAACATTGACGATCCATATCGGGGCGGCTGGGTTGCTAGAGAGTGATGTTAAACTTATTCCATTGGAACAAGCTAAGGGTCGGCAGTCTGGGATCGCCAAGCGCTTCTCTCTGCCTGACTTTGATGTGATTGGCTGGAAAGCAGAATCCCGACCATACAATCCTTTCGAAGGCGAAGTGGGTGTGCCGGGGTACATGATGGAAATCCAGATTCAACGGCGGCCTTCTTACTTCGTTTGGAAGGTAATCTTTCCGCTCTGCCTGATCGTGATCATGTCCTGGATACCCCGCTGGCTCGATCCAAAAGAGAGTGGCACAAGCATTGGCATCTCCACGACAGCATTTCTGACCCTCGTCGCCTATTTGTTTGCGATAACGGTTCTACTGCCGAAAGTTTCCTATTTGACGCGGATGGATGACTTCATCCTCTTGTCGACATTGCTTGTCTTTGTTGGTTTGATTCAAACGGTCGTATCAACCTATTTGGTCAGTCTCGGGAATATCACTCAGGTGCAACGCATCAACAGGCTGTCGAGGGTCGTGTATCCGTTGGTGCTACTGATCGTGCTTGCCATCTCTTTTGCTTAGTCGAAAACGAGCTTTCTTGGTGCCCACGTCGGTGCCCGTCGCCTATCCCCGCAAGACGGCTGAGACCTACAGCGCCGACGCCTGTCAGGTCTCCTAATCCGAGGTTGTGCCTGTCACTGAAAGCGGAATCTAAACGGCGGCTCGGCGCACATCGTTCATATCCGGAAAGTCCACGTTGGGGACATGCGGCTGCCGCCAGATTGAACGTGTGAATGGTTGAGCAGAATTTGACGCACATCATTCAGTGGTCGTTCTGCACAGAACTATACTAGCAACAAAGTTTCTTTGGGAGACATGGATGACAGAGCTTCTTGTCGGACTGCTTGGAGTCCTGATTGGATACTTCGCAAAGTCTCAGCTTGACCAAGATCGTGATGCTTTGGGCCGCTATGAAGACAACAAGGAAAAGGAGTTTTTGCACGAGCGCGACAGGCTTGAGGAACTCTACGAGCTGGTCGATTCATGCAAAACAAAATACCAAACTGCGGTGAGCAAGCACGAGCAAGCGAAAGTCAAGGATTTCGCGCTTGACTTTCAGGTGCCGCCTCGAACCCACATGCTGGTGGATTTCTATGCTCCTAGCCTCTCGATCAAATACGATGAGTGGCTCAAGGCTTTGAGCACGGCGAGAAAGAAGATCTATGAGATCGTCGAGATCGGGGTGGATCACCCCCAAGAGTCGGCTACGGCCCTGCAGAACGAAATTGGTCACGCAACAAACTCACTTTTACATGCGATCACTGACCTCCAGAAGCAACGTTTGAAAGAGCATTTGGCAGTGCCTGATCAGGTCTTTGAGCGGACCCGCAAAGCCGCCGTTGAGCGCGGGCGGGACCTAGTCAAGGGCACCACGGAATTGTTCAGCACTTCCAAGCAAGAGAAAGACAAACCTAGCCAACGACCATGACCGATCGAAGATAAAACGACGCGGGGTCGACGGCGATGGCAACCACACGATGAATGTCCGCTTATTTATCAAAGCGGACATTTAGTCTCTCCTAATTCTGCGATCGCAATAGCAACATTCAACAGTCTGCTAAAGCCGCGTCGCCGGAAACGGAATGTCGAGATATTCGATTGCCTCCGCGCCGGTAATTATCCGTCGGCCTACCGACGCCACCAGCTCCTTCGCACGCTCGAGCTGCTCAAGATTGCTCGGCCCGGTTGTGTAATCCTCAAGACCGACGCGGAGACTGCCACCGCGCTCCAGTGCCATTCGGGCCAACGGTGTATCCATGATGCTCTTGTCAGTGAGGGGAGTGCCGACCGACCACTTCAAGTCTAGCCCTTCCATCATTTTCAGGTAGAGCGAGAGCGCCTCGGGAATCGGAGGAGCCATGGATCCAAAACGATCGTCTCCAAAGAATAAGTTTAGCTTTGAGCCGCGCGGGAGCGTGCCTGCTCTTGCCATTGCAACCACGTTCTTCATCCAACCTGGTTCGTATACTGCAACCGCGGCACCACAGCCGAAGTCAGTGCATATTTGCGTTGAGTAGCGAACGTCTTCAGGCCAGAACTGATAAACGTAGAAGGCCTCGTCTTTAGCAATGCCATCTTCTGCCAAGACCGAAACAGCGGAGACCCCCGTGTCCAACATAACCATGTTGGCGAGCCCCGCTTCGGCGAGCACGCGTTGATGGGCGCAAGATGCTCCCGGAGGAAGGGCTCGTCGTTCTTCGTGGAGGACCTTGAGATCCAGATTGACCGTCGGATAGACAATGGCGTGCGGATGCTTCTTGAAAACAGCTTGATAGACCTCGGCATAAAACTGAGCAGCTTTCTTCGGATCTTCGTCAAACCGTTTCGAATGATTGTGCGCGATCGCTGCACCGGCATCCAGAACCTTCGTCATTTCGGTGATATGTTCCTGGACGGTTTTGGGCTCGTAAGGCATCTTCCGCGTTTCGTTGATGGCACACTCGAGCACGACCGGAACTTCCTCCGACGACGCCTTGCGATCGGCTGCTAGCGCCGCCGAGCTGGCAAGACCCGCCGCGCCCATGCCTCCTCCAATCTTCAGGAAGTCACGGCGTGAACAGCCACCCGGCAACCCGTCTCTCTGAAGAGCTACTGAGAGATGCTTGCCATCTTTCTCGTCCATACTTTTGTGCCTCCTGCACTTGTTCGCGCCGGCTTATCCAACCTGAACTGTGCCATCCTCCTTGATCGAGATCGGATCACCCATCTTGACGGTTTCAAGGAATTCGTCGCCAAGCATGTCAATTGTCACGATGCGCTGTTCCTTCCAGATTTCCGCCATGAGCACACCGGCGGCCGCTAGCGTGTCGATCGGCTTGGAGAACAGCAGAGCCTCGGGACCCACGCCAATCGACTTCATTCCCATCAGGGCCATTCCGCCCATAGTCGATCCGACAGTGGTTGGGGTGCAGAGGATCGCACCCGCGAGGTCTTTTCCGAACAATTCCTTGTTGGCGGCGTCCGTACAGGGCGCAGCGTCGGTTCGACCGCCGAACATGTTCTCGACGTACGAACCGCTTGTGTTGAACGGCTGTTTTGACACCGTTGCCTTGCCGGTAATTTCGCCCGAAAGGATCACCCGGCCTGTGAACGTCTTCTTTGCCATTATTGGAAGCTCCGTGTTTCAGTTTCTTCACTGGGTCGCCATCGGTGGCATCGGCCCGAGTCATGCAGGTAATTTGCCGGTCAAAGCGATCTGGATGAGATCGTCGTCGCCGAAGAGCCTCAGTCCCGAGTAGTGGCGCGCCTTGTTGGAGTTCGTGACGCCCCGATCGATATCCGCCATGCCCTTGAGGCCCTGATAGCCCGGCGTACAAATTGTGGTGAACTTCACACCGGCGCGGAGTATATCCCGGAGCAGAAGGGGATATTCGTCGAGCAGTCTGTTCCTCACCACGATCGGGCAAGCCATGATGACCGGGATCGCTACCTGCTTCTGGCCCTTCAATCTGAGCGCAGAGTTGAGCCGTTTCGCCCAGTAGAGGATTTCATCGTAGGTATTATGAGGGCAACCGATGTAGACCGCGGTTGGGTCGCCGTTCGGGTCCTTCCAGCGGTTCTCGAAGGTGCCCAGCACGCGCTCCATCTCGGCGTCGTCGATCACATAGGTCTGGTGCCCTTCGGCCAGAAGCGCGCGAGCCTGCACTTGTGCTTCCGGTGTGACGTTCTCCACGTGATACAGACCCACCGCCCCGCTCGAAGCGGTAGAAGAGCCCATGGCCTTCAGCTTGCCCATCGCAACCAGGTCGGGCTTGCCATCCTGCATGCCGATCCATTGATCGATGCCGGTGATGTATGGCACCTGCTCCACCACCTTCGTGCCAATCGCGCCGCCCAAGGCGCCCCAATGCGGCTCCTTGGAAAGCTTGACGTCGATGTGCCACTTGGCTTTGCGGCCTTCGTCGGTAAGCATGCCGAACACCGGCACCTTCCCGGCGACGGCACACAGGAGTTCCATACCGGTTGCCATGCGGTTGATGCGCAGCCCGAGGACCGAGTTGCCGTAGTTAACGGCTGAAGACTCGGCCCAGCTGACAACCGTTCCCGGCTCGGCGGTGTTGCCGACCTCCGGCAGGTAACACGCGCAGCTCCAGACATCGAGTGGGCGGGCGCCGAGGCGGGTATGAAGCTGGATCAGGCGGCCCTGCAGGGGGTAGCCTTCAAGCATCATGTTCCGCTTTGCTGGGTCCTGTCCGACGGAGTAGAGATCGAGGGGCATTGGGTTGACGGTGTAGGGGGCATGTGCCTTGAGGCCAGCATCGGCGATCTCCTCAAACATCTCGAGGACCGGCACCACCCACGGCGACCCAGTGTAAAGCGACGAGTGTGGCGCTCCACCGCAATCTGCTAGCCGCTCGGCCCCGAAGAGTTCGCCGTGCATGACGATCGTTTTCAACACCTTGGCCATCACCTCGCCCTGGCTTCCGCTCAGTATGTCCTGCTCCTCTTGGGTGAGGGTCATCTTGTGGCTCTGTCCCTTCGGTGCTGCGTCTGAGCCCGTGCCCGTCAGGTTATCCGCGATTGGTTTGCCATCGGTGCCAATTCCGAATTGGTCGCAGTGGATGCCGTCGTAGGCCCCGGGATTGTCGAAGGTCTTGTTTGAGACCTTGTAGACCCCCGGATTTGTGCCACTTGTTTGTGCGCGGCCGGAGCCAGCTCCAGGTGCTTGCTTCTCAGTCGCCGCGGAGGGCATGACGGTTGCGCTAATAGCGGTAGGAACCAGCGCACCCGCTGGTAGGCTCTTAAGTAACTCTCTCCGGTTCATGGGGGATTCCTCAAATTTCTGCTTCACCCTGCTTCTGTTGAACTTAGTCTCATCAAGATCTCGGTCGACGCGCGGAATGCTTGTTCCGGAAATGGTGGCTGCGGTCCCGCATGTGCGCGCACGAGTCGAAGTTCTCTACATGAAGCTCCAGCCGCCACAGATGGGGAAGAACTGGGCGGTCTGGCCAGTGGCCGTGCCATCGATCAAGGTGGCTACAAAGGACGCCGCGTCCTCAGGCTGGATCAACCTGCGGATCGGCATCAGTTCCTCCTGCTCCTTGCGCTTGGCCGGATCCTCGTGGGCGCCCACCATTTCGAGAAAGCTGGGGTAAGCCATGCCGTAGGTTCCGGTTGCGTTGAGGGTCACCCCGTGCGGCGCAACCTCCAGTCCCGTGGCTCGAATGAGGGAGTTTGCGGCGGCGCGCGTTGCACAATACAGCGCAACATCAGGCTGCGGCCTCATGGCGCCGGCGCTCGTATTGATTACCACTTGCCCCGATTTCTGCTCGACCAACGGCGGAAGCACGGCGCGCAACGCGTAGAACACTGTCTTGATGTTGCCCTCATACACAGCGTCGAGATCCTCCTCGCTAGCTGTGAGGACGCTGGCGTTCACGTGGGTCCCGGTCCGGATACAGGCGGAATCGAAACCACCGAAGGCGTCGTAGGCGCGGTCAACCAGTCTCTGGAAAGTTTCGGGTTTGGTTTGGTCCTCGGTGTCCGGTACTACCTCGACCTTAGCGCCGAGCTTGCGCAGTTCCTTGACAAGCTCCTCATCCCGGGCATCGCCAAGAACGAGGTCGTGATTCCTGCGCACCATCTCGCGCGCTAGGGCCGGCATCATGTGGTTCCAAGAGTCGAAAAGAATGGTGACCCGCTTCTTGGCGGAAGGCGCTTCCTGTGCCTTCGCCTGCGACGATTGAAATCCTAGTGCCGTTGCGCCGGCGAGACCGGTCACTCCTGCGGCTCCCTGTTGTAGGAAATCCCGGCGAGAACCGTTTTCAGGTGGCGGTTCTTCTTGCCAAGTCGCATCTTCGAATTTGTTTTTGTCTTTATTCATAGCTCCCACCGTTTCTCCAAATTGTCACGCCGATTCATCTCCAGCTGCGTTCCCAAATCGAGAGGTGCTGTAAGGACACCCAGGATAAGGGTGCCGTAGACCTGCTCCCATCGGTCGTGAGATGCTCGCGGATCCGCGCTTCATCGAAGGCGAGCAAGTTCGTTCGCTCGAACTCCTAGAGGTCGAGTGGAAATAGCCTTTGGCAGGAGCGGCGGCCTGCGCGGGTGCAGGCTGGTCTGGAACTAAACGTCCTGAAACCGCAAAGGCAGGACCAATGGCCGCAACGGATTGGATGAATTGACGCCTTGGGGCCATGCAAATTCCCCATGCTCTGGATTTCTTCGAAAGCGAAACTGCCTGCGAGCCACTGAAAACATTTGTATGGAGGGTGACCGCGACACCTAATAAGTGACAATACTGGCACTTTATCCGTTGTGGTCATTGATCACCGTCAATGCGCGTAGGCAAGCGTACTTACATGTCCGCTTATTGATCAAAGCGGACATAGCGGTCGTCTGACTATCGCACCTCAGGCACATTCCGCTTTGCCCCTGAAAGCGGACATCCCATCGACACCCCAGGCCCGCATCGTCCAATGAAGAGTGCAATGAGGATGGGAGAGAAAACTTAAACACCCTCAACAATCCCAATCATTCCAATCGACACCGAATATAAATTATAATAGGAATGGCCTAATAGCCGGAGAATAGTTAAACACACTTAGCAATGCCACAAAGAAAAGAATGCCCCTCTTATGGCCCTAAACGGTTCTCAGGCCGCTCCATAACCGCCTCTGCAAGGCACCTAAGAAATGGTTCAAGGATTTAGTGTATGACGAATAAATGGCGTCAAGGATTATCACAGAGTTGACGATGGTTGAGATAATTATTCGTCTTTTGGACTCAATCACAGAAAATCCGTAAATACCGATTAAAAATCCTTCGTTCGGCACTTTCTTTCCTTATGGAGAGTAAAAGGAAGACTCTTGCACTGTGCGCAGCCCTTATCTCGGCAGTTGAAGCACTTACGCTCAGCGGTAATGAATTTGCAGTGACCACAGGGGATAAATTGAAGCATCTTATGATGAGATAGAAAGGGTGCCCCCATTATAGGGTCAGCATAAATCCGGCTCTTAATCGGGCGCTAAGCGACCCGGGACCCCTCATTCAAAAAATTTCCGCAACCCGCCGACAGTCCCAAAAGTCCGATCCAAAAAGTGTTGGCCGATAGCTCTTATTACTGCTGAGCCATGGGGCCTACAATCAAGATTCTTCTCTGATCTAATGTTCAGCAACTCCGAAGCCGGCTTTTGGTCTTCTGTTTCCACTCATGATGTGGAACTAGAAGCTCATGGACAAGGGAAGTCTGCCAACATCACCTCGGAACAGCTCAGAAAAGACCAAGCTCTAAGCTGCATAGATGTATAAATAGAATTGAATTTGCTTCATGACTTGGCGCGGTCTAATTCGGCACCCTGTTACCTCTGTTGTGAGGGGGAATACAGAACTGAGCGGCAACTCGGGACCTATACCACTACCCTCTCCTGCAAGTGTGCAGGGCCGGAGGATGAGAAGCACATGGCCCGCCCCATTGTGAGCTTGGGTGTAGGAATGACCGTAAATTATGATCTTGAGTTCAGCCGCTGACTTGATAGCAACGTAATGCCATTGGAATGAAGCGAATGCACTGTAGTGTTGTCCCCCACCGTTCTACAGCTTCACGTTTTTGGGCATAGCGCTGAGATGGAAGCCGTGAATTCAAAGAAGTTGAACCGAACCGGAAAGGTTCAACACGACCAGGCACTGTGAAGAACCACAACCTGGAAGATGCTGAAACGTCGCCTGGTGGCGATCAGCGTCTGCGTTGGAACAAGCAGAGCGTCAAGGGAGACAGCCCAACCGCCCCTTCTCGAGAGAGTTGCTCTAACCAGGTGTGCTTTGGCTCCGTGAATGATGCCTTGAAGCTGCTTTGCCCATAGCAGGGCAAAGTGTGCCTTCACCATGAATGATATTTCAGGCACTTGAGAGCGCTTGAGGCGCTTCGTATTCTAAGGTTCAGCAGATATAAAGAGGAACTACTAAATGCTTTCATTTAAACAGTTTTTACAACTACCACCAGAAATAAGAGCTCAACCGTCTAAACAGATTATCGAGCACATCAAACGTCACAAGTTAGAAGAGCAGAATGAACCGACCAAACGTATACGATCACTATCTTCTGTTGAATAATTGACTTCGGTTTCATATGTGAGACTGACAGATTTAGGTCAACAAAAAAGAGCGCCACTAAAGCGCTCTTTTGCTGTTTTCTGGATGTTGACACCTGATCATAAACACGGTGTTGGAGTTTGAATCGACGATAGAGAACTTGAGCAATGCGATACTGGATCCGTGTTGGCATACAGATAAGGTGACGTTCTGATCCGAAGCTGTTCTGCCAACTTGTCCTTCTTCTTCGTCACCTCATCAATAGCTTTCTGTTGAAGGTCTACTGGATCGTACTCAGCATTGATGCGACCGAAAGCGTCTGCTTCGTCCTCATTAAAAAGGTTCCAAAGGCTTTGAGTTGTCTCGCCTACCACACGAAGTTCATAGTCAGCCTTCTTCTCACCTCGGTACTTTGTGTGACGGGACCATAGAGCCTTTAGACCTTGGTTGAAGGCCTTACGTGCCAGTTCCTTCCGCTTGTGTTGAACATCCTGGAAGAATTTGGATTCGACCTTCTCGTCCACGCCAGAATAGGTAATCTTCATGTGGGGTAACGTCTTCCGCAGTTCGTCCAGAGCGCAATTCAGGTCCTCCACGTGCTCTCCGTCAAAGAGCCCAGCCTTCATTGCTTCCTCATCCACATAGATGGTGGCGAAGACCTTCATCTTTTTTGCTTCACGCTTCTCTTTCCGAACTGCGCTGATCATGGATTGCGTGAGGAACGGTGGTTCCTTGTCAGGGTCATTCAAACCGTACTTTTCACACAGCACAGCAAACTTTTCGTCTGACAAGGAAGCGATGGCGTAGAGCGTACCCCAGCTGCTGACACTTGAAAGCTTCTCGCGATACTGTTGTAGGCGCTCACTCTCCACGATGTTTGCCAACTTGTATGCGGTACTCTTAGAGAAACCTGTCTCCTTATACAGCTGACGGAAACTATCGCTGTCTCCACCATACATCTCCTTGGCTTCTGCAAACGCTGCTGCGATCGCGCGCCAGCAATCTGCGCTGTTGGAGAGGTGTTGTCTGATTTCCTCAACGTAGAGAGGGATGGGCTTGAGATTGGTAGCGTTAGGCATTGATTTCACTCCTCAATTGATCATGCGGTCCGACTGTCGGTCGCTGATCATTAAGGTAGGTGATCAAGCCTCTCAAAGCCTGGACAGAACACCGGAACAGCTACAATGTCTGGTCCTGTTCACTCAGTTTCACATATGAGACTGGGTGTTCTCATAGACGCCAGGAAAAGTGCCTTGAGCTACGTTCTCGGCGATGCGTCTCGCCTTCCTAATGTAACGGGCAATCTGCCGGCGGTGGTTCGAAACATCGCTCTCGTTCAGCTCTGATAGCCTAACTCGTTTCCGACCCCCCTTTTGTTTGAGGTACGCGACATACTCTGAGATCGCTGTCGGAATCTCGATCGGACGGCGCTTCCAGTTACGCTGACGTATTTTGGTGTTCCAGGCATCTGCCCAATTGAAGTAGCTGGTAGCTGTTTGCTCAAGCCGTTGGCGCTCGTTCAGACCCTCATGCTCCAGCCAATATCCGTAAAGGTTTAGAAGAAGCCGCACCTTCGGCAGATTTCTCAAGAAGCGGGTCGAAGGATGGATGGGTCGTCCGGTTTCGGACAGCCCAACACTGAGGTAAAACTGGCCCTGTTTCATGTCAGCGAGACGTTCGCCCGCTCCATGCTCCTCGAGTAGCTCGGCCAGCTCTTTGAGTGTTCGCGACTTGTCTTGATAAAGCGGTATGCGAACCACAAGCTCTGAGTCCGCATCTCGTGGTAGGTCGTCTGTGGAGTCGAGAACCCGAACCCCAATATCGACCGCGAAGAGTCCGCGCCAGTGTTCCGCCCACCACTGACGGAAGTCAGCCTGTTCTATCTGTCCCCACGCGGCATAGTGCTCTCTATCGACATTTATCGTGGGATCGTTGAGGGCTAGCCTCAAGAACTCGAACCACAGTCTGTAAGGCTCAATCTTCTGGGCCGGCACTCGGGCTTCGTCTGTCCCCTTCCAACCAGTCCGTTGAGTCCGTGAAGAGTTCTTAGCCAAGGCGATTATCCGCTCAGTGTTTGGGACGCCCTTAGTTGTCCCCTCAATGAAGCGACAAGCAAGAAGCCTATTGGACGACGACACCAATTCGGCCTGCAAGGATGGTCATGATTGTTGGGATTGTTTTCTAAGGAGCCAGGGTGAGGAACGGGGCAAGCACCCCACCCTGGACTTGGCTGTCCTCACGCATCGCTTTTGGGGGTCAAGGGACGCGACACGTGGGCAATCGAGACTTGAGACGGGGGTGAACCAAGTCTCTCAAGCGAAGAGAGAGAGCGGGGGGCTGACTCTCTTCGTGTAGCAGATATGGAACGGCGGCCGTGTTGGATTTCGGGTATCCACAGCTTCGGGCTCGATGTGGAAAACTCGGCGAGTCTACCTTGCAGGCCAGGACACAAAATCACCGACGCAATGCAGACATTAGTCATTCGCGAAACGGTTGGCGCTAGGACGTCCGCTTTCGAGGGTGAAGCGGAACATGCCTGAACTGTGATTGTCAGAGGCCGGCCATGTCCGCTTTGATCAATAAGCGGACGCGCTAGGATGCTTAAAGCTGCGCTTTGATGGTGCTGACGAGGCATTACCAAGCGTAATCACATGGTCTCTGCACATTGCGGGCATTCGCGGCGGGCTTTGCCCTGCATGCTAATTCGTTGCTTAGCCTGAATCCTCTTTGGGGATGCCCACAATCGCAGCGAGTAGTCCGCCGTACACGACATGCGCTACGAGAGCTGCGATCATTGCCTTACCGAAGCCGAAAAACATCGGCACGCCTGCTAGTGGCAGAACCACGACCATCGCTCCGAGCCAGAGTAGCACGCCCCAGATCGCACCTCGGATCAAATATGGGCCCGGGAAGTTCCGATATGCTATCAAGATGTAGCCGATCGGGAATGCTATTAGCGCAAGGCCAAAATGTACGACAGCTCCAAGCGAATGGCCTTGGGGCAGCCCAAGGATCTTGGTAACTAGTCCAGCCGGGCTCATTGCCTCGATGCCTAGCAGGTTAGGGGCGCCAATTTTCATCATGAGCTCGAGAACGATTGTCGCGATTAGCGCGCCGATTGCGAGACGAAGCCACTTTTCCTTTAGATCGGAAAATATGGTGGCAATCATGTCAGACAATGTCTCGACTCCTCTTGAGTTAGTTGCAACCCACCAGCGAAACGCAAGTTAGTAGATTTAGAAGTCGTATCACATGGTCCCCTCCGTAAGCGAGACGTCTCCTCCGGCGGGAGCTGCGCTGAGCTATGTCCGCTTAGTGGACAAAGCAGACATTGGGCCCCTTCGTTGAAACTTCGGAAAGCACGTCCGGTTAATGCCGCTAAGCGGACATTCGAACCGCTAGCAACGGTCCCACTTCAGGAATTACGAGCTAGGGTTAGGCTATCCAAACATCAGTTTGAGCTTGGCAAAAGGGCAACTGATTCCGACATGGCGAGAGCCAAGGATAAATGAATTACGGATGGTGCATTTCTATTTGACACGATAACCTCACGTCATTCATGAGCCGGTATTAGCTGCGGCGCGCATGCGCTCAGTTCACTTTCTCCGCGTCACCCGGCACCCAGGTCTTGTCAAAATAGGTTTTCTCGGGACCGTACAGGCGGAGATAAACGAACCATCCGCGGCCTGGTTTGGTCTGCACCCAGTTCTGTTCAGGCACATCCTTGGGTAGTTCAGGCCCAAAATAGACGTCGAATGATCCGTCTTCGTTTGGCTTTGCGCCATGAACCGATCCGACGAGCGGCCTCAAGGTGTCATTTTGGATCATCGAGCGGGTCTCGTTGTCGTACACAGTGAGCGACCAGAACATGTTGGCTGGGACGTCCTTGGGCAGCTGCATTCGGTATGTGTTGTCTCCGGTCAACCAATTGCCGTCAGCATCCTGATAGGCGCCGATGTACTGCGAACCCTGGCCGGGTACAGAAACGACCATGGACTTTGCGGTGCCGATCGCCTCGAAGGCGTACTTGGCGCGCAGATCGATGGCCATGTACTCAGGTTCATGGAAGGTTGGGTCTGAGAAAAAGATCCTCTTCCACCGGCGTTCTCCGGGGTACGGATACAGGGTCTCAGTTGGCACTCTCGGTACGTAGGCAAGGGTATTGGCCATCGCCCGGCCGACGGTGGCTGCCTCGGTGAGAATGTTTTTCATGCGCTTGTTCGGCTCGAACGGCTTTCCATGCACGATACCAAGCGACTCAAGCACGCCGAGCATCGCCATGTCCTGCGCGCGCGGTGGGTTCTCATTGATGTAGCGGGCCAGGGTTTCGAAGTAGGCGAAACCCTCGTTGGTCAGGAAGTTGGTGTCTTTCCCTGCGAGCGATACAAACCGGGTTTTAGGCGGATCGCCGGCCTCATCGACCTTGTACTGGCGATAGGTCTGGATCAGCTCGACCAGTTTCGGAATGTCTTCCCGGGTTTGCGGAATGGCTCGGAGATAGAATACGACGATGTTCGTGTCCGAGCGTACAATGTGGTGATGGGTCGCCGGCAGGGGGCCATCATATGCGGGCGGCAGAATCAAGAACTTGCCGCCGCGGTTCTGCTCGGGCGAGAAGGGGCCGCCGAGATCGACAAGGGGTTGTTGCCAGATATTGTTCAGGGTTCCCAGCAGACCCGCCGGCAGCTCCATTACCATCGGGCCTTCGCGCAGATCGAAGGCGCCGGACATGTAGACAGTGTCCTGATTTGCCGTCAGGGCTACATTCCGTGGCTGGGCGAGCTTGTCGGCAATGATCACGGTGTGGCTGTCTGCGCCCAGAGCCCTGTGAGCGTCTGCCATAGCCCCGTACGACGCCATTGGCAAAGCCCAGAGATAAGCCTGCACTGCTCTTTGGAAGTCTAATTCGTCGTAGAGCTTCTCAACAGTCTTCTTCTCAGGATAACCGGCCTTGAACTCGAGCTGTCCAACGCGGGTATCAAGTGTTTCACCTTGAACAGGAACTGAAGACATTAAAGCCAAGAAAAACAGGGACGCGAATTTCGAAAAAAGCAGCTTCTCAGGCGTTACGCGGCATATCATTATTCGGACTCTCCTGGTCCACGGCTGGCAAGGTCGCACGACTTAATCTCCCTTGTCTCATGCCCCAGAGGCGATGATGTCGATCAATTTGCTTCAGCATATTTCATTCATGACAGGCCGGCGCCGTGTTCGTAATTGCGCCCATCGATGTTGCGCCTGCTCAGGACCGCTCGGGGTCACTAGCAGACATTCGACGGCTTCTCTTAAAGAGTCCGCTATGTGGACAAAGCGGACATTCGGCCTTTTCGTTGAAACTTCGGAAAGCACGTCCGGTTAATGCCGCTAAGCGGACATTCGAAACGCAAGCAACTGGCCCACTTCAGGAAGTACAAGGTAGGGTCAGGTTATCCAAACATCAGTTTGATCTTGGCAAAAAAAGAGACGGCGGCGACCCCGCATCGCCACCGTCTCTCGTGCACCCCCCAGTAGCCTTCCGCGCCAGATCAACTGTCGCGTCTTCAGGCCTGCTGCAAAGCTATGGTGATTCGCCCTGTCAACACTAGCGACATGCTGCCGCCCTCAAATCTTCTCACTCCAATCGAGACTCATTACCTTTCAAGTGCTTCACAACGAGTCTGTTCAAATCACTCTCACAACTACATATTTTTCACACTGGTCACTTTACTAATCACTCTACTGATTATATAGTGTTGCATACACATTATATGACAATGAGTGTGCTCATGAGCCTATCCAAACAAGCCAAGACACTGACCAAACCTCAAATCAAACTCTTCACAGGATTGATCCAACAGACACGTTACCCAGTCAGAAATCAGGTCATCTTTTTGCTGTCAGTGAGAGCAGGACTCAGAGCCAAGGAGATAGCGTCACTGACCTGGGACATGGTGACAGATGCAGATGGTCAACTGAGCGCTTCAATTCATCTCAGAGACGTAGCCAGCAAAGGACGATCAGGAAGGATCATTCCTCTCAACAAAGACCTCAGAGGAGTCCTGCAGCAGCTACAGGTAGATCAGAACCACTCTCCCTATGTCATCACCACAGAACGTTCTGAAAGGACATCAGCAGCAGCCATCGTGAACCTGTTTGCTGGCTGGTACAGAGCTGCTGGTTTGAAGGGCTGTTCCAGTCACTCTGGAAGGCGCACCTTCATCACCAACGCAGCCAGAAAGATCTCCACTGTGGGAGGTTCACTCAGAGACGTTCAGATGTTGGCTGGACACAAAGCCCTCACCACCACACAGAGGTACATTGAGGCTGATGTAGAAGCTCAGAGAAGAGTGGTGGACCTGGTTTGAGACTTTATAGGTGTTTATAGTTTTTAGGCTGTGAGCGCCGGATGACCACAAATTAAATACGTCATTGATATTGATTGGATTTTGGTGGGTGTACAAGGATTCGAACCTTGGACCCGCTGATTAAGAGTCAGCTGCTCTACCAACTGAGCTATACACCCATGCCTTTGAGACCGATGAGGGATTGCGATTATTTCTTGTTGCTCCAGGCCGACATCCGTCCCGAGAAGGGGCTTGAACATCGAATTTTTGAGCTGGGGCGTCAAGTCTCGGAAGCCAGAACGGTTGATCTTCTGCGAGTTCGGCACGACGGGCCTCTCGGCCTGGCGGGCGTCGAGCCAAGACAAAGCAGGTCATCCATTCGGTCCAACCGAAACTACACGAACTGATTGACGCAACACTTATCGTTGCTGCTTACTTTGTCTTCTTCATGAATATGTGCGCAGGAACCAGGTCGCCCTTGTGGAGTATATGGCTTGGCAACAATTCGCAGCCGTATTGCGCTGCTACCTTTTCTAAATCCTGTTCTACGTCTCCTATGCCCGCGATCGCTTCGGCGACTTCTGTCGCGACACAGACAGGTGCACTTCCTGCCCCAACGGCCCTGATCGCCTGCTCTAGACCCTCTCTGTTGATGCCGATCATTTGATCTTCGTCGTCATCGGAGGCCATGGGCCATTCTCCCAAAAGTTGGTGCGAACTCAACGTTGGTTGCACAGCAAGCCGTTTCAGAAAGGACGTCGAACAGAATCTGAGGGTCGCCCCGTCAACCCGCGTTTTGATCCACGGTTGCTCCTCCTGAGTTGGCTCTCGAAAAAAGTGAGACAGCGTGAGAACCGTCTGCCATCAACAATTCTATAGCACTAGGGAGCGCTATGTATCACATGGTCTGGCTCAACTCTGAGTTGATTTAGGCAGCTTGCTTTATTGTTGCAAGGTGGCTTCAAAACACGCCTGTTGCCATACGGCTCAATGGCTAGCCGTTCACCACCTCAACCACGAGGACAGACAGTTGTGTATTCATCGATGAGTACTGCCACCGCGTTCCGCGGAGAGCGGCTTGCTTCTAGCGGTCTTCAAGGAAGCTATCCTAACCTGATGCAACAGCCCGGTTGGCGAGGCGATGTAAAGCTTCGCCGGCAGGCGACATTCATTTTTGAAACAGTGGGTCCAACGCATGTCTTTGCTCCTCCCCTTTTGGCAACGTCTTCTCATCACCATCGCGGCAATGCCTGCTTGCGAGCTTCTTGGTAGGGCTGGTCTGGACCTGGCTATTCGGCGCCGAGCTTCCAAGCTACGTCGCGGGCCTCGTCGGAGGACTTGCTGCATTGCCCGTTTGGGATTTCCTCAGAAGGATACGCCCGTCCGATCAATGAGTGCGCCAGTTACCTGCGACCACCCGGGTAAGTTCGCATACAAGACAACGGCGCCGAGCCCCCCATGCGGTCCCTGTCTCCAGCGTAGTTCCATTGTTTGATCGGGAGTTTCCGTCTTGGAAAACGAGGTCGCGCCAGCCGCCCCAACCAGAGCGCAATCACACCAAGGGTTCGTTTCTTGTTGGATTTGGCCTCCTGATCATCTTACTGGGCGCATGTCTCATGCTGGCCCTTCGTTACGCACCTGCCTTTGGATTGCAGCGCCCTGGTGAAACAACCGCGATCCTTCTGATGCTGATTGGCACGGCGGCGGCTTGGACAGGTTTCCGCATTATAGCGCGCGGCCACAAACTTCGCACTGTGGACGGTGACGAGGTGATCGCCGCCAGTGAAAGGAAACCGATTCTCTACCTTCGCAGTTTTGCACTCGATCAAGAAGACAATGACAATACGTTCCACATCTACGGGTGGCATCACCGCGCCGATAAACCCCTTCGAGAGTGCTCTCGCCTGGGGTTTCTCTGACGCCGGCCCTATGATCGCCATCGGCCGGCCTGGCGAGACTTTCGCGACAACCGGCGCCGCGCGGATCTATGTGCGCGACGGCGAATGGCAAGCCAAGGTATTCGAACTTGCCGAGGAAGCGGCCTTCATCGTTTGGACTTACGGCAAATCCGATGGCTTGAGATGGGAGATCGAGGAGCTTGTCGGTCGCGTCCCGCCCGAGAAGCTCGTTATCGCCCTTCCATATTGGGAAGTGCCACCCAGGAACCGGGGACCGTTGTGGTCTGACGCGGTCTCGGCAATAGCCACGTTTTTCCAAAACCGCTGCCGGCATCGATCGGTGACAGCCTGTTCATCGCCTTCGACAAGGATTGGACCCCGATTCCGGGTCAACGCTCGCCCGCCGCATATCTTGAGCCGCACAATGGCGCTTGGCGGATGGGAACAGGATCATTCAGGGCGTTCGGGGTCTTCTTGACCTGCGCGGAATTCCATATCGAAAGCCGGCCTGAGCTTCTTGATCTTCGCCGCGTTCGTCACGCTGCTGTGGATCGCGATCTTCTTGTTTTTCGTTCTGATTATCTACGGTGGCTTCATTCGTCACTTCGTCGAAATTGAAGCGCTCGAAAACCTAGCTCGCTTTCTGGCATCGATGTTCTAGGTGATCGCGGCGACACTGGCTCAGAAATTGCGTGCCTCGAATTCATCTTGTCCGCGATCCGCGTCGAGGATCCCTAAGAACAACGCCAGCACCGGATGAATCAAGATCAGCCACGCCGCTGCCATAGCGATATCCGCAGCCGATCCTAACGGGCGTTGGACAATGTGGCCCAAGCCATAAGCAAACAAAGCGACGATCATGATGGTCACGGCAAACAAGCCCCATCGTCCGATCTTCCAGCCCCGTTCGGCCCACGGCCTCTGCATCAGCCCGATCAACCATGGCAAGAGCGTATAGACATGCACCAGAACCCGAATGGCCCACCGCTCACGATGTCCGCCGTCAACCCACAAAACAAACCCGCAACCCCGGGATCAACTGGGGACGGCGCAAGGCCCAATAGTGCAACCCTGCGACCGGTAACAACGCCGCCCATCAAAGCCGTACTTCCGCTCTGCCACGGCATGAATGCAATCGAGGTCAGAAACGCCAGAGCGGCAAGTGATAGAAACGAGCCCATGACCGCCTCACCTCAGTGCCCCACCGGGGCGATCCGATCATCGGCAAAACGGAGAAGCCGAGACGGGGCCGGTTCGTCGAGGTGCCCATCGCCATCCTTGGAAAGGGCGGCACTTTCTTGCGCCCCTGCCAGTAGAATGCTGACGAACTCCAGACGGTCAAAATCAACGTAAGGGTTCAATCGTCAAACCAAACGGACCGGAGAACAACCCGCCCGACGCGAAGCCCGCGCGGCAGACCACCGACTTCACCCGCGCGTCAGAACTTCGTCACCGATCGCGATATCCAGCGGCCGGCCTCCCTTCCGAATTTCCAGTCGCCGTCCTCCGGTCCCCCACGGCCACACCCGTCACCAGTGACGGGCCGATGCTGACCAACACGCGGGAAGCCTTGTCCGTCAAAAACAATACGCGTGACGTACTGGACCCACCTCGAAGGTGGCGCCAACTAAACCGCTAGAATTGAGCACTGCCGCTTTTGGTTTAACGCGGTCTTTGGCACCTGCCCCAAGCAAGGCACTACCGCTCATTGTGCCCACCGAACGGGCGCGAATCATTGTCGTGATAAATTCCACGCCTGGTTCATGCACGACCTTGTTGAGTTCGCTCAGATCGGTAAGCCGGCGCTCCAGTTCCAGCGCCCGCCACCTCCAACCCTTCAGCTCATCATTTTCGGAACGCAACCGTGCCAATTCGCTTTCGATTTGAACGTAATCGCGATAGCGCTGATTAAGCCCCAGCAGTGGTTTCATAGGTAGTTGCAGGGTTTCAAGTATCCCCGAAACCGGCCCAGCAAAGCGCGACCTCGCGTCAGCAGCCTCCTGCGGGAATCGCTGGCCTAAGACCAGAAGAACAACACCGGCGGCAACCAACACTAGCGCGGCAAAATACCCACGGCGCACGGGCCTTCCCGGCGTCCGCCGGCCCAACAGGCGTCTTCTTGAACTGAAAAAACCCATACGCCCAACGACCCCAAAGCCACCGAAGCCAAAGCTAACGTAGCTACAGAACATGACCGGCGCTGCGATCAACCACAGCCCCACGACGCCATCTTTATACGCCGCGAAAAGGGAAAGCGAAAAGGTTAATGTTTTCAAGAACTCAATAGAAGGTGCTTACGTTCGTCCAACTCCTCCAGAATCGTCGCGGAGCCACGGGATGACACAGTGCATCGGTCCCTCGGGAACGCTGAATCTCACCCCGACCCGCCGCGTAAGCTCGCTATCGAGCCCGTCGATCAGCGCGCCGCCGCCGGTAAGACAGATCCCCGCATTCGCAGATGTCAGAGGCAATATCCGGTGACAGGTCCTCCAAAGAGCGCTGAATAAAATCCGAGATGTAGTCGATCGGTCCATCGAGCGCCTCAGCAATATTGCCTGGCGACAAGACGATACTCTTGGGCCGCCCCTGCCGGAGGTCACGCCCCCGGATATGAATATCGACCGCCCGGCTATCTCCATCGATGATCGCGGTCCCGGCCTCGATCTTTATGCGTTCGGCATTGGCTTCGCCGATCAGCAATTGGTGCCGCCGCCGCACGAACCGGATGATTGACTCATCGAATGCATTTCCCGCGCAGCGCAGGGACCGTGCCTGCAGCACGCCGCCGAGCGAAAGCACCGCGATATCAGTCGTACCCCCACCAATATCAACGACCATCGACCCGCGCGCGCTCGTCGACGGGCATGCCCGCCCCAATCGCCGCGGCAACGCGCTCTTCAACCAGATAGACCTGTCTCGAACCTGACAAGACCGCTGTCTCATACACGGCACGGCGCTCCACCGGAGTCGCACTTGCGGGAACACAAATAAGAATGCGCGGGCGGCGGAAACCGAATTTCGATTTCGACCGCTTGATGAACTGGCGCAGCATCGCCTCAGTGGCGATGAAGTCGGCGATAACGCCATCACGCAGCGGCCGAATTAGCTCGATAGTTCCCGGTGTACGGCCCAACATCGCCTTGGCCTTGAGGCCGACAGACAGGACGTCACGCACTCCGCCAACCGTCTTCACGACAACAGCAGACGGCTCATCAAGAATGACGCCCCGGCCAACAACATGCACCAGCGTATTGACCGTACCAAGATCGATTGCAATGTCGTCAGAAAATACGCTTACCACCCCGACCAACCCGCCATCGCAAGAACTGTTCCGTTGTCGTCATCGAGGAAATCCTGCCGCCTCGTCCACAATCAGCCCGTGTTCAACCGGCCATCAACCACAAGGAAAGGGCCGAAGCGGGGCGAACACGGCACCAAAGCACGGCGTCGGAAGCTACACCGGCCAAGGTCACCGGTGTAGCCCGCATTACGAAACAAGCCTTTCTAGACATTGGCCTGGGCGCGCGTAACCTTTTCCCGCTTGACCATTAGCTTGTTAACAGCGGCAACATAGGCACGCGCCGAAGCGACCATGGTATCGGTGTCCGCCCCGCGTCCCGTCACCACACGGCCTTCATCGTCTTCAAGCCGCACCGAGACTTCGGCCTGCGCGTCCGTCCCCTGCGTCACCGCATGCACCTGGTAGAGAGCCAGCGTACCTTTGTGCGGCAGGATTTGCTTGATAGCGTTGAAGATCGCGTCGACAGGCCCGTTGCCTGTCGACTGCACGGTTCTGTGTTCACCCTCGATGTCGAGCGTTAGCGTCGCAGTCTGCGGCCCCATCGTTCCAGCAATCACCGTCAATGCCACAACCTTGGTGCGATCGTGCATGCGTGCGATTTCTTCGTCAACAAGTGCCTCGATGTCCTCGTCGTAGACGTGCTTCTTGCGATCCGCCAGCGCCTTGAAGCGAGTAAACGCATCTTCGAACTGGTTATCGCCCAAGTCATAACCGAGTTCCTTGAGCTTGGTGCGGAACGCCGCCCGTCCGGAATGCTTGCCCATCACCAAGGACGTCTTTACGACACCGACCGATTCCGGCGTCATGATCTCGTAGGTCTGCTGATGCTTCAGCATACCGTCCTGGTGAATACCGCTCTCATGCGCGAACGCATTCCGGCCGACGATAGCCTTGTTGTATTGCACGGGGAAGTTCGTCACCGCCGACACAAGACGCGAAGCTCGCGTCAGCTTTGTTGTATCGATTCCGGTATGAAACTGAATCGCATCCGCGCGGGTCTTGATGGCCATCACGACTTCTTCCAAGGCTGCGTTGCCGGCCCGCTCGCCAATACCATTGACCGTGCACTCAACCTGGCGCGCGCCGCCAGCGACACCCGCTAGCGAGTTGGCAACGGCTAATCCGAGATCGTTATGGCAATGCACCGAGAACACTGCCTTGTCGGAATCAGCAACAGTCTCGCGGACGGCAACAAACATCGCCTTGTATTCTTCGGGTGTCGAATAGCCAACCGTATCCGGCAGATTGATCGTCGTCGCCCCAGCACGGATCGCGGCATCAACGCATTGTATGAGATACGCAATGGGGGTCCGGGTCGCATCCATCGCCGACCACTCGACGTCCTCGACCAGGTTTCGCGCGCGGTTGACAGTCGCTGTGACGATCTCGAGCACTTCTTCTTCGGACTTCCGCATTTGATGCGCGAGATGGATCGGCGAGGTTGATACAAAGGTGTGGATCCGCCCGCGTTTGGCGTTTCGCACCGCTTCTCCGGCGCGATCGATGTCCTTGTCGATCGCCCGGGCGAGACCGGCGACGGTGGCTCCTGTCACCCGCTCGGCGATCGCCGAGACGGCTTCAAAGTCACCCTCCGAGGCTATCGGAAATCCCGCCTCGATGATGTCCACGCCCATCTGATCAAGGAAATCAGCGACCTCCATTTTTTCTTCGAAGGTCATCGTCGCCCCGGGACACTGCTCACCATCGCGCAGTGTCGTATCAAAGACCACCACGCGATCCTTGTCGGCCGGGACGGCATCATTGCTGTTCACTGTCATATCTAAATCTGCCCTTGTGCTAGGCGGCTCAAGTCAGTGTTCTGACCGAGCGCTTGAACTCGAATTTTCCTGGCGAATTCTGTCACCCCTGAGCCTGGAGCCCTTCGTAGGAACGGGGCTCTGTCGCTGCTCAGGGGCTTCTAAGGAGCAGTTCAGGCAGACGAACGCGCCCGGCAGCCCGCAGCTCGTTCGCAAGTGCGAACGAGGAAGATCCAGTCAGGATGATGTCACTTGACCGGCACATCTCGTGCGGTGCTCCTGAGTGTCTTTGCGGACGATTCTTTTATGCGACCACAATAAGCCAAAGCCTTGAACAAATTGCAAGCAGCCCTCGCTGCAATGCAGCAATTGCAGCCTAAATCTATATGAAGAGTTGGCCTTCACTGACACGAACGGCCGTTCCGCCGATCCGGACCGCCTCAAGTACGCCGCCACGAACCACGTTCGTCATGATGATCTGGCTAGGCCGACCCATTTCATAACCTTGTTCGATCGCTCGCTTGTGCATACCGTCCGGCGTTTCATCGAAGTGATGCATGGCGCCCGCCAGGCAAATCGCCGCCGATCCGGTCGCCGGATCCTCCGGGATCCCCATCGTTGGGGCGAACATCCGGGCATGAAAAGCTGATGTTGTGTGCTCACACTGACGCGTGTAGAGGAACGCGCCGACAATGCCTTGTTCGTCAAATGCCGCTGCCCAATGCGCATAACAGACCCGCGCTTTGGCGATCGCTTCAAG
Source organism: uncultured Filomicrobium sp. (assembly GCA_963669235.2). GTDB lineage: Bacteria > Pseudomonadota > Alphaproteobacteria > Rhizobiales > Hyphomicrobiaceae > Filomicrobium. The sequence continues at coordinate 736,744 of CAXXFS010000033.1, forward strand.
CGTCGGAACCGGAATCATGGCAAAGGCGGGACCAGCCGCAAAGCACCGCGGCCGATGATTTTCGAACCCGATTTCATTTGGGATGAGGCCGAGACCCGCAGCAAGCGTATCCACAGGCGGCAGCGCTCCGGCATCCTGAGGCAACTTTGGAGCGTCAAACTCCGCAAAGCCGGCCTCCCCGGGCTTTAAGCGAATCCCAACGCGGACCACACCGGCCTGTTGTTCGAGGGTGACAATTGCATCCTGCTCGGTTTCCGAGGGCCCTGACCTGAGTTCCGAAAGCAGGATCGCCGTACCGACCGTCGGGTGCCCAGCAAACGGAACCTCATCTTTCGGTGTGAAGATCCTGACGGCCGCCGAATGCGCCGGGTTGAGCGGCCTTTTCACAAACACCGTTTCGGACAGATTGAATTCACGCGCAATGACTTGCATCTGCGTGTCATCAAGTTCGTCCGCATCCAGCACAACAGCGAGTGGATTGCCGCCAAACCGCTTCGTTGTGAAGACATCGAGAGTGTGAAATTCGAGCCGCATCGCGTGGAAACACCTGGGACAGATCAAGCGGCCACCAAACGCCGGCCGAACGGCGCGCACTCTGCCTCTTTAAGGGCGTCCGTCAAGCGGCATGTTTCCCGCAGCCGCCAGTCGTTCCCGGACGGCTTCCTCATTGCGCTTCGAGCGCGGCCGCGACGGCATGGCGAGAAAAAGCCGCGACGTCGCTGTCTTCTTCGCCCGGTGGTTCAGCAAAGATCGCAAAATCTGCAAGTTCCGGATCGCTCTGCTGCGTTATCCGTTCAAGTAACAGCGCCCGCAACGATGCCGCCTCAAGCGGCGAGACGAGTTCAACCGCGATGGAAATCTGGCAGTCCAATTGCGTCACCAAGTACCCAGCACGCCGATCGAAATGCTCAAATCCAAGGCCGATTTCCTCACCGACCTCGCGAGCAATGCTGCCATCGATGTCGATCAGACCGTCGTCTCTGACGTCGCTTTGATCAATGAAACCACCCGGCATGTACAAGAGTCCCGAGTTGACATGCCCCGGTAACTGGCGTCCCAGCAAGACTTCACCACCACGTGCCCGGATGAGTGCTGAACCGAACCCATCCCGGACACTTACATCCGGATATCCATTGTCCTTCCAGAAAAGAAAGCTGGCGAAATCGGTCTCGATCAGGTCCGCTTCCAACAACCCTGAACTGATCCGCGGTGGCTCCATGACGAAGACCTTGCCGTTGAAAAAAACCGGATTGCCTGCACAGCGTCTTTGCCAATGCGCCTCGATATCCGCGCGATTCTGATCCGCGAATGCCCAGTTTCCATCGCCCCGCCGCAAGCGGCATCGCTCGACACGTAAGACTGCTGATTCGCTGGCAATTGATTCGCTCACAGGGCCCCTTTCAGCTCTTCGCACAACGAATTATCTGCGTGGCATCTGCAACAAACTTCAAGGAACCAAAAAATGTGTGTTGCATGGTCCGAAGCCGCATTGCATAAACAAAGCCATAGAAAAACGGGCGGCACCATGTCATATTTACGTGGTTTGAGCACATTTAATAGTGTCATTGCTCGTGAATAGTGTTGCATCGCGCTGTCGAATTCTTATCGATTGCCTTTCTTATGACGCGATGCAGCCTTGATCCTGCCTTCCGATGTTAATGAAATCCAATTCATGCGACGGCGTTGAAGCGGGCTGATTAGAGCTTTGCCGCCGAGGGATTAGCGATGAAGCGCCTTGCTGGGGGAAAAAGCAAGGGAGCTGCCACCTCTCATAGTGCATCACATCGATTGCCGTCCGGCCCCTACGCACCTCGGTGCCCGAGCTGGACCGCGTTTCCATCCACAATCAGTTGCGTACGCGTCGCCCAGTCCGGGCAACGACGACGATGCGTGTTCCGCAAGTGAACCAGTTTTGTGAGCGGCTTATGAGCGCTCCACCGATGCCCGATCACGCCGGGCTTGGGTGACTTTGGCAACGAAGTCACTCTAGACGAACGGTAAGGGTCCCCGCTCCTTTGCCGTTCGTAGCCAAGGCCTGCTAGCTCCTCCGAGCTGGAGCGACGCAGGCCAGACCGCCGGAAGGCTCGTGCTTTCGCACCGCCACACACCTCCCTCCCCGACGCGGGGGTGCGGGTCTTCCGGTGGGGTCTTCTCTCCCCAATCCCGTAAATAACTTGTCCTATACTTACAGGCAGCCAGTAATGGTCGTGCCGCACTTCACGTAATTGCCGATTGCTTCCCATTCGCAGCAAGGCACGGCCTTATCGCAAATCCACACAGTCCGCTCACCATCAGAAAACTTGTAACGGCAGAGCTTTTCGTTTTTGCGCAATGAACGGGTTGCTTTTGGCCAACCCTTTTTCGACCGCGCCTCTCCCTCTGCCGCGGCGAATGCGCCCGGCGCGGTAACGCTGAGCGAAAGAGTTGCGGCAAGTACGACAGCGGTGATCTTCTTCAACATCGGGCACCACTCCTAAATGAAGCAACGAATACTCGTAATCTGCGACGCCAGCGGCGCGCGCGCTAGAACCCGAAAGCCTCACTGGAAATGTTTCTGCGCAATGCCCGCGAAGCCGGAGGTTTGGTGCTCAAACCTCGAGAAGCCGCTCGACCTCATCGACCAGGTCCTTCAGATGGAACGGCTTGGACAGCACGCGGGCATCATTGGGGGCCTCTGAAGCATTGCTCAAGGTCACGGCTGCAAAGCCCGTGATGAACATAATCTTCAAGTGCGGATCCAGTTCGCTGGCCCGTCTCGCCAATTCGATTCCGTCCATGCGCGGCATAACGATATCTGTGAGCAGCAGCGTGAACGGCTCTTCCTTGAGTCGTTCCAGCGCATCGACCCCGTTACTGAAGGATACCACTTCATAACCCGCACGTGTCAGTGCGCGCTCGAGAAAAATCCGCATTGATTCATCGTCTTCAGCAAGAAGAATGCGGCGCATGGCGAGAAGCGTCTGCTTTGCGGTCATGGTTCCGTTCGTTTGTTCTTAGCGAGCGATAGCCACTCTGGGGGTTTCTTGAGATTGCCTAAGTCTGCCATCCATAAAGTCCCCATCGTTCAGCCAGGACACGTTGGTTTGCAAGGTGCACCTACGGCACGACGTTCATTCGCCCCGCAAGCACTCTCGTCGTGCAGCCTATCTTTTTCCAACCAACTTGGCGCGAGTTTGGTAAAGGTAAGGTTGAGATTGTACACACTCAGGGTTCTGATTTCACAATGACCGTCGTTTTATGCATCGGGCCGCAGCCTTGCCCCCCTCAACGCAAACCGAGATAACTCACCTCGTCGGCGCCGCGCGTGTGGACATGCCGAGGAACGCTTGGCAGATTGTTTATTGCCAAATGAATTCGACCGACAGCAGGCCGCACCTGCGAAACGGGGACCCACGAGCAAATGCCCGCCAGGCAACGCGCAATCATAGAAACTGAGCTTTCACCCTGCTTCAAGGTCAGTGAGCCTGATCGTTGGACGGCCCCTATCGTTTTCTGCTCGCCGCACTCCGGCCGCACCTATCCCGAGCACTTCCTCGCCCAGTCAAAACTTGATCCACACACCCTACGCAAATCCGAGGACTGCTACATTGATGTGCTGGTCGAATGCGCGCCCAGCTATGGGGCCCCGCTGATCTCCGCCCTGTTCCCGCGCGCCTACCTGGATGTCAACCGCGAACCCTACGAACTCGACCCGTCATTATTCGATGAGCCGCTTCCAGACTTTGCCAACGCCCAGTCGACGCGGGTTATCGGCGGCCTTGGTACCGTTGCCCGCATCGTCAGCGACGGCACCGAGATTTACGACCGCCCTCTCAGTCTCTCCGCAGCACTCGCGCGCATTGAAAGCCTCTATCATCCCTTTCATGGCGCCCTTAAAGGTCTGATAGACCGCGCGCGACAGCATTTTGGCCACGCTTTGCTGGTCGATTGCCATTCGATGCCGTCCAACTCGATGACCGGCAGCACCCGCGCTAGGCCTGATATTGTCCTGGGAGATCGTTTCGGCACATCGTGCGACAGCCTGATCGTCGGCTTCCTGCAACATGCATTCGATGATCTTGGTTACGTCGTGCACGTCAACCGCCCCTACGCGGGCGGCTATATCACCGAACACTATGGCCGTCCGTCTACGGGCATTGATGCACTGCAAATAGAGTTCAACCGGGGCCTCTACCTGAATGAGGAAACACTCGAGACCACGTCCGACTTTCATCGGCTACAAGCTGATATAGAGACGGTGGTTGGCCGCCTCGCCTTTGACCTGCCCGATCTGCTCGACAGGCCCGAAGCCGCCGAATAACGACAGCGTCCTACGAACGTGGGCGCAGGCCTCCAGGTTGTATCCAACGACGCGTGTGGAATCCCAAAAAAAAGAGGCCGTCCGGCGAACGAACGGCCCAAGTCTAGGGAGGAAACGCCCAAGGAGGGCTGCGACGCGCGAGCATAGCTCGCCGATGTCGCAACGCAAAAATTAGCGCTGCGCCGCACAAAATGCAACTGCATTTTTTGCAGAGCTGACTTGCCGCATGCGAAGAGCTCATCGCGTCGCGCAAGATGACGGCACGCTCAGAGAACGAAGGAAGCTCTTCTTTGGAATTTTCTGGAAAAAAAAGTGGGCCGCTCTCGAGGAACAGCCCAAGTCCAGGGAGGAAACGCCCGATCTATCAGGCCATGGCGCTTGGAGACGAATCTCCCGACGCCACGGAAACAAGCTTGCGAGCATTTGATCACTTCCGCAATTACAGAAAAGCACAAGTTCCCTCTTCAAAATCATCAAAAATCCAACCAAGGCCATCTCCGGCCGCGTTCCAGACAGCCCCCATGCGTGTATTCATCCAGCTCGCAGCGCATTTGTGAGACCCTGGAAGGCGATCACCGCACGGATGTTTGCAACTACGAAAAGTGAAGAACCTGACAAAAATGTCACATAAAGAGATGCCAGATATCCACAGCTTCGATGTATATCTCGCCTGCGCCCACGCTCTCGCGGACACTGCGGCTGGCCAGACGCTACAGCATTTTCGCCAGGCGACGGCTGTTGAAAACAAAGCCGATGCGGGCGGATCAGGTGCACGAAAGGACTTCGATCCGGTCACGGCGGCGGACCGCGGCGCCGAGAAAGCAATCAGAGCAGAGTTGGCGGAGCGTTTTCCCGACCACGGCATGCACGGCGAGGAGTTTGGCCTCACCCTCCCAGACGCCCGCCACCGTTGGGTTGTGGATCCCATCGACGGCACGGCGGCGTTCATCATGGGCTGGCCCATGTGGGGCACGCTCATCGCGTTGACCGACAACGGCCGCCCGCTGCTCGGTCTTCTGGACCAGCCATTTACCCGTGAACGCTTCTGGTCGACCTCGTCGGAGGCCATCTGGCGGGGACCGGACAAACAAACACAGACTTTGCGGACCCGGCCCTGCGCTTCGGTCGATCAGGCCGCCTTGTCGACAACCCATCCAGACTACTTCTCGATCCCGCAGGATTCCCAGGCCTTTGCCCGCGTCAAACAGGCCGTCCGTACAACGCGTTATGGCGGCGACTGTTATGCCTACGCCATGCTTGCATCGGGCTTCTGTGACCTCATCATAGAAAGCGGACTGCAGGCTTATGACGTCGCCGCACTGATACCCATCGTGGAGAAGGCTGGCGGCGTCATTACAACGTGGAGCGGCGAGCCGGCCGACCAGGGCGGCAACATCGTAGCAGCAGGCGATGTCCGCTTACATCAGGCTGCGTTGGAACTGCTATCCAACTGAGATTCGCCGCCCAGTCAGTGGACCGCGATGTGATAAACTCACCGCTGAATCGAAAAAAGCGGACCACGGATGCACACATGGAATTGGTAACGCTGGCCAAGAACCCGGTCCCGAGCGGACCTGTTGTCAGTGCCTTTGATGGCTACGATGGCAAGCCCATGCGTTATGCCGTATGGCAGGCCACGCGCGGGCCTAGGCGCGGCACCATCTGCTTGTTCCATGGTCGCGGTGAGTTCATCGAGAAATACTTCGAAACCATCTCCGACCTGCGCGGCCGGGGCTTTGCCGTCGCCACCTTCGATTGGCGCGGCCAGGGCGGCTCTTGTCGCGCGCTATCAAACCCGCGCAAGGGGCACATCAAGGACTTCGTGGAGTATGAAAAGGACATCCTCCGCTTCATGAAGGACATTGTCCTGCCCGACTGCCCGCCGCCCTTCTACGCCCTCGCGCATTCGATGGGTGGCAACATCCTTCTTCGCCATGCGGTCCGACCCGGTTCCTGGTTCGATCGCATAATCCTGACAGCTCCCATGATCGCCTTCGCCGACGAACGCGTCGGGGTGCCTCAGAATCTGGCTCGTATCTATGCCGAAGCGGCTTCCATCACGGGCATGTCGACAGCCTATACCTACCGTGGCAACGATGATGTCGAGGGCGTTGCCAGATTTGATGATAACCCCCTGACCTCCGATAGGGAGCGCTGGTCACGCAATAAGGCAGTCCTTGAAGTGGCCCCTGAACTTGGTCTCGGCGCACCAACCGTCGGCTGGCTGCGGGCGGCCTATCGTTCAAATGCAATCATCTCGCACCGGGATTTCGGACCCAGTGTCAAAATGCCGGTGATGCTATTTGCCGCCGGTAAGGACACCATCGTCTCGACACGGGCCATAGAGGAATTCGGTGTCCGCCTCAAAGTTGGCAACCTTGTTTTGATACCCGGCTGCCGCCACGAAATTCTGCAGGAACGAGACGTCATAAGGCAGCGCTTCTGGGCCGCCTTCGACGCCTACCTCGGCGTCAAGAAGATTGCGGCTTGAACCTTGTCGCCGACCTCTTGAACCCGCCAAAAGGCAAACTATCTCTTAATCACGCTCGCCACTGAGTGGGAGCGTAAATGAGCGCCTGGCCCAATGGGCAGTTGCGTAAAGGTGATGATCGCGCACGAAGCGGGAGCATCGCTGGTTTCCTGGGCAGGCAGATCCACATATCGCTTCAAACGGAGGATGTGTTCATGCGCCACATCGATTTTGCACCCCTTTATCGTTCAACCGTTGGCTTTGACCGCTTGGTCAACATGCTCGACCACATCGCTGGCGACGACAACGGTTTCCCCCCTTACAACATTGAGCGCGTCGACGAGAACGAGTACCGCATTTCAATGGCCGTTGCAGGCTTCTCGCAGGATGAACTCAACGTCGAAATCAAAGAGCAGTCTCTGACTGTCCGCGGTGAAAAGTCCGCCGACAACAAGGATCGCGAATACCTGCACCGAGGCATCGCGACGCGATCCTTCGAGCGCCGCTTCCAGCTGGCCGATCATGTCGAAGTCAAGGACGCCGATCTGACCGACGGCCTGCTCAACATCGGCCTGGTCCGCAACGTGCCCGAGCGCATGAAGCCGCGTACGGTTGAAATCGGCGCGCAAAGCGCTGCACCACAGATCGAAGCTAAGGACGTCCAATCCTAAGCTGCATTGCATCTCCTACCCTAGTCTGACCCTTAAACAGTCGCCGTTCATTCGGCGGCTGCTTTTTTTGGCCGGATGGATTTGCCATGCCCCCTTCAGACAGGGCCTTGTGTCGCAGATAAAAATCTGCAACATTGCCCAAAAAGGTCAGCGAGTCTGTCCTTCTTTCTGTTACGATCACCAGTCAGGCTGCATTGCGCCTGGCTGTTTTTTCGCTGGGAATAGGGATCCAATGCGGTGCCTGTCCACCAGCTGAAGCAATTGCGCGACAGTCTGGCTAGCACCTGAAAACTGTCGTCACCGGCCGAAAGCGACAATGATTCCATGGGTTTGGGGTTCTATCGCTGGGCCGGCTCGCGGGTCGGAATAGAATAAATGCACGCCGGCGAAGCGGAAGCACGACGCCCCGCTTTGCGCATCAAGCCCTCAAGTACGAATTCGGCTGATCTGCGCTACGCCTCCCGATCGACGTGGTTTATCATGCCCGGCACGGAAGATGAGCCCGACAACAACGCACAACGGCAACTTGGGTCCGCACATGAAGACGAACACCCCCCAGAACGGTCACGGTATCCTGGAAAGCGCGGCACTTCGCCCGCGTGCGCAAGGACTGTTTGAACCCGACCGGGAGTTCGATGCCTGCGGCGTCGGCTTTATCGCCGACATGAAGGGACGCAAGTCTCACAAGATTGTTTCAAGCGCCCTGCACATCCTGGAAAACCTCGAGCATCGCGGTGCCGTTGGCGCCGACCCGCTTGCCGGTGATGGCGCCGGCGTTCTCATTCAAATCCCACACGCCTTCCTCGCCCAGGAGTGTCAGTTGGCGGGCTTCTCGCTGCCACAGCCGGGCAACTATGCAGCCGGTCACGTCTTCATGCCTCGCGATCAGCGCGTGCGAGAGAATTGCGAACGGATTTGGAGCCGCATCATCGCCGAGGAGGGACTCCGTCTTATCGGCTGGCGCAAGGTTCCAGTCGACAATGCTTCCCTTTCGGAGATGGTCATCGAGACCGAACCGGTACACCGCCAGGTCTTCATCGGCCGCGGCGAATTTCAGGGCGATCAGGACGCTTTCGAGCGCAAACTGTATGTCGCCCGCAAGCGCGTCTCCAATGCGGTGCTCGCCGAGTATAAGAGGCGCAACCACGGCCATTACACTGTTTCTTTGTCCACCCGGACCCTTGTTTACAAGGGCATGTTCCTGTCCTTCCAGGTCAAGGCCTACTACAAGGACTTGAGCGATCCGCGCTTTACTAGCGCCCTTGCCCTGGTCCACCAGCGCTTTTCAACCAACACCTTCCCTTCGTGGCCCCTCGCCCACCCCTATCGGATGGTCGCCCACAACGGCGAGATCAACACCTTGCGCGGCAACGTCAACTGGATGGCGGCGCGGCAGTCATCCGTATCAACCCCGCTGTTCGGCGACGACATCTCGAAGTTGTGGCCCATTTCCTATGAGGGTCAATCCGACACCGCGTGCTTCGACAACGCCCTCGAGTTCCTCACCATGGGCGGCTATTCACTGTCGCATGCGGCGATGATGCTGATCCCTGAAGCCTGGGCCGGCAACCCGCTGATGGATCAAGAACGCCGCGCGTTCTACGAATACCATGCCGCGCTCATGGAACCCTGGGATGGCCCCGCCGCAGTGGCTTTTACCGACGGCCGTCAGATCGGTGCCACTCTCGACCGCAACGGCCTGCGCCCCGCCCGCTATCTTGTGACCCGCGACGACATTGTCATCATGTCCTCCGAATCCGGCGTGCTGCCAGTGAAGGAAGCGGACATCGTCCAGAAGTGGCGCCTGCAGCCTGGCAAGATGCTGCTCATCGACCTGGAAAAGGGTTGCATCGTTTCCGACGAGGAACTGAAAGCCGAAATCGCCGCCAGCCACCCCTACGACCGCTGGCTGCAAAGTTCGCAGATCCGCGTCTCCGACCTGCCCTTGCCAGCGCGCGTTCCGGCGTCGCGCCATGGCAACCTGTCCCTGCTCGATCTGCAGCAGGCCTTTGGCTACACCCAGGAAAGCATAAAATTCCTGCTGTCACCGATGGCGGAGACCGCCCAGGAAGCAATCGGCTCGATGGGTACTGACACGCCGATTTCAGCCCTGTCCTCTCGCCCCAAGCTTCTGCACACCTACTTCAAACAAAACTTTGCCCAGGTCACGAACCCGCCGATCGACTCGATCCGTGAAGAACTCGTCATGAGTCTCGTGTCCTTTATCGGTCCTCGCCCCAACATCCTAGATCTGGAAGGAACTTCGAAGCAGAAGCGTCTCGAAGTCGACCAACCCATTTTGACCAATGAAGACCTCGAGCGGATCCGCTCGATCGGCGAGGTTAAGGACAACAACTTCTCCTCCATCACGATCGACATCACCTACCCTACCGAAAACGGTGCCGACGGTATGGAGACCGCGATTGATTGCGCGTGCGCCGAAGCAGAAGAAGCCGTTCTATCCGGCGGCTACAACATCATCATCCTGTCGGATCGCGCCACCGGTCCCGACCGGATTCCGATCCCATCACTATTGGCCACCTCCGCCGTACACCATCACCTAATCCGTGAAGGCCTGAGGACCCGCGTCGGTATCGTCGTGGAGACTGGCGAAGCTTACGAGGTCAACCAATTTTGCACGCTGGCAGGCTATGGCGCCGAAGCCATCAACCCCTACCTCGCCTTCGAAACCCTCGAGGGAATGTTGCCCGATTTGGAAGGTGACCTCGGCGCAGATGACGTCAAGGCCCACTACATCAAAGCACTCGGCAAAGCGATGCTGAAGGTGATGGCCAAAATGGGCATCTCGACATACCAGTCCTATTGCGGCGCCCAGATCTTTGACGCGGTTGGCCTGAAGACCTCCTTCGTTGAAAAGTACTTCACAGGCACGCACACCCAGATCGAGGGCGTGGAACTTGCCGAGATCGCCCGCGAGACCGCGGAACGTCACCTGCTGGCGTTTGGCGAGTCGCCGATACTGAAGAATATGCTCGATGTCGGCGGCGAGTACGCCTTCCGCCTGCGCGGCGAAGCCCATAGCTGGCGTCCGGGCACCGTCGCCGATCTACAGCATGCGGTGCGTGGCGACATCCCAGAAAAGTACCGGGCCTTCGCCAAGGCGATCAATGATCAGTCCGAGCAGCTGATGACTATGCGTGGATTGTTCCGCCTCAGATCAGCCGACGAACTGGGCCGCGAGCCCGTACCTCTCGACGAAGTCGAACCCGCCGCCCGTATCGTCAAGCGCTTCTCAACCGGGGCCATGAGTTACGGTTCCATTTCACGCGAGGCTCACACCACGCTGGCGATCGCCATGAACAGCATCGGCGGCAAGTCCAATACCGGTGAGGGCGGCGAAGAGCCGGACCGCTTTCTCCCCATGGCGGATGGCAGATCCATGCGCTCAGCGATCAAGCAGGTCGCCTCGGGCCGCTTCGGCGTCACCACCGAGTACCTCGTCAACTCGGACATGATCCAGATTAAGATGGCTCAGGGCGCCAAGCCCGGTGAGGGCGGGCAGCTGCCCGGGCACAAGGTCGATCAGGTCATCGCCAAGGTGCGCCATTCGACACCGGGCGTCGGTCTGATTTCACCGCCGCCGCACCACGATATTTACTCGATCGAGGATTTGGCACAGCTCATCTTCGACCTGAAGAACACCAACCCGGTCGCCGACATCTCCGTCAAGCTCGTCTCCGAAGTCGGCGTCGGCACGGTCGCGGCCGGCGTCGCCAAGGCCCGCGCCGACCACGTTACGATATCAGGGTTCGAAGGCGGTACGGGCGCATCGCCGCTCACCTCGATCAAGCATGCCGGCAGCCCCTGGGAGATCGGCCTCGCCGAAACCCACCAGACACTGGTTGGCAATCGTTTGCGCGGGCGCATCGCGGTACAGGTCGATGGCGGTCTGCGCACCGGACGCGACGTCGTTGTCGGCGCACTCCTCGGCGCCGATGAATTTGGTTTCTCGACGGCCCCGCTGATCGCCGCCGGCTGCATCATGATGCGCAAGTGCCATCTCAATACATGTCCGGTTGGCGTCGCCACTCAGGACCCGCGTCTGCGGGCCAAGTTCCAGGGCTTGCCCGAGCACGTCATCAACTACTTCTTCTTCGTCGCAGAGGAAATCCGCGAGCTGATGGCCGCCATGGGCTTTCGCAGCTTCGATGAGATGATCGGTCAATCGGACATGCTCGACAAGTCGCAGGCCATCAAGCATTGGAAGGCCAATGGCCTGGACTTCACCAAGCTCTTCCATAAGCCGGACATGCCTGAAGAAGTAGCCGTCTTCAATTGCGAGCGCCAGGATCACGGTCTTGAGAAGGTGCTCGACAATCGCCTCATCGAACTCGCGAAACCGGCTATTCAGGAAAAGAAGCCCGTCAAACACGAACTCGACATCAAGAACACCGACCGCACAGTCGGCACGATGCTCTCTGGCGCGATCGCCAAGAAATATGGCCACGCGGGTCTGCCCGAAGACACCGTTTGGTTCACCTTCACAGGCACCGCTGGACAGAGTTTCGGCGCCTGGGTCACCCACGGTGTCACCTTGGATCTCGTCGGCGAGGGCAACGACTATGTCGGCAAGGGGCTGTCGGGCGGCAAGCTGATCGTCCGGCCAGATCCGAAATCCGGCATCGTCCCGGAGGAAAGCATCATCGTTGGTAACACGCTTCTTTATGGGGCCATCGAAGGCGAGTGCTACTTCCGCGGCATCGCCGGTGAGCGCTTCGCCGTGCGCAATTCCGGCGCCTACGCGGTGATTGAAGGCACCGGCGACCATTGCTGCGAATACATGACGGGTGGCGTAGTTGCCGTTCTCGGCGAGACTGGCCGCAACTTCGCAGCCGGCATGTCCGGCGGAATCGCCTACGTCCTCGACGAAAACGGCGACTTCGCAACCAAGTGCAACATGTCCATGGTCGAGCTCGAACCGGTGGAGGCCGATCCCGTCATCAACGAACGTCTCAAGGCGAATGGCGGCATGGAATCCTCCAACCTCGCCAAGGTGATGGCCGACATGCTGAACCAGGACGCCGAACGCTTGCATGCCTTGATCGTCCGACAGGCGCATTACACAAATTCAAAGAAGGCCCACGAGATTCTGGCAAACTGGGACGCTTACCTGCCGAAGTTCAAGAAGGTGATGCCCACCGAGTACCGTCGCGCCCTGACCGAGTTGGCGAAAGCTCAAGGGTCCGTGGGCGGTGATGTGACCGAAACCGGTTCCGCGGAAGTCAACTGATTGACGGAGCCCTCGAAAATGTCACGCCGTCTGGTACGCACGCCTGAGCCACCTTATCTCGCGGTGATCTTCACCTCCGTGCGAAGTTATGATCAGGCGGGTTATCTCGAAGTTGCCGGCGAGATGGAACGGCTTGCCGCCGAGCAGAACGGCTATCTGGGCCACGAGGTGACGCGCAATCGCGATGGACTGGGCATAACAATCTCCTATTGGAGGGATGAAGACGCCATCAGTGCGTGGAGAGAAAACGCAAAGCACAAACTCGCGCGCAAGCTCGGCAATGAGCGCTGGTATGACGAATATGAGATGCGGATCGCACGTGTCGAACGCGCGTACAGCGGACCGCGGACCCTGGAAGACTAAGCACTGGAATCGAGAAGCAATGGGCAAGGTGACAGGATTTATGGAATTCGAGCGCTCGGAGCGCGAGTACGCTCCCGTCGATGAGCGCACCAAGCACTGGAAGGAATTCGTCATCGCCCCTTCTGAAGGTGAGACGAAGACCCAGGCCGCGCGCTGCATGGACTGCGGCATCCCGTTCTGTCACACCGGCTGCCCGGTCAACAACCAGATCCCGGACTGGAACAACCTGGTCTACGAGGGTGATTGGAAGGAAGCAGCGCTCAACCTGCATTCCACAAACAACTTCCCGGAGGTCACCGGTCGCGTCTGCCCGGCGCCATGTGAAGCCGCCTGCACGCTCAACATCGACGACAATCCCGTCAACATCAAAGCCATTGAATGCGCCATCGCCGACCGAGCCTTCGACGAGGGTTGGACCGTCCCGCAGCCGCCCGAGAAAAAGACCGGCGGCAGCGTTGCCATCATTGGCTCGGGTCCCGCCGGACTGGCCGCCGCCCAACAGCTCGCCCGCGCTGGGCACGATGTCCACGTCTACGAAAAGAGCGCCCGCCCCGGCGGCCTGCTCGTTTATGGAATTCCAGATTTCAAGATGGAAAAGTCCATCATCGCCCGCCGCGTCAAGCAGATGAAGGCCGAAGGCGTCACCTTCCACTGTAACATCAACGTCGGCGTCGACATCACCGCGACCGAGATTCAGGAGAACCACGACGCCGTTCTTCTCGCGATGGGCTCGGAAACGCCATTTGACTTTTTTGCCCGTGCGCCCGGACGCGATCTCAATGGCATACATTTCGCTATGGATTTTCTGCCCCAGCAAAACCGTCGCGTCGCCGGCGAGACGATCGCCACAACCGTTCAGGAAATCTCCGCCAAGGATAAGCACGTCATCGTTATCGGCGGCGGAGACACCGGTTCCGACTGCATCGGCACCTCGTTCCGCCAGGGTGCAAAATCTGTCACCCAACTCGAGATCATGCCGCGCCCGCCTGAGAAGGAAGACAAGGCGATGTCCTGGCCGCACTGGCCCATGAAGCTTCGGATCTCGACGAGCCAGGCCGAAGGCGCTGAAACGCTGTATTCAATCTCAACCACCGGGTTTTCCGGCGAGGACGGCAAGATCACCAAGCTCAACTACGTCAATGTTGACCACAAATTGCAGCCGGTTGAAGGCTCGGAAGGTGCGCTTGATGCTGATCTGGTGCTTCTGGCGATGGGCTTTTCCGGACCGATCCAGGAAGGAGCACTCGAGCAACTTGGTCTCGAAGTCGTCCCCCGCGGCCGCTTTAAAGGCGTCGATTCAAACGAGGACGATTACAAGCTGCCCGGCGACAACAACCTGTTCGCCGCCGGCGATGTTCGTCGCGGCCAGTCGCTCGTCGTCTGGGCCATCCGCGAAGGCCGCCAGGCCGCTCGTGCCATCGACAAACACCTGATGGGCACCACCGTCCTGCCCACGTGAAAAAGCCAGGCTCTCCACACTTGATCATCCCGCTAGCAAGTGCCGGGATCCATGTCTCAACACATCGCCGCGGCTGCGATCAAGGCACCTCGCTTATCGGCCGAAGACCGGGGAGCAAGGCCACCCGCCGCATAGCGGCGCCCCCGCGGAGGTGCGCGATCGGAGCAGCACCGTGACCGAAAGAACAGCACAGCACCCTGCGCCGATTGAACCTGTCGTCGTGCTGAAAGAGGGATCCCAGTGGCAAGCACCGGGATGACGTTCAGCGCCTATAGCTAGGCCGCCATCTCCTGCTCGCCGGCCTTGGCGCTTTCCAGGATCGCCGCGACACCCATCCCGCCTGCCGTGCACACCGAAATGAGCCCGCGCCCGCCGCCCTTTTCGTCGAGCAGCTTGGCCATCAACCCCATGATCCGCGCGCCGGTTGCCGCAAATGGATGCCCAACGGCAATCGACGAGCCCTTCACGTTAAGCTTCGAACGGTCGATCGACCCCAGCGGTGTATCGCGGCCCAGCACCCGCTTGCAGTAGCCAGGGTCTTCCCACGCCTTCAACGTTGACAACACCTGCGCAGCGAACGCTTCGTGGATCTCATAGAAATCGAAATCCTGCAGCGTCAGGCCGTTGCGCTCCAACAGCTTTGCCACCGCGATTGTCGGTGCCATCAACAGCCCGTCACCACCCACAAAGTCATTACCGATATGCTGGGCATCAACGAGATAGGCCTTGATCGGCAGTCCACGTACCCGCGCCCAGTCTTCTGAACAAAGCAGCACCGCCGCCGCACCGTCCGTCAGGGGCGTCGAGTTGGCCGCCGTCAACGTGCCCCCATCGGACTTGTCGAAAGCCGTCTTCAGCGTGCCCAGCTTTTCCAGCTCGACATCCCCACGCACGTTGTTGTCGCGGAACACACCCGCGAAAGGCACGACCAGATCATCCATGTACCCCGAAGAAAGCGCTTCCGCCGCTTTGTGATGGCTCTCGTGAGCAAGCTGGTCCTGCTCGGCGCGCGACACCTTCCACTGCTTGGCCATCAGCTCGCAGTGCTGCCCCATCGAAAGCCCCGTGCGAGGCTCGTTGGTCGCTGGCGGTTGCGGCGCCAATTCACCCGGCTTGGTGCCACTCAGGACCTTCACCTTTTCGAGTGTCGTCTTCTTCTGATTGGCTTCGATAAGTCGATGCGCGAACTTCTTTGAAAACACAATCGGAGCATCTGACGTCGTGTCCGAACCAACCGCAATGCCGCTATCGATCTGCCCGGCAGCAATTTTCGCAGCGATCCCCATCGCCGCCTGCAGCGACGTACCGCATGCTTGCATCATCGTGATACCCGGCGTCGAACTGGCTAGCTTTGTCCCAAGCACGGCTTCGCGCGCCAGGTTCCAGTCCTTGGAATGCGTAACGACGGCACCACCCACTACCTCATCGAGGTGCTGCCCGGCGAGCCGATACTTTTCAATGAGCCCGTTGAGCGCGGCCGTCATCATTTCGAGGTTGGATTGATCCGCATAAAGCGTGGCCGAACGGCAAAACGGAATCCGGACACCGCCGATAACGGCCACCCTTCGAAGGGATTTGCTCATTTCCTGCTCCCTGGCGTCGCCCTCACTGCAAGGCGAAAGTTTTTCATCAGCTTGTACATTTAGGACATCGCGACTATTCAGCGGCTGCTAACGCCTCTGAACCCGCGCGTTCGTTTGACTTGAAGTGAAGCGGACCGCCGCGGAAGGGAGCAAATCCGGTTCCGAAAATCACGCCTGCATCGACAAGGTCCGCACTTTCGACCACGCCTTCATCGACGGCACGCTGCGCTTCCTGGATCAGCGGCTCGACGAGTTCGCGGCCAAGCTTCTCAAGCTCGCCATTGCCGTAGCGCGCCTCCTCGGACCTTTCAGGCTTGCCGTCCTTCCACGTGTAATAGCCTTCGCCTGTCTTCTTGCCGAGCTTGCCGCTCTGCACGAGCTTGGCAGTACCAGACACCTCGTTGCCAAGACCAAGTATCTGTCCAACGTGCGCGCACACATCAAGCCCGACCGTATCGGCCAGCTCGATCGGCCCCATCGGCATGCCGAACGTGCGTGCGGCCTCATCGATCTTTTCTTTCTCCTCACCTTCATCGACGCGGCGCATCGCGCCCATCATGTAGGGCGCGAGAACCCGGTTAACGAGGAAGCCCGGCACCGACTTCACAACCAGCGGGAACTTGCCGATCGCCGTCACAAACAGGGCCCCTTTATCGACTTCCTGCTGACGGCTTTGTTGACCCCGCACCACTTCGACGAGCGGCATTTGGGCGACTGGATTGAAAAAGTGGATACCGATCAGCCGGCCCGGATCGGCCAACGATTGCGCGATGTCCTCGATCTTCAACGAAGACGTATTCGTCGCCATGACGGCGCCCGGTTTCAGCTTCGTCTCCAGGCCCTTGAACAGCGACTGCTTGACCTCGAGCTTTTCAACAATCGCCTCGATAACCACATCGGCCCGGCCGACACCAAGCCCGTCGGGGTCAGCGATCAGCCTGGCCCGCGCCGCCTCCTGTTGCGGCTTCTTGCGGAACTTCTTCTTAAAAAGCTTCTCCTGCGCCGCGACGCCCTTTTCGATCTGCTCTGCCGACAGATCCTGCAGCGTTACTTCCATGCCGCTGGCAACGCACCATCCAGCAATATCCGCGCCCATGGTCCCGGCGCCAATGACGTGAACGCGAACCGGTTTCCAATCAAGGCCCTTTGGCGCCTGTGCCTTCAACGCTTCCGACAGGAAATAAACGCGTCGCAGGTTGCGCGAGGTATCGGACACCATCAACGGGGCAAAAGCAGCCGTTTCCTGTCGCTTCATTTCCGCATAGGAGCCACCGTGTTTCTCAAACAGCTCAATCAGCTGGAACGGTGCTGGATAGTGGTCCTCGCGAACTTTCTTCTTCGTTTCCTCGCGCATTTTGCCGGCAAGGAAGCCGCGCGCTGGCCATTTGGCGAGCAGCCCGGCAAAGCCGCGCTTCGGCTTTGACTTTCGTTTTTGCATGACCGCCTTGCGGGCCGCCCAGCGCAACGCGCCCTCACTGTCGACGAGTTGATCGATGAAGCCTTGCGCACGCGCCGCGGTCGCTCGGATCATCGACCCCTTCAGCATCGCCTGCATGGCCGCCAAAGGACCAGCCTGACGGATCGAGCGGGCCGTGCCGTTGAAGCCCGGGAAGATTCCAAGCTTCACCTCGGGGAACCCGACGCGCGTGGAGTCGTCTCTCGTGGCGATACGGTAATGACATGCCAGGGCAAGCTCCAGGCCGCCGCCGACGCATACCCCGTGGATCGCAGCAACCACCGGCACGCTCAGGTTCTCGATACGGTCAAGCATCTCATTGACCGGCTTCAACGCCCCGATCACCTGCTCCTCGGTCGTAAAATCCGCGAACTCTCGGATATCAGCGCCGACGATGAAGCCCTTTTGCTTGCCAGAGATAATGACCAGCCCTCTAATCGAGCCATCCCGCGCGCCAGCTTCCACGCGATCGATGATCTGGCCGAGTTCTTCAAGTGGCCGCCGGCCCAGCGCATTGGCGCTTTCGCCCTCGCGGTCAAAGATCGCCCAGGCGATCCGCTCAAAGTCGACTTCGAAGCGCCAATCCCGCAACACGGGGTTGTTTGTTTTCGCAGCACCTTCGGTCGCATCTTGCATGGTCGGTCCGTCTCCATTGCCGGTTCGCCCGGCCTTGTTCACTCGGCCGCTTCGGCCTCTTGCGAAGCGCCGGCGCTGTCATCCGGCGACTTGTATTTGGGTTGCACCTCGGCAGGGTCAAAATGATCAACCGCTATCGCCCGTGCCACCAGGGCCTCGGCCTCACGCAACCGCTCTGCCTCTCCTTGATCGATTACACCCGCCTCAACGGCCTCGGCGAACCAGTCAATACCGTGGTAGCGCCGCACCTTGCCGGCACGGATCGCCTTGTCGAGCTTTTTCTCGGCTTCTTCAACCGCGATCACCCTAACAAGCGTCTCTTCCAGCAGCCCGGTCGGATCGTCTGGATCCATGGAGATGAAGATATCCCGCGTCAGGCGATCCCGCGTCTCGCCTGGCTCTGTCACCGCCCGCGCAACCTTGCGCGTGAGCACATCAGAAGCCGGTCGGTAGGGAAGACCGAACGGAAATACAACAAGACCCAGGAACCAGCGCGCGGCGGTGTTCGGGAAATTCTCGATGGCGCCGCTAAGCGCGTTCTCGAAGCGCTCCAACCCGTTACGCACGGCCATTTCGACAAACATCAAATCCGTTTCAGGCTGCCCATCGTCATCAAACCGTTTGAGGACGCACGACAGCAGATAAAGCTCCGACAACGCATCGGCCATACGTCCCGTCAACATCTGTCGGGTCTTCATGCCGCCACCAAGCGTAGCAACGGCGACGTCGGCAACCAGCGCGAAGTTTCTGGACTGCCGCCACAGCTGCCGGTACCACTTCGCCGTCGGTCCCGCATCAAGCGGCGCTTTGCCGAAGCTGCCGAAGCTGAGATTGTGAAACGCCGCGCCAGCCACGTTGGAGACCGAGTAAGCCACATGCTGACTGAAGGCGTCTTCGAAGGCCTCCAATCCCGCCTGACGGTCCTTGTGCTGCGCTGCTTGTATTTCCCGGTAGAGATAAGGATGCGACCGCAGCGCTCCCTGAGTGAATGTGATCAGCGTTCTCGTCAGGATGTTCGCACCCTCAACGGTGATCCCGACAGGCACCATCTGGTAGGCAGCCTGCAAGTAGTTTGACGGTCCGTCGCAAATGGCTCGCCCGCCATGGATATCCATGGCGTCGTTGACAGCCTGCCGCATGCGTTCGGTGGTCTGGTACTTCATCAGCGCGGAGATAACCGACGGCTTTTCACCCGCAGCAATCATGGTCGCCGTGACCGCACGGGCCGCTTCGTTAACGTAGGCAGCCTCTGCGATCCGCGCCAACGGTTGCGCGACACCATCCATGCGCGAAATTGGAATGCCGAACTGTTTGCGAATTCGGGCATAGGCCGACGTATGGCGCAGCATCGTCTTCGCTCCCGCCGTTGCCGACGACGGCAAAGAGATCGCGCGGCCTGCCGCGAGGCACTCCATCAGCATCCGCCAGCCCTGGCCGACGCGTTCTTTTCCGCCGATCACCCAATCGAGCGGGATGAAGACATCCCTGCCCCAATTCGGGCCATTCGGAAACGCCGATCCGGAAGGCAGGTGTCGGCGGCCGATTTCAACACCGGGATGATCCGCTGGGATAAGCGCCAGCGTTATACCGATATCATCGCCTCTGCCAAGCAGATTGTCCGGGTCAAACAACCGGAACGCCAGTCCCACCAGGGTCGCCTTCGGCCCTAACGTAATATAGCGCTTGTCCCAATTGAGCCGGATACCGAGTGTTTCACGGCCCTCATGCTGGCCCCGCTCTACACGGCCGATATCGCGCATGGTCGCGGCATCCGAACCCGACGTCGGCCCGGTCAGCGAAAAGCAGGGGATCTCCTCTCCCTTCGCCAGCCGCGGCAGGAAATGCAACTTCTGCTGATCGGTGCCGTACTTTTCGATGAGTTCTCCAGGCCCCAGCGAATTCGGCACCATAACGATTGTCGACACGTCCGGTGACCGCGAGGAGATCTTGCCCAGGATCAGCGATTGCGCCTGTGCCGAAAAACCAAGCCCGCCATGTTCTTTGGAGATCAACATTCCAAGGAAGCCGTGCCGCGCGACAAAATCCCAAATCTCCTGAGGAATTTCCTTCTTTTGAAATCGGATCTGCCAATCATCAATCATCCGGCAGAGTTCCTCGGTTGGACCGTCGAGAAACTCTCTTTCTTCCCGGGTCAGCTCGATGCCAGGAAGGTCAAGCAGCCGGCTCCAGTCCGGCGTGCCCGAAAACAGCTCCGCGTCGAAACCGACGGTTCCAGCCTCCAGCGCCTGCTGTTCTGTCTCCGATACGCGCGGCAGCACCTTCCGAACGGTGGCAAAGACCGGGGCGATCACAAGTTGCCTGCGCAACGATGGTATCGCCAGCAGTGCCAGCGCTATGGCGGGCAACCAAGCAAGAATGCCCAATACACTGGTCGGCGGAAAGTTGCTCTCGCCGGTAAAGACACCCATCTGCCAAAGCAGGATAGCCACCGCGACGGCTCCGGCCCAGACCACGAGCCGCGCCTTCATCATTGCCAATGCAACAAGCAGCGCCAAAACCAGCGCAAGGTAGACCAGGAATGTCATGTATGGGGACCTCCTCGCTATCCCGGAAATCCAAGCCGGCCGGAAACGCGAATTCTTGAGCCCGGCAGGGCCGCTATCTTAGCAAACGCACCAATCTCTGTCCGGTTAGGTTACGAGTGTTGTTAGCAGCCAGGATCAAGGTGGGGTTCCCGTCTCGGAAGTCCGATTAATAGCGATAGAGGTCCGCCTTTATAGCGAGACGCGCTGACAAATCTTTTTCGCCTAGACCCTAAGCTGAATGCTTCTTGAAGAACCAGAAAGGCTAGACTACACCCCCTACGCCACAAATGGAAAATGTTTGAATCCTAGCGGCCTAGTAGCTGTAAGACCGGTACACAAAGCCGCGAAGCTATCAGCGATTGGTCAATAGGCAGGAAGTCTCCGGGAACCGGCTGCAAGGTCACTCTATGCGCATTCTGCTCGTCAGCCCTGGCAATAATCACAAGTACGGCGGTGGCTTCTTTTACGCCTTCCACCGCAGGCTGATGAACGGTTTTATCCGCAACGGCCATTTCGTCTATCAGTTTTCCGACCGCGATACTGCGGACTACGCGTTAGGTGTGCGGCAGCTCGGAAGGTGGCTTGCAAACAAACGTCTCATCGAAATCGCGAGCGAGCTTAAACCAACACTTCTGATCCTTCAGCAAAGTCACATGATAACGCCGGAGACCATAAGACGCGTCCGCGACGTCGCCCCAGGTGTGAAAGTCGCCGCTATCTCCATCGACGATATCAGCGACCCGACACCGGCCGCGCAATTCCGCTACCTCCTTGAGGAAGCCGACATTGGCTTCGCAACAACCGGCGGCCAGACGCTCAAGGGGTTTTCCGGGCTTGGGCCGATGGCCTTCATTCCCAACCCGGCAGACGTTTCGATGGATTCACAATCAGCCTGCGAGGCCAAGGTGCACGATTACGATCTGATATTCGCAGGCCATCAGCCGATGGTCGACCCGCGTTGGACCTTTATCGAAAATGTTGCGCGCAAGCTGCCCGCAGCGACACGCTGCGGCGTATTCGGAAAACACCAAGAACGCCAGCTCTCTGGCGCGGCCTACATCGAAGCACTTGGCGCCTCGAAGATCGGGCTCAATCTCAACCGCCGGGACGGCGATCTTTATGCCTCAGATCGAATGGGGCAACTGCTCGGAAACGGGTTGTTGTTGGCGACACATCGCGCCTCGGGATATACAGAAGTGTTTTCCGAAGATGAGATGCTGTTCTTTACGGGCACCGACGACCTGGCCGCGGGCATCGAGCGAGTCTTGGGCGCCGGTGAACTTTGGCGGTCCATGGCGCGCGCCGGACGGCGGAAGGCAATTGCAACCATGAGTGAGACGCGTGTTGCCCGATTCATCGTCGACGCAATGCTGGGTGCGAGTTTGCCTTCCGATTGGGCCTTCTCAGGCCACGTGTTCGGATTCGCTCAGAACGCGACCGAACCGGCGGCGGTCAGCTAGTATGGAGCACACAGGCATGCACCTCATCATTGTCAACAAGCTCTATTCATCATGGTCGATGCGGCCGTGGCTCGTAATGAAGGCCAACCAAATTCCGTTCCAGGAAACGGTGATCCCAATGCGGCAGCCCGACACCAAGGAACGGATCAGGGCCTATTCACCAACTGGATTGGTGCCTGTCTTGCTCGACGGCGAAGCGGTCGTATGGGAGAGCGTGGCGATCATCTCGCATTTGGCCGACAGATTTCCCGAAAAGCCCATCTGGCCAACCGCCAGCATGCCTGCCCGTGCCCATGCAAAATCCATCTCTCTCGAAATGCACTCAGGCTTCCGTACCCTTCGCCAGACCTGCCCGATGAACCTCGGCAAGCGCTTTGCCGCCCCCGCGATCACCGATGAACTCCGCGCGGACCTTACCCGCCTTGAGTTTCTCTGGCGCGATACAAGAGACCGCTTCGGCGAGGCCGGCGACTATCTGTTCGGGGCCTTTTCGGCGGCTGATGCTATGTTCGCCCCGGTCGTAACACGGCTTGACACATACCAGTTGCCGGTGTCCGAAACCACGCGCGCTTATATGCATACGATCCTCACCAATCCGGTGTTTGCCGAGTGGAAACAGCAGGCACTTACCGAACCTTGGTTGATTCCCGACTACGAAGTCGGACATACCGTTGTTGAGGATTATCTAACACCTGCCACCAAAGCTCCCCACTGAGGGGCCTGGCCCCAAGCACGAGAAACAGAAGAGAACAACAAAATGGCCCAGCCACAAAAACAGACCCATTATCCAACCTCGGTCGCCAGCGAAGAGATTGAGGAAAGGACACTGTCGGTCATCGTCGACAACGAGCCCGGCGTACTGGCGCGGGTCATCGGTCTGTTCTCTGGGCGGGGCTACAATATCGACTCATTGACGGTGACCGAGACCGAACACGAAAAGCACATTTCTCGTATCACCATCATCACCACCGGGACACCGATGGTGATCGAGCAAATCAAACATCAGCTGGAAAGGTTGGTGCCCGTTCACCGGGTCCACGACCTGACACTCGAAGGCGAGCCCTTGGAGCGTGAATTGGCGCTCGTGAAGGTTCAAGGCCGCGGCGAGAAACGTATCGAGGCGCTGCGCATGGCCGAAATCTTCAGGGCCAACGTAATCGACGCCTCAACCGAGCACTTCATTTTCGAGATGACAGGGCGCGCCCGCGACATTGAGCAGTTTCTGCAAATCATGTCGGAGCTTGGACTAATTGAAGTCGCCCGCACCGGAATCGCAGCAATCGCTCGCGGCCGCACCGAGGCGTAGTAGCGCGACCGGAATGCCGGTCGAGCGATCCCTGCCTGCCGGCACAGGGAAACGTTGCGCGTGTGTTGGAGCAGCTCGGAGTTAGGTACCAAATCCGCTCGAGCGCTTGACCACCGAGTGCGTTTCGTAAACGGAGACCGCGCTCCGCGAGAACACCAAAGTCAAATCTTTCTCGAGGTAGGCCACTTTCTTATGGTCGCGGAAGCCCTTCTTCTTGCCCGCCGCGGCGTATAGCGGCTTGCCGATGATCTCCTCACCTTCTTTCTCGGGCAGCTCGACATAAAAACCGAGCAGGCGCGGGCGAAATTTGTCGTTCAACGTACGCTCGCAACCAAGTTCCTTGGCCTTGCAGAAACGCAGGCTCTCATAGGTCGAGCTTTCCTTGTTGTGAATCTTGATCGCGGTCTGAATGGCCTTGGAACACGATTTGAAATCGAACTTGTCGTGATCGGCGCAATCATTTGTCGACGTGAAGACGCCACGCGGACCATTGCCATGGGTTGACCCGCCGCCACCGCCGCAACCGGCCAGTGCCAGTGCCACGAGGCCAAGAATTACAACTGACGTTCTTTTCGCCCGTGCGGCTGAGATCATCGCTGGCGTCCTCCTCTCGCGACACCACAAAGACTAGCGCAAAGCTGTTGAAGGTCCGTTAACGGCTCGTTAGGGCTTCTCAGGACCACAGACCAGGACCAAAGAGCTCGCCTGGTGCCCGGCCGGCACGACTGGCAAGCATAACGCAAAGCGTCGAAACCATTGAAATCCGATCCCGTTGAGTAGTAGGTTCGCGCGTTCACTTCAAAACCGGACTTCGGGCCCGTTCGCCCGCACGTCAGGCGACGTGCCGTGCACTACCATTCACAGACACTCTGCAAAGGAAGGGGAGCGCCCCATGCGCGTTTTCTATGATCGCGACGCCGATCTCAATCTCATCAAATCGAAGAAGGTGGCGATCATCGGATATGGATCGCAAGGCCGCGCGCACGCGCTCAACCTGAAGGACAGCGGCGTCAACGAGATTGCCATCGCCCTACGCCCCGGCTCTTCAACCGCCAAGAAGGTCGAAGCCGACGGACTAAAGGTGCTCTCCGTTGCCGACGCCGCCAAATGGGCCGACCTGATGATGATGGCGACCCCCGATGAACTCCAGGCCGACATCTATAACGACCACATCGCCGACAACATCCGCGACGGCGCAGCCATCGCCTTCGCCCACGGCCTCAATGTGCATTTTGCCCTGATTGAGCCCAAGGACACCGTCGATGTCGTCATGATCGCCCCAAAGGGGCCCGGCCACACGGTACGTGGCGAATACCAGAAGGGCGGCGGCGTCCCTTGCCTGATCGCGATCAACCATGATGCCACCGGCAACGCCCACGATCTGGCACTGTCTTATGCCTGTGGCGTCGGGGGCGGCCGCTCCGGCGTCATCGAGACGACCTTCAAGGAAGAGTGTGAAACCGACCTGTTCGGCGAACAGGCCGTCCTTTGTGGTGGCCTTGTTGAGCTGATCCGCGCCGGTTTTGAGACCTTGGTCGAAGACGGTTATGCCCCAGAGATGGCCTATTTCGAGTGCCTGCACGAAGTGAAGCTCATCGTCGATCTCATCTACGAGGGCGGCATCGCCAACATGAACTACTCGATTTCCAACACCGCCGAGTGGGGCGAATACAGGTCCGGCCCGCGTGTCATCACGCCAGAGACCAAGAAGGAAATGAAGCGCATCCTCAAGGAAATCCAAACCGGCCAGTTCACCTCCGAGTGGATGCAGGAATGCAAAGCCGGCCAGGCCCGCTTCAAAGGCATCCGCCGCGTCAACGACGCCCACCAGATTGAGGAAATCGGCGCCCAGCTGCGCGGCATGATGCCCTGGATCAAGGACAAGGCGCTGGTGGACAAAAGCCGGAACTAACTTGCAGGTCTGAGCTATCCAGTGTGGATAAACACGAAGCCGCAGGAACCATCCTGCGGCTTTTTGCGTCCACCCTACCCATCCGGGTAGTCCTGATTTTCAGTGCGGGTGAAGCAACCTGTCGCGCGACAAATATGCGCTGCAGCAATCGCATTGCTGCTCCGCAGCATTGTCCGTAGCTCGTTGGAATCAATCGGATTATCTATCTCCCCAGACCGGCACAAGAATTGTTGCGGAACAAAGATTCCGGTCGCTCCAATTCGAACTCGCCGCTAAAGGAGACATGATCATGCGCGCATTCATCATCGCCGCTTCCCTTGCCGCTTCGTTGGGCGCAGCCGCCCCCGCAATCTCAGGAGAGACAGGGCGCGTTGTACTCGATCCCGCCAAAGGCCAGAGCTTTGAAATCGGTTCCGGCAAGGCCGTCGGCTACTACCTTGCCCAGGACGGCAACTGCAAACTGACCCTGACATTCGCACCGAAAGCGAACGCCGAAGGCGTCAAGGGCGCCGGCACCCGCGTCAGCTTCATGGTTGCCCCTGGCGACAACGGTATTGTCGAAAGCCCTGAGGGCAAATCGGTCATGTTCTTCTGCGAACGCGACGCCAAGTACATGTCGGTCGTTCCCTTCCAGCGCATCGCCTACGCGACGCCGAAGGCCAGCTAAGCGCCCAGTTGAAGCGCTAAGGCGACAACCGCATCAAATTGCAGACGGCGGGCTGAATTTCCAGCCCGCCGTTTTTTTCTTTTCTGGACTTTGCGCGCTGGAAGACTGGCCTTAGGCGGCGGCATCCATGGCCGCAACCAAAGCGCTTTCAAACACCCGCCTGCCGTGGGTACCGCCCAGCGGCTTTTCAAACAGCCGCTCTGGATGCGGCATGAGACCAACTATGCGACCCGTCGGATCGGTAATGCCGGCGATATTGCGCAGCGAGCCATTCGGGTTGGCCGCCTCGCTGACTTCGCCGTCAGCATCGCAATAGCGAAAGGCCACCAGGTTTTCGCCCTCCAGCCGATCAAGTGTCTCCCCGTCAGCAAAATAGTTGCCATCGTGGTGAGCGATCGGAATGCGCGCCACCTCGCCTTCCCGATAGCATCCAGTGAAGAACGTCTCGTGGTTGTCGCAGCGCACGTGAACGTCGCGGCAGATAAAAAGCAAAGACTCGTTGCGCATCAAGGCGCCGGGTAGAAGACCGGTCTCCACAAGGACCTGAAATCCGTTGCAGATGCCGATCACCGGCATGCCCGCTTTGGCCTTGGCGATTACGTCGCGCATGATCGGAGAGTGCACGGCCAGGGCGCCGCAACGCAGGTAGTCCCCATAGGAAAACCCGCCCGGCAGCACCAGAAAATCACTCGCCGGGACTTCGTTCTCGCCATGCCAGACCATGTTCACCTTGGCGCCAACCGCCTCGGTTGCAACCTTGACGTCGCGATCGCAATTGGACCCGGGGAAGACGATGACGGATGCGCTGATCATTCTTTCTGTTCCGTTTCGCTTGGTTGACCGCCGTTTTGCTCGGTAGCGTTTTGTTCACTGGCGCCTTGCTCGGTAGCATCGGGCTCGTGCATTTTGCAGTCACCGCGCTCCAAACCAGAAAGCTGCTTCTTCCTGAAGAACGAAGCCTTCAACACCAGGCTGGTCGGATTAAAGATGATCAGCACGAGGGTCATCGAGTCGTCAAGCTGTGTCAGTGCCATCGGCTTCGGTGACCACAACTGAATTGATCCGTCCTTGGCCTGATTGAATGGACAATCCGGTTCGCAGGTCTCTTTCGTTAGAACAGCAAACGAAGATGTGTGCTCGGAGGAACTCGTCGCGGCCCGCCAGCGTCCTGGTCCATCGGGCTTCGCTGGGTCGTCGAGTTGCAGCTCCACCACAATCTCACCCTTGCTGGCTTCAAAGGGCTCGGTGTCGAGTTTGACGGCACTCGTTTCACAGACGAACGACCGCGGCTCCGAAAGATCCAGCGAGCCAGCCCGCGCATCGCTCGCCGTCAGCAAAAATCCTGTACACAGCACCGTAAGTGGGACGCGGGCCAGCAAATTCATTGCAGCACCAAAACCGCGGCAACCACCGCGGCGACCAGCGGCAACACGATGAAAATCGCTGCCTTGACCACCATGAACCGGACGGCCTCACCAGCATCACCGCCACGCTCGGGGGGGGCAGGTTTGTGCATGGACCAGCTCCTGGATATTCGGGGAAACTCGGACCCTTAGCCCACCAATTCGAACGAATAGTTCTCGATGACCGTGTTGGCGAGCAGGCTCTCGCACATGCGTTCGACTTCCGCACGCGCGGCGCTCTCATCGGCGGCCGCGAGATTGAGCTCGATGAGCTTGCCCTGACGGACGTCGGAAACACCGTTGAAACCGAGTGCACCGAGTGCGTTTTCAATAGCCTTGCCCTGCGGATCGAGGACGCCGTTCTTCAAGGTGATCCTGATAAGCGCTTTCATGTTCCACCGATCGAAGAGTTGCGGATTTCGAGGAAGGCCCGAATAGCCCCGTCCCGCAGGATGCGCGGGACGGGGCGCTCGTCAATGAGGTTTTCCCGACGGCGAGTTCGAAGACACCAGCACTGGTGTCGCACCGACCATGGGCCGGTTCTCGTTCAGGATGCCCAAACGGCGGGCGACTTCCTGATAGGCTTCCAGCATCCCGCCAAGGTCCTGACGGAAACGGTCCTTGTCCAGTTTGTCGTTGGTCTTGACGTCCCACAGGCGGCAGCAGTCCGGGCTGATCTCGTCAGCCAGAACGATCCGCATCAGATCGTTTTCCCAATGGCGGCCGAACTCGACTTTGAAGTCGACGAGCCGGATACCAATTCCGAGGAACAAGCCGACCAGGAAGTCATTGATGCGCAGCGCAAGCTGCATCATCTCATCGATCTCCTGCGGAGCCGCCCAGCCGAAGGCTGTGATGTGCTCTTCGGAGACCATTGGGTCACCGAGCTTGTCGTCCTTGTAGTAGAACTCGATGACCGACCTCGGCAGCGCGCTGCCCTCTTCCAGCCCGAGACGCTTGGCCAGCGAACCGGCGGCAACGTTGCGCACCACCACCTCAATGGGGATGATCTCAACCTCTCGGATGAGCTGCTCGCGCATATTCAAGCGGCGCACAAAGTGCGTCGGCACGCCAATCTCGCCAAGCTTGGTGAAGATCAGCTCGGAAATCCGGTTGTTGAGGACGCCCTTACCCTCGATCAGAGCGTGTTTCTCGGCGTTGAAGGCTGTAGCGTCGTCCTTGAAGTGCTGGATAAGCGTACCCGGTTCCGGGCCCTCATAGAGGATCTTGGCTTTGCCTTCGTAGATTCGGCGGCGCCTGTTCATGCCTGGTCCTTTTAGAATGATCGAGCTCATGACACATACATATTGTTATTACACTATGTCGGCACGCTTAGGGCCTTGTGGAAGACCCCGCGGGCGACATTGCGTCGTACTTGTTTAAGGGCTGCGCGCGTGCGCTGATCCGCACTCAGAGCGGAATGAGCGCGTGAGACTAGCTGAATGACACCCGCGAAACAATGTTAACAATGGCACCGGTTGCGAGCATCGTTTCCTTTGCGCCAAGTCATTGAATCGCTTGGGATTGATGGTTAAATGAGGTTTATGGCGCGGGGCCGGCTGATGCCGCGCAATCACAACCAAAACGCGATTATGATCGCGAGGACAGCCAGGAGTGGAGGCCACAAATGACGACTTTCGACAACCGCGAAAAGGCATTTGAGCAAAAATTTGCTCTCGACGAGGAGTTGAAATTCAAGGCCGAAGCTCGGCGCAACAACCTGCTGGCCGCCTGGGCCGCCGAAAAAATGGGCATTTCGGGTGATGCCGTCGCCGATTACAAGAAGGAAGTCCGCCGCGCGGATCTTGCCGAAGCCGGCGACGAGGATGTGTTCCGCAAGGTGCGCGGTGACTTCGACGCCAAGGGCGTCACAGTCTCGGACGAAGAACTCCGCGCTCAGATGGTCACCTGTATGGAACAGGCCATCACACAGATCGAATCCGAACGCTAAATCGATCGCCGAAGCTTGCTGGGTCGACCGTGGAGCGGCCCAGCACTCACCCCAGCGTCTTCATGAACATCCCGAACCGCAACAAGCCATCGGGCCACGGCCCATGGCCAGAATCCACGTTAAGATGCCCGCAATCGCCTGATTCAACCAACGTCGCGCCCCAAGCTTCAGCGAGTTCCTTCGCCCGCTCCAACGTACAGTAAGGATCGTTGGCCGAAGCAACGAGCGTCGCCGGGAACGGCAGCCGCGCCGTCGGCGCCGGCGCGAAGCCGCGAATGGATTTGCAAGGGTCATAACCACGCGTCGCCGGCCATTTGTCCGCATTGTCCACATCCGCTGGCGCGACCAGGAAGGCGCCGGCGACGTTCTCATCCGTCAACAACGGCGCTGCGTGAACAGCGGCAATAACGCCGAGGCTGTGAGCCACCAGCACCACCGGTCGCTGCGCCTCTCGGACAAGCGACCTGATACGCGCCGTCCAGGCCCCAAGGTCCGGCTCATACCACTCCTCCTGGATGACACGGCGCGCCGTCTTCAGGCTACGCTCCCAGCGGCTCTGCCAGTGATCCTCTTCGGATCCCGACCAACCTGGAATGATGAGAATGTCGGCGTCGGCGGCACGCATTGTTTATCGGCTCTCCTTTCTGAATCCCAACATCCGGGCAGGTGATTGATAAGGCCGGCTGCCCCACGGCCGACCAGGCTCAGCCAAAAACGCGCGAGAAGATCTTGTCGACATGCTTCAGGTGATAGCCAATGTCGAACATCTCATCGAGCTCCGTAGCCGACAGGTGCTTTGTAACATCTGGATCGGACTTCAGCTCACGGAGAAAATCAGCGCCCTCGTTCCAAGTCTTCATCGCGTTGCGCTGCACAAACAAATAGGCTTCCTCGCGGGAGACACCCTTCTGCGTGAGCGCCAGCAAGACGCGCTGCGAGTTGTGCAGGCCTGACAGCTTGTCAAGATTGGCCTGCATGCGCTCGGGATAGACGACCAGCTTTTCAATCACACCGGCGAGGCGGTTGAGCGCGAAATCCAGTGTGACGGTCGCATCTGGACCAATCATGCGCTCGACCGACGAGTGCGAGATGTCCCGCTCGTGCCACAGCGCGACATTCTCCATCGCCGGAAGAGCATAGGCCCGGACCATGCGCGCCAGCCCTGTAAGGTTCTCGGTGAGAACCGGATTCCGCTTATGCGGCATCGCCGAGGAGCCCTTTTGGCCAGGGGAGAAGTACTCCTCGGCCTCCAGCACCTCGGTGCGCTGCAGGTGACGTATCTCCGTCGCCAGCCTCTCGATCGATGAAGCGATAACGGCAAGCGTGGCAAAGAACATGGCATGCCGGTCGCGTGGGATGACCTGGGTCGATACTGGCTCGGGCTCCAGGCCCATGGCCGCGGCGACATGCTCCTCCACACGCGGGTCGATGTTGGCGAATGTGCCGATCGCCCCTGAAATCGCGCAGGTCGCGACTTCCTTACGGGCGGCCAGCAGGCGCATCTTGTTGCGCTCAAATTCGGCGTAGGCCTGCGCGAGCTTGACCCCGAAGGTGGTTGGCTCGGCGTGAATTCCGTGGCTGCGCCCGATGGCAACCGTCGTCTTGTGCTCGTGCGCACGCTTCTTCAGCGCCGCCAGCAGGCGATCAAGGTCGGCAAGCAGGAGATCAGCGGCCCGCGTCAACTGAACGTTGAAGCAGGTATCAAGGACATCCGACGAAGTCATTCCCTGATGCACGAAGCGGGCGTCCGGGCCGACGAACTCCGCCAGGTGCGTCAAGAAGGCAATGACGTCGTGCTTGGTGACCGCTTCGATTTCATCAATACGCGAGATGTCGAACTCCGCCGCACGGCCTTTGTCCCAGATGGTTGCAGCCGCTTCTTCGGGGATAATGCCAAGCTCCGCCATGGCTGTCGCCGCATGCGCTTCGATTTCAAACCAGATGCGGAAGCGGGTTTCGGGCGACCAGATGGCGGTCATCTCAGGACGGGAATAGCGCGGGATCATGAGCGGTCTTCTTTTTGATTGAACAAAATCGTTGCCCGGCTGCTAGCACCCCAATCGCGGTGCCGGCAATGGCCGAATGTATAGCGGGCGTCATTCGGCGGCCGAGAACCTCTGTTGATAGGCTGGCGGGGCAATCCAGCCCTCCGGTGTGGCCGCGGCTTCATAGATTGCGCGGGCAATCGCCCGGCTGAGAGCATCAGCAGCCGCGCTGCCAACCAGGGCCAGTGAATAAATCGGATCGTCCAAAGGCACACCACCGGTCGCAAGAGCGTAGACCGTGTCGCCGTCAAGCGGCGAGTGAACCGGATGGATCGCCCGCGCCAGACCGGTCTGCGCCATGATGGCGAGACGCCGGGCCTGGCGCTTGTCGAGCCGGGCGTTCGTGGCGACAATGGCAACCGTTGTATTCTCACCAGGCCCACCCTTGAGCGGCGCAGGCTCAGGCGGATAAGACCAGTCTGGCGGAGCACCAAGACCGCCAAACTCTCCGTCACGCTCGAAGGCGTGCGCCCAGAAATGGGCTGTTTGGCCCATCGTCACGGCACCGACGGGATTTGCGGCTACCAGCGCCCCGACGACGAGCTGATCACCGACCGCCACCGAAGCGCTACCTAGCCCGCCACGCAGATTTGCGGAGGTCGCACCAAAACCTGCACCGACGCTCCCCAAAACAAAATCCGCCTCCGTCGCTGACTGGCAGGCCTCTTGCCCAAGCCTCGAATAAGCCTCCGACAGCCGTCCCTTGTCGCCACCGTTTAGTAGGTCAAACAAAATCGCCTGTGAAACAATTGGAACTCGCGCGTCGCGGATGGCAAAACCCACACCGCGCTCGGCCAGCCACTCCCTCACACCGGCCGAAGCCGCTAGACCGAACGCCGAACCGCCTGACACGACGACGGCGTGGACCTCTTCAACCGTTCCCTCAAGAGCCAGCGCCTCGGTCTCCAAAGTGCCCGGTCCACCGCCGCGGATATCCACAGCAGCGACGCAGCCCACCGGTGGCAAAACCACCGTCACTCCCGAGCGAATTGTCGCATCATGAGCAGAGCCGACAGCAACGCCGGCGACATCAGTGATCAGATTTCGCGACAGGGCCATGACGAGGAAACAGCATGAAACGGGGCAGCCAGAACTGCCTAGAACCTTGGCGGCCGAAAACTGAAAGGTCAACGCCAGACAATGCCCCGGCATATGCCCAATGAGATTTCATCAGCGCATCAAAGATCATTCAAATTGTGAGTTGCGATCGTCCTACCTGCGCCCATATTCGACGTGTAAGACAGGAGGTCGGGTGTGTTGGTTATCCGCCACGGAAAGTTACCATTGAAACATCGGCGGGTTGAACACTGCGCTATCCTGCGTAAATTCTTACTAACTAATCCAGTTCAAACTGGGTTGGTCGCTGGCAGTGTTTGCCTTGTCGAGGCATATACGACGGTGAGGAAACCGAAAAGGATCGCAAGATGAATGCGAACGATGTCGTACAAGAGGTCGCCGAGTTGAACGGCCTCATCGACGAAACGGAAGACCCTCGCGAATGCTATGCTGCAGTGCGGGACTGTATCCGCAAGCATCGCGAAGCGGGCGAAGAGATCCCTGAGGATCTGCAGCGCCTCGAGAAGGTCATGTTGACGGAGTGCCTGGCAGAGTCGCAGGGACGCTAGGCGTCTCCCCTGCAATTGTACTCACCAGCTGGCGCCTGTTGCGCCGGCGAAATCCCGTTTAAATCGAAATTCGGCGGCCGATATGGGGTCGAGCAAGCCGAAGCGTCGGCACGCATTCCGAGCCAGGCACATTTCAATTGTGAACTTTAGACCCCCGGTCACCATTTAAGAAAAAAGGCGCCGAACAGGGCGCCTTTCTTAGTTGCGGCAACAAGCTAAAATTCTATAGCCAGATCACTTCTCGACATAAGTAACGCGATCGCCATCGCTCTTCTCCCATGTATACATGGTGTAATCGAGCCGGTTGACGTCACCTTTTTTGTCAAAAGCGATTTTGCCGATCACGGTTTCGAATTCCTGACCGGAACGCATTTGCTCAGCGACTTTCTTTGGATCAAGCGATTGGATCGCCTCGGCAGCCTGTTGGATGATCTGAACAACGGCATACGAGTAGAGCGTGTAAGCCTCTGTGGAAATTCCCTTTTCTTCAAACTTCTTCAGAGTATCCTGAGCTTCAGGACGCTTGCGCGGATCGGGTGCGAAGGTCATCAACGTACCTTCGGCGGCGGGTCCGGCAATGGAGGCGAATTCGTCTGTCGCGATCCCGTCACCCGACATCAAGGTCGCGTTTAGCCCCTGATCGCGCATCTGCCGGGCAATCAGGCCACCTTCGGTATGAACACCGCCGAAATAGACAAGCTCGGCCCCGGCATCCTTCATTTTGGAGATCAGAGCGGACAGGTCTTTTTCCCCGATGTTGATCCCCTCATACACGACCTCGGTGATTCCCGCGGCATTGAGTGCCTTCTTCGTCTCATCCGCCAGTCCCTTACCGTAAGGCGTCTTGTCATGAACAATGGCGACTTTCTTGCCGGCGTAGTCGTTGGCAATAAATTGGCCCGCGACGGTCCCCTGCTGGTCATCGCGACCGCAGACGCGAAACACGTTCCACATCTTGCGATCAGTGATCTTCGGGTTGGTCGAAGCTGGCGTCACCATCAGCATCCCATTCTCGAGATAGACATCTGACGCCGGGATCGAGACACCCGAGTTGAAGTGGCCGACAACGAATTTAACACCTTCGCCGGCCATCTTATTGGCGACCGACACGCCCTGCTTGGGGTCCGAGACGTCATCTTCATAGACGAGCGTGATTTTCTTACCGAGGATGCCGCCGGCGGCGTTGATGTCTTCCACCGCCTGAGTGGCTCCATTCCTCAACTGTGCGCCGAATGCAGCATTAGGCCCGGTGAGCGGTCCGCTAACGCCCATCTTGATTGTTTCCGCACCGCCGCCATCGGTGCCCGAGTCACCGCACGCCGCAACAGCCAGTGCCGACATCACGCTGATGCCGGCAATTACAAACTTCCGCATCTCATACTCTCCATTGGTTAGGAGGCCACTCCAAGGCATTCTGAATTGTCGACGCTGTACCGGCGAGGACTGGGAAGGTCAATGCTTGCGCCGCCAACTCAACAATCCAACCGGCTGGAACAGCCAGGAGTACTGCGTGTGCATTTGCCAGGCGCGCATTGCCCGATACCCCGCCGCAGCCATCGCCAGCAGGACCAGATAGTCAATGATGACGTTGCCCGGCGTCAGGAACGGCCCATGAAACAGCGCATAATGAATGAAGCGGACCGCCAAGGTCATCAGCCCGATATAGAGCGCCAGCTGCCACAACGGCTTCCAGGTCATAGCTATCGCGCGACCTGTCGCCCAGCTCGCCGCACCACCCAGCACAACCGTAACCAGAACGAAAACCCCCAGACCATTGGGGCCAGTTTGATAGAGGGTATCAATCACCGTCGCCCTCCCGACTTCCCGCCTCAGGATCAGACTTGCTCAATGCCGTCCGCCCTCCAGATATGCAGCACGGATTTCGGGGCGGTGCAGAAGCTCCTGACCAGCCCCGCTCATCGTGATCTCACCGTTGACCATCACGTACCCGCGATGCGCCAGCTTCAGTGCATGGTATGCATTCTGCTCGACAAGAAAAACCGTCACCCCGTCGCGCCGATTGATTTCGTCAATCACCTCAAAAATTTGCTTCACGATCAACGGAGCAAGCCCGAGGGATGGTTCGTCGAGCAGCAGCAGCTTGGGCCGGCTCATCATCGCACGGGCAATGGCCAGCATCTGCTGCTCGCCGCCCGATAGCGTACCGCCACGCTGGTCAAGTCGCTCCCGCAGGCGCGGAAACAACCCAGTCACATATTCAAGGTCCGAACTGAAGTGCTCATTCGGGACGAGCTGCGCACCCATCTGCAGGTTTTCCAATACCGTCATGCGCGCAAAAATCCGCCGGCCTTCCGGCGACTGGGCAATGCCCAGGCGGGCAATTTTGTGCGTTGGGAACCTTGTAATCTCCTGCCCCTCGAAGCGAATGTCACCACGGCGCGCGCGGGGAGCCCCGAAAATCGTCATCATCAATGTGGACTTGCCCGCCCCATTGGCGCCGATCAGCGTCACAATTTCTCCCTGCTGCACGTCCAGATCGATACCGCGCAGCGCGACGATACTGCCGTAATAGGTCCACACACCTCGAACCGAGAGCATGGGCTCACTCATTGATCCAGCTCCGCTTCAGCTTCGTCGACTTCCTCGTCCTCGACACCCAGATAGGCCGCGATGACCTTGGGATCGTTCTTGATGTGCTCTGGGGTTCCGTCGGAGATTTTCTTGCCGTACTCAAGAACAACAATGTGGTCCGAGATCTCCATGACCACCGACATATCGTGCTCAATCAAAAGCAACGACGTGCCGTCGCCATCCCTGATCGACAACAGCAGGTCGTTAAGCTCGGCGCTCTCGCGCGGATTGAGACCGGCGGCAGGTTCATCAAGGCATAGCAACACCGGTCCTGTGCACATGGCCCGGGCAACTTCCAAACGGCGTTGGTCACCATAAGGCAGGGCTCCAGCAGGTTCATCAGCACGGCCCTTAAGACCAATACGGTCAAGCCATGCTGCCGCGATTTCAACGGCCTTCGCCTCCGCCTCGCGAAAACTCTTCGCACCTATAAGCCCGAGTATTGAATAACCCGAAGCACGGTTCAGCCAGTTGTGCTGAGCGACGATAAGGTTTTCCAGGACCGTCATCCCGGTGAACAAGCGGATGTTCTGAAACGTGCGGGCCACCCTGGCCCGCGCAGCGATCTCAGAATCGGCCATGCGTTCCAGAAGGTGAATGCCACTGTCACCGACACGCATTGAGCGCCTTGACGAGTTGGTCAAAACCTCAATGGCCGCACCTGAGGGCGCACCCTCCGACAACAGCGCTATGCGGCCGCTCGTCGGTTTGTAGAAACCTGTAATGCAGTTAAATACCGTCGTCTTGCCAGCCCCGTTTGGACCGATCAGCGCGGTGATCTGCCCGCGAGCCACATCGAAAGAAAGATCGTTGACAGCAACAAGTCCACCAAACCGCATGGTCAGGTGCTGGACCCTAAGGATCGGCTCCGCAGCTGCACTGGCATCGGGGACAAGAGCCGTAGGCGCCATCAGCCCTGCCCCTCCTTGACGAGCTCGCCGCTAATCGCCCGCTTCTCATGCAGAACAATGGATGGCTCTCGCTTGGAGATGAGACCACGCGGACGCCAGACCATCATCGCCACCATCGCCATACCAAACAGCAGCATGCGGTATTGCGTAGGGTCGAACCCGGCACCGAAGACGGCCTTCAGCCATCCCAGTTCGCGCAGCAATTCGGTTCCGCCGATCATCACGACGGCGGCAATGGCCACACCGACCTGGCTGCCCATCCCGCCCAACACCACGATCGACAAAATCACGGCACTTTCCATGAACTCGAACGACTTCGGCGAGATGAACCCAAGCCGCGCCGCGAAGAATGCGCCGGCGATGCCGCCGAACATGGCACCGATCGAAAACGCCGTGAGCTTGGTCGTCACCGTGTCGATACCCAGTGAACGGCAAGCGATGTCATCCTCCCTCAACGCCTCCCAGGCCCGGCCAATGGGAAGCCGGCGCAGACGGATCGTCACCCAGTTGGTCAACAAGGCAAGCAGCAAGATCAGATAAAACAAGAAGAACAATCGATGCAGCGGCGTGAACTCAAGACCGAAGAACGCGGCAAAACCCTCATCAGACGCGTTAAACGGCAAACCAAAAAAGGTCGGACGAGGAATCCCCGAAATGCCCGCCGCACCGTTCGTGAGCTCCACCCAGTTGATCAGCACCAGCCGAATAATCTCGCCGAAGGCAAGCGTCACGATCGCCAGATAGTCGCCCCGCAGACGCAGCACAGGGAAACCCAGCAAAATGCCCCAGAAAGCCGCGAAAATACCGGCCAGCGGCAGGCACAGCCAAAAAGAGAAGCCGAAGTAGGTGGAAAGCAACGCCGTCGAATAGGCGCCGACGGCGTAGAAGGCGACGTAGCCAAGATCAAGCAGGCCGGCAAGCCCGACAACGATGTTGAGGCCCCACCCAAGCATCACGTAAATCAGGATCTGGATGCCGAAGTTATCGATCCACTTCAGCGCTCCGCCCGGTCCGACAATCAACACCGCCAAAAACGGATAGGCAATCAGCCAGGCAAGACCGACGAGGCGGAACGTCCCGGTATACTCCTTCAGCGGGCTAAGAGTGTTGCCTGCCCCGGCGGCGAACGATTGGACAGCAGCGGATACGCGTTGTCCAAACACGAGCCAACAAAGCCGCCCGGTGAAAGCGATTGCGACAATGACAGTGACAAGTTCCCAACGCGGATCGAGAACCAGGCCATGCCACAGATCCTGCCGTGTCCGGAAAGCGAGGATTGGAAACGATAGCCCGAACGTAAGAAGTGCCAGAAACCCTGCGTCGCGCAACGCGCCAAGCCAATCAAATGAGGACCGCTCCTCGGCTCCGTCGCGTTTTGCTCCGGCTTCCGCCATCCTCAGACCTTCTCCACATCAGGTTTGCCGAGAATGCCAGACGGCATGAAGATCAGCGTGATGGCAAGGATGGAGAAGGCGGCAACATCCTTGTAGTCGATCGAAAAATAGGCCGACCAAAAGACTTCGATGAGGCCAATCAGCAATCCACCGATCACTGCCCCTGGCAACGAGCCAATACCTCCCAGGACAGCTGCGGTGAACGCTTTGATCCCGGGTACGAACCCGTCGGCAAAGTTCACTACGCCGTACTGGACCATGAACAAGACACCCGCGACAGCAGCCAGAGCGGCACCCATGACAAACGTAAGCGATATCGTCCTGTCGACATCGATGCCGAGCAAAGCCGCCATTTTTCGGTCCTGCTCACAGGCCCGTTGCGCGCGTCCCAACGATGTTTTCTGCACAACGAACCAGAAGGCCGCCAACAGCACAGCGGTCGTGACAATGATCAAGATCTGCTTGTAGGCGAGCGTGATGTTGCCGCCGTCGACCGGTATGACAAACCCTCCGTCGATGATCGGCGGAATGGACTTGTTTCGCGGTCCCTGCACCAGCTGGACGAAATTGACGAGAAAGATCGACATACCGATCGCTGAGATCAGTGGCGCGAGTCTGAATGAGCCTCTTAACGGTCGGTAGGCCACCCGTTCGATCGCCCAGCTCCACAAGGCCGTCAGCACCATGGCAATGATCAAAACCAAGACCAGCGCCAGCGCGATAGCCAGTCCACCAAACAATGAGGTGATCAACAAGAAGATGATGAGCGCGATGAACGTCGACAGCATGAAAACATCACCGTGCGCGAAGTTGATCATGCCAATGATCCCGTAGACCATCGTGTAGCCGATCGCGATCAGGCCGTAGACCGATCCAAGCGTTAGTCCGTTGATCAGCTGCTGAAGGAAGTAATCCATTTGAGCCTATTTGATAGAGGCTTGATGTGCGCGCTCCGGCAGGCGGCGCCAAAACGCAAGAGGCCTCTCGACCGCAAGAAACACTCAGGTGCCGATCACACCGCCGGTAAGCAGTTCCCTAAGGAACAAAAAGAAGGTCTACAAAATATTGTGCGACCCGTCGCAGAACGGCTCGTCATCGGTCGACTTGCAACCGCACAGATTGAAGGTTCCGGTGCTCTCAGCAACGAAGCGGAGCGGTTCGATACCGGTGCCTTGATGCGATCCATCACAGAATGGCTGCTTCTTCGAGCGCCCGCAGCGGCAGTAGAAGTAGGCCTTGCCTTCTTCAAGTTCGACCTGATAGGGCCCCGACTGTGCAACGATCGGCTCTTCCGCCACGGTCACCTCCGTAAATTTGACGAATCTCCCCGGCCTGCCCCGCGCATTTGACGCGCTTGTTGACAAGCCGCACGCCGAAACTAACCGCCAAACTCGGCCAGATTCGATCAAGATGCTCTAGCGGCTATCGATTAGAGGAACAAGCCCGTATGCAGACCGGCAACGGCCCATTGATGTGATTTGCAC
Organism: uncultured Filomicrobium sp.; assembly: GCA_963669235.2. Taxonomy (GTDB): domain Bacteria; phylum Pseudomonadota; class Alphaproteobacteria; order Rhizobiales; family Hyphomicrobiaceae; genus Filomicrobium. Next base: position 776,229 of record CAXXFS010000033.1, read on the forward strand.
ACACTTGCAGGATCTGATCGCCCTTAGGGATCGATGAGCCATCACTTTGCTACAAAATCTGGCGGCGTCTCACGCAAAGACTACGCGATGCAAGTCCTCTTTGGTGTTGCGTCGCGAACCGTTTGAAGCGGCCGCAACGCAAATCTGAGTGGCTCCACGCCCGGCGGATGAGAAAATCCTACCCCAACACTGTCAGACCAAGACCTTGCCCTCGTCACCGATCGCCGTTTCGACGTCCTTGTCAGAGGTTTCTTCACCAAGCAGCATTTCATTATGCGCCTTACCCGAGGGGATCATCGGGAAGCAGTTCGCCAGCGCTGCCACGCGGCAGTCAAATATCACCGGCTCAGGCGTCTCAATCATCTCCTTGATCGCAGCGTCGAGGTCACGAGGCTGGTCGCAGATAATCCCCTTCCACCCGTAGGCTTCCGCAAGCTTGACGAAGTCAGGCAGCGCCTCGGTATAGCTTTCCGACAAGCGGTTGCCGTGTAACAGCTGCTGCCACTGGCGGACCATACCCATGTACTGGTTGTTCAAGATGAACACCTTCACCGGCAGCCTGTACTGCACCGCCGTCGATGCTTCTTGAATATTCATCAGGATCGATGCGTCACCGGCGATATCGATGACAAGGCTGTTGGGATGCGCCAGTTGCGCGCCGATCGCTGCCGGCAGGCCATAGCCCATCGTTCCAAGACCGCCCGACGTCATCCAGCGATTGGGATCCTCGAAATGGAAGAACTGTGCAGCCCACATCTGGTGCTGGCCGACCTCCGTCGTGATGTACGGATCCCGGTCCTTGGTCAGTTCGTACAGACGCTCCACCGCGTATTGCGGCATGATCACTTCGTCCGAATTCTTGTAGGTGAGCGACTTTTTCGCCCGCCAGCCATCGATCTCCTTCCACCAGCCCTTCAGTGCGGCTTTGTCAATCTGCGGTGCTTTTGATTTCCACACACGAAGGATGTCTTCCAAGACGTATGCAACATCCCCGATGATCGGCAATTCAACGTGCACGTTCTTGTTGATCGAGGATGGATCGATATCGACGTGAATCTTCCTCGAGTTCGGCGAAAAGGCATCCAGCCGCCCGGTGATACGGTCATCGAAACGCGCACCAATGCAAAACATGACGTCGCAATCATGCATGGCCAGGTTGGCTTCGTAAGTGCCGTGCATACCGAGCATGCCAAGCCATTGCTTGTCGGAAGCAGGAAACGCTCCAAGACCCATAAGCGTCGATGTCACCGGATAGCCGGTCAGCCGCGCCAGCTCGCGCAGCAACTTGCTGGCCTTCGGACCCGAGTTGATGACGCCACCGCCGGTATACAAGACCGGCTTTTTGGCGTTGGCTAGAATATCGACGGCTTCGCGGATCGCCGGCTGGTCAGGTTTGAGTTTCGGACGATACGTCTTGTGCTGGATATTGGCCGGCCCAACATAGTTTCCGGTCGCAAACTGAACATCCTTAGGGATGTCGACAACAACCGGCCCCGGTCGTCCCGATCGGGCCACGTAGAAGGCTTCATGTATAGCCCGCGAGACATCATTGACGTCCTTAACAAGCCAGTTGTGCTTGGTGCAGGGTCGCGTGATCCCGACTGTGTCGCACTCCTGGAAGGCATCATTGCCAATAAGATGTGTTGGCACCTGCCCGGTGATGCAGACAACCGGAATAGAATCCATCAGCGCATCGGTGAGACCCGTGACGGCATTCGTCGCGCCCGGCCCCGATGTCACCAGCACGACGCCGACCTTCCCCGTCGAGCGCGCATACCCTTCGGCCGCATGCACGGCACCGCCCTCTTGGCGCACCAGGACATGCTGCACGGCCTCCTGCTGAAACATCTCGTCGTAAATCGGCAGCACCGCGCCGCCCGGATACCCGAACACATGCTCAACGCCCTGATCGGCGAGCGCCTTGAGCACCATTTCAGCTCCGGTCATGGTTCGTGCCATTCGTGTCCTCCATTCGGCCGGCCGATAGCCGCCGCCCGCCTCTTAACCGACAATCATCCTGTCCACCCGCCCGTTGTCATGCGCGCTCGCAAACATCCCGACACCCCCGGAATAGCCGCGAGCGAGCCGACAGCAAGGATCGTGCGTTGCCGTCACCAAAACGTTGAGATGCGGACCGCACAGCGGATAAGTCAACGAAAATTAACTCAAGGGGCAAGAATTCCTAATATTATTTCTCATAAATCCATTTCCACGAAATCATATATCTTCTAAGCCATGTGAGCTGTCGCTTGATGTATTGGCGCGTTTGCGTCTTGGCGACCTCTCTAGCCGCCTCAAGCGACACTCCGCCAACCAGATGATCCACTAGCGGCAACACGCCTAATGCACGCATCGCCGGTAGCTCTGGATCAAGTTGCATCTCCCGCAAGCGGCGCACCTCCTCGAGCGCGCCGGTAGCCACCATCTGATCAAATCGGGCTTCAGCTCTCGCATAGAGATCCGCGCGCTCCGGCGCGATCACAAGCCCGCGCCAAGAGCAAGCGGGCAATAGCGGCGTACCTGCATTCTCCTGCCAGAGGGCCAAAGGCCGGCCGGTCGACTGGATCACCTCAAGCGCCCGTACGATCCTCTGTCGATCGCTAGGACGGATACGCGACGCCGTCAGCGGATCAAGCCTTACAAGCTCGTCATGGAGTTCCCCGGGCGTCCGACCATGCGCCTCAGCCCGCCAGTAGGCTCTCACCTCACTGTGGATCTCCGGCATCGGCGAAAGACCCTGCGTCAGCGCATTGAAATAAAGACCGGTTCCGCCGACGAAGACCGGGCGCTGGCCAAGCTGTTCAATCTCGGCGAGCACGCCCCTTGCATCTTCAAGCCAACGCGCGACGGAATAGTTTTCACGGGCACTGACATGGCCGTAGAGCCGATGCGGCACAGCGCGCTCGTCGGCCGCCTCCGGCCGCGCCGTTAATACACGCATCTCAGCGTAAACCTGCATGGAGTCCGCGTTGACAATCACCCCATTAAGTCGACGCGCCAAACGCAGTGCAATCGCCGACTTGCCGCTGGCAGTCGGTCCTGCGATAAGAATGGCACGCCTAGCCGCCAAGTTTGTAATCCCAATCTGCATTCCCGGCGGCCTCACCGACAGGGCTTGATCGAATTCTCAATGAGCCCATTTGTGTTGTTTCGCCCTGGGGATATCAACACCGGATCCCATACTGCCGATGCCCGATCCATCATCCCTGGTGCTTGTCATCACCGCGCCCGAAGATGCGCCGTGTCTCAACGCCACCCTGACCGATACCATCACCCGCATTATCGCCAAAGACGCGATCATCGAAAGCCGTTGGTTAGCCACTGGCGAAGCCTGGGAGCTGCACCTCGTCCCACAGGCTGATTGTGGCGAACGCTTAATGCAGCAGGCAGCCACCGTCCTGATCGGGTTACCCGTGGACGTTAATATCCTGTCACAGGAGGGGGCACCAAGGCGCAAGAGGCTCCTCATCGCCGATATGGATTCCACTATCATCGAACAGGAATGCATCGATGAGATCGCCGAGTTCGCGGGCGTTCGCGAAAAGGTCTCGGCCGTGACCGAAAGCGCCATGCGCGGCGAGTTGGAGTTCGCCGAAGCACTAAGGTCGCGGGTGGCCTTGCTTGCCGGCCTCGAAATCGAATTTCTCGATGAGATCATCGCCAGCCGCATCTCTTTGATGCCCGGAGCAAGAGCCCTCGTCAGCACTATGAAGGCGCACGGCGCCCATACCGCCCTGGTGTCCGGCGGCTTCACCTACTTCACCCAACGCATCGCCAACGCTGTCGGCTTCGACACCAACCAGGCGAACCGGCTTTGCGTCGTCGACGGACGACTTCGCGGCACTGTCGAACCACCGATCCTTGGCAGGGAAGCAAAACTCGAAGCGCTGAAAAACCAGGCAAAAACAATGCGCATTCCGCTTTCTGATACTCTGGCGGTAGGCGATGGCGCCAACGACCTTGCAATGATCCAAAAGGCGGGGCTCGGTGTTGCTTATCGCGCTAAGCCAATTGTCGCGGCCAAGGCCAAAGCAGCAATCAGGCATGGCAATTTGAAAGCGTTGCTATATTTGCAAGGCTACACACGAGACGAAATCGTCGAATGATCCCTTCCGGCCCGTAATCAGCAAAGCCCCACAGTTCACCCGCCGTCATCCGGAGCCCCAATGCTCGACGTAATCCTACTCTTGACCGGCTTCGTGCTGCTCGTCGCCGGTGGCGAGCTCTTGGTGCGCGGTTCTATTGCTGTCGCCGAACGCCTGGGCGTTTCCCCGCTGGTAATCGGCATCGTGCTCGTCGGCTTTGGCACCTCAATGCCGGAACTTGTAATCAGCGTGCAGGCCTCGATGGCCGGTTCGCCAGGCATCGCCATCGGCAACTTCGTCGGCTCGAATATCTCCAACATTCTGCTGATCGTCGGAGTCTCCGCCCTTTTGGCGCCTCTCACCGTGACCTCTCGTGCGTTGAAGCGAGATGGAGGTGTCGTCATCGCGGCCTCTGTCGCATTCACGGCCTTGGCGTTCTTCTTGCCATTAAGCCGCCCCATGGGCTTCGTCTTCGTCGCACTTCTGATCACTTACCTGGTCTATGCCATTCGCCAGGAGCGTCTTGCGCCGGAAGCCGGTCACACCGCTGCGTTCGAGATGTCGGAAGCCTACGACGAACTCCTGCAAAACGGAGAGTATGCGGCGGCGCGGCGCCTCAAATGGAGTGCCCGCCTAGGCCGTGTCCTGCCGTTTTTGATGGCTCTTGCAGGTTTGGCCACGATCATCTTTGGTGGCCGCATTCTGGTCGACTCGGCCATCTCCCTTGCACAGATGATGGGCGTCAGCCAAACCGTCATCGGCCTGACCATCGTCGCCATCGGCACTTCGCTGCCGGAGCTGGTGACATCGCTCGTAGCTGCCTACCGCGGACACTCCGACGTCGCTGTCGGCAACGTCTTAGGATCCTGTGTTTACAACATCCTTGGCATCGGCGGCGTGGTCGGCCTGCTTGCTCCGACAGCGATCCCCACTCAGATCATCTACTATGACAATTTCATCATGCTGGCTGCAGCTGTCGCGCTATACGTTTGCGCTGCCAACGGCGGCCGTATTACTCGGCTCGAAGGCGTGGCGATGCTGATTGCCTATGGCGGCTACCTTGCTTCTCTCTGGCCGAAATAGCCACACTACTCGCCGATGATTTCCGAACGCTCCCAGCCCGCTGGCAGTGCTCCCGTTCTTTCCGCTTCCTCCAGCGCGTGCGCCAATTCTTCGCGGGCTTTCTCGGCCTGCCGCTGCCGGTTCCACAAGCTCGCATAAAGACCGTCTTTGGCGATAAGCTCGGCGTGCGTCCCCTGTTCGGCGACACGCCCCGCTTCCAGCACAAGAATGAGATCGGCATGCACGATGGTTGACAGCCGGTGCGCGATGACCAGTGTCGTGCGGTCCCTCGACACCTTGTCGAGTGCATCCTGGATCTCTCTTTCGGTATGGCTGTCGAGTGCACTGGTTGCTTCGTCGAGCATCAGGATTGGCGGCGACTTGAGGATGGTCCGCGCGATCGCCACACGCTGCTTTTCGCCACCCGATAACTTCAGTCCGCGTTCGCCAACCATCGTCTGATAGCCCTGCGGCATGGCCCGAATAAAGCTGTCAATCTGCGCAAGCTGCGCTGCCGCGACGATTTCTTCTTCAGTAGCGTCCGGCCGCCCGTAACGGATGTTGTACTTGATGGTGTCATTGAACAGCACGGTATCCTGAGGCACCACGCCGATCGCCGAACGCAGTGATGCCTGTGTCACGTTGCGGATGTCCTGACCATCGATCGTCACCCGCCCCTTCTCGATATCGTAGAAGCGGAACAAGATCCGGGAGATGGTCGATTTGCCGGCGCCCGACGGACCAACAATGGCAACCATCTTGCCCGCGGGAACGGTGAAGGAGACATCCTTCAGGATCGGACGGTCGTGGTCGTAGGAAAAGTAAACGTTTTCAAACCGGATCTCGCCGTCCTTTACCTCAAGCGGCTTCGACCCGGGGCGATCCTCCACCTCGGGCTCCTGCCCAAGCAGCGCGAACATCACCTCGATATCGACCAGCCCTTGTTTGATCTCGCGGTACACCATGCCCATAAAATTGAGCGGCATCCAAAGCTGGATCATCAACGTGTTGACCAGCACGAAATCACCAATGGTGTGCGTACCGGCGGCAACGCCGCGCGCGGCAAGCCACATCATGATGACCATGCCGACGGTAAAGATTGCCGCTTGGCCGGAGTTGAGAACGGCAAGCGAGGAATAGGTGCGGATCGCCGCCCCTTCGTAGCGCTCCATCGCCTTGTCAAACCGCCGCGATTCAAGCCCTTCGTTGCCGAAGTACTTGACCGTTTCGAAGTTCAAGAGACTGTCGATCGCCTTAGTGTTGGCATCGGTATCGCTGTCGTTCATTTCGCGGCGGATCGCGATGCGCCACTCAGAGGCTTTGAATGTGAACCACATGTAGATCGTAACCGTCACGATGACGATCAGCACGAAGGTGAAATCAAAAAAGTAGAACAGCACGCCGCAAATCAAGACCAGCTCGATGATGGTCGGCACGACGTTGAGAATACCCATGCGGATAATCAGTTCGATCGCCCGTGCGCTGCGCTCCAGAACGCGTGACAACCCGCCGGTGCGCCGCTCGAGGTGAAACCGCAAGCTGAGCTGATGCAAATGCTGAAACGTGCGGGTGTTGAGTTGGCGAACCGCGTTCTGACCGGACTTTGGTGAAAAACACGTCGCGGATCTGATTGAGAACGATCGACATCAGCCGGCCGGTCCCATAGGCGAGAATCATGAATGACGCTGCCGCCGCCAACGTCACAGGACCACCCGTCGAAGCCTCGCCTGACAGTTTCGTCAGCGCATCGGTCGCCATCTTGAACGCGATCGGAACCGAGACCGTAACCACCTTTGCAAGCAGCAGTAGCCCAAACGCGATGACGACGTTGCGCCGCAGATCAGGCCGCCCCTCCGGCCACACGTACGGCAGGAGACCTTTGAAGACCTTCCAGTGATCTTCACGGGCACCAAGCAGGTTTGCATCTGTTGGCCCACCCCGATCGCGCCTGCCGTGGCCGATAGCAACCATAAATGTCCTTCCATCAAGGAAACTTCGTACAGTCGAAAAACGACACCTGGCGCCCCGCCGATCGGGTCGGCAGAACCCTTGAGCATCAACTCAATGTGACGGACGTCCGTGCCGCTCGGAAGCGAACAGGCAATCAAGGCTCATAGACCCGTTTGCCGCACGCGCTAGTATTCGAAACGTGAGCTAGGCGTCTGCGGAGCCATGTGAGACCGATTTCGCCCAATTCGTATTGCCTGATCACCGCCTCCGCCGCAGCCGCGGCAGCCAGAACTTTTGGCAAGGATAGATCCAGTGCGGATCGCGGATCTTACGCCGATTGGCCCGGTAAATCCGCCGATATCGATAACCGCGTTGATAGTGACGGCGTGATATATGCCACAACGTGTCCCCGCGCGCGACCACATACGTTCCAGGCAGGCGAACCGTCCGCCCGGCGCGCCGGTCCCGGCATCCAGTCCCGGTGCCGCCACGGCGCCCTCTCCAACCAGCCGATCGGCCGCGGCGAACCGGTTGGCGCCGTACCACAGATGTGTCCGCCTCCCCTTGATCTGCGTGCTGCGCACCGCGCTCAAGTGGTGTATCTAACCGCCAGCGGAACATCATCCTCTCGGGCATCCTGCGAACCTGAGCGTTCATCCGAAGCGGCCTCATCGGCAAGTTCAGCGATGCGACGAGACCGTTCAGCTTCTTCGCAATGTTCTGGCGGCGCTGCCGCGTGCGACTTTCCGCCAGTCGTCGCTTTTGCGCTTTGCGGCGTGCGGCTTCGAGGCGCGCCTTCCGTTGCCGCTCCAGCTCGGCTTGCCAGTCCTTTTCTGCACGCTCTTGCGCATCGGCGATGAGACGCTGCTCTTCACGCTCAGCCTGTTCCTTCGCGAGCCTTTTCTGACGCACGGCATCCGCCTGCTGCCGGGCTTCTTCCTTGCCCAGGCGTTCCCGTTCAGCTACCTGTGCCCGGCGCGCAGCTTCCGCTTGCGCCAGTTGCCTCTGCTGGCGCTCCTTCTTCTCGGCGAGCCGCTTTTGCCGCGCCGCCTCGGCTTGCCGCTCCGCCTCCTCTTTCCAACGACGTTCCTGCTCAGCTACTTGTTTGCGTCTCTCTCGGCTTCGGCTTCCCGATCACGCCGCTCAGCTTCCGCCTTGGCCAACGCCGCATCACGGCGCGCCTGCTCCTCGGCAAGTTTCTTCTGGCGCGCTGCCTCCGCCTTCTGCTTCGCGTCCGCCAGCCGAAGGCGTTCCTGTTCGGGCTTCCCGATCACGCCGTTCAGATTCCGCCATGGCCAACGCCGCATCACGGCGCGCCTGCTCCTCGGCAAGACGCTTTTGCCGCTCCGCCTCGGCCTTCCGCTTCGCTTCCGCCAACCGAAGCCGTTCCCGTTCGGCCTCCCGCTCACGCCGCTCAGATTCCGCCTTGGCCAACGCCGCATCACGGCGCGCCTGCTCCTCGGCAAGACGCTTTTGCCGCTCCGCCTCGGCCTTCCGCTTCGCTTCCGCCAACCGAAGCCGTTCCTGTTCGGCTTCCCGATCACGCCGCTCAGATTCCGCCTTGGCTAACTCCGCATCACGGCGCGCCTGCTCCTCGGCAAGTTTCTTCTGGCGCGCGGCCTCCGACTCCCGCTTCGCTTCCGCCAACCGAAGACGTTCCTGTTCGGCCTCCCGCTCACGCCGCTCAGCTTCTGCCTTGGCCAACTCCGCATCACGGCGCGCCTGCTCTTCGGCAAGACGCTTTTGCCGCTCGGCTTCCGCCTTCCGCTCCGCTTCCGTCAACCGAAGTCGTTCCTGCTCGGCTTCCCGATTAAGCCGATCAGCTTCGGCCTGTGCAAACTCTGCCTCACGACGCGCCAGTATTTCACCAAGCTGCTTCTGCCGTTCCGCCTCGGCCTTCCGATCCGCTTCCGCTAACCGAAGCCGCTCCTGTTCGGCTTCCCGATTACGCCGATCAGCTTCGGCCTGTGCAAACTCTGCCCCACGGCGCGCCAGTATTTCAACAAGCTGCTTCTGGCGCTCGGCCTCGGCCGTCCGATCCGCTTCCGCCAACCGAAGCCGCTCCTGTTCGGCTTCCCGATTACGCCGATCAGCTTCGGCCTGTGCAAACTCTGCCTCACGACGCGCCAGTATTTCACCAAGCTGCTTCTGCCGTTCCGCCACGGCCTTCCGATCCGCTTCCGCCAACCGAAGCCGTTCCTGCTCGGCTTCCCGATTACGCCGATCAGCTTCGGCCTGTGCAAACTCTGCCTCACGGCGCGCCAGTATTTCACCAAGCTTCTTCTGGCGCTCGGCCTCGGCCTTCCGATCCCCTTCTTCCAAGCGCACACGTTCCTGCTCTACTTCCTGCTCGGGACGATTGGCATCGGCTTGCGAGATGTCCGCCTGGCGCGGCTCGTCGTCTGTCGTTGCTTGAACCGTCTCAGCATCTTGCCGCGCGCCGACATCCTTTGCCACGCTGTCCGGTGCGATCTCTTGTTCTGCTTCGCTGGACGCGAGTGAAGTCTGTTGCTCCTGCGAAAGGTCGCGCACAATCGTTTCTTGATAGGCCCGGTTGGCATCCCTGAACCAGTCTTGCGCGCGTTGGACCACGCTTGGGCTGGAAGGCTCCACGGTCTTCCTGCGGCTGGACGGTTCGGGCAACGGTACGGCCGCATCCTCAATCTGGACGGCCGACGGCCGCTCGCCCTTGCGGGCAAGCTCGGGCACGACATAACGGTGATAGTCTTCCGCCGACTTTTCGAACCAATCTTCAACCTGGTCGTATGGCAGGCCAGACCCACCTTCATCGCCCCCATCTTCAGAGCCGGTGTCTTTGGTTCTCTCTGCCTCCTGGGCGACCTCGGTTTTCTGGTTCTCCTGGCGCCTTGAGCGCACGTCTTGCGCCTTGGCGAAATCGTCGAATTTCTTACTGGCTGCTTCCGCAAGCCGCTCGGCTTTGGCACGCAGATCCGCCTCGCGTTCGGCCCCGCTCTGCTCGTAGGCCACGATTTCGCTGGTGGCTGCCTCCTGCGGAATCGCGATCCGCACGTCTTGCCCGACGACGACAGAGTTCTGACCCGGCTCCCGGGCGACGACCGAAATGCGGTAATCACCGGCGCCAAGCAGCGACGTCGACGCCCGCCAGCGCCCGTCCGCACCAACTTTGATCGAGGCGACTTGTTTACCATCAAGTATGATTTCAACGCGCTGCCCAAGTCGGCCAGTCCCTTCAAACGAAGATTCGAACCCCGGCCTGATGACAATCCGCGAAAATTTCGGAGGCGGTGGGGAAAGGCTTTCAGAGCGCTCCTCCAAACCGCCCTGCGCGGCAACCGGTGGCGCCGCAGCGGCCAGGTGCCAGCCAACGGACGGCCAGGATGCAGCAGCTTGGCGCGGCGAACCCAGCCCGGCAGGCTGCCACCCAGGCTGCTGAACCTTACTGAACACACCTAACAGTAGCCACAGGCCCGCAACGAAGGCGAGCACCAGGAACGATGTGGGGAGGTAACGCCCCCTCATGTTACGCGGCCTCCTGTTGACTGCGCGTCACCCAACGCAAACATCACCGTAAGCAGCAACGTCTCCGACCCGGCCCCCGCAGACCAAGACTTAACCACGAAATAGCAACCAAACCAATGAAACCGCTACAAGAAAACGATTTGCCACTGAATTCGGTTAACCGTCAGCGAATGGACTTAATATGCGGTCACACTTTTGCGCGATCATTCTTTGTGATGTGCTCACATCACTTTCCCGCCAACTAGGGGGGATAGACAAACAATGAGTAAAAAAGCCGGTCGCGCCCATCACGCCACTATCGGAACGTATAATGAGCAACCAATCACACTTGAACCTGAACAAAATCAACGAGAAGCCAGTCGTCACCCTTGCCACATCAACCCTCAGCCCGCAGGCCGTCTGCGTTTACTGTGGCTCCGGTCACGGTACCAATCCCCTCTATACTGAGACGGCAATATCGCTCGGAAAAGCCCTCAGCTCCGCGTCAATGCGCCTGATCTATGGCGGCGGCGGCATGGGTCTGATGGGCGAAGTCGCCCGCGCGACAATTTCCTCCGGTGGCAAGGTGACCGGCATCATCCCTGACTTCCTCTCCGAGCGCGAGCATATGCTGCGTGATGTTGACGAACTCATCGTCACCGGCGATATGCATGAGCGTAAGCGCCTGATGTTTGAACGATCGGATGCATTCGTGGCGCTGCCGGGCGGAATCGGCACGTTGGAAGAACTTGTCGAACAGCTAACGTGGTCGCAGCTGGGTCAACACCGAAAGCCGATCATCTTGGCCAACATCGCGGGCTTCTGGGATCCGTTCATAGAGTTGCTAGAGCACATGCGCTCACAGCAATTCATCCGCGACGGTCTTGACGTTAACTTCACGGTGGTGACAAACGCGGATGCAATCGTCCCCGCGATTGTCGCGGCCTGCCGCATCTCCGGCGAGCCGCCGCCTGACGAAGTCACTCTGGGAAAATTCTAGACCGGCTTCTTTTTGTGGAGGCCCTGGCAAGTAAGACGAGGACCAAGCCTCGTGGGACCACTCCTCGACGCCGACCAACTGCACGAGCACAAGCAGCGCAACTCCGTGCATTCCCTGCTGCTGATTGGCGGCATTGGGCTCATTCTGGCGATCGCCACGACATTGCTGTGGGGCCCGCTCGGCATAGTCATCTCCGCGGGCGTTATCGGACTTCTGGTCCTGATGGCGCCGAGCATTCCGCCAGCAGCGGTGATGCGCCTCTATCGTGCGCGCAAGGTGCCAAGGGCCCAAGATCAGCTGAGCTTGATCCTCGACGAACTCAGCCGGCGTGCCGAGCTGCCGGCGCGACCAGACCTGTATCTCATTCCGAGCGCCACGCTAAACGCCTTTGCCACCGGCACACAGGCACATGCGGCGATCGGTATAACCGAGGGCCTGTTGCGGCGTCTAAGCCTGCGCGAGGTTGCCGGCGTGCTCGCCCATGAGGTCTCCCACATCAACAACAACGACCTGCGGCTGATGAACCTCGCCGACATCATGACGAGGTTCGTGCAGATGCTATCCTACGTGGCCCTGGTGCTCGTGATTTTGAACGTTCTTGGCATGTTGATGGGCGATGCGCCGTTCTCCTGGTGGGCGGTAATCGTGCTGTATTTCGCACCCGCGCTTTCGAGCCTGCTGCAGCTAGGTTTGTCCCGTGCACGAGAATTCGACGCGGACATTGAAGCCGCCCAACTGACCGGCGATCCGGTGGGCCTCGCCTCAGCCTTGAGCCAGCTGGAACGCTACCAGGGCCGCTTTTGGGAGGATCTCGTTTATCCGGTGCCAGCCCGCCGCATTCCGCAGCCCTCTCTGCTCCGCACCCATCCCCCCACCGAGGAGCGCGTCGCCCGCTTGCAGGAGCTATCTAGCCACCTGAGCCAACCCCCGATCGCCGTCGTTGAGGAACCAATGGTATCGATGTTGGGCTACGGTCCGATCGCCATGCGGCCACGCTACCGTTTCCCCGGCCTTTGGTACTGAGAACAATCCGCCCCTCTTTTTCCCAACCGCCTCTTGCGGCAACCCTCAGCCTTCGCGTATCAGCCACCCATGTCGCAAGCACAAACCCCCACGACGTCCGCCGGTGCGAATACCGAGACGGGTAGCGAGGCCGCCGACCTGCTGGCCGGCCTGCGCCGTGGCGAACGGCGTGCCATTGCCGCTGCAATCACCGCGCTGGAAAGCCTCTCCAAGGATGCCCCCGAACTCCTGCGCGGCCTTCAACCGCATCTCGGCAACGCCCTCATAGTTGGGCTGACTGGTCCGCCAGGCGCCGGCAAATCGACACTCGTCAATGCCCTGATCGGCGAACTCCGCAAGAGCGGGCGCAAGGTCGCGGTGATCGCCGTTGATCCTTCGAGCCCTGTATCCGGCGGTGCGATCCTCGGCGACCGCATCCGCATGACGGCCGCACTTAATGATGATGGCGTCTTCGTCCGTTCGTTGGCCAGCCGCGGCTATCTGGGCGGCCTGTCACCGGCCGCGGTGCGCATCATCGACGCCCTCGACGCGGCCGACTTCGACCTCATCCTCTTGGAGACCGTCGGCACCGGCCAAAGCGAGATCGACGTGGCCGAAGTCGCCGACATACGCATCGTCGCCTCGGCCCCAGGGCTCGGCGACGACATTCAAGCGATGAAGTCGGGTCTGTTGGAAATCGCCGATATCCTCGTCGTTAACAAAGCCGACCGTGAGGGCGCCGAACAAACCCTGCAACAGCTGAAGGGTGCGCTTTCCATCCGCGCCGGCGCGCAGGTGCCGCTGCTAAAGACAACCGCACTCACCGGGGAAGGCGTTAACGAGCTCCTGTCCATCATTGACGATCTAGCAGGCCCAATCATGGCCGCCCCGGCCGCTGACCGCCGCCGCCGCCGCGCCCGCTACCTCATTGCCCGCGCTGCCGCCGATCTGGTCACCGATCGCATCAAGACCGGCGGCGACCTCATTGATCAGCTCGCTGACACAGTGCTTAATGGCCAGGTGACACCCGCCGACGCGGCAAAGGCAATTCTGGAGAGTTAGGGGGTGAACAAGCTTGAACTTGCGGTTTGGGCAACAAACGCATATACATTGAGCGTCGAATTTGGCCGGACGACAGGGCCCCTACGCCTTCGAAAATTGCTAGGCGCACGTTCAGAAACCCACCCAAACTCGAGAATACGAAGCCAGAAGACGCAGACACGCGCGCAAGGTTTCACCAGCTAACGCAATTGAAAAGGCATCAGAAATGCGAAACGGTACCGTTAAATTCTACAACGAACAAAAAGGTTACGGCTTCATCGCTCCCGATGAGGGCGACAAGGATGTATTCGTCCACGCGACGGCCCTTGAACGCGCCGGAATCCGTGGCCTCGCTGAAGGCCAGAAAGTGGCTTTCGACACGGAAGTCGATCGCCGCTCCGGTAAATCAGCCGTGAACAACATCGAACTGCTCTAAACTAACCAAGATTGGCCGCGCCCATCGCTGGGCAAACGCCAACGACAAAGCCGCCCCGTTCTCGGGCGGCTTTTTTTTTGCTCCTGGCACAGCGCAACGCAGCCCGTCAGGCCACGTGAACGATCTCGCGAGCACCATCCTTCATCAACTTGAAGTTGATTGAATCAACCAAAGCCTCAAAGCTCGCATCAATTATATTGGGCGAAACGCCAACTGTGAGCCAGCGCTCGCCGGTACTGCGATCATGGCTTTCCACGAGCACCCGCGTCACCGCTTCCGTACCACCGCCAGCGGTTAGGATGCGCACCTTGTAGTCGACGAGCTCGACCTCGGCGATGTGGCTTTGATAGCGGCCCAAGTCCTTGCGCAACGCCGAATCCAGAGCGTTGACCGGGCCATTGCCTTCGGCCACCGACCACAGCGGGTCAGGATCACCGTTGATGAAGACCTTGACCGTCGCCTCCGAAACGGTGACCAGCTGACCGCGCGCGTTGTGCCGCCGCTCAACCATCACCCGAAACGAATCGACGGAGAAGTATCGCGGCACCTCGCCAAGCTCGCGACGAGCCAGAAGCTCGAAAGACGCATCCGCGGATTCGTAGGAATAGCCCTGCGCCTCGCGTCTCTTTACGGCCTCAAGCATCGTTGGGATGCGTGGGTCATCCTTGTCGACAGAGATACCGAGACGGTTGAGCTCGGCCATGATGTTAGAGCGTCCGCCCTGGTCAGATACGAACACCCGTCGCCGGTTGCCGACACTCTCAGGCGGAACATGTTCGTAGGTCTCAGGATCCTTCAAAATCGCGGAAGCATGTATACCCGCTTTCGTCGCGAACGCGCTCTCTCCGACGTACGGCGCGTGCCGGTAGGGTGATTGGTTCACGACTTCATCAAGCACCCGCGAAGCATGCGTCAGCGTTCTCAGCCGTTCCGCCGTCACCTGAGTCTCAAAGCGATCGGCATACTCGTTTTTCAGCAGCAGCGTCGGGATGATCGACGTCAGGTTCGCGTTGCCGCAGCGTTCCCCGAGGCCGTTAAGCGTCCCTTGCACCTGACGGCACCCAGCCCGCACAGCGACCAAGGAGTTGGCAACCGCGTTTTCAGTGTCGTTATGCGTGTGGATCCCGAGGTTTGTTCCAGGAACCTGCTCCAGCGCCTCTTTGACGATGAGCTCCAGCTCATGCGGCAGCGTCCCGCCGTTGGTATCGCACAGCACCACCCACCGCGCGCCTGCCTCGTAGGCAGCCCGAACAACCTGCAGCGCATAGGTCTTGTTGGCCTTGTACCCGTCAAAGAAGTGCTCGGCATCAAGCATGGCTTCCCGCCCCGAGGCGACAACTGCCGAAATCGACTCGCGCACACTTTCGATGTTTTCTTCGTTGGAGATCCCGAGCGCAACCCGCACATGATAATCCCAGGACTTCGCCACCAGACAGACCGCATCTGACTGCGACTGCAACAGTCCCTGAAAGCCCGGATCGTTCTCCACCGAACGCCCGGCCCGCTTCGTCATGCCGAACGCGGTAAATCGCGCGGCCTTGAAGTTCGGCCGCGAGGCAAAGAACTCCGTATCTGTTTGATTCGCGCCGGGGTAGCCGCCCTCGATATAGTCAATGCCGAGATCATCAAGCACCTGCGCAATGCGCCGCTTATCCGCAAGCTTGAAGTCGACCCCCGTCGTCTGCGCGCCGTCCCGTAGCGTTGTATCAAACAGGTAGAGGCGTTCTCGGCTCATTGGTTGTTTTCCTTTTCGGCGGTGCCGAGTGGTTTTGTCATTGTTGTATTCATAAGCCACTGATCTTCAACCGGAACCGAATTACGCGATTGGGCCACGTAACCTCGTCCCTCAAAGAAGACCTGAGCCGCGTCACTTGCTTCGACCGAGATCTCGAGACTGCCACGTCCCTTGGCGAGTTTTTCCAACGCACCGACCAACGCCGTTCCAACACCCCTCCCAGCGAAATACGGGTGTACGTAGAGCATGTCGACAACTCGGTTATCTTTTAATGAACCAAAGCCCGCATATTCTCCATCAATCTCAACCACAAGCGTTGTCTCACCGGCAAGCCGCTGGCCGAAAGCCTGCGCATCCGCGGCCATCGAAGCCCAGGCCGCGCGCTGGTCTTCATCATATTCTTCCTGGGTCAGCTCCTCGATCGATTGAGCGAAGAGTTCGCGCAAAGCTATCACGTCTTTTGGCAGGAACGGGCGCAAGGGGATGTTGTTGGTCTTGACCATTATCTGCTCACCGCGCCACTTCCCAGGTCGTTACGATCTCCCCGGTCTCTGGATCCTTGGCGTCCTTGAGTTGCACACCCTTCGCCGCAAGTTCGTCACGGATGCGGTCGGCCTCCGCCCAGTTCTTGTCCCGGCGCGCGTCAAGTCTGGCCGTAATCAGGCGATCAATCTCTTCTTCGTCAACATCAAGGTTAGCAGGGCGCCACGCCATCCAGTCCGAATGTGAAACCTGCAACAGTCCCATCATGTTCGCCGAGGCCCGCAGGCACGCGGCAGCCCCTGCGGACCCATGCGCCGCCGACGTTCGTAATTCATGCAGCGCCGCAACCGCCTTCGGAGTGTTGAGATCATCGGCCAACGCTTCGAGCACATCCGCGCAGACCGGACCGTCAGGGGCGGCGTCTTTGGTAAGCTCCTGCCAGTGATCAAGCGTCCGCTTGGCCTCCCCAACTCCTTTTTCCGTCCAGTTGAAGGGCTGGCGGTAATGCGTAGACAGCATCGCCAGACGCACCGCTTCGCCAGGCCACTCTTCCAGAAGATCGTGAATGGTGATGAAGTTGCCGAGCGACTTCGACATCTTCTCACCTTCGACCTGTAGAAAACCGTTGTGCATCCAAACCCGCGCCATCACGTCGGTGCCATGCGCGCAGCGGCTTTGGGCAATCTCGTTTTCGTGGTGAGGAAAGGTCAGATCAATCCCACCGCCGTGAATGTCAAAGACTTCACCCAGATGCCGTCCCGCCATTGCCGAGCACTCAATGTGCCAGCCGGGCCGCCCGTCCGTTTCGACACCACAAGGCGACGGCCATCCCGGCTCGCCCTCTTTCGACGGCTTCCAAAGTACGAAGTCCATCGGCCCCTTCTTGTAGGGGGCCACTTCGACGCGCGCACCCGCCTCCATCTCGTCGATGCTGCGGTTTGAAAGGCGCCCGTAATCCGGCATCGAGGCGACGTCGAACAGAACATGGCCTTCCGCGACATACGCATGGCCCTTTTCGACCAGCGCCTCACAAAGCACCTTCATTTCATCGATATGTTCGGTTGCGCGCGGCTCAGTCGTCGGCGCCAGCACGCCCAGTGCTGCAATATCGTCATGAAACTGCTTCCCAGTGCGTTCGGTCAGATCGCGGATCGACACGCCTTCTTCGGCTGCGCGCTGATTAATCTTGTCGTCGACGTCGGTGATGTTGCGCACATACGTGACGTGTTCGGCCCCATAGGTGATCCGCAGGAGCCGGAACAGCAGATCGAAAACAATGACCGGACGCGCGTTACCGATATGCGCATAATCGTAAACCGTCGGCCCGCACACATACATGCGCACATTCCCCGGATCGATTGGCGCGAACGCCTCTTTTTTCCGCGTCAGGGTATTGTAAAGGGTTAGCGACATGGGGCTCCCCACCTTTGGCCGTTGTCGGCTGCGGCGAGGCTGTGTTGCACCGGTAAACTACGGGTACGATGAGAATGCCGCGCGCCAGCCGATCTCCTAGCCGGTGATCTGGATATTACAATCAATGCTGCAACGTGAGTTGACAGCGGTTTGGCGCGCAGTGGTAGTCATCGCTGCGTGTTATGAAGGGCGCTTGAGGGGGCGTCAAGCAGATGAACGACTGCTGCTGAGCCTAACCTTCCTGGGGACGGTGGGCATTTGCCATGTTTGTGCTGCATTGCCCCGCTAGCGCTCACATCTTGCTTGTCTTTTTTGAGTTTCAGGAATGACGGCCAACGACAGACAATCTGCGCGCCTACGACGCGTTTGGCCAACGATTGCGGTCGCCGTGGCTTGCCTTTGTGCACCCATGACGGCCCAAACCGTTTGGTCGCAGGGCTTCAAGTGGCCGTGGGAGATCGAAGACGATCCTCCCCCGCGCAGGGCCCCCACACGGCCGTCGCCCTACAACCAGCCCGACCCCTATGTCCAACCCGGTCAACCCGACACCGATGGTTGGACCGCCCGCAACTCAATTTGCCGCGACCTTGAACGGCGTATGGTGCAGGAATCCTCCAAAGGCGGCCAGAGACGCGACCGCCTGCCTGAACTCAATTCCCAGATCAGACAGCTCCGAACCGCCGTGAGCCGTATCGAATCGCGCCTTGACCGATCAGGCTGTTATGAGGAGTTCCTGTTCACGCGCACACTGCGCCGCGCTCCCAAGTGCTTGAAGATCGCACGCGAGCGCGACCACAAGCGCGGGCAGCTCGCCCAGCTTGAAGCAGAGCGCCAGGACATCACCACCCGCTCGGATCGCTCCTATCAAGACGAGATCATTCGCGGTCTTGCCCGTAACAACTGCGGAGAAAACTATGTCCGCGAAGCACGCCGCCGCGACCGCAGGGCATACTCGCCGTTTTGGGAGGACCAGGACGGCGGATCCGGTTACGCCAATACCTATCAGGCGCTGCCATTTGCAACCTACCGCACTTTGTGCGTGCGGCTTTGTGACGGCTACTACTTCCCCGTGAGCTTCTCGACGCTGCAGAACCATTTCAAACGCGATGCCGACGTTTGCCAGTCGCGCTGCGCCGCACCGGCAACTCTTTATTTTCATCAGAACCCGGGCGCCGGCGTCGAGCAGATGGTTTCGTTTGCCACGAACGAGCCCTACACGAACCTCAAAGAGGCGTTTCTTTATCGAAAGAAGTATGTTGACGGGTGCTCCTGCAAACAAGCTGAGTACGTGCCGCAAACTCCAATTCCCGGCGAACCGACACCCCCCCCGGGCGATCGAGCGCAGACCGATCCAGAGTTTTCGCCATACCGTTGAATGTTGTCCTCGACACTCCATAAGAACTTCAAAAGCTCGGCCAAATCCAGCATTCAAGAAACTGTCGATAAACTGTTCGACTTCTGACGCAAATCGCAACTATACTTATAGTTGCGGGGTCGACGCGCGCTTGCATTAGGCGTGCGTACCAAGGCATGGAAATAGAAATCTGTTAAGCGCCCTCGTTTAATTGCAGTCAACTGAGTTGCGCTCGAGAGTCTAGCAGCAAAGCCCCATCGGAGAGCGGAGCATGAACATGCAAACCCGCGCCCCACCGAAAATCTAAATCGCTCCGGTCGTGATTATCCGCCCGGTTCAGCCTGATCACATCAACGATGTTCTCTACATTCACGCAACAGCCTTCCGCAGCCAGGCACATACCCTCTACGCCCCTGAGGAACTCGATGCATACGAGGCGATGGTCCGCACACCGGGTTATGTTGACAGGCTGATGAGCGACACGCTTTTGGGCGGATGGCTTGGTGGTAAACTCATCGCGACGGCCGCGCGGCGAAAGGCGGAATCCAATCCGGGTGTCGGCCGTATCACCGCGGTCTATGTCCGACCTCTCTTCGCGCGCATCGGAATGGGCTCAAAGATGTTGCTGGCCATAGATACCGCCGCTGCGACGGCGGACTGCCATCTGGCCAGTGCCAGCACACCAATCAGTTTGCAGATCTTTTTCGAGTACAAGGGCTACGAACTTGCTGGACGCGGGACCCGTCTCCTGAGGCAGGGCAAGGCGATCAACGTCATCTTTATGCGCAAACTGATCGGTTCTGAGAGCGGCCTCGATATGGAAATCTGCGCCAATTGATAGCTGGCCGGGTTCACAACGAACGACATGACCTAACCATCAATGCCAAAACGTCATTAGGACGCTTCTGAGAGCCAGCACTAGCGCTCGAGTGTATCTTTAAGAAAGCCGACAAGACGGCCGACGTCGCTGTTATCAGAGCTGTTGTACTGCGCTTTTCGGCCACCATGGGTAGAGACGGTAACCTGGAAGTAGTGCTTGCTGGTGAAGCCTAATGCCTCGCCCACACTGGACATCCCGACAATGAACAGGAAAACGAGAACGGTGAGCATCTGCTCAAGCCAACCGCCGTGCAGCATGGCAACGAGTGAAACCAAACCGGTCAGGCCGATGAGGCCCAAGACAGCTGCCAGGCGGTCTTTACAGCGCTCGACGACTTCCATGACCCGGTAGGATGCAATATCTTCAAGAGCGACGAATTGATCGCCAAACCTCAGCACATCTTCACCGCGGATAATATCCACACTGGCAATATCGGCCTCGGCTGCCTCCAGCCACCACATGGGCGGCTGCTCTCCAATTAAATACGACTGGCTCATGTCCAGCAGTTTCGCCAGTAAAGGTTTGTATTCTCCTAACCAGTGACCAGGTTCGTCGCATGCCGGCCCGCCTCAGTCTCCAAGATGTACTGCAGAACATTCCGCACCGACATCGCTGCAAGCTTCTTGGATTCGATAACGACTTGGTTGGAGTAGCCGGGCTCGACTGTGCCACCGAAAACATCGCCCACCTTGCGAAAGTGCCCCTCGACCTCGTCGTGGAGCTCGTTGGTTAAATCAAACTGCGTACCCAGGACAAAACGCTCCTGGCAGTCGGGAACTAAGATCGGCGCCAGATAGAGAAAATTCAAAAACCGATCGCCGTTCTTCTTCCGGTTGGCGAGGATGAAGTAATCGTCCTGCTCGTGCTCGATGCACTCGCGAACACGCGCCCGCTCGGCCAAATTATCAAACTCGCCCTGAAGAAAACGGCAGTTACGCCCGATCACTTCCTCAGGCGGATAGCCGGTAAGTTCACAGAAGGCCCGGTTGGCGATGACAACCGGCATATCAGGGCGATCCCGCGAGGAAAGCGTCAGGGGGACTGACTCAATCTCGAAGTAACTCCTCAGCCTATTGGGTATACACTCCGTCATCTGTGCCCCGTTTCGGCAATCGCCAAACCAGGTCGATGATCAAAGACTTCCAGCCGACACCCAATAGGACTTTGGTCCATCCGGATTACTCTATGGCCGACCCGATACCGGTTGAGGCGTTCCGAACGTCAAACGGGATCCCCTTCTACCCGTGGCTGCACCAGTTTCGGTGCCGCCACATCTCCGCCGATCGCCCGCACGAAACGATGCTGATCCCTGTATCCGTTGGTAATCGGATAGCGCCGGTCACGACCAAAGCTGCGCGAGGAAATCTTGACCCCGGGCGCAGCCTGTCGCCTCTTGTATTCTGAAATATAGAGCAATCGCTCAACCCGCTGGATCGTCTCAACATCATGGCCGCGCTGTGCAATCTCCGTTACCGGCATTTCATTTTCGACGAGGCACGCCAGAATATCATCCAAAATGTCGTAGGGCGGCAGACTGTCCTGATCGGTCTGGTTTTCGCGAAGTTCCGCGGTCGGTGCCTTGCTCAATATGTTCTCTGGGATAACGACCCCATGAGGGCCCTTTCCGCAGCCGATATGGTGCGCGTTACGCCAGCGCGCGATCCTGTAGACTTCGGTCTTGTAGAGATCTTTGATGGGATTGAACCCGCCGTTCATGTCACCGTAGAGAGTCGCGTATCCAACTGACATTTCCGACTTGTTGCCGGTCGTGAGCAACATCGAGCCGAACTTGTTGGAAAGCGCCATCAAGATCACGCCACGCGCCCGGCTTTGAATGTTCTCTTCGGTGACATCGGCTGCGCGGCCGGCAAACAATTTCGAGAGCGAACGTCCAAAACCCTCGACCGCCGGTCCAATCGGCACCACGTCATAGCGAACGCCAAGCGCCTGGGCGCAGGCCTCAGAGTCACTCAGACTGTCACTAGAGGTGTATTTGTAGGGCAGCATCACGCAGTGCACGCGCTCCGCCCCCAGGGCATCGACAGCCAGGGCTGCCACCAGCGCTGAATCAATACCACCCGACAGCCCCATCACCACGCTGGGAAAACGGTTCTTCTCGACGTAATCGCGCAGCCCCAGGACGCAGGCTTCGTAAGCAGCTTGATCATGCTCCGGCAGAATCTCGCGTGCACCGACGTTGCATTGCCAGCCCTTAGCGCCGCGTCGCCACTCGGTAATCTGCACCGCCTCCCGCCAACCGGGTAGTTGTGCGGCTAGCTGACAATCGGAATTGAGGACGAATGATGCTCCATCGAAAACCAGCTCATCTTGTCCCCCGACTTGGTTGATGTAGATGAGCGGCATGTCGCTCTCGGTTACACGCGCCACGGCGATGTTGAGGCGAAGGTCGGGCTTCGTCCAGTCGAACGGTGAACCGTTGGGTACAATGATGAGCTCGGCGCCGCACTCGCCAAGGCACTCGACGACGTCCTCAATCCAGATGTCTTCGCAGATCGGCACGCCGATCCGGACACCGCGAAAGTTGACCGGCCCCGGCATAGGTCCGCAAGCAAACACTCGCTTTTCATCGAATACGCCGTAGTTCGGCAATTCAACCTTGAAGCGCAGCGCCACTACCTCGCCGCCATCAACAAGCGCAACGGCATTATAGACCTGACCATCCTCCGGCCAGACCGTTCCAATTAGAAGCCCTGGACCATCATCGCCACCGGTCACCTTGGCAAGCTCCAGTAGCGCATCCTTGCAGGCCTGCTTGAAAGACGGCTTCAATACGAGGTCTTCTGGCGGATAACCCGCCAAGAATAGCTCCGGAAAAACGACCAAGTCCGCGCCCTCTGACCGAGCTACCTCACGAGCGGCAAGCGCCTTGGTAAAATTCCCCTCGATATCACCGACCGTCGGGTTGAGCTGCGCAATAGCAATTTTCATTTAAGCCAGAGCCTGTTCGCCTGTTGGAGTGGAAGAAAGCCTCGCATTATCCCTGCTGAGCAGCCAACTGCAACCAGCTAACGCGGTCCTTCAGCCAACAGCTCTCGCGCATGCTCCGACGAGTTGATCTTGTGAACCAACCCGTCACGGACCACAAAGGCCCACTCCAGCTGCTGTGAAACGGCGAGGTCTTCCGGCGTGACCGCCTCCAGGACATCCTGAAAGCCTGTCACGAAATCCCACATGATCTCGTACTGTTCGGCATCGGAAAACTGCGACCAATCGTTGGGCAGGAAGTGCGCCACGTCCTGTTGGAACACGACCTCGCCGACCCTTTGCGGCAGCAGATAACCTATCGCCACCTGCTCGGCGACAGCATTGAGAAAGCCCAACTGCACGAGTCCCGAGCAGATGAAGGCATTGGGTGGCTGCAACGTCCTGCGGCGCCGGCCCTGAATGGCACTGCGAGCGCCCCAGATACGCGCCTTTATGCCGAATAGCACTTCATTGAAGAAGGCCCAGCCAAGCCGAAACATAGTCGCATAAGAGTAGCTCGACTGAATGGAGTTGAGCATGCGGCCGCGAACCAAGGACTGCGCCCGATCGTCGAACCAATTTCCTTTGAGCCGCTTGATACCCACAACCTGCCGCCGGTCGTTGAGATAAGAGGCCAGGTTCTTGAGATCGACGCCTTTCGAAGCGCTTTCGATCACGAAGGTATTGTTAAAGCCCTTCTCCTCGTGCGGAACGAGAAACACCAAAGCAGCATGCGAAAACGTACCACGTGTCGCCCACCGGATGAGCCATGAGCGCAGATCTCGATGCTTCCGCATCAAAACCACATCGGCCCGGTGGAGATAGGCACCTGAGAGAAACTCATCAACCGGGATCGGCCATCCGTCACGATCGTGCGGGGAAGCTTGCGGTGCGTTGAGTGCGCTCTGAACCGTATCCATGTTTTGACAGAACTCCCGCCAACGGCCCGTCGGGCGACAATGAAACCCGGCAGTCAAAAAACCGCCGGGTGCCCGCATCTGCCAATATGCAGGACATCATGCCGTTGCTATGGCCGAGAAGGATCCCGCGGTCGCTTCTCGCTCTTTTTGCATCAACTCAGCAACGAGAAACGCCAGTTCCAGGGACTGATCCGCATTGAGCCTCGGATCGCAATGCGTGTGATAACGGTCCGAAAGATCCGCATCCGAGATGGCCACTGCTCCGCCGGTACACTCCGTAACGTTGTCCCCGGTCATCTCAACGTGGATCCCGCCAGGATGCGTCCCCTCGGCCCGGTGCGCCGCGAAGAAGTCCTGCACCTCGCTCAAGATGCGGTCGAACGGACGAGTCTTGTAGCCGCTGTCTGAAGAGATGGTATTACCGTGCATCGGATCACACGCCCAGACCACCTTACGGCCTTCCCGCTTCACCGCCCGCAATATCTTCGGCAAGTACTTTTTAACGTTGCCCGCACCGAACCGGCTGATCAGTGTCAGGCGGCCGGGCTCGTTGTCCGGATCAATGATATCAATAAGTTGTAGAAGCTCATCCGGCTCCAGACTAGGGCCGCACTTGAGGCCGATCGGATTCTTGATCCCGCGCACGTATTCGATATGCGCGTGGTCCGGCTGCCTTGTACGGTCACCGACCCAGACCATATGTCCCGAGGTCGCGTACCACTCACCCGACGTCGAATCCAATCGGGTCAACGCCTGCTCGTAGCCAAGAAGCAACGCCTCGTGGCTGGTGAAGAAGTGTGTTTGGCGCAGCTGCGGCGTGTTTTCTGCCGTAATGCCGATCGCACGCATAAAGGAGAGGCTTTCAGTAATGTTGTTGGCCAGTTCCTCGTAACGGTGCCCCTGCGGCGAGTCCTGCACGAAGCTCATATTCCACTGATGAACGCGCTCAAGATCGGCGTAGCCGCCTAGAACAAAGGCCCGGATAAGGTTGGCCGTCGCCGCGGCCTGTCGATAGGCCTGCAGCATCCTGTCCGGGTTCGGAATGCGCGCTTCTTCCGTGAAGTCCATGCCGTTGATGATGTCGCCACGGTAGCTGGGCAGTTCGACATCGCCGCGTTTTTCGGTCGGCTTTGAACGCGGCTTGGCGAATTGGCCTGCAAGCCGGCCCACTTTCACCACCGGCGAACCGCCAGCGTAGGTGAGAACCACGGCCATCTGCAGGAACACCCGCAGGAAGTCGCGAATATGGTCAGGACCGTGCTCCGCGAAGCTCTCGGCGCAATCACCGCCCTGCAAGAGGAAGCGGCGGCCCTCGGCAACATCGGCCAGTCGCTTTTTCAGGTCGCGGGCTTCACCTGCAAACAGCAGCGGCGGAAACGTCGCAAGCTTCGCTTCGGCATCCTGCAGCGCTTTTTGATCCGGGTATTCCGGGACCTGCTTGATCGGCAAATCGCTCCAACTATCGGGCGACCAGGCGGCTCTTTTCGCCGACATTGTACGTACCTCCTCAATTGATGATAAGCCCGGCGCCGGCGCTAGGCCGTCGCTGCGCCCTTGCAGGATCTGGAGGGTCAGATCTGGGTGGCAGGCCTCCGCGCCGACGTTCGGCGCTGCAAGTCACGCAAAGCTCTTTGGCAGCCTTATAAGGTATCCGCATACCGCAGGCCAAGCGAAGCTTCATCCAATTTAGGCGTTAAGGTTGTTGCAGATCAAAGGCCAGCCGACATCCCCCCATCGACCGCCAGCTCCGCCCCGGTAATAAAACCCGACTCATCGGAAGCAAAAAATAGGGCGGCCGTGGCGACATCTTCGCCGCTCCCGAAGCGTTTGAGCGGCGTCTGGTCAATCAGCGCCTTATTGATCATCGGATTGCGCAGCACCCGTTCAGTCAGCGCCGTTTCTATGAAACCCGGCGCCAGAGCGTTCACCCGGATCCCATAAGGCGCGTATTCAACCGCCAGCGCACGTGTCAATGCCGACACGGCCCCCTTGGTGGCCGAATATCCCGCCAGCTGACGCAGGCCACGATGCCCCATGATGGAAGCAACATTGATTAGCGAACCGTTGCCCGAGGCCTTCAGCAGGTTGAAACCATCGCGCGCCACGCGCACCACGCCGTCGAGGTTGACTTCCCGGATCTTGACCCAGTCCGCATCGCTCAGGTGCCGAAAATCCTCGCGCACATTGAGACCAGCATTATTGACCAGCACATCGATACGGCCGGGCCCTGATTCAATGTTCCTGAATAGCGCCGTGACGTCCTGCCCCTTGCACACATCGACGGTCATGGCCGTCACCTGGCAGCCCGCTGATACCAGCGCTTCAGCGGCTTCCTCCGCGGCACCGCCATCAACGTCCGTGAGGTAGACGCTTGCGCCTTCCCGCGCGAATACACCGGCGATCGCCTTACCGATACCAGCCGCAGCACCGGTAACAACGGCAACCTTGTCCTGCAGGCGTTTCGTTTCGCTCATGGATGATCTCCAGCAGTATTTTGTTCTTGGACGACCATGCCACCCCAAGGGCTGGGGCCGCATGAGAAGCTATTCCGCCGCCTGCCGCCGCGTTTCCGTCTTGTTGCGCATCGTCACGAGTTCTTCGGCCGCCGAGGGATGCAGCGCCATGGTTCTGTCGAAGTCCTCCTTGCGCGCCCCCATACGCATGGCGATCGCGGCCATCTGCGCGATCTCTGCGGCATCATCGCCAACGATGTGACAGCCAACGACTTTGTCGCTTTCCCCATCAACCAGCAGCTTCAGGAGCATTCGCTCATCGCGCCCCGACAGCGTCGCCCGCATCGGCCGGAACGACGACTTGTAGATATCGAGCACCTTGCAGCGTTCAATGGCCTCATGCTCGGGAAGCCCGACGGTCCCCATTTCAGGCGTCGCGAAAACCGCCGTCGGGATCAACGCATGATCGATCTGCCAAGGATCGCTGCCGAACTGGGTGTCGGCGAAAGCATGCCCTTCACGGATCGCAACCGGTGTCAGGTTGTAGCGATCGCAGACGTCCCCGACCGCGAAGATGTTGTCGACATTGCTGCGGCTGTCCTTGTCGACAACAACATGCCCATTCCAGCCCTGCTCGACGCCCAGCGCTTCAAGCCCCAGTCCCTTGACATTCGGCGACCGGCCGATCGCGGTCATGATCTGGTCAGCTTCCAGATGCGCACCATTGTCAAGATGCCCGACTAGCCCGCGATCCGTCTTTTCAATTTTCGAAAAGACGTGCTCGAGGACAATCCGGATTCCTCGCGATTCATAAGCTTCGGTGATCGCGTCACGCAGGTCTTCGTCAAATCCGCGCAGGATCTTCGGACCGCGATAGATGAGGGTAGTCTCTGCACCGAGGCCTGCGAAGATACCGGCAAACTCCACGGCGATGTAACCGCCTCCGACGACCACCACCCGCTCCGGCAGCCTGTCTAGATGGAACGCGTCATTCGAAGTGATGACGTGCTCCTTGCCCTCCAGCTTTTCATCAATATTTGGCGCACCGCCGGTAGCGACAAGAATCTTATCGGCCGTCACCGTCCGGCCCGAGGCCAGATTCAGCGTATGACGATCCGCGAAAACGGCGCGCTCCTCAAAGACGGTCACTCCCGCGCCATCAAGCCCTTGCCGATAAAGCCCCTCAAGCCGGGCGATTTCCTTGTCCTTCGCCGCAATCAGGGCTTCCCAGTCAAAGCTGGGCTCTTCAACAGTCCATCCAAACCCGCGCGCATCCTCAAAGGCGTCCGAGTAGCGAGACGCATAGACCAGGAGCTTTTTGGGAACACAGCCGCGAATGACGCACGTCCCGCCAAAGCGGTACTCTTCGGCAATCGCTACGCGGGCACCATGCCCAGCGGCGATCCGGGCCGCACGAACGCCGCCCGACCCGCCACCAATGACAAACAGGTCAAAATCGAAGCCGCTCATACTCAATCCTTAAACCGGGCCTTAAAACGGGGCCCAAAACCGGGACTTGGACCGGGCCGCAGCGGCCTGCGTCCCAACCTCAATCCTCATCGTCATCCAAATCACGCTGGGCCTCGAAGGTCTTCACGCCATCCTTGGTAGCGATCACCGCTATATCGCAGATGTCCAAAAATAGACCGCTTTCAACGACGCCAGGAATAAACCGGAAAGCCTCATCCAATTCGTCCGGATCTCTGATCGAACCGAAATCACAATCAAGAATGTAGTTGCCGTTGTCCGTGATGAAAGGCTCTCCGTCCGCCGACTGCCGCTGCACGATATCACCCTTGCAGCCACAGTCCGTTGCCAATGCTTCGATCATATCGCGCGTTGCCTGCACACCGAACTGGACGACCTCGACCGGTAGCTTGAAGGCCCCCAGGGTGTTCACCATCTTGCTCTCGTCGGCCATTATGACAACGCGGTCGGAGGCCATCGCTACGATCTTTTCGCGCAACAGCGCACCACCACCGCCCTTAATCATTCTCAGCTCGCCATCGATTTCATCGGCACCATCAAACGTGATATCGAGTTCGGGCGTTTCGTCCAGCGTCGACAGCTTGATACCGCGCGACTCCGCCAGCTGTGCAGTTGCCGTCGACGTCGGCACGCAGATCACCGACAAGCCCGCCTTCACGCGTGCACCCAGGAGGGCAACGAACTGTGACGCGGTCGAACCCGTCCCAAGTCCCAGTCGCATGCCGGGCTCCACCATTTCAACGGCACGCATCGCCGCTTGCTTCTTTTGATCTTCCGCTGACATGCTTGTTCCTCGCGTTCGTCAACTATGAGCCACCGAGAGGCGGTTGACGCCCAATAGTTGGAAAACAATCACGAAGCCATACCTGAAAGGCTTCCCACAGGCCATCAAAGTCCGCCCATCAGCACGTATTTTTGTTCGAGGAACTCTTCGATGCCGTGATGCGAGCCCTCGCGGCCGAGGCCCGACTGCTTAACGCCGCCGAAAGGAGCCAGCTCGCTGGACATGACACCCTCGTTGACTCCCACCATGCCGAACTCCAACGCTTCAGCTACCCGCCAGACGCGGCCGATATCACGTGCGTAGAAATATGCGGCGAGGCCAAACGGAGTATCATTCGCCTGGCGCACGACATCGGCTTCGTCCTCGAAGCGGAACAACGGCGCCACGGGCCCGAAAGTTTCCTCTTGGGCCACCTTCATCTCAGAGGTGACGCCCGTCAAAACCGTTGGCTCAAAAAAGGTTCCGCCAAGCGCATGCCGCTTGCCACCAGTGACCACTGACGCACCCTTCTCGACAGCATCTCGCACATGATCTTCAACCTTGGCCACACCGTCCGCATTGATGAGCGGACCAAGGGTCACCCCCTCTTCTCGTCCCGGTCCGACTTTCAAACCGGACGTTGCCTCAACCAGCATCTCGGCGAAGCGCTCATAGACGCCCGCCTGCACATAGATCCGGTTGGCGCACACGCACGTCTGCCCCGCATTGCGGTATTTCGACGCCATTGCTCCGGCGATAGCTTTCTCAAGGTTGGCATCATCAAACACGATGAACGGTGCGTTACCGCCAAGTTCCAGTGAGACTTTCTTGATGGTGCTCGCAGACTGTCGCATCAATATGCGCCCCACCTCCGTGGAGCCCGTGAAGGTCACCACTCGTACCTTCTCATTCGAGGTAAGCTCGGCGCCCACGGGGACAGGGTCGGATGCTGTCACGACATTGAGGACCCCCCGCGGCACGCCAGCTTCTTCAGCCAGCGCCGCCAGCGCCAGAGCCGACAATGGTGTGTCTTCGGCTGGCTTAACAACCGCCGTGCAGCCAACCGCGAGCGCCGGACTGACCTTGCGTGTAATCATGGCGTTGGGAAAGTTCCACGGCGTGACCGCCGCCACCACACCGACGGGCTGCTTCAACACCACAATCCGCGCATCTGTTTTGAAACTTGGAATGGTCTCCCCGTAAACACGCTTCGCCTGCTCCGCGAAGAACTCGACGAACGCCGCACCGTAGGTGATTTCACCCCTGGCTTCCGATAAAGGCTTGCCTTGTTCGCAACTCAGCAGGACCGCCAGGCCCTCCGCATTTTCGACGATGAGGTCATACCAGCGCCGTAGGATCATTGAACGTTGCTTCGCCGTCGTCTTGGACCAGACCTGAAAAGCCCTATGCGCCGCCTCGATGGCTGCTCGCGTCTCAGCCGCCCCCATATCAGGAACCCTGGCGATCTTTTCGCCCGTCGCCTTATCGACAACGGCCGTTTTCGCTTCGCCAACCCATGCGCCATCGATGTAGGCTTGGTTTTTAACAAGCTCCTGAAACGCTTCACCCATGATGCAATTCCTCTCTTTTGTCGCACTCGGTCATCTTATGCACGATCCTGGGCGCAAGCGACATGCCTCAACGGTTGTGCCGATGACCTACAGGACTGATCTACATTCGTGATGCCTCAATCCCTTCGGGACAGCTGGTCCTGACATGCTGAATTCGTAAATACCGACCACCAGCCGTTCAAGGCGTAACGATCAATGGCTTCTACAAGGACCGAATAATGCGCGATGTCACGATTGTCTTCGATCTCGACGGCACGCTGGTCGATACCGCACCCGACCTGATCGACGCGGCCAACCACGCTCTTTCCGGCATTGGCCTGTCGGCCGTGAACGAACAAGAACTGCGGACCTGGATCAGCTTTGGCGCGCGCCGCATGCTGGTGGAAGCCTTGGCCTGTCACGGCCAGCAACTCCCACAACCACAAGTCGATGACTTGCTCGCGGCGTTTCTTTCCTATTACGAAGCCAATATCGCCAACCGCAGCCGGCCCTACCCGGGTATTGTCGACGCCCTGAACACGCTTGGCAACCAGGGCGCCAGGCTTGCCGTTTGTACCAATAAACGTGAGGCCCTGTCCTATCGCCTGCTCGAGGCACTCGACCTGAAACACCTATTTCTCGGCATCGCCGGCCGTGACACATTCCCCGTCTGCAAGCCGCATCCCGATCACCTGCGTGGGGCAATCCGGCTGGCATCTGGAGATGAAAAGCGTTCGGTAATGATCGGCGACAGCGCAACCGACGTCGCAACCGCGAAGGCGGCACGCATCCCCGTAATTGCGGTGTCCTTTGGCTACACGGACGTTCCAGCCAGCGCACTGGGCGCCGAGGCCGTGATCGATTGCCACACCTCCCTCATCCCGGCCCTGGAAAAACTCAGCCCACTGCGATGAATTGCGTCGCTTGCGAGACTCTAATTTCCGCCAGCGGCTCCAAATCACGACAACCGCGGTCGTCGAAGAGCCACAATCAGGCATCAAAGATCCGCCCACCATGGATCGTCGGGTACAAACGCAAACGGAGCATATGAATGATCAACCGGCTTGCCATCGTCGGCGCATTAAGCCTTGCCCTCGCAGGGACCGCCTTCGCTGCCGACGCGCCGAAAGACACCAGGTCCTGCATGGACAGCGTTTTCAGCCTTGCAAAGTCAGCCCAGGGCAAGAAGCTCTCTGACGCCAAGCTCACTGAAATCGAAGCTCTGATGACCAAGATGGAAGATCACTGCACGTCCCAAAAGTTTGCGGACGCAGCCAAGGTCGGTGAACAGATTACCTCTGCAATCGGCAAGTAACCGACAATAGTAAGGAATGCTTTTCTGCAAAAGGGGCGGCTGAAAAGCCGTCTTTTTTGTTGCGCGCTGCACACTGACGGCTGATCGAACGCGCAGTGCGCAGATTGTCTGCACCTATTGGACGAAGGGTTTATTCCCAAACCCATAAGGTGCTAACGTCCCATCGCGTGTCATCCATTCCCGGTCGGCACAGCCAAAGCCAAGAATAGGCACAACCAGTTAGTCTGAATTCTAAGGAGGAACGACATGATCAGAATGGCACTCGCCGTCGCCATTGGCGCAATGGTGGTTTACTCACCGGTAGCCTTCGCCGCCGAAGAAGTCGCCGGACGCCCGGCACTCTCCACCAAATCAACGAAGGATCTCATTGCCCAGCGCACAAAGTGGGGCACCAAGCCTACGAAGTCCTCCGCGCAGTAGCGGCGTTACGCTTTTGAATTCCGAGAACGGCCCGAGGATTTCCCGGGCCGTTTTTGCTGGTTGCTCCAATCGTGATTGAGCTGCGTAAATGACGGAGAGGCTACTCATCAGGGCACCGGTACGATGACAGCAAAGCACCAACTCCGCGGACTGCGGCCCTTCGACCTTATTGAATTTGCCCAGGCGCCCTGCCCGGCAGTGCTTCTTGCGATCACCGGCGCCGCTGTTAGCGACGTTCTTCCGGCTGCCCAAGACGCGATCAAGAAAGTCCGCGGCCTGGGTACGGAAACCGCCGACATCCGCAGCCTGACCATCTTGGAAATGGACTACGCCTTCACCAACCTCGGATTCTTCATGAGCTGCGTTGGTGATTACAGGAACAAATCGCTGACACTGGAAGACTGGGCCAAGCGCCCGCGCAGCGAGGGCATTTTCTATGCCGTTGAAACGCGCGCGAGCGACGAAGCCGGCAAGGCGCAGAGCCATGTCATTGCCGTGCTAGGTGGGCAGATGGTGTGTTGCCACAACCGGGATGTCATCGAAGTCAGCTCGGCCAGCATCGCTAGGCATCTCGTCGGGCAGGTCTTCACCATCACACCGATGGCCGATGCCCGCTGGTCTGCCTAAACAGGCTCTAGCTCGCGGGCTTCTTTCCAAACATCATTTCGCGCTTACCCGCATGCCCCGGCCGCTTGTGAACTTCAAAACCGGCTTCTTCGAGATTCCGGCGCACCCAGCCAGCAGCTGTATAGGTCGCAAACCCGCCCACTGGCGCCGTGTGTTCAAACACAGCCCGCATCAGCGGCGCACTCCACATCTCCGGGTTCTTGGCCGGTGAGAAACCATCAAGGTACCAGGCCTGTGCCACGCCCTCCCAGCTCCCCATCGCCGCTTCGGCATCGCCGATGACTACCCGCAGTTCCGTAAACGCATCCATTTGCCAGCAGGCCCCGCGCTCACCACTTGACCACCGCGCCAAGAGCTCACCCGCCAGCCCATCAAGAGACGGCCAAGCCCCCAACGCCCGCGCCATATCATCCACGCTGAGCGCAAATCGCTCAAATGACGTGAAGCTGAGCTTCTGCCCAGGACGCCGGGTCTTGACCCAGATACGCCAGGTCTCCAAGAAGTTGAGCCCGGTCCCGAAGCCAAGTTCTGCGATAGAAAAGTGCGGCTGCAGTGCCCAGCGCTCCGGCAGACCGTTCCCGTCAATAAAAACATAGGCCGATTCAGCCTGGCCATCCTGGCGCGAGTAGAATGTATCATCGAACAGCTCGGAAACGGGAACGTCACCGGCATCCCAGCTAAGACCATGGCCTTCCCGATTAGACATCTTCTCCCGCTCACCCGACAGTGTATCCAAAGATGCCGAACACAAACTCACCCGCCGCGGTCTCCTCAAGGCTCCCAGGACCGCCACCGCAGTCTCCCGATCTCCTGATCATAGGCGGTGGCGTCATCGGACTGTGGTGCGCCGTGCGCGCAGCTGCAGCTGGCCTCAGCACTGTTGTCGTCGAAAGAGGCCGTCTTGGGCAAGGCGCAAGCGGCGGATTTCTCGGCGCGCTGATGCCGCACCAGCCGATCCGCTGGACCGACGAAAAGGCCTTTCAGCTCGAAGCCCTGCTATCACTGGAAACAGAAATCGCCACGCTCGAATGCAAGACCGGCATAAACTGCGGCTATCTCAGATGCGGTCGCCTGATCCCAACCAAGACGGAGCGCAAAAGCCAAGAACGTCCGGCTTGGCGTAAGGCCGCCGCCGAACAATGGCCGCAAGCCTCTCCGGCCGGAGCCGCGATCGGCTGGCGGATCCTGGAGGCAACACCAGATCCCGATTGGCTCGCACCCAAACAAGCAGCACTTGGGGCGGAATACGAAACTCTCAGCGCTCGCGCCAACCCGCGCCAGCTCATCTGTGCGCTTTCAAGTCTCGCCAAGGCCGAAACTCATGTAATTGAGGGAGCCGAAGTCACATCCCTCGGCGACGGGAGCCGCATTGTCCTGAACAACGCAACAAGCTTCACACCGGGGCGGGTCATCGTTACCGCCGGGCACCAGACATTTGCTTTGCTGGAGCCGGTCACCCAGCGCAACCTTGGCCGCGGCGTCAAAGGTCAGGCTGCACTCATGCGGCCGCACGCGCCCATCAATCCCGGCCAACCGATTCTCTATTTCGGCGGGCTCTACGTTATCGCTCATGCCGAGGACTGCATCACCGTCGGCTCAACATCGGAAACCACATTCGCTCATCCAGCCAACACGACCCCTCAGTTGGATGATCTCATAGCGCGTGCGGCCGAACTGTGCCCGGCCTTACACGAGGCCGAAATCATCGAGCGCTGGGCCGGCGTTCGCCCCAATGCCGTCGGCCGGCACCCCGTCATCGGCCCGCTCCCTGAAGCCCCGCGGCTGATCGTGGCCACCGGCGGCTTCAAGACCTCCTTCGGTATCGCCCATAAGATGGCCGACGCCGCGCTGAGCTTTGTCTCCGGCCAGGCGCCAAATCTGCCCGATAGCTTCAAGGTCGAAACCCACTATGCCTACGCGGATTCGAAACAACGGACGTAGGTTTCAAAATCTGGCCGGCTCAGGCGCACCAGCACCTGCTCGAGCACAAAAACCAGCCCAGGCTCATTTCTCTGCAGGGTATGGAACGACACTTTCCTGCTCATTGGGATCGGTTCGTGCAACGATCGCAATGGCTGGCTCGGTCGTGCTGAGATTGCGCGGCTGATGCGGCACATCGGCCGGGATAAAGATGAAGTCGCCTGCCGAGTTGACGATGGTTTTCGAAAGCCCAGAACCATACCGCGTCTCAACACGCCCCTGCAGCAAATAGACCGCCGTCTCATAGCCCTTGTGAATGTGGGCCTTTGCTGCAGCTCCTGGCGGAATCACAACACGCAGCATCGAGATACCGGTAGCACCAGCGGTCTTTCCAGAGATCCCTGGAAAGATTGGCAAGCCCTGCTTGGAGCTTTCGGCCTCATCCGGCCGGACCGTGACGATGTCCGCTGAACTTACATCGTCAGAACCTGCCAAGACCGGCACACCTATTGCAACAACCACTGCGCAAGCAGCGGCCACTACAGCGGAAATCACTCGAACCTTCATCATTTTGGGAACCACTATGTTTATTTGCGCGCGATGTATTTTAGGTAGGCAATCAAATCGTCAAGCTCATTGTCGGGAAGTACGGTCTTGTCGAAGCCCTGCATAACCTGGGTCGGCCAAGTGCGCACCGATGCAGGATCCCGGATCAAACGCCTCAACCCAATGGGCGTCATGTATTTGGTCGCGTTCATGGGTTTGTCGAGGTCCGGGCCCATGTCTCCTTCGCCGGCGCCATTCAGGCGATGACATGACAGACAGTTCTTAATGTAGGTCTTCGCGCCGCGCCGCTCCGGCGCATCGGCTGGCAGCGACGCCGCGACGGCCATCTGCGGCCAACGTTTGAACGGCGACTCCACCCCGGTGAGCTGAGCCAACGCGTAGGGCCACTGCTCCGGCCCGACGCCGGACCGGTCGGCGTGCTGCCAGACCATGAAGAACGGACCGGGGCTAAACGACCGTCCGGGCATATCGGGCCAAGGCTTCTTGGCAGTCTCGATGGCGATCCATGGAATGGCACCTCCATCCTGCGCCTTGCGGACAAGCGCCAGCGGTATTTGCGAGACAAACCCGTCGGTAGCGCGCGCTTCCAAGGTATCGAACGGCTCCTTTTCAAGGTCACCCAGAAGATCAAGGAGTGGTACGGCCCGGTAGGTCATCGGTCCCTTGTAGGCGATGTCGTGTTCGATCGTTACGTCGGCGGCATCCTTGCGGGCCAGCAGATCAGCGGCGCGATAAACCTTGGCACCGGCACCGAACGAAACCGTCAACGTTGGTTCTTTCGCATTGGCCTGTTGCCCTGGCGCGCAAGTCAACGCCAGTAAGATAAGGGCAAGCAGTATCCGCATCACCATGCCTCCAAATGTTCGCGCAGCCCTGCACCAAGCCCGCCGGCGAGCCCTCTATTGGCAGTATCCAATCGAGGCAGCAAATCTGGCGCAAGACTATTTCAGCCAGCAGAAATTGATCTTGCCGCCATGGAATGGCCCGATCAACGCAAGGGAATTGACGTCCTTCCGTGGCGCGTCGAACCTCTGGTGGTCATTGTTCCACCCGATCATCCTCTCTCCCGGGCCCGAAGCATCTCTGTCGACCAAATGCTGCAACTGGACATCATCGGCGGCGAACGCGGCAGCGGTACTGGAACAGTTCTGCAAAAGGCGCTCGGCCAGAAGGCCCGCGACCTTCGCCTCTCCCATACGCTCCACAGTACGGAGGCCGTGAAAAGTGCTGTAAGTGCCGGCCTGGGTTGCTCAATCGTTCTGCGCGGCGCCGTGAAGGATGACGTTGCCTCCGGCAACCTGAAGATGCTTTCGCTAAAAGGCACCAAGCTCGAGAAGACGTTCTATATTGCCCTGCCCACCGGCATTGCAGAAGACGCGCTGCCGGCGCGCCTTGCAGCGTTTCTCGTCAATTAAGCGCCATGCAACACAGCTTCACAACGGAATGTTGTCGTGCTTCTTCCAGGGGTTTTCGAGCGTCTTGTTGCGCAGCATGCAAAGCGCGCGGCACACACGCGTACGCGTGTTACGCGGCAGAATAACCTCATCAATATAGCCACGCTCGGCAGCGACAAACGGGTTGGCGAAACGCCGTTCGTATTCCTTGATCCGCGCCTCGATCTTTTCGGGATCATCAAGCTCCGAGCGGTAGATGATTTCGACCGCCCCTTTGGCTCCCATCACCGCGATCTCAGCGGTCGGCCAGGCGTAGTTGACGTCACCGCGAATGTGCTTGGAACTCATAACATCATAGGCACCGCCATAAGCCTTGCGCGTAATCACCGTAATTTTCGGTACCGTCGCTTCGGCGAAGGCAAACAGTAGTTTGGCGCCGTGCTTGATGAGCCCACCGTATTCCTGCGCCGTCCCCGGCAGGAAGCCGGGTACGTCGACAAACGTCACGATCGGAATGTCGAAACAGTCGCAAAAGCGAACGAACCGTGCCGCCTTTCGTGAGGCATCAGAGTCAAGCACGCCGGCAAGTACCATCGGCTGATTGGCGACCACTCCAACCGTATGCCCTTCCATTCGCGAGAACCCGATAACCATATTCTTGGCGAAAGCGTCCTGGATCTCAAAGAAGTCGCCCTCATCGGAGACCTTGGAAATAAGTTCACGTATGTCGTAGGGCGTGTTCGGGTTGTCGGGCACAAGCGTATCAAGAGAATGATCGACGCGGTTCGCGGAATCCCTGGTTGGCAGGACCGGAACGCCGGCCTTGTTGTTGGATGGCAGGAAATCCAACAGCCGCCGCATCTGAAGCAGCGCTTCGACATCGTTGTCGTAGGCCCTGTCTGCCACCGACGACTTTGACGTATGCACTTTGGCGCCGCCCAGTTCCTCCGCCGTAACCGTTTCGTTGGTCACGGTCTTCACAACGTCCGGGCCGGTAACAAACATGTAGCTCGTATTGCGCACCATGAAGATGAAGTCGGTCATCGCAGGCGAGTAAACATCCCCGCCCGCACACGGCCCCATAATAATAGAGATCTGCGGAATAACGCCGGAGGCCATCACATTGCGCTGGAACACTTCACCGTAACCGCCGAGCGCGTCGACACCTTCCTGAATCCGCGCCCCGCCTGCATCGAAAACCCCGATGATCGGCGCCCGGTTTTTCAGCGCCATATCCTGGATTTTGGTGATCTTCTTGGCGTGCGTCTCCGACAGCGAGCCACCGAACACAGTGAAGTCCTTGGCGAAAACATAGACAATACGGCCATTGATCGTGCCCCAGCCCGTCACGACACCATCACCGGGAGTCTTCGTCTCATCCATGCCGAATTCGACACACCGGTGCTCAACATACATGTCGTATTCTTCGAACGAATCCTCGTCCATCAAGAGTTCGATACGCTCACGCGCCGTCAGTTTGCCGCGAGTGTGTTGCGCGTCGATCCGCCTCTGACCGCCACCGAGGCGGGCATTCGCGCGACGTTTCTCCAGTTCCTCGATCACGGCTTTCATGGGAGCGCCCCTATGTTCTTGGATTATCGGGATTGGGTGCGTTGACAAGTCGACCGCTGAGATAACACGCGCACGCCCCAGCGCAAGCGCGACCAACGGCGGGACCTAGTTTTCAGCGGGCGGATTAATGCTCGCATGCTGAGGATCCTGCGATAAGGCCCGGCAAATCTGGCTGGCTGCCTGAAACTCCCGCAAGCGCTTTTCGCGCCGTACGGCCGCCTCATCATCTTCGCCCCACTGCGCGATCTGAAAATCCTCATCAACATGCGCCGCAGCCCACACCAATTCGGCAGACATAGCGCCCCGGGCATGCGCCAAACTTAGAATTGCCGACCCCGTCAGCGTCGTCATGACGTGCAGCGCACACAGTTCAAGGCTCTTGTAGCCGTCGATTGCAGACGCAAAGGCCCGCAGCGCGTCCTCCGGCTGCGCAACCGGCATCACACCTTCAGCCAGCACAAAATGCGCAGCAAGAACGTCTTGCGCCCATCGCAGCACCGGGTCCCAGGCCTCTGTCTGCCGTACGACCAGCTCCGCGGGCTCCTGCGCCCGGTAGCAAACAAGATCAGAGCCCGCAAACGCCACAATATCGGCGGCGACCTCCTTTTCCCGGCCAGTGACACCATCGATCGCCGAATTGACGATCTTGGTGATCGGCATTGATTCAGGATCGATGAACTCGTCCTGCGCCCGCCACTCCTGCGCTATCTGCTCGGCAAGCGCAGCCGACGGAACCGCCAGGGAAACCTTGCCCGGAGTCTTGACCGGCCGGCCATCGAGCAGCAGGCACCAGGCACCGCCTGGCGCACCACCATCCGGCGTCTCGGCCTCGACGCCGACCTCCTTGTAAAACCGCTTTGGCAGCGGCCGATCGGATTGAGCGGACCCGGTTGTCACGTCACATTGCCTCCACTCTTCAACAGCCGGTCGGCGGCATCGGCCACCAGAGCATAATCGGAGACGATTTCACGCGCGCCGGCCGCCTCAAGCATTTCGCGCGGATGATAACCCCAGTCCACGCCAAGACCAGCGACCTCGGCGGCACACGCCATCTCGATATCGTACGTCGTGTCGCCAATCATCACCGTCTGCCCCGGCTCGGCACCCACTTCCAGCATCGCCTGCTCGATCATCGAAGGATGTGGTTTGGAAGGATGATCGTCCGCGGTTTGGATTGTCACGAAATGCGCTCCAAGCCCTTCACGCTCGAACAGCGCATCGACCCCCCGCCGCGACTTGCCCGTGGCAATTCCAAGCACGACATCTTCGCGCGCCGCCAGCTCGGTCAAAGCCTGCATGGCACCCTCATACAACGGTTCATGGTGTTCTGGCTGTTGGCGCAGGTCCGTGAAGGCCCTCTTGTAGCTGTGCGCGATAGTCTCCGCGGCGTCGTCCGAGACGGTCACCGGCAACAAACGCACGACTGCCTCGACAAGCGATAAACCGACCACGCCCAGCACCTGCCCACGCGCCGGCGCCTCAAGGCCATGCTCCTGAAACGCCGCCGACATGGCCGCCGCGATCGCGTGCTGGCTGTCAACGATCGTTCCGTCACAATCAAAAATGATGAGTTTCATGACTGGCGGTTATTCCTTCAAAAGGAAGGGCCATTGGAGCAGCAACCGGCCCCGCGACACATGGCCTATCCACTCAGTTATCGTAACGCGCCGGATCAAGCCCAAGCAGGTCCCAGGTCGCCAGCATGTGCGGCGGCAGCGGAGCTGTCACATCAAGCTTTTCACCCGGAATGAACGGGTGCGGCAGCATCAGCCGGCGCGAATGCAAATGCAGCTTGCTGTCCATGTTCGCCGCCGGCAGATTGACATGCCCCTCGTACTTGTCATCGCCGACGATGGGATGCCCGATAATCGACATATGCGCGCGCAGCTGGTGCTGGCGCCCGGTGACCGGCTTCAGCGACACCCACGCGGCCTTCTGTCCGACGCGGTCAATCACTGAATAGTGCGTTGTCGCGTGCATGGCTTCCTTCTGCTCGCCCGGCAGGGATTTGCGCACGCGGTCACCATCCGGCCCTGCGGCCTTCACCAGCGCCGCCTCTATTTTACCCTGCGGCGGCTTAGGTACACCCTGCACCAGCGCCCAATACGTCTTCGCAGCTGATCTCGTGCGGAAGATGTTGCCGAGCTTCGCGGCGGCGTCGCGGTTCTTGGCGACCAGCAAAACGCCCGTGGTGTCCTTATCGAGCCGATGGACCAGCCGTGGCCGGTCACCGAAGCGGTCGGCCATGCCCTCCAGCAGCCCATCGATATGGCGCTTCATCTTGGTTCCGCCCTGCACCGCCAGCCCGAAAGGCTTGTTCAAGACAAAAAGGTGATCGTCTTCATAAAGGATCATTCCCTCGATCAGCGAGCGGTCGGCTTTCGAAAGTCCCGGCGGAGGCCTTACCGACGGCGCTGCCGGCGGCGGCTCTCGCACCACTTTCGGCACCCGGATTTGCGAACCCGGATCCAGCCGTGCATTCGCTGTCACGCGTTTGGAATCGACCCGCACCTGGCCGGAACGCAGCAGCTTTTGCAAATAGCCGTAGGTGACGTAGGGAAAATGAATCTTGAACCACCGATCAAGCCGCAAACCAGCTTCGTCGGGCTGCACCTCGATCGTTTCTACTGGAGCACTCATGCCAGCACCTGACGGGCCAGCATGAGCCCCAAATAAAGCGCCAGGATCGACAGCGTGACCGAGGAAACCACATAGAGCCCGGCGGCTAGCTCTTCTTTGCGCTGCATCAGCATCACGAACTCAAGCGAAAAAGCCGAAAAGGTGGTGAAGCCGCCAAGAACGCCGACCGCGATAAAAGCCCGCAGTTCGGTTGAGCCCGATCCCCGCAACGCCAGGCTCTCGATGAATAGCCCCATTAGAAACGAACCGACAATATTCACGCACAGCGTCGCCCATGGGAAGCCAACCGCCGCCCCCAGCAAACGCACGACGCTAACGCCAACAAGATAACGCGCACCAGCGCCCAAGGCACCGCCGGCGCAAGCAAACAACAAAAGCTTCATCGATCTTGGTCCTGAGGACACTTCGGCCGTGCCCATCAACTCACCAACGCAGTCAGCAGCAAACCCTGCCCCTGCATCAAACAAGCCGACAGATATACTGCAACCGAAGATATGCTGCAAAGCCGAAGTTCAAAGGGCGATCAGACCGCCTCATCGTCTTCTTCGAAGTTACCGCCCACCGCCCAGCCAATCGTCCAGCCGATGAGCAAAGCCACCAAGTTCGTGCCCATGAAGACCACGTCTTCGAGGTTGGAGACTTCATCGGGGCTTTCGAAGGCGAACAATCCAACCACGAAACTCGCCAGCGGCGCGCTGATCGTCAGCGTCGCGGCCAAGGCCGCTGCCGCTCCAAGAACCATCGCCAACAGATAGCGCATACCCGTCTCCCCAAACCGTGCCGGTCCAGCCCTATTTGACTTCCCAGAACCAGATTTCCCTGGCCCCGGCATAGTTCGAGTAATAGCCAAGCCAGGAAAACCACTCCATCAGCCACTTGGCGCTAGAGCGGTAGCCATTCCAAACGTCGATATGATCGCCGGTCGGCCGGTCCGCATGATCCGAGGAACGGTGCCAGTAGTCCTTGATAAACATCACGCCGGTTCGGCCGAACAGCTGAGGATAGAACTGGGCCGCATCCTCCCCGGAGATTTTCTCAATTGGACCAAAGCCAGGTAGATTAGCTCTGGCGATTGCATCAGCCAGCTGGTTTGCCCTGATGTAGTGCATCTCTTCGCGCGGGTGAGCCCCACAGGTGACAAGGCTTCCAAGCTGATCAGGGGTAACACCGGCCCGCTTCAGCGCAACGGCCATGCGGATAGCGCATTGGTTGGCGTAGACCGGATACCCCGTCAGGACCGTCTTGCCTTCGAGGTTGGTTAGCTCTCGCTCCGCGATGCAGGGCGCCATGATGCTTTCGTTGATCGGGTGTCCGTACCAGAGCCTCTTGAACTCAATGGTCATCGCTAGCACCTATTATCCGTTTAACCCGCGTTTACCCTGCTGGCCGTCACAATGCCCCATCCGCCGGTGAACGCAAGTCATTGATCCTGGTGATTTCGCCCTTGCAGATCCGCATTCAGCAAGGACACGTTAGAGTACACCGGAGGACAACATGAAAATTTGGCGCTTTTTGACAGTTTTGACGGCCGTGGTGCTTTCGACAACAGTCGCGAATTCTGGCCTCGATACGCTAACCCAGGCCCGGCTCGCCGCCGTTCAGGGCGATCATGTCACCTGCGCCAAACTGGCCGATCAGGCACGCCGCCAGCGCGATGCCGTGTGGCGCGCCCATCAGATTTACGCGACGTGCCAGATCTATGTCGTCGAGGCTCGCCGCGATACGATCTCGGACGAGGAATACGCGCAGGGGATCGAGAAGGCTGCCGACGCGCTCCAGTTCCTGCTCGTCACACCCGGACTACTGGTCAATCAAGAACAACGCGCCTCGGTTCAATTCATAGTTGAAGAACTGGGCAAGCGCATCGTGGGCGCGCGAAAGTAACGGATTTCACCCGCTCCTCTTGCGCCGGAGCCCGTCCCAATAGGCTAGGCGTTTGCGAATGTCCCGCTCAAATCCCCGCTCAGGTGGGTCATAAAATGTCGGCCGCTCACCAAGTTCGTCGGGAAAATAGTTCTGCCCCGAGAAACCATCCGGCCTGTCATGGTCATAGGCATATCCGGCGCCGTACCCCTCATCCTCCATCAGTTTCGTTGGAGCATTGAGGATGTGCTTCGGTGGCGCCAGAGATCCATGCGCCTTTGCCGCCCGCATGGCCGCCTTATAGGCGACATAGGCACCATTCGATTTCGGCGCGGTCGCCAGGTAGATTGTTGCCTGGGCGAGCGCTAGCTCTCCTTCCGGCGACCCTAGGAAATCAAACGTCTCCTTGGCCGCCAATGCCTGTGTCACCGCCTGCGGATCGGCCAGTCCGATGTCTTCCACCGCCATCCGAACCAGCCGCCGCGCGATGAACAGCCGGTCCTCCCCGCCATCGAGCATTCGGCACAGCCAATAAAGCGCGGCGTCCGGATCCGACCCCCGCACCGATTTGTGCAACGCTGAAATCAGGTTGTAGTGTCCATCCCGGCCCTTGTCGTAAAGCGGTGCGCGACGCTGCACGAGCCGAACCAGCTGATCGCGGTCAAGCGGTTCGGAACCTGGCTCGACCGCCGAGAATACCTCCTCGGCAAGATTGATGATGGTCCGACCATCACCATCGGCCATCGCCTTGATGGCTTCCCGTGCCTCATCGTCCAGTGGCAATTCCTGCCCCTCTTCAACCTCGGCGCGGTTCAGCAACGTCTCCAACGAGGATTCGTCGTGGCGCTCAAACGTCAAGACGACCGCCCGCGAAAGCAGCGCGGCATTGAGCTCAAACGACGGGTTTTCGGTCGTTGCACCAATCAACGTGATGGTCCCGTCCTCCATGTGCGGAAGAAAGGAATCCTGCTGCGCCCGGTTGAACCGGTGGATCTCGTCAATGAATAACAGCGTGCCTTTACCTTGTG
Source organism: uncultured Filomicrobium sp. (assembly GCA_963669235.2). GTDB lineage: Bacteria > Pseudomonadota > Alphaproteobacteria > Rhizobiales > Hyphomicrobiaceae > Filomicrobium. Next base: position 819,655 of record CAXXFS010000033.1, read on the forward strand.
CACGCCTGCCTTTCGCTCGGTCAAAGGCCTTTCTTAGATCCTGCACTCCGGAAAAAATCGCCGACAGCTGCTCGAAATCGAGCTCGGTTTCTTCGGCGATCAACCGCGCGACGGTGGTCTTTCCGCAGCCCGGCGGCCCCCACAAGATCATGCTGGATAGACGTCCTGACCTGAGCATCCGGCTCAGCGCACCTTCCGGCCCGAGAATCTGATCCTGCCCGACCACCTCCGCGAGCTTCAATGGCCGAAGCCGGTCCGCCAGCGGCCGCGGAGCCCCCTTTTCCAGTCCGGCCGCTTGAAACAGATCACTCATCTTCATGCCTTTGAGCCAGCCATGGCGCCGGCGACACTTCCACCCGGGTCAGACCTGCTCTAGCGCGGCACACGCAGTTCTAGATCTCGGCCATCCCGGTTGACACTCATCGTCCACACCCGGCGACGCTTACTCAACTTCGGGACAAGATCCCGCAAATTGCGCACCGGCCGGTTACCGAGCTCAGTAATCACGTCACCCGCGCGGAAGCCGAGCTTTGACGCTGTCGATCGTCGCCGCACCGAAATCACAACAACCCCTTCACTCAAATCGAGTTCCAGCTCCTCAGCAACGGTCGGCAGCAGGTTTGCCACCCGCGCGCCATCGAGCGGGTGTTTGCCGGAAAGGTCACGGACATCGCTCTTCTTCAGTTTCGGGGCGGCGCTCAGGCGGACGCGCAATTCGCTCTCACGCCCGTCACGGACGATCCTCAACCTGGCCCTTTTGCCGACGCCGCGCGTCGTCAGCCGGTAGTTGACGCCACGCGCATCAGCCACGTCGAATCCGTCGACTTTGATCAGGATATCGCCGGGCTGCAAACCGGCCCGATCAGCCGGACCATCATCGTAAACGCGCATGACGACTGCGCCAGAGATGCGTGAGGCACCAAGCGCCGCAGCCAGGTCCCGGTCCATCGACTGCAGCCGCGCACCCAGCCAGGGCCGTTCGACCTTGCGGCCATCAAGAGCACTATCAACGTGCAGCTTCACCAGGTTCGAAGGGATAGCAAAGCCGATGCCGTTAGAACCGCCAGAGCGCGAAAAGATCGCCGTGTTGATCCCCACCAGCCGGCCCTTCACATCGACCAGCGCACCACCGGAGTTGCCAGGGTTGATCGCGGCATCGGTCTGAATGAAGACAGCATTTGAAGCGATCTGCGAGCGCGCCAGCGCCGAGACGATTCCACTCGTCACCGTCTGTCCGACCCCGAACGGGTTACCGATCGCGAGCACTAGATCGCCGACCTGCAAAGAGTCGGAATTGGCAAACCGCATAAACGGAAAGTCAACACCGTTGCCCTGAATCTTCAAGACAGCAATGTCGGTCTTCTTGTCCTTGGCAATGACCTTCGCATCGAATTCCCGCTGATCGGAAAGCGCCACGCGGATTTCGGTTTTGCCGCGCCCTTTGATGACATGCGTATTGGTGACGATCACTCCGTCAGGACTGACAATGACGCCAGAGCCAAGAGAAGACTGAACCCGCTCTCGCGGCATCCCCAAATCAAAGTCGTCACCAAAGAAACGTCCAAAGAAGTCATCAGCAAACCGTGACCGCGGCCGGCGGACTCGCGAGGAAACGTACACATTGACAACGGCCGGCGCCGCCAGACGGACAATGGGCGCGAAGGAATACTGGATCGACTCCCGTGAAGGCGGCGGCACCCTCCTTTGTGCGTCGGCTGGCCCGGTTCCTCCTGATAGACCCAGAACAACCAACCCAACCAGCCCAAGGACACCAAGACCAGCACCGAAAACAGCTTGAGAATTCATTCCTTGCATCCTTCCACCGCAGGCCGACCGAGCAAACATTGTTTGGTTAGTGGAATGGGTCACTGTGGCAATCAAGTGCCCGGCCACATGACAGTCTTTTCACCTCGCAAGCCTTCACGCCAAACGAAAACGGCCCAGGAGCGCATGCACCAGGGCCGTCAAAGAGCACGAAGGCCCCCGCTGCGTGAAGTCTAAGCCGCCTACATACCCACGGGCGGAGCAGCCTGCTCAGCTTCCTCCGCGAGTTCCGCCTCGTGCCGCTCGCGGTCTTCCTTGCCTTTCACGCTCTCGTCGCGGTCGACGAGCTCGATGACGGCGCGCGGAGCACTATCGCCATAACGGAAACCTGCCTTCAGTACCCGCGTATAACCCCCGTTGCGATCCCGGTAGCGGTCGGCCAGCACATCGAAGAGTTTCTTCACCATGTCTTCGTCGCGAAGCCTTGAAGCGGCAATCCGGCGTGAGTTGAGATCGCCGCGCTTGGCCAGCGTGATGTACTTGTCGACAACCCGCTTGAGGTCCTTCGCCTTCGGCAGCGTCGTCACGATCTGTTCGTGACGAATGAGAGAGGCCGCCATATTCGAAAACATCGCCTGGCGGTGACCGGAATCGCGCGAAAAGCGCCGGCCCATCTTCTTGTGTCGCATCGTCTCTTACCTTCTCTACGGTTGTTTAACGGGGAGGTTCTTTGGCCTCACCTCGTTCATTGCAAAAGCGAATAGAGAACAGTTCTGTTCCCTAAACGCTCCTAGTATTGATCCTCGAACCGCTTGGCCAGTTCTTCGATGTTGTCGGGCGGCCAGTTTGGTACTTCCATGCCCAGATGCAGGCCCATGGCCGCCAGGACTTCCTTGATCTCATTGAGCGACTTGCGCCCGAAGTTTGGCGTGCGCAGCATTTCTGCTTCCGATTTCTGGATCAGGTCGCCAATGTATACAATATTGTCGTTCTTCAAGCAGTTCGCCGAACGCACCGAAAGCTCCAGTTCGTCGACCTTCTTGAGCAGCGCAGCGTTGAAGGACAGTTCCGGGTGGCGCGGCTCTTCTTCCTGCTTTTTGGGTTCCTCGAAGTTGATGAACACCGAAAGCTGGTCCTGCAGAATGCGCGCCGCGAAGGCAACCGCATCTTCCGGCGTGATCGAGCCATCAGTTTCGATCTGCATGGTCAGCTTGTCTTTGTCGAGATCCTGCCCCTCACGAGTATGCTCGACCTTGTAGGACACCTTCTTGACAGGGCTGTAGAGGCTGTCGATCGGGATCAGGCCGATGGGCGCATCGTCCGGCCGGTTACGGTCGGCAAGCACATAGCCCTTACCGAGATCCGCCGTCAGCTCCATGCGGATGCTGGCCCCCTGATCGAGGTGACAAATCACATGCTCAGGGTTCAGGATATCGACTTCCGAACCTGTTTCGATGTCACCGGCAAGGACGGGGCCCGGCCCCTCTTTGCGCAGCACCATCCGCTTCGGCCCTTCCGAATGCAGCCTCAGCGCGACTTCCTTAAGGTTCAAGACAACATGCGTCACATCTTCACGAACGCCAGCAACCGAGTAGAACTCGTGCTGCACGCCATCAATCTGCACCGTCTTGATCGCAGCACCTTGCAGGGATGACAGCAGCACACGGCGCAGCGCATTGCCGAGCGTCATGCCGAAGCCGCGCTCCAATGGCTCCGCCACCATGGTCGCGGTCCGGGCGCTATCGCGGCCTGGTTCGATTTCAAGCTTGGCGGGCTTGATAAGATCCTGCCAGTTCTTTTGCATGATCGTTGACATCGACACGGGAAGTAACCTCGTTCTTTGCTCGTGGGCGACGCCGCAGCTGGCGCGCAAACTACTCTTGGGAATAAAGTGTCGGGTTCGACCCGAGTAAAACAGCACTCAGCCTGGCCCTGGCGCTATCACAATCGCCAGCGCGTCCCAGCGCCCGGCTAGCATTAGACGCGGCGGCGCTTGCGCGGACGGCAACCGTTGTGCGGGATTGGTGTTACGTCGCGGATGGACGTGATCTGAAGCCCCAGCGACTGCAGCGCACGCAGAGCTGATTCACGGCCCGATCCGGGGCCTGTCACTTCTACTTCGAGCACCTTCATGCCGTGGTCTTGCGCCTTGCGGCCGGCATCCTCGGCGGCCATCTGAGCAGCAAACGGGGTCGATTTTCGCGAACCCTTGAAGCCCATCGTGCCGGCCGATGACCAGGAGATCGTATTGCCCTGGGCATCGGTGATCGTGATCATCGTATTATTGAAGCTGGCGTTAACGTGAGCCACGCCCGAAGAGATGTTCTTCTTCTCGCGGCGGCGAACCTTGCCCCGCTGCTGTTCTTTGGCCATCTAACCGTCACTCTCTCATCTGCACTGATGCCGGTGCCGCCCTGGGTGCACCAACGAACCGCTCCGCGGATACGGAGCCACCGCGAACCGCGGCTGATTATTTCTTCTTGCCAGCGATCGGCTTCGCCGGTCCTTTGCGGGTGCGCGCGTTGGTATGCGTGCGCTGTCCATTCACGGGCAGACCGCGGCGATGGCGCAGCCCCCGATAGCAGCCCAGATCCATAAGCCGCTTAATATTCATCGCCGTCTCACGGCGTAGATCGCCTTCGACGAGATAGTCGCGGTCGATCGTTTCGCGGATCTGCAGAACCTCGGCATCCGTCAACTGATTGACGCGGCGCTCCGGAGGAATGCCCACCTTCGAGCAGATATCATGGGCAAACTTGGTTCCGATGCCATGGATGTACTGTAGCGCGATCGGAACGCGTTTCTGTGTCGGGATGTTCACGCCAGCGATGCGGGCCACGTGTCGTTCTCCTGGTACCTAGTCCAAATACGAATACGCAGCAGCCACACCCGTCAGGCGCGGCGCTGTGCAGGTTTATTTGTTGTCACAAAAGTCGCGCCGTCCGCAGCGGTCATAGCCGCGAACCTGCACGTACTTTCTGGATCCGAAAATCCCAGTCTTTTATACGCGGCACGGTCTGTCGTCAATAATGGATGTCCCCGAGCGTATTGGAGCCCTTCTCAACCAAAGATTGCATTGATCTGCCGCGTCACGTCGTCGATATCTGCCATTCCGTCAACGCTCTTTAGCCGATCCTTGGCGAAGTAGTAACCAATCAAAGGCGCCGTCTCACGGTAGTAGGCCATTAGCCGATTGCGAACCGTCTCTTCATTGTCATCGGCACGCCGCGAAAACTCAGTGCTGCCACACTTGTCGCAGACGCCCTCTTTGGCCGGTGTCTTGTACTTATCATGGTAGCCCACGCCGCATTTGGAGCAGGAAAACCGTCCTGTGATACGCTCCACCAGCGCTTCGTCGTCGACCTTGATCTCGATGACTGCATCAAGCGTCTTGCCCTTGCTGCCGAGTAGTTTCTCAAGCGCGGCGGCCTGCGGCAACGTCCTTGGAAAGCCGTCGAGAATGAAACCCTTGGCACAATCTGGCTGATCGATCCGCTCGGAGATGATGCCGACAACGATCTCGTCGGAGACAAGCCCTCCCGATTCCATGATCGCCTTGGCCTTGAGCCCGACCTCGCTGCCCGCCTTAACCGCGGCACGCAGCATCTCACCTGTCGAAAGCTGTACGATGCCATGTTTGGCTGAGATCTGCTCAGCCTGCGTTCCCTTTCCGGCGCCCGGTGGACCCAGCAAAATCAAATTCATCGGCGTCTTCCCCTCCGCGACGTAGGCGTGGCTCCCTTGAGTTGGGCTTTCTTGATCAGCCCTTCGTACTGATGTGCCAGCAGATGGCTTTGCACCTGAGCAACAGTGTCCATGGTGACGCTCACGGCAATCAGCAAAGAGGTTCCGCCAAGAATGGCTGCGAAGGTCTGTGGTACCGCCGTATTGGCGATCATCAGCTCCGGCAATAGACAGACCGCCGCCAAATATAGCGCGCCCACAACCGTAATGCGTGTCAGCACATAGTCGATGTATTCCGCCGTTTTCGCACCGGGGCGGATGCCCGGGATATAGCCACCGTACTTGCGTAGATTATCGGCGGTCTCTTGAGGGTTGAACACAACCGCCGTGTAGAAGAAGGCGAAGAAGATGATGAGCGCGGCAAAGATCGCCATGTGCAACGGCTGTCCATAGCCGAGCAGCGCCACGATATAATTCAGCCACTGCGACCCGCCTTCGGCGTCAGGCGTGGCGGTGAACTGTGCGGCCGTGGTCGGCAAGAGCAACAGCGACGAGGCGAAAATCGGCGGGATTACACCTGCCGAATTCAGCTTCAGAGGCAGATGCGAAGCATTGCCCTGCATCATCTGGTTGCCGACTTGCCGCTTTGGATACTGTATCAACAGCCGCCTTTGCGCGCGCTCCATGAACACGATACACAGCACCACTACAGCCATCAGCAACAACACGCCGAACGCGACAACTGTCGGGATTGAACCCTCATAAGACAGCTGGAACAGACCGGCGATCGCCGACGGCATGCCCGCGACGATACCGGCGAAGATAATAAGCGAGATACCATTGCCGATTCCACGCTGCGTGACTTGCTCGCCAAGCCACATCAAGAACACGGTGCCACCGACCAATGTGATCACCGTCGACGCTCGGAAGAACCAGCCCGGATTCATCACGACCGCGCCCGACTCTGTCTGCATGCTTTCAAGTCCGATCGAAATCCCGTACGCCTGGAACGTCGCCAGCAGCACCGTCAGGTAGCGCGTATACTGGTTGATGGTCTTGCGGCCTTGTTCGCCCTCTTTCTTCAGCTGTTCGAGCTGTTTGTTCACGCTCGTCATCAGCTGCATGATGATCGAGGCGGAGATGTAGGGCATGATATTGAGCGCAAAGATCGCCATGCGCTCCAATGCTCCCCCGGTGAACATATTGAACATCCCCAGGATGCCCTGCGACGAGCGCTCAAAGGTCTCCGCGAAGGCCTGCGGATTCACCCCCGGGATCGGGATGAAGGTCCCAACCCGATAAACAACCAGCGCACCCAGTGTAAACCAGATACGCCGTTGCAGATCCTCAGCCTTACTGAATGCGGAAAAGTTTATGTTCTGGGCGAGCTGCTCGGCAGCGGATACCATGACGTTCTATCTCCCGACCCTCAAGAAGCGCTGTTCCAAGACCGGGAACTCCCGGTTCAATCAGCGCAGCGTTGGCCAATGTGCCATCGGCGCCAGGGAACCAGTGTTCCCAGGCGCCGCTAATAGATGGCCATCATGCCGTACTAAGACAACTCCCGACATTGCCAGGTTTCGAAAGTGCGCCTCACTTCTCTTTTTCGGCCTTCTTGGCGGCCGTTTTGACGCGCTTCGCCTCGTCGGCCTCAAGCACTTTCTTTTCGATAATCGAAACAGAACCACCGGCCTTTTCAATGGCCGCCTTGGCCGAGCCGCTCGCGTGATCGACCTTCAGTTTCAAAGGCACCTTCAACTCGCCGACACCAAGCACACGCACGCCATCAAGCCGCCGCCGAAGAACGCCTGCTTCGACCAGCTTGGCAACGTCAATTTCCTGCCCGGCATCGAGTTTGCCGGCGTCAACGGCTTCCTGCAACCGCGCCAGGCTCACCTCGTTGAACGCCCTGCGGCGCCACTTGCTGAAGCCACGCTTCGGCAGGCGGCGGTAGAGTGGCATTTGGCCACCTTCGAAGCCACCGAGGGCCACACCGTTGCGGGACTTCTGACCCTTGACGCCGCGTCCGCCGGTTTTGCCGCAGCCCGACCCAATGCCACGACCAACGCGCACGCGCTTCTTGGCGGCACCGGGATTATCTTTGATCTCATTGAGCCGCATGCGACTTCGAGCTCCTCAACTATACGGGACCTTAGTATTGCACGGAAAGCATACGCTTCCGTTGGGGTCTCCGCCTGAAATCTTCAGTTTCTGTACAACCGCCCGCCGCGCTCACTCCACGACGCGCACCAGGTGCGCAACGCGCGCGATCATACCGCGCACTGCTGGTGTATCTTCGAGCGTCCTCGTCCGGTTGAGCTTGTTCAGCCCCAACCCCTTCAGCGTTTGCGTCTGCACTTCCGGCCTGCGGATCGCACTGCGGATCTGCTGGACCGTGATCGTCTTCTTTGCTGTATCGGCCATTTTCTCACCACCGTCTCAACTTCACCAGATCCAACAGGACACCGTGTTCGGGTGCAAACCTGCAGGGGCCACCTTGCAAGCTCATCCTTCCGCCGGAGCTTCCGCAGCCGTCGAGGCATCACGCCGCCGCGCAACAATATCCGACACCTTCAGACCACGGCGCGCCGCTATCGTGCGCGGGTTTTCCTGTTCCTTCAGCGCCTCGATGGTCGCCCGCACGACGTTGTAGGGGTTCGTCGAACCAAGCGACTTTGCCACCACATCGTGCACTCCGAGCATTTCGAACACGGCGCGCATCGCACCACCTGCGATGATACCCGTGCCCGGAGGCGCCGAACGCAGCACCACGCGTCCTGAACCATGCCGGCCGACGCTATCGTGATGCAGTGTGCGCCCATCGCGCAAAGGCACCCGCACCAGATCGCGCTTGGCCGATTCAGTCGCCTTGCGGATCGCCTCAGGCACCTCACGCGCCTTACCGTGACCGAAGCCGACACGGCCCTTCAGATCGCCAACCACGACCAGCGCGGCAAAACCGAAGCGCTTACCGCCCTTGACCACCTTCGCCACGCGGTTGATGTGCACCAGCTTGTCGGAAAACTCGCTATCGCGATCTTCGCGATCGCGGCCCCGGCGGCCGCCTTCTGGAGAACGTGCCACGAACTAAATCCTCTCGAGCATTAAAATTTCAAGCCGCCTTCGCGGGCGGCATCGGCGAGCGCTTTAATGCGCCCATGAAACAAAAACCCTCCGCGATCGAAAACGACACTCTTCACTCCCGCCGCCGTCGCACGCTCGGCCAGAAGTTTGCCGACAGCCGCTGCAGCTTCCTTGTCGGCACCCGTCTTCAGATCGCCGCGCAGTTGCTTTTCAAGCGACGAAGCTGCAGCCAGCGTCCGGCCGCCTTCATCATCGATCACCTGCGCATAGATATGCTTCGAAGACCGGTGCACCGACAAACGCGGGTGCCCTTGCGACTTCTTCTTCAAAGCCCGGCGCACGCGGTCGCGCCGTTTGATAAAGTTCTTCGAAACCGAGGCCATCTCGTTCGTCCTTATTTCTTCTTGCCTTCCTTACGGAAGATGTACTCGCCCTGATAGCGCACGCCTTTGCCCTGGTAGGGCTCTGGCGGACGGTAACCGCGGATCTCCGCCGCGACCTGTCCGACAAGTTGTTTGTCGATACCGCTGACCGTAATCATTTCTTGCTTGGCACCCGAAACGGCGATCTGCACGCCCTGCGGAATCTTGTGCACGACCTCATGACTGAAACCGAGGTTGAGCTGCAGGTCCTTGCCTTTCATCGCCGCACGATAGCCGACGCCCTGGATCTCGAGGGTCTTGGAAAAACCCTTCGTCACCCCTTCAACCAGGTTCGACACCTGAGTACGTGACATGCCCCACATTGCCCGTGCCTGCTTGGATTCATCATTCGGTTTGATGACAATGCCATCCGCCGACTGCTCGATCGAACAAACCTCAGGCACCGTGAACGACAACTCGCCCTTGGAGCCTTTCATTTTTACCGTCTGGCCTTCCAGCTTGACCGTGACACCGGACGGCAGCTCGACTGGCCTTTTACCGATACGTGACATAACCGTTCCATCGCCCCGGCAGCGTTTCGCCGGGTCCCACCATTAGAATACGTTGCACAGGATCTCGCCGCCGACGTTCTCCTCACGGGCCCGCGCATCCGACATAACACCGCGCGGCGTAGACAGGATCGAGACGCCAAGGCCGTTTGCGACCGTCGGCAACTCCTTGACCGGCGAGTAGACCCGGCGGCCCGGCTTGGACACGCGCTTGATCTGCTTGATTGCCGGCTGACCGTTGAAGTACTTCAGTTCGATCTCGAACTCCGGGTGCTCTCCTTTTTGCTCGACGCGCACATAGCCGCGAATGAAGCCTTCCGACTCCAACACATCTAGCACACGGCCACGCAATTTGGAGGCCGGCGTCGAGACCTTGGGGCGGCGGCGAAGCTGAGCGTTGCGGATGCGGGTGAGCATATCGCTAAGCGAATCGTTGACTGCCATCTAACGTTACCCTTCCTCACCAGCTCGACTTCACAACACCAGGGATACGGCCCTGGCTCGCCAACTCACGCAGCATGTTCCGGCACATCTTGAGCTTACGGTAATAGCCGCGTGGACGCCCTGTGATCTCACAGCGGTTACGCACACGGACCTGCGCTGAATTGCGCGGAAGTTCGGCAAGCTTCAGCCGCGCCGCGAAACGCTCTTCGGGCGGGCTCGAAAGATCCTTTGTCACCGCCTTTAGCCGTTTGCGCTTATCCGCGTACTGCTGCGCAAGCTTGCGCCGCTTCTCGTTGGTCTGCTTCTTTCCGACTTTCGCCATTCTCTACTTTCTCCAAAGGCCTTTCGGGGAAAAGCCCCGAGGTCCTCTAAAGCCCGCGCCGCAATTCATTCACGCCGCGGTCTCTAAATCCAAATTTTACTCGCTCGAATTCCTAGAGCCATGCTGCCCTGTATGTCCGCGACCTAGTTCTTGCGGAACGGGAAGTTCATGGCCCTCAGCAATTCTCGCGCTTCGTCGTCGTTTTGCGCCGAGGTGCAAACGACAACGTCCATGCCCCAGACTTCATCGACTTTGTCGTAGTCGATTTCCGGGAACACGATGTGCTCCTTAATCCCGACGGCGAAGTTACCACGACCATCGAAGCTCTTCGGATTAAGGCCCCTGAAGTCCTTGATCCGTGGCATCGCGATCGTCACCAGACGGTCGAGAAACTCGTACATCCGGTCACCGCGCAGGGTTACTTTTGTGCCCAGCGACATGCCTTCGCGGACCTTGAAACCCGCGATCGATTTGCGCGCCGTGGTGATTACCGCTTTCTGGCCGGCAATCTTCGCCAGATCACCGCTCGCGCTTTCAACCTTCTTACGGTCGGCGACAGCTTCGCCAACACCCATGTTGATGACGATCTTCTGCACCTTCGGGATCTGCATCGGGTTCTTGTATGAGAACTTCTCTTTGAGCTGCCCGCGAACGACATCCAGATAGAACTTCTTCATGCGCGGCTGATAGTCAGCCGGGCGCGGGGACGGTGGCGCCATTGCGGCGGCGTCACCCTTCTTGTCCTTCTTCTTCTTCTTGGCCCCATCCTGGGCCTGCTGTTTCTCGGCCATCGGTTAGCTACTCTTCTCTGCAATCACTTCGCCCGATCGCTTGGCGACGCGCACCCGGGTACCATCCTCGAGAGTCTTGACTCCGATGCGCGTGGGTTTGCCATCACGCGGGTCCTCATGCGCCAGGTTCGACACGTGAATGGGGGCTTCCTTGGAAATTATCCCGCCCTCATCCTTTGCCGTCTGCCGCTGATGCCGGCGAACCATATTGACACCACGCACCAACGCCCGCGCCTCTTTCGGACGGACCTCGATCACTTCGCCGCGCTTGCCTTTGTCACGGCCGGTGAGCACGATGACGCGGTCACCTTTTTTGATCTTTGCCAACGCCATAATCAAAGCACCTCCGGCGCCAAAGAAATGATCTTCATATGTTTCTTTGCGCGCAATTCGCGAGTGACCGGGCCGAAGATACGAGTCCCGATCGGCTCACCTTGGGCATTCACCAGAACCGCCGCGTTGCGATCGAAGCGGATCAGCGAACCATCCGGCCGGCGCACACCCTTGGCGGTACGCACAACGACGGCTTTCATCACCTGCCCCTTCTTCACGCGGCCGCGCGGGATCGCCTCTTTGACCGACACGACGATGATGTCACCCACGGTTGCGTACTTGCGCTTGGAGCCGCCCAAAACCTTGATGCACTGCACACGACGGGCGCCCGAGTTATCAGCAACGTCGAGATTCGTCTCCATCTGGATCATCGCTCTCGCTCCTTATCCGGCCGCTCTGAAGACGGCCCGTTGTTTCTAGTCCCATCGCGCTGTCGCAAGCGCGCTCGAATACGTTTGCTCAACCAAGCCCTAAGCGCTTTGCTGCTCCAGCACCGCCCATCGCTTGTTCTTTGAGATTGGCGCCGTTTCCACGATCTGGACCCGGTCACCGATCTTGCAGCGATTGTTTTCATCATGCGCCTGGTACTTCTTCGAACGGCGCACAACCTTCTTGAACAACGGGTGCGTGTAACGGCGCTCGACCTCGACAACAACGGTCTTATCGTTTTTGTCCGAGACGACGACGCCTTGCAGGATGCGCTTTGGCATAAGTCAAAATCCTTTGCGGGCCGGCCAGAATGGCCAGCTCATCATCAGCCTTGTTTCTGCTTTTCCTTACGGATGGTCATGACGCGCGCGATAGTCCGGCGCACTTCCCGCATCCGCGATGTGTTCTCAAGCTGTCCCGAAGCCTGCTGAAAGCGCAGATTGAACTGCTCCTTCTTCAGCTTCAAAAGCTCATCGTCGAGCTGGTCGGCGGATTTGTCTCTAATCTCGGCGGCGTTCATCTCTAAACCGTCCTCAACTTCTCAAACTTCCTCGCGCACCCGCCTTAGCTGATGCGCGTAACAATTCGCGTCTTGATCGGCAGCTTCTGCGCGCCAAGCTCAAGAGCCTCGCGAGCCAGCCCATCGGGCACACCGTCGAGCTCGAACATGATGCGTCCAGGCTTAACCCGCGCCGTCCAGCGGTCGATCGAGCCCTTGCCCGAACCCATGCGCACTTCCGCCGGCTTCGCCGTCACCGGCAGGTCCGGGAAGATGCGGATCCAGACACGGCCGGCACGTTTCATATGGCGCGTGATCGCACGACGAGCCGCTTCGATCTGGCGCGCCGTGATCCGCTCCGGCTCAACGGCTTTCAAACCATGCGAGCCGAAGTTGAGCATCGTGCCGCCCTTGGCAACGCCCTTGATGCGGCCTTTGAACTGTTTGCGAAACTTTGTTCGCTTCGGTTGCTTCATCCTTCAGATCCTCACGATCTTCGAACTCCGGTCTCGCCTCCTTTGGCGCCACCGGAAACGTCATTATCTCTCGCGCGGTGTATCGCTCTGCCCACCGCGATCGCGGCGCGGACGACCGCTGTCGCCACCTTCAAAGGCCCGTTTCTCGGAGGCCATCGGGTCGTGTTCGATGATCTCGCCCCTGTAGACCCAGACCTTGATGCCGATGATGCCGTAAGCCGTTTTCGCTTCCGCGCGGCCGAAGTCGATATCGGCCCTAAGCGTATGCAGCGGCACACGGCCTTCGCGGTACCACTCGGTCCGCGCGATTTCCGCACCGCCAAGCCGGCCTGCGACGTTGATACGGATACCCTGGGCACCAGCACGCAGCGCCGACTGCACAGACCGTTTCATAGCGCGCCGAAACGCGACACGGCGCTCCAGCTGCTGGGCAATGTTTTCGGCAATCAGCGTCGCATCGATGTCCGGCTTGCGAATTTCGAGGACATTGAGATGCACCTCGCTGTCGGTCAGCCTCGACAACTCACCGCGCAGCTTGTCTATATCCGCGCCTTTCTTGCCGATCAGCACGCCGGGACGGCCCGTATGCACGGTCACCCGGCATTTCTTATGCGGACGCTCGATCACCACCTTCGAGATGCTCGCAGGGCGTTGCATCTTCATGATGTGCTTGCGGATCGCCAGATCCTCATGCAGCAGCTGACCATACTCGCCGGCCCGTGCGAACCAACGGCTGTCCCAGGTACGGTTGATGCCGACGCGCAGGCCGACCGGATTGACTTTATGACCCATCACTCGGCCTCCTTCGCTTCGGCGGCAGGTTCTTCTGCCGCGGCAGGTTTGGCCACCTGAGGTCTGGCCTTCTTCACTTTGCCGCCATTGGCGCGCTTGCGTACATTTTCCAGATCGTCTTCCTCAACCTCTCGGACCACCACCGTGATCTGAGAAAACGGCTTCATCACCATCGATGAACGCCCGCGGCCACGCGCGTGGAAGCGTTTCATAACGAGGTTCTTGCCAACGTAAGCTTCCGCAACCACCAGCTGATCGATGCTGAGCTGATGGTTGTTTTCGGCGTTCGCTACCGCGCTCATCAGGCACTTGCGCACGTCCCCTGAGATTCGTTTGAGCGAGAACTCAAGATCGGCGAGCGCCTGCTCGACAGGCTTGCCCCGGATGAGGCCCGCCACCAGGTCCAACTTTTGCGGCGACACACGCAAGTTGCGTGCAACGGCCTTCGCCTCGTTGTCGGGGAGGACGCGCCCTCGGCTCTTCTTGCCCATCAGCGTCTCGCTTTCTTATCGCCGCCGTGGCCGGTGTAATTGCGCGTCGGCGAGAACTCACCGAACTTGTGCCCGATCATGTCCTCGGTCACGCTCACGGGGATGTGCTTCTGGCCGTTGTAAACGCCAAACGTCAGCCCCACGAACTGAGGCAGGATCGTCGAGCGCCGGCTCCAGATCTTGATGATCTCGTTGCGTCCCGAAGCGCGCACTTTCTCGGCCTTCTTGAGAAGGAAACCGTCAACAAACGGACCCTTCCAGACTGAACGTGCCACGACATTATCTCCTTAACGGTCGTGCGGTTGCCCGCACTTACTTCTTCTTCAAATGACGACTGCGAACGATGAACTTGTCCGTCGTCTTGTTTTTGCGGGTTCTAGCACCCTTCGTCGGCTTGCCCCACGGAGTCGCCCAGTGCTTGCCGCCGTTGGTGCGACCGCCGTTCGGGTGGTCGATCGGGTTCATTGTGATACCGCGAACCGTCGGGCGGGTTCCTTTCCAGCGTGTACGGCCGGCCTTGGAATCAACCGTGTTGCCGTGGTCCGGGTTGGACACGGCTCCAACGCTGGCCATGCAGTCAGCCCGCACGCGCCGCGTTTCACCGGAGTTGAGCTTCAAAATGGCCCAGCCCGCGTCACGTCCGACAAGCTGCACGAATGCACCTGCCGATCGCGCGATCTGTCCACCTTTGCCGGGCTTCATCTCGACATTGTAGATGATCGTCCCGATCGGCATGCTCGACAGCGGCATGGCATTGCCAGGCTTCACGTCGACCTTTTCACCTGCGATGATCGTGTCGCCCGGGCTCAGCCGCTGCGGCGCCAGGATGTAGCTCAGTTCACCGTCATCATACTTGATAAGCGCGATGAACGCGGTGCGATTGGGATCGTATTCAATCCGCTCGACCTTACCGGGAACGTCGAACTTGCGGCGCTTGAAGTCGACAAGACGGTAGGTCTGCTTATGACCACCACCGATGTGCCGAGTCGTGATACGGCCGTGGCCGTTACGCCCGCCGGTTTTCGACTTGCCCTCGGTCAGCATCTTGACCGGAGCGCCTTTCCACAATCCCTTGCGATCAACAATCACCAGCTGGCGCAGGCCCGGCGATGTCGGTCGATATGTCTTTAGTGCCATTTGACCTCGCCTCCTTACAGTCCGGTCGTGACGTCGATCGCCTGCCCGTCTTCGAGCGTGACGATGGCTTTCTTGACGCTGCTTTGAACACCGCCGCGGCCCCGGAACATCTTTTTCTTGCCCTTTCGGACAAACGTATTCACTGCCTTCACCTTGACGTCGAAAAGCGCCTCGACGGCGTTTTTGATGTCAGGCTTTGTTGCCGTGCTGGCAACATTGAAGACGATCTGGTTGGCTTCCGATAGCAACGTCGCTTTTTCGGTGATCACCGGTGAGCGAATGATGTCGTAGGCTTTGAGCTTCTGCATGCCTTAGGCCCTTTCACCGGTTTTCTCAGCCGCCCCGAAGCGCTGATCGAGGGCTTCCAGAGCCGCCTTCGTCAACACCAGCTTCTTGCGGCGCAGAATGTCGTAGACGTTGATCCCCTGCACGGGCAGCACGTCTATGTTCGGAATATTGCGGGCCGCGCGAACGAAAGCGGCATCGAGCGACACACCGTCGATAATCAATGCGTTCTCAAGCGAGAGCTTGCCGAAGCACTCCCGCAAGGCCGCTGTCTTACCGTCGTTGGAGGCCGCCTTTTCAATGACGACAATGTCGCCAGCCTTGGCCTTCGCCGATAGCGCATGCCGCAAAGCCAGTGCCCGCACCTTCTTCGGCATGCCGATCGCATGGCTGCGCGGCTTGGGACCCAGAGCCTTGCCGCCACCGCGCCATTGCGGCACAGACTTATCGCCGTGACGGGCGCCGCCGGTGCCCTTCTGCTTGTAGACCTTCTTGCCCGTGACCGTGACTTCGGAGCGGTCCTGGGCATGATGCGTTCCCGCCATCCGTTTCAGGGTCTGATAGCGCACCATCCGGTGAATCAGATCCTTGCGCGGCTCCAGCCCGAACACGTGATCTGCGAGTTCGACACTTCCGGCCAAGCCGGCATCGAGCGTTGTGACGTCAACTTTCATCACTGCTGCTCCTCTTGACCGGCGGCTTCAGCGACTTCTGCTCCACCATCGCGTGGTTTGAACGCTCCAGGCTTTGGCGCCGCGTCTGGAAGCTTGCGCTTCACGGCATCACGCACCAGCACCCAGCCGCCCTTATGGCCCGGCACCGCACCGCGCACCATGACAAGCCCGCGCTCCGTATCAGTCTTCACCACAACGAGGTTCTGCGTCGTGACCCGCTCGGAGCCCATATGACCGGCCATCTTCTTGCCCTTGAACACCTTACCCGGATCCTGTCGTTGCCCGGTTGAACCGTGGCTGCGGTGGGAGACCGAAACACCGTGCGAAGCTCGAAGACCGCCGAAATTCCAACGCTTCATCGCGCCCTGGAAACCCTTCCGATCGACGTCCCGGTGATGTCCACGAACTGCCCTGGCACAAAGTGGTCGGCGGTGATCTCCGCGCCCACTTCAATGAGGTTGTCCGGGCTCACGCGGAACTCGGCAAGCTTGCGCTTTGCTTCGACTTTGGCGACGGCGAAGTTGCCGCGCTCAGGAGCGGTGACGCGCGAAGGACGACGCGTCCCTGCACCGAGCTGCAGCGCGGTATAGCCGTTCTTTTCGTCGGTGCGCTGTGCGAGCACCTGACAATTTTCCAGCCGCAAGACCGTCACAGGCACATGTTCGCCTGTGTCGGTGAAAATGCGGGTCATGCCCACCTTCTGGGCGATCACTCCGGAACGCATTGGAGCATTCCTTCCTTTTCCTTAATCCCTGTCCGCCGCTTTAAACCGAAGCTTCAGCGCGTATTGGGGTCTTCGACACACCGCCGGGTTTCGACTAGTCGGCGGCTTAAAGCTTGATTTCCACGTCGACGCCGGCCGCTAGATCGAGCTTCATAAGCGCATCGACCGTCTGCGGCGTAGGATCAACGATGTCGAGCATGCGCTTATGTGTACGCATCTCAAACTGTTCGCGGCTCTTCTTATCGATGTGCGGCGAGCGGTTGACCGTGAACCGCTCGATACGCGTCGGCAGCGGGATCGGTCCCCGCACCTCAGCGCCCGTACGCTTCGCCGTATTCACGATCTCGCGCGTCGACGCATCGAGTATTCGATGATCGAAGGCCTTAAGCCTGATGCGTATGTTCTGACCGTTCATCGTCTTTGCCTTACTCTCCAAAGCAAACTGCACCCGTCAGGGCGGGCGCAGCCCACAAATGAATTCGCCAACCGGGCCAGGCGCACCCCGCACCTAACGCATGCTGTCCCAAAACTCAGTTCCGCCCGCTCGGTTTCGAGGTTTGGCCTGGTCCAACGTGGACAAAGCCGCGCCCCCAAAAAGAGTAACGCCGGAACCTGAAGCACCGGCGTTGGGGTCGTTCGTTCTACTCCACGATCGCCGAGACGACGCCCGCACCAACCGTGCGGCCGCCCTCGCGGATCGCGAAGCGCAGTTTCTCTTCCATAGCGATCGGCGTGATAAGCTCAACATCCATCGCAACGTTGTCGCCGGGCATAACCATCTCGGTTCCTTCCGGAAGCGAGCAAACACCCGTCACGTCCGTCGTCCGGAAGTAGAACTGAGGACGGTAGTTGGTGAAAAACGGAGTGTGACGGCCGCCTTCTTCCTTCGTCAGGATGTAGGCTTCAGCCTTGAACTTCTTGTGCGGCGTGATCGAACCCGGCTTGCACAAAACCTGACCGCGCTCGACGTCCTCACGCCCAACACCACGAAGCAGCGCACCGATGTTGTCGCCCGCACGGCCCTCGTCAAGAAGCTTGCGGAACATCTCGACGCCCGTCACCGTCGTCTTCTGCGTATCGCGGATGCCGACGATCTCGATTTCCTCGCCGACCTTAACGATGCCACGCTCAACACGGCCCGTAACAACCGTTCCGCGGCCCGAAATCGAGAACACGTCTTCGATCGGCATCAAGAACGGCTGGTCGATCGGACGCTCCGGCGTCGGGATGTATTCATCAACCGTCTTCATCAGCTCCAGCACGGAATCCTTGCCGAGCTTCGCATCGCCATCTTCCAACGCAACCAGTGCCGAACCCTTGGTGATCGGAATATCGTCACCGGGGAACTCGTAGGACGAAAGAAGTTCACGCACTTCCATCTCCACAAGCTCGAGAAGCTCTTCGTCGTCTACCATGTCGCACTTGTTGAGATAGACGACGAGGGCGGGAACACCAACCTGACGCGCCAGCAAGATATGCTCACGCGTCTGCGGCATCGGCCCGTCGGCCGCAGAAACAACAAGGATCGCACCATCCATCTGCGCCGCACCCGTGATCATGTTCTTCACGTAGTCGGCGTGACCGGGGCAGTCCACGTGCGCGTAGTGACGGTTCTCCGTCTCATACTCAACGTGCGACGTCGAGATCGTGATCCCGCGCGCACGCTCTTCTGGCGCCTTGTCGATGTTGTCATATGACGTGTAGTTCGCACCGCCGGCTTCAGCCAGAATCTTCGTGATCGCAGCTGTCAGCGAAGTCTTGCCGTGGTCAACGTGACCAATCGTGCCGATGTTACAGTGAGGCTTCGTGCGCTCGAATTTCTCTTTGGCCATTCCGGCTCTCCGTCCTACCTGTCGTTGTCCAAATCGTCAGGACTGAAAAAACGTATCTCTCTGACACGACCACCGGAGTTTGTTTCCGTTGGCCATTTTGCTTTTCGCCAACCTCAGGCGTACTTCGCCCTTACTTCGTCAGCCACGTTACGTGGCACTTCGGCGTAATGCGCAAACTGCATCGAGTACTGCGCACGGCCCGTCGACATTGACCGCAGCGTATTGATGTAGCCGAACATGTTGGCCAGAGGCACGTACGCCTTGATCAGCACCGCGTTGCCGCGCAGATCCTGCGAGCGGACCTGTCCGCGCCGCGAGTTGACATCGCCGATGATGCCGCCAACGAATTCCTGCGGCGACACGATCTCAACGTCCATCACAGGCTCAAGAAGTTTGATGCCTGCCTTCTCGCAACCTTCGCGCATGGCTGCGCGAGCAGCGATCTCGAAGGCGATGACCGACGAGTCAACTTCGTGGAAGGCCCCATCGGTCAATGTCACCTTCATGTCGACCATAGGGAAGCCAATCAGCATCCCGGTCGCCCACACTGAATCGACGCCCTTCTCGACGCCTGGAATGTATTCCTTCGGCACCGAGCCGCCGACGATCTGCGAGGCGAATTCATTGCCTTTACCGATTTCGTTCGGTTCAAGGGTCATCTTGACGCGCGCGAATTGCCCGGTACCACCAGTCTGCTTCTTGTGCGTGTAGTCAATATTGGTCGGCTTCGCGAGGCTCTCTCGATAGGCAACCTGCGGGGCACCGGTGTCCGCCTCAACCTTGTAGGTCCGCTTCAGGATGTCGACCTTAATGTCCAGATGAAGCTCGCCCATGCCCTTGAGGATGGTCTCACCCGACTCTTGATCAACCGAAACACGGAAAGACGGATCTTCGAGCGCCATCTCGTTAAGCGCCAAAGCCATCTTTTCCTGGTCGGCCTTGGTTCTCGGCTCGACCTTCATCTCGATCACCGGATCCGGGAATTCCATCTTTTCGAGAATGACCGGCTTGGCCGGGTCGCACAGCGTTTCACCCGTGCGCGTATCCTTGAGGC
This sequence comes from uncultured Filomicrobium sp., assembly GCA_963669235.2. Classification (GTDB taxonomy): domain Bacteria; phylum Pseudomonadota; class Alphaproteobacteria; order Rhizobiales; family Hyphomicrobiaceae; genus Filomicrobium. The sequence goes on from CAXXFS010000033.1 coordinate 839,401, forward strand.
CCTGCAACGCGATGATGTCACCCGCGTAAGCCTCCTTGATTTCCTTGCGGTCATCGGCATGCATCATATAGGCGCGGCCGACGCGCTCCTTCTTGTCACGGGTCGAGTTTACAAGCGACATACCCTGCTGGAGTTTGCCCGAGTAGATGCGGCAGAAAGTCAGCGAACCGACGTGCTCGAAGTTCATAATTTTGAAGGCCAGCATCGCCAGCGGCTCATCATCGGACGACTTGCGCTCCATTGGCGAGTCGTCTTTCGGATTGAGACCCTTAATCGCGGGCACTTCCACCGGGCTCGGCAGCAGATCGACAACCGCATCAAGCAACGGCTGCACGCCCTTGTTCTTAAACGCTGACCCGCACAGCATGGGATAGAAGACGTTGGTGCACGTTCCCTTGCGCAGAAGCTTGCGCAGCGTATCCGCGTCGGGCTCGTTGCCCTCAAGGTAGGCGCTCATCGCGTCGTCGTCCATTTCGACGGCGGCTTCGATCATTTCAGCGCGCAGTTCGTTGGCCTTGTCGACGAGGTCTTCGGGAATGGGCTTTTCGGTGAAGGTCGCGCCCTTGTCTTCACCTTCCCAGATGTAGGCCGTCATCTTGATCAGATCGACCACACCGGCGAAATCATTCTCGGCTCCGATTGGGATCTGAATCGGCACGGGACGCGCGCCCAGCTTTTCCTTGATGTCAGCGATGCACATGTAGAAGTCGGCACCGATCTTATCCATCTTATTGGCGAAGATGACACGTGGAACCGAGTACTTGTCGCCCTGACGCCAGACCGTTTCGGTCTGCGGTTCGACACCGGCGTTGGAATCAAGCACGCACACGGCGCCATCAAGCACGCGAAGGCTGCGCTCCACCTCGATGGTGAAGTCGACGTGGCCTGGCGTATCGATAATGTTTAAGCGGCGCATCTTGCCGTCGCGGCCCGGCCAGCTACAGGTCGTGGCAGCCGACGTGATCGTGATACCGCGTTCGGCTTCCTGATCCATGAAGTCCATGGTCGCGGCGCCGTCATGCACTTCGCCCATCTTGTGCGATATGCCGGTATAGAAGAGGATGCGCTCCGTCGTCGTCGTTTTTCCGGCATCAATATGCGCCATGATGCCGAAGTTGCGGTAGTCCTCGATTGCGTATTCGCGAGCCATGATAAGCCTCTAGGGGAAAACCCTGTAAATTCCAGCTAAGGATGATGCCCTTACCAGCGGTAATGTGAGAAGGCCCGGTTGGCCTCCGCCATCTTATGCGTATCCTCACGCTTCTTGACTGAAGTCCCACGGTTATTGGCGGCATCCAGGAGCTCTCCCGAAAGCCGTTCCACCATGGTGTTTTCGTTGCGGTTGCGTGCAGCACCTATGATCCAGCGGATCGCCAGAGCCTGGCGGCGCTCTGGGCGCACTTCGACCGGAACCTGATAGGTCGCACCGCCGACCCGGCGGGAACGCACTTCAACCGACGGCATGACGTTTTTCAGCGCATCATGGAAGAGCTGCAGCGGATCTGATTTCGCCTTCTCTTCGATGCGGTCGAAGGCACCGTATACAATACCTTCAGCGTTCGATTTCTTTCCGTCCTTCATCACCGCGTTCATGAACTTCGTCACGATAACATCGCTGAACTTCGGATCCGGAATAATGTCGCGCTTCTGTGCGCGGTGACGTCTGGACATCGTGTCCTAATTCCTGTTTTGCGGTGGCCCGGCGCAAAGCCTGCGACCAACCGTTGACCCATTACTTCGGCTTCTTAGCGCCATACTTGGAACGGCGCTGCTTACGATCGGCAACGCCCTGGGTATCGAGCACGCCGCGCACAACGTGATACCGCACGCCGGGCAAGTCCTTGACGCGGCCGCCTCGGATCAGCACCACGGAGTGCTCCTGGAGGTTGTGGCCCTCGCCAGGGATGTAACCGATCACCTCATAACCGTTGGTCAGCCTGATCTTAGCGACTTTCCGCAACGCTGAGTTCGGCTTTTTGGGCGTCGTTGTATAGACGCGCGTGCACACACCGCGCTTTTGCGGGCAGGATTCCATGTGACGCGATTTGCCGCGAACCGTCTTCCGCTCACGCGGCTTTCTAATCAGCTGTTGAATTGTAGGCATTCGGCCTCATCCCAAGACGTTTGCAACCGCCAACGCCAAAAAATAGCTCGCCGGACCTATCGCTTCCGACCTGGCCCAACGAGAAACGCCATTGGATCTTCAACCCTTCGGGTTGCGGATCATGGCTCGCGAATTGTCCTCTGCTTTGAAACGACAGCGTCTAGTAGAGCCTAAACGGCTCTCTTAAGCGCCAATAGCAAGGCGCCAACTACGGCCTGCCGTGAGAGTGCAGCTCGTATAATCGTTGGGGATATTGTGGTCAACAGCAACCACGCCAAAAACCCGAAATAAATTTGTCGCGCAGGCGTCGTCAAAGGCATTGAGTCCCAAATGCCTCAGCACACGCGCGATCCGCGACCAAATAACACGACAACGGCCGCCAGGGTGGCGGCCGTCTCCCGATTTACGGACGCGCGGTCGGTTACTCGGCCGCCTCCTCGCTAGGCGGCGCCGAAACCGCACTTTCGGTCGACTTTTCCTGCTCCTTGGCGATCAGCAGATCACGCTTGTTCGCGATCCTGCGCAGGCGGCGCAACATACCGCCGGTCCCCGCCGGAATAAGGCGCCCGACAATGACGTTTTCCTTGAGCCCGTCGAGCGTATCCACCTTGCCGTTGACGGACGCCTCGGTGAGCACGCGGGTTGTCTCCTGGAAGGACGCCGCTGAGATGAACGAACGTGTTTGCAGCGAAGCTTTCGTGATGCCAAGCAGCACTGGGATCGCAGCCGCCGGACGCAACCCATCTTTTTCAGCTGCAGCATTGCGCTCGTCGTATTCTGTCCGGTCGAGCTGCTCGCCCTTGATCATGTCCGTCTCGCCGGCATCCGTGATCTCGACCTTTTGCAGCATCTGCCGGACGATCACCTCGATATGCTTGTCGTTAATCGTCACACCCTGCAGCCGGTAGACGTCCTGGATCTCGTTGATGAGATAGTTGGCAAGTTCCTCAACGCCCTTGATAGCCAGAATATCGTGCGGCGCTGGATGCCCATCATAGACGTAATCGCCTCGCTCAATGCGGTCACCGTGCTGGACGGCGAGCGACTTGCCGCGCGGGATGAGATACTCAACCGCATCTTCGTTTTCGTCATCCGGCCGCACGATAATGCGCTGCTTGTTTTTGTAGTCCTTGCCGAACTCAACGGTGCCCGAGGCTTCCGAAATGATGGCGTGGTCCTTCGGACGACGGGCTTCGAAGAGCTCCGCAACGCGCGGCAGACCACCGGTAATGTCGCCCGACTTCGCCGAAGCCATCGGGCTACGGGCCAACACGTCGCCAGCTTTCAACTTATCACCGGGCTCGACCGAGAGAATCGCGTCGACCGATAATAGATAGCGGGCATCGCCGCCTCGCGGAGCCTTGACGGGCTTGCCCTTGGCATCGTTAACGACGATTGCTGGCTTCAGTTCGGCTCCACGCGGTGAAGCACGCCAGTCGATTACGACCCGGTTGGTCGTTCCCTTGACCTCGTCGGTCTGTTCGCGCACCGTGGCGCCATCGACGATATCTTCAAAGCCGATTGTCCCATCAACCTCGGTCAGGATCGGACGGGTATAAGGGTCCCATTGCGCCATTCGCGTGCCGCGCTTGACCGTGTCACCCTCATCAACCAGCAGACGGGCACCGTATGGGACCTTGTGAAGGGCCAGTTCCTTACCGGTCTGGTCCTCGATAATGAGCGACACGTTCCGCGTCATCGCCACCAGACGGCCCTGACTGTCTTTCACGAGATTGCGGTTCCTGACCCGCACCATGCCGTTGAAGCTCGACTCGATAAACGACGTATCGACCACCTGCGCCGTCCCGCCGATGTGGAATGTGCGCATCGTGAGCTGCGTTCCAGGTTCACCGATTGACTGAGCCGCGATGACACCGACGGCCTCGCCGATGTTGACCGGTGTACCGCGCGCCAGGTCACGGCCATAACAGGCCGCACAGACGCCTGTCTGCGTTTCGCAGGTCAGAACGGAACGGATCTTCAGTTCCTGGATTTCCGCTGCTGCAATCGCCTCCGCCTGCCTTTCCTCGATCAGCGTATTCTTCTCGATGATCACTTCGCCGGTTTCCGGGCTGATGATATCCTCCGCAGCCGTGCGCCCAAGCGCCCGTTGCGACAGTGGCACAATCACCTGACCGGCATCGACAACCGCCTGGATCGAGATGCCGTCATCGGTTCCACAATCCGGCTCCGAGATGATCGAGTCCTGCGCCACATCGACTAGACGCCGCGTCAGGTAACCGGAGTTGGCGGTCTTCAGTGCCGTATCAGCCAGCCCCTTACGCGCGCCGTGCGTTGAGTTGAAGTATTCAAGAACCGACAGGCCTTCCTTGAAGTTGGCCTTGATCGGCGTCTCGATGATCTCACCGGACGGCTTCGTCATCAGGCCACGCATGGCCGCCAGCTGACGCATCTGGGTCGGCGAACCACGCGCACCGGAGTGGCTCATCATATAGATCGAGTTGATCGGCTTCTGGCGTCCGTTCTCGAGGAACTCGGTCGCCGAAATACGCTCCATCATCTCCTTGGCGATCTTGTCGGTGCACTTCGACCAGGCATCGACCACCTTGTTGTACTTTTCGAGTTGCGTGATGAGGCCGTCATTGTACTGCTGCTCGAATTCCCTCACAAGCTCTTCGGTCTCGGCCATAATGGCTGCCTTGGCATCCGGAATGAGCATGTCGTCCTTGCCGAACGAAATGCCGGCCTTGAAGGCATGATGGAAGCCGAGCGCCATGATGCGGTCGCAGAAGATAACGGTCTCCTTCTGACCACAGCTGCGGTAGACTGCATCGATCATCTTCGAGATCGCCTTCTTCGTCAGCAGGTCGTTGACGAGGTCGAACTTGATGCCTGGCCGCCGAGGCAACAGATCACCAAGCAGAATGCGCCCGGGCGTCGTATCATGCAGCTCGACGATTTCATTACCCGCTTCATCATAGGTGACCCAGCGGCCCTTGACCTTGGCGTGCAACGTTACCGAGCCGGTGCCCAGCGCGTGGTGCACTTCGCTCGACGAACCCAGGACCATGCCTTCGCCGGGCTCGTTCTCCGCGATCAGCGACAGGTAGTAAAGACCAAGAACGATATCCTGCGAGGGCACAATGATCGGCTGCCCGTTAGCCGGGTGCAGGATGTTGTTCGTCGACATCATCAACACGCGCGCTTCGAGCTGGGCTTCCAGCGACAACGGCACATGCACGGCCATCTGGTCACCGTCGAAGTCGGCGTTAAAGGCTGCGCACACTAGCGGGTGCAACTGGATCGCCTTGCCTTCGATGAGGACCGGCTCGAAAGCCTGAATGCCAAGGCGGTGCAGCGTCGGTGCCCGGTTAAGCATCACCGGGTGTTCACGGATCACCTCATCGAGGACATCCCAGACTTCTGGTTTTTCCTTCTCGACAAGCTTCTTGGCCTGCTTGACCGTCGCCGCCTGTCCCAAAGCCTGCAGCCGCGCATAGATGAACGGCTTGAACAGCTCCAAGGCCATCTTCTTGGGCAGACCGCACTGATGCAGCTTCAGTTCAGGACCAACCACTATCACCGAACGGCCCGAGTAGTCGACGCGTTTGCCGAGCAGATTCTGCCGGAACCGGCCCTGCTTGCCTTTCAGCATATCCGCCAGCGACTTCAGCGGCCGCTTGTTGGCACCCGTAATGACGCGGCCGCGGCGGCCATTGTCGAACAGCGCATCGACCGACTCCTGCAGCATCCGCTTTTCGTTGCGGATGATGATGTCGGGCGCGCGCAGTTCCATCAGCCGCTTGAGGCGGTTGTTGCGGTTGATAACGCGACGGTAGAGATCGTTGAGATCCGAAGTTGCGAACCGGCCGCCGTCAAGTGGCACCAGGGGACGCAGTTCCGGTGGAATCACGGGCACGACCGTGAGGATCATCCACTCCGGACGGTTGCCGGATTCGATGAACGCCTCGATCACCTTCAGCCGCTTGCCAAGCTTCTTCGGCTTCAGATCTGTCGTAGCCTCGGCAATCTCCTGGCGCAGGTCTTCGCGGATCTTGTGCAGATCCATATTGATGAGGATCTCGCGGATGGCTTCCGCGCCGATACCTGCGGTGAAGCTGTCTGCTCCATGTTCCTCAAGCGCCTGATTGTACTCCTCCTCGGTGAGGAGCTGCTTCTCCTTGAACGGCGAGATGCCTGGGTCGACGACGACGTAGTTTTCGAAATACAAGACCCGCTCGAGATCCTTCAACGTCATGTCGAGCAGCAGGCCGATGCGCGATGGCAGCGACTTCAGGAACCAGATGTGGGCGACTGGAGCCGCCAATTCGATATGGCCCATGCGCTCACGGCGGACCTTGGTGAGGGTCACTTCAACGCCGCACTTTTCGCAGATGATGCCTTTGTACTTCATCCGCTTATATTTGCCGCACAAGCACTCGTAGTCCTTGATCGGGCCGAAGATGCGCGCGCAGAAAAGGCCGTCGCGTTCCGGCTTGAACGTGCGGTAATTGATCGTCTCGGGTTTCTTGATCTCGCCGAACGACCACGACAAGATATCGTCGGGGCTGGCCAGCGAGATCTTGATTTGGTCGAACGTCTGGAGCGGCTGCTGGCTCTTGAAGAAGTTGGCGATCTCATTCATCGGCAGTCTCCTGGCGGGCCCTGGGTCAGGCCCATAGATTCATTGGTCGGCGTCTGCAGCCGGCCCCGCCATGCATCGGGCCCGGCCCCTTTTCGGCCTTGACAATTATTCTGCAGCGGCCGGTGGCGATTGCAGCCGCAGCTGCACTCCGGTCTCGTTTTCTTCTCCGGGCGGCTTGTCGGTATTGATGAGTTCGACGTTAAGACCCAAGGCCCGCATTTCCTTCACGAGCACGTTGAAGCTTTCCGGCACACCAGCCTCAAAGGCATCGTCGCCCCGCACGATCGCCTCATACACTTTGGTGCGCCCAGCAACGTCATCCGACTTCACCGTCAGCATTTCCTGCAACGTGTAGGCGGCGCCGTAAGCTTCCAGCGCCCAGACCTCCATTTCACCGAACCTCTGCCCGCCGAACTGCGCCTTGCCGCCGAGCGGCTGCTGGGTGACGAGCGAGTACGGTCCGATCGAGCGGGCGTGGATCTTGTCATCCACCAAGTGGTGCAGCTTGAGAATGTATTTGTAACCGACCGTCACCTTGCGATCGAACGGCTCGCCGGTACGTCCGTCATACAGCTGAACCTGCCCCGAACGATCGAAACCCGCCAACTCCAGCATCTCAACGATGTCGGGTTCATGCGCTCCATCAAACACCGGCGTCGCGATCGGCACGCCAATCTTGAGCTGGTCGGCCAAGCGCAATTTGTCACCATCTTCGGGCGCAACGTCCTTGATCGTCTCCTCGCCGTACACCGTGACTAGCTGCTTGTTGAGTGGCGTTAGGTCGCCAGAGGCTTTGTAGTCCTCAACAGCCTGTTCGATTGCACGTCCCAGTCCACGGCACGCCCAGCCGGTATGTGTCTCGAGGATCTGCCCAACGTTCATACGCGACGGCACACCGAGCGGGTTCAAGACAATGTCGACCGGAGTTCCGTCCTCGAGGAACGGCATATCCTCCTTTGGTACGATCATCGACACGACGCCCTTGTTGCCGTGCCGGCCGGCCATCTTGTCGCCTGGCTGAATTTTGCGCTTCACAGCAACGAAGACCTTCACCATCTTCATCACGCCAGGCGGCATTTCATCACCGCGCTGCAGTTTGTCGACCTTATCCACAAAACGCCGCTCAAGGCTCTTCTTAGCATCCTCGTATTGCTTTTGGATGGCTTCCAACTCGCCTTGCGCTTTCTCGTCGGCAAGCCCGATTTCCCACCACTGCGACCGTGGAATTTCAGCCAAGACTTCATCATCGACATTGGTGCCCTTACGCGCACCCTTCGGACCCTTGGCCACTTCCTTGCCCATCAGCGCGTCGCTGAGGCGGGCATAAACATTGCGGTCCAGGATCTGCAATTCGTCGTCGCGGTCCTTGGCCAGGCGCTCGATCTCCTCGCGCTCGATCGCCATGGCTCGCTCGTCCTTGTCAACGCCGTGGCGGTTGAACACGCGCACTTCGACGATCGTCCCGGCAACGCCAGGCGGCAGTCGCAATGAGGTGTCACGGACATCCGATGCCTTTTCGCCGAAGATCGCGCGCAGCAACTTTTCTTCCGGCGTCATCGGACTCTCGCCCTTCGGCGTGATCTTTCCAACCAGGATGTCGCCTGGATGGACTTCAGCGCCGATGTAGACAATGCCTGCTTCGTCGAGGTTTTTCAGCGCTTCTTCCGAAATGTTCGGAATGTCACGCGTGATTTCTTCCGGCCCAAGCTTCGTATCGCGGGCCATCACCTCGAATTCCTCGATGTGGATCGAGGTGAAAACATCGTCGGTAACGACACGCTCGGACATCAAGATGGAATCTTCGAAGTTGTAGCCCATCCACGGCATGAACGCGACGAGCACGTTCTTGCCGAGCGCCAGGTCACCCAGGTCGGTTGACGGACCATCGGCGATGATCTCGCCTTCACGCACGAAGTCGCCGACATTCACCAGAGGCCGCTGGTTGATGCAGGTATTCTGGTTGGAGCGCTGGAATTTGCGAAGCCGGTAGATATCGACACCCGGCTTTGAAGGATCGGCTTCCTCCGTCGCGCGGATAACGATACGGGTTGCATCGACCTGGTCGATGATGCCGGTGCGCCGGGCGACGATAGCCGCCCCTGAATCACGAGCCACGACTTCTTCCATACCTGTGCCGACAAGCGGTGCCTCGGCCCGGATTAGCGGCACCGCCTGGCGCTGCATGTTGGAACCCATGAGCGCACGGTTGGCATCGTCGTTCTCTAGATACGGAATGAGCGCGGCGGCAACTGACACCAGCTGCTTCGGTGAAACATCGATGTAGTTCACCGTCGACGGTGGAACCAGCATCACATCGCCCTGATAGCGGCAGTTGACCAGATCGCCGGTCAGCGTACCGTCATCGGCGATCATGGCATTCGCTTGCGCAACGTAGTGGCGCATCTCGGCGGTCGCCGACAGATACTCGACCTCATCGGTGACCTTGCCATCGACGACCTTCCGGTACGGGCTCTCGATGAAACCGTACTTGTTGACCTTGGCGAAGGTTGCCAGCGAGTTGATAAGACCGATGTTCGGACCTTCCGGAGTCTCAATCGGACAGATCCGGCCATAGTGCGTCGGGTGAACATCACGCACCTCGAAACCCGCGCGCTCACGCGTCAGGCCACCAGGGCCAAGCGCCGAAAGGCGCCGCTTGTGGGTAATTTCCGACAGCGGGTTGGTTTGGTCCATGAACTGCGACAGCTGCGAGGAGCCGAAGAATTCACGCACCGCGGCCGCAGCCGGCTTTGCATTGATGAGGTCCTGCGGCATGACCGTGTCGATATCGACCGAGCTCATGCGCTCCTTTATGGCGCGCTCCATACGTAGGAGACCCAACCGGTACTGGTTCTCCATCAGCTCGCCCACCGAACGCACACGGCGGTTGCCGAGGTGGTCGATGTCATCGATGCTGCCGCGTCCGTCACGCAGACCGACCAGCAAGCGCAGGACCGAGATGATGTCCTCCGCACGCAATACGCGCACGGTATCCTCCGCCTCGGTGAACCCGTCCAACTCGGAAAGGCGCATGTTCATCTTCACCCGGCCGACCGCCGATAGGTCGTAACGTTCGGGATCGAAGAACAGGCCGTAGAATAGGTTCGTCGCCGCCTCGATGGTTGGTGGCTCACCGGGCCGCATGACCCGGTATATGTCCATCAGCGCTTCTTCTTTGTTGGCATTCTTGTCGAGCATCAGCGTGTTGCGGATGAAGGCACCGATGTTGACATGGTCGATGTCGAGGATCGGATACTCCTTGACCTTCTGGTCCTTGAGTTCCGCCAGAAGCTCGGCATTGAGCTCCGCACCGGCTTCCGCGTAGATGCGGCCGGTCTTCATATCGACGATGTCTTCGCCGAGATGTTTGCCGACCAGATCATCGGACGATACCAACAGCTCCTTCAGCCCATTCTGCGCCAGGTCCCGGGCGCGCCGCGCCGTGATCTTCTCGCCGGCATCGACGATGACTTCGCCGGTCTTGCCGTCGAGTAGGTCGGAATTAGGCACCACGCCGCGCCACTTAGCGGGCTCGAACGGCATCTTCCAACCGCGCTTGCTCTCCTTGATGACAATCTTCTGATAGAACGTCTCCAGGATCTCCTCGTCGTTGAGACCGAGAGCATAGAGCAGCGTTGTCGCCGGCAGCTTGCGCCGGCGGTCGATGCGCACGTAGGCCACGTCCTTGGCGTCGAACTCGAAATCGAGCCACGAGCCGCGATAGGGTATGATGCGGGCGGCGAACAGCAATTTACCCGAAGCGTGCGTGCGGCCCCGGTCGTGATCAAAGAAGACGCCCGGTGAGCGGTGCATCTGCGAAACAATTACGCGCTCCGTGCCGTTGATGATGAACGTACCGTTCTGCGTCATCAGCGGCATGTCGCCCATGTAGACGTCCTGCTCCTTGACGTCCTTGATCGACTTGGAGCCGGTCTCCTCGTTGATATCGAACACGATGAGGCGCAGCTTGACTTTCAGCGGCGCCGAATAAGTCATATCGCGCTGGATGCACTCATCAACATCGTACTTCGGCGGCTCGAATTCATAGCCAACGAATTCCAATGTCGATTTGCCCGAGAAATCCGAAATCGGAAAGACGGACTTGAAAACGCCCTGCAAACCATGATCGTCCGGACGACCGCCCTCTGGCGCCTTGCGCATCAGAAAATCTTCGTAGCTGCTCTTTTGAACCTCGATGAGGTTCGGCATTGCAGCAACTTCGCGGATAGAACCAAATTTCTTCCGCAGACGCTTGCGACCGTTGAACGTTTCAGCCATGTCCGCTCCTTAGATAGCTCGCCGCGCGGGGGACCGGACCGCGCTGTGAATTTAAGAGCAAACAAGGGTCAGCCCACCCTTGCGCACATTTTTTTTTCAAACACGCAGCTCCGCCAGCCGCGCCAAAACAAACTTCAATTTCCGCCCACCTGCGATCAGGTGGGCCTTGAAGCTCGAAAACGGTTCGCCGAAATTTCCTTGGGAAGCAGCCACAATGGCTGCTGGGAACTTCGGGAAACCGTCACCGGGCGGGCGGCCCCTCCCCCGGCATGCGCCCGGGGAGAGGGTTGCAGCAACTATTTGAGTTCGACCTTTGCGCCGACGTCTTCCAGTTTCTTTTTAAGCTCTTCGGCCTCTTCCTTCGGGGCAGCTTCTTTGACTGCCTTGCCGCCGGCTTCGACGAGCTCTTTTGCTTCCTTGAGACCAAGGCCTGTGATGGCGCGGACCTCTTTGATGACGTTGATCTTCTTGTCGCCGGCGGCGACGAGGATCACATCAAACTCGGTTTTCTCTTCCACGGCGGCGGCGGCATCACCACCGGCCGGAGCACCGGCAACGGCAACAGCCGCGGCAGCCGAGACACCCCATTTTTCTTCAAGCATGGTCGCAAGCTCAGCCGCCTCGAGGACAGTCAGCGACGACAGGTCGTCAACGATTTTTGACAGATCAGCCATGGTTCGTTTTCCTTCGGGTTCAAATCTTTTCTAGCGGTGCGCGGCACAGTTTTCGCGAACTGCCCCGGTTGATAGTGAGCGTCCCGTTGCCGTATCAGGCGGCCTCGTCCTGAGACGCCTTCGCCTGTAGAACGCGGGCAAGCTTTGCACTCGGCTCCTTGATGGTGCGGGCGATCTTCGTCGCCGGCGCATTAAGGAGGCCGATCAGCTTGGCCCGTAGTTCATCGAGTGAAGGCAGCTCTGCCAGCGCCTTCACGCCCCTTTCGTCCAGAACATTGCCCCCCATGGCGCCGCCGAGAATGACAAGTTTTTCATTCTCCTTGGCATAGGAAACGGCCACCTTTGCCGCGGTGATCGGATCCTGCGAGTAGGAAATGCAGGTCGGTCCCGTGAACAGGTCGGCGATCCCCGCCGCCGGAGTGTCCTGGAGCGCGAGCTTGGCCAGCCGGTTCTTAGCCACCTTGACCTGACCGCCCGCCTGCCTGAGGCGCTGGCGGTAGTCGGTCATCTGGGCGACCGTCAAACCGGTGTAGTGGGCAACGACCATCACGCCCGTGTTGTCGAACACGTCGTGGAGGTTTGCGACGAGCTCACGTTTCGCGGCTCTATCCATTGCTCTCTCCTGGTCTGCAGGGCCACAAACAAATGCCGCGCCCTGCGGGTTGCAAGCTGCTGCTGACCAAACGCCGACGAGGCCTTTATTCAGCAACGTTCTTTTCACCTGTCCCCGGTCGGCCCAAAGGCCTTCCAGAATCGACCGAGAAGATTTGAACCGAATGCAGCACCCCACTTTCGCGAAGGCTCCGAAGTCGGCCGTTCTCCCGTCTCATGCAGGCCAGCTCGACATAATTTGTCGAACATCGGTCAGTTCCATTAAGCTGGTGGCAATCACCATCCAGCACCTGCAGTCTCGGACAGGTCCGCCCCGTCTTCAGCCCTCGCGGGCGAAATCCGGGAACGGGGTCTTCCGGGCTCCACACCCGAAATTCGTCATCTGGATCATCCCCCCGCTGAGAGGGCCGATCCAACGCACGATTGGCGCCTGCAAGAGCGCTGGCCTCGTGCGCCAAATTAGTTCGCCGCCGCCGGCAGCACGGTCGCCGCATCAATCTTGATCCCCGGCCCCATGGTCGAGGAGATCGATACTCTCTTCACGTACGTGCCCTTGGCACCCGTAGGCTTGGCCTTGACCACCGCATCGACGTAAGCGCGGATGTTTTCGATCAACGCCTCTTTCGAAAAGCTGGCCTTGCCGACACCACCGTGGACAATGCCGGCCTTCTCGACGCGAAACTCGATCGCGCCGCCCTTGGCCGCCTTGACGGCCTCGCCAACATCCATTGTCACGGTGCCCACCCTCGGGTTGGGCATCAGGCCGCGCGGGCCTAGGATTTTGCCGAGACGGCCCACGAGACCCATCATGTCGGGCGTTGCGATGCAGCGATCGAAGTTGATCGTTCCGCTCTGAACTTCCTGGACAAGTTCCTCGGCGCCGACGATGTCAGCACCGGCTTCCTTGGCTTCATCCGCCTTGGCACCGCGCGCGAACACTGCCACTCGCGATGTACGGCCCGAACCGTTCGGCAGCATGCACACACCGCGTACGATCTGATCGGCATGCTTGGGATCGACACCCAGGTTCATCGCGATTTCGATGGTCTCGTCGAACTTCGCCTTGGCGCGGTCCTTGATCATGTCGACTGCTTCTTCGATCGCATAAGCGCCGTTGGGGTCGATGTCGGACCGCACAGCATGCATACGCTTGCCGCCGGACTTGCGGGTTTCCTTCACGGTCTCAGGAGATACGTTTGCCATTCGCTTACCCCTTAACCTCGATGCCCATTGCCCTTGCCGAACCGGCGATGATCTTCGCGCCCTGGTCGATGTCGTCCGTGTTGAGATCGGCAAGTTTCATCTTTGCGATCTCCCGTAGCTGATCCATCGTCACGGAAGCAACCGTCGTTCGCCCCGGCTCCTTGGAGCCTGAGCCCGGTTTTCCCGTCGGCGCAAGCCCGGCAGCCTTTTTCAGATAGAAGGTGGCTGGCGGTGTCTTCATCTCGAAAGAAAACGAACGGTCGGTATAGACCGTGATCTTCACGGGAATTGGCGTATCTGGTTCGAAGTCCTTGGACTTGGCGTTGAACGCCTTGCAGAACTCCATAATGTTGACACCACGCTGGCCCAAAGCTGGTCCAATAGGTGGTGATGGATTGGCTTTGCCTGCAGGTACCTGCAGGTTGATATAGCCATCGATCTTCTTAGCCATGGTTTCCCCTGGATTTGCGGAACCACCGTTGAGGCAGTCCCAGGGTTAGCGGTGAAACGGGGTCCGGCACATTTCGCCTTCGCCCTCCCGCAAGACTTGAAGCCAATGACCTCCATGAGCATTGGCTCGGCTCTAACGCTCTAGGCGTCAATTAATAAAGACCTTTGCTCTCGCTCCTCAGTTCGGGATTTTCTCAACCTGATTGAACTCCAATTCGACCGGAGTCGGCCGCCCGAAAATCGAAACCGCAACTTTGATCCGTTCTCGTTCCTCGTCGACCTCTTCGACATGCCCTTGGAACGATGCGAACGGCCCATCCGAAACCTTGACCGACTCTCCGACTTCGAAGGTTATGGTGGCCTTGGGTCGCTCAACTCCATCTTTCACCTGATTGAGGATGCGCATCGCTTCATCCTCGGAAATCGGCATCGGCTTATTGTCGGCACCCAGGAATCCCGTCACCTTCGGCGTATTCTTGATGAGCAGGAACGCGGGATCCGTCATATTCATTTTCACTAGCACGTAGCCTGGCAGAAAGTTTCGCACCGTTTGCACCTTACGGCCGCGCTTGACCTCGACGATCTCTTCCGTCGGCACAATAATCTCTTCGAACAGATCCTCCAGACCTGCAGCCTTCGCGCGCTCCTTGATCGCTTCGGCAACCTTACGTTCGAAATTCGTGTACGCGTGCACAATGTACCAGCGCTGCGCCATCGCTCGATCCTGACCTGACTTGGTAGTGCTATTCACCGGCAATGCATTACGAAAAGGTTGGCTTAACGCCCCATGCGCAGGACGAAGCCGACGATCGAACCAATGACCTGATCGACGGCCATAAAGAACATGGCAGCCACCGTCACCATGATCAGCACCATCACCGTTGTGATCCAGACCTCTTTCCAGGTCGGCCAGGTCACCTTGGATGTCTCTTGACGGACTTCCTGCAGGAATTGGAACGGGTTCAAGGTCGCCTTCTCAAAGCAAAAAAAAACCAAAGAGGACCGATATTCCCTCGGACCGTTGCATCTCGCATAACGATCCGTCACGCAACTAGTTGGCCCACCGCCCTCTTCGCGGACCTCAGCTTCGTGCTTTCTAATCCAGTCTGTTGGCAGGGGCGGAGGGTCTCGAACCCCCAACCTTCGGTTTTGGAGACCGACGCTCTACCAATTGAGCTACACCCCTAAATCTCGCATCGGCGAGCGCATGTTTCACCTGGATTGGCTGGGGGACCGCTGTCCATAACTGACCAATCCAGTGTTGTCACGCCCTAACCCAAATTTTTTGCTTGAGTGTTGCTCAAAGACAACAATTTATCGGATTTCCTCAACAATCACGGCCGTTCCATAGGCCAGCACCTCGGTGACCGCGGAGGCCATTTCGTTAGCGTCATAGCGCATCGCCAGGATGGCGTTGGCACCCTTTTCCTCAGCGTGCGCCACAAGGTTTTCGAAGGCTTCCTGCCGCGCCTGCTCAGCCAGCCGCGTGTAAACGGAAATGTTGCCGCCGAAGATGATCTGGATCGACGCGCCGATATTACCCGCAAGGCTTCGCGAGCGAACGGAAAGGCCGCGCACCATGCCGATCGTGCGTACAATGCGGTACCCATCGACCGCGTTCGTCGTAACCACGATCACACGCTGTTTCCCTCGCCGGAGCTCCGCCGACCGCAAGCCACTTACTATACCGCCCGCTCGGTTTCGAGGTTTGGCCTGGTCCAACGTGGACAAAGCCGCGCCCCCAAAAAGAGTAACGCCGGAACCTGAAGCACCGGCGTTGGGGTCGTTCGTTCTACTCCACGATCGCCGAGACGACGCCCGCACCAACCGTGCGGCCGCCCTCGCGGATCGCGAAGCGCAGTTTCTCTTCCATAGCGATCGGCGTGATAAGCTCAACATCCATCGCAACGTTGTCGCCGGGCATAACCATCTCGGTTCCTTCCGGAAGCGAGCAAACACCCGTCACGTCCGTCGTCCGGAAGTAGAACTGAGGACGGTAGTTGGTGAAAAACGGAGTGTGACGGCCGCCTTCTTCCTTCGTCAGGATGTAGGCTTCAGCCTTGAACTTCTTGTGCGGCGTGATCGAACCCGGCTTGCACAAAACCTGACCGCGCTCGACGTCCTCACGCCCAACACCACGAAGCAGCGCACCGATGTTGTCGCCCGCACGGCCCTCGTCAAGAAGCTTGCGGAACATCTCGACGCCCGTCACCGTCGTCTTCTGCGTATCGCGGATGCCGACGATCTCGATTTCCTCGCCGACCTTAACGATGCCACGCTCAACACGGCCCGTAACAACCGTTCCGCGGCCCGAAATCGAGAACACGTCTTCGATCGGCATCAAGAACGGCTGGTCGATCGGACGCTCCGGCGTCGGGATGTATTCATCAACCGTCTTCATCAGCTCCAGCACGGAATCCTTGCCGAGCTTCGCATCGCCATCTTCCAACGCAACCAGTGCCGAACCCTTGGTGATCGGAATATCGTCACCGGGGAACTCGTAGGACGAAAGAAGTTCACGCACTTCCATCTCCACAAGCTCGAGAAGCTCTTCGTCGTCTACCATGTCGCACTTGTTGAGATAGACGACGAGGGCGGGAACACCAACCTGACGCGCCAGCAAGATATGCTCACGCGTCTGCGGCATCGGCCCGTCGGCCGCAGAAACAACAAGGATCGCACCATCCATCTGCGCCGCACCCGTGATCATGTTCTTCACGTAGTCGGCGTGACCGGGGCAGTCCACGTGCGCGTAGTGACGGTTCTCCGTCTCATACTCAACGTGCGACGTCGAGATCGTGATCCCGCGCGCACGCTCTTCTGGCGCCTTGTCGATGTTGTCATATGACGTGTAGTTCGCACCGCCGGCTTCAGCCAGAATCTTCGTGATCGCAGCTGTCAGCGAAGTCTTGCCGTGGTCAACGTGACCAATCGTGCCGATGTTACAGTGAGGCTTCGTGCGCTCGAATTTCTCTTTGGCCATACTCTCTTCCTTGCCGTCAACGAACCCGCAAAGCAACAACGGCTCCACAGGGTCAACCATACAGCGATGCTCTAAGCGCTAAGCCATGCATATTCAAGTGCGATTGCGCACGGATCGGCGCGCATAGAACATCAATTGCGCGCCAGGCAATTTGGTAAGACCGTATCTTTGACGTCAACGGAAGACTGGAGCGGGTAGCGGGAATCGAACCCGCGTATTCAGCTTGGAAGGCTGCTGCACTACCATTGTGCTATACCCGCGTCTTTTTTTGCTCAACATTCGTCAAGCCGAAGTTAAAACCTTCAGACTGGCCCCGTTCAAAACGTGGACCAAGGGCACCCTCAAAACTTAGCTGTGGCGCGCGGGCCGGCAAGGGCCGCTCCGACCTGCGCATCGCATGCACTATTTGGCGCGGATGCCGGCCCACAGGACCGTTGGGCATCCTAAAGCGCCGGCTCCACGGGACCTTTATACTTCAACACAGCGCAAGCGCGTGTTGAGCAGAGGAAGTGTGGACCCAAGAACCCTGGCTCCACACGACTTTAGGAAGCGTGGACCCAAAAAAGACCTGGTGGAGGGGGTTGGATTCGAACCAACGTAGGCATAGCCAGCGGATTTACAGTCCGCCCCCTTTAGCCACTCGGGCACCCCTCCAGGTTGGCCGCCCGATGAACAGCCAAAACAAAACTGCCCCGCGTAGCCCTGCGGAGCAAGACGGTGTTATGGGAACACACATGGCGCATGTCAACGCCTTTGGCGTCCATTGTTGACCGCTTCGCCAACACACCATTGCCGCCTCCCTCCGGCACGCCCGTGGTCCAAAACAGGGCCGATACCACCCACAGACAGCATGACAATCAGCACCAGCAACACCCTTGGTTTTCAATAGCGAGTTCAAGATGCCACCCAAGCGCGCGACGCCAGCCGTAAACAAAAGACACGTGCGGCGCCGCTCCGCCACCACAGATGAGCCCGTCCGCATCTTTGGCATGCATGCCGCC
Source organism: uncultured Filomicrobium sp. (assembly GCA_963669235.2). Taxonomy (GTDB): domain Bacteria; phylum Pseudomonadota; class Alphaproteobacteria; order Rhizobiales; family Hyphomicrobiaceae; genus Filomicrobium. The sequence continues at coordinate 857,312 of CAXXFS010000033.1, forward strand.
GAGGCGGCGCTGCTGAACCCCGACCGTGCCATCATTTCCGGGGTAATGACGGAGAATGCAGGCCGAAAACTCGCCGAACCGCTTCGCCAGCGCGGCCTCGATCCCGAAAAGACTACACCGCGCAATCTCGACCGAATGCTGGGCGCCGACACCGTCCATCAAGGCGTGCTGTTGGAATGTGCACCCCTGGAGGAACCGGCATTGGAGGATCTCATCGCTGCCGCGGGCAACGGCAGCCCATTGCTCCTTCTCGATCAGGTGACCGATCCCCACAATGTCGGTGCCATCCTGCGTTCCGGAGCCGTCTTCGGCTGCGGCGGCCTTATTATGACCCGCCGGCATAGCCCGCCGCTGTCCGGGGTTCTGGCAAAATCGGCCTCAGGTGGCTTGGAGCACGTCCCTGTGCATCTCGCGACCAACCTGACACGGACAATAACCACGCTGAAGGATGCCGGCGTGCTGACCATCGGCCTCGATGGAGCAGCCCCCGAACCGCTTCATGACAACCTGCCGAAAGACACGGCCCTCGCGATAGTACTTGGAGCCGAGGGCAAGGGATTGCGCCAACTCCCTGCGGAGACCTGCGATCGCCTATGCCGCATCGAGACTTCGGGCGCGCTTGCCAGTCTGAACGTCTCGAATGCCGCCGCCATTGCCCTGCATCTGGTTGCAATGAACCGGCCCAACAAAACGGCTTAGCGCCCCGTGCCGTCTGTGGCCGGAGCGCTAACCATTAATGCGTTCGTCTCAGTAACGCCCGATCACCAATAACCGCGCCGGATCCGGCCATCATTGCGGCGATGCCACTTGCGGTGACGGTAATAGCGACGGTTGTCACCCCAAGCCTTGTAGTAGGGCGGCCGGCGCAGATAGCGGCGTTTGCGCACCCAGCGCCGAGGCACCCAGTACCCCGAGTTGTAATACGGATAGTAACCGCGCGGCTCATAGCGATATTCGTAGGGGTCGACGTAACCGTCATACCGGTGATCGTAGTGCCGCTCGCGAAATAAGCCGCCAGCCTCGCTCGGTTGCGGCATCATTACCGCCAACCCTGCAACCAGCGCGCACAGCACCAGCCCATACTTAAACAAACGCATACTGAACTCCCGAAATTGAGCCATCAAACAACTCGCAGATAAGACTAACGCAAATTGTTTATAATCTCCTAAACACAAGTAGCCCGCAGCCGAGGCAATCTATGACATGGTTAGGACGCAGGCTGACGGCAGGTGTGGCCAGGAGTACTGCCTCCAGGCTGATCCCGCAGCGACAAAGTGTTGCTACGAGAGGGCGGTAAAAGGTCGCCGGCAGTGCCAATAGAATCGCCAAATTGGACCGCCAAAAGCTCTAAGCTCTCGGATGACGGCTGTTTGCGCGGCATCGCATCGCTTGAACGCTAATGCTGCAACAATATACTCCGATGCCGGAGACGTGCAGCACAGACAGAGTTCGAGCAATAACTTATTCAGCAGACCGTGGGTTCACACCCTCTGGGGAAAAAAACCTAATAAGAGCAGACGGTTAACCCTATTAAAGGCCGTCCGGTTCGAGAAGGTCGGGAGAACGAACTGAATGAAATGCAACCTATTGCGTTGGATGTGGGGGCTGTTGCCCTTGGGGATCCTGATTTGGATTGCATTCATCGATAAGAAAGAAACAATTCAGGAGGATTTGCGCCAGCGCACGCAAGCCGCGCTGGCCCAATCGGGATTTGTTTGGGCCGGGACCGCATTCGATGGCCGCGACGCCCTGCTTAAGGGTGTGGCCTTCAAGGAAGAACACCCAGGACAGGCGGCGGAAATCGTCCGTGCGGTCTGGGGAGTTCGTGTCGTCGAGGCCAAGGTCGACGTAATCGATCTGGTTGATACCTACACCTGGTCGGCAACTTCCGAAAAGCGCACAATCACACTCGAAGGCTACGTGCCAAGCGAGGAAGTGCGCGCGAAGATCCTGAGCCAAGTGCGTTCTCGGTTCCCGAAAGACAAAATCGTCGACCTCACTAAGCTGGCCCGCGGAGTTCCCGAACAATCATTCTGGCTGAACGGCATTTCCTTCGGTCTTGATCGGCTGTCCCAGCTGAAAGAAGGCAAATTGGGTCTATCAGACCTGAACCTCTCTATTTCTGGTGAAGCCAAGGATCTATCCGCATTCAAAAGCGCCAAGGCAGCCCTCGACAGTGCCGTGCCCGACCATGTCAAGGTCGTCAGAAACGATCTTCGCCCGCCGATCATCAGTCCCTACACCTGGAGCGCGAAACGCACGCGCAATCAGCTTGTTCTATCCGGACACATTCCAAGTGAAAGCCTTCGCGACGAAATGTTCGCGCAAGCCAAGCAGGCCTACCCCAACCTCGTCATTATTGACCGCATGGAGACCGGTGCCGGTGCTCCAGATGAGTGGCCGCTAGCTTCCCGCGCCGTCGTTGCTCAATTGGCGCGCCTCAACAAGGCCGGTGCTCGTTTGTCCGATGCCACCTTGAAGCTTGTCGGCGAAGCTCCCGATGAGGACACCGCCAATGCGGTGATAACGGAACTCACCGAGGCACTCCCGAAAAGTTACACCTTCACGCACGACCTGGCTTTCCCTGAACCGCTGCCACCGCTGGTCAGCCCGTTCACAACAAGCATCGAAGCTGATGGCGATGTCGTGAGACTTGGCGGTTTCGTACCCAACGAAGCGGCCCGCACCGAGTTGCTTGAAGCGACCCGCAAAACCTTTCCTGACAAGCGGATTGTCGACAGCATCGCGCTTGGCTCCGGCGCACCGGATGGCTGGCGCCGCTGCATCCTCGCCGGTCTGCGGGCAACCGGAAAACTGGGCGCCGGCGAAGTACTGCTCAGTGACCGTTCACTCGCGGTCACCGGCCGGTCAACCGATGAAGCCCTAGCTGAGGGACTGCCAGGCGAGGTCCGGGCTGCAACCACAAGAGCCTGCAAAAGCACTGTCGACCTGGTGCTCGATTTGCCGTCCGAACCCGATCTCACATGGCGCGCCATGTACAACGGCCAGAACGTCGTTTCCCTCGAAGGCGAGGTGCCCGACCGGGAAACGTTCACGCTGTTGCTCGACGCAGCAACAAAGCAGTTCCCGAAGGCGAATATCGACAACCGCATGACAGTTGCTTCAGGCTACGGCGCTAAGTGGCGGAAAGTCGCCGCCACCGGCATCAAATTGCTGGGCCTGCTCCGTCGCGGCGATGCCAGCCTTTCAGGACAGGAACTCGTCATCAGAGGGGTAGCCGGCGATACCGCGACCGCCACGGCGATAAAGGATCAGCTTGCCCATAACCTGGCCAAGAGTTACATCGGCCGCGATCTTGTCGAGGTGAAATCCGACGCCATGATTTGGGCGGAGGATGAAGCCAAACGCAAGGCACAAGAGGAACTTGCCGCCCGCCGCAAAGCTCAGGAGGAGGCCCGCCGCAAGGCCATTGAAGAGGCCGACCGTCGCAAGGCCCAAGAGGAGGCCGCCCGCCGCAAGGCAGAAGAAGAAGCACGTCGCAAGGCAGAGGAGGAAGCTCGCCGCAAGGCTGATGAGGAAGCTGCCCGCCGCAAGGCTGATGAGGACGCTGCCCGCCACAAGGCCGAACAAGAAGCACGCCGCCAGGCCGAGATAGAACACGCGCGCAGCAAGGCCCAAGCCGAGGCCGCCGCTCGCCGCAAGGCCGAGGAAGAACTTGCCCGCGTTAGAACCGAGATCAAAGCCAAACAACGCGAAGTCGAGGCGAAAGCCGCCCGCCGCAAGGCCCTAGAGGAGGCTGCCCGCCTCGAAGCGGAACAAGAAGCTGCCCGCCGACAGGCCGAAATCGAAGACGCTCGCCGCCAGGCCGAGGAAGCGGCCGCAGCCCGCGGCAAGGCCGAGCTGGAGGCCGCTCGCCGCGAGGCGGAAGAAGCAGCTTCACACTTTACGACTGCAGCCCAAGATGCCCCTGAACCCGACACCGAAGTTCGAGTGGCTCGCGGTCACACGACTGACAATGTGCCAAACCCCGAACCCCGATCCGCTTCCAGCCAGCAACAAACGCACAGCCCACAGGCCATAGCCTGCCAGAATCGGCTATCTCGTGCCGCGCGCCAGGGCATCATCCACTTTGAATATGCGAAAGCCGACCTGTCCCGGCTTAGCTATCAGACCCTCGACCAGATCGCGGATATCGCCAGGAGCTGCCCAAACGTCAAGCTCAACGTCGAAGGACACACAGACTCCGTCGGCGCCCGTTCCGACAACCGGGCTCTCTCGATCCGCCGCTCGCAAACTGTCGTTAGATACCTGACCGAGGCGGGAATTCCATCGGATCGTCTGAAGGCCGTTGGATATGGAGAAGAAAGACCGGTAGTGCCTAATAGTTCGTCATCGAACCGGGCTAAGAACCGGCGTATAGAGTTTACCCTCCGGCCACGGAGTTAACACCCGGGAGTATCGCCCAGCACGCCCCAGCATGACCGAAAACTCTCCGCTGTCACAGTATCGCTGCATCCCAAGTGACACTAAGTTGCAATCGCAATTGGCAGGTGTTTTCGGCTTTGCAAGAGACGGGGAAAAACGGCCTGCAGGAATGATCCGAGTCCGGCCCGATGAGGAGATCGATACATGGACTACTTGTTCGTCAAACTGTTCGGGTACCTAGCTGCGGCTTTCGCGATCGGGTTGCTCGTGGGCTGGGTATCCTGCAGTCGTTCGAATAACTGATGAGTTGGCCGCGAACGCGGTCGGGGGTGAGTACAAATGGAACACTATCTCTTGGAAGCCGCGGTGCTCATGCTCGCGGCCTATTTGGTTGGCGCCATACTCGGCTGTGTGCTTCGCAGGGCCCTTCACCCGGAAGTTGACACAACTGCTCCGGTCGAGGCGACGGCCGCCGCGGCCTCAGCCGACACCGCCGCGAACGCCGCGGCGGCCTCGATCCGCGAAGCGCCTGAACCGGTACAACCCAAGATCGAGACGGTGGCCCACCCAACCCCGCGACAAGAAACCAGGGTCGCCGAGTCGGCTCGCTTCGAACGTGTGTTGACGAGCGCTCCCGCTGGAGCCGCGGCCACCACGACGGTCGTGGCGGCAACGGCTGCCGCCGCAGCAACAAGCGCCCCGCGGTGCAATACTGAACCCGAACCGCGCCTGCCGGCCGCTTCCAGCGGAACCGGAACAACGGCGGTTGCCGCTCTCAACGCCGCACCGGCCGATGATCTTAGAAAAATCAGCGGCGTCGATCCCGAGACCGCGAACCACCTCAATCAACTTGGCTATACGCGCTTTTCGCAGATTGCTGACTGGTGGTCGGACGACGTGGCCCGAGTCCGCACGGCCTTCGGTGACAACCGCGCGAGCAAAGGTGCTTGGATCGAACAGGCGAAGATCCTGGCAGATGGGAAGCAGACCGGACATCTGTGGCGCCTTTCCGAAGGCGCTCCCGAAAACCCCTGGACACTGACCGCGGCAGCAGCGGCGGCTGCCGTCGCAGTTGCCGCGTCAGCTCCTCCTACCATGGCGGCACCGGCTGCTCCACCAGCCGCACCTGATCCAGGTCCGCAGGACCTCAGCCTTATCGAAGGCGTAGATGGACACGCCGCAAGACATCTCTCTGAAAGCGGCATCACAACCTATCGCCAGATTGCCGGTTGGACCGCCGCGGATGTCGAACGCTTCGATACATTGCTGAGTGAGCGGGGACGCGTTTCCGGGCAGAACTGGATCGAGCAGGCAAAGGTGCTTTCCGACGGCAAGGGCACAGCGTTCATTCGGCGCATAAAGACCACGCCAATGCCGATATCGGCTCCCAGCGGCGGTCTTCTATCGCCCCTGCCGCTCCCCTCGGCTGCAACCGTAAATACCGGGATCGCGTCCGCTGCCGCAGCAGCAAGTACAGCCGTTGCCGCAGCCACCACGGCGTCACAATCAGATAATTTGAAGCACCACACGAGTGCGCCTGATCAGATCCCGCGCCCTGATTCAATCGCTGCGTCCGGAGGCGTCGCCATCGCCGCACTGGGCGGCGCGCCCGAAGCTCCGCCACCGTCCACACCAGGACTCACAGAGCCGGTGGATGCAACACCGCCGCCACAACCCGAATTCACTCCATCGGCATCGGCAGCCTCGGAACCTGATACCGAACCGCTGGAACCCGATACCGAACCCTTACAACCAGCAGCCGCTCCCGAGCGGGCGCCCCGGCCGTCACGGCTGGCCGATGCTATCCGCCAGAACGCTGCCAACATGGGGGCATCCACCGGAGCAGCGACATCCAGTGTCGCCGGCATGCGTTCCGTCCGCTCGCAACTGCTTTCTGGAGCAGAGGCCGAAAAGCCCAGCACCGTCGATGACCTGAAAAAGATTCGCGGGATCGGCGTGCTCATCGAGAAAAAGCTGAACGCCATGGGCGTCTACAGCTACGACCAAATCGCCAATTGGTCAGCCGATGACATCCACCAAGTCAGCGGCGCACTCGATTTCCAGGGACGCATCGAACTCGAAGGCTGGGTGCAGCAGGCGCGAATTCTGGCGTCGGGAGGACAGACCGAGTTTTCCAAGCGCTTGACTTAGAAGTTCACGGTTCGTTGGAATCACTCCGCCGCAAGCGCCGCCTCCACGCTATCAATTCGCTGAATAAACATGGCGATGGCTTCCTGCGTCGCCCGGTCCTTCAACAAAGGTGCATGCCCCTGTTTTGGAACAGTGAACTGCTCCAATGCCGCGTGCCGCTCCCCCATGCGCGCAACCGTCTGCGCCGACAGGATGTCCGAATTCTCACCGCGCACCACCAGAACAGGAACCCGCGTAAGTGCATCGAACTGCGGCCATAGCTCCGGCACCGGTCCATCAAGCACAGAAATTGCATTTCTCAACAACGGATCATAGCCGGGCGCCGGCTTGCCACGCTTTTCATTGAACCACTGCCGCGCCACCTCTTCCCAGATACGGTCGTCAATCTCCGGGAAACTGCGCTTGTTCACGTCACGCGCGATGTTGGTTGCCTCCGTCCAGTCCCGCGGCAACGGCACGCGTCCGACATAACTTGCTATGCGCATCAAACCATCGCGTTCGATCACGGGCCCAATGTCGTTGAGCACCACGAGGCTAATGGTCGAGGGCTGCGCGGCGGCCATCAGCATAGCGACAAGACCTCCGCGCGACGTTCCGATAACGGCAACGCCCTTCAAGTTGGCAAACGTCAGGAAATCAATAACGTCAAGCGCCTCCACGGGAACCGCGTAATTCTTCCAATTGCGATCCCAATCCGACTTTCCGCGACCGCGATAGTCGAGCGTGTAGACAGGCCGCGCCCTTGGACCCTGCGACAGGTAACTCGCCAGATCGTGAAAGTCCCGGCTATTGCGCGTTAATCCAGCAAGGCAAAGAACTGGTTTCCGGCTTGAACCAGGCGCCGGATAATGTCGTGCATAAAGACGCAGTCCATCGCGAACACGGAGACTAAGCTCACGGAAGTTGGCATCAGACCCCATTCATTTAGCCCTTAACTTTCGTCGTTGTGCCAACTTCGCCCCCACCCGGGCCAAGCGGCGAATCAATTTCCCCTAGTCTTACTGGCCAGAACTCATTTGCAACCACCTCGACCCCGGTGCATGCCGCTTGCTTGCCGCGCGGCGCGACTTGGCCCGCTGCATGTCTTGCTCCAGCCGCAGGGGTTTGCTTTCCCCAAGTCGAGCCCGATACATCTGAATATTGGATAGCACCTTCGCAACATATTTCCGCGTCTCCCGAAACGGAATGCGCTCAATCCAATCGACCACATCAATCCGGCCGTCGCGCGGGTCTCCGAATTGTCCGATCCACTGGCGCGCCCGCCCTGGCCCCGCATTATAGCCCGCCAGTCCCAACACGTAGGAGCCGCGGAACTCAGCCATTCGATCGGCGATATATGCCGAGGAAATCATGGTGTTATAGGATTCATCCGTCAGCAGCCGCTTGATATTGCATTTAAGCTTGTAGTCGCGACAGACGTGCCGCGCTGTAATTGGCATAACCTGCAGGATGCCGCGCGCGCCCGCACTGGAAACTGTCTGCGAGTTGAACTCGCTCTCCTGCCTTGCCACCGACAGCATGAACGCCGGCTCCGGCGGTTTCCGCAGCGGCTTGTACTCGGGGAACCCGTGCAGAGGGTAGCCGTAGTAGATGAGGTTCATCCCCCGGCCGATTGCCTTCTTGCCGATGCGCAACGACTGCTGCGTGTCTCCGAGAGCCCGGGCTAGATGCGCGACGAGCGCCACTTCCGCCTCACTCTGGAAACGATTGCCAAGGTTCGCCAGAAACGGCCTGGAGATCGAGCGGCCGACCTTGGCCCGATCCGCGACAACCGCCGCCTTGGCGGCATCAAGCCCCTGAAAGCGGCTGATCTGATCTGCGGTCGGCACCTTGGGCGGCACAATCTTGATATCGAGCGGCCCTTGATTGAGCTTCTGACGGGCGAGGTGGGCATGGAATGTATCAACCTGACGTGCAAAAGCGTCGCGATAGTATTTCTCGGCTTCGGCCGTATCACCGGCGGCCTCGTGAACCCGACCCAGCCAATAAGCCGACTTGGACCTGCTGAGTGGACCGTCCGAATTCTCGTACATGACTTTGAAATGCGTTTTCGCTGCTTTCAGATTGCCGAGATATCGCAAGGCCAGCCAACCCGCCAGGAATGCCTGGTCCTTGCGTGGATTGACACTCAGTCCTTTGGGCTTTCGCACCAGGGCGTATGCCGTCTTGAAGTTGCGTCCCTTCATGGCCGTGTAGGCCTTGCTGCGAACCTTCGGCCAGGATGAATCTGTGTTTGAAGGCCGCTCCATCGCCCACCGCTTGAGATCGGCGGCACTGACAAAACCGCTGAGCCGCCCCGCTAGTTCCTTCTTCTTTACCGAACGGAACTTACCCTCAAGCCAGGCTTTGCGGGCAAGTCTCCGCGCTTCGCCGCGCCGCCCTGACTTTGCCAGAGCCACCGCGAGAGCAACCTGGCCGACTTCCGATTCTGGCTCGATTTCCCTGAGAACCTCCCGCGTGGTGTTCGCGTCGTCAAGCTTCAGCAGCTTTTTTTCCAGCTGTTCAATCAGCAGCCAGCGATTGGGCCAAAGAGGGTTTTCGGAAAGAAACGTCCGGTATTGGGAAACGCTGCCGTGACCGCGCCGCAGCAGCATCCAGTGAGCTAGTTTCGCCGCCAAGGGATCATTAATCGTGTCCCGGAAAGCCACGGCGTCCGCGAACCGTTTTCCGTCAGCGGCCTTTTTCACGGCCCGGAGTTTTTCGCCATCCCTGGCGCTAACCGCCGATTTGAGCACCGGCCGAACGAAGCCGTCGAAGCGCTTGTTGTGCGCAGCTTCCACATCCGACACGACCTTGGGCAACCGCAGTACACCGGAAGCTGCCCGCGCCGCCTTGATAGCCTCAACGTCGCGCTTCGGGTTTTCACCGGGTGCTGGCGGCGACTTCGCGATAGCCAAGCCATGCCCGACCGTGAGGTAGCAAACAAACGCAAAGCCCCCAAGACTGGCAAAACGGAAGCGCCGCACACTCAAAGCGGTAGCCATGACTACGTTCATGATGTCTGTCACCAGGTTACGCACCGCAAGCTGCTTCGCTTGCGAGCTTAAGTTGACTCGCCTAATGTCGGCCGACAATCAGGCCGCCAAGCACCGCGCCCTTGACTGAAACCAACCTTGACTGAAACCAAACTGCGCGGAACCTATCAACACGGGACCTCCGCAACAAGAATTCGGACGACTGTGGCGCCGGCAAAGAGCCGCGGTACGCGCTCTATCACGAAATCACGGGAACCGCCCCCGGGAAGGCCCAATCAGGAGGGGAAATCACGGTATGTTCAAGGGCTCCTACACGGCACTAATTACGCCATTCCGCAATGGCGTCGTCGACGAGGACGCATTCACGCGTTTCGTCGAGTGGCAGCTGAGCGAAGGCACCCATGGTCTTGTACCTGTCGGTACGACGGGCGAGAGCCCCACTTTGACCCACAAAGAGCATAAGCGGGTTGTTGAACTCGCCGTCAGGACAGCGGCCGGCCGGGTGCCGGTGATTGCCGGAGCCGGCTCCAACTCCACTTCGGAGGCTGTAGATTTCGCAAAGCATGCCGAGAGCGCTGGCGCCAGCGGCCTGCTGGTCGTCACGCCCTATTACAACAAGCCGACCCAGGAGGGGCTGTACCAGCACTTCAAGGCGGTGAACGACGCCATCGGCATCCCAATCATCATTTACAACATCCCGGGCCGCTCGGTGATCGACATGTCGGTTGCGACGATGACGCGGCTGTTTGAGCTGCCCAACATCGCAGGTGTAAAGGATGCCACCGCCAACATGGCCCGCGTCTCCCAGCAGCGCGCGACGATGGGACCGGACTTCAATCAGCTTTCAGGCGAGGACGCTACCGCTCTGGGCTTCATGGCTCACGGCGGACAGGGCTGTATATCCGTGACGTCCAACGTCGCTCCCCGCTTGTGCGCGGAGTTTCAGAACGCATGCCTCGCCGGTGATTTCGCCAAGGCGCTGCAGCTTCAGGACCGGCTCATGCCGCTGCACGATACGTTGTTCCTTGAAACTAATCCGTCGCCCGCCAAATATGCGTTGTGGCGCCTTGGATTCTGCGAAGCTGAGGCCCGCCTCCCGCTAGTGCCGCTGCAGGACGCCACCAAAAAGGCTGTCGAAAAGGCGATGATCAAGGCGGGGCTCATCACGGCCGAAGCAGCAGCCTAGCCCGGGACACCGACAGGACGGCTGACGCTTTCGGCCGCTGACAACCAACGACAACCATTTTGTAAAGGCTCCGGCAAACAATGGCGGCCAAAACAGATGGCGGCCGCCGGCTCATCGCCGAGAACCGGAAGGCCCGCTACTCATATTCAATAGGAGAGACCTATGAGGCCGGCATCTCGCTCACCGGCACCGAGGTCAAATCCCTGCGCAACGGGCAGGCAAACATCGCCGAGAGTTATGCCTCGATCGAGAACGGTGGCATCTGGCTGATTAACGCATACATCCCCGAATACCAGGGTGCCGGAAACTTCTTCCAGCATGAGCCCCGCCGCCGCCGACGCCTGCTCTTGCATGCCCGCGAGATCCACAAGATAGCGATCGCCAAGGACCGCCAGGGCATGACCATCGTGCCGCTTCAGCTCTATTTCAATGATCGGGGTCTGGCCAAGGTCAAGCTCGCCCTCGCCGAAGGCAAGAAGTTGCACGACAAGCGGGCCGACGAAGCCAAGCGCGATTGGAACCGTCAGAAGGCGCGTCTTCTACGCGATAAAGGCTGACGAAATCTGTAAGCCTGCTCAGGCTAAGTCCAATGGGATATGCTGTCCTGATTGAACAGGCTCTACAGCACGTCGCTTTCGACATCGTCTACGGAGTAGCCAAGTTTCTCCAACCCTTCTTCAAGATAATCGGCAAGCAACGGGATTCCGAGCAGGTAATCGGACGTTTTATTGACGGCTTCATCGCGCGCCGTAGTGATGGCCTCTTCGAGTTCCTCGACTTCAAAAGTACCCCGCCCGATCCAGGTCACAGCGACCAGGCCAACTTGTTCGTCATCATTAAGTGCCTCGATAAAAGACGCGACTTCCTGGAAAGCCGTATCATCGGCGAAGTTCTCCAAGATGGAAGCCGGATCCTCCTCTGCATCTCCATCTCCAGGCGTCGCATCCCATGCACCGACCTTGGCGTCGAATTCGCGCGCCTTGATAATGACGTGGGCGATCTTTTCAGGAGCTATTTCAAGCGGCATGGTTGCAAACCTTCATGAGCAGGACGCGGACAGTCGCAAAAGTAGTGCCGCCGGAAATCGACATCAACACGGAAATCCCTGCCAGCCTAAATACTGACGACAACTAACGAGCGAGCTCGGCACGGATATCCATGAAGACCCTTTGGAACATCTGCGCCGTCAACCGCCCGGTGTTAGTATTGTAGCGCGAGCAGTGATAGCTATCGAAAAGGATCGTTCCATCCGGCAATTCATGACGATGCGCGTGGCCGAAAACGAATGACGATTTCTTCAGATCGAGGGCCGCCAGCACTTGATCATGCGCGATCCGCCCAAGCGCCAGTATTACCCGCAATTTCGGAGGTGTCCGGATGCGCGCCGCCAAAAAGGAGCGGCATTCTTTGATTTCCGCCGTTGTCGGCTTGTTTCCCGGCGGCACACAACGCACCGCGTTGGTGATCATGCAATCAACAAGCTCGTATCCATCATCGATCCGCGCGCCATAAGTCCCACGCGCAAACTCGAAATCACTCAGAGTCTGATAGAGAAGAGCCCCTGCGTAATCGCCCGTGAACGGTCGTCCGGTGCGGTTCGCTCCACCGCGCCCGGGTGCCAGTCCGACGATCAGGAGTCGGCAATCCTGCGATCCAAAAGAAGGTACGGCACCATTAAACCAGCCTGGTTCATCACGCCGATTAGCATCACGGTACCCGACGAGCCGCGGGCATCGACTGCAGCCTCTTTTGGGCTCGGCCGCACCATCTGGCGGCTTGACGTCCTCGCTCATAAAGACGAGATCGGATGACCCGATCCGCCCAATCCAACAAAGCTTTCCCGACCGCTGCCTAAGCGATCAGATATCCTCATCACTGGTATACTCATCGGTGCTGTCGAAAGGAACTGGCTCGGCGATGGGCCGTTGCGGTGCCGCGGGCGCATTCCGCGAATAACGCTGAGGCGTCGCTGCGCGCGGACCCTCACGGGCTATATCAGCTTCAAGGTCGACAAGATCGACGAACTGATCCGCCTGCCGCCGCAGTTCGTCGGCGACCATCGGCGGTTGCGTTTGCAGTGTGGACACAATACTTACCCGCCGGCCCTTTTCCTGTAAGGCGGCGACAAGAGATCTGAAATCGCCATCCCCCGAAAACAGCACGATATGATCGAGACTATCAGCAAGGCGCATGGCATCGACGGTCAATTCGATATCCATATTGCCTTTTACTTTTCGCCGGCCTGCGGAATCCGTAAATTCCTTAGTCGGCTTTGTCACCATCGTATAACCGTTGTAATCGAGCCAGTCGATGAGTGGGCGGATGGACGAATACTCCTGATCCTCGGCAAGCGCCGTATAATAAAGAGCACGTACCAAACGACCTTTTTTTCGAAAATGCCCCAATAGCCTCTTGTAATCTATATCGAAGCCGAGAGACTTTGACGTCGCATAGAGATTCGCACCGTCAATAAAGAGCGCGATGCGCTCAGTCTGATAAACTAACATTCGTTTTCCTCGGACCTTAACCAGCGAGCCTCGATAGAAAATCGGCGCTGGAATTGACAAATGTCACGGACATTAAACGAAATTTTTGTAATCTGCATTCAAACCAAACGTAGGCACGTTCCATTTTGATGGATAGCAGTATTCCCTACTCTGCCTTTTGCGATAGATCAAACTTCCCGCGAACCACCCCGGAGGCGAGTTCAAGAACCCAGCCCAGCGCATCGCGGCAAATTGCCGCAGCCGGGTGAATACCAGCGAACGGCACCACCGTTTCTAACGGTCCGCCGACCAGTCGGACTCCGTTTACCCTTAGCTGACGACTCCAACACAAGAACGACTGGAAGAAGTCGATCGACAGCTTTTCTGATATTCCCGATAGTCCTTGTCAATCAGAAAGCCCAACAGAAAGCCCAATCGTAACAATAAGCGATGCTCATCGACAAAACAATTCATTATGCTGTATACATGAAAAGTCTGACGAGAAACACTGTGGAGTGATCTTGTCCGGCTCCCGAAACGGTTCACTCCAGCTGACGCCCCACCAATTGGACCATGCGGGATCGATCTTCTGGCAGGACCTCCCCATTGGTAGCAAAGAAATATTTTTCAAGAAAATGGCCCAAGAGGCAAAAACCATCCAGAATATCTTTTGGCTGTATGACGCTCCCGCGACCTGTAACTAGAAATTGTGGCAGCGGCAATAGCCGATCCGCATAAGGCTCCCCTGCCGAAGCGGAAACAGCCCGGCCTGTTTTCGGTGAAACAAAAGCCAAATCATCATTCCTCCCCGTTGCCGCACATTTCGACAAATCCAGACCAAAACCCAGTTCCTGCAATAGCGCCAACTCCCACCGCACCATTAATGCGGGCCATACGCTATCATCATCCAAGAAACCCAGGACAAACATCGTCACCTCGTAAAGGCTGGAATGTTGGTCACGCTCGGGCAATAAACGCAAAAGTGTACACATCGAAGAAAGTGCCGCCAGCCGCAGCGGGCTTTCCATGGCGGTGGCCGCATAACCATGGTGAAGCTCAAGCCGGAAATGACCCAAATGGTCAGCAAGCCTTGCGCTCCATTTGGCATCAACATGATTTCCGATTTGAAGAATAGGCCGCATTCGCCGTGAACGTCCGCCCTTGACGAGACCACTGTAGCGCCCATGGCCGCGAGAGAAGACATCAGCAATCGCTGATGTTTCGCCATGCACCCTCACCGAGAGGACAATACCTTCATCCTGCCATTCCATGGTCGCGACGGACTATCCAAAATGGACCGAAGTGGCCCGGCCTCAGGTATCGACGGCCTGCGGACTTTGCTTCCGCGGTCTTCGCGGCGGCGTCTGTTTGATCGTACAGGCGGTCGCATAGGCCACACAATCAAAGTGGCCATCATTGGGGACGCATGTCACCACCTTGAGACTGGCTATTCTCCAGCTCGGATGGGGGATCTGTACAGACTTCGCCTTTCGGGTCCAGTCCCGGATCGCCGCAAGTTTGGCATCACGCTCCCGCACAGCGGACGTCACCTCGCTCGTTACATCGGTGGAGCAAACGCGAACGGCAGCCCAGGCCGGGTCGACCGCCATTACCCCAAGAAGGACGATCATGCCAGTCACGCACGAAGGCAGCGAACCTTCCGGCGCATGCTGCATTGATCCAACACTTTCCCGTCTCCATCCCGGCACCACGTTCAGTCCTTTGGAAAGCTCAACCCTAACTCTCGATAGCGCTCTGGGTCGTTACCCCATCCTTCCCGCACTTTCACAAAAACGAAAAGGTGCACGGTCCCCTCGACGAAATCCTGCAGTTCCTTTCGAGATTCGCTCGACACCTGCCTGATGGAGCGCCCGCCCTTGCCAAGCACAATCTTCTTTTGGCTTTCACGCTCGACAAAGATCGTTTGCTCGATCCTCACTGAGCCGTCCTTCAACTGCTTCCAGTCCGTCGTTTCGACACTGATCGCATAAGGCAGCTCGTCGTGAAGCAGATGGTAGATGCGTTCGCGCGTGATTTCAGCAGCCAGCAATCGCATCGGAATATCGCTGATATCGTCCTCGGGATAGTGCCAAGGGCCGGCAGGGACGACTTCGGCCAGATAAGACTTGAAATCTTCAACGCCGCTGTTGTTGAGCGCGGAAATCATAAAGACACGTTCGAAGGGAATAATCTCGTTCAAACCCGACGCTAGCTCCAAAAGGTCGCCCTTCTCTCGCACACGATCGACTTTGTTGAGCAACAGCACCAAGTGTGCGTTGGCCGCCTTCAGCTTTCCCAGAATGCGCTCGACGTCCTCGTCCACGCCCCGCGCGGCATCAACAATCAAAGCAACGACGTCCGCATCCCCGACACCACTCCACGCCGACTCCACCATCGCCCGGTCAAGCCTGCGACGCGGCGCGAAAATCCCTGGCGTATCAATGAAAACGAGCTGACTGTTACCCGAAACCGCAATGCCACGCACCGGCATTCGTGTCGTCTGAACTTTGTGACTGACGATCGTCACTTTCGCTCCGACGAGCCCGTTGACCAGCGTCGACTTCCCCGCGTTCGGTGCGCCGATAATGGCAACAAAACCGCAACGTTTCTCATCCTGCTGCGCCGGAACATCCACCGCGCCTTTGCCAGCCGGCTTCCCGGGGTGCTCTTCACTCATGCGGCTCGCTCCCCCAGATACCCTCGCGCAAGAGCATGGACTCGGCAGCGGTTTGCTCGGCTGCCCGCTTCGATGGCCCCTCGCCACGGGCTGGCTCATTCATCTTCACGCGCACTTCAGCGATAAACACCGGCGCGTGGTCAGGTCCCGAGCGGCCGATCTCGACATACTTCGGCAACGGCATCCCCCGTCCTTGGGCCCACTCCTGCAGCGCCGATTTCGGGTCCTGAACCTGCTCAGGCAGTTCGTCGCTGATCGGATCCCATAATCGCCGCACCATGGCTCGGGCACTTTCAAACCCACCATCCAGAAAGACCGCGGCAAGCAGCGCCTCCAACGCATCGGCAAGAATGGTGTCCTTTTCGCGCCCGCCACTTTCATCTTCGCTTTCGGACAGGATGAGGTAGTCGCCAAGATCAAGCTGCCGAGCGATCAAGGTACAGGTTTCGCCGCGAACCAGCTGGTTGAACTTCTTTGCCAGTTCACCTTCGCGAGCCTCCGGCAATTGCTCACCCAAAAGCTCCGCGATAGCCAGCCCGAGCACGCGGTCACCCATGAATTCCAACCGCTCATTGTCGCCGGGACTGAGCTTTGCCCCCCTTGCACTGGCATGCGTCAACGCTCGCTCGATGAGGGGGCGCTGCTCAAACACGTAACCGAGTTCTGTTTCCAGATCGGAAATTGGGCGGGGCTTTTGCATGATCGAGCCCAGCTGATCTAGGGTCCAACGCAACGGAAAATAAGCCGTCAGCGGACGAAGTTGAAAATGCGTCCCCAGCGAATATCGAATGGCCAGGTCCAGGGCGTATACCAGCGGAACGCTTCGTTCTCATCCACGGCCGCTGAGAAGAAAATGATCTCCGCGCGCCCGATGAAATTCTCATATGGCACAAAGCCAACATCATAGGTCGCTCGGCTGTCCGTAGAATTATCCCTATTATCGCCCATCATGAAATAATGACCGGCAGGGACCTTGTAGGGACCAACATTATCAAAGAACCCATTGGGTTCCGAATCCAGCACATGGTAGGAAACGCCATTCGGCAACGTCTCCTGGTACTTGGGGATCTTCCGCGCCGGTCCACCATTGGTCGGCGGCACATATGCTCCGATCCTTTTTCGCGGAAGCTCCTTGCCGTTGAGGATAACAATTCCGTTACGAACCACGATCTCGTCACCGGGCAGACCGATAACCCGCTTGATATAATCGGTCGAGTTGTCCCGTGGCAGTTTGAAAACGGCGATATCGCCGCGCTTGGGCTCTGCACCGAAGATTCGGCCCTCAAACACGTTGGGACTGAACGGGAACGAATAGCGGCTGTAACCATAGGACAGCTTCGATACAAACAGGTAATCACCTATGAGCAGCGTGTCCTTCATGGAGCCGGACGGTATATTAAAGGGCTGATAGAAGAATACTCGAACGACCAAAGCGATTGCGAGCGCCTGGATGACGATCTTCATCAGCTCCCACCAGCCGCTCTCGCCCCGCTTGGACACGTCCGATTCAACACTCATTTCCGGCTCCTCGCCACCGCACCTCTCCGATGACCGGAGACCAAAATAAAGTCCGCCCGCTATAACTGGTTAGCTGCTTCGCTGCAAACCACCGGCCGTAAGCTTTATCCAAGGGCATCCCCTTCTTGTCTAAGGCCCGAGACAATAACGATCGCCTGAGCCGCGGGGAAATCATCCGTCATTCTCATATCGATGCGGGGTTCATATCCCGCCGGCACTCGGCGCTTGAGGTGGCCAGCAGCCCCCCTGTCAAATGCAAGGTAGGCCGGCCCGAAGGCAAATTGACGACCCCGATATCCCTCCAGCACACCCCTTGCCGAAACCCCGCAACCAGGGCCTTCGAACAGGCCTCCCTGGCCGCGAAGCGCTTGGCGTAGGAGGCCGCGCGCACCATAGCATGCCGTTCAGAGCGCTGTTGCTCGACTTCCGTGAACACTCGTTGAATGAAACGATCACCAAACCGCTCCAGCGCCCTCTCGATCCGCCGTATATCGATGAGATCGTTTACAAGCCCTAGGATCATGCCGTCCACTACTCAAATCACAATGTGGCCCCCGGCAGCGTCAACCCACTAAGCTTCTCGCCGGGCTTGCTCCATTAACGCACGCATATGCTGAACCGCGGCTGTAAGGCCGCCAAATATCGATTCACCGATGAGAAAATGTCCGATGTTGAGTTCTTTAACCTCTGACAGCCTCGCAACAGCTTTAACAGTATTGTAGGTCAAACCATGGCCGGCGTGAACCTCTAGTCCCAACTCATTAGCCACTCGTGCCCCTCGTTTCAGGCGTTCTAGCTCAGCAGCCAAACCCGACGCATTATCTTCCAGCGCCCGCTCGCAATAGGCCCCGGTATGAAGTTCGACGATATCGGCTCCAACACGAGCGGCTAACTCAATGACCTTTTCATCAGCTTCGATAAATAGCGACACACGAATCCCGGCGGACTTGAGCTGGTCGACGACGCCAAGCAGCGCATCTCCCCCGGCCGCGACATCTAGTCCTCCCTCCGTCGTGCGCTCCTCGCGCCGCTCGGGCACCAGACAACAGGCATGCGGCAAATGCCTCAGCGCAATGCTGACCATCTCATCAGTCGCAGCCATCTCAAGATTGAGCGGCCGCGTCAGCTCAGCCTTCAGCCGGGCGATATCGCTATCGGAAATGTGGCGACGATCTTCCCTCAAATGCGCGGTGATTCCGTCCGCCCCACCCTCGATCGCAATGTGGGCGGCGCGCAGAGGATCAGGATGCCGGCCGCCGCGTGCATTTCGGATCGTCGCTACGTGATCGATGTTGACGCCTAGCCTCAGGCTGTCAGCTGTCTCGGTTTCGTGGTTTCCTATCATGAATAGGCTGGATCGTAGGAAGCAAGGAGTGCGCCGAGTGGATAACCACTGTCATAGCCATCAGACCTGAATCGGCGCGACTGATGAAGTGTCGCGGCCCGCCTCGTAATAAGATAGATCGTACCGCCCAAGGCTAGCCCAACCGGCACACTTCCCACCAGCATCGGTTTCACTATCGGCCACAAAATAGCGAAAGCTGCGCTGATCATGTCGGGCGAAAACTGCCGGACACTCTCCCACATTGCCCCAAAATGTTCTTTAAGCACAATCGCATCAAATCCTCCCGACACGCCGAGAAGAAAACCGCCGATCGAGTAGGTGGCCGGCCAGAGGATCGCCCAAACGATCGGATTGCCAAGCAGCGTTCCTAGCATGGCCGCCGTGAAGCTTGCCTGCAGTATCATAGCAATGAGACCGGCCAGCGCCATTTGCATGCCAACAAACGGCGTGATCGAAGCGAACACACCGATGGCGCAACCCAGCGCAAGCTGATGCGGCGTCGCTCTGACACGCAACAATCGCAAGGTGACATAGCGCAGCGAGCGCTCCCAGCTGGTTCGCGGCCATAAGAGAATGCGCAATTGTTCAGAATACGTCGGCGGCATACGCCGATCGAACATCATCTATTAGGCCCCCCGACCCTCACGTCCGGTCACGAATGGCAGTTGGCGTCTCGCGCCCTAATCAAAGACGCGTTCGGCATTATTCACCACGCCTTTCGACTTCAACCCATTAAGTATGTGGTTCAAGTGATCCAGATCCCACACTTCCACCTCGATTAGCATCTCGGTGAAATCCCTCCCACGCCCAACCATACGCACTTCATCGATGTTACCGTCCGCTTCCCCGATAAGCTGTGCAATCTCAGCGAGACTTCCCGGCGCATTCAGCGCGGTGACCTTGATATGGGCCGGAAACCTCTCGGGGCTGTTAGGATCGACATCCCACGTTACGTCGATCCACTTCTCGTGTTCGAACTCCATCAACTGGGGCGAGTGAATCTGGAAGATGCGGATTCCTTCGTCATTCGTCAAGACGCCGACAATCCGGTCACCTGGGACGGCCCCGCCATCTGCGAACGTTACCGGCAGGTCTCCTTTGAGGCCGCGAATCGGAATGCTGGACACACCCTTGCTTGGGTCTTCTCGCCCATCGCCCGACATGCGGAACTTGAGGCCGATCACCTTTGACAGGTTGAACCAGCCTTCTTGGCTGCGTCCCCGACGGTGGCGATTCCTCGGTTTATAGGCCGGCAGCGCCTGCCCAAGCTTCACTTCTGGCAGGGCCGCCTGAACGACATCGCGCGCAGGGAGTTCATTGCGCGCAACACTGGCAAGTACATCTTCCAGCGTCTTGGGGCCGGCTGCCAACCGGGGCAGGGCGCGTTCCAGACATTCCTGCGTGAATTCCTCGCCGTAACGCTTGAACTCTGCCGCCACCAGACGCCGTCCAAGCTCGGCATATTGGCGGCGCAGTGAACCTCGCACCGAGCGACGGATCGCTCCCCGCGCCCGCCCCGTGACCGCAATCGCCTCCCAGGCCGCCGGCGGTGTGGCCGTCTTGGACGTCCCAATCCGCACCTCATCTCCGTTGCGCAGTCGCGTATCCATTGGCATCTGCCGGCCGTTGATAAAGGCCGACTGCGCGGAGTTTCCGACGTCGGTGTGAACCGCGTAAGCAAAATCGATGGGCGTCGCGCCCCGCGGCAGCGCGATCAGCCGTCCATTGGGCGTGAAACAAAACACCTGGTCCTGAAACAGCTCCAACTTGGTGTGCTCGAGGAATTCCTCGGAGTTCGCGCCCTCAAGCAGCGTCTCCACCAGCTGCCGCAACCAAAGATACGGGCCGCTGTCTTGATCTAGTCCGCCCTCGATCTTCTCGCTCGCCGCCCCAAACTCCTTATAGATCGCATGCGCGGCAACACCGAATTCGGCGACATCGTGCATCTGCTGAGTTCGGATCTGTAGCTCAATGCGTTGGTTTTGCGGGCCAAGCACCGTCGTATGAATTGATTGATAAGCGTTTCCCTTGGGCGTCGAAACATAGTCCTTGAACCGGCCCGGCACCTGCCGCCACGTCGTATGGATGACGCCGAGCACGCGGTAGCAGTCCTCGACGCTGTTCACGATCACGCGGAAGCCGTAGATGTCGGACAGCTTCTCCAAGCTGATTTGCTTGTTTTCCATTTTTCGCCAGACCGAATAGGCCTTTTTCTCGCGCCCCTTTACGCGCGCCTCGATGCCCACATCCACCAGCTTCACCTCCAGCGCCAGCCGGATCTCCTCAACCAGCCGCTTGTTCTTCGCGCGCAGTTGCTCAAGCTTGTTGGTGACAGTCTCGTAGGCCTCCGGCTGCAGCCAACGGAAGGCGAGGTCTTCCAATTCGTCACGGATCGCCTGCATCCCCATGCGACCGGCCAGCGGCGCATAGATATCAAGCGTCTCCTGCGAGGTCCGCTTGCGGCTGGCTTCACGTTTGTGCTCGATCGTCCGCATATTGTGCAGCCGGTCGGCAAGCTTGACGAGCAACACTCGGATGTCGCTGGAGATTGCCACCAGAAGCTTGCGGAAGTTCTCCGCCTGCTCGGCCTTCTTGGAGACGAGGTCCAGTTTCTTGATTTTGGTGAGCCCATCGACCAGCGCTCCAATCTCACGGCCAAACAACTGGTCGATCTCGGTGCGCGTCGCATCCGTATCTTCGATCACATCATGCAACAGCGCGGTGGCGATCGTCGCGTCGTCAAGCTTGAGATCGGTCAGAATGGCGGCTACTTCGAGGGGATGAGAAAAATAAGGATCACCGTTCGCCCGCGCCTGATGCTTGTGCGCCTTCATCGCATAGACGTAGGCGCGATTGAGCAGGGCCTCATTGGCCTCTGGGTCGTAGCTCAAAACACGCTCGACCAGTTCATACTGGCGCATCATGGTCCGATCACGGGGCTGGTTGGTGGCGTCACGAGAAGAGTGTACGCCCGCACGCCGACAAAGGCGATTCTCTGATTGGCCGACAGGTTACCCAGCGACGAACATCAGCATCGGCCAGGAACGCTATGGTTCCCCCAAAAGACAGTGCCGACCCTGATTAGGGCCGGCATTATAAATTTCGATAAGCCGTGTCAAAGACGCCTGCGGCAATTAACGGCCACGATCGCGCGAGCTGTTGCCAATCGTCGCCGACGGCTCGGTTGGCGTCATGCTCTCCAAACCACGCAGCAATTGCTCTTCGGTGAGGACATCCACGACGGTGTCCGTCGACATGTCGTCGCGCCCCAGCATTGGCAGGCGGCGCTCGGTTTGCATCACCGGAGCCGCGGCAGCCTCCGGCTCGTCGACTTCGACGTTCTTTTGCAGGGAGTGGATGAGCCCCTCGCGCATGTCTTCGGTCTGTACCGTCTGCTCGGCGATCTCGCGCAGCGCGATCACCGGATTCTTATCTTTGTCGGGGTCGACGGTAACCGCACTTCCGCCCGAAATCGCTCGTGCGCGGTGCGCGGCGAGCAGAACGAGCTCAAAACGGTTCTCGACTTTGTCGACGCAATCTTCGACTGTGACGCGTGCCATGTCGCCAGTCACCTTTCAGGCTGATGGATGGATGAGGTCGGAATCCGGGATGCAAATGCCCCCTGGGGGCAACAATAATTACCCCTATTTTGTCAAGACACTTCTTAAGATAAAATGTTCGGCAACGCAACATAGCCCGTATGTACGGTCAAAATAAGGTTGCAGATCGCACAAAAAAGCCGCTCTCTTCCAGCCCAGCCACCAGTCTGTGGTGTGTGGCGCTCCGGCACTTGAGCCCAGAGGCCCTGCGAAGTAACCCGAACTCATGAGCAAGAAACCGATTCTACCCGACGAAGGGCCAATCGAGCCCGTTCCCCTACGTCAGGCCCTTGAAGAGCGCTATCTCGCCTATGCGCTGTCCACCATCATGGGCCGCGCGCTGCCGGACGTCCGCGACGGCCTCAAACCGGTCCACCGGCGCATCTTGTTCGCCATGCGCGAACTCAAGCTCAATCCGGATTCCGCGTACAAGAAGTGCGCGAAGATCGTCGGCGAGGTGATGGGCAATTTCCACCCGCACGGCGACCAAGCCATCTACGATGCACTCGTGCGCCTCGCACAGGACTTCATGGTCCGCTATCCGCTCGTCGACGGCCAGGGCAACTTCGGCAACATCGACGGTGATAGCGCCGCGGCCATGCGCTATACTGAGGCCCGCCTAGCCATCACCTCCCAGCTCCTGCTTGAGGGCATCGACCAGGACACCGTTGACTTCAAGCCCACTTACGACGGCTCCAATAGCGAACCCGTCATACTCCCGTCGGCATTCCCTAACCTACTCGCCAACGGCGCCTCGGGTATCGCCGTTGGCATGGCCACCAACATCCCGCCGCACAACGCCGAAGAGCTCTGCAACGCACTGCTGCACCTGATCAAGCATCCCGGTGCAACGACGCAGAAGCTGGTCGACTTCATCCCGGGCCCGGACTTTCCGACCGGCGGCGTCGTCGTCGAACCGCGCGAACAGATCATCGAGGCCTATGAGACCGGACGCGGCGGTTTTCGTGTCCGCGCCAAATGGGACCGCGAGGATACCAGCCGCGGCGGCTACCAGATCGTCGTCACCGAAGTCCCCTATCAGGTCCAGAAGGCGAAGCTGGTCGAACGCATCGCCGAACTGATGACCGAGCGCAAACTGCCTCTACTAGGTGACATCCGCGACGAGTCCGCCGAGGAAATCCGCCTCGTGCTTGAACCCAAGAGCCGCACGGTTGACCCCGTCGTGTTAATGGAAAGCCTCTTCAAGCTTACCGATCTGGAAGTGCGTTTCGGGCTCAACATGAACGTCCTGTCCGCAGGCCAGATCCCAGGCGTACTCTCGCTCCGCGACGTCTTGCAGCAATGGCTTGAACACCGCGTCGAAACACTGATCCGCCGCTCGCAGCATCGCCTGAACAAGATTGAGCATCGCCTTGAGGTCCTTGATGGCTATTTGATCGCCTACCTCAACATCGACGAAGTGATCCGCATCGTCCGCTTTGAAGACGACCCGAAACAAAAGCTGATCGACACCTTCAAACTCACCGATGTCCAGGCCGAAGCAATTTTGAATCTCCGCTTGCGGGCCCTCTCCAAGCTTGAAGAATTCGAGATCCGAGCAGAGCACGAACGCTTGTCCGCCGAGCGCGAGGAGATCAAGGCCCTGCTCGCCTCCGAAGACCTGCAGTGGGGAACCATCGCCGACGAAATCAAAAAGACCCGTGAGCGCTACTCCAAGAAGACCGACATAGGCCGCCGGCGCAGCTCATTCGGTGACGAGCCCGATGTTGAGATCGATCTCGAGCAGGCCTTTGTCGAAAAGGAACCGATCACCATCATCCTGTCCGAAAAGGGCTGGGTACGCGCCATGAAGGGCCACCTCGACGACCTCTCCCGCGTCGACTTCAAGCAGGGCGACAAGATGCGGCGCGCCTTCCACGCCAGCACCATCGACAAGATCCTGCTGTTCGCCACGAGCGGCCGCTTCTACACGCTGGAGGCAAGCCAGCTTCCAGGCGGTCGCGGCCACGGCGAACCCGTGCGTTTGATGGTCGACCTCGACGACAATCACGACATCGTAACGGCCTTCGTCCACGAGCCGGGCCGCAGTCTGCTCGTCGCCTCGACTGCGGGTTATGGCTTCATCGTC
Source organism: uncultured Filomicrobium sp. (assembly GCA_963669235.2). GTDB lineage: Bacteria > Pseudomonadota > Alphaproteobacteria > Rhizobiales > Hyphomicrobiaceae > Filomicrobium. The sequence continues at coordinate 881,724 of CAXXFS010000033.1, forward strand.
CCGGAGGACGAGGTCATTGCCTCAACCCGCAAGGGCAAGCAGGTCCTCAATGTGTCCGAGCCGGACGAAGCTCGCCTCGTCATCCCGGTCGAAGGTGATCGCATCGCCATTGTCGGTGAGAATCGCCGCATGCTGGTTTTTGAGACAGCCGAAATCAATGAGATGACTCGCGGCAAGGGCGTTATTCTCCAGCGCTTCAAGGATGGTGGTCTGGCCGACGCACGCACGTTCGAGACCGCCGCCGGACTGACTTGGGTCGACAGCGCCGGACGAACCTTCACCTTATCGCTGGTCGATATGACCGACTGGATTGGAGCACGCGCTCAGGCTGGCCGCAGCGTGCCACCGAGATTCCCGCGCTCAACATCCTTTGGGCCGACCTTCAACAACCTCGCTTAATAGCTAATAGCCTCTCAAAGGGCGTGCCCTGCGCCCTCAATAAACGAAATCGCGGGCGAATAGAGCGTGCTTCACAATACAGTGGAGCACGCCAATAATTTTTTTGCGTTTTCTCCCTTGATTTGTCGCAATTGTCTGCTTATTTCCGCGTCGTCTAATCGACCAATCCCATGAGGTTCCAGATGCGCAGCAAAAACCAGCAAAGGCTCGACACATTGTGCGATGTCGTGTGGCTCGTTGCGCACGGCACGGACAGATGTCCGCAAGACACCTCAGGACCTTGCTGAACCAGTACTAAGACCTGATCTGGACTGGGCTCTGATCTAATTCGGGCCTGGTGGTAACCGTGGGCAACCGCGGCTCCGCTCGGTGCTGTCCGGGTTCTTGCGAAACAAACTTCGACGAAGCGATCAGCAACTGAAATTTCGTTTTGCGGCGCAGCCAATCGGCGTCCGCAATAAGTCTGGAATTTCTTTTGCGCAATAACATCAATCTGGAAACGGTCTCGTTTCTGGAAACGGGTTTTTGCGTGCCGTTGCTCAGCTTTGTCCTTTTGTCTTCGTTTGGGTGACAATCGTGATTAGCCAAATCAAGAAAGCAGAAGCGATCGAGCAGCAGATTGGGCGTTTCGAGCGCAGTGCACGCCGGCGTTTGCGCCGCCTTGCCAGCATCTCGCCGCGCCTCGGGGACCTGATCATCAGTTTCCCCGCCGCCGCCTACGTGATCGCAACGAACTCGGTTGGTCCCGATGCAACGGGCGAAGCCGTTCGTCGCGTGAAGGAAGGCAGCAGCTTGCAGGACGTCGCCAAGCCGCTTGGAATTCCAATGTGGCTGAAGCGCGTGCCGCCGGAGGCGTTCTCCGGTACCCCGACGGCGTTCCCGGATGGTGAAAAGTTCGCCCGCCGCATTGCAGGCCGCATCCCGCAGAATCCTGCGCATGCGGTTTGCTGGCTGAACTGGGTGTGCTTCGCCGGCCAGGCCGCCGACGAGGAGTTTGCACTGTGGATTGCCGCCGAGAAACCGCCGTTCGCACGGCCGCTTCCGACGGACCGAGTGCCTCTACGTCCGCTGGCGATATTTGCCTGGTTCTCGCTCCATCCGCGAGGCCTGGCCCACGAGCTGATGGAAAAGCCATGGCAACCATCCATGCGCTTTCCAAAGGCCGTGCATGCCATGCAGGCTTGGCTTGATCGTATCGCCCGGCTTTTCAAGCCGGAGTGGCCCCGTCGTGGCTTCGGCCGTTACAGCCGGCGCCCTTCGGGTGGGCTGCGCATGGTCCCCTTGCGGACCGGGCCGCAGCTTCGCGAGGAGGGCCGTATCATGAACCACTGCGTGGGCGACTACGCCCAGCAGGTGGCTACCGGTCAAAGCTTGATCTTCTCCGTGCGCGACGGTGTCGACCACATCGCTACGTTGGAGATCCGGTGCCAAGCGCACCGCAACGGGTATTCCATCAATCAACTCCATGGCCCAAGCAACCGCCGGCCTTCGGAGGGGGTTCGGATCTTTGCTCGCAACTGGGTCGATCAGTTTTCGGCCGACCCAACCCTGGCATTGCAAGCGAACTCCGAGGAATTCACGTTGAAGCCGGCCCAATGGAAGGAACTCTGGCAGCCTTACACGGCAGCCAAGGGAAATGCCGGACTCGAGTTGAACCCGGCCAACCTCGAAGCGCTTTTTGCTGAAGCAGATGCGCTTCGCCTCGCGGCTTAGGGATCCCGCGGCGTCAGCGCCGCGGGGTTCCAAAACCCTAATGATCCGCCAACGTCGCACCCGATCTGAACCAATTCGTCAGCTGACGTACCAATTGCATGAATTGGGGCGCAGTCGTCGTATTGTGCCAAGCGATAACAGGAAAACAAATGGCCAGCCCGTTCTTCGCGATCTACACAAAGAACCTCTCCCGCATTACCTATGCCGAGTTCATCGGTGAAACAGCGGCAAGTGCCAGCATGGCACAACAGCGTTCGGTTTCGATCGGCAAGTCGGGCGCCGACCTCGGCTACTCCATCGCCACCTTGCGAGCACCATCTGAAATCGAAGCTGAACACCGCACCAAGCAGGATCGCGACATGGCAGACAGCTCCTGCTTCGATATCCCCCTTGCGGCCTCAGACGCCAGCTGAATGGCGCACCTCCGCAGTGTTGAGATAGGCGTCAAACACCGACGCGACTGATCGAACAAACAGGCGACCCTTTTCTGTCACCCTAAAACCGTCTCCGTCCGGGTCGGCACAGATCAGACCATCCGTCTCGGATTTCAGGAGTTGCCGTGCTTCATCGACGACGCCGCGCGCCGCATCCCCATAACGCTCAACCAACTCAAGCTCGGGAAAATGCAGCCCGCACATGAGCCGTTCAATAACCAGTGCTCTGATTTCATCGTCTTGCGACATGGCATGGCCGCGCTGCGTCGCCAATTTGCCTGCCTCGGTACGGCGCTGATACTCCGCCGTCGAAACCGCATTCTGCACATAGCCTTGCGGGAGTCGCCCGATCGCCGAGGCCCCAATCCCGATCAGCACGCCGGCCTCATCGGTCGTGTAGCCTTGGAAGTTACGCCGCACGTCGCCCCTGGCCAACCTGTCATCAGGCCGCGCAAAGTGATCGAGACCAACGCGCACGTAGCCCGCGTCAACGAGCGATTTTGCAGCACAATTGGCCTGCGCGAACCGCTCCAAGGAACCCGGCAGATGTTCTGATGGAAGCAGCCGCTGATGCGTAAGGCGCTCCGGCAAGTGCGCATAGCCAAACAATGCCACCCGGTCAGGCTTCAACAGCAAAACCTGCTCGATCGTTTGCTCGACGCTTTCCTTAGTCTGATACGGCAACCCATAAACGAGATCGATATTGACCGATTGCACACCATGGCGCCGGAAGTCGTAGATCACTGACTGCGTCTTCTCATACGACTGCATGCGGTTGATCGCCATCTGCACCTGTGGCGCGAAGTCCTGCACGCCAACGCTCAACCGGTTGACACCGATTGCGGCAAACGCAGCGATCCGTTCCTCATCAATTTTCCGCGGGTCAACTTCGACCGCGAATTCTGCGTCATCTGAGATTTCGGCCAGGCCGCGCAATCTCTCACCCAGACAATGGATATCGTCTGCTTTGAGAATACTGGGCGATCCACCACCGAAATGGATGTGGTCCGCGACGCGTTTGTCACCAACGGCCTCGCACACAAGATCAATCTCATCGATCAAGTGCGCAACATATGTGGAGACCGGTTCGTACTTCTGCGTCGCCTTCGTATTGCATCCGCAATACCAGCACAGCTCATCGCAGTAAGGCACGTGGAGATAGAGCGACAACCGCGCATCAGCCGGCAACGCGGCAAGCCAGGAGCGATATTCGTTAGCGCCTGTGTGCTCTGAAAAGTGCGGAGCAGTCGGATAACTGGTATAGCGCGGCACCGCGCCGGCATACCGCTTCAGTGTCTCAGGTCGCATTCTCTTGTTCCCGGGCGCCAGCATGCATTGGGTTTCCCGCACAAGGCGAAAAACCGCATAAAAATCCATAGCGGGCACCGGGACAACTCAATTTGACACTTGTCAAGAACGGTCCAATTGGACGCGGCAATTGGACCAAAGAACACCTGCGCGGCGAGGCCGGACGGCGGCACGCCAGTTCGTCTGCCGGCCTGCCCGTAACGAGTGCTACGCTCTGCTCCGCCCTCCAGCCGTCGCGACACGACGCCGCTTGAGAAACACTAACTGCTTCCAGCTAACTTGAACCGCTCTAGTAGGAGTTTTCAGTCTTCAACAAGATGTAGAGGTCGAATTCGACACGCTTCTCGATCTTCTCGCGCGTGTCGGTCTCTCCGCGCCAGCCATTGATCTGCGCCCAGCCGGTAATGCCGGGTTTAACCTTGGGCCGCTTGAAGTAGCTCTTGACGACGTCGTTGTAGAGTTCCTCACCGGCCTTGGCGGCCACTGCATGGGGACGTGGACCGACCAGCGAAAGATCGCCAAGCAACACGTTGAAAAGCTGCGGCAGCTCATCAATGCTTGTCTTGCGGATAAACCGGCCGACGGGTGTGACCCTTGGATCTTCCTTGGTCACCAGTTTCGAAGCCGCCACATCGCACATATCCGTGTACATCGAGCGGAACTTGAACACCTCGATAAGCTCATTGTTGAAGCCGTAGCGCTTCTGCCAGAACAGCACCGGACCACGGCTGTCGAGCTTCACCGCAATCGCGACGGCCGCCATCACGGGCGCCAGCAGCAACAAAGACAGCCCCGCGGTGATCTTGTCGAACAGCCACTTTCCAACGCCGCCCCAGCCCGTCATTGCCTTCTCGGCAACATCGAGCATCGCGATAGAACCTACCCGTGTATATGTCCCGGGCGAAAACCGGACCTGGCTGAAGCTGGCCGGGATCTTCACATCAACGGGCAGCTGGGAGAGTTCATCCGCGACCTCCACGATCCGGTCTTGGGCGCTGAGCGGAAGCGCGATATTCACAAGGTCGATGCGCGTCGAACGCGCCATTGAGATGAGAGCACTGAGCGGTCCGAGCGTCGGATAGCGTTGGTGCTGCACCGAGACCCGGTCACTCAGCCGATCATCGAAGACCCCGAAAATACGGATGTCGGTCTCAGCATCAACTTCAATGACTCGGACCAGTTCCACGGCATTCGCACCGCCACCGTAGATAACGGCGCGGCGATAGAGCCGCCCCGTTTTGGTCCAGCACCGCACCAGACAAGCAATGAGGGACCGTTCCACGGTGATACAAGCAGCGCCAGCCGCAAACCACGACGGCAGCCAGGCCCGAGAAAACACGTCACCAAGGTTGAACCAATAAACGCTTGCCGCCAGCGCCGTGAGAACCACCGCCCACGCCAGCACAACCCGGGGGATTTGCGCAACGACCGAGGCGAACCTGGAGACCTGGTAGAGCCCCAGCCGGTCAAGCACGAACACAAGCATAACGCTGGTCGCAGCAACCGCCACCAGATGCCCAGGGGCATGAGCCGCAATCATCCCGTCACTCGAAAGCGCCGCGACCGCCAAGCCGGCGAGCACTGCCACCAGGAAATCGGTCATCCGCACCACGTCGGCGAGGATGCGACGCGATCTAAGCCTATCGCTTCGCGCTAGCGGAACGTCCGCAGCTCGCGGTACCGCCGCCACTGTCGGTAGAGTGTACGCCAGTCCGGAGGCATCCGTGTCCTTGGATGCGTTCTTAACGACGCTCATGAAACTCTGCTCCGATCCACTCAGGTGAGTTACGGAGCAATGAGCATTAGCCGTGCTACTTCGGCATTGCCGTTAACACGGGTTCAGGAATTCTCCTCATTACAGTAAACTTGGGCAGACTCTGAGACTTTGGGCGGCCCCACCATGCTGATCCGCAATAAACCATCGCGGTAGAACTCCAACACAGACCGCACCATTTGTGCCGTACTGAAACGCTCTTGAACAATCGTCCGAAGCCGCTGAGCGCGTGCCTGCGCAGCTTCGAAATCATCGGCGGCGAGAGCCATGGCGCAAGCCAGCGCGTCCGGATCGTTAACCGGAACAAGCCGGGTATCGCTGCCTTCAATGATTTCAGGCACGCCACCAACCTTGGTCGCGACCATGGGAACACCCGCCGCGGCGGCTTCCAAGGCGATGTAGGGAAGGCTCTCGGCCCGCGACGGAATAACCAGCGTCTTACCCATCGCAAGCGCCCTCGGCAGAGGCATGGCACCAGCGAAAGCAACGCGGGCCCCAAGGCCCAGCCGGTGAGCCTGCGCCTTTAGCCGCGCCGCCTCGGGTCCGCCCCCCACAATCACCGCCCGGCCGACCGATGGATCAAGACGATGCAGCGCATCCAACAGGACATCGGCTCCCTTTGAGCGCAGCAACTCGCCGACAAACAAGAACTCAGCAGCACCATCGCCAAGTTCGTGCGGCGCGAAGTCAGCTTCCGACAAGCCGTTGTAAATGACCCGGTTTGGCACAGCCTCGAGGTTGATCGAAGCGGCGTATCTGTCGCGAGCAAACGCGCTGTCGAAGATCAAACCGTCGGTCAGCCGGGTCAAGGCGACTTCAGCCGATACAACGACATTGCCTTTGATCGACCCATCGAAATGGCGCAGACCACGGCCATGCGGAGAATAGAATCTTAAGGGAGCAAGCCCCTTCCGCCCAGCCGGCAAGGTGCCACCGAGGCGCGAGAAAAGCCCGCCCTTCAAACCATGACCGTGCAGCACATCGATATTGAGCTCACGCGTCAGACGCCGCGTTTCCGCGATGGCGCGGATGTCCGTCACGCCGGGGCTCCTGCCCATAGGCGTGACGTGCAAACCCAGTGGCAGGCACGGTTCCAACTGCGCCAGCTGCTGACCAGCCAGGCCGGAGCTAGATTCTGCATCGCATAACACGCCGACGTCGAGGCCCCACCGGACTTGCTCTAACGCAACATCGCGGACATGGCGAAACAATCCTGCATCGGGCGCGCGCAGAATATGCAAAACACGAAGCGTATGGGTCATGCGGGGCATCTCCAGGATTGGCCTGCCGAAGGTGCGACAGCCGCCCGCCCAAGCAGGACAAAAAACATCACTCTGCAGCTAAAGCGACACTGGTTAACAAACACTGAGCAAACGCGCCAATTCGTGGCAATTAAGGGAATTGTTACCCCTGCCGCGTTCTAATTCGGGCCAAATATTCACCGAGTAGAGATTGTAAGTATGCGCGCGCCCTCCCCAGCCTCATCCGATGATATCGATCCGAAAGCCCTCATTGCGATCCTGCGGCGCGAGTTACCCAAGCTGATTGCGCTTTCGCTCGTTGCAGGGGTTCTGACCTATCTGACACTAGCAACGATCGCTCCCCGCCATACCGCCAAGTCGGTGATAGGCATCATGGCCTCGGACAAAGCCGAGCGGCTCACCGCTTCGAATGATCAAGCAAGCACGGGCAGTCTGTCAGCCCTGGCCAATGAAAGGACCGTTGGCCCCCACATCAAGGCCATCCAGTCGCCAGCGCTCCTTGAGGCGGTCGCCAAAGGCTTGCGCATGCGCAACCGGCGGGAGTTCAATCCGGTGCACGGCCCCGTGGACACTTTCTCTGGTTTGCTGCGAAAAATCGGACTGGCTCGCGATCAAAGCCAGCTGAACGAAAAAGAACGGGTCCACAATGAAGTGTCTCGGCGCCTGAACGTGTCTGCCGAAGATTCAGCAAACTCCATTGCAATCAGTTTCACCTCGACTGATCCGAAGCTCGCCGCCGCTTTCGCAAATCGCCTGGCGAGCCGTTACCGGGTAAAACTCGCCAACGCAGCTCAGCAAAAATCGCAAGCCCTTCGCCAGGAATGGATCGCCCGTATTGCTTCAGTGCGCAGCGAACTGCATAGCTCCGAAGAGCAGGTGGCCGCCTTGCGTGCCAGCATTGAACTGCTGCGCGGCTCCCAAAATAGGCGGGAACTCGAACAACAACGGGGCGATCTGCCTCCCGAACTCATCCAGATCAGGTCGGTGCGCTCGGCAGCCGAAGCCCGCGCGAAATCGGCTCGCGACTTTATGCGCGAAGGCACGCCCGAGATCATTCCTGAAGTCCAGCGGTCACCACTGGTTCACGACCTCATCGCCCAGCGCGCCGGCATTGAACGCGATCTCTTGAAGCGCTCCGGCAAGCTCGAAACCACGCATCCCGTCATGAAGCGACTGAGCGCCAACCTGTCCGCGGTCAACCGGCTCATCGCTCGCGAAGTCGCCAATATCGTCGCTCGACTAGACAAGAAGGCCTTTATCGCGGCCGACCAGGAACAGGCAATCCTGGCAAGTCTGCCAAAGGCGAAACCCAAGGCGCTGTCCCCGCCTCCGGATTCCGGTGAACTGCACCGTCTTGAATCCGTAGTGAGCGTCAAGCGCAGCGAACTCGTTGAGCTCCAGGCGAGGTTCGAAGCTGCCCGCGCCGGCGCGGACAAGCCCACTTCAACAATCGCCGTCGAGGTCATCACCCCGGCACACGCGCCGAAGACGGCAAACTTCCCCCATGATTTGCCCTACACCCCCTTCGTTATGATCGCCACGCTGCTGCTTGGCGCCACCATCATCATTATGATTGCGCTTGCCAAACGCACACGCCAAACACCGAGCGTCGAAAAGCTAGAGGGAAATGAAACAAACCAGCGGCAGGCACCATCGCTTCCGCAAGGCTCAAGGGTCGTGGCGACAAGCAAGCAGCCCCCCCAAGCCGTCGAAGATGGAACCGCAGATAAAGATGAGTTCGCCCACTTCCACAATACCAGCGATCTTGCCGAGCACCTGCTGCTGTCCAGCCAAACAGCCAAGACCGGGTTTCGCACACTGATTGCGACCCAATCGGACCCGCTGACCACCGCAGGCCTGACCGTAGACACCGCAAGCAGGCTTAACCGCGCCGGCAAGCAGACCCTGATTATTGACTGGAGCCTCGAAGGCGTTGGCATTGCCCGGCATCTCGATTTGCCCAAGGCGCCGGGCTTTATTGAACTGCTACAGGGCACGGCAAGCTTTGCAGACGTCGTCCGCTGGATACCCGATACGCAAGTGCACTTCATCGCCAGCGGCCGGGCAATCGCCGAGGGTCCCAACGGATTGGATGCCGATCAGCTCAACCTGCTGCTAGATGCCCTCGACGAGGCCTACGATCACATTGTGATTGTTGGCCAGCAGGAAGCAGCTCGTAGCCTGTTTGAAACCATTCAGGGCCGCTTCGATGCCGGCATCCTGCTCAGTGATGACAATAGTGGCAATCAGCATGCGGCGCCTGATCTGCCCGGAACGTTCCTCGGATTTGAAGTCGCCGACATCGACCTAATCCGTTTCGAAAACACCAGAATTCGCCCCGAGAACGCGGCCTGAAAAATTGGCCCGGCACACTTTCATAGGGCCACCTTCTTGGTTGCCACGATTCAGATTCAGCCCTCGTCATCCCGCGACATCCACCAGATGATCCAAGCCGCTGGCACCACCCACAACAATCCCGCCACCACATAATAGGCGAGTTCCACCCACTCGCTTGTCGTGTTCACCTCAAGCGTCACCGCGACAATCATCGCAAGCAGCGTGTAGACCGTGATCATTACCAGCAGCAGGACGGTGCCGATCAGCTTTCGCATACGCATTGTCATGAGTTGACCAATCTCCAATCGAGACCGTAAGAACTCCGCGCCGCTTGGGCGCATTGATCTCACGTGCTTGCTACCCTCATCTAACTGCCTTGGATCTCAAGAGAGGAAGAAATTGTGCGCAGTGCGCGTGACATGCGGGACCTATCACATCCACGCGTAGATGAACCACCCCTGACAGCGATCCGCATCTGGCTGTTTGCCGTCGCAGGATTGGTCGTTACCATGATCGTTATCGGCGGTGCGACCCGGCTAACCGATTCAGGGCTCTCGATCACCGAATGGCTCCCTCTCCTAGGGGTGATACCCCCGTTGTCTGATGCCGATTGGCTGGTAGCCTTCGAAAAATACCGCCAAATCCCCGAGTACCAGCTGGTCAACAAGGGGATGTCGCTTGCTGAGTTCAAGTTCATCTACTGGTGGGAGTGGGCGCATCGCTTCTTCGGACGCATGATCGGCATCGCCTATGCCGTGCCATTGCTAATATTCTGGTCGCTTGGCCGGATTCCCAAGGGGCTCTTGCCCGCATTGCTCGCCATATTGGCGCTCGGTGGCCTTCAGGGCTTCTTCGGTTGGTACATGGTCCAATCGGGGCTGGTCGAGCGCGTTGACGTTAGCCACTACCGGCTGGCACTCCACCTTGTGACCGCCTTTGTCATTCTCGCAAGCCTCGTGTGGGTGGCCTTTGACCTAGCCGGCAACAAGACGGAGACAAGCTCGCATACCTTGCCTTCGGGACAACGCTGGATCGCGGCCACCATTGTTGCCGCCTTGTTTCTTCAGGTCGTCATTGGTGCCTTTGTCGCAGGCCTGAAGGCCGGCCTCACTCACAACACCTGGCCGCTGATGGACGGTGCAGCGATCCCCGGCGGGCTGATGGCATTATCACCCTGGTATCTGAATCTGATCGACAACGCCACGGCGGTCCAATTCATCCACCGACTGCTCGCCTATCTGTTGATCGGCCTCGCTGTCTGGCAAACCGTTTCCCTCAACCGGGCAGCACAATCCCTCGTCACATCCTCGAGGGTCTTGACCCTCGCGTTTCTCGCCCAGGCCGGCCTGGGAATATGGACGTTGCTAGCCGCCGGGAATGCCGCGGAGATCCCCATCTGTCTGGGCCTCCTGCACCAAGGCGGAGGAGCTGTCGTACTCGTGGTTGCCATCTGGCACGCCCACAGAGTGTACCGCACAGGCTAACCCGTTCACCAAGACTCAACGTTGATGCAGCGCCTCGGAAACGAGCGGTTAATCTCTGGCTTAACGCAGCAAATAATTAACAAAGTCAAGTTTGTCCGCGCGAAGGCTAACAAATGCCCTTGCCATGACTTGGACGGCCGCGGACGAGAATCGCGTTCCGGAGTAAATATGATGCGCACGCCCATTACCCTAGCCGCAGTCCTGCTGGTCGCACTGGCATTTGCCAGCAAGGATGAAGCCCAGGCGGGCCTTACCACCTATTTGATCTGCTGGACAATGCCGAGCGGCGAAAGCGATTGCGCCCAACTACCACGCGGCTATCGCATCTATGGCGTGAGAAAACCCTATTGTGAAAGTCCCACCTGCCACCGGGGAACCGTGAGCTTCACGCTCACCAGATCCCGGATCTCTAATCTCGGTAGATGGGTCGACACCTCGTCCATGTTCCCAACGCACGTGGCAACGATCTACGCCCCGAAATAGAAATCTCGCCCACGTACCTGCCGCGCCACGTCTCGCCCATGTACCAACCGTGCCCGCGTCAAATTGCGACGGGCGGCCGGAATGCTGAGTTGAACGATTGTGAACGGCGACGCGTTCGCTTAGCTTCCACATAATGATGGATCAAAAACGCGTACATGTTGTCGGCGGCGGGCTCGCCGGCTCGGAAGCTGCATGGCAGATTGCCCAGTCCGGCGTCACCGTGACGATGCACGAAATGCGTCCGGTGCGCATGACCGATGCCCATAACACCGACTCCTTCGCCGAACTCGTTTGCTCCAACTCCTTCCGCTCTGACGATTGGGAGACCAACGCCGTTGGTTTGCTGCATGAGGAGATGCGCCGCTGCCAGTCACTGATAATGGCGGCTGGCGATCTGCACAAACTTCCCGCCGGTGGCGCGCTAGCGGTGGACCGCGACGCCTTCGCCAGGGAAGTTACGCTGCGGCTCGAGGAACACCCGCTGATAACCATTGAGCGCAATGAAGTCGCTGGCCTGCCACCAGCTGATTGGGAAAGCGTGATCATCGCGACGGGGCCCCTCACCTCACCCTCGTTGAGCAAGGCCATCCTAGAGTTGACCGGCGAAGGCCAACTCGCCTTCTTCGATGCCATCGCACCGATCATCCATCTTGAATCGGTTGACCTCGACATCGCCTGGCGCCAGTCGAGGTATGATAAACCAGGACCAGGCGGAACCGGCGCCGACTATCTCAATTGTCCGCTAGACAAACCGACATACGAAGCCTTCATCGACGCCCTGCTGGCCGGTGAAAAGACGTCCTTCAAGGAGTGGGAGACATCGACGCCCTACTTCAACGGCTGCCTGCCGATCGAGGTCATGGCTGAACGTGGCCGGGAAACACTTCGCTTTGGACCAATGAAGCCGGTTGGCCTTACTGATCCCCGCAACCCCGGCGAGAGGCCTTATGCCGTTGTTCAGCTCCGCCAGGACAACGCACTCGGTACACTTTGGAACATGGTCGGCTTCCAAACTAAACTACAGTATGCCGAGCAAACGCGGATTTTCCGCATGATCCCGGGCCTCGGAGAAGCTCAATTCGCGCGGCTGGGCGGCCTCCACCGCAACACGTTCCTGAATTCTCCGAAGCTACTAGACGGCACCTTGCGCCTAAACAGTGATCCGCGGCTGCGCTTCGCCGGCCAGATCACTGGTGTCGAGGGCTACATTGAGAGCGCCGCCGTCGGCCTTATGACCGGTCGTTTTGCAGCTGCCGAACGGCGCGGACAGCCAGCCGCATTGCCTCCCAAGACGACTGCCATGGGAGCCTTGTTGGCCCACATCACCGGCGGCCATATCTCCGCCGATGGCGAAGGCGGCTCGCGGTCATTTCAGCCAATGAACATTAACTACGGCTTGCTTCCCGCTGCTGACGATACACCCACCCACGATGCCGTCGGTCGTCGCTTGAAGGGCAAGGAACGCGGCATGGCAAAACGACGCGCTGTGTCTTCACGTGCACTGCAGCATTTGGATGAGTGGCTGGAAGCGGATACGCCAGCGACGCCATAAACCCGATCTTGCCGTGGCGGACTTATTTCCAAATTGTAGAAACCAGTTTCGAAAAAGATTGAACAAACAGAGGTCGCCTTGCGACGTTTTTCAGCCTAAACTTAACACAGCCGTGGGAAATTTAGGAGCGCGTGGGCCAGCTGATGCGACCCCTGCAGGCGGTTACACCGCCGGGGACGTCGCTGACCTTCGCTGGGAAACGGGCCATTATTGTTTTGAATTTAGCATGGGCCCGTCGGCACGAATTCAGGAGAAATGAAATGAACCCTGTTGGTTTACGGGGATATGCGGTAGCTTTCACCGCTGCACTGTCTATGGGCCTGCTCGCCTTTGCGATGCCTGCTCAGGCTGGCGCGGTGGCTGGAACGGGTGCTGTCGCAACCACCGTCGGCGCGCTCAACGCTGATCTGCGCGGAAAAATGGTGACCGACGTCAGGCGCCGCGGGCGTGGCTTCCGCGGACGTGGCTTCCGAGGCCGTGGTTTTAGAGGCCGTGGTTTTAGAGGCCGTGGACGCATTTATCGCGGTCGTGTTCGTGGCTACCGGCGCTACCGCGGCGTTCGCCGTTACCGCGGTGCTCGCCGTTACCGTGGCTATCGCCGCTACCGCAGATATCGCCGCTATGGCTATCGGCCCTATCGCAGATACCGCCGCTATCGCTATTACTCCGCGCCGGTTGTCTACTACGGCTATAGGCGTTACCGCAGTCGTTGTTACAGGCCTTGCCGCTACTCTGGTCACGGCCCGCGGTACTGCCGTCGCTATTGCCGCCGCCATCGCTACTGGTGAGCAGCTGCTAAACTGAAAGCTTCATAAAATGGGCCCGCCTGGTACGACAGGCGGGCTCTCTTCTTTTCAAACTATCCAGGTCCATTAGGGTTCTAGAGCCGCCCGGTCCGCCGCGCTCGCCACAGCCGCCACACCCGATTCAGCGGCGAAATGTCGGCAGCGCTGGTCAGCCAATCCCCCTGCCTCTCCAACGCTGTGAGATAGGGCCCGGCCAGAGCGGCAGGCAGCCCCGCGCCCCTACGAAAAGCTTCGCACACATCACCTTTGAGGTAATCGTTGGCCATCCTCAGGAGCAACCAAGCCTCAACAATCGCATCCTTACGCCGGGCATCCGCGCGTTGCCGCTCGTCACTATCTAACAAAGCCGTGGCCTCAACCTCCGCTTTGCCCGATGTCAGCCCCCACCGACCCCGTGAGGCCAGATGCGGCAACCGCAGCAACTGTCGGGCCGCCCCATATGCGCAGCCAAGTGCGCGCAGCCCTGCCGCGGTTTCATCATCAGGCGTGCACCGACCTAGAATCTGTGCCGCCACCAGCGCCGAAGCGCCACTGGTCTTGAAAAGATAATCATGCAACGACGGCTTGTCCGCGAACGGTTGCGCGTAGAGTTCCAACGCCCTTGCTTCAACCAGCTCGGCCAGAACACCAACCGGTAGCTGCCTTCGCCTGATCACCTCGCCGAGGACGTCGGCAACCGGGTTCCCGCTGCGCGCCTGACCGCCTATACCTTCGAGCCAGTCAAGCCACCATCTGATACGGATTTCTCCAAGGGCCGGGTCGCTAACGAGTAGTGGTACGCGCTCAATCTCACCGATGAAAGCCGCCAGAGCGATCAGATCCTCGCGATAGGCGCGCGGAGCCAGCAGCGCCGCAAGGTAGTAATCAAAGGCATATGCCCTGGCGCTATCCCGGACGGCGAGCCGACTCTCTTGCGGCGGGCTGAAAGAAGGGTCCGGCATTGTACCACTAGTCAACCGCGATAAGCGCGGCCGCGACCGCCCGCTGTTCAGCCAACAGCACGTTATAAGTACGCGCCGCCGCGCCCGTCGACATCGCTTCGATGAAAATGCCGCGTGCGGTCAAGGCTTCACGAAGCTCTTGAGTGAGGAAGACCTGCTCCTGCCCGGTCCCCAACAGCAGGACCTCGATCTGGTCGGCTTCTGCGACAACCTGGTCAAAAGACTGCGGCCCGACCATATCAATCGCAGTCACAGGCCAGCCATGCATTCCACTCGGCAAGCACAGCAGCGACCCTCGATGGCTCATGTCGGCAAATCGGAACCCGCCGCCGCCATAGGCATCGATCCCCGATTGGCCTGGAAAGAAAGCCGCTGCCGAGCTATCGCCGTCTCGCTCCAGATCGGCCATCCCGCACCCACTGCCAGAAGCACCGCCAAACCGTGCGGCAAAAATACGTTACGACCGCGCCGCAGCCGTGGCCTTGTCACTCTTGGCAATGCCCGACCAATCGCGTTTGACACCAATCCAAAGAAGGAACGGAGACGCCACGAAGATCGACGACCATGTCCCGATCAGGATGCCAAACATCATCGCGAAGGCGAAACCCTTGATGACCTCGGTTCCAAAAACGTAGATCGACAAAACCGCCAGCAAAGTCGTGCCCGATGTCAGCACCGTGCGCGATAGCGTTTCATTGATCGACAGGTTCATCAACTGATCAAGTGCCATCTTCTTGTAACGCCGCAGGTTCTCGCGAATGCGGTCGAACACAACCACCGTATCGTTGATCGAATACCCCGCAAGTGTCAGCAGCGCCGCCACCTCGCTCAATCCGAAGTCAAGCCCGAGAATACTGAAGACGCCGAGAGTGATGGTGATGTCGTGGACCAGAGCGACGATCGCGGCGATAGCGAACTGCCACTCGAAGCGAAACCAAATGTAAAACAGGATGCCAAAGATAGCGAACGTCACAGCCGTGATGCCGGCCCAGGCGAGTTCTCCGGACACAGCAGGCCCAACCACCTCCGTGCGCCGTATCTCGATGTCATCCCCGAGCGCTTCCTGCACCTTTGCGGCCGCGTTCTGCTGAGCCTTTTCGCTGCTCTCCCCCTCAGCGGCCTTTTGTTGTTCGAAGCGGATCAGCGCGTCGGTCGGCTCATCCAGCTGTTGGATCTGCATGCTGCCAAGGCCAAGCCCACCAAGCTTCGCGCGCAATTCGGCAATGTCGACCGGGCCGGATTTTGATTGGATCTCAAACAGCGAGCCGCCCTTGAAGTCGATCCCGAAGTTGAGCCCGCGCGTTGCCAACAAAGCCACCGCCAAGCAGAATACCACAATCGACGTAATCACAAATGAGCGCCTCACTTGCATGATCGGAAAGATCTTGTCGTGCGGCCAGAAGTCGACGCCCTTGAACATCAGCGGGTCCTTATCATGCGTTTTAGAGCGGCGCCGGAATCTTGCGGGTCTTCTGCCGCGCCACCCACAACGCCACCATCAGGCGCGTGACCAGGAATGCGGTGAAGATCGTCGCGAAGATGCCAAGCGAAAGGGTCACAGCGAAGCCCCGGATCGGCCCCGAGCCAAGCCAGAACATCACGACGCCAGCAATCAGCGTCGTCAGGTTGGAGTCGATAATCGTGCCAAACGCCCGTGAGAAGCCGCTGTCTATGGCGGATATAGGCTGCTTTCCATTGCGCATCTCTTCACGGATTCGTTCGTAGATCAGCACGTTGGCGTCAACCGCCATGCCCACCGTGAGAATAAGACCCGCGATACCCGGCAAACTCAGCGTTGAACCGATCATCGACATAGTCCCGATGATCAGCAGCAAGTTCACAAGCACGGCCAGCAGCGCGAATATGCCAAACAGCCCATAGGCAAAGATCATGAAGGCCGCGACGCCGATACCCCCGACAAGCGCCGCCCACTCGCCGGCCTCAATCGAGTCGGCGCCAAGCGATGGACCAACAGTTCGCTCTTCGACAACCGTCAACGTCGCCGGCAACGCACCTGAGCGGATCTGAACAGCAAGGTCGTTGGCTGACTGAACTGAGAAGTTTCCTGAAATCTGCCCTGAACCACCAAGAATGGGTTCACGGATGACAGGCGCCGACAAAACCACCACATCAGGCGAGCCGTCGTCCTTGACGCCATTGTCGAGCACAATAGCAAAAGGACGGCCCACGTTCTGCGACGTGAAACGGCCGAACTCGACCGCAGCTTTTTGGTTGAAGCGGAAGGAGATAATCGGCTCACTGGTGTTTTGGTCAAAGCCCGGGTTAGCATCTACCAGGTCTTCCCCGTAGATAAGGGGTATTTCCCGGACCACGTACGAGTGGCCTGGGTCCTCCGCGTCCGGGTAAACGACGAAGCCAAGCGGCACCTGCGACTGCTCGGCCTCCTGGCCCGACATCGTCGGGTGTACATCATGGAAGGTGAGGCGTGCTGTCTTGCCGATCAGTTCCTTCAGTCGCTTGGTATCTTCAAGACCCGGATACTGTACGAGAATGCGGTCGTTGCCCTGCCGCACAATACTTGGTTCTGCGGTGCCAATGTTGTCGACGCGGCGCCGGATAACCTCGATCGCGGACGTTATCGCACCTGTGATGCGCTGCTGCATTCCAGCGTTTGTAGGAATGACTTCAATAGTGTCCCCAGGACCTTGCTCAACCTCGACGTCATAGTCCGCGCCACCTCCAAATGGGCCGCCAATCGGCTGCGGAATCGAGGTTCTAAGTCGTCTCAACGCCTCGTCCATCTTGCTCTGATTGACGAGTTTGACGCGGACCAAATCCTTTGTCTGCCCCAGTCCGGTGTACCTGATACGGGCGTCACGAAGCTGCTTGCGCACGTCGCCGCGCAGTGACTTGAGCCAATCCTTGCGCAATTCGCTGGAATCCATTTGCAGCAGCAAATGGGCGCCGCCTTTCAGGTCGAGACCCAGGCTCAACTGCTTATGGGGCAGAAAAGTCGGCCAGGATTTCAAGGTTTGCTCGGACAAGAAATTGGGCAGCGTTGCCAGCACGCCCATCAAGCAAACGAACACGACGAAACCAATCTTGAAACGGCTGAAATGCAGCATGGAGCCTGACGCTCTTTTCTGTCTTGCGCTGTTGTCTATCGCCTAAGCATCTGCCAGCGGTGGGGCCCTGCGCAGGGCCCCACCGCACAACGGCTCTGAGAAGGCTCAAGCCTGATCCTTAACCGGCTCACCCTTGGAGCGAACCCCCATCAACGTCGACTTCAGCACCCGCACCTTCATCTGATCGCTGAGTTCAACCTCGATATCATCGGTGCCATCGGGCACCTTGGTCACCTTGCCGACGAACCCGCCCGAGGTCACCACGGTATCGCCCCGGCGAACCTTGGAGATCATGTCCCGGTGCTCCTTGGCGCGCTGCTGTTGCGGCCGGATCAACAGGAAATAGAAGATCACAACCATCAGCAGCATTGGAAACAGCACGCCAAGCCCGCCGAACGGGTCGCCGGCACCTTGTGCGTATGCGGGAGTAATGAACATCGCTTCTGATCGCGTCCTTATCGCTCGTAACGGAATGAACTAAGCGCCGGCACCGCCAATAAGGGCCTCGTACCGGATTCGACAGCTTGCTCGTTTGGCACGCTGCTGCGCTCGTCCTCAATGGCAAGTTATTTCGAGCCGGAATATAGAGCGCGCGGGCCGCTTTGCAACATCGCCGACGCCGCACGTGTGTCTTTGTCCGCACCATGCTCAACTATTGGCCGGACAGTTCCAATCTCACTCTAGCCAGTTGTTGCATGTGCGGGCTAAGTAAATCCGCTCTAACAGGCAACAACAATACGTTAAAGACTTCACCAGGACCAAGAAAACATGCCCGACCGCGAGACGCCGCCAACCCTGAGTTTGGAAAACGATCTGGCCCGCATAGCCTCCGCGCTCGAGCGCTTAAGTCCGCCGCCTCCCGCCAAGGCCGACTTTTCCGTCGCCGAAGCTTTCGTCTGGCGTCCACATCCGGAGTGTTTTGTGCCGGTGCCGAAGGTCAATCGCGTGCCTTTACACCTGCTGAAGGGCCTGGATCACTCTGCCGCCCAGCTGCTTGCCAACACCGAGCGGTTCGCCTCCGGTATGCCAGCCAACAATGCCCTGCTGTGGGGCGCTCGAGGCATGGGCAAGTCCTCGCTCGTCAAGGCTTGTCACGCCGAGGTCGCCCACCAGCTCGCGAAAAATCATGGTGACTTGAAGCTGGTTGAGATCCACCGCGAGGATATCGAGACCCTGCCACGCTGCCTCACCCACATGCGCCAGGATAGCGCCCGCTTCATCGTCTTTTGCGATGATCTCTCTTTTGACCGGGACGATACCTCCTACAAATCTCTGAAGGCGGTCCTGGAGGGCGGCATCGAAGGCCGGCCCGACAATGTCATTTTCTACGCCACCTCGAACCGTCGTCATCTGATGCCGCGCGATATGATCGAAAACGAGCGCTCCACCGCCATCAATCCCTCCGAGGCAGTCGAGGAAAAGGTCTCACTGTCGGATCGGTTCGGCCTCTGGCTGGGCTTCCACAACGCCAGCCAGGATCAGTACCTGGAGATGGTCAACGGATATGCCCGACACCTTGGGCTCGCGATCCCCGACGAGGAACTGCGCCGCGAAGCACTCGAGTGGGCCATGACAAGGGGCGCTCGTTCAGGGCGCGTCGCCTGGCAATACATCCAGGATGCAGCCGGCAGACTCGGCCAGAGCATCGATTTGGAACAACCTTAAACTTGCTGACAAGAAAAGGTGTTATGCTCGACGGATAAGGATTAGATTCAGTTTGGTTAAGAATTCGCGTGTATCTGTGATAGGATCGAACAACTAATTCCTGCTGGCACTCGCAACTTTTCTCAGTCCACCGCTTGTCAGGATCGTCCAGAATTTGCAAATCTTACGGGTCTTCACATGGCGAGAGTAGGTGGTATGCGCGTTTGCAATCTTATGCTGGCGGCGACAGTAGTATTAGCGGGCTTCACGGCGGCGAATGCGAACGAGACGATCGGCGGCGACACGCTCGCAAAGCCCGCCCGTCCCGCCGCTGAACAGATCATCTGGACCGCTGGTGATGACCTGCAGGTCGGCCTTCTTCGGGAAATCACAGCCCGGAAGATTCGCAAGCCCGACGAAACGAAGTCCTACTGGCTCGACGAACTGGGCACGCTGTATGCGGCACACCTGCGCCAGCCTCTCTGGGTGGAAGGCAATGCGCCTTCCCCGCGCGCCAGGCGAGTTATGCGCGACTTTGCGCACGCCGACGAATGGGGCCTTCGTCCGTCCGACTACCGCTTTGACCTGCCGGCCCAATTCGTCGACGAGCGCCAGAAAATCCACTTCGAGCTCAACTTCTCGCTGAATCTGCTCAAATACGTTGACCATGCCCGCCGTGGCCGCTTCCGCCCGACCGAAATGAGCCTGTGGTACGAGCGCTCGTCCAATCGGGCCGACAACGTTGAACTGCTTCCGCGCATTGCGCAGGCCGATGATCCTTCAGGGCTTCTCGCCGCTCAACATCCTCCGCATGCCGGCTTCAAACATCTTCGCGAAGTCTACATGCGCCGCAAATTTCCAGATCGCTTTGAGCCGATAAGGGCTGTCGACCGGGGCCCTACGCCCATCATTCTGGAATATGGACCAAGCCTGCGCCGTGGTGAGCGCCATCCGCAGATCGCCCTATTGCGAAAGCGCCTCAAGGTTCCCGCTTCTTCACTCAGCAGACAGGACCTGTATGACCGGAAGCTGATGAAGGCAGTCAATCGTTTCATGCGGACGCAGGGCTGGCGGCGTAAGCACGTCTACGACAACAAGGTCCGCCAGGCGCTCAATGAGACTGTCCGCGGCCCGCGCAAGCGAGCAAGGAGCAGGGTCTCGCTCGAGGACATCGTCGCCAACATGGAGAAATGGCGTTGGTTGCCCCGCGAATTGGGCGACATCCACATCTGGAACAATCTGCCGTCATTCCGCACCCAGGTTGTCAAGAACGACACGGTCATCCACGAAGAGCGCATCATCATCGGCAAGACGAAGACCCAGACGCCGGTATTTTCCGACACCATGACCCACGTCGTTTTCAAACCCCAGTGGGGCATCCCGAACTCAATCAAGATCAAGGACCTGCTGCCACGCTTGGCAGGCGGCGATCTCGATGTACTCCGCCGCCGCGGCATGCGCATCCAGTTCGAGGATAAAGTCGTCTCGCCTCACCGTTACGACTGGGGTCGCACCGACATCAAATCGATCCCCATCGTCATGGGTGCAGGCAGCTCCAACCCGCTCGGACGCGTCAAGTTCATGTTCCCGAACCACCACGCGGTTTACATGCACGACACCCCCAGCAAGCACTTGTTCAAAAGCCGCACGCGCACCTTCAGCCATGGCTGCATCCGCGTCCGCAACCCGGTGCGGCTGGCTGAAATCGTACTCGGCGAGACCTCAAACTGGGATGAGCAGCAAGTTGCAGATCACCTCCGGCGCCGCGCGAAGGAAAACAACCGGGTGGATCTCCATGCCAAAGTCGGCGTCCACAACACCTACTTCACGGTAATCGCCGACGAAAACGGCAAGCTCGAAACCCTGGACGATATCTATGGCCATGATCGCCGCTTGAAGCAGGCCCTCGCTGGCAAATCACTCCAAGTCATTGCTAGGAGCGATCCAGCCCGCATCCACAATAAGGAAATTGCGCGGCTTGAAGAATCACGGCCGCGCTACGGCGGCCCTGGGCGACGCAACACCTACGCGGCGGGCTACTTCGAGAACAACCAGTACGCACTGGGCGGTCCGAGCTTCTTCTACACGCAACAGAAGCCCAAGAAGTACAAGAAGAAGAAGAAGAAGGCATCACAAGGTTGGACCTTCAGTCCCTTCGGAAACCCGTTTGGCAGCGACTGACGAAGTCCCGTCGTTCTGCTTCCAGAGCGGCACCAGGGCAGCAGACATCCGAACCAAAACAAAAAAAGACCGGTCGTTTTTGACCGGTCTTTTTGCTTGAAACCACAGCTGCCCGACGGCCGCAGCCGCAATCAACAGCGTTCCTGATCAGCGCGAATAGAATTCTACTACGAGGTTCGGTTCCATCTGCACTGGATACGGAACCTCGCTCAGTTCGGGAATGCGGAGCAACTTGGCCGTCATCTTCGAGTGGTCGGTTTCCAAATAATCCGGAACGTCGCGCTCACCGCTCTGCGTCGCCTCGATGACAAGCGCCATCTGCTTACCCTTGTCGCGCAACTCGACGACATCGCCGATGCGGACGCGATAACTTGGAATAGTTACGCGACGGCCGTTGACGGACACATGGCCATGGCTGACGAACTGGCGCGCTGCGAACACGGTCGGCACGAACTTCGCCCTGTAGACCAGCGCGTCGAGGCGCCGCTCCAGCAGCCCAATGATATGCTCGGACGTCGACCCCTTCAGCCGCGACGCCTCCTTGTAGATCCGCAAGAACTGCTTTTCGGTGATGTTACCGTAATAGCCCTTCAGCTTCTGCTTCGCCCGCAGCTGCAGCCCGAAATCCGATAGCTTGCCGCTGCGCCGGTCACCGTGCTGGCCAGGTTTAGATTCACGCTTGTTAACCGGGCTCTTCGGCCGGCCCCAGACGTTCTCGCCCATACGGCGATCAATTTTGTGCTTGGCGCGGATGCGCTTGGTCATTCTTCTGGCACTCCAAAGTTAGATAAGTTGTATCTGGAGCGCCCCCTCCTCTGCCCGCCGCTCCTCAAGGGAACGGCAAGGCCGACAGGCAAGCTGCAAAACCAAGGTCACCACAAAAACGGGTGGAAGATCTTACATGCTCCCGCGGGTGCGCAATAAACGAAGGCCCCGAACCGGGGCCTCGTCAAGATTGGGAGTTTTAGGCTCACCGGCACGCAAGGTCAACCGCGGTTTTTCAACCAAACCTGCCGCTCCCGCGCGCGCATATCGCTCAGTCAACCGCCTATTGCGCCTTGGGCGTTTCTTTCAGTCCCGGTGTGCTCTTGTAGTAGGCATAAATCCGCTCGTCCACAGACTTACGCTGCTCGGGGGAGCACTTTTTCGGTTGAAGAACCTTATCTGCCGGCGTCTCGTCAACCTTCACTTCCTTTTTGTCTCCGTCAACGTAACGCAACTCCACCTTGCCCGACATGTAGGAGACGACAAAAGCGTGCAGCAGGTTGGCGTACTGAATCTGCTGATCCGTCCAATCTTTCTTTTTCAGAAAGCGCGCCATCATGGCATCGCGGTTAGCCACGAGCGCAGCTGGCAGATCACAGATCTGCGCCTCATAGGATCGATAGGCAGCAATAATGATATCTTTCGCGACTGAATGCGGGACTTCGATTTCTTTGCGCTTGCTGCGCTCGAATTTGACTACCTTGCCGGAACGCAAAGTGACCTGTGGCGGGACCGCGGACCACGCGTAATTCATCAGAATTGTGACAGTCTTGTCACTAATCGAGCCTGACCCACTCTTCTGCGCGATCGCAGGGCCAGCCGCCAAGAGAACCGCCGTGATAGCCGCCAATCTGATCCCCGCCTTCATAGCCTTCCCCATGGTTCTTAAGCCCTGCATCAATGATTAATGGGTACGAGAGACTCGGCAACCTAACGCGCCAGGATGGACGACCGCCGCCATTCACCCATGCGCCTCCCCACTCTGCAAGTTATCGCATCGCTCGACCCAAATCGTGTCGCCAATAAGGCGAGTCTCCGACTGAGCCTTGGGCAGTTTGCCCCAACCCACAGCTAAGTGGCGCATGAGCAACTTTGCAGTGGCTCAAACATCGCTATGAGGATTCTTGCGCTTTTTTGCAAGCGCCCCGATAACGCCTCGCAGAGTGCGCACCTCGTGCGATGTTGCGTTCATTCGCTGGAACATAGTCCGAATCGCACGCACGGTAACGGCGCGGCGCTCCCGCGGACGAAAGAATCTGGCCGCATCGAGTTCCGCTTCCAGCTGCTCGAAGAAGCCTTCGAGCTCCGCCTTCTTGGCCGGTGTGTCCTTTCCGTATTGGAAGCCAGCCTGGACTGGCCTCTCATAGGTCGTCACACGGCCGAGGCTGCCGCCATCACCGCTAAGAATCCACGCATAACCGAGGATGAGCACCGATTGCGCGAGGTTCAAAGAGGCGAACTTGCTGTTGACTGGAATCATCACCAATGCGTCCGCTTCGGCAACTTCGGGCGTCGTCAACCCGCTGGCTTCTCGCCCGAATAGGACACCACACCGTTGCCCTTCGCCGATTCGCCGGGCCATTTCCTGTACCGCCTGTTCGGGCGTCAGCACCGGTTTGCGAAGATCCCGCTGCCGTGCCGTCGTTGCGCACATCCAGTTCAAATCACCCATTGCTTCCGACAGGCTGGGGAAGCACTGCGACTCATCGATGATGTAATTCGCACCGGAAGCAGCGATTCGCGCTCTTTCATTCGGCCACCCGTCACGGGGCGCCACAAGCCTCAGATTATCGAGCCCGAAATTCGCCATGGCCCGAGCCACCATTCCGATGTTGTCGGCAAGCTGGGGCTCAACCAAGATCACCGATGGCGTTTCACCATCTCCAGCAAACGGCTCGCCCTGGATATTCGCCCGGCGGATACCGTGTCGCAACTTCCTGAGGACCCGCCGTGCCCAGAACCAGTACTCCTCACCCGCCCAACGCCGGTAAAAATCTTCAAAGCTGTCGAAACTAACGACACCATCACCCCTGCCGGAGATCCGAAGTTCCTCGTCTCCAATCGAAATGGCGCTATGCGCTGCGATAAAATCCTCGATTTTGGCCAGACCCATCGCCTGCGATCGGCGCCGGCACCCTGGACAAGTCGCCCGTTCCTCGATGCACTGGCGTTCAGCGCAATAGACTAAGATGCAGTCAAAGCCGGCCCGGTCTATGTTTGCCTTGACCGCATAGCGTGCGAGCGTGTCATCAATCGGCGGCTCATGGGCTGCCTGCACGAGATCCGCAAGGGTCTCGCCGGTACAACGAACAACCGGCGCCCGATGCCCGTCGACAACCCTAATCTCGATTGGCATCTGCTGATCGTCACTCATATCTCTTGAATCTTGCCTTCATCATTGATCGATGGGTACCCATCCCAAGCCTAATCCCTTCCGCTGACTTGGCCGGCCCGCGGCGCGAGGCTAAGTTCGCGGCAACTCAAGCTGAGACCATAAGACAAAAGGTTCTGACGCCATGGAAAAAATAAAAGTTACGGGCACAGTCGTTGAACTCGACGGCGACGAGATGACCCGCATTATCTGGCAGTTCATCAAGGACAAGCTGGTTCATCCCTACCTTGATGTGAACCTTGAATACTATGATCTGGGAATTGAAAAACGCGACGAGACCGACGACCAGATTACAGTCGATGCGGCCAATGCCATCAAGAAGCACGGTGTCGGCGTCAAATGCGCCACCATCACTCCGGATGAGGCCCGCGTCGAGGAATTCGGGCTGAAGCGCATGTACCGCTCTCCGAACGGCACGATCCGCAACATCCTGGGTGGCGTCATCTTCCGCGAGCCAATCATCTGCAAGAACGTGCCGCGGCTGGTCCCAGGTTGGACGCAGCCCATCGTTGTCGGCCGTCACGCCTATGGCGATCAGTACCGGGCCACCGACTTCGTCTTCCCTGGAGCTGGCACATTGACGATCAAATTCGTCGGCGAAGACGGCCAGACCATAGAACGGGAAGTCTTCCAGGCACCCGGCGGTGGTGTCGCCATGGCCATGTATAACCTGGACGAAGCCATCATGGACTTCGCCCGCGCCTCCATGAACTATGGCCTGGCTCGCAATTATCCCGTCTATCTGTCGACCAAGAACACCATCCTCAAGGCCTACGACGGCCGCTTCAAGGATGTCTTCCAAGAAGTCTTCGACGCCGAGTTCAAGGAAAAGTTCGAAAAAGCCGGCATCACTTACGAACACCGGCTGATCGACGACATGGTCGCCTGCGCGATGAAATGGTCGGGTGGTTACGTGTGGGCCTGTAAGAACTACGACGGCGACGTGCAGTCCGATACGGTGGCCCAGGGCTTCGGCTCGCTGGGTCTGATGACCTCGGTGCTGATGTCACCTGACGGCAGAACGGTGGAAGCCGAAGCCGCGCACGGCACGGTGACCCGTCATTACCGCCAGCATCAGGACGGCAAGGAGACCTCAACGAACTCGATCGCCTCGATCTTTGCTTGGACCCGCGGCCTGGCCCATCGCGCCAAGCTCGACAACAATGAGGAACTCGCCAAGTTCGCGGCAACGCTGGAAAAGGTCTGCATTGACACTGTCGAGGGCGGCCAGATGACCAAGGACCTGGCACTCCTCGTCGGCCCTGACCAACCCTGGCTCTCGACCACTGGCTTTCTCGACGCCGTCGACCAAAACCTCAAGAAGGCGATGGGTGTAGCCTGAGGCATCTAGGTTTCGGGCCGTAGATCGCGACCAACGCACTGAAAGAGAAACATCGAAACAAGGAAGCCAGGCGCAGCCCGCGTCTGGCTTCTTCTTTGTCGAGTTTCTGTGAACGCCAATCAAAGCGGAATCAAAATCCGACTTTCGTCAAAACTTTAGTATGCGATAGAACTAAGTCGCATTTTAACTTTCTCCGGTCCAAGATGAAATATTGCACCTATTCGCGTTTGATAGAAGGACTACTGGAGAAGCCTGATGACCCAGCGGCACGCAGAAAAAAAATCTCAAAGAAAATCCGCCAACCACGAAACAGACACCAAAGCACCCTCTGTCGAAGGCAACGGTGCCACCGCTGAGAACTCCGCAATTGTCGATAGAGGCGACGAGTCAACGGGCGCAACCCCAGCAAATCCTCTCCACCGTATCGCGGAAGCTCGCCAGGACCCCGAGCAGATCCGCCGGATGTTCGAAACAGGTGAATATCCCTACAAGCGCAAGATCAGCCGCAGGACCTATGAGAAGCATAAGGCCGAGCTACAGGTCGAACTCCTTAAAGTACAAGATTGGGTCAAGGCGACAGGGGAAAAGATCGTACTGATTTTTGAAGGTCGCGACGCCGCCGGAAAGGGCGGCACCATCAAACGTTTTACTGAACATCTCAATCCACGCGGCGCTCGCGTTGTCGCCCTCGAAAAACCAACCGACCGCGAAAAGACGCAGTGGTTTTTCCAGCGCTATATCGAACACCTTCCCGCAGGCGGCGAAATCGTGCTGTTCGACAGGTCCTGGTACAACCGTGCGGGTGTTGAACGTGTCATGGGTTTTTGTAGCCCCCAAGACTATCTTGAGTTCATGCGCCAGACACCCGAAGTCGAGCGCATGATCGTCCGCAGCGGCATAAGGCTTTATAAATATTGGTTCTCAGTGACCCGCGAAGAGCAATTGCGGCGCTTCAAATCGCGCGAGCACGAGCCGCTCAAGAAATGGAAACTCTCTCCGATTGACCGTCAGTCGCTCGACAAATGGGGCGACTACACCGAGGCCAAGGAAGCCATGTTCTTTTACACGGACACCGCGGATGCGCCTTGGACCATTGTTAAATCGAACGACAAGAAACGTGCCCGGCTGAACTGCATCAAGCACTTCTTGGCCACACTGCCATACCCCGGCAAGGACCTGCGCGTCATTGGCCGCCATGATCCACTCATTGTCGGTTCCAGCGGCTATGTTATTGGCGCCTCCGAGCATATTCTCGGCACGAGCCTCCACCCGGATCTGCGGCGCAATGTGTAACAGCAGACGGCTCCCCCGCCAGTAGACCTGGCAGGTAATCAACTTCGCCACTCCGCGGGCAGCCCCACGGGCTCTCCCGCGGCGCTTTAGGCCGTGCCTGGTGCCCCGCCCTACAGAACGCGCGAAAACCAAAACGACATTGCCACCAGGCGAGCGATCCTCGGCCCAACGCAAACCAGAACTTGCAGCCACATGGGCGCCCAAGGCAGGAATTGCAGCGTTAGAAACACCAGGCCAACGCAGAAAGGTGCACCGACGAAGACCGCAAAAAACACCGACTTCAAGGTAGCAACCAAGAATGCCAGGCCAAATCGCCGGCCATTCATTGCAGCCACAGTAAGAATGATCACGATAATCGAGAGTGTCTGCAGAGCATAGGCCAGTCCAAAAACGATATCCCGGCCACCGCCGAGCCTGTCGCCGATGCCTTCGAGTGCCGCTTCAGGCAGCAGCCTCAGCAGAAACGGTAGTCCCAGGCCAAGAGCAAACACCAGACGCAATGGCAGTGATGGCACCTTGAAGCGCACCCGGTCCCCATCAGTCACGGGAGTATGCACGCCATCATCCACCTGCTGATCAACCGGCTCCGCCATTTTCTGCACCTCGCAAGATTGTCAGGCTGCAAGCTTGCGTGAGGATCCTTAAAATAAGGCCAGCGCGGATCTTCCGTGTTTGAACCGCTCCTGAGGGGGGGGGCGAATAAAAAAGTCCCGGGAGATGATCCCGGGACAATTCGGAGAGCCATGGCGCGGAGGCTTGCGCTTTCGGGCTTCTCCAGGTAGTGCCCTACAGCTTTTCCAAATAGGGAATTGGATCGACCGGTTTCTTTGACGACTGGCGCAGCTCGAAATGCACCTGAGGTTGGTCCACCTGCCCGCTGTCACCCGACTTTGCGATCACCTGCCCGCGCCGTACCTTGTCGCCGCGGCTGACCATCAGCCTACTGTTATGGGCATAGGCCGTCACCCAGCCGTTGTCGTGGCGCAGCAAGATGAGATTGCCATAGGAGCGCAGCTCGGAACCCGCGTAGGCAACAACGCCTTCGTCAGCCGCACGGACATCCGTACCGGTCGGCACCGCGAAGTTGACCCCGTCGTTGTGCGTTCCATCCGGCCGCGAGCCGAAGCCGGCGATCATTTTACCGCGCACCGGCCATTTGAGCCGTGTCAGGTCATCGTCACCCGTCGAACGGCTGGCCGTCCTGTTGACGTTCATCGGAGTAATCGCAACTGTTCGCACACCTTTCGGCGCCGACACCGCATCGCTTCTCGTTTCGCTCGTGGGCAACGCCGCATAGCGGTCACCGGAAGCCTTGCGAGGAACTGGACGCTCTAAAACGCGGTCCTGCGATGCCGCATAGGTATTCGGCCGTCCGCCGCCTGGCACCTTCAAAACGGTCCCGGGCATGACACGGCGTGGATCAGTGATGGCATTGTAGCGCTGCAGTTCACTGGTCCTCACGCCATATTGGCGCGCAATCTTGTAAAGCGAGTCTCCGCTTCGAACCTGGTAGCTGCCATTCCACGTTGACGGCGCACTCGCCGTCGCAACCGGCTTGCGCCGAGACGTGCGCGATACCGTCCGGGCACTCGGCGTACCCGAAGCTCTCGCCGGCACGTAGAGCCGCTGTCCGATCCGGAGCATTGAATCGTTGAGGCTATTGACCGACATCAGCTCGGCAACCGAGACCCCATGCCGGCGTGACAGGCCATACAGCGTGTCGCCCCGCTCAACCGTGATTGGATTACCTTTTTCGAGTCTGGCGTTCGCATAAGTATTGGCGGAGCCATTCGAACGCAGCGCCACTTCTCTGCGGGAACTGCGATCATTCGAATAATTGCGCGAACTCTCTGGAAGCGCCGACGTCTCGATCCGGGTCGTCGAACCATAAGACCGCGAACCGCCATAACCTGCGTCCGGAGATTGCTGGGACAATGGCGCCCCGCCTCCGCCGGTCAGAGATTCAGAAGGCAGCAAGCTGGCCTTCTCGTCATTGTTGAGGCTGAAACCGTTACCGCCAAAGCGCGTTACGTCTGCGCTACATCCAGCGGCGACAATCGCGGCACAAATGCCTGCGAGGGCCGGTTTTTGGAAAGCGGAGACCCATCCGCTGAAGCACTTCGTCGAAATCAACTCAGTCATGATACGCACCTCGATACCAGCCCTTTGTTAACCAACACTCGGTTAACAGCCGATTAACGGAAGGCCGGCTCCCCATAAATTCGTGCGCGATTGGGACGACGCGTATCCGGAAATTCAAAACTCACCCGCAAAAACTCGCCAAGCCATCAGCCAACTCAGGTGTCAGCCCAAAGCCGCGCGCATGCCTGAGTCTTACGCCGCGATTGTGCAACCGCCTGGGCGCGCTTGCGGCCAGACGGTGGCAGCAATGGGATTGTCAATGGGCAAGGTTATTAATCTGGAAAGAACCAGGTCGTGGGAGACAGCTCCCCGGCGGATCATCTGGACCGCCGCGTATCCGCGAAAATACCCTTCAACACGTCGTGCATGGGCTCGTTGGTGAGATCGACATGCAGCGGCGTCACGGCGATCTGGCCTTTGTAGATCGCCCAAAGGTCCGTGCCCTCGGCCGGGTTTGATTTTCTCCGCTCGAATCCGAACCAGAAGTAGGGATTTCCCCAAGTGTCGAGGCGCTTGTCGATATGCAGGTTGTTCTGGTCCCGCCGCCCCTGGCGGGCGATCGAAATCCCCGCCACGGCTTCCGGCGCCAGATCGGGGAAGTTGACATTCATCACAATTCCCTCTGGCAGATCAGCGTCCAGAAGCCGCTGAACGATCTTCGGACCGTAGGCGAGCGGTGTTTCCCAGTGAATTTCGCCCTCCTGGTCGAAGCCGACAGCAAGGCTCATTGCAAACGAGCGGATTCCCAGCAGGGCTCCCTCGATGGCACCTGCAATCGTCCCCGAGTAGGTCACATCTTCGGCGATGTTAGTGCCGTAGTTGACGCCCGATAAAACGATCGACGGCGGGTTTTCCAAAAGGATGTGCCGCACGCCCATGATCACGCAGTCCGTCGGCGTGCCGCGCACTGCGTAACGCCGCTCACCGACTTCACGGCAACGCAACGGCTCATGCAGCGTCAGCGAGTGCGACGCTCCCGACTGGTTCGTCTCCGGCGCCACCACCCAAACGTCATCACTCAGCCGGGCGGCGATCTGCTCCAGCACCTTCAGCCCCGGAGCATTGATGCCGTCGTCGTTGGTGACCAGAATGCGCATAATTGGGTCCAGGAGCTAAGGATTGGTAATGAAAAAGCGTAGTCGCGGGCTCCAGCAACGCGGCTCCAAGTTGCCAATTCCCTTAATTGGCTCAGGAACCTATCACCTCGACCCCACCCATGTACGGCCTCAGCGCCTCGGGGATCACCACCGACCCGTCGGCCTGTTGATAATTCTCCATGACCGCGATCAGCGTCCGCCCGACGGCAAGGCCAGAACCGTTGAGCGTATGAACGAAGCGAACGTCCTTGTCGCCTGCGCGGTAGCGCGCGTTCATGCGCCGGGCCTGGAAATCCCCGCAAACCGAGCACGAGGAAATCTCCCGGTAGGTATCCTGCCCTGGCAGCCACGCCTCAATGTCATAGGTCTTGCGCGAGGCAAAGCCCATGTCGCCGGTACACAAGAGCATCGTCCGGTAAGGAATCTCCAAGCGCTGCAGCACCTTTTCGGCCGAGGCCGTCATGCGCTCGTGCTCTTCCAAAGACTGTTCAGGTGTTGTGATGGAGACAAGCTCAACCTTCGAGAACTGGTGCTGGCGGATCATGCCGCGCGTATCCTTGCCCGCCGAGCCGGCCTCCGACCGGTAGCACGGCGTCCATGCCGTGCAGCGCATTGGCAACTGATCGGCCGCGAGGATGTCCTCGCGCACCATGTTGGTCAGCGAAACTTCCGCCGTCGGGATCAGCCAGAACCCATTCGTCGTCTGGAACAGATCTTCGGCGAACTTCGGCAGGTTACCGGTGCCGTAAGCGGCTTCATCACGGACCAGGAACGGCGGCAGGTACTCGGTGTAACCGTTCTCACCGGTATGCAGGTCGAGCATGAACGAAGCGATCGCCCGCTCCAGCCGAGACAGCGCCCCCTTCAGCACAACGAAACGCGCCCCTGAGATCTTTGCTGCCGTCTCGAAATCCATCAGGCCCAGCGCCTCGCCGAGCTCGAAATGCTGCTTTGGCGCGAAGTCGAACTTTGGTGGTTCGCCCCACTTGCGCACCTCGGCGTTGTCGTTCTCGCCGGCACCTTCAGGGACATCCTCAAGCGGCAGGTTGGGAATGCCGGAAAGTTGCTCATTGAGCTCGGCATTGATACGGCGCTCTTCGTCCTCACCGGCCTGCAGCGCATCCTTGAGCGTTGCTACTTCCGCCTTCAGCTTATCGGCAAGCGCGGTATCCTTGGCCCCCATCGCCTTACCGATCTCCTTGGAGGCGGCGTTACGGCGGCTCTGCATCTCCTGCAGGCTCGTCACATGCGCCCGTCGCTTTTCATCGATTGCAATGAGCCCGGCGGACATGGGCTCTAGCCCGCGCCGCTTCAAACCAGCGTCGAAGGCCTCCGGATTGTCTCGGATCCACTTGATGTCAAACACGTAAGTCAGCCCCTTGAATTTTGCCCATCCATAGGCGCCCCGCGGCACGGAATGGCGCAGCAAACTGCCCTATAACATAGTCTGACGCCAGAGGGGCAAGAACCCAACGAGTAGGAGCGACGCAGTCTATATCGGAGCGCACAACTGACAGGGTCCAAGACGGACTTATGACCGCTGCTACGGCAATCTTTCGCTTCTGCAGTCACTTCGAGGACCGGCGCTCAAAACTAAGCGGCTCGATCAGGATGGACCGCGCCACCCACGATCGAATGGACCTCTCGCGCCGTCAATAACATAGTTCCCGTACTAGGCTTGAACTCACCCAACTCCATCGATTTTCAACAAAACTAGTGCTCCTGTGGAACGGCACCGGGATCAGTTTCATTCCTCTGCCATGACCGACACATCGAACCCCAAAATGCGCCGCAACATTCTGTCTGCGGCCGCAGGCAATGTGCTGGAGTGGTACGACTTTGCCGTCTATCGAACCCTGGCGCCGATCCTTGGAAAGCTGTTTTTCGCAGCCGATGACCCTGCAGGGTCCCTATTGGCGGCATTCGGTGTCTTCGCCATAGGCTATATTGCTCGCCCGCTGGGCGGCATTCTGCTCGGTCATATCGGCGACAAGTTCGGCCGCAAACGCGCGCTCATCCTTTCGGTGATGATGATGGGCACCTGCACCACCTTGATTGGGTGTCTTCCGACACACGAAAGCTTGGGCACTTGGGCAGCCGTTCTTCTCGTGACATTGCGTATTCTTCAAGGCCTTTCCGTCGGCGGCGAGTACCCGGGATCCATTGTCTTCCTAGCGGAGCATGCGCCTCCCAAGTGGCGCGGGTATTATTCAAGCTGGCCCATGTTCGGAAGTGCTGCGGGCTTCCTTCTCGGCTCGGCACTCACAACGCTGATAACAAACATCATCGGCGCGGACGCCTTGCAAGAGTGGGGCTGGCGGATCCCGCTCTTGCTCGGCGCGGTTATCGCTTTGGTCGGTATCTACTTCCGCCGCCATATGACAGACCCTCCGGTCTTCGCCGAAGCCAAACCGATCAACGAACTGCCGCTTTTGGCAGCGGTCAAGTACCACTGGAGAGCCATCCTGCGGATCGTCGCCTTGTCTCTTGTAAACGCGGTCGGCTTCTATCTGCTTTGGGTCTACGCCATCTCTTACTTGACCGAACGCATGCACGTCTCGACGGCGGATGCTCTCGATATCAACACGCTTAGCCTGCTCGTCATGATGCCCGTCGTAACATTCGTCGCCATTCTAACGGACGTCGTCGGCCGCAAACCCATTCTCTATTTTGTAGCAATTGGAACCTTGTTGCTGGCTTGACCGCTCTGGTGGCTCATGCACCATCAGGACTTCACAATGATACTTCTTGGCCGAATCGGCTTCGCAATTCTTTTCAGCGCCGGCTACGCCGGCTTATCCGCCGTCATGGTCGAGACATTGCCGACCGGCTTACGCTATAGCGCCTCGACTGTCGGTTACAATTTCTGCATGGGTTTGTTTGGCGGGACCACGCCCCTGGTGGCCACTTATCTGGTTGAGCGGACGGCCGATGAATTCACCCCGGCCTATTATCTCATGGCAGCTGCGGTGATCTCGCTCATGGCGACCATTCAAATGCCCGAAACGGCTGGCAAACCGCTGCAACACTGACGGGTTGAGCTCTCCGATGCGATACCGGGCGCGTTCCGCCGGTCCACTCGGCCCCCAACCAAATTCGCCTCGCCAGCAGGGTTCCAGCGAACGCTGAACCGGCCCTAGTTGGCCGCCTCAACGGTTTCGTTGACTTGAATTGAACGCATGCTCTTTCTGAGCGCGGCCTCGTAAATTGGGAACTCTTTCTTGGTCGAATTGAAGTTGAACAGCAGCATCTGCCCCTTGTAGCCCGTAAACAGCATGATGTTGTAGATATCGACGTCGAGCGCGAACGACGTCATTTCGAACAAAGCCCACTTGCGCGCCCCCAGCGTGACCGTCTCGTTTTTCTTCCAATCGAGACCGGGGATCATTCTCGGGAACAACTTTGTGAAGGCCTCCCTGAACTCATCGATCTTATCCATCGGAATTTTGTGGGGCTTGAGATCGTAGGCAATGGTTGTCGCCGCCGTTTCATTGCCGACGACATAGCGCGGCGGGCGCCCCCTCGGAAACTTGGTCGCGATGAGTTCTTTGGATAGCGCCTTGAACCCATCAGGCGCCTCAAAGCTGATGCCGCCGTTATCGAGGGTTAGGGTTTCCGCACTGGCACTCATCATCATGAATGCAAGACAGACACCCGCGACCACAAAACGCCTCATCACCAGCAGCACCCTCCATCGGTTTCCAAAGAGCCGCCATATGCCCACGGCTACAAACCTGGACCCTTCATCTCTATCCGATTCTAATCTCGGGTTTGGATTCTAACGATCGTTTAATTCTGCTATTAACCCGATCACTCCGTCCAGGATCGCATCCTTGAATGTGGCACCGGAGAGGTTTGCACCGGTCAGATCCGCCCGGCTCAAATCGGCATTGGCCAGATCCACATCGGATAGATCGGCACGGCGCAAATCGGCGCCGCGAAAATCGGAATGACTGAGGTTCAATCCCGCCAGCTTCGCCGCTGTAAGTTTCGCACCGCTAAAATCACAATTCGAGAGACTGAGGTTGGGTCCAGCGCCCATACCTATCTCAGACACAAAGTCGGCACCACTCAAGTCGGCATTTCCGAAGTCGGCACCATCCAACCGGGCAATGAACCGAGAACCCTTGAAATTGGCGTTGCGAAAGTTCGGAACGTCCCGCCAGTCAAACAGCATATTGGTGTAGGTCGCGGGTCGGCGGGTCGATGCATTCTGCATCGACCCGTTAGAAAAATTCGCGCGAATGAGGATCGACCTGTCGAGCATCGCGCCCGTTAGGTCGGTGCCCCCCAGGTTAGCTCCCGTTAAATCGACTCCGAAAAGATTGCTGTGGGATAGGTTCGCACCCTTGAAGTCCAACCCCGAAAGATCCAGACCGCTGAGATCGTAGTTCGAAAGGTCAATTCTCTGTCCAGCCGGTGCTTCGAATATGAGCTGTGTGACCTGACGTGTCGTCAGCCTCGGGTGCTGTCCCGCACGACCAGCGGAAACCGACAGGAAACAGCCCAGAAGGCCCAAAGCTGCTCGGCGGTTCAACATCGATGAAGTCACTTGCGGTTCGCTATCGATACTCTTGAAAGCTGGAAAGGAGCGATTTGGCGTTCGCCGTTGCAGCTCCCTTCGAAGCCCTCGGCAACCGATAAGATTTATACGTACTAAATCTCGGCGTAGGAAATCCGCTCAAGAAAGATCGCGCGGCCACGTACCAAGTCGGGCAAAATGCCCCGCAATCAGCCAAAAACTTCCGGTTCTGCCTGACCGCCAGGAGGTGGCGCTCCCAAGCGCCAAGCCACAGCCTGCCGGCTAATTGCCAACACCCCCGACAAGCCGCGATACCGCCACCGCGTCCTCGCCCGGTTCAAGCAGCAACCCACGCTGGACACCGATGCGATCTTGCTCGCTGCGGTTCTGGCTAACCTTCCTCTTGCCCTCGAGCCGGGTCACGGCGAATTCGATGCCTACAATGCCATTGAGCTGTCGCGCTATGAACTCCTCAGGCGCATCGCTCACCTCCCAGGGAACCTGCCGGTGGCCCTCTTGCCGTCGCGTGATCTCACGAAGATGCTCGAGAAGCCAGGCCGGGTCATCGTGAAACTTGAGCTCACCATGCGCCTGGACCAACGCATAGTTCCACGTCGGAACAACCTTTCCGTGCTGCTTTTTCGACGGATACCAGGACGGCGTTACATAGGCTTGAGGGCCCTGAAAGACGGCAAGGATCGTCGGTGACAAATCTTCCCGCTGTGCTTCCAGAGCGGATTGGCTTTGGCGACGTGACCGCGGACCACACCCTTTTCGGAAAGCTCTGGAAAAATGACCACCGGCAAATGATCAGCCGACAGGCATCCAGCCTGCACCGAGATCAAGGTCGCCAACGGATGCGCCGGCATCAAGTCGTGCATCACCTAGATACGGTCTTCCCGGAAGTGGGGAGGCTGGTACATCGACTGGTTCACCTTCAACTGCCAAGGGACCCGGCGACAATAGCCATCGGTCTCACCAGCACAAGGAAACAAGGAGCGTCCCGGCGCGCCTTACCCACAACGAAAATGCGCTGACAGTCGGGTTAGCTCTCACCGGACGCGGTCGTACCGGCCGTATTTTTTTTCTCGACCCATTTCACAGTCCAGATCGACGCCTCATAAAGCAGACACGTCGGCAGTGCCATGATGATCATTGAAATCGCGTCTGGCGGCGTCAGAACAGCAGCCACCGCGAAAATACCCACGAAGGCGTAACGCCGCCCGGTTATCAGCGCACTGGAGTCGATTAGGCCGGCACGCGCCAGCAGCGTCAGGACCACCGGCAGCTGGAAGCAGATACCAAATCCCATGATCAGCGTCATGATGAGCGACAGGTATTCGCTTACTTTGGGCAACAGCTCAATTGTGGCGTGCGTGCCGTCGCCGACCTGCTCAAATCCGACAGAGAACCGCACCAGCAGCGGCATTGCGATGAAATAGACGATCGCCGCCCCAAGAACGAATAACAACGGTGTCGCGAAAAGATATGGCCGGAAAGCCGCCCGCTCATTCTTGTAGAGCCCTGGCGCCACGAACTTGTAGACCTGCACGGCCACCACCGGGAACGCAAGAAATGCCGCGCCGAACATCGCCACCTTGATGTCGACGAAGAACTTCTCCAGCAAGTGAGTGTAAATCGTTTTCGCCTGCGCCGCGCCGACAACGTTAACGAACGGCCACAGCAGAATATTGTATATGTGCTTCGACACGGCAAAGCACAAAATGAACATGACGAAGAACGCTGCCGCGGAATAGATCAAACGCTGACGCAGCTCAACCAGGTGCTCAAGCAGCGGCGCTTTCGACGCCTCTATTTCATCATTCCGGCCCGCGCCATCGACAGTCTCGGCCATCGCACTCAAACTCCGCTCTTGGCCGTATTGGCGTCAGCATCAGCAGGCCGGGGGACGTCGACCGTATTATCGGGCCTGGCCGCCGCCGGTTCGTCCTCGATGGCACCAGCCCATTCGGCAACATCATCAGAGTCGCTGTCTTTTTCTTTATCGCGGCGGTCGTCGGCCATCTCCTCTTGCTTGGCGGCCGAAGGCGGTTCCAATGAACCTGCATCCAGGTCTTTTTCAACTTGGCGGGTCGCCTCGTGTACCGAGTTCGCCACATCCTGCTTGATACCGGCGACGTCCTTGCGGATCTGATCAAACTCGGTTTCGCGCAATGCCTCATCGAATTGGGCGCGGAACTCCGAGGCCTGCTTGCGGATGATGCCGACATAGCGGCCGATCGTCCTAAGCAGAACCGGCAGATCTTTGGGCCCCACGACGATAAGCGCCATGACGCCGATGATCAGAAGCTCGGTCCAGCCAATATCGAACATAAGGTTCCGGATGACCACAAAGGACCGCCCGGGTCAACGACCGGGCGGAAACGACGAAACAGCGCTGGCTGTCAGGCCAGCTCGAAGTACGGCACCATACCTGAAACTTCACTCAGGCGTGCGGGGCGGGTCGATTGGACCACGCTGCCGGCTCTTTCAACCGGCTTTCGTACTCGGCGTCTCCGTCTTTTCAGACACTGAAGCCTGGTGCTCGATCGTCGCCGCACCTTCGCTCTTCTTGGCCGGTTCGTCTTCATCCTCGGCCATGCCTTTCTTAAAGCTCTTGATGCCCTTGGCGACGTCAGCCATCACAGAGGAAATACGCCCGCTGCCGAACAGCAGGACGACAATCACGAGCAGAATAATCCAATGTGTGATGCTGAATGTACCCATAAGTTCTAGACTCCTTCGCAGCAAACGCTGCGCGTTTCACGCCTTCGTTGCGATTTTGGTATCTTTGTAGATGAGATCATCGGAGTAAATCGCAAGATCTTGCTGCGGTTATCGCATGAAAGCCCGAGACCCGGCAAGCGCGCCCGCACGCCCGACGCCCCGATAAACCCTTGAATTCAGGCCCCCTCGCCGTTCTCGGCGAAGACCAAGACCCGCTCCGCATCAATCTCGACGCCTACTTCAGCCCCCTTTGCCCATTGTGCGTAGTGCGGGGTACGCACACGAAGCGGTGCCTCAAAGCCTTGCACGCCGATTTCCAGCAAGTCGATATCGCCAAGGAAACGCACGTGCAGGACCCGCCCAGGCAAGCCCTGCCCGACCTGCCCAAGCTCGACCCCGCGCTCCCGAATGCAGACGACGGCGTTATCTCCGTCCGACAAGGTATCAGGGGCGTTGAGCCGGCCCAGCGGCGTCTCGATCTGCCCGTCCGCGACGGGATAGGAAACTTCGTTAATCTCCGAAAACAATCGGGCCACGAACAGATCAGCAGGATGGTCGTAGAGATCTTCCGCTTGCCCCAGTTGAATAACGCTCCCACTTCGCATAACCGCGATGCGGTCACCCAGCCGCATGGCCTCCTCCGGGTGATGCGTCACGATTAGCGATGTCGCCCGCGTTTCGCGCAGCAGCGCCAGGGTTTCTTCCTGCATGGCGTCGCGCAACTGCACGTCGAGCCCAGAAAATGGTTCATCCATCAGCATCACCGAAGGCCGCGGCACGATGGCCCGGGCCAGGGCGACCCGCTGCTGCTGTCCTCCAGAAAGCGTATGCGGATAAGCATTGGCCAGCTTCAAGAGCCCGACACGGGCAAGGACGGCAGTCGCCTCCCGCAAGGCTTCCGCGCGCGGCGAACCCTTCAGGCCAAACGCAACGTTTTCCAGAATTGAAAGGTGTGGAAATAGTGCGAAATCCTGGAACATGAGACCAATCGACCGCTTTTCAGGAGGCACGAACCGGTTGGGGCCCGCCACCTCGCGATCGTTGATGAGAACGCGTCCAGCAGATGGCTTCTCAACTCCGGAGGCGACCCGCAGCAACGTCGTTTTCCCGCATCCCGAGGGTCCCAGCAGGCAGACGACCTCTCCTGGCGCAATGTCGAGATCGACGTGGCGCAGCGCGTACTCCACCCCATAGCGGCGCTCGACCCCTTCAAAAGTCAGGCGGGCGGCAAACGTAGCGGCGGCGCGCGCACCGGTTTCATCGGTCAGCTCGGCCGGTTTGGTTTCCAGTTGCCGTGAGATCCACTCGCGCCACTGCAATCAGTTAGCCCTTCTATGCGTTGATCGAGAAACCTTGAGATTGTGCCGGGTCGCGTCGTCAAGGAGCGCGGCGTTAGTGAGACGGAGGCTCCGGCTTATCGGGCCCGGCCGTCTCCGGCAAGTGGCCTGCGTCCTCATCCTTGGTCTCGTCCTCGATCTCACTTTCGGTCTCCTCATCGAGGTCAAGGCCAGCCTGCGCCTCCTCATCCTCCTCCAAAGGCAACTCATCGGGCATCAAGGCGGCAACGTCATTGGGCTGCGGGATGGAGAAATCCGGTGGCAACTGCGCACTCAAAAGTCCGGCACCACGCAGTTCGCCGAGCCCTGGCAGATCGCGTACACTATCTATACCGAAATGTTCAAGAAACTGATCGGTCGTTCCATAGGTTAACGGCCGCCCTGGCGCCCTGCGCCGGCCGCGCGGCCGGATCCAACCCGTTTCCAGCAGTATGTCCAGCGTCCCAGCCGAAGTTGAAACACCACGGATTTCCTCGATCTCCGCCCGCGTCACCGGCTGGTGGTAGGCAATGATCGCCAACGTCTCCAAGGCCGCTTTCGAAAGCCGGCGCTCGTCGACAGTCTCCCGCTTCAGCAGGTAGCCAAGATCCGGCGCCGTACGAAACGCCCACTTCCCCGCGACACGAACAAGATTGACACCACCGCCCGCATAGCGCTCCTGCAGCTCCATCAGCAACGGCAGCGGGTCTTCACCCGGTGGCAGAAACTCCGCGAGTTTGCTCACGCTCAGCGACTGCGCAGTAGAAAACAGCAAGGCCTCCAAAACCCGCAGCATCTGCTGCCGATCGTACATTTGCTCAACACTGTCAGGCCCGCCTCTTCCTGACTCGCTTGCAGGTTCCTCACATGTTGCCACAGAACCCGGCGCTTCATCATCGACAACCGCACCAGGTTCCTGTCTGTCGCTGCTAACCAGGCGAAGCTTCGGTGGGCCGCCCTGGCGTTCAGGCTCATCGCTGGTTGTCATTCGACCGGCTCCCTTTCAGGATCATCACGCCGGCGCATGTAGATTGGTTGAAAGGGGCCATCCTGGCGCAGTTCAACCAAACCTTCACGGGCCATTTCAAGAGTGGCTCCAAACGAACTGGCCCGAACCGTGCGCGGCTCATCCTCCTCGCCGACAAGGAAATTCATCAAAAAGCCGTCGAAGTCCGACCAGTTGCCGGGCACCGCCTGGCCGATCAATCGCTGCAGCTGTCCGCGCGCCTGCTTCACCGACCATACCTTACGCGCCCTCACCCTATGCACCGACTTGATGGTTCTCTGCCGCGTCGCCGCGTAGGCGTGCAGCAGATCATAAATCTCAGCGCTCCATGCGCGATGTCGGATGGTCGACACCTTTTCAGGCATCCCACGACCGAAGACATCGCGCCCCAACCGAGCTCGCGTCATCAGCGCCGCCGCCCGTTCGCGCATTGCTTCAAGCCGCATCAAACGAAATGCCAGGCGCTGCGCCATCTCTTCGGCACTGGCGACGTCGTCTGCCAAGTCATCCTTCGGCAGGAGGAGTTTCGACTTGAGGTACGCCAGCCAGGCCGCCATCACCAGGTACTCGGCGGCAACCTCCAGCTTGAGACTCTGCGCTTCGGAAATAAAGCTGAGATACTGTTCCGCTAGCGCCAGCACCGAAATGCTTGCCAGGTCGACCTTCTGCGTTCGCGCCAACGCCAGCAGCAGATCGAGCGGGCCCTCAAAGCCGCCGACATCGACGTTGAGCGCCTCCAGCTCCGAGCGATCAGCAATCCGCTCCGGCTGGTCCCAATCCTTTTCCTGCCCATTCGCTTGGGCTTTTTTGTCATCAGATGTCATTGCCGGCAGATTGCCTCGATTCGCTGGGGAGTCACGCGAACACGACAATTACCACAGACCTGCGCTCAAGCGGAACCGCGCGCAAATACAAGCGACACGGCCGCCTCAGCTTCAGTGGCATCGAAATCTTCGACGGCCTGTGTGATGGCCCATGCCTTCGCGAACCGGCTGAGCGCCTCACCCTCCAAACAAGGCGTTCCAGCGGCCGCTGCCGCCATCTCTTCAAGATCGCCGTTACAGTGCAAGACCAAATCGCAACCTGCCGCGATTGTCGCCTCCGCACGCGACCTCATCGTCCCTGACAGCGCCTTCATCGACAGATCGTCGCTCATCAGCAGTCCGTCGAACCCGATCTCCCGGCGAATAATGTCAACAACAACGCACCGCGAAGTCGTCGCTGGCGCCTGGCCGTCAATCGCCCCAAACACGACATGAGCAGTCATCGCCGCAGGCAGATCGGACAATTCTTGGAACGTCTGAAAATCGCTGCCCTGCAGAGTTTCAAGGCTATCATCCACGAACGGCAACGCCAGATGACTGTCGCAAGTGGCCCGGCCATGACCGGGAACGTGCTTCATCACAGGCACCACGCCGCCGGCCATCAAACCCTCGGCGACCGCCCGTCCCAGCGCCACGATCGGGGCAACCGTCGCTGCGTAGGCACGATCACCTATGACGTCATGCGCACCGCGGACAGGCAAATCAAGAACAGGCGCACAGTCTGTGTTTATCCCAAGTTCCCGGAGGTCCGCGGCAAGCAGACGGAAGACCAGTTTGGCAGCCTTCGTCGCCACATCCGCATCGGCGTCATAAAGCCTGCCAAAAGCCCTTGCGGGCGGCAACGCCCGACCCAGAGGCGGTCGCAGCCGTTGCACACGGCCACCCTCCTGATCGATCAACACAAGCACCTCGTCGGCGCCGATTGCGTCAATGGCGTCGGCCACTAGCCGGCGGATCTGATCTGGTGAACCGCAGTTGCGCGCAAAAAGGATAATCCCCGCCGGACGAACGCTGGCGAGGAAGCCCTTCTCTTCAGTGGCAAGCTCGAGACCGGCAAGCCCGGTAATGATGCGGGACCGCATTTCACAAGCGATCAGTAGCTCGTAATCCAACAGCTTGGATACCCAGCGCTCTTCAACTCCTTGCAAAGCGTATTAGCGTTCTCACGTGATGATGGGGGCCCGACCATCAGGCGGTGATAACGACCTTTGGCGCCAAGATTGGCTTCCCGAACATCGGGGGTCCGGTTTTTCAGAACGCTGCCGAAATTCTGTTGGATATCGGCGAATGTTTTAAGAGCCTCAAGACGGCTGGTGCCGGACACGGGAACGGACGCGAGTACGGCAACGTAGCCATTGCCGCCCGACGATGCGCGCGGCGCCGCCGGAGCAGCTGGCTGCCGGGGCTTGGTCGTTGGCACGCTTTTCGGCGGTATCGCACGAGCAACCGCCTTGGGCACCTGTGGTTTCGGCTGAGCAACCGGTGGGGCCGGTTGTTTATTCACAACCGCCGGACGCACCGGCGAAAGGGCGTTACCTGCCGTCTTAGGCGGCTTCACGACGATGGGTTGTCCGGCTGTCTGCTTGGCTTGTTTTGCTGCGGCCGCCCGCTGACCAGCAAAGCCGTCAACAACCGTGAGACCAGGCACTGACACAACCGGCTTGGATGGCGGCGCGCCGTATGGCACCGGAGCCGCTCCCTGGTTCACCACTTGGCCATCGCGCCCAATCATTACCGTTGGCACGCGTCGAGCTCCGCCATCGTCCCGCTTGGCGGGTGGCGCGGCCTTCCTCGCTGAGACGGCCCATCATTTTGGAATCACTATGTTCGAACTTGCGTCCGCCGGGGTCCGACGGCCGGGCCTTGTTAGCCCGCCCATCTCCACGCACGACCGGCGGCCCGGAGCTGACCTTCGTGGCATCTCCGATAAACGTTTTGTAGCCGTACGCGAGGCCAGCACCGATAGTAATGACGCCGACCAGCACACTAGCGACGAGAACGAGCCGAGACTTACCCGAACGCGGTGCGTCCTCTTCCTCGTCGTCCTCGTATTCGGTGTCGTTGTTGACGGCGATTTCCTGTCCATAGGCGGATAGCTCGGGGGCAGCTGACGGTGCGTAGACATCTGGCGCAGGCTGCTGATAGATGTCCCCCGCCCGACCCTTGGGGCCAGCCGGAGTTAAGTTCCTGCGGCGCCGCGGATGCTGCGTAGGGGCCCGGCGGATAGCCAGCTTCGGCGTATCCAGCCTCCACCTGCTGCGCCCATTGATCTGGACCGCCATAGCCCGCAGCATCTTGAGGATGCGGCGCGTAAGCTGCACCAGGGTCCACGTAACCATGTGGATCTGCACCCGCATAGGATTGCCCCGACAGGGTTGGCGCCGGCTGAGCATAGCCGCCATGTTCAGGTGGTGCGGTTGCGGGCCAATCTTCAAATGTGGGTCCGCG
This sequence comes from uncultured Filomicrobium sp., assembly GCA_963669235.2. Taxonomy (GTDB): domain Bacteria; phylum Pseudomonadota; class Alphaproteobacteria; order Rhizobiales; family Hyphomicrobiaceae; genus Filomicrobium. The sequence goes on from CAXXFS010000033.1 coordinate 925,002, forward strand.
CAGATGCTGATCGCTTGCGCCGTAGTCACCTGCTCCCGGACGGCCGGTATTGAGATCGGCAGCTACTTCGTCTGCAGTGGGCATACTGGGTTGTGCGAACGGACGGCCTGGCGGATGCGCGACCGGCGGCAGACGCGAAGCAAGTGAACCGAAACCGTTGCCGGCGCCGAGAGTTGGATGTGAATAAGGATCCTCGGCGACCGCACCTGGCTCATTGGGATATCGATAGGGATCGGCAGGCTGCGGAGCGGCCGGATAGTGCGCCTGCTGTGGCTGTGCGTAGGGATCGGGATAGGCCTGCTCGGCAGGCCGCGGCAGAGAGTAACCAGGCTGAACGGGCGCCGGCTGCGGCCCATCTTGCCAATGCTGTCCACCATTCGCAGCCTCATCGGCCGGATAAGGTTGCTGGCCCCAGTTGTGTTGGGGCTCCAGCGGCGGCCAAGACTGCGGCGCCTGGCCAGGCTGTTCATGGCCCGGCGGCGGCTGATAGGCCTGTTGCTGATAGGACGGCTGTCCCTGATGCGGCGGGTTTCCGTTCGGAGCCGGATAGCGGTCATCAGGATGCGGTGGTTGCCGGGGATGCCCCTGCGGCAATCGACCTTGAGAATTAGTCATGTAGCGCACCCCTCAATCCCGTCCGCTGCGCAACCCGTCTGTGGTTCGCGGCGACATCTCCGAATCGGAGTCTAGCGCATCGTGTCCGGGGCCTCGACGCCAAGCAAGTCAAGTCCGGAGGATATCACCTGTCGCGTGCCTGCAATCATTGCCAATCGAGCAATCGTCAATCCCACATCCCCTTGTGCGATAAAGCGTAATTGTGGCGAATCATTGCCTCTGGCCCACTGCGCATGGAGGGCACTGGCGACCTCGTAAAGATAGAAGGCCAACCGATGCGGCTCGTGCGCGCGGGCCGCCCCCTCAACAAGGCGGGGAAAACCGGCAAGCAACTTGATGAGCTCCAGCTCGCCGGCATCGGTAAGTTTGGAAAGGTCGGCTGCGCGCAGCGCGTTCATTGATGTATCGAGCCCGTCGAACGCCTCAACGGCGTTGCGAAACACCGAACAAGCCCGAGCATGCGCGTACTGAACATAAAAGACCGGATTGTCCTTCGATTGCTCGGTGACTTTGGCAAAATCGAAGTCCAACGATGCATCATTCTTCCGGTACAGCATCATGAAGCGCACCGGGTCGCGGCCAACTTCATCAACAACGTCCCGCAACGTCACGAATGTGCCCGCCCGTTTGGACATCCGCACCGGCTCCCCGGCACGAAATAGCTTCACCAGCTGGCACACCTTGATGTCGAAATCGGCTTTGCCATCCGAAAGCGCCGCCACCGCTGACTTCATCCGCTTGATATAGCCGATGTGATCCGCTCCGAAGACGTTGATGAGGTGCGTAAACCCACGCTGCAGCTTGTCGTAATGGTAGCCGATGTCCCCGGCAAAGTACGTATAACTCCCATCGGACTTGGCGATCGCCCGGTCAACGTCATCGCCGAATTCTTTGGAGCGAAACAACGTCTGTTCGCGCTCCTCCCACTCGCCGTCATCATGCCCCTTGGGCTTTGGCAGCACGCCCTGATAGATGAGGCCCTTGTTTTTCAGAGCGTCGATCGCTTCGCCGATCCGGTCACGGCCGTCGGCCTGCAGGGATGCCTCGTAGAAAAACACGTCGTGATTGATATTCAGTGCCGCCAGATCTTCGCGGATCATGCCCATCATCATCTCGATGGCCTTTGCGCGAACCACCGGCATCCACCGGGCTTCATCCATCTCCGTTAGAGCCGCACCGTATTCCTTGGCGAGTGCCACACCAACCGGCTTCAGGTAGTCACCTGGATAAAGCCCTTCCGGAATCTCACCGATGTGTTCGCCCAGCGCTTGCCGGTAACGCAGGAATGCCGAGCGCGCGAGAACATCGATCTGCCCGCCCGCGTCATTGATGTAGTATTCCCGTGTAACCTCAAAGCCTGCGAACTCCAGAAGTCGCGCCAGAGCATCGCCGAAAACGGCGCCGCGGCAATGCCCGACATGCATCGGCCCCGTCGGATTGGCGGAAACGTACTCGACGTTCATTTTGGCACCGCCGCCAAGGTCCGCGCGACCGTAGGCATCTCCGGCCTCAAGGATGCCTAGCACCATCGACTGCCAGAATTCCGCTCGAAACGTCAGGTTCAAGAAACCAGGCCCGGCGACCTCGGCCTTCTCGATCTCGGCGTTGGCCTCAATCCGGTCCTTTAGCTTTTCGGCAATGTCGCGCGGCTTCATCTTGGCCTTCTTAGCCAGCACCAGCGCGGCGTTCGTGGCAAGGTCACCGTGGCCCTTGTCCCGGGGCGCCTCCGCCTCGACGCCCGCAAGATCGATTTCGGCCGGCAGCTCACCGTCAGCCTGCATGGATTCCAGCGCGGTCTTGATCAGCCCTTCGACATGGGCAAACACGTTCATGGGTGACGAACCTCAAAATAGTCGCCCGACAGGTCGCCGGCGCCGCCGTCCCTGCACCGCACGATCCCGGCTAGCGAAATGTGCAGCTTGGATTGCGCTGGCGCTATCGCAATTCCGGCGTCGCGTCAAACAGGCGCCGGTGCTCGGCGACCGCCAGACGATCGGTCATCCCGGCGACAAAATCGGCGACAAGCCTCGCAAGCCGCCGCCCTTCCCGCGAACGGACGGCAGATTGCCACGCCTCGGGCAGCAACCGTGGCTCACGCAAGTAACGCTGAAACAGATCGCCAACCACCTGCTCGGCGCCGCCCATCACCCGCATCACACGCTCGTGCCGGTAGACCCGCTGGAATAAGAATGCCTTCAAATCCAGAATATCTGCGTCAAGCAGCTCGGAGAAGGCCACCACCTGACCGCCAGCGGCACGTATGTCATCAGGTGTTCCCGGCGACAGTAGCGCCAACCGCCGCCGTGCCTCGGCGACGCAATCGCTGATCATCATCGTGATCATCGCCCGGGTGAGTTCATAAGTCGCCCGAGAATCCTCCAATTCCCCACCACTAGCTAAAACGCGCTGGGCAACACCGCCGGCGAACGGCACCTGCGTCAGGTTACTCATCTCCAGCAGCCCCGCACGCAGCCCATCATCGGTGTCATGCGAGACATAGGCGATATCGTCGGCAAGCGCCGCAACCTGCGCCTCCGCACTGGCATGTTGCTCAAGTTGCAGCGACCACCAAGGATTGAGAAGCCGCGCCACTTTGCCGACCGCCGATCCCTGTTCATCCATGATGGGACCATTATGCTTGGCCAGACCCTCCAGCATCTCCCAGGTTAGGTTAAGTCCATCGAACCCCCGGTACTTCCGCTCCAGCCGCATGACGACTTTCAGCGACTGTGCGTTGTGGTCAAACCCGCCGTAGTCGGCCATGACCCCGTCCAGTGCCCGCTCACCGGCATGCCCGAACGGCGGGTGCCCCAAATCATGAGCAAGCGCCAACGCTTCGGCAAGATCCTCATCAAGCCGCAACTGCCGTGCAATGGTCCTGGCGATCTGCGCCACTTCAAGAGAATGCGTTAATCTCGTGCGATAATGATCGCCTTCGTGGAAGACGAACACCTGTGTCTTGTGCAACAGCCGCCGGAACGGTGTTGAATGAATGATGCGGTCCCGGTCACGTTGAAACGGACTGCGCGTCGGGCATTCTGGCTCGGCATGCTCACGCCCACGGCTCGCAACCGCGCTGGCGGCATAGCTGGCCGGAGCCCGTTCCCCGGGCTTGAGAGCCGCACCGTAGTCGTTTCCGCTCATCGCCCGCGCACCGTTCCCTTTCCACTTGGCTGTTCACCCTGCGCTTTAAGGCGTTTGACAGCGCCTGCCGGCATCCTCATCTTTGGGGGAGGTTCCCGCGTCCAGGCAAGGGCGCAGCCTGCCGCGTCCCCACGCTAGCACGGCGGGTGAATATTCGAGAACGAACGGAAATTTCGCATGAGCGCAAACGTCATCCTTACCGAGAACGCGGCCCGCCGGATCTCCGAAATCATTGCAGATGAGCCAAAGAATAGGCTCCTGCGTGTTAGCGTCGAGGGTGGCGGCTGCTCGGGGTTTCAGTACAAGTTCGACCTCGTCCCTGATAGGGCCGAAGACGACACCGTGCTGGAGCGCGACGGCGCAACGGTTCTCATAGACCCGGTCTCGCTCGGTTTTCTGGAAGGCTCGGAGATTGATTTTGTTGATGAATTGATCGGCGCTTCTTTCCAAATCCGCAACCCCAACGCCACGGCTTCCTGTGGTTGCGGCACCAGCTTCTCAATGTGAGCCCGCGCTATTGCGGGATCAGCGTCTCGCTGGCGCGCCCCGTATCCCACTTCCCCAGAAGAGAACCGTCGCGCGCGACCTCGCAAGCAGCTGGATGGTGGCCGCCGAAGTCTACAACCATTCTTCCATTTTTGATCGTTCCCTTGCCGGTATAAGTTGGCCCGCTACTGATCAGCCAGCTCATCTCGACCCTATTTCCAGAGACCGCGACAACCGCCGTACCCGTGTACTTCGACCCATTACGATTCCTACTGAACACATCGTATGTTCCGCTAAAAATTGCTGGACCTTCCACGGTGACAACGCTAGGCGACTGTCCAGAATTCACAGCCGTTACGCCAATCAGAAAGCTACAAAGAAAAGTCACGAGTATTGAAGCGATAAACCGCATGCCTTCCCCTTGTGGATGAACCGTAACAACAGCGCCTTAAATCGCCAGCTTTACATTTTTGTGCATGCGCTCCTATCAGAGAGATTAAACTAGGTCAGAGCATCTGAGCAGGGAGCCCCTATGAAGATTGCGACGTGGAACGTCAACGGCGTCAAGGCGCGAATTGAGACAACCCTGATGTGGCTCAAGGAAAGCGCGCCCGATGTTGCCTGCCTGCAGGAAATCAAATCGGTCGACGAGAATTTCCCTCGCGAAGCCATCGAAGACGCCGGTTATCATGTTGAAACACATGGTCAAAAGGGCTTCAACGGCGTGGCAATCCTTTCAAAGCAGCCACTCGAAGATGTCAAGCGCCGCCTTCCCGGCGACGAGGACGACGAACAAGCTCGCTATATCGAGGCAACCGTCTCTACCGATAGCGGAGCTGTCCGCGTCGCTTGCCTCTATCTGCCCAACGGAAATCCGATCGACACCCCCAAATTCCCCTACAAGCTCGCCTGGATGCAGCGCCTTGAGGCACGCGTCCGGGACTTGCTCGCCGATGAGATGCCGCTCGTTGTCGCCGGCGACTATAACGTCATCCCGATGCCCGAAGATGCCAGACGCACTGACGCCTGGATCGGCGACGCACTCTACCAACCCGAGAGCCGAGCTGCGTTCCGCCGTCTCATCAATCTCGGCCTGACGGACGCCATCCGCGCCACCGAGCCCGCTCCCTATACCTATACCTTCTGGGACTACCAAGCCGGAGCCTGGCCAAAGAACAACGGCATCCGTATTGATCATATGCTGCTGTCGCCGCAAGCCGCCGATCTCCTGACCAGCGCTGGCATCGACAAGGATACGCGCGGCTGGGAGAAACCCTCCGATCACGTGCCCGTTTGGGTCGAATTAGCAGCCTGAGCCAATGCCTTGGCAACATCGCTTTAATCGTCAAGCTCCTCACCGAAGCACAGCACATTGCCGTCCGGGTCGGTCACTCCAAATTCCCTCATGCCATAGACGGCATCGTGCAGCGACTTGCTGATGTCGACTCCGGCCGCCCCAAATTCAGCCGCAAGGACCGTGCCGTTCGTCACGTGGAATAGGCATCCCAAGACTGCTGAGCGGGCGCCCGCGCTCGATGCCACGCAACGAGGAATAAAATGGCACGGGCGCACCGGAATATTCCGAACTTAGGTGGGTCCCCGCCCTCTTCAACAAGCCGAAACCCCAGCTTGTCGACATAGAAATCCCGCGAGACAGGATAGGAGCCACACATCAGCACCGGTGTCGACTGCGTGAACTCGACACTGGACTTTTCACCTGGCATGACCTGAAACTCCCCACTTGGCAAATACCAACCCCATTCGGTCCCCACGGAGAGCGGAGTCATGGCCGGGAACAAAACTTTGCCGACGGATGCCAGCGTCCCTGACTTTATCGCCGCTGTCGAGAACACAACCCGCCGTGAAGATGCCTATCAGCTTCTTGAACTGATGAACCGTATCACCAAGTTCGAGCCCCGCCTTTGGGGAGATAGCCTGATCGGCTACGGCCATTACCGCTACAAGTACAAATCCGGCCACGGCGGCGAGTACTTTCTTACCGGTTTTTCACCACGCAAAACCGCGATGACGATCTATATTATGCCGGGCTTCAAACAATACGAAAAAGAACTCGCCGACCTCGGCAAACACAAACACAGCGTTTCCTGTCTCTACATAACGCGCCTCGCGAACACCGACATGCGCGTCCTCGAAGACATCATCACCGATTCCGTGTCGCGAATGAAAAAGCTCTATCCGGACGGGTCGCCGTAGGCTCGTCCCTCACACCTTCCGGGCGGCAAAGCGCACGACCTCGGCAAGCCCCTGATGGCGCCCTCCCTCGTCGAGCCGGACTCGGCCGGTCATCGCCTCGATGATCGAGGCGTCCGGTAAAGCCCGCTGAACCTCCTCAAGAGCGTAAAGCAAACCCGGATCGCCGGGCCCTGCCTCTCCGGCTGCTTGCGCCTTAGCAAAGCCCTCAAGAACGAACCAGCCGCCCGCCGACAACGCCTGCCATCCCACTTTGAGCGCAGCCAAGCGGGTCGTCATCGGCGCCTGAAGATACATCAAAAAGACGACGTCAAAGCTCTGACCCAACGACGGCCGCCAGATCTCCAGATCCGCAACCCTCCGTTCCACATGAACGCCGGCCTTGAGATCCAACGCCGTTCCATTGACCACGGCCACGCCCGAAAGATCGACGGCCGCCATCGTCAGCCCGTGCTGAGCCAGCCAGCGGCTGTTGCGTCCATCACCGTCAGCCAGACACAGGCCCGACCGCGCCTTGAAATCCGACCGCGCAACGACCTGCCGCACATATTGATTGGGCTCGGATCCAAAAAGTCCGTTAGGCGCAGCCGCATACTTCGCATCCCAGTTCGCCATCACTTCCAACCTGGTTTTCCCAGCTCACCCTCATTGAGGCACAGCCTACCACTTTGCAGGCACATACATATCATCTGGGATCGGCTCACGCTTGTAGTCGGGAGAATGCTCGCGCGGCGGCAAAACGACCCCCTCACGGGGTATCTCCTCGTAGGAGATTTGGCTCAGAAGGTGCGAAATACAGTTGAGCCGAGCCCGCTTCTTGTCGTCACCGTCGACGATCCACCAGCGCGCTTCAGGGATATGCGTGCGCACCAACATTTCCTCTTTGGCCTTGGTGTAGTCCTCCCAGCGCCGCCGCGATTCCAAATCCATCGGCGACAATTTCCATTGCTTCATGGGGTCGCGATTGCGCATCTCGAACCGCAAGTTCTGCTGCTCGTCGCTAATCGAGAACCAGTACTTGATGAGAATAATCCCGGAACGTACCAACATCCGCTCGAATTCCGGCACCGAGCGGAAGAACTCCTCGACGTCCTCCTCTCCAGTAAAACCCATCACCCGTTCAACACCCGCGCGGTTGTACCAGGAGCGATCAAACAGCACGAGCTCACCCGCCGCCGGCAGGTGCGGCACGTAGCGCTGAAAGTACCATTGTGTCTTTTCGCGGTCGCTTGGCGCCGGCAGCGCGGTGACCCGACAGACACGTGGATTGAGCCGCTGAGTGATACGTTTGATCGATCCACCCTTGCCAGCTGCATCGCGACCTTCAAACAGCACCACAACCTTCAGCTTCTTATCAACGATCCAGTCCTGCAACTTGATGAGTTCGGATTGCAGCCGAAACAGTTCGCGGAAATAAACGCCGCGCCCAAGACCGGCACTCGAATCATCATCCGCATCAGCCTTCTCGTCCAGGAGCTGTTGAAGGCGTGAATCATCAAGCTCCATCTCCAGTTCTTCATCGAAGCTATCGATCATTGCCTCCTCTACGAGCCTCGAAATATCTTTGTTGACGTCTTTCTCCTTGGACATAGGGCGACTAACTCCGTGTGTGAAACCGTGAGCAATTTATGAAGGTCTTATAGCATTGAACGGCACGCCAGACGTCTGCCTGTAAGCCGCTGAATTGAAAGAGCCTTATGACATGTCGATGAAGCAGTGATGTCAATCGCCCACGGGCCGCCATTGGCAACCCTCGCTCACAAGGGCGATGCTATTCACATGGGACTATGAGATTGGCGACCGAACCTGATGGGAAACACTGATTTCGCAGGCGTGAGGAAGCTGGAGTTGAGACAGTCGATTGATGACGTCACGGGGCGCACAAAACGGCGGCGAGCCCATCGCCCAAATGCGCCAGTTTCGGAGAATGGTCCCGCCCCCCAAAAACCGGCTAGTCAAAATGGACCGGCCGCATCGCAGGCCTGAGTAATTCTCACCGCGGTAGTTCTTACCGCCGGAAACCACCGCGCCCAGCATCGCCGCGCAAGAAAGCCGGCGGCTCTTCATCAGAGCCAGCACTGCTTGGCGCGCGTGATTCAATGTCCCTCGGGCCGGCCATTTGGAACGGGGATCGCGGCGACAGCGAAACCTCTCCGGCACTCATCGGCAGGGGGCGGCCATCGGCACAAGTGCGGTTCACACTCACCTCGAATGCTCCGAGAGCGGACCGGCCTGGCAGCACCGGCTTACGTCCATAGCGGTCGTCCCAATCGGCGACCTTCCCCGTCGCCTGCTCACGAACACCCTCGGAAGCTCCGCAGTAAATGTTCTGATAAATATCCTCGATCCAGACCCGGTCACCTGGCCGCGCGTTCTTCACAGCAACCGAGATGAGAATCAGCGCCCGCACCTGATCCTTGGTCATAAACTTGCCGCGCCAGTAGAGGTCGGCGAGGAACGCCTGTGCTCCGGCATGCCCTTCCTGTGACAGCACCGACAGCCAGTGCCGACCACGGGCGACATCCATTGAGACGCCTTCACCACTGAGTTGCATCTTCGACAATTCAAACTGCGCATCTTCATCATTGAAGAATATCGCCGCATGGTGGAAGTATTCGGCTGCTTGCCGTGGGTCTGCCCGAAGATGGATCTCCGACAATCCGGAGCGCATGTATTTCGCCAGCGCCGTTAGCGCCTTGGCCACGAATGGCGCGCGTGCATCGATAACCGGATCAACTTCCGCATGCTCATTCGCGATCTTTTGATAAAGCAGATAGGCCTTGCCGTGATCAGTATGTGCGCTGTTGCTGTCCGAATATAGCTTGGCTAGGAAATACGAACCAAGGAACAAGTCCGCCTCCGCGGCATACTCAAGCGCCGGAATTGCGATCTCGTGATAACCGGCATTGTAAGCGCTAATGCCCTGTCGAAGCGCGTCCTCAGGCGAGGTGAAACGCGGAGATGCCGAAGCCGGCATCGTGCCCAACATAACCACGGCCGCCAGCATCACCGCGATACCCACCGCGGCGAGCCGGCCATTTCCAAGATCATATGTCCGCATAGCAGATCACTTCCGCTTTTCCGCCGGCGTGCGTCACCGCCCCGTGACGCGCCGGTCCGACTTGCTCCGCGTATTTGCGGAGCACGCCGCTTTGATATGGATTATCTGGCAACGACCAATCCTGGCGGCGCCGCTCAAGTTCCTCAGCATCAACCTCGAGGTCCAATGTCCCTGCCTCGGCATCAATACTGATGATATCCCCGTCTCTAACGAGCCCAATGGGCCCGCCGACTGCTGCCTCGGGTCCAACGTGTCCGATACAGAAACCACGCGTTGCTCCAGAAAACCTTCCATCCGTAATGAGAGCCATCTTGTCGCCGGCACCCTGCCCATAGAGCGCGGCGGTCGTTGAAAGCATCTCGCGCATGCCCGGGCCGCCCTTTGGGCCTTCGTAACGGATGACGATGACCTCACCTTCCTTGTATTGCCTCGATTCGACAGCGCGGAAGGCATCTTCTTCACAATCAAAACAGCGCGCCGGCCCGCGGAACTTAAGATTCTGCATGCCAGCGACCTTAACGATGGCACCTTCAGGGGCCAGCGAGCCACGCAATCCGACAACCCCGCCCGTTGGCGTAATCGGATTGGAAACCGGATAGACGACTTTCTGCTCGGTATTGAATTTGATGTCTTCGAGGTTGTCCCCCATCGACCTGCCGCTGACTGTCATGCAGTCGCCGTGCAAGAACCCGCCTTCCAGCAACGCCTTGAGAATCTGCGGAACTCCGCCGATGTCATAGACATCCTTGGCGATGTATTTCCCACCGGGTTTGAGATCGGCGATGTAGGGTGTCCGCCGGAAAACCTCCGCGACATCGAACAGGTCGAATTCGAGCCCAATCTCGTGGGCCATCGCCGGCAGGTGCAGCGCCGCGTTGGTCGAGCCACCAGTTGCAGCCACGATTGTCGCGGCATTCTCGAAGGCTTGCCTGGTACAGATATCGCGCGGCCGGAGATTGTCGGCAACCAGACGCATCAGCGCTTTACCGCTTTCAACGCCATAATGGTCACGGCTCTCATAAGGCGCCGGAGCGCCCGCCGATCCGGGCAGTGCCAGGCCGATGGCCTCTGAAACGCACGCCATCGTGTTGGCCGTGAACTGACCGCCGCAAGATCCAGCCGACGGACAGGCAACACACTCCAGGTCGTGGAGGTCCTCGTCCGTCATGCGTCCGGCCGAATGCATGCCGACACCTTCAAAGACATCCTGGACGGTGACGTCCCGGCCCTTGTAAGTGCCTGGCAGGATTGAGCCGCCGTACATGAAGACGCTCGGCACATTGAGCCGCAGCATCGACATCATGATTCCTGGCAGCGACTTGTCGCAACCGGCAATTCCAACCATCGCGTCATAACAATGCCCGCGCATGGTCAGCTCGATGGAATCGGCGATCACTTCCCGGGATACAAGCGACGACTTCATGCCCTGGTGACCCATGGCGATGCCGTCGGTAACGGTGATCGTACAGAACTCTCTCGGGGTGCCACCGCCTTCGTCGACGCCGGCTTTCGCCGCTTGCGCCTGCCGCATCAAGGCGATGTTGCAGGGGGCTGCTTCGTTCCAGCAGCTCACGACACCGACAAACGGACGGTGGATCTGCTCTTCGGTAAGCCCCATCGCATAATAGTAAGAGCGGTGCGGAGCACGCGCCGGTCCTTCCGTCACATGCCGGCTTGGTAATTTGGATTTGTCAAACGACCCAGCGCCCATTGCTTGATTTATACCTCCCCGCAGGTCGTTGTGAGCACAAAACCGCCGAGACGCTTCAATGCGTTTCGGCGTTTACAACGAACCAACTCAAAGCTGAGACGAGCCCGCCGGACAGCCCTACCGTTCGCAAGGCGAATCTGGCCGTCGTCTCCGTGATCCAGGTCCCACGATGATTGTTGTTTGTGGCTCAAAGGTGGCGCGCCCGCCCCAATAGAGTTGCCAGCTAGCAACAGATGCATGCTGTCTTAATTCCGCGTTAAGACACGACGAATGACTTACGTCAAATCAGGAAGATACCCGTTCGAATGAAGCGCCGATCTTACATAGCGTTGTCTGTCGGCCCTCAGCGCAAGGTGGTAAATCGGCACTTTGGCCTCCAAGCGACAGCCAGACGGCTAAACCGGCACACGGTGAAGGCGATATAGTGTCAATCAGTAGCATGTTGGTTTACCAGTCGAGTCGCAATTAGGGGGAGGGGAGACGAATATGGACAACACGGCCAGCGAGTCTTCGATGGCTCCGGCGGCGGCAGGGCGTCCACTGGAACTTACTTGGCTCTCCCCCATTGGCATGATCAGTCTGTCGATCGCAAATTTCGTTTATCGCGTCCTGACTCTCGGTATCTATGACTTCTGGGCCAGAACCGAAGTTCGCAAGCGGCTTTGGTCAGCAATCCGCCTCAACGGAGAACCACTGGTTTACACCGGCACCGGCAAGGAACTCTTCCTCGGTTTTCTCATCGTCTTCGGCGTGATCTTGCTTCCCATGCTGCTCATCACGCTGGCTGTCACTTTAACCTTCGGCCCTGGCTCGGTGGTCGCGGAAGTCTTCCCGCTGATCTTCTATCTCCTCATCTTCCTACTCATAGGTGTCGGCATTTACCGCGCCCAGCGTTATCGGCTGCTACGCACCAACTGGCGCGGCATTCGCGGCAGCCTGGCTGGCAGTTCCTGGAACTATGGCTGGACCTACATCTGGACCATCATACTCATCCCGATCACGCTCGGTTGGATCATCCCCTGGCGCACCACCAAGCTGCAGAGCATGATCACCAACCACGCCATGTTCGGCGATCGCACGTTTTCCTTCAAAGGCAACGCCGGTCCGCTTTATGGCCCGTTTGCACTACTGTGGTTTGGCGTATTCGCGATCTATGTTGTCGGCATACTCATGGTCGCCGTCGTCGTAGCCGCCCTCCAAAAGGCTATCGGCCCCGGCGGGCTGACACCCGATGGCAAACTCAACCCGGAGATCGCCCAATTTGTCACGCTTGGCATTTTGGGCGTCATAGCCGTCGCCTATCTACTCTATCTACTGATCAGCGCTTGGTACCGCGCGCGTACCATCAATCACTTCGCCGAGTGCACCCATTTCGAAGGCGCACAATTCAAAGGCACGGCAACCGGCGCCGGCCTGCTTTGGATTGACGTAACGAATATCCTCATTCTGCTCCTCGGGGTACTCATTCTCCTTGTCCCGGTCGTGCTGCTCGTATCGTTATTAGCCGCGGCCGCCGTCAGCCTCGTTGGCGTTCCGCTGGAATCCATTCTAGGTCCGGACTTTAAAACGCAATTCGCCGCCATCTCAGTGCCAATCCTGATCTTCATCCTGGCTCTGTCATTCACGTTTCTATTGCCTGTCACACAGGCCCGGTCGATGGGCTACCTGATCAATCACCTCTCCATCGACGGCCCGGTTCCGCTGGATCAAATTGCGCAAAGCACCGCCGCACAAATGTCGACAGGAGAAGGATTAGCGCAGGCTTTTGATGTCGATGCCTTCTGAGTTTGCCCATCAGCGTTTCGAGGCTCGCTTGTCCGACGGCAGGACCGCCGGCTCTGCTGATGTCTTTGTCGAGCTGACCGAACGCGGCATCGCCATCTTGCAAACCGGTTCGCAGGATCGACTGATTTGGCCTTACGGCGCCCTCACCACCTCCGAGCCGTTGACCCGGCACGCCATCGACTCGCTGATCACGTATTCCTACCAGCCCGGCGCCACACTCTTTGTTCCGGGGCCCAAGTTTGCACGCAGCCTGGCTCAGTGCGCCCCGCAGCTTATGGCATCAGCACAGCGCTGGCACAGTGCCCGCCCTTGGCTCTGGGCGACAGCTGCCCTGGTCGTCATCGCGATTGCGGTGTGGATGGCCGAGCTGTCACCAGCCCGCACCATGGCGATGATGCTCCCTGACGAAGCCCGGCAGACCATGGGGCGGCAGATCGTCAATGCCATGAGCCAGGGACACGACTTCTGCAATGCCACCGAGGGCCGCGCTATCCTCGACAAGCTCACGACCAAGCTTTCGAACGCGGCGAACACCAAGAGCAGCTTCAACGTGGTCGTTATTGACCGCGGCCTCGTCAACGCCTTCGCGACTCCCGGCGAAAACATCGTCCTGACTCGCGGCCTTATCGAGGCTGCCAAAGGCCCCGACGAGATCGCCGGTGTTCTTGCACATGAGATGGGGCATGGCATCGAACGCCACCCAGAGACCAGTTTTATCCGAGCCATAGGATTGACCGCGGCAGCCGAACTGCTCACCGGTGGCGGCGGCACGCTGAGCACCGTCGGCGTCACTCTGCTCCAGTTTTCATACTCGCGCGGGGCGGAAAGCCAGGCCGACGACCACGCACTTCGAATCCTGCGCGAAGCCGACATCTCCGCGCAAGGCCTCGCCGGATTCTTCGTCCGCATCAGTAAGAAAGAGCGGATGCAGGAAAGCGATCTGGGCAACCTGCTGAGCACCCATCCAATAACCAAGGAACGTCTGGCCAAGGCGCTGCGTCAGAAAGGCTACGAATCGAAACCCGCACTATCCGAAGCGGACTGGCGCTCGTTGCAGGCGATTTGCGGTGCCAAGAGTGGCGGCAACGACCGCGGGTCCGAATAATGCTTGCGCCCCGGCACCGTCGCCCGGCGCAAGTCGGTTGAAAGGTCTATTTGCACCAATCCGTGCAAATGTGCCTGCGACAGGCCTCATTGTTCGTGTCAAACTGGAATCATCCGTCAGGCGTTCTTGTCGAGAGGGAATCCAAGGGAACTTCAGATGCGGCGATTATTGTTGGTAGCGGGCCTGGTGATGGCCACAGCGGGCTACATCGCTTGGCCGCTCCATACAGCCTGGTCGATCAGGGAAGCGGTCAAGTCAGGCGACAGCGCCTATCTCGCGCGGCATTTCGAATGGACGCCGGTGAAAGCCACGCTCAAGGAATCGATGGCGCACCTGGTTCTGGACCCGATCGATGCATCCCTCAAAGGTAAGCCACAACGCCAGGGACTGTGGGCGAGCTTCAAGGCCTACTACGGCCGCAACATGGTTGATGGCCTGGTCGAACGTTACGCAACTCCGACCGGCCTGCCGACCTTGTTTAGCTACGGCCGCAATGTTCGCGCGAACGTTGCGGGCCGTCAGGAACCAGATGACGGTCTGCTACTGCCGCAACGCGTCGCCAACGCTTGGTCGCGTGTCGAGCGTGCCTCTTTCATTACGCCCACCCGCTTTGAAATCGACATGCGCGACAAGTTTGAACCGGACCGCATCTACTGCGGCGTACTCGTGTTGAAGGACTGGCGCTGGAAGGTAATCGAATTGCGCGTCCGGCAACGTAAATCCGAAACACAAGCACTGCGCCTGACCAACGCAAGCTCGAACGAATAGGCCAAAACACACCCGTGTCGAAACCACCCCGCATTCCCGAAATGACAGCACCGAAAAGTCATCCACACCCCTTCCGCCCATTTGATGCGGTCATGCTGGATGTCGGCGACGGGCACTGGCTGTATGTCGAGGAAGTTGGGTGCAAGGAAGGCGTGCCGGCACTCTACCTCCACGGCGGTCCGGGCAGCGGCTCACAGCGCGCTCACCGTGCGCTATTCGATCCGAACCACAACCATGCCATTCTGTTCGATCAGCGCGGTGCCGGACGCTCGCATCCCTATTTGTGCCGGGACGCAAACACCACCGCACATCAGATTGCCGACATAGAACGCATCCGCGAATTCTATTGCATCGACAGGTGGATCGTCACCGGCGGTTCTTGGGGCTCTACGCTGGCGCTGGCCTATGCCCAGGCGCATCCCGACCGCGTCGCCGCTCTCGTGCTCCGCGCGGTCTTCCTGGGCACCGCGCACGAAGTCGAGTGGGCGTTCCTGGAGGCCCCAAAGAACTTCCGGCCAGAACTTCACCAAGCATTCATCTCGGCCCTGCCCGAAGCGGAGCGCGACGACCCGCTCACGGCCTACCTCAGCCGCCTCAACAATCCTGAACCGGAGGTTCACGCCCCGGCCGCCGGCATCTGGAGCAGCTACGAACGCGCGCTGTCAGTCCTGGAGCCAGGCGAGGTTCAACTTCCAAGTCTTTCCGACAAGCCTGATCGCCTGCCTCCCACCCCGTTGATGGAGGCACACTACATTGCCAGTGACTTTTTCCTGGCCAACGATGAACTCCTCAACAACGCTCACCGCCTCACAGGCATTCCCGGCGTCATCGTGCAAGGCCGATATGATTTGCTCTGTCCGCCACGCTCGGCGCATGCACTTTGCCGACGCTGGCCCGATTGCAAATTGATCATCATGGAGCACGCCGGCCATGACATCGCCGAGTCGGGCGTGCGCGAGGCTCTGCAGACGGCGGTGAGCGAGTTCACTGAATCGATGCGAACGGCAAAAGGCAGGCGCTAACGCGCAAACCGTTAGTCAACGGCCTCCGTCAAGTCACCGGCGCAAGGATTGAGCTCGGCATCCACGAACAACGCTAGCCAGACCGTATGTTGCGCGGGATCGGTCCAAGCGACTCGATGCTTACAGCCGGCCGGCAGATATACTGCGTCACCAGGCTCCATATCGCGGTCAGTCGATTCACCGGCGATCGTGAGCCGCGCACGGCCCGTCACCAGCATGACCCATTCGGCCTCGTTTTGATCATACCAGAACCCCTCGGGCGAAGCCTGACCAAGCGACACAATCCGCTCCATGCGAACGCCCTTCGCATCAAGCAGCAGCTCGCTGACCTCCGCCTCGCGAGCCGACGGAAGCTCCGCCAGCAGGTTGAACTGGGTAGGTTCCATTCCGCCTCCACCCGAGAATCTCGAAGAAATTCACCGGCTATTGTCAACAAGCTCCAGACTGGCAGGATGAAACATTTCTTCAACAGTCAGCAAGCGCTTGGCCAGCCCTTGCTCATGCGAGTATCGCAGCAGCGCCTCCAGCGTTTTGCGGTTGGCGCCAATTCCGTAAGCGTCAAAATTGTCTCCCAGCAAGGCCCGCGTCTCTTCGAATTCCTGCGCGTACCAAGGCAACGTGCTAAAGACCCATGCGGACTTCGCCATGTAATCATGGTTCAACTGCTTGGCCTGAGCATACGCTTCGAACACGGCGCGGATGAGCCACGGGTTCTCCTGCGCCGTTGTTTTTTTGATCGCGACTGCATGCATGATTGGGAAAATACCCGTCTTCGCAAAATAGTCTTGTTCAACCGATCGATAATCCGGGAACAGCCTCGCCACTTTGGGGTGTCGCTCTATATAGGCCCGCGGCTCGGCGGCATGAAATAGCGCATCGACCGCCCCGGTTTCAAGCAGATCGGATTCGTCCAGTCCTTCAGGGCCCATCTTGATCGGCAGGCCATCAGGAAAGACGTTTTCCTGCTTGGAAACCCTGCCGGCATCCTTGGCCGAAGAATCCTTTTGCGCCACGATCCACTGTACGTCCTTGGGAGAGATGCCGTATTCGTCCTGGAATATACCGCGGATCCACGTCAGAGATGTCGATGAATAACCCGGCGTGGCGATGGTCCTGCCGCGCAGGTCACCCGGTTTCCCGATGCCCCGATCGTTGCGGATGAAAACGCTCCTGTGGCGAAACATGCGCAAGGGAAAGATCGGCAGCAAGAGGTAATCGCGAAACCCCTCGTTGGCGTAGGCCAACATGAAGGGGTGCAAACCTATTTCCGTGACATCACGCGACTGCGGACCACTGAACACATCCGTGTTCATGTCGCCGATCGCCGCGACCTCAAAGTCGACATCACATCCAGCAACTCCAACGCGCCCATCGACCAGTGCGGCCAACCGGTCAAACTTGTAACCGGCCATTTTGAGCTTGAGCTTCTTCGGACCGGGAGCCATTTGCGCGAGGACCGAAAGGCTTGGCGCAAGCAGACCGACCGCGGCGCCTGCAGCAGTGCAACCCACGATAAATTTTCGCCGGGAGGGATTGTAGAGCGGGTTCTTCACCGCTGAACTCCTAATGGAAAAGTGCGTCTTGCTTAAACCAATTGCGTCACATCGCGGCATCATTACGGGATAAAAAATGCGACCCGGTCCACACGTGGCGGACCGGGTTGTCGTCGTTCCTGTGCTTACTGCGTAAGCCGGGTAACACCCGTGTAGGGCTCACCACGCGCCACCGGCGTATGCGGATACTTGGCGATCTGCGCATCATGGCGCGCTTTCATCGCATCAAACTGTGCCCAAGCCCAAAGGAACTCGGCCATCAGCGGATGCTCCTCTCGCGGGTCCTTGTACAGGTCAAAGAACTCCGCACCGGCAAGCGCACCCGGTCCAATCGGCAGGTGTCGCTTGAACTGCTGCTTCACGATCGCACCAAGCATCGGTCCCTTGTAGATATGGACGTAGTCCCGGCGGCCATTTGTATCGCCTTTGAGGAATATTGCCGTCTGGTCGATGCCATCGATCACCCGGTCACGCGGAATTTGGTCATACCGGCCGGCGATCCGAGCAAACGTGTTGAACAGATCGCTGACATGAATGATGTCGCCGACGACCTGGCCTGGCTCGATCACGCCCGGCCAATAGGCAAACGCCGGAACGCGAACACCGCCCTCGGTGACATCGTTCTTCCCGCCGCGAAAAAAGCCGTTTTGGCCCGTCTCCGGCCAGATGGCTTCCATCGGACCGTTGTCAGCCATGGCGATAATCAGCGTATTTTCGGCAATGCCGAGTTCTTCGGTCAGAGCAATAATCTGACCAATCTTGGCATCCATACGCTTGACGCTTTCGGCAGTCGAAGTGGCGTGCTGTGTGGTGAAGGGCCGGTTGCTGTCCTGGTCACCGACTTCATAGAGGTTGGGCCACCATTGCAGCATGAACGGCTTGTCGCTCTTGGCGTGCCTGCGAATGAAATCGAGTGTGCGATCAAACATCTTTGTGTTTGCATCGACATAGTCCTTATAGGACTTCGGCGTGGAGAATTCCTTTGCTTCGCCACCCTCTTTGCCCTCGACGGCCCACATCCAGTTGAGCGGCCTGAAGCTATCGTCCATGAAGTACTTCTTGTCGTAACCGTCCGGGGAGTAGGCCGTGCTGTAACCTTGGTTTTCAGCATCAGCATTGAAGGCCTGTCCTGCAAACTGGTTGTACAGACTGAAGATCGCTTCGTCCCAGCCCTGGTTATGAGCAAAGGATTCTTCCTGGTCTCCAAAGTGCAGCTTCTCGAACATACCGGTGTGATAGGTATCCCCGACAATTTCGGCGATCGTTACTTCAGAGGCCGGCAGACCCATACGGTGGATCGGGAAGATCGGGAAGATCATGCCGCTGCGCACCGCCAACCGCCCGGTTGCTGCCGCCACACGCGTGGGCGTGCAGGATGGCTCGGTGTACATGCGCGTGAAGGTCATGCCGTTCTCGGCCAGCTTCTCGATATTGTAGGCGGAGTACCCCGATATATCCGTATAAAGACGGCTTCCGACCGCGCCCATGCGCATGTCGTCCCACAGGATGTGAATGATGTTTGGCCTCTTGCCGAATTTCTTTTCGAGCTCGGCTAGCTTCTTGTCGATCTCGACGTCTTCCGCCGCCCAGCTGTAGCCGTTTTTGGCCCACAGTCGTTGAAACTCAGATTCGTGAATAACCCCGCCGGGTGTCTTCGTTTCCTGTGCCGCGACGGGCGTTGATGCAATGGCAATTGCAAGAACTACTGGCCCCACCTTTCGGACCAATCGGCTCACCACCGAAACTTCCATCATACACAAGACCTCTTTGCACGCTTCCAGACTAGGACAAGGCAGTATGGCCCTGCCCACACCCACTGGTGGTACGACAGAGCAGACCTCGCGTCATGATCGAGAAAACGCAAATTTTCAATGCGTTGTCCGAGCATTCACAAGGTGAAAATCTGATCCGATTGGCTCAGTCCACTGAACCCGCACGCAGCTGAAGCCTATCGCGATGCAGCCGCGAAGAATCTCGAGGAGAGAATTGGAACCCTTCAATAATCTAGCCCGAACAGCCGACCTAAAATGCGTGCAAAAAATGCGTTCACAGATCAACAAAGAGCTGAGCTCAAACGTGTAACGATTTGAAATATGAATTGATTACAATCCCTCTTTGCCCGCTACCCAAAAGACACACTTTTGGATAGAGACGATGAGCTGCTACACCCCCCAATAAACGGCACGGATCTTCCCCCGATCCGTCAGGCAGCGCAGCGAGGCCGAAAGCACCCCCAAAGTCCCTCTTCGGCCTCGCTCTTTTTTTCGTACCCTACAAAAAAGCATATCAAAATCCTGGTCGGAAAAAAGGCTCCGACCGTTCACGTTGTGTAACCGTACGTTAACGGTAAGATTTCCCGAAAAACTTTTTTACAGTGCCCTAACTAACGGCGGACAATGGCAACACTGCCTTCAATATTTTATTTATTAATTAGGAATTTAGAAGCAACTCACGCCGATAAAACACGTGCTGCCAGGCAGGCAGAATCGAAGCCAACCCCTATCAGACAAGGCAGTTTTTTCGCTCTCGTGCGGCTCGGCAAGTCGGCTCCGGCGAAGCCGCTCCTCACATCATTTGAGCCCGGACAGGGAAACCTCTTTGGCATTCGCTGGTGGTTTGAAAACAAAGGTGTTAGCGCTGAACGACGGCTTCAATGTCCAGCTCAGTTCGTTCGACTGCACCGTTGAGGCGGACTGATCCATTGTGCGGCTTATCAAGCGACACGCGAACGGCACCTCACCTTGCGCAATCCACACATCCCAAACCTCGGTAGCACGAGCAACCTCGTACTTTCGGCACGCCGTTCCCCTGATCTGACTGCTGCCGCCGGCCGTCACCTTGATATCCTCAGCACCAACAGACAGGTAATCCACCGTCCAGAAAAACTCGATAAGCCTCGCTTGCAGCGTCAACCCACCAATCGCTTTGAACATTGTCCCAAGAATCGTGTCCTGGGCTTCAAGCTGAGCGTAGGTGTTTTTCAGAGGGCGGTAGATTGTGAAACGCTCACCATCCGAAATGAACACGTCGCGCTTACCTTCGGAAACAACATCAACCCGGAATGAATTCGGTCGCTGAATACGAAAATGCACCGTGCCCCTTGAACTGAGGCCCAGGACAGGATCAGAGATCGCGTATGATGTCTTGAGGTCTAAAGCGTCTTCGTTCTTGACCCAGAAGTGCATGGCAAGCAATGCAGCGCTGGCCTCCTCCAAGCGGGCCTCGTCTTGCGGCGATCCGACAACAGGACCATCCTCCGCCGCTGCGAAGCTAACGCCGACGCCGCAAAGGGCACACAATGATACAAAAAGAGAAATCCAACGACGCAATGGCATAGTTCTAGAACCTGCGGGAAATCGCGATGAAGGGAAACACCACCGAACGCTAGCGCGAAAGCCGGCAGGCCATCAAACGCTTCATCTGGACAGGGTCAACGCCGCAAGTGTACGATTGGTTTATGTCAGCGGCGATTAGACCTCACCACCAGAACCGCCCACGATCGACCTCCGCCCCCTCACCCAAGCCGCTTCAGGGCCCCGGATAACCGGGCGATCTTGCCTTCGAATTCATGGACGCGCTCGCGCGCGGTTTCGACTGCATCCGATTTGGCCTTGGCAACAAATTGCGGGTTTTCGAGCTTCGCCTTTTCCTTGGCCAATAGCTCCTTTGTTTCTTCAACCTCACGGGCCAGGCGCACTTTCTCCGCTGCCATATCGATGACACCCTCGAGCGGAATCGCCGCCGTCGTCTCGCCAGTAACGATCAGAGCCGCACCCTTGGGGGGCGCGTCAGCGAAGCTGATTTCATCAAGTCGCGCCAGTCGTGCGATGGTCTCCTCATGGCGGTCGCAGCGCATGCGCGCCCTGGCATCCACACCAACGAGAACTAACGGGATCTTCGCACCGGCGGGAACATGCATCTCGCTGCGAACCGAACGGACCTCCGAAACAAGGTTGATCACCCAGCCAATCTCGGCATCCGCAGCATCGTCCTCATAGCCCTTAAGTATTGGCCACGCCGACAGCGTCAGAAGCGAGGACCGCCCCTCGCCGTGCTCAACCATATGCGCCCAGAGTTCCTCGGTCAGGAAGGGCATGAACGGATGCAGCAGCTTCAGGATTTGGTCGAGCGTCCAGGCGACACACGCCCGCGTCTCTGACTTGGCAGCTTCATCATCGCCCATCAAAAGCGGCTTGATGAGCTCCAGATACCAATCGCAGAACACACCCCAGACAAACTCATACGCAGCGCCGGCAGCTTCGTTGAACCTGTAAGCCTGAATACCGGCGGTGACGGCCTTCGCGGCGCGCTCAGTTTCTCCAATCACCCACTTGTTGATCGTTGCTTCAACTTTCGCCGGATCGAATTCGCGTTGACGCACACACTCATTCATTTCCGCGAAGCGTGCCGCGTTCCAAAGCTTGGTTGCGAAGTTGCGGTAGCCTTCGACGCGCTGTTTCGACAGTTTGATATCGCGGCCCTGAGCCGCCATCGCCGCAAGCGTGAAGCGCAGGGCATCGGCGCCGTACTCATCGATAATGACGAGCGGGTCCATCACGTTGCCCTTCGACTTGGACATCTTCTGCCCCTTTTCGTCGCGGACGAGGGCATGGATATAGACGTCATGGAACGGCACTTCCTTGCGTAAATGAAGGCCCATCATCATCATCCGGGCGACCCAGAAAAAGATGATGTCGAAGCCCGTCACCAGCACGCTAGTTGGGTAATAGCGGGCAAGCTCAGGCGTTTCTTCGGGCCAGCCGAGCGTCGAGAACGGCCACAGCGCCGAGGAGAACCAGGTGTCGAGAACATCCTCGTCACGCGTCAGCTCGCAAGCTTCGCCATAGTGTTTCTTGGCAAGCTTCAGCGCTTCAGCTTCATCGTGGGCAACGAAGACCTGCCCGTCGGGCCCGTACCAGGCGGGGATCTGGTGCCCCCACCAAAGCTGCCGCGAGATGCACCACGGCTGGATATTGCGCATCCACTCAAAGTACGTCTTGTCCCAGTTAGCGGGGATGAACTTCGTGCGGCCATCCTCGACCGCCTTGATCGCTTCCTTTGCTAGCTCTTCGGCGTTGACGTACCACTGGTCGGTGAGAAACGGCTCGATGACGACTCCCGAGCGGTCGCCATGCGGCACCTGATGCGTCGTCGGTTCGATTTTTTCGAGCAGCCCGGCAGCATGCAAGTCCGCGAGGATCTTCTTACGCGCGACAAAGCGATCGAGCCCGCGGTAGGCCTCAGGCGCGTTTTCGTTGATCGAGGCATGCTCATCGAGGACGTTGATCTGCTCCAGCCCGCAGCGCTTGCCGACCTCGAAATCATTGAAATCGTGCGCTGGCGTGATCTTGACCGCGCCGGTCCCCTTATCAGGGTCCGAGTACTCATCAGCGACTATCGGTATCTCGCGACCGACCAGAGGCAGCACGACCATCTTTCCGACCAGATCGGTGTAGCGCTCGTCCTCGGGATGAACCGCGACCCCGCTATCGCCGAGCATTGTCTCGGGGCGCGTCGTGGCGACGACGATGAACCGAGACGGGTCATGCTTCAGCGGGTAGCGGAAGTGGAACATGTGCCCGCCGGGATTCTTGTCGAGTAACTTGTTCAGCGCCTTGAAATCAAGGTCTTCGCCATCCGATTCCGCCCATTTGAATTTGCCGGACGCTTCGGCCTGAACGACTTCTAAATCGGAAATGGCCGTCTGAAACTTTGGATCCCAGTTGACGAGCCGCTTGTCCTTGTAGATGAGCCCGGTGTTGTAGAGCTCAACAAAAACCTTGAGAACGGCCTCCGACAGGCCTTCGTCCATTGTGAAGCGCTCACGCGACCAGTCGCAAGATGCTCCCAGCCGCTTCAGCTGATTGACAATGGTCCCGCCCGATTGCTCCTTCCATGCCCAGACCTTCTCCAAAAAGGCCTCGCGCCCGATTGATCGTCGGTCTGGCTCCTGGCGTTCCATCATCTGCCGCTCAACGACCATCTGCGTCGCGATACCGGCGTGGTCCATGCCCGGCTGCCACAGCACGTCGCGCCCACGCATACGCTCAAACCGGCACAGGACATCCTGCAACGTATTATTGAGCGCGTGCCCCATATGCAGCGAGCCGGTCACATTTGGCGGCGGAATAACAATAGAATAAGGCTCGCCAAGCACATCATCGCGGACGGCTCGCCCGCTTCTGAAAGCTTCAGCTGAGTCCCATTTGTTGTGAATTCGCGGCTCGATCGTGGCCGGCAGATAGGTCTTTTCCAGCATTGCGGTTCGCAGGATGGATTGCTCTTGTCATGCGGAAGATGGCAGGTGGTACGACCCCGGCTGCGCGGCGTCAATAAGGTCGGCATGGTCGCGACCTATTGTACAGGCATGAAGGCCTGGAACCACCGATCCATCTTAATGGGCTCAGCGCGGAATAGAATTTGGGATTGTGCCCGTTACGAGCACAATCCAAGGCCCGGCCGCTCAAAGTTTTAGGACGACAGCCCGTTGGGCCCACGCACCGTTTGCTCGAGCTGTTTTTTGACACTCTCTGCGACTTCGAGTCGAAGAGCATTCTCCACGATCCGCGGCATGTTGTTTTCAAGCCACTCTCGCAACAACGGGCGCAGGAGATCAGCCACCGTGTCTTCCAGTGTACGCACGCCACCGCTCTCGTTTGACACGAGAATGCCGGAGACTGATAGGCCATCCGCACTCGGAACCTCGTTGTTTGGTCCGGTGTCTGGCGCGACGGGCACTTCAACAGGCTCTACTTGCTGTGCGGCAGGAGTAGGCGTGGCTGCAGCAGTCTCCGAAGCAGACAATTCGGCCTCCGCCTGAGGCTTGGCACCGGCCTCACCACCTTTGGCTGCCAAGCTGGCATCGTCGTCCTCAGGCTCCACTTTGGCGGGGGCCTCATCACCAGCAGCCACTCCGGCCACCGCCTTGAAGAAATTGCCACCGTCGCTTTGCAGAGCGGACTTGGGTTCCAGAGGGCGCGGCGAGGCGGCCAAGAAGCCGACATTTGCGCTCTTCAAACCAGGCTCGGTCTTCCCGGGCTCGTTTGCGGATGCGCTCTGCACTGGCTGTTCGACCGTTTCCTTCGCGTCTCCCATGCCAAGTCCCGCTGCCGGCGCAGACCGGCCTTCCTTTGTATCCTGTTGCGCCATGGCGGCGATGACAACGGGCTGGCCGGAATCGGCGTTCGCGCCACTTCCCGATGCCTGCTGGCTGTCGCGCTTCGGTGAAGCAGCGGATCGCGCCAGCGGAAGCGGTTCCGTCTCTGGCTCCGTATCAGTCGCAAATCTTTGCAGCTCATCGGCGGCCGCTAACGGGGCCCGTGCCCTGAGCTTGGCGAAATCAAATCCACCGGAGGCCGGACTACTCCCCCGGCCTTCAGCAGGTGCTGCCGCGAAACCAGAACCCGACTTCGCGTTCGATGCCTTCGATACGCCACCACCGGCTTCTGAAGCAGATTGCGCCCCCTTAAGCGCAGGTGAGCTGGCTTGTTCAGCACGAACGTCGGTGGGAGACGATGTTGAAACGGTCTGATCCTTGGCCGGCTGCGCCGAAGGTCCAGCTTGCGGCAAAGCCGACGCCCTTGCCGGCGCTTGCTTCAATGGCTCTTCAAACACGTCCGAAAAGTCATCCGCAGCGGAAGCCTTCGCAGCTGCCGGGCCAGTGCCCTGTGCGAGAGGTGTTCCCGCGGGAGCCGTCGCTGATACCGCTGACTTTGCGCCGGGCTCCGATCCCTGTGGCGCTCCTTGTACGGACGCCCTTTGCGCCGTTGCCGGCTGCGCGGGACCCTGCTGCTTTTCAGATTGCAGTAGCCGCTCGCCGAGCGGCTGGGTAGGCCTTGGTTGCGCAGGTTCCGGCCCAAAATCCGCAAGTGCGGAACCGAACGGCGACAGGCTCCTGGCCAACTCAGGCTCAGCATTCGCTGGCCTCTCGCCGCCATCAGTCTCGCTATCCGCCGGGTCCTGAGCAATGATGTTCCGGATGGAGGCTAGGATCTCCTCCATGCTGGGTTCGCTCGCGCCATTGGTGCTCATTGCAATTCCTCGCCACCTGTTCCGCCCGCCAAGCGGGCCACCCCCAAACACCTCGAATCTCTTATCGCGTTGCCTCACCTGCATCAACGCAGGCCCGCGGATCCGGTGCAAAAACGATCTGACAAACCGCACCTTCGAAGCCGATCAGGATACCCGCTAACAGGCATCCTGGGCGCCGATATGGCACATCTCTTTTCTCGACCTAGCGCGATTCGCGCGATCGTCCGCAATGGTGGCGTGCATGAACAACGATCAGTACTCCGATAATACCTAGCGCTATGAATGGCATAAGCCGCATATCGAAAGTCCCGAGCGTCAATAGCCCCGCGGCCGCGGCGAGGATTTCGATCGCCAGAACGGAAAACGGCGTGAATGCGCTGGTGGCCAGGAAGCTCTCCGTTCCGATCTTCACCACCGATGAGAACGTCAGATAGGTCATCGCGACAAAGACCGGCGCACCGACGACAATCGCCGTGATAAGTGTCGGCACATGCGAAAATGCCACAACCGGTGGAATAATACTCCCCTGTGGAATAACTCCGGCGGCAGCGAGCAGGACAAGCGGCAAAACTATGGCCGCGCCGATCAACGTCGTCGCCAGCACGACGAGACCGGTAACACGAAGCTTGTCGCTTAGATTCCTGGCGGCACGATTGGCCGGGTGAAACTCGCTGGCGAACGTCTTTACCGCGACGACCAACGAACAGATGAGTGCCAGCAGCCCCGCGTACACGCGCACATCGGCGTCAACGCCCATTAGGATCGGCACAACCGCGGCAACGATGATCACCGACCCCAGCCACAGTCGCCCCGTCATCTCGCGTCGAAAAAACAGCCAGCCGACAAGCAGCGATACGGGAACGGAAAGCCGCAGTGAAAGGCTTGTCTCCGCCGGGGTCAGAACCCCGAGCAGCAGAAAATAGAAGGCCTCCAGCAACACCGTCGACCACCCGAAGATCAAACTCTCTCGGGCAAACGCAACCTTGAGCGGAGCTTCACCCAGGCCGGTCAGGGCAAGCATCCCGGCGGCCGCAAAGCCCATCGCATAGAGGATGAAGACAACGATGTGCGCGCCCGCTTGCTGTGCGATTGCGTAGACGACGGTCAATGCCGAGATTGCAAGGACGAACAGGCCGGCTTCCACCCAGCCGTTGAGCCCCCCGCGTTCGTCATCCGTGAGTCTGAGAACCATTTGCGTTACCCCCGCCCCGTATAGGAGGCGAAGGTAATAGCGGTATCGCCGTATGTTCGCGCATCGAAACTCTCGAAACCTTCAGGCAGCACGACCGGCTGCCCCGCGTGCTCCTCGATCACGGCAACCGCACCGTCGATCAACCAACCGCCGCCAGCGAGCGCCTCCAAGGCCATGCCGCCCAGCCCCTCGCCATAGGGCGGATCGAGGAAGGCAAGGGCGTAGCGGTCCCGCGATCCAGCTGCCCCTAGGTGGGTCGCATCACGGCGAAAGATGCGGGTAATGCCCTGCAAGCCCAGAGCCTCGATGTTCTGCCGGATCACGGCACGCGCCGAAGCATTGTCCTCAACGAACAAAGCGTAGGAAGCCCCTCGCGAAATAGCTTCAATCCCCAGCGCCCCTGTACCTGCGAACAGATCAATGACGCGCGCGCCTTCAAGCGGCGGACATCGCTCATTGTGCGCGAGCAGATTGAAGACCGATTCACGAACCCGGTCAGAGGTCGGGCGCGTGCCGGAACCCTTGGGCGTCTTAAGCGCACGTCCCTTGAGCTTTCCGCCGACGATCCGCATCAAACATCGTTCCGCTGTCGCTTGGTCTTTCGGTCTCGGCGCGGGTCTTCCGCTTCGCTATCCTTCGCCAACCCGAACTCTCGGGCCAGGCGCGGCCCAAGTTGATCCGCCAGAACCCGGCGGCGAACCGATTCAACTTCACCGGGTTTCAGCTCGGCGAGTTGGAAAGGCCCATAGGAAATACGAATGAGCCGGTTCACCTCCAGCCCCAGATCTGACAGCACCTTTCGCACTTCCCGGTTCTTGCCTTCACGCAAACCGATCGTC
The DNA here is from genome assembly GCA_963669235.2 of uncultured Filomicrobium sp. Taxonomy (GTDB): domain Bacteria; phylum Pseudomonadota; class Alphaproteobacteria; order Rhizobiales; family Hyphomicrobiaceae; genus Filomicrobium. The sequence goes on from CAXXFS010000033.1 coordinate 952,525, forward strand.
AGCCACACGTTTGAGGCCTGGATCGTATCAAGCGTTGCTTCGATCGGGCCGTAGCGAACACCTTCGACCGTTATGCCGTCCTTGAGCTTGTCGAGACGCGCCTGCGTGATGTCGCCCCAGGCGCGCACACGATAACGCCTGAGCCAGCCTGTCGACGGCAATTCCAGATGCCGCGAAAGCGCACCGTCGTTGGTCAGCAGCAGCAGCCCCTCGGTATTGAAATCGAGACGCCCGACGGAGACCACACGCGGCATGTCTCCGGGCAGGCTTTCAAACACTGTGGTGCGGCCCTGTGGGTCGTTGTTGGTTGTCACCAGACCTTTGGGTTTGTGGTATCGCCACAGTTGTACGGGCTCAGCCACTGCCATCGGCACCCCATCAACCTTGATGCGATCGCCAGGGCCAACTTCGACAGCCGGGCTCGTCAGCCGCTTCCGATTGACGCTGACCCGACCTTCCTCGATCCAGCGCTCCGCCTCCCGCCGCGAGCAAAGCCCCGACCGCGCTATAGCCCGCGCGATACGCATCGGCTCCGGTGGTCCGTTTGGGCCGGTCAATCGAGCTGTCCGTCGCACCGGCTTTTCCACCGGCGGCTTCTTTGAGGCGGCGTCTTTTTTGAACTTGGTGACACGTGAACGCGCTGGCGAAGCGGTATCCCGCCTGGACTTGGAGGTGATAGCCTTTGCGCCTGAACGAGCTCCTGCTCTTGGCCCAGAATTCGGACCAGAACGCAGCTCTTTCTTGTCAACTATGTCCCCCGCGGCCCGGTGCGGTTTTCTACCTGCAGCAGCAGCCTTTGCACGGCGGCTCTTGGCTGCAAATGGCTTGTCGGCGGCAGGCTTTACGGAAGCACTACCGGCACCAGCCCTATGAGATACGGCGGCGCGAGGGGCAGCCTCATGAGATGCAGGCTTGCTGGCGGCGGGCTTCCGAACGCCGGACTTTCGATCGCCAGGCTTTGCTGTAACTGGCTTTGCAGCCCCTTTGGCGACTCGCGACGCGGACTTAGCCGATACCTCTTTGCCGGAGCGGGCCTTGCTGGACGGTGACTTTCGGCTTGAAGCTGATTTTGCGGGGCGCGCGGGGCATCCCTGAGGCCTTCTCGGCATATGCGGCCATCGCTAACGAAGTTGGTGAAAAGCGGCTCCGCGGGCAGTACTCCAAACCTACGGTCGCCCGATGAACGGCCCCGAGGCTTTCCTGCATTACCAACGGGTTTCAGACTTTCACCCGTTCGCCACGGTTCCAGTGGAGCGCCGATATATCACAAGAAGGCGGACCTGTGTGAAACGCATTAGAATGAGCGGGTGATCCTCAAGCCAGGCCGGGTTAACCGAGATCGCAACCCGCCCTAACGAGCCACCCCGCTCATTTCGGCATCGCCCACACGGAGCTCTCGGTAACGAGAAAGTCCACACGCTCCGAGGCAAGTGCCTTCAGCGCCTCGCGCGGATGGTTGACGATCGGCTCCTCGTGCACGTTGAACGATGTGTTGATCAAGACGGGAATACCGGTCGCACGCTCATAGGCTTCCAAAATTCCGTAGTAGACGGGGTTGTCTGCGCGCCTCACGATCTGCGGACGCGCCGTGCCATCAACGTGCACCACGGCTGAAATCCTGTCTCGCCACTCCGGTTTCACATCGCAGGTGACCGTCATGTAGCGCGCCGTGTAATGCAGTGATTCCGGCAACTCGAATACGTCTTGAAACCTTTCCTCTCGGACCACTGGAGCAAACGGCATGAACTCCGTGCGATCCAATCGCTTGTTGAGCGTATCGTTGATCGAACGGTCGGTTGGACTGGCCATAATGCTCCGGGCTCCAAGCGCGCGCGGACCGTATTCGCAGCGCCCCAGATAAGTACCGACGATTCCGCCATCGATGATGAGCTTCGCTGCGGTCTCGGCGGCATCGCCGGATCCGACCCGTTGTGCGCCGCCCTCCTCGAGAACCGCATCCGCCTCGCTCATGTAGTCACGGCCGAGGTAGAGATTGCCCCAGCGTTCACGCTTGCCAAGCCAGGTCTTCATACCGTCCCGCTCAAGCAGGTATTCAAGCACCCCGCCTTCAGCCTCGCCCTGGTCCGACATGGCCGGACAAACAAAGACCTCCTCGAAGGGAAACTTCTCGGCAATGCGCTGCGTCAACTTCACGTTGGCGAACACACCTCCGGAGACGCCAAGGTTCTTGCTAGGCGACCGCTCATAAATACGTGACAACGATTGGATCGTGATGTCTTCGAGCACCGCCTGCGCCGACGCGGCCAAGTCTTCCCGGCGGCCGTTGGCGGCCATCTGCCTGATTGTCTCCCGGATATGGCGAATGAGTTTGCGGCCGCGAATTTGACCATCGCGGTCCAACCGCCAGAAGCGCGTCAGCTCTTCCTGATAGACAGGCTCGCCGAACGCCGCCAAACCCAGCACTTTGCCTTCGTGGCGCATCGGGCGGAAGCCCAGAGCCTCGGTGACGAGATAGTACATCAGACCGAGGCTGTCCTGGCGGCGCTGCCTGTTCAGAATGGCGCGCGCATCAGCTTCGCCGCCGAAAAGCTCGTCCAGCTTCCCATCGGCGAACCGCCGGACTGAATAGAAGACCCCATCACCGCCGCCGTCGGAGGTATACAGCAGCGCATCGTCCCAATCCGTCCGGAACAGAGTTCCAAGCGCATGCGCGCAATGATGATTGTAGAAGTAGGTTTGTTCCGGCTCTACGTCGTTGTCCGTCAACAGTCGGCGAACATCGAATACACGCTCCGGATCACGCAGGCGTCTCCGGTTGAGAACGCTGAACAGATCCCGGTGCTCGCCTTTGCCAACGTCGCCGAAGGTGAATGCAGCATTACGGTAGTAGCTCCTGGGATACCCAGCTCGCGACAACGCAACGGTCTGAATTTGCGAAGGCTTGAGCCCCGCCTGCGCGAGGCATTCCGCCACAGCTTCCGCGGGCCAACGATATCCGTCACTCTTGACCCGCGACGGCCGCTCGAGCGCGACCGCGGCTATAAGCCGGTAATCGTCGAAAATCGTTGCGCAGGCATCATGGGAATTGTAAACGCCAAGAACAATCATGGATCGCAATTCTGCATGGTTGAAGCGGGGTTTCCCTGCCATTCTAAGAACAATAATGCAAGCATCTTCGGAGCCGCTAGCTTCAATCCTACAACGGACCGGAGAAACACCGCGGACACCGTTCACACGGCCTCTTTGCTGGCAATATCAATTTGTTGAGAGTCGATTGTCGTGGCATTTTCGTTTCGCGCCGCGAGCCCAGCGACAGCTGAGCGAGCACAGCGCAAAAATGGTGAACTGAAGACGATTTCGATCCTGCTTTGCACCAGGGATCGCCCAGAGCTCCTCACCGAGTGCCTTGCCTCATGCGCCAAGCTGATCCATCCCCCGGGGCTCGAGGTTCGCGTCTGTGTGGCGGACAACAACGACATTTCGCACGAGCAGGAAATTCTTCAGACAGCGCGGAGCCTTGGCCTCAATATCGATTACGGCCATGAATCGCGTCGCGGTTATGCGAGCGCCAGAAACTGCGCCCTGCGGTTGGCGATCGCCACCCACGCGGACCTGGCCATCCTAATGGATGATGATAGCAGCGCCGACCCACGGCTTATTATCGAGCATGCTAGCGCCATCGAGCGTTACCGGGCCGACGCGGTGCTGGGCCGCATTGAGGGCTTGTCGCGCAGCCCACGCGAGGGAAGACGTGTCTATATGGCGGGAACGGGCAACATATCCGTGCGCCGATGGATTTTTGCCCCAAAACCGGAGGGCATCGGTCTTAGGTTTGATCAGAGGCTTGATCTTCTTGGGCAGGAGGATCGGGAGTTCTTCGCCGAGGTTATTCGCAACGGCGGCCTCATCCGGCAATCATGCCTTCCACTGGTTCATAACAGCGAGGTGCAAGAAGCCAACCCGGCGAGCATCGCACGAGAGTTTCGCGATCGCCTTACCTTCGCGAAGATGGAAGGGCGCAATGAGGTCGTGGTGGCAAGGCTCCGCCACGGCTGGGGCAATGCTGTCGCCCGGCTGGTGTTGAGGCAGACACCTCAGCTGCGGCGGGGCATTTCCGATGCTGTCCTGGCCATCGCGGTGAGACCTGTTGATGCAGCCCGCTCGAAGGCAAAAATGGAAGAAGCCCGTGTTCGCCTGGCCAAGGTTGGCGCGGCCATTTCAGGGTTCTGGAGACCAGGCTTCGAGCGGCAAGCGGCCCGCAACGGGAAACTGGTGGAGGTCGACAACTCGTCAAAATCCGAGAACGGTGTTTAAAAACCAAAGGCCTGGGCATCATGACTGCGAGGTCAGCAAGGACTTTCCGCGCACGCATCGCAATGGCGGTCCCGCCATATGCGCCGCACGAGCCCAGTTGCCCATAAAATCCTAGAGCTAACAGCACCGATCGAGACACCCAACGGCAGCCCGGCCACGCGCAACTCGCCGGCCAAGGCCGGTTTCCATGCGACTGCTATTTTGGAAAAATCTGGCTCCGTGGGTAGGAGCAATTATAAAATATAATTCATTGTTATTAATATAGATTTTTCAGAAGATCCGATCTTATGGGCCTGTTGTGGAATAGCTTCTCGTGAAACCTTCATGCGTCGATCTTGTCCGTCGTCACGGTCTTTAAAACAGGGTGAGTATCCAGCGAGGAAAGGATCTAGATCATCCGTTGGGTTGTTCTAAGCGGCTTGCCTTTGGTGTTGCAAGCGCCTGGCCTCGAAGACCGTGACGACGGAGAGCCATCCTGGTGAGGCAAAAATGGATCTCAGCGACGTTCCCTCCCCGCCTGCTCGCGTTCCTTGCGCTTGGCTAATGCTTTGATCCGGGCTTCCAGCTCTCTGCGGCGTTCAGCCTCAGTCTCCTCAAAGGCCCTGCGCTCGGCTAACGCGTTCAGACGGGCTTCCAACGCTCTGCGGCGTTCAGCCTCGACTTCCTCAAAGGCCCTACGCTCGGCCAATGCGTTCAGACGGGCCTCCAACGCTCTGCGGCGTTCAGCCTCGGCCTCAGCGAGAGCCTTGCGCTCGGCTTCAGCCTTCGCACGCGCCTCGGCCTCAGCGAGAGCCTTGCGCTCGGCTTCAGCCTTCGCACGCGCCTCGGCCTCAGCGAGAGCCTTGCGCTCGGCTTCAGCCTTCGCACGCGCCTCAGCCTCCGCGAGAGCCTTGCGCTCGGCTTCAGCCTTCGCACGCGCCTCGGCCTCAGCGAGAGCCTTGCGCTCGGCTTCAGCCTTCGCACGCGCCTCAGCCTCCGCGAGAGCCTTGCGCTCGGCTTCAGCCTTCGCACGCGCCTCGGCCTCCGCGAGAGCCTTGCGCTCGGCTTCAGCCTTCGCATGCGCCTCAGCCTCCGCGAGAGCCTTGCGCTCGGCTTCAGCCTTCGCACGCGCCTCGGCCTCAGCGAGAGCCTTGCGCTCGGCTTCAGCCTTCGCACGCGCCTCGGCCTCCGCGAGAGCCTTGCGCTCGGCTTCAGCCTTCGCACGCGCCTCGGCCTCCGCGAGAGCCTTGCGCTCGGCTTCAGCCTTCGCACGCGCCTCGGCCTCCGCGAGAGCCTTGCGCTCGGCTTCAGCCTTCGCATGCGCCTCAGCCTCCGCGAGAGCCTTGCGCTCGGCTTCAGCCTTCGCACGCGCCTCGGCCTCCGCGAGAGCCTTGCGCTCGGCTTCAGCCTTCGCACGCGCCTCGGCCTCAGCCTCCGCGAGAGCCTTGCGCTCGGCTTCAGCCTCCGCGAGAGCCTTGCGCTCGGCTTCAGCCTTTGCACGCGCCTCGGCCTCAGCCAGCGCCTCAGCCTCCGCGAGAGCCTTGCGCTCGGCTTCAGCCTTCGCACGCGCCTCGGCCTCAGCCAGCGCCTCAGCCTCCGCGAGAGCCTTGCGCTCGGCTTCAGCCTTTGCACGCGCCTCGGCCTCAGCCAGCGCCTCAGCCTCCGCGAGAGCCTTGCGCTCGGCTTCAGCCTTCGCACGCGCCTCGGCCTCAGCCAGCGCCTCAGCCTCCGCGAGAGCCTTGCGCTCGGCTTCAGCCTTTGCACGCGCCTCGGCCTCCGCGAGAGCCTTGCGCTCGGCTTCAGCCTTCGCACGCGCCTCGGCCTCCGCGAGAGCCTTGCGCTCGGCTTCAGCCTTCGCATGCGCCTCGGCCTCCGCGAGAGCCTTGCGCTCGGCTTCAGCCTTTGCACGCGCCTCGGCCTCAGCCAGCGCCTTGCGCTCGGCTTCAGCCTTTGCACGCGCCTCGGCCTCAGCCAGCGCCTTGCGCTCGGCTTCAGCCTTTGCACGCGCCTCGGCCTCAGCGAGAGCCTTGCGCTCGGCTTCAGCCTTCGCACGCGCCTCGGCCTCCGCGAGAGCCTTGCGCTCGGCTTCAGCCTTTGCACGCGCCTCGGCCTCCGCGAGAGCCTTTTTGCTGACACCTGGGAGTGTTGGCTGAACCGGCGATGTTACAGCTAAGCCCTCATTCTCGCCGCCGGGCCTTGCCATGTGCTGCAGCACCCGCTGACCTACTAATGCTAGGGCGCCGACGCTGAATAGCAGTACTCCTGTCTGCAACATTGTTTTTTGGGCCGAAGTTTTCGCGGAAGCAGGCGTTTGTGTGCAAGGTTTTGTGCTGACTTCGGAGTCATCTATTCGATTCTGATCGCGCGGAGGGTTTGTACTGCTGGACAAACCGGTGGGTCTTTGGAGAGACAGAGAGGACTGGCCACTGGATTGAGGACGCCCCGCTTCCAGACCTTTTGGGGATGCCAAAGGTAGATCGGCTGAAGGCTCCGATATCGGCCGCCACTCCATTATCTTAGTTGAATTGCCGCCCGCATCGCGAAATTTAGGCATCGATCCGACGCCCGCCAGCAATTCTTCGCGCCACTCTTGGATCGATTGTGGGCGCTCTTTGGGCGCGACAGCCAGCGCATGATCCACTGCCCGAAGAAATTCCGGCCTGTAGTTAGCAAAAACCGGCAGCTCAGCCGCTCTTACGCAACTCTCCTCAAGTGCACGTATGGTCGATTCAGGGGGCGCAGAGCCAGACAACGATCGATAGATCGTTGCCCCCAAACCATAGATATCGGTCCAGGGGCCCTGCAGACGACTGTCGGCGGCGTATGCCTCGTACGGAGAATAGCCCTTGGATACTATCGCAGCGGACGAACCGGCAAGTTCGGTCCCACCGGCGTATCGGGCAGAGCCGAAGTCGAGAAGAACTGGGGTCTTGTCAACGGCACGGATATAAATATTGGCCGGCTTGACGTCCCGGTGCAAAATGCCAGCTCCATGCACAACATCGAGGGCGTCGAGCAGCGGCGGCAGCAAGGTATCGAATTCTTCCTGGGTGGGAAGACTTCCAAGTTCCTTAAGCCAGGTCTCCATATTGGCGCCGTGGACGTATTCGAGCACGATGTATGCCGTATCATTGGCATTGAATACCCGAAAAACACGCACCACACTTGGGTGACGGAATTTGGCAAGCGTCTTGGCTTCCCGTATGAAGCGACGCAACGCCCATCGGAACTGCGGCTCACCCGCTTCACTCTTGACCTCGACTCGTTCAGAGTTAGCCATTCGGATCGCCAAATCCGAAGGAAAATATTCTTTGATCGCGACTTCACGGTGGAGTGACAGATCATATGCGAGATACGTATTAGCAAACCCTCCGCTTCCGAGCAGTCCGAGAATCCGGAACTCATTGAGCAGAGTCGTATCTATTGCGAGTGTCGGCTTATAGCCCATCAAAAAACTCATACCCAGCGAGGGCTACTCGCAAGAATGAACTTGTAGCCCATCGCGGTTTCGCGTCGAGCCTAGATCCTGGGACAACTAGGTAACCACGAAACGGCAGCGCTGGGTGAGAAACCGCGCTCAGACTCTACAAGCCAAGAAAATAGAGGCCGTCCACCGCCCAAACCTTGCCCCGATAGCATTCGCACGTCTATTCCATGGGGGACAATTGAAATTAAGTTGCACCGCAGCAATCACCACTTTTTTCGTGCCAGCTTGAATAATTCGCTTGCTGATCGTTTTTTGCATTTAGGTTAATATTGGGGTGTTCATCCCAATCAACCAGTTCAGCATCTTTCCAAACAGTGCTGAGCCATATTTGGTGGAAGGAGCCCGAAAACCGCGACAGGCATTAGCCCGACAGCGGTTCGGTAACCATCTCGGCTCCGCACCAAGATGCCCTCAGGGTTCGGCCGCTTAGCAGCTTATCGGCCGGAGCCTCGAGTTGCAAATGGGACTAGACGATCGGCGTCCCAATGTCAGGTGTCGAAGTCTTACCACCCGACACTTTTCCCATTGCTCGAACAACCCGCATCTGCATCAACGAATATCGTTCAAACTCCCATGATTATATCTAACAACAGACGTCCAAAAGCCCTCTCATCCGATAGGTTGCTTTCAACGACCCTCCTGGTCGGCGAGCTCTGGTCAGGGACTTGTGTTCAGGGTGAGTTCCGGTAGGCCTAGAGAAAAGAGAAATTGATTATCCACATTGCCGCTCGGCTTCATACCAAAGCGCTCCTGAAACGAACGAATTGCGCCTGAGGTTCGAGGTCCTATTATTCCGTCAATCGGACCCGGGCTAATTGACCTCTCTAACAATTTACGCTGGATAACGCGAATAGAGGCTGTATCGAGGCTCGGAACCGCATCCATATCTAGGCTGGCGACGTCCTGAGGCGTTCCACGATCTTGACCATTCACTGTAGCAGTCGAAAGAATAGCAGCTACCAAACTTGTGATTAGTAAAAATTGTCTATTCATCCTGGCCTCGCATGGCTTCGTTCAGAACTAAAACGGAATGCGAATTCATCGATTGCCGCGGCGCACCTGAATCGTAATTCGCTTAGACATAACCGGCGGGTCATGCGGCAAGTGTTCTGAATCTGCGAGAAGCAATTGGAGCGTATGCTTTCCCGGCACTAGATTTAAAGTTGCCTCGGTCTGGCCAGCGCCGAAATGCAAATGTTGAAAATCATTCGGAATTGGCCGGTCTAATGGAGGTATTTCAGTATCGACCAGCAGGTGGTGGTGCCCAGTACTCGGTTTGACAATGCCCGCCGGAGCCACCCCCATTCCCGAAAGCCCAAAGTGCACGGTAAAGTTTCTATCGACGGTTGCTCCGTCCTTCAGCCCAACAAAGTAGACTTGGGCACCCTTGGGTGAGGGAGACCTCACTTTTGGTTTGGAAACAATTACTTTAATTTTTTCTGAAAAGAGTGGCGGGTTATGTGGAACATGGTCTTTGTCTCCAAACAGTAGCTGCAAGGAGTGTTCACCAGGTTCCAAATCAATTGTTGTTTCCGTTTGCCCTGACCCAAAGTGAAGGTGATTAAAATCATTGGGGATGGGCTTTGTTAGATTGGGCAGCTCGGTGTCAACGAGAAGGTGATGGTGTCCAGAGTTTGGTCGAACAGACTTCGCTGGTGCGACTCCCATGCCCCTCAAGCCGAAATGAACCTTGAATTCGGGAGCTACGACATCTCCATCCTTCAAGTCAGTGAAGTAGACCATCGCGCCCGGAGCTGATCGGGTTACCCCCCCCTGAGGAACGACCTTAACACGAATCACTTGCGACATTACCGGTGGTGAATGTGGGATATGGTCCTTATCTCCCAACAGCAATTGCAACGTATGCCAGCCCGGCGCCAATTCAACTTCGGCTGCTGTTTGACCAGCACCGAAATGCAGATGATTAAAATCATTGGGGATTGGTCTATTGAGTGGCGGCAACAAAGCGTCGATAAGCAAATGGTGGTGGCCGGAATTAGGGAGCTCGGATTTGGCTGGAGCTACCCCCATCTTCTTCAAACCAAAGTTTAACTTTATTTTTCCTGAGACGACCGATTGGTCCTTTAGCCCTATAAAATATGCCTCCGCACCCCGTGGAGAAGACGTGAGGCCGAACTCTGCGTGAACCGCATATGTTGAGCTAAGAAAAAATAGCACCAAGAGAACGATACTAAAACAGGCGCGGCGGGTTGAGCTGCCTGCCGAACCGTCAATCCCCCTTGCATCTTGACCTTCGGGATCTGGATACGACCGTATATATAACTGGAAAGTAGATTCTCCAAATTCACAGTAAAAAGCGGTCAAATAGTTCCTCCGCAAGCGCGAGAAACTCCTAGAAATTAAGAAATGATACCGTGCCATCACTATAGAAAGCTTAGGGAGAAATCTATACTCTTCACAAATCACGAGCGGTATCTCCACAATAGTAAAGACCATCCACGCGGGCTCTTGGCCATTACTCGCGCGAACTATCCCGCGGGCAGCGGAATAAACTAAATGCGTACTTGCTGCTCTGTCTCGACTTTGAAATGCTTTTGAGTATAATACCGATCATACGCACGGGCGTCAATCATTGAGTCTGCAACTTAGGCAATAATGTCAAGCCTCGGCTTGCGCAATAGGACTAATAAGTTAGTGAAATTCGGCAGTAGATGCATCAGCGCAAAGCCGTCACAATTTTTCAAATGGGCAACTGCGCGTGCAGCCGTCGCCTGCGCGGTTTCGTATGGCTTTATTCTATCAAGCAGCTCGGCTGCATTGTCAGAAGTCGAAGTCAAAAAACTTGCATTGTTGATCGCGAATTCCGCTTATCGGGAGGAAGATCTTCGTACGCCCGCTAACGACGCTCAGGCGCTTGAGGAAAAGCTTCGCTCAAAAGGCTTCAAGCTCGATACCCGCACGAACCTTGATAAATCTTCAATGAGGGAAACATTAGAAAAATTCACGAGCAAAGCGAGCCAGGGTGATATTGTCTTTTTTTATTTCAGCGGATACGGATTAAGCTCTGTCGGCGAAACATTTCTTTTGCCGGTTGATGCAGCAATTGGTAGCGAGCAAGATATCTGGCAGGAGGGCGTGAGCTTAAAAAGTCTCCTATCAAGGCTTAATGAAAAGGCGCCAAAGGCGATAATAGTTGCAATCGATGCAGCTCGACGCTTCTCTACCGAACGCCGCTTTCGCTCATCGCTGCGTGGGCTGGAACCGAGTATTGGCACAGAGAATACACTCACAATCTATTCTGCATCACCCGGCAAAGTGTTTGATGACGCCTCCGCAAATAAGAGCCTGTTTGGAAAAGAGCTCGCAGAGCAAATGGGGAATTCCAATTTTGAAGCAACCAAAGCTTTCAATCGCATTAGACTAAATGTGGCACGTGAATCTAATCGTTCGCAAATACCACTTGTTACGTCTACGTTAGCCGAAGAGATTACGTTTTCAGACACTCAAAGCCAGAGTTATGTTCGCCCCAACGAGCGACAAACTGATGCGCAGTCAGCGTCGAACCGCTCGCCGCGCAATGATCTAGGAGCTGCAACATTTAGCGAGTTCGTAGGGCAAGACGATGAAATTATTAGAGATTGCGACCACTGTCCAGAATTAGTGCGAATTCCCCCCGGGACTTTCAAAATGGGTTCGAAGTTAGCGCGTCAGAAACCACGTCATACGGTATCGATGTCTCGGCCTTTCGCCATCGGGCGTTTCGAGGTGACGTTTGATGAGTGGGACGCCTGTGTTGACCAAAAAGGCTGTGATCAAAGCCCCAGTGATTTAGAGTGGGGGCGCGGGCGGAACCCTGTCATGAACGTCAGCTGGTTGGATGCGCAGCAATATGTAAAGTGGCTAAGTGAAAAAACGCTGCAAAATTATAGGCTTCCAACTGAAGCGGAGTGGGAATACGCCGCTAGAGCGGGAACGAGGAGTCCATATTTTTGGGGCAATAGTATAGGCGCAAACAATGCGAACTGCAGAGACTGCAATCGAAATCCGGCTTCCCATACCCAACCTGTTGGCTCATATGCAGCGAATAGTTTTGGACTCTTTGATACCTCGGGAAATATTGCCGAATGGGTTGAGGATTGCTGGAACGATAATTATCGTGGCGCTCCCGACGACGGCTCCGCTTGGCGGAAAGGTGACTGTCGTCGCCGGGTCTTGAGAGGGGGCTCATTTGATAGCACTGCACTTCAGGTTCAAACGAGTTGGCGCTTTCGATATGATGCGGATGTTCCGTACTATTCAAATGGTTTTCGCGTCGTAAGAGAGTTGAGGTAGAGTGCTGCGACATAATCTAAGGCGTCTTGACTCACGGTTTCTGGCCATATCGGAGAAATTGGGTATCGTATGGTGTCATGCTCAAGGACACATCGTTTCACTCAAACGACTGGTGTCCCTGCCCCTAAAACTGGACCAAGATGATGCTGCTAATGAGACGAGCTGAACTTTGCCCCCGTTCTTGGACCATTCGGAGCTAGAATTTTCCGGCTCTATCGCTCATGGCGGGCTCGTTTCCTATGAGCTGCCCAGCAGCGCTGACAGGATTTGGCACCCAATTGCGCGGTGTGGTCGGACGTCATTATAGTTTCTCCGCCAAAGCTCGCATTTACGACGCGCATCGGCAAGGCTGAGGAACCAGTGAGCGTTCAGAGACTCCGTCCGGAACTTCCCGTTTAGGCTTTCGATGAACGCGTTGTCCGTCGGCTTGCCTGGCCGCAAAAAGTCAAGCTCGACGCCACGCGCATACGCCCACATGTCGAGATCTTTAGAGATGAACTCCGGCCCCTGATCCACTTCGGATAACCGCTCACCTTGCAAACCTTTTCGAGCGTCGCGACGACGTCAGCGCCCGTGTAACGCTCACGCACATCAAGCGCTTGCACATAGCGCGTGAATGCATCAATTACGGTGAGATTGCGGATCTTGCGACCGTCGTAAAGCTGGTCATGGACAAAATCCATCGCCCATACGTCGTTGGAATGCGCCGGTACCGATCGACCTTCGCGAAGCTTCGCTTTGACCTTGCGCTTGGATTATTTGTTGCGCAACTGCAAACCCAACTCATGATAGAGCCTGTAAACGCGCTTGTCATTTACCGGCCAGCCCTCACGTCGCAACAACACGTGAACGCGCCGATAGCCGTAGCACACCCGTGTCTCGGCAATCTCTCTGATACGCTTCTTCAAGTCGGTCTGCGGCGGACGGCGATGTCGGCAATGACACGTGGAGCGGCGCGTCCTCATGACCGAACACGCACGGCAAATGCTCACCTTCCAGATGGCTCGCACGTCATCGACAAGTTCCCGCTTGCGCGCAGGCCTCAGAGCTTTCGCTTGATGACGTCCTGCAGCATCTCCTTGTCGAGCGACGGACCTGCGACGATGCGCTTGAGGCGCGTGTTTTCTTCTTCGAGTTAGCGCAGCCGCTTCATCTCAGACGGCATCAGTCCGCCGTACTTCTTGCGCCAGTTGTAGAATGTCGCCTCAGAGATCCCAGCCTTTCGGCACACCTCCTCAACCTTCGTGCCTTCTTCAGCCTGGCGCAGCACGAACGCTATCCGCGCTTCTGTGAACCTCGACCGCTTCATCGACCTTCCTCCTCATGAGCCCTGTGATCATAAGTGGAAAATTCCAGTCTCAGGCAGTCCAGTTTTCGGGAAGCAGGTCAGAGCATGCGATAGCCCGGAAGCGTTATTCGGGCGAGAACTGCCTGAAGTTGTTAGGAGAGACCCAGGTGCAGCTGGCGTCCGGTTCGGATGTCGCGAAGGTGTGCCGGAATTAGGCATCAGGCATCAGGCATCAGGCATCAGGCATCAGGCATCAGGCATCAGGCATCAGTGATGCCACGTATTATGCGTGGCGCAAGAAGTTCGACAGCATGGGACGATCGCAGTTGGCTGAGCTGAAAGCTCTGGAGAAAGAAAACCAGCGGCTGAAGAAGATTGTTGCTGACCTAGAGCTGGACAAGCTGATCCTCTAGGAAGGCCTTGATTTTTGGAACCCAAGGCCTGAAGCCCGACGGTCTCAGAGACGCTGTCATTCACACACGCCAGAAGTTTGGCACGTCAGAACGGCGCACCTGCCGGGTGGTTGGACTTGCTCGCAGCACCCTGCAATACAAGCCCGCCTCAAAGGACGATGTTGAACTGCGCCTGGCCCTGATCCGGCTGGCGAAACAGTATGGCCGGTACGGCTATCGCAAGGTTGGCGAACTGCTCGGCGCCGAATATTGGCATGTAAACCACAAGAAGATCAAACCGCTGTGGCGCGAAGAGGGGCTACTCCCGCCGCACCGACACAAGAAACGCAAACGTCTCTACCACCACGAAGCCCTGGTGATCCAGCTGCGGCCGAAGCACCCCAACCACATTTGGTCGGTTGACTTTGTTCACGACAAGCTGAGCAACGGCCGACCTTACAAGATGCTGACCGTTCTCGATGAGTATTCGCGTGAAGTCTTGTGTGTGGCGGTTGCTCTGAATATGGGCTCGGCCGACGTGCTTGAGGCGCTTTACCCGCTCCTTTTGACGCGTGGCAAGCCGACCCACATTCGCTCCGACAATGGCAAAGCGTTCACGCCAGCACCGTTCTTGGACTGGCTCACACGCGTTGGCATCCAGCCCATACAGATCGATCCGGGATCGCCCTAGGAGAACGGATATAACGAGCGCTTCAATGGCACGCTGCGTCACCAGGTGCTCAACGCCGAGTGGTTCACAATGACCCGTCAGGCACAGTTCGTGATCAATCAGTGGCTCCGCCAATACAATAACGTGCGACCGCATGAGGCTCTCACCATGCCTGCACCGGTGCCAGAAACGATCCAGAGAACCGCAAATTAGGTGGCGCAGATGAAGGGAGCTTTACAGAGTGGGGCGCAGTGGGGCACGCGAGGAGGGTGCGTTTCACCCTCCTCTGACATAGTTTTTTTGTTTGCTGGGCAGACCCCCAGTTTCTTAATTCAGACCACTGAAGCCCACCCTGGTCATTGGGGTTATCCGCATTGCTGTAGCACTTGACTCACAGACAAATTCTAGAGCCTTGCCCTCACTAGAATCAAAGCGAGTGGCCTTTCCGTTAGGCAACGTCACTTCGAATCTTTTGGCCGCGAATGAGCCCAAATCATTCCAGTTGATTGGGTCGGCGACCGTAAGAACGAGATTGCATTCGCCCTTGTTACTAAGGAAGTAAGTCACAGCGCGCTTCGCTCCTAAATCGAAACTAATCCCTTGCATAGGCTTCAGAATTTGTGGGGAGGAAATCTCTTGAGCCAACGCTCCTCCGGAAGACTGCGTTGCAAATAGGCCAAGAATCGTCGCTGCAACAATGACTTTTTTCATGGGTACGCTCTCCTGAGTGATACACCGCCGTTTTCTCGAGAATGCAGCGGCCGTTGAGTGCCGACGTGGCATTTCCCAGTCACTTCGCGAGATGCGCCAGTACTGTTTGCGAGCAATGGCGCGCCTCGGGTTGTACATGCGTAATTTCTCGAAAGATGTTCCCTAGGTAACATCAGAAGTAGTCTCGAGACAGGGAGGCGAAATCAGCGACAAGATTTATGTCGGATACTCAGGTTATCCGCCTATTGATCAAATCTATGGACCGGCTGCGGGACGCAAGTGAGGTTCGTGCAGGGAGATCGGAAGTCGCTGATATCTATCCGGCCTTTTTGATCGGCTGATGGGCCGTGGCCTTTATGGGAATACGCACCCGCCATTGGTCTCCTTAGCGGACAGGCTGACGGGCAGCCACTTTGATCATCAGACGTTGCTGGCGTTTCTTTATCCGTTCCATGCAGTTCTCTCAATCGCGAACTTCAAGCGCTGCGGCGTCGATCAGATCGATGCTGCGGTCAGCCGAGGACAATCGAAGCTCCTTTCATGTCTGAGAATGCTCCAGGTAATAGGCGCCAACTTGTTGGCAAGCGCGACGGCAAGCTTGTACTTGTGCATGCGCTCGGACGCCCGTTTGAGCCAAGGCCCGAAGCTCAACTTCTCACAGTTCTCGGGCCGCATGAGGATGACTTGGGCGGCCTACACGAACAGGGTACGTAGATACCGGTTGCCGCGCTTTGAGATTGGCCCGAGGAGGGCCTTGCCTCCCGTGCTGTACTGACGTGGAACCAGCCCTAACCACGCGCCGAAGTCACGACCACGATCAAAAGCCTCGCCGATACCAATGGCTGCGACCGAGGCTGTTGAGATCATCGGGCCAACCCCTGGGACACTCATCAGGCGTTCGCAGTTACTCTCGGTCAGGCTGTCCTTCTCGGTTTCACGCGTGATGCCTTCGATCCGTTCGTCCAGCCAGAGCCAGTCTTCATAAAAGCCGACGAGGATGTCGCTCATGCGTGGGCAAATCTCGTCTTTCCGGGCCTTCAAGATAGCGAAAAGAGAGTTGCGCAAAGCCCGTGCGGACTACAACTGGCGCAAGAAGTACGGCGGACTGATGCCGTCTGAGATGAAGCGGCTGCGCTAACTCGAAGAAGAAAACACGCGCCTCAAGCGCATCGTCGCAGGTCCGTCGCTCGACAAGGAGATGCTGCAGGACGTCATCAAGCGAAAGCTCTGAGGCCTGCGCGCAAGCGGGAACTTGTCGATGACGTGCGAGCCATCTGGAAGGTGAGCATTTGCCGTGCGTGTTCGGTCATGAGGACGCGCCGCTCCACGTGTCATTGCCGACATCGCCGTCCGCCGCAGACCGACTTGAAGAAGCGTATCAGAGAGATTGCCGAGACACGGGTGTGCTACGGCTATCGGCGCGTTCACGTGTTGTTGCGACGTGAGGGCTGGCCGGTAAATGACAAGCGCGTTTACAGGCTCTATCATGAATTGGGTTTGCAGTTGCGCAACAAATAATCCAAGCGCAAGGTCAAAGCGAAGCTTCGCGAAGGTCGATCGGTACCGGCGCATTCCAACGACGTATGGGCGATGGATTTTGTCC
Organism: uncultured Filomicrobium sp.; assembly: GCA_963669235.2. Taxonomy (GTDB): domain Bacteria; phylum Pseudomonadota; class Alphaproteobacteria; order Rhizobiales; family Hyphomicrobiaceae; genus Filomicrobium. The sequence goes on from CAXXFS010000033.1 coordinate 969,223, forward strand.
ATGACCAGCTTTACGACGGTCGCAAGATCCGCAATCTCACCGTAATTGATGCATTCACGCGCTATGTGCAAGCGCTTGATGTGCGTGAGCGTTACACGGGCGCTGACGTCGTCGCGACGCTCGAAAAGGTTTGCAAGGTGAGCGGTTATCCGAAGTGGATCAGGGGCCGGAGTTCATCTCTAAAGATCTCGACATGTGGGCGTATGCGCGTGGCGTCGAGCTTGACTTTTTGCGGCCAGGCAAGCCGACGGACAACGCGTTCATCGAAAGCCTAAACGGGAAGTTCCGGACGGAGTCTCTGAACGCTCACTGGTTCCTCAGCCTTGCCGATGCGCGTCGTAAATGCGAGCTTTGGCGGAGAAACTATAATGACGTCCGACCACACCGCGCAATTGGGTGCCAAATCCTGTCAGCGCTGCTGGGCAGCTCATAGGAAACGAGCCCGCCATGAGCGATAGAGCCGGAAAATTCTAGCTCCGAATGGTCCAAGAGCGGGGGCCAAGTTCAGGCGCCGGATTCTTACCGAGCTACTGGCACCGTGATTGGGGGCAGGCCACCAACGTAAAAGCTGATCCCATGAATCGGCTTCATGAACTTGATCGTGGATAGTTCCTCGGCGAATACAGCGCCTGTCGACCGCGTTGCGAGAACCCCGGCGACTGCCACTACACAAATCATCTTCTTCGTCGACATCATAGAATCCTCTTGACCCAGAGCTTTTGACGTTTCGCCTCGCTTCCAAGTTCGAGAACTGAGGCGATGGGAGGATCATGAATGACTGCTGAGAACCACGATGTGGTATTTCTCACTTGCCTTGGCATTCATGAGAATAATCACCGACGACTTCTGGATTCGTCGAGAAAATGGACTGAGATGCAGTGGCTTTGAAACGCCGCCATGCGAACCGCAACAGACGTATCGGCTATGGCTGGAAGTTTTTGGTCGGTGTATTCTAACTCCCAGAGTTCCGATGGATGCAACGGAGGGCGTAGGAGGTCTTGATGTTTGGACTAGTTGCCGTTTCATCGCTGATGATTATCGTGAGTCTCGCCGCAGCCCTGGCTCAAAAACCGAGCAATGCTAGTCAGCTTGCCTTCAATACCCACTGCCGCCATTGTCATTCGATGATCGAAGGCGATAACCGCCTCGGCCCTTCGTTGTTTGACATTTTCGGCGCAAAGGCGGGGGAAGTAGAAGGCTTCGCCAACTACTCCGGGAGTCTGAGAGGCAACATTACATGGGATGAGGCGACACTGGATAGGTTTATTGCCGATCCGCCATCCGTCGCTCCCAGTACCAATATGATATATCCCGGCGTTGCAGACACGGCCGAACGTATGACAATTATAGAGTTCCTGAGAGCCAATAGTAAACTAAGACGCAATTGACCAAGAATTAGCTCTTGCTCCGGAGAAACTCCGCGCGAAATGTTTTGATTTGGAATCATCCGCACTCCAAACACCATGTGAGCGACGATGAACATGTGTTTCGCAAACGGCCCTTCGGCAACTAGACCGGCACGTCCGCTTGTTGATCAAAGCGGACAAAAAAGTCCCCTGACGTGCACAGCCCACAAGTATGTCGCTCGTGCCCCGAAAGCGGACTTCGACGTGCCATTTAGGAACAAGGCTAGGACGAGGCGTATGGCCATGGCTAAGGTTGCCGGTAGCCCGCTGGACCCGGAGCCCTTGCGCTAAGACCTCCGTTGGCGCCTGGCGGTATCGAGGTGAGAGACGCATTGCGGGGCCTGCACACACCCCAACGTTAGAGCCAACCAGGCTACTTCAGCCTCCGCACGCTCGGCCAAAAATTCTGTGCGCTTAAACCAGGTCACGAAGTCGGAGTGCCATACTCCAATCCTACGGAGCACACTGCTGTGATCATCGGAACACAATAGCTCGAGAAAAGCGCTCTAAATGAACAACTTGCAGCTCCGGTGCATATGAATGAGGCGTGTGCGGAAATTGCTCCAAGTGAAGTGCAAGTATCCTCCTTTGATCCGCTTCGTCGCGCCTCCGGGAATCTTCTGCCAGAGCGCTTTGTGCCGCCTGAGATTAATCGGATATTCCGAAAGGATTAGTCGGCATTATTGATTGGATATTCCGAATAGTTTTTTCGGATTGATCTGAGATAACGGAGAAAACCGGTTTTCCCGAGGAGTCGAAAATGTTTAAGGAATTCGTGGAGGAAAGGGTCGAAGGAGACGGCGCGACCTTGTTCGTGCGCCGCGCAGGCCCGAAGGGCGCGCCACCGGTTGTGTTGTTGCACGGATACCCGCAGACATCCGCGATGTGGCACGGTGTAGCGCCGGTACTGGCCCGGTCGCACCAGGTCATCTGCCCCGATCTGCGCGGATATGGCCGGTCGGACAAACCGGAGTCCGGCCCGCCGCATCAGCTCTATTCAAAACGCGCCATGGCCAACGACATTGTCGCGGTCATGCGCCGCTTGGGACATGACCGGTTCCTCGTTGGCGCCCATGACCGCGGAGCGCGAGTGGCGCATCGTTTGGGCCTTGACCATCCCGATTGCGTTGGTGCAATGGCCTTACTGGACATTGCGCCGACCCGTGAGATGTACGCCGAGACGAGCGCCGAATTCGCGCGGGCCTACTGGCATTGGTTCTTTCTGACCCAGCCGCAACCGCTGCCGGAAAAGATGATCGGTGCTGATCCCGAAGGTTTCTGGAAGCTGAAGTGCTTCAACCAGGCGCGCGGTGAGAACCCGTTTACTTCCCAGGCATTGGCTGAGTACCTGAAAGCCTTCGCAAATCCAGATGCCATTCACGCAAGCTGTGAAGACTACCGCGCAGCCGCCGGCATCGACATCGAACATGACAACGCGGACCTGGGACGGAAACTCACGATGCCTGTCCTGGCCCTCTGGGCGAAACGCGGCGTGATCGAGACCTGCTTCGATGCACTGGATCTCTGGCGCCAGCGTGCAGAAAGGGTCGAGGGCGAAGCGCTTGATGCGACCCATTACGTGGCCGAAGAAATCCCGGAAGAAATCGCCGCGCGTATGTCCGGTTTCTTTTCTCGCAACCCTATCCACGCGGAGGCCGCCGAATGAGCCGGACCCTCTATGACAAACTGGTCGACACCCATAAGGTTTGCGATCTGCCGGACGGCGACATGCTGATCTATGTCGATTTCCACATCATGAACGAATATACCAGCCCGCAGGCCTTTTCGGGACTCGAGGCAAAGCAGTTGGGGGTCTGGCGACCCGAGGCGCACCTGGCCGTGGTCGATCATGTGAACGCCACCCGAAGCCGGGAGCCGCATGATGCCGCGTCAAAGCTGTTGATCGACAATCTGGAAGCAAACTGCACCAAACACGACATCGCATTTTACGGCCTTGGCGACCGGCGACAGGGAATCGAGCATGTCGTGGTGCCGGAACAGGGGCTGGTTGCGCCGGGTATGCTGATCGCCTGCGGAGACAGCCATACCACGACCTGCGGGGCCTTTGGCGCGCTTGGCTTCGGAATCGGCACATCCGAGGTCGAACACGTGCTGGCGACCCAAACCCTGCGCTACAAGCGGCTGAAGACGATGTTGGTCGAGGTCGAGGGCGACCTTGCCCCGGGTGTAACGGCCAAGGACATCATTATGAAAGTGGTGCAGGTTATCGGCGCCGGCGGAGCCAATGGCTATGCTGTAGAATTCGCCGGCTCCGCCATTCGATTGCAGTCCATGTCCGGCCGGATGACGATCTGCAACATGGCCGTAGAACTCGGTGGTCGCGCTGCGCTGATCGCGGCGGATGACAAGGCCTATCGCTTGGCCTCCGGCCGCGCTCACAGCGACATGCTGTGCTTCGACGGCGAGGAATGGGTTTCAGACCCCGGCGCGGAATTCGACGCCACCGTCAGAATCGACGCCGGCGAGATTGCACCGCTGGTCAGCTGGGGCACCAGCCCCGATCAGTCTGTACCGATAACCGGCCACGTTCCGCACGCCAGCAGCCAATCCACCCCGAAAGCCAAAGCGGCTTTGGAACACGCGCTGGACTACATGGGTCTGACGCCCGGGCAACCGGTTCAGAATATCCCGATCGACAGTGCATTCATCGGCTCCTGTACCAACAGCAGGATCGAGGACCTGCGCGCGGCGGCCCGTGTCCTGAAAGGCCGTCAGGTCGCCAAAGGTGTCAAGGCGATTGTCGTGCCGGGCTCGGCCTTCACAAGGCTTCAGGCCGAGGCGGAAGGGCTGGACAAAGTGTTCATCGAGGCGGGCTTCGAGTGGCGCCCGGAGAGCGGTTGTTCGATGTGCCTGGCAATGAATGACGATATTGCCATGGACGGAGAACGCATCGCCTCTTCGACCAATCGCAATTTCGAAGGCCGTCAGGGTCGGGGCGCGCGCACCCATCTGATGAGCCCCGCCATGGTGGCCGCCGCTGCTGTCGCGGGTCGTCTGAGCGACGTGCGCGACTATCAGTTGGAGACCGTGTAGATGCCGAAAACAGTCTCAGGCCTGGCCGCGCCGCTTCCGCTGGCCAATGTCGATACCGACGTGATCATGCCCAAGCGTTTTCTGATCACCATCACCCGCGAGGGATTGGCGGACGGCACCTTCGCCGATCTGCGCTTTGACGAGGCAGGAAAAATCCGCCCCGACTTCGTTCTGAACCAAGCGCCGTGGTCCCAGGCTTCGATCCTGATCGTGGGAGACAATTTCGGCTGCGGCTCCAGCCGCGAACACGCGGTCTGGGGCATGCGGCAGCTGGGGATCGAGACCTGCATCGGCACCGGCTTCGCAGGGATTTTCTTCGACAATGCCCGCAAGAACGGGCTGGCTCTGCCGATCGTGTCTGCCGAAGCACGGGATGCGCTGATGCAGCTGGCCGGAAACCAATACGGTACCGAGATTTCGATCGATATCGAACGTCGCGTGATCGCGGCGGGCGAAATGATCGTGCCCTTTGAGATGGACGATGCCACCCGATCCTCACTAATCCGCGGCGGCGATGACACGCTGGACTCGCTGGAATATGCTGACGCCATCCGGGCCTTCGAGGCCGGGCTGGGCGACGGCAAGCGGGTCAGCGTCATCAAATGACCTAAGAGGGAATTCTGGATTGGACATTCGGCAGCTGGAATGTTTCATCGCCGTCGCCGAGGAGCTTCACTTCCGCAAGGCCGGTGAGCGTCTGGGGCTCAGCCAATCCGCTCTTTCCGAACGCATATCTGCCCTCGAACACGAACTCGGTGCGCGGTTGTTCTTCCGGACCACCCGGCAGGTCAGCCTGACACAAGCCGGGGCGGAATTCGTTCAGGACGCCAAGAAGATCCTCTCGGATATCGAAAGATCGGTGTCCAACGTTCGCCACACCGCCGAGTCCGATCTGCGCCACATTCGGGTCAGCGGTGTTGACGAGGCAATCTCGATGCTTTTGCCCAAGGTGCTGCTCGCGTTTCGAAAAACCGACTCGAATGTTCATGTCCAGGTCCTGGAAATCTCGTCTTCCGAAAAGCATTCGCAAGAGTTGATCGGCCATCGGACAGATGTGGCCTTCGTGCGGACGCCTCAGGAAGACGATTTCATCACCGGCGAGCTTTTGCATCGTCAGCCCGTCGTGGTGGTGCTTGCCGATTCGAACCCGCTTTCAGATTCTGCGACCCTATCCGCGTCCGATATCGCCGACCAACCGATCGTGGGCTATCCAAAACACGCGCGACCTATCCTGCACGAGGCGCTGTGGAGCGAATTCCGTAAGATCGGAGCCCAACCGAATATCGTGTGCGAGATCATTGACAAGTCCACCCTGCTGCAATTCGTGGCCCACGGGCTCGGGATCGCACTTGCACCTGCATGGGTCCAGAACATCGCTCCCCCAGGCGTCACCTTCGTCCCGTTTGCGCCATGCGACAACCAAATCGAGCTTTACGTTGCGTTTCGGAAATCCGGAAACTCTGACACCGTGGAACGGTTTGTGGACGTCGTCAGAACGACCCCGGTTGATCGTGTTGCTCTCCAAACACCCTCAAGATGAAGTCCGCTACGCCGCCTCGGAATAAGCCGATGCGAGTTGCAGGCAACCGCCGTAAGCTGCCAGTCTCCAAGCCGCCGCCAAGGTCAGTAGTGTCCCGCTCCTTTCCAGTTCGAACAGCTTGCAGCGAACGACGGCATAGGCCGTCTATACCGATTGAAGGGAGCGCGCGGGTTGTCGCGATTTGAGCACGGCATTCAGGAGGCCGGCTGTTCGGCGCACGAAATAGCAGCTGTTCTCGGCCATCGAACGCTGCAGATGGTGCAGCACTACACCAAGCGGGCCCAGCAACGCCGCCTCGCCTCTGGCGCTATGAAACGCCTTGAGCAGGGGGAGAACGAAAGCTGAAAGTGTATAAAGCCGATTGGAAAGTGTAGAAAGCTTCGGCCGAAAAACTGTATAACCAATTGAAAACATTGGCTCCGTGGGTAGGATTCGAACCTACGACCGTCCGATTAACAGTCGGATGCTCTACCGCTGAGCTACCACGGAATGTCCGAACGCCACAGGCAGGTAACCGCCCGAGCGCCTTTGCTGACGCCGCCAAACTGCCTGTTTTGCGGCCGAGGCGCGCTTGATAGCAGAAGCCGCGGTCAAGTTGAAGCCCTATTCATAATGGCCCGCAAGTGTTGGCGGACCATGTGCTCCGGCATTGAACGCTCAAACAATCAAGGCGCCATGGCAATTTCTGGAGGCCACGGCCGGAATCGAACCGGCGTATACGGATTTGCAGTCCGCTGCGTCACCACTCCGCCACGTGGCCACCCTAGTCAGCCCGTAACCAGCCATAGCCAGCCGAGCGAGTGCGTCGTTTATCACAGGCAGTCGAGCAACTGCAATCGCCAAATCGTCCTTCAAACCGTACGCTCAAGGTGGCCATAGAACAAAGCAGCCGGCATGCGGCTGATAGCCGATTTTGCAAACGTCCAGAATGCTCTAATCTACTGGCGAACCAGGGAACCGCCTCAGGAGTTCTCCCTGCCTAGTTTCAGAGCTTTACATTAGAGGTGGCAATGTCCGACGTCGCACATCAACGCAAGAACATGGTGGAATCGCAGATCCGGCCGAGCGACATTACCGATCGCAGGATTATCCGCGCGATGCAGGAGACGCCGCGCGAGCAGTTCGTTCCAACAAGCCTCAAGCCGCTCGCCTACATGGATGAGGACATTGCGCTCGGCAAACCCACGCCGGGCGCTGGGGCACGGGCACTACTGGCGCCCCGCACTCTGGCCAAAATGATCCAGCTGGCCCAGATCGGCAGCAAGGACGTTGTTCTCGACGTCGGCTGTGGCACGGGTTACTCGGCCGCCCTTCTCGGCAAGCTGGCCGAAACGGTCGTGGCGCTGGAATCAGACGCCGGTCTCGCCGAGACGGCCACGAAGGTGCTCTCCGAACTTGCCTTCGACAACGTCGCCGTCGTCACCGGTGAATTACCTACTGGGTACCCCGATGAAGGCCCTTACGATGCCATTTTTGTTGGTGGTCGAATTGAGCAAATGCCCGCAGGACTTCTCGACCAGCTCAAGGACGGCGGACGCCTAATCGCGATACGCGGGGAACCGATGTATGCCCGCGTCATCCTTTGGCGTCGTGTCGGTGCGACATTTGATACGCAGGAGGAGTTCGAGGCCGGCGCGCCGTTGCTGCCAGGCTTCGCCAAGGAACCAACCTTTGTATTCTGAGCCACATTGTTAGGTGTTCAGCCATCAAAGCTTGGGTCTCATCTACATCGATTGCCAACTCGTGAACATTAGTGTGTGTATCCTGCAACGGATCGCAAAGGAACGGCACCATCAATCGGTCGCCGGATTACGTCGAGTCCTTCCATAAGCTATAGTTCACCCGACTCTCAGGCCGCTTTGTGCCCCTTGCAGCCCGTGTTGATCAGAGCGCGTAAAATGTGGATGGCACTCTGCGGTCATCGTAAGCGAACCCGGAATCGTTTAGCGGAGAAGGGTATCTTAAGCGGGCCAACTCACGTCGTCTCGCGTTGATAGACACGGGAACACTGAATACATCCTATGAACGATTTCAGAACGTGCAAAAGAAAACGGGTTGCGGCCGTCGTTCGGTTTTCGTGTCTCGCCGCGACCGTGATCATCGCTTCGCTGTTCCCGACGGTTCAGCGTGCGTCAGCGGAAACGCTGGATGAGGCGCTTGCTGCCGCGTACCGCTACAACCCGCGCATTGACGCAGAACGCGCTAGGCTGCGCGCCACTGATGAATCGGTGCCGCAGGCGCGTTCAGGCTACTTGCCACGCCTCAATGGCTCGGCTGACGCCGGTATCACCGATTTCCGCGACCGACTGCGTGATGAAGCGGCTAACCGAGGTGGTGCTTTTGATCCAAACACGGGCCGATTGACGACCACCGCGCGCAGCGGTGATACAATATACCCGCGCGGGTTCGGCGTTTCGCTTCAGCAGAACATTTTTGACGGTTTTCGGACGACCAATTCCGTTGCGCAAGCAGAGGCAACCGTTAGAGCGGGCCGCGAAACCCTTCGCGAAATCGAGCGCCAAGTTCTATTCGATGCTGCAACCGCTTTTATGGATGTAATCCGTGATAGGGCTATCGTCCGTCTGCGCGAAAATAACGTCAAAGTACTGACCCGCGAACTTACGGCCACGACGGATCGTTTCGAAGTGGGCGAAGTTACCCGAACGGACGTTTCCCAGGCTAAGGCCCGACGAGCGCGGTCAGTGTCTGACCTTGATCTTGCGCAGGGGCAATTGAAATCTGCTCGTGCGCGGTACGAACGTGTCGTCGGGAGGCTTCCTCGTAGCCTCGTTGAACCACGGCTCCCATGGAACCTTCTGCCTAAAACTCTTGATGAGGCGCTCTCCATTGGCGTCAATGAAAATCCACTTGTTATAGCGGCGCTGTATCGTGAGCAAGCTGCGCGCCATAATGTCGATGTTGTGCGCGGTGAGTTGCTTCCGTCAGTAACTCTGGAAGCTAGCTATGATAATGACTTCAGCCAATCATCGAATTTAGCAGAAAACCAGACCACGCGCCTTGCGGGTCGGCTCAATGTTCCGCTCTATCAAGGCGGCGAAGTCTCATCAAGGGTTCGGGCCTCTAAGCATACGCATGTCAGCTTCTTGCAAGAAATTGAGGATGCACGCACCCTTGTTCGAGAAGAAATCATCACCGCTTGGGCTGCATTCCAGACCACACAGGCCCAGCTGGAGTCGGACCGGACCCAGGTTCAGGCCAACCAAACGGCCCTAACCGGCGTTCGCGAAGAAGAAAAAGTCGGCCAGCGGACTCTGCTTGACGTCCTCAACGCCGAACAGGAATTGCTCGACGCACAAGTTAGCCTCGCCGAAACGCGCCGCAATAACATCGTCGCCGCCTACGCGTTGCTTTCCGCAATCGGCCGATTTTCTGCCGATGTTATCGGCGTAACCGCAACCGTTTACGATCCCGAGATCCACTACATGGAAGTTCGCCGCAAATGGTGGGGAATTCGCATCACGCACCGGGATGGGCGCCGCGAGAGACTCGACTTGTGGGAATCCCACGGTCGCAACCATTCGATGAAATAACTCTGGCGTTTTACTTTCGACGGTTCTTCCAGAGACACAGCGATGCCAGCGCCGCTTTGAACGGGCGGCTTTCAAGGTGGTGTATGGCTACCCGGGCTGCTCGTCTATTAGCGCCTGCCGAAAAGCCGCTCGATGTCTCTTAGCTTGAGCTCCACGTAAGTTGGTCGCCCGTGATTGCACTGCCCCGAGAAGGGTGTCTCTTCCATCTCGCGCAGCAAGGCGTTCATTTCCTCGGGCGTCAGCCGTCGGCCGGCCCTCACGCTGCCATGGCAGGCCATTCGCGATGCAACGGACTCAAGGCGCTCCGTTAGCGCCTCCGGCTGCAGCTCCTGCAGGACCTCAGCGGCAAGGTCCCGCACCAGACCGCGCACATCACACTGACCGAGAAGCGCCGGCACCTCGCGCACCGCGACGGCTTCGGCTCCAAACCCGTCAACGACAAGTCCGAGCGTAGCAAGTTCGTCGGTCCGCCCGACCAGCGCCTCCACCTCTTCCGGCAACAGCTCGACGACTTCCGGAATGAGCAGCCCCTGACGCACCACGCCACCGGTTGAAAGCATCTTCTTGAGCCGCTCGAACACCAACCGCTCGTGCGCGGCATGCTGGTCAATGATCACCACCGCATCGAGAGTCTGCGCCAGGATGTAAGTTTCATGCAATTGCGCACGTGCTGCTCCCAGCGGCTTATCTTGCACGGCTTCGCCAACCGGTTCGTTGTGGGCGACTGTATTCGCCGAGGTCGTCTCAAGCTCCGCGAAGGGCGCCTGCCAGCTTTCGGAAAACCCGCCTGCCGCCGGCCCCCTCACCGCTGCCGCAGGCCTTGTCCCGGGGCTCGGTCCAGTTACGGAGAATGCTCCGATCGTCTCCCGGCCTCCTTGCGCGGAAGCCCGGTTCGCCGCCTCCTCCAAAGCGCGCCTCACAGCGCCAATGACAAGCCCACGGACCGCTCCGGGATCCTTGAAGCGAACCTCCGTCTTGGCGGGATGCACATTGACATCAACATCCCTTGGCTCGAGATCGATAAATAGCGCCACATAAGGATACCGCCCGCGCGGCAACGTATCGCCAAAGGCCGCCCGCAGCGCTCCGATCAGCAACCGGTCCTTCACTGGCCGGCCGTTGACAAAGAGGAATTGTTGACTGGCATCGCCCCGGTTCAATGTCGGCAGCCCGACAAACCCGGCAATACGTACTCCGTCATGCCCACCGACAACCTCCACCGCATCCGCCTGGAAGTCGCGCCCCATAATCCGCGCCAGCCGCTGCAACAGACCGTCCGGCGTAGCTTCTTGCGGCGGATACTTCAAACTGGCCCTTTCACCCATGACGAGCGTGAAGCCAATTTCCGGATGCGCCATCGCTAACCGCTTGACGACATCCGCTGTTGCCAGGTTTTCGGCTCTCTCCGACTTCAGAAACTTGAGCCTGGCAGGTGTCGCCGAGAACAGGTCCGTGACTTCCACCCGCGTTCCGCGATTGATGGCAGCCGGCCGCTCAGGTGCCTTCGTGCCTTTGTCGACGATAATCGAAAACGCTTCACCTGCGTCCCGTGCGCGGCTTGCAATCTCCAGTCGCGCGACCGAGCCGATGGACGGCAACGCCTCACCCCGGAACCCGAGGCTGCGGATATCGAAGAGGTCTTCCTCTGTGAGCTTGGACGTCGCATGCCGCTCGATGCATAGCGACAAGTCCTCGACCCGCATCCCGGTACCATCATCGCTCACGCAAATGAGCGATAGCCCGCCCGCCGCCGTCACAACCTCAATGTTCTGGGCGCCGGCATCAATGGCGTTCTCGACCAGCTCTTTGACGACGCTGGCAGGCCGCTCGATGACCTCACCTGCCGCAATCCGGTTGATCGTTTCTGGCGTTAGTTGGCGGATCAGCAAGGTGGGCCTCTGCGTTTCGTTGTTTATCCCGGCGGTTGCCCCAACCGTTCGCGCGTCAACACCTTCGCGAGTTCCACGGCCGGCTGGTCAAAGGGATCGACGCCGAGCACGCGGCCGGCGAGAATCGTTTCAACCATGAAATGCATCATAACCGCCCCGATCGTTCGCTCATCGAGGCTGTGGATATCCAGTGTGCGGACCGGCCGGCTAGCTTCCGCCAGCGCCATTGGAAGTGCGCCTGCTTGAGCTGCAACGATATCGCCGACCGTCCGCCCAGCCATATAGGTAGCCCCCGCCATTTCGGCCAATTCCGTGTCGATGATTGGTCCCGTGCCCGCCGTCGTTGTCCGGATCAGCGTAATCAGGTGCTCGCGAGGGCCGTCCATGAACAGTTGCAGCTGGCTGTGCTGGTCAAGCGGCCCCAGCGCGGCAATCGGTGTGGTCCCTTTGCCGTCCTTGCCAAGGCTCTCCGCCCACAACTGCACAAACCAGCGACCCAGCGATGCAAGTCGGTCGACGTAGGGCATAAGCACCAGCGAACGTATTCCCCGCTCCTCGGCCATGGCGACCGAAGTCGTCGCTGACACCGCCGGTACGAAGTCTCCAGCCTTTTGCGCGGAAAGCAGAGTATCAATGACGCTTTGTGCCCCCGCCCGCACCTCGCCGGCGTCAAGTCCGCGTGCCATCGCTGGCAACAGTCCGACGATCGTCAGGCACGAGAAACGTCCGCCGATATCCTTGGGATGCGGCAGCAGCGGCACATCGTGCTCCGACAACAATCGACCCAGCCCACTGACACTGCCACCGCTTGGCTCTTCCGTAATTCCAAGAAAGATTTTCGGAATCTGTTCGCCAAGCCCCGCTTCCTTTACAGCCGAGAAGGTAGCGATCGCCTGCGCCAGCGTTTCCGCAGTGCCGCCCGACTTCGAAGTGATCACGAACCGCGACAAACCTAGATCGAGTGTCTTAAAGACGCCTGCCAAGGTGGACGGATCGAGATTGTCGTAAAAGCGCGTCCGCGGACGCTTGTCCTGGCCGGGTACATGCATGCCGGGGATATTCCAGCCGGCAAGCTGCGCCAGCGCTTGACCACCGAGTCCTGAACCCCCGGTACCAAAGAACACCAGCGTGCCTGCACCAGCTGAAAGCTTTGTTAGCGCTGCCTTGGCTCTGGCGATGTCGTCACGTTCCGACGCGATCCTGAATATGGGCAGGCTGAGGTCCCGCGCTTCGTCCTGAAGTTTCCGGAAATGGGGCTCCATCCGGGAAAGCGATGCTTCCAGTTCGTCTGGCGTCAGCCCATGTTCTCCGATCTTGGAACTAAGGCACCCCGTGATGTCGAAGTGGTAGCCAGGACCGCCGCGCGTCACTGGTGATCCATCGAGCTCGTCACTTACCATATTGGCAAACTCCCTCAGCCCTTCGGAGCCAACCCCTTGGGCTTCCCAACGACAACGACAATCAGCTCCTCTGGCTTAAGGAACCGCGCCGCGGCACGCTTGAGATCATCGACGGTCAACGCCTCAATCCACTCATTGCGCTTTTTCACGTATTCAATGCCCATATCCTCGACCAGGATTCCAAGCAGCTGGCTTGCAATCTTCGAATTCGTATCAAATCGCAAGGCATACGATCCCGTGAGGTAGCTCTTGGCATTCTTCAAGTTCTGTTCGGAAACGCCGTCTTCTGCGACCTTCTTCAGCTCCCCGCGAATAATATCAAGCGATTCAGCGATAGAGTCGTTCTTAGTCGCCACACCGCCCATGTAGACCGCCGAATGATCCATCGGGCTGAGGTAGCTATAAACGGAGTAGGCCAAGCCCCTCTTTTCGCGGACTTCCTCCATTAAGATTGCCGAGAAACCGCCGCCACCTATGATGTGATTGAGAACGAAAGCAGCCAGGAAATCAGGGTCCTTGCGCTTCAACCCGCCCATGCCAAAGACGGCCACCGACTGCGGCACATCCATCTCGACGATTTCAAGTCGCCCACCGTTTGCCGGCTCTGTTTCCGCTACTTGTTCCAGCTGCGCCTTATCCGGCAAATCGCCGAAGACTTCATCAAGCAGCTTGCCCAGTTGTTCCTCGGTAATGTCACCAACGGCAACGACTTTGAGGTTGCTCTTGGCGAAATTCTTCTTGCGGAAAGCTTCAAGATCCGCCCCGTCGATTTGCCTGATCGAGGCTTCGGATCCCTGCGGAGAAGTCCCATAGGCATGGCCCTCGAAAGCTGTTTCGAACCACTTGCGGGCCGCCAGCCGATCTGGAGACTTTGCTTCGTATGCAAGGGCTGCGAGCAACTGTCGGCGCACGCGTTCGATGGCGTCCCCTTCAAAGCGCGGCTTGGTCAGCGCTAGCTTCAAAAGACCCATCGCCTCGTCGCGGTTCTTGGTCAGTGTCTGCACGGTGCCATAGAAGCTATCGCGTGAATCATCGAATTTCATACGCATGGCGATATCTTCCATGCGCTCCTGAAACTCGGCGGCACTTAGATCGCCAGCACCCTCATCGAGCATCCCGGAAACGAAGTTGGCAACGCCTGCCTTGTCGGCCGGATCTTGCGAACTGCCGCCAGCAAACGCAAAGCGCAACGCCAGCAGCGGGACCTGATGAGATTGAACCAGCCAGGCTTCGATCCCGCCGGGGCTTTTGACTTGTTTAATGTCCATAGTGTTGCCAGGTCGCATGGAGCTGAAGAGGAAAACCAGGGTGAGAACGGCCAGAATGCCTACACCCGCGAAGCCTTGGACCAGCGGCTTGACTGGCGTGACGAGAACTTTACTCATTGAGCGATCCCCTAACCCTTGGATGGTGAGGTTTCAGTATCGGCTCTCTGTCCCGTCGGCGATGCCGCCGCTGGGATCAGATAACCCGTCACCGAACGGCGCAAGTCGAGGTGCCTTTGTGCCGCATCCTTCACCTGCTCAGCCGTAACCTTGCTGATCTCATCGGGCCACGTGTCGACATCGGAAACCGACTGCCCGACCACCGCCGCCCAACCATAGCGGCGTGCCATGGTGGCCTGGCTGTCAAGCCCGTAGATAAACTGTGCCGTCAGGCTATTCTTGGCCCGTTTCAACTCCGCCTCGGTAACACCACCGGACGCAATCTCCGCGATAAGCGCATCAACTTCGGCCTCAATCGTCTCGAGCTTCACGCCATCGTTGGCAACCGCATAGACCGAGATTTTTCCACTGTCGTAACCGTCGCCGTAAAACCACCCGCCAGCACTCGATGCGAGCTTCTTCTCGACCACCAGCCGTTTGTAGAGACGGCTCGTAGAACCCGACGCCAGTATTTTCATCAAGAGGTCCAGCGACTCCGCTTCACCGGGCTTGGCGACGACGTAAGATGGCGCATGATAGAACCGGTGGAACGACGCCCGGCCCGCCCGCGGATCGTTGAGTTGCAACCTGCGCGGCACCAGGTGCGGTGGCTCCATCGGCCTTTCCCGCTTGATCTTCATTCCGTTGTTCGCGGGCACCTTGCCGTAAGTCTCTTGAGCCAGCTGCTTCACCTCGTCAACGCCGACGTCACCGGCCACAACAAGGATGGCATTGTTGGGCGCGTAGAACTGTTTATAGAAATTGATGGCATCGTCCTGATCGAGCTGAGAAATCTCATGCGACCAGCCGATTATCGGTGTTCCGTAGGGGTGCGAATAATATAGCGCTGCATCCATCTGTTCGGTGAGGATCGCGCCTGGGTTGTTATCCGTGCGTGAACGGCGCTCTTCCTGGACAACATCGCGCTCGGTTAGCACTTCCTTCTCGGTAAGCCGCAGGTTGACCATGCGGTCTGCTTCCATCGCCATAACGTCAGCCAGCCTGTCCTTGGCGATGCGCTGGAAATAGGCTGTTGCATCCTGACTGGTGAAGGCGTTGTCCTGCCCGCCCATCCGCGCCACGATCTTGGAAAATTCCCCGATCGCGATCTTTTCCGTCGACTTGAACATCAGGTGCTCAAGGAAGTGGGCAATTCCCGACACCCCCTTCGGCTCGTCGGCGGCGCCGACCCGATACCAAACCATGTGCGTCACAACCGGTGCACGCCGGTCGGGGATGACGATCACCTGCATTCCGTTGTCAAGTTGGAAGGCACTCGCTCGCGACGTCGCGTCAGTCGCCCAAGCGTCAGGGGCTGTGTGAGTAGCTGTTATCATGAGGGCCAAAAGAAGGGTTGTGATGAGTTGAGGGAAGCGGCAAACGCCGGTTTTGCGCATGAAAGCCTATCCTAGGAGACCGGTTGGGCTGTAAGGGGATAACGCGCCGGCGGCAAAGAATTCCGGACCGGCGACCACGCGACGGCTAGCAACAAGCCGTCAGACATGGCGCCCAACAGTTCAGCGGTCTCGGATAAGAGTCAAATGACAACGGGTTCATGTCAGAGGAAGCGGAATTCAAGCTGCAACAACAGCGGGTTAGCGCATTCCTCCAGCAAGACTGGCGCCCCGGTCACCAAGCGTGTCTCGCCATCACTACTTGCTATCAGTGTTCGAGCCGAACAATGAGGACCCATCAGCACCGATCATGTTGAGTACCGATTTCCGGCACAGCCCCAGCGGACCCTTCATCAGATCAGCATCAAGATCACCTTGGGCCTTGGCAAGGTCGTAATTCTTACAGGCTTCGGCCTGGCGGCGTTGCAGCTCTGCCTGGTCAACGACCTTTGCCTGGTCCGGATCATGGATTGAGGCCAGCAAATCATTGCTCGGGCCCTGCGCCTGGGCCTGATTGGGGTCAGGCAGGCGCTTCAGGTCGGGTGGCACGATAAGCCCGGAGCGCTCCGCCATTTTCGGGGCTGAACGGCCCTTCCCGATGTTGTTCAGTCCAGCGAGTTCAAACAGCTTGCCCTCGAATTCAACATCACCAGCAGAACAAGCGCTCACACAGAGCGTCACCAGCATAACAGCTCCCGCTGTGCGCCAGCTCCTCTTAACGTTGCTTTTAAAGTCCCCCCAAGGCATATGGCTGTCTCCTGCGCTTCCGAAGCCAACAGGCTCCGTTCAAGCACTTCACCCCCGACTACAAGGCGCTAGGACGACTTTGTGTCATCATTGCGACTCGCGATAACGGAATCATACAAAAGCCCAGCAACACCAGCAACTATTGCGACGTCTGCTATGTTGAAGACATACCAGGAATAGCCAAATGCGTGCAGCAAAAAGAAGTCTGCAACTCCGCCGAGCAGCACGCGGTCAATGCCATTCCCGATTGCCCCGCCGATTATGAGCCCCAAACTGACCGTCATCAGCGATCCTGTGGACGACCGGGCAAGCCAGACCCACAGCGCCAATGAGACGACAACGGCGAATACCGCGAGCGTGACCTGCCATTCCCAGCTGGCACTATCGAACAGCGAGTAGCTGATTCCTGTGTTCTTGACGTAGATGATCTCTAGAAACGGCAGCAGCGCGAATCGATCGCCCTCGCGCATGCCAAGCCCAAGGATCATCCACCACTTGTGGGCCTGATCGACCACCAATGTGAGCAACGCCGTCCAGAGCCCGAGCCCGGAATACCGTCCCCAGAACCAGGATCGGCCCGCCTTCACATCGGCCGCCTTCACGCCATCCGCCATCTAAGCCGCCCCGTCGATTTCCCGCATGACCTCGGCATCACGCGCCGAGAGCTCCGGATAGTCCGGATCGCAGCCGACATCATCCGTGATTCGCCACGAACGGGCACACTTGGTGCCATCCGCCAGCTTCGGCACAACACCGACACCCGGTACATCCGCCAGCGTGAAGGCCCCCTCGGGAGGGGGCCCAGCGACCACCTCGATGCCGCTTGTGATGCACACTTCGGCAAGGTCGACACCCTCAATCGCCGCCGATACCGCCTTGTCAGAAATATACAAAACCGGCGCCGCCTCCAGACTTGAGCCCATGCGCCTGTCCGCCCGTTCAAGCTCTAGCGCACCGTTCACAACCCGGCGCACCGCCCGCACCTTCTCCCAACGCTCGGCGACCTCCTCGTTGCGCCACAGCCGTGACATCAGCGGAAAGTCTCTCAGGTGAACCGAGCCGCCTTCGCTGGGGTATCGCGACAGCCACGCTTCCTCCGCCGTGAACGAAAGGATCGGCGCCAGCCACAGTGCCGTTGCCCTGAACATTTCATCGATCGCCGTCAGCGCCGCCTTGCGCCGCAGGCTCGAAGGCGCATCGCAGTAAAGCGCATCCTTGCGGATATCAAAATAGAACGCCGACAGGTCCGTGTTGAGGAACTGCGTCATGATGTGAACCACGCGGCGATAATCATAGGAAGCATAGGCAGTTCGCACCTCCGGCCCGATTTCCGACAGCCGATGAAGCATCAGCTTTTCGAGCTCCGGCATATCGGCAACTTCGATCCTGTCATTTTCATTGAAATGTGCCAGGGCGCCCAGCATCCAACGGATCGTATTGCGCATCTTGCGGTAGGTTTCCGCGAACGTCTTGATGATTTCCGGCCCAATCCTGAGATCGTCCGAGTAGTCCGACGCGGCCACCCACAAACGCAGAATGTCCGCACCGGACCTTTCGATCACCTCCTGCGGCGCGGTGACATTCCTCAGCGACTTGCTCATCTTCTGACCGTTCTCATCGAGAACGAAGCCATGCGTCAGAACGACGTCATAAGGCGCCTGCCCGCGTGTCCCGCAGCTTTCCAAAAGCGAGGAATGGAACCATCCGCGGTGCTGGTCGGAACCCTCCAGGTACATGACCCGGTCCTGACCGCTATCAAGCGTCCGGCGGATACCTGCAAGCCCAGGGAAGTGCTCGGGATCCTCCATCGTGAAGGCATGCGTCGAGCCTGAATCAAACCAAACGTCGAGCACGTCGCGCACCTGCTCCCACGAACCAGGGTCGTCCACCAGCCCTTCAAGGAAGCGTTCCTTCGCCCCCTCCTCGAACCACACGTCCGCGCCCTTCTCGTAGAACGCCGAACGGATGCGCTCCGCCAGTTCGGACGCTTTCGCGAAGCGCGGACCGGGGATGATTTCCTCCGTCTCGGTGTTACGGAAAACACAGATCGGCACGCCCCAGGCGCGTTGCCGCGACACAACCCAGTCGGGCCGGTTCTCGATCATTCCGGTGATGCGGTTTTCACCCGAGGCCGGCACCCATTCGACGCGTTCGATTTCTTGCAGAGCTAGTTCCCGAAGCGTGCTGTTCGTGCCCGAGTCACCGCCCAGCGGTCTGTCCATCGAGATGAACCACTGCGGTGTGTTGCGGAAGATAACGGGCTTCTTGGAACGCCATGAATGTGGGTACTGGTGCTTCAGCCGCGACCTGGCGACCATCATGCCGGCTTCCGCCAGCGCCTTAATCACCGCTTCGTTGGCATCGCCCTTATCACCGTTTTCCTTCAACACGCGCTTACCGGTGAAGCCGGGTGCATCATCGGTAAAGACACCATCGGCATCGACGGTGAACGGGATGGTTGTGTCGATGTCCCTTTCGCGCAGCTTCTTCTGCGAGTTCATCCAGATGATGTAGTCGTCCGAACCGTGCCCGGGCGCCGTGTGCACGAAGCCTGTCCCCGTGTCGTCAGTGACGTGGTCACCTTCGAGTAGCGGAACATCAAACTCATAACCACCTGCGAGCCCGCGAAGCGGATGTGAACACACCAACTTTGTCAATTCGGGTGAAACGGTACCAAGCCGCTCGAAGCCCTCAACCTTCGACTTCGCAAAGACGTCTCCGGCCAACCCCTCGGCGACAACGACCTTCTCGCCCACCTTCAGCCAGTTCCCGTCCGGAGCCTTGGTAACTTCGAAAAGTCCGTAGCTAATGTTGGCCGAATAACTGATCGCCCGGTTCCCGGGGATGGTCCAGGGCGTCGTGGTCCAGATCACGACGAACGCCCCGTCGGCATGGTGCGCGTCGGCGTGCGTGTCGTGGAGGTAGCTCACTGGTCCTTGCAATGGAAACTTCACCCAGATCTGGTCGGACTGATAATCCTGGTACTCGACCTCGGCTTCCGCCAGCGCCGTCTTTTCGACGACCGACCACATCACCGGCTTAGAGCCGCGGTAAAGCTGCCCGCTTTTCGCGAACTTCATCAGCTCGTTGGCGATCGTCGCCTCGGCCGGGAACGCCATCGTCGAATACGGGTTATCCCAGTCGCCTACTACACCGAGCCGCTTGAACTCCTCGCGCTGCACATCAAGCCACTTCGCAGCGAACTGCCGGCACTCGGCGCGGAACTCGTTGACCGGGATCTCATCCTTGTTTTTGCCCTTGGCCCGGTACTGCTCCTCGATCTTCCACTCGATAGGAAGCCCGTGACAGTCCCAGCCCGGCACGTAGTTTGAGTCGTGCCCCAGCATCTGCTGCGACTTCACCACCAGGTCTTTCAGGACCTTATTGAGCGCGTGCCCGATGTGGATGTTGCCGTTGGCGTAGGGCGGACCATCGTGCAGCACGAACTTTTGCCGCCCCTTGGCAGCTTCCCGTAGCTTTTCGTAGAGCCCGATTCTTTCCCAGCGCTCCAGAAGCTTCGGCTCCAGCTTCGGCAGCCCGGCACGCATCGGAAAGTCGGTCTTCGGCAGATACAGCGTCTCGCCCCAGTTGCGCCCGGAAGCTTTATCGCCGGTCCCGACGACCTCATCCTTTTTCGCCATCGATCTTTCAGCCCGTTTGGAGTTCTCGAATACGGTTTGGGCGGCGTTCTAGCACGCCGGTGACCCAACGCCACCAGGAGTGTCGCCATAGGCGGCCTGAACCACCCGTCAAGGAGGCCGGCCTCAGGTCCTCTCGCGCTCTTTTTCCACCGCCTGGCGGTCACCCGATGCTGGCGCGGCACCGATTGGAACCTTTTTATCGGCCAGCCCCGCCGGGGAAAATAGCGCGACCTTCAAACTGCCAATGCGTTGCTCCGTCGCGACATGTGCCTGTTTCACCGCTCGCGTCCAAAGCGGGCTGAACAGCAAAGACAGCACAATCACCGAGATCGCCAGCTTGTAACCCACAGGGTCGAGCACGCCGTTGGCAAGGCCGACAGCCGCCAGTACGAACGAGAACTCACCAATCTGCCCCATGATGAGCCCGGCCTGATAGGCCGTATTCCAAGGCAATCCGACGAGATACAAGATCACGATGTTCGCAATGGACTTCAAGATCAGCGCACAAAGCACGAAGGCACTCACCAGCGCCAGATTCTGCAAAATGAAATTGACGTCCAAAAGCAGTCCGATTGCCACAAAGAACAAAACCATCAACACGCCCTGAATCGGCTCCATGGCGTGGATCGCTTGCGACCTGAGCGTCGTCTTACCGATGATCAGCCCGGCAAGGAACGCTCCGTAGGCCGGTGACATGCCCGCAACCCCGGTGATGACGGCCATTGTTGAGCAAACAAGAAGCGCCACCAGGGTCACCATCTCGACTCGCCCCAAAATCCGGTCCTGCCCGGGGAACTGCAGTTTGCCGCGCGGCCCGACGACGGCGATGAACAACACCAGAAGCCCGATCGCCAGCACCACCGTGACAAAAGTCCCAGGCTCCACCGTCCCGCCAGTCTGGAAGGCATTGGCGATAATCAGCATCGGCACGATCGCGATATCCTGCGCGATCATCACAGCCACGACGATCCGCCCCAAATCGCTGCGCAACTCGCCAATATCATCGAGAAGTTTCAAGGCTACCGCCGTCGACGACATGGTCACGACGAACGCCAGTAGCACCACCTGCTCAAAGCGCCAGTCCAGCAGCGCACCAAACAACATCATTGCGATAAGAGCGACGACCAGCTGCCCGATGACCGTCAACACCGCCGGTCTGAGGTTCGCGATAAAGGCCTTGAGACTGATCTCCATGCCGATGACGAACAGCAAGAACAGCACGCCGAATTCGGCAATCAGCGGTACGGCGTCAACGTGAGGCATGAACCCGACACCAGCCGGCCCTAGTACCAGCCCGGCCAGGATGTAACCAACCATTGGCGGTTGCTTTAGCCGGACCATGATCAGCCCGGAGATCACCGCCGCCAGCGTTACGATCGCAATCAATAGAAGAAACGGCAGTTGCTCTTCCATAATGCCCCCTTTGCCGTGCTCTGAAGCCCCCCTGGCGACGCTGAGTTCAACCCTCAACGGCGCCGTAGCCTCCCAGAAGATTAGCAACCCTCCACCATGACAGCTTAGCAGCCCGGCTCGCTACCGGCGATGCGCTCCACGGCCGCCCCTCAGAACCGCGACCCATAACGCGATTGCGCAGGGGGAAAGTCCCTTCCCGTCAGGAAATACCTGCACTATGTGGAGGAGCCTCACCTGCGACAGTCAACAGTTGGCGGGCCTTTTCAACATCAAGCATCATTTGCTCCTTAAGCGATTCCAAACTGTCGAAGCGCCTGTCCCCGCGCACGAATGCGATGAATTCGATTGCAATGTCCTTCTCGTAAAGATCCCCGTCAAAATCGAGAATAAAGACTTCGAGCCGCACGGGACCAGCATCGACGCTCGGCCGACCGCCGAGATAAGCCGTACCACCATACCATTCGCCGCCTATAAGGACGTGCACGGCATAGATCCCATGCATCAGCGCCGTGGCGGTCGGAAGTTCGATATTCGCGGTTGGAAAACCCAGTTCGCGGCCAAGTTCTTGACCACTCGTCACGACACCGGCAACGCGCCACCAATGCCCAAGCTGCAAGGCCGCCCCGGCAACATCACCCTGCGCAAGATGCAACCGGATCGCCGTCGACGAGAACACCTCGCCTTCCTCTGCCTGTTGCGCCACGACAGTGGTGCCGAACCCCGCGTCCTGACCGGCAAGCTGCATGGTTTCCGGAGTCCCAGCCCGTTTGCGGCCAAAGAAAAAGTCGTAGCCGATGACCACATGTGACACGCCGAGCCAGCAAACCAGGATGTCCTCGATGAACCCCGTCGCCGTCCGACTAGCAAATTCCTGATTGAATTTGAGAACGACAACCAGATCGAGACCCAACGCTTCCAGCAACCGCAACTTTTCGGCGAGCGGGGTCAAACGAAAGTGCGGTTCTTCCGGGTGAAAGAATTCCCGCGGATGCGGCTCGAAGACGATGACACCCGCTGGCCGGCCCGTGTCTCGCGCCTCCGCCACAGCCCGCGAAATCAAAGCCTTGTGCCCTCGATGCACGCCATCGAAATTGCCAATCGCGAAGACTCCGCCGCGCGCGCCATGCGGAACTTCATCTCCATCGCGGATGACCATCATAACAGTTCTGGGGACCTATGGTGACGAGCCCGATGCCGACGCACTGCTATTAGGGGGCCGCACCCCCGCCTTGCAAGCAACTTTACGTTACGCGACGATCACTCCGGCCGCCCGGGCACCATCATTATCGCCTCGCCGTCGAGCACTACTTTGCCGCGAACGGTGCAAAAGCAATCAAATCGCGCCCGATTTTTCGCCGGCATCAAATCAACCACGACCACCCTGGCCTGCACTTCATCGCCAACCCTGACCGGCGCCTTGAAGTTCAACGACTGCGACACATAGATCGCACCGGGTCCCGGAATCTTCATTCCAAAGACGGTCGAGATAAAGCTGGCCGTCAACAATCCGTGGGCAATCACCTGCTTAAAGATTGTCTTCGCGGCAAACTCGGGGTCCATATGTACGGGGTTAAAGTCACCCGAGACACTCGCGAAGGCTTCGATATCGGTCATGGTGACGGTCTTCGATACCGAAGCCTCCATGCCAAGCTCGAGATCCTCGAAATAGTAGGTTCTCCCCGTCTCCAGCATCAATTCAACTTCTCCCGGCCCCACTATTTGCTTGTCGCGCGTACCAATTCGGCGCGCACTGAGTTGGGCACACTAATAATGGAAAAAGCCACGGACAACAGGGGCAATAGTCCCACAGCTTTATCCTGTCAGGACGCCAGCACGGCTGCCGTCTGACCACATTTCATTCAACGGCGACCTTGCAATCTGCCCCTTTGCTCGCTTATGTAACTGTATCCCCTGAAGTCTTACTAACGAGTTGTAGGTCTGCCGGCACTTAAAAGTGCCGCCTGCGGACCGGAAAAGAGAACGTATGAGCGATCGCAAGCCTCTCATGCCTAAAGCGACAGCCGTTTGGCTGGTCGATAATACTGCACTCACATTTGAGCAGATTGCAGAGCTTTGTGGCCTCCACAACCTCGAAGTAAAGGGCATCGCCGACGGAGATGTCGCGCAAGGCATCAAAGGCATGGACCCGGTCACCTCGGGTCAGTTGATGCGCGAGGAAATCGAACGCGGCGAAAAAGACCCCAGCCACAAACTTCGCATGGCCGAACAAAAGGTTGTTTTGCCGCAGACCGCGACGCGAAAGAAACGGCCGCGCTATACACCGGTTTCTCGCCGCCACGATCGGCCGAACGCGGTTCTATGGTTGCTGCGCCAACACCCGGAATTGAAGGACAGCCAGATCATAAGGCTCGTCGGCACAACCAAACCAACCATCACGCAGATCCGCGAAAGAACGCACTGGAATACGCCAAACCTGGTGCCTCAGGACCCGGTGACACTTGGGCTGTGCAAACAGCTTGATCTCGACGCTGAGGTGCAAAAGGGCGCCAAACGGGCCGAGGCCGAGCGTCCCGCCGGCGCCCCCATCCCTGATCCCGGCGGTGCGCTGCTGCCGGCTTCCGAAACGGTGTCCGGACTGGGCCCGCAACGTGACTTGGAGCCACCCAAACGCGAACAGTCTGACGCCGAGGAGGAAGCCGAAGTCTTCGCTCGCCTGCAGCAACTCTCCAGCGGTGCAGAGGAGGCAGCCGGCGACGAACAGCCTGATGTCACCTTCCCTGAACCAGTCGAGGAAGAAGCAGCCGAGCCATCCGCGGAAGCGGAAGCGGAAACAGATGCAAATGCGGATGCGGACACGGTCGCAGAGCCAGTCACACCCGACGAGGCAGCCGAATCTGAGGCTGCCGCTGAGCCCGAAACCGAAGAACAGAAGGACTAAAGCCCTTCAAGGGTAGATAGAGGCAATTCTGTCTCTCATCCGGCGTGCCGCGCCTGCAGATAGGCGGAGCAGCCAAGTTACAGACAAGCGGCCGTCGCGCCGGCGCGTCGGCCGCTTGGAAACCCGAAGGGCCGCGTGAAGGATGCCACCTAATCCAGAACCGCTCTAGGCTCCGAGGCCCCGCCCGGAAAGGACAGTCTTGATCTCATCAAGGATCGCTGGATCATCGATCGTCGCCGGCACCGTCCAGTCCTGGCCGTCGGCGATCTTTCGCATCGTCGCCCGCAGAATCTTTCCAGATCGGGTCTTCGGCAGACGCTGCACCACCATCACATTCTTGAATGCCGCCACGGGTCCAATTTCCGAGCGCACCAGTTTGACGATTTCCGCCTCGATATCCTTGTGATCGCGGCTGACCCCTGCGTTCAACACGAGGAAACCAGCCGGCAGCTGGCCCTTTAACTGATCAGCAACCCCAATGACCGCGCACTCGGCCACATCCGGGTGTGTCGCGACCACTTCCTCCATCTGGCCGGTCGACAGCCGGTGGCCCGCTACATTGATCACGTCGTCTGTCCGCGCCATGACATACACATAGCCGTTTTCGTCAACATAACCGGCGTCTGAAGTCGAGTAGTACCCTTCAAACTGAGACAGATAGCTGTCCCGGAAGCGCTGATCGTCACCCCAGAGCGTGGGCAGACATGAAGGCGGCAATGGCAGCTTGATGGCGATCGTCCCATTCTCGCCTGCCGGCAGCTCCTGGCCGCTATCATCGAGCACGCGCAAGTCGTAACCCGGCATCGCCACAGTCGGAGATCCATGCTTGACCGGCAGAAGACCAAGGCCAACCGGATTTCCAGCGATCGCCCAACCAGTTTCCGTCTGCCACCAGTGGTCGATCACCGGAACCTTGAGCTTCGCTTCCGCCCACTGAATGGTATCAGGATCGGCCCGCTCACCGGCAAGGAACAACGTTCTCAAGCTCGACAGATCATAATTGCCGATGAACTTGCCCTCGGGATCTTCCTTCTTGATGGCACGGAACGCAGTTGGAGCCGTGAACAGCGCCGCGACCTTGTGCTGCGAGATGACCCGCCAGAACGCGCCCGCATCCGGAGTTCCCACTGGCTTGCCCTCGTAAACCAGTGTCGTCGCTCCGTGTAGCAGCGGTGCGTAGCAGATGTAGGAGTGCCCAACGACCCATCCGACATCCGAGGCCGCCCAAAACACTTCGCCCGGAGCGATGTCGTAGAAATTCTGCATTGTCCATTTCAGCGCAACCATGTGCCCGCCGTTGTCGCGAACCACGCCTTTGGGCTGCCCCGTCGTACCGGAGGTGTAGAGGATGTAGAGCGGGTCGGTGGCTTTGACGGCAACAGGATCGGCCTTGCGGGACCGGGCCTTGAGATCGGCAACAGCCTCCGCCCAGTCGTAGTCGCGCCCCGGTATCAGGCTTGCCTGTGCCCTGTCGCGCTGCAGGATGAGACATGCTGTCGGCTTGTTCTGCGCCGTTTCTATTGCCTGGTCGAGCAGCGGCTTGTACTCCACGACCCGGCTGCCTTCTATGCCGCATGAAGCCAAAAGGATCGCAACCGGCTTTGCATCGTCGATTCGTGTTGCCAGTTCGTTGGCCGCGAAACCGCCGAACACGACCGAGTGGACGGCGCCGATGCGCGCACAAGCCAGCATTCCCATCACTGCTTCGGGAATCATCGGCATGTAGATGACGACCCGGTCGCCCGTCTTAACGCCCATATCGACTAGAGCGGCCGCCAGCGTCGCCACTTCGTCGGTCAACTCGCTGTAGGTGTATGTCCTAACGGTATCCGTGACCGGGCTATCGTAGATGAGTGCCGGCTGGCCGCCGCGGCCGGCTTCAATGTGACGGTCCAGGCAGTTATAGGCCGTGTTGCACTCCGCACCTGCAAACCATCGCCCATACTGACCCATGTACGGATCGAGGACCTGATCCCACCGCTTGTACCATGAAACATCACGAGCCGCTTCGCCCCAGAAGGCTTCCGGATCGTTGCGCCATGACTGATAGACTTCGTGATATCGGCTCGACGATTGCGACATGAGAACGTCTCCCGGATACAAAGCTCTTGTTGTGCTTGGGGATTTCTGTGTGCTCCCGTTGCCCAAGAAGCGCAATACTGCACCGCATGCGCAATTGGGCTAATCACCGGCTGCTGTTGATCAGCATCCAGCAAGTCTGCTTCAGACCATCGTCGTGTGTGGATCGGCGAACAGGTTAGCGCGCGGTGATCGCAGCGGCGGCTTTTCGCTGGGCCGCGAGGCTAGCCGGAGCGCAGATCACGTCCACAGCGCGACATGCCGAGCGAAGCGGCTGTGCGCCAGCCATCAAAAAGGCGAACTGTATACGAAAGTGGGCATCCGTGCCGCACTATTAATCGCCGCACTTCGACTGAGAGCGGCTTCAAACGAACAACACCAGAGGCGTTAGGGCCAAGAGCGTCGTCAGTATGAACAAGGCGACACCCTCGCGAGTTGAGCTGCACATAGCGGCGTCTCCCTAATGAGCGGGCCGACTCACAACCAATCTCTTGGGTCAATGGAGATAGGTTAACCGATACCGAGCCGCCCGCAACCTCTAAGCTCGTTTTTGAGCGGGGTCCGTTGTCAACGGGCATCGCCGAGGAACTTCGCACCGCAACACATATCCAATTGAATGCACCGCCGAGTTTGGCTAGCGTCCCCCACTAATCTGCATTGAAATAGAACCCGGCCAGTGAGTGATGACTGCAAATCCCTATGAACAAAACCTAGACAGGACCCCCGCCAATCACCAGCCGCTGACGCCGGTGACCTTTCTGGAGCGCGCGGCCAGGGTCTATCCGAATCAAACGGCGATCATTCATGGCAACGCCCGTTACACCTACGCTGAGTTCTATAACCGTGCGCGCCGGCTCGCCTCGGCGCTGGCCGGCAAGTACGTCGGCAAGGGCGATACCGTCTCAGTAATGCTCGCCAACGCCCCGCCGATGCTCGAAGCCCACTACGCCGTACCAATGACCGGCGCTGTATTGCATTCCATCAACACGCGTCTCGACGCGCCGATCATCGCATTCCAGCTTGACCACGCCGACACCAAGATCCTGATTGTCGACCGCGAGTTTTCAGCAGTCGTCAAGGAGGCCTTGGCCCAGACCAAGGTCAAACCGCTGATTATCGACTACCAGGACCCTGAGTTCCCCCAGGACGGCGAACAGCTGTCCTACACCGAGTATGAGGAACTCGTCGCTGGCGGCGATCCGGAATTCATTTGGAAGATGCCAGATGACGAGTGGGACGCCATCTCGCTGAACTACACCTCGGGCACCACCGGCAACCCCAAGGGCGTGGTCTACCATCACCGCGGCGCCGGTCTGATGTGCTACTCCAACACCATTGCGACAGGCATGGCCCGCTTCCCCGTCTACCTGTGGACGCTGCCCATGTTCCACTGCAACGGCTGGTGTTTCCCCTGGTCGCTATCAACCGTCGCCGGCACGCATGTCTGCCTGCGCTGGGTACGCGCCAAGGCAATGTACGACGCCATCTCCGATCACAAGGTCACGCATCTATCCGGCGCTCCAATCGTGATGTCCGTGCTGCTCAACGCCACGCCGGAGGAACGCCGCGAATTCCACCATACCGTCGCCTTCAACCACGCCGCCGCGCCACCACCACAGGCGGTACTTAACGCTATGGCTGCCGCCGGCTTCGAACTCACCCATCTTTATGGGCTGACCGAAACCTATGGACCGGCCGTCATCAACGAATGGAACCCCGCATGGAACGACCTCACGCCTGAGGCCATCGCCGACAAACGCATCCGGCAGGGCGTGCGTTACGTGACTCTGGAGGATCTTACCGTCATGGATCCGCAAACCATGACCCGCGTTCCCGCTGACGGCGAAACCCTGGGCGAGGTCATGTTCCGCGGCAACAACGTAATGAAGGGTTATCTGAAGAACCCCAAAGCCACCGACGAATCCTTTACCGGTGGCTGGTTCCACTCCGGAGACCTCGGCGTTATGCACCCGGATGGATACATCCAGCTGAAGGACCGCTCCAAGGACATCATCATTTCCGGTGGCGAGAACATCTCCTCGATTGAAGTAGAGGATGTTCTTTACAAGCACCCTGCGGTCGCCTATTGCGCCGTCGTCGCCAAGCCGGACGAAAAATGGGGCGAGACGCCTTGCGCCTTTGTTGAGTTAAAGCCGGGTGAAAGCCTGACAGTGGAGGAGATCATCGCGTTCTGCCGCGAGCGCCTGGCCCACTACAAATGTCCGCGCCACGTGATCTTCTCGGAAGTCCCCAAGACCTCGACGGGCAAGATCCAGAAGTTCAAGCTGCGCGAGATGGCAAGGGACGGAATCAAGGTCGCGCCGTTAAACAAGCCTTAGCGGTCCTGATACACTTTAGGCGTCCTGCAATGCAGACCCTCCCGGTCAACTCGTGCTACCCTGCCCGCAAGAGAGCCCGGGAAGCTGCTGCGCTCATCGCCAACCGAGCTGAGGTTATCTGGCTTGAAATGTCTAACTCCGCGTCTTCGCGGCATTGACCCAGACCACCGGTTCCCGCGCAGCACCTTCGCAATCCTTGCTTGTGTCGTGGTGACAGCCATGACCGCCGCGCCAGTACAGGCAGTGAAACCGGCGAAAAAGGTCACGCTCGCCGAAAAGAAGCGTGCGGTCCTCGCGGCTCCTCCTAACCTCCTGCGCAAGTTCGGCAGCCACGTTATCATCGGCTATCACCGAAGCAGACAGCTGACACCTTTGTTGAAGCGCGGCGCCATCGGCGGGGTTTTCATCACGCGACGCAACGCCCGCAGGCGCTCGCGCAAACGGCTGGCTAGAGAGTTTGAGCGATTCCGCGAACTTGCCACTGACAAGGCCCTTCGGCCGCTGTGGATCGCCACAGACCAGGAAGGCGGCCTTGTCGCGCATCTCTCCCCCCCGTTGCGGCGCCAGAAATCACTTGGCCGAATGCTGCGCCAGGCCAACACAGCCGAGGAGCGGGAAGAGATCACCCGGAAGTTTTCCGAGACGCAAGCCGTTGGCCTCTCTGAACTGGGCGTCAACTTGAACTTTGCCCCCGTTGTCGATCTCAAGCCCGCAAAACGCCTGCGGCGCGACCGCAGAACGCACCTGATCCGCCGTGCAATCTCGGATGATCCCGACCTGATAATCGAGGCCGCCGAGACCTATTGCAACGCACTGGCCAGCTGGCGGGTCTTGTGCACTTTAAAACACTTCCCAGGGCTCCAGGGTGTGAAGGCGGACACCCACATCCGGCAAGCCTCTCTCGCCAAATCACGCGAAGAGCTTGAGGCCGCCGACTGGATTCCCTTCTGGAGCCTCACCGCAACGACGCCCGCCGCCATGATGATCGGGCACGCCAAGTTGGAGGCCGTCGACAAGGACAATCCGGCATCGGCATCCAGTTCGGTTGTCTCAAAACTCTTACGTGAAGAATGGGGCTACAACGGCCTGATCATCACCGATGATCTCGATATGGGAGCCATCAATCGCCGCCCGGGTGGCATCGGCAAGGCTTCGGTGGACGCACTGCAAGCCGGCGTCGACATTATTTTGCTGACTGCCGACGGCGATCTCGTCTACCACGTGCTTTACGCGATGCTGAAGGCTCAAGAGCGCGGCGAGTTTGATGAGTCAGTGCTCGACCAAAGCCGAAAGCGTCTCGACAGGTATGCCGAGCGTTTCTCGCCTCGAACCCAAACCTGGCCTGAAGACATGCCGGTGCCCACGCCCGCGCCCCATCGCTCAGCCCGGGCCAACTAACTCATCATGATGAGCAGACATCCGGCCAATGGACGCGCAAGCCTACTTGCGCATCCACCAATTTAGACTGAAAAAGGAACCTACAGCCTCGTTAACAAGCCGAACGGCCGCTGCGGTCAAAAAGGGTGTGCCTAGTGTCGCGTCTCGTGTTTGAGACGCTCAATCTCTTCTTTAAGTTTTAGTTTTTCCTGCTTCATTCGTCGGAGGACGACATCGTCGGAACCGGGCCTGGCGGCCTCTTCTATAATCTGCTCGTCAAGAAGGCGGTGTTTCTCTGTGAGTTCTGCAAGATGACCTTCAAGCGACATCATTGCTCCTCCATTCGCGGTTTCATGACCCGCAAAAAGTGACAGATCATTTTCAGATTGTCCATTGGCCGCGGCGTCACATTTTAAGATTACCGTAAAAAACCCCTCACGACACGGCATATCATGGAACATCTGAGCGTCTGCGACCCAATGACTCACGCTTTATTCAGCCCGCGCCATTTTCAGTCCTGACTTGCGGAAACGTGCGAACAAGCCGATAGTTGCGCGCGCATGGGATAAGAGCTTCACGAAGAACAAATGGACCGCGAGCAAGAGCAGAAATTGCGCGATGAGCTGGTGTCGCTGCAACAGCGCCATCGTTCGCTTGATGAAGAGATCGCAGGGCTTGAACTCTCCGGCGCCGCTGACCAACTCACTATCAAGCGGCTCAAAAAAGAAAAACTCGCACTCAAGGACCGCATCCACGCCGTGGAAGATCAGCTGACCCCGGATATTATCGCCTGAGCAGTCGCCACCTAGCATGTGACTGATCCGCAACACTCCGCAAAACGCTTGCCAATCATTATGCGGACGTCTTCCAGATCGCTGCCTGCCGCCACACTGCACCCTGCCGGACATTGGCTCTACACGCGTCCCGAGGGACTTTTCTGCGAACCCGGCGGGTTTTACATCGATCCGAACAAACCTGTGGAAAAGGCAGTCATCACCCACGGGCATGCCGATCATGCGCGCCGCGGACATGGTGCCGTTCTCGCAACCCCTGAGACGATCGCCATCATGAAAATACGCTACGGCGCGAACTGCGCCCGCGCGTTCCAGCCCATCCATTATGGCGAGACCGTCTCAGTGAACGGCGTAAGTGTCGGCTTCGTCCCCGCCGGGCATATTCTCGGTTCGGCTCAGATCATTGTCGAGCATGCCGCGACGCGCGTTGTCGTCTCGGGCGACTACAAGCGCGCCGCCGATCCCACCTGCGAACCCTTTGAACTCGTCCCATGCGACGTCTTTGTCACCGAGGCAACTTTCGCCCTTCCTGTCTTCCGCCACGAACCCGCCGACAAGGAAGCCCGTCGTCTGATCGAAGCAATCCGCCAACAGCCCGATCGCACACACATGCTCGGTGTCTACGGTCTCGGTAAATGCCAGCGCATGATCGCGTTGCTGCGCCAGGCGGGGTTCGACCAGGCAATACATCTGCACGGCGCTCTGGTGCAGCTGACGGAATTCTATCAGTACTGCGGCATCCCCATGGGCGCACTGCAAACCATCGAAACGAACGACGTCGACCGTCGCCAGGACTACGCGGGTGAGCTCGTGATGTGTCCGCCGTCCGCCATTGCCGACCGTTGGTCGCGCCGCTTCCCCGACCCCGCAACTGCATTCGCCAGTGGCTGGATGCGCGTGCGCGGCCGCGCACGCCAACGTGGTGTGGAACTGCCCTTGCTCGTCTCCGACCATGCCGATTGGCCGGAACTGATCGCCACCATCGAGCAGACCGACGCCCAAGAGGTCTGGGTTACTCACGGCCGCGAGGACGCCCTCGTCCACCAGTTGGGACTGATGGGCATCTCCGCCCGCGCTCTTGCCCTCGTGGGCTTCGACGACGAGGGTGATTAGACACCGATGCAGCGCTTCGCCAGCCTTCTGGACAATTTGGCCTACACGCAAAGCCGCAATCGCAAGCTGGCTCTATTGGCCGATTATTTCGTCAACACGCCGGACCCCGACCGCGGCTGGACTCTCGCCGCGTTGACCGACGGTCTGCCCGTCTCTCTTCCCCTACGGCGCATCCTTCCCGAACTTCTGTCCGCAACAGTCGACCCCGAACTCTATCGTCTGTCTCGCGATTATGTAGGCGACACCGCCGAGACCGTGTCCCTGCTATGGCCAGAGCAAACGGGCAAGACAGCTGCGCCGCCGGCGCTCTCCACCGTGGTGACGGACTTCGAAACCGCTGCCAAGGAGCACATCCCACAGCTTCTCTCGAATACACTCGATCGGCTTGATATCTCGGGTCGCTTCGCGCTCCTGAAACTTCTAGGAGGCGCTCCTCGTGTTGGAGTTTCCGCCAGATTGGCGAAAACCGCGCTGGCCCAGGCCTTCAACCAGGACGTTGGCGAAATCGAAGAAGTCTGGCATTCCGTCGACCCGCCCTACCTGGAGCTTTTTGCCTGGCTCAACGGCACCGGCCCGCGACCCAATCCTGGCGGGCGGCCCGTTTTCCGTCCGATGATGCTCGCGCACCCAATCGAAGACAGCGATTGGCCGCAACTCGATCCAAGTGACATCGCAGCCGAGTGGAAGTGGGATGGCATCCGCGTCCAGATTGCCGCGATCGCAGGGGACATGCGCCTCTTCTCAAGAACCGGGGACGATATCTCGCGAGCCTTCCCTGAGATCGCATCGGCTTTTACCGGTCGCCATTGCGCGCTTGATGGCGAGCTGTTGGTCGTCCGCAACGGAGAAATCGCCCCCTTCAACGACTTGCAGCAGCGCCTCAACCGAAGAACCGTATCGAGCCGCCAGCTGCGAGATTTCCCCGCCCACGTCCGCCTTTATGATCTACTGTTTGAAGGTGACGAAGACCTGCGCGAGCTACCCTTCCAGGAACGCCGAAAACGCCTTGAGGCGTGGCATGTGAGAACACCCCCGCCGCTGACCGCTGTATCGGAGCAAGTCACCTTCGCCGACTTCGACGCGCTATCCAAAATCTGGTTGGCTACCCGCGCCAGCGGCATCGAGGGCCTGATGCTCAAGCGAAAGTCGAGCCCCTACATTGCGGGCCGGCCAAAGGGACATTGGTGGAAGTGGAAACGCGCACCGCTGACACTGGATTGCGTTTTAATGTACGCCCAGCGCGGGTCCGGCAAGCGCTCTTCTTATTATTCCGATTACACGTTTGGTGTCTGGATCGATGACGACTCGAACGCGGCGGAGGCTGGCGAAACTCAACTCGTTCCCGTCGGCAAAGCCTATTCCGGCTTCACCGACGAAGAACTCGTGAAACTCGACCGCTTCGTCCGAAATAACACCACGGACCGTTTCGGCCCGGTGCGTGCCGTCGAACCAAAGCTGGTCCTTGAAGTCGCCTTCGACGCCGTCCAGCTTTCAAGCCGCCACAAGTCCGGTATCGCTATGCGTTTCCCGCGCATCGCGCGCATCCGCTGGGAAAAACCCGCGAACGAAGCCGACACACTGGCCACGGTCAAGTCGCTTCTGTGACGACCGTCTTATCTGACAGCAATCGCGACATCTCGCAGCACGTTTGCTTCCAGTTGGACCTCAACGAGACGATGCTTCAGGACGTCACCGATGCTGACAATCCCGACGAGCTTGTGGTCCTTCAACACGGGTACATGGCGCACGCGCTTGACAGTCATCAGCCGAGCGACCTTGCCAACCGAGTCATCGGGTCGGCAGGTATGCACTGCACTGGTGCAAAGCTCAGCAACAGGAATCGAGTCGAGACGTCCGCCGTAATCGGCCAGGCCGTGAACGATATCGCGTTCACTGATAATACCATCGAGGCTGCGCCCATCGACTGACACGATCATGGCACCGACTTTTTCTTTCCGAAGCCGATGGGAGAGTTCCCCGATTGTCAGAGTGGGCGACACAGTACGAATTGTGTGGCCCTTCTCTTTGAGAATATCCGAGACGAGCATGACGCGGCTCCATTCGCCGACGACGTCGTCGGCGCTAATGATTCATCGGCAGCGCCCTAGTTCAACTCTAGGCATCCAGCTTGCGCTCGGCAATGCCAGTCTGCGCGCCGGAACGCGAACAAACGCCTTAACATTTCTGCAGCGCAAGAAACTTCACGCTTGCGTACTCCCCCCGCGTCGTTTAGAAGGCCCGTTTTCCCGAGCCGTTAAGAGATTCGCCGCAGTCCAGCGCAAGTCATAAGCTCTTTCCGGTTCACGTCTTTACGATAACGCCATTCGGAGCGTGAATGA
Organism: uncultured Filomicrobium sp.; assembly: GCA_963669235.2. GTDB lineage: Bacteria > Pseudomonadota > Alphaproteobacteria > Rhizobiales > Hyphomicrobiaceae > Filomicrobium. Next base: position 1,003,622 of record CAXXFS010000033.1, read on the forward strand.
GCGACAGCGCCGCCAGAAATGATCAAACCAAAGCCCTTGTCGGGATCATCATGGGCAGCCAGTCCGACTGGCCAACCATGAAGCGCGCGGCAGCCCTTCTTGACGAGTTGCAGGTCCCCTACGAGGCCAGCATCGTCTCTGCCCACCGCACACCCGACCGGCTTTTTGATTACGCCAAACAAGCTCAGCCGAGAGGACTGAAGGTGATCATTGCCGGCGCCGGCGGGGCCGCTCATCTTCCAGGCATGACCGCTTCCATGACAATCCTTCCGGTCCTTGGCGTGCCGATCAGATCGAAATCGATGCGCGGCCTCGATAGCCTCTATTCCATCGTCCAGATGCCATGCGGTGTACCCGTTGGGACCCTGGCGATCGGCGAACCGGGAGCTGCTAACGCAGCACTCATGGCCGCACAGATTTTGGCTCTTGAGGATAACAGCCTGGCCCAGCGGATCGCCGATTGGCGCCAACGCCAGACCGAATCCGTGGCGGAAACCCCCTCCGACGAAAACGAAACCTGAAGGACATGAGCGCGCTCCTTCCCGGCTCTGTTATCGGAATTCTAGGTGGTGGCCAGCTTGGTCGCATGCTGGCGGTCGCGGCTGCACAGTTAGGCCAGCAAGTGCACATTTACTCCGACGCCACCGGTCCCGCGTTCGATGTCGCCAGCCGCCACACCGTAGGGTCCTATGAGGACACCGAAGCCATTGCCGCCTGGGCCCGCGAAATCGATGTCGTCACCTACGAGTTTGAAAACGTTCCGCTCAGCGCCGCCGCCGCAGCCGCAGCCGAAAAGCCGGTCCGGCCCGGTGCCCGCGCCCTGGAAGTTGCTCAGGACAGACTCGTTGAGAAACAGTTCGTCGCGAGCCTCGGCCTACCCGTTGCCCCCTTCGCCGCCATTTATAACGACGCCGATCTTACGCGCGCATTGCAGGAGATCGGCGCGCCCGCTCTCTTGAAAACCCGCCGTTTCGGTTATGACGGCAAGGGCCAGGCACGCATCGCGACGCCAGCCGGCGCCGCCGCCGCACTTGACGAAATTGGCCGCGCACCTGCCATCGTTGAGGGCTTCGTCAGATTCGAGTACGAGGTCTCTGTCATTCTAGTCCGTGGCCTCGATGGCCAAACGGCAAGCTATGACATCCCGCTCAACACCCATGTCGATGGCATCCTCGCCACTTCGGCCGTACCCGGACCATTGCCCGCCGACATCGCCGATCAGGCTGTCGAAATCGCCGAACGCATCGCCAGCGCGCTTGAATACGTCGGCGTCCTCGCGGTCGAACTGTTCTTCGTCGGCGCCGACGCTGAAGTACCACTGGTCGTTAACGAATTAGCCCCGCGGGTCCATAATTCCGGTCATTGGACGCTAGATGCCTGCGCTGTTAGCCAGTTTGAAAACCATATTCGTGCCGTTTCGGGTTGGCCAATCGCGCCAACCGGCCGCCATGTCGATGCCGTGATGACCAATCTTATAGGCGCCGACGTCAACGCCTGGCAGGAGCTGGCGGCCAAGTCCGACGCTTGCTTGCACATCTACGGCAAGCGAGATGCCCGTCCGGGCCGAAAAATGGGGCATTTCACACGTGTTTCCCCAAAGACGCAAAGTTAAAGGCTTGTCTTGAACCAAGTGGACAATCGGGTCAAAGACGTGTTATCCCCTCCGCAATCCGTACAAGTTTAGCCGCTGTGGAACGGGCCATAGGCCTGGCCAGCGAGTCATACCGAAATAGCCGTCTGCGACTGCTCAACGAAAGGATAGGGACACGCGTGCAGGTTCTCGTTCGCGATAATAATGTCGATCAAGCCCTTAAGGCGCTGAAGAAGAAGATGCAGCGCGAGGGTATCTTCCGTGAGATGAAGCTCCGGAATTACTACGAAAAACCCTCTGAAAAGCGTGCGCGCGAAAAGGCCGAAGCCATCCGCCGCGCCCGCAAGCTTGCGCGCAAGCGTGCGCAACGCGAAGGTCTGCTGCCCTCAAAAGGCAAGCCCCGCACCCGGTAACGAACCGGTCGGCGTAAGAATTTGATCCGTATGGAATTAAGCCGGCGCACTTTGCGGTGCCGGCTTTTCTGCGTTTTCAAGCGCCCTTAAAGCGGCTCACGGCCTAACCGGCTTCCGCCATTGGCTTGCTCTGACGGCGCATTCGGTCAATCCACTCGTTGATCGCTTCATAAGAACCATACAAAAAGTGGTCGGTATGCCCGGCCTCTGGAAACGTGACGATCTCCGACGGCCCAGGCGCGCGCGCCGCCACGTTACGCCCCATCTCAACGGGGATCACGCGGTCAAGTTCACCGTGAACCACCAACACCGGCGCCTCGACTTTTTTCAAATGGCGCAACGTCTCGTAGCGGTCATGCATCATCAGCCGCCCCGGAAGGTACGGATAATGAAGCTCCGCTATGTCCACGATTGAGGTGTACGGCGCATCAAGGACAACTCCCGAGACAGGTCGCTTGGCCGCCACCTGCACCGCAACCCCCGATCCAATCGACTCCCCGTAAACAATTATATCCTCAGGCTCGGTGCCCCAGCTTCTCAGCGTGTCATAAGCAAGCACGGCATCGGCAACGTTGGCCTTTTCGGAAGGACGCCCCGTGGACCCCGAATAGCCGCGATAGCTCATGATGAGCACACCGCGGCCAAGGGCCTGGTAGTTGGAAATCCGATCGGCGCGATCGGCCAGAGTCCCTGCGTTGCCGTGAATATACAGCACCGTCGGCTGCCCGCGCTGCGCTGGCGAATACCAGGTGATCACTTCCTCACCATCCGCCGTCTCAAGGATTTCCTCGCGAAAGCCCTTTAGCCCCGCCTGCCCTGGCTTCATATAGGTCGATTCTGGCGCGTACATCAGTCCGCGCTCCACGAACGGCGCTCCCACAACCACAACAAGAACGATGCAGGCTAGCGCAATCAAAATGCCAATAATCAACATGAAATCCGTGCCCCCAATACGCTTACTGGATTCTGCCAGATGAGATCCCCGCGCGAGAATCTCAATCCACGAAAAGCGTGAATCAAGCAACTACGCGAATCAAGAGCAGGACTTGCCTTTGGCGAATGCGGGTGCCAGCGAGTCAACCAGCGTTGCAGATGCGTCACTGCTGCGCCGTCTCCACTGAACCATCAAAACAGGCCAACAGGTGTTGAACTCGCTCGCGGCCCGGTAGGTGCCCGAAGGCCGAGCCGCGACTCTTTGCTAACCATGGTTTAAAGTCGACCACCATCTGCCGTCGAAAAATCCCACGATCCCGGCCATAGGCGATCGCCCAGCAGTCAGCCTCCTTCTCGCTATTGGCGGTGCGGTTGTACCAATGACCCAACTTGTGGTGGGCACATTCGTGGACATAAAAGAAGATCTGCAACGGCTTTGGCAGCGTCCGCATCAGTTCCGGGTCGAGCAGGATATAAGGCACCGTATTGATGACTTCCACCCTGCCGACGTCGCCCAGATCGGACACCGGCACCGCCAACACCGACCGACCTCGAAAATCAGTGCAGCTCATCGGCTCCCCGGCGACGCGGAAGACTGTACCGCCTGCCTCCGTTGAGCTTGGCGCCGGCGCCATGAACAAGAGCGTTGACATCAAAACCAATATTGCGCGAACCAAGGAAAACTCCTTTGTGCACGAGAAGACCTAGCGGCCGATGATACATCAACGCGCGTTATTCTGAAGACCATCTGTGGAATAGGTCTTCAAAACCACGCGAGGCGGCGTGAAGCTAAAAAGTATAAACGCGAGCATTACCCCTGCGGATTGGCCAGGAATCGCCAGATCTGGGGATAGAGGCCGTCCCGGACCAGGGTATTATGATCACTGCCGGGCATTTTTAGGAGCTTCTTGGGCTCCGGTGCCAGCTTGAATAGCTGCTTGGCATGGTCAAAGGGAATCACAGTGTCGCTGTCACCGTGGGCGATCAGCAAGGGCATCTTGACGTCGCCGATTATGTCCCGGGTCCGGAATTGATCCCAAAGCAGAAGTGAAACCGGCAAATAGGGATGTCGTTCACCCGCAACGTCAACGATCGCTGTGTAGGGTGCCTCCAGCACCAATGCACGGGCATTGACCTCGGTTGCAAGTTTGGCGGCGACACCGGTCCCCAATGACAAGCCGTGAAGCACGATGGTGTTGGGATCGTGCCGCTTCGCTAGCCAGGCAAAGGCCGCCCGCGCGTCTTCGTAAAGACCGTCTTCACTTGGAGAACCCGTGGAACCGGGGAAACCACGATAGGACAGAGCGAGCACGCCGGCCCCATGCTTTGCAATCCGTTTCCAGCGCCATTTTTTCCGGTCGAGACCACCGCTCTTGCCATGAAGAAACAGGAATACTGGACCATCCATGTCCTTCGGCGGCAGATACCAACCAGCGAGCGTCTCACCATCCGCCGTTGGAATGGCAACGCGGGTGCTGCCGGGAATAGCCAGCGTGCCGGCCTGGTCCAGTTTGCTGGATTCATCTTGGCCAAAAATGTACGAGCGCTGGTTGATGAACATCACCAGCATGAATGCCGCATAGGCCAGCACGACCGCCAGTAGGCCCAATCGCAAGATACGCATCACCATCTCAGAATCCCGTAACTGACGTGGGTCTATCCGCCCAATGAAAAAGCCTTGCAGCAAATCATGACGATTTGCCAGCAAGGCCTTTATGGGACTCGACGGAGACGCGAGTTCTTAGAAGAAGCTCCGGATCAATCGCTCACCGACTTGGCGATTTCCTCGGTCATTTTCTTGGCATCTCCCAGCACCATGATGGTGTTATCACGATAGAACACTGGGTTATCGATGCCCGCATATCCTGAAGCCAGCGAGCGCTTGTTGAACAGCACCGTACCAGCCTTCCAGATTTGCAGCACAGGCATTCCATAGATTGGCGAACCGGGATCGTCTTCGGCGGCCGGATTGACCACGTCATTTGCACCGATAACGTAGACGGCGTCCGACTGTGAGAACTCCGAGTTGATGTCTTCCAGCTCGAAGACCTCATCATATGGGACATTCGCTTCCGCCAGCAGCACGTTCATATGGCCTGGCATGCGGCCCGCAACCGGGTGGATCGCATATGATACTTCGACACCCGCTTCCTTAAGCGAATCCGCCATCTCGCGCAGCGCGTGCTGCGCCTGAGCAACCGCCATGCCATATCCCGGCACGATGATGACCTTCTGCGCATTCTTGAGGATGTAGGCAGCATCTTCCGCGCCACCGATTTTCGCGGCCTTCTGCTCGCCATCTCCGCTGGGCCCTGCGGTTTCGCCACCGAAGCCGCCGAGGATCACCGAGATGAAGGAGCGGTTCATGCCCTTACACATGATGTAGGACAAGATCGCACCCGACGAACCCACAAGCGCCCCGGTAATGATCAACGCGATGTTGCCCAGCGTAAAGCCGATACCCGCGGCCGCCCAACCCGAGTAGGAGTTGAGCATCGACACCACGACCGGCATGTCGGCTCCACCGATCGGAATGATGATCAAAACACCAATAAGCAGCGACAGGATGGTGATCAGCCAGAAGTAGCCCTTGGCGCCCCCGGACTGCATGAACAACAAGATCAAGGAGACGATCGACACAAAGATCGCGATGTTCACGATATGCCGCATCGGCAAAATGATCGGCGCGCCTGACATACGACCCGAAAGCTTCGCGAAGGCGATAACGGAACCCGTGAAGGTAATCGCACCAATCGCCGTGCCCAGCGACATTTCCAGAAGGCTCGCGGCCTTGATGTTGCCCGGTGTCCCGATCCCGAAAGCATCCGGCGCATACAGCGCAGCCGCCGCTACGAACACGGCTGCCATACCAACCAGCGAGTGAAAGGCGGCAACCAATTCCGGCATCGACGTCATCGGAATGTCGCGGGCGATCTTGGCCCCGATGGTCCCACCAATACCGATGCCGGCAATGATGAGCAGCCAAGTCGTCCATTCACCGAGTCCCGGCAGTTGCGCTAGGGTCGTGAAGATGGCGAGCGTCATGCCCACCATGCCGTAAAAGTTACCCTGCCGCGAAGTTTCCGGGTGCGAAAGGCCCCGCAGAGTCAGAATGAAGAGGACGCCCGCGACCAAATAGAGGATCGCGGCGAGATTTGGCGGGATCAGTTCCTGCATGGTTCAAGCTTTCCAAGGGGACTATCGCGGACGCGAAGAGATGTGCGAGCCCAGCGCCGTTAGCGCTTCGGCTCCTTTTTCTTGTACATTGCGAGCATTCGGCTCGTGACAAGGAACCCGCCGAAGATGTTGACCGAGGCCATCACCAGCGCCAGGAAGCCGAAGACCTTGGCAGCAAGGCTGCCGGTGCTGGTCACACCCGAGATACCAACGGCGAGCAACGCCCCGACCACGATCACCGACGACACCGCGTTGGTGACGGACATCAACGGCGTGTGCAGCGCCGGCGTGACGCTCCAGACAACGTAGTAACCCACAAAGATCGCGATCACGAAAACCATGATCTGGTAGACCCAAGGATCGACGTTACCCCCGCCCGCCGCGTAAGCCGGTATGATGGAGGCAAATCCGGTCGCTGCTGCGGCCGAGAGCCCTATGCAAAGCTGCTTGGTATTCACGTTGAAGCGCTCCTCAAGGTATGCGGCGCTAAGCGGCCTGTTGAGTAAGGTTGGGATGCACCAGCGCCCCATCCTTCGCCAGAAGCGTGCCCTGGATGATGTCGTCGTCCCAGTTGATTTCCAGCTTGCCATCGTCCTTGTTGATCATCAGGCTAACGAAGGACAACAGGTTCCTGGCATAGAGACTGGATGCGTTGACGGGCACCGTCCCCGCGTAATTGATCGGACCGACGATGGTGACGCCGTTGTCTGTGACTATCGTTTCGCCGGGTTTTGTAAGTTCGCAGTTGCCACCGCGCTCAGCGGCAAGATCGACGATCACGGCGCCAGGCTTCATTTTCGCAACCATGTCTGCCGTTATCAGCTTCGGCGCCGGCCGACCCGGAATGAGCGCGGTGGTGATGACCATGTCCTGCGCGGTTACGTGATTAGCGACTAGTTCTGCCTGTTTTGCTTTGTATTCGGCCGACATTTCCTTGGCGTATCCGCCAGCAGTCTGTGCCTGCTTGAATTCCTCATCCTCGACGGCAATGAATTTCGCCCCGAGTGACTGAACTTGCTCCTTGGTCGCTGGACGCACATCCGTCGCAGTGACGATGGCGCCAAGCCGGCGTGCGGTAGCGATGGCCTGCAGACCGGCAACTCCGACGCCCATGATGAAAGCCTTGGCCGCCGGCACCGTCCCTGCGGGCGTCATCATCATCGGGACTGCGGCGCCAAACTCCGAAGCCGCATCTACTACAGCCTTGTACCCGGCCAGGTTGGCCTGGCTCGACAGCACGTCCATCGACTGCGCGCGCGTCGTGCGAGGCATAAACTCCATCGTGAAAAGCTTTGCCTTCGTCGCCGCGAGCGCCTCAAGCTTCCCTCGATCGCCGAATGGATCATGCATTCCAACCACAACGGCACCGGGAGCCAGCGCTTCGATATCCGCATTGCTTGGGCGTCGCACTCGCAAGAGAGCATCTGCCCCCTTCAACGCATCCGCCCTGCTCGAGGCGATCTCCGCGCCCTGCGCCGCATAGGCATCATCGGTGAACCGCGAACGCGCGCCCGCACCGGCTTCGATCCTCACCTTGCAGCCGGCTGCAACCAGCTTTTTGACGGTGTCAGGCGAAACGGCGACGCGAGGCTCATCTTCAGGCTCGGCCGTAACAGCGATCGTGACCATGGAGTTTTCCGATTGTCGCAGACCGTCAGAAAGACGGCCAAGGGGAAGAGGGATCAAGCAGACTTCAGGCCGCGAATGACTGCACGACCCAATGCTGCTGTTCCGTCAGTAAGACTTACGCAGAGCACAGCACCTGACAAGACAACTTTTGCAGCAGGTGCCTTCAAATGGAGCTCAGCGCTCCAGTCGATCCAACCAAGACGAATAATCAGACCAGGAAGTACGCCATTCCGATCAGCAGAATCACAATGAACGCGACGAGCACCTGTGTCGCGATCAAGAAGCCCTTGTAGGTACGGCGGTGCTCCTCATAGTCCATGTCCGGATGACCACCGGTCAGATCGACACTCATGTGACAAAATCCTCCCCTTTGAGTGTGCTCAATTGCCGCCATAACGCCCCGGGGGGCATTTGCAAAGTGCGGTTCCTGATTAGCTCTATGCTGTTTGAAGCAATAGAGAGTTGATGCGTTTTAGAATGTCAAGCTAACTGATTGCCGCGTCTGCGCCCTTCTTCACGCCGACGTCGCAACGCAGTCAAGAAAGGTCTCCATGGTCCGGCTTCCACCAAAGACAACCTGGCTTCCAATCTTCACGGCACTTTTCATCGCGCCAGCGCTCGCCACGGCTGTGTCACCGGCCCAAGCTCTGAGCCCCGACGACCGTGAAAAATCGATGCTTTTGGCCTGTGAAGAGAAACTTTGCCGGCAGATTCTGGACAAGAAGCCCCCAAAAGGCCGCCTGCGCTGCGACCTCGAAAAGACTTGGGGCAAGAAGGACATCAAGAAGGGGGCAAAGTCGAAGTCGATCTCCTGGGGCTTTGGCGATGCCCAATGCTCTGTCAAGCTCAACATCAGCAGGCGCCACATTGTAAAGGCCCTCACGGCGCCGAAGTACGAGTTCTCGGTTCGCCGCCACGACGTCAATTGCCAGGTCGAAACCAGCAGTGAAACCAAACCTCTCAAGGCCAGCCTTGCGCCCAAGCTCGAATTCAAGAACGGACAGGTCAAGAAGATCTGGATCAAACTGAAGGACATTGATGGTCCAGAGCCTCTCTCCTCTTTTGTATGGGCGACAGCGAAGCTGGAAGACACCCTCGGCATCTTTCATTCCGAAATGGTCAAACAGGTCAACAAATTCGTCCACAGAAAATGTAGCAGGCGTTACGGTCCGAAGGCACTGGCCCGTCGCAAGAAACTCGAACTCAAGGCCAAGCGTCGCAAGGCGCGCGCAGCACGACAGGCCAAGTTGAAAGCCCGCGAGAAACAGCGCCTCAAAGCCCTCAAGAAAAACAAAAACACCCAGGCGGACGAAGAGCTTCATGACGCCAAGTTGCGCAAAACCGGCCAGCCATAAACCAGCCAATGCAGCAACCGGAGCGGAGCCCAAAAACGGCGTCACCAAGCCGGGCGATCAATTGGAACCAGCCACCCGGGGCACTGGCCAATAGACAGCCAGACTGTGGTTCGAACGCCAAAGAAAAACGTCCAATCCTCGACATCAAAACTGCCGCCGGGCATCGGCTCATTGCCGTCTGATTGTTGTCTCACGGAGCGCTTGTGGCCGCTCGTCTTTCTAGGGTTCCGTCGTGGGAGTACGGGCACTGGATGCGGCTTCCAAGCCGAGCATTTCCTTCAAGACCACGGGGGAGTCTCTGTTATGCCGACCACTGGCGTTCGTACTCGGTCTACCGCATCGTTTCTTGGCGCAATTGCCCTAAGTCTGGCCGCAATGGCGGCCCCGGCGTTCGCACTCAAAGAAAACCCTGATGAGAAAAAAAACGCAAAACCTGCGAGAAAGATCTCTGCGCGATGGTCCTGAGCAAGGATGCCAGCGGTGACGATCTCCCATGCGCCATTTCCAAGACTTGGGCCAAGGACAACATTGAAAAGGGCGCCAGCACCAAGAGCCTCAGCTGGAATTTTGGCGACGCCCGTTGCACACGCGACCTGAAGGCCGCGCGCGGCAACATCGTCTCCTCGTTAACGAAGCCCGAGCACAAGTTCGAGATGAAACCACAAACCATCAATTGCCAAATCGAGCAGGGAGAGGACGTCACCAAAATTGACGTCACATTGGCCCCGAAGGTCACTTTCAAGGAAGGTAAGGCTGCGAAAACGGATCTCAACATCACGAAAGTGGATGCCCCGACCGTGATTAGCACCGTGATCACCGGCGCGGCCTGGGTGGAGAAGAACTTCAGCCTTTTCCACGGTGAATTGATCTACGAAATCAACGACTTCGCACACAAGAAGTGCGCCGAGCGTTATCCCGAACTCGCGGAAAAATAAGACCCTGCCCGACCGGCACAAAAACGGAAAAGAGCGCCTGGACACTGGTCCGGGCGCGACACCCTCTCAACTGCCACTCGAATTGAACGGGTTCTAGGCTCGGTCGGCACTCGCGGAATTAATCTCGCGTCCCAAAGCCGCAAACACGGTTCCGACGATACCGTCACTCGCCAGTCCGGCCGCCTTGTACATCTCCGGTGGCTTGCCGTGATCAAGGAAACGATCGGGCAACACCATCGGACGCACCTTCAGCCCGTTGTCGAGCGCACCGGCATGCGCCAGATGCTGCAGCACGTAGCTGCCAAATCCACCAACTGAACCTTCTTCAACGGTCACCAGCACCTCGTGATTGCGCGCCAGCCTTGTAACGAGATCTTCATCCAGCGGCTTTGCGAATCGAGCATCGGCGACCGTCGCCGATAGACCGAAGCGGGCCAGTTCATCGGCAGCCTTGAGACACTCCGCCAAGCGCGTACCCAGTGACAGCAGCGCCACCGAAGTACCCTCGCGTACGATGCGCCCGCGTCCGATCTCAAGCTCCTGCCCGCGCTCAGGCATATCGACGCCCGTGCCCTCGCCTCTCGGATAACGGAACGCGATGGGACCCTCGTCGTAAACGGCCGCCGTCCGCACCATGTGCTTCAATTCGCCTTCATCCGACGGCGACATCACGACAAAGTTCGGCAGACAGCCAAGGTACGCGATGTCGAATGATCCCGCATGCGTTGCCCCGTCCGCACCGACGAGCCCGGCACGGTCGATCGGGAACCGTACCGGCAGTTTCTGGATCGCAACGTCGTGCACAACTTGGTCGTACGCCCGCTGCAGGAACGTCGAGTAAATTGCGCAAAACGGCTTCATGCCCTCACAGGCAAGGCCCGCCGCGAACGTGACCGCATGCTGCTCGGCGATCCCGACGTCAAACGTCCTCTCGGGAAACTCCTGGCCAAACAGGTCAATCCCGGTTCCCGACGGCATCGCCGCGGTGATGCCGATAATACGGTCGTCGTCCTTTGCCTCTTCGATCAGGCTTTGCCCAAAGACCTTCGTATAGCTTGGCGCATTCGCCTTGGCCTTGATCTGCGCACCGGTCACCACATTGAACTTGGCCACGCCGTGATACTTATCGTCGGATTCTTCAGCCGGTGAGTAACCCTTGCCCTTACGCGTCACAACGTGCACCAGGATCGGCCCCTGCTTGGCATCACGCACGTTTTTCAGGACTGGCAACAGTTGGTTGTAGTCGTGCCCGTCAATCGGACCGATGTAGTAGAAGCCGAGTTCCTCAAACCAGGCTCCGCCTTGCCACAAGTGTCGTGTGTACTCTTCGACACGCGCCGCACGCCGCTCCCAACTCTTTGGCAGCCGCCTGGCAAGCAGCTTTGCAATATCGCGGACATAGAGGTAGGGACCGCTTGAGGTCGCCCGCGCCAGATAGGCCGACAACGCGCCCGTCGGCGGTGCGATCGACATGTCATTATCGTTCAACACGACGATCAGCCGCTCATCGCGCGCACCGGCATTGTTGATGGCTTCATAGGCCATTCCCGCCGACATGGCCCCGTCACCAATCACCGAAACAACGTTATTCTGCTCGCCTTTGAGGTCGCGTGCCACGGCCATACCGAGGCCAGCCGAAATAGATGTCGAGGAGTGCCCGGCACCGAAGGCATCGTATTCACTCTCGCTGCGCTTGGTGAAACCGGACAGGCCACTAGGCTGCCGCAACGTCCGGATACGCTCGCGGCGTTCGGTCAGGATCTTGTGCGGATAAGCCTGATGCCCGACGTCCCAGATCAGCCTGTCGCTGGGCGTATTAAAAACCCAGTGCAGAGCAACGGTCAGCTCAACAACCCCCAGTCCGGCGCCAAGATGCCCTCCAGTCACCGAAACCGCTTCGATCAGCTCCTGGCGCAACTCTGCGGTGAACTGCTCCAGATCGCTCTCTGGCAAGGCTCGCAGATCTGCTGGGTCATTGACAGTATCGAGGAGCGGCTTAGGGGAAGGCTGCAGAATGTTCGTCATCACCACCTCGTCTCCGGAGCCCGAACACGGACTCCAACTAGGAGACATACGTTGCACACTTCAAACGGACTTATGAGGCAGACTAAAAGACCGCTCAGGCCCCCGCCACAAGCGCCCACTATACCGACTTGTGCTCCCTGGCATAGGTGTCAAAAAGCTCAAATCCCTGTAACTTTTTGCGTCCAAGTCTGTCAGACACGGACTTCTGGGCACTCAGGGATCAAGCGGCTGGGTTCCCGCAGGGCGGGCCTCTGTATCCACCGTAATCTTCTCAACCTTGGCCTCCGCCTGCGCCAGCAGCCGATTGCAGTGGGCCTTTAAAGCCTCCCCGCGCTCATACATCGCGATCGATTCTTCCAATTCGACGTCACCGCGCTCGAGCTTTCCAACGATGCCTTCGAGTTCCATCAGCGCCTTTTCAAAACTCAGCTGCGCAATATCCTTGTGATCGGGGTTTGTCTTTGCCACCATTACGTTGTCTCTCCAAGCCAGCCCGCGGCTATCAAGTCGCCGTCGAAACCTCGGTGCGATCGTCTCGAATTTAGCCGGCGTCCATCATGGCCCGCACATGTACTCCGACCGACCGCGCCAGCGCCGTCAAGTCGTAGCCGCCTTCCAGCGTTGAAACGACTCGCCCGTCGCACTGCCGCTCCGCATAGCTGACGAGCTGCTCGGTGACCCAGAGAAAGTCCGCTTCCACCAGCCTCAGGCTGGCCAGAGGATCGGCCTCATGCGCGTCAAAACCAGCCGAAATAAGAATGATGTCCGGACTGAAGTTCTTCAGTGCCGGGAAAATGCGCGATTCGAACGCATCACGGAACCTTTCTCCGTCATCACCCGAGCGCAGCGGCGCGTTGCAGATATTGCCGACCCCTGTCTCCGACAGCGCGCCGGTTCCTGGAAACAGAGGCATTTGATGCGTCGAAGCAAAGAACAAATCTTTGTCCGACCAGAAGATATCCTGTGTTCCATTGCCGTGGTGAACGTCGTAGTCAATCACCGCAACCCGTTCAACGCCGTGCTTTTTGCGGGCGTACATTCCGGCGATGGCGACGTTCGCGAAAATACAAAACCCCATCGCCCGGTCGGTCTCGGCATGGTGCCCGCATGGACGGACCTGGCAAAAGGCGTTTCGGATCCCTGACCCTTTGTCCATCACTTGATCGACGGCGCGCAGTCCGGCGCCGACGGCGCGAACGGCCGCCCTCCAACTGCCCGGCGACATCACCGTATCACCGTCCAGATGCACACGGCCCTCTCCTGCTTCAGGCCGTGCATTCTTGATCATGTCGAGATAGCGCTTGGGGTGCGCCAGCAGGATTTGCTCCTCGATATCGTCCCGTAACGGCGCCTCTTCACGCACCAGGTCACCGAAATAATCGTGCGCCAGGACCCGATCAATGGCCCGCATGCGATCCGGTCGCTCCGGATGGCCTGGGCCGGTATCATGATCAACGAAACAGGGATGGGTAATGAGAAGTGTGGGCATTCGGCTGCTGGCCCTCGCGCGTTTCCTTTGGGTTCTTGTTTGTCTAAGCCTTACCGTAAAGGCCTCATCCGTGTTACGCAAAGTGCGCGCGGACATCAAATCGCCTTACGACCTGAACGGTCATTTCAGCATGGAGGCCGGTGCGAGCGTCACACCCGGTGGCGGTCGCGAGCTCGCTGGGACAAAGAAATCAGGAGCCAGCAAGGCATCTGGCTCGACCTTGTAGACATCAAAGTCGTTTACCCCGCCGACTTTGTGTAAGAAGGTATCATCAATAAGGAAATTGCCGCTGAACTTTGTCGCCGATTGCCGGAAAACCAGATGCGCGGCGTCCCCCAGGATCTCCGGTTTGCGGCTCATCCGCACGAGCGTGTCGCCGCCCAGCACATTCTCGATCGCCGCCGTCGCGATCGTCGTGCGTGGCCAAAGCGCATTGACAGCGATGCGATCATCCTTCAGCTCACGCGCCAGCCCCAGAACCGCGAGGCTCATCCCGTACTTTGCGATCGAATAGGCAACGTGTCCCGCAAACCACTGCGGTTTCATGTCGAGCGGCGGCGAGATCATCAGCACATGCGCGTTTTCCGCCTGTTCGAGGTGCGGCAGACAGGCCTTGGTCACCAACAGCGCCCCGCGCGTATTGATACCAAACATCAGATCCATCCGCTTCGGCTCTGAGTCAGCGAGCTTCGTCAGCGAAATAGCCGAGGCGTTGTTGACGCAAATGTCGATCCCTCCAAACGCGGCCACCGTCTGAGCCACGGCGGATTCGATTTGCGCCTCATCCCGGATGTCACACTGTAAGGGCAACGCCTTTCCACCGGCCGCTTCGATCTCAGCGGCGGCGGTGAAGATTGTCCCCTTCAGCTTCGGATGTGGCTGCGCGGTCTTAGCGAGAATTGCGACATTGGCGCCATCACGGGCGGCCCGTAACCCGATGGCAAGCCCAATGCCCCGGCTGGCTCCCGTGATGAGTAATGTCTTTCCGCTCAGCTCTGCCATCTCCACCGCTCCCTTTGGCCTCTCGTGACAAGCTAGAGGCAATCGACAGCATCGTCACGGACCTCACGCCTGTCCATAGCCGAATAACCGCTGCACAAAACGCACCGGCATAAATAGGATATTCATGAGTTGTAAGAGCAGCATAGCTAGTAAGGCAAACGGTCCGACGATCGGTAGAAAGACGAAAACAAACACCAGTCCGCGCACCACCCGCGCCGCATCGAAGCCAAAATTGCCTCGGTATTCGCCAGGCTCTTCACGCGGCCAGATCACCCTCCACCAACCTGACGCAACACTCCATCCAATAACGCCCATCACCAGAGCGCCGATGTAACAGAATTGAATGTCCGACGGAATGCCCGGGACAATCCGTTGGTCGAGCTCGCGCTGCCTGGCTTCCGAGGTCATGAAAGCGGAGACGCCTTCGGTCACGACATGCCCGGCAACGTCGGAAACCGCATCACCAACCCAGGTTCCCACACTATCGACAAGATCCCGGCCTGATGCCTCAGGGATTGCCTCGATAAGAACACGTCCCTCGCCTGGGATATTCGCCGATACCTTGAATTGGCCACGCCCGCCGGCCAGCGCGTCAAGGAAGTCACCGAACGTCGGTCTTGCAAGCGCATCACTGAGTCCGCCGATTTCAATTGTCTGCCAAAGCCAGTTCTGTCCTCCCGGCTGCAGCGGCTTGGCCGCATGCAAAACGACCAGATTGATGTCGGCACGCTTGGCTGTTTCGCGCAGCGCCGTCAACAACAGCGTCTGTGCCCCTCCCGAGGCAGGCAGCACGTGCAGGAGATCACCATCAACACGGCCCGTGACGAGGGCAGTTTGCCCGCCGATACTGGGCAGGGCTTCAGCCAACCGGCCTGGATCGACCTCGTCGGCAACGGCAAGTCCGCTGCTCTTGTCGAGCCGCGGCCTAGGAGCCAGGCTCGCCGCACCACCAGGCTGCAGCGAAAGCACACGGACTTTGCCGCGCGGTAATTGACGCTGGAGTTGCCAGACGGCTTCCTTGAAGGCCGCCCTCTCTCCAACTCTGACAAGCACATGTGGGCGCACGCGAGCGTGCAGGTTATGGGGAGAACCGCCGCTCAAACGCACAAGAGGAAAGGTTTGCTTCTGAAGCACCACGTAAAGCCGCGCATCCTCGGGCAAATTCGAAATCAGCTCGGGCTTTAAGAAGACGGTGTCGCTGGAAACATACAGACTGAGCGACTGCCCCTCCGGCGCATCAGGCGCCAGTGTTTTGGTCACACGGCCCATCTCATCGGGCGTCGCCGCTGTGAACACAGTCCCGTCCCGATTGGTGAATATCCAATGCCCCTCAGGCGTCGCATGCGCCGCGAACGCGAGCCGCGCTTCGCCCGTCACCGGCAGCCGCCGCAGCACCGCGGTCGCCTCATCGAGCGCGCTGATTCCGAGACGCGGCGCCGTCGTGGCCGCATCCTGACCCGCATCACCGGCTTCCTTGAGAAGCTTGGTGAACCAGTGCGCATGACTGGGAGCACCGGCAGACAAAAACGGCCCGCCCACGGCAAAAACAACGAACGCGAACTGCAACCAACGAACGCGCATCCTCATCAATCTCCGTCAAGGTTCCCGGTGATCAATATACGGCTGCCTTGGCGACAATCAGTCAGCCGCTTCGTCGTTGGCCGAGGGCTTGTGTAAGAAATTCGAAAAGGCCGCCAGCGCTTCCACCGACGACAAGCGTTCCTTGAAAAGCCGCACCTCCGCTTCGATCCGCTCGCCGAGGGGGACCAGATCACCTCGCAGTAGCGATCGCGAAAGGGCCACCGCCTGTGCCGGCTTTGCCGCAAGCCTGCGCGCTGCGTTAAGAGCGGTTTGCTCAACCGCGGCTTCGCCGACGACGGCGTTAACAAGCCCCGCCGCCAGCATCCGCTCGGCGCTAAATGGCTCACCGAGAACCAGCAGCTCGAAGGCGCGGGCATAGCCAAGACGTTGTGGCGCCAGAAGGCTCGATCCAGCCTCCGGCACCAGCCCCAAATCAACAAACGGCGTCGAGAACACCGAGCGCGTACTGGCGTAGACAAGATCGCAATGGAACAGAACCGTCGTGCCGATACCAACCGCCAGACCATCAACCCCGGCAACGATCGGCTTCCTCAGCATCGGTAGAAGCCGCAACAAACGCAGCCCATTGTCAAACCCCGGCCCCGCATCACCGCCTTGAGCAAGGAAATCGCCGATGTCATTTCCCGCGCAAAAAACACCCTCGCCGCCAAACAGCACGTGCACGCTGATGCCGTTGTCCCGCTCACCGGCTTCCAGCCCTTCCGAGACGGCACGGTACATTGCCGCCGATAATGCGTTCTTCTTCGCCGGCCGCGTCAGTCGGATGACATTCATTCCCTCGCCGGCCTGGACGTGGACTTCATCAATGCTCATGCAGAAAACCTTTTCAACGGAACTCCCAAAAGCGAGTCCGCCCCGCTGGTGACCGAAGCCGATAAGCCAGGTGCCAGAACGGCAATGTTCTCGGCAAAGAACCGCGCCAGATCGACGGATCGCTCGGCATCCTCGCCATGTTTTCCAGCGGCAAGCGCGCCGCACGCTAGATAACAGCCACCCGCCGTAATCCCGAACAGCCGCAAATAAGGAGTGGCTCCAGCCAATGCCGCCTGCGGATTGGAGCGCAACGCGCCGCCAAGCCATACGGATGCTTCACCCAAACTCGCCAAGGCCTCACCAAGCCGCTCGCCCATAGCACCAAATGCAACGCTGTTGGAGCGCGTCACTTCCTTCACGATCTGACCGAGATCCTGCAGATAGGCCTGTAAGACGGCGCCGCCTTCCAGTGGCAACTTCCGCGTCACCAAATCAATCGCCTGAATGCCATTGGTGCCCTCATAGATCGGCAGAATGCGCGCATCGCGATAGTATTGTGCGGCCCCTGTTTCCTCCACGAACCCCATCCCGCCGTGCACCTGCACGCCAAGCGAAGCGACTTCACAGCCAACGTCCGTTGCATAGGCTTTCGCTACCGGCGTCAGTAACGCCACGCGGGCCTGCGCCCGTGATCTTGCATCCGCATCATTCGCATTACGCGCGATATCTGTTTCACGCGCCGTAACTAGGCAAATCATCCGGGCCGACTGCGTCATCGCCTGCATAGTGAGCAGCATCCGTCGCACGTCGGCATGCTCCACGATCGCCACGGGATCCGGTCCACCATCAGCACCGCGCCCCTGGCGGCGTTCATGCGCATAGGCAAGCGCCCGTTGCGTCGACCGGTCGGCGATCGCAACGCCCTGCATGCCGACCGCCAGCCGCGCCGCATTCATCATAATGAACATCGTCGCCAGGCCTTTGTTTTCCTCACCAACGAGGTAGCCGACCGCACCGTCTTTTTCGCCGTAGTTCATCACGCATGTCGGACTGCCGTGGATCCCCAGCTTGTCTTCTAGCCCGGTACAGACGACATCGTTGCGATCCCCGAGTGACCCATCGCTTTTGACCAATAGCTTTGGCACCAGGAACAAAGAAATTCCGCGCGTCCCCGCTGGCGCATTCGGCAACCGCGCCAGCACCAGGTGGATGATGTTGCGGGCCAGCTCATGCTCGCCATAGGTGATGTAGATTTTCGTGCCAAACAGCCGGTACGTGCCGTCCGAGCTGGGCTCCGCGCGCGCCTTGAGCGCCGACAGATCAGAGCCGGCTTGAGGCTCCGTCAGGTTCATCGTCCCAGACCATTCACCTGAAATGAGTTTCGGCAGATAACGCGCCTTCAGCTCCTCCGAGCCGCCAATCGCAACGGCGTCGATAGCCCCTTGAGTCAATAACGGGCACAGCCCGAACGACAGGTTGGCGGCATTCCACATCTCGCAGACCGCCATTGCAAGAACCTGCGGCAGCCCCTGCCCGCCATAGGCCGGCGGACAAGGCAAGCCGTTCCATCCGGCCCCCGAGAACTGCTCATAGGCCTGCGCCCAACCTTCCGGCGTTGTGACGATGCCGTCACTGAGCGTGGCGCCCTGCCGGTCACCCGTCCTATTCAGTGGATCAAGGATCTCGGATGCAAACCGACTCGCTTCGCCAAGCACCGCTTCAATCGTCTCCTCGTCGAGACCCTCAAAAATATCGCTCGAAAGCAGCTCTTCAAGCCCGGCCGCCGACTTGAGCGCAAGTATGATATCATTGACAGGTGCTTGATAAGCCATAACGTTTTGGCCTCCCGAAAGGGATCCGGCGAGCAAAATCCTCCGGACTCCCGGTTTTTTTTGTTGGCAGGCACCAAAGCACAGTGCTTGAAGTCGAGCAATTTATGGGCCGGCGGGCAAGTCGGAGAGAAAATGCAGATCCTCAAGGCCGAAACTGCTGCAATCACCAAGGCCGCCGAGATCCTTCGCCGTGGCGGCCTTGTCGCCATGCCGACAGAAACGGTCTACGGGCTCGCCGCCGACGCGATGAATGGCCAGGCTGTTGCTCGCATATTTGAAGCCAAGCACCGGCCGAGCTTCAATCCCCTCATCGTCCACGTCCCGGATCTCGCGACAGCGAAGAATCTCGCCATCTTCACCGAACCGGCCGAGCAACTGGCCCACGCCTTTTGGCCGGGTCCGCTAACGCTTGTCCTTCAGTATCATCCTCAAGCCGGTATCAGCGAACTCGTGTCGGCAGGTCTTCCGACCCTGGCGCTGCGTGTTCCCGCTCATCCCGTCGGACAAGCTGTGTTAAGGGCTGCAGCCACACCCATCGCCGCACCGTCGGCAAACCGCTCAGGCCACGTTAGTCCGACGACGGCAGCCCATGTGGCGGTCGACCTCGAAGGCAGCATCGATCTGGTCCTCGATGCTGGGCCCTGTGAAGTAGGCATAGAATCGACGGTAATCGACTGCAGCGCGCAGAGCAATGCCGAACCAAGCCTCCTTCGGCCCGGTGGCATCTCGGTGGAACAGATTGAAGCTGCCCTCGGCAGGCGGCTGAAACCACCGCAAACGACGTTCGACGCGCCACGCTCACCCGGACAACTCATTAGCCATTATGCGCCGCGCGCCCGTGTGCGCCTCAACGTTGCTGCACCGGAGCCAGGCGAGGCTTTGCTCGCCTTCGGACCTCAGATTCCGCCCCATTGCGGCCCGATGATTAACCTGAGCGAGACCAGGAACCTGCGCGAGGCCGCTGCAAATCTATTTGCCGCCTTGCGCGCTCTAGACGCTGAAGGATGCCGCTCAATTGCCGTTCTTCCTATCCCCGGTGAGGGCCTTGGCGAAGCGATCAACGATCGCTTGCTCCGCGCGGCTGCCCCGCGACCCTGAGAGCCGCTGAGCGGGCGCCTCGTCCGCGGTGCCCGCAGTCAGTCAGACCGAGGGCCGATCGCCTCCAATAGCATGCAGGTCCCGTTCCACGATGGCCCCTTGCGACTGCCAGCTCGCTCCGATCCAGTCATCCGTGCCAAACAGCCAGTACCAGAAGCGGTTGCGGCGATGATAGCGCTCGACCGTTGCGCGATACATTCCATCCATCCGCTCGGAAATCTGTTCGAGATGCTGCAATGGCAGTTCGCTGTCCTGGTCGACCTGGGCAAGACGCACGGAGATCGCATTCATGTCGCTTACCGATTCACTGCGCCACTGATCGATTGCTCCGGCCAGCGTATGTTGATTGGCATTGAGCTTGACGATCGCTTCATGAACTTCACCAAGTTCCTGCACCGATGCCTCACGGCCCTCCGCTGCAGACTGGCCCTGCTGCATGAGCATGGTTTCCACCACGTCGAGCTTCTTGGCCTGCTCCACCCGTTCGACGTGCGTATCTTGAATAAGACGCGCCACTGCTGAAACCCGCTCTTGCAGGGCGTTTTCGGCTCGCCGGATATCAGCAGCCTGCTGCTCCAAAACCTGATCGCGATCGGTCGCCTGCGCCTGCTGCAGACCGGTGAGCTGGCCGGCGATCGCGTGCTCTGCAGCTTCCACTCGGGCCGTAACTGCCTCCACCGTGTGATGTCCGTCACCCGACCCAAGCAATGCCGACTCGATGTCATTGAGGCGGTTTTCAATGGGTGCCAGATCGATGATCCCACCGGCCCTTTCCCGCATCACGCCTTCTACATGACGTAGCTTTTGATCAACCTCGCCCGAAACCCGGTCACCGACGAGAGCAACCATGGCATCACCGGCCGCGCGGTCCTGGCGGATCATCGCCTCTAGTTTGTCGAGACGCGCACTGAGCGGCGACAAATCGATCCCCCCGCTGGTGTAAGCCGACTCAAGACGTGTCTCCAACGTCTCAAGACGCCCGGCGAGCCGTGAAGCCTGCCGTGCCAGATCCTCAAGTTTTGCCGTCAGCGAAAGCTCGATACCGGCGAGCTTATCGGCGGTTTGCTGCAGGACACGGCTATCGCTCCCGCGCCCACCAGAAAACGAACTCTCAAGCGAAACAAATCTGCCCGTCAGATCTTCGGCAAATCGGCCGGTGTCTTCGCGCAGGGCCATGACCATCTTCTCCAATGCGCCAAGTCGGGAGTTCTGCACCATGTCGGTATGGTTTTGCATCAACCCCTGGCGGTAGTGGTTCGATTCGGTGGCGGCAAAGTCATCGTAGTAAGCCGGTCTGACCGGTCGGCGCGTTGGCTCCGCCGGTGCCGCTCCCATGAACGCGCTATCGGGCAATGGCTGGTAAACCGGCTGTTTGCCGCCGTGATCGCTAATGAGCCCGGGTGTGTTGCGGTGCAGGTGCTGCAACCCTGGCAGATCCGGTTTGATTTCGCTGAAGACATGCAGAAGATCCGAAACGCTCGCAGCCCTGTTGCGCGAGTAGGCGTAATGAGCAGCCTGCCTCAGGGCCTGCTCAAGCGGCGGTGACCGGCGCGGAATTGCCTGGCCGTTCGTCGGCGCGATGGGAATCTCACTGGCGATGTAAAGGCCCGCTTCCCGGCGCAGGCTGGCATCGCGAACCCCGTGCGACTCGAGGACTTCGGCGGCGTCGTCAATCCGCGTCAGTGCGTAGAGCAGATGCTCAATGCGAACATCGCCAGAACGATGCGCCATCGCGACATCATAGGCATGGTTGCAGCACGCCATCAGGGTGTCATCGACCCAGATTGCAGAGCGCGCGTCGCCAGCATCATCAAAATCGCGGGGACCATTAAGCGGCGGCTCGAACGTTCCGCGCTCGCTTCCACTGCGGGATTGCGGGGTGCGCAGATCCAGATCACCACCTCGGTAACTCATCGTGTTTACTCCTCTACGCGATGTAACGCGCTACTCACCTGCCGCCGCACGCGCTGAGCTGTCGCCCGCAAAAAGCCCCCGTAACCAAGACGCTGACTGGGTTATCCACATGTCGCGCCACCCTACGAGCCCTGACGTATTGACAGTGGCAAGAATAACTTTCTGCGAGAGTTGACGCGAGACATCGCGTGCGACTTTTCCACCGTTGGTCAATACCCTAAACTTTTTGCATATCAATAAGTTGCTTCGTTGGAAAAGCATATACCGATACGACTTGATGTCACATTTCCCCTAGCTCACACGACGAGAGTTGCAGCGGCACCCCTTATAGCAGAGTCCTTTGAACCGGCGACTGAACTTCAGGGCTGTTATTGCGTGGATTATTAAGCTCTCGCGACACCGCGGTAATCTCCAAGGAACCATTGGGCGCGGGCTGAAAAACCTCATTGATGCCAACCGCCGATCCCGAACGGCAATCGAGCCAGGCGTCATAGTCGTCAGGCTTCAAAATCACCGGCATGCGGTCGTGAATACTGACCATTTCCGCATTGGCTCGCACGGTGAGGATGGCCATGGTTTCGATTTCACAGCCATCCGCACCGAGCCAATGCTCCCAAAGCCCGGCAAAACCCATCGTTTGGCGTGAACGCAAACGTATCATGTGCGGCTGTTTGCTGCCCGGCTTTCCCGTCCACTCGTAGAACGCATCAGCAGGAACAATGCAGCGGCGATGCCGCATGGAACTGCGAAAAGAAGGCTTTTCCGCCGCGGTTTCCGAACGCGCGTTAATGAGTGTGGATAGCTTTGCGGGATCCTTCGCCCACGACGGGATCAGCCCCCACCGAACCAGCGCCAATTCCCGCTCACCGGCGAGATCTCTGCGCACGATGGCCACCGGCTGCGTCGGCGCGATATTGTAGCGCGGCGGAAACTCGGCCGCGTTGGCGTACCCGAACGTCTCTCGCACCGCTTCAGGCGGTGATGTCAGGCTGTAGCGGGAACACATGGCCGTTGTGATCCGTATCCATGGACTGTCGGAGCAAAAAACGCGGCCTCCGCCGCGAATTCGGACTTTGCCATCACCAGGCCGTGCAAGGAAGCATCTCGATGACGCAAACGCCACACGGTGCCAGCATGGCCATAATCAACAACGGCAACGTTCTTCTCGTGCGGCGCCAAAACTCGCCTTTAGCGGGACAATGGAGCCTGCCCGGTGGAAAAATCGAACCCGGCGAAACCGCTGCCGAGGCCGCCCGCCGTGAAGTTCTTGAGGAAACTGGCATAATTGCCCGTATCGCCGGCCACCTTGGTCGCCACACCGTGGAACTCGAAGCCGTCCGCATCGAACTCGATGTCTTTTACGGCATCGCCCAGTCCGGCACAATTCGGCCCGGCGATGATGCCGCAGCGGCGCGCTGGGTAAAGCTGGAAGGGCTGCGGGACTATCAACTCACTGTGGGAGCCGAGGACTTGATCCTTGCTGCTGCCGCACTTTTGGCAGACAACGGCAAGCAGATTTAAAGGGGCACCGACAGTCGCAATGATGATGCGAGAACCGCACGCAAAGAATTCAAGCTGCCTTGCAGAACTGCACCGCGGGAACACGCCGCAGCGCGCCGTTTTTTCGGCGGTGCTTGTGGCGATCATGCTGCTGGCAGCCACTCTGCCGGCCCTCAACAGCGCCTGGGCTCAGGCAACCAAGCCCTACGACCCGCAGCTCTTGCGGCTTTCTGAAATCCTCGGCGCGGTCCACTATCTTCGGGAGCTTTGCGGCGCCGGAGACGGCCAACTTTGGCGCGAGCAAATGCGCACATTGATCACTGCCGAAGGCTCGACCGCACTGCGTCGCGCCAGACTGACGCGCAGCTTCAATGCCGGTTATCGCAGCTATAGCCGCACCTACAAAGTCTGCACGGCATCTGCAAAAACCGCCATCGAACGGTTTCTGACCGAAGGTACGGAAATCGCCGAAAAGCTCGTCAAGTCGAACCCCTGAGCAACCCGAAGCAGCGCCACGACAACAAGCCAAACAGGTCTTTGGCCACCCGCTCGCCAAGCCCGCGGTTTACGATGAATATGTCGTCTGACCCATGTTCATATTGCTTTATGCTACTCCGGCAAGGTCTGACTAAACCAAACAACCACATTGGAGCGTACATGCACACTGACGGGAACCGCCACTCGAGCGAAGAAAGTCTGCTTGCGCTCGACCTCATAGACGCGGCGTGGAGCCAGGCCAGGGAAAACGGCGTACCCCATGAATTGATGGCCTACGCCGCTGTATTTACCGGAATGCGGGACCTGGTTGCCTTGTTTGGGGAGACGGCTGTTGCCGCTATGGCGAAAAACCTTGAGACCCGCATCAAGCAGGGCCATTTTTCCGACGACCCGACTGCATTGCATTAGCCCAGCGGACCGATAGCACGCGCAGCGAGAGTGCTGATGTCCGCGATAGCACTGACTGTCATCCAAAGATAAGCAATCTCGCCGATCAGCACCAAGCCGAAGGCAACCAGCGCGAGCCCAGCGATCCTGTTGATAAGCGCCAGCCGATTGAATGACAGTCGATGGCGCAGACGGGCAACGAAATACGATAACCCGACCCACCAGCTGAGACTGCCCGCCATCACCGCACCAACCATCAACAAAGCTTCAACCGGTCCCGTAACCTCAACGAATGTGCTGATACCGCCGAAGATCGCAAACAAACCAAGCACAGCTCCAGGATTGGTCACCGTCAAAAGGAACGTTTTGGGAATATCCCACAAGTAGGCCCGCAGACTGCCATTGCCATTGCCGTTTTCGTCCCCTTCATCAATCGACGGTGCGGTGACGTAAAGCCGCCACCCGAACCCAATCAGCACCAGTCCGCCGACAACCTGAATAGCCGTCCGGTGATAGTCGATGACGCCAGAAATCGCACCGACGCCCATTGCCGCCATCAAGGCAATAAGCCCGTCACCGAGAACAGCACCGAGCCCCGCCGCAACGCCGCCCCAGAAGCCCCGGGAAATGGCTCTTTGAATGCAGAGGATATTGACGGGACCTACAGGGGCCGCCACAAGAATGCCGATAACGAATCCAATAGGCAAAACGAGAGGGTTCGGCAGCATGTTTATGCGCGCCCCTCAAGCCTGCAGGCTGGACGGTCAAATCGACAACCGTACCTGGCGGGTCCCTGACGTAAGTGACCTTGGAGGCCCCATGTGTCGGCATTGCTGCGCTTCACATCCAAATTATCTGCCACTCCCCCAACAACAGGTGCTGTCCCCCCGCATCGGACCAAACACGCGTACATGCCACGCACCCAGCCCCCGGCCGGCGCGTTCTGCGCATTGGTAGTCACGCTAATCTGCGTTGTCCATGGCCTGGGCGGGCTGCAACCCTTGGCCGCAGAAGCCAGAGTCAAGGGTGATAAGACCGCGCAAACGTCCTCCGTACCGACACTCAAGCGGTCACCGATCGCCGATTTACCGATTCCTGTCCAGGAAATGCGCGATGCTATTCTGATTGCCGTGGCCAGCGGCGACATCGAAGAGCTGCGATTGCCTATAGAATGGAACGAATTGCGCCCCGAATTCGGAATCCCGCGCGATAAAGACCCAATCAAGTACTGGCGCAAGTCTTCGAAAGACGGAGCGGGCCGCGAAATCTTGGCGATACTCGGCAATCTGCTCGCCGCCGCACCAGCCAGGTTGCCTATCGGACCGGACCTGGAAAACAACGACGTTTTCGTCTGGCCCTATCTTTCGGAATTGCCGCCAAATAAGCTTTCGCCCTCACAACAAGTCGAACTCTTTCGCATCATGCCGCCTGAGGAAGCCGCAAAGATGCGTACTGGCAATAAGTGGACATGGTATCGGCTGGCAATCGCAGCCGATGGCACGTGGCATATCTTTTCGAAACCGTCGAACGAGCGCTAGCATTCAACAATCCCGCTTTCACAAACACCCACAAGGGAAACGACCACGTCACCGGACCGCCGAAGCGCATCGACGAGGCGCGCTTTGGCCGACTGCCCGAACGCACGTTCAAGCACATCGCGAACGGCTTGAGCGCCTTGGGCTTGTTCACACCTGACGCTAAACAAGGGATCCTACTACCGCCCGGACGCAGTACATTCAGCTGCGCCCCAGCTTGATGCGCACCCCCGGTGCCGGCCGCTCAAGCAATACCTCATGCCGGAAGCGGAACAGCTTTGCCGGCCGACCTCCGGTTCGCGTCTTGACGTCCCCCGTCGGCTCGACCAACCCGGCGCTCTCAACCAGACGCCGGAAGTTCTGCTTGTGCAAATGCGGACCAAGAATCGCCTCGACATGCTTTTGCAGTTCGAAAAGCGTGAACTCTTCCGGCATCAATTCGAATATGACGGGCCGATATTTGATCTTCGCCCGAACCCGGCCGATAGCGGTTGCTAGAATCCGGCGATGGTCAAAGCGCATCGGTGCACCAATAGGATCAGCGGATGTACCGGTGGCGACCGCGGTCTCCGGTCGGTCTCGCCGTGCTTCCGTTACCAGACCGGCTTCGTACAGGAGCTCATAGCGCTCCAATACCTTCTCTTCGTCCCAGGTTGCGCCATCAAGACCAAAACAGATCTTGGCCCTTTGATAGCGATCAATCGGTCGTTCGGGCGATGGCCGGGTATTCGGGCTCTCCGCCCAGCAGACCAGCTCCGGCGCGATCACGTCATCGATCACCGCCGGCCGGCCTTTTCGCCAGTCCTCCCAAGGGAAGAAATGGTACCAGCTTCGCCAGCCGCCTGAGCGCAGATCTTGCGCACAGCCAGCACGCGTCAGAGCCAGATAGCCAATTGACACAATAGGTGGATTAAGATCGCCGGGCTGAGCGTGCCGCCCGCGGTCACCGAATGTGTAAAGCTGCTCGACATAGCCAAGATCGATACCGGTCTGTTCGTTGACCCAGGACCTCAGACCGATTTCCAAGGTGCGATGATCAAGCGGTGAGAATGGCCCGAACGGAAGCCCCTCGGCAGTGCCCATCTTGTCTGCACTGTCGCGGACCACAAGAACGACCGGTTCGTCGTTCGCGACCGAAACAATGGCGGCGTTGAGACCTATCTCAACACCCGATTTCTCAATGCGTACCGGGCGCTTCGGAACCTCCGCGGCCGGCATTTTCGATACCTCGGAACTTATATTTATTCCTGTCGTCACGGCGACAACCTCCGTGTCGGCGGCCGTAACACTCCTGTCACCAGGAGCCTAATGACCGACCAAGCTCGCGATTGCGCCCGCCGATGGCGGCCTCCCCCCAACACAATCAATCCCCAATCAATTGATCTCTTTCCGCTTTCCCGCCCGAGCTGCGATTCGGCGAATACAAATTTGTTTAGGGGTCGATAATGGCGTTTTTCGGAACATTGCTAGTCCGAATTGCGAAAGGCGGCGTCCGGTTATCGCCGCTTTGCACCAATCACCCGAGTTGATGGTTGCTGGCGAGCCCACCTCAACCGGATTCAAAAAGCCTTTCGAACCGGTTGAGAAACGCCTGCTGCGCGGCCCGGGCGGGCAAAGCTTCGAGCCCCGAAAGCTCAAACGTTTTGTCGGAACCGAGCTTGTCGGGCGACCCAAAAAACTCCAACGCCTCGCCCTCTGCAAATCCAGCAAGGACCGTCGCTTCGAAATACGCAGCGATCCGATCCGCACTCTTGATTTCCGCGGCAACCTCCGGCGGCAACGTACTAGGCAAACCGAAACGTCGGTGGATGGCTTCCAGCAGCCTCGTTTCAAACGCTTTGTAATTCAGCCCGATCGCGTTCTTGAAGGGTGAGATGAGATCGCCCACGACGTATTCCGCTGAATCATGCAGCAACGCCGCCAGCCGCCAATCAGCCTGCCAGCTTGGATTCCGCTCCGTCGCGATGTCCTCCACAATGAGCGCATGCTGCGCCACCGACATTGCATGATCGCCAACCGTCTGACCGTTCCAGCGCGCCACGCGCGCAAGTCCGTGCGCGATATCTTCAACCTCAATGTCGAGCGGCGAGGGGTCGAGCAAGTCAAGCCGCCTGCCGGAAAGCATTCGCTGCCAGGCCCGCGGCTGACCAGCTTCACCGCCCGCCCGCCTCGGTCTGTTATGAGAGTTACGATTCGTCATTCAGGAAGTTTAACCCGAGCCTGCAGCTCAGCACATGGCCGATGTCGATGGCACGCCACAAGATGGTCGTTAACCATGCCGACCGACTGCATGAAAGCATAAGCCGTCGTCGGTCCAACGAAGCGGAAACCGCGCCCCTTCAACTCCTTGGAGATCTGCTTTGATATCGCTGTTTGAGCTGGAATCTCTGCTAACGTCCGCCAACGGTTCGCCACCGGGCCATCTTCAAGAAATCCCCACAGAAAGTCGCTAAAACTCTCCCGCTCTGCGATCTTCAAAAAAGCCTGCGCATTGCCAATCGTGGCTTCGATCTTGGCAAGGTTCCGCACAATGCCGGGATCCCCCATCAACCGCGTGATATCCTTTTCACCAAAGCGGGCAATTCTTTCCACATCGAAGCCAGCGAAAGCCGCCCGGAAATTCTCCCGCTTTCGCAAAATCGTCAGCCAGGACAGCCCGGACTGGAATCCTTCTAAGATCAGCTTTTCGAAAAGTTCCCTGTCTCCAAGCTTCGGCACGCCCCATTCCGTGTCGTGATATTCGGCGTATATGTCCGCCTCAATACCCGGCCACGGACACCGCACCGGCCCTGTCCCCGCCGGGGTCATTTGCCCGCCTCCGTCTTTTCGCCAGGGCCGAATGTCGCCCACTCGGGAATCTTGATGCTGACGGCAACCCCACGGGCCATCAAGGCCTCGCCCTTGGCTTCCGCTTCCGCCGCCCGGTCCAGCCTCAGCATTCCGAGCGCCGTATTCCCCGCAACGCTGCCCAGCGTCCCGATCAGCGAGGAGCCCGCCCGCACTTCACTGCCCGGCTCCGGCAGCGCTCCTGTGCCGACGACAGGCACAACGCGTTTGCGCGCCGTCCCCCGGTGCTGCATGCGGCTGACGACCTCTTGGCCGACAAAACAGCCCTTCGTGAAAGAGACGCCGCCGAGCTGATCGAACAGCGCTTCATGAGGAAACGTATCGCCAAGGCGGTAGTCCTTGCCGGCTTCCGGCACACCCAATGCCACCCGCATCGCATGATAGTCCTGAAGACCGACGGCCTCACCAGGCAGCTTGGCGCAAGGGCCACTATCGCCATTTGCCGTCAGAACCCTGAGACCCATTGCCGCCAGGCGTGGGTCGGCAAACGCGACGCCATCGGACTGGTCTGCCGCCGCCTCAGCTCCATCCCCCCAGACCGCAGTGACGGCGTAAGCACCACTCACATCTGTGATCACGGCATCCGCGCGCAGCTTGTACATCAAAAGCCGTTTGAGCAGGTCAGGTACCTGCTCCCGGTTGGTCTCGATGAGAAAGCCATCACCCTGGCGCACGACAAAGAAGTCGAACAGGATCTTGCCCTGCGGGGTCAGCAAACCGGCATGCAATGCACTGCGATCCTGCTTGAGGAGCTCCATGTCGCCGGTAATCACCCCCTGCAGGAGCTTTTCAGCATCGGCACCTGTCACACGGATCACCCCGCGGTCGGGCAGCAGTACGCTTTTCAGACCGGTCATGGACGCGCCCTTTCTTCTCTGTCGGCACCTGGATGTGATAGGCCTTCGCACTAACTATGCAGATGGCGCGCGGCGCACAAGGGGCCGCGAACGCGGGACGATGGACGCCGAAAGGATCAACAGACAATGCCGGAAACCTATGACCTGCTTTTAAAGGGAGGCAAGATCGTCAACCACGACGGCATCGGAAAGCGGGACCTCGCCATTCGGGATGGTCGCATCGCCGCCATTGGCGCCATCACCGCCGACACCGCCGGCGAGGTCATTGACGCCACCGGTCTCACCATCCTGCCAGGTGTCATCGACAGTCAGGTTCACTTCCGCGAACCGGGTATGACCCACAAGGAGGACCTTGAAACCGGCAGCCGCGGTGCGGTGCTGGGCGGAGTCACGACCGTCTTCGAGATGCCAAATACGAACCCCAACACAACCACACCCGAAGCTCTTGCCGACAAAGTCTCCCGCGCCCACCACCGCATGTTCTGCGACTTCGCCTTTTACGTTGGTGGCACTGAAGAGAACGTCGGGGACATCCCCGAGCTGGAAAGACTTCCCGGATCCGCAGGCATTAAGGTGTTCATCGGATCGTCCACCGGCACCCTGTTGGTCGACGATGAAGCCGCACTCGAAGAGATCATCAAAAAGATTTCCCGCCGCGCCGCCTTCCACGCCGAAGACGAAGCCCGTCTCAACGCCAGGAAGGACCTGCGCGTTCCAGGCGACCCGTCATCCCACCTCGTCTGGCGCGACGAGGAAGCTGCCATGATCGCCACCAAACAGCTCGTTGGACTGGCCGAAAAACACCGCAAACGCGTGCATGTTTTGCACATCTCGACCGCCGCTGAGATGCAGTATCTCGCGCATCATAAGGAATGGGCCAGCGTCGAAGTCACCCCGCATCATCTCACCTTGGTTGCGCCCGAGTGCTACGAGCGCCTCGGCACCTATTGCCAGATGAACCCACCCGTGCGCGACGCAAAAAACCAGGCGGGGATTTGGGCGGGCCTGGCCAATGGAACCGTGGATGTCCTGGGTTCCGACCACGCTCCCCACACACGGGAGGAAAAGGACCACCCCTATCCCGAGTCCCATTCCGGCATGACCGGAGTGCAGACGCTGCTGCCCATCATGCTGGATCATGTCGCGCAAGGACGCCTCACACTGGAACGCCTTGTCGATCTGACAAGCCACGGCCCCCAGCGCCTGTTTGGGCTGCGCGGCAAGGGCCGCATCGCGGCGGGTTACGACGCAGACCTCGCCATCGTCGATCTCAAACGCACCGAAACAATCGCCAACGACAAGGTCGCCAGCCGTGCCGGTTGGACCCCCTACAATGGCAAGCAGGTGACCGGCTGGCCCATCGGCACCTTCGTGCGCGGCAGGAAGGTGATGTGGGAGGGCGATATCCTCGGCGAAGCGACAGGCGAAACCGCACGGTTTTATTGAGAGGGCTCAGAGCCCTTCCCTCAGGGCGAATACCAGATCGGCGAGGTGTACGCGCGTTCCTGCGTCTTCAGCTGGATTTCCTCAGGTAGGTCGAGTTTGAATTTCACCTGGTCGTACGCCGTCCAACGCGGCGTCGGAATCTCGATCACTCGCGCGTAGTAGAAGGCGCGCTGAGCAGGATCGAAATCTCGATCGGACCACACCGTGCCAAGCTCGGAAGCGCCAATCGTATTGGTCCAGCTTGGGACTGAAAGATCGACCGTATCGCCGACCGGTGCCAACATGCCGCTGGCGTCTGCCGTCCTCTCACCCGACCAAGCGACATCATAGACCTTCTCGCGGGCATTCCCGTTCTTATCGATCCAGCCCTTCACGATCTGGATGCGGTCAAGGTTGGCACCCATCGGGTCTCGCAGGGCATACACCAAAAAACTTGGAGCCTTACCCTTGCTTCCGTCCTTGAGGTCTCCACCCATCGGCACACCTTTGGTGTAACCCACCAAGGCAAGATCCCGGCGCAGCGCGTCATCCTTGTCAAAATCCCAACCGCCAAAAAAACGCACGCGAATTCTAGGTCCTGTGGTCGCGTAGGTCTCACGCCACTTCATCGCATCGAAGATCGCTCCTCGCGTGTTGGCACTCGCCCACACCGCCGTAATTCCCGCGGCCGAATACTGCCATGCGTTATAGGAGATACCGAGTTTCGAATTCGATCTGGAGGTATGGGTGGCGCGCTCTGGACCCGGCTCATAAGCCGCGAATTTGCCGAAGAAATTGTCCTCATCAGGCGTTGTCAAACCCGTATGAGTATCGGTCGCTCCAACAAGGCCGAATTTGAATGGATTGGCGCCAAGTTCCGATTCCAATCGCAACCCGCGCTGCAGGCCCGAACGCACATATTCGCCGGGAAGCATCTCAGGCGTCTTTTTCTCGGAGACATCAAGATTGCCCCAGTCCCAGGTTTCGAAATCGGCGAACTCATCCTCGGGCGATAACATTGAGTGGGTTTCACCATCGCCTTTGTATTGAGTGGCCTCATAAAGCCGCTCGTACCTTTCGCGCAGTTGGACATACTCGGCGTCGTAGGATTTGCCGCCCGCGAAATCATCCTGCATGGCGAACATCATACCGTTGGAAAGGTTTCCGTTGTGCGGGATGGCAATAACCTCCCCGCCTGTCGTCGCCTCGTAATTCTCAAGCCACTTCCACAAGTCTCTTGGATTTGGACTGCCCATTGGCGCCGTTGTCGTATAGGGCACGATTTGGCCGGCGCGCGCCTTGCCGTCGCGGAAGATGACGTTACGATGCAGGTTGTTGCCCCTCACCAGCGAGGTCCATTCGAACGCGATGAATGTCGTGAAGACGCCGGGCGAATTGAACTCTTCAGCCGCGTTAACAAGGTCTCCCCAAACGCGTTTGTAGGCCGGATTCCCTGGCTGATAGTTGATGGCGGGAGAGACGTTTCCTTGCGCAAATTGCCGCGTGAGTTCCTGAGCCGCCCGCAGCGCCTCCTCGCCGCCGGCCCGGAACGCCTCATGAAACTTCCTGCCATCCGGATCCGCCAGGATATTGGGTGTCCCGTTGATCAGATCGGTGATGGCGCCCATGCCGTCTGAGTGGTCGGTAATCATGTAGAAGTCAAAAGGCCTCGCGAGTTTGACCGGCAGTCCGGTATTCGACATCACCTGCTCGCCGCGTGCGAAGCGATAGGAATCGCGTGGCATCAGCCGCGTACCACCACCCCCGGCATCCGCGGAAAGGCCCGTGTGCACATGCGTGTCACCGAAATAGACGTCGGTTGGATAGGCTCGGTCGGCATAAGGCGAATAAGGGCGCCCCGCAATTTTGCCCCCAAAACCTTCAGGGTTGATGGACTCATGTGCAAGCGCTGGACCGGTCAGCACGGCGATGCAGGCGAACACAGCGCATCGGAGCGGCAGAATCATCTCAGTATCCGAAATATTTGGCAGAAAGCATTTGCAGCTGCGCCTTCCATAGAAAAAACCAATTGAAATCACGGAGGATCGGAAGAGTAGCTCGGAAATGCAAAGTTCTATGCGGATATTCTCGCACGAACGTGCCGGAGTTTCTTGACGTTCTCAAGTAGCCGCCACGAGCTTGGGGCACCGCTCCCACCGCCCCGCCACTACCCTCAAATTGCAACCAAATGACGAAATGCACTGGAAATTTCGGCCCAGAGCGCTTATGTTTGTAGCGTGCCCAATGCTCCATGTGAGCATAACAAGTTAACCCTGCTAGCCCATCGCGCGGCGTTAAACGGTCTCAAATAGCGACCGTCAAAAACTGTACATTGGTTATACTCAAATTGAGCATAACGCAATCAGACGAAATGGCGCTCAAGGCCGCAGGACGCTGAAGACTCCAACACCCGCGTGCGGAGTGTTGGGCAACAAGACTCCAACACCGGCCTGCCGAGTGTTGGGCAATAAAAGCAACTGAAGGAGGTTCGCATGGAAACTCTCGAGCTTTACACCAGCCCGGACCACAGCGACCGCCAGCGCTTCGCGCCTCTGGCGAAGCCAAATCTCGATTTCACGCCTGAACTCGAAGCGGAGATGCGTCCGCTCTACGAGAAGGTGAAAAACGTCATCACGCCGATGGAATGGCCGCATTATGCGCCCCTCATCAAGGCCATCAACGAACTGAAAAAACAGCGCAACGCCGTCATCCTGGCGCACAACTACATGACGCCGGAAATCTTCCACTGCGTCGGTGACTTTCAGGGCGACAGTTTGCAGCTTGCCCGTGAGGCCGCCAACGTCGAGGCCGACGTGATCATTCAGGCCGGCGTCCACTTCATGGCCGAGACTTCGAAACTGATGAACCCGGACAAGACGATCCTAATCCCGGATCTCGAAGCCGGCTGCTCGCTCGCCGCCTCGATCACTGCCGATGATGTCAAACGTCTGCGCGCCGCCTATCCTGGCGTACCGGTCGTTACCTACGTCAACACCTCCGCCGCGGTGAAGGCCGAGTGCGATATCTGCTGCACATCTTCAAACGCCGTCAAAGTGGTCGAGAGCCTCGGTGCGCCGCGCGTCCTGCTCATCCCTGACGAGTATCTCGCCAAGTACGTCGCCACCCAGACCGACGTCGAGATCATCGCTTGGAAGGGCCGCTGTGAAGTGCACGAACGCTTCACCGCCGAAGAGATTGAGACGATGCGTGAGGCCGAACCTGGCCTCAAGGTCATCGCCCACCCAGAGTGTCCGCCGGAGGTTATCGACATCGCCGACTTCACCGGTTCGACTTCAGGCATGATCAACTGGGTCAAGGACAATCACCCCGAGAAGGTGATGCTGGTCACCGAGTGCTCGATGTCTTCCAACGTCGCCGCCGAAGTGCCAGATACCCAGTTCATTCGGCCCTGTAACCTGTGCCCGCACATGAAGCGCATCAGCCTCGAGAGGATCCTCAATGCTCTGCTCTACATGCAGCACGAGGTCACCGTTGACCCCGAAGTCGCCGAGCGCGCGCGCCGCTCTGTCGAGCGCATGGTGAACCTGACGAACTGATCAGCTAGCCCTCCCGCGCCGCGTCCATTTTTCTGCGGCGCGGGAACCCCACCACGGGGAAGGCCGGCGGTCATCAAAACGAGGCACCGATGACCAAACCCGTCCAGACCGATGCGCTGATCTCCGGCTTTGCCAATCCGCAAAGCCCGATCGGTCCCGGCGATATTGTCATCGTAGGGGCTGGCCTCGCGGGCCTCTTCACCGCACTTGAACTGGCCCCGCTGCCTGTCACGGTGGTCTCGGCGGCACCGCTGGGGGAAGGCGCTTCGAGCGTGTGGGCCCAGGGCGGCATCGCCGCTGCCGTCGGTGAAGGCGACACACCGGAGGCGCATGCAGCCGATACTATCGCCGCGGGCGCTGGCCTCGTTGACGCCACCGCCGCCCGCCTCATCGCCAATGAAGCCCCCGAACGCATCCGCAATCTTTTGCAATATGGCGTCCCCTTCGACCGTAGCCTCGAGGGCAGCTTTGTCCTTTCAAGGGAAGCCGCCCACTCGGCAAAACGCGTGGTCCGCGTCACCGGCGACCGCGCCGGCGCTGCCATCATGCAGGCGCTCATCGCGGCGGTGCGCCAAACCCCGTCAATCCGCGTGCTCGAATGCTACGAAGCCGAGGACTTAATCCTCAAGGACAACCGTGTAGCCGGTGTCAGGCTCATTCGTGGCGCCGAACGCGGCAACGGGAATTACGAGTTGATGCCGGCCGCAGCCGTGGTCCTCGCGACTGGTGGCATCGGCGGCCTCTATGCTGTCACCACAAATCCGACGTATGCACGCGGCGAAGCGCTTGCGATGGCGGCCCGAGCGGGCGCGGCGATTGCCGACGCCGAATTCGTGCAGTTTCATCCCACCGCACTGGACTTCGGCCGCGACCCGGCCCCACTCGCCAGCGAATCCTTGCGCGGCGAAGGCGCATTGCTCGTCAATGGCATGGGCCATCGCTTCATGCCGGCGCTGCACGTTAATGCGGAACTGGCCCCCAGGGATATCGTCGCTCGTGGCGTGTTTGCAGAAATCCGGGCCGGCCGCGGCGCCTACCTTGATTGCCGCGAGGCGATTGGTGACGGCTTTGCCGAAAAGTTTCCAACCGTCTATCGCTACTGCTCGGAGGTGGGCCTCGATCCCCAACACGACCTGCTGCCGATCGTACCGGCCGCGCACTACCACATGGGCGGCATCGCCACCAATCTCGAAGGCCGCTCCAGTCTCGCTGGATTGTGGGCCGTCGGTGAGGTTGCCTGCACCGGCGTCCACGGCGCCAACCGGCTTGCCTCAAACTCGCTGCTCGAAGCCGTCGTCATCGCTGGCCGGACCGCTAGTGACATTTCACAGCTGGCCCACTACGCCAACAACCTCGGACCCGTGGCGCCACGGCGGATAAACGGCGGTGCCGTGGCCGACCAGAACGTGCGATCGGCTCTGCTGGGCAGAATTCGCGATACAATGAGCCAATGCGCCGGCGTCATTCGAGATGGTGCGGGCCTGCGGCGCGCGCTCGAAACCATGACCGACATTGAGGCTTCAGCCGAAGGTGACATCGTCCTGGCAAACATGGCGCTCGCAGCGCGGCTGATTACCGGGGCAGCGCTGCTCCGAAAGGAAAGCCGTGGCGCCCATTTCCGCAGCGACTTTACCGCCGAGGCACCAGCAGCCCGCCATTCTTTGATCACTCTGCGCGGCCTCGAGATGCTCGAACAACGCCCGTCAGAGCGAAACGGTGCCAGCCGCGCTCAATCGGCGACGACCCAGGCGGTGACGGCCAATACGGTGACTGCATGACAACACCGCCACAGGAAAACGATCTGCCGCGACTGCCGCACAATCTCATCGACCAAGCCGTTAAGGCCGCGCTCGCCGAGGACTTAGGGTTGGCCGGTGACATCACCACCGACGCAACCGTCCCTCGTGATGCCTCCGCCACCGCTGTTCTTGCTGCTCGAGAGCGTGGTGTTGTTTCCGGCCTGCCGCTCGCCCAAGCTGCTTTTCACGCCTTTGGTGACAAAGTGACTTTCGAGGCCGTGGCGGCCGATGGAGAGCTAATCTCCAAAGGCGGCGTGCTTGCTCGCATATCAGGCTCCGCGCGCGCCATTCTGACAGGCGAACGCGTTGCATTGAACTTTCTCGGCCGCATGAGCGGCATCGCCACGCTGACTCGCGCCTACGTCAATCAGGTCGTCGGGACTTCGGCCCGCATCGTCGATACCCGCAAGACGACCCCCGGCCTTCGCGCCTTTGAAAAGTATGCCGTGCGCTGTGGCGGCGGCCATAACCACCGGACTGGACTGTTCGACGCCATCCTCATCAAGGACAACCACATCGCTGCCGCTGGCGGTCCGCTGGCCGCGATGCAGGCGGCACGCGACCACGCCGGCCATATGGTCAAGCTCGAGATCGAAGTCGATACCCTTGAACAGCTTCGCGAGATCTTGCCGCTGGCTCCCGAAGCCGTCCTTCTCGACAACATGTCGACCGACGAGTTACGCAAAGCGGTTGCACTTGCTGGGGGGCAGACCTTGCTCGAAGCTTCAGGTGGCGTCGGATTGGATTCGGTGCGCGCCATTGCGGAAACCGGCGTCGACATCATTTCCGTCGGCGCATTGACGCATTCGGCACCCGTGCTCAATCTCGGCCTCGACTTCCAGGAATCAAACGCTTGAAAGTTTTCAGCAAAGCTTGATCATGCGCGCGCTTGCTATTGCGACAATAGCACGCCATTTCCATAGGCATCATGAAGGCGATAGACATCATAATGCACTGTGTCGGCAGGCCGCGCCAGGCACATGAAAGCAGAACACAACGGCGGGACGGTTGACCATGAACGCAGTGACGTGGATCGTGATCTGGGGGGCAACGGCGATGGTGGCGGCGGCAGCCGCGGGCGTACTCGCCGGCTACAAGAACCGCGACTACTCATTTTGGATCGGGTGGAGTTTTCTATTCCCACCGCTTCTCATCGTGTTGCTGCTGTTGCCCCGATACGAAGGGCAGCGCCCACGCCGTCCATCTCTCGATGAAGAAGACAAGCACTGGTACTAGAGCGATTCAGGGTTAGGCGGGATCATTCTGCCGGGCGACATTGCCGGGCCCATCGGGTTTCCGAGCGGCGGCGCACCGGTTCGTCGGCCGGCTTGCTCGTGGAACGTGAAGGCCTAATTGTCGTTTAGTCAATAGTTGCAGACACACGAAGCCCGCGGCCTGAACCGTCGATTGCGCCTCGGGGTTCTCACCGGCCAACGAAGCAGGGCTTCAGCCGCACATCTGATCTGGATTGCGAAGGATTAATGGCCCCGGCCTCAACCATTCAGAAGAGTGATATTCTACCAAGCTGCATTGTGAGGTTTCAGCCCGGCTGCGATCATCTGACCGCAAACGGAAATGACGGCCACTTTGCCAAGAACATGAGCTCCATTCGACTTTCGAAGACGGTCCGCATTGGCCGCGACCCGTTCACCGTCTCAGGTGAACGCCGGCCGGATGGCCGCCTGCGCTTCACGGTGGACGACATCAACAGTCTTCTCCAGGACGGCCAGGACGAAATCCTCGAACGCTTCCGCGACCAACTGAAGAAGCGCCTACAGTAGCCCCGCGCGCAGCGCGATTAGGATTAGGAGTCCTGGCGCTGGCGAATGGCCGCTTGTGCCGCTGACAGCCGAGCCACAGGCACCCGGTACGGCGAACACGAAACGTAATCGAGGTGCGCCTTCTGACAAAACGCAACGGATTCCGGATCACCCCCATGCTCGCCGCAAATGCCGATCTTGAGCCCGGGCTTGACCCGGCGGCCACGTTCCGTCCCGATCTCGACAAGTTCACCGACACCAGAAACGTCGATTGAAACGAATGGGTCAATCTCGAAGATTTTCTGCTCAATATAGGTTTGAAGAATGGAACCAGCATCATCGCGCGACAGGCCCAGGCAGGTCTGTGTCAAATCGTTGGTGCCGAAAGAAAAGAACTCGGCACCATCATCACCAGCCGCAATTTCGTCAGCTTTCAGCGCGCACCTTGGCAACTCGACCATCGTACCGATGTCGTAAGTGAGTGTTGCACCCGTCTCCGCCTCCACCGCCCGGGCGGCTTCCCGGATGACTTCGGCCAGAATGTCAAACTCTTCGCGATAGATGATGAGCGGAATCATAACTTCTGGGCGCACCGGCTGGCCGGTCTTTTTCGCCGTGTTGACGGCTGCTTCAAAAATCGCGCGCGCCTGCATCTCGGTAATCTCGGGATACCGAATCGCCAGCCGGCAGCCCCGGAACCCGAGCATCGGGTTGAACTCACTAAGCTCGTTGACACGCGCCTTGAGCTTGTCAGGCTCCATCGACAATGCTTCGGCGACCTGCACGATCTCTTTATCTTGGTGCGGCAGGAACTCGTGCAACGGCGGATCGAGCAGCCGGATTGTGACCGGCAGCCCGGCCATGATCTCAAACAAGTCTTCAAAGTCGCTACGTTGCATCGGCAGAATTTTGGCAAGAGCTGCCCGTCGCCCCCGCTCGTCCTGCGCACAAATCATCTCGCGCATGGCGAGAATTCTGTCTTCGTCAAAGAACATGTGCTCGGTCCTGCATAGACCAATACCTTCAGCACCAAAGTCACGCGCTTGCTTGGAATCTCGGGCGTTGTCTGCGTTAGCACGCACACCAAGCTTGCGGAATTCGTCCGCCCAGCCCATGAGCTTTCCAAACGCACCGGAAAGTTCCGGCTGGCGCATCTTCGCACGACCTTCGAGCACCTGCCCTGTCGAGCCGTCTATGGTTATGATGTCACCTTTCTGAAAAACCTTTGCACCAGCCCGCATGGTGCCGGCCCCGACATCAATCCGCAAAGCGCCGGCCCCCGAAACACACGGTCGCCCCATGCCCCGCGCCACCACGGCAGCATGACTCGTCATGCCACCGCGCGCCGTCAGAATTCCTGCCGCCGCATGCATCCCGTGGATGTCTTCAGGGCTCGTCTCGACCCTGACAAGAATGACCTCCTGCCCCTGCGCCTTAAGCGCTTCGGCTTCGTCGGCAGAAAACACAATCTCACCCGCCGCTGCCCCAGGCGATGCTGGCAGACCGATGGTCACAATCGTCTTTTCGGCATCGGCATCGATACGCGGATGAAGCAGTTGGTCAAGCCCGGCTGGATCGACTCTCATCACCGCTTCTTCACGCGTGATTAAACGCTCTTCGGCCATATCGGCGGCGATCGACAGACTGGCTTCGGCGGTTCTCTTTCCCGACCGCGTCTGCAGCATGTAGAGCTTGCCTTCCTGGATCGTGAATTCGATATCCTGCATGTCCCGGTAATGCGCTTCGAGCTTGCCGAATATTGTCTTCAGATCCTCGAACGTCTCCGGCATCAGCGCTTCCAGCGACGGCAGCGTTTCATCGGCTTCTTCTCGCGCACGCTCGGTCAGCGGCTGAGGCGTCCGGGTCCCCGCAACAACGTCCTCGCCTTGCGCATTGACCAGATACTCGCCGTAAATCTCCTTGGCTCCGGTCGACGGATTGCGCGTGAACGCGACCCCGGTGGCGCTCGTCTCACCCATGTTTCCAAACACCATGGCCTGCACGTTGACGGCCGTTCCCCAGCTGTCAGGGATATGGTGAAGGCGGCGATAGGTCTGCGCCCGTTGCGTCTGCCAAGACCCGAACACACCGCCGATCGCCCCCCACAGCTGCTCGTCGGTATCTTGTGGGAACGGCGCCCGCAAAGCTCCCTGCACCGCCTCCTTGTATTGCTGGATGATGTCTTTCCAGTCGTCTGCCTCCAATTCCGTATCGAGCGACACGGCATTGAGGTTCCTATAGCTTTCCAGGATATCTTCGAACACGCCGTGATCGACCCCCAGCACCACATCCGAATACATCTGGATGAACCTTCGGTAGCTGTCGAAGGCAAACCGCTCATCTCTGGAACGCTTGGCCAGGCCGACCACCGTCGCATCGTTGAGACCGAGATTGAGAATAGTATCCATCATACCGGGCATCGACGCCCGGCTGCCCGAGCGCACTGAGACGAGAAGTGGATTGTCCTGATCGCCAAACCTGGCCCCGACGGCGTCGCCAACCCGCGCCATCGCCGCGGCCACCTCTACTCGCAGGCTGCCCGGCAATTTCTGTCCGTTCGCGTAGTAAGCGCTGCAGACCTTTGTGGTGATGGTAAAGCCGGCCGGCACCGGCAGACCCAGGTTCGACATCTCAGCCAGGTTCGCGCCCTTGCCGCCTAGGAGTTCGCGCATTTTGGCCCCGCCGTCGGTCTGTCCCGCCGCGAACAGATAGACTTGCTTAAGGTCTTGCTCGGTCGCGCTGTCTGCCATACCTGGTTTGCTCCGTCTCCCCGTGGGCCAACGACATCGGCCCACCTGCCATCACTAGACAGGGGCTTAGCAGTCATGACAGCTCTGCAACAGATGGCTTTTTGAACCATTCATCGGGAGGATCGTCGTTCGCTCAGTTTTTCTGTGAAGCTCAAGTATAGCCCGCGTCGCGCGAATCGATGTTGGTCCACTACCACTTCGCATAGCCGCCAAACATGAGCATCGACAGCACAAACATGACCGAGTCGAACAAAACAAGAAGGTTGGGCAGCGAGAATTTGAGTAACAGCTTAGCGACGATACTGGTAATTAGCGCAATCCTTCCGAGCCGACCTCAAAATCAAATCCGTCCGTGACTTCGCTACAGGCTGTGACCTAATCTCTTACCCGTCTTCCATTTTCACTCCCGAAACTTGCCACTCCAAACCAAAGGCGTTCTTTCCGCATGACAGCCCTTGCCCAAGTCCTGAAGCTGATCGACGCTTCCCACGCAGACAGCCTCCGACGTCTGTTCGAGCTGTTGTCTATTCCGAGCATCTCGACCGACCCGGCCTTCTCCAAGGAATGCCAGGAGGCGGCCTGCTGGTGCCGCGCAACGTTGGAAGATATCGGCTTTTCGGCGGAAGTTGTCGCCACCACCGGCCACCCGGTTGTCGTGGCACACGACCGCGACAAGCCCGATCCTAGAAAACCGCATGTTCTGTTTTACGGCCACTATGACGTGCAGCCGCCCGACCCGCTGGAACTTTGGAAGTCACCGCCGTTCGAACCGCGCATCGCCAGCGAAAAAGGCAATGGCAAAGTGATCGTCGCCCGCGGCGCGGAGGACAACAAAGGCCAGCTCATGACCTTCCTGGAAGCCGCCCGCGCCTGGAAGTCGGTGAACGGCGAACTTCCGGTCAACGTCTCGGTAATGCTTGAGGGTGAAGAGGAGTGCGGCTCGCCGTCTCTTCCTGGTTTTCTCAAGAAGCACGCGAAGAAGGTGAAGGCCGACTTTGTCTTGGTCTGCGACACCGGTCAGTGGGACCGCGATACGCCCGCCATCACGACCATGCTGCGCGGTCTCGGCGGCGTTCAAGCCACCATAAAAGGCCCCAACCGCGACCTTCACTCCGGCCTCTATGGAGGTATTGCAACCAACCCGATCCGGGTTCTTACGCAGATCTGCGGCGCCATGCATGACGCCAAGGGCCGTGTTACGGTTCCCGGCTTCTATGACGGCGTCAAGAAGCTGTCCGCCAAACAGCTCCGCCAATGGCAGGAGACCGGTTTCGACCCAACCCCGTTCCTCAAGTCGATCGGTCTTTCGCAACCTGCCGGCGAGCAGAACAAATCACCCCTGGAGCAGCTGTGGTCGCGGCCGACGCTGGAGTTCAATGGCATCACGGGCGGCTATCAGGGCGTTGGCACCAAGACTATTATTCCCGGTGAGGCGAGCGTCAAAATCACCTGCCGGCTCGTACCCGGCCAGAACCCCGATGCCGTCATCACCGCGGTGAAGGCCTACATTGAGGAACGTATCCCGCAGGATTGTTCGGTCGAGTTCCACGGCGCTTTCGCCTCCGCCGCAATAGGTTTTGATACCAATAGCCCGGCCATTTCCGCTTCTGCCAAGGCCCTGGAAGATGAATGGGGCAAACCCGCGGTCCTGATGGGCTGCGGCGCATCGATCCCGATTGTCACCGATTTCAAAACCAAGCTCGGCATGGACAGTTTGCTCATCGGCTTCGGACTGGCGGATGACCGGATTCATTCGCCCAACGAGAAATACAACTTGAAGAGTTTCAAGAAGGGTACGCGCAGCTGGGCGCGAATCCTGGATTGCTTTGCCACGCTCTGACAGCCTGACTGCAGGCACACGGCTTTCTCGAGCCGCAGGAATGAGTTATGCGGAATCGCGTAGACCTAGGCCAATTACACTACCGTTTTGGCGGTTTAGTGTAGCGGGCCGGGCAACCGCCGCTAAATCGGAGACCGACACTGATGGTAAAGCGCGCACTGACAGCCCTCCTCATCGCCATGGCCGCCAGCCTCGCATTGCTGCCAGATGAGGCGGCAGCACAACGCTATGGCCGCTATGACGACAAGCGCAGCGAACAGCGCGCCAACGTGCCCGGCGACTTTGACTATTACGCTCTTGTCCTGTCCTGGTCGCCCACTCACTGCGCAGCACAACCCCGCGACAGAAGGGACCAGCAGTGCAACCCGAAGCCTGGCAAACGGCCCTACGCCTTCGTCATGCACGGCCTCTGGCCGCAATACACACGCGGCTATCCCGAACGCTGTTGGACACGCTTCAAACCGTACGTACCAAAGCGTGTCATCAACGGCATGCTCGACGTCATGCCAAGCACTGGGCTCATCATCCATCAATACAAGAAACACGGCACCTGCTCTGGCTTGAAACCGGAAGGCTACTTCAGCCTCTCACGCCGGATCTTCAAGAGGATCAAGATACCGCAGCGCTATATCTTTCCAGAAAAGCCGCAGATGGTTTCACCCGACACGCTGGTCGATGAATTCATCGCCGCCAACTCCATCCTCGGCTTACAGCCCGATATGATCGTGGTCTCCTGCGGCGGTGCCGGCAACCGGCTGCGCGAGGTTCGCATCTGCATGACCAAGGAGGGCGATCCGCGGCCCTGCGGCAAGAACGAAAGCCAGCGTCGGCTGTGCAGCGCGCGCCGCATGTACGTGCCGCCGGTGCGGGTCTCCAGAAAGCGCCCGAACACCAGCAGACGCTGATAGTCGCCGGACATCGGCGCAGCATCGATCTGAATGGCCGCAATTAAGTCACGCGCCTGTGGATTTCGGCCGCTCAGCGATTCGCTGTGTCAGCACAATCCTTGTTCCTCGCAAAGTCAGCAAGCAGACTTGGCGAAAGTGATTCTGGCCGGGCACCGACAGCGCCGGCCGGTCGTCCAACAAGGAGCAACAAATGCGCGACCAGCCGCCCGTCATGCCCAGGGCCCGAACCAATGCAGGGACGGCTGCCTCCAGCACCGGCTCCTCGAAATCTCTCCGCACGGCTCTAGCGGCCACTCCCCCACCACTGCCCGCTGAAGACTCAGCACCTCGCCAGAACCCGTGGCCATTGACGTCGGATCCAGAACACGGAAGTGGTTCCACCGAGTCCATCCGAGCGCAAGACGAGGCTCGACCAAAAGCACACCGTCGACGCTCCTCGGTCGGACCAGCGCTCGGCTATGTGACCCTCGGGTTCATCGCCGGTGCCGGGCTTTGGCACGCGGTCGGATTTTGGAGCCTCGTTCAAAACGCGGTCTTCTCCGGCCCTCGGCAGAAAATCGCAGCACCATACCCTTCTCCGGCGGAACGCCCGGCCGTCGTTTTCGACGAGGAAGAACTGCGAAGCTTCTCCCAACGTCGCGTCGCGCCCGATCGCGCGCCGATTTCCACCGGCTCGATCGGCGACCCAATACCCGCGATCGCAACTCATCCACAGGCCGCCCCAACAGCAGCGGCAAGCGCAGAACACCAACAAGCGGGGCCCGGAGGGATCTCCTGGCAACCTGCCGTCAA
Organism: uncultured Filomicrobium sp.; assembly: GCA_963669235.2. Taxonomy (GTDB): domain Bacteria; phylum Pseudomonadota; class Alphaproteobacteria; order Rhizobiales; family Hyphomicrobiaceae; genus Filomicrobium. Next base: position 1,047,825 of record CAXXFS010000033.1, read on the forward strand.
ACCCTCTCCTTGAAACCTGCGATCGAACCCGACTGCCTCTAGTCTGGCTAAATCGGCAAGTGTAATCTTCCTTCTCACCCGACAGGGGGATGAGGGAGGTGATCGGCATGAATTTCGCCGCGGGTCAGCAGTGCGCCTATAACGCACCAGCAGGGCACGAAACTTCGCGCATTGTGATAGGCGCCGTTGCTACGTGCGCCGACGGCAAGCACATTATTTGCTTCAGCGTCTTCAACGCACCGCGGATCGGACCCAATGGCGATGTCGAGGTGGTCACGATCCCTTTTGTCCCCATGACCCAGGACGCATTCCAGAAGACCGTCGTCGAGATTGACGGCGCGGCCGAACCGCCAGACGGATTTTCAGATGCGCTTCAGGCTTGGCGCGCTGATGAGCGAGGCCTAACCATCTTCACGGTTCCCTTTGAAGGCTTCCTAGATCGCATGATCGCTCTGCAAATGGCTGCGATCGTAGGTAAGCCCGCCGCTTGAGGCGCCCCGTCTCAAGCAGCCTTCTTGCGCCGCCGCTCCGAACACCACGCCGACGGAGCAGCGGCCACAACCCCACACCCATGACTGGTATCGGTAGCCGCAACCTGCGTCGGATCCAGGCTCCAGCACTTGGCGATCTGAAGCACTTGATCCTCTGTCGGATAAAGAACTATTTCGCCGCCAGTATCGCCTTGTCGCTCCTGAATGCCCCTCAACTCAAAAAGCCGCAAACCAAGCGCGCGCTCTTCCGGCGTGATGCGTCCCTTGTTCCAGACGACGCCCTCATCATTGACGGCGAACGCCCGCAACAGTTTCCCGTCCTTCACCCGAGCCCACGAAAAAAAATCAATGAGTGGAAACGTGAAGAAATACTGCACGTCGGGAAAGTGCTGGCCAAGCGACAGCATCAAGGGCGTGAGTTTGTCGACGAAAGGCGACCCAACCGGGTGCGGTAGCGGCAGGCCAACGACGAAACTCCACCCGGAAACGGGAGGGGTCAGATAAATATACGAAGCCCCGAGGGCATCATCATAAATGGTGCCAATACCGGAGTTCCAATTCGCCGCGCCCTGGTTTTCCAGTCCAAGCAGTTCCGCCAGTGCCCGAGTGTCCTCGGTTTGAATCGCCAGCCAGGCCATCTTATAGCCGAACGGCTTTGGCTCGTCGGGTGCAACATCAACCGCGAATTGTTTTAACTGTGCGCCACGAAGCACCAGTTGAAATGTCAGACAAATGGCCAACAACACCACAGCGGCCAAAAAGACAATCATCGTCATGCTGACCCTCTTCATCGCCAACTTTTGCTCTTAGTTGAGTCCGCGTGCCCCCGGCAACACAGCAGTGCCGGGATCTGGGGATAAATGCGTGTGTGAAGTGCATTTCGGACGGCACCGAGAACCGCTGACATCCGCCGGCAAGGAAATTGCCGCTCAAACTCATCGCCAGTGGCAATTCACAAAAAGATGAGGCCAGCCCCACGCTTAACTCGGCAGCGGGGTTGCACCGATCTCAGCGACTGGACTGGCCTCCATCGAGCGGCGCCAAAGAGAGGGCAAAAAGGCAGCTCCACTCGAAAAACTGAACTGCCGCAAACGCACAAAAACTTCCGCATGCGACTTCTTCATCACGTGCTTTTCTAAGCGTTATGCATGACGCCTTTGCGACAAACTCTGATTCGCTCTTTGGCAAGGTCCGGCCTGTGAATAAGTCGAATAAACAAATAGAAAGAAGCCCGGACTCAATCCGTGGGTGATCGCGCTCCAAATAATCCGGTGTAACCGTATTACACAACCGTATCCTGACACCGCGGCCGCTCAAACAGCTTGTGTTTGCCACGTTATTGCTAAGCACAACTCCCTGCGGCAGCGCGTGAAATAGGAGATCATGACACAACGTCGAAATCGAGCTTGTTCCTGGTGAAAGCACTATCGCCGAGGCCGGAGCGATGATGTTCAAGGATGTGCCCGTCCAGATGGACACCATTTTCGGTGACAGCTCAAAACAGCAAAGCGGGATACTGGGCTCGTTAATGGGCGCCGGCAAAAGACTTCTCACGGGTGAAGGCTTGTTCATGACGGTTTTCGGTTTTCACCCATCACGGCCAGGGCAAGGCTCGCGTCGCATTTGCCGCGCCATATCCAGGAACCGTGATCCCATTCCACCTCGCCGATCTTGCCGGCTCGCTCATTTGCCAGAAGGATGCATTCCTTTGCGCCGCGAAAGGCGTGAGCGTTGGCCTGCGCTTTCAAAAGCGCATCATGACTGGCCTCTTCGGGGGCGAAGGCTTCATTATGCAGAAGCTAGAAGGCGATGACTTTGCGTTCATTCATGTCGGCGGCACCATCGTCGAGCACGAATTGGCTTACGGCGAGGAGCTGGACGTCGATACCGGCTGCGTTGCGGCAATGACCTCGACGATTGAGTTTGAAATTGTCCGGGCGGTTCGGCAAAGTCGATGATCTTCGGCGATGAAGGCGTCTTTTTCGCGCACCTACGAGGTCCAGGAAAAGTATGGCTGCAATCACTTGCGTTTTCTCGCTTGGCCGGCCGCATTCTGGCCGATGCCAGACCGGCTGGCGGGACCGGCGAAGGCTCTATCCTGGGGCCGATCGGCGATATGTTTGATGGCTACAATTGACACCGCCCCGAAAAACAAAAAAAACGAGCAAAGCCCTGGTCTAATGAGTGGGGAACACTCAGGAAAGAAAGAGCAGTTTGAAAAGAGGTCGCCGGGCAAACCAGCGGCCTCTTTTTTAGGAAGCGTTATGGAAGTGCGATGCTTGCCGAGAACACGAACCGCTCGTCGCACAATCCTCTGTCGGCGCAGAAGTCAGCACCGTTTGAGTCGGTATCCCAATAACGGAAATCGAATGTGAATTTCTCAACCGCAAGCGCTAGGCCAGCGTTCCAGTAAACATAGTCGAGATCGCTGTTGCCATCGAAGTAGTAGGCACCTACGGTACCATTGATCGTAGGCGTGAAGATGCCGATGCTCTGGAATTCGTAGCCGACGGAAGCCTCAGGCGTCCATGCCTGTCCGGATTCGGCGAACTGGTCCGGAGAATAGTAGACGGCACCGCTGAGGCTCAAGCCGCGGATCGAGTAGCTCGCGCCACCCTTGATTTCGAGGTAGTCGAGGTTCAAACGGTCGGTGACCTGGTTCAGAGCATTGGTAACAATGATATCCTGCGCGCCCGGATAAAGGTACCCGATCACACCGAGATCAAACTCGACGGGGCCAAGCTTCGGTTTAATACCACCGTAGACATCCACCTCGACGGATGCATCGCCGCTACCCGGCGGAGGGCTTCCTTCGACGAAGTCGACGCCCGATGCCCACACACCAGTATAGAACATCCCGTATGAGAAATCGACGCCACCCTGAACGGTTGGGTCTTCCAAAGTCTGTGAAATGCCGCGAAATACGTAGTCGGACGTGCCGCCAATATTGAACGACCACTCGAACTTCCGCCCGCTCTCAACCACGGGAGCGTCTTTCACACTTCCGGCCGTCTCCCGCTTAAACCAGTCACCGGCAGCAGCTGGAGTAGCAACGACGGCACTGGCGATCGCCATGGCCACGAAAGAGCTCATAAGTCCGATTCTTGTATGCATAATCTGTAATCCCCCAGTTTCAAAGCAGGTGCGGATGTCTACGTCGCTGCCAGAAGCCCTCGTCAGGGTGCGCCAAGTCCAATCACACCGTTGATCGTAAGGAACTGCATTTGCGGACGTTTCACAACGGCAATGAGTACATCTCGGGAAATCGCAAAGTCGTTTGTAGTCGGCGCGCAACAAATCAGCGATTTTGAACAACGAATGCGCAAGCTGCTTTCAAACCACTCTTGTGGAATACTTGTTGAATGACTCAAAACCAGGCGAGATGACTAAAAATTAGCCAAGATCCGTAAACATATCGTCTGCTTAAATTGTTATTTTGATCTGGTCCTTTTGCTGCACCACCTCGTTGTAGACTGCCAAGCACACGGACCGCAGGTGACGGAACAATGACACGCCGAGCAACGAACCCTCTCAAAACAGCCCTGATTACGGGCGCTGCGCGCCGCATCGGCCGCGCGATCACGCTGGCGCTCGCCGCCGAAGGCTGGCAGGTGGCGATCCATCACAATTCATCGGCAGAGCACGCACAAGAATTGGCCAGGGAAGTCGAGATCGCCGGCGGTAAAGCGGTCGCCTTGCAAGGCGACCTTTCGGACATCGTCGCCGTGGAAAGCCTGGTGGGCCGATGCTCCGAACTGCTGGGCCCACCGACTTGCCTGATCAACAATGCCTCGACGTTTCTTGACGATAGTCCCCTGAACCTCAAAGCGGACGTCTGGGACAGGCACATCAACACCAACCTGCGCGCTCCCATATTCCTCGCCACGTCGTTTGCCCGCCACCTGCCCGAGGGGACGCAGGGCAATATCATCAACATCATTGACCAACGCATATTGAGACCTTCACCGGAGTTCTTTTCCTACACCGTTTCGAAGGCAGCCCTTTGGAACGCGACCCGAACACTGGCTCAGGCGCTGGCACCAAAAATACGTGTAAATGCGGTCTCACCCGGCCCCGTTCTACAGAGCATCCATCAAAGCAAGGAGGATTTCGACAAGGAGGTCGCGGGCACCTTGTTGCAACGCGCCTGCCCGCCAGAAGAAATCGCAGAAGCCGTCCTCTTCATTCTGGCATCGCCATCAAAGACCGGGCAGATGATTACACTCGACAGCGGCCAGCACCTAGCATAGCCGCTCGGACCGGCAACGCCGGCAGTTAGGCGACTTGCCTTACGAGACTTCCCGGTTTGTTCGTGAGACAGCGGGCATTCCGCCACATTTCTTCCCAAGCCTGCCCCAACTCATGCCCCATTGATCCATCAATGATTTCGAATGGACGGGGGCGAATCGTCCGGCACGTGTAAACCAACCGTTAAACTTAACGAATTATGACAACTAAGGTGCGACGATTGCCCTTACACCCTCGTTGTCAGTTTCCGCCTGAAGGTGCCACATGCTGAGCCGATCTGCAGTCTACATTCTCGCTGCCGCTGCCGCGGCATTGTGTTCACCAGCCTTCGCCGCCTCGCTGCCGGCGATCAAAACAACGGCCTCCAATAAGGTTCCCGCTTGTACGACGCCGGGCCGCCTGGTCGGTTTTCTCAAATCCCGCTATCCCTCGTTGAACGAGCGCTTCAATGATATCGCCATGTACTACATGCGCCACGGCGAGGACCTCGGAATTCGCTGGGACATGGCCTTCTACCAGATGGTCGTTGAGACAAATACGCTGCGTTACACCGGTGACGTGGATGCCGACCAGAACAACTTCGCTGGCCTCGGCGCAACCGGCGGCGGCGTCAAGGGCGAGCGCTTTAGCTCAGTCTCCGACGGAGTTCGCGCGCACCTTGAGCACGTTCTCATGTACACCGGCACCTACATCGACAATCCAGTCGCCGAACGGACGCGCAAGGTTCAAGAATGGAAGATTCTTGTACCCTTCCGGCGCTCGATACGCGGCGCCATCACGTTCACGCATCTCGGTCGCAAATGGGCTCCTCACGACCGCGGTTACTCGGATGATATCAAAGCGATCTCCGACGCGTTCATGCGGTCCTTCTGCAATGCACCGGACCCGCGCCCAGAGTGGGTTGCTCTAGCGCGCGGCAATCGCTCCAACGACGTTGCCAATAAACAAGCACCAACATCGGCGCCGACCATCGAAGTCGTCCAAAAGCCAAAGGTGGACAACACGAAGCAGCGTTCGGCCCTCGGCGCAGGCTCACTGATCGGGCTGTCACAGTCTGCCAAAACCGCACAGGAAATGGCCGACCGCAAAACGCCGACAGTGATCAACGCCGTCCATGACCAAAAGCAAGACGCCAAACCCGTCAAAACCGCGATGGCCGGCAGCCAGGCCAATCAGCTCAAACCGGCCGCAGGCAAGTGCCGAGTTTGGACTGCCAGTTACGGCGGCGCCAAGGCGATCATTATCAAAGCGCCTGGCAAAGGCATGACCAACTTCACCGTTCTTGATGTTCATGCCGGCAAGGAGAAGCGCGAGGCGGACGCATACATCGCCGCTTACGCTAAGGGCGGCGCGACGATTGGCGAGTTCCCGAGCCCGGCCGCGGCCCTGGACAAAGCCTTCGAGCTTTGCCCTGAGAAATAGCGCACTCGCTTGGTGAATTCGTGGGCTATGAATTGCGCGGTCACGGACAGTCGGCCGCGCATTTCTCGTTAGGGGCTCTCCGCTGGCGCCCGCTGAATCCAAGCGGAACATTTTTCGTTTGCGAAGACATCGGATTTGGCCAATATCAGCGTCGGCGTTGCTCCGCGTATCCGGCTCACAGCCAATGGGCAAGCCCTTTCAAGCGATCGTTTTCGCATCAAAAAGAAGCTCCCCTTGAGTGTGCTGGAAGCGGCTGCCGGGTGCCTCCACGAACGAGGTTCCTGACCAGTATTATTGCGAAGGAGCGCAAGGACCGCTGCAATGGACTTTCGATCCCGCACCATCGGGCGCATCCCAAAACTGACCCGCATAACGCGGCCTGAGGACCTCGATGAGATTGAGTTCGTTGACGGTTTGGCTGAAGTCGAGGTGCCTATTGAGTTGCTTGAATCTGTCCCCCTCAAGCACGCTGAACGGCTGAACAGCCCAAGATTGGATCGGGTTGTGCAGTCTATCAGGAGCGAAGGCTACTCGAGCCTCGAGCCGATCGTCTGTCGCGTGGGAGCCTTGGGCAATTGGGTCGTGATCGACGGCGGACATCGCATCACCGCTGCAAAACGGGTGGCTCAGGAATTCTTCACGAATCTGTTCGGTGGCAAGGTCGGTGATCTGACGTTCATTCTCTTCCAAACGCCGATGAGCTATTCCAAACTGCGGCCCAAAATCGACATTGAGAGCGACGGCCCCGACCGCGACCACCGCGTAAAGCAGCCCTCCGCCGAGAAACGCAAGCGTCACAAGCGCAAGAAGTAACTCCGTCAGCACAGTCTTGCTGGGCGACTTCTAAGGTTCGCCCTTCGCTGCGTTGGTGTTAAGCCGCCTCGATGAGATCCGCTGCGGCCGCCGCCCCTCCTTCGGACTGAACAAGTTTGCCCAAGGACGCAGACTTCTCCTGAACCGGCTTTGACTGCAGCTTTCGTAGCGCCGTCTCGAGGACGGCCACACTGAGCCTGTTGAGCGGGACCGGCGCCGGTCCCGCTGTCATCTTCTCGACGACATGGCCCCAGAACGGCTGATCGCCAAAAACGAGGCAAACAAGCGTCGGGCGCCCCCAACGTAGTCCCTAATGGGTTGTGCCGGCACCACCATGGTGGATCGCCGCGCTGCACTTGGGAAACAAACAGTCATGCGGCGCTCTACTGACGACGTAGATGTCCTCACTGGATGCGGCAGCCGACAGCGCGCCCCGCCCTTTCGCAAGCACCGCACGCGTCCACGTTTCACAAAGAGCCTCCAAAACAACCGACGCCGTTCTATCGGCATTGCCTGATGGCATGCTGCCAAAGCCGACATAGACCGGTGGCTTCCCCTCTTCGCGGAACCCAGCGAGTTCCTCCGGCGGTTAAAACGCCTGTCTTTGGGGAAGAAACCAGCACCCCGTCACGTGATCATCATCGCCCAGTCCGGCGGCTTTGGAACAAGGTGGTTATTATGAGCATACAGTCGCGGCAAGGGCTTGTTTTTCGGGCGCTACCCGTCCAAGGAGCTCAGACCCGGGCGCACCACGATCTCGGGATGCCCCCAGAACCACTTGCGCAGCAGCATACCCCAACCGAACCCCATGAGCCCTGACATCGCCTGACCGGACAATCGGTTTCCGTACCGCCCAAGATTCGTCAGCCGGACCAGTGGATTCGGAAAAGAGCCCGTTGCAACAAAAGCCGGCTACAGGAAGCTTGGAACGGCAATCGCACCGATGGCACGCGCCAGTTACGGCGCAATAAACGCCTTGGGATTGTATACAACAATCTCTGGCGCCACCCGCTTGGCAACCGACCACATCTCATCGAGTTGACCCTGCATTAGATCCTGGCTCGACCGGAAAGCCTTGAACCAGCCCCTCACGGATTTCTTTGCCACTTTGATTTCCAGCGACTCCATCATCGCCTGCATATCGACCGACAGCAGAGCCGCCGACAGACCGTGCTGCGTAATCAGGTCATCAAACCCCTGCCCCGTCGATACCGTCACCCTGTGGCCGCGGTCCGCAAGCGCCGCCCCAAGCGCTACATAGGGCTGCACATCGCCGCGTGATACTTGCGTGAGGATGAGGATATCGGCCACGAATTCGCTCCGATGCGATTGGAAAAGCCTGCGTTGAGAAGTAACAGTGGCCGCAAAAGGCTTTAGCGAGGCGACCCACTTGCCGCATCAGGACCAAGATACTTCACCGCCGCCGTCGAAAGCGCGCCACCGACAACGCAGGGGATGCCGAGCTGCACCTGGCCGAGCACACTGGCAACAACGCATCCGACCGCCAGCGCGGTCGTTCCATAGTTGCCGTACTTTGACCAGTCACGCGCACTCTTCGGGCCCTTGGCGCGCAATTCATCAATTCGCTTCAGCGCGTCTTCCCGGAGCCTGCCGATCTCGTAGAGCTCAGCTGCCTGGATCACCTCGCGCAATTGCTTGCGCACGTCTTCCTCTTGGTGGTTCATCTGCACCTTGGCCAGGTCGAGCAGGTTCTTGTCGCGCGCCGCATTGCTGGCGAAAGTCCACTTTGCCATTGAACCGATTGTGAGCTTTTCCACGTCGTCTTCGTCGTCCGCCCAAGCAAGAGCCGAGATGATGCGGATACCAGGCTCCCAGGCACCGGTTGCAAAGTAGTAACCCCAGTGCACGTCAATGACGAAAGGATCATCCATGCCAAGCTCGCCAAGAACCTTTCCGTCACCGAAAAGGTACTTGCGGATAAGCACCTTGCGCGCAGGCATGCGCTCCACGAACTGGCCAAGAAGCTCCTTCCAGTCAGGCAGGCCGGAAAACACGATCGCTTTGATCAAAACCACCTGCTCCACCGGCGGCATCGGGAACATTTCCGAGATGAGTTCCGGCGCCTTGACCTGGTTTTCACCGATCACGCCGGCAATGAAACCCGTATAAATCCCCGACTTCTCCGGATCCTTGATCACCCCCGTCCGCACCATCGCCTTGACCGCGGCAGCCACGCGCTCGGGCTGTTTGTTTTCCCGGTAGGCATTGATGAACCTCAGGATGTCCTCCTGCTTCGCGAAGCCATCGGCCGACTCCGCCGGCTTGACCGGCTGAGGAGCAGCTTGACCCTGAAACGTATAAGGCTGCGCAGAAGCCGCCCCCCCGCACAGGCAGACCAGCCACGACAGTGTCAACCGAAGAAGAAAAGCGCTGCGGCGCGTTGCGGGGACCATGGTCAGTTACCAATCATAAGTCGTTTGGGCCGATACAAGACCGCGCAATCCGGCCCTTTTGGGGCTCATCAGACCGCTCCCGGTCACGATCACTTGACGGCCAGTCCGCCACGGCCAATCTTCGCCCCATGCCCAAGCCGCCACCAGAACAAACCCGGACCGAGCCGGAGACCGTGCCCCTGGGCGTCCCGGAGCCAGAATCCGCGGAGCGTCGCACCGGTCCCCAAATCATCGCCGATTATCTCAAAACGCTTCCCGCGGCGCCCGGTGTATACCGCATGTTGAATTCAGACGGCGACGTAATTTACGTCGGCAAGGGGCGCTCGCTCAGGGCGCGCGTCTCGAACTATGCGCGTCTTGGCGGCCATACCAACCGCATCGCCCGCATGATCGCCTCCACCGCCTCCATGGAATTCGTCACCGTCCGCACCGAGGCCGAGGCACTGTTGCTGGAAGCCAACTTGATCAAGCGATTCAGGCCCCGCTTCAACGTGCTGATGCGCGACGATAAGTCGTTCCCCTATATCCTTGTGGCACGCGACCATGCCGCACCCCGCATCCTAAAGCACCGCGGCGCCCGCAACCGCAAGGGCGATTATTTCGGTCCGTTCGCCTCGGCCGGCGCTGTCAACCGCACCATCGGCATGCTCCAGCGCGTGTTTTTGCTGCGTACGTGCTCCGACAGCGAATACGAGAATCGCACCCGCCCGTGCATGCTATGGCAGATAAAGCGCTGTTCAGCGCCGTGCACCGGCGAGGTCAGTTTGGAGGAATACAGCAAGCAGGTCGACGAGGCGGTTCGCTTCCTGCGCGGCGAAAGCCAAAACGTTCGCGAGAAGTACCAGCAGCTCATGACCGAAGCTGCCGATAATCTCGAGTTTGAACGCGCCGCCAAGTACCGCAATCGCTTATGGGCACTGGCCCACGTCACATCAGACCAGACCATCAGCGCCGCGGGTATTGAAGAGGCCGATGTCTTTGCCGCCCACCAGGAGGGCGGCCAGACCTGCATCCAGGTCTTTTTCTTCCGCACCGGTCAAAACTGGGGCAACCGCGCCTACTTCCCAAAAGCCGACCGTACATTGGAACCAAGTGAGGTCCTCGCCTCCTTCATCGCCCAGTTTTACGATGACAAGCCGGTACCGCGTCTCATCCTGACGTCCCACGAACTGCCCGAACGCGAATTGATGGCCGAGGCGCTGGGTACCAAGGCAGCTCGCAAGGTGGAGATCTCCAATCCCAAGCGCGGCGCCAAGACGGACTTGGTCGCCCACGCCACCGAAAACGCACGCGAAGCCCTACAGCGAAAACTCTCTGAGACCGCCTCTCAGACAGCGCTAATGAAGGGATTGGCGAAACGCTTCGGCCTGCCGCGACCGCCGCGCCGTATTGAGGTCTATGACAACTCGCATATTTCCGGCACCGATGCGGTCGGGGCAATGATCGTCGCCGGCCCCGAGGGCTTCGCCAAGAACCAGTACCGCAAGTTCAACATCAAGTCGCAGACGCTGACGCCCGGCGACGACTACGCAATGATGCGCGAAGTCCTGACCCGCCGTTTCAAACGCCTTGCGGCCGATGCTGCGAATTCGACTTCGGCGCCGCCACCCGCGTTGAAGAATGAACCAAGGCAAGGCGAAGACAGCGACGAAGACATTCTCGAAGCCGTACCAACCAGACCCGATGTCATTCTCATTGACGGCGGTGCCGGCCAGCTTGCCGTAGCCCGGCAGGCAATGGCCGAGGCAGCCATCGAGGACATCGTCCTAATTGGTGTCGCCAAGGGTCCTGAACGCGACGCCGGCCGCGAACACTTCCATATCCCAGGTGAGCAGCGCCCGCGCATGCTCGAACCCCGCGATCCCGTGCTCTATTTCGTGCAGCGCCTGCGCGACGAAGCCCACCGGTTCGCCATCGGCTCACATCGCAGCAAGCGCGCCAAGGGTCTCAGCAGCAATCCGCTTGATGAAATTCCCGGCATCGGTCCAACGCGCCGGCGCGCCCTGTTGCGCCACTTCGGCTCCGCCAAGGCCGTCTCCCGGGCCGGCATGGAAGACCTCAAGGCGGTGAGCGGCATATCCGCCGAAATGGCCCAGAAGATTTACGATTTCTTCCACGAGAAGCGAAACTGATGCCGGCCTCCCGATCAAGCCACAATTAAGGGGAAAAGCCCAACCCGTTGGAATTTAGGTCACACTTGCGTGTGAGCGTTCATCCAACATTCAACTTCCGCGGAGATACTATCCGACACCGTTAAGTCGCGGATGACGGGGAATGCTGCCCTCGGCTTACGGAGAAGGGAACAAAGCTCTACAGCTTGGAGACCAACTGATGAAGACATTTGGCTTGCTGCTCGCGGCAATGATCATTTCGATCGCATTCACCGCCAATCAAACTGCTGAAGCCGGAGCCGTATCGGCCCCTGGCCTTGTCACCTCGGACCTCGCTTCGACTGCGGCTGCCGGTCTCGTTCACAAGACCCATGGCTGGCATTGCAGAATACGTCGCGGTTATGTGCCGGGGCGCGGCTACCGTGCCCTGCACAGCCATCGCTACGCCTGCCGCCGGCGAGGCCGCTGCTACCGTCGCAACGCCGTCTGTCGCAACCGGTGGGGCTATGGTTGGCGCTATAGACGCTGCATGCGTCGCGCCAGGTGCTACTGATCAATGCGCACCATGAGATGATCGACCGGGCAGCGCGTGACGCTGCCCGTATTTTTTAGTTGCCAGATGCTTTGGCCTGGGGATGCAGACTCTCGACGTAATGAGTGAGCGCCAGGATGCGTAAATGTGCTGGCGGATAGCCGGGCAGGATTTCCTGCCTTTGGAACCTTTGCCAGAACTGCGGCATCTGGAAAGGCTCATGCCCTGCAACAGCAACATCGCCAGAGATGATGTTGAAGGTGCGCCAGAAAGGAAAGCGCCCATTGTTCTGTTCGGCAAGCCGCGACAGATCCGCCGGTTGCTTTACAAGTATCTTCGCCATTCCCCCATCGCCCTTTCCAGTTTCACCGTGACAGGATTGGCAATGGATGATGTACTCGGTCCTGCCCTCGGCGATCGCCATATCCTTCATGCGCACCAGCTTGCCTTCAGCTGAACCCCCAGCGGCGGCAGCGGACACCAGCAACAGCAAAATGCTCAGCGCCCCCAAGGTCACAACCATCAATCGGGACGATCCGGCTGATCGGAAGAACATCTGTGTATCCTCCAACTCATTGTCTTTTGGTTTGAATGCGATACCAGCCTGACAGTCTCCGCCGAAACTGGCATTGACCCATCTCAATCAAATGCCTAGAGCCTGTCTCATCGATCATCGACAGCGACAACTGGCTGCATCTGACCCCATGCTTCAAACATCACGGCACCCGCGGTTGCTCATCAATCTTCCGAATGCACTGACCGTCGGCCGCATCCTCGCTGTGCCGATCTTCATTGGCGCTCTGTATTTTCTGGAGGGCGACCTTGGCCGCTGGATAGCGCTGGCCCTATTCGTGGCGGCGTCGATAACCGACTGGCTTGATGGACATCTGGCAAGAGCCTGGCAGCAGCAGTCGCGCTTCGGCGCCATGCTCGACCCTATCGCCGACAAACTGCTCGTTGCCGCCGCGTTGATGATGCTCGTCGCCGACGACACAATCACCGGTATTCACCTGTTCGCATCGCTCATCATCCTGTCGCGGGAAGTCCTGGTGTCCGGCCTGCGCGAATTCCTGGCATCACTGAACGTCAAAGTGCACGTCACGCGGCTTGCAAAATGGAAGACGGCGATCCAGATGTTGGCTATTGGCTTGCTGATCGCTGGACCGGCCGCCGAACAGATCCTCCCCGGCACCGAAACAATTGGGGTGACCTTGCTCTGGCTGGCGGCTGTGCTTACGCTCTGGACTGGCAGCGATTATCTGACCGCCGCCGTACATCACGCAAACGGCCATGAAGGGAGCTGACAGCAAGACATGACCTCGGGCCAGAAGACAAACACCATCACGCTGCGTTATTTCGCCTGGGTCCGCGAGAAGATCGGACTTGCCGAGGAAGAAGTTTGCTTACCCGCTGATGTTGCGACCGTTGCCCAGCTGATAAATTGGCTCAAGGCCCGCGGCGAAACCTACCAGGCGGCATTCGCGAAACCCGAGATCATCCGCGCCGCCGTTGACCAGACCCACGCCCGTGCCGACGCACCAATCGGCAGCGCCAGCGAAATCGCCTTTTTCCCACCCGTGACGGGAGGCTGAGCCATGAGCGTCCGTGTCCAGTACGAGGATTTCGATGTCAGCACCGAGATTTCTGGCTTGACTGGCGCACGCACGGATGTTGGCGCCGTCGTCACATTCACGGGAACCGTCCGCGGTTCAGCGGCTGGCGCTCCGATAACGTCGATGACGCTTGAGCACTATCCCGGTATGACGGAAGCGGAACTGGCCCGGGTTGAAGCTGAAGCCAATGCCCGCTGGCCGCTATCGGCAAGTCTCATCGTTCATCGCATCGGCGAACTCCGTCCCGGCGACAACATTGTCCTTGTCATCACCGGCTCCGCGCATCGCCATGCGGCATTCGAAGCCGCAGAGTTCCTGATGGACTACCTGAAGTCGCAGGCGCCATTCTGGAAGAAAGAGGCGCGGCCCGATGGAACTAGCGGTTGGGTCGATGCGCGTGAGACTGACACCGCCGCGCTACAACGCTGGCACAAGTCCCCCAAGAAGGCGGCCGAATAAGAAAAAATTTACGCTCTTTTCTCTGCGATTCGGTTAGCGGAGCATTAATCTTAACCCTTGGTTTACTCCCGCCCGTCAAAATCACAACAGTGCCCGATGGCTTCCTGGAAATAGCCATCTTCTGCGACGAGTGTGAGCCTCACACAACAGCCTGATCGCGTAGACGGGGGTCAAACCGAGATGGGTAATATAACGGAGCGCGTGCAACTGCGCGCGCTCAACGCCTTTATTTTTGCCGTTATTCTGGCAGCAACGAGCCTGATCGGCGTTGGATCAGCCAATGCTGCTGGCCAGCCAGCGGCCGCAAGCAAGAAGACCCGGTTCATTGTCGGTCTCGACCGCCAAGCGGATTTTCACATCATCTCTCTGTCAAACCCCAACCGCGTTGTTATTGAACTCGGCAGCGTCAGGTTGCAGCTGCCGCCTCAGCCAAAGTCCGGCCCCATCGGACTGGTGGAAGGCTTCCACGGCGGTCGCGCAGGCGGCGGCAAATCCCGCATCGTCATAAACGTCACTGAACCTGTGGTTGTCGAAAGCTCTAACATCAAGCGGGTCAGCGGCGGCTATCACCTCAACCTTGAAATCGTTCCCCTTGCCGGTCCCAAGCCGGCCCGCTCTCTCGCCAGCGCCCCCTTCGAAAAGCCGAGCGGACTTGGCGCCGCGGGCGTGCAACCGCCCATGCCACGCCAGGCGCTGTCGCGCGATGCTCGCGAAAAGCGACGCGCCAAACCCATCATCGTTCTCGATCCAGGTCATGGCGGAAAAGACAGTGGCGCCAAGAAGAACGGCGCAGTCGAAAAGCAGGTCGTATTGGCCTTTGCCAAAACACTGCGTGACCAGCTTGAAGCATCGGGCCGCTACAAGGTTTTGATGACTCGCGACACCGACGTCTTCGTTCCCCTTGGTGAACGACGCAAGTTCGCGGAACAGCACAAAGCAAATCTCTTCATAGCAATTCACGCCGATTACGCGCGCTCATCAGCAAGTGGCGCGACCATCTACTCTTTGCGCTCAAAGGTGGCGAAGCGACTGAAGGAGAAGGCCATCAAGAGTGCCAGCAAAGTGGAATTCGCCGAAGGCAGCGTTGCTCCAATGGAGCGCCGCGAACGCAACGTCGTTGAAAAGTGGCTCTCCGATCTCGCCCGGCAGGACGTGCGAGCAACCGAGGCCCGCTCGGATTTGTTCTCGCGCTCGGTTATCCGTCACATGGGGACCAAGACGAACTTCCGTTCCAAGCCGCACCGTACGGCGGCCTTCAAGGTCTTGAAGACTCAAGTAGTGCCCTCCGTCCTGATCGAGCTGGCATTCGTGACCAACAAAGCCGACGCCAAGCGCTTGAAGTCGGAAAGCTGGCGCAAAGAAGTAAGCTCTGGCATCGCCACTGCCGTCGACAACTACTTCAGCCATAAGGCCGCCCGGTTGCCGATCCTCGCCGGCATCAACTAGATTCCAAGAAGAAAAGTCCCCGACAACTCACGACAAAGGCCGATCCCCGAGGGGATCGGCCTCTTTTATTCCTTGTGGCCGGCGTCGCCGTCGCACACAGCCGCCGGCTGAAGCTGAATTAGGCGGGACTTGGGGGGTGGTGAAGTCTGAGGCGCCAGAGCAGTAAGAACAGCCGGTCGGTATCTTGAGAATGAATTCGGGAAGCAAACAACCGTCTCAACAACTGGACCTGTACCGTTCGTGGAAGGAGGCGCTTCAGCATGGGCCGCTCCATCGTCGTGAAGGGTGCTCGCCACCGTCTTTGACGCAACTTCGCTCCCGACGGCGCATAGCAATGACGCCCAACCACATTCCGCGGTCAGGTCGGCCTGCTAGAAGAAATCGGGGAACGAGCGATGACGAGATTGTCCAGGATGGCTCGTGTGAGAAAGGAGCGTCTTTGCTGCTGGCGAAGTCACTATTGAACGGCTCCATCCAAGACCGTTCGGACCTCGACCAGCTGATGCCGGCTTGTTTTCTACCAGGCTCAAAAGACGATAAGGGCATTCTGCCGCATTGGGTCCTACGCGCACCCTCGAGGCATCAGTGGCTCAAAATAGCAAACCTCAGAAGCCTCTTGAGAGGACCAACCCTCTCACGGTTTAGAGCCTAAGTGATTCTTGCGAATCTTCTGTTACAGAGAGCTCCACCTGAAAAGCCAAACGCTAGAGCAAGTTGCTATTTTGCAATACTGTCACATTCCTGATTCAATCTTAATCAGGCTGCACACTAATCTGGCAGAAGCAAAGTGGACGGGGTCTTCCCCGCCCACGTATGTCACCCAGCGGTCGGCGTTTCGCCGCGGCGCGCTTCAGATTGCACGGCCTTTTGAACCTTCTCGAAAGCCCGCACTTCGATCTGACGGATACGTTCACGGCTAACCCCGAACTCACCCGAGAGATCTTCAAGAGTGAGCGGGTCCTCCGCCAACCGGCGCGCTTCAAAGATCCGGCGCTCACGCTCATTCAGGGTCTCAAGCGCAGACGCCAGATACTCGCGCCGGCGCACCAGCTCTTCATTCTCAGCTAGCTGCTGTTCCTGATCCGGGCTGTCATCAACCAGCCAGTCCTGCCACTCTCCGCCTGAATCCGCATCGGCACGCAGCGGCGCGTTTAGCGAGCTGTCCCCACCAAGCCGCCGGTTCATTGAAACAACGTCGTCCTCGCTGACACCGAGTTTGGTCGCGATCGCCTTGACGTGCTCGGGCTTGAGGTCGCCGTCTTCCAATGCCTGCAACTGGGACTTGGCCCGGCGCAGATTGAAGAACAGCTTCTTCTGCGCCGCCGTCGTTCCCATTTTGACGAGCGACCACGAGCGCAGGATGTATTCCTGGATGGAGGCACGGATCCACCACATCGCGTAGGTGGCCAGCCGAAATCCCTTTTCCGGATCGAAACGCTTGACAGCCTGCATCAGCCCGACATTGCCCTCGGAGATGACTTCACCGATAGGCAATCCGTAACCGCGATACCCCATGGCGATACGCGCCACGAGGCGCAAATGCGACGTCACGAGTTTATGCGCGGCTTCGCTGTCGCCGTGCTCCTGCCAGCTCTTCGCCAGCATGTACTCTTCATTGGGTTCCAGCATCGGGAACTTGCGGATCTCATCAAGATACCGCGACAGCCCGACGGACCCCGTGCCAACTGTAGGTAGCGTTTTCGTTGCCATCGTTAACCTCGCGCTTGGACCCGATCCTGACCGTCCCCGACGCACCGCCGGCGGTTGCTACTAGGGTATCTGTACCGATCAGACTCGAACCTGTTGAGCCGAAAGCAGCCGGACACCTGGCCATGCAATTATGGCAGCACCATCACGCTTCGGGGAAAAGCCAGCCCGGCCGGCCCTCATATGTGTATTCTCTTACGCCCCCTCAGCGAGCCTTTGCAAAGCACGATCGCTCGCAAATTCGCGATCTCGGCGTTACCAGCTTCATACTCCTTACGGTTCACGGACCGAATCGGTTCTGCATCTGACATCGAATAATCTTTATGCGCCTATTTCCGGCAGCGGGCTCACGATAACACTGTCCTGCGGCGTTATATTACTTGACACCAGCAGAGACTATCCGCCTAACATCAATGTGTTAGGCTGTGATATATATCTTTGTACTGAGGTTTTTTTAGCATGAGTGATCTAGTTGTTTTGGGTTTTGAAGGTGTCAATGCCGCCGATGACGTATTGACGAAATTGCGGGCACTGCAGAAAGAGCATTTGATCGACCTGGAAGACGCCTGCATCGTGATCCGCGATGCGGAAGGCAAGGTCCAGATCAAACAAGCCCTCAACCTTACGGCGCTGGGCGCAGCAAGCGGCATGAGCACCGGCATACTCGTTGGAGCAATTGCCGGCCTGCTTATCATGAACCCGCTCGCCGGCATGGCCATGGGCGGTCTGGCCGGCGCCGGCTTCGGAGCCTTGTCCGGCTCGCTTTCCGATTACGGCATAAATGACGAATTCATAAAAGACCTGGGCGGATCTATTTCCAATAACTCCTCAGCACTCTTTGTCCTCGTAAAACGCTCCACCGCCGACAAGGTGATTCCGGAAATCGAAAGCTACAACCCCAAGGTACTGAAGACTTCGCTCTCAAATGAGCAGGAAGAGAAGCTCAAGGCCGCGCTTGCCGCCCACGCAACTGCGTGAAACTAAAATCGTTACACAACGCACCTGATTTGGATGGCTGAGATAGTATCGGAGAAGTGAAAGATGACAGACATCGACAAGATGGCCGCTGAGCTGAAACAGAAACGCGACGAACTGGCCCTGCAGGTCAAGCTCGGTTCGATGGAAGCAAAGCAAGAATTTGACGAGCTTGAGAAGAAGTTCAATGACTTCGCCGCCAAGGCAAAGGTTGAGGAAACCGCTTCAGGCGTCAGCAGTGCGCTTTCGGCCCTCGGCGAAGAGCTGAAGAAGGGCTACGAGCGCCTCACCAAAGCGCTCTAGTCTCTAAACAAAAGCGAAAACCGGCCGGCCTCATGAGCGACAGGGCCGGCCACCCTTGCAACAAAGTCGGCCGCACCGCGCTTACGCACCGAACTAAGCTCTCTCGCACCAATCGCGCGCGGCACCGCCCCCGGCGGCACCGTTAAACCAATAGCGATGCTCTGATTTCTTAGGCCAGTCGGATTCGCTACAACTAGGCAGTCGCACGCTTGCGTCGCGTCCCGATGCAGCGGGAAAGGCCAGTTGCAGATGCCCACCAGACAAATTCAGCCCAAGCTCTCCAGGAATTTTGCCATCCTGGCCATTACGGCCGCCATTGCAGTCGTCTTCTTCAGCATGATCCAGAGCTTTCTGATCGCGCTCTTTCTGGCATCTGTCTTCAGTGCAATGACATACCCTTTGTGTAACTGGATCGCCGCGAAGCTTGGCGGGCGCATGGGCCTTGCTGCAGCAATAACCCTGCTACTCTTGATTTCCGCCATTCTGCTTCCTGGCATCGCTCTGTTGCTCCTTGTGGCCGAGCAGGCACAAGACGTTGGCCAACAGGCGATCCCCTGGGTCCAACAGCAGTTGCAAGCCCCAACCGGAAAGAACCTCCAGCTTCCCGATTGGCTGCCGTTTCACAAACAGCTGGAAGCCTATGCCCCGACCGTCGCGACTAAAATCGGGGAGCTTTCAACCACGATCGGCGAATTCGCGGTGTCGGCCATTACGGCACTGACCTCCGATGCTGCACAGTTCCTTCTAAATCTCTTCGTAATGCTCTACGCCATGTTCTACTTCCTGAAGGAGGGTCCCGCTCTCCTCGATGCCCTTGAGCGTTACGCCTTATCCCTGGGTGGTGTTCAAAAACGCGTCTTCCAGCGAGCCGTCGTGGTAACCCGTGCGACAGTCAAGGGCACACTTGTCATCGGCATCGTTCAAGGCTTCCTCGGTGGCCTTGGCTTTTGGATGTTCGGTGTCGGAGGCGCGGCATTCTGGGGCGCGGTGATGGTGATCGCATCGATGCTCCCTGTCGTTGGAACATCGCTGATTTGGATTCCTGGCATCATATTCTTGCTAGCCACGGGCGAGACGACTGCAGCAATCGGGCTTGCGATCTGGTCAGCGGTCATCGTTGCCAATGTCGACAACGTGCTGCGCCCGATCCTTGTAGGCAATGACACCGAGATGCCGGATCTCCTGGTGCTCATAAGTACCTTCGGGGGACTCGGAATGTTTGGCGGCGCCGGCCTTATTGTCGGACCGGTGCTTGCCGCGGTGACCATGACGCTGCTGGACATCTCCCACGAGACGCTGAAAGACCCTGCCGACAAGACACCCGGCGATACCGCAAACGAAACGTTGGCCGAGGAACCTCACAAGCCGCCCACCCCCCAGCCGGCCAAAGGGCCCGAGAATGATGAGAGCTCCGGATTGCTTGAAGTCGGCCTCAGTGAGGCACAAAAAAAGGAACTTGAACTCCTCAAGAAGGAGTTGGCGGACATGAAAGCCGCCAAGCCTTTTCCGCGGTAGAAACCAAATAACGCCGCCAATAACGGCGATCCTGTCCGGTCACTTCTTCTTGGATCGCACGACCGTGGTGAAAGCATTGATAGCTGGAATGAGCAGCGCCGGTGAAAGGCTGCCAATGGGATCAGCCGCAACTTTCGAAACGGTGACGCCAATCGTCTTCACATCATCGCGGATCTGAACGAGCTGCGTCTGGAAGGCCTCCGCTTCAGTCTCGATTTCCGCTAACGCGCTGTCACGGAATTCCCGAACCATATCCGTTTCCGGTGCGGCCTTAAGGGACTGTGCCGACACTGCCAGTATCGCCGCGATGACGATGTCAGCCGCTGCCACGGCAAGGGCGGCTTGAGCGGTACCATAGGTTGTCGCCAACCAATAGAAACCGGCAACGTTAAGCATGATCAAAGCCAGCAGGCCGAACACGCCGGCCAGAACCAAGATAGTGATCTGCCGCGATGAGCGCCGCCATTCGGCCTCGGCAAGCAATCGCTCCGAACGCCACAGGATGTTGAGATTACGGGTCAGTGAATTCATTTCTAATGCTCTTGCTAACGCGCCGACAAGCGGCCAATCAAAACACCGAGAAGGAATGCACCACCAACCGCCGCCACCGGATGCTCCGCAATATCTGCTTCAACCGCTTCGGCGAGATCCCGGATCGCAGTTTCAAACTCTCGAAACTGTTCTGGAATATGAGCTGCGGTGTCCATGAATCCCCCGGCCGGCTGGGGCACGGGCTCGCCATCGCCTATCGGCACGGCCTCAGAAACACCGGTCTGCTGGGCCTTTAACGCTTCGATATCGGCCCGCAATGCGGCAAGCTCGGCGGCAATTTTCTTGTCAACGGCCATTCGTGATGCAAACCCTTCTGCCTCTGCTCGGAAAGGCAACACATGTAACTGGCAGAGTAAATTCATTTACCAAAACAGGGTCAATCAAACCCCTGCCGGCGCCGTAAAGGCCGGCCGGACACGGGCATAATCCCAGAAACCTTAGGAACCGAGCGCCACCAGCAGCCGCGCCATGTCCTCTGGCAACGAGCTCTCGAAATCCATGACTTCCCCCGTCACCGGGTGCTCAAAGCCGAGCTCAGCGGCATGCAACGCCTGCCGGTTAAGACCCAGGAGCGCCCCTCTCGCTTCATTGCCAAGCCGCCGCGAACTTGCCTTGAACCCCGTCCCGTAAACCGGATCGCCCAGAACCGGATGCCGGATATACGCAAGATGCACCCGAATCTGATGGGTGCGCCCAGTCTCAAGCTCCAGCCGCAACAAGGACACGGCATCCTGCCCCTCACTGTCGGTGAAGACCTGTTCTCGCTGGTAGCGCGTGCGCGCATGCCGGCCCGCGGCTTCAGGGACAACCGCCATCTTCTTGCGGTTGGCCTGGCTGCGCCCAAGCGGGGCATCAATAATGCCGCTTGGTCGCTCCGGCACGCCCCACACCAACGCCCGGTACGCGCGATGCAATCGGCCGTCCCGCCCATGCTCGGCGAACTGCTCCGATAAACCCGCATGCGCGGCATCGGTCTTGGCGATGACCAGCAGCCCCGACGTATCCTTATCCAGCCGGTGCACGATTCCGGGCCGTTTCACCCCGCCAATCCCTGACAGGCTGTCTCCGCAATGTGCAATGAGCGCATTGACGAGCGTCCCCGAACCGTGCCCCGGCGCCGGGTGCACGACAAGCCCGGCCGGTTTGTCGATGACGATCAGGTGTTGGTCTTCAAATACGACCTTGAGCGCGATGTCCTCGCCTTGCGGCACGGGGTCTTCCGCCTCAGGCACATCGATGCGGTAAATGGCGCCTGGTTTGACCCGCTCACCGGCGTCGCCTATCGTCCCGCTTCCCGTACTGACCGCCCCCGCTTTGATCAGCGCTTGAATGCGGGAACGGCTCAGTTCCGGGATCTTTGCCGCTAGCCAGCGGTCGATCCGATCACCGGCCTCTTCTTCAGTGGCCGAAAGCTGGTGTGAGGTTTCGCTCACCCGCGAGCTCCTCTTTTTTGAACTGAATGACGAAGGGGCTTCAACTGATGACGTCGAGCGACGCCAAACCGGAACGGGTCCCACCTCACTCCGAATCTGACGGTGCCGAACACTCTTCTAACTCCTGGGTCAAGAATCCCAGAACCGTCGAGCGGCTGCAAATCCTCGTCGTCGTGCTGGGCGTCATTCTGATCGCCGGCTTTGCCGCCGTCATCGGCCGTATTGTTTATCTTGCCTTGCAGACCGTGCAAGAGGAGGCCACCCCTAAAGTAACGGCACCGGTCCCAGCGACCACATCAACCACCCTATTTCGCAAAGAGGCGGCAATCTCCTTGCCAGCTGGCGCCAAGATCGAACACATGGCCGTCGGCGCTGACACACTGGCGATCCACTACCGCAACGCCGACGGTCAGGGCATCTTGATCATTGACCCGGCCAGTGGCAAAACTAAACGACACCTGCGCATGGCTCCCGGCAAGTGACAGCCAGCCCAATCCTGGCCCGCCGCTTGATCAAAACCCACCGCGCTCCCATATCGATTGTCCTGGAGCGAGGGTCCCGTTCGTCTAGTGGTTAGGACGCTAGCCTCTCACGCTGGTAACACGGGTTCGAACCCCGTACGGGACACCAGGCAATCACTGTCGAGAATCAACAAGCTGGCCTGTGCCGGAGTTCCAATTCCAGAACAGGCCGAATTATCTGCAAGCTCAGGCCTTTGATCGTATTTACTGCTGAACGTACTCGGAAGTGTCTCGGTGGCCGTCCACGACCTCGGGAAGCACGTTTCCAATCGAACCAGACGGTGGCTTGATTCCAAGATAGTTTGTTACAGTTGCAGCGATGTCTTCGGGCCCGACCAGGCGATTGACAATTGAGGACTTTACTCCAGGCCCTGCAAACATGATCGGCACAAACGTGTCATACGAATAAGGTGAGCCGTGCATAGCGGCGAACAGATCAACCTTTGGATACAGATACCAGCCTTGCTCTTGAACGACCAACACGTTTCCCGACCGTGTCGGATGGAATGCCCTTTGCACTCTATTCAGAATCTCAGTGCCCGTCACCTTGCCTGTCAGCAGGTTTGTCCGCGTCACTGCGAGCGCAAAACCCGGGACCTTCAAGATTTCCTCCGCGAGAGCTTCCTCAACCTCAGAAACATTGAGCCCCAACTTGTGCACTGTCTCCAAGTTCAAATATAGGCTCGGATTCCAGAACGCCACGACAATAGGCTCAGTCGTATTGTAGCGCTTTTGCAAGGCGGCATTGACATGCTCAATAAACTTCTTCGGGTTGTGTCGCCCAGCCCCCTCGCCACTTCTTGTCATGTAAAAACCTCTCGACAGCGTCTCCGGCACTTGATCGGTTCCATGATCTGAAGACAGCACGATTAGCGTCTTGTCCAATCCAACCGTTTGGTCGATGAAGCTGAAGAGATCGGCCAGTGTGGCGTCAAGCCGAAGGAGATTGTCTTCCGCTTCCAGACTATTCGGCCCATAGGCGTGACCGATATAGTCTGTTGCAGAAAAACTGACTGCTAGCATGTCTGTCGCGTCACCTTGGCCAACAGCCTCCTGCTTGACCAATTCCTTGACGAACTCAAGAGTCAGTTCATCGCCCTGAGGGGTGAAACGCAAAGCCTTGTAGTAATCAGAGTCTTTCTTGGCATTGCCGAGCGCGTGGGGAAACGTCGTCTTGAGATGCTTGTAGCCCTTCTCTCCTTGGCGATCGTCGTGATCGCCGTAAACATAGGTTGAAGGTGGAGCCTTTAGCACCCAGGAATCGTCCTTGAACTTCCTGCCATGGTCCGCCTTGTTCCAGGCTTTCACCCATTCCGGGTAAACATCATAGTAGTAGGTGCTGGTAACGAACTTGCCGGATCCAGACGAATACCAAAATGCCTTGCCCAACTGGCCGCCTGGCAGTATCGCGCCGCGGTCCTTGATCGACACAGAAAAAACTCGCGACTTGCCACCTGATGCAATGATGAGCTCGTCGCCGATTGTGCTGGAGGTCAAATTGCGCGGCGACGTACCCTTGTGCTTGTTCTTGTACGTTACTTCTTTCCCAATAATTGGATGCCTAGGATCCTCGACGCAGTACACCCGCTCTCCGGTTTCGCTATTGTGCCAGTCATTGCCTGCAAGACCATGCTGAGCTGCATTACCTCCTGTTGCTAGGGTGGCGTGACCAACGGCCGTGAACGTCGTGGAATGCCGGTAGTGAGCATTCGTGTATGACACCCCCTTGCTCATAAGATAGCGAAAACCGCCTTTCCCAAATCGGCTGGCAAATCGCCATGGCATGTCGCCACGCAACTGATCGATCGTAATTTGCATCACAAGCTTGGGGGATTCTGCCGCGGTTACCGGCAATGCGGCGGAGAACAGAAATACCGCGACTGGTGTCGTGGCGATACGGGCCCAAAGCATTGACCTTCGCATGGTGTTTCCTCCCTGAATCCAATTGTTAGTATGTCTGCGCCACATCTCTGAAAATTCTGAGTTGTCGCGAGCCTGGCCTTTCTGGATGATCACAGACCCGATCCTGAAAAGCTCAAGACAGCTCTTAATGGCTTTCTTTCTCGATGTTATTCAGTCGGCGCAACCGGGTTAATCGCAAGTGGCGGCATGATCCACGCTGTCTTCTCTCAAAGCAGAGGCACCTGTCTTCTTAGCTATCCGCGTTGATGACTGGCACACGCACACTGTCCATCGTTAGAGTTTTCGGGACAATAGAGCGCTTGAACTAAGAGAGTATCCGGCGCATCGGATTGCTCTTCATACCGCGGCTTTGAAGTGGTTGCGGCGGCGGTTTTCGATGGTACGGCGCTTGATCTGCTTTCGCATTTCCAACATGTGTTGGCACTTCTGAATTAGATATCTGCGGGCGTCAGGTTGTCCAGGCTTTTGTGATGACGTCGGTGATTGTAGTGGTCGACGAAGTCGGCGATCGTACGTTCCAGACCCCCGGGCATGTCGTAGTTTTCAAGCTGCAAACGGCTCTTCAGGGAGAGATGCCAGCGTTCGATCTTGCCCTGAGTCATCGGATGATAGGGCTTACCACGCGTATGGCGCATCGCTTGACCATCGAGCCAATCGGACAGTTCGCTCGCAATGTACGATGGGCCATTGTCTGCGCTGCCCGGACGGCGCTTATTCCTGTCAGTCATCGTCACCCTCCTCGGGGTTACGATGAACCAGTAAATCTCTCTTATGCAATCAGCTCAATCTGTGCTGTGAGTGCTGACGGCGAACAAGTTGCTCCCTAAGAAAACCACGTTGCATGCCCACCTTCCCATAGAGAGCAAACTCAAGGAAGGGTCCGCTGATGCTCACACCGTGAGTCACCTAACAGTGGGACACCACAAACGAAAAGGATGGAAAAACACGGTTAGTTTCGAGCGTCCCACTTCCAGCTAAGTCCATGGAATCGAGAAATTATTTTTCTCCCGTACGGGACACCAATCGAACGTTTCTCGGTTAGGCTGCGGCCCCATAATGCAAAGCCGCGCCACCATTGAACGCATCATTGCCGCGACCACCCGCGTCGCGTTAGCGCTCGCTATCCTCACACACTTGGGGAGTTGGCTCAGCCTCGCTGGCTCAGAGGCTCCGGTCGAGTTGGTTGGTTGCATGCTCCGGTCGATGGGCTTCGGTAGCTAGCCCAATCCGGTCTTTCAAAATGTAAGCGGGTACCGATGGCGTACCGAAGTCACGATGGCCTCCGTCCGTTCCAATACTTGCCGGCATTGAGTAGGGTCGATGAGAACGCCAGGTATAAGCCATCGCATTGATTGGAATAGCCATGACTTCAGCACCACCGATTTTCTGCTGAGAAGCTCGATAGAATCGCCAGTTATCTACCCACGACCGGCGCGCTGGCCGAGGTCAACCGGGCCTTTCATAAGGTCTACGAGCAACTGGTACCCGAGGTGCAATCTGACCTGGGCCACAAACGTCCGGTGATTATCGCCATCGAAGAAAACCTGAAACTGTTCGCTGACGGCACCGAACGTAGCGAAAGGTACATTCCCGACGACTATCACCGTCTGAAAGCCGTGTGCCACCATGCCTTCGGCGTCCAATTGATGCTGACGAGTAACGGCGAGGGGCAATTGAAGGATGGGACTGCAAGTCGCGGCGAACAAGTGCGCACACTCATCGATGCAGCCTTGGAGCATTTGCAGGAACAACAATTGCCGCAGGAGACCTTGGAGTCCTCGAGAGCAATTCTACAGTTATCCCGTGATCTGATAACGGAGGTCTTGCAGTCTGCCACCGTCCGGTCGGCAGCGATCGAGAAATTCGCGCAACAGGTGGGGCCCTATCTTGCCAACAATATTGCGATTGCCACGCAAAGGGACCTGGATCACATCCATGAGATTGTTTCCGCATGGCGCCAGGCACTCGGTGAAGAAAAGTGGGCGCGGATATATGTCGTACTTTGCGAAGGCCATCAGATGCGGGCCGGGCAGGCGACCAAGCGGTACTTTCAACGTTTGCTGCACGATAAGGATGCAACCGGCGCGGCGATGGAGGATCGCGTTGTCTACGCCGAAGGCTGCAAAGAAATTTCAGCGGCATTCGATTTGCTAACCCGGCACCTTATTGATCAAAAGTCCTCTCGGATCTTCTTCGCCGACCAGCACCGGCTTCAAGTGGATATTCTGGCAGATGCGGCCAGAGAGTATCTTTCCAAGCTGCTCCCCGGAGACTGAGACAACCCGCATTTCACCGCGCGAGCGACGTCAGCGCCTGCAGTTTCTTGACGAAATCAAAGGCCTGCAACCGCTATCAAGGCATGTCTCACGACGATGTCTTGGGAACCGTGTCCGGCTTCGGCCTAAAACTTGTCACAAGCACGATGCCGGCGACGATCAGGCAGGCACCGAGGTAGTGGTACCATTCGATAGCCTCGCCGAGAATGAGCCAAGCCAGAATGGTCGTGAATATCATCTGCGAATAGACCAGCGTCCCTGCCCTCGACGCACCGAGGATGTCGATGCTCGAGTTATAGAGGAAGTACAGCAAAGCGCCGCCCGGAACCACAATGTACAGCAGCGCCAAGTAACCCCGCATCGCCAGATGCGTGTGATACCCGAGCCAATACTCGATCAGAAAGAAGGGAAGTGCAGCGATCGCGCCACCAAACAGCAAGACGACGAGCAACGGCACTCGCGGCAAATCAAACTTCGCCCGCTTGAGCATGACCGTATAGATGGCGAACATGCACGCCGCCGCCAAGGTGATCAAATCACCGCTGTTGAAATCGAGGCCCAGCAATTGCTGCCAGCTGCCATGCACCGCGACGACGATAATCCCTGCAAATGCGGTCAGCGCACCTACGATCTGCCACACATTCATAGGTTCGCGAAGAACTATACGGGCCAGTGCCATCGTGATGATTGGCGCGGTCCCAAAAATTATGCCGAAATTCACAACCGTCGTGTATGACAGCGCGGTAAAGGCTGTTCCTTGTGTCAGGCCCAGTCCGATGCCGCCGATAAACAAGGCCTCCCATCCTCGCGTCCGGACAAAACCGATGATGTCGTGGTAGTACCTCGCGATGAATGGCAAGAGGACAAGCGCCGATAGGAAGGCGCGAACACAGCAAAACGTCCATGGCGGCATCTCATTGTTGCTGAGCTTTATCGCCACGAACACGCTTGCAGCCAGCACCCAGGTCATGAGGCCAGCCGCATAGCCCACCGTCTCTGATGCCGTTGAGAGCGATTTTTCGTGCCCGGACGCTTCAGCCACGGACCAAAAATGAATAGCCAAAATACTGCTCCCCGTATCACTTCAAAAAATTGGTCCGAGCTGGTCCAGACTGTGATGATGAGACCGTAGACTGGCAAACGGCGTCAATATGAAACATATGACCAAGATGTTCCCAACGACTGTTATCAAATGCAGCGAAGTGCGGGACAGATGTCCTCTGGATCGAATTTGACAGGACCAAGGGTGCCCCAGTGACGGCGATAGCAAAACTCTACGTGCTCTTGTGCGGCTATGAGATTTTACCCCGCTCCGTCTGTCTTCGCTGCGGCGGTGATCGCTTCGTGGAGAGCGTACCAGTTTCGGCATATCTGCTCGAAACACAACAAGGCTTTGTCCTGTTCGACACCGGCATCAACGCGGACCTCATCCGCGACCCCGCACTACTACGTCATCAGCACTTCACAAAAAACGGCTGGGAGCCGCCGGTGGTTTGGCCACAGCACGAACTACTCCCGCAACTCAGGCAGATCGGCATCGAGCCAAAGGAAGTGCGGCACGTCGTGCTCAGCCACGCGCACCTGGATCATACCGGCAACCTCAGGCACTTCCGGCACGCCAAGGTCTGGATGCAGCAATCTGAGTATGACTTCGCTTTTAACGGTCCCGCGCATCCCGGAGTGCTTCGCGGAGACTTAGATGATCCGGATATCGACTGGTCACTTATCGACGGCGACCACGAAGTGATGCCAGGGTTGGTTTTGCTGTCCACGCCCGGCCACACGCCGGGTCACCAAACGGCATTGATCTCATTGCCCCAGTCGGGTCGCGCATTGCTTATTGGCGACGTCGGTGACTGGATGGCGAACTTTGAAAAGGAGATCCTGCCGGGTGAAGCCTCAGATGATGCCGCTGCCCTAGAGAGCATTCGTAAAATCAATCGCATTCGCCGCGAGGAAGACGCACTCATGTTCGTCTGCCACGACCGTGATCTCATCCAGAAACAAAAGCTCGCCCCGGATTTTTACGCCTGACCGGGAGCCGTCTGCCGTGGGCATGGGTGACCCGACGGCGTCAACAAGTATACTAGCGAAACGAATGCCCGGTCTGCTTTGAACAGGCAAAAATCACCCACCAAGCTAGCTCCGCAAAGGCTTCTCCAAGACACCGCCAGGTCCACATTGCGGCTCTAGCCAGAAAGACAGGTTGTTGGGTGCTACTCTCGATCCAAATCGGGATGACTGCACGGGCCCCATCGATCTCATTCATGATCTTGTCGCGGTACGTGTCGGCTGGCTCTAAGGAGCTGTTCCACCACGTCGTTTAACCAGAGCTCGCCAGCAACGCGGAGAGCTTCCGTGCTAACGCCCGATCGGCATTTGAATAGGAAATGAAAACGTCGGCCATGCTGCCCACCCTTTGCGTGGAGTCAATTGACGAGTTAGATCACACGACCGGCAACTTCCGATTAGAAGTCGGGGAAATGACACCCATCTGTCGAAGGGTGCGTCGGGGGTTGCACGCAGCAGTCAGCGTCGTTGGCGTTGTCTGCGTTTTGTTGCGCATGAGCGAGCCTACATCTTTCTGACGCCCCAGGCTGCGCTTCCCGATCTTGAGACCCGGCGTAGGTATCCGCCATCTCTTACGCCGGGTCATCTTGTTTCCAAAGGCATGCCAATTCGCTTTCATGTTCAGAAGGCCGAAAAGCCCGGCGATGTTCGCAGCTACGCTCCTTCCCTCGATATTTTGTTTACGTCCTCAATTAAGCTCAGACTATCGCCAGGACTAGTTTCCGTTGGCGCTCTAGCATGATTGTGATCGCAACATTCCAGAACCAGTAACAGAGCTAAACGATGACCAAAGTTTATGAATATTCAGCATTAACCCCAACTGATGATCTTCTTTGCGATTACGTGATTCCGGACGATCCCAACGAGCAACTCTCGGTACAGCCGGATCAGGACCTCAGCGAGCTGGTCGGCAAGCATATTATGCTAAACCTACGCCAATGGCTGGCACTACGAGTTCTAGTTCCGTAGTGAGACAGAGGTCGACTACCGCATAGTCAGCGTGTTGGTCGGCGGCCGGTGAAACACGCGTCAACGGGCTATAATCGCAAACCTGGGACACGGAACTTACTAGATCGCCTGGGTCGAGCCGGTGGGTTCGATTTGCAGTCTCGACAATGATGACGTGATCAATTGCGATCCTTGCGATCGGCCTAAGGGCTATCTCGCTCGCAAGAACTAAAGCCGCGCCACCGAACCCCAGTTCAATCTTCCATATTCAGACGGTTCAACTGTGGTTCCGGCGGAAGTGCTAACTCGGGTTGGAGCTGAGTAGGCTGGGAGGGTTGCCGCGATAATCGCGGCAACCCTCCCAGCCCGTTCCTTGGTAGAACTAAGGTGCCCCCCCATGGTGCGGCCAATCGTAGGTCTGGTGCTCCGGGACATTTCGAACTTCTTGTTCGTTGCTTTTTTCGTGCTGTCAGCTCTTTTAGCTAGCGCATGCCCTCATCCGGAAGCAAACGGGGCAGCCTATCCTGGGTTGAGCGTCCTACTGATTGGATTGATCATTTGGACGGTGTTTGCGCAGCTGCCTGCAGGTCCGCGATTCATCATCTACGGACTGTCATTCTTCTCGCTGGGATTCGGTGCGGTCAATTTGGCAAAGCCGGGACAATGCGGCATGGAAGGCATAGCATTCGAAGTCTGTGCCTTTGTCCTTATGCCTCTAGGACTTCTTGTCCTACTTGCTGGTGCCATCTACTGGATCAGCCGGGCGTGACGGCGGGAGAACCGACCGTTAAATCGTTGAGGTTCCCGGAGCGGACCCGTCGGGGCTTTTTCGTTTAGATGATTTGAACAGATTACGGGGCGAATGGATTCAAGTACATGTCAACCGCGATAAGAATTGCCACCGCTATCAGCGTGACTGCGACCATATCCTTGGCTCTGATTTGCCGTAGCAATTGTTATCTCCTTGGTTAGGTGAGCAGATAACCTCATCCAACCTGATTCGCTGAGACAATATTAAGGCACTCGCTCAGACCAACGGACCACGCGCGAATTTATGCTGGGTCGGCTTCCAAGCTGAAGTCCAGTTTGTCGCTGGTATAGACTGTCGAAATAAGATTTGAGGAGAGGAGCCAAGACCAAAACTCTCCCGTTCCCCGTTATGGCCATCGAGCCCCGGGAAACCCTCGTGCCGCGGCATCACCGACACGCTCCAACTAGCGAAGGCTTGGTCTCCCCCTTAGATGTTCGCCAGAACAAGTAATGCGACAACGATCACGCCCAGGCTCAAAGCCATCGTAGTGAGCGGTCTGAACAACGTGGCACACGCTCACATGATGGAAATGCACAACGCTTAGACCTTAGAGCCGTTGAGAATAACCGCAATCGCATGTTGCGGTATGCGCCGCCTCACGCGCAGCTCTCGATTCCTCACACACACTTCACGCATCGTGACTGGTGGAAAAAGAAAATCGCGCCGATCCTTTCCCCCCAGGTCATCGGGCAATTCGATTGGCTGAAATGGACTCGGATAACGCCAAAACAATAGTCACGATAAACGGAGTTGATCATGAAGTTGTTCCATAAGGGAATTGCCGTCGTCGCACTGGGCGCGGTCGTTGCTCTAGGCACGCCTATGGAAGCCAATGCGGCGGGCCTCTCATTTGCAGCCAGCACCGGCGTCAATGGTAGCGCTGCCGCTTCCCTGCAAGAGGTTGGCTATCGCGGCCGCCGCGGGTTCCTTCGCCATAGTGGTTTCAAACGCTTCGGCGGCTTCCGGCGCCGCCACTTTCCCCGGCACCATGGTTCCCGTGGTCGCGTTTTCGGATTTCAACGCTACGGTGGTTTCCATCATCGCTTCGGTCACGTCCACCGGCACAGACTTCACTAAACAAGAAGGACTGATCTGACTGAGGCAAGCGGCAATGGCGCGCTTGGGTGCAAGGGCACCATTGCTAAAAACAGAACCTAGAACGAAAGAAGATGCGGAAACAATGCAACGACACGCCGGACCGCAACAGGCTGAATTCACTCAGAGCCTTGCTTGCGGGTAATACGCTCCAGGAGACCGCCACGGCGCGGCTCCGGATTGGAGGCGTCCTCACCCGCCGCCTTAGCGACAGGTTCCTGTTCGGCGCGACTTCCGCCGGTCGATCCTCCCCCGCGCGAACCGCCAAGAGCCTTTAGGAAGCCTGACGCGCGCTCCATATCACGTAGATCAGCGGTTCCCCCCGTGGCAGCGGACGCTGGCTCACTCGACCGGTCGCCCGCGGGGCCAACTTCGTTGATACGGTCAGACAGTGACCGCCGTCCCGAAGCCTCCGACCGGCTGCGTTGCGGAGACGCCGTCGTTTGATAGGTGCCGGCGCCAAGCCGGCGCAGCTCCTCGGTGAAATGCGCCGCCTGACGTGCCGTCCGTTCGTTGGCCGAAGCGATCTCCGCCCGCAAGCGCTGAATAATTCCCGTCTGCTCTGAAGTCTGTGATTCCAGCGACGCGATTTTTGCGCGCATGGCCGTTTTGCCCTCACGCAGCGACTTGTCGCCCGACTCGACCTCCTTATAGGCCGCCACCTCCGCACGCACGGTCTGCAGTTCGGCTTGCAAGTCCTCATTACGGGCCCGCAGCTTGGCAATCTCCGTGTCCAGCCGCGCGGCATTCTCCAAACCTGCATCCGCTGAGGTCTGCACCGATCGCAACATTGCTTCGGCTTCGGTGAGTTCGCTTCTCAGCCGGGCAATCTCTTCATCAGCGTTGTAAACGGCAAGCGGCATTCCTTCGCCGCCGGCGTCGTGCACCGCAGAGCCTTCATCGCCCCGCTTGTCGCCACCAAGACCAACGCGGCTTCCGGTCCGGCCGAGCAGTCCTTGCAGACGTGCGATCATTGAGGATTGTTCGCGCGACTTCGCCCGCAAGGCTTCAAGCTCCGTGCGCAGCGCCACTTCGCCGTCCTGGCGGTCGTCACCATAACTGTCGCGTCCGCGAGCGGCCCGCGCGGCAAGAGTGGCGTTGAGACGCAACAGCTCATCGCGCCCCTTCGTATTCATCTGAGCGGCTTCCTGCAAAGCGCGTGTCTGAATGTCGGCCGTCTCCGACAACTGCGCGATTTCCCGGTCGCGCTGCAGCACAAGGCGTCTCGCCTCCGCCAGCCGGGCTTCGACACGTGGCAGTCGGTCCATGATCGTCTGCTCAAGAACACGATGCGCGTTTTCGTGCTCTTCCAGAGAAACGCGCAACCGCTCGAGCTCCTCTTCAAGCGCACTGATGGCGGCATCGCGGCGGTTGATGTCGACACGTTGACGGGCGTGCGCGAGCGTCGCCTTTTCGAGCTTGCTCTCAAGTTCATGGATCGACAGGACATAGTCGGCGCGCAGCCGGTCCTTGTCAGCGCGGATTTCCGCCTCCGTCAGCGGCATTGAACGCTTGATGGCCTCGGTGTTGAGCCGAATCGTACGGCGCTTATACGCCGGTAAGATGAGCAATCCGGCAAACACGGCGATGAGAAAGCCAAGCGCCGTGAGCATGACCGCTTCGATGGTCAACACGCCTTCGCCCCCAGCTTATTATCACAACGATAGACCAATCGGCTGTCTCCACATATCGCGCAGGCACCGGACCCTCTCACCCGTTCACCCATCCAAGCCGAAGAGCTGTCAGCTGCGCTGCCCCCCGGCGGACAATCAACCTCGTCCCTCAGAAAGGATTCCAGGTTGGGGTGCGGGTATACTTCAAATACCCCACATTCGCACCCAGGCGAAGCCCAACCCCTGAACGAATCGGTGCCAGCGTGACATCATCGCGCTGCATGAGCTGCAGCCCGACCCCACCAACCAGATAAGCTGAGCCCTGGACTCCGCCATAACGTTGATAAATCTGGCTCGGATCTCTCAAGTTGTAGATGAGCACCATCGTCTTGGAGCCCTCCGCACCGAAATCGTAACCCAGCGTCGGTCCCTGCCAATAGACCTTGTAGGTGCCGGCATCGCGCGTATAAAGCCGGCCCTCACCGTATCTAAGACCGGCAATGAAGGCTCCGCCCGCATCTTCGCCAAGGATGTACCCGTTGGGCTGCCCCTGTTCACGGAACGCCTTCTCGATGACCTGCGCTAGCCCCGTGCTGACCGAACCGAAAAACCCGTGTCCAGTCCGCATAATCTCGCTCTGAGAGAAGGTATCTGGCTCTTTGTAGGGTACGCCGGGCGGCGGCGCCCCGTCCTCGTAGCGTTCATAACGCTCTTCTGGGGGTGCCCCCCGATCGTAATCGGCGCGATCGTAGTTGCGCTCGGCCGGCGGCGGATCACGTCGCGCAGGCGCATCATTATCAGAGTAGGTACCGCTCGTACCGCCGCGATTGTAGGCACTGCCTGAACCGTAGCTATCATCCCGGTACTGCGAATCTGGCGCCACATAACTAGGCAGCCGGTCCCGGCTGCTTGCCGAACCCCGGGCATCCGCCTGAGGGACCTCGCGATAAACGTCGTAGTTGCCGCGACGAGGCTCATCCTTCCAGGGAAGCTGTTCTTGCGCCCTCACCTGAGTACAGAAAATGAAAACCGCACACGCAGCAAAGAGAGAAAGTTTGCCCAGAAGGCCCAGGCCCAAAGGGTGAGATATTTCAGTTTTCAACATAGAGAGCTCACGTTCTCGTGGAGCGGCCCAATGGTGGTCCGCTTGCATCAAGTCCACACAACTTTCCAGCAGGGGTGCTAACAACATCTCCCTGCCGCCCGACGCGAATCCCTTGCAATCTTACCATTGCTCTGAAGATGTTACGAAAGTGTGGCCGACCGAGCCGGTTAGGTGGAACTAGCCTGTCGCAAACCCACCCAACTCTGCTACGCTTTGGCCGCTGTATTTGTGCAGGTTTAGCCTGTGCTCCAGGTGATTCCCAAGGCCCTCGTCGTAGATCTTGCGGACTGCAAGCGCGCGCGGCGTTCAACAGAACCGAGAATCACGCTCTAAGAAAAGCAAGCGATCGTGGTCCAGTCTTAGTTCTAGATAGAACCATTATCCAGGCCACCGCACCACATTGAACAAAACCGTCCAGCACGGGCGACCAAGGGCGCGACATCCATGAAAATTGACAATCCATCCGACCTCGAACTCGCCGCACTCATTTCAAGCAAGATATGTCATGACGTCATTGGCCCGGTTGGAGCGATCTACAATGGCCTGGAAATCCTAGACGAGGACGACGACGCAGAGGCCCAAAGCTATGCCCTCGATGTCATCCGCAACGTCACCGAACAGGCCTCCGCGCGCCTGCAGTTCGCTCGCTTCGCTTTTGGAGCAGCGGGCTCGGCTGGTGCCCAGATTGACCTGACAATGGCCGAGCAGATCTCCCGCGGATACCTTGGCAAGGGCAAACACGTACTGGTTTGGAACGGGCCTCCCGGCCACATGGCCAAAGACTACGTGAAGCTACTCTTGAACCTTCTTTCGGCTTCGGTAACAGCGCTGCCGCGCGGCGGTGAAATCGCCGTCTCGATAATTGGCACGCTTGAACAACCCGCTTTTGAACTACGCTGCAAGGGCACCAGCGCACGGCCGCCTCAGTATCTGACCGATATCGTCGCCGGAACCTCCGATGGCGAACTGAATGCCATGAATATCCAGGCCTACTACACTTGGCGTCTGGCTGGCGTGACCGGAATGCGTGTAGAGATCCTTCAAGACGGCGAAGATATCTTGATTGGTGCCCGTGCCTGACACATCAGTCAGAGCGCTGATTTAATCGTTTTCAGGCGACAAACAACGCATTTTCATAAAAATTTTAACGCACTTTTAACGATTATAGCGACAATGTATAAGAAATGACGCCCACACCATATCCAGCTCTCGGAAATTGGGACCAATGAAGTTTTGCCTCATCATCGACGACTCGGACGTCATTCGCAAAGTCGCCGCCAAGATCGTCGAGGAGATGGGGCACATCCCAATCGAGGCCGCAACGGCCGAGGAAGCCTTTGAGCGGTGCATGTCTTCGATGCCCCACCTCATTCTGCTCGACTGGCATCTTCCGACGATGAGCGCGAAGAGCTTTCTCACTTCGCTGAAGAAGATCAGCGCCGAAGTCGTCCCCCAGATCCTGTACTGCGTCACCGAAGCCGACCCCGTCGATCTGCGAAGAGCCTTTCGCGCCGGCATCAGCGATTTTATCCTGAAACCGTTTGACCGCACCACCTTGGCACCAAAGATCAGTGGCTTGGTAGGTGTCGTTGACGCTTAAGCCAATCGGCCCGGCGTCCCACTGGCTGTTTTGCGCCATGACTGCTACTGCTGGAACGAACTCGCATTCCCATCAAAGAGCAGTCATCTTTGCTTCGCGTCGAGAAACTGAAAATAGCCAACCTGCCTTCGCTGAGCTTTGAAGTCGGCGACGGCGAATGCATGGCCGTAGAAGGCCCATCCGGCATCGGCAAAACCCGCTTGGCGCGCGCACTTGCTGACCTTGAACCAGCAAACGGCCATATCTTCGTCGACGGTGCCGAGCGAATGGAAACCGCCGCACCCGAATGGCGTCGCCTGGTGCGTTATCTGTCCTCGGAACCGGGCTGGTGGACCGACACACCAGGCGAGGCGTTGCCAAGCGACAAGAAATCCAAAGATGGCGTACTGCGGCTCCTGGCAAGTCTCAATCTCAAACCTCAGATGCTCGACAAACCCATATCGGTCCTGTCGACAGGCGAACGCCAGCGCCTGGCGCTTGTCCGAGCTCTCATCGACGCCCCGCCTGTCCTGGTCCTCGATGAACCCACCTCCGCGCTGGACCCGCGCAATACCGCACTCGTCGAGGAAGTGCTGCGGTATCAGCTCATAAACGGCCGCAGCATTCTGCTGATCAGTCATGATCGCGAACAGGTGGCACGACTGGCTGATTTGCGCCTGCAGTTAGCCCCCGTCGACGAACACCCCGGCACCTCACAGTATGGTGCCGAACAGGTTCTGACAGACATCAAGACCCGCTAGAGCCCGCTCAATGACCTATGTCCCCCTCGACATCTCCGATCTCGTCCTCGCCGCCACGCTGATGCTGATCAATGGCGCGGTTTCGTGGGCCTTCGCCCTGGGGCTCGAACGCACGCTCTTGATCAATTCTGTTCGCATGACCCTACAGCTGGCCATGATTGGTTTCGTTCTGAAATGGATTTTCGCGCAGACCTCCCCGGTCTGGACCGCCGGGCTGGCCACCATCATGATCCTCGTTGCCGGCTATGAAATCATTTCACGCTTGTCCCGGCGGCCCAAAGGCTTTGCCGCCTACCTTCTCGGTTCCGGCACGCTGTTGCTTGTTGGAACCCTTGGAACGGGCTTCGCGGTTCTGGGTATCATCGGACCCGATCCGTGGTATCAGCCGCGTTACGTGCTGCCGATCCTCGGCATGGTGCTTGGCAACGCCATGACCGGCATCGCCCTCACCACCAGCACGCTTCTCGAATCAGCCAACCGCGACAGAGCCGCGATCGAGGCGCGCTTATCGCTCGGTGCCAATCGCTTCTCAGCAATCGGCGAAACCCTGAGACTGGCGCTGCGCACCGGCCTGATGCCGATTTTAAACGCCATGGCCGCCTCCGGAATCGTGGCTCTTCCCGGCATGATGACAGGTCAGATCTTGGCCGGCCTCGATCCAATCGAAGCGACCAAATACCAAATCATGATCATGTTCTTGATTGCAGGCGCGACCGCGCTCGGCGTTGTGATCGCCGGCTATGGCAGCGTCTTGCTGATCACCGACAGCCGCCACAGGCTGAGACTTGATCGCCTGCAGCCTGCCTCCGCCTGACTGAACGCGGGTGCCTTGAGGCACCCGCGGCAGCCTGCATCATCGCAATCCGTAACTGCGGGCGAGGCTCACCAGCAGACGCTGGCTTCCGCGCGGCAGGTGTATTCGTCGAAGACGATGAAGTCGAGGAACAACTCGCACGTGACGTCTTTCTTACCCGTGCGGTAATTCGAGATGCCCTGCTCGGCGGTCCATTTGGAGATGTACTTGTCGAGCAGGTCTTTGGCGTCCTTTGTAGGACCGACTTTGCCATAGTCATTCACAGAGAAAGCCAAGCGCGTGCATTTGGCTTCGGCCGGTGAAGTGGCCATGAAGAACGTGGCTGACACAAGAACGGCGGCAAGAAGTGTGGTGGCAAGGCGCATTGGAACACTCGAGCGATGTTGATGGACAATTAACCAAGCCGGACATTAGTCGGACCAAATACGCGTGCCTAGAGGCCCCAGACAGAATCCCCGCGACCCTTGCGGGAAGATCACACCTGTTATTCTATTGTGGAAAGAAAAAGGGCCGCCCCTTGAGGACGGCCCTTTGTAATCAAACACGAAATCTAATCGCGTTAGTTCATGTAAGGCGCGCTGCCTCCAGCAAGGCCGGTCGCACTGTCAAAGAAAAAACCGGAGTCAAACGGCCCCATGATTGACTGGCGGTCGACATCGGGATCACGAAACTCATTAACATTGCTGTAGGTGTTGATGGTGTCGTCGTAACTGTACGAATAACCGCCCCGGCGCTGCGAGTAGCCTTTGACCTTCGGACCGCCGCGGGAACTCTTTTGCCCGCTATCGCTGCGATACCCTCGATCACCGGCATTGGCCTCGAAAACAGCTGCCGACAGCCCAAGAAAGAACGCGACGCTCAGCAACAAACACTTCATGACTTCACTCCTGACCCCGGCAAAGACCCGCAGGGGGTTGATCCCACTAAACTACCCTATCCAGACGTTATTTCAGCAACGAATTCACATAGGGCGTATCTTTCCTTTCAGGGCCTGAAGCAACTTCAGCTGCCTGAGCAATCGACTATCGACAGACGTTGGCTAACGATTAGGAAAGAACCTCGAGCATCTCGAGGTTCCCTGCATTCAACAGACCACCGGCGGTGGTACGTTGTTTATTTGCAGGCGCGTTGATTCGCCACGCAGTGCGTGCCAAGCGGTGCAGGCTTGCATGTCAGCAGCAGCTTGCCCGATGGTTTAAAACCGTTGTTCTTGATCGAATTGTTAAGCGCAGCCTTGGCCATGAACTTCGCCATATCTTCGGTAAGCATGGTCGATTCACCGCCAGCTTTAACGCAGCTTGCTTGTGCTGCGGACGTTGCGAAAGCTGCGGCAACCATAGCGGTCGCAAAGATGAGAGACTTCATATCAACAAACTCCCAACTTCCCGGACATGGCCGGGAGTTTTAAAAATATAGGGCACCTCCGCGAAATGCCCGGTTTTCGACGTCAAGTGAGTTTCAGCTTGCAGGACACGGCAAGCGGCTACTTCTTGCAGATCGTGGCGGTGCCGTAGCACTCGTAACCAAGACCACCCTTCTTGCAGCGATACTTGCGCTTACCGAAGTCGTAAGCGCTGGTATTGCCAGTCGCCATCCATTCCGCCCAGGCACTCCAGTCGGTGGCCTGCAGCAGCACTTCATCAACCTGGAACTTTGCCCCTGACAGCGATCCGGCCGTGCCCTGTCCCGCTTTCTTGAAGCAGGTTTTTGCTTCCACGGTGCTGGCACCAAAACCGACGCTCAAAGCAAGCCCGGCAACAAGTGCAAACTTCGCCGAAGTCGTCATGATTTTCTGCATGATGGTTTCTCCTGAGAACGCCCTTTCAAGGAGCCCCTTCTATGGGCGGCACGATGCAGCATCAGAATCACGTTGCATATTGGGCATTCACGGTAATCCACGCCGTTTAGGTGTTTTCGCAACCCTCCGTGGCACCGGCGCTACGCTTTTTGCGCCTTATACTCACCCCGTTACAAGCCTCACCGCGACAGCCAATCCACCGTGAAAAAACCCCATCTCCCTGTTCTAGAACACGAACTAGGAAAGGCAGGGCACGCCCCAGCTCATCAGCCAATGTGTAGGGCGGGTTGAGACCTGTTCTGAACCACGGTCATACAGCCCCGCTCAAGCGTGCGTATCGACGACGCGGAACCGTGCCGGCTTATGTTTCAGATGCGCAATCACGCGCGCAAACAAGAAATGCTTGAGAACGTCCGCGAACGTGCCGGCGTGCAATGCATGCCGATAGGTCATTGCTTGATCCGAGTGCCGAAACGAACGAAACCAGCGTTCCGGCCAGCCTTGGCGCTTACGCCTTCTTTTCCCACCGCCCCTGGCGGTTCTGCTGCCAGTAGGTCACTGAGCAGCCAGCCGCCTTCGCCGCTTTCCATTGCTGCCGCGCCAGGGCCAGAGCCTCGTTATCCTGGCCGTCAAGCATGTGCACGATGCGCACGAAACCATCGAATTTTGAAGTATCAGCCCCGTCGACCAGGAACAAAACACCGGCGTCATTGGGGACCTCTTCACCGGTCGTCAGATAAATAGGCTGCAGGTCCGCGTGCCCGTCCTTTTTGGTCCCATGCGGTAGGAAACTTTCCTCGCGATAAGTCCACAAAACGAGGTCAAGAGCTTCGAGCCTCTGCTCGCTGCCGGAGCGAACAACTGCCTTCCAGCCGCGCTCTAGCGTCTTTTCGAGCAAACTGGGCAGAACGCGGTCAAGCGGCTGACGTTCCAGGTGATAGAAGAGTACCTCGGTCACGGCCTTTGTTCTTCAATGAGCAGCTGCTTGGAACCTGGAGAATTCGCCATCGCCGGGGTCCAAGCAAAGCTCAGCGGCGCTGGCGAGCCTTTTTCAGAAGACTGCGCGGCACCATCCCGTGGTCGATCAGCGCGCGAACACAGACCCGGGACAGCCGCTTACCATTCGAGCGCATGCACCGGTTGAGCTTGCTGGTACCAACTTTGTAGCGTGGACAGAACCGGTTGTAGTCGCTGCTGCAAGCAACCTTGACGGTGTCAGGCACTGCACGCGCGCTGGCGCCGGCAGTGTAACCAACCAGGGCACTGGCCCCGACAATCACGCCAATGGCCATCGCGGCGTTACCGTTTTTGATCCTTTTCAAAACCTTCATTCTTGCAAGCCCTCTTACAGGAAGCTGTGTCAACGCGTGCGCCTATTACAAATTATTACAAATGTCGATATCGGGGCCAACTGCTCGCCCCGGAGCTCATTTACTGCGATGTTTCGATGTCGCATACGGGTTTTCGCCCTTTCGTAGGTTGAGACGAATCGGCACACCCGGCAAGTCGAATACGTCACGAAGGCTGTTGGTTAGATACCGCACGTAGCTCTGAGGCACCTGCTCGGCGCGCGAACAAAAGGCGACAAACGTCGGCGGCCGGGCCGATGGCTGCGTAATATAGCGGATCTTGATCCGGCGTCCGGCAACCGCTGGTGGAGCGTGACGGACCAGTGCTTCCTGGAGCCAACGGTTGAGTTGAG
Organism: uncultured Filomicrobium sp.; assembly: GCA_963669235.2. Lineage (GTDB taxonomy): Bacteria > Pseudomonadota > Alphaproteobacteria > Rhizobiales > Hyphomicrobiaceae > Filomicrobium. The sequence goes on from CAXXFS010000033.1 coordinate 1,088,875, forward strand.
GTGTCGGCACACGCCGGTTCCAAATCTCATAGGTTTCAAAAATTGCCCTTATCAGTCCTTCCAGGCCCTTCTCGGCGAGCGCGGAAATCGTCACCATTTTGATACCTGGCACCTGCGCCAGGCGGTCCTTCAATGCCTCTCGCAGCACCTTCAATTGCGCCTGCTTTTCCGTAACGACGTCCCATTTATTGACCGCTATTACGAGCGCGCGGCCTTCTTTGACCACCATATCCGCGATCGTCAGATCCTGATGCTCGATACCGCGCTCCGCGTCAATCAGCAAAACGACAACCTCGGAAAACCGGATCGCCCGGATGGTATCACTGGCCGAGAGCTTCTCCGCCTTATCTTGGATCTTGGCCTTCCGGCGCAACCCGGCGGTGTCGAACAGCCGCAGTTGGCGCCCGTCGATGGTCACGTCGGTTGAAACGGAATCTCGCGTCAGCCCCGGCTCTGGTCCCGTAATCATCCGGTCTTCACCGATTAGCGCATTAACCAGCGTCGACTTGCCGGCATTCGGGCGGCCAACGATCGTGACGCGCAGCGGCCGGTCGAGCACCCGCTGGCGCCGCGCTTCTTGTTCTTTGCGGTTGGCTTCCTTGTCAGCACCGCGCCGGCGGCCGCGCTCCCGGGTCCTGGTTTCCTCCTGCATACCGAGCGCCGCCATCATGTCGGAGATGAGTTCACCAATACCCTCACCATGCTCGGCGGAGACCGGAATAGGTGCACCAAGACCCAATTCAAAGGCTTCGTAGAAACCATCCTGCCCGGCCCGCCCCTCACATTTGTTGGCGACCAGAATGCTGGGTCGTCCGGCGCTGCGAACCACTCGTGCGAAAACATCATCAGCAGGTGTCACACCGTCCCGCGCATCAATCACGAACAGTATCAGTTCGGCTTCGGCGATTGCCTGTTCGCTCTGTTCCCGCATCCGCGCCTGGATCGACCCGGCGGCGGCCTCTTCAAGCCCCGCCGTATCGATCAGGACGACCTGGTGCGTCCCAAGTTCCGCTTCGCCCTGGCGCCGGTCGCGCGTCAGACCCGGCAGATCGGAGACGAGTGCCGTCGGCCGCCCGGTCAGGCGATTGAATAGCGTCGATTTGCCAACATTCGGCCGGCCGATGATGGCAATCGTCGGAGGCTGGTTGTTTTCTGCAATCTCATCGGTGGAAGTAGCCATGCGTGTCTATCGCACGGCACCCGCCATCCGCACAATTCCCGCCAGCAAGGCATGGTTTTAGCTTCCGCCGGATAATTTCCGGCAGGTCACGTCAATATTCGGAATTTCTGTCGATCAGTTAAGCGACAACAGAGTCGCGTCGTCACGCATGACGTACATCCGGCCTTGCGCCACTACCGGGGCAATGAATGACCCGCCGCCAACGTCTTTTTGCGTCACCACCCGCCCCGTTACGGGATCCACGCCGACGAGGGCGCCCTTGCCCGAAACCAGCCATAGCTGTCCGCCAGCCAGCGTCGGCCCCGACCAGGTCTTGCCACCAGAGAGATTGACGCTCCAAAGCGTGTTGCCGGTCGTGCGATCGACAGCCATGAGCTGACCGCCGGTATCGACCACGAATACGGCCTCACCAGCCACCCACGGTCTCTGGGTACCCGGTACATTCAGCGTCCACAACCGTTCACCGGTTTGCGCCCTTGTCGCCACCATCCGGCCGGAATGGCCAACCGCGAAGACAACGCCGTCCTTGATCACCGGGGTCGCCGCATCACGCAAGGAGGCAAGCTGCGACATTGCCCGCGAACGCGACAAGTTTTCCGACCAGCGCGCCGACCCGTCAGCGACGTTCAGCGCGACGAGGTCACCGGAAGGATAGGGAACCGCAACGATATCACCATCGACCGCCGGACTGACGTTCATCACCAGGCTGGCTTTTTGAGGCAACCCTCGGACCACCCATATCTCGTTGCCATCAAGCCCGTTAAGGCAATAAAAGCGTCCTCCCATACTGATGACGAAAAGGCGGCCGTCAGCTGCCGTCGGCGCTGCTCTTACCGGCGTGCCGAGATTCTTGTCCCACAGCACTTTGCCCGTCGCTGGATCGAAGGCCGCTACCCGGCCATACCCGCTAACCGCATACAGCTGGCCGTTCTCCGCGGCAAGACCGCCGCCAAAACCGCCACGGGCACTCGAAGATAACGTCATCTGCGACATGATCCCGGTGCCGGCATTCTGCTCGCTTTCTGGCACGAGCGAAACCCGCCAGATGGCTGCACCGCCTGAAGCCGAAAAAGCGCTGACCTGACCGGCCGCATCAAGCGTGAACACGCGTCCGCCGAAGACCAGCGGCGTGGCCGTGATCCGGCCTGCCTTGCTCGATCCCGTACCGGCATCAGCGCTCCAGGACTTGCTCAGCGTTGCATTCACCAGCAGATGGCCGGGAGCGTTGTTTGCGACACCGCCAGGCTGCGACCAGTCGTCATTTACTTCCGGCGGCGGCAGCACAATCGGGGCCGTGGCGATGGCCAGTTCTTGCGGTTTCTTATCGTTGAGCTCAAGCACCGAAACGCGGCGCCCAGGCAACGGCGTCTGCTTTTCAGCGAATGGGTTGAGCTGGCTCATCTTCGGCAGGCTGGGCAGGCTGTCAGAGCAACCGGAGACGACGAGTGATAAACCGGCAACGCACACGGCGAAAACAGCCATGCGGTTCAACTTCAAGGTTGCCCTCGTTGACATTCGATATCCCCTCTCGTGCCGTCTCCCCCGGCAAGTACGAGCGTGCCTGCGATCTATTTGTTCGCGTCGGCAGGCTCTCCGGATTTGGCCGCCTCGGGCTTACTCGCTTCCGGCTTGGCCGCTTCAGGCTTCGTAGCTTCCGGCTTGGCTGCCTCGGACTTTGTCGGCTTCGCCGTGGCCGCCTCAGGTTTCGTCACTTCAGGCTTGGCCGCCTCAGACTTTGTCGCTTCGGACTTGGTATTCTCAGAACCGACCGACTTTGCGGCATCGCCCTTCTCTGTATCCGACTTGGTCTCGCCTTCACTCGCAGCGACCTGCGCCATACGAAACTCAGCACGTTGCCGCATCGCGGGCGGCGCATCGTTGTCGCCCAAAATCGTCGTAAACGAACTGCGAGCCTCATCCAACTTACCAGCCCTCAACGCGGCCATACCCAAAAGCTCGTGCGCATTGAACCGCCACGGACTCCCAGCTCTAACAAGATCGTTGAGCCGATTCTGCATCTCGGTAAAGTCGGCTTCCCCAAGTCTTAGCGAAGCTGCCTGCAACGCCGAGAATCCGCGCAACAGATTGTCGACGCCGCTGCGTTTCGACAGCTCATCAAACTTCTTTAGCGCCTCGGCTTTCTTGCCCTGCTCCACGAGCGTCGCCGCCAGCTGCAGCTCTGCAAGTGTTGCGTATCCCGTCGGAGCATCCTTGCTCAACTTGGCAAAGGCCCCACTGGCATCGTCAAGTTTGCTGTCGAAAACCGATTGCAGAGCCGTCTGATAGTCAGCTCCGGCCTGCTCCGCGGCACTCTTCGCCGTCCAGCTCCAGATCTGAAATCCGGCGACAGAAACAATGACGGCGGCCCCGGCCGCGACAATCAAGGTCCCATAGCGCTTCCAGAGGTTCTCCAGACGCTCACGGTCGATTTCTTCTTTTACTTCTCTTAGAAAACTGTCGTTGCTGTCGACCATGGCGCTTCTTTGTCTATGCCTTCTCTTCTGGTTTCTATGCTTGTAGCTACGCTGTACTCCATTGAGCCCAACGCTTAAGCGACGGCAATTATGCCGACGGGACCAATCCAACCGCGCGATTGATAACGTCTTTCACCCCGAAAGCAACGCCGCTGGCGGTGCGCAGGACCAAGCAGGAGCACAGATTTACGGCATCCTCAAACATTTAACCCAATCAGTTGCTTCTGGTTTTCGACTTTTTCGTGGCCTGAGCGGTGCCCAAGTGCGCCCTATCACCTGCTTCCGGCTGCGGCGTCTTCATCGCATACGTGTGCTGCATCTCGGGAAAACTGCGTTTACGCACTTCTTCGGCATACCAGCCAATCGCCTTGTCGATTGAATCGCCGATCCGGCCGAACTCCTTCACGAACTTGGGAACCCGAGGAGACAGGCCCAACATATCCTCCATCACAAGGATTTGTCCGTCGCAGGCAGCCGAAGCACCGATTCCGATCGTCGGAATCGGAATTGAACGAGTGATGCGCTCAGCCAACGGTTCGGCCATGGCCTCCAAGACAACCGCAAAGGCCCCGGCTTCCGCCACCACGCTGGCGTCCTCTTCGATCGCTGACCACTCCGCCTCCTCGCGGCCCTGCGCCTTGAATCCGCCGATCACATTGATCGATTGAGGCGTCAGCCCGATGTGCCCCATCACAGGTATGCCGCGCTCGACGAGGTAGTGAATGGTAGCTTCCATGCGCCGCCCGCCCTCAAGTTTAACAGCGCCGCAGTCCGTTTCCTTCATCACACGAGCGGCGTTGCGAAACGCCACTTCAGGGCTTTCCTCGTAGGAGCCAAACGGCATATCGACAACGACCAGCGCCCTTTTGGCGCCGCGCACCACCGCTTTGCCATGCATAATCATCAATTCGAGCGTGACCGGCACGGTTGTCTCAAAGCCGTGCATGACCATACCAAGGCTGTCACCCACCAGAAGGAAATCGCAGTACTTATCTGCAATCGCAGCAGTATGAGCGTGATAGGAGGTCAGCGAGACGATGGGCTCGACACCCTTTTTGGCGGTAATATCTGGCGCCATCAGACGTTTGAGCGGTACGGACTGCGAGGACATGGACGAGTACAATCTCCAGCTTTGGTCAGATTTGACCGAAGGTCACCTGCAACGCCCCAGTTCCCTGGGTCGGCGGGAGCCTACACAGACAACGCCATAAATGCCATTGGCCACAAGATTTCCGCGATCCAATCATAAGCTCTCGGAAAACTCCGGATACGTCTGCGTTGACGCCCGGCAACACTGGAGACTCAACTCTCCAAGAAGGGCCGAGAAAAGTTGCCTGCCAAAGCTCGGCTCTGCTAACCAAAAATGAACCAACAGATGATCTAACTAAGAGCGTTAACATTGTTGCTCGCCGTACTGAGTGCCGGCGTGCCTAAAGCTTGGGCGCGTCTAGGGTTGGAGAAATAGAATTTATACGGATCGGATTATGCACACTGGTCTAGAGTCTCGTTTCTTCAACGCTATTTCAGCGGTCGGACTTGTCGCCGCCTTGGTGGCGACCGCGATGACCGTCGCACTTCCCGCGGAAGCGGCGAAACGCAGCCGCAAGAGCAGCAAACCCGCCGTAGAGGTGCAGGGCCCGCTGACCCTGATGGTTTCGCTCAAACGCCAACGCGTTGATGTCTATGACAAGAACGGCAAGATAACGTCCGCGCCGATATCTTCGGGCCGCCCGGGCAATCGCACGCCGACGGGCGTGTTCTCGATTTTGCAGAAGCGCCGCCGGCATTATTCGAACCTGTACGGCTCGGCGATGCCGAACATGCAGCGTATCACCTGGTCGGGCATTGCCTTGCATGCCGGCCCGCTGCCGGGTTACCCGGCATCGCACGGCTGCATCCGTCTCCCTTATAGATTCTCCAAGCGCCTCTTCTCAATGACGGGCCTGGGAACCCGTGTGATCGTCACCCACCACGACGATAGCCCACGGTCGTTCGCCCACCCCAAACTTCTCAAGCCTCTGCCGCCTGGCAACCCTAAGGAGTACGCCTCGCTTGCGGATACAGCTCTTGAGCATCAATCGACCGGCGCCGACGCCGCCAACTTGCTGCTCGGTGTTACACCGGCACATGCCAGCGAACACATTGGCCTGCCGGAGGGGATAGAGCGCACGCGGGCCGCGGTCGAAGCGTATCGGCTTCGCGAGATGACGATGCTTGAAGAGAAGATCGCAAGTATCCAGGATTGGCATAAGAAGGCCTCCGGAAAACTGAAGACGGCCAACGCCGTGTTGCGCGATGCAATCAAGGCGGAGCGCGAACTGCAACCGGAGGCGCGCAACATATCTCAGCGCTTGAAGGCCTCGGAAGCTGCACTCTCTGCCACCCGGCGCTCCTTCCGCGACTTCATGCTCCGTGCTGCCGCCGTCCATGATCAAGAGGCCTTGAGCAAAGCCGCACTCGAAGAGGAAGCGCTTGAGGCAACAGCCCTCCGCCACTTGAACGAAATCGAACTCGCGCTGTCCGACCGCGACGCGCTCGATGATCTCTTGGAAGAGCGCCGTGCCGCCGTCGAGAAGGCCAAGACGCGCCGTGATATTCTTCAGGACCGGTTTGCAGCCGCCCGTAAAGCCTTGTCGCAGACCCGCACCCGTTTGAAAGAGTCAAAGGAAGCCTATAAGCGCCGCGAACGGCCGATCACAATCTTGCTGTCCAAGAAGACCAGCAAACTTTACGTGCGCCAGGGCTACGATCCGGTCATGCAGGCCGACGTCAAATTCGACGATCCGGATTCACCAATCGGTACGCACCTTTTTCATGCCATCGAGTACAACCGGGATGGAACTGATCTGCGCTGGCAGGCCGTGACCGCCGCACGCAAATACAAGAAGACAGTCTTCTATCGCACGCGCCGCGGCCGCAAGAGGCGCAAGAAAGTTCAGCTGCCGCCGGGCCCCGCGCAAACGCCGGAAAACGCACTCAAGCGGGTAACAATACCCGACAAGGTTGCCGATGTGCTGGCCGAACTCATCAAGCCCGGCTCAGCCATCATCGTCACTGACGAACGCAAGAGCAACGAGACCGGCAAGTACACCGATCTCATCGTCACCACGCGCTGACCTGCTCGGCCAGACGGCTCGACCCAAAAACGATTGGGCTGTCTCCGCACGACTCGTCTCAGCCAGGCAGACGAATCTTCTTTTTCGGCGGTCGCAGCAGCACCTCCACGTCATCACCGATCCTGACCTCCCCCGGCTCAAGAACGCGCGAGGTAATGCCTCCGCGCCAGTCCGGATGCAATGCCTTGAGAAGCCCCGGATAGGCGTCGTCCATCCGCTTGCAGGGCTGCGTCGGGTAGGTCACTTCCAACTTCACAGTCCCAATGCGAACGATACCGCCACGCGCCTTCGGCAACACCACACCCTGCACAAGCAAATTCGCGCGCCGCGCCGTCCACGGCAAAAACACATCGCTGTCTTCGGGTGAACTTGCCGGCAACTCCCGCAACGCCGCCTGCCATTGCTCAAACGCCAGAACGGTGATCTGCCGTAGCTTGAATTTCGCGCCCTTGTGATCACCTTCAAGCCCGGCCTCGCAGGTGATCCGTCCTCGCGTGAGCACCTCCATGGGCGCAAGACGCTTGGCGCGGCGGGCAATTCCAATCAGCCGGCCGATTTCAGTCATCGGGGCAACTAGCCATCATCCGATAACGGGAACACCGATGAGATAGGGGTGTCCGTAAAAGGCCATCAAGAGATACAGCGACAAACCGATACCGACAACGATGGCATCGTTGATTGCGGAAGCCCCCTCGGCGGTACGCCCGGTATCTCCCCGTTTCTTTAGCGAGATCCTGTCGTAGACAGCAAAGGCGAGGAATGAACTGAACAGCACCAGCGACGCGACATCGCCATTGGCCAGCAAATGCGCAAGCGCCCAGATTTTCACGGCGACCAGCATCGGATGCTTGAGCATGGCGCCGATGCGCGAAGGAATGTAGGCCGAAACCAGCGCGATAAACGCTAGCAGCATCAGCAACGCGGCCAAGTGGCTGGCCCAGGTTGGCGCTTCCCATAGAACCGGGTTCTTTGAGCCCAGATACGCCTGCATCTTCCCATATCCGAACACGATCAGGATAAAGGCGACAAGCGAGGCCAGCGAAAAGAACCCCTTGTAACCCGTCTCACCAAAGCGCTCGACCAACCCGTTGCGCAGTTCGCGGTTGGTAGGAATGAGATGGATTGTGAAAAACGCCACCAACCCCACGATCATCAGCATCATGCCCGCAATCTCCCATTCTCCGTCATTGGCCCAAGCAGTGATTACCCCCGCTTAATCGCACGCCCAACCCAGCTAGCCAACGGTTTACCGCCGTCGGGAGACAGTGCACACGGAGCAGTTGCGCAAGCTGCGTTTGCATTATATTGTGGATTACTGGCGGGTGTGGGACCGGCCAGTGCGCGAGTGGCGCGCGATCAACTTTTGGGGGGAATCTGAGCCGCGGCGGGTTTCGGGTCCTAGGAGGGTGTATTTGTACTCCGATGGCCAAGCATTCGCAGCTCACGTTGCGAAGGCTTATCCGCGTCCGTTTTGCGGGCGGGGAGCATTGTCAATGACTGTACAAGCATTGACCGGCAATCAATCCCGCAGCGAAAGAGCGCGCAGCCGATAATTCTAGATCCGCTAGCATCAGAAGCGCCTCGAACGAGGACGAAGCAACCCTTCGCCTTGAGCGCGGGCCTGCGATTGTCCTAGGGCGACGACCTAGGCATTAAGATCAAAATGATCCCTCCTCCGGCGATGACGAGCTATCCCTGCAGGACACACAAGTGGCGGCAGGTCAAAGTGGCGATGTTGCCCCACTCTCGGACGACGTGGACATTGCGAAAACCGTGGGAGCGGAACCCGAACCCACCGCGGCCGGCCAAAGCGAGGGCGACCGCCAGCCGCAAACCGGCATCACAACTCGCGAACGCTGGCTGAGATCTTTGAAACGGACCAGCCGCTAAAAGCTAATGGGAGTGGCGGCATCATTCGCCATCACGATACTGGTCACCGCCTTCATCTTGGCGCTGGTCGCTGTGTTCTTGTTTGGGCTTCCAACCGGCATGAGTGGCATTCACAGCGCTTCCGGAGATGAACCCGCCGGACGCATTGAGGAGGTCGTCAAGAAAGCCGCACCGGCCCCGGTGGCGGCCCGGTCCAGTTAGATCTATCAAGGCAGGTAGCCCCTATCGAGATCCATATCCTGACACGCGACGATCTGACCGTCTGCCGCGGCAAGTTCGGAACTCCACGCAAGGTGTGTCCCGGCCTCCGGCGAGCTCATCGACGTAAACTGCGCGCGAAGCTGCATCCCGGCCTCGGCCTGCAGCCGCTCTTCGACCGGGAAATACAGTTGCTCCCAGTGCGTCGCCGCCGCTTCGGGGGCCCGTAGATAAGCTCAAGGCTTCACCAAAATCCGCCTGCCACCAAACCGCGAAACCATAGATCGCTGCTGGCGCGTCCATCTCCCAGCTGACCCGCCCCGCGCGTTGCGGATCTGCTTCCTGGTGCAGGTCGACGCGATCCCATTCGCGTTCACCGGCGGCAAGAAGCTCACCCGTCGCAAGCCGCCGCACATAAACGTTATTGAAGCTCATCACCTGCGGCAGACTAAGGTCCAGACCATACTCCCGGCCGGTCTGTTCCCACGCCCTGAGCTCGGCATCGAGGCGAGGCGCGATGACAGGCGCCACGTATTGAACAATCCCGCGCGGCAGGATAACCCCACCTGGCACCAGGAAGCGGCAACGCGCATCGTTCAAGGTCGTGATGATGTCTTCTTCAAAAGCGTAATTGCCGAGCGTTTCCGAAATGATGACGTCGACTTCCGGCGGGTCCTGCATCTCAGTTGAGTGGCACGGCATCAACACACAGTTCTGCAGTCCGCTAGCCGCGATCACCGTTTCGGCAACGCCCGCTACTTCTGCCGTCTCGTACAAGAAGACTTCGCGCGCACCGAGCCGGGCGGCCATTGCCCCCAATAGCCCCGTACCCGCACCGATGTCGGCGACCCGCGTCTTGCCGGGTTCAATCACAGCCTTCAAAGCTTCATACAGGACGCGGTTGCGAACCTGGTCTGCGATCAGCGTACGGTGATATTCGATGCGCATCGAGATGGAACTTTCAAAGGCTTAGGCGAGGCCCGCGAATTTGATAGAGTGTCAGCGCCGTGGCAACGGCAAGGTTCAGGGAATCGAGATCGCCGGCCATAGGAATTTTCACCTTTCTTGAACAGGCTTTCGTCAGTTCGCCCGACAGGCCCGGCCCCTCGCTTCCCATTACGACAAGTACCGGCTCCCGATACCGGACATCGCGAAAATCCTCCGCACCTGATAGGTGCAGCCCAACGACATCGCCGGGCCACCCAGAACGCCACACAAGAAACGCCTGCCGCGTCATCCGAACCAGCGGCACCGCGAAAACGGAACCCATGGTGGCCCGGATGCACTCGCGCGCATAAGGATCGCAACAGTTACCAACAAGGATGACGCCAGAAGCGCCCACCGCATCGATCGTGCGGATAATCGTCCCGAGATTGCCAGGATCGCGCACGTCTTCCAAGGCCAGCCAGAGCCCATCCTCCGCAACCTCCTTACCCTCTGGCGCCACGGGCCAACGCTGTTTAAAAACACCGAGGATAGCCTGCGGATTGTCCTTGGAGGCGACCTTCGCCAAAACAGCCGGCGTCACCTCGAGCACCTCACAACCAGCCTGCAACGCTCCGTCGATGAGACCTCGCACCGCGGGACTTTGAGCTCCGTTCGGTTCATAGAGCAAGGTTTCCGGCGGCCAGCCCGCCTCCCTCGCGCTGATCAGAACAGAGGTTCCCTCGGCAAGGAACAGCCCCGTTTCCCGGCGCACCTTGCGCATGTCAAGCGCCCGGATTGCCTTGATCCGATCGTTTTGCAGACTGGAAATCGGTTTGGGCTCGAAGCTTGGCCGCTGCTTTCGCACATCACGCATGTGACGCCCACCGCACGAACAAAGATGTTGGCACAACGGCACGGCTATCCTTCGAGCGGATCGCAAGTTCACCAACTTCCAACACGCCACCTGCTCTGGCGAATGTCTCCGCCGTAAGCTCCGCAAAGGCAATGGCTGAAGCCCGGATGGCATAGACGGTCAGCACCATCGCGGCGTCCTTGGTGCAGGCAAGTTGCGCGCAATCATTCAACAGCGCCGGCAGATCGGTGAACAAATCCCATGTCTCATTCTTGGGTCCGCGCCCAAACTTCGGCGGATCGACAAGAAGGATATGGTACTCCCGTTCGCGACGCACCTCGCGTGCCGTGAATTTGCGGGCATCATCAAGTATCCAGCGGATTGGTGCCTTTTCGAGCTTCGAGGCTGCTTGATTGTCACGTCCCCACTGGATCGCCTTCTTGGATGCATCGACGTGCACCACTTCCGCGCCGGCCGCCGCTGCCAGCAACGATGCTGCCCCCGTGTAGCCAAACAAGTTCAGCACCCGCGGCCGTTCAATACCCGCCGCCTTGGCCGCCGCGATCCGCTCCAGCATCCAGTGCCAGTGCGGCAGTTGCTCCGGAAACAGCCCCAGATGCCAGAGCCCCTGCAGCCGGCACAGCATCTGCACACCGTCGACATCGACGGACCAGCTGTCTGGCACCGCGCGATCAACGCGCCATTTGCCTTTCTCTTCATCTTCACCGGAAGCCGAAAAGGCCACGTGTGCACTTTCCCAAGCGGATTTCGGCAGGCGAGGCTGCCAAAGGGCCTGTGGCTCCGGCCGGTCGACAAAGATGTCACCGAAGCGCTCAAGCTTCCGCCCGCCGCCGGAGTCAACAAGCTCATAGCCTGCAAAGCCACGCGTCTCGATCAAATTGATAGTTTTCGGAACAGCAAGCGTCATGCCACAAAGCTACCACCAACAACAAAGGCTGCCTGCTAGCACGGCCCCCGCCAGCAAGTCGAGTTTTCACGCCGCCTTGCCAGAGCCGCGGCTAGCCCGATCTCTTCACCATCGCACAGCCCTGATGTAGGCCAAATGACCGAAAGGCTAGGAGAAGCACGCGGGTCGATGTGGTTCACCGGACAAGTGGTTCGACGACGAATTTCGGTCATTTGGTGCCGCCTGAAAGGTCGCCCATTGCAAGCCAGCCGCTGCGTCGAACGTCTGAACCGTATGCTCCCATACGCTTTTCGCCGTTCTCCTGGCGGACTTGCTCCGCCATGGGCGATCAAGGCTCATGCGATGGTGAAGAGAGCGGGCTAAAGGCTCTCGTTGGTTCGCCTTATGCGCTTGGCCATGAGTTGCATAACCGTCAAAGCGAATTGCGGGCTTTGCTGCACCAGGCTCAAGAAACCGCCGCGGCCAACCACGGCTATCTCACCTGGCTCAATCGCGACTGCCGTAGCGCTGCGCGGACTGCCGTCAATCAATGACATCTCACCGAAAAGGCCGCCAGGACCGACGTTTTCCAACACCATGCCCCCTGCCTTGATCGAAACCCTGCCAGAGCGAACGATGAACATCTCCGAACCCGCTTCTCCGGCCAGAAAGATCCTCTCATCCGCCGCGACCGATCTGATCGGAATGTTGCCTTGAGACAGCAGACTGAAATCAAAGGGAGCGTTTTCATCCATGGAGACACCTAGCATCGCGGTTTCTTATCAAGGCCTTCTGCGAGTGTAGGCCCCCACCATCACTTCTCTCAAGCCGCTGTTCACCGGTTGCTAAATCCGATAGGCCAATCCCCGCCGGTCTACTCCACGTCTTCAACCTCCAAAGCCGCGCCGCCGGAGACCCGCTGCGCCAGGGCCGCTTCCATGAATTGGTCGATATCACCGTCGAGCACGCCCTGCGGATCAGTGCTCTGCACCGCGGTCCGCAGGTCCTTCACCAACTGATAGGGCTGCAAAACGTAGGACCGGATTTGGTGTCCCCAGCCGATCTCGGTCTTGGCGGCAGCCTCTGCGCTGGCCTTGTCCTCGCGCTTCTTTAGTTCAAGCTCATAAAGCCGCGACTTCAGCATCGCCCAGGCAATGGCGCGGTTCTTGATCTGCGAGCGCTCCTGCTGACTGGCGACCGCGATCCCTGTCGGAATATGCGTGATGCGCACAGCCGAATCCGTGGTGTTAACGTGCTGACCACCGGCACCCGAGGCACGGTAGGTATCAATACGGCAGTCGCTCTCAGCAATGTCGATCTCGATATCATCATCAATCACGGGGTACACCCACACCGACGCAAAGCTGGTGTGACGGCGCGCGTTGGAATCGTACGGCGAGATCCGCACGAGCCGGTGCACACCGGACTCAGTCTTCAGCCAGCCGTAGGCATCCTGCCCTTTGATCTCCAGCGTCGCCGACTTGATGCCGGCTTCTTCCCCGGGGCTCTCTTCGATCAGGCTCACCCGGTATCCCGCGCGCTCCGCCCAGCGCGAATACATCCGCGTCAGAATCTGTGCCCAGTCCTGGCTTTCGGTTCCGCCGGCACCTGCGTGAATTTCAACGAAGCTATCGTTGCTGTCTGCCTCTCCTGAAAGCAGTGCCTGGACCGAGCGCCGCTGCGCCTCCTGCTGCAGTTTGGCAAGCTGCGCTTCGCCTTCACTGACCGTGTCTTGATCGCCTTCGGCTTCACCGAGTTCGATCAGTGTCACGCAGTCATCAAGATCCTGCTCGAGGCTCTCGTAGCTATTGATGGCCCGCTCCAGCGACTGGCGCTCGCGCATGACTTTCTGCGCCAGCTTCTGATCACTCCAGAAAGACGGGTCTTCGGCTTGAGCGTTCAGCTCCTCAAGGCGGGCTTTGGCGGTATCCCAGTCAAAGATGCCTCCTTAGGAGGGCCATCGCCTCCTTGATCGAATCTACGTGTTTTTGCGGCTCAGCGCGCATCCCGGTGCCCTGCTTGTCTTCGTTTTGATAGGTATCGCAGGGATATAAGACCGCCCAACGCCTGTGTAAACCGAACGCATCAAGAGCGAGCGTGAACATCGTTCCATCGGCTGCCTTAAAGGCCGGTCACTGCGATTATCGCGGCAACACGGCACACAATGTCGCGGCAGTGGCGTTTACCAGAGCCCGCCACCGGTACCAATATTGCGGCGAGACGGTCGCCGGGCCTGGTCACCGTAGGGCGATTCTTGCGCACCAAACGCGCTGCCGTCACCGTCGCTGAACCCAATGATCGAAAACTCGTCATCGGGCCCCTCAAACGGCTTGAACGCTTCCATAATCGCGGTCTTGTCGCCCGGCTGGGCTCTGAGGCCAGTCTTCAAATCGATCCGCGCCAGAGTAATGCCAGGCGGTTGGCGGAACGGAGTGATCGGCTTGCCTTCAAGCGCCATCTTGACGAACTCACCAAAGATCGGTGCGGCTACCTGCCCGCCGGTCATGCCCTTGCCCATCGCCCTAGGCGTGTCATAGCCGACAAAAACGCCAACAACCATGTCAGGCGAGTACCCGACAAACCACGCATCTTTTTCTTCGTTCGTGGTGCCCGTCTTTCCAGCCAGCGGAATTCCCAGTTTCTTCAGGCTGCGCGCCGTGCCGCGCTGGACCACGCCCTGCAGAATCGAAGTCATTTGATAGGATGTGTGTGGATCGATGATCTGGCGGCGGTCATCGGGAATCTCAGGCTCCTGCTGCCCCTGCCATGAATCGGCCTTGCAGCCATCACATGGCCGCTGGTCATGCCGCCAGATTGACCGGCCCCAGCGATCCTGAATGCGGTCAATCAGCGTCGGATGCACGCGCTTGCCGCCATTCGCGAGGATGCAATAGGCGTTCGTCATGCGCAGCAGCGTCGTCTCGCCGGCACCCAGCGACATCGAAAGCACCGGCAGCAAATCATCGTAGATGCCGAACCGTTTGGCATACTCGGTAATGAGCGGCATGCCCATATCCTGGGCCAGCCGCACCGTCATCTGGTTACGCGACTTCTCGATGCCGATGCGAAGCGTCGTCGGGCCGTAGGACTTGCTCTTGTTGTAGTTTTCCGGACGCCACACGTCCTGGCCCGGCCCCTGTTCGATCTCAATTGGCGCATCGAGCACGATGCTGGTCGGCTTGTAGCCATTGTCGAGCGCCGTCGCATAAACAAAGGGCTTGAACGACGATCCCGGCTGCCGCTTGGCCTGAATGGCGCGGTCAAACTGACTGATATCAAACGACAAGCCGCCTACGACAGCCAACACACGGCCAGTATGCGGGTCCATCGCCACGATCCCACCACCGACTTCGGGGACTTGCATGAGCGACCAAGTCCCGGTCGGATTCATAGGGTCATCAGGTGCGACGAAGATTACATTGCCTGGCGCCAACACCTGGTCGACGGCCTTCGGCTTTGCTCCTTTGGGTTTCTTGGCCCATTCAACTTGCTTCAACGCAAGCTTCACCGCCTCACGCTTTTCTTCCAGCTTGCCGTCTTTGAGCTTACGCGGCTTCAGCCCCACGACGGCATTCTTCGCGTCCGCGCTGAGCACGACACCAAGCCGCCAGGGCTGCAGGTCTTTTGGCGCCTCAACCTTGAGCAGTGACTCACCCCAGTCCCCGGCGATGTCGATGGTCGAATGCGGCCCGCGCCAACCCTTGCGTCTGTCGAACTTTACCAGGCCGTCAATCAGAGCCTTTCGCGCATACCGCTGCAACTTGGGATCAAGCGTGGTACGCACCGACATGCCACCACCGTAAAGGTCACCCTCACCATATTGGGCCAGCAACGCCCGCCGGACTTCCTCTGCAAAGAAGTCGGCGGCGAAAATGTGCGCGCCGAATTTTCTCAGCTTGACCGACAGCGGTTTGGCCCGCGCCGCCTCGGCCTCTTCCTTGGTGATGTACCCGTTTTCGTACATCTGGCCGATGATCCAGTTACGCCGCGCGACGGCCTTCTCGGTATGCCTGATCGGGTGATAGTTGTTGGGGGCTTTCGGCAATGAAGCAAGGTAGGCGGCTTCTTCGACTGTCAGATCCTTGAGCTCTTTTTCAAAATAGTTGAGGCCGGCCGCCGCAACGCCATATGAGCCGATCCCGAAATAGATTTCGTTGAGATAAAGCTCGAGGATCTTGTCCTTGGAAAACGTCCGCTCGATGCGGATCGCGAGGATTGCTTCTTTGAGTTTGCGGTCGAGAGTTCGGTCGCTCGTCAGGAGGAAGTTCTTGGCCACCTGCTGGGTGATCGTCGATGCGCCCTGCACACGCGCCTTGCGACCCTGGGCCTTGTCCATCACAAGCTTGAACACCGCCCGCGCGATGCCTTTGAAATCCAAGCCGCCATGTTCATAAAAGCGGCTGTCTTCAGCCGACAGGAACGCAGCAATCACGCGCTTGGGCACCGTGTTGATGGGTACAAAGATGCGCCGCTCCCGCGCGTATTCAGCGATCAGCGAACCATCATTGGCATGGATGCGCGTCATCACCGGCGGCTGGTACTCAGCAAGTTTCTCGTAGTTGGGCAGGTCTTCCGAGGCGCGCATCAGCATGTAGCCCGCCGCACCGGAACCAACAATGAACAGCACAACGAATGCCGCGAAGCCGAACCCAAGCAGGCCCAACACGAGACTGCGCTTGCGCCGCTTCTTCTTTTTCTTATTCGGCGCAGGTGGTGGAAGGATCGGCGCGTTCATCAGCCCTCGGCCCGTTCAAGGGATCTTATGGTTTGCGTTGCACAATAAGTTTGCTGCGACGCACAAAAAAACGGATGTCACGCCATACTCTAGTTGGCAATGTGGCATCACATCGTCAAAAGGACCGCTAATTCAAATAACAATCCTTTCAGCACGGATCGAAACGCCAATGCCGCAGCGGTAAATGTCAAGTTTCCGGCACCGCGATGCAACAGTCAGTTTCGGCACACTTCGGCACATTCCCACAAAGGCAATAACAGACCACCAATAACGGCAAGTATTTAACGGGCCAAGGCCGTTCTTCGATCAAAGTACGCATCCACCGCCTTTGCGATCGATTGTGTCACGTCGGTCCGCCATTTGGCCGAAGTCAGGCGCTTTTCATCCTCTGAGTTGCTGAGGTAACCCAGTTCCACCAAAACCGAGGGTGTTCCGGTCTGTTTGAGAACCTTGAAGGCGGCCGAGCGCTGCGGCTTGCTCGATAAACGTACTTGCTCGCTCAGCCGCCCGACCAGGGTATTGGAGAAATCAGCGGAAAAGTTCGCGGTTTCCCGTTTCACCAGGTCTATCAGAATGTCTCGTACGTCGCCGTCCTCCTTGTCATCCATTCTCGGCAAACCCGCTATGGCATCTGCATTGTTCTCCTTTTCAGCCATCCGCCGGGCCGTTTCATCAGAGGCCTTTGCGGACAGCGTATAGACGGTTGCGCCGCGCACCCGCGATGCGTAGCGCTGGTCGGCGATCGAGTCAGCATGCAGAGAAATAAACAGGTCGGCGTCGTTTTCTTCTGAAAACTCAAGCCGTTTGTCGAGCGGCACGAAAACATCCTCCGTCCGCGTCATCAAGACCGTATAGTCCGTGCTCTTCTCCAGTTCGCTTTTCAACAGCTTCGCAACCGCCAAAACGACATTTTTTTCGTAAACATTGCTCTTGCCCAGGGCTCCAGGATCAATGCCGCCATGCCCTGGATCAATAACCACGATGTTGCGGCTCGCCCCCTTCTTCGACTTAATCCGAGACGCGCGCTTTGTGCGCCGGGCGGACGATTTGCTCGCGCCCGTACCAGCGCCGAATGTAGCCGCATCGATCGGCTTCAGCGACAACTCGAGTCTGACGGCACCCCGCTCCGCGGCAAGAAGCTCCGCATTTTCGATACCAACCGGCAGCACTGTGTCGATCACAACACGTGCCTTGCGGGCGGCAAATAGACCGTAGCGATAGGCTTTGATCAGCCCCTTACCCCTACGCCCTGCCTTCTCGGGGAGCTGAAACGTGACGTCGGGCATATCGATGATCACACGGTAAGGATTGGCAAGTGTGAACACCTCGAGGGTCACACCGCGCGACAGCGTTATCGCGAACTCCGTGCCTGACTTGTCGCCTTTGATCGCCGCGTCAGTTGCCACCACCGACGCGCTTAAAGGAGTTGCACCCGCCAACGCAAGCCAAATCAGTATCGCAATCCGGACCACGGAAACATAATCTTTCATTGAGCCGGCCATTGGTGCCCCCCATGTACGAAACCGCCTCGTCCCCAACGAATCCATACTATCTTTTAAGGGCCGAGTGCCACCCCCGGCCGCCGTTAACCAACTGTTAGTGCCGGCTCTTGATGATCACCGGGACCATCCCGGCCGGTGCGGTGACGGCACGCGTGACACTTGCATGTCCGCAGCCAAGCACGTAAACAGTCATTCGGCTGGAAGCGTCTTTGCGTCTGGAGAAGTCGGCTTCGGCCTGCGCCTCCCGTGCAACAGCACCCCGGTCGAACGCGTCATTGTTTCGACAGGGTCAGCCGCGAAGCTCATCATGATCGGCCCGGCCGATGTGTGCGGAGCAGTTAGCGGTTGGAAGCAGTCCTGAGCGCTCTCTGTCGACTTACCGTATACGGCAATCATGCCTCAATCTGAGTAAAGCGGTAAGCCGGTTGATGTCGCCGCCGAGGTAGAAGCGAATCCCCTACTCCTCCGCTGGCGCATGAACCGGAGGTTCGCGGGAGACGCTGGACACAACCGCCCCGGTCTTCCGATCGGAAGACCAAATCGGCTGGTTGGCGCAGTTGAGGCGCCAGGTCCGCCGTACCTGAAAGTTATAACCAATGCAGAATGCACGCTCGTCACGAAACTCTGATTACCGAACACACGAGGTCGGATGCTGGCGCCGCTTATCGCGCCAACAGAGGCTGACGCGCGCCGCTACCGCCACAACCATCATTCACACCAAAATCGCTAAAGCGCGCGCCACCTCGTGGCGTATGGCTGCCGAAGGCATTCCGGCAGACTCTGCCTTGAGGATTACTCGGCGCGCTGAGGAACAGCATCGATGTCAGAGAATAAAATGCTTATCGATGCCGCGCACCCGGAAGAAACTCGGGTCGTGGTACTTCGCGGAGGCCGGGTAGAGGAGTTCGACTACGAATCAGCTGCCCGCAAGCAGCTGCGCGGAAACATATATCTTGCCAAAGTGACCCGGGTTGAGCCTGCCTTGCAGGCTGCCTTCGTCGACTATGGCGGGAACCGCCATGGCTTCCTGGCCTTCAACGAAATCCACCCGGACTACTACCAAATCCCGGTCGCCGACCGCCTTGCGCTTCTTGAAGAGGAGGCCGCCGAGGCCGTCGAAGACGATGAGACCGAACTGGAAGCTGTCGACAACTCCGACGACAGCGACGAGTCCGATGACGCACGTGACGACGAGGATGCCGACGATCTCATGGACGAACCCGTCGATCTCAGCACTATCATCGAAGACGACGAAGAAGATGATGCGCTGTCCGCCGCCCAAGACAACGCCGAAGAGCCTGAAAGCGCAGCTGAAGTCGAAGATGCCGAAGTCCGAGGCGCCGGTGCTGAAATCGCCCCCGACGAACAGGAAGACGACCAGGATCGCGACGACGAGGATGAGGACGATGGTCGTTCAACCGTGCTTTCACAGGCCATGCCTCGCGATGAAGCACTGACCGAGGAGCCAGGCGAACACCCCACTGACGAGTTCGAAAACCGCTCCGGTGGCGTCGCTGAGCGGGCCCCAGCTACAGAAGAACCTGAAACGAAGACTGGCGACACCGATCAGCAGGCGGCAGGGTCAAACGACGCTCCCCAGCCCGACTATTATTCAGATGATTATGAGCAGCTTGACGCCATCGGCGAAGATTCCGTGGGTGCTGCGGCTGACAACGAGAACGTTGCCGACGAAGCTGCCGATGAACCAGAAGGTTCCGACACGACCACTGGACGACGCGGTCGCCGGACCACCTCCCGAAACAGCCCCAGTCGCCGCCGGCGTGGCGGCCGCTCGCGCCGACAGCGCCCTCGCGACGCCGAGGTCTCAGCTGACGACGATATCGACTCCGTCGACCAGGTTGGCAATGAAGATGCACTCGAAGAGCTCCCCTCTCGTCCGCGCCGCTCGCGACGCAGCTACAAGATCCAAGAGGTGGTCAAGCGCCGACAGGTTCTTCTGATCCAGGTTGTAAAAGAGGAGCGCGGCAGCAAAGGCGCCGCGCTGACGACCTATCTTTCCTTGGCGGGCCGCTACACCGTCCTCATGCCGAACACGGCCCGCGGCGGTGGCATTTCCCGCAAGATCACCAATCCGCAGGATCGCAAGCGCCTCAAAGCCATCGCGGCGGAACTCGATGTTCCCGATGGCATGGGCCTGATCATCCGCACCGCGGGCGCCGCGCGCACCAAGCAGGAGATCAAACGCGACTTCGAATATCTCCTGCGCCTCTGGGAGAGCGTCCGTGAACTAACGCTGCAATCAACGGCGCCGGCCTTGGTCTACGAAGAAGGCGACCTCATCAAGCGCTCGATCCGCGACCTCTATAACAAAGACGTTGATCAGGTCCTGGTGGCCGGTCAGGAAGCATACCGCAGCGCCAAGAGTTTCATGCGCATGCTCATGCCGAGTCATGCCAAGAACGTCGTGCACTACGAGGAGCCGGAACCGCTGTTCACAGGCCATGGAATTGAGCGACAGCTCAACGCCATGTTTAGTCCATACGTGCATCTGCCGTCCGGCGGCTACCTGGTAATCAACCAGACTGAAGCTCTGGTCGCCGTCGACGTCAACTCTGGCCGGTCGACTCGCGAATTTTCCATCGAGGAAACAGCGCTCAACACCAACATTGAAGCGGCCGAGGAAATCGCCCGTCAGCTCAAGCTGCGTGATCTCGCAGGGCTGATTGTCATTGACTTCATCGACATGGAGGAACGGCGCAACAACCGTCACGTTGAACGCCGCATGCGCGACGCGCTGCGCTCCGACCGTGCCCGTATCCAGGTTGGGCGTATCAGCCCGTTCGGCCTCCTTGAAATGTCGCGCCAGCGTCTTCGCACCGGCGTGCTCGAGGGGTCGACCTCGCCTTGTCCGCACTGCCAGGGCACCGGCATTATCCGTTCTGTTGAATCGGTGGCGCTTGCTGTGCTGCGCGGACTGGAAGATGCCGTCATGGCCGGCTGTCGAACATCATTGATCGCCAATACCACCGCCGAGGTCGCGCTTTATATTCTCAACAACAAGCGCGAATTCGTGATCGACATGGAAAAGCGTCTCGGCATGCCGATCGCGGTCCAAGCTTCCGCCAAGATGGCTGGAGCCAACTTCACCCTCGACAAAGGCGAGGCTCCGGCCACGCCTCCGGTGAATAACGGCAGCTCGGACGCCGTTAGCGTTGATTGGGGCTTTGAAGGCGGAAAAACTGAAACCTCCGAAGGTGGCATCGAAGGCGAAGAAGGTCGTTCACGTCGCCGTCGCCGTCGCCGTGGTGGTCGCCGCTCGGACGAGCGCGCCGCTGTTGAAGGCGTTGAGACCGACGACATCGACGTTGAGGCAGCCGAAGAGGACAAGTTCGCCGAAGATGCCGACGCGGCCAGCGAAGATCAGGAGTCGGGGGAAGAGAAGTCCGGCCGCCGCCGCCGCCGGGGTCGCCGCGGAGGCCGCCGCAACCGAGGCCGCAGTCGAGACGGTGAAACCGTGCTGGTAGATGAGGACCAACCGAACTTGGACTTCGCCGAAGACTTCGCAGAGACATCCCCGTTTAGCGATAACGAAGGACTATCCGATGAAGTCGCAGGCGATCACGGCAACGGTCAGGATGCTGGCTACGAAGATTCGCCTGCGGCTGTCCAGGCAGCACCCCTGTCAGCTGCATCCGATCTGGTCACTCCGATTGAGATAAAACCAATGAACGAGCAGCCGGAAGCGGTAGAAACAGCTGAAACCGACACCCAAGCCACCGCTCCGGCCCCACCCCAGGTCGAGAGCAACGGTAATGCGCCCGACGATGTTGCCCCCGAGGCAGCGTCATCCGAGACCGGTGAGGGTGTCGACCAGGACGCCGCGCAGGCCAACTCCGTGCGCTCAAGGCGTGCGCGCGGCGAACCCGTCGCCAGCGAACCACGCATCGAGCGAATTACGGTGAGCCCCGTCGGCCAGGCAGCAGGCTCAGAAACTTCACAGCCCGCCGAAGGTGATGATGCCGTTGAGCAGAATACGCCAACGGACCAACCGACCCGAAGGGGCTGGTGGCAGCGTAAGCTACTTGGCGAAGCCTGATCAGCCGACCGGCACCAGAAGCGCAGCGCGCGTCTCCAAAAAAAAGCCCCTCAACGGCATAAGACGCTGAGGGGCGGTGAGGTGTCCGGGTACGGTCGCCAGGGAGGAACGACCGTCTTTGGGAAGGACGGGGGCAACCCGGACCAGCCTCATACTTGCCACCGTGGCTGATGCCTCTATCTGTTGCCGGCATCGGGGGTCTAGCGCGGTGACACAGGCAACCTATGCGCTACGCCCGCGCACCGCTGTTACCTTGGTGACTCTTTCACGAAGTGTTTGGAAAAGTGCGCTCCACGCCGAGCCGACAGCCGGTCTCACGGCTCGCACGTGCCGATCTGCGCCAATATCTCGTTCGGAGACAAGTCATAGGGCAGGCGGTGAAAATCCGTCGGAACCTTGAGCGCTTCTTCCAGGCGCGTTTGGAACTCCTCGCGGTCAACTTCGACGGTTCCAAACTGACGCAGATGGTCCGTGACAAACTGAGTATCCAAAAGCACAAAGCCGCCCGCGATTAGGCGTCCGCACAGATGCACGAGCGCGATTTTCGAAACATCGCGCTCCACGGAAAACATGCTCTCCCCGAAAAACGCCCCGCCCAGCGCCACACCGTAAAGACCACCGATCAACCGCGCACCATCCCAGACCTCCACGGTATGACAGTGTCCAAGGTCGAACAGCTCCCGGTAGAGCTGTCGAATACGGCTGTTGATCCAAGTCGAACGCCGTCCTGGTCGCGACGCCGCACACCCCTCGATCACCCCATCAAATTCCGTATCCACCCGCACTTCGAACTCAGCGCCGCGAATAGTGCGCCGCAGCCGCCGCGATACGTGCACCTGATCGAGAGGCAGAATCCCGCGATGCTGCGGCTCGATCCAGTACAGCGCCGGATCATAAGCGCTCTCGGCCATAGGAAAGATTCCGCAGCTATAGGCCTTGAGTAGGACCTGCGGCGTAATCTCGATCATGATGTCGTCGCGCGAAGCCACGAACGCTCTTACTCCAGAAATGAATAGGCTTGCCCACCATAATAATAGTGACGCACCCAACGACAGCAAATTCAGTGCTGAAGATTATGGCTTGCTCAGGAATTTTTCGAGCCAATGAATGTCGTACATGCCATTTGCGATGTCCGGCTGCCGAATGAGCTCGTTGAACAGCGGAATCGTTGTCTCGATTCCGTCGATAACGAACTCCGACAAGGCCCGTTTCAAGCGCATAAGGCACTCGTTGCGCGTCTTGCCGTGAACCACCAGCTTACCAATCAGGCTGTCGTAGTAGGGCGGTATGCTGTAACCCTGGTAAACGCCTGAATCGACACGTACTCCAAGCCCTCCCGGCGGGTGCCAGTAGGTGATACGCCCTGGAGATGGCCGGAACGTGCGCGGGTTCTCAGCGTTGATCCGGCACTCAATCGCGTGGCCCGAGAATGTCACGTCCTCCTGGTTGATAGTAAGCTGAGAACCAGAGGCAACACGGATTTGTTCAAGCACCAGGTCTATCCCGGTGATCATTTCCGTAACCGGGTGCTCAACCTGCAGCCGGGTATTCATCTCAATAAAATAGAACTGTCCGTCTTCGTACAAGAATTCAACAGTACCCGCGCCGCGATAGCCAAGCTCACCAATGGCATTGGCCACGGTATCTCCGATCCCTCTGCGTGAATCAGCATTCAGGGCCGGTGAGGGCGCTTCCTCGAAAACCTTTTGGTGGCGGCGCTGCAGCGAGCAATCGCGCTCACCAAGATGAACAGCATTGCCCTGCCCATCTCCAAAAACCTGGATTTCGATATGGCGCGGCCTGGTCAGGAACTTCTCGATGTAGACCGTATCATCGCCGAACGCCGCTTTCGCCTCTGAGCGGGCGGCGGCCATTGACGTCAGGAGGTCTTCGGACCGGTGCACCACTTTCATTCCGCGCCCGCCGCCGCCAGAGGCGGCCTTGACCAGCACCGGATAGCCTATCGCCTCGGCCACCTTCCGCGCATCGAGCTCTCCGCTGATACCGCCTTCGGAACCAGGAACGACAGGTATGCCAAGTTTTTGAACGGTTTCCTTGGCGGCGATCTTGTCGCCCATAGTGCGGATATGTTCCGAACTTGGACCGATGAACGTGATGTTGTGATCCTCAAGGATCTCCGCAAACCGCGCGTTCTCGGATAGAAAACCATAACCAGGGTGGACCGCGTCCGCCCCGGTGATTTCACAGGCTGCTAGCAACCTTGGAATGTTGAGATAGCTGTCCGATGCCGGCGGCGGCCCGATGCAGACGCTCTCGTCGGCCAAGCGCACATGCATGGCTTCGGCATCCGCCGTGGAGTGCACCGCCACCGTCGCGATCCCGAGTTCCTTGCAGGCGCGCTGGATTCGCAGCGCGATCTCTCCGCGGTTAGCAATAAGGACCTTGTCGAACATGGCGCCCGCCGTCATTCAATGATGATGAGCGGCTCGCCGAATTCGACGGGCTGACCATTCTCAAACAGGATTGCTGCAACGGTCCCAGCCTTTGGCGCCGGAATATTGTTCATCGTCTTCATCGCTTCGATGATAAGCAGCGTGTCGCCTTGATTGACACGGCTACCGACTTCAACGAAAGGCGGCGCCCCGGGTTCGGGAGCCCGGTAGGCCGTACCGACCATCGGCGACTTCAGTGCACCGGGATGGCGCGCTGCATCGGTTCCTGCGGCGGCGTTTGCCGCGGTCGGCCCGCCAGCAGCCGCAACCACTGGAGCTTCCACAGCCACGGGCGACGCGGCGGTCACGTTGATTTGCCGGGCAACACGAACGCGCAACCCGCTCTTCTCGATCTCAATCTCGCTGAGACCGGTTTCGTTCAGCAGCTCGGCCAGTTCCCGAATCACCTGGCTTTCGGTGATGGCGCTCTGCTTGGCGTCCTTGGCGGTCATGGCCTTCTGCCCCCTGGTGTTCGGCCGCTTATCGGGCCGCCCTTTCTGTTTCGTCACGATCCTTGCTTCTTGATAATGTCTGCAACCGCTTCCACCGCGAGCTCATAGCCCTTGGCGCCGAGGCCACAGATCACACCATTCGCACCAAGGGAAACATAGGAGTGTTGGCGGAATGGGTCGCGGCGGAAAATATTGGAAAGATGAACCTCGACAACTGGCAGTTCAGCTGCTTGCAACGCATCAAGCAAGGCCACCGACGTATGGGTCAAGCCGGCCGCGTTGACAATAATCGCGCCCGCGGCCTCTCGCGCCTCCTGGATCCAGTCGACCAGCTGCCCTTCATGATTGGATTGGCGGAAGTCGATTTCTAGACCCAACGCATGCGCCCTCGCCTCGGTACGCTGGCGTACGTCATCGAGCGTCTCGGTTCCGTAGATATCCGGTTCCCGCTTGCCAAGGAGATTAAGGTTGGGTCCGTTCAGGACGAAGATGGTCTTGACCATGTCCATGAGTTGTATTGCAGAGCACCTTCGCAGCGCACGACCGAAAGTTAATCGAAGGCCTAAGCTGTGGCGCGAATTGCAGAAAGTTCGTCGATGAAGCCTCTATCAGCTTTCTTGATGAAGTCAAAGCTCGCCACCGCCGCAGTGCACGATAAAAAGCCCGCCATGACCGCAGCGCACAACAGATATGAAAAGGACAGCGGCTCGCTATGAACCCCTGCCCTATCGATCCAACTGCCCCGAAAAGCCCGCCGGTACGGGCTCAAGGCGCTACGTCAGCAGACCTCACATCCGTTGGCGCGCAATTCTTTGACGTGACCGGCCAGCTGTTCGTAGAGATTCTCTGGTGCGCCCGGAATGGTTCGATCTCCGACGAGGAAGTGCGGCGTTCCATTAATGCCCATTTTCTGGGCAATATCGCGCACCTTTTCAATCTCAGCCGTTACTTCCTTGGAATCTTTATCTTTTTTCAGCTTCTCAACATCAAGGCCCAGCTTGCCTGCAATGCGCAGTGCACTTGTCCCATCAATCGACCCTCGGTGATTGAGGAGCGCTCTGTGAACTTCCCAATATTTGCCCTGTTGCTTGGCTGCAAGCGCGATCCGCGACGCTTCCTCAGAGCCCTTTGAAAGGATTGGCAGTTCTTTGAAAATAACCCGCACTCTCTTGTCATCGTCGATAAGCTTGCTCAACTGAGAGAAGCCGCGCTTACAGAAACCGCAGTTGTAATCGAAAAACTCAACGACGGTGACATCACCCTTGGGATCACCAGCCATGGGTGCATCCGTGCGATGGTAAAGATCCTCTGCATTCGACTTGATGGCGGTCTTCATGCGCTCCGCCTGCATCTCTTCGGCCCGCTTTTCAAGCACCGCCTGGATTTCCCAGAAGAGCTCCGGGTTGGACAAAAGATACTCGCGGACGATCGCCTCAATTCCGGCTTTCTGCTCCTTCGAGAAGACCTTGGCCACTTTCGCTGAGGCCGCGTCATTAACCGGCGCTTGTGCCGTGGCTCTGTCGAACAACCCGCCGAAAGCCATGGTGCCGCCTAACAAAGCCACAGCGGCCAGCAGCAACCCCCAGGGCGCGATAGCGCCAGGTGTCAATTTCGTCGAGTTCATAACAGTTCCTTTTTCTAGTTCAATCCAATGTGTTCTCGGCCAGCCAGGCGCCGACATGCGGTCTTACCTTAAATTAGAACGCAAAGTCGTAATGCAACCTGAACGGCTCAACCTCTCGGTCGATACTTCAAGATGTCTTCATTCTTAATCCATTCCGGCGAACCTGCCTTCAAGGCTCTGTGAGCCCGCTGCGCAAAGATCTGCGCCTGCTTCAGATTTCCTTCGAAGAAATAGGCCTGTGCCGTCATGGCGTCAGCCTTCGGGCGGTCACCTTTCTTGTAGTACGCGGTGGCAAGCAGACGGTAGGCGCGGGGGTTTTTGTCGCCAATCAGGGATTTCCTCAACAGCTTCACGGATTCGTTGAGCGATCCTTTCCCACCGGAATTCTGCAGTGCCGTTGCGAGCTGCACGCGGATCAGGGATGCACCTCCGCGCGTCAAGGAAATCGCCTTGCGCAAGTGCGGGATGGCCTCTTTTGACCTGCCCGAACGCATCAAGAGGTCGCCCTTGACCTCTCGGAAATAGGGATACTGGGGTCTGGCCTTGATGAGGTGATCGATTTCCGACAAGGCAGCCTGCAATCCGCCGTGGCCACCTTGGAAATATCGGGCGATACCGCGTGCATACCGCGCTGGCAACGACTTATCTGTCCTCGGATACCGGTTAAACACCGTAGCCGGATTTTCCAGGTACCCGGAAAGCTTCGCCCGCATCAAATCATGGCGGAGCTGCAGTTCCGCTGAATCGACCGTGTTGTAGTATTTGCTGCGTTGAGCCTTTTGGCGCAGCTGATTGAGGCGGTCTGTGGCCACCGGGTGACTGCGAACGAAGGGGTCCTTGTAGGTGTCCGAAATGTACTCTTGCTGCGCGAACCGTTCGAACGTTTCGAGCATCCCGCGGCCGGACTGCTTTGTCGCTTTTAAATACGCCAGCCCCGCCTGGTCAGCCGCCGACTCCTGCGAACGACGTTCTGCCAAAATCGAACGCATGACAATTTCGTTGCCGCCATAAAGCAAACCTGTGCCGGCTCCAGCAACGTCACGCGACCCGGAAGCCGCCCCGGCGCCCATCAAGCCGACCGCCAGGATCTGAAGTAGCAAGGCCCTCGTCTGGTCCTTCTTGATCCGATGCCGTAACGCAGCCATATGACCGCCGGCGATATGTCCGGCTTCGTGGGCGACAATGCCGATCACCTCGTTGGGCGTCTTCGACTGCATCAGCATGCCGGTATGCACAAACACGTTGCGGCCGTCGATAACGAAGGCGTTAAAGGCATCGTTGCGCACGATTCTCATGGCGATACGGCCAGATCCAAGACCTGCCGCCTTGAAGATCGGCCGCGCATAATCATTGAGCAGCGCTTCAATCTCGCTGTCGCGGATCAAAGACAGCCCACGGGCTTGTGCAGGCGCGAAACTCGGCATTAGTCCGAGCAAGAATAGGCCTAACAATAAGCCCGCTCGGGACCTCGCGAAAATCATGATTTCCTTACCCCCGAGACGCGAACCTCACGGCGGCATTCGCCCCTCGAGTTCGGCACGCATCCCTTTTTGCGCGGCAACAGGATCAAGTCGGGTTTTCGTTGGCACTGCCTATCGCCACAATTTCAGCAGTCTTAAAGCTTGCGCGAAACTAGTGGTGCACCCGGTGAGCGTCAACGCGCGGACCGCTTTGGAATACTCGCGGTTTCCGCTCCAGCGAGGTAACGATCCCCGGAGCAACATGGATCGGGGCAAATGCATATGCTCACATCATCTCCCCGACATCATCCCGATCAACGTGCCATATTGCGGCATCAACAAGGCGCCCCGTGATATCAGCGCACTGCCGATACGGTGGCGAACCCAACTGACGAGGCTGTATGACCAACGCCAATACTGACGATGGCCCCGCGACAATGCGCGTGAAAGCAGCCGCCGCGCGCAGCGCGATCGACAGCTTTATTGTCATGGACGTGATGCGCGCGGCGACCGCCAAGGAGAGCGCCGGTCAGCGCATCATCCACATGGAGGTCGGGCAACCTGGTACCGCCGCCCCGCAAGCCGCCCGACGAGCGCTTCGCTCGGCTCTCGATACGGACAATCTTGGCTACACCCTCGCTCTGGGAATTGATCCCTTACGCGAACGCATTGCCCACCATTACCGGGATACCTATGGGGTGGATGTGGCGCCTGATCGCGTAATTGTGACCTCGGGATCCTCCGGTGCGTTCATTCTCGCCTTTATCGGCCTCTTCGACGGCGGCGCCAAAGTAGCGCTGCCATCACCCGGCTATCCCTGTTATCGCCACATCCTGAAAACCCTCGACCTCACACCGCAGCTGATTGAAACTTCTGAAGCAGACCGATGGATGCCGACGTCCAAATCGGTGCGCGCCTGCCATGAACAAGCCGGCTTGAGTGGCCTGCTCGTCGCTTCTCCCGCCAACCCAACCGGGACTATGCTGAAACCCGCTCGGCTGAAGGAACTTTGTGAAGTTTGCGACCAGCTGGGCCTGTGGTTCGTCTCTGATGAAATCTACCACGGCTTGACCTATGAAGCGCCCGCCGTAACCGCGCTGACCTACTCCGACGACGCCATCATCATCAATAGCTTCTCGAAATACTTCTCAATGACCGGCTGGCGGGTTGGCTGGATGATCGTCCCTGAGCGGCTTGTCCGCATCTTCGAACGGCTCGTCCAGAACCTGTTCATTTGTGCGCCCGCCGCCTCGCAGTTAGCGGCCTTGGGGGCCTTCGAAGCACGCGACGAACTGGAGGCGAATAAGGCCACTTACGCGAAAAATCGAAAGTTACTCTTACATGAATTGCCCAAAGCCGGCTTCGACAAGATCGTCCCCGCTGACGGCGCCTTCTACCTCTATTGCGATATCTCCGCCCTCAGCACCGATAGCGCTGAGTTGGCCAGCCAGATCTTGGACCAGGCCGGCGTCGCCGTGACGCCGGGCATTGATTTCGACACTACTCATGGCCGCCAGTACTTGCGGTTTTCCTACGCCCGCTCTCACGCGGACATCGCCGAGGCCGCACGCCGGCTGATCGCATGGCGGCAAGGCATGTGAACGCGCCACGAGATCCCGCAGGGGGACTTTCCTGGGCGACGCATCAAAAAAAGGCGGCGGTTGAATACCGCCGCCAAATCTGAATACCCGCAAGGCGCGCGAAACGCCGTCAATCGCAATCAAGGTAGC
Source organism: uncultured Filomicrobium sp. (assembly GCA_963669235.2). Taxonomy (GTDB): domain Bacteria; phylum Pseudomonadota; class Alphaproteobacteria; order Rhizobiales; family Hyphomicrobiaceae; genus Filomicrobium. Next base: position 1,118,433 of record CAXXFS010000033.1, read on the forward strand.
TGGAATAAGACAGCAGATTGTTGCTTTCGTTGGTTTCGTCGATGAGGTTATAGGGGTCGACAACCGCAAAAACGGTAACCTTCGTGCGGCCCTCGTCGTCCTTGATGTTCTTGGGCCCGCCGCCACCCGAGGTTGGATTAAGCGATGCGATCTTTTCAGCGGTTTCTTGGTTCCAATCACCGTTGCCGGGCAGGCCAACGCTCCTTTGGAAAGCCGCGAGCGCCCGTTTGGAGCCGCGTCCCCAATCGCCGTCAACTGCAACTGAGTAGGCCCCGTCCTTCAGGAATTGCTGAATGTCTCTTGCCAGTTCGTCATCGTACTCCAGCGCATCGGGATTGGTCGGCAACGAGCCACCCGTCGCTCCGGCTTCAAAGCCATTGTAGCTTCGGCCGCGTTTGACCTTGTTCCGGCCGAGGCTGAAGGTAACGGCACGCGGCTCGCCCGGCTCGATCTTGCTGCGCTTGGTGTCCTTGTCGATTAGATCGATGTTCTCTGGAACTTAGACGGCGACAAAGCTCCGGAAGAACTCACCCGCGCCGCGCAGATTGGCCGCCGTATCCCCTTCGTTTCGAATTACGATGCGGCCCTCAGCGAGGGCCCGTCCCTTTTCGCAACCGACAAATTCAACCTTCGAGTCGCCAGCCTGGATAACCAGGTCCGGCTCTGCTCGCGCCGTCTGCGCAAAAACGGCAACGCTTGCGGCGGCACCCATTCCCATAAGCGCCTTCTGTGACCCTGCATACATTGGATGTACCCTTAAACATCAAAGGACCGGCTGAGACCGTGCCCGAAAATGCAAAATGTCTTTGATCGAATCAAGCAATCAGAGGAGCCATTCATCTAATCGATGATGGACGTTATGGCCCGATTACATCCACCTAAGAAAGGCTTTATGTCCCGCAAGCCCAACCGGCTGTTCTTAAGTGGCCTGCCGGTGAACGGGCTACTCCCACTCAATGGTTCCAGGCGGCTTTGAAGTAATGTCGTAGACAACGCGGTTGATGCCGTTGACTTCGTTGATGATGCGCGTGCCGGCCCGGCCCAGGAAGTCATGGCTGAAGTCGAAGTAATCAGCTGTCATCCCATCCATCGATGTCACCGCCCGCAGTGCACAAACGTAGTCGTAAGTGCGCGAATCCCCCATCACGCCGACACTTCTCACGGGCAACAGCACCGCGAAAGCCTGCCAGATTTCATCGTAGAGGCCCGCCTTGCGAATTTCCTCCAGATAGATCTGATCGGCCTTCCTCAAGATCTCGAGTTTCTCCCGCGTCACCGCGCCAGGCATCCGGATAGCCAGTCCAGGTCCAGGGAAAGGATGCCGGTTGACGAACACATCCGGCAGACCGAGCTCGCGGCCAAGCGCGCGCACCTCGTCCTTGAACAACTCCCGCAACGGCTCGACAAGTTGGAGGTTCATGCGTTCGGGCAACCCGCCGACATTGTGGTGAGACTTGATCGTTACCGAAGGACCGCCGGTGAACGACACACTTTCAATGACATCAGGATAAAGCGTGCCCTGGGCGAGAAAATCCGCACCGCCAAGCTTGCCCGCCTCCTCTTCGAAGACTTCGATAAACAGCCCGCCAATCGTCTTGCGCTTCTTTTCAGGATCCTCAACGCCATCAAGCGCGGTGAGAAACCGCTCGCGGGCGTCGACATGCACAAGAGGAATATTGTAGGCGCCACGGAACATCTCAACGACGCTCTCCGCCTCGCCAGCCCGCAGCAGCCCGTGGTCGACGAAAATACAGGTGAGCTGATCGCCGATCGCCTCATGAATGAGAACAGAAGCCACCGCTGAATCAACACCACCAGACAACCCCGAGATGACCTTCGCACCACCCACCTGCTGGCGGATCTTTGCGATCTCCGCCGTGCGGAAGTGGGCCATCGTCCAATCGCCGGGCAAGCCCGCGATCTTATGAACGAAGTTGCTGATCAGCGCCGCTCCCCGCGGCGTGTGCACGACCTCTGGATGAAACTGAACGCCATAAAGACGGCGCTCTTCGCTTGCGATTGCCGCGAATGGCGCCCCTTCGGAGACGGCAATCGCCGCGAAACCATCCGGAAGCCCGGTGACGCGGTCTCCATGGCTCATCCACACCTGGTCGCGATCCCCCGGCGACCAGACCCCCTCGAATAGAGGGGAGGCTGCCTTAACTTCGATTTCGGCCCGCCCGAATTCTCGCGAATGCCCGCCTTCGACGCCTCCGCCAAGCTGCTCCACCATGGCCTGCTCGCCATAGCAGATCCCAAGCACCGGCAATCCCGAGGCCCATACCCAGTCGGGCGCGCGCGGCGTCCCCATTTCAGTCACGCTCGCCGGACCGCCGGACAGGATAACCGCCTTCGGGGACAACCGCTCACGCGCTCCTTCGGCCTGGTTGAAAGGGACAATCTCGGAATAAACGCCAGCCTCACGAACACGCCTCGCGATGAGCTGTGTGACCTGGCTTCCAAAGTCGATAATAAGGACGGTGTTGGTCATGAAGGGCCAATCTTATGGGCATAATCCGGGACGAGTGTCAGCGGGACGCGCCAGGATCGCCCGTCTAGGAATTCAACTGCAAGACAGCAAGGTTGAGCGCCGCGGCAAAACTGACCCACGCCAGATACGGCACGAACAACAGTGCGGCAAGCCTGCTGATACGCCAGGACGTGAAAATGAACCCGGCAATAGCCAGCCAAAGCAAAGCGATATCAATCATCGCCGAATCGATTTCGTTCAGGCCAAACATAAAGTAGGACCACAGGCCGTTAAAGACGAGCTGGGCAATCCAGAACAATAGCGCCAGACCCAGCCCCTTCGAACGCCACACTAACCACCCGGCGATCGCAATAAACAAGTAGAGCAGCGGCCAGACCAGGCCGAACAACCAGTTCGGCGGCGTCCACTCCGGTTTGGCAAGCGCTTCATACCATTCGCCTGGCGCAAATGCGCCGGCAACCCACGCCATCAGCGTCGTCAGGACAAGGAAGACAAATAAAGATATATACCTGCGCATAACCGTTCTGTTGTCCTGAACTGCCATCCGACCTCGGCGCGTGAAGCCGTACAATCAGCGTGAGATCTCAGCCAGACCTTTCAGCACTTCTCCGGCGTGGTCGTAAACCCAGAAATGCCCTGCCCCCTCCAATCGCTCAAAGCGGCAATTGGGAAGGAGTTCTGCAAGCCACGCGGAAACCGCGACCGGCACGATCCGGTCCGCCGTCCCCTGCCATAAAATGCTGGGAGCCGTGACCTGCTGAAAATCAACGGGCCATGGCTGTGAGAAAATCGCAAGATCGGCCATCCCTCCGCCGACACCCTGTCGCAACGCCTCCACCGTCATAGCCACGAGACTCTTTTCGACACGCGGCTGAGACAGAACTCTGGTATCGGAGCGGCTGAGCAGCCGCGCGAAAATCTTCGCGAACGAATGCGGAGCTGCCTTGAACGCCCGCGCACCGATGCCCGCCTGCAAGGCCAACAGACGTCTGCGCTTTGGCAGCTCCAGAAAGAACAACCGATGACCTCGCGGAACGGTTCCGTGATGGCCGCCCAAGGTGCCCTCCCGTTTCGCTGCCATGAACTGGGCAAGCGGCCCCATCGGGCTGACCAGCGCCAATCCCGAAACGCGCGTTTGAAACCGCTCGGCCAACGCCACCGCGTAAGGACCGCCACCAGAGACGCCGAGCACGGCAAACCTTTTCAGTCCAAGGCGGTCGGCGATCGCTTCTAGATCGGCCGCCCGGGTTTCCAGCGTTGCGCCCTTGTCCTTCGGCGTCACCCCGTAGCCCGGCCGCTCAGGACAAAAAAGCCGCAGCCCGAGGTCCTTTGCGGGACGATCCGTAACATCAAACATAATGCGCGACGCCGGTGCGCCATGTAGTGCTAGTACGGGCTGGCCATCTGTGGCTCCATAGCAGGCAAATCCGAAGCGGCGTCCATCGGCCAATTCAACAAACTCACTCACGCGCACCCCGTCCCAGCATGGCGATGAAGAACCCGTCCGTGCCGTGCAGGGCCGGTGTCAACAGCAACGTGCCCTGTTTGCCATCCGCCGATGCGGGCAACGTCCCACCGACTGACTTTTCCCAGTGACCGGCAATCGATGACACCGCGAACTCTGGGTTTTGCTCCAGAAACCATGAGACCTGGTCGCTGTTCTCAACCGCCAGGACCGAGCAGGTGAGATACGCCAACCGCCCGCCGGGCTTCACCAGTGGCGCCGCCAGTTGCAACACGGCCCGTTGCTCCTCGATACGTTTTGCAATCGCCTCGGGCTTGATGCGCCACTTGGAATCTGGCCTGCGCCGCCATGTCCCCGAACCCGTGCAGGGTGCATCGACAAGCACAAGATCGAAACGCCCGGCCAGTTCGCCAAGGGCGGCTTCGTTTCCAGCCTCCAACACCTGAACGTTGCGCGCTCCGGCCCGCTTGAGCCGTTCAAAAATCGGCCTCAACTGGCTGCGCGAAGCATCGTAAGCGTAGATCTGACCCGTGTTCTGCATGCCAGCGGCCATCGCCAATGTCTTCCCGCCGGCTCCCGCACATAAATCAAGCACCTGCTCGCGCGCCGACGCGCCCGCGATAAGCGCCGCAATCTGGCTGCCCTCGTCTTGAACTTCGAACCAGCCTTTGCCATGCGCACCATCGGCTTCGACGTTGGGCGCCTTGCTGCCTCCCGAAGGCGGGGCGATCCGCACGCCCAGCGGTGACAGGGACGTGGGTTCCGGGGCAAATCTTGCAAGTGCCCGCAGCACTTTTTCGCGCGTTGACTTGAGGCTGTTGACCCTAAGATCAACGGGCGCCCGCTCGCTCAACGCCTGGCCTTCGCCAACCGCGCGATCCCCGAACGCCTCTTCGAATGAAGCAGCAAGCCATTCGGGAATGTCGGCTGCGATATGAAGCGGCGCATCGCCCGGAACACTACGCGAAAGCCCCGCGATCTCCTCGCTTGAAAGCGGCGCGATGCTATATTCAGACCCATCCGCCAAACCCACGAGTTCTTCGCTGGAGATCCCAAGCGCAGCGGGAGCGGCTGCAACAGCCAGCGCGCGAGGTGCATCAGAACCCATACGCCAGGCAAAAGAGTTCCGGTGCCGCAAGGCATCGTAAACCAGCGTGCCGATAGCAGCCCGGTCACCCGACCCAGCAAATCGGTGCATTCGGCCCCAATCACCAAGCGCCGTCGACGCTGGACGATGCTGCCCGGCGATATCCTCCAGAACCTCGATAGCGGCCCTGATGCGCGCGCCTGGTCTCATTGGTTTTCCTAAAATCCCGCAACGGCAAAATGCGCCGCGATATTCACCCACATGCCGAGCGCCGCCAAGGCCGCAACGCAAACCGCAACGCTCCGCGCACTGTGATTGCCAAAGGCCAGCGCGCTGACTGCTTCTACGATTTGAGCAAGCACGAACAACACGGCAAGAAACAAAAGCCACGGATCGACGAGCCGCATGGCATAAGCAAACAGCGCCGCAGCGTAAAACAAAACCGGGAGCTCGAATTGGGCCCGGTAGACATCCGTATAGCGGCCGCCCGAAGGTCCGGCCGGCCCGCTGCCCAGCCGCTCGCGCCAGGACGGCACGAACAGCACCAAAGTCAGCATCACCTGAACCAGCACCGGCACGACAATCAGAAACTGGGAGACGCGCATGAAAGGGCCGATCCTCAGACCGCAAGGATCAACTAGCCGAGCCCCGGATAGTTCGGGCTCTCGCGCGTGATCGACACGCCATGCGCATGGCTCTCACGCATCGCCGCCGGCGAAATGCGCACGAACCTTGCGCGCGCCTGCAACTCCTCAAGCGTCTTGGCGCCGACATATCCCATACCGGCCCGCAGCCCGCCCACCAGTTGGTGCAGCACGCTGTCGGCGGGCCCCTTATAAGGAACCTGTCCTTCGATGCCCTCCGGCACCAGCTTTAGCGTATCACGGACCTCGGCCTGGAAGTAACGGTCCGCCGAACCACGCGCCATGGCTCCAACAGACCCCATGCCGCGGTAGGATTTGTAGGTTCTGCCCTGATACAGATAGGTCTCGCCCGGAGCCTCGTCGGTGCCGGCCAGAAGTGACCCGATCATGACGCACTGCGCACCGGCCGCCAGCGCCTTGACGATATCTCCTGAAAACTTGATCCCGCCATCGGCAATAATCGGAACGCCTTGCTTCTGGGCCACTTCTGCGCACTCCGAAATCGCCGTAAGCTGCGGCATCCCGACGCCGGCGACAATCCTGGTCGTGCAGATCGAGCCTGGTCCGATACCCACCTTCACCGCGTCAGCGCCGACATCGATCAGTGCTGCCGTCGCGTCGCCCGTGGCGACATTTCCAGCGATCACCTGCACGCTGTTTGATTGCTTCTTGATGCGCGACACCATCTCCAGCACGCGGCTCGAATGGCCATGTGCGGTATCGACGACGATCAGATCGCAACCCGCATCCATGAGCAGTTCCGCGCGCCGGAAACCATCTTCGCCAACACTGGTCGCGGCAGCGACGCGCAGCCGGCCGGCCTCGTCCTTGCATGCACTGGGATGCTTCTGCGCCTTCTCGATATCCTTGACGGTGATGAGCCCAATACAGTGATACTCATCATCGACCACCAGCAGCTTTTCGATCCTGTGCTGATGCAGGAGGCGGCGCGCTTCTTCCTGGCTGACGGACCGCTTGACGGTGACCAACTGGTCCTTGGTCATCAGCTCACAGACTGGCTGGCCGGGATTTGAAGCAAATCGGACATCGCGGTTGGTGAGTATGCCGAGTAGGCGCCCCTTGGGATCCGCGCTGTTCTTCTTCTGGATAACCGGAACACCGGAAATCTGATACGATTCCATCAGTTCAAGCGCTTCAGCAAGCGTCGCATCAGGCTCAATGGTGACCGGATCAAGCACGATCCCCGACTCGTACTTCTTGACGGTCGCCACGTGCCGCGCCTGCTCCTCGGGTTCCAGATTGCGATGCAGCACACCGATCCCGCCCGCCTGAGCGATGGCGATCGCCAGCCTGGCCTCGGTGACCGTGTCCATAGCCGATGACAGTACCGGTATCTTGAGCGAAATGGACTTTGTGACCTTTGAAGCAACGTCCGCCTCTCCGGGCATGATCTCTGAAGCCCCCGGCACGAGCAGCACATCATCGAAGGTAAGTGCAATTCCATGATCGCCTGAGACGAGGCTCAGAGCCATTGGGGACCTCCAGGTGTTGACAGATACACTCTGAGCGCGCTTGCCACAGGATTCCAGCAAGCTGTGGCGCGAAACAGGCCCTGCCCTATATCACTTCGTCGGTTTGCCGCAAAGGCGGGCTGTCGGACTCGATGAAATCCACCAAGGGATGTTCGGACAATGAGCCGTCCAAAAGACCTGAAACGCACCGGGCCAGCACGGGTGCCAGTAGAAAACCATGCCGATACGCACCATTGACGTGAATACGCCGTTGCTGCGGGCAAACTATCACCTTCGGCACATTATCATCGAAGGCCGGACGAACGCCCGAACCTGATTCGACGATCTCCGCCTCTGCGAAGGCCGGGTTCAAGGTGTAGGCCGTGCCGAGCAGTTCCAGCATAGAACGCACGCTCACCGGACTGTCATCCTCACTTTCGATGACGGTCGCACCGACCATGAATTCTCCCTCGCTCCAGGGCACGACGTAAATGGGATGACGCGGATGCAGGAGCCGGACCGGTCGTTGCAGCGACATTTCACGTGCACGCACGATAAGCCGCTCGCCGCGCACGCCGCGCAACCCCGGAAGCAACTGACGAGCTCCCATGCCGCGACAATCGATCAGCAGGCCGTTTTCCTCACTCACCTTTTCTTCAAATTCGGCCAATTGAACGCCAAGCAATACCTCGGCACCGGCTTTTCGTGCTTTAGCGAGTAGGAACGCCAGGACATCGGGCGTCACCATGTGCGCTTCATCGGGAAAATGCAGTCCGCCAGGGAAGCGCCCGCCAAGGTCGGGCTCCAACTCGCCAATGCGCTTGGCATCACAAGTCACATGACCTTCCGTCATTCGCGCGAAGTGTTCCAGTTCGCTGCGGTCACGTGCGGTAGCAACAACAAGCGTGCCTGCGCTCACCAGTCCTGGATAGGCTTGGCGCCAAAGCTCCAAGGCTTCCAGGCCATGGTCCAGCACGACTTGCGCCGATGCTTCCGCCTCGCAGTAAGGAGACAGCATCGTGCCAGCACAGCTGCTAGCTGAGGTCGCAAGCGGGTCCGGCGAACTGTCGACAAGTCGTACGCGGCAACCGCCGCGAGCCAGATGCCACGCCTGCCACAGACCGTAAGCACCGGCCCCGGCTACGGTAATGGGGCGTTGCTCCGCCCCGGAAAGGAATTCGCTAAGGCCTGCCAACTGGTCTCTGCACTTTCATCCACCCTTCGCCACGCCTTCACGGCGCGGGTCTGCCGCCCCTTCAAGGGTACCATCCCGCCGCCTCACAACGATATGGGTTCCCGACGTCATCAGGTCCGGAACGATCGTGTGTCCATAGGGCTTGACCTTCAGACCCTGCCAGATCGCCGCCGGCCCCAACTCCACCTCGAAGCCACGACCGCGGCTTCCGAAATTGGACAGGTCGGCAGCTGCTTGCGCACTCATCTCCCAATCCGTCAACGCAATAAGAGACTTTATGACATACAAAATAATACGTGCCCCCCCCACCGAACCCAAGTTGGCTTCGAGCTTTCCATCCCGGTCGAACACCAAGGTTGGCGACATTGAACTGCGCGGCCGTTTACCACCTTCGACCCTGTTGGCGATTGGCCGGCCCTTTGCATCAACCGGCCGGAAGGAGAAATCAGTAAGTTCGTTGTTGAGAAGAAAACCCGACGCCCACAGTCCCGAGCCGAAACCGCCTTCGATCGTTGTGGTCATAGAAACCGCCTGACCGCCCTGATCGATGATCGAGAGGTGGCTTGTACCCGATCTCTCAATCGTATCATCGGCACCAAATTCGCTACTCGCTAGCGCCCGGGGTTCTCCCGGCTGCGGCCGCAGCATCGCTTCCCCGCCCGAGATCAGCCGCCGCCGTTCGACGATGTAGTCTGGTGCCAAAAGCCCCTCAGGTGGCTTCACGAAATCCGCATCGGCCAGATAGCGGTTGCGGTCGGCATAGGCGAGCTTTTGGGCTTCGGCGATGAGATGCAGGGACCGCGGGCTCATTGCTCCCGCGCCTGGTTTGCCAAGATCGTACCCTTCAAGCAGCTTCAGCGTTTGCGCCACCGTAATCCCCCCGGAAGACGGTGGGCCCATGCCGCAAATCCGCCGCTTCCGGTATGTGAAGCAAACAGGCTCACGTTCCAGCGCGCGGTACCCAGCAATATCCTCAAGGGTCATGTCGCCCTGGGCATTTGGAGCTGATTGAAGCGCGGAAACAATCGACCGCGCGATTGGCCCGTCCTCATAAAACGCCGCCGCCCCACCCTCGGCGATGAGCTTCAGCGTGTTCGCGAACTCTGGGTTTTTGAGAAGATAGCCGACCGGCCTTGGTTGCCCGGAGGCGTTGAAAAAGTAAGCCCGCGCCTTCGGCGTGAAGCGCTTGGCGCCGTACCAGTGCAGCAACATGTTGAGCCGTGGCGAGACCTCGAAGCCCTCGGTCGACAGCCGGATTGCCGGTTCAAACAAACGTGCCCACGGCAACTTCCCGTGGCGCTGATGGGCAAGCTCCATCATTCTGACCAGCCCCGGCACGCCAACGCTCAGGCCGGAATTCACAACCTTGCGAAACGGCATCCGCTTGCCGTCTTTCAGGAACCGGTCGGGTTGCGCCGCAGCTGGTGCTGTTTCACGTCCGTCATAGGTGCGCACCTTGTTTTCGCTCGGGTCGAAATGCACGAGGAATGCACCGCCGCCGATACCTGAAGACTGCGGCTCGACTAGATTAAGGACGAGCTGCGTCGCAATCGCCGCATCAACCGCACTGCCTCCTGCCTCCAGAACCTCGACCCCCGCATCGACGGCATGCGGATTGGCGGCCGAAACCATGAAGTTGGGTGCAACCGCCAGCGTTTTGGCGAATGTTCCAGATGCCCCTTCAGGTGCGATCCGGGCGCGCACGTCTTGCGCAACCGCTTGCATCCAGGTGGCGCCAAACAAGAAGGACACGGTGAAAAACGCGCATAGCACACCCAAGACCCGCGATTGTCTTTGTGCGGGCGGACGTCTGAAATATCCGCAGTTGGTAACCCGTTCGTCCATGGTGTCCGTTAATGAAAATCTCGCGACTTCGGAATGATCCGCTCATTGCGCGGATGGCCGGCCCATCGGGGATGACGCGGCTGGCGCGGATCGGTTTCATCATCACCTCGCGCCGAGCCTGGATCAGGCCGCAACACCTCATCGGCATTGGCAATCGGCACGCGCATGTCCTTGGCCTGTTCTGACAGATGCATCAGCATACTGCTACGGTCAAACAGCCGCGCCGAAACGACGTGGATGATATCTTCATGTCGTTGAACTTGCCCCTCAATCAAGATCAGCCGCGCCGCCATCACCACTTTGCGATAACGCTCCAGCGTCTTGGCCCAGACAACCGCATTGGCGATACCGGTCTCATCCTCCAGCGTCATGAACACCACCCCCTTGGCGCTTCCTGGCCTCTGCCGGACAAGAACGACGCCCGCAATTCTGACTCGCGCGCCATCTTTAAGCTGGCGCAATTGGGCACACGAAACCACCCCTTCGGCCGTAAGTTTCTCCCTCAGGAAGTGCATCGGATGTGCTTTTAGCGATAAACGCAGCGTCTGGTAGTCGTTAACCACATGCTCGCCAAGCGGCATCTCCGGCAGCGCGACGTGCTGATCAGGGCCTTCTTCGTGCGTTTCCGCCCAATCAAACAGCGGCAACCGCTCCGCCGGTCCGATCGCCTTCACTTCCCACAATCCCTGCCGCCGGTCGAGCGCCAGCGAACGCAGCGTATCGGCCACCGCCAGCTTTTCCAGCGCCGCCCGTTTCAGCCCCGAACGCCTTCTAAGATCATGAACGTCGGCGAAACCGTTGCCACGCACCGCCACCAGCTTTTCAGCATCCTCCTGCCCGAACCCATCGATGAGCCGCATCCCGAGACGCAGCGCCGGATTATTGGCTTCCCCCGTCGGCTCCAAGGTACAGTCCCAGTCCGAATGATTGACGTCGACAGGCCTCACCTCGACGTCATGCTCGCGGGCATCGCGCACGATCTGCGCCGGCGCGTAAAATCCCATCGGCTGCGAATTAATGAGCGCACAGGCAAACGTCGCCGGGTAATGGCACTTGAGCCAGGACGAGACATAAACGAGATGCGCGAAGCTCGCCGCGTGGCTCTCCGGAAAACCATATTCGCCGAACCCCTTGATCTGGTTGAAGCAGCGTTGGGCGAATTCTTCCTCGTAGCCCCGCGCGACCATCGCCGAGACCATCTGGTCTTCCAACAAACCAATGGTGCCACGTCGACGGAAGGTTGCCATCGACTTGCGCAATTCATTGACCTGCGCGTCCGAAAACTGTGCAGCCACCATGGCGATACGCATTGCCTGTTCCTGGAACAGTGGCACACCCTTGGTTTTACCGAGGATCTGGCGCAGCTCATCGGCAGGCCCGTGCTCGGGGAAAGGCGCCGGATAATGCTCCGGCTCAAGTCCATTCCGCCGCCTCAGATAAGGGTGCACCATATCGCCCTGGATCGGCCCCGGCCGCACGATCGCCACCTCGATGACGAGGTCGTAGAACGTGCGCGGCTTGAGCCTCGGCAGCATGTTCATCTGCGCCCGGCTCTCCACCTGGAAGACGCCGATCGAGTCGGCCTGGCACAGCATATCGTAGGTGGCTTCATCCTCGCGCGGCACCTTGGCCAGCGTCAGGCTCTGGCCATGATGCTTATCGAGGAGGTCGAAGGCACGGTGAATGCACGTCAGCATGCCGAGCCCCAGAACATCGACTTTCAAAAGCCCAAGCGCGGCAATGTCGTCCTTGTCCCACTCGATGACGGTTCGATCCTCCATCGCCGCATTGCCCACCGGCACCACATCGGTCAGCGGCCCGCGCGTCAAAACGAAACCGCCGACATGCTGCGAAAGATGCCGCGGAAATCCCATAAGCTCCTTGGTCAATTCGATGACCCGCATAATGAGCGGATCCTGCGGATCAAGCCCGGCTTCGCGGATATGCGCGTCCGGCAACGCTCCGCCTGAACGCGTCCCCCACACCATGCCGGCCAGCGCGGCGACCGTATCTTCCGATAGGCCCATCACCTTGCCGACTTCGCGCACCGCCGAACGCGCCTGGTATGAGATGACGGTCGCGGCAAGCCCGGCCCGCTCGCGGCCGTAGCGGGCGTAGATGTATTGGATGACTTCCTCGCGACGCTCATGCTCGAAGTCGACATCAATATCAGGCGGCTCCTTGCGCTCCGGGCTGACAAAACGCTCAAACAGCAGATCGGCTTCAGCCGGATTAACCGCCGTGATGCCAAGGCAATAGCACACCGCCGAATTGGCCGCCGAGCCGCGCCCCTGCGCAAGGATGCCACGCGCCCGCGCAAAGCTGACGATGTCGTGGACGGTGAGAAAATACGGCGCATAGTTAAGCTCGGCGACGATCTCCAGTTCGCGCACCAACATGTCCCGCACCTTGTCGGGCACGCCTGCGGGATAGCGCCATGCCGCCCCCTCCCACGCGAGATCTTCAAGGTGCGACTGCGCTGACCGTCCAGGCGGCACCGGCTCATCGGGGTATTCGTAAACGAGTTCATCGAGGGAAAACCGGCAGGCCCGCGCAATCTCCAAACTCGCCGCCAGCGCATCTTCAAACCCCGCGAACAGACGCGCCATCTGTTGCGGGGATTTCAATTGACGCTCGCCGTTGGCCTCCAGGAGGAACCCAGCTTCGGCGATGCGCGTGCCTTCACGAATACAGCTGACGACATCCTGCAGCGGCTTGCGGTGACGGGCATGATAAAGAACATCCCCGGTGGCAACGAGGCGCATACCGGAGCGCCGCGCCAATTCGTCAAGACAGGCGATGCGCGCGCGGTCATCACCGCGATAAAAGTGCGTCGCGGCAAGATAGAGATCAGCGCCACCAAGCTCCGATCGGATGCGCCGCAAACCCGCTTCGAAAGCTTCCCTCGCATCACGGCCGCTCTCCGCCTCCGGCGGCAACACGATGAAAATCTGACCCTCCGCATGGGCGGCGACATCCGCCAGCCAGAGTTCGCATTCCCCCTTCGGCGCGCGCATCTGCCCAAGCGAAAGAAGCCGCGACAAACGCCCATAGGCGGCCCGGTCCCGTGACAGGCACAAAAGGCTGAGGCTATCGCGCAAATCAAGCCGCGCCCCGACGATGAACGGCACGCCAAGTTCCTTGGCCGCCACGTGTGCCCGCACCACGCCCGCCAGCGTATTCCGGTCCGTCACGGCGATGGCTGAAAGCCCCAGCGCCTTGGCCTGCGCCACCAGTTCCTCAACGTGCGAAGCCCCTCTGAGAAAGGAAAAGTTCGTGGTCACCTGAAGTTCGGCATATTGGTGAACGGCCATCACCGCCCCCCATAAAGGCCATGCATAAACCATCGCTGCGGCACGCCGGGTTCCACGCTGGCAGTGCCGTCTTCTGCCTCCGAGGGCAGCGCCCGGAAAATCCAGTAGCGGCCGCCACCGGTGGCTTCCACGCGGTAGCAATCGCGCCCGCTGTCTTGCTGGCCCTGCCGCCGGCCAATCATTCGCCACCACTCCGGCGCGATGCGTTCGGGCCCTTCAAGATGCAGAACCCGATGCGCCACCCGCCGCCAGACAAAGGCAACCGGCCCCCCACCCAGCTCGTGTTCCGTCACCTCGATGGGCTCCGGCGTGGGCAACAGCAGCAGGGGACGCGGCGGTGGAGCGGCACGGACCGGTACCACCGGCTCACCATCAAATTTCAGGCCGCCTGAACTGGCCCGGCCGGAAAGCTGATCGCAGGCGGCAACACGGCATTCGGCGCGTTCGGGAATGTGACTTTCACGCGCTTTAAGCAGCTGCACCTGCCCCCGGCCAAGACGGTTGGTAAGCCGGTCAACGAGTTCGGAAAGCGCCTTGCCGTCAGCTTCTCCGCCACCGTGTCCGACACCGAGCCGCCGCTGTGTGCCCGCCATCGGCTCAACCAGCCCCGCACCAAGCTCGGCGACATCGATCCCGAAACCGGCATCAACCGAAGCAAACTTCTCCGAGATGAGCCGCATCAGATGCTCACCATCACGGCACGCCATGCTGGTGCCCACGCTGACATCGGCCGCTGTCCCGTCAGCCCGGTAAAGCGACAACCGCACACTGCGGCAGCCAAGCCCTTGCGCTTCAAGCTGCTGGGCAAACCGCATTGCGAGAACCCGCACTTCCGCCGCGAGTCCTTCCGCCGAAATCAACGGATCGGTCCACGATTGCCGCACACTGAGAACAGGCGGTTCGGCAAGCGGTGCCAACGGCTCCGCCGCGACACCCAGCGCTTGATCAAGACGTAACAAAACAGCCGCCGCCAGGTCCTCGCCCTTGGCCGGCCGCCGCCCACCGCCACCATTCTTACCGCCCTTGCCACGACCACTTTGGCCCCGACCGAAATTCGTATCGTTGAAGCGGCGCTCCAGACTCGCGCGCGGAAGGTCATAAAGCTGTCCCACGAGCCTCAGCCCCAGCCGCTTCAACAGCAGCAGCGCTTGCGCATCAAGCCGCAAGGCATCCACGGGAAAAGACGCAAACGTTTTTCTGAGCGCTCCTGTGTCGGCAATCCTGAAACGGTGCCCCCCAAACCGCGCCAACGCAAAGGCGGCCGCGAATGTATCAGCCAGGCCGGCTCGCACCGTCACTCCGAAACCTTCGAAGCCGCGCACGATGTCATCCATCAACCGGGCTTCACCGCCAAACAGATGCGCCACCCCGGTGACGTCAATCCAGATCCCCGTCTCGCCATGAACGTTGCGCTGCGGACCATAGCGCCCGCACCAGAAGGCGAGCCTCTCGAGCGCGGCGGCATCTTCTGGCTGTTGCGCCGGCAGCGACTGGAGGCTCGGCACCATGGCCCGGGCGTCCGCCAGCGCTTGGCCCACCCACAGCCCGTCCGCTTCCGCCCTGCGGTTGACCGCCGTGATTTCAATCCCACGCCCGCCACTTGTGACCAGCACCAGCGGATGATCTTCGCTGATGAGTTTCGGGCGCGCCCGGCGCATGCGCTCAATCGGCCAATAAGGAAGCCACAAAGACACAAAACGTTTCATTAGGCGCTCCTCTTAAAGGAGCACCCGGTAACATCCTCCGGCGCCGTCCATCTCGCGGCCCGCACACGCAGCTTTTCAAGCACCACCTCCAATTGCCCGCCAGCGCCCGCATTCTGACCAATCCGCCAGCGGCTCGCCGTCGCGCCTGTCGATGGGCTCCGCGCGTCCGTCACAAAAAGGCAAGGCGTGGCGTGCGCCTTGGCCGCCAGGCTCAAGCGCCGGGCCGGCGTCAAAGCCACCTCCCGAAGACATCCGATAACGGCGCCAAGCGCCTGCGACTTAAGCCCCTCCTCCATCGCCCAGAGTGTTTCAGCAGGCTTTGCCGCCTCCACGATCAACAGCTGTTGAGGCGCGACACCAAGTTCTCTGAGCCCTGGCCCATAAAGCCGGCCCACCTCACGCATGATGTCCAAGGTCGCGCAAAACAGGATCGTCTTGGCCGCGGACTGCCCGCCCGGCCGCGAGACGCACCGCGCCGCAAGCTGCAGGGCAAAGCCGAGCGCTTCCGCCGAAGCGGCAGCTAATACCGCTGGCTGAGATGCAACAGACGGAATGGCCGGCTTGATCTCATGCGTCGCTTCCCGATCAAGACCGCCAGACCGAAGCTTCTGATCGGCATATGCCTCTCCGCTAAGCCACTGCGTCCCATCTGAGCATGGCACCACGCCCGCATCCTTCTGCGAACCCCACGACGGGTTAAACGGTCGGGCCCGAAAAGCCGCGGAAGAAACAAAAGACGCCGCCTGCGACCGCTCGATCCTGTCGATCTCGGCCTGCAAAGCCTGCAGCTTCTGCTTTTTAGATATAGCGCACGCGGCAACCACGGAGGATTTGGGAGGGTCATTCGGCGACTGCAAAGCGTGAGAAGCCGGAACGGCAGAGGGCATGGTGCCGTCCCGGCTCTCACGGCAAGGCACGGCCTCGACGCAGCGGGGTAACGCATCAGGAGACGCAGGCCTTGTTGGCGAGATCCTCTGGGCTTCGGACAGCGGGGGCAGGAGGGGAAAAGCCGCCTGGGCCATGGGAACGCTCTCGCGACACGAAATTCAACTCTGACTAGAAAAAAAGACCAACACAACGCTTAGGAGAGTGACGCAAACTTACGCGTTCAAGAGAACTAACGCAGCACCAAAGTTCTTCTTTTGTTCCTATCAGCCGGCCGCTGCCTCGTCAACAGAAAAGAGAACAAAATAGGAATAAAGCCAACGCCCACCAGCGCTGCACGCCCGATTCGGGTGACTCAAATCCAACACACAGTTGCTCACTCACAAGAAACTGAACCCAGTACGATTGGGATTAGGTGCATTGAGGCCAGCAGTGTGGCCGTTAAGCTCTGCCGAAAAGTGGTGCGTTCCTATACCTTCTGTTCATCAAACATGGTGCAGATTTGCGGAAGGCCAAAACTCAACGCTTAGACCGCCAAACCACCACATCAAAGACGACCCAATTCAAACCCAACGCGCGCCAGAACGAACGGCGGATACCAACGTCGACGTCTTGGACATGAGCTGAAATAAACGGAGCAAGACTTTATGTCCGTGTTTTCTCGCATCGCCCGTCTTCTGCCGGTCCTCTTCGCTGGCATTGCAGCACTCACCTTCGCCTCCTCCGCCAACGCCCAGACCATGTGGGGCGGCAGCAGCGAGTGGGGCGGCGGCCGTCAAACTGTAAGCTTCTCCAAAAAACACGCACCGGGCCAAATCATCGTCAGCTTCGGTGACCGCCGCCTTTACAAGATTATGTCCCGCGGCCGTGCCATCAGCTATCCGATTGCCATTCCGCGCAATGAGGCTCGCTGGCAGGGCGTCACAAACGTCTCGATGAAGCGCAAGAACCCGGCCTGGCGTCCGACGCCGTCGATGCTGCGCAAGAACCCGCGTCTGCCAAGCTGGGTCCCCGGCGGTCATCCCATGAACCCGCTCGGCGTCCGCGCGCTCTACCTGGGTTCCAGCACCTACCGCATCCACGGCACCGACGCCCCGTGGACCATTGGTAAGGCTGCCTCGGCGGGCTGCATCCGCATGTACAACGCTGACGTTATCGATCTGTACAAGCGCACCCGCGTTGGCACTCGCGTCACCGTCACCTGGAAGCGTTACAAGTCCGGTGGCTACGCCAAAGCTAACAACGGTGTCGAATACACCTCCAATTGGTGATCTGCCGAACTCCAGAAACACTTGAAAGCAACGGGCTTACAAGAGGGTCGCTGCCAACGCAGCGGCCCTCTTTTGCTGTTCCGAACGGCCCCGGAAACCCGGTCCTGCGACAACTCCACCAACAGACCTTGTCCTGCCGCAGTTGCGACCTAATCTGCTAGGCTAGCGATGAATCGTATCGGCCAACCGCCCTGATGGCTGGGCCAAACGAAGGATTGAACCGCATGGCTTCGAAAGCCTCCTTGACCGCACGCCTTGTGGCAACCTGCACCGCAATCGCCATCACCGCAGCCCCTGCGGCCGCGCACCCACACGTCTGGGTCGACGTCAAATCCACTGTGGTCTACAAGGACGGCCGCATAACGGGGTTCAAGTACAGCTGGACCTTTGATGAGGGATACTCTGAGATGGCCATCGAAGGCCTCGATAAGAACGGCGACGGCACCTACGACCGCGACGAACTCGCCGAGTTGGCCCAGGTCAACATCGATGGCCTCAAGGAATTCGACTACTTCACCTTCGCCAAGCTCAACGAAACACCGCTGAAAATCGCCGCTCCAAAAGACTATTGGCTGGAGCACAAGGGTAAAATTCTCACCCTGCATTTCACCCTGCCGCTGCAAACCGCCGTGCTTGATGGCGCGCAGGGTTTCTCCTTCCAGGTCTACGACCCGAGCTATTACATCGCCTTTGATCTGGCCAAAGAAAAGCCGATCACACTGGCCGCTGGCGCCCCTGCCGGCTGCAAGGCGGACGTTTCAGTACCCGCCGACGAAACCGCTGAAGCTGAAAAACTCGGCGAAGCCTTCTTCCAGCAATTCGGCGGCGATATTGGCATCGGCCTCGCCCAGACCATCTCCGTTAACTGCCCCGCAAGTTGAGGGACAGACGGCGGCGTATCCCCGCCCAGCGTTGACAAACCGATTAACTCCATTTTCACGAATTCCCCCGGCTGGCGGGTGAAGCGGACTAGCTTGGAACGCGAGCAGGCAATTAGCGCCTGCGTGTATTCCGAGGCGTAAACGCAATGCTCCGCACTTTATGGCTATCGATATTCATCTTGGGGATCACGGTTGGTCTGCCTTCCACTCAGGCTGCCCGCGACCTTTGGACCACGGCCGAACCTAAGCCGAACCTCGAGATGGTCGTCCTTGAGGTCTCAGGTTGCATTTACTGCAACGTTTTCCGGCGGCAGCTCCTGCCCACCTACAAGGCCTCCAAGAAGGCAAAGAAAATCCCCATCCGCTTCGTCGACGTGAACGATCCCGCCGTGGCCGAAATCGGACTGACGCAGCCAGTCGGCATCGTCCCGACCTTCGTAATCCTTGAAAACAACCAGGAAATCGGCCGCATTCCAGGCTACATGAGCCGCCGCGATTTCTTCCGCGCCATCGACTACATAGTCTCGGGACGCCCCGGCCTCTGAAGCCCTTCAAATCACCGCAAAAGCGTTGCATTCACCCCCTGCATCGGGTTCCATGAGCCCGCATTGGCAGGAGGTGACCCATGGACAGGCGCGGTTTCCTGAAATCGACGAGCGTGGCAGCGGCCCTGGTTGCCGCTCAAGGAGCAGCAGCTCCAGCGGTCGCCAATCCGACGGCTCCCGCCGTCAAGACTGGCCCACGCCGGCTTCGCTTGACCATGGATTGGGCACCGGGTGTCGCGGGCCCCGCCGATATGGCACATCGGCTCGCCTTGCGCATACGCGAAGCCAGTGGCGACCGGCTCCAACTGGCCCTCCAACCGGAATCCGAATTGGAACAGCCCGGCAGCTTCGCTGTCGGCGACGCAGAGTGTCATCACGGCTGCGAACCGGGCCGCACATCAAAGCACCCCGCCCTGGCGTACTTCACAGGACTTCCATCAACCTCCGGTCTCACGGCCGCTGACCTCGAAACCTGGATCAGCTACGGCGGCGGTCAGGAGCTGTGGGACGAACTTGCGGCGGGTTTGGGTTACAAGCCCCTGCTGGCCGGTCATCTCGGCGCCGCTCCCTTGCTTTGGACGAGACACCCGCTCAGCAACGTCGACAGCTTCCGTGATCTACGAATTGCCAGCTCCGGGCCGGCGGCCGATGTAGCCCGTGCTCTTGGCGCGACTCCCGTGGCTGTTCCAGCGCAGCGTTTGCCCAGCGTGCTTCACTCAGGCCTTGCCGACGCCGTCGAATTCGGCGCGGCCCTCAATGCAATGGGTTCCGGGCTCGCGCAGACAGCAAGATTTGGCTATGCGCCGGGTATCACCGCGGGCGGGATGGCGGTAGCACTCCGCATCCGCCTCGATGTGTGGGATAGCCTCGGTTCAGCTGATCGCGCGATACTTTCGACTTGCGCCAGCGAGGCCTTCCAGATCAGCCTTTCCGAGACCCGCCTTTCCAATGCACTTCTCCTGCAGACATTGCAAACAAGACACGGGCTGAAACTTACCTCCCTGCCCGACGATGTAACCGCTGCGCTTCCGCATATCAGCGAAGCCGTCATTGCCGGCCTGGACACAAACGACGAGATCTCACAGCGCATCAACGCCAGCTACATGGGCTTCCGCCGTCGCCGCCTGGAAGAGAGCCAATCCGCTCTAGGGGCCGGTCCAACCGTGTAACCAACTCAGGCGTTTAGTTGATTTTTGTGTCGATTTAGGCTGAAAGCTTCGTAGACTAATCATGCCAGCGCACGATCGCTTCGATGAAGCGCTCCGCCGGATCGGCGGTGAACAGCAATCATCAACAGAAATCGCGCATCCAAAACAAAGACTTGGCACGCAGGGTCAGTTTATATGTTCAGACCACTGCAATAATGACAAAGGACGAATTTGTGTGCGTACTGTTTGGTCGACAATGTCTGGCCAGCGCATTTTGACCCAGCAAAAAGGGAGACCATTACTATGTCCAAGGAATACGTCGACGACATCGCTCGGTATGCGTCGAACGTCAACGAAGATGCGGTCGCTGGTATTGTTAAGCACCTGGGCATTGCCCTGCGCAGCAAGGACGCATCGCTTGTCTCCTGCTCCAGCAAGGACGAACTGAGCCGCGTTCGTGACAGCTGGCTAAAGAAGAAGCTGGGCCGCAGCGACGATGACAAGAAGCTCGACTCGGTCATCAAGGAAGTTTGCGAAACAATGAAGGCCGACAAGCGCAAGAACCGCGTCACCTTCTACTATTTGCTCGCAGCAAAGTTCAATCAGCTCGACGCTCTCACCTCCTGATAAAGTCAGGCAAAGTTGAATCTTGATTTTGGGTGCCGGGTGTGTTGGGCCCGCACCCACTTTTTTGCGTGAAGCATCGATTTCATTTGGACGCTGAATACCGTTCAGAAACCTGCGGTTTTCCTGGCGAGGGAAATCGGCAACTCAAACCGTCAAAGAATATTCCGATGCGCGCAGGTGCGACGCAATAAGCAACTGTTCTTCGTCAAACATTTAGTTCAATCAAACTGTCGGATCCCCAGGCATGGCGTAGGATCAGACACGTTTGATACAAAATGGCATTGCTGTTTTTTTGTTGTGGATTGTTAAACTTTAGCGGTGCTACCATCTGCTCGGTTGGGGGCACACGGAGTTTTTCTGGAAGCCATCCAGATCAACCCGGTCTGACTTCATTCATCCTTGGATCAAACTCAGCAACATCGTGCCAGCACCAAAAGGCGAGTTTTCGCGCCCTTGGCACAATCGCAGAGCAGCATTTCACCGCACTCCGCGCAACCAGAAAACGCGCTAACATCCGCCCAAGGACTTAACCTTGTACTGAGAGTACCGCTATGACCCGCCACATCCTTAGACACACTTAGGACCGGCGCACCCTCAAGATTGGTTGCCGACGAAAAAATGGACCAGGTCCGCGAACTCCTGGTCGGCGAGGACTTGCGCCGCACGGACGATCGCCTGGCAGCCATTGAGGCCCGACTGGGCAAGCTCGAAACTGACATGGCCCGCCGCATTCGACGCGATGCAGGCACGGATCGAAGCAATGTCAGGCGAGGTGAGCGGTCAACACCGGGCAGCCTTTGAAGAACTCTCTCACGGTATTATCGAACTCGGTGAGCGCATAAAAGGCCTGTCTCGCATCTGACCGGTTCGATACGCGCCGGGCCTTCGCGTTAAACTTGCCCATTAGAAATCCTATCACTCCAGTATGGGAAGCACTCCGTTCGCCATGTCGCAGGGCGTCACAAAACTTAAAGAGTTGCTGTTTGACAGCGAAGCCAAGGCTCTAACCGATCTGCAGCGCCGCATCGAGTCGGTGGCCAAGCACGGCTCGGAACAGCGCGCGGCCCTGTCACGAGATTTGACGCACCACGCCGATGTCGAAGCGGCCTTCCGCAACGAAGTCAAAGGCCAGCTCGAGGAGGTTTTTTCGCGGGCCGGCACCGAGGATCGCTTCAAGTCAAGCGTCGCTGAAGTCCTCGATCGCGCCCTAGCCGAAGCCGAGGTCAAGCGCCACAGCGAGCTTTCCGACGCCGTTGCTCCTTTGGTGGTCAGTACCATCAAGCGCGAAATCCACGAAAGCCAGGACGAACTGGTCGACGCGCTTTATCCCATCACCGGCCCGCCTTGTTCAGTCCTATGTGGCCAGCGCAATCCGCGAACTCACCCAGCACATTGATCGCCAGATGACGGCGAACCCGACGATGCTGTGGCTCAAGAGCATAGCAACCGGCCGCTCGGTGGCTGAACTGGCGCTGGCGAGATCCCAGGATTTGCGGGTCGAGGAGGTCTACCTCATTCGCCGCGGCCTCCGGCGAACTGCTGGCCCGTTGGACCAGGCAACGACGGCAATCCGGACCGCGATCAGGTGATGAGCGGCATCCTCACTGCCATCAATGAATTCTCGCTGGAAGCCTTTGCTGACGAAGCCTCATCATTGCGCCAGATCGACCTCAAACACGGCTCAGGTCTACCTGCGCGCATCCCCGCGGCTATTGCTGGCCGCGAAGTGTTCCGGAGTCGCCAATGCCGCCGTCGAACGACTGATCGATGAAGAGTTCATGACGACGCTTGAGCGTCGGCAAACCCAGTGGGATGACCTGGCCGAATCCGGCTCACCGGCCGACCGCGCGGTACTCCTCTCCGAAACCGCCGAAAACATACAGTCACGCATTGACGCGATCCGGCGCGACATCGAAGAAGACAACACTGGCTGGTTCGTATTGAAGGCAATGGGCTGGCTCCTTGTCCTCGCTCTGGCCGCTTGGCTGGCCTGGATAGGATACAATGTCTACACTGCCGAGCACGTTCGCGAGCGCGCCAACGCCGTCATTTCTGAAACGCATTCAATGCGCGGCTACCCTGTCCGCCTGTCAGTCACCGACTATGGCAAGGAAGTCTCGCTGGCCGGCTTGGCGCCAAATCCAGCAGCCAAGACAGAGATTATCACCCGGCTCGAGAGTGAACTGAGCGGTGTGAAGGTCAATGACGAGCTAAGCGTCGTTCCTATGACGCCCGACGCCCGCCCGCAGGTCGCAGACCTCCGCCAACAGCTTGACGCGTTACCTCGTCGTCTCGAAAGACAAGCCTTCGATCGCAGTACGGAGCGGACAATTCTCCGGCTATCCGCACTACCGGCTGATTTAGCGCATCTCGAACAGAACATCGAAAGTCCTGCAGCCCGCGCCGTCGCGGAATCCGCAGCCAGCACAGTAGAGGTTGTGCGCGAGGAACTGGCAAGCCTGCGCGAACTAGCCGCCAGCACCAACGGCGCCATCAACAATCGCGATCTGAGCCAGCGCGTCGCAGCTTTGCGCATGCGAATTGCTGCAACGAACGATCAGCTGGCAACCCTGCTTGACCCGCAAGCCGCGCGCTACAGGCCGAACACACCAGCCAGTTCCGAGGCCGCAAACCTGATGTCGGAAACCGAAGCCATGGCGGTCCAGACGGAACAGTTCGCAACCTTGACCATCGCCCTTGCCCAGGCCGCCAGCGTCAAGCCGACGCCTATTGAGATTCCTCTGCCGCCCGCACCAACACCGCGCGAACTCCTCGCGGCCTGGATCGGCTCGCACGCAATCTTCTTTTCCAGCGAATCCAATTTCAGGAACCCGGAAATGGCCGCCAAGCATTTGAACGAACTGGCGCGGCTAATGAAGGCCAGCGACGCCCACCTGCGCATTGTCGGCTTTACCGATGAGCAAGGCACCTCGCGCCACAATTCACCGCTTTCTCAAGACCGCGCCAATGTGGTGAAACAGGAACTGGCCAGCCGCGGCGTGAGCCCTGATCGCATGGTGACTGTCGGCCGCCACGATCTGAAGGGGATCTCTTCGATCATCGGTGATTCCAGCCCCAACCGCCGCGTCGAATTCGAACTGGCCTTTGTCGGAGAAGCATTCGAATGACATCGAGAAAAGTCATGCTGCTTGGCGAAATCGGCGTGGGCAAGACATCCCTCGTTAATCGCTTCGTGCATGGCCGCTTTCGCACCAACTACATGCCAACGATCAATGTTGAGATTTACACCTGCAACCTCCCTGAAACCAGCGAACGCCCGGCAATAACGCTGCTCATCTGGGACACTGACGGCAACTTCGGACAGACCATCTTTTCAAGCGTCTACTTGAAAAACGCTGCCGGAGCCCTGATCGTCGGCGATACAACGCGCCCCGTAACGTTGAAGGCCATGGCCGAACTTGCCAGCGGTTGGCGCCAGGCACGTGCAGGCCGGCCGTTTAGCTTGCTGCTCAACAAATCAGACCTCTTGCAAGGCCAAGATGTTCCTGAGTTGCCCGCTGAATTGCGCGGGCCGAAAGCCGCGCCACTGTTCCAGACCAGCGCCAAGACCGGCGAAAACGTCAACGCGGCCTTTCATGCTGCAGCGGACACAATCGTGCGCCGCGGACTGTGACGATGGAGAACGTCATGGGTATCGCCAAACCCTCTCCCCTGCTCAGCGCCGGCCTGCTACTAGCCCGTAACGGGATCTACGGCATGGCATGGCTTGACGCCGCGTTCGTCGTTACGGCTCGGTTTGGTGACCTCACAGCCGAGCTTGAGGTCGGCGAACCCTTGCTATCCGGCATGCCTATCCTGGCCGACTATATAGACGACATTCAGAACCTTCCCGCCGATGGCCGCTCATCTTTCGAGCTGCCCGGTATTCTTCTAGTTCAAGGCGACGACGCCAACACACCGCGCATCGACATCCACCTTTTCCGTGGTCCGCCGAATGGAACCGCCGAAGGCGTCACCGGGATCGGGCGCAACGATGAAATTCCTGTAACGGACGGCAACCAGTTTCTGCTACTCGTCTCCCGCGCGAGCAATCAAACGACTACTGACGTTGCCCTTGCCAGGCTGCAGCGCGATCGGTCGATTCTGCTTGAACAAATCCAGCAGCAGAAGCTCGAACTAGAGCGCACCAACGCAGAGCTCGAGTTGTGCAACCGCGACCTAGAGGATTTTGCGACGATCATATCTCACGATCTCAAGGCGCCAATGCGTGCGTTGCGCTACTTCGCCGATGATATCGAATCCGCATTGAACCAATCACGGCCTCAAGACGCCCACGCCGCCTGCACTGCCATGAAGCAGCAGTCGCGGCGTATGTCGACAATGCTGTCGCAACTGCTCGACTACGCCAGCCTTGGCCGGCAGAAGGACGCCCTAGAACCTGTCGACACTCGGCAACTAATTGAGTCAATCGTCTCATCGCTCCCGCGGCCCCCGGGATTCACGATTACCGTTCATGGGGACTGGCCGAGTATTGAGACCTATGTCGCGCCCCTCGATCTAGTCCTGCGCAATCTGATCGACAATGCCATCAAGCATCACGACAAGCCTGAAGAAGGCTTGGTTCACGTTCTCGCAAAACACGCCGACGGGCATCTTGTGCTCACAGTGAGAGACAACGGTCCGGGTATACACCCAGGTCGCCATGAGGCCGTATTCTATCCTTTCCGCAGCTACCGAAAAGCTCCCAACGGTGGCTGCGAACCCAACGAACAACTCGCCCATGGCATGGGACTCGCCTTCGTGAAACGCACCGTCAAAACGGTAGGCGGACAGTTGCAGTTAATCTCAAATCCTGCTGAGCGCTGTGGCTGCGAATTCTGTTTATCATGGCCACTAAAAACAACCGACGCCGACGCCGTTGAGTAACGCGTTTACCAACCAAGTGTGGGCCAACATTGCGGCTTTGCTTATTTTCTGCGACAACAATGTCCGTTCGCGGCCAATCAATTAGTATAAGTTCCGAGTATCCGCACAACAGGAGGTAGCTTTCTTCTGGTGCACCCGAACAGGAGAATACGGCAATGGCGGAGTCATCCACCTCCGGCGGAGATTTTCTCGACAAAAAGAGCGGCCTCACGAAATCGCTGAAGAAGATGCCAAAGCTGACGGATGTCCTGGTGGTCGACGACTGCACCATGGACATAAAGCGTTTGCGCGCCACGCTGCATCTGATGTTTGGCTACGAGATCAACATACGTGAGGCCAATACCCTCTCTAGCGCTATCGATCAGGTGCTCAAGGACAAGCCGCAGTTGATCCTGCTCGATGACAATCTCGAATTGTCCGCCGATCGCGCCTGCGAATCCATTCCGTATCTGCGCCGCGTTGGATATGACGGCCCAATTGTTGTTATCAGCGGCATAGCAACCCGCAAACGCCGCCTGGAGTTGGTAGCGGCGGGAGCCGCTGAGGTGTTGCACAAGGACGATGTGGATTCGGTTCGCATCAACGAAGTGATGCCGG
This sequence comes from uncultured Filomicrobium sp., assembly GCA_963669235.2. Taxonomy (GTDB): domain Bacteria; phylum Pseudomonadota; class Alphaproteobacteria; order Rhizobiales; family Hyphomicrobiaceae; genus Filomicrobium. Next base: position 1,144,493 of record CAXXFS010000033.1, read on the forward strand.
GCATCCTCGACGCCATCGGCTTCGACATTGCGCGGTCAAACTGATCCATATCACTCAACCAGCATCAAGACCGCTGCCTTATCATTGAAGCGCTCCTAGAATCATACCGGTTGTTTCAAGACTCCCCAAAAAAGTGAATGAATGCGGTTACTTGCCGCAGCGCAGCATCTCGTTGTGTTGTTACACATACAGGTCAAGCCTGCCATAATTGTTCGTGCTCAACACGTCGGGGCCACTACAAATGAAAACAACCAGCGTCATTGCAATCTCGGCCATGGTCATCCTTTCAAACGCAGCTCATGCGGGCGATGGCTTCAAGCTCCCCAAGAGTGTCACACCTCAAATGCGCGCCGCCTGCGAATCCGACGTCCGCCGCCTCTGCATCGGCAGAAAACCGACCGTCGCCAAAGTCAAACGCTGCGTTCGCCGCAACTTCTCGAAACTGGGCATGCGCTGCCAGGTAACCCTCGCCGCGGCCGGTTTTGGACGCTAGTCACCGGCTCGCTCTGTAGCCCAGGCACCACATCCCCGAAGCTCTGAGCCCTGATCACTCCTCTCCTGCAAAGACGGCAGCCGCCGAATCTGGTCCACTGGCTTCCACGGTAAGCGGTGCGGGCCGCTTACCGGTGCCGGTTGCAACGCTGGGGCAATCTTCATTTGGGGTTGAGGGGATCTCCATGCCGTGGACACAGCGGATTGCGCTTGCGCTATTCGCGTTCGGGTTTGCCGGACTCGGACTGATCATCTGGCAGCCGCAGGGGCACGCGATGATCAACGAAAACCAGCCTGCCTATTTCTTAGCCATCAGCTCTGGCGCCGGACTGAAGCTCGGCGAGAGCGCCCCCGAACTGCCAAACAAGAAGGCCTTATCCTGCGACAAGGTCTTCAGCGTTGTCCCCCGGTTGAGATCGGCTCGCGCTGTATCAGTCACGGCTGGGAAGTGGCCATCGAACGCTGAGGCATCGCTCTGACGGCGGCTGACCTACGGGCAACACCGCGCCGTGCACGTCAGGCTGTACACTTGCGGCCGGCGGCAAGCTGCGGCAACACTCCGCTTCATGATCGATACCATCAGCCTCCCATTCACGACTGATCAACTCAAGGTCCTAGGAATCCTGCTAGGTGTACTCACCATGCTGGTCTGGGGACGCTGGCGTTATGATCTGGTTGCATTCGCCGCTCTTGTCGCGGCTGTTATTATCGGCGCGGTGCCAAAGGATCAGGCTTTTGACGGCTTTGGCCACCCCGCAACATTGATCATCGCGCTGGTGCTCGTCGTCAGTTACGGGCTGTCGTCATCCGGCGCAGTGGATTTCATCGCCCGTCATCTGACCGCCGCCGGCCGTACGGTTCCCGTCCACATCGCGGTGATGTCGAGCGTCGGCGGCGTGCTTTCGGGCTTCATGAACAACGTTGGCGCCCTGGCCTTGCTGATGCCGGTGGACATCAACGCCGCGCGCAAGGCAAAGCGTTCCCCCGCGCTGACCCTCATGCCTCTGTCCTTCGCGACCATCCTTGGCGGCCTCGTCACGCTTATCGGCACACCGCCCAACATCATTATCTCAACCTATCGTGCGCGCGAACTTGGCGCCCCTTTTGAGATGTTCGACTTCACGCCCGTTGGCGTCGTCTGCGCGGCCGCCGGCATCGCATTTGTCGCCCTGATCGGCTGGCGCCTGATCCCGGGGTCAGCCGGGCGTGTCGACGCCGGCGACGACTCTTTCAAGTTGAACGACTACATCGCTGAGCTAACCGTCGAGGCAAAGTCATCCTTCCTCGACAAACAACTGGTTGAAGTCGAAGAAATCAGCGAACAAAGCGACGTCACACTGCTCAACGTCATCCGCGGAAAGTCGCGGCTGCAGCGGCACGCCGGGTGGATCAAACTGCAAGAGGGCGACGTCCTGCTCGTCGAAGCCGCTGCCGAGACCCTCGATGATTTTGCTGCCGAACATAAGCTGGCCTATGTCGACCAGGACCATCAGCGTGAGAAGATCACAGGAGCCGACCTTGATCTCGTTGAAGCCGTTGTCCGCCCCGGCACACGCATTGAAGGGCGCACCAGCCACAGCCTCAGCCTGGTGGACAACTTTGGAATCTGGCTGATCGGCATTCAGCGCGAGGGACGCAAAATTCAGACTCGCGTTCGCCGCACACCGGTCGCCGTCGGTGACGTGTTGCTGCTGCTGGGGCCGAAGCAACGCACCAACGCGTTCATCGAGGAAATGGGAATGGTTCCACTTGCTGAGCGCGGGCTCGAGGTCAAGAACACCGGCAAGGCGCTGCTCGCCGCGGGCTTGTTCGCGGCGGCCATCGCCGCCTCGAGCTTCGGCATTCTCTATCTGCCAATCGCACTGGCGTTGGTCTGCGTACTCTACGTCTTGCTCGGCATCGTGCCGCTGAAACAGATCTACGATACAATTGAGTGGCCCGTGGTGGTGCTAATTGGCTCGCTGATCCCCATCGGGGCCGCACTCGAGCAATCCGGCGCATCGAAAATTCTGGCGCAAAGCATCGTTGACGTGTCACAGGGACTGCCGCCCTGGGCTGTCCTCACAATACTCATGGCGCTGACCATGACACTGTCGGATGTATTGAACAACACCGCGACAGCGCTGGTCGCCGCGCCGATCTCCGTCGAGGTGGCGAGATCTCTGGGGGTCAATCCGGACCCGTTCCTGATGGCCGTTGCCGTCGCCGCTAGCTGCGCCTTCCTCACGCCGATCGGACATAAGAACAACACGTTGATCATGGGCCCCGGCGGCTACCGCTTTGGTGACTACTGGCGCATGGGACTGCCGCTTGAGATCATTGTCGTCGCCGTTGGCGTACCGATGATCTTGATGGTCTGGCCGCTCTAGCCTCAAAAGCATGGTGGCAAACGACGCCGCGCCCTGCATCCGTTAGCGCGCTTCGTTCGTAGCGATGTGCAATTGTCGAGTTATCGACTTTTGTCGCCGGCGAAGTCTCCTCGCACAGGCGACCTGTTCCGCAAACTTAAGGCCGGTCGTGAAGACCGGCCTTTTTTGATTCATTCGGTGGGGTCTGGAACAAAAGCAACGAGGGAGGGATGCCTCGCAGCGTGGCCTCAACGTGGCACCCTCCTTCGTCTCCTCCTGGACTTGGACTGAGGGTTCCACCCCTGTCCAAATAAACGTTATAGCGTTACTAAGACGCGGTGCAACCTTTTGCAGTTCGGATTGATTATAGCACTTCGAAGAAGGCCGCCGCTCGGACCAATCATCGATACACCAATACCGGGACCTCGCAGTGCGTCAGCACACCCTGTGTCTCACTGCCAAAGATGAGCGCTGACAAACCGCGCCGGCCGTGACTGGCCATGACGATCAGATCACAATTGCCTTGTTCCGCGGCCTCAACAATCGCCTTCCAAGGTTCCCCGCTCTCAACCTGGACGGCCTCAAGTGCAACACCGGCTTCACTGGCCGCTTTGCGGGTAAAATCGAGATGATGATCGATTTGTTCCTTGAAGGCTTCACGCTCCTCGTTCGTCACGGTAATGACCACGCCTTCGGCGACAAAATCGTCCAAGTGCGGACGTACAGTCAGCGCCGTCACTTTCGCACCAGTCAGTTTGGCGAGCTCAAGTCCGTGGGGCACGGCCTTGTTGGCATGCTCGCTGCCGTCGGTGGCGATCAGGATGTGTTTGTACATATTCAAACCTCGCGCACGCGCTGTCGCGCTTGAACCAAAGATGCAACCGATAATGTTGACTTCCGCAGAGCATCGCCTTGACGGTCGTCAAACCTTAGTCAACGCAGCAGTCCATTGAGATCCTTCAATACCTCGTCGGCAGCCAGATCTAGATACTCGTCGGGGCGGCCGGCGCGATTGATCCAGACAGTGCGAAATCCAAATGATTTCGCCCCAGCAATATCCCAGCGGTTTGATGATTGGAAAGAGACCTCCCGCGCGGAAACCCCGAACCGCTCTGTCGCCAGCTCATAAACCCGATGGCTTGGCTTGTAGACACCCACCTCCTCGACCGAAAGCACCGCATCAAAAGCGTCCGCCAGCCCTGCGGAATTGACGGCATCCGCTAACATGTCTGGATCGCCGTTGGAAAGGATCGCAACCGCCGAGCCACGCGCCTTCAGCGCCTTCAAACACTCCGGCACCTCGGGATAAGCGGCAAGCTGACGGTACGAGTCCAGCAGTTCGCCGCGCAGCTCACTTTCAATTCCGCCGACCGAGGAAATGGCGTAATCAAGCCCCTCCTCGGTCAACTTCCAGAATGAACAATGCTTGCCGGCGAGCGCACGAACCCACGTGTATTCCAGCTGCTTGCTGCGCCACAACTCTGACAGCGCCACCCAACTCTCGCCAAGGGCATCAGCATGCTGCGCCGCCGCCGAATGCACATCAAACAGCGTCCCATAGGCGTCAAATACGAAAGCGGCAGGCTGCATCTGTGTAATCTCCGAAACACCAACAGGTAGCTTTGCAGATTACAGGATAGCTCAACTTGGGTCAGGCAGCAGCTGCCTGATCAACACGGCCCCAGCGGCGGAACTCCGCCATCGCCGCATCAACACCACCCTGACTGTGCGGAACACCTGCAATCTCAAGGCCCATTTCCACGCCGCCAAGTGCACCGATGATGGTGAGCTCGTTGGTGTCACCCAGATGGCCGATCCGGAACACCTTGTCGGCAACCTTGGTCAGCCCGGCACCAAGCGACATGTTGAAGTTCTCCAAAATCAGCTTGCGGAATTGGTCAGCGCTATGGCCCTCGGGCATACGGATCGACGTAACCGCGTTCGAATAGTACTTCCCATCGCGGCACTGGTTCTCAAGACCCCAGGCTGCGACAGCGGCCCTCACACCACTAGCCAGTTTGGCATGGCGCGCAAAAACGTTGTCGAGGCCTTCTTCGTTCAGCATCTTGAGGGCTTCTTCGAGCCCGTACATCAACGTGATCGCTGGCGTGTAAGGATAAAGGCCCTTTTCGTTTGGACCAAGCATGTCTTCCCAGGAGAAGAATGCCTTCGGCAGCCGCGATGACTTGCTGGCTTCCAACGCCTTGTCGCTAACAGCCGTAAACGAAAGGCCAGGCGGCAGCATCAGGCCCTTTTGCGAGCCACACACCGTAACATCCACACCCCACGCATCATGCTGGAAATCAACGCAGCCCAGCGACGAAATGGTATCGACCATCAGGAGCGCCGGATGGCCTGCGGCATCAAGCGCTTTGCGGACCTCTTCCACCGGCGAGCAGCACCCGGTCGCCGTCTCATTATGAACGATCGCGACCGCCTTGATCTTGTGCGCCTTGTCAGCGCTGAGACGCTCGGCGATGGCAGCGGCATCAACACCGATGCGCCAGTCAGACTTAATGTAATCGACGCTAAGCCCCAGCTTTTCGGCCATCACCTGCCACAGCATGGAAAACTGGCCGGTCTCGAACATCAAGACCTTGTCACCAGGCGAAAGCGTGTTGGCGAGTGCTGCTTCCCATGCGCCGGTCCCTGAAGCGGGAAACATGATGACCGGGTTCTTTGTCTTGAAGACGTCCTTCAAGGATTGCAGCACCTTGGCCGAGAACTCAGCGAATTCCTGGCTGCGGTGATCCAAGATAGGCCGCGCCATGGCTTGCTGGATGCGATCTGGAACCGGCGTCGGACCGGGAATCTGCAGAAAGTGGCGGCCGGCAAGGTACGGCGACTTCGACATGCTATTTGTCCTGGATTGAGCTCTAGAGTGGAAGAACGTTGGCGCGCCTTGGATCACCGAGCGCGGAAAGCGAACCTGCGGAATAGCGCAGGTGGCCCGATCCGTCAAAGCGACAAACGCCCACGTACGAAAGGCGGGATGGACATACACGCCAAGCGCAACGCAAACGCGACTTCCTTGTGTCCGCCGCGTCTGTTCAAGCAGCCTGACCAATCCTGCCGGCGACAAAACGGTATTACTGCGACTTTCCGCCAAAACCCCAGGCTGCGGCGGCAACCTCGTGCACGATGACATAGCTCGTTTCGTGCAGCTCACTGAGTAGCTGACCCATCGTCGCTGACATCGCCTCTATGAAAGCGGCCATCTCCGCCTTCGTATTGGTCGCTGCGGTAACTTTGATCTCTAGCGAGAAACTCCTGACACCAAGGCCGATCAATGGCCGCCCGCCAATCGCCCGATCCTCGTCGGCGACATAGTTGATAACGACCGCCGTCAGGCTCGGGTCCTTGTGCAGGCAAACGTTTGCGATCCGCGTCAGTTTTTCTGCGACAGACGCGGAAAGAGCGGCATCTGGCTCTTCCGAGATAGCAACATTGAGAAGCGGCATTTGTGGCGTACTCCTCTGAGTTGAAACGCATCCAGACGGTTAGACAGTCGACAGCATCGCGCACACATCGCTCAAAATAAATCGTATTGAATTGCACTAAAGATTCGATAGTATTAAACTGTGAGGAGTTGCGATCCTGATCTCCTGCGCACGCTTACAGCATTCGCCGACACAGGGTCACTGGGGCGGGCAGCCACCATCGTCAGTCGCACCCCTTCGGCAGTAACCGCGCAGATGCAGCGCCTTGAGGACAGCATTGGCGTCCCATTGCTCCAAGCCGCCGGCCGCGGCCGCGCACTCACCGAAGCCGGCGAACAGTTGGTCGTTCACGCCCGGCGCATACTCAAGTCTAACAATGAAGCATGGCTCAGCATCGCCGGAGCGGCAGCCTACGGCCGCGTGACACTCGGCGTCACGCAGGACTTCTACGACATTGATCTTCCCGCACTACTTAACCTTTTTGCCAGGTCGCACCCTCGCGTCCGTATCGAACTGCGCGTTGGCCGAACATCGAAACTTATCGAGGACCTTGAACGCGAGCGCATTGACGTCGTGGTTTCAATGCGCGCCGACGCCCACCCAAACGAGCTTGCCATCATCATCGAGCCGATGTGCTGGTTGATAGCGCGCGATGGGCTTGTCGGCGCTCCGACTGAAATACCACTCGCGGTGCTTGACCCCCCTTGTGGATTTCGCGACACAGCGCTGAAAGCCATTGAAGGCACCAACCGGCCCTACCGTTTGGCGGCATCCAGTCCAAGTCTCTCCGGCGTGCTGGCCGCTGTAAGAGCAGGCATTGCGATAACGGCGCGAACCGCTCGCTGGACGGGACCGGAGGTAATCAAGGCTCCCGCTGACATGCACCTACCAAACCTGCCCAAGGCTGAGTTTGCGATCAGAGCCCGGCAAGGCTGCGGTGAAGCCGCCGCTAGGCTCGCCGATGTTCTCAAGCGGGGCCTGGCCGCAGCCGCTGGAGTGTCCGTGGCTGACGGTGAACCGACCTGACGCCTTCCGGCCCACGATCTCACAAGCAAGCGCCGCAAAAGAACTTACATCTGCGAGCTTGGTTGGCACCCTCGCGAATACTCGACAAGCAAGCCGAGCCAGGTTCACAAGTAGTTGTTAATGAAGCGCATCTGAAAACTCCCATCGCCTAATCATTTCGGCGTAGACGGCCAAAAAAAGCCGTTTACGCGCGCACCCGCGACAATTAGGTTCGAAGTCGTTCTCGTATACGTCAGCGACCAACCTCAACGCGTGGTTTTCGCGTAATAATGAGTAAACACGAATTGGGAAACTCACTGACCAACCGAGGCCCAACACGAAAAAACGAAGGTCCCCCGCATTAGCGGCAAACGGATCAATTCGAGGAAACCACCAGGGAGTAAAGTCATATGACATCAAAGGTAGACACCAAAACGGTGAACCGTCGCCGTTTCCTGAAGGGCAGCGCCGTCGCCGCGGGTACCGCGGCCGTCGGAACTGTCGCCATGCCGAACGTGTCGCGCGCCGAAACAGTGACATTGAAGATGCAAAGCTCCTGGGGCGCTAACGCCATTTTCCAGGACATGGCCAAGCAATACGTTGATCGCTGCCAAAAAATGGCCGGCGGCCGGCTCAAGTTTGATCTTTTGCCATCAGGCGCAGTTGTCAAAGCCTTCCAGGTGCAGGACGCCTGCTCCGACGGCATCATCGACGCCGCCCACACGGTCACCGCCTACTGGTACGGCAAGAACAAAGCGGCTTCGCTTTTCGGAACCGGCCCGGTTCTTGGCTGCGACGCGACCCAGATGCTGGCCTGGATCCAAACCGAAGACGGTAAGGAACTTTATCGTGAACTCACCCAGGATATCCTGGGCCTAGACGTCGTCGGCTTCTTCGCAATGCCGATGCCGACCCAGCCGCTCGGTTGGTTCAATAAGGAAATCAAATCCGCTGACGACATGCAGGGCCTGAAGTACCGTACGGTCGGTCTTGCTACTGACATTATGCAGGGCATGGGCCTTAAGGTAACCCAGCTCCCAGGCGGCGAAATCATCCCGGCCCTGGAGCGCGGCGTCATCGAGGCCTTTGAATTCAACAACCCGACCTCTGACCGCCAGTTCGGCGCTCAAAACGTTTCCAAGCACTATCACCTCGGTTCCTATCACCAGGCCGCCGAATTCTTCGAAATCATCTTCTCAAAGAAGAAGTTTGAATCGCTACCCGCCGAACTCCAAGCGATCTGCGAATATGGTGCAGAAGCCGCAAGCACGGCCAACTACACCTACGCGCTCGACAGTTATTCAAAGGACCTCCAGGGCCTGATGAACGACGACGGCGTCAACGTCTACCGCACGCCAACTTCGGTGATGAAGGCGCAGCTGGAAAGCTGGGACAAGGTGCTGGCCAAACTGGAAAAGGATGCCTTCTTCAAGAAGGTGGTCGACAGCCAGCGCGCCTGGGCCGAACGCGTCGCCTTCTATTATCTGACTAACGCGGCCGACTATCAGCTCGCTTTTGAGCACTACTTCCCAGACAAAGCGAAGAAGGGCTGATCACGTCGTTAGCTGAACGCACTTCGGGAGGCGGAAGTTGGTGCCCGGCCACTCCGCCTCCCGATACGTTATCCGTCGGCAGATTCTCATGACCTTGCCATGACCAGCCTCTGACTGCTTCGCGAATCCTTCCGACGGAACTAACTTGGACTCGAGTGCCAGGACGGTTGCAATCGCCGCGCGGAAACACGGGATCGACCAGTGCAAACTTACATAAATACCATCGACAAATTCTCGACCTGGGTTGGTCACGCTTTTGCGTGGTGCATCATGGTCATGATTTTCGGCGTCGGTTACGAGGTCTTCGTACGCTACGTCTTGCGCGACCCGACCGCATGGGCCTTCGACGTCAGTTACATGATGTACGGGACCCTATTCATGATGGGCGGCGCCTATGCCCTCGCGCGTGACAGCCACGTACGCGGCGACGTTTTCTTCCGCACCTGGTCGCCGAAGACACAAGCTGGCCTCGAGCTGTTTCTTTATTTCATCTTCTTTTTCCCCGGCGTCATAGCGCTGATGATCGCCGGCTGGAAGTATGCTGGCCGCGCATTCCGTTACCTTGAGGTCAGCTCGATGAGCCCGGCCGACGTCCCGATTTGGCAGTTCAAATTGATCATTCCCGCCGCCGGCGCCCTGCTTTTTATCCAGGGAACGGCGCAGGTCTGCCGTTGCCTACTGTGCCTACAGACCGGCCAATGGCCCGGGAAGATTCAAGACGTTGAAGAGTTGGAGACGGTCCTGAAACACCAGGTTGAGGACCACGATCGCCTGCAGCACGAACTGGAAGACGACCAAGGAGCAGACGGCAAATGACGGACCCTCAAGTCGCGATCATGATGCTCGCGCTCTTCATCCTCGTGGTACTGCTGGGCTTCCCGATTGCATTCACACTGATGGCGATGGGCGTGATCTTCGGTTACTACGCCTATTACGACCCCAGCCGAATGGATATGGACAGCTTCTTCTGGTTCCTCGACAACCGGATCTTCGACCTGCTGGTCAATCAGACCTATTCAGTCATGTCGTCCGACGTATTGACGGCCATCCCGCTGTTCTTGTTCATGGGCTATATCGTCGAGCGCTCCAACATCGTCGACCGCCTATTCACCACCCTGCAGATCGCCGCCCGCAATCTTCCCGGTTCGATGGCGGTTGCCGCTCTCATCACCTGCGCACTTTTCGCGACGGCGACCGGTATCGTCGGCGCCGTCGTCACCTTGATGGGCTTACTGGCCTTCCCGCAAATGCTGAAGGCGCGCTACGACATAAGCTACGCTTCAGGCGTGATCTGCGCCGGCGGCTGTCTTGGAATTCTCATTCCACCATCGATCATGCTGATCGTTTATTCGGCGACGACCAACGTCTCCGTCGTAAAGCTCTACGCTGCGGCATTCATTCCGGGATTCATGCTGGCGGGGCTTTACCTTGTCTATGTCATAGGGCGGGCTTGGCTTAACCCCGCGCTGGCGCCACCGCCTCGCGATGAAGACATGCCGGACATTAAGGGATTTAAGCTCTATTGGTTGCTACTCACATCCTTCGTTCCGCTGTTCTTGCTCATCCTGTCGGTCCTTGGCGCCATCCTGTTTGGGCTCGCCACACCATCGGAAGCGGCAGCCGTCGGCTCGCTTGGCGGCCTGGTCTTGGCCGCCGCCTACAGGGCGCTGACATGGGAACGGCTGAAGGAATCCGTCTATTTGACGGTCCGCACATCCGCCATGGTCTGTTGGCTGTTCGTCGGCTCATGGACGTTTTCCTCGGTCTTCTCCTATTTGGGCGGCGAACACCTGGTGAAGGACTTTGTCATTTCACTGGACCTGTCACCGATCATGTTCCTGATCATGGCGCAGCTCATAATCTTCCTCCTGGGATGGCCATTGGAGTGGTCGGAGATCATCATCATTTTCGTGCCGATCTTCCTGCCACTGCTGTCCATCTTCCAGATCGATCCGCTGTTCTTTGGCATCTTGATCGCACTCAACCTGCAGACATCATTCCTAACGCCGCCCATGGCGATGGCGGCGTATTATCTAAAGGGGATAGCGCCGCCCCATGTGCAGTTGACGCAAATCTTCTCAGGCACAATGCCCTACCTAGCAATGGTGCTGATCTCGATGGTGCTGCTCTACGTGTTCCCGGGGATCGCACTCTTCCTGCCCGAATACTTCTACGGCCGATGAGCACAGGAGCTACCGTCACTTGAAACCCGAAGAACTCATCAAACTGACCGTCTCTGAGGCCGCCACAGCCATCCGTGAAGGAGTAACGACCTCAGAACTGCTCGTCGGTGCATATCTTGCGCGTATCGACGCTCGGAACGAAGCAGTCGGTGCCTGGGCACACATCGAAAAGGACTATGCTCTCGAACAGGCCCGTCGCGCCGATAAGGTGCGCGGGTTCGGCAACGGCACCGGCCCGTTGCACGGGGTCCCCATCGGGATCAAGGACATCATTGATACCCGTGACTACCCGACGGAAAACGGCTGCCCGCTCTATAACGGCAACAAATCCAGAAGAGATGCCGCCTGCGTAACGGCCCTGAAATCGGCTGGCGCCATCGTGCTGGGCAAGACCGTCACCACAGAACTGGCACTCATGACACCTTCGGCTACGCACAATCCGATTGATTTGGAGCGTTCGCCGGGAGGTTCCTCGGCAGGGTCCGCCGCCGCCGTTGCCGACCTTATGATTCCCGCCGCCTTGGGATCGCAGACAGCCGGGTCCGTTCTCCGCCCGGCATCCTACTGCGGTGTTTACGGCTTCAAGCCAACCTTTGGCCTTATCTCGCGCAACGGCGTTCTGATGCAATCGCATACGCTTGATACGCTCGGGCTACTCGCCCGCTCGATTGACGATCTCGCACTCCTTGCCGATTGCCTGTCCGCGCAGGACCACAATGACCCCGTCAGCTACCCCCGCAGCCAGCCACACATTGCGAGGATGGCTTCAGGCAAACCGCCACTTGCACCCACCTTCGCGTTCGTGAAGACACCGGCTTGGCCCGAGAACGCCGACCAGGGCATGCGGGAGGCATTCGCCGAGCTGAAGGATTTCCTGGGCCCGGTCTGCGAAGAAATCGAGATACCTGGTCTCGACAACGTCATCGAGTGGCAGCGCATAGTTCAGCTCGCAGAGAACGCCGCCTACTATGGTCCGCTGCAAGACAGGGGACGCGGCCAGCTTTCCGACGGTCTCAATGCCCGGCTCGATGAGGGCGCACGCGTTCCCGTTCGTGAGTACATCTCCGCCATAGCTTCGCGGGAAAAAGCATACGAAGCTATGTTTGAGGTCTTCGATACCTATTCGGCAATCCTCACTCCCGCGGCACCTGGGGCTGCCCCCCTATTGAGCGAAGGCATCACTGGCTCCCCCATCTTCGACGGCCTTTGGACGTTTCTGGGCATGCCGGCTATCAGCGTTCCGTTGCTTGAGATCAACGGGCTGCCGATCGGTGTCCAGCTCGTTGGGCTACGCCAGGATGACGGGCGATTGCTACGCACCGCGCGGTGGCTTGCGACACGGCTTGAGAACGAAGAAAGTCAATCTGCTTGATCAATTGAGGCTCGCTATGCCCGGACTATTTGGAAAATTCACGCTCATCGACGTCCTCGTCTACGTGGGCGTCGTTGCGGTGGCGATCGTTCTGGTCCGGTTGTTTGCGCCGCGCTACTACGACAAGGCCGTGGCGGTGAGCTCTCTGGCTCTATTCGGCAGCTTCCTGCTCATAGTCGGGGTCTGGGTCGATAGCATTTCATTGCGAGTTGTTTTGCTCATCGCCTTCGCGATGGCGACCTACGATTTCTGGCTCGACGCCTTCTCGAAGAAGAATGGCAACGGCCATTCGAGCAATCCAGAAGGATGAACGAGCGCTGAAGGAACGCCTCAGCCGTCGTTCAGACGACATCCGCCAATCTTCTTAAATCACAAGCGCCCGCTAATAGCGGCGGACGCCGCGTAGGGAGAAGAGTACCATGTTGAGATTGGCACTGGTCGCAATGTTGATAGCCGGCGTTCCCGTCATGGGTGCCGGAGATGTGAGCGCCGGCTCCGGCAAAACCAAGGCAGAAAAGTCAGCCAAGCGTAAAGCCGAAAAGAGGTTCGACACGAAATTTGAAGACAGGATCGCCCATAGGTCGAGAACTGGTTCAAGCCACGACAAGACCCACGCAAAAAAGAAGAAAGAAAAGTCGAAGACCATCGCGACAAGAGTCCGCGAATTCAACCGCGGGGTTTACAAGGTCGCGCGCCGTGGCAGGAACTGGTTAGCCCCTTACGTCAGGTCACGGCATTACGGGTCCTCGCACTACAAGCGAGATTATTACCGCCACCAGCGCAAGTGCAGCGTGGCCGCCAAGAAACGCCGGGGTCGGGGAGGTCGAATTTGGGGAATATCCGGGCACAAATACGGTCCTCGCGCCTGCCGCAGGGCGATGAAGGAATGCAGTCGCGAATTGCGCCGCCACAAATCGAGAGGCCGCAGTCCATATGCGAAGTGCGTTGTTACTCACCGCAGCTGACGGCCGAACGGTCCCACTAGAGACAAAAGGCGGTCCCCATTCTCTGGGGCCGCCTTTGTTGACTGCGGGCAGATCCTGAGCGGTCAGGTTAATTTGAAAGGCATATCTTTGCCGGCAAAAGCGGCATCGACATTGTCGAGCGCTTCAAAGCCCATTTGGTTGCGCGCTTCGATCGCCGCGGAGCCCAGATGCGGCAGCAGGAACGTGTTCGGCAGCTCGTAGTAGCCTTCATTGATCTGCGGCTCACCAGCAAACACGTCGAGACCAGCATAAGAAAGCCGGCCGGACTTCAGTGCCGCGATCAGGTCCTCATCCTTGACGAGATCGCCGCGGGCGGTGTTCACGACGACTGCGCCTTGCGGCATCTTCTCGATCGCGGATTCATCGAAAAAGTATCGCGTTTCGGGCAACGAAGGTACGTTGATTGAGAAGAACTTGGAGATCGCGAGAAGGCTGTCCAGGGTCTCGTGATATTTGGCTCCATTCTCGTCTTCGGGCTTGGCACGCACCACGTCGTGATAGTGGATCTCCATGTCAAATCCACGCGCTCTCTGCGCCAGCGCACGCCCGATCTTTCCGAAACCGAAAATGCCAAGCTTTTTGCCGTCCAGCCGCTGCCCCACGAGTTGCAGAGGTGCCCATCCCGGCCAACTCTTGGTGCGGATCATGTTTTCGCCTTCGCCTGCCCGGCGTGCGGAGCCAAGCAGCAAAAGCATCGCGATTTCGGCTGTCGCCACAGTGACGCCGTGGGGCGCATTGCCAACCGAAATGCCGCGCGCCTTCGCCGCCGCCAGGTCAACATGGTCGTATCCAATTGAGAAAGTAGAAAGAATTTTGATGTGCTCTGGAAGCGCAACAATCACGTCTTCGCGCATCTTATCGGTAATGGTGATGAGGATGGCATCGACATCCGCAGCCTTTTCAACGATCTCATCGGTGGTCATCTGATGGTCGTCCGTGTTCTGGACGACCTCATAATCACGGTTCGCGCGGACCTCGACGGCTTCCGGCAGGCGGCGGGTGATGAGCAGGCGCTTCTTCATCGGGCAGGCTCCTCCTTGGGCTTCTTGGCCTTTCGGCTATACTGATAGGAAGCTTGTGCCGCACCCACTGCCCGCTGACCAGGCTTTCGTCGAAGAACCGATGGCCACTTGCGGCATTCAGCAATAATGGCATGCGGCAGAATGGCACAAAAGAGGGCATCCCCCCCCCCCCGCGACCGGCGGCTTCCGACAGATCGACGACAGAAATGCATGCGCATAGGACGGTTCTCGCCAAATCTCTAAACCAATTTGAGTAGATGTCCTCGCGTCAGCGATGGGATTTGAATGACGCTAGCCCCCGCTGCAGTTCCATGAGCTTTGGATTGCCATGTCTCCAAATCCCGTTGGACATGGCCCGCGCACAACCGATCACAACCTCACAACCACCCGCTTGAAAGATAGCACAGCCCAAAGCTCCAGTAGCCTCGAAGCACCCGCCTTCATTGGCTTTTCACCCGAGCCACCGCGGTCATCGCGGTGCGTCCACAGCAGAACAGCCGGCTTCAATCAGCAGTTATCGGCCCGACCGGCTCTCCTTCCGGAATCAGCGTCAGCAAAGAATTAACGAAAATGAACGGTTGGTTTAAACGGACATCGTCCAATGAAAAATCAATTCGGGTTTCAACGGGAGCGTTGGTGCGGCTGTTGGCGGTAATGCGCCCATATCCCAAGGTGCGTCAATCGCACAATTCATAAGTTCCTGCCAGTCTCTGGAATAAATGACGCTGATTTGAGAAAAAGCTAAGTAAGCCGCTAACAGGCATAATTAACCTCAAGTTATGGCTTCACCGATAGTCTGCCGGATGTCCAAGACCTAAACGCACGCGATGAGACACAATGCTTAGCAGCTCATTCGGTTCTCAAAAAACCAACTCGTTGATGAATGAATACGCTTCGCTGCTTGGCGACGCCGTGCTGCGCCACCGAGCGCGGGTCGCGGAGCATTCGGCCAGGATCGAGGCGGAATTGGCCGGCAAGGTTAAGTCCGAATTCATCTCGAACATGAGCCATGAGCTCAGGACCCCTCTCAACACCGTCATTGGCTTCTCCAAGATTCTCGCAGAGCAAGATCGCCGCGAAGTCGACAAGAGCGAAGTCATTGAATACGCGAATTTAATCCACGATGCCGCAGTTCATCTGCTGACCGTCATCAACGACATCCTCGATATTTCCAAGATCCAAAGCGGCCGCTACACGCTCGATGCACGCGAACTCGACACGCGCGCATTTCTCGCGCAGCAAATCTCGGCATTCCGAGAAGAAGCACATAGGGCTTCCATCGAGATCATTGAGCGTCTTCCTGAGGACCTTCCTCCGATCCGGGGTGAAGAGTGCAAGCTTGCGCAGATTTTTGGCAGCATCCTTTCGAACGCAATTAAGTTCTCCGCCACCGGCAGCAGCGTGAAGGTTGAAGCCGCCCGGCTTCCCGATGAAGCCGTCGCCGTCTTTATCCGCGATACAGGCGGCGGCATGTCAGCCGACGAACTGGAAATTGCTTTGCAGCCATTCGGCCAGGTGGATGGGTCCAGAACCCGCTGGCGCGAAGGCACCGGCCTCGGTCTCCCGATCGCAAAGTCTCTCACTGAGCTTCACGGCGGAGAACTTAAAATCCGCAGCAAAAAGAACGTTGGCACGGAGGTCGTAATACTCCTGCCATCCCGCCATCAGGTAACCATGGCGCGCGCGAGAGACACAGTTCTTGGGAAAGGCGCAAAAGAAACAGGCGAGACAGCGCGATGAACGAAGATTTGAGCCTCGATGAACGAGTAAGTATGCTTGCCAAAGACCCGTCCATCGGTCGCATTGTATCCGTGACAGGGGCAAAAGCGATCGTCTTGCTCGACGGGCCCCAGGACGGTGCTACACGAGCAATCGCCGACCGTCCGGAAATGGGCACATTGCTTGCGATCGACACAGCCACCACGGTCGTGCTCGCCATCGTCTCGGCCTTGAGCGTTCCCGTCCCGGCCCAACGCGACGGTGAATCCGAAATCTGGATTGCAGAACTGGGGCTCGTGGGTGAACTTTGGCGCTTGGACAACGAAGGCTTCAGCTTCAACCGCGGCGTGACGATCTATCCGGCCCTCGGTGACCGTGTCCGCGTCGCTGGGAAATCTGAACTAAAATTGGCCTTCTGTGGCACCGAACGCAGCGTAAGCGTCGGCACGCTCCGCCAAGACGTTACCATTCCAGCCATGGTCCGCGTTGACGATCTTTTGGGCAAGCACTTCGCGATTCTCGGCACGACGGGAACGGGCAAGTCCTGCACGACCGCCCTGATCCTTCGCTCGATTCTACAAGAGAACCCCGCCGCCCACATCCTGCTGCTCGATCCTCACAACGAGTACGCAACAGCCTTCAAGGAGTGGGGCGAGGTTGTCAGCCCCCGCAACATCCAGTTGCCATTCTGGCTGTTGAATTTCGAAGAAATCGTCGAAGTTCTGATCGGTGATACAGAACGGAAACCGGAAATCGAGATCCTTCAGGAACTCATTCCCATCGCCAAATCCAAGTACGCGACCAGCCGCACGTCGGAGCAAGCAAACAACCAGCGCCTACGTCGCAGCCCCATCGACCCCAACCGCTTTACGGTCGATACGCCCGTTCCCTATCGCACATCCGATCTACTCGCGATGATTGATCAGCGCATGGGCAAGCTGGAGAATAAGCGCGATCTGTCGCCCTACCGTGCGCTCAAGACACGCATCGAGCATATTACGCAAGATCACCGTTATGCCTTCATGTTTGGATCGCTGACCGTCTACGACGGTATGGCGCAGATCCTCGGCCGTATCTTCCGCGTGCCCGTCAACGAAAAGCCGATCACCATCCTTGAACTGACCGGCCTGCCGCCGGAAATCGTCAACGTTGTCGTTTCGGTTCTCTGCCGTATGACCTTCGATTTCGCAGTTTGGGGCGAGGGACAAGTCCCTGTTACCCTCGTCTGTGAGGAAGCCCACCGCTACGTGCCCGCCAGCACCGAAGCAGGCTTCGGCCCCTGCAAACGCGCCATTGCCAAAATTGCCAAGGAAGGCCGCAAATACGGGGCGTCGCTATGTATCGTTACACAGCGGCCAGCCGAAATTGACCCGACCATTCTATCCCAGTGCAACACCGTCTTTGCATTGCGCATGTCCAACGATAAAGACCAGGCGATTGTTCAATCTGCGGTCTCCGATACCGGCTCAGGCCTTCTCGAGTTCCTGCCGGCACTCGGCCAGCGCGAGGCGATCGCATTCGGTGACGGTGTTTCACTGCCGGTTCGCATCAAGTTTGACGACCTACCGCCCGAAGCCCTTCCGCGCTCATCAACGGCCCGTTTTTCCGAGCGCTGGCAGCGCTGCGACAGCGACGAAGCATTCCTAGAGCAGATCGTAGATCGTTGGCGGTCTTTCGGCAGCGTAGTCGAGGAACAAAACACGCTTTCGTTGCTTGCCGACACAATTCAGTTGGACAACTCTCAATGCTCCAAGCAGGCGAATGGAGCAAATGGCCATGCCGCTCCACCGCCAGCACGACAACCCCCGCCCCGCGCACAACAGCAGCCCCCGCCACAGGCAGCGCGCAGGGTTCTCCAACCTCGCATGGACGCAGGCGCGGCCAGTGCCCCCCGTTCCGACAACACGAAACAGCGTCAACCGGAACCCGTCACCGGCCCCCAAGCCGCAACGACGAGTTCGGCACTTCGGGCGCTACGCGATCGACTGAGCCAGGGACGATAGAATTCGGCATGCGGGATGGAACGGTCATTCAATTCCGCCTGGCCTCACGTTCCGGCTCTTGTGACTTCAAATCCGCCAGAACCGTTTCCCCGGCCACCATTCGCTGACCGACCGAAACCAGCGGCGTCGCACCAGCGGGAAGATAGACATCGACCCGGCTGCCGAAACGGATCATTCCGATGCGCTGACCGGCACCGACGCTGTCACCTTCGTGCACGAACGCCACGATCCGCCGGGAAATCATCCCCGCGATTTGCACAACAACGCATTCGGTCTCTTCTGGCGTCGTAATGACTGTCATACGCCGTTCGTTGTCTTCGCTTTCCTTGTTGGTGGTGGGATTGAGAAACGCACCAGGCACGTAGACCGATTGCGAAACACGACCGGCCAATGGGGCTCGGTTCACGTGCACGTCAAATGGCGACAGGTGCGTAACAATGCGCACCCTTTCCCCACCCTTTAGGTCGAGTTCGGAAGGTGCCAGCACCCGCTCGATTTCGGCAATGTCTCCATCCGCCGCCGCAACCACCAACCCGTCGCGCAATTGCGTGACCCGGTCTGGATCGCGAAAGAAGTAGGCAACGTAAAGCGTGCCGATCGCCGCCACTATCCCAAGCGAAGTCGAAATCACAAAGGCCACCAACGTAACCAGCGCCCCAATGCCTAGAAATTTGTGGCCCTCGCGGTGCACCGGCACGAGGTGCCGCGCCATACTCTCAAAATACCCTTGTTGCTCAGCCACCGCTCTCTGCCCCACTTACACGAGAATCGATCGTGCCGCAGCCAGGCGACCTTCAGACCTTGCGGCAAGAAACAGTTACTCACATCTGCCCGAGTAAGCTAGAGCCTGTTCAATCCAAATGGAACAATTCTGCAGAGCCGTATCTGTTGGAACTCCCACGAAAGCTGCCGCCAGCCGTGCTGTCGGCACGGTCAGGAGGATCCCGCCGGAATCCGGGCAAATGCGCCCGTCGCATGCGGACCTGCATACAAGCCAGCGACCTGTTCATCCGCCAACTCGCCCAAACCTAATTCAGTGGCACAGCCACAAACCGCAAATCGCCACGCGGCGTTTCGATGCGCAGGAGAACGGCCTTGCGCCCGCTCTTGCGCACACCCTCGACAGCCTTCTCCAAGGCTTCCACGGTTTCGACCTTGGCCTGGGCGACTTCGACGATAACGTCGCCTTCTTGAATGTTCTTTTTCGCTGCCGGACTGGACGGTTCAACCGATGTCACCACCAATCCGCTAGCCTTCACGCCCAGCTTGTATTTCTTGCGCAGTTCGTCGCTCATAACGCCGACGGACAGTCCGGCGATGGCCGGACCATGCGCCGCTTCGGGCTTCTCGTCCGCCTTGCTTGTCTCCTCATCGTCCTCCGGAGAGCCACCCGGTTCCTTCAGCCGGCCGACTTCAACACTCAGTGTAATCTTCTTGCCCCCACGCAATACTTCAACCGGGACATTCTTGCCGATCGGCGTCTGCGCGACGATCCGCGGCAGCCCCCGCATTGTCATGACCTCTTTGCCATCAAACAGGAGGATCACATCACCGTTTTTGAGGCCAGAGCGGGCGGCCGGGCTGTCCTGCTCCACGGCAGCAACAAGAGCACCTTTTTCTGCATCGACACCCAGGGAAGATGCGATGTCTTCGCTGATCGATTGGATCCGCACACCAAGCCAACCGCGCCGCGTTTCACCGTACAGCCGAAGCTGTTCAATAACATTGGTAGCCGTATCGGAGGGCACCGCAAAACCGATCCCGATCGACCCACCGGTCGGTGAAATGATCGCAGTGTTCACACCGATGACCTCACCATCCATGTTGAACAGCGGCCCACCAGAGTTGCCCTTGTTGATAGCGGCGTCCGTCTGCAGGTAGTCATCATAAGGGCCCGAGTTGATGTCCCGTTCCTTGGCCGAGATGATGCCGACAGTAACCGAGCCGCCAAGTCCGAACGGGTTGCCGATCGCCATCACCCAATCACCGACCTGCAACGGTTCGGACGGCCCGAATTTCACTTCCGATAACGGCGACTTGGGTTTCACTTTCAGCAGCGCCAGGTCGGTCTTGGTATCCCGCCCTAGCACCTTTTCAACTTTCAATTTCGAGCCGTCGGAAAAATTGACGAAGATTTCGTCGGCATCGGTAATGACATGATTGTTGGTGACAATGAGCCCTTCCTTGCCATCAATCACGAAGCCCGAACCGAGCGATGAAACCTTGCGGCCGACCCCCGGACCACTCCCATCCTTCTGGAAAAAATCGTCAAAGAACTCTTTGAACGGCGCCCCATCAGGAACTTCGGGCAGCGGGATACCCCGCGCACTCTTTGACACCTGGCTCGTCGAAATGTTGACAACTGCGGGAATGAGATCGCGAGCGACGGGAGCCACGCTTTGCGGACCGCGTGCGTTCGACCTTTGCGCTTCAGCCTGGGGAACAGCAAGGCCCCCTACGACACTTCCAGAAAACAATGCTGCCACGAAAACGTAGCGAAAGGACGGGCGAAGATACTTCAGCATCAAGTCGACTCCGAAACTGGCGCACGCAACCTGCGGCAAATGCGAGCACAACACTTTGGTGAACACCGTAGGGACGGGGCGCAAAACAATGCGAAAACGATCCCCCAGGCAAGACGGTGTCGTCCAATGTAGCATTCAGCCCCGCAGGAGCCAAACAATGGCAATGCCCAACGCAACCGCGCTCCATCCAGCTATCTGCAAGGAACGGTTGGGCATTTGCGAGGCGATTTCCAGAAGGCGACGACCGGTATCCGGGGCCACCGCCCAGATCAGACCCTCGATGACAAGAACAAGGCCCAGTGCAACGAACAAATCATGCATGCCGGCACCTTTCAGATAACCCGCACACGCCAGTTAGTCTTGACAACTGGTGGGGTGGCCGTCGGACAGCACCGCCGGCCAACCCCTGCAGCGTTGATCACGGTCTCGGCGAACTCGGTCGACCCGTCGGATTCCCAAAGAACTTAAAGAACTCCGAGTTTGGCGAAATCACAAGCCGTGTATCGTCTGAGGCAAGGCCCTTTTCGTAAGCCTGCATCGAACGATAGAAAGCGAAGAACTCTGGATCTCTCCCAAATGCCTCATTGAAGATCCTGTTGCGTTCGGCATCGCCTTCACCGCGCATCTGCTCGGATTTCTTCGTTGCTTCGGCCTTGATCACAGTCGCTTGGCGGTCAGCGGTCGCCTCAATACGGTTGGCTGCGGCACGTCCCTCCGAACGGATCTCGGTTGCCTCGCGCTGACGTTCGGTCTGCATGCGTTTGTAGATCGCCTCCGAGTTGGCTTCAGGCAGGTCCGCGCGCTTGATCCGCACATCGACAACGCTGACGCCCAACGTCTTCGCCTCTTCGTTGACCTGGTCTCGGATGGTGTGCATCAGATCTTCTCGTTTGTCGCGCACAACCTCCTCGAACGTCGCGGCACCTAGAACACTACGAACCGACGCTTCCAGAACGTTGCCAAGACGCTGCTTGGCGGTTCGCTCATCGCGCACGGTTTGGTAGAATTTCAAAGGATTGGTAATCCGGTATCGAACAAAGGCGTCGACAACCAACCGCTTCTGACCCGCCACGATCACCTCAAGAGGTGCCGAATCCAGATCGAGTATGCGCTTGTCGTAGAAGAGGACTTCCTGAACGACGGGAATCTTCCAATAAAGTCCCGCGTCATTCACGAAGCTACCGCTCTCCGCCAGTTTATACTCGTTGATGACGTCTTTGACCTCGCCAAACTGCAGAACGATGGCCTGCTCCGTCTGCCGCACGATGAAAGCAGACAGGTAGACGCCGACCGCAGCCAGCGCCACCAAGATCACAACAATCGCAGAAAATGTACGCATCCTCAGCGGCCTCCCGCGTTAGCGCTGGGCCGCTTCTGCAGCTGGTCAAGCGGCAGATATGGCACCACGCCTGAGCCACCACCGGCACTGCCGCTGGAATCCAGGATAATCTTGTCGGTCCCCTTGAAAACCCGCTCCATCGTCTCGAGGAACATGCGCTTGCGCGTTACTTCCGGTGCTTTGGCGTATTCATTGTAGACTTGCTCAAAGCGTGACGCCTGACCGATTGCTTCCTGCACGGTTTGTTCCTTGTAGGCTTCGGCCTTCTGTAGAATGCGCTCAGCTTCACCTCGCGCTTCCGGCACCACCTTGTTCGCATAACCGCGCGCCACGTTCTGCAAACGCTCCTGGTCGGCCTTCGCAGCCTGCACGTCACGGAAGGAGTCGATCACTTTCGCCGGCGGGTCGACTTTCTGCATCTGAACTCGGACGATCTGAATGCCCGCATCATAGCTGTCGAGAATCGACTGCATCAGATCACGTACCTCCAGCTGCGTTTTGTTACGGTCCGCGGTGAGAATAGGCTGGATATCGCTCTGGCCGACGATTTCGCGCATGGCGCTTTCGGCGACCTCTTTCACCGTGTTCTCGGGGTTCTGGATATTGAAGAGGTACTTTGCAACGCCCGCTTGCTTGCGCTTCTCGTCGAACTCTTCCGATTTGATGCGCCATACGACGACGAAGTCGACATCAACGATGTTCTCGTCACCGGTCAGCATCAAGCTTTCTTGCGGAACATCTCGCGTCAGCCCGCCACTCGTGCTGGACGAGATCATGCCAACTTCGATGCGGTTTTCGCGGGTTACCTTCGGCTTCAGAACTTCCTCAATCGGGTAGGGCCAGCGCATGTGAAGACCCGGCGGCTCCTGGCGCTCAAACTTGCCAAAGCGCAAGACAACACCAAGTTCGTCCGGCTTCACCGTGAAGAAGAAGGCATAAAAGCTGACCACCGCCGCAGCGATAGCAAACAGCAACAGCAGCACCGGACCCGGCATGCCGCCAGACGGCATTACCTGTTTCATGCGATCCTGACTGCGCTTCAAAATTTCCTCCAAATCGGGCTGCTGCCCGCCAGGTTGACCTCCTCCGTTGCCTTGGCCCCAGGGACCTTGGCCCCATGGACCGCCGCCGCCACCGCCGCCGCTCTTCCAGCCGCCGCCATTCTGTTTATTCCAGGGCATACGTGAAGTCTCGCTCGATTTCTGGAGAAGTATCTGGCACCGCAACCAAAAACCTGGTCACCGTACCGGCTTTAGACCCGGATCCGCCAAGCGTCCAACCCAGGTCTGAGCGCTTATAGGACAACGGGCACCGTGCGCAAACCGCTCAAAGCTCATTTGGTGAGCGCCAGGATCGCTTCAAGGCTACGAAACCCGCCCAATCACCGGATCGGCAGGCCAATATTTCAATCTCTTAACCTAACCGTCAGGTAACCGCTCCAGGACCTTCAAGGACGCTTCGAATTCGTCCTTTGGTCCTCGCGCAATGGGCTCCTCGGAGATTACCCTCCAGTCGCTAAGATCAAATTCCGGGAACGTCGTATCACCCTCGGGACAGCCATGAACAGACGTCCAGTAGATTCTTTGGGCATCCTCGAGAACCGCGTCATAAAGCGCTGCTCCGCCGATCACTGCAACTTCGTTGGTCCCACGCTCGGCCGCGAGCCGGCGGCCTAGGGTCAGCGCCTCAGTCGCGTCCGCTACGACATATGCTCCAGCCGCGACAAAACTTTGATCGCGCGTCACGACAATATTGTCGCGCCCGTCTAGCGGCTTCTTTGGCAGGGATTGCCAGGTCCGGCGTCCCATCACGATGGGCTTGCCCATCGTCAGGCGGCGAAACAACTTCAGATCGGACGACAACCTCCAGGGCAGCGTGCCATCCCGTCCGATCACGCCGTTTTGAGCCACCGCCACAACAAGCGCGATGACGACACCCCCGCCGCCCCCAGCATCAGACGTGGCAGCCGGCGATCGGCACCATCGTGAATTGGTTGTTGTCATTATACTTGTTCATCGCTCCGCTGATGGCATCAACGCCAAGCCCAACGACACCACCGGCGAGGACGTTTCCTGCCGTCATCGATTCGGTATGCGAAGGGATCACACCGGCACCATCCTGAAAGCAACGCTTCTTGCAGACAACATTGATATTTTCTTGGCTCTTGTCGAGCGTGATGGCCGCTGGCGTTGTCACCACTTTCTAACCGATCACAGAGGAGGTCAAAGTACACTGCGCACCGGGCGCGCCCGGCGTCGAGATCGCAATGGCCTGTGTCGTCCCCTTTGCAAGGGTTGCACATCCGGCAACCACCAAAACCACCGTCGGTAATGTGATAATTGCGAGCGCCGTTATATACATATCCAAATCGCATCTGCGGCGACCGCAAGGTCGGCCATCGGTTTCCCCACAAATGGCCGGTGGACGGATAAATGCGCATTGTCGAGACCACGGCTTGTCCGCCCCCCTTTCTTTGCATAAGTGACTGCGAAGGCACTAAATGGCCACAGGCGCCTTGATGTGCGGATGAGGGTCATAGCCGGTCAGGCTAAAGTCTTCATATTCGTAGTTAAGAATCGACCTGACGTTGGGATCGATATGCATCTGCGGGAGCGGGCGTGGCTCACGCGACAGTTGCAGATCTGCCTGCTCAAGATGGTTCAGATAAAGATGCGCATCTCCCAACGTATGGATGAACTCGCCGGGCTTCAGACCCGTAACCTGCGCCACCATCAGCGTCAGCAGCGCGTACGAAGCGATGTTGAACGGCACGCCGAGAAAGATATCCGCCGAACGCTGGTAGAGCTGGCACGATAGCCGCCCATCCGCGACGTAGAACTGAAACAGGCAGTGGCATGGTGCCAACGCCATGTCAGGGATATCCGCTGGGTTCCATGCTGAAACAATCATGCGGCGACTGTCGGGATCACGCTGCAGCGTTTCGGTCAACTGCGTGATCTGATCCACCGCTTGGCCATCGGGCGTCGCCCAGGATCGCCACTGCTTTCCGTAAACCGGGCCGAGATCGCCGTTCTCATCCGCCCACTCATCCCAGATCGAAACTCCATTTCGCTGCAGATAACCTGTGTTGGTATCGCCAGCCAAAAACCAGATCAGCTCATGGATGATCGACTTCACATGCAGCTTCTTGGTGGTGACCAGCGGAAAACCCTTCGCAAGATCAAAGCGCATCTGATGGCCGAACACACTGAGCGTACCGGTGCCCGTTCGGTCGGTCTTACGTGCGCCGAATCGTCGTACGCGCTGCATCAGGTCAAGGTATTGTTGCATAGGCTCAACCTATTGTGTTTCTTCACAGAAACGAAACTACAGAGGAACCGTCGGCAACCCGTTCGGCAGCGGCAGCACCCAAAGGACGGCGAAGATCAGCCCATTGTAAAGGCCGTGACAGACGATCGGCACCCATAGACTGCCGCTCCTCCACAGCACCCAGCTGAACAGTAACCCGGCAATGAAGACGTCAACCAGCCCAGTTAACGTGTAGCCGGCGTGTAGTGCGGCCCATGCCGTATTCGTAATGAGCGCCGCCCCCCAGAAACCAAGTCGCGACTGTGCAAGCGCCGATTGCAGGAATCCGCGAAACAACAGCTCCTCTGACAGGGGCGCGCCTATCACGGCGACAATCAGCAAGAGCCACCAATATTCGCCCTTCATAATCGGCCATAGATCGGAGAGATCAGTCAGGATATCCTGCGGCCGCAGGAGCCACGCGAGCGCCGAAAAACTACCAGAAACCAACAAGATCAGCACCGACGACTTGGCGACAATCGGCCAGAATCCGGCAACGGGCCGCAAAGCAAGCGACTTCCTCCTGTCACTCCGATAGAATTCCGCGGCCCACCAAACCAACGCGACGGCGGCACCCTGCATCAACAGCTGCGAAACCAACAGCTGCTGCTGAAACGGCCCCTCCGCGGCGCCAGGATCCTTGTCCGACCATTCAGCCACGATGATAAAAGCGCTGAGCCCGGACAAAGCCGACACCGCAAGGATAAACGCGGTCATGAAACAGGCACGCAGCGGCGGCCAGCCGGTCTCAGGCCGGTAACGGGCTACATCTCCGACAAGCGGACTGATCTTCACGATTGACATGGCCCCTCTCAGTTTTGACATCTGGGCGCCGGAATCGTGTAGACGAAGCTATCGCACACCCCGGCGCAGCGCCAATGTCCGCCCACCCCGATCGGCACAAGTGACGAGCTATGGATTCGCACGAGACGACCACGGAAACAACAACATCGCTTCGCGAGACCATCCGCGGCCTTTATCACGGCAATGAACCAACCGCGCGGGCATTCCGCTTCGCGCTCGTTGCCTTCGACATCTTCACAATCCTCTTCTTCATCGCCACCTCGCTGTTCGACCAAACCACCTGGATTCTCGTAGCAGATGCCGTGCTGGCTCTGCTCATTGCGGTCGATCTCGGCGTTCGTTGGTGGATTTCCTATGACCGCAAGCGTTTCTTGATGCAGTTCGCGACCTGGGCCGATGTGATTGTCATCATCACCCTGCTGCTGCCGGCGTTCCTCGGCAATTTTCTTTTCTTGCGCGTTCTCAGGGCCCTGCGCCTGCTGCGCTCGTATCGGGTATTGGCCGACCTGCGAGAAGATTTCCCCTTCTTCCGCCGCAACGAGGAGCTGATCCAGTCGACCATCAACCTCATGGTGTTTGTCTTCGTCATGACCGCCCTGGTCTTCGTCCTGCAGGCAAACACCAACCCATCCATCAACAACTACGTAGATGCGCTCTATTTCACTGTTACCGCCCTGACGACGACTGGCTTCGGCGATATCACCCTGCAGGGCACAACGGGCCGGCTGTTGTCCGTTATCATCCTGTTGCTGGGTGTTGCTTTGTTCCTGCGGCTCGTGCAGACCATCTTCCGGCCATCCCGCGTTATCTTCGAATGCCCTGACTGCGGCCTAAACCGGCACGAGGCCGATGCCGTGCACTGCAAGCACTGTGGCCGTGTGCTGCACATCACAACCTCTGGCGACGTGTGAGCCGCCACGGCTTACGCCCCGGTCAAAGTAGTCCTCAGGCCGAAATGTCGCATTCGAAGAAAAAAGACGTGCATGAAGGACAAGCCCGCAACCTGTTCGCATGACGCCACTTTTTTTTCTCACCCCGTCGTCATATATCTAAAGTTGCTGGTTCGCCGGCTATGGCGATAAACGCGGCCGTAATAAGCCTATCGGACCCGGGGGCGGTACCCGGCGCCTCCACCAAATGCCCGCTGCCCGTTCCTGCGCAAAAAGAGCGCTGGGGCCCGGAAGGCGGGCATCTGATGGGGGCGAAATAGGATCGACGAGGGTGTAAAGGGTTTAGCTTTCGCTCGGCATGGTTCCGCCGTTATCGGGCCATCCAGAATAGTTGCCAATGACAACTATGCTGAGGCTACAGCCGCTGCGTAATGCAGTGTCTAATGCCTGAACTTAAGTCCTTACCCCTAGCAGGGTAAGGCGCGGTTTCGGAGGGCACCGGGCAACAGAAGCCCTCCACTTCGACTTGACCTGGGCCCCTAGTTTCGCCGAAGACAGGGAATGAGATAGAATCCAGTCATAAAGTCGGTAGGGAAATACGCGGGAAGGGATGACGAACGAGTCTATGATCGACTACGAGGCTTTGGCGCAAGATGCCATGCGCGGACTCGTTCGAAACGTCCTGCAGCGCACGGCGAAATCCGGCCTGCCAGGCGATCACCATTTCTATATCTCGTTCGATACCAACGCGCCCGGCGTTTCGATCTCGAAGCGCCTGCGCGAAAAGTATCCCAACGAGATGACGATCGTGCTGCAGCACCGCTTTTGGGACCTCTCCGTCGGCGAGGAACGCTTCGAGGTGAAGCTGACCTTTGACGGCATCCCTGAGCGGGTGGTCGTGCCCTTTGGCGCAATCAAGGTCTTCTTTGATCCCAGCGTGCGGTATGGGCTCCAGTTCGAGGAGCCCGATTTCAACGCTGAGGCCGTCGACCTTTCGGTAACCTCGCTCGACCAGAACTTCACCGATTCTGAATCGGGTCATGCCTCGGGCCAATTCGCGGGCGAGCCCGCGACCGTCTCTCACCTAAGCCAGCGTTCGCCGGAATTCGTTGATGACCACCTTCCTGACGAACCTACGCCAACGCACCCGATTGAAGCTGATGTGGGCCAGGACCACGCCGGGCATAATGATGACACCTCCAAGGATGAAACCGCCGAGGGCGAACCAGCCGGGGCGGAAATCGTTAGCCTCGACGCCTTTCGCAAGAAGTAATCCACTCGCTTCGCTCCGCACACATCCCCAAGCAATCTAAGACCAAAGCGGATCATCACCGCCGGTGGCGCCGCGCCCTGATGCCGGTGTATGAAAACCCACGACATTCGCCAACTCTCACGCACGCGAGGCGCTATCAATGACCGCCAAAACCCGTACCGAGTTTGACACCTTCGGCCCGCTTGAAGTCCCCCACGACCGTTACTGGGGCGCCCAGGCCCAGCGCTCGCTCGGCAACTTCGAGATCGGCTGGGAAACGCAGCCACTTCCGATCGTGCGTGCGCTAGGCCTCGTCAAGCGCGCCTGCGCGGAAACCAACATGGCGCTTGGTAAGCTGGACGAGAAGATTGGAAACGCCATTGTAACCGCCGCCCAAGAAGTTATTGAAGGCAAGCTCGACGACCATTTTCCGCTGGTTGTTTGGCAAACGGGATCCGGCACTCAGTCAAACATGAACGCCAACGAAGTCATCGCCAATCGAGCCATTGAAATACTTGGCGGTGAACTGGGCTCAAAAACACCGGTCCACCCTAACGACCACTGCAATATGAGCCAGTCCTCAAACGACACCTTCCCGACAGCGATGCACATTGCTTGCGTCGAGGAAATCCACCACCGCTTGCTTCCGGCCCTGCAGAAGCTGCGCAACGCGCTGAATGACAGGGCCGAAGCCTGGAAGGACATCATTAAAATCGGCCGCACGCATACTCAGGACGCGACCCCCCTGACGCTTGGCCAGGAGTTTTCCGGTTATACTCAACAGCTCGACAACGCAATAGAGCGTATCGAGCAGACTTTGCCAAAACTGATGGAGCTGGCCCAGGGCGGCACCGCCGTCGGTACCGGGCTTGCTTCTCCGGTCGGCTTTGACGAGATGGTTGCTGACAAGATAGCCAGCATCACCGGCCTGCCCTTCAAGACTGCCCCCAACAAGTTCGAAGCTCTCGCCGCCCATGACTCATTGGTGATGAGCCACGGCGCCATTCACGCCGCCGCCATGGGCTGTTTCAAGATCGCCAACGACATCCGCCTGCTGGGCAGCGGTCCTCGCTCCGGCCTCGGCGAGCTGGCGTTGCCGGAAAATGAACCCGGCTCATCGATCATGCCCGGCAAGGTCAATCCGACCCAGTGCGAGGCGATGACCCAGGTCTGCGCCCACATCCACGGAAACAATGCAGGCCTCTCCTTCGCCGGCAGCCAGGGTCACTTCGAACTTAACGTCTATAATCCGATGATGGCCTACAACTTCCTTCAGTCCGTGCGCCTGCTCGCCGATGCGGCCAACTCGTTCACCGACAACTGCGTCGTCGGAATCGAACCGCGCCTTGAGAACATCGAGAGGGGCCTCAAGAATTCGCTGATGCTGGTCACTCCACTGAAGGAGAAGTACGGCTACGACCGCGCCGCCAAGATCGCCAAGACGGCGCACAAGAACGGCACGACCCTGCGTGAGGAGGCGATCGCCGATGGCATCCCCGCCGAGGACTTCGACAATATCGTCCGTCCTGATAAGATGATCGGTCCCGCATAAGGTCCACCGCATGGCCGCGCAGGTGCACCCAGGCAGTTCCATCGCTGGTCCGGAGGGCGTCGGCCATGCCCGACGCGATTGCGAACCTGCGGTCACGTGCAGACGTCATCAAACGCCGCGAAAGTTTGCCTTGCGCTTTTTTTGAAGGCCCGGATGCCTTCGTTGTAATCCTCACTATCGTAAACAGCTCGGCGCAGTCCCTGAATGCGCTCAAAGCCTTGCGGGCTCATTGGATGGGCTCCAGCAAGTATTCGCAGCTGTTCTTTCATAACCGCGATGGCTAGTGGCGCGTTTTCCGCGATTGCACCCGCCAGCTCGTACGTGAAGTCTTCGATTTCCTCAGCCGGTACAACGTGATTGACCATATCCAGACGTTCAGCCCGCTCGGCTAAGACCGGTCGGCCAGTGAACGTCATTTCCTTGATGACCCTCATCGTCGTCGCATTGAGGAACGTAAGCATGCCCGAGACATTGTAAGGCACGCCAAGCTTGGCCGGAGTGACCGCGAAAGTCGCTTCCGGTGTCGCGACAATGAGGTCGGACGAGAACACCATCTCACAGGCACCATCCCATACGCTGCCCTCGACCATCGCGATAACCGGAGCCGGAAACTCCTCGATTTCCCGCACCAGATGCCGCAGCGGATCATCCCAGCCCAACGGGTCACGCCCTCCTTCCGGCAACTCCGAGACATCATGCCCGGCGGACCAGACCTTTGCGCCCTGAGGCACACGCAGGACAACCGCCCTCGCCTTTTCGGATTTCATGCGCCGCAAGCCGTCAACGATCACATCGACAAGGGCAGCCGAGAGGACATTGCGCTTTGCCGGATTCGTCAGCGTGATTGTCCCGATCGAGCTATCAAAGTGGACGTCCGCAATTGACATCAAGACCTCCTCAAAACAACGCCATCGTCTGTTTTGCAATACCAGCACAGTAACGCAGTGGCAGCGAACAATCGCAAGGAAGGTGATCCCCGCGAAACCCAGCGCTTAGGTCTTGAAACGAGGCAAAGTGTATCCGCGCCGCGACAAAACGGTCAGGCGCACGATGCGAATCGGCATGTCCGTTCTCGGAATCGGCTCACCACACTCCCAGAAAACCGCGCGTATGGCTTCTTGCAGCGCCAGGCGGGCACAAGCTTCAGAAGTGGAGAATACAGGGGAATCATTTTTTGCGGGCGTTTCCCCGACCGGCACAAGCGCACCCTCTCGAGCCCAACGCATACTGGCTAGCTCAATTTCCCGGTGAAGCACGGCACGTAGCCCCTCGGCAGACAGTTCGCCAAGGATATTAGCAACCTCATCCGGCAAGTAGGAATGCTGCCGTTTTTGGGCGTCGTAGCGCTTTCGGAATTCGATGGTGTTGGTGCTGGAGGCTTCGTCTTCCGACATTCCGACACCTCTCCAATCTTGCGTTCCGTCACAAGCCACAAAGGAGCCGGACAAGAAAACGGTGGCTTGTCCTGCGACAAGCCACCAGTTGGCCATCCCTGAGGAGGGAAGGAGGAGAACGCCAAATGCGAGCGCGAATTCAACCAAGGTCATCCTGCACTGACATTTGGCATACAGTATGCCAGGAAATCAGGTGCGTCAATAGTGTCTCGCCGTATTCTTCGATAGTGTCCCAGGGAGTTGAGCATCTCCATTCCTAGTGACAACAAACCTTCCATGACCCGCCCGCGCAAACGCTCCTTCAATATCCGCGGTCACCGAACCTCGCTGTCTCTGGAAGAGCCGTTTTGGGATGCGCTCCGGGACATTGCCGACCGGGAAAAAAAGTCGCTCTCCAAGCTTGTCGCCGATATCGATACGACACGCGACGGAGGTGCCTCGGGGCTGTCCGGCGCCGTCCGCATCTTCATTTTGCAGCACTATCGCAAGCGCGCCGAAGACACATCCGATCCGTAACTGGAACAGGGCTATTCGACACCGAAGATTTGATTAGGAAACGACTTCGGCTTCGGCCTCTGCTTACGGCGGAAATAGGTGCGCGACCGATTGCTCCTTTTCGAGCGACCACTCTGCTCTTGCGGCTGCGCACTTTGCTGATTGACGTCGTTTTCCGGAACATTTGGCTCCGCGCCGGCCGGCGATGGGGTGGCTTGCCATCCATCAATTCCGCCGCCAACACCGTTCTGTCCGCCTTCCAAAGTGCCATTGCGGCGCGCGGCCGCGGCTCGCTCAGCCTCGATACGCTGGCTTTCCAATTCCAGCTGGCGAAGACGTTCGCGCTGTTTGAACGCTGCGTCCTCATCGAGATGACGCAAACGCTCCAACTCGTTCACGTTGCGCTCCATCTTGCGAACAGCCAATTCACGCTCGAGGGCGTCCGGCACAACGCGCGCCTCCAATGTCCCAATCTTGGCCAGCGGCCCGACATAACTGACCGAGACCGGCGGCCAGGTCCGGCCAGCCTTGCGGTCCTTCATCACCACCTGCCATTCGCTATCGAGCGCCAAAGACCGCAGATCAGCTGTCATGCTCACCGTCGAACGGCCTTGCTTACGGTCGACATCGAGACGGTCAACCTTCACTGCTCCATCTACGATCCGCAATTGCACGTCCCGTGATCCAAGCTCCAGACGCCCACCGCTCGCAGCCTCGCCCAGCAACCTCCGTAGCTGCTCGCTTGAATACTGCTCAGCCGCCAGAGCGGCCTCCGCGGCATAACGGATACCCGTGGGCGAAAGTCCGACCAGCTTGACCCCATTAAGTGAGAGTTTGCCGGATCCCGTCACCACCGAGATCAGACCGCGAGGTGTCAGACCCCGCCCTTCAAAATTCAGCTCGAGGTCCGCACGACCACTCCCAAAACTGCGCCCGCGATCCATGTCACCACCACCTGACGCCGCAGCCAGACGGGCAATATCGACACGCGACAATGACAAGGCCCCCTGCGCAACGGCACCCGCCGGCGCCTTTGAAAGCGATAAACCAGCTTCAAAGCCGCCACCTAGCGCCTTCGCATCCATGACCTGAAAACTCAGCGAATCCGCCTCGGCGCGAACGACGGCGCGCGCCTGCCGCACCGCCAGCCCGTCTGCTATTGCAAGGCGGTTTGTTGTCAGGTTGATCGTCCCGTTTACGCTATCAAGCAGCGACAGCTCAAAAGCGCGATCGGAGAAGACCGACGGCACCTCCTCAGACAACACGCCGTCCGCGACAGCAAAATCATTGGCCTGCACGGCTGCTTCTGCTTCCGCGACCTGCAGCGTCGCCTGCTTTTCATCCGGCTGAGATAAGACAGCTGCAAGGATCCTTGGCAGGCTGCTTTCGTTAGCTACGAACTGTCCATCGACATTGCGTCGGCCACCTTCACCATCAGTAACGATTACCCGTCCACCAACACGAGAGCCGGCAAATTTGACATCCCTTGGGGTGACGACCAGACTGCCGTCCGTCCAGGCGACATCCGCCAGGCCATCGTAATCGAGTTTGCCCACACCACGCGGAAGCTTGACGCCAGCCAGCTGAACAAGCTGCCGCACATCACCCGTTCGCAGCACCAGCTCACCATCTAGTGACGAGACACCGCTGTCAGCGATTTTAGTCTTTCCATCAAACACCAGGGAAACGGCATTGCTGTCGACCGTCATCAAGGTCAGCAGTTCGGACTGTGGCGTACCAACGGCCTTGACCAGCACGTTGCCCGGATCGCGGGCTGTTTTTGCCGCGTCCTGCGGTGTTCGTCCCCCGGCGAGACTGAGAAAAAAACGCCCCGTATCCACGGCCTCAGACCGCATTACAAAGTCGACGGGAGCCCCACGCCAGTCAGCCAGTCCCCCGTCGATTTTCAATCGCGCATCGACACGGCCTCCGCCGGCGACTCCATCGAAGGTAAAGTCCGCGGCACTCTTGAGGCGCCCCCCAAGCTGCATCTCTCCGGCCACCCGTATCGGGGCAAACGCCGCGAACCGGTCGCGGTCGGCGGGGGTTGCAGCTTCTCCGGCCCATAGGTCCGCGAGCTTCCACGCCGCGGCCTGATCCTTGGCGCCAACAACGAAGCTGATCTTCCCTTCAGGCTGTGCGCCGACGCCCTTGACGGTTCCGTCCAGATCAACGCTAAGGCCTTCGGCCGTCAGCAGTTTGAACCGCTGAATCTGGATTGTGCGCCCCTTCACTTTGAATTGCGCATCGACATCCCGAAGCGTGTTCGTACCATCAACGAGCCGCCCGGCTTTGAGATCCAGGAAGACCTCTCGGCCTTCTTTGTCCAGCCAACTATATAGGCCGCTCTTTGCCTCGGCCTGTGCGGAAGCATCATCCGAAGCCGAAGCAGACAACAGTTCGGTGAGAGCGGGTAACTCCAGCTTCCCGAGACCAAACCAGCGCGTATCCACCTCGTAGCCTTCGACAATAAGCTCGACCACACGCCGCTTGCCGTCATCCCAGTTGATGCTGCCACGAATGGGAATTCCGGAAAACTCGGCCACCGCGGACTTCAGCATGACCCGGTTCGTGCCAAGCTGCATCCGCCCCGAAACGGAAAACGGGCCATCGCTGATTGGCGAGGACAGATCGCTTGACCCCATCCCCCAGTGGATCACACGCGCCGCACTAACACCGCCCAGGAACAGATCACCATCGAACACCGGCTGACCGCCAACCGATTCGACCCGTCCGGAGAAGTTAATTCGCGCACCACCCGGCAACACTGCTCGCAAAGTGCGCAGCTCAAGAGGCCCCATGGACCGCTCCATCGCAACCACAAGCCCCGAAACCGTCTCACCGCCAAGATTGACCTGGTCGACATCAAGCCTTGCCGTGACATCGGTCTCGCCTGGGAAGAGTTCTAGCAAAGCGGCAATAAGACTGCGCGACATCGGCAATGGTGCCGCGGCTTTCTTGGCGCGGCTTGCAGCACCCCTCGGATCACCCTTACTCAACGCCGGCGTCGCCCCATTAGCGCCGCCCTCAGCCTGGCCATTGGCCAACAGGTCGATATCAAGCCAGCGCGAATCAAGGACGACCTCAACCTTGTGCCGTTCCGCCCACATCGCCGTCAAAGAACCCGTCACAATCTGCGGCTGAGCAAATTCGTCAAACGAAATTGTCAGCCCTTCAAGATTCAGGGTCTGGCCACTGGCGGCCAGCGTCGATCGAGCCTCGGCGACAAGCGGCTTGCTGCGATCCTTGCCAGCTTTGGCAACCGTCAACCTGGAAATCAAACTGCCCTCGACGGAAGGCCGTTCCCAAAACCCTCGAACCTGTCCATCAAACTTGTGGTCATCCGCGCCCCAACCACTGAGGTGGGCGGTTAGTCTGAATGCCCCGCTGGCGTCCGCTTCCGTGCTTGCAATCCGCACACCGCCCTGTGATCCGTTGAAGGATGCCCGGCCCCGGAAGGCATAAGGACCAGCAAGCGCCGGGGCCGTCAGTTCACCGGTGATCTTCTCGACCCGCGCGAGCTCTCCAGCCCGTTCGATGCTGTAGGAAATAGTGCCGTCCTGGATGGAGACCGAATCGAGTTTGACACCGGCCGGCACGAACGGCAGCGACTTGACATCCGGAAGGTTTCGCCAGTTGCCATGACCGTCGCGATCAGCCGCCAGCGCCAAAACGGGCCGTTCCAGCTCAACCTTGTTAGCCTGCAAAACCCCCTTAAGGAGAGGTGGCACGGCAAGCCACATTTTGAAACTGTCCGTCTTGAACAGCGGCCCGCCGGCGATACCGGTTGTATCGGAAATTCTAAGATTCTCGAATAGCACGTAAGGCGCTGGCAGGAAGCGCACGTTGACGTTGCCGCCAACCCGTACGCGGCGCCCGAGCAGCCGCGTCGCCTCCTCCTCGAACACGCCTCGATAGCTGTTCCAGTCGATAAAGTGGGGTCCGGCGAACAATGCAGCAAAAATCGCGATCAGGAGACCACCAAACCACATCAGGAACGTGTTCAACACCGCCTCCAGTCCACATCGCGGTTAGGATACACGAATTCACCTCGGAGGGATTGCTGGGCAAACACCCTCCTGGCGAGCAGCCACGCTGCGATGCGCCCCAGCCTCAGGACGTCCTCTTCATGCTCCCTCTTCGGTCTCCTTATCGCACAACAAGGTCAGGAATGGGACCGCCTTTTTGTTGCACTGCACGGACGCGCTTTAAAGGCTACAGTATCCGGTGTTGAAACGACAACAGAGCGCCCTGTTAGTGCGGGTCGCGCCGACATCGGTTTGCGAATAGGCATGGAGCAAGACAACAAGGCGGCTTCTGTACACGATAAATCGCCCGCTGAGGCAGGCACTGACGACGCGCGGCGCCCGATTCGCGGCGCCGTCGCTGACCTTTTCAAGCGGTCCCGGCAGTTCGTGAATAACCGCTTCGTCGTCAACATTCGTGACTTTCTTGCCGAACGCCAGCCTCTAGTGTGGCTTTTGGCGTTGATTATCGGCGTCGCGGTCGGCTACGCCGCGCTAGCGTTCCGCTGGCTGATCGGCATCATCCAGCTGCCATGGCTCGGCACACAAACCGAGCGGGTGGCAAGTGCCGCCGCCGAACTCCCATTTTGGCAGGTCTTGCTGGCGCCAACTATCGGCGGGCTCATCGTCGGCTTTCTGCTGGAGCGCTACATGCCCGGACGGCGCGCACACGGGGTCGCCGATGTGATCGAAGCCCGCGCGCTGCATAACTCGCGCATTGATCCCAAGACCGGCTTGTTTAGCGCCCTACTGTCGGTGATTTCCATTGGATCAGGTGCCAGCGTCGGCCGCGAAGGACCAATCGTGCATCTGGGCGCCACCTTCTCAGCCATGATCGAGGACCGTTTCAAGCTTTCCCCCGGGGCCCGCCGCACTTTGCTATCCTGTGGCGTCGCCGCCGCCGTTTCAGCCTCTTTCAACGCCCCAATTGCCGGTGTTCTTTTCGCCCACGAAGTGATCCTCACCCACTACGCCTTCCGCGCCCTCGTTCCGACAGTGATCGCCAGCGTCGTCGCCGCCGTGATTGCCCGCGTCCACCTTGGCAACCAGGTCACATTCATGATCCCGGACTACTCGATCACATCCTATTGGGAATTCCCCGCCTTCGCGCTCCTCGGACTAACCTGCGCGGTCGTCGCCATAATCTTTGAGATCGCGCTAATGGCCACCGACCGGGTCTCCTGGCGCATCGAGATGCCGCTGTGGCTGCGCACCGGTCTCGGCGGGCTGATGGTCGGCGCCATCGCGGTATTCTTCCCGCAGGTTCTGGGAGTTGGCTACGACGCCACCAACGATGCCCTGCAGCGCGAGCTTCCTTTGCTGCTGCTAATTTCGCTCATCGTCGCCAAAACCGCCGCGACCGCGATATCGCTCGCCTGCCGTTTCGCCGGTGGTATATTCTCGCCGTCGCTCTATCTTGGTGCCATGACGGGATCGGCGTTCGGCCTCATAGCCACGTCGGCCTTCCCGGAAATCGGTTCAAGCCAGGGGTTGTATGCCATTCTTGGCATGGGTGCGGTGGCCGCCAGCGTCCTCGGTGCTCCGTTGTCGACGACAATGATCGTCTTTGAGCTGACCGGCGGCTACACCATGACCATCGCTCTTTTGTTGACGGTGTCCATCGCGGTCGGCGTAACACAGGCCTTCCTTGGTCATTCACTTTTCTATTGGCAACTCGGCAGGCGCGGCCTGTTCCTGCAGGACGGCCCCCACAAGTCAATCCAGCGCCGGCTCCATGTCGATGATTTCTACACACCCGTCGACCCCGAGGCCGAGGCCCAACATGTCCAAGACAAGGATGCCCCATGGCTCATGGCCACCGACACCCTAGAGCGGGCATTGCGCGAGTTCGACCGTTGCGGACAGCCCCGCATCGTTGTCGTATCAGCCGTCGACCCGACACTCATCGTCGGTCACGCTGACCGTCTCAATGCCCTAAACCTCTTCAACAAAGCGCTCATTGACGCCGCCGTCGAAGAACACCGCTGAGAACCGCGGCTTTCATCGTACCGCGCTGGCTGAGAAAGGGTTTCTGCGCTGCATTGTTGATGCCGCCAGCCCGAGGCAAGCGAATCAATGACGGCGCCGACCCAGGGTACGACAAACCACCATTGCAACTGATCGGTGGCGATCAGGAACCCTCCGAAACCCGAAAAAACAGCAGCCGTCATGGTGCTGATCGCGGCATCCCATTGCAGCGATCGAACGACGGTTTCCCGATTCGTCACGGTAATAAATTCAGAGACCAGCCAGACAACCGAAGGCACGACCATGACCAAGAACCGGAGATAGACGTCTTGTGAAATCGGCCACTCGGTGACTGAAATCCGCAGAGATTTCGCCGGTTCAAACAGTGCTCCCGCGGCATAAGCCCCTGCCGCCAGCAGGTAGGGAAAGTCCATATGCCAAGGTTCCCCAAGATGCCGCCTTTCGTGCGCCCGGAGGCGGAGGGGGACAAGGACGAGGACTCGGGCATCGGGGCACCCACCAAACTGTATGACATCAGATGAGTACTGGACTAGCACAGCCGTACTGGGGTGTCAGCTTGTAGTCGGACGAATGCCGCGCGTCACTGCGCCCCGGCAACATAGGTCTGTCCAACAGCTTTCAGCGTGGCGTTTCTCGCCTTGACAATTTCTCCAAATGTCCCAGATGACCGGCGCAGCATAGCAACACAACCGAACCGTGCAACCGCGCGCCATAGCTGGGAGATGATGTGTTGACAGAGCGCTTGCGTGGGGTTGTTGAGGCCCCATGGTTTTCCAATTTCATTATTGTCGTGATCATGATCAACGCGGTCACGCTGGGACTTGAAACCTCGCCCACCGCAATGGCCGCTGCCGGCTCTCTGCTCTATGCGCTCGACAACATCGCCTTAACCATCTACTGCGCCGAGATCGCAGCCAAGCTCATTGTTTATAGGTTTTCCTTCTTCCGCGATCCCTGGAACGTCTTCGATTTCATTATTGTCGGGATAGCCCTGCTGCCATCTGCCGAGGGCCTGGCGGTGCTGCGTTCATTGCGCATTTTGCGTGCTCTGCGGCTGGTCTCAATGGTTCCCGAGATGCGCACCGTGGTGCAGGCACTGCTCAACGCAATCCCGGCAATGGCCTCTGTAATCGCGCTGCTGGCGCTGATCTTTTACGTCGCCGCCGTAATGACAACGAAGCTGTTCGGCGGCGCCTTTCCCGAATGGTTCGGAACCATAGGCGCGTCGCTCTACACACTGTTCCAGGTCGTCACTCTCGAATCCTGGTCAATGGGTATCGTCCGCCCGGTGATGCAGGTTCATCCTTACGCGTGGGTCTTCTTCGTCCCCTTCATTCTCGTCGTCACCTTCGCGGTGCTTAACCTCTTCATCGCGATCATCGTCAATGCGATGCAGACCGCGAGCGGCGGCAACGAGGAACAACACCACCGTGAAAACGAAGCGCATTTCGCCGAGCTGATGGACGAGTTGAAAGGACTGCGCCTTGAGATCGCGGCTCTAAGAAAAGAACGCGCGGACCCGTCACCCTCGAAGGAATGACCCAATCAGGTCCAGAACCGCTTCCGGCCGTTCGTCCTGGGGAACATGACCGCAACCGGTGAGTATCTTAAGCTGTCCGCGCGGCAGCGATTTGACCAGCCGGATTCCGGTTTCCACTGGAACCGTCCTGTCCGCGTCGCACCAGACGACCAACGTGCGCTGGCGCACCGATGGATACCGCGCCGTCAGGCTCTCCATATGTTGCGGCACGATGCGTCGAGCGGTCGTGATGAGAGCATGCCTTGCGGCCGCCTCATAAAACGGCGCCGCATACGCCCGCAGTTCATTGATATGGAGCTTCTCGGACTGCACCTTGTCGAGCGACAGCCAGGTCGTCAGCTCCGGCGGCACCAGCATCAAAGCCGCGTAGGGGATGACCGGTAGCCTCATGAAATCGACAAACGCTGTGCCCGGCTGTTGGTAGGTAGGCGCATTCATCAAGACGAGGTCTCTGACCCGCCCTGGTTCCACTTCGTTGAAACGCAAGGTCACCATCATGGCGATCGCACCGCCGTAGGAATGGCCGATAATCGTCAGGTCGCTAAGACCTCTTTTTCGGATAAAGGCCAACACGAGATTGGCGTGATCGTAGGGGCTGTAGGCCTGCGTGAAGGGTTTTTCCGAGCGGCCGAAGCCCTTGAAGTCGATGGCGATGACGCGGTGCCGACGCGACAGCTCGGGAATGAGATTGCGCCAGGTGACGGTCGAGGCGCCTAGTCCGTGCAGCAACAGGATCGGACGTCCGCGCCCGTATTCCTCGGCGTAAAGATGCACCGTTCCCTGGCCGGGAGCCTGCAGGCCGACGTGATAGGCTTTTGAAAAAGTGTGCGCCGAAGCTGGGCTGGACCATCCCGCAAGCCCCGCAGCGACAACCAATAATACAAGCCACATCCGAAAAGCTGGACAACGCATCCGCAACCCCACGCGACGCCTCCACGAGCAATCCGCAAAAAGATCGCTCCATCTTGGTGTAACCGGGGAATGCCTACCGTGCGGTTAATCGCCGTGCCGATTTGGGACTTTTTGAGCCTTTTGCCGCCGTGACGACGGAGGGAGGAATGCAATATCATCCACCCCCCGATTTTCCCACTGCTAAACCCCGGCGACGCGCCGCTCGCGGGTCACGGCGGACTGGGCTGAGGCCGTCTGCGTATAAAGCTGCATATCCTCTTCAACACCCTCGGCGACGCGGGTCAGCGCCGTATCAGTGTATGCCCTCGAATCCGGCTCCTGCGTGATCTTCCGGCAGATCGCGCGCATCGTGCGCCAACGCTGGAACAGCGTGGCTTGCTTGCGGGCCAGCTCCAGCACGTAGTTCGTGTAGAACGACAGCCAGGGTTCTTGTGCCAGGCCGGGGCGGCGGCTCAAACGATCCTTGCGCCGCAGCAGACCGGCTTGCAGCGGATGAACCTTCTCGACGGGAACCGCCGATGCAAACCACAGCAGGACAACCATTAGCCGGTAGACGTCAATCCCGCTGGCGTGAGCGCGCCGCAGGATCGTCTCGACATGCTCATCGGTATAAAACTGCTGCCAAGCCGCATAGTAGGCTTGCTGCCATTCCTTGCGGGTCATCTTGGGATGATCGGTGACGACATGTTCCAGCTCATAGCGGTTCATGTCGGCATCCATGGCGATGCCCTTCGCATCGAGCACCTTGTGATCCTCTGACCCCGGCAGCGGCGTCAGAATGAAGAACTCCAAGGCATCGATCGGCAGTTCCTTTTTGATGATCTCGATATCACGCGCAATCGACTCAGGCGTATCATTTGGAAAGCCGAGGATGTAGCCGGCGAACGTCATGATGCCGACATCCTTCCAGTCGAGCAGCATCCGGCGGTACTCGGTGAGTTTGTTCTGCCGCTTCTTCGCCGCCAGCAGGTTGTCGGGGTTGATGTTCTCAAGGCCGATGAACACACGGGTAACCCCGGCGCGTTTCGACTTTTCGATGAAGTTCGGAATCTTGTGGCACAGCGTGTCGACCTGGATCATGAAGCGCACGTCGAGACCTTGAACCTCGCGCAGGTCGATGATGCGGTCGTAGATCGCCTCCCAATCCTTATTGCGGGCGAAGTTGTCATCGGTAATGAAGAACCGATCGACGCCCTGAGCGTAGTTGGCGCGAATGATCTCCTCGACGCTATCCGGCGTCCGGTAGCGGGACTTGCGGCCTTGCACGTTGATGATCGTGCAAAACGAGCACTGGAACGGGCAGCCGCGTCCGGCATCGAAACTGGTGACGTTCCCAACCGTGCGCTTGACGAATTCCGAAGCCAGGAACGGCGGCGCAGCGAGCTCACCGATATCCGGCAGCTGCTTCATGAAATTGTAGACCGGCAGCATCTCACCGCGCGCGCAATCGGCGACGAGTCCATCGAAGTGCTCTTCGGACTCACCGGCAAAAAGTGTGATGCCGAGTTCGGCGGCCTCCGCAATATCGGCGGGCAGCTCCGGCAGCATGGCGATGCAGCCCGAAACGTGAAAACCGCCTATAACAACATTGACGCCTGCCTGCCGCAGCGGCCGGGCCAGATCCATGGTCCGCGGAAATTCGTTCGACTGGACGCCGACGAAGCCGACAAAACCAAAAAAGTCACTGCGCTTGAGGCGCTGGATAATAGCGTTGATATCCACACGGGTGTTGGTTTCATCGATTGTGGTGACGCAAATCTCAACATCCCGGCCAAGGATGCCGCGCTCCGCTCCACTGCGCGCCAACGCGTTGACGCAGGCCAGCGAGTTGGACGGCATCGTCGAGCGCACCCACTGAATGACATAGCCGTCTTCATCGTAGTGTGACGGCTTGATCAGCACGATCTCGAAACGGCGTGGACCGCGCAAATGGCTCACCATGTGGACCCCCCGGTGGACACATCTTAGGCCCGTCTAATACGCGCCACTACAACCACCTGTAGCAGCGATTCCGCCTTCGGCGACAAGAATCCCGAGCCCCTAGATCGATTAATCCACTGGCTATGACATTTCAGTCGCGCGAAATTCAGGCGCGAATAACTGAGCCCTCAACAGACGGTTTCCGCTGCCCTCATGGCCCTGGCCCGTTGAACGCGCAGGCTCAGCGACAGCCGGGCAAAGCCCGCCCCCCTCCTTACGCACGCCACCGGCCCATCGAAGCCAAAAGACCCGCACAGACGGCTGGCAATCAGGTGTCGGATGATTTAAGCCAGAGAGTGGGTACGAATTTACCTGCAGACCGCGGATAGCAGAGCGTTCGTCATTTCGCAGCGCTCGCCCTCACCCAAATCGCACCTCCCGCGTGTGGACGGCC
This sequence comes from uncultured Filomicrobium sp., assembly GCA_963669235.2. Lineage (GTDB taxonomy): Bacteria > Pseudomonadota > Alphaproteobacteria > Rhizobiales > Hyphomicrobiaceae > Filomicrobium. The sequence goes on from CAXXFS010000033.1 coordinate 1,187,016, forward strand.
CACTGCCACGCGCCTGGCCACGCTCCCGCTCACCGCCGCTGCCGCGCCGAGGCCGTTTCGCCCGGTCACGGGCCCGAATGCACCCATTCCTTGCGACAGCCGCTCTCACCTGGGGATATCCCACCTAAAACCCAGAAATATCGTTAATATTCCATTGACGCCCATAAAATTCCATGCGATCCCATGGATGCCCGTCCGCACCGGGCAAGGGGCCGTGGCTGTGGCGCCTGTCTTGTAAGAGGGCCAAGCCAGTGCGACCGCCACGGTCCACCGGCGCCCCTCTAGTCAGCCCGTAACGCGTCAGGGGCCCAACTCCGGTGCGGGTATTGTTGAAGCTGCGGGGTAAGTTTTGCGTCGAGGAACGAGGTCAACTGCGAAGGGATGGACCGCTTTGTCTCGACATACACGAACAAGATCGATGCCAAGGGTCGTGTCTCAATCCCGGCGCCTTTTCGCGCCGTGCTCGAACGCGACGCCTACCCGGGGGGCATCTACTGTTACCCCTCGCTCGACGCTCCAGCGCTCGATGCAGGCGGCGAAAGACTTGCGCGCAAGATCGACGCGCTTCTCGCGAATCTCCCGGAGTATTCGGACGAGCGGGACGAGCTATCTGTCGCGCTCTACGGCGACGTCCAGGTTCTTTCCATCGATGGAGACGGACGCATCATCCTTCCTGAAGGCCTTCGCCAGCACGCCGGTCTTCAAAACCAGGTTGCTTTTGTCGGCCTTGGCGACAAGTTTCAAATCTGGGAGCCAGAGCGCTTCGATGAGCGAAGAAAGAGCGCCCGCGGCAAGGTCCGAGATCACCGTGAGCTCTTCCGCGCAAAAGCTGACAAGGCCTCTGGCGGATAACACACGCAACAAGTTCGCAGCGGGGGCGAAGGAGCACGGGAAATATGCCGCGGCGCAGACCCACAGCGGGGACCGAAAGAAGCGCTCAGGGCGGCCGGCACATTCCCGTGCTTCTCGCACATGTCATTGAGGCACTGCAGCCGGCCGAAGACGAAACCTATCTCGATATGACCTACGGGGCCGGCGGCTATACGCGGGGCATTCTTGAAGCAGCCGATTGCCGGGTGGTCGCATTCGATCGCGACCCTGCGGCGATTGCTGCAGCACAGCCCGCCCGCACCGAATTTGGCGCCCGCCTTGAGCTGCTGGGCGAACCCTTCGGCAATCTCCTTAGCAAGACGCAAGCAGGTGACTTCACCGGCCACTTCGATGGCGCCGTCTTCGATCTTGGCGTTTCCTCTATGCAGCTTGATACGCCCGAGCGAGGCTTTTCTTTTCAAACCGATGGTCCGCTCGATATGCGGATGTCAGCAGTGCCTGGGTCCCCTGACGGCGGACCTAGCGCCGCCGATGTGATCAACACGCACGATGAAGCCGACATCGCCGACATCCTCTATAAGCTCGGCGAAGAACGCCGGTCGCGGGCGATCGCCAGAGCCATCACCGCCCAGCGCACGGAAAAGCCGTTTTCGAGGACACTGGAGTTAGCTGAGTTAGTCAGAAAGGTCCTTGGCCGGGGCCCGCCCGGAAAGCATCCGGCGACGCGGACGTTTCAGGCCCTTAGGATGTATGTCAACGACGAACTCGGCCAGCTTATCGAAGGCCTCGCAGGCGCCGAACAAGCGCTTCGGCCAGGCGGACGGCTCGTCGTCGTAACGTTTCATTCCATCGAGGACCGCATCGTTAAGCGCTTCATTGCCAGCCGCTGCGGCAAGTCGCAGGGGGTTTCTCGCCACATGCCGGCATCAATTGAGTCGGTTCGACCCCCAAGTTTCCAAATCATTAACTCTCGGTCGTTAACGTCTTCGAAAGCTGAATTGGAAGCAAACCCGCGTGCCAGGTCCGCACGTTTGCGCGCGGCGGTACGCACCACAGAGGACCCCTGGCCGCTCGACTGGAGTGGACTTGGTGTACCGCGGCTTAAGACCTGATTCACGCGGTTCATCTCGGGACAGGCTTCGAAGGTGGTTGTGATGCGAATACTTCTTACCCTTGCCGTCGCGATGACGCTCTTGAGCGCCTACACGCTTTATTCCGTGAACTACGAAACCCGGGTTCTCACCGATCAGGTGAGGGGAAGGGAAAAGGCGATCAAAGCCGCCAGGCGCGATATCGCCATCTTGAAAACGGATAGGGCGCATCTGGCGCGGCCCGACCGTATTGCGCGACATGCGCGGGACCTCGGTCTGGGGCCGGCAAAACGAGGTCAGTTCGACACATATCGCAGCTCCAATCGGCTCGGTCGCGCAATGACAGTGCGATCCGGGGACGAAGAGTGAGCCTCGCGAATGTCGAACGGGATAATCATCACACCGGGGCTCGCTGACGGAGCGCTCAAACGGCCCGTGCGGTCGGCGGACGTTCAGCAGCAGGCACAGGCATTTCAATCTGAGCGCCGTGCGGCCCGCATTCGCTCGCTTGTCGCCGTCGCCTTGATGGGACTGGCGTTCATGACCATCGCCGCTCAGTTGGTGCGACTGGCAATGCAAGGGCAGACCGAGCAGCGCATATCAATCTCCGCCCCGCTGGCAACAGCATTCGCACGGCCCGACATCATTGATCGGCAGGGCCGGCTCATGGCCAGCGATATCGTCATGCATTCATTGGTCGCCGACCCGCACGTCGTCCTTGACCAAAAAGAGATTGCGGACAAGCTGGCTACGGTGCTGCCTGACCTAAGTAAGACTCGCGTGCTGAATGCCATCGCTGACAAAACCAAACGGTTTGCCTGGATCCGCCGCAGGCTGTCGGACGCTGAGGCCCAAAGGGTCCACGATCTGGGCCTGCCCGGATTGGACTTCCGGCCGGAGCTGCGGCGATCCTACCCGCTTGGGCGAAGCGCGGGACACATCCTTGGATCTGTCAATATCGACAACAAGGGCCTCCAGGGCATCGAGCGATACCTTGATGAACGCCAAAGCGTCGAACCCGTGCATGGGCCATCCCTATCGGCACGGCCGCCCTTACGGCTGTCACTCGACGTTGCCGTGCAGTTCGCCGTCGAGGAAGAACTCGCCGAAGCGATGCGCCGATATTCGGCGGCAGCCGCTGTCGGACTGGTCATGGACGTCAACACCGGGGAGATCATCGCGGCGGCGTCGCTGCCGGGTCTTGATCCCATCATCACCGACGAACACTTTGACAAAAGCCGCATCGACCGGCTGGCCGGCGGCACCTACGAACTGGGCTCCGTCTTAAAGACATTCACGGCGGCCCTGGCCTTCGAAGGCGGCATCAATCAAGCTACAAGGCTTGACGTCCGCCAGCCACTTGAGGTGGAAGGCTATCGGATCAGGGACCTGCATCCGGCCGGTCGGCCGCTCACCGTCGCCGAAATCTTCCTGCAATCTTCGAACGTCGGTGCGGGCATGCTCGCGCTCCAGGTTGGGGGGCAACGCCAGCAGGCGTTCCTGGAGAAACTTGGCCTCACCACGCCGTTAGCAACCGAAGCTGGAACCGTGGCGCCGGCGAACTTGCCTGGAAGCTGGGGCGATATTGAAACCGTGACGATTTCTTACGGTCACGGCCTGGCGGTAGCACCGCTGCAGTTTGCCTCCGCCAGCGCCGCCATGATAAACGGCGGATACCGCGTCAAACCAACATTTCTGCGCAAAACCGGCCGGACGGCGAAGCCAACCGAACGTGTTATCGCGTCGGAAACGAGCCACTTCATCCGCCAGCTCATGCGCGAGAACGTCGCCAGCACAAGAGGCACAGGATGGCGCGCCGACGTTGCTGGTCTTAACGTCGGTGGAAAGACAGGCACCGCCGAGATGCCCGGCATTGGCGGCTACAACGCCAAATCCGTAATCGCGTCATTTCTTGGGGCATTCCCGATGGACAAGCCGCGCTACCTGACGCTTGTCTGCCTGTTTGAACCCAAAGGCACCAAGGAGACGGACGGAAAAATCACAGCGGGCCGCAATGCGGCGCCGACCACCAGACGTATAATCTCTCGAGTCTCGCCGCTGCTTGGTTTTCTGCCAGACTGATCATGTTCCCCCGTACGCGCGCCGTCGACGGTTTGACGGTCCCCGCTTCCCGCAATATGAACCTCGAACCCCATTTGACGAGGTGCGCGAGCACCGTTTCCGCCATTGCTCAGGCTCTCAATGAAGCTTTCCCAGATCATCGAATCCGAACATGCGCTTGCGGCGGGGCTCCCATTGGAGAGCCTCGAACGGGAAATCTCCGGATTGACCGCGGATAGCCGCGAGGTGAAGCCGGGATATCTGTTCGCGGCCCTGCCGGAACGACGGTTGACGGAACGAAGTTCATACCAAATGCAATTGCCGCTGGAGCCACCGCCGTTCTCGTCGCAACTGATGTGGTTCTAGGCAAATCCCAGGATCCAGTGATTGTTGTCAGAAGCGATAATCCAAGGCGCGATCTCGCTCGAATGGCCGCACGCTTTTACGTCCTCCAGCCGGAAACCGCGGTCGCCGTAACCGGCACCAGCGGCAAGACCTCGGTAGTGGAATTTACCCGGCAGATCTTTGCCGCCAGCGGCGCACAGGGCGGCCTCGGTTGGCACAATCGGCATCGTCAAGCCGGACGGCGGGCGCTACGGCTCGCTGACGACTCCCGACCCCATTACTCTCCACCGGTCGCTAGCCGAACTTGCTAAGGATGGCGTTACGCATCTGGCTTTTGAAGCCTCCTCCCACGGCCTCGATCAGCACCGGCTCGACGGTGTTCGGTTGACCGCCGCCGCGTTCACGAACCTAGGCCGTGACCATCTCGACTATCACCCCGACCTTGCCTCTTACCTCAATGCGAAACTGCGGCTTTTCAGCGAATTGCTGAAGCCGGGGCAGGTCGCTGTCATCAACGCCGATGGCGCCTCGCACGAAGACGTCGCCGCTGCCGCCAAGGCACGCGGCCTGAAGCTCCTGACCGTTGGCCGCGCGGGCCATGACTTGCGTCTATTGTCCGTCGAGCGTGAAGGCTTCTCGCAGCGCCTACGCATTGAGGCGGGAAGCGACATTCTCGAAGTCCGCCTCCCGCTGATCGGAGATTATCAGGTCGAGAACGCACTGGTGGCGGCCGGGCTTGCGATCGCTGCCGGAGTACCCGCGCCAGCCGCAGTCGGAGCAATCACCGAATTAAAGGGCGTCCCAGGACGCCTTGAGATCATCGGCGAGTCCCAAGGTGGGCTGGTCGTTGTCGACTATGCACACAAACCCGAAGCGCTGACGGCGGCACTTCAGGGCGTTAGACCCTTCGTCACCGGCAAGCTCATCTGCGTGTTCGGTTGCGGCGGTGATCGCGATCGCGGCAAACGCGAAATCATGGGCCGCATTGCTGAGCAGGAGGCCGACGTTGTCATTGTGACCGACGACAATCCGCGCGGCGAAGTGCCATCAGCCATCCGCGCTGAGATCCTCAAAGAATGCCCCGACGCGATTGAGATCGGCGACCGCCGTGAGGCAATCGTTTCAGCAGTTGGAATGGCCAGCGAAGGCGATGTCGTACTGATCGCCGGAAGGGCCATGAGACCGGTCAGATTGTCGGCAAACAGGTACTGCCGTTTTCTGATCATGACGTCGCCGGCGAGGCCATCGCGCTCTTTGACCCCGCCGGGAGCCCCCCGCTGATTCAGCCAATATCCAGCACGTCGGCGCCCTTGTGGAACTGGGACGCACTAATCATAGCATCCTGCGGCGAGCCGGACGGACCGCCCGGCGGCACCCATCCTCGGCATTTCCATCGACAGCCGGGCCATCGCAAAGGGCGACCTGTTCGTGGCCCTGAAGGACAAACGTGACGGCCACGAGTTCGTTGAAGGCGCATTTGCCGCTGGTGCCGCCGCTGCCCTCGTCAGCCGCGACTACGCCCGCCGACCCGGTGACGGCGCGCTGGTGCGCGTTGAAGACACACTGCACGCGCTGGAGCGCATCGGCATCGCCGCGCGGCAACGTCTTTCCCCAGAAGCCAGAGTTGTCGCCGTGACCGGCAGCGTCGGTAAGACGACAACAAAGGAGATGCTGCGCGCCTGCCTTGCGCGGCTGGGTCCAACACACGCTTCAGACAAGTCATTCAATAACCACTGGGGCGTACCGCTCACGCTGGCGCGGATGCCGCGGGACTCACACTTCGGCGTCTTTGAAATCGGCATGAACCATTCCGGCGAGATCACGCCCCTGACCAAAATGGTCCGCCCGCACGTGGCGATCATCACGACGGTCGCCCCAGTGCATTTGGAGCATTTCGCATCCGTTGAAGAAATTGCCGCGGCCAAAGCGGAGATCTTCGCTGGATTGGTGCCCGGAGGCGTCGCGGTGTTGAACCGTGACAATGAGCACTTCGACTCCCTAAGGTCATGCGCTGCGACCCACGGCGCGACGATCTGCGATTTCAGCGGCGAAACAAACGCGCAGGCGGGACACGCAAGGGTGCGCTTGAACTCAGCCCGTGAGATCCGCGGGCAAACCATTGTTTCAGCCGCGCTCGATGGATTTCCCACTGAGATCCACTACGCCTTGGGAATACCGGGCCGCCACATCGTCATGAATTCACTGGCGGTTATCGGCACCCTAGGCGCGGTTGGCGCCGATTTCAGCGCCGCTCTGCCCGCACTAGCGCAGCTCAAACCGCCGCAGGGCCGCGGTGTGCGGATTGAGTTATCCTGCCAGGACGGGAAGGCCTTGCTGATTGACGAAAGCTACAATGCCAACCCCATTTCCATGCGGGCCGCCATCGCCGTGCTAGCAGGCGTACCCCGTGATGAATTCCCCAGACACATCGCCGTTATCGGCGACATGCTGGAACTTGGTCCGCAGGCCAAAGAACTGCATGCGGAACTCGCCGCACCTTTGACAGAAGCCGGTGTCGATCTTGTCTTTGCGGCCGGGCCATTGACCGAGTCCCTGTTCAAGGTCATCCCGCAAAACATGCGTGGAAGCTGGGGAAAGACCCCGCTTGACATCGAAAGTGAACTGCTGGCCACGATCCGACCCGGCGACGCAATAATGGTCAAGGGCTCTAATGGTGCCAAAACCTGGCAGCTTGCTCAAGCCATAGCACGCCATTTCTCCTTAAGATGAGGGCCTGCGCCCGGCTTGCAGCTTGCCGGATGGCGAGCGGGACGATAACCAGGGCCCGGTCAGTCGGCTGGAAACAAGAACGCCAAAGGCAAAAAGCGCGAAACATGAGGGACCGGGATGCTCTATGAACTGGTGAACTTCTCGGATCAGCTCGGTCCGCTCAACGTCTTCCGCTACATCACTTTTCGTACGGGCGGAGCCATTTTTACCGCGCTCATCTTCGTCATGCTCTTCGGGCCAGGGATCATCGACCTGCTGCGTGTGCGTCAAGGCAAGGGTCAGCCGATCCGCGAAGACGGCCCCCAAAGCCACCTGGCCAAACGCGGCACACCAACGATGGGTGGCTTGATGATCCTTTCGAGCGTGCTCGTCTCAACTCTTCTGTGGGCCAATCTGCAGAATATGTACGTCTGGATTGTCCTGGCGGTCACGCTGACCTTCGGCCTGATCGGCTTCTATGACGACTATCTCAAGGTAACGAAGCAAACCGCTTCCGGCTTTTCCGGCCGCGTGCGCCTGCTGGTCGAACTGGTAGTGGCGGGGCTGGCGACCTACGGGTTCACGTTGCTGGCCAAACCTGAATTGGCCACCACGCTGACCGTGCCTTTCTTCAAGAATCTCCTGATCGAACTGGGACCATTCTTCATCCTGCTTGGCATCCTGGTGATTGCGGGGGCCGGCAACGCCGTCAACCTCACCGACGGGCTCGACGGACTGGCCATCGTGCCGGTGATGATCGCCGCCGCCACATTCGGACTGATTGCCTATCTCTCCGGCAACTTCAAATTCGCCAACTACCTACAGATTCATTTCATTGAAGGCACGGGCGAACTGGCTATCATCTGCGGCGCGCTGATCGGCGCCGGTCTCGGATTCTTGTGGTTCAACGCCCCACCAGCAATGATCTTCATGGGTGACACCGGCTCCCTGGCCCTGGGCGGCGCCCTGGGTTCGATCGCGGTGGCCACCAAGCACGAAATCGTTCTGGCCATTGTCGGTGGACTGTTCGTTCTGGAGACCCTTTCGGTCATCATCCAGGTTACGTCCTTCAAACTCACCGGCAAGCGCGTATTCCGAATGGCGCCGCTGCATCATCATTTCGAACAAAAGGGCTGGCAGGAATCGACTGTCGTGGTCCGCTTCTGGATCATATCGGTGGTGCTCGCCTTGATCGGACTGGCGACACTGAAGCTGAGGTAACGGTCAGGGCCCGCTCAACAAAAGCGCCCTCGGGCCGTCGGGAATTGCGGTAAACTGTGGCCTATGATTCGCGCGACGAGCTTTGAAGGGAAACGGGTGGCGGTGTTCGGGATGGGCGGCTCCGGCATTGCTGCTGCGCATGCTCTGATCGCTGGAGGTGCACACGTCGTTTGCTGGGATGACGGTGAAGCTGGCCGCCAGCGCGCGGTCTCAGAAGGCTTTGGAACCGCCGATCTCCGGCAGGCGGACTGGTCGCAGTTTTCCTCACTTGTTCTGGCACCCGGCGTTCCACTGACCCATCCAGAACCGCATTGGACCGTGCGAAAAGCCCGCGAGCAAGGCGTTGAGATCATCGGCGATGTCGAGATCTTCGCCCGCGAGAGACAAACACTGTGCGAAAACGCGCCCTTTATCGCCATTACCGGCACCAACGGAAAATCGACGACAACCGCACTAATTACACACCTTTTGCGCCATCTGGGCTTCAGCGTGGAAATGGGTGGCAACATCGGCAAAGCGATTTTGGCTCTGCAGCCGCCAGCCCCGGAACGCGTTCATGTCGTGGAAATGAGCTCCTACCAGATCGACCTGACGCCGACACTGAAACCGACTGTCGGCGTCCTTCTCAACATCACGCCGGATCATATCGACCGGCACGGAACATTGGCCCGCTACGCCGAAGTCAAGGAACGACTGTTGAAGGATGCCGGCGCCGCCGCGGTCGGTCTTGACGACAAACTGACCCGCGCCGCCGCCGAACGCGTCGTGGACGGCCATCATCTTTACGCGTTCACGGTCGGTAAGGGAGCCGGAATTGTTCCAAGCCTTTATGCGATCGGACAAAGCCTCTTTGTCCATGAAATCGCCAGCTCCTACGCAACCAGTGAGGAAGTCGCCAACTTGGCCCGGATTGGATCTTTGCGCGGACAGCACAACGTCCAGAACGCTCTCGCTGCGCTCGCCGCCATCAGGGCGCTGCAAGACCTCGCCGACAACGGCGGCGCAGCACTCACCGCAACGCAGAATGACCGCCCTCTGCTCTGGGATACCATACGGCTTGCTGAAGGTCTGGCGAGTTTCCCCGGTCTGCCCCACCGCATGGAAGAGATCGGCCGTGCCGGCAGCATCCTGTTCATCAATGACTCCAAAGCCACCAACGCCGAAGCCGCCGAAAAAGCTCTGGCCTCTTTCGACGGCGGCATTCACTGGATCGCCGGGGGGCGCGCTAAGGATGGTGGCATAGCATCGTTAAAGGAGATGTTTCCCCGCATTGAGAAGGCCTACCTGATCGGAGAAGCAGCGGAGGAGTTTGCGGCAACGCTTGCTAGCCACGTGCCGACCATCATATGCGCGACGCTGGACAAGGCTGTCGAAACCGCGGCAGCTGGCGCCGCGGCATGTGCGGCACCGGAGCCCGTCGTACTGTTTTCACCGGCATGCGCATCATTTGACCAGTTCCGCAACTTTGAGATCCGCGGCGACGCTTTCCGGAATTACGTGATGGCGCTTCCCGCAAAGGCGGAGGGAACTGGCCCATGAGGGTTTCACGCGCCGACCGCAGCCGGCTCTCCGAATGGTGGTTCACCGTTGACCATGTATTGATCGTGGCCATCATTGTCTTGATATTTTGCGGCCTTGTCCTTTCGCTTGCCGCGAGTCCCTCCGTCGCCCTGAAGAAGGGCCTGCCGACGTTCTTCTTTTTCGAGCGGCATGTGATTTTCACGGCGGTCGGCTTTTGCTTGATGATCACACTGTCATTCCTGACGCCCTCGTGGGCCCGCCGCATCGCAGTGGTACTTTTTGCCGGCGCGCTGGCAGCACTCATATGGGTGCTGTTCGACAGTCAGGTGATCAACGGTGCACGCCGCTGGCTCTTCGTTGGCGGGTTTTCGCTGCAGCCATCGGAATTCGCAAAACCCGGTTTCATCATGATAGTCGCCTGGCTGTTCTCCGAGGCACGGCGCCGTCCGGATATGCCGGCACTGCCGATCGCAATCGTGCTCGGAGCCTCTGTTTGCATCCTGCTGGTGTTGCAGCCCGACGTCGGCCAAACAGCGCTCCTGGCGGTCCTTTGGGGCATCATGTACTTGCTCGCCGGATTACCGTTGATGGGTGCCACGATAATGGTCGGCCTTGGCATTGGTGGTATTATCGTCGCCTATTTCACCTTTCCCCATGTCCAAGACCGCATTGACCGCTTCCTCCATGCATCCCACGAAGCCAATTCGCAGGTCTCCCGGGCAACAGAGTCATTCACCCAGGGCGGCTTTTTCGGACGCGGACCTGGAGAAGGCACGATCAAGACCCACTTCCCCGACGCCCACACGGACTTCATCTTCTCGGTCATAGCCGAGGAGTATGGCGCGATCGCCTGCCTGGGCCTGGCGGCACTGTTCGCCTTCATCGTCCTCAAGGCGTTGATTTCCGCAACACGCGAGCCGCGCCCGGCCAACCGCATCGCGATCCAGGGCCTGGCGATCATATTTGGCCTTCAGGCCTTCATAAACATGGGTGTCAACGTTGGACTGCTGCCGGCAACCGGCATGACGCTGCCTTTCATCTCAACGGGTGGCTCTTCAATACTTGCGATTTCCGTCGTACTCGGCATGTTGTTGGCTCTGACCCGCCGCCGGGCCGATCCTGCTAACTATGAGACGGCGGCGTATCCACAGGCCGATCAGGGGTGGGCGAGGGAACCGCTCTCCGCAAGTACGGGCAGATATGATGCACAACGACAATAGGCCTTGCGTACTCCTCGCGGCCGGGGGGACAGGTGGACACCTCTTTCCCGCGTACGCCCTCGCCGAGGAACTGGGCCGGCGAGACTACCTTGTCGACCTCGCTACCGACATGCGCGGGGACCGGTACGGCACCGGCTTTCCGGCGCGCAAAATCCACCAGATCCCCTCGGCGACGCTCGCTAGCAAATCCCCCGTCGCCATCGCTCAGACGGTTTGGACACTCTCCCGGGGGATTGGCACTGCGGTACGGCTTCTTGGTGAAATCCGGCCATCTGTCGTCATCGGTTTTGGCGGATATCCGACGTTTCCGCCTCTAATGGCGGCAAAGCTCCGTGGCATAAAGACGGCGCTCCACGAGCAAAACGCGGTACTCGGCCGCGCCAACCGCATGCTGGCGGCGCGGGTTGATGCGGTTGCCACATCTTTTGAGCGGGTCAAATTCCTGGATGGTGCGTTGACGGAGAAGGCGCGGTTTACCGGCAACCCGGTGCGCGATGTCGTCATTGAGTGGGCGACGCGGCCCTATTCGACACCGGATGCCTCCGAGACGGTGCAACTGCTTGTATTCGGAGGTTCTCAAGGTGCGCGGTTCTTTTCAGACACCTTGCCGCCGGCGCTGGAATTGTTGCCGCAGGACCTAAAAACTCGGCTAAAAGTCGTTCAGCAGGCCCGTGAGGAAGACCTCGAACGGGTACGGCAGGCCTACACCATCAGCGGAATACATGCAGAAGTCGCGCCGTTTTTTGCAAACTTGCCGGAAATCATGGCAAATTCGCAACTTGTAGTCGCTCGAGCAGGCGCCTCGACAATTGCCGAGTTGACCGTGGTGGGGCGACCGTCGATCCTGGTGCCGCTGCCGCATGCGCTTGATAACGACCAACTGCAAAACGCTACCCGACTTGCCGAATCAGGCGGCGCTTGGTGTATCGAACAAGGGGAGCTCACGCCAGAGTGCCTCGCGAGAGATTTGCAGCGTCTCATTAGTACGCCATCGTTGTTGCTGGAAGCCGCCAAGGCGGCAAAAGCCCAAGGTAGGCCCGACGCCGTAGCAAGACTTGCAGATCTTGTCGGAGAACTAGCTGGCTAAGGGGAGCCAGCTCAGTGGGGATCTCCCAAGGGCTGTATTGGTGCCGCCTTATTTCGGCACCAGAGTTGCCAGTTGATGTGCGCTCAGGCGGCGCAAAGGATTTTCGAGGGAAGCAAGAACATGGAAATGCCCAGCGATATCGGGACCTTTCACATCATCGGCATTGGCGGGATTGGCATGAGCGCCATTGCCGAAATCCTGATCGACAAGGGCTATTCGGTCCAAGGCAGCGACCAAAAGGACAGCGCCAACGTCAAGCGTCTTCGGGCAAAAGGGGTGCGCGTCTTCATCGGCCATGACGCCGTCAACCTGGTCGGCGCCAAGCAGGTCGTGATTTCAAGCGCGGTCAAAGAAGGCAACCCTGAACTTGAAGCCGCATGTCAGCGAGGGCTGCCGATCATTCGCCGCGCCGAGATGCTGGCCGAACTAATGCGCCTCTACTCGACCGTTTCGGTAACCGGCACACACGGAAAGACCTCAACGACATCGCTCATCGCTCATATCCTGACGTCCGCCGGCGTCGATCCGACAGTTATCGCTGGCGGCATTATCCAGGACTGGGGCACCAACGCGCGCCTCGGTCAGGGCCCCTGGATGGTCGTCGAAGCTGATGAGTCAGATGGCACGTTCGTGAGGCTGCCAACCGAAATTGGTGTGGTGACGAATGCCGATCCCGAGCATCTCGATTACTTCGGCAGCGTCGAAAAGATGAACGCGGCCTATGAAGCCTTCATCCAGAACATCCCGTTTTACGGACTGCTGATCGCCTGCATCGACCACCCGGTCGTGGCCGAAATGATCGCCAGGCTGCATCTGCGCCGCGACGGGAGACCTATGTTCACCTACGGCGAGACCCGCGATGCCGACATCCGGCTTCTTTCGCTCAAAACCGACGGGCATCAGATGCTGATGGATGTCGAACTGAGCAGCCGCGCAGGCGGTGGCAAGCCGCGCCGGCTCACCGGGCTCAGACTTGCAGCGCCCGGCCGCCACAACGCGATGAATGCGCTAGCGGCAATGGGCGTGGCGCTGGCGGTCGGCGTCAGCGATGATGCGATAAGAACCGCGCTTGCCAGCTTCTCCGGCGTCAAGCGCCGCTTCCAGCTTACCAGTCAGTGGAACGGTGTCTCGATCTACGATGACTACGCTCACCACCCGGTGGAAATCGCGGCGGTTTTGGAAGCCGCTCGTGCCGGCGCCAAAGGCCGTGTCGTCGCCGTCTTTGAACCGCATCGCTACACGCGCGTTCGCAATCTCTACAAGGACTTCTGCCGCAGTTTCGGCAACGCCGACAGCGTCATCGTCGCGCCGCTTTACTCGGCCGGTGAAACCCCGATTGACGGAATCGACCAGCATGCCCTGGCCGAAGGAATTCGCGCCGCCGGCCATAGTTCTGTTCTCGCAATCGACGATCCGCGTGAGATAGCAACGCTCGTTCATCGCTACGGACGCCCGGGAGATATCGTCATCTGCCTCGGCGCGGGTACTTCGACGGAGTGGGCCAATTCGCTTTCCCTGTGGCTTGGAGAAGAGCCACGCATGGCGGGGGAGTGAGCCATTTGAGCTTCGTTGACCTGACCGAACAGCTCTCACAGCTGCTGCCCGATCTACGCGGCCGGCTGCGGGCGAATGCGCAATTGTCGGAGATCACCTGGTTCCGGGTCGGTGGCCCCGCACAGGTGTTGTTCACGCCGGCCGACGAAGCCGATCTGGCCTACTTCCTGAAGACCATACCGCCCGACTGGCCGGTGTTCGTTCTGGGACTGGGTTCGAACCTTCTCGTCCGCGATGGCGGCGTGCCGGGCATCGTTATCCGGCTGGGCCGCGGCTTTGGTCAGATCGAGGCGCTCGACGGCCACCGGCTACGGGTCGGCACGGCGGTCCCCGACGTCAAGGTCGCACGCGCGGCGGCAGAGGCCAGAATCGCTGATCTGCATTTTTACCGCGGCATTCCAGGATCAGTCGGCGGTGCGCTGCGCATGAATGCTGGCGCCCACAACGGCGAGACAAAGGACGTCCTGGAAAGCGCCCGCGCAGTTGACCGACAGGGCAACATTCACGACCTGTCGTTGACGGACATGGGCTTTTCCTACCGCCACTGCTCTGTCCCTAAGGATTACATCTTCACATCCGCCACCTTCAAGGGATCGCCGGGAGAAACCGCGGACATCCAAAAGCAGATGGAAGAAGTCGCCGACTATCGCGAGCAAAACCAGCCCATCCGCGAACGCACAGGCGGTTCAACCTTCAAGAACCCGCCCGGCATGAGCGCATGGAAACTCGTTGACGCCGCCGGTTGCCGCGGCCTTCGAGTCGGCGGCGCGATGGTCTCCGAGATGCACTGCAACTTTCTCATCAACAATGCCGGTGCCACCGGCGAGGATCTGGAACGGCTGGGCGAAACCGTTCGGGAGCGCGTCAAACAGCAGTCGGGCGTCGAACTCAACTGGGAGATCATCCGGCTCGGCGATCCCGAGGAGGGACGTCCGGTTGGCGCCGAACTCGCCCTGCCCGCCGATGCCGATCACTGATCGGAGGGCAGCATGATTGGCCAAGCACCGCCAAGGAGCAAAACCGACATTGCAGTCCTCCTGGGCGGCTGGTCGGTCGAGCGCGAAATTTCATTAAGTTCCGGCGAAGCCGTGGCCGATGCGCTCGAAGGCGAGGGCTATCGCGTCACCAGGCTCGACGTCGGACGCGATATCTCAAGTCGGCTTTCCGAACTGCGCCCAGAAGCCTGCTTCAATGCGCTTCACGGAGAATTCGGCGAAGACGGCTGCGTGCAGGGTATCCTTGAGTGTCTTCAAATACCCTACACCCACTCCGGCGTGCTCGCCTCTGCTCTGGCCATGCACAAGGAGCGCGCCAAGGACATCTTGCGCCGGGTCGACGTACCTGTTGCAGAGGCAAATCTCGTAACTCGGAGACAAGCCGGCAGCACCCACGTCATGAGCCCGCCCTATGTCGTCAAGCCGTTGGCCGAGGGCTCCAGCGTCGGCGTCACGATCGTCCGCGAGGGTGATGAACCGCCCGCCGCCGCAGTCGGTGAGGGGCCCTCCGAGGAGATCATAATGGCCGAGCGCTACATCGCCGGCCGCGAACTCACGTGTGCGGTCATCGGCGACTTTGTGACCGAAATTACCGAGATCCTGCCGGCCGAAGGTCTGGTCTTCTATGATTATCAGGCAAAGTACGCGCCAGGCGGCTCGCGGCACCAGATTCCGGCCAGTCTTTCACCTGATGTTAAGCAATTCATCCGGAAATACACCTTGGCGGCGCACCGCGCGTTGGGCTGCCGGGGTGTGAGCCGTGCGGACTTCCGTTTCGACGATACCCCCGGTGGCACCGGCGAGTTGGTGTGCCTCGAGGTCAACACCCAGCCGGGCATGACGGCGACCTCTCTGGTCCCAGAGTTGGCAGCACATGCAGGCTGGACGTTCGGCGAACTTGTTCGCTGGATCGTCGAGGATGCGAGTTGCAAGAGGTAGGCGCAAGTTTTGAGCACCCTGGGCGCGCGCAGCAAGCGCAGGCGCCACGCCCAATTGCGTCCGATGATCTCAAAATACCAGGCCGAATAAGACAGGCGTTGAAGGTCGGTTCGGCCCGCGCAAGGTTGCTGATCAGACTGATTGCCTTGGCGCTCGTCGTTGGCGTAGCGCTCATCGCATTTGCCAGCGACACGACCCGCGTTCGCCAGCTCACAAATGCCGTGCCTGAAATCGATTTTTTGGCGTCGACCGCTGGATTTGGGCTCGACCAGGTTACCGTCAAGGGCCACAGATTTACGCTCACCAGCGATATCTTTGAAGCGCTGGAACTCGAGCAAGCCCGTTCGTTTGTCAGTTTCGACGCGCCTTCGGCACGCGCAAGGATCGAGGCCTTGTCCTGGGTCGCCTCCGTCAATTTTCGTCGCGTTTATCCAAATCAGCTCGACGTTACCGTGCGTGAGCGCGATGCTTTTGCGGTCTGGCGAATGGGGTCAACGCTCTCACTGATCGACAGCGAAGGTCGGGTTCTGTCACGCATTGAGGAAAACTCCGCGCGCACGGACCTGCCCCGCTTTTCAGGCAAAGGGGCTGCTAAGGAAGCTGCCTCTTTTTGGGCCGAACTCAAGGGACATCCGGCGATCAAGCAACGGCTGCTGAGCGCCGAAAGGTTCGGACAGCGGCGCTGGAGCCTGTCTCTAGCCAATGATGTTGTCATTCATCTTCCAAAAAGCGGTGCCTCAACCGCTCTCGCGCAGCTGGAAAGCTGGCCCGGCTTCGAGGCCTACTTGGAAAATGGCAACATCATTATTGATCTCAGGGCCAAGGGCCGCATTGTCGTGAAACCCGTCCACGGCATCGGCCCGACAAGCTCAGGGGTAAGAAGTATCGCCGACCTACTTGACCAATCCGGGTGAATCAAATCGCACCTGGTGGCACTCATACCTTTGGATGGTGACGCGTGCTCAGTAATGAAAATCAGTCGCGAAGGTCCGGCAACCTAGCCGGGTTTCTCGATATCGGCTCATCAAAGAACGTCTGCCTGATTGTCCAACCGGACCGGTCAAGCAAGCGGCCGCAGATTGGCGCTGACATCGTCGGCGCCTCATGCGTGCGCTCGCGTGGAGTGAAGGCAGGCGTCGTCACCGACTTCGAGGAAGCCGCGAGTGCCGTTAGGGCCTGCGTCAGTCAGGCCGAGCGCATGAGCGGGGAAACACTTGGCACAATCAGCGTCGCCTTCTCCTGCGGCCGCCTGCGCTCCCAGATTTTCGCCGCGAATGCGGAAATCGCGACCGGGGTCGTATCTCAAGACGACATATCCCGCTGCCTGAGAGGCGGACAGTCATATGCGACCCGCGACGGTCGACGGCTCGTCCACATGAACGAATTGAGCTATCGGCTCGATGGACAACCCGGCTCACACCACCCGCGCGGCATGGCGGCCCGTCGCCTGACCGCTGATCTGCATGCGGTTACCGCTGACGACGCCCCGCTTCGAAATCTCGCCATCCTCGCCGACAAGTGCTTCCTGCGCCTTGGGAGCTTGGTTGTAGCCCCCTACACGAGCGCCATGGCTGCCACCAGCGAGGAGGAACGCCGCCTCGGCGTCACCGCGATCGATATCGGCGGCGGTACGGTGAAAATCGCCATGTTCTCTGACGGACGCTTCGTCCATGCCGACGTCATACCCGTCGGAGCCGATCATATTACGTTCGATATTGCACGCAGTCTGCAGACGCCATTTGCAGAAGCCGAGCGAATCAAAGCTCTTTATGGCACACTCGTCTCGGCGCAGTCCGATTCGCACGAGACGTTCTCATACCCGCTCGCCGGAAATGAAGACGCCGGTCTGCACCAGTCGAACAAGGCTGACCTCGCCGAGATCATCTCTCACCGGGCCGCGATGATAGCATCGCTGATCGTTGAGAGACTCGATCGGAGCGGGGTAAGTGAGTATGTCGGAGACAAGATCATTTTGACGGGCGGCGGTTCGGAACTTGTCGGATTGGCCGAATTTATGGCCAACCGTTTGTCTCGCTCAGTTCGGATCGCTAGGCCCGCGGCGGCGTTCGATTTGCCGCAATCACTTTCCGGCCCAGCGTTTTCGACAGTCGTCGGAATGGTGGCCACAGGACTCTCTCCCGCAAGCGTATCAATGCGGATCGAGAGCAATGAAATCCCGCCCCCGGGCTACTTGGGACGGGTTAGTCAGTGGCTGATGACAGGGTTGTAATGCGTCCTTTGCTGCCTCGATCACAGGATCCGTGCGGATTTTGTGCCTATAGGCAGTCCCAGTTGTGCGTTTAGCCGGCAATCGCCGTTCAGCGATGTGGGGACGCAATGAATATCAAGTTGGAACTGCCACAGCTCACCGATTTGAAACCGCGATTGACCGTGATCGGCGTCGGCGGAGCGGGCTGTAACGCGATCAACAACATGATCGCCGCCGGACTCACGGGCGTCGAATTCGTCGCCGCCAATACCGATGCTCAAACACTGGAAGCTTCCGGCGCGGAGCATCGCATCCAGCTCGGCATAAATTTAACCGAAGGTCTCGGAGCCGGAGCCAATCCAGAAATCGGCTCGGCCGCCGCCGAAGAAGCCATAGACGAAATCAAATCGCAGATATCGGGATCTCACATGGTCTTTCTCGCTGCCGGCATGGGAGGCGGAACAGGCACCGGAGCCATTTCGGTAATTGCGCGGGCTTCCCGCGAAATGGGCATTCTCACCGTTGGCGTGGTGACCAAACCGTTTCAGTTCGAAGGCAGCCGCCGCATGCGCTTTGCGGAGAACGGCCTCAAGGAGCTGCGCGCCAACGTCGACACGCTTATCGCCATTCCAAACCAGAACCTATTTCGCGTCGCGAACGAGAAAACGACCTTCGCGGAAGCCTTCTTGCTGGCCGACCAGGTGCTCTACTCAGGAGTAGCCTGCATCGTTGATCTTATCGTCAAGGAAGGCCTGATAAATCTCGATTTCGCGGACGTTCGCGCCATCATGAGCAACATGGGCACCGCCATGATGGGGACCGGTGAAGGCTCCGGCGAGCGCCGTGCGATCCTCGCTGCCGAGGAGGCCATTGCAAACCCGCTGCTTGATGACGTTTCGCTACAGGGTGCTCGCGGTCTGCTGCTGTCGATTACCGGCGGCCCAAATCTTACACTCTATGACGTCGACGAAGCGGCTTCACGCGTACGCAAGGAGGTCGACCCGGAGGCCAACATCATCGTCGGCGCGACGTTTGATGACAAACTGGACGAACGTGTTCGCGTGTCGATCGTGGCGTCCGGCATGGCCAACGCTAACCTCCCGGCGGGTGTATCCCCGGGTGATGGCTTCAGCATCGCAACCCAACCCAACCTCGCCGGCGAAACCACGCAACAAAGGCCCGAACTTCCGCCCAGACCTCCCACACCCCCTCCAGTGCCCCAGAATTTGAGCCAGGCGGCGGGCCGGGCCAAGGCGCATGAACCATTCCCACCCCTCCCCCCAGCGCGTGCTACGCCAGCGGCTACTGCACCCATGCCACACGCGGCGAAGCCCCCAGGTCGTCCAGATACAGCGACGTCGGTCCCAGCGGCACAACCTCCACCCGTCCAGGGCAGGGCCGTACCGGAAAACACTTCAGCGCTGTGGCGGTCTCCTGAGGGTGTCACCATCGAAGCAGGCACTAATGCGCTCGACACGCCTGCGGTTCCGCCGGCAGCAAGCTCCCAGATGCCGCACGGATTTGGAGGGACGGTCGACGCCGATCGCTTCGAACCGCGCCAGACCCAACAAATTCACCGTCGAACACAAATGCCTGGCGTCGAGGACTTTCCTTCCGTCGGTCAGCGGGAGTTTTACGCGAAACAATCTGGCTCGGATTTGCACACGGATGCGGCCGGAACTGACGGGCCTCAACGCAGGCCAGGCCTCTTCGAACGCCTAGCAGGCCTTGGGCGGCGCCAAAGTGATTCTCTCCAAGAGCACGACACGAGCAAACCAGAGGATGTAACACCGTGTAATATTCCGGAGGACCAGGCCTCCGATGCAGCCCTGCAAAGCCGTAAGCAATCTGTGCACAATGCGTTAGAGCAGGCCGCCCAACCCGTTGATAACAATAATTTTTATGGCCGCGGAAAACGCAGGGGCTGAGGTGCGGGGAACCCCACGAGGCGGGCCATATTCTCGCGGCAAGAAGGTAACAGAGTGTAAGAAAGCGTGATTTGTGCCGCCTGTGGCACAAGGGTATCGTCAATATCGTTAACGGGAGAAACTGAGTCTTCTTCCTCAGCTTCGTCGGGGTAGCGCTGAGGTTCAGAAATGGGAAGTAACGAGGTTTCTAATTACTTTGGGGGTGGCAGGCCGTTACACGTAAAATAAACGGCCGTTGCCTGGGCAGGCATCGAGGGACGACATTCATGTCGAATCGTTTTATCGGCTCGCGCCAGACTACGGTTGCGCGCGAGATCGAGCTGACTGGCACGGGGGTGCACAGCGGAGCTCCAGCATCGGTAATTTTGCATCCGGCTGAGGCCGATGCTGGACTTCGTTTTCTTGTAACCAATCGTGGTCGCGTCATTTCGGATATCGAAGCGCGGGTAGAGAATGTCAAGAACCTGACATTGTGCACGGTCATTGGCGACGACGAAGGTAATACCGTCAGCACCGTCGAGCATCTTCTCGCAGCTCTTCGCGGTCTGTCTGTGGATAATTGCTATATCGAAATAGACAGCCAGGAAGTGCCGATCATGGACGGCAGCTCGGCGGTGTTCGTCGAAGCCATCGATGACGCCGGCCTAATGGAGCTGTCCGAGCCCCGCAGATTCCTAAAGGTCTTGAAGCCGATCCGCGTCGAAGACGGTGACTGCTTCGGTGAGATTAGCCCTCACACGGGTTTCCACCTCGACATCGAGATTGACTTCGACACGCCAATCATCGGACGCCAGCGTCTTGCTTATGAGATGGCACCAGGTGTTTTCCGCCACGAGCTGAGCCGCGCACGCACATTTGGCTTCATGCGCGACGTCGAGCATCTCTGGAAGAACGGCCTGGCACTGGGCGCCAACCTCAACAACACTGTTGCGATCGGCGACGACCGAGTCATGAACAGCGAAGGACTGCGTTATCCCGAGGAGTTCGTTCGGCACAAGATGCTTGATGCTGTTGGTGACCTTGCCCTGGCGGGTCTGCCTCTGCTCGGTGCATTCCGTTCAGTTCGCGGCGGCCATCGTCTGAACTCGCTGGTCGTCAAGGCCCTTCTGGCCGACACAACCGCGTGGTCGGTCGTCCAGGCACCGAAGGTTCGCGAGACCAATCCGGTCAGCTTCGCCTATCCAGCAGCCTTCGCAGGCACGCACTGAAATCCTGACGGCCATATTGCTCCTGAGGAATCTTGCGCACAGGACGATAAAGCCCGCAGCATTTGAGAAATGGGGATCATTCAAACCGAATCGGCGACCGGTGGTTCGAAGTGAGATAGCGTTGGATGCATCTTGATTCGTGGCAGGGGACCTACTCCGTGGTGACAGTTTCGGCGCACATGCCCACCGCACAGCAGCGCGCCCCCCAGACGAGACAAGGCCGGGACAAAGGCAACAGGTGTTTCAAGCGCATCGCAGGACGAAGGTTGGGAATTCGTGAAGAACCGCACCATGACGGACGAAACCTGCAACGGATCCTACCGCATGCGTATCGGTCCCGTTTGCTCATGGCTCCTGATGGCGTGCGGTCTGTTGGCAGTCACCGGCTGCGCCTCATCAAACGACCTCTCGAAAGCCTTGAACCCGGATCCACCGGCAAAAATGTTCGCGGACGCGGACGGGTTGCTCTCCCGAGGCAAACACAATCGCGCTGCCGCAAAATTCGAAGCTCTCGACCGCGACCACCCCTACGCTCCGGAGGCCAGACGCGCCATCGTGATGGCGTCTTATGCCTATTACAAAGCCGGCAAGTATCCCGAAGCCATCGCCTCGGCTCGGCGCTATACGACGATGCATCCCGGCACCAAGGAAGCCGCGCTGGCCCACCATATCATCGCGTCAGCTTACTTTGACGAGATGAACCAGCCCAACCGTGATCAGTCGACGACCCGCAAAGCTTTGAAGGAATTGCGGATCCTCAAGACACGCTATCCCGATAGTGAGTACGCCAAATCCGCCGCGAACCGCATCCGGGTCGCCGAGGATACGCTCGCCGCCGCCGAAATGGAGGTTGGCCGCTACTATCTGAAACGTGGAAATTATGTCGCCGCCATCAACCGGTTCAAGACGGTGGCATCGCAGTACCAGACGACGGCTCACGTTGAGGAGGCTCTGATGCGCCTCACCGAATCGTACTTGGCTCTCGGCATCGTCAACGAGGCCCAGACGGCTGCCGCCGTTCTTGGTCACAACTTCCCGCAATCGCGTTGGTATAAAGATGCCTACGCGCTTTTGGGCTCCAGCGGTCTAACACCGCAAGAAGACAGCGGTTCGTGGCTTTCGAAAGTCTGGAAGAGCGTGCCCAAGTTTTCCCTCGGCGGCCCCGGCTAGTAGTTCGGTTCGGGCCTAAACCAATCTCCCCAGACCAAATCCGAGTTGAGCGCCCAATCGCCTTGAATCCGTATGCGCGCAGGCCGGGTATTATCTGCCCGTCTCAACACCACTCGCCTCCGCGATCCGCCTTGTCCACTGCCTTCGTATTGCCGAAGACACGACAAGAGGCGAAGTTACCCGCTAATACATACCGAATTTCCCATTAAGAACGGCTGCGAAGAGGCAGGGATGGGCAAGGCAACACGTAAGACTGCCGATGTCGCTGTGGAAAAGCTCAGCCAGCAACAAGCCCGCGCCGAGCTTGAATGGCTCGCAGCGGAAATCGCCCGGCACGACGCCCTTTATTATCGCTCCGACGCACCCGAGATCTCTGACGCCGACTACGATGTCCTCCGCCGCCGCAACGAACAAATCGAAGCGCGTTTTCCAGAACTGCGCCGCACCGACAGCCCGTCACTCAAAGTCGGCGCCGCACCCGGGGATGGCTTCGGCAAGGTTCGCCATCGCGTACCAATGCTGTCGCTCGGAAACGCCTTCAGCGATGAGGATGTCGTCGATTTTGTCGCCCGCGTCCGCCGCTTTCTTGGCCTCGACGAAGACCAGCCTATGAACTTCACCGCCGAGCCGAAGATCGACGGCCTGTCGATCTCGCTGCGCTATGACGACGGCAGGCTTTTTGAGGCATCGACGCGGGGCGATGGCACCGAAGGCGAAAACGTCACCGCCAATGTCAAGACCATGCAGGCAATCCCCGAGGTCTTGACCGGCGACGATCTCCCCAAATCTATCGACATTCGCGGTGAGATCTTTTTGGCCCACGCCGACTTCCAAAAACTGAATGCTGATCAGCAAGCAGCCGGCGCAAAGGTTTTCGCCAATCCGCGCAACGCGGCCGCGGGGTCACTGCGCCAGCTTGATCCAGAAGTGACCGCCCAACGCCCCCTCCGCTTTTTCGCCTACGCTTGGGGCGAGGCGCAGTCTTTGCCGGGTGATACGCAGTCATCCGTCGTAGCGGCCTTCGAGAATTGGGGATTGCCCACCAATCCGCTCACAAAACTCTGCCGGAACGCCGAAGAGTTGATCACCTATTACCAGGACCTGGAGCAAAAGCGGGCGGAACTCGGATACGATATCGACGGCATCGTCTACAAAGTCGACAGGCTCGACTACCAGGAGCGGCTCGGTTTCGTATCGCGCGCGCCCCGCTGGGCAGTCGCCCATAAGTTCCCCGCCGAACAGGCGACAACACTCCTAAATGACATTGAGATCCAGGTCGGCCGTACGGGTTCCTTGACGCCTGTTGCCAAGCTCGAACCCGTCACCGTCGGTGGGGTCGTTGTCTCCAACGCAACGCTACACAATGAAGACGAGATTGCCCGCAAGGACGTCCGCGTCGGCGACACGGTAGTTATTCAGCGCGCCGGCGACGTCATCCCGCAGATCGTCTCGGTGATCCTGGACAAGCGTCCCGATGGCGCGGAACCGTTCGTGTTTCCGGCGGTTTGTCCGGCCTGCGGAAGCCATGCTGTGCGCGAACAGGATGAAAAGACCGGCAAGCTCGATGCGGTGCGGCGCTGTACCGGTGGTCTCATCTGTCCTGCCCAGCGCGTCGAACGGCTGAAGCATTTCGTCTCGCGAACGGCTTTCGATATCGATGGCTTGGGCGACAAGAGCATCCAGGCATTCTATGTCGAGGGGCTCATCCAATCACCACCCGATATCTTCACCTTGGAAACCCGAGACCGAAGCTTCTCGAAGAAGTTGGAGGATCGCGAAGGCTGGGGCAGCCAGTCGGCAGGCAAGCTCTTCGCTGCCATCGACGCGCGGCGCAGGATCTCCCTCGACCGCTTCATCTTCGGCCTAGGCATCCGCCACGTCGGCGAAACCACCGCGAAGGTTCTGGCGCGCTCTTACGGCGGCATCTCAGCCTTCAAGTCAGCCATGATCGCGGCCGCTGAAGGCAAGGAAAGCGAAGCCTGGCTTGACCTCAACAACATCGATGGCATTGGCGAGACGGTTGCCGCCGCGGTCGTCGAATTCTTCGCCGAACCGCACAACATCAAGGTGGTCGACGAACTGCTTTCCGAAGTCGAACCTCAGCCCCTCGAGACGGTGGCAACATCCTCACCGGTCGCAGGCAAGTCGGTCGTTTTCACCGGCACACTCGAAAAGAAAAGCCGTGGCGAGGCGAAGGCCCAAGCCGAACGGCTCGGCGCCAAGGTCGCTGGTTCTGTCTCCAAGAAGACCGACTTCGTCGTCGCCGGGGCGGATGCCGGCTTAAAGCTCACCAAAGCCCGCAACCTCGGCGTCACCGTCCTTACAGAGGACGAATGGGAAGAGCTCATCACACGGCCGCTCTAAAGCGGCGCACAGGCCTCTTTCAGCCAAGCCTTCGTAGGTTTGTCGAGATGTGGCCCCAGCGTCTCCACCACACGCGCGTGGTAGCCATCAACCCAATCCCGCTCGTCACCCGTGAGCAGCCCATTCTTGATGAGGCCGCGCGCGATGGGAGCAAGCGTCAGCGTTTCAAACGACATCATCTGCCTGTCGCCACCATTGGGTTTTTCAAGCTCATTGACGAGGACGAGGTTCTCGATGCGAATGCCGAAGTGACCTTCGCGGTAGTATCCAGGCTCGTTCGAGATGATCATACCCGGCTTCAGCACGGCCGCGCCCATCCGCGAAATCGACACCGGCCCCTCATGCACCGACAGGTAGCTGCCGACACCATGGCCAGTACCGTGGTCGTAGTCGTGGCCGGCCTGCCAGAGCGCACGGCGAGCGAACGGGTCGAGATCGTGACCGCGGGTTCCTTTTGGAAAGCGTGCGGTGGCGATCGCGATATGCCCCTTGAGGACAAGCGTAAAACAATGGCGCATATCATCAGTGGGTTTTCCGATTGCAACCGTCCTCGTGATATCGGTCGTGCCATCGGCGTACTGGCCACCTGAATCGACAAGAAACAATTCGCCGGGCCCAAGGATCCTGTTGGTCTTGGAGTTCACCCGGTAGTGAACGATCGCACCGTTCGGGCCGGAGCCCGAGATCGTATCGAAACTGACTTCCTTCAGCTGGTTGGTTTCCTTGCGAAACGCTTCAAGCTGGGTAACGGCTGTGATCTCATCGATTCTGCCGCTGCCCGAATTCTCATCTAGCCACGCAAGAAAGCGCACCATGGCAGCTCCGTCGCGCTGCTGAGCCGCACGCGCCCCCGCGATCTCAACGCGGTTCTTGATGGAGCACGGTTCGACGCAAGGGTCCGGACCACGGACAACACGCTTTGCCCCGCCAAGCAGCCGCACCACCTCGTAGCTAGCCGTGCCGGCATCAACACGCACGGTCTTCCCCGCTTCCTTCAGCGCCTTGAGCCGCTCCCAGAATTTCTCATAGGCGGCGACCTTGACGATGCCCTTGATCTCAGCGCGCGCCTCCTGGGTGAGTTTGGCGGTGTCCACAAACAGCTCCGGCTTTGCTCTTTGATGCACGATGGCAAAGGCGGAGAACACAGGCGTGTGCGCGACATCCGAACCGCGTAGATTGGTGAGCCACGCAATCGACTCACGGCTTGTCAGCACGACGGCATCATGCCGGGCGCTCTTCAGGTCATCCGCGATGGCCGAGAGCTTTTCCGCCGACGGTTGGCCAGCATATCGAAGCGTGTGAGGTACGATGGAGCCGCCTGGCGGCGACGGCCGGTCCTTTCCCCAAAGCTCGTCGATCAAGTTTCTTCGAACGGGCTTGAGCGTGATCTTCTTCCCGCCAAGCCGGCCTTGCAGCCGCTCAATCTGGGCAAGCGTAAAGAGCTTCGGATCAAAGCCAACTTTTGAGGTTTCCGCCAAAGTCTCCACTAGCCAGTCCTCGGCTTTTTGCGTTGCCATCGGCACGACTTCGATCACTCCGGTGTTGACTTCTGCCCGGGCTTGCACGGTGTACCGTCCATCGACAAACAGTGCGGCGTTCTGGCCTGAGACAATCGCGGTGCCGGCACTGCCGGAAAAACCCGTCAGCCAGCTAAGCCGCTCCGCGTTGGCAGGAATGTACTCGCCCTGATGCTCGTCGGTACGCGGGATGATGTAACCATCAAGCCCCCGCTGAACCAAAAGCTCCCGCAATCTAGCCACGCGGTCTTCCGAGAGCGACGGATCGGAAACGACATCGAAGATCTGGAACATGTGGTCTTTCTATGAAGGGATCGCTGTGAAGTTCAAAAGTGCACTTTTCTGCAGCCTGATCATGCACGTTCTGCATTGCTGGATTGCAGCTTGGGGTCTGCCTATGACGGGCGAACGCTCCTAAGTTAAGGACCAATGAAAACGGGTGCTAGGAGAAAAATCCAGCACCAACATGAGCACTGAGATCTAATCAAGGAGATGATCATGAGCACTCTCGTCTCTCGACCAACGAGCAAGTTCCGCGATGAACTTCATGGCCTGGGCCGCATTTTGACCGGCGCGTTCGAACGCTTTGTCGCAGCCCGCCAGGAAAGTGCCAATTCATACGTCCAGACGTATCTGGCGCGCCTAAGCGATTCCGAACTTGCCAAGATTGGCTACTCTGGCCCCGAGATCGCAAAGATCAAGGAAGCCCGCGGCAAAGAATTGCCCTACCACATTTGACACGTTGGCAAGCGGCCCGAGCAATCGGGCCCCACCCAACACCTGAGGGCTTCTTCAACACCGTCGCAACACCAGCGTTGACCAACCAGCAAACCGCCCGTGATCTTCCAGCGCGAAGCCCGCTGCACGGTAGTGGGCAATGATTTCACGGGCCTGGTGCGTCAGCAGCCCCGACAAAACAATAACTCCGCCTGGCTGCACTACGCGTGCGATGTCCTTTGTAAGCGCGATCAACGGTGCGGCAAGTATGTTGGCAATCAGAAGATCGTAACGCGCCGGCCTGCGCAGCGCCGGATGCTCCAGCCCCTCGGCACAGACCGCCCTGATACGGCCGCCAGCACGATTATTTGCGATGTTTTCTTGTGCCACGTCGACCGACGACGGGTCGATATCGCTCGCCGTGATCCGGGCCCCAGGCAGCGCACGAGCAACTGCAATGGCAAGAACACCGGTCCCACAACCAAGGTCGAGAACCTCCCGAAAGCGATGTGCTCTCGTCAGCCGATCGATGGCCAGCAGGCAGCCGTAGGTCGTCGCGTGATGGGCCGTGCCAAACGCCTCTCCGGCTTCGATCAAAATCGCGCCGGGACCTTGCGGCACTCTGTAACGGTCGTGCGCACCAAAGACCCAGAATCGACCTGCCCGAACCGCCGGCAAGGCTGCCTGAGACAACGCCACCCAGTTCAAATCGGGGACGACTTCCAGCCGCGGCATCGGAATTCCCACGTCGATGATCTGCTGCAACGTCTGGCGCAGCCCTTCTGGATCGGGAGCAACCTCATAATAGGCGGTGATGCGCCACGGCACGGTGATATCCTGACCGTCGGCCTCGAACACACTGAGAGCCTCCGGCGGCGGATCGATCAGGTTTTGCAGCGCACCTGCCAACGTGCGAGCAAGGTCACGATCCTCAAGTTCAAACACGATGGCGGATAATGTTGCCGCCGAAGCCGGTACGGCACCACCAGGGCTCTCTGCTGAGATGGTATTCAACCGCTAGGGGCCTTTGCGTTTTTGAGCGTTACTTCCGAGCGCAGCTTGTCGACTTCCATTTCCAAGCCTTCATGCGGATCGAAATCAGGCAGATTATCAAGCAGCACATCCCACTGTGCATCGATATGCTCGCTGGCTTCATGTGGCGGCAGTGTGTGCAGATCGCCATTCTCATCTTCTGTGACGATGCCGTCTGCAAGCAGCCGGCTTAGTCCGTCGTCGAGATCAAAATCGATGTCGAGTCCAAACGTCGACTTCAAATACTGCTCAATCGCAATGTCGATCGCCTTGAGGTCACGCCGGTTAGCTCTCTCCTTTGCCAGCACGGAGTAAAGCAGCATCTCCTCTTTGACGTCTTCCTCGGCCGCCCTATCGATGAGCTTGATCATCACGCCGCGGTTGTCCGCCATGGAGTGGAAGTAAAGATTCTGCGCCATGATCACCATGTAGCGCTGCTTCGTATTGACGAAGTTCATCGCCTGGCGAAACACCGCTGCACCAAGCCCGCCAACCACCATCACGGCCGTTATGGGGTTCGTCAGCATGGCACCCGCCTTGCCGGCCGCGACCACCAATGAACTGCCCACCCCAAACGCACCGCCGCCACCCAGCTTGATCTTGTCGAGCATACGGTACTTCACGATCGTGTTCGGGAAGATCATCTCGGCATCCGAGCGCGGGATGTTCTTGAACAGTTTCATGTAGATGTTGCCGGGCACAACCGCGGCAGGCAGATGCGCCCGCTGCTTATTGGCCATGCGCAACGCTTCCTTGCGCGAGACCTTTTCGCTTTCCATGATCTCGCGCACGCGCAGTTCAAGCGGCTTCAGTTTGAACAACAGGAAAAGGCGCTGGAAAATCGGAACATCGAACTCTTCCTTGCGCATGAACTTTCGCAAGGTCCGTTTCTGATCTTTCCGGGTCGATGCACCACGATAGAAGATCAAGCACTCCTCGAACAGCGAGAAATCAACGTGCAGATCAAGGCCGTAGTGCGTCTCCTTGGCGAAGATTTCCTCGACAACAGCGGGGTCGACCTCGCGGTAGTTGGCCTGGATCAGAATCTCCCGCATCCCCTCGACCATCCGCGACTGCATAGTGCTCAACTCATCGTCCGTGAAACTGCGCGTCATGAGCAGATCGCTGTCGGGGCTAAACGGCTCGTAAGTCTGTTCCAGTTCCAAAAGCTTGGCGCCGTAGCGCTGGTGTCGCCAGTAATCCAGATAGCTGAAAAAGCGCCGCGCCTGCACCGCCTGCCCCGGCGGCCAAGCCGAAGGATGGGTCAGCCGGTCCATCAAGGCAAAGCGTGTAATCGGGATGAAGTGTTCCCGTTTGCGATCGCTGTCCGGACCCAGAACGTCATCATCACCCGTGGGCTGACCCAGACCTTCAATCTTTACATTCTGGGGCACGTGTTGTTCATCAGAACGCGCATCAGGCTTGCCAAACGCTCCGGTACCCTCGACCTTCTTTGCATTCACCAGCGTTGCGGCTGTATCAGCGGAGGACATTGCACAAAACCTCCCGTTTTGTGATGCACACGCAAAGTTCGCCCTATAAGGGCGCCACCCGTTCCGTGCACTACTTGTTTCCCAATCTTTAGAGCCCGAACGCACGTGTTGTCGAGGCCACTGTCTGCGTCAAGGTAGCCAACATTACTGTGACCACAGGGCGGCGCCAGTCGTGCCATTCACCTCCCCGGTCGGTCTCATAAGACGCTAATGGCTCGCAATCCGCGTTTACTGGAACCGTTTTACAGTCTAATTGCCACAGGAAGCAGGACTTTGACGATCCGGGCAAGTAGCTCTCGACCCTGATCACTGCCGCCCGTATTGTGCACCGCGATGCTGGCGATCCTTTGTCACGACGCGATCTGGGGACGTCTTCTGGCTACTGCGCACCGTTTAATCGTCCGAGCCGGGGGGACAATAGGATTTATGTCGAAACCGATCATCCCTGCTGATGCTGATCTCAGCCCGTTCGAAGAGGCCCTTCTGGCCGGCGCGGCGCGGGGCGACACCGTCGATCTTAGCGGCGGATCGATCCGCGGCAGTGTGCTGCGGGCTCTACTCAACGGCAGCCGACCCGAATGGCCCGTCGCTGAATCCGGCGTTCGGTTATCAAAATGCCGTAGTTACCGACGGAATCGATTTCGAGGGCTGTACGGTTTCCGCTCCCCTTCTAGTGTCCGGCGTACGCATCATGGATGGTCCCCGCGGCGCCTTCCTGCTTCGCGATGCCCGCTTGAAGCAGCTCAGCATGCAGGACTGCCATGTGGAAGGGTCACTGGTTGCCGATAGTGCCCAGGTCGAAAACGGTGTTCTGATTGCCGGTGGCAGGATCGAAGGCCAGATCCTTGCTCGAGGCGCCCAACTTGGCGGCGCATTGGCCATTGAGGGTACTCAGGTCGGCGACGGCCGCAAAGCTCTGACAGGCAGTGGATTGCGGTTGTCAGGCCCGTTGATCTTGCGCCGTACGCAGCTCAAGGGCGATGTAAAACTGGCCCGCTGCCAGCTCAACGCCGGCATCTACGCTGAGAACACAACGATCGATGGCAACTCATGCGGCTTTGATGCCGAAAGCGCTCCTATTGACGGCGATTTCTTGCCATTGACACGCGGATTTCTGCGGGCCTACGCTTGGCTCATGCACGGCTGCTGGGGCGCCTGGAAGCCACCGGTCTCTCAGTCAGTGCCCCCGAAACGGCAATCTCGGCCAGGAGCCTGAACGTCGGCCGAGGCATTAATCTGGTCGATTCCCGCACCAAGGGGACCCTCGACGTTGAGGGGGCGGAGATTGGCAAGGGATTCCGCGCCTAAGGAATTGAGGTCGAAGGGGGCACGACGGCCATCTCTGCAGGCGGAATATCGATTGCCGGCAACTGGGACCTGGCACGCTTAAAACTGGTCGGTGCTGTGAACTTCCCGGGAACGGATATTCGCGAGCAGCTGCGGCCCACCGAGGCGCGCTTATTTGGTGCCGAACTCGCCATCAGAGGTGACGGCGTACACATTCGTGGCGGCTGCTACATGTCCCGTTCGATGGTCTTTGGGCTTTTGAGGTTCCCCGCCTGTGATATCGGCAATCAATTCCGACTGCGCGGCGCCTCGCTGAAGGTTGATTCTGGCGCTGCGCTGATGGTGAACGGCAGCCGTTTCGGACGCGATGTTGAACTGAATAACGGACTGTTATCCATCGGTGCACTGGTGCTCGATCAGGTTCGCATTCCCGGCCAGCTAGATTTCTCGCAAAGCAAAATCAAGAGTGCGGCGGTTGCTCGCGAAGGACGGCCTCTTCCCACTGTGCGCGAACCTTCTTCTTCCTGTGACTCGACCGATTGGGATGAAAACGCCATCAGCCTTGCCGACGCGGAAGTAAAACGTTTGTTCATGCCGGAGACCCGCGACGAGCGTCCCCGTGGCATCGTTGATTTCTCCCGCGCAAGCGCCGCTTCCTATCAGGACTTCGCCGCTGCTTGGACGCCAGGATCGCAACTGCGCGGCAAGTCCGCTGACGGCCGGGATATCGATCACCTGGTGCTTGATGGTTTTACGTACGAACACCTCAACAACCCCTCAGGCTCCAGGCAAGGCCCGGACAAGTCCGCTCACAGCAAAGCCGATGATGGGTCGCCCGTCAGCGGCCTCAATGGCTCAAGGGGCAGCAGGATTGCGACATCCGCGACCATTTCAAACCCCAGCCCTGGGTGCAGCTGGAGAATAGACTGCATCAGCAAGGCTACGACGAGGACGCCCGCCAGATTTCCATCGCGCGCAGACGCCTGGAGCGCAGCAGTCACGCAACACGCACGTTGCAGCGCTGGCAGGGTGGATTCCTCGATATTTTCGCCCTCTACGGCTTTAATCCGTGGCGCACGGTGGCATGGATGGTGGCATTCATCGCGCTGTTCGCGTGATTCTGGGCATGCGCGGGCGGGCAATGCGCCAATTCCGGATACCGCGATGAATCTGTGTTCGTCATGACCAACCGGACGCCTGTACGCACGAGAAATTCGCCACCGTATACCCGGACTTTAGCCCGCTGGCGTATTCATTGCGATGTCTTCATGCCCTTTGTTTCTTTCGGTTACGCCGATCACTGGCGGCCCAATATGGCCTGGGCGCTAATCGCGGAGATTCCACAGCCGATTACTTTTGCGCCTATTGAGTATAAGGCGGCCGGCGAAATAACCGGGCAAACCAGCGACACCGATAAGCCGGTTCCGACATTCAAAATCACTCTAGGTGGCGTGCTCTACGGCTTTATTATACTCGAAACGGTCATTGGCATCGTTCTGGCATCGCTGCTCATAACTGTTTTTACCGGCCTGTTGCGCGGCGACTAGCATGCCTGTCAAAACTTTGCCAAACCGTCATAAAGTCTGGGGAAAATCAAGTTGACGCCCGGCCGACCGGTTGTCGCCACAGTCGCGCCTATGTTGTGAATGAGACGACTTAGGGTGCTTAAGCGTACCTGTCTGTGGGGGAATGGTGCGTTATTTGATCGGTAAAATCCTGATTGCTCTGTTGGCCCTGACCGCCACGACCGTCGGCTCACTGAACTCAGCCTCAGCCAGCGATTCAATCGTCTTGCCGTTCGCCTGCAAAATGGACAATGGCCTGCCCAAGCTGACGAGTACCGCACCCAAACATCACGACATCGTAGGCCCGCACCAGCAGCGCAGCTACACCGCCTGCCGCGACGGTGCCGGAAGCGATTGCCAGACCATGATGGTTCACAGTTTCAATCTGCGTTGCGACGGCAAATCAGTTCCATGGTGGAGGGTTGCCGCTCAGGTTCGCAGCAAGGCTGTAGGTCGCTCCTGGATCGAGGAGGGGCGCCTCAATCTCCTGCTGAAGAACCGCGCCAGCTCAGACAGCCAGCGGATGGCCCAGTTTGTACTGCCACCAGGTTTCGCCCCCGTCAGCGAACTCGGAGCACGACTGGCTATCAAGCCTGAAGCGCCAGTGAAACCGGCAGAGCCAACGCAAACCGCCAGCAAACCGACCTCCGCGATCGTGACCGGCGCAACCCGTGGCGGCAAGCAAATCAAAACCGCAGCAGCCACCGAAAACGCCATCGTTGTCGAGCCGATCCCCAAAGCAAGTTCGGTTCCAGCACTCCTTGATAACCGCTCGGCCCTGGATCCTTGGCAGCCGGTCGTCCGCCATACAGATGCTATAAACCAGCTTGGTGTCGCAGCGACGGGCGGTGGCTACAGCCTGTTGGTACTTGTTGGCGGCCTGATCGCGATCAGCCTGCTTGGTGCCTTCGGCTGGCTCATGCGCCAACGTTATGGGCTAGCGGTATCTTCCGGCCCTTCGCAGGACACAACACACCCGCCAGCAGTTGGCGGTTTCAGCCCGGTCTTCTCCAAGGCCGCTGCTTTGTTTGTCTTTGTCCCGGACTTGCTGTCAGGCCTTACAGCCAAGACCCGCGCGCGCTGGCTTGGCTGGAAATGGCGCAACTTCACTGCCGCCAGACCCTGGCAATGGCGTAACACCAGTATCGCCAACGGCGCCTGCTCCGCCGAAGCGCTTTTCGAAAAGGCGGAAATCGCTGTGCGGACCCTCGGGCCTGTCTCGGCACTGCGCGATACCTTGACCTCAGAGCTGAAAGTCGTGCGGCAACGGCTCGACGCATTGCGCGGCGGTCCAGACGAGGATGCCAGAACAGCACGCCTTGCATCGAGCCTGCGGTCCGCGGTGCGGGATCTGGAGCGCATCGGCCGCATCGCCGACAGCGCCGCCGCCAGCCTCAAGAATGGGCGCGACGACCGGGCCATTCCCAAGACGCGCGCCGAGGCCTATGAAGTTCTGGGCGTGAACCCCAACGCATCGGAGGCCTCTTTGAAGCGCACCGTCGATGCCCTTCGTATGGGCTGGCACCCCGACCTTGCCAAAGATGACGCTGACAAGATCATGCGCGAGGAACGCACCAAGCAAATCAACATCGCCTGGGATCTTATCGTCGGCAAACGTGCGGCCTGAAGCCAGATGGGTGCGACATCCCGAGCCAGGTTGTATTTTTTATCGTTCACGTTGATGATGACAGTGGCGTTGGCGATGGGAACAACGGTGGTTGCCATGGCCCAACAAGACGATCCCTATCGCGAAGAACGGCAGACGCTGGTCAGAACGATCAAAGCGCAGCTTGCTGAACTGCGCGCTCAGTCAGGTCTGACAGCTCCGACCGACGCGGTATTGGACGCGATCGCCAAGGTCCCTCGGCACGCCTTTGTACCAGCTCACCTCGCAAAGAAGGCCTACCGCAACCGTCCGCTGCCGATTGGCCACGCCCAGACGATTTCCCAGCCGCTTATAGTCGCCTTGATGAGCGCTCTTGCCGAGGTCGACAAATCCGAAAAGGTCTTGGAAGTTGGCACGGGATCAGGCTATCAGGCCGCCGTCCTGGGGCTTCTGGCCGGCGAAGTATACTCTGTCGAAATCATCGAGCCCTTAGGGCTGCAGGCCGCCGAAAAGCTGCGCGAGTTTGGCTTCGAAAACGTCCATACGCGCATCGGTGACGGCCATGCAGGCTGGCCCGAACACGCCCCCTACGACGCCATCGTCGTTACCGCCGCCCCCGATCACATCCCCAACGCGCTTGTAGAACAACTAAAAACCGGCGGCCGGCTGGTCATCCCCGTTGGCGACTTCGATCAAGAACTGGTCGTCGTCGAAAAACTCGCCGATGGCACAACCCGCAAGCGCGATGTCATCCCCGTCCGCTTCGTTCCGCTCACGAGGCATGCAGAATAAGCCGCGGCATGGTCCATTAGTCCGCCAACATTCTAAGACAAGGTGCCTCTAGTGTGTTGTAGAGACAGGGGCGGTAGGGGACCACGTTTGTCAACAATCATCACGGTGCACGGCACGTTTGCCCACTTGGACGGCGCGCCATCGGAAGTCGGCGCGCCCGGCGTCGATCTGCAATGGTGGCAACGCGGCAGCCCGGTCAACGCCGACCTCACAAAGTACGTCGAAAGCACTGACGGGCCGGTTCGCCTAGTGCGCTTCATCTGGAGCGGTGACAACTCCGTCCTGGCCCGCCGCGAGGCCGGCAGCGCATTGCTCAAGCAAATGCAAGAGCTGGACAAGGAGGGCGAAAACTACTGCGTGGTCGGTCACAGCCATGGCGGCTCGGTCATTTCTTCGGTTCTGATGGAAGCCTCAGCGCGCGGCAAGAAGCTCAACGGCCTCCAGCGATGGATCACCGTGGGCACGCCGTTGGTCAGCCTGCGCAAGGAAACCACTTTGTTCTTGCGCCTGACCCTGTTTCAAAAGGCAATGTTTGTCGCCTCCTTGATGCTGCTGTTGATGTTCAGTCTCTATGTCGCCGGCGAAGCCCTGACGGCAATCGAAAAGTTCAACCGGCCGAACTGGCTTTACCGCCTTGGGCTCTACGCCGTCATGATGAGCGTCCCATTCGCCGTGTTTTGGGCGGTGTTCAAGTACCTGGATATCCGCAAGCTCTATTTTTACAGGCCGAGAAACATCGCACGTGCCGAAAGCGCCTTCGCACCTCGCTGGCTCGGGCTTTGGCACGAGGATGACGAAGCCGTATCCGGGTTGAGTTCAATCGGCGGCATCCGCGTGCGCATCTTCCATAGCAATTTCGCGGTTCCGCTATTCAGCCTGCTATCCGTCTTCCTCTTGCCGGTCCTCTATATTCTGCTGGTCACTTCCCCAAGCCTGATGACCGGTATCGCCAACTACCTTCGCGACGACGTCTACCAGCTCTCCCAGTACGAGCCCTATGGCGGCAAGGTCACGACTTCCCGGCAGCACGTGCGCTCACTCCGCCGCTCTCTCAAGCGGGCCCAGGAAAGGCTTGAGGATGCAGGTGACGACCTGGTCGGCAGGCTTGACGCGGAGAAAGCCGTGAAGGAGCTGAAGTCGGAAGTGAAAGCCGCGCGCAACAAACTCCATGCGGAGAACCCCAATCTCGTGCCCGTCGCACGCGCCATGCGCTTCAAGAGGCGATTTCTGGAAAAAGACGGCCAACCCTGCACCAACGGCAGCTTGTGCGGCGAAGGAAGGAACATCGCACTCAACAGCAAGCTTTTGTTCCACATCGTCACTGACGAAGCAGCAAGTCTGTTTCTCGACAACGAGCTCTGGCGGGGCCGCTCTGGCCTCCTGACACGTCTGGTCCTCCCGGTGATATTGGTGCCCGCCATCTTTGGCTTGATCGCCGTCCTGCTGGTCTTTGTCGTGCAGGCGGTCGCCGGCCTCCTAAGCCGTTTTCTCAGCCGCTCGCTCGACGAGCTGACTTGGCTTGAAATCAAGCGAAGTGCGCTTGGCAACGACACCGAGGCTGAGGTCGCCGTGACCGCGGCCGTTTTGGATCAAGCAGGCGTTTCCCGTCCTACCTGCGGAACTGGGCAACCACATTACCAACTACTCCAACGAGATCGCGGCCCAGTCTCTGGGCAAATTCCGCAACGCCATCGGTGAATTGGCCTTCTCGGACGGTATGGAGAACAAGCAGCAGAATGTTCTTTCGTATCTGACGTGGCGGGAACTCATATACAGCTCCTACTTCGAAATCCCGCAATTCCGCTGGGTGATCGCTGAAGCTATCGCCACCACTGATGGCTTCAAGCGCAGCACTGTATTTGAGGCCACCGAACAATCACGCAACGCCGCAACTTGGCTGTCCAAGGTGCAAAAGGATCGTGGCACCGAAAATGGGGAAACTTCTGCAATACCAGCAACCAGCTGACGGGTTGACAAACAAGATCGCTTGCCGGCAATGTCCGCGCCAATGAGTTGGGGCGAGGGCCTAATGCCGTCAAATTGAAGCGTCGAACAGATTTTCAGCTGTCCCATGAAGCGGGCACAAACCATCGCACGAAAGCGCTGCCCTCTCGATCAATAGTTTCCAAAACCCATAAATGCCGTCGGATACAAACATCCGCCGCGCCAAAACACTTGGAGCGATCTCCCATGGCCATCATCCTTCAATCGCAAAACAAGACTTTATTGTGCGCCATTTGCGCGTTGGTGTTGGGGTTTGCCATTTCGGCACCTACGAGTGCTGCTGCCGGCGGCGCGGCAACCCTGGCAAATGATTGTGCAAAAGAAATCAAGACCTACTGCTCGAAGGTGACCCCGGGGCACAGCAGGGTCGTCGCTTGCCTCATCTCCTATGAGGACCGCATATCGCCGCGCTGCCGTCTCACCGCCTATCTGGGATCGGGAACCCTCAACAACCGTCTCAAGCACCTTCAAGCGATGGCCAAAACCTGTAGCAGCGACATCCTGCAGTACTGTTCGCAACTGCGCCCCGGCGGCGGTCGCATCTATGACTGCATTAAGAAGAACCGGGCCACACTCACGGACGAATGCCGGGCAGGATTGGCCAAGCTTCCCCCGTTGTAATCTCAGCCTGAAACAACTGAATTCCCACATCCCTCTGGTCCGTTGCCGGGACGCTTCCTGTCGAAACGCAAAGCCATTGATCAACCATCGCATTTCTTAACTTGTAAGGAGACAACAGCATGCCTCGTCGTCTTTTGTTGCTCACATCAGTTTGTCTGGGACTTGCTGCGATTTCGGCTGTGGCGGGACCCGCCGCCGCCCAATCGGACGTCGCCAGGCTCGCCAAGGAAAAAGCCGAACGCTCCGTCAAGAAGGTGCTGAAGAATTGTGAAAAGGAACTCAACACCTACTGCAGTCAGGTCACGCCGGGCGAAGGCCGTCTGGCACTGTGCATGATGGCCCACGAGGACAAAATCAGCGACACCTGCTTCGCCTCCATTTTTGAGTTCGTCGACGGCGTTGAGCTGGGCCTCAGCAATCTGTGGCGCGCGGCCGACGTCTGCGAGAACGATATTGAGAAGAACTGCGCCGACGTGGAACCTGGTGAGGGCCGCATAGCCCAGTGCCTGATTGAGAAAAAGGATGCTGTCTCGACGCCCTGCAAGGCGGAACTCGCGGGTTTGGAAACGCGCCTGAAGAACTAGCCTGATCTCAACCTGCAGCCTGAAAGAACCTAATGGGAGCCTGGAACAGGCTCCCGTTTTTGTTCTCGCCCCCCATTTTAGTTTGCCCCTGCATTTATCATGACGCGCTTTTTCACACATATTTGTTTAGTTATCGTGTGAATATGACCCACGTTAATACAACGGCAGCAAAACGCGTGAATTTCTCTTGTCATCCCGTGTCAGGCGCCGGCCTGTTCCAGGATTGTTTACTCAATCGAAATATCCTGTCGCAGAAGAGTGTTTCACTATAGAAAACAGTATACTCAACGGACAAGAATTTCATGGACTACACGAGCAGAGTTTCCCGCGTCGTCGTTACGGGAATGGGGGCCGTGACCGCGATCGGCCAAGATGTCGAAACGTTTTGGTCCGCCATAAAACAAAGTATATGCGGAATTACTCCACTTGAAGGCCCTCAATTCCAGGACCTGCCCATCCGCATCGCCGCGCAGATCAAGGGTTTCGATCACAGGGCGCGCCTCAAGCACTGGAAACGCGACAGAACCATTTTGCAGTCCGAACGTGTGTCCTGGCTCGCAGCTGCCGCCGCTGATGAAGCGATTGCCCAGGCCGGATTGGAGCTGCCGCTAGTGGTCCCAGGCCGCGCCGCCAGTGTCATTAGTTCAGCGCTCGGCGGTCAGATTTCCGCCGAGAAGGCCTGCCGCGATCGTTTCGTCGACAACAAACGCGCCGTCCATCCCATGCTGCTGCCGCGCATTGTCGCCTCCTCGGCGTCCGCGCACGTCGGCATCGAATATGGCGTGGAAGGACCAACGTTCTCAATTTGCAGTGCCGGAGCCGGTGCCGCCCACGCGATCTCAATCGGCCGCGATTATTTGCAGCAGGGCGTTTGCGACGTCGCCATCGTTGGCGGCACGGACAGTTCCCTTACCTTTGGCGGATTGCTATCGGCTCATTCCCTCAACTTGCTTTCACCGCAAGGCTGCTTTCCATTCGCGGAAGGCCGCAGCGGAACAGTGCTCGCCGAGGGGGCCGGCATTCTGATCCTGGAATCCCTTGAGCACGCCGAATCCCGCGGCGCCCCAATCCTTGCGGAGATTTGCGGGACCGGCATGAGCTTTGATCCCACCGGCATGCTTGCGGTCGACCCGGAGGCCGCCGCCGCCGCCATGCGCTTTGCCTTGCAGGACGCGGGGCTGCGTCCCTCCGCGATTGATTACCTAAACGCGAACGGCACCGGCACCCGGCTGAACGACCTGCACGAGACCGAAGCCATCAAGCAGGTCTTCGGCGGCCATGCGCATGAGCT
Source organism: uncultured Filomicrobium sp. (assembly GCA_963669235.2). Classification (GTDB taxonomy): domain Bacteria; phylum Pseudomonadota; class Alphaproteobacteria; order Rhizobiales; family Hyphomicrobiaceae; genus Filomicrobium. Next base: position 1,225,978 of record CAXXFS010000033.1, read on the forward strand.
CGGCGTTTCATCGACAAAATCGATGCATGGTCATGTGATGGGGGCCACTTCCGCGATTGAGGCCATAGCCAGCATCATGGCCCTCAAAGAGAACTGGATGCCACCGACCATCGGCCTTGCGGTCGTGGATCCGAGCTGCGACCTCGACTACGTGCCAAACAAGGGTCGCTCAAAGCACCTGCGATACGTGATGTCGAATTCTTTCGCACTGGGCGGCTTCAACGCGTCCCTGGTCCTGGGTCCGCCGCCCGCATGAGGCAGGAGTGAACGTTCGCCGCCTTATGGTGCGAACATCCGGCGCTGGATGCGAAGGACACAGGCGATGAGCATCAATCGGTCGCGTTCTCGTTGCCAAAGTACTTTTTCAGCTGGCGAAACAGAACGTCGAACTGCTTGCTTGCACCCTGGCACAGTTCACATGACTCAATGTGGCTCAGAAGATCCCGCTTCTCTTCCGGCGTCAGTTCCCGCTCGCGAGCGTCCGAAACAAGCCAGGTTGTGTCCTGACAAGTGATTTCTTTTTTGTCCTCGATCACTGCTCACGGCTCCAGTTTTCGTCCAGGCAGGCCCGCAGATGCATTCGCGCCCGATAGAGCAAAATGCGAAGGTTTCCTGGCTTAACTCCGACTTCCGCGCACACCTCTTGGGAGCTCAACTCGAGCCATTCGCGCATCAAAAACACGCGAGAAGTGTTAGCTGGAAGTTTCATCAGGCATGCCTCCAGGACTCGAAAGAACTCGTTGCGTTCAGTATTCGCCTGCGGATCACTCCAAGCGTCTTTCGGCGTCGCCCAACAACCGGTGTCGTCAAACAACTGCTGAAAGGGGCTCAGATCCATCTCTTGAGTTAACGCATGGGGATCGATCAATGGACCTGTACGCTTTCGCCTGCGCATCGTATCGATGATCTTGAAGCGCAGAATCGAAACCAGCCATGTTCTGAGCGCTGAGCGTCCATCAAACGACGCCTGTCCCTCTATAGCTGCAATGAGAGCATCCTGCGTGGCGTCCTCGGCCGCCTCTTTCTCTCGAAGCTGAAGCAGCGCAAGCCGATAGAGGACGGGTCGAAACGACGCGATCTCGTCGGACAGGTTGTGCTCTTGGACACTGCTCATGGCAGCTTGAAACTCATTTGTTTTTCTTTGTAACGCTACGCCCCTGTGGTCCGACTAATTACTGTCACGCATGCTTTCAAAGTCAAGAACGGCGATCTGCCGGTACGCGCGACGCGAGCGACTGCGTCGAAAGCAACGTTTCAGTTCGAAAACGGATGCGGCGGCGCAACGAGGAAGCGACAGATAACAAGGAGTGAGAAAATGTTACGTAGAGCCACTGCAGTCGTGGGTGCGGCAACTGCCGCTGCACTACTGACCGTTGCGTCACTGGCGAACGCCGAAGAAGAGCGCATTGCGTACCCAGACAACTATCGAGCGGATATGGTGAACTACCTTAGCCTGGACCGCACGCAAAATGACGATCAGGTCATCCGCCTGTTCGCTCCCAAGGAGGCACTCGAGGCAGCGAAATCAGGCGGCGAAATCCCCTACGGAACGGTTCTGGTTGCCGAAATCTACAAGGCGAAAAAAGACGCTAAAGGTGAGGTTGTCGTGAGCGATCTCGGGCGCCGAATCCGAAACAAGTTTGCTGCGGTCGCCGTCATGAAGAAGGGCCAGGGCTGGAGCGAAAAATACCCAGAAGAACTGCGCACAGGTGATTGGGATTTTGCCATCTTCAACCCAGCCGGCGAGCGGTTGGTCAAGAAAGACCTAAATTCCTGCAGGAGCTGCCATGCGCCCTTGAAGGACACGCAGTACCTGTTCTCGTTCGATCATATGAAAAACTAGGGGTCGCCCGATAGACGGCCGCCTTACGCTATCGCACGAAAGACACTGCCGTTGAGATGGCGGTTGATGCGAGGATATTGCTTGGCTTTCTTTTCCCCGCTAGGGAGCACGCGCCAGCGAACTGCATGTCTTTGCCGGTCCAAGCCCGGTGAGTGCTTTCACGCGAACCAGGCTGCCGAATTCCCGGCCACGAACGTTACCCCAATGCAATGCGGCCCCGGTATACAGGGGCCGCTTGTTGTTTGAGGTCAACGCTGAGCAGGATGCCTGCACTAATCGAAGGGGCCCATTTGCGAACATCACGCCACGTCCAATCGGCTCCACGTTTCCAAGAGGCGGAGCAACCTCCAACGACGTAGGCTCGAATTGTTAGGTCAAGCGGTTCGCGCAAAACTCGGCTCCGATATCCTGCCACAAGAATTCGTCGGCTGCCACGCAAACTCCGGTTACGCATCCAGCCAAACCTGAACCGCTCTAGTGCCGTTCCACGAAATCCGCCGCCACGCGTTTTTGGCCGGCCTTCTCGAAATCAATCGTCAGTTTGTTGCCGTCGACCTCGACGATGCGGCCATAGCCGAATTTCTGATGGAATATGCGCTCACCGGTGACGAAGTCCGTCTCGATGGTGGACGAAGCGACGAGTTCGCCTTCGATGGTCCTTGGCTCACGTGGCCCCCGGGGTCCCCGCTTTTTCGCTTTCTCGTCGAATTCAGCCCGGGTCTGTTCCTGCCAGCGTTGCGCACGTTTCCAGCCTGGTGTCTCGTAGTTTGACCGCTCCCGCCAGTCGGTCTCCGCCGACTCGCGGTCAAACCGGCTTTGTCCGTATGGATTTCCGAAACGGCTTGTGTTGGCGAAGTTTTTGTAACCGCCGCCGAAGGGACTGGAGGCTTCCTTTACCTCGACATGCGCTTCGGGAAGTTCGTCGACAAATCTCGATGGCACCGCGGACTGATAGAGCCCTCGGTTGCGCCGATTCTGAGTGAATGACACACGGGCGTTCCTCTTGGCGCGCGTCAGGCCGACATAGGCGAGCCGGCGCTCTTCCTCGAGTCCGGCCTTGCCGCTTTCATCAAGCGTGCGCTGGCTCGGGAACAAGCCTTCCTCCCAGCCGGTCAGAAACACGGTGTCGAACTCAAGCCCCTTGGCGGCGTGCAGCGTCATGATCGAAACGCGGTCGCCATCGTTGGCCTGATCGGCATCCATGACCAGCGAGACATGCTCGAGGAAGCCGGCCATGCTCTCAAACTCATGCATGAAACGCACGAGTTCCTTGAGGTTTTCCAGCCTGGATTGCGCCTGAGGGCTCTTGTCGTTCTGCCACATGGCCGTATAGCCTGACTCATCCAGGATGAGTTCGGCCAGCTCGGTATGTGGCATCTGCGGCAACTGCTGACGCCAACGATCGAAGTGCTCGAGAAGGCCTCTGAGCGACCGGCGTGCCTTGCCCGCGATCTCTTCGGTTTCAACGATCATACGGGCGGCCGTGTACATCGATACTTCGCGCGTGCGGGCGAGATAGCGAATTCGCTTCACCGAGGTATCGCCAATACCGCGCTTTGGGACATTGACGATGCGCTCGAACTTGAGGTCGTGATCCGAATTGAGCGTCAGTTCCAAATACGCGATGGCATCCTTGATCTCCGCGCGCTCATAAAAGCGCGGGCCGCCGATCACCCGGTAAGGCACCCCCATGGTGATGAAGCGGTCTTCGAGAACGCGCATCTGGAAAGACGCACGCACCAGGATGGCGATCTCGTTAAGGCGATCCCCGTTCCGCCTCGCAACCTCGATATCATCGGCGACGGTACGGGCTTCCTCTTCGTCATCCCACAGCCCGACAACGGTGACGCGATCCCCCAGCTCGTCATCGGTGAACAGCGTCTTGCCGAGCCGGCCGTTGTTCGACGAGATAAGGTGCGAGGCCGCCGCAAGAATGTGGCCCGTCGAACGGTAGTTGCGTTCAAGCCGGACAACCTCGGCGCCGGGAAAATCCGTTTCAAACCGCAGGATGTTGTCGACTTCCGCACCGCGCCAGCCGTAAATCGATTGGTCATCGTCACCAACACAACAAATGTTGGTTGGACCGCGATCATCAGAGCTTTGCGAGAGCAACCGCAGCCACAGGTACTGGGCGACGTTGGTATCCTGATACTCGTCAACGAGAATGTAGCGGAACCGCTGGTGGTATTGCGCCAGCACATCCGGGTTTTCCAGGAACAGTCGCAAGCTCTCCAGCAACAGGTCGCCGAAGTCGCAAGCATTGAGTTCCTTGAGCCGCCGCTGATAGGCGGTGTAGAGGTCCCGGCCTTTACCCGCCGCGAAACCATAGGCCTCGTTTTGGGGGACCTTGTCAGGTGTCAGCCCCCTGTTTTTCCAGCTATCTATGAGAGCAGCCAGCTGACGCGCCGGCCAGCGGTCCTTGTCGAGACCCTCCGCCTCGATGACCTGTTTCATCAACCGGATCTGATCATCGACATCGAGGATCGTGAAACCTGGCTTCAGCCCGACGAGTTCGGCGTGCCGGCGTAGGATCTTGACGCCGATGGAATGGAATGTGCCGAGCCACGGCATCCCTTCAATGCTGTCGCCGACATAGCCCTCTATTCGCTCCTTCATCTCCCGCGCCGCCTTGTTGGTGAACGTGACCGCGAGAATCTGCGAGGGGTAGGCACGCCCGGTCGCCAGAATGTGAGCAATGCGGGTGGTCAACACACGCGTCTTGCCGGTGCCCGCCCCCGCCAGCACGAGAACCGGACCGTCAAGCGTTTCGACGGCAAGCCGTTGCTCGGGATTGAGGTTATCCAGGTAGGTCGTCACCGGCGCAGCCGCGGACCCCGCACGGGCACGAAGAGCCCGCTCCGAAATCGAGCCGGATGCCGGTGGAGGGGCCGGTGGCGGCTCATCCTCATCGGGCCATTCATCCGCTGACTGTCTTTGATCGGATGTATCCTCGGCAGGCTCGCAGTCATCAAAAGGGAAAGGCGCGTCTTCGAAGCCGCCTGCAGCAGCCGGCATCGGCCCGCTATTCGCTTCGTTAAGCGGCAGATCGAAGGGAATATCCTCCTCCGGCCCCGACTTGGCCTCAGGCTCGGCCTCAGGCTCGAAGGGCACATCTTCATCGAACGGCAGTTCCGGTGCTTCGGGCCTTGCCGTGCGTTTCTTGCGAGTCGCTGTCATGGGGCCAGTATATCAGGCTTTACGCGGCGGCAATCAGGCCTTGTTTTGGGTCCACAGGCCACCGCCGGGGTGACTTCACGTGAGGCTCAGGTCCAAGTGATTTGCCCGTGCGCGGTGTTTTCGGGTATCTGCGGGCGCCGCTCACCTTGCCGGCCTCATCATCAAGAAGGACCCCACAATGTCGATGGATTGGCTCAATCTATTCACCATGAAAGGGCTAAGTGTCCTCGCATCCTTGTTTGTTTTCGCGTTCGGCATTCTGGTTTTGGCGCTCGTCGTCCTGTTTTTCATCGACATCACCCAGACCAAGGACGCGATTCGGCGCAACTACCCGGTGATCGGCCGGTTCCGTTATGTTTTCTCGACGCTGGGTGAGTTCTTCCGGCAGTACTTCTTCGCCATGGACCGCGAGGAAATGCCCTTCAACCGCGCCCAGCGCGACTGGGTTTACCGCTCCTCCCAAGGCACGGACAACACCGTGGCGTTTGGTTCAACCCAGAACCTGACCCCAGTCGGCACGCCGATCTTCGTCAATTGCCCATTCCCGACACTCGACGAGGACGCCTCGCCCGCTCCCAATGTGGTGATCGGCGAGGGCTGCCCCAACCCCTACGAACCCCAATCAATCATCAACATCTCGGGCATGAGCTACGGCGCCATATCCAAGCCTGCCGTTCGCGCGCTGTCCAAGGGCGCGGCCATGGCCAAGTGCTGGCTAAATACCGGCGAGGGTGCGCTATCGCCCTGGCACCTGGAAGGCGACTGCGACGTCGTCTTTCAGATCGGTACGGCCAAATACGGTGTCAGAACTCCAGAAGGCCAGCTTGATCCTGAAAAGCTGAAGCGGATCGCCGACCGGCCGCAGGTCAGAATGTTCGAATTGAAGATGAGTCAGGGTGCCAAGCCTGGCAAGGGCGGCATTCTGCCGGCGGCCAAGGTCACCGACGAAATCGCCTATATTCGTGGCATTCCACCTGGTGAGCCGTCAATCTCACCCAACCGTCACCCCGAGATCGATAACGTCGCGCAACTCATCGACTACATCAATATGATCCGCGACATCACCGGCAAGCCAACGGGCTTCAAGACCGTCGTCGGCGCCTATGGCTGGCTTGAAGCCATGTGCGAGGAAATCCAGCGGCGCGGCCCGGATTGCGCACCGGATTTCATTACCATCGACGGCGGTGATGGCGGCACCGGCGCCGCACCAATGGCGTTGATGGACCATGTTGGCCTGCCACTGCGCGAAGCCCTGCCAATGGTCATCGACATACTCACCCGATATGGCCTGAAGCGCCGCATCCGTGTGATTGCCTCCGGCAAGTTGGTCACGCCGGCCGAAGTCGCCTGGGCCTATTGCGCCGGTGCCGATGTCGTCGTTTCGGCACGCGGGTTTATGTTCGCACTGGGCTGCATCCAGGCCATGAAGTGCAACAAGAACACCTGCCCGACCGGCATCACAACCCATGACAAACGCCTGCAGCGTGGCCTTGATCCAGAAGACAAGGCCGTGCGCGTAAATAGGTTTGTCGATGGCATCCGCACCGGTGTCGGAACCATCGCGCATTCCTGCGGTGTTCCTCATCCGCGTGCCTTGAAGCGCTTTCACTGCCGCATCGTGCAGGACACCGGACGCTCCGTCCCGATGGATGCACTCTATCCGCCAGTCGAGGTGCTGGAGGAGTACCGCAACCGCGAGCCCGCCTGAGCCGGGCGAAACTCACCGCTTCGGCCAGCTCCAGGCCGGCGCGTCGACATCATCGGCCACCGTCTCGCCAAACTCCTTGCGCAGGGCAAACACACTCGCATCAGGTTGCCGTGACAGCTCATCCACCAGGACTTTCGCATGCGAAACGACAATCACCTGTGATCGCTCAGCGGCTTTGGCAACCAGCCGGGCGAGCGGCCGCAGCAGCTCCGGGTGCAGGCTCGTCTCCGGCTCGTTCAAAACCAGCAGCGAAGGCGGCCTCGGCGATAACAGCGCGGCCACCAGCAACAGGTAACGCAACGTGCCATCAGAAAGCTCGCCGGCTCTCAGCGCCCGCAACAGCCCATGCTGATGCATCACCACTTCAAACAAACCGCCACTCACCCGAATGTCGACCGATCCACCAGGAAAGGCGTCCTCGATGGCCCGGTCGAGTGCTTCTGCATCGCCAATCTCCCGGATGGTCTGCAGAGCGGCGGCGACATCCGCACCGTCCGAGGCGAGAACCTGTGTTCGCGTGCCAACCTGCCCGCGGCGCGCCGGTGCTTCCGTATCGGTGCGGAAGTGATCGCAAAACCGCCAGCCCCGCATGCGCTCACGCAACTCCAGGATCTCCGGCGTCCCGCGCGGATCAGAAGCCTGCATCATCATGCTGTCGTAGGGAGGCAGGTTCTTCAGGATGACGTCGCGAGCGCCTTTGTCACCGGTTACCGTGACAAGCGGCCCCTTGCGTTCCACCAGAATGTTGCTCCGGCGGACCATTTCACCAGCCCACACGGTCTCGGTCTTGATCTCCGGGTCAAGATTGAATTCCGAGCCGCCAGCCGCCGGCAAACCGAGATCGATGGCATATCCGAAGTCCTCAGATGCAAAGCCGAGCTTCAAACTCACCCGATCGCGCCGGACGGTCCCCTGAACCGGGACATCGCCGCTTTTCATGCCCCTCGAAAACGACTCGGGACCGGCCCACAGCGTCGAACTCAACCCGCCCTCATTGGCTAGCGACCCGATAATCCGCCCCTGCGCGGCAGAGGCCAGCAGCCGAATTGAACGATAAAGGCTCGACTTGCCGCTGCCATTCGGCCCCGTCACCACGTTCAATCGGGTAAGCGGCAGGATCAGCTCTCGAAGAGAGCGGTATCCAGATACGGCGATGGTCAGTAGCATGGCGGGTATTTTTGGAACTAATGACACCAGCCGGCCTGTAAGCCGGGTTCTGTCTGGACGGGTTTCATCCCATCCGCGACGGCCATTCATCTGGGACGCCCATTGCTGAGCGCCTCTAGCAACCAACCCGGGTGGCTCACCTGGAAACAGGCTCGATGCCGCGGATCGAAACCCGCGCATCCGGCCACCCCTATTCGGTCTTGCTCCCGGTGGGGTTTACCTTGACCGCGACTGTTACCAGCCGCGCGGTGCGCTCTTACCGCACCCTTTCACCCTTACTCGCCAGGCTCCGAAGAGCACGCGGGCGGTTTGCTTTCTGTGGCACTTTCCCTGGGGTCACCCCCGGCGGCCGTTAGCCGCCACCGTGTTTCCATGGAGCCCGGACTTTCCTCCACCGGGGAACTTGACCACAAAGCCGCCCCACCGGCAGCAGCCGTCCGGCCGACTGGTGTCCCTTCAATAAGGTGTGCGGAGAGGTCTTCGTCAAGTGGGGCCCCTGGTCCCGGTCCCAGAGGCAGCACATGGCAGGATCGGACTAGGACGCCGGTGCAAGATCACTTGCATCGATAAGCCGCTCCAGCGTCGCCATTGTCGAAGCGTCAATCACCCCGTCCACCCGTTGCGGACGGAAATGCCGCTGGAACGCCGAGATAACATCGCGGCCCTCAGCATTGAGCCTGCCGTTAATCTCGACTCCGTAACCGTAACCGGCAAGTAACCGCTGGACATGCGCGATCGCCTCCTCCATCGCTTGCCGCGAGTGCGTTCCAATCAGCGGCCCAAGAGGTTCCGGCTCAACCCAGCGCCCGACACCCGCCGCCGCCAAGCCGGCCCAAGCAAACTTCTCACCAGGATCAATCTTCCGCCCCGGGGATACATCCGAATGCCCAAGCACGTTCTCCCGTGCAATTCCCCATCGAGCGATGATCTCCCGCGACAATTCCGTCACCGCCTGCATCTGCCGGTCGGGAAATTCGTAGTAGTCGTCGCCATGTCCTGGGTTGTGGATTTCGATCCCGATCGAGTGCGAATTGATATCCCGCTCGCCCCGCCACACGGACACCCCGGCATGCCAGGCCCGCAATTCTTCGCCGACCATCTGCGTGACGCTGCCGTCGGTATCAATCACGTAGTGGCAGGAGACTTTGCTTTCCGGCCGCGACAGCCAGTCGATGGCCTTCTCGCACGACGACATACCGGTGTAATGCATCAGCAGAATCGATGGCTTCACCCCGTTTCGGCGAGGCTCGAAACTCGCCGCCGGATGCACCCGGCCGACCAACCGGCTATCAGGCGCGCGAAGACCAGCGGGCGGGCTCTCCTCCGGCACGCCTTCGTTCAACCCATCAACCACTGGCTTTCTCCCGCGGTTTACGGCCCCGTTCTTTTTGGATGGCATCAAAGGCCGCGTTGATCGCCGCCATTTTCCGGTCGGCAAGGACCAGGAATTCTTCCGGCACACCCTCGGCAGCGAGCCGGTCAGGGTGGTTTTGACGGACAAGCTCCATGCGCCGCGCCTTGAGTTCCTTATCGCTGACATCCGCGGGCACGCCGAGGACTTCATACGGGCTCGTCGGATCATAGACAAACACCGACCGCACGCACCGGTAGTCGCACTCGTCAAAGCCGAACTTGTCAGCCACCGTGCGCAGGAACGCTTCTTCGGCTTCATGCAGAACACCGTCAGCGGCAGCAATATTGAAAAGGCACTCGAAGACGTCTTTCAGCAAAGCAGGATCATCGGCAAGCAGCTTGGCGATGCGCTCGGCATAGACCTCGTAGCCGGCAACATCTTGCGCCGCCAGCCGGTATACGCGCATTACGTTGGCGCGCTCTTCCGGCGGCACGTAAAAGCATCGCTCGAAAGCCTGCGTCTCGACCTCGACGGCCACGCCGTCGGCCTTCGCCATCTTCGCAGCCAGTCCGACAAAGGCCATCGTAAAGGCAAGTTGTTTGCTTGGCGGTTTTGACTGCATCCAGCCAAACGGACTAAGCCAGCTTGCCAGGCTCGCGGCCTGTTTCAAAACACTGCCGCCCTGTCCAAAGCCGAACCGGGTTATAAGCGCATCCCAGGTCATGATATTTCTTACTGCGTTTACCACGCGTCTCAAAGTTAAATCCCGACAAACAAGGTAAACAATAGGCATTGGACCGCAAGCGATCCGGGCTTCAAGCGCGAACGATGCCTAGTCCGTCGAGATAAACCAGCACCGCCGCTTCCAGCAGGTCCTCTGCTGGCATTGGTATAGCGCGACGTGTCGCATCACCCCGCCCAAACAGTGCGGCAATGCCGTGGCTGAGCGACCAGATATGTAGCGCCATCATCAAAGCCGGTGGCCGCTGCCCAGCGGACTTGGTTGCCGCCAAAGCCTCGCACGCCGTTCGCAGCACCTCAAAGGAACGGTCTGCCGCGGCAGCCGTTTTGGGATGCTCTGAAAGAACCAGCCCCGATTCAAACATCGCAGCAAATAAGGAAGGCTCATTTCTGGCGAAACCGAGATAGGCCTTACCCAAATTGTCAAGACCCGTAAAGGGATCCGGCCGGCCTTCGTTCCATGCTTCCGTAAGTTTTTGCGCGAACGCCTCGTAACCGCGCAGGGCAACGTCCGCCATCAGCGCGTCACGGTCACGGAAATGCCGGTAGGGAGCAGCCCCGCTAACCCCTGCCGCGCGCGCCGCGTCCGCGAACGTCAGGCCGCCTGGCCCCTTTTCGCTAATGAGTTTGAGCGCTGCATCGATCAAGGCTTCGCGAAGGTTGCCATGGTGATACCCCTTGCGTCCGCTTTGTCCGTCCCTGTGCCAGTTCATACGGTGGTTTTATCTCAAGGCGGACCGAATGGCACGAGCCACGTCACTCAACGGCAAACACGGTAGGTTCCTGATCGGTTGTGCCGGGCAAGATCGACGTGGAAATGGTCTTGATGGTATTTGTCGCCGTCCGGACCCAGCACCGTGGTGAAACGCTGGCAGGCGCTGCGATGCACAGCCCGCAAGAAGGCCTGCTCCGAACGTGCACCCCGCCAGCCTCGCTTGACCGTGATTTTCCGCCCATCCGCCAGCAGGAAGGCGGACACGTCCAGAGCGTTGGCGAGCCCGTGCTCAGACAGCTTCCCGCCAGTAATCCCGTTGCGAGTCCGGCACGAGTAGGACGCCGCAACTTTAATCTGAACCACCGGAGAACCCAGGTGGCGCGCGGCCGCTGGCGCGATCGCCTGTCGGACCCAATCATCAACGGTGTTCACCATAGGGCAGCGCAGGATAGCCGCCGGCCGCAGGCTCACGCGGCCATAGTCCGCAGCAGACATCTTGAACGGCCGCAAAGCACCGCAAACGTCGGGACCGCCGAGTTGGAAGACCGGTCGCACGAACCGGCTTTCGCGCACGCTGCCCGATGTCAAGCACGCACGCTCACTGGTGTCGCGCCAAGCTGCCTTCTGGCCGACAAAAGCGGATGGGTTGCTCGCGCAACTCGCTACAGCAAGTGCACCACCGACCAATACAAAGCTACGCAACAAAAGCACTGAACCCCTGTACATATCGCGACCATAGGCCGGCGCTTCTGAAAACAAGGTGAACGTGCTGGTTAAAATATGCCCCGTTACAGACAATTTCGGCTTTGCAGGGGATGTTCATGGAATCTGGCGGCAAGGCTGTAGCGACTATTCAAAAAACTACGCCTGCGGCGAGGGGCCCTTGTGAGGCGTAATCTTGGCACGCTCGTCCCAAAAGTTATGAACAGCCTTGGTCAAATATTAGACGCATTGCGCATATTCGAACTGAGCGTAATCACAGTGACCCTCAACAATTCAGGGACCGGTTGATTTTCCACAGGCCTGCCACGCGAATCAGCAAGGCAACGACTTCAAGCGTTAGATGTGTTACAAAATGATCGCTAGGGAAGCTTGGCAGTGCGGCTGAAAGCGCAGCTTGTGAAACAGGTAATGCGTCCGCCGGGCATCGTAAGCGTTAGTTGATTAACAGCGTAATGATCGGTGCAGCGTGATCAGGTCTGCAGTCAGTGAAGCTGCCCTTGCCAATGTACGAGTTGCGTTCGCGTAGAGCCCCGCTTGTTTGCGATCGGTTTTGCTGGAGACAACCCCGCGATTGTCATTTTCAGCTTTGCCGATAGCCTTAGCGGGGCTTTTGTTTGCGTGCGTGCACCCCACCGGCTAAGCGCTCTCCAAAAATTCTAAAACGCCCTCCTTGAAGACCTTGTCTCCAACCGCCTTCATGTGTTCGCGGTCCGGAATGACGAGCGCCTTCGCCGTCGGAATGAGTTCTGCCAGGGCCGCTGCAGAGCCTGCAATAACGTCCTTACTTCCTACCGCCACGAGCACCGGGCAGGCCAGGCGCGCCACGTCATCACGGCTGATCGGGTCGCGCGAAGAGCGGATGCACGCCGCAAGCGCTTTGAGGTCGCTCTTCGTTTGTTCCGCAAAGGCCCTAAATGTCCGCGCCGTGGGATTGACGACCTCATCAATGCTAGGAGCTTCCAGGGCGTGGGCGATCGGCCCGGTCCCCGCCATCCCCCGCACCATGTTGATGCCTAGGCCCCCGAACACCGCCGAGCGGACACGGGCGGGGTTTTTCAACGTCAGAAAGGCTGCAATCCGCGCGCCCATGGAATAACCCATCACGTACGCGGTCTCGATCCCGAGATGATCGAGTAGGCGCCTGGCGTCCTCAGCCATTAGCGGCCCACCATAGGCCGCCAAGTTATGCAGTTTCTGACTTTGCCCGTGCCCGCGGTTGTCAAACGCGACAACGCGATAGCCGGCCTCTGTCAGAGTTGAGACCCAGCCAGGCGAAATCCAATTCATCCCGACATGCGAAGCAAAGCCATGGATGAGCAGGATTGGCAGCGCCTTGGCCGCCCCGGCGGGTGGCTCGTCGATAAAGGCGATCTCCACGCCATCGGAGTCAAATGTCTGCATGTTGGCTGGTCCTTGGGCTTCAACGACGGAAATGTCGCGCACGGCTACGACTTCAGCCACTACCATTTCCCGCGCGCGCCCGCTATCGTTGACCGGATTACTTCAGCATCCAAGAGAGCATTATGGCCGCCACCAAAACTCCCCATCTGGCAAATGATAAAGGTGCAGAAAAGATCCTTGTCGGCGTCAAGGAACTCCAGTGCATGGGTGCCAGAGCGCCTTATGATCATCCGCACATCTATCTCGACATGGGCGCCGATGACCAGATTCTGTGCCCTTACTGTTCGACACTCTATGTCTATGACAGCCGCCTGGCTGCAGATGAGAGCGATCCCAAGGATGCCATCGTGAAACTCGAAGAGGAAACGGCCGGCTGAGCAGCCGGGTCTTTCGATGAGCCGTGCAGACCGTTGATCCCCAAACCCCGACCAAATCCTCACCGTTGCGGGTCCTGATTTCCGGCGGCGGCATCGGTGGCCTCGCGGCCGCGTTGGCTCTCGCCCGTACAGGCACGGATGTCCGCGTATTTGAGAAACGCGCGAAGCCCAACGAAGACGGCGCCGGCATCCAAATCGGCCCGAATGGGACACGCATCCTGCAATCGCTAGGGCTTGCCGACCACCTCAGACCCAAGGTGACCACACCGAAGGCGTTGTATGTCCACGACGGACCGATGGGTGTTCGGGTAGCAGAACTCCCGCTTGGTGACTGGCTCGCTGAGCGCCATGGCGCACCTTACTGGGTGGCCCACCGCGCCGACCTTCACGCTGCATTGAGCAGCGCCGTTGATGCCCACCCTCTGATCGAATTACGGCACGGCATCGAGATAGAAAATACGGAGACTTACACCGACGAGGTCCTTGCAAGGAGCAGCGGAAAAATCGTTGGAGCCGGCGACGTCCTGATCGCCGCCGATGGACTGAGGTCAACGCTGCGGCAAAGTCTGTTCGGCGCACGTCAGCCACGATACAGCGGTAAGAGCGCCGCGCGCACCGTTATCGGCATGAACCAGGTCCCCAAAGGCATTGCTCAAGACAGCGTCAGCATATGGCTCGCTCCGAAAGGCCACGTCGTCCACTATCCGGTCCTAGGCGGGCGCGAACTCGCTATCGTTGTCATCCGCAACGACTTGGCGGTCGACGAAGGCTGGGCCACCGCCGTCAACGATGATTGGGTGAAGGACGCGGTCCAGGACTTCGCCACCCCAGTCCGGAATCTGATCGCCGCATCGGGCAGTTGGCGCAAATGGGCCCTTTTTGAATTGCCGCCTATTAAGACTTGGACCGCCGATCGTGTCGTCCTGCTGGGTGATGCCGCCCATCCCGTTCTGCCGTTCTTGGCTCAAGGCGCGGTCCTGGCGTTGGAGGACGCGCTCACGCTGGCACGCTGCCTTTCCGACGGCGAAACGGTTCGCAAGGCGCTCCGCTCCTACCAGACCCAAAGAAGCCAAAGGGCCCAAAGCGTGCAGGCCGCCTCGCGCCGCAACGGTCAGATCTATCACCTCGACGGCCCGATGCGTCAGGCGCGCAACATGACGCTCACCGTGAGCCCGCCCAAACGGATTATGGCGTCCTACGATTGGCTCTATGGCTGGCGGCCAAGAGTGTGATCGTTTGAGGCGTAAGCTCTAAGCTTCCCCCGAAAGCCTGAATCACACTCTAAACCAACAAATTTGAACAAGCCCAAATGCCGGTGGTGATTCAATTGCGCCAGAACTCGATGCGGAGCAGCACCAGCACGGTAAAGAGCTCCAGTCGGCCCATCATCATCGCGAGCGACAAAATCCACTTAGCCAGCACTGGCAGTCCCGAGTAGTTGCCCGCCGGCCCGACGATCGGCCCTAGCCCCGGCCCCACATTGCCCACCGCCTGTGCCGACGCCGATAGCGCTGTCACAAGATCGAGCCCCATGGCCGACAGTACGACCGTGAAGAGCCCAACCGTCGACATGTAGATCGCCAGAAAAGCAACCACTGAGAACGGCACGTCCGCGGGCAGCCGCTTGCCGTTATAGACCAGTGTCACGACCCGGTTTGGGCTCATCAGATGAACGAAGTGGCTGCGGATCAAAAGCCCGGTCACCTGCAACCGGTAGATCTTGATGCCGCCGGTCGTGGAGCCGGCGCAGCCGCCAACGAACATCAGCAAGAAGAACAATCCGACAGCGAACGTACCCCACTGTGTATAGTCGGAACTGGCATAGCCGGTTGTCGTTACGATCGACGTGACATTGAACGTCGCCGTGCGCAGGGCCGTAGCAAAGTCCATGTCACGCGCCGTCATCAGCCAGAACGTCACGATTAGGCAAACACCGATGAGAAACCCCAGCAGCCCCCGCACTTGACTGTCTTCCATTACCGCGCTCGGCTGACCACGAAGCGCCTTGATGTAGACAACAAACGGCAGCGCGCCCAGCACCATGAAGATGATGCAGGCCCACTCCATCGATGGCGACTTGAAGAACCCGAAGCTCTCATCGTGTGTCGAGAAGCCGGCCGTGGCCACCGTCGTGAGGCCATGACAAACCGCGTCGAAGGCGGTCATCCCCAAGGCCCCGTAGGTTATGATGCAAACGATGATCAAGCCGACATAGATCGCGGCAATCGCGGTTGTCAGCTCAAGCGCACGCGGCAGCACCTTTTCCGAACGGTCCGAGTGCTCCATCTGAAAGAGCTGCATGCCGCCGACGCGTAGAAACGGCAGCATGATCATTGCCATTACGATGATCCCGAGCCCACCAAGCCCCTGCAGAATAGCCCGCCATAGAAGTATGCCTCGAGGCAGCTGATCAAGCTTGGTCAGCACCGTCGCTCCGGTCGTTGTAAGACCGGACATCGCCTCGAAATAAGCATCGGTGTAGCTGAGGCCGACACCGACAAACGGAATCGCCGCAAACGCAGTCACCACCACCCAGCAGGCGGTCGTCAGCAGGAAGCCATCCTTGACGGTGAGCTGCACCGGCTGGTCGTCCTGGGAAGCCAGAATGAGAAGCCCGCCGATAAAGAAGGTGGCGATCGATGAGGCGAAGAAGACCAGCCAATCGCCATCACCGTCGGCAAAATCCACCAGCGCCGGCAGCAGCATCGCAAACGCAATGGTGCATAAGAGCAGGCCAAGAGCCGAGAAGATCGGACGCAGATGGAGCAAAGGGGCGGCCTCACTTCAGCGGCTGGACAGTTTGTGGCCCGCATTCACAATATGATGCCTTCGAGCAAAGTCCGAGCACTCGGACCCTTCCGATAAAAGACCATTCACGCCCGGATCCCCCGGACCCGTTGTACTGTCTCGGACTTTGGTAAACCAAGCGTCAAGAGACTAGAATCGCAATCGTAAATGGTGCGAAGACGTCGACATAGCCTGTTGTCTCGCCCAGACATTCGTCATTTTCGGAGCGAATTACACAACCCATTGAAGATGCCTAGCTTTATTCGCCTTCCGAGCGCCCAAACCCGCCGCCCGTCGGGGTCTCAACGATAATTCTGTCCCCTGCCGCGAGTTCCGTTTCGTCGCAGCCTGTGAGCTTTTCAGAGCACCCGCCCGCGCGCTCCACAAGGTTGCATCCACAATTTCCCGCAGCACCGCCATCGACACCCGGCGGCTCCAACTCCCGGTAACCCGACAAGATGGCCGCATGCATAGGCTCAAGAAACCGCACAACGCGCCGCGTCCCATCACCTGCCCGGTGACGGCCCCGCCCACCCGAGCCCCGGACAATCGAAAATTCATCGAGCACAACGGGGTATCGCAACTCCAACACTTCCGGGTCGGTAAGACGAGTATTCGTCATATGCACCTGCACACCGGCCACGCCGTCGAAGTCGGGTCCCGCCGGGGAGCCCGAGCAGATCGTCTCATAGTACTGCCGCGTGTCATCGCCGAACGTGAGGTTGTTCATTGTCCCCTGCGAGGTACCAAGCCCCTTGAGCGCCATGAACAGCGCATTGGTGACGACCTGGCTCGTTTCCACGTTGCCGGCGACCACGGCCGCCGGATACGCGGGTTTCAGATATGAGCCTTCCGGAACCACAATTCTCAGCGGCCTAAGACAGCCCGCATTCAACGGGATGGGCTCCCCCGTCATCACCCTGAAGACATAAAGGACTGCCGCACGGGTGACGGGTTCTGGCGCGTTGAAGTTATCATCGCGGACCTGCGACGTACCGGTAAAGTCAATAACCGCAGATCGGCTTTCGCGATCAATCGAGATCTTCACGTGAACTTCCGCGCCGGTGTCGGTCGTCACCACGGCTTCACCGTCATCAAGCCGCGCAATCAACGCACGAACACTTTCCTCCGCGTTATCCTGCACATGGCCCATGTAGGCCGTCACGACATCGCGCCCGAAGTGAGCGATCATCATCGCGATCTCGTCTGCTCCGCGCGCGTTGGCGGCAACCTGGGCCTTGAGATCTGCGATATTCTTATCGGGCTGACGCGCCGGATAGCGAGCACCTGTCAGCAACGCGCGGATTTCCTCCTCCCGGAACTTGCCGCCTTCGGCAAGCTTCACACAGTCGATGAGCACGCCTTCCTGTTCGATCGAAGTCGCCCGCGGCGTCATGGAACCAGGCGTCAGCCCACCAATGTCTTCATGGTGCCCACGGCTCGCGACATAAAACAGGATATCATCACCAGCTTCCCCGAACACCGGCGTCACCACCGTAATGTCTGGCAGATGCGTGCCGCCGTTGTAAGGGGCGTTCAACACATAGACATCTCCGGGGCGCATCTCGGAGCGCTTCTCGCGGATCACGGTTTCGATCGCCGCATCCATTGAACCCAGATGCACCGGCACGTGCGGAGCATTCGCCACCAAGCCACCATCGGGATCGAACAGAGCGCAGGAAAAATCCAGCCGTTCCTTTATGTTCACCGACCGCGCCGTGAGCTTCAGCGATTCCCCCATCTGCTCGGCAACCGCCATGAACAGATTGTTGAACACTTCCAGCAGAACTGGATCAGCCTGCGTGCCCAGTCGTTCGTGGACACGAGGTTCAAGGCGCCGCAGGACGAGATCATTGCGGGCGCTGACTTCAAGCCGCCAGCCCGGTTCAACGATCACAGTCTGGTGCGGCTCGACAATCCTGGCAGGTCCCTCGACAACCATGCCAGGGCCGATCGCATCGCGCCGCAGCGTAGTCGCTGCATGCCAGCGGCCTTGGGAAAAAAAGCGGTCCTTTCGTTCCGCACGAATCCCCGGTTCCTGCCGTGCTGATGCGCTCGACGCATCGCCATCCGACGCCTTTGGCTCATTTGCCGTGCGTTCGTCTCCGAAACCCGACGTCGTAGCCTCGACTTCGATCGCGGCGATAACGATTGCCTTCTCCGGTGACAGAAATCCGAACCGCCTCCGGTGTTCGACTTCAAAGTCACGGCGCATGAATCCAGGCTCAGAGACTTCCACCGCGAAGGCCGTTTCGGTGCCCTCATAGCGCAGGTGGGCGAACGATCTAATCTCAATGCCCTCGTAGTCGGCGCCTTCGTCTAAAAGCTCCTCGGTGACGTCTTCCCCAAGCCGCCAGGCTACTTCCTCAAGCCGCTGCATGGCTCCCTCATCAAGCGGCAGTTCAAGCGAGCGCTCGCGGCTCGTCCTCAGCTTGGCAAGTCCCATCCCGTAGGCCGACAGCAGCCCGGACAGGGGATGGATCAGCACCGTCTCGATCCCGAGACTGTCGGCAATCAAACAGGCGTGCTGCCCGCCGGCCGCGCCAAAACAGTTGAGCGCGTATTCGGTCACGTCATAGCCGCGCTCAACGGAGATCTTCTTCACAGCATTAGCCATGTTCTCGACCGCGACGCGGATGAACCCATCGGCGACTTCCTCGGGGCTCCGCCCGTCGCCGATCTCTTTTGCAAGCCCCGCGAACGCCGTCCGCACGGTTCCCGCATCAAGCGGCTGATCCTGTCCTGGCCCGAAGATTTCGGGAAACAGGTCTGGCGCCAGTTTGCCAAGCATTACGTTGGCGTCGGTCACCGTCAGCGGCCCGCCGCGCCGGTAGCATTTTGGTCCAGGATCGGCACCTGCACTTTGCGGCCCGACACGAAAACGCTGACCATCAAAGCGCAGGATCGATCCGCCGCCGGCCGCCACCGTATGAATCTGTAGCATCGGCGCGCGAATCCGAACACCGGCGACTTCCGTCTCGAACGTACGCTCGAAGTCACCCGCGAAATGCGCGACATCAGTCGAGGTCCCGCCCATGTCGAAACCGATCACCTGATTAAAGCCGGCGCGCTTTCCCGTCTCCGCCATTCCGACGACACCGCCAGCGGGACCGGAAAGGATGGCATCTCGGCCCTGAAACAAATGCGCCGCCTTGAGTCCTCCCGAAGACGCCATAAACATCAACCGCGGGCTGTCCTCGGCGTGACCTACGGCTTCGGCCGGAGTAAGCGTACCGGAAACGCGCTCGACGTAGCACCGCATCACGGGCGACAGGTACGCATCCGCCACCGTCGTATCGCCGCGCCCGACGAACTTGATGAGCGGCGAAACCTCATGGCTGACCGAGACCTGATCAAAGCCGATGTCCCGGGCGATCCGGGCCGCACATTTTTCGTGATCGGGATACGCGTAGGCATGCATGAATACGATCGCCACCGCCCGCAGCCCGTCGGCGAAAGCCGCCTCCAGCGCCCGCTTCAGCTCCCCGGCGTCAAGGTCCTTTTCAACAGTGCCATCTGTCAGGATCCGCTCCGGGACACCGATCACGCGTTGATACAGCATCTCCTGTTTGATGATCCGCCGCGCGAAGAT
This sequence comes from uncultured Filomicrobium sp., assembly GCA_963669235.2. Classification (GTDB taxonomy): domain Bacteria; phylum Pseudomonadota; class Alphaproteobacteria; order Rhizobiales; family Hyphomicrobiaceae; genus Filomicrobium. The sequence continues at coordinate 1,245,563 of CAXXFS010000033.1, forward strand.
GTCCGGCCGCGCCTGATAGCCGATCTCCAAATGATCCTCGAGCCCCGCCGTGGTGACGAGAACAGTCGGCTCGCCCTTGCGTTCCAGCAAAGCGTTGGTCGCGACCGTTGTCCCCATCTTGACGTGCGCGATACGCGCTGACGGCAACGGCGCATCGGAGGGAATGCCCAAAAACCACCGAATGCCTTCCAGCGCAGCGTCTTCATAGGCTCCAGGATTTTCTGACAGAACTTTGCGCGCTTGCAGACGCCCCTCAGGATCTACCGCCACGATGTCGGTGAACGTGCCACCGCGGTCGATCCAGAATTGCCATTTGCCGTGTTCTGAAGAAGCGTCTGTCGCCATTCCTCAAGGTCACCTTTCAGCTCATCACGTTGAGCTAGAAGGTGCACGCTCGGGCGTCAATCGTAACCGTGCTGCGATGAGACCCGCTCTAATCGATCGTCTGCCCAGCGACCACGGAGGAAGGCACCGCGGATGCTGCGTCTAGTGTCACATCGGAGCGCGCGCCATTTGACCAGAACGCGAGCGCCGCAGCTGCCGCTACAGCTACCAACAAACTCTTCACGGTCTCCTCCCGCCCCGCAGGCTCCACGAGGAAGCCTCCGGGGCCGCTATTTCCACACAAAAGACCAGTTCGGGGACGCGGTCAGCCCGCGCTTCTTGAGCGTTTTTCGTAGTTTTTCCAATGCTCCCAGCGTCGCCAGTCCAAGTTGTGGCGTCAACAAGGCAAGCCATAAATCCACTGGAAATGACGTGAACTATATTGCTGATCGCAACGCTCGTTGTTTGAGTAACGGCCGGATATTCCGTACGCCCAGCCTCCGGTTTCCCACTACTCACCTCTCACGTCCCCCGTACCCCTCTTCCCCAACGACTACTCTTGACATCGCCCCGGGACACCCCAATATTTCTCGATGTAAAAGTTATTTACATTCACATCCGGCCTCCTGGCCGGTCCTGCAACTTGAGCCGAGGGATAACGATGTCCGACGTCGTCGCAAAGCTGGATGATTGGGGCCTGCCGGCCTGGATCGCATTAATGGTCTTGAGCTTCGTGATCTTCTGGCCGATCGGCCTCGCCGTCCTGGCTTACCTGATCTGGAGTGGACGAATGGGATGTGGAACCAAGCGCCGGTTTGGCGCGTGGAGCAGCAATATGCGCGAACAATGCAAACACGGCTCGAAGCAGTTTAGCTCAAGCGGCAACGCCGCCTTTGACGAATACCGCGAAGAAACCCTGCGCCGTCTGGAAGATGAGGAGCGCGAATTCCGCGACTTCCTGGAACGCCTGCGTCTCGCCAAGGACCGCGCCGAGTTCGATCAGTTCATGACCGATCGAAAGGCCCGCGCCTCGGAACCAAAGCCAGGCAACGGTAACCGCAATGGTAACGGCCCGGAGATGTCCGGCGGCGCGGTTCCGCAAACCCCTTAAGCGCCCTTCTCCCCAAAACTAAAAAAGGCCGGATCGCCCGGCCTTTGCTTTTGCTCAACTCCTTAGAGCTTCTTCGAAACCGAGAACGCCCCGCGCAGATCGCCAGCGTTGAAGCCGGTTGCCTGGTCATCGGGGTAGAGCTTGCTGATCGCGGCCTTTACATCCGGCGCAACATTGCCGCCGTGGCACTTGAGACAAAGTTCCCCGGTTGGGATGGCCTTCATGAAACGCAACTCCGTACCGTCATCCGTCTTAACCGCTTCCGCGTAAGCAAGCGTTTTGGGATCTTTGCCAGCGGCGATATCCCGGACGAATCTTTCCAATACCCTGAGTTCGAAATCATCCGGCGCATTGTCCGGATTGCGCAACTTCAACGCCGTCCGCCGCACCGTCAATCCGCGCTCTTTCGATTGCGCGGCCGCGATCGAGGGCGCCACCGTGTTGCAGACCTCTATGGCCTCGACCGGACCACCCGACTTCAAGGCCGCTTGCAGTTCCCTCTTGAGGTTCTGCGCCAGACCCTTGATGGCGCCAGCCGCCTCCTTCTTGAAAGACCGCATCTCAGGATCAGCTGTATCCTGCGCGCCCGCCGAAAGTTGAGCCATCATCAAAAACGCAGCTACACCGCAAACCGGCAGCTTCAAAGAGACCATAGCGTTCGAACTCCAGTCAGTTTCAAAAAGGGCCAGCACCATTGCGGGTTTCGCCCTTACCCGCCCTGACATCCGTCAATGGAGCAGCCGATAACTGGAACGCTTGGGCTGAGCACGCCCTATTGGCCGTTTGCGACCTTCTTGAAGGTCTCGCCATAACGCGTCCGCAGCTCGTTTTTCTGTATCTTGCCCATCTTATTGCGCGGCAGATTGTCGACGAAATAGACTTCTTTGGGCACCTTGTACTTGGCAAGTTCCGCTGTCAGCTGCGCTTGAATATCGCAGGCACTTGGCTCATCTCCGCCGCCACTGCGAACCACCACCGCGGTCACGCCTTCGCCGAAATCCGGGTGCGGAACGCCGATCACCGCACACTCGGAAACACCCGCGATCTGTTCAATGGCTCCCTCGACTTCGGCGGGGTAGACATTGAAGCCGCCGGTGATGATGAGGTCCTTTTCCCGGCCGACAATCCGGACGTAACCCTGCTCATCGATCAGTCCGAGATCGCCGGTGATGAAGAAACCATCCTCGCGGAACTCCGATGCCGTCTTCTCCGGCATTCGCCAGTAGCCCTTGAAAACGTTGGGACCGCTGACCTCGATGACACCAACCTCACCATCAGGCTTCAACGCACCGGTTTCCGCATCGGCGATGCGCACGCTAACACCCGGCAAGGGAAAACCAACCGTACCGGCACAACGCGCGCCATCATACGGGTTCGACGTGATCATGTTCGTTTCGGTCATGCCATAGCGCTCAAGAATAGCGTGGCCGGTACGCTCTTCGAACTCCTGGTGCGTTGTCGCCGACAGCGGCGCCGATCCAGAAATGAAAAGCCGGATATGCGCCACCGACTCGCGCGTAAAATCCTGCGAGCCGAGCAACCGCGTATAGAAGGTCGGCACACCCATCATCGAGGTCGCCCGGGGCAGTACCGCAAGCACCGTGTCGAGGTCGAACTTCGGCAGGAAGATCATCGATCCGCCGGCAAGCAGGATCGTGTTTGTGGCGACAAACAGCCCATGCGTGTGGAAAATCGGAAGCGCATGCAACAACACGTCCCGATCAGTGAAGCACCAGGCTTCCGCCAGTGCCTGGGCATTAGACAATAAGTTGCGATGCGTCACCATCGCACCCTTGGAACGCCCTGTCGTCCCGGATGTGTAAAGGATGCCGGCAAGATCGTCTTCGCCACGCGGAACGTCTTCGAAATCTTCGCTGGCGGCATTCGCCTTTTCGACAAGGGAACCGGCCCCATCTGCAAGCGTCTCGACATGCGCGACGCCACAGCTCTTGGCAATTCCGCTGACCGCCGCCCCGCGCTCCGGCATACAAACGACAACCAGGGGCTCGGCGTCGCCAACGAAGTATTCCACCTCCTTGTCGGTGTAGCCGATGTTGAGCGGAAGGAAGACACCACCGGCTCTGAGGCAGCCCAGATAGACGAACAGGGCATCGATACTCTTGTCGACTTGCGAGGCGACCCGATCCCCAGGTGCCACGCCGAGTGCGACAAGAGCATTGGCGAACTGCGCCGAACGTCTCAACATTCCGTCATAGCTGACGACGGTCCCATCAGGAGCCTGAAGAAAAGGTGCTTCAGGATTGTCAATTCTCTCCCTAAAGGCTCCGAACAATTCGTTTCTTGATGTTGTCGTCATGCTTTCACCACGTCTTACCCGTCCCCCAATTCTGGTTGTCTCAAATCGCCGGACCCATAAGGTAATTCGGCAGCCAAGTTGCTATCCCCGGGAAGATGCAAAGCAGAATTATCCCGACCACCATGCAAACCATAAACGGCAACGCTCCTTTAAGAATAGTCGCCAGTGGAACATCCGGCACAATGCCATTGATGACGTAGAGGTTGAGCCCAACCGGCGGCGTGATGAGACCGATCTCCATGTTGATCGTGAATACCACCGCGAACCAGTAGGGGTCGAACCCTGCCTGCGTCACGATCGGCAACAAAATCGGCGCCGTCATCAAGATGACCGCCACCGGAGGTAGGAAGAACCCGGCCACCAGCAAGAACACATTGATGGCCAGCATCAAGACCCACTTGTTGAGCCCGGCACCGGCAATCGCCTCCGCCGCTGTCTGCGTGATATAAAAGGATGAAAGCATCTGCGAAAACAGCGCCGAGCACGCAATGATCATCAAGATCATCACGCTCTCTTTCATCGAAGACGACAACACCATCCAAAGCTTCGAGGGCTGCCACATCCGATAGATTATGACCGCAAGCAGCACGCAGCCCGCCGCCCCGACACCGGCAGCCTCCGACGGCGTCGCGACACCTCCATAGAGCACCCACAGCACGCCAGCGATGATCGCCAGGAACGGCAGCACGCGCGGCAGGATTTCAATACGCTGGCCCCAGGTGTAACTCGCAACCTTTGAGAACCGGTAACCCGAGCGCCAGGCGGTGTACAAAGACCACGTCATGAACAAAACTGTCAGCATCAGCCCTGGCAGCAACCCGGCGAGGAATAGCCGGCCAATCGATGTTTCCGTCGCGATGCCGTAGACGATCATGGTGATCGACGGCGGGATCAGAATCCCAAGCGTGCCCCCTGCCGCGATCGCGCCGGTCGCAAGACCGTCGGGATAACCGCGCTGACGCATTTCGGGGATGCCCATCTTGCCGATGGCGGCGCATGTCGCGGGCGAGGAACCCGATAACGCGGCAAAGATCGAACAGGCGCCGATATTTGAGATAATAAGGCCGCCCGGCACCCGATTAAGCCATCGGTCGAGAGCTTCATAAAGGTCCTTGCCGGCCGGTGAGGCGGCCACCGCGGCCCCCATGACGATGAACATTGGGATCGACAGCAGCGTGAACTCAGCCAGCCCCCCAAAGAAGTTCTCCGCCAGTGTAGAGATCGCCAGTAGGCCCTTCCCAAGCACGAGGAACAAGATGGCCGTGATTGCGAGCGTGAAGGCGACAGGCACACCGATCACCAGCAGCGCGAATATGGTCAACCCAATAAGCAGACCGGCGATTTCTGGTCCCATCGTTCAGTGCCCTCCCCGGCGGCTGCCATCTTCACCGCGGGCGACTTTGATCAAGCACGCGATCGACTGCAGCGCCAGCAGGCCGAAGCCGATAGGCATCGACGCATAGGGTATCCAGAGTGAAAACTCGTAAATGGAATCGGTAGTCCAGCTGCCCTCGTAGGCTTGGAGCGTCAATTCCAAACCCTTCCAGAACATGATCGCCGCGAAGATGAACACCACAGTGTCCGCCATCATCAGCATCACCCGGCGGGCCTCCGGCGACGAGTAGGCGGTAACGAGTTCCACCGAAACGTGCCCACGTTCTCGTAGAACCCAGGGACTGCCCAGCAACGTCGCCGCGACCAGCGAAAAGGTCACCACTTCCGTCTGCCACGCGGCCGATTCGACCAGCACGTAGCGGATGAAGACCATCTGACAGACAATGACGATGGCGGCGGCGATCAGGATCGCTGCAACCACACCTGCTGCAAACGAAAGTCGCTCAATGAACGCGACCATGCTCGTTCACTCCCTCTCTCACCGCAGCCACCGCCTGCGAAGCAACACGGATTCCTGGAGAAGAAAACACAGGGTGCCGCACGCCACAGCACCCTGATGCACGCTTGTTCTTACTGAACTGCCAGAGCCTTTTCGATCAGCTCTTTGCCGTTTTTCACCTTGTTCGAGAAATGAGCGTAAGAGGTTTCATCGGCGATCTTCTTCCAGGCGGCCGCCTGCTCCGCCGTCATCTCAACGACTTCGACGCCCGCCTTCTTGAAGGTGTCGACCATGGTGGAATCGAGCTCAGCGGCCTTTGTGGCGAACCAATCTTCGGCCTTTTGGCCGGCGGCCATGATAGCCCTTTTCTGCTTGTCATTGAGCTTCTCGAAGGAGGCTTTCGACATCAAAATCGGTTCGTACATAAACCACAATGCATGCGCGCCCGGAGCAGTCAGGCATTTCACCTGCTCGTAAAGGCGGTAAGAAACAAAGGAACCCGAAGACGTATTGGCCCCATCAAGCACACCCTGCTGCAAGGCCGTATAGATTTCCGACGACGGCATTGACTGGATCGACGCACCAGCACCTTGAACCATGCGCTCGAACGCCTTTCCCGCCGCACGAAACACCTGCCCCTTCGTGTCCGCTGGTTCGAGGACGCATTTCTTACGCGACGCGAACCCGCCGGCCAGCCAGGCGTCGGAGATGACTATGACATTGTTGTCGTTGATAATCTTCTTGATGTCGTCCATGAACTCAGAGTCGTTCATGCGCTTTGCGTGTTCGTGGTTCTTCACCAGACCAGGCATCAAGGTCGCATCGAACTCCCGATGCCGATTGGCGGCATAAGCAAGCGGGAAGGCGGAGATATCCAGTTCGCCCGTCGTCAGCGGCGCCCATTGCTCCTTGGGCTTATAGAGCGATTTTCCGGGGAAGACTTTGACCTTGACGCCGACGTTGGCCTTGTCCATCTCGTCGGCGATGATCTGCACCATCTTGTGGCGCACATCCTTGGTATTCCACTGGTGTGAGGCACGAAGTTCGACATCCGCTGCACCTGCGATTCCGGTGCCGAAGCAAACAGCCGATGCCGCCAGCGCCGTTATAAACGCATGTTGTTTCATTGTTTCCTCCTATTGTTTTATAATTGACGGCCGGTTTTATCCCGTGCCACTCGTCGTGTACTCTTCACTCAAACTGTATACACGTCAAGAAAGTCCGTCTGCTTTGAAGCAAGTTCAAAGAGCAAGAACCGCGAGAAAGGACCTCTGCTGATGCCAGACAAGCATGCCAATCAGTTGGCAAAAGTCCTCGAAGACGAGATTGCCTCGGGCGCGCTGCCGCCCGGAACACGCCTGGAAGAAGTAGCTCTGGCAGAACGCTTTGGTGTCTCCCGGACACCGATCAGAGAAGCGCTGCATCTGCTCTCCGCATCGGGTTTGATAGACCTGCGCCCGCGCCGCGGCGCTATCGTTGCATCCTTGAGCCTCGAGCGACTGTTGCAGATGTTCGAGGTTATGGCCGAAATGGAGGCTACCTCCGCCCGCCTGGCGGCTCTGCGCATGACAATCGAGGAGCGCAAGGCACTAGAGCATCAGCACTTGGTATGTGGCAAGAGCAGCGCCTCCGGTGACGGCGACTACTACTATGAAGAAAACGCGAGCTTCCACACGCTCATCTGCAACGGTGCCCACAACGCCTTCCTGGCCGATGAAGTGCAGCGCCTGCGCCGCAGGCTACAGCCCTACCGCCGGCTTCAACTTCGCCTCGAAGGCCGCATCGACGCATCCTTTGCCGAGCACACCGCCATCACCGAGGCCATTATTGCCGGCGAGGAAGAGAGGGCCGCGGATGTCATGCGCAAGCACGTCTCGATCCAGGCCAGCCGCTTCGGAGACTGGCTGACCTTGACCAACGCCGAAAAGCTGGTTGCCGAAAACAACGACTAACACCAGCTAGGCTCCGGCGCGATTGCCGAAACTGTAGGCAATGGCCCAAGCTCCCAACTCGCATCTCCGGGCAAGGCGCGGGCGCTCTAACCCTGCAGCCTAACCGGCATGGCATTAAGCCCCCGGATGCCAAGGTTGAGCTTCCAGGAAAGCTTGCCTTCCGGCACCGCGAGGGCAAGCTTCGGGTAGCGGTCAAACATGCGCTCGAACGCAATCTGCGCTTCAAGCCGGGCAAGCTGATGCCCCAGACAGAAATGCACACCGCTGCCAAACGCCAGATGCGGGTTGGGGGCACGACCGATATCGAACCTGTCAGGGTCCGCGAAAACCTCTGGATCGTAATTCGCCGCTGCTAATCCGGCGAAAACTGTTTGGCCACGCTCCAGCATCGCACCGCGAAACTCGCCGGCTTCCGCTACATAGCGCGGCTTCGTGATTTCCACCGTCGAACACCAACGCAGCAGCTCTTCGACCGCCCGTGGCCAAAGCTCGGGCCGGGCAATCAGCCGGTCGCGCGTTTCTTCATGCTTTAGCAGCGTCAGCGTCCCGACACTGATGAGATGCGTCGTCGTCTCGTGCCCTGCGAAGAACAGCAAGAAAACCATTGCCAGCATCTCATCATCACTGAGGCGATCGCCGTTTTCTTCCGCCGCGACAAGCTCGCGCAACAGACCTGGCCGGGGCGCGATCCGCGCCTCCTTGATCTTCTCGCGAAGGTAGCGGCTCATACGCAGCACCCGCGGCACTCCCATGGCGATCGCCATCAGCGAAGTGCCGTTTATGAAGCTCTGTGCCCAGGTATGCAGCTTGTCGTGATCCTCTTCGGGCAAGCCCAGCAATTCAGCGATCACCATCAGCGGCAGGCGCCGGGCAAACTGTTCGACAAGATCCGGCTGAGGCACGTGCGCCATGTCGTCAAGCAGGCCATCCGCAATGTCTTCGATCCGCCCGCGCAGCACTTCAACACCACGCCGCGTGAATGCTTCATCGACCAGCCCGCGCAGTCTCCGGTGCTCTGGATCGTCCTGCCCAATCATGCTGTTGCCCAGCGCCTTGACCGTCCGCGGCATCCACCACTGCAGACCGATCCGGTGTTTGACGCCTGCGTTCTGTGGCCGCTGCACGAAGCGCCGCGAATCTTTCAGCATCGCGGTCACCCCTGCGTGCGACACGACAAGACGGGTCTCGCCGACGAACGGGAACTTTACCCCGATCACCTCGCCCTGGGTGTGCATTCTGGCGAGCGTCGGACGCGGATTGAGTTTGTATCCGGGTGAAACGAGATCGTATTTGACGTCGGGTGACTTCAGCATGGCGCGCACCTCTCAGACACCAATCAACAGATGCGAAGTGGCGACCGATTGTGGCAATCGCATGTGTTGCCCTGGCAGAAGGTGACGAGATTATTCCGATATGATCCTATACTTTACGACGCGGTTGTTTCCCGAATCCGACAACCAGACTGTTTCTCCACGGATTTCAACGCCTTCCGGCGTTCGAAATTCCCCCGGCCCTTTTCCGCCGCGCCCACTGCCAATGACCTTTAGGAGTTGACCATCAGCGGAAATGATCTTGATTTGATGATTATTCTTGTCGCCAACGATCAACGTGCCGTCCGCCATCACGTCCATGTAGCGCACACCATTGAAGTTGTAGGGGCTCCCCCTGAGTTTGCGCTTAATTTCAAGGTCCGGCGACAGCAAAAGCAGCCGGTTATTGCCTGAATCCGAAAGCCAGATGTCACCGTTCGCGAGGCGCTCCAAGTCGTGCGGAAACGACAGACCTTTCAACTCCTTCACAGGCTTGCCGTCCTCAAAGGCGATAACGTTTCCCGACCACGCACCCGCCACATAGATGCGGCCGTTGGGATGTGCCAGAACGCCCTCCGGCCCCTTCAGCGCCCCCTTGATCTGATCAACCAGCATCGCCTCGAGCCCATTCATTTCATAAACCGTCACCCGGGCATTGTGAGTGTCGGCAACATAGACTCTGCCGTTTGCATCAAATTCAACGTCATGCGTGCCTGACTGGTGGTCGGCCCCAAACGCGCCAAGAGGCGCGAGCGTTTCAGGATCGAGAATGACCACTCGGTTGTTTCCGACGTCCGAGACCAGCAGGTGGCGACCGTCAGGCGAGAGTTTGAGATCGTGGGGATTCGCCAAGTCGCTGGAACTGGCCCCAAGGAATTCCAAGGAGGGGGCGCCCGCAATGGCGCTAACAGCGACAAACAACATGGCAGCAGCTAGCATAACACGTTTAAACATCAGCCGACCTCCAACGCGCGGTACTGCTTAACTGATGGCAGACACTGGCAAATGAAGTCGCCTCACGTATCAGCGGTCAGCCTCACTCAAGACCGGACAGCCCAGTGTCTTTTGCAGCGCTTCCACCAGCTCTTCCGTCGTCTCCGTCGAAACATACTTGCCGCCTGTCATATCCGCCAGACAGCGCGACGCGGTCTGTCCTCGAGTTCCACCACCGCTTTGCGATTGCCACTGGAAGAAGCGGCCGCGAACTTTGAAACCTATAACATGGACCGTTACGGCCGCCGCCTCTCCGAGCAATGATGCAGCCAGCCGGCACGGCACACCTCCGCAAGTCTCCTCGCCGTCCGTCACAAGCACCACAACTGCCGGCTTCTCGCGAAACTTCAAAGCTTCTGCAGCATCACGCACGGCCTGCGTCAGCGGAGTATTGCCGTCGGGCTCCAGCCGCTCCAACTCCGCTATAATCCGCTGATGGGAGTTGAAAGCCGGCGCCAGCCGCAGATCGATGTTCTGGCACGCATCCCGCGGGCCCGGCCCATAAACGACAAGTCCGATACGTCGATAAGGCGTCACGTCGGGCAACACCCGCCGCACGGCATCAAGAGCCTCGATGATACGCGGGTTCTCGAGTTCATTATACCCGGCGCTGGCCATCGAGCCGGAGCCATCGAAAACCAACATGGCATCATCGGTGCAGGCCGTATCGTCCTCCACAACCGCCCCGGCCTGCGCCACTGCACCATGCCAGGGCAAAACCATGGCCAAGGCGACGCAGGCGAGACGGCAAAGTGATCGGCTAGGCCACATGCAGATGATCTCCGGAAGCGGCAGAAACGCCGCCAAGAAACCTACGCGCCAGACGAGCGAAGGGTTCATGTGCCTCGGAAGGAAGCATCCTGCTTCAGGTTGACAAGCCAGTAAATGAGCGCAACCAGCACGCCGATGGGGAAAGCTAAATCACCAGCTGTTCGAGACTGGAAAGCTCGCACTCGAGGAGATTGGGCTTGGGTTCCACGATCTGGCCCTGCCGCTTAAGCTCCGCCATGATACGGCTGACGGTCTCCGTGGTCAGACCCAACAGCGCCCCAAGGTCTTCTCGCCCGAACAACTCGCAGTGCTCACCCTGATTGCGCTCGCAAAGCCAGATCAGCAAGCGTGCGACGCGCGAACGCGCGGGTCCCGTGCAAAACTCGGTGATGCATCGGTCCGCATCGTTCAACGCCCGATGCCAGCGGTTCATCAAATCGTCGCACAGCTTCGGCTGATTACGCGCCAGCTCCCTGACGGTCTCAACCGAAATCCGGCAGACCTGCGTTGCATGCAGCGCCGTCGCCGTGTGTTCGTATCGCGGGGTTACCATGGCCTCCAGGCCAACAACATCCGTCGTGCAAAGCAGCCGCACGATCCGCTGTGTCCCGTCCGGGAGAAACTGCGTCAGCTTCACGAGTCCCGTCCGGATGGTCAATATTGACCCCGCCGGATCGTCCTGACTGTAGAGGTCGGCGCCTGGCGGGTAAGTCAATTGATCAATCGGTCGGTGGATCAGATCAAAATCCCGTTCCTCAAGCCCGGCGAACAGCACCGTCTTGCGGATTGCGCAGTGGCGGCAATCGGCAAGGCCGGTCCAGGCTTCAGAATGCGAAACTCGCTTCATATGTGACATCCATTATCGCACCGGCACGCCAACGGCACTCGCATAGGAGCGTACAGCGGTTTCATGACCGGCGCACTGGCTCAATAGAGACGGTGCCAGCGCATTTAGCGCTGTTCCAAGACTTCCCGAAGGGGTCTACCCGTCGCCGAAGACGGAAACTTAGCCCCCAGAAAGCTGGACAGCGTCGGCGCCACGTCGGCAGGGCGCACCAGTCGGGAAACGTCCTGCGGATCGATCCCAGGCCCTGCGAAGATGACGGGTACAAAGGTATCATACCGCCAAGGCGACCCATGCATGACCGCGATCGGCCCCTTCTCAAACAAAAACCAGTAGGGAGCTTGTACGACATAAATATCGCCGGACCGCTGTGCATGAGAGTTGCTCCTTATCTGCCCCAACAGCGCCGCGTCGGCCATCTTACCTTCGTATCGCACCGGCACCGCCATAGCGATGCCCTTCCGCTGCATCAGTGCGTCAGCCACGACCTTTTCGACCTTGGAACGATCGAGGCTGGCCTGCTTGATCACCTTCGCATCGAGATACAAATAGGGGCGGAAGAAGCGTTGCACGACTCTTTCGAGGCCAAATCGATCAAAAGCCGCCTTTTTAGCGATCGTTTCGATTTCATCGCTGTGAATGCGCCCGACCGGCATGCCGTTCTCGGCCATGAACTCGGGCATTTCCGCCATGCCGTGGTCGGCCGACAAGACAATCAGCGTATCACCGAGGCCCACCTTGTCGTCAACGAAGCGCAAGAGATCGGCCAAAACGCGATCAAGCTGCAAAACGACATCTTCGTTTTCCAGACTCGACGGACCAAAGAAGTGATTAACCGCATCGACCGAAGAGAAGCTGACCGCCAGATAGTCAGGCACATCATCCTGGCCCAGCCCCTCATTCGCAATCAATGTCTTCGCGAAGTCGTTCGTGAGCTGATCCCCCACCGGACTTACGAGCAAGTACGTTGTAAAAAGCTTGCCGTCGGCACTGCCGAACGCATGCGGAAACGTCCGCCCGTAACCCTTGAGGTCCCGTTCGTAAGGTCGGTCATCGGCACTGCCGAACATATAGGTCGAAGGTTCGTTGAGCAGGTCCCACGACTGACCATCATGCGAGGCCGCAAGCCCCTTTGCGTTCCAGTTCGCAACCCAGTCGGGATAGGCCTTGTAGTAGTAGCTGCTGCTGACGAAGTCACCGCTGTCAGTGGAGTACCAGAAGGCCTTTCCCGAATGCCCGGCAAGCGGCACGGCGCCGCGGTCCTTGCCCGATACCGAGAATATCTTCGCCCGCCCGCCGGTATGAACGAAAAGCTCATCCGAAAAGGTCGATGCCAGTATCGGATTTGGCGAGCGCCCGTTCGTACGGGACGCCTTCTGCGTCGGGTCCAATTGCGTTGCGGTTTTTTTGATCTCTCGCGTTGGCAGCAGTGGGTGCGCGGGGTCCTCGATATTGTAGACCAGTTCGCCGCTCTCCCGATCAAGCCAGACATTGCCAACCATGCCGTGCCGCGAAGGAGAAGTCCCGGTCGCGAGAGTTGTGTGGCCGACGATCGTTTCGGTATTGGCGTGCTGATAGTGTGCGTTGTTGAAGACAGCGCCCTCGCTCAACAGGTATCGAAAACCATCTGGGCCGAACCGGTCGCCATAACGGTTGAGCAGATCGCCACGCAACCCATCGACGGTGATCTGAAGGATCAAACGCACGTCCTGACCGGCACACGCCGAACCAACACCGGCCAGAAGCAACGAAACAAACACTAGACCTATCGCCCAAGCATTGCGAACGTCACGGGTCATGAAAGAACTCCTGGGTCGGAAGCGATGTGGAACCATTCTGCAGAACGAAGAGCGGGTCAGAAAGTACGGACTATTCAAACGGTGCCCGATAAAAATCTCCCTCTCCAGCCGACCTTTTTCGTTCGAGTGTTTCAGAGGGCAACTCATTGAAGGACCGTCGATAATCACAAGCAAACTGTCCAGCATGTGTAAAGCCAACCTTGGCCATGACCGCCCCGACCGTCGTTTCACCGTTTGCCGCCAGTGCCAGCTCTCTTCGCGCCAGAATAAGCCGACGTGCCTTGACGAAAGCCGCGGGCGTCATCCCGAACCGCTCGCGAAACGCATATTGCAGCGTTGCCATACTGAATTCGGACCAATCCGCCTGCTCCATGAGCTCGTTTGCCTTCCTGACAGCCATGTCGCGAGCACGCGGACGAGGGCGCCCTTTGATTGGCCTGTTCGTCGCAATCAACCAAGAGGAGATAAGATCAAGCAGGAACTGGCGGCCTTCGGCCATGGCTCCTCCATTGAGCCATCACGGAACCGCCGCAGCTTTTGCCGGATGAATTCGAGAACATAGGACGGGACCTGAAACACCTCCGGATGCCCACGACACCCTGGCCAGCGAACCTCAAGTTCATCGCAAAGCTCAGCAACGACCTTTTCTGCAACAGAAATCGTGTGAATCTCAAAGTCCGAGCCCGACAAGCTCCTCAGCTCGCTACCGACCGGGAACACAAGCACCCGGTCGCTGCCGACGTCGTATCCCCGCCACCAGAGTTTTCGCAAACGCTTTTCCAGGATTACGAAGGTCAGCAGCCCGGCCGGTGGTGCACCCATTTGATCGATAACAGTGAGAATTCTCGCATGGCCGATCTCCAAGGGACCACATCGAGACTGGCTAATCCGTCCCATGCTGTCGCCCACCGGAGGCAACCTGAGAGGTCTGAATTCAAGGCCCCAGGTCTTCACCGCCTCGCACATTTGATCAATGTAGATGAACGACACATCTGACAGTCGTTCTAGACCAATTGCAGTTCCTTCCCCCGGGCCCGAATAGTCCAATTGCTTGCTCATGCTGATCCAACACCTCGGAATTAAGCAAACCTCGGACCCGGATCGCACCACGACCCGCAGGGGTGCCGATACTACCACCTCACGGCAAATAGGAAACAACCGGTCAGGTCGAATCAGCCAAACAAAACCTCGCACCGCATAGCGGCGCATCTATAATCAACCGAACACAGTGCGGTGCACGAATGTAATGCTGCACGATCAACGGCATCAGATGCGTTACGTTGCGCAGCCCCCGGATCGAACGCTCTGACAGGAGCGAATACAGGACTGTCAACGGCGCCCGACAACAATTGACAAACCCCCGGGCGGTTTGGGCAAACCAGAGCGCAAAAATCTGGGCTCACCCCAACACGCTCGAATGACCAAGGAATGCCCGAACCGCCTAAAACATATGCATTATTTGCACTGCATAAGGTTTGGACAGAAAAAATAAATGATGACACAATGACGACGTTGATTTCAGACTAGGGGGCCCGTTTTCATGGCACAGCTCAGCGCTTTTCGAGACACTTCGGAACCCGCACTGCTGAGCAATTACCGACCGGGCAATTCCTTCTGTGAACTCATGGGAGATGGCGTCGAGGACCGCCCACGCCTGCTGGAGTTCTGGCAGCGTCTTGAACAACTTCCCTTCGCAGATCTCTCCGTTCGTGCCGCCGACGCCCTACACGACCTCTACGAGCGCGGCGTTACATTCACAGTCTACTCGGATCGCGATGCCATCGATCGCACGTTACCCTTCGACGCTATTCCTCGTGTCCTCACGGCTTCGGAATGGGACATCATCGACCTAGGTGTGAAGCAACGCGTCGCCGCACTAAACCTGTTCCTCGCCGACATCTATGGCAAACAGCTCATCCTCAAGGACGCCGTGGTGCCGCGCGACCTGGTACTCGGGAACGCGAATTACCGCCCGGAGATGCAGGGCTTCACCCCTGCCCTCGGAACCTATGTGCACATAGCCGGAATAGACCTAGTGCGAGGCGCCAACGGCGAATTCTACGTACTCGAAGACAACGCCCGTACGCCCTCCGGAGTTTCGTACGTCGTAGAAAACCGCCACCTGATGCAAAGAGCCTTCCCCGACCTGTTGGAAGGCTTCAATGTTCGCGACGTTTCCGATTACGGCCAGAAGCTGAGAGAGAAACTGATCGAAACTGCCCCTCCCGGCTGCGATAACCCTCAGCTTGTCCTTCTCTCGCCCGGCGTCTTCAACTCCGCTTACTACGAGCACATTTTCCTGGCACGCGAGATGGGAGTGACCCTGGTCGAAGGACGCGACCTCGTCGTCGTCGACAAGCGTCTCTTCGCTAAGACCATCACCGGCTTGCAGGCCGTAGATGTCGTCTATCGGCGGGTTGACGACGATTTCCTTGATCCATTGGCCTTCAACCCCGACAGCCTCCTTGGCGTACCAGGAATCATGGAATGCCTACGCGCCGGCAACGTCACAATCGCCAACGCTCCTGGGACTGGCGTGGCCGACGACAAGGCGGTCTACGCCTACATGCCGCAAATCATCAAATACTACCTTAACGAAGATCCGGTCCTTTCGAATGTCGAGACACATATCTGCCGAGAGGCTGACGGCCTGGCCTACACGCTCGAACACCTTGAAGAGCTTGTCGTCAAACCTGTCGGCGAGTCCGGCGGCTATGGCATCGTTATCGGTCCCATGGCTGACAAGAAGCAAATCGAAGCCTGTCGCAAGGCAATCATGGCGAACCCTGAGAACTTCATTGCACAGCCGATGATCCGGCTATCCGTGTGCCCAACGCTGACCGACGAGGGCGTCGCGCCGCGGCACGTTGATCTTCGGCCATTTGCGGTCACAGGTAAGGACACCTGGGTACTGCCAGGAGGCCTCACACGCGTCGCCTTGCGGCAGGGTTCCATTGTCGTCAACTCATCCCAAGGCGGCGGCACCAAGGATACCTGGGTATTGATGGAAGAATCGCCGCAAACCGAAAAGACTGCCCAGAAGACTCAACATCAACGTCAGAACGGAACACCCACCGCATGAATCTACTGGCCCGCCAGGCTGAATCACTTTTCTGGCTCGGTCGATACATCGAGCGTACCGCGGGTCTTACGCGCATTCTTCTCGTGCAGACCGCTTTCGACCGTGGCCGCGCTCAGGGCACCAACTGGGACTGGCTTCTGGCGCTTTATGATGAAAGCGAGGACTTCTACAAGCGTTATGCGGAAACCGACAGCGAGAGCGTCATCCATTACTTTGTCAATGACGCAGAGCATCCAGGCTCCGTATTGCGCTGCCTTGAGGCCGCCCGCACCAACGCAAGAGCACTACGCGCAATGATCTCGACAGACTTCTGGATGCAGACCAACCGCGCCTACCGCCGCGTCAAGGATCTGCCGGAAAAAGCCTTGCGCGAGAGCAGGCTGGCCAATACTTGCGAAGCCATCCAGATTGACTGCTACGCGCTCTATGGCATCTCGAATTCCACGCTCTACCGCGACGCCGGCTGGCGCTTCTTCGACCTTGGCAAACAACTCGAGCGGGCCGATCAGATGAGCCGCTTATTGGATGTCCGGTTCGCTCAGATACAAACCGGTGCAGCCGAGAGCAGTGCTGCACTCGGGGATTTCACCCACTGGTCGATGCTGTTGCGAGCGTGCGGCGGACACCATGCCTATCGACGGCTCGTATCAGGCCCGTTGCAGCCTGAAAACGTGGCCCGCTTCCTCATTTTCGAGCAAAGCTTCGCCCGCTCGATTTCGCACTGCATTGGCGAGTCGGAGCAGTCCGTCTTGGAGCTCCGTACGGTCTGCGACGTACCAACACCGACAAGGCTCCTCAAGCGCTTGTCCGATCTCAAGGATATGATCCATTTGGCAAAGGGCGACCCAGGCCTCATTACCCACCTGCATGTGTTCAACGATGCCACTCAAAGACACCTAATCGAACTGACCAACGATCTCGGCGCCTGTTACTTCGAGATCGACGTCGATCCCGCTCTCGTCACGATTGACGCGACACCCGACCTCCATGAACCAGAATGGATTCAGCCGGCCGACAGCAATGACGACGTCAAGAGCACCACCGAACCCTCGCAGGAAACCAAGTCCCAGTCCCAAAGTCAGATATCGAACTAACTCTCCGCAGATTCCTGACGAATACTCGCCCAACACCACACAGCCTAGGAGCCCCGAACGTGTCGATCAAAGTCGCGCTGACCCACCGCACGACCTACCGTTATGACCGTCACGTCACGCTAAGCCCTCAAGTGATCAGGCTACGGCCGGCGCCGCACTGCCGGACGCGCATCATCAGCTATTCGCTGACCCTGGAACCGAAAGACCACTTTCTTAACTGGCAACAGGACCCCTTTGGCAACTTCCTTGCCCGAATGGTGCCCAATGAGAAAACCGACGTGCTCTCCGTGACCGTCGACCTGGTCGCAGAGATGGCCGTTCTCAACCCCTTTGACTTCTTCGTCGAAGAAAGCGCACGAGATTGGCCGTTCTCCTATGATGACGCACTGAAGGAGGACCTCCGGCCCTATTTGGCCGCGGAGCCACCTGGACCATTGTTGCAGGATTACTTGTCTACGCAGAACTTCAGTAGGGACGCCGCAACCCTCGACGTCATTGTCGAGCTAAACCGCAATCTTGAGCAGCACATAAATTATCTGATCCGCATGGAGCCAGGGGTTCAAGCGCCCGAGCAAACGCTCGCCACAAAGTCCGGATCGTGCCGGGACACCAGCTTGCTTCTCGTTCAAATCCTTCGCAACCTTGGTCTGGCTGCGCGGTTTGTGTCCGGCTACCTGATACAGCTCAAGCCCGACGTCAAACCGCTCGATGGTCCCGCTGGAGCCGACGAAGATTTTACCGACCTGCATGCCTGGGCAGAGGTCTACCTGCCGGGGGCCGGTTGGGTTGGCCTGGACCCAACCTCTGGGCTCCTTGCAAGCGAGGGACACATTCCCCTGGCGGCGACGCCCAGCCCATCGTCAGCGGCCCCGATCAGCGGTGCGCATAGCGATGCCGAAGTCACCTTCGACTTCGACATGAAGCTCAAGCGAATTGCCGAAACACCGCGCGTCACCAAACCTTATTCCGAAAGCCAATGGCAGCAGATCTTGAAACTGGGCGATGAAGTCGACGAGCGGCTTGCAAGAAGTGATGTCCGCTTAACAATGGGTGGCGAGCCGACCTTTGTCTCGACCACCGACATGGAGGCTGGAGAATGGACAAACCAGGCTGTCGGCCCAACCAAACGGCGGTTCGCCGAAGACTTGACGCGCCGCCTTGCTGCCGACTTTGCCCCAGGCGGTTTGATGCATTTCGGTCAGGGCAAATGGTATCCCGGCGAACAACTGCCACGCTGGGCATTCGCCTGCTACTGGCGCCGCGACGGGCAGCCGCTGTGGGAACGCCCGCAACTCATTGATCGGGAACTCCCCCAGAAGCCTGTCGACATCAGCACGACGACAACGTTTGTCTCAAGACTCTGTGAACAACTGGGGCTGCCAAGCGACAGTGGCATCGCTGCCTACGAGGATGCGGCCCACTTCGTGCTGATTGAACAAAAGCTACCGATCAATCTCACCGCAGAAGACAATAAGCTAGGAGACGAAGCCGCGCGGGCTAGGCTCATCAAGGCGTTCGAACGCGGACTGGAAAACGCCACCGGTTACGTCTTGCCGATCCAAGCCTGGCAGACCAAGGACCGCGGACGACGCTGGGCCACCGAACGGTGGCAGTTCCGCCGTGGCCGGCTGTTCCTCATGCCTGGCGATTCACCCGTCGGCTTCCGCCTACCGCTTGGCGGACTGCCTTATCTTGCACCGGTCAATTTTCCGAACGTCTTGCCGCAAGATACATTTGCCGACCGCGAGCCTCTGCCCGAGCGCCGTGCACTGTTGCAGCAAAGGCGTATCGTGACTCTGGAAGCGCCGCCGATCCCAGCAACTAGCATCAATGAGATTTCCTGCACCGTCCGCACTGCCATGGCGCTCGAACCACGCGACGGGCACATATGCATCTTCATGCCGCCGCTTGAGAACGCCGAGGATTATGCAGCCCTCATCGCGGCCGTTGAAGAGACCGCCGAAGCGCTTCAGCAGCCCGTGCACATTGAAGGTTATGAACCACCGTTCGATCCGAGACTGAACGTAATCAAGGTCACGCCGGACCCAGGCGTCATTGAAGTCAACATCCACCCCGCGAAAGGCTGGCGCGAGGCCGTCGACACAACGACCACACTGTATGACGCTGCCTTCCAGAGCCGCCTTGGAACAGAGAAGTTTATGGTCGACGGTCGCCACTCTGGCACCGGTGGCGGCAACCACATTGTCGTTGGCGGCGCCACGCCTGAAGATAGCCCATTCCTGCGCCGGCCCGATCTCTTGGCCAGCCTCATCACCTACTGGCAGCACCATCCATCGCTGTCCTATCTGTTTTCGGTCTCTTTATCGGGCCGACAAGCCAGGCACCACGCGTCGACGAAGCCCGTCATGAAGGTCTCTACGAATTAGAGATCGCGCTCAGTCAGGTACCCGGACCTCGCGAAGAGGCGGTCCCTCTGTGGCTTGTCGACCGCCTGTTTCGAAACTTGCTTATCGACGTCACCGGCAACACGCACCGCGCGGAAATCTGCATAGACAAACTGTATTCTCCCGACGGGCCGACAGGCCGTTTGGGTCTCGTGGAGTTTCGCTCCTTCGAGATGCCGCCGCATCCAAGCATGAGCCTTGCCCAGCAGCTTCTGCTGCGAGCGTTGATCGCGAGGTTCTGGGACGCGCCCTACAAAGGCCGACTGAAGCGTTGGGGCACCGATCTGCACGACCGCTTCATGCTGCCCCATTTCGTCTGGCACGACTTCACGTCCGTCCTCCAAGACCTGGCCGACCATGGGTTTGATTTCAACGCGGAGTGGTTTGCCCCACACTATGAATTCCGCTTTCCATTGTTCGGCAGCGTTACCTATGATGGCATCACGATGGAGTTGCGTCAGGCCCTTGAACCTTGGCACGTCATGGGCGAAGAAGGCGCTCCCGGTGGCAACGCTCGCTACGTCGATTCGTCTCTAGAGCGCCTGCAGATTAAAGCGACGGGAATGACGACAGACCGTCATGTTATTGTTTGTCACGGTCGGCACGTACCGCTTGCCATGACCGGATTGCAGGGAGAGGGTGTTGCCGGTGTGCGCTATCGTGCTTGGCAGCCTCCGATGTGCCTGCACCCGACAATTGGAATACACACACCGCTGATTTTTGATCTTGTCGATACCTGGACAGGACGGCCACTTGGCGGCTGCCGCTATCATGTCACTCACCCGGGCGGCAAATATTTCGACACGGTTCCAATCAACGCTTTTGAAGCGGAGGGTCGGCGACACGCACGATTCGAGGCATGTGGTCATTCACCTGGACCATTGCTCGTACCACCGGCACGCCCAAATCCGGATTACCCGGCAACGCTCGACTTAAGACTGTTCCACTGAACAGATTCGCTCCATATCTCATCAAAGCCGTCGCCCTTAGGCATCACCTATCGAGACTTTCGGCCAAATGATGCCGCTTCACCGATAGATTGTTAACGAATTGCGATAGGCTGGTTTAGGGATGGCGCAGTGGTCGTTTAGGTTATTGTGGCCGTCCCGAAAACAGCAAGGAGCGCGCGCCGATCTCGCCATGAATACACCAAGCGCTGCAACTGCTCCGGCCGAAGGGGATATCTCCGATCGGGGTTACCGCGCCTTGCCTGGCATCTATGACGAGATGACCGGCCACAACGGTGAGGTCGCCCCCGCCTGGAGAGCCTGTGCGAGGTGGTTCGAGCGCACCGGTCCCCGCCGTTCAGGCCCGATACGCCCAAAAGATCGAACGGCTGGTATTCGAGAACTTCTTCGACCCCCAACGCGGGACGAGAGTCCTGGCGTCTGGATTTATTCCCACTCGTTTTCGACTCGGAGACCTGGGCCCTTATCGAACGAGCGGCAATTCAGCGTGCTCAGCTCTACAACGCCATCCTGGCCGATCTTTATGGTCCTCAGGACGTCTTCTCGCATGGCCTCATCCCACCCGCTCTTATTCAAAGCGATGAGAGTTTCCTGCGCCCGCTGCACGGACTTGTGCCGGAAAAAGGCCATCTCACCTTCCTGGCCCCTCGACTTCGCCCGCGACCCCCAGGGCAACTGGCGGGTCATCGATACGCACACTGAGACACCTGCTGGCCATGGCTTTGCGCTCGCCAACCGCATGGTCCTGTCCGAGGTTGCCGGCCGCCTGTTCCGGCAATCCAATGCACTGCGGATCGGGCCGTTTTATCAAGGCCTCATCAACGATCTTCTGAACCGGGCAGGTGGGTGATGACCCGTTGATCGCGGTGCTCGCGCCCTGCCCCGGCGATTCGGCGTTTGTCGGCCACTCCTTTATGGCCCGCTACATGCGCCAGAAACGCGTCCAGGGGTCTGACCTTCGGGTCGTCGGCAACCGCGTCTATCTCAAAACGATCGACGGACTGAAGAAAATTGATCTTCTGGTTCGCGCCATCGAAGGTCACCGCGCCGACCCGCTGGAGCTGGCTCCCGATGCGTTCGACGGCCCCGTCGGTCTTGTCGAAGCCTGCCGCCAAGACCCTAATATCATGGTGAATGCTCTCGGCACTGCCGTGGTGGAGAACCGGGGGCCTGTCAGGGTATCTTGAAATCCTCTCCCAGCGCTTCCTGCAGGAAAGCCTCATTATCCCCGACACGCCGCGATTGTGGCTTGGTGACCCGTTGGCCCGCGAGCAGGTGCCTTGCGGAATTCGAGCAGCACATCATCCACAATGCTCAAGAAGGCACCGGTAGCCCGGGTGAAGCTGCACAAGGCCGCACCGCCACAACGTTATCGCCTGAAGGCCGGGCCGAACTCCAAGCTGAAATCCGTTTCAAAGGCCCGCTCCTGGTGGCCGAGCGTCCAGTCGGTTTCGCAACCGCACCGGCTTGGACAACAAACGGCTTGATCCCTGAACACTACGCACTGCGCGTTTACGTCAGTTCGATCGACGGCGAGTTCCGCGTCATGCCAGGTGGACTTGCGCTGTCAGTCGATGACGGAACCACAGTCGCGCTTAGCTCCTCCGACGCCCGTTCGCGAGACGTCTGGGTTATCGGCAAGGACAGCGCCATACCCAACATCAGCCTGAGACGCATCGCGGCGCAAAAACGCCGCCGTACAGCGGCGCTCCGCCGGCCTGGAGAGCCGAACGGCTGACAATCTCTTTTGGCTTGGCCGGTATTGCGAAACGTGCCGACGGAACGTTGCGTATTATTCGGCAAGCCCTGGAGCGCAGCGCTGCGGGACCTTCTCGCGCTTTCGACAAGTCAGCGACCGATCAAGGCCCTGCGCGCGATCCTGGAAAGGGATGAGGCATCAGCCCACGACCTGGCCGATGTCGACGCGGAAGCCGATATGCTCTGGGCGTCGCTCAACGAGCTATGCACCAGCGCCGATAGAATGCAGGGCCTGCCGAAAACTTTTGAGAGCATCCGCAAACATCGCGGTACAGTGCCGTGACCGGCTGTCTGAAGACAGTTGGCGCGTCCTGACCGGTCTTTCCGCTGACAAAGTCGCCGTCCAATTACCGACACCGACTGTCGACAAGGACGCCCTGCCAAGCGCCGCCATCACGAATGCTCTTGACATCATCGAAGCCGCTGAAGACCTCCTTGACAGGCTCGGTGCGTTCTCCGGCATGTCTCATGAGAACATGACGCGCAACAACGGCTGGCTGTTTATGGACCTAGGCCGCCGGGTGGAACGTGCCCATCAGCTCGCGACCCTGCTGCTATCACTGTTTGCAACGAGTGAAGGCGATGATCTCGACAGTGACGATATGTTCTTCGCCTTGCAGGCCGCCGATAGCTACATCACCTTCAGGTCACGCTATCGCTTCGCACCGGAATTGCATCTGGTTCTGGACCTTCTGATCATCGACGAAACCAATCCGCGCAGCCTCGCCTACCAGCTGGCTCTTATCTCCCAGCACATCGGTAAGCTGCCGAAGTCGGCCGATGACGCCGTGCGCACGCCTGAACAGAGATTGGCCTTGGATCTGTTGACGAAAGTTCGTCTTGCCGACGTCCGTGAACTATCAAAAGTCTCCACCAACGGCGGCCGCCAAGCCCTCGGCGGACTGTTGCAAGAACTCATACATGAATTGCCACGCTTGTCGGAGCTGGTTTCACGCCAATATTTCAGTCTTGCCGACGAAAAACCTCAGCGACTGCATTTCAGTTCACATCGTTAGTAGTATGTCACTCTATAGAATTAGCCACCGCACAGCGTACGTCTATGGTGCCCCGGTAATCCAGTCCAACCACCTGTTGCACCTGTCGCCGCGGGTTGTCGAAACCAGAGCATTCTATCGCACCAATTGATTATCGATCCGGCACTGACCGCCCGTCACGACCGCGCCGACTATTTCGGCAATCCGACGACACTGATCTCATTGGAGCAGGAGCACATCGAGCTTTCTGTACATTCGCTCAGCGAAATCGAGGTAAGGCAGGCCGCTGCGCCACCCTTTGAGGCAACAACCCCGTGGCAGGACTTTCCCTCCGGACGCCAGGCCCTTCCTGCGGACGTCATACAGTTTATCTGCCCATCTCTGTATGCAAAGGCCTCCGGACCGCTCTACGAATTCGCACGGCCATCTTTCCCCGACGGCATGCCTATGCTGGAGGCGCCCGCCGGCTGATGCAGCGCATCTTCGAAGAATTCCGCTTTGACAACACGACCACCGACGTATCGACCCCCGTCGAGCAGGTCCTTCAGCAAAGGTCCGGTGTCTGTCAGGACTTCGCTCATCTGCAGATCG
>CAXXFS010000034.1:0-40000 GCA_963669235.2 uncultured Filomicrobium sp.
GACGAAGCTCCGGACGAGTCAGAAGGGAACGCACAACCTCACCGACCGTCGCCTCTCTTGCCGCCGCCGTAAGCCGGACTCCGCCATTTGGTCCCCGAACGGTATCAAGAAATCCAAGCTGCCGAAGTATGTTCGAGAGCTTGAGAGCCATCTGTTTGGTGAGACCAAGTTCCTGCGCCACAACAGCGATTTTGACCAGCTGATCACCGGAAGCGTGACACCGCACGAGAATCCGAATGCCGTCTGATATCTGCTTTGGCACTTTCATTTAAGGCGTTCTCCGAACTTTTCTTTTTGGTGCCGCCGACTCCGATCCAGCCTCGACCATAACGCTCGGGCATGCCACTCCAAGAGCGCTCCAAATCCAGCGGTGCCCGAAAGTGTACATCATCACGGCCTGTTCTGCCTAACGGACGAGAGCGTTGACGCCAACCGCAAAAGCTGAACTCTTCAAGGTTAAGCGGCTGATGCTGCAGCCGGAGGTTTGCCAGCGGACCGGCCTAACTCGCAATATTGAATTGACCAAATACATTTGCTGATAAATATAGTAGACAATTTTCCGATTGCGAGCATCAGCAACTGAAGCTTGCATCGGAGCAGTTCGGCGTTTGGCAGTTGAGGTGAGCTTTGACAAGGTCCGACAGGCATGAAGACGACTGCTGTGGAACTGGCAACCATGAACCAGGGCCGCCGGAAGGCAAGAGGCGCTGGGCGGTTTGGGAGGTACCCGGCAACCTTCAATGTTCGATCATCGGCACCTGCCTTTCCCAAGCGGACATCCTGAAGCTCGCGCGCAAGCTTGACCTTCACATCGACCCGGGCACCGCCGACTATGACATTCATGCCTACTTCGTCCGCGAGGCTTCTCAGTACGGCAAGACATCGCGCCTCATCCAGAAAGAGCTAGAGCGCCGGTTCAGCGGCATGGTGCACCGGGTCGGACGCTTATCAGACGAAGCTGAACTCGTCGCTCTTTGGCAAGGCGCATATTCGTCGGGGCAGATCCCCGCCGCGTACTGGGCACTTCTCTCTCACACTCACGTTTCACCGGATCTGCGCAAGCGAGCCTTTGGCGAAGTCCACATGCTGAGCCACGTTTTGGGTCGCACGACCCATCAGGCGGCCATTAAAGCCTCGGACCTAGGCTCCCGCTTGGAGGAATTGGAAGACAGACTGCTGCGCGAAGCCGACCGTCAAAAACGCGCGATCGAGCGTCGCGACCGACAGATCACAGTCCTCAAGGCAGACCTTCTTGCCGCGCGTGGCGAGCCGCAAGCTGCACCGGCAACGTCCTTCCGAGCCGGCCGCGGTACCGACCGCGCCGCACGTTTGCTGATTTCCCGTGAGCGCGCTTTGATCTCTGCCAGGCAGCGCGCCCGCGATATGGAGGCCCTAAACGCAAAGCTTCAAAGTCGCCTTCACCAGCTTGAACGCGACGCACGCCGCGCACGCCTCGCAGCCGATCGTAGCGGCTGTCCAGGCGCGCAGGCCTGTCAACTCGACCTGCCGCCGCGACGGGTTCTCTATCTTGGCGGTCGACCCAGCACGATTGATCGCTTGAAGGCCATTGCTGAAGAAACTAATGCGGAGATGTTTCATCACGATGGCGGACTTGAACAGACCGTTGAACTGATCGACGGACTCGTCACCCGCTGCGATGCCGTCTTCTGCCCAATTGACTGCGTCAGTCACGGCGCTTGCGAGAGAGCCAAGGCACTGTGCCGCAAATTCGAGAAACCCTTTGTCCCACTGCGTTCCTCGGGTGCATCAAGCTTCAAGCGCGCGCTTCTCAATCTTGAAAGCTAGCTGCGGAAAGGTCTTCGGCAGTCATGCGGGATTTCGCAGCTCTATAACGATCGCTCGATCGCATTGTGCTGCAGCGGTGCAAGGAACGCCTCGATGCGGCGATCGTGCCAGGCTTCTTCGCAGTCAGCGCCGTGAAATCCGACGTGGCCACCGCTGGGCACTAGGACAGGCTCGACAAATCTCGGAGGATTATTCGCAAGTAGCTGATAAGGCTCGGCCGGAATCCATGGATCATTCAAGGCATGGACCATCAGCAACGGCACGCCGACGCGCCGGGCATGGGCGGCCCCGGCCGTGCGCCGGTAGTAGTCCTCAACCCCGTCAAAGCCGTTTCGGGGCGCGGTAAACACGTCATCGAATTCATAAACGGACCTTGAGCGCCGAACCGCCGCCGCCTCCTTTTCGCTTAGCTCGGCACGCAGATGCAGCACGTCCTTCTTCATCCGGCGCAATAAGAACCTGTGGTAGAAGAAGTTGCGGGTGTGCATCAGGCGTTCGGCAGCCTGAAGCGGTTCGATCGGCGCGCTCACTGTAGCGCCTCCGATGATGGCGTGGTCATCGCGCAGCTCGGACAGCAGATTGAGCAATATGTTGCCGCCAAGTGAATAGCCCACAATGAAAACTCTGTCCGCCGGAACGACGGCCGCCAACCCCTCGAGCGCATCGATAAGATCACGCGCGCAGCCGGCGTGGTAATAGCCTCGACAGGTTGCCCGCGATGGCCCAGCACCGCGCAGGTTGAGCCGGCACACGCGCCGCCCACGCGCCAGGTGAAACCGCGAGCTTGCACGGATGTAGGTGCTCTCCGAGCAGCCTGTCAGGCCGTGGATCAAGATGACGAGCGGTTCATTTGCGGAGCGCGGCGGTGTGTCGACGTAGGCGATGAGGCGATCATCGCTGCCGTCGCTCAGGGGGATGAGAACCTGAGTCGTATCACCGCCAAGGTGCTCGGGTCCCCGGAGGAGTTGATTGCGAAGCGTCTGGAGATCGCCGCCCCACCAAGGGAAACGGTCGTGGAAGTCGGGCAGTGGCTTGGACCTATTTGCAATCGTCATAGTCGTGTACGTCCTCACACCACCGTAAAAGTGTTGGTGGTCAGGCTGGATCGCGTCACCGCGACGGGGCGTGCCCGCCAATCAAGCATGAGCCGGCGTCCTCCAATAGGACGGCGGCTGAAGAGCCAGCGGCCTGCCGCACCGATAAGGCGAAATCAGTCCGTAGGCACCATTTCCCGTTGCGCTCGATGACCTTCCGGATTTGAACAACACCCCGAAAACTCCGACTCAAGATGGAGTGCTTTGATCAGCCGGCTCACACACGTGGTGTTTTCCTTTTGCGATGCAATATCTTGCTGTCTCAGGGCACGTCCCTTAGCACTGGTGTTATCCGGGCGGTTCGCTATAGACTAAAGGCCACAACGAGCAGCACGATTCGACACCTGGGGATTTACCAATCGATGCAGGCGCGACCACAGATCTATGCTCAATCCGAGTCGCAAGGCGCGTCCGCTCCGTCCGACCGCGTGGCGAAACGTAATCAGAGCGCGGTTCCAATTGCCGTCGCCGACAAGAACCCGATCGTGCGTGCCGGGCTATTCGACTACATAGAGCGTGATGCACGCTTCTCTGTGCGCGAGATGGTCGACAGCGGATCAGAGTTCATTTCGTTGTGTGAGCGCCAGCGGATCGAGGTCGGCGTTATCGGTTGGGGCCTCCCTGATATGACCGGCGGTGATGTGCTTCGGGCTATCAAACGCCGCAATCTGCCGACGCGGGTTATTGTTTACACCGGAGACTTCTCTCCCGCGGTCCTGCGCGAAGCCGTCAAGAGCGGCGCCTGGGGGGTCACCTCCAAGGCCGATGACCCATCAGTGCTGATTGATACCATCGCCAGCGTCCACCAGGGTCGCATGAGCATACCCTTCATCGACATCAGCGCCCTGATGAGCGATCCGCTTGAGAACCTGACCGTCAGGGAAAAGGAACTCCTGCGCGCTCTTGCCAACGGCTGGACCAACGAGCAGATCGCGACTAGAATCGGCATTTCGCGCAACACGGTCAAATATCACCTCAAGAACCTCTACGAGAAGATCGGCGCGAATAACCGCGCTATGGCCGTCGCGATGTATCTCTCCAGCGCCTCTGATCGGTTCTCTTGATTCAGGCCAGATGCGAGAGGCGGCGTAGATCCGCCCATCTGGAAAGGTAGTAAACTGCCTACCCGCCCGGCTGACGGCCTACCCCATCGGGTAGGCGGCCAGCGCTAACCTGTTGCTTCGCATAGATTCTGAAACTGTCCTTCGCCTATCCAAACAGGTGGCAATTCCTATCCGCGCGGGTGTTGTGGGGTGTGCGACCAAAGTCCATAAAAACGAGGACGTCAGCCGAAGCCGAAATCCTGGCACCGGCCGAGACAAAGCTTCGCAATAAACAAATATAGAATTGGGAGGGACTTGCCTAATGCTCGTACAGCCGCACCTCTTCATCCCCGGTCCAACAAACATTCCAGAGCCTGTCCGCATGGCCATGAATCTGCCCATGGAGGACATGCGTAGCCCCGAATTCCCGAAGTTCACGTTGCCGCTGTTCGAAGACATCAAGAAGGTCTTCAAGATGAAAGACGGGCGCGTGTTCATTTACCCGTCCTCCGGCACGGGCGCTTGGGAAGCGGCGATGGAAAACACACTCGCCGTCGGTGACAAGGTGCTAATGAGCCGTTTTGGTCAGTTCTCGCACCTTTGGGTCGACATGGCCGAGCGGATGGGCCTTGAGGTCATACTCTGCGACGAAGAGTGGGGCACCGGCGTACCGCTCGAAAAGTACGCTGACATCCTGTCCAAGGATTCCGCTCACGAGATCAAAGCGGTTTTCGCCACCCAGAACGAAACCGCCACCGGCGTAACCAGCGACATTGCCGGCGTACGTAAGGCGATGGACGCGGCAAATCACCCAGCTCTACTGATGGTCGACGGTGTGTCCTCGGTCGCTTCGATCGACATGCGCATGAGCGAATGGGGTGTCGACTGCTGCGTTTCGGGTTCGCAGAAGGGCTTCATGTTGCCGACCGGTCTCGGCATCCTCGCTGTCAGCGACAAGGCCCTGCAGGCCAACAAGTCACAGCAGCCGCGCATGAACCGTTGCTTCTTCTCTTTCGAGGACATGATCAAGACCAATGACCTCGGCTTCTTCCCCTACACACCGGCCACTCAGCTTCTGCGGGGCCTGCGTACGTCCCTCGATATGATCGCCGACGAGGGCCTGGAGAACATTTTCGCCCGCCACGCGCGTATGGCCGCGGGTGTGCGTAAGGCGGTTGACGCCTGGGGCCTCAAGCTTTGCGCGAAAGAGCCCAAGTGGCACTCGGACACAGTCAGCGCGATCTACGTGCCCGAAGGCATCGACAGTGCCAACGTCGTTAAGACCGCCTACTACCGCTATAACGTATCCCTCGGTGTTGGCCTGACAAAGGTCGCCGGCAAGGTCTTCCGCATCGGCCACCTCGGCGCGCTCGACGAGGTCATGATCGGCGGTGCCCTGTTCGGTGTCGAAATGGCGCTGCGCGATAGCGGCATCAATATCGAACTCGGCTCGGGGACAGGCGCAGCGGCCCAATACTTCAGCGAGACGGCGACCAAATCCGCTTCCTCGCGTGAAGAAACCGGCCGCAAGGCCGCCTGACGTCAAGCTAGCACCGGCGAAGCCACATCTGGTATGCCGATTAGCGTCGCGGACATCTGCGGCGTCACCAGGGACAACGCCTGCACACGAGCCGACTAGCGCACACAACGGCGTGCATTTCGGATCGCTGCGGGTTCGTCGAAATAAGTACGACCAACCAAATGCCAAAAAAGGCCCTGCCACGACTATGATGGCATGCGCGACAAAGGAAAACGTCGATGAGTCATACGTTATACAACCTTCGCAAAGCCCGTCTGCACCGCAGCGAACTCGCTGTGCCGGGGTCCAACCCCAACATGTTCGAAAAGGCTATGAATAGCGAAGCCGACTACATCTTCCTCGATCTGGAAGACGCCGTCGCACCGCCCGAAAAGATCAATGCCCGTGCTAATATCATCGCCGCACTGAAAGAAATGGATTGGCGGGGCGCCGGTAAGACGGTATCGATCCGCATCAACGGCCTCGACACGCATTACATGTACCGTGATGTCGTCGAGCTCATCGAGGAAGTCGGCCAGCACATCGACACCATTCTTGTTCCTAAGGTCGGTGTCCCAGCGGACCTCTATATGGTCGATGCCATGCTGAACCAGATCGAGCAGGCCAAGGGCTTCGAACCGGGCAGGATCGGTCTTGAAGCCTTGATCGAAACCGCACTCGGTATGGCCAATGTTGAAGACGTTGCCAAGTATCCGAACCGTATTGAAGCCCTCCACTTCGGCGTCGCCGACTACGCCGCAAGCCTGCGCTCGCGCACCGTTGTGATCGGCGGTCTCAACCCCGATTATCCCGGCGATCAGTGGCACGCCTCGTTGACCCGCATGCTGGTCGCATGTCGTTCCTACGGCCTGCGCGCGATCGACGGTCCGTTCGGCGGCATTGATGATCCCGAAGGTTACATGCTCTCCGCCCGCCGCGCCGCCGCACTCGGCTACGAGGGCAAATGGGCCATCCATCCATCGCAAATCACCATGGCCAACGAGGTGTTCTCGCCGACCGACAAGGAAGTCGAGAAAGCCGAACGCATGGTCATTGCTTTGCGGGAAGCCGAGGAGCAGGGCAAGGGCGCCGCGTCGCTGGACGGCAAGATGATCGACGCAGCCTCCGAGCGTATGGCCCGCAATGTGATCGCGACAAACGAAGCCATTAAGGCAGCAGCGTCAGCTCGTAAGGGCTGACCCAACAAACGGCGAGCAAGGGCTGCCGTATAATCAATAAGGGAGGACGGAATGGATATCCACGAGTATCAAGCCAAAGAGCTTCTGTCGAAGTTCGGAGTGCCAATCCCCCGCGGCGGCCTTGCCTATTCGCCAGAACAGGCCACTTATCGCGCCAACGAAATCGGCGGTTCGGTCTGGGTCGTCAAGGCCCAGATCCACGCCGGTGCGCGCGGCAAGGCGGGCGGCGTAAAGATATGCCGCTCGGACGAAGAAATCTGGGAGGCCGCCGATGCCCTCCTTGGCAAGAAGCTGGTGACCACGCAGACCGGCCCGCAAGGCAAACTGGTCTCGCGCCTCTACATCGAGGAAGGCACCAACATCGACAAGGAGTACTATCTCTCTTTGGTCATGGACCGTGCCAAGGAACGCATTGTTGTCTGCGCCTCTGCCGCTGGCGGCATGGACATCGAAGAGATCACCGAGCAGGACCCTGATTCGGTGCTCAGCGTGGTCGTCGATCCGGCTGTTGGCATGCAGGGCTTCCAGGCGCGCGAAATCGCATTCGGCCTTGGTATCGAGCCTGAACTCGTCAACAAGTTTGAGCGCACTATCCTCGGCTGTTACCGTGCGTTCCGCGATCTTGACGCGACCATGGTTGAGGTCAATCCGCTCGTCATCACCAAGGAAGGCGCCGTCGTCGCTCTCGACGCCAAAATGTCGTTCGACGATAACGCTCTCTTCCGCCGCCCGCAGATTTCCGAGCTTCGCGACAAGTCGCAGGAAGATACCCGCGAGACGTACGCCTCTGATCGCGGCCTTTCCTACGTCGGCCTCGAAGGTGACATCGGCTGCATTGTCAATGGCGCTGGGCTCGCCATGGCGACGCTCGACATGATCAAGGTCGCCGGCGGCGAACCTGCCAACTTCCTGGATATCGGCGGCGGTGCCAGCCCGGAGCGGGTGCAAAAGTCGTTCCGCGCGGTTCTGCGCGACTCCAACGTCAAGGCGGTCCTGGTCAACGTCTTTGCGGGCATCAACCGCTGTGACTGGGTCGCCAAGGGTGTGGTGCTTGCGGTCCAGGAGCTGGACATCAAGATACCGGTCGTTGTGCGCCTCGCCGGAACCAACGTCGAAGAGGGTCGCAAGATCATTGCTGAAAGCGGCC
This sequence comes from uncultured Filomicrobium sp., assembly GCA_963669235.2. Taxonomy (GTDB): domain Bacteria; phylum Pseudomonadota; class Alphaproteobacteria; order Rhizobiales; family Hyphomicrobiaceae; genus Filomicrobium. Next base: position 7,809 of record CAXXFS010000034.1, read on the forward strand.
TCACGTTGCGCGCCGCCGATAGCCTCCGCGACGCTGCTGAGAAAGCGGTCTCCGCAGCCAAAGACTCAAACGCTGAAGCCGCATAAGGGAGGTGACACGACATGGCGATTTACATCGACGAGAATACTAAGATCCTTATCCAGGGCTTCACCGGCCGCATCGGCACGTTCCACGCTCAGGAAATGATTGATTACGGCACCAACGTCGTCGGCGGCGTGACGCCGGGCAAGGGCGGCACCGAGCACCTTGGCCGTCCTGTCTTCAACACGGTCAAGGGCGCTGTGGCCGAGACCGGGGCGGAAGCATCAATCGTATTCGTGCCGCCGCCATTCGCGGCCGACGCCATCATGGAAGCAGCTGACGCAGGCATCAAATACTGCACCTGCATCACCGACGGTATTCCCGCTCAGGACATGATCCGCGTCAAGCGCTACATGCGCCGCTACAAGAAAGCCAACCGCATGCGGCTGGCCGGACCAAACTGCGCCGGTACGATTTCTCCAGGCCGTGCCATGCTCGGCATCATGCCAGGCCACATCTACGAGCGCGGCCGCATTGGCATAATTGGGCGCTCGGGCACGCTTGGTTATGAAGCCGCCGAACAGTTGAAGTCCTTGGGTCTTGGCATTTCGACCAGCGTCGGCATCGGCGGTGACCCCATCAACGGCGCGTCGTTCCGCGACATTCTTGAGGAGTTTGAGAAGGATCCGGAGACCGACGCTGTCTTGATGATCGGCGAGATCGGCGGCCCTCAAGAAGCCGAAGGCGCCGAGTATGCGCGTGACCACATGTCGAAGCCGGTTATTGCCTACATCGCTGGTCTATCCGCTCCGAAGGGTCGCCGCATGGGCCATGCTGGTGCCATCGTCACAAGCTTCGGCGAATCTGCTGCAGAAAAGGTCGAGATACTCAAGGCCGCCGGCGTCACCATCTCACCCACTCCCTCAGACATGGGATCGACCGTTGCCGGGGTCGTCTCCAAGCTGGCCGCCTAACGGCCAAGGACCGAACGCGACAGGCCAGGGCGCACCTGGAATCCATGGAACAGTTTATAGAGGCTCGATAGCGGTGTTCACAAACGAGACGTCTGCAACGGCGGGACAGCTGCTTGATGAGTTCAAGCTCCGCGACGAGTTGCGAGATCTTCGCAGCAACCTCCCCGATGCGCCCTGGCTAAATCCGATTGTTTCGGTAGCTTTCCAGCTTTCCCGCCGCCTGGAAGCAGGCGAGATCACACTGCCCGATCTTAGGGATCTGACCGCCCGGCTGATGGACCGCGCGCTGCTCAACCGCGCCCGTACCTTGCGCGAGCGCGTTGGCCTCCAAGAAGGGAACAAGGAAAACGGCGACGCGTTTGCTGCGCTCGTTGCCGCGACGATTTCCCGGGAAGGCGAGAGGCCCGACTTCGAGGCCTTCCAAGCTGCGTGGTCACGTGCAAAAGCCGGCATCGTACTGACCGCGCACCCGACCTTTGGTGTCTCCGAAGCGCTCTCCGCGCAGATGGTGGAGATCGCCGCCAGCGGCAATGATCTTGCCTCCGACCGCGCCCGTCCGCCGCATCGGCCGGACGAGCCCATCGATCTTGCCTATGAGCACCGCCGCGCGCAGTCATCGATCGCCAACTTGCGTAACGCGCTTGAGGGTTTGCTCAACCGTTTCTATCGCGTCGCCCACGACACGTTTGGGGACAAGGCGTTTGAAGCCAAGCCGAAGCTGGCGACGATTGCCTCCTGGGTCGGGTACGATCTCGATGGTCGCACCGACATTACGTGGATCGCGTCATTCAAACTTCGCCTGCAGGAAAAGTTGTCGGCCTTGAACGACATCCGCCAACGCTTCTTGCTGTTGAAGCATCGCCTTGGTGAAGAGCCGGAGATTGAGCGCGTCAGCCGTCAGCTGACTGGCAAACTGGACCTTGCCATTGCCGCCGTCCAGGAACACGTCCAGGCCCTCGAAGGTGTCAGCAGTGATAGTGCCGGGCTGGCCAAAGCCGCCAACGTTATTGCTGCAAGTGACAGCTATAACCTGACCTCTGTCGAGCCACTGGTCGCGCTGATCGACACCTTGATTGGAGTCGTTGAGTCAGCCCAGATGAAGCGTTCGCTGGCCTCTTTGCGTGGACTGCTGGAGGCCACCGGACTGGGCGCGTCCCACATTCATGTCCGCATCAACGCGGCCCAGCTGGACAACGCCCTGCGCGCGCTCATTCGCGAGCCGTGGACCCAGAACATCGCCGAACGGCGGGCTATCCAGAACCTCGCCGAACATATTCAGCACGCCCGGGCCGTCCCCGAAACCGTGAACTTCGGCACGCTCGAGCTCGAGACCGCAACCGCGATACGCCAGTTTGCGATGATCGCCCAGATAAAGAAGCATGTCGATCGCGAGACACCGATCCGTTTCCTTATCGCCGAGTGCGAATCTCCAGCTACGATTATGATCGCGGTCTATCTGGCGCGGCTCTTCGACGTTGCTGACATCGTTGACATCTCGCCGTTGTTCGAGACGCCCGACGGCCTCGAACGAGGCGCCCGCCTGATGGAGGACCTCCTCCAGGAGCAGACTTATCGCGATTACGTCAAAGACCGCGGCCGTCTGGCAATTCAGACGGGCTTTTCTGACGCCGGTCGTTTTATCGGACAAGTCGCAGCCACGCTCGAGATCGAACGCCTGCACCTGTCCACGATTCAGGCGCTGGCCGCCGCCGGTCTCGAGGACGTCGAGACCTTAATCTTCTCCACTCACGGCGAGTCCATGGGCCGCGGTGCGCATCCCGGCAATCTCAGCAAACGCCTGGCTTACGTGCTTCCACACGAGGTTCGCCGCCGCTTCAAGAGTCACAGCCTGCCGTTGAAACACGAAACCAGTTTCCAAGGTGGCGACGGCTTCATGTTCTTCGCCGACACAACTCTGACGACCGAGACCTTGGCCGCGGTGATCAGGGACAGCTTCCATATCGACGACCGCGAGGATCCCTTCTACGCGGATGAAAACCTGCTCTTGGATTTCTTCCTGCGGCTCCGGGACTATCAGCAGCAGCTATTCACCCACCCCGGCTATCGCGCCATGCTCGGTGCGTTCGGCCCCAACCTGCTGTTCAAGACCGGTTCACGAGCAGTCAAACGGCAGTCCGACGTGGCACAGGCCGTGGATCGCGGCGATCCCTCACGCATGCGCGCGATCCCCAATAACGCCATCCTGCAGCAGTTCGGTTACATCGCCAACGTCATTGCCGGGCTTGGCCATGCGACCGGCTACGATCGCGAACGCTTTGTTGCGCTGGCCAAGCAGTCGCCACGCCTCACCGACATCCTGGAAATGGTCGCTCGCGGCAAACAGCTTTCCAGCCTCAACGCCATGGGCGCCAACGCCTACATCTTCGATGCAGGTTTCTGGGCATCAAGGGCTTCCTGGGGCCGCGAACCGCATCTGGAACCGGCATTCCGGCAACTGTCGCGAGCCTTGCTCAAGGACATGCGCGCCAGCGAGATCAATCGCCTCGCCCACCATATGCGCATCGATGCCATCGACCTGCACGCGATCCTCGAGGGACTGGGTCTTGAAGCCGGAAAGGTCCCCGACGACACGCGTCTGGAACTCGATCTGCTGCAGGCGATCCGGCTGTCGCTCATCATGCATATCTTCAGTCTTGCCGCCCGCCTGCCACGCTTCGCACCACGCAATGACATGTCCTACGAACGAGTGCTCGGTCTGGCGCTCAGCCTCGATATTCCGGAGGTCGTGGAGTTTATGCGGCAGGTCTTCCCGTATCGTTCGGCAAGCACGATCACCGGCGAGGACTACGAGGAAAAAGCAAGCTACCGTCCACACGGCGTCGACGAATACGGCCGCCTGGAGCGCGAACTCCTTGCGCCCATGCAGGAAACCTACGAGCAGGTCCGCGAGATCGGCACCGGCATCTCGCACCATTTCGGGGCGTTTGGATAGTCGCATTGATGAGGTTCTAGCGCGGCTCAGGGTTTGGTGGAGTCAGTCCGCCGAGGCGAAATTGCCTCGATCAGACCCTGAACCTGCTCTAGCGCCAATTGCGGACAACCGCTCGCGTCAGGGCCAAAACGCGCCTCAGCCGCCTCGTGTCTTCGACACCGAGCCCGATGCAGCAGCAACAAAACAGCGGCCGCTGCGCTAGGTTGAGCTGCACGCGATACGAGCGCCGGTACCGGCGTCGTAGCGACGCCATGTTTGTCGAGGCTTCTGGTGTGTGAGGCTCTTGCGGCATGGCGCTTTCGGAGATTGAGGGTGGTTCGGTAGGGCCCTGCGGCTTCGCGTCTTCTCGAGTTTCAGGAGGTACATCGGCGCCCGGCCGCGTAGCTTCATGTGGAGTCTCAGGCATTATAGTCGAGTCTTGCGGTGCAGGTTCCACAAAGGCTTCAAGCGGTTTATCCAGGGCCGGCGGAGTACTGTCGCCTGTTGTCGGAGGGGGAGCCTCAGTCCCCAACGGCACGGCATCCATCGAATCATCAGGGATTGTGGCGGGCGCTTCAGGAGGGGAGGCTTGCGGCACGGAACTTTCGGGCGTCGTGTCGCCCGGCGTGCGGGTTCCAAAGATCGCCGCGTAGAGCCTTTTCAACCAGGACTGAATCAATGTTTCAGTGGTGCCCTTGCAATTAACTAAGCAGCAGCAGTCACGCTTGCGGCCTTGCGGCTAGCGTTAGCAGGGAAGCCGTTCTTTCGAAAGCGCGAACACCTCGCCCTCGCTGAGTTCCGTATCGAGCCATTGGAACGGAACGCTGGGAAAAGACGCTTCTAGTTCCTCTCGCCCTTGTCCGATCTCGACCACCAGGCTTCCGCCCGCGTTGAGATGCCGACCGGCCTCTTCGAGAATCCGCCGCACCAAGGACAAACCGTCCTCCCCGCCGGCATGCGCCAAAGCGGGCTCCGCTGCATATTCCGACGGGAATAGCGCAACCGCCGCAGACCTGACATAGGGCGGATTAGAAACGATGAGGTCAAATCGCTCCCCCTCAAGTGCCGCGAACAGATCGGACTTGACCAATGAGACGCGATCCTCCAGCCCGTGAGCGGCTATGTTGGTCTTGGCGACTTCCAGGGCGCTCTCCGAAATGTCAGCGCCCACGACCTGAGCCTCGGCGAAGCAATCGGCCAGCATGATCGCAAGGCAACCCGACCCCGTGCAAAGATCGAGCACGCGCGTCGTCGGTTGTGCCGTCTCGAACAGTCCATCAAGACCACCAACGATGAGCTCGCCAATAAACGAGCGGGGTACGATTACGCGCTCGTCGACGATGAAACGGTAGGGCCCAATCCACGCCTCGCCCGTCAGGTAGGACGCCGGCCTGCGCGTCTCGATGCGGCGCGCGATGATGTCAGCGACCTCGTCGCGTTCGGCGGCTGTGAGGCGCGCGTCGAGCCACGGGTCGATGGCGTCGATCGGCAGCTTCAGCGTTGCCAGGATGAGATAGGCGGCCTCGTCAAATTCGTTGGTCGTGCCATGCCCATAAACGAGGCGGGCCGCCGCGAACTTCGACACTGCGAATCTTAGCCAGTCACGAACGGTAACAAGCTCGGTGGTCGCGCTGCGAATTTCGTCGGCCGTGTTGTTCGCGTTCTGGTCAGCCATGTGCCTAGCGCTTCGCCCAAACCTGGACGAGTGCCGGGCCCTTCGTGTCGATCACCTTGTCAATAACCCGCGAACGGTAGCGGGCGCGGATTTCGCGGATTTGGTTCGGTGCGCCGCGTAACAAGATAGGACCATAGGCATCGCCCGCGTCAATTCGGCGGCGAACCGGCACAATGTCCTCCTCACCATTGACGTAGACGACGCGCAGTTGGTTGAGCGTAATCGCGCGGCCGCGCACGTTGACCCTGATCTTGGCGAACCCGTCGCCATGATCCGCAAGCGGGATCACATCATTGTCGAAGCCGACGAAGCCGGCCGTTTGCGCGCCCAAAAGGACCCATCCGTCGTTGAAGCTCTTGCCCTCCCCATCGGAGGCCAGCCAGCCATCCGCGTGCCTTCCTTGAAGCTCGATTCGGGTTGGCGACGACAGGCTTGTCGGCTCACGCAGGCTGAGGCTCACATTCTTGATGAACTTGGACGCGTCAATTTCAAACCAGGACGTGTTGGAGCTCGGCCGTAGCGGCTCCTCCACAGCAAAGTCCTTTTTGGAGCCGTCATCGAAGTTCACCGTCATGCCATCAAGCTGGACATCGCCCTCTCGAACGGCAAGCCGGACCCGCTTGAATTTGCCCAGCTTCTGGTCCACCTCGACGGTCCCGGTTTTGACCTCCCGGCCAAGTTCCTCGGCCGCAATCAACACCGTTTCGTTGGAGGCAGGTTCTGCATCCGTCTGAACAACACGCCCCGGCGGTGGCGGCACCGCCACGATGACGGGCTCCGTTGGCCGCTTGGCTCTGCGGCCCTGCCGGCTTTGCAATCCCCACACCTCAAGCCGCGCGTAGCGTCCTTTTTTGGCATCCGTCTGGTACCTGACCGTGAGCGTCTCCGGGAACCGCTCGCCCTCATCGCGAGCAATGATGCGCGTCCTTTCGCCGGACCTCAGGCGGAATGGCGACAGACCTTCGTGCTTCGACTTGTCGTGAAAGTTCAACACGTAGCTGTCGATGGCGACCGCACCACGCCGCGCACGGAACCGAAATCCGATATACGACCCCCTCGCCTTGCGAAGGTCGATCAGTTCTTCTTGCGCGTTCTTGTCGATCACATGCTGTGTGATACGGACCCAGCGGGCGGCCTCGACGCTTGTGGCCCACCCAGAAGCAACGAAGGTGGCGGCGAGTGAAACCAAAACGAGCCGATGGAACATAGGCGGAACCCATTGTCTATTGAACAGCTGGAAAGGTGAGGACGCCCTATAAAAGCAGGCTTGCCGCGACAAGAAGCGCGGCTATTTGGGGCCATTCTTGGGCAGCGAGATAATGCCGGTGAACGTCCTCCCGTCCAGCGACGGTTTTCTTGATATGATCGACCGGCAGTAAAGCGGAATTACCGATACATCGCCACCAACTGGAACACAAACAATGGCTTCCGACACGTCGACGGCCGATCGACCAGTTCCCGAAGGCCTGCCCACAGCAATTGCCCTGCTGAAGCAACACTTTGGAGACCGGCTCGTCACCAACGAGGATATCAGGCGTCAACATGCCCACACACTGACTTGGATCGAGGGCGAACCGGCCGACGCCGTTGTTTTCGCCGAATCGACGAAGGAGGTCACCGAAGTCGTCGGGATTGCCGCACGTTTTGGCATACCAATCATTCCCTTTGGTGCCGGAACCTCGCTTGAAGGCCACGTCAACGCGCCACGCGGCGGCGTATGCCTCGATTTATCACGCATGGACAATGTGCTGCGTCTCAACACCGAAGACCTCGACTGTACGGTCGAAGCCGGTATGCAGCGGGGCCGTCTGAACGCCTACTTGCGCGACACGGGCCTTTTTTTCCCCGTCGACCCGGGTACTGAGGAAGCCACCATAGGAGGCATGGCCTCGACGCGGGCCTCCGGCACGACCACCGTCCGCTATGGCACTATGCGCGAAAACATCATTTCCCTGAAGGCGGTCCTCGCCGATGGCCGCGTCATCGAAACTGGCGGGCGTGCGCGCAAATCAGCCGCTGGTTATGATCTCACGCATCTTCTTGTGGGCTCCGAAGGCACACTGGGCATCATCACTGAGATCACCCTGCGGTTGCACGGTGTGCCGGAATGCACAATTGCTGCGGTTGCGGTCTTTCCCACACTCGCCAGTGCCTGCGACACGACCATGGCGGCAATCGCCATGGGACTTGGCCTGGCTCGCATCGAACTCCTCGATCCACTGGTGATCAGCGCGGTCAACAAGCACTCCAGCCTGAGGCTCGACCCGCTGCCGACACTTTTTCTTGAGTTCCACGGCACTCCCGCGGCTGCCCGGGAACAGGTCGCTATATTCGAAGAGCTTGCGCGTTCCGAAGGCGCGACAAGCTTTGCCAGCGCCGCCGATGAGGCGGAGCGTAAACGCTTGTGGAAAGCCCGCCATGAAGCGTTATGGGCCGTTCGCGAGGCGTGGCCTGGCCGCACGACACTGATTACCGATGTTTGCGTTCCGGTCTCCCGGTTGGCCGAATGCATCGCCGAAACCGAAGCCGATATAGCCGCGAGCGGCTTAACAGCCCCCATCGTGGGTCATGTCGGCGATGGCAACTTTCACGCCCTGGCGCTGCACACGATTGGCGATACTGATGAGCTCGCACAGATCCGGGCTTTCGCCGAGCGCATGGCGGCCCGCGCGATTTCCATGGAAGGCACCTGCACTGGCGAGCACGGGATCGGTCAAGGCAAAAAGGCGCTGTTGCGTATGGAGCGCGGTGAGGCTGTTAGCGCCATGGAATCGATAAAGGACGCACTTGATCCATTGGGAATTCTCAATCCCGGCAAGATCTTCGACCAGCGCTAATCCGAGTTCGGATTGAACGCTGATTAGGCGATGCGCTTACCCGATAGTAAACAGTTTGCTGCTTGAATTCCTCCAATTGAGAGGAATTCAAGGGATGGTGCGAAATCTTCGTCAGTTATCCTTCAGCTTGCTGGCTTTATGGAACGGGTAGCGACGCTATGGACGAAATCTCTGCCTTCGCAGGTGGTGACGATAGGATTGATGTTGCCATCGAGGCGAAGCAATGAAATTCACCCGACAAGAAATGATCTTCAACGGCGCCTTCGCGTTCATGTTCGCCGGGCTGATTGTTTACATGGTGCGCGACAGCCTCGTTTCCGATGCGGTCGAGCCGTGTTCGCAACGCTACCTTTCGCCGACCGTATTTACACTTGATAACGGGTCTGGCCCGCTGTCGAATGTGCAACTCGTCGGCAACATCGGCGCTTCGCAACGCGGCATCTATAACAACGCCAAGGTCGTGAAGGTGCGCGGTGTCCCCGGAGAGCGCGCATTGAAGGTTCTCCTGAGGCCCAGTGACGGAGCCGCCAACGGCATTCACTTCCGATGGTCGCCGCGCAATCTTGAAGGCGCAACCTCGGCTTGCCTGACCTATTCCGTCTATCTGCCCAAGAAGTTCGAAACTGGCGGCGGCGGCTTCTTGCCAGGCATCTACACGGGTAAGGGGTCACAGCCTTACCAGACTTCCGATGTTGATGGGTCAATGATGCAACGCGTGATCTGGCTCAAGGATGGAAACGGCACCCTGGTCTCGCACAGCAAGGTAGAAGGCGAAATCAAAAGCAGATACGTAGGCTCAGAGCGCTTTGAACTGCCAAGAGGGCGCTGGGTTCCAGTCGAGCAAGAAATCGTGCTGAATAATAGTGGCAAGAGCAATGGCTTGGCGCGCGTCTTTGTCGACGGGGAGATGGTTCTAGAGAAGAAGCGGTCCACTTGGCGCAAGTCCCACCGGTTCGTGATCAACGGCGTGCAGGCGGGTATCGGCTACAAACATCCTAAGAGCGCCGCCAATCCGCCAGTGAAGGTCAATAGCATTTACGTCTCGCAGATGAAGCTTCGCTGGCAATAATCAGCTTGGGCCTATTGCAGTTGGCGCAATGGATCGTCCCTAGCGCGCCTTCAGCTTTCTAACGGTTTCCAGCCCTCGGCGATGGCCTCGTCTTCACTGCAAAACCAGCGGTCGCCTCTTTTTTGCGAAATACGATAGCTTTCGTAGCTCGATGACCAAGGCAAGATGTAGACCTTGTCACGGGCGCGCGCTCGGTCCTTGCCTTTGATCGGGCAGCCCGAGGGCGCGCGCAATTTGGCTGACTCCCAGCGTTCTGCCCGGAACTCTGCCGGTGGCTGGGCTTCTCCCTGCCAGATGCCGCGACCGGCACGCTTGGCTTCTTCTTCTTCTTCGCCATAGCCGCTGAAAAAGCCGGACAGCGAAAAAACGTGACCGCTCTTGACGAGTTCGGCTGCAATGTTCTTTTCGCCAACAATACAATCGGCGATCTTGCGTCCGGCATCGTCCGTCCGCGATACCGAGCATTCAACTGAGTCGTAGCCCGTAATGCGCCGGAGCGCGGTGAGCGCGGAGCGTCCGCATTGCCACTTGCCGCCACGCTCGGTCCGGCACGACTGCCGGGTTTCAGGTGCCTCGATGCCCGCCAGCACGATTCTTCTGTCACCGATCAACATGGTGTCTCCGGTGAGCGCCTTGGCCTGTCCTTTGATTACTTCCCGCGCTGTGTTTTGCGCGAGGGTTGCAGGAAGCTGACCAAGAAACGGCAGTATGAACGAGCCAAGACCAGCGATAATTCCGACCACGAGAATAGCCGCTATGGCTTTCGCGGCGATGGTGCCGGCTGCCCCGGACGTCCCGTTGTCGCGCGGCGCGTCGGGGTCAAACCGCCGCGTGTTGAAAGGCGCTTCAATGGAGGCTCGTCCGGCGATCACTGGCAGCGCGGCAAGGCCAATGAGAGCGATCGCAATCAGACCAGCGCTAAGCGCAATGCCATCAAAACTGCCCTGTGAAACGCGGGTGATAGCGCCGATCGCGGCAGCGACGCCGGCAACAGTCAGGGGCAGGCCTATTCTGGGCGACATCGACTGGCCCAAGCCGCCAAGACCGCCGGCAAGCGCTTCAAGTCCGTTGCTCGAGGCCCGCAGGATTTGCGCGCCGGCGTAACGGCCGAACGCATAAAGGCCGGAGCCGGCCCTCGCGGCAGCGATTCGCGCTGCACCGCCGGCGGCCTGGGCCCCTGCGGCGACCTTTTCGCCGAGCTTGGCCCCAGCCTCCTTCGCCTCTCGCCCGGCCGCATTCATTCCTCGTTTGGCGGCCTCGACTCCCGATCGCCCAGCCGCCTTTCCGGCTCGGCCAGCCTCGGCCAGACTGTCGAGCGCCGCCTGTTTGGCCTCGTCAATCTGCTCGCGGCGCTTTTTGCGCTTCACCAGGATCGTCGTTCTCACGTAACGGCGCCATTCGAAACCGTCGCGTTTCTTACGCCAGAAAGCCCAACCTCTACGGGGCTCTAGGTCTCTTTGGGACATCAGTCAGCTATCCGATGTTGGCCACTTCTGTTTGGAACCGGGCGGGCGAAAATGAACACGGCTTACATACAAGATGGACTGGCACTGAAGCTATTGCGGATCGCTAGTGGACGCATCTTCAACGTGGATGAAATCAACGGCGTCTTGCTTCGCGCGTCACCGGCCCAAGAGCGCGATGAACCTAACTGCATACGTTCTCGGAGAATCGCCGGTTACAGCGGCTTTTCAGCGCTCGACCATAATCCCTATCGTGGCGAACTTGGGGCCGGCTTTGAGAGCAGCTTTGTCCACGGCGATGGGAGCTTGAAGGATAGCAGGTAGATGAGGAAGCCGTAGGACTGTTACGCTACGTCTGTGTGGGTTACGGAGGAACTCGTTCCGCATTTGCTCGAGCGGGCGAAAACCGTGTAGGAGCCCCCTAAGGCTGTATTCGCCTGCGATGCATCTGTGGTGCGGCCGGCGTCTATGCTGCCACAAGGCCTCTGTCTGTGCCTGGGCTTTTGTATACTCTGCCAGTGACCTTTGTGTACTAAGACCCGAACATCTTCCAAGACCGACACAAAGGGCAGGTTCCATTGATAACATTCAACAGAGTAAAATCCGGTCACGCCGCATTAGGCAGATCGACCGCGTCGCGAAATCCACACATCGCTGCTAGCATGAGCGGCAAGCGCATTAACGCGCGACGGCTGGCGGTGATAACCGCCATTTTTTTCATCGCAGCGAACGGTGTCATCAGCACGCCGCTGAGGGCAGACAAGGTTATCTCAGTGGATCAGATAACCGATTTGGGCGCTACCGGCACGCTGCGCATGTTTCGCTTCGTTCCCAATCTCGTTGAGCTTGAAGTTGGCGAACAGCTGACGATCCAGAACTCGACCGGTAACCATACGGTTCATACGATCCCGGAGATATGGCCGAAGAGCGCACCAATCGTGAAGATCTCACATGCCAAGGTTGCCAAAGTCGGCTTTGATCGCGCGGGCTACTACGGCTTCACGTGCCGGCGTCACGGCACATACGGCATGGTGATGCTGGTGGTGGTCGGCAAACCCGGTGCGTCAAATCCTGGACAAGAGCAGTCAATCGATGAATTGGCGACAAGCTTCCGGGGTTCCGAAAAGGCCCGGGCGGCGTTCCTCGCTCTTGTCGAGAAGTACCGCGCATCGGCGAATCGCTAAGAGACCCAAGCGCGATCGTGCTTCGCTTTACCGGTGCAACAGGCCGAAACAGCAGTCTTCCGCCGGCCACAGGAGCCGCAAGGATTGCTGGGACGGCCAGCTTCTTGGTGAATAACCGCACTGACGGACTGGATCGGCGGGCACGACTCACCTGAATCTTCTCAGGATAGCTCTGGAGGGAAACGGTAAGGCGCGTTCAGTCAGCGCCTTCCGGCCTCTGGGGGGCGCTAAGGAGCCTGACCATGCCTTTACTGATTCAGCTCATTTTGAGTATGGCCCTGATCATCGGCTTCATAGCGGTCTGGATGATTGCGACGGCAACCGCGGGCGCTCTGGTTGGCTGGGCGGCGAGACGGGTGAAGGGCCGCGCGGAATGACTTCGCTGGGAATCCTCATCCAGTTCGTCAGCAAGCATCATACGAGTCGCAAATAGCCACCGGATCGTGGTTGGGACGATGGGATGCAAACGGGTTCAGTCGGCACCCGCAAAATCGTTCTCCTCAAAATGACTGAAAGAACAAAAGATATCTTTGCCGCATTTGCCCCCCGAATCAGTTGGATAAACCTCGGCCAAGTCTGAGGATGTAATGGTGATTGGAGGAGTAGGCTGAACTCACAGGGGCAATGCGATGGGGCTCGTCGGCACACTTAAGGATTCGGTTTCATTTGGTCGGCACCTTTGGTTCGGTGCCGCGATTGGCGCAGCCTTCATCGCGCTATCGAGACCCTATGGATGGCTAAGTGCCATACCCGAGAAGGAAGCCGGATACATCTATCTGTTCGGAATAGTCTGTGCGGCCACTTGGCTGGCAATCATCATCGAACCACTCATTGCGCAGCATCGCGAAAAGCGCCGGCAGGCTCAGCAGATCAAGCGGGTCCGTGAAGCCGTGCGCGAGGATATGAAGGCTCTCGAGGTCGAGCATCGGGTCGCGCTGCGCTGGATGGTCCATCACAACAAGCAACAAGTCTTGGAAAATAGGCGGAACCGGGTCTTGGAGGATCTGGCGGGTCTTAAGATACTCGAAGATGGAGCCACCCGTAGCCAGTACAAATACCGCGTTCCCGATTGGATATGGAGCGAACTCAAGCACCAAAAGTGGAGCGAGGAGGTCCCCAGGTCAGTGCGGCGCATCCTCGAAAGCGAATATCCACCGTGGCACCATTGAGCCGCCCTATGGCGCCCCATCGCATTCAGTGGTTACAAAGCGGCCGCTTCCGCGCGGACAATCAACCTTCTGTCCGTCGAACCCTGGGATGAACACCTTCGTCAGCGTCCCCTTCGGCGAAACCGAGAAAATGGGCAAGGGCTCATCTCCAAGTGTCACCCCCGATTGCTTGACCTCGTAGTTCTGTCGAAAGAAGTAGCGGCACCTGCAGTCTCCCACGGGGTCTCCGCCCTGTTCGGGCTTAACAATGGCGGCGTCGATTGTGATGGTCGTATCGCCCGCCAGATTGTCGAGGCCGAAAGAGAATCCCTCGCTTGGGTTGAGTGACTTATTGAAGGAAGCGCGGGTGGTGTAGCTTCTGTTTGGAGTCAAAACGCGGACGACAATGAGCGGCCGGGTATCCGGCATATTCAAGCCCGGAATTTTCGTGCCTGGATCAACCTCCCAAGGCGCGTCTGTCGTTCTTCGCAGTCGTAACATGATCGGCGTGATGGTCGCCAAGTCGACCGGGCGACCTTCGCGAATAGAGCGCCATCCGGTTTTTCCTTGCTCGACGGTCATCTCGACGTCCTGAGCGATGGCGTCATCCGCGAGAACAAAGGTTGAAAGGCCAATCCCTACACATGACAACAAGAGGGATTTGATCATTCGGTGCGCCTCCTGAAGACCGGCTTCTGATTTTCACATTAGGCAAGCTTCGCCACGGTGGCCGGCCTCTTGGTCTCCGCCGGGCGGCTTCTACTGGGGTTCGCTGGAGTTGAAGATAGCCGCACAAATCTTCCAGTTCCCACCGTCATCGCGACGAAACTTCAAGACCTGCCTTGCGGTTTGGTCGGCATCATCGCCATTGTCTGACGCGAACGCCCTGGAAAAGTGCGCAACCACAATGGCAAGGTCGCCGCCTCCGTCGATGTCAATGTCGAAGATACTGAACCTCTCTACCGGCGGCCTTTCAGAAATCCACTTTCTCAATGCTTCATGACCGACGACATCCGCTGCATTCGGAGGCATCAGGCGGGCGTCGCTCGTCCAGTGCGTGAGCCAGTCATCGAAGTCGCCCGAGGCAATCTCAAACAGACATTCGTTCGTGACGTGCCGGATGGCATCAACTTCGTGGCGGCTGAGACCACTTCCCATCGTACACCTCTCCGTTAACATGAGCGACATGCACGGTGCGCTACTCGTTGGCGACTCTGTCGATCTCTTTGCGCAGTTGATTGCGGAACAGAACATCCCTCTCCCTCGTTGAGGCGTCGCTGATTTTGCTGATCGCTTGATCAACAGCATCCAACAGTCTTAGCGCGTCCGCCACGGTTCTCTCTGTATCCAGCAAATAGGACCAATCGCTAACCTCCCCGCCTTCGTGAATGCCCTCCGTCTCAATGTCTGATGCCAGAAACTTCCATTGCTCGTAGAGTTCGGCCGGAAAAGGGAACTTCTTCTTTTCAGACATAGGTTTGTATTCCTGGTTGTCACGATCCGGGTCTACACGCCGCCAATTCGAGCTCTCATGGGAGTGCAGAACGAATTCGTTCATGGCAAATCCGTTCACATGAGCGACATGTAAAGCGCCATGACCACGAAGCCATAAATAATAATTGCAATCGCATCGTCGGGTATGAACTGTTTCAAGCGTCTCTCCTTTGCGCCCCTTAAAAGGGCGACCGCTACAACGTAAACGACGAGCTCCAATTGGCGAAGGCTCAATTTACATCTTCAAGGGGCATTCTTCCTGCCACCCGTCGGTTGACCTGGCGCCGCCCCGATGCCCTGCAATGGAAGACCGGCTTGCAGTGCCGTCTCTGCAAAATCAGGACGACGCTGGCCGAATTCCGCCAAAACCCGTCGTTGCACGAATCTATGGGCTGGATCAGTACCCCACGTTTGGGTTAGCGTCCGCCAGCGGGTCCCGATCGGCAGCGTGCGATCCGCGGAGAATCATGGAGATCGATTGAGATGTCACGACTGAATGTCCCTGCGCGCGGTACCGCACTCATCATGGCTTCATTGGCGCTGGGCATCGTGCCGGCTTTGGCAAAGGACCAGGGCCCGGCCAGCGTGACTTGCGACCGGTACGAAAAATCTTCCCAGGCCTGGCGCGACTGCGCCGTCGCGGCGCCCGCTTCGGCCGGACCGGCGGTGATCGATGCCCAACTTTTCTACGCTGGCTATTGGCTGGCAAAGAACGGCCGCTACGCTGATGCGCTGGATTACCTCGGCCGCACGCGCGTTAAGAATGCCAGGGTCCTCACCTACATCGGTTTTGCCACCCGTAAGCTCGGCAAGGTCGATGAGGCCATGGGCTATTACACGCGGGCACTGAAGAAGGACCCGCGAAACAACGTCGCCCGCGCATATCTCGGCGAGGCCCACCTCATCCGCGGCGACCTTTCCGCGGCCTCAGAGGAACTGCGGCGCATCGAAGCAAGCTGCGGGCGCGGCTGTGAGCCCTACCGCGAGCTCGAAGGCCGTATCAGCAAGTACCGTTCGTCTGGTGGCGAACGCGGCTAAAACAACAACTGGCCAGCAGCTTCGACACGATCGTTGCTTGACCTTCGTCAATGGCTTTCTTCGGGTTCCGGGCGAAACTGCCGGGACTGTTGAAAATGATTCAACGATAGGTGCGACTATGAAAGCAGTAGATGCTGAAGAACATGCCCGCAGATTGCTGGAAGCACATGGGAACAAGGCGGTGGCCGAGGCGGCGCGAAAAGCTGCCGAGCTGGAAGAAGCCGGACGCAACGACGAGGCGCGGGACTGGCGCCAAGTCGAAAAAGCGCTCCTGCAGATGCGCGGACCCAACGAGAGCTAGCCTCAAGCGAAAACCTGATTGGTGCCTGTTCCAATTCGATGGAGCAGGCGCTATGCGGCTTGCTCGTCCGCTGCGGGTTTTTCCGCCGCCGCGATGTAGTTTACATCCGTGTCCGAGCCGAGCGTCCAGCGATCGCTCAAGGGGTTGAACACCAGCCCCGAAAATCTCACGTTTTCAAGACCAGCCTCGTGAAAACCGGCCTCGAGTTCCTGAGGCGTTACGAACCGCTCCCACTGATGCGTGCCTTGCGGCAGCCAGCCGAGCAGGTTTTCCGCGGTGACAATAGCCAGACCATAAGCTTTCATTGTTCGGTTGATCGTCGACATGATCAGCAATCCGCCCGGCCGCACGGTTTCAGCACAGCTGGCGATCAGCGCCGCTGGGTCAGGCACATGCTCGACGACTTCAAGGCATACCGCAACATCGAAGCGTTCGCCGCCCTGCGCGATTTGCT
Source organism: uncultured Filomicrobium sp. (assembly GCA_963669235.2). Classification (GTDB taxonomy): domain Bacteria; phylum Pseudomonadota; class Alphaproteobacteria; order Rhizobiales; family Hyphomicrobiaceae; genus Filomicrobium. Next base: position 24,399 of record CAXXFS010000034.1, read on the forward strand.
CGACCCTCGCGGCCCGGTAGTCAATGTTGAGGCCCTGCTCTTGGGCATGAAGGCCGGCCGCCGCGATGTTTTCTTCAGCCGGATCAATTGCGGTGACAAGCCCGCCAAGTCGGGCCAATGGCTCCGATATAAGCCCTCCCCCACAGCCGATGTCCAGGATACTGAGGCCGGTCAGAGCCCTGACTTTTCGGCTGTCGATCAGGAAATGTCCGGTGACCGCCTCCCGTATGAACGATAAACGCGCCGCGCCGATCTGGTGCAGGGGGCGGAATTCACCGTTCTTGTCCCACCACTTTGAGGCAAGCGCCGCGAAACGCTCGACTTCTCGGGGGTCAAGGTTGTCATTGATCGACTTCCCATGGGAGTCAGCTGCAGACATGGATTCCAAATCCCAATTCTTTAAGTCCGCCATGCACCTGTTTTGACGCGGCAGCAGGCGGACTTGTTCTTTGGTTTGGCACAAGTTGCCGCCGCGTCCGACAACCGCTATGACATCGCCGCAGTGAGAGCGCGATTGCCGAATGCATCGGCGACCGCCCATCCTTTTGCGGATGCCAGTAAACGGGTCGTTCCCTGAAAGTATACGCAAGATCCCGTCGACCAGCTCTAACGTCGGTTCAGAAGGGTTCCTGTAGCCAACCGGGGAACGAGCTTACAGGACGCCATGGCCCTAGTCGTTATGAAATTCGGCGGCACTTCCGTCGCCGACACTGAGCGGATTGAAAGAGTTGCGCGCCACGTCAAGCGCGAGGTTGATGCCGGCAATCAGGTCGCCGTCATTGTCTCGGCCATGGCGGGCACAACCAATCAACTTGTTGAATGGGTGCGAGAGATCTCACCTCTCTACGATGCCCGCGAGTACGATTCTATTGTCGCCTCGGGCGAACAAATCACCGCCGGCCTGCTTGCCGTCGCGCTTCAGACCATGGGCGTCACCGCCCGCTCCTGGCAAGGCTGGCAGATCCCAATTCACACCGACGAGACGCACGGCGCCGCTCGCATTTCCCATATCGATGGAGCCCACCTGCGCGACCGTCTCGGTCAGGGAGAAGTCGCCGTCGTTACCGGCTTTCAAGGAGTGGAGCCCGAGCACAACCGCATTGCTACGCTCGGCCGGGGCGGATCTGACACCAGCGCGGTGGCGGTGGCGGTGGCGCTCGACGCGGACGTCTGTGACATCTACACCGACGTTGATGGTGTTTACACAACCGATCCACGGATCGTTCCTGAGGCACAGCGCATCCCGCGCATTTCCTACGAGGAAATGCTCGAGATGGCCTCGCTTGGCTCCAAAGTCCTCCAGACTCGATCGGTCGAGCTGGCCATGGTCTACGACATGCGCTTGCGTGTCCTGTCGAGCTTCGCTGATCCCGAACAGCTGCCGGCGGCCGACGTCGGGACGCTGGAAAACACCGGAACGACCGTTTGTAGTGAGGATGAAATCGTGGAATCTCAAGTCGTTAGTGGCATCGCCTATGCCAAGGATGAGGCGAAAGTCACAATCCTTAAACTTGAGGACAAACCAGGCGTCGCCGCCCGTATCTTTGGGCCACTGGCCGAAGCGGCTATCAACGTTGATATGATCGTCCAGAACGTCACGCCCGATGGTGCCCACACCGATCTCACGTTTACCGTGCAATCCTCAGAATTGCCGCGCGCCCTTGAGGTGATCGAGCAGGTGAAGCGCGATCTTGGAAATTTCGAGGTGCGGAGCTCCGATGATGTCGTCAAGGTCTCGATCATCGGTATTGGCATGCGCTCGCACGCCGGCGTGGCCGCGCAAATGTTCAAGACGCTTTCCGGTAAGGGTATAAATATACTCGCAATTTCGACGTCAGAGATTAAGGTGAGCGTGCTGATTAACGCCGATTACGCGGAACTCGCCGTACGCGCGCTTCACGAAGTGTACGGGCTTGATGCACAATAGTTATCGAGGCAGAACAGGGAAGATCTTGGCGGCGCTGGCCATTCCCTGGAATACTGGAGGGCGGAGGTGCTGTATAGGCAGCCGTTACGGTCGCTGTTCGGACACCTGCCGAGGATTGGTACGTTGCCAGGTGGCAGTGTCCGGCCAGACTCGTAGGCCCTGGGAGGGCGGGCCCTAATGAAGCAGACAATGAGGAGCCGTCGGCATTGACGCGGGCCATTAAGGTCCCCCAGCGCCGGCCGCGATAGCGGCAGTCGAAATGCACAGTAGACGCGGAGAAGAGCCAGCTTACGTGGCGTCCGAGCCGGCGCTGCGCGTAATCATGCGCCGACTCCGCGAAATTATGGGTGAGCAAGGGGACGGCCAGACCCGACTCGATAAGATCGTCCGCCAGATTGCCGGGGTTATGGTAGCAGAGGTCTGCTCGATTTACGTGAAGCGCCGCGACGGCTCCCTGGAATTGTACGCCTCCGAAGGACTGAAGCGCGAAGCCGTCCACGCCACCCGCCTCAATCGCAATGAGGGCCTTGTTGGCCGCTGCGCCGAACAGGCCGCTCCGATTAACGAACCCGACGCCCAGGCGCATCCTGCCTTTTCGTACCGGCCGGAAACCGGCGAGGAGGCTTATCATTCGATGCTGGCCGTCCCAGTTTCGCGTTCCGGCCAAGTGGCCGGCGTATTGGTCGTGCAAAATCACACCCGTCGCGACTACGCAGAAGAAGACGTTGAGGTACTGCAGGCCACCGCGATGGTGGTGGCCGAGCTGCTGTCCTCAGGTGGCGTGGCGGGCTCCGAAGCCGACATTGAGCTGTCGCGCGCGGCCTCCGCCGTAATCCAGGGCCAAGGCTTGGCCGAAGGCGTTGCACTTGGGCACGCCGTGCTACATGAACCGCGCATCGTCGTATCGGTGCTGCTCGCTGAAGATACCGGCGTCGAGCTGTCACGTCTTGAAGTGGCTTTGGAGCGATTGCGCGCCAGCATTGACGAAATGCTCGCTCATGAGCGGCTCTCGGCCGCCGGAGAGCACCGCGATGTTCTTGAAGCATACCGCATGTTCGCCCATGACCGCGGCTGGCATCACCGCTTGCGCAGCGCCGTGCATGATGGCCTGACAGCAGAGGCCGCCGTCGAGCGCGTCCAAAACTCGACGCGGGCAAGAATGCTGCGCCAGATCGATCCTTTCTGGAGCGAACGGCTGCGTGACCTTGATGACCTGTCCGACCGGCTGCTGCGCATTCTGGCCGGTCGCGCCGACGAACACGGCCAAAAGAGCAATCTACCCGACGACACCATCCTGATTGCCCGTACCATGGGACCGGCGGAGCTCTTGGACTATGACCGCACCAAGCTGCGCGGCCTTGTCGTCGAGGGCGGCAGCTCCCAAAGCCACGTCGCGATCGTCGCCAAGGCTCTGGGCATCGCGGCCATCGGACAGGCGCACCGGATTGTCGAACATGTCTCCGACGGCGAGGCGGTGATCGTCGACTCCGAAACAGGCGAGGTCCATTTGCGCCCGTCGAGCGACGTCATCGCCGCCTTCCAAGACAAGGTGCGCTTTCGCGCCAAGCGCCAGCAGCGCTTCCGCAGCCTGCGCGAACTGCCCGCCGTCACAAGTGACGGCCGCCGCATCGAATTGCTGCTCAATGCCGGCATGTTGGTTGATCTGCCTCATCTTGAAGAGTCGGGCGGTGAAGGCATCGGACTGTTTCGAACCGAACTTCAGTTCATGCTGTCAGAGAGGCTGCCGAGGTTGGGGCGTCAGATCGAGGCCTATCAGTCGGTGCTCGAACAAGCCAAGGGTCTCCCGGTTGTCTTCCGGACGCTCGATATCGGAGGCGACAAGGTACTCCCGTATCTCGACCGGCTACCGGAAGAAAACCCGGCGATGGGCTGGCGCGCCTTGCGGATGTCGCTTGACAGGCCGGCGCTGTTCCGAACCCAGGTGCGCGCACTGCTTCGCGCCCATGATGGCCGGCCGCTTTCGCTGATGGTGCCGATGCTGACGACGGCTGCGGAGTTGGACGCTGTCCGCGTTCTTATAGACAAGGAGCTGGAGCATGCCCGCCGTCATGGCTATGCCCTGCCAGCGACGATGTCGATCGGCGCCATGCTAGAAGTCCCAAGCCTTCTCTTCGAGCTTGAAAGCCTCATGGAGAAGACCGATTTTCTCTCGATAGGTTCGAATGACCTGATGCAGTTCCTGTTCGCTGTCGATCGCACGAGTGCGCAGGTCTCGCGCCGGTATGACGATCTTTCCCAGGCACCGCTGCGGGCCTTGCTCGCGGTATTTAATGCCGCCGCGAAGCACCAGGTGCCGGTGACTGTCTGCGGTGAGATGGCCGGCCGGCCCCTGGAAGCGATGGCACTTGTTGGGTTGGGCTGCAAGTCGCTGTCCATGGCCGCTTCCAGCATTGGACCCGTTAAGGCCATGGTGAGGTCACTCCCCGCCGCTCAGCTCAAACGGGAACTCACCGGCTGGCTCGAGGAAGCTCACTGCGACGTTCGCGCCGGGCTGACAGCATTCGCCGAAGAGCATGGCGTCGAGATATAGCCTCGATAGTTGGGTGACTACAGTCGTCGGCGCTTGTCCCTTGGCAAGGCCCAGCCAGGGACAATTTGGAGATCGGAACAAACGAGAATGCCAGCACTGCCGCAAGAGAAACTGGACAAGGTCGTTGAGCGCTGGGAAGTCATCCAGACCGAACTGAACGCAGGCCCCGATCCGCAGTCTTACGCAAAACTCAACAAGGAGTTCGCCGAGCTCGATCCTCTGGTCGCGAGCATCCGGGAACTGCGCGCTGCCGAGCAGGAACTCGCCGACCTCCAGGAACTTGTCCGTGGCGCCGCTGATGCGGAAATGCGCGCGATGGCGAATGAGGAAATCGGCGAACTGCGCCAGCGGGTGCCCAAACTTCAGCAGGATTTGCAGATCCTGCTATTGCCCAAGGATGCCGCCGACGAGCGTAGCGCGATCGTGGAAATTCGTGCCGGGACAGGCGGCGACGAGGCAGCCCTGTTCGCTGCCGATCTATTTCGAATGTATCAGCGCTATGCCGATCTGCGCGGCTGGAAGACGGAAATCATCTCGGTCTCGGAGAACGATCTGGGCGGGTACAAGGAAATCGTCGCGTCGTTTACCGGCCAGGGCGTCTTCGCGCGCCTGAAGTACGAATCCGGCGTCCATCGCGTCCAGCGGGTGCCTGAGACTGAAGCAGGCGGCCGCATTCATACCTCCGCCGCGACCGTTGCGGTCTTGCCGGAAGCCGAGGACGTCGACGTGGAGATTCGCAGCGAGGACATCCGTATCGACACCATGCGCGCCAGCGGCGCTGGCGGACAGCACGTGAACAGGACCGACAGTGCCGTCCGCATTGTCCACATCCCGACCGGTATCACGGTCGTATCCGCCGAGAAGTCCCAGCACCAGAACCGCAGGCTCGCCATGAAGGTGCTGCGTTCGAGAATCTACGAGCAGGAAGTGGAGCGCCGCTCCGACGCGCGCGCCGAGGCCCGCAAGACCCAGGTCGGCACAGGGGACCGCTCGCAGCGCATTCGCACCTATAATTATCCGCAAGGCCGCGTCAGCGACCACCGCATCAACCTGACGCTACACAAACTGCCGGAGATCATCGCCGGTGACGGGCTCGATGAAATGGTCGAGGCACTGATTTCCCACCACCAGGCCGAGCAGCTCGCCGCGTTCGAAAGCGATGCCAGTGCCTGATGCGACCGGGAAGCAAGAGCCGTTGGACCTGCACGACGATATGACCTTGGCCGAGGCGGTACGCACTGCAACGGGCGTGCTGCAAACGGCGGGTATAGAGAGCGCGCCGCGCGATGCCCGAGCCCTAGTCGCCGCAGCCAGTCAGCGCCCTGCACTCGATCTCATTGCGCACCCTGACGCCGGCCTTGGCATCGGTACGGCCGATCTTTTGGCGGTGATGATAAAGCGGCGCGTCGAACGCGAACCCGTGTCCCGCATCATCGGCGTGAGGGAATTCTATGGCCGGGCCTTCAAGATCACTCCGGCGACGCTCGACCCGAGGCCAGACACCGAGACGCTCGTCGATGCCGCTTTGGAGCTCTGCGCTGAGCAGGGCTTTCTTCGCCAACCCATCAGAATTCTGGACATCGGCACAGGTAGCGGCTGTCTGATCGTTACTCTGTTGTCAGAGTTACCAGCCGCCGAGGGCGTCGCCACCGACATTAGCCAGGCGGCGCTGGCGGTCGCGGCGGCGAACGCTGATCGGCATGGGGTCGCTGACCGGCTGCGGCTGCGACAGGCCGATGCACTTGAAGGGATCGACGATCGATACGATTTTCTTGTCTGTAATCCGCCCTACATTCGCAGCGATGACATCCCAGGTTTGGCGCGCGACGTCCGCTGTTATGACCCTATGGCGGCGTTGGATGGCGGCTCGGAGGGGCTACAGATCTTCCAAAGAATCGCACCGCGGCTTCAGGCAGTGCTCGGCCGGTCTGATAACAGGGGCTGGGCGCTCTTTGAGGTTGGTGCGGGTCAGATCGCGTCAGTCCAGCGCCTTTTCGCGGCGAATGGATTTGCCTCATTCAGAACTTGGGTGGATCTGGGGGGGCACACTCGCTGTGTGGCCATTCAGTCACTTAGTTAAAGCCGCAGAGAAAAAAGCTTGGCTTCGACAGCTGATGAAGCTACTGTTCATCCAATCTTGAGCGAGAGAAATTGTGTGTTTGGCTTTTGCCTGATTGCATGTAGTCTCGCTTCGCGGGTCCGTCGAGCACCGCAGCAGTTGTGCTGTGCGGGTGTTCGTGGGGTAGGATCTTAGCGCCAGACCTTAAGGGACAGCTCGTCTCCACAGCTCGTTAGAGGCCTGACCAAGTCTTGGCCCTTTTCTGGGACTGTGTCGTGTTTGAGGAGATAAGCTCGTCTGATCTGTTAGGCTTGCTTTGAAAGGCTTGTTGGCCTGCGGATTAGGACTTCAATCGATCTGTTAAAGGTTAGCGAAGCGCACGTTGAATTCGTGCCGCGCGCTGGTGGAACAAGAATAGTGCCTCAGGCTAAGAGTTCGAGGCGTGAGCGTGACATTGTTGCGCGGTCCGAAGGTTAGGAATTGGCTCCAGCTGAACTCGAATCTGACCGACGAGATCGATTGAAGGATTTGGATCCGCCCATTGGGCAACATGTATCGGCACGGCCGGTCCCCCGACAAGGCGGGCTGGCGCGGTTTAGAGACTTGAGAGATATGCCGTGAGCACGCGCGAAAGGTCGTATCTGAAAATGTCCATGGACGACGACTCTACTGATTCCGAGATATGGACGAGCCGACCCTACTGATGCGCCAAAGGCATCAGTAGCCCTTAGACTTTTGAGAAGAACCAACTGAGAGAACGACAGCCCATGAGGCAGGGACAACAGCATCGCCGCGGACGTAACCGAAGCAACCGCAAGGGTCAAAATCCGCTGACACGGAATTTCGAGAGCAGCGGACCCGATATAAAGATCCGCGGGACTCCGGCCCATGTTGCCGAAAAGTACATGTCGTTGGCACGTGACGCCCTGTCTTCAGGTGACCCTGTCCTGGCTGAAAACTATCTCCAGCACGCCGAACATTATAATCGCATCATCCTAGCCTACCGTGAACAGCAGGGCGGTCAGTCGGGCGAAGCTCCCAACGGTCGCCAACGCTCGGAAGGCTATTCAGGTGGTGAAGAGGCTAGCGAAGAGACGGTCGAAGAAGGCGGTGCCGAGGATCCGGCGCGTCTCGTCCAGCCCGGTGATCCGCAACCCGCACTTTCCAACGGTGAAGCTCCACGTGCCGAACGCAGTGAGGGTCGGCGCCAGCCGCGCTCACGCAGCAACGGCCAACAGCGAGAGGGCCGCGGCCAGCGCGAACCGCGCCGCCGCGAGCGCCAGCGTTTCGGCGAGTCCGATCAGCAACCCGACTTCCTGCGCCGCTCGGTGAGGCGCTCCCGCAGTGAAGAAGAATCTGGGGCGGACACCGAGGAAGCGAAAACGGCCACCGAGTCCCCCGAGGTCGCAAGCGAACAGGACTAGCGCCGGCTTAGGTCCTGCAGCAGGTCCCATCGCAGGCTGGTTCGCACGGTGCCACGGGGCTCCTCTCCTAAACGGGTTCGACGCTGGCGGCGACTTCGTCGGCCACGGCGATTTCTCCAGCCGCGGTGACGCGCGCGTAAATGCCGAAATTCGAGTGGCCTTGGAACCGCTCCAGGATGGCCGGGATTGCCATATCCCGCGCGGCCGTCGCCGGGTCAACGTTAGTTGCCGCGCACCTCTGCGTCCGGTCGATCACCTCCAACCGGGCCCCTCCGATCTTCAAGGTTTTGTCCAGCCATTCGAATTCCGCCCAGGGTTCGTCGCTGTCGATCACCACGTTGGGCCGGAATCGCAGCGGATCAATCGTCCTTCCTTCGAACCGCTCCAAGGCCCGCACCGAGGCGAGGTTGACGATGTGCAGACACTTCGCCGCGACATCCGAGAAACTGTGGCCCGCCGCCGACACGATCTTCGGCGGCCCGCGCAGGTTTTCCTTCATGTAGGCGGCGATGAATTGCTCGATCATTTGGCAACCGATGCGAGTCGACAGGTTGCCGCGCGCAACCTGCCGTCCGTCCCGGCGCAAGGTGAGCGTTGTTGTCTCCTCATCGAATTCCGCGGCAAGAGCCGCCAGACGCTCATCGCGCATGAGCATCAAAAAGGCGACCTTGGGCAGATGTTTCGGCGCGTCCGGATCAAAACGTCCGGGTCCGTTCTCGATGGCCCAGGCACGGTCGAATGCAATCGTCTCGCCGGCGTCCAGCGCCACGCGCTCTAATGGCTGCGCCGTCAGTCCTTTGACGGGATAGCGGTAAAGTGCCGTGACACGGGCAGACCGATCCTGCATATCATTCCCTCTTTTCGCAGAAGCTAGCTTCACTATATCCCAATAGAGCGCAATGCTTAGATGCCTTCGGGATCGCAAGCGAAGCGCATACAACACATCACATGGAACCTGGCGGTTTCGCTGCGCCTTCATGGGCACGATGGCCGCGCTGAGGAGAGACACCATGAATATCGAACGTTATACCGACCGGGCCAAAGGATTTGTCCAGGCGGCGCAAAGTCTCGCGCTGCGCGAGGGCCACCAGCAGTTCACCCCGGAGCACATACTTAAGGTCCTGCTTGACGATCCTGACGGGCTCGCCGCGAATCTGATCGCTCGTGCAGGAGGCCATGCCGCACAAGCACTCCAGGCCGTTGATGCAGCTCTCGCCCGCCGCCCGAAGGTTTCAGGTGGCTCGGGCCAGCTGTATATGGCCGCCGATACGGCCCGCGTCTTTGAGCAGGCGGAGAAGATTGCCGAAAAAGCCGGCGACAAATTCGTCACCGCCGAGCGGCTTCTGCTTGCGCTCGCCATGGAGTCCTCATCGGAAGCGGGCAAGATACTTTCCGAAGCAGCCGTAACGCCGCAGGGTCTCAACGAAGCCATCAACGAGGTACGCAAGGGCCGCACCGCCGACACCGCGTCTGCCGAGGAGGGCTATGACGCCCTGAAGCGCTACGCGCGCGACCTCACCGCCGACGCTGAAAGCGGTAAACTCGATCCGGTAATCGGCCGCGATGAGGAAATTCGCCGCACCATCCAGGTTCTGTCCCGGCGGACCAAGAACAATCCCGTGCTGATCGGCGAACCCGGCGTCGGTAAGACCGCCATCGCCGAAGGGTTGGCGCTGCGCATCATCAAGGGTGATGTGCCTGATTCATTGCGTGACAAGCGGCTGTTGGCACTCGACATGGGCGCTCTTATCGCTGGCGCTAAGTATCGCGGTGAATTCGAGGAGCGACTTAAGGCCGTCCTACAGGAAGTGACCGCCGAGGCCGGACGCATCATTTTGTTTATTGATGAACTCCACACCATCGTCGGTGCGGGGGCGGCTGATGGCGCGATGGACGCTTCCAACCTGCTCAAGCCGGCGCTGGCGCGTGGTGAGCTACACTGCGTCGGGGCCACCACGCTTGATGAGTACCGCAAGCACATCGAGAAGGATGCGGCGTTGGCGCGGCGTTTCCAGCCGGTCTTCATCTCGGAGCCGACGGTCGAGGACACCATTTCGATCCTGCGCGGACTTAAGGAGCGTTACGAAGTGCACCACGGTGTGCGCATTACCGATTCAGCGCTTGTTTCGGCGGCGACGCTCTCCAACCGCTACATCACCGACCGCTTCCTCCCCGACAAGGCCATCGACCTCGTCGACGAGGCCGCTTCGCGCCTGAAAATGGAGATCGATTCAAAGCCAGAGGAACTCGATCGCATCGATCGTGATCTCGTGCAGATGAAGATCGAGCGCGAGGCCCTGCGTAAGGAAACAGACGAAGCCTCCAAGGATCGCCTTGAGAAGTTGGAAAAACAGATTGCCGACCTGGAGGAGGAAAGCCAGGCGCTCACCCGCCGCTGGGAAGGCGAACGGGAAAAACTGGGCTCCGCGCAAAAAGTCAAGGAAGAGCTGGACCAGCGCCGCAACGAACTCGAGCAGGCCCAGCGACGTGGTGACTATAACCGCGCCGGCGAACTACAGTACGGTGTCATCCCAGAGCTGGAGCGCCGGCTTCAGGGCCTTGAAAGCGAGGCCGATGCCGGCGGTGACGGCGGCGTCATGGTCGAAGAAGCCGTAACTCCTGATCAAATTGCCGGCGTTGTCTCGCGCTGGACCGGCATACCAGTCGACAAGATGCTGGAAGGCGAAAAGGACAAGCTCCTTCGCATGGAGGACGAACTGGCCAAGCGCGTGGTCGGTCAGGGCGAAGCCGTCAAGGCCGTCTCGACCGCGGTTCGCCGCGCCCGCGCCGGTCTTCAGGACCCAAGCAGGCCGATCGGGTCATTCATGTTCCTGGGTCCGACCGGTGTCGGCAAGACGGAGCTGACGAAGGCTCTGGCCGCCTACCTGTTCGACGACGAGCACGCCATGGTGCGCGTCGACATGTCCGAGTATATGGAAAAACACTCCGTTGCCCGGCTGATCGGCGCACCTCCTGGTTACGTCGGTTATGAGGAAGGTGGCGCGCTGACCGAAGCTGTGCGGCGCCGGCCCTACCAGGTGATCCTGTTCGACGAAATCGAGAAAGCGCATCCGGATGTCTTCAACGTCTTGCTCCAGGTGCTGGACGACGGTCGGCTGACTGATGGCCAGGGGCGCACGGTCGACTTCAAGAACACGCTCATCATCATGACTTCGAATATCGGCTCGGAGTTTCTCGTCAATCAGGCCGAAGGCGAAGACGTCAAGGCCGTCGAGGCTGAAGTGATGGCCGCGGTGCGTGCGCATTTCCGGCCGGAGTTCCTGAACCGGCTGGACGACATCATCTTGTTCCACCGCCTGCGGCGCGAGGATATGGGAGCGATTGTCGATATCCAGATGGGCCGTCTGCAGCGTCTGCTGACCGATCGCAAGATCACCATCGACCTGCAGCCCGACGCCCGCACTTGGCTGGCCAATCGCGGTTACGATCCAGCTTACGGCGCGCGTCCTCTCAAGCGCGTTATCCAGCGCAATGTCCAGGACCCGCTCGCCGAGCAGATCCTGGCAGGCAACGTTCGCGATGGTGACACCGTGTCGGTTGGCGTCGAAGGTGGTCACCTGACCATCAACGGTCAGCTTGTTAGCGACGTCGATTTCGCCTGATCAAGCCTACCGAAACAAAGCCGCGGGTGCTTGCCGAATTGGCGTCCGCGGTTCGACGCCATCCGGGAGGTGAGGTGTGCTTCGCCTCCCGGGAACCCTGTTTGGAACGTGCGTCCCTGTCAGGCGTCTTGTTGTTTCTGCGCGGGCGCCGCCTCCCCGCTCGCCGCCGTTGTCGACTCGTTGAGGACTTCGAGCAGCGGTGTCAGTCCCTCCGTATCGACCAATCGATAGATTTCAAGATCGCTGCGGGCCTGTTCGCTCCAGCCGGTGATCGTAAGGACGCGTTCTGCTTTTGAGAACAGCCCGTGATTGCGCACCGGCTCCGCCGTGCGAATGCGGTTTGCTTTGTCTTCGTCAAGGTCGATGCCAACGCCACTTCGCTTGTTGCGCTTTTCAAGCTCCTCAAGCCGTTTCTTCCGGATATCAGTAAGATCCGTCGCGCTGTCGCCCTCCTCCTCCTCACGCAGCTTTTTGAGTTCTTTGGGCGTCGGCCAACGAACCAAATCGAGGTCATCGAACACCCCGGCAAGCTGGTTCATCGCCAATGCTTTCGACGACTCGTCCTCATTCTCGGTATCGCAACTGAATAGGTTGGGAATGACAAAGTAGGAGACGTGGTTGTGATAGATGAAGTGGCGGCGCACCCACTCAATGTCGGCTCCAGGTGCGCGTGCAATCGCCGTCGCCATCGCGTCGCGGATTTGCGTCTTGACCGCCCCGCTCCAAGACAGCTGCCGTGGTGGCGCCTTTGGTGGATTGAGAGCCGCAAGAGCGAGCAGGCCCAAGTCGACGCCAAGTGTGGCGAGCAACGCAATCATATCCCGGCCGGTGATCGGCTGGCCTTCGTCGGTGCTTGCCTCCGGTGCCTTGAACCGATTCGCGACATAGGTGACGAGACTGCCGGCATAGGCGCCGATATTCTCCCACAGCCGCCTGACGGCATTGGCGACCCCTGCTGGTCCCTCTGTGAATTCCGCTGTTCTCAGTTTAAGCGCGACTGGTTGGTCGGCCTGATCGGCCGCCTGCCGTAATCTTTGAGAAAGCGTCGGGTCATAGCATGAGAACCCAAGCTTGCCCGGAGCCACCGAGACGACGTCGGCCAAGGAGCGCATTTCCGATGCTGTCGATGTGCCAAGTTCATTCGAGCGTGCCGCGATCCGCCTCGCGCCGGAACGCACCGTGGCAGCCTTTTGTTCGAAGGCCCTCTGGCGTTCTTCGAATGTCGCCCCTTCGAGCCCCCGTGCAGCCTTCCTCAGTTCATCCAGGTCTTTTTCGACCGGCTGCAACCAGGAAACCTGGATACCGTCGCGCAAACTGGCAACGGCATCTCGAACCGACTTTCTCGCGTTGTAAAGCGGGCCTTGGCCGGCGCCGGACGCGACACCGCAGCTTCCCCCGCTGGTCTCTTCCCGCGACATCTGTGTTTCTGACCAGCTGACGACACCATCAAGCTGCGCCTTGACGGCATCGAGCCTCGCAGTCACCGCCGCCCCGGCGTCTCGCGCGTCTTCTTGAAGGTTCGATAAACTGGTGCGTGTCGCCTCTTCACCGGCGATCAGGCTCCACCAGAACCCGTAGCCAAAGCCGATCGACCACAGAGCCAGGAAAAAGTACAGCGGGAAAGTGATGAGCCTTTGGCGCCAATCACGTCCGGCGCCGAACGTTTCGCGCAACGCAAGCCACATCAAGAAGGTGAGCGCCACGACGATCGCGATCACCAGTGCCTCATTGGTAACAGAAAGTCCGCCTGGGATTTCCCGTCCCTGCGCCGCTGGCGACTGTGAAACACCAACGATGAAGTCGCTCATGCCGCTCCAGGTGGCGTAACCGGAAATCACAAGCAGCATCAACGAGGCCAGCCCGATCAACATGTTGCGTCCGAAGACGTAGTCGATGAAATGGCTCAGTCGGCTTGGCGATGCGGTTACCTGGGTCTCGGTCATCACTATCCCCCCATGACTCAAACTCCGGCAGAACTCTTCCGGGACTTACCGGAAAAGTCCGACGCTGTCGCCCTTGTTTCATAGCCGCTCCGGCCGTTTGGCGTTAGGCTGTGGGACAAGGGACATGCTTGCGCATTCAAACTAATGATATGTTCACTGACAATGGTTCAGTTGCGTGACTGGAGGGTATTGGGATGTCGGACGTCATTCCTTTGAAGTATGTTGCATTTTTGAGCTACAGCCATCGCGACCAGGAATTTGGCGAGGCGGTTCATCGCGAGCTGGAAAACTATCGCATTCCAGCCGATCTCGTTGGCAAGGCCGGCTTACACGGCGCCATACCATCGAAGCTACGCCCCATATTCCGTGATCGGCTCGACCTGGAGGCTGGCCCCTCGCTGTGCGACCAGGTGACAGAAGCGATCGCCAACTCACAGGCCATGGTCGTGATCTGCTCGCCGGCCTCCGCCAGGAGCCCATATGTCAACGAGGAAATACGCCAGTTCAAGGCTCTCGGCCGGGCCCATCGGATTTATCCGATCATTATCGACGGCGAGCCCGGCGATCCCGAGCACGAGTGCTTCACGCCAGCGCTGCGCCATGTCGTCGATGCGGACGGCAACATCACCGCGTTTCTGGAAGAGCCGATCGCCGCCGACGCCCGCGAGCACGCCGACGGCAAAGAGCTGGCCCGAACAGCTAAAGCAGATCGAACTGCTGCAGGCCAAGGCCGCGGACGAATGCCCGTTGCCACCTGATGCTTCCCTTTCGCCGGGCACGAAATCAGCGGCTGCCGAAACCGAATGGTGAGCTTTTTCGAGGCCGGCTTTGAAGCGGTGTTTACTTACTGATTGTCATCACCGGCGCGCGCCGCATGAGTTCGTCGATGCGCGCCCGTTCCCGCTGATACTCGACGAGTTCCCGCCCTTTGAGTTGGCGCTCGCGTGGCACCTTGATGGTCATCGGGTTGACGTGGCGATTATTGACGAGGACCTCATAGTGAAGGTGCGGCCCTGAAGACAGACCCGTCGATCCGATATAGCCGATGACTTGACCCTGCTTGACCTTGGCGCCGGCCTTCACGCCGCGCGCGAACCGGCGCATATGAGCGTACGATGTCTTGTAACCGTTCGCATGTCGAATGCGCACGTAGTTGCCGTACTGCCCCTTCCTCCCGGCGATTTCGATAACACCACGCCCGGCCGCCATGATTGGAGTGCCTGTCGGTCCGGCCCAGTCGACGCCGGCGTGCATACGGCGGCGATTCAGCAGGGGGTGGTATCGCATGCCATAACCAGACGACAGTCGGACCCTCGATCCGCGCACCGGTTTACGCGTCAGGAAGCGCTTCGAGTTGTTGCCTTCCTCGTCATAAAAGTCGATCTCGCCTTCCGGAGTTTTGAAGCGATAAAAGCGTGCGGTTTCACCTCCGGTCGTAATCTTGGAGTAAAGTAACTCCCCCGGCGGACCTTCGGCAAAGTCCTTGTTCCCAAAACCAAAGAAAAGTTCAATCGTATCCCCCGGCCGGATACGTCGACCGAAGTCCGTTTGATAAGCATTGACCCTCAGAATCTTAAGGATCGTTTCGGACGGCACGTTTTGCAGAAGTGCGGAGTGATAAACACTCGCATACAGAGTTGAAGCACGCGGACCGCTGACCTTTTCCTCAATGATCCTGCGCAACGCCGTATAGTCCCGTATTGGCGTACGCGAGGCAGAGTATTCGCCGGCGCTGTTTCGGATCACGGTGACAATGTGCTTGCCGACCTCCGACAAGATGCTGAACGATGCTGGTGCGAGCCTGCCTCGATTGGTTTTGGCGGGTTCCAAAGTAAGCTGCAACTCCTGCCCGTGGCGCAGTGAGCTGGCAGGAAAAATCTGCTTCATTGAGGTGATCATTGCGTAGGCATCGGCGGTCCGGGCGCCGTGCCGCTGAAGCAATCCAGTCAGCGTGTCGCCACGCGCGACTTTTATTGAGAGCTGTTCGGATTGGTCCTCGCTTCGCGATTGGAATTCGTCTTCCATGGAATTCTTGGCAAGCACAGTCGTAAAGGCTGACTCGTCGGTTTGCTGCG
>CAXXFS010000034.1:45000-590511 GCA_963669235.2 uncultured Filomicrobium sp.
GCAGACATGAGTAACGACAGGAGTGCGAGAAACACTCCCGCCGAAAGTCCAAGGGTTCCTGCGTAAAGCTAATCTGCGCAGGGTTAGCCGGCCCCTAAGGCGAGGGCGAAAGCCGTAGTCGATGGGAACCACGTTAATATTCGTGGGCCAGTGGGTGAGTGACGGATTCCGTGTGTTGTCAAACCTTATCGGATTGGTTTGGCAGCGAAGGAGTCCCTGGAAATAGCCCCCACATAGACCGTACCCTAAACCGACACAGGTGGACTGGTAGAGAATACCAAGGCGCTTGAGCGAACTATGCTGAAGGAACTCGGCAAATTACCTGCGTAACTTCGGGATAAGCAGGCCATCCGATTGGGCAACCAATCGGGTGGGGCACAAACCAGGGGGTGGCGACTGTTTACCTAAAACACAGGGCTATGCTAAGTCGCAAGACGACGTATATGGCCTGACGCCTGCCCGGTGCCGGAAGGTTAAGAGGAGAAGTGCAAGCTTCGAATCGAAGCCCCGGTAAACGGCGGCCGTAACTATAACGGTCCTAAGGTAGCGAAATTCCTTGTCGGGTAAGTTCCGACCTGCACGAATGGCGTAACGATCTCCCCACTGTCTCCAGCATAGACTCAGTGAAATTGAATTCCCCGTTAAGATGCGGGGTTCCTGCGGTTAGACGGAAAGACCCCGTGAACCTTTACTGCAACTTTGCACTGGCAATCGTGTTTATATGTGTAGAATAGGTGGTAGGCTTTGAAGCTCGGGCGTCAGCTCGAGTGGAGCCGCAATGTGAAATACCACCCTTACGAACATGGTTGTCTAACCGCGGACCGTTATCCGGTTCCGGGACAGAGCATGGTGGGCAGTTTGACTGGGGCGGTCGCCTCCCAAAGTGTAACGGAGGCGTGCGAAGGTGGGCTCAGGTTGGTCGGACATCAACCGTCGAGTGCAATGGCATAAGCCCGCCTGACTGCGAGACTGACAAGTCGAGCAGAGTCGAAAGACGGCCATAGTGATCCGGTGATTCTGTGTGGAAGGGTCATCGCTCAACGGATAAAAGGTACTCCGGGGATAACAGGCTGATGACGCCCAAGAGTCCATATCGACGGCGTCGTTTGGCACCTCGATGTCGGCTCATCTCATCCTGGGGCTGGAGCAGGTCCCAAGGGTATGGCTGTTCGCCATTTAAAGAGGTACGTGAGCTGGGTTCAGAACGTCGCGAGACAGTTCGGTCCCTATCTGCCGTAGGTGTTGGAGAATTGAGAGGATCTGTCCCTAGTACGAGAGGACCGGGATGGACGCACCTCTGGTGGACCTGTTGTCGCGCCAGCGGCACAGCAGGGTAGCTATGTGCGGACGGGATAACCGCTGAAAGCATCTAAGCGGGAAACCCACCTCGAAACGAGTTCTCCCTTGAGAGTCGTGGAAGACCACCACGTTGATAGGCCGGGTGTGGAAGCGCAGCAATGCGTGGAGCTTACCGGTACTAATAACTCGATCGGCTTGATTGCTCTCATTAAGCAATGCCCACTTGAAGCGGCTTTGTCGCTAAGAGTGGTGTGCCCAACATTGGCTTGCCGAATGTTGGCGCAGGGCAGAAAGACTAGATTTCAGAAGTCATCGCTTAGCATGGCGCCTTACTTAGCGGCCGAAGGCCGGAGAGCGAGGTGACCCGCCGCCTAGCGGCGCCCATGCGGAGGTGCCCGATTGCGCGAGCGATCGGATCAGCACTGTGAGCCCAAACAACACGTCTCCGCTGACCTGGTGGCTATGGCGGGGTGGCTGCACCCGATCCCATTCCGAACTCGGCCGTGAAACGCCCCTGCGCCGATGGTACTTCGTCTTAAGACGCGGGAGAGTAGGTCGTTGCCAGGTCTGCCGAGCCGTGTTGTGTGACTTCTGCGCGGATGCTTTGTGGGCATCTGAAGCACAAACGAAAAGTCATTTATCCTCTTCATGATCCCAAACCAGAACCGCCCGTGGCCATTTCGGCCCGGGCGTTTTTTTGTTGCGCGCTCGGGTCCATTCTCAAACAAAAATGGCTCAGCCCTGCCGTCACATGTCGAACGAAATACCAGTTTCAGTTTATGTGAGGCGCGGTCAGCCAGAAGCGCCGGCGTAAACCAACGGTGGACCTCAATGACAATGTTCAATGACGGGAACAAAACGCTTCAGGACAGATACGACGGGCGCGCTGTCGCCGACAAAATCGTCGAACTTGTGGAGACGCCGACATTCAACGATGAGTTCAAGGCGTTCGTCGAATCCGTACCCTTTTTCTTCCTCGCAACGTCAGCCGGCGACAACACGGATTGTTCTTTTAAGGGAGGAGAGCCCGGCTTCGTTCGTGTGACCGCACCCGATCAGTTGATCTTCCCCGACTACGATGGCAATCGCATGTATAAGTCGCTCGGCAACATCGTCGAGAATCGAAACGTCGGGCTGCTCTTCATGAAGTTCGGCAAGGAGGAAGGCGAAGGCGCCATGTTCCTGCGCCTGCGCGTTGGTGGAAAGGCTAGCATCCACGACAAGCACGAAGCGCTCTCCAGATATCCCGGCGCGAAACGCATTGTTGAGGTCGCCGTGACCCACATCTTCCCGAACTGCCCGCGCTACATTCCGCACATGGAACTGGTATCGCCCTCACGGCACATCCCGAAAGCCGGCGAAGAACAACCAACGCCGGCCTGGAAGAACGTCCCCCCAATCGCCGAGCTGCTTGAAGATTGACGGCTGCGAATAGGTTGGCAGGCGGACCGCACCTGATCACACCTACCCCCCCCCCCCCCACAAGCCCGATACCAAGGATCGAAGACCCCACCCGGTTTGCAGCCGCCGGACAGCACTTTCTTGATCCGCGAAAGCCGTTCGGCATAGGCGGTCTGGTGCTTGTCCGGTTGCAAGCCGTTGGGCGAAATCAACATGCCAACGATCCCCGTGTACTCTTCGTCGGTCAGGTCTACGAAGCTCCTGCCAAAATAAACGCGTGCCGCGTCCGCGAATCCACACACTTCGCGGTCATCTCGGTGCCCGAGATAGGCCAGGTTGAGAAACAAATTGAGTTGCTGCTCTTTCGTCAGGCGCCGGTCAAGTACGAAACGCGCAACCAGATTCTGCTCGATTTCCGCGAACCCCGGCTTGAAGCGATCGAAGTACAGGAGTTTCATGAGCGCTTGTGTGATCGTCGTCATGCCTTGGCCGGCGGAGGAAAGATCAAGACCTCGGTGCTCGCAAAATCCAGGATCCTCCACGGCAAGAAGGATCTCCAGCCACTTCTGACCAAGATCGGCAACCCGAATGGGCTGTGGGACCGACAGCGCCTCCGAAAGGACACTCACCGAACGCGCCTCCGCCCGCCACACCGCAAAGGCTTCGTAGACAACAACACCCAAAACCCCGAGGAGGATGACGCATCCGATCGCCCGTAGAACTCTCATTGGCCTAGAGTCCAAATGGCCGACGCCCTAGGGCGTCGGAACCTGCTTCCGCACTAAGTCGGCTTTAAGGCCGACGTCGGATCAATGGGCGATCTTCCGGCCGCGGCCTGGGGCCGCAAGGTCGGGAACTGCGCGCTTTGGATACATAATGGGGGCCCTCCCCTGCCTCACCCGGGCCCATTTCCCGAAACATGCTACAAACCGTCGGTTCCAGAGATTCGGAAAAGAGTGAGGCCTCCCAAACGTGCGCATTCAGTCAGTCGTTGCCCTCTTGGGCTACGCCCTTGTCAGCTTTGCACTGGCCCCAGCGGTCCCGTCCGCGCGGGCCGCCGCCGATCCATGCAGCACGCAAACTGTCCACGGCAACCGCTACGTTATCTGCAAGATCGATATGGCCAAGACGGCGGTCCTGGTGGGCTGGCGTGGCAACTCCGGTGAACCCTTCGGGTCGCTCGGCGCCGTCGAGCGCGAAGTGGCCGCCAATGGCGACAAGCTGGTCTTCGTCATGAACGGCGGCATGTATCATGAGGACCTTTCGCCGATCGGCTACCACGTCGAGAACCGCGAGAAATTCAAGAATGCCAACACCCGTCCGGGCCCCGGCAATTTCCACCTTCTGCCCAACGGTATCTTTTATGTCGACGGCAAGCGCGCCGGCGTCATGGAAACCCGCGCGTTCCTGCGCCGGAACAAGCGGCCGCAGTTCGCTACCCAGTCAGGCCCGATGCTGGTCATCAATGGCAAGATGCACCCGAAGTTCCGCCATAACTCACAGTCGCGAAAAGTGCGCAACGGCGCCGGCGTCTCTCGCGACGGGCGCACCGCCTACTTTGTTCTGTCTGACGAGCCGGTGACATTCTACGCCTTCGCCAAAGTCTTCCAGCGCCATCTCAAAACACCCAACGCGCTGTTCCTTGACGGCTCTGTCTCGCAGCTCGCCAGCCGCACCATCTCCCGCCACGGCTTTCGCCCGGTCGGTCCGGTGATCGTGGGCGTGCAGCGTTAGCGCGCGGAGTTAGCCCGATGTCCATGCCGGCCGAATACAAGAACGCTTCGCAGGACTTTGATGCGTTCCTGATGGACGTGCGCGACACCTGCATGCTGCAAACCCATCATCAGGCCTTGCACACGCTGCGCGCCGTCCTGCATGTGTTCCGCGCGCACCTGTCGGTCGCCGATGCGCTGGCCTTCGCAAGTGTGCTGCCACCGGTGACGAGGGCGATATTCGTTGAGGGCTGGGTGCCAGGCGGCACCCCTGCTCCGTTCCCGAGCCGAGGCGAATTACAACGGGAAGTCAAAGCCGTCAGGCGTGATCACAACCTCGCGCCCGAAAGCGCGATCGCAGATGTCGCCCGCGCGCTCCGCCGCTCGTCAATCGATACTTCAAACCTCGACCGCGTGTTGCGGCAGCTGCCGCAAGGCGCCGCTGAGTTCTGGGCAGTAGCGGAGTAGCCGCAGGAGGAAGGTTGCAGCTGTTCTGACGCTGGAACGTAGGCCGCTCAATTCGGCATCGTAGCGTTCATGTAGTCCGCAAGTTCGTCCAAGAAGATTCGAACTTTGGTGGGCAGGTGTTGCCGGTCAAGATACACAGCGTAGATGGATCGGTCATCGTTCGGCATATGGTCGGATAGGACCTGCACGAGCTCGCCGCTATCCAGTTTCTCGCGGACCAAAAATCGTGCAAGACGGGCAACACCGAGGCCGGACAACGCCGCCTCGCGGGCAACCATTCCAATCCCGTACATGATGCCTTCGACATCCAAATCGTAGCTGGAACCGCCGCATGAAGAGAACTGCCACCAGCTACTCGTTCTGCCGTTTGCGTGGATCACGATGCAGCGGTGATGGTGGAGATCCGACGGCTCGGATAAGGCGCCATGCCGGTCCAAATAACCAGGTGACGCGCAAACCACCCAGGGGTCGGCGGCAAGCTTTCGAATAATGAAGGACGTGGTCGAGGGCAGCTCAAACCGGATTGCGATATCGACGCCGTCAGCCAGCATGTCGATCGGCCCGTCACCCTGCAACAGCATGACGCGCAGGTTGGGATACTTCTCTTGGAAGGACTTGAGGAACGGCACGGCGACAAGCAACGCGAACGCATCCGATGCAGCGACCTTCAATATGCCGCGCGGGTCAATGTTGAGCTCCGAAACGGCACTTTCGGCATCTTCAACAGCTGAGAGAATGTCGTCGCAACGCTCCAGGAGGGAGGCGCCTGGTTCGGTCAGGATGAGCGACCGCGTTGTGCGGTTGAATAACTTCACGCCAAGCCGGTCCTCCAAACGCTTGAGCCGCCGGCTCACACCAGAAGATGACATGTTGAGGCGTTCCGACGCCGCGGCGAGGCTGCCGGTTCGCGCAACCGCTGAGAACAGCACCAAGTCGCCGATCTGATCCATCTGTCAGCACCATTGATGACGATTAGTCACGAATTAAGTGACATAATGTCATTTAAGGGACCAGGAAAACAATAGTAGAAAGCGGTTGCTATGGGCTCGTAGTGTTTTCGACGAGAGGATAACCGACAATGCCAGCTGCGACTTCCGCCGCCCGCGAACCTCACCACCAGGTTCCCTGGATACTGAGACCAGGCGAGTACGTATGCGATTGGCTGCAAGTCCACGACCCCGACAGCCGCTTGCTTTTGCGGCTGTTCGTCAACCTCTCAATCTACGCAAAGCTGGCCGGTCTGCTCACGTTTGCATTCTTCTGATGAGGCGAGTGGTCAGCGATGGGTGTTCCGGTCTAACCAGAGCCCCGGCGTGGCCATAACGCCGGGGCTCAAGTCATGCAGCTTCTAATCGCTGGAGAAGTTGGTGATCAGCTCTTTTTCTTCGAAACGACGCCGAAGGATTTGTCGAGCTTGAAGTCGTATTGCCCGTCAGCGCAAACCTCATCATCGACCTCGAAGGCGACGGCCCCGTTATTCTCCCGCTCCATGTCACCGCCGTAGCAATTGATGGCATTAAGTGCAGCTTGGATGCTCTTTGCCTCTTCAAACGAGACATTGTCGTCCGCAACGGCAACTAGCGTGGAAGCGGCAAAGACGACAGCAATCGCCGCGGGTAAAATTGCTTTCATAGTATGACTCCTATGGGTTCGGCCGGTTTGGCTCTGGAGTGCTTCAGATTATGGCGGCGGCTCAATGACAAACTTGGTCGGCCGCTCGGACGTTAGCCGGCGAGCGAAAGTACCTAGCTGCATTATCCAAATTGGACCTCTACGTGGTCGCCCGATGATTATTCATAAAGCCCCTTGCGACCGAATACTCCGCAACGAGAAGTGCCTTGCACCTGGCGCGACCACCGACCTACCCGCTGGCAATACGCTCCAGAAGACCGGCCGTCGCTTGCGGTGCGATCACCATGGCGTCGTGCCCAGCCCTGATCTCACTCACTGGCCAGCCTTTGTCGAGTGCCCGTTCCAGGCCGAGCTTGGCCGGCACATAAACAGGTTCCGTGCATGTGATGTAGTGGGCTGGCAGGCCGTTGCCGCAGGGGCCGTTGAGCCGGAGCGGTGTGGCAAACGTTGCCAGCGGATGCGGCGTCAGTCGCCCTTCGAGAAACGCGACATCTCCTGGCTTCGTCACGCCGAATCTTTCGACCGGCCCGACCGGAAGGCTCAATCCGCTTGTTGCTTCTCCGGCGACCTTTTTGCGGTCCACAGCGATCTCAGGCGGCAGAAGGCCGTACCATGTTTCACCGTCTTCCATAACTGCAGCATCGAGATACACGAGCCTCTTGATCCGCTCCGGAACCTTGTCGGCGGCGCCGCTAATCGGTGCGCCGCCGAAGCTGTGACCGACGAGAACGACGTCCTTCAAATCCTCCCACGTGAGATGACCGACGATGTCATCGACAAAGGTGTCCATCGTGATCGACTTGGAGAGCAGATGGCTCCTTTCGCCAAGTCCCGTGTGGGTGGGTGTCGTTACCCGGTGTCCGCGTTTGCGCAACCTGGCAGCGACGCGGCTCCAGCACCAGCCGCCATGCCACACGCCGTGCACCAGAACGAATGTCAGTGTTTCCGTCGTTTGCGCCATGGCGTGGTTCCTGGCAGCTTCAGCCGCGATGATTGCCTATTCGGTCATGAGAAAAAAAAGTCTGCGCCACCAAAACACTTCCCATTCACTGACAGCTCCACCCGGTGGCGCCCGGCATAGTTGTGTCGCGTGGTGATTACACTGATGGCTTGCTTCTTCTTGCCGGTTAGTGTTGCGCCGGCCTTCAAAGTGGCGGTTTTCCATTTGAACACCTTCGGCTTGCTGTTGCCGTTTGCGCGCATGTGGTGAACGACATAGTCGATAATCAAGCGCTGATCGGCTTTTGCCGTGGACGTGATTTCGACTTCGAATTCCAAAGCGCCACCCAGGCTCACGGTTTCGCTCACCACGTCAAATCGATCAAGCGTCAGCTTCGGTGAATCGTAGCCCAGCACATCCAGCGCGCCGCGGTGGCCCGACTCCGTCAATGTACGCAGGCCATGCAGCAGGTACGCTTGATCTCCGGCGGAAATACTGCAGCAAGGTCATGGTCCTTGCCTGCATTAGACGAGGTAGGGCATAAAAAACGTAGCCAGACTGAGCACCAAAAAGAAACCTGCCATGTCAGTCACGGTCGTCAACAATGGGCCGCTGGCGATGGCCGGATCCTGGCCGAGCTGCTTTAATAGGAGAGGCACGACGCCGCCAATTGAGACCGCAATTAGCGTATTTAGTGCCAGTGCTAGGCCGATTACTAGCCCAAGGTAGGCGTTACCCTTCCAAATCCACGCGACGAGCCCAATCAAGATGCCGAGAACGATGCCGTTTATCAGGCCGACAGATCCTTCTTTCCACCAGACGCGAAAGGCATCGACTGGCCGCACAAGTCCAAGTGACAATTCGCGCATAGTTACGGCAACGGCCTGGTTGCCCGAACAGCCGCTCATGTCGGATACCATTGGCAGGAAGACGGCAATGGCGATGACGGCGGCGAGCGTCTGCTCGTAGGCCGAAATCACGCTAGCGGCGATGATATTCAGGACAATATTGACGGACAACCAAGCCAGCCGGCGCCGCGAGCGTATACGCAACGGCATCGAACGTAGTTCGTCGCCGATTACTCCCTGGACCTTGAGGCTGTCCGATTCGGCGCGCTTAAGGGTGGCCTCATCGACCGCAGAACGCGATACGACCCCGGCCAGAACGCCGTGCTCATCCACAACAGGAAGCCCGAGGAAGGGATGTTCGTCGAATAGGTCACGTAGATCGTCCAATGACGTATCGACAGTGACGGTCAGCGGCGGCACCATTATAGTCGACAGCGCCGCGCTGCGCCGCGCCGTCAACAGACTGCGTAAGGAGACGACTCCCACTGGAGCACCGGCCTGGTTGACCACGTAGGGATGCTGGCCACGGTAACGCTCAAAATCGTCATCGCGAGTGAGGCCATGTAGGACCTCACCGACCGTGTCGTTATCGTTGAAGGCGAATGCCTCCGACAGCATCAAGCCGCCAGCGGTATCGTCATCATAGCTAGCCAAACGCCGGACGTCAGCGGCGTCCTCGTTGTCCATTTCCGCGAGGATCGCCTCGGCTTCGGTGTTATCAAGTTCGCCGATGACGTCGGCTTGGGCGTCGGAGTTAAGCTCGTCGATGATGTCGGCTGCGGCGGAAGCCTCCAGACGCTCGACCAACACGGCGGCAAGTTCGTTTGGGGCTTCCGCGATCAGGTTTGCCGCCCGTTCGGGTGGCAGTATCGACAGGACCTTGTCGCGGCTCTTCTGGTCGAGTTCCAGCACCTCGCGCAGCGCTTCACTCAGCGTCAGCGGCTCTAGAAGGGCGGCGAGTTCTTTCCCATTCTGGTCTTCGATTGCCTGCTTCAGCTTTGGGGTGAGCTTGATCGACGCCAGCGGTGTTTCCTTCATCACAGTATTGTTTGCGTCTGTCATCGCCTCATCCCCTTGGTAGGCCGCTGGGAGAGCACACATATTGACTATCTTACCATTAGGCAATATATGATTAACTATAGACAGTTTTTAATTTAAATAGTATGGGGTAAACATGGGCCTGGATGAGCAAACCCAGGCGCTAGCGGCCGATCGGCTGGCGGCGCTCTACAACGAACCATTTGGCGGCAAGGACACCGGCCGCTATCGCATCCCAGCCAAGATCGTACGCGGGCTTGCCGGGCGACGCAGGCTGTACGAGGACGACGTTAGAGACCTGTCGCGCGCCATGCTGGAACGCGGTTTTGTTCTCATCGACATGGACAGTTTCTTCGTCGTGATGTCAGCAAATACGTTCGTGAATTACCGCCGGGCCAACGAGGAGTGTCTGGAATGAAGTCCCATTTAGTCGCTCGCGCGCGGAGCGATATGAAGCAGATTGGCTGGCGCGAATGGATTGGTCTACCCGAGCTCGGGATCGGTACGATCAAGGCGAAGATCGACACCGGTGCCCGGACTTCGGCACTGCATGCGGTCGAGCTTCAGCCATTTGACAGGGATGGTGTCAAGTGGATCTCGTTCCACGTGCCACGTCTCACCGTTGAGCAGACTGAGAGGTGCGAGACCATGATCGTGGATGAAAGGGAAATAAAGAACACCAGTGGAGTTCCTTCCCTTCGATATGTGGTGGCGACGACGCTAATTCTCGGGCAACGCCACTGGCACATTGAACTGTCGCTCGCCGACCGGGACAAAATGGAATACGACGTCATCCTCGGCCGTACGGCAATCCGGCGGCATGGATTGATGGTCGATCCTGGCCGGTCGTTTCTTGCCGGGCCTCCAAACGCAAACTTCTGAAAAATAGACGCCTCGTAAATGAACTCGCTGTGCGTCTTCGCCAGGCGATGGCTTTGTCCTAGGAAGGATACGAAATGAAGATCGCGATGATGGCGCGAAACGATGGACTTTATTCGCACAAGCGACTTGTGGAGGCGGCAGAAGCCCGAGGTCACGAGATTGACGTGATCAATACGCTGCAGTGCTATATGAACATCGCCTCGCGGCGGCCTGAAGTCTATTACAACGGCGAAAAGCTGCCGCAGTACGATGCGGTCATCCCACGCATCGGCGCCTCCGTGACATTCTACGGCCTGGCTGTCTTGCGTCAGTTCGAAATGATGGGCGTTTTTCCGTTGAACGAATCCGTTGCCATCGGACGCTCCCGCGACAAGTTGCGATCCATGCAACTTCTGGCGCGAGATGGAATCGGCCTGCCAGTGACGACATTTGCCCATGATCCCAAGCAGACCGAAGAAGTGCTGCAGCTCGCTGGCGGGTCGCCGCTGGTCATCAAGCTCCTTGAGGGAACGCAAGGGATCGGGGTGGTTCTTGCCGATACCAACCGGTCGGCCAAATCAGTCATCGAGGCGTTCCGCGGCGCCGGGGTGAACATCCTCGTGCAGGAGTTCATTAAGGAAGCCGGCGGAACCGATATCCGGGCGTTGGTTGTTGGCGGCAAAGTCGTTGCGGCGATGCAGAGAAAGGGCGCAGAAGGCGAATTCCGTTCCAATCTGCACCGAGGTGGTAGCGCGCAAGCGATCAAGATTTCGCAGGTAGAACGTGCGACGGCAATCCGGTCGGCGAAGGCCATGGGACTTAACGTCTGCGGCGTAGATATGCTGCGGGCCAATCACGGACCGGTGGTCATGGAAGTGAACTCCTCTCCGGGACTTGAAGGCGTCGAGAAGGCAACGGGGATCGACATCGCTGGTAAGATCATCGACTTTCTTGCCAGTCATGCCAAACCCGGCAATACCAAAACAAAGGGAAAAGGTTGATGGTAGGTGTGGGTCCGTTTGAGGTCGGCAGGTCAGTTGTCGCGCCAGGAACGCGCCAAACGGTTGAAGTGCCGGTCAGTGTCCTTTCGGACCACACACCCGTTACGCTATCGGCTCATGTCGTTCACGGCAGTCGGCCTGGACCGACAATGTTCGTCAGTGCGGCCGTGCATGGCGATGAAGTAATCGGCGTTGAAATCGTAAGGCGACTGTTGCGAACTTCCAATATCGACAGCCTGCGCGGTACGCTGATTGCCGTGCCGATCGTCAATTCTTTTGGCTTCATGCACCATTCGCGCTACCTGCCCGATCGTCGCGATCTCAACCGCTCATTTCCCGGCAGTGCGCAAGGATCTCTTGCGGCCCGGCTGGCCAACCTGTTTCTCAAAGAGATTGTGCTGCGTTCGGATGTCGGTGTCGATCTGCATTCGGCGGCGATCCACCGCACCAACCTGCCACAGGTGCGTGTGTCGCCTTCGAAGCCAGCGACGATGGTACTTGCCGAAGCGTTTGGCGCTCCACTCATCATGACGTCGAGTCTGAGAGAGGGCTCGCTGCGCCAAGCCGCTGCCGAGAAAAATATCGACATTCTTCTCTATGAGGCTGGGGAAGGCTTGCGGTTCGATGAAATCGCGGTTCGTACCGGCGTAAGCGGTATCCTGCGGGTGATGCGCAAACTGGACATGTTGTCGGGAAAGGGCATCTCGAAACCAAAAGTTGTCCCGATCCAGTCGACTTCCAGCTACTGGCAACGGGCCCCGGCGGGCGGGCTGTTGCGGACATTCAAGACGATTGGCGAAGAAGTATCCAATGGCGATGTGCTCGGAATGGTTGCCGATCCGTTCGGCGAAGCAGAGACGGAAATCACAGCGGACTACGGTGGCCTTATTATCGGGCGGACCAATCTCCCTATCATCAACGAAGGCGACGGGCTGTTTCACATAGCCAAGATTAGGGAGGCAGACAATGCTGAGGCAACGATTGGCAGTCTCGCCAGCCAGCTCGAAGGCGACCCTCTATTCGACGAAGACGAGATAATATGATCCGCCCGTGAGGCCCACACTTACCCGGAGGCCGCGCAGGATGATTCCGGCAAAGTGAAAGAATCTTTGGACCGTTCCAGCTGATATCCAGTAGCGTCGTCGCCGCCTAGCATGGATACAGTTTGTCGGATCAATTCCGACTCAAATAATCATTTCTGAACACTTCAAATTTCGTTGTGGGCGTCAACGTGATTTTCGATCCCGTTCCGGCATGGAGGAGAACGAGGTGGACGCCAAGGTTGTGCTGAAGACATGACGTGATTGCGCTGTTCAGCAGCCGCGGCACGGACGGCGTCATCTACGAAATCCTGGATGAGAACTTCAACACGCTCGCCAGTCTGGGACTACACGATTTCAAGGCGCTGCTGGAGGCACAGAAACCGCAACGTCAGCCCACCTAGAAACCGGTGATCGATCGGCGAAACCGATTGGACACGCCAACCACGTCCTCGTAGTTGAAAGAGGCACGATCTCATAGCAGTGACGGAACTCCCAGCGCCCGGGCCGAGTGGCCACGGGCGTCTTTTTTGTGAATCAAACCTGACGGGAGAAGACTGGTTTTGCAAGCCCCGCCGCACGGTTCTCTGCTCAGCTTTTTCGATCACCGCGCGTTGCTCGGCGGTCATGTAATTCTTGGCCTGAGCACAATAACCGAGCGCCACCATGCCGGTCGGTAGATGCGCCCGCATTTCCGCTTCGCTAACCGAGAAGCGTGCGGCTGACCGTTGAGCATGTTTCGGGGAAGTCGATTTCGCGTCCATGATGAAGTGCAGCGCTGCCGAGGCCGCCTGCTAGTCCTCCGGCTTTGCGCGGGCACCGACCTTCTTTGCGATGCATGCGCAGCCACGAGGTTTGTCGATGCTCTGCTTGAACTCCTACTTGTGATGGCCGAACGAACTCTCGCAGTTATCCATCACAGTTACATGCTACGGCGTCAGCTGGAATTCTTCGATTATATCCTTGCGGTGTTCGCTGGTTTCCAAACTGGCATAAGCGAAAACCAGACCGGCACCCCCAAGAATAACGACGTTCTTCGTGCTAAGCATGCTCAGTTCCCCATAACTAAAAGTGAAGACAGATTATTCGATGGCTGCTGAATAGTTACTCAAGAGGTCTGGTGAATCTTGCCTTTCGCAATGTGCCAGCTTGCTCAACCGACAAATCCTTCCGCCTCCGCGCGTACTCTCAGTGCCTGCGATCCCTCTTCAAGCACCACATCAGTCTTGCCCACCAACTCACCACAGGCCACATCCCGCGTCAGTCGCACACCATGCGCCAGCCCGATCGGCAGGCAACCCTCCGCCAGGCTCCGCCTTGCCGGAAGGGCCTTTCCCCAGACAGTGTATCCGCCTTCGCCATCAAGCACCTCACCGGCTTTGAGAGCCCGCTTTGCGACTGTCACGGCATCACCGCGGAACACCCGTGCCGAGCCGGTTGGCTCGCCGCGTAGCACCGCGTTCAAAACGGAAATGCCAAGCTCCAGACCGATGAGATGAAAAGGCTTGTACATGGCCGCGTATTGTCCGCTTTCATCGGTCGCGAGACCGTACTGCTGAAAGCACGCGGCCGCGTAGTCGTTCTGTGCCTTCAACACGACATAGACGCCCCAGCGCAGATCCCGCTCCACGTCGCTGCCGTCACGGTGAAGCGAAGAAACAACCTCGACAAATCCCTCGCCATCGAGAACGCCTCCCGCAACGCTGGGCCTCAGCACTTGCGCCAATTGATCGGCGCCGCATGGCGGGAACGCCAGACCGTTCTCCGGCACACGCAAGTCGCACGCATTCACAATGGCACACATCTCGATGGCTGACTTGGTCCCATCTAGGAACGAGTTGAACATCTGCGGGTTCATGCCGGCGGCGCCGGCTTCTTCAGGTGTCAGGCCGTAATGCCCCCATACGTCTTGGGGCGTGACCTCGTGGAACGCCGGGAGGTACTTGGTGCCCTTGCCCGCCGCACACACTTGAAACCCGCTGGCGCGTGCCCAATCCACCATCTCAGCAACCAGCGCCGGCTGGTCCCCATAGGCCATCGCGTACACCACGCCGGCCGAGCGCGCCCGTTTGGCAAGAGCCGGACCGGCCAGCACGTCCGCTTCCACGTTGACCATCACGATATGCTTGCCGTTGTCGATAGCCGCGAGCGCGTGGCCGATCCCCGCCGCCGGATGACCGGTCGCCTCGATAACGACATCGACGTCATCGCGCATGGCAAGTGCGGCGCCGCTCTCCACGAACGCTGTGTTGTCAATGAGCTCGCCCGTCCACCCGACCGTACGACAGCTGGTCTTGGCACGCTCGGGTGCCAGATCCGCGATCGCCGTGACGTCGAGGCCCGCGACGTGAGGCACCTGAGCAAGAAACATCGAACCGAATTTACCTGCGCCGATTAGGCCCGCCCTGACGGGGCGGTCTTCATCAACACGGGTCCGCAGTAGACTGATGAGATTCATGGGGATTATGTCGCGCGAGAAAGACAGCCTGAGCTAAGCCGTGTTTGGTCCGTCACAGAAGGGCAAACTTGTCCCCACCACGGTTGCGCTGCCTTGACAGCGCCAAGCGCCGCTGGCGTATAGCGGCAGGTCAATAAGAGCACGAATCAGTAAGTGGCAAATCTTCAGGCAATGCAACCATTCAGCAGGGCGTGGTGGTGCGGGATAGCAACCGGCACGCTTGTGTTGACGGCGGTCGTCGGACCAAGAACCACCACTGTGCTTATGGTGTTGGTGCTGCTTGCCGCGCTTGCCGATCAGTTTTTGAGGCCCGCCCTACCTCGTCGTCCCGAGAAGTTTGAAGCAACCTTCGTTGCGGTGGCCGCGTTTGCTGTCTGGGGTCTGCTCTCGGTAACTTGGTCGCATTCGCCTTTGCATAGCCTGCTCAAACCAACCTTCTTGCTCCTGACGCTCGCCGCGGTATGGTTTGTACTTCGCGGGATTTCGACAGCAACCCGCCAAGTTGCACACTACATAGGCGAGGGCGCTCTTACCGCGCTGACGATCGCATTTCTGTTGGTCGCCTTTGAGATCCTGACGCGCCAGCTCATCACCCGTAGTATATTGAGTGCGTTCCCCGCGCTTTACGCCAATATCACCAAGCACGTCACGGTTGCGGCGGACGGCTCCGTTCTCAAAGTCTCGATCGCCAATCTCAACAGGCGCATGGCGATACTGATCTGGTTTCTGTGGCCAGCGATCATGCTCGCAATCCACGATCCAAACAGGATCCGCCGCGTAATCGCTTACGTGGGCCTCAGCTTCGGTGCAGCGGTCATATTATTGTACGGTTCACACCAGACATCACAACTCGCCCTGCTAGGAGGGCTGGCTGCGTTTGGCGTCGCGAGCTGGTTCAATCGAACCGCCGTACTGATGGCCGTGGCGGGACTGTGGAGTGTCGCCGTCCTGCTTGCCGTGCCGATGGCCCTGATGGTTCTCAATGCTGACCTTCATAAAGCTGATTGGCTGTTTAAATCAGCGCGACACCGTGTGGTCATCTGGGGGACCGCCGCCGAAGAGGTCATGCATGCTCCCCTGATAGGTATCGGTGCCGATGCCACGCGTAGCGCCATGCATAAGGCGGTCACTAAAGCGCGGCAGGCCGAGCGAACCAGGGACCTCGGCCAGTTCGAATCGGGCTATGCGACCCACGCCCACAATGTCTATTTGCAGGTATGGTACGAGCTTGGCGCCGTCGGCGCGCTGCTGTTCCTGACAATCGGGCTGTTCACCCTGAGGGCCATCGCGAAGCTGCAGGCTGGTGTGCAGCCGGCCGCCATAGCCATGTTTGTGACGACGTCACTGCTCATAGGGTTCAGCTACAGTATCTGGCAAACATGGTTTATATCCGCGTTCGGGCTGGCTGTCGCGCTGTTTGCGGTCGCCATACGCAAGCGTTCCGACCAGCTGGGGGTCACTCGCGAATCGAATGTGCCTGCTGCCGATGAGATGACAGCCAAGACGGTCTGAAGGCAGCCTACGCCAAGTCTTCGATGCCCAGCCGCTGCGTTTCCGCGTAACGCTCCCCCCAGGGAAACTCCTCAGGAAAGACGGCGGAGATCTTTTCAAGATCATCGCTGCTGAGCCGCAATGAAGCCCCTTCGACACAAACCTCCAAATGTTCCGGCAGTCGTGTTCCTGGAATCGCAACAACGTTGCGGCCTTGTGCCAGCACCCAGGCAATGGCTAGAGCCGCGGGGTCATACCCCATTTCGCCGGCGAGGTGGTGAAAGTGGCCGACAGCAGCAAGATTCTTGGGGTAGTTCTCCGGAGAAAAGCGCGGGTTCCGCTTGCGGAAGTCGCGGTTGCCGAAAAACTCCGGATTGGGTGGTGATGACGTCAGCATGCCTCTGGCAAGCGGGCTGAACGCAACAAACGCAACGCCAAGCTCCGCGGTCGTCTTCAGCATTTCCCGCTCTGCAATGCGCGTCCATAACGAGTATTCGCTTTCAACGGCTGCGATGCGGTCGACCCTGTGCGCACGCCTCAGCGTCTCGGAGCTGACTTCACTGAGTCCGATAGCACCAATCTTTCCCGCGCGTTTCAGATCAGCCAGAGTCCCGACGATTTCCTCGATGGGGCGTCCGGCCTCGCGGCGATGCACATAGAAGACGTCAATTCTTTCGACACCCAGGCGTCGTATGGAATTGTCGATGGCTTGCTTGAGATAGGCTGGCGAATTGTCGAGATACCGCTGACCGGTTGCTCGCATAAAACGAATGCCGCCCTTGCTGGCCACGGTTACCCTCGGGCGGCGCGTTCTGAGAAACTTGCCAATGATCTCTTCCGAGATTCCCATGCCGTAGATATCGGCGGTATCCAAGTGCGTTACGCCGAGGTCAACTGCTTTGTCGAGCAGCCTCAGCGCATCATCCTCAGACGTCGGCCCATAGGCGCCCGTGAGGTTGAGGCAGCCAAGGCTGACGCAGGATACGCGTGGCCCCAAAGTGCCGAGCCATCGCTCTTCCATCGGCGTTTCTTCTCCGTCATTGTCTCACCGCCGGCAGCTCAGGAACAAATGACTCGCCGCGGTGCGTGTTGCCACCGGCTATGCTGCGAGGCTTGCCTGCCGTTGGCAAGTTGTTTTGCATTAATTGACATATGAGGATGGTCAAAACCGGAAGCCGCGCCCGGTCTTGAAACGCTGACTTTGCCGTCAGCATGGGCGTAGTCCCGAAGGCTAGTAACCCGGGCAAATCGCCTCGCGGGCCGCTAACGGCAGTAGTTGCTGCGCCGGCGCGGCGCCATATCGAAGTGAAAATGATCCCTATGCGCCTCGTTTGCCTCCGGGCCGAGTACTGTACCAAAGTACTGGCAGGCGTCTTTGTGGATACGCTTGAGGAAAAGCGATGCTTTTGTTGGCGGTGCTGGCTTGACGACTTTGGCGGGTTTAGGCTTCGCCGCTGGCGTAGGTTTTGATTTCAGTTGCGTTTTGGCGCGGCGGCGCGTGCGCCCCTTGAGAGCGTCTGACTTCTTGACGGGAATAGGTGCCGTTTTCTGCTTGCCCGCGATGCGCCGGGTGGGTCGTGCGCTGGCCCGCTTTCCGGTAATGGCTACAAGCTTTGGTTTGGCGTCATCGCCGGCTGGTGCCTCCAAGTCTCTCTTGGTCGGACCCCAGTCGCGCAAGACGGAGATCGTTTTTCCATTGGCAAGCTTGAACACACCAACGTCCAGCGCATTGGCTAACGCATGTTCACTGAGTTTGCCTTTCTTGGCACCATTGCGGTTTCGGCACGAATAGCTCGAGATACCTCGAAAGCTCTTTACCGGTGAGCCCAAAAGCGCGATCGCCGCCGGTTGCAGGCTCTTTTCGATGAACCAGTAAAGCGAGACAGCCATCTTGCAGCGAAGCGTTGCAGGTGGCGATACCTTTAGAGGGTGCTGAGTCCCAACGAGCCGCACCTCGACGGACGCAGGCGCGCCGCAGGGTCCTTTCTTGAAGGGTTCAGCAATCTCGACACGCGCTTGAATATGGGCGAGCTTCTGAACACAGACTTTGAGACCGTCAGCAACCTCGCCATCCGACCAGACATCAGGTGGCGGCTCGACGGGAGCTGGCTTGCCAGGCTGTTCTAGTTTGGAGGTGTCACGCGGTTTGGTCGAAGGTGTGCGAGGCTTGTGCCAGGGTGCCGGCACCGGAAGAGGGATATTGCTTTTTGCGCCGGCACCGATCGGCTTGGCGACCGCCGTCGCGGTGAGCGCCACGACAATAGCGACGCTCGCGCCAGCAAGCGATACCAGTATCCCAAATCTTGCAGTGCTGTGACCGGCCAAATCACATCCCCCTCGATCACGCCGCCGCCATCTCAAGCCCGGCCCGGGATTTCAGTTGCTTCGACGCCACCCAACATCAATGGTATCTGAAATCGCAGAAATAATGGACCAATAACAGTTGCGCAAATTTGCTTTGGGGAGATGTCATGGCCGAAAAGCCCATCTTGTGGATCACACGCAAGCTTTCAGATGCAACGGAAACGCGGGCTGCTCGCGACTATGACGTTCAACTCAACCCGGGAGACCGCGTCTTCAGCGCTGACGAGATCGTCGCCAACAGCCGTGAAGTCGACGCCATCCTCCCCTGCCACTCCGAGCACTTCAGTGCGGAAGTGGTGGCGCGCATGTCGGACCGCGTGAAGATCATCGCCAACCACTCAGTCGGCGTTGACCATTGCGACTTGGCGGCGTTGAAGGCCAAGGGCGTGGTTGTCACCAACACGCCGGATGTCCTCTCCGATGCGACAGCGGAAATCGCACTGCTGTTGATGCTGGCCGCCGCCCGGCGTGCAGGCGAGGGCGACCGGCTCGTGCGCGCAGGCCGCTGGGACTCTTGGAGCCCGGCCTTCATGGTCGGCACCCAGATGACGGGCAAACGTCTCGGCATCGTCGGCATGGGCCGCGTCGGTCGAGCCTTTGCGAAACTCGTCCAGGGCTTCGGTATGGAAATCCACTATTACAACCGCAAGCCGCTGCCTCCGGAACAGGCCGGCGGAGCGGTCTATCACGCCACAATCGAGGGTCTCCTGCCGCACTGCCAGTTCGTGTCCCTGCATTGCCCTGCGACTCCTGAAACACTCAATTTAATGAACGCGGAGCGATTGGCGCTGCTGCCTGATGGCGCCGTTCTCGTCAACACCGCGCGCGGCACGCTGATTGACGAATCGGCTTTGATAGACGCGTTGCGCTCGGGCAAGCTGGCGGCTGCCGGCCTTGATGTCTTCCAGGCCGAACCTGGCGGAAATCCGGAATTCGCCACGCTCAACAACATTTTCATGCTGCCACACATAGGCAGTGCCACCCGCGAAACCCGAGACGCGATGGGCTTCCGCGCGCTCGACAATCTTGACGCGTTTTTCGACGGTA
Organism: uncultured Filomicrobium sp.; assembly: GCA_963669235.2. Lineage (GTDB taxonomy): Bacteria > Pseudomonadota > Alphaproteobacteria > Rhizobiales > Hyphomicrobiaceae > Filomicrobium. The sequence goes on from CAXXFS010000034.1 coordinate 64,601, forward strand.
AGGAGCCAGGCGACCGGCTGGTTTAGCGGCTCGCCGGCGCTGGCGTCTTGATGCTGTTCTTGAGGCCTTCAGCGCCTATGAAGACGGCCAGCACCTTGGCGGCCCCTGGACCGATGCTTGCGCCATCATGCGGTTCGTCGACGGCCTCCATAAAAGTGTCGCCCTTCTTATAGACGCGCTCGCCATGCGGTCCGTAATCAACCTTTAACTCGCCCTCTAGAATGTGGGCGAACAGCGGGACCTCATGGATGTGCCAGCCGGTCTTTGCTCTAGCAGGCATCGTAATGATTGCAGCGGTCACTTTGGCCGGTGTCTGAGTTGGATAACTGATCGGCTGGCCGATGATCGTCTGGCCGGTCGACAGCAGTATTTCGGCCTTCACGGCCGGTTCCCGCGCGATCGACAAGCCGGCCCAGAAACAAAGACCGCCCCAGGCGGTCACGGCCAGCATCGGAAAGATGATCCGAGACGTACTCATCGTCGTGTTCCCCTGTTTTGACAGCCCCTTTACTGGGACAGCGTCGAGTAAGCCATCGCCACCAGCGCCAGCGCACCGACCCACAGCGCCAATCGGCCCCACCAGCCTGCCCGGGCCTGTTCCTTGGCCATATCGCGGATCACCGCCTTATCGAGCCTCGCTCCGTTTTTCGCGATCGTATCGATGGCATCGAGGGTCCCTTTCGCCCTATGCACCAACGTTGGCACATCGGCGACCATTCGGCCGACGTCGAAGGCCCCTTCGCTGGCATGCCGCAGCTGCCCGGCGATTCCGAGGTTGTGCTCCACCCACTCCCGCGCCACCGGCTCGGCCGCCGTCCACATGTTGAGGTGCGGGTCGAGCGAGCGCGCCACGCCTTCAGCAATCACCATGCTCTTTTGCAGCAAGATCAGCTCTGGGCGGGTCTCCATGTCGAACAGCTCGGTATAGGCAAACAGTTGGCCCAGCAGATCGGCCATCGAAATTTCTTCGGCCGTACGGCCATGAATGGGTTCGCCGATGGCGCGCATTGCCTGCGCGAAGGTCTCGATGGAGTGGTGCGGCGGCACGTAGCCGGCTTCGAAGTGGATCGCGGAGGCACGCCGGAAATCCCGGGTTATGAGGCCGTGCAGAATTTCAGCCAGGAACTTCTGCTCGATATGCGACAGCCGCCCCATGATACCGAAGTCGACGGCAACGACCGTGCCGTCTTCCTCAACAAACAGATTGCCCTGATGCATGTCGGCATGGAAAAAGCCGTCGCGCATGGCGTGGCGTAGGAAGGTCCGCAGGATCGTCAACCCAAGCGCCCTCAGGTCGTGGCCCGCCGCCTCCAGTTCCTCCTTGTTCGCCACCGAAACGCCATCGATCCATTCAAGCGTAAGCACCCGCTTTGACGTCCGCCGCCAGTCGACCGTAGGCACCCGAAAACCGGTGTCACCGACGATATTGTCGGCCATCTCCGAAATCGCCGCCGCCTCCAGCCTCAGGTCCATTTCCAGTTCGGTCGTGCGCTTTAGACTATCGACGACGGCCATCGGCTTTAGCCGCCGAGAAGGCGCATGGAATCGCTCGATCTGCTGGGCGGCGAAGTAATAGCTATCAAGGTCGGCGCGGAACCGCCGCTCAATGTTTGGCCTCAGGATCTTGACCGCCACGCTATGGCGCGCGCCGCTGACCGGATCCAAGACCTCGGCCTTGTGCACCTGTGCGATTGATGCAGCGGCGACGGGCGGGCCGAACGAAACAAAATGATCTTCAAGCTTGCCGTGCAGCGCCTCCTCAACGGCGCGGCGTGCCTCCGACATGGAAAACGGCGGCATCTTGTCTTGCAGGAACGATAGGTCGTGCGCCAGATCGGTGCCGATAACATCCGCGCGGGTTGACAGGAACTGGCCGAGTTTGATGTAGGAAGGCCCCAGCGAAGCAAGCGCATCCGAAATACGCCGGTCCCGCGGCTTACCTATCCGAAAGGGCCAGGTCACCAGCGTGATAGGCAGCGTGGCAATCCGCGCAAGATGCAGCGCCAACGGTACGCGCATGCCCTGCGGCCAAAACCGTACGCCGTGCTGGGCGAGAACGATTCCTGCCCGCATCAGCCTGAGGCTATGAAGGAGCGCACCGCCCATGGCGTGGATTTCAACTCCGCTGTCCGGAAGGAACAATTAATGAGCCTACGCAAATGACTGCTCCGGACTGCGTCGTCAAGCCCGGTGAACAAACAGCCCTACCAAACCCTGCTGGGCGCCGTGTACCGTCTCGTGACAACTTGTGCACTCCGCCCCGCAATGGCAGGCTTTCCGCGGCCCAAACTCCAAGGAGCGCGCGACTTGCCAAAGATGGTTGAGAATTTTGCCCGTGACATCGGCGCTGCTGACACACACGGCCGCTTGGACGCTCCGGCATTTCATCGCAACAAGGGCCCGCTTGGCGCCGCGCTGAAACCATTGTTGGATGGTCGGGAGGGAGATGTTCTTGAGATCGGCAGCGGCACCGGACAGCATGCCATGACGTTCGCGGCTGAATTCAAGAGTTTGACGTTCTGGCCGAGCGACCCGCTTGCCGAACACGTTGACAGCATTGATGCCTGGCGCACGTATTCAGGTTTGCCGAACGTCAAGCCCGCCACGTGCTTGGATGTCCTGCACCCGCTCTGGCGGCTTCAAGACCGAGAGATCGCCGTCGAGAGCCTTACCGGAATAGTTTCCATCAACGTTATCCATATCGCTCCGTGGCCGGTCGCCGAGGCTATTATCGCCGGCGCCGGAAAATACCTCGCTCCCAATGGCCTGCTGATCTTCTATGGTCCCTTCAAAAAGGATGGCCGCCATAACTCGCACGGCAATAGGGATTTCGATGGAGCGCTGCGCGCCCGCGATCCTCAATTCGGTATCCGTGACCTAACCGACCTATCTGCCTGCGCGGCGGCCAACGGTTTGCGGCTCAGTGACGAGATTGAGATGCCTGCGAACAACCGAACACTGGTCTTTCGGCGCCGTTGACCGTTATGGGACGAGCCCGGTACCTAATCTGACCTAAATCAAGGAACGGCTGTTGCCTGATCGCGTCGCATGACGTTCAGTATCCATAGCTGTAAGTCATAATTATCGCCGATTGGGAGAGGAACGCGTCATGGCTGGGAAGCAAAAAGAACAATGGCCAGAAGTCCGCGAGATAACAATCAACGACCTTGTCGACGTCTTGGGCTCCGGCGTTGCGGATTTCCGCGCTGCCCCCCAGTACGGCCTGTTTTTTGCCGGGTTATACGTCGCCGCGGGTTGGTTGCTGATTGCCCTGCTGTTCTACTTCGGCCTGCCTTACTTGGCGTACCCGCTGGCCATGGGCTTCGCGTTAATCGCCCCGTTCGCAGGCGTCGGCTTTTATGCCGTCAGTGAGCACCTGGAAAAAGGCAAACCCTTGTCCTGGGGCAGCATCTTCGGTTCGATCGGCGAAGCCGCCAAGCGCGACGTCCGCTGGATGGCGCTGGTCACCGGCTTCGCGCTCGTCATCTGGATGGACATCGCCGCATTCTTGTTTTTCGGCTTCATGGGCTTCAACGGCATCGGCGATGACTTCATGGAGCAGCTGCTGACAACGCCGTCAGGGCTTACGTTCCTGTTCCTGGGCAACGTATCGGGCGCTCTAATAGCCCTCTCCATTTTCTCCATTTCGGTGATTTCGTTCCCGATGCTGTATGACCGCGATGTCGACTTCGTCACCGCCATGGTGACCAGCGTGCGGCTGGTCACCAAGAACCCTGTTCCCATGATCGCCTGGTGCGTCCTCATCGGCGTCTTGACCGGGATTTCGCTGCTTTCGGTGTTCGTCGGCTTCTTGCTCGTGCTGCCTGTGATCGGCCACGCGAGTTGGCACCTCTACCGTCTCGGCGTCGAACCCGCCGCCGCCACCAAACCACCCGAAGCTGTAGCGGCGGCTGGCGAGTGAAACCGGGCCATTAGAAACAGCGGTGTCAGGCCAGGCGCGTAACGACGGGCCTTTGGGCTTCCCACGATGTGCGCGAGTCGGTTACGGTGCGTACAACCCAACATCAGGAGGCGGCCATGGCCGACAAGACAACGCTGGTTCTGCCAGGGAACCGTTTTTCCGTACCGAAGTTTTTCAAGCGCATCGTGCAGGTGACGCTGGCCGTCGCCTTGACGTCGCTGGTGGCGCTCGCCGTGATCGGCGGCAACGCCATGCTCACCGATAAGAAGGGCCGCTTGTTCAAAGGCGTCGACCAATGGCTCGCCTTCATCAACCGCCCCGACATCATCGCCACCATGGTCCTCACCGCCGTCGTCACCGTCATGCTGGTCTACTGGCAACGCGACCAGGAACGCGGACGGTAGGGAGGCTCTCCCACCCTCAAAAAGCCGCCCGGCCGCGCGCGCCGATGAAGGCCAGCGTGTTTTTGTCGGGGTTGTTGGCCGGGTCGAAGATGAGCTGCAGGTTCGGCGTCAGCGCCAAGACGTCGGTCACCTGCCAGCGGTAGAACATCTCGGTTGAAACCTGCTCGCGCGGGTCCGGGCCGAACGGTCTGCCCCAGCCGACACCAATGCCGAACACATCGGTGTTCTCGAAACGGATGCCGAGGCCGCCCGCTACGCTCTGTCGATAGAGCGCGGCCCCGCCGTCCGAATAACCGGCGCGCAAGAACGGCAGCCACCTGTCGCCGATGAACTGCGTCGCGCTGAACGCCAGCCCCCAGCTTTCCGGAACACCTTGCCGCGTGCGCTCATCGGCATGCCAGTAGGTGACATGGACGTTGTCGAGATAGCGCCGCTCGAATGATGACGTCAGACCGAGCTCCACCGACTTGAAATACTCCTGCCGGTCAAAAAACGTCTCGAACCCGGCGTTGCGGGGTGACCCGTTCGCATCGTTGATCGCCCCGACGACGTAGACGTTGTCGGTTAGCGCCACGCCGCTAGCGACACCCAAGCCCTGGTCGGGCGCCGCGATGGTCGGGTTGGTGGAAAACGCTAGGTTTTGAAAGCTCGTCCATGGGTTGATCATCGCGTAGATGTCGAGATAGTCGGTCGCGTCGATCTTTCCGGCGATGAAGTTGAGCCGGCCCGAGCGAAAACTCTGCCGCCAGTAAAGGTTGGTCATCCCCCACTCGAAATCGCTGAACGGCACTCCGGTCGGAACCGCCGAGCCTGCTTCGAACCCAAGCATCAGCGGCGAAATCTCGGTGCCGAGCCTGTGCCGGTTTTCGAACTTGTAAATCAGCGCCCCGGAGCTGGTGCCGCGGTTGAGAAGCGTCCACGTGCCGAATGCGCGGAAGATGCCCCCCGCCGCGTTGCGTTCTCCCGGACTGCTGGAGACATGCTGGCCAAACGCCGTGTAATCGAAGCCGACCTGCAGACCGGTGCGCTGATTGAGGTCTTCCTTGAAAGCAAACCACGGTGCGAACAACCGGCTCTTGAACGGCGTGCCCGGCGCATTCGGTGCCTGCTTGCGGATGACGGCCTCTTCCTCAAGCTCACCTTCGACGCTGCTCGGCCCTTGAAAACCTGATGAGTCGGGAGCCGAGCTTTGCGCGAATGCCGAGCTGCAATGAGCAGCACTGATCACCCATGCGGACGCAAACGCGCCGATGCGTAATCTCCAAAAGCCGCCCATGGCCCGCAATTCCCCCCAGGTATCTCCAGGAACAAGTATCTCCAAGTATAAGTATGCTCAGGTACCCACGCTTAAAAAGCTACTGTCGGTATGATTCGACCGATTTGGCAACGATCCGGTAGCCAACGGACACATCTGCTGCCCCATCAACAAGATGCAGATTTTCGCGCGATAGTCTCGTCGCCATCGCACCATTCACCCACACTGGTGCAAATAGACCGCGCGTCGTGAAACCTTCTTCGTACCGAACGTGCACGATCTGATTGGCCGGTGGCGGCGGCACATGGATGCACGCACCGACAAACGGTACCAACAGAAATTCCGTCACCTTGTCGCCCTCGAATTCGATTGGCAGCAGGTAGCCGGCTATCCGGACGTTCGCGCCGTCAAGCGCGGGCACCACTGCTTCCGCGGCCTGTCGGCGCTTCTCCGTAATCTCGGAGCGCCGCGCCAGAAGCCCGTCAATGTCGATACCTTGCGCGGTGAGGTTCTCTTCGGTTGCCGCAAGCTCGTCGCGCTCTTCGCTTGCCATGCGAAGACCGCTGGCCTGCTTCCGCCGGATACGCGCCACGAGACCCAGGTCAACGAGCTGCGAACCCGTCAGCTCTTCGAATGGATCGTCGAAGGCCACCTGCTTCGGTATCAGGTCTTGCCAGGTGATGGTGCGCAATTCGGCATGCACCGGCCAAGCAACGAATGCCGCGGCGACAATCAGAAGTACCGGCAGCAACAATCTGTCGAAATCCAGGCGCTCGAAAACGCGCATGTTGAGTATCCTGTGAGCGAGATCAAAACCATCGGCGCCAGACAAGGACTGAATAAAGAAAAACTCCTGCGGCGCGTCCCCGCTGTCGGCGCCGCAGGAGCACAAGAACCGCTCAGTTGAGCGTGTTCTTGTAAACTTTGCCATCCTTCATGATGAGCCGGATGGTTTCGATGGGCTTGTACTCCGGATCGGCATCGAACCACTTATCCGTGCCGCCAATCAGCTTGATATCCTTAAGCGGATTGCCATCGACCAGCAGAAGGTCGGCGTAAGCGCCTTCTTCAACGACTCCCAGCTTGCCGGCCTTGTAAGGATTGCGCGGCCCTGACAGCGCTAAGAGTTCACCGGCTGTCGAGGTCAGCTGCTTTAGCACTTCGAACGTGCTGTCGAAGGTTTGCGTCCGCCACCATAGCTCGTAACGGCGTGCCCGCTCGGCGTCAGCGTCGACGCCTACGTAGTCCGACGCGAACACGACCTTGACGTTGTTTTTGAGGAGGTTGCGGCCGAAGTCCTTGTACTGCTGACCGAGCGCTTTGGCCTCTGGGATTTTCGCGGCAGGCATCAGCGGATTGCGCGCGAGATCCGGCGATATGCCCCACATTTGCGGAACCACAAAGCCACCCTCCTTGGCGATCCTCTTCATCGTCTCTTCCGAAATGAAGAACGCATGCTCGAAGCTTTTCACGCCGCAATCCAACAGTCGGCCAACGGCCCGGTCGTTGAAGACGTGAGCGCCGACGTAAGTGCCCCAGTCTTTCGCCGCCTCCACGGCCGCGCACACTTCCGCTTTGGAGTACTGCGTCGTATCGATCGGGTCGAAGCGCGAGGAACCGCCACCGCCCGCCATGATCTTGATCTGGGTTGCGCCAAGCCTGAGGTTGAGCCGAACCGCGCGCAGGACTTCAGGAACACCATCTGCGACGTTGCCGATGCCGAAGCGCTCGAAGTTTGACAAATCGCCCCGTGCCTGCCGGGTGTAACCGGCGTCCGCGCGGTCACGAAAATCACCGTGCCCGGATGTCTGTGAGACAAATGCGCCTGATGGATAGAGCCTCGGGCCAACAATACGGCCGGAGTCGATGGCTCGCTTGGTCGCGAAAACGGGTCCACCCATATCGCGCACGGATGTAAATCCATCCATCAAGAAGCGCTCCATGACACGTACGGAGTTGATGGCTAGGTCCGGCAGTTCCATGTCAGATTCAACGGTACCGAAGTGAGCGTTGATGGCGACGTGCGCGTGCCCATCGATGAGGCCCGGCATGAGTGTCCGCCCGCCGCCATCGATCACCGTTGCACCATCGCCGGCCATGAGGCCCGTGCCGATTGTATTGATGAGATTGCCTTCGATGAGAACGTCTTGCGCGTTGCTCAGCTGTTCGTTCTTGCCATCAAAGATGTTGACGTTGGTGATAAGCGTGATTGCCGGCTTCTCGGCGGCGGTGGCCGGAGCTGGAGCGACCAGCAATGTTGCAAGAGTCAGGTACGCAGCACGGCGTGCCACCGCGCAATCCGCAAACCAAGTCATTTAGTATTCTCCCTAAAGCAATAGATTGACTCTATATCGTGGAGGGACCGCTGTGTGAATGAAATTTTACACCGTGGGCGGACCTTCTCTTCTTGGAGACTCGTTGCGGTACTCGCGGCCTCGATCGGCGGCACGTGTGTTCGAAGCGACAAGCTAAGAATGACTCACAGGTTCGGTGTCAACGCCAACACGTCGGTCATCTGCGAGCGGTAAATCATCTTGGTTGAATCCCGCGCGCGGGTTCGGCCGGACGCCTGGCCTGCCCGGTTGCGCCAGGCTAAGTCACTGCTGATTCAACGGAAAACCCAGACCCTTCAGCTCCCGTTCATATTTTTTAACCGACACTTCCTGCGAGTGAGGCCGATAGTTTCGTATGGAGGAAGACAAATGATGACGCTCAAAAGCTCCATCGCATTCGCTGCCCTAGCCCTGGCGGCGATTCCCGCTGAAGCCGGCGGCCAGGACCTCTATTATACCGTGTATGACGATTATCGTACCGGCACGGCCGGCATCGAGCGCCGCATCATCCGGCGGCACAAGCGCATCAAGTATGGCTATCGCGACGGACGCATCAGCCATCAAGCGAAAGACCGACTCAACGCATATCTGCGTCGCATCAAGGAGGAACTCCACTATGCTTGTGAGGACCATCGTGTGACGCGGTACGAGCGCCGCCACCTGCGTCGCATGCTCAATGAAAATAGCAGACGCATCGCCAGTTACCGCTACCGCGAGCGTTATGATTACGGCCGCCGCTACAGCTACAAGGATGTCCCGCCGCGCTACAGGAGCTACAAGGACGACTATCGGAAGCCGGAATACGGCGGCGAGAAAAGTTACAAGTATGACGACCGCCGCGGTTACGAGGATAAGGACTACGACGGTTATCGCGACGGCGGCAGCAAGAGCTTGGCGTACTAATCCTCTCGCGCTTTTGAATTGCGTCGGTACGAGCCTTCTTGAGATCTGGGCGGCGCCCGAGTCTCCGCGTTGACGATTGCGCATCGGTGGATGGCGGCGCCAGTATGGTCAGTCGCCTCGGCCGTCGGGCGCTCTAGCTCGGCTGTGTCCTCGGAGAAGTTGGTCGCTAGGTTGACAAGTCTGATTGAAACTGAAAATAGTAACTATATAGTTTATAGTAACTATAATAAGAGGTGTCGAGATGAGTGTGCTTTGGTTGGTTTTTGTGGTGCTTGCCATCGGCGCCGGTACCTGGCTGTTGTCCCGCATATTCGACGGCCTGCGTACCGTTCCAGTGGAGCCTCAACAGCTCACCTGGGTCACCCCCGGTATTGAAGTGAAACATGCCGACTTGGGTGGTGTGAATGTGCGCTATGTGAAAGCCGGATCCGGCCCCGATCTTGTCTTGCTTCACACCTTGCGCACCCAGCTCGACATCTACCACGGCATGATCCCCGAACTTCAAAAGCACTTCACCGTGTATGCGCTCGACTATCCCGGTCACGGCTGGTCCGATATTCCAAAAGCCAAGTACGAACCTGAGGATTTCTATGGTTGGGTTGAGAGGTTTCTTGACGTCATCGCGGTACAAGACGCGACCATCGCTGGAACATCGATCGGTGGAACGATCGCATTGGAATTGGCCGCACGCCACAACCCGCGTATTGCAAGAGCGGTTGCGATCAATCCCTACGATTACGAGATCACATATGGTTCGGGCTTCAAGGGCAGCTCGTTTCTCGCCAAGGTCACTCACACTGCTGTCGAGATTCCGGTAATCGGCGAGACCTTCATGCGTCTGCGGCTTCCGTGGATCGAGCGGCGGCTATTCGAAGGCGGCGTGATCGAAAACGCATCACTGAGCGACGCTCTATTTGCCGAGATGACTGGCGTCGGCAACAGGCCGGGTCACATGGAGGGCTTCATTAGCCTGCTGCGCGAAAGCCAGAAATGGCAGCAAGCAAGACGGGGCTATCCAAGGATTGAAGTCCCGGTCCTCTTGGTCTACTCCGATCATGATTGGGCGCCTGAAGCGGACCGCCAACGTAGCGCCGAGCCGATCCCCGGCATGCAACTCAAGACGGTCAGGAACTCTGGTCATTTTCTGCCGCTGGACAGGCCCGCCGAACTGGCTGACCTCATCACGGAGTTCGCCAAGCCGACGCCGTCTGCTACGGACACGAAAAACTAGTCTGGGCTCACTGCTAACAATCAATCGTAATCGACAAATGGCAAAACCTTACGATCCCGACTGTCCGGTAGCTCGAACGCTCGATGTCATCGGAGAGCGATGGACCATTCTCATTCTAAGAGAGTTCTTTCTGTTCGGCCCCAGACGGTTTCAGGACATTCTTGAAGGGCTTCAGGGAATAAGTCCGAACACGCTCTCCGATCGGCTCAAAACGTTGGAGGCCGCCGGGATAGTGGAGAGGCACTTTTACGATCAGCATCCGCCCCGGGCGGAATACCGGCTAACTCCCAAGGGCAAAGAGCTCGGACCGGTGCTTCTGGCAATGCGCAAGTGGGGCGACAAGCACACCTAAACGGCTACGGCAAGCCGCAGCCTTTGATCGCGAGCCAAAGCGCGCGTCCTAGAGTTTCCAACCCGAGTGCATCGCCGCGACCCCGCCGGTTACGTTGCGGTAGCTCACCCGCTCAAAGCCTGCTTCGCGGATCATCTCGGCGAAGCGTTCCTGATTGGGGAATTTGCGGATCGACTCGACGAGGTACTGGTAGCTCTCTTTGTCGCCTGCGACCGCCCCTCCAAGCCTCGGGATCACCTCGAAGGAATGCAGATCGTAAAGCCGGTCGAGCATCGGCACGTCGACTTCGGAAAACTCCAGGCACATGAACCGCCCGCCGATCTTCAACACCCGGTGTGCTTCGCTCAATGCCTTGTCGATGTGCGTCACATTGCGGATACCGAAGGCGATCGTGTAGGCGTCGAATGACCTGTCGGGGAACGGCAGCGCCTCCGCATTGCCCTCAACCAGCTCGATGCGCTCACCCAAGCCTGCATCCGCTACTTTGCGCCGGCCGACCTCCAGCATCTCCGGCGAAATATCGCAGATCACTGCCTTTGCTTCAGGCCCAGTGATGCGCGCGTAGCGCAACGCCACGTCGCCGGTGCCACCGGCCACATCAAGCAGCCGGTAGGGCCGCCCCGAGCCCTCGCGCGGCGGCCCCAGCCAGGCCAGGAAGTCGCTCTTCCACAGCCGGTGCAGTCCGCCCGACATCAGGTCGTTCATCAGGTCGTAGCGGTCAGCGACGTTGGAAAAGACCCGGTTGACGAGCCCCTGCCTCTCGTCTTCCGGCACGTCCTTGAATCCGAAGCTGGTCTGGCCCGGTTGGTCCGTGTGGCCGCCGCCCTCGTTGCTTGTCTCGCTCATACTGTGATGTCCATATTGCCTTGGCTGCCAGCAGATATAGCCAATTGCAGGCGCTGCTGCTACGCCACCGTCAACGGCCCTTGAAGAGCCGGTTAAAGCAAACCGCAACAGCGAGGAAGCCCATGAAGCTCGAAATCGCCCGCACTATACTCCAGGCCGCGCAAGATAAGGCCCGCGCTGAAAACCTGAAGCCGCTCGCCATCGCCGTGCTCGACACCAGAGGGGCCGTTCGCGCCTTCATCGCCGAGGACGGCACCAGCCTGCATCGCGGCGACGTGGCTATCGGCAAGGCCTATGGCGCCATCTCGCTGGGCATCCCATCGCGGTCGATTGGCGAACGTGCCGAAAAGCAGGCCTACTTCGTCGCTGCCATAAGCCACATCACCGGCGGGAAGATGGTGCCGGTGGCAGGCGGCGTGCTGATCCGCGACTCAGATGGCCACCTCGTCGGTGCCATCGGCATTTCCGGCGATACCAGCGGCAACGATGAAATCGCCGCCTGCGCCGGCATCGCTGCGGCCGGGCTGATCGCCGAGACGGGGGCTTGAGGGGATAAGGAGCCCGTTGGAGTTTGCGCCGGGTTCTCGGAGTTTGGTAGAATTACCCTTGCTGCGAATCTGCAACAGCCCGCCATGATCGTCGGCCGACGCCTTACACGGACCTGCGGATAGTATAACATCCGCTTGCAATGTGGAGAGGGGCCGACGTGCGCCATTTGAGGGCAAATGCGTATTTGGGATGGGTTGGGTTAGCCGCTCTGGTGATCCAATTTGTCTTCGCGTTTGGCCACCATCACGCGCACGACCAAAGCCGTCATGATCAACAGGCTCACAGCGCCCAGTTATCGCAACTGACGATCCTGCCGGCGGATCGCCATGATCATGGGCACGATCACGAGCACGGCGAAGCACACGGTTCGGAACGCGGCGCGCCTGATCACGAGGAACCGGGCCATGAACCGGGCCATGAGTGCCCGACGTGCTGGACACTAAGCATTCTCGCCGCGCTCGTTCTCCCGATCTTGGCCGCGCTCGGCCTGTGTAATCCGCTTCTTCGGTTCGCAGCCTCACGGCGCCGCGAAGCGCTCGCAACGCCCCGCATCGGTTCGAGTTATCTGGCTCGCGGACCACCTGCTCTTTCCCCCTGCTGATGACGTGCAGCGCAGCTCGTGTGAGCCGTGCTCCTTAGTCGGGGCGCGGCCGTCCAGCTGCAGGGATTCCCGCTACAAAGAGCAAGAGGGGCGCCATGAGTAGAGCGCACACTTTATGCCGGCTATGCCCGCTGGTTGGGCTGGCCGTTGCCATGACGGCAACCGGGGCTTCGGCCCAAACGCAACTTGAAGGAATTGTCGTTTCGGCGCCAACACCGGTCGCTTCCACGCCGGCACCGGCTCAAGCTCATGAGCCTGTAACGACGCCCGAACCCGAAACCACACCCCCCAGCACAGTCACGGGCGTTGACCTGCTGCCCGGCACCCTGATCGTCGTCGACGATGCTTTCGTGCCGGTCACGGTCGTCACAGAGCGCGACATTCTCGCTGATTCAGGCGCCAACATCGCCGATGCGCTCGACGCCAAACCTGGCATCATCGGCTCGACCTTCGCACCCGGAGCCAACCGCCCGATTATTCGCAGTCTCGACACCTACCGTGTCCGCGTCCAGGAGAGCGGCATAGGTTCGCAGGACGTATCCGCGTTATCGGAAGACCACGCCGTGCCGATCGATCCATTCCTCGCAACGCAGATCGAGGTCATCCGCGGTCCGGCAACATTGCGCTATGGCTCACAGGCCATCGGCGGTGTCGTCGCCGTCGAAACCAACCGCATCCCGACCGTCGTTCCGGAAGGCGGCTTCGCCGGCCAGATGAAAGGCGACCTGACGTCGGTGGATGAGGGCCGCAATGGAGCCTTTCAGGCCACCGCCGGGGCCCGCGGCATGGTCGTCTATGGCGATGGCTTCCGCCGCCGAACGGACGACTATGACACCCCGCGCGGAACCGAATTCAACACCTTCGTCGATGCCGAAGGCGGGGCAGTCGGAACCTCCTTCGTCGGTAAAGATGGCTTTGTCGGCGTTTCCATATCGCGTTACCAAAGCTTCTACGGCATTCCTGGTGAAGAGGCGCTTGAGCTGCGTCCCCGCATCGATCTAGAGCAAAACCGGCTTCAGTCAAAAGGCGAGTGGCGCGTCGGCGGCATGGGTGTCGAGGCGATACGTTTTTGGTTTGGCACATCGGAATATGCCCACAACGAAGTCGTTGACGAGGGCGAAGGCGACGAGATCGGCTCGCGCTTCACCGTCGAGGCATACGAGACTCGCGTTGAACTGCAACACCTCCCCTTCGTGACGTCTCTGGGTCGGTTTCGCGGCGCTATTGGAACGCAGATAATCGATCGCAATATGCGTGGACAGAGCTTCGAAGGCGACTCTCTTCTTGAGCCTGCCCGTACCGAAAGCGTCGCCGCGTTCTGGTTTGAGGAGCTTGACGTTAGACCGGACGTGACGTTGCAGGCTGCGGCTCGCCTCGAGCACACGGATATCGACGGCTTCGGCCGGCTTGAGCCTCTAAATGCGGATGTCCCACTGGTTGGCTTGAACCGGAATTACACGCCATTCAGTGCCAGTGTTGGCGGCCTGTACAGGTTGCATGACGGCTCGGTTTTCAGCCTCAACACGCAATATGTCGAACGAGCCCCAGACGCCGCCGAGCTGTTTTCAGCCGGCATCCATGAAGCAACCGGTACCTTCGAAATCGGCAATCCCGACTTGGTCAAGGAAAAGGCAGCTTCAATCGAGCTCGGCTTGCGCAAGTCGGCCGGGCCGTTCCGTTATGATGCCACCGCCTACTACACGCGCTATGACGGCTTCATCTTCAAGGCGCTGACCGGTGTTGAATGCGAAGGCACATTGGCAAGCTGCGGCGAAGAAGAAGGTCACGAGGAAGAAGAAGGACACGAACACGAAGCCCTCGACCAAGTCCTCTTCGGACAGCGTGACGCGACCTTCTTCGGTGTCGAGCTTGCCGGGCAATACGATGTCGCACCGGTCTGGCGCGGCGTCTGGGGCATCGAAGGCCAGTACGACTTCGTCCGCGCCCGCTTTGACGAGGGCGGCAACGTGCCCCGCATTCCTCCCCACCGGCTCGGTAGCGGCCTCTACTATCGCGACGACAACTGGTTTGCGAAGGCCGGCGTGCTGCACGCCTTTGACCAAAACCAATTCGGCGAGAATGAGATCGCCACACCGGGCTACACTCTGGTTTCCGCGGAACTAGCTTACCGCATGAAACTTGACCGGGTTGCGGGACTGGGACCGTCGATGACGATTGGCATCAAAGGCCAGAACCTGGCTGACTATGAAGTCCTGAACAGCGCCTCGTTCAAGCGCCGCGAGAACGTCCTGTTGCCCGGGGCCAACGTCCGCCTGTTTGGCTCCATCAAGTTGAATTGAGCCGCCGGCGCCTGCAAGCTTGTGGAGGCCCCAGCGACTCGCTTGGGCCTCCCGGCATGACACCAGTGACGAACTGATATCCTCGTTGCGGCTTTCCCCAGACCGTCAATGCGTTACAATCCGGCCATGGCCGAACCAATCATCCTTGCGACGATCCTTTGCACATTCCTTCTGGCCGGGGCGGTGAAGGGTGTCATCGGCTTGGGCCTGCCAACGGTCAGTCTCGGTCTCCTAACGGCGGCACTCGATTTGCCGACAGCGATGGCGCTCTTGCTGGTTCCTTCGTTTGTCACCAATCTCTGGCAGGCGGTGGTTGGCGGCAACGGCGTCGAGATCCTGCGCCGGATCTGGCCGTTCTTGTTGATGGCATCGGTAACCGTCTGGATCGGCGCCACCGCCTTAACGAGCGTTGATCTCGCTTTGCTGTCCGGATTGCTTGGCGCCCTGCTCGTGGCATATGCAGTGATCAGCCTTGGCGGCATCAGGCTGGCGATAAGCGCGCATCAGGAAATCTGGGCAGGGCCGTTGATTGGAACGGCAAACGGCGTATTGACGGGGATGACAGGCTCGTTCGTTGTGCCGGGTGTGATGTTCCTTCAGGCCATTGGTCTTCCGCGCGATCGGCTCATACAAGCCATGGGTATGCTGTTCACGGCCTCGACGGTTGCACTCGCATAGGCTTTGAAGGGAAACAGCTTGCTCTCCGCCGAACTGGCTTGGCTGTCGACGTTGGCGCTGCTGCCCGCACTGGTTGGCATGGTGCTTGGTCAGAGCATCCGGCAGCGGCTGTCCGAGCCGGTCTTCCGCCGCGTTTTCTTTGTCGCGCTGCTCCTCTTGGGCACCTATATCATCGCCAACGCCGCACTCGATCTGCACTAGCCGGTGCCGCGCTCAATTGATCCGACTTCCACAAATGAGGAGACCGTCTTCGATTGCCTGAGCTTCCCGAGGTTGAAACCGTCAGGCGCGGCCTGGAGCCGGTGTTGAGCGGCCGGCGCATCGCCCGCCTGGAGCAGCGCCGCCCGGATCTGCGCTTTCCGCTGCCCGACAGGTTCGCCAAGCGCGTCACCGGTCGCCGCATCGAAGCGCTGACCCGCCGTGCGAAATATCTCGTTGCCGATATCGAGGGCGGACAAACCCTGATCATGCATCTTGGCATGTCTGGACGCTTCACCATCGCACCGCCAGACGGTCCCGATAAACTGCCCGGCGATTTCACCCACGACCCCGGCGCCGATCCAAAGCACGATCACGTCGTCTTTCACACCGAGGACGGCGCAACCGTCACCTACAATGACCCGCGCCGCTTCGGCTTCATGGTGATGGCTCCAACGGCAAGCTTTGAAGAGCATCCGCTAATCCGCAATCTCGGGCCCGAACCGCTTGGCAATTCGTTGAACGCGGCCTACCTGGCGGCCCGCGCGCAAGGCCGCAAAGCAGATCTGAAGGCGTTCTTGATGGATCAGCGAAATGTCGCCGGCCTTGGCAACATCTACGTCTGCGAAGCGCTGCATCAGGCCGGATTGTCGCCCAAGCGGGCTGCCCAATGCCTGGCCAAGAAAGCGGGTGTTCCAACCGAGCGTGGCGAGCGGTTGGTTGGCGCCATTCGCGAGGTTCTGAGCTCCGCCATAGCCGCCGGCGGTTCGTCTCTGCGAGATTACCGCCAGGCTGATGGTGCACTCGGGTACTTCCAGCACGCATTTTGCGTTTATGGCCGCGAAGGAGAGCCTTGCGCAAGGCCTAGCTGCCGGGGCACGGTGCGCCGGATTGTGCAGTCCGGCCGTTCGACGTTTTTGTGCTCGGGCTGCCAACGTTGACCGTTCAATCCGCCACATCGAAGGGCAAGTAACTCATGACCTATGAAACCATCATCGCCGAGACCAGGGACCGCGTCGGCGTGGTTACACTGAACCGGCCGCAAGCACTCAACGCTCTGAACAGTCAACTCATCAAGGAATTGAGCGAAGCGCTTGCCGCGTTCGAAGCCGATAAGGGTATCGGTGCGATTATCATCACTGGCTCCGAAAAGGCCTTCGCGGCGGGAGCCGATATCAAGGAGATGGCGCCAAAGAGTTACATGGAGGTCTATGAGGAAGACTTCGCGGCGACCTGGGACACAGCCGCACACTGCCGCAAGCCGGTGATCGCGGCCGTCGCCGGTTATTGCCTCGGCGGTGGCTGCGAACTTGCCATGCAGTGCGACATCATTCTCGCTGCCGACAACGCGAAATTCGGCCAGCCGGAAATCACCCTCGGCATCATGCCTGGCATTGGCGGCACCCAGCGGTTGATCCGCGCCGTCGGCAAGGCGAAGGCCATGGACCTTTGCCTGACCGGCCGCATGATGGACGCGGAGGAGGCAGAACGTTCCGGACTGGTCGCTAAGGTCGTGCCGGTTTCGGAACTCGCCACGGAAGCCGACAAAGTAGCCGCCAAGATCGCATCCATGTCGCTTCCCGCAGCCATGATGACGAAGGAAACGATCAACCGGGCCTATGAAATGACCTTGTCGGAAGGGATCCTTTTCGAGCGCCGCGTCTTCCACGCCATGTTCGCCACCGAGGACCAGAAGGAAGGCATGGCGGCGTTTTCTGAAAAGCGCAAACCGAAATTCAAGCACCGCTGATTTGCCGCTGCGAAGGGTGGCCTTCAGGTCCCGACCGTCGCGCGTCTCAGCTTGAAATGCGTGATCGCGGCAATGGCCGAAATCACGACAAGCGCCAGCCCGCCGGCCAAGAACACATGATTGGCCGGCCAATCGGCTTTGATACTGCCAACTTTGCCGGAACCGATGAGCATCCCCAGGGCGACGGCCGCAGCTGCGGCTTGCGCCATGGCAAGCATGGCCGACACGTCAAGCGAGACCTGAGAGCGAAACAGGCTCTCTTCGTCTCCCAGGACATGCACGAACCCAAGAAGAGCGGCGGCGATCAATGCCATCGCTGCACCGTATTGCCAGCTATGGAACCACCAAAGCTCCGTCAGCGCGTAGATAGCAAACAAAGCCAGCGCGCCCCAGCCATAGACCATTGCCATAAGCCTTGCGTTGCGCCTCGACGCGTGCAGTTGTGCCTCGGGATCGTCACGCATCGCGGCCGCAGCATTACTCCAGATTGGGCGATTAATGGCGAACGCCGTATCGATGATGATGATCGCGAAGCCAAGAGCTGCACCAAGGCACGTGTACTTTGCCTTAAAGATCACGGCTCCGACCATGAAAGCGACGCTGGCCACGATGACCAGCATCAGCATTGGTATGCGCGATTGCAACGACATATCACCCCGCAAGAAATAGAACGCCCCTCTAAAGATGATCCCGCCCCGCGCGTAGCCAGCGCAATGGCTCTAAGGTTACGGCCTTCATGAGGCGTTTCGCGCGTCGGCCTTTTCGCTTCGGTGCTTGGTGTAGAGTGCGTTGGCGGTGATGATTGCGACCGACAGCGCCCCGAAAAAGAAAATGTTGTTCGCCGCCCAATCCTGCCAGCCTGGATTCGACTTTGCGGACACCGGGAATTTCCCGTCAATAACAAGACCGAGCATGGCGATCACCATGCCAACGAGCTGCCCGATAGAAAGATACTTGGCAAGCTTCTGAACGGTCTCGTCGGTCCGACCCGCAGCCTCATCGCGATCGAGCGTGGCTGCGAAGAACAGGCATAGTGCGCCGACAATCGCAAAGGCGGCCGTAAATACCAGCCACTCTTTCCAGGAAAGGATGAAGAAGTAGGTCACAAACAGGCTGAGTGCGCCCCAGACCCAGACGAGACCCATGTTGCGCGCGGTGGACGCCGCCACAACATTTTCGCTGGCGCCGGCTTTGCGCTGTTGCCCGTTTTCCACGACCGCCACACTTGCGATCGCCAGGCCAATCAGAGCCGCTGCGATCGTGTGGACGGTCACATCCCCAGCGGCCCCGCTGAGAACCATGATCGCCAGACCGACCGCCAGCGAGATCATCCATATGGCGAGCGAACCCATGAGACCTTCCCCCGTTGGTTTTCAATTGGACGCAATTTAAACCCCCGCGCGGTATGGGGCACCGGCGGCCCGTCGGCTCGTCCTTAACACGATTCACAGATCAGATTCGATATGCAATTCACGCCCCTAAGAGCTTCCCCGCCCTCGCTTCCACGGATCAGAACTGGAAATAGATGAATGACTGCGGTTGGTCCTTGCCGACCTCGAGCAGCACCACGATGGCCAACAGCGCCGTTACCCCGCCGAGCAACGGGCTCGGTGGCATCCTACGCACGACAATCTCGTAGCTCGTCGGTCCGAATGTCGACATGGCTGCCGCCAGTGTCAGCAATAGGGGCGCCCCGAGCGTGCCGCCAAACCCTCCGGCGCCGCTCATTGCTGCCAGCATATTGGAGGCCGTCGCGAAGTCCGGAGCCCGGAACAGCACCCAACCGGTAATGACAAATAGGAAGGTGATGGCCCAGCTCAGCGCGTCAGGCATCGGTGGCCCCCGTTCACTCCATGCCCGGCACACCAACAACCCGGCCCCATGCATGAGACCCCATACGATGAACGTCCAGCCGGCCCCATGCCACAGACCGCATAGCCCCATTGTCACCATCGTGGCGGTTACGAAGATCACCGGCCCATGCCGGCTGCCGCCGAGCGGGATATAGACGTAGTCGCGCAGGAACCGTGACAACGTCATATGCCATCGCCGCCAGAAATCGCGCAGGTCAATGGCCGCGTAAGGCGCCCTGAAATTCTCCGGCAAGGCCAGCCCGAGCATCAGCGCGATCCCCAGCGCCATCTCAGAGTATGCTGAAAAGTCGAGAAACAGCTGAAACGTGAAAGCCAATGCGCCGGTCCAGGCAGTTCCAAAATCCACCACCCCGCTGGTGCCTGCTTCAAAGGCGCGGTCGGCTATTGGGGCCAGGTTGTCGGCCAGGAAGACCTTCTTGACGAGCCCCAGGGCCAGCAAGGCGGCACCCTTTGAAAAGCGCTCGGACACGCCCCGACGCAAAGGGTCAAGGTCAAACTGCGGGATAATCTCATGGTGCCGTACGATCGGTCCGGCAATCAGCCGCGGGAACAACGACACGAACAAGATGAACCGCCGCAGCGGATAGCGTGGCGCTCCGTGCCACCTCAGATCAGCCAGGTACGAGATAATCTCGAATGTGAAAAAGCTAATGCCGATCGGCAGTAGGATCGTCATCGGCGCCGCCGTCACGCCGACCAGTGCGGCAAGGTTTTCGGCCAGGAAGCCTGCGTATTTGAAAAAGCCCAAAACGCTGAGATTCGCCGCGATTGCAAGCCATATCAGCCATCCGGCGCGCCGCCCGGTCTGGATGTAGATCATCGCGATTATCCACGAGATCACGGTTTGCCCGACCAGCAGCGGGACAAATCTCACGTCCCACCAGCCGTAAAAGACCAGCGACAAGCCCACCAACGCCCATTCACGCGGCACACGGGCCCCAAATCTAGCGAGCCCGTACCAGGCGATCAGCACCGCTGGTAGGAAGGCGATAAGAAAGACTTGGCTTTGAAACAGCATCTTGACGGGCCTGGCTTTCGGTAGGCGGCACCGTTAGGCGGGCCCTTCTGGTCCGTCAATCCCTGCTGGCGCTCCATCCTCGCTCCAATCGTCGGCCCCTGGCGCACAGGCGTTGACCCTGGCACGGACAGCGACTATAAGGCGCAACACGTTACCGCCCAGCTGTTACAGCCGGGCGGTTATTCTGTTTTCCCCGCCTCCCTGTCGCAGACCCGATGGATTTGAAACGGGGCGCAAGAGGTCGCGAGGCGGCCGTCACATGCAAGGGTAACCACCTAATGGCCAACACGAAATCGGCGAAAAAAGCCGTTCGCAAGATCGAAACCCGGACCGCAGCCAACAAGACGCATCGCACCCGTATGCGCAGCGAGGTGCGTCGCGTCGAAGAAGCAATCGCGTCGGGCGAGCAGGACAAGGCCATGGCGGCACTGAGGGCTGCCGAACCCCTGATTGCGCGCACCGCTCAGAAGGGCATCATCCATCCCAACAACGCGGCGCGAAAGGTCTCCCGCCTCAACACTCGCGTTAAGGCAATGTCCCAGGGTTGAGACCGCGTGCCAACTTTCCTGCGGTAAGGCCCGGTTTCGACTTAGGAAGACATCTGCAAAACTGCGACGGCTCGTGAGCAAAGCTCCGGGCCGTTTTTTCATTTGCGCCACTCCTGCCGAGTCTTCTGGAAGCCAGACAATCAATACCGGCCGCAGAAAACATTGGGAACTATAGAAAGTTCCACTTATTGAATTGAGACGGCGCCAAATAGACCCACCAGAGTTTTGCGGTAACGCGCTTTAGAAACAAACAATTTACGTTTGTTTGTGCTCAAATATTGCGATCGAAAATAGGTTGCGCGGGCCTCAGGCAGGCCGTGGACGTTGTGAATTTCTTGCACGAGGAAAATTTGTGGAATCTGGTCATGTGGGCAGGTTGTGACATGTTCGCAACGGTCCAGAGCGAGCTGAATTCCAAGTTTGTCCTGCATTAAACATGACAAAGTACTGGAATTCTTGGGTGCTTGCGACGAGTCGTTTGACGACCTCATCTGAACGAGACTCAAGTGCTTAAAATGGCCCGCAAGGGAAATCGAACGGAAAAACATCGCTGCGCGATAACATGTAATCAAACATGGACAGTCGCTGTTAAAAAGCTGCCAAAGCGCTGTGGATTCAATAGCCTTGGCTCAAGTGTTCGCGCACTGATCAACGTGCTCGCAGCCCCCCGAAACAAGGCCTTCCGCGCGGACTTCACCATACAACACATCATCTGGAAGGGTTGCGGTAAGGTTCGTTAACAGCTAAGAAGCTTTCCACGGTAGCAGTGGACAAACTGCTCCGTCGTCCGTTGCAAGGTGTAGCTTTGCAGCTGTTCTACGGGTCCTTTGTAAGACGTGTTCCTTGTCCGGGTGTGTTTGCGTTTCCCCCAGGGCGGATTGTCAAAAAAGTGCATGTTTGCCGAGGACGTTTTCGCGGGCCTGTGCCCGTGGATTGAGTGTCTTGTATTGCGCATTGAACAGGCCGCTTCCTCATCCGGTCTGAAGATTGGGCACAATGCGCAACAGTAGACTGTTGGAGGGTTCAAGTGGGGTCTATAAAGGCTAGTTTCATGGCCGCAGACAAACAGTCTGGTAAAGACGACTGCGGGACTAAGAAACGGCAAAACAAACAAAAGCAACGTCAGCTTTTATTTCGAATCGTTGAAACGTGGCTATCTGATTTGCCGCCTTTCGGCAAGTTTCAGATTAGCATTCGAAATACGGAGCCTTTTGGATCAACGGGCTGGTTATACAGCGGTTCCTCTGAACGTGTCTTCGCTGGGACCGGGCTGACCGGGGCTTCCGGCGCACTCCAGATTGATCCAATTGGAGGTTCGTATTCCGGGGCCGTAGCGCCGTCGCGAACGCGACGGCGAAGACCCGGGGCGGTCATCAATTAAGTTGACCATTAGTTCGGCCGTAGGGCAGCCGGACGTCACATGTAAGCGCAATAGCGCGCGTTCCTAAAAAGAACAGACTGGCTAACGCCGTCAACGTTCCTGCTCGGAGCGAACGGTAGGGCTTGGCCAAGTCTATGTAAAACGGGGATAATCTAGTGCGGGGACTCACGATGCAATCCAGTTCGCAAGTCGATTCCGGCGTGTCCCGGAGCAATCGTATTGTCGTGGCCGAAAAAGCAGCGGTTGTCGACAGACCTGCCACCGCCGAGCGAGCGGTTACGGTCGCGCCGCCAGCCAAGCTCGAGGGGCAGAAGGTGCGCACTATGCTGCGCAAACGGCTCGGTGAGGACGTCTATACAAGTTGGTTCAATGCGCTCGAATTCGAGCGGTTCGAAGGCGGCGTCGTCGAAGTTTCGGTGCCGGTGAAATTCCTCCGAAACTGGATACAGACACACTACATCGCCGACCTTCTCGAGTGTTGCCAGGCGGAATTCGCCGGCGCTGAGAGAGTCGAAGTGAAACTGCGCCAGCCGCGTCCGGCGGCCCGCCCATCAGCCGCTGAGGCCAATGCCGCGAGCGCTACCAGTGCGAGAAGCGGGGCATCGCAGGCCTCCAAGGACGCGAGCACCGGCCTGCAGCGCTCTCCGATGGCGGTGCCGAATTTGCCGCAGCCCGCGCCAACGACGCGCATCGGTGATTTCGAAGGCTCTCCGCTCGACCCGCGTTACACATTCGATACCTTCGTGGTGGGCTCCTCCAACCGCGTCGCGCATGCGGCTGCGACGCGCGTCGCTGAATCCGTCGGCTTCGATAGCCCTGGATTCAACCCGCTTTTCATCCACGCCCCCGTCGGCCTCGGAAAATCGCATCTGCTGCATGCTACGGCATGGGAGGTCACCCGCCGACGCCCGGATGCCAAAGTCCTCTACATGACGGCCGACGGTTTCCGCTACCGCTTCGTCGAAGCCCTTCGCGGGGATGACCCCCTGGCCTTCAAGGAGAAATTCCGCAAGGTCGACATCCTGTTGATCGACGATCTCGAGTTCATGCACGGTGCACAGACCGAGACCGAGTTCGACCATATCGTCAATGCGTTACTCGATGGCGGCCGCCAGCTCGTCGTCGCCTCCTCACGGCCTCCAGCCCAGATCGATCGCCTTAACGAACGCATGCGTTCGCGTTTGACCCGCGGCCTCGTCACCGAGCTGGGTTCATTCGACCACGATCAGCGTATCAATGTCATCGAGATGCGGATTGCCGAAAAGCGCGTAATGGACGCGTCATTCACGCTGTCCCGTGATGTCGTCGAGCTGTTGGCCGAGCGCCTGACTGATAACGGTCGTGAGCTCGAAGGTGCTGTCATCCGCCTGTTTGCCAACTGGCAGTACGTCCGCGCGCCGATCACCGTCGATGTCGCGGAGACCGTAATCCGCGATCTGGTGCAGGGGCTTGAGCCTCGCCGCATCAAGATCGAGGATATTCTGCGCATCATCTCGCGCCACTTCGGCGTGTCGAAGAGCGATCTTCTGTCGCAGCGCCGTCATCGTTCAGTAGTCTGGCCCCGCCAAATCGGCATGTATCTGGCCAAGCAGATGACCGCGCGTTCCCTGCCTGAGATCGGCCGCCGCTTTGGCAACAGGGACCACACCACGGTTCTCCATGCGATTCGCAAGATTGACGGCGAACTCAACGCGAATCCACGTCTCCGCGACGAGTTGGAAGAACTCAAGAAACAACTCAATCACTGAACGATCAGATCGCGCCGAAAATTCGGACCGGCATTCCTTTGTCGGTCCGTTTCGAGCCCGAGGTGTATGAGGGCGCATGCACCTTGGGTTCTGTGGGGGCATAGGTGGCGTCTGAAAAAGGCGCCACCTCTTGCGTTTCCAGTCTCGTGCAATGACCGAATTCCCGGCCTAGAGCCGACTTTAACCCCGATGGAACCATTCTGACGGGCCGCATTTGGGTTGAAAAGCCTCCGAGTTTTAGGCTCCTGCGGGTCTGATCTGTGACACCACTTGAAAATCACGGGCCGATCGGCTCAATTGGCCCTCCGCTCGAATCGACCGCATTGGCCCATTGTCCAGACCTCCGCGGCGGTTTCCCCGCCGCAAGCCTCATCGCCCAGATGTAAATGCGTGGGACGAGTGGTCGAATTCGATATGAATAAATAACCGGGAAGGGCGAGGACCGACGATGCGGCTAGTCATTGAACGTGGGGAACTGCTGCGTGCTCTAGGCCACGTCACCAGCGTCGTCGAACGCCGCACGACGATACCCATCCTGTCGAATGTTCTCTTGAAGGCTTCCGGAGCGGTGCTCGCCTTTAAGGCCACTGATCTCGAGCGCGAGGTCATCGAAGAAGCGCCGGCCTCCGTGGAATCCTCAGGCTCACTCACTGTGCCGGCGCACCTTCTGCACGACATTGTTCGCAAGTTGCCCGATGGCGCCCAGGTGGAACTAGTTCGAGAAGCCGATAACGACCGCCTGACTCTGTCCGCCGGTCAATCGCGGTTCGCTCTGCAGACGCTCCCCGCCGAGGACTTTCCCGATATCGCCGTGGGGGACCTGCCACATACCTTCGAGATCAGCGCAGGTGACTTGAAGAGGCTGATCGACAAAACACGTTTCGCCATCTCCACCGAGGAAACGCGCTACTATCTGAATGGCATCTATCTGCATACATCCGCTGCTGATCCCAGTAATCCCGTCCTGCGCGCTGTCGCCACCGACGGTCACCGTTTGGCTCAAGTTGACCTGCCGCTGCCCGACGGCGCCGATGGCATGCCCGGCATTATCATTCCACGCAAAACCGTCCACGAAGTCCATCGCCTGCTGGAGGCGTCTGGCGGCTCAGTCACCGTTGGCGTCTCCGAGACCAAGGTGCGCTTTGAAATCGGCACTGTGATGCTCACCTCGAAATTGATCGATGGAACCTTCCCGGATTACGCCCGCGTCATCCCGCAGGCCAACGACAAGGAAATGAAGGTCTCCAACGCGGAATTCATGAGCGCCGTCGATCGCGTCTCAACGATCGCCTCTGAGCGTGGACGGGCTGTGAAACTGGCGGTCTCAACCGACAAGCTTGTGCTGTCAGTCAATAATCCCGAGGGCGGCAGTGCCACGGAGGAATTGGGCGTCAGCTATGCAGCCGATCAGCTCGAGATCGGCTTCAACGCCCGCTATTTGCTCGATATCGCCGGGCAGCTCGAAGGCGAGGAGGCCAGCTTCCTGCTGTCCGATCCAGGTTCGCCGGCCATGGTCCGCGACACCGGTGGTGGCGGAGCGCTTTACGTCGTCATGCCCATGCGCGTTTAACCGGCTGATTGGATTTGACCCGAACGGCAAATGCAGACCCGATTAATGCCGCTCACGATGAGGGCCACGACCGTCTGTTTGTCGAGCGCCTTTCGCTTGCCGAGTTCCGCAATTACCCGTCAGCTGTGATCGCCCCCAGCGATGCATCCGTCGTACTCGTAGGCCCCAACGGAGCCGGCAAGACCAACCTGCTGGAAGCGGTATCGCTGCTCGTGCCAGGCCGGGGTCTGCGCCGCGCCCCATATGCCGACATGACCCGTATGGGTGGCGATGGCGGCTGGGCGGTGGCGGCCCGGGTCCATACCCGGCACGGCACCGTTGACATCGGCACCGGCCAGCAGCCGCCGCAGCCTGGAGCACGGCCTTCTTCGGGCCGCCTTGTCCGCATCGATGGTGAGCAACAGGGCGGCAGCGGCGTACTTGCCGAATACCTTGAAGCTGTCTGGCTGACGCCGGCAATGGATGGCCTGTTCACCGGACCGGCTTCCGCTCGCCGGCGTTTTCTCGATCGGCTCGTCTTGTGTTTCGACCCGGGTTTCCGCGCGCTTGCTAGCCGCTTCGAGCGCGCCACCCAGTCCCGCAATCGACTGCTCGCCGATGGTGCGCGCGACGCCTCCCAGCTAAGAGGCGTAGAAATGGTGATGGCCGAGGCAGGAACCGCGGTTGCCGCCGCGCGCTTTTCAACGATCGCAAGGCTCTCAGCGGTGATCGAGAGCCGGCGCGGTCGCTCCGATCAATCGCCATTTCCGTGGAGCCAGGTTCAAATCAACGGCACGCTGGAAGACGAACTCGTCGAAAAGGCCGCCGTCGATGTCGAGGATGCCTACGCCGTCCGTCTCGCTGCGTCGCGGGAACGCGACCGTGCCGCCGGCCGCGCCCTCGAAGGCCCGCACCGCTCCGACCTCACGGTCCATCATGGCCCCAAACAGATGCCTGCCCGGCTGAGCTCGACCGGCGAACAAAAAGCACTCCTGATCGGCCTGGTTCTGGCCGAAGCCGAACTCATCGCCGAGCGCCATGCCGGAGCTGGGCCGCTGCTGTTGTTCGATGAGATCACCGCCCATCTCGACGAGCACCGCCGAGCCGCGCTGTTTGATGAGGTCCGGCGCCTTGGCGGACAGGCATGGATGACCGGTACGGACCTGGGAGCTTTCTCCGCACTGCGGGCCCACGCGGCGTTTTTCGAGGTCTCAGGCGCGGTCTTGAAGCCCCTCTCGTAGGCTGCTACGTCCGCCCGACGCACCGGCCTTCAGAAACCTGCAGAACTCACCATGTAACATTATGAAATAGAAGGTGTTTCTTCTGTCGATTAGATGCGCCAAAAGGCACCTTTTTTCCCCGATTTCAGGTGGGATGTGCTAGGTTCGGCGCATAAAAATCAACCAATCACAAGGACTGCGCTTTAGATGAGCGAAAGCCCCGCCGAAAGAGAGCCCGCTGCAGCCGAATACGGCGAAGATTCCATTAAGATGCTCAAAGGGTTGGAG
This sequence comes from uncultured Filomicrobium sp., assembly GCA_963669235.2. Lineage (GTDB taxonomy): Bacteria > Pseudomonadota > Alphaproteobacteria > Rhizobiales > Hyphomicrobiaceae > Filomicrobium. The sequence continues at coordinate 91,549 of CAXXFS010000034.1, forward strand.
GCGGTTCGCAAACGCCCCGGGATGTACATCGGCGACACCGATGATGGTTCCGGCCTGCATCACATGATCTACGAGGTGGTCGACAACGCCGTCGACGAAGTCCTCGCCGGTCACGCCACCCGCTGCCAGGTCACCTTGAACCCGGATGGCTCCTGCACGGTCTCCGATGACGGCCGCGGCATTCCAGTCGGCATCAAGGAGGACGACGATCACGATCCCAAGCGCTCCGCCGCTGAAATCGTCTTCACCGAGTTGCACGCCGGCGGCAAGTTCGACCAAAACTCCTACAAGGTCTCCGGCGGCCTGCATGGCGTCGGCGTCTCCGTCGTCAACGCGCTGTCTTCCTGGCTCAAGTGCCGCGTCTGGCGCCACGACAAGGAGCACGTCGTGGAGTTCACCGATGGCGTCACCGTCGAGCCCCTGAAGGTCGTCGGCCCGGCCGATGGCCGCCGCGGCACCGAGGTCACCTTCCTGCCTTCGACGCAGACGTTCACCCAGACCGAGTTTGACTTCAACACGCTTGAGCACCGTCTGCGTGAGCTCGCTTTCTTAAACTCCGGCGCCAAGATCCTTCTTGAGGACAAGCGCCACGCCGACGCCAAATCGGCGGAGCTTTGTTACGAGGGCGGCATCTCCGCCTTCGTGCGCTATCTCGATCGCAACAAGTCGGCGCTGTTCGACGAGCCGATCGCCATCACCACCGACCGCGACGGCATCACTGTTGAAGTCGCGTTGTGGTGGAACGAGAGCTATCACGAGAACGTTCTCTGCTTCACGAACAACATCCCGCAGCGCGATGGCGGCACCCACCTTGCCGGCTTCCGCGGCGCGCTGACCCGCGTCATCAACCGCTACGCGGAGGCAAGCGGCATCGCCAAGAAGGAGAAGGTCTCGCTGACCGGTGATGATGCCCGCGAAGGCCTCACCTGCGTCCTGTCCGTCAAGGTGCCCGACCCGAAATTCTCAAGCCAGACCAAGGACAAGCTCGTCTCCTCCGAAGTCCGGCCTGTGGTTGAAAGCGCCGTTGCCGATTCACTTGGCGCCTGGTTCGAGGAACACCCCAAGGAAGCCAAGCTCATCGTCGGCAAGATCGCCGAGGCTGCCGCCGCCCGCGAGGCCGCCCGCAAGGCGCGCGAACTGACCCGCCGCAAGGGCGCGCTCGATATGGCCAACCTGCCCGGCAAGCTCGCCGAGTGCCAAGACCGCAACGCCGCCAATACCGAGCTGTTCATCGTCGAGGGCGACTCGGCGGGCGGCTCCGCCAAGCAGGCCAGGAACCGCGAGTTCCAGGCCGTGCTTCCGATCCGAGGTAAAATCCTCAACGTCGAACGCGCCCGCTTTGACCGCATGCTGTCCAGCCAGGAAATCGGCACGCTCATCACCGCGCTTGGCACCGGCATCGGCCGCGACGACTTCAACCTGGAAAAGCTGCGCTACCACAAGATCATCATCATGACGGACGCCGACGTCGACGGCGCCCACATCCGCACGCTGCTGCTCACCTTCTTCTACCGCCAGATGCCGCAGCTGATCGAAAACGGCCACCTCTACATCGCCCAGCCGCCGCTTTACAAAATCACCCGCGGCAAGTCGGAGACCTACCTGAAGGACGACCGGGGCCTGGAGGATTACCTCATCAACACCGGCCTTGAGGACACCACCCTGCTTGATGGCTCCGGCCAGGAGCGCGGCGGTGACGATTTGCGCAACGTCGTCAAGGAGGCGCGCCGCACGGTCAAGCTGATCGACGACCTGCACACCCGCTACGCCCGCTTTATCGTCGAGCAGGCCGCCATCGCCGGCGGCTTCGACCAGGAGCTGTTGAACGACGAGGCCCGCGCCGCGGAGGTTGCCGCCGAAGTCGCCCGCCGCCTCGACACGCTGGCCGAGGAAACCGAAAAGGGCTGGGAAGGCCGCTTCGGCGCCGACGGCTATCTGTTCAAGCGCGAGGTGCGCGGCGTCACCGAGGCGCACGCCCTCGACATGGGGCTGCTGGGCTCCATCGACGCCCGCCGCCTGCACGAACGCCACGCGGAACTGTCGGAAGCCTACAAGGCCCCCGCCAAGCTGCGCCGCAAGCAGGAAGCAATCGACATCTACGGCCCCCGCGATCTGCTCGACGCCGTCTTCAACTCCGGCCGCAAGGGCATCTCCATGCAGCGCTATAAAGGCCTCGGCGAAATGAACGCCGACCAGCTCGCCGAAACCACCCTCGACCGCGACACCCGCACCCTATTGCAGGTCAAAATCGGGGAGTTGGATGAGGCCGACGAGATCTTCTCAAAACTCATGGGCGACGTCGTCGAGCCGCGCAGGGAGTTTATCCAGGCGAATGCGCTGAGCGTGGAGAATTTGGATGTGTGAGTGTTAGCCCTGCGTGGTTCGGCTCCTCACACAGGCGGGGTTTCGTTGCGACGCGCCGGGGGCCATATCGCGGTACGCTATAGTATGCGGTTGAGGCCAATTGCGGAATTGAGGCCAGCCGTTCGGGTGGCATTGAATTAGCGTTCCGTGGATATCGGTTTACAGGGGCACAGGCGGCGATGAGTTCGAGGAAGTGGCTCTTGCCAGTACCGTTGGCGCCGACGACGCAGACCAAACCGGCGTTATCGTTGAGCTGCATCTGAACGTCTCTAAAGTGGCGCCAAACGTTGATGCGAATGTGCTTAATTCTCACCGAACTACCCCCAACAGCCGCACGCCCTTGAATCACCGAATAGCAGAAGTCTTTACAACGATTCGAACGAACACAGTACGCGATGCCAACCTGAACCAAGGTAGCCGGTGTCGCGTTCTAGCTCGTTCGGAAAGTGCGTTCAGTCTTGGGGAAGTTGCCGGCACAATAGCGGACCAAATGTCCGCAATCTCTGCAATTCAGTTAAGTCGCGGCATTCCGGGTTGGTTCTCCTAGCCCTGCACGTCCGCCTCTCGCCAAATCCTCCCGCGCCACCCCGCGCGCTTCTCCCGACACCTTCGCCTCACCCGCCATGTCCCAAAAAGGAGGGGGTTCGGGGGAAACCTCCCCCAATGGGGTGCGGGGCGAGCCCCGCTCGCAAAGCGAATTCCTGCTGAAAACGCGCCACTAAAATGAACCCCCCAAGCGGGCATGGGCGAACCCCACTCGCCAACCAACATCACTCCACTCGCGCCGCGACGAACCCAAACATCTCCGCGCCATCAAACGGCTCCGGCGCATGGCGGATTGTTGCGCCCGCGTATCCTGACCGGCCGTCGTTTTCGCGCGAAATCTTTGGCGAGCCATCGAGATGCTGCACCTCCAAGACCGTGTAGGGCCGGCGATAGACCCACGATCTGTTTTCAACCGCGAATGGGTCAGACGAGGGAGACGCCTCCTGCGTGAAGGCATAGAAATACAGCGTGAAGCCAAAGTCACGGACGGGCTGGATGGACAATAGCCGCATGCCCCAGCTCTCGCATGTCGCGGTCACCCGTTCAATGTCGGCTGCCCGCAGCGTAAGCAGGTTTAGGTGCGCCCCGCCGCCCAGCTTTTGAAGGTCGATCGGTTCCTCTTGCCGCTGTCCTAGAAACCAGTGATCGATCAGCTCGACAGTGAGGCCCTCGGGGTCCTTGAAATGGGCAAGAAACCCGACGTCTTGGAACTGCTGGGGCGTGCTGACACAAACACCCCGAGAGGTGAGCTGGTCGTAGGCCAATTCGATATTCGGAACCGCGATCGCAACCTTCCAGTAGAGATCATGCGGGCCCGGTTCATAAGGTGCTGAGGCTGGCAGGAAGGCGAGTTTCGCTTCGCTTGGATCGTAGCCCACTTTGTCATCGCCAAAATCCACCATGCCGAGGGTTTCGCAGTAGAAGGTGCGCTGGTCCGCCGGGCTTGTACAACGCAAATGGATGGTGTCGATGTTCGGCATTGAACCAGACGCCTTTCAGCGTATCGGCGCGCAACCAAAGTCACACCACGCGCGCCAGGCCCAACACCGCCCCGCCCGCGAAACGCTTCCGTCACCCGCGCCGGCCGCCGTTTGCCGCCGACGCCGCGCCTTCCCCCTAAAACGGATTGTCCTCCGAAGCGCCTCGGGTGGCGAAGAACTCCTTCGTCACCTTGAACACGACCGGGCTCAGCAACAACAGCGCGATCAGGTTCGGGATCGCCATCAGCGCGTTCAGCGTGTCGGCAAGCAGCCAGACGAAGCTCAAATGCAGCGTCGCACCGACAAACGCCGCGATCGACCACACGATGCGGAAGGGCATGATAATGCCGATGCCGAACAAGTATTCCAGTGAACGCTCGCAGTAGTAGCTCCAGCCAAGAACGGTGGTGAACGCAAAGATCGACAGCGCAATTGCCACCATGTAGCCGCCATATCCCGGCATCGAGCTTTCGAACGCCTTCGACGTCAGCTCGGCGCCCGTGGCGCCGCTGGTCCATGCGCCGCTGGCGATGATAGCCAGTCCAGTAATCGAGCACACGATGATGGTGTCGATGAACGTGCCGAGCATCGCGACCAGACCCTGGCTAACGGGCCCCTTCGTTTGCGCGGCCGCGTGCGCGATCGGCGCTGAGCCAAGTCCCGCTTCGTTGGAGAAGATGCCGCGCGCCACGCCGAAACGGATCGCCGCCCACACGGCTGCACCCGCGAAACCACCCGTCGCCGCGACGGGTGTGAAGGCATGTGTGAAGATCAGCCCGATGGCGTTGGGGATCTGGCCCGCGTTGAGAATAAGGACGACAAGACCGGCGACAATGTAGGCAATAGCCATAAACGGCACCAGGCGCTCAGCCACCGCGGCGATACGCTCGATGCCGCCGAGAATGACGGCGGCCACCAGCACGGCAACCGTCAATCCGCTGATCCACTCGGGAATACCGAAGCTCGTCTGCATCGCATGGGCGATCGAGTTGGTCTGCACCATGTTGCCGATGCCGAATCCGGCAATGCCGGCGAACACGGCGAACAGTACGGCCAGCCAGCCCCAGCCCGCGCCAAGTCCGTTCTTGATGTAGTACATCGGCCCGCCGACGTGTTTGCCGCGCTCATCCACTTCGCGGTATTTCACGGCGCACACGGCCTCGGCGTACTTCGTCGCCATGCCGACAAGCGCCGTCATCCACATCCAGAACAGCGCGCCCGGCCCGCCAAGAAAGATCGCGGTCGCCACGCCGGCGATGTTGCCCGTGCCGATGGTCGCCGATAGCGAGGTCATTAAAGCCGAGAATGGAGAAATCTCCCCCTCGCCCCGGCTGCTGCGTCCCAGCCACAGGAGGCGAAAACCAAACGGAATGCGGAGCACGGATTTGAGCTCCAGCCCGATGGTCAGATAAATGCCGACACCGAGGATTAAAACCAGCATTGGAACGCCCCAGACGATCCCATTCAGCCAGTTCACCGCATTTATAATCTGTTCCATCGTTTCCCTCTCCAAGTGTCGCAGCCACAACCGGCCGGACGGCGAAATATGCCGTTCAGACTTGTTTGCCCTACGGAGCTACGGCATTTGACGGGAAGCGCTGATAAACGTCAACTTTCGGCGGGAGCAAAAGCGGGAACGGGCGCCGGAGAGGCCGCCGCAGCGCTAGCACGAGCGCCACGCCGAATGGTCGAAAGCCTATAAGGCCCCGGCCAACCCGCGCCGCAAGCAGGAAGCAATCGTCGCGAAGAAGTGCCTCGCGAATTTCTCCCACACCCGCGCCTCAACCACCAACTCCCAAACAAAGCGGGGGTTTAGGGGAGCCCCCCCCCCCCGCGCCAAGCCTCATACGCGAAGCGAGATTGTCGGGTAGACCGCCGGACACATGCGCCAAACCGGATGTGGGCGATACGTCCCCGCCTCTGTACATATGCCAAAGATTCGAGTGCTGACGAATATATTAGCGCTTTGGGTTGGGGTACGACTCGTGAAAAAGGCGATCTGTGCTTGCCTTGCCGCCATTGCCGTGGCCGGTTGCGCCGCAAAGCCGCTTACGGTTGGCAGCATCACATCAATCCAACCCACTAACGGTGCAACCGGAACGGATGTCTATGCGCATCAATGGGCCGCAGGGATAGCGGTGCCGGTATACAGCGGCGACCAGTTACTCGAAATTCGCACTTACGAGCACAAAGAGGGCGTCGAAATCGCGGATGCCAACTGCACGGTTTCGGCAGGCACTTTCAAGGCGGCGATGACCACGCCGGCAAGGGTTCGCGTTCCTCGTTACAAGGACAAATCGGAGAGCCTTGCGGTTCAGTGCACCAAACCTGGCTTCAAGCCTGAGATGATCTCGCTAGCGGCTTTCGATAAGACCCGCGCCGAGCGTTACGGCAACATTACGTCAGCGGGCGCCACCGCCGGCTTAATCGGATTTGTCGCTTCGGCGGCGGTCGCCGGTGTCATCGATGCTTCTTCCGATAACACCCAGAACATCTGGTACTACCCGCCGGCCAAGATCGTCCTTGAGCGGGTGGAGAAGAGCTCAAACTGATCGGCGGTGAGGCTGCCGGGCCGTTTCGTCCGAAGCGTCCTTCTCGAAGCGCCCCTCAACATCTTTCGGCGGCCGCCAGCCGGTGATACGAATCTGTCTCCCGCCAAGGACGAGGGACCGCCGCCGTGCATCTGCCGCTGGAAATGCTGGGAATTGTGCTCTTTCGCTTCCGGCCGTTGGTGCGCGTTTGGGTCATCGCGCTGATCGCCGTCAATCTCGGTTCGCTCGCTTTCATCCATACGCAATACGGCCTGGCCAACCTGCTGGCGATGATTGCCCGCGTTGGCGTCATGATGCTGATCTACGCACGGCTGGGCTTTGTCCGGTTGTTGGGCATTGGGCACATCTTCTGGATACCGATGCTTATTTGGTTTGCGTTTGATCTTCCCGACAAACAAAACGCCCCGCTGCTTTACAACTGGGTGTTGACCTTGATCGCTTTCAACTCGGTGTCCTTGGTGATCGATGCGATCGACGTCATCCGGTACGCCGCTGGCGACAGAAGCCCGCACTACGTCTGGCGGCAGGAACGCGATCCGGTTTAATCAAAGTAGGCATTGTATGCGGTCGTTTTGCTTTGGCTCGCTCAATTCATTGGCCAGCTCGGCCGGGCCCGCATTCTTTCCTCCCATGCTTTGACATTCTCGAATCGGGCTGGGATCTTCTCTTCGATGAAGTGGCAGACCACGAGCGCAGCCATCCCGGTGATGTCCGCCACGGAGAATGTGTCCCCGGCGATGAATGGACGACCGTCCGCCATTTCGGCGTCAAGCCACGAAAGTTTCTCGGTGAAACGCCGGCGCAGCGATGCGGCATACTCGGGGAACTGCTCGATCTGATCGGCAAACAAAGGAATTTCGTGCATCCCGACGTTGCCGACGGTATCGAAGATGTGCCGTTCCATTCGCCGGTTCCACATCTCGATCCGAGCTTGCTCGAGTGCATCTTCGCCAAACAGCGATGGTTTCGGGTAGAGCGATTCCAGGTACCGGCAGATCGCCACGCTCTCTGTCAGGACGGTTCCATCGTCAAGCTCCAGAACCGGAATTTGGCCGAGAGAATTGATCTTGCGGAACTCTGACGTTCGCGTTTCTCCGTCAAGTACGCTGACGTCAACGGTTGGGATGGTCACGTCCTTCTCCGCCAGAAACGCTTTGACCCTGGCTCCGTTCGGCGACAACCCATTGTAGAGCTTCATGATAAAAACCTCGGCTAAAAAAGTGAACTTCCTGGTTGACTAAACGGCATGACTCGAATAGTCAACCAATTAGTTGACTAAAAATACAGGCACCAATGCACTCAGATCTTGATCAGACGTTTTCCGCACTGGCCGATGCAACGCGGCGCGCGATCCTTGCGCGTTTGAGTCAGGGCGAGGCCACGCTCTCCGAGGTCGCCGATCCGTTCGATATGTCGTTGACGGCCGTGTCCAAGCACGTGCGGCTGTTGTCGGACGCGGGACTCGTTAGGGTCACCAAGCGCGGGCGCACACGCTATTGCCGGCTGGAGGCAGCAGCGATGCGCGAGGCGGTGGATTGGCTCAATACCTACCGGCAGTTCTGGGACGATCAGTTTGCCTCACTGGCGCAATATATCGAAGAGGAAGACAAATGAGCCTCCCGTTTCTGAGCTCAACGCCGGGCGACGAGGTCGTTGTTGTTGAGGGCAACTTCAATGCCAGCGTCGAGCGCATGTATCGCGCCTGGACGGACTCCAGTGAATTGATGAAATGGTTTGGGCCTTCGAAAGGCGCGGTTGTTGCAGTTGACATTGACCTTCGTGTCGGGGGGCGGGTCTGTTTCGAGTTTGCCGCCACCGAGAACAAGCGCTCAGCCGTTGAAGGGACCTACCTCGAGATCGATCCAAACAAGAAGATCGTGTTCACGTGGTTGCATATCCTCGTCCGGCCTGATGGAGAGGAAAAAGTCACGCCGCAGTCCAAGGTCACGGTGACGTTTACGGCAAACGGAGACCGCACCCATATTCGGCTTTGTCACGAAGGCATCGCAACGCAAGATGGGCGCGACGGCGTCAGCCATGGCTGGAACGGCGCGATGAGCCAGTTGCAAGCGTATTGCGCCACCGAAGCGTAGCTAAGTGCGGACCAGTCTCAGGTTTGCAACCCGACAGTTCTTTCACCTTGCCGGCCTGGACTTTGGCAGCAGCGCGTTCAGGCGACGCCATGGAAATGGAGTGAGCCAATGCCCCTCTCGTACCCAAATGAGTCCGATGTCTATCGTTCCGCGCGCAACGATTTGCTTGAAGCAGAAATTGCTCTGCGAGCGCAAATCGAAGCCGTAGCTGCGAAGCGCCGCGCCTTGCCGCCGGGTGGAGAACTCTCACAGGACTATGCCTTCACCGGTACGGACGGAAGAACACTCACACTGTCCTCGCTGTTCGGCGACAAATCGACTCTGGCACTCTACAGCTACATGTTTGCGCCCGGCGCGGCGCCTCCCTGTCCGGCCTGCACAAGTCTTCTTGACGGACTTAACGGACAGGTCCCTCAGATAACGCAACGGATCGCTTTCGCCGTGGTGTCGTCGGCACGGCCGGAGCAACTTGCGGCTATCAGCAAGGAGCGCAATTGGCGGAACATCTTGCTGGTTTCCGCCGACGGCACGGACTACCAGACGCAGTATCACGGCAGGAATGCTGATGGCGAACAGCCCATGATGAACGTATTCAGGAAGCAGGAGGGAACGGTCCGGCATTTTTGGGGAAGCGAAATGCTACACGCCGATCTCCAAGGGCATCCCCGGCACATGGATCTGGCCTGGCCGAGTTGGGGCATTCTGGATATGGCTCCGGAGGGCCGCGGTGATTTCTTCCCGCAGGTTTTCGGAACCTAGCGTCTCTTCCCGGTCCTTCGCGCCGGAACGGTGCCATTTGGGTCCGGCTAGAAACGACTGCGGTCATGAGGTGCGGTGTAGTCGACATCCGGACCAATCGGCACAATCCGGGTCGGATTGATCGTTTCGTGGCTCGCGTAGTAGTGGCCTTTGATATGATCCAAGCGCACGGTCTGCGCGATGCCCGGTTGCTGGTAGAGATCGCGCACGTAGTTCGACAGGTTGGGATAATCGGCAAGCCGTTTCAGGTTGCACTTGAAGTGACCGACGTAAACGGGATCGAAACGCACCAATGTCGTGAAAAGTCTCCAATCAGCTTCGGTGATCTCGTTGCCGACCAGATAGCGGCTCTGCGACAAGCGCTCTTCCAGCCAGTCCAGCGCTTCGAACAGCGCGGTCGCGGCCTCTTCGTAGGCCTCCTGCGTCGTCGCGAAGCCGGCCCGGTAGACGCCGTTGTTCACATCGCGATAGACGCGCGCGTTGACCGCGTCGATGTCATCACGCAAGACGGCCGGATAATAGTCGCCCGCCGCGGCGCCAACACCGTCGAACGCCGAATTGAACATGCGGATGATTTCGGAGGACTCGTTCGAAACGATTTTGTTTAGCTGCTTGTCCCATAAAACCGGAACCGTGACGCGACCCGTGTAGCTGCTGTCGACGGCGGTATAGACCTGATGCAGGTAGTCCGCATCGTTGACGTTATCGGCGACGACGCTGTCACCGTCGGCGAACGTCCAACCGTTTTCGGCCATATACCAATGAACGACGGAAAGTGAGATTGAATCCTCCAGCCCCTTGAGGGCGCGGAAGATCAATGTCCGATGGGCCCAAGGGCAGGCGTACGAGACGTAAAGATGGTATCTGCCCGGTTCGGCTGCAAAGCCGTCAGACCCGCTTGGCCCTGTCGAGCCGTCCGGCGTGATCCAGTTGCGGAACTGAGAGGCTTTACGCTCAAACCGTCCTTTGGTCGCCGACGTGTCGTACCATGCGTCCTGCCATTTGCCGTCTACGAGGAGCCCCATCGCAATACCTTCCATGGTTGCCGTTCGATGTTCCCACATAGGTATGGTTAGCAAAGGCAAGTGCCAATCCTCCCGCCCCGCGGAAAGCGCCACAAACGCGTGATCCGCCGTGGCGTGTCAGCGCATATTGCATCAAGGCAACTTCCCCTTCCGCGAAATTGAGACATACTGGGGCCGGCCGCCCTGTCGACCCGCACGCGGCGGGACCAGTTTCACGCGCGTTGGCGAAGTAAGTTTGGAGGGTTTCCCCATGGCTGAACAGAACTCCGGCGGCTCGGTCCGCACCACACAGGGCCGCGGCCGGCTGTTTGACAGCATCCTCGACACGGTGGGCGATACACCCTGCATCCGCGTCAATAACCTGGCGCCCGATCACGTCCGGCTCTACGTCAAGGCGGAGTTCTTCAACCCGGCCGCCTCGGTCAAGGATCGCCTGGCCCTCAACATCATCGAGGCCGCCGAGCGCGACGGCACGCTGAAGCCGGGCCAGACCGTCATCGAAGCCACCAGCGGCAACACAGGCATCGGCCTTGCCATGGTGTGCGCGGCCAAGGGTTATCCGCTGGTCGTCACCATGGCCGAAAGCTTTTCCATCGAGCGGCGCAAGCTGATGCGCTTTCTCGGCGCCAAGGTCGTGCTCACGCCGAAGGAGAAAAAGGGCTTCGGCATGTACCAGAAGGCGGTCGAGCTCGCCCGCGCCAACGGCTGGTTCCTGGCCCACCAGTTCGAGACCGCCGCCAATGCCGACATCCACGAGCACACCACGGGCAACGAGATCCTGGCCGATTTCGCCGGCGACCGGCTCGACTACTGGGTGACGGGCTATGGCACCGGCGGCACCATCGCCGGCGTCGCCCGCGTCCTGCGCCGGGAGCGCCCGGAAACCAAGATCATCCTGAGCGAGCCCGCCAACGCCCAGCTGATCGGCAGCGGCCAGGCCCAGGAGCGCGGCGCCGACCATGCGCCAGCCGTCGGCCACTCAGCCTTCGAGCCGCATCCGATCCAGGGCTGGACGCCGGACTTCATCCCCTATGTTTTGCAGGAGGCGATCGATAAGTCGTTCTACGACGAACTCATTCCCGTGGCCGGCGCCGACGGCATCGCCTGGTCGCGCAAGCTGGCGCAACAGGAAGGCATCCTCACCGGCGTCTCCGGCGGCGCGACGTTCGCCGTGGCCGTGAAAATCGCCGAGCAGGCCGAACCCGGTTCAGTCATCCTGTGCATGCTCCCCGACACCGGCGAGCGCTACTTGTCATCGCCCCTGTTCGAAGGCATCCCCGAAGCCATGGATGAGGAGGAGGTGGCGCTGTCGCGATCAACGCCGGGATTTTGGATGGGGTAGGGGGGCCGATAGACTGCTGGACCGCCCAATTGGTGCCCTGCCGCCCTTGGTGTCGTTCCACTTGGCGTAGTAGCGCTTGAGAAGGTCTGTATGCTGGTCATTTTCAAGCCTCCCGCCCGCGCGCGGTGCGCGAGGCTTGACGCGCGGCTGCAATCGATTGTGGACGTTGATACGGACCCCGATCATATCCGCTGGCCACGCCGCGACAACGGTTCAAAGCGGGCAGAAGCGGGGCATGCCTCCATTGACCGAAATCATTGCTCCCCGCCGCCCATCAGCGAGACTTGAAGCATATCCAAATGGAGGCGTGCATGTCTTTGAGAAAATTCGCGATCCTTGTTGTCGGCACAGTTCTGCTGAGCGCACCGGCGCTCGCCGGGGACCAGACCCCGATCGTCAGCGGCGAGGACGAGTTCATGTGGAACTGCGCCGAGTGCCATGGCTTTGGTGGCCGCGGCGACGGCCCGCTGGCCGAAGTTCTGATCAAGAAGCCGTCCGACCTGACGCTGATCGCCAAAAACAATCTCGGCGTTTATCCGGCCGATTTGGTGTTCGCCATGATCTCCGGGCAAAAGGGTGTCATCGGCCACCAGTCGTTCCAGATGCCGAGGTTCTGGCAGCGCTTCCAGCAAACCGAAGGCGAGCGCGGCTTCGATAAGCCGGACGTCAGGATCAAGGCGATCGTCGATTACCTGGCCACCATCCAGGCTCCGTGACCGGCGGCTGCCAGCTTCTCATTCAAGGCGCCGGTACATCACCAGTGCGTCGACGTAACCGGCATCGGGATGGTTGAACACGTCCGGCAAGCGACCGACGGTCTCGAAGCCGAACGACTCCCACGGCCGGATGGCATGCGTGTTGGTGACAACGACGAAATTGTACTGCATGGCCCGGAAGCCGCGCTCCCGCGCCAGCTCCAATGAGTGCGCGCACATGCGCCGGGCGACACCCCGGCGGCCTGCGGCCTTGTCGGTCACGAAGCCGCAGTTTGCAACATGCGGGCCGCTGCCGGGCTGATTGGCGCGCAGATAGTAAGTGCCGATGATTTTGCTGTTTTCCTCGGCGACCAGCGTCTCCCGATCGGCGCCCATCCATGCAGCCAGCGCATCGGCTTTGCTGATGTCGCGCGGGTAGGTGTACGTTGCGCCCTCACGCAGCACCGGCTCGAGAACATTCCAGATCGCGTAGCGATCCGCGCGTCCGGCGGGTCGAATGATCAATCGCGCCTCCCTTTGAGAATGTGGCAAGCTCCAGTGAGCATCCAAGACGTCCCACCGTTCTCCGCCGGTCCGCGGCTGTTCCGGTCGTCAATGGCGATTTGGCTAACCAGCATCGGCGATGCCGTGGTTGCCGTAAACTCCGAATTCGGATCAGTAGGCGGGGTGCCGCAGGTGCGCACCGGAACCGGTTGCGGGCCCCCCTTTGGCCCTCCGCATGCTAATGATGCTGCGGTAGGCATCACGCCGCCAACCCCAACGTGCGACAGCTGCCATGCCGGATGCCGAATTAGACCCCTTTGATCTCCAGCGCTTTGTTGATGCGCAAGAACCGGTTTATGCCGATGTCTGCCGCGAGCTTCGCACCGGCCGCAAAGAGAGCCATTGGATGTGGTTCATCTTCCCGCAGGTCGCGGGCCTCGGCCACAGCCGAACCGCGAAACGCTTCGCTATCGAGTCGATCGATGAAGCCGCAGCCTACCTTGCGCACCCCGTCCTCGGACCCCGGCTGCGCAAATGCACAAGGTTGACCCTCGGTGTAGCCGGACGCTCCGCGGAAGAAATTTTTGGATGGCCCGATTGGATGAAGTTCCGCTCTTCGATGACTCTGTTCTCGGAGACGGCCGCCGACAATTCGCTGTTTGTCGCCGCTCTCGAAACATACTTCGAAGGCGAGCCTGATGAGGCAACCTTGAGCATGCTGTGAAGCGCGCGCTACCCCTGAACCTACTGGCTTATGAAGGTCTAAGATGGTGGAGCACCCGCGCCAACCGAGTGGAAGTTGCGGCCGCGAGAATAGTCGTGTTTAGTCGGGTCACGCTCCAAGAGCAATCTGATCGCGTCATAGGCCGGCATGACACCCGAACAGATCAAAGACGTGGCGACCTACATCGTCGAAGCGACGAAGTAAGGACCGCGAGCACGTCGAAACCTGGTCCAGGTCAGCAACCATTCGACAACTGGTTCTATGGACCTCAATGGCGCCTCGAAGTGCGGCGAGTCGCTGACTGGAGGCTTTTGATGACGAGGTTCCGGCAGGTCCTGAAGGATATTCCGTTCCTTATTCACCTCGCCGTTTACGCCGGGGTGAACCTGCTGCTTTTCATCGTTAACATGCTAACGAACCCCAGCACGATCTGGTTCGTTTGGCCGCTTATCGGTTGGGGCATTGGTGTTCTCGGCCACGGCATCCTTGTCTATCTCAATACAAAGGCCCCGCCCTCACCGCGACCCTAGGTCGCCTCGTGCTTTTGCACTGAGGCGCCCGTCCCCGCCGTTACTGCGCCGCCGCAGAATCCCCACGCACCGTTAACCAAAAGCCTGCGACATCGTTGCGGTTGCCGCGCGCATAATGAGCTTGGATACCTACGAAAGCCCGCATCGTTTTGGGAAGAATGTATTGGAGACCCATATGATTAGGACAAAGTCCTGCGTCCTCGTCGCAACAATTGTTGCTTGTTTTCTTCTTGCTGTCCCGACCATGACCGCACAGGCCAAGGAGAACGCCGAGTTCTGGCCGAAGGTTAAGGTCGGCGGCAAGACCTGCTTCAAAAGTCATCAGCACTATGGCGAAAGCCCGCCCTGGCCGTCCAAGCGCGGCGCCAAGGCCGCCGCCATCCGCAAATGGGAAAGTTTCACCACCTGGGAGTACGGCAAAGCCTGGGGCCGCTATTCGAATGCGACCGGCAGGAGCCTCAGCTGCTCTCAGGCTAAGGGCCGTTGGATCTGCAAGACATCAGCGCGGCCCTGCCGGCGCGGATGAACTCGGATGCCGCCGGTGCTCCTCCGGAGCCGGCGGTCTCCTATCCACCTCATCACTCTGGCTGAGAGCAGCATCTTGGTCGTTGCGCTGTCGTGCCATCGGGAGCAGTCTGTTGGGCGTCTGGTAGAAAGAAGAACAGGAGGACAACGTCATGGCTGAGAGCGTCTACAAGATCATTGAATTGGTCGGAACAAGCCCCGAGTCTTGGGAAAAGGCTGCAACAACGGCGGTTAATCGCGCGTCCGAAACCCTGCGCAATCTGCGCGTCGCGGAAGTTACCGAACAGGACCTGGTGATCGAGGACGGTAAGGTGACGGCCTACCGCACAAAGGTGAGGGTGTCCTTCAAATTTGAAGACTGAGCGACGGCGCCGGCTCAACGACGGCGCCCTCCATCAGGACGTCACGATCTGAAAATTGACCGGCGGCGACTTTCCCGTCAGAGCTTGCCCGAATGGGCTAGCAAGCCGGCGGGTAAGGCCTCCGCCGGCTTTCCTTTGCTGTGCCCGATGCTGTCCCGGCGAGAGGTCCGCATAGACCGATTGACGCACCGCAATAAAGAGCCATTGTGCACCGCAACAAAAATCGTCACACTAATGTTTGCTAGAAGAGGGGGCATTCGAGGCTCGGCGAATTGGCGAAGCAGCGACGGCGGGCCGAACCTGCCGCGGCAAAATCTGGGACGGAAGGAAGTATTGGCGATGCCCAAGAAAATCCTGTTGGTCGACGACCATCCGCTGATGCTCAAAGCACTCGGAACGGTTGTCCGAAAGATTTTCCCAGACGCTGGGGTTGTGGAAGTCTACTCCATCTCGGCGGCGCGCGACGCGATCCAGCGGGATCGAGGCTTTGACCTCGTATTGCTCGACTTGCGCCTGCCCGATACCCAGGGGGTCAGCGGGTTACTGAGCCTAAAGGTACACTTCCCGCAGCTGAAGGTTCTGGTCGTGTCCGCCTACGCTCACCAGGAAACAATCGATAACTGTTTTCTCGTCGGCGCCAACGGCTTCCTCTCGAAGTCACTGCGGCTGAAGGAATTGGAGGCCGCCATAGACAAAATCATGGTCGGCGGTGAGGTTGTCCCGGCCAAGCGGCTGGTTTCCGAAGACGAGGCCTCGCCAAAAGACCCGCTCAACCCTCTGAAGCGCTTGACATTCCAGCAGGCAAGAGTCCTTCACCACGTGTGCAGGGGGCTGCTGAACAAACAAATCGCTTACGAGCTTGGCGTTGGCGAAACAACCGTCAAGGCGCACATGCGCGAGATATTCCGTAAGCTCGACGTCGTATCACGCACCCAGGCGCTTGTAAGGATCATGAGATTGGAGCCCTACCAGGATAGCGCCAACCATGCGATAGAGCGGCCCGCCAAAACGATAACGGCCTAGAGTGTGATCGTTTGAGTTGGAAGCACTTTTCTTCCGCCGAAAGCGCGAATCACACTCTGAAGCATCAAGCTGGAGCACGCCCCAGCGCTGGCGGCGCTTCAGTTCACAGCCGAACCGCTCAATTCTGCGCCTCTCAATCGAAAGACCGTGAGCCAGGGCCATTGACTTGGCCCTTCGACATCGCCAAGCATCAGGTATATTCGCCCTGTCGAATTGGAGATGCCGGTCAATGTCGGACAACACCGCCGGCGCGGCTTCGGTGCCGCTCAGCAAAACAGCGCTTTCTGATCTGCATGTCGTGCGCGGTGGGCGAATGGTCGGGTTCGCCGGCTATGAGATGCCGGTGCAGTTTCCGCCAGGTATCCTGAAGGAGCATCAGCACACCAGGTCAGCGGCCGGATTATTCGACGTTTCGCACATGGGCCAGCTGGCCATCACCTCCTCAACGGGCAACATGAGCGACGCAGCGCTGGCCCTGGAGGCGCTGCTGCCGACCGATCTGAAGTCGTTGCCCGAGGGTCGGCAACGCTACACGTTCTTCACCAATGAAGCAGGCGGTATCCTCGACGATCTCATGATCGCCAACCTAGGCGGACGGTTTCTCCTCGTTGTCAACGCCGCGACAAAGGATTCCGACGAACAGCACCTTAGAGCAAACCTACCGGATACGGTTCGCATTGAGCGCCTCGACCGCGCACTGATCGCGCTGCAGGGACCGAAGGCCGCCGACGCTCTGAGCAAGCTGGCGCCGCAGTGTACCGGGATGCGCTTCATGGACGTCCGCCCGCTAGAGGTCTGCGGTGTTCCGTGCACGGCATCTCGCTCCGGCTACACCGGAGAGGATGGCTTTGAAATCAGCATTCCCCAGGACGCCGCCATCACCATTGCCGAGGCGCTTCTCGCCGATGCCGACGTCGAACCAATTGGTCTCGGGGCCCGTGACAGCCTGCGCCTGGAAGCAGGCCTCTGCCTTTATGGAAGCGATATAGATACGGGCACAACGCCTGTCGAAGCGGGCCTGAAATGGGCCATGCCGCGCAGCCGCCGCGACGGTGGTGAGCGCGCTGGCGGCTTCCCGGGCGATGCGGTGATCTTGCGGCAGTTGCGTGAGGGCAGTGACCGGTCGCGGGTTGGCCTGCTGCCGGAAGGACGTGCGCCGGTGCGCGCCGGCGCTCAGCTCTATCAAGAGGAATCGGGCGGCACGCCAGCCGGATACGTCACCTCGGGTGGCTTTGGTCCCACACTCGGCCGCCCCGTCGCCATGGGTTATGTGCCAACCTCTCTGGCCACACCGGGGACTCGATTTTTCGCGGATGTTCGCGGCAAGCGCCTGCCTGTCGATGTTGCGAAGCTTCCCTTTAACACGCCGGATTACAAACGCACGTGAGTGCAGATTAGCGCGGAGAGTGATGTGCTGAAATTCACAAAGGATCATGAGTGGCTGAAGATCGACGGCGATGCCGTGACGGTGGGGATCACCGCTCACGCTACCGAGCAGCTGGGTGACCTGGTCTTCGTCGATCTGCCCGAGGTCGGCGCCGAATTTGCCATGGGCGACAACGCTGCGGTGGTTGAATCCGTGAAAGCGGCTTCCGATGTCTATGCTCCGGTCTCAGGTGAGATCCTTGAGGTCAACCAGGCCATTGTCGATGACCCCTCGATCGTTAATGCGGACCCCAGCGGGGCCGGTTGGTTATTCAAGATCAAGTTGAAAGCCGCCGCCGAGACCGAAAGTTTGCTCGACGAAGACGCCTATAAGCAACTCATCGCCTAGCGGATATGATCGAACCAGAAACCTATAAGCCCTATGACTTCGCCAACCGGCGTCATATCGGCCCGTCTCCAGAAGAAATCGCCGAGATGCTGAGGGTCGTCGGTTTCGACAGCCTGCAGGCGCTGATCGACGCGACCGTGCCGGAAGGGATCAGGCAGAAAGAGCCGCTGGTGCTTGACCGCCCGGTCACCGAACTGGGTTCCCTCGACCGCATGCGCGAGGTCGCTCGCAAGAACGAGGTCCTCACATCACTCATCGGCCAGGGCTACCACGGAACCATTCTTCCGGCCGCCATTCAGCGCAACATCCTTGAGAACCCGGCCTGGTACACGGCCTACACACCCTACCAGCCCGAAATCAGTCAGGGCCGTCTTGAAGCGCTGTTGAACTTCCAGACGCTGGTGACGGACCTTACCGCGCTCGACATTTCGAATGCATCGCTGCTCGACGAGGCAACAGCCGCTGCCGAAGCCATGGCAATGGCCCATCGCCTATCCAAGACAAAGAAGGATACCTTCTTCGTCGATGAAGAGTGCCTGCCGCAGACCATTGCGGTTCTCAGAACGCGGGCCGAACCGCTCGGATGGCGTATCGTCGTCGGCAATCCGGCCGAGGACTTGGACGAGCAGGATGTCTTCGGAGCAATCTTCCAGTATCCCGGCGTTTGCGGCGCCTTTCACGACTTCACCGAACTGATCGAGCGTCTACATGCGGCCGGTGCGCTTGCCGTCATGGCAGCTGATCCGATGGCGCTGACGCTCCTCAAGCCGCCTGGCGAAATGGGCGCCGATATCGCCGTTGGGTCCATGCAGCGCTTCGGTATGCCCGTCGGATATGGTGGCCCGCACGCCGGCTATATCGCCGTCAAGGATACCTACAAACGCGCCCTTCCGGGCCGCCTGGTCGGGGTCTCCGTCGATAAGCGCGGCAACCGCGCGTACCGCCTCGCCCTACAGACGCGCGAGCAGCATATCCGCCGGGAAAAGGCAACGTCCAACATCTGCACCGCGCAGGTGCTGCCGGCGGTGATCGCAGGCATGTACGCCGTCTTTCACGGACCTCGTGGTCTTCGCGCCATCGCCGAACGCATCCACCGCAATACCGTACGGCTCGCCGAAGGGCTGGCATCCTTGGGCTTTGAGCTCGCCCCCGAAGAATTCTTTGATACCTTTACAGTGAAGGTCGGGCCCTATCAGGGGCTGATCATGAAGAACGCCGTGGACAACGGGGTCAACCTTAGAAGGGTCGGCCAGGATCGGATCGGGATCACTGTCGACGAGCGCACTCTGCCGGCCACGCTGGAAGCGGTCTGGCGCGCTTTCGGTGGTTACGACCTGAAGTTCCGCGATGCCATGCCGACATACAGGCTGCCCGCCGGGCTGACCCGCCAGTCGACATATCTGCAGCACCCCGTCTTCCATATGAATCGCGCCGAAAGCGAAATGACCCGCTACATGCGGCGGCTCGCCGACCGCGATCTGGCGCTCGACCGGGCGATGATCCCGCTCGGTTCGTGCACCATGAAACTCAACGCAACCGTTGAGATGTTGCCGATCACCTGGCCGGAATTCGCCGAAATACACCCCTTTGCACCCGCCGAACAGGCGCAGGGCTATGCGGAACTCATCAGCGATTTGTCCGACAAGCTTTGTCTCATCACGGGTTACGATGCCATCTCCATGCAGCCCAACTCTGGAGCGCAGGGGGAATACGCCGGCCTTCTCACCATCCGCGCATATCACCGGGCGCGTGGCGAAGCCCTCCGTGATGTTTGCCTGATCCCGTCATCGGCGCACGGAACCAATCCGGCCTCGGCCTCGTTGTGCGGCATGGAGGTTGTCGTTGTTGGAACCGACGCGCACGGCAACATCGATCTCGATGATTTCCGCGCAAAGGTGCAAGCCCACGCCGACAGGCTTGCCGCCGTCATGATAACGTATCCTTCGACCCACGGCGTCTTCGAGGAAACGGTTCGAGAAGTCTGCAATATCACTCACGCCAATGGCGGCCAGGTCTATCTCGACGGCGCCAACTTGAACGCGCTGGTTGGTCTTGCGAGGCCTGGCGACATCGGCGCCGATGTCAGCCACCTCAATCTGCACAAGACGTTCTGCATTCCGCACGGCGGCGGTGGTCCCGGAATGGGCCCGATTGGTGTGAAGGAACATCTAAAACCGTTCCTGCCCGGTCATCCGGAAACCGGCGGCAGTGACATGACGGTATCAGCGGCGCCCTACGGCTCACCCGCGATCCTGCCAATATCATGGAGCTATTGCTTGATGATGGGAGGCGAAGGTCTGACCCAGGCGTCTCGCATCGCCATCCTCAACGCCAACTACATCGCCAAGCGCCTGTCCGAGGCCTACGAGATCCTCTACACCGGCACGAACGGCTGCGTTGCACACGAATGCATCGTCGACACCCGTCCCTTCAAGGAAACCGCCGGCGTCACCGTTGATGATATCGCTAAGCGCTTGATCGATTGCGGCTTCCATGCGCCGACGATGAGCTGGCCGGTTGCCGGCACGTTGATGGTCGAGCCCACCGAATCCGAGACCAAGGCTGAACTTGATCGCTTCTGCGACGCGATGCTGGGTATCGCAGGCGAGGTCCATGCCATCGTTAACGGCACCTCTGATCCAGACAGCAACGCGCTGAAGAACGCACCGCACACGGTGGAGGATTTGGTCGGCGAATGGGGCCGGCCGTATTCACGCGAGAACGCCTGTTTCCCCGCTGGCACCTTCCGCGTCGACAAGTACTGGCCACCCGTCAACCGCGTCGACAACGTCTACGGAGACCGGCATCTGGTGTGTTCGTGTCCGCCGATGGAGACCTACGAAAAAGCGGACGCATAGGCGTCCGCTGTTAGGTTCTTGCGGGCGTGGCAGTGGCTCGATCACATGGCGTTCGCTAACGGCGCCAGGCCGGGCTTCTTATTTGGTTTGTACTTCGTGAAGTCGACCTCCAGCTCGTCACCCCAGGTATCGAGCTGGAAGCCGGCGCGTCCTGATCCGATGGTATAGAACTGGTAACGCAGCGGGTTCTTCTTGTAGTAGTCCTGGTGATAGTCCTCGGCGACGTAGAACCCTTTGAAGGGGGCGATCTCTATTTTAATCGGCTTGACGAAGGGACCTGATTTCGCCAGCTCATCCCGTGATCGGATGGCCGCCTGGCGTTGTTCATCGTTGTGGTAGAAGATTGCCGGCCGGTACTGGCGGCCGCGATCGGAAAACTGACCCTTGGTGTCTGTCGGATCGGCGGTACGCCAAAGCACCTGCAGCAATCCCTCATACGTGATCTTCTTGGCGTCGTAGTAGACCTGAACCGCTTCCGTGTGGTTCGTTAGGCCGTAGGCCACCAGCTTGTAAGTCGGCTTGTCAAAGTCGCCTCCGGAATAGCCCGAATAGACCTCGCGAACGCCGGGCACTTCCTGGAACGCCGCCTCAACACACCAAAAGCAACCGCCCGCGAACGTGGCGACCGCCAGTCCGCTCTTGTCGAGTTTGTCGATTGGACTGGTATGTTGTGTTGTCGGCGGCACCGTCCGGGCCGACACCGCGAAGTAGGTTGCCGCTGCTCCTGCTAGGACGAGTAGACTTACAACCAGCGTTCGTTTCATGCCTGCCTCTCAGACTTATTATTGGACCGCGGCAAGTCTAATCCATTTCGCGGCAAGTGGGCCAAGAACGATCTGGTAACGGCCGATCACAGAGCTGTAATGGCGATCGGTATCTCAATTCCAATTCAGCCGCGCTCACCCAACAATGGCTTTGCCAGCTTCACTATGATCTGAGCGAGCGAAAGCAGAACGAACATCGCTAGCATCGCGCCCACGATGCGAAACTCGGAAAATATCGTCGGCCCCGTGAATTGCGGCATCACCTGCCAGATGATGTAGCACGCCCAGATAAGCGCGGCGGTGAACGCCAGCCCAAGGACATGGACGGGCATTTTGGGCATGGGGTTTTCTTGCGCCATCTATTCTGACCTCGTCATCATCAAAGCGGTTTGGTGGTCGCTGGATCGATCTTGAAAATTAGAAGATCCCCGCGCTGTTCTACGTGGCCCTCGATCTCGACCGGCTGTGCCACGAAGTCGAAATACTGATCATCGCGCAGCGGGCCGCCGTCCTGGTTGCCCAGCAGCATGAAGTCCTGGCCGGCCACCTTGTCGGTTGCGACGAAGACCGGCGGCACGCCACCCAGGAGGCAAAAGTTGGCGCAGGCCTTGTGCGCCAGGCCCGTCCCAGGGCGCATAGCGCCCGCAACGCATTTGCCATCGCAGATTTCGCCGGCAATTCGCCAGCGGCCGAGGTCCTTGACCGCCGGCGCGGTTTGCGGGCCACCGTCCGGCGCCTCTACGGCCTCCATCTTGCCAACCTGCAGCGCGTCAAGCTCCCCGCGCTTCAAAAGGATGCCGCTGACCTCGACGACCTGCCCATCAAGTGCGGCCGCCTCGCTAGCCACGCCGCGCTTTCCCTGGCCGTTAAGCATCAGCGTCCGTCCGTCCGGAAAACGCTCGCTTGGCCGCGCATGAAGGACTGGATAGGGTTTGGCCTCCAGCACGCCTGTGAGCTTCTGTTGTCCCGCGCCCCACAAAAATGCGCCCGATCCAGCACTCTTCTGACCGGCCGCCGTGAAATAGCCTACGGCGGCAAACAGTACGACAAGCCCGATACCGACAAGCGGCAGAAACCAAATCAGGGAACCGGGCGCGGCGTTGATGTAGCCGACAAAGAACCCGTCATCGTCCTTTTGCTTCATGCTGCCTCTCCGCACCCCGCAAGGGGGCTCAATACGGGCTCAACATAAGTACCTGGCGGGTTGGCCGCTGGATCAAGAAAGAGCCGGTCGCCGTCAAGCTTCAGCCGGTATGTGGCAACCTTCTCCGTGAACGGCGCCGGCGCACACCCATCTTCAGGGCGGTACTGGAAACCGTGCCATGGGCACGTCACACAGCCGTCGACGATCCGCCCCTCGCCAAGCGGTCCGTTTTGGTGCGCGCAAGCGTTCGTCAATGCGGACAGTTTGTTCCCATAGCGGTAGATGGCGACTTTCTCGCCGTTGTCCAGCATCACGATCTTGGCCCGGCCATCTGCGATCGTCGCGGGATTGCCAATCTCAAGCCAGTCGGCTGCTTCAGCAACTTTGATTGCTCCGGCTTGCTGCGCTTCCTCGTGCGCATCCCGCCAGGCGGCTGCAACGTGCAGCAGCGTTACAACCGCGACGCTCAGCACCGTTACCACGACGAAGGCCCCGTTATCGCCGCTTTGCAAATATCCGAGCGCGATATGCGCGACGACCGCCGCATACGCGACGTAGATCGACATATGCAGCGCCTTCCATGTCGGGGGCGATAGAAACTTCAGCCAGAAATCATGGCTCGTTGCCGCCAGGATGATCAGCACGAACAGCGCGAAGATCCCGAAAGCCTCGAACGGAAAACCTATGACCTGGCCATAGCTGGTGTTCGACACAAGCAGTCCGACGTACGGGTCGGTCGGAGAAAAATTGAAGTACCAGTCGATCACGAATGCGGCGTGTGTGAAAGCGACCGCCGCCGTGATCACGCCAAGATGCCGCCGGTTGTAGAGCACTGGCAGGAAGCGCCGGTCAAAGCGCGCCAGCGGTCCGATACACAACACGACGGTCATCAGCAAGAAGGCGCAAGTGCCGAACGCGCGCATGCGTTGGATTGGATAGTCCGTCCCTTGCGCCCCCGCTGCCCACATCGGCGCCACCTTCAAGAACAGCAGGACATAGACCGCCACCATTGCCAGCACGACAATGTCGTAAAAGACCTTGGACCGGTTCCATTGCACCGGCTCGAAGAGCACGCTCATTGCGCCGATGTCTCCTTGGGGGGCTCAAGCTGAACTGCGGGCCGCTTGTCGAACCTCGACTGCTGCAGCACGAACGCTGCAATCAACAGGCCGGGGAGCAGGAGCGCGAGCAGGCCCCAGATGCGCCGATGCGCCCGCCGGTGTGCGGTCTTCATTCCCCTTCCTCTTCCTCGGTCAATCCACGTGAGTGGTAGCTATCGTTGTCCTTCGAGTTCAATCCATCGGGCCAGCACCACCGGCCACAATACAATGATGCCCGGGATCAGCAGCGGGCGAAAAGCATAGGCACCCCGCGCATCCTCGTCGATGCGGTCGATCCCAAACAGCAGAAAAAGGGCGGCGACGATTGCGCCAATCCCGGCGTAGATTGTCACCAACCAGATAAGCAACTCAGCTGTTTCCATGCCCTCACCTGTTGTCTGTCAATGACATTGCCCAGCCTCTGCGGTCAGGACCTCGGACCGACTCCGGCGTATTCTATGCCAGCCAAAGAGGCCATCTCGGGTTTGAATGTCACCAGGTCGGAAACTTCAAACTGGTTGAGGTGACTGCGTCCGCACGCACGCGCCATCACCTTCATCAGGTCGACGGATGCCTGAAAGAAGTTCGCGAGCCGCTGAGCTGACTTCTCAACGACCAGGCGCGAAACCAGGTTCGGCTTTTGCGTCGCGATCCCAACCGGGCAGCTGTTGGTGTGACAGGCGCGCATGGCGATGCAGCCGATCGCCTGCATTGCCGAATTCGACACGGCGATGGCATCGGCACCAAGCGCCATCGCCTTGATGAAGTCTGCCGGCGTGCGCAGTCCACCGGTGATGACAAGCGACACGTCTTTGCGGTTAAGGCTGTCGAGATGCCGTCGTGCCCGCGCCAGCGCCGGGATCGAGGGGACGGAGATATTGTCTCGGAACAAAACCGGAGCTGCACCCGTACCGCCGCCGCGGCCATCCAGAATGATGTAGTCGACGCCAACGTCCAGCGCCGCATCGATGTCTTTCTCGACGTGCTGTGCTGAAAGCTTGTAACCAATCGGGATGCCTCCGGTGCGAGAGCGCACCTCATCGGCGAATGTCCGGATCTCACCTGTCGATGTCCAGTCGGGGAAGCGCGACGGCGAAATGGCATCTTCACCCTCGTTCAAGGCGCGGACTTCAGCGATTCTACCTGTCACTTTCTTCCCTGGCAGGTGCCCTCCGGTGCCGGTCTTTGCCCCCTGACCGCCCTTGAAATGAAACGCTTGGACCATTTGCAGCTTGTCCCAGCTGAAGCCAAAGCGGCCGGATGCAAGTTCATACAAGTAGCGGCTATTGGCATGCTGCTCTTCAGGCAGCATTCCGCCTTCGCCAGAGCAGATGCCGGTGCCCGCAAGTTCCGCCCCGCGCGCCATGGCAAGCTTGGCGGGTTCGGAAAGCGCGCCGAAACTCATGTCCGAAACGAAAATCGGAATATCAAGACGCAACGGCTTTTGCGCATTGGGGCCGATGACGGTTTCGCTGCCGACGGGCTCATCATCGAGTAGCGGTGTGCGGTGCAGCTGTGCCGTCAGGATCTGGATATCATCCCAGTCGGGCAACTCGGTGCGCGGAACGCCCATCGACTCGACGACGCCGTGATGCCCGGTCTTTTTCAGGCCATCACGCGCGTATTTGTGGATGAGCTTGGTATGCGGCTCTTCGTCAGTCCCAGTGAGGTCGGCGTAAAGTCCGAGGTATTCATCGCGCCTGTAATGCTGCGGATGCACCTTTGCCCATTCACCGATCTCGTCGGCGTCGACGTAGACCTGCCCTTCTTCGACCCAGGAGGAGAACTTCTGCAGGACTTCCTCGTTGGAATACTCGGACACGCCGGTCTCCAGCCTGTAGTCCCAGTTGTGCAGCGGACACATCAGGTTGTCGCCATCGACATAGCCGTCCGCGAGCAAGGCACCCCGATGCAGGCATCGCCCGTAAAGAACCGAGACCTGATCATCAAAACGCGTAACAGCCAGATCAACTTCGCCGACAAGCGCGTAGGTCGGCTGGCGGTCGGCAAGTTCGTTGAACGCAACAAGCGCCGTCTTATTCATTTTGGTATTCGCCTCTCTCGACCGTTGCTCCCGCCATCATGGACGGTTTCAACAAATTCGCATCAGTATCTTTCGGCAACTTCACCGCCAATTGCGTTTTGAGTTGCTTTTCGACAGCCGCGATCATTCCAACGGTACGCTGAATATGACTTCAAAGATCACGATTATCAGTACCTCCAAAACACGCCGCGCTGCTACCTTGGATGGGTGCGGACGGAGTGAACGCTAACGCTCACCTTTGCTGTTGACATCAGAAGAACAATGCCTGTTTGACTGCCACAGGACCTCTATGCAGCTCGTCAATGGATGTCCCATTAAGCCTTGGTGCACCACACAAATAATACACAACCAATTCAACTCACCGCGAGATGGCCCCAAGGCCCTCGATCCCTCGGACTTCACGACCTAAGCTTTCATCCTCACATATGACCAATCACTGTTTGCAGCATCAAAGCATGAATTGCGAAGGACCCCGAAATGTCGTCACCGGCACCACTGGAATGGATCAAAGTCGCCAACGTCTCCGATCTGCCATCCGGTCGTGTGATGACCGTGACGGCAAGAACGACATCAATTTGCCTGTCCCATTTCGAAAATCAGTGGTCGGCGATGGACAACCGCTGCCCGCACCAGGGCGGTCCGCTCGGCGAAGGATCCATCGAAACCGGAGTTGACGGCAAATGCTGGATTCGCTGCCCGTGGCACGGTTGGGACTTTGACCCGCTGACCGGAAAGCCGCCGGGTGGGCATGAAGATACGGGCCAGAAGGTCTACCCGCTCGAGATCCGCGGCGACGAGATCTTTGTTGGGCTTGAGCGCGAGCCGGACGTTCCCCGCACAGTATCGGACCGCATGGCCGAGACCATGGTCAATTGGGGCATCAAGCGTGTGTTCGGCATGGTCGGCCATTCGAACCTCGGGCTCGCCGAAGCCATCCGCCGCCGCGAAGTAGACGGCCAGATGAGTTACATCGGCATCCGCCATGAAGGCGCCGCGTCATTCGCCTGCTCCGGTTACGCCAAGCTGACCGGCCGTCCCGCGGCCTGTCTGACGATCGCCGGTCCTGGCGCAACCAACCTGCTGACCGGCCTATGGGACGCCAAGGTCGATCGCGCCCCGGTGCTTGCTCTGACCGGCCAAGTGCAGACCCAGGTGTTTGGGCCCGGCGCGTTCCAGGACATCGATCTGGCTTCGGCCTTTGCGGCGGTCAGCCGCTTTTCGCAGACCACGTTACCATCCTCCAATCACGCCGAGCTCGTATCGCTGGCGTGCAAGACGGCACTGGTCGAACGCGACGTGTCCCATCTGATATTCCCCGACGATGTTCAGACAATTCCCGCCGGCGATGCACCCGCGGGCAGCCCGACGGGCCGGCTCTCCACGCCGGTCGTGCTGCCTGACCCGCGGCAGGTTGAGGCCGCGCTCGAGATGATTGCGAAGTCGCGCCGGCCGATGATCGTCATGGGTTACGGTGCCATTGACGCAAGGGCCGAAGTCATCGCATTGGCCGAAGTTCTCAAGGCTCCGGTACTAACGACGTTCAAGGCCAAGGGTTTGATCCCGGATTCTCACCCCAACGCCGGTGGTGTTCTGGGCCGTTCGGGGACACCCATCGCCAGTTGGTTCATGAATGAGTGTGATCTCATCATTTCGCTGGGTTCATCCTTCGCCAACCACACCGGCATCGAGCCTTCAAAGCCGATCATCCAGGTCGACTTCGATAGAATGCAGCTGGGCAAGTTTCACCCAGTCACGCTCCCGGTTTGGGGCGAGATCGCTGCCACGGCGACGGCTTGGCTGGAGCAACTGCCGGCCCGCAGCGACGCCGTCGACCAAATCCCCGAGATCGCCGAGCGTTGGCGCATTTGGCGAGAGGAGAAAGCCAGCCGGATGACCGCCGATCAGTCCAAAGGAATTGCTTCAGCGGTTGTCTTTGAAGCCCTCGGCCGGAAGATACCCCACGACGCCGTCATCGCCGTAGATGTTGGCAACAACACCTATTCCTTCGGACGCTATTTTGAACCGACCGGGCAACGCATCCTGATGTCCGGCTACCTCGGCTCGATTGGCTTTGCCTTCCCTGCTGCTCTTGGCGCATGGGCGGCGACACAGGACATTCCCGAGTACGCTGGCCGTAAGGTAATCTCGATTTCCGGCGACGGCGGCTTCGGTCAGTACGCCATGGAATTCAACACGGCGGTGAAGTACGGCATGGATATCACGCACGTCCTGCTCAACAACTCCCAGCTTGGAAAAATCTCCAAAGAGCAGCGCGCCGGTGAATGGCCGGTCTGGCAGACCGATCTGCACAACCCGAGCTTCAGCGCATATGCGAAGCTGTGCGGCGGTTTCGGCGCACGCGTCACCAAACCCGAGCAACTCGACGATGCGCTCGCCAAGGCATTGGCCTACGACGGTCCAGCCCTCGTTGAGATCATCACAGACCCTGAACTCGTGTGACCGTGATGGTAGCAGCAGCGCGGCGGGTGAACTCACGAAGTTGTCAGGTAACGTTTTGTGACTCCAGTCCGGCCCGCACGCTACGATCCGCCGCGACACATAATCTAAGCGCACGCAGAGCATTTTAACCGCGTGGGATATTCCAGAGAGGATCGCCAATGGCATTAAGCAAGACCATTTTTGGGGCTGCGCTGGGGGCCGTCGCGATGACAGGTCTTCTGGCAAGCGGCGCGTCAGCCGCAACGGAAGCCAAGACGGTCGAGGTCAAGGGCGAGATCATCGACACCTGGTGTTATTTGTCCGGCGTGATGGGCGGCCCTGATGCCGTGGTCGGCACGGCGCACCACACATGTGCGCTTTGGTGTGCGGCCGGCGGCATCCCGGTTGGCGTTCGTGCTGAAGATGGGACGGTCTACATGGTCCTGAAGATTAAGGGTGAGGACCCGCTAGCCCAGACCGACACCATCATGGAAATCCAAAGCAACGTGATAGTCGCCAAGGGCAATCATTACGTTCGCGATGGCGTCAATTACCTCGTCGTTGAGAAGGTCGTCTCAAACGAGGGCATCACCAACAAGAACCACGAAGATTTCGGCCCCATACCGGGCTTCTCCGTACCCGAAGAAGAATGAGGCCGATCATGACAACAAGAAAACTGATCTTCTGTCTCGCCACCGCATATTCAATGGCCGCCGGCGCGACCCTCGTCCATGCCGCGGACTTCTCCAAGGGCAGCAACGCCAAGGAACTGGGCCTTTCTGGAGAAGTCAAAGCGATGTTCTCGGGCAAGGTCGTCGATATCCTTTGCGAGTTGTCCGGCGACTGTCCGGCGAACTGCGGCGATGGCAACCGCAACATGGGTATCGTGCGCTCTGCCGATAACAAGCTCATCGTCGTCGGCAAGAACGCTCAGTTTGAATTCAACGGTCCCGTCGACGACCTCCTGCCCTATTGCAAAAAGAACGTTGATGTCGATGGCCTGCTGCTCGCCGATGACCCCGGCTTCGACGCCAAGATCTTCATGGCCCAGTTCATTCGTCTGAGCGGCGAGAAGGAATGGAAGAAAGCCGATCTTTGGACCGCGGCCTGGCAGAAGCGCAATCCAGGCGCAACCGGAGAGGGTCCGTGGTTCCGCCGCGATCCACGCGTGATCAAGCAGATTGAGAAGAGCGGTTACTTCGGGCTTGGCCATGAGGTTGATAAACAATGGCGCAAAGAAAACGAGTGAGGTCCGCGAACCGTCACGCCCTCGCGCTGGCGGTGCTTGCCGCCGCGGCTGCTGTCTTCGCGGCGAACGGCTCCTTGGCTCACAATGGCGTTGTCCACGAGTCCGAAGAGGAAGCCCGCCAGCATCGTGCGCTCGAAGAAAACACGGCTGGCTTCCCGAATATCAAGGGCGGTGATTTCCGCCTGCTCGATCAGACAGGGGCGACGAGAACATCCAAGGATCCGGATCGCCGGTTCCAGCTCCTGTTTTTTGGCTACGCGACCTGCAAGGCGATTTGCTCGGTGGCATTGCCGCGCATGGCAGAAGCCGTCGAGCATTTGGAAAGCGAAGGCCTCGTCGTTACCCCGGTTATGATTACCGTCGATCCCGAGCGCGACACGGTCAAAAACCTGGCGAGCGCCGTTCCCAAGATCCACCCGCGAATGGTTGGTCTCACCGGCAGCGAAAAGGCGCTTGAAGAGGCCTACCGAGCCTTCCAGGTCGAGCGCAAGGTCGTGTTCGAACATCCCGAGCACGGTGCCGTCTATGCGCACGGGTCGTTCATTTATTTGCTGGCACCAGACGGCACGTTCAAAACCCTGTTGCCGCCAATCCTAAGTGCCGAACGAATGACTGAACTCGTCCGCGAATACATGGACGGCAAGAAGTAGTTTCGGTCAGAAAGACCGCGACCGCCTTCAGTTCCGAATAGCCTGTTTGTGGTCTTCGGTCCGGGATTTTGGCTGTTTCATCGCGGCTCTTCATCCAGCTCACCTGGGTCGCGCTTGTGGGCTACGTCCTTTACGCCTGGGTTGACGCCCTTGCTTGCTTATGGCGACGGCTGCGCGAACTCGCGTTGCGCGGCCTCGTCATTGCTCCCATGCGGCTTGGCGGTCGTGTCCGTCGCCGCCGCGGCGGGTGGAATCTTCTTTGGTTTGACGAGCCACGGCGCCGACTTGAAATAGGCCGCGATCTGCGCCGCCCACACCAGCAACGCGAACCCGAAGATGTTTACAAAGGCCGTCAGCAGGAACGTATGCCCAAGCTGGTCCAGAACCATGCCGAACAGCATCGCCAGGAACTGCCCCGCCAAGAAAACACCAAGCGCCTGCTGCCCGACCGAGCAGCAGATCGGCACCAATGGTCCCTTGATTGCGCGTAGATTGTCACCGTTGTCTCCGGCCAGCGCATACGCCAGATAGGCAAGGCACAGGAAGTGCATGTAGCGCAGAATTCCGAAGTGGGTCTTGTCGATCAGCGGTTCGATAGCGGCGCGCGCGGAGCTGAACACGTCGAAGTTGGTCAGGAACCACGCTGTCGCAAACGGGATCGTTACGATGACGCCGATTGCAGCCACGATCATCAGGCGACCGTCAACCGGGGGCGCTGGGATCCAGCCGCGCATGAAAGCAAAGCCTGTGAAGAACACCAGCTGCCACGCGAACGGGTTGAAAAACCAAACGCGGTCAGTCCAAGGTTCGGCCGGCAGGTCGAGAAATCCGAACATCGCCAGAAGCCAGAGCCCGACAATAAGGCCAAACACATAGAAGCGCCCCAGCCGCGATAGCGCCATCACCACCGGGATCAGCATCAATATGACGAGATACATCGGCAGGATATCGAAGTAGTTGGGCACATAAGTCAGCGTCAGCAGACCTACGAGGTTGGTGCCCGTATCGCCGGACAGGAATGGAACAAGATTCAGCCCGCGCGTGTAGGCGCCATTGGTTTGAAGCCAGGCATCACCAACAACGATGAGACCGGAGACGAGGAAGAAGATGCAGATGTGCGCCCAATAGACCTGCCAGCACCGGTAGGCGATACGCGAGGCGCCAAGTGCAAATCCTCGCTCGCTGAATAGCCGTCCGAACGCGATAGCCGACGCCATACCCGAACAGAAAACAAAGATCTCTGTCGCATCCGAAAACCCGAAGCGCGCCGGGATGAAGGCGTTCCAGCTGTTGAAGGGAAGATGCGCCATGAAGATGATGAACATCCCGATGCCGCGGAAGAAGTCGAGCCGGATGTCCCGCTGGCGCGCCTGCTGTGGTGCGGCACTGGCGGCTGACGGCTTGGATTTAGATGCAATCGACATAATCGGATGCCTGAACCTGACAAACAATGACGCTGAACTGCTCCCTGCCAACGGCAAGGGCAAGCTCTTCGGCGAATGCGTCCCGTGCGGCAACCCGCAGTCCATAACCTCCAAGAGCCGCGGCAACGTCTTCGAAGCGCGTCTTTCCCAACCGAACGCCGCTGCGCTCGTATTCCATGTTCTTTTGCTTCAATTCGATCAGAGCAAGGCTCTCGTCCTGTATCACGACCACCACGATGTTAAGCCCTTCGTCCCTGAGTGTCGCAAGTTCACCAAGCCCCATTTCCAGACCGCCATCACCGACAACCGCGACGATGGTTTGCTGAGGTGCCGCGGCTTTGGCGCCGGCGGCCAGCGGCACGGCTACACCCATGGTGCAGAACCCGGCGGATTGCAGCAGGCCGAGTGGGCGGCGCACCTTGTATTTCTGACTGAGCAGAATCCGATGTGCACCACTATCCACGGTCACGATGGCATCACCATCGAGCACGTCCTGCAGCGTCTCAATGACCGCATGCGGCCCCCAGTCTTGAGGACTTGAGAACGCATCCAATAGGCATTTCCGGGCTGTTTCGGGTTCGCCTTGGCGCCAACGCCCTTGGCCCGGCCCGACGGCTTGAGCCAGCGCGTCAACGCTGTCCGCGATCGGCCCCAGCAGGCGATGATCGCAGCGATGCATGGCATGGTCGTAAGGGTGAGCGCAAATCTCGACGATCGTTTGTTGTGAATCAAATGGTTCAAGCCAGCCCTGTCGCATTTCGATCGGGTCATAGCCTGCCAGCAAGACGACGTCGGCGGCGCGGACGACCTTGAGCAGGGACTGATCGGCCAGCGGCGAAAGACCGGCACCGCCCAGGCAGATCTCCTGCGTTTCATCAACGAGCCCTTTGGCCTTGTAGGTTGTGATGAGAGGCGCCTGCAGTCGCTGGCACAACGCCTGCACCGCTGCTCCGGCACCGTCGCGCGCGGCTTCGAAACCGGCGACGACAAGTGGCCGCTGCGAAGTGTCGAGGACATCGGCCAGTTTGCTGACCGCCGCGTCGTCGCGGTGGGCTGTCGGCCACACCGTTTGCGCTGGCCTTCTGATCCCGTCTCCTGTCCCCGCAGGCTCCCGCGCTGTCCCTGGGGCCAGGTCCAAATGCACAGGTCCGAAAGGAGGTGTGGTTGCCAGCTCGATGGCCCGCGCTACGACCGCCCCGGCACCCACGCCTTCAATCTCAAAGCTACCTTTGACCAGCCCTCGCAGGAGTGTGGGTTGATTGAGGACCTGATGCGTAAAGCGGTGCCGGATATCGTGATCGACGATACCCGAGACAACGATCAGGGGAACGCGCTCTTGGACTGCATCGGCGATCGCATTGACTGCATTTGCAAGCCCCGGCCCGACAGTTGTCACGAGCAACCCCGGCGCCCCGGTCAAGGTGCTGGTCCCGGCGGCCATCAATGCCGCTGGAGTCTCGTGCCGGCAAAGAACGAAGCGGATTCCGGAACGGCCAAGAGCATCGATTAATGTCAACACTTCTCCGCCCGGGATTCCATAGGCGTGTCGAATGCCGAAGGCGTGAAAAGTCCCGGCCACGATGTCAGCGACGCGGCTTGCAGAGGTTCTTTGGGCCAGTGTCATGTTCTTCTTTTTCAAGCCAAAGTCGCCGGGCCGAAGGAGCCCCGATCGGTGCTCAGGCGTGACCGATCAGGGGGGGGCGCTGCAAATGTATCGGTTTCGCGGTTTTCTTGATCAGTTGTTGCTCGCTAAACTGCAGGAACCGGTCTTCGGACTTCATCGCGCAGCGTAGCCGGGTGACGGCGTCAAACGTTGTGGCTTCGCCCGACTCGGCGGCAAGCATCATCAAGGTCCTTACAAAGACATCACGCTGCGCGCGACTCCCGCCGATAGCGGGTAGCCGCAGAGCGACGTCGCACATATCGCTAACCGGTCCGCCGTTTGAATGCAGGCGCACAATCATCTCAGAGTATGCGACACCCACTTCGGCCGCCACTTGCGCTTGATCGTCGTTGGATGGCGATTTGGCCCGCGCCCTTAGATTTTCAACGAGCTCCAAG
Source organism: uncultured Filomicrobium sp. (assembly GCA_963669235.2). Classification (GTDB taxonomy): domain Bacteria; phylum Pseudomonadota; class Alphaproteobacteria; order Rhizobiales; family Hyphomicrobiaceae; genus Filomicrobium. Next base: position 125,080 of record CAXXFS010000034.1, read on the forward strand.
GCAGCGGGTTTGTCGCCGGCACCGAGTAGCGCGAGCAAGTAGTGCAGCGATGCGAAGACATACGTGGTGTCGGTGCGTCGATTATAAGCAATGTCATGGACGCCCTTCCAGCGATCGCCGACATCGACGCCTTCCTGTTGCAGCCGCCACAGCATGGAAGCCGCATTTGCCATATCGCGGAAGTCATCGGACTCTATTGGGCGTATCTCCTGGTCATAGAGCTCAAGGACTGCGTCGTAATCGGCGGCTTCTAACCGGAACAAACCCAGATGCCAGGCAAGGTGGAACCCGAAGTTGTTACACAGTGGCCAAAGCTGCCGCGAGGACTCAAGCCAGTCCGCACCATCGCCCGGCCGACCGCGCATTTCCATCACATGACTCACCGCATGGACGCCCCAGGCGTCGGCAGGTTCGGCAACTACGGCTTTCTTGCCGATGGCTTCCGCCTCGGCAAAAGATCCAGTTTCTTCGAGACCGAATGCGTGTAACCCAAGGACGAATCCGTAGCCCGCATCACCCTGGTCCCAATGCCCGAGTACACTCGAGGTGGTTTGCCGCATGAACTTTGGCTCGCCGGTCATGAAGCGCAGCGCGTTAGCGAGCTTCAGGCAAAGGAAGTCCTTTGGGTTGTCGCTGACACGTGCTTCCAGACGCGCAGCGGCTGTCTTGAGTGAGCCCTGCGTCGCATATTCTAGAGCTTCCACCAGAGTGCGTTCAAAGCCGGTGCCGCCATTGGTTCGGACAAGCGCAGCGCGCGCGTGCTCAAGAGCAGTGCGACCGGCAGCGAGGTCTTCAGCCTTGCCCAGCATGGTGGCACCAAGCCCTTTGAGTGCATGGCCAGCAACGAGGTTTTCGTCCGCCTTGATCGCCGCCGTCAATGGCGTGGCCGCGGGACGGTGTGCGGCAACGGCGAACACGGCCTCCTCGAACTCAGAGACAGCGGTCCCAGACGTTGTCGAATGTTGGCCCCGGTATCGATCTACGAGCATGCAGTGCTCCGTTCCAAGTTAATCACGATCAGTCCACAGGCGGTGCGCTTCCTGTGCGAGTCCAATAATCAATCTCTGTGGCAAAAGGTGATGGGTGAATTAATCTCCGCACGCAATTCAAAGCCATTCACAACGTCGCGACACGAACGCACACAAAACTTGAAGTGTCTGCCAAACAATTGAGCAAAAGGGCATACGAATGCTTGAAACATTATCGATCACCGGCACCGCCGGCTTCTGGTCGATGGGCACCCATTCGCCCATACGCCAATCACTTTCAGCCGGTATTTCCAATAGGGCTGAGCCGCTGAAAGTGCGAGCTTCAGGTTTATGTCCGGCTCAGGCAGGCGGCGCCCCAGCACCGTTGAAAGGACTTCCGGCGCGGTGCGGTCTTTCGGGGGTATCGCAAAGGCCGTGCCGACGGCTCCAGTGCCCGGCCGGTTTTGATGCCGTCCACACTGCGACCGGAATACTTAAGACAAACCCGGCGATAACCGGCATCGCCCACGGCAGCACCAAAGGCGCGAAACTGTAGAGCAGCACGAAGACGCTCAACCCGAAGAGCGTCTGCGGCCCAAATGTGATCGCCGCCTCGTCTCAGCAGACGCCTCGATCTGCCCGTTCCTGGGCCTGCCAGTGGCTCCGCTTACAGAAAACAGCGGACGTTTGGAACTCACCTTCGGCGGCCCTTTACGATCCTTCAAATTAGGTGTTGTTCCGCGCTATCCATAAGGCAGTCACAGCCTGGTCGTGTGATAAAGCTATCAGTATCCAGTAGCCGCCCTGACGTCCGTTCACTATGCACGGCGCCTCGGCACCAATTAACGGCAAGCACTTTCTCGTTGGAGATCAATCATGGATCCTGTTGCGATTATCATCATGCTGGCTATCGGCGCCGTTGCGGGTTGGCTCGCGGGTCAAATCCTCTCTGGTTCCGGCTTCGGGCTGGTCGGAAACATCATCGTCGGCATCTGCGGAGCACTGATTGCCGGTTACCTTCTGCCTGGCTTCCTGCCCTTTGGCGGCATCGTGGGTCAGATAATCGCTGCTACCATCGGCGCTATTATCCTGCTCTTCGTGATTGGGCTCATCAAGAAAGCTACATAGCTGGCAACCGGGCTGTGGCCGGCTGCTGCGACGTTATCGGTGGCTAGGGATGTCAGTGATCTGGCATCGCGATCGCCAGGGATAGCCCCTTGCCTTAAAGGGCCGGGGCGGGGCCTCGCATCTCGTCGCTGGCGGCCGCTCACGGCGACTGTATGGCTTTGATCGCGGCGTCAAGCTCAATGGCCCGTAATGCGGTCGCCCGCATTACGCACTGCGCCGCGAGGACACGGGCGATACTCCCGCCTTCAAACAACAGATAAGGCAATTCGCACTTTTCTTTGCGCCACGCGATCCACGTCCGCTGGATATCGCGCAGTTTTCTGGCGCTTTGCTCAGACAGTTCGGCCCGCAAGACCTGGTAGCGGGAATTCAGCCTCTCATCCCAAACCGCGTTTTCGCGAATCGAGCAATCTGTCAAACCTCGCGTGCTCGCCATTTCCGGTTTTTTCTCGCAGGCGCTTGCTGCCACGCCGATACAACTTATTAGGGAGAGCGAATTTTCCGCGCCAGCGTCAAGGCAGTAGCTGATGGCCGCTCTGTCATCTTCGGTCGGTGTCGACTGGGCAATTGCGGTGCCTATCGACAAGTAAATTATAGCAAACGCGGCGAAAACGGCACCAACGCCACCGGGCGATACCCGCATCGTGTCACTCCCCAAAAGCATATCAGTGCCGGCGCACCGCGCTGCCAGTCGATGGCAAACGCTGATGTTTCTGCAAGTGTTCCCGGCGAGACAGCCACGAGCCGCATCACTCCGGCATTGTGGCGCTCAGTTAATTGCGACAACTGAGCATTGTAACAAGGGAATCTTCGCGATGTCGATCAAACACCGCGCCGCGCAAGGCGCCGCGCTCGCACTGGCCCTCCTCTGGTCGGCCTCCGCCCAGGCCGCCGATCCAAAGGGCATCTGGCTCGACCACACCGGTCGCGGCGCTGTCCAGATCAAGGACTGTAAGAAGGGACGCGGCCTGTGCGGTTTCGCCGTCTTCATTAAAGAAAAGAAATACGCCGACCGCTGCGGCTTGCAGATTCTCGGCAATGTCACCAGTAATGGCGGCGGCTGGATCTATAGCCCGAGCCGCGGCAGCCGTTATACGGTTCGTCTAAAGCGCCTCAGCAGCAACCGCCTGCGCGTTGTTGGCAACGCGTCATCGAGCTTCTTCAGCAAGACATTCGTTTGGAAGAAGGCACCCGCGGATCTCAAGCTGTGCGGTAAGTATGGAGCCGCGCAGCGCCTCGCGGCAGCCAAGAAGAAGGTTACTGCTCCTAAGAAACGGACTGCACAGAAAACGAAATCAGCCGATCCAATCGTACCGCTGTCAAAGAAGCTGGACGAGGGATTTGAAAGGTCGACACGTGTGACGGGTGCCGCGAAGCCGGCGGCCAATCCGTCGCAAAGCGAGATCGACGAGCTGGAAGCCGACTATACTGCCGAGCAAGATGAGCCCGCCGAAGAGCAAGAACAGGCAAACGACATCATTGACGTTGAAGAAGACGAGGCGGCAGCCGGCAGCGTCAAGCCAAGCGGCGATCCCATGGAAGGTGAGCTCAAGGCTGTCTTGAGCAAATTCCTCGGCAAAGGTAGTTTGAAGGGCAATTGCAAGTTCCGCATCCCTTACGTCAACCGCGTGGTCCGTGTGCCCTGCAAATGACCTCTGACTGGGATGCAGCCGCTAATTCGCGGCACTCAGACAATGACAACATAACCAAAGCTGACAAGCGCGGTTCCTTCGAGCCGCGCTTTCTTTCGGTTTCGTAGTATCCCGCGCCCTGCAGCAAACGATCCGGCATTGGGCGGGCTTGATCAATGTGATCAACAACGCTCTATGCTCGCCTGACCAAATTAACGGACCGCAAAACCGCGGCCAGTAACAGCAGGCGACGATGGCGCAGTCCAAGGCACAACGGTGGCTCTATTTTGCAAGTTTGGTTTTGGCCGCCGAGAGCATCTACATGCTACCTTATCTTCGCAAGACGTTCCAGACGTCGATGGAGATATCCTTCGGCCTCGGTGCCATTGAGCTCGGCCTTCTGAATTCGATGTATGGACTGGTCGCACTGGCCGCGTATTTCCCTGGCGGCTGGCTGGCTGATCGCATTTCGGCGCGCAAGTTGTTGGCATTCTCGCTATTTTCGACCGGTCTCGGCGGGCTCTACATGGCGAGCATCCCCTCGCCAACCGGCCTGGTTCTCCTGCATGCCTTTTGGGGTATTACATCGATCCTGACCTTTTGGGCCGCTCTCATCAAGGCGGTTCGAAACTGGGGCGGCGCACAACAGCAGGGCATAAGCTTCGGTCTTTTTGAGGCGGGCCGCGGCCTCGTCGCGGCGCTCTTGGCGTCTCTAGCGACGCTTGTCTTTGCTCACGCTAGCAGCCCCACGGAAGGCCTCGTCAAAGTCATAACCTGTTATTCAGCGGCCACTTTTTTTGCTGGCGCACTCGTCTGGCTGCTGGTTCCAGATGGCCTTCACGACGAGTCTAACAGCGAATTCCTAGCCGACGGGTCAACCGAAGCTCAGCCCGCGCATTGGCGGGACATCTTGACCAAGAGCCGAAGCTGGCTCCTCGCTGCGGTGATCTTCTGCGCGTACCTCTTGTATCTCGGCACCTTTGATTTCCCGGCCTACGCCGAGCGGGGTTTTGAACAGACCAAGGTTTTCGGCGCCCAACTCGCGACGTTCCGTGATTGGATGCGTCCACTGGCGGCCGTCTGTGCGGGGCTGATCGCCGACCGTCTACATCCCTCCCGGGTAGTCGGTGTGTCGTTTTGTTTGCTTCTGATCATCTACATATCGCTGGCGCTGCTGCCGTCGGATGCAAGCCTCTTGTGGCTTCTATGGGGACAGGTGGCCGTTGCCGCACTTGCAGGTTTCGCTTTGCGCGCGGTCTTCTACGCATTGTTGCAGGAGACGGGTGTTCCGCTCTCGCAGACCGGCATGACGGTCGGGTTTGTTTCCGTCATTGGTTATGCCCCCGATCTGTTCGCCCATACGCTGGCCGGCAACTTTGTTGAGTGGTTCGGCGTCGACATGGGGTACCGATACTATTTCGCGTTTCTCAGCGTTTTTTCATGCCTCGGGTTGCTGGCGACTTGGAAACTGGTCCGCGAGCCAGATGCGCGTGCCGTCGCTAGCTAGATTGCGAAGTGATCGATGGGTTACGGGGAAATCATAAGGCAACGACAGGTGCTTGATGGTCCGCAAGAAATCACCAACGCCACAAGCAACAGAAAACGCTCCCAATGAGGGCGCATTGGGAGCGTTCGGGCCCCTAAAAGGTCCCTGATTCCGCGTTTGGCAACGTTTCTCCAGCGGGGAACAGTTACGACGCAAAACGCGAAAGCAAAATTGCTTAATCCCGACGATTCATACCTCTCCCGATCCCCACAATGCGCCTCGCCCAATGGCCAGTCGCAAGCGCGGCGGAACCGCCGCCAAAATCGGAAAAAAGTGTTTCCCCCAACAGGAATGAATAAAGCCTATTCGGAATTGAAGAAGAAGTAAATTATTCTCAAAATCAAGGAGGCATATGCTTCAAGGTGAGAAATTATACATGCCGATATTCTACATATACAGATTTCGAACCAAAGTGGCTAAGCATAGGGGATCTCGCACGAATTATCCTTAGGCGCCGGTTTTTGCAGCGCAAACATACAACACCGCCCGTCTTGCTGCGCTGCGCGCTATGGGCTATCCAGATTAGAGTTATTCTAAATTTATGGGGGCTGCATGATTCCGGGTTTGAACCTGGGCCGTCGACAGTTTTCAGACCTCTCCGAGCAGGAGGTGCTGGCACTGGCGATCTCCTCGGAGGAAGACGACGCCCGTATTTATCGCTCGTACGCGGAGCGGCTGCGCAAGGAGTTCCCAGACTCCGCAAAGGTCTTCGAAGGCATGGCGGCCGAAGAAGATGAGCATCGCAAAAGACTAATCAAGATGCACCAGGCACGTTTCGGCGACACCATTCCGCTCGTCCGTCGCGAACACGTTGCGGGCTTCTATGCCCGCCGACCGGTCTGGCTGATTGAAAACCTTGGCCTCGACCGTATTCGCGAAGAGGCTGCCGGGATGGAGCGTGAGGCCCACCAGTTCTACGTGAAGGCGGCACAAGCAACGACGGATGCGAACACCCGCCGGCTTCTTGGCGATCTCGCTGCTGCCGAAGCCGGACATGAAAAAACGGCCGAGAAACTTGAGCAAAAACACCTAACCGAGGACGTTCGCGAAAGTGAGGATCGCGCCGCCCATCGTCAGTTCATTTTGACCTGGGTGCAGCCCGGCCTGGCCGGCCTTATGGATGGATCGGTGTCAACGCTTGCGCCGATCTTCGCCACCGCCTTCGCCACGCACGATACCTGGACAACCTTCATTGTCGGATTGGCCGCATCTGTCGGCGCGGGCATCTCGATGGGCTTCACCGAAGCGGCTTCCGACGACGGCCAAATCTCCGGCCGCGGTTCACCGGTCAAACGGGGTATTGCATCCGGCGTGATGACGGCGATCGGCGGTCTCGGTCACGCTTTACCTTATCTAATCCCAGATTTCTGGACCGCCACCACCATCGCCACCATAATCGTGTTTATTGAACTTTGGGCGATTGCGTGGATTCAGAACAAGTACATGGAGACACCGTTTTTCCGGGCGGCGTTCCAGGTTGTCTTGGGAGGAGCCCTGGTCTTCGCCGCCGGCATTCTGATCGGCAGCGCCTGACGAGGTTCTACGCAACACGACGCGGCCTCTGCGTGCCGGAGACCACGTCGCTTAGTACGTAACCGTCAAGAACACGCAGGAACGCATCGGTGGCTTCCGTCATCATCGGCATTAATGCGCACCGCGGTTCGAAGACACACTTCGGCCCCGACGTGCCAAGACAGTCAACCACGGCAAACTCCCGTTCGATGGCCCGAACCACGTCGCCGATCCTGATGTCCGTTGCGGGCTGTCGGAGGTGGACGCCGCCGCCAGGCCCTCGTTGTGTTGATACAAATTCCGAGGACGCGAGCCGGGCAACGATCTTCATGACATGACTTTTGGGCAGTGCAAGCCGCTTCGCGATCACATCGACGGAAATCACATCGTCGTTTTTGCAAAGCAAGATCAATATCCGCAACGCGAAGTCGCTGGCGCGATTGAGGCGCACGATCGGCACTCCCTATAACATTCATCTTAGATGTTGATATTAGCGCGCAACACATGCTAAGAAAAGATGCATAAAATATGAATTAAAGAAGGTGCCTGCCATGTCCGACGTTGTGGGACCTCAGCTGCGCGTGGCCTCCTATCAAGCCGGCCGGGAGCCAGCCCATCCTTCGATCAAGTACGAGCAGATTTGCAAGCTCGTTGAAAAGTTCTACGATTCCGTCTGGGCTGACCCGACCTTGGGGCCGATCTTTGTTGATCGCATCGGTGACCAACGCGCCGCGCATTTGGAGAAAATGAAACTGTTTTGGTCCTCGGTGCTCCTTAAGACTGGCGCCTATAAAGGCAGGCCGATACCGGCCCACAAGAAGCTTAGCGAGGTCAGGACGGAAGATTTTTCAGTCTGGTTGTGCCACTTCCGGCTTGTAGCCGGGGAGGTCTTTTCCCCGGAAGCTGCACCAATAGTGATCTCCACCGCCGAGCGTATTGCTCTAAGTCTGTGGCAGGCGATGAATCTGCATCCAGATCCACTTGTACCTGGCGGCGGCACCCAGCAAAGATAGCTAGAAAGAAGCACACCACGGAGGAAACAATGAGAAGGAGCTTAACCCCGATTTGCTGTGTTCAGTTCCGACGGCAAGCGGCTGAATAAGGACCTCTATACCTGCCGCATCTGTCACACGCCGCTGAAGTACACCGATCACCTGTTTTGCATCGAACACACGCACCAAGCGCAGGCCGTTCGGGTGCACCCCCGCAATCTGCCGCCGCTTCATTGCGCGGCCGCACGAACCGTGTGGCGAAACGCGGAAGCCGATCTAAGCCTGAACTGCTCTAGTCGCTGACGCCATAACGGTGCAGGTCCATGCCATAGACTTGCAACCAGCTCTTGGCTTCGTCCATGTGCGGGACCACCTGGTCGACCAGCGCCCAGAAACGCGGCCCATGGTTCATTTCCCGCAGATGCGCGACTTCGTGCGCAGCGACGTAGTCGAGTACGAATGGCGGAGCCATAACCAGCCGCCAAGAGAACGAAAGCGCCCCCGTCGACGAACACGACCCCCAACGGCTCGTTTGATCCCGGATCACGAGTCTTTTAGGCCTGACGCAGAGCTGCATGGCGTGCCCGAGGACCCGTCCGTCTAGGTCTCGGCGGGCCTGCTTAAACAGCCAGTTACGCAGCCGCTGCGGACCGTTGTCCCCATCCACCGCAACTCTGATTTCCGTAAATCCCCGCGCCGGTTTGTGAAGGTGCACAACTCCCTTGCCGCGTTGCGGCTTCACAAAGACGATGCGGTGCGGAACGCCCCGGAGCGGCATCACTTGCCGATGTGCGAAAGGCACCGGATCCGGCAGGTTGCCAAGTCGCTCACGAACCCAGTCGATGTGGCGGTGGACGAATGAACCGGCTTCCCCCAGATCGCACTGCGTGGGAAGGGTTACGATGACGGCACGCCGTGTCCGGCTGACCCGAAGCGTCAGCCGGCGCGCTTTCGGATGCCGGCGCACTTCCACCGGTGCCCCCAGATCATCCAATCTAGGGTCATCAAGGGAGACAGGTTTCTGGTCATCTGCGACCCGCGACATTCGGGGACCCTTGCAAGAAGTGCGCTCGTTGTATGGAGGTCCGTTCCGGGGGCGGGATTGTTAGAGTTTGGGCGCTCTAGAAGCGTCTTTCCTCATGTTAACGAAGCGCCGTCCGAACCGTACGATGGCTCAAGTCTAGAGCTTCGCTGTCCGCTGCGCCAGAGGGATCGATGAACAAGATTTCCAAGCATTTTATTTGTTGCTAAGTTGCCGCGCGCGCAAATCTGAACAGCTCTCAAAAGTTGTAGCCTCAAATTAAATTTACCGAAATCAGCTAGTTATAGTGATAGTGACTGTGCCGCATAATGGCATGCGGAAGTGCAACATGTGTGACACAAGAGTCGATTTAGGCCAGGCGTTGCATCTTGACGCGTGACCGAATCACGCCGCCGGAAATTGTTGTATCAGACCCCCGAATTGCGGCTGGGACCGAAGAACCCTTCGAAGAGCATCCGGGACGCAAGTGCCCAGAAGCGAAACGGCGTGAAAAACGCGGGTCCCTCGTCATCGTCCTCGAGTTCGCTTTGGTGAGAGCCAACGGGCAGTCCTCGCTTCTTAAGTTTGCTGGCCATCGGATCAGGCCTGGCGTCGTTGGCAGGTTTGAACGTGAACGCCACCGAAGAGATCTCACAGGCCCCCCCATGGGCAAGCGACTTCGCCGTCGTCTCATCGATCGATGGCATCTGCGCGATGTGTTCGGCCCGGTGGTCATGCGAGCGAATGAACTGTGTAATCCGCGGCGCGATGTCGTTGCGGAAGCGGGAGCCATTGAAGACGCCGTAGTGCCCGACACCCTGGGCTTCATAGTGCAGTTTGAGAGAGGGGGCCAAAGCAGGAGTGAGGTCGTGCGCCGCCGCGCATTGACCAAGCCCCGTGATATCGTCCTTTTCGCCCTCGATCGTCATGAGTGGGACTCTGCAGATCGCCGTTGGATCGACCCGCTTCCCACGGTGCATCATCTCACCCCTGGGCAGAGCGTGGCTGACGAACACCGTATCGATGGTCTGCAGGTAGAATTCAGCCGTCAGGTCCATCACCGCCAAGTATTCGTCGTAGAATACGCGGTGCTTCTCAGCTGAGTCGCAGTCTCCGTCGACAAGATGCATGAAGAGGTCTTTGTGCGCGAATAGGTGACGATCGAGATTCATCGTCATGAACCCGGTCAGCTGCAGGAAGCCGGGATAGACCCGACGCCCATAGCCGAGGTTCGTCCACGGAACCACCTCAATGGCGTTGCTCGCGAACCAGTCCGAGCCTTTTTCTTCCGCCAGTTCATTCACCATCGTCGGGCTGACCCGCGTGTCGATGGGACCGCCGGCGAAAATCATCGAAGATGGAACGCTTGGATCACCCTCAGCTTCCATGAGTGAGATAGCCGCCATGACCGGCACTGCAGGCTGACAAACCGCGAAGACGTGCACGTCGCCACCGAAGTGCTGCAGCATATAGGTGATGTAATCGATGTAGGTATCGAGATCGAAGCGGCCTGCGCCCATCGGAATCGTGCGGGCGTCCTGCCAATCCGTGATGTAGACGTCATGGTCTGGCAGCATTCGTTCGACGGTACCGCGCAGCAGTGTCGCGTAGTGACCCGACATCGGCGCCACTATTAGGATTTTTGGGTCCAGATCAGCGCGCTTGGCTGGAATGTCTCTGGCGAAATGTAAGAGCCGGCAAAACGGCCGCTGCCAAACGACCTGCTCACGAACAGCAACCGTCGCACCATCGACTTGCGTTGTGCGAATTCCGAATTCTGGTTTGTCGTAACGACGGGTGGTGCGCTCAAAGACTTCGCATGCTGCCGCGGCATGACGGCCGATCGACGTGTGCGTCAATGGATTGAGCGGGTTCTTGAAAAATGCCCCGTAGTTGCCTGCGGCAGCCCGCGCTGGCCGAACGGCGGCGTGGCTAAATTCATACCATTGATAGAGCACGGCGTGCTTCCCCCTTGCACGTTAGCCCAAAATAGGACGATCCCCGTACCCACGAGTACTATATCGCTTTGTGACGCCGTCCCAACTTTTTGTGCGTTGACGTCATTCCGCCCTTATCAACACCTTGCCCTGATTCGGGTTGCCGAGGGAACCATGTTGAATGGCGGCGACCCGGTTTCGGTGGAGCCGGCATGCGCAGTAAGCCGCAGGCCTTTGTCCGTGCTGTTATGCGTGCCTGATAAACTGCTCTCGGTTTCCACCTGCTTTTGCTGGTGCTCATTCCAAGACGCGCAAGGTGGTTTTAGTGAGGACTTGCAGTTGTCTCTAGCGTAAGACGTCTAATCTCCACATCCCGCATATCTGTTTTGTGCAGTTCAATGCGATCCATGGCGGCTTCAAGTAAGCTGGGTAGAAAGCTCATCTGAGAAGGACCGTGCGAAAAATCGTTTCATCCGATTTTCCTGCGCTCAGCGGTAACAGCGCTCAAAATGTCAGACTGGCGACCATCGTGCGATTGCGGTGGATCGCGGTCGCAGGGCAGTTGCTGACGATTGGGTTCGTCAAGCTGTGGCTGGGTTTCGAAGTTCCATTGGCGTACTGCTTGGCGCTGATCGCATTATCGGCCTGGCTGAACGTCTTTCTGGTCATCCAGTTTCCGCCCCGCCATCGGTTGACGGATCCCGTCGCCGCGTCACTGCTCACCTACGACATGTTGCAGCTCGCCGCACTACTCTATTTCACAGGCGGGATCGGCAATCCGTTCGTCATGCTGATCATCGCGCCGTGTATTGTCTCGGCGGCCACGCTTCCGGTTGGTTACACCATCGCCATAAGCGCTCTCACGCTGCTATGCGCCTACGTTCTCACTTATGACTACTGGCCTTTGCCGTGGTTTCCCGGGATACGCTTTGAACTCCCGCTGATCTACAAGGTCGCCATTCTGGCTTCGGTTGGAACGGGGCTGTTATTCGTGGCGTTTTACGTACGTCGCCTAGCCTTCGAAGGTAGAGAAATGTCGGCCGCACTCGCCGCCACCGAGCTCATTTTGGCTCGCGAGCAGAAACTCCACGCTCTGGACGGACTTGCCGCCGCCGCCGCCCACGAACTGGGCACCCCGCTGTCCACCATCTATCTTATCGCCAAGGAATTGGAACACGATCTCGGATTCTCGCACCCGCACGCCGAGGACTTGGCGCTGCTGCGAACCCAGTCGGACAGGTGTCGTGAGATCCTGAGGAAGCTTACCCGCCGACCAGACGCGCAGGACCCTATGCACACCTCGGTATCGATCCGGGAGATTCTTTCCGATGCGGCTGCCCCTTACCAGGAGTTGGGCAAGGTTCTCACAATCACGTCCGCTCCAGCCGAAGGCGCCACCGGCAGCGACGCAACAGAGCCCGTTGGAGCGCGCCAGCCGGGCCTCTTCTATGGGCTCGGCAACATCATCGAGAACGCGGTGGACTTTGCTCAGTGCAGCGTCGAAGTCGCAGCCCGCTGGGATGCCGATTATGTCGTCGTAGAAATCACCGACGACGGTCCCGGATTTCCGCCCGATCTGATGGAGTCACTCGGCGACCCGTACGTTACGACGCGCGGCCCCCATTCCGGAAAATCCGCCAAGGAAGCCTCCGGACTCGGTCTCGGTTTCTTCATCGCAAAGACGCTGTTGGAACGTTCTGGTGCCGCAATCGAACTGGAAAACCGAGCATCTCCGGAGACGACCGGTGCTAGGGTTCGCATGACCTGGCCGCGCGCAGCTTTCTCGGCCCCAGAAGGTTGGAGTCCCCACCCAGAGCGGTTAGTCCCCGGTGGGCGCAGCTGAGTAACCCCCTATCCAGTATGCTGTTTTGTTTATACTCATGAAGGACTTGGCCTGAACCGTCCAAAGACTATGCTGACAAGCGTCAGGAGGAAGACGACCGTGGAAAATAACAACGAAGATCTCTCGTTTCGCCAGGACGAACTGCCTGAGGACGCATCGTTGCTCATCATCGACGACGATAAGGCGTTTCTGCAGAGACTTGGCCGCGCGATGGAGCAGCGGGGATTCAAGGTGCGCATGGCCGATACCGTCGCCGATGCGACCGAGCTGGTCCGCCAGGAACCACCCGCCTTCGCGGTTGTCGACATGCGCCTCGAAGACGGCAACGGCCTCGAAGTCATTGCCGAGTTGTCAAAGCTCCGTCCTAACGCCAGGGCCATCGTCCTGACCGGTTATGGCAACATCGCCACCGCCGTGACCGCCGTAAAGCTTGGAGCCGTCGACTATCTCGCCAAGCCGGCCGATGCTGATGAGGTCACCGACGCGCTTCTCGCACCGCCGAACTCTAAGGCAGCGCCACCGGAAAACCCCATGTCGGCTGATCGCGTCCGCTGGGAGCACATCCAGCGTGTCTACGAGCTGTGCAACCGGAATGTCTCGGAGACGGCCCGTCGCCTCAACATGCATCGGCGCACATTGCAGCGCATCCTGGCAAAACGAGCGCCGAAGTAGGCCAGTCCGTCGGCGCTTGAAGTGAGGCGTCCCGAATTGCGACAACCGTTGACCCGATAGCGAGCAACTTCGCAGTTGCCCGATCCGGCCGGGGTGGAAATTGCCGGTTTCTTTAGCCTCCACCGACACGCTGCGATCAATAGTGCCGACGATCGCGGCGTGGAAGAGTGATGATACAACTCTTGTCAGGGGGCCGGGAACCTTCTTCGGCAGCTCGGTGCCTTGGGCGTTTTGCCAGTCACGAGCGGGGCACCATTGCTGTCCTCTATGCACTGTTGGCAATGCTGACCCTCGGGATCGTGTTCGGAGGTATCGATTACAGCCGCGCTCTGTCGGTACAAGACCAGTTCCAGACGGCCGCCGAAGCCGCCGCCCGCGTCGCGGCAAGCCGCCTTCACGAGGGCCGTCGACAGCCGCCACGGCTTTTCGCGCTGCCTTCTGCTCCAATCTGCCCGATGATCTGAAGAACCATCCATACCACCTCCACATCGCCCGCGACGCGAGCTCGGTGAGCGTCAAGATCACCGCCAGTGTTCCAACCACGCTTGTTGCAATGGTCGGATTGAACAAACTGGATATTGTCGCCGTCGCTGCCGGGGTTCTTGGCCGGTCGCAAGGCACATCCGAACCCGCTAGATGTTCCAATTGGCGGCGCAGCAGGCGTATGGGCGCGGGCCGAACTCGAAAGGGCAGTCCGGCGTGGAGGTTCAACAAATGCGCGCCTACCGAGCGACGATGAGATCGAAACAGCCAGCCGTCGGTTAAATCGGGCGCTACGCGAAATGGGCCATACCGGTCTGCCCACGCAGTTTCAGGGTTTGCCCGATGCTGCCGAGCTGGAGCAAAAGCAGCGCCAGATCTGGCGTGAACTAAGCCGGCCGCACTTATAGCCGCGCGCCGCGCCTAGCGCACAAGAAACAGCGGGCACTCGAGAGCCACAGCGAGTGGCCGCAGATCGTCGGTTGGAACCGTTAGCCCGCCATACTGCGCGATGACAAACCCTGCCCGTGTCCGTCGGATCGCTTCGGCAACGCTTGCCGGTTCCCCATAGGCGGCTCGCGCGATCAGGATGTCCGCCGAGTGACCTTGCGACAATAGCAGCCTGGCTTGGCCTTCCAGCCATTGCAGGTATTCGGGATTGTCTCCTACGAGCAGGGCGATGATGTCACCTCGCCGCGCATCTTTTCCCGCCAGCCGTTCGGCTGTCCGCATCATCCCCAGCATGCGTTCGGGATCCTCAACGGCAACAACGATGGGGCCGGAGGTCCGCCGCGTGCGTGGTCCTACCGTGCACAGCCCGGTGGCATCCCGAACCGCACCAAGGATTTCGCCCAGAACCCGGCCGTCACGGGGGCCAAAAGCCTCACCCATGACGATTACATTCCACGGTCCGGCTTCTGCGCAGACCCGCGCTAGTGCGTTGATTGGGTCGTCTCTGACGCTTCTCGCCCACATGCGCGTCTCGGACCGTTTTGCCACAGATTCCAAGCGCCGCCGGATCGCCAGGAATGCGGCACGGAACTCCCGGTCAAGATCCTGGCTCGACAGTGTCCGCGAAACGCGTCCGGTCAGCGAAATCTCTTTTGCGAAGGGGTAGGCCGTTAGTTCGATGAGCTGGCGGTCCTCGACAAACAACCCTTCGATCTCCGAGTCGAACGCCTTTGCGATCCGCACCGCGGCCTCGAAAGCCGCGTCAACAGCGCTGGTCCTGCAACCAAGCCGCAATACAACACGTCCGCGGGCCTCTTCGGCCGTGGCAACATGACCGATCATGTCATCGCTTCTCCCTTCCCAGCCTCATTGACGCCCGCTCCCGCGGCTCTGGCGCGCTCGGCAAAGATTCTCAGTTTATCTTCGACTCGGGCAAACAGCGTGTCTGCCGGAAAGGCGCCATCCGCCCCCCGTTCGCCCGCCGGTCGTCCCGTCAGGATCTCAATCCCCTGCGCAATTGTCGATACGGCAAACACGCTGAACTTTTTTTCCTTAACGGCATCGACGACATCCTCGCGCAGCATCAGATGCTGCACGTTGGCCTTCGGTATAATGACGCCTTGTCTGCCCGTCAGCCCGCGCGCCCTGCAGACATCGAAGAAGCCCTCGATCTTTTCATTTACCCCACCGATCGCTTGCACTTCGCCAAGCTGGTTGACCGAGCCCGTCACCGCAATCCCCTGCTTGATTGGCGCATCGGCAAGTGCCGACAATAGAGCATAAAGCTCAGTCGAAGACGCGCTGTCTCCATCCACGCCGCCGTAGGATTGTTCGAACACCAGCGAGGCCGACAGGGCCAGTGGCCGCTCTTGGGCGAACATGCCGGCGAGATACCCCCAAAGGATCATGACGCCTTTGGAGTGCAGCGGACCGCCAAGCTTTACCTCACGCTCGATATCCACCATCCGTCCCGGACCAAAGCGCACGCGGGCGGTGATGCGGTTGGGACGGCCAAACGAGAATTCGCCTAGCTGCAGAACGGAAAGGCCGTTGATTTGGCCGGTTTTCTCGCCGTCCGTATCGACCAGTACAATGCCCCGCTCAAAGGTCTCCTGGTCGCGATCGCGCAAACGGTCGGCCCTCTGTACATGCTCATCAATGGCGCTGCGCACGTCGTCCCGCGTCGTCACATCTCGCTCCGCTTCGGTGGCCCAATAGTCGGCCTCCCGCACGATGTCGCCGATCCTAGAAACCTCGATGGATAGCTTGTCACGGTCGCCAGCCATGCGACTGCCTTCCTCGATGATCCCGGCGACCGCGCCCTTGTCGAGAGGTTTCAACTTGTGCTCGCTGACGATCGCCGCAACCAGCCGTGCATAGGACGCGGCGTTGTCCTTGGTGCGTGCAATGGTGTCGTCGAAGTCGGCTTGCACTTTGAAGAGTTGCTGAAACTCCGGGTCGCCCTGAGACAGTAGATAATAGAGCTGCCGGTCTCCGAACAGCACCACCTTGACGTTGAGCGGGATCGATTGCGGGTCGAGCGTCTGAGTTGTCACCACCCCGAGGTTTTCAGCTGGTTGTTCAATGCGAATCGAGCGCGTGCTCAAAGCCCTCTTCAAGGCCTCCCAGGCAAACGGCGACAGCAAAAGCTTGCGCGCGTCGATCAGCAGGTAACCACCATTCGCGCGATGCAGTGCGCCCGGCTTTATGAGCAGGAAATCGGTGACCAGCGCACCCATCTGCGCCAGATGCTCCGATCTGCCGATGAGGTTGCCATGGGTCGGGTTCGTCGCCTCCACGACAGGCGCACCCTTGGCTTCCTCTTCCTGCGCGATGATCGCGTTGACCATGTACCGGCGGAATCGCGGATCACGTGAGGAATCGAGCGGTTGCGGAACGAAATCACCCTGCTCGCCGCTTCCCTCTCCGATGAACAGCTGCGCGTTCGCGACAAGGTCGCTCTCCACAGCGCCCAGAAACTCACGCGCGCCTTTATCCTCGCCGAACTCAGATAGAACATCGGCCATTGCCGCTTTGACGGCGTTTGCGGCGACTTCTTCGTTGAGAGCCCGCAGGTTCTGGCGTCGCTCCTTGTCGGCCCGCGGGAAACTCTGCAGCAATTCGGAGAGCTCCTGTTGCAGCGCTTCAATATTCTCGCGCACGGTCGCTTGCATGCTCGGAGGCATGGCCGCGAACGCTTCCGGTTTCACGACCTTGCCCTCCAGCATCGGCGCGAACGTGAACCCCAGCGGTGTCCGCAGGAAAGCGATGCCGCGCTGCTCAGCCCTTTCTCCCAGTGCCTGCAGCTGCTCTTCGGGCTGTCCACCATACTCAGCATCTATTGCCCGCGCGCGCGCTTGGTAGTCTTCGCTGTCGAAGGCGGCCGGCAGCGTCGCGCGAAGCTCGTCAATCAGCGCGACCATGGCCCTTTCCAGCCGCAGTGCATGGCCCGGCGGCAATCGCAAGGCATTTGGCGCATTGGCGTGCTGGAAATTATTGACGTAAACCCAATCATCAGGGCGCGCGGCTTCCGCCGCCAGCGCCGTCAAGGCCGATCGTACCGCGGCGCTCTTGCCGGAGGCATCCGGGCCGAGGACGAATACATTGTAGTCGTGCGACCGCATCCCGGCGCCGAACCGCAGCGCCTTGAGTGCGCGCTCCTGCCCGATCAGCCCGTGTATTGGATCAAGATCATCGGTGGTTGCGAATTTCAGCGTATCCGTATCCACGGTCCGCCGCAGTTCATGCGCGGGCAGTGCCGCCCCGGGCGCCGGTGAGGAGGCCTCCTGGGAATGGCTGTCGTGGTCGCCTTCGGAGGCCTTACTGCCGGTCTTCGCTTGACCGTCTTTCTTCCCCTTCCTGCCCAGTCCGAAAATCATGCTCTGCCCGCCCCATACTCTACTCGTGCCTGGCTGTGACTTGACGGCCCAGGGACCGTGAACCACGCTCTCACCTCATGCACTAACGCCTGCCATAGCCTAATAGCTAACCGATGCTGCCGACTGCGGCCATTTGTTCAACTCCGACTTACGCAATCTAGGGCGCTTCCATGACGCTTCCCTCCAACAATCCACTTGGTCCGCCGGCGCAGCCCCAGGAAGACGGACGCCAATCGGAGCGCGCAAACGAAATTGGTCGTGGTGTCGGTCGGCTCATGCGGGCCCACGGACTGGTCGGGCTTCCGGAAGTGACATTACCTAACGGGCGCCGCGCGGATGTTATGGGGCTGTCGGAAAAAGGCATCATTTGGATCGTGGAGATCAAGTCGGGACCGGCGGACTTCCGCGCCGACGCGAAGTGGCCCGACTATCGGGGGTTTTGTGACCATTTTTTCTTTGCGGTCGCATCTGATTTTCCATTGGACCTGCTGCCGGCGGAGACGGGCCTATTGCTTGCTGATCGCTTCGGCGGCGAGATCGAGCGGCCCGCTCCACCCACGCCGTTGCCGCCGGCACGCCGCCGCGCTCTTATGCTTCGCTTTGCGCGGCTGGCCGCCGAACGTCTTTCATTGCTACAAGATCCTGACCTGGCCGCCCGTGCCGATGCGTTCAAGAGCAAGCTCTAAGCCTCGCGCGGCGTGGCCGAGTAGAAGAACTCCGGCCCCGAGCCAATCACGTCATCATCGGCCTTGCCGATCGCCTCTTCATCCTTCCCGGCGTATTCGAACCCTTGAAGGACGTACCGTATGGCCTCCAGCCGTGCACGCCGTTTGTCATTGGAGCGAATGACAGTCCAGGGGCAATCGGTCGTGTGGGTGAATCGGAATAGGTCGTGTTTTGCCTCGGTGTATGCGTCCCACTTTCCGATGGCCGCAAGGTCCATGCGCGTTAATTTCCAGCGCTTAAGGGGATCATGCTGACGCGCGTGCAGCCGCTTCAACTGCATCTCGCGGCCAATCGTCAAAAAGATCTTGAACAGGTGAATGCCATCGCGCGTCAAAAGTGCTTCAAACTGGGGCGCTTCCCTCAGGAAGTCTGCGAGTTGCTCTTCATCGCAAAAGCCCATGACCCGCTCGACCCCGGCGCGGTTGTACCAGGAGCGGTCGAATAGAACCATGTTGCCGCTCGTTGGAAAGTGCGTGACGTAACGCTGAAAGTACCATTGGCCGCGTTCGGCCTCAGTCGGCTTTGACAATGCGACCGAGCGTGCATGGCGAGGGTTGAGATGCTCCATGAAGCGCTTGATGCATCCGCCCTTGCCGGCGCTGTCGCGTCCTTCGAACAACACGACGATTCGCTGCTCGGTTTCCCGGATATGTGCTTGCAGTTTCAGGAGTTCGATTTGCAGCTCCCGCAACTTCTTCTCATACGTGCTCCGCTTCATGCGCTTGTCATAGGGGTAACCACCTGAACGCAGCGCACCCTCCTCGATCTTTGCGGGAAGTTTGGGAAGGGTCACGTCGAATTCTTCAAAGTCGAACGGTTCTGAGATCTTCTTGTCCTCCTTGCTTTGGTGGGGCTTCTTGCCACCCGACATTTTTTGTTGGTCCTTCTTCAAGTCTGCGATCAATTGTCATCTTAGCCTGCGACAGTCTCAACTCCGCGAGGGACGGTTGCAAGTGGTCTGCTGCGCGAACGTGAGTGCTATTCTCTTATTGTACGATAAAGCTTCAATCTGCGACCCTTTACGGTCGCCTGAGATCACGTCCCCTCGACGTGGTTGAGCCGGAATGAGTCGTACAAGAAAAACGAGCGACAATGCTTCGTTCGACAACCATGTCCTGGCCCAGATGGCGGGCAGCAGGGGTCGAAGCCGGGAGGTTGTTGATGATTCGACGAACTGGAGCGTGCCCTGCATTTTCTCTCTACAAGGTGTTATGGTCTCCCATACCGTTGATTCTGTCGGTCTTTACTCTGGCTAACATGCCGTATTGGCCGCACGATAGCCTGGAGTTGTTCTTTGCCATGGCCTCTTTGACGCCGGGTGCTCCGTTTCCACGATCCTCAGCGGATGCCGCGGAACACGATGAAATCGAGAGTCCCGTGGCGGCCGGTCCGAGGGCGCCCGACGAGAGCTGGCGCGCCATCATCGACGCTCTGCCGGACGCGGCTTTGACGCTCGATGCCGATGGCGTGATTTCGCACCAAAACGAACTCCTCACCGGCCTCTTCCCTGATATGATGGTGGGTCAGGCGATGGGGCAGCTGCTCAGAAACCCGGATCTCAAGACGGCTGTCGAGATGGCCTCCATGTCGACCAAACCGTTGGTCGTACACCTCAACGAGCGGGTTCCTGTGCCGCGCAGTATCGAAGCAACGGTCACGCGCCTTGAGCTGGGTTCCGATACCGCCAGGCTTTTGGTGACGTTCCGCGACCTGACCGAACGCGAGAAAGTCGAAAAGATGCGCGCCGATTTCGTCGCCAACGCGAGCCATGAATTACGTACGCCGCTGGCGTCTCTCAAAGGCTACATCGAAACGCTGCAGGGCTCGGCCCGCGATGACGAGAAGGCCCGCGATCGGTTCCTCGGGATCATGTGGACCCAGGCCTTGCGCATGTCGCGCCTTGTCGATGACCTGCTGTCGCTTACCCGGGTCGAGATGCGCGCCCACTTGGTGCCGCAAGGCACGGCGGACCTTAACGAAGTGGCCGCCTATGTCGTTCAAGCCCTCGAACCGCTAGCGACGTCTCAGAACGCCGTGATCACCTTGAATCTACTCGATGCCGACGCCTACATCCGCGCCGATCGCGAAGAGATCGTGCAGGCGCTTCAAAACCTAGTGCACAATGCACTGAAGTACGGCCGCGAGAATGGCCGTGTCGCTATCACCGTCGCCCGGCAGACAAACGAGGATGGCGCCCGCGATTCGCTAACCGTGTCCGTCAAGGACGATGGACGCGGCATTGCCGCCCATCATCTGCCCCGGTTGGTCGAGCGCTTTTATCGCGTCAATCCGGCTTCTAGCCGCGAAAAGGGTGGCACCGGACTGGGCCTCGCAATCGTCAAGCATATTATGCTGAGGCATCGCGGTGACCTGACAATCGCCTCCAAAGTCGGGGTGGGATCAACGTTCACATTGGCATTTGAACAGCTTCCCCCAAGCGAGCAGCAGTAAAACCATTATATTTCAATGGCTTGAACTGTCACATTACTGCATGCAAACTGTCAAGAACACGTAGAACTAATAGTCTACGTCTTTTTGTGCCGGCGCGGGGCGCTCCGGCCGGTTGTCGGTATTCCGCCGACATCTTGAAAGCACTCCTAGAGCAATCCAGGGAGATTACGCGTGAACAACAAGTTCATTGCCTTCGTGGCAGCCGCGGCTGCTGCGGGCTCGTTTGCACTTGCGACTGGTGCTTCGGCTCGTGAAATCAAGATCGTCGGTTCTTCGACGGTTTTCCCTTACACGCAGGCTGTTGCCGAGGAATTTGCTCGCGCTGGCGGTAAGGCTCCAACTGTCGAATCGACCGGTACCGGCGGCGGCATGAAAATCTTCTGCGCTGGAATCGGCGAATCCCATCCCGACATCACCGGCGCTTCCCGCGCCATGAAGCCTTCGGAAAAGAAACTCTGCGACAAGAACGGTGTCACCGACGTGACCGAAGTTCTGCTCGGCTATGACGGCCTGTCGGTCGCCAACTCGCGTAAGGGCAAGAAGTTCTCTGTCTCCAAGCCGCAGATGTATCAGGCCTTGGCTGCGAAGGTTCCCGTTGACGGCAAGCTCGTCGCCAACCCCTACAAGAAATGGTCGGACATCGATAAGTCGCTTCCCGATCAGCCCATCACGACATACGGCCCGCCGCCGACTTCCGGTACGCGCGACGCCTTTGTCGAGCTCGTTTTCCACCACGTCTGCAAGAGGGGTAAGCTTCCTTTCTGGGCTGACGCCAAGAAAAAAGCCGGCGACAAGAAAGCCTTCAAGAAGATGTACAAAGCCGACTGCACCGCCATGCGGACTGACGGCCCGTTCATCGAAGCTGGCGAAAACGACAACCTGATCGTTCAGCGTCTCGACGCTGACCCGAAAGCTGTTGGCATCTTCGGCTACTCGTTCCTGTTCGAAAACCAGGACAAGCTGCAGGCTCTCCAGATCGGTGGCGTCGAGCCGTCGATGGAAACCATCGCTTCCGGCGAATACGGCATTTCGCGCCCGCTGTTCGTTTACATCAAGAACGCTCACCGCAAGGTCATCGACGGCATGCCGGCGTTCATCGAGGAGTACGTGTCCGATAAGGCGATGGGTGACGGTGGTTACCTTTCGGAGCGCGGCCTCGTTGTTCTTCCTGAAGACAAGCTTAAGGAAGTTCAGGAAGGTGCTCTTAAAGCCAAGCAACTTGTTACGAACTAATTCTGGCGGTCTCAGCGAACAAGGCTCGTATCCAGCCAGAATCGTTTTATTGAGACCTTAACGATAACAGGTGGTGGCTTCTCTCTTCTGAGAAGCCACCACCCTTCTGCTTGAAGAACATACGCGTCCTCGTCGTCCTCGCGTCATGCAATTGCCGATCAAAGGGCTGATTCGATGCTGTCCTATCTGTTGCTGGCCTTGCTGGCTGTTACCTTCGCGGCGTATTTCGCGGGCGTCACGAAGGCACGATCGTTCGCTGCCGCTCCCGGCTATAGTTCGCAGCATTCGTTGTCAGGCTACCATGGCGCGTTCGTCGCTGCCTGGGCCGGGATTCCGTCGTTTCTTCTGGTTCTCCTGTGGCTGCTGTTTCAAGGGCCGGTCATCGACTCGCTCCTGGTCTCCAGCCTTCCCCCCGATCGCGTCAAAGGCCTCGACATCGGACAGCTCAACCTGCTTTTGAGCGAGATCAAGTCGGTTGCTAGAGGCAACATTTTTGGTGAACCAGATGCCGTCGTTCTTGCTGGCGCCGAGCGTTACAATTCTTGGAGCACGATCGCCCTATGGGCCATGATCGCATCTGCGCTCAGCTTGTCCGTGGCCGCGCTTTTCATTGCCCGCTCCAAGCTTGCCCCGCGCTTTCGGGCACGCAATCAGGTTGAGCGCATCACATCGGCATTGATGATCGTTTGCTCACTAATTGCGATCCTCACCACCATCGGTATCGTTGCGTCGCTTCTTTACGAGACGCTGCGCTTCTTTTCCATGGTCTCTCCCGCCCAGTTCCTCTTCGGACTGAACTGGGAACCGCAGATTGCCATGCGCGAGGATCAGGTGACGTCGGGTGGAGCCTTCGGCGCGATCCCTGTTTACGTCGGTACCTTGCTGATCGCCTTTATCGCCATGTTGGTGGCCACCCCGATTGGCCTCTTCTCGGCCGTGTATCTGACGGAGTACGCCTCGAGCGGCATGCGTGCCGTGGTGAAGCCGCTTCTCGAAATCCTCGCCGGCATCCCGACAGTCGTCTATGGCTTCTTCGCTGTGTTGACGGTTGCGCCCGCGATGCGGGAGTTCGGCGAGTTTTTGGGCTTCGCGATTGCACCAAATAGCGCTCTCGCCGCCGGTGCGGTCATGGGGATCATGCTAATCCCGTTCATCTCTTCTCTTTCGGATGACGCGCTGGCCGCCGTACCCCAGTCTCTGCGCGATGGCTCTTATGGTCTTGGCGCCACAAAGGGCGAGACCATCACCAAAGTGTTGCTGCCAGCTGCGCTTCCAGGGATCATGGGCGGCATCCTGCTCGCCGTCAGCCGCGCCATCGGTGAAACCATGATTGTGGTGATGGCCGCTGGCATTATTGCCGCCCTGACGCTCAACCCGTTCGAACCCGTCACAACCGTGACCGTGCAGATCGTCACGTTGTTGATCGGCGATACCGAATTCGACAACCCCAAAACGCTTGCCGCATTCGCACTTGGTCTCGTGCTGTTCTTGGTCACGCTCTGCCTCAACGTGATCGCTCTGAGTATCGTTCGCAAATATCGGGAACAATATGACTGATAACTCGGAACCACAGCCGGCGGCCACGCACGATTGGACATCCGGCGCTGCCCGCCGTCGCGTCAGGCGCCGCTACGCAGCCGATCGCCGCCTGCAGTTTTATGGCATCGCCGCGATCGGCACCGCCATGGCCCTGCTCGGGATCCTGTTCTCCTCGCTCATCTACGCCGGCTACGCTGCATTCACGACAACCAAGGTTGAACTCGGTGTATTCCTCGACCCTGAAAAAATCGACAAGGACAACATTCGTTCCGCGAACTTCCGCAAGATGGTCCGCGATTCGTTCCTGTCGTATTTCCCGGAAGTCCAGAACCGGACGGAAAAACGCAACCTGTCGAAAATTATGAGCTCCGGCGCCGACTATATCGTTCGCGATTACGTGGTCCGCAATCCAGATAAGATCGGCGAGCGGATCAAGATTTCGGTTCCCGTCTCCGATCCATTCGATCAGCTCTACAAGCGTATCATCCCGCGGGAAATCGAGGCCTTGTCGAGTGACCGCATCCTTCTCTATCAGCAGCTCGAACATCGTGGCGTTCTCAGCGTCCAGGACGGCGTGGGCGTGGCAAAGACAACTCTGTTTGTCGATCCAGCCCAGGTTCCTAAAGACGGCGGAGTTGAAGCTGCCGATTACCAGCGCATAATCGACGAAGGCTTTCGCAGTTTCTTCCTGAGCGAGCCAAGCCTGTCCTATCGGGAAATTCTTTCGCCAAAAGCGGCTGAGGCACTGAAGAAGAAAGTTGTCGCCGACCCACAATTGGTCGGCAAGACCATCGAGGTAGATCTGCCGCTATCGGCGAACTACGACAATCTGCTTCAGAAGGGTGAAGCCAAGATTCGCAACCCGAGGTTCAGGTCGGACAAGGAGTTTGCCTGGTTCGACTCTCTTATCCAGCGTGGGCTTATCAGCACGCCTTTCACCTGGGAGCTATTCTTCAACGCCGATAGCCGTTTTCCCGAGCTGGCGGGTCTGGCTGGCGCTTTGTCTGGCTCTTTCCTGGCGTTGCTCGTGTGCTTCTTGCTGAGTTTCCCGATCGGCATCGCCACCGCGACCTATCTTGAAGAGTTCGCGCCAAAGAACCGCATAACGGATCTCATCGAGGTCAACATCAACAACCTCGCGGCGGTTCCTTCGGTGGTGTTCGGCCTTCTCGGCCTGGCGCTCTTCTTGAACACGTTCGGTATGCCGCGTTCGGCGCCGCTCGTCGGCGGTATGGTGCTTGCCTTGATGACACTGCCGACGATCATCGTCGCGACGCGGGCGGCTCTGAAGTCGGTCCCACCGTCCATCCGGGAAGCCGCACTGGGCGTCGGGGCTTCCAAGCATCAGGTGATGCTGCACCATGTACTTCCGCTGGCGATGCCCGGCATCCTGACCGGGACCATCATCGGCCTCGCCCAGGCCCTCGGAGAAACAGCACCTCTGTTACTTATCGGTATGAACGCGTTCATACCCAGTGTTGAGAACATTGGCCTCACTCAGCCTGCGACGGCTCTGCCCACTCAGATCTTCTCATGGGCTGACAGCCCTGAGCGCGGCTTCGTGAGCCGCACTTCGGCAGCCATCATTGTGCTGCTCGGCTTCCTCGTCTTGATGAATCTACTCGCGGTGTACCTGCGCCGTCGCTTCGAGAAAAAATGGTAAAGGGATCTCTCTCCATGGATCAGCAAGTAGTGTCACCAGAGACGGCCACGATACGATCGGCGGTGGAAAACCCAAAGATCACGTCGAAGGAAGTCTGTGTTTTCTACGGCGCCAAGCAGGCCCTTTTCGACGTCAACCTCGACATACCGCGCTTCGCGGTGACGTCGCTCATCGGCCCGTCTGGGTGCGGTAAGTCAACCTACCTGCGGTGCTTCAACCGCATGAACGATACGATCCAGATCGCCCGCGTAACAGGCGAGATCAAAATCGACGACCAAGACATTTATGACCCGGATCTTGATGTGGTGGAACTGCGCGCCCGCGTCGGTATGGTCTTCCAGAAGCCGAACCCATTTCCGAAGTCCATCTTCGAGAACGTGGCTTACGGTCCGCGCATCCATGGTTTGGTCAAGGACAAGACCGACCTGGAGGAGCTGGTCGCCACAAGCCTCGAGCGTGCCGGTCTTTGGGGTGAGGTAAAGGACCGCATCCATGAACCGGGCACCGGCCTGTCGGGCGGTCAGCAGCAGCGTCTGTGCATTGCTCGCGCCATCGCCACAAAGCCCGACATTATCCTGATGGACGAGCCCTGCTCGGCCCTCGATCCGATCGCCACGGCCAAGGTTGAAGAGTTGATGATGGAGCTGTGCGAGAATTATACCATTGTGATCGTGACCCACTCGATGGCCCAGGCCCAACGCGTCTCGCAAAAGACTGCTTTCTTCCACATCGGCTATATGGTCGAATACGGCGACACGAAACAAATCTTTGAAGATCCGCAGGACAAACGGACCCAAGACTATATCTTCGGTCGCTTCGGCTGACGGGTATCGGGCTCCTGCAGGGAGCAGATTCAGACCGAATGCAACATCGCACCTACAGCGAGGAACTTGCACTCCTCGATAACAACATCGCCCAAATGGGCGGCATGGCCGAACACATACTGGGCTTGGCTTTTGATGCCTTGGAGCAGCGCGATCCGCTGCTGGCTGGACGGGTTGTGGAACTTGACCGCCGCATCGACGACCTCGAACGCGACATCGAAGTGCAAGTCGTGGCCATGATCTCCCAGCGTCAGCCGAAAGAAGAGGCGCTTCGCCACGTCATCGCCGCGATGCGGATAGCCGCTGATCTGGAACGCATTGGCGATCTTGGTAAGAATATCGCCAAGCGCGCTCTGGCGATCGCCCACGAGCCTCATCCCAAGCCGCTGATGACCGGCCTGCGCCACATAGTGGAGTTGGCGTTAAGGCAGCTCAAGGACGTGCTCGACGCATACGCCGCGCGCGATGCCGTCCGCGCCGTATCCGTATGGCATGCGGACCGCCAACTCGACGACCTCTACAACTCCCTGTTTCGCGAGCTGCTCACCTACATGATGGAAGATCCGCGCAATATCGGATTGTCCACGCACCTTCTTTTTGGCGCCAAGAACATCGAGCGCGTTGGCGACCACACCACCAACATCGCCGAGACGATCCACTATCTTGTAACTGGCGAGAATCTGACGGACGACCGTCCAAAGGGCGATCAGACCAGTACCACGTTGATCAAGAGTGGTTTCGACCGGGGAGAGGATAGCTGAGCTAGGCGGATTCGATGGGACAACTTCAGATGACGGCGAAACTCCTCATTGTCGAAGATGAGCACGCGCTCAGCGAGTTGTTGCGTTACAACTTCGAGGCCGAGGGATTTCGCGTCACCCATTGCGAGTCGGGGGAAGAGGCGGAGATCATCGTCGCCGAGGAAACCCCGGACATTATCGTGCTTGACTGGATGTTGCCCTCGGTGTCAGGCATTGAGCTGTGTCGGCGCATGCGATCCAAACCGGAGACCCGCAATATCCCGATCATCTTGCTAACGGCGCGCGGCGAGGAGGCCGATCGCATCCGCGGCTTGAACACCGGTGCCGACGACTATGTCGTGAAGCCGTTTTCGGTTCCCGAGCTGATGGCTCGTGTCAAGGCGATCCTGCGCCGCTCTGCTCCCGATCGCATGGCGGAAGTCTTGAGTGTTTCAGATATCGAGCTTGATCGCGCCGCTCACAAGGTCACCCGCGGCCCGCGCGAAGTTCACCTCGGCCCGACCGAATTCCGCCTTCTGGAATACCTCATGGAAAGCCCCGGCCGGGTGCTGTCGCGTTCGCAACTCCTTGACGGCGTCTGGGGGCGCGACGCGTTCGTCGATGAGAGGACGGTGGATGTCCATATCGGCCGCCTGCGCAAGGCCCTGATCCGCGGCAAGGAACGCGATCCTATCCGCACGGTACGCGGCGCCGGATATGTATTTGGTGAGCGCGCACCAAAGTAACGCATTGTCAAACATAAAGATAATTCGCGCTCCATCGTCGGAGTCGTCGTATTGAAGCCGTGCCCACGCCACATTGGGCAGTTAACCGCCCTGTATACCCAAAGTGTGGCTGCGAAGAACGGGGCATGATCGCAATAGCAAAAGGCTTGATGCGTCTGGTCGAGATGGTGGTGTCCATCCCGGTCTGGATCGCACGGTTTTTCGCCGAGTGGATCGCGTTTAATCCGCGCCTCGGGGCATTGCGCTATGTCGTCCTTGCTGTTGTCGCTTATCTGGCGTTCGCCGTCCTCCTGGTCTACGTGGTAGCGCCGATTCGCGGGTTTGCCGGCCAGCTCTATCTTTCCGAAAAGCTCAAATACGATGCCGAACGCTGGCTTGCCACGGCGATCTACGACAAGCGCGGCAACTTCGTCGGCACGTTCGATCCCCGCCTCGACAGTCAGCAGGACGTCAACTGGACTGGTAAGGCCATCGACCTTGGCGATTACATCTCCAATCCGGACCACAAGTCGATCCCGGTCCGCGATGTGCCCGAGCACTATTGGAAGTGCCTGACATTTCACGAAGACCGCCACATCGGCACGATCTACAACCCATTCGGCATCGATCTGCTTGGAGTTCTAAAGATCCCGTACTCCACCGCCCGCCGCTCTATAGCGCTTGGCCGCCCGACGCTTGGCGTTGGTGGATCGACGCTTCCCATGCAGATCGCCCGGGTCATTTACAAGACACCGCCGCGCACCAGTGAGGGTCCGTTCGCCAAGCTGAAGCGGAAGGTCGGCGAATGGTGGCTGGCGCCTGTGATTTATTTCGAACTGACCCAGGGCGGTGATCAAGCCCGCCTGAAGCAATGGGCGGCTAATCACCTTTGGCTGGCGCAGCGCACTGGCGGCACGTCCTTGCACGGCGTTGAACTGGCAAGCCGCATCGTCTTCGGCAAGGAAGCCAAGGACCTGACCGTTGCCGAGCAGTTCGTACTGGCTTCCGCCGTCAACAAACCGATCATCCTGCTGCGCGGCAGTGAGAGATTGAATCAGGTGCGTCTCGATCGCTGGCGTTACGTCACCGAAGTGCGCGCCAGGAAGTGTGCTGAAAGGTTGATCGAGGACGATGAGCAGCAAAAAGCAGTCGTCTTTGAGTTGATCGGCCTCGCTGGAGGCCCGCCGGATCCACGCGTTCAGCCGGGGCTCGACAAGACGCTTGAAAAGCTGTCGCCACGCCTGGCCGCCCGAGCCCGCGCCAATCCCGAGATCCGCGCCAACACCCTGATGCGTGCAGCGCGCTATGGCCTGCGTGAGGAGATGAAGCAGACCTACGGCTTTGACTGGCGCAACCACGTTCGCGGCGTTTCAACAAGCCTCGACGCTGGTGAAAACCTGGGTTTCACACTGCGAATGACGGACGCCCTGAAGAAACTCAACAGTAAGCTCTCAGCCCGCATGGACCCAGCCTTCACGCTTGACCGCACGAACGCCGGGCCGGGCGTCGACCTACCGCATGTCGCCGTGGTTGCCGCCGACGCGGACGGCCGCATCGTGCGCTATTTCGAAAACACCGAAACAGCGAGCTATTTTGGCTCGCCCGTGGCCCGCGATGCCAAGACGGGGTTCTATGAACGCCCCCGTGAGCCCCGTATGATCGCTTCGGTCGGTAAGATGATCGCCGCCATTGCTATCGCCAACGAGGGCAAGGACAACGCCGCCTCGCTCTACTTCGACACCACGGCGCCGGCACGCGGACTGGAAACCTGCCGCCGAAACGGCAAGCTCCGTCGCGGTCGCAAGGCGGTTGTCGCCTTTGCCTGCTCTCTCAACGTCCCTATCGCGAATCGCACAGCGCGCATCGGTCAGTCCCGCGTCAAAGCACTGATCGACCAGTTCGGTTTCAACATGCCGCCAGCCAACGCCGCCGGCGAGGGCACGCCGCCTTCGACTGCCGCCGTCTTGGGGCTGATCTCCGGTTCGCCGCGGCGCGTCCATCAAATGTCTTCGGTCGTCCTAAATGCTTTGATCGGCCGAAACCGGAGCAAGGTGCGCCCGCCGACGCTGATCGAATCCTATGACTACACGCACCTGGACGATTCCAAAGGTCAGTCGGTCGACGAACTCTCAAGTGCCATCGTTCCCGGCAAGGTGATCCGCCGCAGGGCCCGTCCGCTTGTTAAGACATTGCTGCAGGCACCCCTGTGTTACCGGTCCAACAAGACTTCGCACGGCACCTTGAAGAGTCTGTCAAAGTGGTGTGCCGCGCGACGCTCTGACGTACGCTTGCACTTTGCCAAGACCGGCACCCAGGTAACGCTTGATCCGGACGCCACCGTTGACGCTTGGGCCTCCGGCGGCCTCCAGTTTTCCAACGGGGCCGCCTATTCCTATGTTGTCGTTATTGGAACCGGGTCAGCTTCAAGGCCCTGGGCCCGCCGCGTTCACGCCTCGCAGGCGGCCGCGCCCCTGCTGGCGGAGCTGCTGCCTGAACTCGCCGCCCACGCCAAGGCCAATCCGCGTTCCGACCTGCTGCCCAAACGGCCGCGCAGGGTCAGGTCATCCGCTAAGCCCAAGGGCGGCAAGCCATCTGGCTGGCGCCCGCTGTCCCAACAAGAGCGCGGCAGCGTCTTGGGTTTGAACTAGCCCAACACGCGCCTGCGCAGTGTTGGCGAAAGGAGCAACCCAACACGCGCCTGCGCAATGTTGGCTACGCAAGACTCCCTCAACCGGTTGCCCGTTCATCTCCCGTTAAACAGACCGGCCCCATTGCGTCACAATCGCGCCGTTCTCAAGCCCAAAACAAGCACTACTCAGATGAATGGAGTAGGGGTCTCGTGGCGGCAGTTTGTATTGAAGCGGGCGCCCGGCTCTTGGCACGAAGAGGCAACAGCATCATGCACCGGGGCGGGCCTGAAGGGTCTGGCCATACTGGGGAGCTTCAACACGCCGTGTTGATGTGAGAACGCGCGGGTTCCTCCGCAATGTACCCAAAAGACGCTCGTCGGCCGCGTGATGAAAATGGATGGTCGAGCCGATGGCTTTGAACAACGATAGGTCGATGCGCGAGCCGAGTCTGACATTCGGCGGCTTGGATTCCGCGCATTACGGCGGCGGCGATTGGATCGAGCCAGAAGAGCCCCCGCGCGATTGGAAGAAGCTTTTCCTGGTTCTTGGGCTCGGCGCGCTGTCCTGGGTCGCCACCTACGTCGGCATGCTCGAGCTCATCGAATCGAACATGGGCGACCTTCCAATCATCCAGAAAGTCATCATCGGCTTCGCTGTCGCGATGCTGATGACGATGATCATCTGGCTGCTCGATCAGATATTCAGCCCCATCCATTTCACCACCAAAGTCATCTACGTCTTCGGTTACCTGTTCTTGACGGTGATTTCGGTTGGCTTCGGCTTCGGCTTCTATTGGAAGGTGCTGGAAAGCCGTGGCGAGGCGACGAGATCCGCAGAGTCGGCCATCTCGCAGGTGCAAACCGCCCTGCACGCAGGTTCCACGCGCCTTGAGCAGCTCTCCGAGACGCTTCAGCAACTCACCGCTGTTTCAACGGCCAAGGCCATCGAAGAGCGCGAAAGAGGAACAAGCTGCCCCAACTCCCGCCCCGGCGATGGTCCGCGCCGCAAGCTTCGCGATGCCGACGCGCAGCGGTTCTCCTTTGCCGGCGACTTCGTCAAAGGCCGCGTTGGAAGCATTCGTCAGGAGATGACCGGGCTCGATGCCGAGCTCAAGAAGATCGCTGACGCCAGTCAGTCGACGATCGACCCCAAGACAGGAACGCGCAACGAGTTCATGCGCGGCCTGAACCGCCGCCTTGATCTAACCGTCGCCGGCTTCAACGCATTCCGCACCGATCCCCAGCTCGTTCAGATTCGTAGCGATCTCGCACTGCGTGCCGAAAAGGCTGTGTTCCCGAACGGCAGCGGCGGCACCTTCTCATGCCCGGACCCGCAGTTGCAGACAGCACTGCGCGGAGTCGTCCGCGCAATCGATCAGCTGCCGGTGATGCAGCGTCCGAATGTGGCGGCCGTTGAAGGCGCGGAAGCCACCATCGAAGCATTTCGCCGCCTAGCTGCGACTCTGCAGGGCGCGGTGGTTCTTGAACTGCCGCCATCGGCCGACGAACTGCGCGCGTTGCAAAAGAAGGCTGTTCAGTCGGTTTCCGGCGGTGCGTCCGGTCAGGCCGCTCGGGTGCTCGCCCAGCCTGTCGGCTTGTCGAAGCGCGACTACATTCCGTTGGCCATCGCCCTTTTTGTCGACTTTTGCTTGCTGCTTGTCTCCATCGGCCGGCCCATCAACCGGCTCAACGGCTTGGTGCCGGTCATGCGCGAAGCAGAGCGCGGGCCGATGATCAGAATTCTATCGCGCTTCAACGAGATCCACCGCGATCCCGAGATTCGGCAGAACTTCGAAGTGTTCCGTCACGTCGTTTTCGACATGCACGGCGCCTATTACGTTGCGGTGCCGCTCGACGCGCCATACAGGCCGCACGCCCGCAACGCCCAGGCAGGCTTTGGCTATGGCTCGCACGATGCCCAGGAGCTGCAGCACGAGGCGCATCTGCTCGCCAACTTGTTCTCAGGCTTCGAGCAGCAGAAGATCTTCACCCGCGTCTACAATCCCTTCCTGTCGACAAAGGCCATCCAGAAGAAGCTCTGGCGCCAGGGCAGCAAGTTTGCCGGCTGCCAGGCCTTCCGCGTCTACCGCTTCCGCGAGGGCGCTTGGTCCAACATGATCCTGCAGGCTGTGATGGGAGCAGCCAAGAGGGCCGAGGAGGAACGCCGTGTGCGCATGAAGGCGGAAGCCGAAGCACGCGCCGCTGAGCTGGCCGCGGCACCGGTTTCCAGGCCTCAACGCGGATTGAACGACAACCCGCAAAGCGACCCGCTGCGCGGCTTTGACACCGGCCTCAAGCACGCACCGGATGTCGGCGACCCCCGCAACGGTAGGGGCTCCAGCCGTATCCATCCAGGCGCGATGCAGGCCCATCGTGATGATGACGTCCGTCCGAGCGTGAACGGCAACGGCCACACGGGATCCAGCCGCCGCCCTCAACGTGCAAAGACCGGGAATGGTTACAAGGTCAACGGTAGCAGCAAACGCTCCAACCGCCGTCGCGAGTCAGGCTCAGCGGAGGAACACCAAGAGACGTTGACTTCGCGCGGCAATGTCCAAAACGGCTACAACGAACAAACCCTGCGCTCGGCCTTCGGCGCATATGCCACTCGCGCTGCGGCGGAGTTTTCCAGTGGTCTTGATGATGGCGACGCGCAATCGCACGAAGATGCCGAACCCATCGCGATGCCTGCCAACAGCAACACGTCGCCCTCGTCACGCGCGGACCAGGCCCAGCTGTCCGATAAGTCCGAACCCAAGCAGGTGAAGGCCGTGAATCCCGGCGCCGCCGGCAACGATGCGGTGATCATGCTGTCCAACAAGCGCCAGGACCCGGTAACCGTTTCCGAAGTCCGCTTCCTCGCTGCTGATATGGCTTCTCAGGCCCTTGGTGAGCCGGCGAGAATCTCGTCCACCAAAGACGAAGCTAACGAACCTGAGGCACAGGTAGCGTCTGTGGCTGAAGAGCCCGGCTCGGAAGCGACCGTAACGCTGACCCGCGAGACCGCGACTTTCACGGTCCCCGCGGATGACGCGCGCGTCTCCGCGGCGCTTTCGGCTGCGCAACCGGCCGAAGTCACCAAGCCATTGCCGGCACCGGAATTCGACACCGCCGCGCCACGACCGCTGCCGGGTTCGACGGAAGAAACCGGCACCGGCGACTCCCCGAATTCCGGAATCGAGATCACTGCGCAAACGCTCGAAGAAGAAGCATACTCCGAAGACGAATCGCGCTGGGAACTCACCCAAGATCCCTTCGCTCTGAACCAAGATGACGAAGACGATGATGAGACGATTATCACCATCGCCCGGCGTCTTCGTCCTGCTGGCAATCACTAGAAGGTGGCACACGGAAAATATGCTGATTTTTGTCAGAACAGCACCCATGCTGAGACACGTCTCAACGGTTGCTTAAGGTCTTTGGCCCTTAATGGGCTCATCACGGCGTCCGGCGTCAAACCCGGTCACCTGGTCCCGGAACACATGAAGGATAAACTGATGCACAACAGCGATACCTCCGGTCTCCAGGTTATTAAGAAAGAAGAAAAGGAACCGCGGGTTACAGCTTTTATTAAGGATCATCTTACTCGGCGCCGGCGGGCAGGCGGCACCGAGCCAGCAGAGTATTTGTTGATTGCCCGTTCCCCCTCGAGCCCCGTCTGTCGCGCCATCAAAAATCTGGCGGCGACACTGGAAAAGCACAACATCACGGTCCGCGCCGTTTTTACCACCTTAGACGCTAGCGCGCCATTGTCTGAGCCCGGCGATTTCGGCAGCCTTCTGGAACCTGCGGACGCGCGCCTGGTTGATGACGTCCGTTTGTTTGAGGCGCATGAGCAACTCGTGCTCGATTCTGAAATCTGCTGGGTCGGTGATTGTATGCGTCGCGAGCCCGCCAAGCGCGACGCCTACGAGTGCTATTCCACTAACTCCGAGGAACTCGCTCTCACCGCGACCAAAGCCTTCGCGAACTTCTGGGAGCTTGGCAGCCCCGCTGGCCCAACATCGCAACTCACGTCTCCGGTTATTTTGGAATCCGGCGAACGGGCCAATGTTCCGTCAGGCACCCTGCCGAGCGACGATAGAACGCCGCCGACGGCCTCGACCCGACACTGAAACCAAGCAATCCCTCTGTGCATGAAGCCGGCCGCAAGGTCGGCTTTTTTGCGTTTCCGTTGCGGTCACATAAGCAAGCACCGGCAATGGCCGAAAACTTCCCGTATTTTTGGTTGCGGCCCGGGTTTGGCCACGCCCTGCGAATAGTCTGTTACTTCTGATCGGTAAGTGCTGAAATCGCCAAGATCAATTTTCTTTTCCACGCAGGAATTCGCAAAAGGATGAGTGCCATGCGCGTGTCTCGACCGGGTAGCCCACCTCGCTCCATCATTCTTTGGACCTGCTGGATCGCTCCCGTCCTGGCTTTTCTGTCGGCGATCGCCCTGATGTTCGCCAACCCCGCAACGGCGGCCACCTTCGCCCACAAGCAGCTCGAGCGCGAGGCCGCCAATTACGAGACCTATCTCAAGCGCTTCAAGCCGAAGTCAGGCAAAGTGCGTTTGCTGGTCCTCCTCAAACAGGCCGACGGCCTTCTTGCAACCGATGCCCGCTCGGCAGCTAACGTTTATGCAGCCGCCGTCGCCCTAAAGGCGCAAAGCACCGCGGCCTGGCTCGGACTGGCCAAGTCACTTCTGGGGTTTGATCCCAAGACCTATTCCAACTCCGAGCGCTACAACGTCCCCGTGAACGCCTCCAGCGCAGCGTATCGCGCCTACCAAAGGGCCGATGATGCCAAGTCCAAGGCAGATGCCCTTGACGTCCTCTCGGATGCTTTGGTGCGGCGCTCCTTCTGGCGTCCGGCGATCGAAGCCCTCAAGGAAAGCGTCGCGCTCGCGAGGTCTCCGGCCCGCCAGCGCAAACTGGCTGCTCTAAAGGCCGAGCACGGATTCCGCATGACGAATTACGTGACCGAGTCCGACACCGCCGAGCCACGCATCTGCCTCGTGTTTTCGGAAACTCTGCTGAGTGCGGAACCTGACTTTTCCGATTTTGTCTCCATCGGCGGCAAGGATCCGCAGTCCGTCTCTGTTGAAGGTAAGAGGCTTTGCATCGGCGGCCTGTCGCATGGCCAGCGCTACGAAATGCAGCTGCGCGCGGGTCTGCCCTCGGCCATCGGTGAGTCTCTTCAAAAGACCGTCGACATCGCCGCCTATGTCCCCGACCGCAAGGCTTCTGTCCGTTTCACCGGCCGCGCCTACGTACTGCCGAGCCGCGGCCAGCAGGGCATTCCCGTCGTGTCTGTCAACACAGACAGCGTGAAGGTCGAAGTTTACAGAATTGGTGACCGTGCCCTCTCCGGCACTCTGGAAGACGGCGGGTTGACCCGCCAGCTGTCGTCATGGGAGCTCGATTCGATCAAGCAGCGCCGCGGCGAGCAGGTTTTTGAAGGCTCGCTGCAAGTCGCGCTCAAGCTTAACGCGGAAGTGACCACAGCCTTCCCGGTGACCGAGGCCATTGGCCCCTTGAAGCCCGGCGTCTACGCCATGACGGCAAAACCCGCAAAGCCCACCGGCGACAATGCCTATCAGATTGCCACCCAGTGGTTCATCGTCTCCGACCTTGGCCTCACCGCGCTAACCGGCGACGATGCCGTGCACGCTTTTGTGCGCTCACTGGAGACGGCGGCCCCCGTCGCCGGGACAGAAGTGAGTCTGGTCGCGCGTAACAACGAAGTCCTCGCCACCACCAAGACCGACGCTCAAGGCTACGCACGATTTGACGGCGCATTGGCGCGCGGCGAAGGCGGCCTGCAACCCGCCATTCTCGTCGCCCAGATCGGCGTCACCGACTACGCGTTTCTCGATCTGACGACCGCCGCCTTCGATCTCACCGACCGGGGCGTCAAGGGACGCAACCCGTCAGGCCCCATCGACGCCTACGTCTATACCGAGCGCGGCGTCTATCGGCCGGGCGAAAACGTAAACCTGACCGCGCTGGTCCGTGACGCGGCTGGTAAGGCTTCCAACCTGCCGATCACGATGATTGTCACCCGCCCGGACGGTGTCGAGCACCGGCGTCTCAGGCTGAAGGATCAGGGATTGGGCGGGCGCACAACGCTTGTTGCCCTGAGTGCGGGAGCGATGACCGGCACCTGGCGTGCACGACTTCACGTCGATCCTAAGAAGGCCGCCATTAGCCAGGCTGCGTTCCTGGTCGAGGACTTCATGCCCGAACGCCTTGACATGGAGCTGACTTCCGCCTCCGAAAGCTTCAAGCGCGGCGAAGTAACCGCCATAGAAGCCACCGGCCGTTTCCTCTACGGGCCGCCGGCGGCAGACCTCGCACTTGAAGGCGAAATCATCGTCCGGCCATCAAAGTCCGGAGCGCCGGGCTTTGCAGGTTACAGGTTTGGCCAATATGACGAACTGGTCACCCCGGTCCGTGCGCAGCTAGCCAGCCTGCCGCGCACCGACGACAAGGGCCATGCCATTATCAATTTCGGCCTGCCCAAAGTTCCGAAGACTCAAAAGCCGCTTGAAGCCCGCGTCATCGTTCGGCTTGCCGAACCCGGAGGCCGCACCATCGAGCGCACAACAACCTTGCCTGTCGATCTCGGCATCGCGCGCATCGGCATCAAACCGCTGTTTGATGGCGGTCGCCTGGGTGAAGGTGAAGAGGCACGCTTCGAACTCATCAAGCTCGGCCCCGATGCAAGCCCGCAAACGACGGCCGGCCTGCGCTGGACCTTGAAGCGCCAGGAGACCCGCTGGCAGTGGTACCGCCGTGATGGCAGCTGGGCGTATGAACCTGTCACCATCTCGCGCCAGATCGCCAACGGCGAAACCAGCGGCACAGGCGTCGGCCCCGAGAAGATCGCCGCCAAGGTCGATTACGGCCGCTATCTGCTGGAAGTGACCACCTACGATCCCGCCGGACCGGCGACATCGGTCGCCTTTAGCGCCGGCTGGTTTGCCTCCGCCGATAAGCCCGACAGCCCCGAAGTTCTTGACGTCGCCCTCGATAAACAAAGCTACGCCGCCGGCGAAACGGCAAAGCTGCGCATCGCCACCCGGCTCGGTGGCCGCGCCGTGGTTGCCGTGCTCGGTTCGAAGCTGCACGTCTTGCAGGAAGTCGACATCCCGAATGGCGGCGGCTCGATCGAAATCCCTGTCGGTGATGACTGGGGCCCCGGCGCTTATGCGACAGCGATGCTCTATCGCCCGATGGAACAGGCGGCTCGTCGCATGCCACAGCGTGCCCTCGGACTCGCCTGGCTCGGCCTCGACCAGTCCGCACGCGAACTTGGCGTCAGGCTCGGCGCAGCCGACAAGGTAAAATCGGGGTCCCGCCTCGAGATTCCGGTTACCGTTGAAGGTCTCGCCCCCGGTGAACCGGCTCGCGTAACCGTTGCCGCCGTTGATGTCGGCATTCTCAACCTGACCGGCTTCAAGTCTCCCGCGCCCGAGCGGTGGTTCAACGCGCAAACCAAGCTTGGTACCGAGATCCGCGATTTCTACGGCCGCTTGATCGACGGCATGCGCGCCGAACGCGGCTCGCTGCGCTCTGGCGGTGACGCCGACCAGGGCTTGGCCACACAAGGCGCACCACCGGTCGAGGAAACCGTTGCCGAGTTCTCCGGCATCGTTGAGGTGGGTCCGGATGGCAAGGCGACCGTCGCTTTTAATCTCCCCGACTTCAACGGCTCCGTCCGGCTAATGGCGGTTGCCTGGTCGCCGAGTAAGGTCGGGCACGCAACGGGTAAGGTCATCGTCCGCGATGCGGTCGCCCTGACCATCGCCTCGCCGCGTTTCTTGACGCTGGGCGATGAAGCCCGGCTCGGTCTTAGCCTTCATAACGTCGAAGGGCCGAAGGGTACGTATGAGCTGAGCGTCATCGGTGGCAGCGAAGACGCGGCGGACGCCAGTATCGCCAGCCGCAATGTTGCTTTGCGCTCCGGACAGCGCGTCAGCGAAGCCGTAACGTTGAAGCCCGGCACCATTGGCCTGCACACTTACATGGTGGCGATCAACGGCCCCGCTGACATCTCGGTGACCCGCGAGCTGACCCTTGATGTCAAGGCGCCGGCAGGCGACATCCGCCGCACGACCGTCGCCAACATCAAAGCCGGCGGCAGCGTTGAGCTATCATCCGATCTCATCGCCGACTTGATCCCCGAGCGCAGCGAAGTCAGCGTTTCGGTCGGTCCGGCCGCCCGCTTTGATGCCGCCGGAATCATCGCCAGCCTTGACCGGTATCCATATGGCTGTGCCGAGCAGACGGTGAGCAAGGCGCTGCCGCTCGTCTACGCCAAGGCCGTGGCCGACCGTACCGGCATCACCATGGCCCCTGAAGTCGCCAAGCGCGTCCAACAGGCCATCGACCGCGTTTTCGAGATGCAGGATTCTTCAGGGGCGTTCGGCGCCTGGGGTCCCTCGTCGACCAACATGTGGCTGACTGCCTATGTCACCGACTTCCTCACCCGCGCCAACGAGGCTGGCTACAGGGTCGATCCGCGCGGTTTCAGCTCCGCCCTCGATCGGCTGGCGAACTTCATCGCTTACGCCCAGGACTTTAAGAAGGGCGGCGGTGATCGCGCTTACGCACTGTATGTATTGGCCCGCAACGGCCGGGCACCAATGGGTGAACTGCGCTATTACGCGGACGCCCGCCTTGACCGGTTCTCCACCCCGATCGCCAAGGCACAACTGGGTGCCGCCCTTGGAATGATGGGCGAACGCCAGCGCGCCGCGACCGCGATGTCGGCTGCCGCCGGTGATCTGATGCGCGATCCCTCACCGGCCTATCGCACGGACTATGGCTCTTGGCTCCGCGACGGTGCCGCGCTCCTGGCGCTTTCCGCGGAGATCGGAATAAAGCCCGCCGCCACGGTGGGGCTCTCCGACAAGGTTGCGAATGCGGCAATCGCCGACACCAGGACTTCCACCCAGGAGCAGGCTTGGCTCCTGCTGGCGGTGAAAGCGCTGGGCGACACCAGCAAGACCTCGTCGTTGCGCATCGGTGATGCGGCCTATAAGGCACCGCTGACCCGCACCATGACCGCACAGCAGGTCAGCTCATCACCGCTGATCATCACCAACGAAGCCGATGAGGAAACCACGGCCGTCATCTCCGTCGTCGGTGCCGCAACCACACCGGAACCTGCCGTCACCAAAGGCTTCCAAATCGAGCGCGCCTATTACACGCTTGATGGTGCCGCGGTGGACCTGGCGAGTGCCAATGGCGGAAAGTCGGTCGTCCGGCAGAACCAGCGCTTCGTCGTTGTTGTCAAGGTGACTGCGGAGAATGCCGGCGGCCGTGTCTTGGTGGCCGACCGCTTGCCGGCGGGACTGGAAGTGGAGAATCCGCGTCTCGTCACCTCTGGTGATCTCAAGAGCTTGAGCTGGCTCAAGAACGATGTCGGCACCGAGCATACCGAATTCCGGGACGATCGTGTCATTGCCGCCTTCAATCTTTACGGCAGTAAGGCCAAGCCCGGTCAG
This sequence comes from uncultured Filomicrobium sp., assembly GCA_963669235.2. Classification (GTDB taxonomy): domain Bacteria; phylum Pseudomonadota; class Alphaproteobacteria; order Rhizobiales; family Hyphomicrobiaceae; genus Filomicrobium. The sequence goes on from CAXXFS010000034.1 coordinate 164,666, forward strand.
ACGGTCACGGTCGCCTACTTGGTGCGTGCGGTGACGCCGGGCAGCTTCGTTCACCCGGCCGCCACCGTAGAGGACATGTACATCCCCGAGCGCCACGCCCGTACGGCAAGCGGACGGCTGACCGTTCAGGCAAACTAAGGCAGCTTCGACATGCGAGCGATCTTCAAGCGGCCGATAGGGGATGGGAGCAAACAGGCTCGGCTGGCGCGGCGTCCGCGCCGGCTAGCAGTCGCCCTACTGTTGCTGGCCATCTTGCCTGCTGCTGCCTGGGGTGCCTTCGAATGGTCGCTTGCCAGTCTGCCGCCACCACCGCTCAGCGACGCCGCGGAGGTTTCCGTCACCGTCCTTGATCGCAATGATCGCCTGCTGCGCGCATTTACCACCAAACCTGGCCGCTGGCGTCTGCCGGTCAGCCACACCGACGTTGACCCGCGTTACCTCGCTATGTTGCTGTCCTTCGAGGACCGGCGCTACTGGCAGCATTCAGGTGTCGATGTGCAGGCGCTGGGACGTGCCGCGCTGCAGTTCATCGGCAACGGCCGCATCGTCTCGGGTGCCTCGACGCTGACCATGCAAACAGCGCGGCTCCTCGATCAGCGTCACGATCGCACCCTTTCCGGCAAGCTCGCGCAAATCCTCCGCGCCGTTCAGCTGGAGCAGCAGATGACCAAGATCGAGATTCTCGATCTCTATCTCCGCCTTGCCCCATTCGGCGGCAATATCGAGGGCATCAGGGCGGCTTCACTGGCCTACTTCGGAAAAGAGCCCAATCGGTTGTCGGTGGCCCAGGCCGCCCTGCTCGTCGCGCTGCCCCAGTCACCGGAGGCACGGCGGCCCGACCGGTATGCTGGAAACGCACGCCGGGCCCGTGATCGGGTTCTGGCCCGGGCCGTTAGCGCCGGCGTCATCAATCCAGCCGAAGCCGAGCGCGCCCGCGCCGAACCCGTACCGAACCGCCGCCGGCCTTTCCCAATGCTCGCCCCCCACCTGGCCGAAACCGAAGTAGCGGCTCATCCGGACCGTACCATCCATCGTTTGACGATCGACCGAGGTAAGCAGGCGGTCTTGCAGAGCCTGCTGGCCGAACGAATCAGACTCATGGGCGAGCGACTGTCAGCCGCTCTTCTCGCTGTCGATCACACCACCGGCGAAATCATCGCCCATGTCGGCTCGCCGGGTTATCTCAGTGGCGACCGCTTCGGCGCCATCGACATGACAAGCGCCGTCCGCTCACCCGGGTCCACGCTGAAGCCTATTGTCTATGGCTTGAGCTTTGAGCGCGGGCTCGCCCATCCGGAAACGCTGATCGAGGACCAGCCCACCCGCTTCGGCGCCTACCGGCCGGAGAATTTCGATGACACCTACCGCGGCACCGTCACCATTCGCGAAGCCCTCGGCGACTCGCTCAACGTACCGGCTGTACGGGTGCTGGATGGGCTCGGACCGGACCTCTTCATAGGCCGCCTGCGTCGCACAGGTCTGAAGCCGATGCTTCCCGCCGCCGCAAGGCCAAGCCTCGCCGTCGCGCTCGGCGGCCTGGGCCTCACCTTGCGCGATCTGGCGAGCCTTTATGCCAGCCTTGCGCAAGACGGCCGTCACGTATTGCTAACTCATCACAAAGGCGCGGCGGCACAAAAGCTCCGCAGCGGTGAGATCGCCGACAACGCAAGCCGCCGCCTGCTGTCACCGGTCGCCGCCTGGTACATCACGGATATCCTCAAGGATGCGCCGGCTCCCGAAAACGCGCGGCGCGGCCGCATCGCCTACAAGACCGGCACTTCGTATGGTCACCGCGACGCCTTTGCTGTCGGCTACGATGGCCGCTACACGGTTGCAGTCTGGGTCGGCCGGCCCGACGGAGCCTCGACTCCGGGGTTGATCGGAAGAACGGCGGCCGCCCCCATTTTGTTCGACGCCTTCGCCCGCTTGGCTGCGCGGCGGGCTCCGTTGCCGAAGCCCCCGATAGGTGCGCTGCGCGTCAGCGGCGCCGAGCTTCCCCCAAATCTCAAACGCTTCGGTCGCGCGACGGGCACGGAGCTGCCCTCGAGTAAGTTCCACCAAAATCCGCTGCTGATCTCATTTCCCCCCGACCGGTCCGAGCTTGAGCTGATCGCCGGAGGCGGCGAAGACCTGCTGCCTCTTAAGGCCGAAGGCGGAGCGCTGCCGCTCACCTGGCTGGTGGACGGCGAGCCGATCCCCTCCGAGCCGCATCGCCGCCAGACACTCTGGCGGCCGGGCGGTCCCGGCTTCGCGCAGCTTTCGGTCATTGACGCTGAAGGGCGCGTCGATCGCGTTACGGTGCGCTTGCGGCAGTGAAACGACCGCGATCCGGCAAGCTTGGCAATCGGCACTGGTGCCGGCTGGGATAACAACCTACAGTCCGGCCCGACTAAGAATCTGATGGGCCTTGTCAGCCGATGGCATTTCCGATGAGACAAAATCCCTTCATCGCTGCATGGCGGCGCTGGATACTGTTCTTGTTCGCCTGTGGGCTGGCGTTTTGGTTGATCGTCTGGGGACCCTTCTCGGGTGGCATGGACGATCGCGTACAGGCACCGTTGCAGCCGCTGCCTGCATTGGGTGCGACGCTCACCGGCACCACCGTCTCCGGCCTGTCATCTGGCGCCTACATGGCCGGCCAGTTCCAACTCGCTCATGCTGATATCGTGAGTGGCGCCGCGATCATCGCCGGCGGGCCTTACGCCTGTGCGGAAAGCGCCTTCTCTGGAATTTTTCCCGACGCCGGGTTGGAAGTTCTGAGTGCGACCCGTGCCGCCAGCGGTTGCATGCTTGATACGCTGGCGCTCTATGGCGTTCCCGATGCCAAGAAACTGGCCAACCGCGCCCGCGAACTCTCCGAAGCCGGCAAAATTGGCGCCATTGCCGATGTTGTCCCGGACCGGCTCTATATCTTCTCTGGCCTCAACGATCAGGTCGTCAAACCGCGCATTGTCGGTACGACGGTCCAGTTTTACCGCAATCTCGGCGTGCCCGAAGCCAACATCGCCGCGGTCATGGACCTTCCGGCTGGCCACGCCGTCATAACTCTCGATAAAGGCTCAGGCTGCTCGGTCAACGCCGCGCCTTACATCGTCGATTGCGATTACGACCAGGTCGGTGCGCTGTTCTCTCACTTGCTTGATCCAGCCGCAAAGCCAACAGGGCCGGCTCAGGGGAGCTTTATCGAGTTCGACCAGCGTGCCTTCACCAGCGAACTGACCGGACACGGCTTGTCGACCACCGCGGTGGTTTACGTGCCCCCAGCCTGCAAGGACGGCGGCTGCCGCGTGCACGTTGCATTTCATGGCTGCCAGCAGAACCGTAAAGCCGTCGCAGCGGCCTTCGTTCGCGATGCCGGGTATGCCCGTTGGGCGGATCCCAACAATATTATCGTTTTGTTCCCGGAAGTTAGCGAATCTGCTTTGGCCAATCCCCTCGGCTGCTGGGATTGGTGGGGCTATACCGGCCGCGACTATCTCACCCGCGACGGCGATCAGATCACGGCGATCCGCCGCATGCTGGATCACTTGGCCAGCCCTGCGGCCGGCGCCTGAACACGCGATCTTCCGCCTTTCGCGTGCACCCGTTTCCCTTACTGATGAGCACTATTTCCCCTGCGTCCACAGGCGCGGTTTTGCAGGCCGCCGCAGACAGGATATTGTCCGCTCCGACGGCTAAGGTGCTTCACTATCCGAAGAAACTCTGGGGGACGCGAAAATTGCTAACGCTGAAGCAGGCTGCGGAATTCGTATGGCCGCGCTGGGATATCGTCCGGACCAAAACGAGCCGCAAGTGGCGCCTTGACCTGGCCGCCAGGTCATTAGCGGCCTTGTCCCTTGGCGTCTGGATGGTGGCGGGCGGTCAAGACCCGCTCGAGGCTGAACGTGACGCGGCGGCCCGCGACCTGGCTACTGCAGCCAGCGCGGCACCCCCAACCAAGGAAATGATGGTCGCCTTTTACAGTGGTGCTCCCTACACTTATCCCAGCCGCGTCTCGCTTAAGAAGGACGGCGTCCACGACTTCACGGTTGACGGCGTCGAATGGCGTGGCGAGCCGTTTATCGATCCGATCTATTACGGCGTGCGCGTCGTCAATTGGTTCGAGGGCGGCCGTACCGGGGGGATGCTCGACTTCACGCATTCAAAGACCATCGGTGAACTCGATAAGGAAGTGAACTTCGACGGACTTTTGAACGGCGAACCGGCTCCCGCGAAGGCCAAGCTCGGCGATGTCTTCCGTCGCCTGGAAGCCAGTCACGGTCACAATATGCTAACCCTCAACGGCCTGTTGCGGCTCGTTGATCTCCATCCGCGCCTGTCGCTCTACGGCGGCTTGGGTGCCGGCGTTAACCTGCCGCATTCCGAAATACAGTTAATGAAGGGGGGCGGCCGCACCTACGAGTATCTCTATACCGGGCCCGCTGCGCAGGCCTTGATCGGGCTGGAGTTTCGCGTGCCGCGGATGAGCTACTTCTTGGAGTATAAGTTCACCTTCGCGCAGTATGATGTACCGCTGAGCGAACTCGACGGCACCAAGATCGGCCTATTTGCAGATCTTTACCGGCAGGCTGCCCGCTGGTGGTCAGGGGAACCACCCCCCGGTGGCATCCTTTCGAAACAGCTCATAAGCCATCAGGCGATCGGTGGCATCGGCGTTCGCTTTGGCGCCAAACCGGCGACCGCATTGGGGGATTAGCGTCTACTATTCAAGGACTTCACCCTTGGCCACCCCCCACAGTTTCGTTTGGGAAATGTAGCCCTTGAAGTCGCCGACCGAGACGTTGCACCAGTTTCCGTCACAGGTGTGAATATCGGCGATGACACCGGCTTCGACCAGCGCGATCGCGCGGCCTCCCTGCCCAGGCCACTCAGTCAGAGGCTCCTGAGCGCGCGGCTCGCCCTCCTTGAGTTCCCACGGTAGCACTTGCGCGGTACGCCGCCCGGAGATCAGCGTCCGCAGGACCCATCCCTTGGTCCCTTCGGCATCAGTGATTTCGCGCCAGGCTTCGAATTCGCGGATAATCTTGACCGGCAAGCCGGCTCGCCGGAACACCCACGCGATGGGATATTCCAAACCGGGCCCTTTGCGCAGGTTGACCTCGCTGGCTTTAAGGCTTGCAAAGCGCGGTTCTATTTTGTTTTGAGAGTTGGCATCCTGCGACGCCGCAGACATTGCAACAGCAAGACTTCCCGTCGACAAGACCAGTGACCAGGCAATAATCCGCACTCTTCTCAATTCAAAGACTCCCGCGTGTCTGAATAACACTTCAGACCATTGCTTTGTCATGGGTGTGACCATCTGTTAGACAACACCAGCCACGCCCGTGGGCGGCCATACCAGATACGAACCAACCGAGATACCTGAGCGAACATGCCGAACAGCCAGAAGAAACCCGTAGTCGTTGTCACGCGTAAATTGCCTGACGTTGTCGAGACCCGCATGTGCGAGCTGTTCGATGCGCAATTGAACGTCGACGATACGCCGATGACGCACGCACAGCTCATCGAAGCGGTCAAAGAAGCTGATGTGCTCGTACCCACCGTCACGGATCGGATCGACCGCTCGCTCATCTCCCAGGCCGGTGAACGCCTCCGGCTGATCGCCAACTTCGGCACCGGCGTCGACAATATCGATCTCGATACCGCGAGCAACCGGGGCATCATCGTTACCAACACACCAGGTGTTCTCACCGAGGATACCGCCGATATGACCATGGCTCTGATCCTCGCCGTACCCCGTCGACTGGCCGAGGCGACGCTCTACATGAAGGATCCGAACACGCAATGGGCGGGCTGGTCACCAACGTGGATGCTCGGCCACCGTATTTTCGGCAAACGCCTTGGCATCATCGGCATGGGCCGCATCGGTCAGGCCGTTGCCCGCCGTGCCAACGCCTTCGGCCTGCAGATCCACTACCACAACCGCCGTCGTCTGCCTGAGGCCGTCGAGGAAGAATTTGAGGCGACATATTGGGAAAGCCTCGACCAGATGCTGGCCCGCATGGATATCGTCTCGGTCAATTGCCCGCATACCCCGGCGACGTACCACCTGCTTTCCGCCCGTCGCCTGCGGCTGCTGAAACCAGATGCCTACGTCGTCAACACCGCCCGCGGCGAAGTCATCGACGAAAACGAACTGGCCCGCTTAGTCGAGCAGGGCGCCATTGCCGGAGCCGGCCTCGATGTCTTCGAGCATGAGCCCGCAATCAATCCGAAGCTCGTGCGGTCAGATCGCGTGGTGGCGCTACCCCACCTTGGCTCGGCGACCATCGAAGGCCGCGTCGACATGGGCGAAAAGGTCATCATCAACATCAAGACCTTCGTAGACGGCCACAACCCGCCAGACCGCGTGCACCCGGGCATGTTATAGGGGGAGCTCAGCCAGCTCCTTTCAAGACAAACGAAAACGCACGATGCAGATCGGCCAGCATCCGGTGCTGGCCGATTGTTCGCAGCGCTGAGGGTTATCGCCCCCGCCCAGGACTCGATAAGGCAGCAAGAGCCTGATCGGGCCCGAAAGTTGCGCTGGGCTGGCTCGGAGGATACTCCTTGAACGTGCCGATAAACTCCGCGACGACCGTTTGTGCCGGAACAAATGTCCAAATCTTGTCGGCATACCAGCGGAAGTACATCTTCGGTTCGCGCATGAAACGCTCGTAGGGGTCCTGCCTCAGGTTAATGACATAAGGCATGTTGACCGAGCGCACGATGGAGTCCTGCAAGTTGCCTTCCTGAACCTTGAAATGGATCTTCCAATTGTTGACCCGAACCGCATTCAGGTTGGCGTTATCGTCGAAATAAAAGATCTCGCGGCGCGGCCCTTTTTCAGATTCACCACTGAAGAATGGCAAAAAGTTATAGCCATCAAGGTGAACCTTGAAGTTCTTTTCGCCGGCTCGGTGTCCCTTTTTAAGCTTCTCTTTGATATCCGACTCGCCTGCTGCGGCCAGAAATGTAGGCAGCCAATCCTGGTGAGACATTATTTCATTGACGACGGTGCCTGGTTTGATGACGCCCGGCCACCGCGCCACCGCGCCACCGCGCCACCGCGGGTACTCGCATTCCGCCTTCCCAGGTCGTGCCATTTTCTCCGTGGAACGGGGTGTTGCCACCGTCAGGCCAGGTCATGACTTCGGCGCCATTGTCCGTCGTGATCACAACGATCGTGTTATCGGCGATACCAAGGTCATCAAGTTTCTTCAGTAGCTGGCCAACGACCCAGTCGAATTCGGCCATGCCGTCTGCATAGAGCCCGAAGCCCGATTTGTTTTCCCACTTCTCTGACAATCGCGTCCACACATGCATCCTTGTGAGGTTGTGCCAGAGGAAGAATGGTTCGTTGGCTTCGTGCTTGCGATCAATGAAGTCGAGGGAGCGCTCCAAAAGCTCTTGTTCAACGGTCTTCATGCGCTCACGCGACAGCGGGCCGGTATCTTTGATGGTCTGTTTGCCGACCTTTCCGAAACGTGGGTCAACCGTCGGGTCGTCCGTGTCGCTGGCCTTGGCGTCCAACACGCCGCGTGGCCCAAACTTCTTCGCGAATTCAGGTTTTTTGGGCTAGTCGGGGTCCTCGGGTTCTTCTTCTGCGTTGAGATGATAAAGGTTGCCGAAGAACTCATCGAAGCCATGCACCGTTGGCAAAAACTCGTTCCGGTCACCGAGGTGGTTCTTGCCGATTTGCGCCGTGCCGTAGCCGAGAGGTTTCAGCAAATCAGCGATTGTTGGGCCCTTTGCCCGCAGTCCCACTTTGGCGCCTGGCAAGCCCACCTTCAACAGGCCAACGCGATACGGGTGCTGGCGGCCGGTTATGAAGCCGGCCCTGCCCGCCGTGCAGCTTTGCTCTGCGTAGTAGTCGGTAAACATTGCCCCTTCTTTGGCAATGCGATCGATATTCGGAGTTCGTCCCCCCATCAAGCCACGATGGTAGGCACTGAAATTCGACCACCCAATATCGTCGCCGAATATAACGAGAATTTTCGGTTTCTTATCTTGTGCCTGCCCCGGAGCAGAAAGCGGGAAATAGAATAAGAATGATGCAAATAAAATCGCTAATCCGCGCAAGAAATTTTTGGGAACTTTGATTGCTCCCATACTATAAAATGACCAGCAACTGCAAAACTTTGAGCGGCTCCTTTTGACTCAAATTTTTTCCGCGGTTGGACAGGTCAATCTCACGATATCGGACATTTCTGACATTGTCATCACTGTCAGTGAGCGCGCAGAGTAACGTATCGGACGGCACGCGATCACCCGCCCTTGTTCTGCCGCGCAGTCTCGTTGAAGCCCCGCCTCCAGCGATAGCAATTGATGATGACATTTGCGATGATTGGGTGCTCGATCCGGTGTTCGCGTTCGGGTCCGCCGCCTCCATGCCACTTGAGCCGCGATCGCTGGTGTGAGCCAAGCTAACGTAGATTCCGGAGACAACGGTGCGCGCCATCAAGATCATTTCTGGCGGCCAAATAGGCGTTGATCGCGGGGCCCTGGATGGAGCACTCGCCAAGGGTGTGCCATGCGGCGGCTGGTGTCCGGAAGGACGCCGGGCCGAGGATGGCGAAATCCCGGCGCGCTATCCTCTGACGGTCCTTCCCGGCGCTGGATACCGCGAGCGCACGCGGCAAAACGTTTTGGATAGTGACGCGACGGTTATTATTTACTTCGGACAGATCGAACCCGCGAGTGGCACGGAGCTGACGCTCAATGAGTGTATCGAGGCGCCGCGCCCGTACTTGTTGATCGATGGTACCGCGATCTCGGTCGAAACGGCTGCGCAAGAAATCTATGAGTTCTCCCGCACCAATTCCGTGCATCGATTAAACATGGCCGGGCCGCGTGGAGCGGGTGCTCCCCAGGCGCACGAATATGCTCAGGCCGTTGTCGAGGCGTTCTTGGGATTGCTTTTTTCGCGGTAGGTCAGTCCTGCTCACTCCCCGCAGGCCGCCGCGTCCTCCACGCCAGCGTGCACCGAAAGGTCGGCAATAGTCGGCTTTTCACCTGACAAAGCGTTGTCGGGATCCCAGGCGATCTTCACGCTCTCGAAGCGGGCGCCGAGCGCGTCGTAGATCAAAAGCCGCCCCGCCAGGCCCTCCCCGGCGCCGGTCATTTCCTTCAGCACTTCCACCGCCTGCAGTGTCCCGATCACGCCAACGATAGCACCCAGCACACCCACTTCCGAGCAATTGGCGACTGTCCCCGGCGGCGGCGCTTCCGGGAACAAACATCGATAGGTGGGGTACGGCTTCCCGCCCGGCCCGCGTTCATGCGGCTTGAACGTCGTAACGTAACCATCAAAGGGCCCGACGGCGCCGAACACCAAGGTCTTTTTCGCCAGATAGCAGGCATCCGATACGAGGTAGCGCGTGGCGAAGTTATCCGAGCCGTCGCAGACGATGTCGTATTGCCCGATGATCTCCAGCGCATTCGCCGCGGTCAGCCGGACGGGATGGGTTTCGACGGCGACATGAGGATTGAGTCTGCCGATAGCTTCCCGTCCGCTCTCCACCTTGGGTGCGCCGACATGCGGGGTATCATGCAGAATCTGCCGCTGCAGATTGCTGAGCGAGACAACATCGTCGTCGACGAGTCCGATTGTCCCGACCCCGGCCGCCGCCAGATAAACCGCCAGCGGCGACCCCAGTCCACCGGCCCCGACCAGAAGTACACGCGCTGCCTTTAGCTTCTGCTGTCCGGCGCCGCCGACCTCGCGAAGAACCAGATGGCGCTTGTAACGTTGGATTTCTTCGGCGGTCAGAGACATGCCTGGGCTCATTTTGTTGCAGTCGCAGGGCGCAAGTCTGGCCCGCGCATGAAATTCAGGCAAGCACAGGCAAAAGGGCCAATGAAACTGGCAATGAAATCATCTCGTTGGCATCGTGCCGTCGCTGGACGACGGCCCCTCACTACCCTATACCTAAAGATACCAACTGCGGCAAAATGCAGCGCTCGATAGGCTGCTGGCTTTAATCATTAAGGGACGGAAACATGATCAAAGGTCTGATTGCCTCGGCGACCGCCGGGGCCCTCATCCTGACGTTCGGCATTCAAGGTGCCGCAGCGCAAGCGCGCGATTACATACTCGCGACCGCCAGTACCGGCGGTACCTATTATCCCGTCGGAGTTGCCATTGCGACGGTGATCAAGGTCAAGCTGCAGCCCAAGCAGAAGATCGGAATGTCAGCCATTAACTCGGCGGGCTCCGGAGAGAACGTTAAGCTGCTTCGCGAAGGCGAGGCCCAGTTCGCGATTCTGCAGGGCCTGTTCGGGCACTATGCCTGGAATGGCAAGGGTCCGGTCGCAAAAGACGGCCCACAAAAGAACATGCGGGCGGTCTCCATGCTCTGGCAGAATGTTGAGCAGTTCGTCGTTCTGGCGGACCTGGCGAAAACAGGCACCATCACAGACATGGCCGGACTGAAAGGCAAGTCCGCCGCGATGGGCAAGAAGAACTCCGGCACCATCGGCTCCAACCGCGTCCTCATGAAGAACATGGGCGTCGATATCGACAAGGATTACAGCCTTGTTCACGTCGGCTACGGCCCAAGTGCCGACGCTTTGCAAAACGGCCAGGTCGTGGCGATGTCGATCCCCGCCGGTGCTCCGACAGGCGCTGTCACGAAGGCCTTCGCGTCGATGGGCGACAAGGTCAAGCTTTTGAGCTTCTCCGAAGACCAGGCCAAAAAGGCTGACGGCGGTTTGGGACTATGGACGCCCTACAAGATCGCGGCTGGTACGTATCCGGGACAGAAAGCCGATGTCATGACGATCGCACAGCCGAACTTCCTCGCCGTCCGGGCTGATGTCCCCGAAGAGGACGTTTATCAAATCACCAAAACGATGTTCGAAAACCTTGGCTTCCTCAACGCCATACATTCGGCCACCAAGGCGATGACACTTGAAAAAGCAATTGCCGGTTTGCCGCTGCCATTGCACCCAGGTGCACGCCGCTACTTCGAGGAAGTTGGTGTGAAGATCCCAGAGAAGCTCGTCGCCCAGTGAGCCTTCTCTTCTTTTTCGCCAGTGCCGATAATCGCCGGACGATCAAGCTGGCCCAACTAAGATAATGCTGAGGCGGTGTGGGCTCATGGCTCGCACCGCCTTCTCGATTAAACAATGGGGAGCCTTGTAAGATGACAACCGGAGAGACCGCGGCGGGTACTTTCCCTCCGGATTGGACTGGGCGCTTCATCCTGGTGTTTGGCGTGGTGCTTGCGCTGATCCATGTCTACTTCAACATCTTCGGTGTGCTTTCCGGCCTGTGGCGCAACGCCATCCATTTCGCCGGCTTCTCATTCTTATGCGCGCTGATCTATCCGGCGTTTCAAGGCGAGTTTGCCAAGTCCCGCGCCTTCAAGACTTTCGACGTCATCTTTGGCCTGCTCGTAGCCGGTTCCGCACTCTATCTGATCGCCGCCGAAGATGCCGTCTATGCTCGCGGCGTTCGTTTGAGCACGGCGGAGTGGATTGCCGGAGGCATCCTGATTCTCGGTGCGCTGGAGTTCACGCGCCGTACAACCGGGCTCATTATTCCCGTTCTGATCATTTTGGCGCTGACCTACGTCGGCTGGTGGGGCCAGTATATTTCAGGCGTGTTCCGTTTTGCAGGGTTGAGTCCGGAGACCATCCTGTTCCGCTCGATCTATGGTGACGATGGCATCTTCGGCACCATTGCCAGCATTTCCTCATCGTTCGTTTTTATGTTCATCCTGTTCGGCGCTTTCCTGCTGCGTTCGGGCGGCGGCGATTTCGTCATCGACCTTGCGCGCTCTGTTGCCGGACGGCTCACTGGCGGCCCTGGTCTGGTCGCGGTTTTTGCTTCCGGGCTGACCGGGACCATCTCAGGCTCCGCTGTCGCCAACACAGCATCGACAGGCGTCATTACCATCCCCCTGATGAAGCGGGCGGGCTTCCCACCCAAATTTGCCGCCGCCATCGAGGCTTCCGCTTCCACCGGCGGTCAGCTTATGCCGCCGATCATGGGCGCCGGCGCCTTCGTCATGGCGAGCTATACACAGATCCCCTACACCACCATTGTCGCCGTTAGCGTTCTGCCGGCAATTCTCTATTTTGCGTCGATTGCCTTTTACGTCCGCATCGAAGCAAAGCGACAAGGCGTGCAGGCCATCGAGGAGGATACCCCGGGCTTCGTTGAATTAATGCTCGGCGGTGGCCTGCCCTTCCTGATCCCTATCGGCGTGTTGATCGCGTTGCTGATCTATGGCTACACACCGACCTATGCGGCTGGAATTGCCATCCTGGCCGTTATCGCCGCCTCCTGGCTGACCCGCAAGCCCATGGGGCCGATTGCGGTCGCCGAAGCGCTGGCGCTCGGTTCGCGCAACATGATTATGACGGCCGTGTTGCTGTGCTCGATTGGTCTTATCGTCAACGTCATCGCCATGTCGGGTATCGGCAACACATTCTCCTTGATGATCACTCAGTGGGCTGGTGACAGTCTTCTCATCGCCATCGTTCTGATCGCATTGGCTTCCCTAATCCTCGGCATGGGGCTGCCCGTGACGGCCGCCTACATCGTGCTCGGCACGCTGTCGGCCCCGGCACTGTTTGATCTGATCGCCAACCAGCAACTGGCGGCCGCCATCGCAAACGGCGAGGTCGGTGAACAGGCCAAGACAATGCTCATGCTGGTATCGCCGGAGGCCGCTGCGAAGCTCGGTACGCCGATGCCTCTGGATGCCGCCAAGCAACTTGTCGCCGCGATCCCGAGGGAGCTCATGGCGCCAGTCCGCGAGGGCATCATTGATGCAACGTCGCTGACCTTTGCCCTTCTCTCTGCCCACCTCATCATCTTCTGGCTGAGCCAGGATTCCAACGTCACCCCGCCCGTTTGCTTGACAGCATTCACCGCCGCTGCGATCGCCAAAACGCCCGCCATGGCGACCGGGGTGACCTCATGGAAAATCGCCAAGGCGCTCTACATTGTGCCGCTGTTATTCGCCTATACACCGTTTATCGGCGGGTCATACATTGAGGTGTTCACCATCTTCAGCTTCGCCCTGGTGGGGCTCTACGCGTTCTCCGGCTTCATGCAGGGCCACCTGGAGAAACCTATGTCCTGGCCGATGAGAATTGCTCTTCTTGCCTGTGGCGTCATTTTGCTCTTGCCGTTGGCGACCTATATCAAGCTCGTCGGACTTGCCGGTTTTGTCGCAATCCTAGTTTTGAACATCCGCAGCAAGAGTGTTGGACAAGCAGCCGTCGCAAGCTGATAACGCCAATGCCACAATTCACGGCTAGGGGTTGTGTACCCTTATAGTAGAAAAGGACCGGGTTGATGCGAAACCGTCTGCTCTGCGCCGCTGGTGCGCTCTTTATCCCGCTGACCGCGGCCACTGCCGAAGAGCGTCGCGAACTAGACGCCCACGAGCATGGCCACGGAAAACTCAACATTGCCGTCGAGGGCAAGACGGTGGGTTTGGAACTGCGCGTTCCGGGTGCTGACATCGTCGGCTTTGAGCATGAGGCTAAGTCGGACAAGGACAAAGCCTCTCTCAAGTCAGTCAAGCAGAAGCTCGCGGCGCCACTGGATTTGTTCAAATTGCCGTCGGCGGCAGGCTGCAAGCTCACGAGTTCCTTTGCCCACTACACCAAGGATGAGGATCACGCTGAGCAACACGCAAAGCATCACGGCGGCAAGCATGCCGAGCACCATAACGACGGTGACGATCACCACGAAGAGCACGCCAAGTCCGGACATGCCGAATTCCACGCGGGCTATGAACTCACCTGTGCAGCCCCAGAAAAGCTCACCTCAATCGACTTTGCCTATTTCGGCGCCTTCAAGAATTCTGAAGAGCTCGAAGTCAATGTCGTCACGGCCAAGGGTCAAGCGCAATACGAGGTAACGCGCAACAAGCCCAAGCTCGATCTTGGCGGGGTTATCTAGATTAGCGTTTCAAGACGCGGCCTGGAGGTGCGCCATTCAGCGTGAGACGGCAAAGGCCAATCCCGCAAGCGTCCTCGGCGGCGATGAGGTTGCGGGAGTTCCCATCGTCGCAATGGATGGCGTCCACTTCACGTGGCCGGGCCGCCCGCGTTTCTCCCTGAGCATCGATCGGTTTGCCGTCGGCGCCGGCGACCGGCTGCTTCTGCTCGGTCCGTCGGGCGGCGGCAAGTCGACGCTGCTCAGCCTTCTCGCCGGCATCGTCAAACCGCAAACGGGCAGCGTCACCATTCTCGGAACCGACATAACGAAGCTGACGGGCCCGGCTCGCGATCGCTTTCGCGCGGAACACTTCGGCATAATCTTCCAGATGTTCAACCTGCTGCCCTACGGCACCGTCATCGACAACGTGCTGCTGCCTTTGAGCTTTTCAAAGAGGCGCCGCTCCAACGTCGAACAATCGAGCAGCCCCGCGAAGGAAGCAGCCCGGCTGCTGACTCACCTTGGCCTTTCGCCCGATGAGGTTGCCAGCCACCGCGCCTCAAGCCTCAGCGTCGGCCAGCAGCAACGCGTGGCCGCTGCAAGGGCCTTGATCGGAGGACCGGAACTAATCATCGCCGACGAACCGACGTCCTCGCTTGATCGCGGCCACCAGCGGGAGTTTCTCGATCTGTTGTTCGGCGACATACGCAAGGTCGGGGCCACCCTCATCATGGTCTCACATGATGAGACTCTGGCCGAAAACTTCACGCGCGTCGTTCGCCTTGAGGACTTCGCCAAAATGAAGCGCGGTGCCCGATGATCGTCCTTCGCCTCGCGCTCCAGTCCCTGCAGGCCCGTTGGCTGACGGCGTTATTGTCGGTTCTGGCGATCGCGTTTTCGGTGATGCTTCTGCTCGGTGTTGAAAAGGTCCGCAACGGCGCCCGCCAAAGTTTTGCGGATACGATTTCAGGAACCGACCTGATTGTCGGCGCCCGCTCCGGCGGAGTGCAGCTACTGCTCTATTCGGTCTTCCGTATCGGCAACGCCACCAATAACGTCACCTGGAAGAGCTACCAGGACATCGCCGCTCACCCCGACGTGGACTGGATCGTGCCGTTGTCCTTGGGCGATAGCCATAAGGGCTTCCGCGTGATGGGCACCACCCCGGACTACTTCCGCCACTATCGCTATCGCGGCAAGCAGCAGCTCGCCTTGGCGCAAGGCGAAGCCTTCGACGATCTGTTCGATACCGTGCTCGGTGCCGATGTGGCCCGCGCCCTTGACTACAAGGTTGGCGACGAGATCGTCATTGGCCACGGTCTCGGCTCCGTCTCCTTCCTCGATCATGCCGATAAGCCATTTCGCGTTTCCGGCATTCTCGAAAAGACAGGCACACCCGTAGACCGTACAGTTCACGTCAGCCTTGGAGCCATCGAGGCGATCCATATCGATTGGCAGCAGGGGGCACCCACCCCGGGGCAAAGCGTCACCGCCGACCAGGTCCGTCAAATGGACCTCAAACCCAAGGCGATCACGGCCGCGCTTATTGGCTTGAAATCCCGCCTCGCCGTCTTCCGCGTCCAAAGGGCGATCAACGAGTACCCGCAAGAGCCGCTGTCCGCCGTTTTGCCCGGCGCGGCGCTGCAGGAACTCTGGGGGCTTGTCGGTGTCGCCGAGACCGCGCTCGCCGTGGTCTCCGCCATGGTTGTGGCAACAGCACTCCTCGGCATGGTGACCATGATCCTGACGACCCTCAATGAGCGCCGCCGCGAGATGGCGATCCTACGCTCCGTCGGCGCCCGCCCGGCGACGGTCATGGGGCTGTTAGCAACCGAGGCCGGCGTCCTGACTTTGGCCGGAGTGATCCTGGGAACGGTGTTGCTCTACGTCGGTCTTATCCTCGTCCGCCCAATTGTCGACAGGCTTTACGGCTTGAACCTGCCGGTCTCTGCTCCAACATCCTGGGAGCTGACGACCCTTTCGGCCATCGTCGTGGCCGGTTTGATCGCCGGTTTGGGCCCGGCAATTCTGGCCTATCGCAGGTCGCTGGCCGATGGCATGACGGTCCGCGTCTAAGCCGCTGTTAACATCATGTTGCCAGAGAATTGATGGCTGACGTCTTGGTTTTGCGCCGTTGCCGCGGATATGGTCTGAGCCGATTCGAATGCAGGAAGGTGCCGAATAATGATCCGCTTGATCCAAGCCCTGTTGGGAATCCTGTTCGTTGCCGTCGCGACCATGCCGGCCGCGGCCGAGGCCACACGAATCCTGAAATGGGCTGACTTGGTCCCAAAGACCCCGGCCACGGAGAAAAAGCGCCTCAAGACCTTCTTCGCCCCACGCGGCGCCGGTTCGGCGTATATGGACAGCTACGATGTAACCACGCGTCCGGAAGATGTCGCAGGCGCACCTCCGCCGCGCATCCCCGAGGCAAAATGGATGTCCCGCCCAGTCAAGCGCAAGGCCAGCAAGCCGCCTGAGATCAAATCCGAACTCGACGGGGAAAACGTGAAGATCGGCGGATACGTCGTGCCACTCGACTTCAACGCGACCAAGATCACAGAGTTCCTTCTTGTCCCGTTCGTCGGCGCCTGCATCCACGTGCCGCCGCCGCCCGCCAATCAGATAATCTACGTCAAAACCGAAAACGGCTTCAACATCGGCGGCCTGTTCGATCCCGTCTATGTGACCGGCAAAATGTCGGCCAAGATTACGCCCACCGGCCTCGCCGAAACCGGCTACACCATCGACGCCAATGCGGTCGAGATGCGCAAGTAGCTGTAACGGCACGCTCCGAGCAGGAAATGCGACGGTTGCTGCGATCGTCGGCCAGTTCTCCTCCGAACTCTTACCGGGATGCTTAGGGTTATACCGAGCTCGCTTTTGAGGGGCTCAATGGCAGACCGCTTTGCTTCGGCGAGGCCGCCGGTCTGCCCTGCCCCAGCCGTGGCAGCCGCAACCTCTAAGCTCAGGATGTTTCAGCTACAAACCGTCAGACAAGAAGGCTAAGCTCTGTCCAGGCCCTACGGCCGTTTCCCCATGAGTTAATTTGTGCGTTTGGAAACCTAGGAGCTGAGTTTGGTTATGTATCGATTGCATTCGCGGGCTTCCGCGTTGGCTTTGCTATTTGCCACCACGCTGATGGTGTCGACTTTCACCGGCGACCTTCGAGCGCAAGGCGCCAGCCAACCTAACATTCTAATAATCTGGGGCGATGATATCGGGCAGTTCAACATCAGTGCCTATAACCGCGGCATGATGGGTTACAGGACACCGAACATCGATCGAATTGCAGCGGAAGGTGCGCTGTTTACGGATTGGTACGGGCAGCAAAGCTGCACCGCCGGCCGCGCCGCTTTCATCACCGGGCAATCACCCATCCGCACCGGGCTCACCAAGGTCGGCCTGCCCGGTGCTCCCGAGGGCATGCAGAAAGAAGACCCGACCATCGCCACGCTGCTTAAGGCGCAAGGCTATGTCACCGGCCAGTTCGGCAAGAACCATCTTGGCGATCTCGATGAGATGCTGCCCACCAATCACGGCTTCGATGAGTTTTTCGGTAACCTCTACCATCTGAATGCAGAAGAAGAACCGGAGAGCCCGGACTATCCAAAAGGGGCCAAGTTTCGCGAGAGGTTTGGTCCACGCGGCGTAATTCAAAGCACCGCTGACGGCCGCATCACAGACACCGGCCCACTGACCCGCAAGCGTATGGAAACTATCGACGAAGAGGTCACGACCAAGGCTCTCAGTTTCATGGATCGGGCCAAGGCGGCAAACAAACCATTCTTCCTGTGGTGGAACTCAACGCGCATGCACATCTTCACCCACCTCAAGAAGGAATCGCAGGGCAAGACGGGGCTTGGCGTTTACGCCGATGGCATGGTTGAGCACGATGGTGACGTCGGCAAGCTCTTGGACAAGCTCAAAGAGCTCGGCATCGAAGACAACACGATCATCATGTACTCCACCGACAACGGCGCCGAAACATTCAGCTGGCCCGACGGCGGCACGACGATGTTCCGCGGAGAAAAGAACACGCAGTGGGAGGGCGGATTCCGCGTTCCTACTATGATAAAATGGCCTGGCGTCATCAAGCCAGGGACTGTCGTCAACGACATCGGCGCGCATGAGGACATGTTCCTGACGCTTGTCGCGGCCGCCGGCGACAAGACCGCGAAGGAAGATCTTCTCAAAGGCCGTACGATCGGCGATCGAACCTACAAGGTTCACCTTGACGGCTATGATCTGGGGCCCGCTCTCAAAGGCGAAGAAGACTGGCCGCGCAAGGAGTTCATTTACTGGACGGACGACGGCAGCGTCGCGGCCCTCCGCTACCAGAACTGGAAGGTTACCTTCCTGAAGCAGAACGCACTCGGCTTGAACGTCTGGATACAACCGTTCGAGGTTCTCCGTGCCCCCATGCTTACCAACCTGCGCATGGATCCCTTCGAGCGCGCCGAAGAAGAAAACGCCATGGGTTTCCAGCGCTTCTACGTCGAGCATATGTTCGCCATCGCTCCGGCTGCCGCCTACGTCGGGCAATGGCTGCAGAGCTTCCGCGATTATCCTCCGCGCCAGAAACCCGGCAGCTTTAACCTTGATCGCGTTATGGAACAGGTCATGAGCCGGCCTGGCAATCAGTGATCGCGGCTGAACAACAAGCGGTGCCGCACGCAATATCGAAGCGTGCGGCCCGAACACCGGTCATTCCCTGAGGCGCCAGAATTCGGGACCCGAGGCTGACAAAGCCAGCGATCAGCTCGCCCCTCTCGTTGCTTGTGGTTCGATTTGCGCCAACTGGATCGTCGGCGTAGAGTATCTGCATATTGGAATGCGGCCCACGAGCGTGCCGCGCCGAGACCTGCTTTTGCGCATGCAGCTCGGGCGAACTGAGCGATAAGAAACGCAGGTCCTTTTGCGATACGGAAGTCTCGGCGAGGCCGCCTATTGACCGTCTAGCGGTCGAAAGGAGACTTGCTATGACTATCTCAAGCGCACTTCATCAATATCTTAACCGTGCCGGCGTCCCTTATGAGGTTACGCTGCACGAGCGCACGAACTGCGCACTTCAGACGGCGAGAACCGCGTCGATTTCCGCAGATATGCTCGCCAAGGGTGTCCTCCTCCGGCGTGCCAATGGGTACTTGCTGGCCATTGTGCCCGCCTCCCGGCAGGTACGTCTCGAAGACGTCGGCAGCTGCCTTCACGAGCCGGTCTGTCTGGCAACGGAATCGGAGGTTTCAGACCTCTTCGATGACTGTGAGCCTGGCTCTATCCCGCCCATAGGCGAAGCCTACGGTGTGCAGACGATCGTGGATGAGCGCCTCGAAGGACTGCACGATATCTATTTCGAAGCTGGCGACCACTATTCCCTTGTCCATCTCAAAGGCCAGGATTTCGATGAGCTGACTGCCGACGTTCTCCACGCGCAGATCAGCACGCGTCACTAGCAATCCGGCGTGCGAAAACGGGTTTTGACACGATCGGTGGCTCCCGTTTTCTTCGCCCGCTTGCGGGCACTGACATCGACCAGCACCAGTGGAGGAAGCTATGGCTGTGATTGCAATGGCTCGCGAAATGGGAACTCTCGGGGGCGAAGTTGCTTTGGTAGTAGCCGATCATTTGGGCCTCGAAGTAATCCATCACGAACTCGTCGAACACGACATCGCCACCTGGACCGGCTTACCGGAAAGCCAGGTACATCGACTCCTCGAAGGCGAGGCATCGATGTGGGAGCGGTGGAAGCTCGATGAAAAGCGCATGTCGCGATACACCGCATTGGAGATCCTGGAGCTCGCCGCAAAGGGCAATGTTCTCATCCGGGGCTGGGGTGCGACCTATCTTTTGAAGTCCATCCCACATGTCGTTTGTGTCCGCGTCTGCGCCCCGATGGCGTTTAGGGAAGGTATCCTGAAGGACAGGATCGGACTGAAAGACGAGGCAACCGCGCGCCGGGAGATCGAGCGCAACGATGCCGCCCATTCCGGCACTATGCAGAGGCTTTTCGGGATCGATTGGCGGGACGAAACGCTCTACGCCTTGATGCTGAATAGCGCCCGCATACCGGTTGAGGATTGTGTTGATCACATCGTTCGCATGGCTCAAAGTCCGGCCTTTCAGGAGACACCGGAGTCGCGAAAACAATTGATGGATCAGCTGGTTCTCGCGCGTGTCCGGTCAGCTCTGGAACGCGCGTACGGCGCTACTACCAACCGGTACGGTTTCGAGGTCGAAGTCTCGGACGGCAAGGTGACCCTCCATGGGGCGACCCCGGATGCGGAATTCATTGCTGATACGATACGCCTGTTGCAGGACGTCGAAGGCGTAACCGGAGTGGAAAGCAAGGTGGCGCACATCTCCTTCGTCTCCTACGCGGTGTAGCGACGAACCGGCGATTTGGAATAGCGTCAACGTTGCCGGGCTGCGCGATAGCCGGTGGATGATGGCCGCGGCCGGTGGCAAGCCCGTTCCCTTAAGATGCGTGGCGTGCCATCCACTCGCGTGCGCAGCGCATCATGCAGTCCTGCAGCGGCTCGGCTGTCGCCGCTTTGGTCTCGTAAATGATCTCGATACCGCAGTCGCGGGTCGGGCGAACGGGTTTGACGCCCACCATTCGGCCCTGCGCCTCGGTCTCCATGGCAACGATCTGGAACCGTCGGCCTCGACTGACAATCTCGACAGAAGCAGAATTCATCGGCTCACCCCACTTTTCGCGTGCCCTAAATCAAGTGCACGATAGATCCAGCCTCGCTTCAACAAACGGATTGGCGATCCGTTTTTCTCTATGTTGCGACGGCAATTTGGCCGTTGGCAAAAGAGTTGGTGCCATCCACAACTTAATCACTCGCTCTAGGCACGGGCGTCTCGACCGGAAGGCCTGGGAACAAACCGCGAGCGAGCCAGTTAGACCGCTGTATTCGTTTGTCATTCTCCAGGTCACCTAGGGCTCCGGGAAGCCGGGCTGGACAATAACTCAAGTTCGATTGGGTGCATTTGCTATCAAACGCCGCCAAGTCAAGAGGCCGCCCCATCACTCTCAACGCTGCGCTGGCCGAAGGTGCGATAGCAAAGCTCACAGCGAGGCTAGTTCTTCCGTCATTCCTCATCCTCGCTCCGGCACCAGGGCGGGCTCGAACCTATCAAGCGCTTGCCGGCCGCAGACGGCTTCGGATGACTGGGCTTGCGCGTTGGTGTTAGCCTGTAAAGGCCTATACTTCAGCACCGCCGGCTGGTGCGGCCGGTCATTTCATCGGGCAGCCTGCAACGGGAACCACACCATGAGAGCTGCATTCCCCATACTGACTTGCATCCCGGCAATCTGCGTTATGACCGCTTCGGCCGCGGCGGATGATACGGTGTTGGCGGATTGCAAATCCGAGATCGCCAGGTTCTGTCCAGATGTCCCGCATGGAGCCGGAGCTGTCCCGGTTTGCCTGAGTGGGCACACAGACGAGCTTTCACCGGCATGCAGGTCTGCTCTGGACCGGAAAGGTCCGGGATGGGGGCGACAGGGCGATGCCGCCGGCGGCCTGACTAAGGGAAGAGTATTCACCGAATGCCGCAAGGAAATCGCTGAGTTCTGTTCCAACGTTGAGCATGGCGAGGGGCGGGTGCCGGCATGCCTTGACAAGCATCGTGGCAAACTTTCGGACGCTTGCAAGGTCGTTCTTGCAATCAAGGGCGGCCGAGGCAAGGGCACCCAAGGTCCGAATGCGTCGGAGGCCGATAAATCTGGAGCCAGCGAATGACCGGATGGTCCTTCCTGCGTGACGTTGACCGGCAGTTTGAAAAGGCGGCCGCCCGTGTGCCGATGCAGGACGGACTCGCTTAAAAGATCCGGGTCTGCAATGCGACCTACGTCGTCCGCTTTGGGGTCCGGTTGCGTGGTCGAATGGAGACGTTCATCGGCTGGCGGGCGGTGCACAGTACACACGTCAGCCCGGCGAAGGGCGGCATCCGGTTTTCCGCTGACGCCGATCAGGACGAGGTCGAAGCGCTGGCAGCGCTGATGACCTACAAGTGCGCTCTCATGGGGCTTCCCTTTGGCGGTTCCAAAGGCGCGCTCAGGATCGATCCCAAAAACTGGAGCCGCGAGGAACTCGAAAAGATCACGCGCCGCTTCACCCAGGAACTCGCCCGCCACAACTTCCTCGCCCCCAGCCAAAACGTTCCTGCGCCCGACATGGGAACCAACGAACTCACTATGGTTTGGATGACTGACGAGTATCGCAGGTGGTCGCCCAGCGACATCAATGCCTTCGCGTGCGTTACAGGTAAACCTCTTGCGGCCGGCGGGATCGAGGGGCGGATCGAAGCAACCGGCCGAGGCGTTCAGTTCGCTGTCCGAGAGTTCTTCAGGCACGACGATGATGTCGCGAAAGCCGGGCTGACGCCGGGGCTCGCCGGCAAGCGTGTCATCGTCCAGGGCCTCGGAAATGTCGGCTATCACGCCGCCAAGTTTTTGAGTGAGGAAGATGGCTGCAAAATCATCGCCGTCATTGAACGCGATGGCGGTGTCTTCGCCGATCAAGGCATCGAAATCCAGGGTCTGAAGCGATACTTGCAAGAAAACAATGGCGTGACGGGGTACGCGGGCGCCGAAGTCATCGAAGACGGCGCCAGCCTCTTGACGCGTGACTGCGAGATCCTGATACCGGCAGCGATGGAGGGTGTAATCAACTCCGAAAACGCCAAACGCATTCAGGCAAAACTCATCGCCGAAGCTGCCAACGGCCCGACGACCTTTGAGGCCGACCGAATCCTCAGGTCGCGAGGTATTGCCGTGCTCCCGGATCTGTACGTCAACGCCGGCGGCGTCATCGTCAGCTATTTTGAGTGGGTCAAGAACCTGACCCACATCCCATTCGGATTGATGGAACGCCGGCATCACGAAACAAGCCACCGGATGCTGGCGCATTCGCTGGAAGCCATGACCGGAATGCAGTTTCCCTCGGAGAACGCCCGCAAGTTTCTTTCCGGCGCGCGCGAGATCGATCTCGTTCGGTCCGGCCTCGATGAAATGATGCGTGGCGCTTATCAGGAAATTTCAAATGCGCGCCAGTCAGATGGCGAAGAACTCGATATGCGAACCGCCGCCTATACGATCGCCATCAAGCGCATATCAAATGCCTACAGCGCTATAGGACTCTGATGCTGCAAGCTCGGCAAGACAAAGCTGTCCGGCTCAGCCCGCCGGCACGCAGTCATCGTAGGGCCGGTCATGACGGATACTCCTGAGCAACCCTCGCAGTTGTTGATCACCCAGCGGGTGCGAAATCGCATCATCGAATACCTGGAGGTCGCTTCCGACTTTGCCGCTCAGTTGGAGTATCAAAAGAACGTGCCGATCGCGCACGTGCCCACCGAGGTGATTTGCGAATGGAATGATTGGGTCAGTGAGCAAAGCCGGCCAGCATTCACCGAGCCAGTTTTCACGGTTGAGGAACAAGCGGCGATTGACCAGTTCCATACCGTTTGGGACAAAGTTGCTGACGAGACACCCGATCCCCTTCCCGAATTGGAAGTCCTAATGAAGTCGGAGCCTTGGCGGCTGCTGCGCGGCGCCGCCTCGCGGGCATTAACAGTCTTTAATCAGCGAGGGCGTTTCTCCGAGGACTTCGAGCAATTCTGAAACGGTCATCTTCTGCATCGGAGTTATTCTGCATTGGCCGTCGCCGTCCGGACCCCGCCAGCGGCGGGTGCCGCCGCAAAGTCGAATTCGTTTGCTGTTCCGCCACATTTGTGGTCTACGCAGCCTAACAGCCTACGCGCGTAGACAGCGATTAAGCCTTTCGCGGCGGCTGACGACGAATTAGCGTCCCGTGATCGACATCGAGTTTTGAACGCGTCCGGGACGCATGAACCAGGCAGCTGATCTACGCAAGCTTCCCCGATACGTCTCCACTTGACTTGTTCCCGCACACGCAATGTGCCGTGATCAAGCGAGCCTATGAAAGTGACTACTTGACCCAATTTGACGATCTCGGCCTCGCCGAGCCCATCCTTCGCGCTGTAACGGCGGAAGGCTACACCATCCCCACCCCCATTCAGGAAAAAACCATACCGGCACTGCGCCGCGGTTCGGACGTGCTTGGCATTGCGCAGACCGGCACCGGAAAGACCGCCGCATTCGTATTGCCGCTACTCGACAGACTCATAAGCGATCAGCGGCCGGCGGGCCCGGGTTACTGCCGCGCCCTCATCCTGGCGCCGACGCGCGAGCTCGCGGGCCAGATCGCCGACAGCATCCGTGGCTTCAGCCGCCATACGAGGTTGCGCACGGCGCTGATCGTCGGCGGCGTGAAGGCCGGCCCCCAGATAAAGTCCCTGCAAAAGGGCGTCGATGTCGTGGTCGCCACTCCAGGCCGGCTGGAAGACCATCTCGTTTCTGGCGCTATTCGCCTTGACCGCACCGCCATGATTGTTCTCGACGAGGCCGACCAGATGCTCGACCTCGGTTTCCTTCCCGCGATCCGGCGGATCATGGCCAAGCTTCGAAGCAAGCGGCAGACGGTTATGTTCTCGGCCACAATGCCGAAACCCGTGCGCGCACTGGCGAGGGATTTCCAGACGGATTACCAGGAGATTTCAGTGAGCCCGGCGGCGCGTCCGGTCGACCTCATCGACCAGCGGGTCATTTCCGTGGGAGACAGCGGCAAGCTGGCCATCCTGGTGAATCTTCTTCGCGACCCCAACGTTAAGCGGGCGGTCGTCTTCACGCGCACCAAGCGCGGTGCGGACCGGCTGAGTAAGAAGCTGGGCCATGTGGGCCTCGCATCGGTTGCGATCCACGGCAACAAGAGCCAAGGCCAACGCATCCAGGCTCTTAATCGTTTTAAGGCCGGCAAGACGCCGATCCTCATCGCCACCGATATCGCCGCGCGGGGTATCGACATCGATGACGTGAGTCACGTCGTCAATTACGAACTGCCGAACGTGCCTGAAGCCTACGTGCACCGGATTGGGCGCACAGCACGGGCCGGAAAGACCGGCACGGCAATCTCCCTTTGCGATAGCGCCGAACTTGGTTTGCTTCGAGATATCGAGAAGCTGATCGGACGCAGGCTGCTAGGCGGTGCTGGCGGTGAAGACAAGGCCCCCGAGAGAGCACCCAAACGCCGCCCTCGACGGCGCAAGGACCCATCATTCCGGCGCGGAAAAAAGGCGCAGCCCGAACGCGTCGCCTGCCCGCTCGGCGCCTAAGTGGGTCACGAGACACAAAGTCGATGTTCAGCCGGCCTGCAGAGCGCAGGCCGGTTGGACATGATCTCGCCCGCCCCATGAGATGCGGAAAGCCCCCTCACAACAGCCAGATCGAGGCCAGCCCGAGGAACGCGAAGAACCCGATCACGTCGGTCACCGTGGTGACGAAGACACCGGACGCAGGCGCCGGATCGAGGTCGAACCAATCGATGGCGATGGGGATCAGGATCCCGGCGACGGCGGCCACCAGCAGGTTCACGATCATCGCAACGGCGATGACAACGGCCAATGGCCCGGACCCGAACCAGAAGAACGCCACCGCAGCCGTGATCCCCGACAAGATGAGGCCGTTGGCGAGTCCCACCACGGTCTCACGGGTGATGACCTTGGGCGCGTTGACCCGAGACAGCTTGTTCAGGGCCAGCGCCCGCACCGTGACGGTCATGGTTTGCGTTGCCGCGTTACCGCCCATCGATGCGACAATCGGCATCAACACGGCAAGCGCCACCATCTGCGCTATCGTGGCATCAAACATCTGAATGACCATGGAGGCCAGGATCGCGGTCCCGAGGTTGACGACCAGCCACGGTACCCGCGAACGCACCGTCCAATAGACGCTGTCCGCCAGCGTTTCATCACCAACACCTGCCAGCGCCAGCATGTCTTCTTCGGCTTCGTCCTGGATGACATCGACAACGTCGTCGACGGTAACGACGCCGACGAGCCGGTCGTTCTCGTCGACAACGGGCGCCGATATCAGGTCGTACTTTCGGAACTGGCGCGCCACCTCTTCCTGGTCCTCGGTCGCGCGCACCTGATGCAGGTCGCGGTTCATAATCTCCGAGACGAGCACGTGTCGCTTGGTGCGCAGCAACCGTGACAGCTGCACTTCGCCCAGCACCTTGAAGGCCGGATCCACGACAAAGATCTCTGAAAAAGTATCCGGCAGTTCGTCGCTCTCGCGCATGTAGTCAATCACGCGCCCGACGCTCCAGAACGGTGCGACGGCGACGTAGTCCGACTGCATGAGACGCCCGGCGGTCTCTTCGTCGTACTCGAAGTTGCGCTCAAGGGCGGCCCGCTCCTCGTACGGGATCTGCTCAAAGATCTCCTGCCGGTCGCTTTCTTCAAGGTTCTCGAGGAGGTAGGCAGCATCATCCGAATCAAGTTTGGTCGCCGCCTTGGCCAGAAATTCATTGGGCAGCTCTTCGGACAGATCGTCGCGAACCGTTTCGTCCAGCTCCGAGAAGACGTCAAAGTCGAAGTCGTCGCCGAGGATTTGGATGAGCTTGACCCGCTCCTCCTGATCCAATAGCTCGATCGTCTCGGCAAGGTCCGGCGCCCTCACATCAGCCGTAAGCGCCCGGATTTCCCCAGTGTCACCGGCCTCGAGGGCATTGCCCAGCTCGCTAACGAGCTTGCTGACGGCCTCCCTTTGCTCTTTTTCAGTGTCCACCGCCTCGTCAACGCGAGAATCCATGCCTTACCAGTCCTTGCAGCCCGAGTTGCGGGCAAGCTTGATGCAAGCCCGTTCCAACAATAACGCCTGTCAATGAATCGCCTGTGTGGGTAGCATATTCTGAGGCGGGAACGCATCATCAGGACGACAAAGCAACACAGTGTGACGCGAAAAGCAGTGTTTCGTTGAGAGTTATTTCGTAATCTCCAGTTTATGAGCGTATGACAGCTTTCCCAAGAACAAGCGCCTGCGAGCGGTGACAGGGTGAGGGACGACGGAATGATGCGGATTGCGGCAACCCTCGTGGTCGCACTGATGGCGGTGGCGGGTCTTGGGTCCTTTGGGACCGACCAGGCTCAAGCCGGTAAGCGCTCCTGCTCCGAACGTAGGGGCGTTTTGGGAGTTTCTCGGATTCTTGAAGTCGATACGACGGGTGGCCCGCGTTTCGGCAATATGCAGTACAAGGATATCGACTTCCTGAGACCTGGCGAAGTCGTGCTGACGTTCGATGACGGCCCCTTGAGGCCGAAGACGACCGCCGTACTCAACGCCCTAGAGGCGCACTGCACCAAAGCAACGTTCTTCATGGTTGGCCGCATGGCGCTGGTCGATCCGAGCATGGTGAAGGAAATCGACCGGCGCGGGCACACCGTCGCGACCCACACCTGGTCTCATAAGATGCAGGGTCGGCTCGGTTACCAGCGTGCGGAAAAAGAGATTGAGCTCGGCATCAGCGCCGTTTCCCTTGCTTTGGGCAAGCCTGTCGCGCCATTTTTCCGCTTTCCCTATTTGAGCGACCCGCGCCGCATGCAGCAGCACCTGAAGGAGCGTGGGCAGGGCATCTTCTCGATCGACGTTGATTCTCTCGATTTTCGCACAAGGTCGGGCTCGACCATGGTCCGGCGCACACTTGCGGGGCTGAAACGGCTGGGTAAGGGCGTCCTTCTGTTCCACGATATTCAGCGTTCGACCGCCAGTGGCGTTGATATGCTGCTCGATGAACTTGCCGCGCGCGGTTACAAGGTCGTACACCTCGTTCCCAAAAAGCCGGCCACGACGCTGCCGAAATACGATCGGATGGCCAAGCGTGAGGCCGACAGGCGTAAGAAGATCGCCTCACGCCGCCCGCTGGCCTCGCGTTCCATCGTCTGGCCGGTCTCAAACTCTTCTGAATTCCCGGCTATTCAGCCTCTGGAGATCACACCGCCAGGGCTCTTCAGGGGCCCGCTGCCGGAACGTTCCGGGCGCTCGCGCACCGCAATCGAGCAGTCACGTGAGGAATTGACCGGGGAAGAACCGGAACCAGCTAAGGCTCGCCGCAAGAATAGGGCTAGCGCCGCCAAGCCGGTCGCCAAGCCGGTCGCCAAGCCGGCCGCCAAGGACGCCAGCGATGCCGCTGCCCTGCGAGGTGCGTTTCAAGAAGACTGGCGCCGAGAAGTATTCAACAACTGATTTTTCCAGCTCACTGCGGCCGGCAATCGAGGCCCGTCGCGCGCGGAGCGCCACTGCGCCTGCATTTGCATGATGAACAATATATTAAGCTCCACAGATCAAACTGATGCTCTCAAAACGCCATCAACCGGCCTTCTGATCCGCAAAACTTGCGACTAGGGAATCGGTTAGACCGCTATCATCTAGCCTAGAACGCATCACAAGGGACGCTGAATGCGCAGCCTCTTCGTCGCATCGATTTCAGTCGCGGGTATGGTTTTCGCGCTTCCGGCGGGCGCCAACGACTGCGCCGCTCCGGAGCATGCGATCGGCCTTGAGCGCATCGTCGAGGTCGATGCCAGAGGTGGCCCTTTGTTCGGCGCTCTGACCAAACAGCAGCGCGAGCCCTCGTTTCTGCGCGAAAAGGAGGTTGTCCTCACTTTTGACGATGGCCCCAGTCCCTGGGTCACTCCTCGCATTCTCGAAACGCTTGAGCGCCATTGCACAAGCGCCACGTTCTTTTCAGTCGGCAAAATGGCGGTGGCATATCCCGTTATCGCCCGCGATATCATCGCCCGCGGCCACACACTCGGCGGCCACACCTGGGCGCACCCGCGTCAGCTGCCCAAGATGCCGGCAAAACGGGCCCAGAGCGAAATCGAGCGCGGCTTTGCGGCGCTTGATGCCGCAACGGGAGGGGGGATTGCTCCATTCTTCCGTTTTACCGGACTGAACGATTCCGCACCGCTGCTCGACTATCTGCAAAAGCGCGGCGTCGCCACCTTCACCGTAGACGTCGTTTCCGACGACAGCTTCATCGCCGACCCCGCTGAGTTGACACGAGTGACGCTGAAGCGCGTCGAGAATCGCGGCGGCGGCATCTTGCTGTTTCACGATATCAAGCCGGCAACCGCCAAGGCTTTGCCCGCGATTCTTGAAGGCCTGAAGAACAGGGGCTTCAAGGTCGTGCATCTGCGCCATCGCAATGCCGTGACCGCACGCCCGGAACTCGTCGCCAATTACCGCGACAAGGTTGCCGCCAATCTGGCCAAGAGCCCAAATACACCGCGCCTCATGCCTTTTTATGGAGCGATTTCGATTCTGCGCGACGCGAATGCGGCAACCCCTTCAAGTTCGCAATCGGCCCTGCCGGTGGCTGTTGTTTCGCCAGCGCCGCGCGATCGCAGCGTCCCAAAGCGAAAGACGAGGAAGAAGAGCTCAAAGCCGCGACCGAAACCGGCCGCTGTCGATGAGGTTCTGCCTTGGAAGAAAGAAGCCGCGTTTCCGGCAGACAGGGGCACGGCGCCCTCCCATGACGCGTCAAAAGCTGCAAGTACCACCAGCTGGCAGTACGTCGGCCCTCAGACCGCTGAGCGGGCTTCGCCCTATTTGCGATGAACCCCACCGCCGACAAGACGGCCACCCACGAATCTGGCGATGACCACGTCGTCGAGGTCTGGGTCTTCTCGATAGAAGAACCCGATACGGTAACCGACAAGCTTCGCGAGACCCTGTCCGATCACGAGTTGGCCCGCGCTGCACGCTTCATTGATTCATCGCACCAGCGTCGTTTCATCAGCGGTCGCGGCCGCATGCGCCAGATCCTCGCCTCCTACTGCGGCTGTCAGCCTGCGGAGCTGGTTTTCCAATCGACGCCAGCCGGCAAGCCGCTGCTGAGCGCGCCGCAGCCCGGGCTAAACTTCAATCTCAGCCATTCCGGATCCAGAGCCGCGCTCGGGGTCTGCCGCACAGCGCCGTTGGGCATCGATATCGAGGCCGTCCGTCCGGTTCGTGACGGCCTTGCCCGCCGCTTCTTCGCCGCGGCCGAGGTCGCGGAACTGGAGGCTCTCGCAGCAGAGCATCAACAGCACGCGTTCTTCCGGTGCTGGACACGCAAGGAAGCGTTCCTGAAGGCAACCGGCGAAGGCATCGCGCGCGGCCTCGACAGTTTTCAGGTCTCGCTCGATCCGGACGAGCCCGCGAGGATCAAGTCGGTAGATGGCGACGCTGAAGCCGGTCGCGCGTGGACGCTGGTTGATTTCGATCCCGGATCCGGGATGCTTGGTGCCATCGCGCTGCGGGTCGCGACAGCCCGCCTCAAGATGCGGCGACTCGAAGAACTCGCGAGGTGAGCTTCTTCAACTCGTCGGCACGTCGAGCTTGCGTGTCAGGTTCTCGAATTCCTTGCGCAGTTCCTCGTTTTTGAAGATCTGATCAAAGGTCGGAGCTTCGAGCTTCTGAATGGCTTCGAACGAGGCCGCCGAATCTCGCATCAGGGAACGCAGCTGGAAGCTTGCTTCCACCGTTTCATAGGTGTTGTCGGCGATGTTCAAGTCATGCACCGCGCGCGATCGCGCCCGCGCCAGTTGCTCACGCTGCTGGGCAAGGTAGCGCCGGTAGCCACGCGCCGCTTCCTCGGCAATCTTCTGGCTTTCCAGGTTTGCATTGAGCGCCCGGGTCTGATCTGGACGATTGCCGCCGCTCTTCATGAGCTTGCGCGTCCTCGCACGTGCCGTGCGTATGTCCTTCAAGATCGCATCGAGTTTCGGAATGTAGTTTTGGTCGATCTTGTCGATCGTT
This sequence comes from uncultured Filomicrobium sp., assembly GCA_963669235.2. Lineage (GTDB taxonomy): Bacteria > Pseudomonadota > Alphaproteobacteria > Rhizobiales > Hyphomicrobiaceae > Filomicrobium. The sequence continues at coordinate 195,223 of CAXXFS010000034.1, forward strand.
GCCTGCTGCGCTTGGACAAGCATGGCAAACAGCGCCGCGTGCATGGCGAAGTACCTGCGCGCGGCCTTCATGTTGTCGCCACTGGCCGACAGCCGGTCCGCGAGTTGCGTGTCGATGAGCTTGGCGGCATTGAACGCTGCGACGAGCCGGACGAGGTCGCCGGAAAGAACGCTGTCGAGCAGAAGGTCGATCTGCCCGTCGCCGAGTTCGATCCCGGATTTGACAAGCGCCGCCCGAATTTCCGTCTTGGCTTCGGCGATCTCAGTTCTGTTCTTTGTTATGCGCTCTTGCGCATCCTCGATCTCCGCGGCAAGGCTTCCGACGGTATCGGTCAACATCCCTGGCAGCATGCCGTCCTTGGGTGCCGTCAGTTGCCTTTCCTTCAGCTGAACGATATTGTCTTCGAGTTCGCGGATGTTGCGCCTCAGGCCCTCAACTTTCTTTTGGACTTCAACAACGGGCGCGTCGGTGACGATGCTTAGCGCGCTGTCGAGCAGCGTCCGGATGTGGCTTTCACGGTCTTCGCGGGTTTCTGTCCAAAGTGGCGTGACAATGAACTCGTCCTTGCGCGGCAGCTTTTGGGCATCCGAGCGATGTTCGGCCGTATCTTTGAGGATCGCATCGATCGCCTGCATCAGGTCGCGTGCCTGGCGGTAGGCCTTGTCGTCTTCACGCGGATCGGGCGCCGGCTTGCTTTGTTTTGTGCCTGCCGTGTCGTTGCCGGTGACCTGAGCCATGAGGTCGCCGATCGTGTCGCGATAGGTTGTTTGCGCCATCGCCGGTGCGGCAGCGGCCACCAACAGCGACAAGGAACATGCTGCCGGTAGTGCAAGACCGCGAATGCTACGTCTCATCTGAATGACCTCCGACCACATGATTTTTAATCATGCGATGATGGCAATCACATGGTTGTTAACACCACGGTCTGCAAACGCTGAACCATCGGAATCGCACCTAGTTGCTGAAATTGCCACGATTTTTGTTTTATCTGTGGGCGCGCGTTTGTGCCCCGACGAGGCTATCCACAAAAGCCTCATCGATTTGCCGGGCATCAGTCAGCTGGATCATGTGGGTCAGGCCGGCGGGCAGCGGCGATCCAAGGTTCGACAGGCGGACTTTCTCATGCGGCGCCGCGTGCACACCTGGCGGCCCGGCGAAAGCGATTCTGAGATCCTTGGACCCGATAGCCAGGAGCGCGAATGGCTCCGGCCCGGTATGCATGGCGATGTGCTTCGGCCCCGCCTCGAACCGGGTGGTGGGGATGGCCTCTTTGATCCGGCGGATCAAGTACCCGGCAAGCGGGGCATAAGCCCTCGCCGAAGCGATCAGTGCTTTGATTTCGGGCGCGAGATTACTGCCGCCTGGAGCGCTGCTGACGGGTGCGGATGAAGCCGGAGGTTGGCTCGGCGGCTCGCTGATGAGCTTGGCGGCCGCCGGTGGGCGCGCCTCATGGATCGGCTTTGGAGCTTCTCGCACGGCCTCGCTTGAAGCCGGTTTCGGCGCCGCCTCGTCATAATAGATTGGCTTGCCGCCGTTGTGGTAGATGCGTTCCAGCCATGAAGCCCAGGCGAACAAGAAGCCCTGCTGGCGAAGCCAGTCGATGATGTCATTGCGGTGGGCAAACTCCTGAGCGCCGATCACGTTCATCCACTGAGCTAGATCGCGGCCGGTGTCGGCCTTCAGGCTTTCAATGAATTCGCGCTCTTTTTCGGCGTAATCGCGGCTCATGGGTCCCCAATCCCGGTTTCAGATCCAACGGCGGGTCTTGGCCTTGTACGCGCGATAGTCGTCGCCGAACCTCGCCTCCAGATGGTGTTCTTCGGGCAGGATCGAAAGCCATGTGACAAACACGGCGAACACCAGCCCAAGGATAACGAACCAGATGTTCTTGGTGACCTCCGCCACGCCCAGAAAAATCAAGACATCTCCAAGGTAGATAGGGTTGCGGACCCAGCGGAATGGCCCGCTGGTGACGAGCGCACTTGAGCGCTCCGTAGGCATCACCGCGGTCTCGTGCTGGCGCAGCGTCGTGATCGCCCAAATGACGAGCGCTAGACCGGCGATGCCAAGAGCAATCCCCACCACCCTTGCAGGCCCGTCATCGAGGCCCGGCCAGGGCACGGGAACAAAAATGCCAAGCAGCACAGCGGCTAAGAGCGTCAGGACGATCAGGATCGGCGGCCACGGTACGGTCGTGGGCCCGTTGGCAGTCGCTTCTTTGCCGTCTTGCATTTCGTGTCGTCCTCCTGGACGAAACTCTATATCGAAACCGGCCTGTGAAGTCTTCAGCCGGTTTTTTCCGGTCGATTGCAGGATTCTGACGAGCATTAATTGTCACAAGTCCGCCTTTTCAATGATGCTAACCACTCCAGTCTCACCCGGTTAAGCGGCGGTCTTTTATGTTCCACTTCACTTCCAAGGTCTTTTGGCTCGTGGCACAGCCCTCCTCGTTGTGCGCGATTGCCATGCTTCTTGGATTGCTCATCCTGGCGCTGACCCGCATGCGCAGGCTGGGATTTGCACTGGCATACGGTGGTTTGTTTGTGATGCTGGCTGGTGGTTTTCTGCCGATCGGCAATTACCTGGTGCTGCCGCTTGAGCAGCGTTTTGCCAGTCAAGCTCTTCCCGCCGCTTTCCAACCCGTGACCGGGATCATAATTCTGGGCGGATTTGAAGACGGCTGGGTTAGTGCCGGTCGCGACGGCCTTGCGATCAACGAGGCGGCCGAGCGATTAACCGAGGGGATCCGTCTGGCTCGCCGCTGGCCGGAGGCGAAGGTTGTCTTCACCGGAGGCGTAGGCGGGTTATTGGCGCGCGGCAGTGATGCCGCTGGCCCGGTCGGTCTCTTCTTGGAGGACGTCGGCATATCACCGGAGCGCATTGTCTTGGAGTCGAAGTCCCGCAACACTTACGAGAATGCCAAGCTGACCCGCGAGCTACTCTCACCGAAGCCCGACGAGCGCTGGTTACTTGTCACCTCAGCCTACCACATGCCGCGGTCCATTGGCGTTTTCCGCGCCGTGGGTTTTGATGTCACCGCCGCTCCTGTCGACTATCGCACGCGAGATGCGCGCGACCTCGTGCGAATGTTTTCGTCGATTCCATCGGGCCTTGAGCGTCTGGACCTTGGCGTGCGCGAATGGATTGGTCTTGTCGTCTACTGGCTTACCGGACGCACGAACGAACTGTTGCCCGGCCCAAAGCTCCCAAGCTCAAAGCCATGAGATCCAACCCAGAACTGCCCTCGCCTAATTTGGCTTCGGCATGACTCGCATGTTGGTCTGCTGCAGTTCGGCCTGCAAGTCATAGCTCTTGCAGCCCATTTCCTTGAGCTTGTTGTTGTAGCTCTCGAGTCTCGCAAGTTCTCGCGCCCTGTTCCCTTCGGGATCGGCTGCTGAACCTGAGGTCATGCCCACGCCGGTTCCAAAGTACTGCAGCCCTTTGGATAGCGACGATGTTCCGGACCGTGCGCCCTCGCCGCGCAGACTGAGGATCCACACTTTCATGCGCCCGGTTATGCGTCCACAGTTGAGTTCTTCTTGGGTTTCGCCGACGGAATTGGTTGATAACGTCGGAGCGTTTGTCGCCGCGCAACCGCTGAGTACTCCCAGCCAGCCAACGAGTAGAAGGCTCCGCGCAAATCGCCTGATCATCTGAATGGAAATGCTCTCCAGCGCTGTGAGCGATGTTCTCAATTTATACTGATAAATCAGGCCCCACTGGGGCAACTGTATGGACAACACTGAAGCGGTGCGAAAAAACTGTTGGCGAGCTTGTTGCTCAAGACGTTCAGCATTCCGAACTCAAAATCTACTTTGATTCCAGCATCACAGGCAATTCTTCATCGCCGAGCATTCTCGCCACAGCGTTGCGCTCACTGATCCACGCTTCAATTCGCCGAGCACCTTGCAACCGGTTCGGGCATCGGCTCTTTATCCATATTCGTAGCGACCTATATGGCGAACAAACAGCAAGAAGCGGCGCGATGACACTCCACCTGGTCAAGCTCTGCGTTGGTGCGCATACCATCGAGGACCTGGCTCACTGGCAGGCAGGCAGGCTCGCCGAAGCCCGGCGCAAGGGTGACAAAGCGCGGCTATTTCACACGACCTATCAGTCCCCCAAGCGCACCGGCGAGCTGCTCGACGGTGGCTGCCTCTTTTGGGTGATCAAGGGGGTGATCCAGGTCCGGCAACGCCTTGTCGGGTTCGAAGAAGGCACCAAGGAGGACGGCCGCCGTTGCTGCCGTTTGCTTCTCGATCCCGAACTCACGCTCGTGCGCCCGACACCACGCCGTGCATTCCAGGGCTGGCGCTATCTGACCGCCGAGGACGCACCGCCTGACCTTGGGTCGGCCAACGATTCACAAGTCGCCAGCATGCCGGCTAAGATGCGCCGGGAGTTGGCGGAGTTGTGCCTGATATGAAAAGTGCATCCTCGAGGTTTCTCACCGCGCACGCCATGAGCCTGCCGGACACCGTTCCGTTTGTCGGCCCGGAGGCTTTGCAGCGCGCGCGTGGCAACCAGTTTCATGCCCGCCTTGGAGCCAACGAAAGTGGCTTCGGGCCAGCTCCTTCCGCCCTTTCCGCCATGCGCGAGGCGGTGGGTGAGAGCTGGATGTACGCTGACCCGGAGAGCTACGAACTGCGCGAGGCGATCGCCGGGTTTTTGGGAGTCGGCATGGGCAATGTCGTGGTCGGCGAAGGCATTGACGGGCTGTTGGGGCTCACATGCGATCTTGTTCTTGATCGCGGCGATACTGTTGTGACCTCCGACGGCGCCTATCCAACCTTTAATTATCATGTAACCGGTCACGGAGGCCGTTTGGTCAAGGTGCCCTATCGCGACGACAGGGAGGATCTTGCCGCTTTGCTTGATGCCGCCAGGGCGGAAGAGGCGAAGGTCCTCTACATCTCAAATCCCGATAATCCCATGGGTACATGGTGGTCGGCCGACCAGATCACGGCTCTCGTAAGGGACCTGCCCCCCAAGAAGCTGCTGCTCCTGGATGAGGCTTACTGCGACACCGCTCCTGCAGGGACGCTCCCTCCCATCGACGTGGCAAATCCCCAGGTGCTGCGATATCGCACCTTCTCCAAGGCCTATGGCTTGGCGGGTGCCAGGATCGGTTATTGCGTCGGCGAGGCGGGCCTAGTCGCCGCGTTTGACAAGGTCCGCAATCACTACGGTATCAACCGCATCGGCCAGATTGGTGCGCTCGCCGCGCTGCACGATCAGGATTATCTCGCCCTTGCCGTGTGCCGCATCGCCGGAGCCCGCGAACGGATAGTTCGCATTGCTGTGGATAACGGCCTGGAGGCGTTGCCGTCCGCGACCAATTTTGTCGCCATCGACTGCGGCAACACCGCATTCGCACGTCGCGTCCTCGATGAGGTTCTCGCACGCGATGTCTTCATCCGGATGCCCGGTGTCGCACCATTGAATCGCTGCATCCGCGTTACGGCGAGTCTCGATGACGAGATCGATCTGTTTGCGCAAGTGCTGCCCCAGGCGTTGCAGGCGGCGCGGGATTAATCGTACGCGGGCGGTCCCGCAGCATTGCGACTGCTTACGAATTCTTCGCGTGATTAATGGGAGGCGAAAAAGTCAAGAGCCCGTGAGGATCTTTCGATCCCCCGGGCTCCATCTCTGCAATGGGATTGGCGCTTTGGTTTCAAGTGAGTTTCATTGCGTGTGTATCCGTTTTTTAAATTCGCCCCATCTCCAAATGGGTGCCGAATTCCTTGGAACAATACGCTGTCGTTTTCTCACCTATTGCACGCCCGGCCCGATTACATCAGGTCAAATCAGGCTTCGATCAATCCCTTACGCTCATCTCGGAGCAGCGCGCATGGCAGTATTAAATCGCTGCTTCGTGCTGACGAGTATCCGCATATACAGCCTACGAGACTTGCGGTTGAACTGACCTCTGCCCGCACAGTTTCAATGATGTCTGTTTGGACTGCGACCGCAGTGATTTCCTCACCGTGTTGTCAGTCCTTAAAATCGACCAGGTGGAAGCATTTTCGTAGACCTCCTTCTTGATCCTTTTTAAGATGGTGCGCCTATGATGTTTCGATGTCAATCCTGATTCGTATTTGCGTTGCAAACGTCGCAGAGGGATGGTCGCTAATCAGCGTTTCTGCTTACTGTTTTGCGGGTCCGTCAATGCTATTTACCTATTAAAAGATCGGCTATTCATAATACTCCGCAAGTCACGGAAAACCAAAAAAGAAAACGGCCCGAGCGTCTTCCCGGGCCGCCATTAATTTTGCTTTCTCATAGTCCCATGTGATGGAACCAAGCGCCGCGGTGGCACCGCTTAGACCGAGTAGTAAAGGTCAAACTCGACCGGGTGCGGTGTCATTTCGTAGAGCATATTTTCTTCCATCTTCAGCTCGATGTAGGCATCGATCATATCGTCGGAGAACACACCGCCGGACTTGAGGAATTCGCGATCTTTGTCGAGGCACTCAAGCGCCTCACGCAAGGTTCCGGCGACAGTTGGAATCTCAGCGAGTTCTGCCGGCGGCAGGTCGTAGAGGTTCTTGTCCATCGGGTCGCCCGGATGGATCTTGTTGTTGATGCCGTCGAGGCCCGCCATAAGCATCGCCGCGAAGGACAAATACGGGTTGGCCGTCGGATCGGGGAAGCGGACTTCGACACGCTTCGCCTTCGGGCTGGTGGTGTAGGGAATACGACACGAAGCGGAACGGTTGCGGGCCGAGTAGGCCAACAGAACCGGAGCTTCGTAACCTGGCACCAGACGCTTGTAAGAGTTCGTCGAGGCGTTTGTGAAAGCGTTGATCGCCTTGGCGTGCTTCAGGATGCCACCGATGTAAAACAGGCAGGTTTCTGACAAGTCGGCATACTTGTCGCCGGCAAACATCGGCTGTCCGCCTTTCCAGATCGATTGGTGAACGTGCATGCCCGAGCCGTTGTCGCCGAACACAGGCTTCGGCATGAACGTCGCGGTCTTGCCGTAGGCCTGCGCGACGTTGTGGATCGAGTATTTGTAGATCTGCAGATGGTCGGCGATCGTCTTGATTGGTGCGAACTTGATTCCGAGTTCATGCTGTGCGGCGCCGACTTCGTGGTGGTGTTTTTCGACCGAGACGCCCATTTCAGCCATCACCGCCAGCATCTCGGAGCGGATGTCCTGGGCACTGTCGATTGGCGGTACGGGGAAGTAACCACCCTTCGTGCGCGGCCGGTGGCCGAGGTTGCCCATTTCGTATTCGGTGCCGGAATTGGACGGCAGCTCCGTCGAGTCAACACGGAACCCGGTATTGTATGGTTCAGCGCTGAACCGCACGTCGTCGAACATGAAGAATTCGGCCTCTGGGCCGAAAAAGACCGTGTCACCAACGCCGCTCGACTGCATGAAAGCTTCGGCCTTCTTGGCGATCGAACGCGGGTCGCGCTCATAGGCCTGACCGGTCGACGGCTCTCGGATATCGCAGAACAAAGCAAGCGTTGTCTGTGCGAAGAACGGGTCGATATGGGCCGATTCTGGATCGGCGATGAGAAGCATGTCGGACGCTTCAATGCCCTTCCAGCCGGCAATCGAGGAGCCGTCGAACGCGTAGCCCTCGCTCAGCAGATCTTCGTCGATGCACGAGGCATCCGCGGTCACGTGTTGCATCTTGCCGCGTGTATCAGTGAACCGGAAGTCCACGAACTTTACGTCTTTGTCCTTGATCAGCTGGACGACATCACTTTCGGTTTTCATAGAGTCTCCCCGTGTTGGAGCGAGTTGGAGGATTGCGGAGGTAATTGACGAACGCGGCGTTCGCTGGCGGGAAGTGCGAAGATGGCGCCGGATGCCGGGTTCAGATGGCCTCGGAACCGGTTTCGCCGGTCCTGATCCTGATCGCTTCTTCTACACTTGAGATAAAGATCTTGCCATCGCCGATCCGGCCGGTTTTGGCGGCTTTTTGGATGGCTTCCACGGCCTTGTCGATCATCTCGTCTCCGAGCACGACTTCAACCTTCACCTTTGGCAGAAAGTCGACGACATACTCAGCGCCGCGATAGAGTTCAGTGTGTCCCTTCTGTCGGCCGAAACCTTTAGCCTCGACAACGGTAATGCCTTGAAGGCCGATTTCCTGGAGAGCTTCCTTCACCTCGTCGAGCTTGAAAGGTTTGATGATGGCTTCGATCTTTTTCATGGTTCCCTGGGACCTCCATTGGCCGGCTGGTCAGCTTGATCGACCAGTCCGGTCATCGCGCGATGGTTAGCACGCCCTGTGCCAATTGGTGAACGAGAAATAAAGTTGTGTGTTTGGAATACCTTGCCGCAATTAGTCGGGACAAGGCGCAATCTGGCGCAGTGTTCCGTGCCCACGAAACAGGCGACATGCCGAAAAAATAGTCAATGCTCTGCGGCGTGCTGAACGTTAGATTACGTTGGCCGCTGGCAGGGGTGTACAAGGCATCACCACAGATGAAAGAGCCACCGCTTGAAATCCTCACCAATGAACAGATGGCCGAGGCTGATCAGCTGGCCGTCGAAATGGGTGTGCCTGGCCTCACCCTGATGGAGAACGCCGGTCGCGCGGTGGCTGACGAGGCTGAAAAGATGGTCGATGCCGGAGCCCGCATCGTCGTTCTTTGTGGTCCCGGCAACAACGGCGGCGATGGTTTTGTCGCCGCCCGCCATCTCAAGGAGCGCGGCTACCAACTCGCTGTCTACCTCCTGGGGGAAACGGGCAGGCTCAAGGGCGACGCCGCCGAGATGGCGAAACGCTGGCTGGCGATGGGCGCGGTTCAGGCTTTTGACGGCGCCAGACATGGCGTGACCGGTGCGGACCTTGTCATTGACGCAATATTCGGGGCCGGTCTCGCGCGTCCGCTTGAGGGTGAACCGGCACAACTTGCGAAACAGCTACACACGCGACGTGGAGGTTTGCTTGCCGTTGACGTTCCCAGCGGCCTGAATGGAACCACCGGCGAGCCGCTCGGCGACCACGTTTTCCGGGCGGATCGCACTGTTACGTTCTTTCGGCTTAAGCCGGGGCACGTGCTCTATCCTGGACGTGATCTGTGCGGCGAAGTCGTGCTCGCGGATATCGGCATTCCCGAAAAGGCGATCTGTCGGCTGAGAGATGGCGAGCCGGTCCTCCAGCACGGCATAAAGCCCGACATTGAGCTGAACGGCGTCTGGCAGGCCGCGACGGCGATACGGGAACGGCACCCTCAGGCGCACAAGTATGACTGTGGGCACGCCTTGATCCTGTCCGGCCCGCCGGCTGCGACCGGCGCCGCACGCCTTGGCGCCCGCGCTGCATTGCGCATTGGCGCAGGACTGGTCACGGTCGCAAGTCCATCTCAAGCGCTTCAGGAAAACGCCGCCCACCTGACTGCGATCATGCTGACCGCGTGCGATACAACCGTGCAGTTCGAGCAATTGCTCAGCGACAGGCGCAAGAACGCAGTGCTGATGGGCCCTGGCTTCGGTGTTGGCGAGAAGACCCGCACAATGGTCTTGCAGGCCTTGGCGGCGCGCACCGCCGGGATCGTCCTCGATGCTGATGCCTTGACATCGTTTGCTGACGAAAAGGACCGCCACAACCTCTTCGCGGCCATAAAGCAGCGCGCGGACGAAGCGATCGGGCCCGGCACCTCGCAGGTCGTACTAACCCCGCACCAAGGTGAGTTCGCACGGCTGTTTCCAAATCTAGAGGGTTCGAAGATCGATCGGGCACGCGAAGCCGCGCGCTTGAGCGGGGCCGTCGTTGTGCTGAAAGGCGCCGACACGGTGATCGCGCTGCCGCCGCCTGCGGAACCGGCTCGCAGGTTGATAGTCATAAACACCAATGCCCCGCCCTGGCTCGCCACAGCGGGCTCTGGGGACGTTCTGGCGGGCGTCATCACCGGCTTGCTTGCCCAAGGTGAGCACGCTTTTACTGCTGCCTGTGCCGCTGTTTGGGTCCACGCAGATTGCGCGAATCGCTTCGGTCCCGGACTGATCGCCGAGGATTTGCCCGAGATCATCCCCGAAGTACTACGTCATCTACATGCAAAACAACGCGAGTTGCGGGACGCCAGGGGTTAGGCCGACCGGGCGCTGGTTTCCGTTCACCTCAGGTCAACCCTGCCGCGCTGATGCAACACAAATCAGGCCGAATGCTGCTATAGAGACTGTAGGTAGAGCTGAGCCGTCCAAGCCAGCGCCATCTATGGAGAGCCTGCCATGAGCCAGCCTGCGCGCCTCGCCGCAGCGCTCGCATTGATAACCGCCTCGCTGGCCCTTACAGCCGCGCCGTCGCCGCTCGACGCGCGCGTTGGTGAGTCGACGCAGCTCTATGTGCGCAACGGTGCACTAGCTTTGCAGCGCGGCAAATCAAATGAGGCGGTCCAGCATTATTCGACGGCACTGAGCGATCGTTCCCTCGCCGATGACCGTCGTGCCACGATCCTCAACGATCGCGGCGTCGCCTATGTCCGAATGGGGCGGACGCGTGAAGCAATCGACGACTTCAACAAAGCCGTTGAGCTCTTTCCGGAATATGCTGCTACCTACAACAATCGTGGCAACCTGCTGCTCGCGCTTGGCCTACCCAACGAGGCGGTGAAGGACTTCGACCGCGCCATCGTGCTCGCTCCTGGATATGCTGCCGCCTATAACAACCGTGCCGGCGCAATGATGCAGATTGGCAAGCCCGATAAGGCGATCCGGGACTTCACCCAGGCCGTCACTCTGTTGCCGGCCGCCGCGGCGCCACTGGCCGGCCGCGGGCGCGCTCATTTGAAACTGGACCGACCGCATGCCGCCATTCGCGACTTTTCCCGCGCCGTAGGGTCTGACTCACGCTTCGCCTCCGGATATCGCAGCCGCGCAGAAGCAAAGCTTCGCGTCGGCCACTTCAATGAAGCCATTGAAGACCTGTCCCGCGCCATTGCATTCGATATTTCGAACGCCGAAGCATACCTGCTCCGTGGCAACGCCTATCTGTCCTCCGGCCAGCTCGAAGCGGCGATCGCAGATTTCAGCCGTGTCGTGGAATTGCGCCCGCAGGACGCTAGGGGATTCGAGGCGCGCGGCCTCGCCCATACCATGGCAGACGTGCAAGAAGCAGCACTCACCGATCTCAATCGAGCCATCGAGCTCAATCCGCGTTCGGCGGTCGCTTTCGCCTATCGCAGCTACGCCTACGTCCGCTCGGGACGTCCTGAAATCGCCAGGAGTGACTTGCGGACCGCGCGCAAGCTCGATTCCGCCAACGCCGAGGTCTTGTGGGCCGAAGCCGCCGCTGACGAAGCCGATGGCAAGTCCGATGCCGCCATCAAGGCGTACCGCAAAGCCCTTGACAAGAAGCCCGGCTTCAAGCGCGCCCTCGATGCACTGGCGCGCCTTGGTGTCCCCGAAGCCATGGAAGGCGACCGCGTTGTCGACGGCCTGGGCACTGCCGGCTGGTTTGTTGTCACCAATCGCGGTCGCTATTTCGCGGTCAACAGAAAGCTTCCTAAGATTCGCGTGCCTCTCGAGATGATGGGAGAGGGCAAGCCTAGACTGTTGTCCTGGGAAGAAAAGCAAAGGCCGTTCCGCCAGATCGGTGTCCTCACCTACCACAGCGGTGTCATTGAAGGACCCAAAGGCCCCGAGGAGATGGAGCAGGCGGCGATCATTGATCTGCGTTCTGCCAGCGTGGTCGCGATTGAACCACACCGTCTGGGCAAAAAGGTTGCCGGATGGACCTGGTCGCAGAACGGTTCGGTGACCGTGGCCAGCGTCGACGGCGTTACCGACCAATTCCAACTGCGCAAGGGCGTCCCTGTTGTCGATCCCGCGTTGGCCGCGCGCCGGGCGCAGCGTCGCAGGCAGCGTCGCAGAGCCGGTGGACCGTCGTGGGCGCCCTGGGCAGATGATGGCGGATTTGGATTCGCCCAGCCGCGCAGCAACCGCCGCGGCCGCAAGTACCGCAAACGTCGCCGCAAGCCGAAGACGATTTTCGATATGCTGTTCAATTGATGCAGCTGCGGCCCGGCCTGCTGCCGTTCGATCCTATCGTGCTTGCACCCCGTCAATCGGGGTCGGGAATAAGACCGCTGTTGGTTCGCTGAACCAACAGCCGGCCCGATGCGTTTGCTTACTACCCCCAACACGGCACTTCGGATTTCCCAAACGGAGCCTTTGTCCGGCATGAGCGACCGCCCCATCATAGTCTGGTTCCGCCAGGACCTCCGCCTCGCAGACAACGTCGCGCTGTCGAGGGCCGCCGAGGCGGGCGCTCCAATCATACCGCTTTTTGTTCTGGATGATGGAGCCGCTGGCGAGTGGGCGCTGGGCGGGGCGTCGCGCTGGTGGCTGCACCACAGCTTGGTGGAACTGTCAGGCCGCCTCGCGGAACTCGGCGTCAAGCTTGTTCTGCGTCGCGGCTCGGCAGCCCAGATCGTCCCGGCACTGGCACGCGAAGTCGGCGCCCGAGGGGTCAACTTCTCACGCCATTATGAACCCTGGGCCACCTCGCTCGAAGCTGCTGTCCACGTCGAACTGGCCGAAGGGGACGGCTTGATCGAAGTGCGCCGGTTCCCAGGTGCACTACTTAAGGACCCTGGCGAAATTCGCACCAAGGATGGCCGGCCCTACAAAGTCTATACGCCCTTTTGGCGCGCGCTCAATGCGAGCGGCGAACCCCGGAAACCGTTACCGGCACCAGCCAGACTGACGGCGTACAAAGGTGATGTGAAAAGCGAGCAACTCAGTGACTGGAACCTGCTGCCAACGGATCCCGATTGGGCCGGCGGCCTCTGGCAAACTTGGACACCTGGAGAGGTTGGAGCGCACGTGCGCCTCGAGACGTTTCTGGAAACAGCCCTTACCGGCTATGACGACGGCCGCAATCGCCCCGACCGCGAAAGCACCTCCCGCCTTTCCCCCCACGTGCACTTTGGCGAACTAAGCCCCGCCGCCGTATGGCACACGGTGAAATCCTGGGCCGCGAACCAGGGCTATGAGGGCAAGGGCCTCGAAACATTCCTGAAGGAACTCGTTTGGCGGGAGTTTTCGGCCCACCTCCTGTTTCATTTCCCTGACTTGCCTAGCGAGCCGCTGCGAACCCAATTCAATGCCTTCCCTTGGAGCGGCGATGCCGGGCACCTGCGGGCGTGGCAGCAAGGCCGGACAGGCTTTCCGATTGTCGATGCGGGCATGCGCCAGCTGTGGCGAACCGGCTGGATGCACAACCGCGTTCGCATGATCACAGCCTCGTTTCTCATCAAGGATCTTCTCATTCACTGGCGCGAAGGCGAAGCCTGGTTCTGGGACACGCTCGTCGATGCGGATCTCGCCAGCAACGCTGCCAGTTGGCAGTGGGTCGCCGGCTGCGGTGCCGACGCCGCGCCGTACTTCAGGATCTTCAATCCTGTGACCCAGGGAGAAAAATTCGACCCCGACGGCACCTATGTACGCCAGTGGATTCCAGAGTTGGGGAAGATGCCGGCCAAATCGATTCACGCTCCCTGGCTGGCCTCGCAAGACGAACTCAAAAAGGCCGGCATCGTGATCGGCGATACCTATCCCCGCCCCATCGTCGATCATGCCGAAGCACGCAAACGCGCGCTTGCCGGTTATGAGATGGTCAAGGCCTGAATGAGCGGCGCTGCTCCGGCGCACAAACAAAACACCGGCTCGACATCGCAACGTCTCAAACCATCACCGATTGAGCCCGGCTGAGATTTACTTAACAATTTGCTTAACCGATGTGGGGGCTTGTGCCGGCAGGTGAACACGTACAACCTGCTAGGTGTGGGTTATGTACATTGTAAAGAGGCTGGGTATGCGTACTTTCTCAAGACTATTGGCGATCATTCCACTTGCGCTGACCGCGTTTGTTGTGACTCCGGCAAGCGATGCTGAAGCCGGTGTGGTCGTGAAGATCAATCGCGGTTCGCAGGTGATGCGCGTTTATGTCAGCGGACACCTGCGTCATACATGGCGTGTGTCGACGGGCCGTCGCGGTTACACCACGCCATCGGGCTCATATCGCCCGCAGCGTCTGGAGCGCATGTGGCACTCGCGCAAGTACAATTGGTCCCCAATGCCCTATTCGATTTTCTACAGCGGTGGCTATGCAATTCACGGGACCTATGAAACGAAGCGTCTTGGTCGCCGCGCATCGCATGGTTGCGTACGCCTTGCGCCTAGCAACGCGCGCCGGCTCTATTCTCTCGTTCGCCGTTACGGTCGCGGCGCAACACGCATTCAAATTCGGTAGTTCTTAAGGCAACGTTAACGCCTGTCCTAAAACGGGAAAATGCTCACGCGGTCTCAAAATCGCGCGAGGCATTAATCATTCCGCAGCGCTCCCAGGTTAGCGTCTACCCAGTTTTGTACTGTTAGTAAGCGTGGGAGTTTTTAGACGATGCGGGGATGCGCCGTTTTGTGCGCGGCTGCGGCAGCCTTTGTGCTGACCGGGCCGCTTGCTGCCGAGCCGGTGGCGGAGAAAGTCGAGATCATATCCGCGAAGAAGGTTGAGGCCGTGCCGGCCTCCGCTTCCAAGTCGGAACCTGAGAAGGCCTCGGCGGCCGGCGAAAAGAAGGTCGCTGCTATCGCCGTCGCCAAACCCAAGCCGAAGTCGCTGCCAGCGACCTTGAGGGCGTCGGTCAACTTGTCATCGCAGACAATGACCGTGACCGAGAACGGCGCCGTCAAACACGTCTGGAAGATTTCATCGGGCCGCGCCGGCTATTACACGCCGACCGGAAACTACAAGCCCCAGTGGATGACGCGCATGCATTATTCGCGCAAGTACAACAACTCGCCGATGCCGCATTCCGTGTTCTACCATCGTGGCTTTGCGATCCACGCGACCTACTACACCGGCGCACTCGGTCGCCCGGCATCGCATGGCTGCATTCGCTTGTCGCCCTCCAACGCCAAGAAGTTCTACGGGCTCGTCAGCCGGCATGGAAAGGCACGCACGCGCATTTCCGTCCATGGCAAGACGCCCTACTACGCCGTCGCCAAGAAGAAAACCAAGAACACCTACGCCGCCTCCTCGGGCTTCGATTTCTGGGGTTCACCACAGCCGACCACCTCCAAAAAGAAGCGTCGTGGAAAGAAGAAGGACTACAGCTTCTACAAGCCAAGCGCTTTCAGGTGGCCCGGCAGCAGCGAATAAAATTGCAAGACGCGAGAGCCGAACGTAGAGCACCGCACAGTTTAGTTTTCTGTGTGGTGCTCAGCTCAACATCGGCCTGCCGAATGTTGACAAAGAAAGAGGCGGCTCAACTCTGACGAGGCGTCTGCAGGTCAGAACGGATTCCAGGTCGGCTCTGGGGTAAAGCGAACGTACCCGATGTTCGCGCCAAGACGCAGTCCCAGTCCTGATCGGATGGGTGCAAGGATGACCGGGCCGCCCTTCAGCAAGGTCACTCCGACGCCACCGACGAGGTAGGCTGATCCGTCAACACCGGTGAAGCTCCGGTGGATATCGCCGGGGTTTTTCAGGGCGTAGATCAGGAACAACGTTCTCGAGCCCTCCGCACCGAAGTCGTAGCCCAATGACGGGCCGTGCCAATAGACTTTCCGAGCAGCGCCACTACGCATGAATAACGTGCCCTTGCCGTAGCGCACGCCGGCGAGGAACGCACCGCCACCCTCCTTGCCCAGCACATATGCGGTTGGCCGCCCCCAATTCCGGAATGCGTGTTCGATGACCGTGGCAAGATTGGTTGAGATCGTGCCGAAGAAACCGCGCGTCGCGTCGCGGATCTCCTCAACCGTATAACCCTCGTTGGGACCGGCAAAGGCGCCCGGCGGTGGCTGTAAAACCTGAATGTCGCCGCTTGGTGGGACAACGCCAGACGGCGTTGCCGTTGACGATTGGGTCACGGTCTCCCAACGGTTCGTGCTGGGCTTAACCAGGGGCCCGGCCATCGCAACGTCTTCCGGCTCAGGACCAAGCGGCCGTGAAGGCGCTTTCTTGATAACCTTCGCCTTTTTCGGCTTCACCTTCGCTTCGGGCTGGGGCTTCGGTTTTGCTGCGGTTGCTGCAGCATGGCGCGCATCAGCCTGGGTCGTTGGGGAAGACGTTGTTGAGCCGCGCACAGCCGTTTCGGTGCTGTCTCGTCCGGAGGCAATTTCTTTGTCGATTTGGGCAAGTGTATACGCTGACTTTTTCCGCATCACATCGAGCAACGCGGTGCCAGTGGTCTTTAGCTCTTTCAGTTTGGCGCAATCGGCGCCGCCTAGTTCGCCAGTGCTGCCGAGTTCGTCGAGCCGGTCGAGCAGTTTGTTTGCCTCGCTGTCAAACTCGGCGGTCTGCTTGTCGAACAGATAGTCTTGCGCAAGGTTTTGAAACTCGGATTCCTTCCAGCCCTTCGCCGATTTCAGTTCACGGATGCGGGTTTGCAGTCTGGGGGCCATTTCGGCATTGAAACCGCGCAGCGCCGCTCCGGCCGCATCAACCTCGCGTGAAAACTCTTCAGCTTCACAAGTTTTCGCGGCGGCCGTCCCACCGCTTGGCAGGCATGCAACCCAACAAACGGCGAAACCGAATAGGGCGCTCTGCAATATGGCGGTCGATCTAGAGCGGTTCAGCATCCCAAGTCCTCACATAAGCCAGAGCCATTTGCTGGCCGTTGACAGTCGGACCTCAGGACGCGGATCGAAGCGTCCTACTTACCTGTCACCGTCCTGACGACGCTCGACAACGGTTTGGCGTTCGCCATCGGGCCGGCGAATTCCTTCTTGATTTCATCATCGTATGCGGCGATCGAAGCGGCCGGCCCCTTGGCCGTCAAGTGCACGACCTTGTAGCCCTTATCCTTTAGCGTCTTCAGCAATTTGGGCATGGCTCTCGCCGTCGCCCTTTGGAAGTCGTGCATGAGGATGATGCCTTTGCCCTTGCGCTTGAGCTTTGACATCACCGATTTGATCACCCGGTCAGGGTTGCGGTGCTTGAAGTCGAATGAGTCGAGGTCCATCGAGAAGATTGCGAGGTTTCGACTGCCCAGGTAGCCGACCATTTCCTTCGGGTCCTGGAGAAACGGAAAGCGGAAGAAAGGTGCCGGTGGCGCGCCAAGCGCGAATTTCACGGCGCTTACACCCTTCTCGACTTCGGCACGTCCCTTGGCACCCTTCATCTTTCGCTTCGAGAGATTGGCGTGCGAAAAAGTATGCGTGCCAATTGTGTGACCCTCGGATGCGATCTGTTTCAGGATATGCGGATGCCAGACGGCATGTTTGCCGATCGTGAAGAATGTCGCCTTCGTACAATGCTCTTTCAGGGCCTTGAGCACGGCGGGCGTATTCTTTGGCCAGGGACCATCATCAAACGTTAAAACGATCTCGCCCGGCTGCAGAAAATCATAGAGCTTGTATTGTGCCAGGCCGAACCCCGGGCCCCCTGTGGTATCGATCTCCACAGTCCGCGCCACACCAAGTGCATCTGGATTACCCGGGCAGCTTTCTGCGATCGCCTGTGCAATGTGCAGTGCGCTGACCGCGACTGCACCCAGGACGACAGAGCGGATCGACATCATGCGCCTCCTTGATCTCTAGTGTTTAGCGCGGACTACCGCCCGCTGCGCAGTACACACCCAAAGTCTCACGAATACGGCGATAATGCGCAGTGGTCTTGTTCAAGTTCAAGTATCCGCGCCGCCCCGCCTCAGATTTGAACAACTATGTCACCAGCATACCGCAGCTTATCTTGCAAGGTGCGGACTCTTGGACTCTGCTTGATGTTGATCAACAACCAAGGCTTTGACCGAACGATCCCGAGCAAATTATGGCTCCGGCCGCACCAACAAGGCATTCTCCACGCGAATTTCTCAAGACATGCGGCGCCCGCCAACCGCCATGCTCTATTGCTCGGCCTTTTTCTTGAGCCTGTCGCGCTGTTTTTGCAGCCTCGCGAGCTTTCGTTTGCGCAACGCCAGCCACCGCCGGCAGCTGGGCCGCGCAAGGTTGCAGCGAACGCGAATGCCCGACCGCTTCGATTTGCGTTTCTGTTGAAGCCGCACAGCCAGCTGTTTTGACCGGTCCATCGAGATGTCGCGGTTGGCCCGTTCGATGATCTGCTGTGCCGTCATGGCAGAGAGAAACGGATTGGCCACCACCGCCGCACGTGAGATCAGCCGCCGCACCAGCATTGCCGGCTTGGCCTTTAGAACCCGGGTGGCTCCGCTCGGTCCGAGCAGGTACGCAAGCCGCAGGTGCCCGTATGTCGTGGCGATGCCATTGCGCGCGAGGTGGGTGGCGAGTTCGTGCGTGTACTGAGCCACCACCTTTCTAGAAAACTCTCGGTCTGTTCGCAGGGCCAGGATCTGCGCTGTATTTAGTCCGGCAATCCGTTCTTGGAAGTGCCGCCGGGTCACATAAAGAAACGTTCCCTTGATGAACTGGTAAGGCCCAAGTGCGCTCGACCGGCGGTTCTTGAGATAATCCCGGCCGTCGGATTCGGCCATCATCAGTCGATCAAGGAACAGTTCGAAGTCGGCGTTCTGACTTTGCAGCTCGGCCTTGCGCTGGCCGATCGGCTTTTTCGCTCCAGCGGGCTTTGCGGCTTTGGGGCCTGGAGCCTCCTCGTTGGCCGCGAGCACCGGTGAGGGCGCGGATAACAATGCCACCAACGCCAATGCGGCCAGCTTCCAGCCCTGTCGGGCAGGTCCCCCCCGCGCTTGGGTTAACCGGTTGTGGCAGCTGCGATTTGTGCTGCGGCTATGAACGGACCTAGACTGAACCAGCCCGCGACCGGAAAGCCGGAACCAATACTGTCGATCATTGTTACCCACGGAACAGCCCCCCGAACGCACGTCGATTAGGTTCAGTGCATCGAATGAAGCGGGGGCCGTTGGCCGACACCTTAAAAGGGATACAAGCCATGCAAATCAGCATTTTCCAATCCGTACTATTCTTCGCAGCGGCCGCCGCTGCCCTGATCATGGCCTTTGCCGGAACTGCTGCTCAAGCCGGCAACAGCAAAGAGATCTACCAGCGCTCATACTACTCAAAGAAGCCGATGCGTGGCTATGAGGGCCACGCTGGCATCGATTATTACTGCACTTACAAGCGCTTCCCCATCCGCAAGTGCAAGTGGAACGGTCGCCGCGAAGTCTGCAAGATCGTAAAGTGGGAACTTGAGCAGACCTGTTACTGATCGCCAGTTACCGATTGAACCTCATTTCGTCGAAGTCGGCGCCTGTCCGGCACCGCTTTGACCGCACTGTCGAAGTTGAGCTTTTCCTCCTCCCCTCGAGCCTGCCTTGCCCCGGATTAACATCCGGGGCTTTTTTTTTCGGTTTCACCATAACCTGAGCACTTTGCCTGCCGGTTAAGAAACAGCTCGCGCCATCCTCCTCCCGCGTGACATCGGGTCCTATCGAGGCGTAAGCTTCCCCCATGAGCGCAAATCTCAACCTGGCAAGCTTCCGCCAGCGACTGGAAGCGCGCCGCGAAGAACTGAAGGCGTTGCAGGAGATAAGTGCCGGCAGCCGCGGCGCGGTCGAACTCGATCAGACCAGCGTCGGGCGCGTTTCGCGCATCGATGCGATCCAGCAGCAGCAGATGGCCTTGGCCTCTGAGCGCCAGCGCAAGGAGGAACTGGTACGCATCAACGCCGCTCTGCAGCGGATCGCCGACGGCAGTTATGGTGAGTGTCTGGTGTGTGAGGAGCCGATCGCCGAAAAGCGCCTTGAGTTTGACCCGTCAATCGCCACCTGCGTCGACTGTGCGGCCCGTGGCGGCCGCTGAACGGTGGCTCAGTCTCGGTGATGTCCCGCCAGTTCGCTGAGCAGTGCGTTATAGATTCCGCCGCAGAACTCCACCGCTGCATCGTCATCGGATTTCCACGATGACGTCCACTCCGCGAATGTCGTGTTGTCGTGCGTGATCGGCCGCAGTTGCAAAGTGCCAACGTAGTCTTTCACATCCCCCGCCGACACCGGACTGGGGCCGTCATCGATCGAGTAGCGCATCGTGTATGTGCCGTCATTGTGTTCGACAAGCGTTTCCGCGAAGGCGTCATTGAGGAGGCGCTGCGCTCCAGCCACGTCGCCTGCCGCGTCGCCGACCGCTTCGCAGCTTGTTATCGTTGTCGACCAGCCGAAGTCGTGGAAGTCACGCACCGTCCGCCACACCTCCTCGGCTGGCGCGGCAACCCGGATTGACTGATATGTTCTGAAAACCTGCATGATGTCCTCCGCAAACTTGCCCAGCACCATTGATGATGCTGAAACCTCGCGACCAACTCCGTCAGCTTCAAGACCGGGGAAATCACGTATACGAGAGGCGCGCCAGTTTCTAGCCAGTTCCGCGCCCGTTGCGCGCTAGTCCAGGGTGCTGCGCAGCGCCGCTTTGATTGCCGAGCCGAGCAGTTCGGGGAAGTCGTCCCTGAGTGACCAGACCTGGCTGCTGACGTCGTCAAGCTGCACGGAGATATGTCCGGTGGCCTCCTCCACTCTTTCAAAACGCTTTGCCGTCGCTGAGCTCAACGCAACGATCTCCGGGTGGGCGCTGCCAAGCTTCCCCGCGATCACGTTCACGGCCCCCTCCAGGTCACCGACGCGGAGTTTGACGTCTTTGATCTCGGACTCGAAGTCCATCAATTGCGGTCTCCCGATTATTGGGTCTTTTACAAGAATAATAGGGGGAGCAAAGAAATGGATGCAACGCTTGCGTCGTTGTTTTGGCCGTCATTGAGCAAATAACCGTTGTTCAGCAGCAATTCGCCGTCCGCGGCATAACGACACGAAGGCGGATCATCAGTTTCCGGCTTCCGTGCACTGGCCTTCATGTGCCAGGCCGGCCCTCGCCGCGCGCCGTTCGCAGTCATTGCCATAGGTGCGCCCGTCGCAGCCGCACACCGGGCGGTATTCGCGCGTGCAGATCGGCGACGGCCTGACACACGTGCCGTCCGGGTTCGCGACACCGCACTGGCCGGGCTTCGGATCGCACCACAAATCCGCCGCGCATTCGGCGCCCGCGACCGGACGGCACGTCACGCCTTGTTGCACCAGCGTCGGCTGTATGGCCTCCGCGGTGAACCTCTCCGCGATGAGTCCCGTGATGATCAAAAAGACGAAAATGAAAACCAAACCGCGCATGCAAACCTCGAGTGAGCTGTCAGCAAGAATCTGAACCCGCCGCCACTCTATGCGCCGCCGCGATGAAGCTCGCCTGAACGGGACTGTGGATGAAGGGGAGCCATTGGAGGTGCGCGGCGCGCGTGCGCCCTTCACTTCACCTTATCGGTCCAACAGCGATCTTTGTAATCAAGGCCCATTTTCCCCACCCGCCGCGCGCAGTCGTTGGAATACGTCCGCCCGTTGCAGCCGCACACGGGATCGAAGTTGCGCGGGCATACGCGCGGCACCCGCGCACAGGTTCCGATCGGATTCGTCTCTCCGCAAGTGCCCGACCTGGGATCGCACCACAGACCCTCGTCGCACGCGACACCCGCCACCGTCCCGCACGTATCACCAAACTTCGCTGCGATGGCATTCGGTGCGGCGGAGGCAAACAAGACTGCAACCGCCAGCAAGGCGGGGATCAGTAAGAGCGGGCGCAAAGGCAATCTCTTTCGGGTCAGGGATTGATGGCGGCCACTCTACGCTATCGGACGCAAGCCCGCCAATCAGGTCGCACCGCGACGTCCCTCTTCAGCGCCGGCATCAACCACATCAGCCGAGCGGTCGCGGGCCAATGGCCCGCGCGCTTTCAAAGTGCCAAACCGATGGTTTGGACCGCGCATGCGATTGCGTCGATAAGGCCACAAATGAATCAGGGTTGCTCGACGGAGGCTAGGTCCCCTCACTCCGCCCTACTCCGCCGCCTCGGCCTTCCCGGTCCGCCGTCCGCGCGAGGCTTTCTTTGCCGCTGACTTTGCAGCAGGCTTCGCCACTGCCTTCGCCCGAACCGCCTTGGCGGCCGGTTTCGCCGTGGGCTTCTTCGCGGCCGCTGCGGTAACCTTCTTCGCCGCCGCGCCGCCGCGACGCTTCAGGAGCTTCTTCAGGTAATGCCCGGTGTAGCTGTCTTCGCAGGCGGCCACATCTTCCGGCGTGCCCGCCGCCACCACGCGGCCGCCGCCGTCGCCGCCTTCGGGCCCCAGGTCGATGATCCAGTCGGCGGTCTTGATGACTTCCAGGTTGTGCTCGATGACCACCACTGTGTTGCCCGCCTCGACCAGCTGGTGCAGCACCTCGAGAAGCTTCGCCACGTCGTGGAAATGCAAACCCGTCGTCGGTTCGTCGAGAATGTAGAGCGTCCGCCCGGTGGCCCGCTTGGATAATTCCTTCGACAGCTTCACGCGCTGCGCCTCGCCGCCTGATAGGGTCGTTGCCTGCTGCCCGATGTGGATGTAGCTCAGGCCGACGCGCTTCAGCGTCTCCAGCTTGTCGCGGATCGACGGCACCGCCTTGAAGAACTCCGCACCCTCTTCCACCGTCATGTCGAGCACGTCGGCAATCGATTGGTCGCGGTAGCGCACGTCCAGCGTCTCGCGGTTGTAGCGCTTGCCCTTGCATTGGTCGCAGGTGACGTAGACGTCGGGAAGGAAGTGCATCTCGATCTTGATGACACCGTCGCCGTGGCAGGCTTCACAGCGCCCGCCCTTAACGTTGAAGGAAAACCGCCCCGGCTGATAACCGCGCGCCTGCGCTTCCGGAAGACCCGCGAACCACTCGCGGATCGGCGTGAAGGCACCCGTGTAGGTGGCCGGGTTGGAGCGCGGCGTGCGACCGATCGGCGACTGGTCGATGTCGATCACCTTGTCCAGATGCTCCAGCCCGGTAATGCGGTCGTGTTCACCTGGATGCGCGCGCGCGCCGTTGAGACGCCGGGCAACCGCACGGTAAATGGTGTCGATCAGCAAGGTCGACTTGCCGCCGCCCGAAACGCCGGTGACACAGGTGAGCAGCCCCAGCGGGATTTCGGCGGTCACGTCCTGCAGGTTGTTGGAGCGCGCGCCGATCACCTTCAGCGTCTTCTTCGGGTTGGGAGGGCGCCTCTCGGCCGGGATGGCAACCGAAAGCTCGCCTGACAGATACTTGCCCGTCAGGCTGGTCTTCGATGATTGAATGGCTTCTGGCGGGCCCTGCGCGACGATCTCGCCTCCATGCACGCCGGCGCCGGGTCCGATGTCGACAACATGATCGGCGGTCAGGATCGCGTCCTCGTCGTGCTCGACCACCAGCACCGTATTGCCGAGATCCCTGAGGTGCTTCAGTGTCCCCAGCAGCCGGTCGTTGTCGCGCTGATGCAACCCGATTGAAGGCTCGTCCAGCACGTAGAGCACGCCGGTCAGCCCCGAGCCGATCTGCGAGGCCAGCCGGATGCGCTGCGATTCCCCGCCCGACAAAGTGCCCGAGCTGCGCGACAAGGTGAGATATTCGAGCCCGACATCGTTCAGGAACTTCAGCCGCTCGTTAATCTCCTTCAGAATGCGCGTCGCGATCTCCAGCTGTTTCGCGCTGAGATGGTCGGGCAGCTCCAGGAACCAAGGCCCGGCGTTGCGGATCGACATGTCGCAGATTTCGCCGATGTGCAGGCCGTTGATTTTCACCGCCAGCGCTTGCGGTTTCAGGCGATTGCCGCCGCAATCCTCGCACGGATGCGCCAGCTGATACCGCGACAGCTCCTCGCGCACCCAGTCGGAGTCGGTCTCCCGCCAGCGCCGCTCGATATTGCCGATGACGCCTTCAAACGGTTTGGCGTTGCGATAGCGCCGCAGCCCGTCCTCATAGATGAACTCGACCTCTTCGCCCGCCGAGCCGAACAAAATGGCGAGCTGCACGTGCTTGGGAAGGCGCTCCCATGGCTTGTGCATCGAAACACCGTAATGGCGCGCCAGCGCTTCCAGCGTCTGTTCGAAGTAGGGCGAGGTCGCCCCCGTCTTGGCCCAGGGGTAAATCGCGCCATCGGCCAGCGACAGCGAGCCATCCGGGACCACCAGGTCCGGCTCGAACTGCAGCTGTGTGCCGAGCCCGTCGCAGGTGGGGCACGCCCCTGCCGGAGCGTTGAACGAGAACAGCCGGGGCTCGATTTCGTCGATGGTGAAACCGGACACCGGACACGCGAACCGCGCCGAAAACACGATCCGCTCATGCGTTTCGTTCTTGGATTTGTTGGCCCCCGACATGGCCGCCTTGGTCAGCGGTTTGTCGGCGAATTCGACAATCGCGATGCCATCGGCAAGCTCAAGCGCGGTCTCGAAGCTGTCCGCCAGGCGCGCCGCCGCATCCGGCCGCACCACGATGCGGTCCACCACCACGTCGATATCGTGCTTGTATTTCTTATCGAGCGCCGGTGCGTCCGGGATCTCAAAAAGCTTGCCGTCGACCTTGACCCGCTGGAAGCCTTTTTTCTGAAGCTCCGCCAGTTCCTTCTTGTATTCACCCTTTCGCCCGCGAACGATCGGCGCCATCAGGTAGAGCCGCGTACCCTCGGGCAGCTCCAATACCCGGTCGACCATCTGTGTCACCGTCTGGCTTTCGATCGGCAGCCCCGTCGCCGGTGAATGCGGCACCCCCACCCGCGCGAATAGCAAGCGCAGATAGTCGTAGATTTCCGTCACCGTACCGACGGTTGAACGCGGGTTCTTCGAAGTCGTCTTCTGCTCAATGGAGATCGCCGGCGACAGCCCGTCGATATGATCGACGTCGGGCTTTTGCATCATCTGTAGGAACTGGCGCGCGTAGGCCGACAGGCTCTCGACGTACCGCCGCTGGCCTTCCGCATAGATCGTATCAAACGCCAGCGATGACTTGCCCGATCCCGACAGCCCCGTAAACACAACGAGGGCGTCGCGTGGGATCTCCAGGTCGACGTCTTTGAGATTATGCTCGCGCGCACCGCGCACGTGGATGATGCCGGGCTTCGGCTGATCGGACGCGAGCCGCTTGCGCTTTACAGGTTTTGCCATGGCTTCTCGTTACTCGAACGGACTGCCGACGGCAACGAGATCGATCAGGTTGTCACAGTGAAACTATCCTGTAGCGGACGGTCCTGAGGCCCTACCGCTGCCAATCGAAGCGGTAGCTGAGCCCGACAATGGCTGAAAACTGATCCTTGGTCTCGATGACCGGACTGTCCGCTGCGTCATTGAGCAGGCGCGCATATTTGCCGCCAGCCCGAAGTTTCCAACGGTCCGTCAGATCAACTACGGCGGCCAGGCCGAAGTGGACGTCTTTGAGCCCGGCATCGGCGTCATAAACGGGCAGACCGGCGGCGGAATTGATCGACTGGATGGCATTCACACCGAAGTACGAGGTCATGTAGTTATCATCAGCAAACGTCGTGCCGACCCGCGCCACGGCCTTGACGCGCGGCATCACGTAGCCCTCGACTTCCGCGCCAGCGCGGATGAAATACCCATCATCATTGCCGCTGACGATCTGGTGGTAGGAGACATCGAGCATAACGATGCCGAACCGGTAGCCGGCGTAGCCTCCAAGAACCAGGCCGTCATCGACTTCGCCGAGCCCGCGCAGCAGATCACCATCGTCCTCGTCGCGGCCGAACACGTAGCCGGCCAGCGGGCCGATCTCGAAGCCTGCTGCGTCAAAGGCGCGAATGCGCACGTCGTCGATACCACGGAACTTCACGCG
This sequence comes from uncultured Filomicrobium sp., assembly GCA_963669235.2. Taxonomy (GTDB): domain Bacteria; phylum Pseudomonadota; class Alphaproteobacteria; order Rhizobiales; family Hyphomicrobiaceae; genus Filomicrobium. The sequence goes on from CAXXFS010000034.1 coordinate 220,777, forward strand.
GCCTGCGAATGCGTTGTCGCCGCCAAACTTGGGCAGAATAAGTGGGAAGCCATAGGTCTCGTATTCCTTGGAACCTTCGTACTTCGGCCGGATTCCGACGCTGCCGCCGACGCCGACACTGTACGTGGTGGTGCCAACGCCATCCTGAGCGTTAGCTGCAGGAGATACGAAAATCAGCGCTGTGAAGGCGAACAGTGTGAAAAACACGCGCTCTTCGCGGAGGAGCCAGCAAATCATGAGACCTCACTAAAAATCCCTCAAGCCTATTCAATATCAGCGAACGTCAGTCCTGAGTTAACAGATTGCCGGGAGGGCCTGCGATGGGGTCAAAATCCGCCCGGAGTGTTGCCGATTTGCGTTCGTTTGATGAAGAATTGTGCAGGTTCTCGGTGTGTGGCTGTTGATGGCGTGGGGATAGTTGAAGCCAATCTCGATTTGTGCCGCCAGAGCGCGGCCGCCGGCTACAGACCGGCTACCAACCGGGGCGATCACGCTGCGCGCGTGGCCGATAGCTCTATGAACTCACCTTGACGAACGATCCCGGGGCGTCCTCGATGGTACCCAGGACCTGCCCGGGTTCCCGCGGCGGGATGTTGTCACCGGACTGATTCGACAGCCAGTCAATCCAGTAAGGCCACCAGGAGCCCGGTGTCTCCCGCGCCATGCCGACCCAGTCCTCCAGCGTCTCTGCCGCCGCCTTTGATGCCGTCCAGAACTGGTACTTCACCTTGGACGGAGGGTTGACGACGCCGGCGATGTGCCCGGAACCGGCAAGTACCAGCTCAACTGGTCCGCCAAATAGTTGCGCACCAATGAATACCGACTTTGCGGGTGCGATATGATCTTCCTTCGTTGCCAGGTCGAAAACCGGAATCTTGATATCGCTGAGACATACATTCTCACCGCCGATTTCCAGCTCACCTTTGGCCAGTTTGTTCTCGTGATAGAACTCGCGCAGGTAGTAGCGGTGATTGGCCGCCGGCATCCGGGTGGAATCCTGGTTCCAGTAGAGCAGGTCGAATGGAAATGGTTTTTTGCCGAGCAGGTAGTTGTTGACGATGTACGGCCACACGAGGTCTCTCGGCCGCATCATATTGAAGACGTTCGCCATGCGCGACCCGTCCAGGTAACCGCGCTCGGTCATCATCTCTTCAAGGTTCTTCAGCTGCGCATCGTCGATGAACAACAACAGGTCACCAGCCTTGGTGAAGTCCACCTGTGTGGTCAGGAACGTCACCGATCTGAACATATTCTCACGGCGCTTGGAAGCGTAAGCCAGAGTTGTCGCGAGCAGCGTGCCGCCAACGCAGTAGCCGAGCCCGTTAATACGCTCCTCGCCGGTTTCCTTCTGCACCGCCGCGGCGGCCTCCAGCACTCCTTTGAGCATGTAGTCTTCAAAGTTCATGTCGGCGAGCGCACCGTCCGGGTTGATCCAGGAGATGACGAAGACGGTAAAGCCTTGATCGACCACATACTTGATGAAGCTCTTCGCCGGCGTAAGATCAAGGATGTAGAACTTGTTGATCCACGGCGGCACGATCAGCAGTGGCGTCTGATGCACCGTGCCGGTGGACGGCGTATATTGAATGAGCTGCATGATCTCATTCTGAAAGACCACCTTGCCAGGTGTCGTGGCCAAGTTGCGGCCAACCTCAAAGGCTTCAAGGTCCGTCTGGCTGATCTTCAATAGATCGCCCGACTTGCGCATATCTTCGGATAGATTTCACCACGCCCTTGACGAGGTTTTCAGCGTCCGTCGCGAGCGTCTCGCGCACTACTTCCGGGTTTGTCATCGGGAAGTTGGACGGCGAGAATGCGCTCGTCAGCTGACGGAAGTGGTATTCGGCCCTCTGCCGGTCGCGTTCGCTGAGCCCATCTGTCGATTCAAGCATGTCTTCAGCCCACCTGCTGGTGACAAGGTAGCTCTGCTTCCAGAAGTCAAAGTAAGGGTTGGTTGACCACTCAGGATCCTTGAAGCGGTTGTCTCCGGCATCCGGCTTCACAACGGGCGTGGTGTTTTCACCCATCATTTTCATAACAGTGCCATTCCAAATCTCGGCATAGGAGCGCAACAAGTTGGCCTGTGCGTCGGCGAGCTTGGCAGGATCGCGCATCATCCAGTGCGCCAGCAGATCGTTTAGCACCTTCGACGCGTCCTGGATCTCACTGGCCGTGGAATACGGCGTGGCCTTATTGTCAGCACGATCAAGAAAATCGGACATTACTTGCCCGGCGCCCTCGAAGAACCGCAGTATGTTTTGAGCGAACAGATCTGGGTTGCTGATCTGGTATTGCGCCAGATCCGTGTCGTTTGGCTTCTTGTCTTCCGTCATAGTCGCTGTTCGCCTTAGAATTTGCGCAGACTGATTGGCGTCTCTCGTCGTAACCCAGCGCCGTGCTGCGAGATCTTGCGGTTATCCCGCGAATAATCTACCGCTTCGGAGCGTCCCACGGCAACGCAACATTAGTGCGGAGTACCAGTTGAAGACCTGGGGACTATCTGGCAACCGCAATCTAGAGCTGAGCCGTGAAGATCAGACGCCCATTTCGGTTTGTTGCAAGGCTAATCGTTATGACTGTTATTGCCATTGCGGTTGCCGCATGCGGCATGTCGAGCCCGGACATTCGGCTTCCGGAACTGGATCGTCAGAGTACCGTCGCCCTGCTCGACAAACAACAGAAAGCTGAAGCCATCAAGAGCATGCATCGTCTCGCAAGAGACCAACAGCAGCGCGCTGGAACGATCGAAAAAAAGCCATCGCTCAGTGAAAAGCTTAAATCGCCGGCTAACGCCACACGCTGAAAGCACCGTTTGGGTAGGAATAACCGCCTGAAAGCTCCCTGACAGTGCCTGCGATGCTGGACGAATGGACGGCGAAGAGCTTATCTAATGGATACATCATCTGCACAGAACTGAGCCGGACCAGTCTCCCGGTTCGGAGAAAGCGTCCTGTATCGGACCTGAACGAGCCCGGCGACGCGGTGCTGGCCCCGCGCCCAGGCAGTCCCAGCGAGAGAACGACCCCGTGATCGAGGAATTCCACAGTATCAAGCGCCTGCCCCCGTACGTATTCGCTGAAGTAAACCGGCTGAAGGCCAGCGCGCGGGCGCGAGGGGCGGACATCATCGACCTCGGTAATGGGCAACCCGGATCTGCCAACCCCCCAGCATATCGTCGATAAGCTGGTCGAGACCGTCGCCAAACCCCGCACCCACCGCTATTCCGCTTCAAAGGGAATCCCGGGGCTGCGACGGGCACAGGCGGCCTATTACGAACGCCGGTTTGGCGTGAAGCTGGACCCGGAGACGCAGATCATCGCGACGCTTGGCTCGAAGGAAGGCTTCGCCAACATGGCGCAAGCCATTACCGCGCCAGGCGACGTCATCCTCGTCCCCAACCCAACCTATCCGATCCACGAATTTGGCTTCATCATCTCCGGCGCCGCCATCCGCCACCTTCCCGCCGGTAACGGCGAGGATGTCTTGCGCGCCCTGGAGCGGGCTTGGAGCCATTCAGTGCCGAAGCCGCGCGCCGTGGTCCTGAATTACCCTTCGAACCCAACGGCGATGGTCGCGAGTCTTGACCTCTATAAGGAGATGGTCGCGCTTGCCAAAAAGCTGGACTTGATCATCCTCTCCGACGTCGCCTATGCCGAAATCTACTTCGAGGAAATCCACCCCCGTCGATTCTGCAGGTCCCCGGGTGCGATGGATGTCGCCGTGGAATTCACCTCTCTTTCCAAAACCTACAACATGCCCGGCTGGCGCATGGGCTTTGCTGTCGGAAATGAACGTCTGATCAGTGCCCTGGCACGGGTGAAGTCGTATCTCGACTATGGGGCTTTTACACCCATACAGGTCGCCGCTGCCGCCGCGTTGAACGGACCCCAAGACTGTGTCGGCCAAAGCCGCAACATCTATCGATCGCGGCGGGATTGCCTGGTTGAGAGCTTTGCGCGGGCCGGCTGGACGTGCCGCCGCCGCCGGCGACGATGTTCTGCTGGGCGCCGGTCCCCGAACCCTTTCACCGTCTTGGCTCCGTAGAGTTTGCCAAACTGCTCATTGAGAAGGCAGACGTCGCTGTATCCCGGGTCTTGGCTTTGGCGAGTATGGCGAAGGTTACGTGCGTATCGCCCTTGTCGAAAACGAGCAGCGCATTCGCCAGGCTGGGCGCAATCTAAAGAAGTTTTTTGCCGACGCCGACAACACGCTTCACAACGTGATCCCGCTGACGCAGAAGGCGCGCGGCTAGGCACGAAAAGGCCCCCAACTCTCGATCAGGCGAATTGATCCCGAAGATGACCAAACCTCTCAAACTCGGCGTTGCCGGGCTCGGCACCGTCGGATCCAGCCTTCTGCAGCTCATCGAAACCCATGGCGAGCGCTTGGCCGCTGTGCTGCCTCGGCCGCTCGAGGTCGATGCCGTTTCCGCCCGCACGCGCGGAAAGGATCGCGGCATCTGCCTCGATGAAATGCGCTGGTTCGATGATCCGGTCGCGCTCGCCGGTGACGACGCCCTTGACGTCTTCGTCGAATTGATCGGCGGCGAGGACGGCCCCGCCAAAGCCGCTGTCGAGACGGCGCTTGGCGCCGGCAAACATGTCGTAACCGCCAACAAGGCGCTTCTTGCCAAGCACGGCGTTGCACTGGCCCGGCTTGCCGAGGAGCACGGTGTGGCGCTCAACTTTGAGGCTGCTGTCGCCGGCGGAATTCCGGCCATCAAGACCATGCGCGAGGCTTTCCTTCCCAACAACGTTGCCCGCGTCTACGGAATCCTGAATGGCACCTGCAACTATATCCTGACGGTCATGGAGGAGGCCGGGCGCTCTTTTGCGGACGTTCTCAAGGAGGCACAGGAAAAAGGCTATGCGGAAGCCGATCCGACATTCGACATCGGCGGCTATGACGCCGGTCACAAGCTCGCGTTGATGACCAGTCTGGCCTTCGGCACCGAGGTTGCCGCCGATGAGATCCACGTCGAGGGCATCGAGACCATCACCCAGGCGGATATCGAAGCCGCTAGCGATCTAGGTTACCGCATCAAGCTTTTGGGCGTTGCTGTCGAGACGCCAAGCGGCATCGAGGCCCGCGTCAATCCCGCCATGGTACCCAAGCATTCAGCCATTGCCGAGGTCTCTGGTGTAACCAACTGCGTGGCCCTAGAAGGCGATTATACCGGGCCATTACTTCTCGTCGGGCCAGGCGCGGGAGGCGGGCCGACGGCCGCTGCGGTTGCCAGTGATATTGTCGACGTGGCCCGCGGCATAGTACTACCGCCGTTCATCACGCGGACTGAGAGGCTGAAGCCCCACCGCCGTGCCAAAATCGATGAGCATTGCGGTGCCTATTACCTGCGCCTGGCCTTGCGCGATGAACCGGGCGCGATGGCGGGGATCGCGAAATGCATGGGTGACGAAGGCGTTTCGCTGGAAAGCGTCGTTCAGCGGCGCGAGTTCAAAGCATTGCCCGGTAGCGGCAAGCCGACCGCGCCAGGTGCCCCGGCGACGGTGATCATGGTCACCCACGAGACCACCGAGGACGCCATCCGCAGGTCTGTTGCAAGCATTGACCGTAATGAGATGGTCGCCGATCGCCCGCAGGTTATACGCATCGAGAAGCTCTGAGCCCGGTGGAGACCTACCGCGCGTTGGCGGTGCTTCTCAGGTTATCCCCTGCCTCGCGTTCCATGCTCGAATCGGAGTAGACGCAACAAAGAGGGGGACTTTCATGGGCGCTGCACCTGACTTGGCGGACGGCGATGCCGGCAAACAACCATTTCTCGGCGTAACCAACTCCGTGCGCGGCTTTGAATGGCGCGAACGCCTCGCCGGGCACGGCCGCGCCGTCGCGTCGGCGATCTCCCAGCGCCATGCTCTGCCCGAGCTGCTCGGTCGCGTTTTGGCGGCGCGAAATGTCGGCATCGACGAGGTGCCAGTCTTCCTTGAGCCTTCCCTGAAGGCGCTGATGCCGGACCCTAGCGAACTACGCGATATGGACCGGGCCGCAGCGCGCCTGGCCGATGCCGTTGCCGCCCGAGAGACGGTCGCTATTTTCGGGGACTATGACGTTGACGGCGCCTGTTCATCGGCACTTGTGGCGCGCTTTTTACATCATCACGGCCTGCGGCCCCGCATTTACATTCCCGATCGGCTCCGCGAGGGCTACGGACCGAACGCCAGCGCCCTCGGCGAGCTTATCAGCGAGGGCGCCAGTCTGGTCGTTACCGTCGATTGCGGCACCACCAGTTACGAACCGCTCGCGCACGCCAAGAAACTCGGCGCTGAAGTGATTGTTATCGATCACCACCAGTCGGACGAAACCCTTCCCGACGTGCACGCCCTCATCAATCCCAACCGCCAGGACGATGTCTCGGGCCAGGGGCACTTGTGCGCCGCCGGTGTTGTCTTTCTCACAATGGTCGCTGTGGCTCGTGAATTGCGCCGCCGCAACCACTATGGGAACGGCAACACCGAGCACGCGCTGATGGGCGATCTTGATCTCGTCGCCCTCGCGACGGTTTGTGATGTGGTGCCACTTGAAGGCCTCAACCGGGCCTACGTCACCAAAGGGCTGCAGGTCATGCGCCAGCGCCAAAACGTCGGGCTGCGCGCGCTTTTCGATACCGCCGGCCTCGATCAGGCGCCGACGCCGTATCATCTTGGCTACATCTTGGGTCCGCGCATTAACGCCGGCGGACGTATCGGCGACTCCGGACTCGGTGCGCGCCTTTTGAACCAGGCCAATCCGGGTGAAGCTCAAAAAATCGCCGAGACGCTCGACAGATTGAACCGCGAGCGCAAGGCCATCGAAACCGAGACCCTCGACCAGGCCATGGCTGAAGCCGAAATGCTCCTGGATGGCGAGCCGGATCTTCCGATTATCGTGTTAGGTGCCGAAAACTGGCACAAGGGCGTCGTCGGCCTAGTCGCCAGCCGCCTAACCGACCGCTTTCAGCGCCCCTCCTGCGTCCTGTCCTGGACCAAGGATGGCGCTACCGGCAGCCTGTCGGGCACCGGCTCACTACGCTCCGTTGCAGGAGTTGATATCGGCGGTGCGGTTCGTGGTGCGGCGGCCGAAGGCCTGCTGCTCAAGGGCGGTGGCCATGCCATGGCCGCAGGTCTCACCGTTGCACGCGAGAAGTTGGAGGAACTGAAGGCCTTCCTGGCTGCCGAACTATGTGCGTCAACGCGCCAGGCCCGCGACGCCGCCGCCCTGGAGGTCGACGGCGCGCTGACTCCGTCTGCTGCCAATCAAGAGCTGATATCACTGCTGGATCGTGCCGGACCTTACGGCCAGGGCAACCCACAGCCGCAGTTCGTCTTCCCGGCACATCGCGTGCGCTATGCAAAGGTCGTCGGCGACGCCCATATCCGCGCAACGATTGAGGCTGGTGACGGTTCCCGCCTCGACGCCATCGCCTTCCGCGCCGCCGGTCAGCCCCTTGGCGACCTCCTCTTGGAGGCCAACGGCGGTATGCCGCTGCACATCTGCGGTACGTTGCGCCGTGACACCTGGGGCGGGCGCAATCGAATTGAGCTCACCATCCAGGACGCCGCCGATCCTCGCAAGCAACGTTGAGCCCGCTGTCGCAATCGCTTCAAACAGCCCGGGCCAAGCCTGTACCACTGCCGGATAACGCCGTCCGGGAAGGGTTGAAAAGCCCAGCAAACCTCAATATAAAGCGGGGCTCTGCGCTCCCTTCGTCTATCGGTTAGGACGCCAGATTTTCAATCTGGAAAGAGGGGTTCGATTCCCCTAGGGAGCGCCATTGTGCCTTGAGCCGCCCTTACAGCGGCGCCCTGTTGTCCCCAAACTATCAGCGCTAATCCACACCGTGATGGTTCCATGGCGCAACGCTTGAAACCGACCCACACCAAAATATCAGAAATGATGTTGCATATGCTTGGCCATTTGCCATGATAGCTCAACGTTGAGGGCGATTCGTAGGTTCGCTCATGCGGATGACCTCCGCGAGAACAAGCTGAATTCTGACACGATTGTTATTGGGGACACCGCCCGATCGGGCGTTGGGTGTATGGGAAGGCGTGCGTGTAGCGTTGAGATTCAACTGCTTAAAAACTTTTCCATAGCCTGGTGCGTTGGCGATAGCATCGCCATACCGGCGCTTAGTTTGCACCCTATATACTAGAAGGGATCAAAAGAGAGTGGAGCCACGTATTGGTTCACTCAAATTGAGGAACATGGAGTTCGCTATGACCTTGCCGACTGAAGAGCCGATCTTCGACGAGTTCGCGCAGTCATTCGAAATGCACCTCCCCGTCGAGATGACGCTGAAGGACTATCTCGAGGGCTGCCGAACCGATCCAACTTTCTATGCAAGCCCGGCTGAGCGCATGATGGCCGCTATCGGCGAGCCGCAGCTCGTTGATACCTCCCGAGACTCGCGCTTGGGCCGCATCTTTATGAACCGGACGATCAAGGTTTATCCTGCCTTCAAGGACTTTTACGGCCTTGAGGAGACCATCGAACGCATCGTTGGTTTCTTCCGCTCGGCCGCCCAGGGCCTTGAGGAGCGCAAGCAGATTCTCTACCTGCTTGGCCCCGTCGGCGGCGGTAAATCCTCGCTCGCCGAACGCCTCAAGGAGCTGATGGAGCACCGCCCCATCTATGTCCTGAAGGCGGGCGATGAGATAAGTCCGATCTATGAGAGCCCGCTTGGCCTATTCAATCCAGGCCCGATGGGTCCGGTTCTCATGGAAAAATACAACATCCCGACACGGCGCCTCACCGGCATTATGAGTCCGTGGGCGATGAAGCGACTTGATGAGTTCGGTGGAGACCTGGCCAAGTTTACCGTCGTCAAGCTCTACCCGTCCCGTCTGCGCCAGATTGGCATCGCCAAGACGGAACCAGGAGACGAGAACAACCAGGACATCGCTTCGCTGGTCGGTCGCGTTGATATCCGCAAACTGGAATTCTTCGGCCAGAACGATCCTGACGCCTACTCCTATTCGGGTGGCCTCAACCGCACCACCCAGGGCGTGATGGAATTCGTCGAGATGTTCAAGGCGCCGATCAAGATGCTGCATCCGCTGCTGACGGCGACCCAGGACGGCAGTTATGTTGGGACTGAAAACGTTGGCGCGCTGCCGTACTCCGGCATCATTGTCGCTCACTCCAATGAGAGCGAGTGGCAGAGCTTCCGCAATAACAAGAACAATGAGGCGTTCCTCGACCGCATCTATGTGGTCACCGTGCCGTATTCCTTGCGCGCAACCGACGAAAAGAAGATTTACGAAAAGCTGTTGGCGGGCAGCGAGCTGTCTGATGCGCCCTGCGCACCTGGCACGCTCGACATGTTGGCGCAGTTCTCAGTTCTGTCGCGCTTGCGTGAGCACGACAACTCCATGCTGTTCTCCAAGATGCGGGTCTACGATGGTGAAAGCTTGAAGGAGACCGATCCGCACGCCCGCAGCGTGCAGGAGTATCGCGACGCCGCTGGTGTCACAGAAGGCATGGATGGCGTCTCGACGCGCTTTGCCTATAAGATCCTCTCGGAGACCTTCAACCACGACACGCAGGAAGTCGCCGCTGACCCGGTGCACCTCATGTACGTCCTGGAGCAGGCTATTCGCCGCGAACAGTTGCCCGGTGAAACCGAGGAACGGTATCTGGAGTTCATCAAGGAGGAACTGGGTCAGCGTTATGCTGAATTCATCGGCAACGAAGTCCAGAAGGCCTACTTGGAATCCTATAACGAGTTCGGACAAAACCTGTTTGATCGGTACGTCGCTTACGCCGATGCTTGGATCGAGGACCATGATTTCAAGGATCCCGACACCGGGCAGCTCATGAGCCGGGAATTGCTCGATCAGGAGCTTTCCAAGATCGAGAAACCCGCTGGGATCGCCAACCCCAAGGACTTCCGCTACGAGGTCGTCAAGTTCTCGCTGCGGGCGCGTGCCAAGAATGGCGGCAAGAACCCGAGCTGGACGAGCTACGAGAAGATCCGTGACGTTATCGAACGGCGCATGTTCAGCCAGGTCGAGGACCTGCTCCCTGTGATCAGCTTCGGTGCCAAGAAAGACGGCGACACGGAGAAAAAGCACGAGGAGTTCGTGCAGCGTATGATCGACCGCGGTTACACGGCTCGACAGGTGCGCAGACTGGTGGAATGGTACATGCGCGTGAAGAAATCGAGTTAAGCGAGCGGCCGGCGTTCGCGCCGGCCCCCGCCAAAAGGGTGTTCCTGACCGATGCAGATCGTCGACCGGAGGCTCAATCCCAAGGCGAAGTCACTTGGTAACCGCCAGCGTTTTCTCCGCCGTGCTAAGGCCGAGATAAAGGAGGCCGTACGTGAGGCGGTGAAGAACCGCAAAGTCTCGGACATCGGCTCGGGCGAAGACGTAAAGATCTCATCCAAGAGCCTGCGCGAACCAGCCTTCTCGCTAGATTCTAAATCCGGCTCGCGCGATTTTGTGCTTCCCGGCAATAGCGATCTGGTCGTCGGCGACGCGATTCCGAAACCGCCCCCGGCAGGTGGCCGCGGCAACAAGGGCAGCAAGGACGGCCAGGGCGAAGACGAGTTCATCTTCTCCCTGTCCCGCGAGGAATTCCTCGATCTCTTCTTCGAGGACCTGCGGCTGCCAAACCTTGTCAAAGCGAAACTGAAATCGGTGAAATCCACCGAACTGAGCCGCGCCGGTTTCGTTTCCGACGGCCCGCCTTCGAAGCTCAATCGTGTTCGCACCATGCGCAATTCGCTGGCCCGTCGTATCGCCTTACACCGCCCTAGCCTAATGACGCTGGAGCGGCTGGAGGAGGAAATAGCCAAGGCCGAGGCAGAGACTTCGCCAGATGAAGCGTATATCGAAGAACTCCGCGCCAGGCATGCGCGCATTGTCCAGCTGCGCAGGACAGTTGCCTACCTCGACCCGCTGGATCTCAAGTTCAATCGCCACGAGCGCGTGCCGAAACCGTCCACCCAAGCCGTAATGTTCTGCTTGATGGACGTGTCCGCTTCGATGACAGAACGCCTCAAGGATCTCGCCAAGCGCTTCTTCATGCTGCTCAACATTTTTTTGCGGCGCCATTATCGCGAAGTCCAGGTCGTCTTCATCCGCCACACCAACGTCGCCCAAGAGGTTGACGAGGAGACATTCTTTTCCGGCCGTGAAACCGGGGGCACCGTGATTTCCACCGCATTTGTCGAGATGCAGCGGGTCATCAACGAGCGCTACCCACTCTCCGACTGGAACATTTATGCGGCCCAGGCTTCCGACGGTCACAATTTCTCAGACGACATGGAAGAATGCATCGACATGCTGGAAACCAGCCTGCTCTCGCAGTGCCAGTACTTCGCGTATATCGAAGTCGGTGCTCCTGACGACGGGCCTTATCCGCCAAGCGAGGTCTGGGAAGGTTACGAAGACCTCACCGGTCAGCATGCCAATTTCGCTATGCGCCGCGTTACCGAGGCCGGAGAGATCTATCCCGTGTTCCGCAATCTCTTTTCCGAGGAAAAGAGTTCCAAAGGGTAGCCAAGAACAAGTCCCATGCAGATCACCCCGACCAAGGCGACCTCGAAACCACTTTTTGATGGCGCGGACTGGACCTTCGATCTGGTCAAGAAGACCTATGACGCCGTCGAGGAAATCGGCCTCGGTGAGTTGGGACTCGACATCTATCCGAACGTCATCGAGGTCATCACCTCCGAGCAGATGCTCGACGCCTATGCTTCGATCGGGCTGCCGCGCATGTATCGCCACTGGTCGTTCGGCAAGCACTTCGTCCGCGATGAGTTGAACTACCGCCGAGGCTCGCAGGCGTTGGCCTATGAGCTGGTGATCAATTCAGACCCGTGCATCAATTACATCATGGAGGAAAACTCCATGACGATGCACACCTTGGTGCTCGCCCACGCGGCCATGGGTCATAACCACTTCTTCAAGAACAACTACCTGTTCCAGGAGTGGACACGCGCTGATGCCATTCTTGATTATTTGGACTTCGCCAAGAGCTACGTTAGCCGCTGCGAGGAACTGCATGGCGTAAATGCAGTCGAGCAGGTCCTCGACGCCGCGCACGCTTTGATGCAGCAGGGCATCAGCCGATATCCCGGCGCCAACAAGCAGATGTCGCTTGCCCGCGAGCGCGAGCGCGCCCTGGCCCGCCACCTTTATGAAGAGCGCTCCTTCAACGACCTCTGGCGAACCGTCCCAAAACAGCGTCCCGAGGACAATTCGGACGTCGAGAACACAGCACCGGTAGGCAGCTCATCGCAGGTCCGGCTGCCTGAAGAAAACTTGCTCTATTTCCTCGAAAAGACCGCGCCGAAGCTGGAAGATTGGGAGCGCGAGCTATTGCGCATCGTGCGTAACCTGGCCACCTACTTCTACCCGCAGCGGCAGACCAAGGTGATGAACGAGGGATGCGCAACCTGGACGCATTTCCACATCATGAATCGTCTCTATGATCAGGGCCGCTTGACCGAAGGATCGATGCTGGAGTTCCTGCATAGCCATTCCTCGGTCACGATGCAGCCCGGCTGGAACGATCGGCGCTTTTCCGGCATCAACCCTTATGCACTGGGTTTCGCCATCATGCGTGACATCGAGCGCATCGCCACCGATCCGACAAGCGAAGACAAAGACTGGTTCCCCGACATTGCCGGCAGCGGCGATCCGGTCGGCGAACTTAAGCGCGTCTGGGCAGAGTTCCGCGACGACAGCTTTATCCTCCAGTATCTTTCGCCCAAAGTGATCCGCGATTTCCGCTTGTTCGGCATCCATGATGAGGCCCAATACCCGCACGTGTTCGTCTCCTCGATACACGACGAGCGCGGTTACCGACGCGTCCGCCAGGGTCTGGCCCAGCAGTACTGCGTGTCGACAAGTGATCCGGACCTGCAGATTATCGACGCCGACCTGCAGGGATCGCGCCGCCTGGTCGTCTCACACCGCGTGCGCAACAGTGTCATGCTCGAAAGAGCCAACTGCGAGCGTACGCTCTATCACCTCGCGCGCTTGTGGGGCTACCGAGTAAAGTTGGTCGAGGTCGACGCGGAATCCGGAAAAGTCCTGAAAGAGCACGAAAACCTGCGCATGCCTTGAGCCATCGAGCGTTAGGCGCAGGCCATGCGGTGCACCGGGCATCTCCGCACCACTGAAGTGTTCGCCGGTTTATTTGCGGGGGGCCGGTGCTCTAGTGCCGTTGTCGCCCCGCCGAGCGGTCCGGGAACGGCTGCGGCTCGGCTTGGGTCCGATGCTGACGCTAGGCGACGGCTTTGAGTCGAGTGCCCTCGCCACGCTTCCGCCACCCCTCATCCCGATCGGCCCGAGCGCACCGACTTTGCTCAAAGCCTTATTGCCGGGTGCCGGTTCCTTGAGCCAGTCGGATAGGAAGTCAATCAGCGCCCGCAGCCGCGGCAGCATGTGCCGTGTTTTGGGAAAGATGGCCCATAAGGCGCTGTCGCCGGACTTGTCGTATTCCGTCAGCACCGGCACCAGATACCCGGATTTGGTATCTTCCGCGACGTGGGCAGCCGAGAACCGGACGAGCCCGTGATCATCGCGCGCCAGCCGGCGCAGCAGCTCCAGATCGTTGGAACGGATTCCACCCGAGACCCTGACCGAGCGGTCGCTCGAATTCTTCTTGAACGGCCAGTGGCAATTATCGCCGTGCACCAGGCAGGAGTGCCGTTCTAAATCCTGCGGTGTCCGCGGTGCACCGTTGAGCTTCAGATAGTCTGGTGATGCAACAATCAGCAACGGGCCGTCCGCCAGGCGCCTGGCGATGAGCGAGCTGTCCGCCAGCACAACGGTGCGAATCGTCATGTCGAACCCATCCTCGGCAGGGCCGGCCCACCAGTCGCAGAGCTCCACGTGCACATCGATCTCCGGAAATGCCGACGCGAACGCGCTGAGGCCTAAAGCCAGGTCGTGCGCGCCGAGAATGGCTGCAGCACAAAGCTTGATGAGTCCACGCGGTCGGCTCATGTTGCCATCGACGCTGGCCTTAGCAGCATCAAACTCCACCAGCATCCTCTGCGCGTGGTCTAAAAAAATGCTGCCTTCCTCCGTGATGCGGATTGAACGGGTGGAGCGAACGAACAGGCGGACGCGGAGTTCGTCTTCGAGAGATTGCAGCCGTTTCGAGATTGTACCTGGTGTCAGTGCGAATTCATGTCCAACCGACGACAGGTTTTGAATAGCAGCGACACGTGTGAATATACGCATTCCTGGATGTCCATTTACGCGACCTGAACCACATCCGCGTTGGCAAGGCCCTTACCCGAGTGTTCCTGTTGTCCAAGCTTTACGGCGCGAAAGCCCCCTCCCCAGAGCGCCCTGGCAGGCGCCCTCAACACCTCAAGCAATGAGCGCAAGTTGGCGTACCGTTTGTTCGGATCAGCGCGAGCACGTATAATCCATGAGACGCAAAAACCGCTCCGGGGCAAGTACGGCTCGCTTCACCACTCGTGAAACGCGAGACGAGCGCCTGCCCAGCTCGTGAACTCGATTGCCGGCCGCGTTTGCGTTTTTGATTACTGTATAGCCAGCCGACATCGAGATGAGCCGTCCCCCGACGGCCCATGCAAACTTACCCCCACTGGCACAGGTCAATTGCATGGTCCGCCTCGGTTGCAATTGGCCAGCGGCTGTGGCCGCAACACCGACATCCAGGAAAAAGCAGTTTCAACGACTTTGCAAAACAGACGCTGTTGCAGTGTTGCAGGCGCCCGCCGCCGCGTTGTGCCGATCAGAAGAAGCGCAATAGCCGCTCGATGTACTCCAGTTCCTGGGGCGGGCGTTGTGCTTCACCCAGCCGCCTGCGCAGCTCATTGAGCAGTTCCCTGGCCCGCTGCACATCGATTTCGTCAGGCACCTTTACGGAGGTCCCCTGGTCGGGGCCGCGCGAGCGCTGCGGCCGGCCAAGCGGGTCGCGTGGCGTGTCACCGTTCTGGCCAAAACGCCGCGGCATGTTCTGCAGCATCTGTTGGGCCATCTGCTGTGCGCCTTTCCGCAGCTGATCGAGCGCTCGTGACTGCTCCTGCGTGGCGCCGTCGAAGTCACCCTGCTCCAGCTCGCGCTCGGCATTGCGCATCGCCCTTTGTGCTTCGGAAATCTCATCCGGCTGCCCCATGCCGGCGCCCTGCATATCGCGCTGCAGCTGGCCCAGGCGGTTTCTCAGGCCACGCTGCCGATCGCCAAGCTGCCCACGGCCCATGCGCCCTTGCTGGCCCTGTCCTTGCTGGCCCTGCTGCCCTTGACCCTGCTCACCGCTCTGCGGTCCGCGACGCCGTTGTCCCGGCCCTTCGCCGCGCTGACCTTGTTGCCCCTGCTGGCCCTGCTGCCCTTGTTGGCGCTGCTCGGAGAACGTGTCATCCATCAGGCTTTGTTGTTGTCCGACGATATCGCCCAGCTCGCTCATCATCTGCATCATCTGCTGGTTTTGCTGGGATTGAGCGTTTTGCTGATCGGCTGATTGCATCCGGTCCAGCAGGTCTCGCAGTTCACTCAGCATCTGCTGGGCGGAGTCGCGGGCGCCACTTTTCGCCATTTCCTCGATTTGCTTCATCATGCGCTCGAGGTCTTGCTGGCTCAGCATCTGCTGTTCGCTGTTTTGCCCGTTGGGCATCGTCGGGTTCTTCTGCGCTTCCCGCGCCATCTGCTGCAGGTACTCGTTAAGCGCCGTGCGCAGCTCCTTCATGGCCTCTTCGATTTCCTTGTCGGAGGCCCCTTCCTGCAGCAGTTTTGAGAGCTTTTCCTGTGCATCCCGAAGCCGGCGCTCGGCATCGCTGAGATCGCCATCCTCAATGCGCAAGGCAACGTTCCACAGCTGCTCGATGACGCTGTCCAGGCCGGGTCGCGTATTGTCCCTCTGCAAGCGGTAAAAGGATGTTCTCAGCCCGAGATAGACTTGAACGTCGTCGATGAAACCCTCCGGGGCCATCGTCAGCGCTTCAAGCGCCCGCTCGACTTTGACGCGATGTCGCGAGTCCTCAACGAGCTTACGCCGTTGTTCGATGATGGCGCGCGCCAGCGGTTTTCGAAAGATCCGTTGGGGCAGTTTGAGTTCGAGCGGCTCGGACTGTCCGACCTGGCCGGCGCCGTCGGTCGCTTCGAGTGTCATAACGACATTCAGCCCCGCCCAGGGGTGCGAACCCAATTCCAGGTGCGTCACCGACTCTCCGGAGCGGGCATTCGCTTTCGGCAGGCGCAGGCTGAGTTCCGGCGGCCGCGACAGCGGCAGGCGCGGTCCTTCCAGCACATCCTTGCGTGCCCAGGCCGTTTTGGGGTCCTGCTTCTCGGCTTCCGCCTTTACCACCTTCACACGCGCGCCAACGACGCCGTAATCGTCGGCTACCACGTACTCAAGCTTCATTGATCCGCGGCCACTGGGCTTCGGGGTCTTGGTAAGTTCGATGGAGGGCAGCTGATCTGGAGTGACCGAGAAGGTCCAGGAGTGAACCTTGGTCTCACCATGCATCAGGCGCACCTCGGCGGAGTTGTTCAGCGTCGCCCTCAACTCGGCGACGTCCTTCACCACGCCGCCGGGTGTTTTGGCCGTGTCCGCTGCGATGGACTCGTCTGCCTCACCTGCGTCAAGAATATCAAGGCGCATGTCCGAGACAGCCTCGCCGCTGGCTCTCACGATGAGCTGGCTGCCTTCCGGGATTTCGATGAGACCACCTGCGTTTGCACCCAGGTCTGCTTTCACAGCTTTCCCAGTCCGGCCTCCATCCGCCAGCATGACAGGGGCCTTGCTGGTATAGGCCGGTGGTGTCACCCACGCGTCGACGCGCAGCCGGGAGATGGCATAGGCTGGGTCGGCAAAGTTGAAAGCCTGTTTCAGCCGGTCAGACCAATGTTCCCCGGCCAGCGCGGTCAACGCGATCACGCCGATCATTAGCGCGGTGCGCAGGGCCCAGGGGTCGTGTCGAGGCGTGTCCGGTCGCGGACCGGCAACGCGCAGCTTGCCGAGCAGGGTGGCCAGGCGTTGCCGGTGAGCTTTCCATATCGCTACGGTAGAAGGATCGGTATTGCTCGCCGAAAGAGTGTCGTCATAGGACGACGCCGGCCGGTGCGGCAGCCCTGACAGTTTCTCCAGGCGGCGAAGGCCCTGTTCGCGCGTCGGCCAGGGCGTGCGTGCGGCCCATAGCAGAGCGGCCAGACCAGCGACAGCGAACACGCCAAGCAGGATTTTGTGGGTCAAAGGAGCCAGCAGCTGCCAGACGCCGATCATGGAAAAGCCGACGAAGCCCGCGGCAACCGCCAGCACCAGCCACAGCCGCGGCCAGATGCGCTCGAAGAACAACATCCATAAGCTGCGCTCGACCTTGCGTTCTAGCGCCTGGTCGTTGTGAGCACGCGACGAACCCGCGGCGCGCTCCTGATCTGGGGAACCGCTCTGATCTCTCATGTCCTGCAGATTAGCACGGACGCGCGGGTGTCTTCCTCAATTTTCCGAAGGCTTTTGTGCGCGATTTGTTCTCGCTGTGCGCCGAAGGCGGCCACCGCGCTTACGTTGGCCACTCCGGCAGCCTGTCGAGGCCGATCAGTTCTTCATAGGTCTGCCGTGGCCGCACGACGGCGAAATCCTCACCCTTCACCAGCACTTCGGGCACCAGCGGCCGGCTATTGTACGTTGACGACATAACGGCCCCATAGGCCCCAGCCGACATCACGGCTAGCAGATCCCCTTCCGAAAATGGTGGCAGTGGCCGCTCCAGCGCCAGGTAATCACCTGTTTCACATATTGGTCCGACGATGTCCTGGACGACCGGCGGCATCGATTTGAGTTCTTCTCGAACCGGCCAGATTTCGTGATGTGCCTCATAAAGCGTTGGGCGCAATAGGTCATTCATCGCCGCATCAACGATCAGGAAGGTCTTGTCAGCCCCCTCTTTGACATGGACCACACGGGTCAGGAGCACGCCGCTGTTGCCGGAGATCATCCGTCCGGGCTCCAAAACCAGCTGCAGCCCCAGATCGCCCAGGCATTCCAAGATCACTGCCGCATAGTCGCGCGGGTGCGGCGGCGGGGGGTCGCTAGCGTCATATGGGATGCCGAGCCCGCCTCCCAGATCCAGATGCCGCAACTGAAACCCGGCTGCCAGCAGCTCTTTTGCCAGCTGCCGCATCAAGACAAAGGCCGCGCGCATTGGGGCCAGATCGGTGATCTGGCTGCCGATGTGCATGTGGATGCCGACTATGTCGAGACCGGGCAGATCCGCGGCCAGATCATAAAGCGCCCTTGCGTCACTGAACGGCACGCCGAATTTGTTCTCGGACTTGCCGGTCGAGATTTTGGCATGCGTTTTGGCATCGACATCCGGATTGACGCGTATCGCGACCGGCGCTTGCCGCCCAAGCTCCGAAGCGACTTCACTCAGCGCCCGCAACTCCGGTTCGCTTTCTACATTAAAGCCAAGAATGCCCTTACCGAGCGCATAGGCCATCTCCGCTCGTGTCTTGCCAACGCCCGCGAATATTATCTTTTCTGCGCCAACTCCGGCCGCCATGGCTCGCCGCAGTTCACCCTCCGATACGACGTCCATTCCCGCGCCCAGCTGCGCCAGCGTCGCAAGCACGGCCTGGTTGGAATTGGCTTTGATGGCGAAGCAGATGAGCGCGTCTTGCTCCGCGAAAGCGTCGGCCAAAACCTCATAATGGCGCTGCAACGTCGCCGTCGAATAGCAATAGAGCGGCGTGCCGACACATTTCGCCACATTCGAAAGGTCGACGTCCTCAGCGTGGAGCACGCCGGCCTTGTATGAGAAGTGATGCATAAGAAACGGGTTCCGCGGCAGCGGTTGACGATTGGACGAACCGTTATAGCGGTGTTTCAGTGAGAATGCTGCAGGCTAGCGCAGGAGGCCATCGAGAATTGAGGGACGGTGCCTCTTCTTCGGGCCTTTCGAGCCCTTTGCGGTGCCTTTGGCATCCGGAGCCACCACGGTTCCTGTCGCCTTGGCTTCGGCTGGCGCGTCAAGCGATCCCTTGATTCCGCAGCCCGCCAGCGGCAGGGCCAGCAGGATCAAAAGTGCTGCGCATTTTCCGTAGCTCGACATGCGGCCTTCGCCCATCTCACAATGCTGGCTGCGGCGGGAACGCGCCCGCGCCACCAAGCCACAAATGTATCGCTGATCAAGTAACCAGCGACTTGGCCAGACTTAGACTGTCTTGAGGTCGATTTCCAACTGGCCCACCCACTTAGCAGCCATTTTTTGTACGTTGTGTGGCGCCGTTCCCCCATAGCTCGTGCGGCTGGCCACCGAGTTTTCAACACTGAGAACTGAGAAAACGCCTTCTGTAATGCGCGCTTCCACGCCCTGCATGGCCTGTAGCGGCAGTTCACTGAGGTCCAAGCCCTGATGTTCGGCCAGTGCCACAATCGAGCCGGTCACGTGATGTGCCTGTCTGAACGGCATTTTGAGTTCCCGCACCAGCCAATCAGCAAGGTCAGTCGCCGTCGAGTAGCCATATCCCGCCGCCTGCCGCATGGCGTCGGGAACGGGCTGCATGTCTTCAACCATGCCCGAAGCCGCTGAAACCGACAGCCGCAGGCTGTCGAGCGCGTCAAAAGCGACCTCTTTGTCCTCCTGCATGTCCTTGGAGTAGGCCAGCGGCAGCCCCTTCATCACCAGGACCAGGCTCTGCAGCGCCCCCGCGATGCGTCCCACCTTGGCCCGGCACAGCTCGGCGGCGTCCGGATTGCGCTTTTGCGGCATGATTGACGAGCCGGTGGTGAACCGGTCCGACAGCGTCAGAAAGCCGAACTGCGGCGTTACCCACAACACGATCTCCTCTGACAGCCTTGAAAGGTGCACCGCGGTAATCGTCGCCGCCGCCAGCGTCTCCAGCACGAAATCCCGGTCTGAGACGGAATCGAGCGAATTCGCTGTCGGCCGGTCAAATCCCAGTTCCCGGGCCGTCTTCTCCCGGTCGATGGGAAAAGACGTTCCCGCCAATGCCGCCGAACCGAGCGGGCATTCGTTGAGCCGGCGGCGGGCGTCCTGAAACCGTCCCCGGTCACGCCCAATCATCTCGACGTAGGCCAACAGGTGGTGACCGAACGTGACCGGTTGCGCCGGCTGCAGGTGCGTAAAGCCCGGCATCACGGTCGCCGCGTGAGCTTCGGCCTTCCGCGCGAGTGCTAGCTGCAACCCGGCAAGCGCCCGGTCGAACAGATCGATCTGGCCGCGCACGTAGAGGCGGAAATCCGTCGCCACCTGGTCGTTACGGGAGCGCGCCGTATGCAGCCGCCCGGCCGGCTCCCCAATGATTTCCTTGAGCCGGGCTTCGATGTTCATGTGGACATCTTCCAGGGCCCGCGAGTACTCGAAGCTTCCCGTTTCGATCTCTCCGAGGATCTGATCGAGGCCCTTGTCTATGGCCTGCTTGTCCCCATCTGTGATAATGCCAGTGGCCGCAAGCATCGCGGCGTGCACTTTCGAACCGGCGATATCTTCACGCGCCATGCGCTTGTCGAAATCGATGGAAGTGTTGATTTGTTCCATGATTTCGGCCGGTGACATTTGAAAGCGGCCGCCCCACATTTGGTTTGCGTTACTTTCGGTCACGACTGTTCGCTCCGTTTTTGCGTGGCCAATCAAGGGCGGGCCTCGTTAAGGACCCGCCGGCAAAGCGTCTTGGATCAACGACCCGGGTAAGCTTCACGATGAATTCTAGTGAGCAGCAAGAGCCGCGACGGGTTTCACCGTCGATGATTGCGTGGATTGCATCCATGTTCGCGCTGATCGGTCTGGCAGCGGTATACTTTACCAGCAGCCGTCCTGACAACGCCGTCACCAGAATCGGGGCAGAAACCGCCGAGCGACCTGTCGGACCGGCGGCCGATAACTCCAAATCCGGCTTGCTGGCATTTGTCCGCAAACCCAAACCCACCGCGATGCCGGAGTTCACCTTCACCAACGAGAAGGGCGAGGAGCTCACCCTTGAGAACTTCAAGGGTAAGACCGTGCTCCTTAACCTTTGGGCGACGTGGTGCGGACCGTGCCGCGAGGAGATGCCCGGACTTGACAGGCTCCAGGCGGAACTGGGCAGCGACAACTTCGAAGTCGTCGCCCTCAGTCTCGACCGCGGCGGCATCAAAGCCTCAAAAAAATTCCTCGATCAGATCAAAGTGAATTCGTTGGCGACCTATGTCGATGCGACAGGCAAGGCGAGCAAGCCGCTGCGTGTCATTGGCATGCCGACAACTCTGCTGATCGATGCCGACGGCCTCGAAGTCGGCCGTCTTATCGGTCCCGCCGAGTGGGATAGCCCCGCCGCCAAGAAGCTGATCGAAGCGACCCTTCGATGAACTCGATTTAGCCCATCACCATGCGGACCACCCGGCTCACCATCCACAACAGCAGCCGGATGAGCGCTCCGACGACCAGGCCGATCAACAGCAAAAGCATCGACTTCGGCGCCAGCTCGCCGATCAGCGTGGCGTTCGCCGCATTCGTGAACGCCGGGAACCACATTTCGATTTGGCCGATACTGAAATTGAGCACCTCGCGCGCATAACCGATCAGCGTGCCGAACCGTTCGCGTTCGAATATCGCCAGGTAGAAATACGTAAAAAGCGCGGCCATCAGCTCGATGAAGACAAGTGCCACAGACATGACGAGCGCCATCACAAGGGAACCAATACCCCCGATGAACGAATAACTAAGCGACCGGTCTTCCGGCATGTGCCCTTCTCCTCGAACTTGTGCTCATAGGCTCCCTAACAACGCAACTTGGCAGAAATAATACTGGGCTCCACCCCGGCCCGCCCGCCTGCCGGCTGATTGACAAGGGTGCACCGCGCGGGCCACAAGCGCCAAAGCCATCACAACCCGAAAAAGCGGACAAAAAAGAATGAGCAACGCCGATCTGATTAAAACCATCGAGGAAGCCTTCGAAGCGCGCGACTCCATCAGCACCGCCACCAAGGGCCCCGTGCGCGACGCCGTCGAGACCGCGCTCAACCTGATGGATAGCGGCCAGGTTCGCGTTGCCGAAAAAAGCGACAGCGGCGACTGGGTGGTCAATCAATGGGCGAAAAAGGCCGTACTGCTGTCCTTCCGCTTGAACGACAACGAGATTATCCCGTTCCAGAAGAGCGGCACTTACGCCAGCCGCGTGCACGGCTGGGACAAGGTGCCTTTGAAGTTCGGTGACTGGCTGCCCGAGCAGTTCAAGGAGGCCGGCTTCCGCGCCGTACCAGGCGCCATCGTCCGCCACTCAGCCTACATCGCCCCCGGCGTCGTCTTGATGCCGGCTTTCGTCAACCTGGGCGCCTATGTCGATAGCGGCACCATGGTCGACACCTGGGCCACCGTCGGTTCCTGCGCCCAGATCGGCAAGAATGTGCACCTGTCCGGCGGCGCCGGGATCGGCGGCGTGCTGGAACCGCTGCAGGCCGGCCCGGTCATCATCGAGGACAACTGCTTCATCGGCGCCCGCGCCGAGGTCGCCGAAGGCGTCAGGGTTTGCGAGGGCTCGGTGCTATCCATGGGCGTCTACATCGGTGCTTCCACCAAAATCGTCGACCGCGCTACCGGTGAAGTCCACATGGGCAAGGTGCCGCCCTACTCGGTCGTCGTCTCCGGCACGATGCCCGGCAAACCGCTCCCTGACGGCTCCCCCGGCCCCAACCTCTACTGCGCCGTCATCGTCAAAACCGTCGACGAAAAAACCCGCTCCAAAACCGGCATCAACGAACTGCTGAGGGATTAGCGGGCGGCGCCTTCCACCCACCACCAGTCATCTCGGCATTCATCGCCGGGATCCCACTGGCCAAGAGCAATCCCACACCGCCGCTGATGGTGCGGTGCCGGTAGGCCACTTACTCCATGCGCGCAAGAATCGGGTCGCACGCAGGGCACGGGCCGTGCTTCACTCTCCTCCCGGTTAAGATGACCGCCTGGAGGCCCCTCGTGCTGAAGTGTTGCAAGCTCAGCCGCACAGCGTTGCCGTTCGCTTTGCTGACGGCGATGGCCCCGGCGCTCGCCGCGGCTTCCGAGGCGCGCCTTGAGCCGGGCAGCTACCGCGTCGAAGTCCGCCTTGAGCTGCCGCATCTGTCCGCTGCCGACGCCTCCAAGGACGTCACCATCTGCATCGATAAAGGCGCCGACCCGGCAAACGCGCTGCGCGTCCTGTCCACCAACAACCCGCTCGGCGATTGCCCGGTCAATGGCCGGATCGTCACCGGCGATACCCTCCGCTTCGAAGTCGCCTGCCAGGGGTCGAACGCCGCCAAGGGCTCGGCCCTTTTCGTGTTGGCTAAAGACAGCTATCGCGGCCGCATCGCCATGAAGTTGGGCGGCAAGAACATGACCATGACCGAGCACCAGACAGGCCGCAGGCTTGGCCCCTGCGAGCCCCGCGAGTAATCCCTCACCCCCCGCTCATCGCCGTCAGGATCGTGACTCGTGTGCCGGGCGCAAGAGGTGTCTCGAGCCGCGCCTTTTCACCAGCAACGAAGATGTTGATGTGCCGCCTTATCGCCGGCCGTGAATCCATCAGCCGGTCGCGCATTCAAGGCCAGCGTTCGTTGAGCGCGTCGATCAATTCGCGCACAGTCGCCGCCTGCAGTTCGACCGCGTTGGGCGAACCCGGAAACAGCCGCACCAGCGCTGTTGGCAGCGTCACGATGATGCTGTCCGCCACGACGGTTACTCCACCACCATCGTCTCGATTGATGTGATCGTCGGCAAATCGCGGGCGGCGGTGGTCCAGCTCTCGCCCTCATCGGCGCTGACGTAAACCGAACCCGAACTGGTCCCGAAATAGACCCCCGCCGGATCCAGGCCATCGGCCGTCATCGCCTGCCGCAGCACACCGAAAAACGCGTTCTCCTGCGGTAAGCCTTCGCGCAGGTCTTGCCAGCTTTGTCCGGCATCGCGCGTGCGCCAGACGGCGGCCTTGCCGTCCGGCACGAACCGCCCCAGCACGTCGCCGTTGAGCGGTAACAGTTAGAGCGTGTCCGCGTCGCGCGGGTGCGCCGCCGAAGGGAAGCCGAATGTGGACGGCAGCCCCGCCTCGATGCTGGTCCACTCCTGGCCGCCATTGTCGCTGCGGTACATGCCGCAATGGTTCTGTTGATAAAGCCGCTCCGGTTTCCCCGCCGCCATCACCAGCGAGTGCACGCACTGCCCAAACTCGGGATACTTCTGCCCGTCGGGCGCATAGTCGGTGCGCGTGCCCTGGTTGCGCGGTGTCCAGCTCTTGCTGCCATCGGCGGTGTGGAACACGCCGACCGCCGACATGCCGACCCACAGCTGGTCCGGGTCGGTTGGATGCCGCACGATCGAATGCAGATTGAGCCCGCCCGCACCCGGCGTCCACTGCGGCCGCGAAGGATGATCGCGCAGACCGTGAATATGGCTCCAGGTGATGCCGCCGTCATCGCTGCGGAACAGCCCCGCCGGCTCGACACCGGCATAAAGGCAGTCGGCGCCGGGCGACATGCTCCAGCCTGCTTTGATCGGGTCCTCGCCTTCGGCATACTTCAGCCCCTCGCTGGAATGCGTCCAGCTCTCCCCGAGATCGTCGGATTTCCACACCGCCGGACCGAACCACTCGTTGCCGCCAGTGGCGTAAATCGTGCCCGTCGTAGCATCGCCAATCACATGGTTGAGCGGCCAGGCTTCACAGTAGGGCCCCCGCAAGCTCCAGTCTTTGCGGTCGCTGTCGCCTTCAAGGATAAAGGCGCCCTTCTTTGTTCCAATGAGGATCAGCATGCGCTTGGTCATGATACTTCCTTCAGATGAAAGAGTTTCCGCTTCCGCTGAGGCCCGCCGCCAGCATGCTTAGCAGACGGTTGTGCCAGAACTTCAAACCTGAGGGTCTGTCCAAATGCTGTTTTAGCCGCCGCAATTTAGCCTGAGATTTGGTCGATGCGCGGGCAGCGGACCGATTCACAGGTGGAATTCGACCGGCCCGGATTCCGCCCAATCAATCTTCTAGGCCCTCCCATATGCCCTATCGCACGCTCAGTTCGGAACACCTGGTCAAGACCGTCGAAACGCTGGAATGCCGCATTCGCGAGCGATTCCCCGGCTGCGGCCTGTCCAAGGTCTGCGCCGAGCTTTCTGAGATCGCCCGCGAGAGTTCCGAGAAGGTGGTCCTTGCTTCAAGCCCCAACATGCCCCTCCGGACTGGTATTGGCATCGTCTTGGTGGCGGGCATCATGCTGCTCTACTACGTCGGCACCATCATCGAGGTAAAAGTCGGATCCGAGAACCTGTTTGGCGTGCTCGAAGGCATCGATGCGGCGGTCAATACGTTGATTGTGACGGCAGCCGGTATGTATTTCCTGACCACCCTGGAAGGGCGCTGGCATCGTGAGCGGGCACTGAAGGACCTGCACGAGCTGCGTTCGATCATCCACGTCATCGATATGCACCAGCTCACCAAGGACCCGAGCCGGACCGCAACCGTCGGCACTCCGACGCAGTCTTCGCCGCAACGCCCGATGACGCCCTTTGAGTTGTCCCGTTATCTGGACTACTGCTCCGAGATGCTATCGCTCGCCGCCAAGATCGCGGCGCTGTACGCGCAGGGTACGCGCGATTCACTGATTATCGAGACCGCCAGCGATCTCGGCCAGATCACATCAAACATTTCGAGCAAGATCTGGCAGAAGATCACGTTGGTGCAGCGTCACGTCGAAGTGCAGCCGCCGTCTAGCTATGAGGTTGACGGTCTTTCTCGCGGCTCTTCGAAATTCGGCCAGTCTCAGTCATCGCAAGCCATGCAATCACCTACACCCGAAAAAACCGAGGATGTCGCCGTCGATTGACGCCTAGATCTCAGGGCGGAAGCCTGACAGCAAGGACAAGGACATGCTCAACCCCATTCGGTTGTTCTTCGGGTTCAAGGGCCGGATCAGGCGGCTTGCTTACTGGTTCGGGCTCATCGTGCTTGTCGCGGCGAGCCCGTTTTCGTGGGGCGCGGTGTTCTCAAGCGACCCGTTTCATGAAGCCGTCAAGCTGACCCGGGAGACAGGTGCCGCCGGCCTCGCCTGGTCGCTGGCGCTTCTCCTCCCCTTGGCAGCTCTCAACACCAAGCGGTTGCACGACTTGGGGCAATCCGGACTCTTGGGTTTTTTGTTTTACGCACCCGCCGCCATAACCGCCGTGACCTTCTTCACCGATTGGCGTCCCGAATTCGACGATGCCCTCTGGTACACACGGCTGGCTGCCTGGTGGTTCGGTGCCGCCGGGCTGTGGTTCCTGGTTCGGCTTGGCTTTTACCGCGGCACCCGCGGCGATAACAAATACGGGCCGGCCCGGCGCTGACAGGCGCGTCGGCGCCGCCACGCCGGTGCGCGCAGGGGGCTGGCGAACCGGCGCTCGTCTGCTATTCAGGCCCCCATGACCGATTCTTCCAGCGATACGCCAAATCCCGCCACAGATGCCGTCGCCTTGGCCCAGGCACTGATCCGCTGCCCCAGCGTCACACCCGCCG
The DNA here is from genome assembly GCA_963669235.2 of uncultured Filomicrobium sp. Taxonomy (GTDB): domain Bacteria; phylum Pseudomonadota; class Alphaproteobacteria; order Rhizobiales; family Hyphomicrobiaceae; genus Filomicrobium. The sequence continues at coordinate 247,209 of CAXXFS010000034.1, forward strand.
AGGGCGGCGCGTTGGATCTTCTTGAGCGCGTCCTCGAGTCGACGGGGCTGACCTGTCACCGGCTTCCGTTCAGCGAGCCGGGCACACCGGACATCGACAATCTCTATGCTCGTCTCGGGACGGCCGCCCCGCACCTCTGCTTCGCGGGACATACCGACGTCGTCCCTCCCGGCAAGGAGTCGGCCTGGACAGTGCCGCCTTTCGCCGCGGAAATCCGAGACGGCGTTCTTTATGGCCGTGGTGCCGTCGACATGAAAAGCGAGATCGCCTGCTTCGTGGCTGCCCTCGCGGCGGTCCTAAACGAGAACGATGGCGAGCTCCCCGGCTCTGTCTCGCTGCTTATCACCGGCGACGAGGAAGGCCCCGCCATCAACGGCACGGTGAAGATGCTCGACTGGTTGAAGGCGCGTGGCGAAACCATCGATGCGTGCCTTGTCGGCGAACCCTCCAACCCGCATGCACTGGGAGACGAAATCAAGATCGGTCGCCGTGGTTCGCTCAACGGCGAACTCGTCGTTCACGGTCATCAAGGCCACTCTGCCTATCCCGCCAAGGCGGATAACCCGGTGCCGAAGCTGGCCCGCATCATCGACCGCTTGTCGTCCGCTCACCTCGATGATGGCAGCGAGCGTTTTGAGCCCTCGCACCTGGCTGTAACCGTTATCCACGTCCCCAACACCGCCACCAATGTCATTCCCGGCGAGGCCCACGCCGTCTTCAACATCCGCTACAACGACCACTGGACGCGCGAGCGTCTGGAAACTTGGGCGTGCGGTCTTTGCCAGCAGGCCGCCGACGAAACCGGCGCGGATTTTGACCTCACCTTCGCGGGGACCGGGGACGTCTTTTGCACCGAGAAAGGCCCCCTGGTTGAAACTCTCTCCCAGTCCGTAAGCGAGGTCACCGGCCGCACCCCGAAGCTCTCCACCGGCGGCGGCACGTCGGATGCCCGCTTCATTAAGGATGTCTGCCCCGTCGTCGAATTCGGTCTCGTCAACGAAACCATCCACAAGGTCGACGAGCATGTCCCGCTGTCCGACCTGGCGACCCTCACCCAGGTCTACCGCCGCTTCATCGAGCGCTATTTCGGGCTTGCTTCAAGTTAGGCTGACAGTCTGGAGGCTGCGCGAGGGCGGCCGGTGCGGCCCGCGAGCATCCCAGAAACGAACCTAGTTAGCCGAGCTCTGCCAGTAAGGCCGGCGCGCGAATACTATGTCCCGGATTTTGCTAAATGTGGGTGTCGGACGGTAGCATCAGCGCCCGACCGCACACCAAGCTTCATCAGCCATCAGAAAGGGCTCCGCCAGAGCGTGAACCTTCTCACTGTTCCGCGACAGACTCCTCGGCCAATTGCCAGTCCATTGGGTCGACCTTGCCCAGTCTGAATCAGGATTGAAGACGTCGATGCCGGCTACAATCTCCGCGGTCTCTTCACCAAGGTCCGCCTCGTAAACAACGCCCTCGTGGTTGACCTGGAACGTCATAATGCCTGAGTTCCCATACGTCACGGGATACGCAATGGCGGCAAAACCGCCGATCTGGCTGTCCGCGGCGACATAGTCGAAAGCGCCGCCGGGAGCATCCGCGCCCTGGCGCTGCAGCAGCTTGAATCTATAGCCGTGGTAGGCCGACGATTCATCGTCCGCCGTTTCTTCGCCGTCCTGGCGGCTATAGCCCTCCGCTGAAGCCTGGGCCGCGAGTTCACCAAGCGGGCTTGGCGGCTCGCCGTCCTCGGTCGGCCAGAACAAGCCGTCACGTTTGCCGTCGGAGCTACGGAACTTTGTGGCGTACTCGCGCAGGCCGTTGCCGTTCCGGTCTTCCTGTGCGTATTCGAACTGCGCGTCGGCTATCGCTAGCAGCGCCTGGATGGAGTTGAGTTCATTGCGCCCGATCCTCCGGTTCAACAACTCATCCTTGCCTTCCTCGGCATCGAACACCCAGCCGTCGGCGCTCTTCACGATGGGAATTGGAAACGGAAAACCGTCCTCGCCGACAACCAGTGTCGCGCGATCATCGCCATCAGTCTCAATCTCGTTCTTGGAATCATAGGCGGCAACGAATTCCGTGCGGCCCTGTTCGTCTTGAACTTCATCACCAGAACGAACCCAGGATTCAGCCTCCGGTCCCAAGAGCTCAACGATGCTCGGAAGGTCATTGCTTCTGGCGGCCTCGATCAAAGCCGCAGCGGCTAGATCTGGCGACTGAAACGCTTTGGGGGGCTGTTCCTGACCGAAGGCGAGGCTGCCAGCAGCCGCAGCCAAAAGTGCCGACAAGAAAATAGTGGCCAGAGAATGCAGATACGAAGTCAGTTCATGTCCCATAGAAAAACTCCGCGGACGTGATGAATAAAGTGCCGAGGAAAATGGTCTCATCTCCGCCGTCCTCCGCCTCGGCGTCCGCCGCCCCTGCGTCCGCCGCCGCGCCGTGCGCTGCTACGCCCACGGCTTCGTGCGCCGCGAGAGCTGTGACGTCGCGTTTGCTTGCCGCGCCCCGCACCGCGGTAAGCTGAAGGTCTCTTGCCTCCAGACCTCTTCCGGCTGCTGCTTCGACTGGATGACTTGCGCTGCGCGGTAGACTTGGGTCGAGCCTTGGACTTGGGCCTAGCTTTGGACTTTGGCCTCGCCGCGACCTTCTTCTTGGCCGCAGGCTTCTTCGCTGCGGGTTTCTTGCCGCCTGGCTTCTTGCCGGCGGGCCGCTGCGCGGGGCGCTTATTGCCGGCACCTGGCTTCTGCCCGGGCCGGTTTCCGGCCCCCGGTTTCTGTCCTGGGCGATTTCCAGCACCTGGCTTCTGCCCCGGTCGGTTTCCAGCACCTGGCTTCTGTCCTGGGCGATTTCCAGCACCTGGCTTCTGCCCCGGTCGGTTTCCAGCACCTGGCTTCTGCCCAGGTCGATTTCCAGCACCTGGCTTCTGCCCCGGTCGGTTTCCAGCTCCGGGTCTCTGCCCCGGACGGTTTCCAGCGCCGGGTCTCTGCCCCGGACGATTGGCTTTCAGCTGCTGGCGCCCCTTCTGCGCGCGGCCGCGAAAGTTCTCACGAGCTCTCGCGTTCTGCATGTTTTTGCGGCCGTACTTCTTCGCGGTATTCCGGTTCTTGTAGGGCACTCCCCGGCGATGCCTTGAGTTATGCTTCCAATTCGAGTTCTTGATCTTTGTGCGGTTGTATCGGTTGTAACGATTAACGTTTACATTAACCGAGCCCCTGTACCAGTCGCACCGGCCCCACAATGCCCGTCCAGCGACAACGCCGGCGCCAAACCATAGTGCACTACTGGCGACGTATCCCGGTGGGTACCAAGTGTATGGCGGATAAGATGGATACGACCATGTGCCGTAGACGACGGTCGGGTTATATGCAGGGACGTACACCACCTCTGGGTTAGCCTGCTCGATAACGATAACTTGGTTCGAACCACCAGAACTTCCGCTGGTCGTCGCGCCTCCACCTCCGCCGCTACTTGTAGGGATGCTACTTGTAGAGGTAGTGCTTGCAGCGACTTTTTCGACTTTGATTTGCTCAGACGATTCGAGGTTGCCGGCTTCTTCCGCGCGCAGGCGCAGCCTTTGCACGGCTTCCAGGACGTCCTGTTGCTGAGCGAGGAAAGCGTCACCAAGTTTTTGCGTCCAGCTCAAATCATGATTGAGCATCGCCAGTGCGTCGGGAATCGCCGCAAGCGATTTGATGCTTGCGTCCCAGCCCTTCCCATCGAGCGACTTTTCGACGTCGTCGGGTTTGACGTCCGGGTTCTCTTTGACCCAACGCGCCGCCTCGACGACTTCGAGAGGATAAGTCGAGGCCATCAGCACCTGCGAGAGCAGCGCGTCTGGATAAAGTGCGATCGGCGCCACCAGCTGTTCGAGTTCCGCTTCCGACAGCTTGTCCTCGGGGCCCTCTTCTTGGACATCCTGTTGCTCTGGAGCGGCAGCCTGCTCCTGCGCGAACGCGCCCGGAGCACCGAAGGCCAAGACCAGCAAGCTAAGAAGTAAAGTTAGGAAACGAAGTCGGGGGAAGAGGCTAATGCTCATTACGCGAACAACCAATCAAGCATAGATAAAGAACATGGCGTCCGGTCGAAAACCGAACGTGAAACGGAACAAAAGAACTAACGCTTTGCGACTTCTTTGTCTCCCCCAAGCCTCATGCAAAGTGTTTCGATAGTTTAAGCCCCTGGGCTTGATAACTCGAGCCCAAGTCCCGGCCGTAGACAAAGCGGGGCAGCTCAGAAAGGTGCTCGTAGATCAACCGCCCGATGATCTGGCCGTCCTCAAGGATGAACGGCACCGTGTGGCTGCGCACTTCCAGGACCACGCGTGAACCCTCGCCACCCGCCGCGGCGTGGCCGAAGCCGGGGTCCATGAAACCCGCGTAATGAACCCGGAATTCACCGACCAGCGGATTGAACGGCACCATCTCGGCGGCATAGGCCGGCGGCACATGCACGGCCTCCTTGGAGGCCAGGATGTAGAACTGGTCAGGGTCGAGGATCAGCCGCGCATCACCACGCAAATGAATGGGCTCCCAATAATCGAGGATGGCACACGCCTCCGGCTTGTCGACATCGACAACGCCTGAGTGCCTCTTAGCCCGGTACCCGATCGGCGCCTCACCCGCTGCGTTAAGGTCGACCGACAGCGCCAGACCACCATCGATATCTGCGCTCACCGCACTCACCAACTTCTGCTGCCTGTGCAACTCGGCAAGCGCGGCATCATCAAGCTTCGGCTGTCCGCTGCGAAAACGGATCTGCGAAAGCCTTGAGCCCGAACGCACGACGATCGGAAACGTCTGCGGGCAAATCTCCGCGTAGAGCGGACCCGTGTAGCCATCCGGGATCTGGTCGAACGCCGTCACCCCGTCCGCGATGACGCGGGTAAACACATCAAGCCGCCCCGTCGAACTCTTCGGATTGGCGGAAGCCGACACGCCAGGCGCCATTGCCAGCGCTTCTTGGAGTGGCACGACATAGACGCAGCCCGTTTCGAGCACGGCGCTGTCCCTGAGATCAATCGCGTGCAGGCGGACGTCGGCAAGCCGCTCGGCGACGCTGATTCCCGGTCCGGGTAGAAAACTTGCCCGTACTCTATAGGCGAAATCGCCAAGCCTGAGATCAAGACTGGCCGGCTGCAGCTGATTATCCTGCAACGGTTGGTCGAGCAGGATCGCGCCGGCCTCGATCAGCGCCTCGATCCCCTGCGCCGGAAACACGCCGTCCCCGCTCTTTCGCTCATGGTGCGCTTGGTCCTGCAAATCAGCGCCCTTTTCTTCGAGTTCAACTTCAAGACAACACGCTCTAGACCAACCACATCTTGACGCCAAGGCCGAATTGCTTGTAGTCCCCTTACTGTTAAACCGTGGTGATTTGGCTGGCCGGCTTGCAGCCACGCAAAACAACTCGCTAAAAGGCCGCGCGCTCCACTCCTCGATCGTGTTCGTGGGGCCCGGCTTCCGTTCTGCCGGCCCACTGGGTGCCACTGTGCGCCAGCAGACGACGAAAGGACCGCGCATGCCCGCGAAACCTGAGACTCCAGCTGATCCCGCAGTCGAATGGGCGCCAGCAACACGCCTCGTCCATGGCGGCACGCTCCGCTCCGAATTCGGCGAGACGTCGGAAGCACTCTATCTGACGCAGGGCTACGTTTATGACAGCGCCGAACAAGCCGAGGCCCGCTTCAAGAACGAGGAACCGGGCTACCAGTATTCCCGCTTCGCCAACCCGACCGTGTCGATGTTTGAAGAGCGCGTGCGCTTGCTTGAAGGTGCAGAGGCCTGCCGCGCCACCGCCACTGGCATGGCGGCTGTGACGGCGGCGTTGATGTCCTACTTGAGCGCCGGCGACCACGTCGTCGCCGCCCGTGCGCTGTTTGGGTCGTGCCGCTACGTTGTCGAAGACCTAGCTCCACGGTTTGGCGTCGCCTCAACCCTGATCGATGGCACCGACATCGAGGCGTGGAAGGCAGCCGTGCAGCCCAATACCAAAGCGTTTTTCTTTGAGACACCCGCCAATCCGACCCTTGATCTCGTTGATATCTCAGTCGTTAGCGAAATCGCCAAGCAGACCGGCGCCCTCGTGTTTGTCGACAACGTCTTTGCCACGCCGATGCTGCAGCGGCCGCTCGAGCTTGGTGCCGACGTTGTGATTTATTCGGCCACCAAGCACATTGATGGTCAGGGGCGCTGTCTCGGCGGCGCCGTGCTCTGCACACAGAAATTCGTCGACGACTACTTGTCGGTTTTTATCCGCCAGACCGGCCCGTCGATGAGTCCGTTCAACGCCTGGGTGCTGTTAAAGGGGCTGGAAACCCTGCCAATCCGTGTCAAGGCCCAATGCGACAACGCCCGCCGCATCTCTGATCATCTAGGCCGGCATCCCGCCGTCGCCCGTGTTCTCTTTCCAAGCCGGGATGACCATCCCCAGGCCGAGCTTGCGCGTCGCCAGATGACCGGCTGCGGCCAGATCGTGACGTTCGAGTTGAAGGGTGGCAAGGAAGGGGCGTTCCGGTTCCTCAACGCGCTCAGAATTGTGAGGATCTCGAACAATCTCGGGGACGCCAAGAGCCTTGTGACTCATCCGGCCACAACCACTCACCAGCGTTTGAAGCCCGAGGCCCGCGCCGAGCTTGGGATCAGCGATGGAATGGTGCGTCTGTCCGTTGGCTTGGAGGATGCCGACGATCTCTTGCGCGATCTGGATCGGGCAATCTCCGCAGTTGGCTAGAAAGGTAGGACCGTTCGAGCGCTTCCCTCGAAAACAAACACACTTTACTGTACATGAAGGCCTGTGACGCGACGATCCGTTTGCCTCGTGACGAGATAGCTTTCCCAACGACCAGTCAGTCGAACCGCAATGATGTACGAATCTGTCACCAAGGGTATCCGCGTTCGCGTCGAGCCCGAATACCTTGAAGACCAGTCGTCCCCTGACGAGGGATACTTCTTCTGGTCTTATACCGTCGAAATATCTAACGACACCGAGATTACCGTCGAGCTGCGTTCGCGGTTGTGGCAGATCACCGATGCCCAGGGGTGCCGCGAGGAGGTTCGCGGCCCCGGCGTTGTCGGGCAAACGCCGCGCATCGAACCTGGTGAGACATTCACGTATACGTCTGGTTGCCCGCTGCGCACACCCTCGGGCATCATGGTCGGCAGCTATCAGATGGTCGATTCCGATGGCCAGCTGTTCGACGTTGCGATCCCGGCATTCTCGCTCGACAGCCCGTTTTCAGTCCCAACTGTCAACTAAACTCGTTAACAACGGCCGGACATGATTGTGAGCCAGGACGCTTCGAATCGAACAATGATCGACTTACTCGATCGCCTTGTTGCTTTCGATACGACAAGCCACAAGACGAACGTTCCACTGATTGGATTTGTCGCCGACTACTTGGCGGGTTGCGGCGTCGAAGTTGGGATGATCCCGAACGAAGCTGGCGATAAGATCAACCTGTGCGCCACGATCGGCCCGAAAGACGCCGCTGGTGGCATCGGCCTTTCCGGGCATACCGATGTCGTACCGGTCACCGGCCAGGATTGGCAGACTGATCCGTTTCGGTTGACACTTAAAGATGGGCGCCTCTATGGGCGTGGCACGACCGATATGAAGGGCTATCTGGCGTGCGCGCTTGCGTCGGTACCAATGTTCCGCGCCCGGCAACTGTCCCGCCCGGTCCATATCTTCTTTTCCTATGACGAAGAGATTGGCTGCGTCGGGGTCCGCCCCATGATCGACCAGCTCGGCCAGCAACTGCCGATGCCCGACATCGTCGTCGTTGGCGAGCCAACGGGGATGCGCGTCGTTGACGCACATAAGGGGCCGGCCCGCTGGAACGTGAATGTGACAGGACGCGCCGCGCATTCAAGCATGGCGCATCTTGGCGTTAATGCCATCTCCGCCGCCAGCGAGCTGATTGGCGAACTGCGCCGCATCGAAGACGAGCTTCGCCAAACCAGCCGAGATGCCCGCTTCGATCCGCCCTATTCCACGCTCCAGGTGACCACCATCGAAGGCGGCGCCGCCAACAACATCATACCGCGGTCTTGTCGATTGGGTTTTGAAGTCCGCGCGTTGCCAAGCCTCGATATCACGACGGTCTCTCGACGCCTGCAAAACTACGTGGACAACACATGCCTGCCACCGATGCGCGCCGTAGCCGAGGAAGCGGTGATTGACATCGAACTTGTCAATTGGGTGCCTCCGTTCGCAGCCACGACAGGATCCGCCGCGGTAGCGCTCGCACTGCGTCTGGCCGGCGACAATCATACAGAAGCCGTCTCCTACACCACCGAGGCCGGTCTGTTTCAGTCCGCGGGCGCCGCCGCGGTTGTCTGTGGTCCGGGCCATATTGCCCAGGCCCACACCGCCAACGAGTGGATCGCCGAAGATGAGCTGCATCGCTGCATGGCCTTCCTTGATCGCCTGGCCGACTGGGCGACATAAGTCTTTCTGATAATTGCGCTGGGTCATGGGCGCGGACACTCAAAACGCTCCAGACTTTACGTTTAAGACGCGATCCAGTGCTGGCGAATCCGCCCTGGTATGTGGTATGCCAAGCCCATGGCGCCACTTCCGAAGGCTGCCACGGCTGGTATTTTCGACCAGAAAAGTTCACGGCGCAGGCCGCCAGCGTCTGTGGACCCGGCGGCAACGGCGGACACAATGGAGGAAACAAGAAGATGGCAATCAAAGATCTTCTCGTCGCCTATGACGGCAACGAGGCTTCCGAAAAGGCATTGGAATTTGCGCTGAAAATGGCCAGCAAGTACGGCGCAATGATCACCGGCATCAAGGTCAACTCGCCGCCGAAGTTCGACAGCCATGTGCGCCGCTGGATGTCCGAGGACGTCCTGCAGGGACTAAGGGACGCGCAAGAGGAGGCCTCCGCCTCCATCAAGGAGAAATTCGATGCCTGCGTAAAGGCTTCAGGTTTCACGGGCGAGGTTGGCTGGTTCGTTGAAGAAGGTCAGCCCGACATAATGCTGGCCCGCTCAGCCCGCTTCTTTGATCTCCTCGTGATCGGGCAGTTCGTGACTATCTTTACGCCCGACAGACAGCGCACCGTCGATCCCAAGGAGCTGCTCCTGCGCGCCGGCAAGCCCGTCATCATCGTGCCCAAGGACTACGACTGCCGCGATTTCAAGGACAGCGCGGCTGTGGCTTGGGACGGCAGCCGCTTTGCCGCCCGTGCACTCACCGATGCCATGCAAATCCTCGAGACAAAAAAGACACTCGATATTCTGGTCACCGAGGAACACCAGACCGACGATGGCCATGAGGTGTCTCGTATGCCGGGACTGAGCCTTCCCGACCACTTGCGCCGCCACGGCATCGACGCCAGCGAATCCAAGCTCGATGTTGTGGGCAAGACCATGGGCGAAGCAATCCTGGCGCACTGCGCCAAGACCGATCCAGACGTACTCGTCATGGGAGCTTACGGTCGCGGGACGTTTTCCGCTGCGCTGTTCGGTTCGACCACGCGGACCATCTTGGAAAATCAGAACGTACCGGTGCTGCTCTCGCACTAGTCGCGGGCAAGTAAGGGCGTCCCCGGAGGTCGGCCAAGCCCCGGGGATGCAGGCCTGCTACCGGCTCAGAATTCCAAATTCGGAAAATGGAATGAAGGCAACGGAGTCGCCGCGCTGGATGGCAGGCACGTCCTCGTCGACCTCGATCAGTCCATCGGCCGCCCGGAGGCCTGATATGAGCCCCGACCCGTCGCGGGCGAACTTCTCCACCTGCCCGCCGCCCGGCCCGTCAGTCAATGTCGCCCGCCAGAACTCGCGGCGCCCGAGTTTCCGCTTCGGAAACTCAAATGCCGCGGGCAGCATGATCGGTCGCGGCGTAGGCCACTGCGCCCCGGAAAGTCGGCGCAACAGCGGATAGACGTACATCAAAAAGCAAACAAATACGGCCACTGGGTTTCCTGGCAGCCCGACCATGATGGCCTGACCGATCTGACCGAACATCATCGGCCGGCCCGGCTTGACTGCGATGCGCCAAAAGTGGCGCGAGCCCAGCGCCGCCAAGGCCCCAGACATATGGTCCTCCTCGCCCTGGCTGGCACCACCGCTGGTGATTATGACGTCGAGGTCGCTGGCTGCCTCGGCAAGCCGATCGGTGACCAAGTCGCGCTGATCGGGCCAGATGCCGAGGTCAACAACCTCGGCCCCGGTGAGCTGAACCAAAGAGTCCAGCATCGGCGCATTGGCGTCGTAAACCTCTCCGATATCGAGATCGCGCGCGCCTGCCCGGACGATTTCGTCACCGGACGAGACAACGCCGACGCGTAGCCTGCGATAACAATTAACAGTGCCGTGCCCGATTGAAGCAAGCGCTGCTAAATCCTGCGGGCGTAGAATGTGTCCAGGCGAAAAGATCTCCTGGCCCTGCTTCAGGTCTTCACCTGCCTTGCGGACGTTGGGCCCCGCCTTCAATCCGGGCCGCAACCGCACTATTGTGCATCCGTCGTCTTCAAACGTCTCCGTGTCCTCTTGCATGACGACGCTATCAAGGCCGTCTGGCATTACGGCGCCGGTTAGGATTCGAACCGCCGTGCCCGGTGATGACGTCGCCCCCTTCAGTGGATGGCCAGCAGATGCAAGGCCCCTGACCGTCAGCAACGTGCCGACTTCAGCGTCGTAGTCAGAATGGCGAAACGCATAGCCATCGACGGCCGAGTTGGTGTGCCGGGGAACCGGGTGGGGGCTGCGAACAGCTTCCGCCAGCACCCGTGAGCCGGCAGCGGCAAGGCTGACAGGCTCAGCTGTCACCGCGGGCGTGATGCGCGATTTCAGAAGTGCGACCGCGTCGGAATGGCGCATCAGTCCTGCACCGGGGGCGAAACAATCGTTAGGAGCGGCGTCACGCATGGATTTTCAACGTTCGAAGGAGGCGTGCCAGATTGCGCCAGCACAGCTTCCACTTCAAGAACTCATGCGCATGGTGGCCGCATTGTGGGCGCCTCAGCACTCAAGCTCGTGCATGAAAGACCCACCGCCATGGCGACAGCCGCGGCAAATCGCCGTCGCCCCATATTCAGCGGACCCAATAATGAGATCGCCGTGGTCAACGCCACGGGCAGCCCCGCAAGCGGGCCAGCCAACAGTCAGACGACGCATCAGAGGTTGTTGAACAATACGAACAACCCGATACCGATCGCTGGTCCTGCTAAGGTGGCTAGTACCACCATAACAAATGATCTGGCAGCCATCACACGAACCCCGCACTACTATAAGAAGACTGCTAACTGAGACAAGTAATCCACACAGCCCTTCGTGTACATCCCTCTGCCACAGAGGATAATGCTGCACGACGGATTTGAAAGCCTCTTTTTTGCAAAACTGTAATTAGTGCAAGCGGGTGACTCATATTACCGGCGCAAAGAGCGGATGCGCATGGCCTGCGCGGCTGAGAATAAACCAACAAATTCTATAGCTTGCGACTAGCAGATCGTCCAAGCTGGACAAATGTGACCAGCAGATTTTTTCTGGTGGAAAACTCATTACCCTGTTTGAACATATTCATAGCACCAGACCCCATACCGCACTGCGGTACGATACTGCTAAGCCACTATTATTACAGCGTGTTTCAGCGCCGTTCAAAGAGCGGGAGCTGTTTCTCGTCCAAGCCCCGTGTTTCCCGCGATAGCTGCTCGATCCGATCGAAAGGAACCTGTTCAGCGGTGATCAAGGAACGTTGTGCCTTGAGCGGCCGCACCAGCCCTTCCTGCACCAGGTGGAATTCACCAACCGTCTGGCCCGGCAGGACGGCGGTGGGATCAAGCCCGCTTTCGCTCTGGAACGCTGCTTTGAGCTTGCGCAGCGCGGTATCCTCGCGAACGCGGCCGATGAACCAGCTCGTGATCTGATCGCGGCTCTTGTAGTCAAGATCGCCCGGCGACTGCGTTGCAAGCATGAGGCCCAGTCCGGCGGAGCGGGCACGCTTCAACAGGCTTTGCAGCGGTTCGGCGGTAGCAGGCTTGGCGTTCGCCGGGATGTAGAGGTCCGCTTCATCGAACATCACGATCGATTGCAGCTCATCGTTCGGGTTGCGCTGACAGAACCGTAACGCTTCTGACAGGAATTGAGACACCCAGAACAGGATGTTCTCGTTATCGCCAAGGAAGCCCGTGTAGATGATCGACAGCCGCGTCCGCCCAGGCCGAGCGAAGGGGCCAAGGCCAAGGAAGGACTCCATGCTCATCGGTTCGCCGCCGCCATCGAAAAGCGCCGAGTTGCGATGCCGCAGGCTGTCCAGCTGCGCCACGAGATCGCGTCGAATCTTCCCGGAAGGGTCCATTCGCTGCGTCTGATCGGTCAGCTCAGGATCCTCATCCTCAAGAAGTGTGATGAGATCGGTCAGCGTGACTTCAGCGGTCGAGCGGCTGCCCAGGATCTTGAGGGCCACTGATAACGATCCGGACTGCTTTTGGTGCGTCGCGGAGTTCTTTAAGTGCAGCATTTCCCCGAGCGCCGCCGATGAAAGGTTCGCCAGCAATTGCTGTTCGTGTTCTGGAAGCTCGGCGATGCCGTTGGGCAGCAGTGTAATGGAGATCGGCCGGCCCGACGCACGCCCCGGTGTATAGACTGCCACATCGATGGCGTCGGCGAGCTTCTCCCGCATCGAGTGCCCTTCGGCGATCTCGTCGACGTGCGTACGCCAAACATCTGGGTTCGCGTACGAACAAAGATCGCCCTTGCGGTCGATCAGGATCGCCGGAATACCCTCAAGCAGCAGCTGCTCGATCAGGCACAGCGCCAGAGTCGTCTTACCCGAGCCCGATCCACCGAGCACCGCCGAGTGACGCTTCATGATGCTGAGCTTGAGTGAAATTTGGCGGCCCTCGCCGCTGAGTTCGCGCCCAACATCAATCCCGCCCGTCGGATCGTCTGTGTCAAACGCCGACTCAAGCTCATCTTCAGCGGGTTGATCTGGGGCCGTGCTCTGTGCATCACTAGATGCCCCCCAAGCTGCCTGCGGATCGACAAGCATCCCGCCGGTTTCCGGCAGGGCATCTGCATCGCCAAGATTTGCCGCCTCAAGAGCGCCGCTGTCCGCCTCCGAGCCACCCGACACGGTCCTCAGCAGCGGCTTGCTGCGAGGGCGAACTCCGTCCGTCGGCGCCGGCAGCGGCCGCCCGAGAAGATCGAGGCGCAGCAGTTGGATAATGGCGATGACATTGGACAGAAGCTTGGCACCGGCGAACCACCGGTCGAACCCGGGATCATGGCAGTGGTGCTGGTGGAATTCGCGCACCATCATCATTCTTTCCCATTCGGGGATCGGCACCAGCAAGGAGCGTCCGCTAGCGTCGCGGTATTTGCGGAAAGCCTGCGCGGTTTGATTCTTCTTGTTCGGAGGGAAGTCGGAAGCCCGCAGGATGAAGCTCTGCTTTGAGCCGACCATTCCGCCCAGTACCTTCTCCAGCTGCCGTTTCAGGCCGCCGCCCTGGGTCGGCCGATTGCAGAGGAAGATTCGTGACTGCTGATCGAGACCGGACGCATGCTTCAAGGACAGGTCGAACGTCGGCAGGTCGTCGGCGACCTCGCAGCGCTCAATTCCCAGGGTAACCGCTCCATCCCATTCGGCCGCCGCAAGTGGCAGCGCCGCGATAAGAGCATCCATCAGCTCATTATCGTCGGTCGGCATCTCAGCCTCTGACTGGTTCTGGAATCGATCCCACAACTCCCTGTAGTCGATAGCCGGCGCCATAGGCGTCACGGTTTCCGGTTCCAGTGACCAGCCGCCAAGCGCCTTTGCCAGTTCTGAAATGAAACCGCGTGCTCCGTCAGGCTCTTCTTCGACGTCCGATCCGGCAAGCGTGTGCAACCGGCTCTGGGCGTGTTCAAGAAGGCGCCGGGTCGACAGGCCCGCGAACTCCTCGAAAAACGAAGGTCCAAAGTAGGCGCTTGGGTCCCCGACAGTGAGTTCGCTATCGGACGTCTCGGCGAAATGCTCCAGCCGCTTGGCTATGATCTGGCGGGCTTCATCAGCAGTCCGGCTTTCAAACAGCGGCACGGGGCCGGATTTCTCAATGCGGTCGCGGAACGATTGCGCGAGCGGCTCCCGCACGCGACTGTAAAAGTCGTCGAGGCATGAAACGATGATGACGGCAGTCGGCAGCCGGTTGGTAATCTGCATCAGATCGCCGACCGCCTTCTGAAAGCGCACTTCCGGGTCAGAAAAGTTGACGAGGTCCTCGACCTGGTCGATGCAGAACGCCAGCGCCGCTCCGTCAACCACCCACATCAGCTGTCCGAGCGCCGCGATGATTTCAAACGCCCGGCCTTCGCCATCGTTGGGATCAAGCGCGGCCACTGCCTCATGCGCCAGCGGCGTCAGTTGGCGGCCGTAAAGATACTGGCGCACACGCTGATCAATGCGCGGGTCGTGCCGTTGAAGGTAGAGCAGCGCTCGCACGATATTGACGTCTGGCTTGTGCTCTGCGAAGCCGGGCTCCGCGACGATCTCGTCGGCCATTTTCAAGACCAGCCGCGCCAGTTCGGAGCTGCTCAACGTGGCCTCGCTCAAGGCTTCCAGGTCGCCCGGAGAAATACCCGTGCAGTGCGCCGCCAGCCTGTCGGTCAGCCGTTGCAGGCCGCTGGGCCCGCCGGTGTCGGGGTCATATGGCTTTTCCAGGGAATGGATGAGCCGGCGCAGGAAGTAGTCGGCATAGTTGGAGACGTCCGGTGTCATCTGCGCATAGCCGAAGTAGGCATGGCTGCTGCGGTGGGATTGCGTTCTAAGCGCCCGGATCAAATGCGTCTTGCCGGCCCCCGACTGCCCGTGGAAAAGCAGGATACGTGCCTGCGCGGTCCCATCTTCTCTGACGGACGTAACAAGTTCGAGGAACTTCTTTCGAGCTTTGGCGTGCACGCCGTCAACATCGACAGGGTCGGCCTGCCAGATGTCGTCCTCCCAAGTGATGGAGTGCTCGAAGGCTTCCGACAACCCCTCGGGAGCGATCGCCTCTTTTGCCCACGGTTGCATGAATCTGCTGGTCCTTACGCTCTAGAGTTCTTTGGTGTTCGCAACGGTGTCCTCAGTCCGCATCGACGATGCGGATCAGATGCCATTGCGTGTTCTTGTAGGTGATCGCCGAGGCCTCGATTTCAGCCGCGGAGGATTTGTCCTTGAGGTCCGCCGTCGCCAGCAGAAGGTGCCCGGTTTTGTGCGCTTCAGCGAGCATGCACTTGAACTCAATCTCCGTTAGACCCCACTCCGGATGCGCTAATTCGATCTGTTTCCAGACACGCGCGATCAGAGCCTTGCGGTTGCCGGCCCATCCCTCCGCACAAGACTGCGCAATGGCGTTGACCACCCGGGCGAAACCAGCGGGCTCGGGACGCCGCGTCGGCGACATTGATGCGCCCGGCAGCCCGGCGTCGTTGGCCGCAAAAGGCTTTGCGACTGAGGTGGCCAGCACCCGGCCGGGCCGTTTTTCTTCCTTGAGGGCTCGCTCTATCAGGCGCCGAAGAATAGCGGCCTTCAGAGCCTCGGCTTCCGTTTGGCGTGCATCAACGGCTTCCGCGGCGAGTGCCGCCACAAGCCGCCCGTCCGAACCCAGGTCACGCGGGCGCGACGATAGCTGGCCCGCCAGCAGCCGCCCAGCCTTTGCTGAGAATCCCGGACCGGTGCCGAGGCCGGTCTTTATTTTTTTGCCGAAGGCGCGCTCCAGCGCCACTACGGCCAGCTGTGCGCGCAGCTTTGCCGGGGTCTGGCCGCCGCTGTTGGGCAGACCATATGTTTTCTGCAGGATGAATGCGCGCAGCCCGTCTGGCGTCAGCAGGGCTTTGAGTTTTTTCGGGCTGATCGGTTCCAGCTCCAGCCCCTTGGCAACGAGGCGACCGTCGCGGGTTTCCGGCCAGGTCCCTCCGCTGGCGCCTTTGCGGCACAAGAAGTCGTCGACGAATGCATTTCCAAGCTCACTGGCGGTCAGGCGTCCGCGCACTTCGCCAATAAGGCCGTCAGCGAGCAGCGCCTCGATATCCTCAAGCGCCAGTCGGCGCCATTCGGCTGGTGAGAGTTTGTGAGAGATGAAGGGGGAAAAATCGCGCACAACCTGTGCCCGCGTCGCGCCGTTCGCGCAGGCCACACGAGTCAGAATAAGCGAGCGGCGAAGTGGCAAAACCTCAACCGCGCCATCGGGCACGGCGACAGTGGCCTGTTGAGCCGGCATGTTTTCGCTATCCCCCAACGATTCATCACCAAGCCGCGATGTCGATTGGGAACGACAACCGCGCGCAGGCGTGAAATTGGCCCGGACGCGCGAATCACCGGACTTGAAGTGACATATTGGGCCAAGAACCGCTTCGATCCAAGTCCTGCGGGAAATCCCCTGCGGATCAGTGCAAAAGTAAAGGCCGGCCCCTGAGGGACCGGCCTTTTGCGTGTCGAATGATGGTCCGGTATCGTCGCCTCTATTGCGGCGCCATACCGCCAAAGCCGATATCCCGGCGCGCAACACGGATACCGATGGTGTAGCCGGCGACAACGTCGATCAACGTTGCAATCATGATCAGGAAGAAAACGCTGGTGAAGGCGGCGTCGACCATCAGGAATTCGACCAAGCAGGCGATGAATACGATCATCGAAAGCCCGTGATCGAGCAGCGATGCAGTTGATGTGTAAGTCGCTTTAAGGATCTCGACGAACAGTAGGAGCAATGCCACCAGCAAGATCAGGTCGCCCCAATTAAAGCTCCAACTAACCGGGCTCTCTCCGCCTCGGAAGGAGGGAACCGAGAAGATTTCGGTTCGCAAAATGCCTTCCGCCGTGCCGGTGTTGCCTGCAATCCCGAGCAGCACAACGGCATTATAGAAAATGAACGCGAAGATCATTAGCGGCAAGGACCTGATTGACATGCGTTACTCCCCTACTGGTCGAATGCGTGAGTTCCTGTAGCGCGCCTTTGCGGCGGTTTGAATTCAAGGGCCGCAACAGGAATTTTTGGAATACTTGCCCATAAAACAACGCTGCGCCCCGGTTTGGGCACGACCATTCGCGGCAGGTCACTTGTATCAGACGTCGGACTTTGGCTCCAGGATCTGGCGCCCGCGGTACTTGCCCGACTTCAGGTCGATGTGGTGTGGGCGGCGGCGTTCGCCGGAGTCCTTATCTTCAACGTAGGCTGGCGCCGACAGCGTGTCATGAGAACGGCGGGACCCGCGCTTTTGGCGCGAGACTTTCTTCATTGGGACGGCCATGGGTCTTCTCCAGGTGTTTTGCTCTTCGCAGCGCGCCACGGAACGCGATGGCCAGCCGTCGGTCCCAAAAGGACGATTTAGCCGACTAGCGCTGGGCTCTGCGCCAAATCCAATCGATAACCCGCTTTGACGCGGCGTTTCGAACGCGGCGTTATAAGCGTAAAAAGCCGCCAGCACCAGTCCTCCAGCGCAAGGTTTTTTTCGCCCCATCCGCCCCCGCGCCTTTCTTGACCGCGGTAGGGTCCTTCTATATCGCGCAGGGGGCGGGTCAATTGATACTGGGTATGAACGCAAAAATGCAGTTTGAGGACCGTCTGGCCAAGACCGCACGACGCGTCGAAGACGAGCTTCAAAGGCTGCTGTCCGGCGAAAGGGCTTCTGCGGCGCCTGTACAACTTGTGGAGGCCATGCGCCATGCCGTGTTGGGTGGCGGCAAGCGGCTGCGGCCCTTCCTGGTCCTTGAGAGCGCTGCCCTGTTCGATGTCCCCGCCGAACGGGCGCTGCCTGCGGCACTGGCCGTGGAACTTATCCATGGCTACAGCCTCGTACATGACGACTTACCGGCGATGGACAACGACACGATGCGGCGCGGCCGCCCAACCGTCTGGACCAAGTATAATGAATGGACGGCGATCCTGGCCGGTGACGCCCTTCAGTCTCTAGCGTTTGAAGTTCTCGCCGATTGCCATACCGGAGCGGACCCGGCGGTTTCGGTCGAACTTATGACCCAGCTTTCGCGGGCTTCTGGCGTCAACGGTATGGTCGGCGGGCAGGCACTTGATCTGGAGGCCGACAAGCAGGGCCAGCCGGAAACCCCCGACACCAGCCATGTTAGCAGGCTCCAGGCCATGAAAACCGGCGCGCTTATTCGTTTTTCCTGCGAGGCTGGCGCGATACTGGCGAATGCGTCGGCTCCCTGCCGGTCCAGGTTGAGCGATTTCGGCCGCCACCTTGGCTACGCTTTCCAGATTGCTGATGACCTGCTGGATGCCGAGGGTGATGAACAACGTGTCGGCAAGGCGCTCGCCAAGGATGCCGCGGCCGGCAAGGCGACCCTCGTTTCCCTGTTGGGTGCCGAAGCGGCAAAGGCGGAACTCCGCGGCACCGTAGAAAGCGCTAAAGCTGCGCTTGTTTCGTTTGGCACAAAGGCCGAAACGCTGGTAGCGGCCGCCGAGTTTGTCGCCTATCGCGACAAATAGCGAACGCCCCTTTTTTTACCGGCGAGCAAGCTGGCGATTAACCATACCGGCTAACCATAGGCGCATCATGGCCGTGAGTTTTTCTCGCGCACACAGCATGTTGTCAATATCAGTGCGAATCTTACATTAGCATCCACAAACTGGAGAGTCCGTATGTTGAAAGTCGTCGCCGCCGCATTGGCCGCCGCCGTTGTGGTCACCGGCATGCCCATCCAATCCGAGGCCGGCAGTGCCCGCGGCGATCGCGGTGCTGATTGCAGGCTTTGCAAAATGTTCACCCACAAGCGCGTTCGCGCCACCAGACCAGCGGTCCGCCCCGCGGTCCGCACCGAGCGCCGCATGTTCGCATGGCCAAAGCGCGTGCGATCCGAATCGCTCTTCAAACGGGCTCCGCGCGAGGCCCGGCCTGCCGTGCGCGCCTATAAGCGCACCGAGCGCCGCATGTTTGCTTGGCCAAAGCGTGTTCGTTCTGAATCTCTGTTTAAGTTGGCCCCGCGCGAGCGTCGTCCGGTCGTCAAGCATACGCGTCGCGCGTGGAAGCCGCTGTTTGCAACGCGCCGCGCCGCTCCTGCCCGTGCGGTCACGCGCACACGCGTCCGCGCTCGCTAAGGCGTCCGAAAGACAGATACTGGAATGAGGGCGTGTCGAGCACTCGACGCGCCCTTTTCATTTGTCGAACACGATCACTGTCAGCTGCTGCCGAAGCGCCGCTCAATATATTCTTCGACAACCCGCTTGAAGTCCGCTGCGATCGTCGGCCCGCGCAATGTCATCGCCTTCTTTCCATCGATGAACACGGGGGCGGCCGGCGTTTCACCGGTTCCCGGCAGCGAAATGCCGACGTCGGCATGCTTCGATTCACCAGGCCCGTTCACAATGCACCCCATTACAGCCAAGTTGAGCGCTTCAACACCTGGATAGCGGGCCTTCCACTCCGGCATGCGCTCCTGGATCATGTCCTGGACGTCCCGGGCCAATTCTTGGAAAACCGTCGAGGTGGTACGACCGCAGCCCGGACAAGCCGCAACCACCGGAATAAACGACCGCAGCCCCATCGTCTGCAGGAGTTCCTGCGCCGTCCGCACTTCCAAGGTGCGGTCACCGCCAGGCTCTGGCGTCAACGAAAATCGGATCGTATCGCCGATACCATGCTGAAGCAGGATCCCCATCGCTGCTGATGAGGCAACGATCCCTTTCGACCCCATGCCCGCCTCGGTGAGGCCGAGATGCAGAGCATATTCGCAGCGCTGCGCCAGCGAAGTGTACACGGCGACCAGGTCCTGGATCGCGGAAACCTTTGCCGAGATGATGATCTTGTCTGCCCCAAGACCAAGTTCCTCCGCCCGGTGGGCCGAGAGCAGGCCCGACTGCACCATGGCTTCGTGCATCACGGCACGGGCATCCTTGGGAGCTGGGTCCCGCGCGTTTTCGTCCATCAGCCGTGTCAGGAGATCCTGGTCAAGAGACCCCCAGTTGACGCCGATGCGAACCGGCTTGCCGTGCTGCAACGCCAGCTCGATGATTTCCGAGTACTGGCGGTCCTTCTTGTCCTTGAAGCCGACATTGCCCGGATTGATGCGGTACTTGGCGAGCGCCTCCGCACAGGCTGGGTTCTCACGAAGCAGCGTGTGCCCGATGTAATGAAAGTCACCGACAAGGGGGACATCAAAGCCCAAAGCATCAAGCTTTTCGCGAATGTGCGGTACGGCTTTTGCGGCCTCATCCCGGTCGACCGTGATCCGCACCAGCTCCGAACCTGTCCGCGCTAGCGCCGCCACCTGCGCTACCGTCTTTGCGATATCGGCGGTGTCCGTATTGGTCATCGACTGGACGACGACCGGTGCGCCGCCGCCGACGGCAACACCGCCGACGTCAACGGCCACCGAAGCGCGCCGGGGAGCGATCGGATCACTATTCATACTAGGACCTTACACGTTGCGCGCCTGTTAGCTCAGCACCGCTGGACACCGGATCAATATTCTCAAGACTTCGGCGATTCCAGTAGTCGCCGCGCGATGACCTGCGCCTGGATCTCTGCGGCACCTTCAAAGATGTTGAGGATGCGTGCGTCACACAAGACCCGCGACACCGGATATTCAAGCGCGAACCCGTTACCGCCGTGAATCTGCAGTGCGTTGTCGGCGGCGGCCCAGGCAACCCGGGCGCCGAGCAGCTTGGCCATGCCTGCCTCCAGGTCGCAACGATGGCCGAGGTCCTTTTCACGCGCCGCGAAGTAGGTGAGCTGGCGGGCAATCATGGTCTCAACGGCCATCATAACGACCTTGTTGGCGACCCTCGGGAACTCATAGATGGGCTTGCCGAACTGGTTGCGCTCGAGCGCATAACGCAGTCCGAGATCCATGGCGCATTGAGCCACCCCCACGGCACGGGCGGCAGTCTGGATCCGCGCGCCTTCGAAGGTGTTCATCAGCTGCTTGAAGCCCTGTCCTTCAGCCCCCCCAAGCAACTGGCTTTCCGGCACCGTGAAGTCATCGAACGAAATATCGTATTCCTTCATCCCGCGATAGCCGAGCACCTCGATCTCGCCGCCTGTCATTCCGTCCGCCGGGAACGGGTTGTCGTCGGTGCCGCGCGGCTTATCAACCAGCAGCATCGACAGGCCGCGGTAGCCCTTTTCATCGGGATTGGTACGCACCAAAAGCGTCATCAGGTCGGCCCGGACCGGGTGCGTGATCCAGGTCTTCTGACCGGTCACCGTGTAGCTGTCACCCTCCTTAACGGCGCGCGTTTTCAAAGAGGCAAGGTCCGAGCCTGTGTTGGGCTCCGTGAACACGGCGGTCGGCAGGATTTCGCCGGAAGCGATCATCGGCAGGTATTTCTGCTTCTGCTCATCCGTACCATTATGCAGGATCAATTCGCCGGCGATCTCCGAGCGCGTGCCCAACGAACCAACGCCAATGTAGCCACGCGACAACTCCTCTGAGACCACGCACATGGCTTCCTTGCCAAGGCCCAGACCTCCCAGTTCCTCGGGAATGGTAAGGCCGAAGACGCCCAGTTCGGCCACCTTTTCGATGATCTCCATCGGGATGTAGACATTGGCAAGATGCCATTCGTGGGCGTGCGGCACGACTTCGGCTTCCGAGAACTTGCGCATCTGCTCGTGGATCTCGGTGTGCATCTCGTCAAGACCGGAATCGCCATACGTGGTGGCGCCTTGCGCATCCGCGATCATTTTAGCCAGGCGCGCCTTGACGCCGGCTGTGCCGCCCGTCGACACGAGTTCCGCGGCCGCATCTTCGAAGCTGCGGATATCTTCACGCGCCACGCCAAGCTGCGTTGGCCGGATGATTTCACCCTGGCTCATCGGGATACCGCCGGCGATCTGGCCCAGGTATTCCGCGAATGCCGCCAGGGTCAGCAGGCTTTCCATCTCGCCCAAGCGGCCCTCGGACTTCAAGGAAGATGCCCAGGCATGCATTTGCCGAAGGCCTTCCACGGTCGTTGCCAGCCACGCCAGGCCGTGTACTTCATGCTGCAGAGCATCAAGATCGCCGTTGGCCGCCTCGATTTTGCTGCGCACACCGTCCTTTGCCAGCTGCACGACATGACTGGCGGCATCGACGGCTGCGCGTGTTGCTTCGAGAAGCTGGTTTGCGTCGGCCGGACCCTTGGTGTCTGCGATCGCTTCTGCGGTGCTCATATGTTGTTCTTTCCTTCTCTGGCGGGTGCGCGGGGCTCATCAGGCCGCCCAACCGCGCCACAAAGATGTGAATCTGTAGGCGCAAGATAACGGCTCAAAAACATGTGGCAACTGGGTCTTTTCGTGGGTCATCCAAGGGCTGCCAAACGCCGTACTACCGTCCTCGGAGCGCCCTAAAAAACCGCCCGGCAGCACTTTTCGGGCGCGATTTGGTCGCATCCAGCGCATCATTTCCATCAGACTGATTAGAATCTCTGCCTGGCGTTTGGCGAGTGGTGATTTCCACTGCGGCTTCCTCGATATCGGTATGGTAGGCGGCATATTCCTCGGTATTCATGTCTTGCGGGTCGTTAGCCCCAACGAGCTTCGACTTCAAGGTCCCCGGCATGGAAACCGCTGCGTCGCGTCCCACGAAACCAGTCTCCTCCTCCGCTTTCAGGCCGGCGGCCCCTTCGATGGCGGTTCCTCGCCTCGGCATGATCGTCACCTTAGCTTCTTCTATACGTCCCTCTGTGAGCGGATCTTCTCCCGGGAGCTCAAACTTCGTTGTGCGGTCGTTTCCGGTACTCGTTGGATGATCTTCCCCAAACGACAGGGGTTCGGTGTTTTCTTCATCGGCGTCGCCCGGGTGCGCTGGGGCGGATAGGGTCGCGGCGGGTAGCGGAGGCGGCGTTACTGTTCGGGCCGGCGGCGGGACGGCCGGTTCGGGGGGCGCCGGAGCGGCGGTAGGCGCCGCCGGCGGAACCAGGTTTTCCAATAGCGCTGCGTCGCGCACCAAAGGTTGAGCTGGGTAGGCAACGAGGCACAATGGCTCTCCGCGCCGCTTACGGCTGGCCGCCTTCGTAATCTGGCCCGACGCCAGCACAGCCGCTTGCTCCAACCAGCCCTGCCTATTGATTTGGTTGCCGAGGTTGCAATCGATACTGAGAGCGGCCACATCGTCGGCGTCAAAGGCCGAAATTTCGGAGAAGCGCGTTATGCCAAGAACGTAGAGCCGGTCCGCGACGTACTGCGGCAAGCTGTCGATCAAAGTGAGATCATCTGCCTGGGGCACCGCTTGCGGGGCAGTCTGCGGCGCGTCAACGCTGATCGGAAACTCCACCTCGGGCACGGCAACTGCGGCTGGCTCCGGCGGCGGGGTTGGCTCTGGCACCGGCGCTGTCGGCGGCGTTGGTTCCCGATGGGAAAAAGCCGCCGCCGGAATCACGGTGCCGGCGGTGATGCCCGCCAAGCCTGCTGCCAACAGATTTTGAAGCTCCGCGCTGCTGATGCACTCTCCCGTCAGCGGTTCGCAGAAAGGGACTGTAGTTTTGCTGGCGGGCTCCGGGTTCGCGGAAGTAGCAGGCGGCTTTGCTTGCAGCTGCGGCACCTGCCGGCCGCCGATCGCGGCGGCCGCTCCCGATACCAGCGAGCGGATATCTGGCGGAGGCTCATGTTGGGCTGCCGCTGGACGCTTCTCTTCAAGCGGGACGGCTGACTTCGGCGCCGTGTCCAGATGCCCCTTTACAGCAGCAGGCTTCGGCGGAGCTGAGGGCGCACTTTTTCGCGCCAGCTTTGCCGCCTGCTCAATCCAGTTATGCTGATAAACCGTCCGGCCAAGCCCGAGGGCCGCACTGAGGCTGCGGACGTCGTTCGCCGTCCAGTCGGCGATCTGCTGGTAGTGCGTGATGCCGATTCGAAGCAGCTTTTCAGCGAGTTGCCGATCGATTCGCCGTATCTTTGTGAGATCGTCGGGCAGGTTGGGATCAAGGGCTGGGCCGCTGCGCCGCGACCCCGGCGGCGTTTCGTGGATCTTGACCTTCGGTTGGGGCATAGGTGCGGCTGACCCGATACTCTCGCGCTCTTGCCGATTCCCTCTACTGCCCCCCGAGCCACCCTCACCCGCTCCAACACCCGTCATACTAATAGGCTCCCATACAGCGCCGACATCGCAGAGGACGGCCCGCTAAACCTTACCTCCCTCAAACAATTACCTAATTTTAGTGCGATCAAGCAATCACACACCCACGGCCAAATGCTTGCCCCACATTGTTCACCTTGCCGCGGTTTGATAACGCTTGAAGCCTGACCGGTCCGGCCACATGTCCTCAAAGCATTTATTAGGACCGTAAGGCTCAATCGCAGACGGAACCTCGGGATGCCCGAAGAAAAAAGTGAAATCCTCAAAGCGATCTACCGGCTCTATGAGCACTCGGGCTTTTCGCTGGCGGGCGCGGTGGCGTTCTCGTTCGTCATTTCGCTGTTTCCGTTCTGTATATTCTTGGCCGGCTTGGCAGGCCTCATTGGCACCCCGGAATTGGCTCAGCAAGCGGTAACGCAGTTGTTCAACGTCCTGCCGAAGGATGTCGCCAGCGCATTGGCGCCGCAGGTCGTGTCAATTATGAGCAGCACCCGCATCGATTTGCTCACGTTTGGTGGCGGTATCGCCTTATTCTTCGCGACGAGCGCCATCGAAACTCTACGCGCCGCCCTGAATGGCGCCTACCGCGAGTTCGAGACGTTGATGTATCCACTGGTCCTTCTGCGCAGCATGATGTTCGTATTGATCAGTGCAGTTTCTTCGCTGGTCTTAACCTGGGCGGTGATCGTTGGTCCTGGCATCGCCGCAAAATTTGAGCCTTCGTGGCTCAAATCTATTCTCGATTCGACTTGGCTCACCTTCTGGTTTCGTTATTTGATCGCCGGCTTGGTCATTGCGGTGCAGCTAGTCGCATTCCACCTTTGGCTGGCCGCTGGACGGCGTAGCCTCAGCGATGTGTTGCCCGGCGTCGCGCTATCCACTTTCCTCTGGATCGCGCTCGCCATCTTGTATTCGTATTATCTGGAATTCAGCGACTACTCCCGGTTCTACGCCGGTCTGTCGCAAATGATGGTTGCCTTGATCTTTTTTCAGGTGACTGCGGTCATCATCATACTCGGGGCCGAACTCAACCGCGGGCTAATTGAGCTGAAGAAACTCCGCAACGGCTCCGAGCGCCAGGACATCAAGGACGCCATGGTTCCCCGTCACTCGGTCTAGGACCTGCCGGACTTGGTTGGGATTTGCGTGCGGCCGGACATGGGGCGAATAACGAACACCGCGGCCATCACCAGCGCGATCCCGGTGAGCTGCAGATAGCTCAGTTCTTCACCGAACATCACAGCCGCCATCAAGGCTGTTGTCGCGGGCACCAGGTAAAACAGGCTTGTGACGCGAGATACTGCGCTGGCCCTAATCATCACCATCAAAAGCAAGATGGCTCCAATCGACAACACGACAACGAGCCAGGCGGTTGCCAGCATGAACTCGGGCGTCCATCGGACCATCATCGTTTCGCTTGCCATCGCTGCCACGGCGGCCATGATGAAGGCCGCGACGTACTGCCAAATGGTGACCGCCAGTAGGTCCCCGCTCATTCCATGCAGCTTTTGATTCAGGGTCCCGAACGTCATGCCGAGAAGCGCCGCAAAGACACCAACGAGTGCCGCTGTGCCAAACGCACCTGCCGTTGCGGTTTGAAGGGACAGCTTCGGCGCCAGCACCATCAAAACGCCGCACAGGCCGAAAATGAGTCCAAACCAATGCCGCCGGCCCGGCCATTCGCCAAGCACGGGACCAGCAAGAAGTGCGGTCAGAATCGGCTGGGTCGACACAACGATGGCCACGATACCGGCTGGCATGTGGTCACGCAGCGCCCACATCACGCCGCCCAGGTAGATGGTGTGGATCAGTATGCCGGTAACGGCGGCCTGCCACACCACCGCACTCTTGGGCCAATCAATGCCGGCCAGCACCGCCCAGGGGATCAGCAGCGCAAGAACAAGAGCGAACCGTACGGTGAGGAAGGTGAATGGCTCGGCGAATTCGGCGCCAACCTTCGAACCGATAAATCCAGTCGACCAGAGCAGGACGAATAAGAACGGCGCAACGCGCAGAAGCATGCAGGTTGAGTCTCAACAAACGAGCCCAAAACAGGTCCCGCCCACGCTCACGCGGGCGGGATGCTGTCACGTCTTTCGTCTTGCCAGCCAGTGCCAGCAGATGTCCGCTCGCCTTGTTCCGTGTCAGCCGAACCGCGCACGGCTGGCTTCCTCGGTGTCCTCAAGCGTCCTCAGCCCGGTTGTGGGAGCCGACACGAGCACGGCCATGTTGCCGGGCTTGTGCTCGTTCTTCCACATCCGCATGTGCGCCTTGGGGATCTGCAGCCACGGGAAAACCTCGGACATGCACGGGTCGACGCGCCGCTCAATGACCAGCTTGTTGGCTTGCGAGGCCTGCAGCAGGTTGGCGAAGTGTGAACCTTGCACGCGCTTCTGATGCATCCATAGATAGCGTGCATCTATTGTAAGATTGTAGCCCGTCGTACCGGCGCAGATAACGACCATGCCGCCGCGTTTGACGATGAATGTCGAGAGCGGGAACGTCGCTTCACCGGGGTGCTCAAAGACGAAATCGACGTTGTTGCCCTTGCCCGTGACGCTCCAGATCGCCTTGCCGAACTTTCGTGCCGCCTTCATCCAGTCGTTGAACTCGGGAGTGTTGACGGTCGGTAATTGGCCC
This sequence comes from uncultured Filomicrobium sp., assembly GCA_963669235.2. Taxonomy (GTDB): domain Bacteria; phylum Pseudomonadota; class Alphaproteobacteria; order Rhizobiales; family Hyphomicrobiaceae; genus Filomicrobium. The sequence continues at coordinate 273,807 of CAXXFS010000034.1, forward strand.
CAGCAACCGTCGTAGTCTTTACGGTTGAGAACGCCCTTGGCGCCAAGCTGCATGACGAAGTCGCGCTTGTCATCTTCGGACACGACGCCGATCGCATGCGCACCCGCCGTGGCACACAGCTGCACGGCCATCGACCCAAGACCGCCCGAGGCACCCCAGATCAGCACGTTGTGGCCGGGACGAAGGATGTGAGGGCGGTGACCGAACAACATCCGGTATGCGGTTGCCAGCACCAGCGTATAGCAGGCGCTTTCCTCCCACGTGAGGTGCTTGGGACGCGGTAGGAGCTGGCGGTCCTGCACACGGCAGAACTGCGAGAATGATCCGTCCGGCGTCTCATAGCCCCAGATTCTCTGCGACGGTGAGAACATCGGGTCGCCACCGTTACACTCTTCGTCGTCCCCGTCATCCTGGTTGCAGTGAATGACAACCTCGTCGCCGACTTTCCAGCGCTTCACCTTGGAACCGACCGCCCACACGATCCCGGAAGCATCCGAGCCGGCGACGTGAATCGGATTCTTGTGGACATCGAACATCGATACCGGTGTGCCCAGACTGGCCCAGATGCCGTTGTAGTTGACGCCTGCGGCCATCACGAGAACCAGTACTTCGTGGCTGTCGAGTTCCCATGTCGGCACCACCTCGACCTGCATTGCAGTCTCCGGCGGACCCTCGCGGTCCTGCCGGATTGCCCAGGCATACATATTCTTGGGAACGTGCCCAAGCGGCGGAATCTCACCGACCTCATAGAGGTCCTTTTTAGCTGGGATCACCGCAGGCGCTCCATTTTCGTTTGCGATCTGCGTCTCAGCTTGGGCGCCTTGGCTCGACATTGGTTGGTGTTCTCCAGTTTCATTTTTTACTCGTATTGCATTGCGGCAAATAGAGCGCGGCTGTGTCCATATGGCAAGTCCGGACTTTGGGCGTGAGCCCAGCCCGCTCTGATTAACGGGAAGTTTATGAATCGCGGCTAGTCTGGCCGCTGCCGGCGGTCTTTGTGACCTTTGTAACATTTTCAGTACCGGAGTCGTGGCCATGGGCACGAGCTTCTCGAGCGTCGTTTATCAGATTGTGCTTGTCGATCAGACAACGTTCGTTCTCGTCGTTTTGCTATCGGTGGTAGCCGCATTCGCATTCCGCGAGGCCCTCGACGGGGCCTCGATTACCGCTATCTGTTTCTTTCCCTTCTTCATTTTTGGCGCTTTGCTTTCCGTTTATTTGTGCACCAAGCTTCAAGTGTTCATGTCGCCGGATCAGCCCGTCAATACCATCGCGGCGGCCATGTGCGGCATTGGTATCACATTGATAGTCCTGCTGATCTTTAAGCGCGCGATCATTTACGTCTCTGATACAATTCATCGCCTCGTCTGAGCTAAAGCAACAATTGCACATACGTTCGGTTTGCGCGACGCAGCATCGGCGCTATAGAATTTGCGCTTGATCAGCAAGCAAACAGCCGAGAGCGGGCGCGATGAGCAATACCAATGAACGGACGAAGGCGACCGGAACTGGCGGACAAGAACCCGCAGGGGATCGCGATAGACCTTGGATCTTCCGGACGTACGCCGGTCACTCGACGGCGTCGAAATCCAACGAGCTCTATCGGAAGAACCTATCAAAAGGTCAGACTGGGCTATCGATCGCCTTCGATCTACCCACACAGACCGGCTTTGACAGCGACCACGAATTAGCCCGGGGTGAGGTCGGCAAGGTCGGTGTACCCGTCAGCCACCTCGGCGATATGCGCGCCCTGCTGGACAGCATTCCTCTCGATCAGATGAACACTTCGATGACCATTAACGCCACCGCGGCGTGGTTGTGGTCGCTCTACATCGCTTGCGCCGACGAGCAGGGCGCCTCACGCGATGCGCTGACCGGCACCATCCAAAACGACATCATCAAGGAGTATCTCTCGCGCGGCACCTACGTGTTCCCGCCGGAGCCATCGCTGCGGCTGATCAAAGATACCATCGTTTTCGGTTACAAGGAGGTTCCCAAGTGGAACCCGACCAATGTCTGCTCTTATCACCTGCAGGAGGCTGGTGCGACGCCCGTGCAAGAGCTTGCATTCGCGCTTGCCACCGGAATCGCTGTGCTCGATACGGTCAAGTCTTCCCGCTCGGTCGCTGACGAAGACTTCGGCCGCGTCGTCGGGCGCGTGTCCTTCTTTGTGAACGCAGGGCTCCAGTTCGTCACCGAAATTTGCAAGATGCGCGCCTTCACCGAGCTGTGGGACGAGATCGCTTCTGAGCGGTACGGTGTTACCGAGGAGAAGTTCCGGCGTTTCCGCTACGGCGTCCAGGTGAATTCCCTCGGATTGACGGAACAGCAGCCGGAAAACAACGTCTACCGCATCCTGATTTCGATGCTCGCCGTGACCCTGTCCAAGAACGCGCGCGCTCGCGCGGTACAGCTGCCAGCCTGGAACGAAGCACTCGGCTTGCCGCGCCCGTGGGACCAGCAGTGGTCTCTTCGCATGCAGCAGATTCTCGCCTACGAGACAGACCTCCTTGCTTATGGAGACATCTTTGATGGCTCCAAGGAGATCGAGAATAAGGTCGAGGCATTGAAGGCCGAAGCAAGGGCGGAACTTGCCACCGTCGAAAAGCAGGGCGGCGCGGTTTCTGCCATCGACTACATGAAGCGCCGGCTCGTCGAGAGCAATTCCGAGCGCTTGAGCGCCATCGAATCGGGTGAACATGTGGTCGTCGGCGTAAACCGCTGGACGGAAACCGAGCAATCGCCGCTGTCAGCGGGGGAAGGCGCCATTCAGTTCGTCGATCCGGCCGTCGAAGCCGAGCAGGTTGCGAAGCTAAACGCCTGGCGACAGGCTCGCGACTCCAAGGCGGCCGAAGACGCGCTCAGCGAATTGGAGGCAGCCGCCAAGGAAGGCCGCAACATCATGGAACCGTCGATCGCCTGCGCCAAGGCCGGTGTCACCACCGGTGAGTGGGGCGGTCTCTTGCGGCGAATATTTGGTGATTACCGAGCACCGACCGGCGTGTCGCAATCAGGTCGGGTCACTGACGGCGGCCGTATAAAAGAGGTGCGGGCCGCGGTTGAGCAAGTCTCTGCACAGCTCGGTCGTCGCCTCAAATTCCTGGTCGGAAAACCCGGTCTCGACGGACACTCCAATGGTGCCGAACAGATCGCAGTGCGCGCCCGCGACTGTGGCATGGAAGTCGTCTACGAAGGCATCCGGCTGACGCCGTCACAGATCGTGCGGGCGGCGGTCGAAGAAAGCGTCCATGTCGTCGGTCTCTCGATCCTATCGGGAAGCCACGTCCCCCTCGTCAAAGAGGTGCTTGCCGCCATGCGCGCGGAAGGTCTGGAGGACATCCCGTTGATCGTCGGTGGTATCATTCCCCCAGAGGATGCGACCCAGCTCAAGGCGATGGGAGTCGCCGCCATTTACACCCCCAAGGACTTTCAGTTAAACGACATCATGGCCGACATCGTGCGCCTTGTGCAGGGCCGAGCCGAAGCCGCCTGAAGACACCTGCGGCATTTCGAGCGCGGCTAAGGCGAGCGAACAGTCTCAGCGCCCGCCAAGGAATCCGTCGAGCAGCTTCTTTGTGTCGATGCTCTTGCCGTCCTTGTTGTTGCCGCCGCCCAGCAGGCTGTCGAGAACCTTGCCGGCCTCTTCGCCCCCATACTTGCGGCCGAGTTCACGAACAGTGTCGGCGGCTTTGCCGGGATCCTTCAGCAGGCCCTTGAAGTCTGGCGTATAGCTGAGGTTTTCGAAGGGGCCATGGACACGGACCGGGATCTCAAGGCCCGACATGCTCTGGTCGCCACCCTGTCCGGACAGGCTGGCCACGATCTTCGGCTTCACGGTGTAGTCCACCCTTCGTTTTGGCAGCATCACCTTGCCATCGCCGGTGACGCGCAACAGTGGGCTCTGCATTTTTAGGTCATTGTTGACCGCGATGCCCTTCTGGATGTTGAACGATGCCGTCAATTGAGAAAAGTCAGTCTTCTCATCCGCCGACCCGCCGAGGTCCGTGAAACGGCCCTGTTGGATTGCGCGCACGGTCTTGGGCACATTGACACCGACGATCGCTCCATCCTCGAAAGCGAAACTCGCCGTTCCGTTGAGCCGATTGATGATCTGTTGCTCGTTTTGGCCGGAACTTTTGACGGCCAACAGCAGTTGTCCTTTTCCGGCCAGCCAGTTGATCTCGGCAGCGTCATTCAAAAGCGGCTGCGCGGAAACGCCGTTGAGGTTGAAATTCGCTCCCATAGCTGCGTTCGCTTGGCGTGCATTAAGCGTCACGGCTCCCCGCCCCGTGCCAGTGTATAGCTCCATGTCGTTGAGCTTTGCCGTCAGAGCCCGGTTCGTCAGCACGACGTCCATGCGCGATCGCCCAACCTTGATCTTCTCGTAGAGCAGCTTGCCGAGCGCCAGTTTCAGATCCGCGTCCACCGCCCCAAGGGCCGAAAAGTCGATCGGTTCCCGGCTCCAGCCGGCGCGCTTTGTATAGCCCTGGACACGCGGGCCGGGCCGGTTGATGAGGTCTTCGATAGAGGACGGTTTCTTCCGCCCGGGCTTCGCTTTTTTCGCTTTCCGCCTGTCGGCAGTGCCGGCAACCGGCATATACTTATTCAAGTCGAGTTCGGACAAACGCAGATTGCCGCTGACTTTCGGTCGGGGGCCATTGGTCTTGACCGTCACGTTGCCGTCGCCAGTAGCGCCATCAAGTTCGAGTTTGACGTTGGCGAGAGTATAGACGGGGCCGTTTGCCTTGAGCCGCCCTTCCAGGGAAAACGAGCCAAAGCCCTTGGCCGGTGGCAGATCGGTATCAAACCACTTTGCCAACGCTCTCACCGAGGCGCTCTGAGCGGTGACGTCTCCATCAAGGCGCAGATCCTTGGAGACATCGATCGTGCCCTTGTAGGTTCCCGTCAAGTGCGCCGATTGCACGGTTGCATTGAGATCCGCCGGCCGTTGCCCGAGGATCGACTTCACCGATCGCAAGGTGCTGTTAAAGGCTATTTGCTCGCTCTTGTAGCGGAGATTGCCCTTGACCGTGAAAGGACTGGCGATCGACTTCAAGCCGAGCGTGACGTTGATTTTTTCCACCCGTTCTTGGGTGCCGCTTCCTTCATCGGTGTATCCAACTGTTCCCTCGGTTATCCGGACGTCACCCAGTTCCAGCTGGTCCAGGGCTGCGACATCAAAGCCGCCCCCTGATGCGCGTGAAGAACTGCCAAGTCCCCGGGAACCGAATGCGGCGGGACCGTCGTTCATCGTGCCTTGCCTGCCATCGGCCTGCGCCAGTTGAACACGCCCTGACCCAGCCTGGTGTGCGGCGAACTCCCAGCTTTTGCGGCCCTGTTCGTCGACGCGCAGATCGAAGACCGGCGCCTCCAGGATAAAGCTGTCGATCGAAATCTTGCGTGATAGCAGAGGCAGCAGCTTCACCTGCACCGTCATGCGCTTCATGTGCACGAACGGCGCACCGCCCATGGCCGGAGGTGCGGACAGACTGACTTTGCCCATCGAGAAGCCGAGTGCCGGGAAGAATGTCAGTCCGGCCCCCCCCTTGATGGTGAGATCACGTCCCGTACTGGCCTTGACCTGGGCCACCAGCTCGTCGCGGATAGCGTCGGTCGGCGGGGCCACCAGCAGGAAGGCGAGGGCCGCCCCGAATAGCGCCAGCATGCCGACGCCAATGACCAACAAAACGGTGCCGATGCCGCTTGACCGCTTGCGCTGCGGCTTCTTGTGGACACCAGCGCGCCGTCGCGGCGGTCCCTGTGGTGACTGTAAGTGTTGGGGCCCTGGCCGCTCGGTATTTTGAGCCCCAGGTCGGAAGCCTTCGAAACCCGGCGGCGTCCTCTGGTTGGTCATTCTGCCTCCCAAACCTTTTCAGCCTCGCGTCTGGGCCCAAGCCCGCGTTCGGCTCTCATCATCTACAGCTAGGCTGGAATTATGTCAGGTCCGTGCAAAGGCTTTTCCGGGCGGAAATTAGTGCCCCAACGCGAGAGACGGGTTGCGTAAGAAGAACGCGCCCGCCGCCCGCGAACAATGCGGATCAATGTTACTATCTCAGGTTGCATCCGATAAATCGGACGCAAGAGGGCGATTTGTTGATTTTTCAAGCCCATTATGTTTGTCGCGGATAGCCAAAAAAGGCAATCTGTACACAGATCAAATTAGCCATTTGCAACCTATGAGTGTGCTCAATTGGTGTCGGTTCGCCGTGCCGGGGGTGGCGTTTGCGCTCTCGGTCGGCTTTGTTATTGCCCATACGTTGTCCATGGGTTCGCATGTGAATCGTGCTGAACTGCGCTCGCCGGAGCCGAGGCCCGCCCTTTTTGTCCGGCATCGCTCGTGTCGTCGATGGGGATACTCTCGATCTAGCCGGACGGTGCGTCCGCCTTGAGGGCATTGACGCCCCGGAAGCGGGTCAGAAGTGTCCGGGCCGTTATGCAGGTGGTCTTCTTGGCTCCTGGCGCTGCGGACGGGCGGCGACGGCGGCGCTGGCGCGTCTTGTCGATGGTCATCGCGCCCGCTGCGAATCCCATGAGATGGACAAATATGACCGCTTGATTGCGACCTGCTACGTCTGCCGCCTCGACATCAACGCTGAAATGGTCCGCACGGGGCATCCCGGGGTTTTCGTGAAGTACTCGCGCACCTACATCGGTGAGGAGGCGGCGGCTCGCCGTTCCAAAACCGGCATATGGGCCTCCAGGCAGCCCTCCCCAGCCAACCTGGCAATGGCGCACCAGGCGCTGGGCGATTGCCGATCCGAGGGCTGCGCCATCAAAGGCAATATCTCAAGGCGCGGCGATCGCATCTATCTTACGCCTTGGAGCTCTTGGTACGCGAAGGTCCGTATCGATGCTTCCTGGGGCGAACGCTGGCTTTGCGATGAGGCACAGGCGTTGGCGGCGGGCTGGCGGGCGGCCAGGATGCGTTAGAGCGGATCAGGGTTGGCTGGAAGAGTATGCCCTGGTCGTTGCATCCGCGATCAAGCAGCATCCCCGCCTTCAGCTTCGCCCTCGTCCTCGTCCTAGTCACGATCAGTGCCGGTCAGGTTTTGCGAGATGTGGTCGAGCAATTCTTGTTCTTTTTCATGCGCTTCCTCGTCGGCCTCGGCGACTTTTTTTAACACCGAGATGAGGTTGCCGGCACCCTTTGTCGTCAGAAGGCTGTTCACGAAATCAATCATCTGATCGATCTGCGGCAAATCTTCAGGGTGTTGGCAACGTTCGCGGGACCCGTCGCAATCGAAATTCCCGAACTCCTTCATCGTGAGGCTTTCCGCTTCCGTGATCTCTCGGTAATCGACATGGCCGTCAACGGTCACCATCAACGCCAGAAAGTCCGCCATCAGCATCAAGAAAGCCTCTTCGACATCCTTTTCATCCGGGGCATGTGGCGCCCAATGGTCCTCACTCAAGTGGTGGGTGAGGACTGTGAAATCCTCCTGGGCCCCGACCATGTCATCGAGCGACTTGGATCCCGGGCTTGCTTCAAAGATCCGTTCGTTGACGCTGTCTTGTGTCTTCAAAACCGAAAGGTCCATGCCTAGTGCTTCGATACGCTGCTCAGTAGGCGGATGAGAAGTCGTCGGATGGGAAATTTCGTGAGTAACGCCCCATCCGGGCCCGCTCCATCATCGTTTCCATTGCGCCCGAAAAGAAAGAGCTGACCACCGACATCTTCAGTAAGAGAAAAACCGATATCTTCAGCCGTGGCGACGGAGGCGCCAAGCCTGTCGGCCCGGAATTCGCGCGTGCGGCTGATGCTCGCCTCGGCGGCGCCAAACGCCGTCAGCAATTCGGTGATGTGCGTCCTCGCGCCTGCCGCCACCCAATGCACCCAGGTTTTCTCCTCATCGGTGTAGGCCTGCAGAAGCTCAGTTCGCCCGCTGCCGCGACGTGGCCATCAAGTAGGCCTGCCGTGAAGGCCTGCACGCAGTGCAGCGTCTGCACTGCCGCGGGTTCCTGGATTTCAAGCGTCGGCGGCTGCCCGAACCGAGCAACGGCAAGTCCCAATAGGGGGACCAAGGAAACCAGAACCAATGCCTTGAAGAACCGCACCGCTCACACCTCCGCTGCCTAAATGAGCTGGTCGGAGCATTTTATCAGCCCATCATGTAGCACCAAGTCGCCTCAATCCCGCGCAAAGGCTTTTCTTTGCCGCTGAGTGAAACAATTTCGGTGGTCTTGTCGGAGTCAGCAAACGTATGCAAAATAAAACGCAACAAACTAGGGAATTGGGATTGTGAACGGACAGATGCGCTGGAACGTAGTCGGAACGATGGCCCTGACGGCGGTGGCGCTTGGCGTTTCGGCCGCCTCCGCTCACGCGGGCGCTACCTGGGACGGGCTCAAACCCGAAATCTTTGGTGATCGCGTAATTCGCGATGGCCGCGGTATCATTGAATTCACTGCGCCAGCCCGTCCGACCGACCAAAGCAATGTCCCTGTTTCAGTAAAGGCGCGATTGAGCGATGGTCGCACGATCAAATCCGTGACCTTTGTCGTTGACGAGAACCCTTCACCGGTGGCCGCCGCCTTCCAGCTTGGCGAAGGGCGCAGCCTGGTATCATTGGCGACCAAGTTGCGCTTCAACTCGGCAACGGATGTGCGTGCCGTGGTCGAAGCGAGCGATGGCCAGCTCTACATGGTCGCGAAGTATACAAAATTCGCGGGCGGCCAAGCCGCTTGTGCTGCTCCGCCGCAAGGCGATCCCGCCGTCATCGCGGCAAATACGGGCCGCATGAGGTTGGCGCACGCTGGTGCTGCCAAAGCCATGACCCAGCTTCGCCCGAAGGCCGAACTGACCCTCTCGCACCCAAACCACACTGGTATGGTGCTCGACCAGCTCACCTTGCTCTATATTCCGCTGAATATGGTGAGTAACATCGAGGTCCGGCAGGGCGATGATTTGGTGTTTGCAATGACCGGCTCCATCACCTTGTCGCAGGATCCCGCTATCGAGTTCGATTATCGGGTCAATGGCGCTGAAAGCCTGCATGTGACCGCCCGGGATACCGACGGCGGCGAGTGGACGAAGTCCTTTCCGATCGGCCAAGGCAGCTAGAGGGTCAGCCCTGCTGTTGCACTCATTGAAGCCCGGAATGGGAAACCGCCTCGCCCCGATGTTGGCCGCACGCGCCTATTTGCTGTTCTGAGACGCTGAAAGCGTATTCTCAACAACTGTCGGCCCGTCTGACCAGCTCCCTCCTCGTCGTTGAAACCGCACCCCGCAGCACCTCCGAATGCGGGGTGTGAGCCGCAACTGCATACTTGCCCCGAAAGCACAAATTTTGCATACTTGATGCCAGCAGCGAAATAAATGGTGCAATTTGCAGGATTTTGCCGAATCGTTTCGGCTGGCGTTTGGACTTGTGCTCGCAGGCGACCGTGATCTGTCCGAGATCATCGTGCTGTCTTTGCGGGTTAGCCTGTCGGCCCTTTTTGTCGCCTGCCTGGTTGGGTTTGCACTGGGCACTCTGGTGGCCGTGACCAGGTTCCCGGGGCGCAGCCTAGCAATCATTACTTTCAACACCCTCATGGGCCTGCCGCCCGTCGTCGTCGGCCTGCTAGTCTATTTGTTGCTGTCGCGGGCTGGTCCGCTTGGCACGCTCGGGCTGCTGTATACGCCGACCGCAATGATCATCGCGCAGGCGATCCTTATCACCCCCATCGTTGCGGCGCTCTCGCGGCAGATCATCGAAGACCTCTTTTCGGAGTACGACGAGTTGTTTCAGTCACTTGGACTGTCAGTGCCTCAGGCGATGGGCGCGCTGCTTTGGGACGCTCGTTACAGTCTGATCACTGTGGCGTTGGCGGGCTTCGGGCGGGCCATCGCCGAAGTTGGCGCGGTGATGATCGTCGGCGGCAACATCGATCATCTCACCCGCGTGATGACCACGGCTATCGCGCTGGAGACCTCGAAGGGCGATCTGGCTCTGGCCCTAGCGCTCGGCATCGTCCTGCTCGCGATCTCGATGACGGTCAATGCACTGGCTTTGTCGATGCGCGCCACGGCGGCAAGGCAGGCCGATGCGTGAGTTCACTTTGCAGATGCCGCGCAGCGTCGACGCTGGTGCTGATTCTGAAACCGGGTCGAAGGCGATCCCGATGTTCCCACTGGAAGTCACCAGGCTCACCTTTGAAGCTGGTGGGCGGCGCTTGGTAGATGGGCTGGACCTCAATCTGTCTGGCGATGGCACCACGGTTCTGATGGGCCCGAACGGAGCTGGAAAGTCGCTTCTCCTGCGGCTTCTGCATGGCCTCATTCTGCCCTCGGAGGGCACGGTCACCTGGGGCGGCCAGCAGCCCAACCGTGAGGTTCAAAGGCGGCAGGCACTGGTCTTCCAGAAGCCGGTCCTCCTGCGCCGGTCAGTGGCCGACAACATCGACTTTGTTCTGCGCCTGCATGGCCAGGCCGACCCCGCTCGACGTCAGGAGCTGCTGGCCCGTGTCGGCCTTCTCACGCTCGCCCGGCAACCGGCGCGCCGCCTGTCTGGGGGCGAACAGCAGCGCCTCGCATTGGCCCGGGCCCTCGCCGTGCGGCCCGAGGTCCTGCTGCTCGATGAGCCGACCTCCAGCCTTGATCCAGCGTCCGTCCTCATGATCGAGCGGATCGTCGCTGACACCGCGGCCAGCGGCGTCAAAGTCATCTTCGTCACGCACGATATCGGGCAGTCTCGCCGTCTCGCCGACGACATCGTCTTCTTGCACCGCGGCAGCGTTGCCGAACATGCACCGGCCGCTGCTTTCTTCACCAAGCCGGCAAGCACGGTAGCACGCGACTTTCTTGCCGGACGGATCATTCTGTGAAGCAAGTGAAATGAACCAAGGAGGGTTCCAAATGCGCTACGTTCTTTTCGCGGTCGCTGCGATATCTATCGCCGGGCTCTTGGGCACGTCGGCTCTGGCGGAGGACAAATCTATCATCGTCCAGTCAACGACGTCGACGGCGAATTCGGGCCTGTATGACTACGTGCTGCCGAAGTTCAAAGCTGCAAGCGGGATTACCGTGCGCGTCGTCGCCGTTGGGACCGGCCAGGCCATTAAGAACGCGAAGAATTGTGATGGTGATGTGCTGCTCGTGCACGCCAAGTCGTCCGAGGAGAAGTTCGTCACCGAAGGTTACGGCGTGAAGCGCTTCGACCTGATGTACAACGACTTCATCATCGTCGGCCCACCGTCCGATCCGGCAGGCGTCGCGGGCAGCAAGGATGTCACCGCTGCGCTCAAGAAGATCGCCGACAAGGAGGCTGTGTTTGCCTCTCGCGGAGATGACTCCGGCACACATAAAAAGGAAAAGGCGCTGTGGAAATCCGCTGGCGTCGACCCACAAAAGGGTTCCGGCAAGTGGTACCGCGAAGCCGGATCCGGAATGGGCGCGACCTTGAACGTGGGCGTCGGCATGGGCGCATATGTGATGACCGATCGGGCCACCTGGATCAGTTTTAAGAACAAGGGTGACTTCAAGATTGCCGTCGAGGGCGACAAGGCGCTGTTCAATCAGTACGGCGTTATCCTCGTGGACAAGGACAAATGCGAACACGCCAAAAGCGGTCTTGCGAACACTTTCGTTAATTGGCTTCTATCGCCTGAAGGCCAGAACACCATTGCTACGTTCGAGCGCGACGGACAGCAGTTGTTCTTTCCGAATGCCCAGCGGCTTGGTTAAAACGGTGCTTGGATTGGGTTTGCGGATGTCAATGATCGTAACCCACGAGACTCTGCTATCCGCCATTGAAACGCACCGTGCCGAGCCCGCTGACATTATAGCCGACGAACTTGGCGGCTTTATCTTGAAAGGCGGCTGTCCGGGTGAACGCGAAAAGTGACTGCAGCGGCGGTTCAAAATAGCTCCGCCGATCGATCAGAAGATCAAACCGCTCTTCGGTCACCGGCACAAACGCGAGCCGGTACTGAGCGGCTAGTGAGCCAAGCCCGAAGGCCGCGTCCGCTTTTCCGTCTTGGACGGCCAGCGCCGCGTCCGCCTCCGACAACGCCGGCGCTGTAAACGTTATGTCGTCCATAAAGCCATGCGCGCTAAGATGTTGCTCCAAGAAGAGCTGGCTGCCGGCTGCAGGCTGACGCGGTACGACACGGCGGCCCTTCAGATCCGCCAGTGTGTGGATTTTTAGAGGGTTACCCGAGCCGACAATAAGGCCACGTTCGCGCCAGGCCCACTCCACCAGGACCACCGCGTCTTGTGACACAGCCTCTTCGACCGGCACCAGGTTCCATTTGCCTGTCTGCGCGTCGAACAGATGCAGTCCTGTAGCGACACCTTCGCGGGCCGCGAAGCGCTCTAGGCCATCCCTGCTACTGTCGAAGTAAGTGGCGAGACCTGAACCCGACTCGCGAAGCGCCCACTCCAACAACGGATCGTGGCTGCCGAGGACGACACCTGGGCGTGGAATGACAGGCGCCACGCCGCCATGGATTGTGTTCTGTTCAAGCCAAGCCGCGACGGCTTCGCGCGGAAACAGCAGCTTTCCTGTCGCGCGCGTGCAGGGCACCTCACCTGTCGCCGCAAGGTCATAGATCTTGCGCTCCTTAAGGCGCAATAGATCGGCCAGCTCTTTGGTTGTCAGGTACTTTTCCATGCAGAAGTCGTTCCGCCCCGCCTTTATGTGCAATGTATGGAAGAATTTTGCTGGATTTTGCAAGTCGGATGCCGAACAGGAGATAGTGCTTCGCGAGCGCCAGACAACAGAAGACTGGCAAGAAAGAGGATCAGGCTTGGCGGTTTGAACCTGGCCCTCGGCCGTTGAGCATATCGGACGGGTCAGATGGGCAGGGGCGCCCAAGGCTCCCAAACGCTCCAAGCGCCCGCTTGGTTGTCGGAATCTCGTGGTTCTACATCTCATTTTCGGCCAACCAGCCGATCGTCATACCCGCCTCCGCATGTCCTGCAATCGGAGATTATCATCTGCCTTTTGGAGGGCCGCGGTGCCGCCCCCTTGGCTTGCCGGATCGACGGCAGATCGGTCAATCAAAATGGGTTTTGGTCGGCGGTGAGCCCTGTCGGTTGTGGACTTGTGCTGGGCAAAGTGCCCGCCTAATTGCAGCCATGAGCTAAGCAAACTGACGTCGGCCGAACGATGGCGCACCCGGCAGGAGTCGAACCTGCGACCTTCGGAATCGGAATCCGACACTCTATCCAGCTGAGCTACGGGTGCTTGAGAGAAGTCAGCTTCTACCCCATTCCCGGGTTGCGCGCAAACCCAGAATGGCGGCCCCCGGAACCCTCTTGCTCATGCCAATGTTTTTTTTCTCAGCGCCTCGCCGCGTTTCCCCAAGTGTCCGATGCGCATCTTTGTCGTCAACGGCAATTAGGCGATCGTCAATGCAGTTCGACTGCGAAGTGAAGGCGAACGAACAAAATATTCACGACCTCACGGAGCTATGGCCATCGTCACGGGATGCCTCAAGCTTTTCATCATATGTTTGGGCTGCTTTCTCGTTCCTTGCAGCGCGCTAGCAAGCAAAGGTTTACCTATCTTGAGTAATGCGCTCTATCGCATCGACCTGAGGTTGCCCTGACGGTATCATTAAAAACGTTATCCAGCGCAAGCTAGGGCGCCTCTCGCAAAGGATTTGGAAGCACCGGATGAAATTGGTCACTATTGCAGCACTGCTCTTCATACTGGGGTTGGGGCAACCGGGGAAAGCCCAAGACCTTAGCACAGCGTGCTTGCGTGAGGTTCGAATAGGCGATGCGACAATTACTTGCCTGAAAGCCTCGGTCTTGCTGCAGCGGGAACAGCTACAGGTCTTGCTAACTATTCGTGATCTTCTCGCCGAGGTTTCCTTAAAGTCCCAGGCCGCCAACAGCGCTAATGCACGCCGCAACAACATCGCGCTGGAAAGAATTGCCAGGCTCCTGGAAGAACGAAACGAACGATCGAGCGAGTTCCTCTTCGTCAATGATCTTGGCAACGTTGATGACATTGAATTCGATTGTCCAACGGGCGATTGTGCCGAGGATGCGCGACAGGTCGCCGACCGGATATGCCAGCGGTTCGAGTTTTCAGGCCAACATGCATTCCATTTCAGCGAGGCCGAAGACACGGCCTCGCCAAACCGCATGCAATGGATCGTCTGCCGCCGCTAGGAAACTTCCGGCCACCGCATAGCGGCGTTTCGGTCACTGTCGCCAGATCACGGACGCACAAGAACTTTATGATGCTTGAAGATGTGTGCCGGCTGCGCGCTAACGAAAACAAAATGGTTCGCTTGATTTATTCAAACAGGTGGCGCCAAGTGCCCATTCGGTTTGGGCGGTCTTAGCGACCAGAAGCCCCCCTTTAGGCCGTATTTAGTGTACCCACAAAACCACGTTGTGCGAGTTGGGGCGCAACTGAACGAGCTCGCTAAAAGCCGCATTAAGCCAAAAGGTTCAACATCGACAGTGGCTTGGATAAGTTGGGTCCTTCGAGTATCAAACGTTTCTATAGGCGTTCCGGCCGCGATCTTGGCTGCTGTTTCCTTTCTCGCATTGGACCCCGCCCTAGCCCTGATATCGACGGCATTCGCGTTGGCCATGCTTGCCATTGCGATCTCAGACGCCCGCAGCTTCATCGTTCCCGACCCCTTGTCTCTTCCGGCAATCCCGGCGGGGCTTTTGGTCAGCGGTTATCTCGCACATACGGTAGAATCGTCCTGGGTCATCCTGCAGCACTTGTTCGCGGCAATAGTTAGCGGGCTTTTTCTATTGGCGATCAAGGAACTCTATTCGGCAATCCGCAAGCGTGAAGGGTTGGGACTAGGTGACGTTAAGCTTGCGGGCGTCGCTGGTGCTTGGACCGGACTGACGGGGTTTTCCCAGGCAGCTCTTCTTGCGTCGGTCGTCGCGATGGTTGTTATTTCACTACTGAATGCGAGTGGCGCAAAGACGTACCGAAGCACGACGCCTGTGCCCTTTGGCGCCTACTTCGCGCCGTCGATCTGGTTGATCTGGTTTGCCCAAAACGCCTGAACTGGAAACTGCGACCAGCGTCTGAGGGGTTCTTGACCAGCAAGAGATGCGATCCAGAGCCGCGAGCGCTTACTTGAAGGACCTCGTCTCAGTATTCCACGCGGCATCTTCATCCCAGGGCGCCCGCCTCGGTGCAAGCGACTCCATACGCGCGCGAAGCTCCTGCGCCACTTGACTTGCGTCGCGGGGCGCTCGAATAACTTGCGGTTTGAGGAAAACGATCAACTCTCTGCGGGTTTTCCTTCGACCAGTATCGCCGACGATATCGCCGAGATAAGGAATCTTGCGGACGACAGGGACCCGTCTCTTTTCTTTCTCGGCCACTTCGGAAATCAATCCGCCGAGGACAACCATCTGACCATCCTGAACGGCGATGGTACTCGTAATCCGCCTCTGAGCGACCGTTGGAGTCAGGTTGCCACGTTCACCCGCCGACGTGTTGCTGGTGACCGTACTGATTTCCTGCTGGACGTCCATTGTGACGAGGCCACTCGAGTTGATACGAGGGATCACTTTCAAGATGACGCCCGTCTGTCGATAAGCGATCTCGTTGACAACCGGTGCTTGCGCATCGATGACGCTTACGGCGCTTCTCGTGGCGATTGGGATATCTTCGCCAACTTGC
Organism: uncultured Filomicrobium sp.; assembly: GCA_963669235.2. GTDB lineage: Bacteria > Pseudomonadota > Alphaproteobacteria > Rhizobiales > Hyphomicrobiaceae > Filomicrobium. The sequence continues at coordinate 289,400 of CAXXFS010000034.1, forward strand.
AAGGTCGCAGGTTGGTTGTGCAGAACCACGACCGACGGCGATGATACGACGCGCACCGCAGTTTCCGCGGCAATGGCGTCCAAAATGATTCGCGGACTGGCAAGCGAGGACCCTACGATAAAGTTCAGGCCCGGTGCGCTCGGCGCAATGTCTACGAGGGGGCTATTACTGAAACCGAAGAACGGCATACCCTTATCGTTCTTCTGCAAATAGAACTGGACGCCGTACTTAAGGTTATCGTTCAAGGTGACCTCTGCGAGGGTTGCATTGATCAAGACCTGTACGGGCGGCTGGTCGATGCGATGCAGGACCTGCAGTATTTTGCGATAGACCAGCCCTGAGGCTCTGATGAGCAGTCTGTTGTTTACTTCGTCTGGAATGATCCGCACGTCTCCAGACCCAGGTCCAGACCCAGGTCCAGACCCAGCGGATCCAGACCCAGCGGATCCAGACCCAAGTACAGACAATGCCGAGCCTACTTTGAGCAGCCCTGTGGACCCCGTGGTAAACGAGCCTTGTTGTTGCGTATCGGACGGACCGCTGTTCTCTCCGTTGTTGATAGAAGCAACGCTGGTTGCCGCTTCCGTTGGCGAAACCGAAGCTTCCTCGGCTTCTCGGAAGCCGCCGTCTGAGCCGCCGAATGTCGCGTTGAGCAGACCGGCGAGTTCAATGGCTTTTGCGTTCTCCACGCGATACACGAAATAGCCATCGCTCATCACGCTTTCACGGTCCAGCCGGGAGACCCACGTATCGATTTCGTCAAGCAGGCTGGACTTGTCGGTCAACGCAAGGACGGCATTCAAGCGTCCGATAGGCTGGAAGCGTACCAGCCCCTTGCCCTGCCCCTGCGTTCGAAAAACCTGTTCGAGTTCAGCGATGATCTCTTCCGGAGTTGAATTCCGCAGCGTGTAGACGCCTGCGGACTGCCCCTTCATCCAGTCGACATCGAACATTCTTGTGACTTCAACAAGTGAGGCGCGCTGCTGAGCCGAGCCCCGGATAACGAGTAGATTATTTTCAACTGTGGCGCGCAGACCGTCGTCGGAAGACACAAATGAACGCAGCATGCGTAGCATCGCATCGGAGGAGACATATGACAGGGGAACGATGGATAGCCCATATCCAGGGCCAATGCGTCTGCTCTCTGCGATGTAGTCGATCGGGCCCGAACCGGATTGCAGGGCTTTGGCGCGAGGACCGATGCGCATGAATCGCCGCTCGTCGATGAGCACCGCTCCGTGCATTTCCAAGACCGTCTCGAAGAGGGTGAGCAATTCGTCCCGCGAGACCGGTCCACCTGTCGAGACCGTCACGCTCCCCTTAACACGCGGATCGATGACATACGGATTTCAAGCGTGTCCTTCAGGATGACTTTGGCAAGATCAGAGAGCTCGGCCTGATTGAAATTAAGTTCATAGCCTTCGCCAGTATCGGACAAGCCGCGAACCTGATTTCGTGCTCTGACTTGCCGATCGTCGCCACGGTATTCTACCCTCAACGCCTCCGTCTCGTCGCCACTTGCATATTCGGTCCGAAGGTCGCCCGAGCCACCCTTCCTTTCGGACAAATCCGCATTCGCAAGTTGTTCAATCATGTCGGGCGGCTCGATATACGGCGCTCCGCCAGATGAGCAGCCGGTCACCACAATCCCCATGAGGCACGACACAATGATCGCGGTGCACCATCCGATGACCGCTTGTTGTGGCTTGTGCAGAGAGCTTTGCACTCTCACCGTCTTGACCTCATTTATCTGTAAAATTGCGGGGCTTTCCGACTAGCGAAGACCTGAAGATGGTCCCAGCTTTACCTGAGCCAGGGCCAACACAATGCTACGGACAGAGCAAACGCTACTGAGGGCAACTCTCACGTGCTTTTGTCTTTCGGCACGGAGTACAACAAGTGGAGTAGGCTGCACGACGCTGGCGTTGGCCTTACATCGCTCCCTCGCGCATTCAACGCAGCGGAGGAGGCCACACCATCGACATGTGAGTAACTCGTAAATGACTCGTGAGGCGCTCGCCAGCAATCTCGAAGATCTCCACATTATCAGAATCTCGCGTAGTTCGTGATGATCCCGTGGGGTCCAAAGCGTCTTGATGGGTCGAAGGGCACTCAGTGTGTGGCGAATGGGCAACGACGATCAGCGCCACGCTGGCTGGATGCTCCCAGCCAGTTCAGCGACCGGATCGACCCTTGGTCTGGCAGGGGCGCGGCAGGTGCGGTTCGTCCCCCCGACGATCGATGGCATGCATAGGCATCTGTGCACTGATGAGTATCCGCCTCATCTTATAGTTTTGCGCAGATGTCAGCTGCATTCGTCCACTCTTTTGATGTCCTCTTCGGGGGCTTGCCGCAGGTGCGCTACAAGTTATGACTTGCTATGAGGTGGGAGTGCTAGGCTACTTGCACCGTTGCGATGGTGAGTAAAGCTTTGTACCCCCGAGCGCAGCGTTGGCAGGCCCCTCAATCCCACGCGACCCCTCTTGGCTGCCGGGAGGAGGTTCTTCCTACGCGGCATTTTTGCAGAACAGCCGCTGCGCTTGAGTTTCGCGCCGGCCTTCTTCGAGGCCGCAATGTCACATTTGGGTTCGATTTGCAGTTCCCGCCGTTCTTCGCAGATTGGCTTTTCGCAACCCGGTGGAAATTTTTCCGCTAAGAAAACGTATAGGTATGGGTGCGATCCCCTTTTGCCGCTGCGTCAATGGTCTCAATTCGTCGCCCTCACTCAGCCCACAATCTCATGGGTGCTGAATAAGCTGATTTGGCGGGATCGCTGAACGCACGAACGTAGGCGTGGGCCAGCGGAGAGTAGAAGGCGTATGCGCACTAGCGGGTTCCGCGAGCCTGCGATTTCTTACGCATAACGGCTCGTCGCCGACGGAAGGTCCTCGCCGGTATTATCGTTTGGACTGTTTAGAGGAATTGCCTTGATGGGGGCTCGCGTTCAACTGAGGCGAAGCACCAGCGAGGCGCGTGGTTCATTCCATGCCTCTACGATCCAATTAGCGGGGCGCGATAGTTGCGGACGCGCTGAAGCTATCCCCAACCTGAGCCACCAAGAATTTCTGGTGCACTTCATTCTCATGGGGGCGCCGTGAAGTTTCTCAATTGAGTGATGCCGGCACCTCTCGAAACTTTACTGAGTTGATCCAGCTTTACTCATTCCGATGTGAAAGCTTTTGGCAACTCGCCTTCAATTTGCAGCGCGAAACTCTTTCGAATAAATCAAGATGCCCCCCCCCACCCCCCCCCCCCCCCCCCCCCCCCCCCCCCCCCCCCCCCCTTTTTTTTTACGTTAACTATATTCCTTAACGCCCTCTCGCGCTCCGCTTGCGTGCGGTAAGATGAGCAAGAGAAAAATGAACTAGATGGGGAGTTTGAGAGAGAGGGTTAAAACGTAAAGTTAGCTAGATAGCATTTTTGTCGACGGTCCTGCTTTGGCGCCGCTTCGTGGTGCACCCCGAGCGTCAGGAGGGGCGGTCGCGAGCTAGGTATGAATAAGTAGGCTGTTAAAGTTGGGTTCTGTGTGCCTTTCATTAAGGGTGCGCAGGGGGGGTGGCATGCTTGCATGCGTGCTCAGTTTCTGAGGGTCTGAAATTCAATTGATTTTTTATATTAACGTTAACTCACCTCGTTAACGAAGAATTAAAGTCACTCCCAAAATTAGACAATTAACCATTAAGCGGCGCGATTAATCTCTTTAAGGTTTTAATCGAGGTCAGTTCAGTCGGATCGCCTTTTTGTATTCTTGTTGGGTAGGTCGACCGGCTAGCGCACCTGTTGGTTTTATTGAAAGCTTTGGAGGAGACCGTGAAACCTCTATTTACCCCCCTAGCGTTACTGCTAGGTCTCGGCATCGGGAGCTATGCTGTCGATGATGCATCCGCCGAGACAAAACAGAATGTCATCGTCATCATGGTGGATGACGTCGGTGCGAACTCATTTTGGTTGAATAAGAGACGCAGCCAGGCCGAGCAGTTTTCGGAAAATGCTCCGCTTCCGGATATGTATAAGTTGGTCGAAGGAAAGGGCCTCATTTGGTACCAAGGGTCGGCCTGGGCGCAGCCTGCCTGCACGACCACGCGCGTATCGCGATCGACGGGTACGGACCCGCACCACAATGGGGCAGGGTTTGCATTTGGTGGGCCCCCCTCGCAGCGCATCGTGGTCGATCGGGGCCAGGACCTCCTTCCTGGTCTGAACTACGGGGACACGCCCCTGTTCCAAGTTGAGCCTGACCCGGGTCAAGCTCGATACGTGCCGCTGCTGCAGAAGCTGGCTCAGGACCACGGCTATCACACAGGAAAGTTTGGCAAGTCGCACGAGAATATTGCGCCTATTCCTGATAGCCTCATGAACGTTCCAGGAGGTCAGAGAACTGGGGTCGAAGACGTTATACTTTCGGGCTTTGACGTATACTACGGGCAGAACGCCGGTGGTCCGACGTCAGGCTTAATAGGCCCGGAATTTAGTCCATATGGTGGCGCTCTTCCTTGGGTCCCGGCCACCAACCTCGAGCCTTACAATGAGCCGACGCAAGAGTTTGTCGGAAGCGCGCTCGTCTCGCGCGCCATCGACTTCATAAAAGGGACCGAGGCCGAAGGCAAAAACTACCTCATGATGTTGGACTTCCCCGAACCGCATTGGATTCCGCCCAATAATGCCGTTGGACGGAATTACGCTGTGGCGCCGGGCCCAGAGGAGCCATGCCCTCCAGGCTTCGAGGATTCTGGTCATTTCACTTGTAAAGATGATTGGGAACCCTACAGGATCCAGGGTGCCGCTTACAGCGAGTTGATTAAGGAAGTCAAAGCTGCGTTCGGTGGCGAATACCCTGCAGCCGGCACCATAACGCAGTGCCTGCCTGAGGACCTAGGTAAAGAGGCACCATGCGTGCAATCCGTTGCAGGGTTCCAATCCTTGTCTGCTTATTATGGCCGGCAAATTGGCCGACTTATGAAGCATGTCGATTTAGAAAACACGACCGTGATCTTCAGCGGCGATAACGGCGACCAGGGAAGTGGCAACATTAACGATGCTGGGACTATCGTTGAGGCGCCGAATGACCGCACGAAAGCGAAATCAACGCTTTATGCCGGTGGTGTCGAAGTGCCATTCATGGCGTGGGGTAAGCACGTTAAAAAACCTCGCTACGGCATCAGAACCCGTGCTCTCGTGCAGACTCAGGACGTTTACTGCACGACTCTGGAGCTCTTGGGCATTCCACAGCCAGAGCACTCGAAGGAATCTTGCTTCAGCTTCGTCAGCCACTTGAAAGGAGAGAAGCCGACTTCCAAAAACCGTAAATATCTTATCGCCTCGATATTTCCGCGAAGGGACATTCACGGCGCAACCCCCCCCCAACCTCCGCGGGTCGACAACGAAGGTATGGTGGTCAGTGACGGCCGCTACCGCCTCCTCTTAAAGACCGAAACGACCGACGACGGCTCAGCATACGCCTGCGACGCAGATTGGTGGGATCGGCCCGGTAATCCGCAGGATCCGCTCCATGATTGCTACGATTTCGGTGAGGATCGCTTCTACAAGACGTACAGTCTTGAACTCTACGACATCTGGTACGATAAGTTCGAGGAGAATAACTTATATCCTCCTGCTGTGGACGACCGGAAGTTGATTAAGAAATACAACGAGCTCTGCAACGCAGCCAATGACTCCGCGTCGCGGGGCAAGGCCTACAACAAAGGCACGGTCTGCGCACCGATAGACGAAGTCGCTGCCGCGGAAGTGCACTAATCGTTGGCGCTTACCCGCACTCCGCGCCGTTGATCTCCTCGGGGATCAACTTAGCGAAAGAGAGAAAGTGCCTCGTGGAACGGCCGGGTCGTAGACCCGGCCGTTACTCATAAACGCCATCACTGATTGCCATTTTTTTTTCAAATCCGGGCATTCTCCAGAGAAACCTTTTTATCTCTCAGAAACTCGTAATGTTGTGGCGTCGCTTGTTGCAGAATCTCATATCTAATTTGGGAAAGAAACTTCCCGCTCGCGCCGTCGGGCTTTCACTTGTCGGCTTGTTGGCCGTAATGTTCATCGGCGGGGTGCGTGAAAGCATTTCCGACAACAATACCGTCGCTGACGAAGGCCCCCGCCTCGTGCTCGGTCGCGGCGCAGGCGGTGTTGGGTTTGTCGACAACGCCGTCTGCGCTGGTTGTCACGAAGCCCAATTCGCGGAGTGGAAGACGTCCCATCACGCGCACTCAATGGAGCGCGCGACGCCGGCGACCGTGCGAGGCGATTTTAATAATGTGCGCTTTGATCACGCCGGAAAGCGGGCCCGGTTTTTTCGCCGCGACGGTCGCTACTTTGCCGAACTCGAGGGGCTCGACGGCGTGCGCGAGTTCGAAGTGAGCTACACTTTCGGGTATGATCCCCTGCAGCAGTATCTCGTTGAGCTTCCGGGTGGACGCCTGCAGGCCCTGACCATCGCCTGGGACGCCAAAGCCAAGCAGTGGTTCGATCTGCTGCCCGATGCGCAGTCCAAACCGGGCGACGCTCACCACTGGACGGGTAGGCTGCACAATTGGAACTCACGGTGCGCCGAGTGTCACTCGACAAACCTGCAAAAGAACTACAATCCCAAGTCAGATAGCTTCCAGACGCGTTTCTCGGCTGTAAATGTGAGCTGCCAGGCGTGTCATGGACCCGGCGGCGCCCACGTTGTGTGGGCAAAGGCGCCGCGCCAGGAGAATTCGGACAACGGCCTCGTTGTCAAAGCCGATGCCGCAGGTGCCCACATCGAGGTCTGCGCCCGCTGCCACACCCGGCGCCACCGGCTCACGATGAACGACCGGCATGATCGCAGTTTCTTCGATCAATTCTCCCCGGTGACGCTGAAGCCTGGTTTCTACCACGCCGATGGCCAGATCAATGATGAAGTCTTCGTCTTCGGCTCCTTCTTGCAAAGTAAGATGCACCGAGCGGGGGTTCAGTGTTCGGATTGCCATAATGCGCACACTGGCGGCGTTCTCTCAGAGGGGAACGCGCTCTGCACGCGCTGCCACAATGAAGAGCCACCAGCACGTTTTCAAAGCCTCAAGCCAAAGAACTACGACACGGTGGCGCATCATCATCACAAGCCGGGCACCTTGGGCGCTCAGTGCGTCAGCTGCCACATGCCCGCGAAGACCTATATGGTGGTCGACCCGCGCCGCGATCATCAATTCAGCATTCCGCGACCCGATCTCTCAGAGAAGATGGGAACGCCGAACGCCTGCACCGGTTGCCACACGGACAAGACGAATACGTGGGCAAAGGCTGAGGTAAGTGCGTGGTACGCAGACGGGAAGGCGCCAACGCCGCATTTTGGGGAAGCGATCGCCGGCGGGCGTCGGCTTCAACCGCAGGCTTTACCAGCACTGGCTTCCTTAGTCGGCGATCGGAACGCGGCGGGCCTCATTCGCGCAACGGCCGTCGAGCTTCTCGGGGCCTACGGTCCGGCAGCTGCGCAGCCCCTGATCAATGCACTCAAAGACGAAAACCATTTGGTGCGCGCGAGCGCTGTGGAAAGCCTCGCCCAGCTGCCGCCCGAAGCCAAAGTGTCCCTATTCTCCAGGTTGCTGGCTGACCCATCACGGTTGGTGCGGGTGATGGCCGCCCGGGAGCTGGCGAGAGTGCCGCGTGGCCGCATACCGAATGAATATCACGCGGCGTTCGATGCTGGTTTGAATGAATATGTCGAGGCGCAAGAGGCAGCGGCCGAAACGCCCGAAGCTCAGCTCAATCTCGCAAACCTTTACGCAGATCAGGGGCAGAAACAACGCGCGACCGACGCCTACGAACGGGCACTGAAACTAGCCCCTGACTACGGGCGGGCTTCCATTCAATTCGCGACGCATTTGAGTGCAATCGGCAATAATAAAAGAGCAGAGGCGGTTCTTCGCGAAGCAGTCAAACGGGTCCCGGATTTCGCCGACGGCTATTACGCACTGGGTCTGCTGTTGGCGGAGATGAAGCGCCTAAAGGCGGCCGAACAGATGCTCACTAAGGCGGGGGTCGTGGCGCCCAACCACGCACCGGCTCTTTACAGTCACGGCCTCATTTTGATGCGCCTCAATCGTCCTGCCGACGCGGAGGTCATTTTACAGAAGGCGCACCAAGCCTCCCCTGGGACCCCAGCGGCCCTCGAGGCTCTGGTGATATTGCTAATGCGCGAAAAAAGACTGGCAGACGCGGAAAAACGAGCAAGCGAACTCGTCGGCGCCTTCCCCCAATATTCGAGAGGTAAAAAAATATTGGAACGCATCAAAAAGATGCGCAACGCGGGATAACAAGAGTTCGCCGGCTGCGCCAGTAGAAGAAAAATAGGCTGGGTAAAAAATAAATGAAGCGGCATAAGGTTAACGTGAGCAGCGCGTTTATCGTTAACTTTTTTTACAGTCGCTTCAGGGCTCCTAAGAGCGATTCGGAAATCTCCGCCACTGGATAGAAGATGTACAATGCTATAGGCTTAAGCCTGCCTGAATTGGCGAAATGGAATTAACGAAAAAGGCATAACAAATTAGTTGGCTCATCGTAGCCTCAACGTCTTGGACGAAACGACGTGGCGCAGACATTAATCAAGAATGGCAGCGCCGAGAGCGCGCCAGCAACGAAGAGTTTTGCTGAGCACCTCTTGGATCAGGGCCTGCTAACGCAAACAGAGATCGAAAAGGCGGAGCTCCAACAGAAGCAGAGCGGGGGGAGCCTATTGCAGGCGCTACGTGATTTATCCTTAGTGGAACCCCACGCGCTCGCCGAAGCCACTTCGAGTTTTTTTGGCGTGCCCGTCGTCACAAGTGACGATTGGAAAGAAGCTGCGGATTGCCACTATCCGATATCCCGCGCCTTTTTGAGAAGCAAAACCGTCGTGCCGCTCGCCGCCCGCGCCGAAGGCGTTCTGCTCGCCATGGAAGAGCCCTCCGATGGCTCAATAATCAACGCCGTTCGCATTGCGCTGGAGCGGCCAATCATCCCCAGGGTCGCCGCCGCGGAAGATATCTACGCGGCAATTGAGCGTCTCGCCCGAGACAGCAATGAAACCAGCGCTTGGTCAGATGCAACGTCGCACGACGAAACTAACGACGACGTCGAGCACTTACGCGACATGGCCTTGGGCACACCGGTGGTCCGCTTCGTCAATCAGATGATGCAGGAGGCAGTTCACAGTCGGGCGACTGACATTCACATCGAGCCCTTCGAGGGACGCCTCTCCATTCGCATGCGTGTCGACGGGATGCTGCGGGAAGTGGCGCCGCCTCCCCCGTCCAATATGAGCAAGGCCATTGTGTCCAGGATAAAAATTCTTGCAGGCCTCAATATTGCCGAGCGGCGTTTGCCACAAGATGGGCGCTCGCGCGTGCGAATGGATCACCATCGCCTCGACCTTCGCGTGGCGACGATGCCGACCATCTATGGGGAGGCCGTCGTCATCCGCCTGCTTGATAACGTTCGTCGCGTTCTGAACTTTTCGAAACTTGGCTTTTCCAAGCGAGACGAAGAGGTCATCCGTAAGCACCTCTCGGCGCCTTACGGACTGATCCTGGTCACAGGGCCCACCGGCAGCGGAAAGACGACGACGCTGGCCACCGCGCTATCCCTGATGAACCAAGACCACCGTAAGATTTTGACGATCGAGGACCCGATTGAATACGAGATTGATGGTGTCAATCAGACGCAAGCAAAGCCCGAGATCGGCCTGAGCTTTGCGCATGCGTTGAGGTCCTTTCTTCGGCACGACCCGGATGTCTTGATGGTCGGCGAAATGCGCGACAGCGAGACCGCCAGCATCGGCATTCACGCTGCTTTGACGGGACACTTGGTGCTGACAACCTTGCATACGAATACTGCCGCCGGAGCGATCCCCCGACTGCTAGATATGGGCATCGACGCATTTCTCCTAGCGTCTTCGCTACGCTGCGTGATCGGCCAACGACTTGTTCGGGTTTTGTGCGCTCATTGCAAGGAGGCTACTGAGGAGCAGGATGAAGTGGCGCCCGATCTTCGTGCGCCCGGCCGCGATCGGCAACAAGTAGGAGAGGTGAAGCGAGCTTGGAAGGCAAAAGGTTGCAGCCGTTGCAATGGAACGGGATACAGCGACCGGATCGTCATCGCAGAGGTCCTCGATGTTAACGATAAGGTTCGGGAACTCATCCAGCCTGGGGGCCGACCCGCCGACATAGAGGCTGCGGCCTGCCGAACGGGAATGATTACGATGGTCTCCGACGGCCTCCGAAAATGCCAGGAAGGCACGACAACCGCTGAAGAGGTCCGTCGCGTGGCACTCGATTTCTAAAGAGCGAGAAGAGACTATAGGTGAGACTATTTCATTATACCGCGATTAGCCAAAGTGGCGAAAGGCTCGACGGCGAGATGGAGGCCCGAGACCGGCAGAATGTCCTCGATGAGCTGAACGCCTTGGGGCATTTCCCTGTGGATGTGACAGAGGCAACCGGCAAAGCTTTCGATGCGACACGTAGAAGTTTAGCCCTCTCAGCGAGCCGACCGTCCTCCAGCCAAATCACGTTATTTACGCATGAGCTTGCCATGCTTCTGAGAGCAGGCCTGCCAATCGATCGCTGCTTGGACCTGCTCGCAAGGGACGCAGGTTCCAAGAAGCTGTCAACGTTGATTTTGCGCGTTCACGCGGAAATTAACGACGGCAAAAGCTTACACGAGGCTTTAGCGGCGCAGGACGGCATATTTCCGCCTGTCTACGTCAACATGGTTCGCATAGCAGAGGCCAGCGGGACACTCGATGCAGTGCTTGAGCGCGTCGCGCAAGCCAGAAGGCGTGCGGAGAAGCTGCGAAGTAAGACACTATCTGCAGCTTTATATCCCGCGTTGTTGATCGTCATTGCGGTGACGGCCGTCCTCATAATGCTGACTGTCGTCGTGCCACGGTTTAAACAAATGATCCTTCAAGCTGGAACGGGGGTCCCCGATTCCGCGCTCATCGTCATTGGGGCCTCTGACTGGCTCATCGCCAACGGCCAGACACTGCTAATTGCAATTTGCACAATACTCGGCTTGCTCATTATCCTCTGGCGACAAGGGCACATGCGATCGTGGATTGAGGCGCTTCTGTTTCGCTTGCCGCTCATCGGGCAAATTATGCGCCTGAACGTGACAATCCGTTTTTGCGGCACCCTGGGCGTATTGCTTGAGAACGGCGTTGAGCTCCCAACCGCCTTGAAGCTGGTGCGCGACGTGATCGGGAATGAGAAAGCTATTGGTGCACTCGACGAGGCTTACAACGCTCTTCGCAAGGGCCGAAGTTTCTTGGAGCCGCTGATGGCATCCGGACTGTTCCCGCCAGTCGTGATCAATATGCTCCGTGTCGGAGAGGAGACTGGTGGCCTCGCGCCATCCCTCAAACACATGACCGACATGTTCGAGGACAAATTGGAAACGACGATCCAGCGGACGTTTACCATCTTTGAGCCTGTTATCATTCTTCTAGTGAGCGTCTTCATCGCAGGGATTATTATGTCCATCCTTGGTGCCGTCATAAGCGTCAATGATCTCGCTATTTAGATGAAAAGTCAGCGTTATGTATGCAGCGCAAGAAATGCGAAAGAAGAGCCCGGAGCGGAGTGAAGATCGACGGACAGCCGCGCCCGAAAGAAGCAACAGAAGTGGTGAAGCAGGCTTCACGCTTGTCGAACTGCTGGTGGTAATGGTCATCCTCGTCTTGCTTGCGAGCTTGGTCGCGCCCCGCGTTATTGGCTATTTGGGGAGTTCCAGAACGAAAACCGCGATCGTTCAAATGGAGAGCCTTGTGACGTCCTTAGAACTCTTCAAGTTGGATACCGGGCGCTATCCCAGTGAGCGCGAGGGACTCGGCGCCCTTATTAGGCAGCCCAACAATATAAGAAATTGGAATGGCCCCTATCTGAAGAAGAACAAACTGCCGGATGATCCTTGGGGGCAGCCGTACCACTACCGTGCACCCGCTGAACTGGCGGCATTCGAAATTTTCTCATTGGGAGCGGATAACAAGCCGGGAGGAACCGGCGAGGACCAGGATGTTTCCACTGCGCTATAGCTTGAGGAGGTGCAACGAAGACGACATCACGGTTCAGGCGGAATACGTTTTCCCTCATGACAAAGGGTGTCGGGGCTTCACCCTTTTTGAACTGTTGATTGTGCTTGCGCTTGTCGCCTTATGCATGGGAGCCGTCACACTGCTCTTTCGCCAACCATCGGCAGGAGCCCAACTCAAGACTGCAGCGGTGACGACAGCATCGAGGCTGCGTGATTTGCGGGTCGCTGCGATGTCGACGCAAACAGAAAGGCTCGCAGTAATCGACACAAACCGCCGATCGGTCCGGTTCAGCGATCGTCGGTCCACTCTGCAGCTGCCGACGTCTTTTTCGATCCGGGTTACCGCGGCGGAAAGCGAGAAGAAGTCGCCCTCAGCTGCAGGAATTCGCTTCTACCCCAATGGCAGCTCAAGCGGCGGCACAATTATTCTTCGATCGAAAAGGCAACGCTATGAGGTCCGCGTTAATTGGCTTACTGGTCGCGTTTCGACTTCGGCCCTACCTTGAACTTGGTCGGCGATTAACCAAGCGTGGACCCCGATCGCACAAAACGCTGGGTTTCACGCTTCTGGAGACGTTGACAGCGCTCACCATTCTTTCAATTGCGCTGGTCAGCCTACTGCAAGCGCAGGCCACGGGTCTTCGCGCGGCAAGTAGCGCTGAGCTCTATGCGCAGGCTCGTATCCTGGGACAGTCCCTCTTAGCGCAAAGTGTAAGCGGCGCAGGAGATCGGCCGCGGCCGATGCAAGGTCGCCACGGTCCGTTCAAGTGGTCCATTAAAGTCTCAAGGGCGGGCCAGCCCGTTACGAGCAAAGACCCAGAGGCGGTTTGGCGACTTCACCATGTCCGGGTCACCATCGCGTGGGACAGAAGCCGCAGTATTGAACTGGACACGCTGAAACTCGCGCGCGCACCGGATAAGGGCAATTGATGAGTAAGCGTTCGGGCATAACAAGAACCCGTCGTGGGTTCACGCTCGTGGAACTACTGGTGAGCTTCACGGTGCTTGGCGGGGTCCTGATGCTCGTCGGGGCCGGTCTGCGTACGCTAACCCAGAAATGGGAAACTAATACGCGGCGCATTCAGACGCTCGATATGTTTTCTCGCGCAGTGGACATCCTGAAGCGAGACTCTGGTAATCTTCAGCGCGTTATTGCCGAGCGCAAAAAGCCGCCGCGTTTTCTATTCACAGGACGGCCTCAAGGCTTGGCTTTCGTCGCCCTTGAGCCACCCTTCCCGACACGGCCTGGTTTGTATTTTATCAATTACAAGGTCGAGACCGATGCTCGCAATATGCGTCTGGTCCGCGAGCGCGCGCGATTTAAATCGGGAATGCTTCGCTTCCCGGGGGCAACGCCCGCCAATCGCGTCCCGCTTATCCAAGGTAATTATCGTGTTAAATTCTCCTACGGTCGAGCTGTCAACGACCGTGCGAACTGGCATGCGTATTGGCCATTTCCCGATAGGTTGCCTGATCTCATCCGTATCGAAATTCTCCACGCCTCGTCAGCTCTCCAAGCTGTCCCCCCGGTCTTAGTGCGCGTTCGCGCGGATGCGGAGCTGACCTGCTTGGCAGAGGGCAACCGCCTATGCAGTGCGGAGACAGGTGGGGTGCTGCAAAGCCAACCTGGCAAAAAGGACAAAGACCGCCCGGAGGGTGACAGTAATGACGGCGGATAATCGGAATTTAACAACGAAAAAATGTACGCCCTCGCGCAGAAGCGAGCGAGGTATCGCACTTATTATCGTATTGTGGATCGTTGCTGCTGGCGCGCTGTTTGTATCAGCCTTTAATGCCACCGTACGCAGCGGAACGGCCTTCATAGCGAGCGAAGTCGGCCTCTTTGAGGTGCATGCGCTGGTTAATGCGGGCCTCGAGATTACCGCCGCGCGGCTGATAGACGCCGATGAAAACCGGCGCTGGCACGCGGACGGCAAGACCCATCGGGTCTCGTTTTTGAACCAAGAGTTGGCTGTTCGCATTGAGGACCCCAACGGACGCATCGACCTCAACAAGACGAGCGGCTCTGTCATTCGCAGCTTCTTTGAGCAATTCTTGAAGTCTGAGGAAGAAGCAATGCGCCTCTGCCTGCGGATACTGGAGGCTCGTCGCAGGAAGAGCGGCAAGACGTGCGACCAGAAAGATCAGAAAGTCAAAGCGGAAGATGAAAGAAAGTCGTCCAGTCGACAACGTTCGAAAATCTTGGAGGGCGTTCCTTCAGGGACGTTACAGGACCCGACGCCCCCTCCCTCCATAGGCAGCCCGAGCTTTCTCGACGTTTCTCAGGTTCGTGATATCCCGGAGTTTGACAAAGAACTGTATGAGCAGGTTGAGCCTTATCTCACGGTGCATAGCCGCGACGGCCGTATTAATCCGCTCACTGCCTCCGACGAGGTGCTGTCGGCGGTTCCTGGCGTAACGCCCTTCGACATCAAAACCTTGCGCTCCCTAAAGCAGGATGACCTCCAAGATAAATCGGCGGTGAGTCAGATTATGCAGCGTGCCGGCGGCTCTCTCACAGAGAAGGAGGGTCCCGCCTACGTCATTAACGTCACCAAGACAAAAGCAGGCGGTCGAAATGCGTATGGCAGAGAGTTTGTGATAGTAATTGGCCTCGATGATGAGGCGCCTTATCGGCTATTGGCGAGCCGTTTTGTCCCCTGAGAAATTAACCGAATATTGGCAACGGCGAGCCGCGTTCTGAAACGGATTGGGATGATGTCACGCAAGAGCGACATCAACATTAAGAGTTTTTTCGATTGGTGGATCGGTTCGCTGAGCAAAGTCCTCACACCGAAACCCGCTACGAAAAAGGCTTGGCGGACGCTTTTGCTCCACCGCGGCGACGGTTGCGACGTCCTCAAGAACGCGGGCGGGAAAGTCGTATCGATCGCGTCTGTCAAGGATGCAGCTGCAAAAGATCAGATTGCGAAGGCTAAGAAGGCCCTCAGGCGGAGGCCGCGAAGAACACACGAAACGATCATTCGCTTATCCGCCGAAGACGTCTTAGAGAATACGATCGAGATCCCAAGCGCTGCACGTGACGTGGTCGAGCCCGTTCTGCAAAACCAGATGGAACGGATTGTCCCATGGCCGGCAAATGAAACCTGTTATGGGTATCAGATTGTAGGTGGCGCTGAGGGTCCGAGCGATCAGCTGAAAGTACGGGTGGTGGCCACGCGAGAGCCACTTCTAGAAAACGCGCTCGTACAGGCGCGCGCTCTGGGGCTCAAAGCGTCTGCAGTTGATTTCGCTCCACCTCATGAGACGCGAGTCGGGATTGAACTTTTGTCGCTCAGGCCTGATCCGGTGCGTCGGACTGCCGAGGGTCTAAGAGTCGCTATCCTTGGGCTCGCTTTGTGCGCAATTACGGTGAGCGCCCTTGGTCTTTATCTTTTTGGCAAGGGCACCTTAAAAAGGTTGAATTGGACGCGCGAGCGGCTGCCCTACACAATCGGCTGAACATCATCAAACAGCGCTCCGAACAAAATCTGAAGCTGAGGGCCGAGCGATCACGTTTAATCCAGCGGAAGACGGAGATCGCGTCTGTGACTGTTCTGCTTGAAGCCCTGAGCCGCGCACTTCCCGACAGCGCCTACCTGAACCAGCTTGAGATCAGCGGTCGGGAGGCGCGCCTGGATGGCAAGGCAAAGGAGCCGACGGCTTTGATTGCAAAGATCGAGAGCGCCAACGAGTTCGCGAATGCAAGATTCGCTGCGCCCACGACGCGCAGCGAAGAAGATAGTATCGAGACTTTCTCCATTATCGCGACGGCACGTCCAGCACTTCTTGGAGGTCTGGAACCGTGAGCGCTTTATCCTATAAGTCGGCTTGGTTCCTGCCCTTGGCCCTTCTCGCGGGGGCAATTGTTTTTTCGATAACAATCTCCGTGGCGCCATTCCTAACTCTGAGCCAAGTTGAAGACGACATTGTCGATACGCGACGAGGATTAGCCGATTTGCGCGACGAAATCGCGCAGCAACGTGGAACGCTCGCAGGAGTAACTCCAGAAGGTGACGCAAGAAGCCTTCTCCTTGAAGGCACCACCACCGGCATCGCTGCGGCCAAGCTTCAAAAAATGATGAACGACTTGGTGATCGACAAGAATGGTAAGCCCTCGCGTTTCCAAGTCTGGCCGCCGAAAGAGGATGGTGACTTTGTACGCTTGGATGTCAGCGTCATGCTCGAGGTCGATATAGATGGGTTGCACCACATCGTCCGCACGATTGAAACCGGTCTTCCGCTGCTCTTTATTGAGGACCTTGTCGTCCGCGCGCCGCACTCGCAGTCCCAAGGGAACAATCCGTATTTTCTTGGACCGCTTGAAGTTACGCTGCGTGTGAGTGGTTTTTTTCGCAAAATTGAGGGGTCTTGATTGGTGGCTGTCAGCAGAATGAGCATCCTAGTGCTGGCGCTACTTCTCCTCGGAGTTCTCGTTTGGCACGACAGTCAGCAAGACGAGCCCGGCCAATCTGCGCGCGTTGATGCGACGGGAACTCCGCCGAAAATGGGCTCTTCGGTAGAGGAGGAGAATGGGAAGCCCCATACAAAAAAAATGGAGCAAGCAGCAAAATGGGTCGCGCGACCGGCGGAAGCGAGCCCCAATCCACTTGTGGTTCTGCAGCAGTTACAGTTTCGTGAAACGCTAAACCGCCCTCTGTTTGCGCCGCGTCGACGTCGTCCCCCGCCCAAAAAAGTCGTCAGGCTGCCACCTCCGCCGAAGCCCCCTCCTCCAAAGCCAAAGCTGCCCAGTTATGAGCTCCTGGGTATAATGAAAAATGGCAGTCGAGCTCTTGCCATCCTCCGCGAAAAGCAAACTCAAAACACGTTCCGAGTTGAGATAGGGGATAGTATAGGCGGGTGGGAGGTGTCCGATATTACCTCCAAACGTATCGTGCTTCGAGGGAGTGCTGGCGACGGCCAAAAGGTTACACTCTTCGAGCAGCAGGAATAACTCTTGAAAACACGGGGTAGTTCGTCCCTAAGACGGAGCCCGACTCAGTGCATAATTTCTCGTGCCTTGGTCAGTATCATACGAATTTTGCTCAAGCCGCAGTTCGCGATTAACGGGATGCGTCCCCGTCCGGACAATGAAGTCGCTAATGGGAGTGTTCCCGGCTTATGTGGCGTCGCGCGATCTTAGTAAGGTGCACGCTGCGTTATCGCGCGAATGCGGTCTTTAAGCCGTGTGCCGAGTTCTTTGGACTTACCCTTACGCCCCGCCCTGCTTCGGGGTAGCGAGCCATAGTTTTCGTCTAGGATCGACACCTTGCGTATGCCGCATTGGTTCGTGGTTGAGCCAACAATGAGGTAGTTCCGATTTCTCAGAAGACGAGCAAGAACCTTTTTTAAGGACCCAGAAAAAGTCACCGTCATCGGGGGGGCTGCCCCGAGTTTCGAAAGGCCACGCACTTCGAAATCGAAGGTCTGGCTTGAATACTTCAGCACATCTTTGAGGGATGCATTTTCGGCTGAGACGGTTATTCGCTGGCGAGCATCGTTTCCATGAATTTCGACCTTTCCAGCTTGCGCGAATTGCGGAGCCATAATGAAACCCAGCATTGCAAAGAATATTATTGGGGTAGCTCTGAATGCGCGCCCCTTATCGAGCCCAAAAAAGCAATTTTTCAGTACTGCGGAAGCAAATAAGCCATACATCACTTATACGCCTTCACCTTGCTATATTCCTTGGCCCGTGAGGGCCTCCGCGTGTCGCCCATAACGCATCTCGATCCTGAACGTTCATGGGGTATCCTGGCTAACCACCCCAAGAAATAAATCATCTGGAGCGTGCGACACGCATTGAAGGCAAAGTAATCTTGTCATCTCGTGGCCGATGGTAGCAGTCGTCGGGTTGATGATGCGGCGGCAATTGGTCGGAAAGCGCTGACATCAGCAACCGGTTAAAGTTAAAGCTTTACTACAAGAAATAAGGCTAACATCTTATTTTTGCATGTCAATATGATATGAGAGAACTGTTAAGTGGTAATTGTCACCTTTGTACGATCTCAGCGCATGCGTAAGTGCAGCGCATCGGATGGGAATACAACGAGAGCCGGTTTAGGGCGGTGAACGTGTCTTTGCTACGTGGAGCTTCGCAATTGACTTCAGCAGCTGGAGGGCGAGTTTACTAGCCCCTGAAAGTGAGCTCATCGGCGTCCCGGTATACCCAAAATGCATTGCTATAGCCCGATGCTCTGGCTTGTCAGCGGGCAACACATTCCAGAGCATTTAAACGTCGCCATTTCTTAAAGCTGAAGCCTTCTCATCTGCGGTCTTTTCCCGCCTCCGCTGCGCTCTGGCACATGCTTCAGTGAATCAATGAGCCGTTAACCATAGAGCATTACAAATCAATAGGGCCACTGCTATGAGTGGCCCTTTGTTTGCCGATTGCCTATTTCTCGTCTACGGAATTAAGCTGCTGGCACACCAGTATTGGCCAAATGGCAGATCCAACTTCTCGCTACGATGGATTGGTCTGCACCGGCGGAAGCGAGGTCTCGTCACCAGTATTTATGCACGTTGGGTGCTCGAAACCGTCCGTGACGCCGTTTTGGTCGCCCGTTCTCCCCTCGTCATAGATAATGTTATCCGGGCGATTTGGGTCACCGCTGATGCCACCGACACCCATGAGTTGATCTAAGTTCAAATTATCGCGGGTGCGCCAAGCAATCATATGATCGGCGCACGATGTGTCGCCGCTCACGCCGACTGCGCCTACAACTTTGCCACCCCGGTATAACGCGAGGCCGCCGCCGAAGACATTGACCCCTCCGATGCGGCTACCGACCATTGGGTCGTTTATTTGTCCGTAAGCCCTCGGATCGCCCTTATAGGCGACTTGCGTATTCACAGGATTGCTGAACTGGAGGCCATAAAGACTACCGCCGATTTGGGTATTTCCGTTGGCCTTCGAGGTTCCCTGGACGCTCGCGTAGAGATTCGCCGTAGCAAGAGAAAGCCCGTCTAAACTGAAAGCATTGGCGGTATTGGCTTTCTGTGCGGAGATCACTCGACTTCCCGGCCACTGCGCTCCCCGATCTTTGCCAGAGAATGCGACAGCACAAACCACGCCGTCTCGATTGACGATCGTGCCCCACATTTCCAGGTCTAGTCCACTTGTTTCCGTTTCCACCGCGGCCTTCAGAGCAGATTGAAGATCGGAAAATGTTGGCAGGCCTTTGCAGACCCTCGTACGGTCCCCCGCCGTTGCCGGGGCTACACCCGATATGCTCGCAGCAAGCGCAACCGCCATCGCGCATGTAGTGGCAGTTTTGGCGACATTCATTGAACCCACTCCTACAAAACAAAGTAAATTAACAACAGAATGTTAGGCGAAAAGGCTAAGAGCCGATGTCAGGTTAAGGTTAAAAATTATTGAAGTAAATGGAAGAAGTGGAGCTTCAATAGCAGTCTGCGCGGATCATGCAAGCTTGGTAAACGCGGTTGTCGAAACCCCAGCGGATCGACTCCCACTTGTTCCAGCCGCGACCATAGAGCCGCAAACACCTTTTTTGCTCGACTGTGCAGCGATCGAGGTTCGCGCATATGCCAAGGTGCTTATGGGGCTCGTAGTAACCCGTGGCCGGGTTCCAACCGAACTCTTCACGGCAGTGAAAACCGTGCACGGGTAGGATCAGGCTCTGATGGCCTTGTGGGCTCAGCTCGGAGAGGCGGCCCAGTTTTGTGAGCCCGCCCGCATGCGCACCATCTGTGGCCAAGACCAGCACAAGGACGGCGAGGACTTTGACGAAGTTCGGAAAATTTTTGGCCACGCGATTGTCCCCCGGTCGCTTGCACGCAACACGATTCAGACAATGATTCGGTGGCTCGATCAAATGACCAATGAGTATCGACGTAGTCGGCTCGGTCAGCGCGGCCGGTACATCACAATTGATTACGCGACAGCGCGTTAGACTGAGTAGATTAAGGCGTCCTTTGCGTAGCTGAACGCAACGCTGCCGACACCGGAACTGATGATCTCACGCTAGGTCTCGGCCGATGATCGCGGAGGTCTTAATTTATTACGTTGAAAGGTGTCAGGCGGTAATTTTATTGGCGGCCGCCGGCTGGAGTCGAACCTGCGACCTTGGAAATCGGAACCTGACACTCCTATCCCGCTGAGCTGAGGGTGCCGGAAGAAAGCAGCCTCTTTCCGATTCTCACCTCGCGCACAAACCGCAACTGACGGGCCCCATAGAACGTCTTTGCACGTTCTGGAGTATTTATTTTTTCAAAGTAGTTCACAGGGTTATCCTGTGTGGCCGGCGCGCATCTTTGTGGCCGAGGGGAATCAGGCGATCGTATGGCGAGTTGGACTGAAGTTGTGACAGCGGGGGTTGTCGATGACGTTACACCATACTGCCGATCTCAAGGACTTGGGAGACTTCCTTCTATCTCAGAAAAAACGCGAAACGCGCCTGCGCCGGGCCCTGCAAAGGATCTTGAGCGCGGCGGAGGGCAATCCGCGCTTCCAGGCAATGAACTGGACCGATGTCGCCGAGGTCGCGCGCGAAGCCTTGAACGAATATGAGCGCCCGCATAGCGCTGCCGCGAACGGCACGTGACCAGCGCGAAAGTTTAGCTTTATAGTCCGGCCCCATGACCAAGGCCGATGACACTCAAGACCGCGAAGAAATCTGCACCATTCCTGAAGGTGAGGCGGCTCCTGTAGAAAAGGGGTCGCACGTCTATTTGGTTGATGGGTCAGGCTATATCTTCAGGGCTTTCCATGCTCTCCCGCCGTTGACCCGTCCCTCCGACGGTCTGCCGGTTGGCGCCGTGCACGGTTTCTGCCAGATGCTCTGGAAGCTTCTGACCGACACCAAGGCATCTGAAGCGCCGACCCATATGGCTGTCATTTTCGATCACTCGGCGAAGACCTTCCGCAATGAGATCTATGACGAGTACAAGGCGAACCGGCCGCCCCCGCCCGAAGAACTGGTCCCGCAATTCCCCTTGATCCGCGACGCCGTGAAGGCCTTCAACGTCGCCTGCATCGAGCAGAAGGGATATGAGGCGGACGATCTCATCGCCACCTATGCCCGCCAGGCGATTGAAGCCGGCGGCGATGTCACCGTCGTCTCCTCCGACAAGGACCTCATGCAGCTCGTACAACCCGGCCTCGTCATGCTGGACGGCATGAAGAACAAGAAGATCGGCCCGGACGAGGTAATGGAAAAATTCGGTGTTCCGCCCGGCAAGGTGATCGATGTGCAGGCGCTGGCCGGGGACTCTGTCGATAACGTTCCAGGTGTCCCGGGCATCGGCGTCAAGACTGCCGCGCAGCTGATCACCGAGTATGGCGATCTTGATGGTTTGCTGGAACGCGCAGGCGAAATCAAACAGCCCAAGCGGCGCGAAAAATTGATCGAGTTCGCCGACCAGGCCCGCGTATCGCGCGATCTCGTGACGCTCGCCCAGGATGCCCCTCTCAAAGTTTCGCCTGAACATCTCGCCGTTCAGGAACCCGCCGCCGACAGTCTGCTTGGATTCTTGCGTGACATGGAATTCAACACGCTGACCCGGAGGATCGCCGAGGCGCTTGGTGCCGAACCGCCAGCAGCCCCGGCCGTATCAGTGGGAGCAACCGTCGCGAAGGGCGGTAAGGCTGCAACGACAGCGGGCAAGGCGGCCGGCAAGGACGCAGGCGAGCGCGCCGAAGCAGGAACCCCGGCTGCCGGCGTCGCGCATGGCCTGAGCCTCGCCACGTCGGTTCCCTTTGACCGCGCCGCCTACCAGACCGTGACCAAGCGCGATGAGCTGGAGGTCTGGGTGGCCGAAGCTTGGCAGGCCGGCCTTCTCGCCTTCGATACCGAAACCGGTGATCTCGATTCCGCCAAGGCGGAGCTTGTCGGCGTTTCGCTTGCGACAGCGCCGGGACGTGCCTGTTACGTTCCCTTGGGACACCGCAGCGGCGATGGCGCGCTCGATTTCGGCGACGGCGACGGATTGGAGCAGATGCCCATCCGCGAGGCGATCGAATGCCTGAAGCCCCTGCTCGAAGACCCCAGCATTTTAAAGATCGGGCAGAACCTAAAGTATGACCTCACCGTTATGGGCCGTTATGGCATCGAGATCGACGGCCTCGATGACACGATGCTGATGTCCTATGCGCTCGACGGCGGCCGAGGAAACCATGGCATGGATGATCTGGCCGAACGGCACCTGCGCCACACCGCGATTTCCTTCAAGCAGGTCATTGCCCACGCGCCCGGCAAGAAAGCCTCCGACAAGTCCTTCGCCGGGGTGCCCATCGACAAGGCCACCCAGTACGCCGCGGAGGATGCCGACATCACGTTGCGGCTCTGGATGGTCCTCAAGCCGCGTCTGGTCGCCGAGCACATGATGAGCGTCTATCAAACGCTGGAGCGGCCACTGGTGCGGGTCATCGCCGACATGGAACGGGCCGGTGTCAAGGTCGACCGTAATATTCTGGCGCGGCTGTCGGGGACGTTCCAGCAGAGGATCGCGGCGCTCGAAGCCGAAGTCTACGAACTGGTAGGAAGCAAGTTCAATCTTGCCTCGCCCAAACAACTAGGCGAATTGCTTTTCGACCAGCTCAAGCTGCCCGGTGGTAAGAAGACCAAGACCGGACAGTGGGAAACGCGCGCCGGCCTGCTCGATGATCTGGCCGCCAATGAGGAACTGCCCGATGACGCCCGCAAGCTCGTCCAGACGATGCTGGAATGGCGCCAGCTGTCCAAGCTGAAATCGACCTATACCGATGCGCTGCCAGGATACATCGTCCCCGACACCGGCCGCATCCATACCTCCTACTCCCTGGCCTCGACGACAACCGGGCGGCTCGCTTCCTCCGAACCCAATCTGCAGAACATTCCGGTCCGCACCAAGGAAGGCCGCGAGATCCGCACTGCCTTCATCGCCGAGAAGGGCTGCCAGCTTGTCTCCGCCGACTATTCGCAGATCGAATTGCGGGTTCTGGCGCACATCGCCGATATTCCGCAACTCAAGCAAGCCTTCGAAGACGGGCTTGATATCCACGCCATGACCGCCTCCGAGATGTTCGGCGTGCCGATCGAGGGAATGCCCGGCGAAGTCCGCCGCCGCGCCAAGGCGATCAACTTCGGCATCATCTACGGCATCTCCGCCTTCGGTCTGGCCAACCAGCTTTCCATTCCGCGCCAGGAAGCCGCCGAGTATATCAAGACCTACTTCAAGCGCTTTCCCGGCATCCGCACTTACATGGAACGCACCAAGGAATTCGCCCGCGAGTTCGGCTACGTGGAAACCGTTTTCGGACGAAAGGTGCACTACCCGGAAATCAAAACGCGCAACCCGTCAATGCGCGGTTTCCTGGAGCGCGCGGCTATCAACGCGCCGATCCAGGGGTCGGCTGCCGACATTATCCGCCGCGCCATGGTGCGCATGCCGAAGGCACTTGAAACCGCCGGCCTGAAGTCCGCGCGCATGCTCCTCCAGGTTCACGACGAACTGATCTTCGAGGCTGCCGCCGAGGAGACCGACAAAGTCATCGCCGTCGCCCGCGACGTGATGGAAAACGCCGGCCTGCCGGCAGTCCAGCTTGCCGTGCCCATCAAGGTCGACGCCAAAGCCGCCGACAACTGGGAAGCCGCCCATTAGCGGTGCACAAAGGCCGCAATTCCATGGACGTTGGTGCGGCAAGAGTTGCGTGCCCATTCAATCGCATATACGGATCAGTGGACCCTGGCTTAGAGCTCCGGGGCAACGCCTTGGTGGGAGAGCGTCATCAGACGACGGGGGAGCAGCGCACAAGGGGTGGACCATGTCTCAGCGCGAGCAATGGAGAAACGACGCCGTCGTACTCGACCTTTTTGAGGGCGGCCACTGGAACCCGGAAAACACCATCTCATGGCTTCGCCAACAGGGGCCAGGCGTTTGGCATGAGCTTGCAGGGGGATTCCGCTGGGGCAACTCGGGCGTTGGGCCCCTTCGCGCGATTGTCGAATTTCCCGATTGTGACCGGGCAACGGTCATGAGCATCTTTGCCCTGGCTGGGCCCGACTACTACGAAGACGAACTCGCCAGCGGAAAGAAACCAGAGGCAATGGATGAAGCTGATCGCGCTGTCGTCGCCCTCCTGGATGCCATCGCCGTTGGATTCTCTTCGGGTAAGTACACGACGGCGCGATATCGCTGCGTGGAACAACCAGAAGCCTGGGGCGACTATTACTTCAAACGGGTGAGTGAAGGCAGACCATGCCGCTGGCAATTGCCGCGGCGCGCATTTGAGCCGACCCAGGGTCTGCACCACGAGCCCACGTATGTCCTCCAGCACGATCGGTTCCTGATCCCCTTTGAGCAGTGGAGATTTTGTGCGGCCTAGACGCCTTCCTGCTTATGCTACTCGCAAATGCACTCCATGGGCGCGCGGTTCCGCGCCATCAATCTGGTGGGATCGCAGCGCGTGTTCGATCACCCGCTTCGGAAGTCCGGCATGCGTTTGCTGGTAAACAAAGGCTCGGCCGCGCCTTCGTAAGCGTGGGCGATGCGGAATGTTGTCATGTCCGAATATGGGGCCGTTATGATCTGCATGCCGACGGGCATATTCTGCGAGGTCAGCCCGGTAGGCACAACAGCGACCGGGTGCCAGTTCAAAATGTTCCAGGGCAGCGTCAGTGAGCCTATGAACAACTGCGGCATTTTCTGACCTTCAAGCTCAAAGTCCAGCAGCGAATGGTCGTGGTCAGCGGGAACATGCGGCGTGTTGAGTGTCGCGGCAATCAGGGCATCAAACCCATTGTTCCAAAGTTGGTCGGCGATACGGGCATACATTTCCTTCATAAAGCTCTCAAACTCAAAGGCCTGCGGTCCTTGATACTGGCCATTCTTCAACTTGCCGATGAACCGTGCTGCGTAAGGTGTCATGTCATCGAGCCGGTCCATGTAGTTGCTTTCAAGCCAACCACCCATTGGGCCTGACAACACCATTTTCGCGAACATGGCACTTGCTTCGTTTGGCGTCGTGCCCATGTCGAGCTCGATTTCGGTCACCTCCGCACCCAGTTCGCGCAGAAACTGGGCCGCCGTATCCAGGTGCTTTCGCGTTTCGCTGCCAACTTTGACGTACCCGAGCCCTGGCGAATAGGCGATCCGCAGCCCTTTGAGACCGGGATAGTCAAGCGGCATTTCGATCCGGGGGAGGGTTGCCGGGGCATGCGGGGTCTGCCCGGACAGGGCGTTCTGCATCATTGCCATATCGGCAAAACTCCGCGCCATCGGTCCGGTTCCAGAAAAAACCGAGAGCGGGATTTCCGTCGAGATGCGACCGAAAGGTGGCTTGAAGCCGTAGAGCCCGTTGAAGGCCGAAGGGATCCTTACCGATCCGCCCATGTCGGATCCGGTTGCGATGGTTGTCATACCTCCCGACAACGCCGCTCCCGAGCCCCCGGACGATCCTCCAACGCCGTACTTGAGGTTCCAAGGGTTCCGAGTAACCCCCCAAAGGCGCGTGAAAGTAAGGCCATGCAGATAAAACTCCGGCACCGTGGTCTGCATGTGGGTTACGCAGCCCGCAGCCTTCAGCTTCACCGTTAGCTCATCAGTATAGTCCTTGACGTTGTCCTTCTCCATTATCGAGCCCAGGGTGACCTTCATCCCGGCTTCATGATGCTCGTCTTTCAGGGCACATGTAATGCCTTCAAGAGGACGTGCGGTACCGCGCATCCAGCGCGCTTCCGACTCCTTGGCCTCCTTCCTCGCCTTTTCGAAAAAAGTATAGGTCGTACAATTGACCTTACTGTTGACGGCCTCGTGTCGCGCAATTTGCGCTTCGAGGACTTCGACCGGCGACAGCTGGCGAGCGCGGAATAGGTCAAGCTGGACGGACGCAGGCATGTAGATCAGGTCTTGCTCGCTGAGCGACGGCGTTGTTCGCGCCAGAACACGCTGTCCGCCGAAGGCACCCGCCGCAACAGCCGCAAGACCGCCGGCGCCGAATGCACGCCGGGAGAACGCCGGACCTGGAGCATCAGTGGTTTCGGGGGACTTCGTGCCTTTACTCTTCAAGAAATACTCCAAACGCCGGAATCGTGTTGCTGAAAAAATCGAATTCGGACGGATCGAAAATTAGGCTGTCATTTATCGATATTGTCTTGGCGAACACAACGCCTGGAGCGACTGACGGGCCTAAGCGAGCAGAAGATCCTTATGCCAGCAATCTGGGCAATGGGGCTCGGTTTTTCGACGCGCGTTTCGCAACGCAGCTCCACCCAAAACGACGGCGTCAAGTACTTGGATTTCTATGCAGATAGTCTAATCAAGAGCAATCATTTAAGGGACGATTTCTCCACACGTGCAGACGTGAAAAGCCAAAGCCAATTGTATCCATTCTCGATGCAGAGTGGTTAAGTATGGTGGGATTGAAGCGTTGTCGACGCCGCCATATCTTCTGCCTCAAGCGACGGGGAGCGACCCCATCCGGCTACTTTGGAGGCGATCATGGCGTTCACAATCAGACGCGCCGAAGAGCGAGGCAAAGCCAATTTCGGCTGGCTTGATACCAGGCACTCCTTCTCCTTCGGCCACTATTACGATCCCAAACATCTAGGCTTTGGTCCGTTGCGCGTAATCAACGAGGACCGCGTCGCGCCCGGCGGTGGCTTCCCCACGCATCCCCACAGCGACATGGAGATCATCTCCTATGTGCTTGAAGGAGCGCTCGAGCATAAGGACAGCCTTGGCACGGGCTCGGTCATTCGGCCCGGCGACGTCCAGCGCATGACCGCTGGAACCGGCTTGCGCCATATCGAGTTCAATGCTTCGAAAATCGACCCGGTGCACTTCCTGCAAATCTGGATCATCCCCGAAGCCGATGGGCTCGAACCAAGCTACGAGCAAAAGATATTCGCCGAGGAAGAAAAGCGCGGAAAGTTCCGCCTGATCGCATCGCGAACGGGCCGCGGCGGCTCCCTCACCATTCATCGAGACGTCGACCTTTATGCAGCGATTGTCGGCCCGGATGAGAGCGTTTCCCATCAGCTCGAAAGCGGCCGCAGCGCCTGGGTCCAGGTCGCGCGCGGCAGCGTCAATCTCAACGGACAGGAACTGCGGGCTGGTGATGGCGCCGCCGTCACCGAGCAAGGCGATCTCGCAATAGTCGGCCAAGCCGATGCGGAAGTCCTGCTCTTCGATATCGCCGACTGACCTTGCCGACTGTTTGAAACTTGAACCCCATTAAAGGAACACGATCATGAGCACGACCACAACTGCAAGCAATTATACCAGCACCGGCTCCAACGCAGTCTCTGTAAGCACGGTTGACGACGTCTCCTGGACACTTATCCGTGTCGCCACCGGGCTCATTTTAGTCCCCCACGGAGCTCAGAAACTGTTCCGCCGGCCGCCGCCGGCAAAGTCTCCTATGCTTGCAGAGCCTGCCGAGCTCACTTGCTCGTCGGCACGAGCCGCAGATAGGGCTTCAACGTCTTCCAGCCATCCGGGAACAATGCTTTGGCGTCATCATCGGAAACCGCCGGAACGATAATGGCGTCATCTCCGGGGTTCCAGTTGGCCGGCGTCGCGAGCTTCTTCTCGGCAGTCATTTGCAGAGAGTCGAGGACGCGCAGGATCTCATCAAAGTTGCGTCCGGTCGACATCGGGTAGGTCAGGATTAGCTTGATGCGCTTATCTGGGCCGACAACGAACACGGTACGCACAGTGGCGTTGGTCATCGCAGTGCGTCCCTCGGACGTGCCTGGCTCATCCGCGGGCAGCATTCCGTAGAGTTTGGCGACGGCGAGATCGGTATCTCCGATCATCGGGTAGTTCGGAGCAGTGCCGGTGACTTCGGCGATGTCCTTGGACCATTCATTGTGGTTTTGTACCGGGTCGACACTGAGGCCGATGATCTTGCAGTTCCGTCGGTCAAACTCCGGCTTGAGCTTGGCCATGGTGCCAAGTTCGGTCGTACAGACCGGCGTGAAGTCTTTGGGGTGGGAGAACAAGATCGCCCATCCATCGCCGATGTAGTCATGGAAGTTGATGTGGCCTTCCGTCGTCTCGGCTGCGAAATCGGGGGCGACATCGTTGATCGAGAGTGACATGGCTTTGCCTCTTGCTTGCAGGGGTGAAAACGCCTGGCAATGCGCCTCATGGTGCAATGGACCAGCGGATGTTCAAACGCAAATCGATTCAACGTGAGGGTCAGCGCTAACGGTTGTCCTAAGCCGCGGTGGTGACCAACACCTACGAAGCTATCTAACCCGCGCCCTGTTCCCTTGGGAACACCTCGCGACGTGTTTACCTGGCTGCGATATCAAGCACACCTCTTAGATTCCGCCTGCAGATCAAGGGCGCGCGTCCTCCTAACGCAAATCGGGCCGGCCCGAAGGCCAGCCCGCAAGGTTAGCTCCAGTAATAGACCCTAGGCCATGTGCTGGCCGCCGTTGGCCGAGATGGTTGAGCCGGTAATGAAGCCAGCATCATCCGAAGCAAGGAATGCGACGATCTTGGCGATCTCTTCCGGCTCACCCAAACGACCGACCGGGATGTGCGGCAGGATCTTTGCCTTCAACACTTCCGGATCGATGGCGCGGACCATCTCGGTGCCGATATAGCCAGGGCAAACCGCGTTGACGGTGACGCCCTTGAATGCGCCTTCCTGTGCTAGCGCCTTGGTGAAACCGAGGTCTCCCGACTTGGCCGCCGAGTAGTTGACCTGGCCCATCTGCCCCTTCTGGCCGTTGATCGAAGAGATGTTGACGATGCGGCCGAATTTGCGGTCGCGCATACCTGGCCAGACCTGATGGGTCATGTTGAACAGGCCGGAGAGGTTGGTGTCGATGACCTCATGCCACTGCTGCGGGGTCATCTTGTGGAACATTCCGTCCCGCGTGATGCCGGCGTTGTTGATCAGAATGTCGACGGGACCAAGTTCCGCCTCGACCTTCTTGACGCCATCAGCACACGAGTCGTAGTCGGCAACCGACCACTTGAAGACTGGGATACCGGTCTCTTCCTTGAACTTGTTGGCGGCTTCGTCGTTGCCACCATAATTTGCGGCAACCGAATAGCCAGCAGCCTTGAGTTCAAGCGAAATAGCGCGGCCGATACCACGGGTACCGCCTGTGACGATGGCAACTCGAGCCATGGGGAATCTCCCTAGTTCGTTTCTCTGAAAGGTTGTTTGATCACGGGCGCCCAAAGTGCCCTTGATCTCGCGCGAGGTGGGAACCGGCGGCCTTCATGACCGCCGGCCAGTTCAAATTCAGACCAGGGCTCAGTCGCGGGCGACACACAGCGCGACACCCATGCCGCCGCCGATGCACAGCGTGGCGAGGCCCTTCTTGGCGTCGCGACGCTTCATTTCGAACAGCAGTGTGTTGAGAACCCGCGCGCCGGAGGCACCGATCGGGTGGCCGATGGCGATGGCACCGCCGTTGACGTTCACCTTCGAGGTATCCCAGGCAAGGTCCTTGTTGACGGCGCAGGCTTGGGCCGCGAATGCCTCGTTGGCCTCCACCAGATCGAGGTCATCCGTCGACCAGCCGGCCAGTTCAAGGGCCTTGCGGGACGAAGGGATGGGACCGGTACCCATAATTGCGGGATCAACACCTACGCTGGCCGCGGAAACGATACGGGCCAGCGGTTCGATGCCGCGGCGATTGGCTTCGGCAGCCGTCATCATCAGCACGACGGCGGCGCCGTCATTGATGCCCGAAGCATTGCCGGCAGTGACCGTACCTTCGTTGCGGTCGAAAGCCGGACGCAGCTTCGCGACGCTGTCCATGGTCACACCGTGTTTGATGTACTCGTCGGCGTCGACGATGATGTCGCCCTTGCGGTGCTTGACGGTCACCGGCGTGATCTCATCCTTGAATTTGCCGGCCTTCTGGGCGGCTTCGGCCTTGTTTTGCGAAGCCACGGCGAAGGCATCCTGTTCTTCACGCGTGATCTGCCACTGGCGGGCGACGTTTTCCGCGGTGGTGCCCATATGGTAGTCCTGGAAAGCGTCCATGAGCCCGTCACGCAGCATGCTGTCCAGGAACTTGACGTCACCCATCTTGGTGCCGTTACGCAAATTGGATAGGTGCGGCGCCTGGCTCATGCTTTCCTGTCCACCCGCGATAACGACATTTGCCGATCCATCACGGATTTGCTGGGCCCCAAGAGCCACCGCCCTAAGACCTGAGCCGCACAGCTGGTTCATGCCCCAGGCGGGGCTTTCAACCGGAATCCCGGCGTTTACTGAAGCCTGACGTGCCGGGTTCTGTCCGGCGCCGGCGGCAAGCACCTGCCCGAGGATCACCTCGGAGACATCCGCTGGGGCAACCCCTGCACGCTCCATCGCGGCCTCGACGGCGACCTTGCCGAGGTCATGTGCCGGCAGCGTCGATAGCGCGCCGTTGAACGACCCAACGGGCGTGCGTGCTGCACTGGCGATGACGATGGTTTCGTTATCCTGACTCATTTGGGGGCTCTCCTGGGTTGTCCGCGGGTCTCAGCTGCGTCTGGCCGCTTGTTGTCTCTCTTTATGGGCGGGGTCGGGCACCAATACCAGCAAAGCTTGGCCATGATACATAGTGCCGAAGCCGTCATATCAGTTTCGACTTCGCCGCCGCAATCACGACATGAGGCGAACCTGAGCCCGTCCGATAGCCTTAAGTTGGCCTGCTTTGCTCGAAATTCCAGCATAAACGGCTTAAACTCAGTTGGCGCATGTGATACCTTGGTGCAACGCAAAAGCGCTACGCCGTTACTGCGAACGTTCAACTATTGCAAGAGAGCTGAGCTCGAGATGCTGAACAAGCCGGAAGCGCGGAATGAAAAGCGCGAAGCCGTCGTCATCAAGAAGTATGCTAACCGACGTCTCTACAACACTGAGACGAGCACCTACGTGACACTGGACGATCTCGCCGAGATGGTCCGCTCGGATCGCGACTTCGTCGTATACGATGCCAAGAGTGGCGATGATCTCACGCACTCCGTGCTGACCCAGATCATCGTTGATCAGGAGAGCAAGGGCCAGACGTTGCTCCCGGTACCGTTCCTGCGCCAGCTGATCCGCTTATATGGCGACAGCATCTCGCGAATGGTTCCGACCTACTTGCAGTTCAGCATGGAAACACTGGCCCGCGAACAGGAGCGTTTTCGCGACCAGATTTCGACGGCCTTTGGTTCACATTCGACACCGTTCGAGGCGTATCAGGAGCACGCACGCCGCAATATGGCGATCTTCGAGCAGGCCATGTCCATGTGGAGCCCCTTCCCGAATTCGCCCTCGGAAGTCGCGGGCAAAGAGAACGAGGGCGCCACGGATGACAAGAGCGGCGAAGCCCAGCCGCCCGCCCGCAATGAGATTGATGAGCTGAAATCACAACTCGCCGCGATGCAGCAGAAGATCGAGCGGCTGGCGCAGGACAAGGACTGAGCCTCGCGCGCGTCGAACCGCCGTTCTCCAGCAACGCTGCTGCAAAGCCGCGTTTCCAAACCTCATTTCATGTCGGTATGGCTCGGCAACTCGTCGACAGGGATAGGCTCGCCGAAATGGAAGCCTTGCAGGTACGTGACGCCCACGCGTGTGAGGATTCGGGCGCTTTCTTCATCGCCGACCCATTCAGCCACGGTCTCCATACCGAAGGTCTCAGCCAATTCCACCATCGTCTTGACGAAGATCCGGTCGGAAGCGTCATTGGCGAGGTTCTTAACAAACGATCCATCGATCTTTACGAGATCGACCGGCAGGTGTTTCAGATTTTTGAACGACGTGTAACCGGCGCCAAAATCATCGATTGCGACGCGACACCCCATCTCGCGCAATGTGTCGACGAACGCCACCGCCTGATCAATGTCATCAATGACGTTGGTTTCGGTAATCTCCAGCACGAGCCTTTCCGTGACCGCGCGTTCGCAGCCGGTTAGCTTCTGCAGAGTCGCCAACCAATCCTGATCGCCTGCGGTAGCGCTCGATAAGTTGACCGATAGTGAAAGCCGAGGGTGCTTGCGGAGCAGGCCGACCGCAAGCTTGAGAGTGCGCCTGTCAATATGCCGCAGCAGCCCGAATTGCTCCGCAAAAGGTATGAATTCACCGGCTGACACCAGCGTTCCGTCCTTCTTTTTCATCCGAAGCAGACATTCGAACAGTTCGGCGCGCCGCGACTTGGCATTGATGATGGGCTGCAGGACCAGACACATGCGGTCGGTCTCAAGAGCGGACATGATGTCGTCGGCGATCGTGATGCGGCGCTGGCGTACAGTCTCTTGGGCGTTGTTCGGTTCAAAGCTGACGAAGCTGTCGGCACGGCGCGCCTTTGCTGTGCTAAGTGCGAGCAGGGACCGGCTGAAGACCTGCCGAACCGTGGCGGCCTGATCAGGCACCATAACGCCACCAACTGAGATCGTAGCTGCCAGCTGGCAAGCTGATGTTCGGATCGGCGACTCGCAGACCGCTTTTATGAACCGTTCTGCGGCGATACGCATTGCGCCGGCGCCGCTTTCGCTGAGGACGACGCCGAATTTGTTGGACGAATAGAGTCCCAACAAATCGCCGCTTCTCAGCTCGCCCTTGATGATGTTGGCCGTTGCAGCAAGGGCCTCATCGCCAATCTCGAAACCAAAGGTTTCGTTGATTGCGGACAGATTGTTGACGGAAATCATCAAGAACCCGTTTGACGTCAAACGGCGTTCGGAACGCCCAAGGACGGCGGTAAGTGCCTGCGGAAGTCGCGTGCGGATCAACTGACCGGCCAGTTCGTCGCGATGGGCACTGCAAAGTGCCGCCTGTTCCGCCACGAATGCTTCGTCAACGACGCGAACTGCACCGCGCGCGCGGGCTGGGCGTCCATCGGCGCCGGGCCACCAATGGCCATGGTCCACCAGCCAGATCGACGCGTTGCTTTGAGCGGCAGCCGGCCTGAAGCGGTACTGGACCCGATAGGGTACGCCGCGGTCAAACGTGCAGGCTGTTCCAGCGGAGATCGCAGCTGTTCGGCGTGGCAGATGCTCGGTGACTATGAGTGCCTCAAAGGCTTTGCCGCTGGCGATCACGTTCAGGTCGTCAACGCCAAGGACTGGTGCGGCATTTGGCTCCCATTCCATCGTGTCGCTGAGCAGGTCCCAAACGTAGGCGCTCTCGTCAAACGCCGACAAGACGCCGACCAGGTCGAGCCCAACAACCTCCAGTAATCTGTCAACGGATTCGCGATCTCTATCTGACGATGCTGAGGGTATCACGCCTCCGCCGTCGCTTTGACCTTCTACTGCCATATTCCGGTTGGACGAAGAGCTCACGGAAATGATCCTAGGTGCACCTCCACCGCGCAGATCGCGACAACGCATGGTGCAGGTATCTGGGAGAGGTTAAATGGAAACCACTAACAACAATTGAAGCGTAGCAATAACATCTGCCACCGTCTGCAATTGGCTACCCCCCCCCCCGGGGGCCTCTGCGTTGCGGATCGCAAGGCTTTGAGCGTGCGTGCGAGCAACAGGCGCTGCGATGTCAGTTGGGCCGACCAGCCTCATCGATGAAGTGACGCTTATGGATCTCAAACAACAGTGAAAGAGCTTCCCGGACGTGTTCAGCAGCATCCTCAAGCTCGTCGGTTTCCTGCAGCCTGTTGTGGATGCGACCTAGCAGTGCGACCATCACAGGTACGGACATATTGCAGGTTGCCCGTTCAAAGTTCTTCAGTACTTCGCGTGGCACGGGGAGTCCCTCCACTGATTTCCCGCGGATCAAGTTGAGCGATTAGCTCGATCGCGTCGCCAATTAAATTAAGCATAACACATCGAGTGTGCTTATTACGGCAAGTAATGCATGAGGACATCTTCCCTCATCAGATTTTGGCCAATTGGAGTCAGTTTCCAGTTTTACCTGTGTGAAATGGACCACGTCCAGCCGCGTCGGCGCGATTCTCTTTTTGCCAGACCTCAGGAACCTACTGTTGTATACCGCCTGCGTTTTGCCCAGCCGCTGCCCAACTGGCGTCATGTTTTTTTCGCGAAATGGGTACAGTTGAGAGGGTTCCCAATACCGTGTGAGAAGACTCCGAAAGAATATTTCGCAGATCGGGAAAATTTCCCGGCCTTGCGGGCAGACTTCAATAATGGAGTCAGTCGGTATCACGGAATTGGAGTTTAATTCCTATCGGAGAATTAGAGATTGGCAGTTTAAATCCGATAAGGAAAAATAGGATTTGCACTGCGTTAGCGTTAACGCGGCGTTAAAGGGTTGCTGTAATGGTTGCGGAGATTGCGCGTTTGGTTCTGGGAGTATTGCGTATGTACCGCGTTGCCTTGGCAGCAGCCGTGACAGGCTGCCTTGTTGCTGCATGCAGCACAGGGCCGACCACTTTATCGACAGGCTTCACGGACAGCGGCACTAGCACGCCAACGATCTCACAGATCGACCCATCGGCAGGCCTCGGCTATTCGGGCAGCAGCAAGTCATCAGGGGGCACACGGGTCGCCAGCCTGAATGACCAAATCCCTTCAGGGACCTTCGAGACCGCGCCGAAAGGTTCCCTCTCCGACCGCAATTACTCTTCGACACGTCTGGACCCCGAACAAGCGCTCGCAACCATTAACGGGTATCGCGCGAAGAACGGCCTGAAGCCGTTGAAGCTCAATGCAAAGCTGTCGGCGGCGGCCAAGGCACACTCCCGCGATCTCTCAAAGTGGGATCGCATTTCGCATTATGGATCGGATGGCTCCAATCCATGGGACCGCGTCAAGCGCACTGGGTATAAACCCCGCTTGGCGGCGGAGAATGTCGGGACCGGCCAGGTTTCTTTCGCGGAAGTTATGCGCGGCTGGAAGGACAGCGAAGGCCACAATAAAAACCTGCTGCTCGCCGATGCGCGGGAAGCCGGCCTTGCCCTGGTTCACGATCCCCGAACGGAATTCAAGTCTTTCTGGACGTTGGTTCTTGGAACACGGATGTAAGCCTTATCTGCAGATGCAAGTCGGCGCCTTAATAGAAAAGCGGCAAGACTCATTGAAATCGTCGCCGTACCAGCGAGGCAATAGAATTAAGCACAATCTCTGCGGCGTCCGTTGATTGGTGCCACAGGGGACCAAGAGAGTATGAGTCCGGTCCGGAATTGAGCGGGCTCTAAACAGCCCATCCTTTTAGATCAGTGGATGCCCCACGCGCTCGCGTTCGCGTTGACGCACCAATTCCGCCACCCCAGCCCATGCCCACGAGCGACCGGCGTCGCCCTCATGACTGTGAAACGTGGAAAAGAAATCAGCGACCTGCGCAGCTAGCAATCCATGGCGTGCCTCTAACGTCTCCGCCATGAACTCGACCTCGTGCGGATTCGGTGTCACGTCTTTTTCTGGGTACCAAAAGCCCATCTCTTTGCGCCCTCATTGAGTGTTTTGAAATTCTCAAAGCAAAATCAGCGCCAGCCCACCGGTATCATAATGGGACAACCTGAAAGCTTGTCGAAGGTTGCCCCGGCCTTTCTTGCTTGCCGGAGCGGCTGTGCCGTGGAAGTGTCTTGACCATAAGGGCCGCGCTTTGACCTATTTCACAGCCAAAGAACGCGAAAGGGACAGCCCGCGAGCGCGCCTAACGCGCGAAACATTTGGAGACGATTGATATGTTCGTGTCCGACCAATCAGCAGTCATGTGTCGGGGCCGCCGGCGCCGTTGGTTCGCGCGAGGGCAGCTCTGGTTTTTCGCCCTGGCGCTGGCGACGGCCTATCCAGGACTTGCTGAGGCCGGTCCGGGGTCTTCGCCGCCGGAAGGAGGCGCACCGCAGTCCGCGACGCCGAACAAACAACCAACCTCACCCGACAAGGCCAACCCGGATTCGGATGGCGCCAAACAATTGGCCCCTCGCCCGCGAAGGCCGCGTGGCTGCCCGCACCGTGACCGGTCACTCAATCTTATTGTGTGATGGGGCCGTCGCGCGGCGTGGACCGCGCGATGGTGCTTGGGTCAATTCCCTGAAGAGGCGCGAACCGACTTTTTCGGCCGGGCGGTCTTCTTGCTCTTTTTGACGAGCCGCTTGGACTGTTTGCGCTTTGCTCTGAGCTTGGCGGCACGAAGCCGGCGCGCCGATTTCCGGTTGCCGCATGCCCACGATGTCACCGTATGCCGAATACTGCGGGCGTTTCTTGCGCTGTTGTCGACGGGCACGTTATCGATTGTTTCGGTGCTGAACAGCTGCTTCCATCCCCATTGGCGGAAGCCATGCTCCAAAAGGCTTGCTGCCCGGATTGTGCGGTCGGAGCTTGACGGCTCGCCAAGCACCACGGCCATCAGCTTGCGGCCGTCGCGGGTGGCGCTTGCCACAACGTTGAAGCCGGAGTCACAGATGAAGCCCGTCTTCAGACCGTCAGCCCCTTCGAACGTCTTGAGCAGACCATTGTGACTGCCGAGGCGCCGCTTGCCGAGCCGGAATCCCGACATTGACCAATAATGAGCGTACTCCGGAAACTCCGTGGTGACCGCACGGGCCAGTTTGGCCAGGTCCCGCGCCGTCGTTACCTGGCGCTTATCTGGGAGTCCGTTGGGATTGGCAAAGTGGGTGCGCGTCATGCCCAGCCGCTTCGCGGTCGCGTTCATCCTGGAGATGAAGCGGTCATGGGTCGGCCCGAGTGCTTCCGCGATCATCACCGCGACGTCGTTGGCCGATTTGATGATCAAAGCCTTGAGGGCGGTGTCCATCTTCATCTTGGCTCCGACCGGCAACCCGACCTTGCTTGGCGGTTCTTTATGGGCCAGCGGAGTGCAGATAATCTTGGTGTCGAGTTTGATCTTGCCATCGCGCAGGTCTTGGAACGCGATATAGGCGGTCATCACCTTGGTCAGCGAAGCCGGATGCCACTGGTCGTCAATGTTCTCCGAATAGAGCACCTTGCCTGTGTCGGCCTCGAACAGCAGCGTCGGCCCGGCACTCGCGTTACCGCAGGTAAGGGCCGAGGCAACCAAGCAAATCATGGTCAGAGCAAAGCGCATTTCAGCGGATCCTTAGGTTCGCCGCAGCGACTTCTAAATGCATCGCGTGTAACACATCCACTAATCATGGCACAATCGACCGACCCGATTACCGCGACTGAGGTGTGGTTCTGCATCCACAGGCGTGGCTGGAAATTGTCGTGAGCGGATCAATGTCACGGACCCTCATCCGTTGACCATGAAGCGTCGATAGCTATATTGCAGCGCTCTGCCGCCCGGACCGGATGGACGGTATGCCCCTGTGGTGGAATTGGTAGACACGACAGACTCAAAATCTGTTGTTCGCGAGGACGTGCCCGTTCGAGTCGGGCCAGGGGCACCATCGGTCTCGCTCAGACGATCCCCGGAAGTTGAAATTGACCGCTGGCGCGCAGCCGTGGTCAGACAATATGACAACCCAAGCCGCTGTCTTTATTGGCAGCTTTTCTACGCCCTAGAATCCGCACAATGCTCCGCAGCGAAGCCATTGTTAAATCAAGGTGAAAAGCTGAAAAAATTTTTCTCCGGTTGTCGTCAGTTTTTTCTTGCATGCAAGGGTCAATCGCATCATACAACCCGCCTCCGTTCGTCCACCTGCCCCTAAGGTCAAGGAGAGCCCCCAAGGTTCAAGAAAAGCCCCAAAGGTAAGGAGCGGACGGGTCACATCTATCTGCTGGTTGGGGAGGGTCCGATGGCCTATGACGACGCCCTCTTCCAATTGGGGATGGACTTGACTCGTTCAAGCACCGCCCAAGAGGAAGATCTGTTTGCGAACACGTGCGACAACTCGTGTGACGATAGAAAAGACTTCTTTGTTGAGCGTGACGGCGTTCGCTATGCAGGAACACATCTGATTATAGATTTGTTCGGTGCACGTCGGCTCGATGACCTTAAGTGGGTCGAAGAAACCTTGAAGCGCTGCGTGGAAGTCGCCGGGGCAACCCTCCTGCACATCCATCTGCACCACTTCACGCCAAACGGCGGTGTTAGTGGCGTAGCCGTGCTTTCCGAGAGCCACATCTCGATTCACAGCTGGCCGGAGGCCGATTACGCG
Source organism: uncultured Filomicrobium sp. (assembly GCA_963669235.2). Lineage (GTDB taxonomy): Bacteria > Pseudomonadota > Alphaproteobacteria > Rhizobiales > Hyphomicrobiaceae > Filomicrobium. The sequence continues at coordinate 327,388 of CAXXFS010000034.1, forward strand.
GCCCTCGACGTGTTCATGTGCGGCGAAGCAGAGCCGCACCGGGCGATCGAGGTTCTGCGAGAAGCTTTCGAGGCAGACGACGTGGTCGTCAAGGAGCACAAGCGCGGCGAGGAACTGGAGGAGATGAAGTGGCAAACAGCCGCTTCTCGCGAAGCTCCGGTTCGTCACGTGGTTGTCACGGCTCCAAGGAAAGCCGCCTGAATCGCCATCATGTTTAATGATGCGTACCGTCCCGGGGGATCAAATCCCCCGGGACGATATGGCGTGCCGGAACCGACCTGCTGAATCATAATGGAGTACGGCCCGCCATGAGCGACCGCTGGATCGAAGAAACATTTCATACCGACTGGCGCGTCGCCCTGCGCGCTTCGAAAGTGCTGCATGAGGTCAAGACCGACCACCAGCATCTCATAATCTTCGAGAACCCGACTTGGGGCACCGTCCTCATGCTGGACGGTATTGTTCAGCTGACCACCAACGACGAGCACGTCTATCATGAGATGATGGCCCATGTGCCGTTGATGGCGTTGAAGAAACCAGAGAAGGTTCTGGTTGTCGGCGGTGGCGACGGCGGCGTCCTGCGCGAAGTCCTCAAGCACTCTTGCGTCAAACAAGCGGTTCTCGTGGAGATCGACCGCGAGGTTATCGATACCTCACTTCAGCACTTCCCGCAGATTCCAGCCGGAGCCTTCGATGACCGCCGCACCGAAGTCGTCATAGCCGACGGACTGAAGTACGTTGCCGAAACGGGCCAAAAGTTCGACTGCATCATCGTCGATTCCTCCGAGCCGGTCGGACCCTCTGCGGTTCTCCACTCAAAAGAGTTCTTTGCCAGCTGCCGCCGCGCACTGACACCCGGAGGAGTGCTGGTCACTCAGAACGGTCTTGCTCAGCTATTGCCCGATCACCTTGCTGGCACGACCCGCATCTTTGCCTCTCTATTCAAGCGTGCGACGCCCTATATCTGTCACCAGCCGTGTTACTTCGGCGGGCTGTTCGCACTCAACCTGGCCACCGACGACAAAGCGCTTCTCGCAATAGAGCTGAAGAAGCTTGCCAGGCGGACGAAGAAGCGCGGTGTGTCAGGCCTGCAGTATTGGACTCCCGCCGTCCATAAAGGCGCCTTCGCCCTCCCCGCCGTTTTGCAGCAGATCGCCGATAAAGCCGTCGCCGCGGGCAAGGCGGGTGATGATAGAGGCTACGAAATGCCGCCCGAGCCGGCTTCCGGCAATACCGCTGATCCAGCCGGCAGCAACGTGGCAACGAACCCGGCGGCAATAATGCCCACGGCCAAATCCGTTCCGAAAGCTTAGCGCTGTCGACGATTTGCCAATAGCGCTGGCAGCAACCATGATCCGACAACAGTTTCGGTTGCCTTGTTCGCACCAGTGTAGGGTCCGTCGGCCTTAGGCACCATTGCACGACGCCCCAAAGGGCTGAAACGTCCGCAAACCAGATTCAAGGATCCCCCAATGCCATTGCTGCGAATTGATCTTTACAAGGGCCGCACCGATACGGAACTCCAGGCTCTGCTTGATGCCGTGCACCGGGCCATGCTCGCGGCGTTCAAGGTGCCCGAGCGCGATCGCTATCAGATCGTCAACGAACGTGAACCCACGCGCATGATCATGGAGGATACCGGTCTCGACATCCCCCGGACCGACAAGTTTGTTTTCATCCAGGTGACGACGCGCCCGCGCACCCGCGAGGAAAAGCAGACGTTTTACCGGCTGACCATTGAAGAGTTGGAGCGCAATTGTGCCATTGCACCAAGCGACGTGATGATCAATTGCGTCACCTGCGAAGACGAAGACTGGACCTTCGGGTATGGCAGAGCGCAGTTCCTTACGGGTGAGTTGTGACGGTTTCGTCGGTCCTCCTCGGTGTGTGCGAGGACCGGCATTTGGGCGGCCGCATTTGTCGAAGTCAAACAACTGTTTTTTTGGGGGCTTTAGGTCGGTCTCGCTCAAATCAGTGCCGCAAGCCTGGACTGCATGACGAGGATTCTGCCGCCCGTCCACTTCGAGGTCGTCGAAACGTAGGAGCAAGCGCATGAAATACATCATATCGTTTCTGCTCGGCAGCGTTCTGGGCACTGGCTTCGGCGTAGCACTGGGTTTCTTCCTGTTCCCCTATGTCTTCCCGCCGCCGCCGGCTGCCGAGCTGCTGTCCGACGCCGATCGCGTGGTCAAGATCGTAGCGGAGGGCACCTTCATCCACGCCGACCCGAACGACCCGATACACTGGGGCAAGGGCAAGGTTTCGGTGCGCCGGAACTCCGTCTTCCTCCACGACGATTTCGAAGTCGGCCCGGGTCCGAAGTTCCACGTCTACTTGGTTCCCAAGGCGAACATCCGCACCTCCGGCGATCTCCGGAATCAGATGTTTGTTGATCTCGGCCGGTTGCGCGCGTTCAAGGGGAGTCAGCGCTATGAAATTCCCGCCGGCGTTAATCTCGGGGACTTCAACAGCGTCGTTATCTGGTGCGAGCAGTTTGCGGTGCTCATTTCACCTGCCGACCTGAAGCAAAAAGGATAGCCGCGTTTCAGGCGAAGCTATCCCGGATTTCGATGGCGCGCTTGTAGGCGGGCCTCGAGCGGATCCGGTCGAAGTAAGTAAGCACCGGTCCCGCTGGGATCTCCCAGCCGGCACCGATTTGGGCCCAGTTGGCGCAATGGCCCATCAGCAGGTCCGGCACTGTGAATTCATCGCCCATTAGAAATGTGTTTTCGCCGAGCCGTTTGCCGAGCACCCCGATGGCCCGGTCAAAATCGTAGCGGCAGGCTTTTTGCGCCGTCTCGCTGCGCAGCTCCTCGGGCAGGATGAAGGTGTTCTTGGCGTTGAACCATAGCGGCGATTCAATATCGTCCATGGCGAATTGCGTGAAACTATCCTGCTTTGCGCGCGCGATGCTGCCGGCGGGATAGGTGAGCTTGCCATGCCTGTCGCCGAGGAACTGGCAGATGGCCACCGAGTCGATGATGTAGTCATCCCCGACCTGCAGTATTGGCACCTTGCCCGACGGGTTGATCGCCTTGCACTCCTCGCTTTGCGGCATCACCGCGTCGATCTCATAGTCCGCTCCGATTTCCTCCAGCATCCAAAGAACCCTGAAGGCACGTGTCTTCGGAAAACCAATCAGTTTGTACATGGCGACGTGTGAGCCTCTCGATCAAAGCGAAGACGTACTGTGTTCTGCAAGTGTGATCCGGCATCAGGAAAACAACCGCCGGCTCGGCAAGCCATCCCCGCGATCATAACAAACACTGAAACGAGTCCTGCCCGCTACCTAACGGCGCAGGCGCTGTGCCATCACGGAGATGGTGCGTGCATAGACTTCGGCCCTGTTCCACTCCTTGATGACGCGGTAGTTGGCTGAGCCGCGCGCCCAGCTGCCACCTCGCCGCCAGCCGTGTGCGCGCAGGTAGTTTGCGGTCGAAGCGAGAATGTCGGGGATGCTACGGCGCAAGTCGCGGCGGCCATTGCCATCATAGTCGACGGCGTACTTGTCGTACGATCCCGGCAGAAACTGCACCTGCCCGATTTCACCAGCCCATCCGCCACGCAGCTGGCTGGGGCTCATGTCGCCCCTTTGCACGATCCTGAGCGCCGCGTGCAGGTGGCGCTTAAAGAAGCTCGATCGGCGGCAATCGTATGCCAAGGTCGCGATCGACTGAATGATGTAGTATTTGCCTGCGCCGTCGCGTCCGAAGTTTGTCTCAAGACCCCAGATGGAAATGAGGATTTCGCGCGGCACCCCGAAGCGCTTCTCGATACGGTTGAGAAGCTGTCGATGGCGCTTCAACCGCGCGTTGGCCCGCTTCATCAAATAGGAGCCGACGCGGCGCTTATAAAATGCTTTAAAGCTCAGCTTGAAGGAGCGTTGTGAACGGTCCCTCCGTATAACGCGGCGATCATAGCCGACGCCTTTGAAGGACCGGTTCAGTGTCTTTTGTGTGATCCCTCGCCGCCTCGCTTCAGCTTTGAAGTCCGCCAGCCAGGCCGAAAAGTCTCTGCTTGTGCTGCCGCATCTGGCCGCGTTTGCCGGCGAAACGCCCCCCGCGGTGGATATCAGCACAAGGATGAGGAGTACGGTGATCCGACCTGGAAGCCGCACGTTTAAGTTCATCACAGATCCTTTGGCGATGAATCGACGCGCCACACTGTTAGCGGATTTCGCAGGACCAATCTATGGCGGGAGGGTTGGAGGTCCGGAACGTGAGCGCTATGCAATCAACACTGATCAGTCCGGTAGAAGAAACGGTATCGAGGATAAGGCAGCTTCACGCCCACGTTTTGTCGCACAAAACGGCCACCGAAGCGCTCGCCTCATTGTGCGCCGCCAGGCGTATCGGCGACGGCCCGATCCGAGCCGACGTGGTCAGTCACGAAAGCGCGGGCCGCCCGGACGGCGCAATTTGGGTTCGCCGCGCCCGCCTGATGCGCGGTCCTGTCGTACTCAGCCATACTGAAATCCGGTTCCGCACAGACGTCCTATCCGCCGACATGATGCAGCGGTTACTGGACGGCGTCGAACCCTTCGGAGCCATCGTCGCGCCGCTTCAGCCCTGGCGAACCATAACCCGCGCCCGCGCCGCATACGGCGAAACAATTCTGTCGTTACACGCGACCGTGTTAGCCGGCTCCGGCCAGCCCATCGCCCGCGTTCGCGAGTCCTATCGGCGCGTGTTGATCGAGGGCGTTATTTGACGGGCCGATTCTGGTGTACGGACCGCTGTCGGAGTTCTGAGGCGGTGACATGGCTGACCGCAGATAACAGTCTGTGCGTTGCGCACGTACTGTCGGAAGCTGTTAAGCCTCTGCTGTAAGCCATCTCGGCCGCGACTGCGCTAATCTTCGCGAACGGCTCGACGAGCTCGGCGAAATCCTGCCCGCCGGCCGCCGCGAAGAGCTTACCGAAATGGCTCGCGCCAAAAGCTCAATTGTTGAGTACGTCTTCGTGCAGGGTGGCAAGCCCTGACGGCAACGCGCCATGCTTACCCCGCCCCGCAAATCAAGGTGCTCCGCGATCAACCCCGGTCGTAGCCTTTCTCTTCGAGCTCCGCCAAATAGGCCGCCCAGCGCTCCTCTTTTTCTTCGCCCAGAAGCTTCAGGTAATTCCACGCATAGAGCCCGGTGTTGTGGCCGTCATCGAAGTGGATCTTCACGGCGTAGTTGCCCACCGGCTGCAGCTGCGTGATGCCGACGTTCCTCTTTTTGGGGACCGTCACGCGCTGGTCCGCCGAATGCCCTTGTACTTCCGCCGACGGGCTCATCACGCGCAGCATTTCCGCGGTCAACGAGTAGGCCCGGCCGTCGTCGAAGGCGACATCAAGCGACTTGCCGTCCTCGGCCAGATCCAATTTCGGCGGCGCGACGCCATGCCCGGTCGCCTTCTCGACTTCCGACCAAACCCGCGCGGCGATGTCCCGGTAAATCTGCGAATGCGGGTTGTCGGGCGCCGTCGCAGTGATCGGCTGGCCATTGTCGGACTTCTCGCGAATGTCCATGTGCAACGGCACTCCGCCGAGGAATGGAACCGAGAGCTTTTGCGCCTCGATGCGCGCGCCGCCCTTGCCGAAAATAAAGCTTTCCTCGCCGCACTTCGGGCAGACGAAAGTGCTCATGTTCTCGACGATGCCGAGCACCGGCACGTTGACCTGCTCAAACATCGCGAGGCCCTTGCGCGCATCGATCAGCGCCAGATCTTGCGGTGTTGAAACGATCACCGCCCCCGACAAAGGCACCTGCTGCGCCATCGTCAGCTGTACGTCGCCGGTTCCGGGCGGCATGTCGATAAGCACCACATCAAGCTCGCCCCAGGCCACCTGAAACAGCATCTGATGCAATGCCTGCACGACCATCGGCCCGCGCCACACGATGGGTTGTCCTTCTTCAACCAGGAAGCCCATCGACATGACCTTGAGACCATAGCCCGACAACGGATTGACAATCTTGCCGTCGGCCGCCGTCGGCCGGCCTGTGATGCCTAACAGGCGTGGCTGGGAAGGCCCGAAGATATCCGCATCAAGAATGCCGACCTTGAGCCCGATCGCCTGCAGGCCGAGCGCCAGGTTCACGGTGGTTGTCGATTTGCCGACGCCGCCCTTGCCAGAAGCAATGGCGATCAGGTGCTTGACGTTGGGCATGCCGTCGGTTTTTGCGCCGGCTCCCGCTTGCGGTGTCTGCTGCTGTTGTCCGTTGGCGTGCGCCCCATTCGTTTGACCCGGCATGCGCGCCCGCGCTTCCGCGACACGCGGACTATCCTGCACGCCGCCGCCGACTGGACTGCCTTGGTTGGCGCCCGCCGTTCCAGGTTGCGCCTCTGCTGTCAGCACGGCGGTTGCCCCGGCGACGCCTTCGATTTCCGAAACCACCTTTTGCGCCGCCTGCCGCAGCGGCTCGAGTTCCTCGGCTTTTTCGGGCGGTACCGTGATCGAGAAGTAGACTCGGTCGTCTTTTTGCAGGATCTCTGACACCAGACCCAGATCAACGATATTGCCCTCAAGCTCGGGGCCCTTCACACGGCGTAGTTCAGACAGGATCTGGTCCTTAGAAACGGACATATTGGCTTCGTCTCCCGGGGAGTTATGAATCGCAAGGGCTCTAAACAGGGGCGCGCAACGCACCCTCGGCCAGCGATCGCGAGGCGTGTCTGGATAGAACACCCATTTTGGCAGACACCTTTCGCGAAGTCACGAGGCCGAATTTTATTTCCTACCTATGTGATAGGGTATACAGCGGACGATGCCAAGGGCTTTGCACGTCCAATCATCCCGAAAAACCGCGACAGACTATGCTATCACAAGCCCCCCGGGCAAACCGCCACCATACGACGTGAGGACGAATTCCTTGAGCCGACCACTGAAACAGTTCCAGGTCCGCCCCACCCCCGATGATCCCGCGCTGTCGGTCACCGTGTCCGGCATCGACCACGAGCGCCGTGAAGTCGATGCGGTGGTGGTCACCGAGCGGGCCCTGACGCTATTTCTCAACGCCCGCGAGATCGTCACCATGATGACCATCGGTGACCACCCGGACCTTCTCGCCGTCGGGTTCCTGCTCAACCAGGGCATGTTGCAGCCCGACGATGAGATCGTCGGCATCGACTATGAGGAAGACATCGCAACCGTCGTGGTGCGCACTGCCAGGGAAACTGACTACGAAGAAAAGCTGAAAAAGAAGGTGCAAACCTCAGGTTGCGCGCAGGGCACCGTGTTCGGCGATTTGCTCGAGGAACTCGACGGCATCGAGTTGTCCCAGACGGCACGGCTGAAGACCTCATGGCTTTATGCGCTGACCAAGAAGATCAACACCGAGCCGAGCCTTTATCTCAAGGCCGGCGCCATCCACGGTTGTGTGCTTTGCAAGCGGGACGACCCGCTGGTCTATATGGAAGATGTCGGGCGCCACAATGCCATCGACAAGATCGCCGGCTTCATGTTCATGAACGCCATCACCCCGGAGGACAAAATCTTCTACACGACCGGCCGGCTCACCTCCGAGATGATCATCAAATGCGTGAAGATGCGCATCCCGATCCTGGTCTCTCGTTCTGGTTTTACCGCCTGGGGTGTCGAACTCGCCCGCCAGGCCGGCCTGACTTTGATCGGCCGCGCCCGCGGTAAGCGCTTCGTCTGCTTGTCGGGTATCGAACGCGTCGAATTTGATGCTGATACTGAGGCTTTCGAGGAAGAAGACAGCAAGCACGCCCGCAAGGCCAGCAAGCCGGAGACCGGCCAGACACCATGACAATCACCAAGAACCACATCACCGGCGTGCTGCTGGCCGGCGGCCAGTCACGGCGAATGGGCGGCGGCGATAAGGGTATGCGCGAGATTAACGGAAGGCCGATGCTGGCCCATGTCATTGAACGCTTCGCCCCTCAGGTTGCAGGCATCGTTTTGAACGCCAACGGCGACCCGGCACGTTTCGCCGCCTTCGGCCTGCCGGTCGCTGCTGACTCCATTACCGGTAACGTCGGTCCGCTGGCGGGCGTGCTGGCCGGCATGCACTGGTCCGCCGAAAACGCCCCCTCGGCCACTCATATCGCCACCGTCTCCACCGACGCCCCACTTATTCCTCAAGACCTCGCTGCGCGCCTCGCCCAATCCCTCGAAGGCCGAACCGAAAGGATCGCTCTGGCGGCCTCCGGGGGCCATAAGCACCCCGTGATCGGCCTATGGCCGGTGGAGCTGGCCGACGACCTGGAATCCGCCCTCAACGAAGGTGTGCGCAAGGTGCTGCACTGGACCGACCGGCATGGTACTTTGGCCCTGGAGTTTCCGTTTGTTGGTGTTGCCGGGGCTGAGATTGACCCCTTTTTTAACGCCAACACACCGGAGGAGTTCGAACAGGTGGCGGCTCTCATGTCCCAGTTATCCGCAGGGTCGTGAGGGACATGTCCGCCGGTTGGTAGGATGCACCCAACATGATGCGCACGCCACATGGCGCCCCGATTATCGGTATTGCCGGCTGGAAAAAGTCGGGAAAGACGACACTCACCGTCCGCCTCATCGAGGAATTTACGAGGCGCGGGCTGAAGGTTGCTTCTCTGAAGCACGCTCATCATGCGTTTCAGATCGACGACCAGGAAACCGACTCTGCCCGCCACCGCAGCGCGGGCGCCCGCCAGGTCGCGGTGATTTCCGCCCGGCGCTGGGCACTCATTAGCGAGCTAGACGGTGCACCCGAGCCCAATTTCGACGAAGTCATCGCGGCATTGGACCCCTGCGACCTCGTCGTTGTTGAGGGCTACAAGTCCGCACCAATTTACAAGATCGAGGCTCGTCGCCGGGCTTCCATTACGCAGGCCCCGTTGGCCACCGACGATCCCCTCGTGATCGCCATCGCCGCCGACCATGAAGTGAGCGGTGCTGGCCTGCCGGTGTTCACTCTGGACGATATCTCCGCAATTGCGGATCTTCTCGATGCCCGCCTTGGTCCGCTGCGCCCGGCGCAGACGAAGCGTGCGGCAGTTCGCGACGAGGAACATTTGTGATGCGCGCGCCGCCTTTGCGCTGGATTGCCGCCCTTCTTGCAGCGGCCTGCGCAACGCCGGCGTCCGCCGATGACCCGCCGGTCCCCCCTGGCCTCGACCCTGGAGGTGAGGCCATCGCGCTCATCACCGACGGCGTCGACTATACAATTCCGGAAATCGCCGCGAGGCTGGCCCGCGATGGAGAAGGTGAACCCATCGCCTTTGACCTCGTTGACGGCGATGTGCGGCCCTATTCACCTGCGGGCGAGGGACGTGGGACGCGGCTTGCCAGGATTGTGCTTGCGACCTACCCCGGCAGCCGCCTTGTCCTGGTTCGTGTCGCCGCGACTGACCCGGTCGCACTTGCGCGAGCTGCCGTCTTTGCCTCGCGAACGCCCGCCCGTGTCGTCGCGCTTGGCTTCTGGGGAAGCCAGCCGGAGCTTTGGAAACCGTTCGCTGAGGCCGCGCGTGCCGCTAGCAAGGTTACGTTTATTCTCTCCGGCGGCACGTCGGCGGCGCGGATCACGGGCGACGTTTTTCCCGCGGCTTTTAAATTGCGAAACGCCATTGTCGCGGCTGACCTGACGGTGAAGGACCTGGAGGTCGGTTCGAAAGTGCCTGTCGACGCTTGGCTGGGCAACAAGGCAAACAAAGACTACCTGGTTCCCCTCGACGCAGCCGAGCCCAGTGCCGACGCAGCGGGTTCGGCTCCGCTTGTCGGCGATTCCGTCGACGGCGCCGCGTTTATTGCCGCCCTGACCGCTTGTTTCGCAACACCGGATCTCAACGGTGCAGGAAAAAAGAAAGAGCTGCTAGAACGCGCACCATTCAAAGGTCAAGGCAGGTATTTTTTCGACCTGACCTTTGCCTGCACTCGTCAAGATGGCGCCAACCAGAAGATGTGAGGGGCGATGCAACCCCGACCCACGTAAAGAGGCCCGCAATGCCCGCCGATCCAGACCTGCCGAACCGCAAAGCCCGCCGTGCCGCCGCCAAGACCGAGGGTGCGCTTGATACGGCTGGTTTCCTCAAGGTCGCCGACAAGTTCATCGATGTCGCCAACCGCCAGAACGCGCAGGTCCGCGCCACCGACCTGCACATGGCCTTTCTCTACGCCGCCGCCCGCTATAACGCGTTCGTCGCCAACACCGTCCTCGAGGTCGACAACCATGAGGTGTTCGTCAAGGAAATGGCCGAGCAGTACAAGGAAATGTTGCGCCAGAACCTGGCCGACCCCAGCCTGGGCGGCGACGAAAGCGGTGACGCTTAGGGGGGATCTCTAAGCCTTGGGGTCTTGTTCGGCCTCTTCCGCCTCAAACTCGGCGAGCATTTCTTCGTCGGCCTGTTTGACGCTGGCCGCGCAACCGGCACCAGGACCGCTGTCGAGATCTTGCGGAACGGCCTCTGAAGCCTCCGCGATCGCTACGGTTTCTTCTGCGGCGGGCGCAGCATCCGGCGGCGGTTCACCGGCCTTCGTGTCCGCTCCGAGAGCTTCCCACGTGGCAACTTCTTCGTCGTTCAAGAAGCCTCTGCCGTACTGGTAGGCCGTCTTCAACATTCCCTTCGGCAGGCACACTGCGGCATCGGTGTAGTCCTCGCAGTAGTCGTCGAGCCCATCCATATTTGCGAGCACCGGGTTCGAGACCCAAAGTTTGCGCAGTGCTTTGTGCCGGTCGGCACTTGAGACGTTCTTGTCCATGAATTGAGTGTAATCCGAGTCGTAATCGAGCTTTTCGAAATCGAAATCCGAAAAGTCCTTCGGCGCGTGGCCGGCTTCGCCGCTCGCCGGCCCAACCGCGTCGGTTTCCTCCGCCGGCCCGTCCTGAGCCAGCGCTGCTTTGGGATCGTCGGCAGTTGGTTCGGGCTGATCGGCTTCCAGGCCCCGCTTCTTGCGCGACCATCTCTCAAGGAAGGAATTGGCGTCAGGCTTCTCGTTCATTTACGCTCGCCACGGCGGCGATTGTCGCCGCGTTTACTGTCGGGTTTCGGCATCGGCGGTTCGATGCGATCCCCCATTCTCTCGCGCAGCCTGATCAGCGGCTCCTGGCCAAACTTATGCTCATCGGCCATTTTATGCGGCTGGCGCTTGCGTTTGTAGAAGGTCTCTTCCTGGTGGTGCGTGTCGATAAAGGTGCGGACCATTTCGACAAGCCGGTCCGGCATCGCGACGCCTTCGACATTGTCGAGGCCCACATCGCCGTGAGATTGCGCTTCAAACGGTGAGGCGGTCACCAGATGCACTTCAACCGGCCAGTCCCCACCGGCATCCGGGTCCTCTCTCAAAACAACGTAGACAGATGGTTCACCGTTGGCGAGGTTGACGCGATAAGCGGTCGTTTCTTTGCGATGCAGTTCCAGATTCAGCGTTGCGGCATGATACAGTACGGCTTGGCCGTCGCGGCGCAGTTCGCGCCATTCCCTGATTTCAGGGGCGTCAAGAAACACACCAACGGGCCTCCAGCGATAGGTCTGCCACGGGTGGGAAATTCTTTCGCGAGCGACGACAATGCCGACCGGGATGAAGAGGGCGCTGCCCATGCCGCTATTCACTCCTGCTACCAAATGTCGTAGACCATAGTCGAAGTTATCTCATGACACTACGGATTTTTTTGGCGTCATCAAAGAACTTCTGCAATCTTGGCCAGATTTTCTGTAGTGACGGCTGGACGATTTACCATTCACCTTAGGAGAGGAATGCTTTGGCCAAGACTACATCGCCGCCGCGCCGGCTGCTGATTTGCAACTGCCAGCGCTCCATGGACTTAGACGGCGAGCGGCTTGCCGCGGCACTTGGGATCGAGGATCCGTTAACCGTTCATCGCGAGCTTTGCCGCGCCGGCATTGACGCGTTCCGTAATGCCGCAGCCTCCGGCCAACCGCTTCACATCGCCTGCACGCAGGAATCTTCGCTGTTTGCCGAGGTCACCGATGCAATCGGCGACGAGGCCGCATCGATCAGCTTCACCAATATCCGCGAGACCGGGGGATGGTCTGAGGCCGGCAGCAAGGCGCTGCCAAAGATGGCCGCTCTTATTGCCGAAGCCGAACATCAACCCGGGATGGCGGCTGCGCTGACGCTGCAGTCATCAGGTGTCTGCCTCGTATACGGCGCAGGACAGGCAGCGATCGAAACTGCCACGAACCTGGCAGGACGTTTGTCGCCGGTCCTCGTCCTCAGCGACCCCGGCGATGCACTGCCACCGAGCCGAACGGCATTTCCAGTCTTCCGAGGGCGGATCCGCAATGCTGGCGGCGCGCTTGGGCGGTTTTCGGTTTCGGTCGATAGCTGCTCGCGGGCCCGGCCGTCTTCAAGAGACGAGTTTTCGTTTGAGGACCCGCAGGCTTCGACCGATCTTGAGTGCGACCTCATACTCGACCTTTCCGGAGGGAAGCCTCTGTTCAGCGGTCACGGTCGGCGCGATGGCTATATCAGCGTTGACCCAGCCGACCCTGCCGCGCTCGCCCGCGCAATGTTTGACATTGCCGATCTCGTTGGTGAGTTCGAGAAGCCGAAATACATTGCATTTGACGCCGGCATCTGCGCCCACGCCAGATCAGGACTGGTTGGTTGCACCAATTGCCTCGATGTCTGCCCGCTGGGCGCAATCACGCCGGCGGGAGACTCGGTTCAAATTGATCCGGCGGTGTGCGGCGGCTGCGGGAACTGCGCATCCGTCTGTCCTACCGGAGCAGCAGGTTACGCACTTCCCTTCGGCAACGATCTGGTGGCGCGCATGCAGATCCTGATCGACACCTACTGCAATGCCGGCGGTCAGCGACCAATCTTGCTGGCCCACGACGAAAAGCATGGCGCCGAAATGATCTCGGCGCTCGCCCGCTTCGGCCGTGGGCTCCCCGCCAACGTCATCCCGATCTCGCTCAACAGTGTGCTTATGCTCGGTCACGATTCGATGGCCGCCGCGCTGGCCCTTGGAGCTGAAAGTCTGACACTGCTGGCTCCGCCACAGCACCCTGAAGAACTCGCATCACTTGAACAGCAGGCGTCGTTGGCAAATCGCATGCTTGCCGCATTGGGATATGGCGAAGCGCGTATCCGCATCCTCGCCGAACGTGATCCAGACGCTGTCGACACCGCTCTCCACGAGGCAGAACCGCTTTCGGCCATGCCGTCCAACAGCCTCGTTGCCGCTGGATCGAAGCGCGAAGTGGCCCGTTCGGTCTTTGCCTTGCTCCATGAAGGTGCACCAGAGAAGCCAGAGGTCATCGAATTGCCCGCTGGCGCGCCCTACGGCCGTGTCGACGTCAACGTTGATGGCTGCACGCTCTGCCTGGCGTGCGTCAGCGCCTGCCCCGCTAACGCCCTGCGCGATAATCCTGACAAGCCGCAGCTGTCGTTTGTCGAGCAGGCCTGCGTTCAGTGCGGTGTCTGTGTTGCAACTTGTCCCGAGAGTGTCATAAAATTAGAGCCACGTTACAATTTTACTTCCAACTCATTGTCACCGGCTGAGATCAAGACCGAGGAACCCTTCCATTGTGTCAGCTGCGGCAAGGCCTTCGGCGCAAAATCGTCGATCGAACGCATCGTCGATCGCCTCCGGGGGCACTCGATGTTCAAGGATGAAAAGCAGCTTGAGTTGATTCAGATGTGCGACAACTGCCGTGTGGTCGCGCTCGCCAACTCCGGCAACGACCCGTTCGCCTCGGGAGAGCGGCCCCGCATGCGCACGACCGACGATTACCTCGCAGAGGAGCAGTCGCCCGGCTCCAACGGAAAGAAGCCCGATGATTTTCTAGGCTGAACCATCGCCACGGGCGCGGTATCTTTTGCAACCGAGTTGATCAATGCCGGACGTTATTGTTCACTGTGTAGGCGTCTTGCGATGACGTCGAGATGACCTGCATGCCGTAGGCGCCGGCCACCGTGATCAAAACGAGCAACACTATGCTCGACATGAAGGCTCTCATTCGTCTGCTCCCTTATTGCGTGCCGGCGCGGTGCGGCCGTTCTGCGCGGCCTCTGTCGTCTTAAGATAGGCGATCAGAGCGTCTCTTTGCGATTTGTCGGTCATCTTCTGCAGCGGCATCTTTGAACCTGGAGTGAAGTTCTCAGGACCAAGCTCAAACAGTCTGGCGACTGTCTCTTCCGTCCACACAATATCCAACTTCTTCAGCGCTTCCGAGTAGGGATATCCAGGCAGGCTAGCAATTTTTCGGCCAAACAGCGAATGTAGGGTGGGTCCTGCGCGGTTTTTGCCGTCCTGCTTCAAAGTATGGCACACGCTGCACTTGCGAGCGAAGTGCACCCGCCCCTTGTCAACGGGGTCATCGCTATCTTCGGAAACTTGAAAACGCCTTGGAAACGGGCTGTTGATCGGCTCAAACGGATCCCGTGGAGTGATGTTCCAACGGGCAACGAAATCATCAAGTCCGGCAATATAGAGTGCCGTGCCGCCGGGAGCGAATGCTAGCGCCCAGGCCGGACCGTAGGGATTCTGGTACTCTTCGATGCTCTCAAAATCACCAAGGCGGAATACGCGCACACGCCCATCGCCGCCGCCCACCGCCACGAGGCCAGGTTGCCGCGTCACCGCCAGAGCCAGGATCGGCCGTTCCGAATTCCCCAGTTCAGCGACTTTGTCGCCGCTGTCGATTTCGATAACTGCGGTGGTACCATTCAATGCACCGAACACCAGCCGCGCACCATTGGGCAGTCGCTTGAGTGCGTTGATGCCCCAGCCATGTCGATACACCGGCCTGATGAAGTCCCCGGTATCCGCTTTGAACATCCGTATGGCGCCATCATAGCTTGCCGAGAACGCATGCGCGCCATCAGCGGAAAACGCAACCGCGTTAACCGGCCCCTTGTGCCCGTCAAGAACAGGCCCAGGTTTGCGGTCCTGCAAATTCCACAGCCGTGCCGACCGATCCCAGCTCGCGGTTATCGCCCAGGTGCCGTCATCAGAAACGGCGATATCAACGACCTTGGCTGTGTGGCCGTTGAAGCGGTGGACCAGCCGCGCATCGTCGAGATCCCACAGCGACACGGCACCATCATCGCCACCTGACAGGGCCAGGCGGCTCTGCGGTACAAACGCCACCGCATTGACCGCTCCGTCATTCTCATCGAATCGCTGCGTTTCCTTCGGCAGATTGCCCGTCAGATCCCAAGCCATCATGGCGTAATCGAAACTGCCGGTAAGTCCAAGACGGCGCGCGGGATCAATCGCGATTGCTTTAACTGGCCCGCCATGACCGACGAGGTTGCCTCGGGCCGATTCCTCTTCGGACTCCGATGCACTCTGAATGGAGCCCGTCGACGGGGGTGTTACTGCGTCACCCGCAAACGACCAAGCTGGTATTGCCGTCAGGCAGCTCAGCGTGATAACCGCCCGACAAAGCCAACTCGCGGCACCGAGAAAGGGCCAAAACATTTGGGCCGCCGTCCAGTTACTCGGCCGGTGCCGGCCGAGCTGCCGCACCGTCGCCTGACGAAGCCTGCCGGGCGAGTTCTTCCTCCGCCCAGATGCTGTGGTGTTCCTTGGCCCAGTTCACGTCGACTTCGCCAGAACCCATGGCATCGAAGGCTCCTTCCATGCCCACCGAACCAATATAAATGTGCGCGATGATGACAACCGTGAGGAACAAGGCGACGATCCCGTGCCACGATGTGGCAAGCTGCTGTTCCTGGTTTGCGGTCAAATCCGTCGGCAAGTTGAATCCGAAGTTGTTTAGGAATGCAAAGGTCTTTGCGAAGAACGAGAATTCATAAGGCAGTAGCAACTGCAGACCCGACAGCACCAGCGAAATTCCGCCGAGCATGACCAGCCAGAACAGAATTTTCTGACCGCCGTTGAATTTCTTCGCAGGTGGATGCGCACTGCCAATCACACCGCCCCCTTTCAGGAACCAGATGACATCACGCGGATGCGGGAAATTGTACCAGACCCAGGTGAGGAAGGTCATGACAAGCCCGACAGTGAACGCAAGCGCCACGTAATTGTGCAGCCACTTGGCGATCTCAGATAAAGAAGCAAAGGCTTCCTTGCCCATAACTGGCAACAGAATGTATCGCCCGTAAAGAACATTGAGTCCTGTCAGCGCCAGAATGATGAACGATATTGCGAGCAGCCAGTGCCCAATGCGCTCGAAATCCGTAAAGCGCTCGATCGTTGTGCCGGCCGGACCATTTGCAATCCGGATGCGCCCGCGAATGAGATAGAAAAGCACCAACAGTCCCAACATACCGCCAAGCGCGTAGGCGCCATACGTTGGCAGGGGCCCATTGCGCAGCGCGCGCCACGTTTCACCAGATGAGTCAACGAGTATGCCAGCTTTCTTATCGGGTATCGAGACCGTGCCCTGTGCGCCCTTTCTCAGGTCGCCCCACATTTCGATATTGTAGTTTCCACCTTTGTCCGGAACCGTTTGCGGGGGGCCTCCGGAGGTCACTGCGTCGTCAGGCGGACGGACGTTTTGCGCCTGTGCCGTACTAAAAGCACCGCTGAGAGCCAAGATCATCGCCAGCGCCATGATAAGGCAGCTCAGAAACCCGGCTGTTGCTGTAGTCCCTCGATAAGACCTCGTCATGTTGCACTCCATGTCGGCAAACGGCGTTCCTGATTTGCAACCCGGACCCGTGACCTAGTCAAACTGGCGCCGTGTCCTCTGGCGCAGCACCTCCTGCTGCTGTTCGTCTAGCTTGGTGTCGGGTTTGCCCTTGTACACGCCAGGCTCATGGTATAGTGGCCGGCCCTGTTCAGTTTCCCGACAGGCGACAAGGCCGACGGCCAGCGCCGATGCCAGGACAAGTTTGAAAGCGGCACCTTGCATCATGCTTGTTTGATCTCCAGGCCCATATCAACCGGTGGCACGAGGGCAATTTTGCTCCGAACTGCACCGACGAAACAGGGCGGCGAATGCCGCCCTGCTCCCGAGTGTATTGGCGTCTCGCAAGCAGACGACGGGTTAGCCGGCCTGGCCTGGATAGGCCTTGCCCCAACCCCATGCGCCGGCACCGAAGCCACGGGCGACAACACGTTCCCGGTAGATGTCGGAGACCATATCTCCGTCACCAGCCAGAAGTGCCTTGGTCGAGCACATCTCCGCGCACAGCGGAAGCTTGCCTTCGGCCAGACGGTTGCGTCCGTACTTGGAGAACTCGGCGCGAGTATCGTTCTCTTCCGGGCCACCGGCGCAGAAGGTGCACTTGTCCATCTTGCCGCGTGAACCGAAGTTGGATTGCTGCGGATACTGCGGCGCGCCAAACGGGCAGGCATAGAAGCAGTAACCGCAACCAATGCACAGGTCCTTGTTGTGCAATACCACACCGTCGTCGGTCTGATAGAAGCAGTCGACCGGGCAGACGGCCATGCATGGTGCATCCGAGCAATGCATGCAGGCCACCGAGATGGAGCGCTCACCCGGCTTTCCGTCGTTGATGGTAACGACGCGCCGGCGGTTCACACCCCATTGCACCTCGTGCTCGTTCTTACAGGCAGTCACGCAGGCGTTGCACTCGATGCAGCGCTCGGCGTCACAGAGAAACTTCATGCGTGCCATGGATTAGGCCCTCCAGATCTTGCAGAGCGTCGTTTTCGATTCCTGCATTTGGGTGACGGCGTCGTAGCCATAGGTTTGCGCGGTATTGCTAGCTTCGCCTAGAACATACGGGTCGGCACCTTTCGGGTATTTCGAGCGCAGGTCCTTGCCTTGGAACATACCGCCGAAGTGGAACGGCATGAACGCAACACCGTTGCCGACGCGCTCCGTCAGCATGGCCATGACTTTGACCTTGCCCTTTTCAGGACCTTCGAGCCACACCATCTCGCCATCCTTGATGCCGAGGTTGTTGGCATCCCGCGGATTGATCTCCACGTACATATTCTGCTGGAGTTCGGCCAACCACGGGTTTGAGCGGGTCTCATCGCCGCCGCCTTCGTACTCAACAAGCCGCCCGGAGGTGAGGATGATCGGATAGCTTTCCGAGACCTTTTCCTCGATGCCTCTCTTCTGGATCGTCTCATAGAGCACCGGCAGCCGGTGCAGCTTGCGGTCAGTGAAGGTCGGGTACTTGCCCGCCAACTCCGGTTCCGGCGTGTACAGCGGTTCACGGTGCAGTGGCACTGGATCCGGGAACGTCCAAACCACGGCGCGTGCCTTTGCGTTACCGAACGGTGCTAGCCCGTGCTTGATGGCAACGCGCTGCAGACCACCGGACAGGTCGACCTTCCAGTTGACCTTGCCCATCTTCTCTGGACTGCCGGCAACCTTTTCGATTGCCGCACGCTCATCATCCGTGAGATCGCCCGCCCAACCGAGCTTGTCGATCATGGCGTAAGTGATTTCAGGATAGCCGTCCTGGATCTCCGATCCGGCAGGATAAGAGTCCACAGCCAGCAGATTGTCGGCGTCGGCATTCCCTTTTGCGTACTTTTCAGGAGCCGTGACACCGAAGCGGGCACGGAAGCACAAACCGCCTTCGGCGACTGGTTTCGACGTGTCGTAGAGGTTCGGCGTGCCGGGGTGGTTCATTTCCGCCGTTCCCCATGATGGCCACGGCAGACCGTAGTAGTCACCATCGCAAGGACCACCGTTGGCTTTCAAGGTGACCTTGTCGAAGGTGGCTTGGTTAGCCATGTGCTTCTTCAAGCGCTCAGGCGACTGGCCGGTGTACCCGATCGTCCACATGCCTCGGTTTAATTCGCGCAGGATGTCTTCGATGTTGGGTTCGGTGCCTTCCACCTTGATGTTCTTGAAGAACTCGTCCGCGAAGCCGAACTTTTGCGCCAAGAGATACATGATCTCGTGGTCGACTTTTGCTTCAAATAATGGCTCGAATACCTTCTCACGCCACTGCAGTGAGCGGTTGGAGGCCGTTACCGAGCCATACGTTTCGAACTGCGTTGTCGTTGGCAGCAGGTAGACCCCGTCGGTGCGGTCGTGCATGACGGCGGAGACGGTTGGGAATGGATCGATCACAACGAGGAGATCGAGTTTCTCCATCGCCTTCTTCTGGTCTGGCCCGCGGGTTTGCGAGTTGGGCGCATGCCCCCAGAACACCATGCCCCGGACATTGTCCGGCTGATCCATGTTCTCTTTCGATTCAAGAACTCCATCAAACCAGCGCGAGACCGGGATGCCCTTCCTGTTCATCAGCTCCTGGGACTTGAACCGCGACAGCATGTAGTCGTCGGAGACTTCCCAGACGCGGGCCCAGTGCTTCCAGGCCCCTTTCGATAGGCCGTAGTAACCCGGCAGTGTGTCCATCAGGACGCCGAGGTCGGTAGCACCCTGGACGTTGTCATGGCCGCGGAAGATGTTGGTGCCGCCGCCGGAGACGCCCATGTTGCCGAGTGCCAGCTGCAGGACGCAGTAGGAGCGGGTATTGTCGTTGCCGTTGGTGTGCTGGGTGCCGCCCATACACCAGATAACGGTACCTGGCTTATAGGAGGCCAGCGTCTTGGCAACGCGCTTCAGTTGTGACCCTGGGACGCCCGTGACGCGTTCGGTTTCTTCCGGCGTCCACTTCTTAACTTCATCCTTGATGAGGTCCATGCCCCAAACACGCTTGCGGATGAACTCTTTGTCTTCCCAGCCGTTGTCGAAGATGTGGTAGAGGATGCCCCAGATGAGCGCCACGTCGGTGCCCGGGCGGAAGCGCACATATTCGCTGGCGTGAGCGGCCGTGCGCGTGAAGCGCGGGTCACAAACGATCAGAGGTGCGTTGTTTTGTTCCTTGCATTTAAGGATATGTTGCAGCGATACCGGGTGGGCTTCAGCAGGGTTGCCGCCGATGAGGAAGATCGCCTTAGACTTTAGGATGTCGTTGTACGAGTTCGTCATGGCGCCGTAGCCCCAGGTGTTCGCGACACCTGCGACCGTGGTCGAGTGACAAATACGGGCTTGGTGGTCGATGTTGTTCGTGCCCCAGAAGGCGGCGAACTTCCGGCCGAGATATGCCTGTTCGTTGTTCCACTTCGCAGAGCCGAGCCAGTAAACAGAGTCTGGCCCAGACTCTTCGCGGATTTGCAGCATCTTGTCGCCGACTTCGTTGATCGCCTCATCCCAGGAGATCTTCTTCCACTTGCCGCCGACCAGTTTCATGGGGTGCTTTAGGCGCCGCGCACCATGTGCGTGTTCGCGTACGGCGGCACCTTTGGCGCAGTGCGCTCCAAGGTTGAAGGGGCTATCCCAGCCTGGCTCCTGGCCAATCCAGACACCGCTCCGCACTTCGGCAAGCACGGTGCAGCCGACCGAGCAATGCGTACAGACGGACTTTTTAATATCAATTTTCCCACCGGCTGTGGGGGCGGCCGCTTGCGCCTTCTGTACGCGTCCCGGCGCTAAAGCCGTCGCGGCAGCGATGCCGCCCGCAGCCAGACCCGAGTTGCGCAAGAATTGGCGACGGTCCACAACGCCTGCCGGTGATCGATCCGAAAGCGCTGTCGCCAGATGTCCGCGAAGCGCTGTACCGTTGGATTTCTTCTTAAGCATCCGATTTCCTCCTCGGCGTTGGCAAGGAACCGCGTTCAGCCGATCCAGCTCGGCCTCGGGACCTGCCAATCATCCAATCCGTTACATGAACTTAGCGAGCTCATAATAGCGGCGCACATGTTCGCTTTCCCGGTAGCCTGAACCAGGTTCTGCCTCAGCGGTGTCGGCCGCCGCGGGCACGACGCTAGCAGCCGCAGCCGCGCCGCTACCGACGACGCCGGCGCCAGCTAGTTTGAGAAAGCTGCGCCGATCCGTTTTCACGTCCGTCTTGTCTTTCTTCATTCGTCTTTCCTCCTCATTCCAGGGCCGCAATGGGCGGCCATAGGGCCGCATCGGCAGCCGCGATTTCATCTAAGCGTACTCAAACCCTTTTGCTTCGATCTCAACAAACGCCACTCCAAGCGCCCCTACAGCTGCGTAAAAAGCCGACGGCTTGGTCTTTGAAAGGTCTTCAAAAAAATGAGGGGCCCATGACCCAACGTGGGCTTCAAAAAATGTCTCTTGCTCCTGCAACGTCGCGGGTACTCCAAAACGGCCTTCAATAAGCCCCGCCATCATTTCCAACACAGACGAAATGTGATCCTCCGGCTCCTTCACATCCGGGTCTTGCTCAACACCGAGGGCGGCCATATCCTGCCGCAGCTCGGCCAATGGTTTTTCGTTCAGAAATCCTGTCAGGTAGAAGGACCCGAAAGGTACGAGGACGCCGCTGCCGATGCCGATGAAAAGCTCATGATAAGCATCGTCTTCCGCCTCCGGCCCGGTGCTTCGCGCAGCCTCGGCGCACAAAGTCAACGACTGGCCGAGCCGGCTCTCATCTCCGGATATGTCCGCGAAAGCTTTCAATACGTCGGCACTTGGTGGGGCGCAAAGAGCGAGGGCGAGCAGCTGATATAGCTGGGCGCGCAGAAGGTCTTCCGGCGCCAAGTCAAATGTCTTCACAGCATCCGAGACGGCGTCATCAAGACCCGAACGCACCAATTACTCTCCTCCGGATGTCATGCCTCTTAAAAAAAGGGCAGGACGTTATTGCTTTAGGGGAGAGGTTGGCGAACTTTCGGTCGCAGCACAAGACCTGATCGTTCCAGGCAAAGTTAAAATTCGGACATAAGTTTTTTTGATCTCGCGATGCGCAAAAATGATCTCGCTATCAAAGTGGGACCAAACCGCAAAAAGTGCCTCAGTTCTGGAAAGAAAACATGGGATGACAAGTAAATGCACTTTGTCCGTTGTGCAGCGCGGGAGCGCTCATGGCTTGCATTAGTCTTTGGTCGCTGGTCTCAACATGGGGCCGTACGAAGGTACTTCCGCTGAGGTGCGATGCGCCGTGGACAACGCGGTGTGCCGTGGACCATATTGTATCCTACAAGACGAAGGTTATTTGAAGTAAGTCGAGGCGTGCGACCCAGCACGAGACGGGCTTTTGTAGAACGACGCTAAGGAACAATAATGACGTCAGCGTACCCGGCTCCATCACAAGAAGCCCCGATGGTCGATCCCTTCGGTCGCCAAGTGACCTATCTCCGCGTCTCGGTGACCGACCGCTGTGATTTCCGCTGCGTCTATTGCATGTCCGAGCATATGACATTCCTGCCCAAGAAGGACCTGCTGACCTTGGAGGAGCTGGATCGCGTTTGCTCGGCCTTCGTACGAAAAGGTGTCCGCAAGCTTAGGATCACCGGCGGCGAGCCTCTGGTCCGCAAGAATGTAATGTGGCTGTTCAAGGCGCTGGGGCGACATCTCGAAGACGGTGCCCTCGATGAATTGACCCTGACCACCAACGGCAGCCTTCTCCATCGCCTTGCCGGCGATCTGTATGCCAGCGGTGTGCGTCGTATCAATGTCTCGCTCGATACGCTGAGCCCGACGAAGTTCAAGGCGATTACCCGCTGGGGCGATCTTGATACGGTCATTAATGGCATCGCCGCGGCTGAGCGCGCCGGCCTCAAGATCAAAATCAACGCTGTCGCCTTAAAGGGCGTCAACGATGACGAGATCGATGATCTCATTCGCTTCGCCCATGGCCGCGGCGCCGATTTGACGCTGATCGAAACCATGCCGATGGGTGATATCGAAGGCGATCGCACCGACCAGTATGTCCCGCTATCCCGGGTGCGCGCCGATCTTCTCGAACGCTACACCTTGAAGGATATCCCTTATTCCTCCGGGGGCCCGGCCCGATACGTAGAGATCGCCGAAAACCGGCGGTCGCCTCGGCTTCATCACGCCCATGACGCACAATTTCTGCGAAAGCTGCAATCGGGTGCGGCTGACCTGCACAGGCACCCTGTACATGTGCCTTGGCCAGGACGACGCCGCAGATCTCAGAGCCCCACTTCGAAGTTCTGACAATGATCAGCTTCTCGAGTCAGCCATCGACGAAGCCATCGGCCGCAAGCCCAAAGGTCATGATTTCATTATTGACCGGCGCAGCCAGGCGCCCGCTGTATCGCGGCATATGAGTGTCACCGGCGGTTGACGGCGAAGGGGCTGTAAACACGCACCTTCGCGACTTTCGACCGTAAATCCCCAAGCACCAATGGTTTCGGCAGGGTTTCCACGTTGCCGCCTGGGAAGTCGGAGGCCCTCTCCAGTTCCGA
Organism: uncultured Filomicrobium sp.; assembly: GCA_963669235.2. Classification (GTDB taxonomy): domain Bacteria; phylum Pseudomonadota; class Alphaproteobacteria; order Rhizobiales; family Hyphomicrobiaceae; genus Filomicrobium. The sequence goes on from CAXXFS010000034.1 coordinate 350,422, forward strand.
TTCATGCGCCGAAATCAGCACGACCCCGATCGCCGCGGCGGCTTCTCGGGCCTTCTTTGAAACTCCAAGTCCGTCGAGCCCGGGCTTGTCCACAGCAGCGATGAGTAAATCAAAGCGACCGCTCTGCTGCGAGTTTGTCGGCCGCCTCCGCGCCGTCCTGAGTGATGCTGACAGTGTGACCGTCACATTCAAGGGCTCGCTTGATCAGTTCGCGGGTGCCAGTGTCGTCGTCCGCCAGTAGGATCTCCATGCGACCGTTCCCCCTTGTATTGGCTTGTCCCACGAGCCCCCCAAGTCCGCCTGCCGATCGTCCCGTGCAGCCGACCGTGCTCTAGGTGCTGCTGACCACCCGGCCGACGAACGGCAGTTCACGGAACCTGTGGCTCATGTCCATGCCGTACCCGACAACGAAGACATTGTGACATTTGAACGCTCTCAGATCCGCCTTGATGTCGACCGCTCTGTCAACTTCCTTTTCGATGAGGACGCAGGTCCGGATGCTTTCAGCACCACGCGCCGATAGCAGATCCTTGGCGTAGGCCAGCGTTCGGCCTGAATCCAGAACGTCGTCAACAAGCAGTATATCGCGTCCGATGACATCGATGGTCACATCACGGAGTATGTCAACAGTGCCAGATGAAACCGTGCTCTTGCCGTAGCTCGACAATGTCATGAAGTCGACTTCAGGTTCCATTCCGACATGTGCAGTGCGCGAATGAGATCTGCCGCGAAAATGAAGCTCCCCTTGAGGATCGCGACAACCGCCAGCTTGTCCAACTTCAGCTGAGCGATTTCTTGGGCAAGCCCGCCCAGTCTCTCGGAGATCTGTTCTGCGCTATAGATGACGTCGATATCTGATCGTGGATGACCCATTGTCGCTGATTTCTCTTTTCGTGTTCTAGCATTTGTGCCGCACGAGACCTGTCGCAGCATCGCCAGCCGATCGCTGGCGCCACGCGCCTGGAAGTCGCGTCAAGACCCTAGACTGAAATTGCGGCGTCCGTGTAATGGACGGAAAATGTACACCTACTACCTCGTGCAAAGCTTCAACCTACAACTCATCCGGATGCCCATTGCGATGCCACATTAGTGCTCGATTGATCATATGGCAGGCTTCCCGCATATAGAGCCGGGAACACCGCAAAATTGCAACGCCTAATGACGAGTGCGTGCGCCTCCGTAATAGGATCAGTCCGTGATCAGCCTGAACAATGTCGCCCTGCGCTATGACCGGGGCCCCGAAATACTCGCAGGAGTGAACTTCCAGCTGCGGCCGGGGTCGTTTCATTTTCTAACGGGGCCGTCGGGGGCGGGAAAGACGTCATTGCTGCGGCTTCTGTTCATGACGATACACCCAACGGGCGGCGAGATTCACCTGTTCAATCACGACGTGAGTGACATTACGACGGCTAAGCGCGCCCAGCTGCGCCGCCGGATTGGCATCGTCTTCCAGGATTTCCGGTTGCTTGACCACCTGACGACGTGGGAAAACGTGGCGCTGCCTTTGCGCGTGGTCGGCAAGCAGATTTCCGACTATCGGGAGGACGTCACCGACCTGTTGCAGTGGGTTGGGCTTGGCGACCGAATGCACGCCTATCCTTCGGTCCTCTCGGGCGGGGAGCAACAGCGCGCTGCGATCGCCCGCGCCGTGATCGGCAAACCCGAGTTGCTGCTTGCCGACGAGCCGACCGGCAACGTTGACCCGCAGATGGCGCGCCGATTGTTGCGGTTGTTCGTGGAGCTCAACCGGCTAGGCACGTCCGTCGTCATCGCCACACACGACCATCAACTAATGCGCCAATATAAGGCGCCGCGGTTGGAGTTGCATGAAGGCGACGTGCGTATCGTCTAAGCGCAGCCGTTAGTCGCAGACACGTTCTTTGGAGCCGAAATTGTCTACGCCACTTGGCAACCAATCCTACGACGATCTCGACGAGCCTCATACCGGCCCGCCAGCCGGTACTGCACGGAATCTGTTTGCCCCCTTCCCGCGATGACCGCCGTGAAAAGGGTGGCTCGCACGGCCCGATCGTGCCGGCCGGATCGGTGACCGGCCGGTCGCTCACACTGGTGATCTCGATCATGTGTTTCTTGGCCTGCCTGACAGCCGGTGCCGTCTACATGATCAACCAGTCCGCCGATGCCTGGCTGCGCGATGTCGCTAGCGAAGTCACCGTGCAAGTGCTGCCGCGCGAGGGCGTTGACACGGAAAAGACGCTGGAGGACGTCGCCGTCTTCTTGACCCGGCAGCCCGGAATCGACTCGACCCGCACAATGAGTGTCCAGACGTCGACGGATCTTCTGGAACCTTGGCTGGCAAGACCGACGCGCTGGAATCCCTGCCTGTGCCGCGCCTCATCGCCGTCCAGCTTAACCGCGATGCGCCTCCGGATTTTAATGCTCTATCTGGCCAGCTCTCCAGCAGGTTCCAGGGGGTCGAATTGGACGATCACCGCCATTGGCAGCAACAGATCAAGACCGTGACCCGGTCTTTGGCTGTCGGCGGCATCGCAATTCTACTTCTGGTTGCCGCGGCCACCACTGCCATCATCGTCTCTGCGACGCGCAGCGCCATGGCTTCCAACCGCGAAATTGTCGAGGTTCTACACTTCGTAGGCGCGACCGACGGATTCATTGCCCGTGAGTTCGAAAAGCACTTCCTGACGCTTGGTATTCGCGCCGGTGTATTGGGCGCGGGATGCGCGATGGCCGTATTCTTCTCGATGCCGTTGGTGACATGGCTTTTGGGTGGCGGCTCGATGACCGAGATCGAATTCCACCGCCTGATCGGGTCGGGTACGCTGGATCTGGCTGGTTACGTCCTTTTGGGGATCGTGGTTATCGTCATCGCGGCGTTGTGCATGCTAACCTCCCGGTTCGGCGTCTACCGCATCTTGAATTCCAGCACCGACTGATGCGATGCGGCTGCAAAGTCACGGGACGCGGCGCTTTTGGCATGTTAAAGCGCAGGCTTCAGGTACTGTGCCACTGTTGAGAAGAGTGATTGCGGGTTGGACAGCGCGCCTTAGTATCGATCTCGGCGACTAGGTCGCCCGGTCGCGAGGGTTGAACCAGAACGTGGGGATTTATCGACTTGGATGGCGGCAGTCTGTGCCGTCGGGCTGCGGAAGCCCAACAATCTCAAGACCCCACCGAGCACGACGAACGAAAAGCATGAGTCAAGTTCAGATCGCTGAGTTGTGCCGATTCCACCTTGATGTTCATGCGCTGCAAGCATCACACATCTCGCGGCGACCATGAAAAGACTTGCAACATGGCTGGTGGGCATTCTCGGCGCCGTGATCTGGGTCTTTGCGTTCGGCTTCATTCTGTTTGCCGTCAACGTTATGCGCATGCCGGAAGAGACCACAGCCAAGGCCGACGGGATCATTGTTCTGACCGGTGGGCAACTCCGCATAAAAGCAGGGATGCGCCTTCTTGAAGAGGGCCGAGGGCGCCGGCTGTTGATCACTGGCGTCTACCGGCGCACTGGCAAGTCCGACATCGCTCGTGCTTCGGGGATTTCTGAGGCCGATCTGAAATGCTGCGTTGACCTCGGGTACGAGGCTCTCAACACGCGCGGCAACGCTGACGAGGCCAGCGCTTGGGCCCGCAAGTACGGGTTTAAGTCACTGATTGTCGTGACTTCCAGCTATCATATGCCGCGCAGTTTGATCGAGTTGACTAGCAAAATGCCAGGCGTGGTCCTTATCCCGCATGCGGTTGTGCCAGACCGGTTCCGGCGGGGCGAATGGTGGCTCGACGTCCACACCACTCGGGTCCTGCTTTCCGAGTATATAAAGCTGTTCCCAGCGGCGGCGAGGCTCGTGGCGGTCCGAACGCACATTCTCGTTGATGGCTCGTCAGGCAGCCGCGCCGCCCACTCAACCGGGCCACTTTAAAACCACGAATGCATGGAGCCGCAATGGTCCGGTCGCTCATCTTCATCGTCGTATTCTACCTCAACACGGCCGTGTTCTTGTTGCTTGGCTCGCCACTGTTGTTTGCCCCGCGCAGCTGGGCGATGGCTGGACTGAGAGCTCACGCGCACGCCTCGCTGTGGTGGATGCGCGTAATCATGGGCACCAAAATGGAGGTCCGCGGCCTTGAAAACCTACCTGGGGATGCAGCCCTCATAGCGGCCAAACACCAATCTGCATGGGACACATTCGCCCTCATCCCGCTTTTCCGCGATCCCGCGATGATTATGAAGGCCGAACTAGGTAGCATCCCGTTCTATGGCTGGTTCTCGCGCAAGTTCGAGCACATTCTCGTCGAGCGTGGCAGGGCGGCGACCGCTTTGCGCAAGATGATCCGGGAAGCGCGCCAGCGGGCTGACCAGCACCGCGATATCGTCGTTTTCCCAGAAGGCACCAGGCGGCCGCCTGGTGCCCCGCCTGATTACAAATCAGGGATCGTGGCCCTCTATGAGGGTCTTGGAAGGCCTTGCGTGCCGGTAGCACTGAATTCCGGGGTATTTTGGCCGCGCGGATCGCTTCGCAAGCGTTGCGGAACGATCGTTGTCGAGCTGCAGGAACCCATACCGCCGGGCTTGCCGAGGGCAGAGTTTCGCCGGCTCCTGATCGAGAAGATCGAAACGGCCTCCGAGCGGCTGCGCCTGGAGGCCGAACTCGAAGTTGGGTTGGCGAAGCCGAAAAGCCCGGTTGCAACCTCCGTCAATCAAGAACAAAATTAGAATAAAAATCGAACATAAATTGACTCATCACACCGCGGGCCGCATAATGAGGGATCAGAACGGCGCTCACACATAATGTTGCAAGTTGCTGCAAGCGATACCTTTTCGACGGAATAGCAATGGTCCCCATCGCCGAAGAAATCTGGAATCTGAAGTATCGGTTGCGCGCTGAGGACGGATCCCCGCTCGACAAGTCGCTTGACGACACTTTCACCCGTGTCGCCGTGGCAGCGGCGTCCGCTGAGTCTGGCGGCAAACGGGTCCGTCAGCGCTGGGCTAAGAAGTATCACGCGGCGATGGCCGACTTTGGCTTTTTGCCGGGCGGCCGGATTTTGGCGGGCGCCGGTAGCAGGCGGCGGGTGACGCTGTTCAATTGTTTTGTAATGGGGGAGGTCGCCGACGATCTCAGTGGCATCTTCGAGGGTGTTCGCAATGCGGCACTGACGATGCAGATGGGCGGCGGCATTGGCGTCGATTTCTCGACGTTGCGGCCGCGAGGGGCGATGGTGCATGGGGTCGGCGCTGATGCATCAGGTCCGGTGAGCTTCATGGACGTTTGGGACTCGATGTGCCGCACGATCATGTCGGCCGGCGCCCGCCGCGGCGCCATGATGGCAACTCTGCGCGCCGATCATCCTGATATCGAGGAGTTCATTGACGCCAAGGGCACGGCTGGGCGTCTGACCAACTTCAATCTCTCCGTCCTGGTGCCCGACGCGCTGATGCAGGCTGTCGCTGTCGACGGCGAATGGGACCTGGTCTTTGCCGACAAGGTCTACCGCACGGTTCGTGCCCGCGATTTGTGGGAGCGCATCATGTCGGCGACCTACGAGTCCTCCGAGCCCGGCGTGATCTTCATCGACCGCGTCAATGCTCTCAATAACTTGGCGTACTGCGAGACGATCCATGCAACGAACCCCTGCGGAGAGCAGCCGCTGCCGCCTTACGGTGCCTGTCTTCTCGGCTCGCTCAACCTGACGGTCTTTGTCCGCGATCAGTTCACCGCCAAGGCCGTCGTCGACCTTAAAAAACTCGCCGATCGGGCCGCCCTCGCTGTCCGTTTTCTCGATGCCGTAATCGACGTGTCCCAATATCCGTTGCCCGAACAAAAGCAGGAAGCGCTGGCCAAGCGCCGCATGGGCCTCGGTGTCACCGGGCTTGCTGACGCCCTCATCATGTGCGGCGCCGTCTACGGTAGTGATACGGCGGAAAACCTCGCCGCGACCTGGATGCGGACCATCCAGGAGGCAGCTTACGAGGCCAGCAGCGAGTTGGCGGCTGAGAAGGGCTCTTTCCCCCCCTTTTTGACGCCGAGAAGTTTTCGGCCTCCTTGATGATCGAACGGCTCAACCCACGCATCGCCGAGAACATCCGCGAAAAGGGTATGCGAAACGGCTGTCTAACAACCATCGCGCCGACCGGCACAATCTCGCTGCTGGCCGGCAACGTCTCAAGCGGCATCGAGCCCGTATTTGATTTCGTCTACTCGCGCAGGGTTCGGGAGGCCGATGGTGGCTTGCGCACGGAATCGGTAGAGGACTTCGCCCACGCTATGTTTAGGTCACGTTCCCGGGAGGCTGGCGAGCTGCCCGGGGAATTCGTCCGTGCCAGCGACATCGGGCCCACAGATCACCTCCGGATGCAGGCGGCCGTGCAGCGCTATTGCGACAGCTCGATCTCCAAGACAATCAATGTCCCCGAAGACTTTGCATACGATGATTTCGAGGACGTCTATCGACAGGCTTACGAGCTGGGTCTCAAGGGTTGCACCACTTTTCGGCTCTCGCCGGTGCGTGGAGCCGTTCTCGTGCCGGATAAGACCACAATACAGTCTAGTGGCGAGGCAGCGCCCTCATCGGCGCCTTCACCCGCGCCCGCGTCACCAGTATCCTCAGATCACAACCTACCTCCCGCCCCCCTGCCAACGGCCCCTGCTGGCGGCGATCATGCAGGTGATGTGGTCTATCTATCCAAGCCTCTGGAGCGCTCCCCCGTGCTCCACGGCATGACCTACAAGCTGAAATGGCCCGGCAGCGACCACGCCCTCTACGTCACCATCAACGACACCGAACGCGATGGTCGCCGCCGGCCCTTTGAGATCTTCATCAACACCAAAAGCCTCGAGCATTACGCTTGGACCGTCGCCCTCACCCGCATGATCTCCGCGGTCTTCCGCCGTGGCGGCGACGTAACCTTCGTGGCCGAGGAGCTGCAGGCGATATTTGATCCTCAAGGGGGGCGCTGGGTCTCGGGCCGATATGTACCCAGCTTGCAAGCTGCAATCGGCGAAATCATCGAGGGCCACATGCAACGCATCGGCTTTTTGCAGGAGGGTGCTGGCCAGAGGGCGCCGCCGGCCATTGCAAAGGCCGACGGTCTCAACGAGGGCGCTGGCATCATCACCGATCGTAGCAGCCCCTTACCTCCGGAAGTCACAAGACCCACCGGCGACCGCCATCGGCAATGCCCGCGTTGCGGCGCCATCGGATACGTTCGCCGCGAAGGTTGCTGGACATGCGAACGCTGCGGCTTTTCACAGTGTGACTGACATGCCGCACGAGTTCTTGTTCCGTTGCGAGTCGCCGAGATCTTTAAATGTTCGTTAACTGTTTCCCGTTTGAGTACGAGTGTGCGAACAGCGCGGAATGAAATTGGCTCCCGTGCGTTGTTCACATGCCGAAAAAATGCGTGATCATGTCGCATTGTTGCTGGTCGTGCGCATCCAATCCGATCTATGCTTTGGGAAAGTAGAGTAGGTCGGAGTTGTTAGATTCCGATTGAGTGAGACGTCGCTTATGTGTGCACAGGTTCTAAAGTTTCGGCAAGCGAAGAAGCAGGCAGAGAAGCCCGTGTCAGACGCCGCCTCACAGTCTTGCGGTGCCTCCACGACCGTCCACGAGGCCCCTCCCGACACCTCCGATCTCCAGTTCTGGATCGGCGCCTCGGGAGCCCGCTACATCCACACGGTTCACTCACTCATCAACTGCCCAGAAGTGCCGCACGTGAACTATTTGCTGGTTCGCAGGGAAGATTGCGGCTTTCAGACCGTGCTTGCCGCGGGACATACGACCCATTATGCCGCCTCCCTAAATCTTGCGGAAATCCGGCGGCTCGGCGCAACATTGGGCGCCAACGAGGTTCATGTACACATGCTGGCCGGAGACGACCGTCAGGCCAAGGTGATCGAACACGACCTTCGCGCTTCGCAAATTCAAGGCAGTGTGCATTCCGCTTCGCCTCTGCATCACTGACGGCCCCGAAAGTGCCCAACAGCCGGGTGCGCCCGTCAGGTAACACCTCAGTTGTCGTCCATCTTCAGCGCCGCGATGAAAGCTTCCTGCGGAATCTCCACTTTCCCGAACTGGCGCATCTTCTTCTTACCGGCCTTCTGTTTCTCCAAGAGCTTTCGCTTACGCGTGATGTCGCCGCCGTAGCACTTTGCCAGAACGTCTTTGCGTAACGCCCGGATTGTCTCACGTGCGATAATCCGCCCACCAATTGCAGCCTGGACAGGGATCTGGAACATATGCTGAGGGATCAGGTCCTTGAGCTTCTCGCACATAACCCGCCCGCGGCTTTCGGCGCGGCTGCGATGGACAATCATCGATAGGGCGTCAACGGGTTCAGCGTTGACAAGGATCGACATCTTTACCAGATCGCTCGGCTCGTAACCGATGAGCTGATAATCGAATGAAGCATACCCCTTCGAGATCGATTTCAGGCGGTCGTAGAAATCAAACACGACTTCGTTGAGCGGCAATTCATAGACCGCCATGGCGCGACTACCTGCATAGGTGAGGTCCTTCTGTCGCCCGCGGCGCTCCTGGCACAGTTTCAAAACCGGCCCAAGATATTCGTCCGGGACCATGATGGTCGCCTGGATCCACGGCTCTTCGATGCGGTCAATCTTCACCACGTCCGGCATGTCAGCCGGGTTGTGCATCTCCATCGTGCTCCCGTCCGTCATGTGGATGTGATAGACGACCGACGGCGCCGTGGTGATCAGGTCGAGGTTGAACTCCCGCTCCAGCCGTTCAGTAATGATTTCCAAGTGCAGCAGGCCCAGGAAGCCGCAGCGAAAACCGAAGCCGAGCGCTGCTGAACTCTCTGTTTCGAATGAGAAGCTGGCATCGTTGAGCCGCAGCCGCGCCATCGCCTCGCGCAGGTCCTCGAAGTCCGCGGAATCGACCGGGAACAGACCGCAAAACACCACGGGTTGGGCCGGCCGGAATCCTGGCAGGGGTTTCTCGCACGGTTTTTTCTCGTCCGTGATCGTGTCGCCGACTCGTGTATCGGCGACCTCCTTGATCGCCGCCGTGAAGAATCCGATCTCACCGGGCCCGAGCTGCTGCAGCATTTCTTGCTTCGGCCGGAAAATGCCGACCCTCTCGACCGGGTGCACGGCCCCGGTCGACATCAGCTTCACCTTCTGGCCCTTCTTGAGAACGCCATCGATGACGCGGACCAAAACGATCACACCCAAGTAGGCGTCATACCAGCTGTCGACCAGCATTGCTTGCAGCGGCTTGGACTCATCGCCCTTGGGCGCAGGCAGCTTCTCGATGATAGCTTCCAGCACGGCCTCGACGTTTTGTCCGGTCTTCGCCGAAATCGGCACGGCCTCTGAGGCATCAAGGCCGATCACGTCTTCAATTTGTTCCCTGACGCGGTCGACGTCGGCGGCCGGCAGATCGACTTTGTTCAAGATCGGCAGGATTTCGAGATCGTTGTCGAGCGCTGTGTATACATTCGCCAGCGTCTGCGCCTCCACCCCCTGGGAGGCATCGACAACCAAGATTGCTCCTTCGCAAGCGGCCAGCGAGCGTGACACTTCGTAGGCGAAGTCGACATGCCCTGGCGTGTCCATCAAGTTGAGCTGATAGGTTTTTCCATCTGTATGCTTGTACTCAAGCCTCACGGTTTGCGCTTTGATAGTGATCCCGCGTTCTCGCTCGATATCCATCGAGTCGAGGATTTGCTCTTTCATCTCGCGCTCGGTCAGCCCGCCGGTCAACTGTATGAGGCGGTCGGACAGGGTCGATTTGCCGTGATCGATGTGTGCGATGATCGAGAAATTGCGGATATGGGTTGTGTCGGTCATAGGGCGCTGATGTACACCACGGGCAAGAACGGCGCAAAGACCACTTCGACGCGACCCCCAACTGGCTGAATTGGCCTACACCAGGCCCTTCTAGCGTCGCGGAACCAATGCTTCTGGCCACCCTGAAAGAACCAACGAGCTCGCCCGGACCACCATAATCACTTGCACGACGGGCAAAGTCCTTGCAGCATGATCAGCCCCGAGTTGAATTGCGATACCTGTCTCATTTTGCAAAACTTGCGGTATGCGGTAGGCAAGCCTCAGCTGCCGGTGTTCTTTAACCGTCCCATGGTTTAGGAAACGGAGCGGACCGGAGGGCAGATCTGTAGCAAGAACCAAATCCAGCGCGAGGAGCAACAATAATGGCGAAGTCCGATTTTTCAGGAGCCCAGGGGCTCTCCGACGAGGCGCGGAAGGCCGCAGGAGCTGCCTTTGATGCGCTGGCTCAGTGGCGTGACGAGATGGCTCGCGCCAACGAGAATTATTCTAGCAAGGTTTTCGATCAAATGGCAGAGGCCAGCCGCGCCATGGGATGGCCGGACGCGATGATCGAGTCGGCACGTGGTCAGATGCAGGAAGCCTCCCGCATGCAGCTCCAGATGATGGATCAGCTGATCGACGCCTGGTCAAAACAGATCAAGGCGCCAGACATGGGTATGGCTTCGCCGACCGACTTCATGGAGCAGTTCAAGCAGTTCCAATCCATGGGCATGGGCATGGGAATGGGCGGTCCAAGCGCCGGCCAGGTCCCACCGGGAATGGCCGGCATGGCCATGGCGCCGTTCCAGATGTGGATGCAAGCTGCCGAAATGTGGCAGCGCAACATGGCTTCCGCCATGTCGATGTGGTCCAACAATTTGAACGACAAGAAGTAGCGACGCCCGCGTAATAGCGTGTTTGGCGCGAGGCGCGTGGGCTTTCCCGCGCGCCATTTTGTTGTGGGCGGCGATCCACGGCCCCGACTTGTCACACAAAGATACCAAAGACCCGCAACATGTATAGCTGGGACTGCCGCCTTGACGACGGCGGCCGTTGAAGTTCTTTTGCCGGCACGAAATCCATCGGGCGCCACTGCTCGAGCTAGACGACGAGGATGATTCATGGCGAGACTGGTCCACGGTCCTTTGATGATCGCGACGATTTTTGCTGCCGTCGCCACAACTGTTCTTATTCCGCAGCACGCTCATTCCGCGGAGTGCGTCAACAAGGGACGGTTCTCCACTTGGCTGAAGGATTTCAAGCGTCAGGCACGGTCGGAGAACGTTTCCGAGCGAACGATCTCGCGAGCGCTAAACGGCGTCACGCTCGACCGGAAGATCATTAGCCGCGACCGGCGGCAGGGCTTTTTTGCCCAAAGCTTCGGGACATTTTCAAAGCGGCTGGCCACCAACCACCGTATCAAGTCCGGTCGCCGCAAAATTCAGAAGCGTCGAGCAATCTTCGAGCGGGCCAAGCGCCAATACGGCGTGCCCCCGGAGGTGATCACCGCGTTCTGGGCTCTTGAAAGCGACTTCGGCGTCGGCATGGGCAAGTATTCGATCCTGCGGGCTCTCGCCACACTCGCCTACGATTGCCGGCGGAAGGAACTGTTCACCGGCGAACTGATGTATGCGCTAAAAATCCTCGACAAGGGCTGGGTCAAACCAGGCGATATGATTGGCTCCTGGGCTGGCGAGATGGGCCAGACCCAGTTCCTGCCCAAGCACTATCTTGAGCACGCCGTCGACTATGACGGCAATGGCACGCGCAACCTGTTCAGAAGCGATGCCGACATCATCGGCACGACTGCGGCCTTCATAAAGCATCTCGGCTGGAGGCCTGGCGAACCCTGGCTGCAGGAGGTTCGCGTGCCGTCCAATCTGGACTGGGAGAAAGCCGACCTTCAGGTCAAGCTCCCGCGCTCGCAATGGGCCGAGTGGGGCGTGACCGATACCAAGCGACGTCCCCTGAAGGCCGATGATCTGCCCGCCTCGTTGGTACTCCCCATGGGCAGAAAAGGACCAGCCTTCCTGGTCTACCCCAATTTCAACGTCTACACACAATGGAACCATTCGCTCAGCTACTGCATCACCGCCGCCTACCTCGCAACGCGCATTGGCGGCAGCGGAGGGCCCATGCAGGGGCGTGATCGCGACATTCCCGTGCTGTCATTGAACGAAGCCAAGGAACTTCAGCGGCTGCTCCGACGGCGCGGGTTTGATGTCGGCAAGATCGACGGGATCATCGGTTCAAAGACCCGCGCGGCCGTCAAGGCGATGCAGATCAAGTATGGCCTGGCGGCAGACAGCTATCCGACGCCGAGATTGCTCCGGCACATGCGTGGCTGATGCCGGAGCGCAACTCAACGGTTTGGCCGATCCTGGTGCTTTCGAGTGATCCAATTCTAGGCTCCTGCCAAAGTGGCAGCCGAAACCCGGGCCCCAACTGCCGCTTGGTCCCCCGCTTGGAACCATGAGTCTTTCGGTCACATTCGCGATCGCGCTCTCGATTGCCATGGTCGTCGTTGCTGTTCTGACGTGGTTCTACCACGACATGAAACATCGCGACCTCGACAGCTGGGTACAGTACGGCTTCAGCGTCGAAACGCTGCGTCATGTGGTTCTCTACTACCGTTTCATGGGCATCTCGATGCTCGTCTTCTACGTGCTGTTCACGGTGAGCTGCCTGATGCTGGAGTCGGCGGGATACTCGCTGTTTGTCTATCGCAATGGAGAGCCCGTAGACGCTGGTCCGATCGGCGCCGCCATGTTCACCCTGGATCTCGTCTTGAGGGGCGGCTTCTTCGACATCATGGAGCATTTCGAGCTGTCGGCCTCCCCGCTCTTGATGGACCGTTCCAATGGATGGTTTGTCGTCTATTGCTTCGTGTTCAGGATCTACTATGCCTTGACGCTGATGCGCATTTTGGTGTCGTTCATCTGGATCTGGGTTCGGATCGGGCGTGCGCGCCGCTCCCACGGGTTGCCGGTTGACGATGAGGGTCTTCGCCGCCGCGGTCTGCGCCTGCGCCTTAGATTCCCTGGACGCGATCGTTCCGCCCCGTCCTAGCTAACCATATGGGACAATGGGAGAGCCCTCCGATGATGATTGAAGGTTAGACTGAATGAAGTTCACGCTGTCCTGGCTGAAGGACCATCTCGAGACGACGGCGACGCTGGATGAGATCACGACCAAGTTGTCCGCGATCGGTCTCGAAGTCGATGGAGTCGAAAACCCCGGTGAAAAACTCTCAAGCTTCCGCATTGCGCGCGTTGTCGAGGCCGGAAAGCACCCCGACGCGGATAAGCTCCAGGTGCTTCAGGTAGAAGTGGCCCCGGGCGAAAAGCCGGTCGAGGTTGTTTGCGGCGCTCCAAACGCGCGCGCCGGCATGCTCGGTGTCTTCGCACCGATCGGAACCTACGTGCCGGGCCTCGACGTCACCCTCGTCGAGCGTCCGGTCCGTGGCGTTGTTTCCAACGGCATGATGTGCTCGGGCGCCGAGCTGCAATTGTCAGGCGACAGCGAGGGTATCATCGAGGTCGACCAAACATACGCGGATCACATTGGCGAAACCTTCGTCAAGGTTGCAGGCCTCGATGATCCCGTCATAGACGTCGGCCTTACGCCCAACCGCCCCGATTGCACTGGCGTACGTGGTATTGCCCGGGATCTGGCCGCCGCCGGTATCGGCACGCTTAAACCGGAACCCGAGTTATCGCCGGTCGAGGGTGACTTCGATTGCCCTGTTGCCATCAAACTTGAATTCGCCAAGGGCACCGAGGACGCCTGCCCTGTGTTCGCCGGTCGCTACGTCAGGGGCATCAAGAACGGCTCCTCGCCGGCTTGGCTTCAAAACCGCCTTGAGGCAATCGGCCTGCGACCCATTAATGCGTTGGTCGACATCACCAACTACATTTCCTTCGATCGCGGCCGGCCCTTGCACGTCTATGACGCTGACAAGTTGAAAGGCGTCGTGCGCGCGCGCCTAGGCAAGAAAGGGGAATCATTCCTCGGCCTCGACGGCAAGACATATGAAGTCGATGACACGATGTGCGTGATCGCCGACGATCGCGGCCCGCTGGGCCTCGGCGGTGTCATGGGGGGCGAGGAGACCGGGTGTACGGAAGAGACCACCAATGTGCTGATCGAAAGTGCCTGGTTCGACCCTGTCCGCACCGCCGCCACGGGCCGTAAGACAGGCCTCGTGACCGATGCCCGCTATCGCTTTGAACGCGGTGTTGATCCAGCCTCCGTCGGGCCTGGTCTGGATCTGGCAACCGATATGATCCTCAAGCTCGCGGGCGGAGAACCGTCCCGGGCCGTGGTCGCGGGCGCGCCTCCGGCTGCCGATCTCAAGATTGACTTCGATACCGGCCAGGTCGAGCGCCTCACCGGACTGCAGCTCTCCAACGCTGAAATCAAGAAGACGCTTCAAGCACTTGGTTGCGCCGTGACGGGGAAGGGAACAACGCTCAAGGTGGCGGTGCCAAGCTGGCGGCCCGATATTCACGGTTCCGCTGATCTCGTTGAGGAGGTCACCCGCATCGCCGGTGTCGATAACGTCCCCTCGACGCCGCTGCCACGTGTTACCGGCGTGGCGCGTCCCGTGTTGACCGGTAGCCAGCGCCGCGCCAGCCGTGCCCGTCGGACGCTCGCCGGACGTGGCCTCGTCGAAGCGGTCACCTGGTCCTTCGTTCCGGATTCGGAGGCTGTCGCCTTTGGCGGCGGACAGGCCGAACTGGTCCTCGACAATCCGATATCGACCGAACTCAGCAACATGCGGCCAAGCCTTCTGCCGGGTCTGTTGACGGCCGTACAGCGCAACCGCAACCGCGGTTTTGCCGATGTTGGACTTTTTGAACTGGGGCAGGCTTACCGTGGTGTGAATGCCAGCGACCAGATGCAGTGCGCCTCGGGTGTACGCGCCGGTACAGCCATTCTGACGGGCGGCGGCCGGCATTGGGATGCGACCGCGCGCGAGGCCGGTCTCTTTGACGCCAAGGCGGACGTCGCGGCCGTGCTGGCCGCCCTTGGCCTCGATCCCGCAAAGCTGATGATCACACGCGATGCACCGGGCTGGTTCCACCCCGGGCGCTCCGGTGTGATCCGCCTCGGCCCGAAGGTCGCGCTGGCCCATTTCGGGGAGTTCCACCCCCGGGCGCTCGCTGGCCTGGATGTCGAGGGCCCTGTCGTCGGCTTCGAGATCTTCCTCAATGCACTGCCGCCGGAAAAGAAGAAGAGCCGCGCCAGAGCAGCATTGGGCAACACGGACTTGCTGCCTGTGCGGCGCGATTTCGCCTTTGTGCTGGACACTGGTGTGGCAGCCGGTGATGTCATTCGTGCCGCGCAGAA
Source organism: uncultured Filomicrobium sp. (assembly GCA_963669235.2). Classification (GTDB taxonomy): domain Bacteria; phylum Pseudomonadota; class Alphaproteobacteria; order Rhizobiales; family Hyphomicrobiaceae; genus Filomicrobium. The sequence goes on from CAXXFS010000034.1 coordinate 365,550, forward strand.
TGCCGACAAGAAGCTGATCGCCTCGGTCAATGTGTTCGATGTCTTTGAAGGCGGTAAACTCGCCGAGGATGACAAGAAATCCCTGGCCATCGAAGTGACCCTGCAACCAACCACCGCCACCTTGACCGACAAGGAGATCGACGCCGTCTCCGACAAGGTGATCGCCGCGGTCGGCAAAGCAACAGGCGGTGAAATCCGCGGCTGAGTTACAGCCGCGCACTTCGCCACCGGTCATCCGGTTTTATCGAAGCGCAAGAAGAAGTCGCCCAATTACAATGGTTTTGCGTTTCCTACATTCCTGTTAAGGCGGGCTCACCGAACCATCGTTCGGATGAAAATCGGCATAAAGGTTGGAAACGAAAATGGAACAACTCATTTCGCTCGCTGCGGGCGCCGGCGGCGGCCTTATCGGTGGCAATCTGTTCGGGTCGATGTTCCGTGGCAGCGGCCGCGGCGCGAACTCGATCGTCGGCATGCTCGCCGGGGTAATCTGCACCTACCTTTTTGGCGACACCGTTGGTCCGATCATCGCCGGTCTCGTTGGCACCGGTATTCTCGAACAGATCATCGGCGGCTTGCTCACCGGCGCTGGCGGCGGTGGTGCTGGTTCGATCCTCTGGGGCATCCTGCGCTCATTGATGCGCTAACACCAACCAAAGAGCGGGCCCAAACAACAAACGGCGACCGGAGCCAATGGTTCCAGCCACCGCTTCGTGAATCCATCCAATGATCTTATGTTTTGGCCGTGAGCTTCCGTTCCAAGGCCGCAATGCGCCGGTCCTGCTCAATCGCGTGCAGGGTCAGCTCCTCGACTTTTTCCAGAAGCTGCATGGCAAGCTGGCTCATGCCGACGCCTTCTTCGCGCATGGTTTCAGCAGGAGCGATACCAGGCAGGTGGCGGTTCCTTGCAATGAAGTCTTTCACTTCGGCCAGTGGTACGAGGTCATAGTCCGCCGCGAAAACGTGGTCGGCGCCCTTCAGTTTTTCACCTTTGATCTTGATCTCGCCTGACCCGCCAATGATCTCAACGGTCGTTGAACCGCTCGCATCATTGGCTCGGATGTTCCCGTCATGCGCCTCTAGCTCGATCCGGCATACGCCCGACGACGTCGTCATAATGATATCGCCGTCGTGCCCGCTGCCACCAAGCGTGACGTTACCTTCGCCGCCGTCCAGGTGGATCGTCGGCTGGCCGCGGTGGTCTATCAGAACGATGTCACCATCGGCGCCGTTACCACCGAACGTGCCGTTGCCTTCGCCACCGTCGATGTGAACCGTCTGCTGCCCGCGTTCATCGACCAGCGCCAGGTCGCCCTCCGCGCCATTGCCGCCGAGGATGATGTTGCCGTCACCCCCATCAAGATGGATGGTTTGCTGGCCCTTGCGGTGCATCAGCGTAAGATCTCCGACGCTGCCGTTACCGCCAAGCCAGATATTGCCGTCTCCGCCATCGATGTGAACGGTCTGTCGCCCGCGTCCGTTGACCAGCGTGATGTCACCCTCGCTGCCACTGCCGCCGAGCAGAAGATTTCCTTCCCCGCCGTCCAGGGTGATGGTCTGCTTGCCGCGATGGTCAAATAGCGTGATGTCACCCTGGCTGCCATTGCCGCCAAGTGTGATGTTGCCCTCGCCTCCATCGATATGGACAGTCTGCCGCCCGCGCTCATTGATGAGGCCAATGTCACCTTCTGCGCCGTTACCACCGAGGATGATATTGCCATCGCCGCCGTCGATATGGACGGTCTGCCGGCCCATGCCGTTGAGCAGAGCGATGTCACCTTGTGCGCCATCCCCTCCCAAAATGATGTTGGCCTCACCACCATCGATGTGCAGCGTCTGCTCCCCGCTTGAATTCAACAACGCAATATCGCCTTCGCTGCCGTTGCCGCCCGCAATGACATTCGAGTTGCCGCCGTCGATGTGAACGCACATCTGTCCGTCGGCGTTGAACAGGCGGATATCACCGTTCGCACCGCCACCGCCTAGGTGAGCGTTGCCACCCGCGCCGTCGAGTTCAATGGTGGCGTCTCCGCCCTTTCCGCCAAGTTTCAGCGACCGATCGTGTTTTGCCATTTGCGAGTCCTCCCGCGCGAGCCAATGTCCGAGGTTCGCGCTCGCACGGCGGCGCGGACCATGAATTATGGGCCGAACACTAACGGAGATGGTCAGTGGGCGCTGTCCCGGAACGGTACAGGGTTAATGTCTGCTAATGAATGCAGTTCAGCGGCCTGCCGGGCCGTCTTATCCAGACAGGCCGCCGGAAATGGTCGGCTGGTCGAGGACGGAAAAGCCGTTGTGCTTCAGCCAGCGCAGGTCGGCGCCGAAAAACGCGCGCAGGTCGGGGATGCCGTACTTCAGCATCGCCATCCGGTCGATGCCCATGCCGAACGCAAAGCCCTGGTAAACGTCAGGATCGAGACCGCAGTTCCTGAGCACGTTGGGATGGACCATCCCGCAGCCGCCGATTTCGAGCCACTCACCGGGCTTGCCGATCGCGTCCGCGCCAATGTCGATCTCGGCGGAGGGCTCCGTGAAGGGGAAGTGCGAAGCGCGGAAGCGCATCTTAACTTCATCCACTTCGAAGAACGCCTTGCACATCTCGACAAGCACCCACTTCAGGTGCCCCATGTGCGTTTCCTGGTCGATCACCAACGCTTCGATCTGGTGGAACATCGGCGTGTGCGTTTGATCAGAGTCGCAGCGGTAGACCCTTCCCGGAGCGATAATCCTGATCGGCGGCTTCTGCTTGAGCATCGTGCGGATTTGCACCGGTGAGGTGTGCGTGCGTAAGACCAGTCGCGACCCGTCGTCGTCCGGCTTGAAATAGAACGTGTCATGCTCCTGCCGCGAGGGATGCTCCTCGGGGATGTTGAGCTTGGTGAAGTTATAGTCGTCGGTCTCGATGTCCGGACCTTCGGCAACCGAGAAACCGAGGTCGGCAAAGATCTCCGCCAATTCGTCCATCACCTGCGAAACGGGGTGAATGCGCCCCTCCGACAGCGGGCCTTGCCGCACGGGCAGTGTGATGTCAGCAGTCTCGGAAGCGAGCCGTTGTTCGAGGGCGGCTTCCTCCAGAGTTGCCTTGCGGCCCTCCAGCGCTTCGGAGACGCGCGTTTTGACGAGATTGACCGATTGCCCGAAAGCCTTGCGCTCGTCAGGCGCAAGCTTGCCGAGCCGCTGCATTTGCTGTGAGACAAGACCCTTTTTCCCAAGCGCCCCAATGCGCACTTCTTCCAGGGTACTCAGGTCCGCGGCTGCGTCGATTGCCTTCAGGATGTCCGACTGGAGGGTCTCAAGATCGCTCGTTTCAGTCATGGTCTTTGCAGCGCTTTAAGCGGGGTTGAGACGGGAACGGACGGCCCGATGGTCCATCCGCATTGCGTTCCGCCGCGACCTGTCGCGACATAAGGCGCTCCGCTAACCTGCCCGGCGGGCTGGGTCAAGCCGTGGCCGTCTGCGCCTTGGCAACAGCGTCTTGCGCCTGGCTGACGAGCGCCTTGAACGCCGCCGCGTCGTGGACCGCAATGTCCGCCAGCACCTTGCGGTCGACTTCGATACCAGCCTTGTTGAGGCCGTCGATAAATCGCCCGTAGGTCATATTGTTCTCGCTCGCCTCGCGTACGGCGGCATTGATGCGCTGGATCCAGAGCGCCCGGAAGGTGCGCTTGCGGCGCTTGCGGTCGCGGTATTGGTACTGCAGCGCCCGCTCGACCGCCTGCTTGGCGATGCGGATGGTATTTTTGCGACGGCCACGATAGCCCTTCGCGGCTTCGAGGACTTTTTTATGCTTGGCGTGGGCGGTCACGCCGCGTTTTACGCGTGCCATGGTTCTTGCTCACTTATTCTGGCTTGTCTGACGGAATTTGGATCGAGGGCCGAAGGTGGATGGCCGGAATTAGCGGTTGTAGGGCATGTACTTCTTGACGATTTTCTCGTCCGCGTCGCACAGCACCATCGTTCCGCGCGCGTTGCGAATGAACTTTGAGTGCCGCTTGATCATGCCGTGCCGCTTGCCGGCCTGGGCAACCTTTACCTTTCCCGTCGCTGTGAACTTGAACCGTTTTTTGGCGCTGGCTTTGGTCTTCTGCTTGGGCATTTTGCTATTCTCCTTATGAGGCTCGCGATGCACCTGGTGCCGCGGTGGCGGCTGCAGGGCCGCTGCGCAGGCTTCAAGACCTGCTCATCAAGCCAATTTTCTTAAGCACAAAAGCCGCCACGGCATGCCCCGCCGGGCGGCTAGAAGCGCGCGTTATACAGCGCTGCACCGACCATTGCAACCTGCAAGCATACTCCCGGGGGTCGCCTGACGGTCCAGCCCACCAGACTCGTGAAAAGCCGCGGCGGCGTGTCTTTCCACGCGCAAGCGAGCTGTGTTAACGACCACATCGAGCAGGTGCGGCAAACCGGCGGGCAATATCGAGCGGAGAACGAACAATGGATTTCATGGACTTTGTTCAGGCCAACTGGGCGGTTCTAACTGCTGCCTTCATCGGTGCATTCATCATCGACTATTTCGCCAATATTCTTTCTTTTGAAAACCGCTTCGTCAGCGCCGTCGTCACTGGACTGCTGCTCATTGTCGTAATCTGGGGCACACTGATCCTGATCGGCGATGAGGTTGTCATGCAGCCACTTCTCATGGCCGGCGGGCTGATGTTCCTGGTTGCGCTGTTGGGAAACATCCTGACCTTCGGCAGCCGTTTCGTGAATGCCCTTGTCACGGCGATCATCTTTATTATCCCGTTTGCGCTCGGGCTCTACTACATCCTCGGTTCCTACTTGGGGTCGGTCACCTATTGACGGCCATTATGCGGCCGCCTCCAATTCTCCTGCAAGCTGCTTCGTCATGCTGAGCCCGACCATGGAGTGCCCGCCCGGCAGGTCCACGACGACTGGCAGACCGCCGCGCCACCCACGCCGACGATAGAAGGGAATTCCGCTGAGGGTTGCATGCAGCGCCGCGGTGTGGAAACCAGCCGACAGAATCTCCGCCTCGACTCGTGTCATCAGTGCGCTGGCGACGCCGCGCCGGGCGGCGTCGGGGTGGACGAACAGGCTGCGCACCATGGCCTTGGGCAGGCTGGGTGCACCGTCCATCCGTTTCAGTGTAGCATGGTACCTGGGCACATCCGGCGACCAGCCGCCCGAGCCAAGCAGCACGCCATTGCTTTCGGCAACGAAGTAACCATCACCGTCAAGCAGCGTCAGATCCATCGGACCCTGAGTAATGAACGCTTCCAGCACCTCAGGTTCATAAAAGCCTCTCGCCAGGCGCCGCAGCGAAAGCGCGTGCATGGTAACAAGGGCGCTAGCGTCCGTGCGCTTGGCGGTCCTAATCTTGATGGGCATCATTGTTTTCTGCCTCGCGGTTTGTACCCCGCCAGCGTTCGCAACGCTGCGAGCAACGCAAAAACGGCGCCCCGCGGTGCGGGACGCATGAATGCGTTGATCTTGATCAGGGAAATGGCGCGCGGCAGTTCCGCTGGTGACAGTCTCGTCCGGGCCCCAACAGAACGCTGACATCGAGGCCCAGGGACGATCTCCGCGGCGTCGCTTAACGTGGCGCCAGCACCATCACCATCTGGCGGCCTTCCAGTCGAGGTTCGCTTTCCACTTTGGCGATTTCCTCAACCTCGGCCTTGACGCGCTCGAGCACTTGCCGGCCAAGCTCCTGGTGGGCCATTTCGCGGCCCCGGAAGCGCAACGTCACCTTGACCTTGTCGCCGCCCTCGAAGAACCGCTTAATCGCGCGAACCTTCACGTTATAGTCGTGGTCGTCGATAGCCGGACGCATCTTGATCTCTTTGATCTCGACGGTCTTTTGCTTCTTGCGTGCCTCGGCGGCCTTCTTCTGCTGCTCGAACTTAAACTTGCCGTAGTCCATGATTTTGCAGACTGGCGGCTCCGCGTCGGGAGAAATCTCGACGAGATCAAGACTGGCATTAACGGCGCGCTCTAGCGCTGCGTTGGTGTCTACGACGCCGACATTCTCGCCAGTTTCATCAATCAGGCGCACTTCGCGTGCGCGGATGGCATCGTTAGTTCTAGGTCCGGCTGGCTCACGCGGCAGCGCGGAACGGTGTGGGCGGCGGATGGCATTTCTCCTTTTGTAGCCACGGGACAAGTCTTCAACTGACAATTGCTTGGCAGCACACGCAAGGCGCTACTGCAACTCGATCAGCCGATAGAGTAGTTGAAAAGAGATTCTGTAAGAAGCTTCCGCAAGTCAATAGCCGAGAAGGTATTGCGCCGGATTATGAACGGCTGGAACTGAGAAAACTCTCCTTCAGCTCGCTTTGCAGCAGTTCATCGTAAACGGCAAGCGTCTTCGTTTTCATGGCGTCGAGTGAAAACTGCTCCGCCACGCGGTCGCGGGCTCTCTTGGCCATGGCTGAAACCTGTTCCGTGGAAAGCTGCAGCAACCCGGTGAGTGCATGGGCCAAGGCGTCAGCGTCACCTGGGGGAACCAGCCATCCGGTGGCGTCACATGCGCTCACCGCGGGCTCCGCTAGCACGGTTTCCGGCGGTGCGCCGATGTTGGTGGCGATCACCGGACATCCCATGGCCTGCGCCTCGGTTGCCGTTCGCCCGAACGCTTCAGGCTCCACTGACGCGACAACCGCCGCCGCGCTCGCCGCGAACGCCGCTGGCATATCCGCGACATGGCCGACAAGGCGCACGTGCCCATCAAGACCCCCATCCGCGATCTGCGCACCAAGTGCGTTCGCATAGGCGTCTCGCCCCTGCGCATCCCCGGCCAGAATCATGACGACATTGCTAAGATGCCCCCCGGCCATCAGTTTCCGCGCCGCCGCGATCACCGTCCCCTGTCCCTTCCAGCTCGTCAGGCGCGCCGGATGCAGGACGGCCCGGTCGCCTTCTCCAAGTCCCCAGGCCTGCCGCAAGGATTTCACCCGGTCTTCGGAGATCGCCGCCGGATCAAAGCGCTCCATATCGACACCGCGATGAATGACCCTAAGGCGCTCGCCGGGAGTTCCGTAGCGGTCCTGTATGAGCTTCGCGGTGTAGTGCGAATTGGCAATGACAAGATCGGAACGCGCCATTACCGAGTTATAAAGGCGCTTCACCGGCCCTTTTTCATTGTACGCGCCATGGTAAGTGGTGACGAACGGCACCCCGGCGCGTTTGGCGGCAAGGAACGCGCTCCATGCAGGTGCCCTGCTGCGCGCATGTATGAGAGCCGCGCCACGCTCCTTGACGAGCCGGGCGATCTCGAAGGCATTTGCGATTATCCGCGCTGGGTTCTTAGTCGCCGCTGGAAACCGGATGAGCTGCCCGCCGGCGGCGGCAAGTTCCCCCTCAAGCCGCCCGCCGCGCGACAGAACGATCGACCGTCCCCCCGCGACCGCAATGGCACCAGAAATCTCAATCGCCGAAAGTTCGGCGCCGCCGGTATCGAGATCGGGGATGATCTGCACTATGGTCGGCCGGTCTGTCGTCACGTTTGCAACCTAGCGTTTGGGCGGCATGAAAGTGTATCGGCGGCCGTAGCCGCCGAGGCGCGCCAGTTAGCAATAGGAGACCTTCTCTAAGATGAGCGCGGAAGAACCGCAATTCCTCGAAGTCGGAGTGGGGCCAAATGCCCGCCGTATCGCTTATCTGCATCAACCCCCGCCAGCCGAAGGCGGCTCCGGGCTCATCTGGTTGATCGGTCTCAAATCCGACATGCTCTCCACCAAGGCGACCGCTCTTGCCGACTGGGCGCCAAAGGCGGGCTTCGGCCTGACGCGCTTTGAATATTCCGGCCACGGCGTTTCCGGTGGTGATTTCCTCAAAGCCACCCTGGGCGACTGGCTGGACGAAACGCGCGCCGTCTTCAAACAGGTAACAAGCGGTCCGCAGATACTGATCGGTTCTTCAACGGGCGGCCATCTGGCACTTCTCCTGCTTCGCGATCTGATGCAAAACGACCCGGCCGAGGCCGAACGCGTCAAGGCTCTGGTCCTCATCGCCCCCGCCTGGGACCTGACCGAGGACCTGATGTGGAAAAAGATGTCACCCGAAACTCAGGCAGAGGTGATGGAAAAGGGCGTCACTTACCAGCCGTCTGAGTATGGCGACCCGCTGCCGATCACCAAGGTGTTCATCGAGGAAGGCCGCGACCACCTTTTCACCGGCGAAATGTTCGACCCCGGCCGCCCTGTCATCGTGCTGCAAGGACTGCTAGATAAGGACGTGCCCGCCAACCACACCCGCCGCATGCGCGAGGTCATCAACCCCGATTGCATCGAGCTCATCGAAGTCCACGACGGAGAACACCGCATGTCCCGCCCGGAGGACCTGGAGCTGCTTTATAAGACGGTGGAGAAGGTTGGATGAGGTCGCGGCGGCTATGACAGAGGGCTGCACTTGACCCAAAGCGGCGATCGGCCTCGATATGCTCATTGAGACAAAGACCGCAAGGCGGACAAGATAAGAAGGCGCCCAGCCTTCCCGGATGTCGTTTCAGTTCCAAAAGTGCACCGCAGATCCCAACCAGTAGGAAGTGTTGGTTTTGCCAGACGGATTTGACCTCAGCGAAGCCAACTTGGAATGACTTCTTGAGCCAAACAATCCGAGCGTCCGCATGAACACGCTGCGCTGCCTGATGGACCGCCCCGAACAAGATCCCGATGTTGTGCAGTCAGCCGCAACCATCAATGTTTCTCCCCCTGTGTAGACAATTCTCGAGCTCCAGGAACCCGGCGGCCACTGGGCGCCGCAGAAGAGCTTCTACACCAGGAAGTACAAATCGACGGTGTGGACGCTCCTCGTTCTAGCGGAGTTGGGAGCCGATGCGCTCGATGAACGAATTCAGGCTGCATGCGAATTCATACTGGAAAACGCCCAGCACTGCGCAAGTGGCGGTTTCTCGCAACAAGGAGGGCGCAATGGCGGGCAAGCAAGTGACGTTATTCCCTGTCTGACCGGCAATATGCTCTGGGTACTTGTCCGGTTCGGCTATCTCGAAGATCCCAGAGTTCAATCCGCCATCGACTGGATCGTTAAGTACCAGCGCTTCGACGACGGTGAAGCCGAAGCGCCCTCCGGCTGGCCATACGACAATTGGGAAATATGCTGGCGCCGCCACACCTGCCACATGGGCGTTGTGAAAACCCTCAAGGCATTCGCGGAGGTTCCACCCAAGAAGAGATCAAAGGCAGTCCTTCAAACGATAGAACGCGCTGCCGAGTTCATGTTGATACATCATATCTTCAAGCGCAGCCACAACCTTGCCCGCGCTTCAAAACCCGCTTGGAAGAAATTTGTGTTTCCACTGATGTACCAAACGGACGTTCTGGAGATCCTGAACCTCCTGCTGGATCTTGGATATCGGGACCCGCGGATGGCTGAAGCCGTAGAGCTTGTCCGGGAAAAGCAATGCAAGGATGGCCGTTGGAAGCTTGAAAATTGCTACAGCACTCTCTTGCCAATCGAACAAAAAGGAGAAGCGAGTAAGTGGGTCACCATGAACGCCCTACGGTCACTAAGGCGCGGACATGCCATTTTAGGACTTGCCGCCCGCCTGTGAAACGAACACCTGTTTTGCCCGCAGGCCGGTTGCCAGAAGTTATCTCCGTCGCGAAGCGCTGCATGACGATCTCCGCTCAATGAGCCATCAACCGAGCCGCCACCGCTGCACCCAACGCGGCAACTCACGGCTTGTGGTTTGGCCACCGACCGTTAGAAACAGGGAAGGTTGACAGGTGCGGCTTGAGGCGGGCTTGACCCGACAGGAATTTGTGACGCTTTCAATCGAGCATCACATCGTGTGCTCTTCAATCCAACCGCCAGCCTAGAACTCCCTCGTCCCCAACCAGAGATCCCAGCAAATGAAGCCATTCGTGATTCTGCAATTGCGACCTGAAACGGCCGCCGCGGACAACGAGTATGATGCCATCCTGGAGAAATCCGGGCTCTCCCCGTCGCAAGCCGTGCGCATCCGGCTCGACCACGAGCCCATTCCTGATGGCTTTCAACTGCGCGACTACGCCGGGGTGATTGTCGGCGGCGGCCCGGGATGCGTAAGCGACGCTGTCGATCAAAAATCCGAAGCAGAGCAGCGGATCGAGGACTCGATCTTGGGTCTCATGCCGGCCATAGCTGCCGCTGATTTCCCCTTTATGGGATGCTGTTACGGCATCGGTATTCTCGCCCATCACCTCGGCGCGAAAGTCGGCAAGGAGCGCTATGGCGAGGACGTCGGCGCGGTAGAGTGCACTCTAACGAGCGACGGAAAAGACGATCCGTTGGTTGAGGCCCTGCCAGAAAGATTTATGGCCTTCGTCGGCCACAAGGAGGCGGTCCAGGAGCTCCCCCAGGACTGCGCGCTTCTTGTCACCTCGGAGCCGTGCCCCTACCAGATGATCCGCTACAAGGACAATATCTACGCGACCCAGTTCCATCCGGAAGCCGACAGTCGCGTCTTCGAGCTGCGAATCAACATCTATAAGGACAAGGGCTACTTTCCCCCGGAGGAAGCCGAGAAGCTCATCGGGTCATGTAACAGCCAGCATGTTCACGTCCCCGAAGCCATCCTGCGAAACTTTGTCACTAAGTATCAGCCGTCCGGCGAATAGATACGAAAAGCTAGCCAGGTCCGTCCCCACCTTCGTCACCCATGCAGGTGGAACACCTTGTTCATGATTAGCCATTGGCCATCGACCTTGAGAAGCGTGAACAGGTCCGTGAAGCGATGCCCGGTCCAGTTGTCGAGCTCAAGCCGCACCGTAGCAACCGTATCGATGACGTCGATGCTCGCGATCCGTGCTTCGAGATCGGTGGCCGCACCGTTCGCGTCGTTCCAATCGAACAGCAGCTGGATGGGTCCCGCGAACAGATCTGGTCCGACGTATCCGAAGATCGTCGCGTCCTTGTGGAAGGCGGGCTTCATGTCGTCGCCCTTGCCGGACTTGGCACCATCAATGTAGTGCTGAACGACCTTGGCGATCGCGTCATACTCGTGCACGTTCGTCGCTGTCGTGGTCACGGGGCTTACTCCTCGATTGCGGGGGGATGGAATGGCGTCGGTGCATGTTCCGATGGCACCCTATCACATACATGCGCCCTTTGCTGCCTCATGCAAGCGCTTCAGCAAGCATATCAAACACCAGCCGAATGCGGCGGCTGCTGTGAAGCTCGCGATGCGTGGCGAGCCATATGGGGACTTGGAATGGATAGAGTTCCGACAGGACACATTCGACTTCAGGCGTCATCGCCGCGATTTCCTCGACCATCACCCCGATCCCCAGGCCCTGCTTCACCATTTCCCAGCCTGCAACGCCGCTATCGGTAACGAGCTTGAAGTTGCGCTCGGTCAGCGACATGCCGCGCTCGTTCAGTCCGGCAAGCAGGCGCCCGGATTGTTCAAATCCGATAAATGCCGCATTCGATAATTCGCTCGCGCAAGCCGGGCGGCCATGAGCATCCAGGTAAGCGGTCGAGGCGTAAAGACGGGCCGACGTTTCGCGTATGAGCTTTGCGGTAAGGTCAGGGTGTTCCGGTCGCACATGCCGGATGGCAATATCAGCCTCGCGCCGCCTAAGGTCGCGCAGCGCATTCGATGCGACCACTTCAATCTCGATCGCCGGTGCGATCTCCCGAATGTGCTTGAGCACTGGGGGCAGGAAGTAAGCCGACATTGCATCGCTGGCGGTGATGCAAACTTGACCGTCAATCGCCTGGGACTGGCCGGAGGCTGTAACGGAAACCCGTCCCGCTGCTTCACCCATCGTTCTGACGTGATCGAGCAATTCGAGCCGCGATTGCGTCAGCGACAAGGAGCGTCCAACCCGGTCAAAAAGGGTAACGCCGAGTTCCGCTTCGAGCGCGGCGACCTGACGGCCTAGAGTCGGCTGGGTCAGGCCAAGTGCCCGCGCTGCCGCGGATAGTGATCCCTCTTCCGCAGTGACAAGGAAGGCCCGCGCCTGGTTCCAGTCGAAGGAGACCGCCTGCCAATTCATGCATATTTGTATATCAATGGTACAAACTTCCGCAATTTATATCGGCGGCGCGCATGGTTAATTTAGCGCAGTTCCCGCTTCGCCGACGCTCAAGAGCTTCAGCTTGAGACGCCATCGGCGGCGCGGAAGCTGCAGTGCCCCGGGGGGCGACTTCGAGTGCCGGGAGTTCGCGATTCCTATCGTGCAAAACGAAATTCAACACGCGGAGACGATCATGGTTGAGGCCCAAAAATTCTGGGATAGAATGGCGGAGGGCTACTCCAAAAAGCCCATTGCTGATGAAGCGTCCTATCAAAGAAAACTGGAAGTCACGCGCCAATATTTCCGCCCGGATATGGACGTATTGGAGTTTGGTTGCGGGACAGGGTCGACTGCTATAAGCCACGCGCCCTACGTGAAGAACATTCAAGCCATCGATATCTCCTCGAAGATGATCGAAATTGCGCAAGCCAAGGCGGACAAAAGCAACATCAAGAACATCACATTCAAACGAGCCGACATTGATGAGTTCAGCGCGCTGGATCAATCGTTTGATGTCGTTCTAGGGCTCAGCATCCTACACCTTCTAGAGAACATGAACGAAGTCGTTTCAAAGGTTCAAAAGATGCTCAAACCCGGCGGAGTTTTTGTGTCCAGTTCGGTTTGCATCGCCGACGAAATGAAGATTTTCAAATACATCGCGCCCGTCGGGCAGCTGCTAGGAATGGTGCCGCCGGTCAAAATCTTCCACCGAACAGACTTGCACGAGAGCTTGGCGAACGGCGGGTTCAAAATCGACTGCCAGTGGCAGCCGGGCAAAGGTAAAGGCGTGTTTATCGTGGCCAGGAAGCCAGTCTAGCGGCGGGCCATCGTCAAACGCCTACTTATATCCCATTGCGCCGACACGCTCTGCGACGCTCTCAGGAATGATCCAGGCTTTCCGGATCTTGCCCTCGATGGTCGCGCATACCGCAGCCAGGCAAATGGCCACGGCTTCAAGCGGTGCGCTAGCGCGCGTTCGCCGAAGCACACCGTCCGAGCTCACCGCGCTTCCGGGCCTGCGGTTCCGAGCTTCTTGTATGCGGTGCCAAACTGGGTACGATTAGATGCGGCACCTGCGGCTCGCTGCCGACCTCGCACTCAATCGATTAGCTCGCAACAAAACACTTGCAACCCGTGGTTGGCAGAGTGATTATTGATCAGTATTGCTCATATTTAGCATCTAATTGGAGTAACAGATGTACAAAAAGACTTTCTGTCTTGCCCTCTCTCTACTAGCAGCGCAGTTCGCTCTTGGAGGACTCAGAGCACAAGAAGAAACCAAAATCGTTCACGATGCCGAATACTACGTCCTCGCGGCCCAGAATGGAGAAAAATGGGCAAAGGAGGATGAGGGACTTAGAAAGAGAATTGCTGAGCTCCGTGAGAAGCACGGCAGACCTCCCAACCTCATTCACATCATGTGGGATGACACGGCTTTCGGTGACGTTGGCATCCCGTCGATACAAAAGGTTCGAGGGCTAACGACCCCCGCCATCAATGCGATGGCCGACGAGGGAATTTTGTTTACACGCATGTACACCGAGGTCGGCTGCACACCCAGTCGCGCAGCCTCGGCGACAGGACGGCTTGCAGTCCGGAGCGGCATGTACAACATCGGCATGCTGTTGGAGAAGCACGGCATGCGCGGCGAAGAGGTGACCATCGCCGAAGTGTTATCGAAGGCCGGCTATGCAACGGCGTTTCATGGCAAGTGGCATCTTGGGGATATCGAAGAAAGCTACCCCCACAACCAGGGCTTCGATGAAGCCTTCTTCACAGGCTACAACCAGATCCTCTCGCTGAATAACAAACTGGCAGAGGGCGCCAATGCGACCATGGGATTGTTCGAGGACATGCTGCCTCCCGATCCATACAAACTCGATGATACCTTTATTACAAAGGGTTGGGTTCAGGTTGCTGAAGGTACAAAGGGCGGAGAGACGCGACAGTGGGGTGACAATACTCACGAAAGCTATATGCAAATCGACCCCGAAGCCCAACGAAGGACGCTAGAATTCATCGAGCGTAACGCTAAGGCAGGCAAACCATTTTATGTCGCCAATTGGCCCAATCTCACAAGCTTCATTCCGAATCCAAAAAAATGTTCATTGGCGCGAAGCATATTGCAGGACGGTCTGCAGTGTAACATCGACGTCTTCATCGGCAAGCTATTGGCAAAATTGAGAGAACTGGGCATTGCCGAAAATACCCTGGTTGTCGCCATGGCCGACAATGGACCGATGACTCACAATCCACCGCCAGGGCTTGGCATGGCCGAGACGATTTATCGTGGCGGAAAAGGCGACTTTCTGGAAGGTGGCGTTCGCGTGCCAGCCTTTGCTTGGTGGCCAGGTGTGATCAAGCCAGGCCAGTTGGTCGGCGACATCATCCATGAAACGGACCTGTTTACGACATTCGCCTCGCTTGCCGGCGCTACCCAGAACATCCCCACGGACAGGATTATCGACGGCCTGGATCAGACGGCTTTGCTCTTGAACGGTGACACCCATGGCCGGCGAGACCACGTCTTCATTTATGCGGGACCGAGGCTGGGTGCGACCGTCAAGGGTAACTACAAGCGTCACTGGATCTCACCAGATCCGGTTGGCGAGGCCAGCGGCATTCCGGCAGCATTTTATTTCCTGCCCGCCGATCCGCGCGAAAAGACGCCGATGCTGGTCAACCTCATCCATCTCAAAAGCCCTTTTAATCGGATGAAGTTGCGTCATGAACTATGGAAGAAGAAGTATCCGGACAGCCACGAAAAGTACGGCATTCCGTGGACCGGCATTGCGAACGCAACCCCTGAGGTCAAGGCACTCGCCAAACCTGCGCTGGATCTAAAGAAACTGCCGTTCGATCCGCTCGAGTACATTGAGCATCTCGATGAACTGCCCTTTGATCCCAACATGGATCCTGATGTCGGCAGATAACAAGCATAGCGGCGATCGCGGATGGGTCGTCAGCTGGACGGACAATATATTATCTAGGTAACTGGAGCCGGGTGTCGTTCCTCCCGCTTAGAACGGGAGGCGACACCCGGTCTGCTTTCAAAATCAGGTTTCTCAACCTTAGAATTTTGGGAAGCCTGCTGCGATCAGGCAAACTGTAACCGGGCGAACCGCGGCCAATTGCTTGTGATTTTCGTGCAGTCGCACGGACCCGGTTACTCCAGGCCGGCCTCCATCGCCTGCTCCAATCCACGTGCGCCGACGCGCTTGGCGACGCTTTCTGGAACGATCCAGGCTTTCCAGCTCTTGCCCTCAACTGCGTTTCGGCAGCTAAGCTTTCCCTCGATGATCGCGCACGTCGTATCCGCCCGGATAGCCCTGGCATCGCGCCGGTCGTGGCGAAGGAACTTCAGGTCGACCGGTTGCAACTTGGCTTCCGCCGTCTCCAGGTCGATATCCCTGAAAATGCAGGCCGGTTTTGAGCGGCAGGCCTGACCTCGTTTGGTCAGCGCCACCGTCGGACCAAATGCCTTGCTGCGTGAAAGTTTCTCCGCAGATTGATCAGCCCCGCGGCTCAGGTAGCAGTTCTCATGAACGCACAGCATGGGATCGGCCGTCTTGCTCCAGCGCCGAACACCCGTCTTGCCGACATCCATAACGAGCAGGACGGTGACGTGCTTTTCGACAAGCGGAGAAATATAACCCGAAGCCTGTGCCGCCAGCCGCGACAGCGCTGGTGCCACAGCTGGTTGTTCATCGGGGTCCTGCCCCATCTCAACAGCACGTTTGCGGCGGACCTCGCGAAGTTTGTCGGTCAGCGCCTTGGCCTCTTCTTCCCTATCGGCGGCCGATTGCGGTGTGCCGTTGGCAGTTTCGTTGCGTTCCCCCTGCACGCCAGGTTCAGCGCCGTCATTGGCAAATCGCTCGGCGATCGCGTCCGCGCTGCCATCGCCTACCGCCGGCGACAACCAAACGCCCGCCGTCGCGGCACAAACGAAGGCCGCTGCGAGTCCACGTCCCAGAACACTCGAAAATCGCTGAATATTCATCTGTCAGCTCCCGCAGCCAAACCTGCGCAACTTGCACACCACGATTCGGGCATAATCGCGCTGGTTTGAACTGAGCCTGAACAAAACTCACCTTTTTTCGCTGCGCGAGGCGGCAAGCACCGCGGCTAGTCCCTCCCGGAATGTCGGATAGGCCAGACGCACACCTAGATCCTGCTTGATCCGGTCATTGCGCACCCGCTTCAGCTCCGAATAAAAGCTTTGCGCCATGGGTGATAGCTCCGCTTCTTCGATCGGCACCTCGGGCGGCGGTGGCACACCGAGTAGCTGTGCAGCATGGCCGATCACATCCTGCGGCGCTGCCGGTTCATCGTCCGTGACGTTATAGATGCTGTGTGCTCCGCCGTTCGCGATGGCCGCCGTCAGTGTTGTCGCGATGTCGTCGACATGGATGCGGTTGAACACCTGCCCCGGCCTCACGATCCGACGCGCGCGACCTGAGCGGACCTGGTCAATGGCGCTCCGCCCCGGACCATAGATCCCGGCAAGCCGGAAAACTTGGACCGCAGGCCCTCTCCCCGCTCGCGCTGTGGCGAGCCACGATTGCTCCGCGGCAAGCCTTCGCTTGGAGCGTTGCGATACCGGTGCCTCTGGCGTCGTCTCATCGACCCAGGCTCCACCACGATCTCCGTAAACGCCAATCGTCGACAGATAGCCGATCCACTTCAGGCCGGGTGCGGAAACGATGTCCGAGCGGTGCTGCTCGAGCACCGGATCTCCGTCGTCTCCGGGAGGTGCGGAAATCAACACATGCGACGCCGTCTCCAACGCGCATGCAACTTCATCGCTCGGCACCGTACCATCGAAACGGGCAGCGTCGAAACCTTGGGCGCGAATACGCTCCCCCCCCTCGGCGCTCCGCGACGTCCCGGTGATCTGCCAGCCCTGCGTCGCCAGTCGCTTTGCGAGCGCGCGCGCGCTGAACCCGAATCCGAAACAGATGAGGTGATTCAATCCTTGGCTCCCATTGTTTGTTCCCGGCGCTGCCATTCCGCGATGATGGCGGCATCCGTTTCGCATTGGTAACGACGCTCCATTGTCTCGGTGAATTCTTGCTCGCTGACGAGTTCCCCGAGTGCCCAGACCGCCATCGCCCGAATGAGTGGTGAGGGATCATCAAGCAACCGGCGGACTGCCGGTAGTAACGAAACATCACCTGAGTTGCCCGCCGCGATCAGGCAATTGCGAATAAAACGCTCCCGCCCCGTCCGTTTCACAGGGGTCCCGGAAAAGCGCACTCGGAAAGCGGCATCGTCAAGGTCCAAAAGCTCGCCGAGCGGCGGATTATCGGATTCCTCCCGAGTCATCAGTTTGGCTTCGCGTGCAACCTGCGCGAACTTGTTCCATGGGCACACCGCCAGGCAATCGTCGCAGCCAAACACCCTGTTGCCGATCGGCCTGCGGTAGGCGGCGGGAATATGCCCCTTGTGCTCGACCGTTAGGTAGGCAATGCAGCGCCGGGCATCAAGCTGATAAGGAGCGGGGAAAGCGTCTGTCGGGCAAACGTCCAGACAGCGCCGGCAGTTGCCGCAATGATCGTCTTCCGGGCGATCGAGTGGTAGCAGGGCGTCCGTCAGGATTGCTCCGAGAAACAACCACGAACCGTGCCGTCGCGAGACAAGATTGGTGTGCTTGCCCTGCCATCCCAGACCAGCCATCGTGGCCAGTGGCTTTTCCATTAGCGGCGCGGTATCGACAAACACCTTCACATCCGCGTTCGCCCGCCGCACCAGGAGCCCGGCAAGCTCCTTCAATCGGCCCTTCAGCACCTCATGATAGTCGCGACCCTTGGCGTAGACGGAAAAAGTGGCATTAGAAGGCTGGCTTAGAGCTTCAAGCGGGTCCTTCTCGGGAGCGTAGCTCATGCCGACCATGACAAGCCGACGCGCGGAAGGCATCAGCAAACGAGGATCGGTGCGCCGTTCAGCTGTCTCCACCATCCAGTCCATGTCGCCGTGGCGCCCGAGTTTCGTGAACTCAATGAGGCGCGCACCGGTCGATTGAAGACTGTCCGCCGGCGCCACTCCGAACGCATCGAATTTCAGCGCGTCGGCGCGTTGCCGCAGCTCGACCAGGAGTTCATGGGTGGCTGTCAGCGGAGTCGTCACCGACAACTCCCGCCATGATCAAAAATCCAGATCCGCATAATGCCGGGGAGGTGGTGCCCCCGGAATGCGATCGGCCAGAAGCGGCCGAAAAGATGGGCGGGACTTGATGCGCGCATACCAATCCTTCGCCTTCGGGTAGGTGTCCCACGGCACTTCGTCGAAATAATCGATCGACGACAGGTGCGCGGCTGCGGCCAGGTCCGCAAACGACATATCCTCTCCGGCCAGCCACCGGCGTCCATGAGCCAGATATCCAATGTAGCTGAGATGATACCGCAGGTTGGCGCGGATCGCCCGCAGGATGTCCGAGTCTGGAGAAAGCCCGCTCATGCCCGGCTGTAACCGTGCGTAGACCTTTTCATAAAGCAGCTCGCGCGTGACTTCCTTGTGCAATTTGTTGTGAAACCAATCGACCAGCCGTCGCACTTCGGCCCGTCCCTCCCTGTTGCCCGGAAAAAGCGGAACGCTCAGCCCGTCTACAGGATGGCGCTTGAGCTCTTCGGCGACGTATTCGGATATCGAATATGTGCCACACAGAACGGGCCCGGCGTCGATCTCAAGAACCGGCAGTTCACCAGCCGGGTTGAGCTGCAGGAAGCTTGTGCTGAAATCCCATGGCTGCTCCTCCACGGATTGGACCTGCAAGCCGAGCTCCGCCAGCATGACGCGGACCGATCGCGACAGCGGGCAAAGCCTGAAATGAATGAGCTTGTGCATGTTTCCCGCTTTGTTGCGCGTTCCTCGACGCGGCGAAATCCGAGAGACGTGGGTCAGTCAGCGTTGATCATGCTTTCGCGTCAGACTGATCATACACAGATTCGTTCTTATAGATCCGCGAGTTGGTGTGTCGCAGAGCTTCTGATGCCACAGCCGGTCAAGCTCTGATGTTGCTTGTATGCGGCAGCCGGGCCGGGTTTGTCCGTCCATCATTTGTGGCTGCTTGCTAGGCCGGGTCGGACATGTTTGTTGCCCGGATCAGATCTTTCACTGGGAGATTCGCGATAGATGCCAACGTGGCAAGTCATCCTGCTCGGCCTGCTTGAGGGCCTCACCGAATTCATACCCGTTTCCTCGACTGGCCACATCCTACTCGCCGGTCATTTTTTGGGTTTCTGCTCGCCGGGCAAGACCTTTGAAGTCTTGATCCAGCTTGGCGCCATTCTAGCGATCCTCTCGGTCTATTCAGCCAAGCTGCTGCGAATGTTGGGCGACCTGCCCTCAGATGCGCGCACCCGGAGGTTTGTCTTTTCAATCCTCTTGGCGTTTCTCCCCGCCGCGGTTATCGGCGCCCTCGGGCACTCATTCATCAAGAGCGTCCTGTTCGAAAGCCCGATGCTGATCTGCATTATGCTGATCCTCGGTGGCATTGTGCTGCTCGTCGTCGATCGGTTGCCGCTTCAACCCAGATACGTCGAGGTTATGGACTACCCGCCGAGCCTCGCCTTTAAGATCGGCGTGTGCCAATGCCTGGCGATGGTGCCGGGCGTTTCCCGCTCAGGAGCGACCATTGTCGGGGCATTGTTGCTGGGGACCGATAAGCGCTCGGCAGCCGAGTTCTCGTTCTTTTTGGCGATGCCGACAATGGCCGGTGCCTTCGCCTACGATCTGTATAAAAACTGGTCGAGGATTGAGGTATCGGACGCGACAAGCATCGCCATCGGCTTTGTGATGGCCTTCATATCAGCCGTTTTCGTGGTGAGGTATCTGCTCGACTACGTCAGCCGCCACGGCTTCGCGCTATTTGGATGGTGGCGGATTCTGGTCGGCGGTCTGGGGCTTGGCGCTCTTCTTGTCCTCGGCGATGCGAGCGCCTGCGCGCCCTGAAAACACAAGCAGAGAGTTGGTGCCAGCCCCCGGTTTCAGGCGGCGTTGGACGTGACGGGATTGGATAGCACGGCGTGCAGGTCGTTGGCGTCCTTGGCCGCGCGAAGCTGATCGAGTGTCGCCGGTTCCCGAACCAGCCTCGAGATGCGCGCGAGGGCTTTGAGGTGATCACCGCTGGCGTGCTCGGGGGCAAGCAACAGGAAGATCAGATCAACGGGCGCGTCGTCGTGGCTTTCAAACTCGATTGGTTCCGGCAATCTGGCGAAGAGGCAGAAAATCCGGTCCAAATCCTTGAATTTGACGTGCGGGATGGCAATCCCCCGACCTAGGCCCGTGGACCCCAGACGTTCGCGCTGCAGAAGCGTATCGAAGACGTCGCGAGCGTCGAGCCCCGCCATCTCGCCAGCCTTACCAGCCAGCTCCTGCAACGCTTGCTTTTTGCTCTTCGCCTTCAGTGAGGGCAAAATTCCCTCAGGTACCAGAAGGTCACTCAGATCCATTGCTTTATGTCCCACCGTTTGCTGCCTCCCCTTGACGCCTCAATCCTTGTGCGCCTCGAGACCCCGCAAACTCCATGAGCGGTTGTTTACCCGGAAGCATGACGAGCAAAACGCTCGGTTACTCAGCCTCCGGTTCGGCTTGCCCAGTCGTCTCCGGATCGACCCAGCCGACATTCCCGTCTGGCCGCCGATACACAACATTTATGCCGCCACTGCCGGCATTCCTGAAGATCAAAAACGGTCTTTCCCCAAGGTCGAGATGCATCACTGCTTCCCCGACTGTCAACTCACGAATCGCTCGTTCGGTTTCAGCGATGATAACCGGGTGCTGATCGGGCTTGGTATCGCTGTCTCGTTCTTCGTCCGCCCGCTGCAGCACGTAGTCGCGAGCAGGAAGTTCGGCCGGAAGTTCGGCACCATTCTGACGGCCGTGATGATGATCCTTTAAGCGTCGCTTATAGCGGCGGACGCGTTTCTCAAGTCGTTCAATAGCTGCATCAGCGCTCGAATAGGCATCTCCGCCCGAACCATGCGCTTCGACCAGGAGCCCGGTCCGCAACCGGATGGAGCAGTCAGTGCGGAAAGTTGAGCGTTCTTTCTCCAGTCTCACGTGCCCGGAGATCTCCGGACCGATGTACTTCTCTAAGACGTTGGAGACCTTATCCATGATGTAGGTCTGGTATGCGCCGCCAGCGTCAACATTCTTTCCCGTGACTTGGAGTGTCATCAGTCCCGCCTTGTACTTTGTTTTTCGTTCAGTTGGTCTTTCCACTCGTAGGTTTCAAGAAGCCAGTCTGCAGGGATAAATCAAGATTTAGAGCCCAATATGAACAGCAATAACGTCAGGACACTTTGCGCGTATTTCTGGACGAGCCGCGTATCGTTCACTCCTTCGGCTGCCCCCTTTCGTATAACAATCGATGCTCGATCGGGGTGGTGTCAAGACGGCCGGGCTAACAACGTGAAAGGCCCGGCAGCTCAATCAGCCTAAGCCTTAAATTGGATATGTCTTTCCGATCAGGCTATGCCCGGGCCACCTGCTCGTCAGCCCTTTTCTGCCGGCGGCGCTGCACCGAGGAAGGAATTCGCAGCGCGTCTCGATACTTAGCGACGGTCCTCCGGGCAATGTCGATCCCATCGCGCCGCAACATATCGACGATCTGGTCATCTGAAAGAACGGCTTCGGCCCTTTCGGCGTCGATCAGCTGTTTGATCCGATATCGAACAGATTCTGAGGAATGTGCCTCCCCGTTTTCGGCCGATGCGATCGCCGAAGTGAAGAAATACTTCAGTTCAAAGATGCCGCGGCTGGTCGCCATGTATTTGTTCGATGTGACCCGCGACACCGTCGACTCGTGCATCGAGATCGCGTCGGCCACCGTTTTCAGGTTGAGCGGTCTAAGGTGTTGAATTCCATAGGTGAAAAACCCGTCTTGCTGGCGCACGATCTCCCGGGCGACCTTGAGGATTGTGCGGGCCCGCTGATCCAGACTTTTCACCAGCCAATTCGCTGTCTGCAGGCACTCCGAAAGGTATTCCTTGTCTGAATCCGAACTTGCCGTACGGGAAACACTTACAAAATAGCTGCGATCGACCAGCACGCGAGGCAGCGTTTCACTGTTCAATTCAACAAACCAACTACCGTCAGCAGCCGGCCTAACAATCACATCAGGCACCACGGGCTGTACCTGGACCGAGCCAAATGCGAGCCCTGGTTTTGGGTTCAAGCCTTTGATCTCATTGATCATATCGGACAGCTCGTCCATATCGACGCCGACAACCTTGCGCAGTTTCGCCACGTCGTGCCTTGCCAGCAGGTCCAGGTTTTCCAGCAGCAGCGCGATCTGTGGGTCGTAGCGGTTGCCATCCTTCAACTGCAAAGCCAGACATTCTCCTAGCGACCTGGCGAAAACACCTGGCGGGTCAAAGGTCTGCAATACCGATAAGACGTGCTCGACAAGATCCCTCCCGGCGCCGAGCTTTTCAGTCATATCCGCCAGATCCGCCTGCAGATATCCCGCCTCATCGACCAGGTCGATCAGATGCTGGCCGACCAGGCGTTCAGCTGGTTCGCTGAGCGCCAGCGGCAGCTGTGCACCAAGGTGGTCCTTCAGCGATAGTTTGCTGCTGACATAGGCCTCAAGATTGGAGTTTTCACCGTTGCCGCCGCCCCCACGGGTCTTCAACGAGGCCCAATCCGAGCCGGCAAGCCGCTGGCCATCAAGTTCGCCCAAATCGGTGGCGGAGGTGTCAGGATAAATATTATCGTAGTCGGTATCAAGCGCGTTTGCGGCCTCAGAGGTGCCCCGACCGTTGTCGACCCATTCATCCGAAGCGCTGGGATCGCCTTCGCTACTCGGTTGAGCAACCTCGCGATCCTGCGAGTCTATCGGCCGCTCCTCCGTATCATCGCGCTCCAGAAGAGGGTTACTCTCCAGTTCTCCCGCCACGAATTCACTGAGTTCAAGGTTCGACAGCTGCAAAAGCTTGATCGCCTGCTGCAATTGCGGCGTCATCACCAGCTGTTGGCTTTGTCGAAGCTCGAGTTTGGCGTTGATCGCCATTACCCCACCTTAACGCTTGGTCTTTGCGAAACTAACGGGGCGAGCATAGTCTACGCTTCGTTAGCGAACATATTCCCCAGATACACTCTGCGTACGTCTTCGTTCGCTATGATTTCCTGAGGGTTACCTTTTGTCAGAACTCGACCCTCATAGATGACGTAGGCACGCTCGACGATGCTGAGCGTTTCGCGGACGTTGTGATCAGTAATCAGTACGCCGATACCGCGCTGTGTCAGGTGACGCACCAGCTCTTGAATATCGTTAACAGCTCTCGGGTCGACGCCCGCGAACGGCTCGTCAAGCAGCATGAACGCTGGCCTCGTCGCCAGCGCCCGTGCAATCTCGCAACGCCTTCTTTCGCCCCCCGACAATGCGATTGATGGTGATTTGCGGCGACCTGTTATGGTGAATTCTTCCAGCAGCTGATCGAGCTGCTCGTTGCGTTTCTTCCCGTCGGGTTCGACCAACTCCAGAACCGACATGATGTTCTCTTCCACGGTCAGTCCGCGAAAGATCGAGGCTTCCTGCGGCAGATAGCCAATGCCAAGCCGAGCCCGTTGATACATGGGCAGCGCCGTCACATCGTGGCCATCGATGGTAATCTCCCCCTCGTCGGCCGGAACGAGGCCGGTAATCATATAGAAGACGGTTGTCTTACCAGCGCCATTGGGTCCCAAAAGCCCAACCGATTCACCGCGCCGCACATCAAGACTCACGCCCTGGACGACCATCCGTTTCTTGTAGCTCTTTTTAACCTGCGTGACGGTGAGCCACCCCTCGGCGGCCTGGTGGGGCAGGGCAATGTTCACGTCTTCATCAAAGGCTGCGTCATGCGACACCACCGCTAGCTGCGGCTGCTGCCGCGCGGTGGTCTTGGAAGATTTGGCCTTTGCTCGCCCGATGGGCAGGAATCTCACCACGACCGATCCTTTCTACTCCAATCTTTCTGCCGCAAATTTGCAGTTTGAGCAATGGCGCAAATATTGCATGCGATAACGTGTGGCCGGATTTTGGCGATTCAACGCACGTCGAGGTTGCCTGTTGCCCGAAGGTCTACTCAGTCGCCTCCCAACTGGAAGACGTGGCCGGCCACGGGGCTTGCTGCACTGCGGGTTTGGGCGCCTTCTTGGCCTTTTTTGCAGCATTGGCTTTGCGGCGTTTAGCTTTTGCGCTGCCAGACTTCTGCGCCTGAGTGGGATAGAAGACCGCACTTGGCCGACCGCTTGACGTCGGCCGCAGCGGCGTCGTTCGAGTGCCTTTCGGCCCCGTTTTCGAAAGCGAAGACACCCAGCTCGTTGTGCCCAACTGATCGGGAGACGTTTCAATCACCGCATTGCCGGTCTCCATATCGATCTTGAGCGAGGTTGCCTTGATAACGTTCTTGCCCTGATTGAGGACCACATCGCCACCCAGCCTCACGGTATTGTCCCTCACGTCAAAATCGGCCCAGTCACCAGAGGCGGTTTGGCCATCGCTAAGAGACTTGACGAAGACTTTGCCCTTCGCCCGGATCCGCGTCACTTGGCTTGCCACGCCATCTTTTCCGGGGGCTCCAGATCCAGTGGGTGCAAGCAGACTCGATTCCCCGGAGTAGAAGGCTGTCAATTCGTTGGCCCGCATGGAGATTTGCCCCTGGTCGACCTCGACTCTTCCGCTAAAGACAGCCTGCTTGAGCTTGTCATTCACGCTAAGAACATCGGCTTCGATCAGGGTTGGCGAACCTCGGTCACTCTTGAAGCCCGTCAAGGACATGACTGCGCCTTGTTTTGCCGCTGCTGACTTGACGAGTTTCCGCGCCTTTTCTTTGCGCTTGGCTTTCCCCGTTTTCGCCTTCGCGGGGGGCTCTTGTTGAAGCTTCGCGGTGATACGCCCTCGCTTCCCGTTCAGGCCGGTTGGCGCGGATACCTGACTAGTGCCGCGGGCGCGATCCACCAGGAACCGCTCGCCGCGAATTTCATTCAGGCCCTGGCTTACGATCACATTGCCCTGCAGCAGTATCGTGTCGGACTTTGAGTCGATTTCGGCGACATCGGCAACTGCGCGGCGTTCAGGACCCGCCGACATGACGACATTGCCCTGGATTTTCGCCTTGTCGTTTTTCACGTCGAAGTGGGCGGATTGGCCTGTCACCTGCTCATTCTTGCCGCGCCGCATCATCACCGGCTTGGGCGCCTGGATGGTCTTTATCTGCGATCCGTCTCCGCCGAATTGGGAGGCAGTGTCTTTCTTTCCGATACTCTTTGAATCTTCAAACTCAACGACAAGTTCCTCGGTCTGCAGCGATTGATCCCCCTGAACTGCCTTCACCCGGCCCTGAAACACGGCGCTTCCCACACCACGATCAATCTTCAGTTGTGCGGACTGGATACTGACTGGTTCGTTTGAGGCTCCCAGAAGCGCTGTCTGCGTTGCACGTTTTTTCGTCGCTGAAGCAGGCTTGGCGCTCTTTTCGTTGGCCGCCGGTGTCAGTTTCGTTCGAACATTGCCATCGAAAACAACGAGCTTTTTCTTTTGCCAGATCTTGACCTTGTCGGACTTCACCTCCCCACCCGGCATGCCAACCTCGACCGGATCATCGGACGTGATCTGCCCCACCTTCGTGCGCACGGTGGCCGTTTTCAGTTTGGCCCGCATACCGTCATCTGAGGAAATCTTGATGCCCCCATCGAGCTTCAGAACGTTCTTTCGCGTGTCGAAAACGCCATTGGCGGCGGCCACAGTGGTCTTCACCTTCTTGGCGTCGGTGAGCACGCCAGTAATCAACTCCAGATTGATGACGTGCGGCTTGTCGAAGTCCTGTCGGGCATGAAGCGCGCGGACCTGATAGGCGCCGCCGTCGTCAGTGTACCCCTCGTAGTGGGGGTTCTGCATGGTCAGGTTTTCAGGCAAAATCTGCGGCAGTATCGGCGTTAGGCTGCTGCTCCAATCGACAGTGCCGACCGCCGAAACAGCATAAAGACCAATCGAAGTGATGGCAGAGGCCGGCAGCAGGATTCGCAAAGCGCGCACCAGCAAGGTATGGCGACTAGCCCGACGAAACTGCTTCGAACGGTTGACACCAACAACAACAACGCGATCACCGCGTTGCTCCAGGTGTGGATCCGTATCGAACGACGTGGCGTGTGCCATTAGTGCGTGACCCCGTGGCGGGCAAGCCGTTGCGGATATCGGTGGACGGGCTGCGATCGCGTGGTTCGAGAAACGATAACTGCCGAAAGTAAGACGACGCCATGCTGCGCTTGCGAATGGAATCTCGCCAATCCGACCCTTACCGTCAATTTGGGTGAATTTGGGACCGGCTTCCCTGGCCGACAATATTCGATATGCCTGCCTGAGGCATCCCAATCAGTGCGAGAAAACGTCGATATCCCCGAAACCACCGAGATCAAGCTCTGCCCGGGTCGGTAGGAACCGGAATGCCTGTTCGGCAAGATGGGTTCGCCCCTCACGGGCAAGCATCTCGTCGAGACGGCGCTTGACCGTGTGCAGATAGAGGACATCGCTGGCGGCGTAGGCCAGCTGCTGATCGGAAAGCTTTGTGGCCGCCCAGTCGGAACTTTGCTGCTGTTTGGACAGCTCCACCCCCGCGAGCTCCGAGACGACGTCTTTGAGGCCGTGTCGGTCCGTGTAGGTCCGCACCAGCTTGGATGCGATCTTTGTGCAGTAAACAGGCGTCGCGACGACGCCCAGGTATCTGTGCATAACAGCGACATCAAACCGCGCGAAATGGAAGATCTTCAACACGTTCTTGTCTGCCAGAACGGCCTTCAGCCTTGGCGCGTCGTAGTCTGAACCATCAAACTGCACCAGGTGGGCCGTTCCGTCTCCCGCCGACAACTGCACCAGGCACAGCCGGTCGCGGTGTGGGTTGAGGCCCAGCGTTTCAGAATCGATAGCGACGCTGTCGCCAAATGCGACACCTTCGGCGAGATCACCTTTATGCAGCGTAATCTTCTTATCAGACATCTTGGATTAGCACCGATCTCGACGACTTTGGTTGAGGCGCACGGTCAATCTTCTTGCCGCCAAGCAGACCGAATTGGTGCCCAGGAAAGGACTCGAACCTTCACGGCCTTGCGGCCACTGGCACCTGAAGCCAGCGCGTCTACCAATTCCGCCACCTGGGCAAAGGCTGGGCGATCGGGAGCCACGGAGTTAGTTGGCACATCGGCGTTTGTCAATCGGTACCCGCGCCACCAGGCGGCCGCACGTGACCTTTGGCTTCTTTTCTTGCAGAGGCCGGCTGACTATACCTACCGATCAGCACCATTAAGACGGCACAAGTTAACGAAGGCAGGACAGCACCGATGGGCGGGCTTGCAACAATTTTCGGAGGGCCGGGTTTCGTCGGCCGCTATGCAACGCGCGAATTGGCGTCGCGCGGTTGGCGCATTCGCGCGGCGTCTCGGCGGCCTGATCTTTCTGGGCACCTACAACCCATGGGTGCCGTAGGCCAGATTCATGGCATTCAGGCCAATTTGCGTTACCCCGAGTCCGTGGCGCGCACGGTTGAAGGCGCCGATGCCGTCGTCAACGCCGTCGGCGTTCTGGCGCCGTCCGGCAAGCAGAACTTTGAGGCGCTGCATGTCGATGGTCCCCGCGCGATTGCAAAGGCGGCTCGTGAAGCAGGAGTCGGTCGCCTTGTGCACGTCTCCGCCATCGGTGCTGATGCGAAGTCCTCGGCCAACTACGCGCGCACCAAGGCCAAGGGCGAACAGGCCGTCTTGGAGGAGTTTCCGGACGCCATCATCTTGCGCCCATCGATCGTGTTCGGGCCCGAGGATGAGTTCTTCAATCGCTTTGCCGGCATGGCCCAGGTCTCTCCGGTGCTGCCGCTGATTGGCGGTGGTCGCACGCGTTTCCAGCCGGTCTACGTGGGTGATGTCGCACTGGCCATCGCAAATGCCGTTGAGGGGGCCGGGGAGCCAGGCCATATCTACGAGTTGGGCGGCCCGGAATCTCTGAGTTTCAAGCAGCTTCTCGATCGCACGAAGGAATGGTCAGGCCGCCGGGCGGGCTATATCAGTATGCCATTCTGGTTGGCGAAACTGCAGGCACTGTTGACTTGGCCCTTGCCCAACTCGATCCGTCCCTTGACGGTGGATCAGGTGCGCATGCTGCAAAAGGACAACGTGGTCAGCGACGTGGCCAAGAACGACGGACTAACACTCGAAGCACTCGGTGTTTCTGCTCCGCATACGGTCGCCAGTATCGTCCCCGCGTACTTGGAACGCTTCAAGCATCGTGGCCAATTCGCTCACTATCGCGGGTAATCGCATCCAAGCAAGGCTCACCCATGAAGAAACCCCGCCGGCGGCTGCCGTGCGGGGCTTGTGATTTCAAGGTACAACGCAACGGAAAGAACGCGCTTGGCTCCACACCCAATTGCGATCCACTCCGCAACCACCGTCCTCAGTGCACGCTGGCGACCTCAAGTTCATCGTCGAGGGCCTGTCCCAGCGCCGCCTGCATAGAATCCGTCAGAGCAATCGGTGTTCCGTCTGCGGCATGCAACGCATAAATGCTGATTCCTTCGGGCAGTGAGTCGTCGAGCGGATAGATCTCGTTGGCCTCTTCCGAAGACAGTGTCTTAATATACGCCAGTTCGCCACCACCGAGCTGCTCTAGCTCGTCGGCACTGATGTCCTTTTTAACTTCGATCTTCTCTTCCATAACGCTCACTCCTCCATCCACCGCGCTGGCCTCAAACAGCGAGCAACAGCGCCCCTTCCCAAGTCTGCACCATAAATCTGGTCAAAACGGCACGCTTTTCCGGCAAATTCTTAACGTCGACTTAAGGACCATGTTCGAATGATTCGATTGATGTCGCTATGGTCCCAAGCGCGTTCTGCCGACAAGTGTGGCTAGCGCACACTCCCGCCGTTGGTATCGCCGATCTCGATGCGCCGCACCATGCGCTCCGGCTCGAGTTTGACAAGGTCGATTTCGAGCAAGCCGTTACTGAGTTTGGCGCTGCGAACCTCGATGCCGTCAGCAAGCACAAACGTACGTTGGAACTGGCGTGCGGCGATACCGCGATGCAAAAAGTCCCGAGATTTGTCGTCGTCCTGACGTCCGCAAATTGTCAGTTGGTTATCTTCAAGCATGACATCCAACTGATCCCTGGTGAAGCCCGCAACGGCCAGCGTGATACGCAAAAGCTCGGGCCGACCCTCCGCGGAAGCCGCCACCCGTTCGATATTATACGGTGGGTAACCCCCGTCGGCTCCCTTGCCGGCCCGATCGATCAAACGCTCGATTTCTTCAAAACCCAAAAGCAGTGGGTGGGACAGACTTCCCATTCGAGTCATCGTCTTAAGCCCTTCTGTAAAGCGACTTGTCAGCTCTAACGGTACAAATCAGCAAGGCCCTTCTTCGGCTCCCCGCGCGCAGCCCCGCAACACCGGCGGCTGTGTTTGTTCTTTGTGTGATCCCTTAACATATGGGCGCCATGTATAGGCGTTCAAGTCGCTCGGAATGCGGAACAATAGCCTGTCATCGGCCGCCAGCGCTGAGCGGTGGCTGCGGCACGATGGTATAATCCACTTGATTTCCACACTGCGTTCTCTACATGTTCCTTCATGAAGTTATCCCGCGAAAATTGGAGTGTGCGCCAGAGCCTGCCAAGTCGGCCGACGAGCGTATGCGGATATGTTTAGTTTGCGATAAGGAATTCTTGAGTTCTTGGTCGGGAAACCGCGTCTGCAAGCGCTGCCGCGCCAGCGCGACCTGGAAGCAGGGCTGACCTTTCCGGGCAGCCGGGCATCGATCCCGCAGCGCGAAATTCGGTCCCAATCAGCCCCGCAGCAAGACTTCCGCCAGCATCAAAGTGAGCGGCAGTGTCAAAAATGATACTGTAGTTTCAATTGTTACGATGCCTGCCATCGCTGGCGCGTCGCCGCCCATTGCACGCGCAAACGAGAGTGAGGCGGCCGCTGTCGGCACCGCGCCGAAGATCATCGCCACAAGCGCTTGTGGCGGCTCCATCCCGATGGCCAAGGCGGCTGCCCCGATCGCCAGAGGAAATACGATCATCTTGCCGATAATCGCGAGTCCGATTGGCAGCGCGGATATCACCACTTCCCGGACCCGGATGTTCGCACCCACGCACAAAAGAACTATTGGCAGTGCCGCGGCTCCCAGGATCCCTGCCAGGTCGTTCACAACCGGGATCGGACCAAAGCCCGCGGACTTGACGGCAAGCCCGGCCGCGATCGATAGCAACAAAGGATTTCGTGCGAGATCCTTGGCGATCGCAGCAGTCAGACGACCGCTCTCCTTCCAATGCAGCAACGTCACCATGGATGTCACGATCGCGACGTTGGTGACAGGCACCAGAAGCGCGACGATCAGCGTCGCGTATGCCAGTCCCTCCGCCCCAAAGACGCGTTCGGCAACAGCAAGCGCAATGAACGTATTGTGCCTGGCGCTGCCTTGAATGACCGAAGTCCACAATGGGCTTTCGAAGCCAGCCAGCCACCCCACCATGAGCGAGAAAACGAATGCCGCGGACAGCCCCGCGTAGATAACAATAATAAAATCGCCAAGCAATTCACTCGACACGTCGAGACGAGATGTGACATCGAACAGTAAGGCCGGAACCAAGACCCAGTAGACCAGTTTGTCGTTGAGGTTCCAGAACTCGCAACTTGGAATACCACCTCGCCGCAACCCATGTCCGAGGGCGATCAAAAGGAAGATCGGCGCGACGATCAGCATGAGTTCGAAATTCATGGGGTGCTTGTCGCACGCCATACCAATCCAAACCAGCAAGTAATTGGCAGCACGTTGCCGTGCGGCGGTGCGATACTCGGTCTATTGACGCTTCTGCCGGACATCTTTAATCGGCCTTTGTATGAGCCGCCGCACACGTTGCGCGCGAACATTTATTGCGACCGGCAAAGATCGGCGCTTGGATTAGCCGGGGACCTTTCCGCTGCAGCAACGGCTCAAAAAAATCCTGCTTCTCATCACCGAGGACTGGTTCGCGCTATCGCACTTCCAGCCTTTGATCGCCACCTTGTCCGAGATCGCCGATGCGGTCGTGGTAGCGACACGTTCATCCGGCCGGATCGATGAGATTGAAGCCCTCGGCGTGCGCGTCGAGGAATTCGACTTTCGCCGCTCATCTCTTAATCCTCTACACCAGGTCGGCACCGTCCGGCGGATCGCCCAGCTCATCCGCCAGGAGGCCCCCGACGTGGTCCACGTCGTCGCCATGCAGCCGATGGTTCTCACCGCTATGGCCGCGCGTTTTGCGCCGAGGACACGTTACGTCATGCATCTCACCGGGCTAGGGTTCTTGGGCATTTCGCAGGGCCGGGCAATTCGCGCCATCAGGCCCGCCGCAATGGCCGCGCTGGGCGGTGTCTTGAATAGGCCTGATGCCTGGCTTCTTGCGGAGAACCCTGAGGACCATGTTTTTCTTATCGACAACGGCATTGAAACCAATGCGCGGGTGACGATCCTGCCCGGCGCTGGAATCGATGAAGCAAAGTTTCCAGCACTGCCGCCGCGTTCAACGACAAGCGTCAAGGCGGCCTTCGTCGGTCGCATGATCCGCTCCAAGGGCGTTGAGGTCCTGGCGCAGGCGAGCCGCTTGCTGCGCGACAGGGGCATTATCGTCGACATATCCCTGTTCGGACATGCCGATGCAGATAACCCCGAGGCGATCAGCGAAGCGCAACTGAAGGCCTGGCAGCACGAAGGGTTGCTCACGTGGCACGGTCGTGTGGAGGATGTCGCCGGCATTTGGCGCGCATCGGATATCTGCGTTTTACCCTCGACTTCCCGGGAAGGCATGCCGCGGGCGGTCCTCGAAGCGGCCTCGTCCCAGCGTCCACTGATTGTCACCGATGTTCCTGGCAGCCGCCACTTTGTGCGCGATGGCCTCGAAGGCCTGGTTGTTCCACCCGCTAACGCCGAAGCGCTGGCTGAAGCGCTGGCCCGCCTGGCTGGCGATGCCGAGCTGCGCGCCCGCATGGGACAAGCCGCCCGCACCCGAATCCTCGACGGCTTCACGATAGATCATGTAAAACGCGGCATCCGCGACGCCTATATCGGGCTCGTTTGCCAACAAGTATTATAATGGCCGCCCCGCTTCTAACATTGAAAGACATCCGCCTGACCTTCGGCGGCACACCGCTCTTGACGGGTGCTGATCTCATTGTGACGCCGGGTGAGCGGCTGTGCCTCGTCGGTCGCAATGGTTCTGGTAAGTCAACCCTTCTCAAAATAGCGGCCGGTTTAGTCGAAGCCGATCACGGCGAACGCTTCGTGCATCCCAACGCAGTGATCCGTTATCTTCCGCAGGAAGCCAACCTCGGCGGACACGCGACCACCCGCGCCTTCGTTGAGTCGGGGCTGAAGCCGACCGATGATCCCCACGACGCGCTGCTCGCGCTTTATGCCTTGGGGCTGACTGGTGAGGAAGACACTGCAACGCTCTCAGGCGGCGAGGCCCGGCGGGCGGCCATTGCGCAGGCGATGACGGCACGGCCTGATGTGCTGCTGCTCGATGAGCCAACCAACCATCTCGACCTACCGACCATCGAGTGGATCGAAAACGAACTGGGTTCGATGAAGGCGGCCCTCGTCTTGATCTCGCACGATCGGCGTTTCCTGGAACGGCTATCGAAGGTCACAGTCTGGCTGGACCGTGGTCGCACGCGGCGTCTGGAAAGTGGTTTTGCTGCGTTCGAAGCCTGGCGCGACAAGCTCATCGAGGAAGAAGAAGCCGAACTGCACAAGCTCGACCGTAAGATCGCGCGCGAACAGCAGTGGATGCATGGCGGCGTCACCGGTAGACGCAAGCGCAATATGCGCCGCGTCGCCGAACTCCGGGCCATGCGCCAGCAGCGCCGGGAACATCGTCGGGTGCAAGGCGACGTCAATCTGGAAGCCTCCGACGGGCTGTTGTCAGGCAAGCTGGTCCTCGAAGCCAATCGCATTTCCAAATCCTTTGGCGACCACAAGATCATCAGTGATTTGTCGCTCCGGGTCCTGCGCGGCGATCGGCTTGGGATTGTCGGTCCGAATGGCGTCGGTAAGACCACGCTTATAAATATACTGACCAGCGATCTGGCCCCCGACACAGGCAGCGTACGTCTCGGCTCGAATCTTGAGATCGTAAGCCTCGATCAAAGACGCGAAGATTTGAAAGCCAACAAGACCCTTGCCGATTCACTCACAGGCGGTCGCGGCGATCAGGTCATCATCAACGGTAAGGCGCGTCACGTCGCCGGGTACATGAAGGACTTCTTGTTCCTGCCCGAGCAGATGCGTTCACCTGTTTCCGTTCTGTCTGGCGGCGAGCGGGGACGGTTGATGCTCGCCCGTGCGCTTGCCAAGCCCTCCAACGTTTTGATCCTCGACGAACCAACCAACGATCTAGATCTCGAAACGCTCGATCTCCTGCAGGAACTGCTTGGTGACTACGCCGGCACCGTACTCCTGGTGAGCCACGATCGCGATTTTCTCGACCGCGTCGTGACGAGTGTCCTGGCGCCTGAAGGTGATGGCGTCTGGATGGAGTACGCGGGCGGTTACTCCGACATGATCGCCCAGCGCGGTCTGGCTGCGAAAGGAAGCGACGAGACGGGCACGAGACGCAGACCCCGCGCGCCTGCGTCGGGTGACGGGCGGGCGAAGCGCGCGGCCACGGCACATTCGGGGGATGTCCCCTCCAAACAGAAACTCTCCTATAAGGATAAGTTTGCGCTTGAGACGATCCCCAAGAGGATCGACGAATTGCTTGCGAACATCGCCGCTCACGAAGAGCAGCTGGCGGCCTCAGACTTCTTCACGCGTGATCCAGACGGCTTCGCCAGCGTCACCGCCGCGCTTGCCTCAGACCAAGCCGATCTCGCCAGGCTCGAGGACGAATGGCTGGAGCTGGAAATGAAGCGCGAGGAAGTTGAGGGCGGCTCAGACGGGTTGAAGGCGTAGAGACTAGCCATTGGCGGATCGAGAAGCCGGCTGAACAGTGTCAAAGTTAACGGCCGCCGCGACATGAGACTCTTGAGCGCTTCGAACATGCAATCTTGTTCATTGTCTGCAGCTTAGCTGCAGTCTCAATTCTGATTTGCTGTGTCGTCGGGCGCACCCTGGGGAGTTCTGGCTGCATTCGGATCTATGTGATGCCAAGCTGGCGCTGATTTCGTCCAAAAATGGGCCATCGGTTTGTATAAAGAGGTATCGTCGAGGCTACCTGCTTTGATCGATACAATAGAAGGATAAGCGCTGTCCTCGGCGAAAAGTGGTGTGCCGCAATTCGCACAGAAATGGCGGATACGGATGGCGCCGCTATCTGCCGTGCTGCGATACGAGGCCGTCTCGCCCTTTCTGATTTCCAGGGTAGGTGCCGCGACTAGAAAGACATAGGAAGGTGCACCACCGCAAATGTACTGGCAGTCTCTGCAATGACAGGCCGCTGAACCCATTACCTCACCGACCACTTTGTATCGAATGGCTCCGCAAAAGCATCCGCCTTCCGCATCAATATGCCCCATGTCGGCCTCCTCGTTTTGATAATTCCGCGAGCACCAGCCCAGCGTGGTTTCGGCAATCCGCTGAGGCTTCTAGACCAAGGACGCGATCAGCTAAATTTATCGTAGCGAATGCGATCCGGTGGCAGATTACCATCGCCCAATAGGACGCGGATTGCACCGTCGACCATCGCTGGGGGCCCGGCTACGAATCCGATTGCTTCATCACTGACGCTTTGAGCCGTTGTTGCTAAGGAGCGCGCAGCAACGTCGTGCACGAAACCTCCAGATAATTGTATCAAATCCGAAGTTGGATGTGTGTTCGATGGGGCAGCTTCATGCGAAAGGGCAAGCGTAACACTCAAAGCGCCGTTGGACCGTTCAGCCAGGGCAGCAAGCTCTTGGACATAGAACGCATCTTCCAGCGTTCTAACCCCGAAGAAGAGTTGCCCTCGACTGGCTGAAAAGTGCCCGCTTCGTACCGCGTGTTCCAAGATCGACATAATGCCGGCAATGCCCGAGCCCCCGGTGATGAATATTAGGTCGCCATCAGTAGCGGGTTGGAAAGTTGCCTTGCCAAGCGGGCCGAATAAAGAAATTTTTGTGCCTGTCGCGTCCTCACCGAACAGCCATTCAGAGAATCCCCCGCCCGGCTTGCGCTTGACGACGAACCTCAAGCGATCGGTCTGCGGCTCGTAATTCACCATCGAGTATGCCCGGCCCCCGGCTAAACCGGGTACGTTCACAACCATGAATTGGCCAGCAGCGAATGCGCTCTCATCCTCAAGGGCCACCACGAAATCCATAACATCGCGGTTTAATCGATTCAGTTGATCAATTTTGCCTGTAATGCGCCGAGGTGCGTTTTCGCTTTTCCTATCAACTACCGCAGGGACGCGAATTAGGCACTCACCGCGTGCTCTTGTTTGGCACATAAGGACGTCGCCTTTGTGGCGCTTTAACTGCCGCGTTCCTGGAGCCTCTGGCCATGCATCATTCACATCGCCCCGCATTACTCGGGCGCGGCAGGTGCCGCAGCTGCCGGTCGCACATTCGTAGGGAAGCGTTAAGCCGGCTTTGAGACCGGCAAATAGTAGCGTTTCGCTATCATCCTCCGCGTCAATTCGGAACTCACCAGACTTGGTTTGTAGAATTATGCTCATGTACTCAAGCGTTCACTTCTCTTCAGTCAGGAATTGAAGAAATCATCATCGTCCATGTCGTCTACTTCCTCAAAGTCGTAAAGAAGCTCGCTTTCTACGAAAGCCATGACGTCATCACCTTCAACCTTGACTTCATAGGTCTTGAGCGCCCGCTCGGTTTCGCCTTGCATCTCGAGAGTTGCGAGGTTCCAAGCCCAGAGGTGCTTCGTGCAAGTGAGTACGCATCCGGCTATGACCCCAGATTCTTCAAGCGGCTCTTCCATGTGAGGGCAAACTGGCGGGATCGCCCGATACCCGTCGGCATAGCGCGCTACGATTAGCGGGATGCCGCCTGCTGCCCAAAACTTCTTCAGCGAGTTCTCCGGAACATCTGTGGTTTTGCAGACTTTGATCCAGCTCATCGTTGCCTTCGGTCCGTTTAATATTTTCCAGTAGGAATGTCGGTCAATCGTCCGAGCGTGGTGCTAGGCTCTCGGCCGCCTCACCTCAATGCCGCTCATCGAAGAGAATTAGAGCGGCCAGTGCGAACCCTTATCAAGCCGCCGGTTCTCGAGCCTTAACTGCCGCTGGACGAACTTTGCCTCACCATCCTCGAAGTTGAAGGTATCTTTATACTTCCCAACGAGAAACAATCGGCTCTCGCCAGAATCTATATGCGAGTTCACTCCATCCAGCATATTTTGATAGATTACCACCGAGCTGAGGGCCTCCGCGGACTTGCCGTCTTCGGCAACGTCGACCGTGTAAACGGATGTATGCCGGTGTAACGGCGAATGGTCAGTATTATGCTTGGGCAGCATGTGCACCATGCTTTCCATTTCCTTCCTGCTGCCCTGCAGGTAAATCATGTCCTTATTGATTTCGGGGCTAAATGACGTAATCGCGTAGTGGAAGTCAGGCGCACAAAGCGAAAGCCAATCATCCCAGCGCTGATCGTCAAGCGCTGCCGTCGCCCGATAAATCGTCTCCCGTACCGCTGAAACGGCCTCTAGGTTTTGCTTCTGCAACGGGTCGTCCTCCTTCTTCTGTCTTGTAAGCAGCCGTTCCCGAAACGAGCTACCTCGCGCTCGGTAAGGTGGGCGATACCGCGCGAGGCAAACTCATTTGAAATTCCGAACCAGCCTTTTTGTATTTTTTGACGAGGCTATTCGGCAGCGACGGCTTGCGATGGAGAATAGGCCTTGTCTGGTTCTCGTGGCGAACGGTTCATCCAGCGGCCCCACTCATCATAGTAGTGACGCATGCCGTTTTCGTCATGGATTGTTTGGTTCTCTTGACGGCCATGGAGGATGTTGCGTGGCTCGGTGCCTGGACGCATGGTCGTTCCTTGTCCCGCCACTCCAATGAGGTCTTCATGCAGGTTACGACCAAACGGGCCCCAGATAGAATTGTGGTGATTGATCCTTGTAATGCGCTCTTCGGGAGTGTCGCTCTTCAATCCAAGGCCGCGGAACTCAATCATAACCTTATCAGGCCCCAACGGAGTCACGACGTCCACGCGCAAGGCGGAGCCTCGCAAATTGAAGTTGAATCCAGGGAATAGGTCGATCATGTACCATTGGTTCGGTGGCAGGTGTGGGAACGACAATTCTGCGCGACTTTCGAAACCCTCGTAGTTCTCGTAGTTGACTTCGAATGTGCCAACAACGACATGCCCGTGATCGAAGGCTTCATTTTTTCGAGCAAAGTAGGCGTCGTTGAAACCGGTAACCCGGTTATGATAGTGCATAAAATCATGATAGAACTCACTGTTCGTATCATGCCACAGCTTGTAATTGGTGCCGATCACCGCCTTGTGGTAATGAAAAACTTCCAAGGGTTCTTCTTCAAGAGTCTCGCGTAGGCATTTGAAGGGTTCGCCAGCCCAGTCCTCCAGCGACACGGCTGGATTATCGTCAAGGCACACCCATATAAATCCGCCAAACTTGACCTCACAGCGCAACCGGCGCAGACCCACATCATTCTTGCAAAGACGGTCCTGGTAGCCCTCCTTTTCGCGGGCGACATAAACACAGTTGCCCTTCATGTCGAACTGCCAAGCGTGGAACATGCAGGTAATGCGTTTTGGGTTACCAGAGGGTTGGCCTTCGAGAAAGCTACCAGATGGTCGGCGCTCGATGAGCATGCCTCTGTGTGGGCAGACGTTCAGGAATGCGCGGATCTGGTTGTCGGGACCTCGACAAACAATAACTGGTTCCCGCCCAATACTGGTGGTGCGAAAATCATAGGGCTTCGGCAGCTCGCTTTCGTGGCACACGGGTACCCACACCCGCTTGAAGATTTTCTCGTTTTCTTCTTCGAAGATGCCGTGGTCTGAGTAGATTCGACTGTCGATCCACTCACCATCTTGTAGAGGCGGCGATTCGCGCCACTGACTGTGATTGCGTGCAGGCATCCTAACCTATTCTCCTCAATCGATTATTCGCCCGAAACGGGGCGGACACGATGGCAATGGGCGATTGTTAACCTGTCGTCGACAGCGTCATCGCGTGCGGTTGCTGCACCCGCTCAGGCGAGCCAGAACCACGCGTCGGAGTTCAACTACTTGTGTAACTACTTATAGTATGCACGAATCAACCGGCCCAAGCACAATCAAAATTCCCTATAACTGAATCGAAGCTGCAAATCGCCGATGTTCAGTCGAGTGCTAGAAATGATCAGGGCGGGGAAAGCCTGATCATTAGACTCAGATTTTGATAGGCCTCAGAAATCGCCCGATCAATAGGATCGATTTTACATGCAGACGACGAATGTTGTGCCATATTGTCGCTCTGGGTCCATGTGACCGCTCGACCATCAGAACGAAAGGTTAGGCGACCAAAGCTATGATTTCGGGCCCGCAACGACCGCCAAGGAACCGAGATTTTAAGGCTACCAGCGGACTATGCGTCGCCCATCTTCGAATAAATAACGGGGCGAACATCCTAATTTGTCGTGCGGAGTGCTCGGACGATCGTTGATTGGGCATGAACACGACATAGAAAAAAATCCGCTCTCAAATAAAAAAGCCGAAGCATGAGCCCACAGTGCGGCATGCGCCGCAAATAGAACAAACAGTGCTCAGGGAGGAACGCAATGCGAACTAAGTTGAACGCCGTAGGAATGGCCACGCTGCTTGCGGCGGCCCCAATTCTAGCGCCGTCCGCCGCCTCGGCTGTGGATTTCGGCAAGGAGGAGAAAAGGTCGATCTCGTCATCGGTTACCAGCCCTACTACACGGAATCATGGTCTGGTGTGGTCAATAATGGCAAGCAGTTTTGGAAGAAACACCTACCGGAAGGCTCGACCGCCAAGTTTGAGGTTGGTCTGCAAGGTTCAGTTATTGTCAACGCGATGACCGGCGAAAAACAGCATATCGGTTATATGGGCGACATGCCGGCAATTGCCTCGACGTTTCGGAATCTTCCTGACCGAGGTGGCACGGATATTCGGATCGTGGCAGCCCTAGGTACCTCCAAGCAGCAGTGCAACATTTTCCTAGTTCGCAACGACGCGCCGCAATTCAAAGACGGTAAGGAAGCCGTCAAGTGGATGGACGGGAAAACGACGTCGGCGCCGCATGGTGCCTGCACCGACCGTTTCGCACGGCTGGCCTTTGAAAAGTCGGGCATTAAGCCGCGTCGCTACCTTAATCAGAACATTGAAGTTATCACGACGAATTTCCGAGCAGGCAAACTTGATGCTGCAGCAATCTGGGAGCCCACGGCAACCAAAATCGCCAAGGCCGGCTTGGCTCGGCGGGCGGCCTCTGGCGAGGACTTCGACGCATACGATGGCGCATTCATGGTCATGTTGAACGACCTCATCCAGCAGCGCCCGGATGTAGTCAAAGGCTGGCTTAATGCGGAACTCGACGCGCAACTTTTCCTGGCAGACCTCAATAATGCTGACGAAGTGGCGGCCTTGGCAGAGGCGCAGACGGAGCAGATCGATAAGAAAGTTCTATGGGCAGCACTCTATGCAGGCCCGAAAGGTACCACGAAGCTAACGTTGGATTTCGCGGTAACGGAACGAGCGAAGAAGCTTATCAAGAATGCTACGGCATTCCTCTACAGTCTGCCGAGAAAGCCAGCGGCAACTCCGGAAGTTCGTGCAGATGGGATTATGCCTCAATTTGCAGAGGAAGTCCTGAAGGCTCGAGGGCTCACAGCACCTGTCGGTGAAATCAAGGCCCAGTAGTCTGCTGTGATGTAGGGCTTCGGTTTCTTGCGCTTGCCGGAGCCCTTCCTTGCAAGAATTATTGCCAACGCCAACGCGGTAATGGCTGATCATCGGCGAGCGCTGCGAAGCCACTGGCAATTCAGCTGCCCTGCTGATAACCCGAGAGAGCCCATGAGACAGGAAACTACAGATATGCCCCGGTCAATCGAAGCGCCGACCGGCCTATCCATGTTTGTTTACCGTTTCAAAAAGTCACTGCAGACCCCTGATCCCTACCTTACGCTCTTCGGTGTTGGCTTGTGGTTGTTTGTATGGTGGCTGCTTTGCGAAGGGCTTCGCGTAGATCGTTTCGACAAAATACCCGGTCCAGTCGCCGTTTTTAGCGAACTCTTTTCTCGGATACCGTTCCAGGGCATATCTATTTTTACGCCGGAGTATTACGAACATATCCTTGTTAGCTGTCGGCGCATTGCAATCGCATTCGCTATCGCTACCGGGGTCGGCGTTCCACTTGGGCTCTTTATGGGTTGGTCGAAGCGCATTCGTGACTATGCTTTTCCCATTCTCGAAACGCTGCGTCCCATTCCTATCTTGGCTTGGGTGCCGCTTTCGATCCTGATGTTTCCGGGCTTTGAGGCGCCGGTCATTTTTCTAGCGACGCTAGCTTCGCTTTTCGTGACGACGCTCAATACCATGCTTGGTGTCGACTCGATTGATGAAGCTTATTTCCGGGCTGCGGGTTGCCTAGGCTCCAGCAATTGGGATGTTTTCAAACATGTCGTGGTTCCTGGTGCTCTACCCTACATTTTTACCGGCTTACAAATTTCCATAGGCGTGGCTTGGTTTTCATTGGTTGCCGCGGAAATGGTCTCGGGCGACCTTGGGCTGGGTTACCTGATTGTTGACTCCTACATGAACAACGTCACGGTCCCGATGGTTATAGGAATGATCACACTTGGGTTTGTTGGCTGGCTTACTTCCGTCATGGTTCGTGCCCTCGGGAACTGGCTCATGCAGTGGCACGTTAAGGCGCTGGCCTTACAGGGTCGCTAACTTCCTTGGAGCTGATAAAGGCGGAAGCTGGAGCAAATGAATGTCTCAGTGCCAAATTTTGAAGAGGTTGCACCGTCGATGACAGTGTCCAAGTCACGCGGCGCTCTCAGTATCCGCAATGTAACGAAGATCTACGATCCCGAGGGCGTGAACGTCATGGCCGTGAAGGATTGCTCGATGGAGATCGCCGCCGGCGAGGTCTGCATGATCGTCGGGCCATCGGGGTGCGGAAAGACGACCCTCTTGAATGCAATCGCTGGCTTCCACTCAATTACCTACGGCGAGATACTGCTCGATGGAGAACTGCTTTGCGGACCCGGCAAGCCAAAGGCGGAGCAGGGCGCGGAGCGCATGGTGGTGTTTCAGCACGGCGCATTGTTTCCATGGAAGACACTGGCCCAAAACGTTGCCTATGGACCCATGGTTCAGGGGCGTCTTTCCAAATCGCTTGCATTGGAGAAGGCTCGCGACATGTTGGCTGAGGCTGGGCTCGGGAGCGTTACCGAAAAGTATCCGGGTGAAGTCTCCTCCGGTATGTCACGTCGTGCCGAGATCGTGCGGGCGCTTATCAACGACCCTAAAGTGTTGCTATTGGATGAGCCTTATCGCGCT
This sequence comes from uncultured Filomicrobium sp., assembly GCA_963669235.2. Taxonomy (GTDB): domain Bacteria; phylum Pseudomonadota; class Alphaproteobacteria; order Rhizobiales; family Hyphomicrobiaceae; genus Filomicrobium. The sequence goes on from CAXXFS010000034.1 coordinate 407,022, forward strand.
ATGGACGCCCTGACGAAGTCGATCATGCATGAGTCACTGCTCGAGACGTACGACCGCACCAAGGTAACGATCTTCTTCATCACCCATGATCTAGAGGAGGCAATTTTCCTAGGCGACAAGGTGCACATCGTCACCACGCGCCCCTGTCAGCTAAAGAAAACTGTGAATGTCAATATTGCAAGGCCGCGATCGTATGAAACTCAATCCTCTGAAGCGTTCAGGCTTTTAATGGAGGAGGTCAATGAAGCGGTACACGAAGAAGCAATCAAAGCCTTCAAGGCCGGCGAGCGCGAATTAGCCTGAAACATCGAGGAGCACTGCGAGACTCATGACGGACATCGTGCAGCCCAGCAATGCTGAAGTTCAGGCGGCGCCAAAAAAGCGATCTCGATTGCAAAAGTTCGCGCAAAACGAGTCGCTATGGCGCGGCATTACTGCGATTGCCGTTTTCCTGCTCATATGGGAGATTGGTGCGCGTTGGGATGAGTGGTTCGGCAAGGAGTGGATGATCCCCGGAGTTGGCCTGATCCCGCCGCCTAGCGATGTCTTTGTCGCTTGGTTAGAGGTGTTGCCGAAACCAGGCTACTGGGATAGCTGGTATCAAAGCTTCAAGCGCGTATTGTCAGGGTTCATTGCGGCGATGATCATCGGCATCCCGTTTGGCTTGGCACTCGCGGTAAACAAATACTTCCGCGATATCTTCTTTCCGCCCTTTGAGATCCTTCGGCCTATACCACCATTGGCCTGGGTACCGGCATCGCTCATTTTTTGGCCGACCAACGAGATGTCGATCGCTTTCGTCACCTTCCTCGGTGCGTTCTTCACAATCGTGATCAACGTTCTCGGAGGCGCACGCACGATAGATGTTCGTTACCTCAGGGCGGCCCAATCTATGGGGGCCTCTCAGTGGGACCTATTTTCGAAGATAATACTGCCCGGCACATTGCCGTCGATCTTCACCGGTGCAGCTGTTGGCATGGGCATCACTTGGGAAGTCGTGCTGGCTGCGGAGATGATCTCGGGCGGTGGGACGCAAGGTGGCGGGGGGCTCGGATTCTTTATCTGGAATTCGTACATGGGCGGTTCGCTGGAGCAAATCGTCGTAGGCATGATATCCATCGGCATTGCCGGATATCTGTCCTCGAGTGCGATCCGGCTGCTCGGTGATTGGTGCATGCCCTGGCGACGCCTCTTCTAGACATGATCGCCGCGACCTGAAAATGACACGATTTGAGGACGGATGATGGCGCAGGACACTCTCGACCCCATGATTGGCGAAACCCACGGCGACAAGCCTGGTCAGAGCAAGGTGGAAATCCGCCAGCTGTCGAAGGCCTATGGGGATGAGTGGGCGTCGGAGCAGGTTATTGAATCCCTTTCCGTGGATATAATGCCAGGCGAGCTAACGGTAATCGTAGGTCCCTCAGGGTGCGGGAAGTCAACTCTCGTCAATCTTATCGCCGGATTTGAGAAAGCTGACAGTGGTGAAATCTTGCTCGATGGCAGCAAGGTGAAGGGGCCTGCTCGAGATCGAATGGTTGTCTTTCAAGAAACCGCGCTGATTCCTTGGCAGACGACCTATCAAAACATTGTTTTTGGACCCAAGTTGCGTGGTGACCTCAAGGGAAAGGAATTGCGCTTGGAGGCCGAGCGCCTCCTTGATAAAGTTGGACTCGGAGAATTCAAGAACAAATATCCGTTGCAGTTATCCGGCGGAATGCAAAGGCGGGCGGAACTCGCGCGAGCACTTATTAATAATCCGCGCATTATGATAATGGACGAACCGTTTCGCGGTTTGGATGCCATGTCGCGAGGATTGATGCAGGAGTTCTTTTTGCGGCTGTTTGAAGAAAACCGCCGCACAAACCTTTTCGTCACTTCGGAAATTGACGAGGCTATTTTCCTCGCTGACAGAATCATTGTGCTTTCGAACCGCCCTGCTCAGGTCCGAAAGGTCATTGAGGTTAACTTGCCGCGTCCGCGCGATTACAAGATGCTAAGTTCTGAAGCGGCCTATGCGATCAAACGTGAGGCGATGGCGATTTTGCATGAAGAGGCTATGAAGAGCTTCAAGGAAGGCACGAAGTCTGACTTTGCAGAGGCATACGCGAAGTCAGGTCAATAACGCTTCAGAACCCGAACCGCTCCCCATGATCGATGTACTAACCTACCTATCGCAGCGCTCGATCGTGGTGGCTCTTGCGATTATTGGCGCGCTCTTGGTGACGGCGGGATCGCTTTTGGCCAAGCGTGGCACACCTGGCAGGCAGCCGGCATCAACCCCCGAGAAGAGCCCGCGCGTGCTCTCGCACAGCTTGACGGTTCTGGGCTATGTTCTCACCATTACTAGTATTGTACTGTTCATCGTGGCAGGCTTCGTTTCCAATCTTGCCCCATGACACTCGACGATAAGTATTTCGCTGCAAAGGTCATTCTTTTTGTCTAATGCTGATCGAAGCTTTGTCCCTTTCGAAATCGTTCGGCGCGCGTAAGGCGGTTGAAAACGTTTCGTTTGCCGTTCGCTCACCAACCACAGTCGGTTTGCTCGGCGCCAACGGCGCGGGCAAATCCACCACTATGCGAATGCTGGCTGGCGTTCTTCTTCCCGATGATGGCAGCGCCCGGATCAAAGACCATGACCTCGCACGGGCGAGGCTCCAAGCCCAAGAGTGTCTAGGCTACCTGCCGGAGGCAGCAAACGGATTCTCCGTTCTGACAGCGCTGGAATTCCTAACCTTCGTGGCTGATGCTAAGGGGCTTAAGGGCAGCAATTGCCGTGAAGGAGTGGACCGCATAGTACAGCTTTTGAAGCTTGAAGCTGTAATCGATCGCGAGCTTGGCAGCCTCTCGAAAGGTTGGCGACAGCGAGTGTGGCTGGCGCAGGCACTTCTTAATGATCCGCCAGTACTTATTCTAGATGAGCCCACCGACGGCCTCGACCCCAGGCAAAAGGTCGAACTCCGGGCCCTCTTGCGGGAGCTTACCAAAGAAAGGGCGATATTGATGTCGACCCATATTCTCGAAGAGGCTGAAGAGCTATGCGATCATATTATCGTCATGCATGATGGTTGCGTCGTCGCGAATGCCACCAAGTCAGACCTAGTTGATTCAAAGGGCCGTCTCGCGCCCGCAATCTTGGACCTGACCTGCAGCGGTCCACATTCGCAGGCTTCATCTGCATGAGCTTGGAGGAAACCGCGGCTGCCGCGCAGAAAGGCAATACGTATGAGTTGCCTGCCTCGGCGGGGCGCTGGCTGGCGGGTGTCTTGACAATAGCCCGGCACGAAGGCCGCCTTCTCATATATTCTCCCCTTACACTGATCTTCCAGGTCTGGTTCCTGTTGGCACTTGCGATCTTGATCTTTCTCGTCGCCGAGTTCTACGCGACCGATCTTGCCGCCTTTGACCTTCAATGGACCTTTCTTCCGTGGGTGTCTTTGATCATGGTCCCGGCGCTGGCCATGCGCGCTTTCGCTGAAGGTCCCGGAGACCGTGGCCTCGAGTTGACATTTTCTCTGCCCTTACCGATTAGCGCTATCGTAGTCGGCAAGTGGCTCGCCGGCAGCGCCGTGCTCCTCGTAACGCTGGCCCTGACCGCCCCCTTCGCCTGGACCGTCGCCTATCTCGGGGAGCCAGACTGGGGAAGAGCTGCATCTGGATATGTTGGCGCTGCGCTTCTGCTCTTCGGTTTCTATGCCATTGCCCTAACGGCCGCGGCCGCCATGCGCGACCACGTGACGGCCTATATTGTGGGCCTGGGCGCGCTGACGCTCGTCTTACTCCTTGGCTGGGACAGCGTAACGCGGTTCGCCACGAGCGAGGCCTTCGCACCGCTAATCACCAACCTCATCATGCTTAGCCCGAAGCACTGGCTCGACCGCATGGCTGAGGGGCGCATCGAGGCGGCAGCACTTGCCTATTTTCTCATCCTGATCGTGCTGCCTCTTGGCCTCGCCACCCAACTTCTCGAACAACGCCGCAGCGGACAATCCTACAGCCGCGCCTTCTTGGGACTGGCCCTCCTCTGGACAGGCACCGGTCTCATCCTGATGCTATCCGCAGCCCGCCTGCCGTTCTTTCTCGACCTTACCGAAGAGCGGGAATTCACATTGCATCGCGAAACCATGGCCGTAGCAAAAAACGCGCCGGAGGGAATCAGAATCGATTTCTTTTATAGCGACGATGAGGCGCCGATCCCCGCACGCATTAGGCTGCACGCTACACGCATCCGAAACCTCCTCGGTCGGATCGCCGGCTATTCACGCGGCCACATTACACTTGTCTCGCACCGCACCGTGGAACATGGTGAGGCGGCCGAAACAGCCCTCACCGCAGGGCTTAAGCGCGTCCCCATGACGTCCGGCGAAAGCTTCCTCCTTGGTGCCGTTTTCCGCTACGGAGATCGGCACGGAGTGATCCCTTATTTCGACGAGGCGCGCGCAGAACTCCTCGAATATGACTTGGCGCTCGCCATCGACACACTCAGCCGGCCGAAAACGCCGAAGATCGGCATCCTTTCACCGCTCCTGCAGTCCAGTCACGCTGAGGCGCCGCGCCCGGGACTAGCCATCATCGAGGACCTCAAGCGCCATTATGACGTCGCTGTCATCCCGCATTTTTCTGATACCCTGCCGGATGGTCTCGACGCCCTTATCGTCATCGATGCCGCGGTTCTAAAGCAGCAGATGCTCTATGCTATCGACCGGCATCTAATGCTGGGCCGCGGGCTCATCGTGATGCTCGACCCGTATCCGCGGTTCAATCTCGCCAACCGCGTCGTGAACCCCGAACCCGGGCGAGAAATCAACGACATCTCGGATCTGCTTCAGCATTATGGCGCTCGCTATGTGGGCGACAGGGTTGTCGGTGATAGCGAGCTTGCTGCACCCGTTACCGGTACTGGTGGACGCCAGCTTAGTTACCCCTTCTGGCTCAGGGCCGGTAGAGAGGTCCTTTCAAAGGCCCATCCTGTGACAACAAGCCTCAATGAGCTTCTGTTCTCGGAAGCTGGCCGTTTCGAACAAAGTGGCTATGGAGCCAACTGGCGGCCACTCGTTAAGTCGACAGAGCGTGCCGGATCCTTGCCGCGATCGGCCTTCAAGGATGGCGGATCAGAAGAACTAGCGGCTCGCTTCAGACCTGAAGAGAATAAAAAGAACCCTGCGGTCGTCGCAGCAGCGCTCTCGGGCCGCTTCTCAAGCGCTTTCAAGGGTGGGCCTGCGCGCGCCGCTTCAGGCGACGCCAAACGCGATCACCCCACTCACACCGATCGGGCAAGCGTCTTCGTCATCGCAGATGCCGATTGGCTGTTCGACCCTATGGCACTACAGAGCCTCGACATTGGAGGACGCACGCTGACGCGGCCATTGAACGACAACGCTGCTTTCCTTTTAAACATGGCGGAGATGGCAACTGGCAACCCTAGCCTGATCGGTATTCGCTCTCGCAGTAGAGTTAAGCGTACCTTTAGCCTAATCGAAGATATTCTAAAAGAGGCACAACAGCGTTACCAAGCCGAGGAGGCGCAGTACGTTGCGCGAATTACCCGCGTCGAGGATAGCATCAAGGGGATACTTGATTTGACGGGGGCCAAAAGCGTTGAGGAGCTGCCCGATGAGCTCGCCCAAAGTGTCAGTGAGCTCACGACAAAACTCTTGCCGTTTCGCAGGGAGCTCAACCGTGTCCGCAGTTCAATGCGCGAACGCGTCGAGACCATCAGCACGCAGCTGACCGCCTTCAATTTGATAGCTGGACCGATGTTAGCCATTCTGCTTTGGGCTTGTACGCGATGGCGCCGACGCCGTGCGACAGGGGCCGCGGAAGTCACCTAGGTTTTTTTAAGTCGCATTTCTTGCCGTTGCAGGATGACATGGCAAAGTGCGGTACGGTATTGGGAAACGTCAGAATTTTGCGGGCTAAGCATTTTGGGGACAGGGGGCGCCGCAATAGCTGAACTAATGTTTTTCATCTGATGAGAACTGGCTCGACTCTGTCGAAGGCTCCATCATCGGAAACCGGGGCAACAGGTCCTCTTATACCGCCCCGGCCGTGTCGCCTACCGCGTTCAGCGATAGTTGAGCACATTCGGTCGAGTGCCATCTCGATGATCTAAGCGCGCACGTCGTTCGGAGCGCAGTTCCAGGCGGGTCGTTTTGGCCCGGCGCTGCGGTCTTCAAGACCAATCTCGCCGAAGCGACGATACTGATCATACCCGCGATAGAATGTCGGGCGTGACAGACCGATCTTTGCCAGCGTGTGTTTAATCGGCAAATGGGATTGCTCAACGATCCGGATGATCTCCAGTTTCTCAGATGCGGGGTATCTCTTTCGAGGTCGCCCCCATCCGCAATAATGCTTTTTTGAGGGGTCTGTTTTCCAGAAGCGCGTCGGCAAGCGCTTCTTTGAGATCACTCATCTCGCGGCGCAGGTCCTTAACTTCGCTTGAGGTGACCTGGCGCTCGGTGTCATCCGATCGTCACTTCTTGCCCGCCTCAATGAACTCTTTCGACCACTTGCCAATAGGAACCCGGGCATAGCCTCCACGTCGGCACAGCTCGGCAGTCGAGGCCTCGCCGCGCAGGCCTTCGGGGAGTATAGGTTTATTCTCTTCCGAACTATAGCGCTTGCGGGTCTGACGGAGGATCTCACGGACATGTTCTTTGGCCGACGGTTGCGGCTCGGATCGTGATCTCATCTTCGCTCCATAATGGCTACGATGATCTCAAAACCCTCTTTCCCGATCCGCCTCAAGATGTCTCGCGAATGATGACGGGGACAAAGCGGACGAACGTCTCGCTGACACTACCTCGCCTATGCCCGCGCTGCGCTATATTTAAACGCCGCCAACCGGCGCCGCGAGCCGCATCGAATTCAACCATCCCGATGGAGTTGAGAGAGCCCCCGTACGATACTCTCCCTATTTACGCTCTTTATCCAGATGTTGTCGCCAACGCCGGATGCTCTGAGATCGCACTTTCGACAAGCATACCCAGGCCAAGCAGATCGCGGATCGAAATGATACCGACAAGTTCTCCCGCGCTGAGTATCGGTACGTGACGAAACCCGTGTTGGTGCATCGCCCTTATTGCATCCGAAAGATCAGCACAGGGAGCCATGAAAATTACCGACTTCGTAAGAAGGTCTCCGACCGTCAAGTCTGTAAGATCCGCCCCGTGCTTTGAAAATTCTCTTACCAAATCTCGCTCGGAAAACATTCCAACAAGCGTACCATTCGAGCTCAACACCGGCATTGCACCGATGCCGTTTTCTTTCAACTTGGTCGCGGCGTCTCGCGCGGAGTCGCTACGATGACAGGTTACCGGCGTCCGCCCCACCTTCTCCAAGACTTCTATTATTTTCATAGGCTTACCTCCCTTGTTAATCAACGAGGGCATTTCTGGCCATAACAAACCAGCCCTCGCCGTCCAGCATTTAACTCTTTACGCAGAGGACTTTTTATATTCAAACATGTGAATGGTATGATATATATTTCATCTCCGTCAAGTCGAAGAGGCTCTGGGTCGCGCTCGGAGGGTGCTAAGGCCGCCGCAGAGAACCGGTAGGCGCTTTGGTCTGTAGCGGCAGCAAGACGCGACCTACCTACGGGAAAGATACGGGCAAGAACATCTCTCGCGAAGCTGCCTATTATGATTTTATTGCGGACACACCACCGGCGGCCTACGCGTACCTCGCCAATACCCGCTAAGCACAGAGGCTGTGTGAAAACTCGGACCTGCAATCATTCTCGTTAAGCTCGTTTCCGCAAAGCAGTCAGAATAGCGTTCAACTGGAAAAAAGGATGCAGATATCAGTCGTTTTTGGCTGAACTTGCTGGGCGGTTCTCGTTTTCGCACAGCCTATACCCGAAGCAGACCTAGCGGTAACTCGAATTCAATTGAACTTTCACCCAAAGCGGCATCGCTCAGTGGGCTACTCTTGAACAAGGTCTGGCAAACAATAATCGAGTGAAAAAAACTCATCAGTTGGAGCAAAAGAGCGGACCAGTGCGTTAATTGTGCCCTCAGATGATGAGAGCCAGTTGGATTTTTCGTCTGACGGTAATTGATTTGTGGTCGTGATGGTCAAGGAGCCATCGTCGTAATAACTACGGGCTTTGGTAGCTGGGACAATACTGTATCGATCAATCGAATTCTTGACCAAATCATAGGTGCCAGGGCTATGTATCGTTCACGACCAAGAGGTCGTCACCGCGGGAAAGCATCAGCGGCAAACGTCATCTTGTAGGCTTTCGTTCCGGAGAGTTCAGTGCCTGTATTATTGACAAAAATTTCTGCGTAGCTGCTCACTTCGGTGATCGGGAACATGGCGCCAGCCAGGATCACCGCAGCCCGCACAAGATAATCGTCACCGTAGTTACGAGCTTGGCCACTCGTAAAAACCGCCGTTCCGACTTTCTCAGCGCGGTCAGTAATAAAGGACTGCACTCGATCAAAAGCAGCTTCCTGGGCGTCGAAGTTAGCGGCTTGCTGGCTCTTATCTAGTTCAGACAAGCGAATTCGACCATTGGGTAAAAAGCCAATTTTCGTAAGCGTTGTTTTGACAAATGCGGGATCAGCTTCCCAAGTCGGCGGCAGTCTCCATGTCTCGGAGTATCTTCGATATATCCTAATCATGCGGAGTGATGAACGGCGCCCGGCACTACTGCACAGCATCACGCCGCAACGCAGAGCAGCCGTTGCGATACAGGCCGTTGCCGCTCGACCCGGCTCAGCAGCGCTACTCCCTGACGCCTATGGCCGTTTGGGGGTCTCGTATTCAGATTCCGTCTGGAATGATTCCCAGATGGTCTCATAACCAACAAATCCCTTTTCATTCGGCTTCTTCTGACGGGTTGTCAAAAATCGCGTATGGCCATCAGGAACTTTTGGTGTGGTTTTTTTCTCGCTCATAAGTCACCTCTTGCCGAGAAGTCGAGCTTGCAATTGCAGGAAACTGAAGCCGCGACTTGCCCGATGCCAATCAAAGCATCCTGCGAAATGGATGCGGCGGTCGGATTTGTCAGAGAAAAGCGGCATTTGGTTCCTGAAGAAAGATTCTACACTGCTGCTCAAACAGGTTTCATAAGTGACGGGTCGATATCCGCCTCCGCGCTGATTGCTCCGCCCGCCATTGCCTCCTCATTGGTTGCCTCGCGTACGTTCCGTATGTCGAGTACGAAAACGACCTCTCTGCCGCAAAGCGGGTTATTACCATCGACAGTCAATGTCTTGTCGTCAACCCGCGTCACAATAAAGCTGCGGGTTTGGCCCTTGTCGTTTTCCATGAGGATGGAGGTTCCGACCTGCCGATATTCCTCGGGAACGTTCTCGATGTGATCGGTAAAAACCAGCGACTCGTCTCTGGGGCCGAAGATCTGATTGCCGTCGATCGGCACCTCGATTACGTCGCCGGCGGACTTGCCCTCCAACTCCTTGTGGACGAAAGGGGACAGAATTTCATTGTGTCCGTGGACATAGCCCAACGGGAATTCGACCATGGTGAGAACACGCCCCGATTTCTTGTCGGTCACCTTGTAGGTTAGTTCGACAAACTTGCCGTCCTGGATGGTTTTACTCATGTCGAATCCGACCATACTGCTTAGAAGATGGATGCACCGAAAATCCTGACCTTTTCATCCTCGTAGCCGAGGACAAGTCTGCCAAGCCATTCGCCCTGCTTTTTGGTGCACCGTTGTCGGTAAAGAACCGTCACATGTTCGCCCCGACGGATAATTCCGAGAAAGTCGGCGTCGTCAGCCAGATTTCTGGCCAGTTCGCTGCCTGCGAACTGGCGGCCAGCCTCGACTTGGTTCATGGCAAGCGCCAGGGAATTGGCGAAATTTTTGACGAAGTCGCCATATCGGCCTTCGTTGGAATTTTTCACGAGGTCGCGCCACAGGGGATTTGCTATGGCCTGTATTTCCTCATCGGTTCTTTCAATAATGTTCACGCACGTCTCGCTGTGATTTGTAAGAGACCGACATCATAGAGTGCATCTCAAAAGACGAACATTCGACACTGCGATTCCTTCAGACCTAAACGGTACCTCGCGTTGAACTTCTGCTTGGGGATAATGCTAATCGTCCGCATCGACTAGGTGATAGCAAGGCGCCTTTTCCATGGTGTACTCAGCGGTTTTCGGATCGCGGCGCGAAACGGTCAGCACGTGCCAGTTTTCGTCGTCCACCTTCATGGCATCGCCTCGATAGTAGTAGCCGGGCCACCGGGTCTCTTTGCGGAACAGGGTGTGCTGCGTAACACACTCTGCGGTGCGATGACGGTGCTTCAACTCCCACGCACGGAGCAACTCGTGAATATCCTTTGCGGCCAATTTCTCAAGGTCTTCCTCCATGATCTTGAGCTTCTTAAGACCGATGCTTAGGAGCTTCTCGTTGGTCATGTAGTTGACGGTCACCCCACCGCAATACTCGTCCATCAGCTTCTGCAGACGGTCCAAACCCTGCTGGGGATTGATGTAGTGAGGGTTCACTGTGCCCGCCACAATCGCGTTGCGGTAGACCTTGTAATGCTCCAGTGGCTTGTAAATTTCTTTCCTTCGGCGGCTGATCTGCTCTTCAGATACTACAATGCCTTCGGCCTTTCCGTCGTCGATATAATGGCAGGCGGCCTTTGCGGCGAGACGGCCTTCGGTGAACGAGCCGGAAGAGAAGGCGTGAGGCGTGCCGCCGACTGCGTCGCCAGCGCCAAATAAACCCTCGACGGTCGTCATGCGGTTGTAACCCCAGAAATACTCGGGAGGGGAAACGTCCTCGGGGCCGGAGCACCACGCACCACAGCCAGTCGCATGCGAGCCCATCACGTAGGGCTCCGATGTGGTCAACTCGGGGTTCTCGTTCTTGGGATCCACATCGGTGGAGGCCCAAAGGACCGCCTGGCCGACGGTCATTCCCAGGAAGTTTTCCCAACCGACTTCTTCCAGATGAGGATCCTGGAAGGCTTTCATGGTCACCATGTGAATGGGGCCGCGGCCGGCATTTACTTCACTGATCAACGCATGATTACGTAAGCAGGTCGGAATTGGTCTGTGTGTTAAGTGCGAAACTTCTGGATCCAAGTACTCCTTGCCGACCATTTTTTGCAGTTCGGGAAACCAGTTGGACTCATACTCTTCACCCAGACCATTTTGTGTATAGGTCTTCAGATGCAGGAAGTAAGCACCAACCGGGCCATAGCCGTCTTTGAAACGCGCCAGCACGATGCGATTTTCCATCTGTGTCATTTTGGCGCCGGCTTCGATCATGAGGCCATAGGCAGACCCAGACGACCAGGGCGCGTACCATGTACGGCCGGACCCTTCGCCCACTGAACGCGGTTTGAAGATGTTGGAGGCACCGCCCGCGCCGCAGATCACGGTCTTTGATTTGAAGACGTGGTAGTTTCCTGTGCGGACGTTGACGCCAACCGCACCGGCAACCCGATTCTCCTTGCCGTCGTCCATTAGCAGGTGGGTGACGCAGATACGGTTGAAAACCTTGTCCGCCGATTTCTTGGCGGCCTCGGCCACAATGGGCTTGTAGGACTCGCCGTGAATCATGATCTGCCATCGGCCTTCACGAAGATAGTTTCCCGTTTTCGGGTTCTTCATGATGGGCAGGCCCCACTCTTCAAACTGGTGCACCGTGGAGTCAACGTGACGGGCCATATCGAAGAGCAGGTCTTCCCGCACCAGTCCCATCAGATCGATGCGGGCATAGCGGACATGGTCCTCCGGGTTATTTTCGCCCCAGCGTGTACCCATATAGCAGTTTATCGCGTACAGACCCTGAGCGACCGCACCAGAGCGATCGATATTGGCTTTTTCGGCAATGACGATCTTCTTGTTTTGCCCCCAGAATCTGGCCTCCCAGGCAGCACCACTGCCGCCAAGGCCCGAACCGACGACCAGAATATCGATGTCGTCTTCGACAATCGTTTTGTAAGCCATCAGTAGTACACGCCTTTCTTCAGCTTGAGTCCGTTCGACTCAAGCGTATGCAAACCACCTTCATCCATGCGGATATATTTTGGCTCGTTGTACAGCAACTGGCTGTCGCGCATGTCCTGGCTGGGACCGGCAACATCCGCGAGCTGAGGGATCGCCTGCCCCCAGGGCTTAGTGGTAATGGGAGACAAGAAATTCTTTTCTGTGCCGTTACGGAATTTGATCTTCCAGGCGATCGTACCTTTTTCTTCGTCGCGATTAACGCGAACGCTGTGACCGAGCGGGGCGAAATCTGCATAACCGCGGACATCGATCGCATTCTGAGGACAAGCCTTGACGCATGAGTAGCACTCCCAACACATGTTGGGCTCGATATTGTAAGCACGCCGATAGGTCTTATCGATGTGCATGATGTCCGAGGGGCAGATGTCGACGCAATGTCCGCATCCGTCGCACCTTGTCATATAGACGAAGGTAGGCATGAGCCGGCTCCTTATCTATTAAGCTAGAACTTGCGGGCTGTTTCTAATAATGGCGGGGTGCTTCGCGCTTGATGCCAAGTCCCATTTGCATCGGAGCGTCTCGCAACAGTTCCATCGAGTGTCTTTTTTGTTGTTCGGGATCGTCACGGGACAGCGTCGGCAAATTATCGGCAGAACCGTTGGCTTTCGAAATCCTTTTCGCGAACGCCGCGGCCGGCTTGAAGAACATGTGGGAGAATTTGGACCAGGGGACTCCGGCGAACAGGACGGTCGTCGCGATCAGGTACAGCCCCAGAAACACCATGTCCCACCCCGCTGCGCCAGCCGTCTGCAGCCAGGCCCATAGCAGCCCGAAGGTCGCACTGAGGACGAGCGAAACGACGAACAGATCGGCGCGCATGAGACGGAACGGCGACGAGCCTTCCGCCGCGACATCGGCGCGGATGAAGAACCAGAACCAGTAGCCTCCGACGCATATCATCAGTGCACCAATGTACCATAATGCCACGAAAGCGCCAGGAGCGGGCGTGGCCGGCGTCGGATAGGCGAAAACCAAGACAGCCGTCATGACGACATAGATGATGAAGCCGTACATTCCCAGGAGATGGGCAATCCTGCGCCGCTCGTTGCAGAATTCGCCCGACAGCGCGACGTCGTTCACGGCGGTCTGCACGGCAATTGAGAGTTTCTCCCGGCCGTCGATCTGCTTGTCCGCGTCGGCCTCGGCGTTGCGCATGTTTTCGAAGAAATACGCCGCGCTCCGTTTGTGGATGATGTCGAAAAGGGTGCCAACGACTACACAGAGGATCATTGCCCAGACGAATCCCTGGATCAGGGTAGGCGAAATGGTGGCCGAAAGTTCCGCGAATGGGTTGATTATGAACATAAACTTTTCTCCAACTCCCGTTGTGCCAACTATTCCAGGCCCAAGCTGCCGCCGTCAACACACGGCACAGCTATGACAAATAAGATGCGCTCTATGATGATGGTCTCTCAAAAATCACAGCGAGACGTGCGTAAACATTATTGAAAGAACCGATTTCTAAATTGAAAGAACCGATTTCTGGGTGGATTGAAAGAACCCATTTCTCGGTGGACCCTCTTGCATGCAAACATTACGATCTGTTGAAGTATCTGTCAGCTGTGAAATGTCCTGGATCTCGAAGCGGCGCTAACGCGCATAAACGCCGACGTTCCAATGGTTTGATGAAGAGGTGGAAATTTCGAATGTCGCATCTGGTCAAGCCTCATGGCGCTGACGATCTGAATGTGCTGCTGGTGCCGACGCAGCAACGCGCTTCTGACCTGGCCCATGCGCGGAGTTTGAAGTCGGTTCCGATGCAAAGTCGTGAGGTGTCCGACCTGCTGATGTTCGGCATGGGCGCCTATACTCCGCTCGAGGGATTCATGGGCCATGACGACTGGCGAAGCAGCTGCAAGGACATGCGATTGTCGACCCAACTATTCTGGCCGATCCCGATAACCCTGTCGTGCAGTCAGGACTTGGCCGACAGCATTCTTGTCGGGGAGGACGTGTCGCTTTCCGATGCGGAAACGGGTGAAATCCTGGGCATCCTCAACGTTACCGAAAAATACCGCATCGATCCCGCCTTCGAGTGCGAACACGTCTATCGCACCACCGATCCGGCTCATCCCGGTGTCCAGAAGGTGATGGGACAGGCGGAAATCAATCTCGCGGGGCGCGTAACCGTTATTTCAGAAAGCGATTATCCTGCGCGCTACCAAGGTCTCTATCTCCATCCAAGCGAAGCGCGAGCCCTCTTTCAGAAAAAGGGGTGGTCGCAGGTGGCGGCATTCCAGACCCGGAATCCGATGCATCGCAGTCACGAGCATCTGGCGAAGATCGCAGTTGAGGTGACCGACGGCGTTTTCATCCATCAGGTCTTGGGCAAACTCAAACCGGGCGACATTCCTGCCGACGTTCGAACGCGCGCAATCCAGGCGATGATCGACAACTACTTCGTCCCAGAAACAGTGGTTCAGGCCGGATATCCGATCGAAATGCGCTATGGCGGCCCGCGGGAGGCCTTGCTTCACGCCCTGATCCGACAAAATTTCGGCTGTTCTCATTTGATCGTCGGTCGAGATCACGCCGGCGTAGGCGACTATTACGGTCCCTATGACGCACAAAACATATTTGATCAGTTGTGGGACGGCGCCCTGCAGACCAAACCCCTCAAGATCGACATAACGTTCTATTGCAGGAAATGCTACGGCATGGCCACTGCCAAGACCTGTCCGCATGGAAAAGATTATCGCATCTCGATATCCGGAACCGACCAGCGCGCCATGCTGGCACGCCGCGAACCAATCCCACTAGAATTTAGCCGACCGGAAGTGGTGGGCATTTTGCAGGACTTCTATGCTGAGCAAGACGCGGTTTCCTAGGCCGCCCATAATTCCCGCATACGATCGGCGCTTCCGACGCACAAGTTTACTCGCCAACACGCGCAGAGCCTGCCGCAGCCATTCGGCTTCAACTTAATAGAGAAAATTCAGTCCCCATCCGAGACGTTGCGCGAGGTGCGCATCATCGGCAAGCGCGGAAAACCGACCAACTGTTTCCGTCTTACTTCGATGGGTCTCGGAGCTCGTTGTACTTGAGAGCGTTGCCGCGTGCCTTTTCCACGGGGTATTTCAGATCGTTCGTCGCGATTTTGGCAAGAGCGATTTCGGCGAGGTCGAGGCCAGCCCGTTCGGCGATCAGCAGTAGATAAAGGAATACATCCGCACACTCCTCGGCAATCCGGGCCTTACCGGCTTCGGTCTCGCTCAATAGCTCGACGGCCTCCTCGCTTTTCCATTGGATTAGCTCCATAAGTTCGGCGGCTTCCAGGTTGAGCGAGATGATTAAATTCTTTATCGAGTGGAATTGTTGCCAATCACGTGCATCGCGGAACGCAATCAGACGTTTTGTCAAGGCCTCCAAGGTTGCGTGATCGCCGGTCATCGTGACTGCTCCGTGGTCATGTCAGAACTTGTCAATATCCAAACTTGCGCGGCCGTCAAACGTGCTTCTCGGGCGGCCTCGCCGACAATGCCGCGACAAAGATAAGGCGCAGCAGGCGCACACCCTTGCATCCGGACAGCGCGTGCAAACCAAAGACCCGCAGGTTGAGTTCTCGCAGCTCAACGCGATATACCCCACACTCAGCATTTTCCAAAATCCCTGCAGCCGCGTAGCGGATGCAGGGAAAATCCCGGCCAATCCGACATAGCGAGGTTAATCACTTGAGGTTCATCGGCGATGTTCACGGCAAATTCGAACAATACGAAAGCCTGATCAAAGGTGTGGATGAGTCCATTCAGATCGGTGATATGGGCCTGGGATTTTGGGCGCCGACACCCAATGGTGTCAGAGCATTTCCGGACCCGCCGTACGACGCGATGAAACACGAGGGCAACCATCGCTTCATACGCGGAAATCATGATGATCCGGCAGCCTGCCGAAGCCAATCCCTTTGCATCACGGACGGACACAGTGAAGCCGATATGTTTTTTTGCGGGGGCGCGCTGTCGGTAAACCTAAAGGGGCGAACCGAGGGCCTGAATTGGTGGCCCGACGAGGAATTGTCAGATCCGGATTTTGCGAGTATCCGTGAAAAGTACCTTGACGAGAAACCGGCGATAATGGTGACACACGACTGTCCCCATGAGGTCGCCCAGGCGGTTTTGCTGCACCATGAAATCGATAAAGCCGTTGCCATCTCGCGAACCAGACAGGCATTTCAAGGCATGTGGGAACGATACAAGCCGGACACATGGGTTTTCGGACATTGGCACTTGTCGATGGATAAAGTGATTTTGGGGACGCGTTTTATTTGCTTGGCCGAACTCGAACCAAGAGACCTATGAGGACAAAAGGGGGGCGGGCATTCTTCTGCCTGAACCGATCGCAGGCGATAAGAATGCCGGGTCTGAGAAGAGTAAATCCTTATGAAACGGCTGCCTAGAGGGAAATCTGTTTCTGGGTCCTGTTCGTCGTCAGGTGATTCGGAGCAGATTGCGGACTGTGATAACGAGCCCGTGTGCGAATTAATTTTTCTATCGTATGATTACAAAGGCCAGATTGCCTTTGACATCGGGACAGTATGAATTTCTTGCCTTGATCCAGAGCATTAGGACTGGAATTAGTTCCAAGACAGAGCATTGCTAACAGAGCGCGGCGCAAGGGATTAGCCTAATGTTTCCGCCAAGCCTGGTACCGTCCGGGCTTGCCTCAATGCAGGGCCCGAGGAGTTCCCCGTTGCCCAAAACTGAGGTGAGCGCTGATGAAAATGTTCACTACAATGGCAAGCACGGGCGCCGATAGCACTCAGGCTAATCGCATGCGCACCACACAGGTCGGCCAGCTGATTCAATTTCTGAACACTCGCTCCGGCCGCTACAACTCCGCCCTGAGCGCTGAAGTCGGCTGGCAGCCTCACACCACCCGTGCAGCTCGCGCGCATCGGAAAGGCCGGGTATTCCATCGAAAAGCTGCCGCCCGGGAAACAAGGCGGGGCACGCTATCGGATTTAAAGCGCCCGGCTGATTACCGCTGTGCCCCTTTAGTGCAGTTCTGCAATCGCGCGGGCAGTTGGCCGACTGATCACGACGCTCTCGTCGCTCCGCTTCTGCGACGAGGTAACGAGATCCCTAGCGGTCTGGTCACCGATGGGCTCCAGATCGTTGGCAATCCGGATTCGTCCGGCCAATTGATCGGTCTGCCGTGGGGGGGGGGTGCTCAGGCTGACCTTGCGAACGTAGCCGATGACCTAGCTATGAAGTACGTTTACGGATTGATCCCTTGCCTTCAGCTTGTCAAGCTGCGGCCGGCTGCCTGAGGTAATTTCGGGGATCGCTGAAGCGAGCATTTCGCGCACGAGCCTACCCCTGACGATCTGGCGCGTGACGGCATCGAGCGCAATGGACGGCTCGTCGAGCAGCTGATCATCGATGAAACGCGGTGCCAAGCTTTCGCCTTCCTCGAGCGGGCGGTTCGGAACCAGCTATTCCACGAGCAGGGCGAGCTGGGTTATGAAGCCGACCATTACGGCAGCGTTCACGACGTTGAAGATGGCGTGAACGTTGACGATCTGGCGCTGGGCCTCCGCCTGCATTCGCTCAAACCCTGACAGTTCCGGGAAAGCCGGAGTGATGGCCTACGAACCCGATCAAGACCACCGCCCCGGCCATGTCGGCTACCGCATTCAGCGATAGTTGAACACATCCGGGCGGGGGTCCGGAATGAAGCCGTCCTTGTTTGGCATCTCCACCTTGCCCATCGTCTCAGCGTTCATGGTCGCATTGGCGTCAATAATTTTGGCCTTGTGCAAGATGTATGCGGAGACAGCATAGATTTCATCGTTCGACATTGAGCCCGGCTCGTTAAACGGCATGGCGCGCTTGACGTAATCGAACAGCGTCGAGGCATATGGCCAATAGCTCTCTACCGTCTTCTTGGTCTTTGGCGTGCCGATGGATCCGCGCCCGCCGATCAGGGCAGCACCGCCGGCTTCTTTTACGCCCTCCATGTTTTCACCGTGGCAGGCCGCGCACTTCGAGGCGTAGACCTCCTTGCCCTGGGCGACAGTCCCCGACCCCTCCGGGTAACCGCGACCGTCAGGCATCACGTCGATGTCGACGGCTGCGATTTCCTGTTCGGTCGGCGTCGTGCCGAAGCCAAATGTCTCGGCGCCAGCAACGGCCGCGAAAGACAACGTGACGACAAGTGCACCAGCGGCCACCGTCGCGCCACGAGAGGGCACAGTAAGTTTCTTGATCATGTTCGTTCTCCCTGACCGCGTTTAGCTCCTTTGCTCGTGCTCGAAGCGGTGCGGCCCTTGTATTTCAATGGCTATTTTCCTCACACCTTGTGGACGGCATTGACTACCGAGCCGTCAGCACCAATGGCCCAAGCCATGATCCCGTTGAGGTGATAGATGGAGGCGAACTTCGGATGACCGTTGACGCCGCGAACTTCATTGATCGAGGCGATGGTCGGCTGCATGTAGCCGGTTTCGTCGATACAACGACTGGCAATCAACGCAGGATTGCCATCCCACATCCACGGGAAGCGGAAGCGCGTATGGCAGATCGGCAGAATAGGCCCTTGCAACGAGGCTAAATGCCAAGTCTTGCCGCCGTCGGTCGAGACCTCGACGTCCTTGACACGTCCGCGACCCGACCATGCCAGACCAGTGATCTCATAGAATCCTGGACCCGGTAGCTTCATCTCACCTGACGGGAAGGTGATCACCGACTTGGCTTCCATGGTGAAGGAGAACTGACGCGCTTTGCCATCCTTCACGACGTCGGTGTATTTCGACGTCTCTTCCCTAGTCTGGAATGGCTTGTCGCTAATTTCCAGGCGGCGCAGCCACTTAATGTGAGTATTGCCTTCGTAGCCGGGAAGCATCAGGCGGATGGGATAGCCCTGCTCTGGCCGCAGCGCTTCGCCGTTTTGCCCGTAGGCAATCATCGCATCCGACCACGCCTTGTCAATCGGCACGCTTCGCGTCATGACCGCGGCGTCCGCGCCTTCCGCGAGGATCCACGCTGCACCCGGTTTCACGCCGACTTCGTCGAGAATTGTCGAAAGCGGTACGCCGGTCCACTCCGAAGTGCTGGTTAGGCCATGTGTGCCTTGCACCGTCTTCAGGTAGGGAGCCTTGAACTCGGTAAGGCCGTTCCCGGAGCATTCGATGAAGTTAATGCGTGAATCCGATGGGAAGCGTTTCAGGTCGGCGACCGAGTACTTTTTCGGCTTATCGCACATACCGTGCACGATGAGCGAGTGGCTGGCCGGGTTGATCGTCGGGATGCCGCCATGATGGCGCTCGAAGTGAAGACCCGACGGCGTGATCATGCCCATACCCGCCGCAAGCGGCGTCATGGTCCAGGATGATTCCTTGGTCTTCGTCGGGAAACGCCAGCGCACTTCGTCTTCAAACTGTGACCGCGAGCCGTAGCCGCCGTCGTCGTTGGTGAGACGGCCCTGAACCTTGGTCGGATCGGACGGAACCTCGAATTCCTTGGCCCCTGGAGGCGCGGCTGCCCGAGCCACCATGGGAAGCGACCCAGCAGCCGCAGCAGCAGCAGCGGCGCCCGCGAAGAATGAGCGGCGGCTGGCCATAGGATTGGGGAACATCCCTTCGCGGCATTCGCATTCTTCGAGTTCTGCTTTTCGCGCCATCAGCGCACGCTTTTCTGCGTCCCTCATCCCTTCTATCTGCGCGAGCTTATCTTCGGGGATCTCGTAGTTGGACAAGTCGGGATAGGTGAGGTCGGGATTCTTAGCTTTCGTCATGCGATTCTCTCCCGTTCAACAAGAAACGTTTCTGCACGCGAGTTGACGCGCTGCCGCGGAGAAGACTTTTTTATTATCCGTAATTCTCGGTCATTTTGATCAGGCGCACCTACATGGGCGAAGTACCGGGAAGAACCGAACTTGTTCAGGCGTTGGTCCACGCCGCTCATCACCAGAACCCACGGAAGCTTGCGACTGATTGAAGCAGGTTGCCCCGCACGAAAGGCCATTTCCAATAAATGCTGCCTATCCGAATGCGCACCTCGTCTATCCAACGCGGATGCAAAAAAGACCCGGGCCAAGCGAGCTTATAGCTGAGGTCTATAAATATTTTGATTTCTAAATTGAGCTCGATCAACGCGCCTCAGGGCTCATCAGCCATATTAATTACAAGAGACAACCTACCAGTGGCGCGGGATCATCAAGGGCCCTGCCGATATTCGAAAGTGAGGGGAGCACGGTGATGCAGACAGGAAATAAAATCGCGTATCGGCCGGCCTGCCAGGGCGGGACGCCAGCGGATTGTTCAAACTGCACTGTTTCCTATGATTGTGTACGCGCGCGCTCCGGCCGGACACTTGCTTGGCCGCTTGTAGCTCTCATCGTCGCTGCTGGCCTAGCTGTGCTATCGCAAATTGTTCTCGGGTGAAGACCTGCTTTTAGCCATAACTCCAGGATCACCAGAGTTCGCTTCTAGCTTGGGTTTCTCAACTTTTTTGCAGAAGCGAAAAGGGCAGAAATTATCTTTCGATGAGATGAAAACCGAGAAGTTCGCGGACAAACGCCACGCCATCCATGGCGAACTTCTCGGAGCCGTTGATACTATACAGCCTTGATTTCTTCGAGCTTGCGCTCCCACTTCATGTCGCGCGCGAAGGCCTCGAGTTCATCAGGCGCCATGTTGACTGTTTCTTTCGGACCCGGGTAATCCCGATCCACCACGTCTTTCATATAGCGAGTGATGACGTCTTCCATAATCGGGATAAGATCCGTGTAGATGCGTGAGTGTTTGGGCACGTGCTCTTCCCATAGATGGAAGAGATCCGATGAAATGATGTGTACGCCATCCGCGCGGCAACCGGCGCCGAGACTTATCACCGGCACAGGCAGAATCTCGGCAAGGTATTCGGCCACTTCCGACGTCGTCACCTCGCACAAGATCGAGAAGCAGCCTGCGTCGACCATAGCCTTTGCGTCATCGATGAGTTCCTTCGCGCGCCGGGCGGTCTTGCCTTGTGCTATAAAACCGCCAAGCTGGGGCATCCGCATTGGCGTGATCCCGATGTGACCTTGCACGGGAATTCCAGCTTGCACGATTGCTTCAATGTTGGGGGCGTGATGCCGGTTGCCCTCACATTTCATAACTTCGGCATTCGCTTCGTGGACGAATCGGCCAGCGTTCTCAATCGCCTGTTCTTTAGAGACATGGAAGCTCCAATACGGCATGTCGACCATGCGCATGCCATACTTCGATCCGCGGTCGATGGCCTTGCTCATCATCATGACTTCTTCGAAGCTGACCGAAACGGTGCTCTGGTGTCCGAACAAAATCATGCCGCCAGTGTCGGAAACGCACAAAATATCCATGCCGAGGCGATCTGACACAACTGCAGTGCGATAATCGTAAGCGGCAAGCTGCGTTATCGGCTCACCTTTTCTCTTTTTGGCCATCAGAGTATTGATGGTGACTTTCTTGCGCTTTGCGGCCTCAGCCATGGCGCTCCTCCACGGATACTGTGTATTGCAATTGGGGCTTCAAGCAAGACAGCGTATCGCCCCGATACCGAAGCGGTCTCAGGCGCGGCCTCGCATTTCCAAGTGGGCGCTTCGCTGCGTCAAATAGTCAAATCCGCAACGCCTATCAGGGGTTTGTCTGTGGCTATGAGGTCGTCCCGCCATGAGACATGGTCACCCAGCCAATGTCACATAGATAAGCTTCACCAAGATCATCGCCCCAACGGCAACCATTAGCGCGGAGACAACTGCCCTAAGCGTTGGTGTCGGAAGAATATGAGCAATTCGCGCACCACCCCACGTGCCAAACGAGATACCGGCAGCCAGAAGGCAACCCAGAAAAACATCAAGACTTCCTGCATAGATGTTGCCTGCCGTCGCCAACGCAGCGATTGGTAGTTGGATGGCCTGGGCCAGGCCGATAGCGGCTAGTACCTGTATATCTAGCAGCATCAGGATAGGTATAAGGACCAATGGCCCACCTGTACCGGTGAGCGCAGAGGCGAACCCTGTGACAGCACCAATAGCCAGGAGCGCTGGCATTGAAAGACTGCCGTAAGGCGTGGACTGCATTGCAGTTTTCGCGAGAAGCGAATTGAGCCCGGAGCCGACCGCTAAAACTCCGATTAGCAGCTCAAGGATCCATGCTGGCGCAGCACTCGCGGCAAGCGCCCCCGCGAATGCGGCCGGCATCGCCCCAGCCCACATCCACGCGGTCAAATCCCATCGGATCGATCTTCTTCGGGCGAAAACGATTGTGCCGATCGCTCCTGAGACGAGATAGGCGAACATCGCTGCTGCTATGGCCGTTTGTATCGGAATCCCGCCGGCGTAGGTCAGTAGCGGCACAAGAATCACTCCGCCAACCCCAACGCATCCGATCAGAAGACCGGCCGCGAGCGCAAAAGCTAGGAAAGGGATGAGGTCAGTACTCTGCATAAATCTGCCTGGAAGTGTCCACTTATATCAGGTGATTGATAAGGTTTATCAAAGTGGCAATTTATTGCAGTCTGAACTATAATCTCGAAATGCAGTTTGCGGATTTTTCCAGGTTTTTGAGCTAGGTGTAGACCGCTCTGGTCCGACTGGAAGGACAGTTAGCCAGGAGGAGAAGTTTTGTTTCTCAGACAGTTCAAGTACTTAGTTGCCGTTGTCGAAGAGGAGCATTTCGGCCGGGCGGCATCGCGTTGCAATGTTACGCAACCAAGTCTTTCCAGCGGAATTAAGCAGCTCGAGTTCGAGCTCGGCGTTCCGATCTTCTTGCGTGGGCGCGGCCAGCGTTTTCATGGTCTCACCGCAGAAGGCCAGCATGTTGCTAAATGGGCAAGGCTGATCATCTCGCATTGCGATGCAATGCGCGATGAAATCAAGGCGATGCAGAAGGACCTCCATGGGTCGCTGCGCATGGGCGCCATGCCCTCGATGTCACCAATCCTGCCAGTGCTATTGCAAAAGGTGCGCGAAGCTCATCCCGGTGTTCTTGTCGATGTACATTTTATTGGCAATGAGGCCATGAAGCTCGGGCTTGACAACTTCACGCTAGACTGCGCGGTGACCTACCTCGAACAGGCGGACCTTGGGCGTAGAAACTTCATGCCGATTTATACGGAGCGGCTGAGTCTTCTTGTGCCAGATACGGACGAGTTCGAGGATAGAACTGAGATCACTTGGAAGGACGCCGCCGCTCTGCCTTTGGCAATGCTGCGGCCATCAATGCACGAACGCCGGTTCGTCGATGATGCATTCAAACAGGCAGGATGCGTAGTCGTGCCGAAGATTGAATCCGAATCGATTCTTCACCTGATGTTTCAGGTGCAGTTCACTGAGCTGTGCACGATCATCCCGTCGCATTTCACGCGAATGCCAGGTCTTCACCCCGGGACAAAAGCACTACGGCTTATTGAGCCCGAGGCGAGCCAGGACGTAGGCCTGTTCTGGGCCGAAGGCGAAACCGTGATGCCGATGGCGGGCGTCATGGTTGACATCGCTAAGCAGTTCAACAAGTCGGGCGACCTGCGCCGGCTATTGTGCGAGAAGACGCCGGCTAACGGACAGTCATTGGACACGATGGGCGCGAAGAAGCCGAGTGCCAACTTTGCTGCAACGTAGGGCCAACTCATCTTCGCTCTCGCTAGCTTGCCAGACGCTTGCGATGAGTGCCGACCTCACGGCGCATGAACGCGATGACATCCGCTGCGGCTAGGTTGTCAGTCGCGATCCGGTGCACCGAAAGAATGCTCTCGGCGTCGAAATCGCCCGAGTACGCCTGTTCCTTTGCACCGACGAAGAAGAAAGGATGGGGGCGCAGGCCGTCGCCCGCCGAAAGTCCCGCTCGAAGGCTTTCCGTACCTCCGCCCCGACCGAGCGGAAGATCGAGGCCAAGTTGAAACGTCTCCGGCCAGCAGACGATCTCCTCGCTTCGATAATCCCGACCCGTATCAGCGGCCAATTCGTGGCGCAGCGCGGCAAGCACAGTGGCGGCATTGCGCATCCAGCCATTGAGCGCCGAAAGTTCATCGACGTACGCTTCCACTTCGTGCTCCCGATGATCGCCCAGCAGTAGGTCTTCGGCGGGATAGGGCAGCACTTTCGAAAAGCGATCGCGGTCGATCCCTCTATGCAAGAGCTCGACCAGGACCCAGGCCTCGACGTGCGCCGGTGTGCGCTCTTCGAAGGATAAGACATGCGGCGCGGGTACCCCATGCTCACAGAACTGGAGTTCGAGGCAACCGAGGCGCAACTCGACGGTCACGGTGCCACCGAACGGCTTTGTACGCAGCACGCCGGCCTCGTCGTGCCATTGCAAGAGGACATGCCGATTGTCATCCTCAGTTGGCCGGTAGCTGTTGGCGATCCGCGCCATCCAGTGCAGCGCATTGTGCGCTTCGCGGCGCGCTTCGTTTGCGCGTTTGGCGGAGATCGGCGCGATGTCCAGCCATTGGGTGCCTATCATCTTTCTTCTCCTCGCAGAGTTTTCTTTCGACGCTCGCTCTCAGGCTGCCTCAGCTCCATAATAAAACATCACGATATGCTCGGCTTCAGCGAAAAATGGCCAGCGTTCGATGAGCACCCCGCCTACCATCACCGCGGCAGCAGATATTTGTTGACGCTTTTAGCTGAGCTCCGTCATCAGATGATAACCGCCGCGCCAGGCAACGACCTTGGACACAGAGCTGTAGGGATCGCCGAGGTCACCGAAGTGGCGCGCGCCCGTCGGGCACGCCCGCACACATGCCGGTATCCGGTCCTCTTTCCACAGAAGCTCATTTTAGGTGCAGTCTACACATAGCGTGCGCTTCTTCATGCCCCCTGATCGTAGTCGTATTCCCGTGCTCCGTATGGACATGCCCACGAGAAAATTTTACAGCCGATGCACATGTCTGGATTGACAAGTACGATGCCATCCACGGTGCGTTTCCAGGACTCCGCGGTCCGACATTCCGTCACGCACTCCGGCGCCTCGCAATGGAGTCACGAGCGTGGGAAATGCACCGACTGGCTCGATACGCCTTCGCCCACCTCGTATCCGTGGACAAGGCTGAGACAAGTCCCACCTGGGTCGGCCATTACGGCTCAATACCCGACAGCGGCGCAGAACAGCACGAGGGATTCCATTCCTTGCAGCTCGTCGCGCAGGCTTGGCATCCGATACCTGTCAAACCGTTGGTGCCGGTTTGAGAGGTATTGCATTGCGAGCCTTGATAGTGGTGTGAATGGAAGCAACCTGTAAATTGCATAGCGTCTATTGGCTGATTGAGCAGCCCCTGGGTCAAACATCATTGCACGGACAAGAAGAGGGCATCATGATTGAAACTATTGGCCAAAGCGTTTGAGTTTCAGTGGAGTAAGTATATGCTCCAGTAGTTAGTTTACTTTCAGAGGAGAGAACCGCGTGAGGTTGTTGCTTCTAGCATTGACTTTCGCTTGCACCACCGCGACGTCGGCGCAAGACATAGATAAAGCGTTTACATTGTCCCCGACATTCAAAAGTACAAAGGAATTAGAGAATTGGTTCGCAGACTTCGCCGCCTACCACTGCACCTGCCAAACGCCCAAAGAAAATTATTGTAAAGTCCAAAAGCGAGTTCCCAACGGTTTCTGCGGATGCGGCGAAGAGCCCGGCAAAATTCTAAGCGAAACTTGCGTAAGAGTTGAATAGCAGTTTGGGACGCAACCAGTTGGGGTCCGTGTGCTTCGCTTTGTTTCAGGGCGTCCGCCCAGGGACCAATTCGGCAAGAAACACCGGCGGCAAGCGGATGCATTACCGCCGGGCTAGGGTTCGGGGCGCTGGAATAAGCCGGAAGCGCTACTTCAGTTTCTTGTAGGCGGCGCTAAATCCGGCCAACGGCATCTCAACCGTAATCTGCCTCTTTCCGAGGTTCTTGAACGAAATCGCCAGCTTCTTACCCGATTGCATCGCGGTTAGGTCTCTGGCTTCAAGCTTTGCTGCCGCATAGCAGCCCCCCGCATCACATGTCTGAACTTCCAAGGATTGCGGCTTGCTTGCATCGATGCCGAATTTCACGCCGTCCGGCAGGTAAAGTCCGTGCGGCATGTGCAACAGGACTGTCCCCGACTTTCCCTTTTCGGCAGGCCCCACCGAAACTGTAAGCAGCCGCTTGCGCGTCTTTCGAACCGTGATCGTTTGTTGCGCCTTGCACTCGAGGCTCTTGCCCCGGTCAGCGCATTTGACCGACCACCCAGCCGGCGAAGCCGCGCTCTTCTTCGCGGGCTTTGCTTTCTGTGCCGTCGCCACGGATGTCAGCGCCGCTGTGAAAACCAACGCTGCGGCCAAGACACCAACAACGAACGAGATGCTTGCGTGGAGTTTCGACAAGTCGGTGGCTCTTTCTCTAAGGATCAGGCTTAGACGATGCGTCAACGGTGACAAGCTTGTCGATCTCCGGCGCTCCTGGAGCACTGGCCGAGGGATACCGGACACCTGGCAGAACGCAGACATCGAGTAGTTCGCTGACCGCGCTTTCGAAGCGGATCCATTGAACGACATCGCCGCTGCCTAGGTTGACGATCTGCACGCCGCACCAGGGATCGGCGTCCCGCTTTTTTAGCTCATCATCGAGCTGCAGACCTGCGAACGCGCCCTCGCGCGGCAGCGACAAACCGATGATGGCGTGATTGTTGTGGAAGGTAAGTCCTCGAACGAAGCCCGGCAAAAAGACAAACGGCGTGTAGTCACCTCTGACCAGGTCCGCCGTGCCGAGATGACCGGTGCCCGAATTGAGAACCCAAAGCTTGCCGTCATGCCAGCGAGGTGAATGGGGCATCGAGAGTTTCTCGGTGATGATCTCGTTTGTTGCAACGTCAATGACGCATCCACCGGCTTCGCGCCGTGCCCGCCAGCCATTGACGACATCGGCACGGCTGGTCGCCGTGACGTAAGCCAGGTTGCCGTCCTTCATGGCGATGCCATTCAGGTGGCAGCGATCCTCTCCCGCCAGTTCCGAGATAAAGGGCGGCGCCCAGATGGGCTTGAAGGCATGAACGTTATGCAGCGTTGCAAGGCACGAATATAGCGTGTTCGCGAACACGATTACACCGTTGTCGAGAACGACGATATCATGGATATCGAGATTGCCCGTGGTATGGGCCACGCGTGGCAGGTAATGCCTGTCAGCCTCGCCCATGCGCTGATCCGCCGCCAGGATGTTCTCAAAACGCAGCACCTGGTTTTGTGTCGCGAGCACCAGCCGTTGCGGATCGGCCCAAAGGCCCATCGCGCGTCCCACACCGACCTGATGGAAGTTGATCTTGCCGTCTGGGCGCACGCCGATGAGATAGAGCTGCCCGGTTTGGTAAGACGACAAAGCGAGGCTTGCACCTTGGCGCACGAGCCAATCGGCCAGGCCGCCCGAGCAGGTGATCTTTGCCGACATCAACGATCGGGAGTTGTCTGCGCCGCTGTTTTCATCTGCGGCACCAGCCTCGCTTCTGTCGTCTGTCACACCAATACCTGCTACGTTGAGCGCTTGTGGTTTTGCGGTAAAACTGGGAGCCTAGCGGAGCAGCCTAGTTACAGGCGCGGCGCGGGCCGGAGCAATCTGTGGTGGGCTGAAACTTGCTCGCTGGTGTGGATAAATCAGTGCGCTTCCCACGCCCTTCTAGAAAAAGAGCCGTTCCGACGAAAGCACCACAAGGCGCGATGACCAAACCGGTACCGCGCCTTTTCTTTTTCGAGCGCCGGTCCAGAGCACCGCCGCGCCATTGGCGTGCCTTCCGGGAAAAAGCTCGCAGACCTGGAATAGGTAGTCCCCTGACGCGTTATCGGTTCGATCGTCTGGGTCGAGTGGGCAGGTGAGCGATGTTCCACGCCCCGAAAGTTAGAGCGGCGAAGGGATGTCAAAACTCCTTGAAGAGCTATCCCATGCGCAACCTGTCACTCCGGGGCGCGCTGTGCTCAACACACACCTGCCTGAACTGCACCGAATCGTTGGCAGGCTGCGGGTGCATCTGAACGAGGCGCGAAACCAAAATCAGGTGCGCCGCGTCAGAGACCCCTGGCTTGGCCTGGCTTGTTGATTGAGAACGCGCCCGGGTGCGTGCCGACCGGCTCTAACGTAGAATGTCAAAGAAGCGTCGCATCTGGGCCTGGAACTCTGTAGCCGGGCCATCGCGGAGATAGGCACGGGCGAGATGGTCAAGCTGAACTTTGTCCGTCGCCAGCCTCTCGACGGTGACCCAACGGTCCCAGTCCTGGCCCGGCTCCCACTCCGGCTCATCGATGCGACAGTTCGGTAGGCGCCAGTGAAAGGTCGGCCGCGGTGAGTTTTTGATCCCCGGGAGCGCGGTTTCAACACGAGCCCGATCGATCACGGCGAAAATCGGCAGCAGATCAAGCTCCATGTTCCGCGTCGGATTAAGCCGCATATGGTCATCCATGAAGGTCGCCAGGTCGGGCGTATAGTCAGGTGCAAGTACGTGCCGCTTGTAGGACTCCGAGAACGGTTGGATGTAGTGCTGCAGCTGGCGGACGAGAGCGATCCGGCTTTCCCGTCTCAGCCAGAAGTCAAGCAGTAGGTAGGCCCGCATCGTGTCAAGCAGGTGCGCTACCTTCAGTTCGGCGACCTCAACATTGAGATGCATTCCAAAACCCGAGAATGCCGAGTGCGCAGTACCGAGCGCCCCGGCATCCGCCAGCGCTGCACCGACCGGCCGCAGAATCTTCAGCTGATCATAAGGGATGGGAGGGCAGACCAGTTCGACTGGAAAAACGCCGACCAGAACCGTACCCGCAGCTTGGCTGATACCTTTGGCGACGTCATCACGAATGTCCTCCGGCAGATCGCTGGCATAAGCGGCGACAAAATCGGGATGCGCCCATCGCGTGTCGAGCTCAAGGGTGAAACGCCCATATTGCGTCGGGATCTTGTAACGAAACGGATCGACCTTTTCGGCTTCCGCCCCTAGGATACGTCTGACGACATCGGCCGCTTGTGCGGGGGAAATCCCGCCAAACTCAAGCTCGACACCGACGTTGCGAATCTGGCCGTCTTTGTTGTGTCGCCGAGGCAGGTCAGCGATAGCGCGGTTAAGGTCCATGAATGCCCCTCGGTTACAGCGGGCTACACCTCGTTTCCGATAACCATTATTCTTACCAAGTTGACCGCCTGACGCAGTCTCTTTTTTCTCGTTGTATGAAGGAGAGCATGCGCATCCTTAAGAGAAACCCGCGCCGAGAGGCATTTGCTCCTCTAAACGCCGTGCCGGTCGAGGACGCGTTGAATGTCGCAAACCCGGATGATTTCCATCATCTCGTCCATGGAGAGCGAAATTCCAAATCGGCTCTCAAGTGCTGCGACCAAAGCGATATGCCGCAGCGAATCCCACTTCTCGATATCTTGCTGGGAAGTCTCAAGGTTGATCGCACCATCGAACTGGAAAACGTCGGCAAGAATCTCGGCGACCTCGGGCCGCACTTGGGAGCCTTCGACTAGGCCGAGATTGTGAACAGCTGCTGTGGTCTTCGCCATCTTGGCTCCTTAGCGTTTGCCGTCAGAGGGCATTCTCTGTGGCGCCTGTGCCGTCATGCCGGCTCCCCGGATATCACGAGACTTGCGTTCTGTCCGCCGAAGCCGAACGAATTCGACAGCACCTTGGTGACTTTGGCCTGCCGGCTGCGGTTCGGCACAACATCAAGTGGAATATCAGGATCAGGCAGGTCGTAGTTCATCGTCGGTGGCAGGGTCCCCTCATGAATACTCATCAGCGAGAAAGCCGCTTCGATTGCGCCCGCTGCCGTCAGCGTATGGCCGATCATCGATTTATTCGAACTGATAGGCGTGCTTTCGGCGCCATCGCCTAAAACGGCCTTGAGCGACAAGTATTCCATCTTGTCGTTTTCCTGGGTACCCGTGCCATGCGCGTTGATGTAGTCGATTTCGCCGGGATCGACACCGGCATCGGCAAGGGCGGCCCGAATGGCGCCGATGATGGGTTTGCCTTCCGGGTGCGTGCGGGTGCGATGAAACTCGTCGGCGCGTTCCCCGCAACCTCGGATCACACCGAGAATCGTTGCACCGCGTGCTTTGGCCGCCTCATAGGATTCCAAAACAAACGCACCCGCGCCCTCGGCCATGACGAATCCGCCCCGGTCCTTGGCAAACGGACGGGAGGCCTTGTGCGCAGGTTCATTCTGCGTCGATAGGGCCGAGAGCAGCGAAAACCGGATCAGCGCCTCGGCATGTACGGACCCGTCAGTGGCAACACACAATGCTGCGTCCGTATCGCCCCTTCGAATGGCTTCAACGCCGAGCATGATCGCGGTAGCCCCGGAAGCGCATGCGGTCGAGAGCGAAATCGGCAACCCCTGCGTGCCGAACTCTTCCGCCAGAGTTTCAGCCACACTGGCGAATTGGAACTCAGCGAACACGTCCTTGAAGTGGCCCGACCTCGCGGCCTTGAGGAGTTGCCGGTAACCGTCCTCAGGTGCTTCAGCGTTGGGGCTGGCAAACAGCGACTTTCGCTGCGGCCACTCGAGCTCGGTCGGCGGGGTTGCCAGAAAGAGCGGACCCGGAAAGCTGGCCCTGTCCCCTAATTCTGATTGAGCCAGGGCTTCGTATGCGGCCTCGGAAGCCATCGCCGTTGACAGCGCTGGCGCCGAGTACGCCTCAAGCTCCATGAAGTCGACCGTGCCGGCAACCGTCGTCCTTAGCCCGTCCGTTGGAAAACGCGTGATGTGGTGCAAGCCGGACCGGCCGCTAGTCAGCGCCTTCCAGTTCTCGTGCTTGCCACGGCCAAGCGATGTGATCACTCCAAAGCCGGTGACGGCCACGACTGGCCGGCCTTTGTCGTCTGTCAGTGGTTTGCCCATATGTCCCCTGTCAATTGTTGCTGGCGGGTTCGACGAGTGCGAATCCCTCGCCGCGCCAGTGCCCCCTGCCCGTTACGAGTGCATGGTCCAATCGGCCGTCACGGACGCGTTCACGCCCCGAGTCATCGAAAGGGCCGTAAAAGTCTTGTTTCTGAACTGCCAAGGCCGCTAGCGCGACGCCGGCGGGGAAGTGCGCCTCGACCGAATGGCCGAGTATCGTTCCGTAAGCCCGGACCGCTGGCGCAAGCCCCAGATCATCCAGGTGATTAACCCACTTCAGCTCCTCACTGGTTGCAGGTTCCGCGCCGCTGGCACCACTAAGGATGCCGAGCGATCCGTCAAGCTCAGAAGCCAACGATGTGAGAGCGCCGTCAGCGCCGGTTCCCGAACCATCTGCCCCGGCCGCTAGGCCGCCACGGGCTGAATGGACGCACGAAACCTTTGCGTAGGGCCGCTTGCCGCGCGCAATAGCATGCGCGTCGCTTTCCAAAACAAGAAACGCGCCAAGACTTCCCATTACGAAGCCGCCACCGTTGTCTGCCCTGTTCCAAACAGACTTGAAGCGGCGGTTCCACAGCGCGCCACACAGTTCATAGACGAGTCCCAGGTCCGCACGCTCGGCGTTGAATGCGCCACCGACCAAGAAGAGCTGCCCTTGTCCACCCGCGACGCGCCGAACCGCATCTTCGATCGCCGACACGCCCGCCATTTCCTCGCCTTTATATGTTCGCGAGGAACCCGCTACGCCGTGCACGATCTGGATATTGCCGGCAAGCAGGTTCGACAGTTCCGCAAGGTAGAGAGTCGGCCGAAATGAAGTTTGCAGCAAGCGGTTGAGAAGCACACCTTGCTCGCCCGGTCCCTCCTCTCCATTCGTCAGCGCAGCAAGGATGTGTGCGTCCGCCGTCTCGTCGCGCTCGCCATTACCGGCTGCGACCACCAGTTCGGTCCTGCCGAGCAGGTCTGGATTCCCCGCCATTCCCGCGTCCTCAAGCGCAAGCCCTGCCGCAAAGACGCCAATGCGCTGCCACGGACCCATCTGCCGGACATCGCCCTTGCGCTTGATCTGCGTGGAAAAATCAATCTCCCCCAGAGGATGTACCGGATAGGGAGCGAAGCGTTCCTCATCGACCGCTGATTTGGGATTGCCTTCCGAAAGTGCCGCCCAGTGCGCGTCTGTGCCCTCACCGAGTGAGCTAACGAGCCCGAGGCCGGTGATCCAGACTTCTGGCCGTTGCGGGTCCACCTGCCTGCCTCTTGTTTGGCTCATGATGCTCCACCGTCTCGAACAATGGACGGTCTGATAGATGGTCCTGCTCGCGGCAAAAAAAGCTGATCAGAATCATGTTTGTCGAGAATTGCCTGGATAACGGCTCGCACCTACGCACCGCCCGTGTGGACGAACTGACGCGGTAGGCGCACGCAACTCTCGCCATCGCTCCTGTGATCCACCAGCTTCTTTGCCCAACTAAGCCTCAGGCAACGTATCTCGCCCTCACAGGGCTCGTGCCCCAGCTGTGAGCCTTCCGACGTCAGGAAGGACGCCAG
This sequence comes from uncultured Filomicrobium sp., assembly GCA_963669235.2. Taxonomy (GTDB): domain Bacteria; phylum Pseudomonadota; class Alphaproteobacteria; order Rhizobiales; family Hyphomicrobiaceae; genus Filomicrobium. The sequence continues at coordinate 439,366 of CAXXFS010000034.1, forward strand.
TGTGCCCCCGCTCAAGGGTATTTCTGCAACTTCGTCAAACTGTCCGTTCGTGCTTTGTAGGACGCGAAGTTTGCCGCCTCTGTCATCACAGATCTTGTTGAGATAGAGCAAACAAGTCACGAACTCATCGTGTTGCTCCGGCTCAAACCTGTCGGCCTCGTGACGCTCCCAACCGCGAACCGAAATCATCACTGGCTCGTCGGACAGTTCCACGCCGTACTTTTGTGCGATGATGGATCGGAAAGCTGGTGTCTGTAATTCAGAAATGAGTTCGCCGAATGCCGGTCCGTAGATCAACTCGGAAAGAGCAAAAACTCCGGCTTCCGCTATCTGTGGAAAATCCGCCCGTACCGCGGCAAGGTCAACCGCACCAAGCACTCCAGGTGCCAGGAAGAAATTCAGTGGTTTGGTCCTGACAGGTGCATTCGCGATGGCTTCCAAGTTAAGCACTTCGTTCCCCGATGCTGACCCAGCCTCCAATCGCGGAGCCAGCCCCGCGATTCCCACTTTGGATCTTGCTCTACGAGATTGTGGCCTGTCCTGACACAGATCACACTCGGAAAATGCGCTGTGTGTCCGGGTGGGCAGAGTCGGCCGAGTGCCGCGCTTAAATTTGGCGGTCGTTACCCGGCTTCTCTGACGAGCGCCTCGAGGTCGGGCACTGAAAACTCACGCCGTCCGTTTAGGCGAATGATGTTCTTCTCATTCAGCGCTTTTATCTGCCGGATAACGGTTTCGTACGTGAGACCCAGGAAGTCAGCCATTTCTTCCCGCTTGAGATGCAATTCGAAGCCGACGTTCCCACTGTTGCCGTTTGCTCCAGCCGGTACGAGTTTGGAACGCGTGACCAGAAAATAGAGCAGGCTTGCCACACGCTCCTTTGCGGTCTTTCGGCCCAGCAGCACCATCCAGTCGTGTGCCGTGTCGAGCTTGTCGAGGCTGTGTTCGAGCATGTGCTGGCTCATTTCCGGGTGGTTCTTCAGCATGCCTTCGAACTCTGCATGCCGGAAGCAGCACAATTCAACGTGCGTGGCAGCCTCGGCGAAATAAGGCACCCTTCTCGAAAAGACACGGCCGAGAAAGTCCGGAGGAAAGAGCAGGCTGACGATCTGCTGGCGACCATCGAGCAGCAGCTTTGACAGCTTGACGACGCCTGAACTCACAGCAGCAAGCAGGTATGGCTCATCGTCCCCTGACAGGATTGTTTGACCGGGCTTATATTGCCGGTGATGGGCGATCCGGCTGAGCCGGCCCACTTCCAGCCCAGTCAACGCGCTGCAAATCCCGCTTTCACGAATGACGCAAGTTTGGCATCTCTCTGGTGCCTGATGCTCGTCACTATGCATTCTGGTTCCGTCCGCTGGCAAAAAGACATGTGGCTGATCAAAGCGAAATCCTAAGCACCAAGCCGAGCCCGCCCAGTCCTTTTGACAGGTGCGTGCTGCGGCTTGGTGTCTCTATGCCTTTACAGACCGATTTGGCGTACAAATCGACGCCGCCGCTCACAATGTGACGATGATCTTTCCAAAAACGTCGCGGCTTTCCAGCCGTGCAAGCCCCAATTCGATATCCTTAAGCAAAAGAGTGCTGTCAATAACGGGACTTACGTCGCCAGCAGCCATCTTTCCCATGACGGCTCGCATGTTCTCCAACGTGCAGCCGAAGCTTCCAAAAAGCCGTAATTGCTGTTGAAACAACGTGAATAAGTTCGTCTTGGCCTGGATTCCGGTCGTTGAACCGCACGTCACAAGCCGCCCTCCGCGCTTCAACGCGAACAGGCTTCCCGCCCATGTATCCGGTCCAACATGCTCAAAAACGACATCAACGCCCTGTTTGCGCGTCAGCCGCCGGGCTTGGCTCTCGAAAGACTGTTTGCGGTAGTTGATGACATGATCGGCGCCTAGCGCGCGGGCCTTTTCGCCCTTCTCATCACTGCCCACCGTCGTGATCACGGTTGCTCCGGCGGACTTGCAAAGCTGAATCGCCGCCGAGCCGATTCCGGAACCGCCGGCATGAACAAGCACGGTTTCGCCAGGCCGCAGTTTCGCGTTGTCGAACAGCATGTGCTCGGGCGTGCCGAAGGTGATACTGGCAAGCGCCGCACCTGTGGCGTCAACGCCATCAGGCGCACGAACGGCCAGGCGCGCCGGGATGTTCATGAGCTCACGGCAGAAGCCGTCGATATGGAAGCCGTAGATATTGCCAACCGAACCGCCTGTTTCGCAAAAGTTGTCGCGTCCATCGAGACACGACGGGCAGCTCCCGCAGGTGAGCGCGCCGTAAAGCGCCACGATATCGCCTGCGGTCAGACCGGTGACTCCTTCGCCGGTTGCCACCACCTCACCAGCGGCCTCGGCTCCGGCGATGACGGGCAGCTTGCGCTTGGCGAATGCCATGCCCCGCCAGCCCCACACATCGATGTGGTTGAGAGCGACAGCCCGTATCCGGACCTGCACCTCGCCGGCGGCCGGGCCGCCTGGCGGGTCCACGTCGCACAACCTGAGATCGCGTTCCCCGTGTATCTGTAGCGCCTGCATGATAGCCCACCTCTCGTTAGTTCTTGATGCCGACGCTGGCGGACAGGCCGCCGTCAATAGGTAGCTCGGCACCCGTGATGTAGGCAGCCTCGGGCCCGAGCAGGTAGCAAACGAGTCCGGCGATTTCGCCGGGCCGCGCGAACCGGCCGCATGGAATCTGTTTTTCGACCAGCTCCCGGTTTCCCTCATAGGCCGCAAGCATTTCGGTATCGACGTAGCCGGGAGCGATGACATTGGCGGTGACGCCCTTGCGCGCCACCTCGACGGCAAGCGATTTCATGTAACTCGCCATCGCACCCTTGGTGGCCGCATAGCTGGCATTCCCTTGAGCACCCTGGTGCGCCACGATCGAGCCGATACCGACAATCCTGCCTGCCCGCGCCCGCATCATCGGTCTCAGCGCTGCCGCGGCGAGGCGCGTCATGGCCCAGAAGTTGATCTGCATGATCTGTTCGGCGCGCGGCTGATCAATCATCGCGGCAAGTTTGTCGTAGGGGGCTCCCGAATTATGCACAAAGCCGTAAAGGTCTGACCAGTTCGCCATCTCCTGCGCTAACCCGTCGACCTCGTCGGCGTTCGCTAGATCAGCGCGAACGGCGGTGAACTTCTGAGACGGATATTGCTGCTCCAAAGTGGCGCGCAGCACCTCTGCCGTCGAAGCTGAGTTGCGATACGAAAAGGCCACGTCGTATCCCGCCGCCGCCAGCGCTTCGACGATCTCCCTGCCAATGCCCCGGCCACCACCCGTTACGAGCACGAGTTTCTCCATGCGGCTCACTTGCAGCTTGCCTCCTGGCATCGTTGGCTTCCCTAAGAAGGCTCGGCGGAGAACACCGCACAGACGTTCTGACCGCCAAAACCGAATGAATTCGACAGCACCGCCCCGACCTTCGCCTGACGGCTTTTGTTCGCCACCACATCGAGCGGAATGGCCGGATCGGGCACGTCATAGTTCATTGTCGGCGGCAGGGTTCCCGTCATGAGTGTTTTTAGGGAAAACACCGCTTCGACTCCGCCGGCCGCGATAAGCGTATGCCCGATCATGGACTTGTTGGAGCTCACCGGAATGTCATGAATAGCTTCGCCGAACACGGCTTTCAGCGACTGATATTCCATCTTGTCGTTTTCCGGCGTGCCGGTTCCATGCGCGTTGACGTAGTCGATCGCTTCCGGACCAAGACACGCATCCTCCAGGGCGTTGACCATTGCCCCGATGATCGCCGAGCCATCCGGTTTGGAGCGCGTGCGGTGGAATGTGTCGGCGCGTTCTCCGCAGCCGCGAACGATCCCCAGGATGTGGGCGCCCCGAGCCCTGGCCGCGTCATAAGATTCAAGAACCAGCGCAGCGGCGCCCTCGGCGATGACAAAACCGTTGCGGTCCTTGGCAAACGGCCGCGACGCTTTCTCCGGTGGATCGTTGTGGGTCGAGAGCGCCGATAACAAGGCGAAGCGGATCAGCCCCTCGGGGTGCACAGTCGCGTCAACGCCCATGCACAATGCCGCATTGGTTTCTCCGCGCCGGATCGTTTCTAGTCCGAGTTGAACCGCGGTGACACCCGAGGCACAGGCCGTGCAAACGGAGATCGGCTGGCCCTGGGTCCCGAACGTGTCGGCCAGCCTGTCCGCCAAAGTAGCAAACCTCGCATGATCGGCGAGGTGTTCGAACCCGCGCCCATTCTCTGCCTTCCGTACAACCGATGCCATGTTTCGGTAAGCGTTCTGAAACTCGTCGCCATCGATCTTCTCGAACACGGATTGCAGCTGTGGCCATTCGAGTTCGGAAGGCGGCGTTGCAATGAACAACGGTCCGGGAAAGTTGACTGTGCGGCCGATCTCGGCTTGTTCAATCGCCTCTTGCGCCGCCGCTGCAGCCATGGCGCGTGATAACTCGTAGGCCGAATAGGGTTCGACCCCCATGAAATCCACGCAGCCCGCGACGTTCGAGTTGAGGCCTTCGGTACAGAAGCGGTCGATCTTTCGCAGTCCGGAGCGTCCAGCGATCATTGCCTCCCAGCTCGCATCGACACCGCGACCCAGTGAGGTGATGACGCCAAGCCCCGTTACAGCAACGAGCGGACGCCCGCGTTTGTCCAAGAGGCGCGCACCCATCAGTGATCTGCCTTGCGAATGAGGGCCAGCGCTTCGCCGCGCCAGTGCCCCCAGCAGGTCAGTAGGATCTGCTCGGGAGTCCCGGCGTAAGCCTGTTCGACACCTGACTGATCAAACGGCGGGTAGAAAGCACCGCGCTGGATAGCTAGGGCCGCAAGCGCGATCCCCACGGGGAAATGGGCTTCCACGCCATGGCCTAGAACCGTGCCGTATGCCCTGATGAAAGTGGTGAAACTCTGCTCGACAACGCCGCGCAGAAATGACAGCTCCTCACTTGTGGCCGTTTCCGCTCCGCTTGCGCCGCTGAGCACAGCCAGCTGGCTGTCCTTGTTTAGTTTCGGCTGAAGGGAGGCAAATTGCCGGCAGGCGTTGTCGATCGCCGAGCAGTGCTTGCGGTCGCAGCGCCCTGACACGACGTCGTCCAACACAGCGTAGATGCGTGCGCCACGCGATCGGGCCTTGGATTCTTCTTCAAGCACCAAAAACGCGCCGATGCTGGCTGGCGCGAGACCAGCGGCAGTCGCACCGGCCCGCTCCCATATCGGCTTGTGCTGGCCCTGCAGCAGCATGCCGCCCAGTTCGAAGTTGAGCAGGATGTCTTCACGTTCGGAATTGAACGCGCCGCCGACCAGAAAAAGATCCCCCTGGCCCGCTTTGATGCGCCGCATGGCTGTCTCAACCGCCGCCACGCCGGACATTTCCTCACCCATGAATGTGCGTGAGGAACCGGTGACCTTGTGAACGATGGAGATATTGCCTGCCAGCAGATTGGATAGCTGCGCCAGGAAGAGCGTGGGCCGCAGGTTGCTCGGCAGGATTTCGTTGGCGCGTATATCCTGGTCGTCGCGCCCACAGATGGTCTCCAGCACCTTCATGTCGGTTGCCGTGTCGCGTTCGCCGCTTCCGGCGGCGACGATCATGTCGGTGCGATCCAGGTATTCCTGGTTTCCGGCGATTCCCGCGTCGGCAAGCGCCAGCCCGGCAGCAAAGGTTCCAATTCTTTGCCACGGCTCCATCTGCCGCAAATCGCCCTTCTTCGGGACTTGCGTTGAGAAATCGACCGGCCCTAAGGGATGCACGGGATAGGGCGAGAACTGCGTCTCATCGACAACCGGCTGTGGTGCCTCACGGCTGAGGCCCGACCAATGCGCATCAGGTCCCTCGCCCAGTCCGCTGAGGAGCCCGATGCCGGTAATGGCAACCTTGGCGTTCACTTTGCAGCCTTTTCCAATAAACTGACGCCGTCCCGGGAAATGCAAAGCCCGACTTCATGCGCGCGATCACCCATGTGCTGGCGCAGTTCATCATTGGGAAACGGCACGATGCGGAACATCAACGTTCCATCGCAGATACGCTTTTGAGTTTCTCGAAGTCTGACACTGGCGTTTAAGACGGCGTAACCTGAGCCGTCGTGAGCGCGTTCGGCCGAACAAACAAGCTCGGAACCCGGCCGCACGAACTCACGCAGCTTCACTTCCTTCAACGCGGCCAGAAATGGCATCCGTGCAAATCCGTTCAGCGACAGCAGCAGGAAACCGCACGTCTGCGCCATGAGTTCGGTGAGCAGTACACCGGGCATAAGTGCATGACCGGGGAAGTGCCCCTCGAATATGGAATGGTCATCAGGAATTCGGGCCCGAACGGATATCTTGGTTTCTGGGATATCAAGCACTTCAATGAGGCTGACAAACTGAAACTTATCGATCCTCATATCTGACGCCGGGCTCCCGGGGAGCGGACCTGACATCACGAAGCGGGTACTGAAGCAGCTGACTCTCGAAGTTTGTCGACTTCGGCGCAGAAGTTCTCCAGCACGAAGTAGCGTGATCCCTTGACGGCACCGTCGTTGACCTGCTGCGTCCAATCATCGAGCGGAATACTGATGCCGAATTTCTGTTCGATATTGAAGACCGCATCGAGGAAGTCGAGGCTGTCGACTTCAAGGTCCTCGGTAACGTGAGAATCCGGTTTGATCTGTTCACGCGGAATGTCGCAGATCTCCGAAATGAAACCGGCAACCGTATCGAACGTTGAAGACATGCAATCCCCCTCAGTCATTGGCGCCCTGCGAATGGCTGGCAAGTTATGAACCTTAAGTGGCGTACTGGCCGATGCGGGATCGACGGCGCTATAGACGTCCCTACGTGCAACATCGACGGGCCGCCGAATCCCAATGCTTTAAAGCCTAGGCACGCCATGGTCCTAAGAACCTGATCTGCATCATACTTGGGCGCAGAGTCACACCGTAGGGTCTACACCAATTCAATCGGGGGCATGCTGGCCTTTCATGAGCGATAATTCGAACGCTCGCGCCCAATCCACCGCGCCGCATATCGGCCGGCAGGACAGGCTTGACGAGCTCTATCCGGGCTATTCGGACAGTGTCATTCGGACAATCACTGCCGAAGATGTCGCAGCGTTTGCGCGCTTGTCCGGCGACTATAACGAGCTGCACATCGACGACGAATTCGCTGCTCGCACCGAATTCGCGCAGCGCGTTGTGCACGGTTTTCTGCATGCGAGCCTTCTATCCACACTTATTGGCATGAAGATTCCCGGACGTGGGGCGCTTTATCTTTCACAGACCATCGACTTCAGCCATCCCGTCTTTATTGGCGATACGGTCGAAGCCACCGGCGTCATCGAATCGATCGATCCGGTAACGCGCGTCCTCACCATCCGGACGGAGATCTCCAACCAAGACGGTACCTGTGTTCTCACAGGCACGGCGCGGGCCAAAGTGCTGCGCGTTCAGGAGGAGGAAAAGCCAATGCGGGAAAGTGGCGCGGCACAGTTTGCCAACACGCTCCTGGAGGGGCGCACGGCACTGGTGACGGGGGCATCTCGGGGTATCGGACGAGCGATTGCTGCCGCACTCTGCGCGCATGGCGCACGCGTTATTGTTAATTTCAATAACAGCGAGCGGGCCGCGCAAAGCCTCGTTCGCGAACTTGCCGAGCGCGGAGGTTCGGCCGAGATGATCAAGGCCGACGTGTCTCAGGCCAATGAAGCCGCACAATTGGTCGAGCGGGCCGCACAGGCCGGTGGGATCGATATCCTTGTGAATAACGCCGGGCCGAGGATCAAATCAGGCTCGTTTGGAAGCCTGTCGTGGCCCGATATGCAACAAGCCAACGAACAGATCGTCGGCTCGGTCTTCCACGTCACACACGCGGCGCTGCCGGCCTTGACGCAGACCAAGGGCACTATCGTCAACGTTTTGAGTTCAGCCGCGCTTGGACGCACGGCGCACAATTGGCTGCCCTATGTGACAGCCAAGGCGGCACTGCATGCCATGAGCAAGAACCTGGCGCAGGAACTGGGCCCCACGGGGGTCCGCGTCAACATGGTTGCACCATCCCTCGTCGACACCGATCTCACTTCCGAGATCCCCGACCGCGTCCGGCAGATGTTCGTATCGCGCACTTCCTCTGCGGCGCTTGGCGACGCCCGATGATGTCGCCAAGGCCGTGCTTTTTCTCTCCTCTCCCTTTGCCGACTTCATCACCGGTGAGAACCTCCTCATCACCGGCGGCGACGTGATGCTTTAGAAAGAACGGGAAAACCGGCAATGACCGCAATAATGAAAGCAACCGCATCGCCGTCTCGCAGCGTCACACTACGACTGTTGGGTTTCTCCACGGGCGACATGCTGCAACTGGCGCTGTCCTCGGCCTTCTCGGAGGTGGGCTATGAAGCGCAGCTAACGTCGGCAGGATTTGGAACGGTTGTCACGGAACTCTTGGAGCCCGCTCCGGAGCTAGCCGATGTGATCGTGATTCAGGTCGACCCCGGCGGCCTTGTCAGGCGTGACTGGCGTCTTTCAAGCGAAGACGCCGAGCGACTATTCGAACAAAGCACCGATACATTTCTTGCTGCCTTGGAAGGGTTCTCCCTTACGCATCGCGTCCAGGTGCTCATCAACACTCTACCATCGCCGATTTCGCCATCGGCCGGTTTTCTGGATCCCTATCATCCCGATGGTGCGGGCTACCTGACAAGCAGCTTCAACCGTCGCCTCGGTGACCGTGTAGGCGCCTGGAACAACGTGACGGTCATCGACGCGGACTTGGCGATGGCCCACATCGCGCCCGCCAAGAGGTCGGACCCTAAGCTCTGGTATTATGGTCGCATCCCGTACTCAACGGAGGCAACGCGTGCGCTGGCGGCTGCGTTCGCACAGGCCTACGCCGCGCACGAGTCGAAACCTGTAAAAGCGCTTGCACTCGACCTCGATAATACACTCTGGCGCGGTATCTACGGGGAAGACGGCCTGCAGGGGATCGAATGCGGCGACGATTTCCCAGGTAATGCCTTCAAGGCCTTCCAAAATGAGTGTTTGCGGCTCAAAAGCCAGGGATTGCTGCTGGCAATTCTGAGTAAGAACAATGAAGACGTGCTGGAAGTCTTCGATGCGCATCCTGGCATGGCACTGAGGCGCGAGGATATCGTCGCCCACCGTATCAACTGGCAGCCCAAGGCTCAGAATGTTCGAGCGCTCGCCGATGAGCTCAGCCTCGGTCTCGATAGCTTCCTGTTTCTTGACGACAGCCCGCACGAGCGAGAGGCCATGCGGCGGCTGGCGCCCGAGGTGCGTGTGCCCGAACTTCCCGATGACCCTGCCGCCCGCATTGATTTCCTGCGTAACCACCAACCGCTTTGGCCGTTGCGTCTCACCGACGAGGACCGGTCGCGGTCCGAGCTTTATGTTGTGCAAAGCAAGGGACGCGCGCTTCGGAACCAGGTGGCCGGTATTGATGACTATCTGTCGGGCCTCGGACAGCGGTTATGCGTCGAGCCAATGCGGCCAGCGACGTTGCCCCGCATCGCGCAAATGCACGCGCGGACCAATCAGTTCAATCTGACGACGCTGCGGTTATCGGAAACCGAACTGGCTTCGCAGATGGCTGATGAGGGCGGCCACAAAGTCATTCTCGGCCGTCTTAGCGATCAGTTTGGCGACCATGGTATTGTGATCTGCGCCTGCGCTCGCCGTGAAGGCGATCGCGCGGAGCTGCTGACATTTTTGATGAGTTGCCGCGTTATCGGGCGTCAGGTTGAATACGCCTTCTTGGGCGCGCTTCTGAAGGACCTTGTCGCCAGCGGTGCTAAAGAGGTCGCCGCCAGTTGCATCCCGACGCAAAAGAATACCCCCTCGCGCGACTTCTATGAGAAGGCTGGCTTTGCACTTGAAAGCCGCGCAGATACAGATTTTGGTCCCGAAACCTCATGGCTCTGGCATAAGGACACCCACCGCCTGCCCGGATCCGACTTCATTGCGATCGAGACCGACGGTTAGACATCCTCTCACACTACCATATACAAGCTTAATGGAGGGCGACGGATTGAGCGCATTCGGTACCGCCGCGCCATGCTGGGTCGAACCGAAGGCAATCTGAGACGTGAAACCACTCCTCGTATTGTTGGGCTGTGTTGCCACCGTGTTGGCGTTGGCGGGCGCGGTTTTGCCAGGGCTGCCAACGACACCTTTTCTCCTGGTTGCTCTCTGGGCATTCGCGCGCTCCAGCCAGCGCCTGCATGATTGGCTGGTTCGGATTCCGGTTCTGCAGACCGCTCTGGTTGAGGCCAGGCGTTTCGAAGAAAAGCGGGCCATGCGGCCCGCGGTGAAGATCATTGCCTTCATGATGGCGTGGGCGTCCGTCGCGGTAACCGCGTTTCTCGCCGGCGGGCAAAAGCCGGTTCTGTTGGGGATTGTGGCGATCGCGGCTATCATTGCGACCTTGGTGGTTGTGCTGGTACCCACGGACCGGGACTAGGTTTTAGCGGCTCGGGGTAGGATTTTGACTACCCGTTTGCGTAGGGCGAAGAGAAGCGGGCCCGGAGTGCGTCTGCACTATTGCGCTATACTGTGTTCTTCGTACAAATGTCCAAGCCAATGACTCCCGAATGGGAGCAGGGCGCAAACCCGCGCCCAAGTGCTGCTTCGAAACTGAAGCCTGGGGAACGCCAAGTGCAAAAGAACAAAATCATCTGCGCCAGCGATGCTGTCGCATTGATCGGCAACAACGACGTCATTGCCACCACCGGATTCGTTCAAAGCTGCATACCCGAGGCGCTACATGCCGCCTTGGAAAAGCGCTTCGTGGACAGCGCGCAGCCGCGTGATCTGACGCTCATTATGTGCGCGGGCGCCGGCGACAGCAAAGGTCTTGGCACCGGGCGCTTCCATCACCCCGGCCTTTTGAAACGCGTGATCGCCGGCAATCTCGGTCGCATGCCGAAGGTCGCCGAGGCCGCGCGCAACAATCTCATTAATGGCTACAACCTGCCTCAGGGGATCATTGCCAAGCTGTATCGCTCCTGCGCGGCGGGCCACCCGGGGCTGTTTTCCAAGGTTGGGTTGCACACCTACGTCGATCCCCGCATTGATGGCGGCAAGGTGAACGAGGTTACCACCGAGGACATCGTCAAGCTGGTCGAGGTCGATGGCGAGGAATGGTTGTTCTACAAGGCGACCCCGATCGATGTCGCGCTTATCCGGGCGACCAGCGCCGACCCGAGCGGTAATCTCAGCATGGAGAAGGAAGCCCTGACGCTTGACGTCCTGGCTCAGGCCATGGCCGCGCACAACAATGGTGGCGTCGTGATCGCCCAGGTCGAGCGGATCGTCGAGCAGGGGTCCTTGAAGCCAAAGGACGTTAGGGTTCCAGGCATTTTGGTTGACTGCGTTGTGTTGGCCGATACCCCCGAGATGCACAGGATGAACTACGGCGTTGTCTACGACGCGGCGCTTGCCGGCGAAGTTCGGGTGCCGGTCGAAGCCATGCAAAAAATGCCGCTCAACGAGCGCAAGGTCATCGCGCGCCGCGCCGCGTTCGAGTTGCCGCCCAACGGCGTTATCAATCTCGGCGTTGGCGCACCCGATGGAGTTGCCGCCGTCGCCAATGAGGAAAAGGTTACGCCGCACATCGTCATGACGACGGAGGCCGGCGCCGTCGGCGGCGTTCTCGCCGGCGGTTCAAGCTTCGGTGCTTCAGTCAACGCCCATGCGATCATCGATCAAAACCAGATGTTCGATTTCTACCACGGCGGCGGCCTCGATCTCACCTGCCTTGGAATGGCCGAATGCGACCGCGCCGGCAATGTGAACACCAGCCGCTTCGGCGGCCGGCTTAATGGTTGCGGCGGCTTCATCGATATTTCGCAGAACTCCCGCGCGGTCGTGTTTGCAGGCACGTTCACAGCTGGCGGCCTAAAAGTCGAAATCAGTGATGGCGAACTGAAGATCGTGCAGGAAGGCCGCTCCAGGAAGTTCGTCAAGAGAGTCGAACAGATCACCTTCTCAGGCACCTACGCGGCGATGAAGTCACAGCCCGTAATTTACGTCACGGAACGTTGCGTATTCCAGCTCACCCTTGAAGGGCTGGAGTTGATCGAAATCGCCCCCGGCATCGACATTGAACGCGATATTCTCCCGCACATGGACTTCGCTCCGGTGATCAACACCCCGATTTCCATGAACCCGCGCATCTTCATCGACGAACCGATGGAATTGATGGGCGAATTGATGAACAGGACGCTGTCCGAACGCGTCAACTACGACCAAGATCGCAACATCCTCTTCCTCAATCTGGAAGGCTGGAGCGTTCGCAAAAAGTCCGACATCACTGATCTGCGCAAGGTCCTGGTCGAGGCCTGCGAGGCGGCCGGTAAGCGCGTCAACACCGTGGTCAATCACGACGGCTGTAGGATCGCCGAGGACCTCTACGACGATTACGCGGAAATGATCGACCACATGCTGCGCCACTACTACGCCAGCACGGCGCGCTATTCGACCAGCGCCTTCATGCGCCTCAAGATGCAGGAGGCTTTGGCGCAGCGCGGCCTTCAACCGCACATCTACGAGAGCGCCGAAGAGGCCCGCGCGGCACTCCACCCCGCTGGCCACGACATAGATTAGGCCGGATCACTTCTCATTCCATGTTGGCTGCTTGGCATAGGTGTGCGAGCGAGCCTCATGGCATCGATCGCAAAACGCGGATCATCGCGTCCCAACCGATCTAAGGTACGGTCATCGGATTGGGCTCCGAAGTCACCGGCAGCCGTTGGCGTCAATATAGCTGTGTGCCCCCGTGATTTGAACCTGAATGACGGACAGTCAATATTATTGTGGCTGTCTACATATTAGTTGAGTATTTTGATTCAGATCAGCCCTCTAATCGTATCACCTGGGGCGCCGTTTGCGCTGCGCCCGATTTCTATCAAAGGCTGCCGAACTGGCGGGCCAGTTGTCTTGCAGGTTTCACGGTAGTTCCTGGCACTGGGCTGAACTCGAACACGTGCAGCTTGCGGCGCTACCTAGAAGCCCGCGCAAGAGCCGTCGGCTCTTGGATCGGTGGCAGCCTTGATAACGCGATCAGGCCCAATCGAAACCATCCCGGCATGACCCATCTTGTCCTCGTAGGCATCGACAATCTGGACATCGTGTCCGGCGCCACGAAGTTGTTCCATGAGCTGGCTGTCGAACCGGCTTTCCAGTTTGAGATTTATTGAGGTATCTGCCCAAGTGCGTCCAAGGAGCCACCGGGGCGCCGTGACGGCTTGCTGCATGTCCTGGCCGAAAAAGACGTGCCGCGTGAAGATCGCGGACTGCGTTTGCGGTTGTCCTTCGCCGCCCATCGTTCCGTAAGCGAGGGTCGTGCCGTCGTCGAGACGTGCCATTGCCGGGTTTAATGTATGGAAAGGAAGGCGTCCTGGGGCGAGTTCGTTGGGGCCCGCTTCGAGCGTGAAGCTGGCGCCCCGATTCTGCCAGAGAATTCCGGTTTGGGGTACGACCAAGCCGGACCCAAACTCCCAGAAAATGCTCTGAATATAGCTGACGACGTTGCCGTCTCGATCGGCCGCACCCATCCAAATCGTATCTCCGGGTTTTGCAGCAGGGGGCCAGGGCATGGCGTGCCTCATGTCGATCGCCGCCGCTTCCTTTGCGATCCATTCATCCGACAGCCAGCTCTTCCATTGGTCCCCCATGCGGCCGGGGTCTCCAACATGCTCATTGCGCAGTAGGTACGCGCGCTTTGTTGCTTCCACCAGCCCGTGCACAAACTCGAACCCGTCGGCATGACGGACTTCCAAGCCTTCGAAAATCTTGAGGATCATGAGAGAAGCGATGCCCTGGGTAGGCGGTGGCATATTGTAGAGATAGCCCGACTTGAATGCCGTCTGCGCGGGTGCAATTCGGCGTGCTTGATAGGCTTCCAGGTCGGCTAACCGTAGCGGACTGCCTGTGCTTTCCAAACCTGCTGCAAGCGCTCGCGCGAGATCACCACGATAAAAGTCGTCGGGCCCCCCTTCGGCAATACGTTGCAGGCTTTGGCCGAGTGCCTGCTGAATCAAAATCGCGCCTTCGGCTGGGATACCGTCGGCAGCATAAGTCTCCTTGAAGCCAAATACCGCATGAAGCTCGTCCCACTTCTCAGCAGTTAGGCGAGACTGCGAGCGAGAGACCGGCACACCTTCGCGCGCATGGTGAATGGCGGGTTCGAGCAACTGTGAAAAAGGGATTGTCCCACCAGTTTCTTCTGCAAGCTGTTTTGCTTCTGACCATCCACCAATCGCACCGGCGACCGTCAGGGCCGCGCGTGGCCCCCGCGACGGAACCGAGGCATCGCCATTGCGGTCATAGAATGCGTGGTCGGCCATGCCCGCCGCGGGTCCGCAGGCTTGAATTCCAACCGGCGGTTCGCCCGAACGCGAAACAAGCCAAAAGCCGTCACCACCAATGCCATTCATGTGCGGGTAGACGACAGCGATGGTGGCGGCTGCGGCAATCATGGCTTCGATGGCGTTGCCGCCTTCTCGTAGGACAGCGGCTCCCGCCTCGGCCGCCAAGTGGTGAGGTGCGGTCACCATCCCGCCTAGGCTCGTGCGGGCGCGTAGCATTTTCCGTCTCCCTATTTTGTCGAACTGCAACCGCTTGCGAGCGCCATCGTGGGCATTTGGTAACCTCGTGCAAGAACGAATGGTGGTCCTCGGCTGTCGAGGCTGGCATAAGGCCCGACACCTGCTCCGTAGGCGCATTTCTTTAGGAGAAGCCGAATGAAGCTACTACGTAGGACACTAATGGGCATGGCTCTGCTCGTTGCGGCCGGGGCGGCCCTTGCCGCTGACAATGACCCGCCTGTTGCCTCGGAGCCAATACCGCAGGACGACGTGGCCCCTGGCGATGACACTGCCAGACCTGACTGGGCCAATCCAGATGCCGAAGAGCCGGTCGGCGGCGTGGATGACGACCCGACCCCTTTTGATCTTGGCACCAATCCGCCTGATCCCGATTGAGACCACTGCCCTTGCGCAGTCTCTCGGGCACGAGCTGGCTCGCTCAATCCCTAATCGAGACGTTGACGTGCTGCACCTTCCCAGAAGTAGCGCCTTGTGCATCTGAAACGATCGTGTCGAACCCTGCGGCTGGTGCTTGTGCCCCATCATGCACGAACAAGATGTGGCCGCTTTCCAGGTCAGCCTGGGTGAACGTGCTGATCGATGCCGAACGCGCTGAAGCCAACGCGACGAATCCATTGCTGGGATTGGTGACCGTATAGGTTAAGTCTTCAGCTGTATCGTCGGGATCGAATGCCGTTAGGTCCAAGGTCGTAATCCGCACCGAACCACCGCGGTCAACGGTCAGTTGGAGATCACCGGCCAGATGTGGGGGCACATTACGAAGGGTCGCGCTGAGCGTGCCGCCTTGTTCCATAGCGATCTTGCCATATTCGACCATTCCATTGACCGAACCGGTCTCACCAATTCGAATGAGTCCGAGAATTGAAACATCGCCTTGAACGGCGCCATGCACTTCGGCGCTCTGCGCCCGCAGCGAGCCATAGATTCCACCCGACTGACTGATCTCAACCGACTGCGCTGACAGATTGCCTTGCACTCGGCCGCTGACGGTAACTTGCCCCTTGGCAATTACGTCACCCTCTATCACCGTGTCGGCCATAATAACGCTTTTCGTGGTTGACTCGCTCAATGGGTTGCTCCTCACAGATACTTGCGTCGGCTAGTCCCGAACAATCTGCATGATATCCAGGGTTTCGAGGATCGCGACTAGCCAGCGGTAGCGCGCACTGGCAATGCGGTCAATGAGATCAGTTAGCCCTGCGAACCGACGCACTTAACCTTGGCTTATCACTATGGACTCGCTGTGTCCGCAATTGGCCCACCGCGGCGGTGAAGATGGCGTCGGATCGTGGGCGCTCTGGCAGCGGCAGCGGACGTTACCCGCATAGAATTCCCAACTTTCCGCCAAAAGTGGACGAGCAAGCGCTGTTACGGTTTCAAAGGGAGTATCATTTCCAAAATCATGGTGGAGCCGAGGGAACTCCACTGAACCTGAAGAATCAGATCCTTAGTGCCCCCAAACCTCAACGCACTGCGCACCGATTTGTATTGTTTCTTTTGACTGCCTCCCAAACCCGTCCCGCCTCTCTGTGTTACCTCGAGGCAGAGTGCCATACCGTAGGTGCTCCCGTTGCACCCGCTTGAGTATTCGGATTTGCCATGACTACCTTCTCGTTAGTTTCCAGCCGCCTGTGTTCGAACAGCTGAGCTACTCTTGGTATTACTCAATTTGGTCGCTGTCGCGGCTCCGTTCAGCCAGGATCCCGAAGGGCGAGACGCATCTGTTTCTCTGCCTCGATGATTGCAAAGAACAAGACACCTACAAGAATGATGAGGAGTCCATCGCCCAGCGACATTGCAGCCGTTCCAAGTACAAATTGCAGCGGCGGCAAATACGTGACAGCGAATTGCGCTACTGTGACTATGGCCACACAGCCCCAAATCACGGGTGTCCCCTTGGCCGCTACCCATGTTAGAGATGGTCCATGAATGTTGCGTACGAAGAAAAGGTGGAAGATCTCAAGCACAACCAGCGTATTCACTGACATTGTCTGGGCGACCTCAATGCTATAGCCACGATCGATGGCGTAGGAATAGACCCCAAAGACGGCGGCGCAAAACAGCGCTGACACGAGGCCAATGTGCCAGATAAGTCCTCCCGTCAACAGTGGCTCGTCTCGCGGCCTTGGCGGCCGGCGCATCGTTCCAGGCTCGGATGGCTCGAATGCAAGTGCAAGCCCAAGTGTGGAGGCTGTGATCAGGTTGATCCAAAGGATTTGAACCGCCGTGATTGGAAGGGCCATGCCAGCAAGTATGGCCAAGACAATCGTTGCGGCTTCTCCCGCACTAGTGGGCAATGTCCAGCCGATCACCTTCTTGA
This sequence comes from uncultured Filomicrobium sp., assembly GCA_963669235.2. Lineage (GTDB taxonomy): Bacteria > Pseudomonadota > Alphaproteobacteria > Rhizobiales > Hyphomicrobiaceae > Filomicrobium. The sequence continues at coordinate 456,256 of CAXXFS010000034.1, forward strand.
TGTTGTCGTAGACAGTGCGACCTTCGCGAACTGCCGCGGCGATCGACGCGAAATTGTCGTCCGCGAGTACAAGTTCGGCGGCCTCTTTTGCGGCCTCGCTACCTTTCAGGCCCATGGCGACGCCGGCATCGGCCCGCTTCAACGCGGGCGCATCGTTGACGCCGTCGCCGGTCATTGCCACGGTTAAGCCGCGCGACTGGAGTGCCTTGACGAGCCGAAGCTTGTGAACTGGCGATGTGCGGGCAAAGACATCAGTATTGATTGCCGCTTCCGCCAGTTCGGCATCGTTCATGGCCTCGATATCCGATCCAGTCACTACGCGCTCGGCGTTCTTCAGTCCAATTCTCTCAGCAATCGCACGGGCGGTCACGCCATGATCGCCGGTAATCATCTTCACCCGGATGCCTGCCGCGTGACACTCGGATACCGCTTCGATTGTCTCTGGACGCGGGGGATCGATTAAGCCGATCAGGCCGATCAGCGTCAGATGACCGTCAAAGTCTGTCGTGTTCAGAATGGTTTGTTCCTGCGGTACGCTGCATGCTGCCACCGCGATGACACGTTGACCTGCAGCGGCAAGGGAATCAACCCTCCCATTCCAATAAGTGGTGTCAAGCGCTTTGCTGGTCCCGTCTGCAGTCCGCTGGTTTGCGCACATTGCCAGAACCTCTTCCGGCGCGCCTTTCACGTGGATCCAGGCGTGGCCCTCGTGATCGTGATGGAGAACGGCCATGTAGCGATGAGCCGCATCGAACGGGATGGCATCGGTGCGGGCCCAATTGTTGAACGGTTCCGGACCAAGGCGCATGATCTTACCGGCAAGTGCCTTCAGCGCGCCCTCCATCGGATCGCCCTCCACACGCCAAGAAGCTTCATGCGCATGGAGTACGGCGTCATTGCACAGCCCGGCCACTTGCGCGAATTCGAGCAGAACCGCGTGCTCATCTGGTTGTGCATCGGCATCTTTCCACCGCACGGCCCCTTCGGGCGCATAACCATTGCCGGCCACGGAGTAGACGTATTCAGAAGCCGCCAGTGATGCGACCATCATCTCGTTGCGCGTCAGTGTGCCAGTCTTGTCGGAACAGATTACAGAGACCGACCCCAGGGTCTCGATCGCTGGCAGTCGGCGCACGATGGCGTTCCGCTTGGCCATTGCCTGAACGCCTACGGCCAGAGTGATAGTCAGGACGGCGGGAAGCCCCTCTGGAATCGCCGCCACCGACAAGCCGACAACAACCATGAAGAGTTCGGCAAAGGGCAAGTGGCTAACAAAATGGCCATAAACTAGCAGCGCCCCGGCCACGAGCAAGATGAAGACGGTCAGCCAGCGGGCGAACACATCCATCTGATGCACGAGCGGCGTCGTCAGTGCCTCGATCCGCGAGAGCATACCGCTGATAGCACCGATCTGCGTGCTCCCGGCTGTGGCAACCACCAGCCCCCGCCCGGCGCCCGCGGCGACGAGCGTGCCGCTGAATAGCATCGAAGATCTGTCGCCAAGCGCTGTGTTAGCCTCAGTAGGCTCCGGCGACTTGTCCACTGGTACGGATTCGCCGGTGAGTATGGCCTCTTCGGCCCTCAGCCCTCGTGCCTCGATGAGGCGCAGGTCCGCTGGCACCCGATCGCCCGCCTCGATCAGCACAATGTCGCCGGGCACGAGATTGGCAGCATCCACGCTCTGCCTTCGTCCATCGCGCAGCACCGAGGAGCGCGGTGCAAGCATGCCTCGGATCGCCTCCATCGCCTGCTCTGCACGCCCCTCCTGGATGAAACCGATCAGCGCGTTGACGATCACAACGGCGAGAATTACCGCGGTGTCGACGACATGCCCCAGGACAGCGGTCACCGCGGCGGATGCCAGGAGTACATAGATCAGGACGTTGTGGAACTGGGCGAGCAAACGCATTAACGCGCTGCGTGGTGGCGGCGCCGGCAATCTGTTGGGACCGTGCTTTTCAAGCCGGCGGGCGGTCTCCTCCTCACTGAGCCCCTGAACCGAAGCATCCATGGCCCCAAGTGCAGAGTCTACTGGCAACGCATGGAACAACTGGTGATTTCTGTTGCTGGTCATGTCCGCACGTTGGGCCCAACTCACGCTTCGCACTCAGAATTCAATGGGCGATCAACCTACTCGACGACGCTCTATTCTATCGACCATGATCTTGTAGAGGTGTTCGAGGCCCACAAGTCTGTAACATCCCACCCTTCATCTAAGCCACTTGAAGAGTGGTTTTCAGGATGGTTTCTAGGGCCGGTGCGCGCATACTGAGCGCCTCATGTGGTCGCAGGTAATTGTATTGGCGGAGCCAATGATTGATAACGACCTGGGTCTGTCTCGGACATGCAAACCATTCTTTATTGAGTGTCCCCCGTCAGCGTTAGTGAGACATCTTGAGGCGAATCGGGAAGAGAGGGTTTTGAGATCATCGTAGCCATTATGGAGCGAAGATGAGATCAAGACCGGGCCCCCAATCATCGGCCGGCCCCTGCGCTGCGGTAAGATTCGCTCAAGGGACGGGCCCAGGGCTCGCACATCACCACCAAGTGCTGCTTTAACGGCCCTCCTTACAAGCCGCTCTGCCTCCCCTCTAAGCAATACCTCCGCAGCTAACATGGCGTCATGACGGGCACCCGTGGCTTGGCCGGAAGATTGCCACTCACTCCCGGTTTCCACCAGATTTCATGATTTCGGCCTGTATTTTCGGGATTCCCTTTCATAGTGCCCTCTTCAAATGAATATCCCCGTCATTTCGTGATCGGCGTCGGGGCGTGGTCATGTGTCGAGCAAGAAACGGATCAAGTTATCGATCTGTTTGCCGAATGGCATCACGGGTTCGCAGCGCCATTTAACCCGAATACAATCGGTCCGAGGGTCGTTGCGAGGATGAAAACGAGAACAATCGAGATCACGTCTAGAATGGCTCCGGCACGAAGCATGTCCTGCGCGGAGACAGCGCCGGAGCCATAAACGATAGCATTCGGCGGCGTTGCTACCGGTAGCATGAAGCCGAGTGAAGCTGCGAGTGCGACGGGCAATAGGATACTGAGAGGTTCGAATCCTAGCCCAGCCGCGGCGGCTGCGGCAACCGGTAGAAACACGGCGGCCATCGCGGTGTTGCTGGCAAGTTCGCCCAGATAGACGATCAGGACCATCATTATCAAGATTAGAGCGACGACAGGCACATTGCTGAGCTGGGCAGCGCCACCACCGATCCAGTCGGCGAGCCCTGTTGCGTGAATGGCATCGGCGAGCGCGAGGCCGCCACCGAACAAGATTAGGACGTCCCAACGGATGGACTTAACCTCATCCCAGGTCAATAGAGGTCGGGAGAACGACTTGTCGGCCGGGAGAACAAACAGAGTGAGCGCAGCTGTGATGGCAATCCCGGCGTCGCTCAGTCCTGGCAATCCGAGCCATGCCGCGAGATAGGGACGAGAAATCCAGGCGAATGCTGTCAAAGCGAGAACCATGGCTAGGATCCGCTGACCGGTCGACATCGCCGGCGGTTTCTCTCGTTCGGACACAGCGAAAGTCGTGCGCGGCGGAAGGTGAAACACGACGCGCGTGAGCAGCATCCAGGTGATCGGCAGGAGCAGGATGACGATCGGGATGCCCAGCAGCATCCATTGGCCGAAGCCGATTGAGACGTCATAGGTCTTCTCGACAAAGGCGGCGAACAATGCGTTCGGTGGCGTCCCAATGAGGCTTCCCATGCCTCCGATCGTCGCTGCGAATGCGATGCCGAGCATCATCGCAGTTCCGAACGTGCCAGCCTCCGCTGCTCCAACCTCATTCGCCGGCGCTTTCAAAGCGGCGGCCGATAGCGTTCCGTTTGCGCACCCATCCGTTCCCAGCATTGCGAGACCGATCGGCATCATCACCATCGCAGTTGCCGTATTGCTGATCCACATACTGAGGAACGCTGTTGCCGCCATCATTGATAGGATTTGCAGCTCTGGACGAGGTCCGGCGACTCGCAGTCCTATTAGAGATAGACGCCTGTCCAGCTGCCAGTGCTGCATCGCTGCAGCGAGGACGAAACCACCGAGAAACAGGAAAACGATAGGGTGTGCGTAGGCGCGGGAAACGTTGTCCATTTCCGCGACGCGCGCCAGAGGGAAGGCTGCCAGCGGGATCATCGCGGTCACGGCTAGGGGCAGCGCCTCCGTCACCCACAACAGCGCCATGATTGCTCCGATCACGGCTGCTCGGCGGGCTTCCTCCGACAGTCCCTCCGGTAAAGGCGAGAGTAAGGCTGCAACCCCGCCGATCAAACCCGATACAAGCACAATCGTCCTAATGCTGATGAGGTTCGACGGGTGAGATGGTTCTATCATGTCGCTAGAAGGTACTTGACGAAGCGAAATGAGACTCCCATTCGTGTTGGCTTGCATTGTCTTGCATCAATACGCCCGACACCAAGCCCAAATTTATCAACGCGCGCGACAGTTGGACCGGAGCAGGGTGACGCAGGATACAGAGATGGTTCAAATGTGGGCGGCCCTGCGCGTCCATTCGAATGTCCGCTTTCTGTGGTGAAGCGGAACATGTGAGAGCTGCGATCGTCAGAGGACCACTTTGTCCGCTTTGATCAATAATCGGACCTATCTGATCCATGCTGTTGATGTCCGCAGTGTGACTGTAGCGGACATCACCCTTTGGGTGTGGCTACTGCTGCACATTGCTCTCCACGACTTCGAGCAGAACATCTCCGGCTGCGCCGCTCGGCGGGAGCGCCCCCACGAGATTGGATAAAGTTATGGCTACATCGACAGTGTGCACCCGGCGCTTTACGGTTCGTGCGTCAAGACCGTAGCCAGCGAATATCACGGGGACGTACGTGTCGTAACGCCAGGGCGATCCATGCGTTACGGCGACAGAAAGGCCATCAAAATCATTGATGAAACGACCCGGCTTGAAGACGACATAAACATTCCCGGAGCGGGCCGTATTGTAGTTATTGCGGACCGCACGGATCAGCGCGTTTTCCGGCACGCTGCCGCGCTTTATCGCCGTGCTAGGAATGGCATAGGCAACATCTGGGAAGGCCACCAGCTCTTCTGCGACCGCCGCCTCTAGCTCCGCCAAGTCGATCTCTGGATCGTCCATTACGTCAGAAGCCAGATAAATATACGGATGGCTATAGGCTTCTAGAAGCTCACCCTCAATGCCAAAGCGTTTCTTCAGACGAGCAATGGCTGCTTTTTTGTCCCACGTGTCCGGCGAGACATAACCGGTCGGGATACCGATGCTTGCGAGGTAGCCTGGGGCCTCAGGCGCACCATGATCGGCAGATAGCACAATCAGCGTGTTCTCGAGCCCTATTTGCCTATCTACAAACTCAAAGAGGTCGGCCAGTGTTCTGTCGAGTCGCAAGAGGTTGTCTTCCGCCTCCAGACTCGACGGACCAAACATATGCCCGATGTAATCTGTCGCTGAGTAACTGATCGCAAGATAATCTGTGATTTCATCGTCGCCAAGATCTTCTGCAGTTATGAGGGTCTTGGCAAAATCTGTCGTAAGTTCGTCGCCGGCGGGGCTGACCGTAAGGTACGTCGTGAAGAAACGATTATCCGGTGTCGTGAACTTGTGCGGAAAGGTTTTTCCGTAGCCTGCCAGGTCGAATTCCCATTCCTGATCGTCCCGCTCGCCGAACAAGTAGGTTTCGATCGGGTGCATAAGCTCCCAAGCCTTGCCTGCATAGCTGTTGGGCAGGCCTTTGGCGTTCCAGTCACTCACCCATTGCGGATATTCCTCGTAGTAGTAAGTGCTGGTAACGAATTTGCCATCCACTTTTGAGAACCAGAATGCCTTGCCAGCATGGCCGGCCATTGACACTGCCCCACGATCCTTCACCGAGACCGAAAAGATCTTCGCTTGGCCCTCAGTATGAGATGCGAGTTCGTCAGAGAAGGTCGAGGTCAGGATTGCCCGGGGCGATCGGCCGTCGCTCCCCGCGGCCTTCTGTGTCGGGTCGATCTCGGTCTCGGCGTCAACCCCCGCGCCCGCTGTTAGAAGGCGATATGCCGAGTCTTCGATGTTATACGCAACCCGGCCGTCAACCCGGTCAAACCAGAGATTGCCGACCATGCCGTGTGCTGCAGGGTGTGCACCCGTAGCGAGCGTAACATGCCCAACGATCGTCTCGGTGTTTGCATGGGCGTGGTGGGCATTATCATAATGAATGCCCTCTTCAATGAGATAGCGAAGACCGCCGTTGCCGAGCCGATTGGCAAAGCGTGTAGGAATGTCACCACGCATCTGATCGACGGTGATCTGCAGGATTAGCCGAGGCCTGTCTTTCGCCTGCACTGGCAACCCGACGACTGCAATCGCGGCGGCTCCAATTGCGATGCAACCCTTCCAAACCATTATGACACCTCGCATCCGAAAACCGATTCGATATATGTCCAACTGGGTCTGCGCAGCTGCCCCTGAGCCAACAGCCGGCTTCCGGCTAGCCTTCCATTTAGCCCCCAGATTTTTCATAGGTAAAGCTGAGAGGCGGCACATGCCTGAGGTGCGATCGTCGGACCGCACCCGTGTCCGCTTTGATCAATAAGCGAACGTTTGCGCGACATATCGGTGAAACAGAACTGAATCACTTTTTCTTGGAGCCATCCTCGCCTTCTTGCACCTCGGCACGCTTCCGGTCGTAAGCGCCGAATAGTGAGGGATCCAGACCCTTCCGATCGAAGACCCCCTTCAATGCGATGTTAGCCATCTGAGGCCCTTTATCAGTCATTGTCACCCACATAATGTGATCCACGTTGCCAGGACCTTCCTGGTGGAAAGAGGCACCTGCTGGTCCCATCGTGATGTGTTTACGGCCATCCATCTTATCGTAGTCATAGTAGTGCAGGTGTCCGGCGAAAAACGTATGGTTGCGGTCCTTCACGAGTTTTTGGATCGCTTTGAAGGTCTCCGAAGGGTTTTCCCAGGCTGGCTCGTGCAAGAACAAAAACGTCCATCGGGCGTCAGGGTGACGTGCGAGCGCGTCAGTAAGGAAGGCAATTTGCTTGTCGCTGAACTCGACGGGCTTGCCAAGTGCAGCGATCACCGCCTCATCGGACATGAACTCAGCGAGCATTGCCTTTGCTTTGGGAGGGTCCTCTGTCTGCAATCGATTATAAAGTTCGAGCTTTTCCTTGATGCCCTCAGGGGCAACGCGCGGAGGGTCTTCGCTATTGAGGACTAGAAACAAGACGTTCTTGTAGACAAAGGAGTAGTATGTAGCGCCGTACCTATCACGCCATACCTGCTCTGCGGTTTTGTTTGCTATGTCGTGATTTCCTGGAGTGAGGAAGAGCGGCATGTCGAGCGTATTTAGCATGCCGTCCATCTCAGCCCACTCTGCGTTCAACTCCGCTTTGTCATCGCTATAGCCTTCAACCATGTCGCCAACGTTGATTACGAATTCCGGTTGCAACAGATTGAGTTGATTAATTGCAAACTTGAAGGTGCCCTCGGCGTTGGCGCCGCCGGTCCTGTCACCGATGATGGCAAACTGGAAGTTGTCGGGTTTGTTCTTGAAATTGAGGTTCGTGTAAGCCTTGGCGCCTTCCGAAATCTGGAAGTCTTTAGTTTCCTCAGACGACGCCACCTTGATTCCCGCAATCAAGAAAAAAAAAGCAACAACACACCTAGTGAGCGAAACGAACGCGTAACGGCAAACGACATTGGAAACCTCTTATAATCCGCAGCCGTGAGGCCTTCGCCGTTACAGGCAACGGCAGCCAAGAGCCCATGTAGCATGCCTCGCACCTAGGCGGCGGGACATGACCGAAATCAAAAAGTTGCTGCCCCGCCGTCAATCTTCGCTTTGGGTTAAGAGCGGACATTAAAACTGTCATGCCTGCGCTGATTGCTACGGGCGAATCTCGGGCCTGCAGTTGAGGAACGTCAATGTCGACCGCATCATCAAGCGATTATCGTGCAGAGAGGTTCAGCGCGAAGTTCGACCTAATAGATGCTTGTAACGAGAACTCTCTTGGTGAGGACAAATGAAATCGCTAGCTAATTCATTGATCACAGTAGTGGCAACGGTACTCGCCGCCATGACGCCAGCATCTGCAGTTGAGCTAAGCGACGAAGAAATCAAAAACCTAGTCGAGCGCTCCTACCAATATGTCGCCATGTACAACGTGAACAACAAGTTCGCGCACAAGCAGGGTGGGTGGAATACCTGCGACCCGGACACGCAACTCAAGGACCACACGTTGCGGGAGATTGCACGGCCCAATAACGACACACTCTATCTGAGCTGCCTGTTGGACCTACGCAAGGAGCCCGTGATCTTAGAGATTCCAGCGTTCGATTCGAAATATGTTTCGCTAATGGTCACGGGCTATGACCACTACGTCAACATCCCGATGGCAACGCGCCTCGGTGATTTCCGCAAACCAGAGAGAATGCTCTTCTATACTGCGCGTACTGAGGGGTATAACGGCGAGCCAGTCGAAGGTGTAGATCGCATCTTTGAGGCCACTGGGGATTTCATCGGGGCGGTCTTGAGGATCATGCCTCACGCGAACGACCCTGAACGGTTCGAACGGATCGTCGGGCAGATGCAATCACTGAAACTGGTTACTCTCTCCGAGCACCAGGGAGGCGAGGCCAAGCCGATCGACGACATTGAGTTTCCGCCAGTCGGCAAGACGGATGCGGATGTGTTTGAGAACAACCTGCTCGAAGTGATGCAATTCGTTTTCAATCACACCACCTTTGATCCCAACAACGAGATGGATCAGGCGGTCCTTGGTGTCTACAAACCTCTCGGCATTGCACCCGGCCAGCCATATGACATAAGCCGGGTCGCGAAAATCGATGGCAATCAGATCCGTGAGACATCGGAGCGAATTCAGCGTGATTGGCTGACAAACCCAACAGCTCTAGACGATCTCAGACCTCGGGTTTTCCAGCCGAAGGGTCAGACGGATCTCGAAGCGGTTTTAGCTGTCTCGATTGTTGGGCCGATCGGCATTCCCCAGGAGGAGGCTGTTTACCCGCAGGTGACCACTGCGGAGGGCGAGCAAATGAATGCGATGCACGACTACGTCATTCGCATGACGAAGGATGAGCTGCCACCTGCCGGGCCCTTTTGGTCGCTGACGCTTTACGATCTTGAGCAGGGCTTTTTCATCCCAAATGACCGGAAGAAGTACAGCGTCGGCGAGAACGCCGGCATGAAACTGAATGATGAAGGTGGCATTGAAATCTACATTGCGGCTGAGCAACCGGAGGGCGTTCCCGAGGAAAACTGGCTACCCATTGAACGCAAGGATCTCGATTTGAGCCTCCAGCTGCGGGTTTACGTGCCAGATTTAGAAAAGATGAACACCTGGAGGGTGCCCAAGGCGGAAAAGCTCTCTCCGCGATGAGGCAAGTGGTTTGTTTCGAGAGTTGCCTCTAGGTCAACGGATAGGTCTAGGCTCCGGTGTCTGCTCTGGGTCAGCAGCAGACATTTCACGGCTACTCTTCAGAGAGTCCGCTATGTGGACATAGCGGGCGTTGGCGAGATGCGCTGGGCCCGACGTATGTAAGTCCGCTTTCGGCAGTAAAGCGGAACATGCCTCAATAGTGATTGTCAGAGGCCGGCCAGGTCCGTTTTGATCAATGAGCCGACACCGCAAGTCTTGATAAGGATTTCGTTTCGATTACGACATTTTCCGCAGCGATCGACCCGCGACCGGACGCCGTGCTTACTAAGTGCTTACTGGCAAAGCGTGAGGGAGCGTGAAGTTCTGCTAACGTTATGATAACACTGGTGGAGCCGAGGGGAATCGAACCCCTGACCTCTACAATGCCATTGTAGCGCTCTCCCAACTGAGCTACGGCCCCTGGTATTTTGGGTTCAATCAGCCGCTGCCGGAGCGCGGCTGGTTCAGATCGCGTTGATTAAGGTCTTGGCGCCAAAACTGCAAGCCAAAACTGTGATCTTCACGCATCAAACGTTCCCCGGCTGCCTGCCGGAATTCACGCACCGCTAGGTCTCTTCGCCCTCGCCCTCCGCGATGCCGGGGATTATGTCGGTAACATTGCCTTCATCTTCCTCCTCGGCTTCGAGGAACGCATCCGAATCATCATCCTCATCCGGAATGGTCTCGTCGGTCTCGATGTCGGCCAGTTCGCCTTCTTCAGCCGCTGCGGTCTCTTCCGTGGCCGCTTCCTCTTCAGGCAGCCGCTTTACCTCCTTCGGCTTCGGCTCCTCGGGGATTACGGCGCCGGCTGGAGCATGCGCGATCGCGTATGTTGCCTCGCAGATCGGGCAGATGATCGGGTCGCGGTTCAAGTCGTAAAAGCGGGCGCCGCAGTCATTATTCTGACAGGTCCGTTTGGTGCCGCGGGCGTCGACGGTTCCCATGCGTTGGTTAAACCTTCTGTTCTTTCGAAAAGCCGATCGCAGCCCTCTGCCACACGACCGGGCCGCTGTCAAAACCATCCTTGGCGAACATGGCCGATGCGGCTTCTTTCAACGGTCTATGTACTTTGGGCGGCCAGTTCAGCCGACGGGCGCCATTGACATCGCCCTTTCCGCGTTGCTGTAAGACGCTCGAGTCAGCACCGAAAGGTTGTTGACGTTCACCCGCCGTGGTCCAAGAGTCCCGCGCCACACCTTGCTTTAGAATGGGAAGTCCTTTGCCGAACGCCTCTCCAAAGCCGCTGTCCTCGCGCGCCGCCGGTTCCATGACCGGGCAGATCACCGTTCCGGGCGACAAGTCGATCTCGCATCGGGCCCTGCTGCTCGGGGCTTTGAGCCTCGGGACCACGCGCATCTTTGGGCTCCTGGAAGCTGAGGACGTGATCAATACGGCCAGGTCGGTTACGGCGCTGGGCGCCCCGGCGGCCAAAGACGGTGACGTCTGGCACGTCAAAGGGCGTGGCGTCGGCGGCCTTCAAAAGCCTGATAATGCACTTGATTTCGGCAATTCGGGCACTGGCGCGCGATTGATGATGGGAGTTCTGGCCGGCCACGATTTTGCGGTGGATTTGGTCGGCGATGCGTCACTGTCGAGCCGACCGATGGGCCGTGTACTCAATCCGCTGAGAGAAATGGGGCTCGAGGTTCTGGCCGGCAGCGACGACCGCCTGCCGCTGACCGTTCGCGGCAGTGCCAGCCTTGTTCCGATGGAATACACGCTTCCCGTACCCTCGGCCCAGGTCAAATCCGCCGTTCTGCTGGCCGGCCTGCACGCCGCCGGCAATACCAGCGTTATTGAAAAAGAGGCCACCCGTGATCACACCGAGCGAATGCTGCGCTATTTTGGGGCGGACGTGGCGTCCGCTACGGCTGAAGGAGGAAACACCCGCATTACCGTGACCGGCAATCCCACCTTGCAGGGAAACGATGTGCACGTGCCGGCCGACCCGTCCTCGGCGGCTTTCCTAGTCGCCGCGGCCGTCATCGTTCCAGGCTCCGATGTGACCGTCGAAGGGGTGCTCGTCAATCCAACACGCATCGGATTTTATGAGACGCTGCGGGAGATGGGCGCCGACATCACCTTTGATAATCAGCGTGAACAAGGCGGCGAGCCGGTTGCGGATATCCGCGCTAGGGCTTCCTCCTTGACGGGGGGCGAGGTTCCCCCCGAGCGCGCACCTTCGATGATTGACGAATACCCGGTGCTTGCCTGCCTTGCCGCATTTGCAACAGGCGATACGGTGATGCAGGGCCTGGCCGAGCTTCGCGTCAAGGAGAGCGATCGCCTGGCCGCCACCGCGGCCGGGCTCGAAGTCAACGGTGTTGTCACTCTGATCGACGCAGACACGCTCACCGTACGAGGCGCGGCCGGAAAGGTCGCGGGTGGCGGCACTGTCGAAACCCACCTCGACCACCGCATCGCCATGGCCTTTCTGACCATGGGGCTGGCCACCGAAAGACCGGTCACTGTCGACGATACCGCCATGATCGCCACCAGCTTCCCGGAGTTTATCGGTTTGATGCAAAGCCTTGGCGCCGAGTTTGAAGCCCCCGCTGGAGCAGGTGCCTTATGATCATCGCAATCGACGGTCCGGCCGCTTCGGGTAAGGGCACTCTGGCCCGTAAGATCGCTGCGCACTTGGGCCTGCACTATCTTGATACAGGCTCGCTCTACCGCGCCGTTGCGCGCGATGTACTGGCCCGTGGCTTCCGCCTCGACGATACCTGGGCCGTTGTTGCCATGGCCCGATCGCTTGACCCAGCCTCGCTGGATGACGCCGGCCTTCGGGAGCCGGGCATTGGTGAAGCAGCCTCTCGCGTCGCCGGCATTCCGGAGGTTCGCGCTGCCCTCCTGGCATATCAAAGGCAATTCGCTGCGTGGATGCCCGGCGCCGTCCTCGACGGCCGCGACATCGGAACGGTGGTCTGCCCGAACGCGGGTGTGAAAATATTTGTAACAGCAACTCCGGAGGAGCGCGCGCGCCGGCGGTTTCTTGAGCGCCAGGCCAGTGGCGACGCTGAGACCTTTGAGGAAACGCTACAGTTGATCCGTAGTCGTGACGCCCGCGACGCCGGCCGGGAGAGCGCACCGATGCGGCGGGCTGACGACGCGGACTTGCTCGACACCACGGAAATGGATATAGAAGCGGCATTCGACGCTGCGGTCGGATTGATCAAGAGGAAGATCAGCCAATAGGGTGCGCGAGACTTCGCGTGCCCAAATTACCATTGGCGGCAAGCCCATCACCGCAGCCAACGATCTCAAATCGCCAACACTGAAGTGCCTATCTGGCGCTGTGAAGCGGCTTGCGTGCCGGTTCCGCGTTGGATTTCGCGCATAGGTATCATCGCAGCTCCGCGCAGCCCGACGGGCGCCGGATCATCCGCACACACACGCTCGAGGAGCAAAAGTTTAAGCATGTCGCAGTCTGAAATGTCGAAGGAACTCAACCCGACTCAGGATGAGTTCGCGGCCCTGCTCGCCGAAAGCCTGGCCAAGGAGGATGTCTACGAGGGCAGCGTCGTTACCGGAAAGATCGTCGGAATCGAAAAGGATCTGGCTATCATCGACGTCGGACTGAAAATGGAAGGCCGAGTCCCCATCCGCGAGTTTTCTACCGCAGAAAAGGAAGCCGACCTGAGTGTCGGTGATGAAGTGGAAGTTTACCTGGAGCGGATAGAGAATGCCCGCGGTGAAGCCGTACTTAGCCGCGAAAAGGCCCGCCGCGAGGAAAGTTGGAACAGGCTCGAAAAGCAGCATGAAGCCGGCGAAAAGGTCACTGGCGTGATCTTTAACAGGGTGAAAGGGGGGTTCACCGTCGATCTCGACGGCGCCGTCGCGTTCCTTCCCGGCTCCCAGGTGGATATCCGTCCGGTTCGCGACATTGGACCGCTGATGCACCAGACACAGCCTTTCCAAATCCTCAAGATGGACCGCCGCCGCGGTAACATAGTCGTCTCCCGTCGCTCGGTGCTTGAAGAGACACGGGCAGAGCAGCGTGCTGACATTGTCGCCCGCCTTGGCGAAGGTCAGGTCATCGAAGGCATGGTGAAGAACATCACCGACTACGGTGCATTCATCGACCTTGGCGGCATCGACGGTCTCCTCCACGTCACCGATATGGCTTGGCGGCGCGTCAACCACCCCTCCGAGATCCTCAATGTTGGCGACACGGTGAAGGTGCAGATTATCCGCATCAATCCCGATACCCAGCGTATCTCACTGGGCATGAAACAACTGCAGTCGGACCCGTGGGAAGGCATCGAGGCCAAATATCCGGTCGGTGGCCGATTCAGCGGAACCGTCACCAATATCGCCGACTACGGCGCGTTCGTGGAATTGGAACCGGGCGTCGAAGGCCTCATCCACGTTTCCGAGATGAGCTGGACCAAGAAGAACGTACATCCTGGCAAGATCGTCTCCACCAGCCAGGAAGTTGAAATCCAGATCCTCGAGGTCGATCCCAACAAGCGCCGCATCTCGCTTGGCCTGAAGCAAACCCAGGACAACCCATGGGAAGCCTTTCTGTCCGAGCACCCGCGTGGCTCCATCGTCGAAGGTCCGATCCGCAACATCACCGAGTTCGGATTGTTTATCGGCCTCGATGGCGGAGTTGACGGCATGGTCCACCTCTCTGACCTCGACTGGAACCGCCCTGGCGACGAAGCCATCAAGGACTACAAGAAGGGCGACAACGTTCAGGCGGCCGTTCTCGATGTCGATAGCCAGAAGGAACGCATCTCGCTCGGCATCAAGCAGGTCTCGGGCGACCCGGCCGAAACCATCGGCGGCTTCAAGAAGGGCGAGACTATCACCTGCGAGGTTGTTGCAGTTCAAGACAACGGCATCGAAGTCAAAATCGCCGACACCGACCTCACGACCTTCGTCAAGCGCTCCGATTTGTCCCGCGACCGCTCCGAGCAGCGCCCGGAACGCTTCAATGTCGGCGATAAAATGGACGTCGCGGTGATCAGCCTCGACAAGGCCGCACGTCGCATCAATGTTTCCGTAAAAGCGCTTGAGATCGCCGAGGAGAAACAAGCCGTGAAGCAGTACGGTTCCTCCGACTCCGGTGCATCGCTCGGTGACATTCTTGGAGCCGCGATGAAGCAGCGTGATGAGACTGGCGACGACGAGGACGCTGCCGAGGACGCCAGCGGCGAGGCCGTCGCCGAAGCCGCCGCTGAGGCAACGAGCGAAGCAACGCCGGAAGCCGAGGCGCCGACATCAGAAGACGAAGTTGGAGAAGAAGCGAAAAGCCACGGCTAGGACGTAACCGTCGTTCAGAAGATTTGAGCGCGCCGGCAACGGCGCGCTTTTGCTTTGAGGAATGCGGTTTGTCCTTTTTACGTTAAACGAGCCCCCGAGATCCGGCACCGAATTGAAGACGAGCAAATTGGATCGTTGAACCCGGCCCGATACTTGCCTAGCTTGGGCAGCAAGTTAGAAATTCAACAACCTTGCAAGTTAGGGCCCTTCGGCGCGACAGTGGAGTTTTCTCCCCTGGGCATGGCCGACACCGCCCGACGAAACGCGCCGTTGATCGCAGCCCACAGGAGCGCAATGGCGGGATTGGGAGTACTAGATGACCCTTGACGTCGACACACTTTTGGACCGCCGCCGGATACGCCGGAAATTGACGATATGGCGTTTGCTTGCTGTCGTTGCCGCCGTGCTCGCACTGGGGCTCCTCCTGACGCTTGGTGACAGCCCGATGGGCCTTTTGAAAGAGCAGCAAATCGCTCGCATTTCCATCACCGGCACGATCGTGGAGAAACGCGACCAGCTGAAGATGCTGAACAGCATCGCCGAGGCGGAACATGTGCAGGCGCTCATCGTTTATGTGAACAGCCCCGGCGGCACGACAACCGGCGGTGAGGCGCTCTATGAAGGTTTGCGTCGGGTCGCGGAGAAAAAACCAGTGGTGGCGCAATTTGGCACGGTCGCCGCTTCAGCCGGGTACATCGTAGGGCTGGCCACCGACCACATCGTCTCACGTGGGAACACGATCACCGGTTCAGTGGGCGTCATCGTCCAGTGGCCCGAAGTCACCCAGCTGCTCGATAAGATCGGCGTTAAAATGAACACCGTTAAGAGCGGCGTGCTGAAGGCCGAGCCCAATCCGCTGACAAAGGCGAACCCAGACGCACTCGCCGTCACCTCCGAAATGGTGGCAGACGGCTTTGCCTGGTTCAATGGTCTGGTGGAAGACCGCCGTGGCATTAGGGTCGACGATGTGCCGGGTCTGAAGGAAGGCCGCGTGTTTTCTGGCCGCCAAGCCAAGGAATACAAGCTCGTTGACGCCATTGGCGGCGAACCGGAAGTGCTCGACTGGCTCACAACGGAGCGCGGGCTGAGCAAGGGTCTCAGGGTGGTTGATTGGAAACCAGCGCAGGCAAGCGCGTGGGGATTGACCTCTTTTGCCTCTGAAATCGCTCGCAATGTGGCCGTTGGCAGCGCCAAAGGACTAACGGAGGCGCTGACTTCTGACAGCGCCTGGTCAATGCTTTCTCTTGACGGTTTGGTCTCGGTTTGGCACCCTCGCGAAAACTAAGGAATAACAACGACTTTGTCTTCCGGAGGCGGCGGTGATCAAGTCGGAATTGATTCAGCGAATTGCGGCGGCAAATCCGCATCTCTATCATCGTGATGTCGAGCGTATCGTTAACGTCATCTTCGATGAGATTGTTGAGGCACTTTCTCGCGGCGACCGGGTCGAACTGCGGGGCTTTGGCGCGTTCACGGTCAAGCACAGACCGGCGCGTGAGGGCCGTAACCCGCGCACTGGCGCTCCCGTTCCAGTTGAGGAGAAATTCGTGCCTTTCTTCAAGACGGGCAAGGAACTGCGCGAGCGTCTGAATTCACACAGAAAATAGCCTCGCGCGGGCAACAATAGTGAGCTAAGCAAGTCTCGGCGGCCCGCCGGGTATCAGATGCTCCGGGCCGCACAAAGTCCCGGACTATCGAGTAAACGCAGGTAGTTAGACAGTGATGAAACGCATCTTCTCGGTCCTGATCGCATTCCCGATAGCGATCCTTCTCGTAGCCCTTGCTGTCATCAATCGCCACGAAGTCCGCATGGTGCTTGATCCCTTCAAACCGCAGGCACCCTCTCTGGCTGTGGAGCTGCCGCTCTACTTTTATCTCTTCGGCGCACTTCTCATTGGCGTCGTGATCGGCGGTCTGGCTGTCTGGTTTGGACAGGGTCGATGGCGCAAGACGGCACGCGTCCGCGCCCAGGAAGTTCGGCGCTGGCAGTCGGAAGCCAATCGACTGGCGCGCGAGCGTGACGCCGAAATCTCCCGTTCTGGTGGCGGCAAGGACCTCGTCCTCGCCGGTCACTAAGGCCGCAATGGCAAAAGTCAAAATCTGCGGGATAACCTCCTTTGAGGCCCTTGAAACGGCGCTGCAATGTGGCGCCGACTACATCGGTCTGGTGTTTTTTCCCAAGAGCCCGCGCAACATCGATATCGCGCTCGCGGTCAAGCTTGCCGACCAGGCACGAGGCCGCGCCCAGATCGTCACACTGGTGGTTGATCCAGATCTGCCTCTGCTCGCTGCCATTCAGCGGGACGTAAAGCCGGATATCATCCAGCTGCATGGCAACGAGAGGCCGGGATTTGTTACCGAGGTGCGCAAACTTGTGCCGGGAGTTGGGATTTGGAAGGCGCTGCCGATCGCCGTTCCATCTGATGTGAGCGCCGCAAACAAGTACATGCGCCCCGGCGATCTGGCCGACTTGGTTCTCTTCGACGCGAAACCACCACCGGATGCGTGGCTGCCCGGCGGCAACGGCCTCACCTTCGACTGGACCATCCTTGAAGGTGTTGCCGATCGCTTGCCCTTTGCTCTGGCCGGAGGCCTCAGCCCTGACAACGTCGCCGCGGCGATAGAGTTGACCGGAGCCGCAATCGTCGATGTCTCCTCCGGAGTTGAGGTACGTCCAGGCAAAAAAGATCCCGCGCTAATCGCGCGTTTCATTGCCGCTGCCAAACCGGTAGGCCAAACTGACGCCGGATAGCGTATAACCCCGGCAAGCCATCGGCGGCGCGTTCCCCGCGCTGCGCAAGAACGAAACCCTCTGGAAGACGAGCCCGCAATGCCCACCGATACGGTCACACAAACAAACGTCACAGAACCTCGGCCCAACAGCTACCGCGCCGGCCCAGACGAACGCGGCCACTTCGGCCTGTTCGGCGGTCGCTTTGTTGCCGAAACGCTGATGCCGCTGATCCTCGATCTGGAAAAGGCATTCGAGGACGCCAAAACTGATCCGTCCTTCGGCGATAAGTTCGCTGAACTGCTGGCCTATTACGGTGGTCGTCCCAGTCCGCTCTATTACGCCGAACGGCTAACCGAGCATCTGCGCGAAGTCGCCCGCCAGACAAGTGGCGCCGGCGGTGCAAAAATCTACTTCAAGCGCGATGAGCTGAACCACACCGGTTCGCATAAGATCAACAACTGCCTAGGCCAAATACTGCTGGCCCGGCGCATGGGTAAGACGCGCATCATCGCCGAGACCGGGGCCGGACAACATGGCGTCGCCGTCGCCACCGTTTGTGCACGCTTTGGTTTACCCTGCGAAATCTACATGGGCGCCACAGATGTCGAGCGCCAGAAGCCCAACGTCGTACGCATGCACATGCTTGAAGCCAAGGTCAATCCCGTCACCTCGGGAGCAGGCACGCTCAAGGACGCCATGAATGAAGCTCTGCGTGATTGGGTGACCAACGTCCGCGACACTTATTACATCATCGGCACCGCCGCTGGACCGCATCCCTATCCGGAAATGGTTCGCGATTTCCAGTCGGTCATCGGACTGGAGACCCGGGATCAGATGATTGAGCGCGAAGGCCGTTTGCCCGATACGCTCGTTGCCTGTATCGGCGGCGGCTCCAATGCCATCGGTCTGTTCCACCCCTTCCTCGATGACGACGATGTCGCGATTTACGGCGTCGAGGCAGGTGGCCACGGCGTCGAGGTCGAAAACGGACACGCCGCCTCCATGAGCGGCGGAGCACCCGGTGTGCTGCATGGCAACCGGACCTATCTGCTGCAGGACGGCGATGGCCAGATCCTGGAGGGGCACTCCATTTCGGCGGGTCTCGACTATCCAGGTGTCGGGCCTGAGCACTCCTGGCTGAAGGATTCAGGGCGCGTCAATTATGTCCCGATCACCGACAAGGAAGCTCTCGAAGCCTTCCAGCTTTGCGCCAGGCTCGAAGGAATTATCCCGGCCCTTGAGCCGGCCCACGCTCTAGCTCATGTCATGAAGCTCGCCCCGACCCTGCCCGAGGACAATCTGCTGGTCATGAACTTGTGCGGACGCGGTGACAAGGATGTCTTCGCCGTCGCCAAACACCTTGGGATGGATATCTGAGGTCGGCAAGCCCCGGATAAGGGGCGACAGACGAAGCCAACTCTCCCACCGCCATCATCCCGGTATTTATTGCCGGGAGCGATGTCTCGCCAGCTGGCTGCTCCAAAAAATCATGCCAGACGGTTCTCATCCCTCTGGCTGACCCAACAATGCGCAACCCATGCTAATCTCAAGAAAAAAGGTTTCGCTGGGAGGAACAAGGTGCACGTTGAAGACGAGCCTGCGGCTAGCGAAAGCAAACAGTTCACCAGCGCCGAGATCGGTGCGCTGGCCCATCTCTATCGCGGCGAGGTCTACCGCAGCACGCTGTGGCGAACACGGCTTGATACGACGACCAACTGGTCGGTCGTGACGCTCGGCATTGCCATCTCGGTGTCGTTTTCCTCGCGCGATGCGTCCCCCGTGCCGCTCATCCTCGTAGGGCTCTTGGTCCTATTCTTCTTGCTGCTGGAAGCGCGCCGCTATCGCTATTTCAATGTCTGGCGGGCACGCGCACGATGGTTGGAAACACACTTCTATGCGCCCATGCTGGAGCGTACGGATTATCAAGCTGACAATTCATGGCAAAGCACGCTCGCGAACGACTACCGCCATCCTCACTATCACATTACCTATCTGCGCGCCGTCGGCCGCCGGCTGCGCCGCAATTTCATCTGGATTCTCGTGATTCAGACCGTCGCTTACGTCGGCAAGATCCTCGTCCATCCAAACCCAGTGGGCAGCTACGGTGAGTTCGTAGAGCGCGCCGCTGTGGGACCCGTGCCCGGTGAGACGGTGCTACTGGCAAGGTGTATTCTATAATGGTACACTGATCGCTATCGCCGTCGGTACCTATTATCTTGATCGCGTCAAACACCATGGCCGCAGCGCCGGCTCCATGGGCTAAGAACGCTGCTGGGCGCGGCGGTTGAACGCGAGTGGCTCTGATTGTGACGCGCGTTCTAAGGCTGATGCAGCGTGTTCATCTTATATTCAAAGTCAGCGTGACAACGTGTTTGTCACAGGTCGTGACTGCGGAATAAGCCGGCCCTGTCACTGTCTCGGCACATTCGAAACCCAACAAGGTGGCAGGTATCCGCATGATGAACATTCACGCGCTTGAAATTTGGCTTTCTAGTCAAGGGCTTGGCGGAAAATCAAAGAGGCCTCGGTGAGGGAAATGATGACAAGGATCCTGGCGATTACGGCCTTTGGCCTATTCGGCATGACCATTTTGCTTTCGGCGCCCCCACCGGCCGCCGCTGAGCATCGATTCGAGACGAAGCAAACGCTCTCTGGCAGCCGCGGTTCGGCGGGCAGTTTTGAAGTTGCCCAGAAGGCCACTCTATCCGAAGCCGAGAAGCGCAAAAGGCGGAAGCAGAAGAAGAAGGCTGCGCAGGCCCGCAAACGTCAACAGCAGCAAAAGAAGAAGGCTGCGCAGGCTCGCAAACGTCAACAGCAGCAGAAGAAGAAGGCCGAGCAGGCTCACAAACGTCGGCAGCAGCAAAAGAGGAAAGCCGAGCAGGTTCGCAAACGCCAGCAGCAGCAAAAGAAGAATGCCGCGCAGGCTCGCAAACGCCAACAGCAGCAAAAGAAGAAGGCCGAGCAGGCTCGCAAACGTCAGCAGCAGCAAAAGCAGAAGGCCCAGCAGGCCCGCAAGCGACAGCTGCAGCGGGCGAAGTCCGAGCAGCTCCGCACTCGGCAACAGCAGCGGCGAAAGACCGAGCGTGTCCGTAGGCAGCAGCAACGTATTCGGCACAATTCAAGGCAGCAGGCGGCCGTTCAGCGCCGGCGCGTTCAGCAGCGACGTCAGGTCAGGCGCAACCAGAAGCAGTATCGCAAGCTGAAGCGGCGGCGTGTATCGCTGCAAAACCAGATCCGGCGCAACCGCACCAGCAACCGCTATCGCACAGTGCGCCTCAAGCGCCAGAATCAACGCCTGCGGCGCCAGCGCGCTTGGTTGCGCTCGCAAAACAGGGTGCTGCGGCGCCGGCCGTACCAGAATTTCGTCTTCCGCGAGCGCGCCCGTGTTCTAGAGCGGCGCAGGGACCGTACCGTCTTCGCCGCGCTCGCGGGCGCCGCCGTGGGTGCCGCGATCGTTGGCAGCTACTATGTCTACCACAACGACGACAATCGTATCGGCTGGCGGGCGAGAGACGTTTACGTCGATGATCTCGACAATGGCTGGACCAGGAACGTTGTTATCCGTCCGGATGGTACGCGCGTCGTGACGATCCGTGACGGTGGTGGTTTTATCGTGCGCCGGTACCGGGTCTATCCGGGCAATCGCGTGGCCATGATCTACGACAATCAGCCCCGCTGGTGGGACGACGGTGATCTTGCCGTCGACGTCCGGCCCGTCCGCTATACCGGCCCGCGCGAACGCTACATCGTCGAGCCGTCGACGGCGGACATCGACACGGTCTACGACACAATCGTTGCCGACCCGATCGACGATATCGACCGCACCTATACGCTGAACCAGATTCTGGTGAACAACAATCTGCGCGATTACATGCCCCGCATTGATCTCGACTCGATCACGTTTCCGTCCGGCTCTTCGGAAATACCCGAGTATCAGCTGGACCGCCTCGATGGGATCGGCGCAGCAATGGAAGAGGCAATCAAGGACAACCCGAATGAGGTCTATTTGATTGAAGGACACACCGACGCCACGGGGTTCGGATATCGACAACCTGACACTGTCCGACGAGCGCGCTGCGGCTGTCGCCAACGCACTCACCGACTATTATGATATCCCGCCGGAGAACCTCGTGACCCAGGGGTATGGTGAGCAGTTCTTGAAGGTCGATACGTTCGGCGCTCATCGCAGAAACCGCCGTGTCGCCATCCGCAGGATCACACCGCTGCTTGCCAACGAAAGCGACGACATTGCTCTCGACGACGAAGGCAATGAGGTATTTGCTCAGAACTAGGCACAAAGGCTGGAGAGCGAGGATCATTGCGGTAGGCAGCCGTGCCGGCGAAGTGATCCTCGCGCCTCGCTCCGGCGGACTCTTCTCAATAGCGAGCAAATTCGAATCCCAGACCGCCTCTTCTATTGATTGGGCCCATGTATTGCAGAATGATCCACTTGAATTTCGCCAACGGTCGCGATTAACGCTCCAAGCTCTTGCCAGCAGCCAAACATGTCACTTGAGATTGAGAGAAAGTTCCTGGTTCAGACTGAGGACTGGCGCGCGCTGGCAACCTCCAGCCGCAACCTCAAGCAATTTTATTTGGCGACGGAGCAGCGCTCCAGTGTGCGCATTCGAATTGAAAAAGCAGTGGGTGCCTGGCTGACGGTCAAATCTGCGCGAAGCGGCGCCAAGCGAAGCGAGTATGAGTATCCGATCCCTATCGAGGATGCCGAGCAGATGACCGCGATGGCTGCTGGCGCGGTGATTGAAAAGGTGCGCCACATCGTGCCCTTCGCCGGACTGGATTGGGAGGTCGATGACTTCGCTGGCGACAATGAGGGCTTGGTCGTTGCCGAAGTGGAACTCCGCTCGGAGGATCAAGAATTTGAATTGCCTCGCTGGATCGGCAAGGAAGTCACCGACGACAAGCGGTACTACAACGCAAGTCTTTCTGAAACGCCCTTCAAGAGCTGGTAGCCGGACGGGCAAGTGTATCGGCTGGGTCCTGATTTTACGGCCTTCGGTAGCGCATATGCCGACGCCGACACACACCTAGCAACTCACCTCTAAAATCCGCCCCCTGTTTCAAACCGGCCGCTACTCTTGCTGCCACCCCAGCCGCCACCGAACGGCGGAAAACCGGCCTGTCGCCGGTAGGGGTCTGCCGGCCGTCCCTTCCAGGTATGGCGTCGTTGTGAGCGCGCCCAGTAATCAGCGGCGGTGATGCCGCCGCGGATCAGCTCGCGCAGGATCGTGCCGGCGATGTCATCGGGCTCAAACTCGGATGCGGGGTCATCGTAGTACTCGCGGCGGAACTTCGCCGAGACGTCCAGCAGTTCCTTGCGCTTCTGGCTCACGTGGTCGAGATCGCGGCGGCGCTGCTCACCATTGCGCTGCAGGTCGCTGGCCTTGCGGTCGATCTCACCGATCCGGGCGACGATCCTGTCATCGGTCGGCTCGGCCGTTTTACGCGCTTGCACGATGAGCTGCTGATAGCTGTCGTACTCTAGAAACTGCGCGGAAACATCGACAGCCTCCGCGAAGGACGGATCGAGCCCTTCCGCATAGCGGTTTAGCTGCTGGGAAACCTCCGTGATGTCCGCTTCTGCCGTTTCGAGGGCCTTGTTATTGCCGGCCTGCTGTTGGCGCGCATTACGTAAGGCGGCCTTTAGATCCATGCCGGCCAGTTCATGGATACGTTGCGCTTCGGCTTCTTCGACTTGCGCCTCGGCGGCCGCCAACTGCACTGAGAGCAGCTTGACGTGCTCGCGCAGCCGGTCCGGGATCTCATTCAGGATGGTGTAGTTCGCACGTGCCTCACGATAGCCCACGAGGCGCGCCACCCAGTCGTCGAAGCTGCGAATGATCCAGTGCGGCCGGTAATTCCCGGTACCGTAGCGGCGCCTCCAAAGGTACATGAATAGCGCATCGTCCTCGTAGGATTCCCCTTTCCGCCTACGGTCCTCTTCGGCCTGCTTCGCTTTAGCCCGGGCTTGATCGCGGACCTCGACCGCGGCGTCGCGCTCGCCGGTCAGCGCGATGTAACGGGGAGCTTCGGCAAGCTGCTGGCGCGCTTTGGCCGCCACGACGTCAAGGCGGTGCTCCAATCCCTCGATTTCCTCGCGCAGCGTCTCAGCCAGGGAGTTGAGCTTGTCGCGTTTGCCGTGGGCGGTCACTTCCCGCACTTTGAGGTTGTCGATTGTCGTCTGGCGCGCTTGCAACAGGCCGGCGACCCGGTGCTGTAGTGCATCCGCCTCATCGATGACACCGTCCGCAACAGCATTGCGCGCGCGAACTTCGGCAAGCTCCCGGAAGGCGGCGGTACGTTGATCCAGCAGACGAACGTGGTGGTTATTGATCTGCTCCATGTCCGCGAGCAGTTGCTGCTCCTGACGTCGCAGATCCTGAATGGAGCGCTCGATCTCGGTGAGTGTTTGGCGGCCGCTGATCATTTCCACCTCGTGATGGCGCCGCCCAGGACGGGGATGGTCCACTGAGGCTCAAGTTCCCCGCGCACCTTCCGCCCGACGATATTATTCTGGATGATCCCGTCGTCGTCCTTGTCTTCCTTGACCGAGACAAGAACGGGCCGGTCAACCCGCACAGCCCAGGTCTTCACGCTTTCGCGTTTGCCAGTTTCCTCGTTTTTGACGACCTGTGCCACGCGCTCACCGTCATCGCCGATCGCTTCCACAACCAGATAGAAATTGTAGGTGTCGGGATTAGCCTTCGGGATCCGCCATAGGCCGGAGACTTCTCCCTCTCGGTTGACGATCTGAATTTCGTATGTCGCGCGCAGCTGTTCCAAAGTTTCCTTCAACTGCTTTTCGGATGACCGGGCGGCCGCGAGATCGCCCGAAGTTGCTGCATTGAGCCCGGACTTCGCGATTTCTTCCGCGCGCTTTTCCACCAGTTCGTCGGATGCTTCCGAGCGGATGTCTGCGACGAGTTTCTTCATCCGGTCCGGAATCAATTCGCTCAGCTCATGCCTCTCGGCCTCCGCTTTGAGCTGCTGCGGCCGCTCAAAGAAGAAATAGTTGACGAGAAGAAACGCGGCGATGCCGGCGACAAGGCCAAGGACGTACCGCCCCCACCTGCCGCGCGCCACATAGAGTTTCGCCAGCCGCGTTGACAGCGCGCTCTGATCGGGCGGCTTATATGTGAATCTGTCGTCTTCTAGCGCCCGCACGCCTTCTTCAAGGATACGGTCGGGCACCTCGATCCCCTGGCCGCGGTAGATTTTTCGAAGCCGGTCGATCAGGTCCTTGCGGCGCGCTCCGTCATTCAACTCGCGCTCAACCAGATTACGGTCATGGCGCAGCATGTCGACCACGTCCATGGCGATCATAACGTCGTCAAGCGGCGTCTTACCGGCCGGCGCTGCGCCGGCTTGCAAAGGGCCACCAGTAGCGGCGGTTTGAGGGTCGGAGTCGCTGGCCATGAGATGCGGCAAGCCTAGTTGAGCAGCAGTTCACCATCGCTGGCGAGGCGCGCCATTCGCTTCTTTCCATCTTCGACGGCTTCACGGATCTCTTCGGAGTTGCGCGTCGCCAGGACACGCATCTCATTGATGATCTCACGCGTCCGTACCTGGAAGTTGACCACGGAGTCGACCAGCTTCTTGACCGATTCCGCTTTGACCGTTGGTCCATATCCAGCCTTGATAGCGGCCTCCTGAACTTGGTCGCCGATTTCCGACAGCGTTTCCAGGCTCTTGTCGATGCCTTCTTTCATGGACTCCAGCGTCCTTGTCGATTCATGCAGCCCGAATAGCCCGGTGAATGACGCCTTCAGGGCGGTCAGAACGGCTTCGTTGGTCGAAAAGAAACTCACCGCCTGCTGATAGACCCGTTCCTTGGCGTTCGTCGTCTGCGTCAATCGCGCCATGATGACTTCCGAAGTATTGTAGCCCACGGTCAGGTTGTCGGCGAGGTCCTTGGCAATCTGGTAGCGCTTTTCCTGGTCCTGCAGCGCCCGGATCTTGGCGTCGCGGTCCATCTCCAATTCGGCCCGCTCGGTGATGTCCTTGCCCTTGTAGCTCGCCACCTTATTAGTAGCTCTTTCCAACGTCGTTTTGGCGGCCTTGAGCTGTTTTTCGGCTTTCTGCAGAACCTTCAGCGACAAGACTTGCGCCTGTTTGTAGGCGCCCCGGAAATCATTGTAGGCATCAAGGATATGCCCCTCCCGGATGATCTGGTCCTTAGCGTCCTTGGCGACCTCAAGATAGGTGTGGCGGATCTCATCAAAACGCTCGGAGACGTCTCCGCGGCGAACCTTCATCCAGACGTTGGCGACGCGTTCGAAGGTATTGATCTTGCCGTCTTCCATCTGGTCGACGAGCCGCTTGGCGTCATCCCTGATGGAGTTGAAAGCGAGCACGATGTCCTCATAGCGTTCGCCGATCTGCATGGCGGACACTTCGTCACGGACGATTTCATTGAACAATGAAACCTGCGACAGCGTTTTGGCGATCACGGCGACGTTGTCACGATCGAGGTCGTATATCTTTTCCAGGAGGCCGCCGATCGGCGTATTCTCCTGCGATTTCGTACTGAGGCCTAGTTCGCGGACCTGTTTGAGGGCCTTGTCGAGTTGTTTGAGTGCGGTGCCCTTGGCCATGGTGGCGCTTCCCGATTGCTGATGAGATCCATGAATGAGAGAAATATTCCGTAGCAATATGACGTTGCGCAAGCCAATTGCAACGAAACTCGAACAGAACAGTAACCGCCCGGTGCGACTGCGGATGACCACCGTGAGATCCCTACTTGACCGCCGCCGCGCCACGCAGCAAGAACTGGGGCCATGACTCACATTTCAAGAATTGATCGACGATTCTCCGTTCTCAAGGAGCACGGTCGAGCCGCCCTGGTGACGTTCATCACGGCCGGCGATCCGGACTTTGATACCTCGCGCGCCATTCTCATGGGCCTGCCCGAGGCTGGCGCCGACATCATCGAACTCGGCATGCCCTTTTCCGATCCAATGGCCGATGGGCCGGCCATACAGGCCTCTTCACAGCGCGCCCTCAAAGCCGGTCAGACCATGCGCCGCACGCTTGATCTCGTCGCCGACTTCCGTAAGAGCGATCCCGATACGCCCATCGTCTTGATGGGCTACTACAACCCGATTTACGTC
Source organism: uncultured Filomicrobium sp. (assembly GCA_963669235.2). GTDB lineage: Bacteria > Pseudomonadota > Alphaproteobacteria > Rhizobiales > Hyphomicrobiaceae > Filomicrobium. The sequence goes on from CAXXFS010000034.1 coordinate 482,815, forward strand.
TACCCCACCCAGGAATTCCTGGATGAGGCAGCAGACGCCGGTGTTGATGGACTAATTGTTGTCGACGTCCCCCCTGAAGCGGACGATGAAGTCTGTCTGCCGGCGGTAGAGCGCGGCCTGAACTTCATTCGCCTGGCGACACCAACCACCGACGACAAGCGGCTTCCGGCGGTTCTCGCAAACACGTCGGGCTTTGTATACTACGTCTCCATCACCGGCATCACGGGCGCCGCCGCTCCTGATATCGCCGACGTCCATGCCCAGGTGCAGCGCATTAAAAACGCCACCGAGCTGCCTGTTGCGGTTGGGTTTGGCGTGCGGACGGGCGAGCAGGCCAAAGCCATTTCCAAGGGCGCCGAAGGCGTGGTTGTCGGCTCGGCACTCGTAACCGCGATTGCAGAAAGCCTCGGCTCCGATGGCCAAGCCACTGGCAAAACGGTGTCTGCCGTCCTAAATCTTGTAAAGGGTCTGGCGGAATCGCTGGCTGATTAAGTTAACATCCGGTCGGCAGGCGGCCGTAAAAAGCGGAAAATGCAGCCGATTCAGATGAAAGCTGGGGAAACCGGCCTGCGCTGCTTTGTCCATTCGCCGATATTCACCCGTTGCAGTGCGAAACCGACGCGACATGTGCTAAGATAATCTCTGATGTCAACAACGTAGGCTCCTCCAGACGGGAGCGTTTCAAAGTGAATTGGATCAATAACTTCGTTCGCCCCAAGATTAGAGGTTTCCTCACCACCAAGCGCGAGGTTCCCGATAATCTCTGGCGCACCTGCCCGGTAAGCGGCCAGATGGTCTTCCACAAGGACCTCGAGGCCAATCAGTTCGTCTTTCCAGGCTCGGATTATCACGAGCGTGTGGAGGCACACGACCGCTTAAAGTCGCTGTTCGATGATGGCGCTTACGAGCAGGTCCAGGTGCCCGGTGCCGCCCTTGATCCTCTCAAATTCCGTGACGGACGCCGTTATACCGATCGATTAAAAGACGCCAAGTCGACGACCGCGCTCGAGGATGCTGTTTTGGTCGGCGAGGGTGCTCTCGACGGACAGGAATGCGTCGCGGCGGTCCAGGACTTTCGCTTCATGGCCGGATCGCTCGGCATGGCCGCCGGTGAGGCGGTGATCTCTGGCATGCTGCGTGCCGTTGAGCGCAAGTCACCGTTTATCTTCTTTGCCGCTTCTGGCGGCGCTCGCATGCAGGAGGGAATCCTCTCGCTCATGCAGATGCCGCGGACGACGATCGCGGTGCAGCGGCTCAGGGAAGCGCGCCTGCCCTACATCGTCGTTCTGACACACCCGACAAGCGGCGGTGTCACTGCCTCCTATGCGATGCTGGGTGATATCCATATCGCCGAACCTGGCGCACTGATCTGCTTCGCTGGACCGCGCGTGATCCAGCAAACCATCCGCGAGCAGCTGCCCGAGGGCTTCCAGCGTTCCGAATACCTCGTCGAGCACGGCATGGTCGACATGGTCGTCCACCGCCACAAGCTGCGTGAGACACTATCGCGATGCTGCCGTCTGCTAACGGGAGGGCGCAAGCACCTGGAAGCTGACGACAGCCTGGCCAATTCGCTCGCCAAGCGCACCTCGGCGAAACGCGCGATGATCGAGCGCATGCCGGTCGCGATCAACGGCAGCGAGTTTCCCACAAAGAATCCCCAGAGGCCCGCGAAGGTTGCGGTCCAGGAGGCGGCCGGCGGGGCATCAAAATCCGCAAAGGATAATGGTGCGGGCAAGGAGCCCAGGACCATAGACGTGAAACCTGCCAAGAAGCCGGATGCTCCCAAGTCAAGGGAGCCGTCTGCGAAGAAGGCGGGGACGCCTGCGCCAAAGCCGGCGGGTCCGAGTTCCTCAGTCAACAAGACCTGAGTCGGCTTCCCTCAGCCACGGTCGCATGGTTCGAAAACAGCCTCCCATTCGGTTCTCAACGACCAGGCCGCAGAAGAGGGTGACAGACCCTTCTGCTTACCCCAGTATGTGGGCTTTGGCCCAAGCAACCTGGACCCCCAATGCGGAACACGGCAACCAGCAGTGAACTCCTCGCGGAGTTGAAACTTCTGCACCCAAAGCTGATCGACTTATCGCTTGGGCGCATCGAGCGGCTGCTCGCCAAGCTTGGTGATCCCCACAAACGATTGCCGCCCGTCGTGCACGTTGCCGGAACCAACGGCAAGGGCTCAACGACGGCGCTGCTGCGCGCCATGCTTGAGGCCGCCGGCGCCCGGGTCCATGCCTATACCTCGCCGCACCTGGTGCGTTTTCACGAGCGCATAATGCTGGCCAACGCGTCAGGACCGGCCTGCCCGATCCAGGAAGCTGCCCTCGTTGACGTTCTAAGCCGCACACAGGCCTGCAACGACGGTGACGACATCACCCAGTTCGAAATCACCACCGCAGCCGCCTTTCTAGCATTCGCCGAATCTCCGGCCGACGTGCTGCTGCTTGAGGTCGGCCTCGGCGGACGGCTGGATGCGACCAACGTTGTGGCGAGACCCGAGCTGACAGTCATCACTCCGATCTCCATCGACCACGTCGATAAGCTTGGCGGTACTCTGCCGGAAATAGCAGCCGAAAAGGCTGGCATCTTGAAGCCGGGCGTCCGGGCGATCGTCTCCCGGCAGCCAGCTGATGTGGCAGAAGTAATCGAAGAAACGGCTGACGAGCTGGCCGCTCCGATGGAGCTTTGGGGGCGTGATTTTGATGCTTATGAACAAAACGGCCGGCTGGTCGTTCAGTGCGAGGACCAGCTGCTCGACTTGCCGTTGCCCTCACTTGTTGGTCCGCATCAGATCACCAACGCCGGTACGGCGGTTATCGCGGCGCTTCGGCTGAAGTCCTTGCAGGTCGATGAGGCAGCCATCGAAAAGGGGCTCGCCAGTGCGCAGTGGCCGGCGCGAATGCAGCGGTTCTCGGAGGGACCTCTGTTCGATCTGCTGTCCTACGGCAGCGAGCTATGGCTTGACGGTGGCCACAACCCAGCCGCCGCCGACATGCTAGCGCAGACCGCGGCCGATCTTGAAGAACGCAGCCCGCGGCCCCTGTTTTTGATTGTTGGCATGATGGGCTTGAAGGACATTTCCGGTTTTCTGGCGCGGTTTGACGGGCTTGCCCGGTCCGTTTACGCGGTTCCAGTTCCCGGCGCCCATGAGCAGCCCCTGAAGCCTGCGATGATTGTGTCTGCGGCTGAAAGACTCGGAATCAGCGCCAGCGAGGCCGCATCAGTGGAAGCCGCGCTTCATGCGGTTGACCGGCAGCATATGGGCCCCAAGCGGGTCTTGATCTGCGGTTCGCTCTATCTGGCAGGTCACGTCCTCGCGCTGCAGACAGGTGTTGAGCCACAAGCCAAGTGAACCCCGCTTGCGAGCAGCGGCGGCACGAAAAAAGGCCACGCTCCTTGTCAGGAGCGCGGCCCTTGCAAATTCGCGTGTCCTGAAGCTCGCGGCCTATGCGATCGACGAATTCAGCCATTTTTCGAGCGAAGCACGCTGCGTCATCGCGCCAACATGCTGGGCGGCAACCTCTCCGCCGCTGAAGATCATCAAGGTGGGCATTGCGCGCACGTTGTATTTCTGAGCTATTCCCGGGCTTTGGTCGACGTCGACCTTGACAACCTTGACGCTGTCTTTGAGTGCCGCGGCAACTTCATCAAGCGCCGGTGCCATCGCCTTGCATGGCCCGCACCACTCGGCAAAAAAATCAACCAGCACAGGCTTGTCCGACTTGAGGACGACTGCCTCGAAATCGGCATCGGAAACCATGTCCGCCATGATCAAATCTCCTTTTTTTGCGGCCGGCGGGATAGTGGTGTTTCAACCGTTCCCAAATATGACCGGTCACGCTTTGGTGGCCTGCTTGCACGCAATCAGACAAGTTGCCCGTAAGTAAGGTCCGGGCCGTCGCGCGTCAAGGCGATGTATAGTCCGTTCACTTGTTGGTCGGTGTCCCATTGCAAATGCTCACGCGGCCGATAGCTCCCACAGCCGGGCCTCGGCCTTGTCAAGGCTTGCGCCGGCAACCCTAATTAGCAGTGGCACCCGCGTCCATAACAACGCCGCTTGCAGCGTGCGGCCGGGGAAAACTTCTTTCAGTGCAAGCCGGTAAGAGGCAAGCTGAAGCAAATAGGCTTCCGCGATCTCATCACCGCTGCTGGGCACATCGCGATTGGTCTTGTAGTCAACGATCAAGATGGCACCGTCGACCTCGGCCAACCTGTCGATACTCCCAGCCAGACGAAGAGCGGGGTCCCGCCCGTCGTGGCGCGGCAGCTCGGCGGCGATCGCTACTTCCGCCTGGCTATGCGGCCCGAACAAGGCTGCGAAGTCGGGGTTGTTCAAGACCGCCAGCACCTCATCGGTAATTCGCTCGCGGACATGTGGCGCCAGGCCTTGGCCTCGTTCCCGCAAGAACGCCAGCGCCGCGCCTTCACGCCGCTCTGGCGGTATATCGGGCAAATGCTCGAATAGCGCATGTGTCAGCGTTCCCCGTAAGAAGCGGCCGTCTTCTGCGTCAACCGTAGCCGCGGGTTTCGTCGCTGCCGGCTCCTCAGGAGCAGAATGGCGCGGCGGCAGCGCCGGTCCGGGGACCGGCTCGCCTTCCTGATCGGCTTCGTAGGGCACCAATTGCGAAGGGGCCAGAGGCAGCGTTACGATCGGCACGCGCGGCGCGTTACGCGTGGCCCATACAGGCGGTGCAGACGCCCGGACCGACTGCGGCCGGTGATCCTCTTTCTCCGATGGCTCGATGAGTTGGCGGCTTTCCCGGCGCAGAACCTCGCGCCCGTCGTCGCCGCGCTCGCTTTGCAGAAAGTCACTCAGCCCCTCTTGAATGAGGTCATACCAGCAGCCTTTGCCACGGCCTTTAGCCCCTTCGAACCCACAAATATAAAGACGGTCCTCGGCCCGCGTCATTGCCACATAAAGCAGGCGATTCAACTCGTCCGCCTCGCCGTCCCGCTTGCGCTCTTTGGCCTCTTTGATCGCCTTGACCCTGCTGGCGCCTTTAATCGACCACGTCCGTGGGGGTTCGCCGTCCTGTGTCGGCAACACATCGTCGAGCCGGGTGAGTGGGTCACGCGCCCCACCCGCGGACGTCGTAGTGCAGGTGTCGGGCAGAAACACGATTGGCGCCTCGAGGCCTTTCGAGGCGTGCACCGTCATGACCCTCACTTCATTGGCGCCTTGCTCCATGTCGCGCTTGATTTCGCGCTCCCCATCTCGAAGCCACGCCAGGAATCCGGTCAGCGACGGAGCCTCCTGGTCGTCGTAGGCAATTGCCAATGCGAGGAACTCATCGATAGGATCGGCCGCCTCGTGACCCAACCGGGCGAGCAGCTTGGTGCGCAACCCGTTCTCATCAAGCAACTTGGCGTAGAACTCGAAAGGCGGCTGGTAGTCAGCACGCTCGCGCAATTTAACGAGCAGGCCGACAGCGGCCCGCGTCCGAGGATTGCTGTCGCGCTTATCGATCAGGGCTTTCCAAAGCGATGACTTTCTCTGATAGGCAGCTTCAAACAGATCATCATCACTAAAACCAATAAGTGGGCTCTTCAGCAGAGCCGCCAGCGTCAGGTCATCTTCCGGCAGCGTTGTAAAGTCGCCGAGGGCCATCAGGTCCTGCACGACAAGCTGCTTTGACAACACCAGTCGATCGGCGCCAGCGACGGCAATCCCACGAGCCTTGAGCGCCGCCACCATGGGGGCGGCGAAGGGCCGCCGCTTTCTGCACAAAATCAGTATGTCACCAGGTCGGATCGGCCTGTTCCTTGATTCCAGGAGTTTGCCTCGTTCAAGCCAGCCGGCGATGGTGTCGGCAATGCGCGCTGCAAGCCGTTCAGCCGACGTCGCGCTCAAGCTTTCACCGAGCGGCACAAACGCATCGGCCGGCGGTGCGTCTTCTGGGGTCTCCGTCGGCCAAACTTCGACCAGCCCAGCCTCGCCAACGCGCCTGAAGGCATGATGGATCCGTCCGCCTCGCGAGCTGAGACTCGGTGCAAGGCTGTTGTCTCCAAACACCTGGTCGACCGACTTCAAGACTGGCTCAACCGTGCGAAACGAAAGATTGAGCGGCACGGACTGAAAGTCCTGACCGGCGTCAGCGCAACGCTGCCTGAAAAAACCCTCCATAATCGCGAACTGTTGGGGCGCCGCGCCTTGGAAGCTATAGATCGATTGCTTCTCATCGCCGACGGCAAAAACAGTGCGCACGGCATCATGAGCCCCCTCGCCGGTGAAGAACTCTTCCGCCAGCTCTTCGATGATTTGCCACTGTTCGGGTGAGGTGTCCTGCGACTCGTCGACCAGAATGTGGTCGATCCCACCATCAAGCTTATACCTCACCCAGTCGGTGGCGCTCGACGTGGACAGCAGATGCACTGTCTTTTCAATGAGGTCATCAAAGTCGAGCGCTGCACGTCGCGCCTTTGCGTCCGTGTAGTGATGCAAGACGCGCCCAGCCAGAGTAATGAGCGCCAGCGTCGCCTCAACACACCTCAGCGCCACTTCTTCGCGGACCAGATCGGCGAGGCGGTCGCGAGCTTGTTCGAGCTTCTCGTTGACGCCGGGCTCCTGCTCTTGAACCACCTTGGTTAGAAGACGTTTGCGCGGTTCCCCTTTGGCAGTCAGAAGGGCGTACTTGAGCCACTCAATGCGCTCTTTCATATTCGGTGCTTTGCGTGCCGACAACAAAGACTGCGCTAGCTTCTGATCGCTCGTTCGTCCCCCACTGAGAACCTGTACGGCATGCTCCAATTGCTCAGAGGATAGAAGTGAGCCCATCTCGGTCTCAAGGTCTTCGAACCCAATGCCCTCGCGCACCCCGAGGGCCTTGCGCAAAGTTTCCGCGTGCGCCTCCAGGGGCTCCTGACCGTCCAGCATAGCCTGCCCATGTAGCTCCAGGCCTTCGAGCCAACGCCGCTCGGCAATTGCGGCCGATAGCACCTCTTCGAAGCGCAACTCCGCTGCGTAGCCGACGGCAGTTGCCAGCGCTTCGCTGAGCGCTGTGCCGGTTTCGGCAAGAGCTTCGCCCAGGGTCCGGTCAATGGCTTCGCGCTTTAGCGTCCGGCCGAGATCATCATCAAGTGTACTGAAGCCCGGCGCCACGCCCGCCTCGATGGGAAAACGCTGCAGGAGACGTTCGCAGAACGCGTGGATCGTCTGCACCTTGAGCCCGCCCGGCGTTTCAATGGCACGCGTGAAAAGCATCCGTGCGACGGGCAATTCCTCGGGCTTTGCAGGGCGTCCCAGAACCTCTGTAAGTTCGAGCTCCAGTTCCGCGTTACTCTGTGTGACCCACGGTGCAAGTCGTTTGAATACGCGCGTCGACATCTCCGCCGCCGCCGCCTTGGTATAGGTCAGGCACAAGATCCGCTCCGGCGCCGTCCCCGCGAGCAGCAATCGCAGCGTCCGCTTGGTGAGAACATGCGTCTTGCCGGTTCCCGCGTTGGCGCTGACCCAGGCCGAAGCCTGCGGATCAGATGCCCTGAGTTGCCGTTCCGTAGTGTCTTTAAGTGCGTCGGCAACAGCTTTTTTGAGTTTCTCGTCCAAGCTCATGAATCATCGCCTTCCGCGCCGTCGCCAAGCGCCGTCGCTTGCGACCACTCAAGCACGCGGGCCAGATGCGCATAACCATCGTAGTCGTAGGAAAAACCCGCGCGCCGCGTGGCCGCATAGGGCGTATCGGGCTCGTCGAAACGGGCGATTAGTTCTTTGACGCCGCTAAGTACCTGTTCGGCAAGTCCGGCAATGTCGTCGACCTTGACAATGCGTTCTTCACCAGGCGGTTCGCCGCCAGAGGCCTGAATGTATCGCAAGCCGGCGACCGACAGCGCTTCCAAACCGCGAAAACCGCCGGCAAGTGCAATTTCTGCTTCCAATGGCAACTGCGGGTTCTTGCCGGATTTCACGTCGGTGTCGCTTGGTGGTTTGCCGGTCTTGTAGTCCGTGATGACGAGGCCCGCCGGCAAAACATCAAGCCGGTCCGCCCGAGCGACAAGCGTGAATTCGCCTGCCGGCGCCGAAAAGGACATTGCCCCCGCAACTTCGGCCAATGTCCTATCGAGGCCCTCGCGGCGCTCAGCCTCCGTGCCGGCAAACCACGCCGCGAACCGCCCAAACCTGGGCAGCCAGAACGCTGCAATGCGCGGATGGCTTGCGTGAGTGTCGAGGATCTCGCGTGCCGCCGCAGTGAGCCTGTCCGTCGTATCGGCGGGAAGCGTCACTGGATATTCTTGAGCGAACCGGGACATGGCTTCATGCAGGATCTTCCCCCTCAGCGCGGCATCAGGCTCGGCACCAAGCTTCGGCAGAACCTTGAGCTTCAGAATTTCGCCGGCATAAATGGTGTAAGGGTTTGCGATCCAGCGTTCAATTCCGGAGACACTGATACGCCTCGGCCGGGCGTCGATCGGCGGACAAGGTGCTGGAGGCTTTGGCGGCGGGGCGGGTTCGAAGACGTCTCGTGAACGCGCCCACTCAAGCCAAGGCTGCGGCGGTTGCAACGCGGTCTGCAACTCCAGCCCGCCAAGCAGGGCTGAAATCCGCATCAGCCAGCGCGACTGTACGCTAGGCACGCCGTCGACTTTTTTCGCCCGCGTCAGATAGACTGTGCCAGCGCCCAGTAGTGACACGAACCCCCGCGCCTCGCGCCCGATATCTTCTTCCGGCGCCGGCAGTCCAAGGTCGGCTCGCATCGGCCGGTTGAGCCAGGGCCCCGGATCGGTTGAATCCGGCCATGTGGCTTCGTTGAGCGATCCTAGAATGACGGTGTCGGCGCTCAGCAGCTGCGACTCCATCGGCCCCCAGATGCTGAGCCTCGGATGTTTGGGCACGCGCGGAATGACCGGAGGCAGTGTCGAGATGAGGCTGCGGTAAAGGTCCGGATAATATACGCCTGCGATCTCAAGAGACGAGTCCGCCGAGGCTAGCAGGTCAGTAAAGAACCTCGCGGCGGCTTCACCAGACTCACCAGAATAGAGCGGCGCCTCGATACCCGCCTCGGTTTCTTCTTCGGTCAAGCGGCTCGCCGCCTCGCTCACAGCGATATGACGCTGCGCCAGTTCCCTTAGCGGCCATTTGCGCTTGTCTGTGAGTGCTTCCACGAGCGGCTCGGTGGCTTCCTCCAAGCGCTGCAACAGATCCCGGGCCCGCTCCCAGTCTTCATCCCACAGCCTTTGAACCGCGGCGTCCCGGCGCTCACCGCTGTCCGATTCTTGCTTGGCCCGCTCCAGGGCGACGGCAATGCCCTGCAAGCCTTCCCCGATGTAGGTTGTCCGAAACACCGCCAGCTCCAACGAACGCGCGGCAAAGCGGGCTTCACGCGCCGATAGGCCGAAACGCGCCAGTGGATGTTTCAGCAGGGCCATAGTTGGGACGGGTGCGAAGTTACGGGCGACAGCGTCGATGACGACTTCGAGAAACGCCCCAGGCACTGTTTTCGCGAAAGGCCTGCCGGCGCTGTCGTCGACTCGGATGCCCCAGGCCTCAAGGCGAATGGCCACGCGTCGCGCCAACAGCCTATCCGGCGTGACGAGCGCAGCGGTTTTGTCCTGGTGCTCGGCCGCCTCGCGCATGATGAGCGCGATCGCCTCCGCCTCCTCTTGCGGATTTGCCGCCTCAATCAAGCTAACATCGGCCAACCCATCGGCGATCGCATCCTTATCGGCCTTCGCAACCCAGCCGTGCCACGACGCGGTAGTCTCAGTCGGCCGCATCGATTCGCTGACGAAATGAGATCGAGCCGAAAGAACTTTGGACGGCTCACTGCCCGCAACGGGGCGAACATCGCTTCGCGAGACACCGAGCGATGAAAGCAGCCCCTTGAATCCGAAGTCGGGGTGCTCGGGATGTCCTGGAGCGATGCTCTCCCAGCTAAGATCGTCGAGGCGCTGGTCAAGCCCCTGCAGCACGATGGCGCCTCGCTCTAAGCCGGCGACCGCCTTCATGAGATCCACCGTTGCCGGGATCGAACCTGTGACGCCGGCGACAATGACGGGCCCGGCAGGAGGCGTTTCGCGAAGCCGCTGCGCCTCCGCGGCCAGCAACCGGTTTTGCCGGTCCCACGGCGATAGGAACCTCATCTCCTTCAGAACCTTCGGCCAGCTGTCGGTAATGATCTCCAGAAATTTGAGTGTATCCTGCCAGTGCTCTGAGAAGTTCGACGGAACAATCTCGCTGATACCGCTGAGATCGCGTCCTTCGCGTTCGACAAGATCCATCAGTGATGCAAGTTCACGGGCCATGCTGGCCGACTGCGCCGGGGTCCGCGCGCCCGCCGACAGGACCGGACCGATACCAAGCTCTCCGCTTTGGTCACTGCCGGACCCGCGATTGGCCTCCGACCATTTCTCGACCAGCTGGGTGAGGAGCAGCAGCCGTTCGGTCTTTCCAATGGCGGGAGGCAGTTCAAGGGCGGCGATTCCCGGCCCAAGCTCCCTCGCCGCAGCCGCACCGAGCAGCAAGCTGTCTTCGTCCGAAGCAGCGATGGTGCGGATGCGCGGCAGCAGCATTGCCTTGCGCCCGCTGACCGAAAGACACGTATCCGCCAGCGCCCGTTCCGCCCTCCGCGTTGGCAGCAGGATGGTCATACCGCTTAGATCAATAGGATCCGGTTTGGAACCACCGGGCTGCGGCAGATCACCATTAAGCAGGGCCTTGACCAGTGCCGGCAGGAACGCGGTGCCGGTCGGAATCGTGAACACCTTGTCCTGCATGTCCCCTGTTCCTTATTCGCTGGTCGCGTTTAGTTCAGCGATGAAGCGCTCAGCGTCGAGTAGAGCCGGCGGCGTGCCAACGTGCATCCACCAGCCATCAAGCACCATGCCGTAAAGCCGGTTCGAGGCGATGGCGCGATCCCAAACGAGATTGAGCGAGAACCCGCCCTGGGACACGTCGGAGAACATTCGCGGATCGGCAATCGAGACCCCTGTGAAGACGTAAGGCGATGTCTCGTCTCCGCGTCGCCGGGCAAGCCGCCCATCTGCTGCAATATGAAAGTCGCCCTCGCCCGAGTAACCAAGGCTGCGCTCTCTTTTGGCGAGCAGCATCAAGCTGTCCATCCGCGCCGCGTCCCAGCCGGCAATCACCCGTTCAAGATTGCGGACGTCCGTCTCCACCCACGTCGTATCCGAATTACAGATTAGAAATGGCCGTTCCCCGAGCAGTGGCAGCGCCTTGACGACCCCACCGCCCGTTTCAAGTAAAAGCCCTCGCTCATCTGAGATTCTGACTTGCGGTCCGAGCCCGGCGGACTGTCGTGCCGCGATATGCGCCTCCAAGATTTCCGCCTTGTAGTGCACGTTGACGACGGCGCGCTTGACACCGGTTTCGGCCAACCGGTCCAGAGTATGGTCGATCAACGGACGCCCGGCCAGCGGCACCATCGGCTTCGGCATCGTGTCGGTGAGCGGACGCATGCGTTTGCCAAAGCCGGCGGCGAGCACCATCGCGGTATCGATTTCAGCTGTCATCCCTCGGGCCCGTTCGCTGATTGGTCGTTAAGGCGATTGATCTGGCACTTGGCCGTCCTGCTGATAATCGGCATCACAAGGCGAGCGCGCGCCGGCGCACGCTTCCTGGAAATGCGTCTTCATACCATTCCGCTAACGTACTGAGCTCCGGATGGGCTAGATTTCGTTCCAGATATCCCCAGATGCGAGGCAGATGGGCGAGATAGCGAGGTTTGCCGTCGCGCCGCGCCAGGCGCGTGAAGATCCCAAGTATCTTGGTGCTCCGTTGTGCCCCGAGCGCCGCGTAGATGAAGCGGAAACGGGCCTCGTCGAATAAAGCGTCCGTCGCAGCCGCCCGTTTGCAGTAGTATGTCAACAATTCGCTTTCCAGTTCCGCGGCAACATCCAGCCGCGCATCTTGAAGCAGCGACACCAGGTCATAGGCGGCCGGCCCCTGCAAGGCATCCTGAAAATCGATAATGCCCACGCGCTGCGCGCCCTCCCGCCCGGCCAGCAAAAGCAGATTCGGCGAATGATAATCACGCAGCATCCAACCCGTCGGCTCTGCGAGAATACGCTCGACGATTGGCGCCCAGATAGAATGGTAGCGGTCTCGCTCGTTGCCGGTAGGCGGGGTTCCATGTACCGCCTCCCATAACCAGTCGGGAACAAGATCCGTCTCGATTTCAAGGGCTGCGCGTCCCAGACGGGGCAACTGATACTGTTCGCCATTGCCGACCGGAAGCAGCTGATCCGCCGGAACTCTCCGCAACGCCAGCAGCGCGTCCACGCTATCGCGCCAAAGCTCGCCCTGCCTGGCACCAGCCGCGAGCGCTTCGGCATAGCCAAGTGTGCCGAGATCCTCGAGTACGATGAAGCCCTGTTCGGTATCCGCGTTCAGAATGCTGGGGGCGCTAAGGCCGCTGTCACGCAATGCATTTGCGATTGCTAGAAACGGCCGCACATCCTCGGCGAGTTTGGCGACCTGACTATACGGCAATCCATCACGGATCGGCGGGCCGTCGGGCTGCCGGGGCCAGTCCATGACGAGGCAGGATCGAGGCGGTTCCGCATCCGATGTGAGCCGTCCATAGCGTCGGCTCGAAGCATCACCAGCCAGCGCAGACAGCCGCACGTTATCGCCGTCAAATCCGGCGTCCCGGATGACCTGGTGCATCGCGTGAAGCCGCCTTGCGCGGCCAGCCCAGGCGCCACGTCCGCTCACCAGCACGTCGCGCGTTGCAGCACCCCCGCCGCCAGGCTCCACCAAGCTGAGTTCAAGCCGTTCCGCGGGCAGCCGCTCCAAGGCCCGCTGCGGCCATTCCACAAGTGCGGCGCCAGCTTCAATGAGGTGCTCGAAACCCAGTTCGTCGAGCTCTTCGGGTGCTGACAGCCGATAAAGATCAAAATGGGCCAGGCGCAGGTAGTCACTCTCGTAGGTTTGCACCAGTGTAAAGGTCGGACTAGGCACCTCATGTTCCGGGTCGTTCGTGAGCGCACGAATAAGCGCCCGGGCAAATGTCGTTTTCCCCGCGCCAAGATCCCCCGCCAGCGAAACGACGTCACCTGGGCGCAAAGCAAAAGCGAGTTCCTGCGCGAACCGCTCAAGCTGCGCTTGGTTGATCTTCGCAATTCGAAAGCTGTGCGTCGTCGGTACGTCCATATCGCCAATTGCCGGGGTTGAACACGCTCAAGGCTGCGGTTTTCGCGGCCATCTCTATCTCACTGCCTCAATTAGCATTTTGGAGATAACAGGGCGAACCAATGGAACGTTGTGCGCAATGTGGTGACCGGTGCTCTCCAGTCACGCTCCGGACCGCTGATTGGACAGCTTCATGGGTTCAAGCAGCGTCTCGACGGCGTGTGGGGTGTCATCGAGCGCCTTTTCTGGTCCGCCTTCAGGCAGGTGCACTGTAATCCGCGTACCAACGCCAGGCGCCGATTCAAGCTGCATTTTGCCGCCGTGGAGTTCCACAACCGACTTCACAATGGACAGCCCCAGGCCGGCGCCGCGGTGTTTTTGGCCGCGGCTGTCGCTCTCGAACCTCTCGAAAATCCGCTGCTGCGCTTCCTGCGGGATTCCGACGCCACGGTCCTCGACCTGGAAAATGACCTCCCGTGCTTCCCGCCAACAAGTGATAAGCACGGTTTCACCCTCATTCGAAAAACCGACCGCATTGGACAGGAGGTTATACAGCACCTGCCTGATACGCGCCTTGTCGGCGGCGAATGTCTTGACATCGTCGGCAATCGCCACATCGAGAGTGAGGTTGGCTCGGCTTGCACGCTCCTGCACGCCGCGGAGCGCTGAATCGATCACTTCCCGCACATTGATGTACTCGACTTCGAGCTCAAGCGCTCCCGCGTCGATCGTTGCCAGATCAAGGATGCCGTCGATGATCGACAGCAGCGTGTTCGAAGACGAAGAAATGTCCTGCAGATATTCGCGCTGCTTGCCGTTGAGCTCACCAAGGTGCGGACTGCCCAGCAATTCTGTGAACCCAATGATGTTGGTCAGCGGTGTACGCAACTCATATGAGACGTGACCGATGAACTGGTTTTTCATGCGGGCGGCGGTCTCAAGCGCCTCGTTGCGTTCCACCAGTGCGCGTTCGTAGCGCCGTGAAGCGGTAACATCCGCGAAGGTGACCAGCGTTGCACCATCCGGCAACGGCATCACCGAGAAGTCGATGACTCTGGAATCGCGCCGCAGCATTTGGCCGTCGAACGGCACGCGCTCATCCGACAGCGCCGTCGCCGATTCCGTGAGGCGCGCCCAGACATCGGCGTCTTCATACAGGGATGTCGATTGTTCGACGATGTCATCAATGTGCGGACCCGATTTCAGCAGGCTCGTATCAATCTGCCAGATCGTGGCGAAGGCGCTGTTCCATAGTTTCAAGCGGCCGTCTGTCGCGAACACCGCTACGCCCTCTTTAAGGCCGTCGATGGTTTCGCTTTGCACCCGCAACGTTGCCTTGAGTTCGCTCTCTAAGGCCAGCCGCTTGGTCTCGTCGATGTAAAGGTGGGTGACCCCGCCATCGGGACGCTGCTCGGAAATCAGCTGTACGATGCGCTCACCCGGCAGATGCCACCAGCGGTCAGCTTCACTGATGGTTTCATTGGGGTCGAGGATATTGTTACGCCACTCCCGGTAGTTGACGACTTCGGGTAGCCGTCCCAACTCTCGCAGCCTGTCAAACAGTTCCGTATCGCGAGGTTGCCCACGAAGCCACTGCGGGTCGAGACCCCAAAGGTTGATGTAGGCCTCGTTGGCGAACACGAGCCGCCGTTCCGCGTTAAAGATCGCAATTGCCGTCGCCACGTGATTGAGCGTGCGGTCGAAGGCTTCCGACTGCCTGTTGAGCTCACTTTGCGCCAACTGCAGTTCGGTGACGTCAATAGCCGCGATGGCAATCGTGTTCTGTAGCCGTACGGCCATCAGGTCATGAACACGCCGTTCGTTGCCGAGCAGCAGATTGATCCTGCGCCGAAAGCGGGGTGTCGTAGCAAGCGCCTTCAGCAGTCCTTCCCGCTGGCGCTGCTCGAGCAATTCGACCTGCCGCTCGATGACTTCATCAAGGCTCGCTTCGACCGTCGCCGCGTAGGCGGCATTAGTCCAAGCCAGCCGGCCCTCGTGATCGCAGAACCAAACGGGCATGGGCAGAGCGTTGAGAATGGCGCGGCTGGAGCGAATATCGCGGGCCAGGCCCTCATGTCCGTCAATAATTCGCGAAATGTCCCGCTTGTAGCCGGCGACGTCCCTGATGCGCAGCACGGCGCGCCCCGAAGAAGCGCGGCCATCGGTCTCTAGGTGGACGCCGGCCGTCGTCCTGAGGATCATGTTGAAGGGACGCCCGATCCGCAACAGCCCATCGAGCGCCTCTTTGAACCGCACGGCGCTGCCCGTATCGAGCCAGTTGGAAAAAGAAACGATGTGCGCGTTTTCGACGGGCAGTCCCGGAACCCCGCGAAGCGTGTTGCAAACGACCTGCGGCTGCAAGCCAGTGTCCCAAAGGATGACGATCTGCGGTTCGCCTCCAATCACCGCTTCAGCCACCGCCAGTTGACGCTTCAAGGAAGCCGCTTCGCTTTGGGCGGTGCGCACCTGGCGGCGCATGGTGCTTGCGGCGCCCAACACCAGCGCCGCTGCGGCAAGCCCTCCAACCGCCGTCAGGCCAAACACGATGAGTTGCGAAATGCCCAGGCTGCTGAACGTGCTCGTTGACCCTTGCACCACACCCGCGGTGAGTACCAGCGTACAGGCGAGGCTGGCCAACAGCAGCAGCAGGAGCTCGCGGCTTGTCGAAGCAATAGTAGAGTTGCCGGGTCTGGACGTCATCGCGTTTCCTTGGACTTCGATATGCCGCCCTGGGTCGGCTGGAACGCGATGCTGAAAGTTGGGCTCGGGCGTACGAGTCGATTTTCGAATCGATAGAATTATGCGGCGCCCAGACATTGCTGGCCAGGGCGGCATGGGCACATCCGCTAGCAATAAAGCAAAAGCGGCACCGGATTATTCCGGCGCCGCCTCGCATTTTTCCGCCTCTTACGCCTTGACATGATGACGAATCAAGTCGCCGCCCGGCGCTACGGGCTCAGTATCTGTAGTGCTCGGGCTTGAAAGGCCCCTGCTGGGGAACGCCAATGTAGGCGGCCTGTTCTTCAGACATCTTCGTCAAAGTCACCCCGATTTTCTGGAGGTGCAGGCGGGCAACCTTTTCGTCAAGGTGCTTGGGCAGCGTATAGACTTGGTTCTCGTAGAGACCGGCGTCACGCTTTGTCCATAGCTCTATCTGGGCCAGCGTCTGGTTTGTAAACGACGCGGACATAACGAACGATGGGTGGCCCATGGCATTGCCCAGGTTCACCAAGCGGCCTTCCGAGAGCAAGATGATTTTCCGGCCATCGGGGAACTCGATCTGATCGACCTGAGGCTTGATATTGTCCCACTTGTAGTTCTTAAGACCAGCGACGTCGATCTCGTTGTCAAAGTGTCCGATGTTACAGACGATCGCCCCGTCTTTCATGGCGCGCATATGGTCGATGTTGATGACGTCCTTGTTGCCGGTAGCGGTACAGAAGATGTCGGCCTGTGCTGCGGCCTGCTCCATCGTCACGACCTCATAGCCTTCCATCGCCGCCTGAAGGGCGCAGATAGGATCGACTTCTGAAACCATCACGCGGCAGCCCGCGTTGCGCAACGAGGCCGCCGAGCCTTTGCCGACGTCGCCAAAGCCCGCAACCATCGCCACTTTGCCCGACATCATCACGTCGGTGCCGCGACGAATGCCGTCCACTAGGGATTCCCTGCATCCATACAGATTGTCGAACTTCGACTTCGTAACGCTGTCATTGACGTTAATTGCTGGGAACAGGAGCTTGCCTTGCTTGGCGAGCTGGTAGAGCCGGTTGACGCCCGTCGTTGTTTCTTCGGAAACGCCACGGATGTTCTTGGCAAGCTCAGCGAACCAACCCGGTTTTTCGCCAAGCGTGCGTTTGATGAGCGCGAATAGGATTTCCTCCTCTTCCGAGCCTGGGCTTTCCAGGAATCCGGTGTCGCCATTTTCGGCGCGCAGGCCAAGGTGGGCGAGCATGGTGGCATCACCACCGTCGTCGAGGATCAAATTCGGCGTTCCGCCGTCGCTCCACTCGAGGATCTTACGCGTGTAGTTCCAATACTCCTCAAGCGACTCTCCCTTGACGGCAAAAACAGGAATGCCTGCAGCTGCAATCGCGGCAGCGGCATGATCTTGCGTCGAGTAGATATTGCAGGATGCCCAGCGAACGTCGGCGCCAAGCGCCGTCAACGTCTCAATTAGGACGGCGGTTTGGATTGTCATGTGCAGCGATCCGGCAATACGCGCGCCTTTAAGCGGCTGCGATGAGCCATATTCTTCGCGCGTCGCCATTAGGCCTGGCATTTCGCCTTCTGCCAGGTTGATCTCCTTGCGGCCGAAGTCAGCAAGCGAGATATCCGCAATCACATAATCGTTTGCAGCCATGTGCTGGTGGTCCCTTTTTTGATGCAACTCATTTTCGGCAAGCCCGCCGTGGTTCGGACGGGCTGTCTCAGATCGAACCGCGAGGGTCCTGGATCATGACAACAAAGGGCCGGTCGGCGCCAGGAACGGCGCACCGCTTTCCACCCTGCATCGAGCATTCGGTGGCGAATTTGCGGGCCCTACTTACCGCCAACATATAGATGCAAGTCGGGAAAACCGCAAACACATATAAGCAAGTCTTTATGTGATTCCTGCGCACGGGCTGCGAAAGCGCCGGCTTCTTTGTGGGGCAGGCGACGAAGAAGTATATGTTAATTATAGCCACATAAACGTTTATATAGACTAGAAAAATTAATTTGTCATATAGTTATATAAAAGTGGTGAGGCCTGGCCATATTTACAACCTGTGAATTTATTTCTGTGAAATTTGATCAAAACAACTACGGATAAGCAGGTTTACTGCCATATTTTCTCTGCCTTCGAAAGTAAGTATCGTCGTTGCTGAAGAAAAAAAGATACACGGAGGCCGGGTCCGGGAGTGTCGGTATCCTCTTCGGGCTCATGATCATGTCCATATTCTTGGCCGTCGGAGGCGCCGTAGATATGTAGCGCTGGCTGCACGCCCGTAACGCGACCGTTGGAGCTGTCGACGCCGCTTTGCTTGCCGGTGCCCGCCACTTGCAGGTCCACGGCGATTATGATGAGGCCGCAGGTCAGGCGCAGAAGTACTACGAAGCCAACGCCGTAAACCGGCCGAAGCTGCTCCAAGACACCATCAATTTCAAGGTCGTTAACACCGGAACAGCACTGACTGCCGAGGGTGAGGCCGTGCTGGAGACGACGTTCATGAGGCTAGCCGGCATGAATTCTCTGCCGCTCCTGTCGCTTTCGGGCAGTGAATTCTCCAAAGCGCTACTGGCGGTCAACGGTAACGCCGAGTTCAACCTTGAAGTCTCTATGATGCTCGACGTTACGGGTTCGATGTCAGGCGACAAGCTAGCTGCCATGAAGGAAGCCGCAAAGGACCTGTTCAACATTGTTGTCTGGGAAGATGGCGGCGCCCACACTTCTCGTGTTGCTCTGGTCCCGTTCTCAAAGGCAGTAAATATCGGCACGCTCAGCAGCTCAATTCTCAAAGGCAACAAAACTTACAAAACCAAGAACAACGCCGATGGGCAAAGTGTCCAGTGGAAGCGCGCACCGACATGCGCGGCCGAACGCGCCGGTGCCAACGCCTTCGTCGACGTCGCACCAACAGGCAGCAACCGCCTGACAACTGTCTACAATACCAACGGCGTTTGCAGCCCGAACAACCCAGTCGTGCCGTTGACGAACGACAAAACGCTACTGACGACGACGATTGACAGCTTCCAGGCAACCGGCACTACCGCGGGCAATCTTGGAACGGGCTGGGCTTGGTACACCCTGTCGCCGAATTGGAGCAGCGTGTTCCCGACCGCAAGCCAGCCGAAACCCTACTCAATGTTGAGCCATCTCAACAGAAAGGGCAAACCGGTTCTTGAGAAGATTGCAGTCCTCATGACGGACGGTTAATACAACACCCAGTACTGCGATAGCGGCATTCTGGACAAGAACTCCCTGGGCAGCGCGTCCTACAAGGGCAATTGCACTGCCTCGGGAGGTGAATCCGCCACTCAGGCCCGCGCATTGTGCACGGCCATGAAGGCCCAGGGTATCACCGTCTACTCGGTTGGCTTCCAGCTTGCCAGCGGTGGCACCGCCGAAGAGACACTTGCTCAGCGCACGTCTTCTGAAGAGCACGTCTACAACGCCCAGAATGCGGAGGAACTCAAACAGTCCTTCCACAACATCGTCCTGAAGATCTCGGCACTCTATCTGTCGAAGTAAGATACCTGCCGAGGCAACATCCAGGCTCCTCCATCATCGGCGGGGCCCCTCTTTTTTGCCCGATCGCCAGCCGCATCGGGCTAGAGCATGTTCAACAAAATTGTGAGCGGTTTTTGTGACTCGAACATGCGGCCAAACAAGAACTTAGAGCGCGCTCGTGATATGATAAAATATGAACGCGCTCTAGACCTCTTCGCAAAAATCCTCTCCAAAGCCGCCCTCGACCAAGTCCACCAGCGCCTCGATCGCTTCAGGTCCCTCCGGCCCCTTGGCGAGAATGTGCAACGTTGCTCCAGGCCCGGCGGCCAGCATCATCAGCCCAAGGATTGAGGTGCCAACAACGGTCTGCCCCTCGCGTGTGACCTGGATGTCGGCACGAAATGTTTCGGCGCATTTCACAAACTGCGCCGAAGCCCTGGCGTGCAGGCCTTTGCGATTGCGAATGGTGACAATGGCTTCGGGGTGTTGGCTGTCGAGTTCCGGCATTGCTTTCTTGGGACAGCGAAAAAGAAAGGGCGAAGCGCCAATTTAGCGCAGTTTAGGGATCACTGGAAAGCTCCTGGCTCGCCACTTTGATATATTTGCGCCCGGCATCCGAAGCTGCGGCCACCGCTTCCTTCAGCGGCATTTCCATCCGAATACTGGCCAGTTTGACCAAAACGGGCAGATTAATGCCGGCCAACACCTCGACATTGGCTTCATCGATCACCGAAATGGCAAGGTTCGACGGCGTGCCGCCGAACATATCGGTAAGCAGAATCGCCCCCTTGCCGATATCAGTTTCCTGAATGGCGTGAAGGATTTGCTGCCGACGGTCGACCATGTCGTCATCGGGCGCGATTGAGACCGTCGCCATCTGGCGTTGCGGACCCACGATTTGTTCGAGTGCCGCCCGGAACTCATCGGCGAGTCCGCCATGGGCGACAATGACAAGTCCGATCATAACCACGCGATCCTGTTCTTTATGCGTGCCCCATCGAAGACCGACGTGAGGTGATTTGGCAAGTTCTGGGCTCCGACAGAAGGAAAAACCCACGACAAGCGTCACCACAGAGCCGCTTAAATCTCGGTCAGGTTCGAAAAGTCCTCTTCTTCTACTTCACAGTGGGCAGTCGTCCGTTACGCCGCATATAATCCAAAGCCAACAGCAACTTTGCCGGAGCCGATGGCTCGCTTGTACTGAGCCGCAACGCCGGCACGCTGACTCCCTCGACCAACAACACCTGCGCTGACGGGTCTGGAAGTCGGCTTAACTCGGCCGCTTCCACAAGGTCCACAACTAAGACGACCTCAGCTTCGCAGGCGTTCTCGAGGTCTACAATACCGAGACCACGCACCTCTAAGAGCCTGGAAATCTGCCCAGGCGCCCGCGCAAACAATACGTCGTCCCGGTTAAAGAGTTCCGTGTAGTCGTCCGCGACCAGGTGCGCAGGGTGATGGATCAGGCCGTTCGGGGCCATCATCAGGCATCTCAGCGCCAAATCAGACTTCCCGGCACCCGAAGCGCCACGAATAATTGCCGCTGAGCCCGCAATGGCGATCGTTGTGGCGTGAACGCGCACTGGCAATTCAATCGGCATCGTTCATCCCGTTGCGGCGGTAAGCAGCACTGCGGGGCAGTTGCTGCAGCCTCCCGTTCCCGGCTGATCCTGAACGCCCTCGATCGTCAAACATGCCGGCTTCGCGCCCGAATTACCGCCCGGCTCATGGTTGGAAGACGCACCGCGAAGCGTGATCCTACCGGTGTATTGCTGTCATTGCCGTCTCCCGCAGCGAACCGGTTCTCCGCCCAGATACGGCCGTTGTGCGCCTGGATGATCTCCTGTGAGATACTCAGGCCAAGGCCCGAATTGTTGCCGCGGCTCGAAAATTCGCTGGGCCGGTAAGTGTAAAAGCGCGTAAAGATGGTTTCGAGCTTATCTTTCTGGATGCCGGGGCCCTGGTCATCGACGGTGACCACAACATCGTCCCCGTCGACCTTGGCAGCCACGGCCACCGTGCCGCCCTCCGGAGAAAACGAGATCGCATTGTCGATGAGATTGGTGAACACCTGACCAAGCCGTCCGTCCGTTCCCGCCACGACAAATTCTTCGGCCTCGCCGATAGCCTTGAATTCGAGCTTTATTCCGCTGCCTTCGGTTTTCTCCTCGAAGATTGACACAACGTCCCGCAAGACAACCTCGAGTTCGACTGGCTCGCGTGTTTCGCGCTGCAGCTGAGCGTTCAGCATTGATGCGCTTGAGACGTCGCTGATAAGGCGGTTTAACCGTCTCAGCTCGTGCTGGATCTGCTGCACAACCTGTTCGCGGTCTTCCTCGGTCCGGGCATACTCCAACGACTGCGCCATTGAACTTGCCGCCGTCAGCGGGTTCTTCAACTCGTGAGCGACGTCGGCGGCGAACTTCTCGCTCGCCTCGATCCGCTCGTAAAGTGAATTTGTCATTGCAGAAAAGGCCTGCGCCATCTGCCCCACCTCGTCTTTACGATCTGCATAATCGGGCAGCGCAGTTCGCGCAGAGATATCCCTGCTGGCATGCTCGGCCTTGGCCGAAAGTCGCTGCATCGGACCGGCCACCGTCCTTGTCAGGAACAGACCTGTGGCGACACTGGCGAGCAGTGCGATCAGAGCGAGCGGCCATAGATCGCTTCTCGATTTCGTCAAGACATCATCGATTTCCCCGGGCGGTGTCGACAGGAGCAGCACGCCCATGACTCTCTTGAACCTCGTAATCGGTACGGCGACGGAGACAATCTGCTCACTCTTTTCGTTGAGCAGCAACATTGCTGCGTCCTCGCCCTTGAGCGCCTTGCGGACTTCCGGGTAGTGCTGACCGTTGGCGTTTCCAATCTCCTTGTAGACCTGCACTTCTTTGTCGATCAGCCAGTGCTGCAGCCGGGTCCAGAAGTTCTTTGTCTTCGGGCGCTGTTGCTTAGTGCGCTGCCCGGTCATTGAGTTCAAATCGGATTTCTTACCGATGTGCCCCCTCCTCAACAAGGCGCTGGAATCGACCACCAGATTGCCTTTGCGGTCATAGATGCGCGCACGGGTATTTGTCGGCGCGATCAAGCGGCGGAAGATGGGGGCGACCTTCTCGGGCCGGATCGAAAGCTGCAATGCTGCGAAACCATCGTCACGAAATGGGATGAGCGCATTCTTTGTCGCCGGCAGCCGGTCCGGATCAACCAGGATCTGACCCTTTTTCACCATCGCGCTTCCGGCGATGGCCGCTGCGATAATCTGCCCCTGCGTACGTAGTGAATCGCGCTTGGCGTTGATGATCCAGCTGGAGTCCAGGCTCAGATAGAGGATGCCCAAAAACAGAATGAAAAAGCCGATGAGGTTCGACGCAAGGATTCGCCGCAGCAGGCTGGCGGAGATGAATCTGACAAGGGGCTGCTGGTTGAACCAGGCAATGATGGCTTCGCGCCACGGTCCTCCCTTGCCCAGCTTGGTGACCACCCTAGTAACAGGTTCGGTTGCGCTAACGCTGTTCAGGCCGAGTCGGCTGGAAATCGCTTGCGCGGAAGTTTGGCAACGTTCGGCGGCTGAGGACAGCAGGCGACCGGCGCCGTCACGAATTCCGAGGAGTTTCGACCCCGCAGTTGTGAAGCGTTCGCTGTCGAGCGCCATTTGGCCTCCGCGTTGGATCGACCAGCGCCGCCCCGCGAGTGGTATCGAGAGCGGCGCCCGACTATTGCGTCAACTTGCCGTCAGCGCATGGCGCTGCGGCAGAAGAATCCACCGCCGTCCTAGGCTTCCTTAAAGCGGTAGCCGACGCCGTAGAGTGTTTCAATGACGTCAAAGTTGTCGTCAACCTGTTTGAATTTCTTGCGCAACCTTTTGATGTGGCTGTCAATGGTTCGGTCGTCAACGTACACCTGATCATCATACGCCGCATCCATTAGTGCATCACGGGTCTTGACAACACCGGGGCGCGCAGCCAGCGCCTGCAGGATCAAGAACTCCGTCACCGTCAACGTGACCGGCTTGTCGTCCCAATGGCAGGTGTGGCGCTCCGGGTCGAGTTTCAGCATGCCGCGCTCGAGGACCTTGGCGGCCTCGGTTCCCGCAGCGCCCGCCTCTCGGGCTCCCGCGCGCCGCAGCACGGCCTTCACGCGCTCAACAACGAGTCGCTGTGAAAATGGCTTCGCGATGTAGTCGTCCGCACCCATCTTGAGCCCGAAAAGCTCATCGATTTCCTCATCCTTGGATGTGAGGAAGATTACAGGCATATCCGATTGCTGCCGCACACGCCGCAACAACTCCATGCCGTCCATCCGGGGCATCTTGATGTCGAAGATACCTAGGTCCACAGGATCCTCGTTCAACGCCTCAAGTGCTGCGGCGCCGTCGCTGTATGTACGGACTTTAAACCCTTCCGCTTCCAGCGCCATCCGAAGTGAATTCAAAATGTTGCGCTCATCATCGACCAGCGCGATGGTGCTTTTCTCTTTCATGACCGTTCGACCCTTGGGTTCCTATTGGCCGCGCCAACGGCGCTCTATGGCGGTTAAATGTAGTAATTGTGGCGGAATAGACACTGCGGGCCCACTGTTGAACACAAGCTGAATAGGGCCTTGGCCGCCGTCGCGCAATACAGTTGCCAAAACCTCGCAGATACCCACAATTTTCTGTTTTCCAGCAGACTCTTAACTTTCCGACCTACGTATACCTTGTAGAGGAGAGTACCCTTATTTATGGGTAGATGTACCGGCGGCAATTCGCCCGGCTGCGCTGCATTGTAACTTCAGCGTTCTGTAGCACGCGCCGAGCTGTGGAGTCGCCAGGGGACTTATAAGGGGGGCGATACAGCTGGAGCGCGTCCGGTATCATCTTGTGTTTTGGAAGCGGGCGCCACTGATCTCTGGCGCTGCATTCTGCCGTGATGATTCGCACCGTGCAATGGGTCTGCGAAATCGGCCGGTAAGGCAACCCTGAGCAAAGCCAAGATCACGAGACACAACTTCGAAAGCCAAACATGACTCCAATGACTTTCCCGCTTACTGCGGCGCGATCAATTATCTCCAACAAGACCGAAGCGGAACTCGTGGAAATCGCGATTCGTCGCAATGAAGGTCAGTTGAGCAGTAGTGGGGCCCTTGTGGCCCAGACCGGCCAGCACACGGGCCGTTCTCCGAACGACAAATTCATTGTTGTCGATAGCGACACCGAGCGCTCGATCTGGTGGGACAATGCCAAGCGTATGACGCGTGAGCAGTTCGATCAGCTCTTCCAGGATTTTTGCGCCTTCGCGGCTGACAAGGACCTTTATGTTCAGGATCTTTTCGCCGGTGCTGACGAGGACTTTCGCCTGCCGACCAGGATTGTCACCGAGTACGCTTGGCATTCGCTGTTCATTCGCCACCTTCTGCGCCGCCCGGCTCGTTCCGAGCTGACGGGCTTCAAGCCGCAGTTCACAGTGGTCAACCTGCCCAGTTTCCGCGCCGCTCCAGAATATCACGGGACACGCAGCGAGACAGTGATCGCCTGCGATTTTTCGCGCCGGATCGTCCTCATTGGCGGCACGTCGTATGCTGGCGAAACGAAAAAGAGCGTCTTTTCGTTCCTCAACTATCTGTTGCCCGAACAAAGCGTAATGCCGATGCACTGCTCTGCCAACGTTGGCGATGCCAGCGACAGCGCCGTCTTCTTCGGACTATCCGGCACGGGCAAAACGACATTGTCGGCCGATCCCTCGCGCACGCTGTTGGGTGACGACGAGCATGGTTGGTCGCCCAGCGGCATCTTCAATTTCGAGGGCGGCTGCTACGCCAAGACCATCCGTCTTTCCGAGGAGGCTGAGCCGGAGATCTACGCGGCTTCGAATCGCTTCGCGACCGTGCTGGAGAACGTCGTCTTGCGCGACGATCGCACTCCCGATTTTGATGACGGTACGCTGACCGAGAACGCGCGTTCGGCCTACCCTCTAGAGGCGATCGCCAACGCCAGCGCGACAGGCACCGCGGGCCATCCAAAGAACGTCGTGATGCTAACCGCCGACGCCTTCGGGGTCATGCCTCCGATCGCCAAACTCACGCCGGCACAAGCGATGTACCACTTCCTGTCCGGTTACACCGCTAAGGTTGCCGGCACCGAGAAGGGCATGGGCAGTGAACCCCAGGCTACCTTCTCGACGTGCTTTGGTGCTCCCTTCATGCCGCGTCATCCGAGCGTCTACGGTAACTTGCTGCGCGATCTTATCGCCAAGCATGGCGTTGACTGCTGGCTGGTCAACACCGGGTGGACTGGAGGCAAGTACGGCGTCGGCAGTCGCATGCCGATCAAGGCAACGCGCGCGCTGCTGAATGCGGCGCTTTCGGGGGACCTTGCGAGTACCGAAATGCGTTTCGACGAATTGTTTGGCTTCCAGGTACCCAAGGCACTCGACGGGGTTGATTCCAAGATTCTCACGCCCCGGCAGACTTGGGCCGATCCGGCGGATTATGACCGCACGGCTCAGAATCTCGCTGAAATGTTTATCGCCAACTTCGAGAAGTTCGCCGGGCACGTTGACAATGAGGTCCGGGCGGCGGGCCCTTTAGCCGGATCGAGAGCCGCGGCTGAGTAACCTCAGCTCGCGGGTTTCACCAGCCAAGTCCAGAATATGACAGGCAGATGGCTTCGTCACACCCACGCCCTGAAAGCGTTGGCGTAGCGGAGTTACGAGCGGACTTATACCGGTTGCCCTTCTCCGGTCCGCCGGCAAGGGCTTAAAACAGGCACGGAAAAATACGCCTCAAATGGTTGACGCCGGGCCTGCGTCATTTTCCAACGGAACGAAATCGTTGCACCAATTGGCAAGGGCCTTCCTAAACCCAGCCGCGCAATGAACGATGGTCGCGAGCTTGCGACTTCTTCCGAACGTCAGCAGCAAGCCGATCCTCGTCGAAGTCCTCGCAAAACAAAACAACCCAGCGCTGAAAACAACGCTGGGGTTCTTTGTCGGTCAAAATGAAGAGGCGGCCGAAGGGACGAAAGCAGGTTCAGGCCCTAGGCACGGTTACGCGTGCGCAACACCCGTGGAAAATCGTCCGAAGCTTCCGAGTAGCGGCCGAAATCAGTTTGTTCGGATCCTGCATGAGCTGGCTGGCGTTGCTGCTCATTGGTAAACCAGTCCTGATGGCTGGCCGGCGCAGTCGGTCCCTGTTGCTGGCTTGGCTGCGACTGAGACTGCGCTGCCTTTGCGGGTGCCGTAGCTTGAGCACCACGCTGCTGCTCGGGGGCACCCTCCTTGAGAGCGGCGACGCGAGGTGCGGCACCGGTGAACCAGGCCTCAATAAGATCCAGTTCCGTTGCCGACAGTTGCAGTCCCTGCCCCTTACAGCGCGCTACGACGAAATTGCGGAAGCGGCTTGCAAAGAGGTTTGATGATGCGCCCTGCTCGAACCATGGGTCAGCCTCGCTAACGACTTCCAGAATGAACCGCGCGTCGTCCTTGCGCACATCGACGCCAAGCGCTTTCGCCCGCTCGCAAATGTTGAGTAGGGTCTGCGTGCCCGTCAGCCCGTTCGTGTTGATCTCTTCGGCCATGACGTCGAACAGGACGCGATACTCCGGCGGTGAGATTGGCGGTGCCTGACAGGCCTCATGGATGCGGGCAATCGACTTCTGGATGGCGCTCGCGTGATCGGCCGGCTGTGTGGCGCGTTGTTGTGGCGCGGCAGCCTGAGGTGCCGGCGTTGCAGCCTGAGGCACCTGCGGTGCGGCCGCATCAGTCACCTGCGGCTTTACGGCATCGCGGTGTGGAGAAGGCTGTGGTGCGGCTGGCTGGTAGTCCGGTGTGGCTACGGCGGGTGCTGGCGCCGGTTGCGCGAAGCGGGCCTCCGGCTGAGGTGCGGTCTCGGTGGCAGCGGCTGCAGGCTGCCGTGGCGTGTTGGCTTCTGCAGTAGGAACGCTCGGCGCCGGAGCTTGCTCCAGAGCAGCCGCGGGAGCAGGTGCTTCCAGCGGTGCCGGTTGCACCTGGCGCGCGGCTGCCGGTGCCGCTGGGGCAGCGGTCGCATCCAGTGACGAAAGTCCATGTTCCCTGCGCTGCTCTAGCGCGGCGGGTTCGCCGGCGTATGGGGGCCGTCCAGGCGCCGCCGGAGCGGGTTCGCCTGCGGGCGCACGCTGCGAGGTGAGTAATGGCTCGGGACGCACCTCGCCGAAGTTCGTTGCCAGACGCTCGACCTGCTCACGAGATGGCTGTGCTTCGCGCTTCTCGGCCGTGAGCTGCACCGGCGCCGACGGTCTGGTAGTGTCCAGCACGTAATGCGGCGCATGTTCCGTCACGTCGACACCTTCGGGCAGCTCGCGAACGAGGAGATCGCGAAAGCTACCGGCGCCGCCCCAGGCCGTCCCGACCGTACGCTCGTGACCAAGAGTCCGAACGGCGCGGTCAGCAAGGACTTCAAGCAACAGAGGCTGGTTTGCACCACGGACATGGCTGAGGACATCAGCAATGATCGCCTTGCGAGCCTCGGCTAGAGCAACCGGGTTGGGAAGGCCCTTTCGAACATGCTGCTCATCGGTCAGGGCGCCGGGCATACGGCTCTCGGTCAAGGCGGCGATCAAATCCTCCTCGCGCACCTCGCCGTCACTGATCGCCGTGTAAGGAGCTGCGGTGTAATCGTTGGAATAGATCACAGTACGGCGGGCGTGCTGCCGCAGGCGATGCAGAACCGGCGTGAAGTCGGCATCACCGGAAAGGATGATGAATTCATCAAAGTAGGTATCGTGCAGCAGGTAGTCGCGGACGTCCATCACCATGCGGATGTCGGCGGAGTTCTTGAGCTGCGCGGTCAGCGGCGGGCAATCGATCACCTCGAAACCGGCGCGCAGGTAGTGGTGGCGCACGAAAGGAAATGAGTTCATGTCGGTGGAGTTATCGTGTGAATTCCGTCGCGGCACCGGGTTGCCGTAGCAGCGGTTCATGACGATGCGGCGGGGCATTGTGATCGCAGGACCGTTAGTGGGCGTGATGAGCCGGCCCGACGCGATCTCCGTCAGCCACAACCCCGCGTCCTTTGCGAATCGCTTTGCCGCCTCCTCATTCTTGCGTTTGAGCGACAGGTAGATGTTGTCGTAATCGACAAACACCGTACTCAGCAAAGCCCCATCCGACACCCGGTTCATAGTGTAACCCCCGCTCGCGCTGCAGTCTTTGGCATTAGCCCCACCTGCTCTGAAATGCGGATACACGCAGACATGCTAAATCCACGTCGACCACTGACACGAAAGAATCGCACCCGAGAGCAAAAATCTTGACGAGAGAGTGTTGATCGAGTCGGCGAGCAGCCACAAGAATGAGTGCGCAACGCATCGGGGATGATTGTCGGCACCCAGAAACATCAATCTTGTTCAATAGGTTAGTGGTCCACCTCGGAGATAGAAACCGGTGGAAAAGTTCCAACGCTTGCGCCTCTTGCTCACGCGCCGCCCGGATTGAAGTCAAGCCCAGCCAGCTCAAAGGCCTCAAACACAAATCCTGGCGCCACCGAGCAGCCGACAAGCGTATAATCGCCCAAGCTGCGGGCCTGCTGCCAGTGACCGGCTGGAACGACGGCTTGCGGACGCTCGCCACCCTGGAGATCATTGCCGAGCCTGATAGGGCGGGATGCACCCGAAGCGGCAGCAATGCCGAGCTCTAGCGGTGCACCTGCATACCAGTGCCAGACTTCGGCGGCATCAACCCGGTGCCAGCGTGAGACTTCGCCGCCCTTGAGCAGGAAGTAAATTGCAGTTGAGGTCGCACGGCCGTCTTCGTTCACCGCCTGCGAATCGCGAAAGGTCTCGCGATAGAACCCGCCCTCGGGATGCGGAGCGAGTTCCAGTAGCGCGATGATCTCATCAGCCGTTAAATCTCTCTTCGTCATCGCGTTTGCGCCTCCCGCAGCTTTGGTTACGCGTTGTCCTTGCGGGTCCGGATTTCTCCGAAGACCTGCCAGTCTGCGGCATCCGACATGCTAAGGGCCGCCTTCACTTCAGGTTCGCACGCACGCAGGAACGGGTTGGTGGCGAGTTCTTTGGCGATCGTCGTCGGCAGTGTCGGCTTGCC
This sequence comes from uncultured Filomicrobium sp., assembly GCA_963669235.2. Taxonomy (GTDB): domain Bacteria; phylum Pseudomonadota; class Alphaproteobacteria; order Rhizobiales; family Hyphomicrobiaceae; genus Filomicrobium. The sequence goes on from CAXXFS010000034.1 coordinate 512,165, forward strand.
CTGTCCACGCAGCGCATCAACCTCGGCGGCCCGCGCCTTGAGCGCCGCGTTATCGGGTTCGACGGTCAGCGCAAACTGGGCATTTGCCTGCGTGTATTCATGCCCGGCATAGACGGTCGTATCCGCCGGTAGAGCTCTCAGCTTTGCAAGCGAATTCCACATCATTTCGTGGCTGCCCTCGAATACGCGTCCGCAACCCATTGCGAACATCGTGTCGCCGACGAATGCCACCTTCGCTTCCGGTATGACATACGAGATGTGGCCAAGCGTATGCCCAGGGGTGTCCAAAACCTGGACGTCGTAGTTTCCGAACCGGAACGTATCGCCCTCCGCGATCTGCTGGTCGATGGAGGGGATCTTCGCCGCTTCCCCGCGGGGACCGATGATCTCGCAATCAGTTTCGGCCTTCAGAGCGGCATTACCCTCGGTGTGGTCTTGGTGGTGGTGAGTATTCAAGATGTGGGTCAGCCGCCAGCCCTTCGCATCGAGAGCCAGCTTGATGGCGGCCACCTCCGGAGCGTCGATTGACGCGGTCATACCGGTCTCGGTGTCGTGGATGAGGACGCCGTAATTGTCGCTGCGGGCGGGGAATTGGTGGATTTCGAGCGTCATGGCGTCCTCCGGGTGCTCTTGGAACTCTAGCTGGTGATCGCTAGCCGGGCCGACGGGGCAGCGTCAAGCGGTGCCTGTGGGCGTGCACCAACCTACCGCTTGCACATAGTGGCGCGCACCGCGAAGATCATCCCCTGTTCGAAACTCGACCCAGGCCTAAAGAGATCGCACGAACGCCTCGACCATGCACATAGACGTTGCAGACCTCCGAGACTTCTACGCAAGCCCGCTTGGCGCCGTCGTGCGCCGGCTGGTGATGGGGCGCTTGCAGTCTCGCTGGCGCAAACCCACTGGCGGAGTCGTGATCGGCCTTGGGTACGCCATTCCTTATCTGGGTGCGTTTCGGAATGGTGCGGTGCGCTGCGGCGCCTTCATGCCCTCCGGCCAGGGCGCCCTCGTTTGGCCGCGCGAGGGCTTGAAACAGTCCGTTCTGATCGATGAGGAACAGCTGCCGCTTCCCGACAACTCGGTTGATCGCATGCTGGTCGTTCATGGTCTCGAGACCGCCGAACGCGTGCGGCCCGTACTGCGTGAGATGTGGCGCACACTGTCGCCCGAAGGCCGGCTGCTCATGGTTGTTCCGAACCGCCGCGGCATCTGGGCAAGAACGGACCGCACACCATTCGGTCACGGCCGCCCCTACAGCCGCGTGCAGCTTGAGGGGATGCTCAAAGACGCCATGTTCGCGCCCATCGAGTGGGCAGAAGCACTATATGTCCCACCCTTCAGCCGCGACATGCTGCTGCGTTCCGCCGTCGCCTGGGAGCGCGTGGGTGCGCGTTTAATGCCCGGCTTCGCCGGCGTTATTATCGTAGAGGCTGCTAAGGAACTGATCGCGCCAATATCTAAGCCGAAAAAGGCGCTGGTCCTGCCGGAAATCATCACCGCTCCAGGTCATGCTGTGCGTCCAGCCTCCCGGCATCGGCGTGAGCGCCACGGTGCCGGTGGCTCCTGACCTAGAAATCCTGCGTCGGCGCGCGATGACGGAGCTTGAAGACCGCCTTTTCGCCGAACAGGTTTTGCAGACTCAATGAGCGTTTGATGGGCAGTCGCCGGCCGGCGCTGTTAAAGGCGACAGCTTCCTCGACGACCGAATCCAAGAGTTCGCATAGTTCCACGAAGTCGCGGATCGTACACAGATGCGAATCCGGACTCGCGTACCACGGTTCAGGAAGGTTGGTCGTGCGCGGCATGCGCCCCCACAACAGCAGGTCGGTTCGGATCCGCCAGTGCCCGAAGTTGGGAAATGAAATGATGGCGCGCCGGCCTATCCGCAGCAGGTTCTCCAGCACTTCCCGGGGGCGCAGCGTCGCCTGGATGGTCAGCGACAAAATTGCGTAATCGAAAGCTTGGTCAGGGTAATCGGCAAGGTCCTGGTCAGCGTCGCCTTGAATCACCGAAAGTCCTCGAGCGACGCAGGCGTTGACGCGTTCGCGGGACAATTCAACTCCGCGCGCGTCGACGGCTTTGGTATCGGCCAGCAACTGCAGCAGTTCGCCGTCGCCGCAACCCACATCAAGCACACGGCTGCCAGGCGCCACCATTTCGGCAATCAGCAGGTGATCAACGCGGCTGGTATTAACGGTTTTTGTTTTGTCCAGCATCACGCTTTCTCTCCGGCGGGCGGCAGGCCGCGCTTTGATGCACACGACTCAACGAAGCCACGGATCGTCGCGAAGAATTCCGGTTCATCCAGAAGAAACGCGTCGTGCCCGGCGTTGCTTTCTATCTCCACGAACGAGACGTTAGCAGCAACGGCGTTGAGCGCCTGCACGATCTCGCGGCTTTCCCGTGTCGGATAGAGCCAGTCAGATGTGAACGAAACGACGCAAAAACGCGTGCGCGTTCCGCGAAATGCATTGGCGAGCACATCGCCATTTTCCGCTGCGAGATCGAAATAATCCATCGCTCGGGTGATGTAGAGATAGCTGTTTGCATCAAACCGGTCGACGAACGTCGAGCCTTGATGACGTAGATAGCTTTCCACCTGGAAATCGGCATCGAACGAAAATGTCCGGTCGTTGCGGTTTTGCAGATTGCGTCCGAACTTTTCGTGCAGCGCATCCTCCGACAAATAGGTGATGTGGGCGGCCATGCGCGCGACCGCGAGGCCGTTTCGCGGGACAACGCCGTGCGCGTGATAATCCCCCCGCAGCCACTTGGGATCAGCCATCACCGCTTGCCGGCCGACTTCGTGGAAGGCAATGTTCTGCGAAGAGTGCCAGGCCGCGGTTGCAATCGGCAATGCTGCGAACACCTGGTCCTTATGGCGCGACGTCCATTCGAGCACCTGCATCCCGCCCATTGATCCGCCAAGCACGGCGAACAATTGGTCAATGCCAAGATGCTTGATGAGCCGGTGTTGCGCGGCCACCATGTCGCCGATCGTGAACATCGGGAACTTCAGGCCGTAAGGTGCGTCCGTCTCGGGATTTATTGATGCTGGCCCGGTGGAACCCATGCACCCGCCCAGAATATTTGGGCAGATCACGAAATAGCGGTTCGTATCAATCGGTTTTCCGGGGCCGACAAGCAGCGACCACCAGCCAACCTTCCCTGTCAGAGGATGCCGGTTGGCGACGTGTTGGTCGCCGGTCAAGGCATGGCAGATGAGAACCGCATTCGATTTGCTCTTATTGAGCGTGCCGTAGGTGTTGTAGGCGATGGAGAACGGACCCAGTGTCTTGCCGCTGTCCAAGTGGAGTGGTTCTTCGGCCGCAAAGGTGACGGTTGCATGGTTGTACGCAACACCAATATCGTTGGCGTCATCATGTTGGAGGGGGGAATTGATTGCCATCATAAAGCTAAAGCGCGACCTTTGATTTAGGCCGGCTGATGCACTTGGCGGGCAGCGCGGCCTTTTTAGCGAGTTGTTTTACGTGGCTGCAAGCCGGCCGGCCAAATCACCACGGACCCCCCAGGGAATAGGACCAGCGCGCGTTAGCGTCAAGTTTGGAACGACTGCGACAGTAAAACCCACGTTAGCGCTGAAGCCCCGGCCTTGCGGCCAGGCATTGCAGAAAGTCACAACTTTTCTTTGCGTTAACCCGCAACGCACCGTATTTCTCCGAACAGCAAACTGAATTCCTGACGGAAAGCACGGACATGGCTACACCCCGTCCAAATCCCGGCATTTTAGACATCGCGCCTTATGTGCCCGGTGAAAGTGGCTCTGGCGATACCACAAAGCTTATCAAGCTCTCATCCAATGAGACGCCTCTGGGGCCCAGTCCCCACGCCGTTGCGGCTTACTCCGCGGTATCCGACAATTTGGCGCGCTACCCTGATGGCTCGGCGACGGAGTTGCGCGAAGCGATTGCCCAGGTGCACGGCCTTAATGCTCAGCGGATCATCTGCGGCGCTGGTTCCGACGAACTGTTGAACCTTCTGGCCCAGGCTTTCATCGGTTCGGGCGATGAGGGCATTCTGACCGAGCACGGTTTCCTCGTTTTTCCGATCGCGATTTTAGCAAACGGCGGCACACCCGTGGTTGCCAAAGAGCGCGAACTGCGCACGGATGTCGATGCGGTCTTGCAGCGGGTCACTAGCAAGACACGTATTGTTTTCCTGGCCAATCCCAACAATCCAACCGGCACCTACATCCCTTCTAGCGAAGTTCGCAGGCTCCGCCGTGAGTTGCGCGAGGATGTGCTGTTGGTTCTTGACGGAGCCTACGCCGAGTACGTGCGCGAAGCTGACTACGATACCGGCGCGGACTTGGTCGCTGCTGGCGACAACACGGTCATGACCCGCACCTTCTCGAAGCTTTATGGGCTTGCCGGTTTGCGCCTCGGCTGGGCTTATTGCCCGGAGAAAATCGCCGATGTACTGAACCGGATCCGTGGGCCGTTTAATGTCACGATGCCGTCGATCGCCGCTGGCGTGGCGGCGGTGCGCGATGCCGCGCACACCAAGCAGGCGGTTGAGCATAACGCCCGCTGGCTGCCGTGGTTGGCTACGGAGCTGCAAAAGCTCGGGCTCACGGTAACGCCGAGCGTTGCGAACTTCCTGTTGATTCACTTCCCCGAGGCAGGTGCGGTCACGGCCTCCGGTGTCGATGATGAGCTCAAAAAACGTGGGATCTATTTGCGCCGGGTCGGCTTATACGGATTACCCAACGCACTTCGCATGACGGTCGGGACGGGCGATGAGAACAAAGCCGTGATTGCGGCCTTTAATGAAATACTCTCGGCCTCGGACCGGGGATCGGCGGCTGAATGACCGACGGCCGATTTAAGCGGATCGCATTGATCGGCGTAGGCCTTATCGGGTCGTCGATGGCCTTGGCCGCGCGCCGTGCTGGCCTCGCCGACCGCATCGTTGGATCGGCGCGGACCGAGGCGACGGTAAAAAAGGCTCTGCAACTTGGCATCATCGACGAGGGCTTTTCCAGCGCCGCTGAAGCCGCGCGAGATTCCGATCTCGTCGTCCTCTGCGCGCCGGTTGGAGCCTGTGGTGCGATCGCTGATGAGATCAACGCGGCTGGCGCTTTGCGGGGCAGCACAATCCTGACCGATGTCGGCTCTGTCAAGGCTGCGATCGTCGCTGACGTCGGCCCGCACGTGCCCGCAGGCGTTCATTTCGTTCCCGGGCATCCCATTGCCGGGACCGAGCAATCTGGCCCGGAAGCCGGCTTCGCCGGGCTCTTCGACAATCGCTGGTGCATACTGACGCCGCCGGAGGGCTGCGATCCCGCAGCGGTTGGTCGGCTTAAGTCTTTCTGGGAGGGTCTCGGCAGCCAGGTCCAGATCATGAGCCCTGAGCACCATGACCTCGTGCTCGCCATCACCAGTCACGTCCCGCATCTCATCGCCTTCAACATCGTCAATACCGCAGCCCATCTTGAGCGCGTCACCGATCAGGAGGTGATAAAATTCTCCGCCGGTGGTTTCCGCGACTTCACCCGAATCGCCGCCTCTGACCCGATCATGTGGCGCGATGTGTTTCTCAACAACAAGGAAGCCGTTCTTGAAATGCTCGGGCGTTATTCCGAGGACCTGACGGTCCTGCAAAGGGCCATTCGTTTCGGTGACGGAGAAACACTGCATCGACTTTTCTCGGAAGCGCGAACACTGCGTCGGGGTATTATCGAAGCCGGTCAGGACACCGACGCTCCGGACTTCGGACGGCGCATTGGCGGTGCACTGGACGCAGATGCTGACGAATAACCGCCTCCCGTTCCGTCGCGGGCAACCAACTCCTTGAAGAACCACTGGAAACATGGCGAGCGAAAGCACACACGATCTTTGGGTCTTCGGCTACGGCTCCCTGATGTGGCGCCCGGGTTTTCCTTATGAGGAAGTCGTGCGGGCGCGTGTTGATGGCTATTCGCGATCATTTTGCGTCTATTCGGTCCACCATCGCGGCGTCGAGGGCCGCCCAGGCCTGGTGCTCGGTCTTGATCGCGGCGGCTCCTGCATCGGAATGGCGTATCGGGTAGCTGCGTCGAACGCGCTGACAACGTTGAAATACTTACGTGACCGAGAGCAGGTGAACGGCGTTTATCGCGAGACACATCTCACAATATCGCTGCTTGAGGGCGAGAAACGGCAGGTGTTCGGGCTGACCTATGTGGTCGAGCGGGACCACCCGAGCTACGTTTCGCATCTTCCGATCAGCGCACAGGCCAGATTGATTAGCGCTGCCAGTGGCTTATCGGGCCAGAACGTCGCTTACCTCGTCAACACTTGGGCTCACCTGGAGGCGCTTGGCATCCGCGAACGGGCCTTCGAGCGCCTGGGGGTTTTGATCGGGCCTTTCATCACAGGCCGGCGGCCGGTTGCCGAACCCTGTCCACGGGCTTCCGCTTTGTCGCGTTCGCTCAGCGGCCGCCGGCCGTCATGCACGACATTGAAGCCTGGCGACCGGCGTAGGTTTTCATATCGCAACGGCCTTGGTCGCTGATTTGCATTGTGTGCGATTGTTTTGCCGGCGAGGCGGATCGCGAAATCAAGCGCCGGCCCGGCGCCATCAGGCGAACCCTCCAGATGGTAACGCCCGTCGCCGCGCCGCGTGTAGGCGCGCCGAAACTCGCTTCCCTCAGTGATTACCAACAAACGGCGGCCAGTGGCGCATACAAGGTGGATCTTGGCAGGTTGCGTCTTTCGGCCGTTTCGCACCGTCACGATCATGCCAGACTTCGGCGGCGGCGCAACGGACTTTTGCAGGCCGAGGAGTCTGCGTGTAACCGGGGCTTTCTCTGCTGTTGCCGGCTGGGCGGACGATTCTTCCGCGGCGGATGTTAACGCGGTATCGGGGCTGCTGTCCGCCACCGGCAGTGGCGCGGCTTCCATGATCGGTGCGGTTTCTGTAGGTCGTGTCGCCTTCTCACTATTCGCCGCTCCCTCCTTCTTGCCCAAAAGCCAGCTGAACATATCTCGCCTCGTCATTGCGGTTACCTCGAAATCCAACAGTGTTGGGCAATCCCTGTGCCAAAGGCCAAGTATTTGAATTCCTCAACACTTCACAGGCTATTGTGGCTGCTTTGCTGATAAATAGGTCAGAACGTTCAGGCAGCTGCACAGTCCTTGCGCAGTTTGGCGACAAAGCCGACGTTGCCCGTCGGAGCGATTTTAAATTCAGGGCCGAAAAGCAAGAATGAACCGGTGCGCCGAGGGCCTATCACAATCGGTCATCAGCAAGCCGCAAAGCTTGCCTTTCCGGCATCACCGGGCCATATAAGTGGCGTCGAATACGCTTTGGTACACGCTAGACTACCGGTCGACAGTTCCCGGCAATAGACGTCTCCAACGCGCAATTTGATCCGTGTTGGTCACCCCCCGGGGAGACTGGTGATGTGACTTGACTGTTGGAGACTACCGCATGGCTACCGGGACCGTTAAGTGGTTCAATACCCAAAAGGGCTATGGCTTCATCCAGCCTGATGATGGCGACAAGGATGTCTTTGTGCATATCTCGGCTGTCGAGCGCGCGGGAATGATGTCGCTCAATGAGGGCCAAAAGGTCAGCTACGAACTCGAAAAGGGCCGGAATGGCAAATACGCCGCTGTGAATCTTCAGGCCGAGTAGAACGTAGCTCTAAACCGCAGATTTTCCCGGGGAGGGCAGAACCTGCTCTCCCCACGTCGTATTTGGGCAGCGCGACCAAATGTGGGTTGCGCGCGAGGTTGAGCCTCAAGGAGTTTGGATGGCGAAAGAAGAGGTGCTGGAATTTGAAGGTGTCGTCGAGGAGGTTCTCCCCGATGCGCGGTGTCGGGTGAAACTCGACAACGGGCATGAGGTTGTCGCCTACACGTCCGGTCGAATGAAGAAGAACCGGATTCGCATTCTCGCCGGCGACCGTGTGACGATAGAGATGACGCCCTATGACCTGACTAAGGGGCGCATTAATTTCCGGCACAAGGATCAACGATCTGGGCCGCCTGGGGGCGGATCGGGTGGACCTCCTGGTGGTGGCCGCCGTCGCTGATCAGTGAGCTTCACCGGGCCCGCGAAATTTTGCTCATCCAGCCATCGATGGGCGGAATATCGGCATTGCCGGACTGTTCGAATCTGCGCTCGTGATGTGTTGTCTTCTCCCAAAGAAACGGAGCGAAGGCCAGCTGCCACAGAGCCCGGTAGGCGGCGAAGGAAATCGCCACCCAGTAAACCGGCATGACCAAGACGTGCTGCCACGCGACTCTTCGGATTTCTGGTGTCACAGCCAGGGCTCCGAGGGCCATAGCCGTCGCATAACCCGCCAACAGTTTAAAGACACTGGGTCCCACGAGCCAGTCACCCCCCTGTGCTCGGTTCGGCGCAAGACCGCCTCCGAAAAGCAGGGCGTTGCCGAGAATTACTAGGAACCACGGGTGCATCAGGGCGGACAAGGATCATGCCGCCCATCATCACTTGAAATCCCAAGAATCAGAAGGTTCCCAGTTCCCGCCACAACCTACGGGGATGACGCATGTGTACCAGATACGTCCGCATCCAACCCTTCAACCAGCGCGTCCGCTGACCAGTCCATCCGCGCAGCGATCCCGGCGCTTCCTCCCACGTCGTCAATTAGATAACGCGCACATTGTAGCCGAGCCGGGCAAGCCGGATCCCCAGGTCTGCGTCCTCGGTGACATTGTGAGCATCCCAGCCGTCCGCCCGTTCCAAAGTGCGCCTCGGGAAGTGGTTTGAGGTTCCTCCCAGCGGTTATCGGCAATCCAAATCGCCCCAGAGTCGGCAGAATCGCGCCAAACAGGGCATTGTATTCGATTGCAAATTGCCGCGTGATCGCATTATGCTCGACGTTGTAGATGTTGAGGTGGGCCTGCACGCAGCCGGTATTCTCTGGATCGCCAATGAGCACCGCGAGCGCCTCTCGTAACTGGCCGGGGTTCGGCAAAACCTCGGCGTCATACACCACGACGTAATCGCCGATCGCGTTTGCTAACGCATGGTTCAATGCACGGGGCTTGGTCCGCGGGTTGCCACGCGGCACGACGACAACGCGTGCGGTGGCGGGCAGAACTTGCCGAGCAATCGCGGCTCGGGTGCTGGCGTCGTCGACTTCAACGATCTGCGAGATTTGCAGCCGGTTGGCTGGATAGTCGAGGGCGCGCAGCCCTTCGATGAGCTGTCCGATGATCTCCGCTTCTTTGTAAAGCGGAACCAGGATTGCGTACCTTGGGAGAACTTCGGGCAGGCATGATGCGTCAACCGCTGACGTCACCGGTGGTTCGCTGCTGTGCTCCTTTAAAACATGCACAAGCGCCGCGCAGCGCAGCTGCGCCACAAACAAGAATGGCACGCAGAGAATGGCGCTGAGTATTGGCACGGCTGAGGATCGGTCAAGCAACACGCCGACAACACATCCGACTATCAGCAGCGCTGCCCAGCCGGCGAGCGGTGCGATCCGCAAGGATTCGGCCGACATCTCCGGAAATTTTGTTCCCGGTTCGCAAGGAGCATAGGATTCTACTGGGCAACCAGGCACCGTCGTCGCGCGATTCGCGCCCAGACTGGATTTCTCAGGCTGCCGCCCGTCAGTGTCCGCCCCACGATCTACGGCGGCGCTGCAAATACGTTCATCTCGCGAGCCAGAACTAAACGATATGTGCCAACAGTTGAATAAGTCCCCCTGAGCCGGCTCCGGTTGAGCCAACCCCCGATAGGCAGCGCAATGATGGACCAGAATTGCCCTGCCGTACAACCCGGCTTCGGCGCGGGGCCAGAAACAATGATCTTCCCCTCGGCTAGCACAATTCCACCACGAGGACGGCGAATTGCGAGGTTAAGTGTGCTGTTGCGCTTTGCGAAGAACTGCAGGAGGCTTAGGAGATTGTCGGACGGGCCGACATGCGTGCCACGCTTAGCACGCGTCGCGCGGCTGCAAGTGAGGATCTGGGATCGGTGAAATTACGAATGTGCCATTTGAGACTAATCGCGGGATTGGCCGCCGTGCTCTGGGGGACCGCGTTCGCGGTGTTTCCGGCCCAGGCGCAATCTACCGGAGCGCAGGCTGCCGCCGACGGTGAACGTGTGGCGGCACGGCGCGTGGTATTGCGGTTTCTGACAACGGGTGATTTCCCACCGTTCAACTTCTATGACGAGGATGGCGTCCTCACGGGCTTTAACGTCGACTTGGCCCGCGCCATATGTCTACAACTCGAAGTCACTTGCGAGGTCTCCGAGCGACCGTGGGCGAACCTCGTGCCATCACTCGAGAGGTCGGAAGCAGATGCGGTTATTGCGGGCCATGCCGTCACCGCACAGGCTCTGCAGAAGGTCGCTTTTTCCGACAGGTACTTCCATACGCCTGGGCGCTTCGCCATGCGCAAGCGGTCGTCGGGCCTGACAACCACTCCGGAAGGCCTGGAAGGAAAACGCATAGCGGTCGCCTCGGGGACGTCCCACGAAGCATTTGTGCGCCAATTCTTCCGCGGCAGCCGGGTCCGTGCATTCGATAATCCCGACATTGCCCGCGAAGCACTGAAGGCGGGCGAGGTTGATGTTGTTTTTGATGACGCGATCAGCCTCTCGTTCTGGATCAACGGCACGTCATCGGAGCAATGTTGCAGCTTCAGTGGCGGTGCCTACCTGGAGCCCAAATTCTTCGGCGACGGAATGGCCATCGCCCTTGCCCGGGACGACCCGCAACTAAAGGCGGACGTCAATAACGCGCTTGCCGAAGTGCGCGCCAGCGGCCGCTTTATTGAACTTGTCACGCGTTACTTTCCGTATCGGTTGTATTAATAAGGCTCGGCAGGAAAACTCACTGTCGGTCGCGGCCATCGGCGATGAGCCCCCGAAATAGCGTTTCAACGAGGCGTCATCCGCCCACAACCCTTCGTCCCCATCTGGATATTGTGGTACCTGGGCGGATTAAGACTTTGTGGTAAAAGGACTTGTGAATGAACAGCGCGCTTATGAAGGTGTCATACTCCTGCAAACTGAATCTTCAACATCTGCAAACGGGAATCTGAACCAAGAGGTTGCTGATCAGGCCAACTGGGGCCTGTAGGGGGAGCCGGAGCCATGCCAAAGTACCGTTCACTTTTCATCTCTGATGTCCACCTTGGTACGCGCGCCTGCCAGGCGGAACTCCTGCTCGGTTTTTTGAAGGAGCATGAGGCCGAGACGATTTATCTTGTCGGCGATATCGTCGATTTCTGGCGCATCCGCCGGGGGGCCGTCTGGCCGCAGTCTCATAACGATGTCCTGCAAAAACTGCTGCGCAAGGTGCGCAAGGGATCTCGCGTGATTTTCATACCCGGCAATCATGATGACGGGTTGCGTCAGTACTGCGGACAGAAATTCGGTGGCATCGATATTAAGATGCAGACGATCCACGAAACGGCTGATGGACAGCGTTACATCGTCATGCATGGCGATGAGTTTGACGTCGTGGTGCGCTACGCCAAGTGGCTCGCTTTCCTTGGCGATCGCGGCTATCAGCTGGCGCTTTGGACCAACGCCCCGGTTAACTTCATCCGCCGGCGGCTTGGGCTGGGTTACTGGTCGCTGTCAAGCTACCTCAAGCTACGGGTGAAATCGGCGGTCAATTTTATCGGGGAATTCGAGCGAAAGCTGTCCAACGAAGCCAAGCGCCGCGACGCCAACGGCGTCATCTGCGGGCACATCCACCATGCCGCTTCGCACCAGTTGGATGACATCCATTACCTAAACTGCGGGGATTGGGTGGAAAGTTGTACCGCAATCGGCGAGACTTACGAGGGCGAGTTCAAACTAATTCGCTGGCTCGACGTCGTGCGAACGCGGGAAGAATCCGCGAAGACCGTTGGCAAACCGAAGCTTGAGGCTGCCTGAATGAAGATACTTGTCGCCACAGATGCTTGGCGACCGCAGGTCAATGGCGTCGTGCGGACCTACGAGCGGCTGCGCGAGGAAGCAGCCCCGCTCGATGCCGAGATTATCTTCCTGACACCCGGCGAGTTCACCACGGTTCCCTGCCCCACCTACCCGGAAATCCGCCTTTCCTTGCCGGGATACGGCTATATCGACCGGCGTATGCGGGAAATCGAGCCCGAAGCGGTGCACATCGCCACGGAAGGCCCGCTGGGCTGGATGACCCGCTCGCACTGCCTGCGCAAGAGCATACCATTCACGACGAGCTTCCATACACGGTTCCCCGATTACATTTCGAGCCGCTTTTATCTGCCGGAGAGCTGGATCTGGTCCGGTCTCCGCGCGTTCCATAACGCCGGCGCCGGCATCATGGTGGCGACGCCAAGCCTTGCCCGTGAGCTCGAAGAACGCGGCTTCCAGCGCATCCTGTCGTGGACCCGAGGCGTTGACACGGAACTCTTCGCGCCAAGGCCCGTCCGGCGCTTCGGCGACGAGGAGCCGGTGTTCCTGTATGTCGGCCGGGTGGCGATCGAAAAGAACATCGACGCTTTCTTGAATGCCGACCTGCCCGGCAAGAAGGTCGTCGTCGGCGACGGCCCGCAATTGCAGGACCTCAAGCTGTGCTTCCCCGAAGTGATTTTTACCGGCAAGAGGACCGGCGAATATCTCGCCGAGTGTTATGCGTCCGCCGATGTCTTCGTCATGCCGAGCCGCACCGAAACTTTCGGCATCGTCATTCTGGAAGCCATGGCCTCGGGCCTGCCGGTCGCCGCCTATCCAGTGACCGGCCCCATTGACCTTATCGCGCCAGGTAAGACCGGCATCATGTCCGAGAACCTTGAGCAGGCCGCGAAGGATGCCCTGCAACTGAGCCGCGACGGCGTACGCAAGAAAGCGCTTGAGTACAGCTGGGAAGCCGCGGCGCGGTTGTTCGTTTCCAACATCGAGAGCGCGCTGTTCGCCAAGCAGGGACGCAAGGTCCCCAAGCGCCGCATGAGGCTGGCCCGCCGCCGTCCGTCGCAGGCTTGATCGACTCCGCTCATCGCCCGCAACTCATTTGGTATTTGTGGAGTTCCCGCCCGCCGGAACAATCATGTGCAGGTTGCCACCACCAAGCTGCACGCGCACCGGCGTCTCACCGGCTTCATCACCGTCGATCTGAACCGGAAGGCCGGGCTTCGAAACGGTCACCTTCGTGCAGGAAAACACCTTCACACTCGACAGCCGGTGGTGCTGTCCGAGCACCAGCGCGATCATCTCCAGCAACCGGCCGGAACGCGATGTTGCCCGGAACAGCACAGCGAAAAGCTCAAACTTGCGTACCGAAGCTTCTCGAGAAATCAAGAAACTCCCGGCATAGCGGCCGGCTTTTGTGACGACTACCCAACTCGCCGTATGCACATCGTCGTCGACACCAACCTCAAACGAGCATGGCCTTCGCACGAGCGCTTTCAATGTTGGCCAGACATATGCGGCTTTGCCGATGCGGCGCTTCAATTCTAAGTTGAGCGCGGCAATGATTTCCCCATCAAAGCCCACGCCCGCCATGAGGAAGAATGGCTCGTCGCCGGCCAGCGCACCGGGAATCTCCGCGACCGGTCCGTCTAGCAGCATGTTGGCGACGGCTGTTGCCGTGGTCGGAAGCGGCAACTCGCGCGCTAGCACATTGCCCGTCCCCGCCGGAATAACGCCGATCGGTACGCTGGCGTCGTCACCGACAGCCTTCGCCAGCGCCCGCACGGTGCCATCGCCACCGGCAGCTATGACGGCGTCAAACCCGTCGAAATGGACGATTTTAGAAAGCGCCTCCCGCGAAAGGTGGGCGCCAAGGTTCCACAGCCGCAGCATCACGACCTCGCCGCCGCGACGCTCCAGCTCGTGCACAACGCGACGAACCAGCCGGTGTCGCCGAACTCCGGCGACAGGGTTGTGTAAAAGCAGAAATCTCTTGCGCATGGGAGTTTATGCCCGGCCAAGATGCATTTAATGCGAGCTTGATCGCCGCGAGGCGGCAATTTCACTTGAAATTCGAGGAGTTACAAGGACGTGACAATGATGATCAATAATGTGGGCACGTTCGGCGCACAATTGAGCGCCTGGGCCGCCTCAGCGCTACCTAATATCATCGCAGTCATCCTCATTCTGGTTGTCGGATGGTGGCTTGCTGGACGCGTTGAGCATGCCATCGTCAAGTTGCTCGGTCAGCGAAAAGAGATTGACCGTACGCTGAGCACGGTTCTCTCGAAAGTCTGTCGCTACGCCATACTGGTTATGGTGTTGGTTATTGCCCTAAGTCAGCTCGGCATCCAGACAACAACCATTCTTGCGGCGCTGGGTGCCATCGGCCTGGCCGTCGGTCTAGCCCTCCAGGGTACCCTTTCTAACATTGCCGCCGGCATCATGCTGCTATGGCTGCGGCCTTTCAGTCTCGGAGAGTTCATTGAGTGCAATGGAGATTCCGGCACGGTGGACGATGTCGGCCTGTTTGCAACGACGCTGGTGACCTTTGACGGCATTTACGTGTTCGTGCCGAACTCGAAGTTATGGAACAACAGGATCGTCAACTTCTCAAAGAAACCCAAGCGCATGGTGCGTGAGATTTTCACGATCTCGTATGATGATGATATTCAAAAAGCGCGGCAGATCCTGCTCGACCTTGTCCGCTCCGACGATCGCGTCGATGCCACACCGGAGCCGATCGTCAAGGTCAAGGAACTCGGCGACAATGCCGTCGCACTGGACCTGCGCGCCTGGACTAATACGTCTGATTTCTGGCCGACGCGATGGGACATTGTCGAACGCGGCAAGGTGGCGCTCGAGGCCGGCGGCCTGTCGATCCCTTATCCGCAGCACGACGTCCATATTCGCAGCTACGATCCTTCGGGCGACGGTATGGGTAACTTGATACCCGCCGCATCCCCTTCGGGTAACGCCTGAGGTCGGGCCGGCTCTGTCTTGCGTAAGCTTTTCAGGCAAGCAAGGGAGAGCCGCCATTCAAATCCGCCCAGGCACCACCGACGTCATCGTCAACGTCATCGCTTTTCAGATGGCATGGCTGGCGCTTGTCCTCGGAGCGGCCAATGGTTTGCACTATGTCGGGCTGGCCATGGCGCTGGGAATCTTAGCGCTGCACCTTGTGCGCTCACCCTGCGCGTTGCCGGAGGCGAGGCTGCTCTTGGCGGCGGCGGCGGTGGGTTTCCTGATCGAGACAGCCATCCTTGCTACAGGATTGGTGAGTTATACCGCGCCGGCCTTGTTTTCTTGGTTGCCACCGCTCTGGCTCGTGATGCTTTGGCCGGCATTTGCGACGCTGCTTAATGTCACCTTCAGGCCGTTCCGTGATTGGGTCGTCGCTGCGGTGATTTTCGGCTTCGCCGTCGTGCCGCTGGCCTATTATGCCGGGGCGCAGCTCGGCGCCATGACGTTGTTTGCCCCGATACTGCAGAGCCTGTGCGTCGTTGGGCTTGCGTGGGCTGTCGCCCTGCCGCTGTTGCTTGCACTCGCCCGTCGTTGGGATGGTTGGCGCGACGCCTGATCCGCTCTAGGCGGCCGCCAGCGTACGCTGCTCTGCGCGCAGTCCCAGGTACGTGCAGTAACACATCGCTAACAGCACCAGCGTGAACGGGAAGCCGGTCGCAATGGCGGCGGCCTGCAGCGACGCCAGTCCGCCGCCGAGCATCAGCGTGATTGCCACCAAACCTTCGAACACCGCCCAGAAGATCCGTTGTCCGACCGGCGGCTCCATCTTGCCTCCCGCGGTAATCGTGTCGATCACCAGCGATCCAGAGTCAGATGATGTCACGAAGAAAACCACCACCAGAACGATCCCGACGAACGACAGCACGCTCGCCATCGGCAATTGCTCAAGCATTTTGAACAACGCGAGTTCCGGCTGCCAATTGGTCACGGTTTCTGCCACGCCCGTATACCCGCCCTCAATGAGCTGCACGAGGGCTGTGCCGCCGAACGTCGTCATCCACAAAACCGAAACCAGTGTCGGCACGATCAAGACGCAGACAACGAACTCCCGCACCGTGCGACCGCGCGAAACGCGCGCGATGAACATGCCGACAAAGGGTGACCAGGAAATCCACCAGGCCCAGTAGAATGTCGTCCACCCGTGCAAAAACGCTTCGTCACGTCCGAACGGGCTCGATAGTGGCACAATGTTCCAGATGTAGCTTGCCAGGTTCGAAAAGAATCCGGTGGCGATGGCAACCGTCGGTCCGGCGATGATGACGAACAACAGCAGCGCGAACGCCAGCGACATATTGATCTCTGAAAGCCGCTTCACCCCGGAATCGAGTCCGGCCACTACCGACAGCGTCGCCATGCCCGTGATCACCGCGATGAGGATCACCTTGTTGATGTCGGTCGCAGGAATACCGAACAGGTAATTCATTCCCGCCATCGCTTGTTCGGCGCCGAACCCCAGTGATGTCGCCAGTCCGAAAAGCGTCGCGAACACCGCCAGGATATCGATGATGTGCCCAGGCCAGCCCCACACCGCATCACCGAAAAGCGGATAGAACACAGAGCGGATCGTCAGCGGCAGCCCGCAATTATATGAAAAGAACGCAAGCGACAGCCCCACCACGGCATAGATTGCCCACGGATGCAGGCCCCAGTGGAAGATCGTCGCCGCCATCGCCACATCGCGGGCCTGCTCAACGTTTGCTGGTGAAACGAATAGCGGCGGTTTTTGGAAATGCGCCACCGGCTCAAGCACGCCAAAGAACATCAGCCCGATGCCCATGCCGGCCGCGAACAGCATGGCCAGCCAGCCCGTGAACGAGAACTCCGGTTTTGCCTCAGGCCCGCCCAGCCGGATTTCGCCGAACGGTGAGATGATGAGATAGAGCGCGAACAGCACAAACACGTTGCCCGCGGCAATGAACATCCAGTCAAGGTTGGACGTCAGCCCCTTGCGCAGCCCTTCGAAGAACACCTTGGTTTCGCCGGGCAGCGCCAGCGAAACGGCGACAAAGGCCATGATCACGAGGCCGGAGACAACGAAAACCGGATTATGAACGTCAAAGCCCCAGAATTCCACATTGTCCTGGCCGACGACATAGTCAGTGTCGTAGCTAGTCGGCGGAGCTTCGTTGTCCGACCGTGTTTCATCGCTCATACCGCCGCTGGCCTCCGTGGGCTTCTGATTTGGGTGCGCAGCGTCGACTATCCGCGCGCCGGGCGCAAGAGCATGCGTGTCGGGAAAATGTGGTGCGGATTTCTGGGACGAACGCGGCTGCCAAGCGCCACCAGCCGCTCAAGCACCACGTGTCTGGGCAGGACCGTTGAAGGAAAGTAGCTTCATGGGAGGGCTCAGGTGACGTAGACGAGCGCCTGCTGGACGAGTGCCGCGATGTCGAGCCCGGTCTTTTCGATGATGAGCGTCAACCCTCCGGCAACCGCCACACCGATGGAAACGCCGATGCTGGCCCCGATCGCGACGGCCTTGTGTGCACGTCCTTGATTGCGCGGGCACCGCTTGTTGCCGCTGTCGCCTGCGGAGCTTCGCCAACGTCTTTTTCGGCCCCGGCTTCGGGCAACGAAGGCGACACCGGGATGATCAGGCAATGCCTGCCGCTTCCGGCGAGTTGTGCAAGTTCTTCGTGGGAAATGAAGATGGTGCCGGGTTAACCCTTCAGGCACTCAAGATCGGCCAGCCAATAACCAATGGATTGGTCGGCGGCCAGATTATGGTCCTACATGCGCTCTACTCCAGCGAAGACGGGCATTGTACACGCACCAACTTACCTCCGTATGCGGCATAATGATCAGACAATGCGACATTGCAATGACGATGTAAGGTTTGGATTTAACTTTTTGCAATAATGCCATGTCCACCGACTGAAAATCAGTGCTCAAGGGATGAGTTAAGACGCGCGCGCTGTTTTCTCCGGTCGAGGCCGTTGCAACTTCAGCCGTTCAAATAATGGCCTATTCGGTAAAACTCGAAAGACTCCCCGCGAGAGCGGCCGCCGGTGCCCCTCCCCCAAACAAAAAAGGCCGGGCGATTGCCCGGCCTCGTTCAGCGCGCTGGAGCCTCGCCCCTCACCCGAAGATGTCGGCGGTAATGCCGTCGTACCAGCCAAAGGATTCGTCGAACGTTTCCTTGCGCACCTCGGCGCTTTCGCCCGTCTGCGAGATAAACTTCTCGGTCGGCGCGATCTTACCCTCGCCGGCCTTGTAGCGCGCGCCAACCTTGACGCCGTCACCTGGAGCGATGGTGCTCCAGCAGGTGTTGGCGTAACGCGCCGGGAATACCTTGGAGCCGGTCAGGGCCCCGCGCACGGCAAGGGCGCACACCTTGGCCTGGCTGTTGGCCGAAAAGCCTGACTTGGGCATCGCCGAAGCAATCGAGGCGTCGCCAAGAACATAGACATTGTCGTCCACTGCAGATTGCATGGATTCAGGCTTGATCGGGCACCAGCCGGTATCGTTAGTGAGCCCGGCGGCGGCGGCAATTGCGCCAGCCTTTTGCGCGGGCACAACGCTGGCGGCATCCGCCTTGAAGGTGTCGAGCTCTGTTTCGATCTCAAGGGTATCGGCGTTGACGTTCTTGACCCCGCCGGAAACCGAAGTCGGGATCCATTCCACCATGCCCGGGTAATGGCTCTCCCAGCCCTCCATGAACAGCGCTTGCTTGGAGAACTTCTCCTTCGGATCGAGCACGATGATCTTCGCCTTCGGGTTCTTCTGCTTCAGGATGTGCGCGATCATCGAAATGCGTTCATAGGGTCCTGGTGGGCAGCGGAAAGGATTAGGCGGAGGCACCATCACGAACGTGCCGCCCTCGCGCATGTTTTCGACCTGCGCCTTTAACAGCTGCACCTGCGTGCCACTCTTCCAGGCATGGGGCATCTTTCCCGAAGCCGCCGCAGAGTACCCAGGCACCGAGTCGTACTTGAAGTCGATACCCGGAGCGACGATCAGTTTGTCGTAAGGTACCCGTCCGCCCGACCCCAAAACCACCTCGCGCTTGTCACGGTCGACGCCGCTCGCCCATTCATGGACGATGTTGATTCCATATTGCGAGGCCAGCTTGTCATAGCCGTGGCCGATCGAGGCGTAGTCGCGCAGGCCGCCAAGGTAGAGGTTGGAAAAAAAGCAGGTGTAGTAGCGCTTGGCGGGCTCGATCAGCGTCACGTCTATGGCACCCTTGGCTCCTTTGGCGATGTAGCGGGCCGCGGTTGCCCCGCCCGAGCCGCCACCTATAACGACGACACGCGGCCGGGCAGCGAGCGCGACATTGGGCAGTGCCAGCGTGGTCGCCGCCGTGCTGGCGCCGAGCAGGACGTTGAAGTGCCGCCTTGAAATTGTCATCGCTGTTTACTCCCCATGTGAGTTTGATCGCTGTTGTCGTGCCGCCGCTATTCCGCGCCGGCTTGCTTGAGGTTCGCGAAATAGGCGGCGAGCGCTTCCATGTCCTCGTCCGAAAGGCCGCTCGTGATCGTCTGCATGACTTTGTTTTGACGTTCTCTGGCTTTGTAGGCGCGCAGCACGGAGACAAAGCTCTTGATATCCCAACCGGTGATATCGGGAATATTCGTCTGCGTTCCGTCGGTGCGATGACAGGTAACGCACTCGCTCGACAGATACTCGCCGTACTCGGCATCAGCAGCACCAACCGAATAGCCGGAAGCGGCCACAAAGAGTGCCGCCGTGATCGGTATTGCTCTGCGGATCAAGACCTTCATAAGCTCATATCAGGTGCAAGTGCGCAGCTTTTTCAAGGCGAAAATGGTAGGATCGCGGAATTCTGATCACGGTCAAGAATTCCTCTCGCGCAGGCGCCTCATCCTTTGTTGCGTGCGCGAGAGGGGTTTCGACCACCTTATGGTTCCGGAACCGCCGGCAATATGAGCTCCGCAGTTTCCGGTTCCAGGCAGAGCCTGTCTGAGCAGGCCTGCAAGCTGAGCGTTACCCGCTGCGCCGCAGCCAGATCGCCGCTGCGCTGCGAAACCGGAAATCGCAACCGCACCTGGCCTTCGTAGAGCTGCAGGGGAGCATCGTGGAAGCCCAGCTTGCGCTCTGTTGCTGGTGGATAGCTCACGCCTTCTGGCTCCGTGCCCTCGGTCTTGATAACCGTCGGAATCAGGAAATCTTCGGTCGGCTTATTGGAGTTGACGTGCCAGCCCGGGGCAAGGTCCAAGACAACCACTGCGGTCTTACCGTCGGCATCACGCTGGGTATCAACTCGGACGGCGCCCTTTCCCATATACTGCCGCGGGCCGACAGCACCACGCCGATGCCGGTCGATCGCAACCAGTGTCGCGGCCATCGCCATTGGAGTGCGTAGAGCCAGCCCTGACAGGGTGTCGGCAAGACCATCCGCACCGTGGCGCCAGCGCGGATCCTGATCACGGCGCATCAGCCCCGAGAAGAGCTCCAGGGCGGCGGCATTTCCGGCGGGCAGATCACCGTCATCATATTGTTTTGTGCGCACGAAACCGGTTGCGGAAGCAGTCAGGTAATAATCACCCGCCTCAGCATCGGCGAAGGTCTTGATCAGTATGTCAGCCGAACGCTTGGCCAGATCACGCCACTTTTCATCGTGGGTCACGTCGAACAATTGTATCGCGGCCAGCCCGACCAGAGCATGATCAAGTTGGCTGGCGGGAAGCCCTGTGCTGCCTTCGAAATAGGCGCGCTGCATTTCGTTGGTGCCGACCCCAAGTTTCTCAACCAGCAGGTTCATGGCCCGCCCGGCCGCCGCAAGGTAGCGCGGCTCATCGAGAAAAGCGGAGGCTTCCGCGAGGGTCCTGATCATTGCTGCGTTCCAGTCGGCGATCACCTTGTCATCGCGGCGCAGCGCCGCTCGCTTTGCGCGGGCGTCGCCGAGCCTGGTGAGGACCTTCTGCAGCTTTTCATTGAATGCGGTGACGGAAAGCCCGGCCTTGGCGGCAAGCTCGGCAATGGGCTCTTCTAGTCGAAGCGTATTGAGCCCTTCGTGATTGCCCTCTTCGGTGACGCCGAAAACCTGGACGGCGAAATCAGCATCCGAGCACGCCGCTGCTTCGATGTCCGCCTTCGACCAAAGATAAAAGAGGCCTTCCTTGCCGTTCGTTTCGGCATCGAACGCCGATGCGAATCCGCCCTCCGCCGTCATCATGTCCCGCAACACGAAATCAAACGTCTTGCGAGCTGCTTGCGCATACTTGCGGCGCCCGGTGAGCAGGTAGGCATGGACGAGAACGCGTCCGATCTGCGCTTGGTTATAAAGCATCTTTTCGAAGTGGGGCACGGCCCATTCGTTGTCGGTCGCATAGCGGTGAAAACCGCCCGCGACATGGTCGTGAATACCGCCTCGGATGATACTGTCGAGCGTCAGCTCCAGGGCCTCCAGAGCTACCGCGTCGCCGTCTCGCGCGGCGCGATGGAACTGAAATGCGAGAATCTGCTCGCGCGGAAACTTTGGCGCTGTCCCGATACCTCCATTGAAGGCGTCAAACCCTGAAAGCACCGCAAGGCTGGCACGTCTCAATTTCTGTGGCGTGAGCTCCACCGCCGCTAGCTTTCTCTTCGTGAGCTGTTCAATGAGCCCCGCCACCCGTTGAGCATCCGCGCGCAGGGGCTCTTCTTCGTTTTTCCAGGTCGTGGCGACTTGATTGATCAGCTGCTTGAATTCGGCCGGGGGGGCATAGGTGAGCGCGAAGAAGGGCTTCAGGTCCGGTGTCATGAACACCGAGTTTGGCCAACCGCCGCGCTGCGAGATCAGCTCTGTGGCGATCATGTAGGTCGCATCAACATCGGGCCGGCGCTCGCGGTCGACCTTAATCGAAATGAAGTTCTCGTTCAGCAACTTGGCGATATCGCCGTTGCTGAAACTCTCCCGCTCCATAACGTGGCACCAGTAGCAGGTGGAGTAGCCAACCGACAGGAAGACCGGCTTGTTTTCCTTGCGCGCGCGTTCGAAGGCTTCGTCGTTCCAGGGGTACCATTCGACAGGGTTGTCAGCGTGCTGACGCAGGTACGGCGAGGCCTCGTTGGCAAGGCGATGGCCTTTCGCCGCTGGGCTTTGCGGATTTCCCGAACGCGGCGCCTCCTCGGCGAGACCCGGTGTGATGAAAGCAAAAAGGCTCGCGAAGGCTATGAAGGAAAGCCGCATGCTGCGTTCCGATCAATGGTTCCAGATGAGCGGCACCGTAGACGCCTTCGCGCTGAAAGCCCGGCGAAATCGTCGATAGCTCAACGTTTTTTGATTGGATGTGATCGCTGTTTCTGGAGCTGAATAGGCCCTAGAATTCGACTTCAATACTCCATTTCAGCGTTTGATCAGGAGTGTTTTCGTTGAGCCCAAACAGCATTCCGACGCCAAGCGTCACCTCCAACTCATCGGCCTCGTCGTCATCTGCTGTTTCCTTATCGCTTTCACCGCTTGCTTCAGCGAGGGCCTTACTCCGCCTTGGCTCGAAGGAGTAATAGAAAATCGGCCCGGCGCGATGCTGGTCGTTATCACCAAACAACAGCCGTTCTTCGCCAGGCGTTCCGCTGTTGCCGAGCCGGTCGAACGTACCGTAGGCCTCGAGCGAGTAGGTCCACCGCTCCGAGGCCTCGTAGGAAAGCTGCGCCGCGTAACCCAAGTCCCACTTGCGGTCGCGCTCGGGCTGTAGTTCGCCACGTTCTCCGTTGCCGAAGTAATGGACGAAGATCAGATTGCCGATCGCTCCCCAGGGTCCCTGTTTTGCCTGCACGATCGGCCCGAAGTTTATTGAGTTTAGGTCATCGCCGCTGACAGGGTGCTCGAATTCCGCTAGAGCTCCAAAGCCGATCCCGCCTGATTTGGGTACGCGCTTGAAGATCGTCACAACCTCCAATGCGAGCTCGTCCAGCGCGAGTTCCTCGAAAGCGTTCGCCGATGCCAGATCCTCGGGTTCCTCAACCCGCTCCCGCTCGAACTCGATCCCAAGGCGCATGCGCAAAAAGTTCGTCAGCGTGCCCTCCATTTCGAGCGCGTGCCGCTGCTGTACAACCGTGTTGTCGTCGAAGACTGCATCATCCTCATCGCCAGCGGTTCTGCGCGACGGTTGCCCCCACGAGTGGGCGTTCTGGCTCTGGAATTCCATCTTACCGGGTTCGGCATCGAGGTCCTTGAGCTCGAATTGCCCGATGGCCGGTCCCGCGCTGGCGTTATCGATTGGAACAAGAAGCATTGCGCCCAATAATGCCGCAGCCGCGTGTTGCCCCTGCGCGAATGCCTTTCTTTTCAGCGCAAGCCTCATGATCCCCCTCGTCATGCCGGTTCCGCTGACATCTATAAGTCGCTCCGGCTGTTCGCTTTTCGTTGGCGCACAACCTCGCACGTTAGGCAAATTGCTGGAATATCGACAAGCTTTGTCGGGAACTTTTCCCGTTCGGGCGATGACTCGATGACACAGTGAAACCACCCTTGGCAGGCCCGAAATCGGGCGGAAGGAAGGCGGTAACGGGGCCGAAGGAAGGCGCTGAAGTCCCAGCAAACAATCAGCTTAGCAGCTGTTCGCAAAGTCGTGACAAGTGTCTCTTTCGCGTGTAGGAAAAAGGGCGGGGAGGGTTGGACAAAAAAAGGGGACCCCATGTTTTCACGTCAATCGACTCACGCGAAGTCCGGGCCGCAGCCACCGCCCGCTGAGCCGAAGCTCGACACGCCGCCACCACCGATTCCCGAACACGGGTCGGCTGATATCGAGATAGCGGTTGAAACGACACCCCATTCGGTCATCGGCCAGGACTTGAAGATCCTTGGCGGCGGTCTGCGCCTTATCTCGGAAGGCAACCTCACCGTTGACGGTATCGTTGAAGGTGATGTGCTGGGCGCCAACGTAGTCATCGGGCGGCACGGCCATGTCAACGGCCTCGTTCATGGCGAAACCGTTTCTATCCAGGGCCACGTCTCAGGCACGGTACGTGCAGTCGACGTCACGCTGAAGAGCGGAGCAAGCGTCGAAGCAGAAGTTCACCACAATACACTGAGCCTAGAACTGGGTGCTCACTTCGAGGGCCGTTCGCGCCGCTATATGGAGCGGGGTGAGCTGGTGCCCGACTTGGTGCGTGCAGCCCAGGAGGCATCCCCGGGTCTTGGTTCGAACCAACCAACAGGACCCACTCCGCTCACCTCGTAAATTGTGCTACGGAACAATCCGTATAGAGCGCAAAAGGCAATTTCGTCTCGTTGGAGACGGATGAGTACATGATCGCTCACGTGCATGAGTTTCGCGTTGTTTACGAGTAGGTGCGATGAATGAGAATTCGCCGTTAGAGGACGGAATACCACTTCCGGGTCCTACAACGACCGTTTTCGGTTCGGATGTCGAAATCGATGGTGATGTAACTGTCGATGGAGACGTCATGCTAACGGGCCGCATCAGTGGGTCGTTGAGATGCAAGCGGCTTGTGCTGGACCGCGATGGCGAGTTGGAGGGCATGCTGGTCGCCGACTCTGCCGCGATCTGGGGCAGCGTCAGCGCCGATCTCTACTGTGCTGTAATCAAGCTTCATGCCGGCTGTGCCGTCGAAGGGGCTGCCTACCACGAGGAACTCATCCTCCACAAGGAAGCCTATTTCGAGGGCAAGTCGCGCCGGTTGCCCAATCCGCAGGCGATGGCTCCTGCTTGAAGAGGAAGAAGTGCAAGTTGTGCGTCGGGCCCTCATAACCGGCAGGCGGGTTTCCGGAACAAATCGCTGGCGAACGCGTGGACGGCTAACCTTTGGCCGACCGCGCCACCTTCCACATTTCCTCCTCAACGCGGATTGAAGCAAGAATGCGATCAATCAGTAAGCAGGTACGGCGGAACAGATCGGAGCCGCGCCGGTAGTCGGCTGGCGCAAAGAAGTCGATGCGCCCGGCGTTGAACAAATCAACACACTTCTTGCGCCGCCCGCCCGGCGGATAGACTGCGATAGCGTGACCACCGTTCTTACGGGTGACGGCCATCGATGGCACGTCCGTGTCCCCGTCGCCGAAATAGATCATATTGGAAAACGGGATCGGTCTAGCGTCCTCGTCCATATGCTCGTTGATTGTCTCGCCGAGGTCTTCAACGCCCTTGTTAATCCTGAAGAGATACTGCGTCTTGCCGGTGTCCGTGATGACCCGCTTCGGGTACGGTAGATCGTAGGCATCAAACCAGTATTCGGAGGCGAACACATTGTCGAAGCGATCATAAATCGGCGTGCCTTCGACGATCTCCGTCAGGCCCGATGAAATAAGGTAGTGGCGCAGCGAAATGCCATGGCTCTCGGCACGGATTTTTACATAATCCTCAATCTCGCCGAACCAATCCAGGACGCCCTCAAACAGCTCCACATCGCGGCCCTGCGCGACCAGGTCTTCTCGGTCGATGCGCACATTCGCTTCTTTTGCCTTCTTGTAGAGAAGGTGCATGTAGGTGATCAGAGGATCAGCCTTGTGCTCCTTGGCCATGCGGTTGGTTTCCGCCCAGAACGCCGCCGGATCGATACCGATCTGTGGCAGGAACGCGTATTCCTGCATCGGGCGTGGTGACAGCGTGCCGTCGAAATCGTAAATGAGTGCGATCGTCTTTTTGGCGAATTGGGCCTTGCGCGCGGACTTCTTCACCGCGGTTTTTTTAGTCCCGCCTTTACCGGAGCCGGGTTCGCCTTGGCCACGAGTTGCGCGTTCTGCCATTTTTGCTGCTCTTTGCGATTGCACCGTTTAAGACTTGCTTCGAAATCTTTGCCTGAT
Organism: uncultured Filomicrobium sp.; assembly: GCA_963669235.2. GTDB lineage: Bacteria > Pseudomonadota > Alphaproteobacteria > Rhizobiales > Hyphomicrobiaceae > Filomicrobium. The sequence goes on from CAXXFS010000034.1 coordinate 537,768, forward strand.
TCGGCCGTGATGAATATGGCGGTGCGTCACGGGGTTGACAGGATCTGTTGAAGCAGCCAGACGCGAGCGCCAGACCAACTCCGAAGAACACGAAGGACCTGCCATGTCACCACTGCCGCCCTTTCCCAGCACCGAACAGGCCCGCGACGAGCTGATGGGGATCGTCACCGCGCTGTCCTATCTCACCGGGCCGGAGATGAGGCTGGCTTCCGGCCAGACATCGCCAATCTACTTCAACATGAAGCCGACGATGATGGATGCGCGTGGTGCGTTTCTCATCGGGCTCCTGATCCTCGATCGGATCGAGCCGCTGCAGGTCAGCATGGTCGGAGGGCTGGAAATGGGCGCGGTGCCGCTTGCCACGGCGGTGGCGGCGGTGAGTGCCGCCAAGGGCGAACCGGTGTCGGCCTTTTTCGTGCGCAAGCAAGCCAAGGACCATGGCACGAAAAGCCTGATCGAGGGCCTCGCCAAGGAAGAAACGCTAGCCGGCCGCCGGGTCGTGATTTTGGAGGACGTGACGACCACTGGCGGTTCGGCCCTCAAAGCGGTCGAAACCGTCCGCGCCGACGGCGGCGAGGTGGCCGCCGTGATCACCTTGCTCGACCGTCAGGAAGGCGCAGCTGCAACTTTCGCCAAGGCTGGCCTGCAGTTTCAATCGTTGCTGACAAAGTCCGATATCGTCGGCGCGGGATAGCCGTCCCCTAAGAACAGCTGCCGCCGCCTAACACGCAGAACTTTGAGCAGTTGGAGTGGCACAGCTTTACTGCCCCGCGTTCAAACATACCACCGTCCGCGCGCGCAGCGGCTTTGAGCGTCGCGCCCATCTCAAAAGCTTCATCGAACGGCAGCAGCGTACATGGCAGAACCACGGGCGTTTCCGCGCCCTTGCGTTTGACCACCATACGCGATGACGAGCACATCATTTCGCTCGGCTGGATGTTCAAAAGGTCCCAGCATGCCGTGGTGATTTCGGGCGTGTCGTCGGCGCCGTCCATTTCCGGGAACAAAACGAGCTGTCTGGTGTCATCGGCATGGATCGGCCAGCCGTTTTCATCGATCAGGCTTCTGTAGGCATCGCGGCCTTCCGCTTCGCTTTCATACCGGCTCACCCGTCCGGCAATCGCCACTCGGAACCCATTCCCCGACAACCAGGAAATTCCTTCAAGTGCCTTGGCAAACGAGCCCGCGCCGCGCTCTTCATCATGCAACTCGACCGAATGATGATCGAGGCTCACTCGCACGGTCAGGTTTTTGCCGAGCCGTGACTTCAGGTCGATCAGCCGTTGCTTGATCGGCAGGCGCTGCATTGGCTGCATCGCGTTTGTCAGGACAAGAACTTCGAAGCCACGCCGAAGCGCATCTTCGAGCATATCGGGAAAGTCAGGGTTGAGGAACGGCTCGCCACCGGTGAACCCGATCTCACGGGCCCCGACGGCCTCCGCCTCATCAAGAAAGCTGGCCGCCTCCGCACTCGAGATGTAAACCAGCGCATCGTTTGTCGGGCTCGACAGTATGTAGCAGTTCTTGCACTCGATATTGCACAGCGTGCCGGTGTTGAGCCACAGCGTGTCGAGCTTCCTAAGCCAGACTCGCGCACGTCGTTCACCCTTGGCCGTCCAGTCTGGATCGGCGAATTTCTCTGGCGCGACAGGGCGCTGCGCGATAACGCTCAATGAGCTCAAGTGGCCATCCCTTTCTTGCTGGGCGAAGGCGTGTTTATGTGATGCGCGGCACGTTGCCGAACACATATGCGGGACGCAATAGCTAGCACGGCCACCACAACCTCCCGATTCACAATGGCTTCACGAGCCGGTGAGCTGGGCCCTGAAGTCGGCTTTGAAAGGGCCAAGGCGCCATGTTATAGCTCCCGCCCCATGCGGGTGTAGTTCAGTGGTAGAACGCGACCTTCCCAAGGTCGATGTCGTCGGTTCGATCCCGATCACCCGCTCCAGTAGCTTCAATGATTGAGCAGTCTCGCGAAACCGTGGGAAGAGGAGTTTCGCACGCGTCACGCCTAACGCGTCCAGCGTCGCTAACGGTCGGCGGAGCCCTTTGAGGCCCTCAAGGTGACTTGGGCTGAGGGCCAAAACCTAGAAGGCGATGATCGAACCGAATTTGATGATCTGAAAGTCTTTCAGCCCCGCCGCGGCCTCGTTTTGCCCTCGCGCGTCAACGAGGCTCAGGTCGGCTTCAAAGTGCCGGTAGCCGAGATAAATCTGCATAGCGGCCGGTTCGATCCATTGCACAACACCAACGCCCCAGACTTCGACTTCGCTCCCCGAGATACGACAATTTCCAGGTGTGCTGCAGACCCCGTCGGTTGCCACTGAAGCGACCGTAACCCCATCAAGGTCTTTCGGCGCGAAGTTCTTGAAGCGGCTGTACTCACCGTAGAACGCAGTTGATCCAAGCGCCGTCCAGTTTCTGATCCAGCCAACCTTTGTATAGATATAGTTGGCGTCCTCAGGCGTCAGCAGGCTGCCATCGGCGGCCTCGACCTGTTGGTCAAAGAAGCGCTGCCCAGCTGCGACAAGCGCGTTTAGCCCTGAAGGTTTGTGCAGCACCGCGAAGGAACCGACCACGACGGAGTTGTCGATCTCGGTGCCGAAACCATCCAGTCCATTTTCGTCGGTCGATTGCGTGTAGGCCAGTGCCGCCTTGAATTCGAACGCACCGCGCTCTCCTTCGAACGTCGCGGCAACATCCCAGATGTCGTCCTCTCCGTATGTAGCAGCGAGCGCAAAACCCATGAAGGTGGGGGTATCGTAGCGGACAACGTTGGCGGTATCGCCATTCAGGAAGTCGATGAGCTCGGCCCACACGACGTCTGTAAGCGCGCCGTCGTCTCGGCGAAGGAAGAATCCACCGCTGGTGCTCTGAACACCTGAGAAGGCCGCGACACGTGTTTTCGAGAGATCCGATTCAGGCGCCCCGTCACTCGCGCGCGAAGCTTGGCCCACGGAGAGTTGTCCCAAACGCTTGTTGCCTACGTACCAGTAAGCTTCCCACTGCGACAACAGTTCGCTGGCGCCATCATCATCGAATTGGTTGACGTCTGCGGACAGCGCATTGTTGACACGGATTGTGAACTGGAAGCCGGCCGTCCAGTCAGCTGAGATCTGTGCCTCTCCGTTGATGTGGAAATCCGACTGATTGTATGAATCGTTGGCGTTTCCAACGACATAGACGTTCTTCTCGATGCCGTCGTCCCAATACAAAAGAGCCTGGCTGAGATGCCCCGACAAGGTCAACGAGACCTTGCGGTTACCCTTACGGGCCGTGGTAGCTTCAAGCTCGGCGACGCGTTCCTCGAGGTCAGCACAGCAATCACCCTCAAAGTCGCCGGCGAAGCTCTGCAAAGTGCCAACACTCAAAAGCACTGATGCAAGCAGTGCTGCTATTGGAAATCGAGGAATTGTCTGGATCATCACTTTGGGTGCTATCGAAGAATCGCTGGCAATGTTGGCGGAGCCGCTGGCGGTTCGCAATAATTACTCAGTGGTCCGCTCGATCAATTGCTTGGTGTTGTCCGTTGACCACTGCTTTGAAGTTGCGGTTGTTTGCAGCTGCGGACGTAGCAGCCATTGTTCGAGTGAACGCGCTATCCCGAAAGCTCCTGCATTGACGTTGCCTCAGCGATAGGCGGTAATGTCGAAGCACAGCTTGTGACATGAGAGTTAGGCAGTGACTTTACCGCCGTGATATGATTCAGAGGGAGTGCATCGAGAGAGAACCTACCATGCGGGTCTCAGTGCAACGGATGATCCTCGGCACAGTCATGGTTTTGGGCTTCGCAAGCGAATTATGGGCTCACGAAATCCCATGGCCTCGCGGAATGTCGCGGCAAATCGTGGGTGGGTCGTGTGCGAATGGAACATGCATCAGGCGCCTGTCGCGCAGTCCAAGCGTTTCGCCCAAGCACATTGCTAATGGCAAATGCCTGGGAATGGGTGCAGCTGGCTACACGGCCCGCCGCCGATTCGATTGCCCCGCCCGATAGGTTTCTGCCCCAAAGGCGATGGCACGGTAAGCCGCGCCTGCAACAACAAGGCAGCCCCCCCCAAAAAAAAGCGAGACCGGCCCGAAGTCGCGTGAGCAGGCTTCGAATGCGCAATAACGGCTGATGCAGCGGACCTCTTTAGTCCACCTTCACCACGTCATCCGAGCACGCAGGACTTGTCGAATAAGCTTTCCTCCGGGCCGTAAAGGCGGAAGATCAAAGACGTGCCTATACAAGGCGTCTTCTCGAGCCAGCTGCTTTTCGGTTGCCTGCTTATGCTCTTTTTGCATAAATCGAGGGTATAGTTTTGAGGCTGCGCTCCTAATCCTTGCGCAGCCTTGGTGGCCCAGTGCTGTGCACCCCCAATACCACACAGCATGGAGGTCGCGGGCCAGGGCTAGTTTCCCTCCTAGTTTGCTAGTCCTGGTCTCATCAGCTGCCGACGGGTCGCGAGCAGGTATAGCCCTGGTTTCTTATCGGGTCCGGCCGCCCCGATATCGGCGACGTTGCGCATCCCCATGTCGTCCATGAAGCCGATTATGCGCGCCGGGGCTTCGACCACCCGCAGGCCCCGACCACCTGGTTTGCAATACAAGCAGTTCTTTCGAGGGCGACGGGTTCTTTTCGCGTCAGAACGGTCCACGCGCGCCCGCTGCCCGAGGCCGCCGCGCGCGCAACTGCAGAACTCAAGCAAGAAGACTGGCGCGGCATCCTTTGTCTGGGATAGCGGCGAGTTATTGGATGTTGTCAGTCCCGTTTGAACTCCGCAATAGTTGTGATCTCCAAGACCGCGGCTTGGCTTTGGCCCCTTTTTTGACCGCGGGCGCATTTCTCATTTGGAGATTTCAAAATGTACATAAGGAGACGCGTCCGGCTTAATTTCGAGCTTTTGGAAGCCTGGATGCCCGTCGTTATTGTGACGGTTTGGTCTACCGCCGTTGTGTGCCTTCACACCATCGCGGGACTTGAGTGGTTGGCCACGCCAGTGCTTCCCGTAACGCTCGTTGGAATCGCCGTCTCGCTCTATGTCGGGTTTAGGAGTACATCGGCCTAAAGCCGCTGGTGGGAGGCGCGGACAGCCGTCGGCGCCATGGTGGCTCATAGCCGCGGTTTGATTTATCAGGTTCAGAGTCTCGTTTGTAGCGAGGCCGTTGCTGTGCCCGCTGACGTGCGACGCAAGTTGCTCTTGCGGCATCTGGCCTGGGTTTATGCGATTGCTCACATGCTGCGCCGAACCTCAAGACTGAAGTCGAGCAAACGCACTAGGATCTTCAGTCACCGTGCGGTTGGGCACAAGTAAGAACATGTGCATGAAGATTCGGCGTCTTAGGGAAAATTCGTGGACCTGGAAGAAGGCGCAACGGCGCAGACGTTTAATAGTCCCCCTGTTTACATAATGCTCCATCGAGCAGAGGAAATTCGGAACCTGGCAAAGGCAGGCCATCTGGATTCCATACGCCAAACTGCCATGATCAATCAGCTTGGCAGCCTCGATGTCACGTATGGGATATGCGAGCGCATTCAATACACGCCCTTCCCGAGGCAGATCGCCAATTTCGGCTACTTGTTTACATGGAAACTGGTCTTCTTGCTGCCTCTGGCATTGTCGGATGTTTTCGAGGATGAATCCAAAAACACTCGCTTTCAACGATAATCACCCAGCGGTATCTTTTCACGTTAGTCCCATTCTCGGTGCTGATTTCATGGCTCTTCCTACTGATGGAAAAGGTCAGCGAGTTCCAGGAGGATCCCTTCGAAGGTGGCGTGAATGATGTCCCCCTTTCGAACCCATGTCGTCTGATCGAGATCGACGTGAAACCAGCACTGCAAGAAGAAGATGTGCCGGCACGGCTTCAGCGCACAGAGGATATCCTATACTAGGCGGCGCGCCCCCCTTGTGAGGACGCCAACCCAAAAGCTCAGGTCGGCGTCCCAAGATACTTTGAAATGCGAGTTTAGTTTGTTGCCGACGGAGCGGTCCTACCCGTAGGCAGAGCTACAGATACGATCTTCTGTTGTCCGTCCTTTGTGGCGGTTCCAGTCCAACGGCCATTGGCGTCACGGGTCAGTCCCGAGACGTTGGTATATCCCTGAGATTGCAGAAGCTTTCGCACTTGTTCGGCATTAGCTGCGACCGAAAGTTGTGCGGATTGGGTAGCTACGGTATCGGCTGACGCTGAAGCCGAGGACGTGCGTTCGCCAGCGATTGCATGAATCGAAGAGCTGGCTGCTAGAAGAGCGACGAGACTGATTGTACGTATCAAATCGGTGAACCTCGTGTTGAAATCACGCATGTTAGCTTGTGTTCGGCAACCGCAGCCAGTTCACTGCGGCGGACGATGAAGGATTTGTAGTTGCGGCCACCGAATACCAATCACAACCATGTTGAGGTCCCGTGAGGTGTTGTGATGAGTTAGCCTTGTCGACTGCGCGTTCTGGGCCCCTCGGGGCTGGCGTTCGAGACAGACCGCGACCAAATCTCGCAAGCCTGGACTGCAAGAGTTCTCTTCCCATCCAGAGGTCAGACTTTTCGAAAGGAGCCGTTTATGGACGAGCAAAGGGTCAACATGTCAGTGAGGAAGTTTCTGAAAGAGGTAGGAGTGACCTCGCAGCGCGAACTGGAAAAAGTGATTCGCGAGATCGATGGCCGGAGCCAGCAACGCGTCAAGGTGAAGATGGTTCTGACCGCTGAAGGAACGGATCTCAATCATGTCGTCGACGGCGAGATTGATCTTGGGGCAGGCTAAAAACCCGTCGCGGAAGGTCCGGTGATTGTCCAGATCTCGCAAGGCGACATTCTGCCGAGAATAGGTTTCAATGCGTCCGCTTTTCCATCGGCAGCGGACGTCGCTCAGCACTGACGGCAGTGCCTTGAGCGGCGACATCCAAATTGTCAGAAAGCCTTATTGCTCCGATCACAAGATTATAGTTTTCCTGATGGCAAGCATTTGGTAGCCGACTTGTATGAAAGCAGGATCGCAGTCGTCGCGATCGCCTCACTCGAGGGCGAAGTTTTCGGCCTCATTTTGCCAAGAGATGATCAACTTCGAGAGAAATTCGCAGCAATCAGACATTCCGGCTGACAAGGAACAGGTTGCAGGAAACGCAGAATACGATTGGAGACAACATGGCCGGAGCAACTGTCGATACCGAAGGTAAGTGCCCAGGAATGAGCGGTGCTCCCAAGCACGCAGCCGGTGAAGGAACCTCAAACCGGGACTGGTGGCCGAACCAGTTGAACCTGGACATTCTCCGCCAGCATTCGTCCCTGTCCAATCCCATGGGCAAGACGTTCAACTACGCGGAACAGTTCAAGACACTCGACCTTGATGCCCTGAAACAGGACATCTTCGCACTTATGAAAACGTCGCAGTCCTGGTGGCCGGCGGATTATGGCCACTATGGTCCGCTGTTCATCCGCATGTCCTGGCACAGCGCCGGCACCTACCGTACCGCCGACGGACGCGGCGGTGCTTCCACCGGCACGCAACGCTTCGCGCCGCTGAACAGCTGGCCCGACAATGCCAACCTAGACAAGGCGCGGATGCTGCTCTGGCCAATCAAGCAAAAGTATGGCCGAAAGCTTTCTTGGGCCGACCTGTTGGTCCTGGCCGGCACCTGCGCACTTGAAGATATGGGCCTGAAGACGTTCGGTTTCGCTGGTGGGCGCGAAGACGTATGGGAGCCCGAAAAAGACATCTACTGGGGCGCCGAGGCAGAGTGGCTGGGTGACAAACGCTACAGCGGCGACCGTGAGCTCGAACGCCCGCTTGCGGCAGTGCAGATGGGCCTCATCTACGTCAACCCGGAAGGCCCGAATGGCAAGCCCGACCCGGTCGCCTCCGGTCGAGATATCCGCGAAACCTTTGCCCGCATGGCAATGAACGACGAAGAGACCGTCGCACTCACCGCGGGCGGTCACACGTTCGGCAAAGCTCACGGCGCCGCGCCGGACTCGCACTGCGGCCGTGAACCCGAGGGCGCAGGCATCGAACAGCAGGGCCTTGGCTGGTTGAGCGACTATAAGAGTGGCAAGGGCGTTGACGCCATCACTAGCGGCATTGAAGGCCCCTGGACCCCGACACCGACCAAGTGGGACATGAGCTACTTTGATGTCCTGTTCGGCTATGACTGGGAGGTGGTGAAGGGCCCCGGCGGGGCCTGGCAGTGGGCGCCAAAGGACTTGGCCGATAAGGATCACGCACCACAGGTGGACGGCTCGGGCAAAGTCTCCCTCTTGATGACCACGGCCGACATGGCCATGCGGATGGATCCGGCCTACGAGAAAATTTCGCGCCGCTTCCACGAGAACCCGGACGAGTTCGCAGATGCATTCGCCCGGGCGTGGTTCAAGCTGACCCACCGCGATATGGGCCCCCGCGCGCGCTTCCTTGGCAAGGACGTTCCAGCCGAAGAGCTGATCTGGATGGACCCCGTCCCAGAGGTCGCCCATGAGCTGATCGACGGTCAAGACATCGCCAGCCTGAAGGAGACGGTACTTGCATCGGGCTTGTCCGTCGCTCAGCTGGTGTCCACCGCCTGGGCCTCGGCCGCGACCTTCCGCGGTTCCGACAAGCGCGGCGGTGCGAACGGCGCGCGCCTCCGCCTCGCGCCGCAGAAGGACTGGGAGGCAAACGAGCCTGCCAATCTCGCGGTAGTCCTGGAAACCCTCGAGAGAATCCAGAAAGAGTTCAACGAAGCGCAATCGCGCGGCAAGAAGGTTTCGCTTGCCGACCTTATCGTTCTCGGCGGTTGCGCCGCGATCGAAAAAGCAGCCCAGGACGCAGGACATGACGTGAAGGTTCCGTTCACACCGGGGCGCACCGATGCCTCACAAGAGCAGACGGACGTCGGGTCTTTCGATGTGATGCAGCCTGAGGCCGATGGCTTCCGGAACTATATGCAGAGCAAGTACACCGTCTCGGCAGAGGAGATGCTGATCGATCGCGCGCAATTGCTGACGCTCACCGCGCCGGAGATGACGGTTCTCGTTGGCGGCTTGCGCGTGCTTGGCGCCAACCACGGGCAGTCCAAGAACGGCGTCTTCACCGGGCACCCCGGCACGCTCACCAACGACTTCTTCGTGAATCTGCTCGACATGGGCACGACATGGAAGGCTGCCTCGGGCTCCGAGGATGTGTTCGAGGGCTTCGATCGCGCGACGGGCAAACTGAAGTGGACCGGCACCCGTGTTGATCTGATCTTCGGTTCGAACTCCGAGCTCCGAGCCGTCGCAGAAGTCTACGGATGTGAGGATTCGCACCAGGCGTTTGTCGCTGACTTTGTGTCCGCCTGGGACAAGGTCATGAATCTTGATCGCTTCGACCTTGCTTGATCGAAGCGCATGCGGTTTCCAGCGCTTCTAAAACGAAGAATGACCGGTCATTGGTTGATATGGATTACAATGGTGACCGGTCATCTATAGGTCGGGGTGAGAGCACAGCAGAGCTATAGCTCACTCTCGCTATACTTATTTTAGAAATCTCTTTCCGAATTATTTTTGCGAGCCAAAGCCGTTCTTCTGCATTGCTGGGTACCGGCAGGCCGAAGTTCGATCCCTCCCGAGAAGCGCTCTTGATTTATCTGGATCGGCCTCTCGGGGTCTCGCCGCCGAGGTGACGTAAGACTCCGCAAAACCGTAATCGGCTCAAGCGGCAGCGCCATTCAAAAACGTGAACGCCGGCGAGCTAGACAGAACTTTCGATAAGATATATTTGTCTTCATTGAAGGAATCGATCAGGTGGACTGATGATAAATATCACCTTGAAACAGCTGCGCTACTTTGATGCTCTGGCCCGCGAGCTGCATTTCGGGCGCGCCGCTGAGGCCTGCTCGGTGACCCAGCCGGCCTTGTCGATGCAGATTCAGGAATTCGAACAAAACCTCCAGCTCAACCTCATTGAAAGAACGCGGTCGGGCGTTCAGATGACACCACAAGGCCAAGAGGTTGCGCGTCGCGCAGCCAAGATCCTGAGCGAAACGCGGGACCTCATAGATCTTGCACGCAGCGGTGACTCGCTTTTGACAGGCGCGCTGCGGCTTGGCGTCATTCCCTCCGTGGCCCCGTATGTTCTCCCACCGCTATTACCACTATTGCGCCAGCAGCATCCGGAGCTGGAACTGTCGCTGCGGGAAACCCAAACGCACGCACTCGTTCAGGAATTGGCCGACGGCAAACTGGATGTTTTGTTGCTCGCCTTGCCGATCAAGCATTCCGATATCGAAGTGGAGCCGCTGTTCGAGGATCGCTTCGTTCTGGCCCTTTCCGGCGAGCGCGAACTTGGCGAAGATGTGCGGGCGACTCAGGACTTCGTCGAACACGAACGCCTGTTGCTATTGGAGGAGGGACATTGCCTGCGCGATCAGGCGCTCTCCTATTGCGACCTGCAGCAGGTCAAGAACCTCAACACCTATGGAGCATCCAGCCTCTCCACGATCGTGGAATTGGTTGCCGCCGGTCATGGCATCACGTTGCTGCCTGAGATCTCGCTCGGCGTTGAGGCCCGCGGCCGTGATCTAAGGCTGATGCGGTTTGCAGAGCCCGAACCGCTTCGCACACTCGGCCTCGTCTGGCGCGCCACTTCACCTAGAAGATCTGATTTTCAAGAGTTGGCCCGCCTCGTCCGCGAGGCAGCTGAGCCGCTCGTGGTAACCGCACGGGAAAGCATCGCTCCGAATGGCGGCGACAACGCTCGAGAGCCGCCCAAAAAAGGCAAGAAAGCAAGCTGACACATGCGCCATCTGCTACCGGCGCAGGCCGCCTGTCGCTGACGCTGTTTGGTACTGTTAGCGCATTGAGGTTTGGACGCTCCGGCGGGCAAGCCCGCTGTCGTCGTTTGAACCGGCACCTGAAAGGGCAGTAGGGTTGATAGCCCGTCCGGTGAATTGCTGCGTCCACATCAACTCAGCGACTTGCTGCGTCGCCGTGAACCGCATTGGAAGCGTAACGTCTTGCTCATCGAGCAGATCGAGCGTCTTGGCCACATCAGGATGTTCCATGCGGGCGAGCACCGGGTCGTCTGCAGAAGCCGAGGCGGTCAGCAGAGGTGCCAGAGCGAACGGCCTGTAATGAAGCTCTTCCGGGTGCTCTTCGTCGAACGCCGGTGCGGCGACAAAGCCGGTCGACCAGCCCGCCGCATCCTCTTCCGCGAAGGGTTTGGGTAGCCGCGGTTGGCGATCCGAGAGTCCCAGACGCGTTGCCATTGAAGTCAGACGCGACTGCCGCGCTGCCATCTTACTGCGGCTCGCCGCCGGCCGAGCCGGTGCGGCCCCGCCGGCTACAGGTTCCTTCGCGGGCTCCGGTTTGGAGCTCCAAGCCCCGCCAAGAGCGGCCAGCGCAAACAGGCTGGCCAGTTGGCGTTTGTCCGAGCTGGTCGGCCCTCGTCCCTGCGGTGCGGCTCGCGTAATGGGCCGTGGCGCCGGCGGAACAAGCCTTCCAAGCGACGCGACCTTGAACTCAGCCTGCGGCAGCTTTGCTGCGGCCGGAGGAGGCGTAGCATCTTGTCGCAGACTTGGCCTCACGCGTGCCCCCCATCCGCTCGCCAGCAGTGTCGGCCTTGGCGCCCGAGGTGCCTTGCGCAGATCGTGAAACGAGGCGATTTGGACGGCAAGTTCCGTGTACTTGGCGCGCGCCTTGCGCACATCGGATCTATTAATGCGACGGCCATCGGACGGCACATGCTTCGATTTCCCACTCGGGAACAGCAGCGCCAACTCGTAGCGCGGCATCCGCGGCCAGTGGCGGGTGCGCCCGGTATCGATGTGCACGAAAGGAATAGCCGACGTTGGGTAGTAACCGACACCGCCGCGTTCGCGGATCAGTGCCGAGTAACGCAGACGCTTCACCGAAACATCCGGAAAGTGGATGTCCATGGCCTTGCCAAGAATGTGGCGGCTCTTCTTCGCCTGGCCACCGCGCGTTTTGCGCAGCATCTTGTTCGTCTTCGACGAGCGGTATCCCGAAATGATGTGGGTTGGTTTGCGCGTTCCCAGCTCCCGGCGAATCTCCCAAAGCAGATCGATAAGCCTCGGGTCCATCGCGGTGGCTTCATTCTGCCGCCAGTCGCGGGCGATCCAGTTGATCTTCTTCATCGCCTCCGGCAATCGCTTGCCGTTGCGCATGTAGACGATGTTGAGGGTTTCCTTGGTGTGGATGTTATAGAGCGCAATGCGCCTCTCGCCGTCAGCAGCGGCGAAGCAGTAATTCGTTCCCAGTCCAATCGACAAGAAGAGCCCGACAAAGAATATGCCCAGGCAGCCGGTGGCTGAGTTTCTGAAATCGTTGCGCAATTATCCGCCCCGTTCCGATCAATGCAGACAATCTGCCGTTCCGGTCCCACCCGGCCCGACTTTGTCACCCCTTCCACCAATCCAAAGAGTAAACAAAATTCCTTAAGGACCAGTGAGACTTACACTCTGCATGCTGTATGGGGCGCGAGCATGGCAGCTAACTGCGCCAAGCTGCCGCGCACCCCGTTTCGGGGGCACGCGGTCTTTGCCAGGGCGGAAAAATCAAAAAAAGAGGACGACCTAGAAGCCGAAGGCCTGCTTGAATAGATCTGAGATCGGGTCGTCGTATTGAGGCCGGACGATTCTGCGAGGCCTGACCGGAGCCAGATGATCGCGGCCCTTGCGGATTTCGTTCCAGCGACCGGCGAGCGCCAGCCGGATACGCTTCTCATGGCCGTAGATGTCCCGCAACGCCTGCACGTTTCCATCCTCATCGGCGACCGCCGTGAAGTAAGTGACGTGCACTGGAACCTTGTTGTTGAGCGTGATGTTATTGTTTTCAGGGCCGGTATTGACGGTGCTGTTGACCTTATCCATGGTCCAGCCTCGGTCGTGTTGGAGGACCGCCTTGGCCAGCCTCAGCGGGTCTCGAATGCGCATGCAACCGTGCGAGAAGGTGCGTTCTTTCTTCTTGAACAGATGCTTCTCGGGCGTGTCATGCATGTACACTTGGTGCTTGTTCGGAAACAGGAACTTCACCTTGCCCAATACGTTGCTGCCGCCCGGCGGCTGGTAGACGTGGAAGTTCCTAATGTCCGTCCGGCTCCAGTCGATGGAGTCGGGATGAACCGGTCGACCGCGATATTGCAGCCGCAGGTTATGGCGTTGCAAGACAGGTCCGCCGCGCGCCAAGCTGGGCAGGATTTCATTGACCTTGATCGAGTTCGGCACACCCCAGAAAGGATGGAAGACGACCGTCTCTATTGTGTCGGAAAAGACCGGGGTCTGCTTGTCGATTTTGCCGACGATCATGCGTTCCGCATGGACCACCCGGCCGTCCTTGACGACCCGCACCCGGTATTCAGGAATGTTCGCGGTGACATAGAAATCACCAAGGTCGCGTGGCATCCATCGCCATTGCTCCATGTTTGCAAGTAACATCTGCTCCGAAACGGTTGCTGACTCACCGCCGCCAAAAAGCGACCGCGTGTTGCGGCCGACGATACCGTCAACGTAGAGGCCATTCTCCCTTTGGAACGCCTTCACCGCGTCGTCGAGGGTAACATCGAAGGTCTCGGGGTCAGAACCCGCGCCTTGCCGGCCAGGCTCGACGGGAGCATCAAGAAGATGTCTCAGGATAGCGACGTCCGGATGCCGTTTGCCCAACCTGAGCAGCGGTCCATAGGATGGCAGGCGCACCTGCCGGATGCCGTTCTCCTCGCTTACGCCGCGTTGTTTCAACAGCGCTTTGCGCAGGGCCAGGAACTGAGGGTGCTGCGGATTAAGCTCACGCAGATAGGCTCCCGCGTCCTCCGCCTTGGCGATCTCGGAGAGAACAACGGAGGCAGGAAGCAGCTGCGGTTTACGGTCGATGTATGTGGTGAGCTGCTTGGTGGGTTCGATGATCCGGCCGCCACGCGCATGATGGGCGTATTTCAAGACGGCCAGAGATAGCGCGATCTCGGCGGCCGCCAATTCCTGCCGCGATGGATTGCTTGTCAGATTGGTCTGTCGCAGCTGAAACGCCGAAGCCTCAAGGCCCCATTCATTCGCCCGCCTGATTTCGTCGATGGTGGCCTTCGATCTCAGGCTCAGCGTGCCCTGCGCGATCCAAATCGGACGACTTTCGCGGCTCGCATAGAAACTGGTGAGCGCGGACAGACGGGCCTTATCGGCACGTGCCGCAGGTCCACTGCGCTGGTCGATGAGGCGTCGCGCCTGAATGCCGACGGCCTCTTCAGCCGTAATCAGCCGTTCCGGAGCGTCCGGTTCGATCGCGGAAGCCTGTCCGAAGGGTAAGATCACGGCAAAGCCGAGAACAACGAGAATTCCGCGCATGGCCACCTCCAAGATTCGCCAGCGTAAACTAGTGAAGCGAGCCTCTGTTTGAAAGGCGCGCACCCCCTATAAGAACCCCAAACGATCCTTGTTCCTCAAGGGTGTGGCGAAAATACATGCTTGCTCGTGAGTTATCCCAATCGTGACGGGACAAAATCGCTCAAGCACGGATGAGCGGATACGAGAAGAACCCGGCGCGGGTACACCGGGTTCTCCTTGGGGGGCCAAAGGAGAAGGGCTTCCTTCGGCCGGGGGACCTGTGATTTTTAGTGCGGGCGCGGCTCGAGGCCGTACTCCTGCATTTTGCGGTAGAGCGTCGAGCGGCCAATCTTCAGGCGGCGCGCCACTTCGGTCATGTGCCCACGATAGCGCCCTAGCGCCAGACGGATCATGTCGGCTTCGATTTCGTCGAGGGGTCGAATGTCGCCTTCCCCGTCAATGGCGGGAATGCCGAGTGAGCCGGATTTCACCTCGACCGTGCGCGGAACCGTGGCTTCAGCGCCGAGCAATGCTGGGCCGGTATAGGCTGGCTGCTTTTGCACGTTTGCAGGTGCCGGCGGAAGCTCCGCCTCGAAGCCCTCGACATGCGCGGCAATCTGCGGGAATTCGTTGACGGTGAGTTCCGGTACATCGGCCAAGACGACAGCGCGGAACACCGCGTTTTCGAGTTGGCGTACGTTTCCGGGCCAAGAGTAGGCCATCAGCATTCGGATTGCGTCCGGGGACAGGCTCGATACCCGCTTGCCTTCTTCAGCAGCGAACCGGGCCAGGAAGTGCTTCGCCAAATCGGGCACGTCTTCGATGCGCTCGCGTAGCGGCGGTACCCAGATCGGGAACACGTTGAGCCGATAGTAGAGGTCCTCGCGGAACTTGCCCTCTTTGACGAGTGAGATCATGTCGCGGTTCGTTGCAGAGATCAGGCGGAAGTCGACCTTCGTCGGTTTTTTGGAACCGACTGGGTCGACTTCGCCTTCTTGCAGTGCCCGCAAGAGTTTTACCTGGACATCAAGCGGCAGCTCACCGATTTCGTCGAGGAACAATGTGCCGCCGTCGGCCTCTTGGAACTTGCCGATGCGCTTATCAACGGCACCTGTGAACGACCCCTTTTCGTGACCGAACAGGATCGACTCTACGAGGTTCTCGGGGATCGCACCACAATTGACCGTAACGAAGGGGCGGCCCGCTCGCTCCGACTCGCCTTGAATGGCTCGCGCGATGAGCTCTTTGCCGACGCCGGATTCACCTTCGATGAGAACCGGGATATTGGAAGTTGCTGTGCGCCGGCCAAGCTCGACGACGCGATGCATGGCGGCTCCGCGCAAGATCAGATCATCGAAGTTTAGCTTACCTTCGGCTTTCTTCTTGATGCGCTTGATTTCGCCGGAGAGTTCTTCAATGCGCAGCGCGCTCTTGATGGTAACTTCCAGCCGCTCTGGACTGACCGGCTTAATGACGAAGTCGGTCGCTCCTTCGCGCATGGCACCGATGGCCGAGTCAACTGAGCCATGCGCTGTCTGCACAACGACCGGCGGAGTTTCGTCCATCTCGTTAAGCGTGGAAAGGACTTCCATCCCGTCGACGCCCGGCATGACAAGGTCAAGAAGAACTAGGGAAATAGACGGGCCTTCGCTTTGCAAAATGCTCAGCGCTTGTTCGCCCGAACTAGCGGATTTGGTTTCGTAGCCGAAACGCTTGATCACCTCTTCGAGGATGCGGCGCTGGGCAGGATCATCATCAACAATAAGAACGCGTTGGGCCATTGGGGCACTCGTACTCAGACTCGAAACGGACACATGCCGTCAAAACGGAAATCGTTATGCTTAACGAAGCATCACCCCCCGGCCTGAGACCGGACATCCGTTGCGCAGCAACTCAACTTGGGACAAAGAGTGCCCGACAAGGGTAAACAACTCGTTCCCAGAAGACCCATCGTGAGGACAAGTGCTCCAACTCCGCACTTGATGTCCGGCCAGAGCATCTTCAAATAGGGTCGAACGCCACTCGTCCGGCCACTTGATCACACCGCCAACGGAGTTTTCCATGACGCATACGCAGCGCGCGCTTTCCTCCTTTCGGATTTCCAGATTGCAAGCGCCCGCGGACGCAGCCGCCCCATCCCCACCCAAAGACCTCGGTAATTTGCCCGAATGGAACCTGTCCGACCTCTACCCGGCGCCGGACTCGGAAGAAGTAAAGCGCGACCTGGAGGAGGGAGCCGCCGATGCCAGGCGCCTAAAGGAAACGTATCAGGGCAAGTTGTCGGACACCGCCAAGGATGGCGCCGCGCTTGCCAAGGTCGTGAAGACCTATGAGGCCCTCGCTGACCGGCTTGGACGCCTGGGCTCTTATGCAGGCCTCCTTTATGCCGCCAATCAGGCCGACCCCGACCGGGCCAAGTTCTACGGTGATATCAATGAAAAGCTCACCGCCATGTGGACGGACCTTCTGTTCCTGGAACTCGAGCTGAACCAGATCGATGAAGCTGTCCTTGAAGCAGCTCTCGAGCACCCGGAGTTAAGCCGCTACAAGCCGTGGTTTGAGGACCTGAGCAAGGAAAAGCCCTACCAGCTTTCCGAAGAGATCGAGCGGCTATTTACAGAGAAGTCACAGACCGGTGCCGGCGCCCTCAACCGGCTCTTCAACGAGACCATGTCGTCGTTGAAGTTCGACGTCGACGGAGAAGCCGAACCGCTCGGCCTGGAAGCCACCTTAAACTTGATGTCCGAACAGGATGGCAAGAAGCGCCAGGCCGGCGCCGAAGCGCTCGCCAAGGTGTTCAAGGACAACCTGCGGCTCTTCACGCTTATCACCAACACGCTCGCCAAGGACAAGGAAATCTCCGATCGCTGGCGCGGCTTCAAGGACGTCGCAGATAGCCGCCACTTGGCCAATCGCGTCGAGGCCCCCGTCGTTGAAGCGCTCGTTCAGTCTGTCTGCGCCGCCTACCCACGTCTGTCGCATCGCTACTACAAGCTGAAGGCGAAGTGGCTCGGTATGGACAAGCTCGCCCATTGGGACCGCAACGCCCCATTGCCCGAGAAACCTGAGCGCATAATCGGATGGCCGCAGGCGCGCGAAATGGTACTGTCCGCCTATAGCGGCTTCGCGCCCGAAATGGCGGGTATTGCCGAACAATTCTTCGATAAGCGCTGGATCGATGCCGGCGTCCGGCCGGGCAAGTCGCCCGGCGCCTTTTCGGCGGCCACGGTGCCTTCGGCGCACCCTTATGTGCTGATGAACTACCTCGGCAAGCCCCGCGATGTGATGACGCTCGCCCATGAATTGGGTCACGGCGTCCATCAGTGGCTGGCCCGCGATCAGGGCGCGCTGCTCGCCCCGACGCCGCTCACATTGGCTGAGACCGCAAGCGTCTTCGGCGAGATGCTGACCTTCCGCAAGCTGCTGGCCGAAACCACCGACGCCAAGGAAAAGAAGGCGCTGCTCGCCGGCAAGACAGAGGACATGCTCAACACAGTCGTCCGCCAGATCGCTTTCTACACCTTCGAGCGCAAGGTCCACGAGGCCCGCCGCCAGGGCGAGCTGACATCAGATCAGTTGAATGAGATCTGGATGGAGATCCAGGCCGAAAGCCTTGGCCCGGCAATTGAGTTCCACGATGGCTATGAAGTCTTCTGGGCCTATATCCCGCACTTCATTCATTCGCCGTTCTACGTCTACGCCTATGCCTTCGGCGATTGCCTGGTGAATTCGCTCTACGGCCTTTACCAGGAAGCCCACCCCGGCTTTGTCGAGAAGTACTTCGACATGCTCAAGGCCGGCGGCTCCAAGCACCATTCCGAAATGCTCGCCCCCTTCGGCCTCAATGCCCGCGATCCCGAATTCTGGAACAAGGGCCTCAGGGTCATCGAAGGCATGATCGACGAACTGGAATGCATGGAGCAGGTGGGTTAGGCACGGCAGATTACACAACATGATTGTCATCCCGGGGCTCGTCCCCGGGATCCATGCTGCTGCTCGAGAGATCAGCTCAGACAGTGTTTTCAGTCGCGAGCGCCGAGCCCTGCACAGGTCACTCACTTTGGGGGGATGGAAGGGCCTTCGGCTCCGCTTCAATGGGCGGCCATCTGGGCACGCTTCAGCCTCGCCATCGCAAAAAAAATCGGATGGATTGAATATCGTTGTCGATGAGGTTCGGGCCCGTCTGTCGCGATCGCGCGGCGCCTACTCCGCCGCCTCGACATAGGCTCCGGCCGCGTCGTCATCCAACAGCTCGCTGAGCATGCCGAGCGCGTGCATGTAGACTTCCAGCACGCCCTCTTCTTCCTGGCGCTCCACGGCGGACTTCTTGCGTAGCTGGATAATCTTGCGCATCGCTTTGACATCGAAGCCAAGCGCCTTCGCTTCGGCGAACTTGTCCCGGATGTCCGAGGCGATCGCCTTCTTTTCTTCTTCCAGCCGCTCGATTTGCTCGATGAACTGCCGCAGCTGCGCCTGCGTCGAAGCCTGCAGAGTGCTCATGGCTGCCTCCGCTCCACTGATGATTTCAACGATGTCCGGGAACGCGAGACGGCGGACGAGGCCGGACCGCTCGGTATGGACGGCCCGGCCGGCGCGCCGGAAAAATATTTGCCCTCTCCCCAGCGCATGGTGGCGGGAAGCTAGCTGCTACAAGCCGGAGCTTCAAGACGCAGTCGAGGTTCTTCCCGATTTTTATTTTTGCACTGAAGCCAAGATCGGTATTGCGAAGGGCTTGGCACTTGTGGCAGCCGCCTCATCTACGTAAAAACTCAGTGATCCTTGGGCCGGTTTTCCTCAAAACTGGCAAGCTGGTCGGCGCTGGCTTCGGTCTGGTGTTTGTCACGCCACTCAGCATACGGCTCGCCGTAAATAATCTCCCGCGACTGATCCTTGCTGAGCGTCAGGCCCTTTTCCTCGGCCGCCTCGCGGTACCAGTTGGACAGGCAGTTCCGGCAGAAGCCCGAGAGGTTCATCATGTCGATATTCTGAACATCGGTGCGGGATCGCAGATGCTGAAGCAGGCGACGGAAAGCGGCCGCTTCAAGCTCGGTAAGCGTTGCCGCATCGATTTCGGGGAGAGAGTTGTCGTTCATGCAAGGCCTCCAGGAGGGCTTTGTTGGTTCATTGGCTGCCCGACGGCAGACTTCGAGGCGCCGCTCACAGCCCGATGAATACATAGGTGCACAGATGTAGCGAGGCTAGTGCCATTGCCAGCCGGGTATCTACAACGGCTTGACGCGCCACACTATTCGACGCAGATCAGTGTTGAAACAGTTCCGACCAAAGTACGAGGCGCCAATGACGACGGCATTCGCAGATGCTCAGGCCAGACTTCTAGAGCTTTTCCAAGCAGCAGTCTCGGCCGCCCATCCAGCGACGTGCGTTCCCCCGAACCTCCCCGAGGTTCCAGCCGGCGGGCGAATCATTATCGTGGGTGCCGGCAAGGCAGCTGCCGCCATGGCGCAGGCCACCGAGAAGCACTACATCGCGCGCGGCGAAGGCCGCAGCGTGTCGGGCTTCGTTACCACGCGTCACGGATTCGGGCTGCCCACCGAGTTGATTGAGGTGATCGAGGCGGGCCATCCCGTTCCAGATGAAAACTCGATCTCCAGCGCCCGGCGGGCCCTAGAACTGGCTGCCTCCGCCGGCCCGGACGATGTTGTTTTGTGTTTATTGTCCGGCGGCGCCTCGGCGCTCTGGGCGGCCCCCGTCGACGGCGTCACCTTCGACATGAAACAGGCGCTGACCCGCGATCTGTTGAGGTCCGGTGCACGGATTTCGGAAATCAACTGCGTACGCAAGCACCTCTCGCGGATCAAGGGCGGCAGACTGGCAGCCGCAGCAAGCGGCAAGGAGCTTTTGACGCTGGCGATTTCGGATGTCCCGCATGATTCTCCCGATGCCATCGGGTCCGGTCCGACTGTCGGAGATCCGACTACGCTCGCCGACGCCCGCGCCATCCTTGCGCTCTACCGGATCAGGCCTCCTGCAGAGATCGCCAAAGCGCTTCAGGATCCAGCCAACGAAACGCCACCTCCCGGAAGCGAAGCTCTGTCGCGGTCGCAATATCAGCTCGCGGCCCGCCCCATGGCCTCCCTTGAAACAGCTGCCAGGATCGCCGCCGCGGCCGGCTACCGCGTCGACATTCTTGGCGATTCTCTGGAAGGCGAAGCCCGCGACGTCGCCGCGTTCCACGCGCAAATGGCAAGGAACGCCAAGCAGCGCGGCGATCGCGTGGCCTTGATGTCGGGCGGAGAACTGACCGTAACCGTGCGCGGCAAAGGTTCAGGAGGCCCCAACCAGGAGTACGCATTGGGGCTGGCCATCGCACTCAATGGTGCGGACGGCATTTATGGTATTGCCTGTGATACCGATGGGACCGACGGTGGTATAGGAAAAGTTGACGATCCGGCCGGAGCGGTGGTTCTTCCCGACACAGTCAAACGCGCTCAGGATATTGGCGTGGACGCCGCCACGTTTCTGCAGAACAATGATTCTACAGGTTTCTTCCGTGAGCTCGGTGATTTGGTGATGCCGGGGCCCACCCAAACGAACGTCAACGACTTTCGCGTGATCCTCGTCGATCCTTGATGCGCGGTCAGCCAGCGCGGTTGGTTTTTCGAGCACTTTTGAATCCGGCTCGCCGAGATTTTTGCGGACTATTAGGATGTGTTCATTGGCCCGCTCCAATAAGCAGACGACGAATAACGGCCGACTTGGGTCGCCCCCGGCGCGGCGCGCGATCGTACTTTCGACGCTGGCAAGCTTGCTGACGCTTTCGGCACCAGCCGCCGCCCGCGCCGACCTCAAACTTTGCAACGATACCGCGAGCCGTATCGGCGTCGCCATTGGCTATCGTGACAAGACGGGGGAACCCGCATCCGAGGGCTGGTGGACCATTGCATCTCAAACCTGTGAAGTGCTGCTGCGTGGTGGTATACCAAGCCGGCTCATCTATGTCCGGGCCATTGATTACGACCAGGGTGGCAGTTGGACCGGCGGCACGAAGCTGTGCACTCAAAAGAGCCGCTTCGCAATTCGAGGCATTCGTGATTGTGAGACGCACGGATATCTGAGCGAAGGCTTCATGGAAGTTGACACCGGCGGATCGAAGCAATGGACGATCCGTTTGGCAGATCCCGAAAAACAAGGGGACGGAGGATCATGAGACGCAATCGTAGAGTAAAGCTTGTGGCCACCATTGGCCCGGCATCGCAATCGCTGGAAATGCTCGACAAGCTGTTCGACGCGGGCGTTGATGTCTTTCGCATCAACATGAGCCACGCCGGCCATGAATTGGCTGCTGAACTGCATCAGCGCGTCCGCGAGATATCCGACCGCCGCGGCCGTCCGATCGGCATTTTGGGAGACCTGCAGGGGCCCAAATTCCGTCTCGGCGCCTTTGGCGGTGAGCGCGCCGAATTGCCTGCCGGCGCAGAGTTCACGTTCGACAATGATGAAAGCGCGGGTAGCGCCAAACGCGTCTACCTCCCCCATCCGCAAATCTTCACCGCCGTCGAGCCTGGACATACGCTGCTGCTCGATGACGGTAAGTTGCGAATGCTCGTCAAGGATTCCAGCGCGGAACGGATCGTCGCTGAGGTCGTGGTTGGCGGGCCGCTGGCCAGTCGCAAGGGCATCAGCCTGCCGGATACGCTTTTGCCGGTCAGTCCTCTCACCGAGAAGGATCACAGAGACCTTCAATTCCTGCTGGGTCTTGGTGTCGATTGGATCGCCTTGTCGTTCGTTCAGCGTGGCCAGGACGTACTGGAAGCGCGCGATATCATCGGTGACCGCGCCGCCATCATGGTCAAGGTCGAAAAGCCCCAGGCGATCGATGATCTCACCGCAATTATCGCGACCGCAGACGGCTTCATGGTCGCCCGCGGCGATCTGGGCGTTGAAATGCCGATAGAAAAAGTACCAGGCCTGCAAAAGAAGATCACCCGCAAGGCCCGCGCGGCGGGCAAGCCGGTGGTCGTCGCCACGCAAATGCTGGAAAGCATGATTGAAAGTCCGGTTCCGACCCGCGCCGAGGTTTCCGACGTGGCAACGGCGGTGTTTGAAGGCGCCGACGCCGTTATGCTGTCGGCCGAATCCGCGGTCGGCAAGTATCCCGTCGAGGCCATCGAGATGATGGACCGAATTGCCATCGAGGTTGAGAATGATCGCGGCTACGAGGCCATTTTGTACGCCTGGCAGACCGAGCCCCTGCCAACGCCCGCAGACGCCATCGCCGCCGCCGCTCACGCCATTGCGGATACAGTCCAACTCGCCGCCATTGTCTGTTACACGGCGACTGGGTCGACGGCGCTGCGGGTTGCCCGCGAGCGGCCCGGGTTGCCCGTCATGGGACTGACGCCCATCGCCGCGACGGCCTATCGCATGGCGGTGGTCTGGGGCCTGCACTCCGTCGTCCTCGAAAAAGACCCAGAGTCAGTCACCGATATGGTTCGCAAGGCTTGCCGCGTCGCGTTTGACGAGGGTTTCGTGAAAGCCGGTGAGGGCATTCTCGTGACCGGTGGCGTTCCCCTTGGCCAGTCCGGCACGACCAACATGATCCGTATCGCCTTCGTCAACGACAAAGGCGAGCCTGTCGGATTTGGTTAGCCGACATCAGCTCATTGTGAGGCGGAATTCACCGAGGTGCGACTTGTCGCGATCCGCCGAAGCCTTAATATGAGAAAGGCACATGCGACCGGCGGTTTGCTTACCGCTGTTTGCATTGAAAGTTGTTCTTCGACACATGTCGAGCGTCTGACCACCGGAGCGATCCGCAACCAAGGCATCGGCGTAAAGAACACCATCTAATAAGTTAGAAGCGTCCACAGCTCCGGGTCCATCCGTGAACAACTCCATGAAAAACGTTACGACATCCCGATCCGCACCGGTTTCGACCGTAAAAAGGCCGAGCCGCGCCGAAGCCGAGCAGGCCGTCGAGACGATGATCCGCTGGGCGGGCGATGATTCCGCGCGTGATGGACTGCATGAGACCCCAGCGCGCGTCACCCGCGCCTTCGAGGAGTGGTTTCGTGGCTATTCTGAAGACCCAGCTGCGGTTCTGAAAAAGACCTTCGAAGAGATCGAGGGTTACGATGAGATGATTACCCTTCAGGGGATCCGCTTTGAAAGCCACTGCGAGCACCACATGGCACCCATCGTCGGCCGCGCCTGGGTAGGGTACATCCCCAATGGGCGAGTTGTTGGCATCTCTAAGCTGGCCCGTGTCGTCGATGTCTTCGCCAAGAGGCTGCAGATCCAAGAAAAAATGACTGCCCAGATCGCGAACGTCATCGACGAGATTCTGAAGCCCCAGGGCGTTGCGGTCGTCATCAAGGCCGAACACCACTGCATGACGACCCGTGGCGTGCAAAAGCCGGGAACGGAGCTGATGACAAGCCGCATGCTCGGCATTTTCCGGACAAGCGCCATCACTCGGCAGGAATTCCTGTCGATGGTCGATTGAGGCTATCCGGTAAGAACGGCCTAGCTGGTTTTTGGGTAGTCCACCTTGGTCAGAAATAGACCGGATGCGGGCGCCACCGGCCCACAGGCCTTGCGGTCATGAGCCACTAGCGCATCGCGCAGGTCAACTGCCGTCCACTTACCCTCGCCGACAAGCTTTAGTGAGCCGACCATAGAGCGCACCTGATTGTGCAGGAACGAACGCGCTGACGCCGTCACGCTGATCTCTTCGCCGGCCTGGGCGACATTCAGCCTGTCGAGCGTTTTCATGGGCGAACTCGCCTGGCAGCCGGCGGCGCGGAACGTCGTGAAGTTGTGATGGCCGACGAGTTCCTGCGCAGCAAGATGCATGGCGTCGGCATCTAGTTCGACCGGCACCCACCATACGCGGTTTCGTTCAACAGCCGGCGGCGCACGCCGGCTAAGTATCCGGTAGCGGTAATGCCGCGCGGTCGCACTGAAACGCGAGTCGAAGTCCGCCGCAACCGACGCGACTTCCAGGATGGCGATCGGCGCCGGCTTCAAATGGAAGTTGAGCGCTTCCCTCAGCCGGAACGGCTCCCAGGCTTTCTCCAGATCGAAATGCCCAACTTGTCCCAACGCATGCACGCCCGAATCCGTCCGTCCGGCGCCGCGCACACCAACACGCTCACCTGAGGCCTTCTGTATCGCCCGTTGGATGTGGTCCTGCACGCCGCCGCCGTCGGCCTGCGACTGCCAGCCGACAAACGGTGTCCCATCGTATTCGATCTTTATGCGGTATCGCTGCATTCGGCCGTTTGGAGAAGGGCTAAGCTCATCGCCTATGCCTATCCCGTCCCCACCGCCTTCACAACGCTGACGTTCTTAGCCCTGAACCGCTCTAGCGGCGGGCGGCACCGACTCGGGGCCTGAAGATGCCGGGCCTTCCGAAGTAGTAGGCGCCGCCGTAGCCGCCACCGTAACCACCGGAGTTGTCATACTCGTGCTGATGGTAGTTATAGCTTCTCTCATAGACATTGGTTTCGTTGAATCCCAGTGACAGCGGCGTGGCGCCGTTGGGGTTAACGATGACGCGGTTGGTTGACGGCATCGGGCGGAACACCCGCACGCCGGCTTCAATCGAGACACTGGCGCCATAAAACGGGCGGGGTTCGATTCGCGTCGTGCCCCCGTCCATGGCGTAGTACTGGGCGCTGGCTGCTGTCGGGATGAAGAGGGCCGCGAGAGCACCAACAGCCCCGGTCAAAAGCTTAGACATTAGGTAAATTCTCCAGTGCAAGATACTGCTGTCCCAGGAGAATAGCTCAGACCTGGGATACTCGTTACGGGCTCTGCAACCATGCTTAATGCGAGCCCCGCACTTATGCGTGAGGTAAACGTGTTCCCAGGGTAATCTTGCAGCCTCTGAGGAACTCCGCCGCGCTGCAGGCTTTCTTGCCGGCGCGCTGCACACTGATGACTTCCACGGCCCCGTCACCGCAGCTGATCCGCAGGGTTTGGCCGGCGGCGACAATCTCGCCGGGCGCACCCGATCCTTCGGCAAGACGCGATTTCAATGCCTTGATCCGCTCCCTCTTGCCGCCGAACTCGACTTCAAACCAGGCTCCTGGAAACGGTGAAAGCCCCCTGATTTTGTTATGCACTTCGCGGGCAGGACGCCCGAAATCGATCCGTGTTTCCGCCTTCACGATTTTTGCAGCGTATGTGATGCCCTTTGCTGGTTGCGGCGTTGATGTTAGTGATCCGCGCTCGAGCGCCGCCAACGCTCTCACCATCAACCCGGCTCCTATACCGGCCATCGCGTCATGCAGCTCACCCGCCGTCATTTCCGCACCGATCTCGATCCGTTCGGCCAGGCACACCGGCCCCGTATCGAGCCCTTCGTCCATACGCATCACCATCACTGCGGTGTGCGTATCGCCGGCCATGATCGCTCGTTGGATCGGCGCCGCCCCGCGCCAGCGCGGCAGCTCCGAGCCGTGCAGGTTGAAGCAACCGTCTCGCGGGGCTTTCAGAATCGGTGTCGGTAGCAACAGGCCGTAGGCAACGACGACGGCGGCGTCGGCGTCGAGCGCGCGGAACGCCGACTGCTCATCTTCGCTCTTGAAGCTTGTCGGATGGCGCACCTCAAGGCCTTGCTGCAGGGCGAACGCATGCACCGGCGAAGGCCGCTCAGCCATGCCGCGTCCAGCAGGCCGCGGTGGCTGCGTATAGACCGCGACGATTTCGTGCCCGGCTCCGACCAGTTCAGCGAGCGTCGCTTTTGCGAACTCAGGCGTTCCCATGAAAACTATGCGCAAGGGTTTTGCATTTCCTTTTTCGCGCGGCCCGTTCGCCAGTGTTCAGACCGACGCCGGGCGCTGCTGCTTTTTGAACCTGCGGATGATCATGTCGCGCTTGAGCCGCGACAGAAAATCAATAATCAGCTTGCCGTCGAGATGGTCCACCTCATGCTGTATGGCAGTTGCCAATAGGCCGTCCGCGGTGAGCTCCCGTACGGCGCCAGCACGATCGACATAGCGCACCGTGACTTCGCCCGGCCGTTCGATCTCAACGTTAACACCAGGGATCGAAAGGCAGCCCTCTTCGTGGGTCCGCAAGGTTTCGCCCAGCTGCACGATCTCCGGATTGGCCATGAGAAGAGGCTGCGGCTCCTCCTCGTCGGCGGATACGTCGAGAACGATCACGCGCTTCGGGATGCCCACCTGAATGGCGGCTAGGCCAACCCCTGGGGCGTCATACATCGTCTCCAGCATGTCATCCATCAGCTGGCGCACGTCCGCGTCCACACTTTCGATCGGCGCGGAAGTCTCACGCAGAATAGGATCTGGGACCTTGACGATTTCGAGCTTGCTCATGCGATTGAAATAGGCAATCAGGCCGGAACGGTCAATCTGCGCGGGCAGAGTGAGCGGCGCTTCCTGACAAGGCGTGCCAGCCGATGACGGATAAAATCTTTGTGCCGGCCTTCACCGTTCCCGACAGCGTGCCTGATACCTTCGACACGCCAATCCTCCGGCGGTACCGCACCGGAACTTCAACACACTTGAGACCGGCCTTAGCCGCCTTCACCTGCATTTCAACTGTCCAGCCGAAATTGCGGTCCTCCATTTCAAGCTCCCTCAGCGCATCCCCGCGGATCGCACGGAACGGCCCCAGGTCGGTAAAATTCGCCCCCCAGATAAGGCGGATAAGACGTGTCGCCAGCCAGTTGCCGAACACCTGTTGCGGGGTCAGCGAGCCACGTTCCGCACCGCCAAGAACACGTGAGCCGATGACCAGATCAGCCCCCCCAAGAAGAATCGGTACGACGAGCTGCTCCATGTCTTCGGGGAAGTCGGAATAATCACCATCCAGGAAGATAATGATATCGCTCGACGGAAGCGCCAGCAGCCCCGCAAGGCAAGCGGCGCCGTAACCCTTTTCGTCTTCCCGCACGACACGTGCACCGGCCTCGCGGGCGACCTCACCCGTGCTGTCCCGGGAGCCATTGTCGGCAACGACAATGCAGTCCACCCAATCCGGAATAGCCGTGATCACTTTGCCGATCGCGTCTACCTCATTGAGCGCCGGGATGATAACTCCGATCCTCCTACCGTTCCGCAAGAGTATTCTCCGCACCGGAGGCAAGCTCGCCCGCGAGCCCCTTTGCAATCAGCGCCCGCGTGTTGTCGATGCCATAGAGCTCGATGAACGAGCCGAACCGTGGCCCCTGGCTTGAGCCCAGCAGCACCTCGTAGATCGCCTTGAACCACTCCCGCAGGTTTTCCTTCGTGTAGCCGTTGGACTTGCCGGCTTCGAAAACAATGTTCTGCAGTTCCGCCGCGTCGGCGCCTCCAGGGGCATCGGCGAGTGCCTGGTCCAATGCAGCGAGCGCCTGCTGTTCCCGATCGGTTGGCAATCGGAACCGCTTCTCGGGTGCGACGAAATCCTCATAGTAACGGATCGCGTAGCCAACGAGTTCATCGAGCTTGGGATGCGTTTCGGGCGTTGCGTCGGGTGCCAGCCGCTTGATGAAACCCCAAAGGATTGCACGGTCATGGGCATTTGACGCTGACACCAGATTAAGCAGCAGCGCGAACGTAATAGGCAGTTCCGCCCGCGGCGGCGCCCCGCCATGAATATGCCAGACCGGGTTGTCGAGCTTTTGTTTCGGCTCGTGCCGCGGGTAGGCGCCAAGGTGATGGAAATACTCATCCACCGTACGCGGGATCACGTCGAAATAGAGCCGCTTCGCCGTCTTCGGCTTCTGGAACATGTAAAGCCCCAGGCTCTCCGGGCTGGCGTAGTTGAGCCACTCCTCGATCGTCAGTCCGTTACCCTTCGACTTGGAGATCTTCTCGCCGTTTTCATCGAGAAACAGTTCGTAGTTGAAACCCTCCGGCGGTGTACCTCCGAGGGCTCGGCAGATCTTCGAACTTAGATTGACCGACTCGATGAGGTCCTTTCCGGCCATCTCGTAATCAACGCCCAGTGCCGTCCAACGCATCGCCCAGTCGGCTTTCCACTGGCACTTCACCGCCCCGCCCGTCACTTTTGTTTCGACGCGCTCGCCGGTCTCAGGATCTTCGTAGACGACGGTCCCCTTTTCGGGATGGCGTTCGATCATTGGCACCTGCAGCACTTTGCCGGTGCGGGAGCAAACCGGTAGGAAGGGCGAATAAGTTGCCCGCCGCTCCGATCCGAGCGTCGGCAGGATGATGTCCATGACCTGATCATAGACTGCCAGCATTTTCAGCAGCGTCTCATCCATCATGCCCGAGGCGTAGCACTCGGTGGCCGAGAAGAACTCATACTCAAAGCCGAATCGGTCGAGAAAAGCCATAAGACGCGCGTTGTTGTGCGCGGCGAAGCTCGCGTATTCATCGGAGAAGGGGTCCGGCACGCGTGACAGAGGTTTGTCGAGATATGCCGCCAGCATTTCCTGGTTGGGAACGTTGGTTGGCACCTTGCGGAGCCCGTCCATGTCATCGGAAAAGCAAATCAGCCGCGTCTTGCGCTTGCCCTTAGTCAGGATTTCAAATGCGTGCTTGACCATCGAGGTGCGCGCCACTTCGCCAAAGGTGCCGATGTGCGGCAGCCCTGACGGTCCGTAGCCCGTTTCGAAGATGACGGTCTTGTCGGCTCCGTCCTTCAACCGGCTGAGGCGCTTGATGAGCCGCCGAGCCTCTTCAAACGGCCAGGACTTGGAGTTGCCGGTAGCTGCGAGCAGTTCTGGGTCGAGTTCAAGGGGCATGGTGGCCTATGGCAAAAAAAGGTGGTTCGGGCGCGTTGAACGAGCCATTCCAGGCGACAGGGGTCCGGCGCGAACCTAGTGGCCCGGCCGCATGCCCGTCAACGCGCGCGTTGCGGTGGCACTGTCAAAATCGTGTCGATGCAACCCATGCTTGGTCTTGATCACCGCTCTGTACTCGTTAGATAACAACTGTGTTTCAGCATTGGAGCTTTTGATGACTCGCACGCTAACGCCGCAGGAAGCACTGATCTATGCAATGATCACCACTTCGGCGGCCGACAACCAGATGTCGGATCGCGAACTTCGCCGCATCGGCACGATCGTCAAGGAGTTGCCGGCGTTTACCGAGTTCGACGAAACCACGCTCGTCGAGCATGCGCAGGCTTGTGGTCTGTTGATGTCCGGTACAAATGGCCTCGATAACGTGCTTGAGTCGATTGCGGCCTCTTTGCCCGATCATATGCGAGAGACGGCCTATGTCCTGGCCTGCGAAGTTGCCGCCACCGACGAAACCGTCCGCGCCGAGGAGGCCCGGTTTCTGCAGCTGCTCGGACAGCGCCTGAAGCTCGACCGTCTGACGACGTCGGCCCTTCAGCGCGCTGCTGTAGCCCGCCATCAGCGCCCGTAACCCTGCTGGGGTAGTAGCGCAACTTCAGGTGCGCTTCCCGCCCAGGGGCATGGCTGCCATAGCTCCTATATGATCTTATGGGTCGCGGCAGCAGGAAACCGGCCGCCGCAATTCTGCTCCTCTGGCTCAATCACAATCTCGGCACCAGCGGCACGGGCTTTGGCGCAATGCACATCGACGTCCTCTATGATGACATAGCAGCTCTGCATATTAGTGGCGTTGCTGAGAGCAGGTTGCGTCATCATCCTGCCGATGTCGTCGTCCTTGGCTGACCCAGCATGATTATGGCGTTGCCAAAGGTGAGCTGTGCATGCTCGACGTTTCCGCTCTCGTCTGGCACGATCATACGCCTTTCGATACCCAGCGCGTCGCACAGCCTGTCGATTGCTGCAACGGCGTCGCGGTACCGCAAGCAGATTACTATGCTGGCTCCGTCGGCGCGCCGTGGGTCAGACAGAGTGCTTCTCATCCTCAAAGGCGGGTTTCGATCACAACAACTCGTGCGAGGTAACAAACAGTGGAAGGCTCCAAGTGACGAAACCTAAGCTGCATTTTCTGCTGCTCAACATGGGGCACTTCCTCGACCACTTGGTGATGCTGATCTACGCCACGGTGGCCGCGCTCGTATTGCGCTTTGAATGGGGACTGCCTTACAGCGAGCTGATCGCCTACGCGACGCCGGGCTTTGTCGCCTTCGGTGTTTTCTCGCTTCCGGCCGGCTGGCTCGCAGATCGTTGGAGCCGCGAGGGAATGATGGCGGTCTTTTTCCTCGGCGTGGGCGTCTTTTCAATCGTCTGTGCCGCGGCCCGAACACCGCTTGAGATGGCCACTGGGTTGTTTTTCGTCGGCATGTTTGCCGCGATCTATCACCCTGTTGGTCTGACGCTCGTCGTTGAAGGCGCCAAGCGAACCGGCATGGCGCTGGCGCTCAATGGCATTTGGGGCAATCTGGGAGTCGGCGGCGCTGCGCTTATGACCGGACTAATGATCGACACAGCCGGCTGGCGTTCGGCGTTCTTCTGGCCGGGCGTGATCTCGCTTTTGTTGGGCGCCGCCTACATCGTGCTGATGTGGTCCGAGATCGTTCATCTGCCAGGTCAGAAACGGGCGGCGGCGCGCGCCAACCCGCCAAGCCAAAGGAAGACCTTCCTTCCGCAGACCGATCGGGAGATCTATCTACGCATCACATTGATAATACTGTTCACAGCCGGCATCTCGGCGTTCGTATTCCAATCCGTAACGTTCGCACTGCCGAAGATCTTTGAAGAGCGCCTCACCGGTATCGCCGAAACAGCGACAATGATCGGCTGGGCAACTTTTATAGTCGCCGGCATTGCTTCGTTGGCGCAGCTGGCGGTGGGTCATTTGCTCGACACCGCCGGCCCCCGCACCATGTTCTTATTCGTTGCGGGCCTGCAGTGCATCTGCTTCCTCCTGATGCCAGGACTGACCGATTGGTGGGCGCTGATTGTGGCGTTGTTCTTCGTAACAGGGTCCTTTGGTCAGTTGCCCATAAACGATTACATCATCGGCAAGACCGCCACGCCCGAGCTGCGTGCATCGATATACGGTGCCCGCTTTGTCCTAACCTTCACGGTGCTGGCCATTTCGTTGCCGTTTATCGGGTGGATTCATGCCAACTGGGGATTCGATACGCTATTCCGGATTCTGGCAGCAATCTCCGCGAGCGTCTTCATCGCCGCGACCCTGTTGCCGAAGCGTGTCCCGGAGCCCGCGGCTGCTCCCGCGGAGTGATGCTCGCCTAGAGGGTACGGGCGAATTCCGCGACGGCCACTGCGGCAGCCTCGATGTTGCCCTGGCGGGTGAACCCGCTTTTCACGCGCGGACTGAAATCGTGATCGCCATCATCAACCCAATGAATCTGGATCGCCGATGACAGCTCATAACCCGCGACGTCCTCTTTCGTGCCGAAAGGATCCCGGTCGCCCTGCGCGAATAGCGCCGGCGTCCGCAGGCCGGCAAGGTGCCCGGTACGCAGTTTCTCGGGCTTCTTGGGAGGATGGAAAGGATAGCCGAGACAGACGAGTCCACTAATCTTGCCTTCGGAATAGAGCTCATCAGCAAGCATGCTGGCGATGCGCCCGCCCATCGATTTGCCCCCGATAACCAGCTTCTGGCCTGGACCGATTTCCGCCCGCAGCTGGCTCACCGCGGCCATGAATTTCGGAAACAACTTTTCAATTCTAGGCGGCGGTCGGCGCTTTCCGTGCTCGCGGTTGTCGACCATGTAGGCGAATTCGAACCGTGAAACGGCCAGTCCGCTGGCGAGCAGTACCGGCACCATGGTCTCGAAGAACCGGCTGTTCATGGGCTGGCTGGCGCCGTGCGTGATGAGAAGGTGCGCGCGTGGATCGCCCTCTTTGGGCAGTTCTGTAGGCAATGCGATCATTTCTCTGTTCCGCCTTCCCCAAATCCGCCGCGCAATGTCGCACGCGATCTCGCTTTGTTGTGAACGCTTGCTCCGCCTGCTTGCGTATAGTTCCAGCGGCTTCAAGCACCACTTGGGATGTGAGATGGAAGTTCTACCCGGACTAAGCGAGCCCGTGCTGCGTTTTTCCGTTTTCGCGGGAGTTCTGCTGGTGATGGCGTTGATCGAGCTGGCCCTCCCCCGTCGCAAACTGGGAGCGCCCAAGGCCAGGCGCTGGCTCACCAACTTCTCAATCGTCGCCATTGATACTCTGATCGTAAGGCTGATGGGGATACTGGCGGTCCCACTTGTCGCGGTGGCCACGGCCATCTACGCCGAACAGCACGGTTTGGGGCTGTTCAATGTCCTGCAGTGGCCCGGCTGGCTGGAGTTCCTCCTCGCCCTGCTAATCCTCGATCTGGCGATCTGGTTTCAGCACTACGTATCCCACAAAATCCCGCTGTTCTGGCGCTTGCACAAGGTCCATCACGCTGATGTCGATATCGACGTCTCGACCGCGATCCGCTTCCATCCCATTGAGATAGCTCTGTCGATGCTGTGGAAGATCGTCTTGGTCCTGGTCTTTGGCCCATCAGCCATCGCCGTCGTCGTCTTTGAGGTGATCCTGAACGGTTGCGCCATGTTCAATCACGCCAACATAGCCCTGCCGGCTTGGCTGGACCGCCTGTTGCGCCTGGTGATCGTAACCCCCGACATGCACCGCGTGCATCACTCCGTCCTCAGGCATGAGCACGATTCGAATTTCGGCTTCAATTTATCGATTTGGGACCGGATTTTCGGTACTTATACCGACCAACCCGAAAAAGGTCACGACGGCATGACGGTAGGCCTCAGCGAACACCAAACATCTGGCCCGACAAGGCTTTTTTGGTCTCTTGCCCTACCGTTCGTTCCCACTTCAAAGCGCCGTTGAGGGTGTCTTTGCCATATTTTGGCCCTACAACGCAGACAGCGATTTGGAATTACGTCGGCGACGGCGGAGGGACCGACATGCGGTTGACCGTTCTTTTAGGCAGATATTTATCACTTTTGGGTGTGACTCTGCTCTGCGCATCAGCAGCTGTCGCGCAAACTCCTGCGACCCCGCCGGTTCCCGAAGCGGGACCGCCGGCCGCCAAGCGCGTGGCAAAAAAGAAGCGCGTCGTCCCTGCCAAGAAATTGTTCGGCGCCAAGAGCCGTGCCGCCAAGCTGGCACCGCGCGCCATCGGCTTTTACTCCCGCGGTTGCCTCTCAGGAGGCAAGTGGTTGCCGGTCGACGGCCCTGCGTGGCAGGCTATGCGTCTTTCTCGAAACCGCAACTGGGGACACCCCGAACTCGTCGACCTCGTCAAGAAGCTTGCGACAGAATCGAAAAAAGCAGGCGACTGGCCGGGCCTGCTGGTTGGAGATCTGACGCAGCCGCGCGGTGGGCCAATGACCTCCGGCCATGCCAGTCACCAAGTCGGTCTCGATGCTGACATCTGGCTGACACCTATGCCCGATCGCCGCTTCAGCTGGGAAGAGCGCGAGAGGACTTCGGCGGTGTCGATGTTGAAGGACACCCTTTCGGTCAACGAGAAAGTCTTCACTCCGAATGTCGTAGCTCTCATCAAAAGAGCTGCCTCCTATAAGGAGGTCGAACGTATCGGCGTTAATCCGGCCATCAAGCTCGC
This sequence comes from uncultured Filomicrobium sp., assembly GCA_963669235.2. Taxonomy (GTDB): domain Bacteria; phylum Pseudomonadota; class Alphaproteobacteria; order Rhizobiales; family Hyphomicrobiaceae; genus Filomicrobium. The sequence goes on from CAXXFS010000034.1 coordinate 571,446, forward strand.
CTTGTGCCGCGCCGCCGGCGGCGACAAGCCGTGGCTGGCGAAGATCCAGGGCTGGCGCGGCCACCACTATCATATGCACATCCGTATCAAGTGCCCGCGTGGTAGTTCCGGGTGCCGCAGCCAGGGCAAGCCAAGGCGCACGAGCTGCGCGGTCGCCGAGAAATGGTATGCTGACACCAAGGCGTGGATGGAAAGACCCAAGAAGCCGCGACGCAAGAAAAAGAAGACCAAGAAGCGCAAGCCCAAGCCACCGATAACGCTGGCTGATCTGCCTGCTGCGTGCCGTTCGGTTTTGGCCGCTGCACCCGCAGGCGGCCCGAGCCCGATCGCCAACGTCGCGCTGCCTGACGCCAACCCTGGACGTTTGAACGGTGGGCAGCCGGAACCGGAAATCGCCGCCGCGCCAGAGCCCGTTGTAGAGGCCCAACCGCAACCCAACGCAGCAGCCAAGCCGCAAGCAGAGGCCGATTCGGCGGCCGGTGAACAGGGTGCCGTAGTCCAGCAGCCCGAAGTATCTGCTGCCGCTTCCCCGCCGCAGACAGCTGCGTCCAAGACAGCCGCAGCCCCGGCGGTCACCAGCGATACGGCGCCAGAGCCCGAACCAGAGCCCGAAAGGGAAGTCAGTAAGGCACGAGGCTGGTTCGGTCTAATCTGGAACGGCAATTCTGTTCGCTAGGTAGAGGCCGCTCTCAATCGATTTGTTTGGGAAAGACGACTAGTCCGTCTAGCGAACTGCGGGTCGGTGCTATTCGCCGAATCCCGAGCCGCTCGAGGGTCGCAAGTCGCCATTACGCCCCAAACCGTTCCTGCCAGTCCTTTACGCGCCTGTCCCGACCGGGCAGCTGACGCCGGTTCCGCCGAGCCCGCAATATCCATTCGGCACCTTGGCCAGATACTGCTGGTGGTATTCCTCAGCGAAGTAGAACGGCCCCGCCGGCTCAATCTCGGTGGTGATGGCGCTATGACCTCGCGCTTCCAGCGCCGCCTGGTAGGCATCACGGGAAGCGTTGGCAGACTGCCTCTGCTCATCACTATAGGTATAGATGCCTGAGCGGTACTGTGTTCCCACGTCGTTGCCTTGCCGCATCCCTTGCGTCGGGTTGTGGCTCTCCCAGAACACTTTGAGCAACGCCTCGTAGGTAATCTTCGTGGGGTCATACACCACGAGAACGACCTCGTTGTGATTGGTGAGCCCGGTGCAGACCTCTTCGTAGGTCGGGTTTGGTGTATCCCCTCCCGAATAACCGACGGCTGTCGCGATGATGCCGCGCCCCAACCCCCAGAATTTACGCTCCGCGCCCCAGAAACAGCCAAGCCCGAACATAGCTTTCTTATGGCCCTCTGGATGCGGACCTTTCAGCGGCGATCCGAGCAGATGATGTGATTTGGCGGTCTCCAACTCGTCGGGCCGCCCCGGCAGGGCGTCCTTCGCCGCCACCTTTGCAGCGGATTTCTTGAATAAGAACATGCTTGGAACCTTCTAAGAGAGCCGATTGCGCTCTGATATAGTGCAATTTACGAAGGGCGCCATGAGCGGGATTTGCACATTCGGATCACAAGCTGGAGAGCTGAACCCGCCCCTGCTTGCTGACTGCGAAACGCGTGAGGGAGCAAGATGAGCGACGCGACATTAGACAAACCGGTTGAGACGGCAGCTGCCACGGCACCTGTCGGTCGCCGCGTCTACGCTTCTGGCACGCTACGTAAGATCATCTTTTCGCTCTCCTTTATGATCCTGCTGCCGTTCTTCGTCAGTCTCGGTCCCATGCTTCACGCCCGCCTGACGCAAGGACAGTGGGTGGGAACCACCGGCCTCATCATCTTATCGGCCGGGTTCTTGTTCATCATGGCATTGCTGGTCATCGAGCTTGTTTCCTCGATCCGCTCCCGCGTCGTCCTCGGCGAAAAAGCGGTCCGTATCAGGTTGCCGCAGTCTCGCGGGATAATGAGCCTGTTCAGCTACCGCAAGTTTGACGTCCCCTACGATGAAATCGAGGCTGTTGAAGTGCGCCGGGAGGTCTACGGTGGCTCTCTTGCCCCCGTCATCATGAAGGGCGCTCGCGTCTGTCTCAAGGACGGCAGCCACATCAAACTAGGCTACATCAACGAGCGCAACGTCGACCCCGCCTTTCCCTTTGTCGAGATCGGTGAACGCATCGCCGCGCGCGCTAACGTACCGCTCATCGATGTCGGAGATGTCCGACGCTCCGCCTTCAAGAAGACCTTCGGCGTGCGTGCAAGCCTGGATGAGCAGGACGTGTTGACGGAAGCCGACGTCGCCGCAGTCAACCGCCGCCACAACCGGGTCATCATGGTGCTGGTGGGCGTTCTAATAGTTTTGGTGAGTCTGGGCGTCTTTAGCAGCCACGACAGCGACATCGGTCACGCCAGCCTCTTCTCGAGTTTCGGATCAGGCTCCGCCGGCCGGTGACCAGGTCAACTCACGGAACCCTAGTTGACGAAGACGTCGAGTCTTTCCCGGCGCTGGCCGACGAGGGCCGCGAGTAGCCCCAGCACCCCGAAGATGAAGAACGTTGGCAGGTTGATCAGACTGCTAACGCCGATGTCCCATACCCAAGGGTGCGTTGCTTCCGACAAGGCCGCCTGCGCCGCGGTGACACTTTTGGGTGCCAGGCCCCGCCAGTGGTCAACGAACAGCGTCGGTTCAAACGGACCAAAACCATCCAATGCGGGAGTGGCGTCCGCGACCAGCGCAATGGTGCCGACCAATAGGAACACAAAGGCTAGGAAGCGAAGCGCCGGCAGCGCCACGCCGACGACCAGATTGAGCGTCCACTGTGCAAACCAGATCGTGGCCCGGACAGCCAGCACCACCGTCCAATAGGCAAGCTTGAACGGCATTAGGATAACGGCGAAGAGATCGTATAAGAGCGCCATGCGGACCGATTCGTTTGCTGATACATTTGGCTACCCTGGAACCACGGCCTGTTCAAGGCGTCAGCGCTAGAGCAAGGCGATTGGCCGGGATACTGGGGGGGGGGGGCACGATTTTGACACTGCGTTGAGCGGCACCGGGGCGCCCCCCTTGCTCAGCGGCGACTTCTGAGTATATTGCGCGCTTCGCCCGAATGGATCTGCTTTTGGAGGGGTGGCCGAGTGGTCGAAGGCGCACGCCTGGAACGCGTGTAGGCGGGTAACCGTCTCGAGGGTTCGAATCCCTCTCCCTCCGCCATCGAGTTGTTTCAGGTTGCTTCTCTTTGCTCCATAAGTCCTTGTTCCACAGACAAAAACCGCCACTTCCTTGCTTCTCGTGAGTTCCGGGCGTACCCCCACGTTGCAACCCAAAGGTGGGGTTGAGGGTGGGGTCAGATATGGCGAAAGAGTTTCTTACAGCGCACAAAGTTCGGTCGATCAGAAGGCCCGGTACGTATCTTGATGGCGGCGGCCTTCGGCTCATTGTTAAAGAGTCTGGCACCAAGCGCTGGGAGCTTTGGATCAAGGTCAAAGGACGGCGGCGGGAGCTTGGACTTGGCGTTTTCCCGGACGTTCGCCTTCAAGAAGCGCGAGACAAGGCAGATGAAATACGGCGCTCAGCGCATGACGGGGTTGATCTTCAGGCCCAGCGCCAAGCCCAGCGAGCTGGAGGCGTGACCTTCCGAGATGTCTTTGAGACCTTCTTCAAGCGAAAACGCCAGCAGCTCGGGAACAAAAAGCACCTTAAGCAGTGGCCGAGCACGATGGAGGCATACGTGTTTCCAGTACTCGGCAATGTCGCGGTTGAAGACGTCAATCCCGACCACATAATTCGTGTCCTGGAACCGATCTGGTACGCTAAGCATGAGACTGCAAAGCGCGTTCTTCAGCGGATGGAGGCTGTCTTCAAGTCGGCTATCCGTTTGGGCCTACGAACAAAGGCTTCCCCATGCATCGGCATCGCTGAGGAACTAGGTAATCGCAACCGTGAAGTCCGCCACCATGCCGCTATGCCCTATGACAGTGCTCCAGATTTCATTGCTTGGTTGAGGGAACCAACGCAACGCGCCTGGCCGACAACCCGTCCGGCACTCGAGTTTCTAATCTTGACCGCCACCCGCAGCGGCGAGACGCGAGAGGCAGTGTGGTCGGAATTCGATTTGGACAAGGGACTTTGGACTATCCCTAAAAAGCGGATGGGCAAGAGCCGAAAGCCTCATGTCGTTCCGCTCAGCCCTCGGTGCTTGGATATCCTTCGCGACATGAAGGCGCTCAACCCCGGCAGCAGAGATCGCGATTTCGTCTTCGAAGGCACGAAGAAGGGCCGACCTCTGTCCGATATGACCTTGACGAAACTGTTGCGGGATGCGGGCCTAGGTAAGGACGCCACCGTGCATGGCTTCAGGTCGAGCTTCAAGGACTGGTGTGCCGAACGTGAGAAGGTCGCCGACGAGGTCTCAGAGGCGGCCTTGGCGCATACCATCAAGGATAAGTCGAAAGCCGCTTACCTGCGCACGAATTTCCTCGAACAAAGAAAGCCCCTGATGGAGCGGTGGGGCCAGCACTGCGGCGCAGGTGGGGTCAAGCCACCAGCTGCACATCGCGATAGCGTATCCGACCGCATGATTTCCACTTCACTAGGCCAAGGCGCCCCAGCTCGATCCCAAGTTTCTGCTGCGAGTGTGGCTGTTGCCCGCGGCTAAGGCACCAATGCTTATACGCCGCGAGCAGTTCGGATGCGGCAATCGATTGACCAGCCGAGTTCTTCAGCCGGGAGCGGGCAAACGCGGGGACATTCGATTTCATCTGCACTGTTGATCCCTGGCCGGTCTTTTTGTCCTTGGCCCTGCCATGGGTCCCTCGGCGGATCGAAACGATATCGCACGCTCCTTGTGGGTTTTCCCGCCCTATGGACCGATTAGGGAGGGGGATGCGGTCACGATGGAGGTACGGTTGCGAAGACTGAACTGGTGTTGAAGAGTGGTTCGCGGAGCGGGGGAGGGTCCTATCGTTGCGCGGGGAGGGATGACCCGCGATGGCAACTCCGGGGACGCTAGTGCGGGGACGTAAGGCCCGAAGAGTGGCGAGACCGAAGCAGCTGAAAACTTCCGTCACTAACGTCAACAAGAGCGCTATTCCAACGGTTCCCTCAAGGGGGATGATGCGACCGATCGTGGTCGAGAACGCCTGCGGGAGCGGATCAGTGGTGGCCACGATTGGTGACCAAGTGAGTGTCGCCCGTAGTTCACGTGCGCGGGTGCTGAGCCGTTCGTAGTCCTGTGCGGCGGCCAGTTCGGCGCGAAGCTCGAGTACCTCGGCGCACACATTATGGAAGTAGCGACTCCGACTAATTTGCCGGCATTCCTTGCTTTTACGCCAAACGCCAGCGGGAACCTGCTGGCTGGCGAGTGCCTGGACCACGGTCTTGGACGGACGTGGTGGCGTTGGATTCGATAGAGCCTTTAGGCGCTTCTCAATGTTCACGAGTTCTGTCCGCGTGTCGTTGCGTTTTTCCATCTGCCAGGTCGCTGTCCGTTCGATTTTTGAAATGGCCAGCCCGACCGTCGCGTGTGTCGCGAGGGCGCTATACAACACTAACCCGATCCAAGCTGTACCAATGAGAAAGAGGCTGACGTAGGCGTGACGCGCGAAGAGGATTAGTAAGCCGACGGGGACGACTGCTTTAGCAAGATCGAAAACAGCTCCGATTGCATAGCCGGTGGCTTCAGAATACCCCATCGCCAATGCGAACCGCGCTGTTCCTGTTGCCGTGATCGCCAGTGACAAGGCCATAAACGCCAGGACGATGACGCCGATTGAAAAAAACAGAGCATAGCCGCTGTAATTCGGCCGTGTGGGTGTCGGCATCGTCCAGGACCTCGCGTCGAATGCAGGGATAATTTGCAATTTCGACGCGCCGACAGGGAGGAAATCGCTCCTGGCTCCTCCCTGGTCGTATCCCTTCCCGGTTTAAAAGCAAGGGTCTCCATTCAAAAGGCTTCGATCGCAACTCAGTGACGCAAGCTGGAACATGCAGACGCAAAGCCGATCTGTGGCCTGGGGAGGGTCCGCAACATGATCAGAGAGAATCTCGCGCTATAAACGAATCGCACGAGACGTATCTGAACGGTTCTGGACCGTAGTAGAATGCCCAGCGGGAAATAAGAAGTTGGGCGGCTCGGGAGGACGGTCGAATACTCAACAAAAATTTTGTTGGAGAGGGCAGCTCGTACTGCTGCTACGCGGCCGCGACAATCCAAGCAAACCCCAAGCGCAACTTGTTTGGCTCAACCGCACCGGGCCGGTATCGGTTCAAGCCCTGCTAGCGCATCAGAGATCTTCTGCAAGAACCGTAACTCTATCAGCGCTTGTCCGTATCCAGCCAAATCGTCACCGGTCCATCATTCACCAAAGAAACTCTCATCTCGGCGCCGAAGCTGCCGGCGCTGACGGGAACGCCAAGCTCTCGGACCTGTGCCTTGAAATGCTCGTAGAGACGCTCCCCGTCGTCGGGTTCGGCTGCGCTAGAAAAGCCGGGCCGGTTGCCTCGGGTCTCAGCGGCCAGTGTAAATTGGCTCACGATCAATGCCGATCCAGCGACATCCTGAACCGAGCGGTTCATGCGGCCATCCTCATCGCGGAAGATGCGCAGCTTCACCACCTTCCGAGCGAGCCATTCACTCTCCGCCTCGGTATCACCTCCCATCGCACAGATGAAGATCACGAGACCGTGTCCGATCTCGCCAACGATCTCGTCCTCAACGGTTACAGTGGCTCCGGAAGTTCTCTGGATCAGCGCGCGCAAATGGCATTCCTTTCCCGCCGGTTTTGCCCGGCAATGTTTGAAGGGAGAGTGAGTGTAATCAACCTCTCGGCGTATCCTTACACTTGCGCCAGCAACTCAAGAAAACACGATCCTGACAAACGCTATCGCAAGCACCGGTGCTGAAAGCAGCAAGAGGAGGCATCAAGAATGCGATAAGTGATGTCCGCTTTCAGGTGTGAAGCGGAACATGCATCATCTGAGACAATCAGATTGCTGCTATGTCCGCTTTGATCAATTAGCGGACACCTACCTCAAGCAGACTTGTCTGTCGGCGATACCGGGTCCTCGTGTCAGCCTGACGCTTGATAGAGGTCAATGCTTTTGTGCTGGCTGGAATTGAGTATGTATTGCCATAAGCTGGTAGCCCACCTCTCCTTCGGCAAAAAACAGATACTTCCGACTATGCAGCTCTCATCGATATCTTCTCTTGCTATTGCCATGATGGCTGCATTGACTCTGGCGGGCTGCGATGAGGAACCGCCTGACATCGCTCCGCAAATCCGGGCCATTAAGACATACACGGTCACCGAGGTCGCATCGGGTCAAACTCGAAAATTCTCCGGACAGGTGTATGCAACAGACTCCTCGACTCTGAGCTTTCACGTCAGCGGAACTGTCAAGGAAATGCTCGTATCAGAGGGGGACCGAGTTGAGGAGGATCAAGTACTGGCCGTTGTCGACAAGCAACCCTACAAACTCGACGTTGAATCAGCTGAAGCTGAAGTTCAAAAGGCACGGTCCGACCTCGCGAATGCGCGACAGGAATATGAACGTCAGGAGGAACTTTACAAAAAGGGCTGGGTGTCAACGGCGAGAATCGAGCGGGTCCAAACACAGCGCGATGTTGCGGAAAGCCAGCTGGATTTCGCCACGTCCAAGCTCAACCTTGCAGAACGAGATTTGCGGCTGACGGAGCTGCGGGCCCCCTTCGACGGCACGATCTCGCGTAAATATGTCGAGGCCTTTGTCGAGGTGAGCACAGGACAACCGGTCTATGACATTGAGGCCGTAGGCGCTTTGGAAGTGCGCTTCGATATCCCCGAGACGATCATTTCCCGTATCTCGGTTGGCATGCCGGTGACGGTCAAGTTCCCCAGGAAGGAGATCGGCATCCTGCGGGCGCGCATGACTGAAGTCGGTTCGACCGCTGGCAAGGCGAATGCCTTTCCCGTCAAGGCCGGTCTTGAAGACCCGCCGGCCGAGATACGCTCTAGAATGACGACAGAAGTCAGCATCTTGTTGGCGCACGAAGGGGATGACTCCGGTTTTCTGGTGCCGCTATCGGCCATCGCACCCGGGGACGGACCTGGACAAGGTTATGCCTTCATTTATGACCCAGAGACACAGACGGTGAAGAAGACCCTCGTCAAGGGCAGGGGTGCGATCGACAACTTCGTCAACATTGTCGAAGGCGTAAAGGCTGGCGACATCGTGGCCGTGGCCGGCGTGACATTCCTTAGCGACGGTCAGAGGGTCAAGCTCATGCAACAGCAGAGGTCGAGCGCCCTCGACGCGCCCGCAGCCATGCAATGATCCGTCCTGGTAACATCAGATGAAAGGTATCACCGACTTCTCGCTCCAGAAGGATCGGGTGACTGTCCTCTTCTTACTGATTATGGCGGTCGGGGGTTTCTTCGCTTATTTGGCTTATCCCAAGCAGGAAGACCCCTCGATCCAGATCCGTGAGGCGCTGGTCTGGACCTATTTCCCCGGCATGGCGCCACATCGGGTTGAGGACCTGATCACACGCAAGCTGGAAGAGCAGATCCGGCTGCTTGGCGCTGTCGACTACATCGAGTCCGATTCTAAACGCGGCATGTCCCTCCTACATGTCAACGCCCGCGACGAGGTGCCGGTGCTGAAGACCGTGTGGCGGGACCTGCGTGACAAACTTAACGATGTGGCGCCGAGCCTCCCGAATGGCACGATTGGTCCATTTATAAACGATGAATTTGGGCTGACGGCCGTTGCCACGATTGCGTTGTGGGCTGAAGGGTTCTCGCTCGCAGAAATGCGCCTCGTCGCGCGGGACCTGCGCAATGAGCTTTATTCTCTAAAGGGCATCCGACGGGTCGAGTTGTTTGGCGTTCAGGATCAGAGGGTGTTCCTCGAGCTGTCAAACGCCAAGCTAGCTGAATTCGGCATTAGCCCCAGTGTCGTGGTTGGCACCCTGCAGCAGCAAAACGTCATCATGCCCGGCGGTAAGATTGACGTGCGCGGCCAAAACATCGTTGTCGAACCGACCGGCGACTTCGAAAGCGTTGCTGATATCGAGGACGTCATCATTCCGATTCCTGGCTCAGATCGGGTCACACCACTCCGCGATCTCGCCAAGGTCTCCCGAGGCTATGTCGATCCACCAAATCAACCCGTCTACTACAACGGGCGTCCCGCCATTGTCTTGAGCGTCTCCGTCCTCGAAGGAGAAGGTGTCAACGCGGTCGAGTTCGGCGAGCGTCTCACTCGAAAGATCCGACAGGTCGAGCAAACCCTGCCAGTCGGCTATGCCCTTGAATATGCTACCTATCAGCCGCCTTTGATCGAGGCGGCCGTTTCAGGTGCAGTGACCAACCTGTTACAGACGCTGGTGATCGTTCTCGGTGTCGTGGTTCTTTTTCTTGGCCTTCGAACCGGCCTCATCGTCGGCTCGTTCGTGCCCATGACCATGCTGATGAGCATGGCCATCATGCGGGCGATGGACATTGAACTGCAACGCATGTCGGTTGCTGCGTTGATCATCGCGCTAGGCATGCTCGTCGACAATGGTATCGTGATCGCCGAAGATATTCGCACCCGCCTGCAGAACGGTGAGGATCGGCGACAAGCGGCGCTGACGTCCGGGCGCACGTTGGCCATACCTTTGCTGACGTCCACGTTGACAACGATTCTGGCGTTCGCGCCGATACCGCTCGCTATCGGCGGGGCCGGTGAATACACCCGGTCGCTTGGCCAGGTACTGATCATCACGCTGCTGTCATCCTGGTTTCTGTCGATGATGATGACGCCGTTGATGTGCTTCTGGTTCATGAAGGTCAAACTAAGGGAGCCAACAGCTGAAGGCCAACTTGCCGATCCCTATAGTGGAACGTTCTATCGCGTTTACAGATCGCTGCTCCAACGCATGCTGCGGGCCCGCTTCTTTGTACTGGCCTGCACAATTGCTGCCTTCTTCGCTGCGGTCTATGCGTCGCAAAGCATCGTCAAGGAATTCTTTCCAGCAGGCGATCGCAACCAGTATCTGGTTTATCTCGACCTGCCGGCCGGCAGCCGCAGCGACAAGACCGCCGCGGTCGCTCTCAAGCTCAGTAATTGGCTGCAGGACAAGACTGTCAACCCAGAGGTCACCGGCGCAATCGCCTATGTTGGCGGCGGCGGTCCCCGCTTTTTTCTCTCCCTGGCGCCGATCGATGCCGACCCGCACCTGGCATTCCTAGTCGTCAATACGGAGAATGCCAGTCAGGTTCCCGCATTGGTCGAACGGACCCGGAATTTTGCCGACGATAACTTGCCCGAGGCCTTCACGCGCGTGAAGACGATGTGGCTCGGCTCGACAGAGACTGGACTATTCGAAATACGGCTGAGCGGACCAGCCTCCGATGTTTTGGGTGAGAAAGCCGCATCGCTGATGGAAAGCCTGCGGGAGATACCCGGAATCATTGACGTCAGACAGGATTGGGAAAATCGTTTACTCCGGGTCAATGTCAAAGTGGATCAGGCGCGTGCCCGGCGGGCCGGTATAACCTCACGCGACGTGGCAAATTCGCTCAATTCGCTGATCAGCGGTGCAGAGGTTACCCAATACCGTGAAGGTGACGAAGCAATTCCTGTCACTCTGCGGAGCACGAAAGCCGAGCGGACGAATGTCTCGGCGCTCTACAATATAAACATCTATTCAAGCACCCGCGGCACCGCCGTTCCATTGGAACAGATAGCCGACATTAAGGGTGATTGGGAATTCTACCGTATTAAGCGGCGCGGACAGCAGCGAACGGTGACCATCAGCGCCAAGCACCCCACGCTGAAGGCCGGCCAGATCTATACCGCTTTGAAACCGGCGATAGAGTCTCTCGATCTCCCGCCCAACTATGAATGGGCATTGGGTGGCGAACTTGAGCAGTCGGTAAAAGCACAACGCTATCTGTTTGCCAACATGCCGTATGCTTTCGCGGGCATCATCCTGTTGCTGGTTTGGCAATTCAACTCTTTCCGCCGGGCCGCCATCATATTGCTGACCATTCCACTCACGTTTATCGGCGCCACCATTGGCTTGATCGTTATGAATTCGGTGTTCGGGTTCATGGTCATATTGGGTCTGCTGAGCCTCGCCGGTATTATCATTAATAACGGTATCGTCTTGATTGACCGAATCGACGTTGAGCTCGACAGCGGGCGCGAGCCCTATGACGCCATCGTCGCGGCCTGTCTTGCGCGACTGCGGCCCATTCTGATGACAACGGTAACCACGATCCTTGGCCTGATGACGCTTATTGTATCGGTGGACCCGCTATTTTACGGAATGGCGGTAGCCATCGCCTTCGGCCTAGGTGTGGCGACCATCTTTACCCTAGGCGTGGTGCCCGTGCTCTACGCGGTGTTCTTCCGCGTCAAAAACCCGCCCAGTCCGGGACCCGAGAGAGCACTGCCAGCCGCTGCGCATCCAGTCAGATAAAGATTAAAGTGCCGAACGGAGCTAATTCGCGACGTCCGCTTTGTGGACAAAGTGGACATTGGCGATGTGCGCCGAGGACACCGGTGGGATGTCCGCTTTCAGGTGCAAAGCCGAACATGCCTGAGCAGCGATCGTCAGACTGCGACTTTGTCCGCTTTGATCAATTAGCGGACATGCAAGAGGCTCAGGTTGACATCCGCTATGGGCTAGCAGTGGACCGGCCTCGAGGGTAACGCTCGCCGTCGCTAGACGGGGCTCCTATGAATTATTCTCATCCATGGCGTCGTACTCACCTGGGTCAGAAGCGGACTCACAGCGATCTGGGCAAAGACGGCAAAAGCCCATTACGTCATTTTGCTTAGACTCATCTTCTGGTCCGTATCTAACAGGCAAAAAAGACGGCGACGCAATTACACGTCGCCGTCGATTCTCAAAAACCTCAAAGCCTTTCGAGCTTAATTACAGCGCGATTATAGAGAGCTGTAGGAGATCCAGCCACGTCGAAGCGACCCAGGTTCATCACCTTGGTCCATGCAGCGACAAAGTCATCAAGAAACTTCTCCTTGCCATCCCTAGAGGCATAGACTTCTGCGACTGCGCGCAACTCAGAGTTAGATCCAAAGATTAGATCGACAGGGGTTGCTGTCCATTTGGGCTTACCCGAGGCACGATCAATGCCCTCGTAAACATCGAGGGACTCGGATGACTTCTTCCACTTCGTGGACATGTCGAGCAGGTTTACGAAGAAGTCATTGTTTAGCGTGCCGGGTTGTTTGGTGAACACACCGTCTTTAGTTCCCCCGGCATTGGCATTGAGGGCACGGAACAATGCTCGGAAACTCCGGCAGAACTGAGTGGACGGGTTAGTTTTACTCGGACTGCGGTAGTCGCCCGCAATACATGCTTGTCAAGAGGTTCAGGCCTACGAGAATCACAAGGGGCCAAATGACACCCTGAAAATGGGCAATGCTCCCCAAGTAGAAAGCCGAAGAAAATACCAACAATACCCGTAAGAGTATTGCCCGCTGCGACGTAGTAGTCCCGCTGGTTCTTTGGAGCTAAGTTCAAAAGGTAAGCTTTTCGAGCGCCGATAACGCCTTGCGATCCGACGGCGACGAAGAAAAAGACTACTGCATGCAGGGCTGGATGCCGCTGATGTTCGGCAAAATCGATTGATATGGCCCACAACCCCCCGATAGCGGCCAGGGCCGCTCCTAGGACCATGACGGCCTTTTCAGATTTGCCACTGACACGCCGCCACAATATGCCGCCAGCGATAAGTGCAATGCTGGTGGATATCACGAAGATAGAAAGGCTTCCGCTATGCTGCCGAAAGTGAGCGGCAGCGTGAATGGCATAAAATGGCATTGCGAGTTCGATGGATAGTAATAACGCTCGGGCCAATAAGAAATGACGGAACCAGCTGATCCTGACGGCTTCGCTCAATCCGTCGCGCAGACTACGAATATAACGCTCAGCGTGCTCGGGGACGTGTGTGCCGCCGGTAGATTGATCTCGATTTTGCGCGGTGGACGTTTCTCGAACAAATGCTATCGCGATGCCGGCGAAAAATGTAGCTCCGGCCCCCCACCAGATAAGAGCTAGGTGACTGTGAAAGGCGCTGGCGAAATGCAGCATCGATCCTATGCCCCACACCGCGGCAATGGTAGCACATCCTGCCAGTGCGGTATTAATGTAGAGTAGGATATTGCGGCGTTGTGGGGACAGCTCTCTTCCTATCAAGTCGTTGAAGGCAAGACTGGTAACCCCTTCGCAGCAGCCGATAGCGGCTGCTGTCAGCACAAAAGATAATCACCAGCCATTCCTTCGAGGCGGAGTGGGCTGACAGACCAAATAATATGAGCGTTAGTGCCATGGCAAAGAAGGACGCCATGATGAACCATTTGCGGGCCTTCGCCTTCTGGATCAGGGGCGCTGCCAAAGTTGGTGTAGCCAACCGCGTCAACTGGAAAATTGGTAGCAGGAGGCCAGCGAAAAATATTGGTGCGCCGAGGGCCAAGTAGAGATACGGCAGCACCATTCTCGGACTCGCAAGTTGCCGCCCGGTATCAACTGCCGTCCCATTGGCAACTAAGACGCGAAAGTTCCAAACCTCGTTGCTGTTAACTGCCACTTCTTCGATCTACCGTCGCTTGGTTGGCCTGCAAACCTTGCCAATTGCGCACGTTCACCAGACGTGTAGCAATAAGTAAACCATCGTCCGAGGGTTACGAGACGCATCAAGTCAAATCGTGAGGATGATCCTGCCGCGAATTGGAAGACGAACGTGTAGGGCGAGCAGTGATGAAAGACAGCCGCTTCACAGCAACTGCCTACAGCAAGACAGCTCTGGGGGCCACCCACCGTTTAGCAAGTGGCATTTTCGGCCACGAGCATCGGGTTGAACAGAGTGCCGGTGTGCAGCATGGCGCAGGCAACGCATAAGTGGCGATCGGCGACGGAGCGCAAGGCCCGCTCGTGGCTATGACCACAGGCTCGTAGTGCGGAATACTTCTGCCGACTGCGCGGATCATGCTGCAAGGCGACACGCGCCCAGTGGTAGACAGCGTTGGAAAGCCGTGGATGACAGGCCTGACGACGCACGACGATGCGGCTCTTGGCCGAACGCTTGGTAACTGGCGCGACACCCGTCAGACTTTGTAGCGCGAGGTAATCTCGACGGCTAAGGCTATCCCAGCCTCCGCGAGCAACGTGGCGCGGACAATCCGCCCCATTCCTGGCAAGGATGCGAGGATTGCCACGTCATGCTGTCCTACCGCTCCCGGCGTGTCCCCCCTACCGACACTGGTAACGTTGGTCGTTAGGTGGTCGACTCAACCGTGCGCTTCTTTGATCTGCGCGTTAAGGAGCCGTATGCGGGCGATTAGCGTGGTACACAACCAAAACGCATGCTCACAGAATGAAACACGTCCGCTCCCCAGGCTGTATTGGGCCGCCGTAATGACGGCTGCGCATTCAATTGTTCCCGGACGCCGACTTCAATGTCGCCAATTCATCATCAAAGTTGGACTTCGCCGGTTTTTGACGCGGCGGGAAGTCCATAAAAGTCGCGATGTACTCCGAGACGTATTCCTGTGCTGGCAACATCGCTAACACGCGGCGAACCCACCATGTGTTGTTATTATTCGAGTTAGTGCTGGCTCCTTCGAATGGCTCGGTCCAAACGTTGAAGGTCTTTTCCCGCTGCTCCATAAACACGAGCTTCTAATAATTATAGCGCAGCCCCACGAGTTGCTCCCCATCATTCCAGTAGAAAAACTCTTTGCGCGGTCCCGATTCTTCCTACCCGGTGAAGTGGGGGCAAGAAATTGTGGCCATCAAGATAGACTTTGAACTTCTTTCCCGCCGCCACATGCCCGACCTTCAGCTTCTCCTTAATGTCGGGCTCACCGACCGCTGCCATTCGAATTCGCAGCCGCTGCTACGGTCGAGCGTCAACGGATGCGGGTTTCTTGCAATCATAGAAGCAAGTTGGCAATACTGAGCCCATGTCTTTGAGAGATGGGCCGGAGATGCTTGGGCGGCGTCTCCGAAATCGCTAGAGTTAGTTTCACTAAATCTCACCTAGGAATACGGAGACTTGTCATGTCCACATTCATTCTGCTCGCCAATTGGACGAAGGAAGGGTTTCAGAACATTAAGGACTCACCGAACCGGTTGGATG
This sequence comes from uncultured Filomicrobium sp., assembly GCA_963669235.2. GTDB lineage: Bacteria > Pseudomonadota > Alphaproteobacteria > Rhizobiales > Hyphomicrobiaceae > Filomicrobium. The sequence goes on from CAXXFS010000034.1 coordinate 586,560, forward strand.
CATACAAGAGTGCGTGCAGAGAGCATGGTGCCGAGATCATCGCCTACTACATGACCATGGGACCGTACGACATGGTGATTATTGTCGAAGCTCCCGATGATAAGACCGTTGCTCGGCTTGCACTCACAGGTGGTGCTCAAGGGCAAACGCGAACTCTTACGTTGAAAGCATTCAATGAGGACGAGTACCGGAGCATTGTAAGCTCGCTGGAATAATTTAGTGCTGCCTGGCGATGTCATGCTGGTCCGTGTGCCGGTCAATCAGCTTGCTTCCAGGACGTGTCATGCAGCTCAAATGAATGTCTTGCGCACCGCGATCGCTGACCTCAAATCGATGCATACTGCCAAGAGTCAGCCGTTCGACACTACCCATCCCGACCTCGTTCACGTCATGAAGGGGGTTGCGCGCGAGCATGGCTCAGTACAGCGCCAGGTCGAACCGCTTCGTGCCCTGGTTGTGATGGACGTCGTTGCGGCATGTGAAGCGCCCCTCAAAGGCCGTCGCGACGCAGCACTGTTTGCCCTCGGCTACGTGTTTGCCCTACGCCACTCAGAATTGGTCGGGCCCGACCTCGACAAGCTCGGCTCTGGCACCGGGGTCGTTCAAATCAAGGCCACGACGATTGAGCTGACCCTCGCGCGATCCAAGACTGCCGGCAGCAAACCGGAACCCATCACAATCCCACGCGCGCCGAATGCCCACGCTGTTAAAGCAATCGAAGCCTGGCTCGAGGAGGCGGGGATCGGTCCAGTGGAGCCTTTGTTGCGACGTGTCTCGAAGGGCGGAAAGACTGGTGGCCGCCTGCACACACAATCCGTGGCGCTTGTCATCAAGACAAGGGTTGCCGACTATCACGTCCGCCAGGGCGTTCCCCTGGCGACGGCTCAGGCCGAAGCGGACAAGTTCAGCGGCCACAGTTTACGGGTTGGTTTTGCGACGACACCCGCGGAGAGCGGCGCTGACCTCGGCGCCATCTTTAGCGTAACCCGACACAAGACGATGGAAGTGCCTCGCAGGTATGCACAACGGGCTGATCAGCTAAAAGCATCACCGTACAATCTCGCCGGTGTCGGCCTTGAACAGACGCAACTTCGAGGAAGCGAAGCGGCCTAGGCTGTTATGCGAGTCGACGAAGATCGGCAGAAGGCCTCTAACCTGCGCGAACCGGATCCTCGATAATTTAAGAATTTCCAACGCGCGCGGACGCCGCGCTTGGCGAGAGAGTTATGGACCGACCCGGCATCTTACGGCGCAAATGTTCAGCTGATGCCGGAGTACCGCGTTCTGTGCTTCAAGCCGGCGCCTCGACTTAAATGGCAGGGCCGAGATAGCCAGAACGTAACAGAGCAGTGCCACCATGCTGACCTGACGTTAGGCGATTCCTTCAGCCAGACGAATCCGGATGAAGTTGTCGGCACACACAGCTATGGTTAAGCTGGATGGACTTTCGGACCAGTGCGGAGGGCATTCCTATGTATTGAATTTTATCACAAAACACATTTGAGGTGAACGACCCAAGCGATGTACAGGAAATGAAGCTGCACCTTCGCGCGCTTGGGGATGTAGTCGAAGAAGCCGATCAGGACATCGTCATCTATTATTTTGTGCACTCAACACTGAATGAATGTGAGTTCACTTGTTATGAGATGTGCAGGTCTTGACCTGCCCCCACTGACTGGTCCGGTTTGAATGTTAGTTCATTGACGGCCTCGGTGACAACGTGATCATCGTTTCCGGGGCTGGTGGTCGGTATCCCAGTGACGAATGCGGTCGTATCTGATTGTAATGTCGACGCCCGTTTTCAATTATGATCTGTGCCTCCTTGAGCGAGTAGAAGATGTCTCCGTTGAGCAGCTCATCTCTTAGGCGGGCATTGAAGCTCTCAACATAGCCGTTCTCCCACGGGCTGCCGGGTTCAATATAGGCAGTGCTGGCGCCAACGGCGCTGATCCATTTTCGAACCGCTTCAGCAATGAACTCGGGACCGTTGTCAGAGCGGATTTAGGATGGCACGCCGCGTAGCATAAATTGATCGGTTAGAACGTCGATCACGTCGATTGAGCTGAGCTTCCGCCTCACACGGATCGCCAAGCACTCTCGTGTAAACTCATCGATCAGGTTGAGCGTTCGAAACGCACGGCCATCCTCGGTTCGGTGATGCACGAAATCGTAAGACCAGACGTGGTTCCGATGCGATGCGCGCAGTCTCACACACGACCCGTCATTGAGCTACAGACGCCCCTTCTTCGGTTGCTTAGTTGGAACCCTCAGCCCTTCTCGGCGCCACAGCCGCTCTACGCGCTTGTCGTTGACCTGCCAGCCCGCGTCACGAAGAAGGGCCGCGACACGGCGATAGCCATATCGACCATATTGCCGGGCAAGTTCGATCATGTCGGCAACCAGCTGATCCTCATGGGCACGCCCTTTGGGGAGCATGACGCTGTGTCGAGCGGTGCTGGCCAAGCACGCGGCAGGCTCGACGTTCGGAGACACCCAACTTGCTGCGCACCTGATCAATGCAGCGTCTCCGGCGCGCAGGGCTCAGAAGTTTCCCTTGGCAGCCTCTTTTAAGATCAACTTGTCCAACGTCAGATCGGCGACCGCCTTCCTGAGCTGTTCATTCTCTTTTTGAAGCTGCTTCAGCTCCCTGACCCTGGTCGCTGCCCATGCCCGCCATACGTCTTGCGCCAGCGGTAATACGTCAGCTGGGTCACACCAATCTGGCGGATCGCATCCGCAATCGTCAGTCCCTGTCCGCGCAGCACATCCACCTGACGCAACTTGGAAACGATCTCCTCGGGTTTGTGTCGCTTGCTCGCCATATCGTGTCCTCTCTGATACTTACTAGCAGGTGGACCAATTCAATGGGGGTGGATCACATTGGCTCGGACGCTTCAGCTCTTCAGATTTCTTGGCTTGCGCAGCACTGCTCTCTCCAGCCTCCGCCAATTTTTTCAATCTTACCAACCTCGGGGTCAATGCCTTGAGCGGCCAAGGGACGATATGCTTCGCCCATAGGAATGACAAAGAGGGTAAGCAGCAAAGCTGCTATGCTCACAATCCTCGGCTTGTTCCCTGAGGAGAAGAGTGAAAAGACATGCGATGCGGTTCTGGTCATTGCGCAGATGGTTGGGACAGCTAGATGCATAAACGGCCAGCTGCCAGATGCATGCCGGCAACTGAGATCGGAAACGATGATCGTCGATCACCAATATGGACCAGGCTGCACGACCCTGGAATGATGTGCGTCAACCAGTGCTTAGTGACTTCAAAGACCGCTTTGGAGGAGAAGACCTAACGTCCGCTATGTGGACATTCGGACATTGGCGAATTGCGCCAGGGTCGGCTAGAGGATGTCCGCTTTCGGGGTTGAAGCGGAACATGCTTGAGTTGTGATCGTCAGAGCCCGACCTTGTCCGCTTTGATCAATTAGCGGACATAGGTAGGGTAAGCGTAGCGACCAGACACGACACAACTTATTCGCGGCCAAGGCGGTCTTCGGTGCGTCCGGAATTGAGGACGGTTTACACCCCAAACCCGACATGTTGGCAAATTTTCCAGACGCCGGCGTTGGTAACAGCCCTTGTGAAAAGACAAAGCCATTCTATCGTGGGCCCTGCGCGAGGGTGTGTATTCCGCCGACGTCGTGCTCAAACCTCAAGTGCGCTGGTATTAGCGTCATTTCATACAGTTCGATCTCTCCTGGTTTCCAGGTCTTGTCGAACCACGGCTCCAGCGGTCCGTAGAGGCGCAGGATGACGAACCAGCTCTTGCCCGGCACGGTTTCGATCCAATTGTTTTCCTTGCCCCTGCGGCGCCTTCGGACCAAAATAGACGTCCACCGATCCGTCGGCGTTGCTCTCGATGGGATTGCGCAGGTTGTTCAGACTAGGAAAATGGATTGCTGGTCTGCAGTTCCGAGCGGGTCTGGGTGTCGTAAACTACCAGCGAC